>OZ242328.1:0-4875000 GCA_965208295.1 Longimicrobiales bacterium | reverse complement strand
TCGTGGTGTCGTGCCAGCAGGAGCGCTCCCAGCACAAGAACCGCTCCACCGCCATGAAGATGCTGAAGGCGGCGCTCTACCAGCGCGCGCGCGAGGAGAAGGAGAAGGAGAAGCAGGCGCTCGAGTCCTCCAAGACCGAGATCGCCTGGGGGCAGCAGATTCGCTCCTACGTCTTCGCGCCGTACACGATGGTCAACGACCACCGTACCGACATCAAAAAGGGTGATGTGAACGCGGTCATGGACGGCAAGCTGGATCCCTTCATCGAGGCATACCTGAAGAAGTTCAGCGCGGCGCGGGTGGCGTAGCGGATGTCCCACGCGAGCGACGACCTCCCGCGGGTCCGGAAGGCGCGTCTGGAGAAGCTGGCAGCGCTGCAGGAGCGGGGCGTGGAGCCGTTCGCCTACTCCTTCGACGTGACGCGGCATGCGGCGCCGTCGGTGGCCGAATTCGAGAAGGGGGAGGCCGAAGGGGACGCTGACGGAGACGACCGGGCCGGGAGCGGACGCTGGGCAGGCCGCATGGTGGGCTTCCGTTCGCACGGCAAGAGCGCCTTCGCGGATCTGGAGGACCACACGGGACGCGTGCAGGTCTACTTCAGGCGCAACGTGCTCGGGGACGATGCGTACTCGCTGCTGGACCTGCTGGATCTGGGGGACTGGATCGGGGTGGAGGGGACGCTCTTCCGTACCCGCATGGGCCAGGTGACGGTCATGGTGGAGGACTTCCGGCTGCTGAGCAAATCGCTCCGGCCGCTGCCGCTCGGCAAGGTGGAGGAGGACGCCGAGACGGGGGAGAGGATCACCCACTCGGGTTTCGCCGACCGCGAGTCGCGCTACCGGCAGCGCTACGCCGACCTGGCGGTCAACCCCGATGTCCGGAAGGTTTTCCGCACGCGCACCCGGATCGTCACCACGATGCGCCGCTTCCTGGACGGCCTCGGCTTCGTGGAGGTTGAAACGCCCGCGCTGCAACCGCTCTACGGAGGCGCGTCGGCGCGGCCGTTCGTCACCCGCCACCTGGCGCTGGACCGCGTGCTGTACCTGCGCATCGCCGACGAACTGTACCTGAAACGGCTCATCGTGGGCGGGATGGACCGGGTCTACGAGATCTCCAAGGACTTCCGCAACGAGGGGATCGACCGCTTTCACAACCCCGAGTTCACGATGCTGGAGTTCTACCAGGCCTTCGCGGACTACGAGGACATGATGGAGCTGGTGGAGCGTCTGCTGGCGGCGGTGGCCGAAGCCGCGGGAGGGAGGCGCTGCTGCACCTTCCAGGGGGCAGAGATTGACTTCGAGCGGCCGTTCGCGCGGGTCTCGTTTGTGGATGGCCTTCGTGAGGCCATGGGGGGCGATCCGCTGGAGGCGCCCGAAGAGGAGCTGCGTGCGCGGGCGGACGGGCTGGGGGTGGGGGACCTCGAGGGGGCCGGGCGCGGCAAACTCATGGACAAGCTCTTCGGGGAACTGGTCCAGCCGGCCCTCGTGCAACCAACCTTCGTGGTCGACTACCCAAAGGAACTGAGCCCGTTGGCCAAGGAGAAGCGGGGCGCGCCCCGCCTGACCGAACGGTTCGAGCTCTTCGTCGCCGGCGAGGAGCTGGCCAACGCTTTCAGCGAGTTGAACGATCCGATCGCGCAACGGGCCCGTTTCGAGGACCAGGCAGCCTTGCGGGCGGCCGGAGACGCGGAGGCACAGGTGGTTGACGAGGACTACATCAGGGCGCTGGAATACGGTCTGCCCCCGACCGGAGGCGTCGGGATCGGGGTCGACCGGCTGGTCATGCTGCTGACGGATCAGGCGTCGATCCGGGACGTCATTCTCTTTCCCACGCTGCGCGAGGAGGAGTAGGGACGTGAGGTCGCGGACCCGTCTCAGCTGGTTCCTGGCGCGGCGCTACCTGGCGTCCCGGAGCGGTGGGCGTTTCCTATCCTTCATTACCTGGATCGCGCTGGGCGGGATCACCGTGGGCGTTACGGCGCTGGTCGTCGTGATCGGCGTCATGACCGGGATGCAGAACGAGCTGCGCGAAAAAATCCTCGGCTCGACCCCGCACATCCGGGTGGTGCAGGCCGGCAGTTCGTTGCGGCTTGACGACTGGGAAGGGGTGATCGAGAAGGTGGAGGCGGTCGAGGGAGTGGTGTCGGCGGCCCCGGTGGTGGGGACGCAGGTGGCTCTGGTTCGTTCCGAATACGCGCAGTTCCTGGCGCTCTTCGGAGTCGAGCTCGAGGGGGACGGGGTGCCCGTCACCTCGATGGAGGACAGCCTGCGAAGCGAACACCTGTCGCTGGAAAGGGAGCCGGGGGGACTCACGCCCCTCGTGCTGGGCAGCGGCATTGCCGGGCGAATGAGCCTGTTTCCGGGTGACACGGTCGAAGTTGTGGCGCCCGATAACATCAGTTACAGCCCCAATGGGGAGAGGATTCTGCGAACGGAAGACTGGGTGATCTCGGGGATCTTTACGACGGGCATGTTCGAGTACGACCAGAACAACGGATATGCGGCCATGGGCGATGTCCAGAATCTGCTCGGCCTGGACGCGCGGACGGCCGGCTGGGTCGGGGCGCGCGTCGAGAGTCCGTGGAACGCCCAGCCGGTGGCGGAGGCGGTGCGCGAGGCGCTGGGGGGCTGGCCGTATGTCGTGGACTCGTGGACGGAGACGAACCGCCAGCTCTTCTCGGCGCTGAAGCTGGAAAAGCTGACGATGGGCGTGATCGTATCGCTCATCATCTTCGTCGCGGCCTGCAACATCGTGAGCACGCTGGTCATGGTCGTGGTCAACCGCACCCGGGAAATCGGCATCCTGAAGGCGATGGGGCTCACGCGAAAGGACACGCTGCGGGCGTTCGTCTTCCAGGGGCTGTGGGTCGGAGTCATCGGCACGACGGCGGGACTCGTCCTGGGGTTCATCCTCGCGGTTCTCATCGAGCACTACGGGCTCATCCCCATCCCTCCGGACATCTACTTCGTGGACAGTCTGCCCGTGTCGATTTCCCCGTCGGACATTCTCTGGATCTCCGGCGTGAGCCTCATGATCTGCCTGCTGGCCACCATCTATCCCGCCCGCCAGGCCTCGGGACTGGAGCCCGTGGAGGCGATTCGCCATGAGTGACCCGGTCGCGCGGGCCCCGGCGAACGAGCGCGTTGCCGACCCAACCCGGCCGGAACGGTCCCGCGGCGGCGAAGAGGCCGTCGGCGTGCCTCCGCTCGAGGCCCGGGGGCTGCACCGCACCTACCGGGGCGTCGCCGGCCCGGAGCTCCGCATCCTGCGCGGCGTGGACTTCACCCTGAACTGGGGCGAAGCGGTGGCCATCGTGGGGGCCAGCGGCTCGGGGAAGTCGACGCTGCTGCACCTGCTCGGCGCCCTCGACCGGCCCTCGGCGGGCTCGGTGCTCGTCGGAGGAACCGATGTCGCCGCGCTCAGCGAGGAGGCGGCGGCGGAACTGCGGAACAAACGCGTCGGCTTCGTGTTTCAGTTCCACCACCTGCTGCGCGACTTCACCGCACTGGAAAACGTCATGGTGCCCGCTCTGATCCGTGGTGACAGCCCGAAAGCGGCGGAGTTGCGGGCCACGGCGCTGCTGGGTCAGGTGGGGTTGGGAGCCCGGCTCGGTCACAAGCCGCGCGAGTTGTCCGGTGGGGAACAGCAGCGGGTGGCCGTCGCCCGGGCCCTGGTGAACGAGCCTTACATCCTGCTTGCCGACGAGCCGACCGGCGATCTGGACACGGCCACCAGCAGGGACGTTCAGGACCTTCTCTTCGAGATGAAGGAGCGGCATGGTGTTGCGCTCGCGGTCGTTACACACAACCGTGAACTGGCCGCGAAGGCGGAGAGAGTCCTGCGGCTACGGGAAGGGGTCCTCGACAATGTCTGAAATCGACAGGGCGTGCGACCGCCCGGACTGCGACAATCCGGCCCGGGTGCACCTGACCGAAGTCGTCGACAACAAGATGACCACCCAGTACCTGTGCAAGTCCTGCGCGGAGGCAAAGGGGCTGAATCCGGCTTCGGGGCAGGGCGTCGACGTGGCCGGCTTTCTCGAGCAGCTTGCGCGGGGGGATGACGTGGATGAACCGGGTGCCGCCACCGAGCCGTGTACCTTCTGTGGCCTGAGCCTCGATGGTTTCCGGGAGACCGGCCGCCTGGGATGCCCCCACTGCTACACGACCTTCGAACCCGGCTTGCGCCGCCTTCTCAACCGAATCCACGGAGCGGCCCGGCACACGGGCAAGGTGTATCTGCCGCCCGACCCGGCCGCCGGAGAGCTGGACCGGCGCCTCGGCGACCTTCGCCGACGGCTTCAGAGCGCCGTGGACACGGAGGACTTCGAGCGGGCCGCGACGCTGCGCGACCAGATCCGCGAACTCGAACCGGCCAGATCCACATGAAGACCCCGGACACCCTGCGCGACCTGGGCCTCGAGTGGCTCGACGGGAGTGGCCCGCACGCCGATATCGTCCTGTCGACACGGGTGCGTCTTGCCCGCAACCTGCAGGGCCATCGCTATTCCACCCAGGCGGGCGCCGGCGATCGAGAAGCCGTCTACAGCGCCGTCGCGGGTATGGTGGAGAGCCCCGTGTTCCCGACGGGGGTCACGCTTCTGCGCATGCGCGAACTGGACGTGCACACACGGCGGATCTTTCTGGAACGCCGTCTTGTGTCGTCCGAACTGCTGGGCCGGAAGCGATCCGACCATCCCACCTCAGGCGCCGCCCTGCTGGTCTGTCCCGACGAACCGGTCAGCATCATGGTCAACGAGGAGGACCACCTGCGGCTGCAGAGCCTGGTGTCCGGACTCAGCATCATGGAGGCGTGGAGCATGGTCGATCGGCTCGACGACGGGATCGGCCGGGATCTTTCGCTGGCCTACCACCCCGAATTCGGCTACCTCACGTCGTGCCCAACGAACACAGGCACCGGTTTGAGGGCCTCGGCGCTGGTGCACCTGCCGGCTCTGGTCCTGACGAAGGAGATCGGCAGGGTTCTCGAGGGACTCGACCGGGTCGGCCTAACGCACCGCGGGCTGTACGGCGAAGGATCCGAATTCGTGGGCAATTTCTTTCAGATTTCCAACCAGAAAACGCTCGGCAGCAGCGAGGAAGATCTGGTGGAGCACTTCGGCAACACGGTCTCCACGGTCATCGAGAAGGAACGCCGCGCGCGACAGGTCCTGCGGGGCGCGGGACCCAGGACGGAAGACCTCATCTGGCGCGCCTACGGTCTGTTGCGCCACGCCCGCCTCCTGACCTACCGCGACCTGATGGAACTTCTGTCGGGCGTGAGGCTGGGGGTCTCGCTGGAAATGCTGCCTTCGCCCCGGGTCAGCGCGCTCAACCGCATCATCATCTTCTCGCAGGCCGCACACCTTGCCGAGGCCGCGGGACGGGAACTCGACGGCCCGGAGAGACAGGCTCACAGGGCCCAGTACGTACGTAGGGTACTGGAGGGCGAATGCGACTCCCCCACTACCGATACCGGGCCATGAAGGCGATTTTGGTACGGGGACGGCGCTGCGACGTCCGGCTGATGGCCACGGAGGGCCCACGAGCGTGAACTACAACTTTACGGAGAGAGTCCGAAAGGTCCTTTCGATGGCTCGCCAGGAGGCGATCCGGCTGCAGCACGACTATGTGGGTACCGAGCACATTCTGCTCGGGCTCATCAGCGAGGGAGAGGGAGTGGCGGCTCACGTACTTGGGAATCTGAGCGTGGATCTGGACCGGGTCCACGAGCGGGTCGAGGAGTCGGTGCGCAAGGGTAAGGCCACGATCGCTCTGGGCGAATTGCCGTATACATCGCCGGCCAGAAACGTGCTGGAGTTCGCCATGTCGGAAGCGCACGAACTCAATCACTCCTATGTCGGCACGGAGCATCTCCTGCTGGGGCTGCTCCGCGAGAGCAAGGGAATCGCCGCCCAGGTGTTGAACTCGCTCGGAGTGACCATCGACGAGGCCCGCGCCGAGACGCAGAAGGTGCTCGGGTCGGACGTCAGTTCGGGAACATCGGCAACCGCGGGCGGGATCGGCAGCGGCGGCGGCAGCCCGGTTCCGGGTGGCGCACCGTCCCGCGGCGAACGGAAATCGAAGACCCCGGCGCTGGATCACTTCTGTCGAGACCTGACGGGACTGGCGCGCCAGGGAGAGCTGGACCCGACGATCGGGCGCGAGACCGAAATAGAGCGTCTGATCGAGATCCTCTGCCGCCGGAAGAAGAACAATCCCGTGCTCATCGGTGAACCCGGGGTGGGGAAGACCGCCATCGTGGAAGGGCTTGCCCAGATGATCGCCCGGGGCGAGGTCACGGAGAGCCTACGCGACCACCGGGTCCTCGCGCTCGACATGGCCGCGGTGATCGCCGGCACCAAGTACCGCGGGCAGTTCGAGGAACGCCTCAAGGCGGTCATGAACGAGATCTCCACCAACCGCAACGTGGTCCTGTTCATCGACGAGCTGCACACGCTGGTGGGCGCGGGCGCCGCCGAAGGGGCGATCGACGCATCCAACATGCTCAAGCCGGCGCTGGCGCGGGGAGAGCTCCAGTGCATTGGTGCCTCCACGCTGAACGAGTACCGCAAGTACGTCGAAAAGGACGGGGCGCTGGAGCGCCGCTTCCAGCCGGTCATCGTGGATCCCCCTACCGTCGACGAAACCATCGCGATCCTGGCCGGGCTCAGAGGCCACTACGAGGACCACCACAAGATCACGATCCCCGACGATGCGCTGGCCCACGCGTCGCGGCTGGCGGACCGCTACATCACCGATCGGTTTCTGCCCGACAAGGCCATCGACGTGATCGACGAGGCCGGGGCCCGCGCCCGCATTGCCAGCCAGGTGCCGCCGGACGAGGTCGAAGAGCTGAAGACGCAGCTGTCGGGCCTGATCGAGAGCAAGGAGGCCGCGATCCGGGACCAGGACTTCGAACGGGCCGCCCAGCTTCGCGACGAGGAACGCGCCCTGCAGCAGCGCATCCGCGACGAACAGGAGGCCTGGAAGGAGGAGCGCAGGCGTTTCCGGCCCGAGATCTCGGTGGAGGATGTCGCGTTCATCGTCAGCCGCTGGACCGGCGTTCCGGTCACGCGAATCCGGCAGGCCGAGACCGCGCGCCTGGTCAACATGGAGGCCGAGCTTCACAAGCGGGTCGTCGGGCAGGACCAGGCGATCACGGCTATTTCCAGGGCCATCCGGCGGAGCCGCGCGGGCCTCAAGGACCCGCACCGTCCGATCGGTTCCTTCATCTTCTCGGGACCGACCGGGGTAGGTAAAACCGAGCTTGCACGTACCCTGGCCGAGTTCCTCTTCGCGGACCAGGAGGCCCTGATCCGGGTCGACATGAGCGAATATATGGAGCGGTTCTCGGTGTCGCGTCTCATCGGCGCGCCGCCCGGGTACGTGGGCTACGATGATTCAGGGACCTTGACCAAGGCTGTAAGACGCCGTCCCTACTCCGTCGTGCTCCTTGACGAGATCGAAAAGGCCCACCCCGATGTCTTCAACATCCTCCTGCAGGTCCTCGACGAGGGCCACCTGACCGACAACTACGGGCGCGTGATCGACTTCAAGAACACAGTCCTCATCATGACCTCGAACCTGGGCGCGAGGAACATCGCGAAGGGCGGGCTGGGCTTCCAGCAGGCGGACGCCCGCTCCGGCTACGAGAACATGCGCGACAAGGTCAACGAGGAGATCAACCGGACCTTCAACCCCGAGTTCCTGAACCGGGTGGACGATACCATCGTATTCCACCCGCTTAGCCGCGAGGATATCGGGCAGATCGTGCACATCCTCCTGGGCGACCTGCAGGAGCGGCTGGCGCAGGGTGAGATGTCGCTCAGCCTGACACCGCCGGCGGTCGAATTCCTTGTGGAGAACGGCTACAGCGAGAGGTACGGTGCCCGGCCGCTCAAGAGAGCGATCCGGCGTTTCCTCGAGGAACCGCTGTCCGAGAAGCTCCTCATGGCCGAGTTCGGTGCCGGCGACGAAATCGAAGCCGACGTCACGGAGGACGGAGAGGCCCTCGCACTCGGGGCCGCCTCTCCGAGCAAAACATGATACGATACCAACGCGAAGGATTCGGAACGGCGGAAAGGGCGCTCTTTGCGGGGCTGCTGCTCGCCTTGTTGTCCCCATTGGCGGCCCGCGCCCAGGACCCGGCCACCGGTCTGGTTCGCATCGATTCCCTGGTGGCGCGCGGCGCGGTGCGTGTCGTGCCCGAGGATGTGATCGGCGCTTCCGGGATCCAGGCCGGAAGCCTGACCAGTTGGCTCGACATCGGCCGCGCCATCAAGAACATGTGGGCCACGGGCAACTACGACGACATCTCGGTCAGTCTTGACGAGTCGACCGGCAGGAACATCCTGATTCTGGAAGTCGTCGAGCGGCCCATCATGCGGCTCGTGCGCATTACAGGTCTGGAGTCCGTCTCGCAGAGCAACGTCGTCGAAGAAGCCGGACTGGAGGAGGATGCCCCGCTGTCGCGCAACCGGATCGCCCGGGCCGAGGGTTTCATCCGCGAAGAGTTGCGCCGCCGCGGCGTCCCCTTCGTCCGGATCGAGCCGCGCATCCAGCCGGTGCCGGGGGACGAAGGCAGCGTCGATGTCCTGCTCGAGGTGGAAGAGGGCCAGCGCGTGACCATCGCCGAGGTCGGGTTCACGGGCAACTGGTACTTCACCGACGAAGAGCTTCGCGGCGCCATGAACACCAGGCCGGAAGCCTTCTTCTGGTTCCGCGACGGCAACTACGACGACATCGACTTCCAGCTGGATCTGCAGGAGACGCTGCCCGACCACTACGCGCAGGCCGGGTATCTGGATTTCGAGGTGGTGAATGACACGCTCATCGTGGACCCCTCTACCGGGAAGGCCCGCATTGAGGTACACGTGAGCGAGGGACCCCAGTACCGCCTGGGGGAGTTCACGATCGAAGGGAACACCGCCTTCGATGACGATCAGCTGCGCCAGTTTTTCACCGAGGAGTCGGAAGGCATCTTCGAGATGCTGGGATTCGGCGAAGCAACGTCGCAGGGCGTCGGCCAGGTCTTCGATGTGGTGGCTTTCGACGAGGCGGCCGCGCAGGTGCGGGCACTGTACAGCGACGAAGGCTACCTTTTCGCCCAGGTCGAGCCCTACTATGAGCCGGCGACCTGGCCAGGGGCCGCACCGAACCTGGTCAGCGCCGGCTGGCGCATCGAGGAGGGCGAACAGGCGTACATCAACCGCGTCATCATCGCGGGAAACGACTTCACCTACGACCGCGTCATCCGCGACAAGATCTTCCTCCTGCCCGGCGATGTCTACAGCCAGGCCCTCGTGCTGCAATCCTACCAGAACATCCAGTCCCTGGGCTTCTTCGAGACGCCGCTGGATGTCCCCGACATTCGCATCACGGAGACCGGAGACGTGGACATCGTATTCAACGTCGCCGAGAAGCAGACGGGCTCGGTGCAGTTCGGCACGGCGGTCGGCGGCGGGGTGGGGCTGTCGGGGTTCCTGGGGTACGACCAGCCCAACCTGTTCGGACAGGCAAAGGCCGGCAGCGTTCGCTGGGATTTCGGGCGCTACATCAACAGCTTCACCCTCAGCTTTACCGACCCGGCCCTTTTCCAGTCCACGGTGAGTGGCTCGCTTTCGCTCTTCAACTCGACCGACCGCTTCTACCAGTTCGCCACCGGCCGCAGGCGGCGCGCCGGGTTCGTGACGCGCTTCGGCCTGCCGATCCCCGGGTCGCTGCGCACCAGGTTCTTCGTCGGCTACTCGCTTTCGCGCACCAGCTACGAGTCGTTCCGGAGGTCGGACGACACCTCCGTCTTCGGATTGCCCCCCGGAATTCTGAGTTCGCTCCTGCTCGGGATCACGCGGCAGACGCTGAACCATCCGCTGTTCCCGACTTCGGGATCGAGCCAGACCTGGAACGTCGAACTCAACGGGGGCCCTCTGGGCGGTGCCGGAGACTTCATCAAGCAGACCGCCGAGGCAAAATGGGTGATCCCCGTCGGCAAGGTGGGCGGCGAAGGCCCCAGCTCGGCAGGCATTCAGTTCGCCCTGGGCCTGGGGATGAAGGGCGGCGCACTCTTCGGAGACGCGTCCGGATTCCCCTTCGAGTCATTCTGGATGGGGGGCGTGCAGTTCGGCGAGGTCCTGCGGGGGTACGACGAGACTACGATCACCCCCCGCGGCTACTATCCCGAGGGAAGCGCGGGCGGGATTTCCCAGGTCGACCGCCTGGGGAACGCGTATTTTTCGGCCACTGCGGAGTACAAGGCCGTGATCAATTCCAACCTCGGCATGTCGGCGTTCTACGATGTCGGCAACCTCTGGCGCGGCCCGCGGGACATCAACACTTCCAGGCTCTTCCGTGGCGCCGGTTTCGGAGTCCAGCTGGTGACCCCCTTCGGTCCCATCGGGCTGGACTACGCATACGGTTTCGACAAGCCCCAGCCAGGGTGGCAGCTACACTTCAAGATGGGTCCGAATTTCTAGGTGGGCGCCAGGTTTCCAGGGTCCACATTTCAGCGGTACTACAAGTCGCCGTCCCTGCAACCGGCGGGACGGCCTGAATCCGAATCGAATCGAAGGAGTCGAGAGTGATGAGCATTTCCCGTTTGGGAGCGGCCGTGGCCCTGTCCCTGCTGCTTGCGAGCCCCCTGGGCGCGCAGGGAACCAAAGTGGGCTACATCAACAGCGCCCAGGTTCTGGCCGAGTACGGCCCGGCGCAGGAAGCCGACAGGCAGTTGCAGGCGACGCTGGCGGGGTATCAGGCCGAAATGGACCAGCTCAACGCCAGCCTTGCGCAGGCGTCTGCCGAGTTCGAGCAGCAGCAGGTGACGATGACGCCCGAAGCCCGGCAGCAGCGCGGGCAGGAGTTGCAAGCCCAGGCGTCTGCAATAGACGAGAGAGGCCAGCAGCTGCAGGCACTGGCCGCTCAGCGTACGACAGAGGTTTTCACGCCCATCAACGAGGCGATACGGAGTGTGCTCGAGGAGATCCGCGTGGAGGGCAACTACGGCTTGATCCTGGACGTGACCGTGCAGGCCATTCTGGTGGCGGACCCCGCGCTCGATCTCACCCAACAAGTCCTGACCCGGCTTCAGGCCAGAAGCGGGTCCGAAGACGGCTCATGACGTTGGCGGAGGCCGCCGAGGCGACCGGCGGCCGCGTGGTCGGTGACGAGTCCCTGACCTTCGAGCGGATCTCTCCCGTCCACGACGCCGGACACCGTGACCTCGCAATGCTCGCTGAGCGGCGTTACGCGACCGATTTGTCCGGGTGCGGAGGCCGGGCGCTCCTGGTCTCGGAGGCGCTGTGCGGGCTCGATGGCGGGCCCGTCGACCGGGTGGTGGTGGCGGATCCGCACGCGGCGCTCCTCGACCTGCTTCCCCTGCTTCACCCGGAGCCGCCCCGGGAGCGTGGCGTGCATCCCACCGCGGTGATCCATCCGTCCGTGGTGATTCCCGACGGTGCCGGCGTGGGTCCCCATGCCGTCATCTGCGCCGGTGCAACGCTGGGCGAAGGAGCGCGAATCGGCGCGAACTGCTTCGTGGGCGAGGGAGTCGTCATCGGAGCGGAGACCGTCCTGTACCCCAATTGCATGCTCTACGAAGGCTCGGTTCTGGGTGACCGGGTCGTCGTGCACGCGGGCAGCAGCATCGGGGTCGACGGCTTCGGGTATGTTACGTCCGGCGGGGAACACCGGAAGGTGCCACAGGTGGGCGGCTGCGTGGTCGAGGACGATGTCGAGATCGGCTCGAACTGCACGATCGACAGGGGTTCGATCGGGCGGACGGTGATCGGAGCGGGGTCCAAGCTCGACAACCTGGTCCACATCGGCCACAACGTGACCATCGGCCCCCGGTCCATGCTGGTGGCGCAGGTAGGCGTGGCCGGGTCCACGCGGACCGGCGCGGGGGTCGCGCTGGGAGGTCAGGCCGGCATCTCGGGCCACCTCAGGATCGGCGCCGGCGCACGGATCGCCGCGCAGGCGGGGGTGATCGGCGACGTCGAGCCCGGGCAGGTGGTCTCCGGATACCCGGCCCGCGACCACAAGACCTACCTCAGGGCCATGGCCAGCCTGATGAAGCTCCCCGAACTGGTCCGCCGCATGGGCCGCCTCGAACGCCGGCTCGCAGAGAGGGACGGCGCCTGATGGCCGATCGCAACCAGCACACCATCGCGCGCGACATCACGCTCGAGGGAATCGGGGTTCATACGGGTGAGGCGGCGACGATCGCGATCAGGCCGTCCCTCCCCAACACGGGCATCGCCTTTGTACGGACCGACCTCCCCGACACCCCGCCCATTCCGGCGGACCTGGATCACGTCACCGCGACGGAACTCGGCACCAGCGTGGGCGCCGGGGGCGTGGAGGTCCTCACGGTGGAACATGTGCTGGCGGCCCTGGCCGCCCTTGAGGTGGACAACGCGACACTGGCACTGAACGGGCCGGAGGTGCCCATCCTGGATGGCAGCTTTGCCCCGTATATGAGCGCGATCGAGGAGGCAGGGAGGGAGGCGCAGAAAGCCGACGCGGAGATCGTCGAAGTTTGGGACCCGATCTCGATCGAGGACGATCACGGAGCCTCCTACGTGGCCCTTCCCGACGACGGCTACCGCATATCCGCCACCATCGAGTTCGACCATGCGGCGATCGGTTGCCAGCAAGGCCGGTTCATCATCGACCGCCGGCAATTCGGGTACGACCTGGCCCGCGCCCGTACCTTCGGCTTCCACGAGGACGCCGAGGCGCTGCGAGCCCGCGGACTGGCCCTGGGCTCATCCCTGGCCAACACGGTTGTGCTCGACGGCGATGGCGTGATGAACGACGAGCTGCGCTACCCCGACGAATTCCTGCGCCACAAGGTCGGGGACATCGTGGGCGACCTGGCTCTGTTGGGAGGCAGGTTCCGCGGCCATGTCGTGACCGAGTGTCCCGGCCACCGGGGGAACATCGCCCTGGCGCGCGCGATCCGGGCTGCGCATGACCGGCGGCGGAGAGCGGACGGCATCGATATCACGGAGATCATGAACGTTCTTCCGCACCGTTATCCGTTCCTGCTTGTCGACCGCGTCGTCGAGTTCGAGCCGGGGAAGCGGATCGTCGGACTCAAGAACGTGACGATCAACGAACCCTTCTTCCGCGGCCACTTTCCGGATCATCCGATCATGCCCGGGGTGTTAATCATCGAGGCCATGGGGCAGGTCGGCGGTCTTCTGCTGATGGATTCGGTCGAGGACCCCCGGAACAAGGTCGTCTACTTCATGGCTCTGAATAACGTAAAGTGGCGCAAACCGGTCACTCCTGGAGACCAGGTTCTCTTCGAGGTGGAGATGGTCAATCTCCGCCGGAGTGTCTGCAAGATGAAAGGGAAGGGAATGGTGGACGGAAAGGTTGTCGCCGAAGCCGAAATGATGGCCCGGATCGTGGACCGATGAGGAGCGCGGCCACCACACAGCGCGCCACGGTAGGCATCCACGACACCGCGATCGTCGATCGGGACGCCGAATTGGGGCCGGGTGTCCAGGTCGGCCCCTATGCCATCATCGGACCCGGCGTGCGGATCGGGGCGAATTCGCACGTGGGCCCGCGCGTGCTGATCGAGAAGGACACCACGGTCGGGGTCAGCTGCCGGATAGCCAACGGCGCCGTACTGGGCACCGATCCGCAGGACCTGAAGTACGAAGGCGAGAAGACCCACCTGGAAATCGGAGACCGCACGGTCATCCGCGAGTTCGCGACCCTCAACCGGGGCACGGCCGCGGCGGGTCGCACCACGGTGGGCTCGGACTGCCTGCTCATGGCCTACTGCCACATCGCGCACGACTGCGAAATCGGCAACCACGTGATCGTCTCCAACGCCACGAACATGGCCGGACACGTCACGATCGAGGACTGGGCCAATGTGAGCGGCCTGGTCGCCATTCACCAGTTCGTTCGCATCGGGGCTCACGCCTTCGTCGGCGGCGGGTCCAGGATCAACCGGGACGTGCCCCCTTTCTGCAGGGCCACGGGCAATCCCTCGCCCAAGCTCTACGGGCTCAACACGGTGGGACTGGACCGGCACGGTTTCTCCCCCGAGGTGCGCCGGCGACTCAAGCGGACCTACCGGGTTCTCTTCCAGTCCCAATGGCACCTCTCCCGGGCGCTGGGGAAGGTCACCGAGGATCCGGAGCTGATGTGTCCGGAGGTGGGGTATTTCCTCGACTTCATTCGTAACAGCGAACGCGGCATCATCTTCTAGATAAAGTCCGTGGATAAACCGCAAGTCGCACCGCGGGCGCCGAGGCCCTCGGTCGGTGTCGTCGGAGTGGGAGCGCTGGGAAGGCATCACGCGCGGGTGGTGCGCGACCTCGACGGCGTGGCGTGCGCCGGCATCTTCGACACGGACGGAGATCGCAGCCGGGTCGTGGGGGACGAACTCGGGGTTCGGGTGATGTCGTCGCTTGCGGATCTGCTCGACGTGAGCGACGCGGTGGTGGTGGCCGTCCCCACCGCCTCGCATGAAGCGGTCGCCATCGAGGCGATTCGCGCCGGCGTCCATGTGTTCGTCGAAAAGCCGATGGCGCCCGGGATCGCCGCCGCGGACCGGATGATCGCCGAGGCCGCGGACAGGAGCGTGGTGCTGCAGGTCGGGCACGTCGAGAGGTTCAACCCGGCCCTGGTGGCGGCGCGTCCGTACCTGGAGCGGCCCCTCTTCGTGGAATCCCACCGGCTGGCGCCCTTCACCCCCCGCTCGCTGGACGTCGCGGTGGTGCTCGACCTCATGATCCACGATGTCGACCTTCTCTGCAGTCTCGTCGGCAGGCCCGTGACGGAGCTGGCCGCCGCCGGAGTCCCCGTGCTCACCCGGCACGTGGACATCGCCAACGCCCGGCTGGCCTTCGAGGGCGGGGCCGTCGCGAACCTCACCGCGAGCCGGGTCTCGGTCGCACGGGTCCGGAAGCTGAGGGTGTGGCAGCGTTCCGGCTACCTGTCGCTGGACCTGGCGGCCGGCCGCGGCGAGTTCTACCGGCTCAGAGAAGGCGTGTCGGTGCTGGACGGGCCGAACCTCCCGGCCGGGGTGCCGTCGCTGGCCGGACTGGCCTCGATCGTGGAGCGGATCCCCGTTACGGGCGACGGAACGGAGCCCCTCGTGGCGGAAGTCGCTTCCTTCCGGGATGCGGTCATGGGTCTGGCGCCGCCGCCTGTAACCGGCGAGGATGGACGGCGTGCACTTGAACTCTCCCTGGCCATCGAACAACAGATTGAGGACCATGTCGCTCATACGCGTTCGGCGTCAACGTAAGCGCGAGTGGATAGACGCGAAGAAGGGGAAATCCCCGACCAGCCTCTTCCTCCTCTTCGCCGTCGTGCTCGTCATCATCTGGTACCTCGGGCGCGCCTTCTGACCGGGTAGCCCCTTGGTGCCCCAGCAGGTGGCCGGCGGCACTCCCCGCCTCCGCAAGGTGATGATCCTGGCGGGTGAGGCTTCCGGTGATGCCCACGGTGCGCGCGTCGCCCGCGAAATCCGCCGCCGGTGGCCCGATGTGGAGATGGTCGGGCTGGGTGGTGGCGGAATGGCCGGGGCCGGGGTGCGGTTGCTCGCCGATCTCGACGAACTGGCCGTGATGGGCTTCGTGGAGGTGCTCGGGAGGCTGCCCTTCTTCCGGCGGCTCGAGAGACGGCTGGTGGGGTTGCTGCGGATGGATTCGCCGGACCTGGTGATCCCGATCGACTATCCCGGCCTCAATCTGAGGATCACCGCACAGGCGGCGAGGCGGGGGATTCCTGTGCTGTACTACATCGGGCCCCAGGTGTGGGCGTGGAAGGCGGGACGCGCCGAGCGGCTGTCCCGGCTGGCAAACCGGATCGCCCTCATCCTTCCGTTCGAGCCACCACTCTACCGGGCGCATGGAGGGCGTGCCCGTTTCGTGGGCCACCCGCTGCTGGATGAAGAAGTCCGAGCGAACCCCGAGTCGCTGGCCCGGAGTCTCGGTATAGAGCCGGGGACGCCGGTCCTGGCGCTCTTCCCGGGATCCCGCGAACAGGAGTTGCGACGCCACGCCGGCCCCTTCACCGCGACGGCTCACGAGCTTCAGCGACGCGTGCCGGACCTCGCGGTGGTCGTCAGCAGGGTCCCCTCGCTGGCCGGCTCCGCGTACCGGCCGTTTCCGTTTCCCACGACCGAGGACGCCCACTCGCTCAGAGCGCTCGCCACCGCGGGGCTGGTGAAGTCGGGGACGAGCACGCTGGAGGCCGCCCTGGCCGAAATGCCCTTCGCGGTCGCCTACATCACCCATCCGGTTACGTTCCTGCTGGCCCGGCGCCTGGTTCGGATTCCTCATGTCGCCCTTGCCAATCTGGTCGCGGGTGGCCGGGTCGTGCCCGAGTTCATCCAGGGGGGAATGTCGCCTCCTGCGGTGGCCGACGCCCTGGAACCTCTTCTGGACCGATTGTCCGCCGAACGCGAGACAATGGTTGGGGGGTTGAGGACGATCCGTGACGCGCTGGGGTCGCCGGGGGCCTCGGCGCGGGTCGTGGATCTTGCGGAGGAGATGTTGCGCGAGGCCGAAGACGGTGCGGGAGACTGATGGCGGGGCGGCTGCGCGGTCTCGTGAGCGAACTCTGGGCGGGTGACGAGCCCCGACGCGCGGTCCGGCTGCTCGGTGCGGCGCTGGGGCCCGCGGAGCTGGCTTTCCGGGCCGCCGTCGCGGTGCGGAGTCGCTGGTACGGGCGGAAACGGCTGCCCGCACCGCCGATCCCGGTGGTCTCGGTCGGGAATCTGACCGTGGGGGGGACGGGTAAGACGCCTGTCTTACGGTGGCTTGGGGACTGGTTCCGGCGGAGGGGTGTGCGGGTGGCCGTGGTGGTGCGGGGGTATGGGAGCGACGAGGTGGGGCTGTATCGGCGGTGGTTTGGGGAGGAGGCGGTGTTCGTGGGAGCGGACCGGCGTGAGGGGGTGCGGGTGGCGGGGGAGGGGGGATACCGGCTCGCCCTTGTGGACGATGGGTTCCAGCACCGCCGTCTGGCGCGGACGCTGGACATCCTCCTGGTGGCCGCCGAAGATCCGTGGCGGGTGCGGATGCTTCCGCGTGGACGCTATCGCGAACCTCTCGGTGCGGCCCGGCGCGCCTCCCATGTGCTCCTGACCCACCGCACCGCCGACAGGGGTGCGGTGCAGGCCTGGAGAGAGAGATTGGCGCGGGTGGCGCCCGGAGTGCCGGTTCTGCAAGTGGAGATGACCATGGGTGACTGGAGCGATCTGGCCGGAGACCCGGCGAACGCGCCTCGCGAGAACGTGTTGGCGGTCTGTTCGATCGCCCGCCCCCGCGCATTCGCCGCCGGTGTCGGCCGGTTACTGCCCGCGGCGCAGGTCGAGCTGGTCTCCTACCCGGACCACCACGAATACACGGTTGAGGATGTGGACGCGCTGCTCGGCCGCCGCAACGGCCGGACCATCGTCTGCACGGAAAAGGACGCCGTCAAGCTGGTCCGCCATCGCGAATTGGCCGATCAGGCCGTGGCGGTGGGGCTTCGCGCCGAGGGACAACCCAGGGGGACGCTCCTCACGGCCCTGGAAGGCGTGGTGAACAGGCTGTGAAGATCTCGGTCGTGGTG
This sequence comes from Longimicrobiales bacterium, assembly GCA_965208295.1. Lineage (GTDB taxonomy): Bacteria > Gemmatimonadota > Gemmatimonadetes > Longimicrobiales > Gaopeijiaceae > Bin94. Next base: position 4,857,415 of record OZ242328.1, on the reverse strand, counting down.
GTCGGCAAGGCCGGGTCGCTCGGCACGGCGATCGCCGAGTACGAGGCGCGGGCGGCGCGGTACTGGCGGATGGAGGTCGCCGAGGTGCGGCAGGCACGCGGCAAAGCGGCCACCGAGGTCATGCGCAGGGAAGCGGCCAACATCAGGGCCCGACTCCGCCCGGGCTTCGACCGAGTCGCCGTGATGCGCGAGGGCCGGCGGTTTACGTCGCCGGAGCTGGCCCGGTGGCTCGAAGGGGTTGCGCGGACCCCGGCCAAGGGTGTCCACTTCCTCGTCGGCGGAGCTTTCGGGCTCGACCCGGGCCTGAAGGACGAGTGCGGGCTGCATCTTTCCCTGTCCTCCTTCACCCTTCCTCATGACTTCGCCCGGCTTGTGCTGGCGGAACAGTTCTACCGGGCGGGGACGATCCTCGGAAACCAACCCTACCACAAGGGATCACGGTGAGACCCAAGTGAGCCGCAACCCCTGGTTTCGCGACTGGTTCGGCAGCGAGTACCTGGCGCTGTACCCGCATCGCGATCGTGCCGAGGGGCGGCGTGCGGTCAGGCTCCTGCGCGACGCAACCGGTCTGGGTCCGGGCACCCGGGTTCTGGACGTGGGGTGCGGGCCGGGCCGGCACCTGGCGGAGATGCTCCGTATCGGCTACCGCGCCACGGGGCTGGACCTGTCGCCGAGGATGCTCGAGGCCGCCCGGGCCGCGATCCCCGATTGCGCGCTCGTGCAGGCCGACATGCGACGCCTCCCGTTTCGGGACGCCAGCTTCGATGTGGTGACCTCCTATTTCACCTCGTTCGGCTACTTCGAGCAGGAGGACGACGACCTCGGGGCGCTCCGGGAGGCACGAAGGCTGCTCAGAGCCGGCGGCTGGTATCTGCTCGACTTTCTGAACGCCACCGAGGTTGTGGCGCACCTGAAGACGGAGGACCGCCGCACGGTGTCCGGCATGCAGGTGGTCCAGGAGCGGCGCCTTGCCGACGGCGGACGGATCATCGAGAAGCGCATCCGCATCGTGGCCCGGGGCGATGCGCCGGTGCGGGAGTTCGTGGAGCGCGTGCGCATGTACCGGCCCGAGGATCTCAATGCCATGCTGGCAAGCGCGGGGCTGACTCCGGGCCCCACCTTCGGGGGGTACGACTGCTCACCCTATTCGCCTGGATCACCCCGCTACATCGTGCTTGCCGGAGCGTCCGGGTGAGCCCGGTGAAGCTGCTGCCCCGGCCGCTTGGCGGATCGCGCCTGACGGGGGACTACCTCGCGGGGGTGGAAGCCGCGAACTACTTCTACCGCGGTTCACCGTACCGGGCCGAAACCTACCGCCGCAAAGCGGAGGAGCTGGACCTGGCACGGAGCAGCGACACATTCACCACCGCCGAAAGGGTCGTCCGGCCGGTGGGAGCTTCCGCGAAGGAGTTGCTCCGCCGGGTCGTGGCCGAGAACGGGTACTTCGTCACCACCGGACAGCAGCCCGGACTCTTCGGGGGGCCCCTGTACAGCCTGTACAAGGCACTCACCGCCGCACAGCTCGCGGTAGAGCTGGAGAAACTGCTGGCTCGCCCCGTCATGCCCCTCTTCTGGGTGGCCTCGGACGACCACGACTGGGAGGAAGCGAACCATACCCATGTCGTGGACGGGTCCAACCGGCTCGTGCGCCTGACCCTGGGCCCCGCGCCCGAGGGACCCCCGCGCCCCCTGGGACGTACGCCGCTGGGCCCCGCCGTCGAGGCAGCCCTGGACCGGCTCGCGCAGGCATTCCCCCCGAACGACTTCCACGCGCGGTACATGGCGCTGCTCCGCGACGCCTACCAGCCACGGGCCACGATGGCCTCGGCCTTCCGCGGCTGGATGTCGGAGCTGCTGCGGGAAACGCCCATCGGTCTCGTCGATGCGGGAAGCCCGGCGCTCAAGGAAGCCTGCAAACCGGTGTTCCGGGCCGAGGCGGAAGACCCGGTGGCCAGTGAGAGCGTCCTGGCGGAGACCGCCGATGCCCTGCGGGGCCACGGCTACGGACTGCAGGTGCCGTTCATCCCCGGCGCCGCCAATCTCCTCGTTGACCTGCACCACGGTCGTGAACGGCTGCAGAGCACGGACGGAGGATTCCTGCTCAGGCGATCACATGGGGAACTCTCGCGGCGCCGTGTCCTCGACCTCATCGACAACGATCCCGGTTCCGTCTCCCCCAATGTGCTTCTCCGCCCTGTTGTCGAGAGCGTTCTGTTTCCGACGCTGGCCTACGTCGGAGGACCGGGTGAGCTGGCGTATTTCGCACAACTCGGCGGCCTGTTCCGCCGCCACGGGACCGGCATGCCCGTCGTGGCCCCGCGCGGGTCGCTCATGGCGGTGGAGAACAAAGTGCGAAAGGTCCTGGAGAAGTTCGAACTCGCGACCGGCGATGTGCGCGACATCGAGGCGCTCCTGAGCCGCTTCGCACGCGACCGGCTGCCCGGGGAGGTGCGGGACGCGACCGTGCGCTGGCGCGGGGCCGTGGAGTCGATGGGCGGCGAACTGGCCGACGCCGCGGCCACCGTCGACCCGGCACTGCGCGGCGCCGTCATGAAGGCCAGGAACACCGGTCTGGCCGCGCTCGGAGCCCTCGAAAAGAAGATCGTTCGGGCGGTCAAGCGAAACGCCGAAACGACCCGCGTCCAGATCGCCAAGGCCCACGTCAATCTCTGGCCGGGTGGCAAGCCCCAGGACCGAATCCTGTGTCCCCTGCAGTACCTGATGAGGTATGGACCGGAATTCCCGGCCCTCGCGTGCCACCACATCGGTACCCGGATCGACCCGGCGCGGGCAGGAGGGGACTTTGCCACCCCGGGCACGGACAGCGTAGCTTAGACCCATGGTTCCATTGATCGTCATTCTGGTGCTTCTGATCCCGATCCTTGCGATCGTCCTGGATTCGGACGTGGGCAAGGCGATCGCCAGGCGGCTGGAGCGCGGGAAACGGGCGCTGGGCGACGACGGGTCGCATGACCGTCTCGTGTATCTCGAGAGCGAATTGGAGCGTCTGGGGAAGGAAATGGGCCGCCTCGAGGAGGAAAGCCAGTTTCTCCAGAAGCTGCTCGCCGAACACACCGATCCCGATGCACTTCCACCCGGCGGCGGGACCGGGGCCTCCGACCCGAATTAGCGCCCCTTGGCGGCTTCCAGCGTAGCGGCGGGCATTCTCGTCAGCCGGATCTTCGGGTTCGCACGCGAGATCGTCTTCGCCCACCACTTCGGGACCGGGGCGCTCGCGGACGCGTGGCGGGCGGCGCTCCGGATCCCGAACGTCCTGCAGAACCTTCTGGGCGAGGGGACGCTGAGCGCGTCGTTCATCCCCGTGTACGTCCGGTTGCTGGAAGAGGGGCGTGAAGAGGAGGCGGGACGGGCGGCGGGGGCGGTGCTGGGGCTTCTGGCCGCGGTGGCGGGGGTGCTGGCGGCTCTGGGCGCGTGGACGGCCCCATGGCTGGCAACGCTGATCGCTCCCGGTTTCGCCGTTGACGGGCGAGCCGACATCCTGGTCTCGCTCCTCCGGCTGCTGTTTCCCATGGCGGGCGTGCTGGTCGTGTCGGCGTGGGCGCTGGGAATCCTGAACAGCCACCGGCGCTTCTTCGTGTCCTACGTGGCTCCCGCGCTCTGGAACCTGGCCATGATCGTGGCCGTGGTGGCGGCGGCGGGGCGGGGGATCCTCGGCGCGGATCTGATCTTCGCCATGGCGTGGGGCGCACTGGCGGGTGGTGTCCTGCAACTCCTCTTCCAGCTTCCGTTCCTGGTTCGCTTCCTGAAACATGTCGTGCCCTCGATCAGCACCCGGATCACGGGGGTGCGCGAGATCGTGACCAATTTCGTGCCGGTGATGGCGGCGCGGGGAGCGGTCAACCTGAGCGCGCTCGTCGACACGAACCTGGCCTCGCGCCTGGCCCCCGGAGCCGTGGGTGTGCTGGGCTACGCACAGGCGTTGTACCTGCTCCCGGTCTCGCTCTTCGGCATGTCGGTCGCGGCCGCCGAACTGCCCGAAATGTCCCGCGACCGCGCCGCGGGGGTGAAGGCCGTGCGGGAACGGACGGAACGCGCGGTGGGGACGGTGCTCTTCTGGATGATCCCCATCACCGCGGGCTACCTCGTCTTCCGCGAGGAGGTCATGGCCATCTTCCGCACCGGCGGGGCCTTCGCGGAGGCGGACGCGGTTGCCGCGGGGGTGGTGCTGGCCGCGTATGCCCTCGGCCTGCCCGCGTCGGGGACATCCCGTGTCCTTTCCTCGGCCTTCTATGCGCTCGGCAACACCCGTACCCCCGCCCGCATTGCCTATGCGCGGATCGCGGTCTCGGCGGCGGTGGGGGTGGCGCTCATGTTTCCGCTGGATCGCCTGACCGTGGGCGAACTGGGGCTGGGGGCGGCGGGGTTGGCGGTGGGCGCCTCGGTGGGCGCCTGGCTGGAGCTTGCGCTGCTGAGGCGAAGCCTGGCCGGGCGACTTTCCGGGATGTCGCTCGGCGGTTCCCGGGTTGCGCGTTGTCTGCTGGCGGCTCTGGTGGCAACAGCGGTGGGACTGGTGCCCAAACTGCTGCTTCCATCGGTGCACCCGGCCCTCGCCGCGGCGGCCACGATCCTGCCCGTCGCGATCACCTATCTGTGGGTGGCGCACGCGCTGGGAGTTTCGCCCGCCAGGCTGCAACAACTCTACCGGCGAGGGCGGCGGCGATGACCCGCGGCATCCCCTTCGATGCGGAGTCCGTGGGGCGTCTCTCACCCGAGCCCGGCGTCTATCTGTTCCACGGAGGACGGGGGGAAGTCCTCTACGTCGGGAAGGCCAAGTCCCTGCGCGTCCGCGTGCGCTCGTACCTCGGCGGAAGCCGCGGCGTCGGAATCAAGACACGCGAACTGGTCCGTTCGGCCACGACCGTGGAGACGCTGGTCGTGGCTTCGGAGGAGGAGGCGCTCATCCTGGAGGCCAACCTCATCAAGGAGCACCAGCCGCGCTTCAACATCCAGCTGCGCGACGACAAGAAGTACCCCTACGTCAAGGTCACCGTCAACGAGCCGTTCCCGCGCGCCTACGTGACCCGCCGTGTCCGCGAGGACGGTTCCCGCTACTTCGGTCCCTTCGTCTCCGTGGGCCGCGTCCGCCGTGCCCTCGACCTGGTCAAGCGGACCCACGGCGTGCGCTCCTGCCGCTACGACCTGCCGCGCGAGGCTCCTTCGCGGCCGTGCCTGGACCATCATATTGGCCGGTGCGCCGCCCCCTGCGTCGGGCTCCAGTCGGAGGAGGACTATCGGGCCATGATCGACCGCCTTCTGCGGATCCTCGGAGGCGATGTGGCGGCAGTTCAGGCGGAAGTTGAGGAAGAAATGCATAAAGCATCCTCCGAGTTGGACTTCGAGAGAGCAGCACTATTGCGTGACGTCCTCTCCGGGCTGGACGGGATCGCGCGTCGGCAACGGGTCCATGTGGTCGGCGGCGGTGACCAGGACGTGGTGGGCATCGCGCGGGACGGCCAGTTGGCCGCGGTGGTCACGCTGCAGATCCGGGGCGGAGTCCTGATGGGCCGGGACACGCTCGCCATGACCGGGGTCGAAGACGAAACGGATACGGAGATGGTGGCGAGGGCCGTGTCGCACGCCTACCTGTCGCGCGGAAGGGAGGCGACCGACGACCTTCCCCGCGAGATCCTGCTCCCCGCCGACTTCGCGGACCGCCCCCTGCTGGAGAAGATCCTTGGTGACCGGGCGGCGCGAAGGGTAGTGATGCGGGTTCCCCAAAGGGGCGCGAAGGTGAGACTGGTGGAGCTCGCCGTCACCAACGCGCGCCACTCGCTGTCGGAACAGGTGAGGACGGGAGAGATCGCGCGGCCCCACACCGATGAGGTTCTGTACGAGCTGCAGGACCGTCTCGGGCTCAAGGTCGTCCCGCGGCTGATCGTGTGCTTCGACATCTCGCACACCCAGGGCGCCGAGGCGGTGGCCAGCGCGGTGCTCTTCGAGAACGGGGAGCCGTGCAGGTCCCGGTACAGGCACATGAAGATCAGGGGGGACTTCGGCAACGACGACTACCGCTCCATGAAGGAGGCTGTCGGGAGGTACTTCCGGCGCAAGCTGAGCGAGGAGGGACCGCTGCCCGACCTGGTGCTGATCGACGGGGGTGCGGGGCAGCTGGGGGCCGCGCGCGAGGCGCTTGCGGCCGTCGGGCTGGACCAGGTTGCGGTCGCGGCGCTGGCCAAGAAGCGCGAAGAGGTGTTCCTGCCGGGGCGCACGGAAGGTCTCCGGATGCCCCGCACCGCGCGCTCGCTGCACCTGCTGCAACGGATCCGCGACGAGGCGCACCGGTTCGCCGTGCGCTACAACCGCAAATTGCGTTCACGCCGCACCGTGCGATCCGAATTGGGCGACATTCCCGGAATCGGACCCGGGCGGCAGCAGGCGCTGCTGTCGCGTTTCGGTTCGCTGCGCGGCGTGAAGGAGGCCACCGCTGCCGACATCGGTCGTATACCCGGTTTCAGCGAAGCGATGGGCGTGAAGGTACTGACCTACCTGAATTCGCGGCCCCGGTGACCAGCAGTCCGTGGACAAAGTCCCGCGAGCACCGAGAGCGGCGAGGCGCCGGGCTGGCAAGGCGCGACGAGAGGTGAATAGCAGCGCTATTCGCCCGAGGAGCAACGCAGAGCGAAGCCTTGGGAGGGCAGAATGTATACTATACATGACACAGTGTAACGCCGCGTTTACATAGTGAGCAGATGAAGCGAAGCGGTCCAGCGCGGATGCATCGCCGCTCGAATGCCGTGAGGGTTTTTCCACGGGCTGCCAGGGGAGGGGGGTGGCGGGGGGTGGTACTTGGCCGGTCCTGCAACGACCCCTATGTTACTGCGTATGTTGCTCCGAGTGGACGATTCCCGTTTTGACCGGTTGGGGAAAGCGGGGCGAAATTCAACGACATCAGGAGGATGGTTGTGAACAGATCGCGGTACGTACCGATGCTGTTGGCCGCGGGTGCCCTCACGCTTGCCGGTTGCGCGTCCAGCGGAGGAGGAGGCGGAGGCGGGGGCGGCGGCGGTGGTGGCGGAGAAGGACTCGAGGACAACGACTACACCCGCAGCGCGAGGCTCTACCTGACGCAGGCCCAGCTGGGTGCCCCCGAGCGTTTCCAGGACGCCCTCGACGCCGCCTTGAATTCGATTGCGGAAGAACCCATGAATGCCATCGGCTATTATCAGGCGGCCCAGGCGCAGGCGGGCATGTGGGACTACGTAGCCGCGGACACTCTGTACAACAAGGCGTTGGAACTGCATCCCCCCTACGCGCCCGATATCGAGTTCGAGCGCAATCAGGCATGGAGGGCGGCATTCAACGCGGCCGTCGAGCCGATGGATGCGGGCAACACGGCGCAGAGTATCGAACTGTGGGAGGCCGCCGAGGTCATCTACGGCGGACGTTACCCCCAGGCACTGATCAACCTGGCATCCGTCTACCCTGACTTCGAGCGGGTGGACGACGCCATTGACGCCTACGGGGCCGCCCTCGAAGTGCTCCGGGATTCCGCCACCATCGAAATCATGCAGAGTGACAGCGCGTTGGGCGATGAGTACCCGGAATACGAAAGGAACGTGGTCATCAACCGGACGGTCCTCCTGGCCGGGCAGGAACGGTTCGCTGAAGCCGCGAGCGATCTGGGCGTGTACCTGGAATCCAACCCGGGAGACATCCAGATCCTGGCCAACCGGGCTGCCGTCCTGGTCGAGGCCGGAATGCCCGATTCCGCCGAGGCGATCTATGACAACCTCCTCTCCGGTGAAGACCTTGGCGCGGGGGAGTACTACAACATCGGAGTGGGGCTGTACAACAGCGACAATCTGGGCCGGGCCGCCGAGGCGTTCGGAAAGGTGCTGCAGGTGTCGCCGCAGCACCGTGAAGCCGCCTTCATGCGGGCTTACACGCTGAACCTGGCGGACGACTTCGAGCCCTGTGTTCCCGCTGCCATGGCGTTGTTGGATCTCGATGCGTATTACCTGGACAACTACCGGATCGCGGCGCGTTGCCTGGCGGGGACCGACAAGGGCCAGGAAGCTGCGGTCTACCTCCAGGACATGCAGAACCTGGCATTCAGCATTGGCAACGCCCAATTGGTCCCCGGGGCTGACGGCGGAGGCTCGGTGGTGGGGGAATTCACCAACAAGAGCCTGGAAGCCGGCACCATGGTAACGGTCCGGGTGCATTTCAGTGGAGACGACGGTGCCACGGTGGGCACGGCCACTCAACGGGTGGAGGCCCCGGCACCGGGCGAGGTCACGACGTTCCAGGCCGACCTGGTCAGCGAACAGGAGGTGGTTGGCTATTACTTCCAGGTGATCCCGCCAAGGGGGTAGCGGACGTATCCACGGAGGGATTCCGGGTCCACGGTTCGTTCCGGGCCGGGAACCGGTAATTTCCGTCGTTGGGCACGGTACGGCGGACTGCTCGCGGGAGTAGCTCAGGTGGTAGAGCATCAGCTTCCCAAGCTGAGGGTCGCGGGTTCGAGTCCCGTCTCCCGCTTGTCCGCCCGTCCGGAGCCGCCGGGCGTGGATTGCCGGGTTGGATGATCGGCGTCTTCAAGTCTGGCACGCGCACCCGTCAATCTTTATTATCCGAAGCGGCCAAGTTGCTGCAACAACAGCAAGTCAGGGGCTCGTTCCCTCATTTTCACCGGGAGGTGGCTCATGCGGTTTTCAGCTCTGGTTCTCGTGGCTGTCCTGTTCGCGGCCGGTTCGCCGGCGACGGGACAGACCCCAAACGAGGAACTCATGCGCCGGATCGAGGCGGCCGAGGGTTCCATGCAGCTCGACATCCTCCTCCGGGGCGCGTCCGCCGCCCGGCTGCTCGGAGATTTCGACGCCGCCGACGATTTGCTCGGGCGCGCCACCACGGCGCTCGAACAGGTCGAGGATACCTGGGTCCAGGAGATGATCTTCCAGGCACTGGCATCCGGAAAGGGCGCGAACGGCATGCAGCGGGCCTTTCGGCGAGCGCTGAAAGTCCACCCTATGACGCCCCAGCAGATCGCATCGGTGACCAACAACTTCCCGGCGCTGCTGCAGGGAGGCGAATTCGATGAGATGATCCTGAGTTTCGACTCCAACCACCCCGACTCGCTGTACCGTTGTGCCTGCCTGGCCGAGAAGGCCTGGGTGCATCGGGTGGCGGGGCGCCTGCACGAGTCGCGGACCCTGTGGGGGGAGCTCGTCGCTGCCTGGGACCGCAACCCGCTTGAGTTCCCGGATAACCCGGATGCGCAGGCCAACTGGCAGGGGCAGTACGCGCGCAACCTGGCCCGCGCGGGCCGGACTGCCGACGCACGCGCGGCGCTGGACAAGGCCATGTCGATGCCGGTCAGCGACGACGAACGGCCCGGGGTACGGCGCCGGTGGGCTCAGACCTATGCGGAGCTGGGAGAGGTGGAGAGAGCAGTGGAGCTTCTCGAGCCGCTGATCTCCAGCTCCACGCTGGTAACGGTGAACTCGCTGTCGACGCGCCAGACCTGGGAGCCGGTGCGCAACACCCTTGTCTTCCAGGAGATGCTCGCGCGCCACCGCTGATCCGCGGGGGCAGGGCGCGGCTGAACCGGCAGGGAAGACTCGCTTCCTGCTACGCGCGGGAGGCGCGGAACCTTGGTACGAATCGGTGAGATCGGGCGGGGGTCGATTGCGGAAGCCTTGGAGCTCCGCATCGGCACCCGGATCCTGACGGTCAACGGGGAGCGGGTAAGGGACAGCCTTGACTTCATGTTCCGCACCGCGGAAGAGGAGATCGAGCTGGAGGCCGTGGGGCCGGACGGCGACCGCGTGGTGTACGAGATCGCGAGGAACCCTTCCGAGTCCCTGGGCATCGTCCCGGCGCGGGACAAGATCCGCGAATGCGCGAACGAGTGCGTGTTCTGCTTCATCGACGGCAACCCCCCGGACGCGCGCGACCCACTGTGGCTGCGTGACGACGACTTCCGCCTGTCCTTCACCTACGGCAGCTACGTCACGCTCACCAACCTGGGGCCGCGAGGGCTGCGCCGCCTGGTTGAACAGCGTATCTCGCCGCTCTATGTGAGCGTTCATGCGACCGACCCCGACGTGAGGATTCGCCTTCTCAAGAACGAGCGCGCGGGCCTGATCATGGAGCAGCTGCGGGAATTGCTCGCGGGGGGACTGGGGGTGCATACGCAGTTGGTGCTGTGCCCGGACTGGAACGACGGCGGGGAGCTGGACCGCACCATTCGAGACCTCTATGCCCTCGGTCCGGGGGTGCTCACCCTGTCGGTAGTGCCGGTTGGGCTGACGCGGTACAACCTGGGGCGTCCGGTTCGGCCGCTGCGCCGTGACGAGGCGGCCGCGGCGCTGCGCCAGACGGAGGGGATTCGGGAGCGGGCAGGGCGGGAACGGGGACAGCACTGGTGCTACGCCGCCGACGAGCTCTTCCTCATTGCGGGGCGGGAGGTTCCGGAGGCGGGCTACTACGACGACTGGACGCTGCGGGAGAACGGGGTGGGGGCGGTGCGCGCGCTCCTGGACGGGTTCGCGGAGGAGAGGGGCCGGCTCGCGCCGCTGCCGGGCGTGGACCGCGTCCGGATCGTGACCGGCGCCTCGATGCGGCCGTTCTTCGAGGAGATGGCGCCGCCGGCGTCGGGTCGGATGGACTGTGCGGTGGAGGTCATGGCGGTTCGCAACCGGTACTTCGGTCCGTCGGTGACCATCGCGGGACTGCTGGCGGGAGCCGACATTCTCGACGCCGTGGGCGAGGGCCGCCCGGGGGACCTTGTGCTGCTGCCGGGCGAAGCCCTCAACGGCGACCGCGTGTTCATCGACGGAGTTGCCCTTTCGGAGGTTCAGGACCGTCTCGCACCCGCGGTCGTGCGCACGGGATATGATCTCGTCGAGGCACTGACCGCCGTGACTTCATGAGCCTTCCGGTCGTGGCTGTGGTGGGACGGCCGAATGTGGGGAAGTCGACCTTCTTCAACCGTGCCATCGGGCGCCGGGTCGCGATCGTGGACGATGCGCCGGGCGTGACGCGCGACCGGAACTTCGAGGTGGCGGACTGGGCAGGGCAGGGCTTCTTCCTGGTGGACACCGGGGGCGTGGTGGAGGGCTCCGACCGGACGATCGACCGACTGATCCGTGAACAGGCGATGATCGCGGTCCAGGAGGCGGACGTTGTACTTTTCCTGGTGGACTCCAAGACCGGGGTCCATCCACTCGACCAGAAGCTGGCGGAGGTGCTGCGGAGAACGGACAAACCCGTGCTGCTGGCGGTCAACAAGGTCGACAACCTCCCCTACGAGCGCTCCCACCTCGATTTCTGGGAGATGGGCATGGGCGAGCCCTACCCCGTCAGCGCAGTCTCGGGAAGGGGATTCGGCGACCTCTTCGACGCGGTCGTCCCGCTTCTGTCCGCCGAAGCGGAGGACCCCACGCCCAGCGACATCCGGATTGCGGTCATCGGAAAGCCCAATGCCGGCAAGTCCTCGCTGGTGAACCGGCTGTTCGGCGAGGACCGCGTCCTGGTCAGCGAGGTGCCCGGGACGACCCGCGATCCCGTCGACCTCACCATGAGGTATCACGGCCTCAACCTCACCTTCATCGACACGGCGGGGCTGCGCAGGCACGCGCGCATGAAGGACTCGGTGGAGTACTATAGCAGTCTGCGCACCGCTCGGGTGGTGCGCGAGGCGGACGTCTGCCTGGTCGTGGTGGACAGCGCCGAGGGACTGCACGTCCAGGACATCAAGGTGGCGGAGACGGCCTGGGAAGCGGGGTGCGGGGTGGTGATGGTGTGCAACAAGTGGGACCTGGTGGCCAAGGAAACGGGCACGGCGGTGGCGTTTTCGCGCGAAGGCGGGACGAGAGCCCCGTTCCTGCGCCACATCCCCTTCCTGTTCGCGTCCGCTCTGACGGGGCTGCGAATCCGCAAGACGCTCGACCTGGTGTGCGCGGTGGCCCGGCGCAGGCGCCACAGAATCGGCACTCCGGAAGTCAACGACGCAGTGGAAGCCCTGGTCCGCCGTCAGCCTCCCCCCCACTTCCGCGGGCGCCCCGTTAGGCTCAAATACGCAACCCAGGCCCGGACCGTACCCCCCACCTTCATCGTCTTCACGAACTTCCCGGACGCGATCCCGACGCACTACCACCGCTACATCGCCAACTCTCTCAGGCGCGCATGGGATTTTACCGGCGTGCCGCTGCGGATCAGGCTGCGCAAGAGCGGCGAATGAGTGCCGCCGCCCGATCTGGCTTCGCCCCAACCGTTGTGATAACCTCGTTCGCAGGCGTGGGCGTCCGGTCGGCGGAACGGCACCCGCGGGGCTCGACGCGACGGGAGAGACCTTGACGAACGCACCGTTATTCGTGCTGGTGGCGTATGTCGCGGGGGCGACCCCGTCCGCGTACTGGATCGGCCGCTTCATCTACGGCAAGGACCTGCGAGCCCTGGGCAGTTGCAACCTGGGGGCGACCAACGCGCTGCGGGTGCTGGGGTGGCGAGCGGCGGTGCCGGTGGTGGCACTCGACATCTTCAAGGGCTTCGCGCCGGTATGGTGGTTTCCCGGCCTCGACGACCAGGCCGCGGTGTGGTGGACCGTGGTCTACGGTGCGGCGGCGATCATGGGGCATGTGTTCTCGTTCTGGGTGCGGTTTCGGGGAGGGAAGGGGGTGGCGACCAGTGCGGGTGTGCTCGCTGCGGTGGCGCCGGCGGCGGTGGTCGCGGGGGCGGGGGCGTGGGTGTTGGCGCTGGCGGTCACGCGCATGGTGTCGGTGGCCTCGATGGTCGCCGCGGTGACCGTGGGAGTGGCCGGGCTCTTCATCCCAGGGCTGGGCGTATGGGGCAGGGCGTTCTTCGGGTTCATCGCGGTGTTCGTCGTGTGGGCGCACCGCTCCAACATCAGGCGGCTGCTGGCCGGAGAGGAGCCGCGCATCGACGCGAACTTCGGCCGGGACGGTGCGGTCGAGTGACTGCGAGGACTCCGGACAGGGTGACTGTGATCGGCGCGGGGGCGTGGGGCACCGCGCTGGCCAACCTGCTGGCCGACTCGGGCGCCGAGGTGCGGATGTGGGCACGCGAGCCTGAGGTAGTGGAAGCGGTCAACGACACCGGCGAGAACACGCTCTACCTGGAAGGCGCCCGCCTCAATCCCGGCCTGGCGGTCACCAACTCGCTGGCGGCGGCCCTGGAGGACGCGGAGGTGGTCGTGTGGGTCTGTCCGGTGCAGTACTCGGCCGCGCTGCTGGCGGAGGCCGGTCCCCACATCCCGCCGGAGGCGTTGATGGTCTCGGCCTCCAAGGGGATCGAGGTGGCCACGCTGCGCCGCATGGACGAGATTTTCGCCGAGGCCCTGCCGCGTGAACAGGCCGAGCGACTGTGCGTCCTGTCGGGACCGAGCTTTGCGCGCGAGGTGGTCGCGGGGGCGCCGACCGCCGTGGTGGTGGCCAGCCATGATCGACCGTCCCGATTGCGAGTCCAGGCACTCTTCCAGACCGACCGCTTCCGGGTCTACACCAATCCGGACGTGGTGGGGGTCGAGCTGGGCGGCGCCCTCAAGAACGTGATCGCGCTGGCGGCCGGTGTCGCCGCCGGCCTCGAGCTCGGCCACAACGCCGTGGCCGCGCTCATGACCCGCGGACTGGCCGAGATGAGCCGGCTGGGAGTCGCGCACGGAGCCCAACCCGCCACCTTCGCCGGGCTCGCCGGCATGGGGGACCTGGTCCTGACGTGCACGGGGGGACTGAGCAGGAACCGGACGGTGGGGGTGATGCTGGGCCAGGGCCGCTCCATGGAGGAGATCATGGGCGGGGCCCGCACGGTTGCGGAGGGCGTAGCCACCGTGCGTGCCGTGCATTCTCTTGCCCAGGGGCTGGGTGTGGAGATGCCCGTTTCGGCCGAGGTGTTTAGAATCATAGCCGAGGGACTCGACCCGATGGAGGCCCTCCATCGACTGATGACCCGTGAACCCACATCGGAACACCCGGGGACGTCCACCGCCGCCGGGGAGAGGAGCTGACCGACCTTGGAACCGCCGATCGCCCGCAAGACCTACTACTCGATCGGCGAGGTCAGCGCCCTCACGGGACTCAAGGCCCATGTGCTCCGGTACTGGGAATCGCAGTTCGACATGATCTCGCCGAACAAGAACCGTGGCGGCAGCCGGGTGTACCGCATGCGCGATATCGAAACCGTCCTGCTGGTGAAGCACCTGCTATACGAGAAGCGTTTCACCGTGGAGGGCGCCAAGCGGGAGCTCAAGGAGATGCGGAGGGGAGGAAGGGCGGACGAGGCGCGGAGGATGCACACGGACCCGGCCGTTCTGCAATCGATCGGGGAAGAGCTCGCCTCCCTGCGCGAAGTACTCACTCTTCCCACCGGCTGACGAGCCGCAGAGGAATCCCTTGCGCATACTCTGCACCAACGACGACGGCTACCTGTCGCCGGGTATCCGGGTCCTTGCCGAAGCCGCCCACGCGATCGGACCGGTCGACATCGTGGCCCCGGACCGTGAACGGAGCGCCGCGAGCAATTCTCTGACACTGCACCGGCCACTTCGCAAGCGGAAGGTCCCCGACGGCACCACCATCGTGGACGGCACGCCCACCGACTGCGTGATCCTGGCGGTGACGGAATTCCTGGACAAGAGACCGGATCTGTGCGTGTCGGGGATCAACCACGGCCCCAACATGGGCGAGGATGTCCTCTACTCCGGAACCGTGGCCGCCGCGATCGAGGCGACCATCCTGGGCATTCCCGCGGTAGCGTTCTCCTACGTGGGGAGCGGGATCGAAGAGGTGGAGGGGTGGCAGCCGGTGGTCAGCCGGCTGCTGGCGCAGATCCTGGAGCAGGGGATTCCGGCTCACGAACTGCTCAACGTCAACCTGCCGGCCATGGATCCTTCGGAGGTCCGCGGCGTACGTGTGACCAACCTCGGCAAGCGCCGCTATACGGACGCCATCACCCGTGCTCCGGATCCTTCGGGGAATGAGTACTACTGGATCGGGGGAGGGTACCCGCACTGGAACGGCGGCCCGGACTGCGACTTCCGGGCGGTCAAGGACGGGTACATTTCGGTGACGCCCCTGCACCTGGATCTGACCAGCTATCCCCGTCTCGATCATGTGCGGGGATGGAAGCTCCAGCCTTGACGGGGCGGGGGATTCTGGATCCAGGGCGGCAGAGAACCGGCACGGGGTATCCGGTTCACGCCACGCCATTCACGCCCTTCCTGGGCCGCTGAAGAGCGATGAGACATTGGTTCGGCAACTCCCTGCGGGGCGTGTGCATGGGTTTCGCGGACGTGATTCCAGGGGTCTCGGGTGGCACGGTGGCGCTCATTCTGGGGATTTACCCTCGTCTCATCAATGCGGTGGGGAGCATGGGCGCCGGGATGCTTCGCCGGCTTCGGATACGCTCGTTCCGCAAACTGTTGAAAGAGGGATTCAGGGAGCCCGCGCGCCTGCGCGATGCCCCGGAGGGGACGGAGGCGGGTCACATCCTGCTGATGGGGTCAGTCGTGGCGGGCATCGCGCCCGCTATTCTGGCCGGTGCGCAGATTCTTCCGCCCTTACTGAGCAGCCATCCCGAACAGATGCGGGGGCTTTTCCTGGGCCTGGTTCTCGCGTCGGTTGCGATTCCCGCGCGCCAGATCGGGAGGCGCAGTGCTTCGCGCTGGATACTCGCCTGCGTCGCGGCTCTGTTGACCGCATGGTTTGCGGGTCTGCCGGAGCCGTCGACCCGTCATTCCCGGGGACGGGTGACGCTCGAGTTTGCCGCACCGACCGGTGGCGAGATTCGGCTCACGCCAGGCAACCTCACGCTGGAAGCACCCGGGGCGGACGGACACGCGGCAGTGGAATTCGGCCTTCTCCGGTCGCGCGTGGCCCCGGCGGGGTCGACATCGCTGGAGGTCGAGGTGGCCGCGCGTATGGCCGGTGCCGCGGGCAACCTGCCAGCGGGCTCGATCCGCGAGGGGGACGGCCCTGTGGAGATCGCCGCGGTCACGCAATCGGAGGCGCTGACCGGGGGCCGAGACCCGAGCCTGGTGTACGTCTTCGTGGGGGGAGCCCTGGCGATATCTGCCATGGTCCTGCCCGGCGTTTCAGGGTCGTTCGTGCTCCTGTTGCTGGGCCTGTATCACTTCGTCCTGCACTCGCTCGCGCTGACGCTGCAGGGCGACCTCCGAGCCGCTATGGTCGTGGCCACCATGTCGGCGGCCATGGCCTTCGGGCTGCTGACGTTCACACGTATTCTGAAGGCCCTGTTCGCGCGGTGGCGGGAGGCGACGCTGGCCGTGCTCGTGGGGCTCATGGTCGGGTCGCTCAGGAAGCTGTGGCCCTTTGTGGAGCAGCGCGACGACGGGAGCGATTTCATGACGCTGCCGGTTGCGGGAGATCCCGAGACGGTGACGGTGCTGGTCATGTTCGTGGCGGGGATTGGGGCGGTCGTGCTGCTGGGCAGGGTGGGGCGGCGGGCGGGGGCGGATTCAGGTCGCTAGCGCGAACCCCGCAGTCCCGAGTCGCCCGACCCGGAGACCTCGAACCCGATCCACATCCCCGTGGCCGCGCGGGCCGGGACGGGACATACGAGCCCGTACTCGCCGGCCTCATAAGCGACGAACGTGATGCTCCCGGTTCCGCCGCCGGGCGCCGTGGCCTCCGTCATCGACGTGGCGTTGGCCCGAGAGCGAGTTGAGACGGCTCGCTGCCGCTGTTCTGTGGTTGATGGCTTCGGAGCGCAGCTTCGATGTCCTCAAAAACCCAATGTCCCCGCCAGGACTCGAACCTGGGGCCTACTGCTTAGGAGGCAGTCGCTCTATCCATCTGAGCTACGGGGACTGCTTGAACTTACAGGAATCCGCCGCCCGATGTATGTCGTTTATGTATGTCAATTGGAAGCGGAACGGCCCCCCCGGCACTCCTCGATGGCCTTCCTGAGCCGATCCTCGTCGGGCCTCTGGTAGCACTGGAGGACCGTCTCAGCCGTCTTCCAGCCGCCGAGTTCGCAGAGCACCTTGAGCGGCAGGTCCATGAGGTCGGAGGCGAACTTCCGTCTCAGCGAGTGCCAGCCGCGTCGATGCTTCGGCTCCAGTCCCGCGAGCTTCTCCGCCCTGTCCCACCAGATTCGCGCCCGCGATTGACCCAAGCACCTGAAGGGATCCCTCGGCGCAGGCATCACGGGTGCATTCCCGATTCCGGGGTGATGCCTTCGGGCTTCTTCGAGGATGCGCCGTGCCATGACGGTCATCGGCGTTCGGTGCTCGTACCCGTTCTTCTCATGCTCGCCGCGCCACCGGATGGTTCGGGCCTCCATGTCGATATCGGACCAGCAAAGCTGGCGGATGGCCCCGATGCGGTGGCCAGTTTCGTGTGCCAGCACCAACGCCACCCGGAACCGCCAATCGATGTCCCCGCTAACTCTGAGCAGTGCTTCGTACTCGGCATCGGTGAGCAGGACCCGGGCCGGGTTCTTCTCCTTGGGCAACTTGAGGCCCCGGAGCGGGTTGGACTCCAGGAGGAGCCTCCCCGTCTCGTCTCGCGATTTCCCGGCCCAGTTAAGGATTGCGAGCAGGAGCTTGAGGTCGCATTCGACGGTGCGGTCGGAGACCCTCCGGCCACTGGGGCCGATTCTTCCTGCACGCCGCGCCCGGATGAAGCGGTCCCAATCGCGTTGGGAGAGGGCTTTGGCCTGTCGGTGCTTGCCGAAGAACCGGAGGAACATCTTCATCGCGGCTCGGTCGTGCCTCCGCGATTGCCGCGTTTTGGTGGGAGTCACCTCTTCGCGGTAGATGTCAAACAGCGTATGCAGGGTGAGCGGCTCAGGCTCGGCGTCCGTGGTCTTCGCAGCCACCGTCTCGGTGAGTCCGGCGGCAATCTCGTCGGCCTGCTTCTTGGCGCGGTCCCAGTCACGGTGCTTCAGTGACCGGCTGATCCTGCGCCCGTCCTCGCGCCACTGTACCTGTATGATGCCGGTCCGTGGGTCGGGGAAGACCCGAACCCTGTTCCGGCCCCACTCGCCGGCGCTATAGCTCCGGCGGCTTCTCGTCGTGCGTGCCATCATTCGATTCCTCTCGTGATGGACTGCACGATCTGCGCGGTTGAAACTTCGCGCCGGGAGGGCGCCTCCGCCAGACGGGTGGCTGACGGCGCGCCGAGCGCTGCGGCGTTTGCGGGGCGGACGACTGGACGCCATCGTCAGCGGCTCGGACCCTGATCGCGATCCGGTCCCGGGCGGCGCATCAGATACGGAGGCCGCGCGGTCTCGCGGCGGCGGATGTCCCGAAATACTCGGCCAAGCGTGTCGCTAGCACGTCGAGCCGCTCGATTTGCCGCTGCAAGACTTCGTTCTCCTCGCTCAGCCGCTCGACGCGCTGCCGCAAGGCTTCGTTCTCCCCGCTTTGCCGCTCGACGCGCCGCCGCAAGGCTTCGACCTGCCCGGATTGCCGCCGCTGTTCCGTCTCGTACTGCGCGGACAGCAGATGGATGAGTGTGTATATCTATTTGTGCCCGTTGGACTTACGGATTCCGCCGCTCGGATTCCCGCCGATTGACTCCCGCCGATTGGGACTCTCAGACACCAACCTTCGGGCGGCTCTCCAGCGCCTTCCTGAGTTGTCCCTCGTCGGCTCTCTGATAGCACCTGAGCACGGTGTGCGCGTTTTTCCAGCCCCCGAGTTGGCAAAGGACCTTGAGCGGCAGGTCCATGAGGTCGCTCGCGAACTTCCGTCTCAGCGAGTGCCAACCCCGCCCGCGCTTGGGCTCCAACCCCGCCCGCGTCTCCGCCTTGCACCAAAACCATTGCGCCCAGCCGCTGCTCATGCATCTGGTGGGATCCGTCCCTGCGGGCATCACCGGAGCATCGCCGGTGCCATCACTCATCCGCCGTGCGACATCCAAGGCCGCGATCGCCTCGGCCGTCACGGGCGTGGTGTGCTCGTAGCCCGTCTTTTCGTGCTCCGCGCGCCAGCGGATGGTCCTGTCCTCGAAGTCAATATCCGGCCAGCGAAGCTTGCAGATCGCTCCGATCCTGTGTCCGGTCTCGTGGGCAAGCACGAGCGCGACGTGGAACCGCCAGTTGACCTGCCGTGACACTCGAAGGAGCGCCCGGTACTCCTCGTCGTCGAGAACGACCCGGTTCGGGTTCTTCTCGACGGGCTTCCTGAGGCCCTTGAGCGGGTTCCTGTCGAGAAACAGGCGTCCCTGATCGTCCCTCGACCTTGCACCCCAGTTGAGCACCGCCATCAGGAACGTCAGGTCTCCCTCGATCGTCCGGTTGCTCACCGGCCGGCCAGTGAGACCGGTCCTGCCCGCGCGCCGCTCCCGGATGAACCGGTCCCAGTCGCGCTGGGATAGGGTCTCCGGCCTGCGGTCCCTGCCGAAGAAACGGAGGAACATGGCGGTCACGACCCTGTCGCGCTGCCGTGTGCGCTTCGCCTTGGTGGGCGTCACCTCTTCACCGTAAATGTCAAACAGCGTTCCCAGGGTGAGCGGCTCGGGCTCGGCGTCCTTCTTGCCGTTCAGCTCCGGCCCGGCGAACCCCGCGGCGAACTCGTCGGCCTGCCGCTTTGCCCGCGACCAGTCGCGGTGTTTGAGGGACCGGGTGAGCCTGCGCCCGTTCTCCCGCCACTCGATCTGGTAGAGGCCCGTTTTCGGATCGGGGAACACCCTGACCCGGTTCCGGCCCCATTCTCCGGCGCTGTATGCGCGCCGACTACGTTTCGTGCGTGCCATCATTCCATTCCTCTCCGGATGATGGACTGCACGATCTGCGTGTTTGAACGCTCGCGCGGGCCGGGTTCTTCCGCAAGTGGCGCTTCGGCCGGCGCTTTTCGGGGCAGGTGCCTGCTGGCGATCCTGGGCGCGTTGGGCCGCCCGGCGTTGGGGATCTTGCCGTCGCGGACGAGCCTTCCGAGGTGGGTGGCGGTGTATCCGCTCTCGCGGGCGGCCTCGACCAGCGAGAACGTGGTCTCGTCCCTCTCGACGAGGGTGGCTTCGAGGTCGTCGGCGCAGCGCTCGATGGCGGTGGCCGGGGTCTCGCCTCCGTACCGCCGGAGCGCCTTGGCCTGCTTCCGCCAGTCGGCGGGAAGGCCGTCGACGGATGCGGGCTTGGTCTTCCGTGTGGCCTTCCGGGTCATTCCCACTCTCCTTCCTCATCCTGTCGGAGCGCGTCTTCGAGCCCTGGATCCCCCTCGCCGCGCCGGGTGGACCGTTCGGCGAGATCGACCCGCCGTCCGAGGTCGGCAAGCCCGGTGGTTCGGGCGATGACGTAGATGGCCGAGGCGAGTCCGGTGAGGATGAGCACGACGTGAAGCGCCAGCGTGAGGCCGTGCTCGGCGAAGATGGTTCCCCAGAAAGGGGCAAGGTAGGCGAGGCGGGATCCGCCGATCAGGAATGCCGATCCGGCGATGGCAGCGGTGAGTCCCGCGCTGATCTTCCATGGCTGCATCGTGTACTTCTCCTTGGTCAGATTTCGACTGAGGCGGGATTGCGGTCGACCGGCCCCTTGAGCCAGGAGCCCTTCTCGCCACCGCCGAGCCCAAGCCTCTTGAGCAGGCTCGCCGCGGCCGGGCCGTTGGCGTGAATGGCGAACCCGGCAGCGGCTTTCGCGCGCAGTGCCGGTTCGCGGTAGTTTCCGGACGCTACTTCGACGTTGACGCGCCCGGTCCGCCCGTCGGCGTCTTCGTACTCGATCTGCGCGTCCGGATAGAGGACCTTGCCCCGGTCATCGAGGGGGAGCCCGAGCTCGCGAGCGATCCGGCGGCGTTCGTCATCGGCGGCCTGCCTGCCGTGCTTGAGCCGGGCGGCCTCGCTCGCCCGCGCGACAGCGCTCTTAAGCTCGGCGTCGAGCCGGACGCGCTTGACGGCGGCGCCCTGTTCGGCGAGGCGTTGCCGTTCCTTCTGGCATGCGCGGTAGATGGCGGTGTCGTGCCCGGCCTCGGTGGGCCTCATACGTTCGGTCCGGATCCGCTGGGCGGGATCCATCCCGCGTTTGGCAGCTTTTCTGCGGGCCTCGGCGATGCCTTCGCGGGTGAGCGAGAGGATCTTGAACGGATTGCCCTTCGGGCCGGTGGCCCGATGCTCTTCGACCCATCCCTTGCCGATCCAGTCGTTGACGGCCCGCCCGGTGGTGTGGGGGTGTCCGCCGAAGCGTGCCTCGGCGAGGTCGCGGTAGGAGACCGCGCCGAAGACGCCGAGGTCGGTGAGCGCAGCGTCGCAGCGTTCGGAGAAGGAGATGGACCCGCGCGCCCGGTCCGCGGCGTATTCTCGGCGGTGGCCTTTCCGCATGCGTTGGCGATTGCGGCTGGGTGGCGCGGCGGGGCGCGGGTCCGGTTCGGTCGTGCGGCCGAACGTTTCTCTCCCTCTCACGGGTCAGCGGCTCGGCCCGAAGCCGCGCTCGGGGACCGGAACCTTCGGCACGGGAACGACGATCCTCTGCGGACCCTGGGGTCCGGGCGTGCGGACCGCCGCCACGGCGACGGGGTCGCGCGTTGCGACGCGCTCGCGGTGCCGGACGAGCACGAAGTCGGAGATCTTCTGCGCGTCCGCGGCGGCGCGCCGGATCTCGCGCGGGTCCTCCTCGAGCGCCTGGATCCAGCCCTCGACGTAGGCCGCGCCCCGGCTCGGGTCGTGTCCGACGCCGACGCGCTCGCCGGTCATCATCGCGCTGATCTCGGCCCGGAGTTCCTCCCTGGCGTACTGGGGGGACCCGAACCCGCCGTCGATCCCCTCGATGAGGGTCTCGCGGTTCATCCGGTCCTTGTGGCCGGTGCTGTGGCCCAGCTCGTGGAGGGCGGTCTGGTAGTAGTGGTTCGCGGACGGGAACTGCCCGCGCTTGGGCAGCACGATCTCGTCGCGCTTCATGTGGTAGTAGGCGCGGTCACCCGCGACGTGGCGGACGGGGACTCCGCCGTCCTCCATCACCCGCTCAGCCTCCTGGTGGACCTTCCAGAGCGGCTCGGGCGTCGGGTTCGCACGCTCGGGCAGCCCGTCGGCCTGCTCGGCGTTGAACACGGTGTACTGACGCACGAACGGCGCCTTGAGCTTCTCGTAGCGGTAGACGCGCTTGCCCTCGGCGTCCCTCCTGGGCCGCCCGCGCTCGTCGGTCACGGCGATCCGCTTCTTGTCCTGGAAGGAGAGGATGCGCGTTCCGCGCTCGCCCTTCCTGACCTGACCGCCCCGGTTCTGGATCTGCCGGTAGGTGCCCCAGCGGACATCCCCGTAGCCGTGCTCCTGCTGCATGGAGGCGAGGTGCAGGCTGTTTCCGCCCCGGTAGGAGCGGTCGGTGTCCACGTTCCTGGGCATGACGCGCTCACCCGGTGCCCACGGCTTCTGCCACGGCGCGGTGCCCTTCCTGATCTGCTCGATGATCGCGTCGGCGAACTTTCTGTGATACTCGTCGTGCTTCATCGCTCGTCCTCCTCCCCGGCGCCGCCGTGCGGATCGTCCCAGGCGGCCAGGATCTCGTCCTCGGTTCCGACCTCCTCGGGGAAGAGGCCATACTCCTCGGCCAAGTAGGCCCGGACTTCGAGCGTCTCGCCGCCGTCGCGGGCGAGTTCGAGGTCGAAGTCCTCGAACGTCTCGATGGGGATGGTTCCTCCATTCCAGGTCATGCCTTCACCTCCTTCGGTGGGTGTGTGTGTGTTCTGCTTTCCCGTTGCGTCCCGGGCTGCGCTCCGGACGGCGCAGTGATCCAATGGCCGGTGGGCGCGTCGTAGCCGCAGACTTCGAGCGCGTCCTCGACGAACCGTCGGCCATCGCGGCGGGCCACGTGCAGCACGAGCGCGATGCCGTCGACGACGCCCCGGCAGGTGACCTCCCAGGGGAGCGCGTCCCCGGCCTGCATGGCGCAGCTTGCCAGCCGCGAGAGCGCGGAGCGCGCGTTGTTGGCGTGGATGGTCGTGAGCGACCCGCCGTGTCCGGTGTTGAGCGCCTGCAGCAGATCGGCGGCCTCGCCGCCCCTCACCTCGCCGACGACGATGTGGTCGGGGCGGTGGCGGAGCGCGTGGCGCACCAGGTCCCGGATCTCGACGGGCGTCTCGGAGAGCGTGGCCCCGGCCTCGAACCGGAGGCAGTTCGCCCGGTCGATCCTGAGTTCGCGCGTGTCCTCGATGGCGACGATCCGCTCGTCTTGGGGCAGCAGTTCGATCAGCGCGTTCAGGAGCGTGGTCTTGCCCGAGCCCGTGCCGCCGGAGACCAGGATGTTCTGGCGGGACGCAAGCGTGCTCCGAGCGGCTTCGAGGATGTCTTGGGGCAGCGAGCCCATGCGCACGAGGTCGGTGGCCGTGAACGCGCGGCCGCCGAACCGGCGGATGGTGATGGCGACCTCGGGACTCGCGGGCGGAGTGCAGATGGCGACCCGCGATCCGTCCTCCAGCCGGGCGTCCAAGATCGGCCGCGCGGCGGGATCGAGCCCGAGCGGCCGGGCGATGTGGATGGCGGCGCGGTGGAGCCAGGCGGCGGTGAGCGCCGGTGCGTCGTGGGGCTCCAGCCTCCCGGCCCGCTCGACCCAGACGTTGCCGGGTCCGTTGATCATGATCTCCGAGACCTTCGGGTCCCCGAGCAGCTTTTCCAGCCCCGGAAGGAACGGGGTCAGGTGGCCGACGCCGCTCGCGCGCTTCATATCCGGCCCTCCGCGCGGAGCCGCCAGTAGCCTTTCGTCTTCGGCAGGTAGTGGGGTTTGAGGTAGACGCGCCGGGGCGGAAGCGACTTGACGCCGTCGTAGGGCAGGCAAATGGCCTGGTAGTTGGCCAGCAGCCCGAACTCGCGCGGCGTGAACATCGGCTGCAAGCTCTGGCGGAACGACTTGCTCGCGCCGATGGTGCCGCGCCCGCCTCCGGCGCGCCCGGAGAGCAGCGAGAACTCGGGCCTGCCGGTGGTCTCGCTGAACGTGTAGGAGGGCTGGGTTTTCATGACGGAGCCGCACATCTCCGACGCGATCCTGGCCGACGCCTCGTCGGAGAGCGAAAGGAAGATCCGGGTGCGGAGCGTCTGCACGAGCGTGCGCCACGCCTCGCCCGAGGGCAGCACGGAGCGTAGCGACGAGAGCGACTGCGTGGCGACGATCGGGATGCAGCGGCACTGCCGCGTGAGCGCGAACGCCTTCTCGTCGCCGGAGGGATCGTCCTGGCCCACGGTGGCAAACGCCTGGTACTCGTCACAGATGAACACGGCGGGCCGCATGTAGCGGTCGGGTCGGCGGGCGGCCTCGGCCGGACGCCGGAGCAGCGCCTGCATCCACGCACTCTTGAGCAGCACGCCGATGGCGCGCGCCAGGGCGGGGTTCGCCCCTGCGGGCATGTTGAGCGCGAGGACCTTGCCGCTCTCGATCAGGTCGGCAAGCGGGGGCAGCCTCCGGCGGAGGCCCGGCATGGTGGGGACGTTCGGGACCTCCTCCTCGTCCTCGCCATCCGTCCGCTTGGCCGGGGGATCGTCCTCCGGCGGCGGCGGGCAGAACACGCCGGCCACGTCCGGTTGGTCGAAGAGCGAGAGGAATACGCTGATCCCCTCGACGATCGAAGTGCGGAGCTTGGCGTCGAGTTCCGTCCAATCCTTGTCGTACCACCGCTCGATGGCCTCTACCCGCTCCCTGTACTCGCCGCCCGTGCCTCCCCCGGCCGCCTCCACCGCGTAGGTGACTTCGAGCTTCGCGAGCTTGGCGCGAAGCTTTGCGTCCAACCGCGAGCGCATCCGGTCGTCGCCGACCGGCTCCCAGTCCCACTTCTTTAGCGCGTCGGCGTGCGCGATCATGTCTTCATTGGTAAGGACGGCGTCGACCGGCGAGATCCCGTCGGCGATCTTCTGGGCTTCGGCGATCTTGTGAGCCAGAAGCTCTGCGTCCACCGTGCAGCGGTAGATGTCCTGGAGGGTGACCCAGCCGTCCGGCAGGAGCCGGTGCAGTTCGATGATCCAGCGCACGAGGTTCGTGTACGCCTGTTGCCAGAACGGTTCTCGGGACTTGCCGAAGAGCTGGTTGATGAGCGACGCGACGCCGTATGCGAGCGAGTAGGAGTCGAGCAGCGGATCGTCGAGCGGGTTCCACTGGAGCGACCCGCCGAGCCCGATTTCGAGGTAGTCGTCCCCGCGCCCGGCGTTCTCGAGGATGCCTCGAACCTGGTGGCAGAAGTCGCCCTTCACTTCGAGCACGAGCGCGCCCGCGCGGCGGCCTTGATCGTCGGCCCGCCAAGAGAGGATCTGGCGGGCGAAGGGATACATGCAGCCGCTGGTCTTGCCGGTGCCGACGGCGCCCACGATGAGGGTGCCGGTGTAGAGCCCCTTCTCGGGGATCACGAGCCACGACGGCTGCTCGCTCTCTCGCGCAACCGTCGGATGGTGCAACTCGCCGATCACGAGCGAGGGCGCTTCGTCCTCGGGTGAGGCGGGCCACGGGGGCAACTTCCCCCGCCGCCTGAGGCGGAAGAGCGGCTGGAGCCAGACGCGCCAGACCGACAGCACGAACGAACCCGCGAGCACGACCAGGACGGCTGGCCACGCGTAGTACCAGACGCGAAGCGCGGCGTGCAGACCCGGATCGTGCAAGGCGATCAGATCGAGATACGGGCTCGCGCCCGGGAGCGGGAACGGCGCCTTGAGCGCCTGGCCGGCGACCGCCCCGACCGCGCTCCCGATGATGGCGAGGGTACCGGACTTCATCGGAAGAACCCCCTTCCCGAAGGGACTGCTGGCTGGGAGCGACCCCGCAGCGGCGGGGAGGATGGGGCCGTCCGGCTCCATCCTCCCTGGCGCCAATCGAGATATGCCGAGATGGGGGGTCGCTCCCAGCCACGTCCAGGGAGCGCGGCTTGGCGCCCGCGCTCCGCTGGCCGTGGTGCAACCGCAAGCGCGCCAGCGACATGCACGGCCGGGGCCGTGTCCGGCCGAACGGCGAAATCGTGTCCGGCGACCCCCAAAGCAAGCCGGACACGCAGGAGTCGCCACCACCGCCCGCATCCGGCGCTCAAAACGGGTCCCCCGAAAGCCGGTGCGACCGCCACACAGTGAACCCGTCAATCATCGCTTCCGAGGGCGCGGTCGGGAGCGCGGCCCGGAGTTCCGCGAGCCGCGCAAGGCAGCCCCGGACGCTGCCGTGCTCTTCGATCACGCTCTCGTCCCTGCCGCGTATGCCCTGTTCGATCCGTTCGATCTCGCGGCGGATCTCACGGCCGCTCGCGGACGCCCGCGAGCGGCCGGGGGACCGGCTCGGCTCGGCCCAGTTGCCGAGCACCTTCTCCGCCCGATCGAACTCCCCGTCGCCCAGGACGACGGCGACAGCCGCGACCCGTCGGTCCCGGTCCCGGAGCGCGCCCCAGAGTTCTCGGTGGGCACGGCCCCAGGCGTGGAGCCCCGTCGCGGTGTCGTGGCCCGGATCGGCGTACACGAACACCGCACCCGCCCGGTCAAGCGCGACGGGCAGCTTGAGGGGGAAGTAGCGGCGCGTATCGCGGCCGCCGCCCCGGTACACGCGCACGGGCAGGAGCGCGCGGTCGATGCTGAGCGCCTCGAACGCGGCGACCTTCTCGGGCTCGGTCGGGAGCCACGCCTGGCCGGTGTGGCCGATCACGTAGTCGAGCGAGAGCAGGCGGCGGAGGAGCACGGGGACGGAGGCGATCCGGCGGTGGCGGATGTCCTCGGCCCCGAGCGCCCGGTAGACCGCGCGAGCGTAGATCCGGCAGACTCTCCGGCCAGCAAGCCGGTCCCTGGCCGCCAGCCTCCGGTCCGACATGTCCCGGATGAAACGCCGCGCGCTGCGGCGGTGGATCCGGAGCCAATCGCAGAGCTGGTCGCGGGTGAACACGCCGCTGTGGAGACACACCAACGCAATCCACTCGGCCTCGCGACCCGTCCAACCGAAGCGTCTAAGCGCCTTCTCGCGCCCCTTCAGATGCGCGATCATCGGTCGCCCCCGGTCACGAGTGCCCGGTCGGCGCGCATGTAGGTGACGAGGAGCCCCATCGGGTTGTGAACGACCAGCTCGGGCGCGACGGAGTCCAGGAACTCGAACCGGAGCGAAAGCGTCCAGCGCTCGCGCCTCTGCTCCTGCTCACCTCTGAGATGCACGAGGTCGAAGTCCGCCGTCGCGCCGTGCGGCGGCTCGGGCGCGGGGTGGATGCGCAGCACGACCTGCTCGACTTCGAGTTCGGTCTCGGCCGTCCCCGCCGCGACGCTCGCAACCTCCGCCCCGTCCCTCTGGAACGCCGCGTTCGCGAGATCGGTGCTCAGGAACCGGAGGCTCCTCGTCCAGTTCTCCTGCGCCGTCGCCCGCCGCCGCGAGTGGAAGTCGTGGACGAACCGGTTCAGGAAGTACTTGGTCGTCGGATCGAGCGGATCGGCTTGCGCGGTGGCGGCCTCGTAGGCCAGCGCCTCGGCGCGGCCCACCTCGTCGACCCGGATCACGATCGGCTTGGGCGGCTCCGCGCCCGCGATTCTGAGCAGGACCAGGACGCCGAGCACGATGCTCGCCGAGAGGAGGATCAGGATCCGTCGCAGCTTCCGGTTGGACTCGACCGCCTCGCCCCAGATCTCGGCGTACTCACGGCCAGCGTCACGGTCACGTTTCATCATCGGCTTCTCCTTGCAGCTCAGACGGGGGGCTTGGCGGGGGCGGCGGCCTTGCTCGCTCCCTGCATGACGAGGGCGACGAACCCGGACCCGGCGGAGCCGGAGCCGGAGACGAGCATCGAGGCGAGCTCGCCGACCTTGAGACCGGCCATGAGGCCGGAGACGACGAGCGGCATGAGGACGACGGCCCAGAGCCAGAGTTCTCCCGCGTCGGCCGTGCCGGTTCCCATGAGCGCATCGGCGTAGGTCGTGATGTAGCCCATGCCGACGCCCATGAAGACTCGGAGGATGGCTCCCGCCACGACGCCGTAGAGCGTGTAGACCATCAGCGTGCGGAACCATCCCCAGAACAGGAACGAGAGCGGCTCGAAGAGCAGGAACGCGATGAACACGGGACCCAGGAGAATCGCGATGGCGATGGCGACCTGCGCCCAGATCACCTGCGCGTAGGTGACGCAGAACAGCGCCAACAGGCAGACCACGAGCGAGGCGCCCATCACGAGCGTGACCAGGGAGGAGAAGATCACGGTCGTCCCGGCCGTCACGATCGAGAGCAGGTTGCCCGTGGACCACGCCGCGCTCAGGTGCGCGCTGTACGCCTGCACGAGCGCGGTCATTTCGGTGTACCCTGCCGACACCACGTCGGACAGAAACAGGTTCTGGAGCCAGATCCCGCCTCCGGCGACCATGCCCGGGAACGTGAGTCCGACGCCGGGTATCGGGACGATGTAGTAGTGGAGCAGCGTGCGGGGGATCGCGATCCCGATCACGAGCTTGACGAGATCCCAGGGCTGGAAGGTGCCGCTGAACGCGATCTTGAGGCCCGTCCAGGCGACCATGACGGCGGCGAGTCCGCCCCAGAGCTGAAGTCCCAGCGTGTGCACGTCGGGCGCGGCTCCGCCGACGACGGTGTCGAGCACCACGTCGAGGAAGCTCTTGAAGTCCTGAAGCTCGTCGGCCGGGATCTGGGCCGGGACGTTCGGGTCGATGGACTGCGGGGGCAGTTGCATGGTCGGCGCGCCCCTACCGGTAGAACGACGGGATGCGGAACAGGAGCCCGTCGCGGAGCGCGGCCCGGTTCAGCGAAGCCGCGTCCCGCATCGTCTCGGCGAGCGTGTTCGCGCGCGCCCGGCCGTCACGCCAACGGCCAAGCCATTCGAGGCGGGCGAGTTCGGCCTCACGCGCCCGGCTCGCCTCTGCGGCGGCCTGGTGGGCGAGCACCTGTCCGGCGGCCGCGTTGATCCGGCCCTGGCTCAGCGCGGCGGCGACCCGTGCCTGCTGGAGGGCGGTGTTCGAGATGTTCCGGTTCGAGGTCAGGTCGGCGAACGAGCCCTGCGCGCTCTCGATGGTCCCGGCGAGCGCGGCGGCCGCGTCGAGCGCCGCGTAGTCGAGGACCCGCTGCCGGTCGGCCGCCTCGCGGGCACGGCGGTAGTCCTCCAGCGCGCGCGTCGCCGCTTGGGGCGGATGGTTCCGGAAGAGACCCAGGATGTCGGCCTCGCGCACCCGGTCGGCCGTGCCGTGCGCGGTGCGCCACAGTTCGGTGACCGAGCGGCCGCTTCCCATTGCCCGGACGGCGTCCACCGTGCCGCGGGCCTGTCCCGTGAAGTCGGACCGCCAACCGAGTCCGTCGCGCACGAGGCCTACGGGATCGGCGGCGAGGTCGGAAAACGGTTGCAGAAGCGCGTCGATTTCGCCGCGCGCGGCGCGCTCCATGTGGTTGAGCTGGTCTTCGAGTTCCGTAAGCTGGCGGGCCATCGACCGGATCTGGCTGACCTGGTGCGAGATCTGCGTGATCTGGTTCGCGATGATCGTGGCCCGCTGGAACCAGCTGCCGAAATCGAACTGCGCGCTCGCGGGAGCGGCATTCGCGAGCAGCAGTACAGGAACAAGAAGAGCGGGGATGAGGATGCGGTGGCGCATGGGAGAGTCCTTTCGTGTCAGCGGTGCGTGGTGCGGGTGGGGGTTGGGACCAGGACATCCGCGGTGAACCAGACGCGGAGCCGGTGGCCCGCGCGGATCGTGATCTCGGGTAGGCGGTTCAGGTACCGGTCCAGCATCGAGGTGGCGCTGCTTCCGAGCCCTTGGCCGACGCCCGCCCGGAGTCCGTAGGGGGAGGCCCCGGCGAGCGTGAGACCGCTCAGCGCCCCGACCGCTCCGGCGGCGGCGAACGTCGAGAGGTAGCGCCGGTTGACCTGGTCCCGGAGTGCGCTCTCGCCCGCCTGGTTCAGGCCGGCGAATTCGAGGTCCACCCAGCTTCCGTCGGGCAGCAGGAGCCGGTGGAACGCCACGGCAAGGCGGCTCTGGTCCCGGTTCTGGACGGCGCTCGCGGTACCGACGACGCGCGCGCCGCGCGGGATCAGGACGCGCTGCCGGTCGGCCGAATACAGAGGCACCGACACCATGGCGAGCACCGGGCCGGGGAACTCACCGGAGAGTTGGGTGAGCAGCACCGCTTCGAGGAACGAGCCCTCGCGGACCCGCTCCCAGCCGGGCGGATCCGCGGGCTGGACAGCGTGGCCGGGCTCGGATGTGCGGGGCGACGGTGGAGCGGCCTGCGAGAAGGGGCCTTCCACGTTGGGCGCGTATTCTCCGGCGGCCAATCCGGCCGCCATCTCGGCTTCGAGGGCTGCCAAGGACTGCCCGAGGGACGCGAGCGCACCGTCGAGTGCGGCATCGGGTGACTCGGGCGCCAACGGAGACAGGGTAGCCGGATCCGAAGCCCGGCTCGGATCCCGGTGGGACTGTGCGACCGGAAGCGAGCGGAGCGAGCGCGTCCTGCGCTCGACCTCCTCGAGCCGGAGCGCCTCGCGTAGCTCGAACTCGGCCTGGCCAACGCCGGCCTGGGCTCCGGCGTTGCCCGCATCCGCCCCCGCGTCTTGCCCGGCTGTCTCCTGCCCGGCGGCATCGGACTGCCGCTGCTCCCGGTCCGCATCGGCCGCCGCCTGCTGGCTCTGGCGATCCGTCTCGGCGCTGAGGCGCCCGTCGAGCGCGCGGCCCGTGCGATCGTCCACGGGCCGCGCCTCCGTGGGGGCGACTCCCTCGGCCGTCTCGTCGGGACCCGACAGCGACGAGGAGAACAGCAGCCCCGCCACGAGCACGGTGATCAGTGCGATCCCGACTTTCGTGACCATGCCACCGGGAAGCGCGCCCTTCGGCTCCTTGAACCACTGCTTCCAACGGCTCATCGCGAGCCCGCCTCTGGCTCGAACCGCCAATGCAGCCTCTTGTCGCCGAGCTGGAGCCACCCGTCGCCCAGGACATGGCGCGCGATGTAGAGACCGTCTTCCGTCAGATCGAACGCGACCAGGCTCGGCTCGCCGTCGGTGAGTTCGTAGAGCGCCGGGGCCTCCTGCGCACGCGAACGGAGATAGGTGAAGAGCCCGTCGTGCCACATCGCCTCGACTCGGAAGGGACGCTCGGACGCCCTCCGGTCCAGCCGATACTCGAACCGCAGCCGCTCAGGGTAGGAGGCGCGGAACGCATCGATCTCCGCAGCCGCCTGCTCCCGCGCCTCGGCGATCCCGGCCTCGGCCTCCTCGCGCGCCATGCCCGCGGACTCGACGGCCTGGGCCGCCATCTGCCGGTACGCCGCGACTTCGCTCCGGGCGACGAACGCCGGTCCGCCCGCATTGCCGCCGGACATGGCCGCCGCCTCCGCGCCCGCCTCGACGCGCACCACCAGGTGGGGCGGCTTCTCGCCGCTCTCGGAGACGAGGAACGAGTAGATGCGCCCCGACTCGCAAACGAGTGCGACGTTGGTCGCCGCGTCCTCCGCCAAGGGCTTGAGGTACGCCACGTTCGCCGCGCCGGTCAGGTGCCAGTACTCGGAGTCGCCGGCCACGAAGTCGAGGATCCGCTCGCTGGCCGGAAGTACGATTACCGTAGTGTGGCGCACGCGCGCGCGAAGCCGGGGGATCCGCTCATCGCCCTCCTCGGGCACCGGCACGCGCAGGTAGGCGGCATCGGCGCTCGGTTGCTGCGCGCAGGCATCGCCGGGAAGCGCCGCCAGAAGCAGCGTGAGCAGGACAACGACGATCCCGAGCAGGATCGCTGCGGTTGGTGCTTTCATGGTGTCAGGTCCTTTGCGTTGGTGGGGGTGGGGCTGGATGGGTTCGGCCCGTGAGCACTTCGAGCCCCCGAACCAGGCCGTGCTTCGCCACGGCTTCGGCGCGCTTCTCGGCGTCGAGCGGCGACGACGTGTAGAGCCAGTAGCTCTCCGGATCGACTTCGAGCCGGAGCACGGCGGCCTCGTCCGGGCGCCGGAGGTAGAGTTCGCGCTTGGGCGTCAGCTCCCGGATCCCGGCCACTTCCGAGTCGTTCAGCCGGAAGAGCGCCCCGGCCTCCGCAGGCAGTTCGGGGTTGGCCAGAAACAGCTTGGTCGGGATCGATTCGAGGAGCGCCGAGGCGCCCGGCGTCCCGGTCACGTCAACGGCGGACTGGGTCGCGAGCACGAGCGCGGCGTTCTTCTTCCGCCACGTCTTGGCCGCCTCGGCCAGGTAGTTCAGCACGGCGGAGTCCTGCATGTACCGCCACGCCTCGTCCACGACCATCAGCTTGAGCCGCGCCGCTTGGTGAGGGTCCTCGATCTCCAGGCGCATGCGCTCCAGGAGGTACGAGAGCGCGGCCTCGCACAGGTCCGCGTGCTCGGCCGCGCCCGCCAGGTCGATCACCTGCCAGTCCCGGAACTCGATGTCCGCCGCGCCCGACGGCGCGTTATCGAAGAACGCGCCCCATGCGCCGCCGGCGGTCCAGCGGCTGAGGGCGGGCCACATTGCGACCGGGAGCGAACCGGTCAGCACGCTCAGCGTGCGCCGCTCGGCTCCGAGCGCGTACAGGTCCTCGACCCGCGCGCGGACCTCGCTCGTGTCCGCTCCATCGGCCTCGTACCCTCCGAGCTTCAGGAGCCGGAGCACCCATCCGGTCAGGAACTGGAACGTGCGCGTGGTGGCGGGCAGCGCGAAGGGTGTAAGCCGGAGCGTCGGCTCCGCCTCGCCGGGCGCGAGCTCCAGATACCGCCCCCCGAGAAAGCGGGTCAGCCAGCGGTAGGAGCCGCCCAGGTCCAGGATCAGGATGCGCGGATCGTACTTGAGCGCCTCGACCAGCAGGAAGTTCAGGGTGAAGCTCTTGCCCGAGCCCGTCGCGCCCAGGATCAGCGTGTGGCCCACGTCGCCCGCGAACAGGTCGTAGCGGTACGCCGTGCGCCACGGCGTCTCGAACACCGCCAGCGGCTCGCGGTCCAGATGCCGGCTCTTCCTGTGCCCCTTCGGCGGCCCGAACACGGGCGCGAGGCACGCGGCGACTCCCGCCGACACGAACACCTTCCGCACCTGCCGCTTGCGCGGCTGGGCCGGAAGCCGCGCGAACCAAGCGGGAAGCTGGCCGTAGCCTTCCCGGATCACCTTCGCGTCGTGCGCGGCGAACATGCGGCGCACATCGCCGTCCAGCCGCTCAGTCTCCTCCAGTTCGCCGTGGAGCGCCACGGTGAGCGACGCCTCGCCGTAGGCCACCCCGTCGGCTTCGAGTTCAATGAGCGCCGCGCCCAGCCGGTCGGACTCGGCGGCCGCGGCGGAATCGACCATCGCCGCCGCCGTGCCCTGGGCGTCCTGCGCGTGCGCCATCATCGAGTAGCGGCGCGAGAAGTAGTGGCGCTGCGCGCTTCGGATCCGCCTCCGCGCCGCGTCCACCGTCCATGGCCGCCATTCGAGCGAGACCGTGAGCGTCGCGTCCAAGCAGTACAGATCCTTGAGGAGATTCGCGTGCGCCTGGCCGGGGGGCGACAAGAGCGAGTAGAGGATCACCGGCTCGCCGTCGAGTCTCAGGTGCGACCGCTCGGCTTCAAGCTCCGACAGCGCGAGGCGCCAGTTCATGCCGCTCCCGGTCGCACCGTCCCAGAACGTTCCGGGCCGGTTCGTCAGCTCGGACAGCAGCCGGGACGCTGCCGCGGCTCCCAGCATCTCGACGGGCGTGTGCTCGGCCACGAGCGCGCGCCCCGCCTCGATCATGGCGCGGAACCGGTCCGCAGCCCCCTCGATCTCCGAGGCCAGGTAGGTGGGGGCGCTCTTGCGCCGCTTCCGCCAACCGGTGAGCCGCGAGTGCAGTCCCCGCCGCGAACCCTCGGCGACGGAGCGCAGACCAGGATCCTGAGACCAGACGACGTATGCGTCGAGGCGCTGCACGCGTTCGGCCAAGAAGGCCCGCCTCTTGCGCGCCGAGACCGCCGCAACGCTGGCATCGTCCGCAGCGATTGGCCGAGGAGACGCGCTTGGACGGCGCAGCAGGTGGAATTGCAGGCGTATGCCGGAACCGAGCCCGGACAACAACCGCTGCCACAGCCCCAGCACGCGGTCGATCTGCTCCGGCGTGCGCCCATCGGTCACGGCGGGCTGGATCCGGCCCGCCGCCAGCAACTCGCCCGAACGGGTCAGACAGGCGCGGCCATCCTCAAGCCAGCCCCAGTAAGGCAACTCCTCGGCCAGCGAACCCGCCGCTTCGTAGGCCCGGAGTTCCGCCGCGCCCCTCATTCGCCACCCGGCCGGATGCGGAGGTGCCACGGCTCGTCCGCCCACTTGCCCGGATCGAACCGCGCCGGATGGCGCGCCGCGGCCCGAAGCACCGCCAGCATCGCCGGGTCCCTGCGGCCCGCGAGCCAGCCCGCGCCGTAGCAACCCGCGAACACCAAGCCGCCCGCCACGAGCGAAGCCGTCGCGTTCCACACCGCGACCGCAAGCGTCGCGCCCAGCAAGAACAGCCGCCGCTCGACGCCCAGCACCGTCAGCGGACGGTTCAGCGCGCCGTAGCCCGGCCAGCGCACGAGGCCCCGCATCAGAACAGCCAGCCCAGGAAGTTCACCGCGCCCACCGCCATCCCGATCCCGAAGATGATCCCCGCCAGCGTGCGCTTGCTCCCGCCCTCGCCGAACGCGAACATCAGCCCGCCCACCACGATCGCGATTAGCGACAGACCCCGCGCGATCGGTCCCGTGAACTGCGTCTGAAGCTCGTTCACCGCCTCGACCCACGGGCTCGTGCCCTGCGCCAGCAGCGCGCCGGGCGTCAGCACCAGCAGCGCGGTCCACGCGGCCGCCAGCTTCGTTCTCGACATCTTCTTCATTCCGTTCTCTCCCTGTTGGGGTTCAGTCGGGCGCCGCCATGCGCGCCGCCCCGTGTGTCCGCGATTCGATTGCGCGACCACTCCTCGATCTCCGACTCGATCCAGCCCACTGCGCGACCACCCAGCGAGACCGATTGCGGGAAGGTCCCTGCGGCCATTCGGGCGTAGATCGTCGCCCGCGCCAGACCCGTCCGGGCTTCCACCTCCGGAAGCCGCAGGAAGCGGATCGGCGCGTTCGTTCCCTGTTCCATCGGTTGCTCGCTCTTCACTCTGCTCCGCTTCGTTCTCCTCGCCCGCGACGAAGGCGCTCGGCGACGGCGGCGGCGGGGCGGAGCCCGGGCACCGCCCGAATCCCTTTCGTGATGGTTGATGAACGCCAGGACCTGGTCCGCTATCCTGAGCGACGGCGAGCGCCCCTCCGCCATCTCGCGCAGCAGGTTCGGGTCGCCCACCGCCTTCAGGCCGAGGGTCGTCGCTCCCATGCCGGTTTCCTCGAGGAATCCGCTCACCCGGGAGTTGAACTGCTGCTCCAGAGTCTCCATGGCCGAACTGCTCCTGCGTCTTCATGGCCAGAACGGTGAAGAATTGTTCGTAGAAAACACAACCGTTAGGGAATTCCCTAAACGCTCGTAACGTCTATGGACGTCTCGTAAGGGAATGAGCCCGGCGGATCGCGGCGCCAGTGGGGTGGAAAACACCCCCGTCGGGTGCTCGCGGACGGTCTCGGCGGCAGGAGGTTGGAGCCAGGCACGGGAGGCCGAGTTCGATCTCCGGATGGCGTGGCGCGGATCTGTCTTGAGGGACCGGTCAAGGGAAGGCGGTGCGCGATGGCCGCGTTCCCGGCCCCTACCCAGCACACCCGGCTCCATCGGTGTCCCCGTCCGACTTGCGGTACTGGCTGGAAGCGGGGTTATTCCAACCCCATGGGACGAAAAAGGAAGAAGGACTCCATACCGTTGGATCCGGTACGCAAGCGGCTACTCCGGCTGCTCACGGCGAAGGGCTCGACCCTGCGCACCGCCTCGGTCGCAATGGGCCGCAACGACGCTTACCTGCAACAGTTCATCTACCGGGGCACGCCCAAGGTCCTCGCCGAGGACGACCGCGAGATTCTGGCCGAGCATCTGGGCTGCCGACCCGAGCTCCTCAAGCACGGCCGGAGCTTCCGGCTCTCGACGAACGCCAAGCGGTCGCCGCCCTCCGACGCCTACGCCGCGCCGATCGGCTACAGCGCCGTGCCGGAGGCCGATGTCAGGATGGAGCCGGACGCGGAACCTTGGAACGGCGAACTGCGGGAGACCGGAGAGGCGTGGCTGCTCGCCGATTCGTTCATCCGCCACCGGCTCCGGGCCGATCCCGGAGACCTGTGGATGATCGAGGTGGACGGCAACTCGATGGAGCCGATGCTCTCAAGTGGCGACCACATCCTGGTCGACGTGAGCCGGACGGTGCCCGCGCCGCCGGGGCTCTTCGTGATCTGGGACGGCATCGCGCTCGTCGCCACGCGGATCGAGCATGTGCCGCGCTCCGACCCGCCCCGCGTTGTCCTCAAATCCGTCAACCCCGAATACGACAGCCACGAGCGCCTCGCCGAGGAGGTCCGCGTCGTCGGACGGGCGGTCTGGTCCTCGAAGCGGTTGTAGGGGTTGGTGGGCATCTCGCAGATGATCGGCTCGGTCGGGAGAGCGCCGCACCGATGCAACTGCCCGGTGTAAAGCTGGTGCTCGACGGAGGGACGGCGCTATATTGCTTGGTCGACTCGTGACGTGGAGAGAGAAGCCATGAACAGCTTGCGCGAGCAGCCGATGGGGCAACACAGGGCGCGATCCGCGAGGCCTTTCGAAGAACTGGAGCCTGCGGTTCCGGCGGGTCGTGACAGCTAACCTATGAGTCGCTGTGAGCAGCTGGTGCGGACCATACTCGGCGGTCGCTCGGACGCGAACATTCGATTCGATGAACTGCGGGGGCTGATGCGCTATCTTGGATTCGAGGAGCGCATCCGGGGCAGCCATTACCTCTTCGACAAGGAGGGCATCGTGGAAATCGTCGTTCCGTCCTGGCGGCGGTCTTGGGCGGTTGGAAGGCCGCGGATCGATGGCGTTGGGCGCGGCAATCCAGTACCCTATATCGCCATGACCAAGATCCAGTTTCAGGGCATCATCCAGTGCCGCGCGCGCGGTGTGTGGGGCGGGTCGGCGCCGCCCGGCGCTACCTCTGGCGTCGGTGCAGCCGATTCCATCCGACCCCGCCACCTGTGCTCAACCGGCGGTGTACGGGGACGGGCCGATGGCTCCGACACCGGGGGGCGGCATTGCCAGGCAGTTGTGAGTGCGATTCCAGGCGCATCGTTCGACGGCTACACGGCGCACGATTTGATCTCGGGCCGCAGGTCGCGGGGCGCAAAACTGGCGACGGCTGTGAAGATGTGCGGGGAGGTGGTGGCTTGAAACGGCTCCCGGTGGCTGCTGAGGGAGGAGCAAAGCTGCCTCCCGGAAAGATGAAAGACCGCGGGGCCAAGGCGAGGGTTCTGCCAGCGGGCGACGGCGAGATCACCGGCGGCCTGCGCTTTGAACTCGCAACCAGATCGTCCCCTGGTAGTAAATCCCGGATTAGCACCGGCAGCTTCGGCGAATCCGCTCACGTGCTTCGCTACCGTTCCAAGCGACACGAGCGATTGCCACATGTAGTCAAGTTCTCGGGTGGGCGGTCGAGTGGGATGCTCCTTTTCAGCCTACTCGGCAGTGGAGTACTCGAGGCGGAGCGGGGTGATGTCGTTGTCTTCAACAACACATCTGCCGAACATCCGGAGACCTACCGATTCGTTCGTCGCTGCGCTGAGGCCACAAGGGACGCGGGCATCCCGTTCTTCTGGGTCGAATACCAGACCTACGAAGATGTTCGCGGTGGTGAATGGACACGGATCGAGAGCTACAGATTGACCAACGACCAACCGCACTCGATGAAGAACCCTTACGGGTTTCACTGGCGTGGCGAGGTCTTTGAGGAACTGCTCTCTTGGCGGGGCTACGTGCCCAATCAATTCACCCGCATCTGCACCGTAGCCATGAAGCTCCGTACGACGCGGGCGTTTCTCGCGGATTGGTTGGCTGAGAAGGACGGGATCGCTCGCGAGGGTCACTACGGAGAGAAGCCCAGAATCGACTTCGATTCGCTCCACCGCCGTCACAATCGGAACGGTGGCAGTGTTCCCTTGGACGTCTTCAAGAGAAAGCGTTCCTTCGCACTCAGTAGGCCTCATGTCCGTCCCGCCCAACGTTATGAGGACTTCTCCCCAGGTTGGCGCTCCTTCGACAACCCTGCCTTGGCGGATAAGATCTTTGGCGATCGTGCAGATTTCACCAATGGAGCCGAGTATGTGGCGTTCATTGGGCTCCGAGGGGACGAACAGGCGCGAGTGCAGCGGGTGTGGATACGGAGCGAACACAGTGCTCCCGGATACGAAGGCGAGCACGTCTACATGCCGCTCGCAGACTTGGGAGTAACCGCGAAGCGGGTCAACGACTTCTGGGCTAAGCAGCAATGGACCCTCAATCTGCCCACCGCGCTTCCGGGAGACAAGCCGGGCGACGATCCTCGGCCGGTGAGTCTGTCTAACTGCGTCTTCTGCTTTCTGAAGGGCGCTCCCAACCTGCGCGGCGTCCTGGAGCATCTGCAAGAAACCGCCGGGTCCGAACCGCAGGACTTCGGCAAGCTCGACGATACGCCGAGCGATCTGGCGTGGTGGCACCGAATAGAGAGCATGTATGCGCGAGACTTGCACGAGGAAGGACGACCAATTGGCAGACCTGGAGTGACTCACGTAGGCTTTCTGGGGAGTCGCGGTCTCCTGTTCAAGAGCGTAATGGGGCAGTTGGCGAACGGAGGCGGAGTGGTTGGTGGGCGCAACACGTTCAACCACGCTGGCCTTCCATGCGACTGTACGGAGTGACTTCGCAACGATCCCATTCGGCGCCTGGGTCTGAGTTGGGAACTCCCGCACCCGTCTACCTGGACTACCAGGCCACGACACCGCTGGATCCTCGCGTTCGGAACGCGATGCTCCCCTTTCTCACGGAGGAATTCGGGAATCCGCATTCGGTTGGGCACGCCTACGGATGGCGCGCGGCGGACGCCGTCCGCCGCGCGCGGACGCTGGTGGCCGAGTTCATCAACGCGGACGACGACGAAGTGGTGTTTACCTCTGGTGCCACCGAAGCGTGCAACCTAGCCATTCGAGGAGTGGCGGCGGCGACTCACTGTCCGCCATTGCCTCAATCTGGGTTAGCAGATAGACAGCGGCCTGACAGTCCCTTGGACTCGGCGAACCCCAGTGTGGGGTCATCTCGACGCCGGATCATTACTCTGGCTACCGAACACGCCGCCGTGTTGGAGACCGTCGTCCAATTGGGAAGCGTCGGCTGGGACACGGTCGTCCTGCCCGTGGGGACCGATGGTCTAATCGAATTGGATCGTCTCAGTCATGCTCTCGAGACGCCCACTCTCCTTGTGTCGGTCATGGCGGCCAACAACGAAATCGGGGTCGTACAGCCTCTGGCGGAGGTTTCGGCGCGATGTCACCTAGCCGGCGCACTCCTTCACACGGACGCAACGCAAGCGGCGGGGCGAGTCAATGTGGACGTAGACGCGTGGGGAGTGGACCTGATGAGCATCTCGGCACATAAGGTCTACGGGCCGAAGGGGGTGGGTGCGCTTTATGTGCGAAAGGGAACGGCGATCGCTCCGATGCTGACCGGTGGCGGCCAAGAAGGGGCGTTGCGACCTGGAACAGTCCCCGTCCCCTTGGTCGCGGGATTCGGCACGGCGTGCGAGCTCGCCCTCCGAGAGGCCGATGAGGACGGGCGGCGAATGGCGAATCTCGCCGAGCAGTTCGTCGCCGCTCTGAGGGGGAGCGGAATCTCGGTTCAGGTTTTCGGGCATCCGACTCGTCGGCTTCCGGGCAGCCTCAGCCTTGGACTGTCGGGCGTGTCTGCCGACGCGATCGTGCGCGAAGCAGCACCGGAGGTGGCCATCTCGACAGGCAGCGCGTGTGCTTCGGGCACATCCTCTCCGTCCCACGTACTTGTGGCGCTTGGGCTTGCCCCAGAGGTGGCCGACACCGCCGTGCGCATCAGCGTGGGCCGGTTTACCACCGAGGCAGACATTGCTACCGCAGCAGCAGTCATCGCGGCTATCGTCCAAGAGTGGGCGCTCGATGGAATCTAGGCCGTTGGGCGATCCCGACTTGCGTTTCTGGCCGAATCCGACTCGAGTCGGGTTCACGCCCGCCGGGATCGCCGCTTTTGACGACCTTCGTCCCGCGGCGGTGGTCCGGGAGCTAGTTCAGAATTCCTTGGACGCAGCGCTGGAGGCGGGCGAGTCGGTTGCCGAGGTCCGCTTTCGGCTGACTCAATGCGAATTGGAGGCTATCCCGGGGATCGACAGCTACCGAAAGGCGTTCGAACGCTCCGTGGAATACCAAGAGGAAACGGTTGGCCATGCTCCTAAAGCAGCTTTGGTTAGGAACCGAATCGACCATGCGCTGGCCAGTCCCACGTTGGATGTCCTCACGGTGCTCGACAACGGCGTAGGACTGGACCCAAGGCGCATGGAAGCACTCCTGGGTGACGGCGTGAGCGTCAAGCCGGCCGGCGGTGCGGGTACCTACGGCAACGGCCACTGCGTCGCGATTCCGGCATCGGATCTCCGATATCCTCTCTACGGGGGCGTAGTCGAACACGGGACTCGCATCGGGGCGGGCCACGCCGTCCTAGCTTCCCACCCGGGGGACAACGAGCATTTCCTAAGCTCAGCTAGCGGGTACTATGCCCTCTCGATGCGCAATCGACGATTCGACTTCGTGACAGGAGATGCGATTCCGGATGCCATTTCAGCTCCGCTGGACGACATCGAGAGGTGGTGGGGCCACGGGACGGCGGTCATCTTGCCTGCGTTCAATCACTTCGGCGAACATGATCGCACGCTCGAAGACATGGTGGTCGAAGCCGCCGCCTGCAACTTCTTCGTGGCCATCGCGAGAGGCCAGCTTGTGGTCACCATCGAAGACCTCCGGGGCGGTAGTGACGGAAGCAATACGACAGTCCAGGACGGGCCACGACCGAGGCCGACAGCGCTAATACTCAACCGAGATACGCTACGCGAGACGCTGTCGAGATACAGGGATCAGCAGCGCTCGAAGGCATTCCTGAGCGGCGAGAAGGCCGATGCTGCTCTACGGACGTTTGACGAGGGCAAACGGTTCAGCGTGAGAACCAAGCTGGGAACCATCGAGATTCGGCTACGGATGGATGTCCACATGAGCCGAGTGGACCTTTGTCGGAACGGGATGTGGATCACCGGGAACATCTCGGCGTTCCAGAGAGGCCACTTCACGAACTACGAGCCCTTCCACGCCGTGCTGGTGCTGGAAGAGAGCGAAGGAGGCAGGCTCTATGAATTGGTCAAGCTGGCCGAGGGACCGCTTCACGACGCACTGCGTCCAAAGGACTTGGATCCTGAGCAGAGACGCGAACTCCGGAGGGTGCTTGGGGAGATTCGTGACTGGCTGAAACGGACCTTGCCGGAAGTAAGTGCCGAGGACTTTGACGTGGACGATGTGTTGGTGATCGACTCCGGGGACAACAACGATGCCCCGGGAACGAGGTCGCCAGCGTTTTGGGGCACACCCACCGTGATAAGTCGGCGGGCTGCGGTATGGCGATCGGTGGTGCCGGACCCCGACACTCCTCCTATCCCTAAGCCAACCCCGGGGCCGGGACCGCACGCGCCGAATCAGCCGCGTAGGCGTCGCACTCCTGTGCTCAACCCGGCGTTCTCGGTCGCGTCAGCTCCGGTGGCCCACGGAAGGCGCCGCATTCACATAACCTGCAACGAGGCCTGCCGCGACCCGGTTCTTCGGCTTCTCGTCGACGAAAACGTCGATGCCACTTGCGATCAGCTGTGGTACGAAGTGGCTCCAGTGACACTGAACGATGTCGTCGTCAACGGCACGCGAGCGGGATACAACCAGTTGGTTCGTAGGAGGAGACCTGCCGGAGCAATGGAAACTGGGTTGCCTGATGGCCCCGTGATCGCCGTGCGCCTTGGCAAGCTCGAGAAAGGCGAGTCCGCTTGGATCGAGCTCGGCTACCGGCCCTCCGGCGCGTTTGCCGACTGGACCGATAACGAGCCATCGCTGAAGGTCGATCTGCTTGACGGAGACCCGACCCACTCGACCGAAGCCGGGGGCGAAACACACGAGAAAGCGGATGACGAGGTGCCCGCACAACTCCAGCCCGGGAAGACCGCCGAGTGAAAACCTCGCTCGTTGTTCGGGCCACGGCCAGTGCCAATTCAATAGGCGCGCACGGCCATCCGCTGCTCGAGGACGGCAACATGTCCTTTCCGCACGGAACTTACCTAACCGAAATCGTCGGCGGCGACGACGAACAATCAATGAGGCTAACGCACGGCATCACCGATGCGCCACTCATCGAGTGGCTCTTAAGGGAAGGTACAGCTAAGTATGCGTGCATCGTGTCGTCACCTAAGTCGTTCTACCGCAAAGTACACCGATCCGATGTCCCTAGTCACACGGTCCGTTGGGACAGGGCCGAGATGGGAGAGCCTCCGCTTTTCACGCCACTCGTGTACTGCCGGACCCCTCATGATATCACACTCGACGCCGACCGGGACGGCGTGCATGAGATTTGGGATGGGGTCAGCGTCCAATTACGTGAAGGCTCCCGTCTAGCCATCGGACACGTCTTCGACCTGCGTTCGTCCTTTGCGCGGATGCTTCGGATCCGTCTCAATGAAGAACTTGGGAGCCGTATCCGGGTCGAATACGCCAACGAGTCTTCCTGTTTCGTCGCAGAGGTCGGCCCGCATCTTCACCGGTTTCTCAAGAGTTCCAGACCCGGTTCACCGACCCGCTGCAATGTCATGACTACCATCCTGACCGCGTGCTTTGCGTACCTCCGGGAGCAATATCCCGATGAGGAGGGGATCGAGGAGGAGCGCACCCTCGTCGCCTTGGCAGCTCACGTGCGGAAGAAGCACGGCACGGCTTGGACGGACGATGGCTTTGCTCCAGAGGAAGCTGCAACGGCACTCTGCCCTCACAAGCTGCCGGATGAGGGATCCCCAGAATGATGGACTCGACGGCATCGACGCAGCGGTATCGTGCCCGGAGCGTTGCACCTTTGACACGGTCGACCGCCCGCGACTACCGAGAGCTCCGAGACACGGACTACACAAGCTTTCGTCGCAGGTTGCTGAGGAAGAAGGGCGGCCAGACCCAAGTAGAATTCCTCCGGGCCGTTCGAGCCGGCAACTCAGCGTTCCTAGACTACATGTCGCACCTCGGACGGGACGGCAAGGTGGCTGCGCCGGCCCTGACAGGCCGGTTAACGGAGTTTGAGTTCCGAATGCCTCCCTCAGACACCGAGCAGGCCATCTACAGAGTTCTGGCGGATCTTGCACCTGCGACAGCATGCCGTTCAGCGTTTTGGGCGGGATATACATGCGATGCCATTGAGCGTGATCAGATCCAAGCCGTCTACTTGGCGGCCAACGGGGGGAATCTTCCGGGCGGAGCCGCGAGGATCGACAGGGCACTTTGGGCGTGGAGCGGGAACGATCCAGAGGCCCAAGGGGAACTTGTCGGGGGAACTATGAACGGGTTGGGTGCAAAGCTCGTCGACGCGTGCGTCCGGACCGTCCTTCGCCGAATGGGCGGTATTCCAGAGGCGCGCGGCAAGCGCACCGTCTACGTTGACTGCCCCTTCGCACGCGCTTGGTGGCGGGTCTGGATCGTGGAAGAGGTGGCAGATGGCGACCAGGACATAGCACGCTTGGTCAGTAACGTGCTACGCCTGAGTCAGACGTATTGGGAGAAGATCGTCGACCGTATCGTGTCGCGGAACTCCACATTCGGTGCGTCCGAGGTAAGGAGGGCCTTCCTTCTGACCCTCGCACTGGAGGTGGAGAGCGCACGTCAGGATGTCCCGGCCTCCGGGTTCCCTTTGGAGCAGCCGAAGTATCTGACCCGCGTTTGCCGAAGAGTTGCCGCACACCAAGGCATGCGCGAGCTAAGTGTGCTCGGTCCGGGAGCACTAGAGGAGCTCATGATGAACGCCATGACGGGGTGGAGAAAATGAAGGCCCGTTATCTGGAACGACGGCTTGGGGACTGGCTCAAGGACCTGGCAGGCGACAAGATCGCCCTACCGGACTTTCAACGCAGCTACGTTTGGAAGCGGGGCCGCGTGGCCAAGTATTTGGCCGCGCTATTCTCCGGGCGCCCGACTGGTGTCTTCCTAGTCCTGGA
Source organism: Longimicrobiales bacterium (assembly GCA_965208295.1). GTDB lineage: Bacteria > Gemmatimonadota > Gemmatimonadetes > Longimicrobiales > Gaopeijiaceae > Bin94. Next base: position 4,813,454 of record OZ242328.1, on the reverse strand, counting down.
GAAATCCGACCCGGCTCAGTTCGCCGCCCGTACCCTAAAAAACGTGGACTCAGATGTTGCCCGCGCTCGCGAACTTGTCATCGATGGACAGCAGCGCCTCACCTCGTTGTGGAACGCCCTGCACCCTGTTTCGAATGGCGTGCGGTATTTCATCGAGGTCAAGAACTTGTCTGCATTAGACATGGGGCCAGAAACGGTCCATCCGTATGCCTCCGGTTCCCCTGACTGGCGCCGACTCCGGGACGCTCAGACGGCCTACGCCGAGAACAAGATCCCAGTAGACCTCCTATTACCTCAGACCAAAGAATCTTCCGGTTCGGAGGAGTCAGACGATCCCTACAATCCCGGTCCGATCTGGGAGTGGTGCAACCAGGCCCTTCCAGACGCCGCCGATGGAGCGCGGCGTTTGGAAAACGCCATCAAGGAAGCGCTAGTCACCCGACTAAAGTACGAGGTTAACCTTCACTACTGTCCACTTCCTGCTAGTACAGATGCCGATCAAGCCATCGACATCTTTGTGCAGACTAATCAATCGTCGGCAACCATAAAGATGTTTGACATCGTGGTCGCGACTGCGAGGAAGGACCACGACGCAAGTCTGCGCGATGTGATCGCCCAATTCCATCGGGAAAGTGACCTGACTCGCCATTTCTTTCGTGGCGACGACGAGAAGACGATCCCCGAAATCGGCGAGTGGCTGCTTAAGGTTGCGTGTCTGCGAGTTCGACGTGACGGGTCCCAAGCAGGACTCCCGCCGAAGACAAGCAACTACCGCAAGGCTCTCAGGTTCATAATGGACGGGCCTTCGACCGACGCAACCAGCCAGGGGGCATCCTCGGTCAGTCAGCTTCTTCATGACATGGAGCGATCGCTGCATCGACTGTCAGAGTTTGGATCGTGCACAGACCGCACATGGGTCTCGTGGCCCGCTGCCCACGTCTTGTCGGCCCTCGAGCCGAGCTTGGGGGCAATTTCCAAGTCCGTGCACAAAGACGAGGCGCGGCGACTCTTGACGACGTTTATTTGGCGGGCCTTTATAACATCTCGTTATGAAGTTCGTGCGAACGACGCGCTACTTGAGGACTACCGGGGCCTTGTCGCGTGTTTGGCGGCGATCAGGCAAGACGAGCCACTGCCAAGCCTTCCACCGATCTTCGACGAGAACCGGTTCCCTATTCCAACGGAAGCGCACTTGACCCGTGACTTGGGCTGGATCAACACGAAATCTCGCTTGGCCCGGGCCATTGTCGCTGCAACGCTCTACAGGGGTGCCGTAGACTGGGTTACGGGCGAGAAGCTTACGGTGGCACGGGTTCGCGACCTTGAAGCGGCAGGAGACCTGGATCGGCACCATGTGTTCGCTTCGTCTTACCTGAAGGATGTAACCGAGAGGAAGAGAATCAATCACGGGCTGAACGGTGTCGTTCTCGATAAGGCAACGAATCTGACTCTAGCCGGGATCTCTCCGCGCGGCTATCTGGAGAAAGTGCTGCACAAAAGCACATCTCTCACGGAGACCGAACTACGGCAAAGGGTTGAGTCGCATTTCGTTGCCTATGACCAATTGTGGGAGGCGAAGGGTGTGGCAACGGCGCCTACTTATGAACAGTTCCTACGATCCCGGGCCAGCCTCGTTGCAAGCGCATTTCGGGAACTGGCTCTTCCCATCTCCCCTAACACAGAGAGATCATAAGATGGCCATGCTCAACGAAGCCCCCGTGTTTGACTATCGCAGCGTCCGGGACTGGCTCGAGCTAGCGGAGAGCGGCAAATTGGTGCTTCCGAACTTTCAGCGCCGGTTCGCCTGGGATCCAAGACGAGTTGCGGCGTATCTGATGGCGCTGCTAGAGAACAAACCGACGGGGTTGTTTCTGGTGTTGAAGTCGGATTCTCCGCCTCAGTTCAGATCGCGTGCGATTCACGGCGTGAATCTGCCTGAAGGCAGCACGCCTCAGGAGCTCCTTCTTGACGGACAGCAGCGGCTAACGTCGCTGTGGGGCGCTCTCACCGGGCGCTACGTACGCGTTACGCCGAAGACGGAGACGCCAAAGCGCTTCTTTATCCGAGTGGCTGACTTGATCGACGGCGACATGGAGGTCATCGAAATCCTTCATCGAGCGCCCAACTGGAAGAGTGCACCAAGTCGCCAATACCGAGATCACCTCGTTCCGGTCGACATCTTCTGGGATGATCCGGACCGTTCTGCTGCCGACGCCAGCGCGATGCAGGAATGGTGCAAAGCAGCGACAGGCGGGGAGGACGACGGCACATCACGGTTCCACCGGCTTTGGGACAGCCTCGGCACGCTCAAGGAGCGCTTGGTGTGGACCCCCCGTCTCCCCTACTGCTCCTTAGTTTCCAGCACAACGGCGAGCACCGCGATCGAAATATTCGTGGGCGTCAACGAGAATGCTCTGACGCTCAAGACCATCCAAGTCCGGATAGCCGACATCCAGGCCGAATACGATGTCTACCTCGAAGATCGGTGTGACCGACTGCTCTCCGAATGCGCGGAAATGCGGCACTATTTTCCGGTAAGACCCGCTGCAGCGAGAACAGCGGTAGCAGCATGGATGCTCAAAGTAGCCTGTTTGAAGATGGGACAGGATGGACGGGCACCCAAGGATTCCCATTTTCGTGATGCGGCCCACGAGCTGTTTGCTGGCAGAAACGAAAGGGAAAAACGCGAGCGATTGGATGGTCTCGGGGCCGACCTGTCGTCAGCCCTCCGCTTCGTCTGTGAGCAAGGCGCCGTGATCGAGGAGACTCTACCAGCTTGGCCCCCAGTACATGTTATTGCCGCCCTCCAAGAGGACCTGCGAGAATGCGATGGCCATGAGAGGACGAAAGCGGACCGGTTGCTCAAGGCCTACCTTTGGCGGGCTTTTGTGACCGATCGTTATCGGGCCGACGCGAACAACAGACTTCTGGAGGACTTCAGAGCGCTACGTTCGTGTCTCGCGGTGTTCCAAGAAGGGCAAGGTCAATCGAGTGACGGGTTCGTTAAGATCCCGGCGTTTGACGAAGTGCTGTGGCCGCTCCCAGATGCCGGACGCCTGTGTGAGAAGGTCACTTGGATCAAGGGCAAAGGTCACCTGGGCCGGGCCGTAGTTGCAGCTACCCTGGCGCGCGAACCACTGGACTGGGTGACGGGCGCAAGACTGGATCGCGATTCCGTACGCAGTCTTCACGTCGCCGGGAGGCTCTTATGGGAGCACATCTTCCCAGTAAAGGCGTTCGAGCCTGAAGTCGGCAACAAGATCAAACACGGCCTGAATGGCGTAATTATGACTAAAGGAGACAGGCCCCTAGGGCAAGAGCGAAAGCCCGACAGGTTCATCGGGTGGATTCGGGACCGGATCAAGGCGCACGACAGCCTCGAGGTGCGGAGACGGGTAGAAAGCCACCTTGTACCCTACGGCTCCCTTGGTGACAACGGAGGCAGCGCAGGTTCGCAGCCCACACCGAGCTACCGATATCATTCCTTCCTTCACGATCGAGCCACAAGGATAGCAGACGAATTCACTCGCCTCACCAAGTTGCCCCGGGGGCTTGGGGCGGTGAGACGCTGGAAGGTGCCTCGAGAAGCGCCGCAGTAGAAGGGGCACTGGCGCCCATGGCGCCCAAAGCGAACATTTCGCGTTCCTCGAGACCATTCACACCGTCCTGGGTTCAACTAGTCGAGTGCGGTTTCCAGGGTCGCTCCCAAATCCTTGGCGAACGCCCGGAACATTTCTATGACGCGAAACACTTCTTGCGGCGCACTCGAAATACCCGCGTTCAACGAATGCGCAATCTCGTTCCTTCGGTTGATAAACATGTCAAGCGCTCTCAGAAGGTCACCATGCGTTTGCCCATCATCGTCGCGGTCAAAGAACTCCTTCAAGGCGGCCTGCTCGCAAACACGAAGACAGATATCCCTTAGTCCGCTGATCCTGAACATGCTGTTGATCTCTCTGGCCCGCATATTGTGGTCATTGTAAATCAAATGGTCGTAAATGTTCTGCCTGATATCGCCCTCCACAAACAAACAAAGCGCATCGATCTTAGGACGAGCCTGTTTAGCCGACATCCTGAGCGCTTCCCTCCTAGAGCGGCCATTTCGTTGGGTTCTCGCCAAATCTTTGAGCGTGCGCTTCCATGCAGTTTCCAAGAGCGTGTCGGGCAAAGCAGAAACACTCCTGGCCTTGTTCACTACTTGTATCGCGTGCTCGCGCGCCATCTCCCGAATGAATTCCTCAAAAGCGGCTGCCAGCATCAGGGTAGTCGCATGTATCGATGCCACGCGCGTTCTGCGCGGAACTGCCTTCCCTTGCCCGATCTGGACAAGCAGCCCGAGAGATGCTAAGGCTTCATCGAAGTCCTCGACGATAACGGAGAACGAGTTGGCCAAGCGCATCACTCCGGTAGGAGGATCGTTTGCAGCAAATCAATGCGATTCCTTACTGCCTCTGCCGTGTTCCTCCTGCCGACGATTAGTTCATAGTGCTCGTCGTGAGCAACCGCAGCGGCCAGTCTCTCTGAGATCCCGGCTATATCGGATCGGACATCGTCTCGACGATGCCAGACCCTGCCAAGGGCAACCATTGCGGCGGCGTACAGCGCTACGGCGACTCTCTCCTTTCCGTGTTCGCGAAACTTAATCGTAAAAGGTTTCTCACCCAATATGTCGCACAGGAACGGAAAGTGCATTCGAAAGTCTTCAGCAAACGCCTTTGCTTCCTCATTACTCAACTCGCTTTCCATGGCTCTATCTAGCATACTCTTCATCGAGCCTCGGATGTTCGCGGGATCACGCAATGCGAACACGCGCAAGACGAGTTCGCAGTCCTTCATTGTGCGATAGAGATTGTTCTTTCGTCGCGCCGGGTTTTCGTAGTATTCTTCTTCAGCATGCTCGGTGTATGGAGGAATGCCAAAAACTTCTGTGAACCTGTCTAGACGACTCAGCTCGATAATGCACTGATTCAATGGGCCAGGATTCAGGGCGTTGCGGATTTCTTGCGCATTGAGTCGCCTACCACCAGTGTTCAGCCGATCGAATACCAGGCGCCTTATGTCTGTAATCGAGAACTGGCCTTCGTTGGGCCGCTCTGATTCGCTTTCCATCAACAGCACAATCGCTGATACTGTGGCTCGGTTGAGAGTCCTCTTGATACGTGGTGGACACTTGGTGTACCGCAATCGGTTAAGGGGGGTTAGAACTCTTAACCCACTAAGGGCAAAGTCACCGGCGAAGAAATCGCGAATTGCATTGAGACGTTGCTGACCATCCATCACCTCGTACTTCGCTGCGTCCGCTTCATAAAAGAACACTGGTGGAACCGGGATATTGAGGAGAAGAGACTCGATCAGCCTAGACTTTTCACCGTTTGTCCAGCGCAAACGTCGTTGGTATTCCGGTCGGAGATTTATTGCGTCTTTCTGTTCGATCAAGTCGCGAATCTGCGGCAAGAAGAAGTTATTGGTTTGATACACAATCCGAAAGGAATTCTGTGCGAGGAACTCGTCCAAGTCTTGCGGTGCTGTGCGAGAAGGTGGGTTGATGTCTTCTTCTTCGCCGAAATCTACTGTGGTCTCCATCATGTCCTCCATCGGGTTGTGGGGCAACTGGTACGATCGCCCCTCTCAATAGTGAGCTGGGTCGAGGAGGAGGAACAGCGGTATGAGGGGGACAAGTTCCGAGGGGGTGTTCGGGGTGAGCATCTCCGTCCGGCAGGGTAGGCCGTCAATTCGGCCGTCTGGCGGGAGTCGCTGGATTGAGCCGAGGTGCGTGAGACCACCAATGAGGTGCCGGGACTGGTGACGCGTAGGGGGTGCGGCGTCGGGGCTCGCCGCCAATTGGCGGGGAAGGGCGTGATGGATGGGCGGTTGGTCATATGGGCCACCTTCGGGTTCATCTCGCGGACACCGGCAGCATTTCTGAGGAGGGAGGCGGGTGCCTTCGCCTCATCCCATCGGATAACTTCGGAGAAGCTGAGCGTCCGTCAAGGTCCCGTCGGCCCGTGGAGAGGCGCGGGACGACGGGGTTCAGAGGCAGATCGTGCAGTCCCTGATTGAAACGTGGACGATTTCTTGCGGCGAATCACGTGATCCCAAGGTTCGGTTAGGCGTGAGATCGGTGGTTCAGGTCCACCTAGGCCATAGGGACTTACCGGATCTCGGGGAGGCGATTCTGGCTTAGCTGTCCCGGCTAACCAATGCGCGTGCTGAGGTCCTGCGGGGGTCTCGGCGGTGACGAGCTTCTCCGGGTACCGGTATGGGGGGATTTCCAGCGACCCAGGTTGCTGGAGGGCCCGTCGATGATGGATCAATGATGAGGGAGTTGCATCGTCGGACACCCGCAACCCCACACTGCAAGGCATCCTATGACAACCATCGAGAAGCTCCGCGCCCTCGCCTACGAACTGGCCGGCGAAGCCTTGGACGATGATCACCGCCACCTATGCGCGCAGGCGTACGTCCGCCGGTTGGCGGCGAAGGCGGTGATGAAGCACGCTGGCAGCATCCAACGCGAGGATGCCATGTTCGCAGATCCGCCGGTTGGGTTGAGCTAAGCCCGCCCCAACCGGTAGCGAGTCTCGGAATCGTCTTTCGGACGTTGTCGGGTATCCGGTGGGCAAGTTGCCGAGAGCGGGAGGGCTCTTGGCGGAGGTTGCGGAGGTGGCCGTTGAAGATGGCTGCGAGGCGGGCGAAGCACCGACGCCGGTTCGCGAACGGCGCTCGTGAAACGGGGACCCGATGCCACGCGAATTCGGCCCCGGATCCGGTCGCGCCGCCAGACGAAGCGACATCGTCGGGTGTCCACGCAATAAACTGCTCAACTTCCCCCAGCCACTCGACAGCCTCGCCGTGGACGGCCAACGCCGGTAGCAAGGCCATGATGACCCACGGTCCGTCTGGAAGGTGGTCGCGGAAATCGCCGGGGTCACATCCGTCGATCAACCAATGGGCCGCCGCCACCGTATCGCGCCAGGCGCGCTGCGGGCCGGCGCCACCGCCCTCCGCCACCGCTAGCTCCGCGATTGGCTGCTCGTCCCGGGCGACGATGCGCGCTTTCAGGACGCGGGGGCCGTGCGGATGCGCGAGCACATGCAGCCGCCACGGATCGTCCGGCCCCAGCAGTGGCGCGGGGGTCGCGAGCCCGCCCGCCGCCGCGATCAGCCGTCCGTATGCGCGCGTCATGCTGTCGGCATACCCGGAGCCATCCGATTGACGGTAGTACCCGGTGTTCGCGTTCCAGTGTTCGAGCCTCACTCGAGTCGATTCCCACAGAATGGTTTAAAGGGTCGGCACCTGTCTGCAATCGTCACGGCCGGTCTGGGTTCGACCTCCGATCGAAGCAGCGTCAAAAAGTACATGACACTTCATTCAAGCGCGCGAGTGGCGCAGGGCTCTTGGGGCCAACGGCCCACCTACCACGGCTGAGGGTCCCAGACGAGGCGCTCACCGGGGAACCGTAGTTTCTTGGATGGTGCCCCATAAACGACGTGAAGGCCCACCCCGGTTTCGCTGTCGAAGGAGTCAAATGCCGCCGCGAGTGAGCCGGGCCAGAGAGAGATTCGGCTGGCCAGCAGGCGGTCTGAAGGACAAGCGGAGATGGGCGGCTAACCCTAGAACTGAGACGACCGGGAGTCCCGCCAATCAAGCCTGTTTTCCCGCTGGCGCGGCGCGATTCAGTCCGGCACGCGGTCAACGGCAGGAAACGCAGATCGTGCAGTCCCAGTTAGACTTATACGATTCCCTGCCGTGATTCGCTTCACCTGCGGCTTGCGCGGACAACCTCCGCAAGGCCCTCGTCAACTGCTCCTCTAACGCGGTCATAGACCTCCTTCACTCGTTCGACAGCTTCAACGCCGGACGGTCGTCCACCGTCCAAGGCGGATCGTCCAACGCCCCGTCCGGCACCACCACGAACCGCTCGCCCTCGATCTCGTGGAACACGAGCCCCCAGGTGTCCACCTCCAGTTGGGCCAGTGTCCTCCGGGCGTCCTCGATGTCCCGGGCCAGTTCGGCGCGGGTCTCGATCCGGGCTTGGATGTTCCCCGCCAACCAGCGCATCGTCGCCCAGCTTCCGCCGAAGAAACCGATCCAAAGGCTCAGGCCGACGATCAGGGGTCGTTGCCAAGCCTTTGCCAGCAACTCGCGCATCCGGCCGGTCGCCTCCGCCGTATCGCTCTCGATGGTACGCAGCGCGTTCCTCGCAACGCGCCGCGAGTTCTCGCCGAGCCGCTTCAGCTCGCTCGCGGTCAACTCCTCGATCTCCCTGCGTTCGGTCTCCAGCCGCCTCCGCAGCCGGTCGGTCAAATCGTTCCCGCTCGAAGTCAAATGCGTACAGTTCTCCTTTCAGCCGCCACCGGTCCCCGCTGTCGGGGTCCAGCGCCGTGATGTAGTCCTTGCCTTGGCGCGGCACTTCGAGGCCCGCCTCCCGCAGGGCGGCGACGACTTCGTGGCGATTCCGCACCGTTCCGTGCTCGACGCGCTGGAGCAGGTAGTCCCGGATCAGGTCGCGGGGGGAGGATTCGAGCCGGAGCCCGGCCCGCAGCCGCGCCGCCTCGATGTACGCGCGGTGGCCGGGCTGCTCCACCCTGGCCCGCGCCGGATCGTCTGGACGGCTCCAGCCGTGTTCGTGGTTGAAGGCGTCCCGGAGCGGATCGAACGTCTTCCGCCAGCCCGGCGGCGCGATGTTCAGGCTCCGCCCGGTCTCCAGATCGCAACGCGCCGCGAGGACATGGACGAGCGCGCCGCCGTCCTGCTCCCGGTGGAGCACCGCCGTCCATGCGTAGCGGTCGGGTTCGAGCCCCGCCCAGGCCGTCTTCTCGAACTCGTCGACCACGGCCTCGATTTGCTCGTCGGTGGGTTGGTCGTCGGGGGCCCAGGCTATCACGCCGGAGGTGTACCTGTGCTCGAAGTCGAGCGAGTCGGCCACTGCGGCCACCATGTCCGGGTTCCCGCGCAGCACCTCGACGCCCTCGCGCGGCTTCCCGGTCGCGTCACGCTCCCCGAGGAGGTAGTCGGCCGCGTCGCGCGCCGAGCCGGTCCCGCGGGCCAGGAACTTAGTGTGCATCGGAGTCCGGGCTCTCGAAGCGAGCCAGCGCCGTGAGCGCCCGCTCGATGGCGACAAGGCGGGCGATGACCTCGACGGCCTCGGCCGCCCCCTTGTGGGTATTGGCCCACCGGGCGATCTGGTTGAGGTTGTTCCCGATGCGCGCCGCCTCCCGCGTGCGCTCACGCTCGACCTCGGCGTGCGGCACGGTCCAGGTGCGCGCCCGGCCGAGCGACCGGCGCACCAGATCCGACAGCGTCAAGCCTGCGGAGCGCGCCTTGGCGTGCCACTCGGCACGCTCCGCGTCGCTGGCGCGGACCTTCACCCAGACGGCGCGTCCGGCGCTCACGGCGCGCCGTTCCGGTGTTGGGGGTCAGAGGGGGCGGAGCCCCCCGCCAGCCCCTCCGGCAGACACACGGAGTGTGGCCACGGAGGGTAGGCTGGCTCCCCGACCTTAGCGGTGTCCGACAAGCCCGTCGGTGACGTGTCCAGAAGGTGTCGCCGACCAGCGCCGACGCGGTGGCGGAGCACCTCCGCGAGCCCTTCCGGGAACCCGTTCACACGGACCTCACGAAGCCCGGCTGGCGGTCGGACGGAGGCCAGCGGTGCCAAGGGCGTCCATGCAATCCTGGAGCCGAAGCGGCAAATGATCCCGCCATCGCCGACGTCGATGGACACCGGCACCGCTTCCGCCTTGGGGTCGATCAACCTGACTACGCGCGACTCCTCCGTTGCTTCGCCTCGTTTGTTCGTGCTGCCCCTCACGCCTCGGTGACGCAGAGGGCAATATCTTACGGATCTCATCCGCAATCGGTTTCAATCCAGTCGAGAGGGGACGAAGGCCGTCGATGCCAATCCGCGTCCGTCTCGGGATCCCATCGGGGACGGTCGCCCATCCATCCCAGCCGTTTCGAGCGCCTTCGCGCGGTGGGACGATGGCCCCGCTGGACCCCACGTCTTGCAGCTGCTCCGCACTTTCATGCGGGAACGGTGAAGAGTCGCTCGGGAGGCTGTCAACCCTTGGGAAACATCCGAATGTCTGACGGAGTGCCAGGACGTTTCAGAACGTGTCAGAGTCGTTGGACACGGTCGCCAGTGGCTCGCAATTTGCCCCCGTCGGCAGCCGCTCGTTCGGTGCGGTACGATCCGAATGATCGCCCGAAGCCGAGGGGGGAACGGTAGGTCCCGAGGACGCCAAAGCGCCTTGGAGCGGGTTCGGGGAACCCCGCAATTGAATTGAAGACCGCCGCCGGGCCAAACTACCTTGCGTGGGGAGAAGCCCCCCCTCGGATCAGGAGAATTGAGTTTGGGAAAAGGAAAGGCGAAGGGAGAGGTGACGGCCCAGACGGTGCGCACGCGTCTCGGGCATATCCACGACTTCATAATGGCCCGCTTCTGCCAGATTGATGTCGGGAGGAAGTTCCTTTACTCGATCGAGGACCAGTTGAAGCGCGAAGAGTCGCCTCGGCTCATGTCTCTGGCGGAACTGGTGGCGGATCAGGTGTTTCTCGAAGCGGCGAAGTTGTTGGACCGGGACACGCGCGCTCTCAGCCTGCACACTCTGACGGAGGGTGTTTACCTGGACCTCATCGGGGACAAGCGTGCGCGGGAACGGCTTGGCAGCCTTGTGAAGGAAGCGAGCGTCGAAGGAAAGCCGCTCGTCACATTCCGAAACAAGTGGCTGGCGCATCAGGAAAAGGACCGGTCGGTGTTACTTCGTCACGGGAATGTGTTCAACCCTGCGGCGACGACCGTGGTGAGGATCACAGACGAAATCCTCGACATTCTGTCAGAATCTCGGGGAATCCCGCGGCCGACGGTGGATGAGTACCTGTGGGCGCGCTGGTATGACCGATCTGACAAGCCTTACGAGTGGTGAGAGAAGCCCGAATCCCTACCACGATCCAGAAGCTGGGTCGCGACCGGGCGGCCGGTCCCGTGTGGTGCACCCTCGCGAAGGCTCCGGCGGAGTCGTTGATCGGGTGTAGCGAAGCGCGGTCGGCGGCGGGATGGAGACTAGCGATGCCACCCTGTCCCTGTTCCGCCGAAGCCGCGCTGAGAGGAGATTGACTTCGATGGCGGGGAGTAGATCGCACCGTTACTTCGCCGCATTCTCCGGGGCGCTCCGAGAACCGCAAGGTCGCGTCTCGGTCTTCCAACATCACCATTCTCTGGGAAGATGCTTCTGAATCCACTCCCAAGCTTCCTTGGGAAGCCAGCCATCGGAAGGGCCTTTAGCTGGCAGGATAAGCAGACGGTCGCTCTGATAGATTAGAAGCCTCAGCTTCGGACCGAGCTCAGCAAGTCCCTCGTACCGGAGGACGATCCATGTGGAGTTCAGATAGTGCCACCAATGGGGTGACCGCTTCAACTCGTCGAACAACGGCTGGTACTGACCGGCCGGCTGTTTCAGGTCGTAGCTAACGATATATGGGTAGGGGCGCGATAGAGGCATGGGTCAACTCGCCTCGCCTGAGTGAGGCAGTTGGCCCTGGATCTGATCCGGTGTCGGCTCAGACGGAAGCGCCCCGAGGTTTCGGCCCGTCAGGACGCGGTCTTCTGAGCCGTACATCTTCATCGCCTCGAACTGGACATGGGATTCCTCGCCGAAGACGAGGTTCTTGGGGTGTTTGACGACGAGCCACACGACGGTTCCGAAAACCAACAGGAACAGCAGAACGCCAATGCCAATAGCGGTGAGCTTCCACGGTTGAGACAGGTCGAACCACGTACCGGCTCCGAAGAGGAAGCCCTCGACAATGAGGAGTGCAAGAACGAAGAACCCGAGCGGAGAGTGGATGGCTTGGACGGCTCTCGCTCGCATCGACACGTACGAGGCTCCCTCGCTCCGGGTAACTTCAGTCATTAGCTCTAGGAACCATCGGCATGATCCCGTCGGTGGCGCCTCCGCCCAGGGTGGCGGCCGTCATGGGCGAACCTGACCGACAAGGGATGCCGCGTGCTTGTCGTAGGCGTAGTGCGTGATCGTTCCATCCTGGATCTTCTCGATGGCTTGGTCGATCACATGGAGGGGCACCAGGAACCATTCGCGCGGACGCACGGGGTTCCCGAAGCGGTCCATGATCTCGATATCGAGGCGCGCGGGGCCGAAGACGCGGTGGATGAGGTGCTCCAGTTTGCTGCGGTCGATGTTGTAGAGCTGGTAGGTGGCAACGATCTCGACGTCCGCCATCAGGAAGGTCGGTTGGAGCCGTGCGCCCAGGATGCGCTTGGCAACGTCGCCGCTGGTGACGCCGATCTTGTGGATCAGTTGGCGATGTTCGGCGATTCGAGGAAGATCTGACTTGCTCCGCAGGACGTAGACCGTGCCGCTCGCTTGGTCGCCGTCTGTGGCGTGGCCGGCGAATAGCGGGCCAGCCGTCGGTTCAGTGATTCGACGGCCCGCCGGGTCCTTGTGGAGCGCTCGCTGGAGGGAACGCCTGAGGAGGTTGCTCTCGGTGCCGTTGTCGAAGATCACGCGGAGGCGCGCGTCCTTGTCACCGTATTCCTGGGTGAATACCGGCCCCATTGCTGCGATGTAGGCCTTCTGCCCGCCCACGACGAAGAACCGGCCGGCTTCGATCTCCGCCTTGCGCTCGAAGGGTCGCGTCTCGCGGACGCCCTCGTCCATCTCCCTTTGGACTTGCTCGAACAACGGTTGGAACTGCTCGAAGTCCTCGCACGGCGTGCGGCTTGCGATTTCCTCGGACGCCCGCTTCTCGGCGCTCGACCGCACATGCCGCAGTTCGGTAATCTCCGTCGGTGCGGGTTCGACCCCGAGTTCGGCAAGCAGCGCTTCGTCATCCGCAGCGTCCAGAGCGTCGTTCTCGGTGCCGTCACGTTCCCTTAGCAAGCCTTGCCTGTCCAGCGGTGCGAGGAGCGTCCGGCATTCCTCCATGCTTGACATTCGGTCCAACCGCACGGCGTAGAGTCGCTCGAAGACATCGCGGCTCGCGCCCCGGTCGGGAGCCCGACCGTGTAGGTCTGCAAACTGCTGGATCTCCTCGAAGCCAGCGATGATCCGCTCCTCACGTACCGTGTTGCGATAGACCTTCTTGGGTTCCGTCACAACGCCAAGTGCGTCCAAGAGGGCCGCGTCCTGCTCGGTGAACCCCCTAGGCACCGTCCGCCTCCTGGCTCATCCGCTGCAGCACGGCGACGCCTTCTGCCATGCGCTTCTCCCATGGATCTGCCGAGGTGATGGACGGTAACCGACCGCGCTCCTGCTTGAATCTCAGGGCGCGACGTGCGAGATCGCGGGCCTCGTCGGGTGTGATGCGTACCTTCTTCGCCGTGATCGCGGCATGCACCTGCCGGAGGCTGCCTTCGTTCATCGCCTTCGCGAGGATCGCATAGGCCGCACCGAACGGATTGATGCGGTCGATCAGGTCGATATCGAGGTCCTGCACGTCCATGAATCGTCGCACTCCATCGATCAGGGCCGTGTTCCGGACGCTCTCTGCACCCTCGCCGGCTTCCACTTGGTCCTCCAAGACGGTCTGCTTAGCCTCCTGGTGCAGGTTCAGCGCGGCGACGGCATGTTCGCGAACTGCTTCTTGGTCCCCCTCGTCGAGTTCCGGGAACTTTTCCTTCACGATCTTGCCCATCCGCACCTGGGTCAGTTCCTCGGGCACCAATTCCTCGTCAAAGATGCCGCGCTCCACAGCCACCTTGTCCTGCATGAACGCGGCGATCACTTCGTCGAGGTCTTCCCGGCAGATGCGCGCGGCAGCATCGCTCTTCGGCTCCACGAGCCCCTTGATCTCGATCGTGATCTCGCCGGTCTCTTGGTTGACCCCCGCATTGCATCGATTCGGGTCGTAGCCCTCCTCGCCGTAGTCGAACCCCTCGACCGGCCCGCTCGCCTCCGTCTTCGCCTTGAAGTTGAAGCGCGGTGCGAGAACCTGCTCCATGAGAAGGCTCGCGGCTATAGCCTTGAGTGTGTCGTTGACCGCTTCCGTCACGGCCTCCTCGGAAGCGTCCGGTTCCGCGATCAGATTCGTGAAGCGAGCCCGGGCCTTCCCCGGGGCGTCGCGGGTCGCGCGACCGATGATCTGCACGATCTCGGTCAGGCTGGACCGATACCCGACCGTCAGCGCGTGGTCGCACCAGATCCAGTCGAAGCCTTCCTTCGCCATGCCGAGGGCGATGATGATGTCGACATGGTCACGGTACTCGTTCGACCGGGAGTCCCTGAGCGCAGCGGCCACCCGGTCCCGCCGAGCCGGGTTGTCGTCGACGAGGTCGGCAATCCTGAGCACCCGCCCGTCGGCGGTTTTGACCAACTGGAATCCCGTCTCGGGATCCGCCCCGGTCCACTCGCCAAGCTCCTCGAGGATGTGCTCCACCTCCCGGATCTTGTCCTTGGTGCTTTCGCGCGAGTTGACGCTCGGGATGTGCACGATCGTCTTCTCGGCAGGGTCGAGCACCTTCAGGATGTCGTCCGCGTAGCTCCCGGCGTAGAAGAAGTACCCGATGTCGAGCCGCTTCAGGTGCTCGTAGCCATTCAGCTGCTCGTAGTAGGTGTAGCTGACCGTCTCGAACCGCTCCTCGTCCTCGGGCATCAGCACGGGCTCGGCATCGCCTCGGAAATAGGAGCCCGTCATCGCCACGATGTGGACTTTGTCTCGCGCCATGAGCTGGCCAACGTGCGCGCCGAGCTTGTTGTCCGGGTTGGCGGAGGCATGGTGAAACTCGTCCACCGCGATCAGACGATTGTCGAACGCCTCCACCCCGAACCGGTCCATTGCGAACCGGAAGGTCGCATGCGTACAGACGAGCACTTGGTCGCCGCTACCCAGGAATGCCTTCAACGAGTTGACCTTCCCGCCGTCCGTGCCGGGCGCGGAGCAGAGATTCCACTTCGGCCGCACGGTCCAATCGGCCCAGAAGCCGAAGTCACTGAGCGGCACATCCGCGAAGCTCGCGCCGATGGTCTTCTCCGGAACGACGATGATCGCTTGGTCGAGCCCCTGGTTCGCGAGCTTGTCGAGTGCGACGAACATGAGCGCGCGGCTCTTCCCGGAGGCGGGTGGCGACTTGACAAGAAGGTACTGCTCGCCCCGCTTCTCCCATGTCCGCTCCTGCATCGGGCGCATCCCGAACTCGTTGGATCGGGTGGTGCGTCCCGTCTGGGCGTAGCTGACGGAAATGGATGGGATTCCCTTGGCTGAAGTCATTCGAATAACTCGGCGTGGGTGCCAGCGCGGACGAAGTTGATGGAACCGCTTGGCTTCGGTGAATGATCGACTTGGTAGATCAGAAGAAAATCCCCGCCGACATGGCATTCCCGGTGATTCGCCCATGCGCCTTTCAGAGCATGGTCTCTCCGTTCGGGACCGAGCGGGGCCTCGTTGGCGATGAGGTGGAGCATGATCGCCTTGAGCCGATTCATGTCGTATCGACCCGAACGCGAAAGGCGCTCCCAGTCCTTGAGGAAGCCCCGCGTGAAGTCCACGCGCCGCGGCGGGCGCGTCCTCTTACTGGCCGCAGGCTTCTTCAAGCTCCGTGAACATCTCGTCAGCGCTGGCGAATCGCGCCGTCCCCCGTTTCATCAGCTCCTCCGACTCGGCCATCGCCCGTCGGGTCCGGGAATTCGGCACCTTGAGTTCCAAGGGGAACGCCTGATCGACCGCGATGCGGTGGAAGAACAGCCGCACGGCCTCCGAGGCGGTTAGCCCCATCGCCGCGAGCGCCGCCGTCGCCTTCCGCTTCATCTCCGTGTCCATTCGGACGTGGAGCATCGAACTGTGCGTCTTCATCTGACCATCTCCCGTGTCGCAATTGCGATATAAGCTGCCATTCTGGCGCGCCCCGGTCAACCCGAATCAGTCGGGCAACCGTCTAGGAGGCCACCATCTTGGTGTACAGATCGAAGAGCTTCTCCAGCCGCTCCGTGTCGTTACGGAAACGCCGACCGATGTAAATGCGCTCCAGCACCTCGTCGTTTCGTTCGTGGGCGGCGCGGAGATTGTCCGGCATCCCACCGGGAGCGTAGAGATCGGCGATCGGCTCGGGAAAGTGCGCTTCCCGCGCCAGAAGGATGTTCTCGGCGCAAACGGTCAGATCCGCCCGGTTCTTCGCGGTGAGAATCGGCACCGGGAATGTGTTCCAGCCAAGCGTGTTCGAGTAACGGAAGTCGGTCTTGAGCTTCCCGCAGACCGTGCCGATCCAGACGAGATGGAGGCGCGAGGCGATCAGTGCCAGATGCCAAAGAGGGGCGTCAAAGAGTGCGAAGGCAAGGTTCGACACCACCGTCCCAGGGGGCATGTAGCCAACTGGCAGATAGGCCCGGCTCTCGGACGAGACGCTGGGCACGATGATGGCGGTCTCCGATCCCGACTGGCGTACCTCTCCGAACCTGTGCGCCCGCGACGCAGCAGTACGCGTGGATTTCTTCTTGCTGTCAAGCCGCACCTGCCGGACGGCTTCGATGCGATTCCGGATTGACGGGATCGCGCGAGCGACCTCCAGATCAGCGTCCTCGATCCACAGGCAGTACCGCGATTCACCGCGTATGAACTCCCTTGAGCCCGAGATGGGCCGGACGAAACGGGCTTCTTGCACGGGGTCCAAGCCTAGGCGCTCCACCTCTTGACGTGTGAGGAGCAGGTTGCCTGCGTCGGTAGGCTGATTGCCCTTGACCATATCTACCAGTCGGTTCAAGGGCTTGGAAGTCTTTTTCACGATAACGTTGGGTCCGGCCACAAGATAAGCATTGATGGACTTGGCCTCCCGCCGAACCGTCTCGCCGTCACGACCTATCGAATACAGTCTGCGGATCGGACCCGGATGGTTCGACAGCCCGACGATGGCCACGGTCACGCCCGCGTTGTGCTTCGCCAAGTTGGCCCACTTGAAGCTGGTGTGGGCGAAGTCGATCTCCTGTCCGGCGGCGAAGATCGCCGGCCAGAGGATGGCCGCTTGCTGTCCCTGGTTGAGCGAATTCGTCGTCACGAACGCCGAAGCCGCTGGCGTCGTCCGCATGTAGTCCGCCGCCTTGATGAACCACCCGGCGACGTAGTCGAGCGACTTCCACTGCTTCACCCGGTCCTGGAAGACGTGCTTCAAGTCCGCCTTCTGGGCCGCGGACTGCCATGTGCTGCCCAAATACGGGGGGTTCCCGCAGATGTACGTCTCGCCGCCTTCGTTCTCGAAGTCGATCTCGGATTGATTCAGCGGTGTGCGGAAGAGATCCTCGGCGACGAGTCTGACCCCGGTTCCCGTGGGCGGGCAGATCTGGCTCCAGTCCATGTGCAGGGCGTTCGCGCAAGTGATCCAGTTGTCCTTGTCGAGCGGTAGCACCTCGGCCACCGCCTCCCGCTGCCCGAGGTAGTTGACGTTGCACTGGTACTCGGCGATGACAAGAGCGAGACGGGCGATCTCGGCCGGAAAGTCGGCAATCTCGATCCCGCGGAAGTTGCTGATTGGGATGTCGGATTTCCGCTCACCCTCTCCTCGTCGGCGGTTGATTTGCGCCTCGATCGCCCGCATCTGCTTGTAGGCGATCACGAGGAAGTTGCCGGAACCGCAGGCCGGATCGAACACCCGAATCCGCGCCATGCGGTTCCTGAGATTCAGCAGCTTGCGCCCGTTGTCCCCCGCCGCTTCCAGCTTCTCGCGCAGACCGTCGAGGAAGAGCGGGTTCAGCACCTTCAGGATGTTTGGCACGTTGGTGTAGTGCATACCGAGGTTGCCACGCTCCTCCTTGACGGCGACCGCTTGGACCATCGATCCAAAAATGTCCGGGTTGATCTTCTTCCAGTCGAGATTCCCGATGTGAAGGAGGTAAGCGCGCGCGACCCGGCTGAAGCGCGGTGCCTCCGCCGCACCCGCGAAGAGCCCGCCGTTCACAAAGGGAAAAACCGCCGCCCAGCGGGGAAGCCCGGACCCTGCCCGATCCTCACTCGGAATGTTCATGGCACGAAAGAGTTGATCGATCACCTCGTGGGCGTCGGATCCATCGGCCATCGTCATCTGGTCGATGGTGCGCGTGAACCTCGCTTGGCTGGGAAAGATGTCGGTGTCCTCGGCGAAGAAGCAGAAGATGAGCCGTGCCATGAAGTGGTTCATTTCATGGCGGCGCTCCGAAGCCTCCCACTCGGGATTCCCCTTCAGAAGCTCGACATAGAGTCGATTCAGCCGACTCGTTGCCCTGATGTCGAACGCGCTGTCCCGGATCTGCTTGACGGTCGTGATTCCCGCAAGCGGGAGGAAGAAGCCCAAGTGATCCGGCAGGCCCGAGCGATCGCAGACAAGGATCTCGCCGCTTTCCAGCTCCTCGGCGTGTACCTCCCGACCGTCGGTCGCCAACACGAATGTCGCTTTGGCTCGGACGGTCTCCGGACTCGCCCTCAGGGCGGCCAGCGCAGCCGCAGTCTCGCCCCTGGATGCGACTTGGAGGTGGATGTTGTTTCGTTGGAGGACTCCACCGATATCGGATCGATTCGTCGTGCCAGCGCGGAGGCGTTTGATCGTCGTCTTCTTGTTTCCGAACGCCTCCAGGAAGGCGAAGGGAAACTCCTCTGGATCGAAAGGCTCCTCCGCGAGGCGGGAGACGGCCTCCTCAATCTCGACGGCGTTCATCGGATATCTCAGATTTGCCCGTAGTTATCGGTGGTTCCCGTCTGTCAGCCAGCAAGATAGCAAGGCGTCGCCGGAAACGGGTCCGCACGCGCCCTGCGTTGCCTGAGACCACTTGCCGACTCATCCGTTAACGCCGCTCCCGGCTGCTGGGTCTCTCTCACTTGATCGACGGCGGCGGAACTGCTCGATCTCCTCCTGGATCTCTGGCCGCTCAAGCACTCTGGCCATCGCCTGCACGTGGCCCCGGATAGCTGAGAGGTTCTTCGATAGCGCTTCGAGTGCCTTGACGCCCTTAAGCTCTGGGGGTTCCGATGCATCGGTTGCGAGGAAGGAGTGAAATTCCAACACCGAGTTCGACGTGTGGTCAGTCGGATCCCAGGGGAACCTCCGTCGGCTCTCGTAGGTCGTCGACACCCGTATAGGCGCATCGCCGAATGTCTCGCGAAGGGCAATGAAGGAACCCCACGTCAATACCCGGCGACCGCCCGGGCCGAGGAGCGGAATACCATCGACCAGCGGCCCCTCCCGCATCGGTCTCCAGTTGTCGTTCATCAGTTTCGCCGGATTCTTCGCCGCTTCAAGCTCAATCTCGCGACGAAACTTGAATCGCACGTCAAACGCCGGGGTGGCTCCCACATTCTCGATCACGATGATCAGGATCGAGGGTCGCCGGTCATCATGCGCCGTGTACACCACGACCTCCGGATCCACGTGTGACCGGAGGAGGAAGTAGTTGATGGTGAAACCGCCCACGCTCGCGAGCACCAGCATGATCGTGGCGACGAGCATCGCCACCTGGATCCAATCTTGTCCCATGTTTCCTTTCTTCGCCGACCCCTTCGGTTCCTCTTGATCCGGGTGTTCCCCGTACCTTCCGTTCCGGGAACCTCCGGTGCTCCACACTACCAGAAGTATAGCCTAACCGGGCCGAGCGTTGTCGGTGACCCGACGAGCCCCTGGATGCGCTGGTGACGGTTGGGACTCCGGCAAGCAACGCGGGCGGGTGAGTTGAACGACACTGAGGTCCTGGGGTAAGTGTGAGACACCCCTGCCAAATGCCTGCCATTTGACCCGATTTTCCGGCTTTTTCAGTCCGGCAGACCCTGACACGCCTCAACGGCAAGAAGCGCAGATCGTGCAGTCCCAGTTAGACTTACGTGGTTTCTTGCCGTGATTCGCGTCCCGTTTGGGGAGCTTAGGAGGCAGTCGCTCTATCCACCTGAGCTACGGGGACGCACCAAACCGGTTGGAAGATTGAAGTGGGAGAGGGTAGGGACAAGGGGCGGATGAGGTCGGCCCAGCCCAACCTGGCGGACCCAGTGGCACCAACTTGTGGCACCAACTTGACTAGATAACTTGACTAAGTTGGATGACCTTGATTCTGACTGGGCCGGAGCCATGTCCTTCGTCGCCCCGCGCACCAGTGACGCCCGCGCCCCGAAACCGTATCTTCCCGGTCGGACAACAGATGCCGCCGCAGCAAGGCCCGTACCCCCAACGGCCCACCCCGACGCCAACGGCAACCCCGACTGCAAGGAGCAACCTCTCAGATGACCACGAGCACCCTGCTATTCCTGCTGGCCACCGCCCTCCCCGGACCCGACCGGATCGAACTGGACCCGGCCAGCATGACCATCGACGCGGGAGAGACGGTCTCTGTCACGGCCACCGCCTATGACGAGGACGGGACTGTCCTCCCGGATCCCCCCGTACGCTGGATCGCGATGAACCCCGAGGTCGCCCAGGTGGACCAGGCCGGCCAGGTTACGGGAATCTCGCCCGGCGAAGCGCGCATCGCGGCCCGAGTGGGCAACATCATGGGGTTCGCGACGGTGATCGTGCGAGCGCTGCCCGTCGCCGCCCTTGAAGCCTCCCTCCCGCAAGCCGCCCTGGTAACCGGCACCAGCGCTCCCGTCCTGGTCAGGGCCACGACACCCGGCGGCGAGCCCGTCCGCAACCCCGCCCTCACCTTCTCCTCCAGCGACGAATCCGTGGCCGCCGTGGACGGCGCGGGACGCGTCTACGCCCGCGGACCCGGCGAGGCGACCATCGTGGTATCGGCAGGCCAGGCACGGGCAACCGTGGCCGTAACGGTCCGCGACGGCGACCCGGGCCAGGTCACCGTCACCCCCGCCGAGGCCCAGGCCCGCACCGGCGATGTCATCCGATTCCAGGCGCAAGGCTCAACCCCTCTGTACCCCGAGTGGAGCGTCGGCGGTAGCGGCGCCCAGATCGAGGCCGACGGCGCCGAGGGCGTCTTCGTAGCGGAAGAACCCGGCACCTACCGGATCACGGCCATGTACGGCGAGGGCCGCGTGACTGTCGCAACAGCCACCGTCACGACCCGGATCGAAGAGGCCGAGCTCGTCCGGGTCGGCCGGGGCGCCGCCGCCGACCACCACTCCGGCGATACCTGGGTCTTCGAGGGCGCCAACGGCCGCGACTACGCCTACGTGGGCACCTTCATGTACGACTGGATGAAGGTCTGGGATGTGACCAACCCCGGTGCCCCCGTCCTCACCGACTCGGTGCAGCTCGACGCCCGCCGCATCAACGACGTCAAGATCCACCCCGACAACCGCATCGGCATCCTGACCCGCGAAGGCGCATCGGACCGCCAGAACGGGATCGTGATCCTGGACCTCTCCGAGCCCGCCCACCCAACCATCATCTCCGAATACAAGCGCACGGTGCCGGGAGGCGTCCACAACGTCTGGGTCGAGGGCGACCTGGTCTACGCCGTCCACAACGGCACCCGCGACATCCACATCATCGACATCGCCGATCCGGCCGCCCCCGACGAGGTGGGACGCTGGGGACTGCCTCCGTCGGACACCAAGTCGCTCCACGACGTGATCGTGCAGGACGGGTACGCCTACCTCTCCTACTGGGACGACGGCGCGGTCATGCTCGACGTGGGCGCGGGCACGCACGGCGGCACCCCCACCGAGCCCGCATTCGTCTCCCGCTACAAGTATCCCGCGGGCAACACGCACACCGCCTGGCGCTCCGGCCGCTACCTCTTCGTGGGCGACGAGATCTTCCCCGACGACTGGAACGCCGACGCGGCGATCGAGGCCAGGGGCTACATCCACGTCCTCGACATGGAGGATCCGGAGAACCCCGTCGAGGTGGCGCGCTACGAGGTGCCCGAGGCGGGCGCGCACAACATCTGGGTGGAAGGGGACCGTCTCTACGTGGGCTATTACCAGGCGGGGCTGCGGGTGCTCGACATTTCCGGCGAGCTGCGGGGCGACCTGTACCGGCAGGGCAGGGAGATCGCCGTCCTCAAGACGACCGACAGCGAAACCACTGTCCCCAACTGGGGGATGACGTGGGGCGCCCAGATCCACAAGGGCCACATCTTCACCTCGGACCTGAACTCCGGGCTGTGGGTGGTCAAGCTGATCGAGGGACAGCGGATCATCTCGTAGCGGCCGGTGGCGGAGACTCCGGGCATCGCGGCCGGCGGGCGGGGGTCGAAGCGCAACCGCCAGACGCCGCCGGCCGGGGAAGGGGGAGACGTGGACATCGCCGGCGCGGTCCACCGCATCCGCCCACTGGCGTGGAAGACGCCCCTGGTGCCGCTCGACCTCCCGGACGCGCCACCCGTCCACGTGAAGCTCGAGTCACTCCAGCACACCGGCTCCTTCAAGGTCCGCGGCGCGGCCAACCGGCTGCTCAAACTGGACGCCCGGGAGCGCGGGGCGGGGGTGGTGGCCGCCTCGTCCGGCAACCACGGCAGGGCGGTGGCCGAAGTGGCCGCGCGTCTCGGGGTCCCGGCCACGGTGTGCGTGCCCGACTGGGTGGATCCCGTCAAGCTCCGCGCGATCGACGCGGCCGGAGCGACGGTCGTGCGGGCCGGTCCCAGCTACGACCACGCCGAGGAGCGGGCGGCCGAGCTCGCCGTGAAGCAGGGGGTCTCGCGCGTGCACCCCTTCGACGACATGGACGTGATTGAAGGGCAGGGGACGGTGGGCCTGGAAGTCGTCCGCCAGCTGCCGGGCGTGGAAGAGGTGATCGTGCCGCTCTCCGGCGGGGGGCTGGTGGCGGGGATCGGGCTGGCCGTTAGGGACCGCGGCGTGCGGGTGGTGGCCGTCTCCGCCGGGCGGGCCTCGGTCATGGCGCGGAGCCTGGAGCGCGGGGTCCCCGTCGAGCTGCCCGAGGAGGAAACGGTCGCGTCGGCGCTCTCCGGGGGGATCGGACTGGGGAACCGGTTCAGCTTCGATCTCTGCGGACAGGTCATCGACGAACACGTGATGGTCGACGAAGGTGACATTCATGCCGCGGTGCAGAGGGCGTTCCGGGAGTGCCGGCTGGTCGTCGAGGGTGGGGGGGCGGTGGGGCTGGCGGCGCTCTGGTCCGGGCGCTACCGGCCGCGGGGGCGAGCGGCGGTCGTCGTGTCGGGTGGCAACGTCGACGGGCGCTTGCTGGTGTCGCTCGCTACCGGTGGTGGAGCTTCCTGACCGACAAGAGAACCGTCCCGGTGTGGACCCGTGGATCTTTCCCCTCGCATGAGGACTACATTACGGAGAATTCCCACACCCAGGACCACCCCCACCCGGCCACCCCTCCTCACGACCACGCACCACGCAAGAGCCGCATGAACTCCCTGCCACCTGACTTCCCCCCAGGTCATCCCGACCACGACGATTCGCAGGGAACCGTGCAGGCCCACGATCACTCCACCGAGCTTCGCGGCGCCGGCAAGCGCAGCCTCGCGCTGGCCCTGGTCCTCATCACCGGGTACATGTTCGTCGAGGTCATCGGGGGCCTTCTCTCCGGCAGCCTGGCGCTGATCGCCGATGCCGGTCACATGCTGACCGACGCGGCGTCGATCGGGCTTGCGCTGACGGCCATGCACTTCGCCACCCGCGCCGCCTCGACGCGGCGCACATTCGGGTACCACCGCCTGGAGATCCTGGCCGCACTGGTGAATGCGCTCACGCTGGTGGCCATCTCGATCTGGGTAATCGTCGAGGCGTATCAACGCTTTCTCGATCCTCCAACGGTGCAGGGCGGCCTCGTACTCACCGTCGGGTCGGTCGGTCTTCTGGTCAACGTCGCGGCGGCGTGGATTCTGCACGGTTCCGCGAAGCACAGCGTGAATGTGGAGGGCGCGCTGCAGCATGTGATCGCCGACCTGCTCGGTTCGGTCGCCGTCGTGGTGTCGGGCGTGCTCGTCTGGGCGTTCGGATGGTACCTGGCCGATCCGGTTCTGAGTGCGTTCATAGGGGTGCTCATCCTGGTGGGCTCATGGCGCCTGCTCGCCAGGGTCGTGCACATCCTGCTCGAGGGGACGCCCGATCACATCGATATCGAGACCCTGTGCCGCAGAATGAAGGAGGTGGAAGGCGTGGCCGATGTGCACGACGTGCACTGCTGGACCCTCGCCCCCGGCTACGAAGCACTCACCGCCCACGTCACGGTCGACCCCGGACGCGCCGGGGAGATCGGTCACCAAACCGTCCTGGACCGTCTGCGCCGCATCGCGTACCGGGAGTTCAAGCTGAACCACGTGACGCTGCAGCTCGAGGAGACCGCCGACCACTGCAACGAAGACCACCATGTGGACACCCTGAGGGCGGCCTCGCGTCCATAGACAGAGTCGGACCCCCGCCCATCCCGCCGCGTCAGCGCAGACGTACAACCACGACACGGACCGCGCCTCTCCGATCGGTCGTCGAGACCTCCACTTCGATTCCCGAACCGGTTCCATCGGACTCGAATTCGTGGAACCGAATGCCGCCCGGCGCCAGCGTGCCGCTGTATATGGCATCGTGGAATCCGACCGGCTCGGTGCCGGTGTGGACCCAGGGATAGAGACCCTCGGGCTGGAGATCGGGGCGGAGCAGTTCGAAGGTCGCCGATCGGAAGTCGTAGGTCGTGAAGCCAGGCTCGGGCTCGGGCGCTTCCGTCCCGTTGAGCATCATCGCCGCGGCGTATTGGGACACGAGTTCGGACATGTCCTTGCCGGTGACCACGATAATACCGTCGGTGCCAGGCAGGGTGCTGCTGTCGTTGAGGGCGGTAAAGAAGGAGCCGTCGCCCCGCGCGGCGGCGTTCCCGTAGGCGTCCCCAAGGAAGCGGTGAAAGTGCCACGAGGTGCCGTAGTACGTGTGCTGTTCGGTGGGGTTCACACTGATGGAGTTCAGGACGCCCGAGTACGAATGGGTCGTCCTCGCCAGCCTCAGCAGCACCCCGTAGTTCTCGGGGGTGATGATGGTACCTTCGCGGGGCGGATACGCGTCCCGGTCCAGCCGGGCGCCCCGGGCCACGCCGCCGACCGCCTCCATTGCCAACCGCGACGACATCTCGGCGGCGATCTCGGCCGTCCCTTCTTCGATCCAGCTCGGGTGATACGCTCCCAAACGAGTCCGGATGTACAGGGACCCCAGGTGCTTGACCTCATGGACCATCGTGGGCAACGCCTGGTAGTGGCCACTGTCCGGGGCGTTCTCCAGCAGGTCGAACATTATCTCGTTGTAGTAGACCAGCTCCATCTCGTTGGACCAGGAACACTCCTCGGTCGAGAGAAAATCGCCCGCCCAGACGAATGCGGCGACCCACTCCGGGACGACCGGAGACACGAATACGTTCACCCGCCCGTCGCCGTTGATATCGGGGACGGCGCCGAAGTACTCCTGGATCGTCTCGGCGCCGTAGTCCTCGTAGTAGTCCAGCACCTGCCGCGCATCGGCCGCGCGGATGGGGTCGAGGCCCTGCTGGACCGAGTCCTGGTAGATTGCGAGGTGGTCGTTGTAGGCGACGAGGTAGGCGGGCTTGAGGGCTGGCGCCGGGTCTTCGCAGGACTCTCGATAGTCCAGGTAGGGGCGAAAGACCTTCCAGTCCGGGGGGGGATCCTGGCGCATCGGCGAACTCGGGCGACTCCGGCTAACCTCGGATCGCCTGTCCGGCAGCACCGCCCCGGTGCCCAGCTCCCGGGTGAGGCGTTCGGCGTCGGCGAGGAGTCGCGCGTGCATCCTCGACGACTCGTCCGCAATCCGCAGGCCCGCCGACAGGGCAGGGGGAAGCCGGGGCGCGGGACGGGTCGGAAGCGCGTTCGCCGACAACAACTCCGTTGAAGTTCCCGAATCCGCCCGCTCGACCTTGATCACGACCGAAACCCGGGCGGCGTACTCGACTACGTCCGTGCGAACGACCGCAATCCGGTACCGGTCGCCCTCCTCGCCGGCGGGCAGGAAGGGCGGACACGGAGAGATCCCGACCGGGTTGTCCACAATGACGTCTCCGGGGACGATCCGGAGTGGAGCTTCGCACACCCGCATCTCCATTTCGCGCGAGGCCTCGTTGCCCGCCGCATCGCGCACATGAACCCTGAACGTCGTCCGGCTGATCTCCGTTGGCGTGCCTGCGATCACCCCGGCGGAATCCAGGACCAGACCGGCGGGCAGCGATCCGGACGCGATCGACCAGAACAGGGGAAGGCTGCCTCCATTGGCCTCGATGGCCTCGCGATAGGGGACGGTCAACCGGCCGCGTGACAACAGGGCGGATGGAATGGACAGCCGTGCATGGGTCGCCGTCGCTGTAAAGTCGATTGCATGGGAGTCCACATGCGCGCGCAGGGTCTGGGTACCGGTGGGCAATCCGAGAGTCCAGGAGGTGGACGCTTCGCCATCGCTGTCCGTGGTGGTCTTCGACGGCAGGGCGAAGCCGTTGTCGGAAGGCTCGAACTCCACTTCGGCATCAGCGATCGGCGTCCCGTTCCGGCCGTGCACGAAGATCGTTGGCCTGTCCTCACGGGGGCGAAGCGCGGGCCCCGTCTGGCCGTCGCCCGATACGATCTTCACCCCGGCTACCGTGAGCTCGACGATCAGCCTCGCGTGGCCGGTCACAGACTCGTAGTCGGCCCCGATGTCCGCCTGTCCCGGTCCGACGATGGTCGCCAGTCCAGAGGCCGAGATCGTGGCCACGTACCCGCCGCGGACCCACCATTCAACCTCTGCGCCCGGGATCGGATCTCCCCGATTGTCGAGGACCCGGGCGGTGAACTGCACCGTTGCGCCAACCGCGTCCGCTCTGCCGATCCCGGGGCCGATCTCGATCGTCGCGGGGACCGGTGGCGGCTCGCAGGCGGCCAGACCCACCACGGCCAGCAGCAGGAAGCCGGAGCCTGCAGCGCGGTCCATGAGCACTTTTCTGCCTCCCCGTGGGCCGAGTGCGCGACAAGAGAGGCCGCGCGAATGGCCCAATAATGGGGCGCCGGGCCGGCTCCCGCCAAGTGCTCGACCCACACGGTTCGACCCACACGGGCGTTGACCGGGGTTCCGGGCCGCGATTAATGTTCTCGGTCAACCCTTGCAATTCCAGACACCGAGCCGGATCGAGCCGGTCAACACATGCCAAGCTATCGCAAGCCGGGGACGAGTCCCCCGAAGCCGGAAAGCCCAGTCGACCAGGAGGACGCCTTCGTCGCCGCCACCCTCGAGGCAACCAACTGGGCCCAGAGAAACCGTCCGATCGTGACGCTGGGCGTGGTCGTGCTGGGCCTCGGGATCGCGGCCTTCATGTACTACGGGCGATACCGGGACACGTTGCATACCAACGCCGCTCTACAGCTCGAAGAACTGCAGATGCGCCTGATTTCGGACGACCCCGTCGCCCTCCAGGCGGATCTCGAGCTCTACGTGGACCGCTTCTCCGGCACTCCCTTCGCCGACGAAGCCCGCGTCAGCCTGGCCCAGGTCGCCACCGACCTTGGAGACAGGGAAGGTGCCGCGGAAGTCCTGGAGCCGCTGGCCGGCGATGTGAGGGACCCTCTGGGTGCGCAGGCTGCGGCCATGCTTGCCGCCATAGCGGAGGACATGGGCGACTTCCGGATGGCCGAGGGTCTCTACGAGCGATTGGCCGATGATGCGCGCCTGGGTTTCCAGAGGCGCGATGCGCTCGCCAGCGCGGCCAGGCTGCGGCGTGCGCAGGGCGATCCCGCCGGTGCGCTGGCCCACTACGAGCGACTGCTCGCCGAGATGGACGAGACAGACCCGGGGCGCGGGGTGGTGGAGATGCGCAGGGCCGAGGTCGCCGCGATGGTGCGGTAGGGGTTGCAGGACCGGCTGTACCGGTGGCCGCTCGGGCGGAACTGTGAGTGAGACATCCGTGTGTGCTTCGGCACGGTCGTCGAATCGCTACGGACTGGTAGCCGCAAACACGAGGAGATTCACTATAGCTAACATGAAGAGATGGATTCTTGCGATGGCCACGCTGATTACGGTCGGGGGCTGCGAGTTGGCCGGTCCTGACGACAGTCCAACTGAGGGGGCGTGGACGGGTTCGGCTCCCGCTCGGAGAGCACCTGCCACCGCGGTTGCCGACGACTCCACCACCTATACGATCTACGCGCTCATTGACGAGTTGGGCAGGGTGGATGGGATACTCACGATAATCGGCGACACTTCGCTGGCCTACGACCCCTACGAAGTTGTCGTGGAAGGCGTGGTGACAAAGGACTCGGCGGGCAACCCCGACATGATGCTTGCCGAGATGGACATGTACGACGGCGCGAGGTGTAGGCTGCGCGGGGATGTGGATAGCCTCGGCGTGTTGTCAAACCGGAATAGAAATGTCCGGGGGTAGAGCGAAATAGAAATGTCCCCCCCTGGGTGAGTGTTTGCCACCCCCGGCCAGCCTGAGCGGGTTGGGGGTGGGGTGGGTAGTGGGACCCCCCGATCGGAGGGACGGGCTTGCCCGGCCCGGAGATCGGGGGGTTGCCGGCGGTCGCGTTGGGTTGGGTCGACCCTGTGTTGGCCGGTCGGTGGGGCCATGAGGCGGTGATCATACCGATCCCGCATCCGATTTCCGGCGAGGTCCCCGGCCATCAGCGCCGCTCGCGAGTCCGGCATGCGGCGGCTCGGCAGGCTTTCCATTGCTTCGCGCAGCCTCTTCCGCGAGCCGCTGGTCCCGCCGGGCCGTGGCCATCTGGGCATTCGCGTGGTTTTGCTTTCGCCATGGATGGTCCGGTGCGGGCTTCGGCGGCTTGGACCCCGGCTTGCGGGGCTTCGCGCGCTGAGTCTTCGTCGGTGTTGTCGGAGGACCGGCCCGACCCAGGGACTCGACGGCCAGGTAGCGTTGGCCGATCCGGAAGTGGATGTCCCCGCATAGTCGGCGCTCAACGACGACCTCGTCACCCGGCCGAACACCGCGGGCCTCCTGCTCCGGGATCTGCCAGTACCGGTTCTTGAAGCGGATGATGAAGTCACGGGCCACCTTCCGAGTCTCCGTCTCGGCAAACAGGGCCTCCAGGTCGATGCCGGCCGGCAAGGGCCGGTGCGCGTCGAGGGCATTCTCGGGCTCGACCACGAAGCGCTTGTTCCAGAACGGAACCCAGGAGTCGGCCAGGAAGCGGTTCGCTGCGTCAAGGGTGGAGATCCCTGCCACCCGCATCTCCTTGATCAGGCGGTCCTGCGCCGTACCGAAGGTCCGCTCGACTCGTCCCTTCGCCTGGGGAGAGCCCGCCAGGATCACCTCGACCCCCAACTCGCCCAGCGCTCGTGAGATGATCGTATCGGTCCGCTCCTCCTTCTTCGCCAGCCACTGCCCGAAGTGTCCGGCGTGGTCCGTGTAGACAGCCAGGGGGCGGCCGTGGCGCTGTAAGTATCCGATGATCGCCCGGCGGTTCTCCGCACCGTCGTCGCGCTCGACAAAGCGGGTCATCATCAGCCGGCTCGTCGCATCGTCATGGATCGAGATCAGCACCTGGTCGCCCGCAGCCCGGTCCTCCAGCCACGCATGCACCGAGCTGTCCCACTGCTCCAGCTCGCCCAGCGCCGCCCGCCGCGGACGCCGGCTGCGGTGCTTGGCCCGTCTGCGCTGCCGCTTCCACAGGCCGGCCTCCATCATCCAGCCCCGCAGCGTGTCCGGGCTCACCCGCAGCGCGAAGCTTCTCTCCAGGTGCTCGGCGAGCAGCGTAGGCCCGAAGTCTCGGTACAGCGGTTCCCTCGCGACTTCCAGC
Source organism: Longimicrobiales bacterium (assembly GCA_965208295.1). Classification (GTDB taxonomy): domain Bacteria; phylum Gemmatimonadota; class Gemmatimonadetes; order Longimicrobiales; family Gaopeijiaceae; genus Bin94. The sequence continues at coordinate 4,783,851 of OZ242328.1, read as the reverse complement.
GCCCGCTCTCGAAACCCCCGCGGCAACGCCCTGTTCGACCGCCGCCCGCGCAGTCCGTGCACTACGGCCGCATCGCCCTCAGCCTCGAACTTCCGGCGCAACCTGCGAAAATGCCGTCGCGTCACCCCGAGCCGCGCCGCCCCCACAGCCACGCTAAGCACTCCCTCCTTCACCTGTCTCAACACCGAGATGCGATCCCTCTCCTTCAGACTCAAGTCCATGTGCTCCTCTCCCGGATCCGGTTTCGTCGTTGACCGACCATGATCCGAAAGAGGACATTTCTACTTCGCTAAGGGAGGACATTTCTAAATCGGCGCGACAGGATAGCCTCGGCGTGTGGCTGGCGGAGATGGGGTGCGGCGGGCAGTTTATGGATTCCGTCACGCTTGAGCCGACAACCACGGGCATCGTGTCGGGGCATGTGTTTCGCCAGAGCGACTACGGCGACGATTACCCGCAGGAAGGGGCCACCGTCTGGTACTGCCCGCACGAGAACAGAACGTTTAGGCTGGACCAGTGCGCCAAGGCGGGATACTCCGGGCGGGGGGGCGGGTTCAGAGTCAGGGTGCCGGCGGGCGACTGGTTCGTCACGTTCTCGGTACCCGACTTCGATGGCTCGCCCGACTACTGCCGGGCCGAGATCGACTCGGACGCGGCGTACGTAGGGAGGTTCGTGACGGTCAGGAAGGGGCGCGCGGTGGATGCCACCACAAGATGTCCGTCCTTCTACTCGTCATGAAAACCACGAAAGGAGTAGCGTGCGTGTGCGCGCCCCAGGTTGTTCTGCCGGAGAACTTTGCGAAAGGCCCTGGGCCTGGGGGTGGCGGACACCGGTACAACAGTGGTTCCACCGATTGTTCCACGGACGTTCCACGGGAGGTCTGGCGGCATTTATGACCCGCCCGAAAGCTTCTCGTTATGTCGCATAATGTATATTATGTAAAGTATTACAAGGAGAGTGGCCTGTAGAGCGCGTTTCAGTATTCCCCCGTGGCTCTTTCCGGTCTTCCCTTGCGGCCCAACCAGGCTATCCATACCACCGTGCCCGCCGTGAGGTGCGTTCCCGTTCGCCTGCGATGGTGGCCGAGAGCCGCCGAACTACTGCCGGCGCCGTCGCGGGTCACTGTTGAGGAGCCCGATCCCCCGTCGCGATCGGTTGTGCAGGCTACAAATCCCCGGCGCAAGCCAGCGTACTTGCGCGAGCCGACGCCCGAGGCCGCCTGAGGTCGGCCCCTTCAGCGCTCCAGCGGCCAGACCTGTACGTGCTCCACGTCGAGTTCGTCCAGTGAACGCCCCAGGATGTAGTCCTCCCCGATCTCGTAAATCTCCAGCCCCTCCGGCGTCTCGACGAACCCCAGCACGCGTCCTTCCGGGTCGAAGACCGTCCAGAGCGAACCCGGCCACTCCTCGCCCGGGAGCTCGTATTCCTCGACCCAGAGGTTGTGCAGCCTGTCGACGATGATCGAGGTGAACGCAGGCATGGATTCCGCGACGGGGACGGATTGGTACTGCTTGCGCTGCTCCGCCATGAGATTGTCCGGGTACTTTGAGACCCGTTCTTCGATATAGCCTGCGACCTCCTCCGCGGTCGGCGGACGAGACGCATGGTCCCGGCGCACGATCCGGGCCAGCGCCCCGTCTTCGGCGAACGCCTTGATCTCGTAGCGATCGCTGAGGCTGTGAACGACCAGATCACCCCACGGCACCTGCGCCACGGTCGGGCCGAAGACCACCTCGTACATCGCCACGCCCCGGGCGGATCCACTGATAACCTCGACCCGGTGGTGCTCAACGCCGGGGTGCTCCCCAAGCGAACTCAAGAGCCTGCCCTCCGCGTCCCGGAGTTCGACCACCACCTTGTCGAATACCTCCGGGATCTGCCCGGCCAGGATCGAGCCAGTGGCTGTCACCGCTGCGGGAAAGACATAATCTCCAAACGGGCCGTCATGGATTGGCTCCAGAGTGAAACTGCGCCCGAAGTTCCCTTCGGAGTCGAAGACCGAGATGCTGCTGCCCGGCCCCGACCAGGCGACGATGGAGTCACGCGCCCAGCTGTCGACATGTGAGAGATCACCGAACTCCCCCGGCCCTTCGCCCCGCCCTCCCCAGCTCTCCAGCCAGGTCCCGGACGCATCGAACACCCTCAGTTCATCGTCTCCACCGTTCGCAACCAGAATCCGGCCGTCGTCGAGTTTCGTGGCATCCCTGGCCTGGTGGAGCATGTAGGGGTCCCCGCCCTCGCGTTCTCCGATCGAGACGGAGGGCTCGGGTCCGACCCGCCACATTCGTGATCCCTCGGGCGGCTTGGCGTTTTCGATGATCCGGATGCCCGCGCTGTCGCGGCTGACGGTGTGGAGCCGGGTTTCGTCGCTCCCGCCGGGGTCGCACGCCAGCGGCGCGAAGAGGATCAAGATTGTCCCACGGCTGACCTTCATTCGTTTCCCCTAACTTCGGTTGGACAATTCCTAGTCTAACCCCCAAGGGCAAGGCTAAGGTGGACTCCGACTGGTTCCGAGAGCCCTCGGGAGCATTCGCCCGGCCGGACCAGCTCGTACACCACGATGAACGGCACGTCGAGGTCGTTGGTGCCCGTGGCCCAGATCCTGCTTCCGCCGATGGCCCTGAATTCCACACCTTCCGGAGCCGACACGCGGAACTCCGGTTCGCCATCGGGACCGAGGACGACCCACTGCCCCTCGTAGACGTCGGGCATGCTGGTTTCCCGGAGCCATACTCGCCCTTTTCGCGTCACCAGCATGCCCTGGATGGGGGCATGGTAGTCGGGCAGCAGCAGCCCGTCTTCGACCGCGGCCCTGAGGTTCCCGGGCACCTGTTCACCTCTCTGACGAGAGGATTCCATCGGTCCCTCCGCCTTTCTCACTCCCTCGTTGATCAATTCCCTCTTCACGCCGGACGGAATCGGCCGCAGTTCAGCCCCGATGCTGTGTTCTCGCACGAGACGGCCATGCTCGTCAAAATGCCGGACAGTTACCGATTCCGGCCTGTCGGCCACCCAGTCCGCGATCACGACGCCGTTGCCCTCTGGATCGATGCGGTGGATCGGCGGGGTGGTCGTTGCGCTGTAGTAGAACAGGCCGACCCCCGCGATCCGCATGTCCGTGATATCGAACTTGAAAGCCAACGTGTCACGCGACTCATCCGAGCGGGTCCCGACGGTCATCGGCACGCGCACCCGTGCCTGGCCGTGGTTTCCGCCGGCAGGAATGTAGAAGCCGCGTCCCCCGGCGAGTGGGACCGATGTTCTCCACAGGCTGGGCATGACGGGCGGAGGGCCGCGGTCGGTCTCGGTCTTGAGGTACGTTCCCGAGGAATCGAAGTAGGAGGTGTGAAGCGCCGGCCAGTTCTGCAGCCAGAGCGTGTCACCCGCGAAACCCATGTCGCGGATGAAGACGAACTCGCCGGGTCCCTCGCCCTTGCCGCCGATCGTTCGGACGAAGCTGCCGTCGGCGGCTAGAACGGTGATGGACGCGACCTGGCCCGCGCGCACGTAGACTCTGCCCGCCGCGTCCAGCATGAGGCTCGGAGCGCTGACGAAAGCGAGCCACTCGGGGACATCGACTCTGTCCCCGAGCCGGAGCACCTCGCAGGCCTCCATGGGTTCGACATCGGTGACCAGCTGTGAGGCCAGCTCGCCGCGGAAGAGCGCGGCGCCGGCGAGTACCGCCGTGGCGAGGTTGAGGAGCCGCTGTCTGTTGATCATGGAGAGCCGGAGAATCCCCGGTCGCCGACCACGCTGCCATCCACTTCGATCCAGTCGAACAGCGCGGTCTTTCCCGTGCCATGGCTCACCAGCCCTATCCCAACCACGTGACTGAAGATCTCATATCCGACCTGATCCGTCTCCAACCGGATACTGAAGAGTTCGGTGTCCCCGGCCACTCCCTTGAACAGCCCATCCATGAAGCTCAGCCTGATCCTGGTCAGCTCTCCCGCGCCGTCGTTGATCGCCGTGGAGTTCCCCGACGCCTGGGCCAGGATGTGCCACTGAAGATTTGCCCTTTCTAGGTACCGTACAGTGTAGTTGTTGTCCTCAAGATTCCCGATGACGAATTCCACGCGGCCGTATCTTTGGTGGGCCGTATCCCACTCCAGCCCAACCAGGAAGCCGGTCGTCTGCTTGCGACCCATACTGGTATCGAGCGTCCATGAGGTTATTGGATAGAAGGATCGCCGCGCTCCCCCCTGACTGTATTGGGTGTTGTTCGTCAGTTCCAGCAAGCCGTTGTTCAACGCCGGGCGGGTGTTCGTGTAACCCCATTGCACGGTGCTCCCCAACGTGTCGAAGTCTTCCCGGAACCCGTAGGGCCCGCCCCGCGTCACGGTGACGTGCGCCTCCTGCGTCGCGCTCAAGCCGCCCGGATCCGTGGCCGTGATCGTCAAGGTGGTCATTCCTTCGGCGAAGGTCCTGAACGTCACGATGCCGGCCGTCACCGAAACCGTGGCCACACCGGTGTTGGACGACGTGGCGCCGTAGGTCAGCGCCTCTCCGTCCGGATCGTCGAAATACGCGGAAGCGTCCAAAGCCCCTGCCCCACCGACGAAGGCCGCGATCGACGGGATGGGATCGGTCGGGCGCGGCACGCGATTCGGCACGGTGACCTGGAAACTCTGTTGGTCCTGAAGGCCACCCGGATCGGTGGCCGTGACCGTTACGGACGCGCTTCCCGGTGCAAACGCGGAGACGGTGACGGTGGCGCCCGCAAACGTTGCCGCCGCCACACCGACATCTGACGACGTGGCCGAGTAGCTCAGCTCGTCGCCGTTCGGATCGTCGAAGCACACGGTAACCGTGGCTGTCTCACGCGTGTGGAGGGTCACTTCCGACAATGGGCCGCAAGCCGCGGGGGGCTGCGGATTCTCGCACGCGACCGCACCGAGGACGATCAACGCTGCCGTGGTGGCGCCCCGGCGACGAAAACGTGTAGCAGATTCGAGGGCACGCATGACTCCCTCCTCTTCGGATTCGGTGGGACTACTCATCGGATTGCTCCTGGTCATCATACCAACAGTTCCCGGCGAGAAAACGTGCAGTCGGTGCAGTTCCCGGCCCGGACACGCGATGCGTCCAGGACCCCGTTGACCACTTCGGCGATCAGGCTTGAGCCCGGGTCGGGAACGGCGACAGTAGCTAGTCCCCTTCCAAAGCCACCCGGAAGAGTTCCCCAACCAGCCCCGCCAGCCCATTGCTGATCGGCGCGCTCGACAGGTTCGCCACGATCGCCACGATCAACCCCGTGTCGCGGTTCAGCGTCAGCACCGTCCGTCCCCCCACCGACCCCCCCGTATGCGACACGACCCTTTCGCCCTGCTCATTCGTGGCCGAGCGCCAGCCGATGCCGTAACCCGTTTCCGTTCCGTCCCGAAGGCGCTGCGAGGCAAAGAGCATCTCGAGCGTTTCGGACTGCAGGAACCCCGGCTCCAGATGGGCGTTGGCGAAGACTAGCATGTCTTCGGGCGTGGAGAGGAATCCGCCGCCGGCCCACTTGTAGCTGTTGTCCACGTAGGGGGCGTTGACCACCTGTCCCGTCGAATCGGCCACGTAGAAGCGGGTCCGGTCCGGGATGATCGGCCCGTTCCAGTCGGCCACCGTCCGGTCCATCCCCAGAGGGTCGAAGACGACGCGGTCCATGTACTCCAGGAAGTCCTCCCCGCTGGCACCCTCCACCACCGCGCTGATCAGGTTCCAACCGTAGGACGAGTACGCGAATTCGGTTCCCGGCTCGTTGATGAGCGAGTCGTCCTCGAAGATCGCAAGTCCCGACTGCACGGTGGGATAGCGTGTCCGGGAGAAGTTCTCCAAGCCCCGGTAGTGGCGAATGCCGCCCAAGTGCCCCGCGACCTGCCGGGTGGTTACCGGCCAGCGCTTCTCCGGAAAGGACGAGACGTAATCCTGGACCGGCGCGTCCAGATCCAGCGAACCCGCCTCCACGAGCACGCCCAGAGCGGCGGCCGTCATGGGTTTGGAGACGCTGCCGACCCGGAACCTGGTCAACGGCGTGACGCTTACGTTGTGTGTAAGATCGGAATAGCCAAATCCTTCTGACCACATGAGATGCGATCCACGGCCAACCGCCACGGACAGACCGGGAATGGCCTCGGCCTCCATAATGGAGTCAAGCAGCGCCCGGGCTTCTTCGATCGCGGAGGCGTAGGGGGATCCGCCACCGGTTGCCGCAGTTCGCTCCGTCTCGACCTGGCCACAGCCGGCCAGCAGCACGAAGACGCATGCGAGTGCCACACGGCCCGGATTCACCCATGCCTGGATGACCCCCTGCGACACGAGGCCGGATGCCCGTCTCCCGAAACGGATCATGATCTCCCCCCGAGTGGCAGCATGCTGCGAACGACGAACCCGACGTTAGCCGGCCGCTCGGCCAGGCGGCGGACGTACCACGGAAACCAGTGTCTCCCGTAGCTGATCAGGACCCGGATCCCCCGCCCCTCCCCCGCCAGGCGGTACTGTTCGTTCTCGGAGATGCCGTAGAGCATCTGGTACTCGTATGCATCCCGTCCCACGCCATTGGCTTCCGCCCATGCGTCGATGCGCCGGATGAGGGAGCCGTCATGGGTGGCGAGGCCGGCGCGCAAACCCGCTTCCCGCGCGTCGGGCGCCAGCATGCGCTGCGTGAGGTCGTAGAAGGCCTGGTCCACATCGGCCTTGACCGGCAGGGCGACATCCGGCGGCTCGGCGTACGCCCCCTTGACGAGACGGATCGCGGGTCCGAGCGGCACCAGGGACTCGAGGTCGGCGGGCGTCCGGTGGAGGTAGGCCTGCAGACAGATCCCGAAGTGCTTGTGATTGGCGCGGATGGCCCGGTACAGCTCAAGCGTGGGATCAACGTAGCGGCTGTACTCCATGTCCATCCACACCCAGTTGCCGTGGGCTTCCGCCGCGGCGGTTATCCGGCGGATGTTCTCCTCGGCAACGTCGAATCCCAGGTCGAGGCCCAGATGCGTGGGTTTCACGGAGATCTCGGCGTCCAGTCCGCGCTCCGCGACCTGTCCCAGCGCGTCGACGTAGTGATCCGCGACTTCTCGCGCTTCGGCCTCGTCGGCGACGTTCTCGCCCAGGAAGGTGATGAGGGACGGGATCTTGCGGCGGTTTTCCAGCGAGGCGGCCGCGTCGAGCGCCTCGCCCAGCGTTTCTCCGGGCATGAAGCGGCGCACCGCCCGCCGTACGAAGCCGTACCTGGGCAGGGTATCCTTGCACCAGCTGTTTTCGGAGATCCAGAGGAGGGCCGATCGCATGGTCCGAATAGTGGCCCGACTCAGGCCCCGCCGCCAGTAGGCCACGGACGCGGTGGCGGCTCCACCCGCAAGTCTCTCAAGGCCTGCGCCAACCGCTCCGCGCAACCGTCCAGCGCGGCTTCCCGCGCGGCCCGCGTATCGTGCACCCCGAAGTGGAGGGGCTCCCCGTAGCGCACGTGGACGCGGGACCGCCAGCGGCTGCGCGTCCAGCGCGGCCACGCGTCGTAGCTTCCGGACACGCAGCACGGCACCACAGGCACTCCCGCACCGAGGATCAGCCGAATCGAGCCGCGCCGGAATGGTTGGAGCTCCCCCTCCCAGCTCCGCTCCCCCTCGAGGTAGATACCCACGCCGTCGCCGCGTTGCAGCGCCCGCAGTGCCGTGCGGACCGACTGCGGATCGACCCGGTAGCGGCGCGCGGGGATCGCCGCGACACGGGGCAGGAACCAGCCGAATACCGCATTCGCCGTGAATTGCGTGCTCTTCGCGAAGAAGTGCGTCGTGCGCGGGCAATTGCCCTGAACGAGGAATGGATCGAGGATGCTCTCGTGGTTCGCGACGAGAAAGAACGGACCATCTCGCGGGAGATGGGCGATACCGGAAACTCTCGCCCGCGTCAGCGCCAGCCCGACCCACTTCAGCGTGACGCGGAAGAACGGATACCAGCCGGTTACCATCCGGTCACGATCCTCGGCTGGAACTCGACCACCCTGCCCCGCCCCGCACACTCGTACGCGTCAGTGATCAGCCGCCGCATCAGGACCTCCCAGCGTCTCGGCGAATCGCCCAGAAAGCGGAGCTGCACGAGCCTGTCGCCGGGCAGCGAGAGCTGCAGCGACCTCGACGCGGCCTGCACGGCGCGGACGTCGAGATGGCGCCAGCGGCCCGAACCGGCGCGACCGTCCTCGACCGACACCGTGTCGCAGTCGACCGTGATCGTGCCGGGCGCCGCCGGACCCATCGTCTCCACGAATCCTCGCAATACGCCCCGGTACCAGACGGCTTGCTCGGAGGCCCGCCAGGAGACCTCGGCCCGGGCCGAGTACTGCACGGACCCGTCGTCGCGTGTGGCGCGGGTCATGGGGCCGCCGTGTTCATATATTTTTCTATATAAATCAGACGCTTTGATATCGTATTCTATATCATTCTTTGAAAACGATATAAGTAGGCGACCCCCTCGGCGCTCAACCCGCACCCCGCACGACTCGCACCAGGCAGCGTCCCCTTCCCCGCCCATGGGGTCGTCGCCGCACTCCGGACAGCGGTAGCAGAGGTGCACGAGCGCCACGGGCCGCGCGTCGCCTACAACTTCCCCAGCAGGTCCAGCAGGCGCAGCTTCCACACGCGCCACACGGCCTCGCGGATAATCCTGCCGGACATCTTCGATTCGCCGCTGTCCCGTTCCGTGAAGACGATCGGCACCTCGCACAGGGTGAATCCCGCCCGCCAGGCCCGCAGCTTGAGCTCGATCTGGAAGCTGTACCCGTTCGACTGGATCCGGTCGAGGCCGACCGTTTCGAGAACCCGCCGGCGGAAGGCATTGAAGCCGCCTGTGGCGTCGTTGACGGGCAGGCGGGTGATGGCTCGGGCGTACCAGGAGCCGAAGAGGCTGATGATAAGCCGCCTGAGCGGCCAGTTGACGACCGTGATGTTGCCCCCGACGTAGCGGGATCCAACCGCGACATCCACTTCTTCGAGGGCAGCGACCAGCTCCGGGAGCTTGTCGGGGGGGTGCGACAGGTCGGCGTCCATCTCGATCAGGATGTCGAAGTCGCGCTCCAGCCCCCATCCGAACCCGGCCACGTACGCTGCGCCCAGGCCCTGTTTGCCCGGGCGGTGCAGGACGTTGACCCGTTCGCTCCGGGCGGCCAGTTCGTCGGCCAGGTCGCCGGTTCCGTCGGGGGAATTGTCGTCGACGACGAGGACGTGGAAGGGGTCGCCCTGTGACAGGATACGGGGCACCACGCGCGGCAGGTTGTCGCGCTCGTTGTAGGTGGGGACGATGACGAGGACGCGTTGCGTGCCGGTCATGCCGTGCTCCCGGTGGCGGGTTCGGGGAATCGGCGCAGCACGACGGCGCCGGCCGCGGCTCCAATCAGCTCCACGGCCGTGATCCAGACCCGCTGAAGGGCGGCGAGGATCACGCTCGCTTCCGCGCCGAGAATCGGTGTGAGCAGCCATGTCAGCGCGCCTTCCCGGATGCCGATCCCCCCCGGAGCAATCATGATGACGTAGCCAACGAAGTACGCCGCCGGGAAGGCCGTGATCCCGACCCCAAAGCCGATGTCCATCCCCAAGCCCCGGCTCAGACAGACGAAGGCTGCTCCGTGAACCAGCCAGTTGAGGATGTACCCCGGAAGCAGTCGCAACAGGCTGCGGCCGCTCGGGTCCGGCAGATCGCCGGTGTGGCCGCTTAGTCGCAGCGCCCATTGCAACAGGGCCCCTGCCCCACCGAAGTACAAGAATCCCGCCAGCCCGGCCACGATCGCCACGCCCCCGGCAACGAGCCACGCCTCGGAGAGACCCGCCGACCACAGAACCACCCAACCCCCCACCGCGGCCGCCCCAAGCAGGTTGACCATCTGCGCCGTCACCGCCGCCCCCGTCGCCCTCACCCCCGACATTCCCCTGCGGCGGGCCAGCACCGCTACCCCGGCGAGCGCCAGAATCTTGCCCGGCACATACCGCCCCAGGTTCGCGATCAGGAGAATCGCGGCCCCCTCGATCACCCCCACCCCGCGTTCCCCGAACTCCACCAGGTTCCGCGACCACAGCACCGCCGCGAGGCCGAAGGTGACGAAGAGCAGCACCACCGAGAGGAGCAGCAGTGGTATGTCCAACCGCACAAGCGCCCAGTCCACCGTCCCCACCTCGGCCAGCCTGATCCCGGCACCACGCAGAATCAGCCACGTCACTCCGACCGTCAGAACCAGCTTGACCAGCGGCACCCACCACCGCTTCCGGGCCCCCTTCCCCCCCTCTCCCGCGGACTCGCGACCGCTCATTCCGACCCTCGCCCGAGCGGCAGCCAGGCGGGCAGGCCGCGCACGTACGACAACGCAAAGAGGAGAACCGTGATCACCGACGCGACGATGCTCAGCCTGAGCGCGCTCCGCACGGTCGGCGCGGTGAAGCGCAGCGTGACCGTGCGGGTGCCCGCCGACGGGATCTCCACGGTCTGCAGGGTGAGGTTGGCCCGGCGCACTTCGGCGGGCTCGCCGTCCACCTCGGCCACCCAGCCCGGGAACCAGTTTTCCGAGACGACCAGCAGCGCCGGCCCGCTCGTGGTGACCCGCAGGCGGCGCTCGTCGGGATCGTTGAGTTCCCAGGTGACGGAGCCGGTGACCGAGGGATCGGGTGACAGCGACGCGGGCTCGGCCAGCACCACCTCGCTCGAGGCTTCGAATGCGCCGGACAGGATCCTCGCCAGGGCCCCGTCGTCGTCCAGGACCGTAGCCGTACCCGCCAGCCAGGCCTTGTCCAGCCCGGGATACGCGTACACCGCCTCCACGCCCCGCGGAGTCCGCGCCGTGCTCGCCGGCTGGGCCCCCTCCCAGGGTGGCCCCCCCGCGGCCTGCAGCGGCCAGGCCAGGTACTTCACGTTCATGATTCTGAGCACGTTCGGATCCCGGCTGTTGTCGCCGGTGCGGACGCTGGCCTGGAGCCCCAGCAGCGTCCGGTACCTGGCCAGGTCGTTGGGGTGATGTCCGACCAGTATGTCGAGCCCGTGCATGGCCAGATCGACGTTCTGTTCGCTGCCGCGCAGATCCGCGACCCTGAACGGCGGGCCCTCGTCGCGGCGGGCCTGCAGGAAGCGGATGTTCTCGTCCGGGGCCGCCCATTCATGGAAGTCGAGAGTGCGGATGAACGCCCGGTCGACGCGGCCGAGATCGACGGCGACCAGTACGGCCAGGCCCGCCAGCGCGGCCGTGAGGGGGACTTTGCCCTGTTGCACCGCCCAGATCCCCGCGATCGCCAGTGCCGCGATCGCGAAGGCGATCCCGAATCCGCGGGTGATGAACGGGGTGGCTGCGGCGAGGGCCGCCAACTGGCGCTGTCCGGCGTCGCTGTAGAGCATGGTGGTCCAAAGATCGGTGAGCGCGCCCGATGCCTGGAGCAGCGTCCCCAGGAAGAGCAGTCCCGCGAAGCCGAGCACCACCCGTCCGCGCCGGGTACGATGGAACGGTTCCCGGCCGGGCGCCTCCCGCACGAGGTCTTCCACGCCCATCGCGAACAGTGTGGTCACGCCGAAGCTCACCAGGAAGAGGCAGATCGCGGGAACGCGGAAGAGGCTCATCCCGGGCACGACCTCGTAGAAGATGCGCCACACGGGTGTATGGGAGCCGAGGGCGTAGAGAAGCCAGACTCCGCTCATGGCGGCCATGAACCACCTCAGTCCCCTTCTCCGCCGTCCCAGCAGTCCGAAGAGCGCTAGAACCACGACCGAAACCCCCAGGTACTCGTGGTTCAGCTTGATCGCGTTCCGTCCCCAGTAGGTGCCGCGCGCCCATTCGGCGTCCGCGTTGCTGTTGCCTACGAACTCCGGAACGACCAGCGACACGACCTCCTCCGGGTGGAAGGACCAGGAGCTGGAATAGGCGATCTTCTCTTCGGGGGTCGCCTCCACGGTGGTCGCGGTGCGCCGGGACGACTCGCGTACGTAGGTGCCGGCGGGAAGGACCTGGAACGCCGCGATGCCGCCGCCCAGGAGCGCCGCGCCCAGAAAGACCCCGAAGGGCAGCAGCGCCCGCCGTGCCGCCGGGCGGCCCCGCGAGTCGGTCGCGCGCCAGATCTGCACCGCGCGGAAGGCGGCGTAGGCGCCCGCCGAGCCGAAGAGGAAGTAGGCCGTCTGGAACTGGGTGACGAGGCTGACCAGCGCGACCGCGCCGGCCATGCCCGCGATCGCGCGACCCGAGGGTGAGCGCAGCACGGCCTCGGTGGCCCAGAAGACCAGGGGCGCCAGCGCGGCGACCATGAGCTTCCCGTCGTTGCCCGGCAGCACCAGCGTGACCATCACCGGCGCCATGAGCCAGGCAAGACCGCCGATCGTCGCGGCCGCGCGGCTCAGGGAGAGGCTGCGGGCCCATCCGTACATGAAGAAGCCGGCGGCCAGGACGTGCAGCACCATCCTCCATCCGACCGCGCGGTAGCTGTCCATGACGAAGTAGAGCAGGCTCGTCGGATAGACCCCGTCCGCCGCCGAAATGGATTCGAGTGTCGGCACGCCGCCGAGCAGCCGCGGGGCCCACAGGGGGAAGTCGCCCAGCGAGAGGCGTTCGGCAAAGAAGTCCCGGCCCATATAACCCAGCGCGAGGATGTCTTCGCCATAGAGCATCCGGTCGGAGAAGATGAACCCTCCGAAGAGAATGACGGTGGCCAGCAGGAAAAGGCCGCCAGGGAGCCACCACTGGATCGGGATGGGGTTCCGTTCATTGCGGGCCATCGGCTGGAGCTCCGTCTTGGGGGAGAGGTGCGAGGGCGTGCCGGATGCTGGCGCGGGGACGGCGCGCGTCGGTCATCACACTATAGTCGGGGGGTCGGGGGTTCAAGGTTGCATGTGTCGGCATCTCCACGATCTCCAGATACCCCGGGCCGTCCCCGAAAGCGCCCTTGTGAGTGCCCCTTACGGTCGATTACCTTCGCGACGCCACCATTCTTCCCGGAATGGACGCCGTTCTGGCTGGTCATCTGCCCAGGAAAACAACCCGTGCGGCGACGGCCGGGTGCGGGTGCGGAGTCAGGATTGCGTCACGACACCCCTGCGGCAGTTGCAATGGCCCGCATCCTCGGGTCGATACTCGAAAACAGAGAACCAATCCAATGCCGTGCGCCTCCTTCCAGCTTCGAGACGGAGTCCCCCTCCAGGACGAGTACGACACCGTGTTGCGGTCGCGGGTCTTCCGTGAAATGGCTGTCTTTTCCGAGCAGTTTATGGCGAGAAACCGGGATGTTCTCGCGGACTATTCGGCAAGATGGGGTGCGGACAACCCCCTCCAATCGTGGAGTAGGCAATGGGAGTACCCGTATGTGTTCGGCAAGGTGGCCGAAGTGGTTCGGGCTCGTCCCCGCGCCCGGATACTGGATGCGGGCTCGGGCGCCACCTTCCTTCCGTTCCATCTGAGACGCTGTTTTGAGGGGACCACGGTCGCCTGCTGCGACACGGACGAAACGCTGACGGATGTGTTCTCGTCACTCAACCGGAACATGGACGGCGACATCGAGTTCTCGACCGCGGACATCAGATCCCTCCCCTACGACGACCGATCGTTCGATCTGGTCTATTGCATTTCCGTGCTTGAACATACCGACAGCTACGAGGAGATCCTGGCCGAGTTTGCGAGAGTCTCTGACGGAGGGCGGTTGACGATCACCTTCGATGTCAGCCTGGACGGTACGCGCGACATTCGCATGGAAGAGCTGGACAGGATGTTGAACGCGCTGGCGGTGGTCTTCGAGATGGGCGCGGACCTCCGCGGTACCGTGAGGGCGCAACTGTCCCGTCCCGGCATCGTGACGACCCGAACGGTGGATGGGGATCTTCTTCCGTGGAGAGGCCCGCCGTTTCTCCACCGCCTCAAGTCATCCCTGGCCAATCGCCGCCTCGTACCGTGGCCACCGCTCCTGACCGTCTGCTGCCTGAGCGGAGACCGCCTCCCCTGATCGGTCGGTGCAACGCCGGTCGGTTTTCCGGTCCCTGCTCCGTGAACGTTGTACAAAAACCGCCTATCTTTCGAGAATGAGCCGCAACCGCCCCACGAATGCCGATCGGGAACCCGGCCGCTGCCATCAATCCCGGATTACGGTGACCCCGGATCGAATGTCGGGCTTTACCGAACTGTCCGGCGACACGAATCCGATCCACATGGACCACCAGTCCGCACAGGACTTCGGCCATCCGGAACAGATGGCGTACGCAGGTCTGCTCCTTGCCGAAGTCAGCCGGATCATTGGTGTACACCTGCCGGGCCCAGGGGCGGTGTGCGTGTCCTACCACTTTGATTTCACGGCTCCCGTGTATGTGGGGGAATCGGTCCTCTTCGAGACAACGGTCGCACACCGGTCGGAAGCGGCGGGCGTGGTACTCCTCGAGTTCACGGCGCGGCGTGAGCACGATCTTGTCACCGCCATGCAGGGATCGGCAACGGTCAAGACTCCCCGGGCGCCGGGCCCGGCCCCGGGTTCGAGCCCTGATGGATGACGTGAGCGGATCCCGGGCGTCGCCGGCCAGCGGCCACCCGTCTTCCTCCGCCGAGTGGGGCGACTTTCTTCGGCGGGCTGCCCGGGAGCTGGCCGGCACACCGTCCCACGCGAGGGCGAATGAGATCTTCGGGATTGGCCGGCAGGCACCCGCGGTGGTCGAGGGTCTTCGCAGCGTGAGCGTCGGGATTCTCAGAAACGCGACTGTTGAGCCGTGGCTTCCGGCACTGTACGCCGCCCTCCTCAACGAGGGGATCAAGGCGGAGTTCAGCGTGGGCGACTTCGCGGTCTACGAGCGTTATGCCGCGTCACCGTTCGAGCTTTGCGACCCGTCCCCGGACATCTTCCTGCTGTACTTCGAACCCGCCGCCCTGGTGGGTGACGCGCGCCACAGACCCCCGAAGGGCACCGCGGAGTCGATCCTGAACCGGGTGGACGCGGTCGTGGCCGGGTTGCTGGCAGCTACCGGCGCGACGATCGTCGTTGCCAATCTGGCCCCCGACCCGATCCGGTTCCACCAGCTGCACGCGGACCAGGACCCCGGGAGCTGGCCGCAACTGCGACGACAGGTGAACGCCGCGCTGGTCGACAGGCTCCAGGCCGAACCCCGGGTGGCGATTCTGGATCTCGACCGGGTCGTCGCGGAGTACGGAGCCGCGCGCGCCTTCGATCCCCGCATGTACCTGATGGCCCGGAACCCCTTCGCGGTGGACTTCCTGCCGCACCTGGGGCGGGCCTTCGCGGACATCGTGGCCGCCGCAACGGTCCCGCCAAGGAAATGCGTGGTCGTGGACTGCGACAACACCTTGTGGGGTGGGGTGCTGGGCGAGGATGGTCCCGAGCGTGTCGCGATAGGAACCGACTATCCCGGCGAGGCCTACCGCGAGTTCCAGCAGTTCTTGGCGGGACTCGGCCGCAGTGGATTTCTCCTGGCCATCAACAGCAAGAACAACGAGGACGACGTGCTGTCCTTTCTGGCCGACTCTCCGGACATGGTCTTGCGTCCCGGTGACTTCACGGCACATCGCATCAACTGGAAGGACAAGGGGGAGAATCTGGCCGAACTCGCGGAGGAGATGAACATCGGTCTCGATTCGATGATCTTCGTGGACGACAGCCCGGTCGAGTGCGCCAGGATCCGGTCGGCATTCCCCGAAGTCCTGGTCGAGAAGTTCCCGGCCAATCCGGCCGAGATTCCGGGGTTCATCGGCGAAATGAGGGGCACGCAGCGATTGCGCGTCGAGACGGAGGACCTGAAGAGGGCGCAATCTCTGCGCGCGAACGCCCGGCGCCAACGTCTGCGGCGCGAAGCACCGGACCTTGAGACATTTGTTCGCAGCCTGGAAATCCAATTGGTCATCGAGCGGCAGAACCGGGCCGCGATTCCACGGGTCAGTCAGCTCACCCAGCGCACGAACCAGTTCAATCTGACCACGAAACGCTACAGCCCGGGGGACATCGAACGTCTCATGAAGGGCGGTGTCGTGTACAGCATGAGCATGGAGGACCGCTTCTCCGACTACGGAATCGTGGGCGTCGCCATCGTGACGGACAGGGGCACCGACAGTTGGGAGATCGACTCCTTCATGTTGAGCTGCCGGGCGTTCGGCCGGAATATCGAAGGCGAACTGCTCGCCGCGGTGCTGGCCGATGCCGCCGCCGCGGGCGCCGGAGTCGTGAGGGCCCGCTACGCCGCCACGGCGAAGAATGGCATGACCCGGGACTTCTTTCCCGGAAACGGATTCACCCCGACCGGTCGGACCGATGGAGAACTCCGGTTCGAAGTAACGCCGTGCAGCCGCTCTGCGCGGACCGGTCACGAACTCTACCAGGTATCGCTACGGGGGTCTTTGACATGACTGGTGACGCGTCGCAGGCTTTGGAGCGGATCTTCCGGAGCGTGCTCAAGGTGGGACCGGACACGGAGATCACCGCCCTGTCCATGGACTCGCACGGTGGTTGGGACTCCATCGCGCACCTCAACCTGATCCTTGCCGTCGAAGAAGAATGGCATGACCCGGGACTTCTTTCCCGGAAACGGATTCACCCCGACCGGTCGGACCGATGGAGAACTCCGGTTCGAAGTAACGCCGTGCAGCCGCTCTGCGCGGACCGGTCACGAACTCTACCAGGTATCGCTACGGGGGTCTTTGACATGACTGGTGACGCGTCGCAGGCTTTGGAGCGGATCTTCCGGAGCGTGCTCAAGGTGGGACCGGACACGGAGATCACCGCCCTGTCCATGGACTCGCACGGTGGTTGGGACTCCATCGCGCACCTCAACCTGATCCTTGCCGTCGAACAGGAGTTCCGGTTCATGATGACGCCGGAGGAAGCGGCTGCCGCGCGTTCGTTCCGGGAGATGAGGGACCTGGTCGAGAGCCGGTGACATCCGGAGAACGGGAGATGTCATCTGGCCGGCGGGGAACATTCGCCTTCCGGCTGGATGTCGATTCGGTCATCTGTCTGGAGCAGGGAGTCCCCAACCTGCTGAGACTGGGGGAGCGCCACGGAGTCCGCTTCACTTTTTTCGTGAACATGGGGCGCAGCTTCAGTTGGCGGCACACGATTGCGGATGTGCTTCGGCGAAGGCGGAAGGAAGCACACGTAGCCAATCCCGCGGACGCGCCCGAGCCGTACAAGCTGCCGGCCACCCGGAAGCTGGGCCGGGGCGGCACCCTGAGAACGGTGCTCTTCAACCCCCGCCTGGGCCGGAGATATCGCCCGGCGCTGGACCTTCTGCACCGGGAGGGCCATGAACTCGGGCTTCACGGAGGCTCCGACCATCCGGCCTGGCAGTACTGCCTCGATGAACTCGGAGCTGACGGGCTCGAGCGGCTCTTCCGCCCGGCTTTCGAGGAGTTTCGCGATCGGTACGGACATCCCGGGGGATTCGCGAGCCCCGGATTCCGCTACAACGAGGCCGTCCTCGAACTCCTCGACGACGAGGATTTCGAGTATGCCTCGGACATGGACGGCGAGGTTCCCTTCCGCCCTGAGCGCCGCGACGGCAGGTCTCTCCATTCGCACTTCCAGGTACCCGTCAACGTGATCGGCGAGCGTCAGGTCCCCGTGATCGAACAGGGTCTAGCCCGCGGCCATTCCGATGCGCGCATCGTGCAGGACGCTATCGGCCGGATCCGGGCTCGGCAGTTCGCACTCATGTACGGCCACCCCTACGTCGAGGGCGTTCACACCCGGCCGCTCGCGGCGATACTATCAGGGGTGGCGGGCGACTACGACGTCGTGACCGTCAGAGAGTATCTGCGACGCTGGAGAGAAACGACGGCCCATGGGTAGGATCATTCGCTATCTGGCTTCGATGCTTCCGTTTCCGCAGGGGATGCGTGCTTCCCTGTACCGGCTGAGCGGGATGCAGATCGGGTCCAGGGTTACGATCGACCGCAACGTCCAGGTGACGCGGCCCGACATGGTTGTGGTGGGGTCCAGGGTGACGATATGCAATGCCGTCTCGATCCTGGGCGAGGTCACGGCCGTCCACTCCCGGCTGGAAAAGGCCTACGACCTCCGCAAGACGGCCGCGGTCGTGATCGAGGACGACGCCTACATCGGGGTCAAGGCGACGATCGTGCCGGGGGTGCGGATCGGGCGCATGGCGACGGTTGGAGCGAATACGCTCGTCATTGCGGACGTGCCCGCCTATGGCGTCGTCCTGGGTGTTCCGGGGCGCGTGATGATGATCCGTCCGCATGAGCAGACGGACGAGGATTCGGAGACTACGGGAACCCCACTGCCAGTCGGGTCCCCTGAATAGCGTGAGCCCTGATGTGCCGTGAGCATTCGTCGACGGCCCGGCTGACATCTTCCAGCATCCCGTAGTCGTGCCACACGATCGCACCTCCGGGCCGGAGCACGCGGAGCGCGTTGCGGGTGTCGGAGACCGCGTACTCGTAGGTGTGGCAACCGTCGATCAGGATGAAGTCGAATGGGCCGTGCTCGTTCCAGTCGAACTCGGCGGAATCCCCCCACAGCTGGGTGATTCGGTCGGAATGCCGCGAATCGATGAACTGTCTGCCTGTGTGGTTTCCGGTAGCGGCGTTGAAGTGGATATCAGGAACATCCAGCGAGTAGCGCCGGCCCCAGTCGGGTGGCAGGTCCAGTGTAAATACATGGCCGGAAGCGGGGAGGTTGGCAGCCAGATTGACCGTCGTGTTCCCCTCGAAGGTGCCGATCTCCAGGATTCGCTCCGGCCGCAGGACCCGGACCATCGCCCCGATGGCCAGCACTTCGGCCGGGGTCATCGACAGTAGCGGCTCCCTGTCATAGGAGCGGACCACGCGCACATCGGCGTGTTCGACCCCCGGGAAGACCGCGTTGAGGAGCTCCCGCTCGAGGTCCCCGAACGACCAGCGGATCGCACGGCGGAACTCGGTGTCCGGCGCCTTGGCGGCGAATGGACCGTAGCGCGGCCAGAGCATTCTCCAGGCCGTGACAGGATTGCGGGCAGCCTTGACGATGGCGTTCCTCAGGCGCCTCAGCATCTGGGTGGCGCGACCGCCTCCACGGTCGGCTCTTCGTCCCTCCCATGGCGATGGTGACGTGCCTGCTACATCCGTCGATTCGGTATTACCCACGCGCTTTTCCTCGGAAATGTAATGTACGGTTTCCATAATGTAAACTGTGATTTACCATCACCCCATCCCCCCCACCAACCCCCCGTACACCTCCTCATGCCGGTCCACCAGCCGCTCGTTGCTCCACTTCGCCACCACCTTTTCACGCCCTACCCTCCCCCGCCCCGCCAACCCCCCATCCCCAAGCAGCGCCAACACCTTCGCCGCGAGCGCCTCCGGATCCCCCGCCGGGAACAGCCCGCCCACCGAATCGTCCACGATCTGCGGAAGACCCCCCACCGCCGACGCCGCAACCGGCAGTCCGCACGCCATGCACTCCAGCGCCGCCACCGAGGTCGCCTCCACCAGCGACGGGAAGACCGCCATATCCCCCGAGCAGAGCAGCCCCGGCATCTCGGCGTGGGGACGCGCGCCCAGAAACTCGATCCGGTCGGCCACCCCGAGCTCTGCCGCAAGCGCCTTCAACCGGTCTCCCTCCGGTCCGTCGCCGATGACGATCACATCGACATCCGCCCCGGCCACGATCATCGGCAGGGCCCGCACGAAGTACTCGACACCGTTCTTCGGGAAAAGCCTGCGCGGCACCACCAGTCGGCGCCTGCCTTCGGTACGCGGGATCGCGCCCTCCACCGGCCTGAAGATTTCGGTCTCGACACCGTTGACCAGAACCTCGACGGAAATGGTCGGGCCGAGGCTTTCGCCGACATCTGCTATCTGCTTGCTGGCAGCGAAGTTGTAGTCGCTGAGTTCGATCAGCTTGCCAAGAGCTGGAGCGACGACCGGATTGGCGGCCAGGCGCAGGAAATGGGAAGTGTGTATAGTACACACCAGCGGCGTGCTCATGCCCGCCAGCGCCAGCGCGCACGGCAGCAGCGACGGGAAGGCCTGCGCGTGCACCACGTCCGCGCCCGCTACGACTGCACGGGTGCGTGGCGTGGAGCCGGCCGCATGCATGGACCAGCCCAGCGGCGTGCGCGACGGCAACGGGGTGCGGTGAATGCGGATACCGTCCATGACCTCATATCGCGCCAGACCCGGCTGGGAGAGGGAGGTGACGACGGTGACCTCGTGGCCGCGCGCCACCAGTCCGCGGCAAAGGTAGTGGACGTGGCTCTCCAGTCCCCCGACCTCGGGGGGGAAGTACACGCAGTGGACGACGATCTTCACGGTGCCTTCCAGTCTTCAAGTTGGCGGGGGGTCCCGGTCAGCTCGGCGAGGAGGATGTCGGCGATGCGTTCCCCGGCGCGGCCGTCGCCGTAGGGGTTTCCGGCGGGGCAGGCGTCGCGCTCGCCGCTCAGGTGGGCGGCGGCCTCGGCGAGGATAAGGTCCGCGTCGGTTCCGACCAGGGTGGCCGCGCCCGCGCGCACCCCCTCCGGCCGCTCGGTGACCTCTCGCAGGACAAGCGTGTGCACCCCGAATGCGGGCGCCTCCTCCTGGATGCCGCCTGAATCGGTCAGCACGAGGCTCGCGCGGCCGAGCACGGTCACCAGGTCGCTGTAGTCGAGGGGATCGGTGAGGTGGATGCGGGGTTGGCCGCCCAGGATGCGGCGGGCGGGTTCGAGCACGCGGGGGTTCGGGTGCACGGGATAGAGGATGTCGATGTCCTCGAACCGTTCGGCCAAGGTGGCGACCGCCCCGAAGACGCGCTCCAGCGGCTGGCCGAAGGACTCGCGGCGGTGGGCGGTAAGGAGGACCAGGCGCCGGTGGGACCTGACCAGCTGGGCGGCGCACTCGTTGCGAACCGTGGCCGGACGGGCGCGCATCTGGAGGAGCGCGTCCACGACCGTGTTGCCCGTCACGAAGATCCGCTCCGCCTCGACCCCCTCCGCGGCCAGGTTGTCAGCCGCCTCCGTGGTGGGCGCGAAGCAGAAGTCCGAGATCGTGTCGGTCATGCGGCGGAGCATCTCCTCGGGGAAGGGCGACCACTTGCGGCGGCTGCGCAGCCCAGCCTCCACATGCGCCAGGCTGCCCTGCTGGAAGAAGGTGACGACCCCCGCGAAGAAGACCGTCGCCGTATCGCCCTGCACGATGGTCACATCCGGGACGAAGTCCTCCGCGACCTCGCGCAGGCCGTCCATGCAGGCGTGTCCCACGTCGTAGAGGGTCTGGCCCGGTTTCATGAGCTTCAGGTCGTAGTCCGCCTCGAGCCCGAAGACATCCAGTACCTGGCCGACCATGTCCGTGTGCTGACCGGTAAGGGCGAGCCGGTGGACGCATTGCCCCCGCTCGACCAGGGCACCGATGACCGGCGCCATCTTGATCGCCTCCGGGCGCGTGCCGATCACCGAGAGGATACGCGGGCGGCTTCTGAGTTCGCCCCCGGCAGCCGCTGCTTCGGAGCGGGCCAAGCTACTCCTCCCCCGCCCCGCGTCCCCGTCCCCCGTCCCCCCGCTCCCGCCGCATTGCGTCCAACTCGTCGTGGACCGACGCGATCATCTCCCCCAGCATCCCCGCCGCGAAACACAGCACCCCCACCGTAACCAGCAGCACCACCAGATACAGCAGCGGCCGAAACCCCTGCCCCGCCACGAAGCGCAGATACATCGCCACCAGCCCCGTCACCACCCCGGCCGCCATCAGAAAGACCCCGGGCAGGCCGAAGGCCACCATCGGCTTGCGGGAAAAGCGCAGCTGGAACCAGACCGCCATCAGGTCGAGCACGCCGCCGACAATTCGGCTCTTTCCCGAGTATTTTGCTTCGCCCGCGCGGCGGGGGTGCAGCTCGATGTCGATTTCGGTGGCGCTGAAGCCCTTCCGGTGCGCGAGCACCACGAAGAAACGGTGCCAGTCGTGGCGCAGCCGCACGGCCTTGAGCACGTCGGCCCGAAAGGCCTTCATCGAGTTAAGGTCGCTGACGGGAACCTTGAAGATGCGGCGGCTGAGTGCGTTGTAGATCGAAGAGACCGCGCGCTTGTCGTATTGCCCCACCTTTCGCCCGGTCACGATGTCCCAGCCTTCCTCGAGCTTGTTCAGGTAGCGGGGAATCTCGGCCGGGAGGTGCTGCAAATCGGCGTCGAAGAGGACCAGAAACTTCCGGTCGGTCGCTTCGGCGGCGGTAAGGAGGGCCTCGGTCTTGCCCTGGTTTACCCGGTGGCGCAGGACCCGCAGCCGGTCCCAGCCGCGGCCTTCGGACTCCGCCAGATCAGCCGTTCCGTCGGTCGAGCCGTCGTCCACCAGGATGACTTCGCCGGTGAGCCCGAACTCCTCGAAGGCGGCCCGCACCTCGGGGATGAGGTGGGGGATGTTGGGCGCCTCGTTCCAGGCGGGCACGACCAGGGCGAAGTCGTGGTAGGCCGTCTTCTTCGTCAAGTCATTGTCCACGGACTGCTACACGCGCTTTCTCATCCGGGCCGGCAGGATTCCCAGCTGGTCCCGGTACTTGGCCACGGTGCGGCGGGCGATCTTGATCCCTTCGCTCTTGAGGAGGTTCACGAGGGCCTGGTCCGTCAAGGGGCGGCGCGTGTCCTCGTCGTCGACCAGACTCCGGATTCTGGCCTGCACGCCGCGGGTGGAGATGTCCCCGCCCATGACCGTCGGCAGGCCCCCCGAGAAGAAGTACTTGAGGGGATAGACGCCCCCCGGCGCCTGCACGTACTTCTCGTTCGTGACTCGCGACACGGTGGACTCGGCCATCTCGATGTGGTCGGCAACCTCGCGCAGCGTTAGCGGCTTCAAGTGCTGCACGCCCTTGTCGAAGAACTCGCGCTGGGTGGCGACGATGAACCGCATGACCTCGAGCATGGTCCGGCGGCGCTGCTCGATGACCCGGATCAACCATTGGGCCGCGTTCAGCTTGTTGGCGATGAACTCCTTGTTGGCGCCCACGAACTTCTCCTTGTCCGCGACCACCTCCCGGTACGAGCGCGAAAAACGGAGTCGCGGCAGGCCCGTGTCGTTCGCGAACACCATGTACTCGCCGCCGATCACCTCCACGATCAGGTCGGGGATCACGTACTGCTCGGGCTCGGCGGCGTAGCGGCTGCCCGGCCGCGGATCGAGCCTGGCGATCTCGTCGGCCGCGTCCTGGACCTGCTTCCGCGAAATCTCCAGCTCCCGCGCAATGTCCTTCCAACGCCGGTTCGCGAGCCCGTCGAAGTGTTCGTCCACGATCCGCCAGGCCAGCGTGTCCTCACGCTCGAGCCTGGACAGCTGGATCAACAGGCATTCCCTCAGGTCCCGCGCGCCCACGCCCGGCGGATCGAGGGACTGCACCAACCGCAGCGCCGATTCGGCCTCCTCCGTGTCCACCGGTGCGAAGAGACGGTCCAGCGCGGCCAGCTCGGCCTCTCGGGCATCGGCCGCGTCGATCTCCCGCGCCTCGGCGAAGAGCGTATCACGCACGGGTGCGAGAACGGCCTCGACCCCCCTGGCCACATCCTCCAGGGAACACGAGAGGAGCCCGTCGTCGTCGATGTTGCCGACGACCTCCCCGGCAATCTGGAGCTGTCGCTCGTCGAGGTGGAGCATGCCAATCTGCTCGGCCAGGAAGTCGTGCAGATGGCGATCCTCCACCACCACCGGCTCAAGGTACTCCTGAGGCTCGTACGGAGTCCTCGGCCCGCCCGCGTCGAAGTCGTCCAGCATGACCTCTTCCCAGTCCACCTCGTCGTCCGCATCGTCCTGACCCTCCTCCTCCACCTGCAGGTCCTCCTCGCTGTCGGGCTCGGAAAGCTCCAGGAAGGGATTCTCGGAAAGCTCCTGTTCCAGCTTGCCCTGGAGTTCCAGGAGCGGCATGTAGAGGAGGTCCATCGCCTGGTAGAGGCGCGGATTGCTCTTCGCGGTTTGCCGGATGCGGGCCTCGGTGAAGAGCCCCGACTTCATATCGCTCACTGCCGTTCAGCTTCCGGGACGCGGGAACCTCGATCTCATGCGCGCCGTCAGCGAAGGTCCCAGGTAGAGGTCGGCCACTTCGTCGTTCCACACAAGCTCGGAGACGGTCCCGCTGACCCGGATCCGCCCTTCGTACATGATGTACGCGCGATCGACGATCTCCAGGGTCTGTTCGACGTTGTGGTCCGAGATGATGACGCCGATGTCCCGGTTCTTGAGTTCCGCGACGATCTCCTGAATGTCGTGCAGCGCGATGGGGTCGATTCCCGCGAAGGGTTCGTCCAGAAGCATGAACTTGGGCCGCTGCACCAGCGCGCGCGTGATTTCCAGTCTGCGGCGCTCGCCGCCGGAGAGGGAGAACGCTTTCGCATTGCGCAGGTGACCGATGGAGAGTTCGGCCAGCAGCTCTTCCAGCCTCTCGGCACGCTCCTTGCGCGTGAGGTTGAGCGTCTCCAGAATCGCCATCACGTTCTGGGCCACGGTCAGTCGTCGGAACACCGACGGCTCCTGCGCGAGGTAGCCGACCCCCATTCTGGCCCGCTTGTACATGGGGACGGGCGTCAGCTCGGTGTCGTCCAGGAAGACCCGGCCCCCGTTCGGCGCGATCAGGCCCACCAGCATGTAGAAGGTGGTGGTCTTCCCTGCCCCGTTGGGCCCCAGCAGGGCGACGATTTCGCGTTGGCGGACCTCGATGTCCACCTCCGACACGACCTTGCGCTTCTTGTAGATCTTGGTGAGGTCCCGGCCGCTGAGCGTCGAGTACGGGGTCGCGTCCACGACGGTGCCGGCGCTGGCGATGGCGTCGGCGACGGCCTCCTCGCCGGGAGCGAGTGGTGGGGTGTCGTCGGGCAGGACCGGAATGGCGGTTTCGGGGTTCATGAGGGTCCTCCCGTGCGGCGGGTTGGGCGGGTGGGTTGGGTGGTTCGGCGTGGGTGATTCGGCAGGGAGTGTCGTGGGGTGGTGGTTGAGGGGTGGGATGGGAGTGGGGTGGGGTTGGTGGGAGTGGAGAGCGTGTCGGGGGGGATGGTGGTGGTGTCGGGTGGGGTGGTGAGTGTATCGGGGGCCACGACGGCCGAGTCGGCGGCGGCCGATTCGCAGTCGGGGGCCACGGGCTCGAAGTGATAGCCTTGCGTTTGTCCCGTTACCTCCATCTTCACCACCTGGCGTCCCTCCAGAAAGATCGTGATCTGATTGCCGCTCACATAGTGTAACTCCGGGCGGCGCTCACCATCAGCCCCGGTGGTGTCACAATCTTCCGAGGTTGCTCCGTCCTCTTCCGGTATCGAGTCGGGCTGGTCGGAAGCGGTGGTGGTGGCCTCCGGGACCGCCGGTGGTTCCTCCGGTGGTGGGTCGGGTTTGTCGGTGGTGTCGGCGGGTGCTGCATCGGATGTGTCGGCAGCCGCCTCTGTCGTGTCTGCAGTGTAGAGACGGTAGAAGCTGCGCGCATCGTTGATCGCGGTCAGCGTTTCAAGCCGTGCTCGCATTCTGGTGGGGCCGGGCTGGGCGGCGGTGGAATCCTCTGCGGAATCCATCACGGAATCCACCGACGCGAACCGGGCGATGATGGTCTCTCCTTCCATCCAGTCGTTCCTGGCGATCTCCGGGAGGCCTTCGTCGATGAGCGAATCCTGGCCCATCGCGTCTGCGCGGGCCGCTCCGACCGCCGTGACGATGTCCAGCACCTGACCCGGCGACAGGACTTCGATCGAGTCTCCGGTCAGATTGAATTCCGCGGCAATGACGGAGGGCCGGGGCACCGAATCCGCTGCGGTCAGCGAATCCTCCGCCGCTGCCTCGGCGGCGGCCGCCTCGGCCATTGCGCGTACGCGTTCGGCGTCGCCGGGCGTCAACCCGGTGGTGTCGAACGCCTCCGCGCCGTCGTCCAGGGGGGGAACCGTGGGCAGCGCCACCAGTCGGCCGACCCTGCTCTCCTCCAGGAAGAGGCGGATGGCGGGTGCGGTCATGAGGACCTCGTCGCCGGTGAGCTCGGCTTCCTCCCGGGCAAGGATTTCCTCGTTGAGACCGGCGGTCGGTGTCACGGCAACCGAAAGTCCCTTCAACCGGAAACCACTGTCCTCGACGCTCGCCTCACCCAGGATCAGCATTGCACCGACTTCCTGGTCGTAGTCGAGGGAATCACCGACGGCACGGAGGGAATCGCGCGTCACCACCACCCCGCCTCCCGCACGGAAGAACCGGCGCCCGTCAATCATGATTCGCGGCGCTTCGACCTCGTAGGGGAGCGGAGTGACCGAGTCCACCGGGGCGTCCGTGGAGGCGGCCTCCGTTTCGGGCGCGGCCCCTGTTTCCGCGCCTGCTTCGGCGGAGATTCCCGCGATGCTGTCCAACCTGGCGAGATCGGCGGAAAGGTCATCGAGGCCCGCGTCGGGCGGTTGGCCCGGGACTCCTTCGACCAGGCTGTCCGCGGCCAGGGCTTCCCCCTCGCCCGCCAGACTGTCCGCTGCGGTGTCTTCGGTCTGCTCGCCAGCGCCCGCCGCGGTGGAATCCACCTCCTCGCCCCGAACGCTGTCCTCTGGGGGAGCGTCCTCCTCGCCCGGTACGCTGTCCTCCACGGGAGCGTCCTCCTCGCCCGGTACGCTGTCCCCCACGGGAGTTCCCATCCCCCCTGGAACGCTGTCCGCGGCCGGGTCCTCCTCCTCGGGATCTCCGGACAGATCCTCCACCTCTTCGATGCTGTCTCCCGCCGCATCGGTCACGGGAACAGGGGCCGCCGGACGCCGCGCCGGATGGACAACGGCGCGAGGACTACCACCGTACACCAGAATCCGGTCCTCCTTCCTGAACCGCGAATCGGACAGGTAGCTGAGCGTTTCTCCCCGGATGACCGCGCCGCCCTTTCGGTCCGTAAGCACCACATTCGAGTACGCGATCAGTTCCTGGACATTGTCGAAGTAGCGGGCCGAATCCGCGGCAAGTTCGGTGTCCGGATCCTCGAAGTGAACGCTGCCGAAGAAGAAGGCGTTGCCGCTGTGCTCCCACACCACGGCGGAATCGGCCAGGATCCGCGTGCCGTCCGTACACCGGTAGTCCACGCCGCCCGATGCCCGGTGGGTGTAATTGATGGAATCCTGGCGCCGGCTCTCGGTGTAGCCACCCACCTTGACGAGCGTGCAGTCCCTTTCCTGCTCCGGTTCCTGCTCCGACTCCTGCGCCCACGCGAAGCCCTGACAGAGGAAGACTCCCAGGAGTGCGGTTACCAGGCCGCCCACACTCGCGTACCGGGAGCCCGGCCGCCCCCGCGGTCCGGGGATAGTGCCGGGGGGATTCTGTCCGCGGTCCGCCAGCCGCGACTCCGCGCTTCTCGACGGACTGCCGGATCCCGTGGGAGGTGAGTACTCCCCGCCCGGTGCTTCCCGGTGCCTCATCGTTCGGGACAATCCCTTTCCCGCGTGCCCCAGAGTTTCACCTGGTTGAATGAAATATCGGATTCCAGACGGTCACCCTCGATCTCGCATCCCGCCTCGCGCATCACCACGGTTACATCGCTCCAGACGCGATCGGAGTCCTGGGAGAAGTTCAGCACCTCGGTGCGGATCTCCCGGGCCTGGCCGGGGATGGTGAGCACAGCGTTCCCGACGGCCATAAGCTCGTTCGTGGACATGTCGAAGCGCCCCCGGTCGGCGGTGATCGTGGCCCGCTGGCCGCCCTGGTCGCCGAAGACGTGCAACGTCATCTGCATCACCCAGGTGTGTGTGGAATCGTTCCACATCAACATGCTGTCCGCCTCCAGCCGCGCCTCCCGCACGCCGTCCTTGGACATGTTGTGCGACACGCCGTACATGACGTCGTCGGCGGACGATTCCCCGAACTCCGTGCCGGCCGTGTCCTCGGCGTCGTTCAGGCACGCCAGGGCCGCAACCGCGGCGAGTGTCGCGAGCCTCGCAGCCCACGCGCCCGGGAGTGACCGGGTCGGTGTGGGTCCCCTGCGCGCCGCCATCACACCGCTCCCGCCCGCAGGAGATCGTGCAGATGAACGACTCCAACCAGCCGGCCTTCGTCTACGACAGGCAATGCCATGATTCCGTATTCCTCCATTCTGTGCACCGCAACCGCTCCCGGTTCCCCCGATGAGGCCACCTTCGGCGACCGGGACATGAAATCGGATACCGGGGCGTTCAGGAAGTCTTCGTTGCGTTCCATGAATCTGGTCAAATCTCCCGCGGTCACAACGCCCACCAGCGAGCGGTCCTCGTCTATCACCGGCACGGTACCGCGCATGCGGGCCAGCGGCGCGATGATCTCTCGTGCCGTGCGATGCGGGAGGACGGTGGGGTAATCTTCGGCCTCCATCACGTCCCGGACGCGCAGGGTCAGGCGGCGGCCCAGCGAGCCACCGGGGTGGATGCGCGCGAAATCCCCCGAATCGAACCCCCGTCGCTTGAGCAGCGCGACGGCGAGCGCGTCTCCCATGGCGAGGGCGGCGGTGGTGGAGGTGGTGGGCGCGAGATCCAGGGGACACGCCTCGGTGGTTGCTCCGCAGTCGAGGACGGCCGCGGCCCGGCGTCCCAAGGGCGAATCCGGTCGGCCCGTCAGCGCCACGACGGGGACTTCGTGGCCCTCGGCGAAGTCCAGCAGCCCCTCCAGCTCGCGCGTGGCACCGCTCTTCGACAGGACAATCATGACGTCCTGGCCGCCGACGATGCCCAGATCCCCGTGGAGCCCTTCGACGGGGTGGAGAAAGACGGACGGTGTCCCGGTCGAGGTTAGTGTCGCGGCCACCTTGCGCGCGACCAGCCCCGACTTGCCGATCCCCGACACCACCACCCGGCCCCGGCAGGCAAAGACAAGGTCCACCGCGCGTACAAAGTCCTCCCCCAGGCGTTCGGCCAACCCGGCCACCGCCTCGGCCTCGAGCCGCAGCACCCGCCTCCCCTCCTCGATCAGTTCCGAGTGCCTGGCGCCCCCCGGCGAGTCCGCCCCGCCGGCCTCGGTCCCGGCGCGGGAGACCGCTTCAGCCGCCACGGGCGCGGCAGTATTCATCGACCAGTCCGTCCCATTGTCCGCGGGCGCGCAGGAGCGCCTCGGCAAATTCCCGAACCGCCCCCCGCCCCCCTTCCCGCGAACTCTGCCAGATGGCGACCCGTCGCACTTCCAACACCCCGTTCGCCACCGTCGCGGCGAGTCCCACACGCCTGAGCGGCGCGAGATCGGCCAGATCGTCACCCAACAGCGCGACCTCTTCCCAGCCAACGCCCCGCGCGGCGAGGAGCTTCTCCAGCACGGGCACCTTTCGCGCACCCGCGTCCTGGTACACATCCTCGATACCGAGTTCGGCGGCCCGGAGGTCCGTTGCCTCCGAGACCCTTCCGGATACGATCGCCACACGTATGCCCGCATTGCGCATCATCCTGATTCCCAGGCCGTCCTGCACATCGAACCGCTTGAACTCGGCCGTGTCTCCGTTGCTCACGCCGATGTAGATCCCACCGTCGGTCAGTACACCGTCCACGTCCAGTACGACCAGCCGAATGCGGCGCGCGGTTGCCTCCGGTATCTCCATCGTGGCACGGGTCACGTCGGTTCCCCGTTCAGCGCCGCGCGGATAGCCGCCACGTCGTGCAACAGCGGGATCAGCCCGTCGAGCGGGAGCATGTTGGTCGCGTCGGAAGGCGCCGAGGGCGGATCGGGGTGCACCTCCAGAAAGAGACCGTCGCATCCCGCCGCGACCGCGCCGCGGACCAGCGCGCCGATGTGCTCGGGCGCCCCACCGGTGGAGCCGTCCGCCAGTCCCGCCGGCTGCTGCACCGAGTGCGTGCCGTCGAAGACCACGGGGGCGCCGGTGGCCTGCCGGATTCGGGAGAAGTTCCGCATGTCCACCACGATGTCACCATAGCCGAACGATGTGCCCCGCTCGGTCACGAAGACCTGCCCGGCTCCACCGGCGCGCACCTTCTCCACCGCGCCGGCCATGGCCCCGGGGGAAATCCATTGCCCCTTCTTGACGTTCACCGCCCTGCCCGTTTCGCCGGCCGCCACCAGCAGCGCCGTCTGCCGGCACAGGAAGGCGGGAATCTGGAGCACGTCGGCCACCTCGGCGGCGGGGGCGGCTTGGGCCGGCTCGTGGATGTCCGTCAGGACTGCAAGTCCGGTCTCGTCACGGACCCGTGCCAGTTGCTCGAGGCCGCGGCACAACCCCGGACCCCGCGCGGAGGCGAGGCGGGAGCGGTTGGCCTTCTCGAAGGAAGCCTTGAAGACGACGGGAATGCCCAGTTCACGGCCCGCCGCCCGGACGCCTCTCGCAACGGTGAGGTTGAGGTCGTCGTCCTCGAGCACGCAGGGGCCCGCGATGAGGAAGAAGGCACCGCTCTCGATGCGGTCCACGGCCTCGTCCAGTACCTCGTGACCCGTCAGTCTGGAGTCCACCACAAGCAGTCTACGCTCCCAGCGCCGCCGTCTTAGGCTCGGGGATCGGTATCGCCGCCGCGTCCGATTCGGGAACGCCCAGCGCCAACTCGGCCCCCGCCTCGATGAAGGACGCGAATAGCGGGTGGGGCCGGGTGGGGCGGCTCTTGAGCTCGGGGTGGAACTGTCCCGCCACGAACCACGGGTGGTCCGGCAGCTCTATCATCTCAACCAGCTTGCCGTCGAGCGATGTTGCACAGAAGGCCATCCCCTTCGCCTGCAGATGCACGCGATAGTCGTTGTTGACCTCGTAACGGTGCCGGTGCCGCTCGCTGATCTCCTCCGAACCGTACACCTCCTCGGCCAGCGAGCCGGGGGCGAGCCGGGCCGGGTAGGCCCCCAGCCTCATGGTCCCGCCCTTGGTGGTCACGTTGCGCTGCTCGTCCATGAGGCAGATGACGGGGTGGGGAGACGCCTGGTCGAACTCGTACGAATGCGCCCCCTCCAGCCCCACAACCGTGCGCGAGAACTCGATCACCGCGCATTGGAGCCCGAGACAGATCCCCAAAAAGGGCAGTCCATTCTCGCGCGCCCAGCGGATGGCGGCAATCATGCCCTCGATGCCCCGGTCGCCGAAGCCCCCGGGCACGAGCAGGCCGTGGTACGCGGCCAGGAAGGACGGGTCCAGTCCCTGCTCCAGCTTCTCGCTCGCGATCCAGTCGATGGCCACCTCGACATCGTTCGCGATGCCGCCGTGGATCAGCGCCTGCTCCACCGACTTGTACGCGTCCACGAGTTCCGTGTACTTCCCCACCACCGCAATCCGGACGGTACCCCGCGTGGGTGCCTTGATCCGCTCGACGATCCTCGACCAGGCGCGGAGATCGGGTTCGGGCGCGGTGATTCCGAAGCACTTCAGCACGAAATCGTCCAGACGCTGGCGGCGAAGCTCGAGCGGGACCTCGTAGATCGTACTCACGTCGAGTGCCTCGATGACGCCGGCGGGGTCGACGTTGGTGAAGCTTGCGATCTTGGCCCGGATGTGCTCATCGAGGTGGTGCTCGGTCCGGCAAAGAAGGACCGCGGGCTGGATCCCCGTCTGCATGAGCTCCCGCACGGAATGCTGGGTGGGCTTGGTCTTGAGTTCGCCGGCGGCCTGGATGTACGGCACCAGGGTAAGGTGGACGTGCAGGGCCCGGCGGCCGACCTCCTGCCGGAACTGGCGGATCCCCTCCAGGAAGGGCAGGCTCTCGATGTCGCCCACCGTACCCCCGACTTCGCTGATCACTACGTCGTGGCCCTCGGCCAGCACCCTCACCGACCGCTTGATCTCGTCGGTGATGTGCGGGATGACCTGCACCGTGCGGCCCAGGTAGTCGCCGCGGCGCTCGCTGTTGATGACGTTGCGGTAGATCCGCCCGGTGGTGGTGTTGTTTTCCTGTGACAGGCTGTCGTCGATGAAGCGCTCGTAGTGCCCCAGGTCGAGGTCCGTTTCGGCACCGTCCTCCGTGACGAAGACCTCGCCGTGCTGAAGCGGCGAAAGCGTGCCGGGATCCACGTTGATATAGGGATCGAGCTTCTGGAGGGTGACGCGCAGGCCGCGCCGCTTCAGAAGCACGCCCAGCGAGGCGGCGGCGATCCCCTTGCCCAGCGAAGAAACCACACCGCCGGTTACGAAAATGTACCGGGTCCGGTCCAATCCATTCCGGGTCATGGTGTCGTCGTCGCTCCTCGCCGCTGGTTGCGTGCCCTGTTCCCCGTCCCCGACCTCAAGCTACACCCGCCGTTTCGTTCCTGATGGCGGCTCGCACGCCGCCCGGTCCATATCCCATGGCCCTCAGGCGCCTTTCCATCCGGGCCAGATCCTGCGGCGTGTCAACCCCCGCGGCCGCCTCAGCGACCAGTGCCACGCCGATCCGCATGCCGTTCTCGAGGGCCCTGAGCTGCTCCAGGCCCTCTTCGACCTCCAGCGCGGACCGATCGAACCCGACCCAGCGCCCGAGGGCCTCCGAGCCATAGGCGTAGATGCCGACGTGCCTGAGGTGCCGGCCCGGGCGCCAGGGCTGCTGTCCACCGGTAAGGTCATGACCGTAGGGAATCGGGGCCCTTGAAAAGTATAACGCCCTGCCATCGCGGGCCCGCACGACCTTGACGACCGACGGGTCCCGGCACTCCTCGGCGTCGCGGACGGCGGTGGCGCAGGTTCCCGCATCAAACCCGTTCTCGACCATCGCGACGGCCGCCCTGACCGTGTCGGGCGCCACCAGCGGTTCGTCTCCTTGAATGTTCACCACCACGTCGAAGCTGTCCGAGAGGCGCTCGGCGACCTCCCACACCCGATCGCTGCCGGTGGGATGCCGCGACGAAGTCAGGACGACCTCCGCGCCGGCTTCCCGGCAAACCCCGGCCACCTCTTCGGAATCGGTCGCAACCACCACGCGGTGCAGGAATTCCATTCGGCGGGCCCGCTCCCAGACCCACAGGATGAGGGGTTTGCCGAGAAGGGGCTGAAGCGGTTTGCGGGGGAGGCGGGAGGACCCCAGCCGCGCGGGGATGACCCCCAGGACGCGGCTCATGAAAGCGCCCCGGAGGGGGCGCGACGACCCGGATCATTGGTATGAATCACGGACCTTAATTTACCCGGGAATGGGGACGCTGGCAACGGGAATGTGGGGGGTTGCAGGCTCCGGGGTGGCCTCAACCCCGGGCGAGACCGAGAAAGTTGCGAAGCAGTCGGCGTCCACCCTCTGTGAACCACGACTCGGGATGAAACTGCACGCCCCAGACGGGGTGTTTCCGGTGTCGAAGCGCCTGGACTTCTCCCCCGTCGGCGGGATCGGTGCTCCACGCAATCGGCTCCAGCCCCCGCGGCAGCGGTGCCGACGCAACCAGCGAGTGGTAGCGCGTCACCCGCATCGGGGACGGGATTCCGGTGAAGAGCGGGTCGCCGTTGTGGCGAATCGGGGAGACCTTGCCGTGAACGGTGCGGGTGGCGCGGATGGTGCGCCCGCCGTACGCCTCCGCGATCGACTGGTGGCCAAGGCAGACACCGAGCGTGGGGGTCGACGGACCCAGCTCGCGAATGGCCCCCACGCTGACACCCGCCTCCGCCGGTGTGCACGGCCCGGGCGACACGACCAGCCGTCTGGTGCCCAGGCGCCTCAACTCCGCCGGGGTGACCGTGTCGTTGCGAAAGACCCGCGGCTCTTCGCCCAGCTCGCCCAGAATCTGGACAAGGTTCCAGGTGAACGAGTCGTAGTTGTCGATGACCGCGAGCATGGCCGTTCCCATCGGGTTTCGAACGCGTGGATGCCCCACCGCGTATAATATGTCAGATCATCATGAGCATGTACCGCAAGTGCCTCGTCTGCGGTCGCGACTTCGCCCCCAACGATGCTCTCGAGCACCTTGACCGGGGCCGCCGCGTCGCCTACGACCCCGCGCAGGGTCGTCTGTGGCTGATATGCCGCGCCTGTTCGAGGTGGTCGCTGGTGCCGATGGAGTCGCGCTGGGAGGCGCTGGAGGAGCTGGAGAAGCTAGTGACGGACCAGGGCCGCACGCTGTCGAGCACCGACAACGTGGCGCTGCTGCGTGCCGGACCGCTGGAAGTGGTGCGAGTCGGCAGGGCGGAGCTGAGGGAGGAGGCGTGGTGGCGCTACGGCCAGGAACTGCGCCGGCGCAAGGAGCGGTATCGGAAGCTGTCGGTGGCGGGAACCGTCGGCGCGGCGGTGGCGATCGGAGGCTCCTGGGCTACCGGCGGCCTGAGCTTCATCGGTGCATGGCTCCTCTGGGAAAACGCCCCGGGGCTCGTCACCGGAGGGGCGCGGTTGCTGCGTTTCGGGCGGACGGCATGGCGGGGTCAAGGTGAGTGTGTGCGATGCGGCCGTGCGATTCACCGGGTCGCGTACTCGAATCGTCGGGACATCGTACTCCGCGCCGAAGAGGAATCAGTCGAGGTCCTCGTCTATTGTCCCTTCTGCGGTGGGGATGAAGAGAGGGGGTTTCGCTTGCGCGGCCAGGAGGCCAGTCGCACCGTGCGAAAGCTCCTGGCCTACCACCACTTCGCCGGGGCATCGGAAGGACGGGTGGACAAGGCGGCCAGGCTGATCGAGGCGGCGGGCGGGCCGGAGCGGTTGCCATCCCGTATCCTGCGCAAGCCGACTCTGCTCGACAATGTCGGCCGGGTCGGCCGGGTCGCGCTCGAGATCGCGGTCCATGAAGAACACGAGGCGCGTATGCTGTCGATGGAGGTTGCCGAACTCGAGGCGCATTGGCGCCGGGAGGAGGAATTGGCACGGATCATGGATGGGGAGTTGACGTTCCTTCCCCATCGAGCCCAACGGCGACCGCGCTAGTAGTCCACCGGCCTCAGGTACCCTTCCCCGATCGCGCTCTCGGAAAGCAGCGCCACGGTGGGGAGTTCGCGCTTCCAGTGCGTGGACGAGAGCCGCTTCCAGACGATCGCCACCTCTTCCCGGCGAAATCCGAGCCGAACCATCGCGTCGACATCGCGGCCCGTCAGCAGCCAGTGCAGGATCGGGTCCGCCAAGTGGTACGAAATACCGAGTTCGTCCTCGTCGTGGATGCCCCGAACCAGGTCGGCGCTAGCCGGCTTCTCCACGATCTCCGACGGCACTCCCAGATACCGTGCGAGTTCCCACACCTGCGTCTTGAGCAGATCGCCCAGCGGGTTGATCGGGGGCGAATCATCGGCGTGCCAGGTGAAATAGCCGAGCAGCCGCTCGCTCTTGTTCCCGGTCCCCAGCGGCAGGGCGTTCAGCTTGGCCGACTGGTCGAAGAGGACCACCGCCCGCTGGCGCGCCATGACGTTTCCCCGGCGCATGTCCGTCACTTCGGGCTCGTGAGCCTCGATGTAGGCGTCCACCGCCGCGGTGATATCGATCGTCCGCTCCCGCGCCCCGGACGCCTCGATCACGAGTGCCCCGTGGGAAAGGCTCTCCGGACTGGAGGTCGCGTATGGAAGGCGGAAGGCGAACACGTTCTGGGGACCCAGCGCCCGGCACGCCAGGAAGAGCGAAACTGCCGAGTCCACTCCTCCCGACACGCCGATCACGACCCTGGAGAAGCCGCGATGGCGGACCACCTCCTCGCGTATGAACTCCACGAGGGCTCCCTCGACCATCGCCGGCTGGATGGCGAGGAGCTCCCGGTCCACCTCGCTGGGCCGGTCGCCGGCGCCTTCGGCCGGCGGGCTGGCCGACGTGGTCCGGGTAGCGACCGGCCGTTGCACGCGTGCCCTGTCATGGGATCGATCCCCCACACGCGACTCGTCGAGGGAGCGCTGCAGATGGGGCAGCGCCGTCCTCAGGTCGGACAGGAACGGCGACTCGGTGCGGACGCGGGTGATTTCATGCAGGTCCAGGGCGACGGGGGTGCTCCCGTCTCCGAAGAGGGGTCCCCGCCCCAGCAGCGTGCCGTCCGGCCCCCACGCCGTCGATCCCCCGGCGAAAAGCTTCCCGCCCTCGGACCCCGCCAGATGCGACAGCAGGACGAAGACTCCGTGCTCCTTCGCGGTGCGGGCGGCGATGCGATCCCATTCGGCGAGGTTGGCCGGACGCGACCGGGAGGCTTCGTAGCCGCGCGCCGGCGATGCGCAACCGCAGAAGAGGAGGTCGGCTCCGTCGAGCGCGAGAATAGTCGGGGTCAGCGAGTGCCACAGGTCCTCGCAGATCATCATCCCCACTCTTCCAAAGCGCGTCTCGAAGGCGCGCACCTCGCGGCCAGGCTCCACGAACCGGGCCTCCTCGAAGATTCCGTAGGTGGGAAGGAAGACCTTGCGGTGGACATGCACGATCTCGTACCGGCCGTTGCCGGGTGTCAGGTACGCGATGCTGTTGCGAACGCTGGTGCGGCCGCGCTCATAGAAGCCGATCACCACATCGCCATCGCATCCTTCGGGTGGGGCGCCCAATGCGTCCACCAGCCCCTGGGGCGAAAGGGCGACCTCGAGGGCGGCACCCTCGACGAAGTACCCGGACAGCACCGCCTCCGGAAAGACCGCGATGTCGGCGCCCGGCACCAGCGCGTTGCGCACTGCCTCGATATTCGCCTGCACATTGCCCTTGCGGGGTTTAACCTGACAGAGTGCGGCCCGGAGCGAACGCCCGTGGTCCATGTGATTCCTCGACCGTGCGAGAGGGGATTGCCGCCGGGTAGTACCCGTGGCGGGACACATTCCCTAATCTAGAAGGTACGCCGCTACCCACAATCGAAAAGTTCTCATGTACCGTATCCGTCATTTGGTGGTCGCCTCGGCCGTCCTTTTCCTTCTCGGGGCTCCGGCTGCCGGCCAGGAGACCAAAGCCCGCAAGGAAGTCCTGGAGACCGACGAGGCTCAGGTCTTCCTCGAGGCGTTCCTCACAATCTCCCGGTCCCACGCGTCGGCACTCAGCGACTCCGCGCTCTGGGAACGCGCCATCGCGGGCCTGATCGAGCAGCTCGACGACCCGTACGCGACCGTCTTCACCCCGGTCGAATACGACCAGTTCCAGGAGCAGACCACCGGAAATTACGCGGGAATCGGCGTCCAGATCAGTCGGCTCGGGGCGCGGGTGACCGTGACCGCGGTTTTCCGCGGCTATCCGGCGGACGGCGCGGGCATGATGGTGGGCGACCGCATCGTGTGGGTGGAGGGCCACGACGCCAGTGAGTGGACGCTGGACCAGGCGCGGGACTCGATCCGCGGCCTTCCCGGCACGGTGGTACGGATCAGGGTGGCGCGCGACGGGTTCCGGGACCCGATCCCCATGGACATCGTGCGGGACAACGTACATGTCTCGGCCATGGAGGCTATCTACATCGAAGAGGGGGTGGCCCATTTCGCCATTGGCCGGATCGCGCGGGGCGTGGCCGGCGAACTTGCGGAAGCCCTGGTCGAATACGGGGACGCGAACTCGGTGATCATGGATTTGCGGAGCAACCCCGGTGGATACCTGGACGAGGCGCTGCAGCTGGTCGACCTCCTGCTGGCACCCGGGCAGACCCTGGCGAGTGCCGAGGGGATCAACGACCGGGGCGAGGTGGAACGCCAGAGCTGGCCGGCCCGCTCTCCACCCCTCCTGGCCGACAAGCCGTTCATCATCCTGGTGGACGAGTTCAGCGCCTCGGCATCGGAGATCATCGCGGGGGCCCTGCAGGACCATGACCGGGCGGTCGTGGTGGGGCAGCGCACATTCGGGAAGGGTGTGGTGCAGACTCTGTACCCCCTTCCCGCCGGCCGCCGAATCAGGATCACGACCGGGTCGTGGTTTACCCCGCTGGGCCGGTCGCTGCAGCGTGCCCGCCACCATGACGGCACGTTGGTGGCCGAGGACGAGACGAACATCGAACAAGTGGCGACCGCTTCGGGCAGACTGCTTCGCACCGGTGGTGGGGTCTTCCCCGACCTGGAGCTGCCGGTGGACCTGCCGAAGGAGGAGGAGTTGGCGCTACTCAACGAAGCCAACCGGGTGCAGGTACCCATCAACGTCCGGATCGAGGAGTACGCCTTCGAACTTGCCAAGGACGCGATCGCAGCCGGACGGGCCGACCGTCTGCCACCGTCGACCTTCGACGCTCTTGCGAGCGGTCTCGTCGAGGCGGGGATGGATCCGGAGGTCGTCAACAACCCGGTGGCCCGAGCCTACCTCGACTGGAGGACCCAGGTGCGCTACCTGGACCGGGCGGAAGCGCGCAGCCTCGCCCTGCTGGTCCAGTCCGAGCGCGACACCGCGTTGGCCGAGGCGCTGCGGCTGGCACGTGCCGCGCGTACGCCCGAGGAACTCTTTGCCCTGGTGGGTGATGGGACCGCGGGGTCGTCCGGGCGGTAGGTCGCGGACACGGGGCGAGGTCCACGACAGTCGTCCGGCCCGGTCAGCCGTCCTGCGGACGCGAACCGCTCAGAGATCGCCGCGGGGGTGGAACCGGCGGTGCGTCTCGCGCAGGTATTCGCGATCCAGGTGGGTGTAGATCTGGGTGGTGGAGATGTCCGCGTGTCCGAGCAGCTCCTGCACCGCCGCAAGGTCGGCGCCCCCTTCCAGGAGGTGAGTGGCGCAGGAGTGGCGGAGCGTGTGCGGTGAAATCCGCCGTTCGATCCCGGCACGCGCCGCCGCCCGCGATACGATCGTCCACACGGACATGCGGCTTAGTCGCGTCCCGCGCTGGTTCAGGAAGAGAGCCCCCTTCCCCACCCCCCGGTCGAGCCGCGGCCGAACGGAATCCAGATACCGGCCGACCACCTCCAGCCCCACCGTACCGACGGGCACCAGACGCTCCCTCCCCCCCTTCCCGAAGACCAGCGTGGTGCCGTGCCCGGCGTCCAGATCCCCCACCGACATCCCCGTGAGCTCGCTGACGCGCATCCCGGTGGCGTAGAGGAGTTCCAGCACCGCGCGGTCCCTCCAGTAGACGGGAGAATCGGGGTCCACCGCCTCGACCAGTTGCGCGGCCTCGTTCTGGCTCAGGAATTCCGGGAGTTTCCTGGCCGCCGCCGGACGGGCCATTCGCCCCGTCGGGTCCTTCCGCACGATGCCCTCGGCCGAGAGGAAGCCGAAGTATGCGCGGAGCGCCGATTGGGCCCTGCGAACCGTGGTGGCCGCGAGCCCCTGCTGGAGAAGATGGGCGGTGTATGCGTCGAGGGTCTGGTGGTCGATCTCCCCCGGGCCCGCGACTCCGGTCTCTTCCAGGTAGGTGACGAACCGGCCGATATCGCTCTGGTAGGCTCTGCGGGTCCGCGGTCTCAGTCCTCTTTCGAGGGCCAGATAGTCCAGGAACGGTTCCATGTGGTAGCGGCGGGCGAGCGCATGGGCCCGGCTCTCGCGCGCCACCGGTCCTCCCGCCTATCCGCTGGTCTTGCGGCGCGCCCGCCACCACACGGCCACAAGCACGACTGCAAGTACCGCCGAAGTCGCCAGGAGGCCCCGGCTCGTCTTCGACATGGTGTCCCTGACCGCATCCACGTTGTCGCCCGCCAGGTGTCCCACGCGCACCAGCGCGCCGTACCAGATTGCGGACGCCACGGCGAGCGGCGGCACGACCCTGGCCCACCCCAGCCCCGCCACCCCCGCAAACACCGGCACCAGCGCGCGAAATCCGGGCAGGAATCGCCCGGCGAAGATCGCGGCCACGCCCCAGCGCGCGTAAAACGCCTCCAGACGCCGCATCTGCTTCTCGGCCAGGAGATGCCGGCCACGCCCCGTGGTGAAGAACTCGGGACCGTACCTGCGCCCGACGGCGTAGACCGCCACGGCGCCCGCAACGTTGAAACCCCACACGGCCAGGAATACCGGGACGACCCCCCCCGCGCCCAGCCCCGCGACAAAGCCGCCCGTCACGATGATTGTGTCCGCGGGCACAACCGGAAGCACATTCTCCACTGCGGCGCCCACTCCCAGCACGAGGTACAGCAGCAGCGGCGGCAGGTCGCTCAGAAAGGCGAGCGTCTGTTCCACCGGACGTGCCTAGTCGCCCGGTGAGGTTGCGGACGCCCCACCCGAACCGGTCGGCTCTACCATCCGCCCGACGTCCCGGACGACGAGGGCGACCGCGTGAACCGCGATCCCCTCCCCACGCCCGATCCACCCCATTTTCTCGTTGGACTTGCCCTTGACCGATACCGCCTCCGGCTCCACCCCCGCCCGCTCGGCCACACGGCGGCGCAATTCACCGGCCCTGGGGCCGATCTTCGGGGACTCGCAGACGACCGTGACATCGACGTTGCCCACGCGCCAGTCCTCCGCGTGCAGCATCGCCGCGACGCGCGACAGCAGGTCCATGGAGTCGGCGCCGCGCCACCGTTCGTCGCCCGGCGGAAAGTGTGTGCCGATGTCACCCAGGCCGGTCGCGCCCAGGAGCGCATCGATCACGGCGTGCGCCACCGCGTCGCCATCCGAAAAGCCGCTCAGGCCGGGGTGGCCCGGAAAGTGCACTCCTCCCAGGATCAGCGGGCGTGCGGGATCGAAGCGGTGGGAATCGTACCCCGTCCCCACGCGGACCCCTGTCACTCGTCGTATTTCCGGACCACCAGGCACGCGTTGTGCCCGCCGAAGCCGAACGAGTTGCACAGGGCCGCCGA
The DNA here is from genome assembly GCA_965208295.1 of Longimicrobiales bacterium. GTDB lineage: Bacteria > Gemmatimonadota > Gemmatimonadetes > Longimicrobiales > Gaopeijiaceae > Bin94. Next base: position 4,743,525 of record OZ242328.1, on the reverse strand, counting down.
CACGGTTTGCTCGACCATGCCGCCGTGGGCGTAGTCGAGGTCGCAGGCGTCGTCCTTCTCGTGGAAGTTGATCGTCGGGGGAATTCGGTCGGTGCGGCAGGCCATCACGCACATGACCGTCTCGATCGCACCGGCGGCACCGAGAAGGTGTCCCGTCATGGACTTGGTGGACCCAACCACGATGTCGTACGCGCGGGCGCCCAGCACGGCCTTGATGGCCGCGGTCTCGGACGGGTCGTTGGCCGGGGTGGAGGTGCCGTGCGCGTTGATGTAGTCGATGTCGGCGGGTGCGAGCCCGGCGTCGGCGATCGCGGCCTGCATGGCCTCCTGGGCGCCCTCCGCCTCGGGAGGCGGGGCCGTAATGTGATGGGCGTCGCCGGTGGCGCCGAAACCGGCCAACTCGCCCAGGATCTCCGCGCCCCGGTTCCGGGCGTGCTCCATCTCCTCGAGCACCAGGCAGCCCGCGCCCTCGCCGATCACGAAGCCGTCGCGCCCCGCGTCAAAGGGACGGCTGGCGCCGGCGGGGTCGTCGTTGCGACGCGACATCGCCCTCATGGCCGAAAAGCCGGCAATGCAGATGGGAGTGACCGCCGCCTCCGAGCCGCCCGCCAGCATGATGGTGGCGTCGCCTTGCCGGATGTAGCGGGCGGCGTCGCCGATGGCGTGGGCTCCCGAGGCGCACGCCGAGACCGTCGCGTAGTTGGGTCCCCTGAGTCCGTACCGGATCGAGACGAGTCCGGCAATGATGTCGGGTATGAACATGGGGATGAAGAATGGGCTCACCCGGCCGGGCCCCCTGTCCTTCAGGGTATTGCAGTTGGCCTCCAGGGTGATGATTCCCCCCACCCCACTCCCAAGGATCACGCCGAAGTCCGTCGGAGAGCACCCCGGCGGCGGGCCGGAGAGTCCCGCCGACTCCATGGCTTCGCTGGCCGCCGCGACGCCGAGCTGTGCGAAGCGGTCGTAGCGGCGAGCTTCCTTCCGGGTCAGGTGGGTTAACGGATCGAAGTCCTCGATCTCGCAGGCGATCCGGGTCGCGTAGCCCTCGGCGTCGAAGGCGGTGATCGGGCCCCCACCCGGCTTCCCCGCCAACAGCGCCTCCCAATTCGACTGCACGTCCAGGCCGACCGGCGAAATCATGCCGATGCCGGTAATCGCGACTCTGCGCCCGTGTCCGCCCTTGTCCATGACCCGCCGATCCGGTTGGGTCGGTCCGCTATTCGGCGTGCTTGTCGATGTAGGAGATGGCGTCGCCAACCGTGCGCATCTGCTCGGCGTCCTCATCGGGAATGTCGATCCCGAACTCCTCTTCGAAGGCCATGACCAGCTCGACGGTGTCAAGGGAGTCGGCACCAAGGTCGTCGACGAACGAGGCGTCCGGGGTCACCTTGTCGGTCTCAACCCCGAGCTCCTCGACGATGATCTCCTTGACCTTGGCTTCCGCTGTGTCGGACATGGTTTGTTCTCTCCATACGGTTGTGTAGGCACGGTCGGGCGTGGCGGCAACCGGCTACTGCATGGTCATGCCGCCATCGACCGCAATAATCTGGCCCGTAATGTAACCCGCCGCAGGCCCCGCAAGGAACCGGACGACTCCAGCCACGTCCTCGGGGTCACCCAGGCGCCCGGCGGGTATCCGGTCCTTCAACCCGGCCACCTGGGCTTCTGCGAGGCCGGCGGTCATGTCCGTGCGGATAAACCCCGGGGCCACCGCATTGCAACGGATGTTGCGGGTCGCCAGCTCCCTGGCCACCGACTTGGTCAGCCCGTGCAGTCCCGCCTTGGAGGCCGCATAGTTGGCCTGTCCGGCGTTCCCCATCAGTCCGATGACCGAAGTCACGTTGACGATGGATCCGGCGCGGCGCTTCATCATTCCCCGGACCACGGCGCGAATCATGTTGAAGGCTCCGCCGAGATTCGTGTCGATCACCCCGGACCAGTCGTCGTCCCGCATGCGCAGGACGATGTTGTCGCGGGTGATTCCGGCGTTGTTCACCAGAATGGCGACCGGACCCTGCCCGGACTCGACCGCGGAGACCGTCTTTCTGCATGCCCGCGAGTCGGCGATGTCGCAGGAGTAGGCGGCGTGGCCCTCGCCTTCCAGCTCGGCGGCGGCTGACTCCGCACGCTCACCGTCCCTGGCGACCACCGCGATCCTGGCGCCCGCACGCGCCAGCTCGTGCGCAATCCCCAGGCCGATGCCTCGCGATCCACCGGTGACGATCGCTACGGTGCCAGCGAGTTCCGAATGCTCGGTCATGTAAAGTCCTCCATGGATTCGATCGACTCCGGTGTCCCCAGAGCCAAGGTAGTCATACCTCTGGCGTTTCGCCGGTTCAATCCCGCAAGCACCTTCCCCGGGCCCAGCTCGGCAAACCGGGAGGCGCCCATGGACAGCAGTTTTTCAATGCACTCCGTCCAGCGCACGGGGGCGGTCAGCTGGCGCACGAGCAGCTCGCGGATCCGGTTCGGGTCGTCGGTCGCGCGGGCCGTGACGTTGGACACCACGGGAAAGGAGGGCCGACGGAAGCGAATCTCGTGCAGGGAGGCGCCGAATTCGTCCGCGGCGGGTCCCATGAGAGGGGAATGAAAGGCGGCGGAGACCTTGAGCGGCATGACCCGTTTCGCACCCTTCTTCTTGGCTGCCGTGGCGGCCCAGCTGATCCCCCACACATCGCCGCTCACCACGACCTGACCCGGGGCGTTGAGATTGGCAGCGACCAGGGTGTGTCCTTCCCCGGCCGCCTCCCGGCACAGTTCGCCGACTTCGGCGACCCCGAGGCCCAGAATCGCAGCCATGGTTCCGGGCGTCTGCTCGCCCGCCCGCGCCATGAGCTGGCCGCGGCGCCGCACCGCGAGCAGACCGTCGGCGAAGGAGTAGGTGCCGGCGGCCGCGTGCGCGGACAATTCGCCCAGGGAGTGTCCCGCGGCCCCCACCACCGGCCCAACCCGGGCCTGCACCACGCGATAGACCGCCATCGAGTGGACGTACAGCGCCGGCTGGGCGTTCTCGGTGGCGGTGAGGACCTCCTCCGGGCCCTCCCGTGCAAGCCTGGACAGACCGAACCCCAGAATATCGTCCGCCTCCGCGAAGGTATCCCGTGCTTCGGGAAAGCGTTCGGCCAGCGTCTGTCCCATGCCGACATGCTGGGAACCCTGGCCGGGAAAGAGGAGTCCCGTCTTCACCCCGGGAGTCCGGCCCGATGGGCAGGTCCGGCTGGAGAGGCTGGTGCCCGCGGACGGCCGGGACTACCAGCGGTCCCCGCGACTCGGTCCCTGACGGTCACGCCGGGTTTCTTCACCGATTGCCCGGGCCCGCTACCAGCGCATCGCCATGGCGCCCCAGGTGAGACCGGCGCCGAACGAGGTCATGAGCACCAGCGAACCCGGCCCGATCAGCCCCTCCTCCTCGGCCTCGTCCAGCCCGACGGGGATCGTCGCCGAGGAGATGTTGCCGTAGCGGTCGAGGTTGACGAAGACCTTCTCCATCGGAATCCGGGAGTACCTGGCGGTGGACTCGATGATGCGGATGTTGGCCTGATGGGGCACCATGATGTCCACATTGTCCGCGTCCAGACCGGCCTCCCTGAGGACCATTCTGCCGGCCTTGGCCATCGATCGCACGGCCGACTTGAAGACCTCGCGACCGGACATCTGCATCAGGTGCTCGTTTTTGCGCAGCCCCGCCTCGTCCAGGGGGCGTGCTGCTCCGCCCGCGGGGCGCTGCAACAGGTCGGCCAAGTCTCCGTCGGAGCGGTGGAAGCTGGAGAGAATCCCTTCGCCGTTTTCGGAGGGCTGCACGACCACCGCCCCCGCACCGTCGCCGAAGAGGACGCATGTGGCCCGGTCCTCCCAGTTGAGGATGGAGGACATCTTCTCGGACGACACGACCAGGACCACTTCCCCGCGCCCCGCCGCCACGTATCCCTCCGCCATCGACACCGCATAGAGGAAGCCCGTGCAGGCCGCGTGCAGGTCGAAGGCCAGGGAACTCCGCGAAGCACCGATGCGCGACTGGATCTCGCAGGCCGTCGAGGGCAGCCACCGGTCGGGCGTCGCGGTCGTGACGATGATCAAGTCGACATCCGACGGTTCGAGTCCGGCCTTGGCGAGAGCGCGGTTGGCCGCACGCGCACCCATGTCGGTTGTGGTCTGCCCCTCGGCTGCAATCCGGCGCTCGGCGATTCCGGTGCGTTCCCGGATCCAGGAGTCGCTGGTGTCGACCATCCGTTCCAGGTCAGCATTGGTCATCACATGGTCCGGCAGATACCTGGCGGCAGCTGATATTTTCGCAACCGGGGTTCCGTTTTTCATAACCGACCCTCTCTGGCCGCGGCGAGATCCCGCGCCATGTGGGCAACCAGGCCGCTCCGTACAGCCCGTGCGGCCACACCGATTCCCGCCTCGATCGCCCGGGGAGAAGACTTCCCGTGGCAGATCACGCTTACGCCGTTGACCCCCAGGAGCGGCGCGCCCCCGTGCTCGGCGTAGTCGAGGTCGCGCAGACGGTCCTGAATCTCTTCACGAAGACCGTTCCCGCGCAAACCAGGCGTGAGCTTGCGGACCACGAAAGCGGCCACCGATTCGTAGAACTTCAACAGGATGTTGCCCGTAAAGCCGTCGCACACCGCCACATCGCAGACGTGGCGCAGGATGTCGCCGCCCTCGACGTTGCCGACGAAGTTGAGATCGCTCCCGGCCAGGAGCCGGTACGCCGCCTGGAGCACCTCGGTGCCCTTCTCGGATTCGGTTCCCACATTGAGCAGACCGACCCTGGGGTTCTCCAATCCCTGGAGGTCCTGCATGTAGATCGTGCCGAGACGGGCGAATTCCACCAGCTGGCGTGGCTTGCACTCGATGTTGGCACCCACGTCCGCCACCAGGGTCAGGCCATGATCGGTCGGAAACACGGTGGCTACGGGCGGGCGGTCCACGCCCCGGAGCGGGCGCAACAGCACCAGCGAGGCCGCCATGACGGCACCCGTCGAACCCGCCGACACGAAGGCGTCGGCCGCTCCCGCCTTCTGCAGGTTGAGTCCCACATTGATGGAGGAGCGGGGTCTGCGCAGCGCCGATGTCGGCGCGTCCGACGCCAAGATGCGATCCGGTGCGTGGACCACGGTGATCCGGTTCTGGCGGGGATGACGGCTCAATGAGTCCGCCAACGCGGCCTCGTCTCCCACCAGCACGACCTCAACGTCGGGATCGGCCATCACCGCAGCCACGGCACCCGCAACCTCGCTGGCGGGGGCGTTATCCGTGCCCATCGCGTCGAGTGCGATTCTCATGCGGAAGCCGGTCTTCGCGGCGGCGAGCCGGAACGGCTAGTCCTCGAAGACTTCGAAGACCGCCTTCCCCCGGTACACGCCCGAAGTGGGACAGACCCGGTGGCGGAGCTTGGGATCACCGGTTTGGGAACAGGTCCCCAGCGTTGCTTCCGAGGCCTTGTAGTGGGTACGCCGCTTCCGCTTCCTCTGCTTGGACACGCGTTTCTTGGGAACGGCCATGAGATGTCTTTCCTAGTCGGTTTTCAGGGATTGAAGAGCCGCCCACCGCGGGTCGATGCCGGTTTCTTCGGTCACCTGGTTGAATCGATCTACGGGGTCGCCGCACTCCACGCAACGACCGTCTTCCTCGCTCGGCAGGAGGTACCGCGGCACCTCCAGCACGATTTCCTCCCGGATTGCGTCCTTCAGGTCCAGCATCGTCTGCTGGTACCCTATGGTCCGCACATCCGGATCCGCCGCCTCCCACCCGTCGGCCGGCATGTAGACCAGGGTGAGCGGCCGCGTCACCACGACCTGCAGTTGCTGCAGACAACGGCTGCAATCGTAGAGCAGCGAGGCTTCCCAGGTGCCCCTCACGACGACGCCTCCATCGGCGGTCGGCGCGACCGAACCGGCGACCTCCACCGCTTCCGCAAAGGTCAGTTGAGAGCCGGCCCAGACCTCGTCGTCCGAATCGATCCGTGCCTCCAGCGGGAGCGTTCGGCTTCGCCGCAGGTGCCGCAGATCGATACGCAACATAGATCTTTATAATAGACAGAATGGGCGAGTCCAGTCAAACCCCGCTGGCCCCTCCCCCCACGCGGCCTGAGCGAAGCGGCCGCCCCGGATGCCTCGCCGGTCGAATGCCGGGGGGACTATGTCCACGGGCCGCTATCCCACTCGGTCACACTCGGGGAAGAAGAAGCCGATCTCGCGGCGGGCATTCTCGTCCGAGTCGGAACCGTGTATGGCGTTGCGTTCCTTCGACTCGGCGTGAAGCGCCCGGACCGTGCCGGGGTCCGCTTCGGCCGGATCGGTGGCTCCTATGACTTCGCGCAGCCGCCGCACGGCATCCGGCGATTCCAGGGCCATGGGAATGCAGGGACCGGAGGTCATGAACGCGACCAGTGATCCGTAGAAGGGGCGCTCGCGGTGGACATCGTAGAAGGCTTCGGCCTGGGCGCGTGTCATGGTGAGCAAGCGCGCGGCTCTTAGTGTGAAACCGGCGGATTCGAGGTGGGCGATGATACGGCCGGTCCTGCCGCTTCCGGCGGCATCGGGCTTGATGATGGCAAGCGTCTGGCTCATGGGGTTCCTGGTGAACGGGTGGGATTCGTGAATGGATCGTGGACATTGCCCACGGGTCGTCTAGATCACAATGGCCTCGGCGAAGGCTCGCATGACCGTGCCGCGGGTCAGGAAGCCGATAATCTCTCCGTCCCGTACGACCGGCAGCATCGAGACGCCCCGCGAGATCATGGACCGGCTGGCCACGAGGAGCGATTCGTCCTCGGAAACACACAGCACCGATCGGGTCATCAGGTCCCGGGCCAGCGGCGGCTTCCGTCCAGCCGGGTTGCCGGACTCGCGACCCGACAGGGTGCGAGCCAGCACATCGGCGCTCGTGATAATGCCCAGCAGCTCATGGTTGGCGCCTACCACCGGAAGCGCGGCCACGCCCCGGCGCATCATCAGCTGCTGAATCTCCACGAGGGGAGAGTCCGGATAGATCCGATAGCTCAACGGCGTGAGGACATCTTCTACAGTAACCTTCACAGGTATCTTACTGTCCAAAAAGGTGTTAACTGACAATACCTCTTCTATCGCATAAGTATCGGAATCGTGCATGTCGGCCGATACCCGTGCGAGTAGCGGCACCAGAAAGAGATTGACGGAGGGTCGTGGCAGTCCCCATGTCACCCAGTTTGCGCGGGTAAGGCGCCCCCCGTCTCCCATGCCTCTTTCGTCCAGACACAGAATCAGACCCGGCGGTACGCCGTCACCGCACAGATCGAGGAGGTCCACCCGGCAGGCCAGCGACCCGAGGCGCGGCGTTCCACCGCTCCGGGTGACTTGGCCCACGGACTGGCGCAACCGGTGATCCGGATCGAGCACCTGCACATGGCTGCACAGGAACTCCCAGACATCGTTCCCGGAACTGGTCAAGATCGCGGGCCGGGGCAGAAGCTGGCTCAGTCTCACGTTTTGCAGTCCGTGCGGTTCATCCTCGGACTGCTAGCGCCCCAGCGCCGCTCCGACGAGAGCGGAGATTTCGACTGGGCGTCTCGCGACCTGGATTCCATTGTCCTCGAATGCCTGGGTCTTCTCTGCGGCGGTGCCGGACGATCCGCTGATAATAGCACCCGCGTGCCCCATGCGCGTCCCCGGCGGAGCGGTTCGGCCGGCAATGAACCCGACGACGGGGATGTCAAGGTTCGCGCTCACCCATGCCGCGGCCTCCTGCTCGGCCGTGCCGCCGATCTCCCCGATCAGGACCACCGCCTCGGTGTCCGGATCGGCGGCGAAGGCGGCCAGGCAGTCCACGAAGCTCGTCCCGATCAGCGGATCGCCGCCGATTCCGACACAGGTGGTCTGGCCGAGGCCGTCCCGCGTGAGGTGGTAGACGGCTTCGTAGGTGAGGGTCCCGGATCGGGAAATGAGACCGACCGGCCCGGGGGTCACCATCCGCCCCGGGATGATTCCCAGTGTGGTCTTGCCCGGGCAGATGATTCCCGGGCAGTTGGGACCGAGCACGTGGCTTCCCCGGTCACGGGCCAGCGCGTGGGCGCGGGTCATGTCCAGTACCGGAATCCCCTCGGTCACGCAGACGATGAAACCGACCCCGGCGTCGGCGGCCTCCATGATCGCGCTCGCCGCGAAGGCCGGGGGCACGTACACGACCGAACAGTCGGCGCCGGTTTCGGCCACCGCGTCGGCGACGGTGTCGAAAATCGGCACCCCGCGGCCCTCCGGTCCCTCGAAGTCCCGGCCCCCCTTCCCCGGCGTCACCCCCGCCACCACCCGGGTACCGTACTTCATCATCTGGCGCGTGTGAAACGAACCGTCGCGGCCCGTGATCCCCTGCACCACCACGCGGCTGTTATCGTCAACGAATATCGACATGAGTCTCCCTGGTTGATCCTTGCGGGGTGGTTCGCGTCATCCGGCCAACCGTACCGCCTGCTCGACCACTTCGTCCATGGACGCCACCGCCGCGAGCCCGGCCCCGGCAAGAATCTCGCGAGCCAGCTCCTCGTTGGTGCCGGTCAGGCGGATCACCAGCGGGACCCCCATGTCGATCCTGCGAACGGCCTCGAGGATTCCGTTGGCCACATCGTCGCAACGGGTAATTCCGCCGAAGATGTTGAAGAGAATCACCTTTACCCCGGGGTCCGAGGTGATGATCTCCAGCGCCGCCACGACCTTGTCCGGATTGGACGACCCGCCGATGTCGAGGAAGTTGGCGGGTTCGCCGCCGTAGTACTTGACCAGGTCCATCGTGGCCATTGCGAGGCCCGCCCCGTTGACGCAGCACCCCACGTTGCCGTCGAGCTTGACGAAGCTCAACCCCGCTTCGCGCGCCTGGAGATCGGCGGGGGACTCGGAGGCGGGGTCGCGCAGGGCGGCGATGGCGGGGCGGCGGAAAAGCTCGTTGTCGTCGATGCTCACCTTGGCGTCGATCGCCTTGACCTGCCCTTCGGTCGTTGAAATCAGCGGGTTGATCTCGGCCATCGACGCTCCGTTGTCGACGAAGACATCGTAGAGTTGGGAGATCACCCGCGCCCCCTGCCGCGCCAGGCCGGAGTCGCTGTACAGCCGGGTGGCGAGTCCGTACGCCTGGTGGGGCAGCAAGCCGTAGCGAGGGTCCACACGGAGACGGTGGATGGCGCCGGGGTTGGTAGCCGCAACCTCCTCGATGTCGACACCCCCCTCGGCGGAGACCATGAAGACCGGACACTGCCCCTCGCGGTCGACCAGCACACCGACATAGGCCTCCGACTCGATGTTCTCGATGGGGGACACCAGGACTTCGCGGACGACGAGCCCGTTGATGGTCATTCCGAGGATGGCGTCGGCGTGCGCCCCGGCCTCCGCCGGCGAGCGCGCGAGTTTGACTCCGCCGGCCTTCCCCCGCCCCCCCGAATGCACCTGCGCCTTGACCACGGCACTGCCCCCGTACGACCGCGCGAGAGCCCGGGCGGCGCCTGGGTCGCGGGCGACTTCGCCGGGGTTCACCGCCATGCCGGCGGTGCGGAAGAGTTCCTTGGCCTGGTATTCGTGAAGGTTCATGGAAGGCGGGTCTTTTCGGGAAGAGGGGACTGAACGCCGTCCCCTGGCAGCGCGGAAGCGTCCGGGGCCTGCGGCGCCGGTCCGCGCGTCATGAAGTTACTGGGAAACGCGCACGCATCAAACACCCTTCCGCAACGTCCCCGACGCAGCTCCCCCGGGTCCCACGCCCGGACGGTCCCCGGGGCCACCGAGGTCGGGCGCACTGGACCCGTCCGGTCTGTCCCGCGCGGAGCCGCATTGCGCCATATTGAGGGATCGTCCCCCGAACCGGAGGCAGTTGCCGGTGCCCAACATCCCGTCGCCCATCTACCTGGACCATGCGGCCACCACGCCCGTGCGCCCGGAGGTGGCGGCCGCCATGTCGGCATCGCTGGCCGAGGACTTCGGCAACCCCTCCAGCGGCCATGCGTGGGGGCGCCGGGCGCGCGGGCGCCTCGAGTCGGCCAGGGCATCGGTGGCCGCGTCGCTGGGCGCGACCCCGGACCGGGTTCTTTTCACACGCGGGGGCACCGAGTCGGACAACCTGGCCGTGCTGGGACGGGCTCGGCACGCACTCGAGACGGGCGTCACTCCCCATGTCGTGACCTCCGCCGTCGAGCACCCCGCCGTTCTGGAGGCGGCGGAGCGGGCCGTGGAGGAGGGCGGCCGCCATACCGTGATCGGCTTTCAGGATGGGGCTTTCGACCTGCACGCCCTGGAGGAGACGCTCCGGGACGACCGCCCGAGTCTGGTTTCCTGCATGTGGGTGAACAACGAGACGGGCCTGGTTCTGCCCATCGGGGAGATCGCGTCGCTGTGCCGGGGTTGCGGCGTTCCGCTCCACAGCGACGCGGTGCAGGCGGTGGGGAAGATTCCGGTCGACTGGGCGGAGGCGCCGGCGGACCTTCTGACCATCACGGGACACAAGATCTACGGCCCCAAGGGGACGGGGGCGCTGATCGCGCGGGACTTCCGTACCCTGCGGCCGCTCCACTTTGGCGGGGGACAGGAGCGGGGGCTGCGGCCCGGAACCGAGGACGTGGCCGGGGCGGCGGGTCTCGCGGAAGCCGTTCGTCTGGCGGTCGCCGAGGCACCCGCCGAGTCGGCCAGGCTCGGGGCCTTGAGGGATGCGGTGGAGACCGGGCTGCTGGCGCGGATACCGGGTGCGAGGGTCAATGCGGGATCCCTGCCGCGGGCACCCCACATCCTTTCGCTGGGGATACCGGGTGCGGACTCCGACACGCTGCTGGCGGCGCTGGACGCGTCGGGCATTGCCGCGTCCGGGGGATCGGCGTGCGCCAGTGGCTCGAGCGCGCCCAGCAGTACCCTGGCGGCGCTCTATCCGGGCGACGGCGCGGCCGCGCTGCGTCTCAGCTTCGGGCGGCTCAACCAGGGCCGGGATGCCGGGCCGGTGGTCCGCGCCGTCGCCGACGCCGTCGGGCGAACCCGGTCCCTCGCATTGCCATGAATGCCCCGGGAGGCCGCTTGCGCATCCTGGTCGCGATGTCGGGCGGGGTCGACTCGTCCGTCGCCGCGGCCATGCTGGTGGAGGCCGGTCACGACGTGGTCGGCGCAACCATGAAGTCCTTCTGCTACAGCGGCGACGCGGCCGAGAGCAAGAAGACCTGTTGCGGTCTGGAGGGCATTCAGGACGCCAGGCTGGTTGCGGACCGGCTCGGGATCCCCCACTACGTCTTCGATGTCGAGGACGAGTTCACCCGCGACGTGATCGATGACTTCGTGACCGAGTACGGGCGGGGTCGCACCCCGAACCCGTGTGTGCGCTGCAACTCGAACACGAAGTTCAGGGACCTGATGAAGCGCGGTCGCGTGCTGGGCTGCGACGGGGTCGCCTCGGGCCACTACGCGCGCCTGGATCGCGACAACGGAGAACCGATGCTGCTCCGGGGGCGGGACCGCTCCAAGGACCAATCCTACTTCCTCTGGGGACTCCCGGCCGACCTCCTGGATCTCCTCCACTTCCCGCTGGGGAACCTCACCAAGCCCGAGGTCCGCTCACGGGCGCGGGAGCTCGGCTTGGAGACGGCCGACAAGCCCGAATCCCAGGAGATCTGCTTCGTCCCCACCGGGAACTACCGGGACCTGCTGGCGAAGAAGCTCCTGCCGACCCATCCCGCCCTCTCTCCGGGCGCCATCGTGGACACACGGGGCCGCATTCTGGGGCGGCACGGCGGTTACTCCGGGTTTACCGTTGGGCAGCGCAAGGGCATCGGCGGGGGGCACGCCGAGCGGTACCACGTTCTCGAGATCAGGCCCGAGACGCGCGAGGTGGTGGTGGGGCCGCGGGAGTTACTGGAGGTCGGCGGCGTCGTGGTCGGCGAACTCAACTGGCTGACCTCTCCACCGGAGCCGGGCCGGCGTCTGCGGGTTCAGATCCGGTACCGATCGCCCGCGCTCGCGTGTACGGTGGTGGCGGTGGGGGGGGATGGGGTCGAACTGCGATTCGAGGAGCCCGCGCGCGCCGTGACGCCGGGCCAGTCGAGCGTTTTCTTCGACGGGGAGCGGGTGGTGGGGGGCGGGCGAATCGGCCGGGTGACGGCAACGCCCTACTGAGGGAGGACGGCCGGCAGCGCTACCACTTCATCTCGGCTGCCCTCGCGAACTCCCGGATCCGGGTCTCCTGATCCTCGGTGAGGGACTCCGGGATCTGGACCTTGATCTCGACGTACTGGTCCCCGGTCTTCCCGTCGCGGCTGATTCCCTGGCCGGCAATCCTGAAGCGCGTACCCGGCTGCGTTCCCGCGGGGACGCGCAGCACCACCCTCTTTCCCCAGATCGTACCCACCCGGATCCGGGAACCCAGCGTCGCCTGGGCCAGGTTGACGGGCACCGTCACGTGAATGTCGGCGCCCTCGCGCTCGAAGAAACGGTGCGGCTCGACCTTGAAGGTTATGATGAGGTCGCCGGGCGCGCCGCCCTTCCGGCCGCGTTCCCCCTGGCCGGTCAGGCGGACCTTGGCGCCGGACTGCACGCCCACCGGAACCGAGACCTGGATCTTGCGCTTCTGGTGAACCTTGCCGGACCCGCCGCACACCCCGCACTCCTTGGCGGGCCGTTCGCTCCGTCCCATGCACGCCGGGCACGGACGATTGACCGCGAACCCTCCCTGTCCGAAAGAAACGCTCCCCGATCCCTTGCATTCCGCACACTTTTTCCAGGTCGTCCCCGGAGCCCCGCCCGAACCCAGACAGGTGGCGCATTCCTCGTTGATCGAGACGGAGACGGAAACCTTGCCCCCCTTCACCGCCGTCATGAAGGGCACCTCGACGTCGAGTTCGACGTGTTCACCCCTGAGGGGACCGGAGGGGCGCGAAGGCTGGCCCTTGCGACCGCGGTCGAAGATGGAGGAGAAGATCTCCGAGAAGCCCCCGAGCCCGCCCAGGTCCTCGAACGAAAACCCCGGCTGGGCGGTCGCTTCGGGCCGGGCACCCGCCCGGGGCCCACCGAAGCCGAAGGCGCCGAGCTTGCGCATCTGGTCGTACTTCTTGCGTTTCTGCGGGTCGGAGAGAACCCCGTTCGCCTCACCGACTTCCTTGAAGCGCTCGGCCGCCTTCGGGTTCCCCGGATTCGCGTCCGGGTGATACTGCTTGGCCAACCTGCGGTATGCTTTCTTGATCGCAGCGGCGTCGGCCTTCTCGTCGACCCCGAGGATCGCGTAGTAGTCCTTGTCGGCCTTGGTCATGGGCTACTACGCCTTGTAGACGCTGACGCGTGCGGGACGCACGAGCAGTCCCTTGAAGGTGTAGCCCCTCTGGAACACGCGCTCGACCATGTCGTCGTCCTCGTCAGAGCCGGCCGGCACGCGCATCATGGCCTCCATCGTGTTCGGGTCGAATTCCTCGCCCGAGGGATCGACGACTTTGACGCCCGCTTCCTCGAGCACGCGGAAGAACTTTCGCTCCACCAGATCCACCCCTTCCACGATCGCCTCCACGGAGGCGCTCTCGGGCTCCAGCGCCGTCACCCGGAGCAGGTCGTCCAGCGGATCGAGCATGCGGGAGACCAGGTCCGCCTGGGCGCGGTCCCAGCGTTGGCGCAGCCTGTCCTCGGTCCGCTTGCGGTAGTTGTCGAAGTCCGCGGCAAGGCGCAGGTGGCGATCCCTGGCCTGATCCCGTTCGACCCGCAATTCCTCGAGGAGTTCCACGGCGGGAGCTGCTTCCTCTCTGTCGTCGGAGGATTCGTCCGTCGGCTCGGGATCTGCTTCGCCCACCTCGGACTCGGCGTTGGAGTCGGTTTCGGGTTCCACCGTGCCACCGGCCGCGTCTCCAGGGGACGTGCCGGATTCGTGGCCGGTTGTGCCGGTGTCTTCCCGTGGATCGGACTCTGCCTCGGCTGACTGGCCCGTGGCGTCGTTTTCGGAGGAGGTCATCTTGTCGCTTGCTTTGTGTCTTGCGGGGTTGCCGGCCACTGTGCCGGGTGAATCGTCGGCGGCCCTTCAGCCTCGGTGCCGAAGCGCCAATCGCCGCCCGTCGGGTTACGACGGTGGGCCCGCGATTGTTCGCGCGGCTCCGTCAACGGCGTGCTCCAACTTGGTGGAATCGCCGCTCCCGGTCCACTTCACGAGCAGTCCGCGGATTCGCTCGCGCGAGGACCTCGAGGGCCATGGACAGGACTTCCTCGACGCTCCGGGTGCGCACGGCCAACCGGTCCCCCTGAAAGCGCATTCGTCTCGCGCTGCCCGCGCCATCGCAGGAACCCACCGCCATCCAGACCGTTCCCACAGGCTTTTCGTCAGTGCCTCCCCCCGGTCCGGCAATTCCGGTCACGGCCATGGCCAAATCCGCTGCGAACCGGCGACTTGCGCCGGCAGCCATCTGCAGCGCTACGGTCTCCGAAACGGCGCCCTGCGACTCCAGAGCGCCCGGGTCGACGCCGAGGTGGCGGACCTTGATGTCGTTGGCGTAGGCCACGACACCTCCCGCGAAGTATTCGGACGCGCCGGGAAGATCGGTCAGCGTGGTGGCCAGCAGCCCGCCCGTGCAGCTTTCGGCGGTGGTGACCCTTACGCCGCCCGCGATTGCCGCGGCGGACAGTCGTTCTGCCAGTCTCCGGGCGCGTGCCCCTGCCCCGCCGTTGCCACCCTCATGCATGATTCCTGACCAAAGTCCGGTAACGCCACATGTAGTCGGCCATGGAGAAGACGGTGAGCCCGACGGCCACGGCCAGCATGATGCCGACCCAGGCGGTGTTGAAGTGTCGCCAGGCGTTCCATATTCCACCCGACCAGCCGCGGTCGGACGCAGAACTCATGATCGGATACCAGAAGAGCAGCCCGCCGATGAAACAATTCTGGATCAGCGCCTTGAATTTGCCCGATTTCCCGGCCGCGATCACCACCCCGCGACGAGCCGCATAGCCCCGAAACAAGGTCATGAAGAGCTCGCGCCCGAACACTACGGCCAGTACCCATACCGGCATGGTTCCCCACCACGGTATCTCACTCATGGTATCGGGCCTGCGGGTGATGAAGTAGAAGGGGATGAACGTGCTGGCCAGCAGAAGCTTGTCCGCAACCGGATCCAGCAGCTTGCCGGTGTCCGTGATCCACCCGTGCTTGCGCGCCAGGTGGCCGTCCCAGACATCCGACAGCGCCGCCACCAGGAAGAGGGCGAACGCGGCGTAGCGATTCACGACGCCGGGTGAGAGGGCGAGGTACGAGATCACCGGACAGGCCGCGATCCGGGCTACGCTGATGGCATTGGGGACGTTCACGCGGTCCGCGCTCCGTGCCGGAGTTCCGACTCCATGCGTTCGAGCACCGCCGCCGCCTGGTTTCTCAGGAGTCGGCGCGGCTCCCAGGCGCTGAAGTCGCGCAGGACGGTCACCGCGTCCACCGTGGCGGGCTCGCCGTTCAGGTGCCGAAGCGCGGCCAGGCGACGGACCGGGTTGGAGCTGAACAGGTCCCGCTGATTCCGCAGGACCTGGTCGCGCAGAATGATGGCCCCCAGCGCCCCCACCGCGCCAACCCCGAGGAGAAACAATCCAATGCGACGTGCACGGCGGCTCATGGGGAACCGTCCCCCACTTCCCGCCGGCCGGCCAGCGCCTCGGCGATCGTCGTCCCGTCCACGTACTCCAGATCGCTCCCGACCGGAATGCCCCGGGCCAAGCGCGTGATGCGCAGGCCGTGCGGGCGCAGCAACGTCTCCAGGTAGACCGCCGTGGCCTCGCCTTCCATGCTCGCGTTGGTTGCCAGGATGACCTCCTTCAGCTTCTCCTCCGGGTCGCTCACGCGCTCCAGGAGGCCGTCGATGTCGAGTTGGCCGGGGCCCACCCCATCGAGGGGAGAGAGACGGCCACCCAGTACATGGAAGAGCCCCCCGTAGCGCCCGGTACGCTCAATCGCCCCAACTTCGTACGCTTCTTCCACAACGCAGATTACACTCCGGTCACGGGACGGGTCGCGGCACACCGAGCACACCTCGGCGCTACAGTAGTTCCCGCAACGCGGGCAGGGATGGATCCTTTCCGCAACCTGTGCCAGCGCGCCGGCCAAGCGATGGATATCCTCCTTCGGGCCCTTCACCATATGAAACGCCAGCCGAAGCGCCGTCTTGGTGCCGATCCCCGGGAGCCGGCGCAACTCCCGGGTCAGGTCATCGATCGCAGACACGGGCGGGCTGGAGACCTGAGGCGGGGCCGGGCTGCTAGAACAGACCGGGCAGGTTGGCGGGCAACCCGCCTGCCGCCCCCCGCATCCGCTCCTCCGAGAAATCGCGCGCACGGTTCTGCGCCTCCGCCACGGCCGCCACCACGAGGTCCTCGAGCATCTCCGGATCCTCCGGGTCGATCACCTCGCGGTCGATCGTGACGCTCTTCAGATCCCCCTTGCCCGTCACGCGGGCCGTTACCATGCCACCGCCTGCGGAAGCGACCAACTCCTCCGTCTGCAGGCTGTCCTGTAGCTCCTTCATCCTGTTCTGGAGCTGCTGCCCCATCTTCATCAACTGTTGAATATTCGTCATCGTCCTCTCCTGATATTCCTTGAATCCCCTGTGATTTACTGTTGCATTCGCTATGTGTACGCTCGTTCTCCGAAGGTCAGTCCACGAACTCCAGATCGAGTTCGGCAACGGCCCGTTCGAGATACGGTGCTCTCCGGACCAACTCTTCGAGCCGACCCGCGCGAACCGTTTCCTGGCTGACCCTCGCCGAGGAGGCCGCGGCGGCCGAAACCTCGGCGGCACCTTCGTCCTCGGCAACGATTGAAATCTTGGCAGAATCGCGCCCCGAATGAAGGGCCAGGGCCTCTTCGAGCTTCGGAAGCACGTCGGAACCCGCCAGCCGTTCGCTGCCCAGGTCTCCGGGCACGTGTAGCACCAACACCCCGTCGCTCGTCTCCCTGACGACGGTGGCGGCGTGCAGAATCGGCGACAGTCCCGGTCCGATGCGTCGTCCCTCCGCCACCACGGCCTTCCAGCTCTCCGCAAGCGGGCGCGACCGTGAAGGGGTGGGTGAGGACGCTGGCCCGGCTTGTGATTCGGGGGACGGCGCCGGGGACGGCGAGGGGGAGGGGCCGGACGCCGATTGGTGCGGAGTGCCCGGCGAGTGCGCAGCGGTGGACCGCAAATCCGTGGGCGTGGAGACGCCGGCTGGCGATGGGCGCGGCTGGCCCGGCAACCGCGAAGCACCGGACCGCGGGACCGTCGGCGAATCCGGCGCCGCCTCGGGATCGGAGGACGGTCCCGGCCCCGGCGGCGAAGCCGGTTCCGGCGCCGGCGCCCCCCCGAGGGCCCGAATGATCTCCTCCAACTCCACGGTGCGATCCAGGTAGCTCATCCGGAGCAGCAGCATCTCGATCAGCACCCGGGGCCTCCCCGTGCGCCTGAGGCTGCCATCGCTCTCCAGGTTCGACGACATCGCCAGCATCCTCACCAGGTCGCCGGGCGAGAAGGCCTCCGCGCGCCGCGCGTAGGCGTCGCGCATCTCGCCGGTCATGCTTCCGGGAGTGAAGTCGGGGTCGAGGGACAGCCGCAGCAGCAGGCGCAGCTTTTCCGCGAGGCCGTGGTAGAATTCGACCAGGTCGTGCCCCTCGTCGATCAGCGTCTCCACGAAGTCGAATACGGCGCCGTGCCGGTGCTCCGCGACCAGGTCGAAGAGTTCCAGATAGCGCTCTTCGGCGACCACGCCCAGCACGCGCACCACCGTGTCCACCGAGACCTCTTCGTCGGAGAGCGCGAGGACCTGGTCGAGGAGCGAGAGTCCGTCCCGCATCCCCCCGTTCGCCTTGCGGGCGATGGCGCGCAGTGCCTCGGGATCGCTGGCGATGTCCTCGCCGCTCAGCACCTCTCCGAGCCTGTTCATGATGTCGCCGGTGCCGATGCGCCGGAAGTCGAAACGCTGGCAGCGCGACAGGATGGGGGACGCGGTCTGCTGGATCTTCCTGGCCTCGGTGGTGGCGAAGACGAAGATGACTCTCGGGGGCGGCTCCTCCAGAATCTTCAGAAGGGCGTTCCACGCCTCCCGCGTGAGCATGTGCGCCTCGTCGAGGATGTAGACCTTGAACCGCTCTTCCTCCGATGGAGCGTACATGGCCCGCTCCCGCAGTTCGCGCGCGTCGTCCACCCCCCGGTTCGAGGCCGCGTCGATCTCCACCACGTCCAGGGAGGTGTGTCCGGCCCAGATGCGCCCGCAGTCCTCGCACTCCCCGCACGGTTCACCGTCCGCGGCACGCCGGGGGCAGTTGAGCGCCATGGCCAGGATGCGGGCCAGCGTGGTTTTGCCTACGCCTCGGGGTCCGCAGAAGAGGTATGCATGGCCGACCCTGTTTCCGGCGACGGCCCGTTTAAGAGTCTCGGAGACGTGCTCCTGGGTCTGTACCTCCCCGAAGCGGCGGGGCCGGTACTTCCGGGCCAGGGCGAGGTAGGACAAGGAGTCGTAGCGGCGGTTGCGTGTGGGCCGAAACAGGGGGCGCGAGGTGCCCCAGGCACTCCGCGGCGACGGTCACCTCATTTACCGCTGCTACCGGCAAGGTCCTGACGGGGTTCATGGGCTTCCGCCCCACGGACCTGGGGCACCCGCAAAGCTACCCGGACCCGGGACGGGGCGTCAACGCGGCGGCGAGCCCGTGACGGACATCGCGCCCAGGAATCGACGAGATGGCCCCGAGGGCCGCCGGTCTCAGTGCCGCCCGGGCCGCCACGCATCGGGGACGTGCTCAATCTCGCTGTGCGACCCCCTGATCCGCACCGCGACCGCATCGAACCGGTAGGTGACTCCGGGCCGCCCGTTCTCGAGGATCCAGCGCCGGGCCGCCGTCTCGACCGCGCGCTGCTTCAGCAACCGGATCGGTTCGAGCGGTGTGCCTCCGGTCGGCGTGGCGCGCGCCTTCACCTCCACGAAGGCAACCACCCCGTCCCGCGCCATCACCAGGTCGATTTCCTTGGGCCCGGCCCGGTAGTTACGCGCAAGCACCGTCCAGCCGCGTTCTTCGAGGTAGGCTGCCGCCATGTCCTCGCCCCTGCGGCCGAGGGACTGCTTCGTGTTTTCCATGACCTGTAGTTTCGGTCCCGGTGGCGGGCGTACCCATGGCTGAACGGGACCGGTTGGTCCACGGCCCCAGGGTCCCCCGTCCCGCAGGATGCCGGATTCACGCGCCCCCGGCCGGTGCCACGTCCACCCCGATGGCGGTGCGAGCGCTACTTTGTCAGGCTCCCGCGTGCCCCGCCGCCACCGCCACCGGCGGCGGCGCCAGCGAACGGCCGATGGCCCGTGCGATCGGGCCACACTGCGTCACCAGTTCCCTGAACTGTTCGGGGTAGAGGCTCTGCGCCCCGTCGGAAAGTGCCTGGGCCGGGTCGGGGTGCACCTCGATGATCAGGCCGTCGGCCCCCGCCGCCACCGCCGCCCGCGCCATCGGCGTCACTTTGTCGCGCACCCCGGTCGCGTGACTGGGATCGGCCACGATGGGCAGGTGCGTCAACGACTTCACAACCGGCACCGCGGTCAGGTCGAAGACATTGCGCGTCGCCGGATCGAAACCGCGCACCCCCCGCTCGCAAAGCGCCACATCCGGATTGCCCTCGCTGAGCAGGTACTCGGCCGCAAGCAGGAGTTCGGTGATCGTGGCCGACATGCCCCGCTTGAGGAGCACCGGCTTCCCCGCCCGGCCGGCCCGTTTGAGCAGCGGGTAGTTCTGCATGTTGCGGGTACCGATCTGGATCATGTCGGCGTATTCGGCGACCAGGGCCACGCTCTCCGCGTCGACGGCCTCGGTCACGATGGCCAGCCCCGTCTGCTCGCGCGCCTCGGCGAGCAACTCCAGTCCCCGCTCCTCCATCCCCTGGAACGAATACGGCGATGTCCTCGGCTTGAACGCCCCCCCGCGCAGCACGCTCGCCCCGATGTCGCGCACCTGCGCCGCGATGTCCAGGATCTGCCCGCGCCCCTCGACGGAGCACGGACCCGCCATGAGGACCACTTCGGGTCCGCCCAGCACCGTCCCGTTGCCGAGCCGCACCAGGGTGTTCTCCTCGCGCCACTCGCGGGACACCTGCTTGTACGGTTTCGAGACCTTGATGATCTCGCGAACGCCCGGGAGGCCCACCAGCCGGGCCTCCTGCACCCGCCCGTCGTTGCCGACGAGTCCGATTGCGATGCGCTGGTAGCCGAGCATGGGCTTGGCCCGGTAGCCCATCTCGTCGATGGTGTCGACCACCTGCTGGATCTGCTTCGGGGTGGCCCGGTGGTGCATGACGATCAGCACGGTTCTGCTTCTCCCTTGGTGGAAGGATGAGGGATGATCCTAAGCAAGGTGGGCGCGAAGTACTAGCGGGTGGCACGTGAATCCGCACGCGGACCGGGAGGGCCGAGGTGCCGGGGATACCACCGGTTACAGCTCGAATCCCTGCCCGTCGCGGGCGCAAACGACTGTGCCATCATACCCTGCGTCGCGTACGAGACCGGGGGCCGAGGCGCAGTCGAGGGGTGGGTAGAGGTGGGTGAGGACGAGGACGCCGGGCCGGGCGCTCCGGGCCATGGCGGCGACCGAGGATGGGGAGAGGTGGGAGGGGGACGGGGGCGGATCCGGTTGGCCGCACTCGCTCACCAGGAGGTCGACGCCGCGAAAGAAAGGGCCGAGGGCGGGGTCGGGTCCCGTGTCGCCGGTGTAGCCGAGTGAGCGGCCGCCCGCCTCGACGCGAACCGCGATCGAAGTGCTGGTGTGCGAGACCGGCAGAAACCGCAGCGACGGCTCGCCTGCCGCGGTATCGCCCCAGCTGCCGCGACGGTCAACCTCATGGTAGGCGACTTCGAACCCGGGGTCGACGATGAAGTCGCCGAACGCGCGCCGCAGCGCCCCAACGCGGTCGAGGAGCCCCGGCGGGCCAAGTAGGTGAAGGGGCTGGCCGCGCGGCGAGGGAGCCGCCCACTTGAGGGCGAAGAGGAGGTGGGGAAGGTCGCCGAAATGGTCCGTGTGGTAGTGGGTGAAGACCACGTGGGTGATCCGCCACCAGGGTTTGCCGTGACGGGCCATCCCGTGAACGGCGCCCGGCCCGGCGTCGAGCAGCAGGCTGTACTCGCCCGCCTCCACAAGGTGGCAGGCCGAGGACCGGTCACCCGAAGGGACCAGCGTGCCCGAGCCGATGACGGTCAGGACCGGCGTCACGCGGCCGTTCCCGCCGCCCCCGTCTTCCCCTCCAGACGCACGCCCACGATCGAGGACACCCCTGGTTCCTCCATCGTCACCCCGTAGATCCAGTCGGCCGCCTCGATGGTCCGGGGATTGTGGGTGATGACCACGAATTGCGTGTCGGCCTTGAACCCCTGCAGCAGACGGATGAAGCGTCCGATGTTGGACTCGTCCAGGGGAGCGTCCACCTCGTCGAGTACGCAGAAGGGACTCGGCTTGACCAGGTAGATCCCGAAGAGGAGAGACAGGGCCGTCAGCGCCCGTTCGCCCCCCGAGAGCAGATCGATGCGCTGCGTGCGCTTGCCCCTGGGCGCGGCATGGATCTCCACGCGCGACTCGAGCGGGCTTTCCGGGTCCGAGAGCCACAGGTTGGCCTCGCCGCCGCTGAAGAGGTGCTCGAAGGTGCTCTGGAAGTTCTCCCGGATCGCCTCGAAGCTCGTCATGAAGAGCTCGGTGGCGGTGGCGTTGATGCGTCGAATCGCCGCGCGCAGGTCGTTGCGGGCGGCGACCAGGTCCTCCTGCTGGCGCACCAGGAAGTCGAGGCGCTCGCTCTCCTCGGCGTGCTCCTCGACGGCCAGCATGTTGACCGCCCCGATCCGACCCAGACGCGTGACGATGTCCGCCAACTCGGCCCGGAGCTCTTCCGGGTCGCCCTCCGCGGGTTCGGCCTCGTCCGCCAGGATTTCCAGCGACCGGCCCCACTCCATCTCGAGCCGCTCCCCGATCCGCGCGGCCCGGTTGCGGAGTTCCTGCCGCTCCATCTCCAGCTGGTGTTCGCGACCGATCGCGGCGCGTTCCCGGTCGCGGACCTCGCGTGCCCGCTGCTCCGCCGCGGCCACCGTCTCCGAGGCGGTACGCAGGGCGCGGTCGTGCTCGGCCAGTACGCCGCGCACCTCGTCCCGTCTGCCGAAGAGCGTCTGCAGCGTCTCCTGACCCTCGCGACGTGTCTCCCGGGCCGCGGACATCTCCGCGCCCAACGTGCCGGACTCGCGGCCCAGTTCCGCGATCCGGGCCGCCGCGCGTCCGACGGCGGCCTCCCTGTCGGAGATGCGCCCGTTGAGGCGGGCGTACTCGCTCTCCAGCCGGGCGGCACGCACCGCCATCCCGGATTCGACCGCGCGCGCCTGTTCCCACTCGGCGTGGGCGGCGGCGTGCACATCACGCAATCGGTCCAGACGGCTCGTCAGTGCCTCCTCGTCCCCGTGCAGCCGCGCCAGCTCCTTCGCGGCCGCCCCGCCCCGCTCCCCCGCCCTGTCGCGCGCGGCCCTCGTGCCCTCGAGCTGCCGCGAGATCTCCTCCTGGTGCCGGGTCAGCCGCGCGCGGCGATCGGTCTGCGCTCGTGCACCGGCCTCGGCGGCGCGTGCATCGTCCCGCGTGGCCAGGAGCCGTTCGGAGGTCGCGTCGGCCTCCTTCTCGCACTCCTCATGTTCACTATCCAGCAGGCCGCGGGTCGCGCGCGCCTCCACGAGGTCGCGGCGGGCGGATGCCAGCGAGTCCTCGAGCGCTTCCAGCCGGCTCTTTCGCTCCAGGTGCCCTTCCCCACCCCGTTCCGGCACCAGGTGCAGCGCACCCAGGGCATCGGTCCAGACGCCGTCCGAAACGGCACCGCGGTCCTCCCCATGGTCGCCCGCGTTGTCCGCCGCGGCCAACGCTCCCGCCCCGAATTCCACCCCGCCAAGCAGGGCTTCGGCCCACGGCCCGCCCTCGCCGAAAGCGGTCACACCAGCCGGAAGCGGCCCTGGCGTTCCCGGCTGCGCGTCCAGCGGCAGCAGCACCAGTCCCGCCTCGCGGCCGGGCTCCGAACGGTACCAGTGCGCGATCCGGCCGGCATCATCCGCGCTTCCAACCACCAGTGCCCGACCGAAGTGCCCCAGCACCGCGTCCACCGTGCGGGGCGCCACCCCCGTCACCTGCACATAGTCGGAAAGGACTCCGCGCGCGCACTCCGGCAGCGCCTCCCGCGCGGCCCGGGCCACCGCCTCCCCCCCCTCGCTCGAGCCGCCCACGCGCCCGAGCGCCGCGAACTCCGCGTCCAGCGCGGCAACCCGTCCCTCCGCTTCCCTCTCGGCGTCGCGCGCTTCACTCAGCCGCTCCCGCACCAGGGCCACGCGCCGACGCGCCCGACCCACCTCCCGTTCCGCCTCCCCTGCCCTCCTGGCCGTCTGGTCGCGTCGATGCGAGAAGAGATCACCCTGCGACTGCAATTCCCTGAGCGCCCCGGCTCCCTCGCGCGACTCCGCCGACAGGCGATCGAACCTGTGCCCTAGCTCCCGGGCTTGCAGACTGGCGCTGTCTCGATCGCCCTCGGCCCGTGCCACCGACCTCGCGACCGCGCTCGCCTGTTCCTCCAGTCCCCGGACCTCGTCGCGCGCGGCCTCCACACGCTGGCGCGCCTCGGCGGCCGCGGCCACTCGCGATGTCAACTCCGCTTTACATTCTGTCAACTCCGAATGACATTTGTCCCGTTCATCCGTCAGCGTAACCACCTCGTCTTCGGACCTGGCCCGGAGCGCCGCCAGCGAAGTCTCCTCCGCCGAGATCTGCACCAGGCGCCGGTCTCCCCCCGCGATCCTCTCTTCCGCGACGGCCACCTCCTTCTCCACCCGGGCCAGCTCCGTTACCACGGCATCGAGGTGCCCGGCGGCCTCCACGCGCGCCTTCTCGGCCTCGAGGTGCTCCAGCCGGGCCTGCTCCAGCGCAGCCTCGGCCGCGCCCAGCCCCGCCGCCATCCCCGCGGCCTCCTCGCGCCCCCTGGCGAGCTCATCCTCGATGCGGGCCAGCCTCGCGTCCATCTCGGCCATGTCCAGCCGCGCCACCGCGACCTCCACATCGAGCCGCCTCTTGCGCAACTCACGATACCGCTGTGCCTTGCCCTTCTGGCGGGCCAGCGACCGGACCTTGCTCCGCACCTCGGCGATCACGTCTTCCAGGCGCTGCAGATCGGTCTCCGAGGTCTCCAGACGCCTGAGCGCGGCGCGGCGGCGGTCCTTGTACTTGCCGATCCCGGCGGCCTCCTCGAAGAGCGATCGGCGCTCGTCGGTGCGTTCCGAGAGGATGGCGTCGATCATGCGGATCTCGATGATCGAGTATGCGTTGGCCCCCAGTCCCGTGTCCCGGCACATGTCCACGATGTCGCGCAACCGGCACGAGGAGCGGTTCAGCCGGTAGTCGCTGCCCCCGTCCCGAAAGACCGTTCTCCCGATCTCCACCTCCTCGTAGGGCACCGGGAGCGCCCCGTCGTCGTTGGACACGACCATCGACACAGCCCCCCGGTTGACCGCCCCCCGCGACACCGTGCCCTGGAAGATCACCTCCTCCATTCGGGCCCCGCGAATGGCTGTAGGGCGCTGCTCGCCCAGCACCCAGCGGATCGCGTCGCCGATGTTCGACTTGCCGCACCCGTTGGGTCCCACGATCGCCGTGATCCCGTCGTGGAAACCGATGCGGGTCTGGTCGGGAAACGACTTGAAGCCGTGGAGGTGCAGCGACTTGAGCTTCATCGCCTCAAGCGTCCTCGATCGCTATCGACGTTGCGTCCCCCCACAGCGCCTCGAGCCGGTAGAAGTCCCGGACGGCCGGGTGGAATACGTGCACGACGTAGTCGATGTAGTCCAGGAGTACCCAGCGGCCCTCCTTCAGGCCCTCGACGTGGTCGGGCCGGTTGCCGTCACTGCGGGCGGAAGCGAGGATGTGGTCCGCGATCGCGCGCACCTGGATGTCGGAGCGCCCGGTCACGATCACGAAGAAGTCGGTGGCGCTGGATATGTGGCGCAGGTCGAGAATGGTTATGTCCTCGGCCTTGCGCTCCCGGGCATGGCGGACGGCCTGGCGGACCTGCGGCGGCATCTCGAAGGCGACCGGCTCGCTCACGTGTCTACCCCGGCGCGCTCGTCAATCCTCTTCGGCCTCCACGACCACGAGCAGTTCGACCTCGACCCCGGACTGATACCGGATCGGAACGCGGTGCTCTCCCACCGACTTGATCGGTTCGGAAAGGTGAACCGCCCGCCGGTCCAGTTCGAAGTCGAGCCCCGACTCCTCCACCTTCTCGCAGATGTCCCGCACGGTCACCGACCCGAAGAGCTGCCCTTCGTCGCCCGCGCGAGCGGACACGGTGATCGTCAGGTCCTCGAGGCGCGCGGCCTGGCGGCTGGCCTCCAGGTAGTCGCGCCGCTCCTGTTCCCCGCGGTGCCGGGCCTCTTCTTCGATCCGGCGGAGGTTGGACGCCGAGGCCATGTAGGCGAGGCCCTTGGGCAGAAGGTAGTTTCGCGCGTATCCCGGCTTGACGTTCACGACATCGCCGGCCTGCCCAAGGGTCGTGACGTTCTGTCGCAGAATCAGTTTCATGGATCTGGCAGTCTAGCCCTCGTGGTCGCGGATGTAGGGGAGGAGCGCGAGGAACCGTGCCCGCTTGATGGCAGTGCCGAGCTGGCGCTGGAAACGCGCGGTCACCTTCGTGGTGCGCTTCGGCAGGATCTTGCCCTGCTCGGTCAGGAAACGGGCCAGCGTGGTCACGTCCTTGTAGTTCAGGAGGACGATCGGCGGACCCTCGTGGCGCCGCCGCCGGCCGCGGGCACCGGAAAACTCCGGCGGACCGGAGGACTGCGGGGGCGCTTCCGGCTCGTCCGCCGCCTCGTCCCCGGCGGCATCTTCTTCCTCCGCCTCCTGTCCATCGTCCGCGGCTTCATCTCCGGCTTCGGCTTCGGGCTCGCCGTCGCCGGATTCCTCGGCGACCTGCACGACCGGACGGTCGGCCAGGACCGACGCTCCCGATATAGGCTGCCCCTCGTTGAGGACGATGAGATAGCGCATCGTCTCCTCGTCGAGCTTGAGCAGTCGTTCGAACTCGGGCAGCGCGACCGGGTCGGCGGTGACGTGAACGATCACGTAGTATCCGGTCTTCGATTTCCGGATGGGGTAGGCGAGCTGGCGCACGCCCCAGTGATCGATGGCCGTGATGTTGCCGCCGAGTACTGAATGGAAGGAATCGAGCTTCTCGTCCACTGCTTCGCGCTCCAGGGCGGAATCGAGGACGTAGACGATTTCGTAGGGTCTCATCGTTGTGGGAACTCCCTTGGACCGTGGTGCATGACGGGCTCCGCATTCCCGGGCGGAGCGGGTTTGGTTGCCGAAATATAGCGCAAGACACTTCGCTGCAGGTAGTGTAAGGGCGCCGCCTCCCCCCTTTTGCGCTGGCGCGGGACCCCCGGCTTGCTTAGGCTTTTTCTCCACCGTCAACGAAGAGGGGAGACGCATGGACTTCACATTCGTCGGTTCACCGAACAGCGAGACTTTCCGCTGGTTCGCCGATGGGTTGCGGGAAGTGATGGAATCGGAGGGGCATCGGTTTACCGACGATCCCGGGGACGCCAGGCTCGTCTTCAACTTCTTTCCCAAGGGCCATCCGCGGCCCTTCCGGCGCCATGCGCAGGCCGTATTCGTCTGCGCGGTGACGGAATTCCCGCACCCCTTCACGGATCATATCGCCCAGGGATACCCCATGCTTCCGCGGGCGCTGGCCAACCTGGCCGTGGGGCTGGTCCCCGAGGGCGACGGCGATCCGGAGGCCCACTTCATCACCATGGAGCAGGGACACTACGTCGTCGCGAACCACGCCGGCCGGGAGAGCTACTTCCGGCAGGTCTACTCGCGCATCCATCCCATGGCGTCGTCAACGCTGGTGATCGACAACTTCTTTCGGGACGACCTTCCCGAGGAACTGTGGAATGGGGACGAGATCACGGCTTCCATCTGCCGCGCGGGGCGCCTACTCGACGAACTGGACCTTCTGCCCGCGCCTTTTCCGATGGACGAGCTGCTGTCACCCCGGGACTTCCGGCACATCAAGCTCCTCTTCGGCATCGGCGGGCTCTCCTACGGCAACATCTCGGCGCGCTACGACGACGACTGGTTCTGGATGAGCGCCAGCGGGGTCGACAAATCCAGACTGAGCACGATCGGGCAGGACATCCTGATGGTGAAGGACTACGATGCCGTGCGGAACGGGATGATCGTGAGCCACCCGCCGGGTGTGGAGCCGCGCCGCGTCTCGGTCGACGCGATCGAGCACTGGATGATTTACCAGGAGCACCCGGAGGTGGGTGCCATCCTGCACGTGCACGGGTGGATGGCGGACATCCGCTCCACCGAGTTCAACTACCCCTGCGGCACCTACGAGCTGGGTCAGGCGGTGGCCGACATCGTACGCGAGGACGACGATCCGAGCCGGTGTGTGGTCGGGCTGAAGAACCATGGCCTTACGATCACCGGCACGAGCCTGGACGAGATCTTCGAGCGGGTGGAGGGAAGGATTCTGCGTACGGTGCCGATGGGGTAGGTGGGGGGGCCGTCCGGGCGAGGCGTGCCGGATCGAGGACAGGATCGTCCGACCGTTGGCGGGGTATTGGGAGGTCGTGGTAGTTTGCGGACTCTGGGTCGCTCATGTCCCAAGACGCCACGAAACCCGCGCACCTGGCCGGGTCGACCTTCCCGCCAACCGAATGTGGACTGGAGTTGCACATGACCGGCACCGCCCTTCTGATCCTGGCAGTGCAGCAGGCCACTCTGTCGGGCGTGGTCCGCGACAGCGTGGACCTGGAACCAATCGCATACGCCCAGGTAACCGTCACGGCAACCGTCGGCGAGGCGGAGGCCGCAGTGGGCGTGTCGGATCGCTACGGGGCGTTCGTGGTGCCGGGGGCGCCGGGGGGCGGGGCGGTTCGCGTCGAGGTGGCGGCGTTCGGATACGCGCTTTGGACACGGACTTACGAGACTCCTCCCTCGGAACCGATAAGGGTGTTGCTCAGTCCCGCCCCGATCGGCCTGGAGGGTCTCGAGGTGAACGTCGCCGGCCGCGCCGGGGATCCGATTTCGCTGTCCCGGGACGCCTTCGTCATCGATTCCGTGCTGCTCAAGACCCTGCCCACGATCCTGGAGACGGACGTTCTGCGGGCGACTGCGGTCTCCCCCTCCGCCTCCTCGCCATCAGACTACACCTCGGTGCCCTTCATTCGCGGCGGCACCAGTGAAGGCACCCCGGTGTTGCTCGACGGCGTGCGCCTCTTCAACGCCTTCCACCTGGGCGGCTTCCTCTCCGCGATCAACGCCGAGGTGGTCGAGCGCGCGACGATCCTGGCGGGCTCGGGCGGTGATGGCATGGCCATCGGGTCGCTCTCGGGCGCGATCGATATCGCCACCCGCGACGGAGCCCGCGACGAGATGCGGATGGCCGGCTCGCTGGGCCTCGCTTCGTCCCGGCTCTCCGTGGAGGGACCGATCGGTGAGAACGTGTCCTATCTGCTGGACGGCAGGCGCACCTACATCGACGGCTTCACCCTGGCGCTCAAGAAGATGGGGGCCATCCCGGATCACCTTCCCTATTTCTTCCAGGATCTGCACACGAAGGTGACGGCCGATCTGGGGGGCGTCCGCCGCCTCTCGGTCAGCGGCTACCACAATTCCGAGTCCCTGCAGGTGTACGACTCCGAGGAGACCAACACGCTGGGCCTGGCGTGGGGCAACTCCGCGCTCTCGGTTCACTACCGTGACAAACTCGGGGACAACGGGATCGTCGACGCGAACCTGGGACACAGCCGCTTCACGAGCGACCTGTTCGCGCTGGGGGGCGGGTCCGCCGTCTACTCAAACGACGTGCGCGTGGAGTACACGCCACCCACCGACACCCTGCTGTTCGGCGACGGCATCATGAGCGAATTCCGCGCCGACCTGCGGGTCACCTGGCGCACGGGACGGGCCACGATCACGAGTGCCGCACAGGCAACCCGGTTCCTCGGCGACCACAAATACGACCACACCGACGAGTTCGACTCCGACGAAGGGTTCTTCTTCTCGCCAGTGGACCTGAAGGAGAGCAGCTGGCGGCTGGCCGCCTACTCCACCGTGGAAGTCCCCTTGCAGCGAGGGTTCTCGACCCGGGCCGGACTGCGGGTCGACCACTTCCGCAAACTGGCGACCACACTGGCGCCGTTCGCGGAACTGAGTTATGCGGGATCGTGGTGGGACGCGCGTGTTTCGGCGTCGCGTTCCCACCAGGCGCTCGCGTCTGTGCGCGACGAGGAGGCGCTGGGGGCAAGCTTCCTGGCTTACGACCTGCTGGTTCCCGTGAGCAAGGCCCCGGTGCCGCGCAACACCGAGTTCACCGTCGGGTGGGAGGGTTCCCGGGCGGGGGTCCGGGTCCGGGTGGACGCCTATGTGCGCGCCCTGGACAACCTCAGGCTGCCCGCGCTCGGAGACAGGCCGGCCACCGGCGCCGCATTGGGCGATCCGTCGCGGTGGGTGGTCTCCAGTGGTTCGGCGAAGGGGGTCGAGACATCCTGGAGCTGGATCACCGACGCGGGATTCTCGCTGCTGGGCAGCTACCGCTGGGCCCGGGTGTCGAGGACCGTGGGTTCACGGACCTACAAGCCACGATTCCATCGGGACCACGAGTTCGAACTGGGGACCTCCTACGCGCGTGGCGCGTCTTCATGGTCCGCGCGCGTATCGCTGCGCTCGGGTCAGCCGACCACGCCGGTGCTGGCCATCGTGCCCATCGAGATCCATGGAACGGGACGCACCGAGCTGGTGCCGCTTGGGGGGGAGTACAACTCCGGCATCCTGCCGCACTACGCACGGATCGATGTGGGCTGGCGGCGGGAGAGCCGGGTGTCGTGGTTCGGCGGCGGGTCGATCGTCCCCTATCTGTCGGTGGCCAACCTCTTCAGCCTTCCGAATGTGGTGGGTTCGTTTGTGGAACGGGACTACACCAGCGGACAGGTCGAGAGGGTCTACGTGCCGCAACTGCCCATGATTCCGTTCTTCGGCGTGGAGTTCAGGTTTTGAGGGCGCGCGCGGCGTTCCGGCCCGCGGCGGCGCTGGCCCTGGTGGTGGGGTCGACAGCGTGCGACGATTTCATCCGTCCGCCCGACCCCCTGGAAGTCGATCTGGATGTGGTCTCCGTCGCGATCATGCTGGTGGAGGGCGAACGTGAGGCCCGCCTGCTCGCGGCCCACCCCCATCGCCAATCGGACGAGGCCCCTCCGACGCTCACCGCGACGCTCAGGGGACCGGGGTGGACGGCCGCTTTTTCGGACACCCTGGAACTGCGGGCGTGCACGCAAGCCGGCAACAGCTGGCCGGGTCCGGCGCGGTGTCTGCGCGCCGTGCTGCCGGCGGAAATCCAGGGGGGCGAGAGATACGAGATCGAGGGAACGGCACCGCTCGGTTCGTTCAGCGGCGAGGTCGTGCTTCCCGCGGCACCGGTTCTGCTCGAACCGGGGGACAGTCTGCACCTGCCCCTGCCGACCGAGTACCAGGACCATCTGATCCCGATGCGGTACCGGATCGGCTCCGACATCGGCACGCTGCTGGCGGATGTGCTGGACGCATTCTGGATGGAAGACGATGGTACGGAGACGGAAGTCGACGCCAGCCATCTGGGTTATTTCGGACGGCACCTCGAGGGCGCCGAAGCCGATACAGTCCGCATCCACTACCACGAAAGGCCCCTGCGCTTCTCGTTGCGGCTACTCGGAATCGGTTGGAACTACACCAACTTCCTGGAAAACGAGGGCATCTTTCCGTTGCCGAAACCCTGGCCGAGCTTCGGCATCGAGGGGGAAGGCGTGTACGGTTACTTCGACGGGGTCGTTCCGTCGCGGGTGTCGAGGGTGTGGGTGAGGTGAGCGGCCCGGGGACCGCACACGTCCCCTATGAACCACTCTAACGAGCGGCGCTGACCGCCCCCTGCACCGCCGGGACCAGCTCCAGGTAGCGGCCATAGCCCCACCGCGCCTCTTCCAGATCGAGCCGCTCTGTGTTGGTGTGCGCGTGTCGCTCCTCGCCCGGAGCGAAGCCGATCGTGGGGATGCCGCGTACGCCACAGGTCCAGCCGCCGTCGGTGGCGAAGGTCCAGGGGCGAACGCGGGCCGGGGCGCCGTTGCCGTTGCGCGTGCCGACCGCGCGGGCCGCCGCCGTGACGATGGGGTCGGCTGCATCCATGAGGAAGCCGGGGCTGAAGATGCGCCGCGCCTCTTCAGCACCCGTGTAGGCGCGCTGGAGTTCGGTGGCGGTGCGAACCTGCACGCTCTCGGCGGCACCGGGCCAGGTGGTCGCGTCGACGCGGTCCAGGTGGGGCTGGAGCGATTCGCCCACGCGAGCCAGGAGGGACTCCTCGGTGTCCTCGGGGAGAATGCGCCAGTCCAGGGTGACGGTGACCCTGTCGGGGATGACGTTCAGGCTCGCGGGGACGGCGTCGATGCCGGTCGCCACGACGGACGAGCGTCCCAGAACCGGGTCGGTGCCCTGGCGTGCGGCCAAGTCACGCACGCCGGCCAGGATCGCGGGGACCAGGTCGAGGGCATTCCGGGCGCGGTCGGGCGCCGACGCGTGGCCGGCCAGGCCGTGCGCCACGATCTCCACCTCGCTGCGGCCGCGGTGGCCGATCGCGATGTCGCCCTGGGTCGACTCGCCGATGATCACCACATCGGGCTTCACGCCGCCATCGGGCCGCACCAGGTGGTCCATCCCCCACCCCCCCCGCTCCTCGAACACCGGGTGCGCCACGATGATGTCCCCCCCCACCCCACCCCGCAACGCCGCCCCCACGTGCACCTGCAGCGCCAGCGGCCCCTTGATGTCCATCGCCCCCCGGCCATGCAGATACCCCCCTGCAATCACCCCGTCGAACGGCGGGTATTCCCACTCGGCCGGATCCCCCGCCGCGACCATGTCCAGATGCGCGCTCAGCATGACCGAGCCACCGCCCCCCTCCCCCCGCACCACCCCGATCACACTCCCCAGCTCGTCCGTCCACACCTCGTCGTAGCCGAGAGCCTCCATCTCGGCCACCACCCGCCGCGTCAACTCCCCCTCCTCGCCCGGCAGCGAGGGGATGCGGATCAACTCCTGCGCGAACGCAATCGCACCATCGAAGGACGCGGCCCTCATCCCACGAACCATGGCACCAGCACCAGCGACACCACGCTCATCAGCTTGATCAGGATGTTGAGCGACGGGCCCGAGGTGTCCTTGAAGGGATCGCCCACGGTGTCGCCCACCACGGCGGCCTTGTGCGGATCCGATCCCTTGCCGCCGTGCGCGCCCCCCTCGATGTACTTCTTGGCGTTGTCCCACGCCCCGCCCGCATTGGCCATGAAGAGCGCCATCAGCACGCCCGTTACGGTGGCGCCGGCCAGCAGCCCGCCCAGCGCCTCCACGCCCAGAAACTTCCCGACGATCACCGGAGCCAGGATGGCGGTGATCCCCGGCAGCATCATCTCCCGAAGCGCCGCCTTGGTGGAGATGTCCACGCAGCGGGCCGAGTCGGGCTTGGCCGTCCCCTCCATGATCCCCGGTATCTCGCGGAACTGGCGCCGCACCTCCTCCACCATCCCCGCCGCGGCGCGTCCCACCGCGGTCATCGTGAACGAGGCCACCAGGAAGGGCAGCATGCCGCCGATGAAGAGGCCCATGACCACATAGGGATTGGTGATGTCGATCACCAGCGCCGTGACCTCGCCCGTTTCCGCTCCCCGCAACGCAGCCACCTTCGTGGCATAGGCCGAGAAGAGCGCCAGCGCGGTGAGCGCCGCCGAGCCGATCGCGAAGCCCTTGCCGATCGCGGCCGTGGTGTTGCCGATCGCGTCCAGGGAGTCGGTCACCTTGCGGGTCTCGGGTCCCAGCCCGGCCATCTCGCTGATCCCGCCCGCGTTGTCGGCCACCGGGCCGTACGCGTCCACCGACATGGTGGCGCCCACCGTGGCCAGCATGCCGACCGCGGCGATCCCGATGCCGTAGAGGCCGCAGGTCAGGAACGAGATCAGGATGGCCGCGCAGATCAGCAGCAGCGGCAGCGCGGTGGACTCCATCCCGACAGCCAGTCCGGTGATGATGTTGGTGGCGGATCCGGTCTCCGAAGCCTGCGCGATCTTCCGCACCGGACGCGCGCCGGTGTAGTACTCGGTCGTGAGCCCGATGAGGATGCCGACAAGCGTGCCCGCCAGGAGCGCCCAGAAGGGTCCGAGCGGGGAGCGCGCGGTCTCGGTGACCGGGTCGATGATGATCATGTCCAGCGACCTGATCACGAAGAACATGATCAGCAGGAAGAGCCCCGCCGCGATGAAGGTGACGTTGCGCAGCGCGGCCCCCGGTTCGGTGCGCTCCAGAAACTTCATGGCCGCAATCCCGATCACCGAGCAGAACAACCCCACGAACACCGTGATGATGGGAAGCGCCACCGCCTCGACCTGGCTCGCCGCCAGCGCCGCCGCGGTCGCCCCGATCGCGATCGTCGCCACGATCGACCCCACATACGACTCGAAGATGTCGGCACCCATTCCCGCCACGTCGCCCACGTTGTCCCCCACGTTGTCGGCGATGGTGGCCGGGTTGCGCGGATCGTCCTCCGGGATCCCCGCCTCGACCTTCCCCACCAGGTCCGCGCCCACATCGGCGGCCTTGGTGAAGATGCCCCCGCCCACCCGCGCGAAGAGCGCGATCGAAGACGCGCCCATGGCGAATCCCGAGATGATTGCCGCGAAGCTGGGCAGGTCGTTCGTGCCCGGGATCGCGTCGGCGGCCAGGAACCAGTAGAGCAGACCGATCCCCAGCAGCCCCAGCGCGGCGACCGACAGTCCCATGACCGCGCCCCCGAAGAAGGCAATCCTGAGCGCCTTGCCCTGCCCTTCGTCGTTGGCCGCGGCCGAGGTGCGCACATTCGCGCGCGTGGCTGCTTTCATTCCGAAAAAGCCCGCCAGAACGCTGCTCGCGGCCCCGGCCACGTAGGCCAGCGCGGTCGCCTGCCCGATCGCCAGGAAGAGGAGCACGGCCACCACCGCCACGAAGACGGCCAGCACCGTGTACTCGCGGCGCAGGAACGCCATCGCCCCGTCGTGGATCTGGTCCGCCAGGTCGCGCATGACGCTGTTTCCGTCCGGCTGGGCGACCATGTAGCGGTACACGACGAGCGCGGCCAGCAGGCCCACGCCTCCGGCCACCCACGACCAGTCGGTCAAGTCCAGTAGTTCGATCACGGCTCTTCAGTTTCCTGTGTTTGAGGTTCGTTCAAGATCATCGGTTGAAGCGGTTCATCGCGGCTTCGACCCCTGCCTCCGCCCATACCGCGACCGCCTCGCTGAGTTCCGGCAGCAGGCCGACCACCACGTCCTCGTCATCGGGGGGCATCTCCGAGAGGACCCAGTCGGACAGCTCGGCGCCGGCCGGGGCGACGCCCACGCCGATCCGCAGGCGAGCGTAGTCCCGAGTCCCCAGCACGCCGGTCACCGACCTGAGCCCCTTGTGGCCCCCCGTCCCGCCACCGGGGCGGAACCGGACCCGGCCCACATCGAGGTTCGCATCGTCGGTCACCACCAGCAGATCCCGCGCGGCCTCGAACCCGTCCATCTTCCAGAGCGTGGTCAGCGCCAGGCCGCTCCGGTTCATGTAGGCGCGGGGTTTGACCAGCACGATCGTCCGCCCGTCCACCTCGCCCGACGTCTCCAGCCTCTTGCCGCTTCGTTCGAAGGACTCGAAGTCCCGGTCGTAGGCGAAGCGGTCCAGCACCCACCATCCCACGTTGTGACGGGTGCCGTCGTACTTCGGCCCGGGATTGCCCAGACCGACCACCACCTTCGTGCGCGGCGCGGGCGAATCGGAGGCGGGAGTGTCCGCCCCGCTGTCCGGCGCACCGTGCGGGTCCACTGTGTGTCGAAGGTCGCGGTGTCGTTGCAGGTGGCGTCACTCGTCCCCGGCCGCGTCCGGCGGGACGCGCTGGAAATCGACGTGGATGAGTTCGGGGCGATAGGGATGCATCTGGACTTCCCGGACCCGTGCGTGCTGCACTTCGCCACCGTCCACCGACAATTCGAAGACGGTTTCTTCGACGGGGACCGCCTGGAGAACGTTGACGGTCTCGTGGGCCTCCATGGAGACCAGCACGTTGTCGCCGCCCCCGCCATAGATGACGCCTGGCACCCGGCCAACCTGCCGAAGCCTGCGCGCGACGCCCTTTCCGGCCCCGGTGCGTGTTTCGAGGATGATTTTCGCTTCCATGGTTCAGTTTTCCGTACTTTCCGTATTTTCCGTAACTTCCGGAATTCGCTGCGGTGCAGGCACGTGTCAGGCCAGCGCGACCTTGGCCGGTCCCTTCCGGTCCCTGAGCTCGAACAGCTTGCTCACCGACGCGTTGGAGTGGATGTAGGTGATGGCCCGGGCCAGCAGGTCCGCCACTGACAGAATCTTCAAGCGGTCGAACCGTTTGGCTTCGGGGATGAGAATCGTGTTGGTGACGACGAGTTCCTCCAGCGGCGACGCCGCCAGCCTCTCGACCGCGGTGGCCGAGAGGAGCGCATGCGTGGCGGCCACGTACACGCGCTCGGCGCCCCGTTCCTTGAGGGCCGTGACCGCCTGCGCGATCGTGCCCCCCGTGTCGATCATGTCGTCGGTGATCAGACAGGTCCGCCCTTCCACCTCGCCCACCACGTTGAGCACTTCGGAGACGTTCGCGGACGGCCGCCTCTTGTCGATGATCGCGAAGGTGGCGCCGAGCCGCTTGGCGAAGCCCCGCGCCATCTTTCCCGAACCCACGTCCGGGGCGACCACCACCAGGTTGGTGAACTGCTTGCCGCGGAAGTACTCGGTGAAGACCGGCGCCGCGTAGAGGTGGTCGACGGGGATGTCGAAGAACCCCTGGATCTGGTGCTGGTGGAAGTCGATGCTGACCAGGCGGTCGGCGCCGGCGGCGGTGATGAGATTCGCCTGCAGCTTGGCCCCGATCGAAACCCGCGGCTGGTCCTTCCGGTCCTGCCGCCCGTACCCGAAGTACGGAACCACCGCCGTCACGTGTTCGGCCGAGGCGCGCCTTGCCGCGTCGATCAGGAGGAGCAGCTCCATGATGTTGTCGGCGTTGGCCACGGTGGGCTGGATGATGAAGACGTCGCGGCCGCGGGCGTTGCGATCGATGCGCACGAAGATCTCGTCGTCGGCGAAGTTGTGGATGGTGGCACCATCGGCCGGGGTGCCCAGCTTCTCGGCGATTTCGCGGGCCAGGGGACGGTTGGCACGCCCCGCGAGGAGGAGGAGTGGGCCGCGTACGGGTGAAGCTTCCATGACCGGTGTGGCGGGGGTTGGGGTTACGGTTGCGTGACAGCCATTTAATGTAGTGAATCTGGCGTATGAGTGTGTGGCAGGCCAGCGGCGCGATTCTCTGCCTCTACTCCCGCGCCTGCCGCACCGTGAAGCTGCGTCGCCCTTCAAGCGGTGAATGTCCCCTGGCCGTCACCGCGATCACCACCTCGTACCGCCCCGGCTCGAGGTCCGGCAGACCGATCGAGAAGGTCCGGAAGAGAGGTCCCCGCCGTTCCGGCCCGCCTTCCTCCCAGCCAATCATGACCTGCTCCCTGTCTCCCCCGAAGCCCAGCCAGCGAACCGCCCGCGTGAAGAAGCCTTCGTCCCGCTTCTCCACCCACGCCTTGAAGTCCACCAGTTCGGACGGGGAGCGCAGTCCGTAGAGTTCGAAGGCCAGCGTGAGCGGCTCGCCGCCCGCGACCTCGGTGGATGTCCTCAGGACCTCCGCAACCTCCTCCGGGCCGGTCGGCTCGGCTCCCGTCTCGAGGAGCAGCAGGTCGGAGAGGGCGACGAGATCGGGCATGATGTGCCGGAATCCCATGCCGGCGCGCAGGCGCCAGGCCCGGCGCGACTCCGGCGACCACGCTTCCAGGCTCACGACGCCCCAGGTGGCCCACGGAGCGAGCGCGGAGAGGCGAACGGTGCCGCCGGAGGTGACGGTGGTACGCACATCGACCTCGAGGGCGCCGTCCTGTTCGACGAAGAGGCCGACGCGAAGCGGCGGCGCGGCGGGCGCCTCCGGATCCGGTGCCAGGGCGGCGCGGGCGACGATGCGGTTCCGGACCTCCGCCGGATCCATCGGTACCTCGGGCGCCGGTTCAGCGGTGTTGGGCGGATCCGCCTCCGGGCGTTCCCAGACGCCCAACACCATGACCCCGTCCGGTCTCCAGAACCGGCCGATCTGTCCTTCCAGAACACCGAGTGAATCGAGGTACGGCGGCGCGTACTTGCTGCGCGCGTGGCCGTCCGGTATCTCCCACGCGAACGACTCCACCCTCCCCTGCTCCCAGTCGAGGACTTCGCGCGGCGGGAAGGCCCGGAACTCGCCCGGGTAGTCGTGCCCCGACACCGAGTAGCCGCGCCCGCCGCCGGTGGACCACGACCGTTCCCACGCGATCGGCCAGCCGTAGCGCACGGTGACGCGGGTCAGGTCATCGCCCCAGAGCAGCTGATACGGGTTGCGCGCCTCCTCGGAGCTCATGGAGTAGCTCCAGCGGCTCATGTGACCGGTCCAGCGGTCGTTGCCCGGCGCAAGGAAGAGCGGATCGGCCAGCATCCACAGACGGTCCATGGCCGCGGCCGAGTCGGCCTGGTCGGCGAGCCAGCGGCCCAGGTCCCGGTCCAGCACCGGTTCGGGATCGGTCCAGTCGGCGAAGGTGCGGGCGGGCATGGCGTCCAGCGCGCGTCGAAAGGCCTGCTCCGCACCGCGGATGTTCTGCTGGTGGTGGCGCACGTAGCCCAGGTAGGCGTCGCACCGCCAGCGCTTCGGAAGTCCGCATCGCTCCGCCAGCGACGCTGCCTCTCCCAGACGCCCGCCTTCGACCAGGTAGCGGATGCGCTGGCCGAACACCCAGTGGTCGCCAGGGATCTCGCGGGCCAGTGAGTCGAGCGCCGCCAGCAACCCGTCGCGCAGCGCGACGATCTCCTCCGGCTCGTCCCGGGGCGTCCAGCCGTCGTCGCCATCGTCCCAGATGCACATCCGCCCGATGATGTCATCGCACGCCGGCCGACCCCCGCCCAGAGTGCTGGGCAGGTGGCGCGCCCGGTTGGTCTCGAAGCGCGACTGGAGTTTGCGGGCGCGCGCCCGGATATCGGCGGAGTCGGGAGAGGAAGCGCGCTGGGGTGGAGCGCCGTGGGCCGTGCCGGACACAATCGCGGCGACCGGCACGTAGGGGTCCGCATCCGGTGGGACGCCGTGGAGGACGTCGCCTCCGGAGAGGGCCAGAGCGGCAACCGTAAGTGCGGAGGAGATCGGCATTGTGGCCCGAAACCTTGGGGCGGCGCGGGGTCCCGGCAACGGGGCGACGGCGGCCACCCGTGAAATCGCATACAACATGGAGGATCAAATACATGGATACCATGGACAACAATCGTCCCGTCAAGCCCTCACCCGGAGTCACCTTGCGCGACTTCGTGGTTTTTCAGTCCAAGCTCGTCCTGGACGGGGTGAAGGACCTCCTCCTGCTCAACCTGTCGATGATCGCCATCGTCTTCGACACGGTTTCCGGCCGGGTGAACCACCCCCGGCTGTTCTACGGCGTCGTGCGGCTCAGCCGCCGCTTCGAAACGTGGCTCAAGCTGCACCGCCTGCGCGGCGCCAGGATCGACGACGAGGAAGGGACCATCCTGGAGCAGTTGATCGACGACGCGCCCGACGCGGACCGGATGGCGGACGAGTTCGAGAGGCTGGTGCGGAGGGAGGTGGCGGGGATTCGGGGGCGGGTGTAGCACCTTCACTTGCCGTGGCGAAACGCTTACCTTTTTGCGATAAGTAAGGCGATACCGCACACTGTAAGGCGACCGGAGGCGTAGCCATGCTCGAATCCGCAGTAACGAAAAAGGGACAGACGACGCTCCCCAAGCCCGTCAGGGACACGCTGGGCGTACGGGCCGGCGACCGCGTGCGCTACATCGTTCTTGACGGCGAGGTGCGCATTCTGCCCGTGCGCCCCATCCGTCGGCTGTTCGGCGCACTGAAACACGACGGGCCACCGGTCACAGTGGAGGAAATGAAGCGGGCGGTGGCCGACGGGGCGTCCGAGGAATGATCGCCCTCGACACCAACGTGCTCGCTCGCTACCTGGTGCGCGACGACGAACGGCAGGCGGAGTCCGCTCGCGCTCTGTTGGAATCCCTCACGACCGAACGCACAGGGTATGCCTGCCGCGAGGTTGTCGTCGAGCTCGTGTGGGTCCTGGAACGGGCCTACGGGGTTTCCCGCGAACGCATTGCGGCGATTCTGCAGGAACTCGTGGCGACGCAGAGTCTCGTTGTCGAGGCCGCGGACGATGTGGCCCGAGCCGCGTTTCGTTACCAGGTGGGTGGCCCGGGGTTTTCGGATCTGATGATCCTTGCCGCGGCGGAGCGGTCTGGAGCGCGGCCGCTGTACACCTTCGACCGGCAGGCGGCGCGACTGGAGGGTGTCGAATCGCTGCGATGAGGACCGACAGCTTCACGCTCCGCCGCCAGACAGCCCGTGGGCCAAATCCCTCCGGGCCAGCCCCGGCGCCTCACCGCTCTCGGTACTCAGGCGGCTTTGTCTACGGACTGATAGAGAGACAGTTGGCCCGGGTGGAGTCGAACCACCACCCCCGGTTCCAAAGACCGGTGTCCTGCCGTTAGACGACGGGCCAACTTGCGCGAGGCGCGGATGGGAGACGCCGGAATGGTAGCGGAGGGGGGTAGCGGGGTTCAAGGTGGCGGTGTCAAGTCGGCGGGGGGTTCACCTCTCTCCGAATCCGATGTCAAGCGTCACCCCGACGGCGGCGCCAACCGCAGTCCGAGAACGTGCCTGGGCTGCGCCAGCTCCTCCGAAAAGCCCCAGGCATGGTCGCCGAAGGCGTCGTGGAGCCTGAAGGTCGAAGGCAAGAGGACGCGGCGCGGCGGGGCGTCGCTGTCGCCGCGCGGGATCGAGTACCAGACGGCCAGCCCGTCCGCGATTTCGGACGTCTTGAGCCAGACTTCGCCCGAGGCTGTGGGAACCACGGCGTAGACGGCGGGGAAATGGTTCGGGACATGGAGGGCGTCCACGGCGAGGCGTCGTAGTTGCGCCGCGTCGAGGCCGTGTTCTTCGGCAGCGGGTCGCAACCTGGCCACTGCCTCTTCGATCGCCGATTCCGCAAGCTCCCGGGACACGGGGACCGCGGGCAACGAGAACCGCCGGTGCCGCAACGTGTCGCCTGTCGCACGGATCTCGATGACCTCGACCGTGCCGGGAGCACCCTTCCTGCGGACGATTCCGACCCTTCCGGCTTCCCCGTCGGTCCACGTCAGGTCGTCGGCGGCGAACGGCTGGTTGAGCGATACCTGGGTGTTGAACCGGCTCGACTCGCCGCGAACCCCCACGTACGGGTTCACGATGTCGAGAACGGCGATCGTGTCCGGGACCCATCTGCCGCCCCTATTCGCAATGTGCAGGAACGCCTGCGCCCACGCAGGAGCGTTCTCTGCTTCGGGGTTCCACACCGGAAAACCGCCCTTCGCGAAGAAACTGCCGTCGCGCAGCGGGGCAAGGCCGCGCAGGCTCGCCAGCTCCGGCGGATAGGTGATCTTCAACATGAGTTCCCTCTCCTGATGAGAGTACCACAACGACCCCTCGCTGTGTCTCGTCCAGAAGCCACCGACATCCGCTTGTACCCCTATGGGCCGGCCGAATCCGTCCGGCAATCCGCCGCCCCCAGAGCCGAGAGCAATCTCCCCTCAGGTGAAAAAACAAAGATCTCCCAAACCGGTGTGACACCCACGATCCCCGCGTGCTTGACGACGATACGGGTTCCATTCTCACCCAGGCGCATCCGCGAGAAGCGGCCGAACCCCGAGTCGGTCGCCGCAGGATCGTAGACCCGGTAGTCCGGTACGGTGGTCCAGGACTGCTTGCCCGCTTGAAGTCCCGCGGCGGACTCGACATGGGCGGACAAGACCAGCGCCGTGGCCAGCGTCCCGAGGTGCAGCAGCCGCAGCAGGCCTGAATGGGCCGCCGTGACGTTCCTCATCGCGTCGTCTCCCCGGCCTCTTCCGCGACCGCAGGCGGCAGGAGCCGCAAACCCACCACGTACTGAACGCCCAGGTCATCGCTCCGGTAGCCCCAGACGTGGGTGTCCGTGGCGTCCATGGCCGTGAACCCGGACGGCACCAGAATCTTGCGGACGCCGCCCGGGCCGTCGTTCCTCCGCACGGAGTACCAGACGCCGAGCGAGTCCTCCGTTTCGAACCCGCTGAACCAGATCTCCCCCGAGGCGGTTCCGCATACACGCACGGCTCCGGGCAGGATTTCGGGGAGGTAGAGCGCCTCCTCGACCGCGGCCCGCATGGTCGCAGCGGTTCGTCCCGGGCGGCCCCGGGACATCGCTTCGATGACGTTCCCTGCCATATCGGAGGTGAGCGTGACCGGAGGTGGCGAAAGGCGTCGGTGCCAGGCCGTATCGCCATCGGCCCCGATCTCCGCCAGATCCACCACGCCGGGGCCAAGATTCCTTCGAACGACCACCACAGTTCCGGCAACGGGGTCGAACCACGTCAGGTCATAGTCTCCGAAGATCTGCTCCGACTGGATACCCCCGAAGGCCGGCGTCCCCTCCGGGACGATGACGAGGGCGCGGTTGCGGGTGTCAAGGACGGCAACAGTGTCCGCACCCCAATGTCCGTCCTCCTCCGAGAGGCGCACGACCGGTAGCGACTCGATCGGAGGATTGCCATCGAATCCCCACATCTCGAGTGGCGAGAACTTCGGTATCGCGAACACCGAGCCATCCTCGAGCAGGGCCGTGTAGTTGAGTCCGGCGCCCCCCAGGAGGTTGGCCGGAAACGGAATCGTCTCAACGAAGGTTCCGTCATTCGAAAACGACGTGAATCGTTGGCCCCGGTCGTCTCTTGCGA
Organism: Longimicrobiales bacterium; assembly: GCA_965208295.1. Taxonomy (GTDB): domain Bacteria; phylum Gemmatimonadota; class Gemmatimonadetes; order Longimicrobiales; family Gaopeijiaceae; genus Bin94. The sequence goes on along the minus strand of OZ242328.1, from coordinate 4,701,621 downwards.
AGAATCCCGCGGGGTGGACCTGGACGCCGAACATGCCTGCGAACTCGCCCGGCCCCTCTCCGGGTCTCCCCACGTTGCGGAGCAGCGAACCATCGGGCGTCCAGATGGTTGCCCGCACCGAGGCGGCTTCCACGACGAGGACGCGATCCGCGTCTCCCAGGACACGCACCGCGCTGATGAGGCCGAAGCTGGCGTCGGAACTGCCGCCGACCCCTTCCCCGAACTCGAATTCCGGCTCCGTGGTCCACGGGTCACCGAAGTCGGACACGGTAGCCGCGGGTTGCTGGTCGCAGGTTGCCAGCGACAAGGCCGCCACCGGAACCAGTAGGCGGAAGCCAAGATGCCGACCCCTGCTCAACGCTGCGCCGTCGAGACAAAACCCTTCCATCGCCTTCTCCTCCCGCGTGTACCGCGTCGCAGGGCACCTGGTCGAAGCCCTGCGCCCGCACCGCATCATCAACCCTGGCAAGTTGACAGAATACTCCGCCTGATCCCCCCCGGCAAACCCGGCCTGCCCTGGTTCAGAATACCCGAGGACAAATGTCAACTGCACATGACATTAAGTCATGTATGATTTACAAGTCTTGATTGATCGGCTGTACCGCCGGTATCTCGTCCAGAGTCGGCACGACGAACGCGGCCGCGACACCCTCCATCGCGCCAACCGCCCCGGCAGCCAAGCGTGCCCGCTCCTCGTCGACGAACACGCCGAATAGAGCGGAACCGCTGCCGGTCAACCGCGCCATCACCGCCCCGCCATTCATAAGAACGTCCCGCGTCGCCCGGAGCTCCGGCATGCGTTCAAATGCGACCAGCTCGAAGTCGTTCTGCTGTAGAGTGGCGATCGCCTCCCAGTCGCCCGTCCCGATGTCGCCCATCCATCTCGGAGGCGCCGGCAGCTCCAGCTTCCCGGATACCTCGCGGTAGGCGTCGCCCGTCGACGTTCGCGCACCGGGAATGGCCAGCACGATGTGCGCCGCGGGAGGCGTGGGGCGCCCGAGGAGCCGTTCTCCCCTGCCCCACGCAAGCGAGGTGGGCGTTTCGGTGCAGAAGAAGGGCACGTCGGAGCCGATCCGGCTGCCCAGTTGCATGATCTGGTGAAGCCGGAGAGGTCGGTCGTGCAGAGCGTTCAACACGGAGAGGGTCCCGGCGGCATCCGACGACGCGCCCCCCAACCCGGTTCCGGCGGGGATGGCCTTGGTCAGGACCAGCCTGACCGCCGGCTCGATGCGCGCCAGGTCGTAGAACAGCCGCGCGGCGCGCCCCACGGTGTTGTCCGCGGGGTCGCCGAGTTCGTCGGCAATGTCCTCCAGACCGGGCTCGGTCTCGCCCGGGCGCACCTCGAAGGCGATCCCGTCCTGACCGGGATACGCGTCGACCCGGTCGTAGAGTCCCACGGCCTGGAAGAGCGTCTCGATCTGGTGATACCCCGAGGGCTCGCGCGCCACGATCCGCAGGAAGAGGTTGATCTTGGCGGGACACGCGATCGAGAAACCGGTCATGGCCTGACCTTCGAATCGCCGCCCCGGAAGTCCTTCAGTGAGATGCCCAGCCGCCGCGTGTACCAGAGTCCCATCACCGTGATCGGGGGAAAGTTGACGGCGTGCCACGCTACCGCGCAGGCGAGCACCGATTCGGGAGCTACCCCGTAAACCTGCACGAGGGCGAGGGATACGGCAAGCTGAAGCGTCCCGATGTACCCGGGTGTCGCCGGCAGCGCCGCGGCCATGGCGACGGCTCCGTTGGTCAGTAGCGCCGCGGCGAAGGGCAACCGGATGTCGAAGGCCAGGAATCCGGCCCAGAACGAAAGCGACTGCAGGAGCCAGACTCCGAAGGTCCACGCGAGGGCGGGGAGCATGAGCCGCCAGCCCCGGATCGACGCCAGTCCCTCCACGACGCCCTCCATCACACCGGCCAGCCCCGTGGCCAGCCGTCCGGGCGGGAGAAGGGCGACCAGCCGGGCCCCGATCCGGAGGCACGGCGAGGGGAAGGCGACGACCAGGATGGTGCCGGCGAGCACGACGCCCAGGCCGATGGCGGCGACCCGCATGCCTCCGGCGATTTCGGCCGGAAGGGTCTCCGCGGGGAAGCCCGGGCTCAGGATTGCCACGAAGAGAAGGGTAAAGATGACGGCGCCATCGAGGAGACGCTCAACGACCAGGGTGGCCAGCGCGGCCGTGAAGCCGACGGGCTCCATGCGGCTGTAGGCGTAGGCACGTCCCGGTTCGCCCGCGCGGCCCGTGGGCAGGAGGTTGTTCGCCATGAACCCCACCGCGACGGCCGCGAAACGGGATCCGAAGGGACTGCGTGGCTGCACGGGGGCCAGGAAGTACTTCCAGCGCAACGCTCGAATGGCGAAGGCGGCCATGGCGATGACCGCAGAGGCCAGGAGGAGGGGTGCGTCGGCGGCCCGGATGTGGCCCCACACGCCGGAGAGGTCCTCGTCGCGGAAGAACCACCACAAAAGGGCGGTGACCAGTGCGACCACGGCCAGCCACGGCAAGTGGCGGCGCATCCTGGACCGGCCGGAACCAACCTCGGCGGGATCCGGACTGGGAGGGGACTCCGTCACGGGCTGGCTAGCAGTCCGTGGATGAAGCCGCCCGAGCACCGAGAGCGGTGAGGCGCCGGGCTGGCAAGGCGCGACGAGAGGTGAATAGCAGGGCTATTCGCCCGAGGAGCAACGCAGAGCGTAGCCTCGGAGTGGAAGAATGTATACCATACATGACATAATGTAATGTTGTCTTTACAGTGCAAATTGGCGAAGCGAAGCGGCCAGCGCGGATGCATCGCCGCTCGAATGCCGGGGGGATTTTGTCCACGGGCTGCTAAGAACCGATCGGGGGGACCCAGACGCCGGGCTGTGGAACCCGCCCGGGAGCGGCCAGAACGATCTCCTTCATCTCGCGCACCGCCCGCTCCAGCCCCACCAGCACCGCGCGCGAAACCACGCTGTGCCCGATGTTGAGTTCCTCGATGTGCGGCAGGGCGGCGACCGGGGCCACGTTTTCGTAGGTGAGACCGTGGCCGGCGTGAATCGCGAGTCCGAGGGCGTGACCGTGGGCGGCCGCGTCGGCAAGCCGGGTGAGTTCGGCTGCCTTCGCGGCGTCGCCGGTGGCGTTGGCGTACTCGCCCGTGTGAAGCTCGATGGCGTTGGCGCCGAGGGCGGCGGAGTGGTTGAGGGCTTGCCTGTCGGGGTCGATAAAGAGCGAGGTGCGGGTGCCGGCGGCTTCGAGGCGGCGGAGCGACGCGCCAACGGCGTCCCGCACCGAGGCGGAGGCCAGGTTGAGGCCGCCTTCGGTGGTGACCTCCTCGCGCTTTTCGGGGACCAGCGTGGCCTGCATGGGCGCCAGTGCCACCGCGATGTCGACGACGGGATCGGCGGCTGCCAACTCGAAGTTGATCCCGGTGCGTACGGTCTCGGCCAGGAGGCGCACGTCGCGGTCGTTGATGTGGCGCCGGTCCTCGCGCAGGTGGATGGTGATGCCGTCGGCACCGCCCAGTTCGGCAAGGACCGCCGCGCGGACGGGGTCGGGCTCGTCGGTCCGGCGCGCCTGCCGCACCGTGGCGACGTGGTCGATGTTGATGTAGAGCCTCATGTGGCGGACTCCTAAGTGGGTGACTCTCTCAAATGTACCAGCGCGGGCGCAGGGGTCGCGCTCTCTGGCGCTCGCGGGGCGGCCGCACCCATTCGGTCACCCGCACTCGGTGATTCGCACACCGCCGCGGGCCCGGAGCCGCCCGATCAGCGCGGGTGACGCCTGGGCGATCACCGTGACGGTGGTTCCTTCCTGGCTCCTCGACAGCACCTCGCCCTCCTCATAGAGCGCGGCCAGGGCCCTTCCGTCGCCAGCGGGCATCTCCACGCTCACCTTCCGCAACCTGGCGCGGATCCGGTCGTGCAACTCCGACTTGAGCGGCGCCAGCGTCGAGGGCTTGAGTGCCGAGGTGAACAGGGCCGTGCGCGCACCCGGGGCGGCAACGCGTTTGCGCAGCGCCAGCAGTTCGTCGCCGGACAGCAGGTCGATCTTGTTGAAGACCACGATGCGGGGACGCTTGCGGATCCCGAGATCCTCCAGCACCGAGCGCACCACCTCCCTCTGGGCGTCCCGGTCCGGGTGCGAGGCATCGATGACGTGCAGCAGGACATCGGCCTCGCGGGCCTCCTCCAGCGTGGACCGGAAGGAGGCGATGAGGTGGTGGGGCAGCTTGCGGATGAAGCCGACGGTGTCGGTGACGAGGGCTTCGTGGCCGTTGTCGAGGGGGACCAGTCGCGTCGAGGCGTCCAGGGTGGCGAAGAGGCGGTCCTCGACGAACTGTTCCGTTCCCGAGAGCGCCTGTAAGACGGATGACTTACCTGCGTTCGTGTACCCCACCAGCGCCGCCCGGAACCGTCCCTCCCTGCGCTTGCGCCGGGTGGCCTGGGCGCGCGCGACCCCCTTCAGTTTGCGCCGAAGCTCGGCGATGCGGGTGCCGATGAGCCGCCGGTCGGTCTCGAGCTGCGTCTCGCCCGGTCCCCTGAACCCGATCCCTCCGCGGATGCGCGAGAGGTGGATCCACATGCGCCTGAGCCGGGGCAGGAGGTACTGGAGCTGGGCCAGTTCGACCTGCAGCCGCGCTTCGTAGGTGCGGGCCCGCGTGGCGAAGATGTCCAGGATCAGCTCGGCGCGGTCCATGACCCGCACGCCGCACAGCGCCTCCAGGTTCTTGCACTGCGCGGGGGTCAGTTCGTCGTCGAAGATGACCAGGTCGGCTTCGCGATCGCGCACCAGTTCGGCCAGTTCGCCGGCCTTGCCCTTGCCGAGGTAGTAGCGGGGTTTGGGGGAATCGAGGCGCTGCACGAGCTCGCCCGCGACCAGTCCGCCGGCGGTATCGGTCAGGCGGGCGAGTTCGGCAAGGTGTTCCGGGCCGTCGCGGACCCCGCGGCGGTCCCGAGGAGTCCCCACGAGGATCGCGCGCTCGACCGGCGTGCGCATGTCCAGAAGCTGGGTGGGAATGGCGGCCTACCTCCTTCCGCGGGCCCACTCGGCCAGGCGGCGGCGCAGATCGGCCTCCCAGCCGGCGTCGCCGGGGTCGTAGAAGTGCTCGCCGGCCATGCCCTCGGGCAGGTAGTGCTGGCGCGCCACGCCGCCGGGCTGGTCGGGGTCGTAGAGGTAGTCCTCGCCGTAGCCGAGGTCCTTCATGAGTCGCGTAGGGGCGTTGCGGAGGTGGAGGGGGACGGCTTCGCCGGGGGTCTCGCGGGCCCGGTTCAGCGCCCTTCCCCACCCCTTGTACAGGCGGTTGGACTTGGGGGCGCCGGCCAGATAGACAGTGGCCTGCGCGAGCGCCAGTTCACCTTCGGGCGATCCCAGGAACCGGTAGGCGTCCCGGCAGGCCATGGCAACGCCCAGCGCGCTGGGATCGGCGAGACCGATGTCCTCCGACGCCATGCGAACCAGACGCCGCGCGATATACAATGGGTCCTCGCCCGCGTCGAGCATGCGACCGAGCCAGTAGAGCGCACCATCGGGGTCGCCGCCGCGGACGGACTTGTGCAGCGCCGAGATGTGGTCGTAGTGCTGGTCGCCGGACTTGTCGTATACGGCGAAGCGTCTCTGAATGGCGGTTTCGACGACTTCGAGGGTGAGGGTGGCGGCTTGACCCGCTAGACCGGCGGCGCGCTCCAGGATTCCGAGTGCGCGGCGCGCGTCGCCGTCGGCGGCTTCGGCGATGCGGTGGATGACGTCGTCGGGGGCGGTGATGCCGGTGGTGCCCAGGCCGCGATCGGGGTCGGAGAGGGCGTCGGCCACAATTTGGGCGAGGTCTTGGGGGGACAGGGGATCCAGGACGACGACGGGGGCGCGGGAAAGGAGTGGGCGCACGACCTCGAAGCTGGGATTCTCGGTGGTGGCGCCGATGAGGACGATGTCGCCCGCCTCGACGACGGGCAGGAAGGCGTCCTGCTGCGCCTTGTTGAAGCGGTGGATCTCGTCGCAGAAGAGGATGGTGCCGCGGCCGGTCGCGTGGCGGCGGGTGCGCGCCTCGGCGATGATTTCGCGTACTCGCGCGACGCCTTCGGTGACCGCGCTGAAGGCAACGAAGGCAGCATCGGCCGAGCCTGCGATGAGACGGGCCAGGGTGGTTTTTCCGGAGCCGGGGGGACCCCACATGATGAAGCTGGAGATCTGGCCGGTTTCGATCATGGCGCGCAAGGGGCCGGCGGGGCCGACGACCTTTTGCTGGCCGCGGAATTCGTCGAGGGTGCGGGGGCGCATGCGGGCGGGGAGAGGGGCGGTGGCCTCGCCGTGGCCGTCCGTCGTCCGGGACGCGTCCTGTACCGGGTCGGTCGCGTCCGCGCGGCTGCGTTCGGCCGGACCCGCTCCGGGGAAGAGTTCGAAGGTGTCGGTCATTGCGGGGGGCGCGGGGCGATGGTGGCCGCGACGGGGGGACGCGGGGGGTGGGGGCGTGGCGACATCATCGTGGGGGCCGTGGAGGGTGCATGGCCGCGACACGCTCCAGCAGGGTCGCGCGGTCGTTGAGAGTGGGGTCTTCCCATACGGCTTCCATGAGGGAGCGCAGGGCCGCGCCGATCCCGGGGCCGGGCAGCCAACCCTGCGCGACCAGGTCGCGGCCCGCGACGGGGAGGTCGCCGACCCGTGCGGGGATGCCGGCAGCGTGGTCGTGCTGGATGCCGGCGGTGAGGCGAGCCACTTCGGTGGGGTCGGTGTGCGTGGGGGCAGCCTGGGCCACCGCATTCCAGATTCGCTGGATGTCCGCCACGGTGGAGTCTCCCGCCCGTGTCACGTCAGCCACCCATCGCCGCCTGGCAACCGGATCGCCGGCAATCCCTACCGGCGGTGCCAATCCTCCGCGCGCGACTGCAGCGATTCGTTCCGCGTCGGCGTTGGAGAAGCGCAGGCGAGTGAGGAGGTCGGCGACCCGGCCATGGGTCGCATCCCCCGGATTCATTCCGAAGAGGAGGAGCGCCGCCATTCGGAGCAACCAGTCATCCCCATCGAGGCCGTCCACAGTCGCCATCGCCTCTGACGACGGGCCTTCCCGAAGCTCGGGCAGGATCCGCGCCAGCGCTCCGGACCTCCGGTACAGCTCCAGCGCCCGGGAGGGACGAGGTCCCGAGAGCACCTTCTCCAACTCCTCGCGCACCCGTTCCTTCGAGAGACGTGAGAGCCCCGGCACGGCCTCAACCATGCCGTCCCAGGTGTCCGGGTCGATCTTCATGTCGAGCGCACCCGCGAAGCGAAGTCCGCGCAGGACGCGCAGGTAGTCCTCGCGGAAGCGTTCCCGGGGGGATCCGACGGCGCGCAGGATCCGGTTGTGCAGGTCGTCGCGACCGCCGTGGAGGTCCCGCAGCTCCTGACGGCGCGGATGCCACGCCATGGCGTTCACCGTGAAGTCGCGGCGGGCCAGGTCCTCGTCCAGGGTCTCGGCAAAGGCCACCTTCGCCTTGCGTCCGTAGGTTATGACATCGTGGCGGAAGGTGGTGACCTCGTAGAGGACTCCATTGTCGCCAAAGACGCCGATCGTCCCGTGTTCCTCACCCAGGCGCACGGTCCGTTTGAAGAGCTCCAGCACCTCATCGGGAATGGCGCGGGTGGTGAGATCCCATTCCAGGCCTTCGGCGGGCTTTCCCCGGAGCGCGTCCCGCACGCCTCCACCCACGACCCAGGTCTCGAATCCCCTGCCTTCGAGTCTGTCGATCAGTTTGAGGACGGGAGGGGGAACCTGGATCCGCAACTCGCGCCCGGCAGCGCGGTCGGACCCACCCTGCCGCCCTTCCGCCTTACCGTCACGTTTCACTTTAGACCTCACCCCGCAAGTACCGATCCCCCATTGATATTGAGTATCTCACCAGTAATGTGACGGGCCAGTGGCGAGCAGAGCATTGCGATCGGCCCGGCCACGTCCTCGGCGGTGGCGATCCTCCCGATCGGGATGGCCGCCTCGATCGCCGCCCGGTCCTCGCCATGCAGCACGTCCTCGGACATCTCGGTGTCAATCCACCCGGGCGCCACGGCGTTGACGGTGATCCCCCGCCCCCCCACCTCCGTGCAGAGCCCCTTCACCAGCGAGATCATCGCGCCCTTGCTCGCGGCGTAGTCCGAGTGATAGGCCTCGCCCCGCTGTCCCGCGGTCGAACTGACGAGCACGATGCGGCCGTCGTCGTTCATGCGGCGAATCGCCTCGCGGGTCGTGAAGAAGATCGAGTCCAGGTTGACGGCGATGGTCTGGTGCCAGCGCTCATCGTCCATCTCCGACAGGGGAACGTCGGCCACGGGCCAGATCCCCGCGTTGCCGACGAAGACGTCGAGTCCCCCGAACTCATCGTCGACGCGGCGAAAGAGGCGGTCCGCGGCGGCCCGCTCGGAGAGGTCGCCGGCTTCGGCCCAGCTGCGTACGCCGAGTGCACGGGCCTCGTTGACCACGCGACGTGCCTCGTCGGCACGTCTATGGTACGAAATCGCCACATCGGCGCCGGCGAGGGCCAGCAGATGCACGGTCGCGGCCCCCACGCCGCGCGATCCTCCGGTCACCAGCGCCCGCTTTCCGGCCAGATCCAGCGTCAAACGCTTCACTCTCCTGCACCTCCTTGCCGTTCGGTTCGATCAGCCAAAGAGAGACTCTTCGACATGCCCGCACACAATATGGCCGATCGCGAGATGGATTTCCTGCGCGCGGGACACCCGGTCCGTCGGCACGACGATGGCCACATCGACCAGCGACCGCAGCCGTCCGCCTCCTCGAGCAAGCAGCGCCACGGTGGCCAGCCCCGCATCCGTCGCGGCTCCGGCAGCGCGAATCACGTTCTCGGACTCGCCCGAGGTCGAGTGAAGGACCAGGAGGTCGCCGGGCCCGCCCAGCGCCTCCACCTGGCGCGCGAACACCCGCTCGTAGCCCATGTCGTTGGCGCAAGCGCTGAGCACCGAGGTGTCGGTCGTAAGGGCAATGGCGGGAAGGGGCCGGCGTTGTTTCTCCAGCCGGACTACGTACTCCGCGGCCAGATGCTGGGCGTCCGCCGCCGATCCGCCGTTGCCGCAGAAGAAGAGCTTGCCGCCCGCCTCGAGGGTGCCGAGTACGAGTTCGGCGTAGGCCGCAATCTCCTCTTCGAGGGACTTCGCCACCGTCCGGGCCAGTTCGGACAGCTCGTGGAGCCCGCTCCGCGTGATGTCAGACATCGAGCCACCCCTCCGATGCTTCCCGATCCCCGATCTGCAGCGCCGCCACCTCCAGGGGACGCTCCCCCTCGAAGAGACGGGCCGGATTGACCCGGGCGAGCAGGTCGAGCTGTGCTTCTCCGCCCAGGCGCTTGAGTTCGGCCGCGCCCGGCTCCACGTTGAGCGTGTAGCCGCGGCGTCCATGAAAGTCGGACGAGAGGTAGTCGGCAAGCCCCGCCTTCAGCAAGCGCAGGGCGTGCCTTCTGACCTTCTTGCCGTATTGCTCCACCAGCGAGCCGTAGCTCACCTGGAGACAGGCGCCGGCGTCTTTCCATGCGCGTACGATTCGCAGCTCCCGGTCGATCCCGTAGTAGCGTTCAGGGTGGGCGATCACAGGAATGTATCCCGAATCAGCCAGTCGCGAGAGCATTTCGGGCGAACGGAGCGGGGGCCGGAAGCCCGCCCATTCGACGAGGGCGAACCGCGTGCCGCCCAGGCGCATGCGGGGGTCCGAGAGATCCGGCCCGGGGGCGTCGAGCCTGACTTCGAAGCCACGCCGGAAGTCGAGTTGCGGCCACGTCGTTCGTACCGCATCGCGGATGCGCCGCCACCTGCTGTCGAGGAAGTCCATCAGGGGATCGAACCGGGGTCCGGTCAGGCCGGAGGCGCTCAGGTGGGGGGTCGTGATGATCCTGCCGACGCCAGCGGCGGTCATGCGGCCGATCGAGTGAAGGGCCTCGTCCAGGTTGCGCGAGCCGTCGTCCACTCCCGGGACGAGGTGGCTGTGGAAGTCGCCGTAGTCGCCGGCTACCCCGGAGTTCCGGGGGTCCATTCCCTTGCGATCCGTTCGGTGATGTCGGCCAGTGCGGCCCCGCCGCTCTCCCGAACCGCCCAGAGACAGGCGTAGGTGAGGTAGGCGTCGGAGGCGAGCAGCGCGAACCCGGCACACCGGCGGGCCGGGTCCGAGGCGTGGTACGCGCGCATCTCCTCCTCGGCCGCGGCGAGCAGGTTGGCGAGCGAGGCGGGGGTTTCGGCGTCGAGGAGCGACCGGAAGGCGGGGGGAACCGGTCGGTCGCGCCGATCGATCCAGTCGGAGATGGTCATGCGGAGCGATCCCGGGCAAGATCCCGCACCAACTCGGCCCCGGCCCGCACCGCCTCTTCGATTCCCTCGGGGTCGCCGACCCCCGCCTGCGCCATGTGCGGCCGCCCCCCTCCCCGCCCCCCGACCTTCGCGGCCACCTCCCTCACGACCTGGTCGGCCCTCAGCCCGGCGGCGATTGCGCGATCCGTCGCGAACGCGAAGAGCGAGTGCTTTCCCCCCGGCATCTCCGCCGCCACCACCGCCACCCCCGCCTCCGCCGAGTCCCTGAACGTATCCCCCCACTTCCGCACATCGCCCGCGTTGCGCACGCGCAGACGCACACCGCTGTACTTCACGGAACGGCCCTCGGCCTCGAATTCCGCCTCTGCCAGCACATCGGCGCCCCCCGAACCGTGCCGGCGCAGGTCGTCGACCAGCTCCTCGAGGGCGGTCTTCTCGGCGAGGAGTTCGCCCACCCTGCGCTCGACGTTGGCGGGCTGGGCCTTGACGGACGCCGCCAGCTCCTCGACGCGATTCTTGAATGCGGCCAGGTACTCGAAGGCCTTCCGGCCCGTCAGCGCCTCGATGCGCCGGACTCCGCCGCCCACCCCCGTCTCGGAGGTGATCTTGAAGAGTCCGATCTCGCCCGTGCGGCGGACGTGGGTGCCTCCGCAGAGTTCCATGCTGACTCCGGGGATGTCCACGACGCGGACTTCGTCGTCGTATTTTTCGCCGAAGAGGGCCATGGCGCCGGCCTTGACGGCTTCGTCGAATGGGCGGAGTTCGGTGCGGACGGGGTGATTGACCCAGATTGCGTCGCTGACCATGGCTTCGACCTCGGCGACCTGGCCGGGCGTCATGGGGGCCGTGTGGGAGAAGTCGAAGCGGAGGCGGTCCGGGGCGACGAGCGAGCCGCGCTGGACGACGTGGTCGCCGAGGATGGCGCGCAGGAAGGCGTGGAGGAGGTGGGTGGCGGTGTGGTTGCGTTCGGTGTCGCGGCGGGAGGGGGCGTCGACCTGGGCGGTGACGGTGGTGCCGAGGATGGCGGAGCCGGGGAAGTTGCCGGTGGGGTGGCCGATGAGGATGACGCGATCGCCATCCCGGACGAGCCTCTCCACGTCCATTCGCCACCCGTCGGCAAAGACGTGGCCCCTATCTGAGACTTGGCCGCCGGCTTCCAGGTAGAAGGGGCGGTCCCGCAGGATGAGGGCCGTCTCTTCACTGAACGGCAGATACCCGATGACTCCGGTCTCAACTTCGAGTTCGTTGTACCCGACGAAGGTCTGTGCCGGGTCGCCCGGAGTTTCTCGCCATGATGCCGGCAAGGTCTCCGCCTTCGCTGGAGGGATTTCACCGAGACCGCCGATATGTGGGGCAACCCGTAGCTCCACCACCCCCCGAGACCTCTCCCTCTGCCCCTCCAACGCCTCCTCAAACCCCTCCATATCCACCCCATACCCTCGCTCCCCCGCCACAATCCGCGTCAGATCCGGCGGAAATCCGAACGTGTCATACAACTTGAACACCTCCGCACCGGCGATCACCGGCTTGGGCGACATCTCGGCGACCACCCGCGGCGCCACCTCCGCCAACCTCTCCATCCCCCCATCGATCGTCCCCAGGAACCGCTCCTCCTCCCCCCGCACCGCCCCCACAATGTTCTCCCGGCGAGCCCCCAACCCCGGAAACGCCCCCTCCATCAAGTCAATCACCCGATCCACCACCTTCACCAGCGTCGGCTCCCGCCTCCCCATCAGCCACGCATGCCGCACCCCCCGCCGCAGGATCCGCCTGAGCACATACCCCCGCCCCTCATTCGACGGGAACACCCCGTCCCCGAGCAAGAACGCCACCGCCCGGGCATGATCGGCCAGCACTCGGTACGACACTCCTTCTTCGGACCCCGCCTCATACCCCCGCCCCACCACCTCCGCCACCCTTTCCAACAACGGCACGAACAAATCCGTGTGATAGTTGCTCTCCACCCCCTGCATCACGGCCGCCAGCCGCTCCAGTCCCAATCCCGTATCGATGCTCGGCGCCGGCAGCGGCGTCTGCTCACCCGATGCGTCCCGGTCGAACTGCATGAAGACCAGGTTCCACAACTCCAGGAACTCTCCCGCCTCGCCCCGCCGCTCGAACTCCTCGGTCCCCGGTACGGTTCCCCACTCCTCGCGCGGCCGCATGTCGTAGTGGATCTCCGAGCAGGGGCCGCAGGGACCGGTGTCGGCCATCTGCCAGAAGTTGTCCTTGTCCCCCAGCCGGTAAATGCGCTCGGGAGCCACCCCGGCCACATCGGTCCACAGCCCCTCGGCTTCGTCGTCCGTATAGTGGACCGTCACGAACAGCCGATCCGGATCCAGCCCCATCTCGACGGTCAGGAACTCCCACCCGTACCCGATCGCCTCGCGCTTGAAGTAGTCGCCGAATGAGAAGTTGCCCAGCATCTCGAAGAAGGTGTGGTGGCGCGCCGTGCGTCCGACCTCCTCCAGGTCGTTGTGCTTTCCGCCCGCTCGCACGCACTTCTGCGAGGTGGCCGCGCGGGCGAACGGCAGCTTCTCCTCGCCCAGGAAGGCTCCCTTGAACTGGACCATCCCGGCGTTGGTGAAGAGGAGCGTCGCGTCGTTGGCGGGGACCAGAGGCGAACTCGGGCGGACGGCGTGGCCGCGGGCCTCGAAGTACTCGAGGAATCTCCGGCGGATTTCAGTGGATTTCATGGGACGGGAGGTAGCACATCACCCGGGGTTGCAACCGGGTCGAGTAGCGGGGGAACGACGAACGCCGGACGCGGTGCCCGGCGAAGCGTCTAAATCTAGCAGTCCGTGGACAGAGCCGCCCGTGCACCGAGAGCGGCGAGGCGCCGTGCTGGCAAGGCGCGACGAAGGGGGAATAGCAGCGCTATTTGCCCGAGGAGCAACGCAGAGCGAAGCGGTCCAGCGCGGATGCATCGCCGCTCGAATGCCGGGAGGGTTTGTCCTCGGGCTGCCAGCCCGACCGGGGTCTCCGCTTCCAGATGAAGTCCTGGTCATGAACGGCAGGCCCGGCGAGGATGACTGTCCCATCCGAGCATCTCGGCGTCCCTTGATTTGCCGCGGCGGTGGGCGGGCTGGCTGCCGCCGGCGGCAGTGTGCCCTCACACCACCTTCACAGCTGGCGCCTCACCCCCACTCTCCTGTTTCTCTTCCTCCCGGATTCCCAGGGCCACCAACAGCCGCCCCTCGATCTCCCCGGCCACATCCTGGTTCTCCTTGAGGAACGTCCGCACGTTTTCCTTGCCCTGCCCGAGCCGCAGATCCCCATACGAGAACCACGACCCCGACTTCTCGACGATCCCCTGCTCCACCCCGATGTCGATCAACAGCCCCGTGTGGCTGATCCCCTGCCCGTACATGATGTCGAACTCGGCCTGCTTGAAGGGGGGCGCGCACTTGTTCTTGACCACCTTGACGCGGGTGCGGTTGCCGATCACGTCGGGCCCGTCCTTGAGAGCGCCGATGCGCCGGATGTCCATGCGCAGGGAGGCGTAGAACTTGAGCGCGCGACCGCCCGAAGTCGTTTCGGGGCTGCCGAACATGACGCCGATCTTTTCGCGGATCTGGTTGGTGAAGATGACGGCCGCGTTGGAGCGGCTCACCGCGCCGGTCAGCTTCCTGAGCGCCTGGCTCATCAGCCGCGCCTGCAGGCCCACATGCGAATCACCCATCTCGCCCTCGATCTCGGCCCTGGGCACAAGCGCCGCCACCGAGTCGATCACGATCACGTCCACCGCGTTGCTGCGGATGAGTACTTCGGCGATCTCCAGCGCCTGCTCGCCCGTGTCGGGCTGCGACACCAGGAGGTTGTCCACGTCGATTCCGAGCTTGCGCGCGTACTGGATGTCGAGCGCGTGCTCGGCGTCGATGAAGGCGGCGATGCCTCCGTCGCGCTGAGCGTTGGCGATCACATGGAGACAGAGCGTCGTCTTTCCCGACGATTCCGGCCCGTAGATCTCGCTGATCCTGCCCTTCGGCACCCCGCCGACTCCGATCACCGCGTCGAGGTTGATGGCTCCGGTGGAGATCGCCTCGATCTGGAGGTTGGCGCCCTCGGCCCCCATGCGCATGATGGCGCCCCGCCCGTACGACCGCTCAATCTGGGTCAGGGCCGTGTTGAGCGCTTTCTCCTTCTGCTGCTTGTCCTTGCCGTTCGTGGTGGACATCCTCTTGCTGGACGCCGGCTGTCTGGGCATCGATCGATCCTCTTCCTCGCGACGGGGGGTTGTTGTGCGGTCCCGCCGGCCGCGTCGAGAGTGTTCCCGGGAGCAGCCCGCAGCACCAATACCGAAGATAACACGAAACCTATCCGGGTCAAGCTGCCCCGGGGGTGTCATCCGCGCCCGCTTCGCGGCTCCACCCCACCCGGCCCCTGGAACCCCGGAACCGTTTCCGATGACGCCAAGGTACCTTCTATTGATGGGCGCAAACATGTCGGAATCGGCCAAACTTCAATAGAGACCATTCACAGAACCCCCAAATGGGCAAATCCTCTTCGCAGATACACGAATACGACCTCGTCGCGATCGGCGGCGGCACCGGCGGCCTGGTCACGGCCGCGGGCGCGGCCTACCTCGGCATGAACCCGGCCATCGTCGAGAAGCACGCACTCGGCGGCGACTGCCTCTGGACCGGCTGCGTCCCCTCCAAGGCCCTCATCGCCTCGGCCCGCCTCGCACGGCAGATGGACCGCGCCGCCGGCCTCGGCCTCATTCCGAACGGGGCCCGCCACGACTTCCGCGCCGTCATGGAACGGATGCGGGCCGCGCGCGCCACCGTCGCGCACCACGACGACCCCCAACGCTTCCGCGACATGGGCGTCGCCGTCCACTTCGGGGCCGCGCGCTTCCTGGACTCCAACACCGTCGAGGTCGACGGCGGGGGCACCCTTCGCGCCAAGCGTTTCGTCATCGCCACGGGCGCCGTGCCCGCCATCCCCCCCATCCCCGGCCTCGCGGAAACCGGCTACTGGACCTACGAGACCGTCTTCGACGAGAACGAGCTCCCCGATTCGATCGCGATCCTGGGCGGCGGGCCCATCGGGATCGAATTCGCGCAGGTCTTCGCGCGCCTGGGGTCGAAGGTCACCATTTTCGAGATGATGCCCAGGATCCTGATCAAGGAGGACCGGGACGTGGCGACGTTCATGCAGACCCTCCTCGAGGCGGAGGGGATCGGCATCCGCACCGGCACCGCGGTGAGCCGCATAGGCGCGGAGAACGGGCGCGCGGTCGTCGAGACGGACGACGGGGGCCGGATCGAGGTGGACCGGGTATTCGTCGCGACCGGGCGGCGTCCCTGCATCGACGGTCTGGACCTTGACGCCGCCGGGATTCGGACCGGCATGGGCGCCGTCGTCGTCGACGACTACCTGCGCACCAGCTCGAAGTCGGCATGGGGGGTGGGCGACGTGACCGGTGGGCTCCACTTCACCCACGTCGCGGAGCAGATGGCCAAGGTGGCGATCCGCAATTCGGTCCTCCCCAAGACGAAGATCCGCTACGACAGCGTCCCCTGGGTTACCTACACCGACCCCGAGGTCGCCCACATCGGCATGTCGGAAGATGAGGCCGAGGACGCCGGCGGCACCACCTACCGCTACGAGATGGACGACCTGGACCGCGCGATCGTGGACGGTTCGGCGGTCGGGTTCGTGAAGATCTCGGCGGACCGCAAGGGCAAGGTGATCGGCGCCACAATCGTCGCCCACGGCGCCGGCGACCTCCTCATGCCCCTCGTCCTCGCGAAACAGCACGGCCTCAGCCTCAGCAAGGTCAACGGAACCATCTTCCCCTACCCCACCATGGTCGAGGGCGTGAAGCGCGCCTCGGGCGAGTACATGCGCTCGCGCCTCGACACGGCCGGGGGAAGGACACTCAAGAGAATCATCAAATGGCTGAAGTAGAACCACGGGGTAGAACCGGAGCCTGGCTGAAGCTGGGGGCCTTCGTGCTCCTCATCGTCGGCGGCTTTTTCGGCATCAAGGCGACTCCGGCCGGACCGTACCTCACACTCGAAGGCATCGGCGACGGAATCGAGTGGCTGAGAGGCAATCCCTGGGCCGCTCCGATCTTCGTCGGCATCTACGCCACCGCCACCGCGCTGGCGGTCCCCGGCACCATCCTGACGCTTGCCGGGGGCGCCGTCTTCGGATTCTACTGGGGGACGTTGTACAACTTTATTGCGGCAAACATCGGGGCAAACGCGGCCTTCCTCATCGCCCGTTCACTGGGTGGGGACGCGGTGCGCCGCCTCATCGGAAAGGACTCCAAGGTGCTGAACAAACTGGATGGCATCGTCGAACAGCACGGATTCAGGGGACTCTTGACCCTTCGCCTGATCCCCCTCGCGCCCTTCAATGCCCTCAACTTCGGGTCGGGGCTCATGGCGCTCAAATGGCGTACCTACGCGATCGCCACGCTGATCGGCATCCTGCCCGGAACCGCGATCTACACCTTCTTCGCCGATGCGCTCCTGCAGGGCTCCCAGGAGGCGTCACGCGACGCGTGGCTGAATGTACTCCTGGCAGGCCTCCTCCTCGTCCTGCTCAGTTTCCTCCCCACGATCCTGAAAAAGATGAATGTGCGACTCCCCGGCATGTCAATCATAGTTGTCTTTTTGTCAACCGCAGTTGTCACTATGGGGCTCGCGGGCGGGCTCAGCACCGCTTCCGCCCAGCAGCTTCCGGACCACAGCGAGTTCACCGGCGTGCTGGCGGCCGTCGTGGTCGATGCGCAGGTGGATTACGCGAAACTGGCCGCGGACGACGCGGGGCTCCGGGCCTACCTGACCCGGCTCGCGGCGACGGATATCTCGGCGGTCACGAGCGCGTCGCAGGACGAGCAGCTCGCCTTCTGGATCAACGCCTACAACGCCTGCATGCTGAAGCGCGTGATCGAGCACTACCCGATCGAGAAGGCGGGTGGATTCCACGGGCTGAAGAACCGGGCCGCCGGCCGGCCCGAAAACTCGGTCTGGCAGATCGAGGACGTCTTCACCGGCGACCATTGCGTCGTTGCGGGCGAGGAGCGTTCTCAGGATGAGATCGAGCACGAAATCATACGGCCGATGGGCGATGCGCGGATTCATCTGGCCGTCAACTGCGCCGCGTGGAGCTGTCCGCCTCTGATCGGCCGCGCCTACCTGCCGGAGACGCTGGACGAGCAGCTGGACGAACGCGTGCGCGCCTTCATGATGGACCCCGCACACTTCGACGTGACGACCGAGGGGGACAGGCGGACCCTGCGCGTCAACAAGGTGCTCGACTGGTTCAAGGAGGACTTCGGGGGGGACAACGACGGGATTCGGGCGTTCTTCGTGGAGTTTGCGGCGGGGCACTACCGGGAGGCGCTGCTGGATCCGGAGACGAAGGTGGAGTTTCACGAGTATGACTGGACGCTGAACGACATCGCGCGGTAGGGGGATGGTGCGGCGGCGGGGACTGGAGACGGGAGAACCGGGCCGGGTGGTCGCCAAGTGGCTGGTGACGGGCCGGGTGGCGGGGTGACGTTCTCGGGGGAGCCGGTCCACTCGCGGTCCGTCGAGATCGGGGTGGTGATTCCGGCGTTGGACGAGGAGGAGAACCTTCCCGGGCTGCTGGGGGATCTGTGGGGGCTGGGTCTGGAGCGTGTGGTGTTGGTGGTGGATGGGGGGTCGGGGGACGGAACGGTGGCGGCCGCGAGGGCCGGGGGGGCGATGGTGATGAGGAGTCGGCAGGGCCGGGCCGCCCAGATGAACGCGGGGGCCGCGCTGTTGTCCACGCCGTGGCTGCTCTTTCTGCACGCGGATTCGCGGGTGGGGGACGAGGCGTTGCGGGCGATCGAGGGGCATGTGCGGGGGGGGCGGCGGGAGGCGGCGTATTTCGGGTTGACGATATGTCATCCGCACTTGTATTACCGCCTGATCGAGGGAGGACAGCGGGTGCGGGAGCGGCTTTCGGGGCTGGTCTACGGGGACCAGGGGCTGCTGATGCGGCGGGATCGTTTTTTCAGTGCGGGCCCCTTCCCCGACGAGCCGATCATGGAGGATGTGATCCTGAACCGGCGGTTGCGGGGGGAGGGGGGGCTGGTGCGGCTGCCCGCGTCGATCTCCACCAGTGCGCGCCGATATGAGGAGGAGGGGCGGGTGCGGGGGTGGCTGCGCAATGTGGGGCTGATGAGCCGGTTTCTGGCGGGGGGGAAGCCGGGGGAGCTGGCGGCGAGGTATCCGGCGCGCAGGTGGGGGGGTGGGGAGGGGGCGGGTCGCGTTCGTTCGCACGGCGATGGGGGCCTCGCAACGCTTCTCGTCTTCGCGAAGGCACCGAGGCCAGGTGAGGTCAAGACTCGGCTGGCGCGAAGCCTGGGGCGCGACGATGTACCTGAATACGACAAGGCCGCGGCGCTGTACCGGCGGATGGGAAGGATGATTGCAGACGCGGTGGCCGAAGCGCCCGCCACCGTGACGGTGTGCTACGATCCCCCGGACGCGGAGGCGGAGATGCGCGACTGGCTCGGGTCGGCGGGAGCGCGGTACTGGCCGCAGGGCACGGGCGACCTGGGTGAGCGCATGTCAGGCATGTTCAACCGCGCCTTTCAGCACTCGGAGCGCGTTGTGGTGATTGGCACGGACACCCCCGCCGTCGACGCGCGGACGATCACGCGCGCCCTGGCCGCGCTCGACACCGCCGACATCGTGCTGGGGCCGTCCCGTGACGGAGGGTACTACCTGCTGGCCCTGCGGGAGCCGGGTTCGAGCCTGTTTGAAGGGATCGAATGGAGTACCGGATCGGTCCTGGCCGCGACGGTGGCCCGGGCGAGGGCGCTGGGACTGCGGGTCACATTGCTCGAGGTGGAAACCGATATCGACACCGCCAGGGATCTCGCGCCGGAGGTGAGGCGGCGGTGGGATCGGAATGAAGTTGAGCCGGGACGGTAGTGGGGCGGTCATGCCCCCTGAACTTGTTCCGGACTACTCTGCTCCTGGATGGCGGCCAGCAGCCTCGCCTCCATGCCCTCCCGGTCCTTACGGGCGCGGTCGAGCCGGCCGTCAAGGCGCTTCTCCGCTTGCTCCAGTCCGTCCCGAAACCGCGCGTCCGCTCGCTCCAACCGTTCACCGACCTCTTCCCGCATCCGGTCCAGTCCGTCCTGAAACCGCTTGTCCGCTTGCTCCATCCGTCCACCGACCTCTTCCCGCATCCGGTCCAGTCCGTCCTCAAACCGCTTGTCCGCTTGCTCCATCCGTCCACCGACCTCTTCCCGCATCCGGTCCAGTCCGCTTTCGAGGCGCTGGTCCGCACGATCCAACCGCCCACCAATATCTTCGCGCATTCGGTCGATCCGGTCCCCGAGGGTCTTCAACCCATCCTCGACATGCTTGAAGTCGTTCGCCTTGAGCCGGTCGTACAAGCTGTCCACCGCATCCCTGGCGGCCCTTTCGGCGACGGGTTGGAACATTCGCAGCAGCACCCAGAACGCCCCCGCGACCGATCCCGCCACGCCCACCAGCAATGCCAGGGTGGGCAGCACATCTCCCCATTCCGGCCAAGTCATCTGGACACCCCTTCCTCCCTGTGGTTCCCGCCGAGCGCTACCGCAGCGGACACGAGACACCTGTGTAACATGATCCTACTTCGATGGACCGTCAAAGGGAATTGGAGTCGGGCTCGGTCAGCTTCGCCGAAAGGCCCTCTTCTCCAGAGCCCTCCGTGGTCTCCGAAATAGGATCGGGCCGGATGGCGGGCGCACGAATAGTCGGATGGGACCACCTTTTTCTCGGGGCCATGGAGCCCCACGCCGAAGCGTGCCGCTTTGCCCGATTGCGAGCTGCGTGCGTGGCTTCAGACCGACTCCGTGACGGAGGGAACCCGGCCGGACAGAGCGATCAGCAGCAGCTGGCCGGAATGATGAAACTCCAGACCTCGCCCGAGCCGACCGACCACGGCTGCGAGAGGATTTCTCCTCCGGCGAGGAACCTTATCCGGAGCTGGATTTCGGGCATGAACCATTCCAGCGTGAACCTGGCCTCGCTTTTACCCCGCACGATCCCGAGACGCCTGGAGCCATAGTCCGGGGAGAGGTACACCGTTGCCTGGTTGAAGTTGTCGTTCCGTACCACGATGACGACCTCGGTGCCTTCCCCCTGCTCGCCAGGTGCACCGCCGCCTGTCACACATCCGGCGGCCGCGATGAGGGCGAAGAAAAGGAGTCCTCGGCGAACTCGCTTTCCGCTTCCGCCGAACATGTATAGTCTCCTCCGATCAATTCTCATCCTGCTCCGGGTTCCACGCACTGACCACCCTGACCCCCGTATTCCGAAAACCACGGATGCCTCCCGTGACGAAGACTAGCCCCCAGCTTGCCGCGGAGCCAGCCTGCGTGGGTCCGCGATCTGGTCCATCAGTGCTAGCACAAAGTGCTGTCAAACCCTCAGCGACGCCGGTAGGACTGCCAGGAACCGGGCCTGACAGGCACATGCAGCACGTCGAACGGGGCCTCGGCGCCGCGGTTCGCAAACAAGGGCACGCCCTCGTGTTCCCCAACTCGGACGATGTCGCTGCAATTCCTTGGTGAAGGGTCGCCCGTGCGTACGTATTCCCCACCGCCAAAGCGAATCGGATCGCCTGATTCAAACCATTCATGCCCCTCCGCGTAACTCCCCTCGAACACCAGGCCGGGCGGCAGCTCCCGAACGGGGATCCACGGGGGACCAACCAGGGTGTCCCCCGCTGGCGTCACCCGCACGTCGACACTCTCGCCGGTCGCAAGACAAAGCGTTGCCGAAGTCCCCGCCGGGACCTCCGGGTCCGCCTGCCGGACCACCACCACCGTATCGGGCGGCGGCGCCGGCAGCGTCACCGTATCCGGTGCGGGGGCCCGCCGTCCCCGGCAGAGCGCCCTCAGCCCGCCACAGAAGGCAACCGACCCCAGCACACCGAACTTCCTGGAGCGGAATGTGGTCTCCCCGTCATACTGAAGCCCCAGCGCGAAGGCGCCCACTCGGATCCCCCCCAGGTCGATCTGCACGCCCGCGTTGGCGTCGAAGCCGTTGAACTCCGCCATCAGGTTCACCAGCCGGCGGTCGCCCAGACCGAAGTGGACCGCGGCCCCCGCGAAGACCCCGCCGGAAGATGTCTCGCGGTAGAACTCCAGGTCGCGGCCGGCCTGGAAGAGTCCCCCACCCCAGCCCGCGTGCAGCGTCACGTCGTATGGCGCCGAACCGGCGAAACCGGGAAAGACGAGCGTCCCCACGAGGTAGGGGCTGAAGTTCCCGCCGAAGTCGTCCGCGCCGGACGCACTCCGGGTCACCCGCCAATCCGGATACCCAAGGCGGTTCGGCTGCACGTCGCCGGACTCGCCGTCGCCGAAGGAGGGCGAGGTCACATGGCGGAAGCCCGCGGCCAGCCCGAGGCCCCGGCCGTCCGGACGAAGCAGCGCCAATCGCCCGAAGGTCCCATAGATCCTGCCTCCACGATCACGGTCCGCGTAGTGTTGCAGGGTGGCGCCCACCTCCGCGCGGTCGAAGAGGCCGAGCGCGAGCGAGCCATCGGAGAACCATCGCTCGAACCGCCCGCCCGCCGGGATCGTTTGCCCCGGGCTGTCGGGAACGACGGTCTCGGCGGCCGACGCACCGAAGCCGGAGTACGTGACGGTAAAGGCCAGGTGGGGGAGCACCAGCGCCACCGGGATGTCGAGGAGACCGGAGCCGTAACGGAGCGTGGCGGGCATCGTGCCCAGGGTTTGGGCGGACGCCGGGGGGGCCAGGAGGGTGAGCGTCAGAAAGGCACAGGCGGGGATATGGCGCAACGTGTGCGGCAACCTCCCCGGGCGGCTATCCCCCATCCGGCTTCGCGGAATCCCCCAGACCCTTCAACTGCCGAGCGATCATCCAGACCCACACGAGGATCAGGAGCCACACGGCCGCGTAGGCCAGGAGGACGTGCACATAGGGACGCAGCGCGCCGCGTCCGGCCTCCTGGGCCAACAGCGCGGCGGGCGTGGCGAGCAGGAACAGAACCACGGTCAGGCTTCGAGAGATCATATGAGTGCTTCGTCGGTTTCGCCGGTCGCCGTCGGCAGCGTGCGCCTGCGCAGCCGCTCGACCGCGTAGCGGAAGGTGAAGAGTCCCAGGAACAACATGGTGAAGCCGGCCAGCGACGTCAGCAGGGTGGCCAGCATGTCGGAAGGCAGCGTGGGACCCTCGGGCTTGATGACGACCGCTCCCGGGTGCAGCGAGCGGAACCATTCCACGCTGACGTGGATGAGGGGGATGTTGAGCACTCCGACCACCGCCACGACCGCGGCGAAGCGCTTGCCGCGCCTGGGATCCGCCACCGAGCCGCGGACAAGGAAATATCCCAGGTACGTGAACCAGAGAAGGAGCGTCAGGGTCAGGCGGGGCTCCCAGCTCCAGTAGGTCCCCCAGGCGATCCGTCCCCACAGCGGACCCGTGATGAGCATGATGGCGCCGAAGATCAGAGCGCCCTCGGCCGCGGCCACGGCCGCCGCGTCGGCGCGCTCGTCCTCGAGCCACAGGTAGACCGCGCTGGCAATCGCCACCATGCCGACGGCTAGGAAGGTGGTCCACGCCGCGGGCACATGTACGTAGAA
Source organism: Longimicrobiales bacterium (assembly GCA_965208295.1). GTDB lineage: Bacteria > Gemmatimonadota > Gemmatimonadetes > Longimicrobiales > Gaopeijiaceae > Bin94. The sequence goes on along the minus strand of OZ242328.1, from coordinate 4,678,770 downwards.
GATTCTCTGCACAACGCCCTGCGCGGCCTCGTTGGGCACCCAGAAGGCCATCATCCAGTGGACGAGCAGGATCGTGGCCACTCCGGCCGTGACGAGCGCGAGTCCCGTGATCCTACCTTTGGTCGACATTTGCTTTCACCTGGTCCGGATCCTATTCGTCGGTTACGTGGCGGAAGAGGGCGGCGCCGATGAAGACCGACCCCACCGCGAAGGCCCACAGCAGCCTTGCCGAACCCGAAATCTCGGGCCAGGGGCGCCCCAGGAAAACCCGTGCCGTCGAGGTCGCGCCGAAAAAGATGACGGGGACGAGGAGCGGGAAGGTCAGCACGGGGAGGAGCGTGTCGCCCAGAGAACTGTGCCGCGACATCCGCCCGAAGAAGGTGCCGGTGGCCGCCAAACCGATCGTTCCGGGCAGGAAGACGGCCGCGTGGGCGGCCGGCGAACCCGTGTCGCGCACACCCAGAAAGGCGGTGAGCGAGATGAAGGCGAGCGCGGTCACGAGCCAGATGACGGCCAGGTTCGCCGCCGTCTTGCCCAGGAAGATGGCCGGGCGGGAGACGGGGGTGAGAAGGAGATGGCGGAAGGCGCCCTCCTCCTCCTCGGCGTCGAAGATTCGGCCGGCGCCGGCGGTCGAGGCGAAGAGGATGACGAGCCAGATGAGGGCGGCGGCTACGTCCCGGCCTTCGACCCGGCTCGCGTCCAGGGCGAAGGCGAAGAGGAAGCCGGCCAGCACCACGAAGGCGATCATGGAGAGGAGGCGGCCGCCGGTGCGGAACTCGAGGCGCAGATCCTTGAGGGTGATCAGCCACGCGCGGCGGAGTTCGTTCACGACGGGTCTGCGGCGGTGGCGGTGAAGTACCGGAGGAGGTCGACGGGATCTGCCGAATCCGTCTCGCCGTCGTGGACCTTGTGGCCGCGTTGCAGCACGACGACGCGATCCGCAAGATCGAGGCAACGGCGCAGGTCGTGGGTGACCAGTACGATGACGCTGTTGGCCGTGCGGCGCGCACGCAGGGCGGTTTCGAGGGCGGCCGCGGCTGCTGGGTCCAGGCCGGTGAAGGGTTCGTCCAGGAAGAGGATGTCGGGGTCGTGCAGCAGCGTCCGGGCAAGGGCCACGCGCTGGCATTGTCCCCGTGAGAGGGCCTCGACGCGGGTGTTGCCCAGGGCGGCCGCGCCGATTGTCTCCAGGGCCTGGGCCACCGCGTTGCGGACGTTGGGGACCGCGTGCAGGGAAGCGAAGAAGTTCAGGTTCTCGGCCACCGAGAGCTTCCGGTAGAGCCCCGTCCGGTGGGAGACCAGCCCCACCCTTCCCCGCCACCCCGTATCCGCGCCCGACACCGGTGACCCGTCAAGCCATACCTCACCCTTGTCCGGCCGTCTCTCCCCGCTCAGCGCGCGCAGCAGCGTGGTCTTCCCGGCTCCGTTCGGCCCCACCACGGCCACGATCTCCCCGCCCCCGGCCACGATGTCGACCCCGTCGAGAGCCCGCGTGGGACCGTAGGTGCACACGAGCCCTTGTCCTTCCAGCGTCAAGCCAGGCCCTCGTCCGGCATCCGTGGTTCCCGTTACGAGCCATGCCGGTCGTCCGTCCGACGCCCGGCCCGTGGAAATCTATCAGTCCGGGGGATCCGCGCTCCACTCCACGAGCCGCCTCCCGACGATGTAGGGCACATCCGTGTCGTCGCGCAGAAACCCCCACACATGGGTGGACGTGGCGTCGCTGACATACATCCCTTCGGGGAGGAGTACCCGACGCGGCGGTTCGTTCGTCGTGTCCCTGCGCACCACGTAGTAGACGCTGAAGGTGTCGGCGACCTCGGTGCTCGCGAGCCACACTTCTCCGGATGTCGTAAGGACCGGCTTCCCCTTGACCGCAGGGATGTATTCGGGCTGGTAGAGGCTCTCGTAGTATGCGGTTCGAAGCCGAGGAACGGACACATCCGGCATTTTAGATAGACTCTGGATCATCTCTTCCGTCGACTGTTCGATCACTTGGGAAGTGAGCAGGCGGGGTTCAAACTGAAGGTGGCGATGCCAAACCGTGTCACCGGTCGCGCTCACTTCGACGAGATCGACTGCCCCCGGCCCTCTGTTGCGTCGGACGACCACCACCGCGCCCGGCTCGAACACGACCTCATCCCAATCCCCGAACGGCTGTGTCAAATAAACTCCGCTGCCATCCCCCAAGTTCACATCCTGGGTCCTGTTGCGAATATCCCGCCAAAGCAACGGTTCAGGAGGCTGCCACTGCCCCGGTTCGGTCTCCTGGACACGCACCACCGGTTGTTGATCTATCCGTGTGGCGCCCGGTATGTCCACTTCGAGGCCCGCGGGTGTCGACGGATGACCCAGGAAGATCCCGTCTTTGGAAGATGCCAATACCAGCGGAAAACCCTGGTAACTGATTCCCGTTCTTCTGGGCCCCAGTTCGGCTTCAAGCAGTTCGCCGTTGGCCGCGAAGTGGGTCATGCGCGAACCGTACTGATCGGGCACGGTAAAGCGGCCGTCGTCGTGAACGAACAGGGCCCCGGGCCTTCGGAATTCGCCCGGTCCGTCGCCCTCTCCGCCGACCACGAAGAGGAGGTCGCCGGTGTGCGTCCAGGCGCTCACCTCCATTCCGTCGAGCACCAGCGTCCGATTTCGCACAGGGTCAACGCGAGCGAGCGGCCGTGTGAAGTACACCCCGTCCGGAGTGTTGCCAAACCGGAACTCGGGTTCGGTGACCCACGTTGACTGGAACTGGCCGATGGCGGATGGCTCCTGATCTCGGCAACCGACACCCAGGCCAGCCAGAGTACCGATCAGTGGTGTTGCGAGGCGCCAATACTTCATCGCGTACCCTCCAGCCATGAGGCACAGATTCCTCTGGTGTCCTCTGAAAGCGCCATCCGCCGCCTCTCCTTACCAGAATCTCCTTCGGGCACCTCGGCTTCTCGTCTCCAGCGAGATTGGCGTACTGAGTCTTTGCCGAAGACCCGAGAGACCGCCCGGCTGGTGACACCCCCACAATACAGCAGTGACCCTGCAATTCCAAGCTGGCTGTCGTGCCGCGCACGCTCCTGGGTGGCTGAGTGGGTCCGTCTTCCGACACGGCATCGAGGCTGTGCCCTTCCCGCGTCCGTCCGACGCCCGGCCCGTGCAAATCTATCAGTCCGGGGGATCCCCGCTCCACTCCACGAGCCGTCGCCCCACGATGTACGGCACATCCGTGTCGTCGCGCAGAAACCCCCACACATGGGTGGACGTGGCGTCGCTGACATACATCCCTTCGGGGAGGAGCACCCGGCGCGGCGGTTCGTTGGTCGTGTCCCGGCGCACCACGTAGTAGACGCTGAAGGTGTCGGCGACCTCGGTGCTCGCGAGCCACACTTCTCCAGACGCCGCAAGCACCGGCTTCCCCTCGACGGCAGGGACGTATTCGGGGCGGTAGAGGCTCTCGTAGTATGCGGCTCGAACCTGCGGGACGGACGCGTCCCTCCGCGCGGAATAATCCCGGATGATCTCCTCGGTCGTGTGTTCGATCACCTGGGAGGTCAGCAGGCGCGGTTCGAACTGAAGGCGGCGATGCCAAACCGTGTCTCTAGTCGCGCTGACTTCGACAAGATTGACTTCCCCAAGCCCCCTGTTTCGCCGGACGGCCACCACCGCACCCGGTTCGTACGCGATTTCATCCCAGTCCCCGAACGGCTGCGCCCTGTAGAACCCCCTGCTTTCCGTCAGTTGCACATTCTGGACTCGGTTGCGAACATCCAGCCAAAGCAGTGGCTCAGGAGGCTGCCACTGCCACGAATCGGACTGGACGACTCGCAGCACCGGATGCTGATGCATCGGTTCCGTGCCCGGGATGCCCTCTTCGAGGCCCAACGGTATCGAAGCATGACCCAGGAAGATCCCGTTCCTGGCGGATACCAGTACCAGAGGGAAACCCTGGTAGCTGACTTGTCCCCCGGGTCCCTGTTCGGCCTCGAGCAGTTGGCCGTTGGCCGCGAAGTGGGTCATGCGCGAACCATACTGATCGGGCACGGTAAACCCGCCGTCGTCGTGTACGAACAGAAGACCGGGCCTACGGAATTCGCCAGGTCCGTCGCCTTTTCCGCCGACCACGAAGAAGAGATCGCCGGTGTGCGTCCAGGCGCTCACCTCCACACCGTCGAGCACCAGCACACGATTGCGTGCAGGGTCAGCGCGAGCGTACGGCCGTGTGAAGTAGACACCGTCCGGAGTGTTGCCAAACCGGAACTCGGGTTCGGTGACCCATTGCGACTGCTCCTGGGCGACGGTGGGTAGCCCCTCATCCCGGCAACCGGAGGCCGCTGCCAGAGCAGCGACCAGAGCCGGTGAGAGCCGGCGACGCTTCATCGAAACTCCTCCTTTGTCAAGTCAAGAGAGTGTGGTTGCAGGGACCGTCCGGCGCAACGCTCGGTGCATCGGCAAACGAGCGCGCCATCCACCGCATGGCTCCTTGGTGCTGTACCAGCCATCGAGCCACCAACTCCCTGGTGTCCTCTGGACCCGCCATCCGCAACCTGTACCTCTCAGCTCAGACCTTCCCTCACGTACATTCGGCGCGTCGAGTCAGTTCACCAAGACCCGAGCGAGCGCCAAGATGATCACACTCCCAAGCTTATGATGGCGGTGGCCCCTCAATGCAAGCTTCCTGTAGCCGTGCTCTACGGGTCGGGAATGGCCCGATGTTCCTGTGTCGGATGCGGTTTTCCGACATGGAATCGCGTTTGACAAGACTTGGGTAGCACCGGACAGCTGTCGAGCTCAAGGACGACGCCTGTCAAGCTGTACTTGCCGAGGGTAGAGTGGCGGCAGTTTACCCGAAAAGAGGGCAACTACTATCTATCCCGAGACTTAGAGGGGACGCGAATCCTCTCGGATGCAATGACAATCGCAATGTCCAGTCACCTTTCGAGACGTGTCGGAAGGGGCACCCCAAAAGGGTCAAGATCCTTGCGACCCCGAGGAGCACAATTCCGACAGCTTTCCAGCTGGCCGCGATGGTTCCATTAGTCTGCCGGATTCCCCTTGCGCACCCCCGTTGCGTAACAAACACCTCCAAACAGGTCGGCCCCCGCGCGGAGCGACCTCCAACCTACTCCCCCCCTCCCCCCACCCCCTCCCCACACCGCGCACAATACCGCGCCCCCAACCGATTCAAATGCTCGCACGCCCCACACTGCATCCCCTCCCTGATCGCCCTGCGCAACTCCGCAATCTCATCCTCCAGCGCCCTCGACGCCCGGTCCGGCCCACGCCCCCCATCCCCCCCACTCCCCCCACCCCCCTCATCCCCCAAATGCTCCAACGCTTCCCGCGACAACTCCGTCCTCAGCTCCCCATAGTCGTCCTCATCCAGCTTCCCCGTCGCGCGGTCATACTCCAGATCGCGCAACGCCGTCAGCGCCACCCGCCGCCGCGCCGCCCCCTCGTCGAACACATCGTCCCCGTCGTACATCGGCGCGCTCTTCCCCGAAAACACCGGCTCCAGCACGAACAGCAGCACCCCCGCCGCCAGCAGCACCCCGCCGATGACTACGCTCATGCCCGCTCCGCCTGACGCGTCCTCACCCCGTCACCTCCGCCGGAACCGGCCTGCGCACCGACTTCTCCCGCGCCGCCGACGGCACCGGCACCCCCCGCGGAGGCCAGAGCCCCACGAGCGCGCCGATCGCCACGATCATGCCCCCGTACCAGATCCAGGGCACCAGCGGGAGCACCTTCACCTCGAAGGTCGCGCGGTCGGTGCCGGTCTCCAGGTCCTTGGGGATCACGTACAGGTCCTCGAGCGCCGAACTGGAGATGCCCACCTCGGTGGACGTCTGTTCCATGACCGGGTAGAAACGCTTTTCCGGCCGCAGGACGCCGATGCGTTCGCCGTCGCGGTACGCCGTCAGAAGCGCCGTCCAGCGCCAGTCGTTTTCCTGCACGTCCCCGGCCGCGCGGGGGCGCGTGTGCGAAAGGCTCTCGTAGACCAGGCGGTATTCGCCTCCCAGCGCGGAGCGCACGGTCATCGCCTCGCCCGGCACCATCTCCTGCTCCACGCGCGCGTCGAAGGCCGCCCCCGCCAGCCCGGTGAAGACCACCACGACGCCAGCGTGCACGATGTAGCCGCCCCAGCGCCGCCGGTTGCGTTTCACCAGGCCGCGAAACGCGCTCACGATCCCTTCGCCGGCGATCCGGGCCCGCGCCTTCGTCCCCTTCCAGAACTCGGTGACCACGATCGTCATCACGAAGGCGGCCAGCGAGAAGGTGGCCAGTGCCATGCCGTGACGGACGCCGGTGGCCAGCAGCACCGCAAGGATCGCCACCCCCGCAGCCAGCGGTAACGTGAAGTTCTTCCGCAGATTCCGCTTCGACGCGCGCCGCCACGCGATCACCGGCCCGATCCCCATCAGCGCCAGCAGCATCAGGCCGAGGGGAATGTTGACGCGGTTGAAGTACGGTGGCCCGACGTTGCGCGTCTCGCCGAAGAAGCCCTCGGTGATGAGGGGAAAGAGCGTCCCCCAGATGACGGCGAAGGTGACCCCGATGAAGAGCAGGTTGTTAAAGAGGAAGGCCGATTCGCGCGACAGGAACGACTGGATCTGGTTCTCGGGCCTGAGTGACGGCAGGCGGTGGATGATCAGGAGCGCGGCGAAGATCGCCATCCCGCCCATGAAGCCCAGGAAGATGTAGGCGATGGTCAGGTTCTCGGCGAAGCTGTGCACCGACTCGATGAGCCCCGAGCGGGTGAGGAAGGTGGCGAAGATGGTGAGCAGGAAGGTGAGCACCACCAGCACCATGTTCCACACCTTCAGCATCCCCCGGTTCTCCTGGATCTGGATGGAGTGGAGGAAGGCGGTGGCGGTTAGCCAGGGCAGCAGCGAGGCGTTCTCGACGGGGTCCCAGAACCAGTAGCCGCCCCAGCCCAGCTCCTCGTACGCCCAGCGCATGCCGAAGATGATTCCGATGGTGAGGAAGAACCAGCTGAGGAGGATCCAGCGGCGGGTGACCGCGATCCAGCGCGAATCCAGGCGGCCGGTGAGGAGTGCGGCGACCGCGAAGGCGAAGGGGACGGCGAAGGCGGTGAAGCCGAGGTACAGGGTGGGCGGATGAATGGTCATCCAGTAGTTCTGCAGCTGGGGATTGAGGCCCAAGCCGTTGAAGCGCGTGAATCCGAGCCGCTCGAAGGGATTGACGTCGGCGAAGAGGAGGACGATGAGGAGGAAGGAGAGGATGCCGAGAAGCGTGCCGCTCACATAGGGCATGAACTCCCGGTTGCGCCGCCGGTTGACGAAGGCCGCGATCGACGAGAAGACGGAGAGGAGCAGCGTCCAGAAGACCAGCGACCCGCGCTGCCCGGCCCAGAGCCCCGCGATCTTGAAGTAGGTGTCCAGCTCGCGGTTCGAGTAGTTGACGACGTAGTAGTACTCGTACCGGTTCCCCAGAAACGCCGCGATGATCCCCGCCGATACCAGCACCAGCAAGAGGGTGACGACGTGGACGGTGCGCTCGCCGCTCAGCACCAGGTCGCCGCGGCCGGTCCTGCCCCCGGCGAACGAGACGGCCGCGCCCCAAAGGGCGACGGGGAGGGCGATCCAGAGGGCGATCTCGCCCAGGATCGTCACGTCGACAGCAGTGAGCGGAGCGGTCCGGCCCAGATGCATCGCCGCTCGAATGCCGGGAGGATCTTATCCACTGGCCGCCAAATCCTCCTTGGCGGCTTCGAAGCGGCTGCCGCACTTGGTGAGGACCGTGTGGGCGCGAAAGACTCCGTCGGACCCGTACCGTCCCTCGACGACGACTTCGGCCTCGTCGTTGAAGGTGTCGGGGACGACGTCGTCGTAGTAGACGGCGAAGGTCGCCTCCGTGTCCTCCAGATCCGCGACCACGAACTCATGCGCGCCGCTCGTGCCGTCCTCGCGCGTCCAGGATCCCTCCACCACCCGTCCGCTCACCTTCACGCCGAGGTCGTGGAAGGTCGGATCGGCCTCGACCCGCTCCATGAGCTCGACCGGGGTGAGGTAGTACACCATGCTGTCGCTGATTCCGGTCCACATCAGGTAGGCCACGACGGCCGTGACGCCGACCAGTCCGACGAAAAAGCGTCCATTCTTCATGTTCGATTGTCGCTCCGGTCCCTGGTGGGGACATGCGTTCGGAGACCCATGGTCCGATGGTTTTCGGTCCCGCCGACCGCGGCTGGTTACGTCCAGCGAGACCACTCGCGGTCGCGTCTAATCTACGCAAGCAGGGGGGTTGGGGGACAGGACTACGAGACCGCGTCCCAACACTCGCCGGGACGCGGTCTCGCGATCATCTGGCCCGTTCTGGCGATTCCACCCGAGTCAGCGCCGGGACAGCCGCGGCTCCAGGATGTGGAGGTACGGCACCCCGGCATCCGTCTCCTCGTACCCGACCACATAACCGGAACCCCCGGCAAAATCTCCGAGCACAATGTCCTGGTAATGGCGCGCGATCGTCCGGCCGGTGCCGGGATCCACGAGATCCAGCCAACTGTCGCGCAATTCGTCAGTGTCGATTTGCTCGGATCTCAGGTTCCTAAGGGACGGCAGCGGCTCCGTCCGGTCACGGTCCGACGTGTGCCACACAAGCCAAAGTCCCTGGTCGTCCAACATGGCCGAGCTCACGCCGGCGGGCGCAAATGCGTCCGAGCCTTCGTCGAATTCCGGAACGCGGCGGTCGAACACCCTGGCCACCTTCGGCTCCGGTACCAGATCCCACCGGCTGAGTCGGTTGATCTCGGACGCCACCACCCATACCGTGCCGTCCTTTCCGGCCAGGGCCGGCCTCGTTGCCCGGAGCGATGGCTGGGAGGTCAACTCCCCCGTGGGCCGGAGTATGTGAAGCAGGTCACTTGCGAACACGGCCACGTCATCGCTCAATACGGCGGCATACAGGATCTGTCCCGGAAACCGGTCGGTGCGGACCACCTGGAAGTCGTAGTCCAGCATCGTCCGACCCTTGTGATACTCGAACACGTGGATGTATCGGGGGCCCACGCTAATGTGCGAGATATGCTCGTACTCCCCGGGGCCTTCCCCTCGTCCCCCGACGGTCCGCAGGTATCTGCCGGTCGAATCGAACACCGATATCTCCGCCTCATTGCTCACCAGGATGCGACCCCGCCGGTCCACGGCGAAACTCGAGAAAATCGATATTACATCCAGCCCGGGTCCGTCGAGTCCGCCAAAGGTCACAAGGGTGTCGAGCGTGATGACGCATTCGGCGCAGGTTACCTCGCCGGACACCTGTTCCGGTTCCTGGGCGGGAAGGGGCGTCGGGGTGGGGTGGACTACAACGTGGGCGAAGAGCAGGGCAGAAGCGATTCTCATGGGGACAAGCTACGCGTCCGGGTTTGGCACGGCGAGCGTCCCCCGCACCGCCGCCTCCCACCCGGCGATCAACCGCTTCCGCTCCACCGAATTCAGCTTCGGCTCGAAGGTCCGGCCCGATGCGAACGCGGCCGCGAAGTCCTCCGGTTCCCCCCACACTCCGATGTGAAGCCCCGCCAGCCCGGCCGCCCCCAGCGCGGTCGTCTCGACCATCTCCGGGCGGCTCACCGGAACCCCCAGAATCCCCGCCGTGAACTCCAGCAGCCAATCGTTCTTCGTCGCACCCCCGTCCACCCTCAGCCCCCCCGCCCGCAGCCCCGCGTCGCGCTCCATGGCGTCCACGACCTCGCGCGTCCCGTAGGCCATCGCTTCGAGGGCCGCGCGAACAAGGTGCGCCCGCGTGGTCCCGCGCGTCAGCCCGGTGATGGTTCCCCGGGCCTCCGGCCGCCAGTGCGGCGCCCCCAGCCCGACGAAGGCCGGAACCAGGTACACGCCGTCGTTTCCGTCCACCGAGCGGGCCATCTCCTCGCTGTCGGCCGCGTGCTCCAGAATCCCCAGGCCATCGCGCAGCCACTGGATCGCCGCGCCCGCCACGAAGATCGATCCCTCCAGGGCGAAGGCGGGGCCTCCGTGGGCGTCGCAGGCAGCCGTCGTGAGCAGGCCATGGCTGGACGCGATGCGTCGCTTGCCCGTGTTGAACAGGAGGAACGCGCCGGTGCCGTAGGTGCATTTCCCGGTGCCGGCTTCCCAACAGCCCTGGCCGAAAAGAGCGGCCTGCTGGTCCCCCGCTACACCGCCGATGGGGACTTCGATGCCCAGTGCGTCACCGTCGGTCACACCAAAGTCGCTGGAGCTGGGGCGGATTTCGGGCAGGACACTGCGGGGGACTCCCATGAGGTCGAGGAGTTCGTCGTTCCAGTCGCCTTCGTCCAGGTCGTAGAGGAGCGTGCGTGACGCGTTGGTGGGGTCGGTTGCGTGGACCGCGCCTTCGGTCAAGCGGGCGACGAGCCAACTGTCGATGGTGCCGACGGCCAGCGCTCCCGACCGGACCCGCTCGGCCAGCTCCGGATCATCCTCGAAGATCCAGCGCAGCTTGGTCCCGGAGAAGTACGGGTCCAGGAGCAGCCCGGTACGACGGCGAACCATCTCCTCGTGCCCTGCGTCCTTGAGCGAACGGCACAGCCCGGAGGTGCGGCGGTCCTGCCAGACGATCGCGCGGCGGAGCGGCTCCAGCGTCTCCGGATCCCACGCGACCACCGTCTCACGCTGGTTCGTGACACCCACCCCCGCCACCTCCACCCCCGCGGCCGCGATCGCCTCCCGGGCCACCCTGGCCGTCACTTTCCAGATCTCCTCCGCGTCGTGCTCGACCCACCCTGGACGCGGGAAGTGCTGCGCGAACTCGGAGTAGGCGCGTCCGAGCAGCTCACCGTCGGCCGACACCACCAGCGCCGCCGACCCGGTCGTCCCCTGGTCCAGCGCCAGCACCGCTCCAGCGCTCATCAGTTCCCCTCCTCCACCGACCCCTCCGAGACCGGCACCACCCTACCCGGCCAATACTCCAGCCCCACGCGCGGCAGAAGACCCATAAACGCCGCCACCGACAACCCCACCACCGTGAAATAGTCCCCCACGATCCGGTCCACCAGGGCCGCGCCATACCCCTGAATCCCGTACGCTCCCGCCTTGTCGAGCGGCTCCCTCGTTTCCACGTACCGCTCGATCAGCTCCCGGGTCACCGGATGGAAGGTCACCCCGGCCCGGGCCACGCGCGACTCCACCTTCCCATTCGCCGCCACCGCCAACCCGCTATACACACGGTGTGTACGACCCGCGAGCGAAGTCAGCATCTCAACGGCGTGGGCGGGCCCGTCCGGCTTCTCCAGAACCCGCCCGTCCAGCACCACGACCGTGTCCCCCCCCACCACCAGCGAGTCCGGGTAGTCGGCCACCACCTCCGAGACCTTCTCACGCGACAACCGCTCCACATATCCGTGCGGGGACTCGACGGCGCCTCGGCGCTCCTCCACCCCCGCCGGAACCACCCTGGCCGAAAGGCCCAGCATGCGCAGGACCGCGGCCCGGCGCGGGGACGCCGAAGCGAGCACCACCGGGACACCGCGCGAACGCCTCACCGTTCGATCACCAGCGTGACCGGACCGTCGTTGACCAGCGCCACATCCATCACCGCGCCGAACCTCCCGGTCTGCACCGGGTCCGGCAGAAGCCGCTCCAGCGCCGCGACGAAGGCCTCGTAGAGCGGCACCGCGGTCTCGGGCCGCGCCGCCTTGATGAACGAGGGCCGGCGCCCCTTGCGCGCGTCGCCGTACAGCGTGAACTGGCTCACGACCAGCGCCTCGCCACCCATGTCGAGCAGAGACCGGTTCATGCGCCCCCGCTCGTCGGCGAAGATGCGCAGATTCGCCAGCTTCTCCGCCATCCACGTCACCGTGTCGCCGTCGTCCCCGTTGTGAAACCCGGCCAGCACCACAAGCCCCGGCCCGATCGCGCCCACGGTCTCACCCTCGATGCGCACCGACGCCTCCGAGACCCGCTGCAGGACGACCCTCACTCGACCGTCACCGACTTGGCCAGGTTGCGCGGCTGGTCCACGTCGCAGCCGCGAAGCACCGCCACATGATAGGCCAGCAGCTGCAGCGGCACGGTGGCCAGAACGGGCATGAGCGCCGGAATCGTGGACGGGACGACGATGCGCTCGTCGGCGTGGGCGGTCACCTCGTCGTTCTCGTCGTTGACCACCGCGATGACGCGCCCGTGCCGCGCGCGCACCTCCTCGATGTTCGACAGGGTCTTGGCGTACACTGCATCGCGTGGCGCGAGCACCACCACGGGCATGTTTTCGTCGATCAGCGCGATGGGTCCGTGCTTCATCTCGGCAGCGGGATAACCTTCTGCGTGAATGTAGCTTACCTCCTTCATCTTGAGAGCGCCCTCGAGGGCCACCGGGAACTGGTAGCCCCGGCCCAGATAGAGGAAGTTGGGGGCGTCCTGGTACATGCGTGCGAGCTTCCGGATCTGCCCGTCGACCTCGAGCGCTTCCTCAACCTTGCCGGGCAACTCCTTGAGCGCCCGCACCATCTCGCGTCCCTCGAGAATCGACATGGTGCGCCGCCGCGCCAGGTAGAGAGTGAAGAGCGCCAGCGCGACGATCTGGCTGGAGAAGGCCTTGGTCGAGGCAACGCCGATCTCCGGTCCCGCATGAAGGTAGGTGCCGAAGTCCGTCTCGGCGGCGATGCTGGAGCCCACCACGTTGACGACTCCCATGGTGCGACAGCCGCGCCGCCGTGCCTCCCGCAGCGCGGCCAGGGTGTCGGCGGTCTCGCCGGACTGGCTGATTCCCAGCACCAGCGTGCCGGGGGTCAGGACCGCGTTCCGGTAGCGGAATTCCGACGCGTATTCCACCGTGACCGGGATCCGGGCCAGTTCCTCGAGCATGTAGGCGCCGATCAGTCCGGCGTGCCAGGAGGTGCCGCAGGCGGTGATGACGATCCTGTCCGCGGCGAGGAGGTCCTTCTCCGCCTTGGCCAGACCGCCCAACCGGGATCCCCCCTCCTCTTCCAGGAGCCGGCCACGCATGACATCGCGCAGCGACGACGGCTGCTCCTGGATCTCCTTGTACATGTAGTGGTCGTAGCCGCCCTTCCCGATCTCCTCAGCGCTCCAGGTGACGATCTGCGCCCCCCTGCGGACCGCGCGACGCGCCGGGTCGAAGGTGCGGTATCCGTCCCGGCTCAGGACGGCCGAGTCCCCGTCGCGCAGACGCACCACGCGCTGGGTGTGGGCGACGACGGCCGCCGCGTCGGAGGTCACGAAGTACTCGTCCGTGCCGCCGATGCCGAGCAGGACGGGGCTGCCGTGACGTGCCACCACGATCTTTCCGGGGTCGCGGGAACTCACGACGGCGATCCCGTACGTCCCTTCGATACGCGCCAGGGCGGCCGCGACCGCGTCCTCAAGGAGGTCGGTGTCGCGAAAGGCCAGGTCGATGAGGTGGACCAGCACTTCGGTATCGGTCTGGCTGCGGAATTCGTATCCCATGTCGCGCAGCCAAGGTCGCTGGTGCGTCGCGCTCTCGATGATCCCGTTGTGGACGAGGGCGATATCTCCGGTGGGCGACTGGTGGGGGTGGGCGTTGGCGTGGGTGGGGGGACCGTGCGTGGCCCAGCGGGTGTGCGCGATTCCGCAGCTGCCGGATGGGAGCCGGCCGTTGAGGGAATCTTCCAGTTCGGCGATCTTGCCGGGCTGTTTCTCGACGGTCAGGGCATCTTCGGGGGACAGGATCGCCAGCCCGGCGGAGTCGTAGCCACGGTATTCGAGGCGCTTCAGCCCCTCCATGAGGATGGGGCCGGCAGGGCGAGGGCCCACGTAGCCGATGATGCCGCACATGTCAGGCGTTCGCCACGGTTTCGAGGGTGTGACGGGCGCCGTCCACGAGCGCGCGGGCGGAAGCGGACTCGCGGGCCTCGGCGATCAGGCGGACAACCGGTTCGGTGCCCGAGGGCCGGACGTGGAGCCAGCTGGACTCCGCCGGCCATTCCATGCGCAGCCCGTCGCTCCGGTCGCCGTCACCCGCCGGGAGGTGGTGGACGAGGGCCGTGTAGGCGTCGTCCAGACGGTCGCGCGGGAACCTCACCTTCTCCTTGACGATGCGGTATGAGGGAAGGCGGGCGATCCGTTCAGAGAGGGCGACACCGGGCTCGTCGGCCAGGTATTGGAGAAGGAGCGCGGCCCCCGCCGGCGCATCCCGAGTGTGGTGGAGTGCGGGCACGATCACCCCGCCGTTCCCCTCCCCCCCCACCACCGCCTCCTCAGCCATCATGCGCACGACCACGTTGATCTCGCCCACCGGCGCACGAATCACGCGGCAGCCGTGCTTCGCGGCCACGTCATCGAGCACCCGGCTGGTCGACAGGTTGGTCACGACGGGGCCGGGTTGGCGCTCGAGCACGACATCGGTGGCCAGCGCAAGGGTCAGGTCCTCGCCGAGTGGGCGGCCCCGTTCGTCCACCAGGGAAAGCCGGTCCGCGTCGGGGTCTACGGCGAGGCCGATCCGGGCGCCGGTGGCGGTGACGAGATCGCCCAGCCCGCTCAGGTTCGCGGCCGTGGGTTCCGGGTCGCGCGGGAAACGGCCGTGGGGTTCGAGACCGGTGCCGTGAACCTCGCACCCCAGGCGCGCGAGCAACTCCGGCATGATCACGCCCCCCGCGCCGTTCACACAATCCAGCGCGACCCCCATGCGCTGCGCGCGGATCCGCTCGACGTCCAGAAAGGGAAGGTCGAGGATGCGTTCGAGGTGGCGTTCCGGCCAGGAATCGTCGCGGGAAGGTTCGGCGATCCCGTCCCATGGGGCGCGAGTGGGGTCCCCGTCACGGACCAGGGCCTGGAAGCGCTCCATGCGGTCGGGAGGCAGGAAGGTCCCGCCCTTGACCGCGAACTTGAGCGCGTTCCACTCGGCGGGGTTGTGGCTCGCGGTCACCCCGAGTCCCCCCGCAGCCCCTGTTTCGCGCACGGCCAGCATCAGCGTGGGCGTGGGCACGATCCCGAGCTCCGTCACCCTGCACCCGGCGGAGAGCAGTCCGGCGACGACGGCCCGCACCAGCATCGGTCCGGATGTCCGCGAATCCCGTCCGACGATGATGTGGTCGCCGTCGCCCTCTTCGCGCAGGAACGAGCCATACGCAGCGGCGAGGGCCGCAAAGAGCTCCGGGGTCACGCTTTCGCCGACTCGGCCCCGGAAGCCGGACACGCTGACCATGAGGTCGGACGGGAGACGGATCGGCATGGTGGTGGGGCGCGGTCGCTGGCGGGGACGGGGGGTGCGTGTGGTTCGGGGCCTTGACGCTAAGCTAGCGCCGACGGGGGGCGGGACAAAGAATGGCGGGGTTGGCCACTCGCCCTTCACCGCCGCGGGTCGGCGCTTTGTGGAGGAACTGGGGGACTAACTCCGGTCGATATGGGAGATATGGGTCATCACGCCCATATGACCCATATTCCTCAGCCACTCCCCCGATCCAGCGGCCACAACTGCACGTAGTCCACCCCCAATTCGTCCCTGACGCGGGCAAGGATGTAGTCCTCGCCGATCTCCAGCAGCCCCATCCCCTCCGGGGTTTCGAAGAACCCCAGCACCCGGCCCTCGGCATCGAAGATGTTGAAGAGCGTGCCGGGCGTCTCTTCTCCAATGGCCTCGTATTCGTAGACCCAGAGGTGGTCCGCGGCGTCGGCCCTGACGGCAGCGAAGGCGGGCAGGTGCTCGGCGACCGGCGTGGAGCGCAACTCCCTGCGGCGCTCCCTCAGTTGATCCGTCCGCTCGCTGGGAATCCAGGACAGCTGTTGTTCGATGTACGCCTCGACCTGCGCCTCGGTCGGCGCGCGCGGTTCGTGGTCCATGCGGACGACCCGGGCCAGCGAGCCGTCCAGCGCGAACGCCCGGAACTCGTAGCGGTGGTTCGGAGTGATGATGAAGAGGTCGCCCCAAGGTCGCCGGAACACGTAATTGCTGAACATCACTCCCCGGGGCTCTTCACCCGCTTCACGGACCGCTTCCCGGCCGGGATGAGCCCCGAGGGAACCGCGCAGGCCCCCTCCCGCGTCCCAGACTTCCACATCCGCGGGGTCGAAATAGACATCGTCCTGGCCAGCCAGAATCAGCCCATGGCGCGACACCGAGAGCGGCGACAGATGACCACGCCGATCCCAGTAGTCCCACCGGCTCCTCTCCGGTATGAAGCGTCGCACGAACTCCCCGTCCGGGCCGAACACGGTCAGCTCCGGGTACAAGAAGTACATTACGATGATCGAGTCACCCGGCAGCGCAGCCATCCCCCAGAGCTGGCCGCCACCAAACTCCCCCGGCCCTTCCCCCCAGCCCCCCCAGGTCTCCAGGTGGATTCCATCCTGGTCGAAGACCCGCAACTCCTTCGCTCCATCGTCCCCGATCACGATCCGCCCGTCGGAGAGCATCAGGGCACCGAAGACTCGCTCGAACAGGTAGGGGTCCTCGCCCTCCATCTTCCCGATCGACACGAGCGGCTCCGGCCCCAGCCGCCAGTCCAGCCGCGACCCCTCCGGCGGCCGCGCGTTCTCGACGATGCGGATGCCCGCGCTGTCGCGGATCACGACACGGATCCCGGTCGGGCCCACGGTCTCCTGGCTTGCCGCGCCAGCCGCCGGCGCGAGCACGAAGGCCGCCGCGACTATGTAAATCCCCATACACCTCATTCGTACCCCTCCTCATCTGGTGTTCCGCCCAACTCCGGTCCCACGCATCCACCCAATTGGATGACCGACCTCGTCGGATCGGTTGCTACGGTGTGGCTTCCCACCGTCCATGGTACCCCAGGCTACCTCCCACAAGCTAGATTCATACGTCACCCACACCCCCACGCCACCCTCCCCCACCCCCCTGGAGACAGCCGCCTTGTCCGACCCGACGGACCGATTCGACACCCGCTGCGTTCACGCGGGCCAGTCCCCCGAGGCCGTCACCGGCGCGCTCACCGCCCCGGTCTTCCAGACCTCCACCTACGTGCAGGACGGGATCGGACGCCACAAGGGATACGAATACGCGCGCCTGCAGAACCCCACCCGCGAGGCATCCGAAGCCAACATCGCGGCGCTGGAGGAGGGCGCCCACGGCGTCGCATTCTCGAGCGGACTGGCCGCCATCGAATGCGTGGCCAAGGTGGTCGCCGCGGGCGGCCACATCGTGAGCGAGGAGAACCTATACGGCGGCACCACGCGCATGTTCACCCAGGTGCTCGACCGGCTGGGGATCGAGGTCACGCTGGTCGATTCCCGCGACCCCGGCGCGCTCCAGGGCGCCATCCGTCCCGGCGCGACCCGCCTGGTCCACCTGGAGACTCCCACGAACCCCCTCATGCGGATCACCGACATCGCCGCGGCCGCCGATATCGCGCACGCGGCCGGCGCGATCCTCTGCGTCGACAACACCTTCGCGTCTCCCTGCAACCAGAAGCCGCTCACTCTGGGTGCCGACATCGTCGTCCACTCGACCACCAAGTACCTGAACGGCCACTCCGACGTGCTCGGGGGCATCCTGGTCCTCGACGACGACGCCCTGGCCGGGGAGATCCACTTCGTGCGCAAGTCCACCGGCCCCATCCCGGGTCCCATGGATTCCTGGCTGACGCTCCGCGGCACGAAAACCCTTCACCTGCGCATGGCCCGCCACAACGAGAACGGCATGCGGATCGCCGAGTTCCTGCGAACCCACCCCGCGGTCCGCGCCGTCCACTACCCCGGTCTCTCCTCCCATCCGGAACACGCCCTGGCCCACCGCCAGATGACCGGGTTCACGGGCATGGTATCGGCGGAGCTCGCCGAGGACGACGCCAGGCAGCTGGCCGAAGGGACCCGCATCTTCCGCCTGGCCGAGAGCCTGGGCGGCGTCGAGTCCATGATCTGCGTCCCCTCGCTCATGACCCACGCGTCGGTTCCCGAGCCCGAGCGGCTGCGCATGGGCATCACCAACGGCCTGGTGCGCCTGTCCGCGGGCGTCGAGGACTGCGACGACCTTCTGGAAGACCTGACCCGGGCCCTTCGTATGGGAAACCGTGACCGGCGTCCCGCCTCGCAACATGCACTCACCTGAGGGATAAGACATGACCGAATACGATTTTGACTACGACTACGGCAACGGCTCCGGCAACGGCGGCGAAGGCGGAAACGGCGACGACACCCGCACGAAACGCGTCCTCACCGACATCTCGTCCAGGGTCTGGGAACACCCGGCCGACCGCGCCGCCCTCGCCGCGCTCCGCAAGCTCCCCCTCTTCGACCAGGTGCTGCGCGCGCTCTTCGGCTTCTTCGGCGAGAAGCCCATCCGGCTGGCATTCCAGGCGAACGCGGTGCGGGTGGGACCCAACCAGTTTCCGCGCATCTGGGACCTCTACTGCGAGGTCTGCGACACCCTCGACACGCCCACGCGCTACCCGCTCTTCGTGTCCCAGAACCCGGTCGTGAACGCCGGCGCCTACGGCATGAAGGAGCCCTTTATCATCATGAATTCGGGCTCGCTCCTGCTCCTTTCAGACGAGCAGGTCGCCTACGTGCTCGGCCACGAGGTCGGCCACGTCATGAGCGACCACGTTCTGTACAAGACGATGACCGCGCTCCTGGTGATTCTCGCCGGGATCGGATTTCCGATCGTGGGACTTGCGGCGCGGGCCATTCTCGTGGGGCTGCTGGAGTGGAATCGCAAGAGTGAGCTGTCGGCGGACCGGGCGGGGCTGCTGGCGATCCAGGATCCTGAGACGGTCATGTCGTCGATGCTCAAGATGGCCGGCGGCGGTGAGGACGAAGAGACATCGCTCCCCGAGTTCATTCGCCAGGCGGAGGAATACCAGGTCTCGGGGGACATGGCCGATCAGGTGTTCAAGGTCCTGAACCTGCTCGGCGAGACCCATCCGTTCTGGGTGCTCAGGCTGGCCGAGGTGCGTGCCTGGATCGAGGCGGGCGAGTACGACCGGGTACTCAGGGGCGACTACCAGCGCCGCGGCGACCCCGACCCGACCTACGCCGAGGATGTGTCCGAGGCGGCGGACGCCTACAAGGAGGGCGCGAAGGACTTCATGGACCAGATGGCGGACGCGGCGAAGCGGGTGGGCGGCAGCTTCATGGACTCCTTCAAGAAGTGACCGGGGGCCGATGCGTATTCTGATTGCGGGCAACGGCGGGCGGGAGCACACGCTGCTCTGGAAGCTCCGTCGTGACGCGCCTGGCGCGAGCTTCTACGTGACAAGGCCGAACGGGGGGATGGCGGGCGAGTGCACGGCCGTGGACATCGCGCCGGGGGATGCGGTGGGGCTGTCGGTGTGGGCGGCTGCGGAGCGGATCGATCTCGCGGTCGTTGGGCCCGAGGGGCCGCTTGCGGCGGGGCTTGCGGATCGGCTGGAAGAGTGCGGGGTTCCCGTGTTCGGGCCGTCGGCGGGGGCCGCGCGGATCGAGTCCAGCAAGGCCTTTGCGAAGGATCTGATGGCGGGCGCCGGAGTGCCGACCGCGGGGTACGAGGTGCACACGGATGCGGACCGGGCGGCCACGTGCATCGAGGCGTGGGGGGCGCCGGTGGTGGTGAAGGCGTCGGGTCTGGCCGCGGGCAAGGGGGCGGTGGTGTGCGCGACGGTGGCGGAGGCAGTGCGGACTGCGCGCGAGATGCTCGGGGGGGCGTTCGGGGAGGCGGGGAGCCGCGTGGTGATCGAGGAGTTCATGGAGGGCGAGGAGTTGTCGGTCTTCTGCATCGCGGACGGCGAGAAGTATGTGACGCTGCTGCCCTCGCAGGACCACAAGCGCATCGGCGAGGGCGACACCGGGCCGAACACCGGGGGGATGGGGGCGTACGCGCCGGTCGGGTTCGTGACCGACGGGCTCATGACGGAGGTGGGGGATGCGGTCGTGGCGCCGGTGTTGAGGGCGCTCGCGGAGGCGGGGTGTCCGTTCCGGGGCCTGCTGTATGCGGGACTGATGATCACGGTCGACGGGCCGAAGGTGGTCGAGTTCAACTGCCGCTTCGGCGATCCGGAGACGCAGGCGGTGTTGCCGTTGCTGGAGTCTTCGCTGCTCGAGCCGATGATGGCGGTGGCGGGGGGTGGGGGGCTGCTGGGCGGGCATGAGCCGGTGTTTGCCGACGGGGCGGCGGTGACGACTGTTCTGGCCGCGTCCGGGTATCCGGGGTCGTATGGCAGAGGTGCGCCGGTGTCGATTCCGGAGATGGGGGACGGTGTCTACGTCTTTCATGCCGGGACTGCGCTGGAGGATGGCCGGTTGGTCACCTCCGGGGGACGGGTGCTGGCGGTGACGGCGGTGGCGCCGGACTTCGGCCGTGCGTGCGAGGGCAGCCGCCGGGCCGCGGACGCGATCGCATTCGAGGGCAAGTACTTCCGCCGTGACATCGGCTGGCGCGAGGAGGAGCGGCGAAGTTAGTCAAGTAAGTTAGTCAGGTTGGAACCCGTAAGGTGCGGGAAGTCAAAACCAGATCAAGGAGAAGAAAGGCAATCATGGTCATCACAACAACACCAACACTCGAAGGCCACCGGGTCCGCGAATACCTGGGGATCGTGACGGGAGAGGCGATCATCGGCGCGAACGTCTTCAAGGACATCATGGCGGGATTCCGGGACATCGTGGGCGGACGCTCCAAGGCGTATGAGAACAGCCTTCGCGAGGCGCGCGAGGAGGCTCTGCGCGAGATGTCGGCCGAGGCGCGCGCGCGTGGTGCCAACGCGGTCATCGGGGTGGACCTGGACTATGAGGTGTTGGGCAAGACGGGCGGGATGCTCATGGTCTCCACCAGCGGGACCGCGGTGGCGCTGGAGTAGGAGAGGTGGCGGGGATTCCCGGTTTCGGCGGGGGCGGACAACCCGCGGACAGTGTCCCCTCCACGGAAGGCTGGTGCGTTGCCTGAACTCCCCGAAGCCGAGACCATTGCGAGGGGGCTGGATTCCGTCCTTCCGGGCAGGGTCGTCCGGCGTGTCGAGGTGGTGCGGGAGGACGTGGTGCGGGGTCCGGTGGAGCCATTTGCCGCGGCGGTGGCCGGGCGGGAGTTCCGGGGGGTGGGGCGGCGGGGGAAGAACGTGGTCTTCACCTTCGCGGATTCGATGCGCCTGGTGGTCAACCTGGGGATGAGCGGCCGCTTCATGACGGGAATGGACACCGAAGCGGAGTCGAGTTCCACCCACCCTGCCGTCGTCTTCCACCTCGAAGACGGCGGGTGGATGATCTACGACGATGTGCGCCGTTTCGGCTGCCTTGCGGTGGTCCCGGCCGCCGAGTGGACCCGGTGGTCCCGCCGTCTGGGCCCGGAGCCGCTGGCGCGCGGCTTCACGGGGGAACGATTGCGTCGCATTCTGGCCCGTTCGAGGTCCCCAATCCGGTCACTCCTCCTCGATCAGCGCCGCGTCGCCGGTGTGGGAAACATCTACGCGGTCGAGGCACTCTGGTTCGCCCACATCCACCCCCAAACCCCCGCCAACGCGATCGGCGCGGCCGCCGCCGCCAGACTGCACCGGTCACTCCGGCGCGTCCTGCGAAACGCGATACGGGCAGGCGGCACCACGCTGCGCAACTACCGCGACGCCAACGGCGAAGAGGGCCGTTTCGGCCGCGCGCTCCACGCCTACGGCCGCGAAGGCGAGCCGTGCACCCGCTGCGGCACGTCCATCGAGCGGATCGTCTTCGGAGGCCGGTCGGCCTTCGTGTGCCCGCACTGCCAGGACGGGAGCGCGCTCAGGTGAGCCTACCCGTTATGGCCCCAGGCGGATCGCACGACGCCCGCCGCGACGACGCGCGCGCGCGACCGGCCACACGGCTCCACCGCCTCCACCGCTTCCTCGCCGACACCACCCCACCCTTCCTCCCCATCCCCAACACCCTCCTCTTCTTCCCCCTCCCCATCTCCCTCATCCTCCTCATCCCCCTCCCCCTCTTCTTCTCCCCCCTCTTCTTCTCCCCCCTCTCCCCCCTCCCCCTCCTCCCCACCGCGCCCCTCGCGGCCCAGACCCCATCCCCCACCCCCGCCCCCGGCGAGCAGCTCCCCGTCGTGCGGCATGTCCTCGACAACGGCATGACCTTCCTCATCCTGCCGCGCCGCCAGGCACCCACCGTCTCCCTGGTCGTCCACTACCCCGTCGGCTCGGTCAACGAGCACCTCGGCAACACCGGGATCGCGCATGTCCTGGAGCACATGCTCTTCAAGGGCTCCCGCGAGATCGGCACCACCGATCCCACGCTGGAAGCGCCCCTCCTCGCCGCCGCCGACGCCGCCCACGACTCGCTCCTCGCCGAGCTCGCCCGTCCCCGCCCCGACACCGCCCGCGTGCGGCACTTCACCGAAGCCCTGGACTCGTTCGAGGACCAGGCCGAGGCCTACGCCGTCCCCAACGAATACGCCCGCATTCTGTCGTCCGCCGGGGGCCGGGGGCTCAACGCCACCACCTCGTACGAGGCTACGCGGTACTTCATCGAGCTTCCCGCGAACCGGCTCGAACTGTGGTTCGCCCTCGAGTCCGACCGCATGCAAAACCCGGTGCTGCGCGGTTTCCATACCGAGCTGGACGTGGTGTACGAGGAGCGGCGCATGCGTCTGGAAACCAGTCCGGGCGGGATCGTCCAGACTGCCCTGCTGGCCACCGCCTTCCAGGTGCACCCCTACGGTGTCCCCGTGATCGGTCACGCGGCCGACCTGGAGTACATGTCGCGCGGCCAGGTGGCCGAGTACTTCCGCGACTACTACGGCGCCCGCAATGCAGTGGCCGCCATCGTCGGCGACGTGGACCCGGACCGGGTCGTGGCGTGGGCGGAGGAGTACTTCGGCGCGGTGCCGTCGGGGCGTCCGGCGCCGCCGGTTCTGGCGCGCGAGCCCGAGCAGGCCGGCGAGCGCCGCGTCACCGTCGAATTCGATGCCGAGCCGCGGCTGATGATCGGGTGGCGGGCGGTGTCGGGACTTCACGAGGACGCACCCGCGCTCCAGATGCTGGCGTCGCTGCTCACGGCGGGCAGGAGCACGCGGCTCTACAGGCGGCTGGTCGCCGGGGACCGATCAGCCATCCACGTCTCCGCGTACCTGGGTCCTGCTTTCGCGCACCCGGGGCTGTTCATGGTGACCGCGGTCCCCAGAGATCCTCACACGACGCATGAGCTGGAACTCGCTATCTATCAGGAATTGGACGATATACGATCACGTCCGCCCGACCAGGCCGCGCTAACCCGGATCAAGAACCAGATCAGTGCCGGCGAGTTCCGCCGGCTGTCGTCGAGCCTGCAACTGGGCATGCAGCTGGCCGAGTCGGAGGCCATGTTCGGGGACTGGCGCGAGACCTTCCGGCTTTCCCGGCGGATCCTGGAGGTCACGCCCGAGGACGTTCAGAGGGTTGCCGTGAAGTATCTGAACCCAGGCACCCGGACGGTGGCCACGATGGTGCGAAAGGGGGGCTCGCCGTGAGGCACGGGTACGTCGGCAGGTGCGTGCGGACGGTAGCCGTTACCGCAACGCTGGCTGTCCTCGTTGCGCCCGGCCAGGGTGCCGCGCAGCAGTCCGTGCGCGATCGGATCGCGTCCCTCGAGGTCCCCGAGCTTCGCTTCACCCCGATCCGGCCCCGCGAGGAAACCGTCAGGGGCGTGCCCGTCTACTTCATGCCGAACGACGAGCTGCCGCTGGTCACCTTCTACGCCGTCTTCAAGGGAGGGGTGGGCAACCTTCCCCGCGACTACCTGGCGGCTGCCTCGTCCATGCCCAACCTGCTTCGCAGCGGCGGGACGGCATCCCTGCCGCCCGATTCGGTCGACGTGCGCATTGAGTCGCTCGCGCTGGCGATGAGCTTCGGACAGGGGGGCGGGAGCGCCTCTTCATGGGTCAATTCCCTGACCGAGCACCTGGACGAGGCCGTGCCGCTCTGGGCGGAGATGCTGCGCGAGCCCCGGTTCGATTCGGCCCAGGTCGAGCTCTGGAGGGGCGCGGAACTGGAGCGCGTGCGGCGGCGCGGCGACGATCCCGCGTCTCTGGCGTACAGCCGCTTCAACCGGCTCATGTACGGCGACCACCCCGTCGGCTGGGAGATGACCGCCGACGATCTCGAGCCCGGCGACCTGGCGGAGGAGCGGCTGCGCCATGTTCACGAGGCGGTCACCTGTCCCGGGAACATGGTGCTGGGCGTGGCCGGCGATGTGGAGTGGGACCGTGCCAAGGCGCTGCTCGAAGAGATCCTGTCGGACTGGCCGCCCTGTTCCGGCAACCTCGCGGAGTACCCCACCCCCGATATCCGTCGCGAGCCGGGCGTGTTCGTCATGCACAAGGCGATCGAGCAGAGCGTGGTGATCGCCGCGCACTCCAGTTCGCTGCGCCAGGGCGACACCTCCGCCTACTTCGCCTCGCGCATCGGCAATTCGATTCTGGGGGCTTCGGGACTCTCCAGCCGCCTCAACACCGAGGTGCGGACCCGGGAGGGGATGGCGTACGGTGCATCGTCGCTATGGACCACGTCCAGGAAGAACGACGGACTGATCGGCGCCGTGACGCGGACCAGGCCGGAGAGTACGCTGGCCGCGGCCCGGCTCCTGCTCGAAGTGCTCGGGTCCATGAGGGACGCGCCGCCCTCCGGGGAAGAGGTGTCGCGCGTCGTCGACGAGGCGGTCAACGGCTTCGTCTTCAACTTCGGCACGCCGGGGCAGGTGGTCGCCCGCAGCATGACCTACCGTACGCTGGATCTCCCCGAGGACTGGCTGCAACGGTACCTGCGGGGCATCCAGCAGGTCACGCCCGATGGCGTCCACGATGTGTTCCGTGCCGAGCTCGACCCGGACCGCATGACGATCCTGCTCCTGGGCGACACGACCCGCTTCGACGGCTCCCCCCGGGAGCTGGGCAACGTCACGATCCTGGAGGAGGATCCCCCGCCCCCGCCCCGGCAGCCTTCGCCGCCACATGAACCGCCGCGATTCCCCCGCTGACCAGACGCCACTCCACCGAATCGAAGCCGGCGCCGCGCAGCAGCTCCGCCAGCGCGTCCGGGCCCGGAAAGTCCCGCACCGACCTGGGCAGATAGCTGTACGCCCACGGATGCCCCGACACCAGCCGCCCCACGCGCGGCAGGATGTGGTTGAAGTACACCATGTACGCCGCGCGGAGAATCCTTCCGGGAGGCACCGTGAACTCCAGGATCACGAGCCGGCCCCCCGGCTCCAGGACCCGGCTCAGCTCCCCGAACCCGGCCGCGAGATCGGACAGGTTTCGCACCCCGAATCCCACCATCGCGCCTGAAAACGAACCGTTGCGGAACGGCAGGTATTGCGTGTCGCCGCACACGGGGTCGACCGGGTGGCCATCGATCTTGGCGAGGCCGCGCTCCAGCATCGGCAGGGCGAAGTCCGCACCGATCACGCAACCCTGGAACCCCTTCCGGCCGGCGAGTGTAAGCGCAAGGTCGAAGGTGCCGGCGCAGGCGTCCAGGTAGGTCCCCCCGGGCGCGCGCTCCCAGTCGAGCGCGGCGACGGCCCGCCGACGCCACCTCCTGTCGATGTTCAGGCTCAGGACGTGGTTGAGAAGGTCGTAGCGGTGGGCGATCTCGCTGAAGATCGTGCGCACCTGGGCGGCGCGTTCGCGGCCACTGGCCGGGTCGGCCCGGGGTGGGGCGGTCAAGGTCGGAACCCCCGTTCGAGTATATTGGAATCCACGATACGTTCCAGCGGCCGCACTCCGCGCCTCTCGGCGCCGGGAATCCGCGCCCGCGAAACGCAACGAACCTGTTGAACAATCCTTCCCCTGACGACAAGGCACTCGCGGCACAGGCCGCCGCCGGCCGCGAAAGCGCGTTCAGGGAACTGCTGCAAAGATACGAGCGGCCGGTCTTCTCGGTGGTCTACCGCATGGTGCGGGATCGGGCCCTGGCGGAGGACCTGTCCCAGGAGACGTTCATACGGGCCTTCCGGGCGATCGACAAGTACAATCCCAGCTACAAGTTCTCCAGCTGGATCTTCAAGATCGCCCACAACCTCACCATCGACCACCTGCGCCGGAAGCGGATCGATACGGTTTCGCTGCAGGGATCCCACCACGCGATGACGGAAGAGGCCCAGGCAAGGACGCAACCCGTCGTCGAGTCGAGGGACGAACGGCCCGACGCCTACGTGGAGAACAAGGAACTCGGCAGCCAGATCGAGAGCGCGATCGGGAGGCTGCGGCCGCACTACCGGGAGGTGACGCTGCTGCGCCACGTGGAAGGCTATTCCTACAACGAGATCGCGGAGATCATGGACCTGCCGCTGGGGACGGTGAAGACGTACATCCATCGGGCCAGGCTGGAGTTGAAGGAGGCGCTGGGGCACCTGCGGGAGCCTTGACCGCGGAGGAAAACTACGGACCGCTCGCGATTCGCTCCAACGCCCGCTCCACCCTTTCCAGCGACCGCTCCCTCCCCAGGATGAGCAGCACGTCGAAGATCCCGGGAGATGCCGCCACCCCCGTAAGCGCCACGCGCAGCGGCTGAAAGACCTTCCCCGCCCCCACCCCCAGCTCCCCCGCCAGCGCGCGCAGCTCCCCTTCGAGCGCCTCCGGCTCCCACGCCGTCCCGGCCAGCTTGTCACGCACCGCGGTCAGCACACGCGTCGTTGCGGTCGGATCGCGGAACCAGTTCTTCTTCGTCGCTTTCGCGTCGTAGTCGCGGACCGGCCCGATGTACGGCCGCGACAGCCGCGCCATCTCGGTGAAGGTGCGGCTTCGGGGCGCCAGCGCGGCGGCCATGCGCGCGAATGCCTCCTCGTTGAGCGCTATCTCGCCGTCCGCCACCTCATCGCGGCCGAGCGCGTCGCGCAACGCAGCCGCAAGCTCCCCCGGCGCCATCCGCGCGATGTACTGCCCGTTCATCCAGAAGAGCTTGGCCGGGTCGAAGACGGACCCCTTCCTGAGGACGCGTTCCAGCGAGAACCGCTCGACCAGTTCGTCGCGCGACAGCAGTTCCTCGTCGGTGCCGGGCGACCAGCCCAGCAGCGCGAGAAAGTTGACCATCGCGTCCGCGAGGACTCCTTCCCCTTCGAAGGCCTCCACCGCGCGGGCGCCGTGGCGCTTGGAGAGCCGCTTCCCGTCGGGGCCCAGGATCATGGGGAGGTGGCCGAATGCGGGGACCGGGTGGCCGAGCGCCTCGTAGAGGAGGATCTGCTTGGGCGTGTTCGAGATGTGGTCGTCGCCGCGCAGCACATGGGTGATGGCGGTGTGGGCGTCGTCCGAGACGACCGCGAGGTTGTAGGTGGGGGTGCCGTCGCTCCGCAGGATCACGAAGTCGTCGATTTCGGCGTTGGCGAAGCGGGTGTCGCCGTGCACCAGGTCCCGCCACGAGGTCTCGCCGTCGGGGACCAGGAATCGGACCGCGAAGGGGTCTCCGGCCGCGGCTCGCCGTTCCTGCTCGGCAGGCGGGACGCGCGTGGCCAGGTCCCGTGAGAGGCGGGTGACGGCCCCGCTCCCCGCCGCCACCGCCGCGTCGCGCGCCCGCTCGAACTCCTCGCGCGGCGTGAAGTCGCGATACGCCCGCCCCTCGGCCAGCAACCGCAGCGCATCGGCCCGGTGGCGCTCCACCCCCGCGGCCTGAAAGTGCGGCCCCTCGTCCCAGTCGATCCCCAGCCACTTCAGCCCGTTGAGGATCGCCTCCACGTGCTCGGGTCGGCTGCGATCCCGGTCGGTGTCCTCGATCCTCAGCACGAACGTCCCCCCGCCCCGGCGCGCCAGCAGCCAGTTGAACAGCGCCGTACGGGCGCCCCCGACGTGGAGGTACCCCGTCGGCGAGGGGGCGAACCGGAGCCTCATCTCAGGCCCTGGCACCCCGTGTCGGAACCCCCTGCGGACTGTCTATGCGGCAACACCTCCACCGCGCTCCGACCCCGCCGCCGCGCCCACCGGCACCCCTTGCACCACATCGGGCCTGCCGCGCGTAAACAACAAATACAGCGCGGGCGTGACCGTCAGCACCAGGAAGGTGGACGCCGTCAGTCCCCCGATCAACGTATACGCCAGCGCATTCCAGATGTTCGCGTTCGCCGACGGACTGAAGAGCACCAGGGGCAGCAGCGCCCCGATGGTCGTAATCGAGGTCATCAGGATGGGGCGCACCCGTTCCATGGTGCCCTTGAGGATCGCCGGCTTCAGGGCCAGGCCGTCCTCGCGCCGCACCCGGTTGATGTGATCGACAAGGAGAATAGCGGCGTTGACTACGATCCCTCCCATCATGATCACGCCGATGTACGCCTCGCGGGTGAAGTTCGCCCCAGTGTAGAAGAAGATCATGAACACCCCGATCAGCGCCATCGGCACGGTCAGCAGGACGCAGAGCGGGAGACGCACCGATTCGAAAAGCGCCGACGTAACCATGAAGACGAGGAAGATCGCCACCCCCAGCACCATCAGGATCTGGTTCTGGTCTTCACGGCCCCAGGAATAGCCGCCCGCTTTCTCGACCCTGTAGCCCGGCGGCACGTCGGTCGCATCGATGAAGCTCTCGTGCACCAGGTTCCCCAGCTTGTAGGGCCCGCGGAACTCGTAACTCACCCGGCGCCGGTACTGCTGGTCCTCCCTGAGGATTCTGGAGAGCAGATTGCGCTCCTCAATGGTGATGAGTTCTCCCAGACGGATCGGGTCCCCCGTCGGGGTCAGAACCAGTGTCTTCTTCAGTTCGTGCAGATCGGTTTCCCGGTAGCCCTCGATCTTCACCTCGTAGCGGATCTCGTCGCCCCCCATCTTGATCGTGGCCCCGTCGACCTGCCCTCGCACCGCGTCGTTGATTTGGCGGGCGAGATGCGACACCGGAATCCCGTGCTGCGCCGCGATGTCGCGGTTGATGACCACCGCGAACTCGGTGGCACGGTCGCTGCCGTACCTGAAGTCCGAGTTGGTATCCACGTCCCTGATGCGCGCCTGCCGCCGGAGTCGGGCTCCGAGGACCTCGGCGATGTCCCGCACCTTCTCGTAGTTGTATCCAAAAATATCGATGTGGTAGTTCCCTCCCCCGCCGCCCCCACCGCCGTAGAAGGACGGTCCGAATCCGTAGACCCGCACCTCGGCCCGGGCGAAACCGAGCGAGTACGCGAAGAGTTGCTCCTTGATGCGTACCGGCACGTCGGTGTGTTCAAGCTCCCGCGGGAAACTGACCCGGGTCGTGCTTCGGGTAGGCCGAACGGTGGTCTCGAAAGACTTGATCTCGGGCATCTGGAGGAGCCGCTCCTCGAAGAAACTGGTGAGATCGTTGGTACGGTCGATATCGGATCCCCGGGGAAGCCCGATGATGACGTCGATGTACGTGGACTGGCCTCCGCCCCAACCGCTCCAGATCCGCCCTCGGGCCACGTTCTGGTCGAAGAGGTACCAGGAACCAGCAAGCAGCAACACCGGAATGGCCACTGTCACCCACGGCCATTTGAGGGTGCGGGTCACAAGCCCCCGGTAGAAGCGCTGGTAGGCGGCTTCGCGGGGGGGGCTGCCATCCAGCGCTGCCGGGTCCCGCCGGGGAAGCAGTTTCCCGACCAGCGCGGGGATGAAGGTAAAGGCCACCAGAACCGATCCGATGACGCTGAGGACGATCATGACCGCCATCGGCAGGTAGTAGATCCGCTGCTCACCCGACAGATAGAGGAACGGCGCATACACGATCAGGGTGGTGAGGGTGGCCGCCATGATCGGAAGCACCACATGCCTCGCACCCTCGATAATGGCGTCCTTGCGCGAGTGCCCCGACTGCCATCGCCTGTAGATGTTCTCGAGCACCACGATGGAGTTGTCGACGTAGAGCCCGAACCCCGCCGCCAGCCCCATCAGCGTGAGCTGGTTCAGGGTGTACCCGGCGAAGTAGATGACGTTGATGGCGATGAGGACAGAGAAGAAGATCGTCGCGAAGACCACCAGCGAGGCCCGGAACGAAAGGAAGAGGAAGAGCACGGCGAAAACGACGAGCATGGCGACGACCGCGCGGCGTTTCTGGTCGTCCATCTGGCGCCGGATCTCCGCGCTCTCGTCCCGGTCGAGGATGAAGCGCGTGTTGGGCGGATTGCGGAGCTCCACCTGCTTCATCCGCTCCTTGACCCGGTCGGCCACGTCGACCGAGTTGCTGCCCATCTCCTTCTGGATGTGCAGCCGCACCGCCGGCCGGGCGTCGATCCGATAGAAACTCTGCGCGTCCTCCCAGCTGTGACGCACCACCGAGATGTCGGAGATCCGCACGATGCGTCCACCGTCCGATTTGATAATGGCCTCGCGTACGTCCCGGGCCGAAGCGGGACGGTTCCGGATCGTCACCGTCCACTGCTGTTCACCCTCGCGGATCGCGCCGGCTTCGCCCACGAGATCCAGGGAACCCAGTTTGGATCGCACGTCGCCCGAAGACACCCCCAGCGCCGCCATCACCTCCTTGTCCAACTCGACCTCGAGGACCCTGAGCCTCCCTCCCTGCGCCTGGACCATGCCCACCCCCATCACCTGGTTCAATTCCGGCACCACGACCTCGTCGAGATGCTCGCGCAGCGATTCGAGCGTACGAGGCCCGGTGAAGGTGTAGGACAGAAGTGCCGTGTACCTCTCACGGGCGATTTCTTCCGGCTCGTACTGGGATACCGTGACACTGACCCCGTCGGGCAGCACGTTTTCCTCCAGGTTGGCCAGACGCTCGGCCAGGTCCAGGCGGGCAAAGTCCATGTCCGTGTCGCGATTGAACTTAACAGTGATGCGCGCGAATCCCTCCTGGGATTCCGATTCCACCTTCTCCACGCCCGCGACAAGCTGGATCTCCGCCTCTACCGGCGCGGTCAGAAAGGCCTCCACAGTCTCGGGAGAAGCGCTCGGCCAGGAGCCGCTGACCGACAGCTGGGGCAGCTGCGCACTGGGCATCAGTTCGATCGGTACGTTCTGCCACGCCCGCAGGCCCAGGAACGCGAGGGCGAAGTACGCCATCGCGACGGCCACCGGGCGGCCCGCACTCAGCTTGATCATGAGGTCGCTCCTCCCCGGACCGCGACGCCTGCCTCGGGCGTCCGGCCACTGCGTTTTCTCCACCCCATCCGAACATCTTCCACCAACGAATAGACCACCGGCACCACGATCAGCGTAAGGGCCGTGGCCACAATAAGGCCGCCGATCACCGAAATCGCCATCGGCGCCCGCAGATCCGCCCCCCGTCCGAGCCCCAACGCCATCGGCAGGAGACCCAGCACCGTGGTGACGGTCGTCATGACGATCGGCCTGAGGCGCACTTCGCCGGCTTCCATGATCGCGTCGCGCAGAGCCATGCCGCGCGCACGCGCCTGGTTGATGAAGTCCACCTTCACGATGGAGTCGTTGACCACAATGCCAACCAGGATCACGATCCCGATCAGGCTCATCGTGTTGAGTCCCTGCCCCGTCAGCGCGAGCGCCAGCACGGCCCCGACCAGCGCCAGCGGCACCGCCATCAGAATCGTGAAGGGATGCACGAACGACTCGAACTGCGCCGCCAGGATCATGTAGACCAGGAGCAGCGCGAGCCCGAAGGCGAAGGCCAGGTCGCGGAAGGATCTCTGCATCTCTTCGTTCTCGCCGCCGACGTCCCACCGCACGTCCATGGGAACCGGCAACTCCCGCATGACCCCCTGGATGGCCGCGATGGCCCCGTCCAGACCGCCCGACGCGACATCCGCGTAGACCGTCACCACGCGGCCCTGGTCTTCGCGCCGGATCTCGGCCGGACCCAGGGTCTCACGAATCGTGACCAGCTCGCGGAGCGGGATTCCCTGCACGCTCAACTCGTCCAGCGTCGCGGCGCTGTAGCGCATGTTGTCCGGCAGCCGGACCATGACCGCGATCTTGCGGTCGAAGTCCACGAACTCGGTCGCCAGAGCTCCGCGCATGGCCCTCTCGATGGTGTTCGCAACCGCCCGCGGATCAACGTTGTAGTTGGCGGCGGCCTCGCGATCGACCGACACCTGGAACTGCGGCTGCCCCCGCTCGGTTCCGACGCGCACGTTGCGGATCTCCGGAAGGGTCGAGAGACGGGTTCGAACCTCTTCGGCGAAGGGGAAGGTCCGCTCCATGTCCTCGCCGCGCACGCGCACGGCGATGTCCGCCTCGCCGCCGCCCAGAATCTGTCCGAGCGCCGTGGCCTGTCCGGTCTCGAAGGCGATGGCGCCCGCGGGGAATCTCTCCTCGATGCTTCGCATGCGCCCCACCACATCCTCGGTAACCGCGCCGTCGTTCAGCCGTACCTGCACCGAGGCCGTGTTCAGCCCCCGCGCCTGGCCCTCGTCTCCCCTGGCCTTCACCTCGCGGCCGATGTGGGAAAAGATGGCCAATACTTCGGGATCATTTACCAGGCCTTCTTCGAGGACCGCCACCTCGTCGGCGGTGACCTGCAGTTGGGTGCCCTCGGCGAGTTCCAGGCGGACATCGAATGCGCCCTGGTCCACATCCGGAAGCAGATCACGGTCCAGGGAGTTGGCCAGGAGTACGCAGCCCCCGAGCGCTCCGCCCGCGACCATGAGTACCGTTCCGCGCCGGTTCAGGGAGTGAGCCAGAACTCCGTGATACCAGGCGGCAAAGACGTTGAAAACCCGGTCGAAGACGTTGAAGAAGGGTCTGAAGACGACCGACAGGATCTTCCCGGCGAGCTCCAGCCCGAAACGGATCCCTTCGCCGCACAGGGACCAGAGTCCCCCGATGAGCCGGAACGGCAGCAGCAGGATCCACCGAATGCCCCGGCCCACCCGAAACAGGAAATTCCGCGGCGGCGGGAGCGGCAGCGCGGGAGCGGCGGGCTCGGGCACCCTTTCCCCGCCACCGCCGAAGTGCGCGGCCATGGAGGGGAGGAGCGTAACCGCCACCATCAGGCTGCAGAGGAGCGAGAACGCCACCGCCAGCGAGAGCGCGCCGAAGAGTTCGCCCGCCACGCCCTCCACGTAGATGATCGGGCCGAAGACCGAGATCGTCGTCAGGGTCGAGGCGGTGATCGCTCCCTGCACCTCTTCCGCGCCTTTGGCCGCGGCCTGGAGCATGCCCATGCCCGCCTGCCGGTGCCGGAATATGTTCTCGAGCACGATGATCGAGTTGTCGACGAGCATTCCCACACCCAGCGCCAGGCCCCCCAGGCTCATGATGTTGAGCGAGACCCCGAAGGCGTCCATGAGGGCGAAGGTGCCGATCACCGAGATGGGGATCGCCAGCGCGATCGCCACCGGATAGCGCGGGTCGCGCAGGAAGAGGAACAGCACCATGAAGGCCAGGATCCCCCCGAAGACCAGGGCCTGGACCACGTTGCTGATCGACTCGTCGATGAAGGCGGCCTGGTTGTAGGGGATCTCGGCGGTGAACTTGGGCCACTGGTCCTCGAGAAGTTCGAGCGTTTCCCGCACCTGCTCGGATACTTCCACCGTGTTGGCGCCGGACTCCTTGAATACGAGCAGCCCCACCGATTCCGACCCGTTGTAGCGGGCAATCTCCTCCCGCTCCTTGAAGCCGTCCACCACGGTCGCGACGTCCGCGACGCGAATCTGCCGGAAAGCCGGCTCGTCATCGCCGTCCTGCCGGTTCCGTCCTCCGCCACCCATATCCTGTCCCGCCACGACCACATCCCTGATCTGGTCGACGGTCTGGAATTCGCCCAGCGTGCGCAGGGGATACCGGTAGCGTCCCCGCAGAATCGTGCCGCCGCGGGCGGAGTAGTTGGCCTGGCCGATCGCGCCCGACACCTGGTCCAGGGTGAGCCCGTTGGCCTCGATCCTCTCCTGTTCCACATTGACCTGGATCTGGCGGTCGAGCCCTCCGGTTACGGCCGCCTGCGCCACCCCGTCGAGCTGCTCCAGCCGGCGGCGGAAGATGCGCTCGGCGACGTCCTTGTTGTGGACCAGGCTGCCGCCTCCCGAGATCGACACCGTCAGGATCGGCTCGGACTGGGGATCGACGCGCAGAATGGTGGGGCGCTCCGCAGTCTCGGGGAACCCGGTGCGTATTTCGTCCAGCTTCTCGCGCACGTTGAGCGCTGCGAAGTCCATGTCCGTGCCCCACGCGAATTGCAGGGTCACCAGGCTCACACCGTCCTGCGACACCGACGTGACCTTCTCCACTCCCGGCACCGAGGCCCCCTGCTGCTCGATGGGCTCGGTGATCAGCCGCTCGATTTCGCGGGGAGCCACATTCTGATACGTGGTGTAGATGACCAGCCGCGGGAAGCTCACATCGGGGAGGAGGTCGATGGGCAGCCGGGTGAAGGAGATGATGCCGAGCAGCACCACCGCCAGTACCATCATGGCGACGGCGACCGGGCGCCGCGTCGAGGTTCCGGGAATGGACATGGGTCAGTTCCCTTCGGTGGGGAGGTCGATTCCGGCTTCCTGGGCGACGATGCCGAGTTCCTCGTAGAGGGTCAGCAGGGCCGTGGCGAAGGCGAAACGCTGGTCCACGTCTTCCCGGCGTGCGGTAGCCTCTTCGCGGATCGCCCCTCTCAGCTCCTCGATGCCCTTGTCCGCGAGCAGGTACGCCTCGCGGACAAGAGCCAGACGATCACTGGCCACGTCGAGCGCCCTCTCCCGGTGGAGGACATTCTCCCACGCGGTCTCGAGGTCCAGATACCTCGACTTGATCGACTCTTCGATTTGGAGCATGGTCTGCCGATACGACATTTCGGCATTGCGAAGCGACATGGTCGCGGAGGCGATACTGTAGGACTTCTGGAAACCGTCGAAGATCGGCAGGATGTTAACGAGTGGAACCCTGACGCTGAGGCTAGCCCTCCCGTTGATCTCGACATCGTCGAACTTGACCCCGAACAACTCAGCGTATTCTTCGCCGTAGGCTGTGCTGCCGACGTTCGTAGTCACCGTCACCGAGGGCCAGTCCAAAGCCTTCGCAGAGTTCAGGGCCGCCCGCTGGACCGCCAGGTCCGACTCGGCTGCGATGATCGAGGGACTCACCCGACCGGCGCGGGCGACCAACTCCGCCAGGTCCAGCGTGGATGGGTCAAAGGGTGCGGGTGGCTCCCGTTCGATCTCCACTACTCCAAGTTCCGGATCGCCAATTGCGGTACGCAAGGCGAGCAAGGCCTTGTCCACCGCGCCTCGAGCGGTTCTCACGCGGATACGCTGATTCTCCAAGTCGAGTTCGGCGCTCAGAAGGTCCGAGCGCGAGGTGACCAGGAACTCGAAACGCCTTTGCTTTTCTTCAAGATCCAATCGACGATCAGCGAGCAGAGCCTCTTCGACCTCCAACTGCGCCTGGCTGTTCTGGGCGTCCAGGTAGCGACGCTGAACATCCGCCAGGGTGCCATTCAGTCGTTGCTCGGCGGTGGTCCTGCTTTGGCGGGCCTGTGCCTGAGTTTGCCTGAACTGGTAGTAGCGCAGTCCCGGGTCAAGAGTAAGGCTCAAGTTGCCGCCCTGACTGTAGCTCGAACTCCTGACCGTCCTGACGTCCGCGACCTCGATAGGTCTCCCTTCAAAGTCCACGTAGTATGGTTGTCGCTGCAGTCCCAGGCCCGTCGAGTATGACAGGCCGATGTTAGGCATGAGGTTTGCCCACCACCGCTGCCGTGGATGCCTGCCGAGTTCCAATTGGTTCAAGGCCTGACGGTACTGCGAGTTGAACTGCGACGCCCGCATCAGCGCGTCCTGGAGGGTCAGCATCGTGACCCCCTCCCCCCCACCCCTCTCCTGCGCCCCCACACCCACCCCACCACCCAACCCCACCAGCACCACCAGCCCCCCCACACCCCGCCTCAACCACACCATTCCGCTCCTCATCGTGTCGGCCTCCCTCCCGCGACCGCCAGGTCTTCCACCACATTGACCGCGGCGTCGTGAGTCAGGAACTGGTGCCCGTCCACGAGAACAACCTCGCCTGCCTCGGGCCTGTCCGGGTATTCCGTACTCGGCAGAAGCTCCACCAGCAGGTCGTTGTTCATCCCGGGAATGACATAGTGCCACTTGGCCCGGCCGTCCTCGACCACGAAGCAGTAGGGACGCCCGTCGGTGGCCTCCAGGATCGCTGTGCGCGGTACCATGATCCGGTCCGGGAACTTCTGCGCCTCCAGATCGGCCTCCGCGTACATGCCGGGGAAGATTCGGCCGTCGGGGTTGTCGATGTGGACCGTCACCCGGGCCGTATTGGTGGTCGCGTCCACGATCGGGTTGATCGTCTCGATCCGTCCCGTGAAGGGCCGGCCCGGGAACGGCGTGAACTCCACCGTGGCGGCGTGTCCTTCGTCGAGGTACACGACTTCCGTGCCCAACACCGCCACCGTCACCTTCATCGGGTCCATGTCGACGATTGTGGCGACCTCTTCGCCTTCGCCGAGGTACTGCCCGCGAACCACCTCCAGGTCGGCGACGCGGCCCCCGAAGGGAGCGCGCACCGTGGTCTCCGCGAGGTCCCGGAGCGCACGCTGGTGGGCAACCTCCATCCCGTCGAGATTTGCGCGCGCCCGTGCCAGCCGGGCCTCTCATTTCGCAGGACCGTGTCCGTGAGCTGGTCGTCACCCAGGACGCTGACCTGGTAATCCGCCTTGGCCCTGCCCAGATCCGCGACAGCCGCCGCCAGCGCAAGCGCGTACTCGGTCGTGTCGACCTGCACCAGACGCTGGCCGGCCCGCACGGTCTGGTTCTCCTGCACATACACCCTCGCCACGACTCCGGACGCCCTCGCCTTCAACTGGGCTTCGCGGATCGGCTCCGCCCGCCCCTTGGCAGTCACCGAAATCCTGAGCGTGTCATTCAGCGTCTCGGCGCCCTCGACCGGGACCGGGACTTCCGTGTTGAACTGCTCCTGGACCGATTGGACAACCGAGTCCGCCGCCGCGGAACGCTCCGGCGTCTCCTCCTCCCCTTCTTCGTCGGCGGGGTTCAGCCTCCACCAGATCCCGTAGCCCGCCCCCCCAATGAGGATCAGTACAACCAGCATTCCGAGTATGGACCGCGATCGCGCCATCTCACGTCTCCTTGCCGTTTAAGTCGAATGGGGGAAGGTTCGGTGGCTTCCCCCAACATGCCATTGGACACTGCGGTTGCCGGACAGGGTTGCCCCTCGGCCCGACGACCGGGTTACTAAGGGCATAGTTTGCCCTGTCATTCAAACACCGGGACCGGTTCCATGGTTCCCTGCGCTTACCGCCTCCGGTGGTTTCCCGTCGTGGGCTCAGGCGTCCTTCACCCCCACCCCCACCGCTCCGCTCCCCCCGTACCTGCGCGCCAAATAGTCCCCCAATATCTCCTTGAATTCCTCCACAATGCGGTCGCCCTTGAGCGTCCGCAGATGCCTCCCGTCCACGTACACCGGCGCCTTCGGCTCCTCGAGGTTGCCCGGCAGCGAGATCCCCAGGTCCGCGTGCTTCGACTCCCCCGGCCCGTTCACCACGCACCCCATCACGGCCACCTTCAGGTCCTCCACCCCCGGATAGACCCTGCGCCACTCCGGCATCCTCTCGCGAATATGCCCCTGGATGTCCTCGGTCATCTCCTGGAAGAAGGTGCTCGTGGTGCGGCCGCACCCCGGACACGCCGTCACCTGCGGCTCGAAGCTGCGGATCTCGAGCGACTGCAGGATCTGCTGCGCGACCCGCACCTCCTCGGTCCTGTCGCCCGACGGCCGCGGCGTCAGCGACACCCGGATCGTGTCGCCGATCCCCTCGATCAGCAGCGGTGAGAGCGCAGCCGCCGTCGCCACGATCCCCTTCGCCCCCATCCCCGCCTCCGTAAGACCCAGGTGCAGCGGGTACTCCGTGAGCGGCGCCAACTGCCTGTACACCAGGATCAGGTCCCGCACCCCCGACACCTTCGCGCTCAACACGATCCGGTCCCCCCCCAGCCCCGTCTCCTCCGCCAGCTCCGCCGACCGGGTCGCGCTCTCGACAATACAGTCCCGCAGCACGTCCCCCGCATCCTTCGGGTTCGCCAAGCGCCCATTCTCGTCCATCATCTGCGTGAGCAGGCGCTGGTCGAGCGAGCCCCAGTTCACCCCGATCCGCACCGCCTTCCCGTTCTCCATCGCGATGCGTATGATCGCCTGGAAGTTCTCGTCGCGACGGCTCGTCCCCACGTTGCCCGGGTTGATCCGGTATTTGTCGAGCAGCGCGGCCGCGCGGGGGAAGTCGCGCAGCAGGATGTGGCCGTTGTAGTGGAAATCGCCGACGATCGGGACGGTGCAGCCCAGGTCGGACAGGCGCTCGAAGAGCTCGGGCACGGCGGCCGCCGCGTACTTGTTGTTAACAGTGACGCGCACGATTTCGCTGCCGGCATCGGCCAGCGCCTTGACCTGAGTGGCGGTGGCGGCCGGGTCGGCGGTGTCGGTATTGGTCATCGACTGCACCACGACGGGATTGCCCCCGCCCACCTTCACCCCACCGATATCGACCTCGACGGTCTTTCTCAAGAGCAAATCCTCGCTTACGTTGGGGGCTCGGCAACCGTCGGCACGGCCCTGCGCCGCGGAAAGCTACCCGAAATTCCGCACGGCCAAAAGCCGCCGCCGATGATGCCGGAATGATATCGAATTGATATCGGTATGATATCGCTCGACAGTTCCCCACGCTCCACGAACCAGAAGGTGGAATCATGAAGCCCCAACGGTCGCCCCTCCGCACCGCACTCGCCCCCCTGTCCCTCTTCGGCGCGCTGGCGCTGCTCGCCTCGCTCGCCGCACCGCCCACCGTGCAGGCCCAGGAGAAGCCGACGCTCACCGTCGACGACTACGGGCAGTTCGAGCGCCTCGGCCCCGCGACCCTCTCGCCCGACGGCAGCTGGATGGCCGTGTCGATCAGCCGGATCAACGACGAAGGCGAACTCCGCATCCACGCCACCGACTCCGACTCGGTGGTGGTGGTCGCCTACGCGTCGCGGCCCGTCTTCAGCTCCGACAACCGCTGGCTGGCCTACTCGATCGGGGTGTCGCCGGACGAGCGCGAGCGCATGCAGGAGTCCAGGCAGCCCGTCAAGAACAAGCTCGGCCTGCTGAACCTCCGGACGGGTGAGCAGGAGACCCTCGACGATATCCAGTCGTTCACATTCTCGGACAATGGGCTCTTTCTCGCGCTCCGGCTCTACAAGCCCGAGGGGAAGGAGAGCGACGGCGTGGACGTGCTGGTGCGGGACATGGCGACGGGTTCCTCGATCAGCCACGGCAACGTCAACCAGATGGCGTGGCAGGACGAGGGACACCTGCTGGCCATGACGATCGACGCGGACAACAAGATCAACAACGGCGTGAAGCTCTACGATCCCGTCACCGGCCGCGTGCGCCAGCTGGACTCCGACGAGACGACCTACCGGCACATGCGCTGGCGCGAGGAGTCGGGCGACCTGGTGGTCCTCAAGACCTACAGCGACGAGGAACACGAGGACACCGCGCACGTCGTTCTGGCGTGGCGCGATCTGGACGACGACGACTCCCAGGCCTTTGTTCTGGACCCGCGGGAGGGAGCCGGGGTGCCGGCCGAATCGCGGGTGACCGAATACCGTCCGCCGAGCTGGTCGGAGGACGGGCGGACGATCTTCCTGGGCCTGCAGGAGCGCAAAGCGGTCGAGAATGGGGAGGATGAAGAGGAGGACGGTGAGGAGGGAGAGGGTGAAGGCGAGGGTGACGAGGAGGGCGAGGAGGGTGAAGGCGAAGAAGAAGGCGAGGGTGACGGCGAGGAAGGGGACGGACCTCCCGGCAGGCGTGGCGGCGAGGAGGAGGAAGATCCCCCGGGCGTCGAGATCTGGCATTCGAAGGATGTCGACCCCGTGCCCGCGCAGCGTGTGCGCGACCGGTTCCTGCGGCAGGCCAACCACGTCGCCCGCTGGACCCTGGACGACGGGAGCTTCCTGCAGCTGGGCGGAGACCACGCGGACGCGGCATCGATCGTGGCGGACGGCCGCTACATGGTCGCCCGGGACGAGACCCCGTACGACGTGGAGGCCATGTTCCGGCAGCAGTTCAACGACATCTACGCCGTCGACGCCGGCACGGGACAGCGCGAGCTGGTGCGGTCCAGAATCTACGGAGGCGCGTCGGCGAGCCCGGGGGGACGCTATCTCATGTGGTTCGAGGGCGAGGACTACTGGACCTATGACCTCGAGAGCGGAGAGACCCACAACATCACCGGGAATGTGGACGGCGTCTTCGTCAACCTCGACGTGACCCCGACGCGTGAGCAGATGCCGTCCTTCGGGACCTCGGGCTGGCTCGAGGACGACGAGGCGGTCCTGATCAACGACAAGTGGGACGTGTGGGAGGTCCAGCCCGATGGCTCCGGTGGCAGGCGCCTGACCCCTGGCGCGGAGAACGAGGTGCTGTACCGGCCGCTTCGCCTCGACCCCGAGGCGGACGCCTACGACCCGGACGAGCCGATCTACTACTCGATCTACGGCGAGTGGACCAAGAAGGCGGGATTTGCGCGCGCGCGCCCCGGCAACGACCCCGAGCAGCTGGTCTGGGAGGACGCGAGTATCGGGGGCTTTTTCGGCGGCCTGCAGAAGGCCGAGGACGCGGACGTCTTCGTCTACCGCAAGGAGCGCTTCGACGATTCGCCCGACTTCTTCGTCACCCGCAACGACGACCTGAGCGACCCGCGGCAGGTCACGAACACCAACCCGTTCCAGGACGACTACGCCTGGGGCCA
This sequence comes from Longimicrobiales bacterium, assembly GCA_965208295.1. Classification (GTDB taxonomy): domain Bacteria; phylum Gemmatimonadota; class Gemmatimonadetes; order Longimicrobiales; family Gaopeijiaceae; genus Bin94. Next base: position 4,638,311 of record OZ242328.1, on the reverse strand, counting down.
TACCGAGCTGATCGACTACGAGAATGAATGGGGACGGCGGCTCCAGGGGATCCTGATGTACCCCGCCAACTACGAGCCGGGCAAAGAGTACCCCATGATCCTGTATCACTACGAACTGCTGTCGCGGGGTCTCCACCGCTACCACATCCCGGACGAGACCAGCTACTACAATCTCCAGGCGTGGAGCCAGGACGGCTACTTCGTGCTGCAGCCGGACATCGTCTTCAGGAACCGGGATCCCGGGCGCTCCAGCGTGCAGACGCTGCGTCCGGCGGTGGCCGCCGCCGTGGCCACGGGGATGATCGATCCCGAACGGGTCGGGCTGATCGGGCACTCGTGGGGCGGCTACCAGACGACCTTCTTCGTGACGCAGGACGACATCTTCGCGAGCGCCGTGGCGGGCGCGCCGCTCACCAACCTCATGAGCATGTACCTGTCGTTCTACTGGAACTCGGGCGGCACCGACGCGCGCATCTTCGAGATCAGCCAGGGACGCATGATGGGACCGTGGTGGGACGACTACGAGTCCTACGAGGCCAACTCCCCGGTCCACAACATCCAGAACATGAACACGCCGCTGCTCATGATGTTCGGCAGCGAGGACGGCGCGGTCGAGTTCAACCAGGGGGTCGAGTTCTACAACGCGGCCCGGCGCCTGGCCAAGGAGATGGTGCTGCTGGTCTACGACGGCGAGAACCACGGCCTGGCCCGCGAGCCGAACCAGAAAGACTACCGCAATCGCATCATGGAGTGGTTCGCGCACTACCTGAAGGGCGAGCCGGCGCCGGACTGGATCACGAAGGGGCTGTCGTATATCGAGCAGCAGGATGGTTTGAAGAAGAAGAAGCGGCCGATTAGTTGAGGGGGGAGGCGGTAATCCCCCGGCAATCGCGCGGGCTTTCCGTGTACTGCTGAGTCAGGCGGGGGCCGGGCGGACGTTGAGTGTCCGTCCGGCCCCGGTCGCTACGGGAGCGGATCAAGCCTCCCGCGCGCGCGCCAGCAGTTCCTCGCCGGTCTCACATTCAATGATCCGGTCACCGATTCGGGCAATCTGATCCGGGTCGGATACCTCCTCCAGCAGCCTGGAGAGCCGGTCGGCCGTCCCGGCCCCAAACTTCAGCCTCGCCAGACGGCACACCATCGTAGTACGCCCCTCCGCACGCCCCTGCCCGAGCCCCTCCCGGTGCGCCCGCTCCTTCAGTTCCTCCACGCCCGCGTAGATCATTCCCGCCTCCTTGAGTGACCTGACTTGCTCCAAAACCTCTTCCTTGATTCCCCACGTTTCCGCCGCACCGAGAATCCACTCCCGGAACGCCTCGCGAAGCCTCGCGTGTTCCGCCCCCGGGTACTCGGCTAGCACCTCCCGGACCACCCGCGTGATGTTCGCCGCGGACGAGTCCAGCTCCATGCTCGCCAACCACGACACGACGCTTCCCTCTGTTGGACCTTGGGCAGCCAGCGCCCGGAGGTCAAGGATCTCGTGGCGCAGACTCGGCTGCCGGCTGGCGAGCCAGCCTCGTGTCGGCTCGATCAGATCGAGCACCTCGTCGGCGATCTCCGCACCCGAGGGCACTTCCTCTGCCGTCGCCTGGCGGGATGCCGCCAGGTGCAGGGGGGAATCACCGCTCTCGTTCAGAGCGTTCGCGTCCGCCCCCGCGTTCAGGAGGGCCCCAACGTGCAACGGATTTCCCTGTGAGATCGCGTGGTGAAGCGGTGTGTTGGCAGCTTGATTCCGCGCGTTCACGTCGGCTCCGGCCCGCAGCAGAGCGAGGACCGCCGGGTTCGCCTGTGGTCCCCCGGTCTCACCGGGCCACCGGAAGACCCAGAGGAAAATCCCGTCCGCCCACCGAACGGTCGCGCCAAACCGCCAGGTGGAGGGGTGTCTCGCCGTTGGAATCGCGCGCGTCCACCTCCGCGCCCGCCTGCAGCAGGGCTTCAACGGCCGTGGCGTCCCTCGCGGACTCGGCTGCGACGTGCAGGGGAGTCCTTTCGTCTTCGTCGCGCGCCACTACGTCGGGGAACGCTCCCAGCAGAGTCGTGATCAGCGCTTCGCTCTTCAGCCGGGCCGCGTAGTGCAGGGGCGTATGGCCGGCATCGGCGCGCACGTCGGGATCGGCTCCCGCTTGCAGCAGTCTGGCCACGAGTCGAACCGCAGCTTCGGCGTCATGGCCGCCCATGATCACGGCCGAATGCAGCGTGGATCTGCCCCAGTAGCCGGCCACGATACTTGCGTCGGCCCCTGCGTCGAGCAATGCCTCGGCAAGGGCCGGATTCCGGAACCTCCCGCCACCGCCCCAGGAGCCCGCAAGGAGCAAGGGAGTGACACCGTCGACATCACGCACATTCACTGCCGCTCCGGCAGCGAGCAGCAAGTTGCCTACAGGGGCGTTGTTGCTTTCGGCCGCGAAATGGAGCGGCGTCCTGCCGTCGCCGTCGCGCGAGTTCACCGCCGCGCCCGCATCCAGCAGCATGGCGGCAACCGTAACATTGGTGTTGGCCGCAGCATAGTGCAGCGGAATTCTGTTGTGGTTGGGAGCAACACCAGCGCGGCCGTACCGTTCCCCGGTGAATTCCTCTCGCGCGTTGACATCCGCTCCGGCCTCGAGCAGCAGTGCGGCCACGGACGGGTTTTCGTTGGAAGCCGCAAAGTGCAGCGGGGTCTGTCCGCCACCATTGCGCACGTCCACCTCCACGCCTGTATTCAGGAACAGGGCCACGTTGGCGACATCGCCGTACTGCGCCGCGTGATGAAGGGGTGTGTTGCCGCCTTTCTCACCCACGGGTGACGGACCGACCTCCTTCCGCGCCAACAGGTCGGCCCCGGACTCCATACAGCCCTTGACCGCTACGTTGTCGGCCACGCGGGCGAAGTTCGGCGTGTTCCAGTACTCGCAGTCCGTCGGATCGGCGATCGTGCCGCGATCGTCCCGCGCCAGCCGGTCGGCACCCAGCTCCAGCAGGGTGTGGATCGCAGCCGGGTTCGGGTTGCCCCACGCCGCGTGCAGAGGTGTGCGGTCCCGGGCGTCGCGTACGTCCACGTTCGCGCCGACTTCGACGAGTGCGGTGATGATGTCGGGGTTGGGGTTCTGCGCCGCTTCGTGCAGGGGCGTGACACGTCCCCAGTCGCGTGCGTGGATGTCCGCGCCGGCGGCCAGAAGCAACGCCAGGAGATCGGGGCTCTCCGCGTGCAGCGACGCCCAGTGCAAGGGCGTCCGGTTTGCGTCATCACGTGTGTGGACGTCCGCGCCAGCCTCGAGGCAGAAGGCGATGTCTTCAGCAGTGGCGGACTCGAAGAAGCCGCGGAGGTTGCCCGTATTCCAGTGGTCGCAGTCGGGGGGATCGGCTGGGGAGGAGGGGGCATTCTGACCAGAAGCAGGACTGGTGCAAAGCGGCAGGAGGGTCAAGATCGCTTGCAGAATTGCCGTCTTCAGCGTGAACCTTCGGTCCAAGTGGTGCGGGAGCTTCATTGCCCGTTTGTGTAAACCCAGGTTGACCAAATGACAACTTTAGTTGACATAATCTGCCTGGAATCGGGGCACCCATGAGCAGTTCGTTCTCATCTATTGCCTCCCGCTCGACGCCGCGAGCCCTCGTAGGACCTCCAGCCCCGCAAGCACCGGGTTCTCCCTCGCGTAGTCGAGCGGTGTCCTGCCCTGTTGGTCGTGCGCCGTGAGGTCGGCGCCCAGTTCAAGGAGAACAGTGATCATCACTGGGCTCCTTTGCGCCGCCCGGTGCAGCGGGGTCCGCCCAAACCGGTCGGGAGCGTTCACATCCGCCCCCGCCCTCACCAGCGCCTCGATCACCTCGGGATTGCCGTTATGCAGCACCGCCAGGTCTACGGGCGAGTGGCCGGACTCGCTGCGTGCATGAACATCGGCGCCGGCCCGAACGAGAAGCTCGATGATCTCCGGATTGAGGTTCCATTGCGCGGCGGAGTGCAAAGGCGTCCGCCGCTCCGACTCGACGGCGAAACCCCCATTGGTGCTCCAGTCCACACCCCAGGCGTCGACTTCGGCCCCGGCGTTGAGCAGCGTCGTGAGAACCTCGGGATTGGCGTTGCGCTGGGCGGCCTCGTGCAGCGGCGTTCTGCCTCCGTTTCGCCGCGCGTTCACATCGGCGCCCCCCTCCAGCAGGGTGGTGATCACCGCGATGTTGTCGATTCTCTCTGCCGCCATGTGCAGAGGTGTCTCCCCCTGGACCCCGCGGGCATCTGCGTTCGCGCCTGCAGCCAGCAGCGTGGCGGTGACATCCGGATCCTCGTTCCCGGAGGCTGAGTGGAGCGGAGTGTGGGCCCAACCGAAATCCACCGAAAACCCCGCCGCCCATCCGTCCACTTCCGCGCCCACCGCGAGGAGAGCGCTGACCACGGCGGGAGTGTTACTAAGCGCTGCGCCGTGCAAGGGGGTATAGCCGCGTTCATTGCGGGCATTCACGTCCGCGCCGGCTCGGGCCAACAGAAAGATCACGACCGGGTCGCGGGACCATGCAGCGGCGGCGTGGAGGGGTGTGGAATCGTCGTCGAGTTGCGAGCCAGTCGGACGGCGCTGGTCCCAGTGCGATGATGTTGCGTGCACGTTCAACCCCGATTGAAGACATCGCATGACCATCTCGGTCGTGACCGATGAGAAAAATGTGCGCGTAATCCACCTGTCGCAGCTGACTTGCGCCGTATCGGCGGCCAGATCGTCGAGCCGAACCGGTCTTCCTCCCAGCAGTGTCTCGGCGACAGCAGGGTTCCACGAGCGCAACGCGATGTCCAGGGCGGTCTCATTCTCGTCGTTGCGCGCGTCCGGATCCACGCCTGCCTGGATCAGCAACGACAGGGAGGTCGTCCGGTTGCGCCAAGCCGCCGCGTGAAGCAGCGTCCAATCCCGTTCATCACGCACATTCGCGTCCGCCCCGGCTTCCAGCAGCGCGGCCACGTTGTCGCTCCGTTCGGATCGCACTGCGAGAGCTGCGTGAAGGGGGGTTTCACCGTTGCGATTCAGTGCATTCACATCTGCCCCGGCATCCGCGAGAAGCTTGATGATCGCAGGCGCCACGTACGTCTCCGAACCCGCCGCAAGATGCAACGGCGTGTTGCCCTGGTGGTCGCTGGCGTTCGCGTCCGCGCCTATCTCGAGGCAGCCTCTTACGCTTTCCAGGGGTGCGGCGGCGAAGAACGCCGGATCGGGCCAAGGGCAAACCGGGGAACCCGCGGCCCGCCCAAGATCATCTTGCACTTCGGGATCCGCGCCCAGCTCCAGCAGCCGGTCGATGACCGAGGGACGGTAAGCCTTCGTGGCCAGGTGCAGAGGGGTCTCTCCCGTGTCGTTTTGCGCGTCGATAGCCGCCCCGGCATTGACCAGAACAGTCACCGCGGCATCGTTGCGCGCGGACGCGGCCGCGTGCAGCGGGGTGTCGCCATGTTCGTTGCGGGCATCCACCGTCGCGCCGGCGTCCAGGAGGACCGCGACGTGGTGCGGATTGCCATGCACAACCGCGTGGTGAAGCGGTGTGTCGCCAACGGAATCCCGCACGTTCACGTCGGCTCGCTCCTGTAGCAATGGGGCGATTGCCGCATTGTCCCGGGCACCACCTGTCTCCACGCGCCCTCTGAAGGTGGATAGGATAATCCCGGTCGAACTTCCGCCGCTGGCGCCAACCGCCAGGTGAAGGGGTGTCCGGCCGTTGGAATCCCGCGCATCCACCTCGGCACCCGCTTGCAGCAGGACTTCAACGACGGCCGGATCCCCGGGGGACTGAGACGCCATGTGGAGGGGAGTGATTCCGTCGTCGTCGCGGGCATTCACGTCAGCAAGAGCTCCCAGCAGGATCGTGACGAGCGCCTCGCTCTTGAGCCGGACCGCGTAGTGCAGGGGCACGTGGCCCCCATCGGCTCGCACATCGGGGTCGGCTCCCGCTTCCAGCAGTCTGGCCACGAGCCGTAGTGCGCCCTGGGCATCGTTTCCACTCATCATGACCGCCAAATGAAGTGCCGACCTTCCCCAGTAGCCGGCCACGACATTCACATCGGCACCCGAATCCAGCAGCGCCTCCACGGGGGCCGGATCGCGGCACATCCCGCCGCCGCCGCAATAGCCGGCAAGGAGTAGCGGGGTGACCCCGCCGACGTCCAGCGCATTCACATCCGCCCCGGCATCAAGGAGCAAAGTCACGACTGCGGTGTTCTTGCTGTTCGCCGCGCGATGGAGCGGCGTCCGGGCGTCGCCGTCGCGCGGGTTCACCTCCGCACCGGCATCCAGCAGCATTGCGGCAACCGCGGGATTCGGGTTGGACGCAGCATAGTGCAGCGGTGTGCGGTCGTGGGCGGGGGAATAGCCGGGGCCGTACCGGTCCCCAAGGAGATGGTCGCGCGCGTGCACGTTCGCCCCGGCCTCGAGCAGCAGGGCGGTCATCGCGGGGTCCTTGTTGGAAACCGCAAGGTGCAGCGGGGTCTTTCCCCTGTCGTTGCGCACGTCCGCCTCCACGCCCGCATCCAGGAACAGAGCCGCGTTGGCGACGTTGTCGTACTGGACAGCGTGATGCAGCGGGGTATTGCCGCCATCGTCCCGGGCTTGAACGTCGGCGCCGGAATCCATGCAACTCCTGACCGCGACAGCGTCGGCGAAGCGCGCAAGATCCCGCGTGTTCCAGTACTCGCAGTCCGTCGGATCGGCGATCGTGCCGCGATCATCCCGCGCCAGCCGGTCGGCGCCCAGCTCCAGCAGGGTGTGGACGACGGCGGGGTTCGGGTTGCCCCACGCCGCGTGCAGGGGCGTGCGGTCCCGGGCGTCGCGTGTGTTTACATCCGCGCCGGCTTCGACGAGTGCGGTGATGATGTCGGGGTTGGGGTTCTGCGCCGCCTCGTGGAGGGGGGTGATGTGTCCCCAATCGCGTGCGTGAATGTCCGCGCCGGCGGCCAGGAGTACGGCCAGCACCTCGGCGTCCTCCGCGTGCCGCGACGCCCAGTGCAAGGGTGTGCGGTTTCGGTCGTCCCGCGCCCCGATGTCCGCGCCGGCTTCGAGGCAGAAGGCGATGTCTTCGGCAGTGGCGGACTCGAAGAAGCCGCGGAGGTTGCCCGCATTCCAGTGATCGCAGTCGGGCGGGTTGGACTCGGGGGAAGCGCGGTTCTGGGCAGCCACGGGAAGCGCGGACAGAAGAAAGAGGGCCGTGGTCGCTGCCAACGTTGTGATTCTCGCCATCATTGCCTCCGAATCACGAATGGATTGCTCCCTTGGGGGAGCTCGTCCCCGGGGCGGCCATCCCGAATCCCTCCCACATGTAAACCGCAGTTGGCGAAAGGACAACTGGAGTTGACACTACCGACTTCCCCGCCTCAACGGCCAGACCTCGACGTACTCCACCTGGAGATCCCCCACCCTACTGCCCAGCACGTAGTCGGCACCGATCTCGTAGATCACCAGACCGCGGGGCGCCTCGACGAAACCCAGCACACGCCCCTCGGGGTCGAAGACCAGCCATCGGGTATGGGGGATATCCCGAGGCCACCGGAGGTCCCTTCCCGGCAACGGGTACTCGCGGACCCACAAGTGGTCGATCGCATCGGCCATGATGGTGCCGAAGGCGGGCAGGGTCTCGGGCAGGGGTGACGCATCGTAGAAGCCACCCACTCGCTCGCGTTCCATCATGAGACTCTCTTCGCCCAGCCACGTTGCCTGGTGTCGCATCATGTCCTCGAAATCCAGCATCGCCAGAGAACGTGTCGCCGGAGTGAGGGGGCGGTCGAGGCGAACGATCCGGTGGAGTGCGCCATCGGTCGTATGTGCGCGGATCTCGTATTTGCGGTTTGAGCTGACGACGGCGAGGTCCCCCCAGGCGGCCGCGACCACAGACCGCGAGAACACGACGTCGCCCCGCAGCGCGTGTCCATCGTATTCGTGTCTGAAATGCTCCGATGCAGGGTGGGTTCCCAGTGAAGCGGCGATTCCACCGTCGCCGTCCATGATGTCGTAGCGACTGTGGGCGTAGAGTATCCCGGGTCCGGGAGCAGCGGGTCGGATCCAGAAGTCTCGGAGGACCGCCCCAATTCGAAGCACCGCGATGCGTGTATGGTTGGGCTCCGATCCGAGGGAGAGCTTCCGGCTCAGGTTGCCCTCGCTGTCGAAGATGGAAAGGCCGCGAGTGGAGTAGGAGTTCCATGCGGCAACCGAATCGCCCCGCCAGCGGGCCACGCCGCTCAGGGCATCGAACTCGCCCGGCCCCTCCCCTTCCCCGCCCCAGCTCACCAGGTGGACGCCGTCAGGGTCGAAGACGCGCACCTCGTCCGAGGCGCCGTCGGCGACGACGATGCGCCCGTCGGACAGCGTCGCGGCCCTCCGGACACTGTGGAGGAGATAGGGGGCCTCACCTTCGGCCGCACCGATCGTGACGGTGGGTTCCGGACCGATCTCCCAGCCCGGACTCGATCCTTCGGGGGGAGGCGGATTCTCGGTGATCAGGATGCCGGCGCTGTCGCGGAGCTGGGCGGCGGGCGAAGGGGTCTCGGGTGGGTCGGGGGCTTCGTGGCATACCGGGATCAACACCAGCGAAGCGACGACGTTGGGGACTGTGAGAAAACGGCGGTTCATGGTGTGAAGTGCGGTTTCCATTTTGACAACTGCGGTTTACACGAGTCTGTCATCTTCCACCACCCAACCCTCTATACCGCCTTCAGTGGGCAAGGATCCCACCGTGCAGGACGAGTGGGTGTCATCCACCCCCCCTTCACCGCCCGGATCGCTTCACCACCTCCAGCTCCAAGAGCGCCTTGTTCTCCCTGGCGTAGTCCATGGGAGTCTTGCCGTCCCAATCGCGGGCCTCCGGATCGGCCCCCGCTTCCAGCAGGGCCATGAACACGGCAGGGTTCCCACGCTTGGCCGCTGCGTGGAGGGGCGTCATGTCGCGGCTTCCCCACACGGGATAGCGCACGTAGCGTGCCCGCGCGCCGATGTCCGCCCCTGCCTCCAGCAGCAGACCGACGACTTCCGGAGTCACGGCGTCGTGCAGGGGGGTCGGGCCGTCTTCCCTGTCTCGCGCGTGGACGTTGGCACCCGCTGCAAGCAGCGCGGCAACTACGGACCGGCGCCCGCCCATCGCGGCCGCGTGCAGGGGCGTCAGACCGTCGTCGCCGTGGTAGCCCCTCCCGGTCCACACCTCCAGTTCGGCGCCGGCTTCGATCAGCGCCACGATCATGGCGGGATTGTCAGTCATCCGGGCGGCCACGTGCAGCGGTGTCTCGCGAGAAGAACTCACGGCATTCACCTCCGCGCCGGCCTGCACCAGGAGCGACGCGATCGCTGGATCGCGGGCCCATCCGGACGCGAAGTGGAGGGGCGTCGAGCCATCAGGCTGAGTCGCGCCCCCCAACCTGTAGTTAAACCTGGCGTCCAGGTCGGTCCCTCTCTCGATGCAACCGGCAACCGTCTCCGTTGGAGCGAGGTGGAAGAACGTGGCGGTGTTGAACCTGGCGCAGTCCAGGGGGTTCGCCACGTGGCCCGAGTCATCCCGCGCGTCGATATTGGACCCGAGTTCAATCAGCCTGGCCGCGGTGGCCGGGTTGTCGCTCCGCAAGGCGTGGTGCAGCGCGGTTCGGCCCGCATCGTCCGTGGCATGCAGGTCGGCCCCTGCCTCGACCAGCAGGGAGACCAGCGAGTCATTGTCGGGCCAACCCGCACCTGCAGCCCGGTGCAGGGGAGTTGCGCCACTGGTGTCGCGGGCGTTCACCTCGGCGCCCGCGTTCAGAAGAGCCCGCGCGCCGCGAGGGCCGCCCGATCGTCCCCCTCTTTCCGCCACATGGTGCAGCGGGGTCCTGCCCCTGCGATCCGGCGCGTTCACGTCCGCGCCAGCCTCGACAAATGCTCTAGTGACCCGGGCCAAGGGGTAGTCGTACCACGCTGCAAGGGACACAAGACGGTACAGTGGCGTCTCGCCGTACTCGTTGCGGGCGTGCACGTCGGCCCCGGCGCGCAGACACCCGATGACGCTTTCCCACGGGACGAGCGTGAAGAACCGACCGTTCGTCCAGTCGCAGACCGTGTGCCGCGGGGCCCTGCCCAGGTTGTCCACCGCAACCGGGTCGGCCCCCAGCGCCAGCAGCTTGTCGGCGACCGGCTGGTGACGGTTTCTCGTGGCCACGTGCAGTGGTGTCTCGCCGCGGTCGTTGCGGGCGTTCACGTCCGCGCCGGCGGCGACCAGCGCGATGACCGGGAGCGTGTCGGCGGGGTCGGGCGGATCGTCTTTTCGGCTGTACGAACTGGGCGGCCACATCGCCGCCAGGTGTAGAGGTGTGTCACCGTCCTGCGTTCGGAGATGAACATCCGCTCCCGCCTCCAGCAGGGCTGCCACGTTGGCGTGCACCTTCCTCTCGACTGCCCGGTGAAGCGGTGTCGTGCCACGGCTGTCCCGCGCGTCCACCTCGCCGCCATTCGCGACCAGAGCAGCAATCGCACCGGGGCCACCGCTGTAAGCCGCCCCGTGAAGAGGCGACTGGCCGGCAGTGGGGGTCACATCGGCACCCGCCTCCAGCAGGACCGCGATCAATTCGGGGTTGTCGCCCTGTCGCGTGGCTGCGTACAGCACGGGGAACAAGAGGCCCGGCGCATTGACGTCCGCACCGAGATCCAGGAGCCTTCGGACCACATCGATGTCCTGGTCGTCGGCATATCTGAGAACACTCAACAGTACGCTTATCCCGTGCTCGTTTTGGTCGTTGACGTCCGCGCCGGCCTCAACCAGGGTTTCGAGAATCTCCGGGTTTTCGAAGCCCAGATCGGCGGCCCGGAGCAACGGTGAATTGCCGCTGTTGGTACGGGCGTGGATGTCCGCCCCTGCCTCCAGCAGCATGGCCACGGTCTCGAGGCCTTCCACCGCGGCCGCATGGTGCAGAGGGGTGCTTCCCCCGTTGTCGCGCGCGTTTGCATCCGCCCCCGCGGCCAGAAGTGCCGCCACGATGGGGGGATTCTCGACGAGGTCAACACTATTCGTTGCTATTTCCACACGCTTGCCCCAGGCGGCGTGGTGCAGAGGAGTGCTCCGCACCTCATTGCGGGCGTTCACATCCGCGCCGGCTTCCAGCAACAGGGTCACGACCGCGGGGTCCTTGCTGGCAGGAGACTCATCGGCGCCACCCCCCAACATTTCGGTAGCGAACAAAAGCGGCGTGTTCCCGTTCCTGTCGCTCGCGTTCACATCCGCACCTGCCACCAGGCAGGCAGCGGTGGCCTGGGCGGTTGCGACGCGAGCGAACCCCCCCGTGTTCCAGTAGCCACAGTCGAAGGGATCGGCGACTTCGCCCCGGTCGTTGACCATGGTGGGGTCCGCGCCGAGTTCAAGCAACAGGTAGGCCACCGTGGCGTGTTCATTGTGCCGGGAAGCATGCAAGGGGGTGTTCCCGTTGCTGTCCCGCGCGTTCAGATCCGCTCCGGCCCTTACCAGTTCCGCAACGATCTGGCTCCGATTCGTCCCGGCGGCACCATGCAGGGGCGTCCGGCCCCACCGGTTCCGCGCTTCAACATCCGCTCCGGCTTCGAGCAGCACAACGAAGACCGCGGGGTCCCAGGCGTAGCGGGATGCGAAATGCAGCGGAGTGTTGCTGCCGTCCGAACCCCGGTGAACGCCGTGTCTCGCGTTGAGGTCCGCCCCGGCATCCAGGCACGCCGCTACGGTCTCGGCGGTGGCTCGGTAGAAGAAGTCGCTCGTATTCCAGTCGTCGCAGTCTTCCTGCGCGGACGCGGGAAGGGCGAAGAGGGCGAGTGCCAGGGCTGCCGCCAACCTTGCGATGATCTTCATTCCTTCTGACCGATTCCTGATGGACCTGCCGGTGCCCACGTTCGTCATTCCACATGTCCAAATGTAATCTCTAGATAGGGGGCCTCACCTTCGGCCGCACCGATCGTGACGGTGGGTTCCGGACCGATCTCCCAGCCCGGACTCGATCCTTCGGGGGGAGGCGGATTCTCGGTGATCAGGATGCCGGCGCTGTCGCGGAGCTGGGCGGCGGGCGAAGGGGTCTCGGGTGGGTCGGGGGCTTCGTGGCATGCCGGGATCAACACCAGCGAAGCGACGACGTTGGGGACTGTGAGAAAACGGCGGTTCATGGTGTGAAGTGCGGTTTCCATTTTGACAACTGCGGTTTACACGAGTCTGTCATCTTCCACCACCCAACCCTCTATACCGCCTTCAGTGGGCAAGGTTCCCACCGTGCAGGACGAGTGGGTGTCATCCACCCCCCCTTCACCGCCCGGATCGCTTCACCACCTCCAGCTCCAAGAGCGCCTTGTTCTCCCTGGCGTAGTCCATGGGGGTCTTGCCGAAGTCGTCGAGGGCGGCGGGATCGGCCCCTGCGTCCAGCAACATCATGAAAGCGGCGGGGTTTGCCTTGGCCGCCAGGTGCAGTGGTGTCCGGTCCCGGCTGGTCGTCCAACAGCATCTGTCCCAGACCTCCGCCCGCGCGTTGAGGTCCGCCCCGGCCTCGATCAGCAGCGCCACGACGGCCGGGCTCGATTTGCTTCCGGCGGCCTGGTGCAGCGGGGTTCCGGTGCCTCTGCCGTTCAGCGCGTTGAGTTCCGCCCCGGCTTCGAGGAGCGCGGCCGTCACAGCGGGGTTCTCGTTTTGGACCGCAAGGTGCAGTGGCGTGTAGTCCCAACCCCAGTCGATGGAGAAACCACTGGCCCACGCGACGACTTCGGCGCCCGCATCGAGGAGCACCGTGATCACGCCGGGGTTGTTGTTCCTCTTTGCGGCCCGGTGCAACGGCGAATACCCGCCATGGTCCCGAGCATTCACGTCGGCGCCCGCGTCCAGCAGGAGCGAAACGACCGCCGGATCCCGGGCCCACGCCGACGCGAAGTGGAGGGGCGTGGCGCCGGGCCGCAGCAGACCACCACCCCACCCTTCCGACCTGGCGTTCACATCCGCTCCGCCTTCGATGCAGCCTGCAACCACCTCGGTTGGAGCGAGGTGGAAGAAAGTGGCGGTGTTCATCCTCGCGCAGGCCGTAGGGTTCGCCACATGCCCGGAGTCATCCCGTGCGGCGACATCGGAGCCGAGTTCAATCAGCCTCGACACGATGGCGGGTTCGTCGTGCTGCAAGGCCGAGTGCAGAGCCGTTCGGCCTCCGCCGTCCGCCGCATGCAAATCGGCCCCGGCCTCGACCAGCAAGGAGATCATGGAGACGGAACTGTCGTCCGACCGCACATTCGCAACCCGATGCAGGGGGGTTCCGCCCCGGCGGTTGCGGGCGTTCACATCCGCGCCCGCGTCCAGTAGCGCCCGGGCCAGGTCGGTCGACCGTCCCACGGCATCGTGAAGGGGTGTATCGCCCCAATAGTTCTGTGCGTTGAGGTCCGCGCCGGCTGCTACGAAAGCTGCAACGATCTCGGCGGGAGGGTGGTCGCCCGTGCCCCCATGCTTCACCAGTAGATGCAGCGGTGTCTCGTCCCACTCGGCGCGCGCGTGCACATCCGCCCCCGCCTGAAGACAGACGAGCACGCTTTCCAACGGGGCTCGGTCGAAGAAATCACGGTCCGCCCAGTCGCAAACCGGGGGACGCGGGACTCTGCCCAGGTTGTCCACCGCAACCGGGTCGGCTCCCAGCGCCAGGAGCTTGTCGACGACCGGCTGGTGACGGTTTCTCGTTGCCGGGTGCAGCGGTGTCTCGCCGCGCTCGTTGCAGGCGTCGACATCGGCGCCGGCGGCGACCAGCGCGATCACCATGAGGGTGTCGGTGGGGTCCGGTGGATCGTCTTTTCGGACATACGACTGCGGCGGCCAGATCGCCGCCAGGTGAAGGGGTGTGTCACCGCCCTGCGTCAGAACACTCGCATCCGCGCCCGCCTCGATCAGGGCGGCCACGTTGGCGGGCAACTTCGCCTCGACCGCCTGGAGGAGAGCTGTGGTGCCCCGATCGTCGCGTGCGTTCACGTCGGCACCCGCGCCCACGAGAACCGCGATGAGTTCGGGGTTGTCGCCCTGACGCGCGGCCCTGTGCAGCAGGCCCGGCGCATTGGCGTCCGCACCTAGATCCAGGAGCCTGCGGACGACATCGGCGACCCGGTCGGCCGGGGATCCGAGAGCACTCAGCAGGACGGTTGTCCCCCGCTCGTTCCGGTCGTTCACGTCCGCGCCCGCCTCGACCAGGATTTCGAGAATCTCCGGGTTTCGGAAGCCTCCGCTGGCCGCCACAAGCAACGGAGAATCGCCATTGGAGTCACGGGCGTGGATGTCCGCCCCGGCTTCGAGCAGCATGGGCACGGTCTGGAGGCCTTCCACCGACGCCGCCACGTGCAGGGGGGTCGCGCCGGGGTAATACTGGCGCCCGCTGGTCCCGCCGTCGCCTGTGCGGGCGTTCACATCTGCCCCGGCGGCCAGCAGCGCAGCCACGATGGCTGGGTTTTCGACGCGATCATTCCAGCTCGCCCCCGGTTCCGCGGCCTGGCCATCGGCAGCGTTGTGCAGAGCAGTGGTTCGCGCGTTGTTGCGCGCGTTGACATTCGCCCCGGCTTCCAGCAACACGGTTACGACGGCGGGGTCCTCGCTCGCGGGGGATCCGTGCATCCCGCCCGCCCACAAGTAGGTCGCGAGCAGGAGCGGAGTGTTGCCGCCTTCGTCGTGCGCGTTCAAGTCCGCCCCGGCCGCCACGCAGGCGGCGGTGGCGTCGGCGGTGGCAATGCGGGCGAAGTCCTCCGTGTTCCAGTAGGAGCAGTGCATGGGATCGGCGACCTGGCCCGAGTTGTTGACCAGCGCGGGGTCGGCGCCGAGCTCCAGCAGCAGGTCTGCGACGTCAGGGTTCCGGTTGTGCCGGGAAGTATGCAATGGCGTGTTTCCCTCGCCGTCGCGCGCGTTCACATCCGCTCCGGCCTCGACCAGCTCCGCGACGACGGCAGGATCCCGATATGCGGCGGCGGCCATATGCAGTGGTGTCCAACCACTCCGGTTCCGCGCGGCAACATCCGCTCCGGACGCCAGGAGCACCGTGATCACCGTGCGGTCCCAGGAGTAGCCGACCGCGAAATGCAGGGGAGTGTTGCCACGAGTCCAGCGGAACCAGGTGCTGTCGTTTGTCGCGTTCAGGTCCGCCCCGGCGTCCAGGCAGGCCGTCACGGTCTCGGCGGTGGCGTCGATGAAGAAGTTTCTTGTGTTCCAGTCGTCGCAGCTTTCCTGCGCGGAGGCTGGGACGGCGACGAGGGCGAGAGTCCAGGCTGCTGTGAATCGTGCGATCATCTTCCTTACTTCCAATCGATTCCTGATGGACCTGTCCGTGACAACGGTCGTCACTCCACGTGTCCATATGTAAACTCTAGTTGACTAAATGACAACTAGGGTTGACGTTCACGACCCCCTCACACGTGACCCGCCCCTCAACGCCCGGACCGTTTCACCACCTCCAGCTCCTGCAGCGCCTTCTGCTCCCTGGCGTAGTCCAGCGGGGTCTTGCCCTCGATGTCGAGCGCCGACGGATCGGCCCCCGCGTCCAGCAAGGCCATGAACACGGCAGCGTTCCCGCGCTTGGCCGCCACATGCAGCGGCGTCATGTCGCGGCCGTTCGGCTGGCGCCAGCCCAAATAGGTCGCCCGCGCTTCGATGTCCGCCCCCGCCTCCAGCAGCAGAGCGACGACTTCCGCGGTCGCGGCGTCGTGCAACGGCGTCGGGCCATCTTCCTGTCGTGCATGGACATCCGCTCCCACTTCGAGCAGCGCCGCCGTTACGGCCGGGTTCCGGTTCCTGTCCACGGCCAAGTGGAGCGGTGTCCAACCGTAGGGGCTGTGGATGCCCGGTCTCCAAACATCCAGTTCGGCGCCGGCCTCGACCAACGCCTCGATCATGGCGGGATTATCGGTACTCCCGGCGGCCGCGTGCAACGGCGACCCGCCGGAGTTGTCCAGTGCATTCACCTCCGCCCCGGCCTGCACCAGTAGAGACACGATCGCGGGATCCCGGGCCCATGCCGACGCGAAGTGGAGGGGCGTCCCAGGCAGCTGACTCCCGTCCCGACTGTAGACGGACTCGGCGTTCACATCCGCGCCGCCCTCGATGCAGCGTGCAACCGTCTCGGGTGGAGCGAGGTGGAAGAAGGTGGCCGTGTTGAACCTGGTGCAGTCCACGGGATTGGCCACGTGGCCCGAGTCATCCCGCGCGGGGACATCGGCCCCGTGTTCAATCAGCCTGGCCGCGATGGCCGGGTTGTCGCTCCGCACGGCGTGGTGCAAAGCAGTTCGGCCCCCATCGTCCGTGGCATGGATGTCGGCCCCGGCCTCGACGAGCAGCGATACGAGGATATCAGTCTGGGGACCCATCGCACCCGCGGCCCGATGCAAAGGGGTTCCGCCACGGCTGTCACGGGCGTTCACCTCGGCGCCCACGTCCAGAAGCGCCCGTGCGGAGAGGGCGGTCCGATTGTAAATCCTTCCCACCGCATGGTGCAGTGGAGTACTGCCCCCGCGGTCCACTGCGTTCACGTCCGCGCCGGCCTCGACAAAAGCGGCAATGACCCGGGCGATGGGGTATTCGTCCGGTTCCGCATAGTTGGGGAATGGAAGCTGGGTAGGACCTTGAGCCTCGGACACCAGTCGGTGCAGTGGCGTTTCGCCCTGCTCGCCGCGGGCGTGTACGTCGGCCTCGGCCTGTAGACAACCGAGGACGCTTTGCCACGAGGCGAACTGGAAGAACTGGCTCTTCGTCCAGTTGCAAACCGTGGGCCGCGGTGTTCTACCCAGATCGTCCACCGCAACCGGATCGGCCGCGAGCGCGAGGAGCTTGTCCGCAACCGGCTGGTGACGGTTTCTGGTGGCGACGTGCAGCGGTGTCTCGCCACGGTCGTTGCGGGCGTTGATGTCGGCGCCGGCGGCGACGAGGGCGACGACCATGAGCGTGTCGGCGGAGTCGGGTGGATCGTCTCTTCGGCTAAACAACCCTCGAGGCCACTTTGCCGCCAGGTGCAGGGGCGTGTCCCCGTCCTGCATTCGGCGATGCACATCCGCGCCCGCCTCCAGCAGGGCGGTCACGCCGGTGGGCGCCTTCGCCTCGACCGCCTCGTGGAGCGGCGTCATGCCGCGGTTGTCCCGTGCGTCCAGCTCGGCCCCGCCCGCGACAAGTGTAGCAATCGCCCCGGGCCCACCTCCGCGAGCGGCCCCGTGAAGAGGCGATTGGCCAGAGCCGAAGACATCGTTCACATCGGCACCGGCTGCCAGCAGAACCGTGATGAGTTCGGGCTTGTCGCGAACGGCGGCACGCCATAAGAGACCCGGCTCAGTGGCATCCGCCCCGAGAGCCAGAAGACGGCGGACAATATCGGTGACCCGGTCGGCCGGAGATCCGAGCGCACTCCGCAGGACGGTTTCCCCCCGCTCGTTTTGGTCGTTGACGTCCGCGCCGGCCTCAACCAGAGTCTCGACAATCTCTGGCTTCCGGAAGCCCCATTTGGCCGCCAGGAGCAATGGAGAATCGCCATTTGAGTCACGGGCGTGGATGTCCGCCCCTGCCTCAACCAGCATTGCCACGGTCTCAAGGCCCTCCACCGAGGCCGCCAGGTGCAGGGGGGTCGTGCCCGTGCGCGAGGACGCGTTTACATCCGCCCCCGCAGCCAGCAGCGCGGCCACGGCGGCGGGGGTTTCGACGTGATAATACGAATCTCTCGCCTCTTCCACGTACTTGCCCCCGGCGGCGTGGTGCAGAGCCGTGTTTCGGGAGCTATCGCGAGCGTTCACATCCGCGCCGGCTTCGAGCAGCACAGTCACGATGGCCGGATCCTCGCGCGTGGGGGAAGCTTCGGTGCCGCCCGGCACCTGCGAGGTAGCGAGCAGGAGTGGCGTCCGGCCAACATCGTCGCGCATGCTCACATCCGCCCCGGCCTCCAGGCAGCCGACAGTGGCGTCGGCGGTCGCGACGCGGGCAAACACCTCCGTGTTCCAGTAGCCACAGTCCATGGGATTGGCGACCTGACCCGAGTCGTTGACCAGGGTGGGGTCGGCTCCGAGCTCCAGCAGCAGGCGGGTGACATCGGGGTTCCGGTTGTGCCAGGAAGCATGCAGGGGCGTGTTCCCGTCGCTGTCCCGCGCATTCAGATCCGCTCCGGCCTCCGCCAATTCACCGACGACGCCCGGGTTCGGGTTTGACCTGGCGGCATTGTGCAGGGGCGTCCGGCTCTGGAGGTCCCGTGCATCAACCTCCGCGCCGGCCGCCAGGAGCACCCTGATGACCATGCCGTCCCAGGAGTAGATGGATGCAAAATGCAGGGGGGTGTAACGACCGAACACACCGGAAAAGGAGAAGTCGTCAAAGGTACTGTCGGTTCTCGCGTTGGCGTCCGCGCCGGCCTCCAGGCACGCCGCCACGCTCTCGACGGTGGCGTTGCCGAAGAAGCGGTGCGTATTCCAGTCGTCGCAGTCTTCCTGCGCGGACGCGGGAAGGGCGAAGAGGGCGAGTGCAAGGATTCCTGCCAACCGACCGATCATCTTCATTGCGTCCAACCGATTTCCGAATAAACCCGTCCGCGGCGTGCGCTATCCCGCCACAATCAAACTAAGCACCCCCCCGCCGAAGCGGCCACACCGCCACCTGCACCACCCCCACCTCCCCCACCCTCCTACCCAGCACGTAGTCGGCCCCGATCTCGTCGATGACCATCCCCTGGGGCATCTCCACGTAGCCCAGCATTTTCCCCTCCGGATCGAAGACCGTCCACAGACGGCGCGAGATCTCATCCCCCGGCACGTCGTATTCCCTCACCCAGAGATGATCCAGCGCGTCCGACATGACCGTCGTGAAGGCGGGGAGGGTCTCGGGATGGGGCATCTCGTCGAGGCGGTCACCCCTTTCTCCCCACTCCTCGCGCTCGATCGCGATGAGCGACTCGGTTACGGGGACCGGCGCCTGGTCGACCCGCACGATGTGGCGCAACGCACCATCGGCCGTGTACGCGCGGAGTTCGTACCTGTCATTGCGGCTGACCACGGCCAGATCGCGCCAGGCTGTAGCGTAGACCTTGCGCGAGAAGGCGATGTCCATCCACACAGGCATCCCCCGGTTCTGGAACTCGAAGAACTCGCGGCCGACAAGAGGGTCCATGGACACGATCCTCACGCCATCTGCATCGCGGATCTCGAAGACCTGCTCCTGCACAAGCAGTCCGGGCCCGCTTTCCTGGCGCAGCCAGTGGTCGGCAAGGAACGCACCGCCGCGAAGGATGGTGATGCTCCGGTCGGGCTGCCCCATCCCCAGCGCGACCACGCGGCCCAGGTTGCCCTCCGAGTCGAAGATGGACACGCCGCGATGAGGATAGTGGTCCCACGCGGCGACCGAATCGCCACGCCACCGCGCGACCGCGTGCAGCTCGTCGAACTCGCCCGGACCTTCGCCGAACCCGCCCCAGCTTCTCAGGTGCACGCCGTCGGCGTCGAACACCCGCACCTCGTTGGAGCCGCCGTCGGGAACGACGATGCTGCCGTCGGAGAGGGTGGCGGCCGTTCCGACGCGGTGGAGAAGGTAGGGGTCCTCGCCTTCGGCCTTGCCGATCGTGACGGTGGGTTCGGGGCCGATCTGCCAGCCGAGACGGGAGCCGTCGGGTGGACGGGGATTTTCGGCGATGCGGATGTCGGCGCTGTCGCGGAGGATGGGGGTGGAGAGGGGGGGATCGGTGTCGGGGGTGCAGGCCAGACTCAGGAGGAGGAGAAGGCCGAAGGAGGGGGCGACGATGGACTCGCGGGTCCCGGCGACGCCGGTCGGGGCCGGGTCCGTCGCCTTCGAGCGCTCGCGACCGCCGCGCCTGCCGGGTTCCAGGAGCACCGATGGCCCATCCGAACTCGAATACATGTCAATCGTGGTTTCCATTTTGTCAACTACAGTTGACATTTCAGTTCCGTTCCGCGTAACGGGCGAGGAATCAGCCTGTTCCCCGCCGAAGTGGCCACACCTGCACCTGTTGCACCCCCAGGTCCAGGATCGCCAGGCCAAGGACGTATTTCTCTCCAATCTCGAAGATACCCAGTCCCCGTGGAGTTTCAATGTGGCCCAATACACGGCCTTCAGCGTCGAACACCGTCCACAGGGGGTGCGGTGCGTCCCGGCCCGGGATCCGGTATTCCCGGACCCACAGGTGGTCGAGGGCGTCGGCGATGACCCGGTCGAACGCCGGGAGGGTCTCCGGCAGCGGGACCTCGTCGTCACCAGGGTCGTGGCCCGGTTCCTCCTGCTCCAGAGCCAGCAGCGATCGAGTCGCGGGAATCAGCGTGTGGTCCATCCTCACCATGCGGCGCAGCGCGCCATCGGTACCGTACGCGCGTATCTCGTAGATGTCGTTCCGGGTGACCACGGCCAGGTCGTGCCACGCAGCGGTGATGACCGACCGGTTGAAGGGAACCTCCATCCACACGGTCGTGCCCGCCCGCTGTCTCTCGAACATCTCGTAGGCCGGGTAGGGCCCCAGAGAGGCGGTGACGGTCCCGTCGGCGTCACGGAATTCGTAGAGCCGGTGCCGGATCTGGAGTCCGCGTCCCCGGTCGGAACGGACCTGATGGTCGGTGAGGATCGCCGCCGTGCGAAGCACTGTGATGTCCGTCCGGGAGGTGGTCGTAGGGAAGCGGAGGATCCGACCCAGGTTCCCCTCGGAATCGAAGACCGAAACACCGCGGTTGCTGTGAAACTCCCACGCCGCGACCGAGTCGCCCGGCCACCGCGCGACAGCCCACAGAGACTGGAATTCACCCGGGCCTTCGCCCCGCCCGCCCCAGGTCGCAAGGTGAACGCCCATCGAGTCGAACACCCGCAGCTCCTCCGAGCCGGCATCGGCCACCGCGATGCGCCCGTCCTCCAGCGCGGTCATGTCCCAGACGCGGTGGAAGAGGTAGGGGTCCCCGCCGTCGGCCGACCCGATGCGCACCGTGGGTTCCGGCCCCACCTCCCAGCCAAGTCTGGAACCTTCGGGCGGGCGCGGGTTTTCGGCGATGCGGACCCCAGCGCTGTCGCGGAGTGCGAGGGCGAAGGTGAGCGAACCGGGATTCGGGCCGTCTCCGCAGGCGGCGATACCCGCGAGAAGGGCTGCGGCGGCGACGGCAGGGGACCGGTGGTTCATTGAACTGGCGGGTCTCTCTCGTGTTTGCTTGATTACACGGCAAACCGGGCTGAGGGGTGTTGAGCGGGTACTCTCTCAAGTCAGACCGTGGCATCGAGGGGCGGGGTTGCCGGTCGTGCACCCGGATTGCCGAGACTATCGGCTACTAACCGATGCACCCCGGGGAACGCCCGTCCACCCTGGCACGTTCGCTTCTCGAACACCCGGTTCATTCACGTCCAACCGTCAGGATGGGTCCGCAGCGGCGCCGCCGTAGATCACCGGTCGCGACGGTCGCCTTCCAGTTCACTGAGCAACACGGAAAGCGCGGCCTCCGGCGGCCCGCCACGGGGGGGCTCGGATCCCGGAGAGAGTGCAGGCGTCAACCAACCCTTCCGCACCGCATCGGCAAGCATGGCGTCCGACAGGATGGGACCCCTCGTCTCTCGCGGAGGGCCGATCTCGGCTACGACACGCCCCCCCTCAGTGACGAGAACGGTCTCGCCACCAGCCGCCAGCCTCACGTACTCGCTGAGCCTGCTGTTCAATGCCTTGATTCCGACGGATCGCATGGAGGCAATGTAGCCACTTGTAGCTCCCTTCGCGCTTGGGACGGTTGGCCCGTTCCGGCTTCTCTACCCTGGCTCGTTCCCACGTCAGGTGACCCAACCAGCCTCCGGGCGGCTGACGCAGTCCCGGTCAGTCGTCGGCAGGCGCCAGGTCCGGATCGACCGTCCCTCCAATCACCGCCCACGGCTCCAGCGGCCCTTCATGCTCAACCAGTCGCGGATGCTCACTCCCCTTGATCACCCCGATCACGCCTTCCGCGTTACTCGCGAAGCAGATCAGGTCCTCCGGCCCGGCGCGTTCGACCAGCGCCGGGGAACAGGTGGCCGCCAGCAACTGCGAACCATCGACCGAAGCAAGCGATTCACCGAGACCGCTCAGCGCCGCCGGGTGCACGCCGCTCTCCGGCTCGTCGAGCAAGTGGACTCTCCCCTTCTCCGGGAGATGCGCGAGCAAGCCCAGGGCCAACAGCCGCACCACACCCTCGGACTCAAGGCTGGAGGGAACTGTGAGGCCGTCGGCATACCGAAGCACCAGGTACGCGTGCCGGTCCTCCTCCCGCTCCGCAACTTCCACGTCCTTCAGGCCCGGTATGGCGGCCCCGGCCCACGCCAGCCACGAGTCGAAGCCGGCGGCATTCTCGCCCCGCAAACGCTTGACGACCCACGGCAGATTACCACCGTCCGCAGTGAGTCCCGCACGGGCCAGGCGCGGAGGGCTTGCGGCGCCCAGGGCGCTACCCTCCAGCCGCAGCAACCGGACCCCACCCTCCAGCACGCTCTTCAGCGCGGTAGCCACCGGCATCGTGTCCGGCGACTCCGGGAGGCTGCCGAGCGCTGACCGGTGAGGCCCCAGGCTGATCCGGATGTCCCATCCCCTGTCGGCATCGGTCTCGCGGAGGAAGCGGTCGTTTCCGGCGGGCGTCTTGGAGAGCACCGTGCTCCACCCCGGCCTTCCCCCCGCCAGAATCGTCCGGGGCGGCGCCGGCATCTCCGGAAAGAGGATCGCCTGGGCTGGAGCAGGCTTCGGCGCGGGCAGAAGAATCCCCCGCTCATGGTGTATCCGCGCTCCCTGCGCGCCACCCCGAACCACTACCTCGTACCGGTATGTACGGAAGCCCCGCTCCTCCGGCAGAAGTTCACCGCAGGACTCGGGGATCTCGAACTCGATGGCCAACTCGAAGGCCGGGTC
Organism: Longimicrobiales bacterium; assembly: GCA_965208295.1. Taxonomy (GTDB): domain Bacteria; phylum Gemmatimonadota; class Gemmatimonadetes; order Longimicrobiales; family Gaopeijiaceae; genus Bin94. Next base: position 4,615,528 of record OZ242328.1, on the reverse strand, counting down.
GTCGTGCGGCCTTCCCCATACGAGGTCGCGGAAGTCGTCGGTGCGGGGGGCGACCGCGGCCGCGGGGCCTTCGCGGACCAGATCGCCGAGGAACACGAGCAGGTCGAAGAAAGTGCTCTTGCCCGCGCCCTGTGGGCCTACGAGGAGGTGGAAGCGATCCAGAGAGACATCCAGGTGCCGCAGGCAGCGGTAGTTGAGGGCCTGGATGCGGCGGATCATCGGTGATCTTCTTTGCGCGGTGGCTTCGTTTGGAGGATGCGTGGCCTCCAGGGATTCTCGGTCCGGCCGCCGCCAGCGTCAAACGTAACGGATAATCCTACCGCCCCCGCACCTCCCCGGTCACCTCGGTGACCACCCGAAACCCACCGAATTCCCCCGGAATCTCCCCCTCCACCGCCTCGGAAGCAGCGGACAGGTAGACCTTGATGCAACTCTCGCCACCACAATCCCCCACCGCCGTCCCAACCACGCCCTCCAGCGCCATCACCACCCCGGTCAGCGCTTCCTGCGCCGCGACAACGTCCCTTCCCTCGACCAGGATCCGGTACCGCACCACCCGCTCGACGCCCAGTTCGTCCCGCTCCACCGCCCACACGTGGTCGCCATCAAAGACCGGAACCGGAATCGCGGAAAAGCCTTCCGGCACCTGAACGGTCCCCAGGAAGGCACCGTCTTCCTCGAATACATCGTAGCTCGTCCAGAGCGGGATCATCATCGGCCCGGGGGGCGCGCCGGAGCGGTCCTGTTCGTCTCCCCCCAGGTCGAGGGATTGCAACTGCGGCCATGCCAGCGCCCAGATCCGCCCGTCGCGGCCGGGATGAAGCTGCAGGAAGGGCGGCTTGGAATCCGGGATGGGCGGTCCATTCCAGCTCCAGTCGGGCTGTGTGTTCCGCATTTCCTGCGTGATCATCTCCCGGACAAAGTGGCGCTCGTCGTCCCGCACCCGCACCGGATCGTAGTCGCGCTCGATGCGGAGAACGCCATCGTCGCGCCCGAGTTCGATCCGGTACTCGGTGGCCAGGCCGGTCAGGAAATGGCCACCGGGGTGGAGGGCCCAGGCGAAATTGGGCGAGAAGGGAACGGGCGAACTCACCGTGTTGCTCGAGTTGTCGGTGGAGTATCCCGCCGTGAGGGTGGGCTGGACGTAGTCGTTCGAGGGCGGCGCCACGGTATCCAGGGGTGTGCCATCGGGACCCAGAAAGACGATTTGCCAGGCGAAATCCTCCCGGGACTGGTCCCGGGTGACCAGCAGCGTACGGCCGCGGGTGTCCGTGTACATGGGCTCATCGGTGTAGGCGGTGGTCGCCCTATACCCCCACTCGGCCGTCTCGCCCGGGCCGGGGCCGTACACCTGGATCCGCGAGTTGCCGGGATCCCGGACGACGAGCCGTCCGCCGGGGAGCAGGGCGATAGCCTCGGCGTGGCTGAGTTCGCCGGGGCCTTCGCCCCGCCTGCCCAGGGTCTCGATGTGGGTGCCGGCGGAGTCGAAGACACGGATTTCCTGCGCCTGCGTGTCCAGGATGTAGACGGTGTGGTCGTCGTTGACGGCGATTGAGCCGACCGCTCCGAAGAGGTATTCGTCGGGGCCTTCGAGCTCGCCGATCGAGACTTCGGGGACGAGGGTGGCGGGGGCGCCCCAAGTGCCCGGGCCGTGGCTTCGGACGATGGTGGTGTCGGCGATGACTTCGGTGGCTTGGGGGGGTGGAGGGGCTGGGTCGGCGGTGCAGGCGGCGAGGGTGAGGGTGAGGGTGGGGAGCGTGAGGGTGGGGGTGGGGGATCTGGGTAACATGCGGCGTCTCATGGGGTTCCGGGGGTGGGGTCGGCGGGGGGCGGGGTGGTTGCCCCTGGATGAGTGTACGTGCCGGAACCCGCTCAGGGTTTCCCGGGCCGCTGCTTGCGGCGAAGAGGGCGCCGCATGGGCAATCCGCGCTCCGAGAAGCGGTCCCACAGGTGGAAGAAGAGGCACAGTAAGGACATTCCCGCTACGAGGACGCCGAGGCCGAGGGCCAGTACGGTGACCATCATGGTCACGGATCTCAGCATGTAGTCCATATGGAGATTGGACGATTGCCGGGGGGGGGTGGGTTGGCTTGGGGCCGAAGCCCCACGAGATAGTCCACACGATTCTCGCCACGTCCGGGCGGTTGGCTGGAGCCAACCCGAGATTGCCTGGCGTCCCAAAGATGGTGTACAGTTTGTAGCAGGAAACGACACGGTGCGAAGTCGGGTAGTGAGTTGGGAGGGAGCCCAAGCAGACGGAGGAAGGACCCATGGACGACGAACTGCGGACGGATGTCTGGAACGACATGATCCACACCGACGGCTTGGTGCGGTACTACGGGGAACTGGCGGGCAAGTTGGCTTGGCGCGAAAAGGCGATGACCGTCGCAACATCGCTATTCGCCACGGTTGGCCTGGTCGTCTCGCTCATTGGTATAGGAGCGTCATGGACCTCGGTGGCGATCGGGATAGCTGTGGCGACTAGCGTCTTGCCGTTGGTCTATCGTGTCAGTGGTGTTGTGACCTCCGCGACGTACTGCGAAAAACGCCTTGGGGATCTCATGGTAGAATGGCGGCAACTGTGGCAGCAGGTCGACCATCTGCCGCCCGATGAGGTTCGGGAACAATGGAAGAGGCTATCCACGAGAATGAACGAGATTACCTCTCTGATGTCTTCTGGGAGGATGAACGAGAAACTGCGAGATTCAACGGAGAAGCAAGCGGATGAGTACTGGGAGGCCCAGAAGCAGAATCAAATCGCGAGGCAGAACGATCCCCGATACGCCCTCCCCGCCGTCTAGAGAGGAACCAGGAGTCCCGGAGCGACGCGGTGGCGGATGGCCTCCGCGGAAAAACCCTCCGCCTTCACCTCCGCCACCACCACGCCCCCCATCACCCCCATCCAAGGAATAGCCAGCGCGGGAACCGCCCGTTGCTGATTGAGTCCAAGGTCTCTGTCGGGGGACGTGACGGGGATGTCATGGCGGCACGATTCCGTAACTGATTGACACGCAATCAGTTATAGCGATTGCTCAACGGAGGGGGTGGGATGGGCCTCCGGGCGGCTGGCGCCGCTCCTCAGCCGTCTCCGGCGTTCGCGTCTGCCGACGCGCCCGCCTCCGGCTCGACGCCGTCCGAATCCCCACCCCCTCCGATCGCTGACGCTATACGGAGGGGGTGGGATTCGAACCCACGAGTCCTTTCGGACGCCGGTTTTCAAGACCGGTGCATTGAACCGCTCTGCCACCCCTCCAGTTCCCGGTAAGATCGCCCTGCCGCCGATCTCCTTCAAGGCGGATCGTCCATCACCTCACGCGCTGTCGAGGTGATCGCTCCACGGTCCCCAAGCCGAAGAAAAGTAAACTACAGGTCACATTTTGTAATGTAGACATTACATTTCAATCCGCTGACCATCCCGATTCGACATGGATGCGTCGCCGCCCGTATGCAGCCGTTCCACCCCCCTCAATGCCGAAACAACCTCCGCCCCGTGAACACCATCGCCATCCCATTCTCATCGGCCGCCCCAATAACCTCTTCATCGCGAATCGACCCCCCCGGCTGGACGATCACCCGCGCACCCGCCTCCGCCGCCGCGTCCACCCCGTCCCGGAACGGGAAAAACGCATCCGAAGCCAGCGTGCACCCCTCCAGTTCATCCCCCAACCCCGCCTCCCCCGCCTTCCGCACCGCCAGCTTCGACGAATCCACCCGGCTCATTTGCCCCGCTCCTATCCCGACGGTGGCCCGGTCCTTTGCCAGCAGAATGGCGTTCGACTTTACCCCCGCCACGGCCGCCCAGGCGAACGACAAGTCCCCCCACTCCGCCTCGGTAGGCCGGCGCGCAGTCACAACCCTCCAACCCGGATCTTTCACCGCGTAGAAGGGCGGATCCGGGAGCGACTGGAAGAGAACGCCGCCGTAGACCGACCGAAACGACCGGGCCGCGGCGTGCCCGCCCGCCCGCGCCAGGAACCTCGCTCCGCTCCGCAGCACTTCGTCCGCCGACATCCACCATTCCGCTTGGGCCGGCTCGGCCGGATGACCGTCGGCAGCGCCCGCCGTCCCATCCCCCGGCAACGCCAGCAACCGCAACCCCTTCTTCGCCGTCAACACCTCCAGCGCACCCTCCGTAAACCCAGGCGCCACAACACACTCCACAAACATCGACGCGATCCCTTCCGCCGTCTCCCGGTCCACCACCCGATTCGCCGCGATCACCCCCCCGAATGCCGACACCGGATCCGTCACCCGCGCCCTCTCAAACGCCGCCGCCAGCGAATCCCGTACTGCCACCCCACACGGCGTCGTGTGCTTGACAATGCAGATCGCCGGATCGGGCGCAAACGCGAACGGCGCCAGGCTCAACAGCGCTCCGTCCACATCAAGGATATTGTTATACGACAGCGCTTTGCCATGCAATTGTTCAAGTGATGCCACACCCTCGCCGCGCCCCTCCTCCACGTAGAACGCCGCGCTCTGCCCCGGATTCTCCCCGTACCTCAGCCGCCCCCCACGCCTTCCGAGCCGCAGCGTGACGGCCTCGCCCAGCAGATCCCATTCCCCGTCCCCATCCAGGTATTCCGCCACAGCCGCGTCGTACGCCGAAATCTCCCGAAATACCTTGGCCGCAAGCTTTTTTCGCAGGGAGATAGAGTCCGCCTTCTGCCCCACCAGCCCCCCCTGCCCCTCCCCTGTCACAGCCTCCAACACTGCGCCGTAGTCGCCGGGATCGACAACCACCCACACGTCCCGGTGATTCTTCGCGGCGGCACGGATCATCGTCGGGCCACCGATGTCCACATTCTCCATGGCCACGCCGAGCGTCACATCAGGCGACGCCACCGTCTCCCGGAACGGGTACAGGTTGACCGCGACCAAGTCGATCGGGGCATAACCCTGCCCCGCCAGCGCCTCCATGTCGTCCCCGCGGTCCCGGCGCGCCAGCAAGCCCGCGTGCACGGCCGGGTGCAGCGTTTTCACGCGGCCGTCCATCATCTCCGGGTGACCTGTCACCACGGACACATCCGTCACCGGAACGCCCGCCTCCCGGAGCGCCCGCGCGGTCCCACCGGTGGACAGCACCTCCCATCCCCCGTCCACCAGCGCCCGGCCGAACTCCACGATCCCTGTCTTGTCCCACACGCTCAGAAGCGCTCTGCGGCTATTCACCGGCCCCTCCAAAGGCTGACTTGATCGATTCCTTCAGGTCCTGAACCGTCCGGACACCGGTCCCGGGCCACCGAAAAGTGGGCGCGCCGGGATCCCGTCGCCCCGGTCCGACCCGGCTCAGCCCTCGCGCCAGGGCGTCGGCGGCCGCGGGATAGAGCAGGTGCTCCACCTCCAGCACTCGAGCGGCCAGGCTGTCCGCCGTGTCGTCCGGCTCCACCGGCACCGGCCACTGCGCCAGGATCCGCCCCTCGTCGTAGCGCTCGTTCACGAAGTGGATCGTGGGACCAGACATCGTCGCGCCGGAGCGCAGGACGGCCTCGTGGACATGGTGGCCGTACATCCCCTTCCCCCCGAAGGCGGGCAGCAGGGCCGGATGGATGTTGAGGATCGCGCCCCCATAAGCGCGGCAGACTTCGGGCGGCAGAAGCTTGAGGAAACCGGCCAGCAGGACGCCCCGGACCCCATGACGCTCGAGCAGCCCGACAACCTCGTCCCCGACGGACCGGCTTCCGAAGTCCACCCGGTACACCGCTCTCCCCTTCGCCCGCGCCCGCTCCTCGGCCACGCATGGCCGGTCCACGATCAGCACCTCGATGCGGTAGGCCGCGCCGTGGTCCTCGTGGTCGAGAAGGGCCTGCATGTTGGTCCCCGACCCGGACGCGAGCGCGGCAAACGGGACTTTCACGGCTTGTTCGCGGGCTGCCCACTCACACCAACTCGCCACCGTACACGGGGATCAGAAACGGGTTCGCGATGCGCTCGTGCCCGACGGTGGTTTCGGGTCCGTGGCCGGGGTAGAGCACCGTTTCGTCCGGCAGGGTGAGCACCTCGTTGCGGATCGACTCCATCAGGACGCGGTAGTCGCCGAAGGGAAGGTCCGTCCTCCCGATCGATCCGGCGAAGACCACGTCGCCCGCGATCGCGACCGGGTCGGACGTCGACAGGAAGATGACGTGGCCAGGCGCATGGCCGGGAGTGAAGATGACTTCGAACTCCGATCCGCCAAAGGTGAGGCTCTTGCCGGGAACCAGGTCGACTTCGGGGGGCGGTTGCTCTTCCCACGGCACCCCGAAGGCGACCGCCTGGGCCGCCGCGCCGTCGTAGAGGGGCTGGTCGAGAGGGTGAAGATGGATCGGGGCGCCGGTCTCGCGTTTGGCCTGCGCCACGCCCTCGACGTGGTCCAGGTGGGCGTGGGTGAGAAGGATCGCCGCGACTTCGAGCCCGCGTGCGCGGACCTCGGCCAGCGCATCGGGAGTGGCGGCGCCGGGGTCGATGAGGAGCGCGGTGTGTCCATCGGCACAGACGACCAGGAAGGTGTTCTGGACGAACGGGCCACCGGTGAAGGTCAGGACTTCCATGCGCGTGCGGCGTAGGGTCTCACCCGGGACGGCTAAACCGTGAACGAACTGCCGCAGCCACATCCGCCCGTGGCCTGCGGGTTCCTGAACGAGAAGCCGGAGCCCATCAGCGACGTCTGGTAGTCGATCTCGATCCCTTCCAGGTACTGCGCGCTGAACGGATCCACGAAGATGCGGATTCCGTACTGCTCCAGGATCTCGTCGTCCCCCTCGGGGCCTTTGTCGATGTCCACCCCGTACTGGAATCCCGAGCATCCGCCGGGAAGCACCGCGACCCTGAGTCCGGCCTCGGGCGTTTCGCCGTGATCCCTCAGGAATCCCTGCACCATCTTGACCGCGTTGGGCGTAAGGGTCAGGTCCATTTTCTTCTATCTCGCACTTCTTCTTCGTCGAATTGATCGGGCCGGTGCGGGGCAGCCACGCGTGGCCTCCCGCCCGCCTCCAGAAAGCTATTCATGGCCCGAGAGGGGGTCAACGAACCCGGTGCCACCCTCCAGCCGCTCGATCAGCGCCGCGGCCGCGGCCAGATCGTCCACGACGTGGAAGGCGTCGGCAACCCGGCCCTCCTCAGCGGCTCCGTGGCCGGTGCGGACCAGGATGCCCGTGCCGCCGAGGGTGCGCGCGGGTAGGATGTCGCTGTGCTTGTCGCCGATGTAGTAGGATTCCGCCGTATCGAGGCCCAGGTCTGCCGCGGCGCGCCGGTACATGACCGGGCTCGGCTTGCGGCAGGTGGTTTCCGGGTCGCCGCCGGGACCGTCGGGGCAGAAATACGTCCCGTCCATGACCACGCCGGCGCCGGCGAGCTGCCGTTCCACCTCGGCGGCCACGCGATGATAGTCGGCCAGGGTGTAGAGCCCGCGCCCGATCCCCGACTGGTTGGTGACGATGACGAGCGCGAAGCCCAGCTCGCGCAGGCGCAGGAGGGCGTCGGTCGCGCCGGGTATCAGGGTGACCCGGGCAGGCTCGGCAATGTAGTGATGGTCCTCGATGATGGTGCCGTCCCGGTCGGCGAAGACGGCCCGGCGCGGGGACGGCGAGGCGTTCACCCCACGCCCCCCCCAAGCGAGGCCACCGCCGACACCACGGCCGCCTCTTCCCCCGGCGCGATGGTGCGGAGGTCGAGAAGAATGCGGCCCTGACGACTGCGCGCGATGACCGGGGGATCGTGGGCGCGCAGCGCCGCCATCCATCGCTCGGCAGCGTCCCCGGCGTGGATCTCCAGCACGGCCGTGTCCAGTCGGGCATCGGGAAAGGTCCCCCCGCCCACCACCGACCGCCCCCGCGACACCTCGGCGGCCAGCGGAGCCGCGCCACGCCCCGTCCTCCGAACGGCAACCTCCTCCAGCACCGCCTGCGCCCTCTCCTCCAGTCCCTCTATTGCAGCCCCGATCATGCGCAGCACCGGAATCCGTTCCATCGCGCGGTCCGGATCCCGGTACAGGGCCAGCGTCGCATCGAGCCCGGCCAGCGTGACCTTGTCGCAGCGGAGCGCCCGGCACAGCGGATGCGCCTTCGCCCGCGCCACCCCGGCCCGCGTCCCGGCGAGAATCCCCGCCTGCGGCCCCCCGAGCAGCTTGTCCCCCGAGAACGCCACCAGATCCACCCCGGCGGCCACGCTCGCAGCCGGCGTGGGCTCGTCCGGCAACCCCAGCCCGGCGGCGTCGGCCAACAGCCCGGACCCCAAATCGTGAATGACGGGCACGCCGGTCTCGGCCCCGAGCGCGACCAGCTCGTCCAGCCCGGTCTCCTCGGTGAACCCCGTCATCGAGAAGTTCGACCGGTGCACCTTCAGGATGGCCCCCACCTCGCCACTCGCGACCGCCCGTGCGTAGTCGCCCCGACGGGTGCGGTTGGTCGTCCCGACGGTGACCAGGCGCGCCCCCGCAGCCTCCACGACCTCGGGAATCCGGAAGCCGCCGCCGATCTCGACGAGTTCGCCGTGCGACACCGCCACCCCCTTCCCCGACGCGAACGCCGTCAGCGCCAGGGCCACCGCCCCCGCGCAATTGTTGACGACCAGGGCGGCCTCGGCGCCGGTCAGCTCCCGCACCAGGTCCGCGCAGTGCACGTAACGCGAACCGCGCTCGCCGGTGTCCAGATCGAACTCGAGGTTGCCGTACCCCGCCGCCCGGGCCATCGCCCGGCGCGCTTCGGCGGCCAGGGGAGCGCGGCCAAGGTTGGTGTGCAGGATCACCCCGGTGGCGTTGACCGCAGGCAGGAGCGAGGGGGTTTCGGCGGCCGCGATCTCGCGTTGCAGCAGTTCTTCGTAACCGTCTTCGGAAGTGGGGAGCGGGAGACGGCCCGCGCGGACCTCGTCCAGTATGGCGCGGAGCCGGGCCGTGACCCACTCGCGGCCGCGCGACTCGGCGAGCAGGCGGCACCAGGGGCGGGCGAGCAGGCGATCGACACCCGGGATCGCGCGGCGGTGATCACGGTGTGCGGGCATGGGGCGTCAGCGTGCGGGGGTGGGGTGGAGGAAGGGTCGGTGGGCCGATCGGCGGCGGCGGAAGGGGGCGGTGTGGCGTGCCGGGCCGGGTGGGCGCCGGGAGGGTGCCGGGACCGAGACCGTGGGCGGGGGGGTGATGTGGGCACTGATGGCTTGGGGCGCGACCCGGTTGGTGTCGGGGGGTGTGGTGGTGTCGGGAGGGGTGACGGTGTCCGGGGGGGGTGTGGTGGTGTCGGGGGGTACCGTCGTGGTGTCGTCGACCTGGGTCGTGTCGTCCACCTGGGCGCTGTCACCCGCTTCCGTCCCCTCCTCCTCCTCTTCCTCCGGCGGCGGCGGCTCCCGGGTCAGCGTGTCCAATCCCCCACCCCCGGCCGCCCCCGCAATGTTCGTCACCCCTTCAACCACCAGCTGATACGGAATCTTCACCACCAGTCCCTCGTCCAAAACTCCCACAAGCGTGCGCGACGGGAGCCTGAGCCCCGAGAGCGTTGTGGGGAACGCCGGGCCATCTGCGCTGTCGGGATCTTCTCCCGGATCCTCAGCGGTTTCGGGTCCCGGGTCGGGCGGCAGGGCCTCCTGCCCGGCGGGCTCGGGCACTTCGCCGACCACATCACCCGGCGCGACCGCGTCACCCGTCTCCGCCTCCATCTCCGCCTGCGCCCGCGCGATCGAATCCTCGCGCGCAATGGAGTCCTCGCGGACGGCCAGCCATACCTGGTACTCGTGCTCCTGGAAGATCTGTATGCGAACGGTCGTCCCCGGCTCCGGCGGCGGCACCGGCTCCTCCTCGGCCGCCGCGGCCTCCTGTTCGGCGCCCGGGTCGTCCGCCGCCGCAACCTCGCCCGGATCCTCGACCACTTCCTCCGCGCCCACCGAGTCCTCCACAACCTCGGCCTCGTCCTCCCCTTCCCCCCCGCCGTCCTCCACGGCCAGCAACGAGTCATCGTATTCGGCCACCGTGACCGTTCCCACGATCGTGCCCGGGGGGATGGTCGGCTCAATGTAGTCGTCGAACTCGATCTTCAGCGTGACCGAGTCCTCGACGTTGACCCGGGTCAGGCGCGGCGGGGTCGTGTCGGGCTGGATCAGGGTGAGGATCTCGAGGGTGGTGTCCGGCGGCTCGGCCAGGTCGCCCGGGACAAACGATGTCTGGGGCTCGCTTTCGTCCACCTCCCCGTTTCGGTTCTGGTCCTGCCAGGCCCTCAACTCGAAGGGACCCGTGGGGACATAGCGGAGCGAGAACACGCCGCCGGCGTCGGAGAAGTTCCAGTGGGTCAGGGTGTCGTCCCCGTGCGGAAAACGCGCTTCGACGCGCACCGCCGGCGTCGCGTTGCCCGTCACCCGGTCCTCCACCATTCCCGCCACGACGTTCGGCACGATCTCGGCCCCGGTGGACACGACCAGCTCGAAGGCGTCCCGCAGGTTGTTGGCGAACATGTCCCGGATGACCGGACGCACCGTGATCCGGTACACCAGGTCAGGGGCGAGCCCCTCCTCCATCTCGATGGTGATGCACTCTCGGCTGTGCTTGACCCGGATCTCTCCCGTCGAGGGCGAGACGATGACGGCATCGTCCAGCCGCCCGTCGGCGGATCGTTCGCTGATCCGCTCGCTGAAGCAGAAGCGCGCCTCCCGGAGTCCCGGCTCGACGAGCGCGAAGGTGTCGGGCACCGTCTCGATCACGTACGGCGGGAAGTTGTCCACCGGGCCGCCGGTGGGGGCCTCGGACCGCGCACAGGCCTCGGCGGCCACAAGCACGACGAATCCGCCGCAAATGGCCCCCACGAGTCGCCTCACTGCTCCCCACCTCCCAAAGATGTCAACTTCTCATTCCATTTTGTCAACTGGAGTTGACATGATGCCAATTTTTCGCGCTCGCGTTCCACTACGGCCTCGGGCGCGCGGGTCACGAAGTTGTGGTTGGCCAGCTTGGCTTCCATCCCCTTCGACAGGCCGGTAAGGCGGCCGATCTCGCGCACGGCCCGCGCCCGTTCGCGCTCCAGATCGATGATCCCTTCCAGGGGGAGGAATAACTCGCTTCCGTCGCGCAGGACACCGCTGGCGCCGGCGGTCCCCGAGGCCGGAGGGTCCGTCACGACGGAACCGATGCGCGCGAGCCGGCGCAGCATCTCCTGGCGCCCTTCCAACCGGCCGTCGTGCCGGCCCCCGGTCAGGTGCAGCGAGATTTCGCGCCCTTCGCCGACGCCGTACTCCTTGCGCATGCCGCGCACCCGCACGATAAGCTCGCGCAGCCATTCGAAGGCGTCTTCGGCGGCGGGGTCTTCGAGCTCGGGGTCCGCGGCGGGCCAGCGGGCCACGATCAGGGGGCCGCTCCGGTCTTCGGCGCCGGGCAGAAGGCCCCACAGCTCCTCGGTTACGAACGGGACCATGGGGTGCAGCAGGCGGCAGATCCGGTCCAGCACGTGAGCCAGGACCGAGCGCGCGGCCTCGCGTCCGGGACCGCCGGGACGCAACCGGTGCTTGACCGACTCGAGGTACCAGTCGGTGAACTCGCCACGGAAGAAGTCGCGCAGCACCTCGGCGACGCCCTGCATGCGGAAGGCCTCGAGCTCCTCGTCCACGCGCCGGATGGCGTGCTGCTGGCGGGACAGGATCCAGCGGTCCTCGAGCTGCAGGTCGTCCTCCACCTCCGAGAGCGGGCGGATGGGATCGTCGCCCAGGCTCATGAGGGCGAAGCGACCGGCATTCCACAGCTTGTTGACGAAGTTCCGGCCCGGCGCGAAGGACGATTCGAGGTCCTCGTGGTCGAGGCGGATATCGGCGCCCACGCCGGCGCTGGCCAGCACGGTGAAGCGCAGCGCGTCGGCCCCGTAGAGCTGCACCACTTCCAGCGGGTCCACCCCGTTGCCGAGCGACTTCGACATCTTGCGGCCCTGGGCATCGCGCACGGTGCCGTGCAGGTAGACGCGCGAGAAGGGCGTGTCGCCCATGGCCTGGTACCCGGCCATGATCATGCGCGCCACCCAGAAGAAGAGGATCTCGGGCGCGGTGGAGAGGGTGTGGCCCGGATAGAAGACCTTCAGATCGTCGGTCTCTTCCGGCCAGCCGAAGACCGAGAACGGCCACAGCCACGACGAAAACCAGGTGTCGAGCACGTCGGGGTCCTGCTCGAGGGACCCGCTGCCGCACTCGTCGCACGCCGACGGGTCCTCGCGCGTGCAGATCTCCGCGCCGCAGTCGCCGCAGTACCACACGGGAATCCGGTGACCCCACCACAGTTGCCGCGAGATGCACCAGTCGCGGATGTTCTCCATCCACAGTTCGTAGACGCGCGTCCAGCGCCCGGGGGCGAAGGTGACCGTGCCGTCGCGCGAGGACGCCAGCGCCGGTTCGGCCAGCGGCTTCATGCGCACGAACCACTGTTCGCTCAGCCTCGGTTCGACCACCGTGTCGCAGCGGTAGCAGCGGGGGACGGCGTGGGCGTGGTCGTCGCGGCCCGCGAGCAGCCCCTCCCCTTCGAGCGCCTTCACCACCGCGCGGCGCGCGTCGAAGCGGTCAAGGTCCCGGAACGCCTCGGGCGCATTCTCGTTCATCGCCGCGCGCTCGGTCATCACGTTGAGGACCTCGAGGCCGGTGCGCCCCGCGATCTCGAAGTCGTTGGGGTCGTGCGCCGGCGTGACCTTGACCATCCCCGTGCCGAACTCGGCGCTCACGTGCGGGTCGGCGACGATGGGAATGGTGCGTCCCGTGAGGGGGAGATGGGCGGCCGCTCCGACGAGGGAGCCGTAGCGGGGATCGCCCGGATTCACGGCCACCCCGGTGTCGCCCAGCATGGTCTCCGGCCGGGTGGTGGACACGGTCAGATACCAGCGTCCGTCGGGGAGACGGTCCACCGCGGTGGCACCGGCTTCGCGGGCCGCCGCGGCCGCCTCCTCGTGACCGGACACGAGCGGGTAGCGGATGTGCCACAGCGACCCGTCCGCCTCGGAACCTTCGGCCTCCTCGTTCGAAAGCGCGGTCAGGCAGCGCGGACACCAGTTGATGATGTACTCGCCCCGATAGATGAGATCCCGTTCGTAGAGCCGCACGAAGATCTCGCGCACCGCGCGCGACAGCCCCTCGTCGAGGGTGAAGCGGGCGCGCGACCAGTCGCAGCTGCAGCCGATCGCCTTCAGCTGGCCCAAAATGCGATCCCCGGTAAGCTCCACGTGCTCCCAGACGCGCTCGACGAAGGCTTCGCGGCCCAGATCGTGGCGGCTCTTCCCTTCGGAGGCGAGGCGCCGCTCCACGACGTTCTGCGTCGCGATGCCGGCGTGGTCGGTGCCGGGGACCCAGAGCGTGACGCGCCCCTGCATGCGCCGCCAGCGAATCAGCACGTCCTGGATGGTGTTGTTGAGCCCGTGCCCCATGTGCAGCACGGCGGTGACGTTGGGCGGGGGAATCACGATCACATATGGATCGCCGCCCGCCTCGACGTCGCCGGCGGACGCCCCGAAATACCCGCCCTCTTCCCACATGCGCAGGATGCGGGTTTCGACCGCGCCCGCGTCGAAGGTCTTGGGCAACACGGCCGCCGCCGGGGGGATCTTTACCACGGGCCGCTTGCTATCGCCGTCCCGGCCGGCTGGAGGTCGTGTCCGGCTTGACCACCGGCGGCTTCGCGTCCTTCTCCTTCCCCTTGTCATTCCGTCTCAGGGCCCGGAGTTCCTCCCGTCGCTTCTTCATGGCCTCCCGGCGCTCCTTCCATGAGCGCTGCACCGCGCCCCTGCTGGCCGCGCGCTCGATGTCCAGGAGCCGGAACGCCATCTCCGCCCGGTCGCCGCTGTAGTCGGGCGGAGGGCCGAAGCCGAAGGGAAGCGGGATGGTGATGTCGCCCAGATGGATCTTGCCGGGAGACACGCCCCACCGCTTCCCATCTTCGTCGGTGTGGGTCCAGTCGGTGGCCGCGCGCGCCGCCTCGATCGCCCTCGCCATGGAATCGTTGCTCTCCCTGATCGCGATCGCCAGCATTGTCTCCAGCACATGTTCCGGCGAGGGCGCGGCCAGTTCGGGATCGATGGGACGCCACAGGCGCGGGTCCCCCGGTCCCAGGCGCAGCCTCTCCGCCGCGCTCATGTACTGATGGAGCTCGACCGGCGTTTCCTCCTCGAAATCGGCAACCTCAACGGCCACCTCGGGCTCCTCGGGAGACTCGATCTCGACGGGGTCGGGGGGGGCTTCCGTCTCTGGAGTGGCGATTTCGACGATCTGCACGACCTCCATCCCCGTTGGCTCCGGGGCCGGCGGCGGCGGGAAGGGGTTGGATTGTCCCCCAGGATACGGCACGGTGAAGAACGGGTAAAGGACGATCAGAAGGATGTGGGCGAGCGCCGAGACCACCAGGCCGGTGACGACCCCGCGCCGCTCGACGCGGAGGCGTGCACGCCTCCGCCGCGGTTCGCCTCGCTGGTCCTCCGCCCGGTTTGTCATCTGGCTCCTATCCGGCTCGTACAGGAGTGGATACACCGATCGCCGCGCCTGGTTCGATGCGGCTCAGCACCGATGATCCACACGAGAGCGACACCTCGACCGTTTCACCCGGAGAAACGGGCCCGACCCCGTCCGGCGTCCCGGTCGCGATCAGATCCCCCTCCTCGAGGGTCATGACATGCGAGATGAAGCTCACAAGCCTTGGGATCGAAAACACCATCTCCGCGGTTGTCCCGTACTGCCGGACCTCGCCGTTGACACGGGTGGTCACGGAAAGGTCGGACGGGTCGACCGAGGCGGCCTCGACCACATTGCCCACGGGGCAGAATGTATCCAGTCCCTTGGCGCGGGTCCACTGGCTGTCGCGGCGCTGCAAGTCCCGCGCGGTCATGTCGTTGACGGCCACGACCCCGCTCAGATAGTCCCAGGCGTCGCTCTCGGGGACGCGGCGGCAGCTCCGTCCCACCACGAGACCGATCTCGCCCTCGTAGTCGACCCGTCCCACATCCGCGGGCATGCGAACCGGCTCCCCCCCCGCGATCACCGACGACGGCGGCTTCAGGAAGATCAGCGGTTCGCTGGGGACATCGTGTCCCAACTCGGCCGCGTGTCGGGCGTAGTTGCGCCCCACGCACACGATCTTGCCGGGACGGCGCGTCACGGCTCTACCCCGTCTCGCGGGTGTGGATGGCCGTGCCGACGAGCGCGCCGAGCCCCGCGATCGTGAGGAAGCCCGCGATGACCGTCCACCAGAAGCCGACATCGGTGTGGTCGCCACCCCAACCGAGCATGGCGGTGCGGGCCGCGCCGGCGGCCAGTGAAAGGAGCACGAGTCCGGCGAAGAATCCGAGGGCCTTTTTCATTGCGTGGGATCGGGGTGGAGGTGAGGGTGGGCGACGCGGGCATGGGTTGGCGACAGGCACGCCTTCCAAGGCGTTAACGAATCTAGCGCGGCGGCGACCAGGAATGAATCACCGGATCACCCGGATCACGCGAAACCCGAGGCCGTTGTCGCGGTGGTCAAGTTCGAATTGGAAGCGGGGCGCCGACCGGAGGACGACGCCCACGCCCCCATCCCCAGTCTGGCGGGCGGTAGCCGTCGCACCCCCCTTCGTCCACGCATGCATCCCATTCCTCGAAGGTGACCTCGTAGACGCGTCGGCGGGAGCGCAGCGAGAAGGTCGCGTTCGTACCGCTTCGTGAGCAAGCGGTCGTCGAGGATGAGGAGGACCGCGGCGGGGCCATTCGGGATCGCGGGAGATTGCGGCGTCAGGCTGCGGAGCTCATTGCGGGCACCGGAAGAGTGAACTATACATCCGATCGGACACGGTGCCAACTCGGGCCACTCGGGCCTTGGTGCCCGGACAAAGGAGACGGATCATAGACGCATCGACGCCTCACTCGATGATCGGCCGCCCACCAGGAAAGGACAACAGTTGCGCAAGACTGTCCACGTTTCTCATTTCCGGTATCCGTTTGCTAGCAGCCCTCATCGCTGTCTCTGCTTCGCTCGCCGTTGCGGGCGGTCCAGTAGCGGCTCAGGATGCTTTTGTGGGCGACACTTTGCAAGCGCAGCTTCTGTCTCGCTCCCCCGCCGTCGGGGCTCCCGGGTTTATGCAGCCATGGAATGAATACCTCATGGTATCCGACTGGATGGGCGATCCCAATCTCCATGTGATCGATCGTTCGACAGGAGAGTTGCTCGTGTCTTTCGGGAGGATCGGGGGAGGCCCCGGCGAGTTCGCCAATATCATCGGCGGGATCCAATTGCCATTACACGATACAAGCGCAGTATGGGTTTTCGACGGGAGGAAGCTCACACGAATTGAAGAGCCTGGACCCATACCGTCCGATGTAACGACGGTTGACCTCACAGCTGCCCCTCAGCTGCTGGGAGCGGCTTGGCTGGATTCCGCGACGATCGTGGGGGTCAATCTGCAGCCAGCTGAGAAACGAATCGTCTTCTTCGACGGCGCTGGGCGGATTGCAAACACGGTCCCGGGAGTGCTGCTGGGCCACACTGGCATTCCCATGCAACGGCGAATCGATGCGAGTATGCAGTTCTCGTTCTGCGTCCATCCCGATGGGACCGCATTCGCGATTGTCTATCTGCACTCTACCAAGATCGAAATCTACGACCGCACGGGGACACATGTGATTGATGCCGCGGTGCCATATTCGGTCGACGTGCGCTTCGACTTTGTGCGCGGTGAATTCCATTTTGTTCCAGAGTGGATCACCTATTCTTCATGCTGGGCCGACAAAAACTATTTGTATGCGCTTTATGCTGGAGGTGATTACAACACCGATCCGCCAGATGCGCTTGAGGGCCAGGAGATACATGTGTTTGATTGGGGAACTGGCCGGTTGGAGCGAAAGGTGTACCTCGATACGCGCATTCTCGGCTTTAGCATTTCCGAGAGTTCAGGTTGGCTGTACGCCGGCTCTTTGGCGGATGCCGGCGTTTATCGGTTTCGTCTTTTTGGACCAGGAAGCGAGAGATGAGGCGGGCCGTCGATGTGCTAGCGCTAGCGCAGTGGGTCGCGACCACAACGAGCGAAATGCGTCCCCACCCGGGGCCAACAACGAACGAGACGACGGCGACCATGCTCTTCATCGGTGCTGCTCCAGGTTGTAGAACTCCTCCACCTTCCCCCTCACGTCCCCCCAGCTCCCCCTGACGACCGGCATCGGCGGCAACGCATCGAGAAGGTCGCGCCCGTACCGCTTTGTGAGCAAGCGGTCGTCGAGGATCAGGACGGCGCCGCGGTCGGAGCGGGTCCGTATCAGGCGCCCCACCCCCTGTTTGAGGCGCATCGCCGCATCCGGAACCATGTACCCCTGGAACGAGTTCTCGCCGCGCTCCTCCATGGCTTCGATCCGGGCCTCGGTCATGGGTTCGCTGGGGACGCGGAAGGGCAGCTTCTGGATGACCAGGGCGCGCAGCGGGTGGCCGGGCACGTCGACGCCCTCCCAGAAGGAGGCGGTGCCGAGCAGGACGGCTTCGCCCGAGTGGGTGAAATCGCGCAGCAGCCGGGACCGGTCGCCCTCGCCCTGCACGAAGAGGGGCCAGCGCCCTTCCGCGCCGCGATCGCGCAGGCCGGCGGCCACGGCGCGGAGTGCGGCGTGGGAGGTGAAGAGCGCGAAGACGCCGCCGCCGGTGATCTCGGCGATATCGTGGATGATCTGTGCAATGGCCTGATGGTGGGCGTCGGCTGCCTGGCGGTTCCGGACGCTCGGGAGGTCGGTGGGGATTGCCAGCAGGCTCTGGGTGGCGTGGTCGAAGGGGGAATCGACGACGGTCTCGGCGACGCGGAGGTCGGCGGGGTGGGGGTCGGCGAGGGTTTCGGCGGAGATGGGGTCGCCGGGAGGACCGCCCCCCAGGCCCAGCCGCCGCCGCAGGTAGCCGAAGTCGTTGTTGGCGGCGAGTGTGGCCGAGGTGAGGACCGCGGTCTCGGTGTTGCCGAAGAGGTGGGTGGCCAGGGTCGGGCCCAGCTCGACGGGGGCGGCCGCGAAGACGAGGTTGGTGAAGCGCCGGACCCCGGAGCGGCGGACTTCGACCCAGCGCACCAGTGGAGGGCCGTCGGGGGCGCCGGGCAGGAGGCAGAAACGGAGCGCGCGGTCGATGGTCTCCAACCGGGTGCGGGATCCCCGCAGGTCGAGAAGGCGTCCCTCCACGGCCTCGAGTACGTCATCCTGTTCTCCCAGCTGCTCGGCAAGGGCGTTCAGTTCGCGCGCGAGGTCGCCCAGGGTGATGAGGACTCTTTCCAGCGACTCGGCAATTGCGGGTTCGTCCGTGGGTTCGGGCCCCCCGGGGTTTCCAGATTTCGCCGGCCGACCCAGCCGCAGGGCACCCTTCCCCACCCTCCCCTCCACCCATGGCTCGATCACGTCGAAGAACCCGTTCAGCGCCTCCCGGGCCCTGCCAACCAGTTGGCGCCCCCGACTACCGATACGCTTGCGCAGACGCTGGGCCGTGACCGACGCCGGCACCCCGGCCAACCGTGCGTCGATCGAGGCCAGGATCCCCTTCCCGCCCCGGTCGATGCGGCTGAGCGTGCGGTACATCCCCGCCCGCGTGGTCTCGGCGCCGAGGCGCGAGGTCGCGGCATCCTCGATGTGATGGGCCTCGTCGAAGATTACACGTTTGTACGACGGCAGCACGGCCGAGTCGCGGAAGTTCTCCGTGACGATCCGCACGGCCAGGTCGGAGAAGAAGAGGGCGTGGTTCACGACAATCAGGTCCGCGCTGGCCGCGGTTCGGCGCGCGCGCTGGAAATGGCACTGCTGGAAGTGCGGACACTTGGCGCGCAGACAGGCATCCGTGTCGCTTCTGACCTCCTCCCATACGTCGTGGCTGGCGGCGAAGGGGAGATCGCTCCGCGAGCCGTCCTCGGTGCGGTCGATCCAGTCGAGCAGCCCCTCGAGTTCCGCCGTGCGGTCGTCGGGGAAGAGATCGGGCGCCGACTCGGCCGCCAGGCGTGCGCGGCGGATCGAAATGTAGTTCGCCCGCCCCTTCATGAGCGCCCATTTGAAGTCCTCGCCGATCACCTCGCGCGCGATATCCAGATCCTTCCCCACCAGCTGCTCCTGCAGGTTGATGGTGTTGGTGGACACCACCGCGCGCTCGCCGTTGCGGAGCGCCCAGCGCGCCGCCGGCACCAGGTACGCGAGCGACTTTCCCGTCCCCGTGCCCGCCTCCACCAGCCCCACCCCGCCATCGTTGAAGTGCGACGCCACGAAGCGCAGCATGTCCCGCTGCCCCGGGCGGTCCTCGTAGCCGGGCAGCGAGGCCAGCGGCCCTCTGGGCGCGAGCAGTCCGGACAGTTCGTCGACCCCCAGCGGCTCGACACGGCGCGGTTCGGGAGGCTCGACGACCACGTAGATCCGGTTGGCGGCGTTGTTGACGATTGCCGTCCCGAGTCCGCGCTCGTAGATGCGGGCGGCCACTGCGAGGTCCGCGTCCGAGGGGTCCAGTTCACCGCTCGGGTGGTTGTGGATCATGACCCCGCCGTCGGGGGCGTCCCGGGCCACGGCCAGGACGGCGGAGCGGTTTCCGCGGGCGACGGCGCGCGGGTTCGCAATCACCCGTTCGCGGGTCACTTTGGCAAGGAAGGAGACCTCGCGGCCCCCGGCCCGGGAGACCTCGTCGCGGATGGTGCGGGCGGCCTCCGGAGCGAGGCGAAGGGGAAGGTCCATCATGGGTCAGCTGACCTGACCGGGAGAGCGAAGCCTTGGGGCGGCATAATGTATAGTGGACATGACATAATGTAATGCCTGATTTACATCGTGGACGGATGAAGCGACGCGGCCAGCCCGAATGCGTCGCCGTTCGAATGCCCGGGAGATGCTGTCCACGGGCTCCCAGCCCCCGGGGTCAGGTCGGCGCCGGGGCGCGATTCGATCGGGCGGCCGCAATCACGTCTTCAGCTTCTTCTTCTTCGCGGCCGGAAAGAGCACGTTGTTGAGGATGAGTCGGTAGCCAGGCGAGTTGGGGTGCAGCGCCAGGTCGGTGGGCGGATCGCCGATCTGGTGCTCGGGGTCCTCGGGGTCGTGGCCGCCGTAGTAGGTCCACGTGCCTTCGCCCAGGCTGCCGTGGATGTACTTGGCCCAGGTCCCCTCGATGCCGAGCTTCACCACCCCGGGCTTGAGGCGGTCGATGGCGAACGAGGTGGTCAGCCCGTAGAAGTCCGGCAGCACCGATTCGTGGCTCTGTGTGAGCATGGCCGGTACGGGGTCGAACTTGGCGGAGAAGTCGAAGAGGCTGAAGGCGCCGAGCTGCTTCTTCCACGGCGTGTTGACCTGGTGCCCGTCGATGTCCGAGAAGGAGTTGACGGAGGGCGAGAACTGGATCCGGGCGTCGTGGAAGGCCATCGCGAGCCCCCAGTCGACCTTGGCGTCGGCGTCGGCGTCGGGCGGCGTCCCGTCGGAGTAGGCCGCGGCGATGTCGACCGAGGCGGCCGCGAGCGCCAGCTCCAGCGTTTCGGTCGCGGAACACATGGCGAAGAGGAAGCCTCCCTGATCCACGTAGTCGCGGATCGCGCGGCTGACCGCCTTCTTGAGCGCGGGCACGTCCGGGTAGCCCAGATCGCGCGCGGCCTCCTCGTTGCGCGCCACCTCCTCCTCGAGCCACGGCGCGCCCGCATAGGTGATGTAGAATTTGGAGTACTGGCCCGTGAAGTCCTCGTGGTGCAGGTGCAGCCACTCGAAATCCTCGAGGCCGTCGCGCAGGACCTCGATGTCCCAGATCTTCTCGTAGGGGATTTCGGCGTAGTCGAGGGCCATGGTGACGGCGTCGTCCCAGGGGGCGCTGTTGGGCGGCGTGTAGATGGCGATGCGGGTCGCTTTTTCGAGAACGACCGACTCCATGTTCGACTGCGCAATGATCCCCCGGATCCGCGCCTCGTCGGCCACCCCGACAGGCTGGATCGTGACGCCCATGAGCGCTGCCTGGCGCCGCGTCCCCTCGGTGTCGGGAAGGAAGAAGGCGCCGCCCTGGAAGTTGAGCAGCCACTCGGCGCGACCGTCCTGCTCCAGCACGCGGTAGGCCAGGCCGTACGCCTTGAGGTGGTCGGCCTGGCCACGGTCCATGGGGACGAGAAGCAGCTGCGCGGCCGCGTTGTCCGCGCCGCCGGCCACCGCGATCACGAAGGCGGCCGTCAGCATCCCGGCCCGGCGCGTCAACCCGCGCACCCGACCGCCCCCGGCTGCCAACCTCGCGCGAAGCGTCACCCCGCGCCCCCGGCCCGGATCCGGTCCAGCTCCCGGCGCGCGCCCGGCACGACGGGACTTTCCGGGCGCCCCACGATGAGGGCTTCCAGAATGCCCAGCGCCTCGTCGCGGCCCCCGGGCTCCAACGCCACCGCACGGGCCAGCATCAGCGCGGCTTCCGGGTACTCGCGCGCGTCGTGGTGTTCGGCGACGATGCGGCGCCGAAAGGCGGTTGCCTCGGCGCCAAGGTCCGCCTGGTCGGCGGCACGGGCGCCCAGCGCCAGAATGGCGGGCCGGTCGGGCGCGGGGACCCGGTCGATCCCTTCGCGCACGATCCCGACGGCCTCGCCGGAACGGCCGCGGTGCCGTGCAATGGCGGCCTTCGCGGCCAGCGCGGCGCCCACCGTCGTGACCTCGCTCAGGGCGAGCGCCAGGTCGAGCATCTCGGTGGCGAGGGACGGGGCGAGGTTGGGCAACGCGGCCTGCAGCGCGGCGATGCCGTCGGGGATGGCGCCGCCTTCGAGGAGGAGGAAGGCGCGTTCGAGGGCGGCGCCGGGACCCTCGATGCCGTCCAGCACCGCGAGCGCGGCCTCGCGCATGCCCCGGGCGAGGAGGCGGGGGGCGAGGGTGGCGGCGAGTTCGTCCAGATCGGAGGACTCGGGGTGCGCGTCCCGGAAGGCAGTCAATGCGGTGGCCGCCTCCTCGGGGTCTCCGGCGGCGACCCGGATGCGGAGTTCCTCGGCCCATGCGGTGGTGCGATCGGAGGTGCCCTGCGGGTAGAGATCCGTGATGCGGACCCGTGCCTCGAGCGCGGCGGTGGTGTCCCCGGCGGCGAGCGCAAGCGCGGTCGCGACCTCCAGGCCGGGCAGGGTGACCGGCTCCGACACCAGCGCCGCGACGATCGCCGCGCTGACCGGCACCATCTCGTCACCCAGTTCCTCCAGACGCCCCCGGATGTCGGCGTCGCGCTCCGGGTCCAGCCGCAACGCACGCGCCCATGCCGTCGCTCCCTCATCGGCGCGCTCCGCCGCGATCAGCGCATCCCCCAGCTCGACGAGCATGCGGGGCGAGTCCCCCAGAGCGGTCAGCCCCTCCTGGATGACTTCGGCGGCCTCGCCCGGCCCGAGAGCCTCGCGCAGCGCCCGCGCCCCGTCGCGGTAGGGATCGGGAGCGTCCGGCACCGCCGCGATCCACTGCCGCACCGTCTCCTTGAGCCCGTCCTCGCGGCCGATCTCGGTCAGCACCTTCAACTTCAGCGCCCACACATGGTTCGCCGCGGGCTGGTCGGCCAGACGGGCATCGAGGACGGGCAGCAGGTCGGCGATGCGCTCGTCGGCGCGCAGCACCCGTTCCAGCGACAGGATCGCCGACGACGAACGCGGCTGCCGTTTGAGGAGCTCGCGCAGTGTGGCCTCAGCCTCCGCGAGCTCGCCGCGTGCCTCATGGGTGGACGCCTCGCGGAGCATGCGGTTTTCCTCGCGGCGATCCGGGCGGCGCTGGGCGTCCAGGGGCGGAGCGGCGGTCAGCGCCACGGCTCCGAGGAGACCGAGCAGAACCGCGGGCCGCGCGTGGCGGTGGCTGACGAACCGCGGCCGGCGCCCGGACCACCAGGTCCGCCGGGAGCACCGGGACGGCTGTCCGACATCACCGCTCCAACGCGTCACCGTCCTCCCTCCCTCCCCGCCTCCCCACCCCCGCGCCGGTTCAGACGCTCGAAGTACTTCACCACCAGCGCCCGTTGCGCCGGCGGGAGCGCCTGCAACGCCGCCGCGCCGGGGAGCGCATACCGCAGCACGTTCAGATCGCCGGCGCCGAGCGCGCTCACGCCCTCCCGGTTGAAGGCGCCCGGCTGCTCCGATTCGCGTTCCTCCGATTCCTCGTCGCGCTCCAGGGTGCGCCCCGCGTCCAGCAGGCGGTGGAAGAGCCGCTCCTGGCGCCGCAGCACTTCGGGGTCCAGCCGGCCGCCAGCCAGCGCCTCGGCCAGGCGCCGCGCCTCTTCGGCGAAGGCCGAAAGATCACCCAGGGGATCGCCCTCCTCCGTCCCCTCCTGGTTCATTTCGTCCAGCTCCTCGGCCACCTGCTCCTGGCGTTCGGCCACCTCCTCGACCTGCTCCTTGAGTGTCTCCTGGCCAAGCCGCATCGGGGTCAGCGCGGAGGCGTCCTGCATGATCTCGCCCTGCTGTTCGGCCAGCTGCTGGAGCTGCTGCATCATCTGCTCGGAGGCCGATGCGGCGCCCTGGGGCTGACCCTGCTGCTGGCCCGAGGTCATCGCCATCTGGGCCACTTCGTTCAGGGTGCGCACCACCTGTTCGGCCGCGGCCGCCGGGGACGGACCCTGGGTGCGCGGGTTCTCCATGGCGGCAATGGTGCCGTCGAGCTGCTCCATGGCCTTGCCGACCGCGGTAAGGAGGTCGCGCGCCCCCGGTGCGGCCATCTCGGTGTCCTGGGCGTAGTTCTCGGCCAGGTTGCGCAAGCCCTGCGCGATCGCGGCCTCGTCGCCCCGCAGCGCGGCCAGTTCGGCCGGGCTGGCACCGTGCATCTCGCCGCGCAGCTCGGTCTGGCGGCGGGCCAGCGCCAGCGCGTCGAAGGCCGTCCGGCCCAGCGCCGCGCGGATCGCCTCCATCTGCTGCATCTGCATCTGCATCTGCGCCTGGTTGAGCTGCTGCGCCACCTGCGACAGGTCTCCCGCCGCCTGTTGGGCCTGCTCGCCGGCGTTCTGCTGCTGCCCCTGCTGGGCCATCTGCGCGGCCTGCTGCATCTGCTCGCGGGCCTGCGAGAGCTGCTGACTCGCCTCCTGGACCCCCGCGCCCGCCTGCATCTCGCCCGCCTCCTGAACCCGCTGCTCGAGCTCCTCCAACTGCTGCTGCAGCTCCTCCGCCCGCGCCTCGAGCGCTTGCTGCTGTTCGGCCCGGAGCGCTTCCTCCCCACCCTCAAGCATGGCCTTGGCCAGAATCTCCTGCTCTTCGGCCAGCTCCTCGGCCTCCTGGCCGGTCGCGCGGAAGTCCTGCTCGATCGCGGCGTCGCGGAACTGCTCCAGGGAGTCCTCCAGGCGTTGGCGCAGCCGCTCCTGGTCCTCCGCCATCCGCTCCAGCGCCGCGGCTAGCTCGTCGGGGTCCATCTCCGACAGCTGCTCGGCGAGGGCGTCCAGCTCCTCCGCCCCCTCCTCGGGCGCGGCCTGGTCCAGCAACTCCTCCAGCTCCCCGATCCGCTCCTGCAGTTCCGGGTCGGCCAGCCCCGCGTCACGCAGCGCGTCGCGCAGTTCGGCGAGTTCGCGCTGCAGCGAGTCCACCGCGGCCATCATCTCTTCCTGACGCTCCAGCGCGCCGGCGATCTCCTCGCGGTCCTCGAAGCGGGCCTGGTCCTCGCGCCCTTCACGATTGCCCTCGGCTTCGTTGCGAGCCTGCAGGTCGCGCGCCTCCTCCTCGGCGCGGCGGGCCTCTTCGGCCAGCTCCTCCACGCCATCGGCCGCCCTGCTCAGCTCCTCCTCGGCCGCGCGCTCCAGCTCGGTCGCGCCCCCGATCCACAGCGCGTACTCGACGCTCTCGCGCACACGCGGCGCGGGGTTGTTGTCGACCGCGCGGGCCAGGTAGCGGATGGTGTCGCCCGGCGTGAGCGTCCAGGCGGAGACATCGAGCACCGGTCGCACGATCGCCCCCGCCGAGCCCTCCAGCTCCACCCGGTGCACAATCGGCTCCCCGGCCTCGCCGAACGAGCTGATCCGCCGCACCACGATCTCGACGCGCTCGATCCCGTAGTCGTCACCCGCGTGGATCACGAGCGGCTGGCGCAGGTCGACGGGCATGATCGTGTCGACCCCCGGATAGACGATCCCGACCTGGGGAGGCAGGTCCGGGACGACCTCGATCACCAGCGGACCGGGCGAGGCCGCCGCCTCTCCGCCCGCCGCGTCGCTGAACCGCCACGTGTAGGTGCCCGAACGGGACGGAACCCAGCTGCCCTCGAAGTCCGCGTCGCGCACCTCGAGATCCAGCGCCGTGCGCCCCTCCTCGTCGAGCAGCGTGCCGGCACCGATCGCGCGGCTGCCCCGGCCGCGCAGGCGAAGGTGGGTCCCCGCCGGGATGGCCAGATCGGGAACCTCGTTCTGGTACTCGCCGGGGGGGATGCCGGTGTGGGGGGGATGGGTGATCTCGATTGTGAATTCGTTCACAAAGAGGGGGTCGACCGGGGTGAGGACGTGGACATCGCTCGCCGCCCCGTCCGGCGCCTCGATCCAGTAGCGCGTCTCGGCGTGGACCGGCGGCAGGGTGGCCCGGCCGGCGCCTTCGGCCAGGGCGATGGTCTCCGCGCGGGTGACCTGGCCGGTCACATCCCAGCGCAACGTCGCACTGTCGCGCAACGGGGCGTGCGCGGTGATTTCGAGGACCGCGCCCCGCGCCACCTCGATCGTGCCGGGCTCGACGGTGACCGGGGGCAGCACGGGTTCGACCAGCACGGCGAGGGGGCTCAGCAGGCCGCCCCAGGCGCTGACGGTGCGCGCGGGGGCCAGCGCAAGCACGAGGAGCGCGACAGGCAGGGCGGCCAGGAACGCGGTCACGCCACGCCGCACACGCCGGCCGACCCGATCGCCCAGCGGCCCCGCCAGCGCCTTCGAGTCCCCCCCGAGACGGCTCCCGACCTGCTCCAGGGCCAGATCGCGCAGCCCCGGCGAGGTGCCCGGCGGCGCGAAGCGGGACAGCTCCAGGCCTCCCAGCACCGCACCCTCGTCGAGCCCCGCGATTCCGTCCATGGCGCGGGTGACCCGGTGCTCGGCGCACCAGTGCCGTCCCAGCCGGCGCCACGCCCAGACCCCGGCTGGGACGATGGCCGCGATCAGCGCCACAAGCAGGAGGGGGCCAGGACTCCCCGCGCTCCATCCGCCCGCACCCGCCACCACCACCGCCACGAGCAGCAGCGCCAGCACGGCCGCGCCGCACCACGCCGCCACCATGACCCCCAGCGACCGGGACAGGTATCCGCGCACGCCCTCGACGGCGCGCGCGATCCGGGTGGCCGCGCTCACGACGCCACCTGCAACATGGCAAAGACGAAGATGTTGACGCCCATCCTGAGCGCGTCCTCTCTGACCTCCGGCGGGTCCTCGTGCACCTCCGGGTCCTCCCAGCCGTCCCCCAGGTCGGTCTCGTAGGTGTAGATCACCACGAGCCGGCCCTGGTGAAAGATACCAAAAGCCTGCGGCGGCGCGCCGTCATGCTCGTGGATCTTGGGCAGGCCTTCGGTGAAGTCGTAGGGGGCGTGGAAGACGGGATGGCCGGGCGGGAGTTCGACGAGCTCCCTGTCCGGGAAGACGCGCCCCATCTCGCGGCGGAAGGACTCGTCCAGGCCGTAGTTGTCGTCGGCGTGGAGGAAGCCGCCGCCGAGCAGGTAGCGCCGGAGCGCGAGCCGTTCCTCGTCGGTGAAGCGGACGTTCCCGTGCCCGGTCATGTAGAGGAAGGGGAAGTCGCGCAGCGATGGGTCGGTGGGGCGAACCGCGACTTCACGGTCGGCGGTGGGGATGCCGGTACGCTCGCGCAGCTCGGCCAGGAGGTTGGGGAGGGAGGAGGGGTCGGCGTACCAGTCGCCGCCCCCGTCGTACTGGAGGCGTGCGATGGTGACGGGACCGGTTCCCTGGGCGTGGAGGGGGGGTGTGCAGACGGCGAGGACGATCGCCAGACCCACGGCCAATCCACCGGCCCGCCGGCCACCGGTCACCGTGCGGAGCCATACAGCCATACAAGGCAACCATATACCCATACGCGAACTTTCCACGATCACGCCACGGCACCGCCGGCCCGTCACGCGTCCTCGCCCTCCCCCGCTCCCCCCTTCACCCGCATCACCCCTTCGTACGCCGCGCCCCGCGTGACCCCGGAGCGCCTTGCCACCTCCTTCGCGGCGGCGGTCGGGGCCAGACCCGCGTCCAGCGCCTCCCTGGCCAGCGCCTCGATCGCGGCCGCATCCGCGCTGCCCGTCCCCCCCGACCCCCCCTCCACCACGACCGTCACCTCGCCACGCGGGGTGTTGTCGCGGAAGTGGTGCGCGCCCTCGGCCGGGGTCCCCCGAAAGACCTCTTCATGCACCTTGGTCATTTCGCGGCACACCGCAACGCGGCGCGCGGGTCCGTAGGCGTCCGCGCGGGCCGCCAGCTCGTCCAGCAGGCCGGCCAGTCGCGACGGAGACTCGAACAGCACGGTCGTCTCGGTGGCGTCGATGATTCGCTCCAGTGCTCGGGCCCGCTTTCCCGCCTTGCGCGGCAGGAAACCCAGAAAGGTGAACGGGACACAAGGTAAGCCCGATGCGACCAGTCCCGCGAGGATCGCCGACGGACCGGGGACGGGCACCACCTCGTGGCCGTGCTCGATGACGGCGTTCACCAACCGCTCACCCGGATCGGAGAGGAGCGGCGTGCCCGCGTCCGAGACCAGCGCGACCGCATCGCCCGCGGCGAGCCATCGGCTTGCCCGTGCGATCCGGCTGGCCTCGTTGTGCGCATGCAGCGAGACCGGACGGGTGGCGACCCCGATGTGGGCAAGGAGGATCCGGGCCCGGCGCGTGTCCTCGGCCAGGATGCGGTCGGCGGCGGCCAGGGTTTCCCGCGCGCGCGCCGATAGATCGGCCAGATTCCCGATCGGCGTGGCGACGATGTAGAGCCTTCCGGGCCCTGTCCGGGTCACCCCCATCAGACCCCACGTACAGCTTGTGGAATATGTAAACTACACATGACATAATGTAATGCCGCTATTACATTGCGAACAATCCCACCCTCCGGGTCGCCGGACCCCATGCATCTGGACTGCCCGGCCGTCCGCTTGCAGATTCCCGTTCCGCAACCGGACGCGCTCCAACCAGCCGGAGCGCCCCAACCTTCCCCCAGCCCGTTTCCCGGGCAAGGAGATAGAATGAAAAGAACGAACCTTGCAGTGCTCGCCCTGGTATCCGCGTTTGCCCTCGCTCCCGCTGGACTGGAAGCGCAGAACTGCTGGACCAACGGAGACACCGCCGGCCGCCCCAGCCCGCTCGATTCCGCCGTGGTCACGATGGGCGACGATGTGGTGAAGGTCTGCTACGGCGCCCCCTCGGCGAAGGGTCGTACGATGGTGGGAGACGGCGGCGTGCATCCCTTCGGCGAGCCGTGGCGGACAGGCGCCAACGAGGCGACGGCGATCCATCTCCCGTTCGCGGCCACGGTGGCCGGCGTCGGTCTCGAGGCGGGATCCTATTCGATCTACACGGTCCCCGGAGCGGACTCCTGGGGGATCCACATCAACTCGGTGGCCGATCGGTGGGGCACACAGATGAACGCCGCCAACGATGTAGGCACGGGCACCGCGCCCGCGTTCGCGAACGAACACGTCGAGACCATGAACATGACCTTCGAGAACGCCTCCGCCGACGCGGCGACGCTGGTCCTTCGCTGGGAGAGCTACAGGGTCGAGATTCCAGTCGCCCGCGGGAACTGACGCTCATTCGGGGAGCTTTTGCGGGAGGAGCCCCACGAACGCCCGGGGACAACTCCTCCGCGGGCCGCTACCAGCCCGTGGACAAAGCCGCCCGAGCACCGAGAGCGGTGAGGCGCCGGGCTGGCAAGGCGCGACGAAAGGTGAATAGCAGCGCTATTCGCCCGAGGAGCAACGCAGAGCGTAGCGATCCAGCACGGATGCATCGCCGCTCGAATGCCGGGGGGATTTTGTCCGCGGGCTGCTACAGGTGTTGCTCGATCTTCTGCTGCAACTGCACCTTCGGCACCGCGCCGATGACCGTGTCGACGTGTTCTCCGCCCTTGAAGAAGAGGACGCTGGGGATCGACCGGACCCCGAAGCGCATGGAGGTGGACATGTTCGCATCCACATCCAGCTTCCCGACCCGGACCCGTCCCGCGAAGTCGTCCGCCAGTTCGGTGACGAAGGGTGCGATCAGTCTGCACGGCCCGCACCACTCGGCCCAGAAGTCGACCATGGAAAGGCCGCCGTGATCCTCGATCTGCTCCTTGAAGTTGTCGTCGGTGATGGTGACGACGTTCGCGCTGTCCGCCATTATTCGATGTCCTTGGGTGAAGTGACCTGACCGTGATCCTGCCGGGGAATCTCCCCATGTATTCTACACAGAGAAGGCCGGGAAGTTGAACATGCGGGAACCGGGGAGCCCCGGCGGCGGTGGGAGAACGCGGGCCGGGACGGACGCGGGCATGGGGCGGCCGCCCGCGGCACTCGATGGCCTGGAGTTGGACCATGTGGCGATCGCGGTGCGGTCGTTCGACGAGGTGCTGCCGCTGCTGGAGCGGCTGGGCGGGGTGGCGGCGACCGCGCCGGAGCGGGTGGAGTCGCAGGGGGTCGAGGTGTGCTTCGTCGGCAGGGTGGAAGTGATTCGGCCGCTGGCGGGGGACAATGGGGTGGCGCGGTTCATCGAGCGGCGGGGGGCGGGGTTGCATCACATTGCGTACCGTGTGGCGGATGTGGGAAAGCTGATGGGGGAACTTGCCGCAGAGGGCTATCGGTTCACCTCGGAAGGGCCGATGCCGGGCGCCGGGGGACACCGAATCGCGTTCATGCATCCGAAGTCGACGGGGGGCGTGCTCGTGGAGTTGGTGGAGGCCCATTGACGTCGATATCCCGGGCGACTCGGAGCCCAATGTCGTGGTCCCGGTCTCCGATACGGCCTCCGTCGCGATTCGCTGAACGGAGGACTGACGGACCATTGTTCCAGGAGCCGCCGCGCAATACGCGAATGGTACAGTCCCCCGATTGCCAGGCACTTCCGTCGGTTGGAGCGCCCGAGTAGCTGTCGTGCCAACAGTCTGCGGTCCATTCCCACACGTTGCCCAAGAGGTCATGCAGCCCGAAGGAGTTCGGCTCAAGCGACCCCGCCGGCGCCGTCTCCACATAGCCGTCGGCGCAGGCTGCCGGTTCCTCATCAGCCCGGATCCTGGCGGCCCCGGTCTGATCATATCCGTTCGCATACCGGCACTGGAGCGCTTCGGCGTCCCCCCAGGGCCGCGCCCCGGAACTCCCCGCGCGAGCCACGTACTCCCACTCCGCTTCGCTCAGGAGCCGGTACTGCATCCCGGTCTCGCGCGACAGCCACCTCACGTAGCTCTGCGCATCCACCCATCTCACATTGATTGCCGGACGGCTGCCCCGCCCCCACCCCTCGTCCCCCGGGCGATAGCCCTCGCATCCGCCCGCTTTCACGCACGCGTCCCATTGCGCAAACGTCACCTCGTGCACCCCGACAGCAAAGGGCGCCGGGATCGTCACCGTGTGCCGTGGTCTTTCGTATCGGAAACGCCATGGCACCGCGTCCGACGACCCCATCGCGAAGGTCCCCGGGGGCACCACCACCATCTCGGGGCACGCCGGGCAGTCGCGAAAGACCGTTCCGGCCTCCTGGGCGGCCGCCGGATCGAGGCCGGCGAGCCGCGGCAAGACGGCAGCCGTGGCCAACAGGAGTGTGACCGTCTTCATGGCGGACCCGCCGATGGTGATGGATCGCAACGCCGCCGCCGCACGCGCACATCGCAGTGCCGCAGCCCCCGCAGCACGATGGTGGGCCGGAAGACCGGCCGGCGCGTGCCGAACCGGATGTCCTCGAACCGTTCCAGCAGGACCTCCAGCGCCACCCGGCCCTCGAGCCGCGCTAGCGGCGCCCCCAGGCAGTGGTGGATGCCGCGGCCGAAGGAGATGTTCCCGATGTCGGAGCGGGTGATGTCCAGCTCGCCGGGCCGGTCGAACTTCGCCGGGTCGTGGTTGGCGGACCCGATCAGCGGGGCCACCCGGGTGCCTGTCTTCACGGTCGTGCCGCCCACCTCCGCGTCCCGAACCGTCACGCGCCCGTCCACCTGGACCGGCGAATCGTAGCGCAGAAGCTCCTCGACGGCCGCACCGGCGAGTTCCGGGCGTTCGCGCAGGAGTGCGAGCTGCTCCGGGTGATCGAGCAGCGCCCGGATCCCGTTGCCGATCAGGTTGGTGGTGGTTTCGTTCCCGGCGGCCAGCAGCAGACGGAGCATGACCTTTGTCTCGTCCGCGGTGAGCTTGTCACCCTCTTCCTCCGCCTCCACCAAGCGCGAGACGAGATCGTCGCGGGGCTCGCGCCGGCGCTGCTCGATCACCTTGGTGAAGTACGCCCTGAATTGCCGGTCGGCGGCATAGGCCTTCTCCAGCTGCCGCTTCGACAGGATGGGCTCCAGGAGCCGGGCAAGGTCGTCCGACCACTCCTTGAAGCGGTCGAGATCCTCCTCTGGCACACCGATCATCCTGGCGATCACGATCGTCGGGAGCGGCACCGCGAAGGCGGGCATGAGGTCGAATTCGTCGGCCTCGCCCACGTCGTCGAGAAGGGTGTGAGCGGTCGCGCGGATGTAGTCCTCCATCTTCGCCACCTGCCGCGGTGTGAAGGCGCGGTTGACCAGTCGTCTCAGACGCGTGTGATCCGGCGGATCCAGGGCGAGCATGCTCGGCTTGAGCTGGCGCCGGGCCGCAATCGAGTCGTTGGAAGCCTGTCCCTTCCGCAGATCGTTGCTGAAGCTCCGGTGATCGCGCAGGATGCGGTCGACGTCCTGGTAGCGCGAGACGACGACCTGGCGCGTGAGGATGCTCCAATGCAGCGGATCGCGCTCGCGGAGCTTGCGGTAGACCGGATATGGGTCGGCGATGTAGCGGCGCGACAGCGGCCACCACGCGACGCCGGTCCGGAGGCGCTCTTCAGCAAGACGGGCGGCGACGTAGAACGGGTGGATGGCGCGCTTCATGCACTTGGTGAATCCCATGGGATCATGTAATGCGAGAATGAAAGGAACCGTAATCTACACATGACGGAATGTGAACCGCAGATTCCCTCCTGGTCGCCTTGCGCTGCCCCGTGCGGTAAGTCAAGGGGTGCCGGATCCTGACCAACTTCCCACCCTCGGGCGTCAACGCAGGATCATCATCGATGCGCATCGCCTCCCTGCTTCTGATCGTCACGGCCTGTGTCCCTCTCCACGGCGTGGCCCAAAGCGTTTCGGGCATCGTCGTGGAACAGGGCAGCGGCACACCGGTGTCGGGCGCCATGGTGCTGCTCGTCGACAGTGCCGGCACCCGGGTCGATCAGGCATTGACGGATGCGGCCGGCCGGTTCGTCGTAACCGCGCACGCGCCCGGGATTCACTGGATCGAAGTGGAGCGGATCGGCTATCCCCAATGGCTCTCCGATCCGTTTCGAGCGACCGCTCCCGCGACATCGTTCAACATCGAGGTACCGTCTGAGCCGATATCGCTCGAGGGCATCGATGTGTCGGCTGAGCGACGCTGCGAGGCCATGCCGGAAACGGGGGCGGCCACGGCTCGTGTCTGGGAAGAAGCGAAAAAAGCGCTGGCGGCCGAAGTGCACACAAGAGAGACGGGCGCCTACCTCTACCAGTTGCTGCGCTACGAGCGTGCGCTGGACCGCGATGCCCGCAATGTGCTCGACGAGCAGGTGATCAGGTCGGGATCCATGCGCGCCGCTTTCACTTCGTATCCGATCGAACAGCTCACGACCCACGGGTTCGTCCAGCCGGCGGACGATACGATGAGGGTGCACTACGCGCCGGACGCGGAAGCCCTCCTCTCGGATGCATTCCTCAATTCGCACTGTTTTGGCCTGCGAGAGGGGGAGGAGGGCAGGATCGGCCTTACCTTCGAGCCTCATCCCGGCACCAGTCGTTCGGAGATCGAGGGGGTTCTGTGGCTCAATGCTGCAACCTCGGAGCTGGAGCGTGTGGATTTCCTGTATCGATACGTCCTCCAGGATCCGGAGGTGGGCGAGCCGGGCGGAGAAGTGGCCTTCACACGACTGCCGAACGGAGCGTGGATCGTTCAACATTGGGCGATCCGGATGCCCGATCTGGTATCAATACCCCGCGGGCGAATCCGGCGGCATGGCTACAAGGAAGTGGGCGGGATCACGAGGGCGGTCACGGATACGACGGGACGGGTAATCCTGCACGCGGAGTTCGCCACCGTCTCGGGAGTAGTCACCGATTCGACGGGAACCGGACCGCCGCCGGCACCGGTCGTCGTGGAGATTCAGGGAACCGACCGCGAAGCCGTGACGGAAGCGGACGGCTTCGTACTTCTTTCCGGGCTGGAGGAGGGCCGATATAAGCTGGCAGTCCAGCATCCGCTACTAGCGGACTGGGGCGTGGGTTCGCCGGCGGAGGTGGCAGCCGACGGCAGGTTGGGCGAGGTGGCGCATGTGCGCCTCCGCGTTCCAACGACGGCGGACGTGCTGGCCGCAGCCTGCGGAGGGGCACCGCGTTCGGTGGGGACGGCCGCTTTCCTGGGTCGCATCGCCGCACCCGGTGGCGTGCCGCTGGACGAGATGAGCGTCGTGGTAAGCTGGCCGCGCGCGTCGGGCTACGAGCCTCCGGCGATCGCTGCGCCGACCGGTCCGGAAGGCACGCGGGACCAGACCTGGACAATGGACCGCGAAGGCGCTTTCGTCACGGCCACGACCACCACGGGACGGCGCGGGCTCTTTCTTCTCTGCGACGTTCCCGGCGGGTCGCGCTTGCGTATCACCGTAAGGGGTCCCTCCGGCGACGAGGCGGTCCTGACGGAATCCTTCCCGGTCGACGCAGAGGCGCGTGCCGTGGTTGAGACGCTCATCGTTCCGGTTGGGCTCAGGTCTCGCCCACCATCCCCCCCAACCCCACCTCCTCCACCAGCCACCGCCCATCGTCGGCCCGGATGACCACGAAGGGTACCACCACCCCCCGCCCCCCCGTCACCACCTCGACCGCAATCCGGGCCGCGGGCCGCCCCCGTCCCACCACCCCTCCCTCCGCCCCCAAACGGTAAGACTCGTGCGCGAGGATCGTCGCGATTGCGTCCATGCGGAGTTCGACCTCCGCCCGGTCGAGACACCGGTCCCCCAGACCGATCCACGATCCCACCTTGCGAAACGCGCAGCCGAGTGGACCACCCGTCTCGCCGATGGGTCCGGCCCCGCTTCCGAAGCGGGCAGCCATGGCGCCATGGTCGCGCCGCTGTACCGCGTCCAGGAACTCGGCCACGACACGGACATGCCCCGGCGTTGGATCCGGCGCGGGCGGCAGGGTTGCCGCGTCGTGCGCTGCCGACCCCCCGCACCCCACCACCACCACCGCTGCCAGCCACCACGGCGCGGCCTCCAGCCCCCGTACCCCTCCGCTCACTCTTCGCCCTCCCGCACTCCCACAAACACCAACCCGTCACCATCCTCACGCTTCTCCACTCTCACCCCGCTCCCCGCCACCACCCCCCCATCCAGAATCCCCATCGCCAGCGGGTCCTGCACCAGTCGCTGCACCGCCCGCTTGAGCGGCCGCGCCCCGAACGCCGGATCATACCCCTCCTTCGCGATCACCTCCTTCGCCCCCTCCGAGACCTCCAGCGCCACATCCTGTCCAGCCGCCAGCTTCACCACGCGTTCAAGCTGCAATTCCACGATCTCCTGCAACTCACTCCGCGACAGCGGCTTGAACACCACCACATCATCCACACGATTAAGGAACTCCGGCCGGAAGTGCTCCTGCAATCGCCCCTTCACCATCTCCTCAACATCCCGCCAGTCGCCGCCCCCGCGCGAGCGCGCCAGAATCTCCGGCCCCGCGATGTTCGAGGTCATGATGATGACCGTGTTGCGGAAATCGACGGTGCGGCCCTGGCCGTCGGTAAGGCGGCCGTCGTCGAGGATCTGCAGGAAGATGTTGAAGACCTTGGGGTGCGCCTTCTCGACCTCGTCGAAGAGGACCACCGCGTGGGGGCGGCGGCGCACGGCCTCGGTGAGCTGGCCGCCCTCGTCGTAGCCGACGTAGCCGGGAGGGGCGCCCACGAGCCGGGACACCGAGTGCGCTTCCATGTACTCGGACATGTCCAGGCGCACCATGGCGCGCTCATCGTTGAAGAGGAACGCGGCCAGGGCGCGCGCGGTCTCGGTCTTCCCCACCCCGGTGGGTCCGAGGAAGAGGAAGGAGCCGATGGGGCGGTTGGGGTCCTGGATCCCCGCGCGGGCCCGGCGAACCGCCCGCGACACCGCGCTCAGCGCCTTCTCCTGGCCGATGACGCGCTTGCCGAGCAGGTCTTCCAGACCCGTCAGCCGCTTCCGCTCCGAGTCCATCAGCCGCGTCACCGGGATCCCGGTCCACTCCGCGACCACCTCGGCGATGTCGTCGGGAGTCACCTCCTCCTTCAGGAACTTCCCCTCGGCCTGGAGCCCGGCGAGCCGTTCCTCGGCCTTCTCGATGTCGGCCTG
This sequence comes from Longimicrobiales bacterium, assembly GCA_965208295.1. Classification (GTDB taxonomy): domain Bacteria; phylum Gemmatimonadota; class Gemmatimonadetes; order Longimicrobiales; family Gaopeijiaceae; genus Bin94. The sequence continues at coordinate 4,580,164 of OZ242328.1, read as the reverse complement.
CGCGGCCGGAATCTCCGAGTACTGGATCTCGGCGGCGCGGGCCAGTTCGCCACCCCGCGTCGCCTGCTCGGCCTCGGTGCGCAGCCCGTCCACGCGCTCCTTGAGCTCCTGGATGCGGGCGATCTGGATCTTCTCGGCCTGCCAGCGCGCCTTCATGGACTGGCTGGATTCGCGCAGTTCGGACAACTCGGCCTCGATGCCGCCAAGGCGTTCGAGCGCACCCCGGTCGTCCTCGCGGGCCAGCGCCTGCTTCTCGATCTCGAGCTGGATGATCTTGCGCTCCACTTCGTCGATCTCCTGGGGGAGGGAGTCGATCTCGATGCGCAGACGGCTTCCCGCCTCGTCCATCAGGTCGATGGCCTTGTCGGGCAGGAACCGTCCCCCCACGTACCTGTCCGATAATCTGGCGGCGGCGATCAGCGAGTCGTCAGTGATTCGGACGCCGTGGTGCACCTCGTAGCGCTCCCTGATGCCGCGCAGGATGGTGATGGTGTCCTCGACCGAGGTGGGGGCGACGTAGACGGGCTGGAAACGGCGTTCCAGCGCGGGGTCCTTTTCGACGTGCTTGCGGTACTCGCCCAGCGTGGTCGCGCCGATCATGCGCAGGTCGCCCCGGGCGAGGGCGGGCTTGACCATGTTGCCGGCGTCGACCGCGCCTTCGGCCGCACCGGCCCCCACGATGGTGTGCAGTTCGTCGATGAAGAGTATGTAGTGCCCGTCGGCCTCGGTGACCTCCTTGATGACGGCCTTCATGCGCTCCTCGAAGTCGCCCCGGTACTTCGCGCCCGCGAGCATGGCCGAGATGTCGAGCGAGACGAGCTTCTTGCCGCTGAGCGAAGTGGGCACGTCACCCGCCACGATGCGCTGCGCCAGCCCCTCGGCGATCGCGGTCTTGCCGACGCCGGGCTCGCCCATGAGCACCGGATTGTTCTTGGTGCGGCGCGCCAGGACCTTCATGACGCGGCGGATCTCGTCGTCGCGGCCGATGACGGGGTCGAGCTTTCCGCGGCGGGCGCGCTCGGTGAGGTCGTGGGAGTAGCGCGCCAGCGCCTGGTACTTGTCCTCGGGGTTCTGGTCGGTGACCCGGTGGGAGCCGCGGATGGCCGCGAGGGCGGTGTCGAGGCGGTCGCGGGTGGCGCCGTGGTCCTTGAGGATGCGGGCGGCGTCGCCCCTGCCGGCGGTGAGGCCGATGAGGAGGTGCTCGGTGGAGACGTAGGCGTCGTTCAGGGTGCGGGCGGCCTCCTCGGCCAGGTCGAAGGTCTTGCGAAGTTCGCGGGAGGCGCCGGGGACGGCTCCGCCGCTGACGCGCGCGCGGCGGGCGAGTTCGGTGTCGATGGCGGCGGCAACCCGGTCGGGTGTGACTTCGAGCTTTTCCAGCACGGGGGCGACGATGCCGTCCTCCTGTTCGATCAGGGCCTTGAGGAGGTGGGCGCCCTCGATCTCGGGGTGGCCGCTGGTGCGGGCGTTTTTGGCGGCGGCCGAGACGGCTTCGGCGGCCTTTACGGTGAGTCGGTCCATGTTCATCGGTCATCTATCTCCGGTTGCAATTCGGTTGTCAAAGCTGCCATTTTGGCAGGGTTGGGGGGTCGTGGGCGCCGAAATCTGCCAAAATGGCAGAGTCACGGTGGAGTGAATCGCGGCAAGGAATCACGTAAGTTCAATAGGGGCTGCACGATCTGCCATCCTTGCCGCTGGGCTGGTATCTGATTTGGCCGCACTCAAACAGCGGTGAAACCGCCTCAAATGCCGGGAAGCTGCGGGAGTGGCCGATGGACTCCGTGGGGCTGTATGGTCACCTGTTCGGAAGATGGCGGACTCGCCTACTCGACACCACCGCCTGCCGAGCAGGGCCTGTGTGGCGATCTCGCAACCCGCTTTGACCGCCCCAGGTACCCTTCACCATCGACCACAGGATTGCAACTCATGGGTATCCGTCCAGCCACTTGAAGTCAGGTATGTAGCTTGGCCGTCATCGTCTCGACCTGCCAGCCGTCGTCACGCTCACGCAGGTGCATCTCGTACAGGACGCCGCCCCACCCGTACTCGGAGTGCATGTACCCGATCCGGCGGAGACCCTGTAGCGTCCGGCGGCCTCCATGTGCAGCCCGCGGATGGACAGGATGTACTCCCCGTCGCGGATGGACATATTGTTGTCTCCGGCGACGAAGCGCGCGTAATCACGTCCGTCGATCCGCACCGGCTCGTTGGCGTAGCTCCCGCCAAAGATCCGGCTCGCGTCGATCCGAACCCTCGTGTGCCGGGCGACCCCCGTGAAATCCCCGTTCACCATGACGTGCTTGAGGGCGGCGTTCACGAGCGGATAGCGTACATCATCGGCCATGCGCACCGCAGCGCCCTGCCGCTCCAGCGGGCAGAACGAGAGAGCCGTCTGGGATACCGGGGTCACCGCCGGACAACGCGGGCCTTCCGTGCCGACTGGGTCGGCTGCTCGCTCCCGCACCGTGATGGCTCACTTCGCGCGCTTCCGAGAGGTCGGGGATCCCCAGGGTTCGTGAACATGAACATCAAGCGTACCCAAAAGCTCTCACGGGGTCCCAGGCCCCCGTCCACCATCCGGGACGCAACGGCGCTGGCTGACGGGGATTTCCCCCCAGAGTGACGGGATTCTCCCGCTATGGGGGGCTGCCCGTCCTGTCCATAATGAATGTGCGGGGAGGACTACCAAGGCTGTGAGCGGTCCGAGGGACGCGAGTGAACCGTTGAAAATTCAGAAGAAAGAAAGTACCATGAGCAAGTTTGGAACGAACGTTCTCGCAGTAGGAGGCGTGCTACTTGCCACGGCCTGCACCGACGATCCGTTGGGCGTCGATCCATCCCCCTTGCCCGGTGATCCCACGACGATCGAGAGGTTCCCCGCTGTGGTCCGTGCCGGGTCCGATGCTCTTGTCTCCGAGATCGTCGACCCGTTCCGACCGCGACTCGCCATCGAGATCGTTGCCGTCGGAGCGGTTCTCCCCGACCTGCCGGTCACGCTCCGGCTCGAAGGGCGCGCCATTGAGGATATCTCCGGCGGCGAGGTGACGGTCACGCTCCCGACCCAAGCGGCCATGGCTCATTCCGGATCGGGCAAGCGTCTCTCCTATCCGCCGAACGCCAAGCTCCCCGTCGTGGCCCGTTGGACGCTGCCCGCGATGACCGCAGACGATGTCTGGATAAAGGAGTTCGCGGTCGGGACGGTCGAGGCGGGCACCTACCATGTTGCGGTGCAGGCGGACACGCGCGGCCCAAGGAACAGTCCCTACATCCTCGACGATGTCTACCGCAAGGCGTGGATGTTCGTCATGGAGGGTGGCGGTACGCTTCGGGGTACACTCGATGCGTTGGCGTTCCCAAGCCGCACCGCCCCGGTGCCCGGCCCGTTCCGGCCGAAGGCGCCATACCGAGCGAACCAGACCGGCCAAGCGACCGCATCTGGAGCGCTGACCGCCAGCTACGGATCCTCGGTTCAGGTCAAGGTCCTGTACAACGAGCGCGGCCTGCATCTGCGACCTGCGGTCGGCGCGACCATCTGGGCAAACACCGCGAGCGTAGAGGATCCGGACTACATCACGGGGGCGACGCAGAGCTACACGGTGCCGACAAGCGGCATCGTGCGCTTCAGGTGCCCCGCGGAGGGCTACTATTTGGCAGGCGGCGGGAATCTGCCGGCAACGTCCGAGGTGGGAAGCGGCTCGTTCCTCGGGTACTGGGAGGCAACTGCCGACGATTGCAACACCTCCATGCAGGTCGTCGGCACCGATCACACCTACATGCCGTGGTCGAACCTGAAGGAGGCGATCCCGCGGATCGACTCGGGGTTCGGCGGCTATTTCAAGGCACGGCAAAGCTGGGGGACCGACATGGGGCACGGCGGTCGCTCTTACTACCTGCAAACGTCCGACCGCATCGTTTTCGGTCCGTATTCCTTTGGGAGCAAGTTCACGGCCGCCCACGAGTACGGACACGCCTTGCACCACAAGGCGCTCGGTGGACTGTGGGACACCGAATACGCTTGCCGCACGCACGAACTTTGGGAGGAGTCGGGCTACCGTTGCGCGTTCCAAGAGGGCCTCGCCGACTACGCCGGGAAGATCGGGTCGCGCGACCCGCACCCGTCCTACAACTTCGAGTCTCCGCCAACGGACGGATCGGACCGGGAGCCACTGACCGAGGGCTACGTCGCGGCGTTGTTCTGGGACCTGATCGACTCGGTGAGCGATGGCGACGACGACACGAACTACTCGGCCTACTACGTGATGACCGTATTCCGGACCTGCAAGGTGCGGCGCAGGAACGAGTTTGGCATCGTCCGAACCCATGACCGCGAGAACATCTCCGATTTCGTCTGGTGCCTCGAGAACCGCGTCAACAGGACGGTCCACAACAACGAGTTCCGCGGCATCCGCGCGCCGGAGAGCGCGGGCGAAGGCGCGACGGAGCCGCGAGACTGGAACGCCAACGACATCCGGGATACCTGGCTACAGAACGTCGGATGAGCAGCGCGGCAGCCAGAAGGGGATGGATGGGGGCGACGGCGGTTGCGCTGGGCGTGCTCGCCGCTTGCACCAACATGACCGAGGAGTCCGGCGGCGCGTGTCTTAAGGTCACGGTGCCGCTCGGTTTCCGGACCATCTCCTTGGAGGGGGACCGGCTCACGCTCCACAACTCCATCGCCGATCCGGTCGGCCTAGCCGGTCTCGAAGTGGTGGTGCGCTGGGATGCGGACACGGTGACCCTCAGCGCGGACCACCTGCCGTCCGGCTGCTTTGCCGTGCCGGAGTCCGGTCCCGTTTTCGTGGACGTGAAGCTCTCGCAGGCGGGCGGGCTCGTGTCCGAGGGCACTGCGTCCTGGGAGCTGCTGCCGAACAGCGAGTGGGAGGTTGAAGTGGACCGCGCGCCCCTACCGATGGACGCCGGGATCGACCCGTACTGGCCGGACGAGCCGAATCCCAAGGCGTGCTCCTGGTTCTGGTGCTACGGCGTTTGGGAATTCAAGATCCGCTCGGATGCCCGCAACTACAAGGAAGAGGCACTCTGGCTGACGATCTGGCGCGTGGTTCCCGGCGAGTGCGCGGATGTCTGCTAGTCCGGCTGGCCCCCTCAAAGCCTCGGCTCTGGACATCGGCCCCATGGACCCCTACGGGGTGGTGTCGAGGGCCACACGCAAGCCCGAAAGAGAAGGAGACGTGACCCTTATACGGATCAACAGAGGGCTGCCCTGCTCGCCGTGTCCGCCCGGTGAACCGTTCGCCAGCTGACCTCGGCCAACCGCGGGCGGCACCCCACCATTTGGCCACACGCTCGGAGCGCCCGTATCTTACGCGAAGGAGAGAGAGACCATGAGAACACGAACGAACGTGGGGCTTGCGGCGGCGCTCGCGCTGCTTGCGGCCTGCGGCAAGGACGCCACGATCCCCACATTGGGCGATGCCGGGCCGCCCGTCGCCGGAGACATGGCCACCGATTCGGCGTCCGCCGATTCAGTCGCGGCGCACACCCAGGCAGGCACGCTTGAGGCTCTCTCCGACAGCGTGACGGTGCGGGGCGACAGCATCTTCAAGGACACCGCGTTCATCGGCAACGTGGTGGAGTGGGAGGACGCCGACGGGACGAGCGGTTCCGGGGACGTTGCTCCGGGAAACTGCTATGTCATCCTCACCATCGAAAAAAGGGACGGCGTGTGGGTAGTGGTGGGCAAGCGGATCGTCTACTGCGTCCCCGAGGACCCCGACGATCCAGGCGGGGGCGGCGGCACGGAGAGCGACACGCTCACGGTCAAACTGGAATGCGAGCCCGACGGAGGCGTTGAACGGGGGACCGACGTCACCTGCACCCTGTCCGCCGACGAGTCGTCGGCCATCTTCTCCGGCCTCCAGTGGTCGTTCCCGGCGACCGGGGCCACGCAATCGGGCGGAACATCGTGGGGGGGCAGGGCGGTGGTGTCGGGAACCATGCAGGTGACGGGTCTGGTGAACGGGACGGCCTACGAGCCCGCGAAGGCGGTCATCGCGGTGAATGGCCGGGGGTGGAGCTGGCAGAGTGACATGAACGTGCGCTGGGCCGACATCGAGTGCGCCGGCGTTAGCGCTAGTTGGAAGCCCGCCGGGACGAGATGGGGGGCAGCGATGCCCGACCTGTGCGGCGACGACTTCTTCAACCGCGGGGACGACAGCTTCGCAGTGGACTCGGCAACGGGGCCGTGGGAAGGCCGATTCTACGTGTCGGCCGTGAACGCGCCCGTGGCCGTCTCCGCTCAGCTCGCGCCGGTCCTGACGAGTGGCGGGCCGAAGCATCCGCTTGCGGGAGAACCCGATCTGGTCGAGGCCTGCGGATCGGGCGTCACCAAGGCCAACGAACACTACGTGAACACGAAGTGCCTGGACATATCGGGGTACAAGCGGATGGTGACGGTCGTCGAGCAGCACGAACAGGGTCACCTAAACGACTTCGCCGATGTGGTCGGGGAACACGACATCTACGCCGCGTGGGATGCGCTGGTTGGCACGTCGAGAAGCGCGGTCGTGAGGGCGGCGAAGCAGGAGGCGACCGACGCGCACGACGAGATGAGGCGCTTGGCCGGAGTCCGAGATCCGCCCAGCTATGCCGGTTGGGAGTGGTGGCTCTACAGATACGGCAGCTATTGGGATTGGGCCGTCCACAAGTAGGCTCCATTCAACACTTCGGAAAGGAGCATTCGGAAATGCGAAACATGGCAACATCACTGGTGGGGGCGGTCCTGCTGCTGGCTCCGGCTGGGCTGGTGGGGCAGGCACCTGCCGAAGCCAGTCTGCAACGCATCGAGCAAATACATCGGGCCTGGACCATCGATTCGGTCCTGGTCGCGCTGGCCACGGACGGGGAGACGAAACAGGCGGCAATGGCCGCCGATGCCATTCTTCGTGGTTTCGGTGGGAGGCAATGGAAACAGGTGGAGGGCATCGGCTCCCCATTGCCACAAGCCGAGCGGAACGCCTTCGCTGAACGGCTGGTCGCCATCGCGACCGCCAACCCCGAAAGCGAGGGCGCACGCGAAATCCTGCTTGTGATGTGGAATCAAGGCGACTTCGACGCCGTTCTCCGAATGTACGAGGCGGGAGCCGGCAGCTTGTGGAACCTGCTCCAGATTGACCCTCGGCGCGGCATCGAGGTCGGCATGGAGAAGCTACGGGCGAACCGCTGGCGGGTCCGTACCGACCTCGCGGAGGCGCGGGCCAGACTTGGGGATGCTTTCCGGCCGAAGGTCCCGGGGTTCTACGAGATGTGCCACTTCATAGGGGATCTTGCGCCGCCGTTCGGCACGTTGGCGGTCGTGAACGGCCAGCCGGGGTTCACGTTCCACGACGGGGTGGACCTGTCCCCAATGTCCGACGGGCGGAAACCGACGAAGGAGGAATACGACGCGCTCGACGACGCGACCAACGAGCTCTACGAGGTGGGGGTAATCGACAGCCCATGCCCGCATCCCGGCTACCCACCTGGCGCCAGCTTCTACACCAAACACGATCCGCCGACAGGGCCGCGCGGACGGTAGAGCGAACCGCGCAACCCCGGGACAAAAGCGGCCCCATTTGAGCATACCCCTTGGGGCCACACTCCGTGCGTCCCCTGCGGAGGCTGGCGGGGGGCTATGCCCCGTCAGACCCCCGGAGATCGCCCCGCCGCGGCGGGGCGAAGAACACCCTACCGACGGTCCCCCGAGGCGGGGTCCCGGAAGGCTGCCGAGCGCCGCTTTCAGGCGGCGGAGAACCCGTTCGCCGACCAGTTGGCCGCCGGGCTGTTCGGCATCGCCGCGCAAGGACGGGACGCGGATGTCGCGGGCGGCAGTTACGCAGTCCCGGCTCCAGACGCACTTCCGGGGACCGACCATGCCGGGCGGCCTCCTGGTGCCGGCACGGATGTCGTTCTGTGGAGACCAACTGGAACACGAACGCGAGCGAGACGTTCGGCTTGCGGGGGTTTGCCGAGACGTGCGACGCGCTGAGGGCGAGGTGCGGAAGCGGGTGATTCAATCTGTGTGTTGTGGAACGGTAACCACCTGGCACCTGGGCCTCACCGAGACGTCAGTTCCTGCGCTGCTTTCTTCACCTCCTTGCTGGCCGAGGGTTTGCGGGTGCGCTTCCGGGTGATCCCGACCGCCTTGAAGACCTCGTAGGAGGTCCGTCCCTCCATGCTGCGGCCACCGTGGGGCCGTCGCGGGTTTGTAGGTCTCAAGATACACGTCCAGGTCCTCTGCATCTCCTTGACGGCCTCAGGTCGTCCGCCCCTTGATCCGGAGATGCTCCTCGAGCTGCAGGAGGAGCTCGTAGGGGTGCTCGTCCGGCCAACCGCAGTACTCGCGCCCGTTGTCGTCTGTGGACGCCCCCAGGTGGGCAAGCAGCGAGCCCACGGGGTCATGAACCGTTAGATTGCGACTGCGTTGGCTCGGCTGCGAGCACCGTTGCTGGCAAGAGCTTGGAACCCTGAACCGCAAGGCGATGAGTAACCTCCGAATCAACCTCGATGATCTTCTCCACGTACGGAGGGTCGAATCCGAGCGCATCGAGTTCAAAGCGACGTGGGACCCAAGGGTTACGGGCTTCCAAGTTCTCAGGACCATCTGTGCGTTCGCCAACGACCTGCGGAGGCATGGCAGCGGGTATGTGATCTTGGGCGTCGCGGAGGAGGAGGGCAGAGCCGACCTGCCGCCGAGGGGCTTGACCTCCGAGCAACTTGACGCCGCCACCAACTGGATCAGCGGGAAATGCCGCAGCATCGTTCCGCCATACGTGCCGATCATCTCCCGCGAGGAGATACAGGGCCGGGGCATCTTGGTCATCTGGGCACCCGCGAGCGAGACGCCGCCGCACCGAGCGCTAGATCGCGAGAAGGGAACCAGGAAATACTGGGTGCGCATCGACCAAGAGACGGTGGATGCAGAGACGAGGGGACTCCTCACCCAACTGTTCGACCAGTCGGCCATCGTACCTTGGGACGTGCGAGCGGCCGTGAACGCGACTGTTGACGACCTCGGCGAAACGCTGGTTCGAGAGCACCTCCGGGCTTCTGGAAGCGCGCTGGTTGGAGAGCCGGACGCGCGGACCATCTACAGGAAGATGGACATCGTCCGGCGCGTCAACGACCACGAAACGCCGCGCAACGTCGGACTGCTCTTCTTCTCTCGCGACCCCGCGCGCTGGTTCCCCGGAGCCAGGATCGAAACCAGCATTCTGCGCGCCGGAGTAGGCGGCGACGTGCTTGAGGAAAAGGATTTCGGCGGTGGCCTCGCAGAGCAGGTCCGAGCCTGTCTGGGTTACCTGCGGCGCGAGGTCATCGGGTCCACGGTCCACAAGAAGGTGAAGGGGATCCAATCGTCACGTCGGCCCAACTATCCAGAGGAGGCGTTGCGTGAAGTGCTGGTTAACGCGCTCTATCACCGGAGTTACGATGAGAGTTCTCCCCACACGACGCTGGTCCGGATCACATCGAACCGGATCGACATCCGCAATACGCCAGGGCCCGTGCCGGGTGTCGGTCGGAGTGAACTCATCCGGGGGGCAACGCCAAAGCTGGTACCTCCGCGGAATCCGCGCGTCGGAGAACTGTTCAAGGAAATAGGACTTGCCGAGAAACGCCTGACTGGCTTGGGCAAGGTCTACGAGGCCATGGAGCGTAATGGTTCGCCGCCTCCTGAGTTTTACTTTGATGAGGCGCGCACATTCTTCCAGGCGACGCTCTTCGCGCATCCGTGGCAGAACGCTGCGGCGCCGATTCGCGAGGCTGGCGAGTTGCGTGCCGTGGGCCGGATTGGTGAGGCGCTCGATACACTCGAGAAAGCATGGCGCGCCAACCGCGGATCGCTCGTTCTCGCCGAGGAATTCGTCAGGCAGTGCGTGGCGCTGGGAGAACTCGACTGTGCGGAGCCTGTGGTTGACACTAGCCTGCATCTGGAACCCGATGCGGAGCGTCCCGATGTCGTCGTGCCTTGGCTTGAGGCCCTCATCGCGGACGGACAGGAAGACCGATTTCGTCGATTCCTGGCGGGAGAAGGGTCGAGACTCTCCGGGCGTGAAGCGATCGGCGCCGCTATCGTCGCCCGACGCCTCAGGGACGCCGATTTGGCAGCCCGACTTTTCGGTGTCGCCGGCCGCGCGATTCTCGACGATCCTCGGGCGCTGCTGGAAAGTGCTCAGAACAAGATGTGGCTCGCTGGCATAGCGCACCGGGATGGACGGCCCGACGACAACCTTCTTCTCTTGGAAGATGCCCGTACACTTCTGGAACGTCTGCTCGGAATGAGCGCACCTCCACGCCGACATGCGTGGGCGTGGCGCGAACTCGGTCGGATCCGTCGTTGGCTCGGCGAGCCCGCGTCCGCAGTGAACGAAGCCTATGCCAACGCCATCAAATTGGCACCAGACGAGGATCGATTCCGCGACGAGCGGTAGATCAGAGCGAGCGGGTCTCGACCGGAGTAGTCCCACGATTTCGGTTTCCCGGCGGCACATGGTGGGGACGCGGGAGCGTCGCCCAAGCCACGTAAACTGGCCGGGAGCCAGCCCACGCCACGTTGAACGTGGCGGACTGACAAGGGGAGCGCTCCGCCCCCCTGTGACCCCCCGGGTTGCCGCGTCGGTGTCGGCGCGGCGGGGCACGGGGGCCGCCTCCGGAACTCCGGCGCCGTTCGCGGCGATGGCCGTCCGGCGGCGGTTGGCGGTGCGGCGATCAGCCATCGCGGCGAACCGTCGCCCGCGATCCTTGCGCGCTTCGGCGCGGACTGTCTGGGGGTCGAGGGGGCAGAGCCCCTCGTCAGCCTCCTTGTGGCCACGAGGGGTATGCTGGCTGCCGGTCGATACGGGTCGGGCCAGCCTCGGCGGACGCGCTCGAAGCGGCCGACGACGAGACCCTGCGGACGGTCCCCGGAGGCGCGATCCGGGACGGCGGGGATGACCGCTTCCGGTTCATCGAGGTAAACGGGGGCCGAGCCCGGAACCCCCGGTTCGGTGGCCACGACCACGGCGAAGCCGAAGTGGGAGCCGAAGCGGGAGATCGTGGACGCGGTGAACGCCGCGACCGGCAACCACCGTCCGAAGTCGCAGGGCGAGACCGGCAACAAGAGCGCGTGGAGACGGCTGCACCGGGTGCTCGGCGGCGTGCTTCGGCGAGGATCTGACACGGACCTATCCCGGCGGCGCGGAGCAGACCTACCGGGCGTACACGTCGCAGCAGTGCCGGGACGTGGCGAGGAGGTTCGGCGTGAGCGGGACTTGGAAGCCGTGGTGCGACGAGATCGCCCGCAGGGAGCGGTGGGAGAGCGACAACGGGCTGACGCACGCTCACCGTAGCGGCTTCGGAGCGGGTGGGGCGGCGGACAGCCCGGATGCCTCGCTGAAAGCCCTTGGAGGGCTGCGAGACAGGAGGATCTTCCCCACCACATCCCGCCTGAAGGAGGGCGTTCGCCACGCCGCTGGCGGCGGCGTCCCTTGGCTGCCTTACGCTGGACGGAGCGAAGGATGGTGGCCGAGGAGGCGGTCGGAGGCCTGAGGGTCTGCCGGGTCTGCGCACGCGGCGTCTACCGGGCGCTCGGCCCGGAGGATGTCCGCCACCGCAGGATCACCTCGACCGAGGTGGTGGTGCGCCGCCTGCTCTCGTTCGACTACGTGATCGAGCACCCGGGCCTGCCCTGGCTCCCGACCGAGCCGGAGAAGGTGGGCGCGTTCGAGGCGCTCGGCATCCACCGTTACCTGCTGCAGGCCCGGGTCTACCGGGGCGCGGGCCGGGGGCGCGCGCCGCTACTTCCCGCGAGGGATGCCCGTGGCGTTGGACGCCCACCGCGCCGTGTTGGTGCACGCCGATCCCGGCTGCGACACCTCGATCGCGCTCCATTCGTGGCGGGACCGGCACCGGAGCTCTGGGAGGCGCTGCGGGAGGACGGTTTGTCGGTCGAGGCCGTCGGGGTCGCGTGCGCGGGATACCGCTTGACCGGGCGCGGACGATCCTCGGGAACTGGGCGGTCTCAACGGCTGCCTTCGCCGCCTCGTCGAGATGCGCGAACTGCTTCGATCCGCGCGTCCCGAGGGCACGATCAACGCCTATTCCGTGTGGCGTTCGAGCCGCCTTGCAGGGGTCCCGATTTGAGCGCCGCGGAGCGGAGCCCGTTGCCGATCCGGAGGTGTGAAAACGACATCGAGGTGCTTGTGCAAGGGAATTGCGCTTTGTCGTGCGGAACGCGGAACTCCGCAAGTCGCCGGACGGCTTGGGGTTGGGCCACGGCCCGCGTATCGTCGGTGCCGATCCGCGTCTCCGGGCCGTGGACGGTAGCGACCCACCAGTCCGAGGGCCTGGTACGGGTTCGGGGCCGGGTGTGCTTGCGCACCCCCGCTCCCGAACCCTCGGGTCGCTACCGCACCATCGATTCCTGCGGGAAGGCCGTCCGAACGCCGCTGTGAGACATGGCGGATCACCCGATCCTCCTCCGGCCTGCCGCCGTTGCCCAAACCGGCTCGCGCCGGTTCCCCCTGCCCGCGTGCGAGCGCGGAGTCGGTGACCCCGGCCACCCATGGCGACCCTGGCCCCGACACCGCGCTCTTCGTCTGCTAAATACGCAGCACCCTCCGTCTGGGTTTCGCCGCCGGTCCATGGAGACCGCCGCAGCTTCGAGGCGCCGTCACGGTGAAGAGCGCCGCGCGATGAATCACCCGGTGGGTCCTTTGGTTCGCCGAAGTCGGACTTGAGAGAGCTGCTGCCTGAACCGGTGGAGCACTTGGACACTGGTCTCTCCGGTCTGCGCCGCGCTCCAGAGGTCCTGAAGGTCCTCGTGAGCGAGAAGGACGACATCGTCTCGCGCGGCCTTCTCCACCTCGGCCTTGGATAGCGCCTCACGCGATCTGGCCGTCGCGAGAACCGCGACCACTTCGGTATCGGGAAGTCGGGCGCGCAGGTCCTCCGACCGAGCGATGAGCTTGCCGACCTTGCCGCCCGAGTCGAGCGACCCGACCGTACACTCAACCGCGAGCAAAATGGATGATCCGGGGGCGTGAGCAAGGTGATCGACCGTGTCTCCCCGTCTCGTGTGACCCGAGAGTGGGTGCACGTGGAAGCCGAGGAAGAAGAACAGCAGTCCCACAGCGGCCTCGAACTGCTGCGACTTGTTCTTCCCACTGGGCCGAAGCCACTTGAGGAAGCGTTCAAGGCCGGGGTCGAGGGCGTCTTGAGCCTTGATCCGGATACTGGAGGCGGTAGATGCCAGCGGCACGGACACGCGGTCTACGCACCGGTCTTCGACGACGATGAACACTGTGGCGGCGGAATCACCGTGCTGAACCGGGATGTCCAGCTCCGTGCGGAGGGCACCTCCCTGGTGCGCCCATTCGCGCTCGGCGAGCCTTGCCGATCCGTGGCGAACCGGCTCTCCGGTGGTTCCGCCCGCCGTCCAGAAGAGGTCCGCATTCGCGACAAAGACATCAGCGGCAGCCCGCACGGTGTCGGTCACCCGATCCGCCGATGAGGAAACCCTCTCGGGATCAAAGCGCACGGCGAGGGGGGCGATCAGCTCGACGACGGACTTGGTGCCTTGGATCTTCAGGCCTCGGGGCCGTGCGCAGAATCTGCGCACCAGATCCGGCAAGCCATCGTAGGCGTTCGGCCCGCCACGGATCATGCCGTCCAACTCGAATGGATCGTGACCCGCTTGTCTCACGATATCGAAGATCTTGGAACCATAGCCCACGAGCGAATGGCAGCTCCACAGGTCGTACGCGGCGGTCCGGTACGAGCCGGCCAACTCATTGAAGCTGTACCCGATGTCGGTCGCAGGCTGACCCGACTCGCTGGCGTATCCGACGTACCGGGGTCGCAGCTTCATCATTCCATCGGCGATGCCGCAGGCGACGGCGGGGAGGTCCGCAACCGGACGAACGACCTGCCAGGCACGGAATTGACGCCGCTCGACTGGTGAAAAGCGTGGGACCGATCGAGGGAGACGATGGTCCAGGAAACCACGCGTAATGAGGTTTATCCAACGGCGACCGCTACGGATCGCACAGACGCGCAGATCGACGGACCGCCAGAATCCGCCGCCATTCACCAATTCGACAAAGCAACTCGCGTGCTCCTCTGGAGAGCGCTCGCGTCCTTTCTGTGGCATCGAGTCTCCGTGGCCCCGGCAAGGTTCGATCACTACGGCAGGTGTCGTGAAATCTAGCATGCCCCGTTCTGCTGTGGCCGAGTAGCGGCCCGGCCTGATCGCGGATCACCCGGCAGGTTGATCCGTAGTCCGTCGCACTTCGGGCATAGCTCCGTACGGTCCCAACGGTCGGGGCCGCATTCAACGCCTCCATGCCGCCGAGCGCGGGACCGAGGCCGACGGGGTTTCAGCGGCCTTCCTGCAAAGGACTGATGGACTCGGAGCGACCCCCGGGAGGTTGGGATGACGTGCACATCCCAGCCCTCCCAGATGCCACACCGGGCATCGAAAAATGGGGGTCGCTCCGGTCACGGCCTCCGGTTCCGGCGCGGCGCAGCCGCCTAGGAGGCCGTGATGCAACCGCAATCCGGACAATGACATACGAAGGCGCCGACATGCACGTCCGAACCGGGATTTCGCGCACATTGGGGTCCGTTTCACATGTGCGGCTCTCGCACGGCACCGGACGCGCGTCCCGAGTCCGACCGACCATCTCCCCAAACTGAACCGTTAGCATCGGGACGAATCCGACCTGTTGGACGACCTGCCTCTGGTCAAACACCCCTTCGCAGGCGAACTTTCGTTCGCGCAGATCGTGCAGTCCATCGAATCGAGAGAGGATCGAACGATGGTACGCACGAAACGAAGTCGGCGCTCTTACGGCGCTGGCGAATGGGGCCGGAACCGAGTCCGGATTTTCCCGGATCCGAAGACCGGTAACTTCCAGATTGAGTGGCGCGAGAACGGGCGCAGGCGGAGCCGGTCGCTCGGACACCGGGACTGGACCCGAGCCAAGCGGCAGGCGGACGAATTCTCCGCCGGGTTCGTTGGACCCGGGATCGGGGGCAGAGCGGAAGCCGAGCCCAAGCCGCTCACACTGGGGCGGCTTTTTGAAATCTACGGTGACGAGGTCACACCAACCAAGGGCGAACGATCTCAGAAATACGACCGGGGCGCATTGGATATGTTCCTTCGCTTCTTCGGCAGGGATCGGAAGCCCGCGACGCTTTCCCAGCGCGATTGGGACCGGTTCATCCGGTCACGCCGGGCGGGGAGGACAGGACTGAGCGGGAGGCCCGTTTCCGACCGGACGGTCGAACGGGACCTGAGGTTCCTCCTGGCGGTCCTCAACTGGGCCGCGCGGTCTCGGAACGAGGCCGGAGGGCTTCTCCTCGACTCCAACCCCCTGAAGGGCTTGAGGGTGCCCCGGGAAAAGAACCCAACCCGGGTCGTGCTCTCTCAGGCGGAGTACGAGGCCCTGCTCCGGGTGTCCGCCGAGATCGATTGGCGCTTTCGCGTGGCGCTCGTGCTCGCGCACGAGACGGGCCACCGGATCGGCGCAATCCGCCACCTGACATGGTCGGACATCGACATGGGCGCCGGGGTCATTTGGTGGCGCGCGGAGCATGAGAAGACAGGCTTCGAGCACCGGACACCCGTGACCGACGAAGCGCTCCGTGTGCTGGAAGAGGCACGGAAGGAGAATCCCGGAATCGCCGACGCTCCCGTGTTGCCCGCGCGCAGGGACACCGCAAGGAGCATGAGCCACGCGGCGGCGCGTTACTGGTGGAGAAGGGCCGAGGCGCTCGCCGGGCTGGAGCGCAAGCGTGGCAGGGGCTGGCATTCGCTGAGGCGCAAGTTTGCCTCGGACCTCATGGACCAGCCACTGAAGGTGCTCTGCGAACTGGGAGGCTGGAGGACGGCCCAGACGGTGCTCCAGTGTTACCAGAGGCCCGACGAGCACCGGCTCAAGAAGGCGCTCGCGCAGAGGCGGCGGGTCCTCGCCTCGCGCAGTTAGCGGGAGTCAATTGGCGGGACCCGCGCCTCCAAATCGTGTAACTTCAATCAGGGTACGCGGAAACAATCCCGAGATCCTCTGCCAAAATGGCAGGTTTTTCTGCCAAAATGGCAGGGTTGAGGGGGGAGGTGGGCGGGGCTCCCTATATGATCAGGGAAGAATCGGGCCAGCTGGGGAAGCTGTCGTTGCGTCCCAGCGCGTGACATCGTCAGTTTGGCGGGTGTGCTCACCGAATCCCCCACAACGGAGCCCCCCCCAATGGCATCGGTCGACCCCCCGGCCCGCAAGGGCCTGCCGCCGGAAGCGTACGAAGTCGTCCCGGGCAGCGAGTACCGCCCCTACGTGCCCGCCTCGCAGTCGATGGCGGAGTTCACGGTCAAGGCGGTGGTCGTCGGAATTCTGATGGCGGTGGTCTTCGGGGCCGCCAACGCGTACCTGGGCCTGCGCGTGGGCCTCACGGTCAGCGCCTCGATCCCGGCTGCGGTGATGGCGGTCGCCATTTTCAAGGTGCTGCGCCGTGGCACGATCCTCGAGACCAACATGGTGCAGACGATCGGGTCGGCGGGCGAATCGGTGGCCGCCGGGGTGATCTTCACGATTCCCGCGCTCTTCATCTGGCAGCGGTCGGATCCGACGATCGTGGTGGACCTGCTTCAGGTTGCGGTGATCGCCGGATTCGGGGGACTGCTGGGCGTGCTCTTCATGATTCCGCTGAGGCGCTACCTGATCTCGCGCGAGCACGGGAAGCTCCCCTACCCCGAGGGCACCGCGTGCGCCGAGGTGCAGGTGGCGGGCGACACGGGTGGCAGCAAGGCCCGCCTGCTCTTCTCGGGGCTGGGGCTCGGGGCGCTCTACCAGGCGTTCGCCAACAGCAACGGGCTGGGGCTCTGGAATGAAGGACCCCACGTGCAGCTCCCCGCCAAGGCGCAGATCGGGGGCGACTTCACGCCTGAACTGCTGGGCGTCGGCTTCATCATCGGGCCGCGGATCGCGGCGATCATGTTCGGGGGAAGCGCGCTCGCGTGGCTGATCATGATCCCCGCCATCAACCTGTGGGGCGGGAGCAACGTGGTGTATCCCGCCGACGTGCCGATGTCGGACCTCGGATCCGGCGAAATCTGGAGCTACTACCTGCGCTACGTGGGCGCGGGCGCCGTGGGGTGCGCCGGCATCGTCACCCTTATCAAGTCGTTCCCGACGATCATCGAGTCGATCAAGCTCGGCGTGGGTCACGCCGCCGGCGGGGGCGGAGGGGACGTGCCGCGCACGCAGCAGGATCTCCCGATGAAGCTGGTGCTCGGTCTGGCGGCGCTGATGGCGGTGGCGCTGTGGCTGTGGCCCGGGGTGCCGGTGAACTTTCTGGGCGCGATCCTGATCGTGATCTTCAGCTTCTTCTTCGTGACGGTGTCGAGCCGGATCGTGGGGCTGATCGGGTCGTCGTCGAACCCGGTGTCGGGGATGACGATCGCGGCGCTGCTCCTCACCTCGCTCATCTGGGTGGCGCTGGGACTGAACGACGGCGGGGCCGCGACCAAGGTGGCGGTGCTCGCGGTGGGCGCCGTGGTGTGCATTTCGGCGGCCGCGGCGGGCGATACCTCGCAGGACCTCAAGACGGGGTTCCTGGTGGGGGCAACGCCGAAACGCATGCAGATCGGCGAGATGCTGGGGGTGCTCGCCTGCGCGGTGACGATCGGCTTCGTCCTGGTCGTCCTGAACGAGTCGTACGGGATCGGCACGGTGGACGGGCTGGCCGCGCCCCAGGCGACGCTGATGAGCCTGGTGATCGACGGCGTGCTGAACGCGTCGCTGCCCTGGACCTTCGTGTTCATCGGGATCGGGCTCGCGCTGGTGGTCGAGTTCGTCTTCAAGCTGCCCTCGCTGGCCTTCGCGGTGGGCGTCTACCTGCCGGTGTCGCTGATGACGCCGATCCTGGTGGGCGGACTGATGCGGATGGCGCTGACGCGCAGGTACGAGGACGCGGGCGACACGGAAGACGGTGTGAGCGTCCTGGCCGAGAAGCGCGAGCAGGGGGTGCTGTACGCATCCGGGCTGATCGCGGGGGCGGCGCTGGTGGGCGTCCTGATCGGCGGGGCGATCTACGCGATGACGTACTTCACGGGGAATCCGGAGGCGGCGGAGGTGTGGCAGGTGGGGCACGAGTGGATGGACGGCATTCCGGCCCTGGCGTCGGTGGTGGGCACCCTGGCCTTCGCCGGGCTCTGCTGGATGCTCTGGCGGGCGGCCACACGATGGATGGAGACATGAAGAGCATGAGGGCCTGGTGCGTCGCGGTCGCGCTGCTGGCGGCGGCCGGCTGCGAAGAGGACGGTGGGCCGGAGACGATCAGCCGGGAGGTCTTCGTGGAAACCTACGTCGCGCTGCGGGTCGCGGAGCTGCGCGAGCGCACGGACGACGGCATCTCGGCGGCGGCGCGCGAGCGCGTCCTGGCCGAGAAGGGCGTGACGGAGGAGGAGTTGTTGGCCTTCGCCGAAGTCCACGGGCCCGACGTGAACTTCATGGAGCAGGTGTGGGACGAGGTCGAGACACGCCTCGATGAGATGCGCAGTACCCCTGACGTACCGGGGGTGGAGGGCGGGGCTGGCGGGGATCCGGCGGCCTCCCCCCCTCCCCCTACTCCCACTCGATCGTGGCCGGCGGCTTCGAGCTTATGTCGTAGGTCACGCGGTTGACGCCCGCGACCTCGTTGATGATGCGGGTGGAGACGCGGGCCAGGAACTCGGGCTCGAAGGGGTACCAGTCGGCGGTCATGCCGTCGCGCGAGGTGACGGCGCGGAGCGCGACGACGTTCTCGTAGGTGCGGCCGTCACCCATGACGCCTACGGCCTGGACGGGGAGCAGGACGGCGAAGGCCTGCCAGATGTCGTCGTAGAGGCCGGCGGACTCGATCTCCTCGAGGTAGATGGCGTCGGTGAGGCGCAGGATGCGGAGACGATCCTCGGTGACGGGGCCGAGGACGCGGATGCCGAGGCCGGGGCCCGGGAAGGGGTGGCGGCGGATGAAGGCTTGATCGAGGCCCAGCGTCTGGCCGACGCGCCGCACCTCGTCCTTGAAGAGCTCGCGCAGGGGCTCGACGAGCTCGAAGGAGAGGTCGTCGGGGAGGCCACCTACGTTGTGGTGGGTCTTGATGGTGGCCGACGGGCCGCGCACCGCGTGGGACTCGATGACGTCCGGGTAGAGCGTCCCCTGCACGAGGAAGCGGGCGTGGGTGCCGAGTTCGCGGGTGGTGCGCTCGAAGACGCGGATGAAGGTCTCGCCGATGATCCGGCGCTTCCGTTCGGGGTCGGCGACGCCGTCGAGGGGACCGAGGAACTCTTCGGCCGCCTCGGCCACCACGAGCCGGATCCCCATGTGTTCGCGGAAGGTTTGCTCCACGCCTTCGCGCTCGTTCATGCGCATGAGCCCGGTGTCGACGAAGACACAGGTGAGCTGGTCGCCGACGGCCTTGTGGACCAGCGCCGCCGCCACCGACGAGTCCACGCCGCCGGAGAGCCCGCAGATGACCTGCGCGTCGCCCACCTGGCGGCGGATGCGCTCGACCGACTCGGCCACGAAGGCCCCGGGCGTCCAGTCGGCCGAGCAGCCGCAGATGCGGAAGAGGAAGTTGTCGACGATCTCCTGGCCGCGCGGTGTGTGCGCGACCTCGGGGTGGAACTGGACGCCGTAGAGGGGGCGGGAGCGGGCGCGGAAGGCGGCGACGGGAAGGTCGGCGGTGGCGGCGAGGGTGACGAAGCCGGGGGGCGGCTCGTCGACGTGGTCGCCGTGGGAGCACCAGACGGTGACGTCGTCGCCGGGGTCGAAGCCGTGGAAGAGCTCGGGGGCGGTGGCGGGGGTGTCCGCCGGTGGCCGGTCGATGCGCAGGGTGGCGCGGCCGTATTCGCGCTTGCCGGGCAGTACGGCGCCGCCTTCGTGCCGGGCGATGAGCTGCATGCCGTAGCAGATGCCGAGGACGGGGACGCCGAGGTCGAGGAGGATGGGGTCGAGGCCGGGGCCGGCGTCGTCGTAGACGGAGGATGGGCCGCCCGAGAGGACGATGCCGGTGGGGCCCCAGGCGCGGACCCAGTCGGGCGAGCGGTCGGGGGGATGGATCTCGCAGTAGACGCCGGCCTCGCGGATGCGGCGTGCGATGAGCTGGGTGAACTGGGAGCCGTAGTCGACGAGGAGGATGCGGTCGTGGGCGGCGGGGGTGGGGGGTGCGGTGGTGGTGGAGGGATGCGTAGGGTCGTCGGGGGGGGGGACGGCGGGCGTGTCAGGCATGGGTTTCACCACGGATGAGGTCTTCGAAGCGTTCGCGGCGGCGCGCGAGGGTGACGTGGTCGGCGCGGACGAGGACTTCGGCGGGACGGGGCCGCGAATTGTAGTTCGACGCCATGGTGAAGCCGTAGGCACCGGCCTGGTGGACGCACAGGAGCGCGCCGGGGCGCGGGAGGGGGAGGGGGCGGTCGCGCGCCAGGAAGTCTCCCTGCTCGCAGATCGGGCCAACGATGTCCACGCGCTCGACGGGATCTCGACCGTTTTTGCGAACCGGCGTCACCGAGTGAACGCCTCCGTAGTGGCTCGGGCGGATGAGCTCGGTCATTCCGGCATCGGTGACGACGAAGGTTTTCTTGTTGTTTTTCTTCACATATAGTACACGCGTTACGAGTACGCCAGCATCGCCCACCAGGAAGCGGCCCGGCTCGATGATGAGGGCCATGTCGCGCCCACGAAGGCGGGTGGCCACTTCGCGTCCGAGCGCGTGGACGTCCAGAGCGTCCCCTGCCCCGTCCGAGATGCCGAAGCCGCCGCCAAGATCCACGTAGTCAAGCTCGGCTCCGAGGTCGCGGTGCGCGCGGTCCGCCACCTCGAGCACTACGTCGAGCGCACGCAGGAAAGGTGCGGGATCACGAATCTGCGACCCGATGTGCACGTCCACGCCGACCGCGCGAAGAGCTGGATGCGCGGCCACCCGGCGATACATGTCGTGCGCCTCACGCGGCGAGACGCCGAACTTGGCGGCCGCGTGACCCGTGCTGGTGAACTCGTGCGTGGGGCTGCGGACATCGGGGTTCACACGCACCGCAACCGGTGCAACCGCGCTCATTTCGGCGGCCAGGGCGCCGAGAACTTCCAGCTCCTGGGCGCTCTCCACATGGAAGGACATGATCCCGGCCTCGATCCCGTACCTCATTTCGTCGCGCGACTTGCCCACGCCGGCGAAGACAATGCGGTCGGCGGGGATCCCTGCGCGGAGCGCGCGGTAGAGCTCGCCGCCGCTGACGATGTCGGCGCCGGCGCCGGCCCGCGCGAGGAGCCTCAGGATGGCCAGGTTCGGGTTGGCCTTGACCGAGTAGGCGACGAGGAGGTCGCGCGATGGGTGCTGGAAGGGAGAAGGCGTGGACGTGCGCGTCGTGGCGGCAGAGATGGGCGTCGAGCCGGGGACATCGCCCCCTCGATCAGCAAACGCCTCCTTCAGGGTGTGCAGCCGCTCCGCGATCCGATCACCATTGTACACATATAATGGTGTTTGGTACTGTTGCGCAAGTCGTTCCAGGGAGTGAGCACCGCAGTGGAGCACCCCACCCCGGCGCGGGAACGGACGGGCCTCGGCGGTCAGTACGCCCGTGCCCACACCACCTCCATCCGGGCCTTGCCACCCCCCGCGCAGTGCACGGGGGTGGTCGCCGAGCGGAACTCTTCGCCGGGAATCACGCGAATGGTGGCTTTCGTGGCTTCCTTGACGCGCTCCTCGACGGTGGGGTCGCCCGACCAGCCGGAGTGGACGAAGCCGACACCCTCGTCCAGGAGCGCGCCGAGTTCCTCGACGGACGAGACCTCGCCGCGATGGGTGGCGGCCTCGCGCCGGGACCTTGCCGCGTCAAGGAGCTCTCCCTGCAGCGCTTCGAGCCGTCCCGACATTTCAGCCACGGCCCGCCCTTCTTCCACCCCCACCTTCCGATCCTCGCCCGGGGCGGTCACGCGGCGCACCACCACCACCTCCCCCCGCCCCACATCACGCGGCCCGATCTCCACGCGCACGGGCACCCCCTTGCGCTCCCACTCGAAGAACTTCGCGCCCGGAGACAGGTGCCGGCGCTTGTCGGCGGCCGCGCGCACACCCGCGTCCCCCAGCGCCGCCACCACGCGATCGGCCGCCTCGCTGACCACCGCCCACTGTTCGTCGCTGCGGCCGATCGGCACGACCATCACCTGGGTCGGCGCCAGCTTCGGCGGCACCACCACGCCCACATCGTCGCCGTGGGTCATCACCAGTCCACCGACCAGGCGCGTCGACACGCCCCACGACGTGTTCCACGCGTACTCCTCGCGGCCCTCCCTGCTCTGGAAGGTGAGGCCGAACTGGCGCGCGAAATTCTGCCCGAGCATGTGGGATGTGCCCGCCTGCAGCGCCTTGTTGTCCTGCATGAGCGCCTCGCAGGCGTAGCTCCGCACCGCGCCGGCGAACTTCTCGGACTCGGACTTGCGACCCGTGACCGGGGGCATCGCCATCCAGTCTTCCATGAAGCTGCGGTAGATGCCCAGGATCTTCAGGGTCTCTTCTTCGGCCTCGTCCTCGGTGGCGTGCGCGGTGTGGCCCTCCTGCCACAGGAACTCGGCGGTCCGGAGGAAGAGACGGGTGCGCAGTTCCCAGCGCATGACGTTGGCCCACTGGTTGAGCAGGATGGGCAGGTCGCGGTAGCTCTGCACCCACTTGGCGTACATGGCGTAGATGATGGTTTCCGACGTGGGACGCACGACGTAGGGCTCCTCCAGCTCCTTTCCGCCCGCGTGGGTCACCACGGCCAGCTCGGGTTTGAAGCCCTCCACGTGTTCCTTCTCGCGCTCGATGAAGCTCATGGGGATCAGGAGCGGGAAGTAGGCGTTCTGGTGGCCGGACGCCTTGAACATGTCGTCGAGCGCGCGCTGCATGTTCTCCCAGATACCGTATCCCCAGGGCCGGATGACCATGCTCCCGCGCACCGGGGAATAGTCCGCCAGCTCGGCCTGCTGGACAACCTCGTTGTACCAGGCGGAGAAGTCCTCGGACCTGGCGGTGAGTCCCTTTTTCTGCGCTTTCCTGCCCATTTATTCGCTGTCCCCTTCGGGCGATTGATCGGTTTCGTCCCGGGCGGGCTTCGCCGGGGTCTTCTGTCTGCGCTTTTCGACCAGGAAGGCCACCAGGGCGGGAATCCCGAAGAGCGCAAGCGACGCCCCCACCCATGTCGTACGGAAGGGGAAGCCGAAAGCCCTCCCGGCCAGCAGGGCCGCGAGCCATCCCCCCGCCACCGAGGCGATGATCGCCGCGCCCAGGATGATGAACTCCAGGATGTTGAGACGCCGCGCGGCGCGTTGTAAGGCCGCACGCACCGCCTCGATATCGGCGGCATCGGGCTCGTGCGGGGCAGGCCCTTTTGCGACGGGTTGGCTCCTGCCTGCGGATCGCTTCCTTGTCACGGGCTTCTCCCGGTAGTGGGCGGCGGAATCTCCCGCTCCAGCAGCGACCGGAGGGGCCTGGTCTCCTGACTCCCGGTCCTCAAATCCCGAACCGTCGCCGCCGCGGCGGCCGCCTCGTCCGGACCGATGATGATTGCTTGCCGGGCTCCCGCTCTGCTGGCGGCCTTGAGCTGTTTTCCGACCCCCTGCGACCTCAGGGAGTACATGACCGAGTGCCCGGCCGCGCGGAGCCGGTGACCGGTCTCCAGCCCCAGGGCGCGCTGTTCCGGGCCCACCCAGATCACGTAAAAGTCGCACGACGGGGCCGCGTCGGGCACGAGACCCCGATCCCGCAACAGCTCGCCGAGCACCACGTCGCCCATCCCGAAACCGACGGCGGGCAGCGGCTCGCCTCCCACCAGCTCGAGGAGCCGGTCGTAGCGGCCGCCGCCGCAGATCGCGCGCAGTTCGCCGGCCCGGTCGAAGAGCTCGAAGACGATGCCCGTGTAGTAGGCCAGTCCGCGCACAACCGTGAAGTCGAAGTGCAGGTACGCGCCGAGGCCCATCGCCTCGAGGATGGACCGGTGTTTGTCGAGGGGCCGCAGGGCATCGGCGACGGGGGCCGAGTCGCGGAAACGGTCCGCCAGGTGGTCGCGCGAACCGTCGGCCAGGATTTCGGCCAGCGTGTCGACGGTTGGCGACGACAGTCCCAGCGCTTCGAGGCCGGCGCGGGTGCGCTCCGGGCCCGCCCTGCCCGCCTTGTCGATCACTGCCAGGCAACCCGAGTGCGTGCCGCGCGGCGCGCCCGCGGCCGTCAGAACCGCACTCACGAGGCGACGGTCGTTCACCCGCGCGACGAAGTCGTCATCCCCCAGCCCCAGGCCGCGCACGGCGTCGATGGCCACGGCCAGGACTTCGGCGTCGGCGGCCACCCCGGCCTCGCCGACGATGTCGACGTTGAGCTGGAAGTGCTCCCTGAGCCGCCCCCGCTGGCTGCGTTCGTATCGGAAGAGCTGGGGAATCGAGAACCAGCGGATCGGCTTGGGCATGCCGCGGCTGCGCTCAGCCAGCATGCGCGCCAGCGTGGGGGTCATCTCCGGGCGCAACGCCACGTCCCGTCCCCCCTTGTCGCTGAATGTGTAGAGCTGCTGCACGATCTCCTCGCCGCTCTTCTCGACGTAGAGGCCGAGCGGCTCCAGCGGCGGCCCGTCGTATTCCCCGAAGCCGTAGCTGCGCGCGACCCGCCGCCAGGTGTCGAAGACGTGGCTGCGAAGCGCGAGGTCTGCGGGGGCGAAATCCCGGAAACCGGGGAGGCGGGAGAAGGATCTGGCTGCGGACATGGATGCGAAGATAACCGGAGGGGGATGTTCCCTAAAGATAAGTCTCCTCGGCTGGCTCAAGGGCGTTGTCCGAACACCGACCCAACCGGTCAGCCCTATTCGAAGGGGCTCACCCCGAGGATCTGGAGCGCGTCGCCCACCGTGTGGCACGATCCCGTCACCACGACGGTACCCATCCCGGCCAGGCCGGTCGCACGGTTCACAGCGGCCTCCACCTCGTCCACCACCTCGATGGTAACGCCGTCGCCCACTTCGGACGCCACCGCGCGCGGGTCCCAGTTCCTCTCCGGCGGTGCGGATGCGGGAATGGTGAAGACCACCCGGTCGGCGAAATCGACGAGCGGCGGCAGCATGCGCGACCAGTCCTTGTCGCCCAGGATCCCCGCGAGCACCACCAGCGGCCGGGGCGGCGCGAGATCGGCCAGGATGCGGGCGAGCGCCCCCACCGCGGCCCGGTTGTGCGCCACATCGAAGATGTAGTGCAGGTCGCCCACCCGGTGCACCTGCCCCCTGCCCGGCCACCGCACCCCCGCAACCCCCGCGCGCACGGCATCCGGCGAAGGGGGGCGCGGAAGCAGCTCGAGCGCTCGGACGGCGAGCGCCGCGTTGGCCGCCTGGTGGGCGCCGGGGAGCGGTGTGTGCAGATCGAGGAGGCCGCCGCCCGCGGTGCGCACGGAGAAGCGCGTGCCCCGGCGGCCGAGACGAAGTTCCGCGATGTCCCGCCACGGCTCGATCCGGTGAAACGGGGCGCCGACCCGCGCCGCCCGGTCCTCCAGCACCCGCAGCGCGGCGGGACGCCCCTCGGCCGTGACGACGGGCACACCCGGTTTGATGATCCCCGCCTTCTCGCGCGCAATCTCCTCCAGGGTGTCCCCGAGATAGTCCTGGTGGTCCAGGGCCACGTTGGTGATGGCGGTGACCTCGGGTTCGATCACGTTGGTCGCGTCGAGCCGTCCCCCAAGTCCGACCTCGATGCAGGCCGTGTCGACCTGCTCTTCGGCGAAGACGACCAGCGCCAGCAGCGTCGAGGCCTCGAAGAACGACATGCCGAGTTCACGCGCCAGGGGGCGGAGCCGCGCGGCCGTGTCGAGCAGACGGCGCGCGGGGACGGGTTCGCCATCGATCATGATGCGTTCCCGGAACGAGCAGAGGTGGGGCGAGGTGTACAGTCCGGCGCGTTCGCCCTGATGTCGCAGGACCGACGCCCATGTGGACGCGACGGAACCCTTTCCGTTGGTTCCGCCGACGTGCATGGCGCGGTAGCGGCGGTGGGGGTGTCCCAGTTCGGCGAGTGCCGCCCGCATGCGTCCCAGTCCCCAGTCGACCGCCGTCGGGACTCCCGGGAAGAGGGCGTCCATGAGGGGATCGGGGCCGGGGGGGCGGGTCATGGGGGACGCGGAGTCCGCGGGACGGGAGCTGCCGGTCAGACGCGGGGTCTCCATCCGGCGTGCGTGTGCCGGAGCAGTTGCGCGATCGCGGACTTGAGTTCGCGGCGGTCGATCACCCGGTCGACCATCCCGTGCTCCTCGAGGAACTCGGCGCTCTGGAACCCGGGCGGGAGCTCCTGCTTGATGGTCTCGCCGATGACGCGCGGTCCCGCGAAGCCGATCAGCGCGCCGGGCTCGGCCAGATTGACGTCGCCCAGCATGGCGTAGGAGGCCGTGACGCCGCCGGTGGTGGGGTCCGTAAGCACCGAAATGTAGGGCAGTTTGCGGTCGTGGAGGCGGGCGAGGACCGACGAGGTCTTGGCCATCTGCATGAGCGAGAAGATGCCCTCCATCATGCGGGCCCCGCCCGAGGCGCTCACCACGACGAAAGGAAGTTCGCGCTCGAGGGCGTCCCTGCCGGCGCGCGCGATCTTCTCGCCCACCACCGACCCCATCGATCCGCCGATGAAGCTGAAATCCATCACCGCCAGCGCGATCGGGATACCCTCGATCCGCACCCGGCCGGTGATGACGGCTTCGCTGCGCCCGGTGCGCCGGCGGGCCGCTTCCAACCGGTCGCTGTAGGCCTTCAGATCGGCGAAGTCCAGGGGATCTCCGCTGGCCATCTCCGCGTCCTCCTCTTCGAAGGAGCCGGGATCGGCGAGCAGTTCAATGTAACGGGACGCCGTGATCCGGAAGTGGTTCCCGCACTCCGGACATACGCCCAGGTGCCGGGCCAGCCGCTCCCGGTATAGAATCTCTCCGCACCCGTCGCACTTGGAGAAGACATCCGTGGGCAGTTCCCGGCGCCCTTCCCCCGAAAGCCGCGTCTTCTGTTTTCGAAACCAGGCCACAGGTCGTCGTCCCCCGGTCTGTCAAAGCGGATGGATCAGGAATCGTCGTTGGCCAGCGCCACCACCACGGCAGCGGCCATCCAGGACATCAACAGGAACGAACCGCCGTAGCTGATGAACGGCAACGGGATCCCGGTGACGGGGACCACCCCGATGGTCATTCCAGCGTTGATGAACACGTGCGTGAGCCAAACCCCCAAGATACCGAAGATGAAAAGACCGGCAAAGGACTTCTTGGCGGCCTCCGCCATGGAAATCATCCGGAAGAACAGGTAGCCGAAGAGCACGAGTACCACCGACGTGCCGATGAACCCGAACTCCTCCCCGACCACGCTGAAGATGAAATCGGTGTGCTGTTCCGGCAGGAAGGCCAGCCTCTTCTGGGTCCCCGCCGTGAACCCCTTGCCGAAGATGCCGCCGCTCCCCACCGCCACCTTCGACTGGATCAGCTGCCAGCCCGCGTTGCGCGGATCGAGTTCCGGGTCCAGAAAGACGAGCAACCGGTTTCGCTGGTACTCGGCGAGGGAGTTCCAGAGGGGCTGGGCAATGGCTCCGGCCGCGATGTTGCCCAGAATCACCGCGACGGACTCGACCAGGTACAGCCGGAAACGGTAGAGGTAGAGACCTATGGCAAGCACGACGATGTAGACGGCCCAAACGCGCAGGCTGAAGGCGAGGATGAGACCCAGTCCCGGCGAAGCCGCGAATAGGATGAGCGGCCAGGGCGTCCCTGCCCAGAAGATCACGGCGAAGAAGATCCCGATGAACGCGAGCGCCGTGCCCAGGTCGGGCTGCAGCAGGACCAGAGCCAGCGGCAGACCGACCAGCGCCGCGGGCGTCAGAAGGTCGCGGAGGTAGACCGGGGGATCTTCCCGCCTGGCCAGCAGGGCGGCGAGTGCGAGCGCCGTTGAAATCTTCGCGGCTTCGGCGGGCTGGAAGCGGAAGCCGCCAATCGACAGGAAGCTGCTGATCCCTTCCGCGGTGCCCGCGCCGGTCCCCGCCACAAGGGTGACCGCGAGCACGCCCACCCCCAGAACGTAGCCGGGCACCGCAACCCACTCGAACCATCGGAGCGGTATCCGGGAAACGAGCAGCAATCCGGCGACCGAGGCCCCCAGAAAGACCGCCTGGCGGATCCAGAGCCCCTGGGTGATGGTGCTGGGGACTTCGAGCACGCCCGCCGAGTAGATCATGCCCACGCCGAATACGGAAAGCAGCAGGAGGGCGATGACCATGGGCTGCTGCCAAAGCGGAGCGATCAGCCCACGCATCAGCGGTCCGGCTGGCGCGCCCACGCCGTGTTTCGCCCCGCGCGAAGGTGCTCGCCGAGCGTCTGAATCGTGTCGCGGGGAATTCCGTGCAGCCCACGCAGGTAGAAGTCGGCTGTCTTGGCCACCAGAGGCGCCGCAACCCCCGATCCACTCTCGCCGAATTCGACCAGCGCAACCACGACGATCTCGGGAGCCTCGCCGTACGGGCCGGCGATTGCCGTGAACCACGCATGACTGGGACGGCCACCGCCGCTCTGTGCGGTGCCTGTCTTGCCCAGGAGGTCGAAGTGCTCCAGAGAGGACAGGTACGCCGTACCCCCCTCCCGGGTGACCCGGCGCATTCCTTCACGAACGTGCTCCAGGTGTTCCTGCGGGATGGCAAGACTCCAACTCGCCTCGTGTACGCCGACCGTGGTCGAGCGAAGTACGGATGGAGCGGGAGCGGAGCCGTCGCGGGCGATGGCGAGGACGAACTGCGCCATCTTTAGAGGGGTCTGGTCGTTGGGCCCCTGGCCGATCGCGAGGTTCAGCGCCTCGCCCTCCTGCGCCCGGTAACCGAAACGCCGCTCCCAGTATTCCGGGCCCTCCGGGAAGGTTCCTCCGGACTCCGTCGGAAGATCGATTCCGCACTGCTCTCCAAATCCCATGCGGTTCCCCACCTCGAGCAGCCGAGCCAGACCAATTCTCACCCCGATCTGGTAGAAATACACGTTGCATGAGTGCTGGATCGCGCCGGCCAGGTCCAGCGAACCGTGTCCTTCGGGCTTCCAGCACCGGTATGTGCGGTTGCCGAAGACGTAGGAACCCCCGCACGAGACGGGCATCCGTTGGCTGGGAGTGACTACGCCCAGCTCGAGTGCGATCGCCGCCGTGGCCAGCTTCCAGGGCGACCCCGGCGGGTACTTCCCCATCACGGCACGGTGGTAGAGAGGGCTCTCCGGATCCTGCACCAGGCGGTCCCACTCGGAGCGATCGACGACCCCGGCGAAGACGTTGGGGTCGAACGCGGGCGCGGAATAGAGTGCCAGAACGCCGCCCGTTTCGACATCGAGCGCCACCACCGACCCGTTCATGCCTTCCGGAAAAACCCGGTCGATCCACTCCATGAGCTCGAGGTCGAGGTTGAGCTGGAGGTCGCTCCCCGGCTCCGCTGCCACGCCCGGCACCCCTTCGAAGGAACCCACGATCCTTCCCGCCGCGTCCACCTCGACGTACCGCATGCCGGATCTTCCCTGCAGCGTGGACTCGTACTGGGCCTCGACACCCGACCGCCCCACGATCCACCCCGGCTCGGCGCCTTCGGCCTCGCGCGCCTCGACCTCGGCCTCGTTGATCTCGCCTACGTAGCCGATGACGTGCGCGCCGACCCGGCCGGCAGGATAACGCCGCTTCGGACGCGACTCGATCAGGAGCCGGGGAAAGATGGACCGACGCTCCTGGAGCGCTGCCACCACGTCGAAGGGGGCGTCGACCGACACCAGAAGCGGGCGCGGCGGTCCGGTGCGTGCCCGGCCGGCCAGCTCCTCGAACCGCCGGTCGTCGAACTCCAGGTGTTCCCGCAGCCGGTGCAGCGTCGAAATCATGGAATCGGGATGGTCGTGAATGATGGAGACCGAGTAGCCCGGAACGTTGTCCGCGAATACCCGCCCCACCCGGTCGCGGATGACCCCGCGCGGCGCTGGAACGGTAAGCGGTCTCAGGCGGTTCGATTGGGACTCCAGCAGCCAGTCCGAGGATCTCAGGACCTGGAAGCGAAACAGCACCGCGACGAGGACGCCCAGCAGAGCCACGACGACAACCCGGGCGCGCACGGCCAGCAACCTGACCCGTTGGGGATTCCGGGGCATCACCGGATCAACGGGCCACGGGCGAAAAGGAGACGCGCCACCATGCCCGCGGCGGCGGCGTACAGCGCGAGCAACGGCGACTCCATCAGTACGAAATCGTTGAAGGGGGCCCGGCTGCCCGAGTCCGACACCACCCAGACGAGCATGTCGCGACCCCACTTCCCCAGCACAAGAAACACCGCGAGAAACGGGATCGAATCACCCACGAAGAGTTCCCTTGTACGCGCTGCGAGAGCTCCAACCACCGACATGGCAAAAACGTTCGCCCCAAAAGCGACGACCGAGAAGGCGTCCTCCAACAACCCCAGAACAAACCCGGTGGCTGCGCCTCCGGCACTCCCCAGGGTACGGCTTGCGAGCAGCAGCGCGACAACTGACAGGTCCGGCGCCACCTTCCCCAGTCCCAGGGCCACGTGCAGCAGCAGGTGGGTCACGACCAGCCCCGCGCACAGCAGCGCTACGCGCAGATTCATCGCCGATCCGCCTGCCCCGGACCGGCGGCGCTGTCGGGCTCCACGGCCACCGTGTCGGCGACGCTCTCCAGATACACCAGTGCGTGCGTGGCCGCGCCGGGGTAGACCGCCGGGTCGACGTAGTAGCTCCGGCTCCACCCCGCCGAGGCTTCCGCGGGTTCCGCGATCCAGCCAATCCGAATCCCCCGGGGAAATGTTCCCCCGCGCCCCGACGTGAGCAGCTCTTCGCCGGGGCTGAGATCGGAAAGGTAGGCCGTGCCGCGTAGAATCAACCGGTCCTGTTCGCGGAAACCACCCCTTTCTGCCTCGACCAGCCCGTGCGTCCGGCCATCCGGCGTCATCGCGGAGGCCCGGAAGTCACGATGGGACCAGTCGAAACCGACGGCCCGGTCCGAAAACACCTCCTGAACCTGACCCAGGAGCCCGGATTCGGTAGCCACCGCGTTGAAGGGGCGGACCCCGTCGTCGGAACCGGCATCCAGCAGGAAGACGCTCTCGGCGCCGGGAGTGCCCGTGCGGATCACCGTGGCCGCCCGCACCCTGTGTCGCTCCCGCTCCGTGAGACCCAGCGCTTCGCGCAACTGGCGGTTTTCTTCAGCCAGCGTCCGGCCGGCGGCCACGAGCCCCGTTATCGAATCCATCTGCGCGCGCAGGATGTTGAAGTCGAGGGCGCGTTCACGCATCCTCGCGATGGCCCCGTTGATCTCCAGGAGAGGGCTCAGCACAGTCTGGCGCAGAAACAGTCGCATGGAACGCTGGGACCCCGGTGGCAGGTTCAGAACGATCAAGGACCCGAGGATGATACCTGCGGTCAGGAGGAAGTCCCGCTTGCGGCCCTCGCCATTTTCCCGGGGCTGGCCCGCCATCTGGGGTTAGGGATCCGTGGGGAGGGTTTTTTCCACGGGCGGCTAAGACCTCAAGACCGGCCGGTACTTCGAGAAATTCTCGAGAATGCGGCCGGATCCGCGGACTACGCAGGTCATCGGTTCGTCGTCAACGTGGATTGGGAGATTGGTCTCGAGCGCGATCAGCTTGTCGAGGCCGCGGATCAGCGCTCCCCCGCCCGTCATGACGATCCCGAAGTCCACGATGTCGGACGCGAGTTCCGGTGGAGTGATCTCCAGCGCCGAGCGCACCGCCTCGACGATCGACCTCAGCGGCTCCTGCAGGCATTCCCGGATCTCCTCGGAGTGGATCACCACCATCTTGGGGATTCCGGAAAGAAGATCCCTGCCCTTCACTTCCATCTCACGCTCGTTCTCGATCGCTATCGCGGAGCCGATCTGCATCTTGATCGCCTCGGCAGTCGGTTCGCCGATGAGCAGGTTGTAGTTCTTGCGCAGGAAGGTGACGATCGACGTGTCGAGCTCGTCGCCACCGATCCGGATCGAGGTGTCGGCCACGATCCCCGACAGCGCGATCACCGCAATCTCCGTGGTCCCGCCGCCGATGTCGATCACCATGTTGCCGCGCGGCGTTTCAATGGGCAGCCCCACGCCGATCGCAGCCGCCATCGGTTCGGCAACCATGTAGACCTCGTTCGCGCCCGCCGCCTGGGCCGAGGAGCGCACGGCCCGCCGCTCCAGTTCGGTGATGCCCGACGGCACCCCGACCACGACCCTCGGCTTGATGCGGAAGATCCGCTTCGACATGACCTGCTTGAGGAAGTGGCGAAGCATGAGTTCGGTGACGTCGACGTCGGCGATCACCCCGTCCTTCAGGGGCCTCACGGCCTCGATTCCGTCCGGGGTCCGGCCGAGCATGCGCTTGGCTTCTAGGCCCACGCTCATGATCCGCTTCGTGCCCCGCTCCACCGCCACCACCGAGGGCTCGCTCAGAACGACACCCTCTCCCCGGACGCAGACCAGCGTGTTGGCGGTCCCGAGGTCGACCCCGATGTCGCTCGTCGGAACCAGTCGCTTGGAGCTAAGCCAACTCGAAATGGGTGGCAACTGTCGTCATGAGCCGTGGGGGCTCCGGTTCGAGGTTGTTGGCCGGTGGGACCTGTACCTTCCTAAACTACCGAAATCGCGCCCTTATTTCACGCCCGTGCTGCCAAACCCCCCGTCTCCGCGTCCGGTTGCCGAGAGCGCGGAGGTCTCCTCCACCAGTGGCGCAAGGCACCGGTTGAAGACCAGTTGCGCGATGCGGTCGCCGCGCCCGATGTCGACAGGTGCGGGGCCCAGATTCTGCATGAGGATCTTGAGTTCGCCCCGATAGTCCGAGTCGATCGTGCCCGGGCTGTTGGGAAGGGTGATGCCGTGCCGAGCCGCAAGTCCCGACCGCGGCCGCACCTGGCACTCGATCCCGTCGGGAAGCTCCATGACCAGCCCCGTGCAGGCAGGGTGCACGTCCCCGGGAGAGAGCCGGAACTCTTCGCAGCTGCGAATGTCGTATCCGGCCGCACCCCCGGACGCCCGCTCCGGCAGGGAAAGGTCGGGGTTCGAGGGGAGACGCTTGAAGCGGACACGCTCAATGGCCCGGGGAGTCGCTCCGTCCAGCGATTCGCAGGTCATGCCGAACGCGTCCGCGACCCCGGGGTGCACGATTCTGCCGCCCACGATGTTGATTCCCGGGGCAAAACAATGGTCCTCTTCACAGGCTCGCCGCCACCCCTTGCACGCCACCTGGAGCGCGTAGGGCAGCGTCGCGTTCGTGAGGGCGAGCGTGGAAGTGCGCGGCACCGCGCCGGGCATGTTCGTAACGCCGTAGTGGATGACACCGTCGACCTCATACACCGGATCCTCGTGCGTCGTGGGCCGGATCGTCTCCACGCACCCGCCCTGGTCCA
This sequence comes from Longimicrobiales bacterium, assembly GCA_965208295.1. Lineage (GTDB taxonomy): Bacteria > Gemmatimonadota > Gemmatimonadetes > Longimicrobiales > Gaopeijiaceae > Bin94. The sequence goes on along the minus strand of OZ242328.1, from coordinate 4,546,771 downwards.
CCGCCACATCGACGATCACCGAGCCGCGCCGCATGGTGGACAGGTCCTCCCGCGCCACCAAACTCGGGGCCCTGGCCCCCGGCACGAGCACCGCGCCCACCACCAGGTCGGTGTCCCGCAACTGTTTACGCACCGCGTAACGGGTCGAGTAGAGTACGTTCACGTTGGCCGGCATGATGTCGGCGAGTTGCCGCAGACGCGCCAGCGAAATGTCCATGATCGAGACGCGCGCCCCCAACCCCGCCGCCATCTGCGCAGCGTGCGTACCAACCACGCCCCCACCCAGCACGAGCACCTTCGCGGGCAATACCCCCGGTACGCCCCCAAGTAGTATCCCCGATCCCCCATGGGGCCGCTCCAGGTACTTCGCGCCCGCCTGAATCGACATCCGTCCCGCAACCTCGCTCATGGGCGTGAGCAACGGCAGCGAGCCACGCTCGGGACCCACCGTCTCGTACGCGATGGCGACCGCGCCGCTCTCCATGACCGCGCGCGTGAGCGCCTCCGAGGCCGCGAAATGGAAGTAGCAGAAGAGCACCTGGTCTTCCCGCATGAGCGGCCACTCCGGCGCGATCGGGTCCTTGACCTTCATGACCATGTCGGACCGCGCCCAGACCTCTTCCGCGTCGGCCGCGATTTCCGCACCCGCCTGCTCGTAGAAATCGTCGGTGAAGCCGCTGTTCTCGCCGGCGCCGGTCTGGATCAGGACCCTCTGCCCGGCTTGGGTCAGGGCCTCCGCGCCAGCCGGCGTGAGGGCCACCCGGTACTCGTTCTTTTTGATCTCCGTAGGAACGCCTACAAGCATGATTCCATCCCGTTCGGTTCATCGGGGCCGAGGCAGAGCGCATAGAGGCGCTCGGGGTCGAGCACCTCCCCGGCCACACGGACAATATCGCACCCGGACACCGCGTCGATCATCCCCTGCACCTCGTCGAGGCCCGCGAAGGGCTCTCCGTGCAGTGCAAAACCCGCCAGCCGATGGAGACGGGCGCCCGGCGCTTCGAGCGACAGCATCAACTGACCCTTCACCTGCTCCTTGATCCGGGCCAGCTCGTCGGGCGGCAGGCCATTCGCAGCCACGTCGCTGCAGACCTCGCGCACGGCATCGAGCGCGGCCGACGCCCAGGCCGGACGGGTCCCCACGTAGATGCCCATGACCCCGGCCCGGGCAAAAAAGGACTGGTACGCATAGACCGAGTAGGCAAGCGCCAACTCTTCGCGCACGCGCTGGAAGAGTCTGGAGCTCATACCGCCGCCGAGCGCCGCCGACAGGAGGACCAGCGTGTAGCGATCCTCGTGGGCGTGTCCCGGCGTGTCGCGCCCCAGCACGATGTGCATCTGCGCCGACTCCCGCGCGACCCGATCCGTCCCGGGCCTGACCTCACCCGGGGCGGTCACCGCAGGAGCTTCCCGCCCAGCCTCAATGTCGCCAAACCACTCGCCGGCCAGGTCCACGAACGCTTCGTGCTCGACGCAACCGGCGGCCGCCACCACCAGATTGGTCCCCACGTACGAGGTCCGGTGCAGCGCCGCCAGGTCCTCGCGCGAGATCGCGCCCACCGTGTCACGCGTACCCAGAATGGAGTACCCATAGGGGTGGCCGCCCCACATCCGATCGCCGTGCAACTCGAAGACCAGGTCGTCGGGCGTGTCCTCGACGGCTGCGATCTCCTCGCCCACCACTTCCTTCTCGCGGTCCAGGTCGGACTCCGCGAGGAGCGGGTTGCGCACCAGGTCCGAAATCACCTCGGCCGCCCGCGGGAGATGGTCCGAAAGCACCCGCGCCTCGTAACCGGTGTGTTCGCGCGAGGTGTAGGCGTTCAGCGATCCCCCCAGGCTCTCCAGCGCCAGGGCGATCTCCTGCCGGGACCGGTTTTCGGTGCCGCGAAAGACCATGTGTTCCAGAAGATGGCTGGCGCCCATTATTTCGGCGGACTCCAGCGCGGATCCCTGCCGGACCCACGCCCCCACCGCCACCGAGCGCACCCCGCGCATGGCTTCCGTCAGGACGCGCACGCCGTTGCCGAGCCGTGTCGCCCGGTACGCCTCACCCCCCACCGGGCGGCGCGTCACCCCGGAGTCGGTCTTCCCCCGGTGCACCTTACCCGCGCGCGCCGGCCTTCTTCGCGTTGGAAGCTCCCTCTTCGGCCGCGGCGGCCTTCTTGGAGAGGCGCATCCGCCCCTTCTCGTCCACGGAAAGCAGCTTCACCCGGATGACGTCGCCCCGGTTGACCACGTCCTCGGTCTTGCCGACCCGGTAGTCGGCCAGCTCGGAGATGTGACAGAGCCCCTCGACCCCCGGCATGATCTCGATGAAGGCGCCGAAGGTCGTGGTGTTCTTGACCGGCCCTTCGTAGATGCGGCCGACTTCGGGCTCCTGCACGATCGCCTCGATCATCTCCTTCGCCCGCGCACCGGCCTCACCCGACACGGCCGCGATCTTCACGACCCCGTCGTCGTCGACCTCGATGGTGGCGCCGGACTCTTCCTGTATCGCACGGATGATCTTGCCCTTGGGCCCGATGATGTCACCGATCTTCTCAGGGTTGATCCTGATCGACGTGATCCTCGGGGCGTGCGGAGAAAGATCGTCGCGGGCGGATTCGATGACCTCGTTCATGCAGTCCAGAATGTGCATGCGGCCCTTGCGCGCCCGCTCGAGCGCCTCTTCCAGCAACTCGAAGTTCAGTCCCTCGATCTTGATGTCCATCTGGATCGAGGTCACGCCCTTGCGTGTGCCGGCCACCTTGAAGTCCATGTCGCCCAGGGCGTCCTCCATGCCCAGGATATCGGTCAGAATGGCCACCTGGTCGCCCTCGGTGACCAGACCCATGGCCACGCCGGCGCATGCATCCTTGAGCGGTACCCCCGCATCCATCAGCGAGAGCGACGCCGAGCAGACCGAAGCCATCGACGACGACCCGTTGGACTCCAGGATGTCGGAGACGATCCGGATCGTGTAGGGGAAGTCATCGTAGTCCGGCAGGAGGGGCTGGATGGCACGCGCAGCGAGCGCCCCGTGTCCCTTCTCGCGCCGCGAGGTGGAGCGGATCGGCCGCGCCTCGCCCACCGAGAAGGGCGGGAAGTTGTAGTGCAGCATGAACGACTTGGTGATCTGCTCTGCGCTGTCGATCGAGTCGATGCGCTGCTCGTCCCTGGAGGTGCCCAGGGTCACGACGCCGAGGGACTGGGTCTCGCCGCGCGTGAAGAGGGCGGAGCCGTGCGTGCGCGGGAGCACTCCGGTCTCGCAGGAGATCGCGCGCACGTCGTCGTAGGAGCGGCCGTCGGCCCGCGTCCCCTCGTCGAGGATGCGAGCGCGCACGCTCTTTTTCTCGAGCGACCGCACGACCTCCCTGACGCCCTTCTCGTCCACATCCGCCTCGGGGTCGTCCGCCGCCAGCTGCCCGGCCACCTCGGCCGCGATCTCGCCCAGCGCCGCCATGCGATCCTGCTTCCCCGCGATCCGCACGGCCTCGGCCACCTTGTCGGCGGCGGCGCTCTCCACGCGGCTCCGCAACTCCGGGTCGACCTGCTTTGCCACCCACGCCATCTCCGGCTTGCGGCGCGGCGCGATCAGCACTTCCTGGATCTCGATCAGCTCCCGGATCGCCTCGTGGGCCACCTTCAGCCCTTCGAGGATCTCGTTCTCGGGCACCTGGATCGCCCCGCCTTCCACCATCACGATCGCGTTCTCCGAACCGGCCACCACGATGTCCACGTCGGCGTATTCGAGCTGCGTGAAGGTCGGGTTCACCACCCAGTTGCCCTGGATGCGCCCGATCCGCACCGAAGCGACCGAGGTGTGGAAGGGGATGACCGAGGTGTTCAGCGCGACCGACGCACCGATGAGCGTGAGCACGTCGGCGTCGTTCTCCTGGTCGGCGCTCAGCACCTGTGCGTGGACCTGGGTCTCGTTGAAGAAACCGTCGGGGAAGAGGGGGCGCAGCGTACGGTCGGTCAGCCTCGACGACAGGACTTCCTTCTCCTGGGGGGCGCCTTCGCGCTTGAAGAAGCCGCCCGGGATCTTGCCCGCCGCGTACGCTTTCTCACGGTACTCGACCGTGAGGGGGAAAAAGGGGAGGTGGGTGGGCTTGTCCTGTACGGTCGCCGTCACGAGGACGACGGTTTCGCCGAACTGAACAAGGCAGGAGCCGTGCGCGAGACGCGCCATCCGGCCCACTTCGAGTACGAGTTTTCTGCCAGCGAACTGGCGTTCGATTCTTTCAGTCATCTTTTTCTTCCAGAGGTGCCGCCCGGTCGGGCGGCGAGGTAGCGGGAGGCGATGGCCCCCCGAGCGTCGGATATGCCACTAGCGCAGCACGGCACCGGGATCGGCGCGGTACGGGCGTGGCGGTGTGCAATGAAGGGGTGTGCAGCGGGGATTCCTACCACAGGCTGCAAGAAGTGTCCAGGCGTCCGAGGGTCAATGACGCAACCCGAGGTCTTTGATCAGGGCCCGGTAGCCGTCCACATCGGTCCGCTTGAGGTATTCGAGCAGACGGCGCCTGCGCCCCACCATCTTGAGGAGGCCGCGGCGGCTGTGATGGTCGTGCCTGTGAGCGTCGAAGTGGTCGCGAAGGTGGTCGATCCTGGCGGTGATGAGGGCCACCTGCACCTGGGTGCTCCCGGCACCGTTTTCGTGGGGCTGGTACTTCCTGACGATCTCTTGTTTGTCGATTCCCATGCCTGTTTCCGTGTCTTGCACCGTGTCGCCCGGAACTTCGCCGAGCGGACAGCCATTTAATGTAGCTGATGGGGGGGCGGGAAGGAAGGTCGGCGTTTTCCAACGGCAAATGAGCCCCAGGTCGGGGCCTGGGCAGCAGTCCGTGGACCATGCCGGGGGGATTCTGTCCGCGGGCTGCTACCGCTCCAGCCGCATCCGCAGGATGTCCAGGGCATTCGAGCCGAGCTCGGTGAATCCGTAGGCGGCCACCGTCCTGTCATCGAGAAGAATGAGCGGCTGGTCGTGCAGCTGCGACGCGATCATGGTGCAGGTCGCCAGGTCGATCACGTCGAGGCGGCCCTGATAGATCCCGGTGAGCATCCGGCGCGGCTTCTGGGGGAATGTCGGCCGGGTCAGCCGCCATGATCTCCACGAACGGGTCCAGCCAGTCGGCGCGCAGAACCACGAGGGACACCCAGAGCAAACCGTCCCGGTCGACGTGAACGTCACCGATGACATCGGGGGGCGGGTTATCCGGCGATGGCAATTCCTGAAACGTACCATCGGCGTTCAGCTGCGGTTCCCCGCGCAGCGCACCCAGCCGGGAACCCTCCCGGGACCACGCTTCGACCACATACTCGGCCACTTTCGCCGCGAACACACCGCTGTCGGGGCCGACCGCAAGTCGGAAGTCGGGAGGCAAAAACTCGAGCGACTCCGTATCCGGTTCCCCCGCGCCAAACGATGTCAGGACCTCGGTACCATCGATAATGTGGAGAGGCATGCGCTCACTTCCGGGCCCCTCGATCGAAGCCTGGACGACGTATCGGTCACCGTCGTCCAACGGCGCATTCGCCCCGACCCACCTCGGGAGCTTCTTCTCCTCGACCAGCGTGAACGCTTCGTCGATCAGCGATATCCTCAGGTTGCCCGTGTCGAACACATGGACTCGCCCGGAAGCATCCGCATGCATCGGCGCGGCCCTGTTGAACTCCATCGGACCATCTCCGCGGCGGCCCACCGTCCTGACAAAAGCGCCGTCCGGGTCGAAGATCTTGATCTCCTCGTTCTGGCCCACCCAGTAGTTTCCCTGGCCGTCCCGAACCAGGTTCTGCATCGTGCCCCTGTCGACCAGATACCCGGGGCCCAGTTCGTCGCTCCCAAGGCTGGTGACGTGGGCAAACTGGATGCAGTCGTCACACGGCGCCGCCTCCCTGTCCAGGATGCAGCCGTCGCCGAAGAAGGTGCCCGGTTCGCGGACCTCTTCGGCACAGCCCGAAAGGGCCGCCAGGAGGGCGGTGGTCAGCGTGAGTCTACCCTTCATGATTCCCCTTCCTTTGGGGTGGTGAGGTGGCCGGGCGGGGCGCCGCCTGCGTCCTCACGGTAACCCGAAGTGGTGGCGTGGGCACGGTAGAGTAAACCCCGGTTGACTTTCTGTAAACTGCAGTTGTCACTTTACATGTCATTTTACGCCTCAGACCTGTACAAGCCGTGACTCGCGGCTCATTCTCCGCGCGCCAGCACCTCCCGCGTCCGCCGCACGTCCGCCCGCATCTGTTCCACCAGCTCGTCCGCCGAGTCGAAGGCGGCGACGGGGCGCAGCCGTTCGATCAGCTCCAGCCGGATGTCACACCCGTACAGCTCACCCACGAAGTCCAGTAAAAAGACCTCCACGGCAGAGCCTGCTCCGGGGAAGGTGGGCCGGGGACCGATGTGCAGCGCACCCATGAACCTGCCCGCCGGCGCCGTCGCGTAGCAGGCGTAGATGCCCTCGGCGGGAATGAGCTTGTCCGGGTCGGTGACGCGGAGATTGGCGGTGGGGAAGCCGAGTTCCCGTCCGCGTCCGTCTCCGGGGACGACGGTTCCCGTGATCAGATACGGGCGTCCCAGACCGCGGTTCGCGTCCGCCAGCCTGCCCTCGGCGAGTGCCCGCCGGATCGTGGACGAGGAAACGGCGGCTTCACCCGAGTGCACGGCCTCCACCACATCTACCGCAAAGCCGCACTCGGCCCCGATGTCCCGCAGGGTGTCGACGTCGCCCGAACGCCCGCGGCCGAAGCCGTGGTCGTAGCCGATGACCAGTTCGCTCATCCCCAGTCCTCCGAGGAGGATTTCGGTGACGAACCGTCGTGGCGAGTACTCGCGCAGTTGCGGGGTGAAGGCGAGGAACACGACGTAGTCCAGTCGGCTGGTGGCCAGGACCGCTTTCTTCTCCTCCGTCGTGGTGAGCATCTTCGGGGCGGCCTCGGGCCGGACGACTCTCAGTGGATGAGGGTCGAAGGTGACGAGGACGCTCCTGCCCGCGCGGGCCGCGGCGCGGGCCCCGATCTCTTCGAGCACGCTCCAGTGGCCACGGTGCACGCCGTCGAAGGTGCCCACCGTGACGATCACGGGACGATCGTCGCGCGGAAGGCCGGACACGCCGTCCTGGAAGACGGTCATGCGCACCCCCTCGTGCGCGCGGCGCACCCACCCTCACGCACTGTGAAACACCTTGCGCGGCTCCAACACGCCGTCGCGCACGGCGCCCACCGCCACCAGCCGGCCGTCCGGCAGGGCGAACACCGCTGCGCCGCAATCCGGTGCGCCATTCGGCACCTTCTTCCCCGTCGCAATCATCGCGGCCTCGTCCGAATCGACCACCACACGCGGCAAGTGGGCCAGCGCGGAGACGGCGTCGATCCAGGCCCGGCCGGGCAACCCCCCACCCCGCACCGCCTCCAGCCCCACCGCATCACGCACCTCGAACCCACCCACCCGGGTGCGGCGCAGCGCGACAAGGTGGCACGCCGTACCGAGCCGTTCCCCCAGTTCGACGCCCAGGCTGCGCACATAGGTCCCACTCGAGCACGCCACCCTGAAGTGCACCTCGGGCAAGTCGACCCCGAGCACCTCGCAAGCGCGCACAATCACCTCGCGCGGCGGAAGCTCCACGCTCTCCCCCCGGCGCACACGGCGATGCGACGGAACGCCCCCCACCTTGACGGCCGAGTACACCGGCGGCGACTGCAGCAGCGATCCAACCAGCCCCGCCGCAACCATGCGGATGCGATCCGCCGAGAGCTCCCGCCAGCCATCATCCTCCGCGATCACCAATCCCTCCGGATCCTGCGAGTCCGTCGCCACCCCGAGGCGGGCGGTCGCCTCGTACTCCTTGTCCGCCCCCGCCAGGTACTCCAGAAGGCGGGTAGCCCGCCCGACCCCGAGTACCAGCAGCCCCGTCGCAAAGGGATCCAGCGTTCCTGCATGGCCCGCCTTCTTCACCCCGAGCGACCGCCGCACCACCGCCACGACATCGTGGGAAGTAACCCCTGCCGGCTTGTCCACCAGTAACATCCCCATGGAGGCGGACGACTCGCTCACGGGTCGCCTTCTCCGGACGGCTGCTCCGGATCCCCCGGGGGGTCATCGGAAGACGGCTGCTGTTCTGCTTCACCCTCAGGCAGCACCTCCTTCAGAATCGCCTCGATCCGCTGCCCCGCCTCGATGGACGTGTCCCGCTCGAAACGCAATTCAGGCATGCGTCGAATATGCAGCTCCCGCCCCAGCACGGAACGCAGGAAGGGTGCGGCACGTCCGAGAGCGGCCACGGTGCGGACCTGCTCGTCCTCCGACCCATACGGCTCCACGAACACGCGCGCGAACCACAGATCCGCGCTCACATCCACTCCGGTCACCGATAGCGGCCCCACCTCGGGATCGCGCACCACGGACTGGATCTTCACCGAGAGCTCCCGGCGCAGCTGCTCGCCCAGGCGGGCGCGGCGACGGGAGGACATCAGTAGCGCTCCGTGGAGTTGGCCACCACCACGGCGTCCCGCGCCCCCGCAACAAGGCGGTCCACTGCCTCCTGGATCGAGTCCGCCTGCGCGGAGTGCGCCGCCAGAAACGCCACCGAGATGCGCGCCCGGTTGCGCGTGTCCTGCAACCCCGACTCGACCACCGAAACGTTCATGCGCGCGAGGCGGTCCTTGAGCGAACGGAGGACGGATCGCTTCTGCTTGAGCGACCCGGAGCCCGGAATTGCAAGATCCCACGTCGACACGGTCACCACCATCGCAGGTCGCGGGTGCAAATCGGGGACGGACGTCCTCAATCCCGCTCGGCACTGGCCAGGGTGCGCGCGACCTCCTGGACCTGGTAGGTCTCGATGATGTCCCCGGACTTGACGTCGTTGAAGTTGGAGATGCCGATACCGCACTCGAAGCCTTCCTTGACCTCGCGGGCATCGTCCTTGAAGCGCTTCAGCGACCCGATCTCTCCGTCGTAGATGACAACCCCGTCGCGAATCACCCGGGCATTGGCTCCACGCTGGATCATGCCGTCCACCACGTAGCTGCCCGCGATGGTGCCGGTTCCGCGGATCTTGAAGATCACCCTCGCCTCGGCGGCGCCCGTCACGCTCTCTCGCCGCTCCGGCGCGAGCAGTCCCTCCAGCGCGGCCCTGACATCGTCCACCGCCTCGTAGATGACATCGTACGTCTGAATGTCGACGGCCTCGCGCGAGGACGCCTGCCGCGCACCGGCGTCGGGACGGACCCGGAAGCCGATAACCACGGCGCCGGCGGTCAGCGCGAGCATCACGTCGGACTCGTTGACCGCGCCCACGCCCCGGTGGACGATCTCGACCTGCACTTCCTTGGCGGAGAGTTGCTCGAGGGCGTCGCACAGCGCCTGCACGGAACCGTCCACGTCGCCCTTCACCACCAGGCGTAGCGTGCTCACGTCGCCCGCGGCCAGGAGCTGGGTGAAGTCGCCGAGCTTGATGCCGCGCTCCTTGATGCGAAGCTGCTTCTCGCGGTCCAGACGCTGGCGATTGCCGGCGATATCGGCAGCCTTGACGGCGTCCATCACCTGGAAGACATCGCCCGCCTGGGGGACCCCGGCCGCACCCAGGATCTGCACCGGGATTCCCGGTCCGATGTCGTCGACGTGTTGGCCACGCTCGTCGAGCAGGGCGCGGATGCGACCGTCGTAGAGACCGACCACGAAGCTGTCGCCAACGCACAGCGTGCCGCTCTGCACCAGGATCGTGGCGAGCGGGCCCTTGCCGATGTCGAGTTCGGCCTCCACTACCGCGCCCACGGCGTCACGCGAGGGGTTGGCCTGCAGTTCCAGGATCTCGGCCTGCAGAAGGATCTTCTCCAGCAGGTCGTCCATGCCCTGGCCGGTCCTGGCCGAAACTTCCGCCACCAGCGTCTCGCCGCCAAAGTCCTCGACGGTGACGCCATGTTGCAGCAGGTCCTGGCGGACCCGGGCCGGGTCGGCCGCCGGCAGATCCATCTTGTTGATCGCGACGATCATCGGGACGCCGGCGTTCCTGGCGTGGCTGATCGCCTCGATCGTCTGCGGCATGACCGCGTCGTCGGCGGCCACGACGAGGACCACCAGGTCGGTCACGTCGGCGCCACGGGCGCGCATCGCCGTGAAGGCGGCGTGGCCCGGAGTGTCGAGGAAGGAGATGGTGCGGCCATCGTCGAGCTCGACGTGGTACGCGCCGATATGCTGGGTGATGCCACCGGCCTCGCCGGCCACGACGTTGGTGTCGCGGACCCAGTCCAGCAGTTTCGTCTTGCCGTGATCGACGTGCCCCATGACGGTGACCACTGGCGGGCGCGGGCGCAGGTCCGCCGGATCGTCTTCCTCGATCTCCTCGCCCGGTGGGAGGTAGTCCGTCTCGCGGACGGCCTGGTAGCCGAAGCCTTCCAGCAGCAGTTCGATCTGGTCGAAGTCAAGCCGCTGGTTGATGGTGACCATGAGGCCCATGTTGCGGAAGGCCGAACCGATGATCTCGGTCGCGCTGGCCTCGACGAGTTCGGCGAGTTCGGCGACCGTGAGGAATTCGTTGACGCGAACGGTGGTGGCTTCGGCTGCAACCTTTTCGGCAGCCCTTTCCTCCGCGGCTACCCGCTCCTCCTTGGCGGCGGCCACGGCGCCCTTGCCCTTGCGGCGCTTCTTGCGACCGCCCTTGATCTCGGCCATGACCCGTTGGATGTTCTGCTTGGCCTTGTCCCGATCGGCCCCGCGTCGGCGCCTGCCCCGCCTGCGCTCCCTCTTCTTGCGGCCGTCGGAGGTGTACCCTTCGGCCTGGATCCGCACCTTGCCGCCCGGACCCGCGCTGGCCGCCGGCGCCGGTTTGCTTGCGGCCGGGCCCAATCCAGCGGGCGCGCCGTCTCGCGCGGGAGACGGCTTGGGGCCGGTGCGCGCCGGCATGATCGGGGATCGCTCCAGCGTTCCAGGTGCCGGTTCGGACTCAAGCCCCGGAGCCTGGGCGGCGATGGGTGGGATGGCGGTCTCCGACGGAGGGGCATCGGTACCCACCGAAGGCGTCAGAGGCGGCTCGGGGGCGGGGTCCGGCGGAGCGGCCTCTTCCACCGGCGGAGTTGCGACGACCGCGTCCTCAACGTCGGACTCCACCGGAGCGACCGGGGCCGCGGCGTCCATCGGCCCGCCCTCCTCGACGGGAGGCGCGGCCTCTACCTGCCCGTCGGCCGCGTCCACCGCGACCGTCACTTCAGGTGCCGCAGTCCCGTCGGTCTCCGTGGCGGCTTCCCCGTCTACGGCAACAGCTTCCTCCAGTGGGGCCTCGGCGGTAACCGAGGGCTCCAGAGTCACGATCCGCCGTCGGCGGCGGCGCCTGCGACTCGTGGGCTTGTGCGCCTTCACCACCGCGCTCATGACATCCGCGGCCTCGCCGTGTCCCGCCCTGCGCTCCCGTTCGAGGCGCGTGCGCACCTTGGCGACGTCCGTGTCCCGGATGAAGGCGTCGGCGTGGCCGACACGCACGCCCGATTCCCTCAGGAACCTGAGGAGGACATCGGCGTTCACCCTCAGGTCGGTTGCGAGTTCCCGGACCCGCATCAGGCCGTCTCCTCCTGTTGCGCCGGCGCGTCCTCCAGTGGCGCCGCCGTGTCTTCCGCGGCAACGGCAGGCTCCGCCTCGACCACGGTAAGATCCTCGATCAGGGTAAGAAGCTGCGCGGCCGCCTCCTCGCTGACCCCGTCCACGGCAAGGAAGTCTGCCCGGTCCAGGTCGATGATGTCGAGGAAGCTGTTGTATCCCGAGCCATTCAGCGCCAAGAGGGTTTCTCCATCCAGAGCGAGTTCGCTGAGCGGAAAGTCCGCGGTCTCGTAGGAGTCCGTTTCCTCCTCCACGAAGACCGACATGTCCGCCCCGCGCTCCAGCCACTCGCGGGAACCGTAGAGATCGATCTGCCATCCGATCAACTGCGACGCCAGCCGCACGTTCTGGCCGTTCCTGCCGATCGCCAGCGAGAGCTGATCCTCGCCCACGATCGCGGTGATGACCTGCCGTGCCGGATCCGAATGGACCTTGGCCACGCGGGCGGGCGCAAGCGCGCGCCGGGCGAAGATCTCGGGCGTGGGGTGCCAGGGGACGATGTCGATTCGTTCGCCGCCCAGTTCGCGCACGACCGCCTGGACGCGCGATCCCTTGAGCCCCACGCAGGCCCCAACCGGGTCGATGGAATCGTCGCGGCTGTGCACCGCGATCTTGGTACGCCCCCCGACCTCGCGCGTGGATTCCTTGATCTCGACGATGCCCTGGTAGATCTCCGGCACCTCCAGCTTGAAGAGCGCCGCGACAAAACCGGGATCGGCGCGGGAGAGGATCAAGCGGGGACCCTTGGGCGTCTCGTCCACCTTCTTGAGGACGGCCCGGATCGACTCGCCTTGGCGAAACCGCTCGCGCGGGTTCTGTTCCTTCCAGGGAATGATGGCCTCGGCCTCGCGGGATCGGTTCAGGATCAGGACCAGCTTGCCGCGCTCGATCTGCTGCACCTCGCCGGAGAGCAGGTCGCCCACGCGATCGGCGTACTCGTCGCGGATGCGCTGTCGCTCGCCCTCGCGCACCAGCTGCACGATCCGCTGCTTGGTGGCCATGACGGCGTTGCGGCCGAACTCGGTGAATTCGACGGGAAGCTCCATCACGTCCCCCACTTCGTAGGTGGGATCGTCCCACCGCGCCTCGTCCACCGAGATCTCCGACGACGGATCCTCCACGGTCTCGACGACCCGCTTGAGCACGATCATCTCGATCTCGCCGGAGACATCGTCGATGAGGATCTCGGCGTTGACGTTGATGCCGAATATGCGGGCCAGGCCGGCGTGAATCCCATCTCTGATGAGCTCGTTGACCTGGTCGAACTCCAGGCTCTTGGCGTCCATGATGTCGCTGAACGCCGCTCTGATCTGCGCGGTGTTGACGGTCATGACACCTTCCAATCGTGGACCAGGCGGGCCGCCGCCACCCGCGACCTTGGCACCTCGACCTCGTCACCCCCGTTCAACCGGAGCCGGATAGACCCCGTGTCGCCCACTTCGCCGCCCAGACCCAGCAGTTCGCCCTCGAGACGCGAACTCCGTTCGTGGAGCGTTTCCGTGCCGGTGACGGCGATCTTCCGGCCGCGGAACCGCTGGAAGTCCCTTTCGCGGGTAAGGGGGCGCTCCAGCCCCGGCGAGGACACCTCGAGGACGTACTGCTCCGGCACCCTCGCGTCCTCGTCGAGCCACGCCTCGATGCTCCGGCTCACCCTCGCACAGTCGTCCAGCGAGACGGGGCGGTCCAGCGCTTCGCGTTCCACGCGGAGCCTGATGACCGGACGGGCGGAACTCCCCGTCCAGTCGAGCTGAACCAGCTCGTACCCAAGGCCGGAAATCCGCGTTTCCAGCTCCGCCTGGATTCCTGCCTGGTTCGCTTTCAAAGTCGTCACCCCTTGCGACAGTCGATAAAAAAAGCGGGGGATGCCTTCTCCCCCACTCAAACGCCGCCGGCCGCAGCCGGTCGGTTCGGGACCACTTGACTGTAAGTATAGCCGTTGCGGAGTCTCCCGGTCAATCGCCATTCACGCGGGGAGGAGCGCGAACCACATGTGTCCAGCCCGCATGACTCGCACTTCGGATGCAGCGGAGTTTCGACCGCGGAGGGCTACCCCCGGCGTTCGATCCGGGCGCCCAGGGTCCGGAGCCGCTCGTCGATCCTCTCGTACCCGCGTTCGATCTGCCCCGCGTTTCGGATCAGGCTTTCGCCACGGGCACCCAGGGCGGCAATGAGGATGGCCATGCCGGCCCGGATGTCCGGGCTTTCCACCCTTGCGCCGTGCAGGCTCGACGGGCCCACGACCACGACCCGGTGGGGGTCGCAGAGGATGATGCGCGCGCCCATGCTCACCAGCTTGTCGGTGAAGAACATCCTGGACTCGAACATCTTCTCGTGAACCAGGATCGTTCCCCGGGCGCTGGTGGCGGCCACCACGGCGATCGAGGTGAGGTCGGCGGGGAAGGCGGGCCAGGGACCGTCGTCGACCTTGGGGATGTGCCCGAAGGCGTCCATCCGGATGACGGGTTCCGTGCGCCCGTCAACGATGAGATCGCGTCCGTCCACCCGGCAGTCGATCCCGAGCCGCCGGAAGCCGAGCAGGATCGAGTCGAGGTGGGAGACCGGGGCGTGCTCGATCACGATCCGGCTGCGCGTGACGGCGGCCAGACCGATGAAGGAGCCAGTTTCGACGTGGTCGGGGCCGATCTCGAAGTCGGCACCGCCCAGGGTGGGCGCACCGTGGATGGTGAGATTCGATGTCCCGATCCCCTCGATGCGCGCACCCATTGCATTGAGCAGGTGACAGAGATCCTGTACGTGCGGCTCGGCGGCCGCGTTGCGGATCAGCGTTTCGCCTTCCGCCATCGACGCAGCCATCACGGCGTTCTCGGTGGCCGTGACGGAGGGCTCGTCCAGGAACATGTCGGTGCCCTTCAGGGCGGGCGCGCGGATGTCGAGACCGGTCGAGGTCTCCACCTCGGCCCCCAGCGCCTCGAAGGCGAGCAGGTGCGTGTCGAGGCGGCGGCGGCCGATGACGTCGCCCCCGGGAGGAGGCAGCGAGAGGGAGCCGAAACGGGCCAGGAGGGGTCCCGCGAGGAGGATCGACGCCCGGATCCGCTCGGAGAGCTCGGGATCGAGGTCTCCGGCCTCGACGTTCGCCGCGTTGACCACCACCGTGTTGGCACCGGCCCACGTCACGGACGCACCCAGCGACCCCATGATCTCGAGGAGGGTGTGGACGTCGCGGATGCGGGGGACGTTGCGGACGGTCACCGGCTCCGCCGACATGAGGGTCGCCGCGAGGACCGGCAGGGCCGCGTTCTTGTTACCGGCGGGCCGGATGGCGCCGCTCAGCTCGTGGCCGCCCGATACGATGAAGGATGACATCGGCTGAAAGATACCGAATTCGCGGGTCCTCTGGATAGAGCGGAGCCTTTCAAGACCCAATGTATACTCTACATTCCATAATGTATAGTATGCTTTACATCGTGAATCGGTGAAGCGAAGCGGCCCAGCGCGAATGCGCCGCCTCTCGAATGCTGGGGGGGTTTTGTCCACGGGCTGCTATCGCCCCATATTCCGGGCCCGGATCACACTAGGCGGAGCCATCATGCCACTCACTCTTGCTGTCCCCTTTCAGGACACCACCGTCGTCGAGCTCGCACGCGACGGCCTTGCGGTGGTCTCGGCATGGACGATGGTGGGGCTGGGCTTGGCGTTCCTTGCGATCCTGGTGGTGCTGGTGCTCGTCCTGGCCGAACTCCGCACGCTGTCAAGGACCTGGACCGGTTTCGTGGCCACCACGACCGAACGGTCAGGGCCGCTCGTCGAGCACGCGAACAACGCCGCCCGCAACCTCGACCACATCACATCGGTCGTGCGGTCCGAGATCGACCGCCTGCACGGCATGATCGAGGGCGTGACCGATGACATCGGAGATGCCTCGGTCGAGGTCAGGCGCCGAATCGCTGACCTGTCCGCACTACTTGATCTGGCCCAGTCGGAGGCGGAGGACGCGGTGCTGGATGCGGCGGCCAAGGTGCGCATGCTGCGGAAGGGGGCGGGGTTGCTGGCGGGGGTGGCGGGGCTGGGTGGGGGGGATGGGGGTGGGGATGGAAGTGGGGAGGGGCGGGGTGGTGAGGGGGATGCCTCCAACGGGGTGGAGGAGGACCCGGCCGCGCGCCAGGATCAGGAATAGCCATATGCGCCCATTCCGGTCACGCGAAGGGAGCTGGATCTCCTGATCGAGGGATTGAACATCGAGATCAGTCCGAAGACCACAAGCAATAGCTGAGAAGAAGACCCGAGACAGTCTGGCAGAGTGTCGGTTACCGGCTAAGCTAAGTTGCCCGAGGCGACCAGTCGGTAGCGAGCGGTCACTGAAGGAAATTGCTAGAAGTAGTCCCTCTCCAACCCCGCATACCGCACCAGCAGCTTCTTCCTCCCCGCGGTGTCGAAGTCGACCGCAACCTTCAGATCACGCCCGAACCCCGAGATCTCCGCGATCGTCCCCGACCCGAAGGTCTGGTGGACCACCCGTTCGCCCTTCACGTAGCGGGGCCGGTCCTGATTGAAGTCCGACCCGTCGTCGGGCGAACCGGCGTAGTCGCCGGGTGCGCGCGACGGCTGGCTTTGTGTGGATTCCCGCCGTCGCCGCCCATACCCCGTCCACGATCCCGATACCAGATCCGTGGATTTCGTCTCCAGACGGTCCTCAAGCACGTCCACAAACGTTGATAGCCGTCCGAACATGGTCTCCCCCGCCCTCCTCCGCCGCCGCGCATGGGTCATGTAGAGCTTTTCCATGGCCCGGGTGATCCCCACGTAGAAGAGGCGGCGCTCCTCTTCCAGCAACCGCGGCTCTTCGTACGACCGCAGAAGGGGAAACAGCCCCTCTTCCAGTCCGCTGATGAAGACCACGGGGAACTCCAGCCCCTTGGCGCTGTGCAGCGTCATGAGGGTGACGGCGTCCGCCACGGAGTCGTGAAAGTCCAGGTCGGTGACCAGCGCCACATGCTGGAGGAAGAGATCGAGGTCGGTGAAGGCGTCGCGGTCGCCCTCGTCCAGCTCCATCACCTGCTCGGCCTCGAAGTCCCGGGCCGCTGCGATCAGTTCCATGACGTTCTCGGCCCGTTCCCGTCCCTCGGGCCCCTCCGAGCGCAGCCGCGACTCCAGATCGAGCTCCTCGATCAGTTCCTCCAGGATCTCGCCCGCGGTCAGGAGGCCGGCCCTCTCACGATACCTGCCGACCAGCCCGACGCACTCCTGCAGCCCGCGCCGGGCCCCCGCGGGAAGCCCCGGAACCTCCTCACCCCGCCCCGCCGCCTCGAACAGGTCGATGCCCGCTTCACGCGCGAAGACCGCGAGCCGGCCGAGCGATGTCTTGCCGATCCCCCGCCGCGGATAGTTCACCACACGGTCGAAGCCGTCCATGTCGCGCGGGTTGGAGATGAGGCGAAGGTACGCCAGCACGTCCTGGATCTCGCGGCGCTCGTAGAAGCGAACGCCGCCCACGATCTGGTACGGAAGGCCCCGCCGCCTGAACCGGTCCTCCAGCGCCCGCGACTGCGCGTTGGTTCGGTAGAGGACCGCGAAGTCGCTGTGGTTGTACTCCGGGTTCGAGAGCATTCGCCGCTCGATCTCCTCGACGATCCAGCGGCCCTCGTCGGCCTCGCTCGCGGCCTCGACCAGGGTGATGGGTGCGCCCCCCGTCACGTCGGTACGCATGGTCTTTGCCTTGCGGTCCAGATTCTGCCGGATCACGACGTTGGCGGCGTCCAGGATGACGGGTGTGGACCGATAGTTCTGCTCCAGCCGCACCACCTCCGCGCCCGTGAAGCCCTTCTCGAAGTCGAGGATGTTGCGGATGTCGGCGCCACGCCAGCCGTAGATGCTCTGGTCGTCGTCTCCCACGACCATGAGGTTGCCGTGATCCGCCGCCAGCAGCTCCAGCAGGCGGAACTGGGCCCGGTTGGTGTCCTGGTACTCGTCGACGAGGATGAAAGAGAAGAGTTGCTGATACCTGCTCAGCAGCTCCGGGTTGTTCTCGAAGAGGCGGACCGGCAGGACGAGCAGGTCGTCGAAGTCCATGGCGTCCTGTCGCTTCAGCGCTTCCTGGTAGGCGCCGTACGCGATGGCGACCCTGCTCAGGAAGAGGTCGCGGCCAGCGTACGTCTCCCTGAATTCGTCCACGCCGATCAGATGGTTCTTGGCATCCGAGATCCGGTCGCGGACGGCGCGCGGCGAGCACTGCAGGGGGTCCACATTCACGCTCTTCTGCGCCTTCCTTACCTCGCGGAGCGACTGGTCCGCATCGCGGATCGTGAAGGCGCGGGTCCAGCCCAGGACCGGTGCGTGACGACGCATGAGGCGGGCGCCCAGCGCGTGAAAGGTGCTCATCCAGATCCCCTTGGGCTCGCCGCCCAGCATCGACACGACCCTCTCGCGCATCTCCTGCGCCGCCTTGTTCGTGAAGGTGACCGCCAGGATCCGGTCCGGGGGCACCCCGTGTTCCATAACCAGATGACACACCCGGGTCGTGAGCACGCGCGTCTTGCCCGATCCGGCCCCCGCCAGCACGAGGCACGGACCCTCGAAGTGCTCGACCGCACGGCGCTGTTCGGGGTTCAGGGATTGCAGCATTCGGCGCACGCTTTGAGAGCGAAGAAACTCGACCGGGACGGGAAACAGGCCCCTCCCGCGGGTGCTCGGCAGCCGGGGTGGCGGCCCGCGGCGTTCAGGAGTCCGCCGCGCGGGGAAGCCGGGCCTGGAACGTAACGCCCCGCTCGCCCCGGTCCAGCAACTCGATGCGGCCGCGGTGGACGCCCTCGACGATACGCCGCGTGAGCGTCAATCCCACACCCCATCCGCCCGATTTCGTGGTGACGCCCGGGTCGAACACCCGGTCCCGGATCTCTAGCGGGACGCCCGGTCCCGTATCGCGGATGCGCACGACGACCCAGCGCCGCTCGGCCGCGCGAGCAGAAATGGTGATGGATCCGCCGGTCCCCGCCATGGCGTCCAGGGCGTTCTTCACGACGTTCTCCAGCGCCCAGGCCAGCAGGACCTGGTGGCCCTGCACGTCCGGAAGGTCGTCGGGGACATCCACGTGGAGCGCCACGCCGGGGCCGAGACGGGGCAGCCTGGCCTTCATGTAGTTGCGCAGCTCGGCGATCACCACGCCGAGCGACACACGCTTGAGCTCGGGATCCCTGCCGATCAGTTCGAAGCGCCGGCTTACCCGTTCCAGGCGCACCAGGTCCTCGCCGATGGCCGACGCAATCTCCGCCTGGCCCATGTCGCCGGGGCGCGCCTCGCGCGACAGCCCCAGCACCTCCACCCATCCCTGCAGCGAACTGATGGGCGTGCCGAGCTGATGGGCGAGTTCCCTGGCCATCGCCGTCCACGCCTGCTCCGCCGTGCTGAGCCGCTGATACCGGAAAAAGGTGACCGCGAGCAGGACCGTCAGCAGGAGCCCCGCGGCCCAGAGGAAGGGAATCCACTGCAGCCGCGCCGTTTCGGGGGTGATGCCGTAGTGAACCAGCTGGCTGTTCGGATCGCCCACCGGATCGTTGCGCAAATCCAGTTCCTCGGCGTAGCGGAGGATGCGCTCCACCTCCTCGGCCGTGGGCGAATCCGAGACATCGAAGGGAAGGTTGGCGTGGGCGTAGTAGTCGCGCCCGGGGCCCGAAGTGACCACGAACGGCACGCCGAGTTCGAGAATCAGGCGCTGAAGGTTGGTCAGGGCCGCCACGGGGGCGCCGGGATCCTGGCTGGTCAGCCCGCTCTGCACCTGGGTGTAGATGCGCGTGAAGGTCTCGGCATCGTCCTGGCGGGAGCGTACGATCTGCGCCGTGTAGACCATGTAGAAGACGAGCAGCGCGAAGAAGAGGATGCCCAGCGCGAGTTGCCAGGTGCGCGGATCCCTCCTCCTGGCGCCGCCGCGCGCCCGCTTCTTCCTCTTCATTGCCGCGGTCCGGGCGGACCGGACCGGGACCCGCCGGCACCGCTCACCCTTCCGGCCCGATCTCTTCGAAACCCAGTACCGGGGCCAGCACCGAGGGGAGCCGCACCGACCCATCCTCCCGCTGGCAGGTCTCGAGCAGCGCGACCATGAGCCTGGGCAGCGCCAGGGCCGAACCGTTGAGCGTGTGCGCGAACTCGGTTCCGGAACCCTGAGCCCTGCGGAACCGGATGTTGGCGCGCCGCGCCTGGTAGTCGGTGAAGGTCGAGCAGCTCGAAACCTCGAGCCACTGCTCCACACCGGGCGCCCAGACCTCCAGGTCGTAGGTCAGCGAGGCCGAGAAGCCCAGGTCGCCGGATGCAAGCAGCACGACCCTGTAGGTGAGCCCCAGCAGTTCCAGGATGCGGCAGGCGTGGCCGGTCAACTCCTCCAGGGCCGCGGCGCTGGTCTCCGGCTGCTCGAAGCGTACCAGCTCCACCTTGTCGAACTGGTGCACCCGAAGCATCCCCCGGGTGTCCTTGCCGGCCGCGCCCGCCTCTCTCCGGAAGCACGGCGAATAGGCCACGTATTTGCGGGGAAGCGTGTCGCCGCGCAGGATCCCGCCCCGGTGAATGTTGGTCACCGGCACTTCGGCCGTCGGGATCAGCCAGAGTCCGTCGCGAGGGGTCATGTACGACTCGTCGGCGAACTTGGGCAGCTGTCCCGTGCCCGTCATGCTGCTCTCGCGCACCAGGTAGGGGACCCGGAGTTCAGTGTAGCCGTGGTCGGTCGTATGCAGGCCGATCATCCAGTTGATCAACCCCCTCTGCAGGGCGGCGCCCCTGCCCCGCAGCATGAAGAATCCGGACCCCGACACCCGGACCCCCGCCGCGAGGTCGAGAATCCCCAAGGACTCGCCCAGTTCCCAGTGGGGCCGGGGAGCGAAGGGGAATTCCGGCGGCGTGCCCCAACTGCGCACGATCTCGTTGGCCTGCTCGCCACCGGTGGGCACGCGTTCGTCGGGCAGGTTCGGAATGCCGGCAAGCTGCTCCGCGATCCACGCGTCGGCGGCGGCCACCTGTGCGTCGAACTCCGCGATCTCCGCACCTACCTTGCGCATCCTCGCGATCTCCGTCTGCGCGTCGCCGCCCTCCCGCTTCGCCTCGCCGATGCGCTTCGAGACCCGGTTCCGGAGCGCCTTCAGGTCGTTGACCCGTCCCAGCGCCTCACGCCGGGTCCGGTCCCGCTCGGCAACAGCCATGACCAACCCGGCCATCCCCTCTCCCCCCCGCCGCTCCAGTGCCGCGCCGACACCCGCCGGATCGCGGCGCAAGACCTTGATGTCCAGCATTCAGAGAACCACCCCGGCCGTTAGCGGCCCGTGGACATGTCCGCGCGGACGCATCGGCGCTCGATTGCCGGAAGGCGCTTCTCCACGAGCGGTCAATCCGGCGGGACGAGGTCGCGGCTGTTGCAGATACGGTTCACATCGAACTGGAACCGGACCGTCCCGATGATGCTGTCCGTCTCAAGGACCTCGATCTTGCCGTAGTAGTTGCACACGGAGAAGGTGCCCTGGTGGCGCCGCGTGCGGATGACGTAGATCGGGTCGAGCCGGATCGGGATCGGTACATCACTCACGTATTCCGTAGTATCGGCGGGAGCTTCCTCGGCCGTGTCGAAGGTGTGGCCCTCGAGGGTCGCGAGGGCGGCGTCCGAGGTGATCCCAAGTGCTCCGGGGGGAAGCCAGACGAACTGCCCGTCCTGGTAGTCGACCGTGAGGTCCCACAGGTCGCCCGTGGTCGGGGCTTCCATCCTCTTCGGGATGCGGCTGAAGAAATCGAAGGCCGACAGAAGGTTGGTCTCGGGCCGGGAAAGGACGTACAACTCGACCGTGTCCGGGTCCGCGACCCAGTTGAGCGCGAACGGGTCGTCGTCGCACGCGGCCAGGGAAGCCGCGCTTACGACGATCACCAGCGCCAGATTGCGAATCTTCATGGCTCAATCTATCCGCCTCGGATCATTCGGGTCAACTCTGGAAAACCGCAGGCGGCTCGTGGAGAACCCGGTGTTTGGCGGCAGGCGGCAGGGCGTCGGGCGGGCTGGCACCGGCGAGGATGAAGGGCGCTCTTGGCTTCGTGACTTTTTCGGTGGTTCCGGCTAGCTTGAGCCGGGTCTCTCCCCTCTCCGGGTCGGAGTGCAATTGTCCGGCGCCCGACGGCCAGGGTCACTTGCGGCATGTGGAGGACGCTTCATGGGTGAAAAGGCGACCGTATACGGGCTGCAGCCGCGGCGCGCACACGCCCGTGACTGAGGCGGCCCCGGTCTGGGTCACGATCCTGGCGGGCGGTGCCGGCCACCGGTTCTGGCCGCTGAGCACACCCGAACACCCGAAGCAGCTGTTGCCGCTGGCCAGTTCCCGGCCTCTCATCTTCGACACGATCGAGCGGGTGCGGGGCTTCGTTCCCGCCGAGCGGCTGCGGATCCTGGCCGGCGAGCACCTCGTGGAACCCATCCGGGCCGCAACCGGACTCGGTCGCGAATCCTTCCTGGTGGAGCCCCGCGTCAAGGGCACCGGTCCGGTCCTGGCCCGCGCCGCGTGGGAAGTCGCCCGGGCCGACCCCGGCGCGATGATGATTTCGCTCCACTCGGATCACGTCATCGAGCCGGTGCAGGCCTTCCGGGACGTCCTGGGCGCCGCCGTCGAAATCGCGCGCCGGGACCGGCTTCTGCTCACGGTGGCGGTGCCTCCCGACCGGCCCGAAACCGGCTACGGCTACATTCGTCCCGGCGAGGCACTCGAAGCTCCCCCGGGTCATCGCGCGTACCGGGCCGGCGCCTTCGTCGAGAAACCCGACCCCGTCACGGCAGCCCGCTACATCGACGAGGGCTACCGCTGGAACACCGGAATCTTCGTTTGGGCAGCCGGCGTCTTCCTGCGCGAAGTGGAGCGGTGCGCGCCCGAAATGGCCGACGCACTGCCGCGCCTGGAAGAGGGAGACATCGGCGCCTTCTTCGACGAAACCGCGAGGATCAGCGTCGATGAAGCGGTGCTGGAACGGAGCGGGCGGGTCGCCTGCATCGACGCGGGGTTTCGCTGGGACGATGTGGGCAGTTGGGAATCGGTGGCCCGCAACCGTTCCGCCGACGAGGACGGCAACGTGCGCGAGGGCGAGGTTTACCTGACCGGTTCGTCGGGAAACATCGCGCTGGCCGCGCATGGCCGTCTTGCGCTGTTGGGCGTGGAGGATCTCCTGGTCGTGCAGACGGAGCACGTCACGCTGGTCATGCCGCGCTCCGAGTCCCCCCGCCTGAAGGAGTATCTGCGCGACCTGCCCCCGCAACTGCTCGGACCGGCTTCCGGTCGAGACCCCGGCTCGCCGCCCGGTTGATGCCCACACGACTGTTCCTCTTCGACGATCCGGTGGCCCGGGATTGGCGCCCCTTCACGCTGACACGTCCAGCCGGCGAACTCCTCTTCGGTACGGAGACGCTACGCGCCCGCGCGGAGCGCGTGTGGGGACTGAGGTGCGAGGGCCACCTGGCCGAAAACGCCCTCCTGAACTACGACGAGGCGGACGCCCCTCGCTCTGTCCCCCCGGAGACGATCGGGAGCGAGGGGGACCGTCTGTTCCTGTCCAGCCGCTTTGCCTGTGACGCCGGGGAAATCGCGTTTGGCGGGCCCGCCCTGTTGACGGCCGGAGGAACCGAACCGGTCGGCCTCCGGATCCCGGACGGGACGGCGTTTCCGACCTCGGTCCTGCACGGGGAGTGGCCGGACTGGCCCGAGACCGGGCTCGACGGGACCCTGCTGCGGTCGGTGTGGGACCTCATGGAGAAGAACGGTGACCGTCTGGCGGCCGACGGCTCGAGGTTTCCGGACACAGGGCTGCCGCGGCACGTTCACCGAATCGGCGGCGGCTTCGTGAGCGTGGGAGAAGGGGCGATCATCGAGCCGGGAGCGGTGCTCGACACACGCAACGGACCCGTGATCGTGGACGCCGGCGCACGCGTGCAGGCTCCGTGCCGCATTGCGGGGCCCGCGTACATCGGTCGCGGCTCCGCGGTTCTGGGCGGCGTGCTCGAGAACGTCGGCATCGGTCCCATCTGCAAGGTGCGGGGCGAGGTCGAAGCGAGCGTCTTCCTGGGATTCGCGAACAAGGCGCACGACGGCTTTCTGGGACACTCGGTGGTCGGGCAGTGGGTGAATCTGGGCGCGATGACCAGCAACTCCGACCTGAAGAACACGTACGGCGCGGTGCGCGCCGTGGTGGAAGGCCACGTGACCGACACCGGGTTGACCAAGGCCGGGTGTCTGCTGGGCGACCACGTCCGCACCGGGATCGGCACGCTTCTCGATACCGGCGCCACCGTGGGCGCGGGGGCGAGTCTATTCGGTGGGGCATGATGCCGAGAGATGTGCCGCCGTTTTCGTGGGGGGGTGGCGGCGGACTCGTGGATCACGAGATCGACCGGTTCCTCGAAACGGCGGCGCGGGCGATGGCGCGGCGCGGCGTCGAGCTCACGGCCCGTACCCGCCGCCTCTACCGGCGGGCCTTCGCGGACACGGCCCCGCTGCGATCCGAAAAAGGCGGCCGCTGAGCGGTGCGCTTCTCGGTGCTCGGCAGCGGCAGCCGCGGCAACGCCACCCTGATCGCCTCCGGACGGACCCGGCTGCTGGTCGACGCGGGGTTCAGCGCGCGCGAACTGACGAAGCGGCTCGCCGTGATCGGCGTGGAACCGGCCGAAGTTTCGGCCATCCTGGTGACCCAT
Organism: Longimicrobiales bacterium; assembly: GCA_965208295.1. Lineage (GTDB taxonomy): Bacteria > Gemmatimonadota > Gemmatimonadetes > Longimicrobiales > Gaopeijiaceae > Bin94. The sequence continues at coordinate 4,522,556 of OZ242328.1, read as the reverse complement.
GAGCATGGGGACCACACGCGCGGGGCGGGCGTCTTCGCCCGGGCGCATGGCACGCCGCTGATGATGACCGAGGGTACGCTCGGCGCCTGTTCCAAGCTTTTGCGAGGCAGCGAGGAGGTCCGCACCTACCGCGCGGGCTTCCCGGTCGAGGTGGAGGAGCTGGAGGTCGCACCGTTCATCACCGTCCACGACGCGGTCGATCCGGTAGCCGTGGCGGTGCGCGAAACCGCCACCGGACTACGCCTTGGAATCGCCACCGACATGGGACGCCCAACCCTCCAGGTCATGCACGCGCTTCGCGGATGCGACGCCCTGGTCGTGGAATCGAATCACGACGAATCGATGCTGTGGGCCACCGGCTACCCGGCTTCGGTCAAGGCCAGAATCGCCTCGAGTCACGGACACCTGTCGAACGACGCGGCAGCCCGCCTGGTCCTGGAACTGCTGAGCCCGAAATTGACGGTCGTCGTGCTGGCCCACCTATCGCAGGAATCGAACACCCCCGGTTTGGCGAAGGGCGCGATGGAGCGCGCGCTGGCAACGAAGGGATTCACGGGGATGGTCGAGGTGGCCCGTCCGGACCGCCCCACGCCTCTGCTGGACCTGGCCGTGCTCCGCGAGCAGACGGGCCCGCGTCAGCTGTCGTTCTTCTGACTTCGGTCGGGCGGCGGAACGTCCGGCTAAAGCCCCAGGAAGCGAAGCAGGTCGTTGCCCAGCGCCCAGACCATGAGAAGGATGACGAACCCGAGTCCGACCTGGCTCCAGCGCACCCGCTGCTTCACCGACAGCTTCTGGCCCCGCACGAGTTCGATCCCGAGGAAGACCAGGTGACCCCCGTCGAGTACGGGTATGGGAAGCAGGTTCAGGATGGCCAGGTTGATGCTGAAAAGCGCCATGAATTCGAGGAAGGCGGGCAGCCCCGCGGCGGCCGTTTCGCCAGCCACCACCGCGATGGTACCGATCGAACCGACCGAACGCGGTGACACGTCGAGGGTGAAGAGATCCCGCAGAAAGCCCAGAATGCGAAGGGTGATGTCATAGGTCCGCGTCCATCCGAGGGCAATCGCTTCGCCGAAACCAACGGAGATGGTGCGCGTTTCCGGTTGGGAAGTGAAAACCCCCAGCCTTCCTGTCCGCTCCCCGTCTCCCTCGCCTTCGATATCGTCCAGCTCCACCACGCGGGTCAGCTCGGATTCGCCCCTGAGGAGGCCGATTTCCACGGTCTCGCCCGGCCGCGATCCCACCTCCCGGATGATGTCCGCCCAGCTCTCCACGGGAGCCCCGTCCACACTGGTAATCCGGTCCCCCCGCTCGATCGACGAGCCCGCGGCGGGACCTCCCGGCTCGAGATCGCCTACGATGGGGTCGACCCAGTACTGCAATGCGGAGGCCAGGGCCCGGCGCTCGTCCCCGTCGTCCGGCACGACGATGTCGAAGGTTTCGGCAGGAGACTCGGTGGCAAGCGTGAGAGGGCCCGCGGGGCCTTCGAGGAACGCTTGCTGAACATCTCCCCACGAGTCGGGCTCGACGCCACCCACCCGCGAGATCTCGGCTCCGGGGGTGATCTCCGCCAACGCTTCGGTTCCCGCGGGCAGGGTGCCTTCGTCCACACCCATGATCCGGGTGCTCGCCAGCTCCTGCACGCCCCACGCGGCCGCCACCAGGGTGTAGAGGAAAAAAGCGAAGATCATGTTCATGATGACCCCCGCCGAGATGACGAAGGCCCGCGCCAGCAGCGGCTGGGCATCGAAATCCGAGGAACGGGGTTCCCTGCCCGCCCCGGGCCCACCTTGACGACGGCTTGGCCCACGAGACGCCCGGTGGGCGGAGGGACGGCTTCTGGTCGCGCTCTCGGACCCGCCCCCCTCGATGTGCTCCATGACCTCGTCATCCATCCCCTGCATCTTCACATAGCCACCCAGCGGAATGGCGGAGATGACGTACTCGGTGCCCCCCCGATTAAACCCCCAGATACGCGGCCCGAGGCCGATGGAGAAGCGTTCGACCGCGATTCCCACGGACTTTGCGGCCCAGAAATGCCCCAGTTCGTGTACGAAGATCAGAACGCCCAGAAGGACGACAGTGGCCAGTATTGTCATGCACCGATCCTTTCGACTTCCGCGGCCGCGCGGCGCCTCGCGGCCCGGTCCACCTGCAATACCTCCCGGATGTTACCGGCGGTGCGTCCCTCCAGCGCCTCGAGGACGGCCGCCACGACTTCCGCCATGCCAAAGAAGGTAACCCTGCCCGTCAGAAAGGCTTCAACGGCCACCTCGTTCGCCGCGTTGAAGACGGCCGGCGCGGCGCCTCCCGCGCGGCCCGCGTTCACGCCCAGGCGAAAGAGAGGGAAGCGAGCCTCGTCCACCGGTTCGAAGACCAGGGGCGAGAGTTCGACCGGATCGAAGTTCCGCAATACGGGGTCCGGGGGCCTGCGCGGCCAGGTCAGCGCGTGGAGTACGGGCAGTTCCATGTTCGGCACGCCCATCTGCGACAGGACGGAGCCGTCGACGAATTCGACGAAGGAGTGGACGATCGACGACGGATGCACCACGACTTCGATGCGCTCGTAGGGAAGACCGTACAGGAAATGCGCCTCGATCACCTCCAGCGCCTTGTTGGCCAGCGTGGCCGAGTCGACCGTGATCTTCGCGCCCATCTCCCAGGTGGGGTGCTTCAGCGCCATCGCCGCGTTGGCCTCCTTCAGCGCTTCGGCGCCGGTTTCGCGAAAGGGCCCGCCGCTGGCGGTGAGGATCAGGCGGTGAATCTCGTCGCGCCGCGCGAACCCGATGCACTGCAGGATCGCGGAGTGCTCACTGTCGACCGGCACGAGTTCTCCCCCTCCCTCGCGCGCGGCCTCCAGTACCAGTTCTCCGGCCGCGACGAGCGATTCCTTGTTGGCCAGCGCGCACCGCTTGCCGGCCCCCAGCGCGGCCAGGGTCGGCGGCAGCCCGGCCGCACCCACCACCGCGTTGACCACCACGTCCACGCCGGGCAGCGCGGCGAGTTCCACCACGCCCTCGGGACCGGTCCGCCAGCCCGCGGCCAACAGGTCGGGGCGATCTGCCAGCGCCGAGGGGTCGGCCACCGCGACTTCCCGCGTGCCGAACTCGGCGGCCAACCGCTCCAGCTTCGCGACGGACCGGTAGCCGGAGATGGCGACGACCCTGAACCGCCCGGGGTGTCTTCGAATCACGGCCAGGGTTGAACATCCCACGGAGCCCGTGGCCCCCAGCACCGCGACCCCGGTCACGACAGGTGACGGGTCAGGATGAGCAGCCCGTACGCCAGCGGCAAGGTGAAGAAGAGTGCGTCCAGCCGGTCCAGCACCCCGCCGTGTCCCGGGAGGATTGCCCCCGAATCCTTAACCCCCGCCTCCCGCTTGAGGAGGGACTCGGCAAGGTCCCCCACCTGGGCGGCCGCCCCCAGCACGAGACCGATCGCACCTCCGGCGAGCGGTGTCAAGGGGACGGTGCCGAAGCCGTCCAGCACGAAACCCGCGGCCACGCCCACCGCCACCGAGGCGACCAGTCCCCCGACACCCCCCTCCACCGTCTTGCCCGGGCTGACCCGGGGCGCCAGACGGGTCTTGCCGATGCTCCGGCCGACGAAGAAGGCCGCGCTGTCGCCGGCCCAGGTGATCGCCAACGGCAGGAGCACGAGCAAGGGGCCTTCCCATCGTTGTGCCGGCACCGTCCCCATGGCTTCGGGCAGGTGCCGCAGGAGGACCGCGAAGGACAGCGTGCCGCCGGTGTAGAGGGCGCCGAGCACGGTGGCCGAAGCCGAGAGAAGGGGCGCCTCCTCGATTCGCCGTGAGAACACGACCGCGCAGGCGGTCAGCAGCACCAGTACAACGACGAGCGTCACTGCCCGGTCGCCCCAGACCGCGAAAACGGGGTTGTGGGCGGCCAGCAGGACCAGCAGCGACGAGGCCGCAATTGCCAGCCAGCGCACGGGACGCGCGGCCCCAACCGACGCCAGCGAGTGGAACTCGTTTGCTCCGATCGCCGCCGCCACCATCAGGAGCGCTCCCAGGTACCAGCCACCCTGGTGAATCAGCAGGACAGCCAGCGGGATTCCCGCCGCGGCGACCAGAACCCGGGCCCTGAGTTCCGCCGACATCCTCACGCGGCTTCCGATGTCACCCGGCGGCAACCCGGCCGAAGCGGCGTTCGCGCTGCTGGTAGTCGAGGATCGCGCCGAAGAGGTCGTCCCGGGTGAAGTCCGGCCAGAGGCTCTCGGTGATGTACAGTTCGGTGTACGCCAGCTGCCAGAGCAGGAAGTTGCTGAGGCGGAACTCGCCGGATGTCCGAATGAGAAGGTCCGGATCCGGGAGACCGGAGGTGAACAGGGCGCCTTCGAAGGCCTCTTCGTCGATCGACGCCGGATCCAGCGTTCCGTCCCTGGCCTTTTCGCACAGGGACCTCGCCGCGCGAACGAGCTCTTCCCTGGCGCCGTACGACACCATCAGGTTGAGCCGCAGGACCGAGCCGCCGCGGGTCGCATTCTCGATCTGCCTTACAGCCTCCCGCGCGGCCGGATCGAGTCGTTCGACCTCGCCCAGAACCCTGGCCTCCACGCCCGCCCGCGCCAGCCGTTCCCGCTCCTTCTCGGCATATACCTGCAGCAGGCGCATGAGCGCGTCGATTTCGCTTCGGGGGCGCTTCCAGTTCTCGGTGGAGAAGGCGAAGAGCGTGAGGATCTCGACCCCCGTGGCGCAGGCCCCTTCGATGGCTTCGCGAACCGCGCTCATCCCTTCCCAGTGCCCCGCGTGTCGCGGGAGACCCCTCTTGCGGGCCCAGCGTCCGTTGCCGTCCATGATGATGGCCACGTGACGCGGCACGCTGGGGTTCGTCAGGATCCGGTCGAGCAGCTCAGACGGCATGATCCGGGCGGGGCGGTGACCGTGCAGGCCGCACGGTCAGATCGCCATCACCTCCTTCTCCTTGGCGCTCAGGAGTTCCTCGATCCTGCCAATGTGCTCGTCCGTGACCTTCTGCACTTCGTTCATCGTGCGGTGGGCGTCGTCCTTGCCGATCTCGTGCTCCTTGAGCATCAGCTTGATGAAGTCGTTGGCCGCGTGGCGGGCGTGGCGAATCGAGATTCTTCCGTCTTCCGCCATCTTGTGCAGCAGACGCACGTACTCCCTGCGGCGCTCCTCGTTGAGGGGCGGGATCGGCACCCGGATCAGGGTTCCGTCGTTGGAGGGATTGAGACCGAGCCCCGCGGACCGGATGGCCTTTTCGATCGCATCGATCACGGAAGGGTCGAAGGGCTGGACCGCAAGCAGCGTTGCGTCCGGGGCGGACACGGTCGCCACCTGGTTGAGCGGCATCAGCCCCCCGTAGGCTTCCACCCGCACGCCGTCGAGGATTGTGGGAACGGCCTTTCCCGTTCGCACCGCCGTGAACTCGCGCCGGACCGCTTCCACGGCCTCGTCCATTCTGGTTCTGGTTTCGTCCACTACTTCCACGTTGCTCTCCTGCCGCTCGACGCCGCTGTCATCCTCCCGACGGCGTGTTGATCGTGTCGGTTCCGTTCAAGATACCAGCGTTCCGACGTGCTTCCCGCGGATCGCCCGGTGCACCGCGCCCTTGTCCTCCAGGTTCAGGACGATAATCGGCAGATCGTTCTCGCGGCAAAGGGAGACGGCTGCCGCATCCATGACACGGAGGTCGCGGGCGACGACTTCGTGAAAGGTAATGTCGGGAATGAACTCGGCGTCGGGATCGCGGGCGGGATCGGCCGTGTACACGCCCTTCACCTTGGTCGCCTTGATGACCACGTCGGCGTTCATCTCGATGGCCCTGAGCACCGCCGCCGTGTCGGTCGAGAAGTACGGGTTGCCCGTCCCTCCGGCGAAGATGACGATTCTCCCCTTCTCGAGGTGCCGCACCGCGCGGCGGCGGATGTAGGGCTCGGCGAGCTGCGGCATCCTGATGGCCGTCATGACCCGCGTGTCGATCCCCTTCTTCTCGAGCAGGTCCTGCACGGCCAGCGCGTTCATGATCGTGGCCAGCATGCCCATGTAGTCGGCCGAAACGCGATCCATCCCGCGTCTGCTGGCAATGGCCCCACGGACGATGTTCCCGCCCCCGATCACCAGCCCGAGCGAGACGCCGACATCGTGAATCGCCCGGATCTCGTCGGTGATTTCGTCCACGACCGGCGGGTCGATCCCGAAGCCGCGCTGCCCGGCCAGTGCCTCTCCGGACAGCTTCAGGATGACACGCTGATAGCCCGAACTGCGCCGGTCGTTCCCGGCGGATGCCTTGCCGCTCCCGGTACCGGGGCTCGGCATGGAGGCCCCTCAGCCTCCGACCTGGAATCGCGAGAAACGCGCCACCCTGATCTTCTCTCCGGTACGGGCCGAGACTTCGGTGATGAGTTCCCCGACGCTCCGGTCCGGATCCTTCACGTACGCCTGTTCCAGCAGCACCCGCTCCCTGTAGAACTTGGCCAGCTTGCCGTCGACGATCCGGTCGCGGATGTGTTCCGGCTTCCCCTCCAGGGCCACCTGCTCCAGGAAAACCTTGCGCTCCCGTTCCACGACCGACGCGTCGAGGTCTTCGGTGGCGACGGCGATGGGGTCCGATGCGGCCACGTGCATGGCGATGTCCCGCGCCAGCGTCTGGAAACCGTCGGTATTGGCCACGAAGTCCGTCTCGCAGTTCAGCTCCACCAGGACGCCGATGCGCCCGCCGTGGTGGATGTAGCTGGTGACGGTGCCTTCGTTGGCGGCCCGCGCGGCTCGCTTCGCGGCCTTCGCCTCGCCCTTGCTTCTGAGCAGGTCGATGGCCGCTTCGATGTCGCCGCCGGTGGTCTCCAGCGCCCGCTTGCAGTCCATCATCCCCGCCCCGGTCCGGTCGCGGAGTTCCTTAACGAGCTTCACACCGATTTTCATCGTGGGTTATTCCCTGCCTTGCGCCGGTGGCGCCTGGGTTGAACCTGCTACTTGGACTCCGATTTGTCCTTCGGCGCCGGCTTCCGGCGGCGTGGACGCTTGGGCGCTCCTTCACCCTCTCCCGCCTTCCGTACCTGCGCGATGGCTTCGGGCCGGGGACGCCGCTTCCGCGGCCGGGGCCTGAACTCGCGGGTGTCGGCGGTCTTCTCACCGGTTTCGGTGGAGTAGGTCGTCGCCCCGAGCTCGGCCTGCCGCCTGAGCTGTTCGTCGGGCACCTCGCGCCGGGCGATCTGGATCGTCTCGGCGATTCGGCCCGCGATCAGGCTGACGGAACGGATGGCGTCGTCGTTGCCGGGGATGGGGTAGTCGATCAGAGACGGGTCCACATTGGTGTCGGCGATCGCGATGACCGGAATCCCGAGCCTGTGAGCCTCGCGCACCCCGATGATCTCGCGCCGGGCGTCGACCACGAAGATGGCGCCCGGCAGCCGCACCATGTCGCGCAAGCCGATGAAGTACTTCTCGAGCTTCACGCGCTCGCGCTCGAGGAGCAGGCGCTCCTTCTTGGTGTAGAACTCGAAGGCGTTCTCTTCCTGGCCGCGTTCGAGCTCCTTCATCCGGCGAATCTGGCGGCGGATGGTCTGGAAGTTGGTGAGCATTCCCCCAAGCCAGCGCTCGGTGACGTAAAGCGCGCCGCAGCGCTCGGCCTCCTCCTCGATGACCTGCCGCAGTTGCCGCTTCGTGGAGAGGAAGAGGACTCTCTGGCCCTTGAGCACGACCCTGCGCACCGCTTCGCACGCCTGGTCCAGCCGGTCGAGGGTCTTGCGCAAGTCGATGATGTGGATCCCATTGCGCTCTCCGAAGATGTAGGGGCGCATCTTGGGGTTCCAGCGTCTGGTCTGGTGCCCGAAATGGACACCGGCATCCAGCAGGTCGGTCAGTCCGACGTTGTCTTCGGCAGGATTCATGAAAGTGGGTCGCCTAACAGTCCGTGGATAAAGCCGCCCGAGCACCGAGAGCGGCGAGGCGCCGGGCTGGCAAGGCGCGACGAAAGGTGAATAGCAGGGCTATTCGCCCGAGGAGCAACGCAGAGCGAAGCGGTCCAGCGCGGATGCATCGCCGCTCGAATGCCGGGGGGATTTTGTCCACGGGCTGCTATCGCTTGCTGAACTGGAAGCGCTTGCGCGCCTTGGGGCGGCCCGGCTTCTTCCGCTCGACCTTGCGGGAGTCCCGGGTCAACATCCCCTTCTCCCGGAGCGGTGCACGCAACTCCTCGTCGTGGCTCAGCAGCGCCCTGGCCAGGCCCATCCGGATCGCGTCCGCCTGGCCTGTCAGTCCGCCTCCGTGGACCCGGGCCACGACATCGAAGCGGCCCTCTGCATCGGCGACGCGCAACGGATCCTCGATCCGGACCCGGTGAGCCGGTCGGGGAAAATAGTCTTCGGTCGTCCGGCCGTTGATGGACCAGCGACCGCCGCCCGGACGCAGAGAGACCCGTGCAACACTGGTCTTGCGGCGTCCAACGGCCTGAATGGGTACTTCAGCGGGCATGCGTCTCCTCGCGCGGGTCAGAGTTCAAGGGGCCTGGGACCCTGGGCCTGATGTGGGTGCGCCGCGTCCGGATAGACCCGGAGCTTGCGTCGCATGGTCCGCCCCAGCTTGTTCTTGGGCAACATCCCCTTTACAGCCAGCTCGATCACCCTGTCAGGGAACCGCTCGAGCATCTTCTTGAAAGGAATGTGCTTGTCGCCACCCATGTACCCGGAGTGGCGGAAGTACGTCTTCTGCTCGGCCTTGCGGCCTGTTAGCACCACCTTCGACGCGTTGATGACGATCACATGGTCGCCCGTGTCGAGGTGGGGCGTGTAGATCGGCTTGTGCTTGCCGCGCAGGATGCGGGCGACCTCGGTCGCCAGCCGGCCCAGCGGCCTGCCCTCGGCATCGACGACCCACCAGCTGCGGTGGATGTCCTCTTTTCTGGGTGTGATGGTGGTCGTCACGGATTCCCCATGCCCTGCGAAACGAAGCCGTCCCGCGATACAGGATCGCAAGGCCGGCCAGAAATTGAACGACAGCATGGAATCATATCCTGACCGGTGGGACGTGTCAACGGGATGTGGCAGCGGAATCCCGCGCGATCATGAGCGCCGACGCGTGAGCCATCTCCCGGTAATACCGCACGAAGCGCCGGGTCTCGGGCGCATCGTATGGGGCCAGGTTCTCCGCCCAGCGGTATCCGATCGGCTGGAACCAGAGTTCGGCCTCCAGCGTGAAGGGACCGTCCTCCGGGTTGACGGGCACCGTGTAGTGCACGCGGTCGGAGCCGGCGGTGAAGTCCGGGTCGCCCGTGGCGATGCCGACGACCTGCACGCGGGAGTCGGCGCGTGCGGGATCGAAGCCGTCGGGGAGGATGCGGTTGTCCTTCGCCCAGCCGTGCGCGGACATGAGTCCGGTGGTGACCGCTCCATCCTCGTCCACCATGACGGCCTGGTAGATCTGGACATCCTCGGGGGAAGTGATCACGGTGTGGTGTGGTTCGTAGCTCGAGCCGTCGGCGTCGTGGTCGTCGCCGATGACGCGGCCGTCGGGTGAGAAGGCCCCCGATTCGAACACCACAACTCCCCATGTGTCCGTGACCGCGAACCGCAGCCACGCCCGGCGCGAAGGATAGGCGGTCGGGAACTTGTGGCCGGCCTGGTTGCGCACCGTCACGGTGGCCTCGAGCCGTTCTCCTCCGACACCCACCCCGCTGATCTCGATGCCGGCGGTGGCGGTGCGGAGGTGGTCGGCGGTACGGCTGGCCGCGAGCTCCATCTCCTGTGGCAGCGCGGTGACGCCGAGTTCGTCGCGGTAGCGGTTCAGCATGCGCAGCATGAAGAAGTTGCCGCCCCGGAAGACGTGCCGGGAGACCTCGGGGCGGGCGCGGCCCAGGACCCGCGTGACCGGGACATCCTCGCCGACCTCGGGCATGTGGCAGTCCTGGCAGCTTTGCTCGCGCTCCGCACCGTCCGCGTAGATGCTGGCCTGCCACTCGAGGAAGGGGGACTGTTCGGGGAATGGGGGACCTTCTCCACCGGGCTGCACGGCATGGGTGATCACGGTGTGGCATGAGGCACAGAGCCCCGAGGAGGTGACATGCTCTCCGAGTGTGGGGCGGAACCCGGTGGCCGAGTGCATGATCCCGACGCCGCCTTCGTCGGGCTCGAAGGGGCCGAAGATGGCGCGGCCGGCGGCCGGTGTCTCGGGCGAGATGTCGAAACGGGCGGTGAAGGTCTCTTCGCTGCCCAGGCCGTCGGGCTGGATCTGGTGGCAGAGCGCGCAGGACACGCCGTCGGCCGCGAGGTCCGCGTAGGGTCCATCCGCGTCTCCGATCGGGAGGTTGGCGAAAACCTCGCCGGACTGTCCCGCCTGCATGGCCGCCACGGCCGCCATCGGCATGTGGCAGCGCGAGCACTCGCCTTCGATGGCGGCGGCCGCCTCGGGATGGTCCAAGACCTCGCGCCGCACGGCGGCCTGGAAGTAGGGGTCACGGGCGCTGTTGGCCATCATCGACGCGCGCCAGTCGAAGCCGATCGAGACATCGGTGCCGTCCGGGGCGGAGACGCCCTTGTGGCAGGCGATGCAGCGGTCGGCGGTACGAAAGTTGTCGGCGGGGTCGGGGGGAGCGGTCGCCTGCGCGGGGGAGGCGGCGGGGGGTGGAGGGAGATTGGGGATCGGGTCATCCGGGCCTGGCACGTCGTGTGCCGGGGCCCCGGCCGCGATCAGCAGGCTGCCCAGCAGCGCGCACGCGCTCGTGAGTCCGCCAATCGGGAAGCGGAGGCGCGGCATCGTCACCATCCTTCGAAGAATCCGCCGTCGAACCAGTCGAGGAGGAGATACGCCAAAAGGCGCAACGGAGGACGTTCGCCAGCTTCCCAGTCGGTCGGGATGAGGACTCCGACGTTGGCCAGAACGTGTTGGCGGGTGTTGAGGGACACCTGAATCTGGGGCACCAGGTCGATGCGCGTCACGGCCCCCGCTTCAAGGTCGCGTTTGGCCTGTACTTCCAGCATGGGGGACCAGGCGCGTCCCCACTTCCCCTCCGTCCAGGTCCTGCCCAGCAGGATGCGCCCGAACGCTTCGCTGTCGGCTTCGTCGTACAGGGGCACGGCCGCGCCGGCCTGCGCCTGCAGAAAAGCATCGGCGGGGAGGATCCGGCCGATTGAGAGGAACGCCTCCACCTCGCTTCCCGGGGCTCCGAACCCCGCGTCATGATCGCCCGTGGGCAGAATCACCTCCCCCATCACGGACACGATCGTGCCCGCGTCGAGGTCGTGGTACAGTGCGTGCTTGACCGCGAGTACCAGGTCGCCGATCCCGTGGCTGGCCCCGTCGCCGTCCCCCCTCCTCCAACCGTACGGAATCACCACTTCGATCTGGCTGCGCGGCCCGAAGCGCTGCTCGTACACGTACGCCCCCATCGCGCTGCCTTCGTCCTCCAGGTCCACCCCCACCTCCAACACCCATTCGTCCTCGGGGTAGGCCTTCTCGGTGAGCAGGGCGCGCGGCAGGTTCAGTTCGCCCCGCGGCCAGTTCGAGTCAGTACACAGCGTGCGGACATACCCCATCACCCGCCCGAGCTGCTCCTCGGTGAGCGCGCCGCGGAAGGCCGGCATCATTTCGCTGAAACCGCGCACCGGACCGCCCTCATGCGCCACGGCGATCCAGTCGGCGTCGGGCTCGCGGGCGGCGAAATCGCAGTCGGAGAAGTCGGGGATCTCCTCCTCGAAAGCGACCAGGGAAGGTGCGAGACCCGTCCCGTCGAGCCCGTGGCAGTTCGCGCACGACGCCGCGTAGATCGTCTCGCCGTCGGCGTCCGCCAGCTCGGCGCCGACGCTGCCCGGCTGGAGCTGGGCGGCCAGGGGGGTCGCAAGCGAGAGCATCCACATCGGGATGCCCACGGCGATCGATGCGCGGGCCGGCACATGGCGGGAAGGCTCGGGTTGGCGAATCCGGCGAAGGAGAATTGGTGTCAATCTAACCTCGGCCTGTTCGTTGGCAGTCCGGCCCCCGGATTGTCCGAGGCATGCCGGAACGGACGACGACAAACTACCGCAAGAGAATGCCGCGCGCATCACCGGTGCGAGCCGACGCCGCGGAAGGACAACCCGTTACGGCAAACGGCGGAGCGTCCGTTCGTCGCGACCGGCCCGCGGACTGGGCCGGACGCCTACACGGTCCGGTACCTGTCCGTGACATCCTCGCCCGCCCGTCCCGACAGCAGCCGGTATTCGTCCGGTCGTAGCAGCGGATCGTCGCGAATGTCCAGGCGCAGGCGGGTCCGCTGCGAGAGCTTCCTGACGAAGCGGGGCTCGAACTCCATGATGCGCAGGGCCACCTGCGGATGCACGCGGATCAGAATCTGGCGTTCCTTCGAACCGAGGGCGGCCCGGCTGACCGACCGTTCGATCTCGCGCACCAGGGTGGGCGCCGTCCAGATATGGCCGCTGCCCTCGCAGATCGCACACGGCTCGGTGAGCGACTGCAGGATGGACGGGCGCACCCGCTGCCGCGTCATCTCGATCAGGCCCAGCTCCGACACTTCCCAGGTGCGGGTGCGGGCGCGGTCGCGGCCCAGGTGGGTCCTCAGTTCGTTCAGGACCCGCTTGCGGTTCTCCCGGGACTCCATGTCGATGAAGTCGATGACGATGATCCCCCCGATGTCGCGCAGCCGCAGTTGCGTCGCGATCTCGCGGGCCGCGTCCAGGTTGGTCTTGAGGATGGTGTGCTCGGGGTCCTTCTTCCTGCCGGTGAAGCGGCCGGTGTTCACGTCGACCGAAACCAGCGCCTCGGTCGGTTCGATGATCACGTGGCCGCCCGAGGGCAGTTCGACCCGGCGGCGGAAGGAGCGCTGGATCTCCTTCGCGATGCCCGCGTGATCGAAGATGTGTTCGCGCTTCTCGTAGTAGTGGATCCGGTCCAGTAGTTCCGGATCGAAGGCGCGGACGTATTCGACGATCTGCTTGTAGACGTCGCGGTTGTCGATGGTGACGTCGTCGAACCGGTTGGTGAAGAGATCCCGGATCACGCCCGAGATGAGCTTCGCCTCCGCATGGATGAGCGACGGAGGATCGGCCTTGCGCGCCCTGGCCTGGATCGTCTTCCACCGGTGGCGCAGCTCGGAGTATTCCTTCTGCAGCTTTTCCTGCGTGAGCTCCTCGCCGGCGGTGCGAACGATCACGCCTCCCGATCCCCCCTCCACCACCTCCCTGGCCATTGAGCGCAGACGGGCGCGCTCGCCCCTGTGGTCGATCTTGCGGCTGACTCCGACCTGGTCCGAGTCCGGGATGTAGACCAGGAACCGCCCCGGCAGCGAAATCTGCGCGGTGGCACGCGGCCCCTTCGTCGAGATCGCCTCCTTGGTCACCTTGACCAGCACCTTCTGGCCCCTGTTGATCACCTCCTGGATGGGCCTCGTGTTGCGGTCCCTCCCCTGGCGCGACTGTCCCCGCCGACCCTTTCCGTCGCCGTCCGGCTGGTCACGTGCCACGTCCGACGCGTGAAGGAACGCCGCCTTCTCCTCGCCGATGTCTACAAACGCCGCCTGAATGCCGGGAAGGACCGCCTCCACGCGGCCCAAAAAGATGTCACCGACCAGACGGTCCTGGTCGGCCCTGTCGAACATGAGTTCGGCGAGCCGGCCGTCTTCCTTGAGTGCGACCCAGGACTCTTCGTCCGAGGCGCTGATGAGGATTTCTCTCTTCAATTGCTTTCTCCGATGGTCGAGTCCGGACCGGGTGGCCGCTGCCGGGCCCGTCCTGGCCGCGTTCCCGTCCCGAACGGACGTGATACGCGAACCAGCCAGCGGGCTCCGGGACAACGGTGCCGGACGCCGGACTTCGAAATAGTGTGGCCCGGGCTGCGGGGGGCACCCGTGCGGCCCATTCCGCGGGCCCGGTCACGAGTGCAGCTCCCTCAGCAGGTGCCGAGCGATTACGATTTTCTGGATTTCCTTCGTTCCCTCGCCGATCTCGCACGCCTTGGCGTCGCGCATCATGCGCTCGACCGGATGGTCGGAGGTGTACCCCACTCCTCCCAGGAACTGAACTGCGGTGCGGGCCGCCTTCCCCGCCAGACGGGCGGCGACGAGCTTGGCCATGGCCGCCTCCATGGCGAAGGGCCGTCCCCGATCCTTGAGCCAGGCCGCGTGGTACGTCAGATGCCGGGCCCCCTGCACCTCTGCCGCCAGATCCGCGAGACCGAACTGAATGTCCTGGAACTCCCAGACCGGGCGGTTGAACTGTCGTCGGCGGGCCGTGTATTGGATGGCCGCGTCGAGGGCTCCCTGGGCGATGCCGAGGGAGAGTGCGGCGATCCCGATTCTCCCCGCGTCGAGGGTCTTCATGAAGTTGGCGAAACCCCTTCCCTCGTCGCCCAGACGCTGGTCCGCGGGGACCCAGGCGTCCTGGAAGTGCAGCTCGCGGGTGTCCGAAGCGCGCCAGCCGAGCTTGTCCTCGCGGGCCCCGGCCGTCACTCCCTCCGAATACGGCAGTCCGGGACGGTGGCCCACTCCGGTCCGCGTGGCCTCCTCCTTGTCGACAGTCGGCTTGCAGATCACGAAGCTGGAGATGCCGCGATGCCCCGCCTCCGGGTCGGTCACCGCCGTGACCACGAAGATCTCGCCCACGCCCGCGTGCGTGATGAAGATCTTGCTTCCGGTAATGGTGTACCCACCATCCGTGGCGACCGCCCTGGTGCGCGTCCCCGATGAGTCCGAACCCGCCCCCGGCTCCGTCAGTCCGAAGCCACCGAGCACCTGGCCCGACGCCAGCAGCGGCACGAAGCGTTCCCTCTGCGCTTCCGTCCCGAAGGCCAGGATGGGGGACATGGCCAGCGTGGTGTGGGCGGAGACGGTGATGGCGTGGCTGGCGTCGTGCTTCGCCAACTCTTCGATTACGAGGATGTAGCTCAGATAGTCCCGGCCCATACCGGAGAGTTCGCCCGGTACGGGGACACCGAGCCACCCCCGCTCGCCCATGGACTTGACGTTGTCCCAGGGGAAACGGCCGGTCTCGTCCAGTTCACGCGCGACAGGAACGATGCTGTCGAGCGCAAACCGGCGGACATCGGCTTGCAGACTCAGATGGTCAGGGTCTAGATATGGATCCATCGCGCGGGGCGACTGGTACTTGATTCAGGCGGGCAGGTTCAGCGCGGCGGGACTCCAACGGCGTTCGCACCTGTCGCAGGAGCCGCACGACCGGCGGCCGGGCACTTCTCCAAGGTAACGCAACAGGGCCATTCGACGGCATCCCCGGCGGCCGCAGTACCTCTGCATGGCCCGAAGACGCCCGGCGGCCTGGCCCCTGGCGGCGACCAGCGGCGCCAGATCCGGCTCGCTCCCCGTGGGCGTAACGGCCGGACCCCGGACGAAGGGCGGCTCCCCTTCCTCCCGGTCGGGCCAGTTGTCGATCCACTCCGCCAGCACGGTGTCCACCTGGATCGCGCCGGATCGCATGAGCCACTTGAGGTGGGGAACCTTCTCGGCCCCCTGCCCCACGAGCGCCGCTGGCGATGCGGGGGTGCCGCGCGAGCAGGCGGATTCGATCCTGCCCAGCAGGCGGAGCACGTCCCTCGGCCGGGGATAGGCGCGGCCGAGGAACGCCTCGGGGACCTTCCAGTCGTCGCGGTGGACGAAGCCGAGAGCCATCGACTCGGTTCCGTCGCGGCCGGCCCGCCCCGCCTCCTGGTAGTAGCTCTCCAGGGACCCCGGGAAGGCGTAGTGGAATACGGCCCACACGTCCCCGCGGTCGATGCCCATACCGAATGCGCACGTCGCCACAACCACGTTGGACTCGCCCGACATGAACCGCTGCTGCACCGCCTGCCGTTCCTCGCTGGGTAGCGCGGCGTGGTACGCGTCGCCGATGACGCCGAGACTTGCGAGCGCCCGGCGCACATTGACAACCAGCCGTCGCGTGGGGGCGTACACGATGAGCGCGCGTTCGCGGCACTCCGGCGGAGCCCTGCGGACGAGGCGCACCATGGCGCGAATACGGTCGGGGCCTGAGCGCAGCCGCGCCACGAGCCAGCGGATGTTGGGGCGGTCGAAGGAGGTGACCACCCTGAACGGGTCCGTCATGCGCAGGACCTGCGTGATATCGTCCCGGACCGCGGGGGTGGCGGTGGCGGTCACGGCCAGCACCGGCGCCGCGATGATCGAGCGGAGGCGGTGGATGCGCCGAAAGGCGGGCCGGAACTCGTGCCCCCATTCCGAAATGCAGTGCGCTTCGTCGATGGTGATCAGCGAGACGGGTGCGTTGCCGAGAAGGGTCCGCAACCTGTTGGCTTCCAGACGCTCGGGCGAGCAGAAGAGCAGGTCGAGCGTGCCGTCGGCGATGGCGCCCTCGGTGCGCTGCTGGGACTCCTTCGGGTCCTGCGAGGTGAGCGAGGAGGCACGCAGGCCGAGCTTTTGGGCGCGGTCGACCTGGTCCTGCATGAGGGAGATGAGCGGGCTGACCACGATCACCAGGCCGTCCATGATGAAGGCGGGGATCTGGAAGCAGAGCGTCTTGCCGCCGCCCGTCGGGAGGACGCCGAGGGTGTCGCGTCCCGACAGGACGCTGGTGATCAGGCGTTCCTGTCCGGGACGGAAGCCGTCGAAGCCGAACTTGTCGCGCAGGACGGCGCGGGCGGCGGGGTTGGGTGGGGATTGGTCATCCGGCGGCATACCGGGAATGATGGGGGGGGGGGGCGGGCGGAAGAATGGTGGTTGGGGACAGAAAAGTCGGCAACCCGCGGATGACTCGTTGTGGTATGTATACTGCACTTTACATTATGTAAACTACGAATTACATATTGAACGAAGTGAAGGGATTCCAGCGGATGCCTCGTCGCCGGAATGCCGCGGGGCTTCCGGTCCAACGGCTGCCCAGTTGCGAGGGGGTCAGTCCCTGGCGGGAAGGAACCGCAGGACCACCGCCACCACCAGGACCGCGATGCCGGCCCAAACCAGCCAGGACAGCGACATGGCCATTCCCGCGAAAGCCGCGGCCGCGCCGGTCACGAAGAGGCGGACCTTCCAGGCCAGGAAGCGGTCCTCTCCCTCCTTCTTCTTCCTTGATGGGCGAAACATCGGTCTTCCTCAGTCCCCCTTCCGGTCCATGAAGCGCCTCACCCCTGCCCTGCAATCCTCGGTCAGGCGGGCCATGGCGTTGATCTCCGCGCCCCTGGCGATGGCGTCCTCGAAGGCGACGCCGTCGAGGCCATGGAAAAGGCGCTTGGCGAGCGCGATGGCGGTGGCAGGCCGGCTGGCGAGTTCCCCGAGGTACCCGTCGGCGGCGGCATCGAAGTCGTCTCCGGGAAGGACCCGGGTGACAAGGCCGAGCGCGACCGCCTCGGCGGCGCCGATCCGGTGTCCCCGCATGACCAGCTCGAGGGCGGCCGCTTCGCCCACCTTGCGGCGGAGCGCCGCCATCACCAGCGCGGGCACGAATCCGAGGTGGACCTCCGGATACCCGAAGATCGCGCCTTCGTGCGCCAGCACGATGTCGCAGGCGCTGGCCAGACCGCACCCCCCGCCCAGCGCCCTCCCCCGGACGAGCGCAACCACGGGCCGCTCCATGCTTCGGATCCGGACGAAGACCTTGCCCAGCCTGCGCGCGTCGGCGAGCCCGACCTCCGGACCCTCCTGCTGGGAGGCCGCAATCTCGGACAGGTCGGCGCCCGCGCAGAAGTCCGGTCCGGCACCCCGCAAGGCGACCACGCGCACCTCCGGGTCGGCGGCGGCCCTGGCCAGCGCTTCCGACAGTTCAGCGACCAGTCCCGACGACAGCGCGTTGCGTTTGTGAGGGCGGTTCAGCGTCAGCGTCGCAACTCCGCCGCGGGTCTCGCAAACGACGAGCGCCTCCCGGCCCGTGCCGCTCATCGGGAGTCCCCCACCCCACCGCCCGGATACCGCCCCCGGCCCCGCACCCGTTCGGCCACCTCGTCCGGCACCTCGATCTTCATGCGCAGCAGCGCCGTGCTGAACACCTTGCCCTGCGCGTCGGTCATGAGCGACACGGTCCCGCCCCCGTCGAGCGCGCCGTGCAGCAGAAAGTTCACCGCGTGCAGGTTGTCGAGCTGGAACCGTTCCACGGGACCTTTCACCAGACCCTTAAAGTGTTTCTTTACACGATCAGACGTAACCATTTTCAGAATAACAGGATAATCTTCCTCGTCGTAGACGATCAGGCCCACGTTTGCGGTGTCGCCCTTGTCCCCCGAACGGGCGTGCGCCAGCTCGACCAGCCGTACTTCAGCCATGTGGCACGCTCCCGGCACCCGGGTCTGCCGGTTTCGGCACCGCCGTCACCCGTCGCCCCCCTGCCAATGACACCATCTTCACACCTCCACCATGTCGACCGCCACCCCGGGCTCGACGGCCCGGCGGTCGATCAGCGCCGGCCAGTACGCCACGATCTCCTGGACCCGGGGTCGCCCCCCGGCAAACCCGGTCACCGAGGGAGGCCCGGTCAGCACCAGCGGCGCCACCTCGCGGGTGAAGCGCTCCACCGCTGCCTGGTCCGTTCCCCGCACGCCTACGCGCAGCTGCACCTCGGGAAGATCCGCCGGGGGATCGCCGGCCAGGTGTCCGTGCGTGGCGTCCCATCCCACCAGCTCCACGAGCACCCTTTCGAAGGTCAGCCCGAGCCGGTCCAGGCGTTCGCGCAGGATCTTCGCGGCCGCCCGGGCCTTGGCCGCGGCATCGGGCCACGCGTACACGAGTGTGCCCACCGCCTTGTACCCGGCCGAATAGGCCACCGAGACCTTCAGGAAAGGTGTCGGCGGTCCTCCCCGCACGCCGTGGACCCCGACCCGGTCCCGTCCCTCGTCCTCCAGCCGGATCGTCGTGAAGTCCGCGACCACATCGGGCGTAATGTAGGATGAAGGGTCGCCCATCTCGTAGAGGATCTGCTCCTTGACGGTGCGCAGGTTGACCGCACCGCCGGAGCCCGGGTGCTTGGTCACCACGAAGCTCCCGTCGGGCTTCGCCTCGATGATGGGGAAGCCGACGCCGGCCAGATCGGGAATGGACCACCACTCGGCCGAACAGTTGCCGCCGCTGGCCTGCGCCCCGCACTCGTTGATGTGGCCCGCCACGACCCCGCTCGCCAACAGATCCCAGGCGTCGCGGGGCCAGCCGAACTCCCACGCCATGGGGCCGTAGGTGAGCGCGGTGTCCGTGGATCGCCCCGTCACCACAACCGTGGCCCCGTCGGCCAGCGCCGCGACGATGGGCCGCGCCCCCAGGTAGACGTTCGCGCTCCGCACCTTGTCCCGGATCCCGGCCAGCGGCCGCCCGGTCTCCATGTGGTCGAGGGAATGGCCGTTGGCAAGCAGTTCGTCGAGCCGGTCCATGAGGTCGTCTCCGGTCACCACGCCGACCCGCGCTCGCCCCCCCGCCCCCGCCCGCCGCCCTGCTGCAGACACGGCCCTGGCGCACTCCGCCGGGTTCACCCCGCCCGCGTTGGTCACCACCCTGATGCCGCGCTCGACGCACGCCGGAAAAATCCGCTCCATCAGGGGGACGAAGTCGCGTGCGTACCCGGCGCTCGGGTCGCGCGACCTCTGCTTCTGCATGATGGACATCGTCACCTCGGCCAGGTAGTCCAGCATGAGGTAGTCGATGTGGCCCCCGTTCACCTGCCGGACCGGCGCCTCCAGGTCGTCGCCCCAGAAGCCCTGGCCGCCGGCCACTCTCACCGTGTCCCGTGGGGAGTCGTGCCGGGATTGGCGGGCCTTCGCCGCGACCGGGACCGCGCGAGCGCTGGTGGTCCGGGTCACGGGCCCCTCCCGTCCAGCCCGGGTGGAAGCACGAACGGCCCCAGGTGCGGACCCGGATTGCGGGTTGTGGCCCGGAGCAGCAGGGTCAGCCAGTCGCGCAGTTCCCCGGGGAGCACCACCGCGTCCACGAACCCGCGGGCCGCTGCAAAGGTGGCGTCCAGCTGGCGGTCGTAGTCGGCCCGGACTTCGTCCATGACGGCCCGCATCTCCGCGTCGGGCGCCTCTCCCGCGGCCCTGAGCCGGTCGAGTTCGCCGCCGAAGAGCGCCATGACCGCGCTGGCCCCCTCCATGACCCCCATGCGCCCGGTCGGCAGCGTCAGGATGAAGTCGGGGTCGAAGCCCTGCCCCGCCATCGCGTAGTAGCCCGCCCCGGAGGCGTGGTTCAGCGTGAGGACCAGCTTGGGAACGACCGCCGTGGCCATGGCCTCGACGAAGCGCGCCCCGGCCCGGATGATTCCGGTGTGCTCGGCCTCGGGGCCGACCATGAAGCCGGAAACGTCCTGCACAAACAGGATCGGGGTCCCCTGCCGGTTCATGGCATCGATGAAGAAGGCGGCCTTCTCGGCGGACTCTGTGTAGACGATGCCGCCCAGCCGGGGAGGTCCTCCGTGCGGGTCGGTGACCATGCCGCGCCGGTTCGCGATCACGGCCACGGGGTGTCCCGACAGCATTCCCGTGCCGCAGATCAGTTCGGCGGCGTGGTCGGGCTGGAACTCGGAGAGGCCGCCGCCGTCCAGCAGGACCTCGAGGACGGCGTCCATGTCGTACGGGTGGCGGTGGTCGTCGGGGAGGAGGTCGTGGAGGGCGGCGGCCGGGCGGGTGGGTGGGGGAAAGGCGGTGGGGGGGGCGGGGTCGGGGGTGGGGGGAAGGCCCGCCACCAGCTCCCGCAGCCTGGCGACGCATGCCTCGTCGTCCGCGCAGCTGTAGTGGGCCACGCCGCTGACGCCGGTGTGGACGGCCGCGCCGCCCAGCTCCTCCCTGTCCACCACCTGGCCGGTGGCCCCCTTCACCAGATTCGGTCCGCCGAGCCCCATGAAGCTCGTCCCCTCCACCATGAGGATGACGTCGGAAAGTGCCGGCAGATACGCGCCGCCTGCGATGCAGGGGCCCATGACCGCCGCGAACTGGGGGACACGGAGGTAGCGGCGCATGATGGAGTTGTAGTAGAAGATCCGGGCCGCGCCGTACTGCCCCGGAAAGACGCCCCCCTGGTACGGCAGATTGACCCCCGCCGAATCCACCAGATAGATGATGGGGATCCGGCAGCGCATGGCGATTTCCTGGGCCCGCAGAATCTTCCGGATGGTCTCGGGCCACCAGGAGCCGGCCTTGACGGTGGCGTCGTTGGCCACGACCACGACCTCGCGTCCCGACACGACACCCACGCCGGTGACGACGCCGGCTCCGGGGGCCTTTCCCTCGTAAAGGTCGTGCGCAACCAGCAGGCCCACCTCGACCCACGTCGCATCTCTGTCCAGCAGAAGGTGGAGCCGGTCGCGCGCCGTCAGCTTTCCCCGGTCGCGCTGCCGCTGGATCTTTTCCGTGCCGCCACCCAGCCTCAGGCGACGGCGCAGCGTCTCGAGCTCCCGGCAGAGGTCGGCAAGCCGGCCGCTGCGACGGGAAGAGTCGTCCGCTGCTGGCTGCTCCGGTGGGCTAATAGGGATCCTCCCGTCCGGCGAACCAGTCACGGATGTACTCGATCGCTTCGGTGGTGGCGGTTCCGGGCCCGAAGACCCGTCCGACACCGAGTTCGGCCAGGGCCGCCGCGTCGTCGCCGGGGATGATGCCTCCCCCGGTCAGCAACACATGCTCCAGCCCTTCCCGTACGAGGAGTTCGCGCACCTTGGGAAAGAGGGTCATGTGGGCTCCTGACAGCACGGACATGGCCACCACATCCACGTCTTCCTGGACCGCGGCCGCAACCACCATCTCGGGCGTCTGGTGCAGCCCGGTGTATATGACCTCGAAACCGGCGTCCCGGAAGGCCGCGGCTATCACCTTGGCTCCCCGGTCGTGTCCGTCCAGGCCCGGCTTCGCGACCAGGATTCGGATTCTCCTGTCGGGGAATGACATTTAATCTCCCGGATCGGAGCGGGTAGTGGGGTGGAATGCTACAAAATAAGGCAATCCCCCGTCTTGCGGGCGGCATGCGCGGGCGAACCACGCCGGCCTAACGGGATGGCGCGCCACTCTCAACACCCGTTGAGCCCTGCTACACGACCTCTGCGCCGGCGGGGCTCGCGCCCTCTTCCACGATCTGTCCGTCAAAGAGGTGGATGGCGCGATCCGCGGCGTTCACGTACCTCGGATCATGGGTCACCATGCAAATCGTGGCGCCGTCTTCGTGGAGTTCCCCGAGCAGGTCCATGACACCTTGGCCATTACGGGAATCCAGGTTTCCCGTGGGCTCGTCGGCCAGCAGGATAAGGGGGGTACCGACGATGGCGCGGGCCACGGCAACCCTCTGTTGCTGGCCTCCGGACAGTTGCGACGGGTAGTGGTTCACCCTGTGGGCCATCCCGACGCGCTCCAGGGATTGCAGCACGCGCTCCTTCCGCTCCTTTCCAGGCATATCCCGGTAGGTCAGGGGAAGCTCCACATTCTCGAATACCGTAAGGTCGCCGATCAGGTTGAAGGCCTGGAAGATGAAGCCGATGGACCGGTTCCGAATCTCCGCCCGCCGGGATGGAGAAAGTCCGTCCACCGGCTCGCCGTTCAGCAGGTACGCGCCCTCTGTTGGCGAGTCGAGCAACCCCAGGATCGACAGAAGGGTGGTCTTGCCGCACCCGGAGGGGCCCGCGATGGAGACGAATTCGCCCGTCTTGACTTTCAGGGTGACGTTGGAGAGTGCGTGGGTCTCGACTTCGCGGGTGTGGAACACCTTGCCGAGCCTGTCGAGCGTGATCAGGTGTTTTTCCATTCCGGTCCCCTCTTCGCGGATTCGCTGATGACGAGCTGAATCGATGTCCGTGACAATGCGGTAATCTCGGGCATCCCGACACCGATGGGCAGGTCCCGAGCGACCTCCCGGGACAGTGATACACCGTGACTCGCGCGAGTTTCCCTAACCGGGGCTTCGTGGACGCTGCAGCGAAGCGTTGCCGGGACGCGGTCTCCGCGGTGTCCTCGCACCAGCGGGACAAGGGCTCCGGCCGGACCCCAAAACTCCCCAACCCCACATCCCTGGCCAGAAACGGCCACCGGCCGAAGCCACTTGTCCCTGCTGTTCTACCCATGGTGAAAGAAGCGTGCCACGATGGTAGTTATGTGTTGATAGTGTTGTACTACAGTCACTTACGGCGAATCGGGGAAACAGGTCCGCGAGCGCCATAGTGACCGGTTCCGGGACGGGCATGTGCGGCTTCGGACACCCGATGGGGCTGCCATGGGAGTTGCCGTGCGGCAACTTGCAGGCGAGACTTCAAGCTGATCCCCCCGCTCAAAGCCACTTCTCCCGGCCATCCACCCGGTGAAGCACCCGGAATCGTCGCTCCTCGACCACTACGCCGCCTCCGTCGACCCCGATCGGGTTCGCCGTGATGTCCCGCTGGCGCCACTGACCACCTTCAGGATCGGGGGCCCGGCCGACCTGTTCTATCGGGCGCGCTCAGCCGATGAGCTCCAACGGGCCGTGGCCCACGCCCGGGAACTGGAGATTCCGTGTTTCGTGCTCGGGCGCGGCGCAAACATCCTGGTGGGGGACCGGGGTTTCCGCGGCGTCGTGGTGAAATGTGACATCTCCGGCGTGGAGTTCTTCCCGGGAGGGCGGGTGCGGGCCGGCTCCGGTGTGGACACCTTTCCTGACCTGATCGATGCGACGGTGGCGCGCGGGCTGGGCGGAATCCACCACTTCGTGGGGATACCCAGCACGGTCGGCGGAGCGGTGTGGCAGAACCTCCATTTCCTGTCACCCGCTCCCGCGCGGGAGCGCACGGTGTTCTGGGAAGAGGTCATGGAAGGAGCCACGATCCTGACCCCGGCGGGGGAGATTCGCGAGGTCGGCACCGAGTATTTCCGCTTCGGGTACGACTACAGCGTCATTCACGACAGCGGCGACCTGGTGCTGGACGTGTCGCTGAAGCTGCACCCCACGCCGGTCGATGAACTGCGCAGGGTCATGCGCGAGAATCTGGCCTGGCGGGACGCCCGTCACCCCGACTTGTGGCTGTATCCCTGCGTGGGATCGATTTTCAAGAAGATCGAGGGGATCGGCGCGGGGCGGCTAGTCGACGAATGCGGCCTAAAGGGGCACGTGCGGGGGGCGGCGGAGATCTTCCACAAGCACGCCAACATCATCGTGAACCTGGGCGGAGCGACGGCGGCCGAGGTTGTTGCGCTCATTGACCTGGCCCGCTCGACCGTGGCGCGCGAAACGGGCTACGAACTCGAGACCGAAATCTGCTTTGTGGGAGAATTCTGACCCTGCCCGCACGCGGCCGAACCTGACGCACCGGCACGCATACCCCACCAGCCCAACCCTGCCGGCGTTCCTGGCACTGGCCGACTCAGCGAGTCATCCACCGTGCGTGAGCGAAAAGCGCTCGAGCGATCCGCGCAGGCGAATCCACATCCGCCCCATGAGCAGGACGGCAACCGCTCCCAGTCCGGCCGCGAGTCCCCACCACAGGCCCTCCGGCCCCATGTCGGCCCGGAAGCCCAGCCACAGGCTCAGCGGTATCCCGAAGAGCCAGAACCCCAGCATGTTGTAGATCATCGGGCGCATCGTGTCAGCGACACCGCGCAATGCGCCGGTGCACACCACCTGCAGGCCGTCGAAAAGCTGGAACATTCCGGCGACCGGAATGAGACCCGCGGCCACTGCGGCGACCGCGGGCTCCGTCGTGAACTGGTCCGCCAGGACGCCGGGCAGACCAAGGAAGACAGCCGCGGTCGCCGCCATCACCAGACAGCAGACCATTACCGCCCCTCCCGCCGACCGTCGCGCCACGGCCGAATCGCCGCGCCCCACCGCCCTGCCCACGAGGATCGCGGCCGCCTGCGAGATGCCGAGCGGGATCATGAAGGCGAAGGCGGCCAGGTTGAGGGCGATCTGGTGGCCCGCGATCGCCACGGTCCCCAGCCACCCCATCAGGATTCCGATGGCACCGAAGGCGCCGAATTCCAGGAAGAGCTGGAGACCGATCGGCGACCCCAGGCGTACGATCCGCTTCAACGGCCCCGCCGCGAAGAGGTCGCGCCGCACGCGCCGCAGGTAGGGGGTCAACACGCGCCACCCCAGCGCCAGGGAGCACAGCCACATGAACCACCGGGAAATCGCGGTGGCCCAGCCGGACCCCACCGCGCCGAGTTCGGGCGCCCCCAGGTTGCCGAAGATGAGGATCCAGTTGAGGACTGCGTTCAGGACGTTGGCCAGCAGAATCGTCCAAACCACCGGAGCCACCCTGCCGACCGCCTGCAAAACCTGCCGAAACACGATGAAGCCGTAGAATGGCAGCATTCCCGGGATCTGGGTGCGGGCGTAGGCGGCAGCGACCGGCACCACCTCCTCCGGCTGGTTCAGAAGGACGAACACCGGTTCCGCCACGGCCAACAGTACGCAGGCCGCGACGGTAATCGCGACACTCAGGACAAGACCGCGCTGGATGGCGACTTCGATCGCGTCCTCGTCTCCCGCCCCAAACGCCTGCGACACCAGCGGGTCAAGGGCGATGAGAAGCCCCATTCCGAAGACGGCTACGGTGAAGAAATAGAGATTGCCGAGCGTGACGGCACCCAGTTGCGCCGCGTCGACCCGCCCCACCATGGCCGTATCCACCAGCCCCTGGGCCACCAGGCCCATCTGCACCACCGCCACGGGCAGGGCCAGCGCGACGAGGGCACGAAGTTCCGGGACCCGGGGTAGGAAGGCGGAGAGGCGGGCCCGTGGGGCGGCCGCGGCGGGAGCGGACAATCAGGACGCGGCCGTGACCGGCTCGTAGCTCTTCCGGGGAAGCGTGATCCTGAATTCGGTGCCCTCCCCTTCCTTCGTGTCCACCTCGATCTTGCCGCCGTGCTCCTGAATGATCTCGTGGGAGATCGAGAGACCAAGACCCGTCCCCTGGGTCCCCGACTTGGTGGTGAAGAAGGGATCGAAGATCTTGCGCAGGACCTCGTCCGGCATCCCGGTACCGTTGTCGCGGATGGTGATGCGCACATCCTGCTCGCGACCATCCGTGCTGACGGTCACCTGGGGAAGGTAGGCGTCGTCGTCCTCCTTGCGGCCGCGGGCCTGGGTCGCGTGACAGGCGTTGGTGATGATGTTCAGGAACACCCGGCTCAGGTCGCGCGCGATGCCGTCGACGACTCCGGCGTCCTTGTCGTACTGGTGGATCATGTCGACGTTGAAGGTGGAGTCCGTTCCGCGTATGCCGTGGTACGCCAGCTTGGCATACTCCTGGACCATCAGGTTGATGTCGATGGACTCCACCTCTCCCGCTTCGTCCCGGGAGTGCGCCAGCATCCCTTCGACGATTCGGTTGGCGCGTTGGCCGTGCTCGTTCACCTTGACCACGTTGGTGTTGAGGTCCCCCAGAATCTCGTCGAGGTATTCCCGGTCCAGTTCGCCGTCGCCGTTGGTGGCCTCCTCCAGCTCCTCCTTCAGCTCGTCGATGAGCTCCGTGGACAGCGCGGCGAAGTTGTTGATGAAGTTGAGGGGATTCCTGATCTCGTGGGCGATACCGGCTGTCAGAGCGCCCAGCGATGCCAGCTTTTCCTGCTTGACCACCTGCTGCTGGGTGCGGCGCAGGTTCTCGAGCGTGTCCTCAAGCTTGTCGTTCTTGGCCTGAACCTCGGCCGCCAGCTTCTCGACCAGGTTGAGGCGCTGCACTTCAACTGCATGCTGGCGGAAGACCTCCAGGGCTCCGGCCATGTCGGTCAGCTCGTCGTCCCCCTCGATCTCCACCTGGACATCCAGGTCACCCTTGGACATCTGCCGCGTCGCACTGGAAAGGCTGCCCATCCTCACCAGCAGTCGCTCGCCGAAGAACTTCCAGGCGACGTACGCCATCCCGATCGTCAGGAAGGTGATCACCAGAAGCGACCAGAATCCAAGCTGCACGATGGCGTTGGAGCGCTCGGCCGCACTCTCTGCGGAGCGCTCGGCCGTACCCACCAGCGTCTCGACCCGGTTCACAAGCTCCGTGGCAACCTGCCGGCTGTGCCCGACCAGCGAGTCGGCGTTGGCGATTTCCTGCAGCTCCCCGGTGCGCGTCGCGAAAACGCCGTCCGGCGCCCCGTACATCTCCGTGAGTTCCTGTACCAGCGACTGCAGCTGGGATCTCAGCCGGTAGCGGATCTTCTCGAGCGAGCCGGAGACGTTTTCGAGCGCAGTCTCGACCCGAGCCTTGGTCGTCTCCAGGACCGCGATATCGCTATCGACCAACCCCTTGTTGATGTACTGGGTCGCCTCGTTCTGGTAGGCCTTGAAATTGAGGAGGCCGACGTAGTGATCCAGTTCCGCCGTGGTCCTGCGCTGGGACAGTGGAACGGGAGCGTCGGTCAGTTCTCGCAGTCCGGTGTACATGAAGAAGTGCTGATCGTCGAGCTCCGGCTCCAGAATCTCGTTCTGCAGCTGCAGGACGAAGTCGTCAAGCTGCTGTTTCAGTTCTCCAAGCCGCGCCTGGTGGGCCATCCTGCGCCTCATCGACTGGTCGATCTCCCCGACCATTGCATTCAGGCTGTCGACGAGCGGTACCACCCTGGCGCCGACATCACCCCCCGCCTCGGACCGCACGACCTCGTCAACCGCGCTCGTGAGCGCGGATTGCGTGACCGTGACGTCCATCATCACCGCATCGAGCCGGGGCAGATCGGAGGCGGTCACCAGCCGAGGCGTCGCCTGGACGAGTTCCGCACTTCTCTCGGAAACGTTGAAGGCTCCCACCAGGGCCGGCATATGGACTTCCGTGACCTCCCCCTGCCGGTTGCTGACGATGGACATGAGCACCAGCGCCATGACGATGGCGCCAACCGTCAGCAGAACCCCACCGCCCAGACCCAGGACGATCTGGGTGCCGATTCCCAATCGTCCTCCGGTCCTCTTGCGCACCCGGTCCCCGAGCCGGTCGGGCAGCCGCTTCAGGACCCAGTTGAAGGCCGAGTGCAGCCTGTGATCCAGCGTCCTGGCTCTATCCTTCATCGCCGCAACTCGGTTATGGCAACGAACCGCCCCTGCCTTATCTCGGTCAGAAACACCCTTTCCGAGCCCTGGTTGTCACCGGGTCCGTACTCGACCTGGAACCCTCCGATGTCATAGGGACCGACATCGACAAGCCACTGAAGAAACGCCTCGCGGGTGGGCGGTGCCCCCCCTGGTTCAGTCGAGGCGCGCAGGGCTTCGACCACCAGGCGACCGGCCAGGTACCCTTCCAGGGAGACGAAGCCGGGCTGGGCGGATGCATCAACCTGCCTGATCGCCGCCTGGTAGTCCCTCACCACGGGAATGGAGGTGTCGCGCGGGAAGGGCACCACCTGGGTCACCACGACGCCGTCGCCGCCGCCGCCAAGTTCTTTCAGAAGGCTGTTGCTTCCGACGAAAGAGACATTCAGGTGCATCGCCCGCATGCCGAGCTTCCGCGCCCAGAGGATGAACTGGGCGGCCGCCCGGTACGCGCCTATGGTGATGATCGCCTCGGGGTTGCTCTCGCGGATGTCCAGCAGGGCCCGCTTGACGGCCGCGGTATTGCGTACGTAGGTGCCCTGCCCGACCAGGGGCAGATCACGCTTGTCGAGGGCCCGGCGCACGCCGGTCAGACCGGCCTGTCCGTAGCTGTCATCCTGGTAGAAGATCGCGATGCGGCTGAAGCCGAGATCCTCGGTGAGTCGCTTCACCATCTCCTCGGTTTCCTGGACGTAGGACGCCCGCAGATTGACCACATAGGGCTGGTCCGTCCCCCTCAGGAGCCCAGCCCCGGTGAACGCCCCGATGTAGGGCACCCGGGCAGCGCTGGCGATCCCCCATGCGACCCTGGAAGTGGGCGTACCTACCGCGCCGATCAGAGCGAAGACTCCGTCGGCGATGAGCTTCCGTGTATTCGCAATCGCGAGCTCGCCCTCGTACCTGTCGTCCTCCGTGACGAGACGCAGCACGCGGCCGTGAATCCCCCCGGCCCTGTTCGCTTCCTCGAAGGCGGCGAGAACTCCCATGTGCATATTGCTGCCCAGATCGAGTGCAGCCCCGCTGAACGCCGCCGACTGGCCGAAAACAATCGAATCGGGAAACACCCCGTCCCCACCCGACGCCATCTCCACCTCCTGCCCCTGCAACCCCGGCGCCGACAAGGCACAGGCCACCGCCGCCGCGGCGATGATCCCGGTAGCCGCCCGACCCGGGGACATGCTCACTACGACTCCCTCAGAAACTTCAACGTCAGACAGGTGATGTCGTCGGACTGCGCGGCCTCGCCGGCGTGCTCCTGGACCGCCTCCACCGCCTTGCGGTTGAAGGTCGCCGCGCTCGAACCCGCGACCTCCTCGAGGACGGCGGCCAGCTCGTCGTCCCCGAACTCGACCCCCTCCTCGTCCATGGCTTCGGTAATGCCGTCGGTGTAGAAGAACACCACGTCGCCGGGCTCCAGCTGGAGGGACCCACCGGGGAATTCGAAGCCCGGCATGACCGCCAGAACCAGTCCCGAGTCACATTCGATTGGGTGTACTTCCCCGCTCGCCTTGACGACATAGGGCAGGTTGTGTCCCGCGTTCGCGTATTCGAGGATGCCGGTGGCCGGATCGAAGCTCCCGTAGAAGACCGTCACGAACATGGACTGCTCGTTGGACTCCACCAGCAGCTGGTTCACCTCCTCCAGACACTTCGCCGGATCGTTCTCGCCGATGGCGGTCCCCTTCATCAGGGTGCGGCTCACCATCATGAAGAGCGCCGCCGGCACTCCCTTGCCCGACACGTCCGCCATGACGATACCGATGCGTCCGTCCTCGAGCTTGAAGAAATCGTAGAAGTCGCCGCCCACCTCCTTGGCCGGCGTCATCCAGGCGTGGATCTCGTAGCGGGGATCTACCGGGAAGCTCGTGGGCAGGATCGATTCCTGCATACGGGCCGCCACGCCGAGTTCCTGACGCAGCGCCACCAGCTCGTCCCGCGAGCGGAGCGCCTCCCGCATAACCTCCAGGTGCGAAAGGGTCTTGGAGATGGTGGTCTCCAGGTCCTTGAAGTCGAGGGGTTTGGTGACGAAATCGAACGCCCCGCGGTTCATTGCGGTGCGAATGTTCTTCATGTCCCCGTACGCGGTCACGATCACCGCCCGCAGATCGTAGTTCAGCTGGTTCAGCTGGTGCAGGAGCGTGAGACCGTCCATCTGGGGCATGTTGATGTCCGACAATACCATGTCGACATCGTGATGCACCTTGAGTTGCTCCAGAGCCTCGACCCCGTTCTGGGCGAAGACCAGGGTCAGCTCACCCTTTCGGACCTTCCGCCGGAACTTCTGGCGGAGGAGGAGTTCCAGATCAGGCTCGTCGTCAACGACCAGAATCTTCGCCATCAAGTCGCATCCAGGTTGGGGATGTGGAGGGATCGGGTCACACGGGGGCTCGCGCGCGCCGTCCCCTCCGGCAAGGTGAACCCATAAGTCTAAGCACTGCGCACCATTCTGCCCACCACGGGACTGGCATGGGCGGATGGACCCTACACGTCGGGCGACCCCTGGTCTGTCCGAAATGGGGAATACCCGAACCGGATACCTCTGCGGCTCCGGGGACCAATATCCGGACGGCTACGGGGTTCCGTCAAGCAGATCGGCACGATTGGACGGACTCCTCCAACCGGACAAGTCTTGCGTGCCTTCTGGACCTGGGGTTACTTGCCCGATATGTTAGGATGCTGTACGCTCGCGCATCCCCGCAGCCTCTCACTGGAGCTACGCTTACGTGTTTCGACACCCTTGCCGCAGCCGGGTTCCTTCCCGGCGGATCATTGGCGGGAGATTGGGGCCAGGTCCCTTTGAGCCGGTACTCTGAACCCGGAGGAATCACGGTGGACGCCAACATCGATCTGGAAATCGGGCTCGACAAGGACGAACCCCGAAAGGCGGTCGAGCAATTCGAGCAGTTCGCCCTCGAGCACGAGCTGCCGATGGGATTGACCTTCAAGTTCCAGTTGGCCCTCGATGAACTGCTGACGAATGTCGTGTCGTACGCCTTCGAGGGCGAGAACGTCACACCCGTGATCACACTCGCTCTGCACCTCACGGACGAAAGGCTGGAGGCCCGTCTTCAGGACAACGGCCGGCCGTTCAACCCGTTGCGGGACGCGCCCGCACCCGATCTGAACCTTTCCGCCGAGGACCGCCATGTGGGCGGACTCGGCATTCACCTCACCAAGGCGTTCGTTCACGCGCTCAACTACGAGCGGGTGGACGGTTGGAACCGCCTTTACCTCGTGCAGCCACTAGGGGCGCACCAGGAGGACCAAACATGAATGTGGAGACCAGCTACTCCGGAAGCACGGCCGTCGCGGTGGTCGACGGTCGAATTGATTCCGCGAATGCCAAGGACTTCGACGAGGAGCTGAGCGCGATCATCGACCGGGGGGTAAGCAGCCTCGTGGTCGATTGCGGTGGCCTCAACTACATCAGCAGTGCCGGACTGCGCGTGCTTCTGATCGCGATCAGGAAAACGAACGAGGCCGGCGGTGGTCTGGCGCTCTGTTCCGTGCCGGATCACATCCGCGAAGTACTCGAGGTCAGCGGATTCGTTCGCCTCACCAAGGTCTTCGCGACGGCCGACGAGGCGCGGGCCAGCTTCTCCAAGTAGCGCGCGGGCTGTCGACTCCCCGCCCCCGTTTCCGAGCGGAACAACGGGGGCGGGGAGGGTTGTCTGGTGCCGATCCATTGCGCTTGGGTCGGCCCCTTCCGTCATACCCGGTTTTTCTCGGGACCCCTGCTCCAAAACCGGATCTCACACCAGCCGGTTCTCCCGCCTCCCCCCCCACTCCGCTCATTGAGGGCGTCGTCTGCCCATCCCCCGCCACCGTCGCACTTGCGAACGCGTACCAGGGCCGTATGTTGACCCCCTATTGACAGTTGGCCGAAAATATGCCGGACCAACCGCACGCCCCCGCAACCGATTGGAGAGCCAATGAACGCACCCACCTTCACTCCATGGTCCCCTGTTCGCCTCCACCGCCCCGGCGGTATCGCGGTCCTTGCCGGAGTCCTCGCCCTGGCGGGCCTGCTCGCCGCGCCGACGGGCGTGGCGGCCGCGGTTCAGGACTCGGCGCAGGAGACGGCGTTCGTCTTCAACACCTTCTCATTCCTCATCTGGGGCGCGCTGGTCATGTGGATGTGCGCGGGCTTCACGATGCTGGAGTCCGGCTCGGTCCGGTCCAAGAACGCCTCGGTCATCTGCCTCAAGAACATCGGACTCTATTCGATTGCGGGGCTGACCTACTACACCGTCGGTTACGGTCTGATGTACACCGACGTTGGCGGCGGAATCATCGGGGCGCTCGACTGGTTCTACGGACCCTCGGCGGACGAGATCGCGCTGCTGGGCGGCGACGCGAGCGCCGCGGCCGCAGTGGTGGCCAATGATTACGCCGTCACCTCCGACTGGTTCTTCCAGATGGTCTTCGTGGCTACCACGGCCTCGATCGTCTCAGGCGCGCTGGCCGAGCGGGTGAACCTATGGGCCTTCTTCGTCTTCACGGCGATCCTCACCGCCGTCATCTACCCCATCGTGGGCGCCTGGACCTGGGGCCAGGGATGGCTCTACGAATTGGGCTTCATCGATTTCGCCGGCTCCACGATCGTTCACTCGACCGGGGGCTGGGCCGCGCTCGCGGGGGCCCTCGTTGTTGGACCCAGATGGGGCAAGTTCCGCAAGGACGGCTCCGTGAAGCTGACTGCACCGTCGAACATCCCCGCGGTCACGCTCGGCATCTTTATCCTGTGGCTGGGCTGGTTCGGCTTCAACGGGGGTTCGCAGCTGGCCCTCGGGGGCGCGGCCAACGCCGTCGGGATGAGCAACGTACTCGTCAACACCAACCTGGCGGCCGCGGCCGGTGTGATCACCGCGATCCTGGTGTCGAAGCCGATCCTGGGGCGCACGGATCTCTTCGCCGGGCTGAACGGCGCCATCGCGGGACTGGTGGCGATCACGGCGGGACCGAACATCCTTGACGGCAGGTGGGCCATCCTCATCGGCGCGGTCGGCGCGCTGGTCTGTACGTTCGGCCTGAAGGTGCTTGAGCGCTACAGAATCGACGACGTGGTCGGGGCCGTCCCCGCACACCTCTTCGCCGGCATCTGGGGAACGTTGGCCGCCAGCATCAAGGCCCCCGATGTCAGCTTCGTGCCTCAGCTGATCGGTGTGCTGAGCGTCGGCGCCTTCGTCTTCACCGCGTCGTTCATTGTCTGGACCGTGCTGGAGAAGACGATGGGCGTCCGGGTCTCCCGGAGCGTCGAGGAGATTGGCCAGGATTCGGCCGAACTCGGGATGGACGCGTACCCCGAGTTCGTCCTGATGGTGGACCCCGAAGACGGCGGTGACTACCGCGATCCCGACTGAGGCCGGGAACGCTTTGAACGCCCCTGAAGCTACCACCATGGGCGGTGTCGGCAACGGTCGCGAAGTTGCCGGCACCGCCGGGTCGGGAGCATTCGCGCACTACGATCTGGATCCCCGCTTCTTCGACGAGTTGTTCCGGGAGGACGGCACGGCCCGCGCGGCCTGTCGCCGCCTGGGCGAAATGCTGGCCCGGGTTCCCGCCGAGGAACTGGCCAGGGTGCAGGACAGCGTGCACCGCCGCTTCATTCACGAAGGCATCACCTTCACGGTTCTGGGCCAGAAGGAGGTGTCCGAGCACATCATCCCGATCGACTGCGTGCCGCGCATCCTGACGGCCGCCGAATGGCAACACATCGAGGACGGGATCAAGCAGCGAATGCGCGCGGTGAACCTCTTCCTGCGCGACATCTACAACGAGGGCAAGTCGCTGCGCGATGGCGTGATCCCCCCGGACCTCGTGCTCGGTTGTCCGCAGTACCGGGTCGAGATGCGCGGTGTGAAGGTGCCTCACGACGTCTACGTGGCCGTCGGGGGCACCGACATCGTTCGCACGCGCGGGGGCTTCGCCGTGCTCGAGGACAACATGCGGGTCCCGTCCGGCGTGTCGTACATGCTGGCCTGCCGCGCGGCAACCAAGCGGGCCCTCCCCATCCTGTACCGCGAGCACCGGGTGCGCGAAGTCTCCGCATACCCCGAACGCCTCTATTCGACGCTCGTGTCCCTGAGTGCGCGGGCAGGAACGCCGCGGGTGGCGGTCCTCACCCCGGGACGGTACAACTCGGCGTACTACGAGCACGCCTTCCTGGCGGGCCAGATGGGGGCCGACCTCGTCGAGGGGCGCGACCTGGTGGTACACAACGCGAACCTGTACGCACGCACGGCTTCGGGTCTGCGGCGCATCGACGTCATCTATCGCCGGATCGACGACGACTTCATCGATCCGGTCACCTTCCGCGGGGATTCGATCCTGGGGGCCTCCGGCCTGTTTCACGCGTATCGCGCGGGCAATGTGGTTCTGGCGAACGCGCCCGGCACCGGCGTCGCCGATGACAAGGCGGTGTACGCCTTCATTCCCGACATCATTCGGTACTTCCTGGCCGAGGAGCCCATCCTGGCCAACGTGGAAACCTACCTCTGCCGCCGGCCCGAAGACCTCGCCCACACCCTGGACAACCTGCGGGATCTGGTGGTGAAGGAGGTGGGCGGCTCCGGCGGCTACGGCATGCTGGTCGGGCCGCAGTCGACGGCGCGCGAACGCGAGGAGTACGCCGGCCGGCTGCGCGCGGACCCCGCGAACTTCATCTCGCAGCCGGTTCTGGACCTTTCCCGGGCGGGCTGTTTCGTGGACGGAAGCCTCCAGCCGCGCCATGTCGATGTGCGCCCGTTCACGCTGCACGGACGGGACGGACAGAGCGTCGTGCCGGGGGGACTCTGTCGCGTTGCGCTGCAGAAGGGCAACCTGGTGGTGAACTCCAGCCAGGGCGGAGGTTGCAAGGACCTCTGGGTCCTGCGGGACTGACGACGGGGGAAAGGCTCGACCATGCTCGCGCGCGCGGCCGCGGACTTCTACTGGATGGGCCGCTACATCGAACGGACCGAACACACCGCCCGGCTGCTCCGCCACCAGCTTGCCGGACTGGTGGACACGCCGGCCGACGAGCTGGCGCTGGGCTGGCAGGTGCTCTACCGAACGCTGGGCCAGTCCCCTCCGGTCACCCCCGCCGACGCCGACGAAGCCGAGGCATTTCTGATGGCCGACGCCTATACGCTCGCGGGCTCGCTGGTCGAGAACGACACCGTCCCGGACTCGATGATCTCGTGCTGGCGGACGGCGCGCGCGAACGCGAGCCAGCTTCGTCCGCTGCTGCCTCTACGGGTGTGGACCTGTCTGAACCGGGGCTACCTGTGGCTCAGGGATTGCGATTTCCCCCGTGCCTGGAAGGTGGGACCGGCCGAGCTCGTCTCCGAGGGCATCGACCGGTTGCGGCTGCTGGCGGGCGTGGTGGACGCGGTCATGCCTCGCGACGACGCCTGGGGTTTTCTCGAATTGGGCCGCTTCGTGGAACGGTTTCAACACCAGACGAAGCTTCTCGACACCTGGGACCGCATCGGGTGTGCGCCAGAGCAGCGACCCGCGCTCTCGTGGGCCGACCTGCTACGGGTATGCGGCGCGTACGAGCTCTACTGTCGCCGCTACACCATGAGCGTCCGACGCGGCGAGGTGCTCGACCTTATGATCCGCGACCCCGAGGTCCCCCGCTCCCTGCGGTTCTCCCTGCAGCGGATCGAGGGCCTGCTGGAGGGGATCGATCCGCTGGGCAACCGGCACCCTCTGGCGCCCCCTCATCGCATGGCGCTGCGACTGGCGGCCGTGGTCGAAGCCGATGCGGGACAGGTCGTGGCAGCCCATGGTGCGGGCGATGCGACGGGATCCAGCCTGTTCGAGCGGCTGGCCGACGATGGCCAGACCCTGCACGACCGGGTAATCGCCGCCTACGTCGACTACCCCGTTGCGGAAGGATTGCCCACGTGATCGCCCGGCACGCGATCCAGCACACGCTGGACTTCCGCTACAGCGCGCCGGTGCACTCCTCGGTCATGACCCTGTACGTCCGGCCCCTGCAGGACCGCCGGCAGGTGCTGCTCGACTTTTCGATCGAGACCGAACCGGGGGGACCGGTCTTCTCCTTCGATGGCCCGTTCAACAACAAGGGCCATTTCCTGGACCGTCCCGGTTCCCATGAGCATCTGGTCGTACGTGCCCGCTCCACGGTGGAGACGGATCCTCAACGCAATGTGCCTGACAGCCTTGGGTCCGATGGGTGGGACCGTCTCGGGCGGGGGATCAACGATCCCGAGCTCTGGCTCATGCTGCAGCCCAGCCACTTCGTCCGCCCCTCCCCCGCCCTCGACCGCTTCATGCGCACCCACGAACTGGGGCCGGGGGACGACCCCCTCGCGAGTGCGCTCGAACTGAGCGACACGCTCCACCGGACCTTCGAATACACACCCGGCAGCACGGCGGCCGATTCGCCGATCGAGAACATTCTCGAGACCGGATGCGGGGTGTGCCAGGACTACGCCCACGTCATGGCCTCGATCATGCGGATCTGGGGCGTCCCGTGCCGTTATGTTTCGGGTTACCTTGGCCCTCACACCGACGGAGCCGCCCCCGCCGCCAGTCACGCCTGGGTGGAGTGCTGGTTTCCCGACCTGGGATGGACCGGGCTGGATCCGGCGAACAACAGCGGCGACGGCGAACGCCACATTCGCGTGGCGGTCGGCCGGGACTACACCGACGTGCCCCCCACCCGCGGCGTCTACAAGGGATCGGCGGAGTCGGTGCTGACGCCTGAAGTGACGGTTACCCTCCAGGAAAGGCCGAGTCATTGCAAAATCGTTACCGACGAGACCCATATTTGACCATTGCCTCACCCCCCAGCTCACCGAAAGGAGCTCACCCAATGTCGCATACCGTTGCCAGCCCCGTCCGCCACCGCCTCGCCCTGCCGGCCGTAGTCCTCGTTGCGTCCGCCGTCCTCGCAGGACCTGTCACGGCCCAGTCGGCCTCCATCGGAGCCGACATCGTGAGCCGCTACGTGTGGCGCGGCCTCGATTTCGGAGAATCCATGTCGGTTCAGCCCGGGCTCACCATCGGGTTGGGAGGACTCGAATTCGGCGCGTGGGGATCGTATTCGATCAGTGCGTCCGGATCCGGCGCCAACGAGAACGACCTCTGGGCCACCTACACCTATGAAACCGCTTCGGGCGCCAGCTTCGCCGTGGGAATGACGGACTACTACTTCCCCGGACCACGCGCCGACGGATTCCGCGACAAGGACGCACACACCCAGGAGGTCTCGGTTGCGGTATCCGGCTCGGAGGCCTTCCCCGTGTCGCTCTACGCGGGGCTGGTGCTGGACGATGACAAGCCGGTCTACTTCGAGGCGAGCGTGCCCTTCACGGCGGGCGATGTCGAACTGGGCCTCCACGCGGGCGCGGTGTCGGGCGAGAGCGGATTCTACGCCACCGAGGGCTTCGCGCTTGTGAACCTGGGCATCACGGCCAGCGCGGAACTCCCGATCACGGACTCGTTCGCGCCGCCGGTCAGTGTGTCCTACATCGTGAATCCGTCCGATTCGGATAGCGGGAACCGGGCGTTTCTGGTGTTTGCGCTGAGTCTGTCGCCGTAGGAGGGGGGCTAGTCGGAACCCCGGTCCTTCTCACTTCCATCCCGCACCAGGGACTTCGGCAGCCCCGCGATTTGAGCAGCAGGACGGAGGGTAGGATTTGATCGACACAGGTAGAGAATCCAGCCCCCGTCCGTCTGCGGTTGCACGTCATGGGACTCGTAGCCGCAGGCGCTCATTGGCGATCTCAAGGCCACGACTTCGCCGGTCGCGGCTGCTCTTTGCCCTGGTTCCGATCCTTGC
Source organism: Longimicrobiales bacterium (assembly GCA_965208295.1). GTDB lineage: Bacteria > Gemmatimonadota > Gemmatimonadetes > Longimicrobiales > Gaopeijiaceae > Bin94. The sequence continues at coordinate 4,484,894 of OZ242328.1, read as the reverse complement.
CGCTGGTGGCTGTAGTCCCCCCTCGCCCGAAGTCCAGGTGCCGGACGTCATCGTCGAGGATTCGTTGGGCGTCCAGATCGTCGAGAACCACGCGCCGGCCTGGGACACCGCCGAGCCCTGGACCGTCGACCCCGAACCCGAGTTCATCCTCGGCGGGCACAGCGCTACGGCCAACGATTCTTCACACCTGGTCTGGCAGATAATCGCGGCCGCACCTCTTTCGGACGGCAGGGTAGTCCTGCTTGCACCGAGTGGCGACAGGAAGGTGTTGGTCTTCGAACGTTCGGGCGCCCTGTCCACGTCCTTCGTGCGCGCTGGGGAGGGGCCCGGTGAGCATGACTACCCACTGCACCTCCAGGTACTCCCGGGGGATACGATTGTATTGTGGGGCCTGGGATTCGGTCGAACCAGCCACTACGATCCGGCAGGCAATCTGCTGCAGGAAAGGAGAATCGACGCGCGCTCGGTCATTGATGCCGTGCGGACGAGCGATGAGGCTCCCGGTGAATCGGTATACCTGCCCCTTCCCGACGGATCCTTCCTATTGAGATTGTCACGGCCGAACTGGCGCCGCCCGACAACGGCGGGGACGATCTTCCGCCACCCGCGTGGATATGTCAGGATCGATTCGGCCTACTCTGTTCATTCGTTCGGTTGGTGGGGGGGCGAGGAGGTGCTGGCCACCGAGGGCGGGTACTGGTATATGCTTCCGTTCCAGGCCAACTCCATCGCTGTGGGTGCTGACACGCCACCGCAGGTCTACATCACCAATGCGGACCGGCACGAAGTTCATCAGTTTTCGGCCAACGGCGTTCTGAAGCGAATCTTCAGACGCTTCGTCGATTCAATCCCCATCACCGACGGAGAGATCGAGGACTACATTGATCGCTTGCTGTCGCTCAACGGCTGGGATCGTGTCGCCGTGCCCGAGTTTCCAAGACGGGATCACCCGGCCATCTACCACCTTCTGGTGGACGCGGAAGGCAATCTGTGGACACAGGACACCTGGGACATGCAGCGTCAATTAAGTGAGTGGAGCATCTTCAACCCCCAGGGCCGCTGGCTGGGTACCTTGGCGGTTCCCGCGGAGTTTGTCCATTGGATCGGGAATGACCTTCTTCTGGCGAGTAACTACGACCACGATATCGGCGTCGAAACGGTGGAAGGCTATCGGCTGAACCGTCCCCGGCGCGTCCCCGGAAATGATTCGTGACGCGTGCCATACGTTGCCATCGTCGAGAAACGAATCGCGCAAATCGAAGCGGGGCGGCCGGATTCGAACCGGGGACCTCCTGCTCCCAAATCGATCCGCACGGGACGCGAATCCCAGCGTACCGCGCCCATGCGGGTGATGGGGGGAAGATCGGGTCAATCCAGCTTCTCCCGATCCAATCGCACGACCAGGATGCTCTGCCTTCCGAATTCGTCAGTTCGCCGGTAGGCCATCAATCCATCCGGGCCGAACGCCGCCGGAAGTCCGAGGTCTCCCGGGTGCCAACTGCCCAGGTACCCGCCGTCCACGGTGATCAGATCGATCGGTCCGTCCCCCCCTCCCGTCGAGTCGCTCCGGGCAACCCAGATCCGGCCGTCCCAGTCCGCTCGCAGGCGATCGATCACCGGAACGTGACTGGCAAAGCGACGCTCCGCGATAAGGGCGCGGGAGTTTTCCATGGTCTGGGACAGGTCGACTTCCCGGAGCCTGATTCCCATCGCGGCTTGCATCTCCTCCATGGCCCGAGCCAGTCCTTTCTCATCCAGGAGACCCGCGATCAGCCGCTCGCGCTCGGCTTCCATCACTTCTTCGGAAACCGGCCACGGGGCGACTGGCCGTTCAAGGGTACCGTCGACCACCCCCTCGGTGGAGATGATGTCAATTCGGTACCCCACGGCTGAATCGGCGGCCACGATCCGGCCGTCGGGAAGCGCAGCTTGGCGCAGGGAGGGGACGAAGCTCACGCCGTCCTCGGTCGAGCGCCAGGCGACGAAAAGCAGTTCGGATCCGAGAGAGTCGTTCTCAAGGGAAAACCGGTATACCGGCCGCTCGTTGTCACGCACGTTGCCGCTGGTCATCCAGGGGTCATGGGGCCCAACCAGCCGCGCGCCTTCCAGCACAACCGCGCCGTTGCCCGGGACAGGCCGCGCCAATCGAATGTTCCCCACATGCCGGCCGGCCGAATCGAAGGTCACAAGAGCGCGATGCCCGATGTCCAGAACCGCGACCGTGCCGTCCCGAAACACGTAGGCACCCCGCGGGGTCCGGAATTCGCCCGGGCCGTCGCCCCTCGACCCGAAACGCCGGATTATCCGGCCATCGGCGTCCCAGGACGTGATTTCATGCGCATCGGTGTCCAGTACATGAAGCCGTCCTGAAGCGTCGAAACCGACAGATGAAATCCGGACAAAGTCGTGTTCGCCCTCGGTAATACCGATGTGATACACCGTATCCATCGCAAGCGTGATCAACCGATCACTGTCCTGAAGACCGCCAGCACGGTAGGCGCCTTCACATGCCCCGAGGCCGGCTGTGAGGGCTGCGGCAAGTACAATGCGTCTCAACATCTGACTGGACGGACGGGACATTCCGAATTCACCCTTTTCAGTTCACTCGACCGATGAGATGCAGCGTTGAGCCTGAATCCTCGGGAACCTTGTCGAGAAAGGTCCACCCGCCACCGACCTGCCTGGCAACCAGGAATTCCGCGTCTCGATCACTCGCGGGCAGTTCGGCAATGGAGGTCCACAGCGCTTCATTCTCCCAGTAGGGTACCCGTTCGTCGTACTCGACAAGAAGCAATCCCAACTCGGGTACGGTCGACTCCCCATCCGAGGTCGAGCGAAGGTCGTGCGCTTCAATCCAGACCTCGTCGGGATGCCTGGGCACGCGGGCCATCGAGCCTCCGTCCCCCTGACGCGAGCGGAGAAGCGATGTCATGTACTCGGCTACCTGATCGACTTGCCGCTGCACCTCGGCAAGTGGCGGATCCGCGCCGGGCGATCGAAGGGCGGTCGGTGAGCGCTGCTCGCCGCAGTAGACGAGACCCAGGGCCAGGAGGGCCACGAATCCGCCCCGCATTGCGAGGCGTGGCGCGGGGGGACGGGTCGCATTGGGCCTGTTCGTCAAGATCGTTCGAAGTCTCCGCTCGAGTATGCGCAGCTGGTGGCCGCTGTCGAAGGCGCTGGCGAAAGTGGTAGGGCGACGCTCTCCCCCCGTGCGAACAAGCTCGATCGCACGCATCACCGCGCGGGCGTAGGCGCGAGGGGAGCAGTCGAAGGCGCGTACGACCGTGGCGTCGCAACACATCTCCCCAGCGGACCGGAGCCGTCTTCGCGCCCACCACGCAATGGGGTTCCACCAAAACGCCGTGCATGCGAGCCACTCCAGCCAGCGGACGAGGTGGTCGCGGCGCCGGACATGCGCCAGTTCATGCGCCAGAATCCAACGTGACTGGGCGGGTTCCATACCCCGAAGGAGAGCTGACGGGATGTACACGCGCACTGCGCCGCCGCTCCAGCAGACCATCGGAGAAATGAGCGCGTCAATCGTGTAGATCGCCGGAACCGTCGCGAGGCCAAGGGTGTGCGCGATCTCGCTCGCCTCGCGCTGTAATGCGGCCGGGGCTTCGCTCGAGGCTCCCAGCAGGAAGCGGTGGAAGAGTCGTGCCCGCACTACCGTCCAACCCAGGACTGCCGCAACGCCGAGGATCCAGAGGGGAACGAACCCGGCCCTTGCGATGCGCACAAACCACGGTCCTTCCACGGCGTCCCCGGCGACAACGGACGGGGCATCGGCGCCCACCGGGGAAGCGGCCACCGCGAGCCCGGGGTCTACCGACACGGCGGCAGGGAGTTCGGGCCCCAGCAGGGGGATGGCGATCAGCGGGGGGACGAGCAGAGCCGAGAGCAGCATGAGACAGAGTGCGTGGCACAGGCGCGGCCGTCGGTCGCCCGCCGCCGCGAGCCACACCGCACCGCCGAGGACGATCGATATCGTAAGCTTGCTGCCGGCGATCTGCAGGGCCAGATCCGTCATCTCTCCTCCAGCAGGCGGCGCAGGTGTTCCATGTCGGCGTCGGAGAGTTTCCGCTCCTCCACCAGGTGCGTGATCATCGGCACGAACGAGCCGCCGGTCACCTGATCAGCCAGGGACTCCAGGCGACCCGCGGCATAGGCCGCCCGGTTGATCCGCGGCGAAAAGAGGTGAGCGGCCCGGTCGCTGTCCCGGTCAACGAATCCTTTGTCCTCCAACCGCTGCAGCAGCCTCTGGATCGTGCCATGCATCGGTTTCCTGGCGTCCGGGTAAAGCTGCTCCCGGAGCTGGCGGGCCGTCACACTCCCCTCCTCCCAGACCTGGTTCATGACCGCGAGTTCCGCGTTCGCAAGCTTCGGTACTGTCATCGGCGGTTGTCTCCTGGGACTGTCTACGACATTCTATCGTATAGTGCGACATCGTGTCGTAGTTGTCAAGCGCTAGAACCGCCCCGCGGGTTGGTACATGACGACCCCAGGAGGACCGCGCCAGCCATGAAGCACCGTCTCCGGTACCGCATCGTGTCCTGGCGACCCCTCATCTCCCTGCTTTGACAGCTCCGTCACCTTGACCTGCAAGCGGCCTAGTTGCTGAACAGCCACGAGATAAGGCGGCGACCGAGCTCGATCGAGTCGAAGTTGGGAACGTGCGGCCCACCGTCTATCGTCCAGAGCTCCAGTCGGATTCCGTCTCCGCAATTGGCCTCGTACCGCAGTGGCAGCGTCTCCTCCTCGGGGAGGCTGAGAACCAGGTCGATCGGCTCGAGGTTCTGGGCGGCAGCCACATCGCACCCCGCGCGGACAGCCCAACGCTCCACCGCCTCGGGGGCTCCGGGATAGTGGAAGTCGCCGGCCTCGCTTCTTCGGAACCCGCCGCGGTACCAGACGGTGGAGTCGTTCGTACCGTGCAGGTGCAGAACGGGGATCGGTGTGGCCCCCGCACAGCGGTTCGGATCGTGGAATGTGGTTCCCGCCAGGCTCACGATCCCCTTCAGCCCCTGCATCGACTCGCAGGCCATCCGGTAAGCCATGAAGCCGCCGTTCGAGAACCCGAGCACATACACGCCGTCGGTAGCGACGTAGTAGGCAGCTTGCTCATACAGGCTGTTCAGATACCCTACGTCGTCGGGATCGTAGTCCCAGTAATCGCAACAGTAATCGGTCGCGTTCCAGAACCTCTGTCCCGAGAGGTTCCTGGTCCCCTCCGGCAGGATCACCGCGAATTGGTCGTGGTTGACCCGTCTCGAGATACCGAAGTACCGATCGATGCCACCGGAGTGGCCGTTGTACCCGTGCAACAGGATCACGACCGGGACCGGCGTGCCGACGACATAGTCCTTGGGGCGAATCAGGGTTGCGGGACGCAGACGGCCACCGATCGTGAAGATCGATCCCCCGGTTTCGAGCGGAGGCAAACCCGATTCACAACCCAGGGGCAGCAGTACCAAGGGCACCAGAAGGAACCTGAAGGCTCCCATCAGTCTCACTCCTCTCGCTTTCAGCCCGGGACGCAAGTCGGCAACTGAATTCCAATGTAAACCCCGCATGACATAGGGTCATGTGTAGATTACATTCGGCTTACGCCGCAGCCAGCGTTACGCGCGCTGGAGCCGGGAAGACGCTGCTTACACGACGCCCCCCACGCGGTCGCCCCGATCCTCTGTCATGAGGTCCTCAGCGCCCGTGGACCGGCCTTGACAGCGGAATTTCTGTAGTAACCGGCTCAGAAAGGCCATCGAGGAGTACCGTGGGGTTGGCTCCGCGTCCAATTAGCGGACACAATTGGCGAACATCGAACCCCAAAAAATCACGCAACTCCAATCGGGGCGGCCGGATTCGAACCGGCGACCTCCTGCTCCCAAAGCGATCAAATCGGGACGCGAATCACGGCAGAAAATCACGTAAGTCTAACTGGGACTGCACGATCTGCGCTTCTTGCCGTTGGTGTGTGTCGGGGTTTGCAGTGCTGAAATGGCGGGGAAATAGGGTCAAATGGAGGGCACTTGGCGGGCATTGGATGCCCGCAACCAGCCGTCCAGCTTGAGTGCCGCACTTTGGTCGCCGCGTTGCCTTGGCTGGAAGACCAAGCGCCTGTAGCGGTCCCCGGTCTGCGCGCACGCAACCGCGTGCGAGAAGGGTGGGAGAAGAATGTCCAAGAAGCTTCCCCCGCATGGCCCCGCAGTCTCATGGCATCATTCAGGGCAGGTGTTTCAGCACCGCCACCATTATCGCGAGTTCGAAGTCGATGCTCGCCAGCAGATCGTTGGCTTTGGTTGCAGTGTTATCCAACTGCCTAGCCGTGCTCTCAGCAATCTCGCCGCCCGGCAAGATCGCTAGATGGTTTACCTTGGACCTGACTGACTGAACGGTTTCCCCTATTCGGCCAACGGTGGCCTCGATCACCTCCATGTCCTGGTCGGTCATCCCCGATTGCGCGACCCTTCCGATATCTCTGGTCGCTTCCAGGGCCTTGTCGGCCAGTCCCCCCGCGTCATCACCCATTGCGCGGACGCGCTTCACAAAAAATCCCACCGCCTCGGTCACCGCCCGACCAATGTTCACGACGGCAGACAGATCAGTGAAATCCATCGGACTAAAGGTCTTGGTATTCCTCGGTAACGCCAGTGAGAGCGTCATCCATCTTCGACAGGAGAGGCCCAAGGCTATTGATCTCTTCCAATACCTCCCCGACCGATTCCTTCAATTCGTCTAGCTCGCTACGAATGGCTGGAGTTGCCGCTTGGGGATTCGCTTTCAGTACCCTCTCCCCGTTCTTGAGGCTGGCATCCAGCCTCTCGGTGTTGTCCTTGGCGATCTGCCACGCCGACCGGAGCTGCCGGACGTTCTGCTGCGTGGCCAGCCAGTTGTCCATCAGCGACTTGATTGCACTCCTACTCTCTTCCCAGCGATCCAGCGACGACTTCACGCTGCTCTTCACTTCATCCCACATCCCTGCTATGTCCATTGGTGATCGACCCTTTCTGCGTGTCCTCTTTGGGTGCACAGTGCGTCGCTTGGGGGTGAGGCCAAGCGCTATTCGCATCCCTGCGGTCGCCTCGGGTTGGCACTCGGGTGCCGTGTTTGACTCCCTAGGAACCCACAGCGGAAGGAAGCTATCAGCGTTGCCACCGTCGCGCTACAGCCATCCAACCTAGTGGCAACGGCTGAGCGGAGAACCGATGGGCCTAGCGGATGTAGTCGGGAGCAACGGGATCATTGGAGGTTGATTGTCGCGTGCTTCGATCGAACGGCCCCCAGCCCCTCAGACTGAGCTCCGTCGAAGGCCACGAACCACCGGACTTCGGGATCACCGGCCCGTTCCGCCGCGAGCCCGTCCACAAAGAGCCTCGCCTGGGCGATGAGCAAGGAGTGTTTCCGTCCCGCATGCGCCAAGTGCCAGGCGGGCCGTACACCCGGATCGGTCGCACCTTCTATTGGAAGGGAGAGCCCCTCGATACTCTATCATCCGCCCCGACCGGTGGCCTTGAGGGTTAACCGCACGAACGCGAACATGCGTCCGAAGAGGTAGTCCACTTGCCCGAGCGAAATCAGTCGTTCTTGGTCCACCTCGGAGTGCCGGATGCGAAAGGTGTTCCCGATTCTCGTCAAAGCGAGAGCCTCTTCACCCAACATCTCGCGGAATCTCGTGCCCGGGGCTGCGGCTCGATCAAGCAGGGCCTCCGCCTGCGCCCGCTTGTCTGAACCGGACTCCAGTGTCTTTAACCGCTCGAACGCGTCCCAGAGCTTCTCAAGAGCGTCTCGGCGGTCGTCTTCCTTCGGTAACCCGATCCGGCGGCGGGCGGTCTCAAGCAACCGGTCGGTCTCGTCGTCCCCGGTCTTGAAGACTGTCGATCTGAGTGCTTCCGCAAGCGGCTCCGGCAATAGCCTTCGCGCCTTTCCATCGGGTGTGAACTCGTAAGCGATGCCGTTTCGAGCGAAGATTCGGTTGACGTCGCTCAGGAACCGTCCTAGGCCCGCTTCCCGGTTCCAACTCAGATGATGGTGCTTGAAGAACTGGTGGTAGGTTCCCTTGATTGGTTCCCCCACGGCACTCGCACAGAACCCCAGCACGTCCAGGATGGCATCGGTGGGCGGCAGTTCCTGACTCTGCGGGGGCCAGTCGATGCCCGGCACCTCCGCCTGGAGCACTTGACCGAACGCTTGCCAGTTGCAGCCGCAAGCCGCCCCGCCGTCAGGGCATTCTTCTGGAAAGCGATAACCGAAGGACCCGTCGTCGATAGCGATCCTGATGAGACTTTGAAGACCCTCCCACACGCGCTCGTCGACTACATCAATTGTCCGGGGTTGAGCCCCATACTCTTGATCCGTCCAGTATCTCGTCATCGGCCTACCCCGCCAGCGGCCAGCGGACTGGGCATGCTAGCCGCGTCACCCTCGCCCAAACCTGCTCGCGGCGCTGGCGTCAAATTACCCACCATCAGGAGCAACGCTTCGCACACTCGGACAAGAGCCAGCGCCTCGGGACGACTGAAGACGCTACTCCGGCCAAAATCGTGGTGGTTCAGGCTGGCGATTTGCTTGACGCACGAGAGGATACGCCCGTACTGCTTGCCGCGTCGCTCGTCGGTACAGGATATCAGGTAGTCAGCGATCTTTCCGTATCCCTGATCCTCAAGTGTCCTTTCTACAGCCTCGACCAGCAGGCGGCAGATCCCGACGGCGTTGGATGGGTCGCTCGACACGAGATTGCGGGCGGCGTTGAGGTAGTCGACCGCCCGTTGCAAGTCTCCGCCCCCCTGCAGGACACGGCGTATCTCGACCACGTCGATGTCCTCGTAGCCAGATGCCGCCAGGAACGTGAGCCACATGTCCGTAGGTACTTCGAACCGCCAGGGGTCTTGGTAGATGGGCTGGATGCTTCCATCCAATGCCCACGAGCCTGCCAAGTCCATCCAGAAGACCGGGGGTGCCCCGCCCCGTTCGGCCTCCAGACGACTCAGGACATGGTGAGGAACATCACAGCAGATCGTGAACGTGTGTTCGTGCGGGTGGTTTGTCGAACGGAGGTACTGGAGGCCCTTCGGGATGGACAGGTCGCCGACCACGGGGCCGGTTTGTGACCGCCAGCGCAGCTGCCCGCCGAGCGTGGCGATGGTAAACCCGGCCACACCCTCGGGGAACTCCTCCGTCGCGGATAAGTCCTGCACCTGACACCCTGCCGACAGCCCGATGCGCGGCTGAAGCGCGACATCAGCTGCCACACGGCTCACCCAGACGGTCCCCAGCCGGTAGTTGCGGAAACGCAGGTCGCCCTGGCCCAGTCGAGACATGAGTTATCTGGCGTAGCGCAGATGAAGGCCCTTGCGGGCTTCAGCCGGGGATATGCCTCGGATCATTGCCGTGGCTGTCCTTCCGCTGGATGGTTCCATTCTGCCGGTGAACGACGAACTCGGTGCGCTGGTTGCGGCTGATCTCCCGGCCAACGTCAACAGCTTCCGCCTTCGTGTCGCAGTGACGGCTGGCTCGCGACGCCCCCGAGCGCTTCACGTCCCACCCGCCATCCGGATTCGGCACTACGTGGTGACTGTTACCCATTACGAAATTACTCCTTCGCTACGAGGTTCAGGAAAAGGATCGGTATTCTATCGGATTCCGGAGGGCTGTTCAAGCCCCGCCACAACATCTTGTGGGCTGACGCTCGCTACCCCCCGACAGATTGCGTCAGTGCCCCTTCCCGCCGTTTCGGGTAAGCAGTGCGCGTAACACCGCGTCGTCCGTGATGTCGGTGGGCCACCCGTAGGCGGCCGCCACGGCCGCATCGAGCTGAGCATGAGCGTCGACGAGCCACTGAGGCCGGGCGTTGTAGAGGTTGGTCAGGGTCCGCTTCTTGAGCGCGATCGCGGCTTTCTCGTCACGCGGCACCGGGCGCCGGGGATAGCCGGAAACAGGTTCCTCGACCCACTCCACCCACTCCGGAGGGTGGAGCCAGCGTTCCCGGAGTTCGACGAGCCGCCGAGCAGCCGAAGCGATGGCCTGCGCGCGGGGATCATTGGCGTAGTCGGTCGGAGGGACGTCGGGCGAGAGCCCCTCTGGAAAGGGGAAAGTCTCGAAGGTCGTGGTCGGCGTGTACCGCGGGCGGTCCTCTAAGCTCGTTCCTTTCCGGAGCGACCAGACCTCGTGGAACCGGCTGTGCAGGATCCCGAGGGTGGTGTCGTCGTCGCGGGCTATCGCAATCAAAGCGTCGTTGGGAGAAACCCTGATGTCGAACCAGACGAAGAGCCTATGTTTCGATACGCGTGGGGTGGCGATGTACCTCGACAGGCCGTCGAGAGCCTCCAACATCTTCGGCCGCGGTCGGTGGTGTAAGTACCAATGCTCGCGTCTTTCGGCGACGCGCTGCTTGTCCCACGTTGGCCGGACGTGTTCCTTCACCCACTGGAACGGCCCCTCGTAGAGCGCAGCATCGCCTTCGTGCATCTCCAGCCCGAAGTCGACGATCCATTTGTCCGTCGGCCGCCGCGTAATTGCCATGCCATTCATCCACGGTGCCAGCACGTCGGAGTTGGGCCTCCGGTTCGGATTAGCCGGAGCGCGAAGCCACTCCCGCGCCAAGTCCCCTGGAATATCAAATGGACCTCCCTTCGTGTCCCCCATAAAGGCCACGCCCGCGTTCTTGGCCAGGCGCCGTGCCTTCGTTAGATCGACCCCCGCCCCGTCCCGGCGTGCCGTCAGATCCGTGAAGACCTCGTCCGCCGTCTCGCCATCGAGTCGAACCTCCGGCGTGTGTTCCTCGTTCACGCGCGAGAAGCACACCAGCGAAACGCGCACGGCCGCACCGTCAATCACCCACGGCTCGTCGCTCCAAGCGTCGAAGATCGGCCCGCCGCCGGTCGCCTCCGCCAGCGCCCGGCGATTCGCTCCACCGCGGATAGAGTTGGTCGCCACCAGTCCAACCCGTTTCGAGGTCCTTCCGCGCAGGTGTTCTCCGGCCTTCACGAACCAGTAGCAAACAAGGTCTGCCTGGCGAGGAACCCGGCCCTCGTACACTTGGAACAGTTTCGAGACATACTCCTCACCAAGGTTGCTGATGAGCCGCTTGCCGCCCAGGAACGGGGGGTTGCCGATGATGACATCCGCATCCGGCCAATCGGGCTCAACCTCCTCCGGTGTTAGGATCGCGTCACGACATTCGATCGTCTCCAGCGGGTCGAGGACCGGCTGCCGCGAACCCGGGAACCCGTTTCGGCGCATCCATTGGATTTCACCGATCCACACCGACACACGCGCCAGTTCGGCCGCGTAGGCGTTCAACTCGATGCCCTTCACGTTCGCAGGACCGACCGACGGGAAGCCGCGCTGGAGCCCCATCGTCTCCGCCTCCAATTGCACCCGATGTTCCAGATCGTGGAGAGCGTGCAGCGCCAAGTAGAGGAAGTTGCCGGACCCGCATGCGGGATCGAGCACGGTGAAATCTCGCAGCCGCTCCAGGAACGCACCGAGCGAATTCTCAGCCTGCCTTCGGTGGCGCGTCTCCACACCTTTTGACCTGGCTGCGTTCGCGCGCTCTATGCTCTGGGCAATCCGGTCCTTTACGGTCTCCCACTCGGCCAGCAGGGGCCGAACGATCACCGGGTCGATGATCCGCATGATCTTGTCCCGGTCCGTGTAGTGCGCCCCGAGCTGAGAGCGTTTGTCGGGGTCGAGGCCCCGCTCGAACAGCGTCCCCAGGATCGAGGGATCGATGTTGGACCAGTCGAGTCCGGACGCTTTCAGGGTCGTCTCGATCTGGGCCTTGTCCATGGGGAGGGTCGTGTCATCCTCGAAGAGCCCGCCGTTGAACCATTCCACGGTCTCGAACCCTACCCGGCCACCAACGGACATTGCTCCGAACAGATCGCGCGCCAGTGTCGCGAACGCATCGGGCTGCTGGCGCGCGTGTTCCAGCATACGAGTGAACATGGCGTTGGGGAGAAGTCCCACATCCTCGGCGAACATGCAGAACACGAGGCGGTTGACGAAGTGGGCCACCTCCTGCGGAGCGTGGCCCTGGTCCCGGAGCGACTGCGCGAGCTGCGCGAAGGTCTCGGCGGCCCGTTCCGTGAGCGTCTGCCGGGTCTCCCCCGGCCGCAGCCGCTCGGGATCGGACATCGCCCACTTGAGCTTGTCCCGGACGGCAGCGTCCGCGAGATCGTCCAGTCCAAACTCGTGTGTCTTGCTCACGGAGTTCGTCCAGTTCGTTCGGATCCGGAACCGGCGCATGTCGGAGACGATGAGGAGTGGCGGGTTCTCCAGCGCAAGCGCGTACTGCCGCAACTGGTCGAACGCGGCGTCGAGGTCCGCGTGCTTCCCCTTGTACTCCCAAGCGAAGCAGTGGCGCTTCCACACGTCCGCCCAACCTCCCCCGCCGGAGTCCTTGAGAGCTCCGCGCTCGAAGCAGTAGTGGTCCCCCTTGGGGTCGGCCTCCGCTGGTGTGGGTTCGCCGAGCAGGCGGCACAGGTCGATGAAATGCTCCTGCGCTGCGGAGCGCTCCTTCAGCTCCGAGGCGTGCCATTTCGCAATGAACTCGTTAGGGGTCATCGTCTTCCCCGTCTCGCTGGGACAGCCGGATGGTGGACGATGCTCTCGGTCGCGCCATCGGAGGATGGCCCCGCAGTACGGGGGCTTTGGCGAACTTCTCCGGCCAACCGTCCGTCGAGAGATCGGGCGCGGAGTCGGGATCAAGACCTCGGGCCGACATTGCCAGAGCATCTTCCGATTCCACGTTGGCTCGCGCCTTCCATATCCGTTCCGCTGCCGACCATGTGTAGAGCGTACTCCCGACCACGGCAATCGGAACTGCTACTGCCGGAGCCATTGGAACACCGATCATGGCAATTCCCGTCGCCACCACGGTTCCCGTCGCTCCGGTCGCGGCACTCTTGCCAACGTCCCGCGCCACATCCGTCCAAGCCTCCTTCTTGGTCTTACCCCTGCCACGAACGAGAACGAGATTCTCGGCGGCTGACACAGGCAATTCCATCAGAGCGCCCAGGATCGCCCCCTTGGCCGCTGCTACTGTAGTGGCGCGCGCGCCTTTGACCACCCCCTCGGCAAAGTTGTCCAGCCGGGCGCGGGTCACTTCCCATCGCTTCATGTTCCGCGATCCGCGGCGGCGGTTCCACGGCCATTTCTCGAACAGGACGTTCTTGGGGTCGTCTGCGAACTCTGGGTGGAGGTGCTTGGACTTGATATGGCTGAGATCGCGCTTTCCGAGGAACGCCAACACATCTTCCGTCCGCGTCTTCACGCCCGCTGGGACGAGTTCGTACAGTGCTTCGGGACTGATATTGGTTCCGCGCGACGCTAGCTTGCGCCACACCCCATTGGGCATCTGGGCCAAGGTCCGGGGCACAGCCGCCAGCCGCGAACCTACGGCGATTGCCATTCCAGCCCATCGCTTCACCCTTCCGATTCCGATGGCGTGCTCGCTCTCGTGGCTAGTCAATCCGACAGTCTCCTTGTCGGTGGACGGAATCCATGGCTCGATCGTCCCCCTGAGATCATAAGGGGTTGGCGGAGTTCATTCAGTCAGCCTCTCGGACTCGGTGGGTACTCGTAGGACACCTCCCCGTTCTCTGTTCTTGACACGCACGATTCCGACTTCTTCAATGTAAGCTGGTGGATAGGCTCTGGCGGCCCTCAGATCGGCTAGGAAGCACGCCTCACCGTTCCACATGGAGGTTCGGGCTAGACTGGCAAGGGACGTGGGGACATATCGGACCACCATCCGAAAGACGCGCGACGAAAGGGCGAGCGTCTACTGAAGGGCCGGAAGGAGCTTGGTGGGCGGCGTCAGGTTGTCGAAGATTCGCGGCGCGGTTGGGCCTACCGCCAGGGAGAAGAGGAACCGGGCGAAAGCTGGGAGGAATGTTGCGTGGCACCCCAGTCGCGGCAACCACCAACCTCTACCTTACGTCAGCGCAATCGCGCACTGTATTCCTTACACGCAGCCCGAAGAGATTCCGGTGCGGGCGGGCGCAATGCCCCCTGTCGGCACATTTCCACAAGCACGCCGACGTGTCGCCGACAGTCCCCCGGCTTCGCCAGTCGAGGGTAGTTCTTCCGACTCTCGTCCACGGTCTCGTCGTCCAAGTAGGCAAGCCACGTCTCGATGTTCCAAGTAGGTATGAACACGGCCACGCAATCTGCAGCTGACCTAGCCGCCACGCCCTGCCGCTTACATGCCTCCTCCAGCCGGCGCAACCGCCCATTGACACCCACCGCGTCGCCATCGGTCAGAAGGAGTAAGGTCGTAGAGACATGAGTCCGGCGGGCGGCATCCAGTTCGGTCACGTACGTTTCTTGAACGAATCTGTCAGCGGCTCCTCGGCCACTGGGACTGCGCTCTACGCGTAGCTGGTAAGGGTCCGTTACGAGTCTCGCTTCCCTCAAGAACCGGCGCGCGAACGTTTCGTGCTGCTGATCCTCGCATACCAGGACGTAATGCACCCTTCGGCGAGTCGTCACCGCTCCCATCCTCGGGCCATCAGCTGAGAGAGCTTTAGCGGACCGCCGCGATTCAGTTGCTCCAACCCTTCAGCCAATGATTCCGCTCTCGTAGGCCCCACTCCGTCCCGCCACAGCAATACGCCCCGGTCGCCTCCGAGATAGTCAATGACCTCCGGATGGTGCGAGCACAGTACGCCCTGAGGGAAAGCACTCCCGCAGGCATCTGCGAGTGCGATCAGCCACGGCTGGATCTCCCGGAGGCCCACGTAGTTGACGGGCTCGTCGATGAAGAGTACCGTCCCCTGGCCGGCTGTGAGCAGGGTGATGGCGTAGAGGACGATCAGTGCACGTTGCCCATCGGACAATTCGTGGAACTTGAATTCGTGGGCCTCATCAGCATCCCCGAAGACCGCAGACAACACCCGCGTATCGACGCCGACCTTTTCCAGACGGAATCCGCGCAGTCCGACCAGCACCCGCCCCAACACTTGAATGTACTCCGGATTCAGATGTTGGCGTTCCTGCAGGAGGTGACGGTACCAATCGACGAAGTTCTGTCCGTCCCTGGCCAAGATCAGATCCTCGCCGGTAGCTTCCGACGCGAGGGCGGGGGGATTGAGTCTACAGATCAGCACACCGCGGATGAATTCGAGAAAACGCGTGAGAGCGAGGTTCTTCTCGATTGGCACGACCCGGGCGAGCGCGGACTCTCTCCAGTCGCTCTTGAAGGTCGGACCTTCCGAATGGTCGTCCCGGTACAGCTGCACGTCGCCCCCTGCGAACCTGAATAGAGGGCCGTCTTTCCTTGACAGAGTCTCTAGGATGATCCGAGCACGGCGTTCCCGGCGGTCATGCTCCACGTCCAAGCGATACTGGAAGGCTTCTCCGTCCAACTCCACGTCCACCTGGAAGACTTGAACGGCCTGTTCTTGCCATCTCGTCAGGGACGATGGGGGGAATACATCCCGGTCGGTGACCCTAGCGATGCCTTCGAGCAACCTGCGCAACGCGTACACCACGTCCAACACGGCTGTCTTCCCAGTCCCGTTCTGCCCGACGAGCAACGTCAGGTCTTGAAGCCGTAAGTCAAAGTTGACAAGGGACTTGTAGTTGTCGATGTAGATGCGCTTGAACATCGGTGGGGTGCCTCATGACCGCGTGGTCCGCTTGGAATGCGGAAACCTAGCGTACCCGGACCTCGATGGCCACCTTGGGTCAGCGTTCTTCAGGTTGACCTAGCTCCCCGACCGAACGCAACCGAGCTTCACCAAAACAGCGAGAAGATTCGGCGGTTGGCAGGTGGTAGCTTCCCTCCTAGACGTCTGTCAACGCTCCACGCAGGCCGGACGGCACGACAGGTGGGCTCCACGGGCGTCCGGCTCGGTGCGTTTTCGCCGAGCCGTTGGCGCCGGCATCTGCCGAGGTTGAGACATCCTGAGACAACATGGGACGTGCCCGAACAATGGGAGATTCCCTACGGGTTGACTCGCTCGCAAGCGGCTCTTCAGTGTTCCGGGCATGGAGACGACGAAGCAGCAGCTCAACTCGCACGGGGATCCTGACGGCCTTTTGACTACAGGAACATCAAGAGGTCGCTCGATCCCTTTGGCTGGACGAGTCGCCGGGCCAAGTGAATCGCGCTGTTCGCTCGCGGTCTGGCCGCCGAGAAGACCGTGCCCAGCATCCGGCGGATCGGTGCGCAGGCGACAGCGGGGCTCGTCGGCGAGTGACCAGAGTTGGACCTCTTTCCTTTTGGTCTTCCCGAGGAACCGGACCGCACCGCTTCGCGCCTCCGCGTCAATCCGGTCCTGGAGGGCGGTCGCACCCCACAACACCCTTGTGAGGGACGCGGATCGGAACCCGCGTCCCTTGTCCCCCCGGGCTGGATTGAAACCCGCTGCGGAGGAAATCCGTAGGATGTCGTCCTTCGGGTCACCGAAGCGTGGAAGGGTAGCACGACCAAACGAGGCAAAACACCGGAGGAGACGCGTAAGTCAGGTTGATCCACCCCAAGGCGGAACTGATGCCCGTGTCCTGCGGGGATCAGTCGCCTCTCCGGCTGGGCGGGTACATGGACGGTCCGGCATTACAGGTCTGCATCCTGCCGTTGGCCGCGCTTGGCGAGGCCAAGTGAACGGGTTCCCCGGAGCGTTGACGGGAGTGCTCCGCCACCCCGTCGGCGGAGGTCGCAGCCGGCTCTCGGACACGTCGGCGGCGCGCTTGTCGGACGCGGCTAAGGCGGTCGAGCCAGCCTACCCGTTGTCATACAACGGGGCTGGCGAGGGGATGGCTCCCGCCCCCCCTTCGAACCCCCCGCGCGTCGCGCTCCCGTGGCGGCCGCGCTTGGGGGCGCCGCCCCCTTCCCCCCGCGCCGGTGCGGCGTAATGCCTGAGCGCCGCACCGCCGTCGTCACCGCCCGGGTATCGGCGACCGAGTTCGCCGACTGGCGGGCCAAGGCCGCAGCCGCAGGCGTGCCCCTGTCGGCGCTCATCCGGCGAGCCATGGCCCGTACACGGACCTGGACGGCCCGCGCGGCCGAGGTCGAGCGCGAGCGCACCCGCGAGGTCGGCCGCATCGGCAACAACCTCAACCAGATCGCTCGTTGGGCGAACACCCACAAGGGGTCGGCCGAGGCCGTCGAGGTGATCGCCCGCCTGGTCGCCATCGAGCGCGCGCTCGGTGCGCTGGCTCGCTTCGAGAGCCCGGAGCGCGATGCACATTAAGTTCTTGGCGCACGGGACCGGCTCGGCCGGCAAGGCGGCTGGCTACCTCTTGGGGGAGCGGGACGCTGCCGGGAAGCCGCGCGAGGGCGTCGAGGTGCTGCGGGGGAACCCGGACATGGTGGCCGCGGTGGCCGACTCGCTCGACTTCGAGCACAGGTACACCTCCGGCGTGATCGCTTGGGCGCCGGACGACCACCCCACCGACGATCAGATCGAGGCGGTCCTGGATGCCTTCGAGAAGACGGCTTGGGCCGGGCTGGAGCCCGACCGATATGCCTGGGCGGCCGTGCTCCACCGCGAGCGCGGCGGGGGGGCTCACGTCCACGTCCTCGCCGCGCGGTGCGACCTGGAGACCGGCCGTAGCCTCAACATCGCGCCTCCGGGATGGCGGAGGGCGTTCGATCCGCTCCGCGACGCCTTCAACCACGAGCACGGCTGGGGCCGTCCGGACGATCCGGCCAGAGCCAGAGTGCAACAGCCCGGCCACCGTGCCTACGTCGAAGCGGCTCAGTTGCGGGCCGGGCTCCGGCTCGAATCGTCCCCCCGCGACCTGATCCGGGACTACCTGCTCCAGCGTGTCGAGCACGGCACGGTTCGGAATCGTGCCGATGTCGTCTCCGCGCTCCAGGAGGCCGGTCTCGAAGTGCCGCGCCAAGGCAGGGACTACATCACCGCGCTGGACCCCGACACTGGGGACCGGTGGCGGCTGAAAGGAGAAATGTATGGAGAGAACTTCGACCGCCAACGATTTGACCGAGAGGCTGCGGAGGCGGCTGGAGAGCGAGCGCAGGGAGATCGAGGGGTTGACCGCGAGCGAGCTCGAAAGGCTCGGCGAGAACTCGCGGCGCGTCGCGAGGAGCGCGCTGCGTACCATCGAGCGCGATACGGAGGAGGCGACCGGGAGGGTGCGCGAGTTGCTGGTCAAGGCGTGGCTCCGGCCCCTGATCGTCGGCCTGAGTCTTTGGATCGGTTTCTTCGGCGGAAGCTGGGCGACGATGCGCTGGTTGGCGGGGAGCATTCAGGACCGGATCGTGACCCGCGCCGAACTGAACCGGGACATCGAGGACGCCCGGCGGACGCTGGCCCAACTGGAGGTGGACACCTGGGGGCTCGTGTTCCACGAGATCAAGGGCGAGCGGTTCGTGGTGGTGCCGGACGGGGTGCTGGCCGATCCGCCCTGGTGGGTGGACGGGGATCGTCCGGCGTTGAAGCTGTCGAACGAGTAAAGGAGGTCTATGACCGCGTTAGAGGAGCAGTTGACGAGGGCCTTGCGGAGGCTGTGCGCGCAGTACGAGACGGAACAGCAGCGGCACTCCGAGCAGGTCGAAGCCTTGCAGGGGCACGTCGAGCGGCAAGACGGAGAGATCGAAGCCTTGCGGCAGCACGTCGAGCGGCAGAGCGCGGAGTACGAAGCCTTGCAGATGCAAATCGAGCGGCTCGACGCGCTGGCGACGCGCTTGGCCGAGTATTTCGGGACATCCGCCGTCGCGAGACCGCGCGGCCTCCGTATCTGATGCGCCGCCCGGGACCGGACCGCGATCAGGGTCCGAGCCGCTGACGATGGCGTCCAGTCGCTTGCCACCCGAACGCCGCAGCGCCCGGCGCGCCGTCAGCCGCCCGTCTGGCGGAGACGCCGTCCCGGCGCGAAGTTTCAACCGCGCAGATCGTGCGGTCCATCACGAGAGGAATCGAATGATGGCACGCACGAAACGAAGTCGGCGCTCGTACAGCGCCGGCGAATGGGGCCGGAATCGGGTCCGGGTCTTTACCGATCCGAGAACCGGCATCATCCAGGTCGAGTGGCGCGAGAACGGGCGCAGGCTCACCCGGTCGCTGAAGCACCGTAACTGGAACCGGGCCAAGAGGCAGGCGGACAAGATCGCCGCCGGACTCGCCGAGCCCGCGACCACGGACACGGCGGAAGCCGAGTCCGAGCCACTCGCCCTGGAAACGCTGTTTGAAATCTACGGTGAAGAGGTCACCCCCACGAAGAGCAGGCGGTCGCAGAACCACGACCGGGCCATGATGAGGAGGTTCCTTCGGTTCTTCGGGAGGCACCGGAAGGCCGAGACCCTCTCGCAACGCGACTGGGACCGCTTCATCCGGGCGCGGCGCCTGGGAAAGGCCGGCGGTAGCCGCAGACCCGTGTCCGACCGGACGATCGAATACGATCTAAGGCTGCTACTCGCGATTCTCAACTGGGCCGCGAAATCGAGGGACGAGGAGGGACGGCTTCTCCTCGAATCCAACCCGCTCCGGGGCCTCAAGCTGCCAAAGGAGAAGAATCCGAGACGGGTGGTGCTCATCCAGACAGAGTACGAAGCGTTGCTCGGAGTGTCCGCCCAGGTGGACTGGCGGTTCCGAGTGGCCTTGGTGCTCGCCCACGAGACCGGGCACCGAATCGGTGCCATTCGGCAGCTTCGTTGGGCCGGCATTCACCCCGAGTCTGGTATCTGGCGGAATCACTTGAGTTTACGGGATTTCAAGGTCGAGTTCCCGCTGTTTGATTCCCGCCAAATGAGATTCCTTAGTCGCACGCCCCGCGGCGGGCTTCCAGAGCCGTCCGAAGCTGTCCCTCGTCCGGCCTCTGATAGCAGTTGAGCACCGTCTTGGCGTTCTTCCAGCCGCCAAGCTCGCAGAGCACCTTCAGCGGCTGGTCCATCAAGTCGCTCGCGAACTTGCGCCTCAGCGAGTGCCAACCCCTCCGGTGCTTCCGCTCGATCCCCGCGAGTTGCTCGGCTTTGCACCACCAGACGCGCGGCTGCGACGGGCTCACGCTTTTCAAGGGATGCTTCTTCGAGGGCAGCACCGGCGCGTCCCCGATCCCGGGGCTCCTCTTCCACGCCTGCTTGAGCACGGCGAGCGCCTTTGCGGACAACGGCGTCCGGTGCTCGTATCCGGTCTTCTCGTGCTCGCTGCGCCACCGGATGGTTTCGCGGTCGAAATCTACATCAGACCACCTGAGGTGCCGGATCGCCCCGATTCGGTGCCCGGTCTCGTGCGCCAGCACGAGGGCGACGTGGAACCGCCACCCGACCTGCCGCGACACCTTCAGAAGCGCCCGGTATTCCTTGTCCGTGACGACGACGCGAACCGGGTTCTTCTCGACGGGCTTCCTGAGCCCCTTGAGCGGGTTCCTGTCGAGCAGCAGGCGGCCGTGCTCGTCTCTCGACCTCGCGGCCCAGTTGAGCACCGCCATCAGGAACGTGAGGTCCCCGTGGATGGTCTGGTCGGACACGGGCTGGCCGCTCGGCCCGATTCTGCCCGCGCGCCGCGCCCGGATGAACCGGTCCCAGTCCCTTTGCGACAGCGTCCCGGGTCTTCGGTCCCGTCCGAGGAAGTCGAGGAACATCGCCGTCGCCGCCCGGTCGTGCATGCGGGACGTATACGCCTTGTTGGGCGTCACCTCTTCACCGTAAATGTCAAACAGCGTTTCCAGAGTGAGCGGCTCGGGCTCGGCCTTGCCGTTAGGCTCGTACATCGCGAGGCCCGCGGCGGCTTCGTCGGCCTGCCGCTTCGCTTTCACCCAATCGCGGTGTCTCAGCGACCGGGTGAGCCTGCGCCCGTTCTCTCGCCACTCGATCTGGTAGAGGCCGGTCTTCGGGTCGGGAAACACCCGAACCCGGTTCCGGCCCCATTCTCCGGCGCCGTAGGAGCGCCGACTTCGTTTCGTGCGTGCCATCATTCGATTCCTCCGAAGATGGACCGCACGATCTGCGCTCCTGAAACGTCGCTGCGGGAGGCGTTCCGCGCCAGATTCGGTCTTCGCGTTCATCAGCGGCTCGGTCCATGATCGCGGTCCGGCCCGCGCCCGCGCTGGCTCAGCGCCCCTATCATCATCACAAGGTCGCGGCGAGCGTGCCGTACGACTCGGCTAAGCGTGTAACTTGCTCGTCCAGCCACTCGATTCGCCTCCGCAAGGCTGCGTTCTCCCCGCTCTGCCGCTCGACGTGCTGCCGCAAGCCTTCGTTCTCCTCGCTTTGCCGCTCGACGCGCCCTTGCAAGGCTTCGACGCGCCGCCGCAAGGCTTCGACTTGCCCGGAGTGCCGCCGCTGTGCCGTTTCGTACTGCGCGGAGAGCGTCTTCAAGGCCTCCGTCAACTGCCGTTCCAATTCGGTCATAGAGCTCCTTTACTCTCTCGACAGCTTCACGGCCGGACGATCGCGCACCTCCCAGCCCGGATCGGCCCATGTCCCGGGCGGCAGCACCACGTACCGCTCTCCCTCGATCTCGTGCAGCGCGATCCCCCAACTGTTCGCCTCCAGTTCGGCCAGCGTCTCCTGCGCGTCCTCGATTCGCACGTTCGCGATCGCCAGCCTCTCGATCCGGTCCTGAATGCTCCTCGACAACCAGCGCATCGTCGCCCAGCTTCCGCCGAAGAAACCGAGCCAAAGGCTCAGGCCTACGATCAGGGGCCGTTGCCAAGCCTTTGCCAGCAACTCGCGCATCCTCGCGACCGCCTCCTCCGTATCGCGCTCGATGGAACGCAGCGCGTTCCTCGCGGCGCGCCGCGAGTTCTCGCCGAGCCGCCCGAGCTCGCTCGCGGTCAATTCCTCGATCTCCCGTCGCTCGCTCTCCAGCCTCCTCCGCAACCGCTCGGTCAAATCGTTCGCGGTCGAAGTTCTCTCCATACAGTTCTCCTTTCAGCCGCCACCGGTCCCCGGTCTCGGGGTCCATCGCGGTGAGGTAGTCCTTGCCCCGGCGCGGCACTTCCAAGCCCGCCTCCCGAAGCGCGGCGACGACATCGGCACGATTCCGCACCATGCCGTGCTCGACGCGCTGGAGCAGGTAGTCCCGGATCAGGTCGCGGGGGGAGGCTTCGAGCCGGAGCCCGGCCCGCAGTCGGGTCGCTTCGATGTAGGCGCGGTGGCCGGGTTGCTGCACCCTGGCCCGTGCCGGATCGTCCGGGCGAGCCCAGCCGTGTTCGGAATTGAAGGCGTCCCGGAGCGGGCCGAAGGTCTTCTCCCAGCCCGGCGGGGCAATGTTGAGGCTCCGGCCGGTCTCCAGGTCGCACCGCGCGGCGAGGACGTGGACGTGCGCCCCTCCGCCGCGCTCGCGGTGCAGCACGGCGGTCCAGGCGTATCGGTCGCGCTCCAGTCCCGCCCAAGCCGTGTCCTCGAAGGCGTCCACGACCGCCTCGATCTCGGCGTCGGTCGGTTCGTCCTCCGGTGCCCACGCGA
Organism: Longimicrobiales bacterium; assembly: GCA_965208295.1. Taxonomy (GTDB): domain Bacteria; phylum Gemmatimonadota; class Gemmatimonadetes; order Longimicrobiales; family Gaopeijiaceae; genus Bin94. Next base: position 4,462,516 of record OZ242328.1, on the reverse strand, counting down.
TCACGCCGGACGTGTACCTGTGCTCGAACGCCAGCGTGTCGGCGACGGCGGCCACCTGGTGCGGATCGCCCCGAAGGACCTCGACGCCCTCGCGCGGCTTCCCGGCGGCGTCCCGCTCGCCGAGGAGGTAGCCAGCCGCCTTGCCGGCCGATCCGGTTCCGTGCGCCAGGAACTTAATCAGCATCGGAATCCGGGCCTTCGGCTGGGGACAGTGCCGCGAGCGCCCGCCTGATGGCGACGAGGTGGCCGATCACCTCGACCGCCTCGATGGCCCCCCGGTGGGTGTTCGCCCACCGGGCGATCTGGTTGAGGTTGTTCCCGATCCGCGCCACTTGCTGGACGCGCTCGCGCTCGACCTCGGCGTGCGCCACGGTCCACGTGTGCGTCCGGCCCACCGACCGGCGCACCAGATCCGACAGCGTGAGGCCCGCGGCGCGCGCTTTGGCGTGCCACTCGGCACGCTCCGCCTCGCTGGCGCGAACCTTCACCCAAACGGCGCGTCCGACACTCACCGCGCGCCGTTTCCTTTTCGGGGGTCACAGGGGGCAAGGCCCCCCGCCAGCCTCCGCAGGGGACTCACGGAGTGTGGCCCCAAGGAGTATGCTGGCTGAACTCCAAAAGCCGCGCCCAACGAGCCCGTGGGCGACGTGTCCGAGACCCGTCGTCGGCTGCCGCCAATACAGTGGCGGCGCACCACCGCACGCGCTCCGGGGAGCCCGTTCAGACGGGCCTCCCTAAGCGCGGCCAACGGTGGGATGGTGGCCAGCAATGCCGGGCCATCCATGTACCCGCGAAGCCGGAGCGGCGACCGAGCCTCGCCAGCGTCCCTGTCGAGCGGCGCGGGCACCGGTTCCGCCATGTGATGGATCAACCTGAACTACGCGTCTCCTCCTGCGTTTCGCCTCGTTGGGTCGTGCTTTCCACCCATCGGTGACCCGAAGGGCAACATCCTACGGATGTCATCCGCAATTGGTTTCAATCCGGCTTGGGGGCGCCGCCGTCAGCAGCGGCTTGTCAAACGCTCGGCCCGCTGTCGCCCCTCGGGTTCGGATCGCGAAGTTGATCTATTGAGTAAAATCACTCAAAAGCATAGATTCGGAGCATGTTGCCTTTTGAACGCGCACAGGTGGCCACGCTGGGCGAGCGGTTCGCCGAAGCGCCGCACCGACTCATCTCGCTGTTCGGCCCCCGCCAAACGGGCAAGACCACGATCGTGCAGCAAGCGCTCCGGAAGATAAGCCAGACCCCGCAGAAATATCTGGCGGTCGATCGGCCATGGCCACCGGCCACCAGAGTATCGCCGTTGGCCGGGGACGCTCTTCTGGCCCCGCCGAGGGAAAGAGACGTGGCCTGGTTGGAGGAACGTTGGGTCGAGGCCCGGGAGGACGCGGTGCGATATGGCCGATCTGTCCTGGTCATCGATGAGATCCAGAAGATTCCGGGGTGGTCCGGAGCTGCAAAAGGGCTGTGGGACGCCGACCGCGACTCCGGCTGCCCGCTGCATGTGGTCGTCCTCGGCTCGGCCCCACTGCTCATGCAGTCGGGGCTGACTGAGAGCCTCGCCGGCCGCTTCGAGTCGGTCCCCGTGACCCATTGGTCGTTCCTTGAGATCGCCGACGCGTTCGGGCTCGATCTGCAACGGTATCTGTATTTCGGAGCGTATCCCGGAGCGGCCCGATATGTGCCCGAAGAAAACCGGTGGCGGTCCTACGTCGCCAACTCGATCATCGAGCCAACGATCGAGCGCGACATCTTGGCCCTAACCCGCGTGGACAAGCCGGCCCTTCTGCGCCGCCTGTTCGAGCTGGGTACCGACTATTCCGGGCAGATGCTCTCATACACCAAGATGGTGGGCCAGCTACAGGACGCCGGGAACACGACCACGCTCGCACGCTATCTCCATCTACTGTCGGGCGCGGGTCTCCTGGTCGGCCTGCCCAAGTTCTCGAAGAGTCCCTATCGAGTGCGCGCTTCGAGCCCCAAATTATGTGTTCTCAACACAGCTCTGATGACGGTCGGCTCGGGCTATTCCTTCGCGCAGGCGGTAGCCGACCGCACGTTTTGGGGCCGCTTGGTCGAGAGCGCAGTCGGTGCCCATCTCTTCAATTCTGCCACGCCCGACATCCGTCTCCACTACTGGCGCGATGGAGCGCTAGAAGTGGATTTCGTTCTGCGAAGGGGCCCCAAGGTCATCGCCATCGAAGTGAAGAGCGGCCTTAGGGGAAGCCGCCTGCATGGCGTGGAGGCGTTCGAGAAGCGATTCAGCCCGATTCGATCGCTGCTGGTCGGCGAGGGCGGCGTGTCGCTTGCGGATTTCCTCTCGGTTGCCGCCCACCACTGGTTCGACACGGCATGAGCGGCACCGTTGCTCGAACGGTTGTTCCGGTACCCGGGCCGGACGAGAATCGAACGGACATTGAACCATTGCGGCCCGATTCTCGACCGCTTGCCGACTTCCGGTCGCATGACGCCTACGTGCTGCTGGGCGATCCTGGGGCCGGGAAGACGACCGCCTTTAAGGACGAGGTCGAGGCGCTCGGGATCGATGTGTGCCACCTAGTCTCCGCGCGCGACTTCCTAGAGATCGAGGATCCACTAACCGTTCCGACAGGAAAAACACTCTTCATTGACGGACTCGACGAGATCCGGGCAGGCGAACATAACGCTCGTACGCCGTTCGACGGAATCCGCCGCCGTCTCGCTAGGCTTGGACGGCCGCGCTTTCGCCTATCCTGCCGGGAAGCCGACTGGCTCGGTGAGAATGACCGTCGGCACCTGGCCCGAATCTCCCCCGGCAAGCAGGTAACCGTACTGCGGCTGGATCCGCTAACCGAGGCGGAAATCAGGGGCGTGCTGGCGTACCGCGATGACATTCCAGATCCCGAGAACTTCGTCGGGGTGGCGCGCGACCGGGGCGTTGATGGCTTACTGGCCAATCCGCAGACTCTGAGCATGTTGGCCGACATCGTCGGCGGAGGGGGCGAGTGGCCCGGCAGTCGCTTGGAGACCTTCGACAAGTTCTGCCGCCGAATCGTCCGCGAGCACAATGAAGAACACAACATTGCGTTGTTCGCTTCTGGAGGAGGGCCCGACGCCGACCTCACATTGGACGCCGCCGGGCACCTGTGCGCCGTTCACCTGCTCACCGGCACGGCAGGCTTCACGATGCTGCCAAGTGGACACGACGCCGACTTGCTGAGCCTCGGTCAGTGCGACTATGAGCCGCCGGACCTCCTTCGGCACGCCCTCCGGTCGAAGCTGTTCAAGGGCCAGCCTGACGGTCGTTTGGTTCCGGTCCACCGTCATGTCGCGGAGTACCTCGCTGCCTGTCACCTCGGACGGCTCGTTGAGGAACGGAAGCTTCCGCCCCGCCGGGTCATCGCCTTGATGGTGGGCCACGACGGCACCGTGGTCACCGAGATGAGGGGATTGTCCGCGTGGTTCGCAGCCCTGTGCCGAAGCGCACGCGCATGGTTGATTGACCGTGACCCCATCGGAGTCGTTCAGTACGGGGACGTTGGCGGGTTCGCGGACGGGGAGAAGCGAAGTCTGTTGGGTGCGTTGGAACGTGATTTGCCCATGCAGGACTCCGAGTTTGGTTTTGCGGCCAGACTCCGAGCGTTAGCGACGCCCGGCATGGAGGCCGCGTTCAAGGATGTTCTCTCCAGCTCGAGCCGCGGCCCGGAGCGCCAGCAGTTCGTCGGTCTATTGCTACAGCCTCTGATCGACGGTGCGGCCATGCCCGGACTGTCCGGGAGTCTGCTGGGACTCGTCCGTGATTCCACATGGCGGTCGTCCGTCCGCCTGTGGGCGTTGGAGGCATATTGTCAAGGAAGCCATGGTGCGGGTAAGCTGCGCGAACTCAGGGAGTTGTTCGACGCTATTCGGAGAGGTAACGTTGCGGATCCCGAGGATGAGCTCTTGGGGACCGTACTCGAACAGCTGTACCCGCTTGAAATGCTTCCCGGCGAGTTGTGGGAATTGTTCTCAACCCGGCCCCCGGCCCCGGATGGGTGGGGCAGGTATGGGAGGTTCTGGGGAAAGAAGCTCGTGGAGCTTTCTCCAGATAGCCATGTCGAGGCACACCTCGACCACCTCGGCAGCGTACCGGGTGACAGGAACGAGCAACTGGATTACGGTGGCTTCGGTCGTCCCCACCTTGGCCTTCTCGCTCGCGGCCTCGCAGTTCACGGCGACGTGATCGTGGATGGCCGGGAGATCGGTAGACTCTACGACTGGCTGGGAGTGGCGTCCGTGCGAGATCGCTACTTGGGCGAAGGGAAGACGCACATCAAAGCAGTCCAGGAATGGTTGGCGGAACGTCCGCGAGTGCAGAAGGCCGTCATCCTGGACGGCCTGAAGCGCTGCCCCGCAGACGATGATTTCGACCGATGCGCTCGCGATGTGCATCGGCGGCTCCATCACTCCGGACTGCCGCACGACTTCGGGCTCTGGTGCCTGAGTCAGGCGGTCGCGATGGAAGAGCACGCGCCGCAGGTCGCGCAACACATGTTGGAACGCGCATTCCGGGCACTGGACGACGATCGCATTCGGCACGGCTTGACGCGCCGACGGATAAGCGAGGCCACCAGCCATAGTGATCACCTTAAGAGCGTCGTTACTCGGCTGAACCGCTCCCCGAGCGTTTCCGATCAGGAGGCGGAACTGGCCGAGCAGCAACGGCGGTTCGAGCACCAGCATAGAGCGGAAAGGGCGAGAGAACTGGACATTCTGCGGCCCCAAAGGGCGGCATTGGCGGGCAACCGGGCACCGGCGGGGTTGTTATATCAACTGGCCCGCGTGTACTTCGGCGACTACCAGGCGATCGCCGCCGATAAGAGTGCCGGGGCTCGCGCGATAGGTGAGCGCTACGCGAGCGACCGGTCCATAGTGCAGGCGATTCTCCATGGCTTTCGCCGAGTTCCGTCCCGAGAGGATCTTCCGAAGCTGTCGGACATCGTCCACGCCTGCCGGAAGAACCGCATCTACCACCTAGGGCTGCCCTTCCTGGCGGGTCTGGCGGAATCTGAGCGCATCTCCGCGGAAACGGGCGCGAGCCCACCAGAGCCCGACGCATCCATGCGCTTGGCCGTCGCCTTCCATTTCACAACGATCCACGGGAACTACCGACCCTCTTGGTACCGGAACCTCGTGACTGAGCGGTCGGAGCTGGTCGCCGATGTGCAGGTGCGCATCGCGTCGGCCGCACTGAAGGGCAATCAAGCCGTCGACTGCAAGCTCCACCAACTGGCTTTCGACCCGGCCTACAAGCGTGTCGCCGGTTCATCAGCTCTCAGGCTGCTCCGGGCCTACCCGACCCAGTGCCAGCGCCGGTTTTCGCAGGAGTTGGAATACCTGCTGATTGCGGCCCTTCAACATTCGGACGGTGAGGCGCTTCGCAATCTGATCGCTGCTAAGCTGTCGCGGTCCAGCTTGGGCGTTTGGCAAAGAGTCCGTTGGCTGACGGCCGGGCTGTTCGAATGTCGCGGCGCGTATTCGGATGCTCTACGGGACCATTCAATGGGTCGTGAACGCCGACTGGCGGACCTGTCTGCATTCGTGTCCCGTGCAGCAACGAAGCTGGAAAACCGCTTGGAATGCAGTACGGTCGCGCTGTTTGTTCAACTGCTCGGAAGCTCCGTCGAGCCGGAGCGATACCCTGGCCCCTGGAATGGCGTAGCTCGCGTCGTGACGCCCATCATGGAGCGGGCGCGGCTGGTGAGGGGACTGATACACCGGCTCGCCTCGTCGCGCTCCCCCGAGACCGGTGATCTGTTGAAGGAACTCGTCGGCGACTCTGCGCTCTCGGCATGGCGGACAGAGCTGCGAAGAGCGCGAGAGGCGCAGCGGACCGTCAGCCGGGACCACGGGTATCGTCACCCCGGCGCCGACCGAGTCTGTCGGACGCTGCGCGACGCCGAACCGGCCAATGTTGCCGATCTCGCTGTGTTGGTGGCGGATCGTCTGCGGCAGCTCGGGATCGAATTCCGCCATGGCGACGCGGATGGATGGACGCGGTTCTGGAATCAGGATTCACGTAGAGCGACGGAGCCAAAGCCGGAGAATGCGTGCAGGGATGCCCTCCTAATGGATCTTCAGTCGCGCCTGCCGCCATCTCTCGAAGTCGCCAGGGAAGCGGATCACGCCCGGCACAACAGGTCCGACCTGCGCGTTTCGTATCTTGGACCTCGGGATAAGCGATTCCACGTGCCCGTTGAGATAAAGAAGGATGAACATTCCGACCTCTGGACCGCGATTGAGAACCAGTTGGTCGGGAAGTACGTGATCGATCCGGCCGCAAACGGTCACGGCATCTACCTAGTTCTCTGGTTCGGACGAGGGAAGACCCGGAGGTCTCCCGACGGCTATCCCCCGACCGGCCCCGAGGATCTAGAGAAGCGTCTCCAACGCTCTTTGACCGGGCAATCGGCGCGCAAGGTACTGGTATACGTAATGGATGTGTCCGGACGGGTTGCTGTATCCGCTGCCCAGCCTTGAACGGCCGTGAGCAACTTCCGGTTCTCCACCGCTGGTTCCGTCGCCATACGCCTTCTGAAGCTGAGAGGCTTGGCGCCAGTGTGCGCCGCCAGCGTGACCGGGTCACAGTCGCCGCCGCTTCAGCTTCTTGATCCCGACCCCCAGCGGCACCCGCATTTTCTCATAAAGCATGAACAGGTGCTCGGCGCGTTCGCGTTCAGAGGCGAAGCCCCGGCTGCGGTAGAGCCGATCCACGGCGCGGTCGAGCGCCCGATGGGCGTGTCTCAAGCTGGGCGGCATCAGATCGGGGTCGTAAAGGTCCGCCAGCGTCGCGTCAGGGAAGGCCGCGCGCGTGTCGAGGACCGCCTGCGCCAATGACTCAAGCTTGTCGTTATTGGCCCAGCGGGTGGGCGTCGGAAAGGTGTTGTAGACCAGCCCGATGGAGTAGCGGTAGTCGCTCTTGAGCCGTCCTCCGATGTGGCGCAGCCACGCCATGTGCATGGCCGAGGTGAGGAGGGCGAAGTGTGTGAGCGTGGCGTTCTCCAGAATACGAACGAGGTTGCTCGGAATCGTCGGTGGCTCCAGCCACCCGATCGGAACATACTCGCGCCGTTCCGAACTGACCTCGGGGACGACGAGGAAGGGCGCGGTCGGGATGACGTTGACGTGATACAGCGTCGGGGTTTGGGCCAGCTTCCGGGTGGGTGCGCTTCGGCTGGCCTCGCGGTACGAGCGCACGGCGGCGATGCGTTCCCGCACGGCCGGCATCCCCCGCAGGACGTTGGGAGGGGCATCGTGCAGAGCGAGAATCCACCTGCCCCCACCTTGGAGGTATTCGCGGGCACCGATGTAGGGCCGCACGTACTGTTCCGCCGCCGGCTCGCCCGCGACGAACTCGGTACGCTTCTGCTCCGTCCGGAAGATGTAGTTGCCACCGTCGATTGGCTTCGAACCGATTATCAGCCTCGGCAGCCCGTTCACCGGCGCGCGCTCTTCCCGCACCGTCAGATGCGGGTCGGCGAGCCCTCCGGCGTCGAACAGATAGGGTGAGAGCACGGCGTGCCGGGTTTCCACCGGGTCGCCGTTGATGTCGGGATAGCTGAACAGGCGCTTCCTGGCGGGCACCGCCTCCCGGCCATCCAGTCCTATGATGACCACATGCACATGGGCCTTCCCGCGCGCGTCCGATCCCCACGCAAAGGTCCGGTGGGCGAACGCGGTCTCCAGCCCGCATCGGTCGAAGAGGATTGGCCATAGCTGAGCCACCTGCTCACCTTGCGTGATCGAATTGGTGGCCACGAAGCCGATCCGGACTCCGGTGGCCCCATTGACGTACTCTCCGGCCTTGATGAACCAAGCGGTCACGTAGTCGAGCGTGCCACCCGTCCCACCAAGGTCCGCGATCCTTCGCACTTGGGCGCGCTGGGCCTTGCTCTGGAATTTCGAGCCCCCGAAGGGCGGGTTGCCGAACACGAAGGAGCACTCTTCGGAGGGCAAGAGATCGGCCCAATCCATCTCAAGGGCGTCCCCGTGAGTGATGTGCGGCGAAGTCTCAAGCGGAATCCGAGTGTACGTCTGGCCGAACTCCAAGCTCAGCCGGTTGTTCATGATGTGGTCCATCATCCACATCGCCGACTCCGCAATGCGGACGGGAAACTCGCCGATCTCGATTCCGTGGAACTGGTCCACGTCGACGAGGGACAGCTCTGACGCCAGCGCGTCCAACTGCCGCGCCTCACGCTGCTGGTGAAGCTCCTTTAGGACCTCGATCTCAAGCTCCCGCAACTCGCGGTAGGCGATGATGAGGAAGTTGCCGCACCCGCACGCGGGATCGAAGAAGGTCATCCGGCCGAGCTTCTGCTGAAACCGGCGCAGGTCGGCGCGGCGACGGCTGTCCTTTCGCGCCTTCAGGCGCTCGAACTCGGCCCGAAGGTCGTCTAGAAACAGCGGCTCGATCACCTTGAGGATGTTCTTCTCGGTCGTGTAGTGCGCGCCTTGCTTGCGGCGCTCGACCGGGTCCATGACCGACTGGAACAGCGCGCCGAAGATCGCGGGCGAGATGTTCGACCAGTCGAATCGACAGGCGTCGAGGAGCTTTTCCCGCATGGATGCGTCGAAAGCGGGGATACGCAGCGGTTCTTCGAACAAGTCCCCGTTGACATAGGGGAATCGGGCCAGGTCGTGGTCCAGCGTCGCCGTGCGGTCGTCTTCCGGCGTATTGAGGACCTGAAATAGCTGAGCCAACAGCGCGCCGAGATCGATTCCATCCTGCCGCGTACGGGACTCAAGGAAATCGAACAGGATGTCCCGCGGCTCGAAGATGCCGGTGTCATCGGCGAACAGGCAGAACACGATCCGCACGAGGAACCGTTCCAGATCGTGGCCTCGGTAGCCTGCGGCGTCGAGCGCGTCGTGAAGCCGCCCTACGAGTTCCGCCGCCTCGATGTTGACAGGGTCTTGGTCTCTAAACGTCCGGCGCTGGACGCCGAGTATGAAGCCGAACGCCTCGACGTGGCCGGGCAGGTCCGAGAGAGGGAAGGTGACGGTCTCCCGCTCATCAAGATCGCGAAGCTCGAAGGTCTGGAAGTCGCTCACCAAGATGTAGCGCGGGCGGTCGCGCTCGGGCAGCGCGTCGAAATACTCCCCGGCCTGTCCATACGCCTTGCGGAGGTCGCGCCCGGCGCTCTTCTGCTCGACGATCAGCACCCCCGGCCAGAACAGGTCGATGAACCCCGAGCGGTTGTCCAGCTTGGCGACATGCTCCTCGTAGCGGGCGACGGAACGGCGGCGGACATCGAACACCTCGAAAAAGTCGTTGTAGAAGCTCTGCGTCTCGCCCTTCTCGTAGGCCGCGTCCCGCCACGCCTCCGCGAAGGACGCTGCGCGGACCCGCACTTCGTTCCACGAGAGACGCATCCCGCTACTCCTCTGGCGTATGGATCACGGCCCGGACCACGAATGGGCTACCGAGGGACCGCATCGCGTACCCTGATGTCCTCCTGCCATCCGCGCGCCCTGCGTGCCTCCGCAAGCTCGTAGCTCGCCTGCATCCGCATCCAGTGATCGGCCGTGCCCCAGCCAATGGCCTCCAGCCCGAGCGCCATGTTCGCCGACACGCCCGCCTTGCCGTTCAGCAACCGCGACAGCGTGCCTCGCTCGCAACCCAGACGGGCAGCCGTCTGCGTCACGTTCCATCCGACCTCGTCCATGCTCTCGCGGATCAGTTCGCCCAGGTGCGGGGGGTTGAGCATCGCAACGACCCGCTCGCCGCTTCCGGTCATAATCGTTCCTCCTTCCCTTCAGTGGTAATCTATCAGGTCAACCTCCACCGCCTCGCCGTCCTCGAAGCGGAACACCACGCGCCAGTTCCCCGAGACGCGCACGCTCCATTGGCCCGCACGGTCTCCTTTCAGGGGGTGCAACCGGAACAGGATGCGCCGAAGCCTGGGAACCAGATTCGCGGGGAGCCGCGAGCGATCATCCCGTTCGTGGAGTGCCCGCAGTCCCTTGTGTCGGATCTCCATCGACCCCACTGTAGCGCATAGCGTTACGCGCCGCCAGTCTGGTCTAGCGGCGTGCCGATGTAGCCGTGCTCACAAAGCTAGAAGCCCCGAAAACCCCGCATGGGCTCCTCCCTCAACAGTCACCTGGTCGGGGTTAGATTCTCACGAGATTTCGAACTGTTCCTGCCACGCCGTCGGAGGGTGTGACGTGACATGAAGGACATCGTTGAATCGCAGACCAAGAACGAATACGACAAGGGAAACGTACCGCCGAAACGCTACATCATCACCGAGGCCCCCGTTCGGTTACAGACGCCGGACGGCGTGCGGCGATACCCCGCCGGCACGATGTTCCAAGCGCTAAGCTTCATTCCGGTGAACGAGGAGCGGAAGGTGCCCCCGGGAAAGAAGCTGGGTGAATTCGTGTCCACCGAAGAAAAACCTCTCGCCAGCACCGTTTCGGTGGTCTGGGCCGAGAGCCCGGACCAGGCGATCCTATGGGAGTCGGAACCCTCTCTGCGACGGAAGATTGCGGGAGCGGAGGCTCGTGTCGCCATGTTTCGGGCCATCGCGGTGGGAGCGGCTGCCGGAACCGCAGTGGCAATCCTGCAAGCCGCCCTTCCCGTGATCGCAGATTGGATCAGCCACTGGAGCGGGATCATCATGGGGGTCGTGGTGGGGATCATTCACGCGAACCCCGAAGCTTAGTTTGCGGAGTGCGACCGGGCAGCACGGACGGCCCCACCCCTCTCTAGCGGTGGTGGGAACGGTGGAGGAGCGGCGCGCCGGCCAAGTCGGCCCCGTTGATGAGCCCGGCGAACCTTGCCTCGGGACGTGAATGAGGTCGGCTTCCGGGACCTTCGGTAGAGTGGTGGGGTGGGCGCGGGAGTCCCGCTATTCAAACCCGTTTTTCCCGCTTTAGCGGTTCGGTCCAGCAGGGTCCAGGCCAACGGCAGGAAACGCAGATCGTGCAGTCCTGTATGTAGTTAGACTACTTCCTGCCGTGATTCAGGCCTCTGGCGATCCGCTGGGCCGACATCGACCTCGATGGCCGGACCATCCGGTGGCGGGGAGAGCACGAGAAGACCGGTTACGAGCACCGGACGCCGGTCACTGCCAAGGCGCTCGCCGCCTTGGAGGAAGCGCGGAGCCACAACCCCGGGATTGGGGACGCGCCCCTGCTGGCCGCGCCAAAGGATCCCTTCGCGTGCATGAGCCGCTCGCTGGCGCGGGACTGGTGGAAGAAGGCCGAGACGCTTGCGGAGCTGGAACCCAAGCGCGGCCGCGGCTGGCACTCGCTGAGGCGGAAATTCGCCTCCGACCTAATGGACCTGCCGCTGAAGGTGCTCTGCGACCTCGGCGGCTGGAAGACCGCTGAGACGGTCCTCCAGTGCTATCAGCGCCCCGACGAGGACCGGCTCAGAAAGGCCATCGAGGAGTACCGGGGGGTTGGCTCCGCGTCCAATTAGCGGACATAATTAGCGAACATAGAACCCCCCAAATCACGTAACTTCAATCGGGGCGGCCGGATTCGAACCGGCGACCTCCTGCTCCCAAAGCAGGCGCGCTACCGGGCTGCGCCACGCCCCGATACCCCGCTGGCGCGCCGCCCGACCACGCCCAAAACAAGGACCGTGTCCACACCACGCCACACCGGTGGTATCTTTCCAGAAGATCGCCCATTCGCCGCTCACGCGGTAGGCTGACGGAAGGAGGTCCCTTGCATCTGAAGCGATGTCGCGCCGACAGGATGTCCGTACCGCCGCGCGCTCTCCCTGCACGGCTTCCTCGACCGTGGACGTTGTCGGCGCTGCTCCTCTTCGCCACCCCCCTCCCCACCGCCGCCCAGGAACCGGACACTCTCCAGCCCCCCACCCCACCCCCCGGCTCCTCCCTTTCCGTCTACCTCCTCACCATCGAGCCCGGCGACCTCATCTACGAGCTGTTCGGTCACAACGCCCTCGTGGTTCGGGACGCCGAGACCGGATACGAAGCCGCCTTCAACTACGGCATCTTCAACCCGAGAGGCGTCGGCTTCTATGTCAGTTTCCTGAAGGGGCGGATGATGTATGAGGTCCAGGCGCAGTCACTCCCCCGAATGCTCGACGCATACCGCAGGAATAACCGAAGGATCTGGGCACAGGAACTGGACCTGGAACCGGACCGCAAGGTTCGTCTCCTCCAACTCCTTCAGACCGCGGTCCTGCCCGAAAACTACATCTACCCGTACCAGTACTACCTCAACAACTGCTCCACGAAGCTCCGCGACGCGCTCGATACCGTCCTCGACGGACAGCTGCGGGCCGCCACCGACGGTCCCCCGACCGGAGCAACCTGGCGGCGGGACACCCGGCGTCTCACTTCGACGGACGCGGTCGGCTACCTCGCGATCGACATCGTACTCGGTCCCAAGGGTGACGAGCCGACGAATCGCTGGGACGAAATGTGGATCCCGATGAAGCTGCGCGACACGGCCGGGGGCCTGTTCGTCACCAGGGCCGACGGCTCGCGCACTCCGCTGGTCCGTTCGGAGGAGCTGTGGGTGGATTCGACGCGGGAGCACGAGCCCGTGGCCGCGCCGTCCCTCGGCCTGCTGTTCCTCTTGACGGGACTCGTCACCGGTCTGGTCCTTTCGCTCTTCGGGTACAGGGCCGCGGCCGGTTCAAGGCTGGGCCGGCTGGGGCTGGGGCTGGTTGCGTCGATATGGGGACTTTTCTGCTTCGTGGCCGGTACGGTCATGATCGGTGTTCACTGGACCGATCACGACTTCATGTACTGGAATCAGAACGTCCTGCTGTTCACTCCTCTCGGCATCGGTGTGGCGGCGGCGGTGCTCCGAGCCATCAGGAAGGGACGAACGAGCATCTGGGGACGGCGATTCGTCCTGGGGGCGCTGGGACTGTCGGTGGTGGCGCTGATCCTCAACCTGATTCCGGCGACTTCGACGGGAAACCGGCAGTTCATCGCCTTCGCGCTGCCCGTCCACCTCGCGATCTGCTGGGTCATGCTGGGGATCCACAGGATGGACCACGCCCTGGTCTACGGGGACTCGGTGTCGGGGCGCGGCAGGTAGGGGACGTCTTTCTAGCGGTTGCTACAACCGGTCCGCCAGGAACCGCGCGAACGCCCGGAACGCCTTCCCACGGTGGCTGCGCGCGTTCTTTTCGGCCTCGGTCAGTTCGGCGAAACCGCGCTGCAATTCGTCGTCCCAGAAGATGGGATCGTAGCCGAAGCCGCCGGTCCCGCGCCCCTCGCGCAGGATTCGTCCGGGTGCCTCGCCGCGGAAGTGCGCGGTCCCGCCGCTGACCGGATCGATGAAGCTGGCCACGCACACGTACCTGGCCCCGCGCTCCCGTACCGGCACATGCCCCAAACGCTCGAGCAGGTAGCGATTGTTGGCCTCGTCACGCGAAAGATCGGGATAGCGTCCCGACGGCGCGAATCGCTTTGTGCGGACTCCGGGGCGGCCCCCCAGCGCGTCAACCTCGATGCCGGAGTCGTCGGCCACGGTCGGTAGGCCCGAGAGCCGGGCAAAGTAGCGCGCCTTCGAGGCGGCATTCTCCTCGAAGGTGTCGAACGGCTCCAGCGAGTCCTCCACGGGGGACCAGGGAATCGAAACGTCCTCCAGGGTGGTGAGCAGGAGATTCCCACTCCCGTCATCCCCCAGAATCCGCGCGACTTCCCGGGCCTTGTGGGCGCTCCGGGTGGCCAGCAGCAGCTTCACCGCCCCTCACGGATGCGCCGCACCAGAGCGCTCGTGGAGTACCCCGGCACCAGCGGAACGATCACCACCCGTCCCCCCTCCCCCCGCACCACCCCCGCGCCGGCCACCTCGGCCTCCAAATAGTCCCCCCCCTTCACCAACACGTCCGGCTTCACCTCGGCGATCAATTCCTCGGGCGTCTCCTTGTCGAAGAGAGTCACCCAGTCCACGCACCCCAACCCCGCCACGACCCTGGCGCGCGCGTCCTGATCCACGAGCGGCCGCCCCTCACCCTTCCCCAGCCCCCGCACGGACCGGTCGGTGTTCACCGCCACCAGCAACGCGTCACCCAGCCGCCTCGCCCGCTCCAGACAGTCGACATGGCCCGGGTGCAGCAGGTCGAAACAGCCGTTCGTGAACACCAGGCGGAACGATCGCCCCGGCCCCAGCCGCTCCACCACCTCGGCGCGGTCGAGGATCTTCTCTTCCGCGGTGCGGAACTTCACGCGTGTCCCTCCCGCTCGCGCTCTTCCCACACTCCGGCCTTGGCTCCCCCCGCCAGCTTCCCGCTCCCGTCCAAATCAGTCACCGTCACCCCGGTTCGCTCTAGAAGAACTGCAGAAACAGGAACGCCGCCAACAGAATCGACACCCACAGCACCATGCTCCCCGCCGGCCACGTGCGCGCCAGAATCCCCCGCGGCCCATGCGCCCGGAACGCCCCCCGCAGCGTCCGGTCCACCGTCTTCAGCACCTTGCCCCGGAACGCCCCATCCACAGTCGACACCATCGCACCCGTCCAGCGCGTCACCTTCACCGCGGCGCGCCGGTACACCCAGTCCGCGTCCAGGTTCACCGACGGGATCTCGGCCGGGTAGATCTTCCACAGGTGGAAGGCCGCCACCGCGCCGATGGCGAAGCAGAGCAGCTGGACCTGGGTGAGTATATGAGTATATGAGTAGGGTTCATACTCAGCCGCCTCCCCCACATACGGAAGCATCCCGTAGAGCAGGTCCGGCCAGATGCCGATCACCAGGCACGCCAGGGCCGCTATCCCCATCGCCGCCAACATGTTCCACGGCGGCTCGCGCGTGCGGATCCCCGAGTCGTGCGCGAAGAAGGCGAAGTAGGGGATCTTGATGCCGGCGTGTTCGACCACCCCGGCCGAGGCGAAGAGCATGACCGGCCAGATCCAGTTCATGTGCTCCTCGAGGAGCGCCGACATGATCATGCTCTTCGACACGAAGGCGTTGAAGAGGGGGACCGCCGAGATCGACAGCGCGCCGATGATGCAGAGCGTCGCGGTGATCGGCATCGTCTTGTAGAGACCCCCCAGCTCCGACGCCTTCGTCTTCCCCGTCATGTGCATGACCGCGCCCATGGCCATGAAGAGCAGCCCCTTGAAGAGCACGTCGTTGAAGGCGTGGCTGACGGCCCCGTTGATCGCCAGGTGCGTCCCCACCCCGATTCCGCACACCATGAATCCGATCTGGTTGATCATCGAGTAGCCGAGGGTGCGGCGCAGGTCGTTCTCGATGACCGCGTAGAAGATCGGGAAGCAGGCCATGACCGCGCCGATGTAGATCAGGATCTCCTCGCCCGGGAAGCCTCGGGCCAGGGCATAGACCGCCACCTTGGTGGTGAAGGCGCACAGGAAGACCGTGCCGGTGGGCGTCGCCTCGGGGTAGGCGTCGATCAGCCAGCTGTGCAGCAGCGGGAAGGCGGCCTTGACGCCGAAGGCCAGGAAGACGAGCCATGAGGCCAGTCCCCCCAGTCCCATCTCCCCGAATTCGAGGCTGCCCGTGGCGTGCGCGTGCACCATGGCGCCGGCCAGCAGGGTCACCCCGGAGACGACGTGGACCAGCAGGTAGCGCATGCCGGCGCGGATCGCGCGGGGGTCGCGCCGGGCCCAGATCAGGAAGACGGAGCTGACCGCGAGCAGCTCCCAGAAGACGAAGAGCGTGATGAAGTCGCCCGCGAAGACAGCGCCCAGCCCGCTACCCGCGTAGATGACCGCCGCGGTGTGCTGCACGGTGGGACGGTCCCCGCCCTTCAGGTGCAGCGAGTAGACGATCGAGATGAAGGCGCCGAGGTGGAAGAGGTAGCCGAAGAGGAGGCTCAGGCGGTCGGCGCGGACCGGAGTCAAGGTGTAGCCCAGGAACTGGAGCTGGAGTTCGTACCCCTCCTGGATGCCCATCACGTTGAGCGCGCCCACGATCGGGATCAGCACCAGCCACGCCGCGCGGACCGTGGGAACGCGGCGCAGGAACGGCACCGCCAGCGCCCCGGCGAGGAAGATCAGGAATGGGGGGACGCTACCCATCATCGTAGTAGTCCTCCCGGCGCATCACGAGCCGCCTCAGCACCTTCGAGATGAGGATCAGCAGCGAGATTCCCACGAACCCGAAGACCGGGTACATGATTTTCCACTCTTCGAGGGGATGATGCACCTCCCGGTCGACGGCGAAGTCCCACACCAGCACGATCGCGCACAGGGCGAAGAAGATCACCAGGATCCGGCCCGCCCAGGGCGACGGCACGCTGTTGGGCTTGTGCTCGCTCATGGTCCCGCCACCATGCTCATGAGCCGGTAGAACGGCTCGGGGTAGATGAAGAGGACAACGCAGGCCGCGGCCGTGGTGACGATCGCGACGAGCGACCACGCGGGCGCCCGGGGGGGATGACCGTGGTCATCGTGGGCATGGTCATGGTCATGGCTCGCCCCCCCCTCTTCCGCCTTCCCGAAGAACCCCTTCAGCGGAATCTCCATCAGGTACGCCAGCGACAGCAGCGAACTCACCATGAGCACCGCCACCAGCCCCACCTGCCCCGCCTCCAGCGATCCCACGCCCAGGAACCACTTGCTCCACGACCCTCCCGTCGGCGGCAGCCCCACGATCGAGAGCGTCCCGATGAAAAACGCCGCGAAGGTCACCGGCATTTTGCGCCCCAGTCCTCCCAGTTGACTCACCTCGCTCTTGTGGGCGGCCACCATGATCGCCCCGGCGCAGAAGAAGAGGGTGATCTTGCCGAAGGCGTGCATGGCGATATGCATCCCGCTCCCGATCACCCCCCAGCTGTTCGCCAGCATGGCCCCGAGCACGACGTAAGACAGTTGACTTACCGTGGAATAGGCGAGCCGCGCCTTCAGGTTGTCCTTCGTGAAGGCCACCAGCGAACCCAGGATGATCGTCGCCGCCGCGACCCACATGAGCCACACCGACGCCCCCTCCGCGCCCAGAAAGTCGATCCCGAAGACGTACACCGTCACCTTCAGCACCGCGAAGACTCCCGCCTTGACGACCGCCACCGCGTGCAGCAGCGCGCTTACAGGGGTAGGCGCGACCATGGCGGCCGGGAGCCAGCGGTGGAAGGGCATGACCGCCGCCTTGCCGATCCCGAAGACGTAGAGGCCCAGCAGGATCGGGACGACGGCCCCCGCGACCCGGCCGTCGAGGATTCCCCCTTCCTGGAAGTCCAGCGTGCCCGTGAGGGCATAGGTCCACACGATGGCCAGCAGCTGAAAGGCGATCGAGGTGGTGAAGAGGATGCCCAGGTACACGCGTCCGGCGCGCTTCGCCTTCTCGGTGCCCGCGTGGGTGACCAGCGGGAAGGTGGTCAGCGAGAGGACCTCGTAGAAGACGAAGAGGGTGAAGAGGTTGCCGGCGAAGGCGACCCCCATGACGGAGGCGATCGCGAAGGCGAAGAAGAGGTAGAAACGGGTCTGGTTCTTCTCGTGATGGCCCCGCATGTACCCGATCGAGTACATGGTGGTGACGATCCACAGGAACGACGCGATCAGGGCGAAGAGTACACCGAGGGGCTCGGCCTCCAGCGTGAGGGGGATGCCCGCAATCGGCTCGGCGAGCACCACCGATGGGCGGCCGCCCGCGCTTACGTCCACGTAGACCCGCAGGACGATCGCAAAGAGCGCCCCCGCCGTGACCAGGCTGGCCGCCTCGCGCGCATTGGGGTTGCGGCGCAGCAGCAGAATCAGGCCGGCACCCACGACCGGAACGGCCATTGACAAGCCCAGCATCATCTCGACGGTCACCCTGCACCCCCGATCATGGCCCGACCCCCGTCATCAGCACCTCGGCCGCCCGCTCCGCCACCTGGGCCGTGCGTACCCCGTTGATCCCGAAGTACAGGTTGGCCCCCACCAGCACCCAGGTCGGTACGAGCAAACGCCACGGCGCCTCCCCCGCCCCCTCGTCCCCCTCATACGGCCGGAAATACGCCACCTCGACCACGCGCCACACATACACCAGCGCCAGCACCGAAGCCAGCAGCACGACCACCGCCACCGGCCACCACCCCCGCTCCAGCGCCCCCAGGATCAGGAACCACTTGCTCACGAACCCCACCGTAAGCGGCACCCCTACCAGACTCAGTCCCCCCACCACGAAGGCCGCCATCGTCCACGGCATCTTCTTCCCCAGCCCGGCCATCGCGTCGATGTGCACGGAGCCGATCCGGTACACCACGCACCCCAGCGCCATGAAGAGCGCCCCCTTCATGAGCGCGTGGTTGAAGAGGTGCAGCAGCGTGGCCGTCAGCCCGGTCACCGACGCGAACGACAGCCCCAGGATCATGTACCCGATCTGCGCCACCGACGAATACGCCAGCAGGCGCTTCACGTCGACCTGGAAGATCGCCACCAGCGACATGCTCACGATCGCGACCAGCGCCAGCGGGAGCAGCACCCGGTCGAGCGCCATCACGCCGAAGGAGAAGGGCGCGCCGAAGATGGTCAGGAAGAAGCGCAGCAGCATGTACACCGCAACCTTGGTGGCGGTGGACGCCATGAAGGCGGTAACCGCGGAAGGGGCGAAGGCGTACGCGTTCGGGAGCCAGAGGTGGAGCGGGAAGAGGGCCAGCTTGAGGCAGAACCCCACGCCCAGGAAGCCATAGGCCACCTTGACGGTGCGCGAGTCCCAAACCTCCGGCAGCAGCACGGCCAGGTCCGCCATGTTCAGCGAGCCCGTCATCACATACAGGAGGCCGATGCCGATCACGATGAAGGTCGCCCCGACCGATCCCATGACGAGGTAGCGGAAGGCGGCCGTGAGCGCGCGGCGGCGCGTCCCCATGGCGATGAGCGCGTACGCCGACAGCGACGAAATCTCCAGGAAGACGAAGACGTTGAAGACGTCGCCGGTGATCGTGATGCCGAGGAGTCCGGTCAGGCAGAGCAGGTAGGCCGCGTAGAAGAGGGGGATGCGCTCCCGCGCGACCTCGTCCTCGACGCTGGTGATCATGTACGGCGACACCACCGACGCGATCGTGGACACGATGACCAGCACCCAGGCGTTGACGATGTCGACCCGGTACTCGATCCCGATGGGGGGCGCCCAGTCGCCGATGGCGTAGGAGATCACGCCGGCGCTCATGACGTCGCCGAGAAGGGAAAGGGCGATCGCCAGCGCCGTCCAGCTGGCCAGCACCGCCAGGATGGCCGCCGCCCGCGCGTTCCGGATGAAGGCGCAGAGTGGAGCCGCCAGCAGCGGCACCACCACCTGAAGGACGGGGAGGTGAGCGGACATCAGCCGTGGGCCCTCACTCCGCCGCCTCCGTCTCCGCCTCTATTCGGTTGATCTCGTCCTCCTCCATGGTCCCGTACGCCTCCTTGATGCGCACGGCCAGGGCGAGCCCCACCGATGTCGTGGCGATGCCCACCACGATCGCGGTGAGGATCAGGACATGGGGCAGCGGGTTCGAGTAGACCACTTCGGCGACACCCTCGCCAACCACCTCCGGCCCACTCAAGCCCGCCTCCGTACCACCTTGGCCTCCTTCCGCACCGCCCAGGCCCTCTCCCGCGCCATACGGGTCGTCCATCAGAATCGGCGGCGTCCCCCCGGCGATCTTCCCCATGCTGATGTATAACATGAAGACAGCGGTCTGAAATACATTCAGCCCAACGATTTTCTTGATCAGGTTGCCACGCGAAATAAGGATGTAGAATCCCACCATCATCAAGAAGATGACGACCCAGTAGTTGTAGTGGGAGACGAAGAAGTCGAGCCTCACTAGCCCCTCCTTCCCCGCCCGGCGAAGAGGTAGAAGACCGTGACCATCACCCCGAAGACCGTCACCAGAACGCCCAGCTCCACGAGCAGGATGCCGTAGTGCTGGCCGTGTTCGGGGTGCGTGGGGTCGGGGGCGAGCGCGTTGTAGCCCAGGTAGTTGTGACCCAGAAGCATCGTCACCACGCCCACGCCCGCGAAGATCAGCACGCCCAGCGCCGCGCACATGCGGGTGAACCGGAGCGGCAGCACCTTCTGCACCGCTTCCAGCCCGTAGACCAGCGCCAGCAGGGCGAAGGCGGCGGCCAGGATGACGCCGGCCTGGAAGCCTCCGCCCGGGCTGTAGTCGCCGTGGAAGTGCACGTAGAGCGCGAACACGATGATGAAGGGGGCCAGGAAATTCGCGCCCACCCGGATGATGACCTCCTCCCTCATTGGCCGTCCCCCTCGTCAGGGGATCCACGCGACCTCGCCCGCCGGGCGCCCGAGAGCAGCAGCATGACCCCCACCGCCGCCGCGAAGACCACCGTCGTCTCGCCCATGGTGTCGTAGCCCCGGTACGAGGCCAACACCGAGGTCACCACGTTGGGGATACCGATTTCGTGCGGGCTCTCCTCCAGGTAGTGGTTGGCCACATGATGATGCACCGGGTCGGCGGGGTCGCCGAACGGGGGCATGTCCATGGTCCCGTACACGAGCGCCCCACCGGTCACCACGACCACGATGAGCGGGAGCAGCGGAGTATGGCCGGGCCGGTTCTCGTGGTGCCCGACCAGCGCCAGGGCGCCCAGGAAGAGCACGGTCGAGATCCCCGCGCCCACCGCCGCTTCCGTGAACGCCACGTCCACCGCGTCCATGACCGTGAAGAGTCCGGCCGAGAGCAGCGAGTAGATCCCGGCCAGCATGACCACCGCAAAGAGATTGCGGACCTTGAGGAGCGCAAACCCCGTCGCGCCCAGCAGGGTGAAGAGAACGATGTCGACGACGGTACTCACGATGCGTCTCCCTCTTCGCCCACGTTGCCCGTGCCCTCGGAGTCCCCACCCGCCAGCGTGTACGGCTCGGCCCCGCCCGAAAGCGCCGCCTTCGCCAGCGCGTGCGTCGCGATCGGGCTCGTGAACCACAGGAAGGCCAGCACCAAGACCAGCCGCAAGGTGACCGTGTTGGCGCCGCTGTACACGCACAGCCCCACAAGGATCAGCCCCGCTCCCATGGTGTCTGTCATCCCCGCCGCGTGCATCCGCGTGAACACATCCGGGAGCCGCACCATTCCCAGCGCACCCGTCAACAGGAAGAACGCCCCGGAGAGCAGCAGCGCCCAGGTCAGCACGGTCAGGGCCTGTTCCATCACCCGCCCGCCCCGTCCCGGTGAGCCTTGCTGCTGGCGCCCAGGTCCCCGTACTCGATGTACTTCAGCACCGCGATCGTGCCGATGAAGTTGATCAGCGCGTACGCGAGCGCCAGGTCGAGGAAGTCGGGGCGTCCGTTCAGGAACCCGAGCACCGCGATCAGCACCACGGTCTTGGTGCCGATGTTGTTGAGCGCCAGCACCCGGTCGTACGCGGTGGGCCCAAGCAGCGCACGGCACATGGCCAGGCACATGGCGACGAGCAGCGCGGCGGCGGTCACGGCGAACACGGTCTACGCGCCCTCCCCTTCCAGCACCGCGACGCGCCGGTTCATCTCATTCTCCTCCGAGCCGTCGATCTCCCCCTGCGCGATGGCGTGGACCTCGAAGTCGTCGCCCACGATCCCCGTCGTGACGGTGCCCGGGGTGAGCGTGATCGAGTTGGCGTAGATGAAGCGGCCGAGGTCGGTGCGCTGCGAGGCCCGGAAGTGCACGATCGAGGGATCGACCCGCACTCGCGGGGCCAGGATGATGCGCGCCACCCGCACATTCGACTTGAAGATCTCCCAAACCAGCCAGGGAAGGTAGAGAATCCCCCGCCACACCAGGTGCACCGGTACCGATTCGCGGTCCACGATGCCCATGCGCGCGCCCACGAAGACCGCGATGGAGCACGTCAACACCCCGAAAAACAGGAAGAGCGGCTCGAAGTGGTAAGAGAGAGGGAGCCAAAGGGCGAACAGAATCCCCCACAGCCAGAGGACGCGGTTCAAGAGATCGATTCTCCCCCTTGTGCAGTGGACCGTTGCTCGCAGTCCGCGGCGGAACCCCCGCTACCATCCAGCGGTGATGAACCCGGACTGCCCTTGCCGCGGGCGAATCTACCAGTTGGACTGCGCCCCGTCCACTATCTCCTGCACCAGCAGCTTGATGGCCTCGGTGCGGCCTATGTCCTCGGTCTCGCTGGCGTCGAGGTACTGCCCAACCACGCGCAGCCGGGAGTCGTCCCAGAGGATGGTGTACTCCTCGCGGTCCAGGATCTCGACCCCGACCTGCAGCACCACCTCCCGTTGCAGAACCTGAACGCTCTCCTCCTGCTGTCCGCGGCGGTACAGCGGCGCCGTGAGCTGATAGTTCAGAATCGTTCCGCTCAGCACCACGTCGGCGGCCTCCTCACCCGCTGGGTTCAGTCCCAGCGCTCGCGGAAGCTGCCGCAGGAGGGCGTCGTGAATCTCCTGGGTCAGCTCGAAGCGGCCGGTCTCGTTCTCGAACGGGAGGACCGCGATGGTGCGGATGTGGTCGGGGAGGCCGGCGCCGGCGATAAAGGAGTAGTTGCATCCCCCGATGCCCAGCGCTGCGGCCAACAGGAGTCCTGCCAGGGCGATCCCGGCCCGGCGTCGATTCTCGGCGGCCCGAAGGTCGGCCATGCCAGTGCGGCGAGTCGTCATGCTATTGCCTCCCCGGGTCCCAGATGTGCGGTGGAAAAGGGTCCACATGCTCGAAGGATTCCAGTCGCAGCTCAAGTTCACGGTAGTCACGAAGGTTACGATAGGTCGCTTCCACAGGGTAGGCCAACTCCTCTCCGGGCCCGGCAAGCACCACGCGTTCCACCTCGGCTCCTTCCTGCAGCACGGCGGCCTCGACCACCCTCAGATCACGCATCCGGAAACGGAGGACATCCCCCCCGGGAAGCTCGAACCGCAGTTCCATCGCCGTGTCGGCGCGGCGGCCTTCCAGCGCCTCCACCCCGGCACCCGGCCGAAAGACCCCCAGCGCCGCCCACAGGAGCGCCGGAGGGGGGACCAGTTCCAGGGGCAGCCCGGCGGGCACTCGCAGGTCGTCGCCCACCAGAGCCGCGATCGCGGCGGTCTCGCCGTTGTCCAGGAAGAGGTCCAGACGCGCCTTGTCAGGGGGCTCCACGCGCGCCACGCCGATTCCGTCCCAGCGAAAGTCGGGTTCGCGGGCGCGCCAGGCGAAGGTCAGCTGGACGGGCCGGTCGATCCGGCTCGCCTCGCCGGCGCTGCGCACCTGCGCGTCCAGGTCGGAAGGGGACAGGGCGGGGGCGGACTGCAGGGCCGAGCCGGCACACCCCATCGCGGTGAGCAGGGCCGGCAGCAGGCCCGCCACCCGTGGGAGGCTCCCCGTCCGACGTTGGTGCAGGTTCATCCACGGACCGCTAGCTTCGGCGTCATGCCCTCCGGACCCGTCTTCCTCGTCTCCGATGTCCACCTCGGCGCCGTTCCCCGTGAAACAGAGGAGGCATTCAGGCGCTGGCTCCTGCACGTGAAGGAGTCGGGAAGCCGCCTGATCATCAACGGGGACCTCTTCGACTTCTGGTTCGAATACCGCAGGGTGGTCTTCTCCAGACACGTCCGGGTCCTCGCCCTCCTGGCCGACCTGGTCGAGTCCGGCTTGCCGGTTCTGGTCATGGGGGGCAACCACGATTGGTGGGGGGGCGACTTTCTGAAGCGTGAAATCGGCGTCGACTTCCGCCAGGAGCCGGCTCGGATCCGCGTCAGGAGCAGGTCCGTACTCATCGCGCACGGCGACGGACTCGGAGCGGGAGATCTGGGATACCGCATTCTGCGGCTGGTCCTCCGCGGCCGGCTGACGCGCTGGCTGTTCCGCTGGATCCACCCGGATCTCGGCGCACATCTTGCCGACTGGGTTTCGGGTACCGGGGACCAGCTCGACTCCGGGGCCGCGCCGACCAACGAAGGACGGACGGCGTTCCTGTCCGGATGGGCGGCCGCGCGGCTGAAACGGGACCCCGCCCTCGACATCGTCGCCCTCGGGCACAGCCACGAGCCCATGGTGACCGAGGTCGCTCCGGGACGCTACTACGTCAACTCGGGCGATTGGGTCCGCCACCGGTCGTATGTGACGATCGACGACTCCGGCAGGCCGGAGTTGCACGAGTGGGACGGATAGCAACACGGCCTGACCCCGTTCACCCCACCGGGACCCGAATCGTCACCGAGACGGTTCCGCCCGGGTCTCCCTCGATCGTGAGGGGTTCGGGGAAACTCTGGAGATGGGCCGACACGAAGGCGTCCACCCCCGACATGAGCAGAAAGAAGAGCGCCACGGCCGCCCAGTCCTCCCGCTGTTCCCTTCGCGAGTCGGCGAGTCCGCGCAGGCGGGCGATTTCGTCGTGCCGGTCCAGTTCGTCATCGATCTCCTCCTGCTCGGTGATCCCCTCGCTCATGAGGCGCGCGGTCACCCTCTCTTCCCAGAGCGCCACCTGGTTGCGCGCGACACCCAGCTTGCGCCAGGTCTTGAAGACCATCCACCCGGCGGCCGCCTCGACACCGAAGTAGAAGGCTCCGCGGGTGAGCGACCCGGACGCCGCATGCCCCCACCCGGGAATGAGCGCGCCGCGCAGGAACGCTCCGGCGGGACTGGGGCCCATGCGCAGGGAATCGGGCAGGACCACGGAGTCCTGCGCTGCCGGGTCGCCGGTCACCTCCTGGGACGACACCGGGCCTCCCCACATCAGGGCCAATCCGATAAGGGACACCACCATCCTCCGGCCCGCCGGTACCAGCACCCCCGCCCCCATCACGCCGCCCTCGCCGGCACCAGCACCGGAAACGCACCCGGTACCACCTCCACCCGCAGCTCCCGGGCCGGTTCCGGGGACAGCTCCCCGTCGACCTGGAACCACATCGACTCGCCTCCCGGACGGCGCAGCACGGCTCGGTTCAGCCGGCACATCGTCACGACGGGCGACCCTCCGTGCGTCCCCCGGATGACCCGGGGCACCAAACGCAGAATCCGCAGCACTCCCGGTGCCCCGACGTGACACAGGTCCAGCTTCCCGTCCGATGCCTTCGCCTCCGGATTGATCATGAAGCCCCCGCCGATCGATGGTCCTACCGTGATCACCGTTAGAGTCGTCGCGCCCGCAATGCGTTGCCCGTCGCCGGCTTCCGTATCGATGTGCACCTCCGGAGCCCGGAAGGTGACGAGCGCGTTGAGGAAGGACGCCAGGTATTGGAGGAGCCCGGGGAGCCGGGAGAAGCGGCCGCGGCAGCGGAGCACCTCCACGTCGATCCCTACTCCCATGAGGTTCACGAAAGTCCTTTTCCCGCCGTCCCATTCCACGCGTCCGACATCGAAGTGCTGGACCATACCGTCGTCGAGCAGCCCCACCACCGCCGATACGCTCCTGTCCGAACCCACCATGCGGTAGAAGTCGTTGCCCGTTCCTACCGGGAAGACGGCGACTGCGGGCAGTCGCTCGGCTCCGCACCTGATCAAACCGTCCGCGACCTCGTGAACGGTGCCGTCACCGCCGACCACCACGATCCGGCCGACACCGTCCGCTACCGCTTCGGCGGCCAGACGCGAGGCGTGTCCGGGGGCTTCGGTGTAGCGCGTTCCGTACTGCCGGGAACGGGTTTCGAGGGCCCGTAGGAGATCCCGGGCGGCCTTTCGTCCACGACCGCCCGCGGCGGCGGGGTTGACAATGACGCGGAGCGGTTCGCTGGGCATGGTGGAAGATAAGGGAACGGACCAGATGGCGGGGGCGTGTGGGAATCGAACCCACCCACCCGGGTTTTAGCCGGGCGCACTGGTTTTGAAGACCAGACGGAACACCAGTCCCGATCCGCCCCCGCGGTCACCCCTGGCACCTGTCACCGAGGGACCGTAACCCGACCGCCCCCACCCATCACCCCCTCCCGGTGCCCTCCGGCGCCGAAACGTTGCCATCATCCCGCGAAGACGGCAACTCCCGCGCCTCCCAGCGTTGCTCCAGGCGCCGGAAGGTCGCGGCCAGCTCCCTGCGCATCCGCGCGAAGCGCCGTCGCACATCCGGACGCCCCTGCAGCCTGAGGAACAGGGCAGTATCCTCGCGCACCTCCCGGGCCAGTTCCACCCACTGCAAGGCCGCGTAACCGCAAAGCGGAGCCAGAACTGCAACCCCAATGGCCACCAGTGTCCCGCCCAACAGATACCCGAGAACCGCCCACAGTGCCCAGGCCAGGACCACTCCCGCGAGGTGTGCCAGGAGCTTGTAGGTCGCCGTCACCTCGACATCGGGGCCGATGCCGCGGACAACCAGTCCGGCGAGCCTCAACACGGGTGCCCACAGGACCGCGCCGGCCACCGCCAGGGGCAGCCCCAGCAACAGCAGGCTTCCACGCACCAGGATGTACTGTGCGACGGGAACCAGACCGAAACGGGGCGGCACCCCCCCCTCCCCCGCCCCCACCCGCGCATTCATGGCGGCGTAGCGCTCCACCTTGCGCCTCAGCTCCCGGTGCTCCTCGGGCGCCTCGCGCCGAATCCACTCGAGCCCGGCGGCGAAGCGCCGCAGGCGCGGAAAACGCGCACCCAGCTCCTCCCTGGCCCGCCACGGCACCCAGTGCGACTCGCGCACGTACAACTGTTCCGCCACCTGCACCAGTTCCCGGTCCTCGCGGTGGACGAAGTTGAGCGTCTGGGCGCGGATGCCCGCCTCAATACGTTCGGTGAGCTCCCGCGCGGCCGCCACCGGATCCTCCCGGAAAGCGTCCTCCAGGTCGGCGCATGCGAAGGCCCGTCCGAAGCGTACCGCCACCTCCGTTCGGGCCCGCTCCTTGCGCGAATAGGTAATCCCTACCGGCACGATCGAGAGCCCCAGCCCCCACCCCGCCCCGTCCTCCGCCTGCAGCGCGATGCGCGCAGCCCCGGTGCGAAACTCGGCCAGTTGCGCCCCGGAATGACTCTTCCCCTCGGGGTAGATCTGAATCGCGCCGCCTCCGTGCAGCACGGCCACCGCATCCCGGAACATGTCCTCGTTACGGTGCATGGCTTCGGGGTCGTCCTGCCGCCGATACACGGGAATGCCCCCGAGCGCCCGCAGCACCGGTCCCAGCAGGAGCCGCTCGAAGAGTGGCGCCCGCCCCAGCGGACGGGGCATGCGCTCGCTGCAACGGAATACGAGGACCGGGTCGAGAAGGCTGTTCGGGTGGTTGACGGCGACCAGCAGAGGTCCCCCGGGCAAGGGTGGGCCGTGACGATCGACCCGGTAGAAGATCCCCGCGGCGGTACCCACAACACCGGCGATCAGCTTGGCGATCCGCCTCGGCGAGTCAGCCCCGGGAGTGCCCCTCCGGGCATTCGAGCGGCGATGCGTCCGCGCTGGATCCCTTCGCCTCACCTGCTTGCGCTGTAAAGTCAACTTTACATTATGTAATGTTTAGTATACATTGTCGCTCCAAGGCTTCGCTCTGCGTTTTCTCCTCCTTCGATTTTCGGGTCCGGAACGATTATCTTCCGCCTTCTCCCCACCGCAACCTCGCCGCACTGCACAGTATAGCGTGATCCGCCATTCAGCGACCTCAGCCGCACGCGCGGCTCCGGCTCCGGACGCTCCGCCCGCCCCGAGCCTGCGCAATCCGGGCATGCCCCTGGACCTCGACGCCGTGCGGGGTGGGCGGGTCAATCGCTCCGCCGCCGACCATCGCGCCGCCACCCTCACCACCCGGCGCTCGGTCAAAAAGGAGTGGCAGGCCGGATGGCTGCTCCGCGCGGTCACCATGATCGACCTGACCACCCTGGCCGGAGACGACACGGAGGGACGGGTGCGGCGCCTGTGCGGCAAGGCCAGACGCCCCGTGCGGAGCGACCTCCTCGCCGCCCTCGGGGTGCCCGCCTCCGAGGTGACGGCCGCGGCCGTATGCGTCTACCACACCCTGGTCCCCACCGCGTGCGCCGCGCTGCAGGGAAGCGGGATCCCGGTGGCCGCCGTATCGACCGGTTTCCCGGCGGGGCTGTCGCCCTTCGCGACGCGATTGACCGAGATTCGCGAGTCGGTGGCCGCGGGTGCGGAGGAGGTGGACGTGGTGATCACCCGGGGGTCGGTGCTGCGGGGTGGGTGGGAACGGCTGTACGACGAGGTGGCCGGCTTTCGCGATGCCTGCGGCGACGCCCACATGAAGGTCATACTCGGGGTCGGCGAACTGGGCACGCTGGCCAACGTCAAGCGGGCCGCGACCGTCGCCATGATGGCCGGGGCCGATTTCGTCAAGACCTCGACGGGCAAGGAGACGGTCAACGCCACCCTGCCCGTCGGCATCATCCTGGCCCGCGCCATCCGCGACTACCACCGCGCCACCGGCATCCGAGTGGGCCTCAAGGCCGCGGGGGGCCTCAAGACGGCCCGCGACGCGCTCTCCTGGCTCGTCCTCGTCAAGGAGGAGCTGAGCGACGCCTGGATGAGCCCGGACCTCTTCCGGATCGGCGCCAGTTCGCTGCTGGCCGACATCGAGCGCCAACTGGAGCACCACGTCACCGGCCGCTATTCGGCCTTTCACCGCCACCCGCTGGGTTAGCACGCCCATGAATCCCCGCAATGCAACCGCCTCCCTCGTCCGCAAGGCCTTCGCCAACCCCGACTACGGACCCGCGCCCGAGAGCGACGACTTCGCCAACGAGTGGCTGCAGGGCGGTGAGCGCAGCTTCGGCCACTTCATCGGCGGAAGCTGGATCGGCGGCGAGGGTGAAGTCCGCGAGACCCGCTGTCCGGCCGACGGCAGGCTACTCGCCACCTTCCGCTACGGAACCGATGCCGATATAGACCGCGCGGTGGCATCGGCCCGCGAGGCCCTGGCAGGATGGCAGGAACTCGGCGGCCACGGCCGCGCCCGCCATCTCTACCGCCTCGCCCGCCAGCTGCAGAAACGATCCCGGCTCTTCTCGGTCGTCGAATCGCTGGATAACGGCAAGCCCGTGCGCGAATCGCGCGACCTGGACATCCCGCTGGCGGCGCGCCACTTCTACCATCACGCCGGCTGGGCCCAGCTGCTCGCCGACGAGTTCCCGGGGTATGAACCCGTTGGCGTGGCCGGCCAGATCATCCCCTGGAACTTCCCGCTCCTCATGCTGGCGTGGAAGGTGGCGCCGGCTCTCGCGGCCGGGAACACGGTCGTGCTCAAGCCGGCCGAGTACACCCCGCTGACCGCGCTCCTCTTCGCCGAGGTGGCCGACGAGACCGGCCTACCCCCCGGCGTGCTCAACGTCGTGACGGGGGACGGCGCCACCGGTGCCGCGCTGGTGCGCCACCCGGACATCGCCAAGGTCGCCTTCACCGGCTCTACCGGGGTGGGCCGCGAGATCCGGCAGGCGACCGCCGGAACCGGCAAGCACCTTTCGCTCGAGCTGGGGGGCAAGTCGCCCTTCGTCGTATTTGAGAGCGCCGATCTGGACGCGGCGGTGGAAGGGGTGGTGGACGGGGTCTGGTTCAACCAGGGACAGGTCTGCTGCGCGGGGTCGCGGCTGCTGGTGCAGGAGAGCGTGGAGGAGGAGATGCACGACCGTCTACGCGCACGGATGGAACGAATCCGCGTGGGGCATCCGCTGGACAAGGCGATCGACATGGGGGCGTTGGTGGACCGCGTTCAGATGAACCGCGTGCAGGGCTATCTCGAGGCGGGCGAGGCCGACGGCGCGGCGATCTGGCAGCCATCGGCACCGGTTCCGGAGGGAGGCTTCTTCATGCCCCCCACGCTCTGTACCGGAGCGCCGGTGTCGAGCTCCATCGTCACGGAGGAAATCTTCGGGCCCGTGCTGGTGAGCCTGACCTTCCGCACCCCCGCCGAGGCCGTCGCGCTGGCCAACGATACCCGTTACGGGCTGGCCGCGAGCATCTGGACCGAGGACCTGAGTCTGGCCCTCGAGGTGGCGCCGGCAATCAAGGCCGGGACGGTGTGGGTGAACTGTACCAACCTCTTCGACGCCGCGTCGGGGTTCGGGGGATATCGTGAATCGGGGTTCGGCCGGGAGGGGGGACGCGAGGGGATGTGGGAGTACCTGAAGCCGGTGGCGGGGGGGCCGGAGGATGCGGGCGCCACCGCCGGCCCGGCCCGGGATCCGGCCTCCGACCCGGCCCCGGCCCACGGCACTGGGCCGAAACGCGACGCCGCCCGGACCTCCAACCGCATCGACCGCACCCGCAAACTCTGGATCGGCGGCGCGCAGAAGCGTCCCGACGGCGGCTACTCGATCACCGTCACGGACCCCGCTGGCAGGCCGGTCGCCGAGGTGCCGCGCGGCAACCGCAAGGATGTCCGCAACGCCGTTGAAGCCGCCGCCAAGGCACGGGGCCGATGGTGCGGAACCAACGGACACCTGCGCGCCCAGATCCTGTACTTCCTGGCCGAGAACCTGGCCGTTCGGGCCGACGAGTTCGCCGATGAGCTGATCTGCTCGGCGGGGGTGGACCGGGCAGCCGCCCGGGCCGAGGTGAGGGCCGCCGTCCAAACCCTCTTCACCTTCGCCGCGTGGGCCGACAAGCACGACGGCCGCGTGCACTCCACGCCCTTCCGCAATGTCACCTTCGCCATGAACGAGGCGGTCGGCACGGTGGCCATCCGCTGCGCGGACCGGGCGCCGCTGGCCGGGGTGGCCGGCCCCATCGCCGCCGCGCTGTCACAGGGGAACGTTGTGGTCGTGGCGCTGCCCGAACGCTTCCCCGTCCCCGCCCTCGACCTCGTACAGGTCATGGAGACCTCCGACATCCCCCCCGGCGCCGTCAACATCCTCTCCGGCATCCACCAGGAGATCATCCCGACCCTCGCCGCCCACGACGACGTCGACCAGGTCTGGGACTTCGTCGCAGACGACCTGTCCGGCGATACGGAGCGCCGCTCGGCCGGCAATCTCAAGCGGGTGTGGGTGGACCGGGAGCGTGCGGTCGACTGGCTGGCCCCGTCGGCGCGTGACGGCGACCTGCTGCTGCGAAAAGGGACCCGCGTGAAGAACATCTGGGTGCCGTACGGGGTGTAGCAGCCCGCCCTACCTCCTCAGCAACGACCGCTGCACGGGGTTCTCGATGGTCAGGTAGGCGGTATCTCCCGCCTTGAGGGACACGGCGTTGGTCGTGTACCGGCCACCGGCCAGCAGGTCGATCCGAATGCGCAGGTTGCCGTCGGCGGGCCACGGCACGTTGAAACTCTGCCGGGCGTGCCCGCCTACAATCCCGAGCCGCCGCTGCACGCGGCCCAGCGTCTCGAGCGTCGCCTGGTTGAAGTTCCGGTTCGTGACGTCGATCCTGATGCTTGTGGCGCCTGAGCCCTGTTCGAACGGATTGGGCTTGGTGGCCGGACGCCCCATGCACCCGGCGACGGCTGCCGCCCCGGCCAGCAGAAAGTTCCGTCGCTCCATCGTTGTCTCCTTCCCCGCGGCTTGCGTGCCGGTCAACTCACCAGCCGCGTTTCCCGTATCGGCTCCAGTCCTTCGCGAACCAGGAGCTCGTTGAGTCTTCCCAGGTCGCGGATGATGACGATCTCCATCTCCTTCAACTGCGTGTCCAGCAGCTCCGCGAGGCGCCGGAACACCAAATATGACTGGTCGGTGGGCCGGCTTTCCGACCCTTCCACCAGTCCCAGCAGCGCCGCCAGCTTGTTGTTGAGCTTGATGGGGTAGTTGAGCGGGTCCTGGTTGCTCTGGTTCTTCACCTGGTAGATCTCGGCCTCGACGATGCTCAGGTTGTCCTTAACCACGACCGCCTGGGTTTCGACCTCGTCGTGATCGGTCTCCTCCAGCCGCGCGTCGACCTGCCCCTTGATGTCGCGCGACTTGATGACGGCCTCGTTCGCCTCCGTGACCCGGTCCCGGATCCGGACGGCCAGGTCGAAGCGTTCGCGCAGGTCGGCGACCGTCACCCCGTGCAGGTTCGGGTTGAGCCGAATATCGAAGTCCCGCGTCAGGGGCGCGCCGTCGTCCACCGTCATCCGCACGGTGTAGGTGCCGGGCACCGCCGTGGGACCCGTCGGGCGCGCGGCCCACATGATCCGTCCCTCGAAATCGGTCCACGCCGGGTAGCGCAGGTCCCAGCGGAAGCTGTGGGATCCCTGCTCCACCGCCGGGCTGCCACCACCGCCGCCACCGAAGAAACGCGCGAAGGGACTCTCGTCCTCCTCTTCCTCCCCGTCTTCGGCCGTACCCTCGTAGCTGCGGACCACCTCGCCGCCGCCGTCCAGGATCTCGACCGTCACCCGTTCGGCCGCCTCGGACAGGTAGTACCGGAACTGCGCACCCTGGTCGATGCCGCGGATGGGATCGACGGGATCGAAGAGCCACACCGGGGCGGCGGCCACCTCCGCGCTCATCTGTCTGAGCGGCCCGATGTCCTCGAGCACCCAGAACGACCGTCCGTGCGTCCCGATCACCAGGTCGTTCTCCTCCACCACCAGGTCCGACACCTGCACGACCGGCAGGTTCAGCGACAGGGGCTGCCAGCGCGCGCCGTCGTCAAAGGAGACGTACACGGTACGTTCCGAGGCGGCGTAGAGGAGCCCGGCACGCGTGGGGTCCTCGCGCGTGGCCCGGATGAAGTCGTCGTCCGGGAGGCCGCCTACGATCTTCGTCCAGTTCTCGCCGTAGTCCTCGGTCTTCCAGATATAGGGGCCGCGGTCGTCGTCCACGAGGTAGCGGATCCCCGACACGTACGCCTTGCCCGGCGTGTTGGGCGACGCCTCGATCGTGTTGATGCGCACGAAGTCGGGGGCGTCGGGCGGCGTGACCGGCGTCCAGTTGAGGCCGCCGTCGCGGGTGATGTGGACCAGGCCGTCGTCCGAGCCCGCCCAGATCACCTCGGCGTCGTGGTAGGAGGGGGCGATGGCGAAGACGGTCGCGAATGTCTCCACCCCCGTCTGGTCCTTCGTGATGGGACCGCCCGAGGGGCCCATTGTTTCGGTCGCGGCGCGGGTCAGATCGTGGCTGAGCTGCTCCCAGCTCTGACCTTCGTTGGTGGTCTTCCACACCTTCTGCGTGCCGGTGTAGAGGACGTTCGGATCGTGGTGGGAGAAGACGATGGGGAAGGTCCACTGCACCCGTTCCACCAGGTCCTCGGCCGACTGTCCCATGGGATTCTCGGGCCACACATTGACCGCGCGCGTAGCTCCGGTCGCCATGTCGAAACGGGACAGCGCGCCCCCGTAGCACCCCGCGTAGAAGACGTTCAGGTTGACCGGATTGGGGGCGATGTAGCCACTCTCGCAACCGCCCACCGCGTAGTACCAGGTCCGGTCGCCGGGTCCGCGCGCGGCCATCTGGTTCCAGCCCCGCACCGGGATGCAGGCGGTCGAGTTGTCCTGCTGGCCGCCACAGATGTGGTACGGCGTGTGCCCGGTGGTGGTGACCCGGTAGAACTGGGCTGTCGAGTAGTCCTGGTCGGTCCAGCTTTGGCCGCCGTTGAAGGTCACGTTGGCGCCGCCGTCGTTGGCGTTCACCATGCGGTCGGAGTCGTCCGGCGCGATCCACAGGTCATGGTTGTCGCCGTGGGGGACCTGGATCCCGCGCGGGAAGGTCTCGCCCCCGTCGCGCGACCGGTACAGGCCCGTGTTGAGGGCGTACATGACGTCCTCGTCATTGGGATCGGCGTACACGCGCGTGTAGTAGAAGGCGCGCTGGCGCAGCTTGCGCTCGTCGTTGACGCGTTCCCAGGTCGCGCCGGCGTCGTCGGAGCGCCACACGCCGCCGTCCGGCTCATGCTCGATCAGAGCCCACACCCGGTTCGGATTGGCCGGCGACACGGCGACCCCGATCTTCCCGACCGGCCCCTCCGCCAGCCCGATGTTGCCGGTGATCTCGGTCCAGCTCTCGCCCCCGTCCGTGGACTTCCAGAGCCCACTGTCCTCTCCGCCCGACGACATCCCCCAGGAACGCCTCCACGCCTCCCAGATCGACGCATAGATAACGTCGGGGTTCGTCAAGTCGACGCTGATGTCCGTCGCGCCGGCCTTGTCGCTCTTGTAGAGGACCTTGCGCCATGTGGCGCCGCCGTCGGTGGTCTTGAAGACGCCGCGCTCGGGGTTGTCGGCGGAGTGTTTGCCGAAGGCGGCGGCCCACGCGATGTCGCAGTTCTCCGGGTGAATGCGGATCCGCGCGATGTTCTGGGTCTCCTTCAGGCCAATGTGCTCCCACGTCTCCCCACCGTCGGTCGACTTGTAGGCGCCGTCGCCCTGCTGGATGTTGCCGCGGAGCTGGGTCTCGCCCGTCCCCATGTACACGATGTCGGGGTTGGTCTCGCAGACCTGCACGGCACCGATCGAGGCGCTGCCGATCTGCCCGTCGGTCACGGGACGCCAGTTCTGTCCGCCGTCGTCGGTCTTCCAGAGGCCGCCCCCGGTCGTGCCCATGTAGTACTCGAAGGGCCGCGCCACCGAACCCGCCGCGGCAATCGAGCGGCCACCCCGCGGGGGACCCACATTCCGCCAGCTCAGGGAACTCCACAGTTCTTCCGAAAAGGCCTCCTGGGCCCGGGCCGGAGGAGGCGACAGCGGGACGGTCGCGAGGATCGCGGAGAACACGGCCGCGACGAAAACGAAACGATGCGCGATACGCATGAGTGAAAACTACTCCTTGGTGGGGGAACCGATAAAATGTATAGTGTGCATGACTTAATGTAATGTGTGCATTACATTGCCGAGATGTGCGCGGACTGGGGCGACGGATGGTTGAACAGCATGAAGTGGGCGAAGTCGGTCGAGCACCCAAGGGGCGTTCGCTCGGTTTCCGGGAAGTACGGCACGAACCGCTAGCGGCCCAGGAACCCGATCGTGAAGCTCCGCCCACCGTTGTTGTCAGGACCTTCCCCGCCTTGGCCGAATTGTCCCCCGAAGGCCGCAAGGGCCAGGAACCCGATGCCCCCCAGGATGCCCACGCCCAGCAAGGCGCTCCTGCTCCTGGAGAACTCACGAATCTCGACTGTGACGACCTCGTCGCGTCCCACCCGGTAGACGTTCTCCCGCACCACTTCCTGCAGAGCCCCAAAGTGCTGCCGGGTCCGCACCTCGAGCACGATGGTGTCTCCCGCCGAGAGTACGGTGCCCTCGACGGACACGGTGGGAGGCGGCGCGTTCGGGTCCGCAACCGCAGAGCGGACCGGTACGTGCACCCTTGCCACGGATCCCGGCGTTGGCGACTGGACCGGCAGGTAGGTGTGGCAGCCGGAGAACAACAGAACTCCGAACACCGCCACGGCGCCGCGCAGACATCGCAGAACACACATCAGAACGTCACATCCACGCTTTCGGTGAGTCTCTGGTTGAAGACATAGACGTACCGGAAGGGTTCGTCCGGAAAGATCCCTCCGAACCGCGACACCAGAGTACGGCCGTCCACATCGACCAGCACGTTGACGGCCAGGGTATCGCCGGCCAGGGTCTCCACCTGCACGAACCACTGCTGTTCGTCGGCGATGTTGATCACCGTGTCGATCGGCAACGTATGCAGCACGGTGTCGGAAGAGAACACCTGCACATGGGTGATGCCCATCTCGTCGACACCCGCGACGAAGTTCCTGGAATAGATCGCCCTCGCCCGCAGGCCTCCCTCGTCGCCATCCATCTCGAAGAGGATATGCCTCGGCGCCCCGTCGTCGAAGATCTCGCAGGCGCCCGCCACCAATACGACGGCAACCGCCAGTAAACCGGCAAAACGTCTCATGATTCCCGAATCCAAACTGTGAATCGATACGGAAAGGGCGGGCGCGCCAGCGACCAGGCCGCTGGCACGCCCACCCGGTTCTTCCGCTCAGCCCGCTAGCAGACCGAGTAGTCGTTGGCGATGTGCTCGTTGGCCCGTCTCTCGATGATCGAGATCGGGAGCATCACGCCGGGACACTTCACCGCGTCGGAGGAGCCCTCCCACTTCGGTCCCGAAATATCCCAGCGGTACATGTCCGCAAGGCGCAGGCCCTGAAGCAGTACCGTCACGCGGCGCATGTGCTGGAGCATCTCCATGTTGTCGATCTGGCCGCTGAACGGAGTCAGTCCGTCCATCGCCCGGATATGGTTGATGTGCTCCGTGAACGTCGCCTCGTTCCCGCCGGCAAGCGCGTTCTCTGCAAGGATGATTTGCATCATCCGCGTGGACGCCAGCGTCAGGGGCGGATAGACGCCACCCTTGTCCAGGTAGCTCCCGCCCTTCCACTGGTTCAGCCACTTGATCACCGAAGGATCGTCCACCTCGTCGATCGGATCCTGGAGCGCGATGCCGTCGATGTCGTTCGCGGCGGTCGAGGTGGCGACCGAGAGGTCGAGCTGGTTCTCCTTGCGGTCGTTGATCCAGCCGGCCATCGAGTTCGAGGCGCTGGCGCTGGAGTACGTGAGGTTGTACACCCAGTCGGCGCCGTTGCCGCCGGCGGCAGCGATCACCGCCATGGCATCCGCACCTGCCTCGGCCGAGTTGACCAGCCCGTTGCCCGAGGGAGACGGGTTGACCGCGTCCCAGACCGCGCGCGAATGCCGCGCGCGGGCGCGCACCGCCATGGCGTTCATGGCCATGCCGGACTCACCCACCTCGTTGAAGCCGGAGATGGCCGCGCTCAGTTTGCTGATCGCGTCGTCCAGCACCCGGTACATGTTCTCCGAACCGATGGGCGGAGCCGCCTCGGTCTTGTCGGAGAAGGCGAAGTCCTCCTGGATCTCGCCGATCACCATGTACATGATGCCCGAGTAGAGGTTCGCTCGGGCAAGGTTGAACTTCATCGCCGTCGAGGGGTTGTTCCCGACGTGCTCGGTCAGCGTTGTGATCGCCAGGTCGGTCATCCAGCGGGCCTGCCCCATGGAGGGGAACGGGCCGTCGATGAACTCGTTCAGCGGATCGTCGATGAAGCCTTTGTCCAGCGACAGCCAGGCGTCCCGCGAGCCGATCCAGCGCAGCTCGTCCGAAGCCACCAGGTAGGGCTGCCAGGACTGTGAAACGGAGGAAGACATGAGGGTCAGCGCTCCGTTCACCACGGCGGCTGCCGCCGCTTCCTGCTTGATATCGTCCTCGACCAGGTCGTTGGGGTTTTCCACGTCCAGCAGGCCGCCCAGATCGCACGCCGCGAAGGCCAGCACGGCCATCAGCGCCGACGCCCGGGTCATGAAAGTCCGTCCATTCATGGTATTTTCTCCTCTCCTAGAACGTGACGCGGGTGGAAAGCGTAATGCGCCGCGGCACCGGAATGCCCCAGCCTTCCGTCGAATCCAGGAAGTTGCAGCTCAAGCCTCCGTTGCACCGGCCCAGCACGTTGCCCTCCGGATCCATGCCCGGGTAGTCGCCGAACATGAAGAGCCGCAGGTTGCGAACGCCCAGGTTCATGGTCGCCGTCGACACTCCCCAGCCCTCCACGAAGGAGGTCGGGATGCGGTAGACGAGCGCCAGTTCGCGCCACTGGAGCCAGTCGGCGTCGTAGATGCCGTTCATGCCGCTCATCGGCGACAGGCCCTCGATCTCCCCGGCCCACGAAATCGCCGCGTCCAGCCGCTGTTCGGCCGACGACGCGGGGTTGACCATGATGGAGTACAGCTCCGCCGAGCGGGGCGTGTTGCGACCGATGAAGCCGTTGGCCCGGCGGAACATGCCGGACAGGTCCTGCACCTGGTGGCCGATCTTGTACTCGAAGAGCGAGTTGAGCTCGAAGTTGCCGGCGAAGGCGATGTTGAAGCCGAACGAGCCGGCGAAGTCGGGGGTCGGCTTGCCCAGGTAGCTGTCGAGCAGGCCGCTGCCGCAGTTGTGCGACGCGAGCTTGCCGTTGGGGGTTCCGAAGTCGCTGTTGCCGATCGCGAGCGGCTTGAAGCTGCTGGGATCGCGCGGCTGGCTGAAGTACTCGAGCGCCTGCTGGCGGGACGGTGCCACGCACTCGCCGCCAACGGGGCTCAAGATGTTGAGCGGGATCTCCGCGAGATCGCTGCCGGCGAGCTTGGCGCCGAAGAACGCGGCGGGCGCGTATCCGACCTGCAGGAAATTGCGGTAGCGTGGGTACGTTCCGCCCGTCTTCAGCGGCGGCGCGCCGCCCATGTCGGTGATCTCCTGATTCTCGTACGCCGTGTTGGCGAAGATGTTGACCGACAGGCCCTGCTGCTGGAGTACGGAGCCGCGCAGGTTCAGCTCGACGCCGTTGGCCTGCATCTCGCCGATGTTGTCGAGCTGGGTCTGCGTGAAGCCCCCCGTGACCGGGAACTGGCGCGCCACCATGACGTCGGTGCCCTTGCGGGTCCAGTAGGTGGCCTCCATCGACCAGCTGTCGTTCATGAAGCCCAGCTCGGTGCCGACTTCGATCTCGGTCGATACCTCTGGCCGGAGCGACTCGTTGCCCAGGTTCGCGGGCCGCACGCCGGGGCCCGATTCCGAGCCCTGCGACGAGAAGGTCGTGAACTTGTCGAAGGCGCCGGGCTGCAGTCCCGACTGGCCGATGGCGCTCCGCAGGCGGAAGGTCGAAAGCGTCTCGGACGCCATGTCCATGGCCCGCATGGGCTGCACGGAGAGCGAGACCTTCGGGTAGAACGCGGTGCTGAACTCGGCGCCAAAGGCCGAGTTGGCGTCCCAGCGGCCGCCGACGGTCAGGAAGGCCCAGTCGTCCCAGCCGATCTGGTCCTGCAGGTAGCCGCCGATCTGCGTAACCCGGAGCCAGGACTCGTAGGAACCCTCGGAGCCGAGCGCCGACAGCGTCTCGAGACCGGGGCCCGGGAAGTCGCGGCCGCCGCCGCCCGCGGACTGCCGCTGGCGGAGAAAGCCCTGCGCACCGAAGAGGAAGGTGTTCTCGATGCGGTCGGTTCTGAAGATGTAGGACCCCTTCATGTCAGCCGTGATTTCGCGGCTGCGGTCCTCGTTGACGCTCCGGCTGCCGTCGGGCGTGGAGCCCGAGAACCCGTCCACGTTCCATGCGTACGGGCGGAAGGAGACGGCGTCGTCCGAGGTGAAGTCGATGCCGAAGGCGCCCGACAGACGGAAATTGTCGACCGGGGTGTACTCGGCGTTCAGGGTGCCCGTGAAGTGCTGCGAGTTCACGAAGTTGAGCTGGTACATGTTCTCGCGCAGCGTGGCGAAGGCGGGCTGGCCGTACTCGTTATCCACGCAATCCGAGTCGGCGTCCGTGCAAGTATTGGCCAGCCGCAGCTGCATCATGAGCGCGGACGAGAATACCCCGTAGATGTTGTTGGAGTTGTCCGGGGTGTGGTGCTCCATGTCCGAGAAGAGCGTGGTCACGCCGAGGCGCAGCTTGTCGCTCGGCATTACCGTGAAGTTCGAGGTGATCGAGGCGCGGCGGTTCGTGTCGGTCTCCGGCTCGATGCCCGGGACCTCTTCGAAGTTCTTCGCGGCGTCGTAGGGACCATCCTCGGTGGTCAGACGGCCGGACACGTAGTACTGGAACGACTGGGAGCCGCCCGAAACCGATCCGGAGTACGCCTGGCCGATACCCGTGGTGAGCAGATCGGGGACCAGATCGCGCTCGATGGGGGTGAAGGGTTGCACGGACCCGCCCCAGCGCGCCGTCATCTGCGCGATGGCCGCGGCCAGCCTCTCGGCATCCCCGTCTCCGGTGCATCCCGGGGTCGCGCATGCGCGCCCGGCAAAGTCCGCCATGGGAAGGATCCGGTTGGTCGGCACCGAGATCCCGGTCACATCGACCTGGGCGGTGAAGCGCGGCGCTCCGATCTGCCCCTTCTTGGTGAAGATCTGGATGACGCCGTTCGACGCCTCGGTCCCGTAGAGCGTGGCCGCCGCCGCGCCCTTGAGGATCTCGATGCGCTCGATGGACTCGGGCGGAATGTCGTCGAGGCGCGACGGGTTGCCCTGGCCGTTGAAATTCTGCACGGCCGAGCGGTCCACCCGGATGCCGTCGACGTAGACGATGGGCTCGTTGAGCTGCGTGAGCGACGCCGAGCCGCGGATGCGGATGCGCGCGCCCTCGCCGGTGTAGCCCGACGACGGAAGCGCGACCACGCCGGGCTCGCGACCGGCGATCAGCTGGCTGAAATCACTCACCGGCGCATTCTCGAGAGAGGCCGCGTTGATGGTGGCGATGGTGTTGCCCAGCTTCCGCTTTTCGGTCACCACGCCCGCGCCCGTAACCACGAGTTCGTCGAGCGCGATGGCGGTCTGTTCGAGCTCGAAGTCGAGCTCCGCCGTGCCGCCGGCGGTCACCGTCACCGTCATCTCCGCTTCGCGATACCCGACCCGCGAGGCGCGGACCGTGTACTCGCCGGCGGGTACCGACAGAATGATGTATCCGCCCGACGCATTGGTGAGGACACCGAACGAGGTGTCGTCGATCTTCACCAGGACCGCCTCCAGCGGCCGCGTGGACGCGCCATCGGTCACCCG
Source organism: Longimicrobiales bacterium (assembly GCA_965208295.1). Taxonomy (GTDB): domain Bacteria; phylum Gemmatimonadota; class Gemmatimonadetes; order Longimicrobiales; family Gaopeijiaceae; genus Bin94. The sequence goes on along the minus strand of OZ242328.1, from coordinate 4,422,371 downwards.
ACCGCCCAGTGTGCCGGTCGTCTGGGCCGATGCGCCCGGTAGAAGGGCGAACCCGGCAATCAAGGCCAGGGCCAGCCCTCCCGCCCCATTCCTGAGGCTGGTTCGAAACAAGGTACGTATCATGAGTTCTCCCTCCGTTTGTGAGTCTCTTCTCCTAGACACGTTTCACGCCCAGTGATATGTAAATCCGGGGATTTCCCGGTCAGGGCCAAGCCCGATCCCAACACCTTCCCATTGGGTGCCTCATTCTACGGCAGCCAACCGGGAAATTTACACTACTTTCCTGCCTTCTGCAACAAATTTCGAAGGGCGGATTCGCCTGTCGCGACCGGCCCGATCCCCCTCAACCCCCCGCCCCGGATCACGCGACCCGGGCAACGACCTCGATTTCCACGTCCACGCCCTGCGGCAACCCCCCGGCGGCCACCGTCGCCCGCGCGGGACGATGGTCGCCGAAGTGCGCGGCGTAGACGGCATTCATGTCGGCGAAGAAGGCCATGTCGGAGAGGTACACCGTGGTCTTTACGACCGTCTGCAGGCTCCCTCCGGCGGCCGCCAGCACCGCCGCGAGATTCTTCAGGACCTGTTCGCTCTGCGCCGCCACATCCCCCTCGACCAGCGTTCCCGTCGCCGGGTCGATGGCGATCTGGCCCGAGGCGAAGATCCAGCCATCGGTCACGATGGCCTGGGAGTAGGGGCCGAGGGCTCCGGGTGCGTCATCCGTGTGAACGGCGGCGATATGCGCCATCTTGCTTTCGATCTCCTGTCTGAGAGGGTCCGTTGTCGGGCGGACTACTCTCGCGTCATCGGGACACGCAAGTCAAGCAGGGCAACGACTATTCGCGTGTGCGGGCCTGGCGCTCACCCGTCACGGACCTGCGAGCGCCTCCGAGATCTCCTCGGGGACCACCGTGGCAACGCCGACCTTCGCCACGCCCAGCGCGGCGGCGTGGGCGGCCAGTTCCACCGCTTCGAACAGACCGGCACCGGCCGACACGCACGCCGCCACCACCGCGCACACGGTGTCTCCGGCTCCGGACACGTCGAACACGGCGCGCGCACGCGCCCGGATCCGCTCAATCACGCCCGGCGAGGCGAGGACCATCCCCCCGGCTCCCAGGGTGAGCAGCAGATGCTCGCATCCCACGCGCTCCCTGGCGGCCTCCATCCAGCCGGTATCGTGCGGGCGCCCGGTCTCTCCGAACGCGTCCTCCAGTTCGCTCCGATTCGGCTTGAAGACGGTGGCGCCCCGGTAGGCGAAGAAGCCGCGGCGCTTCGGATCGACGACGACGGGGATGCCGTGCACAGCCGCGGAGTCCAGCGCCGACCGGATCACGGCGGGTGACATCACCCCCTTGTCGTAGTCGGCCACCACTAGCGCGCCGGCACCGCGCAGCCCCGCGGCGACCAGTTCCGTCACCCTGCCGGTCGCGTCCCCCGACATCGAGTCGCACTCCTCGCGGTCTACTCGGACCACTTGCTGCCCCCGGGCCAGGACCCGCGTCTTGACGGTGGTGGGCCTTCCTTCGTCCCGAACCAGATGGCAACCGGCGCCCATCTCCTCCAGGACCGCGCCGATCCGCCGCCCCGCCCCGTCGCGGCCCACGACGCCGATCACGTCGCAGCGCGCGCCCAGGGCCCGGAGATTGGCCGCGACGTTCCCCGCCCCCCCCACCGCATCCCACTCCTTCTCCACGCGCACCACCGGAACCGGCGCCTCGGGCGAGACGCGGTCCGTCGGACCAGCCACGTAGCGGTCCAGCATCAAGTCTCCCAGAACCACGATCCGGTTCCGCGGAAAGCGATCGCACAGTTCGGCAAAGCGGGCGCGATCCATCTACCCGTGCTCTCCGTGGAAGCCGTCCCCGCGGTCACCGGCTGCGACCTTCAAGACGGCGCCTACCACCCGTCGAGCGCGAATACCGAGACACGGACCCTGCCCTCTCCCCGTGGATCCGTCCAGGCCAGCAGCAGCTTCCCTTCACCGAAGCGGGCGATCCTGGGGAAGCCCGACGCACGGGCGCTCTCGGTACCCGCCAGTCTCCGCACCTCCCCCATCACCCCGTCCGGCGTCACCCTGCGGCTGAGGATTGAAGCCGCCGTACCCGCGCCCTCCTCCTCGATCCAGGTGACCAGCGCGGAGCCGTCGTCGAGGAGAACAACGTCGGCGCGTCCCAGCGGCCGTCCGGAGTCCAGCCGCACGGGAGGTCCGAAGCTCGCGGCCGCGTCCGCGGAGAACGCCACATTCACCTGCGCCTCTCCGCCCGGGGCGGTGAACCATGCGACCGCCACCAGCTCGTCCAGCGCGGCCGCGGCGGGTCCGTTGACGGGACACCCCCCAATCACCCAGCCGTCTTCGTGGACGGGGGAGCTCCCGGTCCAGCCGTCATGGAGAAGGCGCGTGACGTGGATGTCGCGCACCTCCCCCTCGGCGCGGTCGCGGAAGACGACCACGGGGGTCCCGGCCGCGACCACCGCGCTGGTCTGGCAACACTCGCACGCACGGGCGTCAAGGAGGTTCTCGGGACCCGCGCCGGCCGATCCCGCGGCCCCGCCAGGAGGAAGGGTACGCACCCGCACCGACATGGGGCCGGACGGTTCGACCATCGCGCGGCCGTCGAGCCACGCGGCCCACGCCACGTCGCCGTCCGCAAACACGGAGACGAACCCGTGCTCGGTGGGGGTGTCGTCCTCGTGCGGAGTCCAGGGCGGGGACCAGGTGGCGCCACCGTCTTCCGACCAGGCGAGCCGCACGCCGTAGTCGTAGGTCGCCGGTCCTCGCCTCCATAGCCAGTGGGCCACCAGCCGGTCCCCCACCGGCCGGATCGAAGGGAAATCGGCCCAGTTGACAAAGAACCCGTCCCCCTCGGCCACCGTGACCGGATCGGTCCAGGACCCGTCGAAACGAGACGCCGCAAGCCGGTGTCCCCCTTCTACGGGTTCGAGCCAGCTCATCCACACACCCGCCCCGTCGGATGCCAGGAACGGCTGCCCGCTCCCCAAGGCCGGCGGGGCGGCTTGCTGACCCACGGGGGGCGGGGCGGGCGAACACGCCCACAACGCCGAAAACAGGCCGCAAAGCAGGGCGAGCCGGGCTGGACGCACGGGGTCTGCGCGGCGGTGGAGAAGCCTGCAGGCTAACGATGGTGTGGTCATTGGTGTCCTGATCGTGTATTGTCGATGTGGGGAGATGCCGATCTGCATGATCCGCAGGTCCGTCGAAGGAACGCGGTTGCGGTGACGGACCCGGGGGTGCCGATCGGTGGTAAGGATCTCCCGCGCGAACGTAGTGTATATGAATGGCAGTGGGTCAAGGGCCCCGCACCGCAACCGGCGCATGCCGGATTCGATTCGAGGCTACCGGACGAGAACACGCGAACCAGAGGTTAGCCATGGCGTCACCAACACGCACCATCACAAACCGGATTGCCCGCGTCGTAACGGGGGTGGGAACGCTCGCGCTCCTTCTCACCGTGCCCCTGCCGGCCTCCGCCCAGTACTTCGGGCGCAACAAGGTCCAGTACGAGGAGCGTGACTTCTGGCAACTCCCGACCCAGAACTGGGTCATCTACTTCTATGCCGAGGAGTCCGAGGCGATCGAGGACATCGCGCGGATGGCGGAGAGGTGGTACGAACGCTTCTCCCGCACCTTCCAGCACGACTTCGAGCGCAGGAAGCCCCTGATCATCTACGCGGACCACGCCGACTTCCAGCAGACCAATACGCTTTCGGGAGCGATCTCCCAGGGAACCGGCGGTGTCACCGAGTCGCTGAAGAACAGGGTGATTATGCCCCTCACCGCCGCCTACCGCGAAACCGACCGCATTCTCGGGCATGAACTGGTGCACGCATTCCAGTTCAACATCGCCCAGGGCGCGTCCGGCGGAGGCGCCATGCGGCTCTTCCAGCTGCCCCTGTGGGTGGTAGAGGGCATGGCGGAGTACCTGTCCATGGGCCGCGAACATCCGCACTCGGCCATGTGGCTCCGGGATCACATACTCAGGGACGAGAAGCCGACCCTGAAGGAGATCACCCGCAACCGCAAGTACTTCGCGTACCGGTTCGGGCAGGGGTTCATCTCCTACCTGGGCGGCACCTACGGGGACGATGCGGTGCAGAACTTCTTCCGCACGGCGCTGAACCGGGGGTGGGAGGGAGCGATCGAGTACGAATTCGGCATGTCCCAGGACAGCATCTCGGCGCAATGGTGGGACGCGATCGAGGCCGAGTATCGTCCGCTCATGGCGGGCAAGACCGACCCGTACGAGACCGGCGACGTGCTTCTGTGCCTGGAGTGCGGGGCGGGACGCACCAACGTGGCCCCTTCGCTGAGCCCGGACGGACGGTACATCGTCTTCCAGTCGGAGAAGGACCTGTTCTCCATGGACCTGTTTCTGGCGGATGTCGGCACGGGACAGATCCTGCGCGCGCTGCGCCGCAACGAGACGGCGTACGAAGACGGTATCCGCTATATCGACAGCAGCGGCTCGTGGTCCCCCGACAGCCGCAAGCTCGCCTTCGTGATCTTCGCGGGAGGGAACAACCAGCTGGCCATCATGGACGTGCAGAGCGGCCGGCTCGAGGACCGGATCGAGATCGAGGGACTGGGGGGACTGCAGAATCCGGCCTGGTCCCCGGACGGAAGCCGTATCGCCTTCACCGGCCTGAAGGGGGGAATCGCCGATCTCTACGTCTACGAGCTGGAAACCGGCGAGGTGCAGCAGCTGACCGACGACAAGCATGCCGACCTGCAGCCCGCATGGTCGCCCGACAGCCGCTCGCTGGCCTTCGTTTCGGATCGGGGGCCGGACACGAACTTCGAGGAACTCACCTTCGGCAACTACGTCCTCTCCTTCATCGACCTGGAAACGCTCGCCGTCACGCCGATGACGGTCTTCGCCGGCGCCAAGCACATCAACCCGTCCTTCGACCAGACGGGCGAGGGGCTGTACTTCATCTCGGATCCCGACGGATTCCCCGACATCTTCCACATGAGACTGGCGGACGGCGAAATGCGCCGGATCACCAGGGCCGCGACGGGAGTCAGCGGGATCACCGCCACCTCACCGGCATTCTCGTATTCACCAAAGGCCGATCTTCTGGCCTTCTCCGTGTTCCATGAGCGGGGCTACATCGTGAACACCGCCTACCCGGGCGACATGGCCACTCTGGTGGATGTCGTGGCCGACGGGAGCATCCATCCCGGACGCCTGCTTCCTCCCGCGCTCCCCTCGGGCCGGAGCCGGGTGGCGGGTTACCTCGGCGACCAGTTTACGGGGCTCGTCGCCGATGACGTGTACACCGCAGACCAGGCCGAACCGTACGATCCCGGGTTGCAACTCGACTTCATCGGCCAGCCATCGGTCGGAGCGGGCACCGATCCCTACGGCGGCTATGGCGTTGGAGGCGGCACGTCCGCCTTCTTCAGCGACATGCTCGGCGACCGGTCGCTCGGGATGGTGCTGAGGGTAAACGGGGGCATCCGGGACATCGGGGGCCAAGTCATGTATATGAACCAGAAGAGGCGCTGGAACTGGGGCATCGGCGTACGGCACATACCCTATCTCTACCAGCGTGGCTTCTACGGTCAACAGTCGCTGACCATCCAGAAGGATCGTATTACGGTCGATGCCCTGAACGGGCTGGTCGCCTACCCCCTCTCAGGGACCAGGCGGTTCGAAATGACCGCCGGGCTCACGCGATACTCCTACCATCGCGAACAGGAAACGCTGCACCTCGACCCCTACGGGCGAGTCTACGCCGTGGAGCGCAGCGATGTCCCCCTCAACCAGGCTCCGCTCAACCTGGCTTCAGCCTCGCTTGCTTTCGTTGGGGACAATTCCTACATGGCGTTTACGAGTCCCGTGCGCGGAGAACGCTTCAGACTCGCCATGGAGGCCTCATACGGTACACTCAACTTCCAGACCCTGACGGCCGACTACCGCCGCTATTTCAATAACGGCGGTCCGTTGACCTTCGCGGTGAGGGGGCTCCACTTGGGGCGCTACGGAGATTTGAGGAGTCTGTACGACCATAACATCAACCGCTTCTACCTGGGTTACGAGTATTTCATGCGCGGCTATTCCTACTACTCGTTCGTGCCCGAAGTCGAGTGTACCGCAGGCCTGCAATCCTATTGCCCGGAACTGGATCGACTTCAGGGCCACCGGGTCGCGGTGATGAATGCGGAACTCCGTCTTCCCATTACCGGAATCGAGGACTTCGGGTTGTTCAACTTCCCGTATCTGCCCAGCGAACTATCCCTTTTCGCAGACGTGGGCATGGCCTGGGACAGCGAGTATCCCGGGACCCTGAAGTGGTCACGAACCGATCCCGGGCGGATACCGCTGGCGAGCACCGGGGTCTCGTTGCGCGTCAACATTCTCGGGGCCCTCATCCTCGAAGGGTACTACGCCTATCCCTGGCAGCGTCCGAAACAGGGTTGGATCAGTGGGTTCAGTCTGATGCCGGGCTGGTAGCGGCCCCGGTTGGAGCGCTACGCCGGGGGGCCGGTCGCACGACCGGCCCCCCGGCGTCTTTGCTAGAAGACCTCGATCTTGAGATACCGGCCGGGGTTTGCCTTGATGTCCTCCATCAGTTCCCTCATGGTCCGGACCGTCGCTTCCAGCTCTTCGTACAGCGAGTCGTCGGTGGAGAGCCTGCCCAGAGTGCCCTCGCCACGCTCCAGACGGCCCAGAATGGTGTTAAGCGAAGCAACCGTTTTCGCCATTTCGCCGGAGGTGCGGTCGAGGCCGGCGAGCGCGGCGTCGGCGGCGGCGAAGGTCGCCTTCCACTCGTCGCCCTCCGTAATGCCCTCCACATTCGCGGCCGACCGCTGCAGGCTCTGCATGAAGGTGCGGATTTCTCCGGCCTGACCTTCGGTGAGTGCGGACAGATCGCTCACCACATCGCGCAGGTGCGCCACCGCCTCCCCCGCCGCCGCCACCGAGGAGTCGTTGAGCAGGGCGCGTATCTGCCCGAGGATGTCCTCGGCCTCGACTGCCATGCCACCGGCCGACGCAAGCAGATCCGGGGATGTCTCGCCGGGAAGCAGCCCCATCGGCTCGACGAACCCCTCGCCCTGGCCCGGCACGATCGAGACGATCATGCCCCCCAGAACACCCTCGGAGTACATTTCGACACGCGAACCGTTGGGAATCCTCCATTCGCCGTCGATCTCGAGGGTGATCAGCACACCCTCCTCTTCGAGCGCCGATCCCTGCACCCTGCCGATGTTGATTCCCCTGATGCGCACGGGATCGCCGTTGCGCACGCCCTGCGCATTGTCCACATGGGTCAGAACGTTGTAGCGGCCCCGGAAAGTCCCCGGGTCGGTCATCAAAAAGAGAAAGGTGAAGAACCCCGCGATCCCGAGGATCACGAAGATACCCACCCGAAACTCCCGCAGCTTCGCGGTGGGGGGCACGGCACGCAGGATTTCCTCGTCCGAGAGCCGCCGCCCGCGGGACTGTTCGCTGTTGTTCATGTCATCTCCACGACTTCAAGGGCGGCCTCGGCGGCCGCTCGATCGACAAATGCCCTGACCACCGGATCGGTGCACACCCGGAACTCGTCCGGGGTGCCGCAGAACCGGATGCGTCCCCCTTCCAGCATGGCCACCCGGTCGCACATCCACAGCGCACCCTCCACGTCGTGGGTCACGAGTATGGAGGTGACTCTGAGCTCGCCCGAAAGGCGCTTGATGAGGCGCTCCACGGCCGCCGTGTTGACCGGGTCGAGGCCCGTGGTGGGCTCGTCCCACAGGAGGATGCCGGGACGGCCGACAATCGCGCGGGCGATGCCCACCCGCTTCTTCATGCCGCCCGACAACTCGGACGGAAGCAGCCGCAACACTTCGCGCGGATCGAGGTTCACCAACTCGAGCGCCTCCCAGACCGCGCGCGCCGCCCTCCCAGCACCGATTCGCCGAATCCGGCTCTCCGGAAGCCCCATCTCCACGTTGCGGTACACGTTCATCGAGTCGAAGAGGGCCGCATGCTGAAAGACGTACCCCACCTGCTTGCGGACGTTCTCCACGTTTTTCCTGCCGCCGAAGAAGACGGTCAGACCGCTGACCTCCACGTCTCCCCGGTCGGGGACGATGAGACCGATCGTCGTCTTGAGAAGGACGCTCTTGCCGGTGCCCGACGGTCCGAAGAGGGCGAACATCTCTCCTTCGTGAATGTCCAGGTCGACACCCGACAGAACGGGATGGCTGAACGCCTTCCAGGTGTTTCGGTAGCGGATGACGGGATCGGGACTCATGGGGAACCGCTACCCGAGGAAGAGCGACGGGAACATGGCGTCCAGGATAAACACTGTGAGCGTCTGGAACATCACCGACGCCGTCGTGGTGCTTCCGACCCCCTCGGCGCCGCCCCTCGTCCGCAGCCCCATGTGAATCGCGATGATCGGAATCGCGATTCCGAAGGCAATCGACTTCAGCAGCGAGTAGAGCAGGTCCCACGAGAACCAGAAGAGGCGGGCACCGAAGAGGAAGGTCTCGAAGGAGAGCCCCAGAGAGAGCTGGGCCGACACCATCCCGGAGAAGAGGCCCACGATGTTGGCGATTCCCACCAGGAGCGGCATGACCAGGAGACCGGCCAGGATGCGCGGTGCCCCCAGCACGATCAGCGGGTCCCTCCCGAGGGAACGGTAGGCGTCGATCTGTTCGGAGACCATCATGGTTCCGAGTTCGGCGGTGATGCGGGCTCCCACCCTGCCCACGAGGACAACCGCCGTCAGCACCGGCGCGAGTTCGAGCGCGAGACTCTTGGCGGTGACGCTGCCCAGCACGTACAGGGGTACGGTCGCGGTGATCTGGTAGCCCCCCTGCTGTGAAGTGACGATCCCGGACAGAATGGCGGTGACCATCACGATCGGGATGCTCTGCACCCCCATGACGTACAGTTGATTGACGAAGTCCCTGAAGGGAACGCGCATCTGGAATGTCGCCCGGGCAGTGGCCCAGACCAGCATCCCCAGCTGCCCACCGTGCTCCGCCCAGAGTCCCCACCACCGCCCGACCGCCCTGACGGGACGCTCGTAGAGGGCGGTTCCCGTCACCTGGTCCTGCTGCCGGATGTTCCGCCGCCGACACGACGATCGTTGGGGCCCAGAAAGATGCCCAGCACGAGCGTCTGGCTGTTGAGGATGCCCTCGCCCAACTCGTTGCGGATCTCGAAAAACGGCGTGAAAAACCCTTTCAGCGGATACCTTATACTCGCAAGCAGGGACCAGGTCCAGTCGTCCTCGATCATCGTCTCCGCCTCTGCCTCGGGGCTCTCGAACCGAGAGAAGGACAAGCCCATACCGAGATGCCCGATTCCGGAATAGAAGCCGACCTGTCCGCCGGCCTCCCAATAGGTGCACTCGCCGCACTCCGGAAAGACACGGTCGTAGGTGCCGCCGAGCACCAGTTCCTCGACGAGGAAGTCGAGATCGAACTCGACGCGGCCACCGTATCCGGTGCTCCCGTCGAAGAGCTCGTTCAGGTAGAGTACATGTCCCCCGGCGCGCGCCTGGGCCGCCGCTGGCGCAGCAGCGATCAGGGAGGCCGCGATCAGCGTCGCAACCGCGACGGCCGGACCCAAAACCCGGCGCGGGCCGGCTCCATCCGCGGCTGCCATCATGGAGTATGGTCGAGCCATAACACCCTCTCCAGGTTGATTCGGTGATAGCGGCGGCCACAGCTTGTTAGGGGGACGGACCGAGCTCTCGGGGTCCCCGGCCCAACCGGCCCTGGCGAAACGCATGAAACCACCGGAGGCGAATGTGGTAATAGTCATTGAACAGCCCGTTTCATCGTCGTGAGGCATATGGAAATCTATCGCAATCGATCCGGTTCCGTCGTTCGGGCCATCCGATCTGCCGCCCTGGCCGCAATTTGCGTATCGGCCACCGCGGCCGGCGGTGGCCCGGAACCACTGCACCCCTTCCGTCTTACTGTCACCGACGCCGGTGTGTTCCAATCGACCATCGAGGCGCGTATCCGCTTTTTCTGGGACGATCTTCAGTTCGCGGTGATGGAGCACACCTCGAACATGGAGTTCGAGCTCGCCGAGACCGAGGAGGTGGACGCGGTCGTCGAAGCCTACATCAACGAGATGCTGGTGGTGGAGGCCGGCGAAGCCGTGGTCCAGGGGAAGGTGACGGCGCGGGGGATCGAGGACGCGGTCAGAATCGACGAGGTGATGTGGTGGTATCGGCTGCAATACACGCTGCCGCCGGGCACGGAACGCATCGGGATCCGTAACCGGCTGCTCTTCAACATGTTCGAGGACCAGCGCAACCTCGTCAATCTGAAGACCCGGAGCGGCGCGGAGCGGACGTACTACTTCTCCTGGGACGAGGACAACGTCACGGTCCCGGTCGGCTGAGCCGCCGTCCCTCCGCCATGCCCGCCACCACTCTCCATCTTCCAGAAGACGATTCCTCCAGCTTGCTGCCCCACCTCCACCTCCGCCACCCGGGAGAAGTCCCCCAGGTCGAAGATGTCCACCTTCCCCGGCTCGGCTCCCACCCCCTCCACGGACACGAAGGCGTAGCGTCCGTCGGGGCTTACCACCACGCCGTGGGTTACCGTCGTGGACGAACGCGCAACCGCCAGCGTCCGGCCCGCCGCGAGGTCGATAAACTGCACTCCGGCTCCCTGCTTGAGGGTCGCGACCAGGATGGCGTCGTCGGGGGTGAGCGCGAGGTTGTAGGGACCGCGTCCGGTTTCCAAGGTTCGCGCCAGCGTCCAGGTGTCGCGGTCGATCTCCAGGATGCGGTCGCCGCGGTTGCACGCCACCAGGAGCGAACGGCCGCTCGTGGTGGGCACGACCCAGGTGGGCGAACAGGAGGGGGACGGGTGGGCGGGGGGGGTGTTTCCTGCGACGGCGTGATTGTGGCCGCCGTCCGCGCCGGCGCGGACGTGGAGCGGCCCCTCCCGGTCCACCGCAACCGAGAACCGGCGCGCGACCGCGAAGGAACGCGTGTCGATCTCGACGATCTGGTCGTCCATCATGCACGCCGAATAGAGGAAGGTTCCGACGGCGTCCATGCGGGCGCCGTGCGGCATGGTGCAGGTCTCGACGCGCTCGACCTCAATCATGTCGGGGGTGTACACCACCGAGACCGACGACGGCACCATCTCGCCGTGGAGGTTGAAGTTGGCCACGAAGGCGTAGAGCCCGTCGGGCGTCAGGTCGAGGGTGGCGGGGAAGTAGCCGAGGAGGATGGGATCGCCGACCAGGGTGTCGGGACCGGCGTGGAACTTCCACAGCTTGCCGTCGGGCACGCCGTGCCCCGTAGTCATGAAAAGGAAGCGGCCGTCGGGAGACACGTTGAGGCCGTGGGGCCCCTCGGTTTCCACCGCGATCTCGCCTACCGGGATGGTGCGGTCGAGCACCGCGCCCCCGGGTCCGAACCGGATTCGATGGAGCAGATCCTCCGACTCGGCTCCAACGTAGATGTAATAGTCCGCGCGCGGGGGCTCCTGGGCGGCGACGGGATTGGTGACGCCCAGGGCCGCCACGATGGTCCACGCACGCAGGGCCTGGGTCCGCAGGGTCAAGTTCAGTCCTCCATGGGCAGGTGCGGCAACGGGCCGTTGCCGGTGACGAACGGTAGGAACAGCTCGTCCGCGAGGGCAAGGGCGGCGACATCGATGGAGACCAGGTCAACCCTGGACCGCGCGCGGCCCGGCCTGGCCCGTGGACAACATACCCTGGAAGGTGACCGGTGATTCAACTGCTGCTCGTGGTGGGGGCGGCCCTTTCGGTCTCCTTCATGTGCTCCATCCTCGAAGCCGTGCTGTTGTCGGTCAACCACTCCTTCATTGCGCTGCTGCAGAGGCGCGGGCACCGCGCCGGCGGCATCCTGAACCGAATGAAGCGCCAGATCGACGAGCCGATCGCGGCGATTCTCACCTTGAACACCATCGCGCACACGCTGGGGGCGGCGTGGGGCGGGGCAATCGCCGACCGCATCTTCGGCGACTTCTGGATCGGCGTTTTCGTCGCCGTGCTCACACTCGCCGTGCTGGTGGTGTCGGAGATCATTCCCAAGACCCTCGGGGCCACCTTCTGCAACCAGCTGGCGGCGCCGGCGGCCTACCTGCTGCGTTCCATGGTGATCGTGATGAAGCCGGTGCTCGTGCCGCTCGGGGTCGTGAGCCGATGGATCAAGCCGGGCGGTACCTCCCGGGCCGCCATCAGCCGCGCCGAGATCGGGGCCCTGGCGGAACTGGGGCGCCGGGAGGGAGCGATCGACGAGGAAGAGTTCCAGGTGATGTCCAACGTCATGCAGCTCGACGAGATCGCGGTCGGCGAGGTGATGACGCCCCGTATCGACATAGTGGCCGTTTCGGTCGACGCCACGGTGCAGGAGGCCATGGATGTCATGCTGGACCACGGGAAGCTCCGCCTCCCGGTCTACGAGGGGAACCTGGACCGCATCGAGGGAATCCTGCTCGCGAGGGACCTGTGGCGCGCCGCCCGCGAAGGGATCGAAGGGGTGCGCGAGGTCGCGAGGCCGGTCCGGTTCGCCCCCGATTCCAAGCCCGTGGAGGAGCTGATTCGGGAGATGCGCGACCAGCGCACCAGGATGACCATCGTACTGGACGAGTTCGGGGGTACGGCCGGGCTGGTCACCCTGGAGGACCTGATCGAGGAGATCGTCGGGGAAATCCGGGACGAACATGAGACCGACGAGCCCCGCGACTTCCAGGTGACCGAGGAGGGGCGCACCCTGATCCGTGGCGGCACCTCCGTCAAGGACGTGGAAGACCGGCTGGGCATCACGCTCGGGGAGGAGTTCGACACCATCGGCGGCTACGTGTTCGGCGCCTTGGAGGGGCTCGGCAAGGCAGGAGACTCCGTCGAAACGCAAGCCGGACACTTCCGGGTCCTCAAGGTGAGGCGGCGGCGTATCGAGTTTGTGCTTTTCGAGCGGCGGCGCTAAGCCGGCGAAAGTCGCCCGGCCTTCCGATGGACGTGGTCGAGTGGATCTGGACTTAGTCCACTGGACTTAGTCCACTAGCTGAGACCAAACCGTAGCATTGGAAGCCGCAGGCAACCGCTCGGAGTCAACCTTCCGATGGCTCTGGAGCGGGCATGGCTTCGGAGGTGCCATCAGGGTTGGCTTCTTCCTTGGCCCGCTTCAGCGCCCGCTCCTCCTGCCAGAACGACAGCGCGAGCATGACCGCGCCGCACGAAATGGCCATGTCCGCAACATTGAAGATGAACCAGTCCATGAAGCCGAGGTCAATGGGCCCGATGAAGTCGACGACCCCCCCGTCCCACCGCACTCGGTCGATCAGGTTGCCGAGCGCCCCCGCGATCACCAGCGACAACGCCGTAAGCCGCAGGTGGTCGCGCTCGTGCGCCCGCACCAGAAGCGCCACCATGAGGCCAAGCGCAACAAGCGATACGGGGATGAAGAACCAGCGCGGATCGTCTCCGATCGAGATCCCGAAGGCCGCGCCCCGGTTGTGCGCCAGCGTAAGGGGCACGTAGCCGCCCAGGAAGTCGGGCCTGGGCGCGTTCAGGAGGGCATCCTCAGCCCAGCGCTTGGTGAGGATGTCGGTAAGGAGGATGGTCGGCAGAAGGGTGCCGAGGAATGTCAGCTTTCGCTTCACGGTGTTGAGGTCTCCGGTGGGTGAGCCGGTGTGGGGACCGGCACCGGTCTTCCGTCGGGGCGGGCCGCAAGGTCCCGACGGTGACCGGTGGAGTGGAGGCGGCGGGAGTCGAACCCGCGTCCGCGAATGAGTCCTTCCAAGCTTCTACGTGCGTAGATCGCCGTTTGGATTCGCCTTCGGCGCGGGCCGGCGAACCGCCCGCACCGGGCTAGCTACCTGAAATCTCGTTCTCCCGTCCGGTAGCCCAAACCGGAGAACCAGCCCGAATCGTCGACGCTTCCACGGCCCGCCTCGGGCGGGCAGACCGGGAAACGGGCCGCTTGTCTAAGCGGCCAGAGCCAAGTTGGAGTTGGCAGTTGTGTGTTTTTCCGAGGATGATTAGCGAGGCCCCCGGACCTCGGCACGCAGCTTCGAGTTTCCCAGACACGTCGAAGCCGTGTCGCCCCCAGTAGTGTCAATCAGCGGCCCGCCGGCGTACCCCGGAGCGAATCCGGGTTCGCGCGTGAACCCGTAACGATAAAGCCAGCCGCAAGTCCCGAAAACCCCCGGTCCCCGGCACTGTCCAGATACCCGCCCAGAACTTTGCGCACTTCATTGAGGTCGCGGACCTGGAAGAGTCGCTGCCGGAGTCGGCGCCCTCCAGCCAGTCCCCGGGTGTACCAGCCGAGGTGCTTGCGGAACTCACGGACCGCTTTGTCTCCGTCACGCTCGAAGGCGACTGCGTTCTCGGCGTGACGGATACAGATCTCGAACCGGGTGCGCGCGTCGGGCTCCCCCGGCACGGGCTTTCCGTCCAGGGCGGCGCGGGCCTGGTGGAAGAGCCAGGGCGCTCCGTGGCTTCCCCGCGCGATCATGATGCCGTCGCACCCGGTCCGTTCCCTCATCCGGTGGGCGTCTTCGCCGCGGCGCACATCTCCGTTGCCGATCACCGGCACGTCCAGCGCATCGGCCAGAGCCGCAATCTCGTCCCAGCGGGCCTGCCCGGAGTACATGTCGGCGCGGGTGCGGGGGTGCAGCGTCACCATGCGCGCGCCGGCGTCCCGACAGGTGCGTCCGATCGCGACGGGGTCGCGGGTGGCCTCGTCGAAGCCGGACCGGATCTTGGCGGTGACGGGAAGGGAGGTGGCGGCGACGACCGCGCGCACGATCCGTCCCACGAGACCCAGGTCGCGAAGACACCCCGACCCTCCGTTGCGCTTGACAACCTTCTTCACCGGACACCCGAAGTTGATGTCGACGAAGTCCGGTTCGTACACCTCCGTCACCAGCGACGCCGCCTCTGCCATGGTCCCGGGGTCGGCCCCGAAGATCTGGATTCCGATCGGGCGCTCCTCGTCGTCGAAGCGCAGGTAGTCGGCGGTCCGTCCACTGCCCCGCACGATCCCCTCGGCGCTCACGAACTCGGTGAGCACGACATCCGCGCCGAAGCTCCGGCAGAGCCTCCGGAAGGGAGACTCGGAGACTCCGGCCTGGGGAGCCAGGAAAAGCGGCGTGCGGGCGCAGGCGTACAGTGCGAAGGGAAGCGTCTTCATCCTCCCAAACTAATCGGGCGCGGCGCGGTTCGCTGGCCTTCCATCCCGGCGCTCAATATGTTGCGGCGCCAGTGGTCGCGGTTCTCCTCCTTCAACAACCTCCGCCCGGTCCAGTCGCCATGCACCTACGCGAATTCTTCACACCGGCACGAGTAGACCTCCACCTGGGGGGAGACTCGCGGAACGAGGTCCTGGAGGCGCTGATCTCGCTCCTGGAACTGGACGATCGTTCACGTGCCGTGCTCTTGCGGACGCTGCGCCGGCGGGAGAACCTCGGCTCGACCGGCATCGGCCGGGGGATCGCGATCCCTCATTGCCGCTCGCTCGTCGTGACGCGTCTGCACATGGCTTATGGCCGACATCCGGACGGTGTGGACTTTCGCTCCATAGACGACCGTCCCGCGCGCCACTTCTTCCTGATCGTGGCGCCGCCGCTGGAGGTCTCCGGCCAGTACTGGGCAAGGTCGCGCAGTTCGCAAAGGAACGGGATGTGCCGGGCAGACTAGCCGCGTTGGAGTCCACCGGAGAGTTCTTCGAACTGCTTGACTCGAAGGGGGTCTAGCAGGAGCCGCTCGACTGTCGGGGGGATCCTGTCCCGCGGGCGGTCTCAGCCTACCTGCCGACGAACATCCTCAATGGCGACGCCTGGCCGCGACCCTCGATCCGCATCTGAACGAAATAAACTCCGGAAACCACCGGTTTATCGTTGCGGTCCCGACCGTCCCAGAAGGCTTCATAGCGACCGGGTCGGGTGTATTCGAGCTGGAGGAGCGGCAGTCTGTCGCCCCCGGGGTAACGTAGCGCCACGGGGGCGGCTACGAACTGCTGCAGGATGTTGTAGACGCGCAAGGACACCGTGACCGTATTCCCCTCTTCGAACAGCGTTTCCTCGAGCACGAACGGAATCTTCGTGTCGGAACTGAAGGGATTCGGGTAGTTCTGTTCCAGCCGGAAGTCGGGATCCTTTTCGCCAATGGGCGGAGGACGCTCCTGGGCGGCTACAGCGGTAAAGCCACCGGAACAGAGTAGAAACACGACGCAGACAATGCGCCTCACGATGTTATCCTGCTTTCGGTTCAGTAGCGTTGGTACGTTGGCCCTCCAGGGCATGGACCTCAATCGAGCCGTGAGCTTGGCTGTCTTGCTCGTATATCATACCTGCTTGGTACGCCACAGGTCAAGGAAAGATCCGGTGACGCCAACTGTCTCCGCTGCTTCAGGTAAGCGATTCGGCCACGCGGCGCCCCGAGTCCAGGCGCTGGGTCACGCCCCTTGCGTCGAAGTGCGCGAGAATCGGAATCAGGTGCTTTCGGGTAACCGGGAGCACCCTGCGAAAGTCGGCCGGTCCCAGTCCCTCTTCGCCGCCGAACTCCGCCACGACCCGGTTTGCCGCCTGGTCGAGCGCCGCCGCCATAACCCAGTAGGCGTCACCGAGAAGGAGGATGCGTCCCTTCGCGGCCAGGAAGGCAAGTACCGCCGCGGTCCGTGAATGACCGGAGACCAGATCCTCCAGTTCGCTCGTGGCGGGTCCCTGCAGGCCGGCCTCCGCAAGAACTCCAAGGATGCGCTGCGAAAGCTCCTCCTCCTCTGTCGAGAGCACTGCCCTGAACTCCGGGAGGCGAGCGATCCTGCCCTCGATGACCAGGCGTCCCGCGCGCTCCAGCCGGGCCGCGAGTCCGTCTGCCAGCCTGGGGTGCGCGTGCGTGGGCAGAGCCGCACGTAGCGCTGCCAGCGGCGCCCCCTCGGCCAGCGAGTGGAGGGCGTGGTAGCGCCGAACCGCCCGCAGCAGCTTCGCCTCGCCCTCAGCGACGATCCCGACATCGAAGAGCACGCCGTCCAGGCGCCAGAGCTTCTTCCCCAGGGTGCCGGGTGCCCCCCCGCCCCACCCCACCCGCACCCCGAGCATCTCCTCCCCCAACCCTACCCATCCCGCCAGCACGACCGCACCGCGCAGGGCGCCCGTTCCGCCTCTGGCAAGGCCAGCAAGCGCATCCCGCTCCCGGTCCGACAGTCGCTTCCGCTTGGGGGGCGCGGGTTCGAGCACCACACCGCCGGCAATCGTGGTGACGGGAGAATAGGAGCGGATCACAAACCGGTCCCCGCAGCGCGCGACGACGGGAGCCTCCAGTCTCAACTGGGCGGGCGCGCCCGGTCCCGGGGCCAACTCCTCCATTTCGAAGAGAGCCACGCGGCTCATCACCTCGACGGTCCCGAGGTGAAGCCGGACCCGCTGCCCATGCTCCAGCCGCCATCCGCTCCCCTCAAGGGCGTGGAGTTCCACCGTGAGCATCCACGAGGGCGACCAGCTCCTGTCCGTCACCACAACGTCGCCACGGGCCACCAGGCCGCGCCTTACCGCCACCCCCGTAAGGGCCAGCGCAGTCCGTTCGCCGGCGTTCGCGCCCTCCACCTGTTCGCCGTGCACCTGGACGGCCCGGACGCGCGCCTCCTCTCCGCGGGGCAGGATCCGCACGGTGGAGCCGCGGGTCACCCTTCCCGACCAGAGCGTACCGGTCACGACCGTCCCGGCGCCCTCCATCGCAAAGACCCGGTCGACGGGCAGCCGCGCGAGGTCATCGACGGAACGTTCCCGGGACAGTGCCGCGGAGCGCACTAGCGCCGCGGAGAGTTCATCGAGGCCCGCCCCGGTGTGCACCGAGGTCGGAATGATTTCCGCGTCCCGGTAGTCCGTGTCCTCGAGAACCTCCTGCACTTCCTCCGTCACCAGTTCGAGCCAATCTGCTTCCACCAGGTCGGACTTGGTGACGGCCACGACGAGCCCCGCGACTCCGAGGAGCTTCACGATGGCCAGGTGCTCGCGCGTCTGCGGCATCACGCCCTCGTCGGCCGCTACCACCAGCAGCACGATGTCCATACCCGTGGCGCCCGCAACCATGGTGCGCACGAACCCTTCGTGACCGGGTACGTCCACGATGCCGAAGGAGCAGCCCTCGGCGGGAGCGAAGCGGGCGAAGCCGAGCTCGATGGTGATGCCGCGCCGCTTCTCCTCGGCCAGCCGGTCGGTGTCCACCCCGGTCAGGGCCTCCACCAGCGAGGTCTTGCCGTGATCGATGTGACCCGCGGTGCCGAGGATGAGGTTAGTCCGTGGGGGGGGCATCGCGTGCGGCCCGGTCGGGCGGGTCGAGGAAACGGAACGAGTCGAGGCGGCGACCGCCCAGCATGTGAAAGGTGGTGAAGTCGTTCAGCAGCGACAGGTGGGCACGGGATCCGCGCAGGTCGGGGGGAACCGTCCCGTCAAGCAGGCTCCGGAGCTGGGCACGTGCCACGGGACCGATCCTGCGGGAACCCCGCGGTGCCGGGCATCCGGGCCCGCGCACACCCCCGGCAGCCAGATCGAACCGCCCCATGTCGCCCTCTTCCAGTGCTTCACCGCACGCCGTGCATGCGGAGAGTTCAGGGGCGAAACCGAGGATTTGCACCAGTCTCCATCCCAGGGCCAGGACTTCGCCGTGCACACTCGCCGGCGCGGTCGCTTCGAGCCGGTCCAGGCCCGCTGACAGGGCATCGTAGAGTTCGGCGTGGGGCTCTTGGCCGGCATGTCGCAGAACGAGTTCGGCGGCGATCGACGCTCCGGCCAGTCGCCGGAAGTCGCCGGCCAGCCCGAATCGCGTCTTCACGGGGGTGAACTCGCGCAGCGTCTGGAGTTCCCTGCTCTCGCGCACGACGATCTCCGCAATCCCCTCCCCGAGGGTTCCCGGCGATCCGCGGCCCTTCGAGGCACCCTTCCTGACACCCCGGGCCATCACCCCCACCAACCCCAGCTCCTGCGTGTAGAACCTCAGGACGCGACTGCTCTCGGAGTACGGATGTGCCCGGAGCAGGATTGCCGGTGTGTTTATGGTGGACATTTCCGCGCCCCGCCCGGCGGACCGGACAACCGGGCGAAGCCTGCGGCTTGCGGCGGCGCCGACGGCCACACGGTGTGCAGCGGCCCGGTCATATCTGCAACTCCTCCAGGAGACGCGCGCGGCGCTGCTCGTAGTCCTCCTCCGCAAGCCGGCCCGCTCCCCGCTCCTCGTCCAGCCGGGCGATCGCGACGAGCACTTCCTGCCTCGTTCGCCCAGCCGGACTCCGCCGCGGCGCGGCTTGCGAGCGAGCCGCCACGAGGGCACCCGCTCCCGCCAACGCGAGGGTGAGAAGGATCGCGGAGACGGGGACCGAACTCAGAGGTCCCCCGCTGCCCCCTCGAGCGACCGTGACCACCGACGGAGCCATGTCGCGGCCTGCGAAGCGACGGTACCGGACCCCTTCCATCTTCACTTCGGGCACGTTGGCGAGTCCGGCAACGGCGATTTCACCGGCAGGTTCCCGGATGAGCAGCTCCATGGACCCCGTTGGGCCCTCCATGGGGACGCTGAACCCGTCCGAGGAGATCGTGTAGCGAAACAGGTAGACGCTTTCGCCGGGCAGCATCGGCGCCGAAACGTGCACCTGGCCGTCGGAAAAGCTCGCCATGCCTGCCGACAGGTCGCTCTGGCCGACCCGGAAGTCGGCCGCTTCGGGAGGCAGCGCGTGGGACCATGTGGGCCCGTGCTCGCTGGCAACCAGGGTGACCGGTGCGTCGTTGCCCAGCTCGAAGAAGTCCGCGATGGCCCAGCCGGGGCCTGGATCCAGCGGTTCGACGAAAAGGTTGCGGATCCGGACCCGGGCATGCGCGTCCGGCCCGGCGGGAATCGCCGGATATGCCTGGATCACGTATGTGCCGGCGGCGTCCGGTTGTTCAGTGATCGCCTCGCCGATGTAGAGCACGTCCTGGTAGCGAATCGTTGCGAAGAAGACGTCGTCCGTTCCGTCGCCGGAGACTTCGGGCAGCCGAATCTCGAAGGTCCCGCCCTCGCCGACGCCGACGCTGTCGATCACCCCGGAGACCCGGGCCGACACGCGGTGCAGCACCACCGTGCCGCTGTCCGCCGGGAGATCGCCGACGAGGACCTGACCGGACAGGACACCGCTCCCGGGTTCCTGCGCTGCCGTGGCGGCGGAGCGGCCACCCGGGGTCTCCTGGCCCGCGGCGGCCGGCGGGGCAATCAGCGCCGCGCTCATGATGGCGCCCAGGCGACAGATGACCGCCAGCCGCCCACTGCCGATCCATCCCGAGCTCTCGGCGGAGCAGGCTGGCACCGGCACGGGCGGGTGCTCCGTCAGCGGTCGAACCGGCCGAGGTCTTCGGGGCGGAGTCCGCGCAGATGTTCCTCCAGCGCCTCGCCGCTCATCGGGTCTTCGGCGCCATCCCCCTCCCCTCCCCCTTCACCCTCCTCCGCGTCGGCAACCTCCACCACCAGCGTGCCCTGCTCGAGCAGGGAGTCGTCGGCGAATATGCGCGCCTTCATGCGCAGCGCGATCGCGATCGAATCGGATGGCCGCGCATCGACGGAGATGACTTCGCCGTCCCGGTCGATGATCAGTTCGGCGAAGTAGGTGCTGTTCTCCACCCGGGTGATCACGACGCGCTGCAGCGTGCCGCCCATGCCACCCACGATCGAAACCAGGAGATCGTGCGTGAGCGGGCGCTGGAAGGCGACGCCGCCCAGTTGCATGGCAATCGCGCTCGCCTCGCCGGGACCGATCCAGATGGGCAGGATCCGCTCTGTGCCGACCTCCTTGAGGATCACGACGGGCGTGTTCGACGTGCGATCCAACGCGAGGCTCTTGACACTGACCTCGATCAACCGCGCACCTCGCTTTCGCGTCCTGTCCTCACAGTTGCAGCGCCTCTCTCAGGTCATCAACCCGGTCGGTTCGCTCCCAGGCGAAGAGCCGCACCCGGCGCCCGCCCGCTAACACCGTACGCGGAGTGCGCCCGAAGTGTCCATAGGCGGCAGTCGGAAGGAAGACCGGGTCGGTGAGCCCCAACGCACCGATGATGCCCCGGGGCGTGAAGTCGAAGACGCGCTCCACGGCCCGGGAGAGAATCTGGTCGGGAACGACCCCGGTACCGAACGAATCCACCCAGATCTGAACGGGATCCGCCCTTCCGATCGCGTAGGCGAGCCGCACCTCGCAGCTGGAAGCGGCGCCTGCGGCCACCAGGTTCTTGGCGGCCCAGCGCGCCGCGTAGGCGCCGGAGCGGTCCACCTTGGTGGCGTCCTTGCCGGAGAAGGCGCCGCCGCCGTGCCGGCCCATTCCGCCGTAGGTGTCCACTATGATCTTGCGCCCCGTGAGCCCGGCGTCGGCGGCGGGTCCCCCATGCACGAAGCTGCCGCTCGGGTTGACATGGGTGACTGTGGAGTCCGGATCGTAGTGGCCCTTGGGAAGCGTGGGAGCGACGACCTTCGCGATCACCTCGTCGCGAATCTGTTCCTGGGTCAACTTCACGCCGTCGTGCATGTCCGCATGCTGCGTGCTGACCACGACGGTCGCGATGCGGGTCGGCGCGAGTCCGTCGTATTCGTACGTGACCTGCGACTTCCCATCGGGGCGCAGCCACGGAATCTCCCCCGACTTCCGGGCTTCCGCGAGACGCTTGGCCAAGGCGTGCGAAGCCGCGATGGGCGCCGGCATCAACTCCGGGGTGTCGTCGCAGGCGAAGCCGAACATCATGCCCTGGTCTCCCGCCCCGCCCTTTTCCACACCCTCGGCGATCTCGCCCGATTGGGGGTTCAGCGCGATCACACAGTCGTACCGGTGGCTGTCGTATCCGACCTGTTCCATCACACCGCGGACAAGGGACGGCACATCGGGAAGCTCGGCCATGGTCCCGATCTCGCCGGCTACGACCACCATCCTGGCCGCCGCCAGCGTCTCGCACGCCACCCTTCCCGCGGGGTCCCCAGCCAGTATTGCATCGACGACGGCGTCCGAAATCTGGTCCGCGACCTTGTCCGGATGTCCTTCGGTGACGGATTCCGAGGTAAAGAGACTCAAACTCAAGGTACTGATCTCCTGGAGGGGGAAGACGATACGGGGTGGGTGGTAAGGGTCGTGCCCGCGCTACGGTTACCGGCGTGGGAGACTGTCACGGAAGAAAGATATCAATGAATCGTCAAGTCCCCGGCGGAAACAGGCCTTCAAGCGTGGGCCGCAGGGACGCCGCGAAAGTCCGCTTGGCCTCCGCTCCCGTGGGCGCCTCCAAGGAGGCCTCGGCGGCGGCGCGGATCTCGTCAAGGCGACAGTTGCGGACCATCCTCTTGATCCCCGGGAGCGAGCGCCAGGCAACCGACAGCACGTCCACGCCGAGGCCGAGCAGGAGCAGCACGCCAAGGGGCCGGGTGGCCATCTCGCCGCAGGCGCTCACTTCCACCCCCGCGGCGCGACCAGCGCTTGCGACCATCGAAATCTGCCGGAGCACGGCCGGGTGGAAGGGATCGTAGAGATGGGCCAGACGCGTGTTGGTGCGATCGACGGCCAGAGTGTACTGGGCCAGGTCGTTGGTGCCGATGGAAAGGAAGTCGGCGTGGGTGGCCAGCCCGGGGGCGGCCAGGGCGGAGGCGGGCGTCTCGATCATCGCGCCGACCTCCACCGAGCGCTCGAACGGCACATCCTCGCCCGCAAGCTGGTCCTCTGCCATCCCGAGCAGTTCGCGCATGGTTGCGATCTCGGTGCCCGTGTTTACCAGGGGAACCATGATGCGCAGGTCGCCGTGTGCCGCGGCTCTCAACATGGCGCGCAACTGGGTCAGGAAGAGTTCGGGCTCGTCGGGGCATACGCGCACTCCGCGCCTGCCCAGGAACGGGTTGTCCTCGGAGGGTGTGCGGAGAAAGACGGGGAACTTGTCGCCGCCGAGGTCGAAGGTCCGGATGAGGACGGGGTGGGAGGGGAAGGCCTCCACCACCTCCCGGTAGGCACGGTACTGTTCCTCCTCTTCGGGGACCGTGCTGCGGCCTACCACGAGGAACTCGGTTCGAAAGAGACCGACCCCCTGGGCCCCGAGCGCGCGGGCCCGGGCCGCTTCGCCCGGGAGGTCCAGGTTCACGCGCAGAGTGACACTCTGACGGTCCAGGGTGACCGCCTCCTCCTCGGCCATGGCCCGGGTCTCGCGTCTCCAGCCGCGGATCGCGGCCCGACGCCGCTCGAAACGATCCGTTTCCCGGGCGTCCGGCTCGATCACCACGCGGCCGGACCACCCGTCCACGACGATGGCCTGCCCGTCCCCGGCCCGGGTGGTGACGTCCCCCAGTCCCGCGGCCGCCGGGATCTCGAGCGAGCGGGCAAGGATGGTCCAGTGCGATGTCCGCGTCCCCCGGTCGGTGGCGAGGGCCACCACCCGCGACGGATCGAGGAGGGCCACGAAGCTGGGTGTGAGATCCTTCGCCACCGCTACGACCCGGTGCTCTCCATCCCCGATTTCCCATGGGTCGGGAAGCTCCAGCAGGCGGTTGAGAATCCGGACCTTGAGGTCGTCCAAGTCGTTCAGCCGGTCCAGTACCATGGGGTGCGATGTACGGGACCAGCGGTCCTTCAGCTCAAGCATGCGCCAGTCGAAGGCGCGGGCGGCCGTGAGACGGTTTTCCGAGATGTAGCGCCTGGTCCCCTCCACGACCTCGGGGTCGTCCAGCATGAGGATCTGCGGATCGAAGATGCGTGCCTCGATGGTACCCAGCCGGGTCGCGGTCTCGCGCTTGATCCCCTCCAACTCCCGACGCGCCCGCGCACGCGCACGACGAAAGCGCTCCAGTTCCCTCTCTCCTCCCCCCGCGGGAACCGCTACGCGCGGCACCTCGGGGACGTCCCAGTCCACCCTGCGCACACGCCCTCTCGCAATCCCCTCCGAGGCGGGAAAGCCCTTGAAGACGATCGGAGCTGCCGTGTCATTCACCGAAACCGCCCCTCACCAGGCGGGCCAGCTCCTTCACGGCCACGGAGGCGTCTTCCCCTTCGGCCGTAATGGTCAGCGCGCTTCCCTTTTCGGCAGCGAGCATCAGCACCCCCATGATGCTCTTCCCGTTCACGGCGAGCCGCTCCTTGCGGACCCTGATGGATGACGAGAAGCCGCCCGCGAGCTTCACGAACTCGGCGCAAGGCCGGGCGTGCATTCCCAGCCGGTTGGGCACCTCCACATCCAGCGAACAGGTCGTGCGGTCGTCGCGGCCCGGAGCCGTCTGCCCCGATTCACTCATAGTCCTCGATCAGCGAGTCCCGGGGGTTCATGGCCCCGCGCAGACCGTCGTCGAACCGCCTCGGAACATCGACGCCCGAGTACGCGAGAAGCTGGTTCATCGCGATCACTTCGCTGATCGCGATCAGGTTCTTGCCCGGGTTCAGCGGGATCGTCAGCCTGGGGACCGGCACGCCCAGGATCTGCACCATCTCCCTGTCCAGGCCCGTCCGGTCGTACTCCTGCGTGTCGTCCCAGGTCTGAAGGTCGACGATCACCTCCACGCGCTTGCGCTGGCGGGTGGCGCGCGTCCCGAACATCGACGCGATATCGACGATGCCGATTCCGCGGATCTCCATGTGAAAGCCCTGGCGTTCGTGCCCCTTCCCCATCAGCACGTCGTTGCCGCGTCTCGACACGAACACGAGGTCGTCGGCGACGAGGCGGTGGCCGCGCTGCACAAGTCCCAGAACGCATTCGGACTTGCCGATCCCGCTCGGTCCGGTGAAGAGAAGGCCGATTCCGTACACGTCGGCCAGCGATCCGTGCACGGTGGTGACCGGCGCCAGCACATCCTCCAGGTACGGTTTCAGCGCGCGGTAGAAGTCCCCCGTTTCGATCCGGGTGCGAAAGACCGGCACCCCCGCGCGTTCGGCCGTCGCCACGAAGCAGTCGGGCACCTCCTGGCCGCGGGTGACGAAGACGGCCGGCACGTCATGGGCGAAGACGGTCCCGAGACGCTCCTCCACCTCCCGGGGCTCAAGTGTCGACAGGTAGCTCATTTCGGTCTTGCCGAAGACCTGTGTGCGTCCTTCGGGGAACCGGTCCGTGTATCCCGCCAGCGACAGACCCGGACTCGACACGTCCGAATTGTCGATGCGTCCGTCGAGGGGGACACGAGGGGTGAGGAGCTCCAACTGCAGGGACACCTCCCTTGCGGTGAAAAGCTCCCCCACCGTGACGAACGCGGTCACGACCCGGCGGCGGCGGTAACGGAGGAGCGCGCCCTGCCCACCCCGGCTCAACCCGGGGAGTTGGAGGACACGTGGCGGAATTCCTTGCGCCGCGAACGGTCGCGCCTGAGCCGACGCTTCACGTGTGTGTCCAGGTCGTCCAGCGCCACCCGGAAGTCCGGACCCTCGCCCTTGGCCACGATCGGCTGGCGCCGGCTCCTGGAAACGATCGCCTCGACCGTGTGCGACCGGCCCTCGAGCCGGAACACGACGCTGATATCCATCACCGCGGGGTCGAAGCGGGGCCACCGCTGCGAGAGGGTCTCCACGCGGTCGCGCAGTGGCGGATTGACTTCACATCCGTGGGCTGTGATCCGTGTCGGCATCCTGTCGTCTCCATGGTGGAATTCGAATGAGGTCCAACCGCTACGACTTCGGCTGCATTGCTAGTTTAGCACCCCACGGCTACCGGGAAACCCCGGAGACCCCGTCCCGGCGCGCTGCCCACGGGTTGCGACCACCGAGTACAGCAGCTCTTCGAAGGCATCGGCCACGCCATCCCAGGTGTAGCGCTCCGCCATGGTCCGCGCGGCCCGCCCCATGCGATCCCGGGTCCCGGGTTGCAGAATCCGCCCCAGCGCCGCCGCCAGCGCCGCCACGTCGCCGTGCGGCACGAGGAGGCCGGTTTCTCCGTGCCGAACCGTCTCTCGCAGCCCCGGCGAGTCGGAGGCGACGGTGGGGGTCCCGCACGCCGAGGCCTCGATGCTGGTGATTCCCCACCCCTCCTTGGGCGATGTCAGCGCGTGAACCCACGACCTGGACAGCAGTTCCCGCTTCTCCTCGTCCGGCACGAAGCCGGCGAAGTGCACGCTGTCCTCGATGCCGAGCCGGCGGGCGGTCTCTTCCAGGGCAGGACGCGCGTCGCCCTTCCCCGCCACGATCATCTTCACGCTGGTGCCCCCTTCGCGCAGCCGCGCCACCGCGCTCAGCACCAGGTCGACCCGCTTGTAACGCTTGAGCCGGCCCAGATAGACGACCGTGGGGTCCGGGTAGCGTGTGGAGGCGGGGCCCAGCCCCTCGAGTTCCACCCCGTTGCGGATGACGGCGATGCGGGAGGGATCGAGACCGCGCCGCCCCAGGTCCTCCCGGGTGCTGCGCGAAACCGCCACGCACGGAAGTCCCCGGTACACAACCGGAATGATGCGCTCGAAGAGCCAGGTGGCGGTGGCGAGGAGCGGATTGGCTTCCCGGAATGCGGTCGCCCCGAAGAGGTGGTGTACCAGGAGAAGGCCGTTCCGGGCGCCGGACCACGTCGGGGCCAGCATGGGGACCTTGTTCAGGTCCTCGACGGCGACATCGAAGGTCTGGCCCGCCAGATGGCGCTGGCAGTAGAGCGGTGCCGCCAGGTTGAAGGTGTAGCGGCCGCCGGTACGATGTACGTCGATCCCGTCGATTTGCGCGGTGGTCGCACACCCTTCCCAGCCGGAGCAGAGAAGCGTCACCTCGTGACCCCGCTGCGCGAGCCTTCCGAAGACCTGGTGCAGGTGTTCCTCGGCACCGCCGCCGTTCGGGTTTTCGCGATCCTGCCAGTTGACGACAAGGATCCGCAGCCGTGCGCGCGTGGACACGATCAGGCCGGGCCGGGTTCGTCGGAAAGGACGGAGCGGTACACCGCATCGAGCACGCCGTTCACGAAGCGCGGCGAGTCGGTCCCTCCGTACCTCTCGGCCAGGCGCACCGCCTCCTGGATCGCCACCTTCGCGGGAAGATCGGAGAGGCAGAGTATCTCGGTGGCCCCCAGGCGAAGGATGCCGCGGTCCATGACCGACAGCCGATCGAGCCGCCAGTTGTCCATGCAGGCCGCGATCGCCCCCTCAACCCGGCCGCGGTCCTCCACGAAGGCGCTGACCAGCCGCTCCAGGTAGCGCACCCGGGCCGGAGCCACCGTCCGCTCACCCATCGTGTCCGCCAGCGCCTCCGGCATGGAGCCGCCCTCGCGCTGCGTCTCCCAGCGGTAGTGCACCTGTAGAAACCAGGCCCGCGACCGGCTCCGATCCCTCCGCCTCCGCGGCGCGGGCGGGCGGTTCAAGAGCCTTCCGGCCCCTCTGGATGGGAAGCGTAGAGCGACAGCATCTCCAGTGCGGACTGCGCGAACTCTCCACCCCTGTCCATGCCGTACGCGTTGGCGCGCAGCATGGCCTGTTCTCCGGTATCGGTGGTCAGCACGCCGAATACGACCGGTATGCCCGCGGTGAGGGCCACCTGTCCCAGCCCGTCGCTGGCGTGTCCGGCCACGTAGTCGAAGTGGGCCGTCTCGCCGCGGATGACGCAGCCGAGGGCCACGATGGCGTCGTACCTCTTCGAGTTCGCGATCCTGCGTGCCGCCTGCGGCAGATCCCAGGCGCCAGGCACGTACACGACGCCGATGTCGTCCATTGCAAGTCCGCGTGCGAGCAGCCGTCGGCGGGTCCCCTCCAGCAACTGTTCGGTGATCATGCTGTTGAAACGTGCCACCAGGAGCGCTATGCGCAATGATCCAGGCGGCAATGATCCAGGTCCGGTCTCCATGTTCATTCCTCTGCCTCCCCTTCCACCCGGGCGACGGCACCGGAGCCCGCCGCCGCCACATCCCCATTGTCGATTCGCACCCCATCGAAGGGCACTCGCCCCGCCACCTGCAGGGCATAACCGTCGAGCCCGACAATACGCCGCCTGCTGTTGGTCAGCAACCTGATCGACGTCAGGCCCAGGTCGAGGAGGATCTGCGCTCCGACTCCGTAGTCGCGCAACACCTGCCGCGGGGCCGGGGGGTCCTGTTCGGGTGCCGGACTTCCCGCAGAGCGGCGCAGACGCTCGATCAGCCGGTCCCCGGCCCGGTCGCGATGAATGTAGACGACCACCCCCTCCCCCTCCCTCCGGATGCGCTGCATGGCTCCCGCGAGCAGGTTGCCCTGGCGCTCGTCCAGCGAATCGAAGGTCTCGGCCAGGGGGTTCTCGGCGTGCATCCGTACCAGTACATCCTCCTTCCCCTCGACGTTCCCGTTGACCAGCGCGATGTGGACGCGATCGTCGATGTCGGTCCGGTAGCCGATGAAGAGGAAATCGCCCCAGGCCGTGCGCAGCGTCGTCTCCACGACCCGCCTGACCAGCCGTTCCCGCGCCAGACGGTACGCCACCAGCTGCTCGACCGTGATGAACCTGAGGTCGTGTCGCCCGGCCATGACCTCGAGTTCGTCCCGGCGGGCCATTGTCCCGTCCTCGTTGAGGATTTCGCAGATGACGCCGGTGGGCGCCAGCCCCGCGAGGCGGGCCAGATCGACGGCGGCTTCGGTCTGGCCGACGCGGCGCAGCACCCCTCCCCGGCGTGCCCGCAGCGGGAAGATGTGCCCGGGCCGCCGGAGGTCGTCGGGCGTGGACCCGGAGTCCGCCAGCACCTGCACCGTCTTCGCGCGGTCGTGGGCGGAGATCCCCGTCGTGACACCGAAACGGCGGTGGGCGTCCACTGAAACGGTGAACGCGGTGCCCTGCGGATCCGTGCTCCGCTCGGTCATGAGGGGAAGTTCCAGGGCATCCGCGCGCTCCGCGGTCATGGAGACGCAGATGAGTCCCCGCCCGAACTTGGTCATGAAGTTCACCAGTTCGGGGGTGATCTTCTCGGCCGCGCAGACCAGATCGCCCTCGTTCTCGCGGTCTTCGTCGTCGGCGACGATCACGAGCCTGCCCGCGGCGATGTCGCGGATCGCGGCGGGGACGGAATCAAGGGGCATGGGTGCGGCTGTCCCTCCCCGGAAGCGATCCTCCGCTCTCCATGATGCGCCTGACGTATCTGCCGATGAGGTCCGCCTCCACGTTGACCGGATCGCCGGGCTCCAGGGCGAAGAAGCCGGTGTGCTCCCAGGTATGGGGGATGATGGCTACCTCGCAGCGCGCGTCCCCGCGAAGGGCGTTCACGGTGAGGCTGACGCCGTTGAGGGCGATGGAACCGTGCGGAATGGTGGCTGCAAAGACATCGGCGGGCAATGCGAACTCGAGGAACCTCGTTTCGCCCTGGATGCGCTTGTTCAGAAGCGTGGCCAGACCGTCCACGTGGCCCTGCACCAGGTGTCCGTCGAGCCGGCCGCCCACCTTCACCGCACGTTCCAGGTTGACCGCGGCGCCGGCGCCGTACCGGGCCGCTACGGTGCGATCCAGCGTGGACGCGCCCACCTGTACGGCGAATGTGCCGCCGGAGAGCGCGCGAACGGTCAGGCACGCCCCATCCACCGCGACGGACTGCCCCGCGGCCAACTCTCCGGCAAAGGGGGCGGCGATCGCAAGAGTGCGGCCGCAATCCTCCTCGGCAACCGTCACGACCTCGCCCACGCACTCGATGATCCCGGTAAACAATGGGGGTTCAGCCTCCGCGATCCAGAACAATCAGCGTGTCGTCCCCGAATTTCACCGGGTCGAGCCGCGACTGCCACCCCTTCAGGAGGGCCGCGACATCTTCGGGCCGGTCTCCCGCGGCGACCGGAAAGGCCCTCACCCCACCCCCCCCCACCACCACCGGCGCCACGAACAGGTAGAGCCGGTCGACCAGACCCTCCGCCAGCAGCGATGCCGCCAGCACGCCTCCGCCCTCGCAGAAAACGCTGCCGACACCCCGCCCGGCCAGCGCATCCATGAGGGCCGCCAGATCAAGCCCGCGCACCCCCGCCGGCACGGCCACCACCTCCCCCCGCCCCCCCAACCGCTCCTCCACCCGCCCCACCTCTCCCGGCGCCGTCGCCACAATCGCCCGCACCCCTCCATCTCCGCAGAGCGCGCGCAAGTTCCGGCCCACCTCTCCACGCCGGTCCAGCAACACCGGCCTCGGGGGAACGCGCGGCGTCACCACTCCCCGCGCGGTCAGCATCGGGTCGTCGGCCTTCCATGTGCCCGTACCCACCATGATCGCGTCGAACCCCGCGCGCAGACGGTGCACCTCGGACCGCGCCTCCGGACCCGTCAACCACACCCGCCTGCCCCCGCCCGGCGCGATGCATCCATCCAAACTCACGGCCAGCTTCACCGCGACGAAGGGCCTCGTGCTCGCGGCGCCGTGGAAGAACACGGGGTTCTCCGCCGCCCAGTCGGCCGCCTCCCCGCAGGGACCCGCAACCCGCACCCCCCGCCTCCGCAGCCAATCCCCCCCGCCCCCTTCCGCCGCACCCGGTTCCGCTGCCCAATAGACCACGCGCTCGATCCCCGCCGCGTGGATGGCCTCCGTGCACGGCGGCGTCTTCCCCGTATGCGCGCACGGTTCCAGGCTGCTATAGAGGGTGGCGCCGCGTGCGCGCTCCCCCAGCTCCACCAACGCGGCTGCCTCGGCGTGCGGCCCCCCGAACTCCGCGTGGTGCGCCTCGGCCAGCGTCACCCCGCCACGGGCCACCACCGCGCCCACCATCGGGTTGGGGTGCACCCGTCCCCAGCCCTTCCGTCCGAGTTCGACGGCACGGGCAAGGAAGGCGTGGTCGCCGGCGGCAAGGCCGTCGCCGCCGGGTGCGCCGCGGAGAGGCGCGCTCACGGGGTGATCCGCACGGCCAGGGAGGCGAACCAGCTCCGCGCGGAGGGATCGTACCCGCCGCTCCGCCCGTCGAACGGATCGCTCACGCCGTCCGCCACCCCGGCCTCGAGCGAAAGCTGCGAGATCAGGAAGTTGTACCACGCGGACACGAAGTAGACCGTCCGCTCGCTGGCGATCCGGCCCGTGACCGCGCCCGCATCCTCCACGCTCCCCGTCGCCGACACGGTGGCCTCTCCCTCGTAGCGGTCCCATCCCGCACCCGCCATCAGTCCCACCACGAACCAGTTCTTCCCCAGCATGGCCCGAAGCGACGTGACCTCGAAATCGGTCTCCATCTCGCCCGGGTTCCCTTCGCCGAAGTCACCCGTCTTCACGGTCTCGTGCCAGCGCCGCGCGACCGAGACCGAGAGGCCCGGCATGGTGAACGACTCGCGCAGGATGCCCACCCGTGCTCCCAGCCCGACCCCCGACGACGGACCGCCGAAGCCCTCTCCCTCGGGCAGCCAGAGCCGCGTGTACGACGCAACCAGGTCGGCCGAGAGGATCCCGCCGATGCCCGGCGCCATTTGGAAGCCGTCCAGGAGGCCCGCCGACACCACCCCCCGCAGTCCGGCCACGGTCGGTTCCACCTCTTCCGCGAGGCCCTCGACCGAGCTGGCCGAAACCCGCGGCATCCCCATTCCGGTCCCCGTCGCCGCAAGGGCAAATCCCAGTCGCGGCACACTGCCCATGCGGCGGCCGGCCGTGCTGGGTGTCCCGGGAACGTCGCTGCCCAGCGCCGAAGCCAGCCCCACCCCCCACTGCACCGCCATCGCCGCCAGCACCAGCTCCCGGCACGCCGAGGTCCGTTTCGAGTCTCCACCCGCGCAGAGCATGGCCAGCTCGGTCACCCCTTCGACCTCGGTCCGCCCCCGCGGCAGCTCCTGCGCCGATACGGAAACGGGCCACGCGCCCACCAACGCCGCCAGCACGGCCACACCCACCCTGCGCCACCTTTCAGCCTCCAAGTCCTACCCCCCTCCAACCAGTTCGACACCCTCGCCGTCCACCACTTCGCCCAGGCTCCACGCCTCGTCGCCGAGCGCCCCAAGCACCTCCGCCTCACGGGACGGCGACACCGCCAGGATCATCCCCACTCCCATGTTGAAGACCCGGTACATCTCCGGCAGCGCCACGCCGCCCCCCTCCGCAAGTTGACGGAAGATGTTCGGCACCCTCCACGATCCGCAGTCGATGCGCGCCCCCAGCCCGTCGGGCAGGACCCGCGGCAGATTCCCGGCGATCCCCCCGCCGGTAACGTGCGCCATCGCCCGGACGTGCCCCCGCTCGAGCAGAGGCCACACCGGCGCCAGGTAGGACCGGTGCACCCGCAACAGCACCTCGCCGGCCGACGCGTCCTCTCCCGGAAACCCGTCGTCGACGCCCAGGCCCATGCGGTCGAAGACGATGGCGCGGGCCAGGGTGAAGCCGTTGGTGTGCAGACCCGACGAGCGGAGCGCGACCAGCCGGTCGCCGGGACGCACGGCGGATCCGTCCACGAGCCGCGCGCGCTCCACCACACCCACCACGAAACCGGCCAGGTCGTACTCACCGGGCGCGTAGAAGTCGGGCATCTGCGCGGTCTCGCCGCCGAGCAGCGCGCACGCGTTCTCGCGGCACGCCGCCGCCACCCCTCCGACCACCGCCGACACCACGCCCTCGTCCATCTCGCCCGTCGCCAGGTAGTCCAGGAAGAAGAGGGGACGGGCGCCCTGCACCAGGATGTCGTTCACGCAGTGATTCACCAGGTCGCGCCCCACGGTGTCATGCCAGCCGGTCAGGAACGCCACCTTGAGCTTCGTGCCGACGCCGTCGGCGCTCGACACGAGCACGGGTTCGGCCAGATCGCGTGGCACGGCGTACAATCCACCGAAGGCGCCGAGCCCCGACAGCGTGTTCTCGTCGCTGGCGGCGTCGAGGAGCGGGCCGAGGGAGCGCTTGGCCCGGTCGGCGGCGTCCAGGTCGACGCCCGCGTCCCGGTAGGTCAGTGAATCGCTCAAGTCGGTCCCCCGATCATTGGCTTGCCGCCGCGGGTCGGGGCTCGGTGGCGACGGTCGCTTCCAGGTCCCGAACGCGAGCTTCCAGCTCCGGCAGCGACAGCGTCCGGAACCGGTCCACCGAGAACGCCTCGACGGCATAGGAGCCGGTTGCGGTCCCGTACATCGTCGCCTTGCGCAGCGCGGCCGCATCGTGCGACCCCGTGCTGGCCAGGTGGCCGAGGAACCCGCCGGCGAAGGCGTCTCCCGCGCCGGTGGGGTCGGTGATTCGCGCCACCGTGCAGGCGGGGCAGGAGAATGTCCAGCCGTCGGCGAAGAGCTCCGCGCCGTCTTCGCCCCGCTTGACCACCACCAGTGTGGGGCCGTGCCGGCGGATCCAGCGGGCGGCCGCGGCAAGGTCGTCCTCGCCCGCAAGCTGGCGGGCTTCCTCGTCGTTTACGAGCAGGACGTCCAGTCGGGTGAGAACCCGCATGAGCGCGTCCGGAGTGCGCTCGATCCAGTAGTTCATGGTATCGGCGGCAACCAGTTCGGGCGCCCGCACCTGGTCCAGCACCCCCAACTGGAGCTCCGGGTCGATGTTGCCCAGGAAGACAATCTTCGAGTCGCGGTGCGTGGTCGGCACTACCGGGTCGAAGGCGGCGAAGACGCCCAGGCGGGTCACGGTGGTGTCGCGGCTGCGGAAGTCGTCACTGTAGCGGCCGCCCCAGAAGAAGCTCTCGCCGGGCCGCCTCGCCAGCCCCGTGAAGTCCACGCCCCGCTCGCGCAGGAAGCGCAGTTGCGCCAGGGGGTAGTCGTCGCCGACCACCCCGACGACGCGCACGGGCGCGAGCAGCGAAGCGGCGGCGCTGAAGAACACCGCCGAGCCCCCGATCACCCCGTCCACACTGCCCGCGGGCGTCTCCACCGCGTCGAGGGCCACGCTGCCCACGGACAGAATCTCCATACTATCTGTCCGCATCGGGGGGTGGGAAGGGGGTGACGGGGTGCCAAAACGGCCCTCTGGAGGCCTCGTGACAGATTCCGTGACAGATTCGGGGGGGAATCTGTCCAGATGCGGTCATTTCACTCATCCCCTCTCACATTGCCTCCGGCGCCTTGATTCCGAGCACCTTGAGCCCGTTACGCAGCACGATTCGCGCCGCCACGGCCAGGGTCAGGCGGGCGCTGCGCAACGGCTCGTCGTCCACCAGCGCCGCGAGTTCGGGTCTCCGGGTCGGATGCCCCGTCTGATACCAGGTGTTCACCAGCCCCGCCGTCCTCTCCAGGTAGTCGCAGAGGATGTGCGGCGCCCGGTCGCGCGCCGCGCGCCGCAGAAAGCCCGGGAACTCGCCCAGCTGGTTGATCAGCTCCCGCTCCACCGGGGCCGCGAGCAGCGCGGTGTCCGCCCGGGGCGCCCGCGGCCCGTCCATCCCGTCCCAGCCCTTCTCGTGCGCTAGCCGCGACAGCCGGCAGAGACGGGCGTGCGCGTATTTGACCTTGTACACAGGGTTCTTGTCGGACTGGTCCAGCGCCAGGTCGAGGTCGAAGGTGAGGTGGGCCTCGGGACGGCGCATGAGGAAGAAGTAGCGGGCCACGTCGGCCCCGACCTCGGTCACCAGGTCCGCGAGCGTCGTGTAGGAGCCGGCCCGCTTGGAGAAGCGCACCTCTTCCCCGCCCCGCTCCACGGTGACCATCTGGTGCAGCAGGTACTCGGGATACCCGGCGGGGCGGCCCAATGCCTGCAGCCCCGCGCGCACACGGTCGACGGTTCCGTGATGGTCCGACCCCTGCACGTTGATCACCTCCTGGAAGCCCCGCTCCCACTTGCCCATGTGGTAGGCCACGTCGGGCAGAAAATAGGTCGCGGAGCCGTCGCTCTTGAGCATGACCCGGTCCTTCTGGTCCCCGAATTCGGTGGTGCGGAGCCAGAGCGCGCCCTCATGGCGGTAGGTAAGGCCGGTGTCGTCGAGCGCCTGGATCGTGTCGGTGACGAGGCCGTCGGAATAGAGACTCCTCTCCGAGTAGTACTCGTCGAAGTGGACGTTGAAGCCGGCCAGATCACGCTTCTGCTCGTCGCGCAGCATGTTCACCGCGAAGTGGCGCATGGCCTCCAGCGCGGCCTCGCTCCGGTCGTGCTCGGAGTGGTCGCCTTCCCGCTTCAGGAAATCGCGCGCGATTTCGACCACGTACTCGCCGTGGTACCCGCCTTGGGGGACCGGCTCGTCGTGGCCGAGTTCCTGCCGGTACCGCGCCCACACGGTTTCGGCCAGACGTGTGATCTGGAGGCCGGCGTCGTTGAAGTAGAATTCGCGGTGGACATCCCAGCCGGACCATTCGAGCAACCGGGCGATCACGTCGCCGAGTGCGGCCTGTCGGCCGTGCCCGAGGTGGAGGGGACCGGTCGGGTTGGCCGAGACGAATTCGACCATGATGCGGCGGCCCGCGCCGTCTTCGTTGCTGCCGTACCCGGATCCCGCCGCGACGATGCGGTGCAGCACCCCGCCCACCGCGTCGGCCTCGATGAAGAAGTTCAGGAATCCCGGCCCGGCGACCTCGATCCGTTCCACCCCCGCGATGCGGGACAGCCGCTCGGCCAGCTCACCGGCGATGTCCCGGGGCGGACGCTTCAGGCGCGAGGCGAGCGCCAGCGCGATGTTCGACGCCAGATCCCCGTGCGAAGACTCCTTCGGCCGGTCCAGACGGAAGCGGACGTCATCGATGCCCCACCCGGCCGCGGCCTCGCGCAGCGCGTCCGATATGCGTTCGGCGTGCATGCCGGTCAGGTGTCCTTCCCCCCGGCGGGGCTGTTGCCGGAGCCCTTCCGGGACGCGGGGGACGCCTTGTCCCCGCCCCCCTTCCCGGCCCCCGCGGACCCGGCAGCTTCACCCGAAGATCCGGCCCCGTCCTTCGCACCCGACTTGCTCCCAGCCTCCTTCTTCGCGCCCACGCCGGCCTCCTCGCGCGCCTGCTTCCGGTAGTCGTCCGACCGGTAGTCGGTGATGTAGAAGCCATCGCCCTTGAACAGGAATCCGGCTCCCCCCGAGATCAGCCGCTCGGCCGCGTGGCCACAGTCGGGGCAGGAGGCCCCCGGCTTGTCGCTCATGCGCTGGAAAACTTCGAAGTCGCGGCCGCACTCGCGGCATCTGTAGTCGTAGGTGGGCATTGGTGCCGGTCCGGCATCCGTTTCAGGGTCGATCGATCACTGTCCGATCAGGAAAAATAACACGGGCGGGGAGTCCTCCCACTCGGCCGGCCCCCACGCCGCCCCGCCCCCCTCAACCCGGATCGCCGTACGTCCCCCACTCGTCGCGCAGCGCATCGCTGATCTCGCCCAGGGTCACCCCGTCCTTCACCGCCGTGATCATCGCCGGAAGCAGGTTGCCGTCCCCGCGGGCGGTCTCCCGGATCGCGCTCAACCCCCGCTCGACCGACGCCGTATCGCGCTCGGCCCTGAACGCCGCCAGCGCCGCGGCCTGGCGCGCCTCGAAATCCCGGAAGTCGGGCCCCGGAGGCGGTTCGTGCGATTCGTCCGATTCATACCGGTTCACCCCAACCACAACCCGCGTCCCGGCCTCGACCTCCAGCTGGTGCCGGTAGGCGACCCGGTGGATCTCCTCCCGCATGAAGTCGATCGCCCCCGCGGACCCGCCCATCTCCTCGATCCGCGCCATGGTGGCGAGCGCCTCCTCCTCGATGCGATGGGTCAGGTGCTCCACCAGAAAGCTGCCGCCAAGCGGGTCCGCCCAGTCGGCCACGCCCGATTCCTCGGCGAGGATCTGCTGGGTGCGGAGCGCGAGGGCCGCGGCCTGGGCGGTGGGCAGCGCAATCGCCTCGTCGTAGCTGTTCGTGTGCAGGGACTGGGTGCCGCCGAGGACGCCCGCCAGCGCCTGCACGGTCACGCGCACCACGTTGTTCAGGGGCTGCTGGGCCGTGAGCGTCGAGCCACCGGTCTGGGTGTGGAAGCGGAGGCGGCACGAGCGGTCCGAGGCACCGAAACGTTCCCGCATGAGGCGCGCCCACACCCGCCGGGCCGCGCGGAACTTGGCGACCTCCTCGAGCAGGTCGTTGTGAGCCGCGAAGAAGAAGGAGATGCGCGGCGCGAAGTCCTCCAGTTCGATCCCGCGGGCCAGCGCGTGGCGCACGTATTCGACGCCGTTGGCAAGGGTGAACGCGACCTCCTGGGCTGCGGTCGAGCCAGCCTCGCGGATGTGGTAGCCGGAGACGGAGATGGTATTCCAGCGCGGCAGCTCGGCGGCGCAGAAGGCCATGAGGTCGCTGACCAGGCGGAGCGACGGACGCACCGGGTAGATGTAGGTCCCCCGCGCGATGTACTCCTTGAGGACATCGTTCTGGACGGTGCCGCGAAGCCGGTCGCGCGGCACGGCCGTCTCGTCGGCGACGGCGGTGTAGAGGGCGAGCAGGATCGGCGCGGTCGCGTTAATGGTCATGGAGCACGACACCGCG
The DNA here is from genome assembly GCA_965208295.1 of Longimicrobiales bacterium. Lineage (GTDB taxonomy): Bacteria > Gemmatimonadota > Gemmatimonadetes > Longimicrobiales > Gaopeijiaceae > Bin94. Next base: position 4,385,186 of record OZ242328.1, on the reverse strand, counting down.
CCCAGGTCGATCCCGTTCAGCAGGGTGCGCATGTCTGCGACGGAGTCGATCGCGACGCCGACGCGGCCCACCTCGCCGGCCGCCATGGCCGCGTCGGAGTCGAAGCCCATCTGGGTGGGGAGGTCGAAGGCGACAGAGAGGCCGGTCGTGCCCCGGTTCAGGAGGAAATGGTAGCGGGCGTTGGTGGCCTCGGCCGTGCCGAAGCCGGCGTACTGGCGCATGGTCCAGCGGCGTCCCCGGTACATGGAGCGATAGACGCCGCGGGTGAAGGGGTATTCGCCCGGCGCACCCAGATCTTCTTCGGCGTGGAAACCTTCCGGCAGCCCGTCGAAAAAGGGATCCCCGTCTCGGCGGCTCACGTTTCGTCCACCTCGGAGAACTCGACCAGCACCTGCCCCTTCTCGACCGCGTCGCCCGGTGACGCGAGCAGGCGCTTGACCGTCGCGACCGCGGGAGCTCGCAGTTCGTTCTCCATCTTCATGGCCTCCACGATCAGCAACGTGTCGCCCGCGGCGACCACCTGGCCTTCGTCCACTGCCACCTGGACCACCAGACCGGGCATGGGAGCCTTGAGGGGCGCCACCTTCGCGCCGGCCCCGGCCTTCGCCGACAGCCGCCGGACGCGGTGCGCACGCGGATCCAGAACCTCGGCCGAAACGGCGCGGCCATCAAGTTCCAGCTCCCACTCGCCGCCTCGGCCGCCGCGGGCCCACAGCGCGAACGAGGTCCCGCCCAGCAGGAGCGAGTGGCCGGTTCCGCACCCAGGCCGTCGTCCCCGGCCAGCGATGTGCGGGGGGGTGGTGGGGACGAGCGAGGCGTGGACCGCGCGACCGTCGATGACGACCGTCCCGTCGGGGCGGACTTCGACGTCGTGCCGCCCGCCCAGCAGCGTGACGACGTAGCGGGCGCCGGAGCCGGGGGCGGCGTTCGAATGGGTCATGGGCCGTTGGGGCGGGGGGGACCGGTGACGGCGACACCGCGTGCCCACCGCGAGAGGGGGGTGGGGGTGCGGCGGATGCGGGGCGGGGCGCGACCCGGTCTGGACGTATGCTCCAAGAGGGCGGCCGCTGCAACGAGCGCCGTGCGAGTCGCGGCGGGGACCTCGTCGCGGAAGAGTTCGGGGTGTTCCTCCAGGTAGCGCGTGGAGATGCGCCCCGCCCGGAAATCGCATTCCTCCATGATGAGGCTCAGCAGCGGGGCGCTGGTGGCGACCCCGGCGATTTTCAGCTCCCGGAGCGCCCCCCGCATCCGCCGGATCGCCGCCTCCCGGTCCGCCCCGTGCGCGATCAGCTTGCCCAGCAGCGGATCGTAGTGGAGGCCGACCTCGGTGCCCCGCGCGATCCCGCCGTCCCAGCGGACTCCGGGTCCACCGGGGAGCTCCAGTTCGCCGACCACGCCGGTCGCCGGCAGAAAGCCGTCGAAGGGCGACTCGCTGGTGATCCGGCACTCGATGGCGTGCCCCTCGAGCGGAATGTCGCTCTGCCGCATGGGGAGCGCCTCGCCCGCCGCGACCCGGAACTGCCACTCGACCAGGTCGATCCCCGTGACCATCTCGGTAACCGGGTGCTCGACCTGCAGGCGCGTATTCATCTCCAGGAAGAAGAACTCTCCGTCCTGGTAGAGGAACTCGACGGTCCCCGCGCCCTCGTAGTCCACCGCGCGGGCGGCCTGCACCGCCGCCTCGCCCATGCGCCGGCGCTCCTCCTCGCCCAGAAGCGCGGAAGGCGCCTCCTCGATCAGCTTCTGGTGGCGGCGCTGGATGGAACACTCGCGCTCGAAGAGGTGCACTATGTTGCCGTGGGTGTCCCCGCAGAGTTGCACCTCGATGTGACGAGGTCGCTCCAGGAAGCGCTCCACGTAGACCCTGCCGTCCCCGAACGCGGCCTCGGCCTCGCGCATCGCTGCCCTGAACGCACCGGCCGCGTCCTCCGGCTCCCTCACCACGCGCATCCCCTTCCCCCCTCCCCCCGCCGCCGCCTTCAGCACGACGGGAAACCCCACCTCCTCCGCCACCCGGCGCGCCTCCCGCGCCGAGGCCAGGGGTGTGATCGTCCCCGGAACGACCGGCACGCCTGCGGCCTCCATGCGGCGGCGGGCCTCCGTCTTGTCGCCCATGGCGCGGATCGTCTCCGCCGTGGGGCCCACGAAGACGAACCCGGCGTCGGTGACGGCAGCGGCGAAGTCCGCGCGCTCGGCAAGGAAGCCGTACCCCGGATGAATCGCCTGCACGCCCGATCGGCGGGCCACCTCCATCAGTCTGCCGATGTTCAGGTAGCTGTCCGCCGCGCGGGCCGGCCCGATCGGATACGCCTCGTCGGCGTGGACGACATGCGGCGCTCCCCGGTCCGGTTCCGAGAAGACCGCGACGGTGCGGATGCCGAGTTCACGGGCACCGCGAATGACGCGCAACGCGATTTCGCCCCGGTTGGCGACAAGTACGGATTCGATCAACGCCTGGGACACTCCCGGGGCACCGGTGAACATTCAGCCGGGTGGGTCTCCGCCCCCGTACGGAGCGGACGATGCGCCACCCGGCTGTTGGGTATCAGTTAATGGTACCCGTCACCGTGGTCTGAGCGCCATCTCGGAAGATCCTGAGCGCGATTTCCTCGTCGGACTTGTAGGAATCCAGAATGCGGTGCATTTCGTCGATGTCGTCGACCATCCGCCCATCGACCGCCACCACCACGTCGCCCGGAAGCAGTCCCAGCGGCGAGTCGTCCTCGACATCCGCGACCAGGACGCCCTCCGTCGTGCCGAAGTAGGCCCCCAGCCCGGCGTTGAGTTCCACGAGATCGAGTCCGTGGGCGCCGCGGGAACCGCCCCATCGCATTTCCCACGGTCCGGAAGCGAGCGTGTCCGTAAAGATGCGAAGGCTGCCCGGCGGCACCCACCCGGGCGCATCCCACTCGTAGGGCCGCTCCTGGCTCCGGAACCGCTCGGTCAGTTCGCGGATCCGTTCCAGGGTTGCCTGCCGCTGCTCTTCATCGGACCACCACTCGCCCAGCCCGCGAAACTGCTCGATCTGTTCGGAGAGCGGCCCCAACGCGCCATAGCCGGGCAGGACTTCCGGGACCACGGCAAAGTCGATTTCCTCGCCATCCCGCTCGACCACGAGGGTCACGGCTTCTCCCTCCGGCACCTCGCTCACCAGCGCAAGCAGCCGCTCCTCGGGCAGGTACCGATCCGGGTCGAAGTCTCGCTCGTCCTCGTCTTCCAGCGGCTGGTAGAGGTCGTGTCCATTGACCGAAAGGATGCGATCCCCATCCATGATCCCCGCCTCCTGGGCCGGACTGTCCTCCAGCACATCCGCGACCAGCACTCCGAGATCTTCATGGCGCATGAGCATGACGCCAAGCATCAGCCGCCCGGACCGGTCATCCACGTCCGTTCGGAAAAACGCACCCAAGCCCCGTCGCTCCTCCTCCTTCTCCTGGGCCACGCCGGCCGGAGCCAGCGCGAGCAAGGCGGTGAATGCCAGCGCCGCAAGTCCCGCCAGTCCCGCTGTCCGTCCTGCCTGTATCGTCCTGAGCATCATCGTGCCTCCTTGATGGATTCCGCGGCCCCGCGCGCGACGCGAAAGACCGCACGTTACTCTCGATGAGATGCCGGATCCGGGTCGGGAGGTTGCCCCGGGAGACCGTGGTCGACCTCTGCCGTGAGCATGCGCGAATCCGTGACTCCTCCGGAACCGGCCCGGACGCAACCGGCCACCTCCCTCAGAGCGGGATGTTGCCGTGCTTCTTCGGCGGATTGGCATCCCGCTTGTCCACCAGCATGTCCAGCGCGCCGACCAGACGGGGCCGGGTGTCGCGCGGATCGATCACGTCGTCCACGTAGCCGCGCGAGGCGGCGATGTAGGGGTGCGCGAACTTCTCGCGGTATTCTACCCTCCTCGCCTCCGCCTCCGCCTCGGGATCGTCCGACGCGGCGATCTCCCGGCGGAAGAGGACCTCGACGGCACCCTTCGGCCCCATGACCGCGATCTCGGCCGAAGGCCAGGCCAGGTTGATGTCGCCGCGGATGTGCTTGGAATTCATGACGTCGTAGGCGCCGCCGTAGGCCTTGCGGGTGATGACGGTGACCTTGGGGACCGTCGCCTCGCAGAAGGCGTAGAGGAGCTTGGCCCCGTGACGAATGATGCCGCCGTGCTCCTGGCCGACACCGGGAAGGAAGCCGGGAACGTCCTCGAAGACGACCAGGGGGATGTTGAAGGCATCGCAGAAGCGCACGAAACGGGCCCCCTTGTCCGAGGCGTCGATGTCCAGAACTCCCGCCAGCACCGCGGGCTGGTTGGCCACGATCCCCACCGAATGCCCTCCCAGATGCGCGAATCCGGTCACCAGGTTGCGTGCGAACCCGGCGTGCACTTCGTAGAACTCGCCGTCATCGACAACTTCGTGGATGACATCAAGCATATCATAGGGACGATTGGGTTTGTCTGGAAATAGTTCAAGTATTTTCTCACTACGCCGGTCGTGTGGATCGTCGTCCGCACCCACCGGCGGGCGCTCGGTGTTGTTCTGCGGAACGAATCGGAAGAGGGCGCGAACGCCGGTCAGGCTCTCCGCCTCGCTGTCGTGCGCGAAGTGGGCCACGCCCGAGGTCTCGGCGTGCACGTCGGCGCCGCCAAGCCCCTCCATGTCGATGTCCTCCTGGGTCACCGTCTTCACGACCCCGGGCCCGGTCACGAACATGAAGCTCGTGCCCCGCACCATGTAGACGAAGTCGGTGATCGCGGGTGAATACACCGCCCCGCCCGCGCACGGCCCCATGATGACGCTGATCTGTGGGATCACCCCGGAGGCCAGCGTGTTACGCAGGAAGATGTCGGCGTACCCCCCCAGGGACACCACGCCCTCCTGGATCCGAGCCCCGCCCGAATCGTTGAGGCCGATGAGCGGCGCCCCGTTCTTGAGGGCCATCTCCTGGATCTTGACGATCTTCTCCGCGTGGGTCTCGCTGAGCGATCCCCCGAAGACGGTGAAGTCCTGCGAAAACAGGTAGACCAGGCGCCCGTGGATCGTCCCGTAGCCGGTCACGACCCCGTCGCCCAGGAACTTCCTCGAATCGAGCCCGAAATCGGTGGAGCGGTGGGTGACGAAGCGGTCCAGTTCGACGAACGACCCCTCGTCGAGGAGGAGGTCCAGCCGTTCCCGTGCCCCGAGCTTGCCCCGCTCGTGCTGCGCTCGGAGACGCGCCTCTCCTCCTCCCAGCAACGCTTCCCGCTGGAGCGCCGCCAGACGTTCCAGCGCCGACTTCATGGTCATTGGGCGTCCGTCATGCCGGAAGCCTCACCGGGACGCCGGAATCAGGGTGGAATCCGCGGTGAGCGGGTGAAGGGCTCCCCCGAGGATCCGGACCGGGTAGTACCGTCGCGTGAGGCTGCCGTCGGTGGTGAATGAAAAGGTGCCCGTGACACCCTCGAAGGGGGCCAGCCGCTCGAGGATGTCCATCACCTCCCCCGAGGTGCGCGCGCCTTCGCGGTACGCATCCAGCGCCATGCGCAGCAGGTCGAAGCCGGCCACGGGGACCATGCTGCTGAACGATCGCCGGAAGAGTTCTTCGTACGCCCCGACGAACTCCGGCGGCGGTTGCCGCACGTCTCCCGGCGGGGTCGTGCTCACGGCGATTACGCTGTCGGTGTGCCTCCGTGCCACGCCATCGATCACGAGCGGATCGGTCCACGCGGCCGTGCCCGCGATCTGCACCTCCATCTCGTCGAGCCCGAAAAAGGCGATCTGTGGTGCGAGCAGTTCCAGATCGGCGGGGGGAGCCGCGACGACCAGCACGGAGGGCGTCAGGGACTTCGCCTGGGTGAGATCCTCCTCGAAGGTCGTGGTTCCGGACCGATACCGTATTCGACGCTTCACAAAGCCGCCCAGGGACGTGAAGGTTCGCTGGAAGGCGTCCATTTCGACACTTTCCCGTGAGCTTCGCAGGTGCAGGATGACGACGTCCGCGTAGCCCAGATCCCACAGGGCCTGCGCCAGCGATCGCCCCGCCTCCGGGTCGCCGGCGGCCAGGCTGTAGACTCCCGGGCGGCCGTACGGGAGCTGCCTGGCGGTAGGGGAAAAGAAGGCAAGATCGCGGGGCGCGGCTCTGACCGCCGCGCGCACGTTGTCCGCATCGAGAGGACCGATGATGGCCAGCGCGCCGCGGTCCAGGAGGGCCTCCACCCCCCGGGCGCTGCCGGACGCGGTACCCAGGTTGTCCTCGACGACGACCTCCACATTGACGCCGCTCCGGCGGGCCAGCAGGGCGCCCACTTCCAGCCCTTCGATGAAGAGCCGTGCGTACTCGCGGCCGGACGGCGACCCCGTCAGCGGAAGCACGGCTCCGATGACCACGACGGCGTCGGCGGACTCCTCGGACACCGGGCCACCTTCCTCCACGGCCACCGCTGCCGGGGTCGTCTCCACCTGTCCGGAATCGGGCTCCGACTCGGGAGCTGCCGCGTCGATTGCGCTGATCGCCGCACTGTCGGCCACCGCTTTCGGTGCGCACGATGCACAGGCCAAAACCAGCCCGGTCAACGCGGCGCCGAGCAGTCCGGCCGCAGGGGCAAAACGGCCTGGTGCCGCCGGAACGAACCCGGCAACGATCACACGGCGCACGGCCGCAACCGGGGCCAGCAGTCCGTGGATAGAGCCACCCGAGCACCGAGAGCGGCGAGGCGCCCGGCTGGCAAGGCGCGACGAGAGGTGAATAGCACCGCTATTCGCCCGAGGAGCAACGCAGAGCAGAGCGGTCCAGCCCGGATGCACCGCCGCTCGAATGCCGGGGGGATTCTGTCCGCGGGCTGCCACGCCGGACCTCTTCACCGCTGCGCATGGTTTCACCACAGGCTGCTACTCGTCAGTCGGATCCTTTTCCTCGTCCGCCACTTCCTGCGGCGCCTCGGGCTCGTCCGCCCCGGCTTCGGGCTCAGGCTCGGCTGCCGCAACTTCGGGCTCGTCTGCTGCCTCAAGCACATCCGTTGCCTCGGGCTCGTCTGCCGCAACTTCGGGCTCGTCTGCCGCAACTTCGGGCTCGTCTGCTGCCTCGGGCTCAGCTGCTGCAGCTTCGGGCTCGTCTGCTGCGGCCTCAGCCTCGTCCGCGGCCGCTTCGGGCTCGTCCCCCACCGCCTCGGATTCGTCTGCAACCTCAGGCTCGTCCGGCGCGGCGTCCGCGGACTCATCGGCCGTTTCCCCCTCGTCCGAGGGCTCGCTCGCCTTTCGGCGCTCCGGCGCGCTCGTCACTTCCAGCACGATGCGCCGGTCCGATGCGTCGGATGCAATCACCCTCAGCGACACGGAGTCGCCCGGCTGAAAGTAGTCCTCCAGGGAATCGGCGGGGACGGCCGAGTGGGAACCGGGGACGAAACCTTCCACCCCCTCTTCCAGCTCCATCACCACACCCTTGTCCTGGAGCCGCGCGACGCGCCCGTCGACCTCGTAGCCCTTCGTGAACCGGGTCACCAGCTCCGGCCAGGGATCGTCGTGCAGCTGCTTGATCCCGAGCGAGATCCGCTTGTTGTCCGCATCCACGTCCAGGACCATGACTTCGACTTCCAGCCCCTTTTGAACCACCTCGGACGGATGTTCTACGCGGCGAGTCCAGCTCATGTCCGAGACGTGGACGAGGCCGTCGATCCCCGACTCGATTTCGACGAAGGCGCCGAAGGAGGTCAGGTTGCGCACGGTCCCGGTAAGGCGCGTTCCGGTGGGATACTTCAGCGGGAGCGCGAGCCAGGGATCCTCCTCGATCTGCTTCATGCCGAGGGAGATCTTCTCGTCGTTCGGGTCGACCTTGAGGACCACGGTTTCGATTTCGTCGCTGATCGACACGATCTTGGACGGGTGACGGACGTTGCGCGTCCACGACATCTCGGAGATGTGGACCAGTCCCTCGACCCCCTTCTGCAGCTCCACGAAGGCGCCGTAGTTGGTGATCGACACGACTTTGCCACGCACCCTCGCACCGACCGGATAGCGGTCCTCGATGTCCGTCCAGGGATACGGCAACAGCTGTTTGAGTCCGAGCGAGATGCGTTCCCGGTCCCAGTCGATGTCCAGCACCTTGACATCCAGATTGCTCCCGATCGTCACCACCTCGGAAGGGTGGCCGACACGGCCCCAGGACATGTCGGTGATGTGCAGGAGTCCGTCCAGGCCGCCCAGATCGATGAAGGCGCCGAAGTCGGTGATGTTCTTCACCACGCCTTCGCGGACCTGTCCGTTGAGCAGTTCCTTCACCAGGGTGCTGCGCTTCTTCTGCCGTTCGCGTTCGAGGATCACCCGGCGCGAAACCACGATGTTGCGGCGGCGCTTGTTGAGCTTGATGATCATGAAATCGTAGCTCTCGCCGATGAGGTCCTCGATGTTGGGGACCCGACGGAGCGCGATCTGCGATCCCGGGAGGAAGGCGTCGACACCCATGATGTCCACAGTCACTCCGCCCTTGATTTTGCGAGTCAGCAGACCCTTCACGGGGCGGTCGTTCTCGTAGGCGTCCTTGATCAGCTCCCAGACGCGCAGGAAATCCGCCTTCTTCTTGGAAAGGACCACCACTCCGTCGTCGTCCTCGAGGCTCTCCAGAAGGACTTCCACCTCCTGGCCGACCTCGATCGACTCGGGTTCCTTGAATTCGTCGAGGGGGACGGCACCTTCGCTTTTGAACCCGAATTCGAGGATGACTGTGGCCTCGGTGATTCGCAGCACTCTGGCCTGGACGATCTGTCCCTCGCGAATGTCGCCGCCAGCCGTCCGGTGCTCGTCGAGCATGGCCTCGAAGTCGTCCCGGGAGACATCGAGGACTTCCTCGCCGAAGGGATCGTGGATCAGTTCCGGCGAGATCTCGCCGGGAAGGGCCTGGGTCGAAGGCGGGGGATCCGTCGCCAGAAGCGGGCCGTCGTCGCCCGGCTGGGGTTCTTGATTCTCGTTCATCGCAACACCACCAGCGCATTCGCTGGCGCTCCAGGAAACCGTTCCGGCCTGGCGGGTAATGCGCGGGGAGGCCGGGTTGAATGGAATCTTGGCGGCCGGGCTCGCCCGCGGGTGACCCGGGACCGCTTGGGGTACAGTCATTAATATTAGTCAAATCCGGTGCCGAACGCGACACCAGTGTGAAAACCGGCTGTCGCGCCGATTTAGAAATGTCCTCCCTTAGCGAAGTAGAAATGTCCTCTTTCGGATCATGGTCGGTCAACGACGAAACCGGATCCGGGAGAGGAGCACATGGACTTGAGTCTGAAGGAGAGGGATCGCATCTCGGTGTTGAGACAGGTGAAGGAGGGAGTGCTTAGCGTGGCTGTGGGGGCGGCGCGGCTCGGGGTGACGCGACGGCATTTTCGCAGGTTGCGCCGGAAGTTCGAGGCTGAGGGCGATGCGGCCGTAGTGCACGGACTGCGCGGGCGGCGGTCGAACAGGGCGTTGCCGCGGGGGTTTCGAGAGCGGGCGCTGGAAGTCGCGAGGGAACCGCTGTACCGAGACTTCGGGCCTACGCTGCTCGCCGAGCACCTGGAGAGAAGCTTCGCGCTGCGGGTGAGCCCGGACACGCTGCGGGGCTGGATGATGGAGGCCGGCCTGTGGAAGCGGCAGCGCAGACGGGCCAAGCACCGCAGCCGGCGTCCGCGGCGGGCGGCGCTGGGCGAGCTGGAGCAGTGGGACAGCTCGGTGCATGCGTGGCTGGAGGACCGGGCTGCGGGCGACCAGGTGCTGATCTCGATCCATGACGATGCGACGAGCCGGCTGATGATGACCCGCTTTGTCGAGCGCGACGACGGTGCGGAGAACCGCCGGGCGATCATCGGATACTTACAGCGCCACGGCCGCCCCCTGGCTGTCTACACGGACCACGCCGGACACTTCGGGCAGTGGCTGGCGAAGAAGGAGGAGCGGACCGATACGATCATCTCACGAGCGCTGGGCGAGTTGGGGGTCGAGGTGATCCTGGCGGGCTCTCCCCAGGCGAAGGGACGAGTCGAGCGGACCTTCGGTACGGCGCAGGACCGCCTGATCAAGGAGATGCGGGTGGCAGGGATCTCCACCCTTGACGCAGCGAACCGCTTCCTGGCCGACTCCTGGGTTCCGTTCTGGAACAAGCGCTTCGTGGTCGAGCCCGAGAATGCCCTCGACGCGCACCGGCCCTTGCCGGCCGGCATCGACCTGGAGGCCCTGTTTGCCGAGACGGAGACTCGGAAGGTGGCCCGTGACTTCATCATCCGCTTCAAGAACCGGTACTGGCAGATCCCGGAGCAGGAGGCCCGCGGTGTTCGGCCGGGTGACGAGGTCGTCGTTGAGCGCCGACTATGCGGGGACATCCACTTCCGGATCGGCCAACGCTACCTGGCCGTCGAGTCCCTGGGTCGGGCCGGTCCTCCGACAACACCGACGAAGACTCAGCGCGCGAAGCCCCGCAAGCCGGGGTCCAAGCCGCCGAAGCCCGCACCGGACCATCCATGGCGAAAGCAAAACCACGCGAATGCCCAGATGGCCACGGCCCGGCGGGACCAGCGGCTCGCGGAAGAGGCTGCGCGAAGCAATGGAAAGCCTGCCGAGCCGCCGCATGCCGGACTCGCGAGCGGCGCTGATGGCCGGGGACCTCGCCGGAAATCGGATGCGGGATCGGTATGATCACCGCCTCATGGCCCCACCGACCGGCCAACACAGGGTCGACCCAACCCAACGCGACCGCCGGCAACCCCCCGATCTCCGGGCCGGGCAAGCCCGTCCCTCCGATCGGGGGGTCCCACTACCCACCCCACCCCCAACCCGCTCAGGCTGGCCGGGGGTGGCAAACACTCACCCAGGGGGGGACATTTCTATTTCGCTCTACCCCCGGACATTTCTATTCCGGTTTGACACCAGTGTGAAAACCGGCCTGTCGCGCCGATTTAGAAATGTCCTCCCTTAGCGAAGTAGAAATGTCCTCTTTCGGATCATGGTCGGTCAACGACGAAACCGGATCCGGGAGAGGAGCACATGGACTTGAGTCTGAAGGAGAGGGATCGCATCTCGGTGTTGAGACAGGTGAAGGAGGGAGTGCTTAGCGTGGCTGTGGGGGCGGCGCGGCTCGGGGTGACGCGACGGCATTTTCGCAGGTTGCGCCGGAAGTTCGAGGCTGAGGGCGATGCGGCCGTAGTGCACGGACTGCGCGGGCGGCGGTCGAACAGGGCGTTGCCGCGGGGGTTTCGAGAGCGGGCGCTGGAAGTCGCGAGGGAACCGCTGTACCGAGACTTCGGGCCTACGCTGCTCGCCGAGCACCTGGAGAGAAGCTTCGCGCTGCGGGTGAGCCCGGACACGCTGCGGGGCTGGATGATGGAGGCCGGCCTGTGGAAGCGGCAGCGCAGACGGGCCAAGCACCGCAGCCGGCGTCCGCGGCGGGCGGCGCTGGGCGAGCTGGAGCAGTGGGACAGCTCGGTGCATGCGTGGCTGGAGGACCGGGCTGCGGGCGACCAGGTGCTGATCTCGATCCATGACGATGCGACGAGCCGGCTGATGATGACCCGCTTTGTCGAGCGCGACGACGGTGCGGAGAACCGCCGGGCGATCATCGGATACTTACAGCGCCACGGCCGCCCCCTGGCTGTCTACACGGACCACGCCGGACACTTCGGGCAGTGGCTGGCGAAGAAGGAGGAGCGGACCGATACGATCATCTCACGAGCGCTGGGCGAGTTGGGGGTCGAGGTGATCCTGGCGGGCTCTCCCCAGGCGAAGGGACGAGTCGAGCGGACCTTCGGTACGGCGCAGGACCGCCTGATCAAGGAGATGCGGGTGGCAGGGATCTCCACCCTTGACGCAGCGAACCGCTTCCTGGCCGACTCCTGGGTTCCGTTCTGGAACAAGCGCTTCGTGGTCGAGCCCGAGAATGCCCTCGACGCGCACCGGCCCTTGCCGGCCGGCATCGACCTGGAGGCCCTGTTTGCCGAGACGGAGACTCGGAAGGTGGCCCGTGACTTCATCATCCGCTTCAAGAACCGGTACTGGCAGATCCCGGAGCAGGAGGCCCGCGGTGTTCGGCCGGGTGACGAGGTCGTCGTTGAGCGCCGACTATGCGGGGACATCCACTTCCGGATCGGCCAACGCTACCTGGCCGTCGAGTCCCTGGGTCGGGCCGGTCCTCCGACAACACCGACGAAGACTCAGCGCGCGAAGCCCCGCAAGCCGGGGTCCAAGCCGCCGAAGCCCGCACCGGACCATCCATGGCGAAAGCAAAACCACGCGAATGCCCAGATGGCCACGGCCCGGCGGGACCAGCGGCTCGCGGAAGAGGCTGCGCGAAGCAATGGAAAGCCTGCCGAGCCGCCGCATGCCGGACTCGCGAGCGGCGCTGATGGCCGGGGACCTCGCCGGAAATCGGATGCGGGATCGGTATGATCACCGCCTCATGGCCCCACCGACCGGCCAACACAGGGTCGACCCAACCCAACGCGACCGCCGGCAACCCCCCGATCTCCGGGCCGGGCAAGCCCGTCCCTCCGATCGGGGGGTCCCACTACCCACCCCACCCCCAACCCGCTCAGGCTGGCCGGGGGTGGCAAACACTCACCCAGGGGGGGACATTTCTATTTCGCTCTACCCCCGGACATTTCTATTCCGGTTTGACACCAGTGTGAAAACCGGCCGTGTGAAAACCGGCCCGAAAACCGGTCTTGTGTCAAACCGGATTGGAAATGTCGGGGGGACTAACGATCTCCGCGGGCAGCCTCGACGAAGCGCACGATCGCATCGGTCTGGGCCGCCGGATCGAGGGCGGTGGTGTCGAGCAACACCGCGTCGCCGGCTTGCAGGAGCGGTGCAATGGACCTGGACGCGTCCCGCCGGTCACGCCGGGTCAGGCGGGCTGCTTCGGCCTCGATCTTCGCGGCGTCCGGATGAATGCCGCGCTGCAGAAGGCGCCTGCGGGCGCGCTCCGCGGGATGGGCGTCCAGGAAGACCTTCACCTCCGCCCCGGGAAAGACGACCGTACCCATGTCGCGACCTTCGGCGACGAGTCCGGGGCCCCGGGCGGCGTGGCGCTGGACGTCAAGGAGATGGGCCCGCACCGCCGGGACGGCGGCGACTTGAGACACCAGCGCCGTGACGCGATCCGAGCGCAGGTCCTCCTCCGGAACCTGCCGGCCTCCGGCCCACACCTCCATGCCCTGTTCCCGCCATTTCACGTCGATCGCCAAACCCGAGAGTTCGCCGCGGGTTACCTGCTCAAGCGCCGAACCGCTCCGTCCGGACTCGATCAACGCCAGCGTGACGGCCCGATAGATCGCGCCCGAGTCAAGGTGGCGAAAACCCAGACGGGCTGCAGCCGCCGCGGCCGTGGTGGATTTTCCCGAACCGGCGGACCCGTCGATCGCAACGACCAGGCAGCGATCCCCGGTCGTGTCGTGAGGATTCGCCATCCCGCCCGCCGGCGACCTGTCGGCACGTCCGCCACCGACACCCCTGTCCCACTCCCGCACCCGCTCCAGCAAGCGCCAGAAACCCGGAAAGCTCACGTCCGCGACCGTTCGATCGTCCACCTGGATCTCACACCCCGGCGTGGCACCCAGCATGCCGAAGGCCATCGCGATGCGGTGATCGTGGAAGGACTCCACCCGCCCGGACAGGGGGCGATCGGTTCCCTCGATCTCCAGTCCGTCGGGAAGCTCTTCGGCGGCCACGCCGATCCGTCGCAGATTCGTGGCGAGCGCCGCCAGCCGGTCCGACTCCTTGACCCGGAGTTCCGCGGCCCCCGTGATGCGGGTGACGCCCTTGGCCCGGGCCGCCAGCACGGCCAGGATCGGTACCTCGTCGATCATGCCCGGGATTTCGTCTCCGCCCACCTCGACCGACTGCAGCCCAGCCGTTTGCGCGTCCACCCGAAGGTCGCCCACCCGTTCTCCGCCCGCGGTCCCGCGCGGCACCACCTCGATTCGGCCTCCCATCCGGGCCAGCGCGGGGAGGAGCCCGGTGCGGGTCGGGTTCAGACCGGTCCCCCACACCGTGAGCGGCGCGCGGCAACCGGCCAGCATTGCCCACGCCACGAAAAACGCCGCGGAAGAAAAGTCTCCCGGCACCTCCATGTCCAGCGGCGCGAGGCGGGGCGGCGGCGACGGGATCCGAACGCACCAACCCCTGGCAACCTCTTCCTCCGCCACCCCGACGCCCATCCCCTCCAGCATCCTTTCGCTGTGGTCGCGCGACCGCCTCGGCTCGATCACCTCGACCGCCACCCCCGCCCCCACCCCCGCCAGCAGCACCGCGCTCTTCACCTGTGCGCTCGCCACCGTGCTCTCGTGTCCGTGCGGGGCCAGCTCTCCGCCCGTCAAGCGAATCGGGAGGTGTCCGTCGCGTTCCAGGTAGCCGACCGTCGCGCCCATCCGCATGAGCGGGTCGGCAATCCTTCGCATGGGACGACCGCGCAGCGACGCATCGCCCGTGAGCACCGCCGAGAGCGGCTGCGCGGCCAGCGCGCCCGCGAGGAGACGGGCGCCGGTGCCGCTGTTGCGCAGATCGAGCGCCTCGTTCGGCTCCCGCCAGCCGCGCAGTCCGTTCCCCCGAATCCGCACTTCGCCGTCCCCCGATCCTTCGAGACCCACGATTTCAACCCCGAGCGCACCCAGGGCCCGTCCCGTCGCCAGCGGATCGGCGCCCCGCAATACACCCCGGATCCGGCTCTCGCCGTCGGCCAGACCACCCAGGATCAGCGCCCGCTGGGTGATCGACTTGTCCCCGGGGACGCGGATGGTCAGGCCTTCGCCGCCGTCCACCGGTTTCCCCGTGTCATGATGCCCTCGATGGCCGCGCTGTCTCCCGCTTCCAGCGCCCGGCGAATCGTCGCGATTTGAGCTTCCGCGGACCGCAGCGCCCGCGCATCCTCGGTGGCGGCAGCCTCCAGCAGGGGCGTCCAGACCCTAGGACTGGAGCCGGCAAGGCGCGTCATGTCCGTGCCACCCGGGCCGAGCATGTCCCGGCCGAGACCCGCCTCGTCCAGCGCCGCGGCCAGCGCATTCGCCAACAGCTGCGGCAGGTGGCTTGCCCACGCCATCATACGATCGTGGCGGTCCGCGGCAATTGTCCTGGGTCTCGCGCCGAGCAGCCGCCAGAAGGCCGAGGCACGGTCCATGGGGGATCCCGTACCGGCCATTCCCCCCCCACCCCCCGGACAAAGCCACACGTCCACACCCTCGAACAGATCCGCCCGGGCCGCTGCGTACCCCGACCGCTCCGATCCGCACATGGGATGCGCCCCCACGAAGACACCGCCCCCCCCACCCCGCCCCCCCGCCGCCAGCACGGGCACCTTCAGGCTCGCCACATCGGTGGCCAGCGCAGCCTCGCTCCACACGGCCGCCGTTTCGCGCACCAGCGCCACCGTCTCGTCGAGCGGAACCGCAAAGACCACCACGCCCCCCTCCAAGCCGCACTCTCCCAGATCCCGCACGAGACGGACACCGTCCCGCGCCGCCGCCCGCGCACTCTCCGCATCCGGCTCCACGCCGAAGACCGGCACGTCTGGCGCCCGGCGCGCCACCCCCTTCGCCACCGACCCGCCCATGACGCCGAGGCCCACGACGGCCACCGAGCGGATCCACTCGCCCGGGTTGCCGGTCCCGCCGCTCTCACTCACGGTAGCCGATCTCCACCTCGAGTCCGTCCCGCGCGACCCGCGCCCCCGGAAAAACGGCGCGCGCCTCCTTCTCGAGCCGGGCGGGGGCTTCGGCATAGCGCGCCGATACATGGGTCAGGACCAGATCCCGCACCTTTGCCCGCGCCGCCACCGAGGCCGCTTCGGCGGCGGTGGAGTGGCGCGTCTCGCGGGCCCGCTTCGCCTCCTCGTTGCCGAAGGTGGCCTCGTGAATGAGGAGATCGGCGCGCATCGACATCTCGGTGGCCTCGGCGGTGGGCCGGGTATCGCCGCTGTAGACGACCTTGCGTCCCCGCCGGGGCGGTCCCACCACGTCGTCCGGCCGGATGGTCCTGCCGTCGACTTCGATCGCCTCGCCCCGGTGCAGCCGGCCGAAGAGGGGGCCCTCGGGGATGCCCAGCTCGCGTGCGGTCTCCACGTCGAAGCGGCCCGGCCGGACCTCTTCGATCAGCGCGTACCCGAGCGCGGAGACGCCGTGGTTCGCACGGAAGGCGTGCACCGCCCAGTCTCCGAAGTCCACCCTTTCGCCCGGTGCGAGCCCCTTCACTTCGATGGGAAAGGCGAGCCGTTCCACCCCCAGCCGCACCGCCGCACTCAGGACCCCTTCCGTCCCGGCGGGTCCGTAGATGTGCATCCCCTCCTCCCTGCCCTGCAAGCTCATGGTTCTGAGCAGGCCCGGCAGGCCCAGGAAGTGGTCCGCGTGCGTGTGCGTGATGAAGATGTGGGCGAAGGAGAAGCCGGTCCCGAAACGCATGATCTGCCGCTGGGTCCCCTCGCCGCAGTCCCACAGGAACGACCGGCCCTCCCGCTGCACCGCGATCGCGGACACACTCCGGCTCACGGTCGGACGGGCGGCGGCGGTGCCCAGGAATCGGACTCTGATCATTGACGGGGGACCATGGGGGGACGGAGGACGCGCGCGAGCGCCCGGATCGGCGGGACGACTCGCCACGGGCCCCTAAACTGTAGCACGGAGAGCCCCATGGGGAGTCCCCACCGCCCCGCTTGCCCATCCCGGCGGGCGCACGCTACGATGAAACGCGAGACCCGACACGGGCGGAACCCTGCGCCGCAGGCAGGGGCGTTCGCGTCCCACCGCCCGTGCGAACGCCGCACCGCCCCACACCGGAGCACACGATGCGCATCCACAAGTCCAGACCCGGCAGAAGCCCGCGAACCACCAACCGCCGCGACTTCCTCGGCTCGGCCGCGGCCGTCCTGGGCGCCTCGCAACTCCCGGCCTTCAACTCGCGCGCGGTGGACATCTCGCGCGATCTGGCCAGCCACCCGGGTTCGCCCGCCGACACCGCCGACGACGAGAACTTCTGGGCCGAGGTGGCCCGCGCCTTCACCGTCGACCGTACGCTGGTCAACCTCAACAACGGCGGCGTCAGCCCCTCGCCTTCGTTCGTGCAGGATGCCATGAAGCGCCATCTGGACTACTCCAACGAGGCGCCGACCTACACGATGTGGAAGATCCTGGAGCCGCAACGAGAGGGGGTTCGTGCCCGCATGGCGCGCGAGTGGGGCGTGGACACCGAGGAGGTGGCCTTCACCCGCAACGCGTCGGAGGGACTGCAGACCTGCCAGTTCGGGTACGATCTGGAGGCGGGCGACGAAGTCCTCACGACCACCCAGGACTACGGGCGCATGCTGACCACCTTCCGGCAGCGGGAGCGCCGCGAGGGGATCAAGATGGTTCAGATCAAGGTCCCCGTCCCCGCCGAGGACCCCGCCGAGGTGGTGCGCCGCTTCGAGGAGGCGATCACGCCCCGCACCCGCCTCATCCTCATGTGCCACATGATCAATTTGACGGGCCAGATCCTGCCGGTGCGCGAGGTGGTGCAGATGGCGCGCGGACACGGCATCCCGGTCATCGTGGACGGAGCCCACGCGATGGCCCACTTCCCCTTCAGGCTGAGCGACCTGGACTGCGACAACTACTCCACCAGCCTGCACAAGTGGCTCTTCGCCCCCCACGGGACGGGGCTCCTCTACGTGCGCCGCGAGAAGATCTCCGAAATCTGGCCGCTCATGGCGGCGCCCGACCGCATGGACGAGGACATCCGCAAGTACGAGGAGATCGGAACGCACCCGGCGGCGAACTACCTGGCGATCGGCGAAGCGCTGACCTTCCACCAGGGGATCGGCGCCGAGCGCAAGGCCGAGCGCCTGATCTATCTGCGGGACTACTGGGCGAACCGTCTCCTGGAAAACGATCGGGTGAGCCTGAACACGAGCCAGAAGCAGGGTTTCGCCTGCGGAATCGCGAACGTGCACGTCGAGGGGCTCGACACGGCGGCGCTGAGCAACTGGCTGTGGAACACGCACCGGATCATCAACGTGCCGATCGGTCACGAGGAGTGTAACGGGCTGCGGATCTCGCCGAGCGTGTACTCGACGCTGGAGGAGATCGACCGCTTCAGCGAGGCGATGGAGTGGGCGATGGCGCACGGGTTGCCGGAGGCGTAGTCGATGCACGCGGCCGCCCGGAGCCTGCTGCGGCCGCACCGCCAGCGTGGACATCCACGGCGTCGGCGCGGCCAGGGGAGCTCTCGTCTTGCCTACGCCGGAGGCGGGTTGGTTACCCTGGCGCTTCCCGCGATCCTCGGAGCCGGCTGGCTTCACACAGAGCTCGAGGAATCAGATCCAGCGGAAGACGCCGTACTGGCCGAGTCCCCTTCCCGGGTCACGCTGACCTACACAACCGATGTGATGTTGGCGCTCAGCACGGTGGAGGTGCGCCCCGCGCTACCCAATGCAACATCCGTCCCGGCCGGGAAGCTGGCGTATCTGGCGGACGACCGGCACGACGTGATCGTCCTGCCGCTGAGCGAGCCGCTGGGCGGAGGCGGCTACACCGTGTCGTGGACCACCGCCGGGCCGGACGGCCACAAGCTTTCGGGTGACATCGGGTTCAGGGTGGACCTGCCCGCCGAAGAGACGCAGGAGGAGGCCCCCGGAGCCGTTGTCACGACAGGGGATTCAATGGCGCAGGCGGGCGATGCGGGCACCGAGGGGAACTCGCAGGCGGGTGTCGGCGACTCCGAATCCGACTTCGGCCGAGCTCTCCACCGCTTCGCTCTCTATCTGGGGATACTGGCGCTGCTGGGCGCCGTGGTTTTTCGGCTCCTGGTGCTCGGCCGCTTCGCCCAGGCGGGCGGTTCGCGGGAAGTAGTCGTCGCCGCCATCCGCCGGGCATGGCTCGTTGTCGGCCTGGGGCTGGGGATTCTCCTGGGACTGCTGCCCATCCGCCTCCTGCACCGGGCGGCGGTCTTCTTTCCGGACGATCTGCTCGGCAACCTGTTCACGGTCGCCGCGGGGACGCCGTGGGCGGTTGGCTGGTGGCTGCAAGTTGTGAGCGCGCTGCTGGTAGCCGGGGGACTTCTTGTCGCGGGAAAGGGCGGATCAAATCCCGCCGGGTGGAAGATCGTCGTGCTGGGCGCGCTGTTGGTCCCGGTAGTGCCGGTCCTCTCCGGGCACGGGTGGTCGGACGACCCGCGCGCTCTCTCCGCCGCCGCCACGTATCTGCATGTCGTGGCCGCCGGCGGATGGGTGGGGGGACTTCTGTGCCTCCTCTTCGCGGGACTCCCGGGCCTGCGCGAGCGCGGAGGCGCGGAACCGGCGACGGAGCCCGGCCTGGCCAACATGGTCGGCGCGTTTTCGAGGGTGGCGCAGGTGGCCGTCGCGCTGTTGCTGGTCACCGGCGCGATCAAGGTCTGGATCCACATCGGGTCCCTCTCCGACCTGTGGACCACCGCGTGGGGAAGGTCGCTGCTGGTCAAGGACGCGGTCGTGGCCGGGGTGCTGGCGCTCGGCTTCTACAACTGGCGGTTCGTGCGGCCCGCTTTGGAACGGAATCCCCGCTTCGGGCTCATCCGCAATCCGGCCATGATTGAACTCCTGCTGGGCGCGGCCGCCGTGGCCGTCACCTCGTACCTGGTCGCCCAGCCTCTGAGTTGAGGGGTTCCGGAGGCCGGCCGGTCTCCCGCGCAGACTCCTGTATGTAATGTAGACTTTACAAAATGTAAACTGTAGTATACATCATGTAAGTTTGCCTCTATCCATCCCCCCCAGCGCCTTCCTGAAATCACTCCCCCCCGGCGCCTGGAACGCCCTCAGTCCGAACTCCGGCAGAACCGCGATCAGGTGGTCGAAGATGTCCGCCTGGAACCCCTCGAAGTTGGCCCACGCCGTGTCGTTCGAGAAGCAGTAGATCTCGATCGGCACCCCTTCCGGCCCGGAGGCGAGCTGGCGCGTCAGCAGCGTCATCTCCTTGTGGGTCTTCGGGTGCGCCTCCAGGTACTTCTGCACGTAGACGCGGAAGGTGCCCAGGTTCGTGAGCCGCCGGATTTCGGGCTGCACCCCCGGGTTGCCGGCGGCCTGCTCCTCGTTGTAGCGGGCGATCGCGGCGACGCCGTCGCGCATGTATTCCTGCAACAGCTCGCGGCGGGACAGCTCGTCGATCTCGTCCTCGCTCAGGAAGCGCACCGAGTTCATGTCGAGCCGCAGCGAACGCTTGATGCGCCTCCCCCCCGACTCCGACATCCCCCGCCAGTTCTTGAAGGACTCCGTGATGAACTTGCTGGTTGGGATTGTCGAGATCGTCTTGTCCCAGTTCTGGACCTTGACCGTGTGGAGCGCGATGTCGATCACCTCGCCGTCGCTGCCGGCCTGCGGCACGCTCAGCCAGTCCCCGATCCGGATCATGTCGTTCGACGCGATCTGGATGCTGGCGACCAGCGACAGGATGGTGTCGCGGAAGACCAGCATGAGCACGGCTGCCAGCGCCCCGAGCCCCGACAGGAAGACGACCGGCGACTTCCCGGCCAGCACCGCCACGATCACCACCGCGGCCGCGAAGTAGGCCAACAGCGTCGCCACCTGGAGGTAGCCCTTGATCGGCCGCGACTTCGCCTCGGCGTAGCCCTCGTTGTAGATGTCGTTCACCGCATCGAGGCACGCGCGGAAGGCGCGCACCACGGCGAAGGCGATGAATGCGGCGGCGACGCGGCGCACACCCGTCCAGAGCAGCAGTAGCATCTCCGCGGTTGGCGGATCGCCGGCGGGCGCGCTGACACCCAGCGCGGGCCCGATCCCCAGGTACACGACCACCGCCGGCACCACCCGCGCCAGCCGCTTGAACACTCCACGCTCGATCAGGCGGTCGTCCCAGGTGGCACGGGTGCGCGAGGTCACGCCGCTGATTACCCGGTGCAGGATGCGCGTGGCGACCCAGCCGGCGGCCCACGCCACCACCGCAAGGACGGCCACCGCGGCCGCCAGCGACGGCCAGTTGTCGGGAACCTGTGAGAACATTGCTTGCATTATCTCGAATCACTCATTTCCTCGGCCGGCAGCTCAAGCGCCAGCCGCGTGTGTTTGTCCGTGTCCGCGGGACGACTTCCGGCCAGGACCCGTCATCCCACCGGCGGAACCTTGCGGCCAGGCACAGAACCGGTTCACCTTCGCACCTCGGTGGCCTGACCGGAATCGGCGGATGAGCGGCGAACTGCGCCGGAGCCGGGCGACGGAAGGACAGCTCCCCGGATCGGGGGAACCTTCCCGCGGGCCGCACGTATTCTAAAGCTTTACGACCACAAGTCCACGGCACGCCCATGATCCGACTCGCCCGCGATCCCACTCCCCAACCCCCGATCCTCCCGGACCGGATGCGGATCAGCGTCGAACCCGTCTATTCGGCGGGCCATTCGCTGCCGCCGCACCGCCACGTCTTCGTGTACTTCATCCGCATCGAGAATGTCGGCGACGAGACCGCGCAACTCTTCTGGCGCCACTGGAAGATCCACGACGAGGCCACCGGCGATCAGGAGGTGAGCGGCGAGGGCGTGGTCGGTGAGTGTCCCACGCTGGCCCCCGGCGACGTGCATGAATACAACAGCTTCTGCGTGCTCGAAGGCCCGAACGGGTTCATGGAGGGGTACTATCACTTCCGGCGCGCGGACGGTTCGGTGTTTCGCGCCGAGATTCCCCGTTTCCTGCTGCAGGCGCCGTCCAAAGGGGGGACGACCCACTTCGCCTGACCGGAGTGCCGGGCCCTACTCGATCCGCCGGTACACCGCGTGGCTCACGCTCTCCGTCCCGTCCTCAAGCGTGCGCCGGTACTCATTGTTGATCGTGTTGCCGTCTTCGGAGAGCACGTTGACGATGACCTGGTAGACCTCGCCGTCCCTGGCGTTCAGGATCCGGTTCGTGTGTTCGTCCACGACCTCGACCGCCGTGGTGGCACCCTCTCCCCCACCCTCAACCGGGTGGAACGCGCCGTCGAACATCGTCACGTAGCCCCATGAGGAGGTCTCGTCCTCGGCGTTGGTCGTCGCGACGGTGATCTTCATGCCGCCGTCGCCGTACGGCTCGTAGGTCATGATGTTCTTGTAAGGGGGCGGCCGGTCGCTCTCGAGCTGCCATACGCCGAAGCGGGGGTTGTCGGCGGTTTCGGCGAGGGCTTCCGCGGCTTCGCCATCGGCTGCGGGGTCCTCCGCCTGTTCCCCGTCCCCTGGCCCGCAGGCGAAGGCCCCGGCGGCGGTTACGAGGACCAGCGGGATCGACAACAGCTTCCGGATGTTCATTTCTGCGCGCTCCTGGGTACGGGGTCGATGGACCGCTAAGGTATGGCGCGGTGGTATCTTTCCGAAACCCGTGCGGGTGCGGGCGCGTACTATCCAGCCAAGGTCGACCCGAATCCCAATGCCAGCCAACCGCATGCCCCTGCCCTCCGTGCGCGTCTGTGTCGCCGCGCTCCTGTTTCTCTGCGCCCCTCCGCTTCAGGCTCAGCACGACGACCGGATCTGGGGGCGCGTCTTCACCGAGGATGGGGAGGTGCATGAGGGGTTCATCCATGTGGTCCGGTGGCGCGCCGCCGCAAGTTGGGCCGATGTCCTCAATACAACGAAGGAGATCCCGGAGGAGCGCTACCAGGACTGGCTCGACGCGACGCGCGATGGCGAGCCCCACGTAGGCACCGTCGAGCTGAAGGGCTACAGGATCACCTGGGAACAGAAACCCAGGTCGTTCGCACGGCCCCAGCTGTCGGGTATCCGTCTCGGTCACATCGCCGTGCTGACGGTCGGTGAAGAGGGAAGAGTAGGAATAGTGACCCGCTCACATCATGGGTCGGAGATGGAACCCGTCGCAGATACTCTGATCATTGGTCCCGACGGTCCGCAAACCATGGATGGATTCAATGTGTTTGCTGAAAACCCGGATGGTATCGTCATGGTGCTTGGGGTCAGCGATATGGAGCTGCGAATCGAGAGTGGAGGCGGTTCCACCCGGGTCCGCGGAAGCAAGCTGGAGCGAATCGAGTTCGGCCCGCCCTCCCCCGGCTCGGCAACCCCCTCGTCCCCCCGGTTGTACGGGACCGTCGTGGACCGGACCGGCCGGTCCTTCACGGGATTCGTGGTATGGGACCGGCACAGCGTGCTGGAATCGCACGGGCTGGGCGACTACTGGGAGGACGTGGCCGAGCTGGCGAATCCCTGGGTATCCGACGAGTACGAACTATCGTTACGGTTCTCCGAGATTCGTTCGCTGAAGCGCACTACCTGCTTCGCGGAAGTGACCCTGAAGTCGGATTCGGTGATCGAGCTCTGCAGCGAGCCTTTCGAACGGGACCCAAGTCCGGTCCGGATCTCCGACCCCGCGCTGGGACTGGTCGAGATCGAATGGGACGAAGTGCGGACGCTGCACTTCGAGGCCTCGCCCGGCCTCCCGGGCTACGACGCCTTCGACGGCGGCCGCCCCCTGTCCGGCACCGTGGTCACCCGGGAGGGGGAAGAGATCACGGGCCGGATCCGCTGGGACGCCGACGAGGAGTGGTCCTGGGAGCTGCTGCAGGGAAGCTCGGACGATGTCGATTTCTCGATCGAATTCGGGAAGATCACACACATCCAGCGGGAAGAACCGGAAGGCGCTCGCGTGACGCTTCAGGACGGGCGGTCCTTCCACCTGACGGGCGGCAACGACGTCGACAGGGACAACCGGGGCATCTTCGTCTTCCCCGCCCCGGCGGACGGAACGGCGGCCGATCCATCCGTTCCCGAGTGGCGCTACGTCGCCTGGGAGGACTTTCGGGAAGTGTGGTTCCACCCCACCGGCGACACGGGGGCCGGATCATGAGGGCGCTCACGCTCGCGGCCGTGTTGTGCGCAGCCGCGGCCACCTTCACCCCGTCCCCCACCCACGCCCAGTCCGGCTACGCCCCCGACACCTTCGAAGACTCGGTAGCGCGACACCTCTACGTGGCGGCCCGCGCCAACTGGAAGTCCCTCGACGAGTCCGTTCTGCGATACTCGGCCCTGATCCGGCAGAGGTCCGCGACAAAGATCCGGGCACTCTTCAGGGACCGCACACTCTACCACAACGAGACGGCGGTGCGCGCCTTCTGGGAGCGGGACCGCCAGCCGGTCGTGCAGGTCCTGGGTACCCGGTCCGAGTATCCCGGGCGCGACATCGCGATCCGCGAGGGCGACCTGGATTTCCTCGAGGACCTCCCCTTCGACGAGCCCTTCGAACCCGGGAGCGATCGCCTTCTCTTCGGGATCCCCGACCAGGGCGAGCTCTCGATCGAGCCGGAGGACGACGAATACTGGCTTGCGCATCCCCTCGCTGAGGGCGCGGATTCCCTCTACCGCTTCCGGAGCGGCGACACCCTGACGATGTCCTTCCACGATGGGCGGCGGCTGACGGCGATCCAGCTGGATGTCCTCGCGCGGGAGGCGGACGCCCACCGGATCAGCGGCGCGCTGTGGATCGAACCCGAGTCGGGCGCGCTGGTACGGGCCGTCTACCGTCTGAGCCGGCAATTCGACGCCATGCGCGACATTCCGGATCTCGAGAGAGAGGAGGAACGCGGGACATTCCGGTTCGTGCCCGGCCTCGTCAAGCCCTGGACCTTCGATCTCAACATGATCGCGGTGGACTACTCGCTTTGGGACTTCAAGGCATGGCTCCCCCATAGCATGCGCGTCGAGGGCGAGGCGGCGGCGGGCATCATCAAGATCCCCGTCTCCATGGATGTCTCCTACCAGATCGAATCGGTGACCCTGGCGGAGGACGAGGAGCAGGATCCCATTGGGGACGCCAATCAACCCTTCACGCCCCCCCTCGAGCACGTGCATTTCAAGACACGGGCCGAGGCGATGGCTTTTATCGCCAAGCTGCTTTCGGAGGATGAGGGGGTGGACTACGACACCCTCGGGTTCGATGCACCGGGATTGGTCAACTCCTCCTGGATGATCGCACCGAAGGAGCGCCATCTGGTCGCCGAGAGTCCCCACCTTCCTCCGCCGGTCTGGGAGGACGCAATCGGATTCCCGTCCGACGCGGAACTGGAGCGGTTCATCAAAAAGCTGGCCGACCTGCCGGCGCCGACCGTTGCCCAAGCCGCGTTCGGCTTCCACTGGGGATGGGCGCGCCCGGATCTCATCCGCTACAACC
Source organism: Longimicrobiales bacterium (assembly GCA_965208295.1). Lineage (GTDB taxonomy): Bacteria > Gemmatimonadota > Gemmatimonadetes > Longimicrobiales > Gaopeijiaceae > Bin94. The sequence continues at coordinate 4,360,118 of OZ242328.1, read as the reverse complement.
GGGTGGAGGGTCCCGCCTTCGGGGGCCGCCTCGAATGGGCGCTGGGACAGAGATTCTCCCTGGGCACCTCGGGGTTCTTCGGGCTGGCCGACTTGAGGCCCAAGGTCCGCCTCGACCTGCAACGCTCGACCATGCTGCGCAGGCTGTCGCTTGGAGCCTTTCACGAACTCCGGGCGACCGATTCCGACGGCAGATACCTCGACTTCGGCAACTCGGCGAACGCCTTCCTCTTCGGCCGCGACAACGGCGAGTACTACCGGGCCACCGGCGCCGATCTGACCTGGCGTCCGCCGGAGGGTGAGCGCGAGTCGTTCACCTTCCGCGCCTACGCGGAGCGGCAGCGTGCGGTCGGGAACGAGATCGACTTCGCCCTCTTCCGCGCATTCGACGGGGACGGGACCTTCCGCCCCAACATCGAGGCGGACCACGTCGAGGAGGCGGGGGCGGAACTGCGGCTGTCGCCGTGGTGGGGCAACGACCCCGGCGGCGTACAGCTCGGCGTCGATCTGCACGGTCGCTGGGCGATGTGGCGGGTGCCGGGAGAGGATCCGCGGACCGACTACCAGCAGGCCAGTGGCACGCTCCGCGCCATCATCCCTGTCGCCGGTGACGGGTGGCGGCGGTGGAACCTGGGCTTCGAGGCGGCGGTCGGAACCACCTGGGGCGACGCACCGCTGCAGCGCTCATGGTTCCTGGGCGGGGGAAGTTCGCTGCGCGGATACTCGGCCTCCGTCCTGTCGGGCCCGTCCTTCGCGCGGGGCCGGGTCGAGGTGTCGCGCCTTTTCGAACTCGGATCCTCGATCCTCTTCGGCGACGTCGGCTGGGCCGGGGATCGAAGCGACATCGACAGAGACGACATTCTCTACGGGGTGGGTCTCGGCGGAAGCCTGCTGGACGGCCTCATCCGGCTGGACTTCTCGCACGGACTCAAGGGGCCGCACAAGGGCTTCCGCGTCGACCTGTACCTGGACGCGATTCTGTAGCCCTCACCCTCTTCGCTTGCGCGTCCCGGGTCGGCGGCTGACAGTGGTGTCGACAGCCCTCCTCACCTTGCACGGGAACGCATCATGGCCAAGCCCCTCCCCACCACCCTTCTCACGCTGGCAATCCTGGCCGGCGGCGCCCCCCTCCCCGCCCAGACCCCCCCGCGCACCGACATCGCCGAGCCCTTCAAGGTCGGCACCTTCGAGATCGGGGGCGAGGCCCGGGTCGGCATGGTGCTCCGGGACGCCCTCGTCGTGGACATCGGCGCGGCCAACCGGGCCCTCGAGCGCGATCCCGCCTACCCCCGCATCCCCATGCCCGCGGACATGCTCGACTTGATCGCCCGCTACGAGTACGGCGTGAAGCCGCGCCTGTACGAGATCGTCAACCACCTCGCCGCGCACGACCTGATCGACAGCGCCACGCGCCCCGGTTTCGTCCATGCCGTGAACGAAGTCCGCACCCTGCCCCCCATCATGTACCCGGGCAAGATCATGAACGCGGCGGTCAACTTCTACAGCCACGTCAACGAGACGGGCACTCCCGAGGAACGCGCAGAGGCCCGCCGGCAGCGCAGGGAGAACCGCGGGGTCCCCTACCTCTACGGCGACCCGATGGAGAACCTGCACCAGACGCTCAGCGTGGGCGGCGAGCAGATGCAGGAGGCGCGTGCCGGCGACATGATCCACACCCTGTACGAGCTGATCGAGTACGGCTCGTCGATCATCACCCTCTTTCCGGGGGACGTGATCAACAACGGGACATCGGGGGGCGTGGGGATGGGGACGGCGGTGCGCGGGGAGCAGCGTTTTCTGCGGCCGGGCGACGTGATCGAGGCGACGATCGAGGGGATCGGGACGCTCACGATTCCGGTGGTGGGGGAGGAGGAGCCGGCGGGGGGGACAGGGGCGCGGCTGCCGCCGGTGCGGTCGTATCGTGGGCGGAGGTAGCGGCCGCTACGAAGTGCCGGGGGCGGGACTCGAACCCGCATGGGAGTATGCTCCCGGGGGATTTTAAGTCCCCTGTGTATACCGATTTCACCACCCCGGCGGGGGGATGAAACCTAGCACGGATCGCAGTGATGTAAACTACAATTGACATTTTGTCATGTACAGTTTACATCAATGCCAACGGAGATCCATCCCCCGTCTCCTACAACTTCAGCGGCCTCCCCTCGATCCTGCGCAGCCCCAGCCAGGCCACAGCCGTCCACAGCACGAAGTGGTACAGGACCATCCCCGTGGCCCCCCAGTCCCACGCGACGCCGGATTCGAACCCTCCGACGGCTTCCGCGATCGCATTCACCGGGAAGAGTAGGAACGGCAGCACGCCCCGCGCCAGCACCGCGATCGCCGAGGTCGACTGTTCGGCAAGCGGAAGGACCTCCATCGAGACGCCCGAGGCCAGATAGTATACCACGCCGAAGAAAGCGGCGCGGCGGATCCCGTGTGCGGAAATGGCGAAGCTGACCGCGCAGGCGAGCATGCCTTCCAGGCAGATGCCCAAGGCGTCTCCCACCCGGGTGGTGGACGCTGCCTGAGCCGGAAGGACCGCGGCGGCGGCGACCAGCCCGAAGACGAGCATCGCGGCCAGGGTAACGGCCTGTACGCCCAGGTAGCGCCGCATGTAGAAGGAGGTGAGCGGCATCGGGTGCTGCGCCCAGAGCATGATCGCGGTGCTTCCGCGCTCGTTCGCCACCATCCCACCCGGCATGAGGAAGGCGAAAAGCATTGAGCCAAAGGTGAAGAATAGAGCCAACGTGCCAAAGAGGATGAGCAGTCCCCCGCTGCGCACCATCGTGCCCACCTCCGCGTCGGACGGCGGCGTGGCTCCGCTCTCGACCTCTTCGCTCAAGGTCGCCATGCGGTCCGCCACACCCGCCACGTCGTACACATTCGTCAGTACGACCAACGCCACGCCGAAGACGAACACCGCCAGCGCGAACTTCCACTTGCGCCGCACCGCGTTGCCCATACTCGCCTTGAGAATACTCATGACACCGCCCCTTCCAGCCCGAGGAATTCCGCTTCCAGGTACTCGCGCGTGAAACCGCCCTCCGGCTGCTCCACGATGCGTCCGCCCCCCTGGTCGATCAGCAGGACGCGGTCGCTCATCATGGCGAGTTCGCCGAGGTCGTGGCTGGCCACCAGAATCGTCATGTCGCCGCGAATCTCCTCGATCTGCCTGCGAAGACGGATGCGCTGCCCCGGATCCAGTCCCGATTCGGGTTCGTCCAGGAAGAGCAGCCCGGTCGGCCGCATGAGCGCCATCGCGAGCGCCAGCCGCCGCCGCATCCCCTTGGAGAGCTTGTCGACTAGGACCGCCGTGTCATAGTCCACCCCCGCCAGACGACAGGCGCGGTCGACGTCGGCCCCGGCCCCGGAGGCGGACGCCGCCAGCGTGAGCAGGGCGTCGCAGACCCAGCCGGCGGGCAAGGCGGTGTCCTCCGCCAGGTAGCCCACGCCGTGCCTGCGCCTGTAGTCAGCAGGGCCGACGCCGGCGACCGATGCTTTGCCCCCGACCGGGGCCAGCACGCCCAACAGTGTGCGGAAGAGGGTGGTCTTGCCGGAGCCGTTGGGCCCGACCACGGCGAGCACCTCGCCGGGCACGATATCGAGTGAGAGTCCGGCCAGTACCGGGCGTCCCTTCCGATACCCGACGCCCAGGTCGAGAAGTTTGAGATCAGCGGGTCCGCTGTTCAGCGTTGCGGGTTGCATGGATTCCTTTCGGTTCGACTCCGTGAGGGGGCCGGGAGATATGGGTCAGAGGATCGTCTTGCCGAGCGCGGAGGCCACGAGGCCGACCGCCAGCACAGCCGTGTGGTTGCGGTCGTCCAGGACGGGATTGAGCTCCACCACCTCGAGGCTCAGCAGCCGTCCCGAGCGCGCCACCTTCTCGCATACGAGATGACCCTCCCGATACGTCAAACCACCCTGCACCGGCGTCCCCACCCCCGGCGCGACGCGCGGGTCGAGCGCGTCGAGATCGAGGGACAGGTGGAACCCGGCGGTCCCGGCATTGGCCCGCTCCAGGGCTTCGTCCATGCAGGTGGCGACTCCCCTTTCGTCGATCTCCGACATGGTGAAGACCCGCACGCCCATCTCGGAAATGAGTCTCTTCTCGCCCGCGTCCAGTTCGCGGGCACCCAATATGCTCGCGTTCTCCGGCCTGACGCTGGGCGGCCGCCGGGTGAGGCGGGGATGGCCGTTGCCGAGAAGGACCGCCAGCGACATTCCGTGGATGTTGCCGCTCGGGGTGGTCTCGGGACGGTTCATGTCCGCGTGCGCGTCCACCCAGATCACGCCAATGGACCGGCCGCGCCCCCGGTAGTGTTCCGCCACGCCGGCCACCGACCCGATCGACAGCGAGTGGTCTCCGCCCAGAACCAGCGGTACACATCCGCCCTCGAGCCCCGATCCGACCGCATCCCGGGTGCGCCCCACCACCTTCTCGATCTCGTCGAGGAACCGCATGCCACTCTCGCCCGCGTCCGTCGTCTCCAGCCCGCCGGCGGTAATGGTGCCGAATTCGGTCACCCGGTGTCCGATGGATTCGAGTTCGCGCGTGATGCCCGCGATCCTCAGTGCGGAGGGTCCCATGTCGACCCCCCGGCGGCCCGCGCCCAGGTCGATCGATACGGAAACCAGGGCGATGTCGCGGGGTGCGGCCTGTTTGATGGCAACTGGTGTCACTACTATACTCGTCGTTCGCAGGAGGCCGGGTGCGGTCCCGTGCACCGAGGTGGTGCCGACAGCACCGCGGAAGATAGTCCCTTCCAAGATATGGAGTCTGTGCATGCGCTACTTCAAGAGCGGCCCGTGGACGGCCGCGCTGCTGCTTCTTGCGCCGCTGGCGCTTCACGCCCAGGAGGAAGAAAAGCTGGACCCCGACCGAGGCCTCCCCCTGGAGCCCGCCCGCTGGGCCCGCTTCACGACCAGCGAGGGCACCTGGATCTCGCTGGACGTGAGTCCCGACGGGCAGACCCTCGTCTTCGACCTGGTGGGCGATCTCTACTCGATGCCCATCACCGGCGGCGAGGCGACTCGTCTCACGAGCGGCATGGGCTACGACATGCAGCCCCGTTTCAGCCCGGACGGAGAACAGATCGTTTTCGTCTCGGACCGGAGCGGCGACAACAACGTCTGGCTGATGCCCGCCGCCGGAGGGGAACCGCGGCAGTTGAGCAAGGGGGTCGGGAGCTATTTCCTGTCGCCCGACTGGATGCCGGACGGCAAGTACGTGATCGTGTCGAGGGCCGGCGGCGGCTTCTTCGGGGGACTCGAGAAGCTCTGGCTCTACCACATCGATGGCGGCACCGGGCTGGAGATGGTCGGAGGCGGGGGGGGGCAGCGCATGCTGGGCGCGGCAGTCGACAGTGAGGGGCGCTACATCTGGTACGCGCAGCGCAACGGCACCTGGCAGTACAACGCCATCTTCCCGCAGTACCAGATCTGGATGTACGACCGCAAGACGGGCACCCGCACGCCGATGACCAACCGCTACGGCTCGGCGTTCCGGCCGGTGCTCTCGCCGGACGGACAGCTTCTGGCCTACGGCAGCCGCGACGACGCCGACACCGGACTCCGGCTTCGCGAGCTCGATTCGGGACAGGAGCGCTGGCTCGCCTACCCGATCCAGCGCGACGACATGGAGTCGACGGCATCGATGGACGTGCTGCCCGGCTATTCGTTCACCCCCGATTCGGAGGCGCTGGTGATCTCCTACGGCGGGGGGATATGGCGGGTACCGGTGGATGGAAGCGATCCCACCGAGATCCCCTTCACCGTGAACGCGGAGGTCGCGATCGGGCCTGAGGTTGAGTTCGAGTACCCGATTGAGGACACGCCCACCTTCACGGTGAAGCAGATCCGCGACGCGCGTCCCTCGCCGGACGGAAGCATGATCGCCTTTGCCGCGCTGGACCGGCTGTACGTCGCGGACCTGCCCGACGGGGCGCCGCGCCGCCTGACCGACGACGAGGTTGGCGAGTTCCAGCCGATCTGGTCGCCCGACGGCCAGCAGGTCGCCTACGTGACCTGGGACCAGGACGCCGGCGAAGGCCACATCCGGCGCGTCTCCGCGGGCGGCGGCTCCGCCACGAACCTGACGACCGCCGCGGCGTACTATCAGCAGCTGGCATGGTCGCCCGATGGCGAGCGCATCGTCGCGGTCCGCTCGACGGCACGCACGGTCCGGGAGTCGCTCGGCACGTCCGCTTTCGCCCAGGCGGCGGAGTTCATCTGGATTCCCGCGACGGGCGGCGAGGAGACCCTGATCGGCCCCACGCTCGGCCGGCGCGCACCGCACTTCACCCAGGACCCGGACCGCATCTACTACTACGGCAGTCTGCGCGCGGACCCGATCCCCGGATCTCCGCCCTCTCCCGGCGGCTTCGGCAGCGCACTCTCTTCAGCACGCTGGGACGACACCGACAAGCGCGGGCACCTGAGCGTGACGGCCCGCGCCAACATCTCGGCGGGCAGCTTCCGCAACGGTTCCAGGCGCTCCGAAACCTCCGACCTGGTGTTGCCACAGGAGGACTTCGACGAGAGGGAGCCCGCCGAAATCGACTTGCGCCTCGGCGCCGGCCTTGTCCAGATGGCCCCTCGGGGAGACATGGCGCTCGCGGCGGTGGGCGATGACCTGTACGCGGTTCTGGTTCCCGACGTGGGACCGTCCGTGCCCACCATCGAGGTCGGCAAGCCGGACTCGGCCGCGGTCCCCGCCTTCAAGCTCAACGATCTGGGCGTGGAGTTCCCCAGCTGGGGCGCCGATGGGCGCACCGTTCACTGGTGGCTCGGCAACGCGCTCTTCACCTACGACCTGGACGCGGCCGCGGCGGACCCCGACTACGCCCCGTCCGAGCAGCAGATCGAGGTGACCGCCGAGCGCGACATCCCGCAGGGGACGGTGGTGCTGCGCGGCGCGCGCGCGATCACCATGAACGGCGACGAGATCGTCGAGAACGCCGATGTCGTGGTCACGAACAACCGGATCGTGTCGGTTTCGGCGGGGCCCGGGGAGGTGCCCGAGGGTGCGACCGTGATCGATGTCGCGGGCAAGACCGTCGTCCCTGGCTTCGTGGACACCCACGCGCACATGTGGAACCTGTGGACCTTCCACTGGGCGCGTTCCTGGATCTACGACGCCAACCTGGCCTATGGCGTGACCACGACCCGCGACCCCCAGACCGCCACCACCGATGTGCTTTCGTACGAGGACCTGGTTCGGGCCGGGCGAATGACCGGGCCGCGTGTCTACTCCACTGGGCCGGGCGTCTTCTCCCAGGACTTCATCAGCAGCTACGAGCACGCGCTGGACGTGCTCACCAAGTACAGCCGCTACTACGACACCAAGACCTTCAAGATGTACATGACCGGCAACCGCCGGCAACGCCAGTGGCTGATCATGGCCGCGCGCGAACTGGGGCTCATGCCCACCACCGAGGGCGGGCTGGAATACCGCCTCAACCTGACCCACGCGATCGACGGCTACCCCGGAATCGAGCATTCGCTGCCGATCGTGCCGGCCTACAACGATGTCGTGGAGCTCTTCGCGGAATCGGGGACCGTGAATTCGCCCACGCTGCTGGTCACCTACGGCGGCCCCTGGGTGGAGAACTACTTCTACACGCGCTGGGACATCTTCGGCGACGCAAAACTGACCCACTTCACGCCCCGGCGCGAGCTCGACATCAAGGCCCGGCGCCTCCAGACCGACGGGCCCGGACAGGGCGCGTGGTTCATGGAGGACGAGTACGCGCACCCGAAGCACTCCGCCTGGCTGGCGCAGCTCGTCGAGGGGGGCGGCCGCACGGGCGTGGGCAGCCACGGACAGCTGCAGGGTCTGGGCTTCCACTGGGAGCTGTGGGCCATGCAGAGCGGCGGGATGAGCGAACACGACGCGCTTCGGGCGGCGACGCTGATGGGCGCCGAGGCGATCGGGCTGGGGGGCGACCTGGGTTCGATCGAGCCCGGGAAGCTGGCCGATCTGGTGATCCTCGACGCGAATCCGCTCGACAACATCCGCAACACGAACACGGTGTACCAGGTGATGATGAACGGACGTCTATACGACGGAAACACGCTCGACGAGCTCTGGCCCCGGCAGCGATCAGCCCCGTACGAAGCATGGAGGCACGTCGCGCCGAATGTCAGCGCAGGGATGAAGGGAGGTGCCAAATGAGCCCCCGCACGAAGTTCCTCGGATCGGCGGCGCTGGCGGTGCTCGCCGTTGCAGTGTTGAACGTGCCCGTGGAGGCCCAGCGGCCGGGCAGGCAGAACCCCCTTCCGCTGCGCAGCGCGCGGACGGCCGAGTTCACGGCTACGGAAGGGACCTGGATTTCGCTGGACGTCAGTCCCGACGGACAGATGATCGTCTTCGACCTCCTGGGCGACCTCTACACCATGCCCATCACCGGCGGCGAGGCGTCTCCGCTGCTAACCGGGATGGCCTACGAGGTGCAGCCGCGCTTCAGCCCCGACGGCGAGTCGGTGGTGTTCGTCTCCGACCGCAGCGGGGGGGACAACATCTGGACGATGCGGCTGGACCGCACCGACACCACCCAGGTCTCGCGCGGCAACAACAACCTCTACCTGTCACCCGAGTGGGAGCCCGGCGGCGAATACGTCGTCGCGAGCCGCTCCGGCGGACTGGGAGGCTCGGCGCAGATTGTCATGCTCAACGCGGAGCGGGGCACCGGGGTGGCGCTGAGCGGGTTGGCCGGCGGCAAGTCGATCGGCGCGGCGTTCAGTCCCGACGGACGCTATCTCTGGTACGCTAGGTCCTTCTCCGACTGGACCTACAACGCCACCTTCCCGCAGTATCAGGTGTACCGGTACGACCGGGAGAGGGCGACGAGTTCGGGCATGACCAGCCGCTACGGCTCGGCCATGCGGCCCGCGATCTCCCCCGACGGGCAGTGGCTGGTCTACGCCACGCGCTGGGGCACCGAGACCGGCCTGCGCAAGCGCGATCTCGCGACGGGCAACGAGGAGTGGCTGGCGTACCCGGTACAGCGCGACGAACAGGAGTCGCGCGCCCCGCTGGACGTGATGCCGGGGTACTCTTTCATGCCCGACGGATCGGCGATCGTGATTTCGTACGGCGGCAAGATCTGGAACGTGCCGATGGACGGAAGCGACCCGACCGAGATCCCCTTCGAGGTCCCGGTCAAGCTGGCGATCGGTCCCGAGGTGAAGTTCGCCTACCAGGTCGACACGACCGCGATGGTCACCGCGAGCCAGGTCCGCACCCCGGTGGCGTCCCCGACGGGGGACCGGATGGTCTTCACCGCATTCGACCGCCTCTGGGCGCAGGACATGCCCGACGGGGAACCGATGCGGCTCACCGAAGCGGACGCGGGCGAATTCCACCCACAGTGGTCGCCCGACGGACAGTGGATCGCGTACGTGACCTGGGACGACGCCGAGGGCGGGCACATCATGAAGGTGGCGGCCTCCGGGGGCGAGCCCGTTCAGCTCTCCGCCACACCGGCGGCCTATTCGAATGTGGCCTGGGCGCCCGGTGGCGACCGCGTGGTCGCGACGCGAAGTGCCGCGGGTGACCTGCTGGCGGGCTCCGGTCTCTTTGCCGGACCGCTTGGCGGAGCATTCGTATGGGTGCCGTCGGAGGGCATCGAGCCCGCGGAGCCGGAGGTGATCTCACCCACGGGTCTGCGCGACGTGATGCACTTCGCGGCCGACGAGCCCGACCGAATCTACGCCTACAGCCCGATCGAGGGGCTTGTGTCGTTCCGCTGGGATGGCACCGACGTGAAGAGCCATCTCCTCGTAAGGGGCATGGTGGGTGCGCCCGGAATCGGCGACCCGCATCCGGACCAGTGGGAATACCTGCCCAGGCGCGTGTTCCCGTGGCGGAAGGCTCCCGACCCCACCGATCCCGACCCCGAGCGTGATCCTCCCGCCGAACCCGGGTTCCCGCAGCCCGCCGGGCTGGTGATCCTGTCACCCCAGGGCGACCGAGCCCTGGCCCAGATCGCAAGGGACATCTACGTGGTGGACCTGCCGGAGGCGGGGTCGCAGCCAGCCTCCATGGTGACCACGCCGGGGACATCGCGCAAACTGACCGATGTCGGCGGGGAGTTCCCTTCGTGGGCGCCGGACGGCTCCACGGTGCACTGGTCGCTGGGCAACGTGCTGTTCAGCTATGACGTGGACTTCGTCGAGGAGGAGGAGGCCGAGGCGAAGGAGATTCGTCACGCCCGCAGGCTGATTCGCGCCCGGGCAATCGCCATTTCCGACACGCTGAAGGAAAAGCGCGCCGAGGCGGACAGTATCAAGAAGGAGGACGAGGAGGTATCCGACTCGCTGCAGGCGGAGATCGACCGGCTGGCCGGCGACTCGGTGCAGGTGGTGGCCGATTCGCTCCTGGCGCGCGCCGACTCGATTCGCCAGGCCGCGGAGGAGTACGCGGAGAAAGCCGGCAGGATCCGCGAGGGCGACAAGGAGATCCTGGAAGATTCAACCGAGTCCTACGAGGCGAAGGAGCGGAAGATCGAGGCCAAGCTGCCGCGGGATGTCCCGCGTGGCACGGTCGCGCTCACGGGGGGGCGCATCATTACGATGGCGGAAGTTCCGGGCGACACCACCGGGGAACCCCACGTGATCGAGAACGGGGTGGTGGTCGTCACCGACAACAGGATCGTGGAGGTCGGGATGGCCGACTCGGTCGAGATCCCGGACAGCGCGGTGGTGATCGACGTGGCCGGAAAGACGCTCGTGCCCGGCTTTGTCGACACGCACTACCACGCCCAGTGGCTCGTCCCCGAGGTCCATCCCGAGGAGGTGTGGCAGTACCTGTCCACGCTCTCCTACGGCGTCACGACCACGCGCGACCCCCAGACCGCGGTCACCGACATCCTGAGCTACACCGATCGCGTGCTCGTGGGCGGCATGACCGGACCCCGCATCTACTCGACCGGTCCGGGAGTCTTCAGCAGCGAGAACATCCGCGACGCCGATCACGCGAAGACCATCCTGCGTCGCTACGCCCAGTACTTCGACACGAAGACGCTCAAGATGTACATGAGCGGTAACCGCCAGCAGCGCCAGTGGATCATCCAGGCGGCCCGCGAACTGAAGCTGATGCCCACCACCGAAGGCGGCCTCGACTTCAAGATCGACCTGACCCACGCCATCGACGGGTACTCAGGGATCGAGCATAACCTGCCGATCACGCCGATCTACTCCGACGTGGTGGAACTCTTCGAGGAATCGGGAACCACCAACTCCCCCACCCTGCTGGTGTCGTACGGCGGGCCGTTTGGGGAGAACTTCTACTACGTCACCGAGAACCCGCACGACGACGAGAAGCTCAACGTGTTCGCGCCCGCCGACTACATGGACGCGAGGACGCGGCGGCGCGGTCCCGGCGCCGGGGGCAGCCCGGGCGCGGCCGGCTGGTTCCTGGAAGAGGAGCACGTCTTCCCCCGCCACGCCGAATTCGTGAAGAAGATGCTCGAGGCCGACGGCCGCATGGGCGTGGGCAGCCACGGGCAGCTGCAGGGCGTCGGGTACCACTGGGAGATGTGGGCGATGGGGGCCGGCGGCGCGACTCCCCACGACATCCTCAGGGCGGCGACGATCCTGGGCGCCGAGGCGATCGGTTTCGGAGCCCAGCTCGGGAGCATCGAGAAGGACAAGTTCGCCGACCTCGTGATCCTCAACTCGAACCCGCTCGACAATCTGCGCAACACGGTGGATATCCGTTACGTGATGAAGGACGGCCGGCTGTACGACGGCATGACCCTCAACGAGGTGTATCCCGAGGAGCGTACGCTGGAGCGTCAGCGTCCCCCGGAGCAGGATGCCGGCAGCGCCGCGGCGGGGATACGGAAGCGATAGGGGAGCTCAGCCGGAAACCGGACAGATGCTTCTGCCTGGTTTCCGGCTGGGCCACCGGACTTTGGGCGTCCGGCAAAACGGCCCGCGCGGGAGTGTCTTCCCGCGCGGGCCGCTTGCATTCGGGCGCCGCGACATGCGTCCCGGCGCCGTTGAAAGTTCCCGCCTCAGCGACGCGTCCAGATCAGGATGACTCCACAGCTCGCCCCCGTCGAACTGTACTGCGCCGGCATGCCCGCCGTGGACGGATAGATCTCGACGCCGGCAACCACGCCGGGGGTCAGAAGGTGGTCGATCCCGGCCGGTTCGTCCCCTCCCCGGTGGACCAGGATGTCGTCGAGATAGACGCGCGGATAACAGTAATTCCCCGCCAGGTCTCCGATCCGGCCGCTGCGGAGAACAATCGACTGGTCGATGCCGTTCGCGTGCACGAGCACCCCCGGGAGGCCCTGGAACATGTCCGTCATCTCGGAAGGTCCGCGGAACTCGATGTCCTCGCGATCGATGAATTCGCCGAACCCCTCGGACTGGCGCTCATAGAACCCGGTCTTCTGCAACGCGACTTCACGTCTCTCCACCACGACCTCGAGGGGTGCAAGCTGCACCGGATCCACCGAGAGGGAAGCCTGAACGTTGGTCACGCGGCCCTGCATCACTTCGATCGAGTCCGACCTCGTCGCGTAGCCGAATTGCGAAAAGCCGATCATGTGCCAGCCGGCAGCCAGCTCCTCCAACATGAAGCGGCCCCGCCCGTCCGTCAGTGTACCCCCCTGTCCCCCGTCGAGCTGCACCCGCGCCCCGGCGAGGGGAGCTCCGGTATTCCGGTCGGACAACACGCCCATGATACCGGTGATGACCTCGCTCCCTGAGACAATGACCGGAGCCATCGACGTTTGAAAGCCTCCGGCGCGCAAAATATTGAAGTCGCCCACCGCCGGGTTGTAGTCAGGGTGCGTGAGTTGGAGCCGATACCCGCCGACCGCGATTCGGTCCACCGTGAACTCCCCGGCGGCGTTGGTCTCGAAGCGAAGGCCCGTTCCTTCCAACACCACTGCTACCCCCTCGATGGGTCCCCCGGTCACCGCATCGATCACCTTGCCGGTGATGGCGACGAATTCACGTTCGGGCACCTGGGCCGTCACTGCGCCGGCCCCCGCTTGGAGTGTCATGGCGAAGCACGCCAACAAACTCGGGAATCGCAAGATTCGCATCACTCTACCTCCTCTGTGATTGCCCTGCCTCGGGAGGCTCCACTCTCCACCACCACTGGGTGGGGAGCGGCCTCCGGCGGGGCCAGACCTCTGTGAGCGTGGCCGCATCGTAAAGGCGGCCGTTCTTCATTACGTATTGGATGTCTACCGTGTTCTCCAGGTTGTCCAGCGGGTTGGACCCCAGAACCTGCAGGTCCGCCAGCTTCCCCGCTTCGAGCGATCCCAGATCGCCCGCCAGCCCGATCGCATCGGCGCTCATCAACGTCGCCATGCGCAGCGCGTCGTGGTTGCCCATGCCCCCGGACGCCATCATCCAGAGCTCCCAGTGCGTCCCCAGGCCCTGGACCTCGCCGTGGGAACCCAGTCCGGCCTGCCCCCCCGCTTCCATCCACTTGACCAACTGTTCGGCGTGCAGGAAATGCGGGTACTGGTCGTCGCGGTACCAGGTCGTGGTCTTCCACTTATCAAGTTCGTCGTGTGGGGTGAAGAAGCGCAATCTCTCGACCTGGTCCAGATCGGTGCGCGTAAGGTAGTACTGGAGGCCGGACGGCCCCCCGTAAGCGACGATGAGGGTAGGCGTATAGACCATCCCGCTGAAGGCGCCCAGCTGGACGACGTCGCGGTAGAAGGGGCTGATCGGCAGCGAGTGTTCGAGGCCGGCGTAGCCGTCCTGCGCCAGCGTCAGGTTCATGGTGAAGTTGGAGCCGCCCTCGGTGGTGGGCGTGAGGCCCAGTTCGCGGGCCGCCATGATGACCCACTGCCGCACGTTTCGGTCCCCCGCCATGTACTGCTTGATCGTGAGCGTGTTGAAGTGGTCCGAGTAGCGGCGGAGCACATCGCGCGCGTCGTCGAGGCTGGAGATGGCGTCACTGCTGAACACGCCGGGGCCGGTCGAGTAGATGCGCGGCCCGATCAGCTCACCCGTCTCCATCAGGTCGCTGTAGGTGACGACATCCTCCGACGACGTCTGGGGGTCGCGCTGCGTGGTCACGCCGTACGCCAGTTGCGCCAGGAACTGGGAGACCTGGCCGCGGTGCACTCCCCAGGCGACCCAGGTGTGGGCGTGAATGTCGACCAGTCCGGGCAGTATGGTGCTGCCTGACATGTCGCGCACCTCCGCGCCCTCGGGGATATCCACGCTGCCGCTGGGGCCCACCGCGGCGATACGATTGTCGCGCACGACGAGGTCGCCGCGGGGGATCACCTCGTCACCGCGCATGGTGATCAAGCGCGCCCCGCTCAGAACGACCGTGCCGCGCGGCTTGTCCTTGGGGACCGTGATCTCCACATCGTAGCGGGCTGCCTCGTAGACCGGGCCGTCCTCGTCGGCGTCCTCCTCCTCCCCCTCGACCGCGATGACATCGGCGGAGTCGCCGGCTGCCGCGTCGGCAGTGTCCGGACTCTCCGCTTCGGCTCGCCGCTCGGCGCGCGCGCTGGCCACCGAATCGGCCACCAGGGAGTCGCTCAGCGCCACATCGTGCAAGAAGAAGCTGTGCCCGATGGAGTAGAAGCCGGCCGAACCGTCCTGCTTCCAGCCCACGAAATCGCCGCCGATCCTGGTAAGGCGGCGGGTGGGCATGGAAGACGAGGAGCCGACCGACACGGTGGGCGCCTGGCCTCCCGCCGGCGGCACCGTGATCATGTACACGTTGCGGTTGGCCCGCACCATGGCGCGCTTGCCGTCCGGGGAGAGCACGACCTCGTCGGGTGCGCCGCCTGCCCCGGGGCCCCCGCGCGGCGGAGCGGCCACCTTGACGACGGTGCGGATGTCGGTGCCGTCGTAGCGCATGGAGAGGAGTCCCTCGGAGCCCGCCCACACGTAGATGCGGTCAGGATCCGGTCCCGTGTGCGGTGCGTTGCGGCCTTGCTGCGTCGCACCCCGGCCGACCCACGCGATTCGCGTCGGCTCTCCGCCCCCGGCAGGCAGCCACACGTACTCGAGTTCTGCGGCGGGACCGTGGAAGCCGAAGTCCTCGAGCATGCGCATGCGGTGCATCTTCGAGCCTCGCACGGCCAGGATGCGCGTCCCGTCGCCGTTGTACGCCACCCGGTCGAAGAATGCGGAGGCGGTGGTCAGCTTCTCCGGTTCCCCGCCTCCGTCGGCGCGGACCCGCCAGATGTCGCCGCCGGTGGAATCGTTCCAGGTCACGTAGGCGATGTGATGTCCGTCCGGGGACCAGACGGGGCCGTGTTCGACGTCGGTGGAGGAGGTGAGGCGGCGGGCGTCGCGAATGTACGGGTAGCCCTCGGTCTGCGTTCCGGCGGGCTCGGGCAAGGAGCCGATCCAGAGCCGGTCCAGAGCCGTGAAGACCAGTTGGCTGCCGTCGGGAGAAGGGCGGGTGCCCCGGATCTGGGAAACGGTGAGCGTGGAGTCGTTGATGGGATAGTCGAACTTCACGAGCGGGCCGAACTCCTGCTGGACACGCGCCGTGAAGGGGATCTCGGCCGCCTCCCCCGAAGGCACCTCCACCCGCATGATCCGGCCGCCGTAACTCGTGATCAAAGCGCGCGAATCCGGCGTCCAGGCCGAGCCCGGATAGATGTCCCGGTCACGCGTTCCCCCGCCCTGCGAGTCGTCGCGCTGAACGTCCATGACGAGCCAGGTCTCTTCGCCGCTTGCCAGATCGCGCAGCCGGAGCGCCGGGCGCGCGTCGTAGCGGGTGGCGTACACCAGCCAGCGTCCGTCGGGGCTCGGCATCGGCCGGAAGGCGCCTTCGTGTTCGTGCGTGCGGACGAAGGTGCGCCCGGCCTCGCGGTCGAGCAGGGCGATCTGGTAGTCCCCGATCCGGCGGGGCGAGCTGCGGGGCGAATGGTCCGGGCCGAAGTCGATCGGATCGGTTTCCACGCCGGACGCGGCGCCGGTCGGGAATCCCCCACCCAGATTGCCGCGCACGTTGACCCACAGGTAGCGGGGATCGGAGCCGAACGCGGCACCGATGTGGGAGGGAGGAACCGGGCCGCCTTCCGCACGCTGTCCGGTCAGCTGAATGCCCGAACCGCCGTCTTCGTGGTAGAGCCACAACTGCGATCCCTTGTTGGCGATGACGTACTCGCCGTCCGGGGTCCACAAGGGGGACATGTAGCTGTCGCGCCGGGTGTCGGTCAGCTGGCGGGGCCCGGTCCCGTCGGCGCTGGCCACCCAGAGGTTCTCGGAACCGTCGCGGTCGCTGACGAAGACGAGTTCGCCGCCGTCGGGCGAATAGCGCGGCTGCATGTCGTAGCCCTGGCCGCTGGTAATGCGGGTCGCGGTGCCGCCGCCAACAGGCAGGGTATAGAGGTCGCCGAGCAACTCGAAGACGATGGTCTCCCCATCCGGCGACAGGTCAAGCGATATCCACGAACCCTCGTCGGTCGTGAAGTCGAGCGTCCGCGCCGGGATGAGGGGGAGGGAGTTTGCGCGCCGGGCCGCCCGGGCAGAGCTGTCGTTCTGCTCGGCCGTCTGTGCCCAGAGTGGCGATGCCGCGAGGGTCGCCACCAGCGATACGAAGGCGGTCCTCTTCACTGCCCGTCGGTACCCGCTCAGCGTCTCGTCCAGACCAGGATGGTTCCGCAGAAGGTACCGTGCCCCTGGTATTCCGGCGGAAGTCCACTCACCGACGAATACACTTCGACCCCCGCCACCACGCCCGGATCCACGAATGTGTCCAGCCGGGCCGGCTCGTCGCCCCCGCGGTGCGCGATAATGCCGTCGATGTAGATGCGGGGAAAGCAGCGCTCGTAGATATCCGTAGGCGCGTCGGGTCCCGGGTCGTCCGCCGCCAACGTCCTTGGTTGCAGGGTCATGTGGCGACCGCTCCGGAGCACTATCCACCTCTCAAGCTGGTTCAGCGGGTCCGGGTACAGCTCGACACCCGCCATCCCACTGAAGAGATCGGTCATTTCACTCGGTCCGCGCATTTCGATCTCTTCGCGGTCTATGAACTTTCCGAAGCCCGTCTTCTGGCGGTGGTAGAATCCCCTCTCCTGCAATATGATCTCGCGCCTCTCGACGGAGACCTCGATGGGGTCGAGCTGCACGGGATCGACGGACAGGGAAACCTCCACGGTGGTGACGCGCCCGGGCACGACCCGGATCGTGTCCGCCCGCGATGTGTAGCCGATCATGGAGAACTCGACCACATGCTGGCCGCCGATGAGCCGGTCCAGCACGAACTCGCCCCGCAGGTCCGACAGGACCCCCTGCCGCCCGCCGCCCATCGTGACGTGCACGCCCGAAAGCAGAGAACCGGTGTTGCGGTCCCTGACCAACCCGATGATACCCGTCATGAGCTCGTCCGATCCCCGGCCCAGCGGTTTCATCGACGTGACGAAGCTGCCGGGGCGCATGACCGTGAATTCGCCAACCGCCGGATTGTAGTCCTGATGGGAGAGTTCGAGCCGGTATTCACCCAGTCGGATCCCGGCCAGCTCGAAGTGTCCCCCGGCGTCCGTTTCTACCCGAAGGTCTCCGGCGGGACTCGCGCCCGCGCCGCGCACGGTAACCTCCACGCCGGCGATGGGTTCTCCGGTGATCGCGTCCACCACGCGACCCGTGATCGTGACCGGATCCGCACCCCGTTCCTGGGACATCGCGTCCCCCGGCGAAGCCAGGAAGACAGCCGACAGCGCCAGGACGGCAACCAGGATGAAGGGCCGGCGGACTGACGCCCGGGGGCACCCCGTCCGCATCGGATGTCGTCGCAGCAACTTAGTCGAATCGATCATATCTCTTGTCTCCAGACCAGATGAATGCGCATCGTCGATCCCCCGAGAGACATGTCACGGGAAAACCCAGCAGGCAGCCGCGCCTGACCGCCTACCACGTTCGACTCCCCGGATGCCGAGGCTCCAGCAGGAGATTACGCTGTTCATTCAAGGACGTTACCGAAAAACGTAGGCAGCGGAACAACCCGTGGCCAGTCCCGAGGGCAGACACGAGGCGCGCATCATCGCTCCCGGCGGGACGCGGCGCCGAAACACAACGTCTATTACCCCCTTGATTCGCACCGGGTTCCCGGCTATGAATGGGGAAAGGGTCTTCGCCACAGGGCGATACCGAACAGATGACACGGCGATTTGTGGCGTATTGCGGCCGGGAACAGCTAAAAAGCCACCCGCGGTTGTTGCGGGTCCTCCCTGGCCACCGGATCAGGGGCTTTCCCCTGCCACGTCACGCCACCCTTCGCCCCGCGGGAATCGGCCTGTGCCGGAGATCCCGCAGCGCCGGGGTTTCGGCAGAGGAGGCGTGGCAGCAAGTGAGATCGACCAGGGCGGGTCGCATGAAGCGCACGGCCCAGGACACGCGGATCGCCGATGCGACCCGGAAGGCCACCGGGAGACCTCCGCCCGGGGCCGACAACCGGAATCGCCCGGGCCGGCAACTCACGCGGCTGCCCGGCGAGCGCATTCTGGTCCTGGACGGCGCGATGGGGACCATGATCCAGGGATACAGCCTGGGAGAGGCCGACTTCCGCGGCGATCACTTCCCCTCCCACCCCACCCCGCTCCTCGGCAACAACGACCTCCTTTCCCTCACCCGCCCCGACGTCATCGGCGAAATCCACCGCGCCTACCTGGACGCGGGCGCCGACATCATCGAGACCAACACCTTCAGTTCCACCCGGCTGCCGATGTCGGACTACGGGGTCCAGGACGCCGTAGCCGAAATCAACCTCGCGGCCGCGCTGATCGCCCGGGAAGCGGCGGACGAGTACACCGCCCGCACCCCCCAGCAGCCCCGCTTCGTGGCCGGGATCCTCGGCCCCATGAACCGCACGGCGTCGATCTCGTCCGACGTGAACGACCCGGGCGCCAGGCAGGTCACCTTCGAGGAGCTCCGCGCCGCATACGGAGAGCAGGCCCGCGCCCTGATCGCGGGCGGCGCCGACCTGCTCATGGTCGAGACCGTCTTCGATACCCTGAACGCGAAGGCGGCCATCTTCGCCATTCTGGAATTACAGGACGAAACCGGGCTTGAATTCCCGGTCATGATCTCGGGAACGATCACCGATCAGAGCGGGCGCACCCTGACCGGGCAGACTCCGGAGGCCTTCTACAATTCGCTTCGGCACGCCGCGCCGCTCGCCTTCGGGCTCAACTGCGCACTGGGGCCGGATGCCCTGCGCCCCTACCTCCAGGAGCTCGCCACCGTGTGCGAGAGCTGGGTGAGCTGTCATCCCAACGCGGGGCTGCCCAACGAGTTCGGGCAGTACGACCTGTCGCCCGAAGACATGGCGCGCACCATGGGCGAGTTCGCTCGCGCCGGGTTCCTCAACTTCGCCGGCGGCTGCTGCGGCACCACCCCGGAACACATCGCCGCGATCGCGGAGGCGGTGGAGGGCGTCGCGCCGCGGCCCCGCCCCGAGCACCCCGTACGGACCCGTCTTGCGGGACTGGAACCCGTGACCATCGGCCCGGATTCGCTCTTCGTGAACGTGGGCGAGCGCACCAACGTGACCGGTTCCGCCCGCTTCGCCCGCCTCATCCTCGACGGGGACTACGAGGCCGGGCTCGAGGTTGCGCGCCAGCAGGTCCGGGGCGGTGCCCAGATCGTCGACGTCAACATGGACGAGGGGCTGCTCGACGCCGAGGCGGCGATGGTCAGGTTCCTGAATCTGATGGCGGCCGAGCCCGAGATCGCGCGTGTCCCCTTCATGATCGACTCGTCGAAGTGGGAGGTGATCGAGGCCGGGCTGAGGTGCGTGCAGGGCAAGGCGGTGGTGAACTCGATCAGCCTGAAGGACGGCGAAGAGGCGTTTTGCGAAAAGGCGCGGCTGGCGCGCCGCTACGGGGCGGCGGTGGTGGTGATGGCATTCGACGAGAGCGGCCAGGCGGCCACAGCGGACCACAAGGTGGAGATCTGCACGCGCGCCTACGACATTCTGGTGCGCCAGGAGGGCTTCCCGCCCGAGGACATCATCTTCGATCCCAACATCTTCGCCGTCGCGACGGGGATCGCGGAGCACAACGAGTACGCGATCGCCTTCTTCGAAGCCACGCGGCGGATCAAGGCATCGCTGCCGCACGCACTCGTGAGCGGCGGGGTGAGCAACGTCTCCTTCTCCTTCCGCGGGAGCCACGGGGTGCGCGAGGCGATGCACTCGGCGTTCCTGTACCACGCGGGGCGGGAGGGGATGGATATGGGGATCGTAAACGCCGGTGCGATTGCGGTTTACGATGAGATACCGGACGAATTACTTGAAGCGGTGGAAGACGTGTTGTTCAACCGGCGCGAGGACGCCACGGACCGTCTGACGGCGCTGGCGGGCAGCTACAGGGGAGGCTCCGCGGGAGATGCCGAGGACCTGTCATGGCGCGAGGCGACGGTGGAAGCCCGGCTGAGCCACGCGCTCGTGCACGGGATCACCGACTACATCGAGGAGGACACCGAGGAGGCGCGGCGGGAGGCGGAGTGGGCGCTGAACGTGATCGAAGGGCCCCTGATGGCGGGAATGAACACCGTTGGCGACCTCTTCGGCTCGGGGAAGATGTTCCTGCCGCAGGTCGTCAAGAGCGCCCGCGTGATGAAGCGCGCGGTGGGATACCTGGTGCCGTACCTCGAGCGCGAGAAACCGGCCAACGGGAAGAACCGCTCGGCCGGGCGCATCGTGCTGGCCACCGTGAAGGGCGACGTGCACGATATCGGCAAGAACATTGTCGGGGTGGTGCTACAGTGCAACAACTACGAGGTCTTCGACCTGGGGGTGATGGTCCCCGCCGAGGCCATCCTCGAGAAGGCGCGCGAGGTAGACGCCGATATCGTGGGCCTCTCGGGGCTGATTACACCCAGCCTCGACCAGATGGTACACGTGGCCTCCGAGATGGAACGCGTCGGCATGGAGGTTCCGCTGCTGATCGGGGGCGCCACTACGTCGCGGGTCCACACCGCGGTGAAGATCGAGGAGCGGTATTCGGGCGCCACCATTCATGTGCTTGACGCCTCTCGCTGTGCGGAGGTGGCGGGGAAGCTGCTCGATCCGGGGAGCCGGGTGGCGTACACGGCGGGCATCCGTGAAGAATACGCGGCCGCGCGCCGCAGGCGGGGAGCGCCGCGACGCCGCGCTGCCCTGCTCGCGATCGAGGGCGCCCGCGCCAACCGGCTGCCGCTGGACTGGAACCGCTACTCCCCCGTGCGCCCGGCCTGGACCGGTGACCGGATCTTCCCCGCCGCCCCCGACCGCCTCGTCGCCGGCGGACACGGTCCCTCCGCCGCGCCCCCGCCACGCACGCAGGTCTCCTACGACCTGGGCGAACTGGCCGAACGGATCGACTGGACCCCCTTCTTCCAGGCGTGGGAGCTGCGCGGCACCTACCCCGACATCCTCTCCGATCCCGATGTCGGTCCCGAGGCATCGAGTCTGCACCAAGACGCGCTCGCCCTCCTGGAGCGGCTCCGGAAGGGTGGACGCCTGGCCGCGCGAGCCGTCGTCGGGCTATACCCGGCCAATTCCGTGGGCGACGACATCGTGCTCTACGCCGACGAGTCCCGCTCGGCCCCGCTCGCGGTCTTCCCATGTCTGCGCCAGCAGTTCGCCAAGGGAACCGGGCGCCCGAATCTGTGCTTGGCGGACTTCGTGGCCCCGGCCGCAGCGGGCGTGGCCGACCATGCCGGAGCGTTCGTGGTCACCGCTGGAGAGGGCGTGGCCGAGCTCGCCGCCGGGTTCGAGGCCGCCGGCGACGACTACCGGAGCATCCTGGTGAAGGCGCTGGCGGACCGCCTGGCCGAGGCCTTCGCGGAGCGCATGCACGAACGCGTGCGCCGCGAGTTCTGGGGCTACGCGCCGAAGGAGTCGCTGACCAACCGACAGCTGATCGGCGAGGAGTACGGCGGGATCCGGCCCGCTCCGGGGTATCCGGCGTGCCCCGATCATGCGAGCAAGCGGATTCTCTTCAAATTGCTGGGCGCGGAACGGATCGGGGTGACGCTGACCGAGAGCTGCGCCATGTTCCCGGCCGCCTCCGTTTCGGGGCTCTACATCGGGCATCCGGACAGCTTCTACTTTGGTGTGGGAAGGGTCGGCCGCGACCAGATGGAGGACTATGCCCGGCGCGCGGGGATGTCCGTGGCGGAGACCGCCCGTTGGCTGGGCCCGAATCTGGCGGAGGGAGTGGCGGGGGATACGAAGGGGGCGCGTGCGGCGAATGTGGGTGCGGGGGCGGGCGTGGGGCGCGGGCGAGGGGAGGGCGGCGGTGGCTGACCTGCGCGCGATGCTCGTCGAAGGGCGGGTCCTGGTGGCGGACGGCGCCATGGGTACCATGCTGTATGAGCGGGGCGTGTTCGTGAATGTCTGCTACGACGAACTGAACGCGACGCACCCGGGGCTGGTCGAGGAGGTGCACGCCCGGTACCTCCGGGCCGGAGCGGAGTTGCTGGAGACCAACACCTTCGGCGCGAACCCGGTGAAGCTGTCGTCGTTCCGGCTGGAAGACCGCACCGAGGAGCTGAACCGGCTCGCGGCCGGGATCGCGGTGCGGGCGGGGGGGGGCCGGGCGGCGGTGGCGGGCGCGATCGGGCCGCTGGGGATCCGCGTCGAACCGCTGGGACCGACTTCGCTG
Organism: Longimicrobiales bacterium; assembly: GCA_965208295.1. GTDB lineage: Bacteria > Gemmatimonadota > Gemmatimonadetes > Longimicrobiales > Gaopeijiaceae > Bin94. The sequence goes on along the minus strand of OZ242328.1, from coordinate 4,337,527 downwards.
GAAGAGGCGCGGGCGTACTTCGGCCGCCAGGTGGACGGGTTGCTCGAGGGCGGCGTGGACGGGTTCATCCTGGAGACCTTTTCCGACCTGGCCGAACTGGAGCAGGCGTTCCGGGCCGTGAGGAGCCGGTGCGACCTCCCCGTGATCGCGCAGGTGACGGTCGAGGGGGACGATGGCAAGACCGCTTCGGGCGCCTCCGCGGAACAGGCCGCACGCGCGGCCGGCGAATGGGGCGCGGACGCGGTGGGGCTCAATTGCTCGGTCGGCCCCGCGGTGGTGCTGGAGGCGCTGGAGCGCATGGCCCGGGTCACCTCCCTTCCCTTGTCGGCCCAACCCAACGCCGGATTCCCCACCGCCGTGCGCGAGCGCAAGATGTACCTCACCCGGCCCGACTACATGGCGCAGTACGCGCGCCGCCTCATCGAAGCGGGCGCTCGGATCGTGGGTGGCTGTTGCGGCACCACCCCGGAGCACATCCGCCGCATCAGCGAGCAGGTCGCCGCCAGCCGGCCGCGCACGGCGGCGGTGCGGGTCATGCGCGCAGCGGAAACCGGCACGGGCGCGAAACCGGCTCCTCCCCTCGCGACTCGTTCCGGGCTGGGGCGCCGCCTGGCGGAAGGGGACTCCGTCACTTCGGTCCGGGTTCTACCCCCGCGGGGGTGGAACACCGCGGCGCTCGTGAAGGATTGTCAAGCCCTGGCCGCGGCCGGGGCGGACGTGATTGGCGTGCACGAGGACCGGGGCGGCGCCCGGCTCGATGTGTTCGCTGCCGCCGCGACGATCGCGCGCTCATCTCCGGGGGTGGAACCGCTCGTCCACTACACCTGCCGGGACCGCAAGCTGTCCAGAATGATGAGCGACCTCCTGGGTGCGGCGGCCACCGGTCTGCACAACCTCCTTCTCCTGACCGGCGACCCTCCCGGTCCCGCCCCCTACCCCGACTACCGGTCCGTCGTCGATGTCGACTCGATCGGTCTCACGAATGTGGTCACGGGACTAAACGCCGGGGTCGACCCCTCCGGCAACGATTTGGGCGACCCGGCGGGCTTCGTCGTGGGCGTCGCCCTCAACCAGTCGGCCAACGACCGGACCCGCGAGCTGGGCCGGTTTCACTGGAAGGTGGATGCCGGAGCCGATTTCGCCGTGACTCAGCCGGTCTTCGACGTTGGCCGGCTACGGGGATTCCTGGCCGAGGCCGAAGAGGCGATCCCGGTGATCGCGGGGATTCTGCCGCTGGGGAGCGGTCGCCAGGCAGAGTTCCTGCAAAACGAGGTTCCGGGCATGCATGTGCCGGACCGGGTGGTGGAGCGGATGCGCCGGGCGGAGGGGCAGGGGGCGGGGCGCGCAGTGGCCGAGGGGATGGAGATCGCGCTCGAAATCGCCGGGGAGCTGCGGGGCGAGGTCGCCGGGTTCCAGGTCTCGGCGGTGCGCGAAACAATGGAAGGCGTGCTGGGGGTGGTGGAGGGGCTGGGGGGCTGAATCCCCGCATGTCCATCGGTCCGAAACCGGGGGGGCACCTCCTGCTTCTGGGTATATCAAGGGATGGCTTTGTGATATATCAAGAGATGCCTGTCTGATATATCCAATGTCCTGCTCTCGGTATATCAACCGTCCTCGAAATCCCCCACCACCACCCTCCCCAACCGCCCCGCCACCTCGCGGCTGCGCAGGTTGCTCACATACACCTTCTGCGCCCCGGCCGCCCTGAGACGGCGGATCGACCGCGCACAGATCTCGTCCGCGCCCAGCCCAGCCGCGAACTCCGTCTTTATCTCGCGGCCCGGGACCGGAAAGTAGCGGTTGAGGTAGTCCAGCGTCCCCTGATTCGCGCTCCGGTACAGGAACACTCCGTACACGACCGGAATCTTCACGCCCATCCGTTCCAGCTCGGCCTGGAAGCGTTCCACCCGGCCGAGCGAATGGTGCGAGACGATCTGCGTGAGGACGAAGTCGGCGCTGAAGTCGTCCGCCGCCACGAATCGGGCCTGCTCGACGGGGTTTCGGTGCGGATTCGCCCATCCCCCGAGCGGCAATCCGGGTTGCTCACGCCGCAGAATCGCGCGCAGATCCTTGCCGTGCGGGACGCAGCGATCGAGCCCGGCCGATCGGTCACCCCCCACCACCGCCACCCCCGCCACCCCCAGCCCCACCGCCCGCCGCGCAAAGAGCCGGCAATACTCCAGCGGGTGCTTGCACGTCAGAAACGGCACCACCGTCTCCAGGTCCGCGGCGCTTCCCAGGTTCGCCGCCAGGTGCGCCAGACTCTCCTCCTCCGGGTCTCCGGCCGCGTCGTCGGTCAGCAGGACGAAGGTGCCATTGCGGGCCAGACGCCGCACGGAATGGTACATGTCGATCCAGACATCCATCCCACGCGCCGCGTCCAGCCCCAGCCGGGGCGGCCGCAATTCGACCCCGACCATTGGCCCGGGGCGGCGCAGCCGCGCCACGATGTCGACGGCGCCTTCGCCATCCTCTGGCCGGTCGCCGTCCGTCCCACCCTCGCGCCCAGCCGCACCGGAAGTCATCTCCCCACCGACTCCCCGAGCACGTTCGGATCAAGGGGCAAGCCGGCCGTGAGCACCTCCGCACCCTCCGGCGTGACCAGCACGTCATCTTCGAGCCGGATCCCGGTTCCCGCCAGACCCGGCGGTCCCGGACTCCTCCCCGGCGGAAAATAGAGGCCCGGCTCCACCGTAAAGACCATGCCCGGCTCCAGCCTGACCGGGCCGTCGCGGTCGCGGTACGGCCCCGCGTCGTGCGTGTCGAGCCCCAGCCAGTGCGAGGTGCGGTGGGGGAAGAAACGACGGTAGGAGCGTTTGTCCAGCACCTCCTCTACCGTGTCCCCCAGGATGCCCACAGCCACGAGCCCCTCCGCCATCCTGCGCACGGCCGCCCGGTGAACCCCATCCAGCGTGCCCCCCGGAACGCAGGCGGCCACCGCCGCGCGGTGCGCGCCCCGCACCACCTCGTAGACCTCTCGCCGCACCCCCTGCAGCCGCCCCGACGCCGGAACGGTCCGCGTAATGTCGGCCGCGTAGAAGTCGAATTCGGCCCCCGCATCGACGAGGACGAGTTCCTCCGCGCCGATCCGGGCGCTGTTGGCCGAGTAGTGCAGCGTGCACGCGTTCACACCGGCGGCCACGATCGTCGCAAATGCCGGGCCGTTCGCCCCCCGGCCGCGAAAGCCGGCTTCCAGCGCCGCTTCCACCTCCCACTCCCCCACCCCCGGCCGCACGCCCCCCAATACCGCCCCGAACGCGGCCACCGAAATGCGAGCGGCCTCCCGCATCCGCGCGACCTCGGCCGGATCCTTGCGGAGGCGAAGACCGTCCAGGACCCTACCGGGATCCGCGACCATCCAGGGGCCGCCGCCGTGGCGAGCCCGCTGCCGCCGTCCGACGAGCAGCGCTTCCCGCACCACCCGGTCGCACACCTCGCACGCACCGAGCCGGTAGTGAATTCCCTCTCCCCCCGCCAACAGACCGGGTGCCTTGTCGGCGAAGTCCCCCAATGGAAGAACCCGGTCGGCCCCGAACAGAGTCCGCGCCTCTTCCGGCTCGCGGCGCGGACCCGTCCAGAGCTCCTTCCCAGGGTCCCTTTCCGGCACGAACAGCACAAAACGGTCCTCGTCCGCGAAGCCCCGGAGAAGCGCGATGCACTCCGGCGCGTCCCATCCAGTCAGGTACAGGAGCTCGGAATCGGGGCGGTAGCGGTACTCGCAGTCACTGTTCCTGAAGCGCACCGGGGCCGCCGGCAGGAGCATGGAGGCGTCTCCCAACCGGGCGAGCACCCGGTCGCGCCGGTCACCGTGCGGGATCGGCGGAAACGAGTCGTCCCTCACCCGCGGCCGACGCCCGTCGCGGCACGGCTCCGGGGCGGGTTCTCGATCAGGAAATGCACGAACCAGCTGCGGATGCGCTCCAGGCGGTCCACGAGCAGCCACGGCTCGCCGGTCCGCGACAGCCCGTGCGACGAGCGCGGATAGCGTACCATCTCCACCGGCACGTCCCGCTTCTTCAACGACATGAACCACTGCTCGGCGTCCCCGATCGGGGTCCGGTAGTCCTGCTCGCTGTGGATGATGAGGGTGGGCGCGGTGACGTTCTCGACGTACGAAATGGGTGACAGGCGGCGGTACAGGTCGCGCTGCTCCCAGGGGGGGCCGTAGAACTCGTACTCGGTCAGGCGCTGCGCGTCCGAGGTGCCCCACCAGCTTTCCCAGTTGGTGATCGAGCGCGAGGTTGCTGCCGCGTTGAACAGTTCCGTCGTGGCGGTGAGCCAGTTGGTCATGAAGCCGCCGTAGCTGCCCCCCGAGACCCCCAGCCGGTTTGCGTCGATCTCGGGGTAGGCCGCCAGCGCCGCATCGACGCCGCCCAGATAGTCCTCCTTGTCCACGATCCCCCATTGCCCCCGGGTCGCGTACTGGAAGTCGTGCCCGTACCCGGAGGAGCCGCGCGGATTGGTGTAAAGCACGAAGAACCCCGCGGCTGACAGAACGTGGAAGGTGGGGAAGAAGGTGTTCCCGTAGGCGGAGTGCGGCCCCCCGTGGATCTTCAGCACCATCGGGTAGGAGCCGCCCGCCCGGAAGCCGACGGGCTTGACGACCCAGCCCTCGACTTCGGTCCCGTCCTCCGCCGTCCACGTCAGGCGCTCGGCGGGCATCAGGTTCACTCCGGACAGCCAGCCGTCGTTGAAGCGGGTGACCTTCTGCTCGCTCGATCCGTCGGCAGGTCCGACGTACAGTTCGGCGGGGGTGACGGCGTCGGTGCCGGTGAAGGCCATCACGTCTCCAGAGGCCGAGAAGGAGAACGAGGACAGTCTGCGGGCGCCGCTGGTGACCTGCCGCACGAAACCGCCCGGTGCCGCGTGGAAGAGGTGGCTGTCGCCGCCGACCCCGGCCGAGAAATGCACGGCTGTTCCGTCCGCGGTCCAGGTGGGTACGCCGGGACGCAGATCCCACCCCTCGGTGAGGTTCACGGGCAGACCGCGGAAGTGGCCGTCGGACCCGATCTCGGCCACGAGCAGGTCGGTCTGGCTACCCCGCGCAAGGGTGGAGAGAAAGGCCACGTAGCGGCCATCCGGCGACACGGCGGGTGCGCTTTCGGTGCCCGGATTGGTGGTGAGCCGCCGTACGGTGCCACCCAGCGCGTCGACGGCCCAGATGTCGCCGGAGTTCTCGCCGTCGAGTTCGTCGTCCTCGCGTTCGTCGCCGGCAAAGAAGATGACCCTTCCATCTCGGGACCAGACCGGGGCACCCGCGTTGAAGGACAGCTGTGTGAGCTGCTGCGGTGTGCCCCCGGCCGCGTCCACCACCATGAGCTGTCGCTTCTCACGGGACAGGTAGTGGGGCTGCAGGGCGAGCCGCCCGTCCCGCTTGTACCGGGTGGAGGTCACGACCCGGCCATCGAAGCGGGACGGGTCCAGCGTGCGGGACACCGCGTCGGGCGCGATCCACCCCTTTCGTCTCTCGGCCTCGGCCTCCTCCTGGCCATCGGTCGCATCCCCGTCCGGCGTGCCGACGTAGGCGATCCGGGCACCATCGGGGGACCAGACCGGGAGGCCCTCGACACCGTCGATGTGAAATGCTTCGCCCCCCGCACCACGCACGCGCAGAAACCAGACCGGGTTGGGATCGTCGCCCCGCGTCGACGAGAACGCCAGAAGCGATCCATCGGGGGACCAGCGGGGGGCGCTCGACTCCTCGTTGGAGCTGGTCACGGGAAAGGGGTCACCCGTGGGCCGGCCACCCTCCAGTGGCTGCAGCCAAACTTCCCGGTGGCGGCGGTTTTCGTCTTCGACCACCGTCGTCACCGTGAAAGCGACAAAACCCCCGTCGGGCGCGACGGCCACTTCCCCTACGCCCACCAGACGGTAGTACAGGTCCGGCGCATACCCCGGGCTCTGCGCCGCGATCGCGGCCGAAGTGAACGGGACGATCGCCACCACCAGGACGGCGACAGGAAGGAACTTGCGCGGAGGGCCGCCACTCGGCCCACCACCTCTATTTGCCATTTCCGGCTCCCTTCGGCGTTGTCGGAACATCGACGGGACGCAAGACTGCAGTCTGCACCACCGCCACCGATCCGCGATTCCCCGCCTGGCGGGCACCAGGGGGGTTGCAAGACACGAACGCCAACGTAGGCAGCCCGCCCATTCGGCTCAAGTCGGAGTCGCATGGTCCGGCACGCGCGTGCTCCCGGCCACCCTCCGGGCAATCCCCGACTCGCGCCCGGGCCGGGTCGGCTCCCCAGTCCCCTTGTCGCAGGCCCGACCCGCTGGCCCAACACCGGACATGCCGAATGTCCCGCGGCGTATTACTTTGATCCGGATACCAGGGATTCCACCTCATCACCTGGAGGTCCCCGTGAGACGCGCCCCGGTTCACCTCATCTACTCAATTCTGCCCCTGCTGCTGGCAGCGAGCATTCCCGTCCACGCATACGCCCAATCGGTACGGGGCCGGCTCCTGGACCCCGACGGAGAAACCGGCCTGGGCAGCGCAATGATCGTCCTCGAGGACCGGAACGGCAACGAGATCGAGCGCGCCCTTTCGCGCAGTAGCGGTCTCTTTCAGCTAAACGCCCCAGCACCGGGAAGCTATCGACTGAGAGCCGAGCGGATCGGTTACGCGACCACGCTCTCCGACTACTTCGACCTGGCGTCGGGCGAGACGCTCACGCAGAACCTCGTGGCCGCTGTGGAAGTCATCACCCTTGAGGGCCTGGTGGCCGGTGGCGAACGCAAATGCACCGTGCGGCCCGAAGAAGGGCTGGCGGTCACGCGTGTATGGGACGAGGCGCGCAAGGCGCTGAGCGCGGCGGCCTGGACCCAGGAACGCGGCTACTACCAGTACGAGATGATGAATATCGTGCGGCGTCTGGAGCCCGAACGCCGCACGGTCATCGACGAACAGCGGAGCTATAACCGCGCCTACACGCAAGCCCCCTACGTGTCGCGGCCGGCGGACTCCCTCGTCAACGGTGGATTTGCCCGCGTCACCGCCCGAGAATCATTGTATTGGGCACCCGACGCCGAAGTCCTTCTGTCCGATGTCTTTCTGGACACCCACTGCTTCAACCTGAAGACCGACGCGCAGGAAGCCCCGGGACTGATCGGGCTGGCCTTCGAGCCCGTATCGGGCCGGCGACTGCCCGATATCGGCGGCACGTTGTGGCTCGACCTGAACACATCCCGGCTCGAGCGACTGGACTTCACCTACAGACACCTCGATCTGCCGCGAACGATCCTGACCAGCGGCATCGGGGGCACGCTGGAGTTCGAAGCACTGCCCAACGGCACCTGGATCGTGAACAAGTGGAGGATCCGCATGCCAAAGGCCGGCATGGGAACCAACCTCATATCAGGCGGAGGCACGGCGATTCTCGAGGAGATTATCGTCCAGGGAGGCGATGTCATCAGAGTACACGGCAACGAGGGTACGGTTCTCGAATCCGACCTCGGGGGCGGAATCGCGGGCGTGGTCCGCGACACTTTGCGGGCCGCTTTGCCCAATGCACGGGTCTTCGTGGTGGGAACCGGGATCGAGTCGTTCACGGACGCCGAGGGGAAGTTCCAGCTGGCGGGGCTTGATCCGGGCGTCTACTCGGTCACCTTCAGTCATCCCTATCTGGAGCCGTACGCCTACACCCCCGAGCCCTTCGAGGTGGAGGTGCTCGCCGACACGGATACCCCGGCTCAGGTCAGCTTCACGGCACCCCGGGTGGACAGGATCATCCGTGGACTGTGCAGGGACGTTGAGCGCCCCGAAGAAGGGATGGAAGGCTCCCGCTCCGGCTTCCTGGTAGGCCGGGTTACCGATGCTGCAGGCGCGCCGGTGCCGAATGCAACCGTCCGCATTCTGTCGAACGAGTTCGATATGGGAGGTGCGGCAACGGGGCTCAACGTCCAGCAGACCCGCGGCGGCATGGTTGTGTCGACAAACGACTCGGGGTATTACCGAGCATGCTGGGTGCCGACCGACACCAGGCTCGATGTGGCCGTCGTGGACATTGGTGATGAGACGGACGCCCGAGCGCTCGTGAATGCCGAGCGTCTGACCGAGGAACAGCAGGTGATCGTTCGTCGGGAAAGGCAGCTTGGAAGGCTGGATCTGCAGACCAATCCAGAGTGATCCTGGAGGGTGGCCCGGGAGCATTGTCGGCTGCGACACGTCCGGCTTACCATCAGCGAACTCTTCCATCAAGCCCCTCTCAGCTACCCCTGTCGAGAATTCCGTGACCGTACGCACGCTTGCGCTGACGGGACTGGCCTTCGCGGCCATGCCGCTTTCAGCGTCCCCCGCCCACGCCCAGACCGAAGCGGGTGACACGATCACCCTCGCGCCCGTCGTGGTGTCCGTACTGCGGTCGCCGGTGCGGCTGGACCGCCTCCCCTTCTCGGCCTCGGTAGTCGCCGGACCCGACCTCGCGGAGGGCACCGCGGGACTTTTCATCGAGGAGGCCCTGCACGCCCTGCCTGGCGTAAGGGTGCAGAACCGCTACAACGCCTCGGTCGGCGAGAGGATTTCGATTCGCGGCTTCGGCGCCCGCTCCCAGTTCGGCGTCCGGGGCATCAAGGTTCTCGTCGACGGGATTCCGGCGACCCTTCCCGATGGCCAAACCACCCTGGACCACCTGGACGTGGGCTCGCTGGGACGGGTGGAGGCGCTGCGGGGGCCCGCTGCCGCGCTGTACGGGAACGGCGCGGGCGGGGTGATCCTGTTTCGTAGTGCAATGCCGTTCGGAGGCGCCTACCGGCAGCAGGCGACGGTCGTGGCGGGCTCCGACGGGTTGCTCAGGCTGCAGGCGACGGGGTCGGGGACGGCCGGCGCAATCGGTTTCCGGGCCAGCGTGGCGCGGAGCATCTTTGACGGCTTCCGGAACAACACCTCCGAGTCGGGGGAAGATCCGTACAGCCGGGCGGAACGTACCACCGTCAACGCTGCTCTGACTTCGGCGGCCGGCGGCGGCACCCTGACGGTTCAGCTGAGCGGTCTCGATCTCGACGCGCTCAACCCGGGTTCGCTTCCGGCCGACCTGTTCGGGGAAGGCAGCAACCAGGCGTGGGGCTTCAATGTCGCGCGGAAGACGCGCAAGGCCGTCAGGCAGGGCCAGGCGGGGATGAGCTGGACCGGACCGCTGGGGGGGCTCGAGGGCGCCTTTTCGGCGTACGGGGTGAGGCGGGAGCTGGACAATCCGATCCCGACACGGGTGATCGACCTGAAGCGAAACGGTGGAGGCGTGCGCGCGGCGGTGGGGGGGGAGTGGGGAGGGGGCGATCGGGCGGGCCGGGTGGACTTCGGGGTGGAGGCGGAATTTCAGGGTGACGATCGCAGGAACTACGCCAATCAGGGAGGTGAAGCGGGCGACCTGCAGGTGGACCAGCAGGAAGACGTGCGCGCCATGGCGGCGTTCGGGCAGATCCGGGTACCCCTGGGCGCGCGCCTGGACGCGATGGGGGCCCTCCGTTTCGATCGCTTCAACTTCAACGCGGATGATCGGCTGGTGGGAACCGACAACCCCAACGACTCCGGAGACCGCGCCATGGGCGGCGTCAGCCCGTCCTTCGGAGTGCACCTCGATCTGGGCGATCACGGTGTCTTCGCCTCGATCGCCCGCTCCTTCGAAACGCCCACCACCACCGAACTCGCCAACCAGCCCGACCGCGCCGGCGGCTTCAATCCCGAACTGGAACCCCAGAGGGGATGGACCCTCGAAGGCGGACTCCGCGGCACGCTGGGAAACCGCGCCGCCTACGATATCACAGTCTTCAACACCGCTTTGACGAACCAGTTGGTCCCCTTCGAGATCCCGGACGCGCCCGGGCGGCGCTTCTACCGGAATGCGGGCAAGTCGCGGGTCCGAGGGTTGGAATTCTCCACCCGCACCGAGCTGTCGTCGCTGCTGACCACCCGGCTGGCGTACGGGTACGTGGACGCCCGCTTCGACGAGTTCACTGTCGGAGACAACACCTTCGACGGCAACCGCGTCCCCGGCCTCGCGCCGCACCGGCTGGAGGCCGCGGTTCGGATGGGTCGCGGAGTCTGGTTCGGCGAGCTGCGCACCGAAACCAGAGGCGAGGTTCACGCCAACGACGCCAACGACGCCACCGCCGCCGGCTTCACCCTCGTCGAGTTGCGTTTCGGGGCCACGGGCATCCGCGCGGGTAGTCTGCGCTTCTCACCGTTCGCCGCCGTGACCAACGTGACCGACGCGCGCTACGCGTCTTCGGTCGTGGTCAACGCCTTCGGCGGGCGCTACTTCGAGCCCGGGCCCGACCGTGGCGGCTACGTGGGACTGTCGCTGACCTGGGAATCGGAGCCGCGCTGACCGGTTTCGCAGGCAGCCCCGTCCTGCACGAGCCACAGACTGTTGCCAACCGGGCGCTCCCCCGTAGCATCCGACGGATTGCTGACCACGCGCCCGCCCACGTTCATCACCGAGGATCCACCACCGTCGAGGTTAAGCGCCTCCTCCACGCCAAGTGCCAGGAAGAGTTCCGTAAGCTCGGGCAACGACATCCCGGCCGAATGGGGCATCTGGCGTCCGTCCACCACGACCAGCCAGAGAAGACCGCTGGCGGGATCGAACCCCACCGCGGTACGCGGATGACGCGCCGCCGCGAAGCCCGGCCGGTCCCCCACCTCAAGGTCCCCCACCCGGATTCCGTCTTCCAGCAACTCGGGGAATCCCCCCACCACCTGAAGCCCCTCCGTCGCGTCGGCGGACGAGGCATCGGGTCCGATCCGGGGAACCCGGCCTCCGTCCCACGCTATGGCCGGCCGACGCGAACTGCGTTCCGTCCCGGACGTGACCTCCGGCCCCACCGGCGCACCGCCCGGGGAAAAGAAGTCGCCGTTGACTCCGGCCAGAGCCACGACCTCGCCATCCGGCGACATTGCCGTTACGGTCTTGCGCATGCGGGTCGTTCCGTCCTCCGCCAGCGCCGGAACCACGACGAGTTCGAGTTCGCACCGGTTGAGGTCGGCCGCCACCAGGTGGAGCGCCCAGGGACCGCGTGCGGACCAGGCGAAATGGTAAAAGACACCGTCCGTTACCGTGTGGCCGCGCACGGAATCGGGCGCCAGCCATTCGAGCATTGCCGCGGGCAACGGCGCGTCGGCATCGACATGCCGGTCCGGCGCCACACAGGCGGAAAAGGCGAGGGCCGCGATCCCCACGACATGGAGACACGCGAAGCGCGCCGGGTGAACAAGACTCTGCGCCACGGGTATCATCGGGTGAATTCCGCCCTGGTCTCTTGGATACGGATGATCGGGCCGGATTCTCTATTCCCGGTCTGGAAACCACCCCGTCGATCCAGTATACTCCCGCGTCATGACGCTGTCGCCCCCCGCCCCCACCCCGCCCCGCACCGTCACCTGGGCGCTCCGGCCCCTCCTCGCGGCGGCGATCCTCGCCCCTTCCCTGACCCTTGCTACAACCGGCGCCGCCTCGGCCCAGTACCGCTTCGGGATCTCCCTGGGCGGCGCGAGCACGGTGGCCCTGGTCGTCGAGCACCGGTGGGCGCACCAGGGCCTCGAAGTGCAGGCGGGAACCTGGCAGTTCCGTGACCTGAGCCTTTCGGTCACCGCCAGGCAGTATGTGGGCTCCTACAAGGTCGAACCGTTCGTGGGCGTGGGGCTGTGGGGGATCGTGGCCCGTGCGGAGGAGGGCACCGGCTACGGCCTGATCGCTCGCATCCCGACCGGCCTCAACTGGGACATCGGGTCGCGGCACGCGGTGTCCATGAACATCTACCTCAACCGGGCTCTCGCCCTGAAACGCCCGAATCCCGAGGATCGGCGGCCGCCACGCACAACGCTGATCCCGCTGCCGGAGCTCAGCTACCGCTTCCAGTCCGGAGGCTGAGTCACGCCACCGGCTCCATTCCCACATACTTGAGCCCGCTGCCGGTGTTGAAGAGGACCACCTCGTCTCCGGCACCGATCAGTCCCATGTCGCGCAGCCGGGGCACCGCGGCGGCCGTGGCCCCTCCCTCCGGCGCCGCGAAGATCCCGGTCACCGCCCCCATCTTCCCCACCCAATCCTCCATTTCGCCGTCCGGCACCGCCACCGCCCCACCCCCCGACTCCCGGATCGCGCGCAGAATCAGAAAGTCCCCCACCGCCCCCGGCACCCTGAGCCCGGCCGCGTACGTTACGGCGTCCTCCCACATCCCCGCCTCCTCCAGACCGCGTTCCCACGCCCGCACCATCGGGGCGCATCCCGCGGCCTGGACCGAGAACATCCGCGGCCGTTCGTCCCCGATCCAGCCCAGCGCCTCCATCTCGTCAAAGGCCTTCCACATGCCGATCAGCCCCGTGCCGCCCCCCGTGGGATACACGATCGCATCCGGAAGGCGTCCCCCCAGCTGTTCGAACAGCTCGTATCCCATCGTCTTCTTCCCCTCCAGCCGGTACGGCTCCTTCAGGGTGGACAGATCCCACCATCCGGCCTCGTCGCAGCGTTGCCGAACGATCCTGCCGCAATCGCTGATCAGACCCTCCAGAAGCTGCACATCGGCTCCCAGCGCCCGGATCTCGGCCAGGATGGGTGCCGGCGTGTCCGTCGGCACGACGACGTGGACCGGCATCCCGGCGGCGGCGCCGTAGGCCGCGGTGGATCCGGCCGCGTTGCCCGCGGACGGGATCGCCAGCTCGCGCGCGCCGAGTTCCAGGGCGCGGGAAACGGCCATGCACAGTCCGCGGTCCTTGAAGGAGCCGGTTGGGTTCTGTCCCTCGTCCTTGATCCACAGCCTCCGCACCCCAAGCGAGCGGGCCATGCGGGTCGCCTCCAGCAGCGGCGTGAACCCCTCGCCCAGCGTGACCCGGCAGGCGCGGTCACGCACCGGCAGCACCTCTTGGTAGCGCCAGAGCGTGGGTGGGCGGCAGGCGACGGCCTCGGGGGTGAAGCGGTCCCGGATGGCGTCGAGGTCGTAGCGGGCGAGCAGCGGCTTGCCGGCCGGTGAGAGACCGATCAGCTGCTCGGACTGGAAGGTTTCGCCGGTGGCGCCGCATTCCAGGAAGGCGGCGCCGGGGAGGTCGGGGGCTGGGTGGCTCATCAGGGGGTCCGGGGGTTGAAGGGGGTGTGAGGATGGTGGCGCTGAAAGCTGGCCTTCGCGCTGCCGGGGTGGAAGCGGGCGGCAGCAGCCCGTGGAAAAACCCCTCCCGGCATTCGAGCGGCGATGCATCCTCGCTGGACCGCTTCGCTCAAGTTTGTTCATGATGTCAAGAAAACATTACATAATGTAATGTACAGTATACATACCACCTCTCAAAGGCTTCGCTCTGCGTTCCTCCTCGGGCGAATAGCGCCGCTATTCACCTCTCGTCGCACCTTGCCAGCCCGGCGCCTCACCGCTCTGGGTGCTCGCGAGGGTTTGTCCACGGACCGCCCGGGCAACCCTAAATTGCAATGACCGCGTCTCATGGTTGACGGCAGGGAAGCAGGGCTTGTTCCAGCGGGAGCAGTCCATCCGGTTCAAACGTGCCCACGGGCACCACAACCTGGATTCAGAGACATCGAAGCCCAACTGATTCGCCGCGCGTGCGAGGGAGACGGCCGGGCCGTCCGGGCCCTCTACGACCGCTACTCCCCCCGGGTGTACGCCGTGGTGCGGCGGATCGCGGGCGACGATGACCTGGCGGAGGACTACGCCCAGGAAGCGTGGATTCGAGCCATCCGGGCTCTTCCCACCTTCCGCGGCGAGGCCCGTTTCTCCACCTGGCTGCACCGGATCGCCGTGAATTCGGCGCTCCAGGCGGTCAGGAAGGAGAAGAACAGACGGAAACGCGAGGCGCCACTGCCCGATGTCATCCCGGTGCCGCCCCGCATGGGGGACACGCTCATGCAGCGCAAGCTGGAGGAGGCGCTCGCACAGCTCCCCGACGGAATGAGAAAAGTATTGATTTTGCACGATGTCGAAGGCTACACCCACGAAGAAATCGGCTCCGCCCTGGGGGTGACCTCGGGAACGTCCAAGTCGCAGCTGTTCAAGGCGCGGGCGAAGATGCGGCTCATGCTCAAGGGATATGAAAACGAATCACGTCACAAGGAAATCGAAGCATGGAGCGTTTAAATCTGGAACAGTTGGCTCGGCTGGTCGATGAGCCGCCGACGCCGGAAGAATGGGCGGTCCTGGAGGGAGATTCCGGTCTGCGGCGGGAGCTGGATGCCCTGCGGTCCCAGACCGAGGCGCTGGGCGACCTCCCCGCGGTGCTTCCCCCTCCCGGTGGCTGGCACGAACTCGAGAACAAGCTCATGGCGGCGGGCCTGATCTTCGGCCGCCGCGACAACGTCCACCTGTGGCGGAAGTGGCTGCAGGTGGCGGCTGCCCTGGTGATCTTCGTAGGCGGCACCACCCTTGGCTGGATGACGGGCTCTGCCCCGGCAGGCATCGGCAGCGCGGCTTCCGGATCCGGGCCGGCGTCCTATGCCTCGATGGAGGAGTGGAGCGCGGCCGTGGACGATGCAGCCAAACGGTATTTGAACGTCTATGGAGAAGGTTACCAGCAATTCGTGGGCGCCCAGGGACTGCAGCGTCGTTCCCGGGATCCCGCCGTGGAACTGGCCGCGCTCGAGACGGTGATGGCCGCCAGCCGCGCGGCCATGGAGGAGTCTCCCGGCGACCAGTTCTGGCCCGAGCTCTTCCTACGTTCGCTGGCTGAGCGCGACCAGACCATTCGTCAGTTCATGGCGGATTGGCGCTGAAGCCGTGAACCCTCGTCTTCGTCCCGTTCCGGGATCACCCGGCCTGCTCGGGGTCCTGGCGGCAGTGATCGCGAGTGTTGCGGCGGTGCCGGCCGCGAACGCGGCACAGGATACTCTGGACTTGGCGGAGCAGGGATGGATCGGGATCAGCCTCGGCATGGTCGAGGTCCCGCCAGCGGAGGCTCCCCGGAACCCTGTTCGGTTCCTCGTCGCCGGCGTCTACCCGAACAGCCCCGCCGACCTCGCGGATATCGTTCCTGGCGACTGGTTTGTCTCCGTTGACGGCAATCCGCTTTCCACCTACGAAACATGGCTGCGTTTCACCTCCGACTTGCAGCCCGGGCAGTCCGTCCTTCTTGTCGTCGGCCGAAACGGGGACCGGAACGAGGTGACCGTGGTCGCGGATCCGGCTCCCGCATTCGTCGCTCCCAACCCCCTTGACCACCTCAAGCGTACCATGGCGCGCTTCGACTCCATCGTGGACGCGTTTCTGGGCTACTCGCCCGCCGCCGTACCGTGGCCGTGGCACACCCCGGGGATCATGTTTCCGGAAGGATTCGAAGTGGATTCGGCCACCTGGACCGTCACCGTCGGATCGCAGACCACCTCTGGAAGCGTGGTCGTGCGGCCCCGGGAGGACGGTAGCGATGTGTCCGTGAGGTTGCAGCAGACCGGTGTCCCGGGTGCCGAAGCGGAGGCGCCCCCGTCGGCCGGTGGTGGAGCGACTGAGTTGACGATAGGGCTCGAAAGTCTGGTCGGAGGCCCACTCTCGGTGCTGACCCCCCGGCTTTTTGGCGGCCCCGTGGTTTTTGTTCCGGGAGGGGTGCTGGTGCGGGATCTGACCACGGAACTGGGGCGCGATTACTTCGGCGTTGAGAAGGGCATCCTGGTCGAGGACGTGGCCCCGATGAGCCCGGGACGGCAGGCGGGGTTCCTTCCCGGCGACGTCATCGTGTCTGTGGAAGGCAAGACCTTCGAGGACGTAAGGGGTTTTCGTCTGCTGCTAGCCGAACTCGATACCCCTATTGTGCTTACGGTTGTCAGGCGCAAGGAGTCGGTGAAGATCGTCTACCCTCGGCCGCGAGGGTAGACGGCGGCGGTCGTCCCCTATCCGCTACTCGTACCGCAGGGCGTCGATCGGATCCATGGTGGAGGCGCGCCGGGCCGGCCAGATCCCGAAGAAGAGGCCGATCACGATCGAGAAGCCCATGGCCACAATGACCGCCTGAACCGCAACCGCAGTGTCTCGCTCATAGAGCCGGGTCACAAATTCGGCGCTGAGGAAGCCGAATCCCACTCCGAGAATCCCTCCCAGGAAACAGAGCACCAGCGCTTCAATCAGGAACTGGACGAGGATCGCCTTGCGGGTGGCGCCCAGCGCCTTGCGGACCCCGATCTCGCGGGTCCGTTCGGTGACGCTGACCAGCATGATGTTCATGATGCCGATACCGCCCACCAGCAGGCTCACGCCGGCGATGCCCACCAACAGCATGGTGAAGGTCTCGGCGGTCTCGCCCAGGGTCTCAAGAAAGTCGGAGGCCTGCTGGATCCTGAAGTCGGCGTCCTCGGTGGCCCGAATGCGGTGTTCGCGCCGGATGATCCGGTCGATTTCGCCCCAGGCCGGTTCCAGCTCCTCCGGCGAAGGGGCGGCAACGTAAACTGCGCGAAGCCAGTCGCGGTTGCCCATCACCCGGTACAGGGCCGTCGAGAGCGGAATGTAGACCTGCTCGTCCGGATTCTCCCACCCCATGCTGCCCTTTTCTTCGAGCACGCCGATCACCTCGAAGCGGATACCGCGAATCTGGATTTCGCGGCCGACGAGCAGCGCGGCCGGGGTGCTCAGTGCTTCCGGAATCGAATAGCCCAGCACGGCGACCCGCCGGCGGCCCTGGAGTTCTCCTTCGTTGAAGACGCGGCCGTGCTCGAGGTGCCGCTCGTGCATGTCGAAGAAGGAGGGCCAGGTCCCGACCACCTGATTGGAGGAATTCCACCTCAGGTACGAAATCTGCAGACGGGTCTCGGCCTCCGGGGCAATGTCGTACATGGCCCCCATCTGGTCGCGAAGAGCCAGCGCATCGCTCTCTTCCAGGCGTGTACTTCCACCACGCACACCGCCCCACATGTTCTGCCCGGGACGGATGGTGAGGACGTTGGTCCCCATGCGCTCGATCTGCGCCTGCACCGCCCGCTGCGCGCCCTCGCCCAGCGCTACCATCGTGATGACGGCACCCGTGCCGATCACGATGCCCAGCGTGGTGAGGAAGGAACGAAGCGCGTTGGCGCGAATCGACGCCAGTGCGACGTTGATGGTCTCTTTGAGGACGAACATGGACGGAACCCCTTCTGGCTAGCTTGTCATGTACGAACGGAGCGGGTGTTCGCGGGGATCAGAAAGGCCGCATGCGTTGCCGCATCCGCTCCATCTGGGCCTGCTGCCGGGCTTGCAGCTGGGCGGCTCCGATGAGGGCGAGCTGTTCACCCTCCTGCAGCCCCGCGAGGACTTCGACGAAGTCCCAGTCGCTCAACCCGATAACCACCGGACGCGGCGCGATGTTGCCGGCGTCGTCGATCACGAAGACGACGGCGGGCCGGTAGGGCAAATCGTTGCCCCCACCCATGGCAGCCATCATCCCGCCACCGAAGCCGCCGCCAAAACCACCTGCGCCGCGACCGGCCCCGGCACCTCCACCACGACCGCCTCCACCCTGCCCTCCCATGCCGGCTGGGCGGTTTCCACCCGCAGCGGCGCCCGCCTGCGCTCCGCCGCCATCCGCGCCTGCATTCATCCGTCCCGCACCGGCGGCGGCGCCTCCACCCTGCCCCCCCTGACCCTGCCCTTGCATCTGACTCCAAAGCGCCCGCGCGGAATCCTGCGAGATCTCCCCGGACATCATCTTTTCCCGTATCTCGGCCATTGACGGCATGCCATTCGGTTCCGCGGACTCCGTCTCCACGCCATCGGTCCCTGCGTCACCGGATTCCGCGTCTCCGTCGTCCGTCGCCGCGCCCTGCGCTCCACCCCCGGCCCCTCCACCCCAGCCGCCACCGCGACCGCCCGGAAATCCACCCGCGGCCATCCTGCCGCCTCCCGAGTTGGCGCCTTCCAGCTCGGCAAAGCGGGCCGCGGCCTGTCCCATCAGGGTCCCGAAAGACTGGAAGTCCACCGACACCCCTTCCGGATCCATGCCCAGCACCTCGGCCGCGGCCTGTACCTCCTGGGGCTGCACGATCGCGTTGTTGGGCACGGCCAGCGTCTCCGCCCGCTCGTCCACGAGCACCTCGACCTCGGCGTTCATGCCCGGCTTCAGGAGGCCCGAACGGTTGTCGAGCAACACGATCACCGGGAACATGGTGACGTTCTGCTGCGCGATCGCCTGCGGCTCGATCTTCTCGATGTACCCCTGGAAATCACGATCCGGGAACGCCTCCACGCTCACGGTGGCCGGCAGCCCCGCCTCGAGCTTGCCCACGTCGGTCTCGTCGACCAGGGTGCGCACGCGCATGTTGTCGAGGTTGGCCATGATGAAGAGCGTGGTGCCGCCCGAAACGTTCTGCGTGGCCGACTGGATCACCTGGCCGTATTCGACCTGCTTCTCCAGGATCGTGCCCGCCATGGGCGCTGTAATCGTCACGTCCGCGCGTTTGAGCGCCGCCAGTTCGCGGTTGGTCGTCGCACGAACCAGAGAGGCCTGGGCGTTGGCGAACTCAAGCTCCCGCGATTCATTTTCCTGCTGGGAGATCACCTCCGCGGCGAGGAGTTCCTTGCTACGTTCCAGCTGTTCCTTGGCAAGATCCATCCGTACCTGAGCCACGTCGTGGTCGGCATCCGCCTGATCCCACGCGTTCTCCACGTCACGGGGATCGACCTTGGCCAAAGTGTCGCCGAGCTCGACCTCGTCGCCCGAGTCCACGAAGAGCTCCAGGATCTCGCCGGAGGCCTTGGACTTGACCTCGACCTTCAGGACCGGCTCCAGCTGCCCGCTGGCTTCCGCGGTGATCCGCATGCCGCGGAGTTCCGCCGGAGTCGACTGAATGGAGATGCCTTCGGTCTCTTCCGCCTGCTCGCAGGCCAGGGTGCCGAGCAGCGCAACGGCCGCCCCGGTCCAGGCCGCTGTAAGAGCTCCTCGCCCGCGAGCCGTTTTTCGCATCAGGTTGCGCATCAGATTTCCATCCCTTCGTTCATGAAGTCGCGCTCGACCAGTCCGTCCTTGAGATGGACCTGGCGGAACGCAGCGGACGCAATGTCCGATTCGTGAGTTACCAACAGTATCGTCTGGCCGGCGTTGTTGAGCGCGGCCAGGATTTCGACGATCTCGGCCGAGGTCTGCGAGTCCAGGTTCCCGGTGGGCTCGTCGGCCAGGAGCAGCGCCGGATCGTTGACCAGCGCGCGGGCGATCGCCACCCTCTGCCGCTGCCCACCCGACAGCTCCGGCGGCTTGTGATGCATCCGATCCCCCAGACCGACCCGCACCAGCTTCTCTTCGGCGCGCTTCTTGCGGTCCTTTGCCCGCATGCCCGCGTAGATGAGCGGCAGCTCTACGTTGTGGAGCGCCGACGCCCGCGGAAGCAGGTTGAAGGTCTGGAAGACGAACCCGATGTCGCGGTTCCGGACCCGGGCCAGCTGATTGTCCGAAAGCTCGGAGACCTCGCGGCCGTTGAGCCAGTAGCTCCCGGCCGTGGGCGTGTCCAGACAGCCGATCAGGTTCATGAAGGTGGACTTGCCGCTCCCGGAGGGACCCATGATCGCGACGAATTCGCCGCGGTGCACGGTCATGTCCACGCCCCGCACGGCTCGCACCGTCTCGGCGCCCAGAACGTAGTACTTGCGAAGGTTCTCGGTGCGGATGACGGCGCCGTTGCGCACCGAACCGTTCGTTGGGGGCGTCATGGCGCCCCTCCCTTGGCCGCATTCTTCATCTAGAGTTGCCTCCCGACGATTGATTCGAGTTCGGCCTTGGCGAGCGCGTAGTCGTACCGCGCCGACACCAAATTCGCGTCGGCCTGGTCCAGCGCCACCTGGCTGGCGAGGAAGTCGAGGATGGTGCCGCCACCGGCCTCATAGCGCACCCGGTTGATTCTCAGGTCCTCCACGGCAACGTCGAAGGCCTCCTGCGCGATTGCGATCGCCTGTTCCTGCGTCTCGAGGGTTCGGAGCGCGGCGTCCACGTCCTGCCGCACGCCCCGCCGGGCGTCCTCTTCGGTAAGGCGGGCCACGCGGCGGCTCTCGTTCGCCTGGCTGAGGCTCTGCTCGCGGCCGAAACCGTCGAAGAGCGTGTAGCTGCCCGATACCCGGAAACTCCAGCTCGTGTTGCCACCCGTGAACGACCGGTCCTGGTTCGCCCAGGAATAGCTGGATGTCGCCGAAAGAGACGGCAGGTACGCACTCCTGGCGCTTCCCAGAGAGGATCTGGCCACGGAGGCCGCCGCCTCGGCGGCGCGGACGGCGGGCGACACGGACACGGCAAGAGCGATGATCTCCGACTCGGCCAGCGCAAGAGGCGCCGGGGCCAGGTCGCCCATGTCGACCGGCGCGACGGGACCGTCCATGCCTACTTGCCGGCCCAAGGCAAAGTGCGCTGCCCGCAGCTGGTTCTCCGCCTGCAGGAGCGACTGGCGCGCATTCGCAAGCTCGAGGCGTGCACGCAGCGTGTCCGAACGTGTGGCGGCACGGCCGCTCAAGCGGGCCCTGGTGATTCCCAGGCTCTCTTCCGCGCGTTGCCGGCTGGCTTCCGCCACCCTCACCAGGTCACGCTGGCGCAATGCGTTCATGTAGAGGGTCGTGGTCTGCAGCACGATAGAATAACGCTGGCTCTGCAGGCGCGCCTCCGCTTCCCTGCGTGCCGAAGCCGTACGGTCGAGTTCGGAGTACTTGCGGCCGCCCTGGAAAATCTGGTAGTTCGCGCTCAAGCCCGCGTTGTAGGAGTCGCTGCTGCCCTCGACGACACGCTGTGTGTTGGGATCGAAGCGGCTCGAACTGTTCACCGAGGCGCCCGAGCTCATACTGATGTTGGGCAGAAAGGACCCCAGTGCGCGTCGGCGGCCGCTGCCTGCGTTGATCACGCTCGCCTGGGTCTGGGCCAGCTGGGGACTGTGGATCTGGGCCAGCTCGACCGCGCGCTGGAGCGACACCGTCTGCATGCCATCCTGCGCGGCGGCTCCGGTCCCCGAAGCCGACGCCAGGACTGCCATGCCGCATGCAATCAGGATCGATTTTCGTCTCATGTTATCGTTCTCTCCCGCCATCCGGGCCACCTCTGTCGCGCCCTGCTCCTGACCCGTCGCGATCGCGATCCCCGTTGCCGTATCTCACGGCCAGCAGCGAGTCGTAGAGGACGCGCTGATCGGGCGCCAGGATGGATTTGATCGAGTCCCGGGCCTGGCGGTAGAGATCCCGCTGTCTCGGCCGGTACGTTTGTTCGTACTCGTCGTTCAACTCCTGCACTTGGACCCGCATGGGCTCGAATTCGCCATGCAGTGCCCGCATTTGGACCATGAAGTGTTGAATGATCTCCTCGACTTCGGTGCGCTTGCCGGGCTCCAGCCCCAGTTCGTCGATCACCATGCGACGTTCGCTCCGGTCGGGCGTGGGCTCGGCCTCACCCTCATCCGGCTGAACGGAAACCACCTGGCTCCTCTGCCACGCCACGCCCCCGAAGAATCCGGCG
This sequence comes from Longimicrobiales bacterium, assembly GCA_965208295.1. Lineage (GTDB taxonomy): Bacteria > Gemmatimonadota > Gemmatimonadetes > Longimicrobiales > Gaopeijiaceae > Bin94. The sequence goes on along the minus strand of OZ242328.1, from coordinate 4,316,151 downwards.
GCCAAGGTGACGACGAGGAGCGCGATCGAAAGAACGCTGGCTTTCCTTGCACCCGCCATATTACGGAACATTTCCTTCCACCAGGGCCATGAAGGCCACCGGGTTCGCAGGGATCTGGCCGCCCACTACCACCTGCAGCGCCACGTCTTCGATTTCGGCTGCGAGCACATCCTCCAACACCAGTGGCGGCGCGGCATCGGCCGCGTGACGCACCTCGCTGCCAAGCAGGAAGGCAGCCACGACAGCCGCCGCGGCAGCCACCGGGATCAGCCTGCGGGACCAGCCGGAGAGCACCACGGCCACTGACTCGCGGGCGAGCCTGCGCCGCCTCGCCAGTTCGAATGACGCGCGCTCCATGACCGTGGCGTGGAAGCGCTCCCAGTACCCTGGAAGCCCGTAACCCGGGTCCACGATCTCCAGCGAGGCGCGCGCCTCGCGCGTGGGATTTCCGTTCGTGTCGCCAACCGGGGGGGAGCCCCGGCGCGGCTTCCGATCTCCGTTTTCCGTGTTCATCTCAGACGCCCTTTCCGTAGTCCTTCCATTCGGACAACTGAACCCTCAACGCCTTGCGGGCGAAGTGCAGGTGGGACCTGACGGTGCCGGAGGGCATGCCGAGCCTTTCGGCAATCTCGGCGTGCTTCCACCCCTCCAGGTCGTGTAGGAGAACGATCTCCCGCTGCACTTCGCTCAATGTATTCAAAGCCTCCGTAAGCCTGCCCCTCAGGGCCGATATGTCGGCGGCACGCTCAGGACTGGGGCCGGAAGAACTCGCGCTCGCCGGTATCTCGTCCCCTCTCCGCAGGCTCTCCCTGCGTATGAGGTTGCGAGAGCGGTTCCGCACAATCGCCAGAAGCCAGCCGGCGAACCGGGCCGGATTCCGGCACTCGTCAAGCCGCTCCAGAGCGACCATGAAGGACTCCTGGGCCGCGTCCTCGGCGTCCTGGTGTCTGCCGATGACGGACAGCGCCACGGAGTAGGCCGGCCGCTGATACCGCAGGACCAGCTCTCCGAAACACTCCCCGTCGCCGGCACGCGCCTGGATCACCAACTCGGCGTCCGAGTGTTCCTTCATTTCTTGAAACTAGACACCTGTTGCACGTTTCCCGTTGAGCACCACCGGGGTTGCAACAACATGGACACGAGCGAGGGACATGGTGTTAGCGCCGCCAGGTGGTGGCGATTCAACGGTTGCGGCGCCGGAAACGCCCGCGTCCTCGAGGTTTGCCGGCGGGACGGGGGGACGCCCGTGCCGCGTCAGGATTGCCCATCGCCTTCGTCACCAGTTCCCTGAGCACGCTTTCGTCCACATCGTCGAGGTCCGGCGCCACCAGGTAGTGGGTGCCCTCGGGATTCGGGTGGTCTCCGGGCGCCTCCAGCGCCACGCTGAGCAGCCGGGCCCCCGGCGTGGTTCCGGCTCCTACCGTGGACGACCCCTCGAGCAATACGCTCCATACCTCGTTGCCGACCTCGACCTCGCGGGAGGGGATCTCCGGAACCGGGCCATCGGTGAGTTCACGTACGGGCGCCGGAACCGGGCCTGGCTGGGGGGAAGGCTTTCGCCGACGCGCAGGAGCACGTGGCGCCGGGCGGGGGTTGTACCTCCGGCTGCGCTGCATGGCTTCCCGCACCGACGCCGGGCGCTCGGACGTGGGTGGGGACGCGCCCGCGGCGTGTTTGTCGTCCGCTTCGGCTTGTCCCTCGTCCGAACGGGTCGGCGGAGGCCGCGGAAGCCGCCGGCCGGCGGCGCCGTCGTTCACGTGTTCTTCCATCCGGTCGTGGGCCCTCCATCCGTCCCCACCGGCACTACGTCCTCACCGAAGAACATGCGGATGTACTTGGCCTGGATGGGCGTCACCCTTCTAACGGCCCAGACCAGCTCTACGTGGTTCGGCTCGACGGGACGCGCCGGCAGACGCAAGCCGGCCTCCCGGGGCAAACGGTTCCCCTTGCGGTGATTGCAGGTGGAGCAGGCGGTGACGACATTCTGCCAGGTATTGTCCCCGCCCCGAGAGATCGGGAGGATGTGGTCGCGCGTGAGGAACTCGCGGTTCTTCAGCTGCCGCTTGTTGCGCTGGCAGTACTGGCAGGCGTAGCCGTCACGTGCGAAGAGGAAGGTGTTCGTGACCTGTCTCCGGAAACGGCGCGGGACGTGCACGTAACGCACCAGCCGGATGACCACCGGGCAGGGGTGGTGCACCCGGACGGAGCGGAAGGCACGGTGCGCATCCTCTTCGAGCACCTCGGCCTTTTGGTCCAGCACAAGGCGGATCGCCCTTCGGGAAGGGACGATCATTAGCGGCTCATATGACGCGTTCAACGCCAGACAGCTCACGCCTGCCTCCTCGATGAAGAACCGAAGCCTCAACGCACACGGGACCTACTAACGAGAATAACGCCAAGCAGGGCGTGGTGAAATTGCCGCGCGCGGCAAGAGCGGCCAGACACCGCATCGGCAAGGCGCCGCGTCACATGAGATGCAGGGGGTCGCGGTCGAGCGAGACGCGAACATCGGATCCCCTGGCCCGGAACTTCGCCGCAACCGACCGAAGCGTCCGCCCGATGCCCGCGACACCGCCTCGAAGCAGAACGTGCCAGCGGAAACGTCCATGTAGCCTTTCGATCGGGGCCGGGGCCGGCCCAAGCACTTCGACGCCCTCGAGGCGACGATCCCGCAACCATTCGTCCAGCGACTCGGCGGCGGCCATTGCGTCGGCCTGGACCGGACTGCTCAGAAGGATCCGAGCCATGCGAAGGTGAGGCGGATAGGGAGGATCGGTCCTCGCCCCCACTTCGCGCTCCACGAATCCCCGGTAGTCGTGGGCGACCGCCGCGCGCACCACATAGTGGTCCGGCACGTAGGTCTGAATGACCACCTCGCCCGGCAGACTCCCCCGCCCCGCCCGCCCCGCCACCTGGGACAGCAGCTGGAAGGTCCGTTCGCAGCTCCGGAAGTCGGGCAGATGCAACCCGGTATCGGCGTTGATGACCCCCACCAGCGTCACCCGGGGGAAATCGAGGCCCTTCGCGATCATCTGCGTCCCCAGGAGGATGTCCACCTTCCCCTTGCGGACACGTTCCAGGATGTCCCGGTGCGCCCACTTCCCCCTCGTCGTGTCCATATCCATGCGCGCGACCCGTGCGCCCGGGAAGCTCTCGACCAGGACGCGCTCGACCTGCTCCGTGCCGAGCCCTCCGTACGTCATCTCGCGGGAACCGCAGCGGGTGCAGCGCGCCGGCGGGTCCTCGGCGTGGCCGCAGTGGTGGCAGATCATGCGGCGGCGCGCCCGATGCAGCGTCATGGAAACCGAGCAGTCGACGCACTCGCCCACGGCGCCGCAGCTCTCGCAGAGCGCGAAGGTCGCGTAGCCGCGGCGGTTGAGGAGGAGGATGGTCTGTTCCCGGCGCGACAGCCGCTGCCGCACGGCGTCCGCGAGCATCGGTGACAGGATGCGCGGGTGGGGTGGGGGCGGGGTGGGGGCGTCGTCCGGGGCGGGGCGGGGACCGGCGGCCGCCGGTGGCGCCTCGGGCGGGCGCACCCTGAGGTCGACGACACGCACCTCTGGAAGGACGCCGCCGCCGACCCGGTCGGGCAGCTCGAGAAGCGCGTACTTCCCCGAGCGCGCGTTCATCCAGCTTTCGAGCGAGGGCGTGGCCGAGCCCAGCACGCAGACCGCGCCGGTGTGCCGGGCACGCACCACGGCCACGTCGCGCGCACTGTACCGCGGTGCTTCGGACTGCTTGTAGCTGCCGTCGTGCTCCTCGTCCACCACGATGGCGCCCAGAGACGAGACCGGGGCGAAGACGGCCGAGCGGGCGCCCACCGCGATGCGCTTCTCGCCGGATCGCAACTGACGCCAGGCGTCTTGGCGCTCGCCGTCCGAGAGCCCCGAATGCAGCACGGCCACCAGGTCGCCGAAGGCCTGCCGGAAACGCGCGACGGTCTGCGGGGTCAGCGCAATCTCGGGCACCAGCACGACCGCGCCCCCGCCCCCCGCCACCACCCGCCGGATCAGCTCGATATAGACCAGCGTCTTCCCCGAACCGGTCACCCCGTGCAGGAGAAAGGCCCCGCCCCCGTCCCCCAGGGCACCCCCGAGCCGCGCCAGGACCTTGCGCTGGGCCGGCGTGGGAGCGTGCACCGGCTCCGCCTCGACCGCCTCGTCCCGGAACGGGTCCCTTACGACCACCTCCTTCGCCACGCGCACGAGCCCCTTCTCCTCCAGCCCCCCGATCACGCCGCGGCTGAAACCGCCTTCCAGCAGCGTGGCCAGCGCCTGGCTTCCACCCGCGCCCACGAGCTGTTCGTACGCCTCACGCTGCCGCCTCGCCCGGCCGAAGATCCGGTCCAGTTCCTCAAGGGTTCCCATCGAGTGGGTCACGCGGACCATCGCGCGACGCGCGGGCGCCGGCTCCGTGGCGGAGGGGTTCGCCATGCGCGCGGGGAGCATCGCGCGCAGCACGACTCCGAGGGGCACCACGTAGTACTTCGCCACCCATTGCGCGAGGCCCCACAGCTCGGTGTCGATGGAGGGTTCCTGCTCGAGTACCGAGACCACCTCTCTCAGGCCCGCGACCTCCGACCCCGGACCCAGGACCCAGCCCACCACGGTGCGGTTCCTGAAGGGCACCCGCACGCGCGTTCCAGGCCGGGGAACCGGACCGGCCAGGCGATAGTTGAAGGCCCGGGCCAACGGAACCGGCAGAGCCACCTCCACGAGCGAACTGCGGCTGGGCGACATCAGGCGGCTAGAAAAGGACAGGTTATATTGGAACCAGGCACAGCCCTCTCGTTGTCCGACGAGGCCACGCCGCCTCCGAGGGTCATGATGAACATCCGAAAACCATTTTCCGCCGCCACCCTCACAACGATTCTCGGCACATTCGTCCCGGTCGGCCTGGCCGCCCAGGAGAAGCCTCCGAAGTCGTTGGCACGGCTTGGTCTGCCCGACGATCCGACGACGGTGCCTCACCTGGTGGCGACGAGGGACCTGCCGATCTTCCACCTCTTCCAGGTCGGATGTCCGGCCGATGGCGGGTGGGTCGCTGCCGCGTTCGACGCACTCGAAGAAGCGGCGGAGACGGACACGATAGTGCGGGGGCGACTGGGGTCGGCCCTGGGAGCGAGGCTTCTGTCCCGGGAGCTGTGCCCTGACGACCTTCCCCGGTTCGATTCCTGGCTCGCCGACGAGCTGCTTCGCGACTGGGGCGATGGGATGCTCGCCGCGTTCGACCCGGAAGACATGAGACCGTTTGGCCTCCTGACGTATCTCTCATTGTCGCAGGATCCGGCCACGCATGCGCTTTTTCGGGACATCGCAATGGACGCCACCGTTGCCGGGTACTGGCGCGACCGCGCCGCCCGGACGATGATCGACCAGCGGTACGGAGAGGACTCGGCGGGCACGGACCGCGCGAGCAACCAGCGCTATCTGGACGCTGTCCAGTCGGTGCTTTTCGACCTGGCCTCCGGCCCTCCACTCCCCGAATTCGAGGGGCCCACGGAAGTGTGGCTTCGCACGACGCTGGGCCGGAGTTTCGAACGCGAGTACGAGCGCGTTCTGCGGGACGCCGGACGGGCGGGGGGCTAGCCGGCTTGAGGACTCCGCAGTGAATCACAGCAGCAGAAACACATCCTGCTGCGGCTCCGCCACCGTAACCTCCGGCCCGTCCGGCCCCATGAACATGTTGATCTCGGTTCGCAGCCCCACGTCGTCCGCGATGTAGATCCCCGGTTCCACGGAAAAACCCACCCCCGGAACCAGCACGCGGTCGTCGCGTGTCTCCAGGTTGTCCAGGTTCGGGCCGCGGCCGTGGATGTCGAGGTCGATCGAGTGGCCGGTGCGGTGGATGAAGTATTCGCCGTACCCCGCATCGGTGATGATTCGACGGGCCACATCGTCGCCCTCGAAGCCGCGCAGCACTTCGCCCCGGGCCCAGCGCGCCTGCAGTGATTCGACCACGCCGTCGCGCGCGGCCTTCACCGTTTCCCAAAGCTCGGCGATTCGGGGGGGCAACTCGCTGCCCAGGTAGCCCATCCACGTCTGGTCGGCGGGCACGGAGTTCTCGTGGAAGCCGCCCCACAGGTCGATCAGGAGGAGGTCGCCGCGCCGGATGGGTTCGCCGGTTTCGCCGGGGTCGTAGTGGGGATCGGCGGCCTTCGGGCCGATCGCCACGATGCAGTCCGCGTGAATGGGCGCGCCGCGCCGGGCCAGCTCGTCGCGGATCCAGGTGGCGAGCGCGCCCTCGGTGATGGTCTCGCCGCGGGCGACATGGTCGGCGGCGCGGGCGAAGGCGTCCCGGGCCAGTACCTTGACCAGCTCCGAAGCACGGCCATGCTCCTCGCGCTGAACCGGGGTCCACACCGCGTAGAATGTCGACACCAGGTCGCCGGAGCTGTGAAGCTCGACACCCATGTCGACGATCACGTCGCGGATACCGGCGGGCAGGAGGTCGAGGTAGGGGACGTCGGCCCGCGCCGAGGTCTCGGTGGCCACCCGCGCGCACCCGTCCAGCAGGTCGCGCAGCCGGTCCACCATTTCAATGCGGCTCGAGTAGCTGTCGCGGGGCCAGTCCAGATGGCGCCAGGACGAGTGCTCGATGGCGTGGATCAGGAGGCGTGGGGGACCCGACGCGGGGACGAGAGCAAAGCCGCGCCGGGTGGTCCACTCCAGCCCGAGCAGGGCGCGTCCGATCGGGTTGCGGTCCTTGAAGTCGTAGAGCAGCCAGCCGTCCAGTCCCATGTCGCGGAGCGCCGCCTGCACCCGGGCGACGCCCTCGTCCGTGGTCAGCAGCGCCTGCGAATCACCCGCTTCCGGCTTCATAGTTGTGCTTCCTCCATCTCTTCGAGTTCCGCGAGGGCCGCGTCCAGCCGGTCCCGCTCCTCTTCGGAAATTGCATCGGTTCCCGCCATCGCCATCGACGGCCGCATCAGGCGGCGCAGCGCGACCAGGACCAGACCGAGGCCCAACAGCAACGCCAACGGCGGCACCACCCAGGCCAGCAGGCCGGACCCGCTCGTTTGCGGCAGGGCCCGGTATTTCTCGCCCCACGCCGCCACCATCCACTCGACCAGGCTGTCCGCGCCCAGGCCCGCCAACGCCCCGGCCTGTAGGCTGTCGCGCAGCGCCTCGGCGTCGCTCGTCGGGCAGACTTCGAGCATGAACCCGGGACAGAACGGAGAACGGAGCTTCGAAATCGCCTCGCTCGCCTCGGGGTGGAGTTCCTCGGCGACCGCCGCCGCTTCGCGCGAAGCGAGTTCAGCAGCTTCCGGCGGGAGGTCCGCTCCGCACGCCGACACCAGCACCGCGAACAGCGGCGCGAACCAGCGTCCCGCGCCGGCGTCTCTCGTCTGCCGGACATTCATTGCGCCTCCGGCCACGCCGGATCCGTCCTGGTGTCCTGCCTTGATTTCCTTCATCGCTCAGACATCCATCGCGACCCCCGCAAGCGCCCGGATCACGGCCACGCATCCCGCACCCGTGCGCTGCGGGTCGTAGCCTCCCTCCAAGAATACCACAACGCGACCCCCACAGCAGTCCTCCGCGGCCTCCATCACCATGAGCGTCGTCTCGTGGAGGTCCCCGGGCTCCAGCAGCTGGCCGCCCAGCGGATCCCCCGCCAGCACGTCGAAGCCGGACGACACCAGGATGAAGTCGGGCTCGCAGCGCGCAACCGCCGTCTCCAGCGCCATGCGGAAGACCCGCAGATAGTCGGGCCGGGGCGTCCTCGGGCTCAGCGGCACGTTCAGGGTGAACCCCTCCCCCTTCCCCCGCCCCGTCTCGTTCGCGGCCCCCGTGCCCGGGTAGTGCGGGTACTGGTGGAGCGAAAGGAAGAACACATCGGCGTCCTCGTAGAAGGCGTCCTGGGTCCCGTTGCCGTGATGGACATCCCAATCCACGATCAGGACGCGATCGGCCTCGCCCCGCGCGCGAAGGTTTGCGGCCGCGATCGCGATGTTGTTGAAGAGGCAGAATCCCATTGCGCGGCCCGGCGTTGCGTGATGCCCGGGAGGGCGCGCGGCCACGAAGGCGTTGCGATACCGCCCCTCAACCACTCCGTGCACCGCCTCCAACCCCGCCCCCACCGTCCCCAGCGCCGCCTCCCACGACGCCCCCGAGACGCGCGTATCGGCATCGATCGCCACCGATTGGCCAAACTCCCGAGCCTGGTCCACCGCCTCGCGCACCGACTCGATCAGTGCCTCATCGTGCACCAGCGCAACGTCCTCCACACCCGCCACCTCCGGCGCCACCTGCTCCACCCTCCCATGCAGCGCGACCAGGTCCTCCTTCAGCGCCGACGCAATCGCGCGCAGCCGCCCCTGGTGCTCGGGATGCCCCCAGCCCGTGTCGTGCAGCACCGCCGAGGGGTGCATGAAGAAGGCGGTGGGGGGTGACTCCGGCGCAGCGCCGGGATCGCCGGCGGGATCCACGCGGGGCGAGCCGGAATCGTCCATTACGTGCCCCCGCACCTACTCCACACCCACCGGCTCGGCCACCCGCGCGATCCGCTCCTGAATGCTCAGGATCTCGGGCCGGCGCGTCCGCATGGCCGTCACCGCGTCCACCGCCGCGCTGGTCGCCGACATCGTCGTCAGGTACGGCACCCCGTACGCGATCGCCGCGCGCCGCATGGCGTAGTCGTCGTACTGCGACTTCTTGCCGAGCGGCGTGTTGATGAGCAGCGCCACCTTCCCGCTCACGATCCGGTCCACGATGTGGGGACGCCCCTCGCCGACCTTGTGAATTCTTTCACAAGGGATGCCGAGCTGGTTGAGATGGTTGCGCGTGCCACCCGTCGCGAGCACCCGGAACCCCAGATCCGCCAGCCGTCGCACCAGCGGCGTCACCGTGGGCTTGTCGGAGTCGTTCACGGTCACGATCACCGACAACCCATCCCCCCGCTCCGGCAGCCGGTTCCCCGCCGACACCTGCGCCTTCGCAAACGCCATCCCGAAGGAGTCGTCCACGCCCATTGCCTCGCCCGTCGACCGCATCTCCGGTCCGAGGAGCGTATCCACGTCGAACCGGTTGAACGGGAACACCGCCTCCTTGACGGCGACCCCATTCACCTCCGGCTCCGAAGGCACCTCCAGATCCGCCAGCTTCTCCCCCGCCATCACCCGCGCCGCCAGCCGCGCCAGCGGCACCCCCGTCGCCTTCCCCACGAACGGCACCGTCCGCGACGCCCGCGGGTTCACCTCCAGCACATACACCTGACCGTCCTTCACTGCGTACTGCACATTCAGCAGCCCCACCACACCCAGCTCCAACGCGAACCGCCGCGTCAGCCGCCGCATTTCGTCCAGCTCGGCACGGCCCAGCAGGTACGGCGGCAGCACGCACGCCGAGTCGCCCGAGTGCACCCCCGCGTCCTCGATGTGCTGCATGATCCCGCCGATCACCACCTCGGTCCCGTCCGACAGCGCGTCCACATCCGCCTCGAAGGCGTCCTCCAGGAAGCGGTCGACCAGCACCGGGTGGTCCGGCGACGCCTTGACCGCCCGCGCGAAATACCCCTTCAGCGACTCCTCGTCGTACACAATCTCCATGGCGCGCCCGCCCAGCACGTACGACGGCCGCACCAGCACCGGAAAGCCGATCTCCCGCGCAATCACGAGCGCCTCGCCCTCGCTCATCGCCGTCCCGTTCGCAGGCACCCGCGCCCCGATCCGCCGGCACACCTCCTCGAAGCGCCGCCGGTCCTCGGCCCGGTCGATCGCGTCCACCGAAGTCCCCAGGATCGGCACACCCAGCTCCGCCAGCGCGTACGCAAGATTCAGCGGCGTCTGCCCCCCCAGCTGCACGATCACCCCTACCGGCCGCTCCCGCTCGACGATCTCGACCACGTCCTCCAGCGTCAGCGGCTCGAAGTACAGCTTGTCGCTCACGTCGAAGTCGGTCGACACCGTCTCCGGGTTCGAGTTCACCATGATCGTCTCGAAACCGGCCTCCCTGAGCGCCAGCACCGCCTGCACGCAGCAGTAGTCGAACTCGATTCCCTGCCCGATCCGGTTCGGCCCGCTGCCCAGGATGACGATCTTGCGCCGGTCCGTGGGGTCGGATTCGTCCTCCGATTCGTAGGAGGAGTAGTAGTAGGGCGTCGCCGCGGGAAACTCCCCCGCGCAGGTGTCGACCACGTTGTACGTCGGCCGGATCCCCCACTTCCAGCGCCGCGACCGTATGGCGGCCTCGTCCACCCCGCGCAACGCCGCGAGCTGCGCGTCGGCGAACCCCTCGCGCTTCATGCGCCGCACCGAAGCCGCATCGAGGGACGGCAGGTCCCTGAACCAGCGTTCCATTTCGAGGATCTGGACGAGCTGGTCGAGGAACCACGGATCGATCCCGGTCGCGCGGTAGAGCCGTTCGATCGAAATCCCAGCCTCCAGCGCGCGCTTGAGTTGGTACTTGCGCAGCGTCGTGGGTCTCCGCACGGCGGCGAGCAGCGCTTCGGGATCGTCGGAATCGAGCCCGTCGTCCTCCAGAGTCTTCCCCGTCACCCACCCGATCCGCCCCACCTCCATCCCCCTCAGCCCCTTCTGCCACGCGCTGCGGAAGGTGCGCCCGATCGCCATTGTTTCGCCCACCGCCTTCATCTGCACGCCCAGCGTGTCGTCCACATCCGGGAACTTCTCGAAGGCGAAGCGCGGGAACTTCACCACCACGTAGTCGAGCGCGGGCTCGAACGACGCCGGCGTCGTCTTCGTGATGTCGTTGGGGAGCTCGTACAGGTGATACCCGACCGCCAGCTTCGCCCCCACGCGCGCGATGGGAAAACCGGTCGCCTTCGACGCCAGCGCCGACGAGCGCGACACGCGCGGGTTCATCTCCACCACCAGCATCTCGCCGTTCTCGGGGTTCACCGCGAACTGTATGTTGCAGCCACCCGCCTCGACGCCGATCTCGCGGATGATCGCGATCGCGTCGTCGCGCATGCGCTGGTACTCGGCGTCGGAGAGCGTCTGCGCGGGGGCCACGGTGATCGAGTCGCCCGTGTGCACCCCCATCGCGTCGAAGTTCTCGATCGAGCACACGATGATCACGTTGTCGAGGCCGTCGCGGACCACCTCGAGTTCGTACTCCTTCCACCCGATTACGGAGCGGTCGATCAGGACTTCGCTGATCGGGCTGGCGTCGAGTCCCCTGCGCACCTGGGCTTCGAACTCGGCCAGGTTGTACGCGGTGCCGCCGCCGGTTCCCCCCAAGGTGAAGGAGGGCCGGATAATCGCAGGGTAGCCGGTCTCCTCGATGATCTCCAGGGCGTCGTCCAGGCTGCGCGCGAAGCCCCCGTGGGGGACCGCCAGCCCGATTCGGTTCATCGCCGCGGTAAACTCCTCGCGGTCCTCGGCCATCTTGATCGAACGCTCGTCGGCGCCGATCAACTCCACTCCGTGCGCGGCCAGCACCCCCTGCCGGTGAAGATCCATCGCAATATTGAGCGCTGTCTGTCCACCCATCGTGGGTAGTAGAGCGTCCGGCTTCTCGCGCTCGATCACCCGCTCGACCCACTCGGGCGTCAGCGGCTCGATGTAGGTCCGGTCGGCCAGGTCCGGGTCCGTCATGATCGTCGCCGGATTCGAGTTGACCAGGACGACCCGGTACCCCTCCTCCTTGAGCGCGCGCACGGCCTGGGTGCCGGAATAGTCGAATTCGCAGGCTTGCCCGATGACGATGGGACCCGATCCCAGGATCAGGATCGAGTCGATGTCGGCGCGTCTAGGCAAGGTCGATCAGGAAGTCCGTGGATGAAGGGGGGTTCTTGTCCACGAGCGGCTAGTCGGCGCTCTTGGCGGATTCCTTGCGAATCGCGGTGCGGAGAGCCACGGCGAGGCCTCCCCACACGAACGCCATGATGACGATCATGGTGATCCAGGTTGCGGTGGTCATTCTCGGACCGGCTCCCTTCGACTGCGCGGTGGGTTTCTGGACGGAGGCCGCGGAAGAGGGCCCGTCGTGAGGACCGGACGGGGGGGCTGTTCCGGGGCCGGATTAAGGTGCGCGAAGGGGGGCGGCGGGGCAAGGACTGGCGGGTAGCGATGATCCGGCAGTGAGGGGAGGGGGTACCCTTGGATGAACCCCGACACCTTCGAGCGGCTGGCGTCTCTGTAGCCGGAATCACCCTCAACGAAGTCGTCCGGGGCAGGCGGCGCGTCACGACGGATACCGCGCTTCGCCTGGCACGCTATTTCGGGACGACAGCCGAGTTCTGGATCCGACTCCAGGTTCGCTACGACCTCGATCACGCCGAATGGAAGCGCTGGGAGATAGAACGCGAGGTAGAGCCTCACTCGTTGCCGGCCGTCTAAATACTGCAAATCGGGTCACCACCCTGAAGCGCCTGTTGACATTCACGACATCGTGTCGTTACGATTGGTTGTCGTGCCCCGGAACAGGAATTCGAACCCGCAAACCCAGGGATCCGCCAAACGATGCTCCCACTTCCCAACGCCGAACTGGCGGTCATGGAGTTGCTGTGGAGGAAGGGCCGCCTGACGTCCCGCGACATCATGGACGAGCTGTATCGGGATGCCACCAGGCCCCAGCACGGCACGGTGCAGCGCCTCCTGCAGCGCCTTGAGGACAAGGGATACGTCGCGCGAGACCGCGACCTGGGCGTGAACGCCTTCACCCCCACCCTCTCCAGGGAACGCTACGCGACCGGTCAGTTGGAGGTGCTTGCGGAACGGCTGACCGGGGGCTCACTTGCGCCGATGCTCACGCGGCTGGTCGAGCACAACAAGCTGCCCCGCACCGAGATCGAGAGGCTTCGACGGATTCTGGAGGATCAGGATGAGTGACCTTCTGCTTCAGATCGGCGGGACCAAGCTGGTCCTCTCAGGCGTGCTCGCCTGCGCGGCGTGGATCGTGCACCGGCGCTTTCGCCTCCCTGGCGTCTCCTACCTGATGTGGCTGCTGGTGCTGGTGATCCTGCTGGTTCCCGCGTTCATGCCGGTTCCGGTGCTGCCTGTTGCGGCCGGCGTGGAGACCGGGTTGGGGCTGGTGTCGGCCGGATCCTCCGAGGCCGCGGGCAGTTCCGGGTTCTACGGGACGGCCCTGGGATCCTGGCTCGATGCAATCGGCAAGCAGGGACTGGTGATGGCATGGCTCCTGGGCACCGCCGCGCTCCTGGGCTGGTCGCTCTGGCGGGCAGTCCGATTCCGGCGGACCCTCACGCAGGCGCTGGAGCCCGCTCCACCGGAATTGCAGCGTCAGGCCGCCTGGATCAGTCGGCGACTGGGCCTGTCCCGGGTCCCCAAAATCGACACCACGCATGCGCGCATCTCGCCCATGGTGTGGTGGACGGGCGGACGGGTCCGCGTGCTCATCCCCAACTTCCTGCTGGCCGAGTTGAGCGACGAAGAGGCCCGTTCGATCCTGGCACACGAACTCGCCCACGTGCGGCGGCGGGACCACCTTGTGCGGTGGCTCGAATGGGCCGCATGCTCGGTGTTCTGGTGGAACCCGGCGGCGTGGTGGGCGAGTCGTGAGCTCCGCGCCGCCGAGGAAGCCTGTTGCGACGCGCTCGTTCCAGCTGCTGCCGGATCCAGACCGAAATCCTATGCGAGCGCGCTGCTGCGCGTCGTCGATGCCGCAAATGAATCACCCATGCTCCGCACGCCGGTTATGGTGAGCCCTGCCAGCGGTGTCGGACAGACCAGATCTCTCGAAAGGAGACTCAAGATGATCGTTGAAAAGAACACAGCCACAACCCCGCGATGGCTGCGCACGGCGGCCTGGATCGCGGTGATCTGCGCGCTGCCGCTCGGCCTGGTGTACTGCGGCCAGCCGGACACGGCCGCCACACCCGACGGCGAGACCACGGAAACGGCCGATGTGGTGGCCAATGACGCCACGCAGGCCGACGACTCCGACGACGCGTCCGAGGATAGGCGGACGGCGAGGATCAACCAGCTCGGCCGCGATCTGCGCGCCAGGGTCGCAGCAGGCGAAATCACCGAAGAGCAGGCCCGCCAGCGGATGTCCAGGATGCGCCAGCGCATGGAAGCTGCCGGGGGCGAGACAGCCGGCGACCGGGAATCCGCGGATCAGCCATCCGAGGCGGACATCACAGACAGGATCAACCAGGCACTCCAAAATTTGCGCGACAGGCTCGAAGCGGGCGAACTCACCGAAGAGCAGTACCGCGAGCGGCTTGCCGGGATCCGGCAGCGCCAGGAAGCTGCGCGGGACGGGGGACGGGGGTCATGACCATGCCGGCCCACTCGCGCCGGCTCCGTACGGCCCTGTGCGTTGCGGTCCTGCCGCTGCTGTCGCTCGCCCTGGTGTCCTGCACATCGGATGTGGAACCGGAAGAGGAGATGCTGGACATCGAGGCGCTGCAGTCGGCCCTCGACGAGGCTCACGCCGGCCACGACGACCAGGGAGACGGGACCCTGGACGACATCGAGGCTGCCGCCCACAGGCAGATTCGCGCCGAGGTGTCACGCGGAGCCCTCAGTGGAGAGGAAGCCCGGCGGCTGAGCGGCACGATCACCAGATTGAAGGCGCGCTTCAATGGAGCAGTCGAATCCGGACGGCTTACGTCGGAGGACGCCTGCGCCCACTTCCGCGAGGCAATCGTGCGCCTCTTCGAGGAACTGCGCGCCGAAAGAGAGCGGCGGCGACGCGAAGGCCGGGGGTAGCGCGCAGAGTCCCGGTCCAGCCGGGGCAAAGTTAAACGTTAACTTAACCTTCGTCCCGGATCCCGAAGAACGACTCTCGCCGGGCCAGCGCGCTGCGCAGCACATCGGGCTCGGCCCGGACGAAGCGGACAGGTGTGCCGGGCCGGGCCTGCGCGAGGTCGTCGAGGGCGATCGGATCGACGGAACCGAGCTTTGCGTAGCCACCGATGGTCGGGCGGTCCCGCATGAACACCAGCGGGAGGCCATCGCCGGTTACCTGAACGGTGCCGTCCACGAGGGGTGTCGAGTCGAGAACGCGCGGACCGGTGGCCAGGGCGGGACCAGCCAGGCGGCATGCGGTGCGGTCGCTCGCGGAATCCACGGTCCACGTCGCATCGAAGACCTGCGTCCGGTCGTCGCGCGAGAACTCGGCCCACTCGTAGCCGCTGACCAGGGGTATCGTGAGCGAATCCGTGACCGGGGGAATCAGTTCGCCGGGCAAACGCCGCACCGGACACCGGTAGCCGGGTGCATGCCAGCGCAGTTGTTCGCCCGGACGGATGCCTCGGCCCAGCAACCCGGGCAGGCCGTCCCGTGCCACGGCCGAGGCGGAACCGAACGCCGTGGTGACGTCCAGCCCGCCGGGGAAGGCGAGGTAGGCGCGCAGCCCGGCCGCGCCGTATCCGAGACGGAGGATCTGGCCAGGCTGAACGCGAAGAGTGCGCCACGCGCCCATCTCCACTCCATCAAGGGTGGCCGCGCAACCCGCCCCCGCGAGCGCGACAACGGTTTCAACCGCGAAGCGCAGCGAAAAGCCGCCCAGGGTGACCTCGAGCGCGGCCGCCCCCGGGTCGTTGCCGAGGAGCCGGTTGGCCCACAGATACGCCCGCTGATCCATGGCGCCCCCGGGAGCCAGACCAGCCCGGCGCCCGGTCCGTCTCCCCAGGTCCTGAATCGAACAGAACGGCCCCGGGCGATCCACGACACCGTGCGCGCTCATCCGCACTGCGCCTCGTAAGTATCGCGATCGATCATGCGGAACTCGACCGTGCCGCCCGAGCGGAAGCGGGCGATCCGCTCCGTAGGGTCCTCGAACAGCACCGGCGGCACGCGGCCGACAAGACGCCAGCCACCCGGACCCGCCGCCGGATAGATGCCGGTGCGCCGGTCCGCGATCCCCACCGAGCCCACCTCCACCCGTCGGCGAGGCGTGCGCAAGCGCGGCATGGCGATCCGCGGATCCACGTCGCCCAGATATGCGAACCCGGGCGCGAAGCCGGTCGCCAGCACGCCGTAGGTTGTACGGCAGTGGAGCCGTGCGACCTCCGCCACGCTCAGTCCCGCGCTCGCTGACAAATCCTCGATATCCGGCGCCAACTCCGGGTCGTAGCAGACGGGCAGCGAAACGGGATCGCCCGCGTCGATCTCGGGGACCTTCACAACGCACTCCTTCGCAGCGGCCGACAGGCGGGCCTCAACGTCCGCCGGGTCCCAGCTGTGGGGCGAGCCCTCGATCAGCAGCCGGTTGAACGCCGGAATCGTCGCGCGCACATCCGGCAGGGCGTCACGGGCCAGGCGCTCCAGGCCGAGGACGCGCGCGATGCCGTCCCGGTCGGCGGGCACCGGCAGGGTGACCAGGGCGCTGACCGGGCCCGGAAAGGTTATCACCTGCCGCGTGGCAACAGCTCACGGATGCGCCGCAGGACCTCGCGCGCCGAGGGGTTGTCGCCGTGTACGCACAACGTCTCGGCCTGCACGGGAAGTGTTCCGTCGGGGGTCTCCACGAATCCGTCGAGAAGATTTGCCACGTGCGCTGCGACCGCATCGTGGTCGCTCAGGACCGCCCCGTGTGTCGAGCGCGGCTGGAGGCGTCCGTCGGTAGCGTAGGCGCGGTCGGCGAAGGCCTCGAACGCGAGCTGCAGCCCCGTGTGTCCGAGCATGGCCGCGTGCCGCTCCCGATCCGGTGTCGCCTGCAGAACGAAGGTGAGCGATGGATCCACGGCGGCGACGCCTTCGGCCAGCCGGGTGAGGAGCCGGTCGTCATTCATCATGGCAAGGTAGAGGGCGCCATGCGGCTTGACGTGGTGGAGGCGCGTCCCCAGTGCGGCCGCAATCGCCTCAAGCGCCCCGATCTGTGCCTGGATCTCGCGCACGAGCGACTCGGGGGGCCAGTCCAGCCTCAGTCGTCCGAAGTTGCGACGGTCGGGATACCCGGGGTGCGCGCCCGCCTGGACACCGTGCTCGGCCGCCAGCGACAGCGTGCGCGCCATCGTGTCCGGGTCTCCCGCATGGCCTCCGCACGCAATATTGGCCCAGTCGATGAGCGGCATCACCGCTTCGTCGGCCCCCTTCTCCCAAGGGCCGTAGCTCTCCCCCATATCGCAGTTGATCAGCATGCGGTAAGATACTCGCTTCGGAACCATGTCCGCACCCGCCCCCAACGACGCTCCGAAGGAGGCCACCCGTGACGACTTCCACTACACCATACCGAGCGCACACGGCCTTTTCCCTCCTGGCCGTGGCCATCCGCCGAGCTATGCTGGGCATCCGATTCCGCTTCGCGGCCGCGGAAATCCGCAAGGCCATCGCCGACGGCGAGTTCACCGAGGAGGAAGGCAGGGAAAGGCTGGTTGCACTGCGCGAGCGGATGGCGGTCGGACACGGCGAGGGCGGACTCTAGAAAAAACACCCCCTGAGGGGGGTCCGACCGTGCCGTCACGGGGTGCGGCGGGCCCGCCGCCGGGCCGCCATGTCCTCCCCACGAACCTCCAGCACATCCCCCACCGCCCGGAGTCCGTCGATTACGTTCTGGATGTGCTCGGCGCGCGGCAGCCGGATCAGTTCGATGCCGAGGTGGACGGCCTCCCTGTGGACCCCCCGCGCAAACGCCTTGTCCTTCAGCTTCTTCGCCACCGACTTCGGCTTCAGGTCGTCGATGCCGTTGGGGCGGACCAGACAGCAGGCGCAGACCAGGCCGCTGAGTTCATCGCACGCATAGAGAACGCGCTCAAGGGGCGTTTCGGGGGCTATGTCGGTGCGGTCGGGGTAGCCGTGGGTCAGGATCGCGTGGACGACTTCATCCGGATAGCCGAGTTCGCTTAGCCGCGCGACGCCGATGTGGGGGTGCTCGTCGGGGTGCTTCTCCCAGTCCAGGTCGTGCAGCAGCCCGGCCAGTCCCCATACCTCCTCGTCCTGGCCCATGAGACAGGCATAGTGGCGCACCGCCGCCTCGACGGCGTACATGTGCTTCCGGAGTGCTTCGCTGTCGACCCATTCCTCGAGCAGGGCGACGGCATCGGATCGGGTGGGCATTGCGGGTCCTTTCAATGTGTGAGGGAATCGGGAGATGCCGGCGAGCGCCATCAAGAACGAATCAACGGTGGCACGGACTGAGGACGACAGTCAACCATGTCCCCCCATTGGACGCCGGACCCGCAATCCGCCATTGTTTTCAACGGCGCTACACTCCAGAGGACCCAGGCCCGATGTCACCAAGACCCGCCCGAGAGGCCCCACCGCGAACCATCGTGGCACCGAACATCCTGGATCCGCCCAACCCCTCTCCTCCTCTCCCTCCTGGCCACCCTCCCCCTCTCCGCCCGGAGCGCCTCGACCGCCGGCCTGCGCGGCCGCATCCTCGACCGGGACGGCACCCCCGTCGAGACCGCGCTCGTCACCCTCATCCACCCCCGGACCGCGTCACCAGCACCGCGCTTAGCGTCGCCGACGGCCGCTACACCCTGCGCGGCCAGCGTCCCGGCGGCCCCTACACGGTCACCGTGACGCGCCTCGGGTTCCGCGAGTTCACACGCGAGGACATCGAACCGCTGCTGGGACAGTTCGTCGACCTCGACGTCACCCTGGTCCCGGACGCCATCGAGATCGAGGCACTCGTCGTCGAGGCCGAGCCGGACCCGGAGTTCAACCCGGGGCGGATCGGGATCTCCACCCTCGTCACCTCCGAGGTCCTGCGCGAACTCCCCACCCGGACCCGCAACTTCCTCGATTTCGCGCTGTCCCCCCTTGTCCGCACCTCCGAGGAGGGCGTATCGGTGGCCGGCGCCAGCTGCCGCTTCAACTCCCTCAACATCGACGGCGCGCTCAACCAGGACGTGCATGCATGGCGGAACTGACATGTAAGAGTGTACATTTCCCTGTTAGGGAGAGATTAGACCTTGCCAATGCGAACCCCTGACATTCCCGTGGGACCTTCGAGTCTGGAGAGCCGAATCCCGCGCTGGACACTGTCACCCTTTCGGATGGGGGTATTCGTCGCGGTGGTCCTGCCTGGCTGGGCATGCACGGATTCCAGCACGGGTACCGGTCCCCACAGGTCCAACAGTCCTCCGGTCGCCGCCGAGGCGATTCCCGCACAGGTCGTTTACATCGGCCATACGGTCAAGCTGAACCTGTCCCAGTACTTCAGCGACCCCGATGGGGACACCCTGACCTACACCGCGCAGACCGCCGACATCGATGTGGCCAAGGTATCGGTTGCCGGTAGCAACGCGACCGTAACTGGCATCTCCCAGGGCACCACTACGATCACGGTGACAGCGAGCGACGCGGGCGGATTGACAGTCCAACAGGCGTTTGGGGCCGAGGTCCCGAACCGCGCCCCGACCGCGGTGAATAGCATCTCGGATCTCGACTTGTTCATCGGAGACACAGTCGAGATCGAGTTGTCCGGGTACTTCAGCGATCCCGATGGGGACATGCTGACGTACACTGCGGAAACCGCGCACGCCAATGTGGCCACGGTGACGGTCTCCGGTAGCAGCGCTACTGTGGCCGGCATTTCGCAAGGCAATGTGACGATCACGGTAACAGCCACGGACGCGAGTGGCCTGGGGGCCTGGCAGGCCTTCGAGGTCGATGTGCCGAATCGTGCACCGTATCCCGTGGATAGCCTACCAGATCTCACCTTGTTCACCCGGGACACGGTTCAAGTCGATGTCTCCGGGTATTTCAGCGACCCCGATGGGGACGCGCTGACCTACGCTGCGGCAACCGCAGACGCTGACGTGGCCACGGTATCGGTTTTTTGGAGCAGCGCGACTGTGGTCGGCAGTTCGCAAGGCGCTACGACGATCACTGTGACGGCCAGCGACGCCGGCGGCTTGACAGCCCAGGGCGAATTTGTGGTCGAAATCCCGAATCGCGCGCCGGCTACCGTGGGTCATATCGGGGACCTCGATCTGTACGCCGGAGACACGGTCCAGGTCGACGTGTCGGAGAACTTCAACGATCCCGACGGGGACATGCTCGACTACGGCGCGGCCTCGTCGGACGAACTTGTGGCAACCGTCGCGGCCGAGGGCGCGATCATCACCATCTTCGCCCTGTCCGACGGTACGGCGTCGCTGACCGTCAGGGTGCGCGACCCCGGCGGCCTTACAGCCGAACAGGACTTTTCCGCCAACCTGGATACCCCGGAAGACCCCAGGATTCGCTTCCTGACCGGCCCTGTAGCCGTTCTCGAGGGCGATACGATCGTGGTGGAGCTGCAAGCGCGCCCGGCACCCAGGGAGGCGATCGAAGTCGCCTACACGATCGGCGGAGACGACGACCCACGAACCGACGACGCGAATGAGCCGGACCATGACGGCGGAATGGGTGGCAGGCTCCAATTCCACGCCGGATCAAGGAGCGCAACGCTCGAGATCACCGTGCGGGACGACGACGAAGTCGACCCGACGCGCGAGGTGCTCGCCCTCCAGCTGGATGCCCCGGGGGCAGGAGCGGGTTACGAGCTGGGTCCATCCACCGAGGTGCTGGTGACGATCCAGGAGGGCGTGTGCGACCGCACTCCGCGTGTCAGGGACAACCTGATGGCGCTGGCAGCTGTGGACCACTGCCAACAGGTGGAGCGCTCCCATCTGGCGGCTATCGAGATCCTCGATCTGCGCGGTCCTCTGCCGGAGCCGTCGGACCCGGTACCGGACATGCGCGGACCGGATGGAATGCCCGACCGACTCTGCGGCCTTGGGGGTTCACCCGCCTCCCACGGACCGAACGCCAGCCTCCCTGTGGCGGACCTCGCCGGTTGCACCCCGATCTCCCATTTGCGCACGATGCCCGCGTCCCCGCCGGCGAGCGCGGGCACAGGTTCCGGCGTCCCCCTGGAGCAACTGCGCGCGGGTGACTTTCTCGAACTCAACGAACTCAGGCAGCTGTGGCTGTCCAACAACGAGCTGGCCGAGCTGCCGAACGGGATCTTCGCCGGGCTGAACGAGTTGCGGCACCTCTACTTGAACCGCAACCGGCTCACGGAGCTGCCCGACGGGCTCCTGTCGGGTCTCTCCAGGCTTGAGACTTTTGCGGTGGCCGGCAATCAGCTGACCCGAGCCCAACCCGATCTGTTCTCCGGGCTCTCCCGCCTCGAAGGTGTGTGGCTGAATCGGAATGAACTGGGCGAGCTCCCGGCCGGGCTGTTCCTGAATCTCCACAATCTGGAAGGGGTCCACCTCTGGGAAAACCAACTGGATGCACTCCCGGAAGGTATCTTCGCCGGGCTGAACAACCTCCGGATTCTCGCGCTGGGCAACAACCGGCTGACGGAACTCAACCCTGGTGTCTTCGCCGACCTGGACGATGTGGAGCAACTGGATCTGCTCAGGAACCGACTGACCGGGTTGCCCCCCGACGTGTTCGCGAACCTCGGCAACCTGAAGCTCCTGTTGCTCGGCGGTAACCGGTTGACCGAGCTGCCGCCCGAAGTGTTCGCGGACATCCGCGGTATTGAGACCCTGCACCTGCACGGAAACCGGCTTGAGCACCTGCCGGACGGTGTGTTCTCCGGGCTTTCGGGACTCGCGGGTCTGTACCTGGGTGGCAACCGACTTGAACTCCTTGAGCCCGGCACCTTCTCGCCCCTCTCGGGCCTGGAAGTTCTCTGGCTGGGGGACAACCGGATCTCAAGTCTCCCGCCTGGGACGTTTGACGGGCTGGGTATCCTGCAAACACTCGTCCTGGACGGAAACTCATTCAATGAACTGCCGAGCGACGCTTTCAGGGGACTGACGCACCTCAATGACCTGTGGCTGGGCGACGGAGAGCTGAGCGTGGTGCACCCCGGAGCGTTCAGCGGTCTGTCGCGGCTCAGGGAGCTGTACATTCACCAGAACCGGCTGACCACGCTTGAAGGCGGTACCTTCGCGGGTCTTTCCTCACTGGTCGAGCTGTGGCTCTACAGAAACCGGATCAGCGAGATATCCGCCGACGCCCTCGCGGAACTCCCGCTGCTGGAGAGACTGGTTGTGTGGGGCAACCGGCTGACCGAGCTGCAATCAGGGGTGTTCACCGGGCTCGAGAGATTGCAGGAACTGTACCTTTCCGACAATCAACTCGCCACGGTGCCACCGGGCGTCTTCTCCGACCTGGCGGCGGTGACGGTCCTGTCCATGCATCAGAACGAACTCGCCGAGCTTTCGGACGGCATGTTCGCCGGGTTGTACGAACTGCTCTCCTTCAATCTGGTCAGCAATCCGGGAACGCCCTTCACACTCAATGTCGGGATGGCAAGGACGGACACGGCGGACCTGGCGGCTCCCGGGCCGGCCAGGGTCGTGCTCGCGCTGGCGGAGGGGGCGCCCTTCAGGATGAGAATCCCGCTTTCGGTCGAGGGCGGCTCTCTCTCCACCGACGTGGCGGTCATCGAGCGAGGGCAAGTCGAAAGTGCCGAGTTCACGGTGACCATGAGTCCGGGCAGCCAGAGTGGCACCGTAGTCGTCGCGGGGCCGGCACCCCCGGTTCCGGATTCGATCGTTGGCGTAAATCTGGTCGCTGTCGACACATTGGTGCTGTTCACCACCACCAGCGATGTCTCGGGCTCGGTGTTAGGGGGTGGCACGTCAGCACTCGATAACATAACATTTCTTAGCGCTCGACTAATCACACCGAATTGAGCACAGTTGGGCGGCCACACAGATCCTACATGGGGTGACCGAAAGGGGTCGGTATCATGAGTGAGACCTTACATCGACTCAACGTCGATCGCGGACGGAGGATGCTACGACCCACGCAATACGCCGGATTGGCGCTCGCCGCCGTGGCTCTCCTTGCCTGGGCATGCTCAACCACGGACCCCGATCCCGGCCAGTCCAACAGAGCACCGGTCGCCGCCGCGGCAATTCCCGCACAGACCCTTCACGTCGGCCGGTCGGTCACGCTGAACCTGTCCCAGTACTTCAGTGACCCCGATGGCGACGCACTGACCTACACTGCGGAAACCGTCAACGCCAACGTGGCCACGGTAGCGGTTGCCGGGAGCAGCGCAACGGTGGCCGGCGTCTCGCAGGGCAACACGTCGATCACGGTGACAGCAAGGGACCCGGACGGACTGACTGCTCAGCAGACCTTCGTGGTCGACATCCCGAACCGCGCACCGGAAGTCGTCGGGGTGATCCCGGATCTGGATCTGATCGAGGGTGACACAACCGACATCGCAATAGCGGGGTACTTCAACGATCCGGACGGCGACATGCTGAGCTACGATGTGGCGACATCCGACGGCGGCGTAACGGGCGCCCTCGCCATGGGCGAAACCGTTAGGATCTTCGCGGTGACCGCTGGAACGGCATCGGTCATCGTGACGGCGAGCGACCCCGACGGCATGTCCGTGCAGCAGAGCTTCTCCACCGTCGTCGAGGTTCGTGGCGACCCGCAAGTCGAATTCGTGACCGTTTCGGTCGCTGCTCCCGAGGGTGACCCGGTAGTATTTGAGGTTCGGCTCCGACCGGCACCCGTCTCGACGCTGCAGTTGGGGTACACCTTCGGCCCGGACGGCGACCCGGGCACCGACGACGCCGATGAGGCGGATATCGGCGACACCAGCGGCGGCACCCTGGAGATCGGCGCCTACGAACGGAGTGCGACATTCGAAATCGTCGTGAACGACGACAGCGAGATTGAGCCGACACGCGAAGTTCTGACCATCTTTCTCAACCCGCCGGCGGAGAATGCCGGATACACCCTGGGGGAGCTGTCTTCCGCAGAATTGACCATTGAGGAGGGTGTCTGCGATCGTACGCCGCAGGTCCGTGACGCGCTCGTGGAGCTGGCCGGCACAGACGATTGCCGCGGAACCGAAGACTCGCACCTGGCAGCGATCGACATTCTCGATCTTCTTCAGCCGCTCCCACCGGGCCCACATGCCGGAGCGGATTCGGAGGCGTCTTCGCCGGAAGAGAGCGGACGCTGCTCTCCAGAGCGGGCTCCCAGCACACGGCAAGGTGCCGGCGAACCGCCGATTCCCATGCCACCATGCCCGTCCCGATTGGCGAAGCCGACCCGGACACCACCGATCCTGGCGCATCGTAACGGAACAGGCGCCGACGAGCCCATCACAGAGCTTCGCACCGGCGATTTTGCAGGGCTGACCGAACTCAGGGAACTATGGCTGACTGGAAACAGGCTGACGGAGTTGCCACCCGGGGTCTTCGCCGGACTCGACGAACTGGAGCGCCTTCTCCTGGGCTACAATCGGCTGGGCGAACTGCCGGCAGGCATTTTCTCGGGGCTCTCACGGCTGAAGGATCTCTCGTTCCAGGCGAACGAACTGACGGGACTGCCGCCGGACATTCTATCCGGACTCACGCGACTGGAAGAGTTGTGGATCTACCGGAACGGTCTTCGCGAACTCCCGGCCGGGATTGCCGAACTCTCCAACTTGAGGGCATTCGTTGCGTGGGGGAACCGCTTTGAGACCTTGCCGCCGGTGTTCTCGGGACGGACGGATATGGAATTGCTTTCACTGCAGGAAAACCGACTGGCCGCGATTCACCAGGATGCGCTGACCGGCCTTGACAACCTCAGCTACCTCGGGCTGACCGACAATCACCTGACCGAACTGAGCCCGGGGCTGTTTTCGGACCTGAGCGACCTGGATTCTCTGTACCTCGGCGAAAACCGCCTGGAAAGCCTGTCGAACGGTGTCTTCGAGGGGTTGGACGATGTCGTAGTCCTCGACCTGACGGAGAATCGTATCTCCGCAATCGAAGACGCGGTCTTCTCCGGCCTTGGTGAGCTTCAGCGGCTCTGGCTTGGCAGCAACCGGATCTCCGGCCTGGCGCCCGGCACGTTTTCGGGACTCTCGGACTTGCGATTGCTGAGCATGCACGCAAACCGCATCGTGGCGGTGGAGTCCGACATGTTCGACGGTCTCACGAATCTGAGGACTCTGGACCTCGGAGAAAACCCCTTTACCGAACTGAGGACAGACGCATTTGTCGGCCTCACTGCTCTGGAAGACCTGTGGTTGTACAAAGGGAGCCTCATGGCCATTGAGCCCGGCGCATTCAATGGCCTGCACCGCTTGACTTCATTGTTCCTCTATGAAAGCCGGCTGTCCCGGTTGGAGACCGGTGGTTTCGAAAGCCTTTCGAATCTTCAGGAGTTGTGGCTCACCGGGAACCGGCTGGCGCAGATCTCGCCGGGTGCCTTCGGTGGAATGCCGCGACTCAATCTGTTGTTTCTTTCCGAGAATCCCCTCGGGACCCTGCCCCCGACGGTGTTTTCGACATTGACGGGGCTGGAAGAGCTGTGGATGGGGAAGGACGAACTGGATGTACTGCCGATAGGCATCTTCGCGAACCTCGGAGAGTTGAGGGTCCTATACCTGGCCGACAACGAACTTTCCGAGCTGCCGGAGAAGGCGTTTACGGGACTCTCGGAGCTTTCGAAACTCCACCTTGAGGAAAATCCGGGCACGCCTTTCTCCCTTTCTGTCCGTCTGCAACGAACGGATACAACAGACTTGACGGCACCCGGCCCGGCTACGGTCGTGGCGATCCTGCCGGAAGGGGCGCCGTATTCGATGAGCATCCCGATTTCGGTGAATCAAGGGTCCGCATCGGTTGACAGCGTGGTGATCCAACGGGGACGCATGGTGAGCCGGGAGTTCACGGTGACCATGAACTCGGGCAGCCAGTCCGGCACGGATGTTGTTGTCGGTCCGGCACCTCCGGTTCCGCCTGCGCTCATCGGGATCACTGCACTCGCCGCAGACACCCTGCGACTGTTCGCCACCTCGGGTGACGCCTCGGACGCGGAGCCCGGCATGGCGATGCGATTGGAGGAACCGGCGCCGGAGACCGGGGGGTTGGTGCCGGTACTGCTTGCCGCGGGCATGCTCGGTTCAACGGGCGCCTCAGACGATGCTCGAAGGGCACGGGTGCGGGATCTCTCACCGGCTGAAGCGTGGTCGCCGGGCGTTACACACCAGCCGCCCGTGATTGGCCAACGAGTGCGCGAGCATTGTCCACACGCGTGGATCACTGTCGCCTTGACTCGTCGACTGTCGTAACCTACGTTCGCGCTGTTAACTATGGGTTTTCATTCCCGGAAGTGGGAGTGTTGGCATGCGAGAATCAGGGTCTCGACTTCGCGTGAATTGGGGCGCCGGTCAACGTTGGCAGCCTGCACCGTTACCTGGACGCCTGGCCGTCTTGGCCGTGTGGCTGCTGTCGGCGTGTGGAGACGGCACCACGGATCCCAGTCCCCCCGACGAGGCGAACCGGTCTCCGGCGGCGAGCGGGACGATCCCGGCCCAGACCGTACACATCGGCGATACTGTCACGGTGAGCCTGTCCGGATACTTCAGCGATCCTGATGGTGACGCGCTCACCTACTCTGCCCAGTCTTCGAACGGCAGCGTGGCCACCGTCTCCGTGTCGGGAAGCAATGCCGTCGTGAGCGGCGTGACACAGGGTGATGCGGCGATTATGGTGACGGCGACGGATCCGGACGGCCTCTCGGCACAGCAGAGTTTCCCGGTCACCGTACCCAACCGGGCACCGCAAATCGCAGGGAACATCTCGGATCTGGAGCTGTTCACCGGAAACACGGTCGAGATCGATATTTCCGCTTTCTTCAGCGACCCCGATGGCGATGCCCTGACCTACTCGGCCCAGACCTCCGATGCCGGGGTAGCCACCGTCTCCGTGTCAGGAACCAATCTGGTCGTGAGCGCCGTCGCGAAGGGTAGCGCGACCATCGCAGCCACGGCGACGGATCCGGGTGGGCTCTCGGCTCAGCAGAGTTTCTCGGTCACCGTACCCAACCGGGCGCCCCAGATCGCAGGGAATATCTCGGACCTGGAGCTGTTCACCGGAAACACGGTCGAGATCGCTGTTTCCGCCTTCTTCAGCGACCCCGATGGCGATACCCTAATCTACTCGGCCCGGACCTCCGACGCCGGGGTAGCCACCGTCTCCGTGTCCGGAACCAATCTGGTCGTGAGCGCCGCCGCGAAGGGGAGCGCGACCATCACGGCCACGGCGACGGATCCGGACGGCCTCTCGGCTCAGCAGAGTTTCTCGGTCACCGTACCCAACCGGGCGCCGCAGATCGCAGGGAACATCTCGGACCTGGAGCTGTTCACCGGAAACACAATCGAGATCGATTTCTCCGCCTTCTTCAGCGACCCCGATGGCGATACCCTGACCTACTCGGCCCGGACCTCCGACGCCGGGGTAGCCACCGTCTCCGTGTCAGGAACCAATCTGGTCCTGAGCGCCGCCGCGAAGGGGAGCGCGACCATCACGGCCACGGCGACGGATCCGGACGGCCTTTCGGCTCAGCAGAGTTTCTCGGTCACCGTACCCAACCAGGCGCCGCGGATCGCAGGGAACATCTCGGACCTGCAGCTGTTCGTTGAAGACGCGGTCGAGATCGATCTCTCCGCCTTCTTCAACGATCCCGATGGCGACGCGTTGACCTACGAGGCGGCCATTTCGAACGCAGGCGTGGCAACCACGACCGTGGACGGCGAGACCGTTACCGTCATCGCCGTGTCCGAAGGCTCGGCGTCGCTCACCGTCACCGCGAGCGACCCGGAAGGTCTTTCGGCGCAACAGGAGGTTCCCACCACCGTGGCACCGCACGACGATCCCAGGATTCAGTTCGTGAGCGTTTCCGCGACTGCTCCCGAGGGAGGCAGGATCGTGGTGCGAGTGGCAGCCAGTCCGGCGCCCGAGTCCGCGTTGGACATCGGCTACACGATCAGTAGAGACAACGACCCATGGACCGACGACGCAAACGAGGCGGACCACAACGGAGGAAGCGGAGGCAAAGTGCGTTTTCCGGCCCAAGCCAGGCGGGCAACCTTCGAGATCTCCGTTCAGGACGACAAGGATATAGAGCCGACGCGCGAAACCTTCACGGTCTCGTTGGACACGCCGGACGAAAGTGCCGGATACGTACTCGGACCTTTCACCACGATGATAGTGACCATCGAAGAGGGGGTGTGTGACCGCACGCCCCGGGTCCGGGATGCGTTGGTCGCTCTGACGGGCGTCGACCAGTGCCACGAGACCGACGGCTCTCATCTGCGGGCGATCAACTGGCTCAACCTGCAGGGACCGCCACCAGAGGGACGGGCCGCTGGATTTCACTCAAGCCCATCAGCCGCGACCGTCGATGGCCGCTGTGGCGCCACGACGAACTCGCGTGGGGCCCCAGCCTTTTCGACCCGGGACCCCCGGATGTGCGTCTCCCGGACCTACGAACGACCGCCGCTTCCGCTCGCGATGTCAAGTCTCGGGACGGGGTCCGACGAACCCATCACCGAACTCCTCGCGGGAGATTTCCAGGAACTCACCGAACTCGAGCACCTGTGGCTGTTTGACAACAAGTTGACGGAGCTGCCGGCAGGCATATTCTCCGACCTGGAGGAATTGCGTGAGGTTCATCTGCAATCCAATCTGATCCGCGAATTACCCGCTAGACTGCTGTCGGGTCTCTCCCAGCTCGAAGTCTTCCACATCACCGATAACGAACTCACCCGGCTGCCCCCGGATCTGTTTGCGGGACTCAGGTGGCTGAGGGAAGTGTGGATATCGGAGAACCAACTGGTCGAGCTGCCTGCGGGACTCGTCTCCGATGCCGACCGCCTGGAAGAGTTGCAGATCTGGGGAAACCGTCTGAGCGAGTTGCCGAAGGACATCTTTTCGGGGCTTGTGGATCTCAGAGAACTTTCACTGGGAAGCAATCTCCTCGCGGAACTGGACGTTGGGCTGTTCAAAAGTCTCCGCAGCCTGGAGAGGCTGTTCCTGGCAGAAAACAGGCTCTCCGAACTCCGGCCGGGGACGTTCTCGGGACTTGATCGGTTGGAGTGGCTGACACTGAGCGGGCTGCGGGTCGCCAACCTGGAGCCCGGTGTTTTTGCCGGTCTCGCGAACCTTACAAACCTCTGGCTGGATGGTGGCGAAATCACCCAGGTGCACACCGGCGCATTCGACGGCCTCTCCCGCCTGACCGAACTCACTCTTCACGAGAACCAGCTCTCGGTCCTGGCTGACGACGCGTTCACAGGCTTGCCGCGCCTGGAGGAGTTGTGGATTTACAGGAATCGGATCAGGGAACTTCCCGAAGAGGTGTTCGCGGGAATGCCGCTGCTCGACAAGCTGGTCATGTGGGACAACCGCTTGACCGGCTTGCCGCCCAATGTGTTTGCGAACCTGGAGAACCTGCAAGAGCTGTACTTGGCCGGAAACGCCATCGCGCAACTGCACGCCGGGGTATTCTCGAGCCTCGCGGGGCTGGACACACTGATCGTCCGCAACAACAACCTCGCCGAGCTGCCGGACGGCCTCTTCGAGGGTCTCCTCGATCTGAACCGTTTCAGTGCCGCCGCAAACCCCGGAGCTCCCTTCAGCCTCGACGTGCGCCTTGAAAGACGGGACACCACGGATCTGGCCGCACCCGGGCCTGCGAAGGTCGTGCTGTCGCTGGCCGAGGGCGCACCCTTCTCCATGAGGATCCCGCTCTCCGTGGATGGCGGTTCGCTCTCTGCGGACACGGCGGTGATCGAGCAGGGACACACGACGAGCGCGGAGTTCACCGTGACCATGACTTCGGGCAGCCAGGCGGGCACGCAGCTGGTCGCCGGTCCGGCGCCCCCGATACCCGACAAGATCCTGGGCGTCGAGGTTGTCGCAGCCGACACTCTGGTCCTATTCGTCACGTCGGGCGACGCATCTGGCACGGAGCCGGGCATGGCGGCGCGAACGGACGGCCACGGGCCGAAGAGGAGCGGAGCGGCCCCGGCGATGTCGATTGCCGGGTTGCTCAGGTCGGCGGGACCGCGGCTCAGACGGCGCTCGAAGGGCAAAGATGCGAGACCGCGCACCGGTTGCAGCGCGGGCGCCGGGCATCGCAGACCTGCCGCCCGTGAAAGATCAGCAGGTGGGCGAGCATGGTCCACACGCGCCTCGGAAAGAGCGCCATAAGGTCCTTCTCGATCGTCTCGGGGGTTTTCTCGGCGGTGAAGCGCATCCGCCGGGACAGCCGCTTGACGTGGGTGTCCACGACCACCCCCTCATCGATCCCGAAGGCGTTTCCCAGGATGACGTTGGCCGTTTTTCGCCCGATTCCCGGCAGCGCGGACAGCTCCTGCATGTTTCTGGGCAACTCGCCGCCGTGTTCCCCGACCAGGGCGTCGGCCATGCCGATCAGGTTGCGGGTCTTGTTGCGGAAGAAACCTGTTGAGCGGATTACCTGTTCCAGTTGCTCCGGGAGTGCCGCGGCCAGGGATTCGGGGTCGGGGTAGCGCCGGAAGAGCTCGGGCGTGACCATGTTCACGCGCACGTCGGTGCACTGCGCGGAGAGGATCGTCGCGACCGCCAGTTCGTAGGGGGACGCGTGGTCGAGCGCGCATCTTGCGTCGGGGTATTCGGCGAGCAGGATTTCGTAGATCGCGGTGGCGCGGGTGGTCCGTTTTTTCTTTGATTCGCGTGGGGTCATCGGGGGGTCGGAGAAATCATGGTGGGATGGTGGATGGTATCCTGGGCATGGCGGAGTATATTCAGGGCATGGAAGAGTATATTCAGGGCATGGAAGAGTATATTCAGGGCATGGAAGATGGGTTTAATGGATACCACCGGGTTTAGAGGACGGTGGAAGGAAGCGTCGTCGGCCGCGGGCCCGCGTCATTGGGCTGGGGATCGCCGTCCGAGGTGGAGGGCGGCGGCGGCGAAACCGGCTCCGGTCTTTCCCGCGCAAACCGTCCGAGCACCAGCGCCACGAGCTTGAAGACCTCCGCGGGCGTGCGGATCCCCACAAGTCCGTCTAGTTCCGCGCCGGGCAGTGAAGTCGAGAAGTCGCCACCTCCTTCCCGCGCTGGGCCCGACGCCCAACCGGGGAGCACGTCGAGGGGTTGGGGGGGGACGGAGACGATCACGCAGCCGGGACGATCCCTGCGCATCCCGGCCACCAGGGCCAGGTGCAGCGCGCCGCCGTTGTCGCCGTGCCAGAAGAACCCGTCCACGGATTCCGGCGGCTGATCCGGGGACTCCATCCACACCAGGTGCTGGGGAAGCTGAACGTACCCGGCGCGTCCGGCGAGGGTTTCCGTCCAACCGGGCTCGGTGTCTTCCTCCACGTCGGCGAGGTCTCGCGACCGCTCGGACCCGCCGTCCCCCACCCCACCCTCCCCCGCCCCCGCTCGCGACCCCACACCGAGCAGTTCACGCAACGTCTTCCGCCCAGCAAGCACCACCCCCCCGCCCGTCCGCCACAAGTGATACGCGAAGAACACGATACCCGCGTGGTCATGGGCCGCCTCGGGTCCGGCGTCCTCCTCGCGCAACTCCGCAATCGCACCCTGCACCGCGCCCATCATCACGAACGCGGCCGGGTTGCCGGGATCGACGCCCCGTTCCTCTGCCTCCAGCGTGATCGCCTCGAAACACCGGTCCGGGAACTCCGGGTCCGGGAGCAGCAGCTCGTAGGGGGTGAACCGGGCGTAGGCGTCGTGTATGGCCACGCGCGGACCTCGCCCCCGCTATCCGCTTCCGGCGCCGGTGGTGGACGCCTGCTCGCCTCCGTCCCCCCGCGCGGCCTGGATCCGGCGCACCATCCACCCGTTCAGCGCGAAGAGGGCCAGCAGCACCACCGCCCACTGGATCAGCACCGAACCGACGTTGTACGACGAGAAGAGGGTCCAGGTCTCGGCCGACCAGAAGTCATCGCCCCCGGCCTGCACCAGCCACCACACCATGAGCACGGCCGCCTCGACCAGCACCAGCCGTATGGCCCAGTCCCACCACTTCCCGATCCGGACATCGGAATCCGGGGTGTTGATGAACTTCTCGCGCCACTTCGTCACCCCGTACTTCATCACGGCGAAGGCGAAGAAGAACCCCGAGAGCATCAGGCCCACGCCCCAGACCCAGTCCTGGTTCTGGAAGACCCCGATCCGCATCGCCGAGGGAATGCCCAGCAGGAAGCCGGCCGAGCCCACCAGCATGATCGCATGGCGGCGGGTCAGCCCCAGGTCGATCAGGATCCTGGACGCCAGTTCGATCATCGCCACCAGGCTGGACCAGGCGGCGAAGACCAGCGCCAGGAAGAAGAGCCCCATGAAGAACTGCCCGGCCGGGATCTGCGCGAAGAGCTGCGGCACCCAGATGAAGGTCAGCCCCTCGTTCCCCGCGCCCACGATCTCGTTGGCCGCCTCCGGCATGACGGAGAAGATCGTGCACAGCACCATGATCCCCGCCAGCAGCGACATCGAGTTGTTGCCGAATCCGATCACGAAGGCGTTGAGGGCCGTGTCTTCGCGCGCCCGCATGTAGACCGCATAGGAGAGCACCAGACCCCACCCGGCACCGGTGTCCCACGCGTTCTGGGTCAGCGCTTCGAGCCAGATCCTGACGTCGCCGAGCTGGCTGAAGTCGGGGGTGAAGAGGAAGGCCAGCCCGTCGGACGCACCCGGCATGGTGAGCGCCTTGACCGCCAGCACGATCACCAGGATCACCAGCGACGGGATCAGGAAGCGGGCCGCGGTCTCGATGCCGCGCACCCCCTTCGACACGACGAAGATGCCCAGACCGACCGCGATCGCGTGGAAGAGTACGGCCTGCGGGGTGGAGTTGAAGGCGTCCCAGAACTGGCTCGGCATCGCCGTCGGGATCTCGCCGCTCACCGTCGCGAAGAAGAAGCGGATCGTCCACCCCATCACCACCGAGTAGTAGAACATGATGGCGACCGCCACCCACGCCACCCACGCCCCCATCCACGCGAACTTCGGCCCGATCGTCTTGATGAAAGACCCGACGGTGCCGCGCCGGGTCGCCTTCCCCATGCCGAATTCGAGGATCAGCAGCGGGATCGACCAGAGAAGCAGGAAGACCACCCACGCCACCAGGAAGCTGCCGCCACCGTTCGACGCCGCGATGCGCGGAAAACGCCAGATGTTTCCGGTGCCGATCGCCATGCCGAGCATGGCCAGAAGCATTCCCCAGCGGGTGGTGAAGACTGCGGATCGGGTGGACACGAACGCGGCTCCTTGCATAAGGGGTGGGAAGAATGGGGATAGCCTACGACTTTCGACCGTGCCGGGCCATAGGAACGCCGCACGGCAAGCGATTGCCGCGTGCGTCCGGCAATCCGACCCGCCCTGGCCCGCGTGGCCGCTCCTACCCCAGCCGCTCCCGGATCCAGCCCACCACGTGGTCGAGCCCCACGCGCTCCTGCGCCAGGGTGTCCCGGTCGCGAATGGTCACGGTCCGGTCCTCCGAGGTCTGTCGGTCGATGGTGACACACCACGGCGTCCCCGCCTCGTCCTGCCTGCGGTAGCGCCGCCCGATCGACCCGGCCTGGTCGTAGCTGGCGGGTATCCTTGCCGTGCGCAACGCCTTCAGCAGCTCCCGGGCGATCTCGGGCTGGCCGAACTTCTTCATCAGCGGAAACACTGCTGCCTTGATCGGCGCCAGCCTCGGATCGAGCCCCAGCACTACGCGCGGCTGCCCCTCCACCTCCTCTTCGCGGTACGCGTCCACGAGCGCCACCAGCGCCGCCCGGCCCACCCCCATCGCCGTCTCCACCACGTACGGCACGAAGCGCTCGCCCGAACCCGGGTCGATGTACAGCAGACGCTTCCCCGAGAACTCCTGGTGGCGCGACAGGTCGAAGTCGGTGCGGTTGTGGACCCCCTCCAGCTCCTGCCACCCGAAGGGGAATTCGTACTCGATGTCGATGGCGGTCTTGGCGTAATGCGCCAGTTCGTTCGGACCGTGCGCGTGCTGGCGCAGCTTTTCCGGGCGGATGCCGATCTCATGGTGCCAGGCAATGCGCTGGCCGAGCCAGTAGTCGAACCACTCATCGTCGCTGCCGGGCTTGACGAAGAACTGCATCTCGGCCTGCTCGAACTCGCGGGTGCGGAAGATGAAGTTGCCCGGCGTGATCTCGTTGCGGAAGGCCTTGCCGACCTGGGCGATCCCGAAGGGGACGCGCTGGCGGGAGGTCTGCTGGACGTTGAGGAAGTTGACGTACGAGCCCTGGGCCGTTTCCGGTCGCAGGTAGACGACCGAGGCATCCTCCTCGACCGGGCCCATGAAGGTCTTGAACATGAGGTTGAAGAGGCGCGGCTCGCCCAGATCGCAATCCTTGTGGGCTCCGGGGGCGACCGAAGGCTTGCGTGGGCAGCCGGCGTCTTCGATGTGGTCCGCGCGCCAGCGCTTCTTGCAGGTCTTGCACTCCAGCAGGGGGTCGGTGAAGCCGGAGACGTGCCCCGAGGCCTCCCAGACGCGCGGGTGCATGAGGATACCCGCGTCGAGGCCCTCGATGTCGTCGCGCGCGTGCACCATGGTGGACCACCACGCATCGGCGACATTCTTGCGCAGCTCCACGCCGAGCGGCCCGTAGTCCCAGACCGACGCGGCCCCTCCGTAGATCTCCGAAGACTGAAATACGAATCCCCGCCGCTTGCACAGCGAGACGATCTTCTCCATCCGGTCCGGCACGGCCTGCCCCCGATCATGAGTGTGGTGTTTACGCGAAGATGCCCGGCTACCGGCAATCCCGCAGGGCATCCGAGCATCGCGGCAGGTCGCCGCGGTCGATTAAAGTTACCGCAGAGCCGGTTCGGGGGCATCGGCGGCGGCGGAGTCTCCGTCCGCTCCCACGCCGGAAGCAGGATCCTCCAGCCCCGTCGCCTCCAGACTCCAGCTCCACAGCCGCTCCTGCGCGTTCGTGTCGCGGGCCTCGGCAGAGGGGGCGGCGCGCGCACCCTTGTGGAAGTACATGCCGTTCAGGTCCTCGTCGCGCCGTCCCACCGCCAGTTCGGCGACGACCGGACCGGCCTTCTCCGCACGCGACGTCCCGATTCGCGCCGCGACTCCGCCACCCGGGATCCGGCCCAGATAGTTGCGCAGCAGCCCCGTGTCATACACTCCCGGATGCAGCGACGTGGCCTGCACTCCGGTCCCGGCAACTCGCCGGGCCAGCGCGGCCGTGAAGAGTACGTTGGCCAGCTTGCTCTGCTGATAGGCCCGCCGCCTACGGTAGCGCCGACGTTCGAAGTTGGGGTCGCGGAAGTTGAAGGGCGGGCCAGAGTGCGCGGCTGATGCCACCGTCACGATCCGGCTTGGCGCGGGTGCATCCACGAGCTGCGGAAGCAGGAGGTTGGTCAGGAGAAAGTGACCGAGGTGCGTCACCGCGAGCTGCAGTTCGAACCCGTCACGGCTCTCGACCCGCTTCGGGGGAAGACTGGCCGCGTTGTTGACCAGCGCGGAGATGGGCGCCCCCGTCCCGGTAATCCGTCGTGCCCCCTCCCGAACGGATTCGAACGAGGCCAGATCCGCGACGACAAGACGGTGATTCCCCTGGCTAACCGGTGAATGCAACGATTCGAGCGCCGTCCGGCCGCGTTGCTCGTCGCGGCATACCAGGATCAGATTGTACCCCCGGCCCGCAAGATTCCGGGCCGTGGCCAGCCCGACGCCCCGGTTGCCGCCGGTTACGATCACCGTCCTCATCGCGTCTCGCAGTCAGTTGTGGGGTCCATGGGATGTCGTGCCATGTGGACACCCCGGCCATGGTCGGGACATATTTCACATTGACCCCGCAGATTGAAGCATCCGGCCGGTCGGCCGTCCGGCTTCATCAATATCCACGAGGAATGAAATGAAGCTGAACTTTTCGGACAAGGCCCGCGACATGGTGACGTCCTTCATGGATCTGGAGGAGGACGGACTGCAGGCGCTCAGGATCGCCGTGGAAGGAAGTCCCTTCGCGCCCAACTACGAGCTTACCCTGGTGGACTCCGACAGCCGCGGCGATTCCGATCTGGAGGTGGACGCGGGTTCCTTCACCGTGCTCGTGGACGAGGCGAGCGCGGACCGGTTGAACGGTGCGACGGTGGATTTCGTCGAGACCATCCAGGAGAGCGGCTTCCAGATTACGCCGGATCCAGAGGCCGTCAAGGCGTCCATGGACGACACCGGCCCCGAGGGGAAACTGGCCGACCGGGTCAGCCACGTGCTGGACACCGAGATCAACCCGGCGATCGCGTCGCACGGCGGCGTGATCAACCTGGTGGATGTGCAGGGGACCGAGATCTTCATCGAGATGGCGGGCGGCTGCCAGGGGTGTGCCATGTCGCGCATGACCCTGCGCCAGGGGGTGGAGCGAATGGTGTCGCAATCGGTTCCGGAGGTTACGGCGATCCATGACGTGACCGATCACGCGAGCGGGGACAACCCCTATTTCACGTGACCGCACCCTGATCCGCGGCGCGGCGGTGGTCCTGCCGCGCGAAACGGCGCGGACCTCGGTGCTGATCGAAGGGGGACGGATCGCGGCGGTCGACGCGGCTGCGCACATACGCGCGGACGAGGTGGTCGACGCGGCCGGGCTCCACCTCATGCCCGGCGTCATCGACGACCAGGTGCACTTTCGCGACCCCGGCCTGACCCACAAGGAGGACCTCCGCACGGGAAGCCGGGCGTGCGCCGCGGGGGGCGTGACCTCGTTTCTGGAGATGCCGAACACGGATCCACAGACGGTCACCGTCGAGACGCTGGCGGAGAAGCTGGCGCTGGCGGCGCGGCGGTCGGTGGTCAACTACGGCTTCTACATCGGCGCCACGACCGACAACCTGGCCGAGCTGCGGCGCGCATCCCGCACTCCCGGCATCAAGATCTTCATCGGGTCGAGCACGGGGAACATGCTGGTCGACGACCAGGACCGGCTCGAGGCGATCTTCGCGGAGACCACGCTCCCGATCACCGCCCACTGCGAGGACGAGACCACCGTGCGCGCCAACCGGGCGGCGATGAAACCGCCGCTCACCGTCCACGACCATTCCCGCATCCGCGATCACCGCGCGGCCGTGACCGCCACCCGGCGCGCGATCGACCTGGCCCAGCGCCACGACCACCGCTTCCACGTCCTCCACGTGTCCACCGCGGACGAAGTCGAGATCCTGGCCCGCCAGACGGACGGCCTCGTCACCGCCGAAGCCTGTCCCCATCACCTCTTCCTCGACGTGACCGACTACAGCCGCCTCGGCACTCTGGCCCAGATGAACCCGTCGCTGAAGACGGCGGCGGACCGGGAGGCGCTCTGGCGCGGCCTCGCCGGGGGCGCCATCCAGATCATCGCCACCGATCACGCGCCCCACACCCTGGAGGAGAAGGCGGTCTCCTACCCCGATTCCCCTTCCGGGGTGCCCGCGGTCGAAGTGGTGCTGCCGCTCATGCTCAACGAGGTCAACCGGGGGCGGTGCACGCTGCAGGACCTGGCGGCGTGGATGTGCGACCGTCCGGCGCGCATCTGGGACATCGTGGGGAAGGGGCGGATCGAGGAGGGGATGGACGCGGACCTCGTGCTGGTGGACATGGCGGCCGGGCGGACGGTGCGCAACGCGGAGCAGCGGACGAAGTGCGGGTGGAGTCCGTGGGACGGGACCGTGCTCGAGGGGTGGCCGGTGCGGACGTGGGTGGGGGGCAGGACGGTCTTCGCGGGGGGGCGGGTGGAGCGGGAGGCGGTGGGGCGGGAGATCGTCTTCGATCACGCCCGCGGGGGATACCGGGCTACGCGGGGTTCTACCTGAAGATCGGGTAGAGAATGCCGGCCTGCAGGGTCAGCACCCTGTGCTTGAGCTCGCTGCCGAAGTCCCCCGAAACGTCCAGAAGCCCCGAGGTGTACATCACGCCCAGCGAAACCCCGAGGCCCGC
Organism: Longimicrobiales bacterium; assembly: GCA_965208295.1. Taxonomy (GTDB): domain Bacteria; phylum Gemmatimonadota; class Gemmatimonadetes; order Longimicrobiales; family Gaopeijiaceae; genus Bin94. The sequence goes on along the minus strand of OZ242328.1, from coordinate 4,278,570 downwards.
CCACATGCCGACCTCGAGCGCCGCTCCCAATGCCACGCCCAGGTCGACGTTCGACCTCCGGGACGCCAGTGGACCGCGCGCGTCGCAGTTCGTGGCCACCTCGTACGGTTGGCCATGTAAGTAGGCCGATTCCTTCAGCCCGCAGCCCGACTGCCAGCTGAGCGCGGGACCCGCCAGCAAGACGACCGAGACTTCGTCCGGCGACTTGACCCCCAACCTTCCCAGCGCCGTGAACTCGAGATAGTCGGTTTCCAGGAGGACATCGGAATTCCAGTCCTCGGTGCCGAGTTCCCACCGCCCTCCCTTTTTCGAGTACGCCCCGCCCAATTGAAGGCCCCAGCGGTTCGACAACTGGAAAGCGACCGCCGCGCCGGCCGTGAATCGCTGGATCCCCACCGACTCGCGCGACTCCTGTGGGACCAGCACGCCGAGGAAATCATTGAGCGAGCCGTGAAATTCCATGGACGCCGTGTTCACGCCCCCCGTGAGGATAAGAGTGGTCTGACCGGCTGCGGGCGTCCCGGACAGCAGGAGAAGGGCGGCCAAGGCCAAGGTTGGTGTCGCGGCAGCTTTCATTAGGCTGTCTTTCTGGTGAAATGTAATCTGGGATTTACATTATGTCATGTATGGTTTACATGTCCACGGCTATCCGGTGCTTCGATACCCGCTTCTTGTCTTATACCCCCCACCAGCGGATAGTGATCCGACCCGAAGGCATCGTCCAGAGTACTGTACTCACCCCGCCAGCCGCGCGGTAGCCGGAACATGAGGTAGTCCGCCTGGCGCAGCCAGCCGCCGATCTCGAAGTGGTGGGTGGGCCGGGGGTCGGGGTGTTCCGGCTGCGGGAACCGGGTTCTGGCCAGGGTGTAGGCACCTTCGCGGCGTCCTCGCAACCAGGTGTTGAGGTCGCCGCCCAGGACGAAGGCGTCCGCCTCCGAGCAGTTCGGGAAGACTTCCAGCAGCCCCGCCATCTGTCTCCTCCGCCCACTTCCGAGCGTGCGCCATGCGCGGCCCCACGGGGCACGGTTTTCCAGGTGCACCGAACACAGCGCCACCCGCCGGCCACCGATGTCCACCTCCGCCGCCACCGCCACCCTTCGCTGCCGCTCGAACGGGAGCTCAATGGCGCACGCCGAGGAGAGCGGCACGTTGGCCAGGATCGCGTTTCCCCGGTCCTCCGGCGGGCCGCCGTCCGGTCCCCCGTTCCTCATGGACGGGACGTAGATGAGGGACAGCGAGGCTTCCCGCGCGAAGGACACGATGTCGGCGCGGTCCTCGTCCGGCGGCGTGCCCGTGATGCGGGAGGCCCAGGCGCCGCCGGCGGCCGCCTCCGGAAGATCAGGGCCCGTGGCGAAGACCTCCTGGAGGAGCAGCACGGTGGGGGTCGCCTCCGCGCCGGGGCCGGGAGCTATCCGATTCCAGAGCCCGCGGATCGCCCCACCGCCCACCTGCGCATTCCAGGCGGCCACCGTCAGGGGCAGGGTCGGCGTGCCGACCGCGGCGGCATGGCGCATCCGGACCGGCCCGACCGCGGCCCGCCAGCGTGCGAGTTCGGCCTCGTCGCGGCCGGTCGCCGCCGGGATCCACCGGACCGGAGGCGCCGGCTGGCCGCGGGGGTCCACGCTTTCCTTCCACCGGTCGCGCAAGTGCGGTCACGCCTTTCGTTAGATTGTTCAGCGCCGCCCCCGCCCCGCCGAGCGTCAATCCGCGTACACGAATCGCCACTTCAATGAACGATAGCAGGAAGCCGACCGTCCTGATCATATGCGACGGCTGGGGTGTCGGCGCGTCGGACGCCGCCGGGATCGAGCGGCAGGGTAACGCGGTAGCCATGGCGCGCACCCCCGTCCGCGAACGGCTGCTGGCGGAGTGCCCGTGGAGCCTGCTCCGGACTTCGGGTGAAGCGGTCGGCCTGCCTCGGGGCCAGATGGGCAACTCGGAGGTCGGGCACCTGAACCTGGGCGCGGGGCGGATCGTGCACCAGGAGGTGACGCGGATCTCGATGTCGATCTCGGATGGGTCGTTCTTCGGCCTCGCCGAGCTGTCCACTCTGGCCGCGACGCTTCGCCGGACGGGGGGCGCGCTCCACCTGATCGGGCTGTGTTCGGACGGGGGTGTCCATAGCGAAATCGGCCATCTGCACGCACTTCTGGACTGGGCCGGGCGGGTGCGCATTCCGGTTCGCGTGCACTGCGTCACCGACGGGCGGGATACCTCGCCGACCTCGGGGATCGGGTGGATCGAGGAGCTGGGCGCGCGGACCGAGGCGGGGGACGACGCGAGGATCGCCACCGTGTCGGGGCGCTACTTCACGATGGACCGCGACAGGCGGTGGCCGCGCACGGAACGGGCCTATCGCGTGATCGTCGAGGGGGACGGGCCGTGCGTGGACGACGCCGCCGGGTACGTCGCACGCTGCTACGCCGAGGGTACCACGGACGAGTTTCTGCCGCCGGTGGTGGTCGGCGAATCCCCCGGCATCCGCCCCACCGACGGCATCCTCTTCTTCAACTTCCGCGCCGACCGCGCCCGGCAGCTCACGGCCGCGCTCACCGACCCCGCCTTCCCCCACTTCCCCCGGCCCCGCGGCACATTCGGCACATTCGTGGCCATGACGCGCTACGAGGACGACTTCCCCCACCCCATCCTCTTCCCCCCGCGCACCCTTCACAGCACCCTTGGCGAGGTCCTCGCGCGCACCGGCCACCCCCAGCTCAGGATGGCCGAAACGGAGAAATACCCGCACGTCACCTACTTCTTCAACGGCGGCGTCGAGGAGCCCTTCCCGGACGAGGACCGCCACCTCATCCCCTCGCCGAAGGTCGCCACCTACGACCTCCAGCCCGAGATGAGCGCGCGGGAACTCACCGACGCGCTCCTCCAGCACCTGGACGAGGGGCGGCACGATTTCGTGCTGGTCAACTATGCGAACGCCGACATGGTTGGTCACACCGGCAGCATCCCGGCGGCGATCGAGGCCGTGGAGACGGTGGACGCCTGTGTAGGCCGGCTGCTCGCGCGCATCGGTGCAGTGGGCGGCACCGCGCTGGTCACCGCCGATCACGGCAACGCCGAGAAGATGCTGGACGACGACGGCAACCCCTTCACCGCCCACACCACCTTCCCCGTCCGGCTCATCCTCGTCGGCGACGGTGCCGGCACCGCCATGCTGCGAGACGGTATTCTCGCCGACGTGGCCCCCACCGTCCTTGACCTCATGGGCATTCCGCAGCCATCGGAGATGACCGGCCGTTCCTTGCTCGGCGGGCCGCCCGGGGATAGTCTGGGCGGGTCATGAACGGCAACCTCTTCACCCGCGTCGTCGACCGCATCACCGGCCGACTCGGCCGCTTCATCTCGTGGCTGACGCTGGCCATGATCCTGATCGGCGCCTACAACGCGATCGCGCGCTACCTGGGACGGTTCATCGGGATCAACCTGAGCTCCAACCTCTACCTGGAGCTCCAGTGGTATCTCTTCTCGCTGATCTTCCTGCTGGGGGCCGGCTACGCGCTCAAGGAGAACGCGCATGTGCGGGTGGACGTGCTGTACGGGCGGCTCCGTCCGAAGGCCCGCGCGAAGATCGACATGATCGGCTCGGTGCTGATGCTGATCCCCTTCTGCGTCTTCGTGCTCTGGGTCTCGTGGCCCTCGATCCACAACTCGTGGCTGGTGCGGGAAGGGTCGCCGGACCCCGGGGGGCTGCCCCGCTATCCGCTGAAGGCGGTGATCATCGTGGCGTTCGTGCTGCTGCTCGTGCAGGGCATCTCGCAGTTCATCAAGGATCTCCAGGTGCTGCGCGGACCCGACGAGGACGCGGAGGAAGCGGACGATGACGCCGCCCCCGGACCCCACGCCGGCGGGGTCGGCATCTAGATGGAAGCCAACATCCTCGCACCGCTGATGTTCGTGGTGGTCTTCCTGATCATCTTCAGCGGGTATCCGGTGGCCTTCGCGCTGGGCGGGGCGTCGCTCCTGTTTGCCTTCATCGGCGTTGAGCTGGGCATCTTCGACTGGAACCTGCTGTACGCCATGCCCGAGCGGATCTTCGGGGTGATGTCGAACTACGTGCTGCTCGCGGTGCCGTTCTTCATCTTCATGGGACTGGTGCTGGAGAAGGCGAAGCTGGCCGAGGACCTGCTGACCACGATCGGGACGCTCTTCGGGCGGCATCGCGGGGGGCTGGCGCTGGGGGTCGTGGTGGTGGGCGCCATGCTGGCGGCGGCCACGGGCGTGGTGGGCGCCTCGGTGGTGGCGATGGGGAGCATTTCGCTGCCGGTCATGCTGCGCTACAAGTACTCGGCGCGGCTGTCGTCCGGGGTGATTCTGGCGTCGGGGACGCTGGGGCAGATCATCCCGCCGAGCATCGTGCTGGTGGTGCTCGCGGACCAGTTGGGGATCTCGGTCGGCAACCTGTTTATCGGGGGACTGATCCCGGGGCTGATGCTGGCCGCGATGTACGCGATGTACGTGGGCGCGGTGGCGATCGTGAAGCCCGAGGCCGCGCCCGCGCTTCCCCGCGAGATGACCGACATCCCCTGGCGCGAGCTGCTGACGAAGGTGGCGGTGGTGATGCTGCCGCCGCTGGCGCTGATCCTGATCGTGCTGGGGTCGATCTTCATGGGTGTCGCGACCCCCACCGAGGCGGGCGCGATCGGGTCGGTGGGCGCGATCGCGCTGGCCGGGGCGCGCGGGCGCATGTCGATGAAGGTGCTGCGCGAGGCGTCCGTGGGCGCGACCAAGCTGACCACCATGGTCATGTTCCTGCTGATCGGGTCGACGGCCTTCGCGCTGGTCTTCCGCGGCCTCTACGGCGACATCTGGATCGAGGACCTGCTGACGGGTCTGCCCGGTGGTAAGATTGGTCTCTTACTGGTCGCCAACCTGACGATCTTCATCCTCGGGTTCTTCCTCGACTTCTTCGAGATCGCCTTCATCATCATTCCCCTGCTGGCCCCCGCGGCGGCCATGCTGGGGATCGACCTGGTGTGGTTCGGCGTGATGATCGGGATGAACCTGCAGACGTCGTTCCTGACGCCGCCGTTCGGGTTCGCGCTCTTCTACCTGCGCGGGGTGGCGCCGCCGGAGGTGAAGACGACGGACCTTTACCGCGCGGTGATCCCGTTCATCATCATCCAGCTGATCGGGCTGCTGCTGATCATCCAGTGGCCGGTGCTGGTGACGGGGCTGGTGCCGTAGGGCCGGCTCACCTGCTCGTCATAATGACAGGCAAAATGACGGCGGCGATGTCATTCCGTCACCGTTACAGCCCGTCGAATGAACCGCCCTACAAGTCGAACGCGAACCCCGCGTACCTCAACTCGGCCGTGCCGAACCAGCGGTAGGACGCCTCCTTGAAGCTGCGCCAGTGGTCGTAGACCTGGCGGTACTGGGCGTCGGCGGCGGCGTTTTCCTCGAGGATCTCGCCGATCGTGGTGCGGGCGAGCGCCATGATCTCGTCCGAGAAGGGGCGGAGCTGCGTACCTCCCGCGACGAGGCGTTGCAGCGCGGCCGGGTTTTTCGCGTCGTAGGTGTAGAGCATGCGGCGGGCCGACGCCTGGGCGGCAACCTCGAAGACGGCCTTGTAGTCGGCGGACAGGCTGTCCCACGCGGCCCGATTGACCTCGAAGGACACCGAAGCCGACGGCTCCCACCAGCCAGGATAGTAGTAGTACTCGGCGGCCTGGTGCAGACCCAGCTTCTCGTCGTCGTAGGGCCCGACCCACTCGCTGGCGTCGATCGCGCCCCGCTCCAGCGCCTGGTAGATCTCGCCCCCGGCGAGGACCTGGACGGTGACTCCCATCCGGTCCATGACGTCGCCGCCCAGCCCGGGAATCCGCATCTTGAGGCCGCGTAGATCCTCCGATGTGTTGACCTCTTTGCGGAACCAGCCGCCCATCTGCGCTCCCGTGTTCCCGCCCGGGAAGGTGATGATGTTGAAGTCGGCGAAGACGCCGCGGACCACGTCGAGGCCGCCTCCCTCGTTCAGCCAGGCGTCCTGCTGGCGCGCGGTCATGCCGAAGGGGACGCCGGCGTCGAAGGCCAGCGCCTGATTCTTGCCCGTGTAGTAGTAGCTCGTGCTCTGCCCGACCTGCACGGTGCCCTGCTGCACGGCGTCCATGACCTGGAGGCCGGGGACGAGTTCTCCCGCGGGGTAGGCGCGGATCTCGAAGCGGCCGCCGGTCAGCGCCGCGGTGAGTTCGCCGATCATCTCGGCGGATCCGTAGATGGTGTCGAGGCTGCGCGGGAAGCTCGAGGCGCAGCGCCAGCGGATACGCTCGGCCGTCTGGACGGCGGGGGCGCCTTCGAGGGTGTCGTCGCCTTCGCCGGAATCGCTGCCGCATGCGGCGAGGAGGCCGGCGCCGGCCGCGCCCGCGGCGGCGTGGGTGAGGAATGCGCGGCGGGTGGGGGGGTCGGGGGTGGTGGCGGGGGGCGGAGGGGTGGTGGGGGGCGGGGAGGTCTCTTTCGCGGTCTTCTTGCTCATCGGTTTGCTTTCGAGGGGTTGGGGGACTCGCCTGGGCCGCCTGGCGGGCCCGAATCGGTGACGGTTAGAGTAGCACGGGGGCGGGGGGCGGGGCGAGTGGGGGGGATGACTTGCGGCAGACACCCCTTCCTGGATCACTTGATCGGTGGCAGGGGTCTGTTCAACGACACACCGAATAGCCGTGTGGGGCGTGGTCCGGCGGCATGACGAGGGGGATGCGACATGAATGGGATGCGGAAGTGGTCACCCGACGGCAGGTGGTGGGGCGGGGTGGGCGGCGGCGCAATCGCCTTTCCCATTGCGGTCATGGTCCACGAGCTGGGGCACTTCGGGGCATTCTTCGCATTCGGATTCCCCGATCCGGTTCTGCGGTACGCCTCTGCCGGCTGGGCCGGTTCCGGGGAATTCACAAGGCTCTTCCGCGCGGGTGACGTGGAAGCCGCGGCGGCGATCGCCGAACCGTGGCGGATCGCGGTCAGCTCGGCTGCGGGACCGATCGTCACCTATCTGACGGTCATCGCGTGCGTTCTTGCGGTCCGCCGATTCGGCCCCGGTCCCCTTTTCCTGTTTCTTGGAATCGGGTTGGTGGCTCCCCTGCGCTGGCTGATTGCGTTTCCGATCCTTGCCCTGAAGCTCACCGGTGAGCGACGCCTGTCGAACGTTGACGAGGGATCGCTGGCGATGGTCTCGGGCATCCCCGAGTCGCTCCTCCTGTTGCTCGGCCTTGCATGTCTCGTGCTCGGATACTGGTTCCTGGTGACCGCCATCCCTCGAGGGCGGAGGGTGCGAACACTCATCCCGACGATGGCCGGCGTGGTTCTGGGCGGCTTCCTGTGGGCCCAATGGCTGGGGCCCCGGCTTCTTCCGTGATGCGGTCGTCCGAGCGCCAAGCGGATCCCGGACTCGACATCGGGGGCCGGTTGAAGTGGTTGCGGGAGCGTGGGTGGTGGGCCACGGTTGTCGGCGGCGCGATCGCCTTCCCCATTGCGGTGCTGCTTCACGAACTCGGGCACTTCGGAGCGGACGTCGCCTTGGGACTTCCCGATCCGGTCCTGCGGTACGCCTCTGCCAGCTGGTCCGGTTCCGGCGAGTTCACAAGGCTCTTCCGGGCGGGAGACGTGGAGGCCGCGGCGGCGATCGCCGAACCGTGGAAGGTGGCGGTCAGCGCCGCCGCGGGGCCGATCGTCTCCTACATTGCCATCATCGCCTGCGTGCTTGCGATCCGCCGATTCGGGTTCGGTCCCCTTTCGCTGGTCTTCGCAATCGGGCTGGTTACGCCTTTCCGCTGGACGTGGGTATTTCCGGTTCTCTACCTGAGGTTCCGCGGCGCGCGCGTCGAGTGGGGCCCGGACGAAGTGGTGGTGGGAGTGATCACGGGGATCCCCCAGTTCCTGATGATTCTGCTCGGGCTGGCCAGTCTCGTGCTGGGCTATTGGTTCCTTGTGACCGGGATCCCCAGGGGTCGGAGGGTGCGAACCGTGGTGCCCGCGTTGGTCGGGGCGGTTCTGGGCGGGGTCCTGTGGGTGTCGTGGGTGGGGCCGCTGGTGTTGCCTTGAGGGGTGGGACGCGGCTCACTACTCCAAGCCGAGCTCGTCCGCCAGTCCGCGAATGGCTTCCTTGGCGGGGACGCCACGCTCGCCAGCCCGGTGAGCCCGGATCGCCTCGCGCCACAGGTGTCCGCGCTCGGCCGAGTGGACCAGAAAGTCGTAGCGCTCGGGACTCATGACGACCATTGCGGCCTGGCCGTTCTGCGTGATGGTCTCGACCCGACCCTCCCGGATCCGATCGAGGTGCTCGCCCGTGCGTTGGAGGAATAGAGAGAGAGAAGAAACGGTAATCTACGGTTTACACAAAGTCATGTATGGTTTACAGTTTGCGCTTCGCAACCGTGGAGTCGATCTTGAGGGGAACTCAAGCACCGGAGCGAGGAAAGCCATGAAGATCACACGCAATTCGACAATCACGAGCACGGTCGCAGCCGCACTTCTGACCGCTACCGGGCTCCTGGGCCTTCACGTTCCCCTTGGCGCCCAGTCCTTCTCCCCTGACCGGGAAGCCGTGTGGGCGGCCGCCGGCTTCGGGGCGGCGATCGCGATTGGTGACGGCGAGATCTTCGTGGGACGGACCGGTGGCGGGGTGGCGGGTGCGATCTATCCCTCGCCGGGGAGCATCTACGTGTTCGAGCGGGCGGGGGATGGCTGGGAGTTCGCGTATGTCATCAACGGGGACGATGTCGAGATCGGCGACGAGTTCGGGGCGGCGCTGGCGGTCGATGGGGGCCGGCTGGTGGTGGGATCGCCTGGGCGTGGTGAGGGGCGGGGTGGTGCCTATCTCTTCGAGCGGGGGGACGAGGGGCGGTGGGCAGCAATGGTCGAATTCGTTCCGCCGGCTGAAGGGATTCGGGGCGCGGGTACCGCGGTCGCGCTTTCCGGCGACGCGGTCTTTCTAGGGGCGCCCTCCGAGGCCGGTCCGGGCGCGGTGCTTCGGTTTTCGGCGGCTGGCGGTTCCGCTGCTGTCCTCCCCTCCCCCACCCCCACCACCCCCGACCGTTTCGGCGCGTCCCTGTCGCTCGACGCGGGCCACCTCTTCGTCGGCGCGCCCGGGACTGACGGCGATCGCGGCGCGGCCTACATCTTCGACGCCGACTTCCCGGCCGGCGGCGCCGCCCCAACGGCCACCCTGGCGCTCGACGACGGCCGCGGCGGCGACGTCTTCGGCACGAGCCTCGCCGCGTCGGGCACCTCCGTGCTCATCGGAGCACCCGGAGCGGATGCAGGAGCCGGCACGGCGGCCCTCTTCAACCGGGATGCCAACGGCGCGTGGAACGAGTCATCCCGCCTCTCCTTCCCCGAGGAGGGCCCGGCAGGCTACGGCTCGGCGGTTGCCTTCGACGGCCGCAGCGCGTGGGTCGGCGCGAGCGGAGTGAGCCAGGGCGCGGGCGGCGCGCAGGTCTTCCACGTCGCCGAAGCCACCATGTCGCTGGAAAGCGAAAACACCATCCCCGCCCCCGGCTTCAACAGCGGCGCCCTCTTCGGCTCCTTCGTCGCCCTGCGTGACGATGTGGCCGTAGTCGCCGCCTCCAACGCCGACATGCGGCTCGGCGCCGCCGTCGTCTTCGAGCGCGAGGACGGAGCCTGGGTCGAGGGTGCCATCCTGCGCGAGTCCACCCGCACCCTGGCCGCGGTCACGGGCGAGGAGGCGCCCTGCACCGACGGCGCGACCGGTCCCTTCGACTGCTCGCAGATCGACCTGGTCGCCTTCGTACCGCTCGACGCGCTGGGCGCCGATCCGGGCACCATCCTCAACGACATCTGGGGCTGGACCGACCCGGTGACCGGACGGGACTGGGCGCTGGTGGGACGCTCCGACGCCACGGCCTTCGTCGACGTCAGCGACCCCACCAACCCCCGCTACGCCGGCGAGCTGCCCCTGACCGAAGGCGCCACCGAGAACCTCTGGCGCGACATCAAGGTGTACCGCGACCACGCCTTCATCGTCGCCGACGGCGCCGGATCGCACGGCGTGCAGATCTTCGACCTCACCCAGCTGAGGGACGCCTCGGGGCCGCCCGTCACCTTCGCCGAGACCGCCCGCTACGACGGCATCCACAGCGCCCACAACATCGTCATCAACGAGGAGACGGGGACGGCGTACGCGGTCGGGAGCAGCATGGGCGGCGAGACCTGCGGCGGCGGCCTCCACATGATCGACGTGCGCAACCCCGCCGAACCCGCCTTCCTGGGCTGCTTCGCCGACGGCACCACCGGCCGCGCGCGCACCGGCTACTCCCACGACGCGCAGTGCGTCATCTACCAGGGCCCCGACGAGGACTACCAGGGCCGCGAAATCTGCTTCGGCGCCAACGAGACCGCGCTGAGCATCGCCGACGTGACCGACCGCGAAAACCCGTAGCCATCGCCCGTGGCGAGTACCCCAACGTCGGCTACGCGCACCAGGGCTGGCTGACCGAGGACCAGCGCCATTTCTTCATGGGCGACGAGTTGGACGAGGTGCAGGGCGGCGTGGAGCGGACGCGGACGCTGGTCTGGGACGTGGCCGACCTGGACGACCCGCTGCTGCTCAAGGAGCACTTCGCCGAGACGGGCACAATCGACCACAACCAGTACGTGCGGGGGAACCGTCTGTACCAGGCGAACCTGATGAGCGGGCTGCGGGTCCTCGACATCAGCGATGTGGAGAATCCGGTGGAGATCGGGTTCTTCGACACGGTGCCGGATGACTCGGGGCTGCCGGCGTTTGGGGGGGCGTGGAGCAATTACCCGTTCTTTGAGAGCGGGATTGTGGTGGTGTCGAGTTGGGGGGAGGGGTTGTTTGTGGTGCGGGTGCGGGGGAGGGCGGTGTCGTAGGGTGGAAGATCACTGCGGTCGAGCCGCTTGGGCTTGGCCTCGCCTCGTTCGTTTGGCGCCATCTCCCCCTCGCGCCGGACCTGTGGTATAATCCCGGGTAGGTCACCGGGCCAGGAGCGTAGGCCCCCCGCCAGAATCGGAGCGAACAGCGAATGAGCGAGATCATCTTCGAGGTGACTGACGACGACATCGATGGCGGCTACTCGGCCAGCGCGATCGGATACGGGATCCACACGCAGGGCGATTCGGTGGAGGAAATCCGCCGGAACGTCCGGGAAGCTGTTGACTGCTACTTCGATGAGACGATGGAGCGGCCGGGGATCATCCGCCTCCGACAGCCACGCACACTCGGCAAACCGAGTGCCTTGGCTCCGCAAATCGTCTGCCTCCTTCGCACCGAAACACCACTTGCCGCTCATCATTGAACCCGATAGGATGCAACCTCCGCTCTCCCACATCCGACAGTCCCATCATATCATCATGATAGACGCGATCCGTTCACATTCTAACCGGGAACGATTCTGCCTTGTGGTATTCTGGTGAACCATCTCAGCAAGCCGGCCGCTTTCTCATTTCGCCAGATCTTGAAGTTAACGGCACCCTGACCCTCGCGGGACGAAGTACTTCACTACACCTATGGGCTGAGGAGCGATTTGATGTCTCTTCGATGAACACGATACACGGACGACTCGATGATCTTCGACGAGTTTCCCTCATCGGATGTCAGGTTATCAGCCAACAATCCCGTTGGCGCTACCACAGATTGACATGCAGCAATGTAGTGTTTCCTCAGTGTATCGTATTTGGTGACCACCACTTGTCTCCAGACGACAACGTTGTATTACGAGTCCATTTTGCCCTTGAGCATTCTGCTGCGATCTTTGATGATTCTGCCGCATATGACGCCATTTTCAATGATTCGGATATAATCGAACGGCTCGTCGTGTCGCAGCACCCAGACCGTCCAGTTCCAGTTGGCGATTGGAACTGGGTTGCATACTATACCGGAAAGACGAACGTATTCTCATCCGAAACAACGATAGCGCGAGTATCAGCAGACCACCGCCCGACTTTCACGACGGGAGATCCTTCTAGTTCTAGTTTCGGATTGATCAAGAAGACAGTACTGACTTTGGAGTTTCAAACACCCTTGACTGTGATGGAGTCACTGCATAGGGTGGATAGGACGATGCAGTTCTTTGATCTGGCAGTGGGCTGTTCTCTAGTAATTTCAGAAATAGGAATAGCAACAGAGATGAACGATACCCCGGAGCCTGCCCAGGTGTACGCTGTGGCGTACATTGACCAATACCGCGGTCCCGATGATCGCAAACCCGGCATCAACACCATTCTCATCAATCCGGTTCACGAAGCGGGAGTATTTTCAAACGTCCTGAAGAAGTGGTTGGCGAGGGACGATAGATGGGGCACAGCTCGCGCAAGACTGCGGCGTGTTTGGGCGCGCAGAAGTTACACTGTTGACCGACTGGTTGCCGCCGCCAATGTGTTCGAGCTGTTGCCAGACGACACCTTTGGCAGCAAACCGCCGCTTCCTCCGGATCTAGGGGAGGCAAAAGAGCAGGCACGAGCAATCTTCCTTGAATTGCCGGAGAGTCAGGAACGCAACAACGTTCTTGGATCGCTAGGGAGGATCGGAAATTGGACACTCAACAGAAAGATCCGACACAGGGCCGAGAGTATCGTCACGACTATTGGCGGGTTAGTACCTGGAATCGATAACGTGATCCGTGACGCGGTCGCCCTCCGCAACGACTATGTGCATGGACCGTCTGGGTCCGGTCACGAACGGCGGAACGATCAGTTGGTTTTCCTTACCGACTCCCTCGAATTCGTCTTCTTAGCATCGGATCTTGTCGATGCGGGGTGGGATATTGCGAAATGGTGTAAGAGGCCGGGGTCGGTTGGACACCCATTCTGGGACTACTTGAGTTCTTATCACGCCAACGTGGCGATTCTAAGTTCCGGATCTTAGTTGGTCGCCCTCCCCGTGGGCTGCCAACCCACCTATCAGAACCAATAGAAGCTCGCGATCTCTCGTTGGTTTCCGAGCTCCGAGATAGTCATCAACACGGCATCGAAATGGCAGCAGTACTCAAAGGAATGGGAGGATTACGTTATTCCGGCCCTCACCCCACCCGCGGCTCCATCTCCGCAAACCCCTCGTTCCTCGGGATACCAAGTGCTGCCGCGTCACTCGGGCGAAGATGAAAGAAGTCGTTGGCGCCGGTCACATAACCGATCCCGATTCGCGCCACGTTGCCAAGCCTGCTGACGGCCGTGTGGACCGCGATATCCAGGTGCGCGGCTCGGATCGACGAGGGGACCAGAAAGGCACGCAGTCGAAAATCCCAACGACCGAGTTCATCCACCGAAACCGGCTCGAAGGTCCACGAGGCTTCGTCAGCTCCCAACGAGTCAAGTCGAGCGAAGTGAATCGCGTCGCAGCACCCGCCGAATCCGGATGCGCGCAGGAGCCAGCAGTCCTTCGAAAGATCGGGGAAATGGTTCTCCCGAACCGCGATCACCTCGGCGCGTTCGAACGAACCGAGGAGATACCGAACGACCTCCCGGGCATACACTGCATGGCCAATCTCCGCGGGCACCACGAATGCCAACCGTCCCCCCCGATTCAGGAGGCGGGAAGCTCCGACCACGAACGGAGCCCAAGACGAACACAGGCCGGACAACTTCACACCTTGGGAGGCGCAGTACTGCAACGCGCGCTCCCGAGCCCGTCCACTGAATCGCTGGTAGCGAATGAAGGGAGGGTTACCGATGGCTACGGCGAATCGGCGATTCGTGTCCGGGGCCCACTCGGCACTCACACACTTGGACGCACCCCGCAGTTCCCAAAGGGCAGGTGAGCCGAACGCGGGTCAGCCCCGAACAGTGCGAACTACGCCCCGGCCAGTTCGTACTCCCGCACCAGCACCTCGGCCGGCACACTCCATTCCGTTGCCAATACCCGAATCATGGCCAGGGAAAGCGGACGGCGACGGCGAAGAACCTCCGACGCATGCGACTGTGAGCCGATCAACGCTGCGAGATCCCTTTGACGCAATCCGCGGGCCTCCATGACGTGTTGGATCGCCGCGATCGGATCCGGCGCGTCGATGCCCCAGTGAACCGACTCGTATTTCTCCACGAGGGTTACCAACACCTCCAGCCTGTCGGATTCCGGCGTGCCCGGGCCGACGCCCAGCAAGCGGTCGATCTCCGCCAGTGCCGCGTCGTAGTCGGTCTCGTCTCTGATCGGCCTGATTCTCATCCTGATTTCCTCCTACACTTGAGAGGCATCGATTCGATCGTACTCGGCGTGGGTTCCCACGAACCGGACGAAGCCGATTCGACGCGGGTAGTCAAACCGGATGATCAGTCGATACCTGTTCCCACCGATGTTGAACACCACCCGGTCGTTGCCGACGATGCTGGCATGTCCTTGGCGATGATCCGCATGGCCCTCAATGTATGTATATGTCCCGATTCGGGATGGGTAGGGCTCAGCGGAACCAAAGACGCCGTCGGGACCCCCTCCCGCCCCTTACCTCCCAATCTCCACGATCCCGACCCGCTCAAAGTCCAGCGAGTCGACCACCTGGATGAGCGGGCGGCCGTCCGGCAAGAAGGTCAGCGGCATCGGAAACCCGTCGGGGAGCACGCCTTCGATCCGACCCTCGGGAGCCAGCAGCGCTATTCGGGACCCGACGTCCGCGCGCGCCACCTCGGCCCATATGTACCCATCCGGCGCCACCGCCAGCCCGCTCACGACCTGGGGCCGCGGGTGGAACCCGTGTTTGTCGATCGTCTCGCCGATGTCGTCGTTACACGGGCCCAGGTATCCCTGAGCCTGCAGAAGCGCTTCCGCCTCGGCACGGCTCAGCTCGCGCTCCCCTACCTCGGCCCAACGCACGCTGCGGACGAGCCGGTGACCCTCGAGGACATCGATCCTGAACCCGCCCCAGGCACTGACGGCGACTCGGTCCTCCCAATGCGACCAGCGGATTCTGGGGGCCAACGGCTGGTGGATTGAAAAGGTGAAGTTGCAGCGTGGATAGTGTGCCGTTGTCATGTGGCCCGGGTTTCCGGGAATCAGCGGGACCGTGTCGTTGCCCCTTACCGAGAGCAGTCGTACGACGCGGGCGTCGAGTTCCGCGACCGTTGTGCTCTCCGTGAAGGGAGCCCGCGCCCAGATCAGCAGTCCCTGCGGAGTCGCCTCGACATGGCGAAGGCCCATGTTGATCACCGAGTAGTTGAATGGCGACTCGCTGCCTGATTCATCTCCGGACCGCAGCCGCACGAGCTGCCCGCCACCGTCATGGACGTAGGTGAAACCGTCTCCCGCGGCGCTAACGGACAGGGGCCACTCCAGCTCGCCGGGACCTTCTCCCTGCCGCCCCATCGACGAGACCGCCTCGCCGGTGGAATCGAACACCACCACCCTGTACTCGCCCGGCTCCAGAAGATGGATGCGGCCCCGGGAGTCCACATCCACAAGGGCCGGACGCACCTGGTAGAAGGTGGCGGGCCCCGATTCGTCTCCCCCGAAGACTCGAACGGTGTCGAGCGCCCAGTCGAGTTCCGGTGGACTGCCCAGGTTGGTGACGATGGAGATTCCTGCCGAGTCCGCAACATGGGTGACGGGGAGACCGGGCGAACTGCACGCTGCCACGGCGGCCGTGGCGGCGGTCGTGGACGCGAGCGCACGCCAGCGTCCCGGTCGGCGGCAACTTCGAAGGTCGATTCTCATGGTCCACGCCTTGCATGGCTTCGGTTCCTGCCCGCGGGACATGGTAATCCAGTGCTGGAGGATTGTCAACTAATAATTTAGTATGTTGTGAACGCGGACACCGCATTGCGCTCCAACCCGCACCCGTCTACACTCCCGCCCGTCACCCGCCGAACCCCAGCGCGTGACCCGCTCAACCCGTCACAATGACCAGCGTCACCGGAGAAGGAGATAGCCGATCATGATCGAATGGCTTGGTATCGGACACCTCTTCGAGCTCTCCGGGACGGAGGCGATCGCGGGCTTCTTCACCCCGCTGGCGATCTTCGCGGCGTTCTTCGTGGCGCAGCTGGTGCTGCCGGGGAGGCGGGTCCCCGGCTACGTCACCAATCCTGAGACCGGCGAGCCCCGCAACTATCGGCTGAACGGGATCCTGGTGTTCGTGATCGCGGTGGCCGTGTGGGCCTTCGAGCTCACGGGGATGCCGCACGACTGGTTCTACCGGTCCTCGGTCTACGCCGTGGCCGGCGGAACGGTCCTGTGCGCCATCTTCGCCGTCCTGGCGGTGTTCGGCGGGTCGGACGGAAAGGTTGAGCGTCCGTTCGCCGCGCTGTGGGAAGGGCGCGTCCTGGAGCTGCAGTTCTTCAACGAGCGCTTCGACGTGAAGATGTACCTGTACGTCGTCGGCGGGACGATGCTGTCGTTGAACGCCATGTCCGGGGCCGCGTACCACTACGAGCTGTTCGGTGCGGACGCCAATCCGGGCGTCTTCCTCTATGCGGCGTTCCTCACGTTCTACGTGGCGGACTACTTCGTCTTCGAGCGCGTCCAACTATACACCTACGACGTGATCCATGAGCGATTGGGCTTCAAGATGCTCTGGGGCGGCCTCATGGTTTACGGTTGGCTTTACATTCTGCCGCTGTGGGGCATGGCCGCGTATCCGGACCCCGGGTTCGCGCCCGCGTGGACGTACTTCTGGCTCATCGGTTCGGCTGCGCTGTTCCTGTTCGGGTGGGGGATCACGCGGGGGGCCAACATGCAGAAATACACCTTCAAGCGATGGCCCGATCGCAAGTTTCTCGGGCTGATCGAACCCGAGTACATCGAGGCAGGTGACCGGAAGATTCTGTGCAGTGGGCTGTGGGGCATCGCGCGCCACTTCAACTACCTGGGCGAGGGGTTCTTTTCGCTGTCGATCGCGCTGGTGTTCGGACACTTCGCCGTCCCCTGGGCGTGGACCTACTTTGTGTTCATCGTGGGGCTGTTCATTTCCCGTCAGCGGTTGGACGACGAGTATTGCGCCGAGAAATATGGGGCGGAGAAGTGGGCGGAGTATCAGGAACGGGTGAGGTGGCGGATTATTCCGGGGGTGTATTGAGCCTGGGTGGCTGATCCGCCCTCAGCGCCGGGCCTCTACGTTCGCGAAGAGGCCGTTGGGCGCCCCTGAGTTCGCGGTGACGATCTCCGGGAAGCCGTCTCCGTTCAGGTCTCCGACCGCTACGCCATAGGTGGCGCAGTCCTGGCAACCGAAGCGGAACTCGTCGAAGTCACGGCCTTGGCTGCCTCGGTTGAAATAGACTGCGTTTTGCGCGGCCACGTT
The DNA here is from genome assembly GCA_965208295.1 of Longimicrobiales bacterium. Lineage (GTDB taxonomy): Bacteria > Gemmatimonadota > Gemmatimonadetes > Longimicrobiales > Gaopeijiaceae > Bin94. The sequence continues at coordinate 4,261,369 of OZ242328.1, read as the reverse complement.
TGCGACGACGATGTCCAGGTCTCCGTCGAGATCGAGGTCGGCGAGGCGGACGGCGTAGGTTTGGTCGTCGCCGGGGGCGAAGGGTCGGCTGGGTTCGAAGTTCCCCGCTCCGTCGCCGAAATACACTGCGTTCGGTTGGCCGATGTTCGCGGTCACGATGTCGGGGTGGCCATCGCCGTCCAGGTCGCCTACCGCCACGCCGCGCGTTTCGTCGGTTCCGGTTCCGTAGGCGGTTGTCCGGGCGAAGCTGTCTGCGTCGTTCCAGTGGATGGCGTTGGGTCCGCCGTCGCGGTTGGCTAGCACGAGGTCGAGGTCCCCGTCGTGGTCGAGGTCGGCGGCGGCGACATCGATGGTGGAGTCGTCCCCGGAGCCGAAGGGGATCCCGGCACCGAATCCCCCGGAACCGTCCCCGTGGAAGATGAAGTTCTGGCGCCGGCGGTTGACCACCAGGATGTCGGTGTGTCCGTCGCCGTCGAGGTCGGCCAGTGTCAGGCTTCGCGTGGAGCTTGGGCTTCCGAAGGTGGGGCCGGGTTTGAAGTGGCCGGTGCCGTCGTTGAAGTAGATGAGGTTGCGGGTGCGGTCATTTCCTACTGCGATGTCCAGGTCTCCGTCGCTGTCGAAGTCGGCGAGGGGGGCGGCGTAGGTGCCGGCCTGTTCATCTCCGAGGTGCCGCGCGAGGGTGAAGGCGGCGCGACCGTCGTTGAGATAGATCCGGTTCTGTGCGGGCCAGTGACGGCCGTTGGCGACGATGGCGTCGAGGGCACCGTCGTTGTTCACGTCGGCGAGGCTTATTGAGGCGGTGAGTTCGCTGCCGGCGCCGAGGGATCTGAGGGGGCGGAAGGTTCGCTCTTGCTGTGCGAAGAGCGGGTTTGCGAGGATCGGGAGGGCGAGGAGGAGGGTGAATGGGGTGATCGGTTTGTGGGGTGGTGGAGGGACAGCGGGGAGGGGGGTGGCGGGGGGGGTCACGGGTTCGCTGCGGTGGTCCACCGCGTTCAGGTGGCTGTTGATGTTGGAATCCATGGTTGGTGAGGGTCAGCGTCTCCAAGCTGCGGAGCCGGGGATGCCGCGGCTGAACAGAACGTCCAGCCCACCCGCCTCCCGCGCTAGCGCGCCCTCCTCGGGATCCCCCACGTCGCGCAGGAAGCCCCGCACCCGGCCCGTAACAGGGTCTCGCAGGATGGCCATGGAGATGTCGCTGTCGCCGTCGAGGGTGGTGGTGCCGGCGGGGCCGGATAGGGTGACGCTCGCGAGCGCGTCCGCCCAGCCTGGCTCGGCCGGCAGCGCGAAGACGAAGGACGACGTCTCTGCGTCCTCCGACAGGGCCACGGGCATCGTGAAGTTGAGCGAGAAGAGTTCGCGGCCGCTGGCGTCCCGTCCGGTGACAGTGTAGTCGCCCGCCGAGTCGGGCAGCGCGGGCGGGGCGTCCGCGACGAAGGCGGGGTTGAGGAAGGGGGTGCCCGTCGTGTCGACGCCGCCCCAGAGCAGCAGGGACGTGACGGGGCCGGTGGCGAGCACCGTGGCGGACGCCCCCTCGTCGGCCAGCCGGTGGCTGAGCGCGTTGGTGAAATAGTAGTCGCTGGTCCAGGCGGGATCGCAGTAGCTCATGTGGTCCCTCCGCGTCGCCGGCACCAGGCGGGCGCGGCGGAAGTCGTACCCCCATGCGCCGATCATTCCGTCAGGATACGGGAACAACGGGTCGGGTCCCGGTGTGCCCCCGCACGGGGCGTGCCCAAGGCTCATGTTGTGCCCAAGCTCGTGGGCTACGATGCCTGAGTACGGCTGCGAGAAGCTCGACCGGCCGGACACGTAGGCGACTCCTCCGGCACCACCGGTCACCGCGCCCGACATCATCCCCATGTAGTGGCCGCCCCCGCCCTCCAGCACCCGGATCGCATTGGTCTGGGCCAGCAGGTCGAACGCGTTGTTGCTCGTGCTCGCCACGGGCGCGCGCGCCGTCACGTCAAGGCCGCCAACCGGCAGCAACACATGGGTATCCTCAAGCAAGGGGTGGCCGTCCGGATCGACCGCCATGCCCTCCACCAACCCGATGATCGCCGAGTCCGGGTCGGAGCTCCACAGGAACGGGATCACCGTGAGGTCAAGGGTGGGCATCTCACGCACCTCGACTGGCATACGGCCTTCCCGCGGGATCCGTCGGGCTACCCCGAGGCTCGGGTCAAGCACGCCATCGGGGTCGATCTCGACGACCATCTCGAGACCCGGCTGGACGAGCCAGCCCGGAATCTCCGCATTCGCTGACATCGCCAGGTCGCCCTCGTCGACCTCCGTGGGGATCGGTGTCGAACTACCGGGAATGTCCGCCACATGCCGCTCGGTCCCGTTCAGGTAGAAGCGCGCCCGCACATCGGGAATCCCCTCGGTCGTCTCCATCGCCGCCGTGACGAAGACTCGCAGCAGCGCATCCTCCTCCGCAACAAGCGGAACCGGGTGCGCGCGCGACTGCACCGCCTGCACGAGATACGCCGCCGGAGGCTCCCCGCACACCGCGATCCGCCGTCTGGGGATGGTCAGGAGCCACTCCTCGAAGGCCGGCTCCCGCGGCACGCAAAGCTCCGTGCCGCTTGCGATGAGCGACTCCAGCGCCAGGTTCCTTAGGCCCGACGGCATGGCTCCGGCCAACCCCGCGTTGTGCGACAGCTCCAGTTCGGTCAGGCTCGCCAGTCCACCGAACGTGAGGGGGATCGGGCCTGAGAGGGCGTTTTGACCGAGGTGCATGCCCTCCAGGTTTGTGAGGTATCCCAGCTCCGGGGGAATCGGGCCCGAAAAGGCGTTCTCGTGGAGGTCCAGATGCCGCAAGTTCGACAGGTCGCCCAACTCCGGCGGAATCGCGCCCGAAAGGAGGTTCCCATGGAGGGACAACCATTGCAGATTCGACGGGTCGCCCAGCTCTGGCGGAATCGCGCCCGAGAGGGCGTTCCCGAAGAGGAGCAGACCCCCCAAGTTCGACAGCTCGCCCAGCTCCGGGGGAATCGCGCCCGAAAGCTCGTTTGAGCTGAGATACAGTATCTGCAGGTTCGACAGCCCGCCCAACTCCGACGGAATCACTCCCGAAAGCTCGTTTGAGTTGAGGTACAGAGACCGCAGATTCGACAGGCCGCCCAACTCCGGCGGAATCACTCCTGAAAGCTCGTTTGAGTTGAGGTACAGAGACTGCAGATTCGACAGGCCGCCCAACTCCGGCGGAATCACTCCCGAAAGCTCGTTTGAGTTGAGGTACAGAGACCGCAGATTCGACAGGCCGCCCAACTCCGGGGGGATCGGGCCCGAAAGCCCGTTGGAGCCCAGGTCCAGCCCGATCACGCGGCCGTGAGTGTCCACATCAACTCCGGACCAGTGCCGTAGCGGGGCTTCGCTGAGCCAGCCGCTGCCGTTCGTCCAGCCAGGACCGCCGGTGCTCCCGTACAGCGCGACCAGCGCGTCGCGGTCCGTCAGCGGCGCGCACTGGACTGCCGTCCCCCTGCGCGATGCAATCCCCTCCAGCCACGTCTGGAAGTCGGCGTCCGCCGGCTCGCACAGATCCGTGCCGCCGTAGTGAAACTCGTCCACATCAAGAGCGGTCAGCGAGAGCGGCAGGCGGTCAACCAACGCGTTGTCGGCAATCCGCAACACGGTCAGTCGGGACAGGTTGCCCAACGCTCCAGGAAGCCGTCCGGCCAGACCGTTGCCTTCCAGGTCGAGTTCGGTCACGTGGCCGAGGGCATCCGCAGTAACGCCGTACCAGTCTTCTACTGGATGATCACCCAACCAGCCGTGGGACTCCGTCCAGTCGGCTCCGCCAGTACCGTCATATAGTGACTTGAGCGCCGCCACATCGGCCGCGTTGCAGAAGATCCCGGGTCTGGTGTCCCGACTCTCGATTCCCTCATGCCATGCGAGGAAAGTGGAAGTCCCGGGAACGCACACATCCTGACCTCCAACATGGAATATCCAGAGCTGGTCGAGTTGTAGGAAGCTCTCAGGAATTACGCCCGAAAGGGCGTTGTCGTCGAGGAATAACACCCCCAGATTCGACAGGCCGCCCAGCTCCGGCGGGATCGCGCCCGAAAAGGCGTTCCCGTAGAGAACCAGCTCCTCCAGATTCGACAGGCCGCCCAACTCCGGCGGGATCGAACCGGAAAGAGCGTTATAGCCGAGGTCCAGCCAGCGAAGATTCGGCAGGTCGCCCAACTCCGGCGGAATCGCGCCCGAGAGAGCGTTCAGGCGAAGGTGCAGAGCCTCCAAGTTGGCAAGGTCCCCCAGCTCCGGCGAAATGTCGCCCGAAAGGTTGTTGCCGCTGACGGACAGGACTCGCAGGTTGGCGAGATTCCCCAGCTCCGGCGGAATCTCGCCGCTGAGATCGTTGTACGAGAGGCTCAAAGACGCCAGTTTCGACAGGCCGCCCAGCTCCGGCGGAATGTCGCCCGAAAGGATGTTCTGGGAGAGTGATAGCCTCCAAAGCTGGCCCAGATTGCCCAGTTCCACCGGAATGTCGCCCCAAAGTGCGTTACGGTGCAGGTCCAGCTGCTGTAGATTCGACAGGCCGCCCAGCTCCGACGGAATCGCTCCTAGGAGATCGTTGAGCGATAGATTCAGAGACGTCAGTTCGGTCAGGTTCGCGAGTTCGCCGGGGAGCTCGCCCAGCAAGCCATGGTCCCTCAGATGGAGCCGGACCACCTGCCCCGCAGCATTGGTGCTCACCCCACGCCACTCCCCCAGCGACGCGTCCGTCAGCCAGTTGGTGTTGTCGACCCAATTCGGACCATCCGTCGCGTTGTACAGCGCCACCAGCGCCGTCCGGTCCGCCGATTGCATGACGGTCACACGCGCTTCACCAACCGCCTCGCCCGCCGTCGCCATGACCGTCACCGCACCATTGCTCACCGCCCCGACCAACCCGGACGAATCCACCACCGCGACGGTCGTATCAGCGCTCGACCAGGCCACCGGAATCCCCTCCATCGCGCGCCCGGCCTGATCCCGCACCTCGGCCGTGAGCTGCGTGGTGTGTCCCAGCGCGATCAGCACCACCGAGTCGGGGGTGACGGCAATAGTCGTGGGTACCGGAACCGCAACCGTCAGCTCCGCGCGGCCCGTGAGCCCCGCCGCGGTAGCCGTCACCTGCACCTCTCCCGCACCAACCCCGGTCACCAGCCCGGACGTGTCCACCACGGCCACCGCCGTGTTTCCCGACGCCCATACAAACTCGACCCCGCTCACCACCTGTCCGTACGCGTTGGTGGCGGTTGCCGTCAGCCGCAACGTATCGGCCTCCACAACCGTGGCCGTGGCCGGGCTCACCGTGACGGCGGTGGGAAGCAGGGGATCGGGGGCTGGCGGCTCGGTAGTCCCGTCCCCACACGCGTACGTCCACAGCGCGACCGACACCACAGCCGATAGGAACAGCAGCAGTCGTTGCCGTCTCATTCTTCGTACTCCAGATTCAGGTGAGCAGGATCAGGGGCAATCGCCACCGTCCAGAACGTGCATCGCCGAACCCCCACTTCCCCGCACCCGGCTCCATCCCAACCCCGGCAGCGGCCCCAAACGACTTTGCCAACAACATCAGGCACGGCGACGCCATAGGTCGATCTACCGTTCCGCGTGCAGCCGGTTGACGAGATTCCTCAGGCAGTACTGTCCGATCCGGTTGAGCGCACCCTCCTCGCGCTCCTGCATGATGTGCATCACGAACATCAGCACCGCGGACTGCAGGAGGGCGAGCAGGGTCGTGTAGAACGCCACGCCGAGGTCGCCGGTGACCTGTTCCATCATCTCCGGACCGATGGACGCTTCGGTGATGCTCGCGCCGGCGAACATGAGCCCGGCCGTGCGCATCGCGAACGCGATCCCCAGCACCGTGCCGACGAAGCCCAGCGTCGGGATCAGCCAGATCACGTACCTGAGCATGTTGTACCGAAGCTCGATCTCGTGATGGTAGAGTTCGATCGACAGCTCGATCATCGAGGTGACCTGACCGACCGATCCGCTGTTGCGGAACTGGAGGAGCGCGCCGGTCAGCAGGCGCTGCAACAGGTAGCGGCCTTCGGGATCGGACTCGACCACTCCGTCGTGGATCGCTGTGACATCCCCTTGGCGCAGAACCGTCCGATCGTCCTCGGGAAGCAGTCCCAATTCGAGCTGGTTACGTTCCCGTTGACCCGCCAGGTGGCGCACCACGAGCTCGCCGGCAGCCAGGCAGAACGCGAACCACATGAGGTTCTGGATCGTGAACGGATACGGGAAGATGCGGGTGTTTCTGTCGATCAGCAGTTCGGCGCCCACGCTGTCGTCGCCGGCGGGGAACACGTACGAGAGCACGCCGACGAGGGCGACCGCGAACAGGAGCGAGCCGAACAGCACCACCGCCCGGAACGGTACCTGATCGTCCCTCGGCGGCCGCCCGGACGCGCTGTCCTTCACCATCGCCAACTCACCGCCCGCCCGCCTGTTGGTCCGCGCACCTCGGCAGATTCACCCCGTCCATCTGGGGATTGATACTCGACTCGAAACGGCTCAACCCCTCCGGTATGCAGCCCGACAGACGATTGTGGCTGAGCGACAATCGCTTGAGGTTGCCGAGGTTGCCCAGTTCGGGCGGAATGCTCCCGGAAAGCTGGTTGCGCTCGAGGGACAACACCTCGAGGCGTTCGAGTCGGCCCAGCGCGGGCGGGATCCGGCCGGCGACGCGCGTGCGCGAAAGGAGCAGGCGCCGAAGGTTGCCCAGGTTTCCCAGTTCGGCCGGGATGCCGCCGGTCAGCGGGTTGTCGTCGAGGTAGAGATCCTCGAGCTGGGAGAGGGAACCCAATTCGGGCGGTATCTCACCGGAAAGAAAATTGCCCTGCAGGTACAGGACCTCCAGCTGGCTCAAGCCGCCCAGCTCGGCGGGAATCGCGCCGGAAATCCGATTGTCGGCGAGGTTCACGTACTGCAGATCCCGCAGATGCCCCAGCGTCCCCGGAATCTCGCCGCCCAGGCCCCGGCCGGCCAGATCGATGCCCGTGACGGCGTCCCCCGCCAGCTGCACGCCGGTCCACGCAACCCAGTTCCGGTCGCGGCTCCAGTCCAACAATCCAGTCGCTCCGGCCAGACCGTCCGCGGAGATCAGAAGGACTTCGCTGTCTCCTTGCGCCAGCGCGAACCGAAGCCGGGCCTCGGCAAGCCGCTCGGCCTGGTCCTGGCGCTCGGCTTCCGCGCGTTCCTCCTCGGCGAGACGCGCCTCCTCCGCCTGCCGCGCCTCTTCCGCCTGCCGAGCCTCCTCCGCCAACCGCGCCTCCTCCGCCTGCCGCGCCTCTTCCGCCTGCCGCGCCTCTTCCGCCAGCCGCGCCTCCTCCGCCAGTCGCGCCTCTTCCGCCAACCGCTCCTGTTCAAGACGTTCGGCTTCCAACCGCTCCGCCTCCAACCGCTCCGCTTCGAGCCGCTGCTCCTCCAGCTGGCGATCAAACTCGAGCCTCTGCTCGTCCGCCGACCGGCGTGCTTCGGCCAATCGCGCCTGCTGGGCTTGCCGCCGTTCTTCCGCGAGCCGTTGGGCCTCGGCCTCCCGCTCGGCCGCCAGCCGCGCCTCCTCGGCCTGTTCCTCGACCGCCCGGCCCGCTGCGAACAGCTCCGACAGACTCTCGCGGTCCAGGTAGCCGGTCTCCTCGATTCCCCGCGAGGCCTGCCACTGCCGCAGTCCCTCGCGGGCTTCCGGCTCGAGCACTCCGTCCGGCTCACCGGAGTAATGCCCCTCGGCCGACAGACCCGTCTCGACCAGCTCGATCGTCTCCGGGGCGAGTTCCAGGCGGGCCTCCGTCGCGGCAACCCGCTGCTCCGGCGTGAGCGAGCTGTTGCGCGCCACCGAAACCATCACCGCCGCTCCGACGGCGACGAGGACCACCCCGGCCGCGTAAAACATCCGTCGCCGGTTGATCCGGACCGATGGGGTCGCGCGCCTCCGCCCACTCGCAACCGCGGGCGCAGCTCGTCCGGCCGGCTCTCCGGACAGCATGTTTCGCCAGACCCTCAGGTCCCGCGGCCGCGCCGTCTCGTCCATCCGCATCGCGGCTTCCACCGCGAACGCGAGCGCCGGGTCCACCGGACGCCCGGCAGCCGCCGCGAGATTAGGGAGCGTGTCGCGCCGGGCACGCTCGGCGGCGTATACGGGCTGCTTGCCCGTCAGTGCGTAGTACCCCACGCCTCCGAGCGCATAGATGTCGCTCCACGGGCCGCGTTCGGCAGTCGGACTGTACTGCTCGATCGGCGCATAGCCCGATGTCGGCGCCGCCCAGAGCGACTCCGTGGCCGGGCCGACCCGCGATGCCGACGATCCGAAGCCGACGAGCACGGGCTCGCCGTCCCGCGACCGGACCATCACGTTGCCGGGACGGACGTCCAGGTGCAGCAGGCCGAGCGCGTGAACCTCGGCCAGCCCGCCCGCGATCCCCTCCAGCATCCTCCGCACCCTGTCGTCGGACAGCGGACCGGCCGCGGCCAGCTCCTCCTCGAGGGTGCGCCCCCCCACGTGCTCCGTGACCAGGTACGCGGTGCCGTTCGCCTCGGCCACGCGATGCACCCTGGTGATCGCGGGGTGATCGACCCTGGCCAGGATGCGGGCACCCGCCAGGAACCGCTTCAGCCCATCGGCGTACGCCGGGGCCCAGTCGACCGACCGGGGCCCGGCCGTTCCGTCCGCGGCGCGCGCGCCCCAGGCCCGCGGCAGATACTCGGTGATCAGCACCATGCGATCGAGGTGCGGTTCGCGGGCGAGGTATGCCGTCGCGACTCCGTCCCCACCCAGCTCGCGCTCGATCCGGTATTCGTCCAGGAGAAGAGTCCCCGGGAGAATGGAATCGGGGGAGGGAATGTCGGCCATCACCGACTCCAGGTAACTCCGAACCGCGTGCGCGGGCCATCGCGGTCGACGAAGAGGGTGACGGGCGAACCGAAGGCCGATGATGCCGGTTGCATGGATAGCGAGCTCATCCGCGTGAGTTCCTCGACCTCGCCTATCTTCTGCGAGGCCAGGACCCATTGAGCGACGCCCCAGACACCCAGAACGCCACCGACGCCCGTGATCCAGTTCCTGCCCGATTCGGCCTTGTCCCGCCTGTTGACGGCGTCCTGGAACTCCGATGCGTTCTCAAAGTCCTCGGGCACCGGATCCGAGAAGTACGGCACCCACTCGACCGTCGCGATGGAGGCGCCCGCCAGCAGGGCGCCCCAGAACACCTTGCGTTTCCCCAAAGAACGGCTCAGCGACGCCTCGGCGTACTGCCGGTCGAGGGACGGGGTCGTCGCTTCCGGGAATTCCCGCTCCAGTTCGGCCATCTTGCGCCACCCCAAGACGTAGCGGCCGATGCCGTAGGCGGCCAGGGCCGCGCCCCCGATTAGGGCCACCTTCTTGTATGTCCCGGCGGTGCTTTCCCTGTCCAGCGCGGCCTGGTACGCGGCCTCGTCCTCGTATTGTTCCTCGTCCTTCACCTCGAAAGCAATCGAGATGGTCGCCTCCGCCGTGGCCGCCATTCCCGCGCCCAGGGCCGCTCGCTTGAGTCCCGCCGCCCGATTCGCCTTGGCGGCCGCGTGTTGCTCCGCGACGCCCGGTATCTCCATGCCGCCGTCGGACGCTCCCGGCGAACCTGGCCTTGCCGCTCCCACCACGGCGACTTCGCTGGCCAGCACGTACCCGACCAGATTCTCCTGGCCCGGCGGCCCGGGAACGGACACGGCGAAATAGGGGCCGTACTCGCCGACCCATTCCAGTACCGTGCCGGCCGCCAGCGTGGTGATGACCGGGCTCGTAGCGTCGGGATCGAGCCTGACGACGGTCTCGTTGGCGACAATTTCGACCTGCTGCGCCGAGGCCGCCTCCGATGTGGTACCGGCCGCAAGGAACGACATCCAGACGGCAACCTGAAACAGGATGCTACCACGCGTTGTCTTCATTTTCCAATGCCTTTCGTGATCTCTTCGTGTGCGACACATGGCGGTCCTCACCATCTCAAGCCGATTCCCAACTCGGTGCGGGCGCCCCGGCGATTCGCGAACAGTTCGACCGGTACCTCCGCGACGGAGGGTCCGAGCGGAACGGAGAGTGCCGACATCCTCGCGGTTGCCTCGATCCGGGACATCTTCCGCGCCCCGAGCACCCACTGCGTCACGCCCCATCCGCCCAGGCCGGCCCCCAACATGTAAGCCCACGTCCTGGCGGACTCGGCCCGGTCCCGCCTGGACTCTGCCGCCCGGAAATCTTCCGGATCGTCGAAGTCCTCCATGTCGGGAGCATCGAAGTACGGAACCCACTCGACCGTCCCGTACGCCACGAGCGGCAGCAGGACGGCCCAGAGCAACTTGCGCTTGCCGGAGGAACGCATCCTGAACGCATCGGCGTACTGCTCCTGCAGCGACGGGCCCGCCGTCCGCGGTAGTTCGAGTTCCAGACTCCGCATGTTCCGCCAACTCATTGTGACCTGCGCGACTCCCCAGGCGCCCAGTGCCGCGCCCAGCGCCGTGGCGACGGTTCTGCCGGTCTCCGCCGCATCGCGCCGGTCCAACGCGCTCTGGAAGGACTCGGCGTCCTCGAAGTCTTCCGGGACCGGGACCTGCAACGGAGGCACGAACTCGAGGGCCGCGTACGAGCCGCCGATGATGGCGAGGCCCCAGATCACCTTGCCCACGCCCGAGGAGCGCCGCCGCCGCTGGTCCTCGTATTGCGCCTCCAGCCCCGGAACGCCGATCAACAAGCCCGGGACGCCTGTCGGCACGGGCGCGACGGGCGGCAGGGCCGCGCCCACCAATTCGACCTCGCTGGCCAGGACATAGCCGATGACGTCGTCCTCGCCCGGAGGCCCCGCCACCGACACGGCGTACCACGCGCCCGACTCGCCGACCCAGTCGAGCAGCGTCCCGGAGGCCATCGTGCTTATGACCGGGCTCGATTCGCTGGGATCCAGCCTGACCTCGGTGCCGTCGGCGACGATGCGAACCTGCTGGCCACCGGCGTCCGCGGGGATGACGGCGACCAGAAGCAGCATCACGGCCGCGGTCCTCATTGTCGCGGTAATGGATTGGAGATGACCGGGCATCGGTGGGGGTCCTCCAGAGTCAGAGCGAGAGAGCAATCCGCGTCCCCGGCCGGCTCGAAGCCGGAGCGCGAACGCGTACGAGGTCGTCATGGCTACACACGGTCGGCCTCACAACAGGGAGAGCAGGAGGTTGACCGTCAGCGAGCCGCCGACGTCGCGTACGAACTGACCCCCTCCCGCGTTGGCCACCGACTGCAGGAAGGCCTCGACCTGAGGATTGGCCATGCCCTGCGAGTTGATGTAGACCGTGGAGACCCGGTGGCCCGGGAGCCGCCCGATCGCGGCGGCGGTGGCAATGGACCGGTTCACCTGATCGGGGTAGGCGGGCTGGTCGGTCACGAGAACGATGACCCTCTTCTCGGCCTCGGGCCGCCACGGCATGCGGGCCGCCTCCGTCAGCGCCTCCAGGAACGCCTCTGGCGGGTCGTCGTTGCCGCCGCGACCCAGGCCCATCCGCACGTCAAGGTTGTTCACGAATCCCCTGAACGCTGCCCGTTCCAACGTGGGTCCGGAGATCCTCCGCAGGGAGAACGTTGTCGTGGGCCTCTCCCATTGGCGGTCTCCGAACGCGACCAGACCGATGCCGAAGCTGGGGGCCATCCGGCTCAGGAGGTTGCTGAGCTGTCCGACTTCGGCCTTGAGGGCGGCGACTTGCGGCCCCATGCTGCTGGTGATGTCGAGTGCGATCACGAGGTCCAGGTGGGGCAGTTGGTAGGTCGCGGTCGGCAGTGCGGGGTCCGGATCGGGTGCGGGACACGGCACCGGGTCGGGAATCGGCGGGCATACCGGGCAGTCGACGGGCTCGGGATCGGCCGGCGGCGTCTCGGGAACGGCGGCGACGGGCGCGGGGGCCGGTGAAGGCGTGGCAACCGGCGGTAGCGGCAGGGGTAGCACGGGGCACACGGGACAGACGATCGGTTCCGGGCACGGAGCCGCGGCCAGCAGCGGGATCGGCTCCGCGGGCTCGGACCGCGAGGCGTCGCTGATGAGCGGGAAGATGATGATCGAGATCAGGATGAACGCGCCGAGCGCGGAGGCGAAGAGGTCCAGCGACGACATGCCGAAGAGGCTCAGTTCCCTGTTCTTGCGTCTCATGTGCGATCCCCGCGTCGCAAAATTTCAGTGGGTCTGAATGAAACAACAAGTTAGGCGGGTCGGGTGTAGCCGCAAGATACCGGAGGGCTTCTCCGGGCGCTGCAACGCTCCTTATCGCTGTGAGCGAGCGCGGGAAGAGAAGCGGGAAGACGGCCTAACTGTTTTGCGCAAAGGGGATCCCGGCACCGAGTCCCCCCGGCCCGTCCCTGTGGAAGATGAAGTTCCGGCGTCGGCGCTTGACCGCCAGGATGTCCGTGTGTCCGTCGCCGTCGAGGTCGGCCAGCGTCAGCCTTCGCGTTGAACTTGGGCTTCCGAGGCGGGGCCGTTGGCGACGATGGCGTCGAGGGCACCGTCGCCGTTCACGTCGGCGAGGCTTATTGAGGCAGTGAGTTCGCTGCCGGCGCCGAGGGATCTTAGGGGGCGGAAGGTTCGCTCTTGCTGTGCGAAGAGCGGGTTTGCGAGGATCGGGAGGGCGAGGAGCGCAGTCACCGCAAGCAAGCGCGCGCGAGGGATCGGGGTGATCGTCATCCTGCGCCAGTCGTCATCCCAGATCAAACCGATCCAGGTTCATCACCTTGTCCCACGCGGCCACGAAGTCACGTACGAAAGCCTCTTGCCCGTCGTCGCACGCATAAATCTCCGCAAACGCCCGCAGCTCGCTATTCGAACCGAAGACCAGGTCCACGCTGGTCCCGATCCACTTCAGCTCACCCGTCCCGCAACCACGCCCCTCGAACCGGTCCTCGCCCGCCCCGGACGCCCGCCATTCGACACCCATGTCCAGCAGGTTCACGAAAAAGTCGTTGGTCAACACCTTTGGCCTGTCAGTAAAGACGCCGAGCTCCGACCGCCCGAAGCTCGCATTCAAAACCCGCATGCCACCCACCAGCACCGTCATCTCGGGAGCCGTCAGGGTCAGCAGGTCCGCCCGGTCCACCAGCAGCTCCGCCGCCGGTCGCCCATTCCCGTTCCCATTGTAATTGCGGAACCCGTCCACCCCGGGTTCGAGCACGGCAAAAGACTCCACATCCGTCTGTTCCTCCAGCGCATCCGTACGCCCGGGCGAAAACGGCACTTCCACATCGTGCCCGGCTTCCCCGGCCGCCTGTTCGACCGCCGCACACCCTCCCAACACGATCAGATCGGCAAGCGACACCCTCTTCCCCCCCGACTGCGCACCGTTGAACTCCTCCTGAATGCCCTCAAGCACCCCGAGCACCTTCGCCAACTCCGCCGGCTCGTTGACCTCCCAGCCATTTTGCGGCGCAAGCCGAATGCGCGCCCCGTTCGCCCCGCCCCGCCTGTCGGTCCCGCGAAACGTCGACGCCGACGCCCAAGCGGTCGAGACCAGCCGGGAGACGGACAGCCCCGACGCCAGCACCCTGCCCTTCAGCTCCGCGATGTCCCCGGCGTCGATCAGCTCATGGTCGACCTCGGGTACGGGATCCTGCCACAGCTGCGGCTCGGCCGCGACCTCGGGGCCGAGATAGCGTGCGACGGGCCCCATGTCGCGGTGCGTCAGCTTGTACCACGCGCGGGCGAACGCGTCCGCGAGCTCGTCCGGGTTCTCCATGAAGCGCCGCGCGATCGGCGCGTAGACCGGGTCCATCCTCAGGGAGAGGTCGGTCGTCAGCATCATGGGGGCGTGCTTCTTCGACGGATCGTGAGCATCGGGCACGGTGTCCACGGCGGCTCCGTCCTTCGGAGTCCACTGCGCCGCGCCGGCCGGACTCTCCACCTGCTCCCACTCGTAGCCGTGCAGGTTCTCCAGGAAGTTGTTGTCCCATTCCGCCGGGTTGGTCGTCCACGCGCCCTCGATCCCGCTGGTGACGGAATCGGCGCCCTTGCCGGTGCCGTAACGCGTCTTCCAGCCGAGGCCCTGCTCTTCCAGGTCGGCGGCCTCGGGTTCGGGACCAACGTGGCGGCCCACATCCGCAGCACCGTGCGCCTTGCCGAAGGTGTGTCCGCCGGCGATCAGCGCGACGGCCTCCTCGTCGTTCATGGCCATGCGGCGGAAGGTCTCGCGAATGTCCCTGGCCGCAGCGAGGGGATCGGGCTTTCCGTTCGGCCCCTCCGGATTCACGTAGATCAGGCCCATCTGCACGGCGCCGAGGGGCTCGTCGAGTTCGCGGTCGCCGCTGTAGCGCTCGTCTCCGAGCCACGTGTCCTCGGCCCCCCAGTCGATATCCTCCGGTTCCCACACATCCTCGCGGCCGCCGCCGAATCCGAGCGTCTTGAACCCCATCGACTCCAGGGCGCAGTTGCCGGCGAGGATCATGAGGTCGGCCCAGGAGATCTTCCGGCCGTACTTCTGCTTGATCGGCCAGAGCAGACGGCGGGCCTTGTCCAGGTTCGCATTGTCGGGCCAGCTGTTGAGGGGCGCGAAGCGCTGGGTGCCGGAGCCGCCGCCGCCGCGGCCGTCGCTGATCCGGTACGTGCCCGCGCTGTGCCACGCCATCCGGATGAAGAGCGGGCCGTAGTGGCCGTAGTCGGCCGGCCACCAGTCCTGCGACGTCGTCATCAGCTCATGGAGGTCCTTCTTCAGGGCGTCCAGGTCGAGCGATTTGAACGCTTCGGCGTAGTCGAAATCCTCGCCCATGGGATCCGCTGAGTGAGCATGGCGTTGAAGAGCCTTCAAAGTCAGCTGGTTCGGCCACCAGTCCTTGTTCGTCGTGTGCATCTCGTTGTTCTTCCTGAGGGTTGAGCGGGGTGGAGAGGCGTGCCCCGATCCGGCACACCTGGAGTCGTTTGGACAATATACCAAGTGTTCTCGTCGCGCCCCGGCAAGGGGACTCCGCGCCCCGCTTCGAACCCCCGGCCTCACATGCGCAGAGCCGGCCCTTCCTGACCGGCAGTGACGTCAGTGACGCCACCTGACCCGGGGTTCTCCGCTAGCTGTCGCCAAGGTTTGACAGGTGCGCATCGCATTCGCGCACACCCTCGTCGACGCCCGCTGACCGGTACAGCTTCGCCGCCCTCTTCCACAGCAGCCGCGCCCTTTCCACGTCGCCCAGCTCCTCCAACAGTGCGGCCATGGGCCGGAGGGCGTTGGCGTGGTCCAGCGGATGTGCCGTCCCGGCCTGATCGTACAGGTCAAGCGCCTCCTGGTAGCAGCGTCGCGCGGATTCGGGCCGGCCCAGGCGATGGTTTACCTGGCCGAGGTGCCGTACGGCGTGTGCGAGCCGTAGTGGATCGCCGGCCTCCCTGGCCACCGCGACGGACCGCCCGAACAGAATCCGGGCCTTAGCCGGGTGATCCAGGTCCAAGGCGACGTGACCGAGCTTCCCCAATGCGACGGAAAGCTCCTTGCCGGCTCCTGCCTGCTCGCAGATCTCACAGGCCCTGACCAGGTCAGCCTCCACCCGTGTCATGACGGTACCCCGGGTCGCATGGTCGGTGGGTGGGGATTGCAGCACCCCGCGACGCGCTCGCCACGCCTGCGCGATAAGCGCCCGGGCGTGCTCCGCCCCGCCTCCAACCGGTTCGGAGTGTTGCGACTTCGAGTGCCCGGGGTCCGCGACCTTCACCTTGCGCGGGGTTTCGACGGGTCTTCCCCTTCCGCTGGTGGCTCGGCAGCAATCACGGCGGGCTCCTCATGCCGACTCCCCCGTATAGAACGCCGCCGTCCGCCTGGCCGCCGCCCGCGCGGCCTCCGGATCCTCCCCACCCTCCACCGCCGCCTCCCCCCAGCGCTCGCTGCTGCCCCTCATCAACGCCTTCCCGTCCCGCGAAGTCGCAAACTCGACCGTATCCAACTTCGGTTCATCCGGCCGCGCGATATACAACGCGAGCCCCAGCAACCCCATCTCCCACCCCACCCCCACCGCCCCCGCTCCATACTGCGCCCAATGTTCCGACAGCAGCGCAGTATGCGTCACCGTCAGCCGCGCCCGCCCCGCCCCGTCGTCCACGACCCCCGCCTCCACCCAACTCACGTCCCCGCCGAATTCCCACGTGACCGCGACACGAGACGGCGGCTCGCACTCCTTGATCACCCCACCTGCGTTGCCCTCCAGCTGGAAGCGCCCGCCAAGCTCCAACTCGCCGCTGACCGGCATGAACCAGCGTGGAATCCGCTCGCCGTTCGTCACGGCGTCCCACAGGTCCTCGACCGAGGTCGCGTAGCTGCGAGACAGCGTGACTGCGCGGGCGGGTTGGCCATCGCGCACCGGCGATGACACGGAGCGTTGTACTGCGCGGAGGTGATTTTCGACATCGAGTTTCATGGGTTCCCTCTCGTTGATCGTTGATTGTCAACTGCACTTGTCAAAATGTAATCCCCAATTGACATTCTACCGCCTCAGCGGCCACACCTGGATCATCTCCACATCGAGTTCACCCTCGGCGTGCCCCAGCACGTAGTCCTCGCCAATCTCGTAGATCTTCAGCCCCGCGGGGGTTTCCATAAGCCCCAGCACCCTCCCCTCCGGGCTGAACACCGTCCACACCGGGGCGGGGCCAGCCTCCTTCGGGGGTTCGAATTCACGAACCCACAGGTAGCCCGCAGCGTCGGACATGATCTCCGCGAAGGCAGGGAAGTACTCTTCGAGCTGGCTTTGCGGGACCTTGCGCATTTCGGCCTCCATGGGAATGCGCCATTCCGGCCGGAGCCCGGGGTCGACCATGATGTCTTCCGCCCTGGGGACCCGGGGGACATGCTCGCGCCGCACGATTCTTACCAGAGTGCCGTCGGCGGCGAAGGCCTTGAGCTCGTACTTGTGGTTGGTACTCACCACAGCCAGGTCGCCCCAGAGGCCGAGTTTCAGCTCCCGGCTGAAGTAGAGGGCCCGGCGACTGGCGTGGTGACCCAGGGACATGTGGAGCCCACCCTCCCCGTCCAGGATCCGGACCTCGGCGGTGCCCTCGTTCTCCCCCTGCTCGAGAACCGCCAGGATGCTTCCGTCCCTCCTGACCAACTCCGGCCGTGACACTTCCCACGGCCTCTGACCGGCGCCGGGACGGTTGAACAAGCGCCCGAAGTTCCCCTCCGAATCGAATACCGAGATGGTCTGTGCGTCCGAGTACCACGCGATGATCGAGTCGCCCGGCCAGGGCTCCACGTCGCCCAGACTCCACCGGGGGAACTCGCCGGGACCTTCGCCCTGGCCACCCCACTTCGTCAGGTACGCCCCGGCAGCGTCGAAGACTCTCAGCTCACTCGTCGAACGGTCCACCACGACGATCCGTCCGTCGGGCAGTTTCGTGGCGTCCCAGGCGTAGCTGAGCAGGTACGGATCCTCGCCATCGATGTCCCCGATCGAAACGTCCGGTTCCGGTCCGATTGCCCAGTGCAACCGCGACCCCTCTGCGGGACTGGCGTTCTCGACGATCCGGATCCCGGCGCTGTCCCTGGCCTCGGAGACCGGGAGGTCGCCCCAAACCTCGAGCGGGTAGTCTTCGGCCTGGACACCGGCGCTCTGCGCGTCGGCGTCACCGGCAGTCTCGGCAGAGGGGGCGCCGTCCTTCTCACCGTCCTGCTGGCAGGCCGCCATCCCCAGAGTGGCAACCAGCGCGGCGATCCGAGTCTTCATTGTGCTGCTCCTCCCGGTGTGTCCGCTGCCCCCGGACGACAACCCCATGTTGTCGGAATCCCGGACCATACATCTTGACCCGATCCGAGACGCCCGGCTACCCTGCCCCATGCCGACAGAGGAGGCGACCGATCACGCCCGCTCTCCTCATTTGGTTCACTCGAGTCCGTCCCGAGGAAAGGAACAGCAGATTCCCAATCACCAAATGTAAACTACAATTGACAAAAAGTAATGCGCAGTTGACAACCACTCCCAGCGAAACGCCCCGACCATGAAAACCGCCCCCTCCCCCCACCCCACCCTGCTGGCCACGCTGCTCGCCTGCACCGCCCTTGCCACCTGCGGCAATCCTGACGCCACCGACACAGCCGACGTCCCGGACCCCGCCGACACCGGCGTCGCCGCCATGTCCCTCGAAGCCTATTCGGCCGCCATCCAAACCCTCTCCAGCGACGAATTCGAAGGCCGCGCCCCCTCCACCCCGGGCGAGGAACTCACCGTCAACTACCTGGTCGAGCAATTCCAGGCAGTAGGCCTCGAGCCCGGCAACGGCGACTCCTTCTTCCAGAACGTCCCCCTCGTCGCGCTCACCGAGCAGGGCAACCCCCGCCTGACGGTGCGGGCGCCCGAGGCCGGCCTGTCCTACAGCTGGCCCGACGAGTTCGTCGCCTGGACCCGGCGCGTCGTCGAGAACGAGTCGATCAGCGACTCCGAGATGGTCTTCGTCGGCTACGGCATCGTCGCGCCCGGGTACGGCTGGAACGACTACGAGGGCGTCGACGCGGCCGGCAAGACCGTCGTCATGCTGGTCAACGACCCGGGCTTCGCGACCCAGGACGAGGCGCTCTTTCGCGGCAACGCGATGACCTACTACGGCCGCTGGACCTACAAGTTCGAGGAAGCGGCCCGCCAGGGCGCGGCGGGCGCGATCGTCGTGCACG
Source organism: Longimicrobiales bacterium (assembly GCA_965208295.1). Classification (GTDB taxonomy): domain Bacteria; phylum Gemmatimonadota; class Gemmatimonadetes; order Longimicrobiales; family Gaopeijiaceae; genus Bin94. The sequence continues at coordinate 4,242,745 of OZ242328.1, read as the reverse complement.
AGGAAGCCGCGGCGGGATATCCGTGGGCGGTCGTGAGCGGCGGCTGGACCGGTCCGCAGTTCGACCAGGCCGGCGAGGACGGCAACATGGACCGGGTCCAGGTCGAGGGATGGGTACAGACCGACGTGGCGCGCGAGATCTTCGCGTCGAGCGGTTTCGACTACGACGCGCTGGCGGAGGCCGCCAAGCGCCCCGATTTCCAGGCCGTGCCCCTGGGCGCCGCGGCGTCGGTGGCCGTCTCCTTCGACATCCAGCGCTCCGAGTCGAAGAACGTGCTCGCGCTGCTGCCCGGGAGCGAGCGGCCCGACGAGCTCATCATCTACACTGCCCACTGGGACCACTTCGGCGTCGGCGACGAGACGCTGGAGGACCCGATCTTCAACGGCGCCTTCGACAACGCCACCGGGACGGCCGGCCTGATCGAGCTGGCGCGCGCCTTCGCAGCGCTGCCCGAGCGTCCGGCCCGCTCCGTGCTATTCCTGGCCGTGACCGCCGAGGAGCAGGGGCTGCTGGGGTCCGCCTATTACGCGGCGAATCCGGTCTTTCCCACGGCAAGCACGGTGGCCACGATCAACATCGACGGGGTGAACGTGGATGGGCCCATGAACGACATCACGATCGTCGGGATGGGGGCGTCGGAGCTGGACGACTATCTGGAGGCCGCGGCGGGGAGGGTGGGGCGCGTCCTGCGGCCGGACCCCGAGCCCGAGAAGGGTTTCTACTACCGCTCCGACCACTTCAGCTTCGCCAAGGTCGGCGTCCCCTCGATCTACACCGATTCGGGGATCGACCACGTCGAGCACGGCGAGGAATGGACGCTGGCACGGCGCGCGGACTACACCAGCAACCGGTACCACAAGGTGACGGACGAGTTCGACCCGTCGTGGGACCTGACGGGGGCGCTGGACGACCTGGAGCTGATGTTTCGGGTGGGGTATCGGCTGGTGACTTCGGAGGATTGGCCGAACTGGCGCGAGGGGAACGAGTTTCGGGGGATTCGGGATGCGGATCTGGGGGGGAGATGACCCGGAAGAGATACGTCCCATGCTGACCAACCTCCGGATCCGCAACTTCAAGCGCTTCGGCTCGGTGGATATCGAGCTCGGGAGCCCCGTCGTCTTCATTGGGCCCAACAACTCCGGCAAGACCTCGGCCATGCAGGCGCTCGCGTTGTGGGACATCGGCCTCCGGCGGTGGAACGAGAAGCGATCCGGGCAGGTGACGCCGGAAAAGCGGCCAGGCGTGGCGGTCAACCGACGGGACCTTGTCGCGATCCCGGTGCCACATGCCAACCTGCTGTGGCGTGGACTCAAGGTCCGTAACGTGCACAGGTCGGACGGCAAGACAACGACCAGCAACATTCGGATCGATATTACCGTGCAAGGGTTGGGTGAGAACCAGCCATGGGAATGCGGGCTCGAGTTCGACTACGCGAACGAGGAATCCTTCTACTGTCGGCCCCTTCGGCTGTCGGAAGACCGAAACCCCACGCGGATGCCCGTGCCCGAAGCGGCGGGGCAGGTTCGGCTCGCGTTCCTTCCCCCGATGTCCGGATTGGCGGCCACCGAGACCCGCCTTGACCACGGTGCGGTCAATGTGCGTGTCGGAGAGGGGCGCACCGCCGAAGTCCTGCGCAATCTCTGCCACGACATTCACGAGAAAGGGACCCGCTGGGCCGATTTGGTCGGGCGGATCCAGGACTTGTTCGGAGCCGAATTGCTACCGCCACTGTACATCCCGCAGCGTGGCGAGATCGCGATGAGCTACCTGGAACGCGGAGTCGAGCTTGACCTTTCCTCAGCGGGACGGGGTCTCCAGCAGACTCTGCTTCTTCTGGCATACATGTACGCGAACCCCGGCGCGGTGCTGCTGCTGGACGAACCCGATGCGCACCTCGAGATTCTCCGCCAGCGGCAGGTCTATCAACTGCTCGCGGACACCGCGGAGGCCTCTGGCAGCCAGATCATCGCTGCCAGCCATTCCGAAGTCCTTCTCAACGAGGCAGCCGGCCGGGACATGGTCATCGCTTTCGTGGGCAGGCCGCACCGGTTGGACAACCGTGGCAGCCAGGTCCTCAAGTCGCTCAATGAAATCGGATTCGAGCACTACTATCAGGCCGAACAGACCGGGTGGGTCCTGTACCTGGAGGGATCGACCGACCTGTCCATGCTGCGGGCCTTTGCCGCACGCCTTGATCACGGACCCGCACTTCGAGCGCTCGAGCGACCGTTTGTTCACTACGTGGGCAATCAGCCCATAGCGGCCGTCAACCACTTTCAGGCCTTGCGCGAGGCGCTTCCCGAACTTCGTGGAGTTGGACTCTTCGACCAGCTCGAAAGGAAACCCCCGGACAGCGGATCGGTGGAGTGGCTCATGTGGGAGCGGCGCGAGTTTGAGAACTACCTCACGACGCGGCGCACGCTTGAGCGCTACGCGGAGGCGGCCGGCAGGGAAGCGACGCCCGGGCCCCTGTTCGCAGAATCCGAGCAAGCCAGGCGGACCAGCGCCATGCACGAGTCCATCGATGCCATCGAATCAGCTTTGAAGAGACTGGGGAAAGGTTCTCCGTGGGGACCGGACATCAAGGCCAGCGACGATTTTCTCGACCCGCTCTTCGCGGACTATTTCGAGCGGCTGGGCCTTCCCAACGTGATGCCGAAGAAGAGCTATCATGTACTCGCCCGGCACGTCCCGAGAGAGGAGATCGACGCCGAAATAGTCGAGAGTCTGGATGCCATCGCGAGGGTCGCCGAGAGTTCGGAAGGACTTGGGTGACCGTGGCTTATGTCAACCACACTTTCCATTTTGTAGGGTCAGGGGGTGGCGCGGTGCCCTTAGCTTAGGATTAGGGTCCGGTGCGTCAATTCCACTCGCTTTCGCGGCGGTGCTCAGTCCGGCTCCCATAGGTCCGTTTCCACCCCCAGCCCTCCGAACCGGACGTGCGGATTTCTCGCATCCGGCTCTCCAGTGGGATCATGCCTCTCGCACGCGGAACGTCGGTTCAGGGTCTCAGAGCCCAAGCGTTCCGAGTAGCCTCCGCAGGTCCTCGTCGTGATGGGCTGACCGCTTGAGGTCGGCCAGCGTGAATCGCCGTTTCAACTGATCCGCGCTCAGCGACCCCTTCCCGTACTTCCGCCACAACTTCCGCAGTTGCCGCTCCGCATCGTCCGCCGGGACCAGGCGCGCTTCGTGCCCCTCGTGCAATCGAACCAGCAATCCCTCCAGGTTCGGAGTCAGCATCACGATTTCAAGTCTCCACCTGGATGCCGTTACTTGAGCATCGCGTCCCGCCGCCCGGTCTGCATCGATGCGATCCGAGTCGAGCAACACCAAGCGATTGCTGATGGCCCGGGGGTCCGGATGCCTCTGTAGCCGACGCCCGGTCTCTTCCACGACCGCCACGGAATCACCGCCTGTTGCCGGTCTGATGTCGAGGTGAAGATGAAGGCCTGCCTCCTCGCAAACCTGCCCGAGGAACCTCACGAAGGCCCGGTCGCTCTTTCCTTCCACCCCAATGAAGATGACCCGTCTGCGCGCAACCCCACCCCGCCGCGGCGCCACCCGTCAGCCGATTCTCGGAAGCCCGCCAAGCACGCCCGATCGGTACTTCGGATAGAGTCGGACGTCGCGCCGCAAGCCCTGTACGTCCTGGGCGCCGTACACCCTGGTGGCCCCGCAATCGTCCTTCTCGACGATGAAGACCTCCTCCTTCTCCAGATCGTCCAGCAGGCCCACATGATGTGAGGACAACAGCAGCTGGGCGCCCCGGGGATTGGTGTCGCGGGATCGGAACTGGTTGAGGATCTCGGCCAGCATGTCGACGTGAAGGGCACCATCGATTTCGTCTAGAATCGCCAGTCCCGTTACATCCAGAGCGTACTTGATCAACGGCAGCAGGTGAACCAGCTGACGCGTGCCCCTGGACTCGAAGCCAAGGGCAACCGGTGTATCCAACCCCTTGTGGTTGAACTGGATATACTTGCCAGCAAATCCGTCGGCGACTTCCATGTCCTCAATCCCCAGGTCGCTCTGTTGGATTCGGGCCTTGGCCCATGGTCCGGCGTCCCCGGTGGTCTCGAGCCAGCGGATAACGGTCGTGGTATCCGGCGTCACTGTGTCGTTGCCGACAATGTTGGTCGTGTTTACCAGCCAGCCCTCAATCACGCGGGCGAAGCGCCTTGCCGGAGGAACGTTGAGGAGCCCGAAAGTAGCAATCGCAGATCGGTGTGGCTCAACTCCTTTCAGCCGATCGTCTCCTGCCGTTAGTCCCAGGTCCCGAGACACGTAGATGGGCGTTCCGGGCGATCCCCGCTCCAGTAGCCTGCGGCGGCGCCCCTTGGGAAAATGCACCAGCGCTTCGTGACTCACGAAAAGATGCTCAGTCCCGTTCTTCGCCCGTCGGCGCCCGACTGTGAGTTCGTACCGGAACCGTCGCGGAGTCTCGGCCGGTGCCAGAAAATCACTCTCACCTTCCAAGGTGAAACGTGTCGGCTCCCCCTTCGTGCGATTCGACAGAAAGGGCAGTAGTTGGACGGCATTCACCGGAGACGAAACAATGCGCCCCAGATCCACCATCGCCCGCAGCAGCGTCGTCTTGCCCGACCCGTTGGGCCCCATCAGAACGGCAACCGTCGGCAGCCGGAGACCTGGCGTGGACTGGCTCGCTCTGAAGCAAGCCAAGTCCGGCGCCGTGCCCGGAATCCGGAAATCCAAGGTCACTTGTTCACGTATCGATCCGTAGTTGGACACAGAGAATGTATGAATCATAGAGCAATAATAACAATTTTTCGTTGAATAGCAAATTTATTATACCAGAAAAGCGTCACCACAATCCCGAATGACCAGACCCCACCCTCGGATCTCACCGCCGCATCCGGTGACGTGGATCAGACCCCTACTCCCCGCTCGGAAGCAACCCCGCCGCCCCACCCCCTCTGATATACAGCTCCCGCTTCGGATACGGGATCTCCACCCCGGCCCCGGCGAAGGCCACCATCGCCTTCTCGGTGATCTCGTCCGCGATCCGGCGCCGCGACCGCGCCTCCATGATCCACACGCGCAGCTGCAGGTTCACCTCCGACGGCCCGAAGCCCCGTACGATCACGATCGGCGCCGGATCCATTTTGACGCCCTTCACCGTCGGAGCCACTTCCTTCAGCAGCCCCTTCGCCCGCTCGATATCCGACTCGTAGGCGCACGAGAAGGGGATCCGCAGCCGGATGTCGTCCCCCGACATTGTGTAGTTGATGATGTCGCGCCGCATGATCTCGTTGTTGGGAACGACCACCACGAGGTTGTCGGGATTGCGGATCTTGGTCGCACGCAGGCCGATCTCGATCACGTCGCCCCATGTGCCCGTCTCGCGGGGCGCGTTCCACAGCTCGATCCTGTCCCCCACCTTGAAGGGACGGTCCATGATGAGGAGGACGCCCGCGATCAGGTTGGAGAGCGTGTCCTTGGCGGCGAAGGACAGGGCCAGACCCATCACGCCCGCGCCTCCCAGCAGCGGCGCGATGCTGATGCCCAGTTGCGGCAGCGCCAGAAGCACACCGACGGCAATCACCAGGAACCGGATGAACCGGTTGACCATCGGCAGGGCCGTCTCGTCGAGGGCGGTGTCGGTGCGGGACATCACCTTCTGCTCGAAGGTGGCCATCACGTGGCCGACGAACCGGCTGATGGGGAAGAAAACGAGGATCGTCCAGATGCCCCACACCCAGTCCTGGGGTTGAACGTCGGGCACCGGCGCGCCTGGTTCCGGCGACGGCGTCCATTCGCCCAGCAGCTGCGAGATGGCCCACGCGACCACCGTGAGGCGGACCACCTTGCGCAGGGACCGCAGGAACTCGTCGTCCAGGTCGGTTTCGGTCCGGGAGGCCAGCCGCTTTTCGAGGCGGCGGAGGATCCAGCCGGCCACGACGTAGATGATGCCGGCCGCTGCGAGGACGATCAGGCTGGGCAGCCAGCGGGTCCCGGCATAGCCGACCGCCTCCACCCACATGTCCTGCAGGTCTACTACCAGCGAATCCACCCTGCTATCGCCTCCGAATCACGGGGAGCGCCACGTTGCACCGATACTACGTGGTCGCATGCTCATCCGTTGAACCTGCCCACGGCGCCCGAACGGAGCAACTGCGCGATCTCCTCCTCGTCGAACCCGTACTCGCCGAGCACCTCCTCCGTGTGCTCGCCTAGCCGCGGTGCCCCGCGTTCCAAGGTGACCGGAGTCTCCGACAGCTTGACGGGCATGCCCAGCGTCTCCACCGGCTCCCCGCCCTGCTCCACCGTCACCACCATCTCGCGCGCGGCCGTCTGCGGGTGCCGAAGCGCCTCCAGCATGCTCGACACGGGGCCGGCGGGAACGGCCGCCTTCTCCAGCCGCCGAAGCCAGGTCTCCGACGAGGCGGACCGCAACCGCAAGGCCAGCACCTCCCGCAACGCATCCTGGTTCTTCATCCGCACTTCGTTGGTCGCGAAGCGCGGGTCGTCGGCCAGCTCGTCGAGCTCCAGAGCGTCCAGCAGGCGCAGCCAGTTGACCTGGTTCCAGCCCCCGATGGTGATCCAGCTGTCGGCGGTGGGGAAAGCCTCGTAGGGGGCGGCGAGGGGATGGGCGGAGCCCAGGGGTCCGGGTGACTCACCGGTCGCGAGGGTGACCGCCGACTGCCAGAACGTCTGCACCAGGCCTGCCTCGTAGAGCGAGGTGTCGATGCGTTGGCCGACACCCGTCTGCTCGCGGGAATAGAGCGCCGCCACGACGCCCATCGCGCCCAGGATCCCGGCCGTGATGTCCGTCAGCGGGGGCCCGCACTTCACGGGTGGCCGCCCCGGCCCCTCCCCCGTCACGCTCATCAGACCGGTCATCCCCTGGGCGATCAGATCGAACCCTCCGTGGTCCGCCAGCGGCCCCGTGCGCCCGAACCCGGTGATCTGGCAGTACACCAGACCCGGGTTCGCATCACGCAGCGATTCGTACCCCAGACCGAATCCTTCCATCACCCCCTTGCGGAAGTTCTCGATCACCACGTCGCACTCCGCGAGCATCCGCCGCACCACCCCCCGCCCCACCTCCCCCTTCAGGTCCACCACGATGCCCCGCTTCCCCCGATTCATCATGACGAACGCACCCGACGCCTCCACTCCCTCCAGCGGCACCAGCGCCCGGGTCGGATCCCCACCCCCCGGCGACTCCACCTTCACCACGTCGGCCCCCATGTCCGCGAGCATGCGGCCGCAAACCGGCCCCGCCATGATATGCGCCAACTCGACCACCCGGATCCCGGCCAGCGCCCCACCTCCCCGACCCACCCCACCAGCCGCCCCGTCCGCGTTTTCATTACCGTTCACGTAACGTTATTCCCCCGAAAACCGCGGCACGCGCTTCTCCACGAAGGCCGCCGTCCCCTCCCGGTAGTCCCGCGTCCGGAACGCCTCATACGCCTCGGCCCGCTCCTCGTCGCTCAGCGGCCGCCCTTCCGCCAGCCGCCTCACAAACTTCTTGTGCCACCGATTCACCAGCGGCGCCCCACCGGCGATCCTGCGCGCAATCTCCACCCCCACCTCCCCCACCTCCCCATCCCCCACGACCCTGCTCACAATCCCCATCTCCCGCGCGCGACCCGCCCCCACCAGATCACCCGTCAGGAGAATCTCGAGCACGGCACCCGCCCCGGCCGCGGCCAGCAACGGCGCCATCTCCTCATAGGCCATCGTCGCCCCCAATCGATTCACCGGCGCACCGAACCGGCTCGACTCCCCACATACCACCACGTCGCAACACGCCGCGATGATCAGCCCGCCCCCCACGCAGATCCCCCGCACCACCGCCACCGTCGGGTGCGGACAGTCGTACACACCACCCAGCCCCCGCCGAATCGCCGCCGCATACCGCTGCACCTGCTCAGGCGTGCGCCGCTGCGCCCCGAACGCCCCGATATCCGACCCGGCCGAAAACGCCCGTCCCCCCGCCCCCTCCACCACCACGCAGCGCACCCCATCATCCCCCGCCAGCCCCTCGAACACCTCACCCAACCGCTCCCACCCACTCCGGTCCAGCACGTTCAGCTTGGCGGGACGATCGAGCGTCACCGTAACAATGCCGCCCTCGCGGCCGGCGACCACCCGCGACCGGCCCCCCCCGCGGTCCTGCTCCTCCGCCCTCTCCGGCGGCTGCCCGCTTGCCACACTCCGCTGTTCGCTCATCGGTAAAGCCATTCCACCAGCGCCATCGAGAACCCGGGTACGTACGTCACGATCCCAAGGATGGCGACCAGCACCGCAATGAACCAGAGATTCGCGCGCGTCACCCGCCAGATGTCGGCGCGCGCCACCGAGCACGCCGTCACCAGCACCGAGGCGACCGGCGGCGTCTGCTGCCCGATGCCCAGGTTCAGGGTGACGATCAGGCCGAAGTGGACCGGGTCGATCCCGGCGGCCTCGATCAGCGGCATCACGACCGGGACCACCAGGATGATCGCCGCCGCCGAGTGCAGGAAGAGTCCGACCGCCAAGAGGAAGAGGTTCAGGAGGGCCAGGATCGCAAGCTTCGAGTCTGTGAACTCCATGATCGACGCGGCGATCTGCTGCGGCACCCGGACCTCGGTGAGGAAGTCGCCCAGGAGCGCCGACGAGGCTACCAGCAGCATGACCACCGCAGTCTGGTGCCCGCATTCCAGGATCGCCGTCCTGAGCTTTGCGACGTTCAGCTCCCGGTAGACCACCCCGCCGATCAGCAGCGCCGCCACGACCGCCAGCCCCGCCCCCTCGGTCGCCGTCACCCATCCCCCGAAGATCCCGCCCAGGATGACCACGGGAAGCAGCAGCGACCACCCGGCCTCGCGGAAGGTCCGCCACACACGCCCGAGCTGAAACGTCTCCTCCATGGGCAGCTTTTTGCGCCGCGCCCACAGGTACGCCACGAACATCATGAGGAAGCCGCCCGCGATGCCCGGGAGGATCCCCGCCACGAACAGCTCGACGACCGAAGCGCCCGACATGACGCCGTACAGGATCATGGGGATGGACGGAGGGATGATCACGGCCAGGGTCGCCGACGACGAGGTGACCGCGGCAGCGAACTCGCGCGAGTAGCCGCGCTTCCGCATGGCCGGGATCAGGATCGACCCGAGCGCGGCCACGTCCGCCACCGCGCTCCCCGAGATCTCCGCGAAGAACATCGACGCCGAGATGCTCACCATCGAGAGGCCGCCGCGGATGAACCCGAATACCGCCGAGGCGAAGGCCACGAGGCGCCGCGAAATCCCCGAACGGTTCATGATCGCGCCCGCCAGAATGAAGAGCGGGATCGCGATGAGGGGGAACTTCGTCGACCCGGAGAACATGAGCAGGCCCGCGTTGGGGAGCGATGCCAGGCCGCCGGTGGCCACGATCGCCACCACCGCCACGAGCCCCAGCGCCACCGCAATCGGCACGTTGACCAGGATGAGGAGCAGGAGCAGCAGGACCAGGGTGACGGTCACGGGAGGGGACCTCGGTCCTCGCCACCCTCGCCGCGGAGCGCATCGGGCAGGCTCAGGAGCTGGGCCACGATGAAGAGCACGGCCCCGATCGGGATGACCGACTGCGCCAGCGTCGCGGGCACGACCGGCATGCTCACCAGCGCGGTCCCCGCCAGCGCGTCCTGCACCCGCAGGCCGGCCCACGCCAGCACGACGAAAAAGCCGATGACCGCGACCTCGCCCATAATCAGAACACAGGAGCGGGCCAGACCGCGCAGCCGCTCGACCAGCACAGGCACCCCGATGTGTCCCCGCGTCAGCGCCACCAGCGCCGCGCCGTAGTAGGTGAGCCACGCCAGCAGGATCGATGCGGCCTCGTCATACCACACCAGCGCCGCACCCGCCTTCCGGAAACCGACGCCAAGCACCACCACCACGGCAAGCGCCGCGACCAGTACGATCACGACCGCCTCCAGCACCTTCCGAAAGACCCGTCGCGCCCCCCTCACCCCCGCCCCCGTCCGGGACTGCGCCGCCGGGGACTGGGTCACGGGAGGCTGGCGACCCGTGGACAAGATCCCCCCGGCATTCGAGCGGCTCTATCCACGGACTGCTATCAATTGGCCAGCATCAGCGCCCGGTCGATCAACTCCCGGCCCGACGCAACATCCGACGCGAACTCGTCGTACACCCTCTGGCTGACGCCTTCGAAGGCGGACTGGTTCGTCCAGTTGACCGAGATGTCGGTTGCGCCCAGCTCCACCAGCAATTCGCGGTCCAGCCGCTTCGCGGTCCCGTACACGAAGTCGCGCAGGCCGCGTGCCTCCTCCTCGACCACGGTGCGCACGGTTTCGGGCAACTGGTCCCAGTGCTCCGCGGAGACGGTCACGTAGGCGGGCGTGTACACATGCCCGGTCAGCGAAAGGTAGGTCTGCACTTCGTCCAGGTTGGCAGCGCTGATCTGCGCGAGGGGGTTCTCCTGTCCGTCCACGACACCGGTGCGCAGCGCGAGCAGCACATCCGAGAAGGCCATCGGGACGGGATTCGCGCCGAACTGCTGGAAGAGCTTGACACGCCAGGTGCCGCGCGGCGTGCGCAGCTTGATCCCGTCCAGGTCGTCCGGAACGCGCACGGGACGCACGTTGTTGGTGACGTGGCGGTAGCCGTTCTCCCACACGGCCAGGATCCGGTAGCCCTCGGCCTCCGCGAGCGGCGCCAGCCTGGGCCACACGATTCCCTCTTCGATACGGGACATGTGCTCGCGGTTCCGGACCAGGTAGGGCATCTCGAAGAGACCGAACTCCGCAATGCGCGACGACATGATCGACGAGGGCAGCGCCATGTCGACGGTCCCCAGCTTCAGCTTCTGCAGCAGGACATCGTCCCCCCCGAGCTGGCTCGATCCGTAGACGACCACCTCGGCCTCGCCGTCCAGGCGTTCGTTCACACGCCGTGCGAACTCCTCCGCGGTGAGCGCAAAAAGCGATCCGGGCGCGCCGACGTGACCGAAGCTGAGTTCACGGACCGCCTCGGAAGGGGATCCGCTGCCACAACCCGTCGAGAAAACCGCCGCGGCCGCAACCAGTCCATGTACAATCCCGCGCGCCCAATGGGTGCGGCGAGGCACCGGGCCAGGGTCCTTTTGCCGGCGTCTGAAATCCCTTACCCCAAACTCACGCCCGAATCCCCCTGCCGTCTGCACCATTGTCCCCTGCTGCCTCCTTGTTTGCCGGTTCGCTTGTGGGCCCCAAGGATTATTCACAATTTGCCATATGTTTACCACCCTAGCCGCCCGACTGCGCAAGGACGTTGAAGGCCCGGTCCGCTTCGATGCGCTCACGCGGGGGCTATACTCGACCGACGCATCCATCTACCAGATCGAACCGGTCGGGGTGGTGCTGCCCCGCACCCTCGACGACATCGACGCCACCATGGCGATCGCGCGCGAGGAGGGGGTGCCGGTGCTGCCCCGGGGCGCGGGAACGTCGCAGTGCGGACAGGCGATCGGGCGCGCACTGGTGGTGGACACTTCACGGTACCTGCGCGGGGTGGGAGCGGTGGACCGGGAGGCCCGGACCGTCTGGGCGGAGCCGGGGGTGGTCCTCGACCGGTTGAACCGCCGTCTGGCCCCGACGGGCCTCTTCTTCCCCGTGGACGTGGCGACCGCGAGCCGGGCCACGATCGGAGGGATGGCTGGCAACAACAGCGGCGGGGCGCGCTCGATCCGCTACGGGATCATGGCCGACAACGTGCTGGCCATCGAGGCGGCGCTGCCGGACGGGCGGGTGGCGGTGTTTGGGGGGGAGGAGAGCCGGGTGCGGACTGGCGGGCGTTTGCCCTCGTCTCCCGGGACGCCCGCACGGGCCGGGGAACCCCCCTCGGCGTCCGCGACCCATGTGTTCGCCGTGGATACCCCCCCGGAGACTGCCGCCGACCTCATGCGTGTGGTCCGGGCAATTGCCTCGCGCGAGGCCGATGAACTGGAGACGCGCGTGCCGAAGGTCCTGCGTCATGTGGCCGGGTACAACCTGCACCGGCTGTTGCGGCCGGGCACCTCCGCGGCTGAACTGCTGGTGGGGTCCGAGGGGACCCTGGCCTTCTTTCGCAGGGTCAAGCTGAAGCTGTCGCGGCGGCCGGCCCGGCGGGTGCTGGGCGTGTGCGCCTTCCCGTCGCTGCTGGACGCGCTCGACGCCGTGCAGCACATCGTCGAACTGGACCCCCACGCAGTCGAGTTGATGGACCACACGCTGACCGGGCTGGCCCGGGAGAATGCGGCGTTCCGGGCAACGGTCGACGCGCTGGATCCGGCGGCGGCCCACACGCTGCTGCTGGTGGAGTTCGCGGGGGAAGAGGAGGGGGCGCTGTCGGGGCTGCTGTCCCGCCTGGAGGATGTAGTGCGGGGCATCGGGCCCGGGTGCGATGTAACCCGCGCCGAGGATCCGGCCGCGCAGGCCGCGATCTGGGCGGTGCGACGCGCGGGACTGAACATCGTGATGTCCATGAAGGGCGACCGGAAGCCGGTCTCGATTGTGGAGGACTGCGCGGTTCCGCTTCCCGTGCTGGCCGAGTTCGGCGCCGCCGTCGAGGAGATCTTCGCGCGCCACGGCACCGGCTCGACGTGGTACGCGCACGCCTCGGTGGGGTGTTTGCACGTGCGGCCGTCGCTCGACATGAAGGATCCCGCCGACATCCGGGCCTTCCGCGCCATCGCGGAGGAGGTGCACGGGGTGGTGGGGCGGCTGGGGGGCTCCCATTCGGGCGAACACGGGGACGGGATTTTGCGCTCCGAGTTCATCGAGCCGGTGTTGGGGGGGCGGCTTGCAGGCGCATTCCGCGAGGTGAAGGAGGCCTTCGATCCCGCCGGCATGATGAATCCGGGAAAGATCGTGGGGGCGCCCCGCATGGACGACCGCGAGCTGTTCCGGTACGGACCGCGGTACCCCCGGCGCGTGGAGCTGCCGACGGTGAGCGACTGGTCGGAGAGCGGTGGCTTCGTGAGGGCGGTGGAGGCGTGCAACAACAATGGGGCGTGCCGGAAGATGGATCCGGGCGTGATGTGTCCGTCGTATCGCGTGACGCGCGAGGAGCGTGATACGACGCGGGGGCGGGCGAATGTGTTGCGTCTGGCGATGACGGGGCAGTTTGGGGGGGGTGGGGGTGGGTTGGCGGGGGACGAGGTCGCCGAGGCGATGGAGCTCTGCGTGGGTTGCAAGGCCTGCAAGCGGGAGTGCCCGGCGGGCGTGGACATGGCCAGGATGAAGGCCGAGGCGCTGCATCTTCGGAACCAGCAGCGCGGAATGCCGCTGCGGGAGCGTCTCTTCGCTTCGCTGCCGCGCTTCGCGCCGGTAGCGGCGCGGGTCCCCGGGTTGTTCAACCTGCGGAACCGGAGCCGCGTGTTGAGGTGGGCCGGCGAACGGGCGCTTGGCATCGCGGCGGCGAGGGAGCTGCCGGAGTGGCATGCGCGGCCGTTTCGGGATGGGGAGTTGGGGGGAGCCCCGGCCGCGGGTTTCGAGGCCGAACCCACCTCCCATTTCACACCGCCGAGCCGGACCATCAAATCAGCCGTGACAGATTCCGTGACAGATTCCCCCATGAATCTGTCCAAGCCATCGTCCACAAAGGGGGGTGGAGCCCGGTCGGGACAGCCCGTAACCCTCTTCGTGGACACATTCCATAGGTATTTTGGCACGAACGTCGTCCACGCAGCCTGTAACGTCTTTCGTCGTCTCGGCTACGAATTCGTCGTCCCACGCCCCCCAACCGCCCCCCGCCGCCCCCTCTGCTGCGGCCGCACCTACATTTCCGCCGGCCTCCTCGACCACGCCCGCGCCGAGCTGCGCCGCACCCTCGCCGCCCTCGCTCCCCTGGCCCGCCAGGCCATCCCCATCGTCGGCCTCGAACCCTCCTGCCTCCTCACCCTGCGTGACGAAGCCCTCCACCTCTGCCCCGGCGACGATGCCCGCCTGGTGGCCGACCACGCCTTCCTCACAGACGAATTCCTGGCGTCGCGGTCCGCCCCCACCAGTGCGCCGAACGGCGACCCCGCCGGACACCCGGACGCGACCCCCGCAATGGTCGCGGACGGCGCGGAAGTCCACATCCACGGCCATTGCCACCAGAAAGCCGCCGGGACCGAAGCGGCCACCGCCACCACACTCACCGCCCTCACCGGCACGACTGCCACCCCGATCGAATCCAGCTGCTGCGGAATGGCGGGATCCTTCGGCTACACGGCCAGACACTTGCGCACCTCCCGCGCAATGGGCGAACTGGGACTCTTCCCCGCCTTGCGGGCCATGTCTCCGTCCGACGCCGTTGTGGCGAACGGGTTCAGCTGTCGCGCACAGATTCATGCCGAAACGGGGCGGCGCGCACGGCACGTGATGGAGGTTCTGGCGGAGCAGTTGGAGCGCACTCGATGACGCGATCAGGACGACATGGACCGACCTCCCGGCAGGTCGCCGTCCGTGGAATCGGCACATTCGCCGCGGCATGGGCCGCAGGGGTCCTCCTGTTCGGGGGAACCGGCACGGCTCAGGAACCCGCCCGCGAGATTCCATGCGAGAACGGAACCGCCGGCGGCTACGCCTGCGACCGCGTGGACCTCCTCTCCCGCCTGTCGCCGCGGGAACTGGGCGCGGCCGACAGCATCCTGCTCAACGATGTCTGGGGGTGGACGGATCCCGCGACCGGCCGGGAATATGCGCTGGTGGGACGCATGGACGGAGTCGCCTTCGTGGACGTGACCGAACCCCGCCTGCCCCGCTACCTGGGGAGCCTGGCCGCAACCGCCGGGAGCCGGATCACGATCTGGCGCGACATGAAGGTCTTCCGGGACCACGCGTTCGTCGTGGCCGGCGGCGCGGGATCGCATGGCATGCAGGTGTTCGACCTGCGGCAGCTCCGGGAAGTGAGCGAGCCCCGTGAATTCACGCCCGCTGCTCGCTACACCGGCGTCGAATCCTCGATCAACGTGGCGATCAACGCCGAGACCGGGTTCGCCTACCTGCTGGGTTCGTCGGGCGGAGAGACGTGCGGTGGAGGCGCGCACATCGTGGACATCGGCGAACCGCTGGACCCGGTGTTTGCCGGCTGTTTCGCGCACCCCGGCACGGGCCGCCGGCTCACGGGGACCACCCACGACGCCCAGTGCGTCCTCTACCAAGGCCCGGATGAGGCCTACCAGGGCCGCGAAATCTGCCTGAGCGCGAACGAGACCGCCATTTCCATCGCGGACCTCACCGACAAGCGGAACCCCACTCCCATCACGACCGCCCAATATCCCCGCATCGGCTATGCCCACCAGGGCTGGCTCACGGAGGACCATCGGCACTTCTACTCCACCGACGAGATGGACGAGATGGTGGAAACGGTGGACCGCCAGCGGACCCTGATCTGGGACGTCTCGGACCTGGACGATCCCATCCTGGTCAAGGAGTACTTCGCGCCCGTCGGCGGTCCCGAACACAACCTCTACGTGCGCGGTGACCGGCTCTACATCACCGACAGACGGGCCGGCCTGCGCGTGCTGGACATCGGCGATCCAGAGAACCCCGTCGAAGCGGGTTTTTTCGACACGACATCCCCGGGTGCGGGCACCTCACGGTTCGTGGGGGCGTGGAGCGTGTACCCGTTCTTCGAGAGCGGCAGTGTGCTGGTGTCGAGCCGGAGCGGGGGGCTGTTCGTCGTTCGTCCCCGGTAGCCGGCGGCAGCACGTGGGCGCCGCGGGAGCAGCCCGGCGCTGAACGGCTGTACGGCGCAAGGAGTCGTCCAATGACGGACAGTGGCATACATTACCGAACCCATTTCCACTTGCCGACCGGAGGATCTCGCCGTGCTTATTCGTGAATTCCTGGGGAAGTCGTGTTCCCCTGACCACCGCCGGTCCAACCGACTGGCGTCTGTTTTCGCTGTAGCCGCCATCGTCGTCGCGGCTTCGGTGTTCGCGACCGTGCCCACCCCTGCCACCGCCCAGGCCTTCGGCGGGGCCGTCCTCATCACCGGCGATTACATCCTTGTCGGCGAAGCGGCCCACGAACGGGAGCCGGGCACCGTATGGGTCTTCGCGCGCGACGGCGACGTGTGGACCAACGTCGCGGCCCTGAGATCAACCGCCGACCTCGAGGGGCGGCCCCGCACGCCCCAGACAGGCGACGGCTTCGGCAAGGCGCTGGCGCGTGCCGGCGACCTTGTCTTCGTGGGAGCCGGAGGCCCGGACGGAGGAGCCATCTTCAGCTACCGCCTGGAGGAGATCGAGAGTTCCGGTGTCAGGGGGACGTGGGAAATCGCGGTCAGCCACGGCCCGGGAGTCGGGGATGTGCTGGCCGGCAACGGACCCGAGCTGATGGTAGCCCTGGGATGGCGGCAAGACGGCCAGGAAATGGAGATGTACCGGGTCGCCGGAGACGGAGAGCTATCGGAGACCGGGGATTTCGTCGCACCCCGGGCGTCAGGTCCGGTCCGCACGACCCCGGTCGCACTCGAGGGCAACCTCCTTGTCCTCGGCAATCCCGGCGAAGATGCCGTACATCTCTTCGAGAGGCCGGCCGATGACGGCGAATGGGAGTCGACCGCGATTCTCTCACCCTCGGACGAGACAGGCCCGCCCTCGTTCTTCGGATCCTCCCTCGTCATTGCGGGGGGCGAGATCCTGGTCGGTCAGATGCGGGGAGGGGTGGTCCATCGTTACGCGAAAGTCGACGGGACCTGGCAGTCCGTCGGGACTCTGGAGCCGGAGGACGAGGAGATGCGACCCGGTTGGGGAAGTTCCCTGGCGGCGGACGGCGAGACGCTGCTCGTGGGCGGCGCCCAGCGGTTTCAAGCGTACCGTCGCGACGAAGGATCCTGGATTGCCGCGGGCACGTCGCCGCTCTACTACGACGCGGAGGAAGGACCGGCCTTCGCGCGGACAACCCTGTCGCTGTCGGGTCACACCGCGGTTGTAGCCGACCCCTCCGCCGATTTCGGAATGGGAGCGGCGCTGGTGTTCTCCAACGAGTCGGGCGACTGGGTGCGATCGAGCCGTCTCGTTGCCGAGCACGCCCCCCTCCCTGCCGTCACCGGCGGCGAAATCGCCTGCGACGACGGCGAGGCCGCCGACTATGACTGCGACCACGTCGACCTGCTGTCCTTCCTGCCGCGCGAGGAAATCGGGACCGCCCGGGGCGCCCGCCTGAACGACATCTGGGGCTGGACCGACCCCGAGACCGGGCGCGAGTACGCGCTGGTGGGCCGGATGGACGGAACATCGTTCGTCGACGTGAGCGACCCCTACAACCCACGCTACCTGGGCAACCTGGACCGGACCGATGGGAGCCCGGCCAGCACCTGGCGCGACATCAAGGTCTTCAAGGACCACGCCTTCATCGTGGCGGACGGGGCGGGAGAGCACGGGATGCAGGTCTTCGACCTCACCCAGTTCCGCGACGAAACCGAGCCGCGCGAGTTCGAGCCGACGGCGCTGTACACCGGAATCGCTTCCTCGCACAACGTGGCCATCAACGAGAATACGGGCTTCGCCTACCTGGTGGGGTCTTCAGGCGGCGGCGAAACCTGCGGCGGCGGATCGCACATCGTGGACATCAACGATCCCCTCAACCCGGTCTTCGCGGGATGCTTCGCGCACGCCAATACCGGACGGGGCAACACGGGCAACTCGCACGACACCCAGTGTGTCATCTACCACGGACCCGACGAGGACTACCGGGGCCGCGAGATCTGCGTGAACTCGAACGAGACCGCGCTGTCGGTGTCGGACGTGACCGACAAGGACAATCCCGTCGCGGTCGCGAAGGCGGACTATCCCAACGTGGCCTACGCTCACCAGGGCTGGCTCACCGAGGACCACCGCTACTTCTACTCCAACGACGAGCTCGACGAAGTCAGCGGCCTGGTCGAGGCCACGCGCACCCTGATCTGGGACCTGTCCGACCTGGACGACCCGGTCATGCTGAAGGAGTACTTCAGCCCCACCAAGGTCACGGACCACAACCTGTACGTGAAGGGCGACCGCCTCTACATGTCCAACAACCGGGCCGGACTGCGCGTGCTCGACATCAGCGACCCGGAGAACCCCGTCGAACTGGGGTACTTCGACACGACCCCGTGGAGCGCGGACGAGTCGGGGTTCGACGGCACCTGGAGCGTGTATCCCTACTTCGAGAGCGGGACGGTGCTGCTTTCGAGCCGGCGTGAGGGGCTGTTCCTCGTGCGGCCGCGGGCGAGGAGGCTGATTCCGTAGGCAGGAACACCCTTCGCAACATGGCCAAAACCCTAACGTAACGTCAGGGATGTGCCTGGCCGGTTCGTGCGAAGGCCCCTACTCCGGCTGCGGCACGATCCGGATGTACGGCAGCGGCTGCTCCCAGCCGTCCGGGTACTTCTCCTTCGCGGCCTGGTCGGAAACGGCCGGCAGGATGATCACGTCGTCGCCGTGCTCCCAGTTGGCGGGCGTGGCGACCTGCTCCTTTGCCGTCAGCTGGACCGAGTCGAGCAGGCGCAGGATCTCGGCGAAGTTGCGGCCGGTGCTCATTGGGTAGGTCAGCGTGGCCTTGATCCGCTTGTCGGGACCGATCAGGAAGACCGAGCGGGCAGTCGCGTTGTCCATCGGCGTGCGGCCCTCGCTGGTCTCGCCCGCGCCGGCCGGCAGCATATCGTAGCGCTTGACGACCGCGAGCGTCGGGTCGCCGACCAGCGGGTAGTTGAGCGGATGGCCCTGCGACCGCTCGATATCCCAGGACCATTCCTTGTGATCGGCGACCCCGTCCACGCTGATCCCCAGCACCTTGCAGTTGCGCTTCGCGAATTCTCCCTGGAGCCCGGCCATGGTTCCGAGTTCCGTGGTGCAGACGGGGGTGAAGTCCTTGGGGTGGGAGAAGAGAATCGCCCAGCCGTCGCCGATCCAGTCGTGGAAGCTGATGGGGCCTTCGGTGGTCTCGGCGTCGAAGTCGGGGGCGATGTCGTTGATGCGCAGCGTCATGGTGGTCCTCGGGAAAGCGGTAGTCGTTGCAGCGGTGGGGGATTTGGAGGATAGCAAAGCTGATGCAAGGACGCTACGGACTCGGAACGCTCGCGCCGCGGTCCGAGCTGAATGGCGCTCAGCGGCCGCGGATGACCCGTACGATGTTCCCGCGGCGGTCGATGACCACTATGGGCCCCTGGTAGACATCGTCGCTCAGGTCGAGAACACCCTCCGGATCCTCGAAGTCGGGTTGGGGTCCCACCGAGGGCAATTCGTAGTCGTCGGCAAGTGATAGGTCGACGACATAGCCCATGTCGGCCAGGGCCTGGATTGTGATCGCGCTGAATGGCATCTCGCCGCTTAGCTCTATCCCGGGCGTCATCACTTCCGCGTCCAGAACCGACTCGCGCCAATGCGACCAGCGTTGGTCCGTCGGGACCTTCTTGCCCTGGTAGTTCTCACCGCCTGCTGCATCAAAGGCTGCAATGGCCCGGGAGCCGGTGAAGTGGCGATCGGAGTCGCCACCCGCCAGACCGAGTGCGTGGAAGTTGACGCCGATGCCCATGACGTGGAGGAACTCGTGTACCGCGACATCGAAGAGTTGCCCGCGCGCGTGCAGTTCCTGGATGTCCACTCTGTCGAACTGAACGCCCCCAATGATCGGGTAGTACGTGTCCTGGCGCGCGAGGCAGACGTTCGCCTGGGCCAATACACCCCTTGATCCGTCTATCGCCATGGAGCGTACAAAGATTGCCACGTCATCCACCGTTCCCAGATGGAAAGACGCTTCCAGACACGTGTAGGTACTGTCGACGGTGAAATTCCAGAATTCGTTGTCGGCCAGAACCGACTTGATCAATGACATTGCGGCATCGATGGTCGGGCGATAGGCGGAAGCGACGTCGTCATGGTAGTGGAGAGTGATGTCCAATCCGTTGTCGACGATCCGTTCCTGAACAGTCACCCCGAAGGACTGGGTGGCAGTGAGGCCGCTGGGATCGGTGGCCGTGATGGTGATGGCGGCAGTGCCGGGGGAGATCGCGGCGATCTCCGCTTCGACGCCTGAGGTGGAGGCCGTTGTCACGCTGGTGTTGGAGGAAGTGGCGGAAAAGTAGAGGTCGTCCCCGTCCGGATCCGTAAAGTAGCTGGAGGCATCGAAGGCCCGGTCGTCTCCCTCGATCAGCGTTTGGTCCGGGATCGTGCCGTTGGGCTGGGGGGCACGGTTGCCGGAGTCGTCACTCACGGTCACGGTGAACTTCTGGCTGGCCGAGAGGCCATCGGGATCGGTGGCCGTGACCGTGATGGTGGCCGTTCCCTCCGCGTCACCGGTCACGTACACGGCATCGCCGGAAATCGCGGCCGCCGCGACCGATGCATCTGACGAGGACGCGTCGAACGTCAGGTCGTCCTCGTCCGGGTCCGTAAAGTAGCCCGAGACATCGATGGTGATCTGGTCTCCCACGCCCAGGTCTGCATCCGGGATCGTGCCGACGGTCTGGGGATTGTGGTTGGCAGGGGTCTCGACAACGGTCACCGTGAAGCTCTGGGCGGCGGACTCGCCCGCCGGATCGTATGCCGTCACTGTCGCCGTCGTCCTGCCTGCGTCTACGGCCGCAACTCGCACGTCGTCGCCCACGACCGTAGCCGTGGCGACCGAGGGGCTGGAGGACTCCGTGGCAAAGGTGAGGGCGTCGCCGTCGGGATCTGAAAAACGGTTGTCGAGCGACAGCGTAACCTGCTCGCCCGCCTCCAGACGCCTGTCGCCGAAGCGCACCCGCACCACGGGGGGGCGGTTGGGGACCAGCACATCGAAGCTGATGCCGGCCGCCAGACCACCGGAGTCGGTGGCCCAGACGGTAACCCTGGAAATCCCCCTGGAGATGGCGCGGATTCTCAGATCCTTGCCCGCAACGTCGGCCGACGCTACCGCCGGCACCGTCGACTCGACGCTGAATGTGAGCGTGTCCCCGTCCGGGTGCTCGAAGTGGTCCGGGAGGTACACCAGGGCCAACTCCCCGACTTGCACGCGCTGGCCGGGAATCACGGCCTTCACCACAGGTCCCCGCTTCGGCACCAGGACCTGGAAGGTCTGCGCAACCTCGAGCCCCGCCGGGTCGGACGCCGTCACCGTCACCGTCGCCGTACCGACCCCTGCTGCACCGATTTTGAGACCCTCGTCCTCAACCCGGGCCGTGGCCACGCCCGTATCGGACGACTCAGCCGCGAAAAAGAGCGGATCTTCGTCCGGGTCCGTGAAGTGGGACGACAGGCCGACGGACCAGTCGTTGCCCACGGCCAATTCGATGTCGGGCAGCGCCACCGCCACCCGGGGCCCGCGGTTGGGAACCGTGACCCGAAAGCTCTGTGCCACCGCCGACCCTTCGGGGTCCGTGGCCGCAATCGTCACCGTCGCGATGCCCTTCGCGACTCCGCTCACCGTGATCTGACCGCCCGTAACGACGGCCGCGACCAAAGACTCATCCGACGATTCCGCCGAGAAGGCCAGCGCGTCGCCGTCGGGATCCGTGAAGTGAGACGCCGGGTCGACGCGGATCAACTCTCCGACTTCGAGTTCGATGTCCGGCAGCGCCTCGGACGCCAGCGGCCCGCGGTTGGGAACCATCACCCAAAAACTCTGTGCCACCGCCGACCCTTCGGGGTCCGTGGCCGTAATCGTCACCGTCGCCGTGCCCTTCGCCACTCCGCTCACCGTGACCTGATCGCCCGCAACGCCAGCCGCGACCAGGGACTCATCCGACGACTCCGCCGCGAAGGTCAGCACGTCGCCGTCGGGATCCGTAAAGTGAAGCGCCGGGTCGACGCGGACCAACTCTCCGACTTCGATTTCGATGTCCGGCAGCGCTTCGGACGCCAGCGGCCCGCGGTTGGGAACCATCACCCAAAAGCTCTGTGCCACCGCCGACCCTTCGGGGTCCGTGGCCGTAATCGTCACCGTCGCCCTCCCCTTCCCCACTCCGCTCACCGTGACCTGATCGCCCGCAACGCCAGCCGCGACCAGGGACTCATCCGACGACTCCGCCGAGAAGGTCAGCACGTCGCCGTCGGGATCCGTGAAGTGGGGCGCCGGGTCGACGCGGGCCAACTCTCCAACCTCGACTTCGATGTCCGGCAGCGCTTCGGACGCCAGCGGTGCACGGTTCGGAACCGTGACCCAAAAGCTCTGTGCCACCGCCGACCCTTCGGGGTCCGTGGCCGTAATCGTCACCGTCGCCGTGCCCTTCGCGACTCCGTTCACCATGACCTGATCGCCCGCCACGCCGGCTGCGACCAGGGACTCATCCGACGACTGTGCCACGAAAGTCAGCGCGTCGCCGTCCGGGTCCGTGAAGTGGGACGCCGGGTCGACACTGGCCAACTCTCCAACCTCGAGTTCGATGTCCGGCAGCGCTTCGGACGCCAGCGGTGCACGGTTCGGAACCGTGACCGAGAAGCTGAGACTCGACGTCAGACCTTCGGTGTCGGTCGCCGTGACCTCGACGATAGCCGTACCCTTCGCGATTGCGGTTACAGTCAACCGGTCCCCTGAAACCGCCGCCACCGCAACAGCTGCCGAGGACGAAACAACCGCAAATGTGAGCGGGTCGCCATCGGGATCGGCAATATGCCGTGACACGTCTTCGACCACTTCGCTTCCCACCTCAACCTCGCGGTCGGCGATACCCTCCACGACCTGCGGCGCCCGGTTCGGCACGGTCACCATGAACGCCTGCGTGGCGGCCAGGCCTTCCGTGTCGGTGGCGGTCACGGTCACCGTCGCCCTCCCCTTCGCGAGCGCTGCAACCGAAACGGTGCCGCCGGAGACCGAGACACCCGCCACCGCCGAGTCGGCAGGGATGGCCGAATAGACGAGCGCGTCCCCGTCTGGATCGCGGAAGTACGTGGCCAGCGCATGCGTGACCGTCTCGCCGACCTCCACCGTTCCGTCCGGCATCGAACCAACCGGCTCCGGCGCCCGGTTCGGTACGGTCACCGCAAAACTCTGCGACGCCGACAGTCCCCCTGAATCGGTGGCCGTCACGGTCACCGTCACCACCCCTTTTCGGCGAGCGCTCACGATGAAGACACTGCCCAATCCCGAAACCGTCACAACCACCGTGTCGGTGACCGCTGCCGCGTAGGTGAGCTCCTGTCCCTCGGGATCGGCAAAGTAGGCCGACACATCCATCGTGGTCGAATCGTCGACCGCCAGTTCCAGCGGCGGAATCGTCCCCACGGCCACCGGATTCCGGTTGGGTACCACGACCTGGAAACGTTGCGCCGCCGACAGGCCGTCCGCATCGGTGGCGGTGACGGTCACAAATGCACCGCCCGGCGCCACGGCCTCGACCGTGACGGTGTTGCCGACAGCCGCGGCCGTCACCACGCCGGGGTCGGAAGTCGCGGCCGCGTAGTCCAGCACGTCACCGTTGGGGTCCTCGAAACACGCCGTCACCGTGGTCGATTGCCCGGTGAATACGGTCTGCTGGGGAATCGCGCCACAGAGCTTGGGTGGCTGGGGATTCTCGCAGGCCGCAATCCACACGGCGACCGCGACCGTTAGCGCCACAGTCTGCACATAATCGAAGTCCAGGCACCAGACCCTGGTCCGGCCCGCCCGGGAATCCGCGCCCCATCCGTCTATGCGGTGTACAGGATACCTCCTTGGAGCAGCAAGCTGCGCTGGCCCCTACATCATCACTACAAGAAAATGTAGAGCCCTGGTGGCCCTCGCAAGTTTTAGTGGGTGAGGAAAACCAGTCCGGATCGACCGGCGGCCCAAGGTTGTGGTTTCGCAACGGTCTGGACACTGCGAGAGCGGCCAGTACCATTCGACTACCTCACGAAGAAGACGCCGTTGCTACGGCCACGCCACAGTCGGTTTGTGGACTGCGCCGTTCCGGCGCCGGCGGTCAGCGGCCGCGGATGACCCGCACGACGTTTCCATTCCGGTCGACGATGATCTCGGGTCCGCGGCCGATATCGTCGCTGAAGTCGAAGGCCCGCCTCGCATCCATTCCGGACAGGTCGGCCTCCGCTCCGTCCAGTTCGTAGTCGTCGGCAAATGAGAGGTCAACGTGATACCCCATGTCGATCAGCGCCGCCAGGGTGATCGCGCTCAACGGCTCCCGCCGGGTGACGAAGAGGGACGGAGTCATCAGTTCCGACCCGAAAATCGACTCGCGCCAGTGGCCGTGGCCGGGCTGCGTAGGCACCTTGGCGTCCGGGTAGTCGGCCCCGCCCGCGGCGTCGAAGGCGGCGAGCGCACGTGCACCGGTGAAATGGGGATCGGACTCCTGATCGAGGAGGTCCATGTGAACCCAGCGGACGCCGAAGCCCAGCACATGGGTCATTTCGTGGACCATGACCTCCCACAGGTCTCCGTACTGCGCGAGCACGTCGATATCGGCCTCGTCGAACCTTACGTAGCCGAGGACCGGAGCGTGCGCATCCGCCTCGTCGCGTTTGACGCAGACACCCGCCCGCGCGGCCGTACCCAGGTCGCCGTCCATCTCGACCAGGTCCACCAGAATTACCAGGTCGTCAACCGTATCCAGGGGCACGTCGACACCCCGGCATTCGGTGGTGCCGTTGACGGCGACATCGGTCCATTCGGTGTCGGAAAGAACCGATCTCCACCACGAGGCCGCGTCTTCCAGCACCGGACGGTGGGTGGCGGGCACTGCATCCGTGAAGTGGAGGGAGATGTTGAAATCACCCGTCGCCCCCCTACGCCTCACCCGCACCGCAAAGGACTGGGTTGCGGAGAGATCGCCGGGGTCGGTGGCAGTGACCACAACGTTCGCGGTACCGGCTGAGGCCGCATTGAGCGTCAACCCGCTACCCGAGCCGACGGCCGTGGCCACCCCGGGGTTCGAGGAGGCGGCGGAAAAGGTGAGTTGGTCCCCGTCGGGATCGGTGAAGTAACCGGACACGTCGACGGTGATCTTGTCGCCTTCGTACAAACCCCGGTCGGCGATCCTGCCGACGCGCCGTGGAGTCTGGTTTCCAGGGGTCTGGACCACCGTCACCGCCAGGCTCTGCGTGGCGTACAGGCCGCCGGGGTCGGTGGCGGTGACCGTGACCGTGGCGGTACCAGTGTCGACGGCGACGATCGTCAGCTGGTCGTCGGAGACGGTGGCTTTGGCCAACGCCGTGTCCGACGACTCGGCCGTGAAGGTCAGATCGTCTCCATCCGGGTCGCTAAAGTAGTCCGACACACCCGTGGTCACTTGGGCACCAGCCTCCAGGGATTGGTCCGGGATGGAGACTTCCGGTTGCGGCGCGCGGTTGCCGCGTCTGACCGTAACGCCAAAGCTCTGCGCGACGGTCAGGCCTTCGGGGTCGGTCGCCGTGATCGTGACCGTGGCCGTACCCGGCTCAATGCCCCGAACCCGTATCTCACGATCGCGGATCCAGACTACCGCAATCGTTGTGTCCGACGACTCGGCCGCAAATGAAAGTGCATCTCCGTCCGGATCGGAGAAGTAGCGCGAGGACTTCAGGATGGCCTGGCCTCCCCTGGCAATCCTCCGATCGCCGATGTTTCGCACGGTCCGCGGCGCCCGGTTCGGTACCCGAACGGTGAAGTTCGATTCCGTCTCCAGACTCGCGGGATCAATGGCCGTGACCGTGATCTGCGCCCAGCCCTTCGTCATCGCCTTGATGGTCAGTCCGCTACCGGCCAAGTCGACCCAGACCACCGACGAATCGGACGACCGGGCCCTGAAAACCAGCGAGTCAACGTCGGGATCCGAAAAGTGGTCCAGGAGGCTCATCTCGATCACCCCGCCCGCTTCCAGGCGGCGACCGGGCATCGGAGTGTGGACCTGCGGCGCGCCATTCGGAACCGTCACCCGGAAGACCGCCGTGGCCGTCAGATCCTCGGGGTCCAATGCCGTAACCGTCACCGTCACCGTGCCCCGCGCCAGGGCCCGCACCGTCACCCGGTCCCCGGAGATGTCCGCGACCGCGACGCTTGAATCCGAGGACTCTGCCGTGAAACGGAGCATGTCCCCATCCGGGTCCGCGAAGTGCTCCGCCAGGTCCGTGGCCGACTCCTCGCCACCCTGCAATTCGAGGTCCGGGAGCGCGCGCGTCGCCTGCGGTGCCCGGTTCGGGACCAAGACCAGGAAACTCTGTTCAACCGCCAGTCCGTCGGGGTCTGCCGCGGTGATCGTGATCGTCGCCACCCCCTTGGCAAGGGCCCCAACGGTCACCCGATTGCCGGAGATGTCCGCCGTGGCCACGGCGGGATCCGACGACTCCGCCGCGAACACAAGCTCGTCGCCATCGGGCTCCGTGAAGTGCTCCGCCAGGTCGGCAGAGGCGGTTTCGCCCACCTCGACACTCTTGCCGGGCAGTATCGCGTTCACCCGCGGTGGACGGTTCGGCACTCTAACCTCAAAGGCCAGGACCGCGGTCAGTCCCTCCGGATCCTCTGCTGTCACAGTAATCGCGGAAATCCCCTTCGCAACACCGCCCACCGTCAACCGGTCGTCGCTGACGCTGGCCGTAGCGACAGATTCGTCGAATGACGCACCGGTGAAGGCGAGCGCATCCCCATCCGCGTCCGCAAAGTAACGCGACAGCCGCATTGACACTTCGCCACCCACCTCCACCTTGACGTTCGGCATCGTGTCCACCGCCAGCGGCGCCCGGTTCGGAACCGTCACCCGGAAGATTCCCGTGGCCGCCAGGTCCTCGGGGTCCGAAGCCGTCACCGTCACCGTCACCGTGCCCCGCGCCAGGGCGCCCACCGTCACCCGGCCTCTGGAGACGTCTACGACTGCCACGGTGGAATCCGAGGACTCCGCCGCGAAACGAAGCGTATCCCCGTCCGGATCCGCGAAGTGCTCCGTCAGGTCCGTGGCCGACTCCTCACCCACTTCCAACTCGAAGTTGGGGATGGGGTGTGTCCCCAGTGGCGGGCGGTTCGGAACGGTAACCAGGAAGCCCTGTTCAACCACCAGACCTTCGGAGTCAGCCGCGGTGATCGTGACCGTCGCCACACCCTTGGCAACGGCCTCAAACGTCATCCGGGTACCGGAGACGCTCGTGGTGGCCACGGAGGGATCCGACGACTCGGCCGCGAAGACCAGCTCGTCGCCATCGGGCTCAGTGAAGTGCTCCGTCAGGTCGGCTCCGGCCGCTTCGCCCACCTCTACGCTCGTATCGGGGAGCATCCCGGTCACCAGCGGTGGACGGTTCGGGACCCTCACCTCGAAAGCCAGAACCGCCGTGAGCCCCTCGGGATCCTCCGCCGTCACCGTGATCGCGGACGTCCCTTTCGCGACGGCGCGCACCGTCAACCGGTCACCGATGGCGCTGACCGTTGCGACAGCCTCGTCAATGGACCCGCCCGCGAATGTGAGAGAGTCGCCGTCCGGATCCGCAAAATACCCCGACACCGTCGCTGAAGCTTCGCCGCCTACCTCCACCTCGATGTCCGGCAGGGTGTCCACCGCCAGTGGCGCCCGGTTCGGAACCGTCACCGGGAAATCCTGCACGGCCACCGACCCACCGGGATCGGTCGCCGTCACCGTGATCGTCGCCATCCCCTTCGCAACGGCTCTCACCGTCACCTCGTCACCCGAGACGACCAGCCCGGCCACCCCGGCCTCCGACGATCCGGCCGCGTATGTGAGCTCTTCCCCGTCCGGGTCCATGAAATGACCTGACACCCACAGGGTGGCCTCCTCCCCCACCTCCACCTCGATGCCGGGAAGCGGCTCCGTCGCCCGCGGTGCCCGGTTCGGAACCGTCAACACGAACTCCTGGGTGGTCGCCAGCCCTTCCGTATCCGTCGCAGTCACCGCAATCGTCGCCATTCCCGGCGCGTTTGCCCACACCCTGACCTTGTCCCCGGCCAGCTCGACCGTCGCAACGGCGGCGTCGGAAATCTCCGCGGAAAAGGTGAGCGAGTCGTGGTCCGGGTCGGTGAAGTGTCCCCCCACCCGGGTCACCACCCGGTCTTCCACGAACGCTTCGATGTCGGGGAATGAGATCACGACGCGCGGCGCGCGGTTCGGCACCGTTGCCGGGAATCCATACGTTGCGGTCGCTCCGTCCGGATCGGTCGCGGTGACCGTAACCGTCGCCGATCCTTTGACGATCGCAACGAGCGTGACGATCGCGCCGGCCAGATGCGTCCGCACCGCCGCGGTGTTGGAAGAGGTGGCCGTGAAGGTCAGCGCATCCCCGTTCGGGTCGACAAAGTGCGCCGTCAGGTCCAGCGCAACCGAATCCGCCACGACCTGGTGCGGGATCGGGCCGGTGAGCCGGGGCGACGCGTTCAGATCCGGTGGGATGGGGTTGCCTTCGCAGGCAGCCACCGCGAGGGCTGCCAGCAGGCCGTGGAAAAGGCCACCCGAGCACCGGGGCGCTGGGCTGCCAAGACACGACGAAGGGGGAATGATGGCGCTATTCATCCGAGGAGGAATACAGAGTGGAGCCTTGGAAACCAATGCGAATACTACATATGACCCATCTTAAGGCCGTCACTACATTGTTGAACAGGTGGGCGAGGAGTACCAGCCGGGATGCAGTCGCCGCAGCCAGATGAACCGGACCGGAGGTGGAAGGTCCGTCAAGTGGTGCCCCCCCTCAGCACCCGGGTCCCGCCCCTGAGCGCGTACGCCTCATACCCCACTGTCTGCAGGAGGTTGGCGAGTTCCGCTGACTGGATGCCGTTGTCGCAGACCATCACGTAGGAACCGTCCCTTTTCAACGATCCCGCAAGGGCCGGGAAATCCCGCGGCAGCACCCGGCGCGATCCCGGATGGCGCCAGCCGTCGTCCTGTTGTGCCGGCCGGCAGTCGATCACCCGGGCGTTGGCCGGAACCGCGTCAATCCATAGGTAGTCGCGATTCAGGTCGGCGTCCTCCACGGCCCTCACGTCCAGCACCCTTCGCTCCGTAACCGCCCGGTCCACCAGCGCGAGGTCCACGGGTGCCTCCTCCCGGTCCACCGCGCCTACCTTCGCCGCCGTGACCGGTTTGCCCTCCAGGATCGCGCAGTACTCTCGGACGCGGGCCGAGAGCGCGGCCGTGCCGATGTGCTTCGCGATGCGGATGATCTCCTCCTTGTCGAAGCCGACCAGCGGGCGCAGCACCGGAAGCGCCGCCACCGCCTCGATGGCGCGCAGATTGCGCAGCGTCTGGGACGACACCTGCCCGAGCGACTCTCCGGTCACCAGCGCGTCCGCGCCGATCTCGACGGCCACCTGCTCGGCCGCGCGGTACATCAGCCGCTTGAGGACGACCTGCCAGTACCGGGGCGTAACCTGGTCCTGGAGGTCGCGCACGGCGTCGCCGAAGTCCACGATGTGCATGCGGGGCCGGTCACCGTAGCTCCAGCGGTCCGAAAGTACCCTGGTGACCTGAACGACGGATCTCTCGAAGGCCGGCCCGGCCAGGTTGCAGAACACGTAGTCGAGGGCAACGCCCCGCTTGAGGAGCAGCCACGCCGCCACCGCCGAGTCGAAGCCGCCGGATATGAGGCACACCGCCCGCCCCTGCACCCCCAGGGGCAGACCGCCCGGCCCCTCGGTACGCTGGGAGAAGAGGTAGGCCCGGTGGTCACGCACCTCGACCGATACGGTGACTTCGGGCGCAGTCAGGTCGACGGTGCCGTACGGGTTGAGCACCGCGCCAAGCTGCACGCAGACATCCCGTGACGAGAACGACTGCCGGCCGGTCCGGCGCGCGGCGACCGCGTACCGGCGCCCGGTCACCGCCTCACGGTACGATTCGTGCCCGACCCGCACGATCGTCTCGAGGTCGGCGGGCACCACGGCGTCCACCTCGGAAAAGGAACTGATCCCGAACACGCGCGTCGCCGCCGACATGACCTCCGCGCCGGGAACCGTCACGAAAAGACGGCTCCAACGGTCGCGCACCGTAGCTTGAGTACCGCTGGAAGTCAGCGCATCCTTCAGGTTGACCACCAACTGTTTATGAAATCGACGCCGAGTGCGGTTCGATTTGCTGGCGATCTCGGCCGCCAACCGTATCATGAACCGGGCCTCGCCTTCGCCTGCGGGTCCCAGTGGGCGGTCCCCGCTCCCGGCCACGTCACTTCGCGCCCCGGTGTCCGGCGTTCCGCTCATGTTCTCAACGCTCCGGTCCACGGTTGAGTGAGGGTGTCTTCCACGGATCCCTAGTTCCAGGACATGCCGCGCAGTTTTTCCACATCCAGATTCCCCCCGCTCAGCACGCAGACCGTCTTCGTTCCGGGGGGCGCATCCACCAGTCCCTCGAGCAGCGCCCCGACCGGCGATGCGGCAGCACCTTCCGCCACCAGTTTCGCCCTCGTCATCAGCCAGAGCACGGCATCGAAGATCCGCTCGTCGGGAAGCGTCACGATCTCGTCGACGAAGCGGGAGACCACGGAACAGGTATGATCCCCCACCCGCATCACACGCAACCCGTCGATGATGCAGCCGACCTCATCAAGCGTCACGCACCCGCCCGACTCCACGCTGCGCTGCATGGCCGGCGCCCCCGACGACTCGACCCCGATCACGCGGATGCCGGGCTTCACCGATTTCACCGCCATCGAGATCCCGGAGATGAGCCCCCCACCCCCAATCGGCACAACCACCACTTCGGCCTCGGGCAACTGGTCCATGATCTCCAGGCCGACGGTGCCCTGCCCCGCGATCAGATCCGGATCGTCGAATGGATGGATATAGGTGAAGCCTTCCGATTCCACCAACTCAAGGGCCTTCTCGTTGGCCTCGTCCCAGATGTTGCCGTGCAGCACGACGCGGGCCCCATACCCCTTCGTAGCCGCGATCTTGGAGCGCGTCGCATTCTCGGCCATCACCACGACCGCGCGCACGCCGTAGTGCCGCGCCGCGATCGCCACACCCTGCGCGTGATTCCCGGCCGACGAGCAGACTACACCCCTTGCCCGCTCCTCGTCGGTCAGCCGCGCAATCTTGTTCAGCGGCCCCCGCACCTTGTAGGAACCGCCCCGCTGAAACAGCTCGGCCTTGAGCCGCACATCCAGCTCGCACGCCTCGCTCAGCGACCGGCTGGTCAGCATTGGAGTCCTGTACACATGCGGAGCGACGTGCCTCCGCGCAGCCTCGAAGTCGCCCCGGGTCAGCGTCAGACCGGGGATTCCCACTCGCTGCACCCCGGACCCGCCAGAGCCAGCCGTCACGAACTGATTCCCGGCAACTGCACCGGCCCGTCCAGCCACCCCCGCACCGCGTGCGGCCTGTACGGCGCCTCCATCTCCGCGCACTCCTCCCCGGTCAGCGTCACCTCCACCGCCGCGCACGCCGAGTCGATCTGCTCCACCCGCGTAAACCCCACCACAGGCGCCACCACCGCCGGCCGCGACAACAGCCACGCCAGCGCCACCTGCGCCGGCTCGTCACCCCGCCGCCCGGCCACCCGCACCGTGGCGTCCACCACATCCCAATCCTTCTCGTGATCATAGAGTTCACTGGTGAGATCGTCGTTCGCATCCCGGAGCGAGGCGGCCTGCTCCCCGCGCCTGCGCTTCCCCGTCAGCAGCCCCCGCGCCAGCGGCGACCACGGGATCACCCCGATCCCCTCCGCCGCGCAGAGGGGCATCATCTCACGCTCCTCTTCGCGGTAGACGAGGTTGTAGTGGTTCTGCATGGAGACGAAGCGCGCCCAGCCGCTTCGCTCCGACACCGACAGCATCTTCATGAGCTGCCACGCGTACATCGACGACGCGCCCAGGTAGAGAACCTTCCCCTGGTGGACCAGGTGATCCAGCGCCGAAAGCGTCTCCTCGACCGGGGCGTACGCGTCCCAGCGGTGGATCTGGTAGAGGTCGATCCGTTCCACGCCGAGCCGCCGAAGCGACGCCTCGCACGACTGGATGATGTGCTTGCGGGACAGCCCGCCCCGGTTCGGCCCCGGCCCCATCCGCATCTTGACCTTGGTGGCAACAACCGCCTCGTCACGCGACGCGAATTCGCGCACCGCCTTCCCCGTGATCTCCTCGCTTACCCCGAGCGAGTACACGTCGGCCGTGTCGAAGAAGTTGATGCCGAGTTCGACGGCGCGCCGGAAGAAGGGCATGGCCTCGTCCTGCTCGAGGATCCAGGGGCGCCACTCGCGGCTGCCGAAGCTCATGCAGCCGAGCGCGATGCGAGACACGATCATGCCGCTGTCGCCGAGACGGGCGTATTGCAAGAGGTTGACTCCGGGGTTGGGTGAAGGGGGGATTGGGTGGACGTGGATGATACCGCCGGGCGGGGTTGGGGCACACCCCCGGGGTCAGTACAGCCGGGGATCCCAGCGCACGTCCACCACCTCGGCTACCCGCACCCGCGCATAGTCCGGATGGGCCGGATTCAACACGACGTTTCGGCCCCACGGCCGGGCCACCAGCGAAGGAACCACCAGGGCAAGCGACCGCTTCGAGTCGACCCACTCCCGCCCCACCTCGTGGGAGCAGACCCTTCTGCGCCAGTTCGGGTGTTCGGTTTCGTCGAAGGCGTGCGCCGTGGCGTCCGCGGGCAGCACGATCCGGGACGCGACGTGGCCGGCCGGAACACCTCTCGCAACCACGCGAGCCAACATTTCGAGCATGGCGCCTTCGTAGGCGGCCGACGTATAGACCACGGGGGTTCCCTGCGGATTCCATCTCCCGCCTCGGACTGCAGCGCCCGAGCCGCTCAGCGCAGCGAAGCGGCGATGGTGAATCCTGTAGACTTCCAACGAAGTCAGACCGGCAAGCCGTAGTGGATTCCCCACAGGATATCCTCCACATGCCGCACTCCAACCTCCGACAGGGCCAATTCGATGGGCTTCACACCCCCCAACATCGGATGCGGACACGTCAGAAACTCGGCGGCCCCCTCCTCCTCACCCCAGACGTAGACGGCCAACGCCACGGTCGCGGCCACCCGCAGCACCGCTTCCCCCTCCTCACGCTTCAGCAGCTTGCGCCGCTTCCGGGTGGCCCTGGGGACGATTCTGTTCACGAACTCGGAGGCCCGCCGCACCCCGAAACGCTTCAACTCGGCCTGAAGCACCTTCACTGCCTCCACCGGGAGCCCCGCCTCCGCCACATGGCGCAACTCCTCCAGGCTCTCGGGGTCGCCGTATACCGGTCGCGCCTCGCGGACCAGCCGCGCCGGGAGATCCGCGGGGTCGTAGCCGCACACACGACTCTTGAAATCGTTCATATGCCCTCCATGTTCGGTTCATATGAACGTAATCCCGCATGACGGGCCCGTAAAACCCCGGACACGTCCGCCTACGGATACAGCCGCCGCATCTCCCATCCCCCCGCTCCACCCCACCGGTACTCGAAACGGTCGTGCAGCCGCGACGCCCCTTCCTGCCAGAACTCGATCGCATCCGGCACGATGCGGTACCCGGACCAGTGGGGCGGCCTGGGCACCTCGCGGTCCGCATAGCGCGCCTCCACCTTAGCAAGCCGGGCCTCGAGCGCCGCCCGGCTGCCCAGCACCCGGCTCTGGTCCGAGGCCCACGCGCCGAGCCGACTTCCCCTCGGACGGCTGCCGAAGTAGGCATCCGCTTCGGCCGCCGACACCGCTTCGACCGGACCCCGGATCCGCACCTGGCGCCCCAGCGGCTGCCAGTAGAAGGTCATCCCCGCGCGGGCGTGCCCGTCCAGCGAGCGCGACTTGGCCGACTCCAGGTTGGTGTAGAAGACGAAACCCCGCTCGTCGAAGTCCTTCAGGAGCACCATCCGGCCTTCCGGGGTGTCGCCAGGGCCCAGCGTGGAGAGGCAAACCGCTTCCGCGAAGACAATCCGCGGGTCGGCCTCCGCTTCGGCGAACCAGCGGCCGAACTGCTCGACGGGGTCGGGCGAGAGGTCGCCGTGCCCGAGGGACGCGCTCGTGGATGACACCGTGGTGTGCGCCTCCTACGGCACGCGCGCGGCGCGGCCGAGCTGGTAGGCCAGCGATTCCCCGATGCCCTCGAAGTCGAAGCGAAAGCCGCTGCGACGGGCCGCCTCCGGGAACACGCGCTGGCCGTCGAGCAACAGCGCCTTCCCCATCTCGCCGAACATGCCGCGCACCGCCAGCGACGGCACGGGCAGCAGGGTGGGGCGGCGGAGCGCGTGACCGAGTTTGGTGGTGAAGGTGGCGTTGGGGACGGGGTGG
Organism: Longimicrobiales bacterium; assembly: GCA_965208295.1. Lineage (GTDB taxonomy): Bacteria > Gemmatimonadota > Gemmatimonadetes > Longimicrobiales > Gaopeijiaceae > Bin94. The sequence continues at coordinate 4,208,706 of OZ242328.1, read as the reverse complement.
GGGGCGGTGGCGTTGACCGGCCCCCGCACGGAGGTGTCGACGAGCGCGTGGAAGATCAGGGCGACGAGGTCGTCGTGGTCGATCCAGCTCACATATTGGCGTCCCGATCCCAGCCGCCCACCGATCCCCATCTTGAAGGGCAGGAGCATCGTGCCGAGCGCGCCGCCCGCCGGACTGAGCACGAGTCCGGTCCTCAGGGCGACCACCCGGACCGCCGACCGCCTCGCCTTGAACGCCTCGCTCTCCCATTCGCGGCACAGTTCCGCCAGGAACCCGCTGCCGGGCCGGCTCCGCTCGACGAGCCGTTCGCTGCCGCGGTTCCCGTAGTACCCGATCGCCGACGACGAGACGAAGACGCGCGGCGGATCGCGCAACCGGTTCAGCGCGTCCGCGATCACCTGCGTACCCACGATCCGGCTCTTCCAGATGGCCCGTTTCCTGGCCGGGTTCCAGCGCCCCCGCGACAGGCTCTCACCCGCCAGATGCACCAGCGCGTCCACCCCCTCGAGCCGCGTTCCCTCGATCTTGCGCTCCATGGGGTCCCAGTAGATTTCGCCCTGTTCCCGGTCCGGCCGGCGGCGCACGATCGGCAACACCTCGTGGCCGCCAGTCGTCAGGAAATGGCGCAGCGCCGACCCGACGAACCCGCTCGCACCGGTGATCGCGACCTTGAGCCGGGGTCCGTCGTACGCCGCGTGACGTGCGAGATCCTGTGTGAGGCGCTGGTTGCGGAACCGGAAGAGCCGCTTCATTTCGCCCTCGATGGTGGACCCGGCGAGCGCGGCGGTGGCTGCCCCAAGGGGCGGATCGTACCTGATCCGGTCGCGGATCATACAGGCGCCGCTGCCCCGGGGTTCGAACTCGTGACGGTGTTCCCACGACCCCATCGGGCCCGACACCTGCTCGTCGGTGAAGAGCCTGCCGGGCTCGAAGCCGGTGTGGCGCATCTTGATGTCCACCTTCACCGGACCCCGCTTCACCCTCACACGCACCGTACCGCCGTCGCCAATACCCCCCTCGCGACCGACCACCCGCGCGTCCTCCCAGGGAGGCATCAGGCGTTCGAGCGCACCCGGGCGCATGTGCCAGTCCCAGACCCGCTCGACCGGGAACGGCAGCTCCTTCTCGTGGGTCAATCGGCGCATGGCACGACCTCAGTCCCCCCCGCCCCACCAGTGGATCCCCGCAATCGACGACCGGATCGCCTCGACACCGGCCCCGGGTCCACCCGGGTGCCCGAAGACCGCCGAACCCGCCACCAGGACCGTCGCTCCGGCCTCCGCCAGCGCCGGCGCGGTCTTTGCGTCCACCCCGCCGTCCACCTCCACCTCCACCCGTCCCCCCGAGCGCGCCTCCACCATGTTGCGCGCGCGCGCCACCTTGTCCACCGACTGCTCGATGAAGGCCTGGCCGCCGAACCCCGGATTGACCGACATGATGCACAGCAGATCAACCTCGTCCAACACCTCCTCCACCGCCGCGAGCGGCGTCGACGGATTGAGCGCCACCCCCGCACGCTTGCCCAACTCCCGGATCAGGCCCAGCGTGCGGTGCAGATGTACCGTCGCCTCGGCGTGCACCGTGATCACATCCGCGCCCGCCCGGGCGAAGTCCTCTATGTAGCGGTCGGGGTGCTCGATCATGAGGTGCACGTCCACAGTGCGCGACGTCACCCCGCGCACCGCATTCGCGATGAGCGGCCCGATCGTGATGTTCGGCACGAAATGCCCGTCCATCACATCGACATGGATCCACTCCGCGCCGGCCTCGTCGACCGTGCGCACCTCGCGTCCCAGCTCGGCGAAGCTGCAGCTCAGAATGGACGGCGCGATCCTGATGCTCACGACTGACCCCTTTTCATGCGGCGCACGCCCTCCCTTCCCGCCACCACCGCCTCAGTCGCCATTTTCAGAAACAATCCCGATTCCACCACCCCCGCACGGCGGGCCAGCCGCCGCTCCAGCCCGGCGGAGTCCTCGATCCCTCCGGCAAAGCGGCAGTCGATGACAAGGTTCCCGTTGTCGGTGCGGTAGGGGTGGCCGTTGCCTCCATCCCGTACCCTGGGCTCGGCCCCGAGGTCCCGCAGCCACCCCATGTGGCTCGCGTGGCCGAAGGGCACCACCTCGACCGGCAGGGGCGCAATCTCGCCCAGACGCCCCACCAGCTTGGAGTCGTCCACGATCACCAGCATCCGTTCCGAGGCCTGCGCCACCATCTTCTCCCTGAGCAGTGCGCCCCCCAGACCCTTGACGAGGTCGAGCCCGGGGTCCACCTCGTCCGCGCCGTCGACGGTCAGATCGAGGGTGCCGATCTCCTCCAGGGTGGCCAGGGCGATGCCCAGCTTGCGGGCGGCCTTCTCCGTGCGCACCGAGGTCGGGACGCCCACCACCCTGGAAAGCTCCTCACGCGCGATACGCGCGCCCAGATGTTCCAGGAAATGGGCCACCGTGGAGCCCGTGCCCAGGCCCAGACGCATGCCGGATGCGACGCTTCGCGCGGCGTCGCGTCCCGCCATGCTCTTCATCTCTTCTGCGGAGGTAGGGGCCAAGGCCTCGCGGGGCTGGGGGAACTGGGAGGGGATGCGCGGCCAAATCTACCCGTTCGCGGGGGTGGTTACCAGTTGGAGGGCGGTTCAGCTGCCGGACGGAAATCGCCATCTTCTCTTGGCGCGCCGCGCGGCGTCGCATTGCCCGCGGTCGCCCGTTACATCCACATCCAACGACCGGACCCCCCGGGGTCCCGGGAACAGACCCGTGATCATCGTCGCCAGAAAGAACATCACCGCCGACCAGCTCGACTACATCCGGGAACGGATCGAGTCGCTGGGGCTGCGGACCCACATCTCGAAGGGCGTGAGCCGCACGATCATCGGATGCATCGGAGACGAGGCCCGGCTGTCCGGCGTGTCGCTGCTCTCCATTCCGGGCGTCCGCTCGGTGCACCCGGTCATGCGTCCGTACAAGCTGGCCGCGCGCGACTTCTCGGCGGACCGGACATCGCGCGTACAGGTCGGCAACCGCACCTTCGGCGGGCCTGCATGCCTGGTCGCCGCCGGTCCCTGCTCGGTGGAGGGCGAGGAGATGATGGCCGAGACGGGGCGGGCGGTGGCGGCGGAGGGGGCCGCGCTGCTCCGCGGCGGCGCCTTCAAGCCGCGCACCTCTCCCTATTCCTTCGACGGCCTCAAGGAGGAGGGTCTTCAGATTCTCGAGCGCGTCCGTGAAAAGACCGGCCTCCCGGTCGTCACCGAGGTGCTCGATCCCCGGCACGCCGAACTGGTGGCGGGGTACGCCGACATGCTGCAGATCGGGGCCCGCAACATGCAGAACTTCGCGCTGCTCCGGGAGATCGGGCAGTTGCAGCGGCCGGTCCTGCTGAAGCGTGGCATGTCGGCGACGCTCAAGGATCTGCTGCTCGCGGCCGAGTACGTCATGAGCGGCGGCAACATGGACGTGGTGCTCTGCGAGAGGGGCATCCGCACCTTCGGGGGCGAGATGCGCAATACCTTCGACCTGGCGGCGATCCCCTGGCTCAAGCTTGAGACGCACCTGCCCGTGATCGCCGATCCCTCGCACGCCGGAGGGCGCCGCGACCTGGTGGCGCCGCTCGCCTATGCGGCGCTGGCGGCGGGGGCGGACGGGCTCATCGTGGAGGTGCACCCCGACCCGGAGACGGCAGCGTCCGATGGCGACCAGTCGCTCACCTTCGCGGAGTTCGCCGACATGATGCGCGGACTGGGGGCGTTTGCGGAGGCGGCGGGGCGGTCGGTGTAGCTGGCCGGGACCGGGTTGGTAAGAATGTAAATCCGACTTTACATAATGTAAAGTTGAGTATACTTCTTGTCCCCTGAAGGCACGCTTCAGGGACCGGCGACAGCCTCTTCCAGCGCCCTGCCCAACGCGTCGAATTGGGCGGCCAGCGCCGCCACCGAAGTCCCACCCCGAACCGCGCGCGACTCCACTGACGCCGCCGGGTCGAAGACCTCGTACACATCGTCGGCAAAGGCCGGGTGCACCGCGTTCATCTCCTCCAGGGTGAGCCCGCTCAGCTCGCGGCCCGTGCTCTCCGCAACACGAACCAGTTCGCCGGCCACGTGGTGCGCCTCGCGGAACGGGACCCCCCGGCGCACCAGGTAGTCGGCCAGGTCGGTGGCCAGCATCTGCGTGCCCAGCGCCGCCGCGAGACGGCCAGGGTCGAGGGTCAGACCCGCGACCGCGCCGGTCATTGCCGGCAGCACCACCGCGAGCGTGTCCACCGAGTCGAAGACCGCCTCCTTGTCCTCCTGCAGGTCCCGGTTGTATCCGGTCGGGAGTCCCTTCAGCACCGTCAGCATTCCCACCAGGTTCCCCACCAGCCGTCCCGACTTCCCCCGCGTCAGCTCGGCCACATCGGGGTTGCGCTTCTGCGGCATGAGCGACGACCCCGTCGTGTAGCCGTCCCCCAGCCTCACAAACCCGAATTCACTGCTGGAAAAGAGGACCAGGTCCTCGGCCAGCTGCGACAGGTGCACACCGGTCATCGCCGCGCCGAAGAGCAGCCGCACCGTCCAGTCGCGGTCGGAGACGGTGTCGATGGAATTCTCCGAGACCCGGCCGAAGCCGAGATCGGCCGCGAGCGCCTCCCTGTCGATATCGAAGGGGCAGCCGGCCACCGCCCCCGCGCCCAGCGGCAGAACGTCGCACTCCCGCAGTACCGCCCGAAGGTGTTCCAGGTCGCGGACCAGCGGCCAGGCGCGTGACAGCAACCAATGGGCGGCGGGGACCGGCTGCGCCTGCTGCAGGTGGGTGAATCCCGGCATCACGATGTCCGGGTTCCGTCGCGCCCCGTGGGCGATCGCCTCCACCAGCGCCGCCAACCGGTCGCGTAACGCGCGGATCGCGTCCTTCCCCCAGAGACGGAACGCGGTGGCAACCTGGTCGTTGCGGGAACGCCCGGTGTGGAGTTTGCCGCCCACCGAGCCGATCTCTTCGATCAGCATGCGCTCCACCACGGTGTGGATGTCCTCTTCGGGCAGTCCCGCCGGACCGGGCAACGCCTCAAGCCGCGCGGCGACTTCGGCCAGGCCCGCGTCGATGTGGCGGGCTTCCTCCCGCGTCAGGATTCCCGCCCGCGCCAGTCCGCGCGCCCAGGCCCGGCTTCCCCGGACATCGTGAGGCCACAGGCGCCAGTCGACATCGAGGGACCGGTTCAGGGGCTCCATCTCGCCCGCAAGGCCACCCTCGAAGCGCCCGCCCCAGAGGACGTGGGCCGCACGGTCGCTTGGCGTACCGGGTTCGGAGGGAGAGAACGAACTGGTCAGGGAGTCAGTCCCCCTGGGCGTGCGCCACCTCGGCGGCGGGCCGCCAGCCTGTGGTTGACACTCCGGCCGGCAACGTCGGAGCCTGCGCGCGCCGCTGCGCCGCCACCGCGCGCTGGGGAAGGGTGAACAGCTTCACGAAGCCCGACGCGTCGGCGTGCGCGTAGCCCTCCGAAGCGCCGAAGGACGCCAGGTCCAGGTCGTACAACGATACGGGCGCCTGCCGCGCCAGGACCGTCGCCTGTCCCTTGAAGAGGCGCAGCCGCACGGTTCCCGTCACGTTCTCCATGAGCAAGTCCACAGTGGCGTCCATGGCCTCCCGCTCGGGCGTCCACCACCGTCCCTCGTACACCAGGTCGGCGTAGCGGGGCGCCAGCGAGTCCTTGAGGGCCAGGGCGCCGCGCGACAGTACCAGCTGCTCCAGCTCCTGGAGCGCGGTGAGCAGAATCGTCCCTCCGGGAGTTTCATAGACGCCCCGCGACTTGATCCCCACCACCCGGTCCTCGACGATGTCGGCGCGGCCTACCCCGTGCTCCGACCCCACCTCGTTCAGCTCGGTCAGGAGCGCGAGAGGCGAAAGAGCGCGTCCGTCGAGCGTGACCGGGAAGCCGGCCTCGAAGCCCAGCTCCAGGTCGACGGGGGTATCGGGTGCGTCCACGGGGTCGCGCGTCCATACGAACACATCCGGCCCGGGCGCGTTGGCGGGGTCCTCGAGGGGACCGCCCTCGTGGCTGATGTGCCACAGGTTCTCGTCGCGGGAATAGAGCTTTTCCTCGTCGATGCCCTCGAGCGAGATTCCCCGGGCCCGCGCATAGGCGAGGGCGTCCTCGCGCGACGTGATGTCCCATTCCCGCCACGGCGCGACCACCTTCAACTCCGGTGCCAGAGCGGCGAAGGACACCTCGAAGCGGAGCTGGTCGTTCCCCTTGCCGGTACAGCCATGGGCCAGAGCGCCGGCCCCCGTACGGCGTGCGACCTCCACCATGCGGCGCGAGATGACCGGCCGGGCCATGGCGGTGCCCAGCAGGTACTTGCGGCTGTAGACCGCGCCGGCGCGCAGCACCGGAAGGATGTAGTCCGCCAGGAACTCCTCACGCAGGTCTTCTCCGAAAAAGGCGGATGCACCCGTGGCGAATGCCTTCGCCCCCAGCTTGTCCACCCCGCCCCTCTGCCCCACGTCGGCCGCCATGCAGACAACGTCGGCCCGATAATTTTCTCTCAGCCAGGGCACGATCACCGATGTGTCGAGCCCTCCCGAGTATCCGAGTACGATCTTCACGGCTTGCAACGATTCCTGTTCGAGTGCCCCTGAAACCCTACGCGGGCCGGAACATGGGGGCCGTACGTCTCCCGCCAAGGCCGTACGGTACTGTCAATCCCCATGCTCCGGACCCGCTGAACGATGTCGGGCTGTGGTAATAATATGCAGTGACAATGAAATAATATACATGTTCGCCCTTGTGTCAACCCTCGCCAGTCCGTGGGGCCGGCCCCTGCGCACGGGCAGCGGTATTACCGCGAGCCCCCCTCTGCCAAGTCCCTGATCGCGACCGCGACATCCCGAGCGGCGCTTCCATCCCGCAGAATCACGAGCACGGTGTCGTCCCCCGCGATCGTCCCGGCCAGTCCCTCGAACTCCTCCCAGTCGATCCCCGACGCCACCGCCTGTGCTGCCCCGTTCAGCGTCCTGACAACGATCAGGTTGCCCACGGGTTCGGCGGACACGAAGAGCGTCGGCAGGATCGAATCCAGCGGAGCGAGGTTCTCCCACTCCTCGGGCAGCGTGTAGTGCGGCTTTCCGTCCGCGCCCACGACCTTGACCAGCCGCAGGTCACGGATGTCGCGCGACAGGGTCGCCTGCGCCACCGGGAATCCCTCCGCGGCCAGACGGGCACGCAGGGCCTCCTGGTGCGGAACCCGGTACTCCCGGATGATCCGGAGCACAATGGCCTGCCTCCGCCGTTTTCCCCCCGACTTCACGCCGCTCCCCGGCTCAACCGCGCCGTGGCCCTCAGAAGTCGTACTGGACCCGCAGAAGTAGAAGCCGTCCCACCTCCGGCGCTCCCACGAACTCGCGGTGCATGTTGTTCAGAACGTTGTTGCCGGTCACGGACAACCGGGTTCCGCGCCGGAAGGGCAGCTCGTAGCTGACCGACGCGTCGACCACCTCGTAACCCGTGACCTTGCCGATGTAGACACCGGAATTCATGGGGAAGCCGTTCGTCATCCGCACGCGCCCCTGCAGCGTGAACCCCGCGGCGCGGTCGTCAAAGGTGAAGCCGAACGACCCCTTGTTGCGCGGGGCATTCAGCGCGATGTCGTGCAGCCCCGTGCAGTCTCCGTCCTCTTCCTCGCCGAAGCAGTCGTCGCTCACGAAGGAGTAGTTGCCGTCGATCTGGAGCCGGTCAGTGACCAGGATCCGCGCCGACAGATCGGCTCCCCAGTAGTCGACCTCACCGAAATTCCGGTAGGTCACCATCATGTTGTGATCCTCGGACTGGTCCGGTACGACGGTGCCGATGGGGGCCGCAGCCAGCGTCCCGACGATCTGGGCGGCGATTGCCTCGGTGATCACACCCGCCTGGATGAGCGGCCCGAGACGGTGGAACACGAACGCCCCGGTGGACAACGGATCGAGGAAGACGTTGGGCGTCTCCACGCGCAGCGGGCCGACGAAGTTCTGGATGTTGGCCTTGTATACGTCGGCGGCCAGCAGCACCCGACCTCCCAGCAACCCCTTGTAGCCCCCCTCCATGGTGGTGTAGAGGGTCGGCTCAAGGGGGTCGACGGCTGTCGGCCCGTCGTCGAGGAGGAATTCCTGGGTGTTGATGTCCAGCCGCCTGAGGACCGTGCCGATCGCCGGGTCTTCGGGGATGGCGCCGGGCATCTGCAGGAACGACACGATCGGCGCGAGTTCGGGGGCGAGCTGGGCCAGAAGTTCCAGCAGGCCGTCCCAGAAGAGGGCGGCGTTGGCGGGCAGCTGTCCCGGCGCCAGCGGAGAACGCATGCAGAGCGAGTTGAACCCGCCCTGGCACATGTCGTTGAAGGTGTAGCCGGACGAAGGCACTCCCCGCGCCTGGACGGCAAAGAAGTCGATCGGCGGAGGGAGCCTGGCCGCGATGATGTCCAGGAAGAGGTTGCTGGCGGTCGGCGTGCCGAAGGCCTGGTTGTAGGTAAGGCGGAAGTTCTGGTGCTCCGTCGGCTTGAATACCAGGGCCGCGCGCGGTGAGATGTTCAGATCGCCGAGCCGGCTGTGGTCGTCGACCCGGATGGCCGCAACCAGGGCCAGCATGTCTCCCAGCGAGGTCTCCGAGTGTATGTAGCCCCCGATCTCGCCGATGAGGTCGTCGTCCTCGTTACGGCCGTTGATCGTCCCGCCGGTGCGGGGTTCCGTCCGCTGCCAGTCGACGCCGTAGGTGAAGCTCTGCCGGGAACCCAGGTCGAGTCCGTACTGGACCTGCACCGCCATGGTGCGCGACTGGTCGACGACCGGCTGTCCCGTGCGGAGCCCGAAGGTGCCGTCCGCGGTGGGCGTTCCGGCCCCCGCTCCGGAGTTCGTCATGTTGAGGAAGTACTGGGCGAAGAGCCGGCCCTTGGAGAAGCGGGTCTGCAGGTAGTTGTACCCCCAGTTCTTGACCTGGAAGGCACCGATGCCGGTCATCTCGACTCCGCCGGCAAGGTTCGAGGTTCCCCCGTTGAGCACGAGCTCGGCGTCGTCGGCGAAACGGAAATCTGCGCGCGCGTCAACCGAGTATCTACTCCCCGAGTTGTCCCGTATACAGATCTGACACCCGGCTTCGCGAGCCAACGCCTCCCTGGGATCGTCGTATTCCCAGTCTTCGCCCTGCATGTACTGGCCGGAGATCTTCAGCCCGAAGTTCTCGGTCGGAGCCTGGGCCGTGCGGAACTGGCCGTGGAAGAGGGATCGTTCCCCCGCGGCGAGCGAGACCGTCGACCCCTGCTTGTCGAGGGGAGACGAGGTGATGAGATGCATGACGCCCGATGCGGCGTTGGGACCGTACAGAGCCGCGCCGGGTCCGAGCGAGACCTCGATGCGGTCGAGGTCGAGGTCGTTGGTCGGGAACATGCTGTAGGCGTTGAAGCGTAGCGACGGGACCCGCGCATAGCGGTTGTCGATGATCGTCAGCAACGTGCCCGAGAAGACGTTGTTAAAGCCGCGGGCCACCACCGTGCTCTGGGCCAACCCGGTCTGGGCCCGGTCGATCCCGGGCAGCGTCGCCACGTAATCGGCCACGGTGACGGCCGCGACTCTTGCGATCTCGTCGGCCGAGACGGTCGAGATGGATGCAGGCGCGTCCAGGGCCTTCTCCTGGCGGCGCGATGCCGTGACCACCACCGGATTGAGGATCACGGCCTGGGAACGCACTGAAATGTCGATGTCCGCGGTGCCCCCCGCGGGGACGCTCACTTCGTCGACGCGCGTAGTCTCGTAGCCGATGAGCTTCACGACCAGGGAATACGTGCCGGGCGGAACGGTCAGAACGAACCGGCCCTCTTCGTTGGAACCCTGCGGGCTTCCCGTTCCGAGCGCTTCCACCGAGGCCCCGGCAAGCGGCTCGCCGGTTTCGGCGTCGGTGATGCGGCCGTTGATGGTCCCCTGTTGCGCGGAGGCGGCCCCCTCCGGGAGGCTGATGGCGAGGGCAACCGAAAAAAAAGTGGCAAACCGGAATGCAACGCTCATTGATTCCCTTCCTTGGGGCGGGGGACGTACGTTGTCCTGCCTGCCGAAGTTATGGAATCGCACAGGCAAACACAATCGGGCGGGAAGCCTCGCTCGGGTCGGCGCTCGGACCTCCGGCCGAGTCCACCCAAGGAGACGCGAATGACGGATTGGCTGAGTCGGGAAGACTTCGCGCTGGCCAGGGGCCGCGTGGCCGGCGTCGTTCACCGTACTCCGCTGCTTCCCTTTCGGACCCTCGGCCGATCCAACGGTACGGCCCCCTGGCTGAAGTGCGAGAACCTGCAGAAGACCGGCTCCTTCAAGGTGCGGGGCGCGCTCAACGCGATCGCGACGCTGAGCCGGCGCGAGCGGGCCCGGGGCGTGATCACGATCTCGGCCGGAAACCACGCGCAGGCGGTGGCGTGGGCGGCCGGGCGGGCGGGTGCGCGCGCAGTCGTGGTGATGCCTGAGGGGGCCACGCGGACCAAGGTCGAGGCGGCCATCGGGTACGGGGCGGAGGTCCAGCTGCACGGGGACGCGGCGGAGGCCTTCCGCGAGGCACGCAGGCGTGCGGACGAGGACGGGCTCGTCTTTCTGCATCCTTTCGACGCGGCTCCGGTGATCGCGGGGCACGGCTCGACCGGGCTCGAGGTGGGGGAGGACATTCCGGGCGAGGCGGTGATCGTGGTGCCGGTGGGGGGCGGTGGCCAGATCGCGGGGATCGCGGGGGCGCTGGCTGCTATGGGGAGGTTGACCGGACGGGGGCGCATGCGGGTCTTCGGGGTCGAGCCGAAGGGGGCGCCAGGCATGCACAAGAGTCTCGACGAGGGCCGGGCAGCCACCCTCGACCGTGTCCACACCATCGCCGACGGGTTGGCGCCACCCATGGCGGGGGAGCTGAACTACCGGTACGTGGCCGAGTACGCCGAAGACGTAGTGCTGGTGAGCGACGACGAGATCCTGTCCGCGATGCGACTGCTGCTGACCCGCGCCAAGCTGGTGGCCGAGCCGTCGGGGGCCGCGGCGGTGGCCGCGCTGATGTATGGCCGGGTGCCCGTGACCGCGGGAGAGACGGTGGTGGCTCTGGTGTCGGGGGGCAATGTGGACGACGGGATGGTGGTCCGTGCACTGCGGAAGGGCGAGCCGTGGCCCTGATCGAGATCGAGGGGGCGGAAAAGCGTTACGGGGATGCGGTCGCCCTGGACGATGTCTCTTTGCGGGTCGGGGCCGGGGAGTGCGTGGCCCTGGTGGGAGAGAGCGGTTCCGGCAAGACCACGCTGTTGCGCGCGATCAACCGGCTGACAGCGCTGGACCGGGGACGGGTGTTGGTGCGGGGCGAGCCGGTCGACACCCTGGATCCGGTGGCGCTGCGCCGCTCGATCGGGTACGTGCAGCAGGACGGGGGGCTGATCCCGCACTGGTCGTGCCTCGCCAACGCGGCGCTGGTCCCTGCCTTGCTCGGCCATCGGAACGCCGAACGGCGCGGCGGCCGGGCTCTGGCCGTGGCCGGGCTCGATCCCGAAGTCTTTGGGGAGCGCTATCCGCGCGAGTTGTCGGGCGGGCAGCGCCAGCGCGTGGCGATCGCGCGGGCCATGGCGGCCGATCCCGACATCCTGCTCATGGACGAGCCTTTCGGCGCGCTCGACGCGATCACCCGCCACGAGGCTCAGCAGGCGTTCCTGTCGCTGCGCGCGTCCGCCGGAGTGACCGCGGTGTTCGTCACCCATGATCTGGGCGAAGCGCTGCGCGTGGCCACGCACATCGCGGTCATGCGCTCGGGCAGAATCGTGATGGAGGCGCCCGCCCGGGAGATGGCCGGGAAGGCGACCGGTTACGCGGCGGAATTGTTGGCGAAGTCGGGCGTGCCGACATGAAGCGCGCCATCATCCTCACCGGGGTGGCGCTCGTCACGCTGGCGGCCCCGGTGCCCGCGGGTGGGCAGGAGGACGGGCCGCCCATCGTCGTCGCCTCGAAGCCGTTCGCGGAGTCGTATCTGCTGGCCGAGGTCTTCGCGCAGCTCCTCGAGGCCCATGACTACACGGTCGACCGGAGGCCGGGGCTCGGGATGACCGACCTGGTGATGCGCGCGCTGATCCGGGGCGACATCGACGTCTACCCCGAGTACACCGGGACCGGGCTGGCGGCGGTCCTGGGCGAGACCGCGGAGGGAGGTTCGGCCGCCGTGTTCAGGCGGGTCAGCGGCGAGTACGAAGCGCGCTGGGGTCTGCACTGGCTTCCCCCGCTCGGCTTCGAAAACACATACGCGATCGCGCTGCGCCGCGAAGACGCCGATTCGCTGGGCATACGCACGCTCTCCGGGCTCGCGGAGTTCGCGCCGGAACTGGCAGGCGGGTTCTCGCCCGACTTTCTGGGACGCGCGGACGGGCTGGACGGACTGGCCGCCGCCTACGGGATCGAATTCCGCGAAACCCGCAGCCTTCTGCAGGCGGTCAAGTACCAGGCGCTCGAAGCGGGGGCGGTCGACGTGATCGACGCCTATTCGACCGACGGTCGCATCTCCCGCTACGACCTGACCGTGATGGCCGACGACCTCGGTTTCTTCCCCCCTTACGACGCCGCGCCCCTGCTGAGCCGCAACTTCCACGAGCAACGTCCCGGGGCGGTGCTGGTGCTCAACCGGCTGGCCGGCAGGATCGGTGTTGCGGACATGCGCCGGGCGAATGAGCGTGTCGAGGTCGAGGGGGCCTCCATTGCGGATGCGGCCCGGGAGTTGCTTGGCGTGGTGGGGCTGACCGATCGATCCCTGGGGCCGCAGGGGGAGGTCGACAACCCTCGCGGCTCCCTGTTGCGCCCGAGCGACGCCTCGCTGCTCCGGTCTTTGCCGATGCACATTTGGGAGAACCGGACGGAACTGGCCCGGCAGGTCGCCCGCCACCTGCTCCTGGTGTTCCTGTCGCTGGGGGCGGCGATCTTCGCGGCACTCCCGGCGGGGGTTGCGCTGGAGCGGCGCCGATCGCTGGCCGAAGGCACAATCCGCCTGGCCGGCCTGCTTCAGACCATCCCCGGAATCGCGCTGCTCGCCTTCATGATTCCGCTCTTCGGGATCGGGGTGGCCCCGGCCGTGGTGGCCCTGTTCCTCTACTCCCTGCTGCCGATCCTGCGCAACACCTACACGGGGATCATCGAGGCCGCCCCCGATGCCGTGGCGGCCGGACGGGCGCTGGGAATGACCGAAGGGCAGCTGCTGCGACAGGTTCGTCTGCCACTGGCCGCTCCGGTCATCATGGCGGGGGTCCGCACGGCGGCGGTCATCAATGTGGGGACGGCGACGCTGGCGGCGTTCGTCGGTGCGGGGGGGCTGGGGGACCCGATCGTGGCCGGCCTCACGCTTTCCGATCCGGTGATGATCCTGTCGGGGGCGGTTCCGGCGGCCGTGCTGGCGCTGCTCGTGGACTGGGGGCTGGCGAGGGCCGAGGCGGGCGTGGCGCCGAGGGGGGTGGCGGAGGGGAGGCGGTAGGGTGGCCCGCAAGACCACACTGTAAACTCGGGTTTACAAAATGTCATGTCCAGTGTACTTTTCTGCCCTCTCACACGGAGGTGATCCACGATGAACACGCTACGCCGCTACCTGCTCCCGGGTTTCGTCTTCCAGTCGGTGGTGATCGCCGGCGGATACGGCACCGGACGCGAACTGGCCGAGTTCTTCCTTTCGCGCGGTCCCCTCGGGGGACTCCTGGCGATGGCCCTGGCCACGGCCGTATGGAGCGCGGTGTGCATCGTCAGCTACGAGTTCGCGCGCGTATTCCGGGCCTACGAGTACCGGAGCTTCTTCCAGAGACTGCTCGGCCCCGGCTGGGTGGCCTTCGAGGTGCTCTACGTCGCGCTCATGATGATCGTGCTGGCGGTGATCGCCGCCGCGGCCGGAGCGATCACCGAGGAAGCCTTCGGGCTCCCCTACCTGTCGGGTGTGGTGGGGATCCTGGCCCTCGTGGGGTTCCTGGTGTTCGGGGGCAACCGGGTGATCGAACGGGCGTTCGCGGGGTGGTCGGGGGTGCTGTACGTGGTGTACCTCGTCTTCTTCGTGATGTGTGTGCGCAGCTTCGGGCCGGCCATCCAGGAATCGCTTTCGGGCGGCGGCATCGAGGGGAGCTGGATCCTGGGCGGTCTCCAGTATGCCGGGTACAACCTGGGCGTGCTTCCCGCCGTACTCATCACGATCCGCCACCATCGCAATCGCAGAGACACCTTCATCGCGGGACTGCTGACCGGCCCGATCGCCATGATTCCGGCACTCCTCTTCTTCTGCGCCATCGCGGGCGAGTACCCCGGTATCCTGACCGCTTCGGTGCCGGTCAATCACATGCTGGAACTGCTAGGTTCGCGCACCTTCCAGATCGTCTTCCAGGTCATGCTCTTCGGCACCCTGGTCGAGACCGGCGCCGGACTGATCCACGCCGTCAACGAACGCTTGGCACGGACCTTCGCCGAACGCGACCGGGAGCTGCCGGCGCGAACCCGCGTGGCCGCTGCGCTGGCACTGCTGGGTCTCGGTGCGGTGATCGCCCAGTTCGGGCTGACGGATCTAATCGCCCAGGGCTACGGGATGATCACCTACGGCTACCTCGTGGTCTTTGTCCTGCCTGTCCTCACCTGGGGGATCGTGCTGATTCGCCGCCAACGCGAAGCCGCGCAAACCGCCTGATCGCGACGATTCCGGCCGCCGGTCCCAGCGCCAGCACCGGGAACGCCCACCGCCACCCCACCGCCTCCGCCACCAACGGCACCGCCTGAACCGTGACCGAGGCCAGCAGGAACCCCACGCACGTCTGCAGCGTCAGCGCGGTACCCGCCGCCCCCTCGGGCGCCACCTCGGTAACGAGCGCGCTGAACTGGGCCGAGTCCGCCACGACGAAGAAGCCCCACACCAGCGTCACCGCCGCCACCAGCGCGAAGGCCGTCCCGAAGAGCGGCGCGATCACCACACAGCACAGCCCGCTCACCGCCATCGCCCGCACGACCACCCGCTCCCGCCCGATCCGGTCCGCCGCCCATCCCCCCCACACACATCCCACGCCCCCGGCCGCCAGCGCCCCGAAGCTGGCCAGCTCCACGAAGGCGTGCCCATGCCCCGCCGCCTCGCTCGAAGCCGCCAGGAACGCCGGCACCCATGCCCACATGGCGTACAGTTCCCACATATGGCCCAGGTAGCCCGCGGTGGCCAGGCGCGTCTCGCGGTGACGCACCACCCGGGCGGCGAGTCCCCACGAGAAGCGTCCCCGAGTAAAGGGGAAGGGACCGTCCCGATAGAAGACCGCCACGAGCGCCGCCCCCAGCACCGCGCCGGCGGAAGCCACCAGCACCACACCCTCCGCCCCCGCGTCCGGCAACGCCTTCACCAGGTAGGGCATGGCCTTCCCCACCGTCAGGGCTCCCACGATCGTACCGATGGCCAGCCCGCGCGCCGAGCGGAACCATGTCGCGGCCATCTTCATCGCCGGGGGGTAGACTCCCGCGAGCAGAAAGCCCGTGGCGAAGCGCAGCGCCACGGCACCCGCGAAGCCCGGAGCCGCCAGCACGGCGGCGTTGGCCAGCGCGGCCAGGACGGCCGCAACCGCGAAGTAGGCCCGCGACCGGAAGATGTCCGCCAGGTTCAGCAGTGCCGCGACCGCGGTCCCTCCCACGAAGCCCAGGTTGACTGCGGTTGCCAGCCACCCGACCTGCCCCGGCGACAGATCCCAGCGCCCTCCCAGCTCGCCGGACACCGCCGTGGCCGTGAACCAGAGCGACATGCCCAGGAGTTCGGCAACCGCCAGCAGGGCAAGGATGCGCCAGCGGCGCGGGTCGGCGTCCGGCTGCGGCGAAGATTCGGCGCGGTGCGCCGCTTCGCCGGCCTTCCTCCTCACACCTCCGGCTTCTCGGCCAGGAGCTCCGTGCCGTCGTCGAGCAGGCGCAACCCCTCCGGCCGGAGCAGCACCATGGCCTCTTCGCCCGGCTGCAGGCCGCACTCCAGAAGCGCTTCGCGCAACCGGCCCATCTCGGGCCCGTTCGGGTCGTAGGACCGCCAGATCACCGAGGCGTCGTCCACCCCGGGCGGGTGCTCGAAGGGGATCTTCACGGATCCGTCGAGCCCGACGCCGAGGTACTGGGCCACTGCCACCGACACCTTCTGGCTGTTGCCCTTGAGGTGATGCAAACCGACCCGGAAGCGAAGCACCGGCGTACCGTCCGCCGACCATGCGACGTCGCGGGCCCGGCCAAGATCGCGAACCGGAGCGACGGGCGCGGACACGATCCGCACCATGTCGCCGTCGACCTCGAACTTCCGCGTGCTCAGGTAGTTGCGGACCGTCGCGGGGAGGACCTCGAATCGAGCCGGGATATCCTCGATCAGCGAGGTGACGCTCGTCTCGCCACCAGCTTCCTCGATTCGCTTGACGATCGCGTCGACCACGCCCTCGTAAGGCTCTTCGGTCCAGTCGCTCAGGCCCCACTTGTCCTTGGTGAACCGGACGAAGAGCGGGTCGGAGGAGAGAAGGCTGGACAGCGACGAATTGTCGATGAGCCCGGCGACATCCGCGATCACGTCTCGCGTGGAAGACTCGCCGATTTCGCGCAGGGCCAGGTAAACGCGTGCGCGGCGCGTATCGCGCACGACGAGGCTGCCGCGGACCCGTACCAGCCGTGCGTTGCGCGCGAGAGCGTCCCACTCCGGAACCCCCACCGCCCCGATCCTCACCCGCAGGGCGTCCTCGTCGATCACCCCCGCATCGTTGGCAAATCCGGGGGCAACGCTCCGGGCCCGTGCGATCAACACCTTGAACACCCCGTTGCCGACCACGTTGTCCAGGTACTCGTAGCCGCCCTCGTTCATGATCGCGACTTCGACCGCGGTCCTCCACCGGGACGGAGCGTCGCCCACCAGCAAGCCCAGAATCTTCTCGAACTTTTCGGGCCTGGCGGCCACACCCACCGCGTTCTCCAGCCAGGCAGCCGCCCTCTCGACGGTTTGCGACGCGGCCCGCTCCACCTCCCAGCGGAGCCTGACTTCCAACTGGCGAACGCGCTCCCGGCTGACCCCGAACTCGTCGCCCAGCACCGCCAGCTTTTCCGGTACGCGTGCATAGGTACGCCGGCGCGCAATGGTGCGGCGCCGTTCGTCCATGCCCTCCAGGACGCTCGCGAACTCACGGCCGATCTGGATCTCGGCCCGGAGTGCATCGGCCGCGGCAATGCACTCGAGGTTGCCGGCCGTTTCACCGAGTCCGCTCTGCTCGAGAAGGGTCGCGATGTCGATTTCCGCGAGATCCGCAAGGGTCTCCGCACCGTGGAACAGCACGGCGCAGCCGAGCAGACGTTCCATCGCGTCGTGGTAGTCGCGGTCGGGGGTTGGGCTCATCGGCAGTCGACGCAGGGTGAAGAGAAGACTTCTAACATACCAAAAAACAGGGCATCTCGTCAACTAGCTGTCTGCCCAGGCTGCGCTTATGCTTCAGACATGAGCCAGCGTACGGCCGTCCGCACCCACACCTTCACCGAGTCGGTCATCCGCGACATGACGCGCGTGGCACGGCGCCACGGCGCGATCAACTTGGCACAGGGCTTCCCCGACTTCCCTGCCCCCCGGCTCCTGAAGGACGCCGCCTGCCGCGCCATACAGGACGACGTGAACCAGTACGCCATCACTTGGGGAACCCCCGGCCTGCGCGCCGCGCTTTCGGCGAAGTACGCCGAGTGGTACGGGCTCGACGTGGACGCGGAACGTGAAATCACCGTCACCTGCGGGGCCACCGAGGCGATGGCGGCCGTCATGCTCGCGGCCATCGACCCGGGCGAAGAGGTGGTCATCCTCGAACCCTTCTATGAGAACTACGGCCCCGACGCGATCCTCTGCGACGCGGCCCCGGTCTTCGTACCCCTGTCTCCGCCCGATTTCCGCCTCGATCCCGACCGCCTCGCGAGCGTGGTGACCAACCGGACCCGCGCCATCGTCATCAACACGCCCAACAACCCATCGGGACGCGTCTTCGATCGCGACGAACTGGGCGTCGTCGCCCGGATCTGCACCGAGCACGACCTCCTCGCGATCACGGACGAAATATACGAGCACATCATCTACGACGGAGAGCACATTCCCCTGGCCGCCCTCCCCGGCATGCGCGACCGAACGGTCATCATCTCCGGCGCGTCCAAGACCTTCAGCGTCACCGGCTGGAGAATCGGCACGATCGTGGCACCCGCCGCGCTGAATTCCGCGATCCGCAAGGTTCACGATTTTCTCACCGTCGGCGCACCCGCCCCGCTCCAGGACGCCTGCGCGGCCGGCTTCGATTCGCTCGGCGGGGACTACTATGACACGCTCGCGCGCGAGTACCGGCAGCGGCGCGACATCCTCTACCGGGGGTTGCGCGACGCCGGCTTCCGATGCCGTCCCCCCGAAGGCGCCTACTACATCATGGCGGACTTCTCGGCGCTGAGCGCCCTCGACGACACCGCCTTCAGCACCTTCCTCGCGCGCGAATGCGGGGTCGCTCCGGTGCCTGGATCCTCCTTCTACCACCGGCCCGCGGACGGGCGCAACCTCGTGCGCTTCGCCTTCTGCAAGCGGGCCGCGACCCTGGAGCGCGCGGTTTCGCGACTGCGCCGGTTCTTCGCGTGACATCTGCTCCCCGCCCCCGGCTCCTCGCCGCGGTGGCACGTCCCGGTGTCATCGTCGCGGGGATTCTGGCGCTCCTCGCAGGCGGCTTCGTGGTGGTGGGCATCCTGCTTCCGGGAACCGTCGAGGTGACGCGTTCGGTCGAGATCGAGGCCGCGCCGGAAGCCGTCTTCCCCCTGCTCAATGACCTCGAGCGCTGGGCCGAGTGGACGCCGTGGGGCGAGGTGGAGTCCCGTCTCGAGGGCCCCTCGGCGGGCGCCGGGGCACGGCGCGTGTGGGACGATCCCGGGGTGGGGTCGGGGTCGCTGGCCCTGGTGGGGTCGCGTCCGCTGTCGGGTGTCGACTACAGGGTCGAGGTGGAGGACGGGGCGATCAGCTTCGAGGGCACGATCTCGGTCGAGGCGAAGGGAGGCGGCTCGGTCGTGACCTGGACCGAGCGGGCGGACCTGGGGTGGAACCCCCTGCTGGGATGGACCGCCCTGACCATGGACGAGTCGCAGGGGCAACAACTGCAGGAGAGCCTGGACCGGCTGAAGGCCCGGGTCGAAGCGGGACCCGGCAGGTAAGGCGGCCGTCTTACCGACGCTCCCGGACTCTGCTACAGCCTCTCCAGCGCCCGCGTAATCAACTCGTCGTTGGTGTCCGTCTGGCGCATGACCCGGAGCAGCTCGTCCATCGCCTCCGCCGGCAGCGACGAGGAAAGCTGGCGCCTCATCGCACGCGACACCCGGAGCGCCTCGGGCGCGAGCAGCAACTCCTCCTTGCGGGTCGCCGACGCTCGCAGGTCGATGGCGGGGTAGATGCGGCGGTCCGCCAGCTCCCTGCTCAGGACCAGCTCGCTGTTCCCCGTCCCCTTGAACTCCTCGAAGATGACCTGGTCCATGCGGGACCCCGTGTCCACCAGCGCCGTGGCGATGATCGTCAGGGATCCGCCCCCCTGGTCCTCCTTGATCAGCCTGGCGCTGCCCAGAAACCGCTTCGGCTTCTCAAGCGAGCTGGCGTCGAGCCCGCCCGAAAGCGTGCGCCCGCTGCCTTCCTCCACGGTGTTGTGAGCCCGTGCCAGCCGGGTGATCGAGTCGAGAATGATGACCACGTCCTTGCCCGCCTCGACCCTGCGCCGGGCACGGGCGAGCGTCATTTCGGCGACCTGGCAATGACGCTCGGGGGTCAGGTCGAAGGTGGACGCGATGACCTCGCCGAAGCCGCACATCTCCATCTCGGTAACCTCTTCCGGACGCTCGTCGACCAGGAGGATGATGAGCTCGCACTCCGGGTGGTTCTTCTCCACCCCTTCGGCCACGGCCTGCAGGATCGTCGTCTTCCCCGCCTTGGCCGGCGCGACGATCATGGCCCGCTGGCCCTTTCCCATGGGACAGAAGAGGTCGACGACCCGGTTGGTCATGTCCGCCTCTCCCGCGTGGAACCTGCCGCACTCCAGCTTGAGCTGCTCGCGGGGGTGCATGGCGCTCAGACGGTTGAAGTCCGGTCTGCGGGCCGCGCTGTCGGGGGCAAGCCCGTTGACCTGGTCCAGGAAGCGCAGCGGCGGACTCTTTCCGTTGCGCGGCCGGCGCCCGACGATTCCCGCCAGCTCGTCGCCGGTGCGGAGTCCGAAGCGGTGGATGAGACGGGACCCGACGTAGATGTCGTTCTTCCCCGGCACATACCCGTCGTCGGCACGGCGAATGAAGCCGGAGCCACTCGGCAGCACCTCGAGGATGCCGAGGAGTTCTCCGGGTTCCCTGTTCCGCACGGGGGCTTCGTGCGATTGCGAAGGGCCCCGCCGGCGGCGTGGACGACTCCGCCCTCGCCGGGGCCGTCGAGCTTGACGGTCAGGTTGCGGGTCAGCAGCGGGGGTCGTCGCCTGTGGCGAGCCGGCTTCCGGAGCCGGGGCCCCAGGTGTCGCGGACCCGGTCGCTTTGTGCTGCGCGCCTGCGGAGTTATCGGGTGTGGGTTGATCGGTCACGGTCGTTGCACCTTCCGGAAGAACGCCTTCCAACTTGAGCGGTCGTACGGACCCCGCCGGGACTGTTGGTCCCCTGACGGCGATGGCTGGCTCCCTTCGCACGGGTAACAGCCTATCACGACAGACATCACCCGGAAGTGGGCCGGAGGGTCCGAAAAGCACGCCGCGCGGGTCATCATCACACGAGGGTGGTACAGCGCGACGCCAATGCAATCAAGATTCACTTTCGTGGCGCCGTTGGCAAGTGGCCGGGGATTATCCGCGCGCTGTTGATCCCCCGGCGGCCGGTCCGCCGGCGCCGCGCCCGGCTGTCCCAGATTGCCGGGGCACCTGTCCCGAGATGAGGACACGAGTTCGAACACCCCCGGCGACCTCTCGCGCTATATTACTGTCAAACAACAGCTTATGGGTGTGTCGTTTTCTGGCACGCCGAATGCATCAGGATGAGGGCGAATCCCTTTTGCAGGAGGTGCTGACATGAAGCATATGAGACGAGTCCTTATTTCGGCCGCGCTGCTCGGTGTCCCGGCGACGGGCACGGCCCAGTTCACGGGCCACGTTTCGATCGGGATCGGCCTGGCGGCTCAGACCCAACCGGCCTTTCACCCCGGATTGGGGATCGGCCTGGCTCAACAGCCGGTTCGAACGGGCACCTACCTGGGTATCGGCTTTGCCGCGGGTCCTGGCTCTTCGGGCTACCCGAGCCACCATGGGTACGGCCATCACGGCGGCGGGGACCCCTACGGCTGCTGGGGCTACGTCTGGCACGAACCGTGGTTCGATTGCGGTCCGTACTACCCGGTACCCTGGTGGGGCTGGCATCGTCCGGCGTGGGGGTTTTCCGGCTTTTTCGGCTGGCCTTCGTACCGGTTCGTGCATCATCGCTGGTACGGGTTTCCTCCGCGCTGGCGCGGCGGATGGAGCTGGTATCCGGACCACTACGGCTGGGGTTGGGGGTGGGACCGATACCGCGACCGGCACCGGGTCCGCTATGTGTACGATGATTCCGACCGTGGCGGGTACGCGACACCCCGTGGATACCGGACGGGCGGGCGTGCGACGTCCCGTGGCGGCGACCGCATCGTCCGCGACTCTCCCCTCTTCGGTCCCCGCTACAAGGAGGACCCCCGGAAGACTCGCGTGACCGACAACGCCACCCGGAGCCCGGCGGATGACGCGCGGCGTGCCCGACCGCGGGACGGCGCCAAGGCCACGACGACCCGTCCCGGGACCAGAACCGGCGTGCCGACGACGCGAAGAACGCCAACCCGCACAGCGAAGCCAAAGTCCACGCGCTCGACGCCTCCGAAGCTGAGAACCCGCCCCGAGACCACGACCCGGGTCCGTCCCACCACCCGCACGCCAACATCCAGGGCGAAGCCCGCGGACACCCGGCGGACAACGCCCACGGCCAGGCCGGTGACCACCCGGCGGTCGGGCCCAGCCGTACGCCCGCCCACGACCAGACGGCCCTCGTCCACGGCGCGCTCCGTGCGCACCCGCGCCCCGGTCTCGAAGGCGCGACCCACCACATCCAGACGGTCGCCACCCAAGGTGCGCCCGGCGCCGTCGAAGCGGCCCGCGCCCAAGCCCAAGGCATCCGCGTCCAAACGGCCACCGTCCAGGCCCAAGGCATCGGCCCCCAAACGGCCGCCGTCCAAGCCCAAGGCGCGGCCGCCGGCGCGGCGCTCAGGAAGTTCGAAGAAGCCCCCCCCGAGGCGAGGAGGCAAGGACTGACCCAACCAGGTCGACTCTTCCTCCGAACCTCATCTGCATCCCGCAGATGTCAAGTGGTCTTTACATAATGTAAAGGCCGCTTGTCATTTTCAGACGTGTGTGGTATCCGCCGGAATACCGTCCTTGACCAGCGCTTCCAAGGGGCTGGCGCCCATCCAGTAGCACAGCCGGGCCGGATCCCCGACTCGCCACAGCGCCAGGTCCGCGCGTCTGCCGGGTTCCAGCGTACCCCGGTCGTCTTCCAGACCCAGAACCTTCGCCGCGGCCGCGGTGAAGCCCAGCAGCGCCTCCTCGGGGGTGAGACCGAAGAGGATGCAGGCCAGGTTGAGGATCATGCCCACGTTGGTGATCGGCGACGACCCCGGGTTCGCGTCGGTGGCGAGCGCCATCGTCACGCCGGCGCGGCGCAGGGTGCCGACGGGCGGCCTGCGGTCCGCCCCCAGGGTGTAGGCTGCGCCGGGGAGGAGGACCGCGCAGACATCCGCCTCCGCCATCGCGTGGACACCGCCCTGGGACAGGTACTCGAGGTGATCGGCCGAGCGGGCGGCCACGGCAGCGGCCAGCGCGCCCCCGCCAGAATCCGTGAGCTGGTCGGCGTGGAGACGGCCGTGCAGCCCGGCCTCGATCCCCGCTTCGAGGATGGCGCGGGATTCGTCCGGGGTGAAGGCGATGTCCTCGCAGAAGACGTCGACGGCGGTCGCGTGGCCCTGGGCCAGGGCGGCGGGGATGATCTCGTTCACGACGAGGCGGACGTAGGCGGCGCGGCGGCCGTTGTATTCGGGGGGGAGGGTGTGCGCGGCCAGCAGGGTGGGCGAGATGTCGGCCGGGACGTGGCGGGCGAGACCGGCGGCCACCTCGAGCATCCGGAGCTCCGTGCGCAAGTCCAGGCCGTAGCCGGACTTGACCTCGATGGTCGTGACGCCCCACGCGGACAGCTCCCTTGCCCGTGCGGCGGCGCACGCGGTCAGCTCCTCGTTCGAGGCCGCTCGCGTGGCCCGCACCGTCGACATGATCCCCCCGCCCGCCCGCGCGATCTCTGCGTAGGACTCGCCCCGGAGGCGGCGGCGGAAGTCTCCGGTGCGATCACCGCCGAAGACGATGTGGGTGTGGCAGTCGATGAAGCCGGGGGTGAGCCAGGCGCCGCCGCAGGGGATGACTTCGGTGGCGAGCCGCTCCGGTGGCGCGGGCAGGTCGGCGGCCTTGCCCACCCAGGCGATCCGTCCGTCGCTGACGGCGATCGCGCCATTTCGCACGATGCCGAGCGACAGGTCGGTCATGGTCGCAAGATGGACATCGGTCCAGAGGCGGTCCCAGCTGGGTTCGGGCATTGGCTTCGGTCGCCTCCGTCGGATTGTTTGGGGTTGTCACGCGGGATGGAACCGTGGATCGGCCGGGCCGCCCCCTGCCCCGCGCCCGCGTTGCGCGCCAGATTGATGCGCGTGCGATCACGGGATCGCAAGATGGCTGGGTTCGGGCCGGTCGGACAATCCGCGCGCGGTCCGGAACTCGGCCCATGACCTGGGAGGGAACTGAGCCCATGGCCCGGGAAGGACAAGTGTTGCCGACGACCGCCCCCCGCCGTGCCTTCCACTTCGAGCGGCTCCTGGTGGGGGATCGCTGGGAGCGCGATGTCCGGGTCGAGGTGGACGCGGGGGGCCGGATCGCATCGATCGAGGCCGGGGGCGCGCCGAACGGGTGCGAGACGGTGGCGGGATGGGCCGTCCCCGGGGTGCCCAACGTGCACAGCCATTCGTTCCAGCGGGCGATGGCGGGGCTGGCCGAGGGACGGGGGCCGGACTCGTTCTGGAGTTGGCGCGAGGTGATGTATGCGTTCCTGGAGCGGCTGACGCCCGACGACGTGGAGGCGATCACCGCGCAGCTCTACATCGAGATGCTCAAGGGGGGCTTCACCTGCGTGGGGGAGTTCCACTATCTGCACCATCCGCCGGGCGGGGGCCGGTACGACGATCCCGCCGAGATGAGCCGGAGGATTCTGGCCGCGGCGGGGACCGCGGGGATCGGGCTGGTGCACATGCCGGTGGTGTACGAGGCGGGGGGATTCGGGGGGGAGGCGCTGGAAGGTGGGCAGCGGCGGTTTGGGCTGGATCTGGAGGGGGCGGGGCGGATGCGTGAGGAGTTGGCGGGGGATTTTTCCGCAGCGGGCGCTGAGTTGGGGTGGGCGTTACACAGCCTGCGGGCGGTGTTGGCGGAGACGTTGGGGGGGGTGGGGGGGTTGGTGGGAGCGATGGGTGGGGAGGCGGAAGAGGGGGGCGCGGGTGGAAGACAGGCACGAGGGACTGCGGCGGGCACGCGCGCGACACCCGTGCATATCCACGTGGCGGAACAGGAGAGGGAGGTGCGGGAGTGCCTGGAGCGGCGCGGGGCACGGCCGGTCGAGTGGCTGCTGGCGAATGCTCCTGTGGACGAGAGGTGGTGTCTGGTGCATGCGACGCATGTTGGCCGGGAGGAGATCGCGGCGGTGGCGGGGTGCGGGGCGGTGGTGGGACTGTGCCCGACGACGGAGGCGAACCTGGGGGACGGGGTGTTTCCGCTGGGGGCGTTCGCGCGGGCGGGCGGGCGGTTCGGGATCGGGACGGACAGCCATGTCTCGCGCAGTCCGGTGGAGGAGTTGCGGTTGCTGGAGTATGGGCAGCGGCTGGTGACGCAGAGGCGGGCGGGGGTGGAGGGTGGGGCAGGATCGGTGTCCGGGGACGGTGGGGGATTGGTGTCGAGGGACATCGGGGGTGGGACCGAGGGGGACGGGGAGCGGTTTGGCGGGGAATCCGGCGGCGGCGTGTTGGAGGGGGCCGGAGGGGCGTTGTTGGCGCACGCGTGGGCGGACGGTTGCCGTGCGCTAGGGTGGGAGGGGGGAGGGGTGGAGTGCGGGAAGCGGGCCGATCTGGTGGTTCTGGACGCTGGGCATCCGGCGCTTGTGGGGCGCCATGGGGCGGCCGTGCTCGATTCCTGGGTGTTTTCCGGGACCGACAATCCGGTCAGGGACGTGATGGTGGGGGGTGGATGGGTGGTGCGGGACGGGCGTCATCCGCGTGAGGAGGTGGTGGTGGAGGCGTTCAAGGCGGCGGTGGGGGGGATGGGGTCGTGACGGCGCAGACCGAGGGCGGCAACCGTCGCGTTGGTCTTGGCGATCGCCGCTACGGTGCGCATTCGTGACCGGCTGATGGGCTACGACCTGATGGGGTAGACCCTGGTGGCTCTGGTCGAGCGGAAACCCGGACCCGACAGAATCGCCCAACGGGCCATCGATTGGTACGACATCGGCGCGCTGGAGATCGGCCGCCCGAAGGGATGACCGCCGGACGGGGCCACCCCACACTCACCCCATCGGAATCCTGATCCCTTTCGTACGCGCGGTCGCCAGCGCCTCCTCGTAGCCCGCATCCGCGTGCCGTGCCACACCCAGCCCGGGGTCGTTCGTGAGCACCCGCTCGATCCTTGTGCGCATCTCCTGCGTGCCATCGGCCACCAGTACCTGCCCCGCATGCAGGGAGTCCCCGATCCCCACCCCGCCCCCGTGGTGGAACGACACCCAGCTCGCGCCCGAGGCCGTGTTCAGCAGCGCGTTCAGAACCGGCCAGTCGGCCACGGCATCGGTCCCGTCCTTCATCCCCTCCGTCTCGCGGTACGGAGACGCGACCGAGCCCGTGTCCAGGTGGTCGCGCCCGATAACGATGGGGGCGCCTATCTCGCCGCTGGCGACCAGATCGTTCATGGCCACCCCGAAGCGCCCCCGCTCCCCCTGCCCCAGCCAGCAGATGCGCGCCGGCAGCCCCTGGAAGGCGACCTGATCGCGCGCCATGCGGATCCAGCGGCAGAGGTGGTCGTCCTCGGGGAACATCTCGAGGACCAGGTCGTCGGTGCGGTGAATGTCGGCGGGGTCGCCCGAGAGCGCCACCCAGCGGAACGGGCCCTTGCCCTCGCAGAACAGGGGGCGCACGTAGGCCGGAACGAAGCCGGGATAGGCGAAGGCGTCCTCGAAGCCGGCCTCCTTTGCGTAGCCGCGCAGGTTGTTGCCGTAGTCGACCGCCACCGCGCCGCGTCGCATCATCTCCACAATCGCTTCGCAGTGCCTGCGGATCGAATTCATCGAGTGTAAGCGATATTCGGTTCGATCACGATTTCGTAAGACGGCTGCCTCATCGATCGAGAAACCGCAAGGCACGTACCCGTCCACCGGATCGTGCGCGGATGTCTGGTCGGTCACGATGTCGGGCGTCACCCCGCGCTCCAGCAGCTCGGGAAGCACCTCGGCGCAGTTGCCCACCAGCCCCACCGACACCGCCTCCCCCGCTCCCGCCGCCCCCAGCACCCAGTCCACCGCCTCGTCCAGGTCGTGCGTAATACGATCGCAATACCGCGTCTCGATCCGGCGCCGAATGCGCTCCTCGTCGACCTCGACCACCAGGATGGCCGCACCGTTCATGGTCGCAGCAAGGGGTTGCGCGCCCCCCATCCCACCCATCCCCCCGGTCAGGATCCACCGCCCCGCGAGCGATCCTCCGAAGTGGGCGCGCGCCATCGCGCCGAAGGTCTCGTAGGTGCCCTGCAGGATCCCCTGCGTGCCGATGTAGATCCACGAGCCCGCGGTCATCTGGCCGTACATCATGAGGCCGCGCCTCTCCAGTTCGTGGAAGTGCTCCCAGGTGGCCCAGCGGCCGACCAGGTTGGAGTTGGCGATGAGGACGCGGGGGGCGTGGGGGTGGGTGCGGAAGACGCCGACGGGTTTGCCGGACTGGACGAGTAGGGTCTCGTCGTCGGCGAGCGTTTCGAGGGTGGCGACGATGGCGTCGAAGGCGGCCCAGTTGCGCGCGGCGCGGCCGGTTCCGCCGTAGACGACGAGGTCGCCCGGTTTCTCGGCCACGTCGGGGTCGAGGTTGTTCATGAGCATCCGCAGGGCGGCCTCCTGGGTCCATCCCCTGCAGCGCAGGGTGGGGCCGCGGGGGGCGCGGATGGTGCGGGGGGCGGGGGTCGCCTGGCGGCGGGTGGTGTCGTGGGGTGCGGTAGCCGTCCCGGGGGCAGGGGCCACGGAGGGTGAATCTTCGGTGGAGGTCGTGGCGCCACGGGCACCCCCTGCCTTCGTCGTCGGTTTCATGGCTTATGTCTTCTCCTGTCGGGGCCTCGCGGTCCGTGGATCGATCAGTGCCGTTGCCGGGCGTTTCTCCATCGGCCGGCTACAGGTCGGGGTGGGCTACCGCACCTTCGCCCACCAGGTCGCTCAGCGAGGCGATGTCGCCGCTCAGCACGCGGTCCCGGTCGAGCCGGCGAACCCGTGTTCGCACCGTCCGCAGAGCCCGCTCCACCCCGGTGCCGGCGCGCAGCGGACGGTGGAAATCCACGGCCTGGGCCGCGCACAGCAGCTCGACCGCCAGCACGGTCTCCAGCAACTCGATCGTGCGGCGCACCTTCCGAGCCGCCGCCATCCCCATCGAGACATGGTCTTCCTGGGACGCGCATGTCGGCACCGAGTCGGCGCTTGCCGGGTGTGCCAGAACACGCATCTCGGAAAGCGCGTCTGCCGCCGTGACCTGCGCGACCATGAGGCCGGAGCGGGTGCCGGGCTTCGGCGTGAGGAAGGCGGGGAGGCCGGAGAGATCCGGATTGAGCATGCGATCGATGCGGCGTTCGGAGATGGAGGCCAGGTCGGCGGCGGCGATGGCGACCAGGTCGAGGCACTGGGCAACGACCTGCGCGTGGAAGTTGCCGCCGCTGAGGACTTCGGCTTGTCGGCGCGGCGCGGCGTCCTCCCCACCCAGGTCCAACCCGCCCTCCACCGGCGCGCCGGTCCCCGCGGACCCCGCGCCGGAATCGGCTGACAGCACCAGCGGATTGTCGGTGGTCGAGTTGACTTCGGTGGTCAGAATGCGGTGGGCGTACGCGCACGCTTCGCGCGCCGCCCCGTGCACTTGCGGCATGCAGCGCAGCGAGTAGGGGTCCTGCACGCGGGGGTCGCCGGTCCGGTGCGACTCGCGGATCTCGGAACCTTCCAGGAGCGCCCACAGTCGGCGCGCGCTCTCGACCTGTCCCGGATGCGGGCGGGCCGCGTGGATCTCGGGACGGAAGGGGTCGGGAGTCCCCCTGAGCCCCTCGAGCGACATCGCCCCGGCGACATCCGCGGTGTCCAGGGCGCGGGCAAAACGGCGCAGCGCCAGTACCCCGATCCCCGTCGTGGCCTGCGTGCCGTTGAGGAGCGCCAAAGCTTCCTTCTCGAGGAGTTCCAGCGGTGCGATGCCCGCTCCCGCCAGCAACTCCGCCGCCTCCCCCTCCCGCCCATCCATCTCCACCCTGCCCTCCCCCGTCAGCGCCAATGCGATGTGCGCCAACGGCACCAGGTCACCGCTCGCGCCCACCGACCCGATCTCGGGGACGATCGGATGCACACGGCGGTTCAGCAGATCCAGCAGCCGCTCCACCACCACCAGACGGCACCCAGACTGTCCCCGGGCAAGCGTGTTGGCACGGAGCAACATGATCGCGCGGACCTCTTCGGCCGGCAGCGGCCGTCCCACACCGGCGGCGTGACTGCGGACCATGTTGCGCTGCAGCGCCCGCTGCTCGTCGCGCGGAATCCGCACATCGGCGAGCCGCCCAAACCCGGTATTCACACCGTAAACGGGTGCATCCCCTTCGATAAGACCTTCCAGCAGCGCGCGCGACGCCCGGACGCGCTCGGCAGCCTCCTCGGCCAGACCAACGGCGACCCGGTCCCGCGCCACGGCCTCGACCTGCTCCAGCGTCAGCGTCTGCCCATCGATGGTGATCATGTGGCCGGTCCCGCCTCCCGCAGCGCCTCGAATTCCCGACGTGTCAGCGTACAATGCTCATCCTCCCACCCCTCCTCCAGTTCCACGCCCAGCCCGTCGGCCAGACGGTTTACGTAGTTGTAGTACGACACGACCTGGCAGATATCCAGAATGGCCCGATCGCCGAAACCGGCGTCCCGCAGCGCCACGGCGTCGCCGGCGGTCATCGCGCCCGGATCGCGGGTCAGCTTCACGGCGTAGGCGAGCATGGCGGCGTCCCCCGCCTCGAGCGACGGCGGCCTGGCGCCCCGGGCCAGCGCGCGGCCCAACTCCGGCGATCCGGTCAGCCTGCGGAGACCCGCCCCGTGATGGTTGATTCAGTAGAAGCAATCGTTCTCTGCGGAAACGGTCACGGCGATCATCTCGCGCTGCGCCCTCGAGAGCGGCGACGGACCGGCCATGAGGTGCCGGTACAAGTCGTAGTGGTGTTCCATCGACGGCGGGTTCAGCGAGTGGATCCGCAGGATGTTGTCGACCTTGCCCCGGGCGTCGGCGTAGCGGTGGTACAACGCCGCGAGCCGGGGTCCCGCGTCGGCGGCTGGAGTGTATCGTATGTACGTCAAGTGCGTTCGTCTTTGTGGTGTGGCTTGTCGTTTCCGCCGGGGAGGACGGAAGTTGCGATCCCGCCCAGGCGGATTGCCGACAGGGAAAGCTACCGACAGCTTCATCGCTAAGCCATCCAACAGGAGAGAATCGATGTTCAAGGTGAGGTGCGTTCACTACACCGGCTGCGCCACGGTGCGCGGCCGCGCGGCGGAGGACCGGCACGGCGCCATGTGGGGGAGCGGGACGGTTGCGTGCGCCGTCTTCCTGGCGGCCACCCTCCTTGCGGCCGTCGCCCCCGCTTCGGCACAGGACGAATTCGGGCGGATGGTGGCCGTGTCGGGGGGAAGCGTGATCGTCGGGAAACCGGGTGCGGCGCGTGGCCCTGCCGCGCTCTACCGGTTCGAGCGGGACCGATCGGGCGCCTGGGTGCTGACCGGCACGCTATCCCCTCCGGGAACGGCCGGAAGCGGACACAGGCTGGCGCCTTCCATCCAGTGGAAGGGGGAGCGGCTGGTCGTGGGTTCGGCCGATCCGGATGTCCGGTTCGGAGCCCATGTGTTCCGGGACGTACGCAACGGCCTGGTGTACGAGCGCGGGCTCGAAATCTTCCGCCCGGCCTCAACCGACTCCAGTGGTCCGGGGGGCGCGGCGGTGGACTTCGCGGGTGTCATGCGGATTCTGCAGCCTCCGGTCAGGACGGTCGCACTCTACCGCGAGCGGTTGGCGATTTCGGTCGCCCGCGATGGGGCCGCTCCCGGCGGCGTGTACATCTTCCAGTGGAATGGCCGCCAGGGGTGGGGCGCTCCAACCGTGTTGCCCCTGCCGGGCCCCGCGTCCGAGTACCCCGACTTCGGGGCGGCTCTGGCCGTCAACCGCGATGCCATACTCGTCTCTTCCCCAGGCACGGAGGGAGACGGCAGGGTGTTCGTCTACCGTCCCCGGGAAAGCGAACTGGGCAACGTCACCCTCGCTCCCCCGGATTCGCTGGAGGCGGGCGCGCGTTTCGGGGCCGCCCTGGCCGTCGAAGGCAGTCGTCTCCTGATCGGCGCGCCCGGCGCGCACCACGGTGCGGGCCTTGTCTTCGCTTACCGGCGGTTCAACAACGGAGAGTGGGAGTTCCAGCAGGTGCTTTCGCCGGATTCGCCCGAAGCGCCGGAAGAACCGGACAGCGCCGCTGACACCGGCAACTTCGGCACCGCGCTTGCCATTCTGGGCGACGAGTTGTGGGTCGGGGCGCCCCGCGCGCGGTCGGGGTCGGGGCGAGTGTACCGTTTCCGCCTGGCCGACGGCGACTGGCAACCCGTGCCGGTCGACGTGCCGGATGCCGGGCCGGGCGCGGCCCTCGGATCGGCGATCGCGCTCGGCACCAGTGCCGCGGTTCTGGGCGCCCCGGGAACGGACGGCAACTACGGAGCGGCGCTGGTGTTCCGGCGCGATCCGGGAGGCCCGTGGAGCGAACCGGAGTGGCTGCGTCCCGGCGCGGGTCCCGCGGCCGTGGCCGATGGCGAGGTGCGCTGCGACGAGGGCGCCGCGGCGGGCTTCTCCTGCGACGGCGTGGATCTCCTGGCCTACCTGCCCACTTCCGTCATCGGGGGAGAACCCTGGGAGCGGGTCAGCGACGTGTGGGGATGGACGGATCCCGAGACGGGGCACGAGTACGCGCTGGTGGGACGAAGCGGCGGCGCGGCGATCGTCGACGTGAGCGATCCCGCCGGCCCCCGGTACGTCGGCGTGATCCCCGCCAACCCCAGCGGCGCCCGCGACCTCAAGGTCTACGCCGACCACCTCTTCTTCACGGGCGACGGGGCGGGCGACCACGGCCTGGTCGTCTTCGACCTGACACGGCTGCGTAGCGCGCCCGCCGAGCCGTCACGGTTCGAGCCCGACGCGGTCTACGACGGCATCGCCAGCGCCCACAACCTGGTCCTCGACACCGAGAGCGGCTTCGCCTTCCCGGTCGGGGCCAGCGGCGGCGGCCAGACGTGCGGGGGCGGGCTCCACATGGTGGACGTGCGCGACCCGAAGTCACCCGTGTTCGCGGGCTGCTTCACCGACACCGAGGGGCTCATCTACCAGGGACGGACGCACGACGCGCAGTGCGTGGTCTACCGGGGTCCCGACGATCGCTACCACGGCAGACAGCTCTGCTTCGCGTCGAACGAGACCGCGCTCAGGATCATTGACGTCACGGACAAGGAGGCGCCGGCGCCCATCGGCACGGCCACCTATCCCGGGCTCGCCTACGTGCACCAGGGATGGCTCACCGACGATCACCGCTACTACTACCTCGACGACGAACTCGACGAGCTGGTGGGCACCGCGCCGAAGACGCGCACCTTCATTTTCGACGTGGCCGAGCTGGACGACCCGATCCTGGTGGGCAGCGTGGACGGACCCTCCGGGGCCACCGACCACAACCTCTACGTGAAGGGAGACCGGATGTACCAGGCCAACTACCAGGCCGGGTTCCGTCTCCTGGACATCAGCGACCCCGAGTCCCCCGTGGAAATCGGCTGGTTCGACACCACACCCTACGAAGGTGATCCGCCAGGCTTCGTCGGTGCGTGGACGGCGTACCCCTTCTTCGAGAGCGGCACGGTGATCGTGACCAGCATGTATGAGGGGGTGTTCCTGCTGAGGCCGCATCCGCGGCGGCTGATCCCGTAGCCGTTCGTGGGCTGCCAGGGGAAACTGAAGAGGCGCCGGGCGGATTCGAACCGCCGAATGGAGGTTTTGCAGACCTCTGCCTTACCACTTGGCTACGGCGCCGACACGAAGGGGGCGCCCGGCAACGGCCGTCGCCCCCCGGCAGCCCCGGGAAACCCTCCCGGGATTCGGGCGGCCTGTTCCAGGAACTGCCAATTCGTTGATCAGAGCGGGAAACCGGACTCGAACCGGCGACCCCCACCTTGGCAAGGTGGTGCTCTACCAACTGAGCTATTCCCGCGGTTCTCACCCGTTCGCGCGGCAACCCGGCCTCCCCGGAACGTCATCCAAGGAACCGAACTCCGCCGAAACGGACCAGTAGCCTAGGGGCGGGCGCACATGCTGTCAAGCGCCCGCAGTCCGTGGATAGAGCCGCCCGAGCACCGAGAGGGATTTTGTCCGCGGGCTGCCTGGCCGCGGTTTTCGGGTGCGGTTCGCCAGCCGCGCGGGCGGCATTATCTTGTGTGCTGGATCCCCCGCGGAGCGGCCGCCCGAACGCGGGGCCAACAACAACCCGGATGCGCCGTGCACCGTACCTCAACCAGGATCGCCACCCTTCTCTGCGTCGTCCTCGCGCCCGGGTTCGCCGCCGCGCAGGAGCCGTACTCGCCGCTGGTCCCCCGGGGCAAGCTCCGGCTTGAAATCAGGGGGGAGTATTCGTCCTTCTCGTCCCGCTACCGGACCTGGACCGAAGGATCCTCGACCAGAGGGGGGCTGGAGGCCCTGAGCGACCCCTTCTCCGGCCCGGCGGGCTCTCGCGTGTTCCCACTCCTGAGCCCCGCGGAGGCGGCCGTGCGCGAGGCGCTGGGCGACGACTACAGCATCAGCCTGGGGACCATGACTTCGTTCATGGAGAAGAACACCGCTCGGGTACCCGTATCATTCGATGTAGGCGTCTTCGACTGGCTGACCGTCGGCGTAGTGGTCCCGGCCGTGCAGCACGAGACCGAATTCGCCTTCCACTTCGCGGCGGATTCGATCGGGGCCAACGCGGGATTCGGGCCGGGGGACGGTGCGGCCTCCGGCTTCCTGTTGGGCCTGAGGACATCGATCGACGCGTACGGCAGCTACCGCGACGCGACCTGCGCCACCGATCCGTCTTCTCCGGAGTGCACGAATGCCACGGCAGTGCTGGACGACGCATTGGGCTTTCATAGCGGGCTTGTCGCCATGTACGGGACCGTGTTCGCGCCGCTGGGTTCGTCAACCGGCGGCATGGCGCTCCAGGCGCGTCTGGCCGCGCTGGCAATGGCCTTCGACGCGGCGGGCATCACCGACGTTCCGGCGTCCCTGCCCTTGGCGGACGCCTTCCTCACCACCGAACAGATCCTGGAAATGGTCACCGATCCCGCCTTCGGAATCGGCGCGGCCCACACCCTGGGCCAATGGCGCGCCCTGTGGGGACTGGGAGACATCGAGGTGCGCGCCGATGCACGGCTGCTGGAATCCGGGACGCCCGACGGACCCCGCCACGTCATCGCCGGCGCGGGCGCACGCGTCCGTCTTCCCACCGGAACGCAGGACGATCCCGCGAACTTCCTGGACGCGGCCACCGGCGATGCCCAGATCGACGTGGAGATCCGGGGATGGATGAACGGGCGCTGGACCGACAGATTCGGTCTCTGGGCGGACTTCCGCTACGGCATACAGATGCCCGGAACCACCGAACGGCGCGTCTTCGATCCCAACTTCACCTTTGCCCCGATGTCCTCGCAGCTCCAGCTGGACTGGAATCCGGGGGACTACCAGTTCGTCGAACTGTCGCCGTGGTTTCGAGTCGTGGAATCGATGACGCTGGTGGCCGGCTATCGCTATTTCAGGAAGGGACGCGACAGCTTCAACAGGTCCGGCACGGGTGAACCGGGGTCCGGACAGGGCATGGGCGCGCTGGACCCGGAGATTCTGGTGCCGCACAGCGGCGCTTCGTCCAGCCGGGTGAGCTTCGGGATGGTGTACAACCGTGCCGTGCCGACCGGGGACGGAACGACGGGTGGGCCGCTCGAAATCCGCCTGCTGTACCGGGGGGTGGTGGGGGGCAGCGGCGGCAACGTGCCGAAGACGGGGGCGATCGAGGCCGGTTTCCGGTTCTTCAGGGAACTGTGGGGAGGGTAGCCAGCAACTCCCGCGCATGATCGAGCGACGGCGCCGATTCCGGGTCGCCGCCCAGCATGCGCGCGATCTCGCGGACCCTCTCCTCGCCGTCGAGACGCCGCAGTGCCGTAACCGTCGTGCCCTTCCCGGCCACCTTCTCCACGAGCAGGTGATTGGAGGCCCGCGCCGCGATCCGTGCCAGGTGAGTCACCACGAGAACCTGCCGGCCGCGCGCCACTTCCTCGAGCCGCTCCCCCACCCTCCCCGCCACCACGCCTCCGATCCCGGCGTCGATTTCGTCGAAGATCAGGGTGGGCAGGTCGTCGATCCCGGCGAGCACCGACTTGAGCACGAGCATCACCCGCGACAGCTCCCCGCCCGACGCGATTCGTGACAGGGGCGCCGGCGGAAACCCCGGGTTCATGGTCGCCATGAAGCGCACGCGCTCCCGTCCTCGCGCCATCGGCGCGGCCAGCTTCTCGAAACACACCTCGAAACGGGCGCCCTCGAGACCGAGCCCCGGAAAGGCGGCCATGGCCGCGCGGGAAAGCCGGTCTCCCGCTTTGCGGCGCTTCCGTGAAAGTTCGGTGGCCGCGGTGTCCCATTGCGCTTTCGCGCGATCGAGGTCACGGTTGAGGGCGTTGACATCGAAGTCGGCTGCGTCGAGCTCGTCCAGCTCGCCCTGCAGCGCCTCGCCCTTCGCGATGACGTCGGCCAGTGCGGGACCGTACTTGCGCTGCAACCGTTCCAGCAGCGCCTGCCGTTCGCGCAGGGATTCCAGCCGCGCGGGGTCGTGATCGATGCCGGCGGCGTAGTGCGAGAGTTCGGTGGCCGTGTCGGAGATCTGGTGGTACGCGTCCTCCAGGGTTGATGCAAATGGCGCGAGGGAGGGATCCGTGTCGGCGAGGCGGCGCAGGCGGGCGGCCGCGTCGGCAAGGCGGTCGGTGACGGAGTCGTCTTCGGTCTGGAGCGCCTCATGGAGTGCGTGGCTCTCGCGGGCCAGTTGATCGGCGTTAGCCAGCCGGTTGGCCTCTGTGCGCAGCTCCTCGTCCTCGCCCGCCCGGATCTTCGCGCCGAGGATCTCGCCCAGCTGGAAACGGACGAAGTCGGCACGGCTTTCCAGTTCGCGCCGGCGCTCCTCGAGCGCGCCTGCCTTCTGTCGCAGACGCGCGATCCGCCGGAAGGCCGCCTCCACCTCCGCCGCCAGATCCTCGCACCCGCCGAAGGCGTCCAGCACCGCCCGCTGAAAGTCCCCCGACAGCAGCCGCTGGTGCTCGTGCTGTCCATGGATGTCCACCAGCAGCGACCCGATCCGCCGCAGGACGCCCGCGGTCACCGGCGACCCGTTCACCCATCCGCGGCTGCGCCCCTCGGCACGCACCTCGCGACGCAGAATCAGGTGGCCGTCTTCGGCTTCGAGCCCCAGTTCGGCGAGAAGACCGGCCACCTCGTCCCGTCCCTGGACCCTCACCACGCCCTCCACCAGCGCACGCCCCTCGCCGCTGCGCACCACACCCGCCGATGCGCGCCCCCCCAGCAACACCTCCACCGCATCGACCACGATGGACTTGCCGGCCCCGGTTTCCCCCGTCACGACATTGAGTCCCGCTTGAAGCGATGCGGATAAGTCCTTGAGCACCGCGAAGTTCTGGATTCTTAGCTCAATCAGCATGATCACCGAACATGGGGTCGCCGAGCGGGCGCCGACATGGCGGAACGGGTCAGCCGCCGTCGAAGGGCCTGGCCGCCCAGTTCAACTTCTGGCGCAGCGTGGCGAAGAACGAGTGTTCGGGCAGCCTTACCAACGGAACTGTCACCGAACCCATGCGCACGACGACGCGGTCCAGGTGCCCCACGGGGCCGCCCTCCTGTCCGTCGGCGGTCAGGAAGAGAGGTTCGCGGCGGTCGAGGGCGGTGACCGTGATCTCTTCCCGGCCGGGCACGACCAGGGGACGGACGGCCAGCGTGTGCGGCAGAATGGGCGTGACCAGGAAGCAGTTCATCTCCGGAACCACAATGGGGCCTCCCGCTGACAAGGAATAGGCCGTGGAGCCGGTAGGCGTGGCCAGAATGACCCCGTCGCCGGAGAAGCTGCCGATCTCGTCCAGGCCGTCCTGCGGCCCCACCCAGAGGTCGAGCAGGAGCACCTGGGCGGCACCGGCATTGTGCACCACGACATCGTTGAGGACCCGGTAGGATTCACGAACCTCCCCACCGGGCGAACGAACCTCTGCCTCCAACGTCCTCCGCGCCTCGATGACGTAGCGACCGCCCAGCACCTGGTGCAGGCCGTCCTCAATCCCCTCCTCCGACACCGAGGTGAGGAAACCCATGCTGCCGAGGTTGATGCCCAGAACGGGAATATCGCGGCCGAAAACCGAGCGCGCGGCTCTCAGGAGCGTGCCGTCACCGCCCAGCGAGATGAGGAGATCGATCTCGTCGCGCTCGAGGTCGACCGGAGTCACGTCCGGAACGAGAGCGGTGAGCATGGGTTCCACCGCCACGGAGGCGTCGAAGTCGCGGGCAACCGCCTTGATCTCGTCGATGGCCGCCCGGATCCGTTTCCGCCCCGAGCCCTCGCGCCCAATGATCGCGACACGCCGAAACCGCTGTTTCGTCATCGCCTGCGCTCCACAATGTAGCGGGCAAGCTGGCGCAAACGCGGGGCGGCCAACCCGACCCGGTCGAGTGCCGCCGTCGCACGGGCCACCAGTCCCCGGGCACGGGCGCGTGCTCCTTCGACACCCAGCAGCGCGACGTAGGTCGACTTTTGCATCTCCGCGTCGGAAGGGCGCTTGCCGAGGACATCGGCGGTCGCGGTGGCGTCGAGCACGTCGTCGGTGACCTGAAAGGCCAGCCCGATGTCCTTGCCGAAGACCCCCAGCGCCGCGAGCAGTTCCGTCGCCGCGCCCGCCGCCATCGCCCCCATTCCGAGGGATGCCACGAGCAGCGCCCCCGTCTTCAGGGCGTGCAGTTCCGCCAACTCGCCTTCGTCGAGCGACCGTCCCTCGCCCAGCAGGTCGAGCGCCTGTCCCCCGATCATGCCCCCGGCTCCGGCGGCCTCCAGGAGGAAGGCGGCGATATCGCGGGCCTGGCCCTCGGTCCGGCCCAGGGCGAGCGAGGCATTGTAGGCCTGGTTGGCGGCCCAGGGGATCAGCAGGGCCCCGGCCACGGTGGCCGTATCGACTCCGTGAACGGTGTGCACCGTGGGGTTCCCGCGTCTGAGCGGTGCGTCGTCCATGCAGGGAAGGTCATCGTGCACCAGGGAATAGGCGTGGATCAGCTCGACCGAGGCGGCCAGGTCGTAGAGCGGGTCGGCGGGGAGAGCCCCCACCTCTTCGTAGGCGACTACAAGCAGGATCGGGCGGAGGCGCTTCCCGCCGCTCAGAACGCCGGCTCGCACCGCCGCCCCGAGCCGGGGGGACAGGGTAGCCGCCAGAGCGTCCGCAGACCGATGAAGTGCACGTTCGACCGGCTTTCGCCGACTCCGGAGAAAGGCGGCAAGGGAAGGGTCAGCCATCGCCGTTTTCCCCCGTCCCCCCGTCATCCCCCACGCGCATTTCGCCCACCGAGTCCCCCTCGGGCCCGATCAGCTCCTCGACGCGCAGCTCGGTCCTGGCAAGCATCTCCCGGGCTTGTCCCAGATGGGCCACACCCTCCTCGAAGAGGGCCAGGGCTTCGTCCAGATCCAGCGTGTCCGAATCGAGTGCCGCGACGATCTGTTCGATTCGCTTCAGCCGCGCGTCGAGTCCGACGTCATTGGCCACGGTCGTCCCCCGTCGCTTGCTTCGCGGCGTGGGTGGCGGCTTCCACCGGCCGCCCAGTAGCCGCGCATGGAACATACCCGTCCACCACCCGCAATTTGAACCCCCTCCCGCGCGGAAAGTCCCCGATCCGGCGCAGGAGCTTCCCGTCGCGATCGAGGGGCACGGCGTACCCGCGGGCCATGGTCGACAGAGGTGACAGCGCGTCGAGGGCGGCGGCCGCCTCGGACAGTCGGCCTGCTTCCCGACGGATCCGGGCGCGCACCCCAGCCGCCATCTGCAGCCTCGCGGCGTCCAGCCTGTCCCGGGACGCCTGCACCCGGCGGCGCCCGCGGCGGAAGAGGGAGTCGCCCAGCTGATCCAGCCACCAGCGACGCGACCGCACCTGCCCCGCAAGACCCCGTCCGAGCCTCTGGCCCATTGCGTCCAGACGCTTCCCCACCCATTGCCGATCAGGCGCCACGGTCTCGGCGGCGGCCGACGGCGTCGCCGCGCGCAGGTCGGCGACCAGATCGCAGATCGTCACATCCGTCTCGTGGCCCACCCCCGACACCACCGGCACCGGACTCAGGGCCACCGCCCGCGCGACCGCCTCCTCGTTGAACCCCCACAGGTCCTCGATCGAACCACCACCCCGCGCCACGATGACCACATCCACGCCGGGGACCGCAGCCACCAGCGACACGGCCGCCGCTATCTCGTCCCCCGCCCCCATCCCCTGCACCCGCGTCGCGCGCACGAGCACACGCAACCAGGGAGCGCGCCGGGCGATCACCGCCACGATGTCCCTCAGCGCCGCGCCGGTCGGCGAAGTCACGATACCCACCGTTCCCGGGAAGGCCGGCAATGGACGCTTGCGCCCCAGGTCCGTAAGCCCCTCCGCGTCGAGCCGCGCCCGCAACCGGTCGAAGGCGAGCTTCCACATGCCCCCCTTGCTCTCGGTCTCGAGCTTCGACACGATCAGCTGAAACACGCCCCTGGCCTCGTACAGCGTCAGGCCGCCGAAGACACGCAGCGTCATCCCCTCGTCGGGATCGGCCGGCAGCCGCGCGGCGTCGCGCCGGAACATGACACAGCGTAGCTGGGCCGACTCGTCCTTGAGGGTAAAGTAGCAGTGGCCGGATCGCTGCCTGCGGAAGTTCGTGACTTCGCCGCCGACCCACAGACGCG
This sequence comes from Longimicrobiales bacterium, assembly GCA_965208295.1. Classification (GTDB taxonomy): domain Bacteria; phylum Gemmatimonadota; class Gemmatimonadetes; order Longimicrobiales; family Gaopeijiaceae; genus Bin94. The sequence continues at coordinate 4,169,323 of OZ242328.1, read as the reverse complement.
GCAAGCTCTCCTCGAGGAGGAGGCGGGAGGCGCGATTGACCTGACGCACCGTCCACACGCGCGGGGCCGGGGGCTGGTCCTTCCCGGAAGGACGATCCACCCCACCCTGCGACGGAGCTGCCTCCGCGAACAGATCGAGGGTTCGGTCCGTCACCGACCCGCTGCCCGCAACCGGATCGCGGCTTCGACGGTGTTGGCCAGCAACATCGCGATCGTCATGGGACCCACCCCGCCCGGCACCGGCGTGATCGCGCCGGCCACCTCGCTGACGCCCTCGAAGTCCACATCGCCGACGACCCGGTAGCCGCGCTCGCGAGTTGGATCGTCCACGCGGTTCGTGCCCACGTCGATGACGGTGACGCCGGGCTTCACCATGTCCCTGGTGATGGTATTGGGCCACCCCACGGCGACGATCAGCACGTCGGCGGTGCGGGTAAGCGCGCCCAGGTCGTTGGTGCGGCTGTGGGCCACGCTCACCGTGGCGTTGCCGCCGGGCGCGCGGCGCAGGAGAAGCAGCGCCATGGGTTTGCCCACGATGTTCGATCGGCCCACCACTACGACGTGCTTCCCCGAAGGATCGACCCCGCTGCGCAACAGCATTTCGATGACGCCGCGCGGCGTACACGGCGCCAGGACATCGAGATCGCCAGTAGCGAGACGGCCGACATTCACGGGATGGAACCCGTCGACATCCTTTTCCGGGTCGATCGCGAGCAGGACCCTGGACTCGTCGATCTGGCGCGGCAACGGCAGCTGCACCAGGATGCCGTGAATTGCCGGATCGGCGTTCAGCTCCGCAATCAGACCGAGCAACTCGTCTTCCGTGGTCTCCGCGGACAGGGTGACCTGGCGCGAGTGGATCCCCGCCTCGGCGGCCGCCCTGTTCTTCATGCCCACGTATAGCCGGCTGGCCGGGTCGTCGCCCGCCAGCACTGTGGCGAGTCCCGGAACCAGCCCTTCGCCGGCCAGTTCAGCCACCTGCTCGTTGAGCTCGTCCCGGATCGTCCGGGCGATGTCCTTGCCTGAGATGATCTTTGCCGACATGTCGTCCTGTCTGGTTGAGGTATCCATCGGGGTGGGAGTTGCCGCGTGACGTCAGCGAGCGAAATCAATGGCCCGCGTCTCGCGAATCACGACCACCTTGATCTGCCCGGGGTACTGCAACTCGCCTTCGATCTTCCGGGCCACCGTCTCGGAGATGCGTGCCATGTCCTCGTCCGACACCCGTTCGGGCTGGACCATGACCCTGAGTTCGCGGCCCGCCTGGATCGCGAAGCAGCGCTCCACTCCGGGATGCTCGGTGGCCAGCCCCTCCAGCTTCTCGAGCCGCTTGACGTACCCCTCGAACATCTCGCGCCGGGCCCCCGGCCGGGCCCCGCTGATGGCGTCCGCGGCGGTGACGAGCCAGGCTTCCGCGTACCGGTGGGGTTCTTCGTCGTGGTGCGCGCGAATGGAGTTGAGCACCAGGTCGGGTTCCTTGTACCGCTTGCACAGTCGATGGCCCAGTTCGACGTGGCTCAGCTCCTGCTCGTGGGTGAGACCCTTTCCGACATCGTGCAGCAGGCCCGCCCGCCGCGTCATCTGTACGTCGAGGCCCATCTCGGCGGCCATGTTCCCGGCGAGCACCGCGACCTCGCGGGAGTGGGCAAGCTGGTTCTGACCGTAGGAGGTACGGAACTTCAGGTTGCCGAGGATCTTGACGATCTCGGCGTGCACGTTGTGGATTCCGAGCCCGTACAGCACCTCTTCCGCGGCCTCCCGCATCTCGACCTCGACTTCGGCCTGGCTCTTGGCCACGATTTCCTCGATGCGGCCCGGGTGGATCCTCCCATCCTCGATCAGCTTCGCCAGGGCGACGCGCGCGACTTCTCGGCGGATCGGGTTGTACCCCGACAGAACGACCGCTTCGGGCGTGTCGTCGATGATCACGTCGATCCCGGTCGCCTGTTCGAAGGCCCGGATATTGCGCCCCTCGCGACCGATGATCCGCCCCTTCATCTCGTCCGATGGGAGCTGTACGACCGAGACGGTGAGCTGGGCGGCCTCGTCCGCGGCCATGCGCTGGATCGCCATCGCCACCAGCTTCTTGGCCTCACGATCTGCGGTGCGCTGGGCCTCTTCGCGGATTTCCCGCACGTGGTTGGCGGCGTCGGCCCGGGCCTCGTCCTCGAGGGCCTCGATCAGCTGTGCCTTCGCCTCCTCGGCGGTCAGTCCCGCTACGGACTGCAGGCGCTCATGGGCTTCGGCCAGCGCCCGATCCACGTCGGTCACCCGCTCCGCCAATTGCCGTTCCCGGTTCTTCAGGTCGCCCAGACGGCCATCCAGAGCACGGGAGCGTTCTTCCAGCGAGTCCTGACGGTGGTCGAGCTGGTCGGACTTGCGGTCAGCGGCCTCGGTGCGCTGCAGCAGCCGGCGTTCGCCCCGCTTCACCTCCTCCCTGCGCCGGCTCTCCTCCTCTTCCCAGGATTCGCGCAGACGAAATCTCGTCTCTTGCGCCTTTAGCTCGGCGGATCGGAGCAGATTGTCAGCGTCGTCCTGTGCGCGCTTGCGGATCAGCGAGGCTTCGTCTTTTGCTGCTTCCTTCTCTCGGAGCTGCCGGGCCCGCTCCCGGCCCCTCCCCAGCAGATACGCCAGAACTGCGGCGACAGACACCGCACCGACCGCCAGGCCAATACCCAGCGGATCCATGTATTCTCTCCAAGACCGAAACGGCGTCCGGTCATGTGATTCGTTGACGGCCAGGGCCGGCCCACCCGGCCCGCGGCTTCCAAAGTTGCGTGACTACAATAGTCCCGGCGCCGAATTCAGCGCAAGCTGAAAACTATCGAATCTCCGGTCCGTCCGTTCGGTCGTCGGGGACGAAGCGGTCGCGGGCAGGCATCTCGACCGCCGCCAGCGACGCGGAGTCCATCACCGCGTCCGCGGAAACGATCCCGCTGAGGTGGAGCACATAGCCGACCACCGCGTAGACCTCGTCGTCGCCGAGCGTTCCGGGCGTGGTCTGGGGCATCGCCTTGCGCGTGTAGTCGAAGAGCGTCGTCGCGTACGGCCAGTACCCGCCCACGGTTCTCCCCGCGGGCCACTGGTCCCATTCTCCAGCGCTGACGAGGCGGTCGTTCGGCCCCTCGGTGCCGGTGGGACCGTGGCACTGAAGACAATACGTCTCGTAGATGATCCGGCCTTCGGCGACCGAACCGCTCCCGGGCGGCAAACCCTCGCCATCGGGTTTGACGTCGATGTCCCACCGGGCCACGCGGTCGGCGGACGCGGGCGCGCCGAACCCGAAGTGCTCAGGGGCATGAGCCGGGAGTGCGGAAAAGTCGGATTCCTCCGCGGCAGCGGATCGCGCGGGCACCTCGGGCGAGCACGCCGCGAGCAGGGTCACCAGCACCGAGACCGTCGCCCCGACAGCCCTCACAGCAGGTCCCCCAGCCCGAAGGTCACCCCCCCGTCCGCGGCAATTTTCCAGGCGCGCTGATGGTTCTGGTGATACGAGGTGCGGTCCCCGCGGGCCTCCCACAACTGGTGCACGGTGGGCTGCACGTATCCGGTCTGGTCCGTGGCCCGGCTCAGGATCACCGTTTCGAGGCCGTTCCAGTTCCACAGGTGACGGAAGCGCACGGTCGACTTCGACAGGATCGGCGGTTGCAACATGGCATCGGTCCACGAGCGCCCCCCGTCCGTGCTGACCTCGACCCGGGTAATCCGCCCCCGCCCCGACCACGCCAGCCCCTCGATCTCCCACCATCCCCGCTCCGGCAGCACATACGGGTACGACGGGAAGGTGATGACCGATTTCGCGTCCATCACGAAGCTGAACTGCCGCGCCGTCCCGTCCTTGAGGGGGTCCGTGTAGCGCGAAGTCTCGTCCCGCGTCATGGTGGGCCGGTCGGTTACCTCAATGCGCCGCAGCCACTTGACCTGCGCGTTGCCCTCCCAGCCCGGAAGCAGCAGCCGCACCGGGTAGCCCTGTTCCGGGCGGATCGCCTCGCCGTTCTGCACGTAGGCGAGCATGGCGTCGTCCATGGCCTTGTCCAGCGGGACGCTGCGCGACATGACGGCCGCGTCGCTCCCTTCGGCCAGGATCCAACTGGCGCCGGGGCGCACCCCGACCTCGCGCAGGATCGTCGATAGCATCACCCCGGCCCATTCGCTCGTGCTGAGCAATCCGTCGAGCTGCTGGGGAGTGATCGCGGTCGGCATGCGGTCGCGGTTATAGGCGCCGCCGCCGTTGCCGGAACACTCGATGAAGCAGATGCGCGATGTCTGCGGATAGCGCTTCAGGTCCGCCATGCTGAACACCGTCGGGCGCTCGACCATGCCGTGCACGAGCAGCTCGTGGTCCCGGGCCGCGATGTCCGGCACGCCCGCATGGTGGCGCTCGAAGTGAAGGTCGGAGGGGGTGATCGTGCCGTGAAGGTCCTGCAGCGGGGTGCGCGAGGAGCTGGACAGGGCCAGGGTTCTCAACAGGCGGCGGGGCTGTTCCCCGGGTGCGCGCGTTCCGACCTCGGAAACGAACCGTCCCGGGATCCTGGTGGGATCGGGGGCAGCGGGGGACGCCTCCTGGGCGGTGGCCTTCAGTGCGTCCCAGCGGGTCATGACAAGGCCCGTGGCCGCCGTGCCGGACGCGGCGGCAAGCCAGGCGCGCCGCGACAGCCGCGGGCTTCCCTCGCCAGCTCGAATGCCGGGAGGGATTGTCCGCGGGCTGCTATCCATCAGCCGGATTCCCCGGACCGCTCGTCGCCCAGCGCCTCCTCGATGCGCCCCGCGAGCGCCAGTGCCTGTTCCCGGAACTTCTCCTGTTGCTGCAACAGATCGTCGGACAGGGAAAGCGCCGCCATGATGGCGGTCTTCCTCGCGTCCATCTGGGCCTGGCCCCCGATCTGCCGCATGCGCTCGTCCACGAGGGCCGCGCAGCGCCGCGTGTACGCCTCGTCCGCGTCGGTCCGCAACGTGTACTTGTTGCCGGCGATCTCAACCCGGACTGTCGTGACCGGGCCGCGCGGCGCGTCGCTCATTGCCTGTTTTCCAGGAAGCGGATGCTGGCCGCGATTCGGTCGATTCCCGCACGGCCCAGCTCGATCCGGCGGCGCAGGTCCCGGTTTTCCGCCTCGAGCGCCGCGACGCGCCGGGAGAGCGTCCCGGGGTCCTCCTCGCCCTCCACGAACTGCCGCAGCATCGCCGCGGTCTGTTCGGCCTGTTTCTCCGCCTCGGCCGCTCGTTCCCGGGCCGCGCGGACCTCGGCGATGGCCAGGTCGATGGCCGTCTCCAACGAGTCCAGTCCCGGTGCCGGAGAACCGGCCAACTGCTCAACTCCTTGCTTCGACACCGGTCTCCTCCTTGACTTTCCTGAGCACCCGACGACAGGCCTTGTCGACTTCCTTGTCCGTCAGGGTTCGGCCCCGGGCGCGAAAACGCAAGCGCAAGGCCACCGATCGCGTTGCAGGCGGAAGGTCGTCGCCCTCGTAGAGATCGAACACCTCGACCGCTTCCAGGAGTTTGCCGGCACCCTTGCGAGTCACTTCCAGAACCTTGCCCACCGCCGTATCCGCGCCCACAAGGAAGGCCAGATCGCGCTGAATGGCAGGCTGGTCCGGCAGGTCGCGCGCCGTCACCTCCGGCCTGGGCACGGGAGAAGACGGCAGCACCACCTCCCCCCCCACCACCACCCCAGCCCAGCGCGGCAGGTCCATCGCGCCCGGTACCACCTCACCCCCCCACCCCACCACCTCCCCCGACCCGCTCACCACCACATACCCCCGCCCCCCCACATACGGCGCCTCTTCCGCGCCACCTTCCGCCGGCACCACCCGCCCCCCCGGATACGCCTCCGCCGCCACCAGTTCCAGCACCCCGGCCATGTCATATACATCGAACACCTCCCCCGGGCCCGACCAGTGCGGCGGCGCCCTCCGTCCCGTCAGCACCACCGCCACCCGGGACGACTCGGCGGGCGCCTCACCCGGCGCCGACGCAGGCGCGAACGCGGTCCCGATCTCGAAGAGGCGCACATCGCGCTCACCCCGCGCCATGTTCCTCTCAACGTGCGTCAGCAGCCCCGAAAGCCGGTCGCGGCGCAGGTAGCCCTCGTCGCGCGACATCGGGTTCGACAGCGGCACGTCGCCGTGCGCGGCGGGACCGAGCGCCGGGGTCTGCGCCTCGCTGATTCCGTCGGCGGCGAGCAGCGCCCTGAGCGTGTCCTCGAGCTGGAAGAGCGGGTCGTCGGGCACGGTTCCGGGCCGCGCGGGGGACATCACCTCGGGGAAGTCGTCGAAGCCGTGCGTGCGGGCCACCTCCTCGATGAGGTCCACCTCGCGCAGGGTGTCGTAGCTGCGGTGGCCGGGCACCACCACCTCGAGCGCGCCGGCGCCCCGTTCCGTCACCGAATAGCCCAGCGGTGTCAGCAGCGCGGCGATCTCGTCCGGCGTGAACTCGACGCCGAGCACATGCCCGACGCGCGAAGGCCTGAGCGACACCACCGGAGCCTCCCAGGGCCCCGGATGAACATCGATGACCTCGCCCTCCACCCTCCCCCCCGCCACCGCCACGATCAGCGCCGCCGCCCGCATCAGCGCCGTCTCCATCGTGACCGGATCGACGCCGCGCTCGAAGCGGTAGCTCGCATCGGTGGACATGCCCAGCGCGCGCCGCGTGGCCCTCACCTGGCGCGGTTCGAAGAGCGCGCACTCCAGCAGAATGTCCACCGACTCGCCCGAAACCTCGGAGTCCCTTCCCCCCATCACCCCCGCCACCGCCACCGGCACCTCCGCGTCGCGAATCATCAGCATCTCGGGGGTGACCGCGCGATTCTCCCCGTCCAGGGTGACCAGCGACTCGCCCGGCCGGGCCCGCCCCACCACGATCGTGGCGTCCGCCAGCAGGGCCAGGTCGAAGGCGTGGAGCGGCTGCCCCAGCTCGAGCATCAGGTAGTTGGTCGCGTCCACGACGTTGTTGACGGGACGCGCCCCGGCGGCCCGCAGACGATCCGCCAGCCAGCGCGGCGACGGCCCCACCTCGACGCCCCGGATCACGGCCCCCAGGTACCGCGAACACAGGTCCGGGTCCTCTATGCGAATGCGCACACCCGCCGAGACCGCCTCCGCGCTCCCTCGCGCGAAGTTCGCGGCCACCGCCGGCGTCCCCCCCGGCAACTCCGGCAGCGAGATGCCCGCCTGACCCTCGGGGTGCAGTTCCCGCGCGATCCCCACATGCGAGAGCAGGTCCCCCCGGTTGGGGGTGACCTCGACATCGAGCCGCACGTCGTCCAGGCCGACCGACTGCGCAAACGGCGCCCCAGGCTCGTACTCGCCGTCCAGCAGCATGATCCCCGCGTGGTCCTCGCCCAGTTCCAGTTCGCGCTCGGAACAGAGCATGCCCTGGCTGACCTCTCCGCGAATCTTGCGCTTCCCGATCCTGAATCCGCCCGGCAGCACCGCGCCGACCGGCGCAAACGGATAGTACCCACCCTCGACCACCACCGGCGCCCCGCAAACCACCGGCACCTCTCCATCCGGCCCCATCACCCGGCACAGCGTCAGCCGGTCCGCGTTCGGGTGCGGCCGCGCCTCCAGCACCCGCCCGATCACCACATCACGCAGCCCCTCCGCCAGATCCACGACCTCCTCCACCGGCGCCCCGCGCAGCGCCAGCCGCTCCATCGCCTCGGCCGGCGTCAGCCCGATCCCGGGCGCCACGTCGCGCACCCACCGGTACGAGACCTTCATCTGAACTGCCCCAGAAACCGCATGTCGTTTTCGTAGAACAACCTCAGATCCCTGACCCCGTGCCGCAGCAGCGCCACCCGCGCCGGCCCCATCCCGAAGGCCCACCCCGTGTAGCGCTCCGAGTCGTAGCCCACGTTCTCCAGCACCGCCGGGTCGACCATCCCCGCGCCCATGATCTCGATCCAGTCGGTCTCCTCCTCGCTGCCGTCTTCCCGCACGATCACCCGCTTCACGTCCACCTCCGCCGACGGCTCCGTGAACGGGAAGAACGACGGACGGAAGCGCACCTGCGTCCCCGGCCCCCAGAACCGCCGCGCGAACTCGGCCAGCGTGGCCTTGAAGTCGACGAACGTCACCCCTTCGTCCACCACCAGCCCCTCGATCTGGGCGAAGGCGGGCGTGTGCGTCGCGTCGTACGTGTCGCGCCGATAGACCATGCCCGGCGCGATGATCCGGATCGGCGGCGGATACTTCTCCATGATGCGAATCTGGACCGGTGAGGTGTGGCTGCGAAGCAACAGGCCGGGAGCAAGGTATAGGGTGTCCTGCTCGTCGGCGGCGGGGTGGTCCAGCGGCGTGTTCAGGGCGACGAAGTTGTACCACTCGGTGTCCACCTCGGGACCGCTGGCGCGCACGAACCCCAGGCTACGAAAGATGGCCCAGATGTCGTCGATGACCTGGCTGACCGGATGCACCGTACCCCGCCACTTCGCGCGCGACGGAAACGTCAGATCGAGCCGGTCCGGGTCGGGGGCCGCCGCCGCCGCGAGTTCCCGTGAACGCTCCTCCAGCGCGCCGGCCAAGGCCTTCTTCACCCGATTGGCCTCGGCACCCGCCGCCGGCCGCTCCTCGCGGCTCAGACGGCCCAGCTGCCTGAGCAAACCCGAGACCAGACCCTCCTTGCGGCCCAGATACCGGACGCGAACCCGCTCCAGTTCATCGGCGTCCGATGACTGGCGGATCGCCGTCCGGGCTTCCGCCTCGAGCTTCCGGAGATCTTCGATCACGGATCCGTACCCCACCCGGCCGGGCGCGGTTCTAGCGGTCCGGGGCCGAATCCCTCGTTGCCACGAGGGGTTCAGCCACCATCAGTTCTCCAGCGCCGACTTCGCCCGGTCCGCCAGGGAAGAAAAGGCGTGCGGACTGCGGATGGCCAGATCGGCGAGCGCCTTGCGGTCCAGTTCGATCCCGGCGCGGCGCAGTCCGTTCATGAAGCGGGAATAGGAGAGGTCGTGCTGGCGTGCGGCGGCGTTGATGCGGGTGATCCACAGGCGGCGGAAGTTGCGTTTCTTCTTCTTCCGGTCGCGGTAGGCGTGCTCCCAGCCCTTCTCCACCGCGTCCTTGGCCGTGCGGTACAGGTTCTTCCGCCCGCCGAAGTACCCCTTGGCGTTCTTGAGGACCTTCTTCTTGCGTTTGTTGCGTGCGACAGCGCGAGTCGAGCGCGGCATGGTCTCGTCCTCCTATGTTCCAGGGAGCATCCGGCGCACCCGCGCCACGTCGGCCTTGGACGCCGACGTCGCCGAGCGGAGGCGGCGCTTCCGTTTTCTCTTCTTCTTCGTGAGGATGTGGGACTTGTTGGCCCGCATCCTCACGAGCTTTCCTTTTCCGGTTGTGCGGAACCGCTTCGCGGCGCCCCGGTTCGACTTCATCTTCGGCATGGGTACTCCCTGAGCATTCTGTTCGTGGGGTGAGCGGAGAAGCGCAGCCGTACTCCCGGGATTGCGCCGGGAGGGGGCGGCCCGTTCTCCGTCAGTCCTTCAGCGGGGTCAGAATCATGGACATCTGGCGGCCCTCGAAGTTCGGGTACTGCTCGATCTTCCCGAGTTCGGTGAGGTCCTCGGTGAGGCGCAGCAGCACCTGGCGCCCCAGTTCGGGGTGCGTGATCTGCCGGCCGCGGAACATCATGGTCAGCTTGACCTTGTTTCCCTCCTCGAGAAAGCGGCGGGCGTGGCGCAGCTTGAACTCGTAGTCGTGGTTCTCGATTCCCGGCCGGAACTTCACTTCCTTGATCTGGGTCGTGTGCTGCTTCCTCCTCGCCTCCCGGGCAGCACGAGCCGCCTTGTACTTGAACTTCCCGTAGTCCATCATCCGGACCACGGGCGGCCTCGAATCCGGCGCCACCTCCACCAGATCGAGTCCCGTCGCGGCGGCTCTGGCACGTGCTTCGTCCAGGGAAACGATCCCGACCTGGCCCCCGTTCTCGGCGATCAACCGGATCGGGCTGATTCGGATCTGCTCGTTCACCCGGACGCGTTTTTCTGCGATCTTGAGTCCCTCCCGTTGTCGTTGGCGGCTCTCCCGCCGTTCTTTCCGTCAGCGACGCGGCTGGGGGCAACAGAAAAGCCCGGAAAACCCGGGCCACATGACCTGCCGGACGGAGCCTCCGCTCCCGCCGACCTGTGACCCGGAAGCCCAAAGAGCTGGGGGTGAGAGGCGGTCAGTCCTCTTCTTCCTGACTTGTCGTTGCCGCGGCAGCCGCGGCGATCCGCCCTCTGGGAGGGCAGGTACAGATCTTAATCATAGTGGGGTGTTGGGGGGGCTGTCAAATGCAGTGGTGGCCACCGGGAATCCCCCGGCCCGCCTTCGTCCCGGTCGTACACCAGGACATACGGGGGCACAGCCGTGCGCATGACCCGCATCCTGGTGGTAATCTGCAGCCGACCATCCACGATTTCCAGAACCGCCCGCACTTGCCCTCCCGAATGCGGCCGGTGTTCGAGAGCAAGCCTGTCGTCATCCCAGTACACCCGGGTACGGACGGGTTTCCCTCCCGGTGTTTGCTCGATCCACTCGCCATTCATCGGTGCCTCCACGCTGTCTCCGGGCGTCGGCATGAAAACCAGTCTCTCCTCGTCCACCCGCAAGATCAGCGTGCTCGGACGCTGGAACACCCTGAAGATCGGCTCCAACTCCGCCATCACCCTCTGCGCCGCCTCCTCGCCCCTGCGGACTGCCTCCTGGCGGGCTTGTTCCATGTCCTCGAAAGGGATCCTGGTCGGCTCTGACTGAAGTTCCAGCTTGGGCATCGTACTGCTGTTTTCGTCCAGCACCCACACGCCCGTGAGGCCCGCAAAGAGAGCTTCGGCTTCCCCCCCGGTGAGTGGGGAAGCCCCTCCGCCCGAGGCGCAGGCGGTCGTGAGCGCCGTGAATCCGGCAAGCGCCATCCCGCCAACACCATGGCCACGGCTCGAAAACGTCCTGCCGGTTCTCATGTCATGAGCTCCTTTCGCCGATGTCTGGTAGCAGGCCGCTACCCTTTCCTCGCTCAGGGTTCTCGCACGGCTCACCGCTCACGGTTCGGAGCGGGTGTATCGAGACCTTGTTCGTGCTTCCCATGAACCCTCCGGTTGGGGGGGACGATGGCGTTCATCAAGAGGCTACTCTCCATTTGATTTGATGGATGGCAGCATTCCAGGACAGGGATTACCGCTGACTCTACGGAGCGGGTGCATGGAAACCTTGTTGGCTCTAGTTAGAACGCGACCCGTAATGCGCTGACCATCGACGATCTGCTCCTCGTGAGTATAGTGGAACACGAGTACACTGTCCGCATGAATCGCTACCGGGCGGTGGAGTTTCTTTGTCGTGGCCTCCACGAGCGCGTGGCAACCAGTCTCAGGATCGATGATGATGCCATGGACTTGATCGTCGAGTCCGAACAGAACGAGGTTTCCCAAATCGTCAAAGGACGGATACAAATCATAGAGTGCGACGCGGCAGTGGTCCTCGGGGAGATTACCATAACCCCATGATCTGCAATCCATCATTCCTTCGATGCCTTCGGTTGGAAGCAGGACTCTGCTGTCCTCACCACTTCGAGAGTAGACGAACACGGTGTCCAGACCCACATTGTAGGATACGAGGACGTAAGCCCGATCATCCGTGCAGGCAATGTTGGACTGGAATACCTGCATGGTACTCATGAAGGCAACGTCGGGTTCAGCGAGAGCGACGAAGTCGCCTTCGGACAGGACCGGCCCGATGGTCTCGCCATAGCCATCGGGTTTCCGCCTGACCACCCCTCCCTGGGCCGGGACCGCCGGCTCACCGCCGAAGTTGCAGACCGTCTTGGCTGGCGGTGACGACAGCAACCATGTATCGAGAGGCTTACCCTCCAGGTCCAATTCGATGACCCGCGGATAGCCGATCACGTAGAGTCCGCCATGGGGAGCAATAGCCAGACCTCGTGGTCGAGCCATGATCTCACCGGGGCCTTCGCCCTTCGGCGTACGGAGCGTCCGAATCCATTCACCCGTCTCGAGTGAGAAGGCCATGACCCCATACGGCTCCTCCGAGTCGGTGATGTAGAAAACTCTCCGGTCCCAATCCACGGCCAGATGGGCTGGGGCCATATCTCGCCACTCGTCGTCGATGATGGTCCGGCCGGCCTCGAAGTCAATCTCGACTACCTGTTGGGCAGCGGATGGCGAGGCGGCCAGTATGATCAATCCTACGACCCAGGGAAGAGGTGATCTTGACATCATACTAACTCTGTGGCTTCTCTACACCACAGTGACCGTAGTCACAGAGTACGACGATCAGGAACATCGCCTGGATCGCATGCGAAAGCGCGCCGAACTCGTCCAGAAAGAGGGTACCACCCGCCGCGGTCGCGACCAGTCCGGGCTTCGAGTCGGTCGCGCCGGTGTACGCGCCCTTGATATGTCCGAACAGTTGCGCTTCGGCCAGAGTCTCGGTGAAGACTCCACAGTTCCCTGTCACCCACGGTCCCCCCGCCCTCAGACTCAGTTCATGAAGAATCCGGGCGAGATACCCTTTCCCGGAACCGGGCGGACCCAGCAGCAGGATGTGCTCGTCCGTCGGCCCAATGCGGGTCGCGAAACGGTGCATATCTTCGGGGAGGTCATTCCACTCATCGTTCCAGCGATCCGGGTCTTCGCTCATCACTCCCTCCCCCCCTTGCGGGCAGACCACCCGGAGTTGGCAAGAAACATCGCCAAGCGAGGCATCCAGGCAGCATTACCGTTACCGTATTGGAAACAGCCGTCGAGTACAAGGGGCATGTGAGGAGACCATTCTCTCCCCCCTGCCCGACCACGAAAACGGCGCGGACCCGAGTGATCAGACCCAGGCCTGAGGTTGCGCGGACAGTCTATCGGTCGTATGTGAACGCCATGCAAACACTTAGCCGCATGCAAGGATCACACAGCGGCTGGTTGTCGCGACTCATGGCGGATGTGTGACGGGCCAACCATCGGGCAATATCCCCTTCCCCCTACATCCCCCCCGCCGCCAGGAAATCCCCCACCTCATCCCCAGTCACATGGAAATCGCCAAGCCTGGAGCCGCCCTCCGGCCCGTGCCAATCGGACCCTCCGGTCAGCACCAGTCCTTCCTTTCGGGCCACCTTTTCCAGCTTGCCCACGCCCGCGGAGACGCGCGTGGCACGGTACGCCTCGAGGCCCCTCAGCCCGGCGCCCAGCAGCCGCGGCAGCAGGCGGAGAAAGTACTCGGCGGGCGGATGGGCCCACACCGGAATCCCGCCTGCGGACAGTATCACGCCGGTCACCTCCTCGGGAGTCGCAATCAGGGTTGGCACATAGGCGGGACAGTTGTTTCCGATCAGGCGGGCGAATGCGTCCCTGATGCTGTTCGCATAGCCCGCCTTGACCAGAGCGCGTGCCAGATGGGGCCGCGAATAGGCGACCTCGGCAGAGCCGCGTTGCTCGCCCAGCTGGTCGCGGGTGATGGTGATTCCCTGACGGGCCAGTTTGGCTACCATCTCGGACATGCGTTCGCCCCGGCGCTTGTGGTTGCGCCGCGTGTGCGTGTCGAAGGCCGGTGATTCGATGTCCACGAAGTAGCCCAAGATGTGGATATCCGTGCCCTCGAAGGTGCTGCTCATCTCAATGGCGGGAATGATGTGCAACATTCGATCCCGGGCAGCCGCGATCGCGCGCTCAACCCCCGCCACCGTGTCGTGGTCCGCAAGCGCGAGAACGTCGAGACCACCGGCAATCGCGCGTTCCACCACCCCCTCCGGCGACACCGTCCCGTCGGAGGCGGTCGAATGTACGTGGAGGTCGAGTTTCATGGGCTGGCGCCTATGCGGCCGCTACCCGCTCTCGACCCGATCCGCCAGTACCGTCACCTCGTTGGATTCCACCTTCATCACACCCCCCCCAATCTTAAACTCTCTCCTGCTCCCCGACTCCGGTTCCACCGAAAGCGGCCCCTCCCCCATGAGCGTCAGGAACGGCGCGTGCCCCGGCAGAATCCCCACCCACCCATCCCAGGCCGGCGCCACCAGGGACCGCGCATCCCCCTCGAAGACCACCTGTTCAGGCGTCACCACCTTGAGCCGCATCGACCTCGCCACCAGTCAGGCCTCCACGCCCATCTCGCGCGCCGCCTCGATCACCTGATCGATCCCGCCCTTCATGAAAAACGCCTGCTCCGGCAGATGGTCGAACTCGCCCGCCGCCACCCGCTCAAAGGACTCGATCGTCTCTTCCAGCCGCACATAGCAGCCGGGAATGTTCGTAAACGCCGTCGCCACGAAGAACGGCTGCGACATGAACTGCTCGATGCGGCGCGCGCGCCCAACGATGATCTTGTCCTCTTCGCTGAGCTCGTCCATTCCGAGGATCGCGATGATGTCCTGCAGGTCCTTATAGCGCTGCAGGATCTCCTTGACGCGCCCGGCTACCTCGTAGTGGCGCTCGCCCAGGAACTGCGGGTCGAGAATGCGGGACTGCGAATCGAGCGGGTCGACGGCGGGGTAGATCCCCTTCTCGGCGATCGAGCGGGAGAGGACGGTGGTGGCGTCGAGGTGGGCGAAGGCGGCGGCGGGGGCGGGGTCGGTCAGGTCGTCGGCGGGGACGTAGATGGCCTGGACCGAGGTGATCGAACCCTCGCGCGTCGAGGTGATGCGCTCCTGCAGCTCGCCCATCTCGGTGCCCAGCGTGGGCTGGTAGCCGACCGCCGAGGGCATGCGGCCCAGCAGCGCCGAGACTTCGGAGCCCGCCTGGGTGAAGCGGAAGATGTTGTCGATGAAGAGGAGGACATCCTGCTTCTCGACGTCGCGGAAGTACTCGGCGACGGTCAGTGCGGAAAGTCCCACGCGCAGACGGGAGCCGGGTGGCTCGTTCATCTGCCCGTAGACCAGGGCGGTCGAGTCTAGAACGCCCGATTCCTTCATCTCGAGCCACAGATCGTTGCCTTCGCGGGTGCGCTCGCCCACGCCGGCGAAGACCGATCGGCCGCCGTGCTCCATGGCGATGTTGTTGATCAACTCCATGATAATGACGGTCTTGCCCACGCCCGCGCCCCCGAACAGCCCCGTCTTGCCGCCCTTCACGTAGGGCGCCAGCAGGTCGACCACCTTGATCCCGGTCTCGAAGATCTCGGTCTTGGGCTCGAGGTCGTCGAAGCGGGGCGCGGGGCGGTGGATCGGCCAGCGCTCGACCTCGCCGCCGTTCGCGCTCGCGACCGGACCCTGCTCGTCCACCGGTTCGCCCAGCACGTTGAGGATGCGGCCCAGGGCGGGCTCGCCCACCGGAACCGTGATCGCGCGGCCCGTGTCCACCACCTCCATGCCGCGCTGCACGCCGTCGGTCGAACTCATCGACACGGCCCGCACCTGGGAGCGCCCGATGTGCTGCTGCACCTCGGCCACCAAGTCGATCTCGCGGCCCGACTCGGTCTTCGCGGCCAGGTGGAGCGCGTTGTAGATCTCGGGCAGGTGCTGCGGGTGGAATTCCACGTCCAGGACGGGTCCGATGACCTGGACCACGCGACCGTTGTTGTTGTCAGCCATGTTGTTCGTCTTCTCCGGCCGCTTCGGCGCGGCCCTCAGTCAATCCGGAAGTCATGTTTATTCCAACGCCGCGGCGCCACCCACGATCTCGGCGATCTCCTGGGTGATCTGCCCCTGGCGTGCTCGGTTGTAGGTGCGGGTGAGCGTCTCGAGGATGTCGCCCGCGTTGTCGGTCGCGCTCTTCATGGCGGCGCGGCGCGCGCCCTGCTCCCCGGCCGCGTTTTCGACAAGGGCGCTGTACACTGTCATGCGCAGGTAGCTGGGCAGGATCTGCCCGATCAGCCTCCCGGGGCGGGGGGACACGATAAAAGCGTCCACCGAACGCGCCCCCGGTGTGGGCTCGACGGGCAGCACGCGCACGATGCGCGCCGGCGTGGACATCGCCGAACGGAACTCGGCGCTGACCATGTAGACGGCGTCCAGATCGCCCTCCTCGAAGCCGCGGCGGAGCGGCGCGACCAGCCCTTCGGCGTCCTCCGACGTGGGCGTGTCGCCGATTTCGGTCGTCGCCGACGCGATGGCGGAGCCCCGGAACCGGAAGAACGCCAGACCCTTCTTGCCGGCGATGTGCAGCTCGGTCTGCACGCCTTCAGCCTTGAGCGAATCCAGCCGCCCCCGCGCCTCCCGGATCAGGTTGGCGTTGAAGGCGCCGCAGAACCCGCGGTTCGCGGTGAGCAGCAGCACCGCCGCGCGCTTCGTTTCGGCGGGCTGGCGCAGCAGGGGATGCTCGTGCGCCAGGCCGGGGGCGTTCAGGCTTCCCAGCAATTCGCGGAACGCATCGCTGTAGGGGCGGGCCGCCTGCATGCGGTCCATCGCCCGCTTGAGCTTGGAGGTCGCCACGAGCTCCATGGTGCGCGTGATCTTGCGGGTGTTGCGGACCGACTTGATCCGCCGCATGACCTCCCGGGCGCCGGCTCCCGCCATGCTACGCGGCCCCCGCCATCGCTTCGCCCGACTCGGCGGCGAAGACCTGGTTGTACTCCTCGATGCACTCGCGCAGGCGCCCCTCGATGTCCTCGGTCAGCTTGCCTTCCTGCCTCAGCCCGATCAGCACGTCGTCGTACCGGCTCCCGACGAACTCGAGGAAGCCGCGCTCCCACTTGCGCACGTCCTCGACATCGAGATCGTCCAGGTAGCCGTTGGTGACGGCGAAGATGGCCACGATCTGCTGCTCCACCGGGACCGGCTGGTACTGGGGCTGCTTGAGGATCTCGACGGTGCGCTGTCCGCGCGCCAGCTGCCGCTGGGTGGCCGCGTCCAAGTCGGAGGCGAACTGGGCGAAGGTCTCCATGGCGCGGAACTGGGCGAGGTCGAGACGCAGACGGCCGGCCACGGTTTTCATGGCCTTGACCTGGGCCGCGCCGCCCACACGCGAGACTGAAATCCCCACGTTCACGGCGGGCCTGACGCCCGAGTTGAAGAGGTCGGGTTCGAGGTAGATCTGGCCGTCGGTGATCGAGATGACGTTGGTGGGGATGTACGCCGACACGTCGCCCGCCTGCGTCTCGATGATCGGAAGCGCTGTGAGCGACCCGCCGCCGAGTTCGTCGGACAGCTTGGCCGCGCGCTCCAGCAGCCGGGAATGGAGGTAGAAGACGTCGCCCGGGTAGGCCTCGCGCCCCGGCGGCCGCCTCAGCACCAGCGAGAGCTGCCGGTAGGCCTGCGCCTGCTTGGAGAGGTCGTCGTAGATGACCAGGGTGTGCTTGCCCTGCCACATGAAGTGCTCCGCCAGTGCCGTCGCGGCGTAGGGGGCGATGTACTGCATGGGGGCCGGGTCGGAGGCGTTGGCCGCGACCACGATGGTGTAGTCCATGGCGCCGTGATGCCGGAAGGTCTCCACCACGCCCGCCACCATCCCCGCGCGCTGGCCTATCGCGCAGTAGATGCAGATGACGTCGGTGTCCTTCTGGTTGAGGATCGCGTCGATCGCGATGGCGGTTTTGCCGGTCTGGCGGTCGCCGATGATCAGCTCGCGCTGGCCGCGGCCGATGGGGATCATCGCGTCGATGGCCTTGATGCCGGTCTGCAACGGCTCCTTCACGGGCTGCCGCTTCACGATCCCGGGCGCGACCACGTCGATCTGGCGCCGCGCGGAGGTCTCGATCGCGGGACCGCCGTCGACCGCTTCGCCCAGCGGGTTCACCACGCGACCCAGGTAGCCGTCGCCGACGGGAACATCCAGCACCCGCCCCGTCCGGCGCACCTCGTCGCCCTCGTGGAGCCCTTCCCATTCGCCCATGACCACGGCGCCGATGTTGTCCTCTTCCAGGTTGAGCGCCAGCGCCGTGATCTGCTCGCCGCTCTCGCTCGCGGTGATCTCCAGCATCTCGTTGGCCATCGCCTTCGTCAGCCCGTAGATGCGCGCCACGCCGTCCTTCACCTCGAGCACCTCGCCCACCTCTTCCGAGTGGAGCGCCTCCTCGAAGCCTTCGATTTCTGCCAGGAGGACGCTCTTGATCTCGCCCGCCCGGAGTTGGGAATCCGACATATCCTCTCTTCTCTATCCTATGGTTGAAGCTCGGCGGCCATGAGCCTGCGCCGCATGGCGTCGAGCTGTCGTTTCACGGATCCGTCGTACACGGTGTCGCCTTCGCGGATCACGATGCCGCCGAGGATCCCGGGCCGCACCTTCACATGCGGGATGACCGTCGCGCCGGTCGCCGCCGAGAGCTTTGCCGCCAGGTCGGCCTCCGCGGCGGACGAAAGCGGCCGGGCCACCGCAACCTCCATGTGGCGTCGGCCCAGGTGACGCTCGAGCATCGCCTGGTAGGCAGTCGCGATCACCGGAAGCAGCCGCTGACGACCCTTGTCGACGACGACCTGCAGGAAGCGCAACAACATCGGGGGCACGACGCCCTCCAGCGCCCTCCCCAGCGCCGCCTTCTTGTCGCCCGCCGAGACCCGCGGCGTCACAAGGAATTCGCGCACGCGCGCATCCTCCATCAGCGTGGCCACGGCATCCACACCGGAACCGAAGGCCTCGACCCCCTCGTGGCGCCCGGCCAATTCGAAGAGAGTCTCGGCGTAGTTTGCGGCGATGGTGTCTTCCCTCACGTCCAGGCGCCCCCGGAACCCGAAAGGTCGTCGATGTAGTCCGTCACCAGCTTGCGGTCGCGCTCGCTGTCCAGACGCTCGTCGAGCAGCCGGGAGGCGGCCGCCATGGCCACCTCGACCGCCTCGCGCCTCACGGCGTCGACCGCCGCGTCGCGCTCGCGCTCGATCTCGCGGCGTGCGTTGGCCAGAATAACCCGGCTCTCTTCACGCGCTTTCGTCTCGAGGTCCTTGCGCAGCTCTTCCGCCGCCTCGCGACTCTCGGCCACCAGCGCCTGCGCCTGCCGGCGTCCATCGGCCAGTTGCTCGCGGTACTCCGCGATCAGCGCCTCGGCCTCGTCGCGCTGGCGCTTTGCCTCGTCGATGTCGCCCTGGATCCGCCTTTCACGGGCATCGAGGGCGCCCATCAGCGGCGTCCACGCGAACCGGGCGAGTATGGCCAGCAGCGTCAGGAAGGTAAGGACGGTCCAGAACGCGAGCCCGAAATCGATGGCGAAGAAACTGTCCCAGCCACTCTCTTCCGCCAGCGCCGGGACTACGGGAACCGGGACCAGTCCGGCGACACCGGCAGGCAGGCCGATACTCCTCATGCCCGCGCGTCTCACGCGACGAAGAGGAAGACCAGCGCCAGGACGATCGCGAACAGGGCGGCTCCCTCGACGAGTCCGGCCAGCGTCATGGCCAGACCGCGAATCTCGCCGGCCGCCTCGGGCTGCCGTGCGATCCCCTCCGCGGCTCCCTGGCCGATCCGGCCGATGCCGAGGCCCGCGCCGATGGCGGCGAGTCCCGCGCCGATTCCCACGCCATGCAGGGCCATGTTGCTCTTGGCCGTGGCCGCCGCGGCTGCCGCGTCCTGTACGAGGTTGAAGGCTGTGTCAAGCATTGTGTTCTCTTTCCCTTTTGCTGGGTTGTTTCGAATGTGGCGGGTGGATCCTGCTGTTCACGCTAGTGTTCGTGCCGCATCAGCCCGATGAAGACGGCTGACAGCATGGCGAAGATGTAGGCCTGGATGAAGGCGATCAGGAGTTCCAGCACCATGATCGCCGACACGAAGAGGTAGGAGGCGCCGGCGATGGCCCAGCGCCCGAATGCGAGGTTGCCGAAGAAGATGATGAAGCCGAGCACCGAGAAGATGAGCATGTGGCCGGCGGTCATGTTCGCGAAGAGACGGATCGCCAGCGCGAACGGCTTGGTCACCTTCCCCAGCAGCTCGACGGGGGTCATGATGACCAGCATGGCATACTTCACGAACCCCGTGGTCCCCGGGGGCGTGAAGAAGATGGTCCGCATGTAGCCCCTCGGGCCCAGGGTGCGGAACCCCGAGACCTCGGTCACGATGAAGGTGGAGACCGCCAGCGTCGCCGTGACGGCAAGATTCCCCGTTGCCGAGCCGCCCCAGGGCACCAGCCCCAGGAGGTTCATCGTCAGGATGAAGAAGAAAAGGGTGAGGATCATGGGCACGAAGCGCTGATATCCGTGACCGATGCATTCCTTGCAGAGATCGTCGCGGAGAAAGATCACCACCGCTTCCATGGCGTTGGCGAACCCGCTGGGGGCCCTTCCGATACCCTGCCGAGCGACGGTACGGGCCGCCAGAATGACAAGCGCCGCAGTGATCGAGGCCGCGAGGAGCAGCAACACCACGTGCTTCGTGATCGACATGTCGACGGTGAGCCCCCCCAGCTGGATCGGGTCGAAACGGGGCAGGGGCACCGCCCCGACGAAGGGGAGCTCGTACTCGCTGGAGTTCAGGAGATGGTGAGCGAGCATCCCCCCCAGGTCGAAGGCGCCCTCGTGCCCCGACGCCGCACTGTCCTGCGGGGCAGCGTGCTCCTGAACGAACGCGAGCATTCCCCTCATGATCCGGCCGGTGTTGTGGCGGTGCTCAGCCGGCGGTGCGCGAAGAAGGCTTCGGCAAAGACCACCGCGATCAGGAACCCGCCCAGGGCAAGGATGAAGGGGAGGGGTTCCACCCGGCCGGACACGACGTAGAGCAGGACGCCGAGTCCGATGACCAGCACGCGGACGGCGAAACCGACGACCACGGCGACGAGAAAGCGGTCGTTCCGGTCCTTCCAGCTCTTCAGCAGGAAGTGCAACGGAAGCTGGGTGCCCAGGGCCAGGATGCCGGCGCCGAGAACCGCTCTGCGCACCCCGCTATCGCCCAGAGGCCAGGCTACCAGGATTCCGGCGACTACGAGACCGACGGCAGTGGCGACGAACGTCATGGACTCTTTCACCGATGTTCTTCCCCGCTGCCGGGTATCTCCTTTCGCTTTGCTGCCGGTTCGACCACCGCTCTGATGTAGAGCGTGCAGAACCCCGCTCCGACGCCCAGGAACGCGCCCAGCAGTACGAGCAGCGGGGTCGTTCCGAGCCGCTCGTCCAGCTCGCGTCCTCCCCAGACCAGGAGCAGGATCGTGAGCACCCAGCTGATTCCGTATCCCGAAAAGCGAGCAGCATCTCCGAGGGCCCGGGACGACCGTCGCGGTGATCGACCGCCGTCCTGCACGCATCACCCTCCTGCTGACGAAAACGGCACCCGGAATCAACCCCGCGAAACACGCTTCGCGGGTGCGGTGCACGGTCGAAAAGTAACGCTTGTGAAAATTTTCGCAAGCGCCGAAAACCGGTCCCTTGATTGAAGTCGGACGCGGTTTCGCCCATTATCGAAGAGACCGATTCCACTTCCCACAGCAGCCTGCGGCACCGGACCGGGCGACAGCGGCTGACTCGCGGCCTTCGAAGCCAACGGCCCCGCCCGCTCCCCGCGCCCCACGCGAGCGTTCATGAACCCCACCTCCTCACCCCCCCTCCCCGCCCCACCCGACCTCGCCACCGACCGCGATGTCCAACTCCTCCAACGCGCGGGCGAGATCGCCGACGATCTGCGCGGCCAGGTGGAGCGCCGCATCGTCGGGCAGCAGCACATCGTCGACAGCATCGTGACCGCGATGATGGCGAACGGTCACGTCCTCCTGGTGGGCGTTCCGGGGCTGGCCAAGACCCTGATCATTTCCACCCTGGCGGATGCGCTGCACCTCAAGTTCCACCGTATCCAGTTCACCCCGGACCTCATGCCCACCGACATCACGGGCACCGAGGTGATCCAGGAGGACAAGGTCACGGGCGAGAGGGTCTTCCGTTTCGTGCGGGGTCCCATCTTCGCCAACATCGTGCTGGCCGACGAGATCAACCGCACACCCCCGAAGACCCAGGCCGCACTCCTGGAAGCCATGCAGGAACGGGAGGTTACCGCCGCGGGGACCACCTACTCGCTCGACCCGCCCTTCTTCGTGCTGGCCACACAGAACCCGATCGAGCAGGAAGGCACCTACCCGCTTCCGGAGGCGCAGCTGGACCGCTTCATGTTCGACCTGCGGATCGGCTACCCTGATTTCGAGGAGGAGGAGAAGATCGCCACGCTGACGCAGGAGGTGCAGGACGTGCCGGTCGATCCGGTCGTGCACGGGCGCGAGATCATCGAGTTGCAGCAACTGGTGCGCCGCATTCCGATCCCCCCCTCGATCGTGCGCTTCGCGGTGCGTCTGGCCCGGTCGACCCGGCCCGGCGGCGACGAACAGGCGAATGTCGCGAAGAAGTACATCAGCTGGGGCTCGGGGCCGCGCGCGTCGCAGTACCTGGTGCTGGGGGCGAAGGCGCGGGCCGTGTTCCGGGGGGTGCCGATGCCCACGATGGACGACGTGCTGGACATCGCGCCGTCGATCCTGGCGCACCGGATCGTGGTCAACTTCGACGCCGAGGCCGAAGGGCTGAGCACGCGCGACGTGGTCCGCGAGCTGCTGGCCGAGAGCAGGAAATGGATATAGAACCCGCCTCACCCGAAGACCAACCTCCGAGTTGCCAGGCATTGCCCGGCGGTGTGCGCGTGCGCGCTTCCCGGTGTAAGTCGGCCGTCTTACGCAATCTGGGCCGAACGTCCAGGGATGGGATGGCACCTTGGCGCTGATCGTTGGCCTGGCCGCCACCTTCGTGGTGCTTCTGCTGATTTCGGGTGCGCTGACGGCCGCGCTCACCGCGCTCATGCGGATCAACGCGTCGAAGGCGCGCATTCTGGCCGGCGAGGGGTTCGCGGGTGCCGACGCGCTGCTGGAGCTTCGGTCCGACGAGGCGCGCACCTCTCCGCTCGGTGTGCTGCGCGTACTCTGCTACCTGGGGGCGACCGCCTCGGGAGTCGCGGCCGTGTGGGCCGCGTGGGGGGCGCCGGGAAGCTGGGTTGGAGGTGCGGCCGTCGTCGTCCTCGTGCTTCTGGTGGGCGAGTTGGGGCCGCGCGCGCTGGCCGGCCGGAGCCCCGTGCGGCTGGCGCTGGTGGCGGCGCCCTTCTTGCGCCGGGGGTCGCGAATACTCAGGCCCCTGCTTTACCCGTTCCTTGCGGTGGGGCGGCGGATCTCGCGCCGCTCCGGCCAGGCTGAAGCCTCGGCCGACGAGCTGCAGGTTCGCGAAGCGCTCGAGATCGGGGCCGACGAGGGCGTCGTCGAGGCCGACGAGCACCGCCTGATCGAACGCGCCTTCAAGCTCGACGAACTCAACGCGTGGGACGCGATGACCCCCCGCGTGGACATCGTCGCGCTCAAGGATTCACGGCTGCTTGGCGAGGCGCTCGCCGAGCTGGAGCACCTGCCCCACTCGCGCGTACCCGTCTACGGCGACACCATCGACGACGTGACGGGCATCCTGTATGTACGGGACGCCTACCGCGCCTACGTGGCGGGCCGACACGACCTGCCGCTCTCCAAACTCGCCCGGCCACCCATGTTCGTGCCCGGATCCCTCTCCCTGGCCAAGCTGCTCGCCGACTTCCGCGCGCGGCGCATCCACATGGGGATCGTGGCGGACGAGTTCGGGGGGACCGACGGCCTGATCACCCTCGAAGACGTGCTCGAGGAGCTGGTCGGCGAAATCGTCGACGAGACGGATGTGGACGAGGACCCGCTGACCCGGCTTTCGCCCGACGAAATCATCGCTTCGGGCGGGGCGGAGCTGCGCGACATCAACGAGCGCTTCGGGCTGGCGCTGCCTGAGGAGGACAACCGGTCGCTGAACGGCTTCATCCTGGAAGAGCTGGGACGGGTGCCCGAGCCGGGGACGACCTTCGAAGCGGAGGGGGTCCGGGTCGAGGTGGTCAAGGCGTCGGATACTCAGGTGATCCGGGCGCGGATACGGCGGGTGGCGACGGGCGCGGGAAACGGCTGATGGGGCGTCCCGGCTGATGGCCCGCATCATTCCCTTCGGGGGCCACCGGCCGAGGATCGCGAAGTCGGCCTTCGTGGCGCCGACGGCGGTGGTGATCGGGGACGTGGTGGTGGGGGACGAGGCCAGCATCTGGTTCGGGGCCGTGCTGCGCGGGGACCACCCCGAAAACGGCATCCGGATCGGGGCGCGGACCAACGTGCAGGAGAACACGATCATTCACACGAGCGAGCAGGCGCCCACCGTGCTCGAGGAGGAGGTGACGGTGGGCCACGGGGCGCTGATGGAGAGCTGCCGCATCGGGCGCGGGACGGTGGTGGGGATGGGGGCGGTGCTGCTGCAACGCGCCGATGTGGGGGAAGGATGCGTGATCGCCGCGGGGGCGGTGGTCAAGGAGGGTGCGAAGATCCCGCCGGGCAGCCTGGTGGTGGGGGTGCCGGGAAGGGTGAGGTCGCTGAGCAGGACGGCGGCGGCGTGGATCGAGCGGAGTTCGGGGCACTACGTGGAGATGAGCCGGCGGTTCATGGCCGAGTCGGCGTGTGAGTTGTGTGGGGGACCGACGCTGGAGCGGCACTGCAAGATCGTCTGTTTGAACTGCGGGTATCAGAGGGACTGCAGTGATCCCTGAGTATTCTTGATTCAGGAGCCTCGAGAAGCGGTGACCGGATATCTGTTAGGGGCGCTCGCGGTGCTCGCGGCCGTGGTCGGCTGGAAGGTCCGGCACCGGTTGCGTCGCCAGACCCGGAGCGGGGTAACGGATGAGATCGTCCATCAAATCGAGACGCTTGGCCGCGTAGACGCGGAAGATGTCGAGCCGGTGGACCTGGAGCGTGCGCGGGCCGAGGAGGACGAGTTCTGGGCCCAAACCTGGGACGAACCTGAAGAGGACTGGTAGGACAGGGACGGGCAACGAAACCCTGACGTAACGTTAGGGTTTGCCAGCAGCGGCGCGGTGCCCCCCCCTTTTTTCGCTAACCGAACTCGATCCCCTGAGCCAGCGGCAGCTCCGTGCTCCAGTTAACCGTATTCGTCTGGCGGCGCATGTACGCCTTCCACGAATCCGATCCCGATTCCCGTCCCCCGCCCGTCTCCTTCTCACCCCCGAACGCACCCCCGATTTCGGCGCCGGAAGTCCCGATGTTGACGTTGGCGATCCCGCAGTCGCTGCCCCGGTGCGAGAGGAAGTGCTCGGCCTCGCGGACGTGGTCGGTGAAGATCGACGACGAGAGGCCCTGGGGGACGCCGTTGTGGAGCGCGATGGCCTCGTGCAGTTCGGCGACGGCGGCGGCCGGGGTGGCATCCGCGGACCCGTAATCGATGATGTACAGGATCGGCGCGAAGGTCTCGTGCTGCACGATCTCGAAGTGGTTCCCGGCAGCGGCGATGCAGGGGGTGACGTAGAGGCCGCCCGGGTAGCGGTCTCCCGCCAGACACTCGCCGCCGTAGAGGATTTCGCCGCCCTCTTTCACAACCTGCCGCCGCGCGTCCAGGAGGTCGTCCACCGCCTGGCGGTTCACGACGGGGCCCATGAGCGTGTCGTCGTCGAGGGGATTGCCGATGCGCACATCCCGGTAGGCCCGGACCAGACGGGAGACAAGTTCGTCGCGGACCGACCTGTGCACGATGACGCGCCGCGTGCTGGTGCAGCGCTGGCCCGCTGTGCCGACTGCGCCGAAGAGGATGGCAGGGATGGCAAGGTCCAGGTTGGCGTGCGGCGTGACGATGATGGCGTTGTTGCCGCCCAGTTCCAGGATGGTGCGGCCGAGCCGGGTCCCCACCACCGCGGCGACTCGTTTCCCTACCGCACACGAGCCGGTGGCCGAGACCAGCGGGATGCGCCGGTCGTGCAGAAGGCGGTCACCCACGGTCGAGCCACGGCCCACC
Organism: Longimicrobiales bacterium; assembly: GCA_965208295.1. Lineage (GTDB taxonomy): Bacteria > Gemmatimonadota > Gemmatimonadetes > Longimicrobiales > Gaopeijiaceae > Bin94. The sequence continues at coordinate 4,143,673 of OZ242328.1, read as the reverse complement.
ACCAGGCTGAAGACCGCCGGATCGACCCCGTTCTCCCGGCAGATATCCGACGCGATCCGCGTGACGGCGATCGCGGTGAGCGGGGTGCCCGACGCCGGCTTCCACAGGGTCGCGTCTCCGCACACGGCAGCGACGGCCGCGTTCCACGACCACACCGCCACGGGAAAGTTGAAGGCGCTGATGACCCCGACCACGCCCAGCGGATGCCACTGCTCGCGCATGTGGTGGTCGGGGCGCTCGCTGGCCATGGTCAGACCGTAGAGTTGGCGCGACAGTCCCACCGAGAAGTCGCAGATATCGATCATCTCCTGGACTTCGCCTTCGCCCTCGGCGCGGATCTTCCCCATTTCGAGGGTGACCAGAGCGCCGAGCGCCTCCTTGTTGGCGCGCAGACGCTCGCCGAGCTGGCGCACGACCTCGCCGCGAAGGGGGGGCGGCACCTTGCGCCACTCCAGGAAGGCGCTGTGGGCGCGGTCGACGATCGCGTCGTACTCGGCCTCGGTCACCTGGTTCACGGTCGCGATCCGCGAGCCGTCGATGGGGGTGAAGACGTCAAGGGCGGGACCCGAACCGACCCAATCGCCCGCGTAGCCACCGGGGTTGACGTCCTCGATGCCGAGTGCGCGGAGAATGCGGCCTGCTCCGAGGGCCGCGCCGCGCGCGCGCACCCCGTCAGCCGTTGCCAGCGTCATGAGATTCGATCCCGTTTTGCGGTCTACTTCAGACTGAGGACCGTGTCCAGGTACCACGCGACGAGCGCGTCGCCCCAGCCGTAGGCGATCCCCGCACCGAGCGCGAGGAAGATGCCGAAGGGCACCAGCCTGCCAGTCCTCAGCGAGATGGGTCCAAAGATAATCGAACCGAAGAGCGCGCCGGCAAAGAGGGTGATGACGACTCCGGCGGGGCCGAGGAATGCTCCGGCCATGGCCATCATCTTCACGTCGCCGCCGCCCATGGCGTCCTTGCCGAAGAAGAACTTGCCGACGACGGCGACCAGCCAGAGGAACCCGAAGCCGATCGCCGCGCCGAGTGCCGCCTCGGCCAGCGTCGGTCCGTACGGGAGAGGGGCCAGCAGGAGTCCCAGTGCCGTACCGCCCAGCGTGAACTGGTCCGGGATGATGTAGGTGCGCGCATCGGTGAGCGCGATGCCCAGCAGAATCGTGAGGAGGAGGCTGCCCCGCAGGGCCTCGGCCTCGGAGCCCCACTGGGCGGCCATCCCGGCCCAGACCAGGGCCACCGCCACCTCGACGAGCGGGTACTGGAGGGTGAGTTGAACGTCGCAGGCGGAGCAGCGGCCGCGCAGGGCCAGGTAGCTGATGACGGGGATGTTCTGGAACCATCGGACGGGGGCCCCGCAGCTGTCGCAATGAGACGGGGGCGACACGACGGACTTCCCGCCCGGCCACCTGTCCACGCAGACGTTGAGGAACGAACCGGCGCAGGCTCCCAGAACCGCCGCCGCCACCACAATCCCCCAGCCGCTCAATCGCCACTCTCCTTCCGCGCCCCCGAATCCGGTTTCGCGGCGGCCATCGCACTCCCCCGCCCCCCTCTCGGCCGCGTCAACTCGTACATCAGGATCGACCCCGCCATGGCCACGTTCAGCGAGTCCACCCCGTCCGCCAGAGGCACGGCCACTGCGCGCCCAAGGCTCGCGAGCGAAGACTCGATACCGCTTCCCTCATTACCCACCACCAGCACCCAGTCCCGGGCGTGCGCTTCCGCCACGGCCTCCACCGCAACCCCGGCCGCATCCGCGCACAGGAGATTCAGCCGGGCGGCCCCCTCCCCGGCGGCACCGTCACCACCCCCGCCCAACCCGGCCGGCGCCTCGATCAGCGGCAGATGAAACACCGCCCCCGCCGACGCGCGCACCACCTTCGCGTTCCACGGATCGACCGTCCCCGCGCCGATCACGATCCCGTCCAGCCCGAACGCCCACGCCGAGCGGATGAGCGTTCCCAGGTTGCCCGGCATCTGCACGCCGAGGGCCATCAGGAAGCGGCCGCGGTCGAGCGGCCGGGACTTGAGCGGCGGCGGCCGCACGCACGCCAGAACCGGCCGGGGCGCGTCCGTGGTGCAGAGGCCTCGCACTTCGCGGTCGGGCGAGTACAGGACCTCCACCCTGCGCTCCCGGCACGAGGTCGTGATCGTCCGGCCACGCTCCCCAGCTCCATACTCCTCCCCCACAACCACCCAGCGCACCTCCACCGCCGACCCCAGCGCCTCGAGAATCACGTCGGGACCCTCCACCAGGGCGAGTCCCTCCTTCTCCCGCGCGCGCCGTGAAGCCAACGGTCGCGCCAGTCGCTGTTTAGATTTGCTGATCCGGTTCACCAGCTCTCCTCGTCACCTCGGGGCGCCTTCATGGACAGCCGAAAAGCCCTTCCCGTTGCATTGACCATCGCCGGAAGCGACAGCGGCGGCGGCGCGGGCATTCAGGCCGATCTTAAGACTTTTCATCAGTGGGGCGTCTACGGAGCGTCCGCGCTGACGGCGGTGACGGCGCAGAACACGCTGGGCGTGCAGGAGGTCCATTCGGTTCCGGCCGGGATCGTAGCGGCGCAGATCAGTAGCGTGGCGGAGGACCTGAAGCCGCGCGCCGTGAAGTCGGGCATGCTGGCCAACGCCGAGATCGTGGCCGCTGTGGCCGGGGAGGTGCGGAGGCACCGGTTGGGCAATTACGTACTCGACCCCGTGATGGTGGCGACCAGCGGGGACAGGCTGCTCGATCGCGATGCGGTGGCGGCTATCCGGGACGAACTCCTCCCTTTGGCCACGATTGTGACTCCCAACTGGCCCGAAGCGGCGCTCCTGGCGCGGGTACAGGTAACGGTAGCGAACTTGCGTGGGATGGCTATGGCCGCGCGTGCGCTGGTGGAGGCTGGGGCGGGGGCGGCGCTGGTGACGGGCGGCCATCTGCGGGGCGACGAGGTGGTGGATCTGTACTGGGACGGGGAGGCGGAGCGTCTTTATCGCGGGCCGAGGATTCGGACGCGCCACACACACGGGACGGGATGCACGCTCAGCGCCGCGATCGCCGCTGGGCTGGCGTGGGGGATGGGCCGGGGGGAGGCGGTGGGCGGGGCGGTGGGGTGGGTGCGCGAAGCGATCGCGGGTGCGCCGGGGCTGGGTGGGGGGCGGGGGCCGGTGAATCACTTTGCCGAGGTGCGGTCCAGGTGAAGATCGCGGATCTCGGTGCCCAGTCCGAGGTCGTTCGCCGCCAGGCCGCCGCCCTGCTGGTGGAGGACGGGCGTGCTCGCCCGACACCCTGTTCAGGTAGTGCATCGCGACTGAAATCGTGCAAATCTGCATCAATTGCAAATCTGCACGAAAAAACGGGACCAATGACAGCGTCCGCCCTTCACGAAATGGATTACGGAGCAGGCGATCCGCTCTCGACCAACCCCGGAATCAACCCCTCCAGCAGCCTCCCCAACCCCTCCCCCGCCCCCGCCCCGTGCACCATCACCTCCTCATGATCGATGGCGCCGTCACCCAGCCCTGCGGCCGCATTCGTCACCACCGAGAACGCCATCACCCGCTGCCCTCCGGCCCTCGCAACGATCACCTCCGGCACGGTCGACATCCCCACCACATCCGCCCCCGCCGCCCTCAACGCGCGCACCTCCGCCGGCGTCTCGAAGTGCGGTCCCCCGACCCACCCATACGTCCCCCGCGTCAGCGCAACGCCCGCTTCGAGCGCTGCCGACTCCGCCATCCCCATCAACTCCTGATCATACGGGCGACTCATGTCCGGAAAACGCTCCTCGCCATCGGCCACCGGGCCCGCCAGGGGCGCGCGAAAGCCCAGGCCGATGTGGTCGTCCACCAGCATGATCGCGCCGGGAACCAGGTCCCTCCGAATCCCCCCGACCGCGTTGGTCAGCACCAGCGTCTTCGCGCCGAGCGCCCGTCCCACCCGCACCGGCGCGGCTACCACATCGGCGCCCACACCCTCGTAGAAGTGGAAACGGCCCGACTGCGCCAGCACCGGCACCTCCGCGATGCGGCCCACCACAAAACAGCCCTCATGGCCTTCCACCGAAGTACGCGGAAACCCCGGCAGCCGGCTGAAGTGGACGTGGACGGCGTCCTCAACCTTCTCCGCCAACCCGCCGAGCCCGGATCCCAGCACCAGATGCACCGAGGGCCTCAGTCCACACTCCTCGGCCACGATGCGAGCGCATTCGCCGATCCGAAGCGAGCCCGACCGGTCCCGCTCAGCCATTGCCTCGCCCCTCACGCCCCCCACGCGCTCGCACCCTCACATCTCGTCCGAGCTGAGCGTCGTCGTCGCGCGCAATACGTCGCCACACATCGCCCCACCCCCCTCAAATCAGCACCCCCGCGATCGCCGCCGTCATGAACGCCGCGATCGACCCCCCGATCATCGCCCTCAGACCCAGACGCGCCAGATCCTTCCTCCTGCGCGGCGCGATCCCCCCGATCCCCCCGATCTGGATGGCGATCGAGGCGAAGTTGGCAAACCCCGAGAGCGCATACGTCGCGATCGTGGCCGACCGCGCGCTTAGCGTCCCGTTCCCCATCTCCCCGGCCAGCCCCAGGTACGCCACGAACTCGGTCGCCACCGTCTTGAGCCCCATCAGCGACCCCACCCCCGCGGCATCTTCCCAGGCCACGCCCATCACCCAGGCGATCGGCGCCAGCAGCCACCCCAGGATCCCTTCCAGCGACAGCCCCTCGATCCCCACCAGCCCCCCACCCCACCCCAGCAGCGCGTTGACCAGCGCGATCATGGCCACGAAGGCCAGCAGCATGGCCCCCACATTCAGCGCCAGCGACATCCCTTCGCCCGCCCCCCGCGCCGCGGCCTCGATCACATTCACGTCGGGACGCTCCAGGTGCGTCTTGAGCTGCCCCGCCGTCTCGGATTCCTCCACCTCGGGCACGATCAGCTTGGCCACGACCAGGGCGGCCGGCGCGGACATGACGGACGCGGCCATCAGGTGACCCGCGATTTCGGGGAAGAACCCCACCAGCATCCCCGCGTAGGCGGCCATCACCCCGCCCGCCACCGTGGCGAAGCCGCCCGTCATGACCGCCATCAGCTCGGACTGCGTCATGCGGTCCACGAAGGGCTTGACCAGCAGCGGCGCCTCGGTCTGGCCGACGAAGATGTTGCCCGCCGCCGACAGCGTCTCGGCGCCGCTCGTCCGCATGGTGCGCTGCATGATCCAGGCGATCCCGCCCACCACCCGCTGCATGATGCCGAGGTGGTAGAGCACCGTCATGATCGACGCGAAGAAGATGATCGTCGGGAGCACGTTGAAGGCGAAGAATGCCCCCGTGCGGGCCACCTGCTGTCCCTCCGCGACGAAGCCGCCGTTGCCGGGATCGCCGGTCCCCACCGGGACGTTGTTCCAGACCAGGTCGCCGAAGAGGAAGCTCGCGCCCTCCAGCGTGAATCCCACCACGGCGAGGATGATGTCGTTGGCGGCGTCGAAGATCCCCGCGCCGAAGGGCGTGCGCAGAATGAACAGGGCGAAGATGAACTGCAGGGTCAGCCCCCAGAGCACGATCCGCCAGGGGATTTTCTTGCGGTTTACGCTCAGCGCCCATGCGCCGAGGGCGAGGAGGGCGACCCCGAGGAGTCCACGCAGGCGGGTGAGGATGTCAGCGCCGGAACCGTCCTGGGCGACCTGCTCGGCGGCCGCGGCGATGGCACCGTCCGCCAGGGGCACGGCTGCGGTGGCCAGGAGGGTGGCGACCGCGTCGAGAGGTGGGGACATGGGATCGGGTCGGAGGTGAGGGAGGGGTGGGCGGCGCGCGGCCGGCGGAACCGTAGCAGGATAAGGCGAGGGCGGCGCGGGGGCCATGAGGGGACAGGCGAGTTGCCAAACTGCAGGACCCCCCGGTTCAATCGTCCCCAAAACCTGCCAAAACGGCAGCGGTTGCGCATCTCCAACCGGAAACCTGCCAAAATGGCAGGATTCATCCCCACAATATCGGCCATTTTGGCAGGAATCCCGCGCCTGCCGCCCTATCACCCGCCTTCCAGTCCCCATCCCCCCGGCACGCCCCTTGCCCCATAAGCCACAGTTACCTTCCAACATCACCTTCGCGAACACACAACCGCCGGCTCCGCCCGGCACGCAAGCGACCGGCCCGGGGGCCGGAAACGAAAGGAAAAACAAATGGGCAAGATCATAGGGATCGACCTGGGGACGACCAACTCGGTGGTCGCCGTCATGGAGGGCGGGGAGCCCGCCGTGATCCCCAACTCCGAGGGCGGGAGGACGACTCCCTCCGTGGTCGCCTTCGCGAAGGACGGCGAGCGGCTGGTAGGACAGGTCGCGCGCCGCCAGGCCATCACCAACCCCGAGAACACCGTTTTCTCGATCAAGCGCTTCATGGGCATGCGCTACGGGGAAGTGGAGACCGAGCGCAAGCGGGTCCCCTACTCCGTCGCCCGTGACGGACAGGACCGGGTGGTCGCGAACCTGCCGAACGGCGGCAAGTCCTTCACGCCGCCCGAGATTTCGGCGGTGATCCTGCAGAAGATGCGGCAGACCGCCGAGGACTACCTGGGCACCTCGATCACCGAGGCCGTGATCACCGTGCCGGCGTACTTCAACGACGCCCAGCGCCAGGCCACCAAGGACGCGGGCAAGATCGCCGGGCTCCAGGTCAGGCGCATCATCAACGAGCCTACCGCGGCCGCGCTGGCATACGGCCTGGACAAGAAGGCCGACGAGAAGATCGCGGTCTTCGACCTGGGCGGCGGCACCTACGATATCTCGATCCTGGAGATCGGCGACGGCGTCTTCGAGGTGAAGGCGACCAACGGCGACACGCACTTGGGCGGCGACGACTTCGACCAGGTCCTCATCGACTGGCTGGTCGCCGAGTTCAAGAAGGACCAGGGGATCGACCTTTCGAAGGACTCGATGGCGCTGCAGCGGCTGAAGGAGGCCGCCGAGAAGGCCAAGATGGAGCTCTCGTCGACCACCTCGACGGACATCAACCTGCCCTTCATCACGGCCACGCAGGAGGGGCCCAAGCACCTCAACTACCAGCTCTCCCGGGCCCGCTTCGAGCACCTGGTCGACGAGCTGGTCCAGCGCACGATTCCTCCCATGAAAAAGGCGCTGGAAGACGCGGGGCTGACGCCGGACGACATCGACGAAGTGGTGCTGGTGGGCGGCTCGACCCGCATTCCGAAGATCCAGCAGGTGGTCGAGGAGTTCTTCGAGCAGGAGCCCCACCGGGGCGTGAACCCCGACGAGGTCGTGGCCGTGGGCGCCGCGATTCAGGGCGGCGTGCTGGCGGGCGACGTAAAGGACGTATTGCTGCTGGACGTGACGCCGCTGTCGCTCGGGATCGAGACGCTGGGCGGCGTGATGACGTCGCTGATCGAGCGCAACACGACCATCCCCACCAAGAAGATGGAGGTCTTCTCGACCGCCGAGGACACCCAGACCACCGTCGAGATCCACGTGCTCCAGGGCGAGCGCAAGATGGCGCTCGACAACCGCACGATCGGGAAGTTCCAGCTGACTGGGATTCCGCCGGCGCCCAGGGGCGTCCCGCAGATCGAGGTCGCCTTCGACATCGACGCCAACGGCATCCTGCACGTGACCGCGAAGGACCGCGCCACGAGCAAGGAGCAGAAGGTGCGGATCGAGGCTTCGGGCGGGCTCAGCGACAACGAGATCGACCGCATGGTGAAGGACGCCGAGAAGCACGCTTCGGAGGACGAGGAGCGGCGCGAGGCGGCCGAGGCGCGCAACCAGCTCGACTCGCTGGTCTACCAGGTCGAGAAGGACTCGGGCGAATGGGGCGACAAGGTCTCGGAAGACACCCGGAGCCGGCTCGACGCCACGCTCGAGCGGGGCAGGACCGCGCTCAAGGGCGACGATACCGCCGAGATCAACGAAGCCCGCGACGAGCTGATGCAGGCGTTCAGCGCGGCGGGCCAGGAGGTCTATCAGCAGCAGGCGGCCGAGGCCGCGGAGGAGGAAGAGGCGTCAGGCGGGGAGGCTGCGGAGTCCGGCGAGTCAGCCGCCGAAGAGGAGGGCGACGAGGACGTGGTGGAGGCCGACTACGAGATCGTGGAGGAGGAAAAGTAGATCGGGCAACGCAGGAGTCATGGCAGGCATCGAAAACTCTGTGGTCGAACCCGTAACGGCCCGCGGGGAAACCCTCCCTGCGGTGCTCGCGCGGGTTTGGCCTCGGACCGTAGATTGAACCCATGCAATCATAAGAAGGAGCAATAGCCATGTACGATCCACTCAGAGCAAAGGCGAAGGTCGCCCTTTCGGTGGCGGTCTCGTTCCTCGCCGGGCTGGGGCTCGCGTCCCAGTTCGGCTTCACGGAGTCGGCGGGGAGCGCGTCGGCGGATCGGCCCGGCCCGGCCCGGCCCACCCTCACGGTGCAGACGGGGCCGAGGGTATCGCCCGAGGCCGTTCAGCCCGCGCTGGACCTGAGCGAGGCCTTCGTGAATATCGCCGACGCGGTCACTCCCGCCGTCGTGATGATCGAGGCCACGCGCCAGCGGGTGCGCCGCCCCAGCCGGATGGAGCGCTTCTTCGACCCGCGCCTCAACGAAGGGCGCGACAATGTGCCCGGCATCGTGCCGGTCGGCGGCAGCGGCTTCATCATCTCCGAAGACGGCTACGTGATGACGAACAACCACGTCGTGGAGGGGGCGGTGCGCATCACGGTGTCGCTGCAGGACGGACGGAACTTCAGCGCCGAGGTGGTGGGGACCGATCCGACTACGGACATCGCCGTCATCAAGATCGACGGCGAGGGGCTCCCGACCGCGTCGCTGGGCTCTTCGGCCGAGGTCCACGTGGGCGAGTGGGTGTTGGCCATCGGCAACCCGGGCTTCGCGCGAAGCGGCCCTGTTTCCCCGGATCTGGACTACACCGTGACCGCCGGGATCGTGTCGGCGCTGGGGCGCTCCCTGCAGCTGATCAACGAGAGCCTCCGCCAGGATCCCGACTTCGGTGTTAACCCGGCCTTCGCCATCGAGGACTTCATCCAGACGGATGCCGTGATCAACTCGGGCAACTCGGGCGGGCCTCTGGTGAACCTGCGGGGGCAGGTGATCGGGATCAACGCCGCCATCGTGAGCCGCACGGGCGCCTACCAGGGCTACGGATTTGCGATCCCGATGGACCTGGCCCACCGCGTCATGGAAGACTTGATCGCGCATGGCCGGGTGCGGCGCGCCTACATGGGAGTGAGCATCGACCCGGTGGGCGAGGCGGACGCGGAACGCTTCGGGCTGCCCGAGGTCGCGGGAGCACTGATTCAGAACGTGACCCGGAACGCCCCCGCCGAGCGCGCCGGCCTGCAGGACTACGACGTGATCACCGCGCTGGACGGCGACAAGGTACTCACGGGCAACGATCTGCAGCACAAGATCGCGCTCAGGGCGCCCGGCGACCCGGTGCGTGTCACGGTGTACCGCGACGGACAGCCGCGCGACGTCACCGTTCAGCTGGGCGAAGCGCCGTTCATGGGCGAAGTGGCGGAGGCGCGGCCTACCGTGTCCGAGGATGCCAACCAGATCGGGATCGTCGACGTGTCGGATATCGACCGTGAACTCGCCCGGGAACTCAGGCTGGAGAGCACCGACGGCGTGTTCGTGCGGGAGGTTCAGGAGGGCGGCCCGGCCATCAGGAGAGGACTCGGGCCCGGTTGCGCGATCCGCGAGGTCGACGGCCGCGTGATCGACGATAGCCGCGATTGGGAGAACGCCTTCAAGGAGGTTGAAGAGGGTGACGTGGTTTCGGTGATCGCGGCGTGTGGCCAGCCGGTGGATGGCGAAACGGTCTACAGGATCTACAACATCCGCGTGCCCCGGTAGCCAGCAGCTACGCGCGGCAGCGGGAAGGGCCGGTCCCCCGGACGGTGGGGGGCCGGCCCTCGTGCTGTCCTGGCGCCCCGTGGGCTGGGAGCGGGGGCTGAATGGGGCCGGGACGCAGGACCGGGGAGCATCGTGTTGACCGCCCCCTTGGTGCCTGCCAGCCCGGCATTACCTTTCATTACCCACCCGGCGGCACGGGTGGGCAACGCGGAGTCGCACTGCGCGGCCCGTACCCCGACGCACGGCGAGGAGCGAAAGTGGCGGAACTGGTAGACGCGCAAGACTTAGGATCTTGTGGCCCCTGGCCGTGGGGGTTCGAGTCCCCCCTTTCGCATTCACCGCGGAATCTGTCATGAACCACGCGCAACGCTCCACGACAACGGGCGGCCCGGCATGAGCCGCGGCGCTGCATCCGGCCTCGAGGTGAAGGTCACCGAGGGAGAACGGTGCCGCCGTACCCTTGATGTGTCCGTCCCGGGCGACTTCGTGGACCGGGAACGGGTGGCGGTCACCCGCAAATACGCGTCCCGGATGAAGCTGAAGGGCTTCCGCAAGGGCCGCGTGCCCACCAGCGTGATCGACAGGCGGTTTGGCCGGACGATTGAGGAGGAAGCCGTCGAGCGGGCGGTGCGGAAGGCGTGCGACCAGGCCATATCCTCGCGGGAGTTGCGCCCGGTCGGCGACGTGGATGTGACGGATCTGCGTTTCAAGCCGGGAGATCCGCTCACCTTCAAGGCGGTTTTCGATGTGTGGCCGGAGGTGCCGATGGGCCGCCTGGGCGGCTTTCGCGTGGAGCGTCCCCCGGTCGAGGTGCCGGAGGGGACGGTGGAGAGGATCATCGAGCGGTTGCGGGGGGAGCAGGCGGTGTGGGACGCGGCGGACAACGGCAGGCCGGAGGCGGGCAACGCGGTTACGGTCGTGATGACCCGGCTGGATGGCGACGAGACCGAGGGGGACGCGAGCCGCCAGTACGAACTCGTCCTGGGCGAAGGGCAGGCGCTGCCGGACGTCGAAGACGCGATCCGGACGTTGACGATCGGCGAGGAGGGGGAGTTCGACGTCACCTTTCCGGACGACTTCGCCGACGAGGCCCGGCGGGGCGCGCGGCACAGAGTGCGGATCGCGCTGCTCTCCCGAAGCGTGCCCCGGTTGCCGGAGGTGGACGACGCCTTCGCGCGCTCGGTTGGAAACTTCGAGGGCCTCGACCAGCTGCGCAGCCGAGTCGGCGAGGATGTGGAGCGCGAGGCCCGCTCCCGCGCCGAGGCCGAGGTCAACGAACGCCTCCTGCGCATGGTGGTGGAGGCCAACCACTTCGAGGTCCCCCGGTCCATGGTCGAGCGGTATACGGACGCCGTGCTCAGCGAGGCCGGGGACATGGAACCCGAGCAGCTCGAGAAACTCAGGGAGGAACTCCGGCCGGCGTCGGAGTTCGCCGTGCGGCGGGACCTGCTCGCGAGCCGGATCGCCGAGGAGCACGGTCTGCTCGCCTCGTCCGACGAGGTGGACGCACAGCTGAAGGTGTTGGCGCAGGAGCGGGGAGAACCGCTCGGCCGGGTGCGGGCCCGTCTCCGCAAGTCGGGCGCACTCGAAACGCTGGAACGGCGGCTCACCGATGCGAAGCTCTTCCGCTTCCTGCGTGAGAAGTCGGAAATCACCGAAGCTTCATGAGAATCACCCAGGAGCATTGACCCTATGTCCACATATCCGCCCTACGTGATCGAACGGACCAGCCGGGGCGAGCGCAGCTACGATATCTTCAGCCGCCTCCTGATGGACCGGATCGTCTTTCTCGGAAGTTCGATCAACGACCAGGTGGCCAACATCATCCTGGCCCAACTGCTCTTTCTGGACGCGGATGACCCCGAGAAGCCGATCAACCTCTACATCAACTCCCCCGGGGGAAGCGTCTACGCCGGTCTCGCGATCTACGACACCGTGAACCACCTGCGCGCCCCCGTCTTCACCTATTGCGTGGGTATGGCGGCGTCGATGGGCGCGCTGCTCCTGGCGTCGGGGCAGAAGGGCAAGCGGAACGCGCTGCCGAATTCGCGCATCATGCTGCACCAGCCGTCCTCGGGATACCAGGGCACGGCGGCCGACATCGAGATCGCCGCGAAGGAGATCCTGGGGACGCGCGAGCGGCTCAACCGAATCCTGGCGGAGCGGACCGGGCAGACGCTCAAGAAGGTCAACGCGGACGTGGACCGGGACCGCTGGATGAGCGCCGAGGAGGCGGTCAAGTACGGTCTGGTCGACCAGGTCCTGTGGAAGGGGGACGGCCGCAAGGCCGCCTCCAACTCGAAATAGACAAGCCCGTGGACAAAATCCCCCCGGCATTCGAGCGGCGATAGGAGGCGATCATGTCGAGCGACAAACATCTTCGCTGCAGCTTCTGCGGCAAGTCGAAGGAGTCGGTCAAGAAGTTCATCTCCGGCCCCTCGGTCTACATCTGCAACGAGTGCATCTCACTCTGCAACGAGATCCTTGCCGAGGAGGAGGATCGCGAAGGGCAGGACGCTGCCGAAACTACACTTACACCGCGTGAGATCAAGGATTTTCTCGACGACTACGTGATCGGGCAGGAGCAGGCGAAGCGCTCGCTTGCGGTCGCGGTCTACAACCACTACAAGCGCGTCCACGGCCAGGGCTCGCTCGACGACATCGAGATCGACAAGGCCAACGTCCTCCTGGTCGGATCCACGGGAGTCGGGAAGACGCTGCTGGCGCAGACGCTGGCGCGGGTGCTGCAGGTCCCCTTCACCATCGCCGACGCCACCACGCTGACCGAGGCCGGCTACGTGGGCGAGGACGTGGAGAACATCCTGGTGCGGCTGTTGCAGGCCGCCGACTTCAACCTGGGCGACTGCGAGAAGGGGATCGTCTACATCGACGAACTCGACAAGATCGCGCGCAAGTCCGAGAACCCGTCGATCACGCGGGATGTCTCGGGCGAGGGGGTGCAGCAGGCGCTCCTGAAGATTCTCGAGGGCACGGTCGCGAGCGTGCCGCCGCAGGGAGGACGCAAGCACCCGCAGCAGGAGTATATCCAGATCGACACGCGCAGCATCCTCTTCATCTGCGGGGGCGCCTTCGAGGGGCTCGACAAGATCGTCGAGACGCGGCTGGGCAAGCGCCAGATCGGGTTTGGCGACGAGGAGGACACGGGCGCCGAGGCCGCGGACAACGGCTACGACCCCGACGACGATCCCCTGACCTGTCTGGAGCCGGAGGACCTGCAGCGGTTCGGGCTGATTCCCGAGCTGGTGGGCCGTCTGCCCGTCACCGTCGCGCTGGAGGATCTCGACGAGAAGGCTCTGGTCCGCATCCTGCAGGAGCCCCGGAACGCGCTCGTCAAGCAGTACCAGAAGATGTTCGAACTGGAGGACATCGGGCTGACCTTCGACCCCGGCGCGATCAGGGAGATCGCCCGGCGGACCTTCACGCGGGGGACGGGCGCGCGCGGGCTTCGCGCCGTCATGGAGAGCATCATGCGGGACGTGATGTTCGAGCTGCCGTCGCGCGACGACGTGCGCGAGGTCGTGGTCACCCCTGAGTGCGCATCCGGAAGCGTTCCGCCACTGCTCGTCCTCAGGCCCGAGGCACAACGGAAGGAAGCTTAGCGGCAGCCCAATGGCCACCCTGAACCGGCTCGACGGCACCTTCGAAGTCCCCGCCGAGTTGCCGGTGATCGCACTTCGCGACCTGGTCTTCTTTCCGTACATGGTGGTGCCGCTGCTGATCGGGCGTGCGCCGTCGGTGGCCGCCCTGGAGGAAGCTCGGGAAGAGGAAGGGCTCGCGCTGCTGGTGGCGCAGAAGGACGCGACGGTGGACGAACCCGGGCGCGACGATCTCTACAGCGCCGGGACGGTGATCCGGGTCGTGCAGGTGTCGCACCTGGCCGACGGGACGGCGCGGGTGGTGATGGAGGGGATGGGACGGGCCCGGGTCGAGCGCTTCCTGCATTCCGAAGCGGGCTTCCGCGCCGAGGTCGCGCTTCTGACCGAGTGGGAATTCGAGTCCGACCCGCCCGAGGACCCGCAGCTGGATGCGCTGGCCGGCACGGTCGCGAGGATGTTCCGGGAGTATGTGCGGCTCTCGGCCAGGATCCCCAACGAGGTGATCGCCGCCGCCGCCGAGGTCTCGGACCGCGTGCGCCTCGCCCACCTGATCGCGGGACACCTGCTGGTCGGCGCCACGGAGAAGCAGGAGCTGCTCGAGCAGACCGACACCGCCACCCGCTTCGAGATCCTGCGGGAACTCCTCATGCGCGAGGTCGAGATCCTGCGCATTCAGGAGAAGCTGGACGAACAGATCCGGCTCCAGTCGGACGAAGGCCGGCCACGAGTCCCCATCGAGGAACAGCTCGAATCGCTGATCCCGGAGCCGGGCGGCACCGACCCGGAATGGGACGAGTTGGAACGCAAGATCGGCAACACACCCCTGACCACGGAGGCCAGGGACCGTGTCGACAAGGAATTCGAGCGGCTGCGCAGACTGAACCCGGTCGCGCCCGAGGCTGCGGTGATTCGCAGCTACCTGGACTGGATCCTGGCACTGCCATGGGAGAGGGAGACGGCGGACAGCCTGGACGTGGGCCGGGCCGAAGCGGTGCTCGAGGGGGAGCACTACGGGCTGGAAGAGGTCAAGGAGCGGATCCTGGATCACATCGCGGTGCTCTCGCTGGTGGGGAAGCTACAGGGGCCGATCCTGTGCCTGGTGGGGCCGCCGGGGGTGGGGAAGACGTCGCTGGGGCGGAGCATCGCACGGTGTCTCAAGCGGGAGTTCGTGCGGGTGAGCCTGGGGGGTGTGCGCGACGAGGCCGAGATCCGGGGCCACCGCCGCACCTATGTAGGGGCGCTCCCCGGCCGCGTGCTCCAGGGGATCCGGAAGAGCGGCTCGAGGAACCCGGTCTTTCTGCTTGACGAGGTCGACAAGCTGGCCCGGGACTTCCACGGCGATCCCGGCGCGGCCCTGCTGGAGGTTCTGGACCCCGAACAGAATCGGGGCTTCACCGACCACTACCTCGAGCTGGAGTTCGATCTCTCCCACGTCCTCTTCATCGCCACCGCGAACACCCTGGGGGAGATTCCGGGACCGTTGCGCGACCGCATGGAGGTCATTCGGCTGCCCGGGTATCTCGACACCGAGAAAAAGGTGATCGCGCGGCAGTTCCTGTGGCCCAAGCAGGTCGCCCGGCATGGTCTGGAGCCGTTCGCGCCCGAGATCGCGGGCGATGCGATCGACCTGATCGTGGCCGAGTACACGCGCGAGGCGGGCGTGCGCGAGATGGAGCGGAGGCTGTCGCGGGTGGCGCGCAAGCTGGCGCGTGGCGTCGCGACCGGGGAGTTGCTGGAACCGCAGCGCGTGGAGGCGGCGGACCTGAAGGAGCTGCTTGGGCCGCCGGTGCACCTGCCGCCGAGCCGCGAGGAGGGGGTGGACCGCTCGGGAATCGCATGCGGGCTGGCGTGGACGGCGGCCGGCGGCGAGGTGATGGAGGTCGAGGTGGCGGTGGTGCCCGGGTCGGGAAAGATCCAGCTGACCGGCACGCTGGGCGACGTGATGAAGGAGTCGGCGTTCGCGGCGGTGACCTACGCGCGGTCGCGGGCGGGCCGGCTGGGGCTGCCCGAGCAGTTCCACAAGGAGGTCGACATCCACATCCATATCCCCGAGGGGGCCACGCCCAAGGACGGTCCCTCGGCGGGGATCACGATCGCGGTGGCGCTGATCTCGGCGCTGACCGAGACCCCCACCCGGGCGGATCTGGCGATGACCGGCGAGATCACGTTGCGGGGGCGCGTGCTCGTCGTGGGCGGCATCAAGGAGAAGGCGGTGGCGGCGCTCCGCGGCGGGATCCGGCGCGTGCTGCTCCCCGCGAAGAACGTGACGGACATCGAGCGGCTTCCGGACGAGGTGCGCGCGGGTGTGGTGTTCGTGCCGGTCGAGACGATGGACACGGTGCTGCGCGAGGCTCTGGTGGGGGGGAGGGTGGCGGCGCGGCGCGGGGAGCAGGCGGTGGCCGTTCACGGGGCGGGCGAGCGGCCTTCCTGACGTAAACCACACATTACATTTTGTCATGTACAGTATACATTCTGTCACTCACATGGACCGGTGGTCGTGATCATCCGCAGCGTGGAGTTCATGGGCTCGGTGGTCTCGAACGACCAGCCCTTCCCCGGGGACCTGCCCCAGGTCGCCTTCGCGGGGCGTTCCAACGTGGGCAAGTCGTCGCTGATCAACCGGGTGCTGGGAAGGCCGCGGCGGGGGGTGGCGCGGGTGTCGGCATCCCCCGGCAAGACCCAGGCGCTGAACTTCTACGAGGTTAACCGGTCGTTCTTCCTGGTGGATCTGCCGGGGTCGGGGTACGCGAAGGCGCCGAAGGCGGTGCGGGAGGGGTGGCGGGTGCTGGTGCGGGGCTACCTGGCGGGGAGCAGGCAGCTGCGCGGCGTGGTCTACTTGGTGGACGCGCGGCACGCGCCTACCGCGGGGGACCTGGAGTTCGTGGGGTATCTGGCGGAGACGGGTGTGCCGACGTTGATTGCGCTTACCAAGGTGGACAAGCTGAAGGCGAGGGACCGGGAGAAGGGGGTCGCACGCCGGGTGACGGAGAAGCTGGGTGTATCGGAGGACCAGGTCGTGGCGAGTTCGGCGCGGACCGGGGAGGGGTCGGAGGAACTGTTGGATGCCATCGAGGCGCTGCTGGAAATGGAGGCAGGATCGTGAGTTGGATTGGTTGGTTGAAGAGTGGGATGGTGGGAGGTGGCCGGGTTCGTCGGCGAGGGTCGGTTGCGGCGGGATTCATCCACGGGCTGCCATTCTCACCGTGCAGGCTGATGGTGTGGGGGGTGGGTGTGGGGGCGTGGGCGGGATGCGCGCCCGCTCCAGCGCCCGGAGCGGTGGGCGGGCCGGTCGCGGAGCCGCGCCGGGTGGAGGGGGTGGATCCGGCCCGCTCGGGTTCGCTCACGCAGGAGCAGATCTCGGTGCGGGTGAACGCCGGAGCGCTTCGGATCGAAGTCACGCCCCTGGCGGCCTGGGTGCTCGAGGCCGCGGCCCCCGATACGCGCGACCGTCTGGTCCGGATCGCCGAAGCGCACGAACCGGAGATGGCCCGCCTCGCGGGTGTCTCGCAGCCCGTGCTCTTCCTGGTGTCGCTGTCGACCCGCCAGCAGGGGACCGGATTCCAGCCGGACGACCTGCACATGGTGTCGCGGGGATTGTCGGAGCGGCCGCTGGCGATTCGCGCCATCACTCCCGGGTGGGGGAGCGGGCGGCTCTCGCAGCAAGTCACCGATATGGCGGTCTATGCCTATGGCGACAGAATCGACCTGACCCGGGAACTGACGGTGGCCTACCAGGGGGTGGAGGATTCGTCGTGGTCGCGGAAAGTGGTGGCAATCGAGGCCGAGCGGGGGAGGATCGGGCGTTCCCGGTCCGTGGATCGGAGCTGACCGGTGGGCAGACTCCTGGGAGGCTTCACCCTGCTGGCCGTGGCCCTCTTCATGGTGGTCGGGTTTCTGCGTGCGGATGTGAATCCGGCCGCGCTCAGCACGATGGTCGCGCTCCTGATCGGGGCGGGGCTGCCGGCGGTCGGGGGAGGCTGGCTGCTGGCGCGACACTTCGGGGTCGGACGCCGTATCGGCCGCAGGCGGGAGGAACTGCGCCGTGACACGCTCGAGGCCGAGATCCTCAAGATGGCGGCGCGGCACGGCGGTCGGATCACGGCCGTTGAAGTGGCGGGGGAGCTGGCGGTGCCGGCCACAATGGCGGAGGAGCTTCTCAACGAACTGATGAGGCGGGAGTTGGCCGAGATCGAGATCACGGAATCGGGTCTGCTGGTGTATGCGTTCCACGACCTGCAACACCTCTCCGAGAAGGAGAGCGCACGGGGGCTGCTTGAGCCATGAGCAAGACTGAACGCAACACGGAGGCCGGGGGGTCCGTGACCGAAGCGCGCTGGCCGTGTCCCGTCTGCCTCGGGGTGAAGATGGAGAAGACGACGCTGGGGACGGGCGGGGACGGGTCGCGCTCGCTCACGCTGGACCACTGCGCGCGCTGCGGCGGCATGTGGTTCGAGTTGGGAGAAGTGCAGCGGCTGAGCTTCGAGCGCCCCGAGTCGCTATGGTCCAGAATCCCCGTCCGTGACGAGCCGCACCGCGCGCAGTGTCACTCCTGTCGTGCATTCCTGGACCGCGACGCGCCACAGTGCGATGGCTGCGGAGCAAAGACGCGGCTCGACTGCCCGGCCTGCGACACCAGGATGCTGCAGGTGCGGCAGAACGCGCTCACCCTCGACGTGTGCAAACGCTGCAAGGGCGTGTGGTTCGACCACCACGAACTCGACGAAATCTGGAAGCTGGAACGGAACCGTTTCCTGGCAAAGCGGGGGAAGGGCGGGAAACTCGCGCGGCGAAGGGGCGACACGGGTGGGGATGTCCTCCTCGAGACGCTCTTCTGGACGCCGGATCTCGTGTTCCTGGGGGGGCACGCGGCCCTGCATGGTGCAGCCGCGGCCGCGGAGGCGGCGCCGGCTGCGCTGGATGCGGTTGGCGACGCGGCCGGGAGTGTGTTCGAGACGATCGTGGAGATCGTGGCCGGCGTTTTCGGTTGAGCTGTGGGACGAGGAGACGCGGGTTGGAAGCCCTGGCCTACGTTCGCGGGGTCGAAGGCACGAAGTGGTCGGCGGGCGGGAGCTCGGGAGACCGCTTCACCATGTACGTCTTGCAAGACCCGTAGAGGATGGGAATGCCGCGGCAGGTGGTGTCTTCCTCGTACTCGTCCTCATTCCCGTGGTAGTCCAGCGGGTAGAAGATCTGGTCGTAGGTAACCACCGGCCGGTCCAGGGCGGTGCTCAGCCCGACGACAATCAGGATCGCTACGGAAAGGGCAGTCAGGATGTTTTGCTTCATCAGCTTGAATCCTCCTTCATGAATCGAGGGGGCGACATGCTAATATACGGGGTACCTCGACCCCCCCTTCAGGGGGGCGGTGAACGAATGTCATGTGCGGTTTCCATTTTGTAAATCGCAGTTGACAGTTTTCACATAACCGGTGTCGGTAGGGCTAGTCGATCCAGGTGCCGTTGGGCATGGCTTCGGACTCCACCGTGCCGCCGATACCGCTGGTGAGGATTGTCTTGGGCAGGTCCAGGTGTCTGTATGTGAAGTCCAGCCGCCTCAGCCGAGCCGGTCGCCTTGATGCCCGCCAGGGAAATGGCCTCCATCGATGCAACGATATCGACCTGAACCACCTTTCGCGGCGGCACAACAAAGTTTTCGGACAATGTGGCCGCGTATCCGATCCGGTCGGCCCTCAGCTGATATCTGCCGGCACCAGCCTCCGCCCCACCACATAGTTGATGTCCAGCTCGTCCTTCCAAACACCCCACACGTGCGTGTCGGTCGCGTCGTGCACGAGGAACCACTCGGGAAGCAGGACGCGGCGGGGTGGGGTGACCGTGTCGCCCCGTTCGATCGAGTACCAGACGTTCAATGTGTCCAGGGTCTCATGGCTCAGGAGCCACACGTGCCCGCTCGAGGCCGTGAAGAGCCTCTTGACGGGTGGCAGGTACTCGCCCGGCAAATAGAGAGATTCCTCGATGTTGTCGCGCGCGGTTTGTCTCGTGCGGTCGCCGGCCACACCCTCTTCCGCTCGTCTAACGTACGTGCCGACCAGCTGATCGATCGCCTGCTCCACCATCATCCGGGTCAGCCTGACGGGTTCGAACTTCAACCGGCGGCGCCAGACCGTGTCACCCACTGAACGCAACTCATCGGAAACTGCCGTCAGTTCGAACAACTCCGCTTCGCCGGCTCCCAGATGCTCACCGGCAACTCGGGCAACCAGCACGGTGCCGGAACCGGGATCCAGCTGGTACTCGTCGGCGGCCGAATACGGCTGCCCCGCGAAGGTCAACCAGCCCTCGTAGGAAATCACCAGCGTTCCGTTGCGGATTCTGTGCCAATACACCGTCTCGCGCTCCCAGCCCTCGGCGGATTCGCGAACACTGAACACCGGCAGACTGTCGATGGGATCATCGCCCAACAGGCCCATCCTGATGCTCGCACCAACAGACGGTCGGCCCAGGAAGCTTCCAGCGGCGGCCAGGGCATGGAACCGGATCGGGAATCCCTGATAGCCAACCGAGTTGGGCGGGCTGGGCACCGTTCTCAACAGAGTCCCGTCATCGGCAAAAAAGGTGAACCGCGCCTGGTCCCGGACGTAGAACCAGGAATCGCCGAAGTGGATGCGATAGGGCATCGCGAAGTCCCCGGGGCCCTCGCCCGCACGTCCCACCCTGAACAGGCGTTCACCCTGCGGCGTCCAAACCGATAGGCGGTTGTCAAAGGCCTCCAGGACGAAGACACGCCGACCATCGGGACTGACCCGCAAGTAGGGTACGATACCGAAGAGGGCATCTCCCGCCACGGCGTCGCCAATTCTGTAGCCGGGTTCGGTGACCCACTCGGCCGGCGGTGGACCGGCCGACTCGGATAGCCGGTCGCCACAGGCGGTGGCGAGGACCAGGGCTAGCGGTGCAAAGATTTTGGACACTGGTTTCGGATCGTCATGATTCGTCTCCTCTCCTGGAGTGTACGGTGTCGTCCGGGACTCGACCATTCTCCCGAACACACCAACGGTACCCCCCAAGCTTCCCGCTACGCCCCCTCCTCCAGCCCGTACTTCCTGACCTTGCGATAGAGCGTCCGTTCACCGATGCCCAGGAGTTCGGCGGCCTGTCGGCGGTTCCAGTCCACCGAATCCAGCACGGCGGCAATCACGTCCCGCTCCATGTCCTCGAGGGTCATCCCGGGACGGTAGGCTACGGCGTCGCGGGGAGGGGGGTGTTCCATCGCTGGTTCGGAGTCGGGATCCGGTTCCGGCTCGGGGCTCGTCTCGGAAAAGGCGTCGTCATCCGGCGGCAAGTCGGATTCGGCTTCCATACCGGGCTCCTCGTCCGGTCCCGGGTGCGGATCCGGCCCCGTGGCTTCGTCCGCGTCCGTCTCCACGATCGCATCCCCCTCCTCTTCACCTTCCTCCAGCGCGACAGCTTCCTCGACACCCTCCGCATCCCCCACCCCCACCCCCCGCTCCACCACGATCTCCGCGCGGGCCGGCACGTCATCCCCACCGGCCTCCACCACACGCCCACCACTTCCCTCCCCCGCCCCGATCAGCACCCCACCCCGCTCCTCCTCCGCCTGAAAGTCCTCGAACTCCCGCCTGAGGTCCTCGATGTCGACCTTCATGTCCATCATCGTGCGGAAGATGAACTCGAGCTGGGGACGGAGAGACTGCACGCCGTCGTCGCCGCGCTGCCGCCCCGGACGCGCCACCGGCACCATGGCGAGCGAGCCCTCGCCGGAGCGCACGTCCTCGGGGATGTCCTCGGCGCGGATCTGCCTGCCGGGCGCCAGCACCACCATGCTCTCGACCAGGTTGCGGAGCTCGCGCACGTTGCCGGGCCAGCGGTGCCGCATGAGAATCCGCATGGCCTTGTCGGAGATGCCGCGGAAGGGGCCGCGGTCGTGGCGCTTGCTCGCATCGCGGATGAAGCTGTCGACCAGGCGCGGGATGTCGTCGCGGCGGTGGCGAAGCGGGGGAAGCGCAATGGTGAGGACGTTGAGGCGGTAGTAGAGGTCCTTGCGGAAGTCGCCGGAGACGACCAGGTGCTCAAGGTGCTGGTTGGTCGCGGCGAGGGGCCGCACGTTCACCTTGATGAGCTTCTGTCCGCCTACCCGGTGGAACTCCTGCTGCTCCAGGACGCGCAGGAGCTTGGTCTGGGTCTGGGGAGGCATCTCGCCGATCTCGTCGAGGAAGATCGTGCCGCCGCTGGCCAGCTCGAAGAGGCCTTTGCGTGTGTCGATGGCGCCGGTGAAGGCGCCCTTTTCGTGGCCGAAGAGCTCGCTCTCGAGAAGGGTCTCGGAGAGCGCGGCCACGTTGACGGGGATGAAGGCCTTGTGGCGGCGGCGCGAGAGGGCGTGGATGCCGCGGGCGACGAGTTCCTTGCCTGTGCCCGATTCGCCGGTGATGAGGACGGTGGCGTCGACCGGAGCGATCTGAACGATGCGCTCCATGACCTGGAGCATGGCGTCGGTCTCGCCGACGATCCCGGTGGCGGCGCGGAGGCGGGTGCGCTGGATGAGGCGGGTGCCTACGAGGACGATCTCTTCGGGGTCGGGGGGTGGGGGGAAGGTGGTGGTGACGGCTGGGGGGAGATTATCGGCGGTGTCCGGGTCGGTGACCGCGAAGACGGGGGTGCCGAGCTGGGCTGCCTGCTTCGCCTGGCTGTGCGCGGCCGGCGTGTCCGCTCCGGCGGTGAACACGAGGAGCGCCGGATCGTCGGCCGCGGTCACGATCTCGGACGAGGTGAAGAGTTCGACACGGTAGCCCGCGTGGCGGAAGCCGTCCCGGAGCTTGCCCGCGAGGGGCAGGTCGTGCGTGGTGACGAGGACGGTGTCGGCCATGGGCGGGGTGCGGGTCACGGGTTGCGTGCGGGCCCGCTGCGTCGCCTCGGCAAAGCCGGGGGGATTTTGTTCACGGGCTTCCTATCTCCGGATCGAGCCCTCGGTGTAGAAGGGCGGGCGCTGGGTGACGCCCGCGATGACGCGGCCGCGGATGCGGACGCCAACCTCGGTGCCGGGGCGAGCCGCGGCGACGGGCAGGTACCCCATCGCGATGCCGCCGCCGAGTGACGGACTGGCGACCCCGGAGGTGACGGTGTCCACGTCTTCGCCATTGTGGACAAGAGGGTAGCCGGGGCGCGGGAATCCACGCTGGGTGAGGCGGACGCCGGTCAGGCGGCGGGTGACGCCGCGCTCCTTTTCGGCGGCCAGCGCCGCGCGGCCGATGAAGTCGCCTGCGTCCAGCTTCACGATCCAGGCCAGGCCGGACTCCAGCGCGGTGTGGTCCTCGTCGAGGTCGTTGCCGTAGAGGGCGTAGCCCATCTCGAGGCGCAGAGAGTCGCGCGCGCCGAGGCCGGCGGGGATGAGGCCGTGGGGGGCGCCCGCTTCGGTGAGCGCGTTCCATACGGCGGGGGCGGCGGGGGCGGGGAGGTAGAGCTCGAAGCCGTCCTCGCCGGTGTAGCCGGTTCGGCTGATCACGGCGTCGGCGCCCGCCACGCTGCCCTCGGTGAAGCGGTAGTACCCGATCGCGCCGAGATCGGCGGCGGTCAGGGGGGTCAGGATCTTCTGGCTGGCCGGGCCCTGGAGGGCGATCAGGGCGATGTCGTCGGAGTCGTCGGAGATATCCACGTCGTAGCCGGCCGCGTGTCGGGTGACCCAGTTCCAGTCCTTGGGCCTGTTGCTCGCGTTGACCACTAGCACGATGCGGTCGGCGAAGCGGTAGACGAGCAGGTCGTCGAGGATGGTGCCGCGTTCGTTGCACAGCGCCGAGTACTGGGCCTGTCCCACGGCCACGCGCGACACGTCGTTGACGGTCAGGTACTGGACGAGGTCGTCCGCCTGGGGTCCACGCACCGTGAATTCGCCCATGTGCGACACGTCGAAGAGGCCGGCGGCGGTGCGCACGGCCGCGTGTTCGGCGCGGATGCCGGCGGGGTACTGCACAGGCATGGCGTAGCCGGCGAAGGGCACCATCTTGCCGCCGAGCGCGGTGTGGGCGTCGTGCAGCGGGGTTTTGGCGAGGGTCTTGTCCATTTTTTCCACGGGCTGTCAGCCGATCAGGTCGAGAAGGATGGCCTTGATGACGTGCAGACGGTTCTCCGCCTCGTCGAATACGCGCGAGCGGCGGCCGTCGATCACGCCCGCGGTCACCTCTTCGCCGCGGTGGGCGGGAAGACAGTGGAGGAAGATGGCCGACGGGTCCGCCCGCTCCATGACGGATTCGTCGACCTGGTAGCCGGCGAAGGCGATCTCCCGGGCGCGCTGTTCGTCCTCCTGTCCCATCGAAGCCCATACGTCGGTGGTGACGATGTGGGCGCCCTCAGCGGCTTCGGCGGGAGAGCCGGCGAGTTGGACGTCGGCGGTGGAGCGGGCACGGTCCAGGATCTCCGGGTCGGGGCCGTACTCCGGCGGGCAGGACAGTCGCAGCGAGAAGCCGAACCGGGTCGCCGCGTTCAGCCACGAGTTGGCCATGTTGTTGCCGTCGCCGATCCAGGCGACTCGCCGCGCGGCCAGGTCTTCCCCGAATTCCTCGACCGCGGTAAAGAGATCCGCCATGACCTGGCAGGGGTGCAGCAGGTCGGTGAGGCCGTTGATGACCGGCACCGACGCTTCGCGCGCGAGCTCGTCGACCTCGTCGTGGCCGAAGGTGCGGATGAGGATGCCGTCCACGTAGCGGCTGAGCACCTTCGCGGTGTCGGCCACCGTCTCGCCGCGTCCCATCTGGGATTCGCGGTCCGAGATCATGAGGGCGTGGCCGCCGAGCTGGGCCATCCCCACCTCCGTGCTGACCCGGGTGCGGGTCGAGCTCTTGCGGAAGATCATGGCCAGCGTGCGGCCCTGGAGGGGACGCCCGGCGAACTCGCCCGCCTTGAGGCGCCCGGTCAGCTCCAGGAGGTGCCGCAGGTAGGCCGTCTCGTGGGCGGCGAGGTCGAGGAAGTGTCGCGGCGAGGTTGCCATGGGTGCCAGCAGCCGGGTCCGGTCAGAGGATGTAGCGGCTGAGGTCGTCGTCGGAGGTGATCTTGTCCAGCCGCTCGCGCACGAAGTCGGCCGTGACCGTGACCGTCTCTCCACGCCCCTCGTCGGGGAGGTCGAAGAGCAGATCCTCGAGCAGCGTGGTCAGGACGGTGCGCAGCCGGCGCGCGCCGATGTTCTCCATGCGGTCGTTCAGATCGGCCGCGATGCGCGCGATCTCCTCGATGCCGTCGTCGGTGAACTCGACCTCCGCGCCCTCGGTGTCGACCAGCGCGCGGTACTGTCGCACAAGGGCGTTGCGGGGCTCGCGCAGGATGCGGGCGAACTCGGGCGCGCCCAGGCTGTTCAGCTCCACGCGGATCGGGAAACGGCCCTGCAGCTCGGGGACCAGGTCCGAGGGCTTGGCCACGTGAAAGGCGCCCGCCGCGATGAAGAGGATGTGATCGGTGCGGATGAAGCCGTACTTGGTCTGCACGTTCGAGCCCTCGACGATCGGCAGCAGGTCGCGCTGCACGCCTTCGCGGCTCACGTCCGGCCCCGCCCCCCCCCGCTGCCCCGCCACCTTGTCGATCTCGTCGAGAAAGATGATGCCGGTCTCCTCGGCCCGGTCCAGCGCCTCGTTAACCACCTCGTCCATGTCCACCAGCCGGTCCAGTTCCTCCTGGAAGAGGATGCGGCGTGCCTCGGCGACCGTCACCGTGCGGCGCTTGGTGCGCTTGGGCAGCATGTCCTGCAGCATTTCGGAGATGTTCATGTCCATCCCGTCCATGCCGCCCCCCATCGGGAACATCATCCCGCTCACGGGCATTCCCTGCTGGATGTCGAGCTCGACGGTGCGCTCCTCGAGGTGGCCGTCGACGAGGAGCTTGCGGAGCTTCTCGCGGGTGCGGGCACGGCGTTCGGCAAGCGAGGAGTCGCCGTTGGGATCTCCGGGCTGAGCCGTGCCTCCCGACGCGGCGGGTCCGGCGACGAAGACGTTCCCGGGCGATCCCGTCACGCCCGATGGTTGCGGCGCCGTCTGGCCGCCGCCCGAAGTCCGCGTCGCCGCGGGGGTGGCCGGCACGGCGGAATCGGGCAGCAACAGGTCCAGAAGTCGCTCCTCGACCTGCCGTTCGGCCTCGGCTTCGACCTCTTCCTCGCGGGCCGCGCGCACCATGGCCACCGCCGTGTCCGCAAGGTCGCGGATCATCGACTCGACGTCCCGTCCCACGTACCCGACCTCGGTGAACTTGGAGGCCTCCACCTTGATGAAGGGAGACCCCGTCAAACGGGACAGGCGGCGCGCGATCTCGGTCTTCCCGACCCCGGTGGGCCCGATCATGATCAAGTTGTTGGGGAGAATCTCCTCGCGCAGCTCCTCCTCCACCTGCTGACGCCGCCAGCGGTTGCGCAGCGCGATTGCGACCGCCTTCTTCGCCTCGGACTGCCCGATGATGTACTTGTTGAGTTCGGCAACGACCTCGCGGGGGGTGAGCGGGTCGAGCCAGTGGGGGGCGTCGTCCTGACGGCGGGACTGGGGCGCCGCGGCGGTGTCGACGGGAAGAATCCCGGTACTCATGGCTGGGTGAGCTCCAGTACGGTGATCTCGTGGTTCGTGTAGACGCAGATTTCGGCGGCGATCTCGAGGGCGCGGCGCGCGATTCCGGGCGCGTCCATATCCGAGCACTCGACGAGCGCCCTGGCCGCCGCGAGGGCGTACGCGCCTCCGGACCCGATGGCCAGCACGGGCATGTCCGGTTCGATGACGTTGCCGTCGCCGCCCACGAGGAAGAGATGGTCGCTGTCGGCCACCGCCAGCAGCGCCTCGAGGCGGCGCAGGTAGCGGTCCGTGCGCCACTCCTTGGCCAGTTCGACGCATGCGCGCGGCAGGTTGGACGGCCAGCGCTCCAGCTTGCCCTCCAGCTTGGAGAAGAGGGTGAAGGCGTCGGCCACCGCGCCTGCGAAGCCCGCGAGAACCTTGCCGTCCTTGAGGAGGCGGACCTTGCGCGCGGCTCCCTTGACCACGGTGTCGCCCATGGTGACCTGGCCGTCGCCCGCCATGGCGACGCGACCGTTTCGCGCCACGGCGATGACGGTCGTGGCGTGGATGGGGGCGCCGGGAATGAGGGGGGAGGAGGGGTGCATGGGGTGGTGCAAGGGGGGAGTCGTGTGTTGCGTCGGCAGGGAGCCCCAGTTGCGTTGAGCGGAGGGGCGGAAGCGGGTCTGGCGCGGGTCCAACCTTAAAATATAGACAATCGGAGGGGTCTTCCGCTACGCCCGCGGATGCGCGCCCTTGTATACCCGCCGCAACCGCTCCTTCGAGGTGTGCGCGTAGATCTGGGTGGTGCCCAGCGAGGCGTGGCCAAGCAACTCCTTGACCGCCATGAGGTCAGCGCCGGCGTCGAGCAGGTGCGTGGCGAAGGTGTGGCGCAGCGAGTGCACGGAGACGTTGGCGTTTTCGGCGAAGTCCCCGAGGACCGACTGGACGAGGCGCTGGATGTGCCGGTTGGAGAGGCGGCGGCCGTGGCGGCCAACCAGAAGCGCCCGGGTCCCGGGCTCGGCCGCTTCGTCCCGACGCGGCAGATACCGCCGGATCGCGCGCGCCGCCGCCCCGGTGACCGGCACGATTCGCTCCTTCCTCCCCTTCCCCAGCACCCGGATCTGGCCGCGATCGAGGTCGAGCGAACGCACATCCAGCGAGGCCAGCTCCGAGAGGCGCAGACCGCTGCCGTAGAGCAGCTCCAGGATGGCGAGGAGGCGGGTCTCGGCGAGGCCGTGTTGGCGGGCGCGGTCCTCCGCCCAGCGAAAGAGCGCGGCTACCTCTTCGGTGCGAAGATGGCCGGGTAGGGTGCGGTCGAGCTTGGGGCCGCGCACCAGACTTGCCGGATTGGAGGAGATGGTCCCCGCGCGGTACAGGTGGCGGAAGAGCGCGCGAACGGCCGACAGCTTGCGTGCGACGGTCCGCGGCGCTAGTCCCCTGCGCCCCGCTTCGCCGAGGAAGGCGCGGATGACGCCCCGGTCGATTTCGCTCCACTGGAAGTCGTCGCGGCTGAGGTAGACGCGCGTGAAATCCTCAAGGTCGAGGAGATCGCGGCGGTAGGCGGCGACGGTATGCGGTGACAGGTTGCGCGTTCCCGCAATGTGTTCGAGGAAGGCGGCGACCTCGGGGGTCATGGGGTCGCCGCCGCGGCCGGAGCGGGCATGGAATCCGGCGTCTGCGCCGAAACCGGCAATGAACCACCCGACGGTGCCGGAGCCGGCATGAGAGCCTCAGCCTCGATCCACTGGCGGAAGGACCGGTCGGCGCGCTCCGCCATCGCTTCGCGCCGCAGCGCCTTTTTCCGCGGCGCATCGGGCATGGGGTCCACGAGTCCCCAGTTCGAGTTCATGGGCTGGAAGTCATTCGGATCGGCCTCGCGCAGATAGCGGTAGAGGGCGCCGACCATGGTCTCGGTCGGGGGAAGGACGGGTTCCCTGCCGTCGAGCAGACGGTCCAGGTTGACGCCTGCGACGATTCCGGAGGCAGCCGACTCGGTGTAGCCCTCAACCCCGGTCAGCTGCCCCGCGAAGAGCAGGTCGGGGCGGCTACGCGACGAACCGAACGCGCTCAGTCGCCCGGGGAAGTTCAGGTAGGTGTTGCGGTGGATGGAGCCCCAGCGCAGGAACTCGGCGTCCCCAAGCCCGGGGATCATCGTGAAGACCCGCCGCTGCTCACCTGTCCTGAGACGGGTCTGGAATCCCACCATGTTCCACATCTGCCCGGCCCGGTCCTCGCGCCTGAGCTGCACGACCGCGTGCGGCCGCCTTCCGGTGCGGGGATCCTGCAGGCCGACGGGCTTCATGGGACCGAAGCGAAGCGTGTCGTGTCCCCGCGCGGCCATGACCTCGATCGGGAGGCAGCCCTCGAAGTACGGGACGTCTTCCCAATCATGCCCTTCGTACACATCCGCTTTTCGGAGCGCCTCGATGAAGGCGTCGTACTCGGTCGCAGTAAGAGGGCAGTTCAGGTAGTCGGCATCCTGCTGGTAGCGGCCGGCGGCGAAGGCGACCTCGCGGTCCACCGAGTCGGCGTGCACGATGGGGGCGATCGCGTCGTAAAATGCCAGTCCCCCGTCTCCCAGTTCAGCGGCGATGCTATCGGCCAGCGCGTCGGAGGTGAGGGGACCGGTGGCCACCACGGTGGGGCCGCCGGGAATGGATCGGACCTCCTCGCGCACCAGCTCGATGCCCCGATGGTCGTGGACCCTTCGCGTGAGCGCGCGCGAGAAGAGCTCCCGGTCGACGGCCAGCGCGGCGCCCGCGGGGACCCTGCTCTCCTCGGCCGCCGCCAGCAGCGCCGATCCGAGGTGGTTCATCTCGCGCTTGAGCTGGCCGTGTGCGGTAGTCGTCCGTTCGCTCTTGAAGGAGTTGGTGCAGACGAGCTCGCCCAGGCCGGCGGTCTGATGCGCCGGCGTGGTCTTCACCGGCCGCATCTCCACGAGTCGCACGCGTCTGCCGCGTTCGGCCAGCGCCAGTGCCGCTTCACACCCGGCGAGGCCTCCCCCGACAACGGTCACGAGGCTCACCGGGTCCCGTCACCCCCTCCGCCGAGCGACTCGGCGGCGACCCCGTGCCGGACGGGTCTTCCTGCGCTCGGCCGCCTTCGCCATGAGCTCCAACGCCTCTTCAACGGTGACCGCCATCGGGTCGCGTCCCTTGGGAATGCTTGCGTTGATCTCGCCATCGGTCACGTACGGACCGTAGCGTCCCTTCAGCAACCGGATCTCGGCACCGGTTTCGGGATGGGTTCCGACCACCTTGAGAGCCTCGGGCCCCCGCCGGGACCTCTTGGGTTGGGCCAGCAGTGCCAGCGCCTCGTCGAGCGTGACCGTGAACATCTCGTCCGGGGACTGCAGGCTCCGGTACTCGCGGCCCCGCGCCACGTACGGTCCGTACCTCCCCAGCCCCGCCTTGACCTCCTCGCCACTCCCGGGATCCTCGCCCAGCGTCCGCGGCAGCGAGAGAAGCTTCAGCGCGTATTCCAGCGTGACCTCCGACGCGTCCATGCCCTTGGGCAGCCCCGCCCAGCGCGGTTTGTCGCGCCCCTTGCGAGCCTCGCCCAACTGCACGTAGGGGCCGTACTGGCCGATACGGACGAACACCGGCAGACCCGTATCCGGATCGGTTCCGATGGGCTCGCCGGTCCGGGAACGCGCATCGATCAGCTCGCGCACCCGATTGACGGTCAGCTCGTCGATCAGGGTCTCGTCGGGAATGGTGGCCGACTCGCGCTCGTCCCCCTCGCCGCACTCGGCAAAGACCGAGTTTCTGCCGATCCGCACCCGGATGTCCTTTCCCGTTTCCGGGTCGGTACCCAGGGGGACGGCAGGAAAACCGATATCAGGCAGGGCGTCTTCGATCTCGCGGTCCAGACCGGGCTGGTCGCCTTCGCCGTTGTAGAAGGAGTCGAGGAAGCGTTTGGACTCGACCTCGCCCGTGGCGATGTCGTCCAGGGCGTCCTCCATGCGCGCCGTGAAGCCCAGGTCGATGTACTTCCCGAAGTGGTCGCGCAGCAGGCGGGTGACCGCCAGCCCGACGTATGTGGGCACCAGGGCGCCGTCGCGCTTGCGCACGTAGTCGCGATCCTGGATGCGCGAGATGGTGGGGGTATAGGTCGACGGGCGGCCGATCCCCTCCTCTTCCAGCTTCTTGACCAGGGAAGCTTCGGTGTAGCGGGGGGGCGGCTTGGTCTCGCGGCGTTCGGGTTCTACGGAGCGGAGGACGGTGGGGGGATGGGGAGCATCGGTGCCCTGATGGCCCCCGGGACCCGGCGCGTCGGGCGGGGAAGGTGGGCCGGCGAGGTTCGCGGACCCCTCGGCGTGGATCTCGTCCCCGGGCTCCAGCGGAGGCAGCAGCTGATCCTTCCTCGTATCCCCGTACACCTTCAGGAAGCCCGGGAAGCGGAGGACGGATCCGGTGGCCCGGAAAGTGTGGTCCGCGTCGCCGATCCGGGCGACCAGGTCGACCGTGGTGCGGTCCACGCGCGCGTCGGCCATCTGCGAGGCGACGGTGCGGTTCCAGATGAGGCGGTAGAGTGCCAGTTCCTGTTTGTCCAGCAACCGCGCGACGCTCTGGGGCGCCCGCGCGATTCTTGTGGGGCGGATGGCTTCGTGCGCCTCCTGGGCCAGCTTGGATTTGGTGCGGTAGCGCCTCGGGCCCTGATAGTAGTCGTCTCCAAACGATTTTCTGATGTAGCCGCCCGCCTCGCCCAGCGCCTTCTCGGAAAGCGTCAACGAGTCGGTTCGCATGTAGGTGATCAGTCCTTCGCGGTCCCCGCCACCCAGGTCGATCCCTTCGTAGAGGCGCTGCGCGACCCTCATGGTCTGCCGGGGCGTCATGCGAAGGCGCCGGCTGGCCGCCTGTTGCAGCGTCGAGGTGGTGAAGGGCGGTGCCGGGCGCTGCCGGGTGGACTTGCGGTCGACCGTATCGACCTTCCATGGAACCGCGTCCATGGCTCCCGACGCGATCGCCTCCGCGGCCTCCCCGTCGAGCGCGATCGCCCGCGAAGACGCGAGCGGCCCACCGGTGACGGAGTCGAAGTCCTTGCTGGTCGCCACCCTGCGCCCGCCGACCCGGATGAGCACCGCCGCGAACTCCATCTCGCCCGCCGCCAGCAGCGCCCGCGCGCGCCAGTACTCGGACACCCGAAAGCGCAGGCGCTCCTCTTCGCGGTCCACGACCAGCCGGAGCGCGACGCTCTGCACCCGCCCCGCGCTCAGCTTCGTGCGCACCTTCTTCCAGAGGACGGGGGACAGGCTGTAGCCGTAGAGCCGATCCAGAACGCGACGCGCCTCCTGCGCCTGGACGAGTCGCCGGTTCACCTGGCGGGGATGGGCGAGCGCTTCGCGAATGGCGGACCGGGTAATCTCGTGGAAGGCGATTCGACGTACGGGCACCGACGGCTTCAACACCTCCACCAGGTGCCAGCTGATCGATTCGCCCTCACGGTCTTCATCGGTCGCGAGGAGGATTTCGTCGGCGCCCCGCAGGAGCTTGTTCAGCTCGCGCACATGCCGCCGGCTCTCTTCGGGGACGACGTAAACGGGCCTGAAGCCGTCCTCGGTATCGACGGCCAGCCGACCCCAGGGTTTGTCCCGCACGGCCGCCGGGATCTCGCGGGCGGACCGGGGCAGGTCGCGGATGTGGCCGTACGAGGCCGCGACCCGGTACTCCGGGCCGAGGAACCTCTCGATGGTCTTGGCCTTCGCGGGCGACTCGACGATGACCAGCTTCACTCGCGTTCCTCCATGTCGGATTCCGTCAGTATCGGGTGTTCAAGGATCCCCCGGGCCACCGCTTCGGGAGACCTGCCGTCCGTTTCGATTGTAATGGTACTCCGTCGGTAATGCGCAATCCGCCGGCGCAGCAGCTTGGTAGCGGCCGCGTGCGGATCGGGGCCCTCCAGGAGCGGCCGGGGGGTGGTTGATCCGCGGATCCGCGCCAGGGCCACTGCCGGTGTGACCCGCAGCCACACCGAGAGACTGTCGTGCTTCAGCGAGGCCATGTGGCCGGGCTCCGCGGCCCAGCCTCCTCCCACGGCGAGGACCAGCCGTTCGCGCCGGAGCACCTCCCGCGCGGCCTCCGACTCCAGTTCGCGGAAGCGCTCGATGCCGTCGTGGCGAATGATTTCGGCGGGGTGACGGCCGTCGCGGCCCGCGATCTCGTCGTCGAGGTCCACGAAGTCCCAGTCCAGGGCGCCGGCGAGGATGGGTCCCACGGTGGACTTGCCCGCGCCCATGAATCCGACGAGGACGATCCGGGCCATACCGGACCCGGCCCGGGGCGCGACCTCGGGCATGGTGCTTCCCGCCACGGTCATCGGGGCTCCGGCCCCCGCGGGCGAAAGCCGCGTTCATTCAGGCGGTCCAGGTAGGAGTCCAGATTCCGGCGCATTTCGGTGAGGGAATCGCCTCCGAATTTCTCGAGGAGCGCATCGGCGGCGACCAGCGCGACCATCGCCTCCGCGACGACCGCGGCGGCGGGCACGGCGCACACGTCGCTGCGCTCCACGGTGGCGTGCTTCGTAGTTCCGTCCCTCAGGTCCACGCTCGGCAGCCGCTTCTTCAGCAGCGTCGAAATCGGCTTCATGGCACCGCGTATTACCAAATCGCCCCCAGTGGTAATACCGCCCTCCAGGCCGCCCGCGCGGTTTCGGGCCCGGGCGAAACCCCCCGCGCGCCGCTTGGCCTCGTCGCGCATGATGGCGTCGTGCACCCGGGATCCGGGGCGGGCGGCGTTGATGAACGCGGGGCCGATCTCGACCCCCTTGATCGCGTGCACCGACATGACCGCCTGTGCCAGCCGCCCATCCAGCTTCCGGTCCCACGAGACGTAGCTGCCGAGCCCCACCGGCAGACCGCGCACCACCACCTCGAAGCAGCCGCCCAGCGTGTCCCCCGCCTCGCGGGTCTCGTCGATGGCCGCGATCATCTCGCCCTCGGCCTCGGGGTCAAGCGTGCGCAGGGGTGACGGATCGGCGGCCGCGTTGAGGTCGTCGGGCAGTTCATCCGGGGGGCGCGCTTCCACGTCGCCGATGCGCGTGACGTGGCTGCCGATTGTGGCGCCGACCTCCCTGAGCAGGGTGCGGGCCACGGCGCCGCACGCGACCCGGGCCGCGGTCTCGCGGGCGGAGGCACGCTCGAGGATGTCCCTCGCGTCGCGGCGGTCGTACTTGAGCACTCCGGCCAGATCGGCGTGCCCGGGCCGGGGGAGGTAGACAGGGCGCAGCGCCTTGGGGTTCCCTTCCGGATCGGGCGGCTCGTGCGCCATCGCGGTGGTCCAGTTCTTCCAGTCGCGGTTCCAGATCAGCATGGAGACGGGCGAACCAAGGGTCTCGCCGAGCCGGAGACCCGAGATGATCTCGGCCCGGTCGGACTCGATGAGCATGCGCCGGCCCCGTCCGTACCCTCCCATCCGGCGGCGCAGATCCGGGTCGATATCGCTGGCCGGGTCGAGCGGCATTCCCGCGGGGACGCCCTCCAGTACGGCGACGAGGCCGCGGCCGTGGGACTCTCCGGCGGTATGGAAGGACAGGTGGTGGAGTGGCATGGTGGGAGTGTGGGTGGGGTGGGGCTGGGGGGCGGGGTTCGCCTCGCGGACCTGTCCATAGATAGCAAAGGCCCCGGTTGCGGGGAAGCGGCAACCTGAGCGGAGCCCGGCAAGAGGCCGGCTTCCCGTGGCCTCAAGTGTTCGGACGCCGACCCGCCCCGGGGCGCCCGAACCTTCAGGGCAACTCCCCGCGCACGATGGTGGGCGTCACCATGATCAGCAGGTCCCGTTGCACCGAGGATTCCCGGCGCGTCTGAAAGAGCCGCCCGACCAGCGGGAGGTGCATGAGCAGGGGGATCCCCGACCGCACCTCCGCCTTCTCGGTGACGGTCAGCCCGCCGATCACCACCGTCTCGCCATCCCTCACCAGCACTCGGGACTCCGCCTTCTGTCTGCGGAAGATCACGCCAACATCCGAGGGAGCCAGATCCGCCGAGGACCGCTCGGCCGACAGCTCCAGCAGGACCTCGTCGGTGTCGGTGATCCTGGGCGTGACTTCGAGGATCACCCCGGTCTCCTTGTAGTCCACCGTTGCCACCGGCAGCGTGCTGCGGCTGTCCCCGCCCTCGCCGCCCTGAAGCTGTGCACCGGCGTCAATCACGCGGACCGGAGTTTCCTCGCCTACGAGGATCCGCGCCGTGCGGTTGTCCATGACACGGACCGAGGGCTGCGCCTCCACGTCCGTGAGCTGCACTGATTCCAGCGCATCGATGAACGCGACCAGAGTGCTGCGTCCCATCACCAGCGATGTCAGGAGGGAGAGGGTCGGGTTCACCACCCGGTTGGTGGCGTTGCCCAGCGCGGCGATGGAGCTGCCCCCGAGCGACACGACGTTGGTCCCGCGCGGCACCTGCTCGTCAGGCAGGGTGATGGCGCCGTCTCCATCGAGATCGATGACGCCGGGAGTGAGCAGGTTGAGCTGATTCCCACCCGTGTCCTTGAGGTCGTAGGTGATCCCGAATCCCTTCAGCCCGGAGCGGTTGACGAAGATGATCTTCGCCAGAATGTCCACCTGGGGGACCTGCACGTCCAGCTCCGCGACCAGGTCCCCCACCGCGTCCTGCACCCTTGGTATGTCGGTCACCACCAGCGCGTTAGTCCCGATCCCCGCCGACACTCGACCGCGCTCGCTGAGGAGGGCCGCAACCAGTTCCGTGAGTTCCCCCGCGTCGACATAACTGACGCGGTAGGGGCGGGCAACCAGGGGCTGGACCGACTCCCGGTCGAAGAGGCTGTGCACATCGTCGACGCGGATGATACCGTCCTCCTGTTCGTGGGCCACCAGGCCGTACGCCGTGAGCACCGCCCTCAGCGCCACGTCCCAGGGCTGTTCCCGGATCTCGGCCGAGACGAGGACGTCAACACTGGTCCCCGCAACGATGGAGCGGCCCGCGAAGTCCGCGAAGGCGAAGAGGACGTCCCGGATGGGGGTGTCGCTGAAGGAGACGGTGATGGGGCGACCGATCTCCTGGTC
Source organism: Longimicrobiales bacterium (assembly GCA_965208295.1). GTDB lineage: Bacteria > Gemmatimonadota > Gemmatimonadetes > Longimicrobiales > Gaopeijiaceae > Bin94. Next base: position 4,108,701 of record OZ242328.1, on the reverse strand, counting down.
GGCGAGGGGCGGGGGAGTTTCCTGGGCAACCGCCGGGCTCCGCGGCATGACGATGAAGAACGAGGCCAGGAGCGGGGCGATCCATAGCAAGCCGCCCGAGTACCGAGAGCGGTGGGGCGCCGGACTGGCAAGGCGCGACGAGAGGTGAACGGCAGGGCTATTTGCCCGAGGAGCAACGCTGAGCGAAGCCTTGGCGTCATCGACTGTATACTGTGATTTACAAAATGTAATGTTTACTTTACATTGTGTACCAGTGAAGCGAGGCGCCCAGCCCGGATGCATCGCCGCTCGAATGCCGGGGGGATTTTTGCCACGGGCGGTTAGCCTTATCAGGTTGGCGCGGAACATCATGAACCCCTCCCCTTCTCTGCCCGTGGCAAGGCAAGCACCCTCGTCGCCGGTCCCCCGGGTTCCTCCACCTCCACGACGACATGGTCCACCTCGATGGCCACGATCCGCATGCCGGAAAGCAGTTCGCCGGTCCGGAGTCGCGCGGTCGGAGCCGCAATCGGTCCCGCGCTGGCGCCCGCCGTCCCGTCCACTATGCCCCGAACACGGATGATCGCCACGCTGAACATGGGGTTCGGGTGATGAATGGTTCCCAGGAGGGCGACCTCGTCGAGGCCCGGAGCGTGCGGGGACCGGACATCCGAGGGACGAAACGGGTTTCTGCGCCCGCGTGTCGGATAGGCGTACGCTTCCCGCTCGAGGATCAGCTCTCCTTCGACCAACTGCGCCGACCCCTCCTGCAATTCCCCTGTTTGGGGGTCCGTTCCGTCATCGGGTCGGCCCTGGCCCGAGCCGGCCACGGAACCGGCGAGAGTGAGCATCGTGGCGAGGGCTGCCTGCATCGTCCTTCTTCTGGTCTTCATGACTGCGGATCTCCAGTCTCTGCGGATGATAGGGCCGGATCGGCCGGCAAGGGCGTAGTGGCGACGTAGGTACGGATCCGGAAGCTGGCCAGGATCGAGCCGGCCTCCACGGGGGCGTCCCCGGTTGGTGGATGATCGATCGGGGTCATGACCAGATCGCCTGGGGAGACGATCCGTTCCAGCGACGCGATGGCTGCCAGGAATGACCCGACGGCGTGGTATCCGCCCTGAACCGTTACCTGATAACTCAGGCGGTCGTAGTAGTCGCCTGGCTCAACCGGTTCGGGTCGCATCATGGTCATTTCGACGCCCGCCCGGCGCTCTTCGTCCGAAATGGCATCCAGGAGAGCCGCGACCTCATCGTTCGCGGGGATGAGCGCCTCCAGACGCGCGATGTGTTCCCGATACAGGGCGAGGCGTTCCTCCAGTTCACCGTCGCCCAGTGCAGCGGCCCTGTTCGCGGCCCTGTTGCCCTCTTCCAGCCTCTCGATCCGGAGGCGCCGGGACTCCGCGCGCTCGGCCTTCGGTGCGAAAAGGTAGGTGTGGGCGAAGTAGAGTCCCGAGACGGCCAGGAACGCGCTCAGGATCGCGCTTCTTCTCACGGGATCGGAGGGCAGCAGACTCATCGTGCGGCCACCGGTCGGACGGGCACGAAGTCCAGCACATCGGGGGAAGGATCCTCCGGTTCGGCTTGCAGCACGAAGTAGTAGAGATCACCACCTGCTCCCCCGGACACCTCCCCGGGGATGTTCTCCGTACTGATCAACCGGACGTTCCGGATAAAGGGGGAAGACTCCATGCCGTTCCAGAATCTGGTCAGGGAGAAGTTGTCCCGCGCCATTCCCTCCACCTCGAAGCCGGCCGGGGCTTCCTGCGACGTCACCTGCGCAAACCGGGTGAGCCACGCCTCCTCCGGCAGCACCCCCGCCACCTCGTCCATGAGGCGGGGCCACAGGTAGCGGCGCGCGTCGATCTCCTGGATGATCGCAACCCTCGCCGCGATGGAGTCGCGACGGGCCTCCAGCGTTCGCATCTTCTCGATGAGCGCGGTGCTGCGAACCGAGTCGGCCAGGGCCGCCTGCAGAGCTGCCTCGAGGCCGGCCGCACGCGTGCGGATCGACAGCGCGAAGTACGCGGCAAGGCCCAACGAAATGAGGACCACCAGGGCGGATCCGATGATCCAGCCATCCCGTGAGAGCCTCCGGGCGCGTACGCGCGAAACCGGTTTGCGTGACCGTCCGTCCTGTCCCCAATCACCTCCTTGCAGCAGATCGACTTCAAGCACGCTTCGCATCTCCTCGCATGGTCAGGCAGCCCTCAGAGCGAGACCTACCGGCAGGAACATCATGGGCGCGGCACTTGCGAGGAGCCGCCGGCCCCGCGCCTCTTCGCGCAGCGGCACCCGCTCGAATGGATTGACCAGCCGGGTCTCCACCTGCACCCGCTCGGCAAGAGCCTTGACCATCCCCGGCATGCAGGCACCCCCTCCGCTCAGGAAGATTCTGCCCACCCCGTCACCCGATTTCCGACCGCCGAGATAGGCGCCCGCCCGTTTGATTCCCAAGGCGACGCCATCGGCCACCACGCGCTGCACACCTTCCAGCGGCTGGCGACCCTGGAGAACCTGCTCGGCCTGTTCTTCCGTCAGACGGAAATCCCGCTGCAACGATTCCACCACCGTGCGCGACCCGAGGGGAAGATCCTTGGCCAATACCGGTATACCCTCCTCAATTACGTTGAGGTTGGTGACATCGCGGCCGACATTGACCAGTGCAACCACTCCATCCGCAGTGCCCGGATAGTTGTGGACAAATGCGTTGTGGAGGGCGAAGGCCTGGATGTCCATGGCGGCTGCGCGGATCCCTGCCTCCGCCAGGAGTGACACCCGGTCGTCCACGCGCTCCCGTTTCGCGGCCACCAGCAGTATCTCCATGTGGGACGTGCTCTGGCGCGAGGGCAGGATCTGGAAGTCGAGTCTCACCTCTTCCAAGTCGAAGGGAACATGGCGCTCGGCCTCCTGACGGATCGCCCTGCCAGCCTCCTTTTCCTTCATGCGCGGCAGTGTGACCTTCTTGATGAACACGTCGTGCCCGCCAAGCGCCGCCACGGTGTTGCGCGACCTGATGCCGGACTCCTCCATCAACTCCCTGACCGCGCCGGCCACTCGATCCGGCTCAATCACTTCGCCGTCCACGACCGCCCCTCTGGGGGTGGGCCGGATCGCCAGACCGCAGACCTCAGGTCGGTCTCCGCCGTGATCCACCAGCGCGAGCTTGACGTAGCCGCTGCCGATGTCGAGGCCCGCCACGACTCTTCCCCGGCTGAAGAGCGCCATCCCGCTACTCCGTTCCCGGGGGTATGGGTCCGATCCAGGAGCGCACCGGCAACGGGATCGGACGCAAGAGGGAAGCTGCCGCCTTCAGGGCCGCCAGCGCGGCGCACGCCGAGCCGTCCACCGTCGCGTTCTCGGCGAGGGCAACCGTGCCGCCCGCCCGCACCAGCCCCAACAGACCGCCTCCCGCCTCGATGGTCACGTCACCGGAAACAAGCACCAGTCCGGTCCACACAGCACCGCTCCCGAAGACGAGGTCCCCGTCGACCGCAAGCACGCCCGCGCCCGATCCCGCGATCCGTACGTGCACCGAGCCGAAGACCAGTCCGGACCAGCAATCGGGACAGCCCGGCGTGAGCGTCCCGCCGCCCGACAGATCAAGGTCGGCCAGTGCGGCGAGTGTCGAGCCGTCGAACCAGCCCAGACGCAACTGTTCAAAGGATGCACCGTCGTCCCCGGCACCCCACCCAGGCGGTGCGGGAAGCCCTCCCGTCACCGGCACAATGCCCATGCCCAGAGTGTCGGCGAGAACCTGGTCGCATGTGGCGAACCCCCGGCGACCAGCCAGCACCGAGTCGGCCAGCAAACGTCCGCTGCCGGCGACCGTGACCGACGCACTCTCCACAACCGCCCGGTGTCCCGCCACGCGCGATTCGGGTTCCATCCACCAGACGACGCGGGCGACCCGAACCGGAACGCCACCATGCGATTCCGCCTCCCCGATGAGAACGTGGAACTCGCGCTCGACCCGGAGATCGTGGACCCGCCACATACCGTGCGCGCCAATGCTGTCCGCCGCCATTTCCACCGCTGCGCCTCCAACCACGGCCTGCGGCGGACCCCGTGTCTCGGCCAAGACCCTTTCCACCCCTCCGAGCGCCGCTGCGCGGCCGGACATCACCCTGCCCGCCATGCTGGCCGCGCGCAGTTGGCCCACCGCTGCAACCGCCGCCGCAGTGGCAATCGCGGCGAGTACCATCAGCGCCAGCAGCACCAGCAGGAGGGCGAAACCCTCCTCGCGGCGATCATTCGCCAGGTTCATTTGCGCACCCCACCTTCCTCATCTGCGTGTCCACATCTTCCAACCGAAGGACGGATGCATGGGACTGGAGTCTTCCCAGACCACACGCGCTTCGAGGCTCCGCTGACCGGTGGCCGAAAAGACGGACGAGTCCGCCGCGATCCCCGTCCCCGTGAGAGGCTGCCACCCACCTTGACCCCTCCGGTACCGAAAAGCATCGCTTGCCAGGCGGTAGGCCCCCCTCTCGAAGTAGAGGGCCGCGACGGGGCGGGATGGCGGCGGATCGAGGATCCACACTTCCGTCGAGAAGCCGGCAACTTGCTGACAGTCGAGCGCCGGTCCGCGGCTCCGCCGCACCAGAGAGGAAGGTCGCCAGCCTCCGTCGGCGGAGAGCACGAGCACGGAGTCCTTGTCGCTGTCGGCGAGCCGATATCCGGTCACGGCCACCCCCCAACCGTCCGCGGGTTGGGTCCTGCAGGTGAAGCCGATTCCGCGGAAGGCACGCAGGCTCAGGTCGCCACCGTCGACCATCCAGTCGGCACCGGCCTCCCCGTGCCTAATCTCCGTCGATAGCACCTGGTGGATGAGTCGTGTCTCGTCGAGCATTCGCGCACCCGCCACGATCCGGGTGGCAACGAGGCTCTGGGCCGCGGTCGCCCACCAGGCCACCTGTACGACCAGCAACAACAGCGTGCCGGCCAGGACCGCCTCAGCCAGCACGAACCCGTGGCTCCTCCGCGAGAATCGGCTCATTGAAGGGATCCCATCACGGCGTGCCCGGCGTGGCCGGCACGACAAAGTCGATCTGTATCGGAGCCAATAGCACGGTGTGATCGAAGCGGACCCATGCTTCTGCGCCCGGTGATCCCGGGACACTCCACGTCAGCACCCCGGTTGGGTGGGTCCGGCTCCCCGACTCCACACTGCCTCCCGGCGACGCCGCGGCCGAATCCACGAAGCTCTGCAACAACGTGTAGGTCTCGTCCAGTGCCCGGACCTGCACGAGTATTCGGGCCGATGCGGCGGTCAACGATGCCACGCCGGCGATCCCGACACCCACAATGACAACGGCAATGATCACCTCCACCAGAGAGGCGCCCACCCGATCCATCGGGAGCTTGCCGCATACCGAACGGGACGCAACAGACCGCTTCAATCCGGCGCCCGCCTTCATCTGCGCGACACCCGGCCCATTGAGGAAACCACCAGTTGGCGTTCCTCTCCACCCAGTTCAAAGGTGAGCGTCTGGCTCGAGACCAGGCCCAGCCCCAGCGGCCCGAAGCGCACCCGGCTGTTCGCGCGGTCACGAGAGAGGCGAAGCGACACGCCACCTTCTCCCAGTTCGGTCAACCTCGTCGTATCGCCAGCGGCGGTCACCACGGCACCCCACGGCGGGTCGGCATTGAGGATCACGACCGCCCCACCCTCCCCGACAGCCGCCCATCGCGCCTCCGCGAAGAGTCGCGCGGCATCCTCCCGTGCCCGGCTCAGGAGAAACGACCTGCGCAGCTCCCCGGCCGAACCGATGAGCGGCGGCGCCAGTGCAACGAGGATCACCAGGACCATCGCGATCTCGATGATCGAAAACCCGGACCGATCCATCACTGCGTGCACACGACCTGGCCTTCGGCCTCCGGCGACACCGACCCGATCGTAGGGGCCGTTGCCGTTCCGTAGTAGATCGCGCATCCCTCGGCGCTTCCCAGCGCATCGTGGGTGGCCGTCGCGGACCAGCCCGAAGTCGATGCCGCCGGCGTCACGTTCACCGCCTCTGAAGCGACGAACCCGAGGTCGGCAAGCGAGCTCGTGTAGCTGTATTCCGTCGCGTAGTAGAGTTCCTGCTGTGCGGCCAGGTTCCTCACGTCCGCCTTCATGGCCGCGAAGTAGGCCTTCTCCCGCGCCTTCGAGAACTGCGGCACGGCAATCGCCGCCAGGATACCGATGATCACGAGGACGATGAGTAGTTCGATGAGCGTAAAACCCTTTTTGTCAGTCATTTGCCACATTCCTTTCAACGATTTTGTGAACTATGTTGGCCATCCGCTTCATCTCCGGACGGCGTCTTCGCCTTGCGTGCCCTGCACCGACCTGGCTGCCCAAGGGCCAACCTGGTCCATCAGCGCCGCCCGAATCGAATCGACCTCGGCTAGCTGCGCGGCGCTGCCGGCCCGCATCCTCGCGGAATCCAGGCTCAAGATCGCCCGCCCCGTGTCTCCGCCAAGCAGTTCGAGTTCCGCGATCCATTTCCATTGCTCGATCCTGTCCTCTCCGGAGCGAATCACCATCCGGCGGACGACCGCGGCCTCCTCGATCCGGCCCAACGCCTTTAGCGACCGGGCCAGCAGATGCCACTGCACCGCGTTGTCCGGCTCGGCCTCGATTGCCGCCCGCGATGCCTCCTCCGCCAGCTCCCACCTCCCCTGGCGATCGTAGAGGATCGCGAGCAGGGACGGCGCCAGACCGAATTCGGGCCGGTCCCGCCACGCCCGGCGCAGCAGGTGCTCTCCTGCCTGATCGAAACCCTCCGCCATCAGGCGGCGTCCTATCTCCGCCAGCAGCGTGTAGCTCCCGCCGACCATGCCGATCGCCCGTCGGTAGGCGGCAAGGCCTTGGACCTGGTCTCCCCTTCCCATGTACACGTCGCCCGAGACCCACTGCGCCCGCCCGGACTCGGGACGCTCGCGCAGCAGCGTGGCAAAGACCGTGGCGTTGTCCTTCCACGTCGGATTGCGGGCGACCGTTCGGCAACAGAGGAGAACCAGCCCCACCGCAATGACCGCCGCACCGGTACGAGGGCGCTCCCACCGCATCTGTACCAGCAGCCATCCCACTCCCGCCGCGAAGCCGACCGACGGCAGATAGAGGGTGCGCTCCGCCAGCAGCACCCCCGTGAGAAAGAGCAGGTTGGAGGCAGGCAACAGGGTCACGACGAACCACAGAACGCCGAAACCCACCGTCGCAGGCGAGAGTCTGTCGGGCGAGATCGGCCCCCGTCTCCAGCTCCACCCGGCGATGACCAGCGCTCCCAAACCGATGAGCAGCCCGCACACGCTCCGGGCCGTCCAGCCGAAGGCCACCGGAATCACCGCGGGCGTGTAGTCGGCCGAGAGCTCCACCGGAAAGAAGAGCAGGCGGAAGATCTCCGGCCATGTCCCCAGGACGGTCCAGATGCGGGACACCTCGCCCCCCGCCAGCACCTCCGCCCCCATCGGCGGATAGGGATCGGCCACGCTGCCCAGCACGACCGCCCGGCCCGCGAGGACCAGCCCGGTGGTCACCCCCAACACCGCGTACAGCGGCCAACGCTCCACCAGATACGCACGCAGATGCCGAAGGTGGAGATTGCTTTTGGCCGCGTCGACCAGAAAGATCGCCCCGGGCAGCGTCACCGCGCTCTCCTTGGCAAGAACCGCCGCCATGAAGAGCCCCGCCACAAGCAACACGCGCCCACTCCCCATCCTCCCCCCGCATCGAACCGCCGCCAGACACGCCCCCAGGTACAACGTCCCGGAAAGCAGTTCGGCCATCCCCACCACATTGGCCACCGCCTCCGTGTGCACGGGATGCACCGCGAACACCAGTCCCCCCAGCAACGCGGCCGACACCGGCAGTAGCTCCCCCAGCAACAGAACCACCAGCGCGGCGGCGAGGCTGTTGAGGAGCACGTTGACCAGGTGAAAACCCGCCGGTTCCCCGTCCCACAGTGCCCACTGAAGGCCGTATGCCCACGTCGTGACCGGACGCCACAACCCCAGTTCCCGGCCATGAGCGTTGGGCCAGTACGGCTTCGCGACGGTGCCGGGCAGAGTCTCGATGCTCTGGATGTCCTCGTTGCCCGCAATGATGAGCCGGTCGTCGTACGCGAAGTCGTTGTCGACGCTGTTGGCGAAAGCCAGCGCCGCCGCCAGCGCCGCCAGCCAGGAGGCGGAGCGCAGGCTCGTCGTACCCGATGTCCACAGCTTCATTTCTCACGGCTCGATCCCTGGTGATTGCCGGGGGCCGCGAGGACTTCGTGGCAACGCTCGACCCCGGCAGATGCTGAACGAGACCGCAAGATGGGCCCCCCCATTGGGCGCCGGGATAGAAAAACGGGACCGAGTTATCGGAGGGGCGTATCCCCACCCTTCCACGGCCGCGGCCGCGGACCCGTCAGATTGCACTTCAGAATGAACCAGATGGCCGAAACCCCGTCCCTCCACCCTATCTTCTTCCCCTCCGCGTACGAGCGACCGTCGTAGCTGATCGGCAGTTCGTAGATCCGGGCGCCGGCCTGGGCCAGCCGCGCCGTAATCTCCGGCTCGATCCCGAAGCGGTTCACGGTGAGCGGAAGAGACCGAAGGAGCTCGGTGCGAATCATCTTCTGACACGTCTCCATGTCCGTCAGATTGAGATTCGTCAACGCGTTGCTGAGCAGGGTGAGGAACCGGTTCCCGAGCGTGTGCCAGAAGAAGAGGACGCGGCGGGGCCCTCCCATGAAGCGCGACCCGTAGACGGCGTCGGCCCTGCCATCCAGGATGGGGTCGAGAAGGGTCGGGATCGCACCCGGGTCGTACTCCAGGTCCGCGTCCTGGACGATCACCACGTCGCCGGTGGCATGCTCGAATCCGGTGCGCAGTGCGGCCCCCTTCCCACGGTTGCGTTCATGCATGAGCAGCCGGTCGATCAGCCCCCGTTCCTCAAGTGCCCCCAGCAACTCTCGCGTCCCGTCGGTGGAACCGTCGTCAACGACGATGACTTCCTTGTCCACGGGAACCGGAGCCACGCGCAGGAGCAGCCTCTCGATCGTGGCCACCTCGTTGAACGCCGGGATCACCACCGAGACCGTCATTGTATTGGGGTGGCCTCCCGGACGCCTCGGCCCGGTTCGCTACCGGGAGCTGACCGGGACGTCCAGCCGCTGCCCCGCGTAGATGCGGCTGCTGGTAAGGTCGTTGGCCGCCTTGAGCCGGGCCACCGTGATCCCGTGGGCGCGAGCGATGCTCCACAGAGAGTCGCCGGAACGGACCCTGTACCGCACGACCGACGCCTTGGACGAGCCTGTGGAATTGGCGGTCACCGCTGCCGTCCGGGTCGCGACCATCGGCTCAGGCGTGGCCACGGCCGACTCATCGGCCTCGAGCTGAGCCACGTAGCGGGCGTAGTCCTTGGTGTAAACCGCAATGTGGTAGTGGGGCGGACGCCGCTCGTGGGTGGCCTGCAGGGTACCGGATCCCTCCAGCTGCAGGAGAACTCGCTCGATCCATCTGCGGCACGCGGGCGTGTTGCTCCGCCGCAGGTCCACCGCCATACCCGTCGGGTGGACGGACCACCTCTTTGAGGAATTTCCGGGTTGTCGGTTCTTGGGACGGGTCAGGCTGGTGACGACGAGCACTTCGCCGCACGCGTCCCGGTACTGGCGGCTCAGGCGCTCGATGAATGTGCGCACCTCGGGACGCGCGTACGGAAACGAGACCTCGTCGTCAAGCTGGTAGTCTCTGTTTCCCTCCAGGGGTACCAGGAGCTTCTGCCGGACGAAGCTCCGAACGTGAGCAGGATCCGTGAGGAAGGTGTAGTCGTAGTCGAGGGCCCGGCCATACTGTTCCTGCATCGAGGCCAGGCCGCCCTTCAAACTCTGTGCCTCGGCGTTCCCGAACCCCAACGCCGCCAACATGATAGGAACCCACGCGCAGATTCCCGCCGACCGCAGCAAACCCTTTCGTGTCCGTGCTGCTTCTATGCGCCGATACCTTTGCCAAGCCACCGGTTGCGCCCCCTGTTTCTGTCCGCTCTGGTCGTGAAATCCCAGCTTCGCCCTCATATAAACATATGACCGATCCAGGGTTCCGTCCACCTCCACCAGCTGCGTGAAAGCGACAATGCCGAAGGTCAGGTTGTCGCGCATCTGGCTTCAGAGGGCCGCGTGCCGCTCCCCCACGACCGTCCAGTTGACCACGTTCCAGAAGGCGGCCACGTAGTCTGGACGGCGGTTCTGGTAGTTCAGATAGTAGGCGTGCTCCCAGACGTCGCAGCCCAGAAGCGGGATCCTGCCGTCCATGACGGGCGTGTCCTGGTTGGCGGTGGAGACCACATCCAGCCCGCCCCCGCCGTCCGCCGTGAGCCAAGCCCAGCCCGAGCCGAAGCGCGTGATCGCCGCCGTGGCAAAGCGGGCCTTGAAGTCGTCGAAGCTCCCGAAGGCGGCGTCGATGGCCGTGGCCAGCGCTCCACCCGGCGCACCCGCGCCACCTGGGGCCATGAGCTGCCAGAAGAGGTTGTGGTTGACGTAGCCACCCCCGTTGTTGCGCACCGCCATGCGGATTCCGTCCGGCAGCGCCGCCAGGTCGGCAACCAGCTCGTCGGCCGACTTCCCGTGCAGCTCCGGGTGCCCCTTCAGGGCGGCGTTCAGGTTGGCGGTGTAGGCCGCGTGGTGCCTCCCGTGGTGGATCTCCATGGTGCGGGCGTCGATGTGCGGTTCCAGGGCGTCGTGGGGATATCCCAGGTCGGGAAGTTCGAAGGGGTAGGCCATCGTCGGCGTCTCCTCGGTGGGGTTATGATGGTGGCTGTGGGTGGGTGACAGGTCCACGCTGTGCGCCAGCGGCCGCGCGGAGCCTCCGCGGCCGTGCGCGGGAAGGTAGAACGTGTCCAGAAACAGGACGGCCCCGCAAGGTCCCAGGAGGATCCTGCTGGTGGACTGTGACAGCTTCTTCGTGCAGGTGGCGCGGCTCGAGGATCCGGAGGGCGTCGGGAAGGAACCGCTGCTGTTGGTGGGCGGCCGTAGCGACCGGGGGGTGATCACGTCGGCGTCGTATGCGGCGCGGGAGTTCGGGGTGCGCTCCGGGATGCCCACGCGGCGTGCGCGGCAGTTGTGTCCCGAGGCGGTGGTGGCACCGGTGCCGCGGGGTGCGTGCGTGGAGCGGAGCCGGGCGGTGCGGGCGGTCCTCGATGACTTGTCGCCGGTCGTGCAGGCCGCATCCATCGACGAGTTTTACCTGGATCTTACCGGGACGGAGCGCATGCTGAAGGGTGAGGAGCTTACCGCGACGGCGGATCGGATCCGCAGGGTGGTGAGGGCGCGGACGGAGGTGGCGGTGTCGCTGGGTGGGGGGACGCAGAGGGTGGTGGCCAAGGTGGCGACCCGTTTGGCCAAGCCGGACGGCGTGCATGTGGTGCGGCCGGGCGGGGAGGCGGCCTTCATGGCGCAGTTTCGGCTGGAAAAGCTCCCGGGGATCGGTCCCGCGTTTCTGGAACAGCTGAAGAAGAAGGGACTTACGACCTGCGCCGAGGCGGCGGCGGTGGAACGGGAGTGGCTGGCGCGGTGGTTTGGCCCGGGTCGAGGTGCGTGGCTCTGGGAGCGGGTTCGCGGAATCGACGCGAGCGAGGTCGACGCCCGCGACCGCCGCAAGTCCATCAGCTCGGAGCGGACCTTCTTCGCCGACATCGACGGCGACGACGAGCTGGAGCGGCGGCTGCTGGAGCTGAGCTGCTCGGTGGGGGGCCAGTTGCGGGCGAAAGAGCTGCGGGCCCGTACCGTGACCGTCAAGCTCCGGGACTTCGACTACAAGACGAGGCAAGCGGGGAGCACGCAGCCCGAGGGGGTGGAGACGGACCGTGCGATCTTCGCCGTGGCGGCCTCGTTGCTTCACGGCCTGCGCCACCGCCGGAGGGCGCCGGCAAGGCTCCTGGGGGTAGGCGTCTCCAACCTGGTCCGGCAGGTGCCCGCGGAGCAGCTGGATTTTTTTGGGGGGGATGCGAAGCTGGAGACGGAGCGCGACCGGACCATCGCGCGGGCAGTCGACCGGATTCGCGACCGCTACGGGCGGGAGGCGGTGCGTCCGGCCCGGGTGCTGGACGGGCCGGAGAAGTGATGGTTCGTGGCGGCAACGGTCGACCGGGAGAGTCCTCGCCAACCGTCAGGGAGCGGCCCCACCCTTCTCGATGCGGTGGACACGCACGGTCGCCACATCCAACTCGTCCCGGTGCACGCCGTAGACACGGTCGTTCACCACCTGTTCGAGTTCCAGCCCATCCGGAAGTTCAACGGTGCCGAGCCACTCCCCCGTCTGCGCGAGCACGGTCCAGCGCTCCGGCCCGCGCGGCTCGCCGCGATGGTTGGAGTCGATCACCCCGAGGGAGGCGGGATCAACGGCACGGGCCCAGATACTTCCGTCGGGATCGAGGACCAGCTTGTCGAAGAAGAACTTGTGAGACGGGAGCCAGGTAAAGTCTTCCAGCGTGCGGCAAAGCCCTTCCACCTGAGGCCTTCCCCGGTACCGGGCCTGGCAGGCGGCCACCTCGTCCTCGAATCGCCTCCGGTCCGCCTCGGTGATCGGCTCCGGCTCGGCATGCCACCGCGCGATCCGCTTCAGGCGTCCGTCCGGGCCGAAGGATCGAAGCTCGGCCAGGCGCCCGTAGCCGACGGTCAGGTTCTCGTGGGCGACGGGCGCCGTCATCGTCGTCGTCCAGGGCACCGGCATGTAGGTGGTGTAGCCCCCCGCATTCGACATCGGATGGGACTGGCCAACGACCACGCGCGTCACGGTGTCCCTCACCGCAAAGGTCTCGTCCGACCACGCGAGGTGGACCTGCCGGAGGCCTTCGTCTCCCACCGGATCCGGCACCGGATCGTGCATCAGGAACCTGAGGCAGTCCCGGGACACGACAGGCAAGGCCCTGAATCCGTCGCCGGAACCCCCGAAACTCACTGCGCGAACGAAGTTGCCCCCGGAGTCGAAGAAGTTGCGCCTGCGGGATCCCACGGTGATGAGGGTGTCGCCTGCACACTGCACCAGACCCCTGAGATTATCGACCTCCCCCGGCCCCTCCCCTTCACCTCCAAACCGGTGGCTGAAACGCCCCGAAGCGTCGAACACGAACACCTGGTCGACGGTGCGATCACCCACCGCGATCCGCCCATCGGACAACACCTGCACACCCCGGATCGATCCGAACGCCGGATTGTCGGGATCCTCGCCCCCGGTCGCTCCGGCGCCGATCGACAATTCGGGCTCCGCGACCACCCGCCAGCCTCCGCCGTCGCCCCACGCGGGCCGAAAGCTCTCCGCAATGACCACTCCGGCGCTGTCGGTCACCAGGAAAGAGTCGTCGCGTTGCCCGTCGGGCACATCGGCGCAGGCGGCGGAGACCAGGGCGAGGAGCAACACAGAGCGAAGCTTCGCCGAGGACCAAAGTATACTATACATTACATAATGTAAAGTTTGTTTTACATTTATCGACAACCTTCACGAAGCCCTCCCATACCGCTGGAGCGCCGCTCGACCGCAGTCGTGGCCGCCCGGCCCGCCCCTACTTATCCCGCCACGGCTTCCTTTCGAAGTAATCCCGCGTCATCGCAACCACCTGCGGCGCCAGGATCCCCAGCGCGATCAGGTTCGGCCAGATCACGATCGAGAGGAACACGTCGCCGATGTCCCAGATCACGCTCAGCGGGAGCACCGCCCCGACGAAGTGCAACGCCACGAAGATGACCTTGTACGGGATCACCGCCTTCGCGCCGAAGAGGTAGTTGGCGCAGCGGTCGCCGTAGTAGCTCCACGCGATCGCGGTGGAGATGGCGAAGAGCAGCACCGATATCACCACGATGTAGTGTCCCCAGTCGCCCAGCGGTGACAGACCGCGGCGGAATGCGGACATGGTGAGCGGCGCCCCGCTCTCGACCGCCATGCCGTGGAGCGAGGTGTAGGTCTGCCCGTCGTCGCCGGTCGCTGTCCCGGACTCGGGATCGATCACGCCGCTGAAGGGCTGCGTCTGCGCCTCGTCCACGTAGAGCGCCAGCACGGGGACTTCGTGCCACGAGACCTGCGGGTCGTCGGGGCCGGTGGCGACGTGCGCCCCGCCGTCGATCCGGATCGGCGCGCCGGGGGACATGTCCTCGTAGCCACCGTCCACCTGCACCGCCCGGTAGGACAGGTCACCGCCGCTCAGCGTGATCTCGGTCTCGAAACGGTCGCTCCACACGCCGGTCATGATGATCAGCAGCCCGGTCATGGTACAGATGATGATCGTGTCGATGAAGGGCTCCAGCAGCGCCACGACGCCTTCCGAGACCGGCTCGTCGGTCTTCGCGGCCGAGTGCGCGATCGGCGCCGATCCCTGCCCCGCCTCGTTGGAGAAGAGCCCGCGCCGGACACCCCACATCAGGGTGACCAGGAAGGCCCCGACCCCCGTCCCCGCGACCCCCGCGGTCGGGTTGAACGCCTCCTGGAAGATCAGCGCGAAGGTCGGCCCCACGTCGCCGACGTTCATGACGATCACGATAAGCGCCCCGAGGACGTAGACGATCGCCATCACCGGCGCCAGCACCGAGGTCACCTTGCCGATCCGCGAGATGCCGCCCAGGATCACCGCCGCGACGACCCCCGAAGTCACCAGCCCGCTGACCCAGGTGGGAATGCTGAACTGAGTTTCCAGGTTGTCGGCGACGGTGTTCGCCTGAATCCCGTTACCGGTCAGGAAGGCCGTGATGCCGAGGAGAAAGGCGAAGGTCATCGCCATCCACTTCCAGTTCGGCCCCAGTCCACGCTCGATGTAGTACATGGGCCCGCCCGAGACGGTGCCCGCCCATTCGCCCTCGTGCTCGCGCACCCGGTACTTCTGCGCCAGGGTGACTTCGGAGTACTTGGTTGCCATCCCCACCGCCGCCGTGACCCACATCCAGAAGAGTGCGCCGGGACCGCCCCAGTGGATCGCCAGCGCCACCCCCGCGATGTTCCCGATCCCGACCGTCGCCGACAGCGCGGTCGTGAGCGCCTGGAAGTGGGTGACGTCCCCCTCGTCGTCCGGATCGTCGTACTTCCCCGACGCGACCGCGGCCCCGTGCCGCAGGCGGGTGACCTGGATGAAGCCCAGCCGCAGCGTGAGGTACACCCCGATCCCCAGCAGAAGAATGACCATGAAGGGGATGTTCTCGCCGCCGACCGAAATGCCCGCCGTGACGAAGAATCGGGTCAGGAAGTCGGTGATTGACTGGATGAACTCCATGAGGCGCGGACTCCTTGGGGTGACGTGGAACCGGTCCTGTCATGGACACGGCAATGGCGCCGGGCAAACTAGCGGCCCGTCGTTGAATCCGCACGAGCAACGAGGCGCCGGGCCGACACGGCCCTTTCCCGCGGCCCCACGCGCCGGGGGACACCTTGCCCCCCACCCCTCACCCCACCGCCGTGATCATCTCGAAGATCGGCAGGTACATCGCCACGATCATCCCCCCCACCACCACCCCCAGCACCACGATCATGACCGGCTCCACCATTGCGATCACAGCCTCCAGCGCCGTGTCCACCTCCTGTTCGTAGAAGTCCGCGACCCTCTCCAGCATCTCGTCGAGGGCCCCAGTCTGTTCCCCCACTTCCACCATGCGCACGACCATCGGGGTGAACGCCCCCGACTCCTCGAGCGGCCGCGCGATCGTCTCGCCCCGCTCGATCGCGTCGCGCGACTTCATCACCGCATCGTGAATCACGCGGTTCCCCGCCGTCCTCGCCGTGACCTCCAGCCCCTGCAGGATCGAAACCCCCGACGCCACCAGCGTCCCCAGAGTCCGCGTGAATCGCGAGACGGCCGCCTTGCGCAGAAGGCTGCCCACGAGCGGAACGGCCAGCAACAGCCGGTCCATCAGGAGGCGGCCCCTGCTTGTCCCGTGCGCATGCCGCACCAGCAGCGCCAGCACCGGCACGGCCCCAGCCAGCGCCCACCAGTACCGCTGGACGACGCCCGACGCTCCGATGACCATTCGGGTAGGCAGCGGCATGGGCACGTCCGCGGCCGCGAACATGCTCTCGAAGGTGGGGATGACGAAGATCAGCAGGATCGCCACCGCCGGGATGGTCACGGCGAAGATCATGGCCGGGTAGATCAGCGCGGCCCTCACCTTGCGTCCCAGCGCGCCGTGCTTCTCCAGGAAGTCGGCCAGCCGTCCCAGGATCGTGTCCAGGGCGCCGGCCGCCTCGCCGGCGGCCACCATGTTCACGCTGAGCTCGGAGAAGACCTTTCCATGCCGGCCCATCGCGCCGGAAAGCGTGTCCCCCGACTCCACATCCCCAACCATGCGCCGAATCACCTTGCGGAAGTGCGCGTTCTCGGTCTGGCGCCCCAGAATGTTGAGGGACTGCACGAGCGGCAGCCCGGCGCCGACCATGGTCGCGAAGAGCCGGGTGAAGATCACCACGTCGCGGGCCGGCACCCGCCCGGTCACGCCCACCCCTCCCCACCCCCACCATTGCCCTCCGGCGCCGGCTCGCCCACCGCCCGCAGAAGATCGCGCGCCTCCGGACTCCGCTGCAGCGCCCCCTCCAGGGTGATGTCTCCACTCAGGTAGAGGCGCGCGAGCGCGTCGTTCAGAGTCCGCATTCCATGCTTCCGCCCCGCCTGCATCAGCGACCCCAGCTGGTGCACCTTCTCGTCCCGGATCACCGCCCGCACGGCCGCCGTGACGACCAGCACCTCGGCCGCCGCCACCCGGCCCCGCCCGGATGCCCTCGGCACCAGGATCTGGGTGACCACGCCCTCCAGCACCGACGCCAGCTGGCTGCGCACCTGCCGCTGCCGCTCGGCCGGAAACGCGTCGATGATGCGGTTGACGGAGTCGGCGGCGGAGTTGGTGTGCAGGGTGGAAAGAACCAGGTGGCCCGTTTCGGCGATGGTGAGCGCCGAACCGATCGTCTCGGGGTCCCGCATTTCGCCGATGAGGATGACATCGGGGTCCTGGCGCAGCGCGTACTTGAGGGCGGAGGCGAAGCTCCGGGTGTCGGTGCCCACCTCGCGCTGGTTGACGATGCAGCGGCGGGACCGGTGGACGAACTCGACGGGATCCTCGACGGTCAGGATGTGGCCTCTGCGCCGCCGGTTGATGCCGTCGACCATCGCCGCCAGCGTCGTGGACTTGCCCGAGCCGGTGGGACCGGTCACCAGGACCAGCCCGCGGGGGCGCCGGGCGAAGTGGTTCAGGATGGACGGCAGGCCCAGCTCCTCCAGCGGCGCCACCTCACGCGGAATGTGACGCACCGACAGCGCCATGCTCCCGCGCTGCCGGAAGCAGTTGCCCCGGAAGCGGGCCAGCTCCGGAACTTCGAAGGCGAAATCCACTTCGCCGTCGTCCTCGAAGTGGCGCCACAGGGTCGTGGTGAGCAGCGAGCGGACCAGCCGCCGGGTGTCTTCGCCGTCGAGAGGATCCCGGTCCTCCACTGCGGCCAGCGACCCGTCGATCCGCACCCGGGGCGGCTGTCCGGCCGTCAGGTGGAGATCGGAGGCGCGCAGCCGGACCATCTCGCGAAGCAGGTGCTCCACTTCCGGCGACATTTCAGCAGATGCCGCGCCCATCATCGGACCTTCATTAGCGGCTTGAGGCGGGCGAATGTCCTGTCACCCACGCCCTTCACCTCCATGAGCTCGTCCAACTTCCTGAACCCGCCCCGTTCCTTCCTGAGCGCGACTATACGCTCTGCCATGACCGGTCCGATCCCGGGCAGCGCCTGCAATTCCTCCACCGTGGCCCGGTTCAGGTCGACGATCGCCCCCGGAGCAGTCGCCGCGGCCGTCCGCCCCTCCCCCACCCCCGGCCCCACTCGCGCCACCACCTTTGCTCGCCCCCCGGCCGAGCCGCCCCCACCACCCCCCGCCACCCGCAGGTACGGCTTCAGCCGCTCCACCGATTTGGGCCCCAGCCCGCTCACCCGCGCCAGGGCCTCCACGCTGGCGAAGCGACCGTTCTGCTCACGCTCCCGCACGATCCGCGACGCCTTGGACGCTCCCACCCCCGGGAGCCGGTCCAGCTCCTCGGCACTCGCCACATTCGGGTCCAGGGTCTCGCCATCCGCCAGCGGCCGGCTCCGGCGCTCGTTTTCCTCCGCCACCGAGTCCCCCGCGGCCAGGAGACTGTCGGCAATCGACGGCCGGTCTCCAAGGACCGGCTCGGCGGGCGCGGGCGCAATCACCACGAAACGGATCAGGGCCGCACCGCCCAGAATCAGCGCCGCGCGCAGCATGCTCTTGCGTTCACGATCGGTCAATGTTCCCTCCTCCTTTCAACCGCAACCGCCCCGGGTGCACCGGACGGCGCCCCGGGCGGTCGCCGTGCGACAAGGAGTATCAACCCGATTCGCGGGCGCTGACATGACGAAATGGGACTTTCTTCTGGACGCCTCGCGGGCGCCGTGGCCGCCGGCCCGAACCATCTTGTGGGATGACGGCCATGCCCTGGGGTATGAAAACGTATCTACTTACATACCTCCGCCATGCCCTGCGTATACTATCGTATCCCACCAAGCAAATCAGGCGTCAGCAGAAATTGACCGAAGATGTCCAGCTGGAAGCGGGTCAGCCCCGCGCGCTGGCCCACGAAGGACCGCCGGTCGAGGTAGCGGAGGCTGGCCCCCAGCTGATAGTCGCGCAGGGTTGAATCCAGGGACAGCGACGCACCCCTCTCCAGCTGGTCGATGAAGGCTACGCACGGGCTGCCCGGACCCGGTTGGCGGCACCGCACCTCGTCCGAGTAGCTCAGAAGGAGAGTGATCCGCATCCGCGCACCCCGCCGCCTGAAGGCAGACACCGGCGACCGGAGCGTCGCCTCGGCGCGCATCGTGTGGGAGTTGCTCGTGGTTCGGGTTTCACCGGTGGGGTCGCTGCTCTCGCCGCGGTCGCGCCCCCCCACGTAGGTGACCGAGACCCCCCGGGGGAAGAAGAGGGTCAGCGAGGCGGGTACCCTCCGGTCGTCGCGAAAACGACTCTGCCTTGCGCCCGCTCCGAACTCCAGGGCGCGTGTCACGCGGCTGTACCCGGCACTCGCCGACAGACGCTCCAATACCGGCGACAGGAACTCGGGAAGCGCCATGTTCGTCACCGACACGTTCACGTCCGGCCACACCGTCTCCAGGTCTTCGCGGTCGGAACGCGTGTCCAGCGTCTCGAACTCGGCGCGCTGATACCCGATTGTGAGCGACCCGGAGCCGAGGAATCTCAGTCCCCCGTTCACCGCGATGCGCTCCCGGTCGCTCAACGTCGAGGCGGAGTCGCGGCCGATGACGAGGAAGTCGTCCCGGCCGCCCCAACCCAACTCGTAGATCGTGCCGGGGTTCACCGGCTCCCGGTTGAAGCGGGAAGTCAATCCATTCGTGTAGGATAGGAACAGGGGTTCCAGTACCTGGGACCACCGGCGCGCGAAGGTGCCCTCTCCCGGCTCCGTCGCCAGTCGGGCCGGATCCAGCGACAGGGACGCGGTCAGGTTCCTTTGGCCGTCGACGTTGCGCAGCAGCACCAGAGCCGTGTCGACCGGGGTGTGGCGTGTCTCGATCAGGTCGGAATTCCGCTCGGCGAAATAAATGGTGTTCACCTCGACTCGGGTTCTCGCCCAGTCGGTAAGCCGGGGCTGGTACAACAGGCTGGTCCGGACGTGGCGGTCCACCTCCCAGCCCAGATCGACGCCTCCCAGGCGCCGCCGCTCGCCCGCGAGCAATTCGCGGGTACCCCGGTCGCCGGAGAGCTCCTCCACCGCCAGCAGGTCCCGGCCGCTCAGGAAATCAGCTCCGGCGGTGAGCGACGGGAAGGGACGCAGGACCACGCTCGCCGACGCCGACACCTTTCGCCGCGGAGCCTCCGTTACCTGAGCCAGGGAATCCTCGGCAGCCCTGACGATGTGGTCGAAGCGGATCGTGCTCAGATCCCGGTCCAGCATCTCGCTCTGGAACGAAAACTCCTCGGGTGTCCACCGCAGGCGCGCCCCCGCGATCCGGTCTTCGAGGAAGGAGGGGAGAAGGCGGCGCAGTGCCTCGCCGGCCCAGCCCGGGAAGAGCGGGATATCGCGGTGGCGGGGCACCGCCGCGTACCCGATGAAGGCGTCGACCCCATCGCTGTCGCTCTCGGTGGTGACCGTTCGCAGCGACGAACGGACCACCCCGGCGCGCGCATCGAAGCCGCCCAGCACGGCGTCCCAGAAGCCGGTCTCCTCCGCGGTTCCCCGGCGGAGCGACAGGTCGATGCGAGTCCGGTTGAACCCGGGTGGTCTGGCCCCCGGCAGGTCGGCGCGCACGTCGCTGCGACCCAAGAAGATCGGGGACTGGTCCTCCCGTTCGTAGGTCATGGACAGCGGCGCTTCGATCCCCCACTCCGACGGCGCGAACCGGCCCAGCTGCAGGGTCGTGTGCATGTCAAGGGTCCGGTCGTCGTGGTAGCTCGGGGTGGCCCGCAGTTGGCGGAAGTAGCCTCCGCGGCTCCTGAAGGACGCGCGGGTTTGCAGAAAGTCCCCACCCCGAACCTCGGCGTCGACTGCCGATACCAGGCCCGCGTCCCGGATCCCCCGCGAAAGCCGCAGTTCGTCCACCCACACCTCGCCCGAAAGAGGGACGCCGGTCTCGTTCATCACGCCCAGGCTCATCTCGCGCACCGAGGCCAGGTTGGGGGCACGGCCGCGATCCTGCATGACGATGGCGTACGTGGAATCGGCCGACCACACCACCAGTGGAGGATCTCCCGCCATCCTCGGTTCGAAGACGAAGCTGATCTCCGCTTCCCGCCGGAGCTCCTGCCATTCCTCGAAGCGGATGACGACTTCGGGGAGCCAATCCTCCTCGCGCACCGTCCCAGGCGTGGCAACCGGATCGAGGCGCGTGCGGAAGAGGTAGAAGTTGCGGTCGTCGGTGCCGATCTTGACGAAGAAGTACGCGGGCACCCCGGCTCCGAAGTCCCCGCGAGCAGCGACGGCCCACAGCCGTGCCTCCCGGTAAAAGAGGAAGTCGCGCGGTTGCTGCGGAAACCGGCTGTAGACCTCGACGCGGTCTCCGGGAAGGACATCTTCGAAGGCCACGGAAAGGGAGCGCTCGTTGAACTCGATGCCCTGCCCGCCGAAGGCCGCGGTCGGATCGTCGAGCTGTTCGATCACGCCGGGCGGCGAAGTATAGGCGTCGCCCACGGTGACCCTGGAGACCGGGCCCACCTCGACCCGTCCGTGGACCGACGCCGTATCGCCGCCCACTCCGGTGAGCACCCCGGTCTCCGAGCGTTTTATCCACGTCGATCCCACGATCCCCAGGCGGGCGAGCACGAAGGAGTCGCGCCTGTTGCCCGCCACGGTAACCCGCAGGTGCCGCACGGCGCGCAGTTCGGCGTCGGTGATCGCGCCGCCCAGGTCGATCGCGGACGGGTCGCGGATCGGAACCCGGTACAGGCGGAACGAGGTGCCCGTCTCGTCGCGGTCGCGCACCATGAAGGGCGAGGAGCCGTCGAGGCGGATCACGAAGCGGCGGTATCGTTCCAGAGTGTCCAGGTTGCCGTCTTCGTCCAGGTCCTCGAAGTCCTTGCGGCCGTTGCCCCGGGTACAGTTGGCATTGGGGTCCCCGAGGCGGTACACGCGGAATGCCTCGGCGAGGCACGATTCCCCCCAGACCCCCCGCTCGTCCGCGGCCGTTCCCCACACCTCGCCGCGCCGGGGATCGGCCTCCTGGTCCAGAACGTTCAGACCCCAGGACACGCCGGTACCCGGCTTCACGCCGTTCACGCGCCCCGCGGCGTCCACGAAGAAGGCATCCTCGCTGACAATCCCCAGATCGAGGACCAGCGTCAGGAAGTCCCCGTCGCGCACATAGAACTCGATGAAGTCGCTCTTGGTCAGGTCTCGGCCGGTCCGGTTCAGGACGGTGGTGATCGACGCCCACTCGTTCGGTCCCTCCACGTCGCGGCTGGCGTGTTCGAAGCGTCCGAGCAGCCCCCATTCGCGCACCGCGCTGCCGGTGACCCGGATCTGCTGGTCGATATCCACGGCGGGATTGAACCCCACGAACACCCCCAGGCTGTCGCCGCCCACATCCTCCTCGATCCAGGTGTGCTGCCACGTCATCGCGGCCCTGTTGCCGGGCGACAGTTCCGGCGGCAAAACCTCCCTGGCGCCGTCGGTGAAGGCGGGGCGGCTCCCCAGGCGCCAATCATGGCTCTCGACCGACAGCGCCAGCGCATTGACCCCGTCGTAGTCGTCCAGGTACACGGCGCCCTGAGTGTTGGGGTTGGGCAACGAGATCGCCGCTTCGCCGGAGAGGTGCACCGACGAGCGATCTCCGGCCCTCAGGCCCGGGATCGCGTTGAGCGCGCGGGTCAGCAGGTGGGCATCCAGGTTGAGGTTGCCGCTGACCCCCCCCAGCCCCACCGCACTCGACTCCAGGCCCAGGCGCGGCCTGCGCACCTGCTGGTCCTCGGTCTGGTAAAGGCCGATCAGGTTGAACTCGCCGTAGTCGCCCAGGTCGTAGCGGGCGTTCAGGCCGAAGACCGACGACGGCGTCGCCACAAAGGAACTTCGCTGTTCCCACGTCACCTCCAGGGTGCGCCCCGGCGTGGTGGCCAGGAGCCCTTTGAGATCCAGCAGCCTCAACTCCGCCAGCTCGTACTCGATCTGGTAGTCGACGCCCCGGACCAGCAGCCGGTCGTCCAGCGTCACACGTTCGGTACCCTCGCGGATGCCCACCGTCCCCAGCGAGAACAGCGACACCGGACCGTCTCCGGCAACTTCATACGTCAGGTTCAGTCGGAAGACCCCCCCGTATTCGCGCTCGAAGGGGTCCGCGGCGCGGTAGATGCGCTCGTTGCGGTTCTCCCCCAGCAACGTCCTCACTTCGGTCGAGTCGAGGACCACGCTGCGAAGCGGCGGCGGGTTGGCGAACGGTTCGAGCGTCGGGAAGACGATGAAGGTCCCCGACACCCGCGGCTGGTCCTCGAACGAGTCCAGCGCGGGCCGGTAGATGTGCGATTCGTCCAGCCGGTCCCGGGGCGACTCCTCGTCCAGCCCGAAGAGGCGCAGGTAGGTCACGTCGTCGCCGTTGTCGCGGCGGACGAAGGTGCGCCCCAGGCTCTCCTCGCCGAGGGACACGCTGAGTTCCACCGAAGCGGGCTCCACGTCGCCGAAGAGGGAAACGCGGTAGACCTGGTGCATCTCCGTCGCCCAGGTGGGGCGGCCGGGCCGGTGCTGGGCCGCCGACGCCTTCAGCAGCTTGAGCCTGGGCCTTCCTCCGCTCTGATAGATGCGCTCCGGATTGTAGGTGCCGACGGTGTCTCCCGCCTCGGTCACATAGGTGACGGCAAGCATCGCGTCGGGTTCCAGGGGCGACTGGAGCGCCACCCAGAGTCCGCTGGGATGCACCATGTAGTCGCGCCCCGGCTGCAGGTACTGGAACCACGCCGCCTCGGCGACGGTGTCCGCCCCTTCCCCGGCCACCGCGTCGGCCTGGATGTATCCCTCCACCTGCTGGAGCGCGAAGGGACCGACCGTGGAGCGGTACAGCTGGATCGGTTCGGCCCCGGGCACTACCGCGGACGGCGCCGCGTTGGGGGTGAGCGCCAGCGCGTCGATGTGGGGATGGTCGAAGAAGTGCTCGGGATCGAATAGGAAGAAGAACTGGCCCTCGATGTAGTCGGCGTCGTCGAGGACAAGCGTGTCCGCTCGCGAGAAGGTCCTGCCCGAACCCTCCAGCCTGAAGGTCCGCGAAGTCACTTCGCCAGCCTCCTGAGCCCACACTGACCGGACCTCCACCGGACCGGCCTCGAGCGCGGCCTGGAAGCCGAAACTACCCTGCGGGACCCCGCCGCGCATGTAGCGGGAGGGGGGCAGGTCGAAGCGAACGTCGCCGATTTCGAGTCGCTGGAAAACCTCGCCGGGGAGCCCCTGGTAGCGGATGTTGATCCGGTTGGCGCCCCCGAACTCGCGGACCTGTTCGTAGTCGACATCCACCACGATTCGGTCCGTGATGGTTCCGTCGGCCCGGGCGCCGAAGCGGATGTCGGGCGTGATTCGCGGAATGCGCGGGACCGCGCAGGTCAGCTGCACCGCATCGTCGCAGGGCCTGAATTGCGTCCAGTCCGCGGTGAAGTTGCCGGCGCCGGTCACGCCGAAGCCCAAGTCGGCGAATTCGTTGCGGAACCGGACCGGCGCATCCGCCCGGCGACCGGACGGACCCCGGCCCGCCGGCGCCGGGATCCGGCCGTACCCGATGGTGCGCCCCAGCGTTCCCAGACGTAAGTGCGGATCGCGGAACCAGTCGGGTGGAGTGGGCGTGATGGGGACGCGGCCGTCCGTGACGTCCACCGCGATGCGAAGGTCCGGTCCGAAGCGGGTGACGGGGATGAGGGCCAGCCCCAGGCGCACGACGGGGACGGGGGGTGGGGGTGGGTCCAGCAACGATCGTCCGGACACGCGGAGCTGGGGGATGACCCAGAGAAAGGTGTCGGGCGGGGAGACGGTCCTTTCCTGCGCGCCGGCGGCTCCACCCCCGCTCGCCACAAGCAGGATTGCCACCCCGGGGAGCAACCGTCGGGTGGTCACGCGGCGTCCCCTTTACAGACGACCTCGAAGGCGGTACCCCCGAGCCGGAAGACACGCCGGGATCGGTTACATTTCACCATGACCATCCTCACCCGATACCTGATCCGCTCGCACGTGGGTCCCTTCCTGTTCACCTTCAGTCTGCTGACCGGACTGATGTTCGTGAACGCCATCGCGCAGAGGCTCGACGACCTGGCGGGCAAGGGACTCCCCAGGGATGTCATTCTCGAGGCCCTCCTCCTGTCGTTGCCCCACACCGTTGCTCTCACCCTTCCCATGGCCGTCCTCCCGGCGGTTCTCTACACCTTCAGCGAGCTGGCGGCCAACAGCGAGATCATCGCCATGTCCGGAGGCGGCGTGCGCCCCCGGCGGCTCTTCATGCCCGCCATGTTCCTTGGCGTCTTCCTGGCGGCCGTCACCTTCTTCTTCAACGACCGGATTCTCCCCGAAGCCAACCACCGGCTCAAGAATCTCCAGGTTTCGATCCACAGGAAGAGTCCCACCTTTCAACTCCGTGAGCGAGTGGTCAACGTCATCGAGGGGGAGAACGGCCTTGGTCCCTTTTACCTCCGGGCCGAGTTCATCGATCCCGTGTCGAGCGAACTGACCGGTGTCAGCATCTATGATATGAGCCGGCAGGGGAAACGGCGCACTACCTACGCCGCCCGGGGCGAAATGAAACTCAACGCCTCCTTTACAGATCTCCAGCTCCGTCTGTACGACGGGGTGGCCTACGAGGTGGGGTCGGCCGACCAGCGTTCATTCCAGCGGACCGCCTTCGAACAGCAACTCTACGTGCTCCGCGGCGTGGGCGACATCTTCGAGGACACGGAAGCCAATTACCGGGGCGACCGGGAGATGTCGGTCGCCCAGCTTCACGACTCCGCAAACGCCAAGATGGTGCAGCTGGACAGCTTGCGCGAGGAGTCGCGCGTGGCCGCGGTCCGGGCGGTCGAGCGGGCGCTGGGACGGTCTGCCGACGACGGCGACCCGATGCGTTTCTCCAAGGCTCCCCCGGGTCTTCTGGACGCTCAACTGCCCGCCGACGACATGATCCGGATGGTGGCCATCGACGCCAAGACGCAGGGAACCCGGTTCAGGTCTCTCGGGAAGCGGGCCAGCCAGTACCGGGTCGAGATCCACAAGAAGCTGGTGATCGCCAGCGCGTGCATGATCTTCGTGCTCATCGGGATGCCCGTGGGCGTGCGGTTTTCGCGGGGGGGCATCAGCATGGTGATCGTGATTTCGGCCATGGTGATCGGCGTTTACCAGTATGGCATGTCCACGGGCGAGGACTGGGCCGACCGGGGCCTGGCTACGCCCTTCTGGTCGATGTGGGCGGCCAGCCTGCTGTTCCTGGCCGCCGGCGTGCTGCTCGCTTCCCGGCTGGGCCGCTGGACGGCGTCGTCGCGCGAGAGCGGCTGGCAGGAGCTGTGGCTGGAGGCGCGCGCGGGGGCGCGGAGAATCTTCTCGTGGAGACCGCGCGCCGGGAGGGGGTCCCGGTGATCCGCACGCTGGACCGCATGGTAGCGGCCACCTTCGTCCGCCTCTTCGCGATCTTCGTTCTGAGCGTTCCGGTCATGTTCATCCTGTCGGACCTTTCCGCCAAACGGGGCGTCTACATCGACCGCGAACTCACCAATTTGGAGATCGGTCTGGGCTACCTCTTCCAGTATCCCATGTTCGTCCTCTGGTCGTTCCCGGTCGCCGCGCTCGTGGCCACCGTCTTCACCATTCACTCCATGACGGTCCACCGCGAAATCCAGGCGGCGAAGGCGGGGGGGATCTCCTTCCACCGTCTCTTCGTGCCGCTGTGGCCCATTGGCGCCGTCCTCACGGTGGCCGCGTTCATGCTGGGCACCATCGTTCCGACCACCAACCGCAGGTCGGCCGAGGTGTTCAAGGAACGGGAGGTTCGCCGGGACTGGCGCAACAACTTCGTCTTCCAGACCGAGGCGGGAGAGACCCTCAGCATCCAGCAGCTCACCGTCTCCAACAGCCGTGTCGACTGGGTGCTGCTGGAGAGCGAGGACGAGGACGGATCGCGCATGCATGTCTGGGCCCGGAACGCGGAGCACACCGAGGAGGACGGCTGGACCCTGAACGACGGGTACATGCGCGTCGTGCGGCCGGACGGCGGCGAGTACTCCTTCAGGTTCGAAAGCTACCGCCGTCCGGATTTGACTCCGACCCCCGCTGAACTCCTGCAGGATCCTCGCGAAGAGGAGGAAATGGGCTACGAGGAACTGGGAAGGCAGGCGGCGGCCGTGTACCGCTCCGGCGGCGACCCGAACGAACTTCTCGTCGCGCGTGAACAGAAGCTTGCGATTCCCGCCGCCACCCTTGTGATCATGCTCTTCGGGGCGCCTCTCGCAACCACGGCGAAGAAGGGGGGCGCGGCCTTCGGCGTAGGGGTGGCCCTGGGGTCCACCCTGATCTATATCCTGCTGCTCAGGCTGTTCGGCGCCATAGGAATCGCGGGCGGACTGTCCCCCGTCTGGGCCGCGTGGACGCCCAACATCCTCTTCTTCGTGGCCGGCGCGGTGCTGCTTATGCGCGCCCGAACCTGAAGACGGTCAGGAAACGCCTTCCGCCAGACCCGGCGCCAGCTCCCCCCCGCACACCTCCTCCACCGGCCCGCGCAGCCGGACCGTCCAGTCGGCGGCCACCTCCACCTCCATCGCGCCCCCCTCCATGACCACCGTCGCCGCCCCGGGCGCCAGGTACCCGCACTTCACCGCCGCCGCCACCGCCGCGCACGCCGAGGTCCCCGACGCGGTGGTCGGCCCCACCCCCCGCTCCCAGATCCGGATGGCCACCTCGCGCCCTGCCGGCATCCAGGCGAACTGAACGTTCGTCCCCCGCGGGAAGGCTTCGTGAGTGCCGATCAGCGGCCCGTAGTGCGCCACCTCATCCCCTGTCCACGCCTCGCGAAACGCCACCGCGTGCGGATTCCCCACCGACACGGCTACCACCTCGACCCGTGAACCGCCTCCATCCGGCAACGGCAGCGCCAACCCCACCCGTCCCCCCTCCCCCACCCGCCCCACCCCCACAAACGGCGGCCCGACCGGGAACTCCACCTTCCCCATTTCAGCCACCACATCCCACACACCCCCCTCACCCGACCCCACCACCCGCAGCCACACTCGATCACCGCCGACCACCACCGAAAACGGCTCGTCCCCCACGCGCCCCAGCCGCCTTAGGTACACCCCCGCGATCCGAAGCCCGTTGCCGCTGCGCTCGAACTCGCCCCCGTCGGGGTTGAACATGCGCAGGCGGGGCTCCCCCGCCCGCCACCCGGCCTCCACCACCACGATCCCGTCCCCCCCCGGCCCCCGGTGCCGGTCGCAGATCCGCCGCGCCAGCGCCGTCGTCAGCGCGGGCCCGTCGCCCTCCTCGAAGACCAGGTAGTCGTTGCCGTGACCGTGGGCCTTGAAGAATGCGCGACCGATCCGCAGCGGGGACGGCACCGATCCGGTTCCTCCGCCGCTACCCCGCGACCGTCGCCAGCAACAGCCCCACCAGCACCACCACCGTGAGCGGCGTCCCCAGGCGCGCGTAGTCGCCGAAGTGATACCCGCCGGGGCCGTAGACCATCAGGTTGGTCTGATACGCGATCGGAGTCATGAAGGACGCCGAGGCCGAGAGCGCCACCGCCACGGCCGCGGCGCGAGGCTCCACCCCGAAGTCGGCAGCGGTCGTGAGCGCGATAGGCAGCACCAGGGCGGCGGCCGCGTTGTTGGTGATGATCGAACTGAGCGCGATCGTGCTGACGATGATCCCGGCCATGGCGCCGTGCGCCCCGAAACCGCCGACCACCGAGGCGACCAGGTCGGCCGCCGACCCTCCCAACCCGGAACTGTCCACCGCCGCCGCCAGACCGAAGGCCGCCCCGATCACGACGATCACGTCGAAGTCGATGGAGTCCTTGGCATCGTTGGGCGTGAGGATGCCGAAGACCACCAGCGCGAGGGCCCCGAGCAGGGAGAGGTGCAGAATCGGCAGGACCTCGAGCCCCGCGCCCACCACGACCGCGGCGGCGACCCCCAGTACGACCACCGCTTTCCGCGAGAGCGGCGGCGCGGGGGCGCCCAGGCGCGACACCAGCAGGAAGTCGTTGCGCCCCCGCCAGCGGTCACCGAACCCCTGGTCCGCAATCACCATGAGGGTGTCGCCGGGCTTGAGCGGCGCCTTGGCAAGATGACCGTGCACCGGTTCCCCCGCCC
Organism: Longimicrobiales bacterium; assembly: GCA_965208295.1. Classification (GTDB taxonomy): domain Bacteria; phylum Gemmatimonadota; class Gemmatimonadetes; order Longimicrobiales; family Gaopeijiaceae; genus Bin94. The sequence goes on along the minus strand of OZ242328.1, from coordinate 4,079,957 downwards.
GGTGAATCGCGACCACGGTGGCCTGGTAGCGGGCCAGGAATCGGATGTCGACCAGCGACTGACCCACCAGCCGCGACTCGGGCGCGATGACCGCCTCGAAGTAGGCGTGGCGCGCACTTCTGAACTCGTAGGGCAGGTGCGGCTGCTGGGACGACGCCAGCCCCGAGACGTCGTGCAGCTTCAGGACCACGTCCGTGTCGCCGAGAAGCGTCAGAAAGTCGCCACCCTCGAGGACGGTATCCGGGTGGGGCTGCCCCGCTCCCTCCCCGTCGCGCTCGAAGTAGACCATCGTGGAGCCCTTGGGCAGCGCCGACCAGGCCTCGTCCATGCGCAACCCGTCGAGCGGGCCGCCGGGCTCGACGATCATCCGGACCGAGAAGCTCCGCCCGCCCGTGCGCGCCTCCTGACGGGGGGGAAGCCGGTCCGGGAGCAGGTAGGGCGACGCCAGGATGGTGATCACCAGCCCCACAAGGGCGATCGGCAGCGCGATCTTCGTGAGTTCGAACATGGTGAAGGGATCGTACCCCTCCTCCTGCAGCAGTCCGGACACGACGATGTTCGTGGAGGTGCCGATCAGCGTGGTCATGCCCCCGAGGATCGCCGCAAAAGACAGTGGCATCAGGTAGCGCGAAGCGGAATCCCCCCGCCGGTCCGCCCACTCGCCGATCTGGGGAGACAGCATCGCGATGATGGGCGTGTTGTTGAGGAAGGCCGAGGCCGCCGCGACCGGTACCGTCATGCGCGCCAAGGCGCCGTGCACGCTCTTTGCCGTGCCCAGTGTCGCCCGAACGATCGGCTGCAGCGCTCCACTCTTCTCGACCGCGCGGGCCAGCACGTAGAGCGCGGCCACCGTGATCGGCGCCGGGTTCGAGAATCCCTGGAAGGCCTCGGCCGGAGTAACCACGCCGGCGACAAGCAGCACCACGACCGCCGCCATGAACGCCACCGCCGGTGAAATCAGGTCCCGGGTCAGGACCAGGACGGCCAGGGTGATGACCGCGAGGGTAAGCCAGGCCTCCCAGATCATCTCGCGGCTGCACCTCCGTGCCAGGATCCACGGGAACCCCGGAGAGGGGCCTCCCGCCTACAAGACTAACAGCCCGTTGGACCGTCGGCTGTCCAGCGAGAAAACTAGAAGATCCTGAACAGGACTCCCAGCAGGAGGTTCATGATCCCCAGCACCACCGCACCCATCAGCGCCGCCGGGAAACTCCGGACCTTGAGCCCGCGCACCATGGCTCCGGTGATCATGAGCGCCACCGCGTTCACCACCAGCGCGAAGAACCACAGCGTCATGATCAGCAGCATGGGGCCGAGGCCGCCCAGCGCGGCCCAGATAAGCCAGTTCGAGAACCCGAACACCAGAGTCCCGATCACCGCCGCCTTCAGGTCACGGACCTCGATTCCCTTGACCATCCGCCCGACCACCATCAGAAGCACCGCGCTCAACAGTGTATGGATGATGAGTTGCACGTCTATTGTCCTCCCGGTTGTGGATTCCTGAATATATCTGAATGGAACGAGACCCGGCATGGCAAGGTTTCGTTCCAGCTCGTCCGCGACGGCACATCGGGGACTTCTTTTCCATACGCCCTCCGGGCTACCGCCCTTCGATCCACCTCACCAGCTCGTCCTGGGACACGCGCAACACGTGGCCCTGGCCGGGAAGCACCTCGTGCGTCACCTCGACGCCTGCAGCCTCCAGCTGCTCTGCCGTGGCCTCGGACCGCGAGACCCAGTTCGTGTCGCCTTCGCCCACCATCATCCACACGGACGCATCGGCCAGCGCGGCCAGCGATGCGTCGCCCGAGTAGCGTCCGGGCATTGCAATGATCCCGTCGACCCGGTCGGGCACAGCCAGCGCCGCGTGGAAGACGCCCACCCCGCCTGCGGACGCGCCCGTCATGAAGACCCTCCCGGCCGCCCCCCCGAGGTTCTCGTCGATCCAGCCCATGACCGCGGCCATAACGGCGCCTCCGCTGCTCTCCAGGCTCGGGCCGAACGTCACCACACCGACCACCGCGTACCCTGCGTCCGGCGCGGCCTCGTCCCAGTACGAATCGACCAGCCCCAGTAGCAGGCCCTCGTCTCCAGCGCCCCAGGGAAACGCCACCACCACCCCCTTGGGCGCAGACTCGGGGCGGAGGACGGCAATGTCCAGCGTTCCGCCCGACTCCAGTGTGAGCTGGACCCACTCCACCTCCCGGATCTCGGGCTCGGTGGCGCCGCATCCGAGCACCGACGCGGCCAACACGCCCCCCGCGAGCAGGATTCTCCTCATGGCCCGCGTGCTACGGAATCAGGTTGCGCCGCGCCGTATTGCGCAGGATGAACAGCCCGTCCCCTGTCCCCGTCGCCACCAGCACACCGCTCTTGAAGTACGGGTAGTTGCTCCACGACGCGCCCCCGTACGGGGAGTTGTCGAAGAAGGCGATCTCGACCGGGTTGACGGGGTCGGTGATGTCGAGGATCCTCAGCCCCGCGCCGTAGTTCGACTGGTACATCAGGTTGCCCTTGATGTAGAGGTTGTGGTCGGTGTCGGTGGTTTCGGCGATGTACTCCCTGACGAGCTGGGGATCGTCGAGGTCCTCCACGTCCCAGATCAGCGTGCGGGTGCCCTCGACCAGGCCCTGGGGCTCGTCGCCCTCGTCGTTCATGTAGAAGAAGCGGTGGTCCTCGGTCAGCCACCCCTGGTGGGCGTAGGCGACTTTGGGGTAGTCCGCCATGGAAAGCGCGACCGGGTTCTCCTTGTCGGTCACGTCGGCGATCGAGAGCGCGGTCTCGTTGGAGCCCAGGCAAATCTCCTTGCCGCGGTGCTCCTCGTCGGGGCCGTGGTAGATCACGCACTGGGCGTCGTGCGAGTAGCCGGTGCCGCGGCGCCCGGTCTCGCCGTCGGCGAAGCACCCGGCGAAGGCGGGACGCTTGGGATCGGCCAGATCGAGCATGTGCAGGCCGCCGCCGCAGGTCTCCCCGCCCCCGCTGCTCCCCACTACGTACGCGAACGGGGTCAGCTCGTTGATGACGATGTTGTGGGCGCTTGCGATGCCGTCGTAGGTGAAGTCGGGCTCGAAGGTGACCGCCTCGCCGCTCACGCCGCGCAGCCGTGCGAGGTCGAAGACCTGGACGCCGTGCTGGCCAGCCCCGTCGGCCACGATGTAGACGTGCTCGCCGTACACCTTCATGTCGCGCCAGATCGCGCTGCGCGAGCCGGGCGTCTTGGGGAGGTTGCCGAGCAGGACGGGGTTGTACGGGTCGGTCAGGTCGACGAAGGAGGTGCCGTCCGTGCGCCCCACGATGGCGATCTCGTGGCCCGTTTCCGTATCGGTCCACCCCCACAGGTCGTTCACGCGCGCGCCGCGCCCACCGGCGAGCTGGTTGATCGGGAGGAAGGAGATGATGTTGACGTTGTCGCACTCGAAGCCGGCCGCATCGTTCTCCGCACACTCCACCTCTTCGGCGCGGCCCACGATGGCGGGCAGCCCGCGGTGATCGCCGATCCGGAGGTTGCCGTCGCTCCACGCGCCTCGGGCACCGCGATCCGCGATGACCACGCCACCCGCGCGGCCGTCGATCCCGCTCGCGCCCACTACGGCGACGTCGCCGGCCAGCGCCAGCGCACTCCCGAAGGAGGCACGCTCGGCAAGACCGTCCCTGCCGACCTTGACCGCACCGGTCCAGCCCGTCCCGCCGTCGCTCGTGAAGCGATAGATGCCGCCACTGCGATCGTTCGCCGATGGCGCCCCGACCCACAGATCGTCTCCGTCGAAGGCAAGCGCCGAGCCGAACCCCGACGGCTGCTCCGCGTCGAAGGGCCGGAGCGTGCCCGACCGGGTCAGGGCCCCTGTTTCCTCGTCGCGCTCGAACATCGCCACGGCGCCGGTTCCGTTCGCGCCCGGTGCGCCGACCAGCGCAAGCGAGCCCTTCACCAGCAGGCTTCCACCGAAACCGTTACTCTCGCCCAGATCCTCCCCCGGCTCGAGCTGGCCCAGGTGCTCCAGGCTGCCCGTCGCGCGGTCCAGCCGGTAGGCGTGCACCTCCGCGGGGGCATCGCGGGTGGGGGCGGTACTCACCAGCACCGACGTGCCGCCCACCGCGATTCGGTTGCCGAATCCGGAGCCAACCTCGGCGGGCTGGAACCGCGTCCCGCCGGACCAGCCATCGCCCGTACGGGTGAAGACGTAGAGCGCCCCCGCCCCGTCGCCCTCCCCGGGCGCGGAAACAACCGCCACGTCCCCGTCCACACTCAACGCCGACCCGAAACCCGCGCTCTCCGCGAGCTCCGGCGGCGCCAGGCGGCCGATCTCTCCCCACCCGGCCTGCGCATCATACCGGTACAGCAGCACGGCGCCTCTCCCGTCGTCCCACCCGGGCGCGCCCACAAACACCAGTCCGCCACCGCCGGCCAGAGCGCGGCCGAAGCCGTCGGGCGGATCGCCCACCGAAGTCAGGGCCAGCCGGGCGCTCTCCGTCCATCCGTCCGCCGCCGGCCCATAGACGTACACGACGCCGGGCAGGGGACCGCCCCCCGGCTCACCCACCAGCACCTGGCCATCGCTCACCACCAGGCTGCCCCCGTACCCCTGGGCTGCGAGACCGGTGGGCGGGGCCAGGGACGCAGAAAGCGCGACGGCGGCGGCCGCGACAGACGGCCAGCGGAAACTCACTCTGTGACTGCTCATGATGTCCTGCATCCTTTCATTGGGTCCTTGTCGAAAGCCATCGCGGCGCCGGGTCATCCGGGCCACCGGGCCTTGCTCACGGTATCAGGTTGCGCCGCCCCTTGTTCCTCACGATGAAGATGCCGTCGCTCATGCTCGTCACCACCACCACCCCGCTCTCGAAGTAGGGGTAGTTGCTCCACGAGGAGCCGGTGGGCGAGATGCTGAAAGAGGCGATCTCGACGGGGTCGGTACGGTTGGTAATGTCCAGGATCCTGAGCCCCGCGCCGTAGTTCGACTGGTACATCAGGTTGCCGCGAATGTAGAGGTTGTGGTCTGTGTCCTCGGTCTCGGCGATGTACTGGGCGGCCAGGATCGGGTCGTCGAGTTCGGCGAGGTCCCAGATCAGCGTGCGCGTACCCTCGACGGTGCCGCTGCCCTCGTCGCCCTCGTCGTTCATGTAGAAGAAGCGGTGATCGTCGGTGAGCCAGCCCTGGTGCGCGTAGGCCGCGTCGGGGTACGACGACATGGCGATCGCGACCGGGTTGTCCTTGTCGGTCACGTCGGCGATCGACAGGGAGTTCTCGTTCGAGCCCAGGCAGATCTGGCGCCCTCGGTAGTCCTCGTCCGGACCGTGGTAGGTGACGCACTGGGCATCGTGCGAATACCCGGTGCCGCTGCGGCCCGTTTCCGCATCGGCGAAGCATCCCGCGAACACCGGGTTCTTCGGCTCGCTCAGATCGAGCATGTGCAGGCCGCCGCCGCAGGTCTCCCCACCCCCGCTGCTCCCCACCACGTACGCGAACCCCTCGTCCTCGTTGATGACGATGTTGTGCGCGCTGGCGATCCCCTCGTAGAGGAAGTCGGGTTCGAAGGTGACGGACTCGCCGTCCACGTCGCGCAGCCGCGTGAGGTCGAAGACCTGGACGCCGTGCTGCTCGGCGCCGTCGGCCACGATGTAGACGTGGTCGTCGTGCACCTTCATGTCGCGCCAGGCCGCGCTTCGAGAGCCGGGCGTCTTGGGAAGGTCGCCGAGCATGACGGGGTTGTGCGGGTCGGTCAGGTCCACGAAGGCGGTGCCGTCGCTCCGTCCCACGATGGCGATCTCGTGCCCGGTCTCGGGGTCCGTCCAGCCCCAGATGTCGTTGATCATCGCGCCGCGGCCTCCCGACAGGTCCTTGATGGGGAGGAAGGAGATCACGTCGACATTGTCGCATTCGAACCCCGCGGACTGTCCCTCGGCGCACGGCGCGTCCTCGTCCATGCCGACGATCGCGGGGGGTCCCCGGTGGTCGCCGATCACCAGTTCGCCGTCCGCCCACCCGCCGTCCGCCCCCCGTTCCCGCAGGACGGCGCCGCCCGCGCGGCTGTCGATCCCGCCGGCTCCCACGACCGAAACATCGCCGGCCATCGCCAGCGTGTTGCCGAAGGAGGGGAAGTCGCCCAGGCCATCCCGGGTGGACTTCTCCACGCGGTCCCAGCCGCCCGCGCCGTCGCCGATGAAGTGGTAGAGGCTGCCCTGCCCCCGGTCGGCGCTCGGCGCCCCGATCCAGAGATCGTCCCCTTCGATGACGACGGCCGCACCGAATTGGGTGAACCCCTCGGCGTCGAATGCCACGAGCGAGCCCGTCCGGGCCCACTGCCCGGTGGCTTCGTCGCGCGTGAAGACCAGAACGCTGCCGGTGCCGTTCGCAAAAGGCGCCCCGACCAGCGCGCGCGAACCGCTTGCAGCGAGCGTCGAGCCGAACGCGTTGCGCTCGCCCAGGTCGTCGCCGGGGTCGAGGAGCCCGAGGGACTCCAGGGCGCCCGTTGCGCGGTCGAGGTGGAAGGCGTGGACATCGATCACGGGCTGCTCGAAGGACTGGGCCGTGCTCGCCACCACGGTGGTTCCCTCCAGGGCGACCACCGTCCCGAGGCCGTTGCTGCCCTCCTCGCCCTGGTACCGGCTGCGCTGCGACCAGGTGTCGCCGCTTCGCGCGAAGACGTACACCGCACCCGCGCCGTCACCGTCCCCCGCCGCCCCCACGACCGCAACGTCCCCGTCCAGCGCCACCGCGCTCCCGAACCCGGCTTCCTCGCCCGCGCCATCAGGCGTCAGGCGGCCCACCTCGCGCCACTCGCCCCCGGCGTCGCGGCGGTAAAGGAGCGCGGCGCCCTCGCCGAGGATGGGCGCGCCGATCAGGACCAGGTCGCCGTCGGCATCCATTGCTGCGCCGAAGCGGTCGGCCGGGCCGTGCATGTCGGCCAGCGTGATGCGCGCGGTCTCGCTCCAGCCGTCGGCGGTGCGGCCGTAGACGTAGACGATGCCGGGCAGCGCCATGTTCGCCGTCTCGCCGATGAGGACCTGGCCGTCGCTGACGGCGACGCTGCCGCCGAAAGCCTGCGCGGCGAGATCGGACCGGGGGGCGAGGGTGGTGGCCAGCGCGAGAGCGATGGCTGCAATGGTGGGGAGGTGGGGATGGGGACGGGACTTGGGCATGTCGGGGTGTTCCTGTGCTTCAGTTATCTTAGGGCGAACCGACCGCACAATACGCCACCGGACGCGGGCTCCGCAACGGGCTGTCAGCTACCCCAGCACCCGCCCCAGGTCCGCGCACAGATCCTCGGGGTCCTCCAGTCCCACCGACATCCGGAAGATTCCGTCGCCGGCGTACTCGCGGTAGCTCTCCAGCTGCGCGCCCTCAAGCCGGAACGAACTCTCCATGAGCGGCTCCGTGTCCAGCCGGAAGACCAGGCTGCGGTGGTGCCCCAGGGAGACCGCATAGTGGATGACCCCCAGCCCGCGCGCCATGCGTTCGGCCATCGCGGCCCCGTCCCCGGTCTGGAAGGTGAGCATGCCCGAAAAGTTGTCCATCTGGCGGTGGGCGAGCTCGTGCTGCGGATGCGACGGCAGCCCCGGATAGATCACGCGTGTGACGCGCGGATGAGCCTCCAGGAAATGCGCCACGGCCAGGGCGTTCTCCTCGTGGGCCTTCATGCGGAGCGGCAGGGTGGCGGCGCCCCGCATGATGAGCCATGCGTTGAAGGGCGACAGCACGCCGCCGTAATGGATGCCGGCCTCGAGGCGCAGGGCCGCAATATCGTCGCGGCTGCCCAGCACCGCCCCGCCCACCGCGTCCCCGTGCCCGCCGATGTACTTGGTCAGCGAGTGCATGACGTAGTGCGCGCCCAGCTCCAGGGCACGCGTGGCGACCGGCGTGGCAAAGGTGGAATCGACGGCCACGCACGCCCCGCCGTGCGCCTCCGCGATCGCCGCCACGGCCGCGATGTCGGTCAGGCGCACGATCGGGTTGGCGGGCGTCTCGAGCCAGATCAGCTTCGTGGCGGGCCGGAGCGCCGCCTCGACGTTGCGCGGGTCCGAGGTGTCGGCAAACGAGACATCGATCCCCAGCCGCGGCAGCGTGTCGCGCCCCAGTTCGGCCACCCCCGCGTAGTTGGTGTCCGACATGACGATGTGGTCGCCGCTCTTCAGCAACGAGAGCAGGAGTCCCGCCGCAGCCGCCATCCCCGAGCCGAAGCAGAGACACGCCGCGGCGCCCTCCAGCGCGCACAGCTTGGCTTCGAGCTGGGCCACGGTGGGGTTCGACCAGCGCGTGTACAGGTAGCCGGAGTCTTCGTCCATGTCGTGGGCGGAGAAACCGGTCGGATCCCGCGTGACGAAGGTGGACGACATGACCAGGTTGGGGGACGAGGCGCCGGTGGCGGGATCGGGGCGCTCGCCCGCGTGGACGGCGGCGGTGCGGAGGCGGGGGGTCATGGGCTTTCTACGGTATGAGGAGAGGGATCGTGCGCCGCCCGGCCTGCCGGTAGTTGCGGAAGCCGGAGTCGAGGGTCATGACGGACCCGTTTGGTGTCCGCTCGACGATGCGCACCAGACAGGCATCCGCGAAGGACATGGGGACATCGGCGTAGCGGCGCATCAGCCGGGCCAGGGCGTCCGTGTCGTCGTCGGAGTCGAAGGGATCGGCCACCTCGAGTACGCCCCGCCGCACAAGCCTCACCGCAAGACTCGAGTCCGCGCCCGCGCACCGAAGCAGAAACGACGCCTCCGAGAGGACCGCTTCGCAGGTCAGCAGCGGGGCCCGGAGCTCCTCGAACCGGGCGCGCGCCCAGTCGTGCCGAGCCTCGTCCGCGTCGAGCAGCGCGACGATGGGGCCGGCGTCAACGACGACGGTCGGGCGCATCCGTGTGGGCGTCGGTGATCATGGCCTCTTGAAGGAGACGCTTGTTGGTTCCCAGATCTCGCCGGCCGCTGCGAAAGCCACCCACGAGGTCGCCCGCCAGTTGCGCGCAGTTCGGGGGAGCGGCGCAATCGTTGTATTCGAGCGCCTGGTCGATCATCTCCCGCAGGAGGGCGGACCTGGTGACGTTGCGGCGCCGGGCCTCGGCGGCCAGCGCGGCGTACATGTCGTCGGGCAGCTTGAAGGAGAAGGTGTTCATGGGAGGAGCGTAATACGAATTGCTGCAAGTCGCAATACCAATCGGGAACCGTGGCTACCACCTCCCACGGCGGTCAAGCTGATGACCCGTTACCGACTCCAGGTGCGTGTCGGGGTCGGCCATGCCAAGGAGGATGAAGTCTTCTCCGATCCAATGGATGCCAGGCGTCGGCAACTCTACCGTCCCCAGCCAACGGCATTCGGCATCGAATACACTCCATTCGTCCGCTCCATGGCCATAGACCCATAGGAATCCCTCCGAATCCACCCGCAGATCCAAAATGAACGGGTGGTGGCGTCCCGACACCCGATCACTCATCTCACGCTCCCAGCGAGGCCAGTCGAAGTGCGAGTTTACCGACTTTGCAAGTTCTATGAAGGCCTCCAGGCTCTCGCCAGTGACCGGGACCGGATCGACCGTCCGCCTGAGGATCCGCTGAAGCACGCCGTTTGCAGAAAACTGATGCACCTCATACCGATCCCGCCCGTCCGTCACGTAGACCGCCACCGGGTCTCCACCGGCAGTCGCCACGGATCGTCCCGGAAACGGCACCTGATCCGGAACGGACCAATCCGGCACGGAAAGGCGTTCCGGTCCCCTCCACCAGCCGAACGAGTGGGCGGCGTACGTGGAATCGATCCTCACGTATCCCCTTGGACTTCGGTAGATCACGCCCGGTTCTTCGGGGGGGCGCCAGTCCGGACGGTACATCTCGATCAGGAAGGACCCATCCGGAAGCGGCTGATACACCGACTCGCCGGGACGCTGGCTGTCCGTCCGCGTCGCCGCGTGCACGGCCCCCAGGTCGATTCGTCGCTCCCGCAAGATCTTCCCCGAGGGATCGAAATGGTAGACTGGTCCAAACCCCTGGTCCCAAACCGCGATCGTGTCTCCCGGAAGTACATGAAGACGCATCGGATAGTGGAATTCCCCCGGTCCCCGGCCCGCCCGCCCGAAGGCCGCCGACAGACGGCCCGAGGGCTCGAACACCAGTACCTTGCGGTCACCGCCCGGAGAGAGCATCGCGACCCGGCCATCCGAAAGCACCCCGGCTTGTTGAATGTTCCAGACCAGGTGGGCCGAGTCGCCGGGGGCGCCATGCCCCAGGACGAATACCGGTTCGGGGTCGACGATCCAGAAGTCGGCGCTGTCCCAGACGGGGGCATGGTTCTCGACGATTCGGATGCCCGCCGAGTCCCGGATGGCGACACCGGACGATTCCGGTTCGGGTGGCGGGCGGTCGCACGCAGAAACCGACAGTGCCAGGGCAACGACAAGCTCACACGCTCGGTGTTTGGGGCGAACGTGCGGAGGCTCGCTCCCCGGGTCCCGGTTAGTGTCCAGGAGATACCGCACTACTCGCGACCCGCGAGGTCGCGGAGCAGGTCATCCTCCAGCGCGGCGTCGAAGTCGTCGGGCACGACGAAGCGTCCCCGATCCTGACCAAAGTTCCGGCGGCGCTCGCAGACCGGAGTCAGGCGGGCTACCGGCTGCCCCGAACGGGTGATGACGACCTCTTCCCCGGCCTCGGCGCGCAGCAGCAGCCGCGACAAGTGGGTCTTGGCTTCATCGACGGTGTAGTGTTTCATGCTTGCAAGGTAGACCAACCCCTTGAGCAGGGTCACCGGCATTGCCCCCCCACCGCGGCTTCGGATACCCTTGAAGTCCCCAACGCCCATCCCCACCCCCCCCACCCCACCATGCGACACACACTACCGCTGCTCCCCACCCTCGCTATCGCCGCGGCCACCCTCCCCCATCCCACCCCCCTCCCCGCCCAGCAACCCCCCACCCCCGTCACGGCCCAGGACTACGCACGCGCCGAGTCCTTCCTCGCGAGCACCACCTCTCCCCTCGTCTTCGGCGCCTCCGTCCAGCCCAACTGGCTGCCCGGCGGCCGCTTCTGGTACCGCAACACCGTACCCGGCGGCGCGGAGTTCATCCTGGCCGACCCCACCGCCGCCACCCGCGCCCGCGCCTTCGACCACGAGCGCCTGGCCACCGCCCTGAGCGCGGCCACCGACACCACCTACGCGCCACTCGCCCTCCCCTTCCGCACCTTCGAACTCGACCCTTCCGGCGACGCCCTCACCGCCCGGATCCGCAACTCCCGCCTCCGCTGCGACCTCCGCGCCTACACCTGTTCCCCCACCGCCCCCGCCCCCCCGCGCGACCCCAACGCAATCACCTCCCCCGACGGCACGAAGGCCGCCTTCATCCGCGACCACAACCTATGGCTGCGCGACCTGGCGACCGGCGCCGAGACCCCGCTCACCACCGACGGCGTCGAGGACTACGGCTACGCGACCAACAACGCGGGCTGGGTCAAGCGCGACTCGCCGGTGCTGCTGTGGTCGCCCGGGTCGGACATGATCGCCACCTTCCAGCACGACGGGCGCGGCGTGGGCATGATGTACATGGCCACTACGAAGGTGGGCCACCCGGAGCTCTCGGCGTGGAAGTATCCGCTGGTCGGGGACAGCCTGATCTTCCGCATCAGCCGGGTGGTGGTCCACCTGGACGGCCCCCGTGTGGTGCGTCTGCGGATGCCCCCCGACCCGCACCGCTCCTCGACCACGGACCATGTCGCGGGCGGGGGCGGCGTCTTCCTCGACGTGGAGTGGCGCGACGACGGTTCGCGGCTGGCCTTCCTGTCGAACTCGCGCGACCACAAGCGCGCCGAGCTCAGGGTGGCGGACCCGGAGACGGGCGCCGTGCGGGATGTCCTGGAGGAAACCGAGGAGACCTTCTTCGAGTCCGGGGCCCGCACCGCGAACTGGCGGGTGCTCGAAGAGTCGAACGAGGTCCTCTGGTTCTCCAAGCGGCACAACTGGGGGCACCTCTACCGCTACGACCTCTCCACGGGTGAACTGCTGGGCCGGATCACGACGGGCGAATGGAACGTGCAACAGCTCCTGCGGGTAGACGAGGAGTCGCGCACCCTCTACTTCACGGGCGCGGGGCGCGAACCCGGCGACCCGTACTTCCAGTACCTCTACCGGATCGGCATGGACGGGACCGGGCTGGAACTCCTCACCCCGGACAGCGCCAACCATTCAGTCACCCTCTCACCCGACGGCAAGCATTTCGTGGACAGCTACTCCACACCGGTCACCCCCCCGGTCACGGTCGTGCGCGACCTGGACGGCCGGGTCGTCATGGAGCTGGAGCGCGCCGACATCTCGCGTCTGGTCGAGAGCGGGTGGCGTCCCCCCGAGCCCTTCACCGTCAAGGCGCGGGACGGCGAGACCGACCTGTACGGGCTGATGTACAAGCCCACCCGTTTCGACGCTTCGCGCACGTATCCGGTGGTCAACTACCTGTACCCGGGACCGCAGTCGGGGAGTGTCGGATCGCGGTCCTTCCGGCCGTCGCGGGGGGACAAGCAGGCGATCGCCGAGCTCGGGTTCATCGTGGTCGAGGTGGACGCGATGGGGACGCCGGGGAGGTCGAAGGCGTTCCACGACGCGTACTACGGCAACATGGGCGACAACGGGCTGCCCGATCAGGTGGGCACGATCCGCCAGCTCGGCGCGCGCCACCCCTGGATGGACCTGGACCGGGTGGGCATCTGGGGGCATTCGGGCGGCGGCTTCGCCAGCACGGCCGGGATTCTGCGCTACCCGGACTTCTACAAGGTCGCGGTCTCGCAGGCGGGCAATCACGACAACCGCAACTACGAGGACGACTGGGGCGAGAAGTGGCAAGGGCTGCTCGAGACCTACCCCGACGGCACCACCAACTACGACAACCAGGCCAACCAGCTGGTCGCGGAAAACCTGAAGGGCAAACTGCTCCTGGCCCACGGGACCATGGACACGAACGTGCCGGCGTACAACACCCTGCTCGTCGTGGACGCGCTGATCGCCGCCAACAAGGACTTCGACCTTCTCATGCTGCCCAACCGAGGACATGGATTCGGCAACGAGCCGTATATGATGAGACGGCGGTGGGACTACTTCGTGCGGCACCTGCTGGGGGTGGAGCCGCCCGAGTATACGATCGGAGCGGGGGGAAGACCGGTGAGCTGATGACCACATCCGCACCAATCGCACCCGCCGACGCGCACTTGCCGCCGAACATCACCAGCGGCAGCTTTCGAACTGTGGCAGAACAGCCGGGGACGCGGGCGGCATCACGGCACCCGAGTCCCCCCGGAAAGGATTGAAGAGTGGCGAAACCCACCACCTCCCCTCACCTGGCGGGATCTGTGCGCGCAATGCTCGCGGTTCTGGCCCTGGCCCTCGTGCCCGCTCCCGGCGCATCCGCGCAGGAGGAGCAGGAAGCCCAGGGCCGTGCCTGGCAGTTGGCCCTGTGGATGAAGGGTGGATACCAGACCTCCGCCGGCTACCTGGCCAACAACGCGCCAAGCGATGTCCCGGATTTGAGGCTGCTGGAAACCGTGGCCGAAATGGGTACTGCCGCGCGCTTCGGCGGGGGAATCGAATTGCGTCTTCCGAATCACGATCTCGCCGCGCGGCTTGGCTGGGAGATCTTGCGGGGTGCGGAGGTCTCGGGCCAGATCGCGGCCTGCCAACTCTTCGAGGGCGACCTGTGCGAGCCGCGGGTGGCCCCGGCCGAAGTCTGGAGCATTTCTTCGGTGTTCCGCATGATCTCGGGCAACCCGGAGAGCCTGCTCCGTCCGGTGATTCTGGCGGGAGGAGGTCTCAGGGGATTCACCTACACCGTTCCTTCGTGCCCCGATCCCTCAGTCGGCGACGCCTACCGGGTCTGCGCCGCGATCGTCGATCTATTCGAAGACCCGAAGCCACACTTCTTCCTGCAGGTCGGAGCCGGAGTCCAGGCCACCGCAAGCCGCTTCGTCTTCGAGTTGGGCGGATACGCCGCGACGGCACGCTACCAGGGCGGATCGGCCCGCACCGATGGCAACTGGTACCACGATCTTCGCCTCGAGTTTTCCACCAGTACGCGGATCTTCTGACGCACAGCCCTTCATCGTGAAAGCACCTGGCCTCCTTCTGCTCCTCGCCCTGACACCCGTTGCGGGGCAGACCGTCGCCGACACGCGACCGGACGGGATCCCCCCACAGACCGCCGCCGACCCGTGGCAGGAGGGACTCGACCTGATCGAGGCTGGCGATGTCGAAGGCGCGCTCCTGCTCTGGCTCGACTCGCGTGACGCACTGACCGCGGCGGGAGCCGAAGACCCGCGCATCGGCGCCCGCTTCATCGAGGCGGTGGTGGAGCACGGCTTGGGCAGTCTCACCGAGAGCGCCACGGAAATGTTCTACTGGGGCCTGTCCCGGCAAGGACCGTACCCCGAGGAGATCCGTGGGGAGATCCTGGCCGAGGGGCGCCGGACCTTCGTGCTCACCGATACGCTGGTGGCCGCGTACTGGGAGAATGTGGGGCGTGAGAACCCGGAGGCGCTCGCGATCGCAGTCAAGCAGTTCTGGATCGAGCGCGACCCCACGCCCACCACGCCGCTGAACGAGCGCCTGGTGGAGCACTGGCAACGCGTGGTTCACGCGCGGCGCAACTACGTCTACAACAACAGCTCGCCCTTCCGGACCGACGACCGCGGCATCCTGTACGTGAAGTACGGGATCCCCGACCGCGTCACCCGAGGTCACTTGGGGATCAACTCGGCCGACCGTCGCAGCCACGGCATCTCCGACGAGGACTGGGCGCGTTTCGACCGCCAGCCCCAGTACGAGATCTGGCGCTATGCGCGGCCGGACGCACGCGACTTCTACTACTACCTCTTTGGCAACCTCGACGGCACCGGGCCCTTCGAGCAGGTGGACGGCCTGCACAGGATCCTTCCCTCCAACGCGAGGTCGTACAAGCACCGGGATATCCGCTTTCAGCACTACCTGGAACTCTTCTACTACGCCGACCTGGCCAGGATGGGCGGCCCCTACGGGCAGCGCCTGGCCGAGCTCGAAAGGCGCTGGTACGGATCGCGGGTACCCAACGAGGGTTCGCTCGAAGCTGTTTCGCAGCAGTTCATCGAGGACGACCGCTGGATGGCGCGCGAGCCCCGCCCGCCCGCATCCTCGCCGCTGGACGACTCGCCCAAGAGCGCGCTCTCGGCCCAGGTGGCGCGCGTCCTCGAAGGCGGCGAGCCGAGGATCCTCGTGCTGGCCGTTTCTTCGCCGCTGTGGAGGCCGCGAATCGAGCGCGGCTCGCTCGGCGACAGCCTGGTGCTAGCCCCGTTCGCGGCCCGCCACACCGTGGTGATGCGCGACCGGCGGCTGGACGAGATCGCGCGCGGCGGAATGCTCCCCGTGGATGGGCAGGGCGACATCTCGACGATGGTGCTGCGCCACGCCCCTGCGATCCGCCACCTGACGGTTGCCGCGGAGCATTTCGTGGAAGGAGAGGAGGAGCCGGACTCGGTGGGCGTCCTGCCTGGGCACCGGCACTTCGCCCTTGCCCCCCCGCTGCGAAGGGGCGAATCCGAACTGGAGGTAAGCGATCTGATCGTCGGACTCGCGCCACGCGCGGAAATCTCGATGGAGGGCATTCCCGTACCGGTCCTGCCCGCTACGCGGTTCTGGCGCCGCGACCAGATGCGGGTCTACTTCGAAATCTATCGGCCCGCCTCGGTCCCGGAGGGCGAGACCGGCACCTTCGATGTACGGCTCAGGATTGACCGCCTTCAAGGTCCCGCGCTGCCGGGGCGGGAGATCGCTGGGCGAGCTGTCGTCACGGTTACGATCGATTCGCCAGCGCCCGACGGGCAGCACTTCCTCGACCTCGATCTCCGCAACGAGCTGCCCGGAGACCTGCGGATCGTCGTCGAGGTCACCGACAACGAAACGGGGGCCACCCGAACCCGGGTGACCCCGTGCGCCTCCTCGCCAACTGAAGGACGGTCGATCCGCCTCTGGCCTAGCGGCGCACCCCCGTTCGTACCTCCAGCATCAGGTCGGAGTAGATCTGGCGGTATTCCTCCACAACCTCCGGCGGAATCAGATGCGCGTGCCACTCGGGCGTGTTCGCCGTTGTCACGTGGTTCTGAAGCTCCCAGCTGAAGCGGAACACCCCGGCCTCCAGTCGCCGTCCCTGGATCACGATCCGGTTGCGGGCGTTGCTCACACCCTGGGCCTCTTCCACAGCGAGCACGTCCCGGGTTGTCCAGGCCGTCTCGTAGTAGAGGTCGCGCGCGGCCTCCTCCTGGCGATCGAGCCGGAGTGCGTACTTGCGGACCATCTTGTCGAGTCCGGCCTCCAGGGTGCCCCGGGTGATCCGGCCCATGTCCTCCCGCCAGAGCGTCTCGCTGTACCCCTGGACTCCGCCGGAAGCGCATCCGCTCGCCAGGAGTCCACCGACCGTGGCCACGGCGAGCCACGCGGCGAGAACGCGCGCGTGGCTCCCCGAAGCCCGGTTCCTGCCCGTGCTAGTGTCTTCTGGGCTCATACTCGATGCTCTCCAGGTTCGCCCTGTCCCACGATTCCAGCGCCAGGCGCTTGGCCAACAACGTCAGTGGGTCCGTGTTGTCGAGGTAGGCCGACATGTCCCCTGCCGAGCTGTCGCCACCCGGTCCGCCGAAGCTGTAGATCTCCATCAGCAGGAGCAGGAGTTCGCTTCCCGGGACCGGAACCTGCTCCCAGGTAAAGTTCACCAGATCGCCCCAGCCGCGGTCGTCGAAGTACTCGGTACCGAAACCGTAGTGGAACACTTCGATCCGCTTCTCGTACTTGAGCGCGTCCCAGAGGGTACCGCACGACCCGTCGGGCATCTGCGGCACGCAGCGAGCGCCCCCGGGGGCCACGCCGTTGGGGTCGGTGAAGGGGGGTAGGTGTCCGCGGGCCCGGAACGTGTTGACCGTTTCCATCGCCGCGTCCCTGTTGCCCAGCCGGTAGTTGGCCTCGGCGGCAATGAACTGCAGCTCCATGTCGGTCATGTCCGGATACTCGCCCACCCAGTCGTTGTCGAACAGGTACCGCCAACGCCAGTCGATGTAGTTCGAGTAGTGGTAGATCCCGCGGTCGGCCGGGAAGGGGCTGTTCCCCATGTACCTGATGTACTCCCCGCTCATCTTCGGGTCGCCCGCCGTGATGCGGCGGTCGTCGGTATCGATGTCGAAGGGCCGCTTGCCGTCCGGCGGGGAGTTGATCCACTCCTCCCACTTCCCGGAGGCGTCCGCGGGGCCCACCGTCCGGTAGTCGATCCGGGCCCAGCCGGTGTAGTGCGCGGTATGATGCTTCGCCCGCGCCCAGGCCCAGTTGCCGCCCTCCTCGTAGTAGCCCGCGAAGGTCTGCGACAGGCCGGGGCTGGCGTCCTGCAGGATCGCCGCCCAATCGAGCGCGTCCCGTTCGCTGGGCGTGCGCGCGATCTGGGTCCGGAAGCGCGCCCGGTAGGCCCGCGCCAGCTCGGCCATGTACGCTGCCGACCAGTCGCGGTTGAATCCCACCCAGTTGGCGGGAATCGTGAACGATGCCCCGCTGGCCATCTGGATGACCTCGGCGAACTTCTGTTCCGCCGCCGCCCAGACCGCGGTATACGGCTGCATCGCGAAATCGGGCGAGTCGAAGTCGGTGGTCTCGTCCACGATGAAGGCCTGGTCGAAGAGGAGCGCCAGATTCGCCAACGACATGGCCTGCAGGTACTTGCCGAATATCTGCGCGCGTTCGGTGTTGTCCGGTCCGTCACCTTCCTGGATCCTGACGCCTTCATCGATTGTGATGAGTCCGTCCCTCACCGCCGCCAGGGTCCGGTAGGAAAACAGCCACGGACTCTCGGCAAGGTTGTTGTAGCTGTACGCGGGATCGTTGTTGTACGACTTGCGGGGCTCCCAGCCCGAATCCCGCATCCCCCAGTTGCCCCAGGAGGATGAATGGGCGTCGGCGGCGGTACTCAACGCCGCCGCGGGATAGCTGTGGTGCGAGGTCTGCCACCACGCCTGGAAACCGCCGGAAATAAGCGACTCGACGTCCGTGCCGCTCGCAAGCGCACGCTCCCGGTCGGGGTCGTTCAGATTCGTGACTTCGAGATCGACGCACGCGCCAGCGGCAACGGCCACCGCAGCGCAGATGCCGATCTTCCAGTCGATAAGCCTCTTGTATCTCATTGGCTTGGTATTCCTTTCTCTCTTCGAGATTCGCTAGAAGATCAGCTGCAGGCTGGCGCTGATCGTACGGAAATTCGGGTACTGGTAGTCGTCAACGCGCCCGATCGCATCGGAGCCGACGCCTCCGCTGGCACCCACTTCGGGGTCATAGCCCGTGTAGTCGGTGAAGGTGATCAGGTTACGGCCGATCAGGTTGATGTCGGCCCCCGTCACCCGGCCGCGGAAGATCGCGTCCAGCCATTCGGGGTTGAGCGAATAGCGCAACGAGAACTCGCGCAACTTGACGTAGTCGCCATTCTCCACGAACCAGCCGTTCATGGCGTTGGTGTTGTAAAGACGCTGGTAGTACGCCACCGGCTTCTTGAGCCCGTCATCCTTGCCGGCCTGGTCCTGGTCTCCGGAGCGGTTCTCGCGGTAGGCCCACTGGCGCGTCTGATTGTAGATGAAGGTGCCCATCTCGCCGTCAAAGAGCGCGTACAGCAACAGGTTCTTCCAGCGAAAGCTGCTGCGGAAGCTGAAGCTCAGGTCCGGGGTCGTGTTCCCCAGATGGAGGAAGTCCGTGCACCCCGCATCACCCTGGCGCCGGGTTTCGCACTCGCCGAACATCCGGATCGGCATGCCCCACTGGAAGACATCGTCGCCGGTCTGTCCGTCGCTGGTCGTGCCCCAGAGGGACTGGCCGATCCCGGCGGTGTAGTCGCTACCGCCCGTCCAGACCATGAGACCGTCGTCGTTGACCGCGAACTGGTTACACGGAACGCCCGCGGGAATATCCTCGCAGGTCGCCGCCCACTTCGCGCCGAAGAAGGAACCGAACACGTCGCCGTCGCGCATGTAGAAGAAGCTGCTGCGGAACGGCGGCCGGCCCAGCTCGGTGATTTCGGTACGGCTGCGGTCGAGGTTCAGGCGAACGTTCCAGGACATGTCCTCCGTGTCGAGGAGCGGAACCTCGGCGTGGTACTCCCACGTGTTCGATTCCAGGGTGCCGGCGTTCTGCACCTGCGAGGTGAACCCGCCCGCCTTCGGGAGCGGCACCGTGAGAATCTGGTCGGTGTTCTCGGCCTGCGCGTAGGTCAGGGACGTTTCCACCCTGTTGAACAGCACCATGTCCAAGCCGAACTCGTTCTCGACCGACTTCTGCGGTTTGAGCGCCTTGTTGCCGAGGCTCACGGGCCTGATCCCGCTGCTCGACACCGAGTAGGTCTCGTACTGCGCGGAGAACCCCGGGCGCCTGCCCGCGGTGCCCAGCGACCAGCGCAGCTTGAACTCGTTGAACGACGAGGAGAGCGGCCACCAGTCTTCCTGCGACAGTCTCCAGGCTACCGCGCTGCGGTAGTAGGTGTGCCACCGCTGGTCGGCGCCGAAGAGGCTCGACCCGTCGCGGCGCACCAGCCCGTCGAGGATGTACTTGCCCCGGTAGTCCAGCATGGAGATCAGGAAGTATCCTTCCTCCCGCACGTCGTTGATCGAGGAGCTCGCGCTCCACGAATCCTCGTTGAGGTTGTTCAGGCGCGGGATGCCGACTGCGACGAAGTCGGACCCGCTTGCGGAGAAGTTCTCGTAGTGCTGGGTCCGCTGCAGATAGCGGAGCCGGGTGCGCGTCGCCAGGTCGCCGAACGCCTTGTTGATCGAGGCGGTAACCTCGCCGTTGATGGCCTGGCGGTGCGACTGGTACTTGCCGAGCGACCCCGTGACCGACGACCCCTCGGCCGTGACCCTGCCCGGCGGGGAATAGTTGGTCTCGCGGAAGCTGTTGCGGTCCAGCCCGAAGAGTGCCTCCACGTCCATCCACGCGAACGGCGTCCACACCGCGCTGGCGGCGGCCTTCACGTCGTGTTGCCAGTCGCGGTTGTCGACGAGTTCGAAGTGGTAGAGCGGGTTGTCCTGGTTCGAGAGAGGGTCAGGGTTCACGTACAGGCAGCCATTCGCGGGGCAGTGGCGCTGGCCGATCGTGTTGGGATCCCGCCTGAGCAGATCAACGTACGGCCCCATGAAAGTCAGGTCATAGAACGGGGCGCTGCCGAGGTCTTCCTGTTCGCTCTGTGTGTAGGCCGTGGTCAGCGAGACGCTCAGGTTGTTGCGGACGTCGTGGTCAAGGTTGATCCGGAAGCCCCTGCGGTCGAAGCCGTCGTTGTACTGGGGCAGCACGCCGCCTTCCCGCTTCCATTCGAAGGACGTGCGGTAGTTGGTGTCTCCGTTCCGCCCTTCGATCGCGCCGTAGTTGGAAAAGTAGGTGCCGGGAGAGAAGACCCGCTTGACGTGGTCGAAGGTGGGCAGATTACTGGGCCATTCGCCGTCCTGGAAGGAGGTGAAGACGCTGCCCCCGTTGAGCGCCGGGTTTTCCATGTCGGGATCGGTAATGTCTCCGATCACATTCCCGTTCACGTCGACCAGATTGCCGCTGGCGTCAGTCAGCCACGGATGGTTCTGGGAGAGCTGAATGCTCCCCTGAAGGCGGTCCTGGCCCGTTTCCTGGCGCATCACCAGCCGGCTGTAGTCCTGTCCTCCGAAGGCGGAGCCGCGCTTGGTGCGGATCTGGATGACGCCGTTGGCCGCGCGCGATCCGTACAGCGACGCCCCCGCCGCACCCTTCACGACCTCGATGGACTCGATGTCGAGGGTGGCGAGATCGTCGAAGGAGGTCGTGGTGATGATGCCGTCCACGATGACCAGCGGCGCCTCGCCGCCGGAGATCGAGGTCGCGGCCCGGAGCAGGATGTCGCCGCTGCTGCCAGGCTGGCCCCCTCCGCGCACCACCTTGATCCCCGGAGCCTTCCCGGTCAGGAAAGACTCGGCCGAGATTGCCGGGACGGGAATGTTGGCGACGTCGAGCTTCTCGACGGTGAACGGCAGCTTGACCTTCGGCGTCGCCCGTGCCATTCCCGTGATGACCAGACCCTGCAACTCAAGGGCGCCGCTGGTGAGCTCGGCGTTGCGCTCGAGCGTCTCCCCGGCCACCACCTCGATCTGGACCGTCATCTCGTCGTAGCCCAGGATCCGGAAGTGCAGCTGGTGGGTTCCCGCCGACACGTTGAGCATGACGTACTTGCCGGCTGTGTTGGTCAGTACGCCGCGGCGCGCGTCGTCGAGCCGGACGGCCGCCGACTCCAACGGCTGGCCGGTCGCAACATCGGTCACGACCCCCGTGATGGTACCCGTCTGTTGGCCCGCCGCCCCCTGGGTGGCAAGCAGGCATCCGAGGGCCGCTACCGGTATCAGCAGCAGTCCCCGGATTGTCCCGGTCCCGAGTCGTCGGGACCTTCGCGGTAGCAATCCATTCATGGTCACCTCCTGTGTGATCAGTACGGAGTCGGGCTGGTCCCACGGGTCGTAACCGGCGGATGCAGGTAAGACCCATCGGACCAGGCGCGGACGATTGGCCATCCGGCCGGTCCGCCGCGAATCCGCTGTTGTGTTGCCCACTATACAATGTGTGGCGCTCGCGCGTGAGCGCAAGCTGTCGTGATCGTCAACTGCGTGTATGAGTGGTACGCCATGCGTTGACCCCGATTACCGGGAACGGCTAGTCTGCCCTGCCATCGCGGGTGACCGTCACCCGGGACACGACCGGTTCCGAACCCGAGGACTCAGCTTGAACAGCCGCATTCGCCGGGCCGCCGCCATCGCGCGAGAGAACTTCGGTGTAAGGGGCGAAGTCCACCCCCTGCCCGGCGAATGCGACCTGAATTTCCGGGTTTCGGGTCCCGATTGGGACATCGTTCTCAAGCTCGGCCACCTTTCGCGGCTGCCCGTCTTCGATCTCGTCACCTCCTGCCTGTACCATCTCGCGGCGGTGAAGTTCCCTGGACGTGTTCCACATCTGGTCGCGCCCGCGGGAGCGGCCGCCTCCAACCCCGTCGCGCAGGTCACCTTCGAGGGCGCACCGTACGTGGCCTGCGCAGCCACCTGGCTGGACGGGATTCCGCTGGCCAAACTGCGGCCCCGCTCGCTCAACGTGCTGGAGGACCTCGGCGCGTTCCTCGCCGGCCTCGACGCGGCCCTGGCCGGCTTCGAGCACCCCGCGCTCGACCGCGACTTCGCATGGCGCATGGAGTCCGCACCGGCCACGATCCGCGACCATCTCGACGACCTGGAACGCGGCAGGGACCTCGTGGAGACCACCCTGGACCGCGCCGTGCTGGGCCTGGACCCGGTCGTGGACGAGCTGCCCGGCGCCGTCATCCACAACGACGGCAACGACTTCAACGTGCTGGTGCGGCCATCTCTGGAGGGGGCGCGCCTGGCGGGTCTGATCGACTTCGGGGACGTGGTGCGCGGGTGGCGGGCGACCGAGGTGGCCATAGCCGCCACCTATGCCATGATGGAGATGGCCGACCCGCTGGACGCGGCCTGTGCGATCGCGCGGGGATACGCCTCGGCAACCCCGCTCACGGCCGAGGAGTGCCACGCGATCCTCCCGATGGTGGCGCTCCGGCTCTGCCAGTCCGTGTCGGTGCAGGCCCGTCAGATGCGCGAACAGCCCGGCAACGAGTACCTGGCGGTCAGCCAGGAGGAGGCCTGGCGGCTCATCGAGGTGCTGGCCCGGACCGACTGGCGGATCGCGGAGTTCAGGATCCGGGAGGCGTGCGGGCTGGCTCCCAATCCCGCCGTGGCCGCGGTGACGTCGTGGATGCAGGATGCCGAGACCCGCGCGCCGGTCATGCCTCCCGAGATGCTCTCGCGCCCGCGCGTGCTGGATATGTCGGTCGAGAGCCCGGATCTTCCCCACCCCGACCACGCCGCCCAACCTGGCGCCGCCGAGGCCTGGGTAGAGCGCCTGATCGCCGCCCCGGCGGCCACCGTCGGCGTCGGGCGCTACGGCGAGGCCCGTCTCCTGTACGACACCCCGGCCTTCCAGTCGCCCGGCGACAACGGCCCCGAGTCCCGCACCGTCCACCTCGGCCTGGACTTCTTCGCCCCATCGGGCACCCCCGTCCACGCCCCCCTCGCCGGCACCGTCCTCACCGTCGCCCACAACGACCGTCCCCTCGACTACGGCCCGACCGTCATCCTTCGCCACGCCGCGCCGGACGGCACCGGCTTCCACACCCTGTACGGCCACCTCGACCGCGCCACCCTCGACCACCGCTCCCCCGGCGACCGGGTCTCGCCCGGCGACGTCATCGGCTGGCTCGGGGACGCCTCGGTCAACGGGGGCTGGCCCCCCCACCTCCACCTCCAGGTCATGGCCCTGGACCCGCTCTACGAAGACGGCACGCCGCCGCATGAGCGCGGGAACTTCCCCGGCGTCGTGCTGCACCGTCTGCGCAACGTCTGGGAGTCTATCCTCCCCGACCCCACACCCCTCGCCGGCCTGCCCGCCGGGACGCCCACTTCGGTCGCGCCCGCCGAGGGGGCCGTCTTGCGGAAACGCATTCTAACCGAGAAGCGCAAGACGGTTCTCGGTTCGTCGCTCAGCCTGTCTTACGCCGACCCGGTCCACGTGGTGCGGGGCGTGGGCGCGTACCTCTACGACGATACGGGGCGCCGCTACCTCGACACGGTCAACAACGTGCCGCATGTGGGGCACGCAAACCCGCGCGTCGCCGGGGCGATCGCCCGCCAGAGCCGTGTGCTGAACACGAACACGCGGTACCTGCACAGTGAAATCGTTGCGCTGGCCGACGAACTGCTCGCGCACTTCCCCGACCCGCTCGAGGTGGTCTTCCTGGTCTGCTCGGGGAGCGAGGCCAACGAGCTGGCGCTGCGGATGGCTCGCAGTCATACCGGCAACGACGGCGTGGTGTGTGTGGAGGGCGGCTATCACGGGAATACGGGTGGGCTGGTCGAGATCAGCCACTACAAGTTTGCCGGGCCGGGGGGGGCTGGGCCGGGTGATCGGGTGGTCGCGGCGGCGATGCCGGATGTGTACAGGGGGCGGTTTCGGCGGGGGGAGGGGGTCGGCGACGAGGAGCTGGGGGTGCGGTATGCGGGGGAGGTGGGGGATGCCGTGCGTGTGCTGGAGGATCGTGGTCACGGTGCCGCGGCCTTCGTGGCAGAGCCGATTCTGAGCTGCGGGGGCCAGATCGAGCCGCCGCCGGGCTACCTGGAGGCCGCGTACCGCCATGTGCGCGAGGCGGGCGGGGTGTGCGTGGCGGACGAGGTGCAGGTGGGGTTCGGTCGCGTGGGCGACGCCTTCTGGGGCTTCGAGTTACAGGGGGTGGTGCCGGATATCGTGACCCTGGGCAAGCCGATGGGGAACGGGCACCCGGTCGCGGCGGTGGTGACGACGCGCGAGATCGCGGACTCGTTCGCCAACGGGATGGAGTATTTCAGCACCTTCGGGGGGAATCCGGTGTCGTGCGCGGCGGCGCGGGCGGTGCTGGCGGAGATCGGGGAGCGGGGGTTGGTGGAGCATGCGCGGGTGGTGGGGGCGGGGTTGGTGGGGGGGTTGGGGGAGCTGGCCGCGCGGCATCGGCTGGTGGGGGATGTGCGGGGGCGGGGGCTGTTCCTGGGGATCGAGATCGTGCGCGACCGGGTGACGAGGGAGCCGTGGCCGGAGGCGTGCACGTACATTGTGAACCGGGGCCGCGAGATGAGCGTGCTGCTCAGCGTCGACGGGCCGGACCACAACGTGCTCAAGTTGAAGCCGCCGATGGTGTTCAGCGAGGAGGACGGGGTATGGTTGGTGGAGACGCTGGATGCCATTCTGGGGGAGAGTGCCTTGAAATGACAACTACACTTTACATTTTGGAAACTGGAGATTACTGATGATGACCGTGATCCGTGCGATTTTCGACCTGCGTGGCCTGGCTGGGCTGGCCCTGGTCCTCATGTTTGCCGGCCCCGTCGCCGCCCAGGAACGCCCCCTGGTCACCCCGGACGACTACGGCCGCTGGGAGAGCCTTGGAGGTTCGACGCTCTCACCCTTCGGCGACTGGATCGCGTACACGGTGTCGCGCGTTGACGAGACATCGGAGCTGCGGGTTCGTCGTCTGGACGAGGATTCGACCCGGGTCTTCCCGTGGGCCTCGGGGCCGGGCTTCTCCCCCGACGGGCGCTGGCTGGCGTGGACGACCGGCATGTCGCCGGATGAGGAGGAGGCAGCGCGTGGGCGGGACGAGCCGGTGCGCCGAACGGCTTCGGTGATGGACCTGCGGACGGGCGACATCCGCGAGTTCGAGGCGGTGGCCGGCTTTTCCTTCAACGCGACGGGGCGCTATGCGGCGCTGCGCGGATACCCCCCGGACGAACCGCGCGGCAAGGGGGCGGATGTGCGGGTCGTGGATCTGGTCGCCGACGGGACGAACCATATCGCGAATGTGGGCGAGATGGCGTGGAGTCCGTCCGGGGCGCTGCTCGCTCTGGTGATCGCCACCGGGAGCGACATGGGCAACGGCGTGCAGCTGTACGACGCCGCGATGGGGACGCTGCGCTCGGCAGACGCGTCGGGTTCCGCCTACCAGAGCCTGCGCTGGCGGGACGATTCGGCGGATCTGGCGGTGATGCGGTCCCGCGGGGACGCGTCGGAGGAGGGGAGCGCGTACGATGTGCTGGTGTGGCGGGGGGTGGACCGGGGGATGGAGGCGACGGTGCTGGGTGGGGAGGTGGCGGGGTTGCCGGATTCGCTCGAGGTGGTGGGGCAGCGTGCGCCGGTGTGGTCGGATGATGGGGAGATGGTGGCGGTGGGGGTGCGGGGGGTGGAGGGGGATGGGGATGAAGAGGGTGAGGGCGAAGAGACGGATGAGGTGGAGGATGAAGGCGAGGGGGAGGGGGATGAAGGGGAGGCCGCCGAGGAGGCCGCGGCCGAACCCGAGGAGGAGCCCGAGCTTCCGGGGCTGCAACTCTGGCACACGAAGGATGTCGACCTGTACCCCGCGCAGAAGCTCGCGGAAGGCCGCAACGCCAACCGCACCCTGCTGGCCGTCTGGCATCTGGACGACGACCGGCTGGTCGTGCTGGGATCGGATCTGGATGCATCCGTGAACCTTCTGCCCGGATGGAAGCTGGCGCTGGAGCAGACCGACAAGCCGTACCCCTGGGGTGCCATGTTCGGCCGCCCCTACCGGGACTACTGGACCGTCGATGTGGAAACCGGCGAGCGGCGCCTGCTCTTCGAGCGGGCCCGCTACGCGTGGCCGAGCATCGCGGGTGAATGGATGGTCACCTGGGACGGTTCGGCGTACCACAGCCTGAACCTGGAGACCGGCGAGCGGCACGATCTGACCTCGGGGCTGGACGCGGACTTCGCCAACTCCGAGTACGACACGCCCACCGACATGACACCGCCGCGCGGTTTCGGCCCGGCGGGCTGGCTGGAGGACGACGCGGCGCTGCTGCTGAACGACAAGCACGACATCTGGCGCATCGAGCCGGACGGATCGAACGCCACGCGGCTCACTCGCGGCGCCGAGTCCGGAGTCACCCACCGGCTCGCCCGCGTCCTCCCCGACGACGACGAGCCTGGCCTCGACCCCGACTCCCGACCCTATCTCACCCTTCACGACGACGCGAAGGAACAGCGCGGGTACGCGCGCCTGAACCGCGGCTGGGAGTCGGCGGAGACGCTGATCCTCGAGGACGCCAACGTGAACGGACTGCGCCGCGCGGACAGCGCCGATGTCATGGTGTACCGGTCCCAGGCCTTCGACGACCCGCCCGACCTGTACATCGCGGGTCCCGGTCTGGCGGGCGCGGCCCAGGTCACCGAGATCAATCCCTTCATCTCGGAAGTGGCCTGGGGACGGGCGGAGTTGGTGGACTTCGTGAGCGAAAGCGGCCGTGACCTGCAGTTCGCGCTTCTCTACCCGGCGAACTACCAGCCGGGGACGGCCGTGCCGACAATCGTCTACACGTACGAGATCCTCACGACGGGGATGCATTGGTTCCGTGTCCCCACCGAGCGCGACTACTACAATTACACGGCATGGACGCAGCACGGGTACGCGGTCCTGCTGCCCGACATCGTGTACACGGCGCGGGAGCCGGGAGTGAGCGCGATCGAGTCGGTGCGGGCCGCCGTGGCCAGGGCGGTCGAGATGGGGGTCACGGATCCGGACGCGGTGGGGCTGATCGGCCACTCGTGGGGCGGCTACCAGGCCGCCTACCTGCCCACCCGCACCAATATTTTCGCGGCGTCGGTGGCGGGTGCGCCGCTGACCGATTTCGTCAGCTTCATGGGACAGATCCACTGGGGCGGCGGCATGGCCGAGCTGAGTCACTGGGAGACGGGCCAGGGCCGCATGGAGGTCCCCTTCTGGGAGGACCCCGAGGCGCACCGGCGGAACTCACCCATTCACGAAGTCCACAACATGGAGACCCCGCTCCTCATGGCCTTCGGCGACGACGACGGGGTGGTCGACTGGGACCAGGGCACCGAGTTCTACAACTTCGCGCGCCGGGCCGGGAAACAGATGGTGCTGCTGGTCTACGAGGGCGAGGACCACGGATTCCGCGAGGAGGCCAACCAGAAAGACTATACCCGGCGGATCCTGGAGTGGTTCGGGCACTACCTGAAGGGCGAACCCGCGCCGTCGTGGATTACGGACGGGGTGCCGGTGGAGGAGCTGGAGGAGGAGAAAAAGCGCGTGGCGAAGGGGCGCTAAGTGGCGCGAGCCCAGTCGCCGATGATCCGCTGAATCGCCTCGACCCCGTCGGTGAGGGCGGCGGGGCCGGGCTGGAGGATGAGCGCGGACTTGATCTCGTGGATCTGGTCGTGGGCCACTGCGGGGATCCGGGCCCAGCCGTCCCGGGCCGTCACCCGTTCGGGCCGGAACTTGCGGCCGCACCACGAGCCGATGATCACGTCGGGGGCGCGGCGCACCACTTCGCCCGGGTCCGCGATGATGCGGTCCTTCGCCAGCGACCCGGCTCGGAATTCAGGGAAGCAGTCCTCGCCCCCCGCGAGTTCGATCAACTCGGACACCCAGCGGATCCCCGAGATCAGCGGGTCGTACCACTCCTCGAAGTAGACGCGGGGCCGGCGTGGGAACCCGGCGGCGCGCTCGCGGATGCGGTCCAGCCCGGCCTCAAGCTCCGCGGCCAGCCGTTCCCCCTTCCCCGCGCACCCGGCCAGCGCGCCCACTGCCTTGACCGTACGCAAAATCCCGGCCACGGAACGGTGATTGAAGATGTGGACCTCGACGCCGTGCCGGATCAGTTGGGCCGCGATGTCGGCCTGGATGTCCGAGAAGCCGAGCGCGAGGTCGGGCTTCAGTTCCAGGATGCGGTCGATCTTCGCGGTCAGGAAGGCCGAGACCTTGGGCTTCTCCTTGCGGGCGCGAGGGGGGCGCACGGTGAAGCCCGAGATGCCGACGATGCGGTCCTCCTCGCCGATGCGGTAGAGGATCTCGGTCGGCTCCTCGGTCAGGCAGACGATGCGCTCGTACACGGGGGTCCGCGGTTCTCGGGCCGGCCCGCCTACTGCGACACCGGCTTCGACCCGCCCGCCGTCCGCAGGATGAACCGGTCCAGCACCTCCTTCCATTGCGGCAGCAGCGACTGCTCGACGTACATCATGTGTCCGGCGGCGAAGTCGGCGCGTTCGATGTTGTCGCGCAGTTCGGGGGGCAGTCCCATGCGGTCCATCGTCCAGACGGCGGCGAAGTAGGGGGTCGCGAGGTCGTAGATGCCGTTGATGAGCAGGACATCGAGGCTCGGGTTGCGCTTCATGGCGGTGGCAAGGTCGGGCGCAACGTTGGGTGTGCCGCCGCCGCGCACAAAGGCGCCGCTCCCACCCAGACGGCCCCAGTTCCAGTCGCGTGTGCCGCCGCTGGGGACGTACTCGCGGTCGCCGTCGTAGCCGAGTTCGTCGCGGAGGTAGCTGTTGAAGGCGGAGGTGTAGGCGGAGCTGATCGCGGTGGATTGGGGGTCGTGGGAGGGGCGGGCGCCGAGAATGTCGCCCGCCGGGCCGGTGAAGCGGGCGTCGAGACGGCCAACGATGGTGCCCTGGTCGCGCAGCAGTTCGGCCTCGAAGGCGGGGGCGGTGACGCGCAGATCGGATTTTTCGATGAAGTCGTGGCTGAGACCGGTGTAGCGGTGCATTTGGTCGATGACGCGGGTTCGGGTGTCGGGATCGAGGGTGCCGCCCGCGAGCAGCGCGGTGGCGTAGTCGGTGAGGGACCACTCTTCCACCTCGGCCATGAAGGCCTGGAGGTCGGGGGGGTTGGGGCCTGGGAGCGCGTCGAGATAGCGGGCCGTGATGGCGTAGGAAGGGAGATTGACGATGTAGGGGAGGTCGTCGCCGGGCGCGAACTGGATGGTGTTGAACTGGAGCACGGCCGAAACGAGGACGATGCCGTTGAGGTCGATGTTGGCGCCCTGGAGGTGGCGGGCGAGGACCGCGGCGCGGGTCGTTCCGTAGCTCTCGCCGAGGAGGTAGCGCGGGGAGTTCCAGCGCTCGTGCTCGCTGAGGAAGCGGCGGATGAACTGGGTCAGCGAGCGCGCATCCTCGTCGATCCCCCAGTAGTCGGAGCCGGGTGCGTCGCCGAGGGTGTGGCTGAAACCGGTGCCGATCGGGTCGACCATGACGATGTCGGCGATGTCGAGGATGGTGTGGGCGTTGTCCTCAAGCGGGTACGGAGGGGCGCCCTGCGGGCCCACTTCGGGGGTGATAACCCGGCGCGGACCCATGATCCCCATGTGCAACCAGAAGGATGCTGAACCCGGGCCTCCGTTGAAGGCGAAGACGAGGGGGCGGTCGCGCGAGGGGGCGCCGTTGGTGCGGAAGTAGGCGGTGTACCAGAGCTCGGCCGCGGGGTCGCCGTCGTCGTTGGTGAGGGTGATGCCCGAGACGGTGGCGTTGTAGTGGACGGACTCGTCGCCGATGGTGATGGAATGGCTGGTCTCCCAGCGGGCGGGACCGGGATCCCGGGCAGGCTCCTGGGCCTGGACGGGGGCGGCTGCGAGCAGAATCCCGGCCACGAGCGGGCCGTGTCGCGCGATGTTCACCTGTGGGTTCCTCCTGACGTCGGTGGGCGTGGGGCTGGGATGCGAAAAGTGGCAGGGGTGGATGGGGATCGCCAGTGTTTTCGCCGAGCGAGCGAGCATTGCGTGGTCGAGGATCGCGGGTGCGAACAGGCCACCTTCACACGGTGGCCACCGAGCCCGCCGCCCGGCCGCTCCAAACTCCGCACCGATATTGCGTTTGGCGTGACGAGTGCGCTATTATCTGTGGGCTTCTCGGTTTCCATTGCCCGCCCAGGCGATGACGGGACATCGTGGCGGGTCACGTGCTGCTTCACGGCCGAAAGGAAGAACCATGGCCAGCAGGAACAGCTCCGGATCGAAGGAACATTCGTACACCTTCTGGGTAGCGGCAGGCACAGCCGTGCTGCTAGCCGCATGCGAGAAGCCGCAGCCACCGGGGATGTGCGGTGCGATTCCCGATCAGACGGTGATGGTGGGGAAGAGGACCATGGTGAGGGCCTGCTTCGAGGATCCGAACGGCGATGTGCTGAGCTATTCCGCGGCCTCCTCGGATGCCGGCATTGCGACGGTTTCCGTTTCGGGGAGCACGTTGACCGTCACGGCGGTATCGCCGGGAACGAGCGTGGTCACCGTGACCGCGACCGACTTGACACAGCTATCGGTTGACCAGCAGTTCCGGATCCTGGTGCCCAACCGCAACCCGGTGGCGGTCGGCGAGATTGCGAGGCGCGAAATCCCCGCCGGGAAGTCGGCGGCGGTGGATGTGTCGGCATACTTCATGGAGCCGGACGGCGAGCCGCTGACCTATTCGATGGCGGTTTCCAGGGAAGGCGTCCTGCAGGTTTCCGCCACGGGCGCGGTTGTAACGCTCGAGGCCCTGGCGAAGGGAGCCGCCACGGTGACCGCGACGGCGACCGACCCCGGCGGCCTGTCGGCGGTGCAGAGCTTCCTGGTCACGGTGCCGAACCGGATGCCGGGAGCGGTGGGAACGATTGCGCCGCAGACCATCGAGGTAGACGCTACGGTCACGACCGATGTGACCGGGTATTTCACCGACCCTGACGGCGACGAGCTGACCTACACGGCCGCCTCCTCCGACCCCTCGGTCACCGCAGTCTCGATGTCGGGAGGCGAACTGACGGTGACGGCCATCGCCAGGGGCGAGGCGATGGTGACGGTCACGGCCACCGACACGGACGGGCTCACGGCCACGCAGGAGTTCGTGGTGACCGTGCCCAACCGGGCTCCGCTGGCGGTCGGCTCGATCGATGAGCGGACTGTCGAGGTGGACGAGACTTCGTCGCTGGAACTGTCGGACTACTTCTCCGATCCCGACGGGGATGTCCTGGTCTACACTGTGGCCATCTCGGACGGGGCGGTGGCGGGGGTCGAGGTTGTTGGCGGCGCGCTGGCCGTAATGGCGCTCGCCAAGGGGACCGCGACGGTCACGGTGACGGCGACCGACACGGAAGGCCTCGCGGCCACCCAGGAGTTCGATGTGACGGTGCCGAACCAGCCCCCCTTCGCGACGGGTTCGATCGAGGGGCGGACCATCGAGGTGGGCGAGGCCGCGTCTCTCGACCTGTCCAGCTACTTTTCCGACCCCGACGGCGATGATCTGGCCTATGCGGCGGCGGCATCGGACGCGGCGGTGGCGGGCGCTGCCGTCGACGGCGAGGCCATGACGGTGACGGCGGTCGCGAAGGGCGAAGCGACCGTGACGGTCACCGCGACGGACACCGAGGGCCTCACGGCTGCGCAGGCGTTCCTGGTGACCGTGCCGAACCGGGCCCCCCTTGCGGTGGGTTCGATCGAGGAGCGGACCGTGGAGGTCGGCGAGAGTGCGGTGCTGGCGCTGCCCGGTTACTTCGAGGACCCCGACGGGGACGCGCTGGCCTATACCGTCTCCTCCTCCGACGCGACGCTGATCGGCGCTTCGGTCGAGGGCAGCGATCTGACGGTGACGGCCGTCGCCAAGGGCGATGCCGCGGTGACGGTCACGGCTACCGACACGGAGGGACTCACGGCCACCCAGACGTTCGCCGTGACCGCGCCCAACCAACCGCCGCTGGGTGTGGGTGCGATCGAGGCGCGAACCATCGAGGTGGGCGGGACCGCTTCGCTGGACCTGTCGAGCTACTTCAACGATCCCGACGGGGATGGATTGACGTACAGCGCCGTCATTTCGGACGGTGCCGTGGCCGGGATCGAGGTCTCCGGCCGCACCTTGACGGTGGCCGCGATGGCCAAGGGCGCGGCGATGGTGGAGGTGACCGCCACGGACACCGAGGGCCTCACGGCCACGCAGGGATTCGCCGTGACCGTGCCGAACCGGCCTCCGCTCGCGGCGGGTACGATCGAGGGGCAGACGATCCTGGTGGGCGAGGCCGCGACGCTTGACCTGTCCAGCCATTTCTCCGAGCCCGACGGCGACGACCTGGTCTACGCGGCGGAGGCATCCGACGCGGCCGTGGCGGGCGTCAGCGTCGTGGGCGCGGCCGTGACGGTGACGGCGGTCGCGAAGGGTGAGGCGATCGTGACGGTCACCGCAACGGACACCGAGGGTCTGAGCGCTACGCAGGCGCTTGCGGTAACCGTACCGAACCGGCCTCCGGTCGCGACGGGCGCCGTCGAGGCGCGGACCCTGGATGTGGGCGAGGCGGCGGCGCTTGATCTTTCGGACTATTTCAGCGACCCCGACGGCGACGATCTGGCCTACGCGGCCACCTCCTCGGACGCCGCGGTCATTGGCGTCGAAATCCTGGACGGCACCCTGACGGTCACGGCCCTGGGCAAGGGTGGCGCGACCGTCACCATCACCGCCACTGACACGGACGGCGAATCGGTTACACAGGAGTGGTTCGTGAGCGCAGCCAACCAGGCCCCTCTGCCGGTTGGCTCGATCGAGGTGGCCACCATCGAGGTGGGTGGGGCCGCAATCCTGGATATGTCCGGCTATTTCACCGACCCCGATGGCGATGATATCTCCTACGAGGCCACCTCCTCGGACGCAACGGTAGCCTCCGTCGAGGTCACCGGGAACTCGTTGAGCGTTGCCGCGATTGCCAGGGGCACGGCGACCGTGACGATGACGGCCAGCGACACGGAAGGCATGACGGCCACTCAGGAATTTGCCGTGACCGTCCCCAACCGCGCACCGCAGGCGGTCGGCACCGTAGAGCCGATGGAGCTGAAGGCGGGGGCGGTCACGAGGATCGATCCTGCCCCGCTCTTCGCCGATCCTGACGGCGACGCGCTGGTACTGTCGGCCGAGAGTTCGCAGCCGGAGATCGCGAGGGTGTGGGTGGCCAGCAACGGTGTCCTGGTGCGAGGCGTGAAGAAGGGAACCTCAACCGCGACGATCACCGCAACGGACCCGGAGGGGCTCGACACTGCGCTGCAATTCAATGTGCGCGTCAAGGGTTCGGGCGGGTCCGATCCCAACCAACCACCGGTCGCGACCGGCCGGATCCTCACGCAGGATCTGCAGGAGGGCGACAAGCGCATGGTGGACGCCTCGCCCTTCTTCAGCGATCCCGACAACGACGCGCTGCAGTACTCGGCGAGCAGCTCCGACACCGAAGTAGTCAAGGCCACCACGTCCGGGAGCGAAATCGAGTTGGAGGTCGTGAACCAGGGCAGCGCGACGGTAACCGTGACCGCGGAGGACCCCGACGGGCTCGGGACCTCCCAGGACTTCCGGGTTGCGGTGGCTGAGGCCGTAGCGGAGAACCGTCCGCCGGCCGCAGTCGGCACTATCGCCAGCCGGACTCTCGAGGTGAACGAATCGGCCACGCTGGACGCGTCCATCTACTTCATGGATCCCGATGGCGACGACCTGACGTTCTCCGCCGAGAGCTCAGATGCCGAGGTGCTGACGGTCACGGTCTCCGGGTCCGAGGTGGCGCTGCAGGCGAACAGCTACGGCGGCGGCAGCGCCAGCGTTGCCGTATCCGCGAAGGATTCGGCAGGGTTGGAAGTGGAACTGACTTTCAATGTGACGGTCAGCGATACCGAGACCGGCAACCGCCCACCCTCGGCGGGCTCTGTTCCCGCGCAGCGCATGCGAGCGGGCACAACGAGAACACTGGACGCTTCCGACTACATCACTGATTTGGACGGCGACGACCTGACGTTCTCTGTCGAGAACTCCGACACCACGGTGCTAACGGCCACCGTTTCCGGCGAGGACCTCGAACTGCAGGCGGTGTCCGTGGGCACCGCTACCATCACCCTGACCGGCGAGGACCCGGGAGGACTAACGGCCAGCACTGCATTCGCGGCCACTGTCACGGGCGCAGGGCAGAACAGTGCCCCAAGCGTGACAAGGCAATTTCTCTCCCGGAGCTTCTTGAAAGACAATGACTTGGTGGGCACGTACACCGCCTACTTCTGGGATCCGGATGACTCCTACGATCAACTGACATACGCGGTAGAGTCATCGGACACGACTGTCATGACCGTCCGACACGATTCGTCCCGAGCCAGGTTCACGATGACGGCGAAGGAGAACGGCGAGGCGACAATCACGATCACGGCAACCGACCCAGGCGGTCTCTCGGCCAGTACGTCGACGGTGCACACGGTAGGCAACAACGCCCCGACGTTGAACCGCGAGTTGAGCGATGTCAGCCGCACAACTGGTGAGGAGTATCAGTTCATCCTACAGGTATTTTTCTTGCTGGAATATGCCAGTCTGTTTGTGGACAACGATATCGGTGACGAGATGACCTTCTCGGTGTCGTCGTCGGACACCACCG
This sequence comes from Longimicrobiales bacterium, assembly GCA_965208295.1. Classification (GTDB taxonomy): domain Bacteria; phylum Gemmatimonadota; class Gemmatimonadetes; order Longimicrobiales; family Gaopeijiaceae; genus Bin94. Next base: position 4,045,191 of record OZ242328.1, on the reverse strand, counting down.
TGGCCCGGGCGGGAACATACGACAACGTTATCTCGCTACACGGGCTCGTCACCGCCGTTTCGCTCGGGGAGGCGACCATCACGGCAACCGCAACGGATAAGGGCGGGTTGTCGACGAGTGCGACGTTCACTCTAACGGTCGACAACAACGCGCCGCCGAGGTTGAAGAAGGAGATCCCGGACTACTCTCTGACCGTGCCGGACTCGATCGTCCTGCCCCTGTCGGAGTACTTTGAGGACCCGGAGGGCGACTCGCTCACCTATACAGTCAGATCGTGGGGGGGCACCGTCAAGGCATACTTGACTGGCGACACTCTGGTGATCACACGGTCATATGCGACGATATATGTCTATGCCAGCGATCCGGAAGGTCGCATCACCTCTGACGAATTCGAAGCCGACGTGCTGGAAGCGGGTCAGAGCCAAAGCATGACCAACGCCATCACGGACAGCGAGGTTTCGGATGAGGTGAAACGGCGAGAGGCCACTCCGGTACGCCTCGGCCGACCCACGTCAAGAGCACCCCCGCCGAAGCGACCGCCACCTCGCGGTCAATCACCAGGCTGGTGACCAGCTGCCTGGTCCCCGCCTCACCAACCTCTCCGTACGCTGCGGCTGTCCCCACAAACATGGCCCCGGCCCGCCCTGGCGCCGCCCGGCCGACCACAGCCGCACTCCACTCGAGGCCGGTAGCCCGATCCAGGAGCCCGCGCCGGGATTGACCACCCGGCGCGGGCCCTATCGGTCGCCCCGGTGCCGGGCGCGCCGAATGTCACGCACGTTCAGCACCACCGAGACCACCAGCGAGCCCAGCGCCGCACCGATCACCAGCGTGTCCACCACCGCCGCGCTCCAATCGACGCCGGTGATCCGGTCCAGATAGTACTTCATGCACGAAGCCGGCAGATGCGTTTCCCCTAGCGCGCGCTTGACCTGCCAGTGCCAGTCGGTGAGCGGGCAGTAGCCCCATCCGTAGACCACGCCGAGCCCGAACCATGAGAGCAGCGTCGCACTGATCGCGATCAGGTGCAGTCGCCTCGTCCGTTTCCAGATCCAGCCCAGCAGGTTGAAGCCGACCAGCAGCGTGTGAACCGCGAGAAAGAGCGCGTCGAGCAGGTGGTAGGAAACTGAATCGTTCATGGTGGGCCCACTGAATCCGCAGCGCCCCGAGGGATCCCTGGAACCTCACGGCGTTGCGTTGGTACGGTGCCATACGATCGTGCACGGTCGGTCCAACGATGGATGATTGTCAACTCGGGGCGCTCCTGACGGGCGAGGTCCTCGACCGGCACGACAGGGGCGCCAAGGCAAGGAAGGGTGACCCAATGAATGGCAAACAAAGGAAACAGACGGCCGGAACGCCCGGCCGCCGGGCGCATCTCGCGATCCTGGCGATCACAACGATCCTGGCGCTGCCCACCGCCGCAGCGGCCCAACAGGATATTCGGAACCATGTGCGGGGAGATCTCTTCCTGTACGGCCAGGCGGCACTCTCCGTGGGCGGAATGCACACCTACGACGGCGTCGGAGGGGGTCTGGCAGCAGGCGGCATCCTCTTCGTGAACCAGAACCGGACGGCCGCGCTACGGTTGGAAGGCAACCTCAACCTGTACGACGGCGAGTTCGACCACCCCCCGCACGGCCCCGCAATGCCGGACGACATGCTGGTGCGCACCGACAACACCATTTTTTCGGCGGGGATCGGGCCCCAGGTCTACCTGCTGGCCGGAACGGTGAAGCCCTATGTCTTCGGCACCATGGGCTTCTCCTACCTGACCGGCGAAATGAACATCAGCGGCAACCTCGGCCAGGAGTCGTTCGACGAGAGAATCGGCTTCGACGACTACGGGTTGGCGCTGGGCGCGGGCGGGGGCCTCTCGGTGCAGGTCCGCGGGGGCGGCCATCCGGTTGCCCTGGACATCTCGGCGTCCTATCAGCACAACGGAATCGCCGACCACCTGGAGCGGCACCACGCCTCCAACGACCATTGGCACGAGGGCACGAGCCCCCTTGCTGCCCCCAGCGACGAAGGCCACATGATCTTTCCCCACATGGTGAGCGACTTCGACCTCTTCACCTGGCGACTCGGGGCGTCGGTCGGGCTGTTCTGACGCCGCGAAGGCCGGCTTGAATGACCGGAGCCTGCCAAAGGGGCCGCCAGCCGAAAAGCGCTTCGGCCGGCGGCCCCGCTCTGCATCGGCTCGCGACCGCCCCAGCCCCGCTTCTGGCCCGACGGCACCCGAATCGTCTTCATCCCGGACGGAGCGACGGCCGGAACAGCAGCACCCACCAGGGGTTAAACTGCTATCGGAGGATTTTCGAGCCGGGAGCATCGCCCGACAACGGAGGAGTGAACGATGAAGCCTGCGAAGACAGGTACGCCACGACGGGGACCGATTGCGGTCGCGCTATTCGTAACGATCGCCGGCTGTGGAGGTGACGTCGAGACTCGGATCGAGGCACCTGTCCCGACCACCGTCGAGATCACTCCCGCATCGGCTGCGCTCACCGCCATCGGCGCGACACAGGGCTTCAACGCGGTCGTGCGCGACCAGCACGGCAGAGCGATGCCGAATGCGTCCGTGAGCTGGTCGAGTTCGAACGCGGCTGTCTTCACGGTCAGCGGGAGAGGGTCCAACGCGACGGTGACGGCTGCGGGGAATGGCCCAGGCACGCTGGCCGCTACCTCCGGGCAGGCAAGCGGTACGGCATCGGTGGAGGTGGAGCAAAGGGCCACGAGGCTGGAGGTCCTGGCGGGGGACGAGCAGGAAGCGGTCAGGGGCACGACGCTGTCCGAACCGCTGGCCGTACGGATAGCGGACCAAGGGGGGACCGTAGTCGCGGGGGTGCCGGTTACCTTCCTCCCGGATTCGGGACACGGCTCGGTGAGCGAGAGGTTGGTGGAGACCGACGCGGACGGGACGGCGTCGACGGAGTGGACCCTGGGGGTTGGTTTTCCCCGGCAGTCGCTCGCGGCGTCCGTGGACGACCTGACTCATCGTTTCAAGGCCACGGCCACGGCCGATCCGCCCATTCCGGATCTCGAATTCGCGGCCGTGGCACTCTCACGGGAGGATCCGTCCGTTCTGGAATCCATCGAGGTGATGGCCGAAATCGTCAACCGTGGGGACGGGGGGACGCCGGGTGCCTTCAAGTTGGCAATGGCCGTCAACGGGGAGTTGGCGGAGACGGTCGAGGTCGGCCAGCTGGGACCCGATGCGTCCACGACCGTGGCGGTTACGCTGGGTTCGTTCACGGCCGGAACAAACACGATCGAGCTGATGCTGGACCCGGAGGGCGATCTCGAGGAATGGGTGGAGGACAACAATTCAGCCTCCCGGTCGATTGCGGTCGTTGACCAGAAGGTGATCCCGCTGGGTGGTTCGGTGGAGGTCTCCTTGACCGGGGCGGAGCTGGCCGCGTCCCTCTTCCGCGTGGATGTGACGGAGGCTTCGAACGAGGCCCTCAACATCGTACTCTCCGGGGGAGTCACGGACTTCGTGAGCCTGTACGTACACTACGGCGATCGCCCGGGCAACCCCAACGACTATCGTTGCCACGGCGAGGGCACCGTTCTCTCCTGCCAGTTGCTGCCGACCCGGGTCGGCGCGTATCACATCGCTGTTCGGAGCTTTTTTTCGGCCTTCGGCCCCGCGACGCTGACCGCGACGGTGGGTGGAAGGTTCGTTGAGGATTTCAACATCGAGCTGATGTTCCTGGGCAACGGCACGGCATCGCAGCACAACATTGTCGAACAGGCTGCCGAGCGCTGGGAGTCGGTGATTGGACGGGGCGTCGCGAACTGGATCAGTTTCCCGTGGGTCCCCTTTCCCGAAAACGAGTGCTTTCCGGGCCAACCGGCCTTTTTCGAAGTGGTCGATGATATGGCGGTCTGGGTTTCGATCGACTCCATCGACGGCGAGGGTGGCGTCGTCGGCAATGCCGGGCCATGTCATGTGCGGGGCGGGATCCCTCCTCCCACCCGTGGCGACAGACTCCCCACTCTGGGGGCGATCCTGCTGGACGAAGCCGATGTCGCGCTCATGGAGACCCAGGGTGTTCTCGAATCCGCGGTCACCCACGAGCTGGCGCATGTCCTCGGCTTCGGAACGCTCTGGCAGATTGGCGAAGAGCTCAAGGATCCGTCATTGCCCAACAGGCCCGGCGCCGACACCCACTTTACCGGTCCGTTGGCGCTTCCGGCCTTCGATGCCATCGGTGGGGCCGACTATTCGGGCGCCACGGTGCCGGTTGAAAACGGAGCCGAGGAAGGTTCGTCCGACGCGCATTGGCGCGAGTCGGTCTTCGGCGACGAGCTCATGACCCCGTACCTGACGGGCGATACCCAGCCACTGAGCCTGGTCACCATCGAGTCGTTGTACGACATCTTGTACGAGGTCAACCTGACCGCGGCCGATCCCTTCAGTCTGAGCAGTGCGGGAAGGGCAGGGATGGCGTTGCCGCGCGGGCCGTTCATCGACCTGAGCAACGACGTTGCCGACTGGCCGATCCATGTGGGCGACCCGAAAACGGGCCGGCTTCTGAGGGTGATTTATCCGCGGCGCGGGAGATAGCCACCCCCTCACCGATTCGCACCGGAGGGACCTCTCCACCTGTGGCCGCGCGGCCACCCACACCCGCATATTGCCCCTTGTCGCCCACGCGCCGTCCGCCTTCCCCAGACTACGCGGAACCAAGGAGTTGCACCAACCATGCGGATTCTTACCTTCGCCGCCGCCCTGCTGACGCCCGCCGGAGCCTTCGCCCAGGATTCGGAAGGGGACCCGAAGTCCCCCCTTCCACTCCCCCCCGACCGCACCCTCGCGATCGACATGACGGTCGGCTCGTGGATCTCGCTGGACATCAGCCCCGACGGCCAGACCATCGTCTTCGACCACCTGGGCAACCTGTTCACCGTCCCCATCACCGGAGGCGACGCCACGCAGCTCACCTCCGGAATGGCCTTCGACGCCCAGCCACGCTTCTCCCCCGACGGCACCCGCATCGTCTTCACCTCGGACCGAAGCGGCGGCCAGAACGTCTGGATCATGTCGCTGGACGGCACGGACACCGTCCAGGTCACCAAGGGCGCCAGCAACCGTACCGAGTCCCCCGACTGGTCACCCGACGGCGACTACATCGTCGCTTCAAAGGGCGGTTTCCGCGGCGGCGGCCTCCCCAAGCTCTCCCTCTATCACGTCGACGGCGGTTCGGGCGTACAACTGATCAGCGAGCCCGACAACCTGAAAACCCTCGGCGCCGCCTTCGACCCGACCGGCCGCCATATCTGGTACGCCCGGCGCAACAGCGACTGGACCTACAACGCCCAGTTCCCCCAATACCAGCTTCGCGGTCTACGATCGCGAAACCGGCGAGAACTACACCCGCACCTCGCGCTACGGCTCCGGCGTCCGCCCCACTCCCTCGCCCGACGGTCGCTGGCTCGTCTACGGCACCCGCCACGACTTCCACACGGGCCTCCGCATCCGCGACCTCGAGTCCGGCGACGAGCGCTGGCTCGCCTACCCCGTCCAGCACGACGACCAGGAGTCGCGCGCCACCCTCGATGTTCTCCCGGGCATGTCCTTCACCCCCGACTCGCGCCACCTGGTGGCCAGCTACGGCGGGAAGATCTGGAAGCTGGACGTCGTCGAGGGCGGCGCCGAAGAGATTCCCTTCCGGGTGCAGTACGATCTCGCACTCGGCCCCCTCGTCGAGTTCGACTACCCCATTGAGGACACCCCCACCTTCACCGTCCGCCAGATCCGCGACGCGGTCCCCTCGCCCGACGGTTCGCGCATCGCCTTCACCGCGCTTGACCGCCTCTGGGTGGCGAACGCCGACGGCAGCGAACCGCGCCGCCTGACCGACGCGGACCACTCCGAGCACCATCCCGCGTGGTCGCCCGGCGGCGACTGGATCGCCTACGCCACCTGGGACGGCGAGGCGGGACACCTGCACAAGGTCCGCGCGGACGGCAGCGGGTCGCCCGTGCGGCTGACCGAGCGCGGCGCCGTCTACATCACCCCGGCCTGGTCCCCGGCGGGCGACCGCCTCGTCGCGCTCCGCAGCTACGCGCGCGACTTCCAGGAATCGGCCGGCGGGTTCGGCTCCGGCGCCCCCCAACCGGGCGAGATCGTTTGGGTAGCCGACGGAGACGGACCCGGCGCGGCCACCCTGATCGCGCCGGTGGCGGGCCGCCGCGGTCCCCACTTTACTTTGGACGCCAACCGCATCTACCTGCAACGAGGCGACATGCTCGTCTCGATCCGCTGGGACGGCACCGACGAGCGGGAACACGTGCGCATCCGCGGCCGCACCCCTCCCGGGAGCCAGGCCGCGCTCACCCCGTCCGTCCTGCGCATGGCCCCCCAGGGCGACCTGGTCATGGCCCTCATCCAGCAGCAGGTCTACACCGCCACCGTGCCGATGGTCGGCGGCGAGGCCCCGCTGATCAACGTGGGCAATCCCGGCGGCGCCCAGATGCCGGCGCGGCAGCTCACGGACATGGGCGGCGAGTTCCCCGCGTGGTCCGCGAACGGGCGCGCCGTGCACTGGTCGCTGGGACGCGCCTTCTTCACCTACGACCTGGACGCGGCGGAGGCCTTCGAGGAGGCGCGGGAGGCGGAGGCGGCGGCGCAGGAGGAAGAGGAGGGGGAGGAGGCAGAGGAAGGGGAGGGAGACGAGGCTGAAGAAGGAGAAGAAGGAGTAGAAGAGGACGAGGAGGACGACGACATTTACAAACCCGTCGAAGTCCGGATCGACATCCAGGCCACCCGCGACATCCCGGGCGGCACCGCCCTGCTGCGCGGCGCACGAGTCATCACCATCGCCGACGCCGGGGTGATCGAGGAGGCGGACATCCTGGTCCGCGACAACCGCATCGCCGCAGTCGGTCCGGCCGGTTCCCTCGACGTCCCCGCTGACGCCCGAGTCTTCGATCTCGCGGGCAAGACCGTCGTCCCCGGCTTCGTCGACACGCACGCGCACATGCGCCCGGCCAACAATCTCCACCGCTCCGACGTGTGGCCCTACCTGGCCAACCTGGCCTACGGCGTCACCACCACGCGCGATCCCCAGACTGGCACCACCGATGTCCTCAGCTACGCCGACCGCGTACGCACCGGCGAACTCGTCGGCCCGCGCGTCTACTCGACCGGCCCCGGCGTCTTCTGGCAGCACATGATCGGCTCGGAGGACGAGGCGCGGGACATCCTCTCCAAATACTCGAGGTACTTCGACACGAAAACCATCAAGATGTACGTCGCGGGGAACCGGCAGCAGCGCCAGTGGATCATCATGGCGGCGCGCGAGCTTGGCCTGATGCCGACCACCGAGGGTTCGCTCAACATCCGCCAGAATCTGAACGAGACGATCGACGGATACCCCGGGCTGGAGCACTCGATCCCGATCTACCCGGTCTACGACGACTATGTGCAGCTCTTCGTGGCCACGCGCCGCGCGTACAGCCCCACCCTGCTCGTGTCCTACGGGGGACCGTGGGCCGAGAACTACTTCTTTAGCCGCGAGAACCCGCACGACGACGCCAAGTTGCGCCGTTTCGTGCCGCACTCGGTGATCGACGGGGGGACGCTGCGCCGTGCACAATGGTTTCGCGACGAGGAGCACGTCTTTGCGGACCACGCCCGCTTCGTGAAGGACCTGGTCGAGGCGGGGGGACGGGCGGGGGTGGGGAGTCACGGGCAACTCCAGGGGCTGGGGTACCACTGGGAGCTGTGGGCGATGGCGGCCGGGGGAATGGACGAACACGACGCCCTGCGCGTGGCCACGATCCTGGGCGCACAGGCGATCGGGCTGGACCAGGACCTGGGCACGATCGAGGCCGGGAAGCTGGCCGATCTGGTTATCCTTGACGCCAACCCGCTGGACGACATCCGCAACACGAACCGCATTTACATGGTGATGATGAACGGGCGCCTCTACGACGCCGGCACGCTGGCCGAGCAGTATCCGGGGGACCGGGAGGTCGCGCCGCTCTGGTGGTGGGACGACGAGCCGGCGGGCGTGCCGGGGGTGGGGGGGAACTGAGATGTGTTACACACCCTTTACACACTGGACCCGGCGCTCATTCGTGACGGGTTCGGCGGGAGCCGCCGCCGCGTTCGCCCTCTCCCCCGCCCTCCTGCGCGCCCTGGCACGGCGGGACGACCATCAAACCATCCCCCGTCCCCACCTCCAGATCGCCCTCGAAGCCTGGAACTGGCTCGACGCCCACCGAATCGAGACACCATACGGCGCCACCTGGCCCGCCGACCCCACCGACCCCGAAACCACCGGTTACACACTCTATACACACTCCCCCGGCATCCTCCCCTTCGCCCTGGAACTCTTCCACGCCACCGGCGACCAGCAGTACCTGGACGCGGCCGCCGCCGGCGCCGACCACCTTGCGGCCACACTGGACGCGGGCCACGCCGCGGGCCTCTACACCGGGCTGGCCGGCATCGCCTATGTGCTGGCCGAGACCTGGCGCGCGACCGGGCGGGACGAGTACCGCGCGGATTCCGTCCACGCCACCCGGCTCCTGGTGGAGGGGGCGAGCACGGTGGGCGGCGGGATTGCCTGGCCGCTGGGATCGGGCGAGGAGAGCAGGGAATCCACGGACATCATCAACGGGACAGCCGGGACAGGGCTGGGGTTGCTCTACCTGCACCGGGTGCTTGGCGACGACGGCGCTTTGGACGCCGCCCAGGCCGCGGGCGCGCGCCTCCTTGAACTCGCGATCGAGGCCGACACGGGACTGCGCTGGGACATGTGGCCCGGCTACGCCCGCGAGATGCCCAATTTTTCGCACGGCACCGCCGGCATCGCGTACTTCCTGGCCACTCTGCATCGGGTCACCGGAGAGGACGACTTCCTCCAGGCCGCGCTGGCCGGCGCCCGCTACCTGGTCTCGCAGGCGACGCAGGACGGCGACGCCACCTCGCCCCGCTACCGCATCTTCCACTCCCGACCCGGCGGCGAGGACCTCTTCTACCTCTCGTGGTGCCACGGCCCCGTCGGAACCAACCGCCTCTTCCACCAGCTCGCCGAGGTCACCGGCGACAACGAATGGCCCGACTGGGTCGCGCGCGGCGCCCGCGGCGTCATGTCCACCGGCATCCCCGAACGGCGCACCCCCGGATTTTGGGCGAACATCAGCCAGTGCTGCGGGACGGCCGGCGCGGCCGAGCATTTTCTGACGCTGTACCGGACCACCGGAAACCCCGACTACCGCGCCTTCGTCGACCGGCTGAACGCGGATCTGCTGAGCCGCGGCACGGTAATTCCGTCCGAACGAACGAACGATGGCGTTCATATGAACCAGAGCGGCCGCAAGTGGACCCAGGCCGAGCACCGGGTGCAGCCCGACCTGCTCATCGCCCAGACCGGGCACATGCAGGGCGCGGCCGGCGTCGGCAAGTACTTCCTCCACATGGACGCCATGCAGGAGCGCGGGGACGGGCCGCGCGTGGTGCTGCCGGACGATCCCTGGTGAGGGCAAGCGACGTAGCAGCCCGGCCGCGGCAAGCGACCAGGCACTCGGACTCCAGCCCCGAGCGCTCCCGGATTCTCGAATTGGAAGAGGCGGCGCGGCCACTAGACCCCGACGCCGCAGAGCGCGACCGGCTCATGAGCGCGGCGCACGGATACGCCCAGCGCCTCCTCGACGAACTCCCGCGACGGCCGGCCTACAACCAGGACAAGTCGGCCGCCCCGGAGATCCGCAAGCTTCGGCCGGCACCCGGACCGCGCCCCGTCGCACAACTCATCGAGCAGTTCGACCGGTCCGTCACCCGCCCCGGTCTGCTGCCCTCGTACGCGGGACACCTGGGCTACATCCCCGGCGGGGGACTCTATGCATCGTCGCTTGCCGACTACCTTGCGGCCGTCACCAACGAGTACGCCGGCGTCAGCTTCGTGGGACCGGGATCCGTCGCGATGGAGAACCTGGTCCTCGACTGGATGAAACAGGTCGTCGGATACCCCGCAACGGCTGACGGGAATCTGGCCTCGGGCGGATCCATCGCCAGCCTGATCGCGATCGTTGCGGCGCGCGAGGCGGCCGGACTTCGCGCCCGCGACTTCGAGCGCGCCGTCGTTTACGCCTCGCCCCACCTGCATCATTGTCTGCACAAGGCGCTCCGGGTGGCCGGCCTGGGCGAGACCGTGCGCCGCGATGTCGCGGTGGACGCCGAGTTTCGCCTGTGCCCGGAATCGCTCTCCCGGCTCGTGCCCGCGGATCGGTCCCGCGGACTCCGCCCCTGGCTCGTCCTGGGTTCGGCGGGCACCGCGGACACCGGCGCGATCGATCCCCTCACGCAAATGGCCGACATCGCCGAGCGGGAAGGTCTCTGGTTTCACGTCGACGCCGCGTACGGGGGCTTCTTCGCACTCCTCCCCGAGTTCCGTCCGGCGCTCGCCGGCATGGAGCGCGCGGACTCGCTGGTCCTCGACCCGCACAAGGGGATGTTCCTCCCCTACGGCACGGGAGCGGTTCTCATCCGCGACGGCGAGGTGCTCCAGAACGCGCACGCCTACTACGCCAGCTACCTGCAGGACACGATCGAGTCCGAGTACGGAGGCCGCTCTCCCGCCGCGGTGTCCCCGGAGCTGACCAAGCACTTCCGAGCGCTGCGCGTCTGGCTGCCGCTGCTGCTGCACGGCGAGGAACCGTTTCGGGCGTGCCTGCGCGAGAAGGTGGAGCTGGCGAGGTACTTCCACCGGGAGGTCGGGGCGCTCGGGTTCGAAGTGGGTCCCGAGCCGGAACTTACCCTGGTGACGTACCGGTGGGTGCCGAAGTCGGGCAGCGCGAACGCGTTCAACCGCGCGCTGGTGGAGGAGACGCACCGCGACGGGCGGGTCTTCATCTCCTCGACGACGGTCGACGGGAAGTTCATGTTGCGCATGGCCGCCCTTGCATTCAGGACGCACCTCGACACGATCGACCTGGCGCTTGAGGTGCTGCGGACGGGGGTGGGGAGGTTGGAGGCCGAGCGGCGTTCATGACGTTGTCGGGCATCGGCGGGCCCGTGGCTACCGCACTGCAAACTGACAACTACACATGACATAATGTAAACTCCCGTTTACATTTTGCTGCCATCCGAGGCGCCTCGCAGCCGCTTGGTTTTGCCCCCGTGCGGCTGAAGGTGAAGCCGCCAACCGTTTTGTCATCCATAGAAAATTGCGACTGGCGCGGACAGCAGCGTAGGATATGGCATATGGATGACCACTGAAAATTGCGATTCACGAGCTGGGCCAAAGTCACTCCTTCAGAAAGGAACATCTCCATGACGAAACTGCGTCTTCCGTGTTTTCTCCTGCTGATGACGGCGCTCGCAGGCGCCGCCGGCAGGGCACAAGCCCAGTCCGATCCGTCCCCCTGGCGCTTTGGCGTCAGTGTTGGCGGGGGCGCGCTTGTGGGTGTGGTTGCCGAGTATTGGAGCGATGACCTGGGCGTCGAAGCAAGGCTGGGATTAGGCGTCGGGTGGGTCCGGTTGACGCCCAAGTGGCGGGTCGGCACCTGGGACGGCGGGGAGGCTTCATGGCGCGCCGGGGTGCAGTTTTCGAGTAGTGTGTTCGAAGTTTTTCACGGAGTCGAGCTTGCCAGGGTGACGGATGGCGGGCACTTGATCGGAGGGAGCTACAATCTTCCTCTGTTCGGAGGAAGTTGGGGATCGGATGAAGTGCTCGATGATCCCGATGAGGACCCCGAAGAAGACACCGGGAACCCGCCATATCCACCCGCCTGGGCGGTTCGAGTGTTGGCCAATCTTATTCTCGGAGAGTTCACCTACCGCTATCAGCCCGGCGGGTGACAACGCGACATGACCATCGGAGGGCGACAACCCGATTCCCGGCGCGGAGTATCCCTTCAGCGGATCGGTTCCCCTTGCGGGGTGCAATCGGCGGCGGTCATTCAACTCCGCTGTTCGGCCGGTCCACAACCTCCACGCTGCAGGAGTGTTCGCATGTCTACATCGCATAGTGTTCTCCTCGCCCCTTCGCCCTGGGCTGGGTTGATCCGCGACCTGTTCGGGCGGCGCGTTCCCTACTGGATCGGCGTCTACGCAGGTGCCTCATGGCTTCTTTTCGAGTTCACCAACCAGGTCGTGATGCAGCGGTGGTTGTTCTTTGAGCACTACGAGGGCCTTGTCCTGTGGCCGATCCTCCTTCTGCTGCCGAGCGTGATCATGGTGGCTTGGTTTCACGGTAAGCCCGGCCGGGACAGGAACACGCTCGCCCGAACCGAGCAGATCGGGGTACCGGCGAATCTGGCGCTGTGCGGGATCGTGCCGTGGGCGAACTTCGCCGACACGCCTCTCGGTCGCATGACGACTGCCAGGCCTTCTGGATGCCACTCGCACCGAGCAACTACACCACACATTCGTCACGGCGGGGCGGGTCCGCTCCGCCCAGTCCAATCCATAGTGGTGGAAGCGGAGAGTGGACCCGTACGAACCATGAGCCTGACGATTCCCTCTCGCAGTATAGCACCGCCCGGAAGCGGTCGTTGGTCGGCGCTCCGGAACTCCCATTGGGAGGCGTTCGAGCAACACCTCCCCGCTCGACCCGGACTACGACCCGGAAACCAGCGACGCTTGGCCCTAATCCCCCCATCCGAAAGGGACCCCAAAATGAAGCACTTACTCGCACTCGCCATCGCAGCCGTTCTGTCCACGGGGTGCGCATCCACTCCACCACCACCCATGGACCACGACTTCCAGTCCGTGTTCCCGGTGGAAGCCTCCGTTGACGTGACATGGGACATCGTGGTCGGATACGTAGCGGAAAGAGGCTGGGCGCTACAGAACATCGACGGAGCCTCGCGCTTTCTGAATACCGTGGAGATGCGGTTCCCGATAGCTGACCTCGATTGTGGATTCATCCCGGAAAAGGCGGAACCGGACGCCCGCTTCCACATCCGGGTGGCCGAGGACGGTACGGGAAGTACAATCCGCCTAACAGTAGCCTACCCGAAGCTGAAGGGGATCGACTGCACATCCAGAGGCACATTCGAGGGCCGGGTGGCTGAAGACATCCTCGCACGGATCAAGCCATGAAGCACCTACTCACCCTCGCGCTCGTGGTGGGATTCACCAACGCACCCGCTCCACCCCCCACCCCCCTCCAAGAGCCCACCCAACTGTGGTACGACTGCAAATCGTTGATCGTGGACCGGCTGATCGCGTCCAACGAGGCCCTCACCTTGAAAGGAACATCTCCATGACCTCCATGCCCCCACTGCGACTTCCGTATCTCATGCGGAGGCTCACCATGAATCGCGGAATCCTTCTCCTTCTTCCCTTCCTAGTCTTGACGGTCCACGGCTGCGCAGGATCCCCCGAACCCCGGGCCAGTCCTTCGCCGGATGATCCCACCCAACCGCACGCGGATGTCAGCGGGTCGTGGACATACTCGGAGAGCGTGCGGCTGGACTTGGGGCGTGGAGTCACCATCAGCTGTTCCGAATCCGACCGGCAGGTTGACATCACCCAGTCCGGGAGTTCCTTCTCGATCACAACAACGCAGGAGGGGGAAATCGACTGCGACGACCCGCTCTTCGATGCTTTTGAGCCGTCCGGGCAATCCGACGAAGAGCCGATCCGTGGGACGGTGGAAGGGACCTCAGTGCGCTTCACTGTCGAAGTGGACGGCTTCATGCGCGTGTCGTACTCGGGCAGGGTGGCCGGGAATTCGGTGAGCGGTACCTTGAGGGGCACGGGCAGTGTGGCCGGGGTCGGCCCCGTCAGCGCCACGGGGAACTGGTCAGCGTCACGATCAGACGGCCGAGGCTCGTGATGTCCAGACGCAAGCTCCCATTCGCCGCCGTCCTCCCCATCGTGGCGGCTCTCGTCGCCATCCCCTTGGATGCGACTGCCCAGTCATCGGAGGAACAATTCCAAGGCGAAGGATCCTTCTGGGCCCAGCTGGCTGCGCCTCTCGGCGAATTCAGCGAGCATGTCGGGCTGGGGGGCGGCGTCGGGCTCGGCGGGCTTCTCTACCTGGGCGACCAGCGCTATGCGGCCCTGCGCGCCGAAGGCAGCTTCGTCATCTATGGCAGCGAAACCGTAAGGCGTCCGCTGAGCCCGACGATCCCCTTCGTGGACGTGGACATCACAACCACCAACTGGCTGGTGCTGGGGGGAGTGGGCCCGCAGGTCTTTCTCTCCAATGGACCGATCAGGCCCTACATCTACGGCACCATAGGCCTGTCCTACTTCTTCACCCAGACTTCCGTCAAGAGTGACCATGAAGACGACCCCATCGCCTCCACGACCAACTTCGAAGACCTGACCCTGTTGCTGTCCGGCGGCGTCGGGATCTCGGTGATGCTGCATGAGGACGGGGACGAGTCGTTCCATCTGGACCTGTCCGCGGTCTACAACCACAACGGGCTGGCGGAATACGTGACCGAGGGTGGACTGCGGGAGCTTCCCGGGGGCGGCTGGGTTGCGGACCCCGTTGCCAGCAACGCCAACCTGATCACCTACCGCGTGGGGATTTCGATCCTGCCTGGAACGTCTCGGTGAACCACGTCTTCCCCAGCGCCACGCGCTCGCTCGCGCGCGCCAGCGATAGCTACATGGGCGGCTTCGGTCGCGGCGAACCGAACGGCCCTGTGACCGGGCTCGTGATGTCCAGCGTCTTGAAGCGCGGGCGAGCGGAAGTACGTGGGCCACAAGGGTACACAGATCACCCGGGCAGGCGTAGGACTAGAGAGGGTTTGAGCCGCCTCAGAATCGCCCTCTTGGCATTGGTCGCGCTCGCTGGAGTGTTCTGGGCATCCGCGTGCGGCGAAGGGGCCACGGAGCCGCCGCCCCCCGAATCGCCCCGCGCGACGACGGTCACGGTCACCCCCACCACTGTTCAGCTTATCGCCCTGGGCGCGACCGTGCAGCTCTCGGCACAGGTGCTGGACCAAAACGGCCAAGTGATGGCGGGCGCTGCGGTGGCGTGGGGGTCGAGCGACGACGCGGTGGCAACGGTGGACGGGTCGGGTCTGGTGACGGCCACAGGCAACGGAACGGCCACGGTGACAGCTACGGCGGGAGAGGCTTCGGGATCGGCGATGGTGACGGTGGCGCAGTCGCCCGACTCGGTCGCCGTGGTGCCGGTGGAAGCGATCATTGCCGCTCTGGGCGACACCTTGCGGCTGGTCGCCGAGGCGTTCGACGCGAACGGGCACGCGGTGGCGGGCGCCGAGTTCTCGTGGGAGTCGAGCGACGACGCGGTGGCAACGGTGGACGGGTCGGGTCTGGTGACGGCCACGGGCAACGGGACGGCCACGGTGACGGCCACGGCGGGCGAGGCTTCGGGATCGGCGGTGGTGACGGTGGCGCAGTCGCCCGACTCGGTCGACGTGGTGCCGGTGGAAGCGATCATTGCCGCGCTGGGCGACAGATTGCGGCTGGAGGCCGAGGCGTTCGACGCGAACGGGCACGCGGTGGCGGGCGCGGAGTTCTCGTGGGAGTCGAGCGACGACGTGGTGGCAACGGTGGACGGGTCGGGCCTGGTGACGGCCACGGGCAACGGAACGGCCACGGTGACAGCCACGGCGGGCGAGGCTTCGGGATCGGCGGTGGTGACGGTGGCGCAGTCGCCCGATTCGGTCGCCGTGGTGCCGGCGGCAGCGACCATCGCCGCGCTGGGCGACACCTTGCGGCTGATCGCCGAGGCGTTCGACGCGAACGGGCACGCGGTGGCGGGCGCGGAGTTCTCGTGGGAGTCGAGCGACGACGCGGTAGCGGCGGTGGACGGGTCGGGTCTGGTGACGGCCACAGGCAACGGGACGGCCACGGTGACGGCCACGGCGGGCGAAGCTTCGGGATCGGCGGCGGTGACGGTGGCGCAATCGCCCGACTCGGTCGCCGTGGTGCCGTCGGAAGCGACCATTGCCGCTCTGGGCGACACATTGCGGCTGGAGGCCGAGGCGTTCGACGCGAACGAGCACTCGGTGGCGGCAGCGGAATTCTCGTGGGAGTCGAGCGACAACGCAGTGGCAACGGTGGACGGGTCGGGTCTGGTGACGGCCACAGGCAACGGAACGGCCACGCTCACGGCTACGGCGGGCGAAGCTTCGGGATCGGCGGTGGTCACGGTGGCGCAGTCGCCCAACTCGGTCGACGTGGTGCCGGTGGAAGCGATCATTGCCGCGCTGGGCGACACATTGCGGCTGGAGGCCGAGGCGTTCGACGCGAACGGGCACGCGGTGGCGGGCGCGGAGTTCTCGTGGGAGTCGAGCGACGACGTGGTGGCAACGGTGGACGGGTCGGGCCTGGTGACGGCCACGGGCAACGGGACGGCGACGGTCACAGCCACGGCGGGCGAGGCTTCGGGATCGGCGGTGGTCACGGTGGCGCAGTCGTCCAACTCGGTCGCCGTGGTTCCGGCGGCAGCGATTATTGCCGCGCTGGGCGACACCTTGCGGCTGGTCGCCGAGGCGTTCGACGCGAACGGGCACCCGGTGGCGGGCGCGGAGTTCTCGTGGGAGTCGAGCGACGACGCGGTAGCGGCGGTGGACGGGTCGGGTCTGGTGACGGCCGCGGGCAACGGAACGGCCACGGTCACGGCCACGGCCACGGCGGGAGAAGCTTCGGGATCGGCGGTGGTGACGGTGGCGCAGTCGCCCGACTCGGTCGCCGTGGTGCCGGTGGAAGCGATCATTGCCGCGCTGGGCGACACATTGCGGCTGGAGGCCGAGGCGTTCGACGCGAACGGGCACGCGGTGGCGGGCGCCGAGTTCTCGTGGGAGTCGAGCGACGACGCGGTGGCGGCGGTGGACGGGTCGGGTCTGGTGAGGGCCAGGGGCAACGGGACGGCCACGCTCACGGCTACGGCGGGCGAAGCTTCGGAATCGGCGGTGGTGACGGTGGCGCAGTCGCCCGACTCGGTCGCCGTGGTGCTGGTGGAAGCGATCATTGCCGCGCTGGGCGACACATTGCGGCTGGAGGCCGAGGCGTTCGACGCGAACGGGCACGCGGTGGCGGGCGCCGAGTTCTCGTGGGAGTCGAGCGACGACGCGGTGGCAACGGTGGACGGGTCGGGTCTGGTGACGGCCACAGGCAACGGAACGGCCACGGTGACGGCCACGGCGGGCGAGGCTTCGGGATCGGCGGTGGTGACGGTGGCGCAGTCGCCCGACTCGGTCGACGTGGTGCCGGTGGAAGCGATCATTGCCGCTCTGGGGGACACCCTGCGGCTGATCGCCCAGGCGTTCGACGCGAACGGGCACTCGGTGGCGGGCGCGGAGTTCTCGTGGGAGTCGAGCGACGACGCGGTAGCGGCGGTGGACGGGTCGGGTCTGGTAACGGCCACGGGCAACGGAAACGCCACGCTCACGGCCACGGCGGGCGAGGCTTCGGGATCGGCGGTGGTCACGGTGGCGCAGTCGCCCAACTCGGTCGCCGTGGTGCCGGCGGCAGCGACTATTGCCGCGCTGGGCGACACCTTGCAGCTGATCGCCCAGGCGTTCGACGCGAACGGGCACTCGGTGGCGGGCGCGGAGTTCTCGTGGGAGTCGAGCGACAACGCGGTGGCAACGGTGGACGGGTCTGGTCTGGTGACGGCGGTCGGGGTCGGAACAACGGAAATCACGGCTAGTACCTCTGGAGCGACCGGGACGGCCCAGCTGCGGGTCGTGCAGTCTTTTGCGCTGTCCGGCACAGTGACCGATCGTCGCAAAGCAGGTCTTGGGATTCCGGGCGCGAGAGTGTGGCTGGGGAATGGAACGAACGACTACACGACTACCGACGTTCGTGGGCGGTACATGTTTTCCAACATCTCGGGGCAGGTCACAGTCAACGTTAGCGCCCCGCCTAGCTACCAGAACCAGACTACCGCAGTCACGGTGGATTCGGACTACACGCTGGATTTCACGCTTGAACATTCGGGTATTCCGCCATTCCCTGGTACTGTATGGGTGACTCCAGACGTGCTCGGCCCTTCCGACCCTACGTCGCTCGGGAGCATAACTTATACCGGTCGCGGCATACGATCGATCTTTGACAGACGGGTCAACGCCTGGATCACGGTGAATGCCTATCTGTTCGACGTGCAGTTCGGCGACCGGACGGTGGAGTGGCAGTTCAATCCGGAGTTCGGTAGCCGCGAGGCGGCGCGCGACGAAATCGACGTATTCGCGCCCGCGATCGGGCGAGTGCCGGAGGCCCTGCTGTCAAACCTCCAGGAGGTGGAAGTCAATGCGGGAGCGGGAGGTTTTGGGGGCAACGGGTACAACGGAAGTTTCCTGATTCATACGGAGGGTCAAGCAGCGAGGTACGCCGTGAGTGGGGGGTTCCTGGAAGAAGTGTTCATACATGAGGGTGCACATGTGTCGCTCGATCTGGAGCATCATGACTCTCCCGGCTGGCGTGCCGCCCAGGAGGCGGACGGTGTCTCAATCTCCGAATACGCCCGCGACTTTCCGGACAGAGAAGATGTTGCAGAGAGCATTCTTCCGTACTTCGCGGTCCGCTATCAGCCACAGCGGCTGACCGCTTCGGTTCGGTGGCTCATGATGATGACGATCCCGAACCGTCTGGCCTATTTTGATGAACAAGAACTGGACATGTCGCCTTACACACCTCAGTCGTTCATCGTCGTCACCGCGCCAACTACGTTCAAGCTGCCGGTTCAACAGGAGACGCGCCGCTACGACGATCCGCCCATCCCACCTCGGCGGAAGAACCAATGAGCACAGTGATTGCGGGTGGAGCTACCCCAGTTGGCAGGGACGCGGCGAGCCGTTTCCCTTGAGCGGTTCTCATCCGCGATGGCGAGGTGCTCCAGAACGCGCACGCCTACTACACCAGCTACCTGCAGGACACGATCGAGTCCGAATATGGCGGCCGCTCTCCTGCCGCGGTGTCCCCGGAGCTGACCAAGCACTTCCGAGCGCTGCGCGTCTGGCTGCCGCTGCTCCTGCACGGCGAGGAGCCGTTTCGCGCGTGCCTGCGGGAGAAGGTGCGGAAAATCGAGGCGCTCGGGTTCGAGGTGGGGCCGGAGCCGGAACTCACTCTGGTGACCTACCGGTGGGTGCCGAAGTCGGGCAACGCGAACACGTTCAACCGCGCGCTGGTGGATCCCGTAATTCCATCCTCCTGGGTGATTGGAACCGCGCTGGGAGTCGCAAGTACCCTTATCCTCGGAGAGTTCACCTACCGCTATCAGCCCCAGCCCGGCGGCTGATCGTAGACCGGGGCGGGGCCCCACACCGTTCGGATTCGACGCGCGACAACCCGACTCCCGTCACGGAGTGTATCCCATCCGCACGGGTCCCACGCGCGCTGGAACCCGAGACACCCCGCACGCCGTTCCCCCCGTCCTTGCGTGAGAAATCCGAACTTGCGGTGTACCTTCACCGACAGATCGCAACCTCGGATTCCTCCACGACTGTCGAAGGAAGATTCATGCTCAGGATGGCCGCGCCGGCGTTTCGCACGCATCTCGACACGATCGAATGAGCGATCCAGCCCCCGCCCACACCCGCCAGGACGTCCGCTATCAGCCCGACGACCGGCCCCCGCTGCCCATAACCGTCGGGCTGGGAGCGCAGTACGCCATGCTCTGCATCGCGAGCATCGTGCTGACCCCGATGATCATGATCACGCTGGCGGGCGGCAGCGACGCCTACCTCTCGTGGGCGGTGTTCGCGGCGCTTGTAATCAGCGGGGTCACCACGGCGATCCAGGCCCGCAAGATCGGGCGGATCGGGGCGGGCTACATCCTCGTCATGGGAAGCACGAGCGCCTTTCTCGCCGTGAGCGTGTCCGCGATCGAGCAGGGCGGGCCGGGCATGCTCGCCACCCTGATCATCGTTTCCGCACTGATCCAGTTCGTCCTGGCGGCAAGGATGGCGCTCCTGCGGAAGGTGTTCACGCCGACGGTCGCGGGCACCGTGCTGATCCTCATCCCGATCACGCTCACTCCGCTCATCCTGCGGAAGCTGGCCGAGGTGCCCGCGGATGCTTCCGCGGCGGCGGGACCGGTTACGGCGGGCGTAACGCTTCTCGTCACCCTCCTCATCCCGCTTCGATTCTCGGGTGTGATGCGGCTGTGGGCGCCCGCCATCGGGATCGTGGCCGGATGCCTCGTCGCCGGCCTGGGCTTCGGCATCTACGACATGACCACCGTCGCCGAGGCAGCCTGGATCGGCCTGCCCGAGCTGGCCTATCCCGGGCTCGACCTCAGCTTCCGGCCCGAGTTCTGGGCCCTGCTGCCGTCATTCATCATGGTGACGCTCGTTGGCGCGATGGACACGCTTGGAGACGCCATCGCGATTCAGCGGGTTTCGTGGCGCAAGCCGCGCGCGATCGACTTCCGCTCGATTCAGGGAGCGATCGGCGCCGATGGCCTGGGCAATCTCCTCTCGGGCCTGGCCGGCACCGTGCCGAACACGACCTACGGCATGAGCATCGCGGTCGCGGAGCTGACCGGAGTCGCCGCGCGCCGTATCGGGATCTGCGTCGGCGCCGTATTCGTCGTCATGGCGTTCCTGCCCAAGTTCGTGACGCTGATCGTCGCGATACCCGGGCCGGTGGTGGCGTCGTACTACGTAATCCTCGTCGCCCTGATCTTCGTCTTCGGGATGAAGATCCTGCTCTCGGAGGGACTGGACTATCGCAAGGGACTCGTGGTCGGCGTCGCCTTCTGGCTCGGCATCGCCTTCCAGTTCGACTGGATCTACCCGGAGTACATGCAGGGTGCGTTGGGCCAACTGCTCGGCAACGGCATGACCGTCGGTGGCCTCACCGTGATCCTGCTGACGATGTTCGGCGAGATCACCGGCGGGGGCCGATCGCGCCTCAAGACCCGCCTGACCGCCGAGACGTGGCCGGAGGTCGATGCCTTCCTGTCGAAGTTCGCGGCCCGCAAGCGCTGGGGAGAGGAGATGGAGACGCGGCTGCGCGCGGTGGGTGAAGAGACGATACAGATCCTGACGCGGGGCGAGGCGGAAGCGACGGCGCACCAGGAGCGGCGCCTGCTCCTGATCGCGCACAGCGACGGCAAGGCGGCCGACCTGGAGTTCATCGCGACAACGGACGCGACCAACCTGGAGGACCAGCTGGCAATGCTCAGCGAGGGGGCCGCGGGCGTCCCGGTGGAGTCCGAGACGCCACTGCGGCTGCTACGGCACTACGCGTCGTCGATACGGCACCAGCAATATCACGACATCGATATCCTGATGATTCGGGTGGAGGCGGTGGGGCGGGCGGGACAGGTGGGGTGGGATTAGGGGTCCGTGGAAAAACCCTCGCGGCATTCGAGCGGCGAGGCATCCGCGCTGGACCGCTTCGCTTCATCTGCCCACTATGTAAATCAGGCATTACATTATGTCATGTATAGTATACAATCTGCCGGGCAGAGTCTGTCCACGGACTGCCAGCGCTCCCGGATCTCCAGCCGCAACGCTACCCGAACAGTGACCGGGCCGGGCTGGCCTAGTATCTCCCGACGAGTCCACCCACCCCTCAAAGAAAACGCCGCACCCTCCCCCGATACTCACGGTACTTCTCCCCATACTGCTCCTCCAGCCACCGCTCCTCCGTCAGCGGCACGACGGCGAACACCAGCGCCAGCAGCAGGTGCGTGATCCACAGGAGCAGCGAGTTAGCGATCACGCTCACGCCCACGAAGAAGACGATGTCCCCCACGTACTGCGGATTCCGCGTGAACCGGTAGGGGCCCGAGGCCACCATCCCGCCCTTCAACCCGCTCGTGTTCTTCCAGCCCACGGTGGCCACTCCCCACATTGCCAGCAGACCGCCGAGCGTCACCAGGGGTACCCCGACGATGAACCGCAGCGGACTCTGGAAGACCCATGAGTTCCAGTACATGAGGAGCAGAAGGACGTTGATCCCGATCACCACCCAGAACCCCGTCCAGGTCAGCAGGTGTTGCCAGGAACCACGGCCCGGCGGGGGCCACAATCGCCTGTCCGGGACTGCGGCCGACCAGACTGCTCCCGCCAACATCGTCGCGAGGATCAGCGCCGCAACGCCGAACAGCAGGTTCGACAAGATCCGATTCCCCCCTACCGATTCGGATTCGGCGCCATCGCCACCAGCAGCACCAGATCCCCCTCCGACACGTTCGCCACCCCGTGCGGCTCGTCCGGCTCCGACCACGCCACCCCGCCCGGCCCCAGGTCCACGCACCGCTCCCCCACCGTAAACCGCCCCTCCCCCTCGATCACGTAGTAGAACTTGGTCGCGCCCGCGTGGGTGTGGACGTGCTGCGCCTGCCCGGGCCGCAGACAATAGACATCGCAGAACATCTCCCCGGTCTCGAAGAGGTTGACCTTCTGCATCTTCTTGTCCGAGAAGCGGCGCTGTCCGCCGGAGTCGATGAATCCCATGGGTGTCCCGTTCCTCCCGCGGTGTCCTGGAGTTCGAGCGGCCCGAGCGCTCCCCAAGGCCCGGTCCGCCTCCCTGCGAATGTCGCCTGCCGATTCCGTCCATGCCAGAGGCCCGCGCGTTTCAGCTGAAACGCTAACGACCCCCCACGGGCAACCGCAGCGCGAGCCCACCCGGAATCGGTACCGGCACCCAGATGTCGCTCCTGACCAAAAAGCCGATCAGCGCCCCGGCCACACCACGATCCCGCACCGGGTTTTCACGATACCGTACCACGTCTCTCTACGGCACGGCGCCGCCGCGGGCTTCAGTCCCCGCCGGATGCCAACCACCCACCCAACCCCTATCTTGAGCCGCAGCCCAGCCATCACCCCCCGCTGCACCGGAGCACCCCACATGATCATCCGCCCCCTCGCCCCCCTCGCTCTCGCACTCGCCCTCGCCGCCTGCGCCCCCGGCGACGACGCCCCCCCACCCGACGAATCCGAAGAGGCCATGACCGCCCGCGCCCAGGAGATCCACGACCGCGTCATCACCCTCGACACCCACGACGACATCAGCACCGCCAACTTCACCGACGAGCGCAACTACACCATGGACCTGCCCAGCCAGGTCACGCTCCCGAAGATGAAGGCGGGCGGGCTCGACGTGGCCTGGTTCGTCGTCTACACCTCCCAGGGTCTGCTCAACGAGGAGGGCTACGCGACGGCCTACGAGAACGCCATCGACAAGTTCGACGCGATCCACCGGCTGGTGAACGAGTACGCGTCCGAGCAGATCGAACTGGCGCTGACCTCCGACGATGTGCGCCGGATCGCGGCTTCGGGCAAGCTGGTCGCGATGATCGGCGTGGAGAACGCCTACCCGCTCGGCACCGACATCGGGCGCGTCGAGGAGTTCCACGACCGCGGCGCGCGCTATATGTCGCTCGCCCACACCGGCCCCAGCCAGCTCTCCGACGCCCACTCCGGCGAGGCGACCGGCGAGTGGCTCCACAACGGCCTGAGCGATATGGGCCGCGAGGCGGTCGCCGAGATGAACCGGCTCGGCATCATGATCGACATCTCGCACCCGTCGAAGGCGTCGATCATGCAGACGCTCGAGCTGACCCGGGCGCCGATCATGGCGTCGCACTCGTCCGCGCGCGCGCTCAGCGACGTGAGCCGCAACCTGGACGACGAGACGCTCCACGCGATCGCCGAGAACGGGGGCGTCGTGCAGGCGGTGGCGCTGGGCAGCTTCGTCAGCACCGACAAGGCCTCGGCGCGCCGGGCCGTGCTGGACGAGGTCGAGGCGGAGGTCGCGGCCGAGATGGACTTCGAGATCCTTGGGCGCGGCGGGATGTTCCGGCTCCCCGAGGAGGAGCGCGACGTTTACCGCGAGAAGTTGGCCGAGGTGCGGCGGGTGGCCGCCGAGCGGGCGGAGGAGAGGGGCGTGCCGGGCCGCGTCAACGTTGCGGATTTCGTCGACCACATCGACTACATGGTCAACCTGATCGGCCTCGAACACGTCGGCATCAGCTCCGATTTCGACGGCGGCGGCGGCGTGGAGGGATGGGACGATGCGTCCGAGACATTCAACGTCACCCTCGAACTCGTGCGCCGCGGCTACACCGAGGAGCAGATCGGCATGCTCTGGAGCGGCAATCTGTTACGCGTGCTGGACGAAGTGCAGGAGGTGGCGGCGACGATTCAGGCAGAGGAAGGATAGGATGATGAAAAGCACCAACCCGGCAACCCGTTTCGCGCGACTGGGCGTCGGCCTCGCGGTGCTGGCCGGTGCACTGGCATGGATCTCGGCACCCGCCCACGCGCCGGCCAGCAAGGACGACCACACGGCCCCCACCCCCGGCCCCGGCGACATCTCCGCCCGCGCCGCCACCTTCCTCGCCCTCCTGGACGGCGACGCCCGCGCCCGCGCCACCTACGACCTCGCCCACGAGGAGCGCCTCAACTGGGCCTTCACCCCCGTCTCCCGCAACGGCCTCCCCCTCAAGGACATGACGCTGGAGCAGCGCAGCGCCGCACACGCCCTCCTCCAGACCACCATGAGCAGCCAGGGCTACCACAAGGCCAACGCCATCATCGAGCTGGAGCGCATTCTCGGCATCCTCGAGGGGCGCCCCGGACGGCGCGATCCCGAGGACTACTACGTCACCATCTTCGGCGACCCCGGCGCGGACGGGCCGTGGGCGTGGCGCTTCGAGGGCCACCACCTGTCGCTCAACTTCTCGTCCCCGTCCAACGAGCTCACGGTGACCGGGCCCGCTTTCATGGGAGCCGACCCGGCCACCGTCCCGTCCGGCGAGAAGGCGGGCTGGCGCCCGCTCGGCCGCGAGGAGGACCTTGCGCGCGCGCTCCTGTTCATGCTCAACCCCGAGCAGCGCCGGGTGGCGGTCATCGCCGATCGGGCGCCCCGCGACATCATCACCGGCAACGACCGCGAGGCGCGTCTGGACGGCTTCGAGGGGATCCCCGCGTCACGGCTCACCGGAGAGCAGCGCGAGGTGCTGATGGCCGTGATCCGGGAGTACGTGGGCAACCTGGAGGCCGATGCGGCGGAGGCGTGGATGACGCGTATCCGGGACGAGATCCCGCCAGGTGAGCTCTACTTCGCGTGGGCGGGGTCGCCCGAGCCGGGCGAGGGGCACTACTACCGGGTGCACGCGCCCCAGTTCCTGATCGAGTACGACAACACGCAGGGCAACGCGAACCACGTGCATTCGGTGTGGCGCGACCTGGAGAACGACTTCGGGGGGGACGCGCTGAGGAGGCACTACGAGGGGGGGCATGAGCATGAGTGAGGGGAACGGTGACAAGCTCTCCTGGAAGGATACCTATCGGGCCATGGCCGCCGCAGACGAGGACTGGAGTGATCTCGACGTCGCGGTAGCCGACGGCCTCGATTGATGGAGGACAGGGTCGACCGGCTGCCTCCGGCTGTCGCGGCCCGGCTCCGGCGGCTGATCACGGAGATGTATGGGGAGTAGGAGGTAGGCCCCTCAGTCCCATCCGAGCATGCCCGTGTCCCTTGTTTTGCCGCGGCGTCGCGCATCCCCCACTATCAGTCGGAACGAGATGAACGCTCCCGCACGAAGTCCTCCGCGCCCTCCGGCAGGAGCAGGTCGTCGGAGATCGCCGCGATCTCCTCCGCGTCTCTCCACGCCTGCTCGAGCAGCCACAGTTCGCCTTCGAGGGCGCGGCGCTCCTGCTCCTCGTGGAGGGCCATCTCGAGGGCCAGCCGGGTCGGTTCGGGCATCTTCCACAGGTAGCCGGGAGACCCGTCAAACGTCTTGAAATCGTTCGCCGAGGCGACATCGGTCACCAGTCGTTCGGGACCGCCGGCGGTTTCAATCAGATCGACCGCGTTCATGACGACCCGCTTCTTCCCACCGGCCCTGTTCACGGCCGGGAGGATAGTCCCGGCGACGCGGCGAGCCTCCTCGCCCTCGAGCCAGATTCGTTCTCGGCTACGGATGTTGAGCCAATGGCTAACCTGAAGTCGCAGGTTCGTGCCGTCCTCCGAGAGGCGAAGGCAAGTCGTGCCGACGTCCACGCTTCTCACGACGATCGTACGGCGGCCATCCCGCGGGATCTCGACAACCTTGCGCCTTTGCTGCCAGGGCGTCCCGAACTCGAGCATGCACAGCATGCTGATGCCAAGTCCCAGACCGACCGTCAGGCCGCCGGCCGCAGTGGCGGCCCCGGCAGCACCCAGCCCGACCGCCGTGGAGAGCGTCATTCTGCGCCGCCGCCGCCCGAACTGGTCCCCGTAGCGCCACGCGGCGAACTCCGGTCGCAGCGGCTCGCCGATCCGCACAAGGGTGAGTCCCTCCGGGTGACGGGCCAACCCGATGTGGTCGGTCGAGACGCGGAGGCGCGTGTCGCGGAAGATCCGCTCGCAGTCCTCGACGGCCTCCCAGCGCTCCTCCAGCGGCGTGAGGTTCCAGCGTTCGCACTTGCGGCAGACGACCCAGAGACGGCCGCGGGCGGCGTCGAAGGCGAGACGGCGTCCGACGGGGAACGATTCGATGACCTCGTTGGCGCCGAGGGGCTTGCGGCAGAAAATACAGGTGCGGTACACGGCTTTCGGATTCAACCCCGGTGTGCGGTGATCAGGTGCAAGGTGTCTTACAATTGTAAATTGCGCTTTACAAAATGTAAACTCGCGTTGTCATTCCGGGATGCCGTGATGGATCCACCACCCCGTCCCATCCGAGCATGCCCCTGTCCCTTGATTGGCCGCGGCGGCGGGTTACCTGAGCGACACGTGCAGATGGTCCGCCGTCCCCACATGGCGCAGCGTGTGAAACCCCATCGCCCGGAACGCGATCTCGGCCGCGCGGTTCCGCCATTCGGGGCGGCCGATCGTGCGCAGGTCCAGAGCGTGCACGAAGCCGCTCTCCTGCTCGAAGTGGAGTGACGCTTCGTTCGGCGGGAGTCCCATGCGGCGGTAGAATTCCGGGGTGCGGCCGGCGTCGGTGATCACGGACTCGGAGTCGACCAGGATGAGCGCGCTCGCGCCGAGGCGGAGGAGGGGGTGGAGCGCGGTGTACTCGGCCCTCACCTCGGCGGACTTGACGTTGCCGCCCGCGACGAACATGACCGAATACACAACGTACGCGCACGCGAGGAGCGCGGCGGCCCGGGTCGTCAACTTGGTGAGGCCCTTGCCCGCGCCGATCCGGCGGCTGGCCACCAGAGCGTAGAGGGCCAGCAGGAGCGTGGTGGCGGTGGCCGAAATGGCCAGGGCGAGCCAAGGGGCGAGTGCCCACTGGTGGTAGGCGAAGACGCCGCCCCGTATGAGGAGGAGGAAGGGGAGGACGGCGAGGATCACGGCGAACAGTGCCCACTTCACGACCCGAAACGGGAACAGGAGCAGGCCGTGGCGGCGCTTCGAGCGGTCGCCCGAACGGGCTGCGGGCCTCTGCGATGGTGGCGCGAGTTCGCTGACGTCGATCCTCGAGATGCTCATGCGGGGTCCCTACGAGGCTTCTCTCCGTCCGGATTCACCCCATGCTCCCGGATGAAGTCCTCCGTGCCATCGGGCAGGAAGAGGTTGTCGGAGATCTCGGCAATCTCCTCGGCCTCGCGCCAGGCGCGCTCCAGCACCCGGGGTTCGCCTTCCAGCGCGCGGCGCTCCTGCTCCTCGTAGAGCGCCATCTCGAAGTCAGTCCCATCCAGACATTCGTTCGCCCGCTGCCCCTCGCGATCGTTTCCGCCTGACCACCGAAGGACTGACGGCCCGGCCCCCGCGCCGACTCCCGCCATCCTTCCCACCCGGGGAACGCCCACCATGCCGGGAAAGCGGAAACGGCCCGAGAACCCCAAGCATGATGCGTCGTACAAGAACTTCTTCTCGCACCCACGCACCGTTGCCGACACCCTGCGTGGCTTCGCGCGCGATTTCGCCCGGCACCTCGACTTCGCCACCCTGGAACGCTTGCCGGCCAGCTTCGTCACCGAGCACCTCGGCAAGCGGCACACAGACATGCTATGGCGAATCGAGTCTGTCGGCGGCGGCTGGGTCTACATCTTGATCCTGCTGGAGTTCCAGTCCACCGTCGACCGTCGCATGGCCGTGCGCATGATGGACTACACCGCCACCATCTGGATGCGGCTCGGCAAGGAGGACCTCGGACCCCGCGGCGAGTACCCATTTGTGCTGCCCGTCGTCATCTACAACGGAGAGCGGCGCTGGACCGCCGCGACCGATATCGGCGACCTGCTGGGCCCGATGCCCAGCGAACCGCTTGGATACCGGCCTCGCCTCCGGTATCTTCTCATTGAGATCCAGTCCGAGGACCCGTCCTTGCTGCCGGCGGACAATGTGCTCGCGATGATCGCGAGGTTCGAGCAGGCTCGCACCGCGGCGGCATTGGAAGAGCTGGCCGTTGAACTGGCAGACTGGCTCGAAGCGACCGGGGAGCCCGAACTGGACGGGGCCTTCCAGACTTGGATTGAACTGGTATTGACTCAGCGGCACGGGCCAAAGGGCGAGAAGCTCCGGCGAACACTGAGGACGAGAAAAAGGGAGAAGGGAACGATGACGTTGCTTGAGCGGGCCCGAAAGTGGGGCGAGGAGCGGGACCATTTGTGGCTGCAGAAGGGCATCGAGAAGGGCATCGAGAAGGGCATCCAGCGGGATCGCCAGCTGATGCACCGGATGGCCGGCCGCAGGTTTGGTCCCGGCACCGCGGAGCATCTCCTGCCGATCCTTGAGAGGATCTCCGACCCCGAAGGTATCGCGTGTATCGCCGACGCGGTGATCGAATGCGACACCGCCGAGGAGTTCCTCAGGCGGGTGCGGGAGGTCTGACCTCAGTCCGAGAGGGGTGCGGGGGTCGACGACCGGGCCCCGTCTCGCGAGGAGTAGCCCTCACCCCCCCACCTGTCCCAGCAGGTATGCGCACAACAGCGCCCCGTAGATCCCCAGGATATACCCCGCCACCGCCATCAGCAGCCCCACCGGCGCCATCGCCCGGTGGTATACCCCCGCCACGACCGGCGCCGAGACCGCTCCGCCGATGTTGGCCATGCTCCCCGTCGCGACGAAGAAGAGGGGCGCGCGCACGATGCGGGCGGCGATGAGCAGGACGGCCACGTGGATCGCGATCCACACCGCGCCCGCGGCCAGGTACAGGGGAGTTTCCAGCACGGCCCTGAGATCGGCCTTCGCGCCGATCCCGGCCAGGAGCAGGTAGAGCGCGGTGTAGCCCAGGTTCGAAGCGCCGGCCAATTCCAGCCGTCTCACCGGGGTGAACGACAGGGCCAGACCCCCGGTCACCACGATGAGGACCGACCAGGTGGTGCTGCTGATGATCGTGGGGTCGCCTGCCGCCGGCAGCTGCCTTCCCAACCAGGAGACGGCCACCGCGCACGCCATTCCCATGCCGATCATGACCACTGCGTCGCGCAGCGTCAGAGCCCGCTGCTCCCGCCTGAGCACCTCCAGGCGGCGATTCGTCTCCTCCACCGCCGCGGTCCGCGCCCGGGTGCGCTTGTCGTAGCGGTGCTGGAGGCCGACCATTGCGATCAGCACCCCCATCCACCCGTACCCCACCACCGTGTCGACCACGATCACCGGTCCCATCGCATCCGCCGAGGTCCCCACGCTCTCGGCGATCGCCACCATGTTGGCGGTCCCCCC
The DNA here is from genome assembly GCA_965208295.1 of Longimicrobiales bacterium. Classification (GTDB taxonomy): domain Bacteria; phylum Gemmatimonadota; class Gemmatimonadetes; order Longimicrobiales; family Gaopeijiaceae; genus Bin94. Next base: position 4,015,685 of record OZ242328.1, on the reverse strand, counting down.
GATCCAGCTGCCCGAGAGCGCCGCGAACCCGGTCCACGCGTCGGCGGGCAGCCAGTTCTGGAAGATCAGCAGCGACACCGGCCCCCCGATGATGATCCCGACCGTGCCCGCCGCGACCATGAAGAGCGCCATCCCGCCCAGCTTGAGTATGCTCCGCACGTCCACCGACACCATGAGCAGCAGGAGCGCGAAGAGAAGCAGGTAACGGGACGACCAGTCGTAGACCGGCGAAGCCCCCGGCGTGATCCCGGCGGTGGTCGTCAGCATCGGCACGAAGTAGACGAAGATGACCGGGGGCACCACCTCGAAGAAACCACGCAGGCGCGGGAGTTCGGACAGCCAGAAGACCAGGGCCACGACACCGGCCAGGAAGGCGAAGACCGCCATGGGGTCGTTGATGAGTGCGATCGCTTGTTGCTCCATGGGGTCCATCCTCGGCTGTAGACGCACGGTCGGCGGAGAACGGGAAGAGAGCACCCGGCCGCCTCGTAGCCTATCTTGGTAAGCTGTCGAACCCCGTCACGTCAACAGGGACCGCCGTGTACAAAGCGTGCATGTTTTGCAACAAGCCGCTGGGCGCCAACGAGATCGTCGAGTCGTTTCCGGTCGGGCGGCGCCTGGCCTTCGACTCCGCTCGCGGTCGCTTGTGGGTGGTTTGCGTCAAGTGCGAGCGCTGGAACCTGTCGCCGCTCGAGGAACGCTGGGAGGCGGTCGAGGACTGCGAGCGGCTCTTTCGGGACACACGCGTGCGGGTGTCCACCGAGAACGTCGGTCTGGCCCGCCATCCGGAGGGACTGTCGCTGGTCAGGATCGGCAAACCGCTGCGCCCCGAATTCGCGGCCTGGCGCTACGGGGACCAGTTCGGGCGGAGGCGGCGCAGGAAGATCATCTATGGAGCCGGGGCCGTTGTGGTGCTCGGGGGAGTCGTCGCCGGCGGGGTCGCGGCGGGGGTACTCAGCGGTGCGCTGCTCGCTCAGAGCGGCAACTTCGTGAATCTGTGGGTGAACGCGCGAACGCTGGTCAAGCTCCGTCCGAAGGATGGCGGCGTCATCAAGCTCAAGAGACCGGACCTTCTGGGCACGCGGGTCTGCCCCGCCGACAGGGAATCCGGTTTCAAGATCGAGATCCGCAAGGGCAAGAAGACTTCCTGGTACGAGGGGGAGGAAGCCCGCCGTTTCGCGGGCGCCATCCTGCCCAGGATCAACGCGATGGGTGGCAAGACGGAGACTGTGCAAAAGGCCGTGGACAGGATCGAGAACGCCGGGCACCCCGAGCGGTTCCTGGTGAACATCACCCAGGGGAACCTCTACCAGGACAAGAACGGTGTCCCCGGCTACATCAACAAGATGCCGAATCCCACGAAACTCGCCCTGGAAATGTCGCTCCACGAAGAGCAGGAACGGCGGGCCCTCGAAGGGGAACTGTGGCTGCTGGAAAATGCGTGGAAAGAGGCCGAGGAGATCGCGGAAATCTCCGACAACCTCCTGCTCCCCGAGGGCACCGACGAGTTCATCCGCGAGCAGGGCGGCCGGTCCGGCAAGACCAGCGGCCGGACCGCGACCTGAACCCCGCGGTCACAAGGTGGAATCCACGGCTCCGGCCGAAGGGGCCTCGTCCTCGCACTTGGCCAAGCGGTAGCCGACCCGCGGCTCGGTGAAGATGTAGGTCGGGTTCTTCGCATCGTCGCCCAGCTTCTCGCGGAGCTTCCTCACGAATACGCGTATGATCGGGGTGTTGCCCGCGCGCCGCGACCGCCACACGCGGCGCAACAGGTAGTCGTACGTCGACACTCGGCCTGCGTTGGTGGCGAGGGCAGCGAGGAGATCGTATTCGGTGGCTGTCAACTGCACCGGCTGGTCGTCCAGGGTCACTCGGCGTTGGCCGTAGTGGATGGCGAGCTTGCCCTTGCGATAGGGCCCGGAGGGCTCCGTGTCCTTGCGCAGGGCCGCCTCGATTCTGGCCACGAGCTCCGTTGGCGAGAAGGGCTTGACGACGTAGTCGACCGCCCCGAACTGGAAGGCCCTGGCAATCGTCTCGTCACGGCCGTATCCGGAGAGGAAGATCACCGGCCGTTCGGACAGAGCCGGCACGGCTCGCATCAGCTCGATGCCGTCAAGCCCCGGAAGGAGCAGATCCAGCAGCACGAGGTCGGGCCGGTGCGTCTCGAGCAGGTGGGGCACCTCTTCCGGGTCGCCGGTTACGATCGGTTGATAGCCGGCATTCTCGAGAATGCGCCGAACGTCGATGAGGGTCTTGGGGTCGTCGTCCACCGCGAGGATGTGCGGGGTCCCCGTCACCGAGAGGGGCAAGCGGTCCGGGACCTCCGCCGGACTCGTCGCGGCGGCGGCGGGATCGTTCTCGACGACCGGAATCGTGAAGGTGAAGCGCGCGCCCCCGCCGTCTCCGTCGCTTTCGGCCCGGATGCCGCCTCCATGTGCCTCCACCAGACCCTTGCAGATCGCCAGGCCCAGCCCGGTCCCGCCCGCCGGCCCTTGGCTACCCCGGCTTCCCCGGCTCAACTTCCGGAAGAGGTGCGGCAGCCGTTCGGCCGGGATTCCGGGGCCCTCGTCGGCGACCGACACCGCCACCTGGGCCCCATCCCGCTTCGCCTCCACGCGAATGGGCGACGATTGCGGCGAGTGACGCCCCGCATTGGACAACAGGTTGCCCAGGATCTGAACGACGCGCTGCCGGTCCGCCATGACCCGCGGGAGGTCCGGCGGCAGGTCGATCTCGACCGGATTCGTGCCCCCGCCGCTCAGGTACAGGTTTCTGGCCTGATCCACAATGGACGGGAGCCCCGCGGGCTCGGGTACGACCGACAACCGGCCCGCTTCGATATGGGCCGCGTCCAGCAGGTTGCCGATCAGTTCGCGCATGTGATCCGCCTGCTCGTTGATGATCCGGAAGAACTGCAGCGTTTCGGCCGGGCGCAGGTTGGACGACGCCTCCAGCGCCGCAGTCGCGGAGCCCTTGATCGAGGTCAGCGGCGTCCGCAGCTCGTGGCTCACCATGCCCAGAAATTCGGCCCGGTGCACCTCGAACTCCTCGAGCGACGTCAGGTCCTGCATCGTGACGACCACCGAGGCGACCCCACCTTCTTCCGTGAGGATGGGCGTGGAGTTGACCAGCACGGTGATCTTCCGGCCGTCCGGAACCTCCAGGACAATCTCCTCGACGCGGACCGACTTCGCCTCGGGCAACACCTCCTTCAAGGGAGTCCGGTCCAGCGCCAGCTCCCGACCGTCTGCCCGACGCACCTTCACCACACCAAGAAGGTCCTCCGGCGCCTGGCCCGGCATGCACAGATCCTCCACAATACGCATCGACTCACGGTTCATGGACACCACCTGCCCGCTCTGGGCGTCGAACATGACCATGGCCACCGGCGACGTGTTGATCAGCGCTTCAAGGTTGGCCCGCGCCGCCTGCTCCTCCCCGTGGTTGCGCGCATTGGAGATGGCGGCACCGGCCTGCAGGGCGAAGAGCGCCAGGACCTCTTCGTCCTCGACTGTGAACTCGCGCCCCTCCTTCTTTTCCCCGAGGTAGAAGTCGCCGACCTGCTCACCTCGGCTCCGGATCGACATCCCCAGGAAGGACTTGGACAGGCTCGGATCTGCGGGGAAGCCCAGCGAGGTCAGGTGAGTCTTCAGGTTCTCCACGCGGAGCGGCCGGGGCACATCGCGCAGGTACTCCCAGAGCAGCGGACCGTGGGGGATTTCCAACAGCGCGCGGCGCTCTTCGGGACTGAGACCCGACGTGACGATATCCTGCACGTCGGCGGAGTCGTCGATCATCACGATGACGGCGCTACCGGCGTCGGTCAGCGCGCGCGCGCTCTCCGCCACCTCGCGCAGGACGGTATCGACATCCAGGCTTTCGCTGATGCGGAGACTTGCCTCGCTCAACCTCGACAGCCGCTCACGGAGAACCCGAACCTCTTTGCCAAGCTCTTCGACGGTTGACAGTTCCGGCCTCCTTGCTCCTGGCCTGCCAGTCCTCGGCTCACCTGCTCCCTTGAAGCTAAACATAGTTGACTTCCCAGTGTTTTGCGCTACCCATCATCTCTGTAGAACTGTGCCACCGCACCCCGCCCTGCCTTCTCCGCCCGGCTGTAGTACGCCGGCATGCGCTCCGACTTCCACCGGCCGGCCACCATGAGCGCCGTGAGTTCCGTGCCAGCGGCCGTCAGGTCACGGGCCATGCCCACACGGGGCGAGTGCCCGCTGAACCCTTCTCCCAACCCGGCGGCCCTGGCCATTGCCGCCAGACGGTTGGAGATCGCCTGGCCACTGCGAAGTCCGAAAACTCTCGCCGTTCGACGAACATCGCCGGTACGGATCCTCCGCAGCGCTTCCGCGGCTTCGTGGCCCACGTAGAGCACGGCTGAACCTCTGTTGGTCTTCGAGCGCCGGACGGTTATGCGGGCCGTTCCGTCCGGCCGAAACTGCACCGACCCCCAACGCAGCTCACACGCCTCCGAGCGCCGCAGCATCGCGTCGCGCATGACCGATGCGATGGCAATGTCCATGTCGCCGCGCCGGCGCGCCATTCCGCCGGATTCCGTTCGCCCCGTCGGTCCCGACCGCGGCCTGTGGGCCGTGTTTCTGACCGCCTCCATCCTCTCCCTCGTGAGGGCGCGCGCCTGCCGTGGTTCGCGCCCCCGGTCTGCGGCCAGGTTTCGCAGTCCGGCCAGGGTCTGACGAACGCCTTCCGAAGAGGTGGGCGTCGGCAGCCCGGCCTTCCGGTGATTGTGCCGGATGGCCTTGCGGTCCAACTCCAGCGAGGCCACGGACAGTCCGTCGCCCGCTCGCTGGGCAAGGTACGCCGCCACGACCACCGGATCCGCCGGAAGCGCTTCCAGACCCTCGGCCTCGGCCCAGGCCTGGAACTGTTTCCAGGCGCACGCGTACGCGCGGCGCGTGGCCGGCCGCCGGCTCCGCTCCAGGGCAGCCGCGATCGCCTCCACGTGTCGGTCTGCGAGATGCACCGTGGGTTGCAGCGCCGACTGTGCGTTCTTGTTCATCTCCGTCCTCCTCCCCGTACACTGATCGTTCGCCCCGGCCCGGCCTCCGGCCAACCACGCGACATCGATCGTTCGACGCAAAGTCGATGCGCACGTAGCCGTGGGAAGCCGTAAACAGTCCTGTTAAGACGGCACGGCTTTTGTTACGGGAACAGTAACGGTAGAAAATGAAGGCCTCAGTGGGGTCACCGTCAAGCTTTCGGGCGTCAGCGACTCCGAAACGCTGACGGACGCCAGCGGGCAGTACGCCTTTACGGGCCTGCGCGCGGGCAACTACACCATCGAGATCACCGGGTTCGACGACGAGGACGTGGCCTTCGGCTCCACCTCGTCGTCCGCTGCGGTGGCAGTGGGTGAATCGAAAGTCGTTTCCTTCGAGGGAACGTATCTGCGCACCTCCGGCATCGTGGGCCAGGTCACGGCCGACGAACAGCCGCAAGAGGGCGTCACGGTGAGCCTGCAGGGCCGGGGCGAGAGCCGGACCGTGTCGACCAACGCCAGCGGACAGTTCTCCTTTGAGCAGCTGCGGCGCGGCGACTACTCGGTCGTCATCTCGGGCTACGACACCGACGAGGTGAGCTTCGAAGTGACCTCGCGGTCCGTGACGGTTGCGTACGGCGAGACGGCGAATGTCCCCTTCGAGGGCATTCTGCTTCGCACCGCCGGCATCGCGGGTACGGTGATGGTCGAGGGCGTCGGTCCCATCGCGAACGTGACGGTCACGATCACCGGCCAGGGCGAAAGCCTTGACGACATGACCGACAACATGGGCGCGTACGCGTTCGAGAATCTGCCCGCGGGCGAGTACTCGGTCGTGATCTCCGGATTCGACGACGACGAGTACGGCTTCCCGGACGGCACCTCGGCGACGGTCACGGTCGAGCTTCAGGAGACCGGAACGGTTCCGTTCGACGGCATCATGCTGCGGACGGCGGCGATCGAAGGCACCGTGACGGTTGGTGACGACGGCGCACCGCTGCCCGGCGTGATGGTGACGGTGAGCGGCGGCCCGAGGGACGAAGAGCACGCCACGACCACGAACAACGACGGCATGTACATGGTCGAGAACCTGCACGCCGGCACCTACTCGGTCACGATCTCCGGGTACGACAGCCGGGAGTACGGCTTCGACCCGACGACGAAGACGCTGACGGTCGACCTGCGCGACACGGGCGAAGCGGCCTTCCAGGGCGAACTGCTGCGCACGGCCGGCGTAAGCGGCCGCGTGCATGTGGACGGCATGGGCCTTGGCGGCGTGACGGTTACGCTGACCGGCGAAGAGAGCCGCGAGGCCAACACGGACGCCGACGGCCAGTACGGCTTCTCGGGTCTGGCGGCCGGCGACTACACGGTGACGATCTCCGGGTGGGACGAGGTGGAATACCACTTCGAGCCGGCCATGGAGATCACGCTTGAGCTGGACGAGTCGATGTCCGGCGTGAACTTCTCGGGCAAGGCGCTGCGCACGGCCACCGTCATGGGTTACGTGACGGTCGAGGGCGACGCGCTGCCCGGTATCGCGGTGACCCTGATCAGGGTTGTGAGCGCGAACTCCGGTGAAGTCATGGGCACGATGGCCACGGACGAAGACGGCGGCTACTCCTTCGGTCCGCTGCTGGCGGGTGCCTACCAGGTCAGGATCGCCGGCTACGCCGACGAGCACGCCTTCGCCGACGGCACCACGCAGACAACCGCCGTCATGACCGACGGCACGGCCACGGTCAACTTCGCGGCGACGATCATCCGCACGGCCAGCGTGAGCGGCATGGTGACGGTTGACGGCGAGGCGATGGCGGGCGTCGAAGTGACGCTCTCCGGCGATCATGCGGGTGACGACAACACGATGATGACGGGCGACGACGGCGGCTACAGCTTCGGCGGGCTCCGCAAGGGCGACTACACGGTTTCGATCGCGAATCCGGACGCCGATGCGTACAGCTTCCCGAGCACGTCGCAGTCCCTGAATCTGTCGGTCGGGCAGGAGCAGACCGGCATTTCGTTCGCGGGCGCGCAGCTGCGCCAGGCCAGCATCAGCGGCCAGGTGCACGCCGAAGGCGATCCCGTTGCGGGCGTGATGGTGACGCTCTCGGGCGACGCGGACGGCGAAGACATGACCGACGCCAACGGCGAGTACAACTTCCCCAGCCTGGCGGGCGGCGACTACATGGTCGCGATCGAGGGGTGGGACGAGGACGCGTACGAGTTCGGCACCGACGAGGCCGCTGTAGAGGGTCTCGGCACCGACGAGTTCAAGATTGTGGACTTCGCGGGGATGCACACGCGCACCGCGTCGATCAGCGGCATGCTGTTCATTGACGCGGGCGACAAGCCGGCGCTGGACCTCGATGACGTACTGCCCATGGGTGTGCCCGGCCTGCCGATCACCCTGCTGGGGCCTGAACTGACCTCGGAGCCGCAGCTCGGCTTTGCCAGCCGTGAAGGCATGTACGAATTCGACGGCCTGCGGGCGGGTACCTATGTCGTCAGCGTCGACGTCGAGACGAAGGTACCGTTGCCGTCCGGAGACACGACCACGGTCGAAGGCATCCTTGCTCACCTCGGGTACGAGTACACGGGAGACAACCTGTATAATGTCACCGTGGCAGCGGCCGGGGAGGGTACGCAAAACCTTTCCTTCGAGATCACCATGCAGACGATCGTCGCCGGCGCGGTGATGGGGACTGCTACGGTTACCGGATATCCGGTCGCCGGCGTGCAGTTGGCGCTGTACCCGACTACCGAAGCTGCCGACGCCGGCGCACCCGCGCTCGGCACGGCGACGACTGACTCGCTCGGTGTGGCGACGTTCCACTTCCCGCGCGCCATGGACCTCGGTCCCGGCGGCACCGGCAACGACCACCTGGTCTTCGCCAAGGTGGCGTCCACGGGCCACGACGATCTCGTGGTCTCCGACAATGCCGACATCGAGATCGAGTACGCAGCCACCGACCGCGTGAGCCAGGCGCTCACGGCGGTGCGACTGCTCAACAACCGCGCCAACTTCCAGTGGTGGATCAAGAGCGACGACGAAGCCAAGGACGGCAACGAGTTCCTGGCCAACTGGAATGTCGTCTTCGGCACCGACACCATCGCCACCGGCGCGGACGGCAAGGGGTCGTACTCCGGCACCGTCGCGCTGGGCGACATGCCCGCCAAGATGACCGTCATGGCGGACACGACCCAGGCGGACTCGCTCACCATGAAAGAGGAGTGGATGCAGTCGGCAGCGCTGACCTACACGCATAACCCGCTCGCGCTTCCGGCCATGAACACGGCCGAGATGAACGACCTGGGTCCGATCTACATCACCTACACGACGCAGACGCTGACGCTCGGCGTGTACCGTGAAGCGGACGATGTGGAAGGCTACACCGACTACCGCAGCGGCCTCCCCCGCGGCGACCACCGGCCCGCCCCCGGCGTGGCCAAGGAAATGTCGATTGAGCTGCTGGCGCGCGACGACCGCAACCGGCTGCGCCGCTATGAGTGGGATCCCGATGACGACGGTGAATTCCAGGAGGAAGGCTACGCCAAGGTCGGCTCCGACGGCATGGTCTCCTTTACGGGGATCCCGGCCGACGCCGAACTCACCGTTCGCTTCCATGTCGGCAGCAGCAACCGCATGCAGGTCGACTATGGTTACGACGAGATCGAGACCTTCGGCGAAGATTTGACGGACTTCGGATCGAGCGTGGGTGCTTTTGGCGAGATGAGCGGCGGCGGGCCCGAGGTGCGGGTCTGTTCCGCCTCCGAGGAGACCGACGACGACAACTGCGCCACCTTCGCGTACCAGTGGATGACCGGTACGGTGAGCGGCAACGTGGGCAACCAGAGTGGCCACGAAGTCGAACTCGAACCGGAGACCGGCCACGGCGCGGTCGGCGACGAAAAGAAGACCGGCACGGGCGGTGGCTACTCCTTCACCGGCCTGCAGGACGGCGAGTACTCCGCCACGGCGTCCGACAATGGCGACTACAGCGTGAACGGTGCGGTCACCCAGAAGGGTCTGGTCGTGTACCACGACGAGTACACGGACGACGAAGACAGCCTGACCACCTACGTTGGGACCGCCGGCACGGACCACGCGAGATGGACCACCACGCAGGGTGGCCGGGCCATCATGGGCTACGTCGCGAACGACGGCGACGCCAACAACCTGGTCCGTGGCGACGAAGCCATGGCCGGGATCACGGTGAGGCTGCTGACGGATGTCGTCTTCTGGACGACGGCGACGGGCGGACCGATCCGCGCCGGGACGATCCGGAGCTCCAAGGTGGCCGCGACAGCCGAGACCGCGAACAACGGACTCTACTCGTTCAGCGGACTGAACAACGCCACGAAGTACTGGGTCCAGGTGGTGGCGGGTTCCGAGGGCGGAGGCTTCCTGAATCTGGCCTCGAAGGAGCCGAGCTTGGCGGGTGGCACGGGCGGACTCAACGCGCAGGGCTACCCGGAACTGCCGGAGGAGAGCACCTACGGCAAGCCCACCTGGAACCGGGCGACCGGTGCCGCCGGGAACCCAACCGTGGTGATCACGGACGACAAGGGCACCACCACCACGGACGACGACGTGTCGGGGACGCTGTACAACTTCGGCCTCGTGTACACCAACGGTACTGTGGCGGGTTCGGTGAACAACATGAGTGGCTCGAATGCCAACATTGATGTGCGGATCACGACCAACACCGACAGCGACGCGTTGTGGGAACGGGCCACCAGCCGTAGCGGCGACTTCTCGGTGGCGGGCGTGATTGAAGGCATGTACACCGCCGTGATCGAGGACGCCAACTGGATGCCGCCTCTGCTCGACGACGCTGGCAAAGCGGACGACGATGCCATGTGCGTGGATCCCAATGACGCCAATAACAGTGGCGCCGAATTCTGCTCCACAGCCGCAACATCGCTGAGCGGCACGGTAGAAGGCCGGAACGACTACCAGAGCATGGGTACGCTGCACGTCTACAGCACGAGCGCTTCGGCGATCGACTCGCTGGGCGCCGGGATCATGGTCAAGTTCAATAACCAGGGCACCGATGCAGCCGGCTACAACACCGCCGATTCGGCGGACGCGAGCGCAGGCTGGTCCCGCACGGAGAACTCCGAGACGACGGAGAACACGACCAATCTCGGCACGATCAGCTATGCTTCGGCAAGCGTCACGTTCGTGTTCCCGACGGCCTCGATTCCCACGGGTGCTTCGGTAAGGCTCATGAATGGGGCCACGGCCTGTTCGGGTGCCAGTTGCACGCTGAATGCAAACGAAACGCCCGTGGATGGCGCCACCGCCTTGGAGAACACCATCACCGTGATGGTCACGGCGGCCAACGGCTATGACGACCACTCGTACACCGTTCTGGTCTCGCGTGCGAACCCGGTGGACAACGCGCTGGAGACCACCAGGGTGCGGCGCCACAACGCCGACAACACCTACACGGACGCCGCCGGCGACGGCACCTTCGCTTCGCCGTACACGCTGGCGACCGCGGCTGCTGCGACGGCCTCCCTCAATCTGCACGTCAACCTGAAGGACCTGGGTGTGGTTCCGGACGGTGACAACGCAATGTGTGCACAGTCTCTGATCGTCAAGAACAGCGCCGGCGAGGCAGTCGCCAAGACAGACGACGACGAGGATGATGTCTGTTCGGCCGAGCGCTACACGCTGGCCGTGGCGGCGGGCGGTTCCCGCTACACGCTGCACGTCTCGTCCGAGGATGGTGTGGAAGCAGTCCACCACCTCGCGCTGAGCAGAGGCAGCTAACCCCAACCTCTCGCACCCCAGCGAGAGCATTCAGATCGCCCCCGCCCGGTTCGCCGGGCGGGGGCGATCCCCCACAGCCCCCATCCCGCAAGGACCTGACAATGACCAGGGAAATCCACCCGTCGGCGACGATTCATCACACCGCCACCGTGTCGCCCGACGCCATTGTGGAAGAGGACGCCCTGATCGGTCCCGGCGTCGTGGTCGGGGCATTCGCCAGGGTCGGCACCCGCGTCATCCTCTGGCGCGACTGCAGGGTCGGAGAGTACGCAACCGTGGGAGAGGGATCGGAAATGAGATTCGCCGCCCGCATCGGTGCCGGGGCGGCGCTGGGAAGCAACGTGGTCTTCGGAACGCGTTCCAGGCTGGGAACCCGGGGAACCATCGGAAACCGCTCGGTGGTGGGTGACGATGTCCGGATTGGGGACCAGGCCATGGTTGGATGCCGGGCGACGGTCAGGAGAGGTGTCCTGATCGACGAACGCGCCGACATCGGGGACCGCGCGACGGTCGGGATTCGCACACATATCGGGCCGGATGTGAAGGTGGGGTTGCGGAGCGGAATCGGTTCCCACGTGGTCGTCGAACCCAAGGCGAGTGTGGGCAAGCGCGCGCGCATCGGCGAGCGCGTCCGGATCCGGCACGGCGAGTCCGTGCCTTCCCGGGCGACCATCGTCTCGCAGGCGGAACGAACGGCCCACCGGGACAATGGAGTGGGCCGGACCCGGAAGATCTCGCCGGTACCGAAGACCGGCTTCAGCCAACCTCTCCGGTCGCCGGGCGGCCGGTAGGGCCCCGGCGGGAATGCCTGGCATGACGCCTGAACTGACCGCGGAATTCTTCGAGGAGATGCTGGGGCTCAAATGGCCCTGGTACGTCGATGACACCAGCTTCGACGCGGCGAAGCACAGGCTGGTCCTGCACCTCGACTACGAGACCGGGGGCACCTTTACGTGCGCCGCGTGCGGGACGGACGGCTGCAAGGCCTACGACAACTACATCAGGCATTGGCGGCACCTCGATTTCTGGGGAGTCGAGACGCGCCTGAGTGCGCCGTCGCCCAGGGTGACATGCCCTCGGTGCGGAATCAGGCAGTCACGAGTTCCGTGGGCGCGTGGCCGGCAGCGATTCACCGAGCGGTTCGAGGAGTTCGTCGCCAACCTCGCGCGCGAGATGCCGGTTCGAGCAGTCGCGCGCATCCTGGGCGAGCACGACACGCGGCTGTGGCGGATCGTCAATCACCGGTCGGAAGCACCGGAAGGCTTTGGGGAAGGATCGCAGCTGCTGTAGCTGCCGGAGCGGCGGACAGATCCGGCCGTCTCGATCCAGAAGTTGTGCAACGGCGCGGATAGGCACGGGGAAAACGCGGCCGGCATTGTGCATGTGGCCGCAAGTCCCATCTCGCGGGAATCCGAAGGGTGATCCGTAGACTGATGCGTGTGCATCCCGGAGCAATCAGGATTAAAGTGCAATAACTCCGCGATAATCAGGTTGTGCCAGGGCGGTGTGGGGCGGGTGAAGTCCTTCCGGGAGGCGACCGTGGAACCCGGTGGTGTATAATCTCCTACAGCCTCGGCGAAGGTGGAGGTGGCTGTGTGGGGATGGTGGCTCAGAGCCAGAGGTTCTCTACCGTTACTGTTCCCATAATGCTGGACGTACGAATGTACGTGCCCGGGAAGTTGACGGTGACGTTCTGTCCGTCGGTGGTGATCGTCGCCGCGGCCGACGTCGAATTGAAGCTCGCGTCGTCCGGGTAATTGCTGATGGTGACTGTGTATGCGCCTGCTTCGACGCCGTCGAAGCGGTACATTCCACCGTTCGCTGTGATGGCGGAGGCGCCGTTGCTCAGGGTGACCGACACCGCGTCGATCCCCTGGCCCTCAATCGATACCAGCCCGTCAATCGAGCCGGTCGGCGGAGGAGGAGGTAGATCATCTCCGCATGCGATCGGGACCGCAAGCAACATGGCTGCCGCCAGTAGCTTGAGTCTGTTCATTCCGTTCTCCTTTGGAAACGGTTGCTTGGTTTGCCCCCGGGAAAAGGCCCGGAGGCTGGGAACTGGCCCTTAGAACTGCAAGAAGCGGGCCACACTGCATGGCCTTATGAAACAACGATTTTCTGCTCTACCCACGGTCAGGTTTTAGTCCTTGTGATCGTTTTCCGACCCCTTCGGTCGATCCCATTGTGCATCGTGGTCCGGTCGTCCGCAAGTGGCCCCCCGCCCCCGGCCCCCCGCCGGCCGTCCCCACTACCACCCAATCCGCGCCTTCACATAGTAGAATCCGCCGCTCGCCCCGAACGGCGTGCCCGGGCTGTAGAGGTTCCCCGCCCTCGTCGCTTCCGGGTTCTCATCCGGGTACCGGTTGAGCGCATTCTGGGCCCCGAAGGTCAGCCTCGCCGACTCGCTCACCGCGTAGCTCGCCTCCAGGTCCACCAGGTATTCCCCCGGATAGGACCGGTCGTCGCGCGAGTCGAACCACCCGGCGTAGTAGCTCAGCCGGCCGAGCACCGACACGTCCCCCCAGCCCCGCCGCACCGCCGCCGTCCAGCGCGTCCCCGGCAGCGCGTCCTCGAGCTGCTCGATGCGGGTCTCGTTGAGCACCTCCGGGTTGTAGTCCATCACCCGGGTGCGCGTGTGGTTGAAGGCCAGACTCAGCTCGGCGTCACCCCCCGACCCGGCGGGCACGAACGACGCCACCACGTCGACCCCCCGGGTGCGCGTCTCGAACTCGTTGGTGAAGAAGCGGAAGTTGGCCAGGTTCTTCGCGCTCGTGATCCCCTCCGAGATCAGCTGCTCGGCCTCGGCCTCGGTGAGCGCGAAGACCCTGCTCAGCGCCAGACGGTCCGACACCGCCACCCGGAAGTAGTCGGCCGACAGCGAAAATGCCCCCGCGTCCACCACCATGCCCACGCTCGCGTTCACCGATTTCTCCGCATCCAGCTGCTCGCCCCCCTTGAACGCCGCCACCGGCGAGGTCGACGGGATGGTGCCGTTGTTCACCAGCTCCTGCAGCTCACGGTCGAACTGGGTGGACACGTTGAAGGCGTTCTGCTGCCCCGGCGTCGGCGCCCGGAAGCCTGTACTGGCGCTCCCGCGCACCGCCAGCGCGTCCGCAAGCTCGTAGCGCCCGGCCACCTTCCAGTTCGCGGTGGTCCCGAAGTCCTCGAAGCGCTCCCCGCGCACGGCCGTCCCCAGCGTCCAGCGGTCGTCGCGCGCCCTCGCCTCCAGGTCGCCGTAGGCCGCGTAGTTGGTCCGGTGCCAGCCCCCGGCCGCGATGTCGCTGAAGCCCGGGAACCCGTTCGACCCCGAGCTGAACCCCTGCGCGGCAAAGGGACCGATCTCCCAGGACGCCGTCTCGCCGATCCCGATCTCGAAGTACTCGTCCCGGAACTCGGCGCCGCCCGCGAGGTTGACCACGTCGCTGACCGTGTAGTTCAGGTCGACGTTGGCGCTCAGCTCCTGCTGCGTGTAGACGCCCGGGTCGAAGGAGTCGGGGGACTCGGGACCCAGCGACGCATTCACCGTGTTGTCGATGAGGAAGTCGACCGCGTGCCGCCCGAAACCGCCGCTCACATCCCACTGGAGCCCGCCGTGGGTGTGGCCCCGCAGCCCCGCCACCAGCGACGCGTCCCGCGCATCGCCCCCGAACTGCGGCGTGAAGCCCCCCGGAAACATCTCCTGGAAGGTGAAGCAGTCGGGATCCCCCAACACCCGGGCCAGCGCGACCGGATCGGGCACATGGTTGACGATCTCCACCACCGGGCAGCCCGCGGAACCGTCCAGCACCCCGTCGCGCGCGTCCAGCACGTCGCCCACCAGCAGCGTCTGCCCCCCGTCGATACTGTAGACGCCCGCGCGCGTGTTGGGATTGCGGTAGAAGAACCCCCCCGTGACCGTCTCGCTCGCGTAGTTCGCGTGCCCGTAGAGCTGCAGCCCGTCGCCGAAGAAGCGCCCGAAGTTGCCCCACAGCTTGAGGTCGTTGTCCACCGTGGGCGCACCCCAGATCTGGGCCGGGTCGCGCACATGCGTGTTCCCCGCCGCGATCAGCGCGGCCGCGTCGGCGCGCTGGATGCTCCGGCTCGTGGGATTCGAGGAGCCGTACTCGGCGCTCAGGTTGGCGAAGCCGTGCCTGCCCAGCGGCAGCCCGATGTTGCCCGACAGCGTGTAGGCCTCGCCGTCGCCCTCCCAGTACGTGCCGGTGCGCACCTCAAAGCTCCCGCCCGAAGGCGCGTCCTTCAGCGTGAGGTTCATGACGCCCGCGATCGCGTCGGAGCCGTACTGGGCCGACGCCCCGTCGCGCAGGATCTCCACCTGGCGGACCGCGATGGCCGGAATCGCCGAAATGTCGGGCCCCTGGGCGCCGTCCGCGAACCCGCCCCCGATCCACATGATGATCGATGCCCGGTGGCGCCGCTTGCCGTTGACCAGCACGAGCGTGTGATCCGGGGCCAGGCCGCGCATGCTGGCCGGCCGTATGATCCGCGCCGCGTCCCCCACGGCCTGGGGATTCACGTTGTAGGAGGGGATGACGGTGCGCAGCAGATCGTTCAGGTCGGTGTCGCCCTGCTCGACGAAGTCACGCCCCGTGATGGCGTCGATGGGGACGGCGGACCGGGTGGCGGTGCGGGGACGTGCCCGGCTGCCGAGCGCAACCAGTCCCTCGAGCGCGATGGCCGACTCGTGCAGCTCGATGTCCAGGTGGACGGAGCGACCGTCGGCGATGGTGACTTCGCGGGTCTCGGTCGTGTGGCCGATCAGCGAGATCTCGAGGGTGTGGGTGCCGGCGGGAATGCCGGTGATCTCGTATTGGCCGTCCGGGTCGGCGAGGGCGGCGAGGTTGAGGGGGGGGATGCGGAGCTGGGCGCCGGGGAGGGGGGCGCCGGTGGAGGCGCTGCGGATGGTGCCCTCGAGGGTGCCCTGGGCGGTGGCGGGGAGGGGGGTGAAGAAGATCGCGAATAAGGCAGCGAAACAGGCGGTGTGTGACAATGTCATACGGTTTTTCATTGGGCCTCTGCAATTTTTCGGCGCTCTGGCACTTCGGCGGCGGGTACCTCTACATTCGGCGGGCGCTGCGTCTTCCAGCAGACTTGAAGCGGTTCGGACCAGGGGCGCGTCAAAGGGGTAGTACTACTATTCTGCCCGCAATTCTCGACGGCAACAAGTCGCCGCGGGCCACCAGCACCACGCCCACGAAGAATCCACCCAACGCCAGGGAGCGCATGCAGATACCCACGATCACGGAACGCACCCCCATCACACGCCGATTCTCCCGCGCCCTCGCGGCGGCGGTCATCGCGGGCGCGGCGTTGGCTTCGGCCTGCCGGGACGACGCCGGCTCCGGCGCGGATCCATTCCCCTACGCCCCCTGGACCGCGACCGGACCGGAGGTCAGGATCGGCGTCGTCGAGGGCGACCCCGACTATGTTTTCGGTCCAGTGGCGGGACTGGAGGTGGGTCCGGACGGGCTGATCTATTCCCGTCACGGCGAAGGCACGATCCGGCGCTGGACCGTGGACGGCCAGGCGGCGGGGACCGTGGGCCGGCCAGGGGAGGGTCCCGGAGAGTTCCAACGGCTGGGCGGCATCGGGTTCTTTGGGGATACGCTGTGGGCGTGGGACAACCGCTCATACCGCGCCAGCTACTTCAGCCTCGGTGGAGAGTTTCTGGGATCGGTCTCGCCTCCGGTCGATTTCGGGAGTCCGGAAGGGATCCCGCCGCGCCCGACCCAGCCCTTTCGCGACGGAACATTCCTGGGTACCGCGCCGGCCCACTCATACCTCGTGGCCACCGGTGCACTGACCGAGTCCCCGGTCGCGCGCATGGACGCCGAGGGCAACGCGCTGACTCCGCTCTGGACGCACCATCACGAAGCCCGTGACCTGTTGTCGCTGATGGACGATGACGGGGTCGGCGGCAGGTTCGGGGATCAACCGTTCTACGACGCCGTCGTCTACACCGTCTTCGAGGACGGACTGATCGTGGTGGAGCGCCGCGCCTGGACCGGTGAAGGCGAGCCGGTGGTCACCCTTACAAGGATCGATCTGGCCGGGGATACCGTCTTCCAGCGCCGCATCCCCTACACCCCCGAGCCGCTGCCCGCGGAACGCGTAGACTCCGCGATTCGCGCGATCGCCGACTCGTGGCACTACCCCGAATCGGGCGTTCCCAAGGGTGCCCTCGAAGCCCGCATCCGGGCTGCCACCTACAAGCCGTCCTACCTGGCAACGGTGGGCCGTGTATGGGTGAGGGAAGACGGCAACATCTGGCTGGAACGATACGCTCCGGTCGAGTCCGATACCGGCGAGCGCTTCAACGAGTGGTGGATCCTCAGCATCGACGGCGAGCCGACGGCGCGGGCGCGGCTGCCGGTCGGTCTCCGGGTCATGCATCTCGACGAAGAGGTCATATGGGGGACGGTGAGCGACGACCTGGATGTCGACTATATCGTGCGGTTCAGGCTGGTGAAGGGGGGGTAGGCGGGGCGGTGCCGAGCAGTGTGTAATGGTTACACACTGCCAACGATCCGACTCGGAGTCGCGTCAAAGGGATAGTACCGGGTATTCCGCCCGTCACTCAAGGTCGTCACAAGATGCCACCGACATCGGCGCGCCTGCGACGAATCCACGCAACGCCAGGGAACGCAACCAGATGCTACCGATTTCGGTACTTACCTCGATCAGACGCCGTCCCTCCCTCCCATCCACCGGAGCAGTCGCATTGGTCGCGATGTTGACGGTGGGCTGCCGCGACGACATCGACTCCAACACGGATCCTTTCGCGTACACTCCCTGGACGGCAACCGGCCCTGAGGTCACGATCGGCACCGTTGGAGGCGATCCCGACTATGCCTTCGGCCAGGTCTTCGGACTGGAACCGGGTCCGGACGGCCTGGTCTATTCCATTCACCGGGGAGAGTCGACGATTCGGCGCTGGACCGCCGACGGTCTGGCTGCAGGCACCGTGGGCCGGGCAGGTGAGGGCCCCGGAGAATTCCAGTTCCTCATCGAGATGGGATTCTTCGGGGACTCGCTGTGGGCGTGGGACTTCCGGGCCTACCGCGCCAGCTACTTCGACCTGGATGGGAAGTTTCTGGGTTCGGTCTCACCCCCGTTCGATTTCGGAAGCAGGGAAGAGTCACCACCCCGTCCGCAGCGGCCCTTTCGCGACGGTACATTCCTGGGCAGCGGGCTGGCGTTTTCTCACCTGGTGGCCACGGGCAAGCTGACCGAGACCGCGGTCGTCCGCATGAACGCGCAGGGCGAACAACTCACCCTTTTGTGGAAAAACCCGCACGAGCCCCGCGACGGACTGGCCCTGATGGACGACAATGGAGCCAGCGGCACCTTCGGCTCGCAACCCTTCGGGGACGATGTACGGCACACCGTCTCCGAAGAGGGACTGATCGTGGTGGAGCGCCGCGCCTGGACCGGCGAGGGCGAGCCGGTCGTCACCCTCACGAGGATAGACCTGGCCGGGGACACCGTCTTCCAGCGCCGTATCCCCTACACCCCCGAGCCGTTGCCCGCCGAGCGCGTCGACTCCGCCATCCGCGCCATCGCCGACAGTTGGTACGACGACGAATCGGGAATCACCAAGGGCGCCCTCGAGGCACGCATCCGCGAGGCCACCTACAAGCCGGCCTACCTTCCGCCCGTCGTCGCCGCACGGGTCATGGGGGACGGAAACATCTGGCTGGAACGATACGCTCCGGTCGAGTCCGATACCGGCGAGCGCTTCAACGAGTGGTGGATCCTCACCATCGACGGCGAGCCGATGGCGCGGGCGCGGCTGCCGGTCGGTCTTCAGGTCAAGTTCGTCGACCAGGAGGTCATATGGGGGACGGTGAGCGACGACCTGGATGTCGACTATATCGTGCGGTATCGGCTGGTGAAGGGGGGGTAGGCGGGGCGGTCAAGAACGGTGTGTAATGGTTACACACCTCCCAGCTCCGCCAGCTTCGCCCGAGCCTCCCGCGCCGGCCGATAGTCCCCGTCCGCGTTCTCCCACACCGCCAGCGCGCCCCGCAGGTGCTCCACCGCATCCTCGATATCCCCCCGTGCTTCCATCAGCAACGCCATCTCGAAAAGCGCGTGCGGATCCGCCGGAACCAGGCGCAACACTTCCCGCAGCTCCGCCTCCGCTTCGTCCAGCCGCCCCGCCTTGCGCAGGGCCCGCCCCGCCCCCCGGCGGTACTCCGTCTCGGGTGACAAGACGATCGCCTCCCTGAAGCTCTCCGCCGCCCCGGCGTAGTCGCCCGCGCGCTCGCGAATCAGACCCAGGCCATCCGCCAGCCCCGCAAGGACGTCGTTGGCCTCCATCCCCTGTATCACCTGCCGGTGAGCCTCCAGCGCGGCGTCCACACCCTCCGCCTCGAGAGCGACCCGCACGATCATGTGCGGAAGGCGGGGGGGTATCCACCCCGACTGAATCCGCCCCCGCGCCTCCGCCAGCAGCGCGACCGCCTCGCCGACGCGGCCCGCGTCAAGGTAGGTCGGTATGTCCTCGAGCGACCGGTAGCCTGATTGCACCTCCTGCCTCGCCTCGATCGCGCGGATCGCGTCCGCCATCTCCCCGCGGCGTTGGTGATAGCGCCCGCGCCCCCTCAGCACATCCGCACTGTCCCACCAGGTGCGCGACAATTCCAGCGCACGCCCCAACCCCGCTTCGGCTTCGTCGAACCGCCCCACGTCGAGGTTGATCCCCGCGAGCTCGATTGCGTGGTCCACCGTCAGAGGATCCAGGAGAACCGCGCGCTCCAGCTGCCCGCGGGCCTCGTCATGTTCCCCTCGCCGCAGATGGTAGTCGGCCAATCCCCAGTATCCGTACTTATCGCCGGGGAACCTCTCCACATACTCGGTCAGGGCCGCCAAATCCTCGTCGTCATTGCCCAGCTCCTCGTGCGCCGCCGCCAGTTCCAGAAGCAGGTCGCCGTCCAGCGGATCGAGGCGCTGCATCGTAGCGAGGGTCGCCAGCACACCCTCCCAGTCGCCACTCGATCGCTGCAAATCCACCCGGGCCTGCAGGGCGTCCAGATCGTTGGGGTAGAGCTCGACCCACATCTCCACAACGGCCGCCGCCCGGTCCATATCGCCGGTCAGTCTGTAGTAGTCCGCCTTCACCCGAAAGCCGTAGCGCTCGGGCATGCGGTACAGGTTGTCCATGGCCGCCAGGAGCGGGGGGATCGCGGCGGCTTCATCACCCGGGGAGAGTTCCAGAATCTTGGACAGCGCATGCTGCGCGACCGTAAAGGTGGGATCGAGGGTCGTCGCCGTCGTCAGGTAATCCTCGGCGGCTTCGTCGCTGCGGTCGTGGAAACGACTGTAGAGGCCCCTGAAGAACGCCTCCACCGCGGCGTCGTTCTCGGAGAGCCGTCCGCGCACGGGCAGGTCCTCGATGCCCTCGCGGGCCGGAATCCCCAGCGCGGTTTTCACGGGTCCCGACACCGAATCCACGAGTGCGAGCAGGTCCGTCCCTTCCCGGGTGATCTCGCCCGCGAGCGATCCGTCGTCCACCCGGATTACCCTGAGCGTCAGGCTGTAGAGACCGTTCGCCCGGTCGATCTCGCCGGTCGCCATGAACCCCGCGTACCTCTCCTGCGCAAGCTCGCGCTTGAGAGCCAGGGGGGCCTCGCCGAAGCTCGCGAATCCCAGTTCCCGGGCGTACGACTCAAACCCGAAGAAGGGGAGCGGCACAAAGAAGTCGTCGGCCATCAGATCGAGCACGAGCGCCTCCGGAACCGCATAGGAGACCCAGGACTCGTCCTCGCCGATCCCCGGTCCGAGCGCGAGAGGGAACAGGGCCGTGGATTTCAGGAACCCGGGCCTGGGGACCACGCGCTGGACGGTGACCCCGCCCTCGGTCTCCACGGTCCGCGTGGTGGTCGCCGGGCGGAGATCCTCTCCTCCGAAGAGGGTCCAGAGCGCGACCACGCAGAGCACGATGTTGGTGGGGATCCCCATCCTCTCGGTCCTCGCCAGAGAGTCCCTGTCCCTGCCCGGCTTGCCGTGGAACCATGCGAGCATGACCACGGTGGGCAGCATCAGGACCAGCGTGACCAGGACCATGCGCGTCCAGTGCGGCGAGAGCAGGAACTCGTCCGCGGCGAAGTCCGTGAACTCGACCAGCGCCCACGACGCACCCGCGTAGATGGCCACGATGTGGGGAACGCGCCGCTCAATCAAGTAGCGCGCCCACGAGACCTTGGGAGGCTGCGGGGGGGGAGGGTCTTGCGGGTTCTCCATGACGGAACGCTACTTGGCGGGCGGCGTCTCGGTCAAGCCGCCCTCCAGCTCCGCCAGCCTCGCCCGCGCCCGCCTCGCCGGCTCATAGTCATCGTCGGCCGTCTCCCAGGCGGCTGGGTGTGTAACGATTACACACTACCTCCCAGCTCAGCCAGCTTCGCCCGCGCCTCCCGCGCCGGCTCGAAGTTCTCGTCCGCGTTCTCCCACGCCGCCAGCGCCCGTTTCAGATGTTCCACGGCGCCCGCCGTGTCCCCGCGAGCCTCCAAAACCAGCGCCAGCTCCAGGTGCGCGCCCGGCAGTGAGGGGAAGTGCCGCAGCGATTCCCGCAGCTCCGCCTCGGCCTCGTCCAGGCGGCCCATCTTCCGCAACGCCCGCCCCGCACCGAGATGCATGTTGCCGAAACCCACACCGGTAAAGCACTCCACCTGATACGACCTGAGAGCAATCGCCGCCCTGTAGCTCTCCAGGGCGCCCGCGTGGTCACCGGCCCGCTCCTGGATCCACCCCAGATCCTCCTTCACCGCCGATCGGGATAATCCCTCGGACCCTCTCGCTTCCAGCAGCCGCACCCACTCGTCGTGCTTCTCGCGGGCGGCCTCCACGCCGCTGGTCTCGAGTGCGATGTGAATCTCCGCGCGCGGCGCGAGGTGGTCGCTGAACCACGGGCTGGTCCGCCCCTTCAACTCCTCCAGGAGATCGGCCGCCTCGCCGAACCGGTCCGCGTCGAGGTAGATGAAGAGGTCCCCGAACCGGACATCGGGAAGCCACTCCGGATTCGTGTAAGCCGACGCCTCGACGAGCCAGGCGTTCGCGGCGCGGACCGCGTCCCGCATCTCCCCGCGGAAGTGGTGGTGGCACTTCATCCGCGTCAGCGCGCGCGCCTTCTCAACCGGGGTGCGTGCCCGGTCGAGCACACGTTCGTAACCCGCGCGGGCTTCGTCGAATCGTCCCGTCCGCTGGTCCAGATCCACGAGTCCGTAGGCGAGCACCGTTGAAATCGGGTGGAGGAGTAGGCCCTTCTCCAGCTGGGCCCGTGCCTCATCATACTCCCCGCGCCGTTGCCGGAAGTCGGCCAGCTGGATGTAGCCCACCTCGTCGTCCGGGAACCGCTCCACATACCGGGTCAGAGCCGCCGCCGCGCTGTCGTACTGTTCCAGCTCTTCATGCGGCCTGGCCATCCTCCTCAGGACGGAACCGTTGCCGGGATTCAGGCGGTACATCTCGGCCAGCGTCGCCAGCGCCCCCTCCCAGTCGCCCTCGGACATCCGCAGGCCGCTCTGAGTCTCCAGCGCGTTGAAGTCTTCGGGATGGAGATCCAGCCACAGGTCCACGATTTCCCGGACCTTCTCGGGTTCTCCGGTCCAATCATAGTACTCGGCCCGCACCTCGAAACGGGCGCGTTCCGGAAGGCGGGAGAGGTACTCCATCGCGGCCTGGATCGACGCGAGCCCCTCGCCCTCCCGGTCGGTATTGGTCAACCGCCAGGACAGCTGCAGGTGGGCGGCCGTGAAGGTGGGATCGAGCGTCACCGCGGCCCTCAGGTGTTCAATCTCGGTGCTGAGGTCGGTCAGTCTCATCACGCCCTTGACGAATTCCGCCAGCGCCGCCTCGTCTTCCGTCAGCAACTGGCGGACGGGAGAGTCCGTGACGCCGTCGCGAACGGGGATTCGCAGCGCGTCCCTCACCAGACCGGACATCCCGTCAGCGAGCGCCAGGAGGTCGCTCCCTTCGAAGACGCTGTCGCCCAGCACGTTCCCGCCGTCGACCTCATGGACGGCCAGGGCGACTCGGTAGCGGTCTTCGACTCTGTCGATCTCGCCGACAGTCATGAACCCGGCGTAGTAGTCCTGCGCGACCTCGCGCATGAGCGCCAGCGGAATCCCCTGCAAGTCGGGGTAGTCCTCGATAAGGCTCCATCTGAACCTTTCGAAGGTCACGGGGACGAAGAAGTCGTCGGGCATCAGATCGTACTCGATGGCCAGCGGCACGGCGTAGGCGGTCCACAACTCGTCCGCTGCGAGGCCGGGACCGAGTTCGAGCGGGAAGAGCGCGGTGTGCTTGCGGAACTCGGGCCTGGTCGTCTCCCGAGTGATGGTCCCCTCCTCGGTCTCCACCCTGACCGACCTCGTGGCCGAGCCCAGTTCCTCTCCCGCGAAGAGTGCCCACAACAAGACCGCGCAGAGCACCGCGTTGGCGGGAATCCCGATCTTCTCGGTCCGCGCCAGCGAGTCCCTGTCCCGTCCCGGCTTGCCGTGGAACCACGCGAGCATCAGCACGCTCGGCAGCATCAGCAACAGCGTGACCAGAACGACCCTGGTCCAGAGCGGCGAGAGCAGGAACTCGTCCGTGGCGAAGGCCGTGAACTCGACCAGCGCCCACGACGCACCCGCGTAGATGGCCAGGATATGGGGAACGCGGCGGTGGATCAGGTCGCGCGTCAGGGGAACCCTGGAGGGCGTTGGTGGGGGATTGTTTTGCGGGGTCTCCATGGGGGAACGCTACGTCCGATGCGGGGTCTCGGCAAGTCGCCGGGAAGCGCCGGTCGGCTGCCGGCAACGCATGGCTTCTGTGGAAGCGATATGTATACTATACATTACATAATGTAACGTGTGATTTACATTGGGGAGGGACGACCGAGAGGCCGCGACGGTCCGCGTGAGCTACCCCTCCAGCTCCGCCAGCTTTGCCCGCGCCCGCCTCGCCGGCTCAAAGTCCTGGTCGGCGGTCTCCCAGGCGACCAGCGCACTCCTCAGGTGCTCGACCGCACCCTCGACATCCCCCCGCTCCTCCAGCAGCAGCGCCATCTGGACATGCGTGCGTGGACCCCCCGGCACCAGTCGCAACGCTTCCCGCAGTTCGGCCTCCGCTTCGTCAAGCCGACCGGCCAGGCGAAGCGCGCGTCCCGCGTCGAGGTGGTAGTTGCGGCCGAGATCCGCAACCATGGCCTCGCGGTAGCTCTCCGCCGCCGCCACAAAGTCTCCCTCCCGTTCCAGAATCCTGCCCATATCCCGCAGCAGAGTCGCATGGAAATCGAGCCCCTGTGTTTCGACCACCTCGGTCGCACGGCGGTGCGCCTCGCGCGCGGCCTCCGGCCCCATCGTCTCCAGCACGACCAGCGTCGTCAGAACGGGAACGAACAGCTCGTTGAATGGAGGCGGCAACTCCGCCTTCACCTCTTCCAGAAGGGCGGCCGCATCGGCCACGCGGCCGGCGTTCAGGTAGATGGAGATGCCATCGCCCCGGGACAGGGTGAGCATCATCGGGCTCATGAAGCCGGTGGCCTCTTCGAGCCACGCGTCCATCGCCTCCACGGCCAGCCCGATCTCGCCCCGGCGGCCGTGATAGTTCCTGATCCCTTCCAGCACGTCGGCCTTCTGCGCCGGGGTCCGGGCCGCCTCCAGCGCGCGCCGGTACCCCTCCCTCGCGTTCGTGAAGAGGCCCGCGTCCAGATCGAGCGCCGCGAGCTGGGCCGCGAACCCCGCCGACATGGGCTCCATGAGGATGGCCACGCCGATGTTGTCCCGCGCGGTGTCGTAGTCTCCCAGGCGTTTCTGGAGAGCGGCGAGACTGGCGTACCCGGTCGCGTCCTCGGGAAACCTGTCCACATACTCGGCGAGCGCCGCGAGCGCCTGATCGTCGTTGCCCATCCCCCGGTGCGCGTCGGCAATCTCCTTGAGCAGCCCGCCGTTGCGGGGGTCCAGACGGTACATCGTTTCCAGCGTCGCCAGCGCTCCTTCCATATCGCCCGTGATGTCCTGCATCAGCTTGCGATAGGTCAGGGCGTACTGGTCGTCCGGGTAGAGCCCGATCCACCTCCTGGTCACGGCGTCCGCCTGTTCGACCTGCTGGACCGCGAAGTAGTACTCGGTCTGCACATACAGTCTGGTGCGTTCGGGCAATCGGTACAGGTGGTCCATGGCCGCCCCGATCGCGGCCACGGCCTCCTCGGACCGGTTGGCGTTGAGCAGGTAGGCGAACAGCGAGTACTGGGCCACGGCGAAGGTCGGATCGCGGGTCGTCGCGGCTGTGGTAAGCTCGATGGCCGCGTCCAGATCATTCTCGACGAATACCGCTTCCGATCCCCTGAAGTACTCCTCCACGGCCATGTCGTCGTCGGAGAGCCGCTCGCGAAGCGCAAGGTCCTCCACCTCTTCCCGGTCCGGAATCCCGACCGCTTCCTTCACCGCCACGGAGAGCTCGTCCATCAGCGCCAGCAGGTCCGTCCCTTCCTGGGCGGCCTCGCCCGCCAGCGATCCGTTGTCCACCCGGTGAACCCTGAGCGTCACGCGGTACAGGTCATCGGTCCGGTCGATCTCGCCGGCGGCCAGGAACTCGGCGTACACCTCCTGCGCGAGCTCCTGTTTGAGGGTCAGCGGCACGTCTCGGAAGTCGGCAAACCCCAGTTCCGTGAGGCGCGCGCCGAAGAGAATGTGGGGCTTCGCGTTGAAGAAGTCGTCGGCCATGAAGTCGAGCACGAGCGCTTCCGGAACCGCGCCGGAAAGCCACGTCCCGTCCTCGCCGATGCCGGGGCCGAGGTCGAAGGGGAAGAGCGCCGTGGCCTTGCGGAACTCGGACTTGGCGACCGTGCGCTGCTCCTCTTCCCCCTCCTCGTTCTCCACGGTGACGGTAGTCGTCGCGGCCCCGAGGTCCACGCCGCCGAAGAGCATCCACAGCGCGGCCACGCACAGGACCAGATTCACCGGAATCCCGATCTTCTCGGTCCGGGCCAGCGAGTCCCGGTCACGCCCCGGCTTCCCGTGAAACCACGCCAGCAGAATCACGCTCGGCAGAAGCAGGAACAGCGTGGCCAGGACCACGCGCGTCCAATGCGGCGACAGCAGGAACTCGTCCACCGCGAACCCGGTGAACTCGATGAGACCCCAGGAGGCCCCGGCGTAGAGGGCGACGATGTGCGGAACTCGGCGCGCGAAGAGGTCGCGGACCGGTGCAACCGGCAGCGGACTCGCGGCGGGAGGATCTGAAGCCATCGGACAACCGTAAACCCGGGCAGGCAGACCGTCAAACCCGCATCGCCGGGGTGTGGACAGACGCAGCGTCGGAAGGGATATTCCCCGCATGATCTTCCGGGGCTCCCAGGTGGCCATCGTGGTCGCCTTCGTCGTGCTGCTCATCGTCGTGGGAACGATCGGCTACGCATGGATCGAGGGCTGGAACTGGGCCGACTCGTTCTACATGACGATCATCACGATCACCGCGGTCGGCTACCACGAAGTCCACCCGCTCAGCGAGACCGGCCGCGTGTTTACGGTCTGCATGCTGGTGGGCGGCCTGTCGGTGCTGGGCGCGTGGTTCGCACTGATCACCGCGGCGCTGGTCCGGATGGACCTGCGCAACACCTACAAGAGGCGAAGAACCATGAAGCAGGCCGGCCGCATGAAGGACCATGTGATCATCTGCGGCGGAGGGAACATGGGGCAGCAGATCATGCGGGAACTCGACGGCGCGGAACAGCCGTGCGTCGTGATCGAGCGTGACGAGGACGCGATCGGCGCCCTGCGCGAACTCAACCCCGAGGCCGTGATCGTCGAGGAGGACGCGACCCGCGACCGGATGCTCCGCGAAGCCGGGATCGAGCGGGCGATGGCGCTCGTGACCTGCCTCTCGTCGGCCACCGACAACCTCTTCGTGTGCCTCTCGGCGCGCGACCTGAACGAGCGCCTGGTGATCGTGGCGCGGGCCGAGGGCAAGTCGACCACGGCGAAGATGTACCGGGCCGGAGCGGACCACGTGGTGAGCCCGAACAAGACGGGGGCGGTGTGGGTGGCCTCGGTGCTGGTGCGGCCCTCGGTGGCGTCGTTCATGGACACGAGCGAGAAGGGGCGGCACCTGTCACGGCACATCGACCAGGCGACGGTGGGCGCGGATTCGAAGGTGGCCGGGCGCACGCTGGGCGAGGCGCGGATTCTGGACCGGACCGGGCTGCTGGTGATCGCCATTCACAAGCATGGTCAGCCGTATGAGGAGGCGACGTTTAATCCGGACGCGTCGATTCGGCTGGAGGCGGGGGATGACCTGGTCGTGCTGGGGGATGACAAGCAGGTGGAGCGGCTCAGGGCGTATGTGGGATAGTGGGCGCTGCTGGATTCGAACCAGCGACCTCCTGCTTGTAAGGCAGGCGCTCTGGACCAACTGAGCTAAGCGCCCCGCAACGACTTACGGGATTTCGGGGGTGCGGTTCCCGCTGTTCGTTCCCGCTGTTCGAGCACGGTGCAGGCCCTCCGGCGGTCTTCAAGAGCCTCTCTGAGCCGATCCACGTCCGCGTGCTGGTAGCACTGGAGGATCGTGTGGGGCGTCTTCCAGCCGCCCAGCTCGCAGAGAACCTTGAGTGGCTGGTCCATGAGGTCTGATGCGAACTTCCGCCGGAGCGAGTGCCAGCCACGACCGCGCTTGGGTTCCAGCCCCGCCAGCGCCTCGGCTTTCTGCCACCAGACACGCACACACGACCGGTCTAGGCACGTTGACGAGTCCTTCGGCGCGGGCAACATGGGAGCGTTCCCGGTCCTGGGGTTCCTCCTCTGCGCCTCCTCCAGGACGGTTAGCACCTCGACCGTTATCGGCGTCCGGTGCTCGTATCCGGTCTTCTCATTCTCGGCGCGCCACCGTATAGTCTTGTCCTCCACGTCGATGTCCGACCAGCAAAGCTGGCGGATCGCGCCGATACGGTGGCCCGTTTCGTGGGCGACCACCAGCGCCACGTGGAACCGCCAATCAATCCGCGGCGCCACCCTGAGCAACGCCTCGTACTCCACTTGCGTGAGGACCACGCGGGTCGGGTTCTTCTCCTTGGGTGCCTTGAGGCCCCTCAGCGGGTTGAATTCGAGGAAGAGTCTTCCTTCCTCGTCCCTCGACTTCGCGGCCCAGTTGAGGATCGCGATCAGGAACTTCAGATCGTATTCGATGGTGCGGTCGGACACGGGCCTACCACTATGTCCCACCCTGCCCGCGCGCCGTTCCCGGATGAACCGGTCCCAGTCGCGTTGGGAGAGCGTGGCGGGCGTCCGGTTCCTTCCCAAGAACCGGAGGAACATCGCCATCGTCCGCCGGTCGTACTTCTGCGCCCGCCCACTCTTGGTGGGGGTTACTTCGTCTCGGTAGATGTCAAAAAGCCCTCCCAGCGTAAGCGGCTCGGGCTCGCGTTCATCCCGGGGCATCGGGCTCGCGAAGTCCGCGGCTAGTTCATCCGCCTGCTTCTTGGCTTGGGCCCAGTCGCGGTGCTTCAGCGACCGGCTCAGCCTGCGCCCGTTTTCTCGCCACTCGATCTGGTACAGGCCGGTCTTGGGATCGGGGAACACCCTGACCCGGTTCCGACCCCACTCGCCGGCGCTGTACGCGCGCCGGTCACGTTTCGTGCGTGCCATCATTCGATTCCTTTCGCGATGATGGACTGCACGATCTGCGCATTTGAAACTTCACCAGAACGCCGGTTCCGCGCCAGTCGCGGCTCGGTCGGCGTGTGCGCCTTCCGCGGCAGGTCCCTACGGGCGATCCTGGGCGCGCCGGGCCGTCCGGCGTTGGGGATCTTGCCGTCGCGGACGAGGCGGCCGAGGTGGTCGGAGGAGTAGCCGCTCTCGCGGGAAGCCTCGACCAGCGAGAAGGTGGTCTCATCCCTTTGTACGAGCGTGTCCTCCAGCTCGGCCGCACATCGCTCCATCGCGACGGCCGGAGTCTCGCCCCCGTAGCGGCGGAGCGCCTTGGCCCGCTTGCGCCAGGCGGCGGGCAGAGCTTGGACGGAGGTGCGGTCAGTCATGGGGGGTTCACTCCCAGTCTCCTTCGGCATCCCTGCGGAGCGCGTCGGTGAGGCCCTGGTCTCCTTCGCCGCGCCGGACGGCACGTTCGGCGAGATCTACGCGGCGGCCGAGGTCGGCGAGTCCGGTGGTCCGGGCGACGGCGTAGATGGCGGCTGCGACGGTCGCGAGTGCGAGCGCGATGTGCAGGGAGAGGAGGACGCCGTGGCTGGCGAGGATCATGTGCCAGAAGGGGCGAAGGTATTCGAGCCGGGAACCGGCGAGCAGGAAGGTGGAGCCCGCGATGGCCGCCGTGAGGCCCGCGCTGATCTTCCAGGGCTGCATGGTTGGATCCTCCGGGGGTCAGAGTTCGACCGAGGCGGGATCGCGGTCTGCGGGTCCACGCAACGATGAGCGGTCGTCATCCGCGCCGAGTCCCAGCCTGCGGAGCAGTCCCGCCGCGGCGGGTCCGTTGGCGTGCATCGCGAACCCGGCGGCGGCCTTGGCGAGGACGGCTCGTTCACGGTAGTTGCCGGACGCGACTTCGATGTTGACGCGGCCGGTGCGCCCGCCCGCGTCCGCGTACTCGATCTGGGCGTCGGGGTAGAGGACGCGGCCCTGGTCGTCGACCGGCAGGCCGAGCTCCCGGGCGATGCGGCGCCGTTCGGCGTCGGCCGCCCGTTTGCCGTCCTTCTTCCGCGCGGCCTCGCTCCGGCGTGCGACGGCGCTCTTGAGTTCGGTGTCGAGCCGGATGCGCCGCAGGGTGGCGCCCTGTTCGATCAGGCGCCGCCGCTCCTTCCGGCAGGCCCGGTAGACGGCGGTGTCGTGGGCGGCCTGTGCGCTCCGGGTACGGGCGAGGAGGATCCGTTGCTGGGGATGCATGCCCCGCTTGGCGGCGACCTTCCGGGCCTCGGCGACGCCTTTGCGGGTGAGGGTGAGGACCTTGAACGGGCTGCCCTTCGGTCCGGTGGCGGTGGTCTCGGAGACGAGCCCGTCCCTTTTCCATGCGTTGACGGCGCGCCGCGTGGTGTAGGGATGCCCGCCGAAGCGGGTGTCGGCGAGGTCGCGGTAGGATACCGCGCCGTGGACGCCGATGTCGGTGAGCGCACCGGCGCACCGGTCGGTGAAGGAGATGGACCCGCGCGCCCGGCTCGCGGCGTATTCTCGGCGATGGCCGTCCCGCATCGGCAAGCGATTGCGGCTGGGTGGCGCGGCGGAGCGCGGGTCCGGTTCGACCGGGCGGCCGAACATCTCCTTCCTTCTCATCGGTCGTTCAGCGGCTCGGTCCGGCGCTACGCTGGGGGACCGGGATCTTCGGCACGGGGACCTGGATCCGCTGGAGTCCCTGCGGGCCGGGCACGCGGGTCGCGGCCGCGGCCATGGGTTCGCGCTCGGCACCCGCACTCTCCCTCGCGGGCTCGCGCTCGATGTGGCGCGCGAGCACGAAGTCGGAGATCTTCTGCGCGTCGGCGGCGGCGCGCCGGATCTCGCGCGGGTCCTCTTCGAGCGCCTTGATCCACCCCTCGACGTAGGCGGCGCCGCGGCTCGGATCGTGGCCGACGCCGACGCGTTCGCCGGTCATCATGGCGCTGATCTCGGCCCTGAGTTCCTCCTTCGCGTAATCGGGCGATCCGAACCCGCTCTTGATCCCCTGGACGAGGGTCTCGCGGTTCATCCGCTCGGGGTGGCCGGTGCTGTGGCCCAGCTCGTGGAGCGCGGTCTGGTAGTAGTGGTTGGCCGACGGGAACTGTCCGCGTTCGGGCAGGACGATCTCGTCACGCTTCATGTGGTAGTAGGCGCGGTCGCCCTGGACATGGCGCGTCGGCACCCCCGCGTCCTCCATGACCTTTTCGGCTTGCTGGTGCGCCTTCCAGAGCGGTTCGGGCGTGGGGTTGGCGCGCTCGGGCAGTCCGTCGGCCTGTTCGGCGTTGAACACGGTGTACTGTCGGACGAACGGCGCCTTCATGCGCTCGAAGCGGTAGACGCGCTTGCCCTCGGCGTCCTTCCTTGGCTGCCCGCTCTCGTCGGTGACGGCGATCCTCTTGTGGTCCTGGAAGGAGAGGATGCGGGTGCCGCGCTCGCCCTTCCTGACCTGGCCGCCCTGGGCCTGGATCTGGCGGTAGGTGCCCCAGCGCACGTCGCCGTAGCCCTTCTCCTGCTGGACGGCGGCGAGGTGCAGGCTGTTGCCGCCCCGGTAGGAGCGGCCGGTGTCGACGTTCATGGGGAGCACGCGCTCGCCCGGCGCCCACGGCTTCTGCCAGGGCGCGGTGCCGTTCTTGATCTGCTCGATGATCGCGTCGGCGAACTTGCGGTGGTATTCGTCGTGCTTCATCGGTCGTCCTCCTCCTCGCCGTGGGGGTCGGCTCCGGCGTCCACGATCTCGTCCTCGGTCCCGACCTCCTCGGGGAAGAGGCCGTACTGCTCGGCCAGGTAAGCGGGGACTTCGAGCGCCTCGCCGCCGTCGCGCGCGAGTTCGCGGTCGAAGTCTTCGAACGTGTTGATGGGGATGGCTGTGCCGTTCCAGGTCATGCGTTCACCTCCTTCGGTGGGTGGGTGTGGGTCTGCTTTCCCGTTGCGTCCCGGGCTGCGCTCCAGACGGCGCAGTGATCCAGTGGCCGGTGTGCGCGTCGTAGCCGCATACCTCGAGCGCGTCCTCGACGAACCGTCTGCCGCTGCGGCGGGCCACATGCAGGACGAGCGCGATCCCGTCGACGACGCCCCGGCAGGTGACCTCCCAGGGCAGCGCGTCTCCGGCCTGCATGGCGCAGCTCGCGAGCCGCGAGAGCGCGGAGCGCGCGTTGTTGGCGTGGATGGTGGTGAGCGACCCGCCGTGTCCGGTGTTGAGCGCCTGCAGCAGGTCGGCGGCCTCGCCGCCCCGGACCTCGCCGACGACGATGTGGTCGGGCCGGTGGCGCAGCGCGTGGCGCACCAGGTCGCGGATTTCGACGGGCGCCTCGGATAGCGTGGCCCCTGCCTCGAACCGGAGGCAGTTGGCGCGGTCGATCCTGAGTTCGAGCGTGTCCTCGATGGCGACGATCCGCTCGTCTTCCGGCAGCAGTTCGATCAGCGCGTTCAGGAGCGTGGTCTTTCCCGAGCCCGTGCCGCCGGAGACCAGGATGTTCTGGCGGGACGCAAGCGTGCTCCGAGCGGCTTCGAGGATGTCCTCGGGCAGCGAGCCCAGGCGCACCAGATCCTCGGCCGAGAACGCGCGGCCCCCGAACCGGCGTATGGTGATCGCGACCTCCGGACTCGCGGGCGGAGTGCAGATGGCGACCCGTGATCCGTCCTCCAGCCGAGCGTCCAGGATCGGCCGCGCGGCGGGATCGAGCCCGAGCGGGCGGGCGATGTGGATGGCGGCGCGGTGCAGCCAGGCGGAGGACAGCTCGGGCGCATCGTGTGGCTCCAGTCTTCCGGCCCGCTCGACCCAGACGTTGGCCGGTCCGTTGATCATGATATCGGAGACTTCCGGATCCTCGAGCAGGGCTCCGAGCCCCGGAAGGAAGGGGGTCAGGTGGGCGATTCCGCTCGCGCGCTTCATATCCGGCCCTCCTCGCGTTGCCGCCAGTATCCCACGTCCCTGGGCAGGTAGTGGGGCTTCAGGTAGACGCGCCGCGCGGGCAGCGACTTGACGCCGTCGTAGGGCAGGCAGATGGCCTGGTAGTTGGCGAGGAGCGAGAACTGCCGGGGCGTGAACACGGGCTCCTGGGCCCGCCGGAACGACTTGCTCGCGCCGATGGTGCCGCGCCCGCCGCCTGCGCGTCCGGACAGGAGCGAGAACTCGGGCCTGCCGGTGGTCTCGGAGAACGTGTAGGAGGGCTGCGTCTTCATGACGGAGCCGCACATCTCGGACGCGATCTTGGCCGACGACTCGTCGGAGAGTGACAGGAAGATCCGCGTGCGGAGCGTCTGGACGAGCGTGCGCCATGCCTCGCCGGAGGGGAGCACGGAGCGGAGCGAGGAGATCGATTGGGTGGCGACGATGGGCACGCACCGGCTCTGCCGGGTGAGCGCGAACGCCTTCTCGTCGCCGGAAGGGTCGTCCTGGCCGACGGTGGCGAACGCCTGGTACTCGTCGCAGATGAACACGGCGGGCCGCAGGTAGCGTCCGGGCCGCCGGGCGGCCTCGGCGGGGCGCCGAAGCAGCGCCTGCATCCAGGCGTTCTTGAGCAGGACGCCGATGGCGCGGGCGAGCGCGGGGTTCGCGCCCGCGGGCATGTTGAGCGCGAGCACCTTGCCCTTGTCGATCAGTGCGGCGAGCGGCGGCAGGCGGCGCCGCAGCCCCGGCATGGGCCGGACAGCCGGGGCCTCCTCCTCGGCCGCGGCGTTCTCCGTCCGCATGGGTGGGGGATCGTCGCCGGCCGGGGGCGGAGGACAGAACACACCGGCGACCTCCGGCTGGTCGAAGAGGGAGAGGAAGACGGAGATGCCCTCGACGATCGAGGTGCGGAGTTTCGCGTCGAGCGCCGACCAGTCGTGGACGTACCACCGTTCGACGGCTTCGACCTGCTCGGCGAACTCGCGGCCAGCGCCGTCGCCGGCCGTCTCGGTCGCGTACTCGATCTCGAGCTCGGCGAGGCGGTCTGCCAGCGCCGGGTCCAGCAGGCGGGCCGCCTTGCCCGTACCGGGCTTCACGTCCCAGGCCCAGTCGCCGAGGGGCTCCCTGTGCGCGGCGAGGTCCTTCGTCGCGATAACGGCCTGCACCGGACACATCCGGGCGGCCAGCTGCTTCGCCTCGTGGATCTTTTCGGCGAACAGCTCCGCGTCGACGGTGCAGCGGTACACGTCACGGAGCGTGACCCAGCCCCCCGGCAAGAGCCGGTGCACTTCGATGGTCCAGCGCACGAGATTGGTATAGGCTTGCTGCCAGAAGGGCTCGCGGCTCTTACCGAAGAGCTGGTTGACGAGGGATGCGACGCTGTAGGCCAGCGAGTAGGAGTCGAGCAGCGGATCGTCGAGCGGGTTCCACTGCCAGGATCCCCCGAGTCCGATTTCGAGGTAGTCGCCAGCGCGCCCGGCGTCGTCGAGGATGCCGCGCACCTGGTGGCAGAAGTCGCCCTTGACTTCGAGGACGAGCGCGGCCGCGCGGCGGATGTGATCGTCGGCCTGCCAGGAGAGAAGCTGCTGAGCGAACGGGTACATGCAGGCGGTGGTCTTGCCGGTGCCGACGGCGCCGACGATGAGGACGCCGGTGTAGAGTCCCTTCTCAGGGATGACGAGCCAGGACGGCTGGTCGCTCTCCTCGGGCACGGTCGGGTGGTGCAGCTCGCCGATGACGAGCGAGGGCGCGTCGTCGGCGGGCGAGATGGGCCAGTCGGGCAGCCTCCCCCGTCCGCGGCTGCGCGCGCGCGGCTGGAACCAGACACTCCAGACCGAGAGACAGATGCTGCCGGCGAGCAGCAGGGCGACGCCGGGCGCGAGGTAGTGCCAGGCGCGGATCACGGTGTGGAGTCCCGGGTCGTGGTAGGCGACCAGGTCGAGGTAGGGGTTGTCGCCGGTGCCTGGGAACGGCGCGAGGAAGGCGCGGGCCCCGGCCGCCGCCAGGGCGATTCCGATGATGACGAGCGTCCACGGCCTCATCGGTTCGACACCCTTCCCGGAGGGATTGATGGCACGGGAGCGACCCCGAGGGGACGGGGGCAGGTGATGCGCAAACTCACCTGGCCCCGAACCCGTACCAGGCCCCCGGCCTGGGGGGTCGCTCCCGTCACGGCCGGTGCCGCTCGTGCGGCGCCGGCCGTCCTGTTCGCGGCAGCGCAGGACGCAGCCGCGCAAGCGGATACGCGGCGGTGCCGGTGCGCATCGCCGAAGGGCGAAAGTGCGCATCGGCCCTCCACGTCGTTTGCGCACTCAGGTGCGGTCGTGAGGCGTGCGCCGGTCATCGGTACCGCACTCCCTGGAGGCGCTCCGTCTGCCAGACGGCGGCACGGCGGATTGATCCGCGCCGGGCTTGGCGGCGCGCCTGCTTCTCGAGCGCGACGCTGTGCTTCATGGCGGCTTGGAGGCCGCCGAACTCTTCGAGGATGTCGAGATCCCCGTCGATGATCGCCTGCTCGATGCGGGCCAGTTCCCCGGCCGTCGCCGGGTCGGGCCCGCCGGGACCGCAGGGCCGTGCGGCCCAGCCGCGCATCACGCTGCGCGCGCGGTCCATCTCGTCCGGGGTGCGTGCGACGGCGACGACCTCGACGGACCAGTTCTGCTTGCCAAGCGCGTGCCAGAGCCTGCGGTGCGCGCTGCCCCAGGAACGGAGCGCGGTCGCGGTGTCGTGGCCGGGCTCGGCGTAGACGAACCGTGCGCGGCCCGAGTCGAGCGCGACGGGCATCTTGAGCGGGAAGTAGCGCCGGGTGGTGCCGGCGGCTCCGAGGTACACCCGGACGGGCAGCAGCTCGCGCTCGATGCCGAACTGGTCGAACGCGGCGACCTTTTCGGGCTCCGTGGGGCGCCAGTGCAGGTCCGTATGCTCGATCACGTAGTCGAGCGAGAGAAGGCGGCGCATGAGCACGCCGGGGGACGCGGTGCGCCGGTGGCGGATGTGCTCGGCGCCAAGCGCGCGGTAGAGGCTCCGCGAGTAGATGCGGCATACGCGGCCGATGCCCCGGATGCCGGGCACGGTTTCCTCGGCCGCCAACCCCTGCGCGATGAGCGCGTGCACGAGGCGGCGCGCGCGTTCGTGGTGCGTGTCGAGGAACCGGGACGCCTGCGCGCGCGTGAACACGCCGCTGTGCAGGCACACCAGCGCGATCCACTCGGCTTTGGCGCCCGTCCAGCCGAACGGCTTGAGCGCCTTGTGGCGGCCGCGGAGATGGGCGGTCATCGCTCCTCGCCGGTCACCAGCGCCTGGTCGGCCTGGAGGTAGGTGACGAGGATCCCCATCGGGTTGTGGACGACCAGCTCGGAGGGGATCTGGTCGAGGAACTCGAACCGCAGCGTGAGCGACCAGCGCTCGCGCCGGATCTCCTGTTCGTCCCGCAGATGGACAAGATCGAAGTCGGCGGTCGCGCCGTGCGGCGGGTCGGGGGAGGGATGGATGCGGAGCACGACCTGCTCGACCTGGCGTTCGGTGTCGGCGGTCCCGGCCGCCACGCTCGCGACTTCGTCGGCGTCGCGCGTGAACGCGGCGTTGGCGAGGGCGGTCGAGAGGAACCGGAGGCTCCGGGTCCAGTGCTCCGCGACGGTGGCCCGGCGGCGCGAGTGGTGGTCGTGGACGAACCGGTTCAGGAAGAACTTGGTGGTGGGATCGAGCGGATCGGCCTGGGCGGTGGCGGCCTCGTAGGCGAGCGCCTCGGCGCGGCCGACCTCGTCGACCCGGACCACGATGGGCCGGGGCGGCTCGGCGCCCGCGATGCGCAGCAGTACCAGGACGCCGAGCACGCAGCTTGCGGCCAGCATGATCAGGATTCTCCGCAACTTCCTGTTCGCCTGGACCGCCTCGCCCCAGATCTCGGCGTACTCGCGACCGGCACTCTTTTGGCGTTTCATGGGCATATCTCCCTGGTTGTTCAAACGGGTGGCTTGGCGGGGGCGGCGACCTTGCCCGCGCCCCGCATGACGAGGGCGACGAACCCGGACCCGGTGGAGCCGGAGCCGGAGACGAGCATCGAGGAGAGTTCGCCGACCTTGAGTCCGGCCATGAGGCCGCAGACGACGAGTGGAAGGAGCACGACGGCCCAGAGCGCGAGCTCGGCCGCGTCGGCGGAACCGGTGCCCATCAGCGCGTCGGCGTAGGTCGTGACGTAGCCCATGCCGACGCCCATGAAGACCCTGAGGATGGCACCGGCGACGACGCCGTAGAGCGTGTAGACCATGAGGGTGCGGAACCATCCCCAGAACAGGAACGACAGCGGCTCGAAGAGCAGGAAGGCGATGAACACGGGACCGAGCAGGATCACGATGGCGATGGGCGACCTGTGCCCAGATCACCTGCGCGTAGGTGATGCAGAAGAGCAGCAGCAGGCAGAACACGAGCGACGTGCCCAGGAACAGCGAGATGAGCGAGGAGAAGAACACGTTGATGCCCGCCGTCACGATGGACAGCAGGTTGCCGGTCGACCACGCCGAGCTCAGATGCGCGGCGTAGGCCTGGAAGAGCGCCGTCATCTCGGTGTATCCGGCCGACACCACGTCGGAGATGAAGAGGTCCTGGAGCCAGATCCCTCCGGCGGCCATCATGGCCGGGAACGTGAGCCCCACCCCCGGGATCGGGACGAGGTAGTAGTGGAGCAGCGTGCGGGGAATGGCGATCCCGAGCACGAGCTTGACGATCATCCACGGCTGAAGCGTGCCGCTGAACGCGATCTTGAGTCCGGTCCAGGCGACCATCACGGCGGCGAGCCCGCCCCAGAGCTGGAGCCCGAGCGTGTGAACGTCGGGTGCCGCGCCGCCGATGACGGTGTCGAGCACCACGTCCAGGAAGCTCTTGAAATCCTGGAGCTGGTCGCCCGGGATCTGGGTCGGGACGTTCGGGTCGATGGACTGCTGCATGGCGGTGCGCTCCCCGGCCTACCGCTGGCGGCCCATGTAGAACGACGGGATCCGCATGCGCAGCCCGTCGCGGAGCGCCTTGCGATTCTGGAGCGCGGCGGCCTGCATCGTCCGGGCAAGCGCGTTCGCGCGCATCCGGCCCTCCCGCCACTCGGCGAGATGTTCGAGGCGGGCGAGTTCCGCCTGCCGCACGCGGCTCGCCTGCTCGACCGCCTGGTGGGCCATCACCTGGCCCAGCGCCGCGTTGATCCGGCCCTGGCTCAGCGCAGCCGCGACTTCGGCCTGCTGAAGAGCTGTATTCGACAGGTTGCCGTTTTCTGTCGATTGAGGTTCAGAGACGTTCGTTGAAATCCCAATAAGTGTTGTGAACACACGAATTACGAGACATTTCAGCTCCAGAGCGATTCCCTCCTACTTCTTGACATCCCGGTGATTATTGGGGCATCTTTTAGGGGCATATCTCCGCAGCGCTCACAGGATGCCCCAACATGCCACTGACAGCCACCGCCATCCGCAAGGCCAGGCCTCGCGAGAAGCCCCGTAAGCTCTACGACAGCCGCGGCCTCTACCTCGAAATCGCCCCGCGCGGCACGAAGGCTTGGCGCTTCAAGTACCGCTTCGCGGGCAAGGAGAAGCGGATCTCGATGGGCATCTATCCCGAGGTCTCGCTGAAGCTCGCGCGGCAGCGGAGGGACGAGGCCCGCAAGCTGCTGGCGCGGGACGTCGATCCGAGCGCCTACCGGAAGGCCCGGAAGCAGTCCCGGCGGCAAGGGGCTAGGAACAGTTTCGAGGCCGTGGCGACCGAATGGCTGACCAAGCACTCGCCCAACTGGTCCACGGGCTGGGTTCGGCGACTTGAGCGGGAGCTAGAGCGGGAAGCCTTCCCCTACATCGGCGCGAGTCCGGTCGCGGAAATCACGGCCCCGGACCTGCTGGCGGTGATCCGCCGCGTCGAGGCGCGCGGGCACCTGAGGAAGGCGCACACCGTCTTCCAGGTCTGCGGGCGGGTGCTACGCTACGCGGTGGCGACGGGACGTGCGGAGCGGGACGTGTCGTCGGACCTGCGCGGGGCGCTGCCGCCCGTCAAAACAAAGCACTTCGCGGCGATCACCGACCCGAGGGAGGTCGGTCCTTTGCTCCGGCAGTTGGACACCTATTCCGGAACGCTTCCGGTGCGCTGCGCGCTCCGTCTCGCACCGCTGGTGTTCGTGCGCCTCGGTGAGTTGGTCACGGCGGAGTGGGCCGGCATCGACCTTGAGGGGGCCGAGTGGCGCTACACGGTGACGAAGACCGGCAGGCCGCATGTGGTGCCCTTGGCGCGGCAGGCTGTCGCGATCCTGCGCGAGGTTCATCCCATGACGGGCCACCACCGCTACGTCTTCCCGAACGCGCGTTTCCCATACCGGGAACTGCCGATGAGCCGTGGCACGCTCTGGAGCGCGTTCCGGGCGCTGGACATCCCGAAGGAGCGGATGACGATGCACGGGTTCCGTGCGATGGCGCGCACGATTCTGGACGAGGTGCTGGGGTTCCGGCCCGACTTCATCGAGCACCAGTTGGCCCACGCCGTCAGGGATCCCAACGGGCGGGCCTACAACCGGACCGCGTTCCTGCCAGAGCGGCGCGTGATGATGCAGGCCTGGGCCGACTATCTGGACCGCCTCCGGGCCGGGGAGGACGTAGAGCCGGGGATTCCCGGGCCGGAACTCGTTCGGTTCCCGAGGGTTCCCGACGATCAAGCTCTAGCGCGACCCCACCCAACGGCCACTTCCGGGCATCGGTAGGACAGCGGGCCCCGGTCACGTTGAACGCCCCGGCTCGGTCCGGCGGCAAGAGGGGTCGAGGCGTTCAGAGGCGATTTCTGGCGGTTTTCGCCGGAATCCGGGACTGTCTTCGGGAGAGCTACGGCTCTAGGATCGCCTCTAACGGACGATCTCCGCCTCCCGTGGGGTAGAACGGGGCTTCCTGAAGGCCATCGAGCTGCTGGCTGAGACACTCGAGTCTCTCTTCCAGCCAGTCGAGCCGGTCGATCAGGCCGCTCCTCAAGGAGCGCTCCTCGCGAAGGATGGAACGGGCAGCGCGATCCAAGCCGTGAACGTCCGACATGGTTGAGTTCCGGGGTTCCGGGGGAATGGAAACCCGAACCGTAGCCCGGAGGCATCAGCAAACGATCAGCGGCTGAAAGAGGGAAACTGGGGGTATTCCCGGCCAGCGGCGAGTTGGCGATAATTGCGAACGCAAGCGCGGCCGCGGGGGCCTCGCCATCCACCGAAGGGAGTAAACTAGAGGCATGGGCAAGAGACCAGGAACAATAGGACGCTTGGAGGATGCGGCTACTGTAGTAGGCGACGCGCTCGGAATCAGCAACCTCATACCGAGCGACCTAGCCGAGGTGACGGCCGAGAAGATCACGGAGGCAGAGTCGCTGGTTTTCGCGCAGCAGCCGACGCACGGTGTGCGTGTATCCTTCGTACTCTCCGGGCATGCGCTGGACCGCATGACGGAACAGGGTATTGCCGCGGTAGAGAGGCTGATGGCGCCGGCCGAGAGAGGTGCCTGAGCGCCAGACAAGAATCGCCTCTGACGGACGATGGTGACCTTTGCGAGGGTGGGGATGGAACGGGAGGTGTCACCGCAGAGGGCTTGACCGGTCAGCCGGATGGCCTCTTTGTTCGGGCGAACGTAAGGCACGACGCGCTGCAGAAGAGGAGTATTCCCGTTGTTCGTCTATATCGATGAATCCGGCCACCCTCACCCAAAGGACCCTCACCCTCGGCCGGTAGATGTCGCCGTGTGCTTGAAGCGCGAGGACGTCAGGCAGATCACGGGGGCTCTCCACCGGTTCATGCAGGACTTCAGGGCTAGTATACCTAGTACGACGAGGCTCCGGAGGGCAGAACGCGAAGGCAAAGCCGTTGTGTTTCTCAACCGGAGTTCGCTGAGGTCGCCCGAAAAACGCGAGTACGCAGATTCAGTGATGGATCTCATCCGGAATCTGGATGTTACGATTTTCGCGATGGTCATGGAGCGGCCGGACAAGCCGATCTACCGCGGGGACGACCGCCTCCAGACGCAACACCGATGGCTCCTGGAGAGAGTCGACGCCCTGATCGAGAGGAAGGAAACCGGGCGCATGGCGACCGTGGTCTTTGACGGGCGCGATCCCACCGAGAACGTAAGGCTCGACAAGTGTTTCTCGAACTTCCTGTTCCGGTCCGCCGCAGGCAAGGCGATGACGCGGATCGTGCCCGGGGTCCTCTTTGTGGACTCGGAGATCACGCCAGGCATCAAGCTAGCCGACTTCTGTGCCTACATACTGAGGGTCTACTACGAGCACGGGCTGGACCGTCAGGAGCCGCGGGGTGATCCCTACCTCGCGATGATCAACCGGTATGCGGAGATCGTCCGGCAGAAGACCTTCGACTGGGAAGACGACGACGGCAGAAAATCGTGGGGAATCCGGACGATGGGGAAGGAACACTTCGTCTACGGAGACTAATATTCCACCCCCCTGCTTGAGGGGGTTAAAGAGCGGGAGCCAGTCGCGGCACCAAGGCTCTGAAAAGAACCCCTCCGGGCACCACTTCCGGCTCCACTTGAACGTTTAGGGGTGGAAGAGACTTTGTCAACCCCTTAATGCACCGGCAGCACAAGGGGAGGACCTCCGTGAGCCAGCGGGCCTCCAAGCGGGTGTAAGCTCCCTGTTGCCCGCGGTGTGGTCCATGAGGATGGCTGCGGCCAGCTAGAGCGTGCCGACAACGTGACCGACGGTGCCGCCCCAAGCGAAAGCCGGGGTCCACAACCGGGATCTCGTACTTTCGGGACCTGGCCACGCGAGCCGTGGCGGTGACGTCCTTCCAGCGGATGTAGCCGCGGTAGTAGCCAGCCGGGTCGCGGGGGCGAGAGTTCCGGAGGCCCGAGATCGACCGGAACGAGGCGAGGGCTGCGGCTGCGGCCGCCAAGGCTGCGAAGACGGAGCGCCGGGTCATGGTGTCGGGTCCTTAATCGCCGTTCGGGCCGTGGGCTCTCGACCGACGGGAGCCATCAACGGCTCGGACCCTGATCGCGATCCGGTCCCGGGCGGCGCATCAAGTACGGCGGCCGCGCGGTCTCGCGACGGCGGATGTCCCGGGATACTCGGCCAAGCGTGTCGCTAGCACGTCGAGCCGCTCGATTTGCCGCTGCAAGACTTCGTTCTCCTCGCTCTGCCGCTCGACGTGCTGCCGCAAGGTTTCGTTCTCCCCGCTTTGCCGCTCGACGCGCCCTTGCAAGGCTTCGACCTGCCGCTGCAAGGCCTCGACCTGCCCGGAGTGCCGCCGCTGTTCCGTCTCGTACTGCGCGGACAGCCTCCGCAAGGCCCTCGTCAACTGCTCCTCTAACGCGGTCATAGACCTCCTTCACTCGTTCGATAGCTTCAAGGCCGGACGGTCGTCCACCCACCAGGGCGGACGGGCCAGCACCCCGTCCGGTACCACCACGAACCGCTCGCCCTCGATCTCGTGGAACACGAGCCCCCAGGTGTCCACTTTCAGTTGGGCCAGCGTCCGCCGGGCGTCCCCGATGTCCCGGTTCAGTTCGGCGCGGGTCTCGATCCGGTTCTGGATGCTCCCCGCCAACCAGCGCATCGTCGCCCAGCTTCCGCCGAAGAAACCGATCCAAAGGCTCAGGCCGACGATCAGTGGCCGGAGCCACGCCTTGACCAGCAACTCGCGCATCCGCCCGGTCGC
Source organism: Longimicrobiales bacterium (assembly GCA_965208295.1). GTDB lineage: Bacteria > Gemmatimonadota > Gemmatimonadetes > Longimicrobiales > Gaopeijiaceae > Bin94. Next base: position 3,973,709 of record OZ242328.1, on the reverse strand, counting down.
CTCCTCCGTATCGCGCTCGATGGTACTGAGCGCGTTCCTCACGACGCGCCGCGAGTTCTCGGCGAGCCGCCCCAGCTCGTTCGCGGTCAACTCCTCGATCTCGCGGCGTTCGCTCTTCAGCCGCCTTCGCAGCCTCTCGGTCAAATCGTTCGCGGTCGAAGTTCTCTCCATACAGTTCTCCTTTCAACCGCCACCGGTCTCCGCTCTCGGGGTCCAGCGCGGTGATGTATTCCTTGCCTTGGCGCGGCACTTCGAGACCCGCGTCCCGGAGCGCGGAGACGACATCGGCACGGTCCCGCACCGTGCCGTGCTCGACCCTCTGAAGCAGGTAGTCCCGGATCAGGTCGCGGGGGGAGGCTTCGAGCCGTAGCCCGGCCCGCAGCTGCGCCGCCTCGACATAGGCGCGGTGGCCCGGTTGCTGGACTCTGGCCCGGGCCGGATCGTCTGGACGGCACCAGCCGTACTCGTGGTTGAAGGCGTCGCGCAGCGGATCGAACATCCTCCTCCAACCGGGAGGCGCGATGTTGAGGCTCCGGCCGGTTTCCAGGTCGCACCGCGCGGCGAGGACGTGGACGTGAGCGCTTCCCCCGCGCTCGCGGTGCAGCACGGCCGCCCAGGCGTATCGGTCGGGCTCCAGTCCCGCCCATGCGGTCTTCTCGAACTCGTCGAGGACGGCTTCGATCTGCTCGTCGGTGGGGTGGTCGTCCGGTGCCCAAGCGATCACGCCGGAGGTGTACCTGTGCTCGAAGTCGAGCGAGTCGGCCACCGCGGCCACCATGTCCGGGTTCCCGCGCAGCACCTCGACGCCCTCACGCGGCTTCCCGGCGGCGTCCCGCTCTCCCAAGAGGTAGCCAGCCGCCTTGCCGGCTGAGCCGGTCCCGTGCGCCAGGAACTTAATGTGCATCGTGCTCCGGGCTCTCGAAGCGAGCCAGCGCGCCGAGCGCGCGCTCGATGGCGATCAGGCGGGCGATCACCTCGACGGCCTCGGCCGACCCCTTGTGGGTGTTCGCCCAGCGAGCGATCTGGTTGAGGTTGTTGCCGATGCGGCCGACCTCCCGGGTGCGCTCGCGCTCGACCTCGGCCGCCCGGGCCGTCCAGGTCCGCGTACGGGCCATGGCTCGCCGGATGAGCGCCGACAGGGGCACGCCTGCGGCTGCGGCCTTGGCCCGCCAGTCGGCGAACTCGGTCGCCGATACGCGGGCGGTGACGACGGCGGTGCGGCGCTCAGGCATCACGCCGCACCGGCGCGGGGGGAAGGGGGCGGCGCCCCCAATCGCGACCTCCACGGGAGCGCGACGCGCGGGGGGTTCGAAGGGGGGCGGGAGCCACCCCCTCGCCAGCCCCGTTGTATGACAATGGGTAGGCTGACTTACCGACCTTAGCGGGCGAATCCACCCGCCGACGCGGTGAAACTTGGACCGTCAGAATCGCCATACCCTACAGTCAAGGGACCGTTTCGGGCGGTGTCAACAACCCGCGAAATGGCGATGTCCCAAGGGTTCCAGCGTCGTCCCGGAGCCGGCTCGGCCTCCGCCAACGGCACCCCCATCCGCCTCCCGAAGAGCCCAAGGAAGCCTCAGTCGCGGATTGGTCGAGTCGTCGTCCGCTTGGAACAGAACGGGTGCCCGATCCGGACGGGCCGATCTCTCGGTTACGGCGTTTCTCCAGCTTTCGTGCGATGTTCGATGGTGCCCTGCTGACTACATTAGAGGTCGCAGGATTCTCACATCCGGCAGCGTGAGGATGGCCGTCCATGGAGTAGCGTTCCATCCGCGCACCCCAGCAACGACGGTGTGCTCACCGGCCACCCAAAGGAGTACTTGGCAGATGCTTGTCTACGCGAATCGGCTACAGCTCCACGGGATTGATTCCGAAACGGTGGTATTCAAAGCCATCGGTGGCTGGCTCAAGGAACAGCTTGGGTTCGGTCTACATCCGGACCAACTGCTGTCGAAGGGTGAGTACAAGGGCCAGCGCGGGAAACAGACCTCGCGGCTAAGGATCTTCAGCTGCTACGATGGCGAGCCAGCGCTATGCGCGTGGGTACTCAAGCACGTGGACGACGACGTCTGGGGACGACAATGGACTGTGGAAATCGGGGTCAAGAAGTCGGCTGGAACGTTGGAAGTCTCGTGTGTCGTGAAGGTGGACCACCGCAGCACGCTGGTCTCAAGTCCGGTCAGCGCCTCCCAGCCTCGCGTGATCCAATACATGCTCGACAACGTCGCCTCCAACAGGTGGGACGCGGCCTTCGTCGAAGCACTGCCTGGCCAAGTATTGAGGACAGTTGGTGAGGACCGGGATTCGTACCGCGCCCTGCTCTACGAGATCGAGCGGCCCAACCGAGATGCTGCCATCGTCCTCGTCACTACCACGCGGGAGGGAGACTACCTGATCAACCCATCCGCACTCCAGAGGACTCTGTTTGGTCTCGCACAGGTCGTTCAGGTGCTGCCTGGCTCAGACACCTGGGAATTGGCAGAGGTTGTTGGGCGTCGGCGATCCGCCTTTCACGGAGCGGTAAACGTGCTGTCCATCCCACCGCAGTCGGGCGACGTGCGGACTCGGCTCTTCCTACCGGACGAGATTCACGATTGGGGCGAGGAGCGGCATCGCATTTCGCAAGTTCTAGCTTGGGTCACGGGGAACACGAATCTCGCGCGCCTCCGAGAGCATGTGCAGCCCGAGGGCGTCAGGCTGCTTTCCACGCGTCGACGAATGGCGAGATTACGAGCAGTTGCCATCGGCATGAAGGAAGCGGAACTGCGTGAGGCGCTGATCGCCGCTTCCAAGGAAGCGGAAGAGGAGCAGGAACGCGTCTTCGAAGAGTTCGTCGAGGCGGACGAGAGCCTTCGACACGAAAGGGCGTGGCTGGAGGATGAGCTTCGGAATAGAGAGGACGAACTGCGGAAGAAGAACTTTGAAAAAAACGCTCTGAAGGATCAGTTGTCCGCGGCCGGGACAGGCCGGAGCGTCGAGTGCGATCCCGAGTTCTGGCTGAACCTCATTCTGCAGAAGGGGGAGCCGACCCCGTTGGACTGCCTGGACATCACCGAGCGGTGCCATGGCGACGGGTGCATCGTCCTGGATAGCGCCCGAGACAGTGCCAGGAAGTCCCGGTTCATCAACGGACGCAAACTGCTCGACCAGTTGATCCGGCTCGTGACCACTTATCGCACTCGTCTACTGGCCGGCGACGGGGATGGCGAAGCGCGCCACGTATTTGGGAGGGGCGAATACGCGGCCAAAGAATCCGAGACGGTAATGGCGAACCCAGCAATGCGCCGCCAGAGAACCTTCGACTACTGCGGAACGCAGGTGGAGATGTTCCAACATCTCAAGATCGGCGTGGCCGATGACCGGACGCAGACGATACGGACCCACTTTCACTGGGATGCCGCTCGTCGGAAGATCGTCATCGGTCATTGCGGCGAGCATCTTCTAGTTCCCAGCCGGTGATGGATCCTGTTTCAGTTCGGGCGCGTCGCAAGGCGGGGGCGGCGCCGACGATGTGGAGACGTAACGGGCGAGGACCCGCCACGAAGGGAGAAGTGTGCGAGGATTCTCGGCGCCACCGCGACCGTCATGCCCACGTACGGGGGATCGAAGGAGCGGAGCCGCTCGCCAGCCCCTGTGCCTTACACGGGATACGCTGGCTTGAGCACCTAACGGTGCTTCGAGCCAGCGGCAACGCTCTTCAGACGGCTGCCCTGACCCATCTTTGGACGGTGCTCCACATCGCCCCTCACATCACGTCCTCCTCACACCAACCCCGTTCTCCTCGCCCAGCGAAAGCCAGCCACACCGACACCCGATCAGTCGGTCCGACCAAGGGAACAGCATGAAGGCTGTTCTTCGGAACCCCTTCCGGCGAAGCGGGATAGCTGGCGATTCGTACGGTAGCGGAAAGGCCCGAAAGCCGTGGAATGCTCCCAGAGCCAAGCCAAGCTAAGGAGGAACACATGACGGAACAGCCAGCCTATTGCGGCGAGTATCCACATACCGTGACCGACCCGGAGGGATCCGAGCTTCGCATTGAGATCCTTGGCCTCTCCGACCCCTATGGATTCGCATGGGGCTACCAGGGGACGGGGCCACGCTTGCTTGCAAAGGCGATTCTGCTGGACCACACCGGCGACGAGGCGCTATCGCAACGGGATGCAAAGGAATTTATGCTAGCCTTCACGAGCCATCTTGGCGCACCATATCACAACGCTCGCTCTTGGAAACTACCCGTGGAAGAGGTCGCCCGGTGGGTGGCCGCCAGACCACCCGTCCAGCCAGACCGTGAACCATTCTGGAACTGGGTGATGAGCCTTCCGGTCACTGACGATCCAAGGGGGGACTTCATTCGAGACACTATGGCGTCCAATCCGAGAACCCGAGAGGAGTTGCTCGCCGGTGGCTGTCCAGAAGCGAAGGAGGTATACCACCAGTTGCTTGAGGAATGGTCGTGGGTCTCACAGCAGGGGCCACAAGCGTGAACCGATCAACCGCGTTGCCGTGCGCCGGGCCGACGTCACGCAACAGGGCCTGCTGTACGACCGCTACCAGAAGGGCGCAGCAATCGCTGGAGGTGCCCCTGTATGCGCGGTAGCAGGCACGGACGCGTCCGGCCCACTCATCCGGCCGCAGTCCGGCCAACTCCGTAACGAACCTGGGATCTTCCAGCAGGTTCCTCGACGAAGGACTGCGGTACGGTGTCGGTGTGAGGGTACATGTGCGCCTCCTATCCTGTGACCTCCGGCCCCTTGCAGTATTTTGCCGCCATGTGGCGGTACACCTCGCGCTCGCCCTTGGCGCGAGCCTTGACCCGCGGCGCGGCGTCGGCATCGGATCGAGCGGGGTGCTTCAGCAGGCGGTTGGCCGTGTCGCAGACTACCTGTCCCGCGTCGTTGTAGTACCGCTTGTCAAGCTCCTCGACCGTCATGTACAGCAATCTCTGCATGCCTTCGCGCTGCCCGGTGCAGGTGTCGCAGCACGCTGTCAGTTTGATTTCCGTGCTCACGTCTTCTCCTCTTCTTGAGGGGGCAAGAGCGCCCTGGGGGCCTCGGGGTCAGGTGGGGCCTCAACGATCTCGCCTGCTGCGGACTCGGACGTAACCTCGACGGATTCAGGGTGATGGTCAAATGCCTCGATGAACTTGCGGCCCTGGCTCCCCGCCCAGGTGAGCACTTACGTGATGTCGGCAACCCACAGCCGGTCGGGAGCGTCTGCCGAGAAGTTACGATGCACCAGGTCCGGCGCGGGGCGGGCCTCGATGTCCCGCTTCGTCGTGCCCATCCTGAAACACCTGCGCGTCACGCCGTCGATATCCAACTCCCCCATCAGGCGCGCGACCCGCTTCCGGCTCGCCCGCTCGTCCTCTGCCTAGAGCGCCGCATGGATCCGCGGGCAGCCGTAGGTCCCGTCGCTCTCGCGCCAAACCGCCATTATTCGGATCTTGAGCTCGGCGTCACGAAGCGCCCGCGCCGAGGGCGGACGGCGCTACGAATCGTCGTACCCGCTGGTGGAGAGACCCAGCGTCCGGCACATGGCTGCGAGCGGGAACGTGGCCAGGTTCGCCTGCATGAACGCATACCCCCGCTGGGGATCGATCCGTTCTCCCTCGCGAACCAGGCCGCGGCGTTTGGGGGATGTCCCGCTCCGACCGCAACCGCTTGTTCCTGTTGGGGGCACACGGGTCTATAATCATCGGAGTGTGAATGGCGCTGTTGAAGCCTCGAAAATCGAGCGGCTTGCGCTTCCCACCGATGAAGAAACGGATGACGAGTTGAAACGACACGCTTGGCATGTCCTACTAGCGCTCTGTGTCCTCACCGCATGCGACTCAGGCCCCACGGAACTGCCAAACCGTCCGGACCCGCCCGTTCACCCGGAAACGCCAAATAGAGCACCGGTTGCAACAGAAAGCCGGATTCCGGACCAGAACGCCGTTGCCGCGGGCCGCAGTTGGACCGTTGACACGGCGGGCCGCTTCACCGACCCGGACGGGGATTCGCTCGTGGTGACAGCGTCAAGTAACGATACGACGGTCGTACGGATTGCTAGGGATTCCGCGGCTAGGCTCGAGCTTGATGCGGTGACTGAGGGAACGGCCACCGTGACCCTGACCGCGACAGACCCCGATGGTCTTTCGTCCGCGTCGACCTTCCGTGTTCTGGTGGAGCCCGACCCCCGTGCGGCGCTGATTGCGCTGTACGAAGCGACTGGTGGCCCCGGATGGGGTGCTCAGAAATGGCTAACCAACGCCCCGCTTGGGGAGTGGGAGGGAGTAACAACTGTCCAACGTGTAAACGGCGAGGCAGTCGTCAGGTTGAGGATCATTCACGGTGGCCTTCTCAAGGGTCCACTTCCACCGGAAATTGGCGACCTAACCAGCTTGGAAGCCCTGAAGCTTGGCGGCAACGAGCTCACGGGTTCCATCCCACTGGAAATCGGCAACCTTGTTCTCCTAGAACAGTTGACGCTGTACAGCAACCAACTGACGGGCCCTATCCCGCTCGAACTTGCGAACCTAGAGAGCCTGAGAGTCCTGCTCCTCGGCGACAACCAACTGACGGGTCCCGTCCCGCCCGAACTCGGAACGCTGACGCATCTTGAACAGCTTGGCATCGGCGGCAACGATCTGACGGGCTCGATCCCGCCGGAAATCGGGGACCTGGCCAGACTGGAAAACTTGTCACTCGGCCACAGCGGTCTAACTGGCCCCATCCCACCGGAAATAGGGAACCTCTCCCGTCTCGAACACCTGTCATTACGATACAACGCCTTCACGGGTCCGCTCCCTGCCGCGCTCGGGGAACTTAGCAACCTGCGTTCACTACATCTTGATGGGCCCGGGATCTTTGGCGAAGGGGAGTATCATCCAAGCGGGCTCACCGGAACGATCCCGCCAGAGTTGGGCAACCTAGCCAGTCTGGAGCAGCTCTTTCTTCGCGGAAACGCACTGACCGGTCCACTTCCGCCCGAAATCGGGAACCTGACCAGACTGATTCACGTGCAATTGCAGGGCAACCTCCTTACAGGTCGTATTCCGCCAGAGTTGGGCAACCTGACCAGATTGGAGTGGTTGGGCTTGGCGTTGAACGACTTTACCCCCGGACCGATCCCTGTGGAGTTTGCCAATCTGGTCAACCTCGAAGCCTTCGATATCGACACCGGGCACTGTGCCCCACCTGACCCGACACTCCAGAGTTGGCTTATCAAGCGCGGCATTGGCATGTTCCCGTGTCTAGATCCTGGCGTTCGCTTACTGCCCCGCGCGCTACTGCGCGAGGACGGCAACGGCCTCGCACTCCCCCTGCCAGACGACCTGATCTCACCACAGACGCTGGCGGTGTCCGATGATGGTGTGGTCGAAGCCACCGTCAACGGCGAGTGGCTGGTGCTGTCCCCACGCGGACGTGGCGAGACGGTTGTGGATGTAATACCGTCCGGTGGCGGGCAAGCCGCTATGGCCAAGGTGGTGGTACGTGAAGCCGTCGGAACGTTCGGCATCGACATCGTCATGGAGCAACCCATCCCGGTTGGATACGCCGAGACGATGACCGCGGCTGCGGATTGGTGGTCGTCCGCACTTAACGGGACGGAATGGGAGGACAGGGAGCCAAATTGCAACCTGTGGCCAGCGGCAGGTGTGGTAGACGACTTGGTGATCTGGGCACGGAGCGACCCCAATCTTGGCGTGTACGGGGCCGCAGCTAGCGCATGCAGACGATGGGACGGCCCGGAGGACGAGCCGTCAAACTATTACCCGGTCGCCGGGCGCGTGACGACAAACGCACTTGCTTCCTCGTCGTTCGGCAACGTGAACCTTATGCGGCACGAGATCGGGCACGTGCTTGGGCTGACCGGCAGGTTTGGGCCGGCCACCGGTTTGATGACCGAAGACCGCAAGTACTTCATCGGCCCGCGGGCGGTGGCAGTGTACCGCAACGGCGGCGGCGATCCCGATTTGCCCGGTGTTCCCATTACTGGAGGTTGCAGGTGCCATTGGGATGTGTACCCACTTGAACTGATGAACACCGCCGGGCCAGCCGCAGATGAAATCTCCTTGGCCGCCTTGGCGGATGCGGGCTACACGGTGGACATGTCGAAGGCGACGCGTTGGGGCAAACCGGGGGCAGTTGCGGTTGGCGGCGAGGTCATCAATGACACGGTTCTTGAGGAGCCCAATTCGCGTTTACTTGGTCGCCATCCGCACTGAGTAGGTGCAGGTCGGGCGGCCGGGCGACGGTGAACGGTAATCCATCCGGCGAATGCCCGAATCGTCGCTGACGAGCCCGTCGTTGAGGTGCTATCGCTGGTACGACCTCCGCCGTCCAGAGTAGATTGGATGGACTCGCGGGCCTCCCTCAAGTCAAGGGTTGGCGGCGGGAGAACCGCCGGTCAGGATCCAACCCCGCACCGGCAGACCACGACAAGCCACAAGGGCAACGCATGGGCGAACTGGAATCCAAAGCAACGAGTGGGGACAAGGGGATCGGACGTATTCAACGCGTCCGACTGCGTCAGGTGTGGGGTCACGAAGCTCTCGACTTCACGACGTGGTTGGAAGAGAACATCGATGTCCTCGCCGACGCTACGGGCCTTCAACTCAGCAGCGTCGAGCGGGAGCAGTCGGCGGGCGCTTTCAGCGTCGACCTTGTCGCGGAGGACGAAGACGGCCACGCGGTTGTTATCGAGAACCAGCTAGAGAGAAGCGATCATGATCACCTTGGGAAACTGCTCACGTATCTCGTCGGAATCCAAGCGCGTCGGGCGGTTTGGATCGTATCGAATCCTCGCCCTGAACATGTGGGAGTGATCGCTTGGTTGAATGAGACCTCTTCTGCGGATTTCTACCTGCTCAAGCTTGAAGCGATTCGGATCGGAAATTCCGAACACGCGGCACTACTCACGCAGATCGTAGGACCAAGCGAGGAAGCCCGGAAGGTGGGGGGGACGAAGAAAGAAATGGCAGAGCGAGAACGACTGCGGTACCGTTTCTTTGAAGGATTGCTCGAACACGCGAAATCCCAAACGCCACTGCACGCCAACATCAGCCCCAGTACAGGCACGTGGGTTGCGGCAGGTGCTGGGAAGACTGGCCTGACTTTCGGTTACGTGGTGGGAATGCGGGGCGCGCGGGTCGAGTTGTATATCGGCAGTCAGGACGGTGACAACAACCAGCAGTATTTCGAGGCACTCTGCTCAAAGAAGGAGACGATCGAAGCCGCGTTCGGCTCGCCGCTGGACTGGCAACCACTGGAAGGCAAGAGTGCCTGTCGAATCAAGAAGACCTACACCACCGGCGGATACCGGGATGAGGACGTGTGGGAAGCCGTGTACGAAGAATTGACGGTGGCGATGGCGAAGCTCGAATCGGCCCTCAAGCCGCACCTCAAGAAGCTGTAGAGGCCTCCTTTCGAGGTAACCGCGCCCCCCGGCTCGCCACGATCCGCTCCCGGATCCACTCGTCCACCTCCGACTCGATCCAGCCCACGGCGCGCGCGCCCAGCGAGACGGGCCGCGGAAAGCGCCCCTGGTCCAGCCGGACATAGATCGTGCTCCGCGACAGGCCGGTGCGGACCAGCACCTCCGGCAGCCGCAGAAAGCGCACTTGCCCCTGCTGTTTCTGTTCGATCGCACTCGTCATCGCTCTGTCCTCCTGCTCTCAATGGTGAATCTCTGAATCATCCGGGCGCTGGGTTCCGTCGTACTGGAAGTGAACGCGAGAACCCGATCTGCCGTCGCCAGCCTCGGCGGACGGCCCCGCCGTGTACGCTCAGGACGCTGAAGGGCAACGAGCCCTGCTGAAGGGTTGTTGTTGGAGGCGACTGCACGTTTGGGGCAACTCTGGGGGCATCTTGCCGGCCTGCAGGCCAATGATCCAATGGGCACAACGACTTAGGTGCTCTCTTGACAGGTTGCCGTTCGCCGTAAGGTCGGCGAACGAGCCCTGCGAGCTTTCGATCGTTTCGGCGAGCGCGGCCGCCGCGTCGAGCGTCGCGTAGTCGAGCACGCGCTGCCGGTCGGCGGCTTCCCGCGAGTGGCGGTAGGCCTCAAGCGCGCGCGTCGCCGCCTCGGGCGGTTGGTCGCGGTAGAGGGTGAGGATGTCGGCCTCGCTCACACGGTCGGCGGTGCTTTGCGCGCTCCGCCACAGTCCGGTGAACGAGCGCCCGCCGCCCATGTCCCGGACGGCGTCGACGACGCGGCTGGCCGGGCCATCGAATTCTGATCCCCAGGCGAGTCCGTCTCTGACCAGCCCCAGGGGTCCGGCCGCGAGGTCGGAGAACGGCTCGAGCAGCGCTTCGATCTCGCCGCGCGCCGCGCGCTCCAGGTGGTCGAGCTGGTTCTCGAGGTTGGAAAGCTGGCTGGCCATCGACCGCAACTGGCGGACCTGGTTGGTGATCTGCGTGATCTGGTTCGCGATGATCTGGGCGCGCTGGAACCAGCTCCCGAAGTCGAACTGGGCGCTGGCGGGTGCGGGGCTCGCGAGCGCCAGGAACGGGACGAGAAGGGCGGGGGCGAGGATGCGGGTTCGCATGATGGTGTTCTCCTTAGTGTTCAGTGGCTGGGGCTGGCCCCGGGGCTGGGAATGAGGACATCGGCGGTGAACCAGATACGGAGCCGGTGGCCCGCGCGGATCGTGATGGTGGGCATCCGGTTCAGGAACCGGTCGAGGACCGAGGTGGCGCTGCCTCCGAGTCCCTGTCCGACACCTGCCTGGAGTCCATAGGGGGAGGCTCCGGCCAGCGTGAGGCCGCTCAGGGCGCCAATGGCGCCGGCGGCGGCAAACGTCGAGAAGTAGTGGCGGCCGACTTGGTCCCTAAGCGCGCCCTCGCCCGCCTGGTTGAGACCCGCGTACTCGAGGTCGATCCAGCTGCCATCGGGCAGCAGCAGCCGGTGGAATCCGACGGCAAGACGGGTCTGGTCCCGGTCCTGGACGGCCCGGGCCGTTCCGACGGCGCGCGCGCCGCGTGGAATGAGAACGCGTTGGCGGTCGGCCGAATACAGCGGCACCGAGACCATGGCGAGCACCGGGCCGGGGAACTCGCCCGAGAGCTGCGTGAGCAGCACGGCCTCGAGGAACGAGCCCTCGCGGATCCGCTCCCAGCCCGGCGGATCCGCGGGCCGGACGCTCAGGCCCGGCTCCGCCGTGCCGTGGGTGCGGGCGGAGGGTGGCAGTGTGGCGCCGGGGAAACCGGGTAGAAGCTGCGCGCCCGCCAACCCGGCCTCGAGCTCCCCTCCAAGCACGGCGACGGACCGCTCGAACGACGCGAGCGCCGCGTCGAGCGCGGCATCGGGCGACTCGGGAGCGATTGGAGACACGGCCGCGCCATCCCGGTCTTCGTTCGGATTCCGGTACGACTGTGCGAGGGGCGGCGAGCGGAGCGAGCGCGCCGTGCGTTCGACCTCCTCGAGCCGGAGCGCCTCGCGAAGCTCGTACTCGGCCCGGGCCACGCCGGCCGCCGGACTGCCCGGTCCGGCCTCCGTGCCGGCCATAGCCGCCGCTTCAGCGGCCGCGGCCTGCCTGCGTTCCAGCTCGGCGCGGGCCTCGTTGGCCGCCGCCTGCTGGACCTGACGCTCCGTTTCGGCTTCAAGCCGCCCCTGAAGCGCGCGGCCCACGCGGTCGTTCACCGCCTGCGCATCCGGAGGGGCTCCGGCGGCCGCTGCGTCTTCGTCGGGACCGGTGAGAGACGAAGAGAACAGCAGTCCGGCGATGAGCACGGCGATCAGCGCGATCCCGGCCTTCGTGACGATGCCGCCCGGCAGCGCGCCCTGCGGCGGCTTGACCAACTGCTTCCAGCGGCTCATAGGGGTCCCTCCCCGGGGGTGAACCGCCAGCGCGCCCGCTTGTCGCCGATCTGGAGCCATCCGTCGCCCAGCACATGGCGCGCGATGTAGAGGCCGTCATCGGTCAGGTCGAACGCAACGAGGCTCGGCTCGCCGTCCTTGAGTTCGTAGAGTGCCGGTGCTTCCTGCGCGCGCGAGCGTATGTAGGTGAACCGCCCGTCGTGCCACATCGCCCCGACCCGGAACGGGCGCTCGGACGCACTCCGGTCCAGGCGGTATTCGAACGCGAGCGTTCCGGGATAGGAGCCGCGGAACGCTTCGATCGCCGCGTCCGCTTCCGCCTGGGCCTCGAGGATTCCCGCCTCGGCCTCCTCGCGCGCCCGGCGCGCGGCCTCGGCCGCCTCGGCGGCCATCCGCCGGTAGGCGGCAACCTCGCTCCGTGCGACGAATCCGGGAGTGCCGGAAATGCCCGCCGCCTCCGCGGCCGGATCGACCCGGACGACAAGGTGTGGCGGCTCGTCGCCGTGCTCGGAGACGAGGAACGAGTAGATGCGTCCCGACTCGCATACGAGCGCGATGTTCGTCGCCGCGTCCTCGGCCAGGGGCTTCAGGTACGCGACGTTCGCCGCGCCCGTCAGGTGCCAGTACTCCGAGTCTCCGGCCACGAAGTCGAGGATCCGCTCGGCGGCCGGAAGCACGATCACCGTCGTGTGGCGCACGCGCGCGCGAAGCCGCGGAATCCGGTCCTCGCCCTCCTCGGGTACCGGGACACGGAGGAAGGCGGCATCGCCGCGCGGCTGCTGCCCGCCGGCTACGGCGGGAAGCGCCGCCAACAGGAGGGCCGGCAGGATCGGTACGCGTGTCGGTCTCATGGTGTCACGTCCTTTTTTCGTTGTGGGGGTGTGGGGTGTGCGCGGCCCGCCAGGACTTCAAGCGCCCCGGCGAGTCCGTGTCGCTCCACGGCCTCGGCGCGCTTCTCGGCGTCGAGCGGCGAGGAGGTGTAGAGCCAGTAGCTCTGCGGGTCGACTTCGAGCCGGAGCACGGCCGCCTCGTCCGGCCTGCGGAGATACAGCTCGCGCTTCGGCGTGAGCTCGCGGACCTGGGCCACCTCCGACTCGTTCAACCGGAAGAGCGCCCCGGCCTCCCCGGGCAGCTCCGGGTTCGCCAGGAACAGCTTCGTGGGGATCGACTCGAGCAGCGCCGAGGCGTTCGCCGTGCCCGTCACGTCCACGGCGGACTGGGTCGCGAGCACGAGCGCGGCATTCTTCTTCCTCCACGTCTTCGCCGCCTCGGCCAGGTAGGCGAGCACGGCCGGGTCGGCCAGGTAGCGCCACGCCTCGTCCACGACCATCAGCTTGAGCCGCGCGGCTTCCGACGGGTGTTCGATCTCGAGGCGCATCCGTTCGAGCAGGTACGAGAGCGCCGCCTCGCAGAGATCGGCGTGCTCGGCCGCGCCCGCGAGATCAATCACCTGCCAGTCGCGGAACTCGAGATCCGCCCGGTCCCCCGGCGGGTTGTCGAAGAACCGGCCCCAGGCGCCGCCTTCGGTCCAGCGGCTGAGCGCGGGCCACATCGCGGCCGGGAGCGAGCCCGCGAGCACGCCGAGCGTGCGCCGCTCGGGCTCGAGCGCGTACAGGTCCTCGACGCGGGCGCGGATTTCACTCGTGTCCGCCCCACCCGGCTTGAAGCCGCCGAGCTTCAGCAGCCGGAGCACCCAGCCGGTCAGGAACTGGAACGTGCGCGTCGTCGCGGGCAGCGCGAACGGCGCCAGCCGGAGGCCGGACTCGGTCTCGCCGGAGGTGAGCTCGAGATAGGAGCCCCCGAGGAACCGGGTCAGCCAGCGGTAGGAGCCGCCCAGGTCCAGGATCAGCACGCGGGGGCCGTACTTGAGCGCCTCGACCAGCAGGAAGTTGAGCGCAAAACTCTTGCCCGATCCCGTCGCGCCCAGGATCAGCGTGTGGCCCACGTCGCCACAGAACAGGTCGTAGTGGTACGCGGTGCGCCACGGGGTCTCGAACACCGCGAGCGCCTCGCGGGCGAGATGCCGGCTCCGGGCCGAGCCCTTCGGCGGCCCGAACACCGGCGCAAGGCACGCGGCGAGCCCGGCCGAGAGGAACACCGTTCGCACCTGCCGCTTGCGCGGCTGGGCCGGAAGCCGCGAGAACCAGACCGGGAGCTGGCCGTAGCCCTCCCGTACCACCTTCGCGTCGTGCGCGGCGAAGAGCCGCCGCACATCGCCGTCGAGCCGCTCGATCTCGTCCAGGTCGCCGTGCAGCGCCACGGTGAGCGATGCGTCGCCGTAGCCCACGCCGTCCGTCTCAAGCTCGACGAGCGCGCCGCCCAGCCGGTCCGACTCCGCGGCCGCCGCCGAATCGACCATCGCCGACGCCGTGCCCTCCGCCTGCTGCGCGTGCGCCATCATCGAGTAGCGCCGCGAGAAGTAGTGGCGCTGCGCGCTCCGGATCCGGCGCCGCGCCGCCTCGACCGTGGAGGGCCGCCATTCGAGTGAGACCGTCAGCACGGCGTCCAGGCAGTACAGGTCGCGCAGCAGGTTCGCGTGCGCACGCCCGGGCGGCGACAGCAGCGAATACAGGATCACCGCCTCGCCGTCCAGCCTCAGGTGCGACCGCTCCGCCTCCAACTCCGATACCGCGAGCCGCCAGTTCATGCCGCTCCCGGTCGCGCCGTCCCACACCGTGCCCGGCCTGTTCGTCAGTTCCGACAGCAGCCCGGACGCGTCGCGCGCGCCAAGCAGCTCGACGGGCGTGTGCTCCTCGACCAGCGAGCGGCCCACGTCGACCATCGCCCGGAACCGGCTCGCCGCGGCCTCGATCTCGGATGCGAGGTACGTCGGCGCGCTCCTGGCCCGGCGGCGCTTCCACAACCCGGTGAGCTTGGCGACCGGTCCCGTCCGGGAACCCTCGGCCACCGGCCGGAGGCCCGAACCATGAGACCAGACGACGTAGGCTTCGAGCCGCTGCACCCGCCGGTCGAGGAATGCGCGGCGCTCCCGCTTCGAGACCGACGAGATGTCCGAGCCGTCGTGCTTCCCAGGGCTGACGGCGGGCTCCGGGCGGCGGAGCAGGTAGAAGTAGAAGCGCATACCGGTCGAGAGGCCCGACAGCAGGCGCTGCCAGAGGCCCAGCACGCGGTCGATCTGCTCCGGCGTGCGGCCGTCCATCGCGGCGGGCCGAAGCCTGCCCGCCGCGATCAGCTCGCCCGAACGGGTCAGGCAGGTATGGCCGTCGTCGAGCCAGCCCCAGTAGGGCAGCTCCTCGGCCAGCGAGCCCGCGGCCTCATGGAGACGAAGCTCCTCGCCGACCCTCATCTGCCGCCCGCCCGGATGTCCAGGTGCCAGGGCTCGTCCGCCCACTTGCCGGGATCGAACCGGGCCGGATAGCGCGCGGCCGCGCGCAGCACCGCGAGCATCGCCGGGTCCCTCCGGCCCGCGAGGCGGCCCGCGCTGTAGCAGCCAGCGAAGATCACGCCGCCCGCCACCAGCGACGCCGTCGCGTTCCACACGCCGAGCGCGAGTGTCGCGCCCAGCAGGAACAGCCGCCGTTCGACGCCCAGCACCGTCAGCGGACGGTTGAGCGCGGCGTAGCCCGCCCAACGTTCGAGACCCCGCATCAGAAGAGCCAGGCCAGGAAGTTCACCGCGCCCACGGCCATCCCGATCCCGAAGATGATGCCGGCCAGCGTGCGCTTGCTCCCGCCCTCGCCGAACGCGAACATCAGCCCGCCCACGACAATCGCGATCAGCGACAGCCCGCGCGCGATCGGACCGGTGAACTGCGTCTGAAGCTCGTTCACCGCGTCCACCCACGGGCTCGTGCCCTGCGCCCAGAGGCGGCCGGGCACCAGCATCAGCAGCGCGGCGCAGACGGTCGTCCGTACGGTGCTAGACAACGTTCTCATGATCTCTTCTCCTTGGTGTTTCGTTGGGGTGTGCCGCCGGGGCATCGCCGTCCCGGCACTCTTCGATCCGAGCGCGGATCCACGCCTCGACCTCCGCTTCGATCCAGCCCACGGCGCGCGGGCCCAGCGAGACCGGCCGGGGGAAGCGCCCCTGGTCCAGCCGGACGTAGATCGTGCTCCGCGACAGCCCCGTGCGGGTCTGCACCTCCGGCAGCCGCAAAAAGCGGGTCGGGTTCGTTCCCTGTTCCATCCGTCGTTCGGTCATCGCTCTGCCCTCTTCAGCGTCCACGAGCCCGTAACGCTGAAGGACTGTTGGCACGGGAGTCAACCCTTAGGAAATCTCCTAAGTTCTTGTAACGTCTAGAGATATCCGACAAGTCGAATCGCCCGTGAGATGGCTCCGCCAGCGCGGCGGCGGACACCCCCGGAGCGCTTGGAAGAGCCCCCTCCTACGGGTGCGGCAGCCCTCGATCCACGGCAGGCCGCGCGGGAGCCGGATTGGATGGCTTTCCCGGAAACGGCCGGCTGCGGGCGCGGGCGTTGCGCCGCGTCGACCGAGGAGACCCCAGGCACGCAGGCCTCAGCCGTCGCAGGCCCGGGGCCGAGTGCACCGAACCGAAGAGAAAGGCGAGGGGATGGCCGGTCGATTCCAGGGCGCGAAGAGAGGGAGCGGTGTGAGGGGTCCTGGAGCGGCCGCGGGGGGAAACGGGCGCGTGCCACGGACTCAGGGGTCAAGAACGTGGCGATCCTTCTCTTGACCCGCCTCCCTCGCCCCGGCTCTCCGCGATCCGGTCGCGGATCCAACCCTCGACCTCCGCCTCGATCCAGCCCACGGCGCGCGCGCCCAAAGAGACCGGCCGGGGGAAGCGGTCCTGGCCCATGCGCACGTAGATCGTGGCCCGCGACAGCCCCGTGCGGGCCAGCACCTCCGGCAGCCGCAGAACGCGGGTCGGCGGCTGCGTTCCACGCTCAGCCGGTCGTTTGGCCGCCGCCCCGCGTCCCCTCGTTCTCCTCACGCGTGGCCAGGACCCGCCTGTGCGGCGGCGGCGGGGCGGGTCCCGGACCCCGCCGGTGTCCCGGCCGGACTCGCGGATGAAGGCCAGAACCCGGTCCGCCGTCCTCAGCGAGGGTGAGCGGCCGCCTTCGATCTGGCGCATCAGGTTCGGGTCGCCCAGCGCCTTGAGACCGAGAGTCGTCGGCCTCATGCCCGTGCGCCGGAGAAACGCGCTCACGCGCGACGTGAACTGCGTCTCCAGCGTGTCCATTCCCCGAACTGCGAATACCGATCTGCAAGGACATCAACGCCTGTTTTCGGCGGCGCTGCGAGCGGCGTGGCGGACACACTCCGCGGCGGTCGCCGGAAGTGCCTGTCATGAGTTCGGTGCCCGACTGCGAGACGAGCCGGGGCACGACCTGATCGACGCGGAGTGGAAGCTATTGAGCGGAGGGCTCGAGCGCAGGGCCCGAGTGGGGTCTTTGGATGTCGCACAGAGGCCGGAGACGTTGGCACTGCGCGGGCACGCTCCGGCGCGGGGGAACGTGGGGGCGGGGGCACAGGCCCGGCGCTCTTCGTGACGATACTACCGGCCCAGGAACCAAGCGCACCGGTTTCCCGCGGTGCGACGCCCCTGGACGCGAACCCGTGAGGGGCCCTGCGTCCGGTCACCTCTTCAGCGTCTGATCGAAACCTCGTACGACGAGGGGTCCCGTAGCGCATAGTCTTCTCCCGAGACCTGCAACAGCTGCACCCGGTACTGCGCGTGGTACGCACGGTCAGGCACATGGAACTCCAGGAGGGGCCCCGTGGAGAGGGATCCGGCGATGATCACCTCTCTTCGGGTGGTGGCGGGTTCGGCCTCCAGGATCAGTTCGTAATCCGGAGCCCTGAGGGAATCGATCGCCGGACCCTCCACGACCAGTACGGCGCCGATGGCCGGGGCGGAGGATGGCACGGTCAACTGAACCGTCAGGTAGCCGGGGACCGACTGGTGGCCGGGGTCCCGCTCAAGCGGAGGCCGGACAGGCTCGTCGGTGCACGAGGCGGTGACGGCCGCGGCAAGTAGAAGGGAGAGGGCGGACGACCGGATTGCGCCGGGCCGGCGGCTGCGGGCTTCATTGTCCCGCGACCGGCGCCGGTTCGCGCGTCCGCGCCCGGCCGTCCGCGAGCGGGAATCCCGCCGCGTCCTCCGGCTGGTTCCGCCACCCTTCCGGGCCGCAGGCAGGGCCACCGCGGCGGAAGAGGGCGATTTTCCGCAGTCCCAATCACCGCGCCGGCAGCGGTCGATCCAGGAGAGCACGTCACCGAGGTCGTAGCTGCCGTTGGCGTTGCCCAGACGGTCCAGGGCGCCGAGCTGGGCCTGGGTCAGGTCCCCCTCCCCGAGCAGGGCCGCGGCGGCAGCGTCCGGTGTCACGCCGTCCAGGGGGGGCAGAATGAAGCCCTCTATCGAGTCCGTGTCGGTCACCTCGAGCTCGTAGGTGCCGAGCGGCGCATTATCGGCCTGGAGCGGGTATTCTATGTAAGCGCCCGCAGACAGGTAGTGCGCACCGGTCCGCGTCGCCGTGTACGTGACCCGGCTGCCGGTGGTAGTGCCAATGCCGTCGTCGTTCGTCGTACCGTCGATCAACGTTCCGTTGTTGTCGTAGATTCCGTAGAAGTACGGATCGGGTAGCGTCAAGGAAGCGTCGTTTCGCTTACCCTTCAGATCGATCCGGTACTCCGTTCCCGACACGAACTGCACCTCGTGCCAGTCCCGGTCGCCAAAGAACTCAAGCTCCCCGCTGGCTGAACCGCCCACAGTGACCGAACAGGTGGTGCCCGTATAGGCAGAACAGTCATCGACAAGCTCCGTCACGGTGAGCTTGAATCGACCGGTGCCGACCTCCGTTCCTGCGGAAAGATAGTGAACGCCGCTCCGCGTCGACTGGAAATAGACGAGGCTTCCGCCGTCGCCATCCGAGAAGTATTCATCTGCGTCGGCGTTCGTGGTGCCGTTGATCAGCGTGCCGCCGTCGTCATGCACGCCGAAGAAGTCCGGATCGATCTCCGAGTCGGCGTCAGTGGCGGATGACGGCATTCGTATCCTGTAGCTCGTATTCGATTCGAACTCCACCCTGTACCAGTCTCGGTCGGAAACGCTGGCGAACCTGCCGAACACCGATATGCCCACTTCGGTGTTGCAGTGGGTGGCGGTCGTGACGGGACAGTCGCGGTTGCTCTCGATCACGCCCGTCGCCGTGCCCCGCCCGATCGGGAGGGTGTAGAGCGTCTCGTTGCCGTTGACCAGCCTCGCGTCCTCGATCCGCACCTTGATCGTCCTGCCGATGGCGGTCTCCGAGTCCGTCATGAGGGCAACGCCCGCGCTAGCCTCCTTCTTTCCGGGGGGAATGACGAGCTTAGTGGTCTGCGGCCGGTAGTCCTCGCCCGGCGTGGCGGTGCCCGTGCTGTCCCCGGAGTCGATGGTTCGGAACTCGACATATGCGTAACGGTTCGAGGCCTTGGTCATGCTGACGGTGAACTCGATCTCCCCGTCCTCCAAATCCGCCTCCGCGTCCGCGATGGAGACCTTCGGCACGTAGTCCGCCGCATCGAAAGTGACCGAGTTCAGGCTGCCGAGCTTCAGCCCGCCCACCGTGCACACCGCCCCGGTCACGGTGCAGCTCGACTTGCTCGTGTACGCGACCACCGTGTTGTTGGACTCGTTGGTCGGTTTCACCTTCAGGTTCCAGCTCTTGGCCACCGGGTCGCCGTTCGGGCCCGACCCCACCCCGCCGACGCGCTTCACGGCGGTGATCGTGCCGTTGGTGAGGGTGAACACGTTGCTCTCCCACTCCGTGAGCGGGAGCTCGACCGGGGCGCTCAGCTTGACCCTGAAGCGGTAGCGGAGCGACCCACCGTCCGTCACCGACGGGCGCTTCTCCAGCTCGCCCGTCACCGCGCTGCCCGGGCGCCTGACGACGAGCGAATAGAAACGGCACAGATCCAAGTCCTCCCGGCAGGGCTTGTCCTTGGGGCCGGTGAACACCTTGATCGTATAGACCTTCTTCGCGTCCGCCGGGACCTCGACCTGCGTGCCTTCGGTCTCCTCGTCCACGTCTTCCGGCATCTCCACCCGGGCATGTTCCCATGTCGCCACCGCATCGAGCGTCACCTCGGTCGCATCGTGCGTCACCCAGACGGTGTAGGGACCCCGGTGTCCCTTGCTGAACTTCGGCTTGAACCAGACGAAGCTGCCGGTGACCGGCGTCACCGTGAGGCTCTTGAGCCTCGCTTTGGGTATCGTGTCGGCGTGGTGGGTGAATGGGTGTGGTGAAGGCGTACCGGATTCTCCGGCCATGTAGCCGTCGGTCGTAAGCTGGGCGTCGCCGGCGTCACCGGCCGTTAGGGTGACGGTCCGCGTCGCCGTCGCCGTCGCCGTCGCTGGCTGCGCCTGGACGGCCAGGGCGCCGAAGGCCAGATGGAGGCCGACAGACAGACAGCACCCCGCCAGCCGATGCACGGACCTCGCCTTCGTGGGGCACCCCTCGGCCGGGCCCCTGGCAGGCGGCCCAGGCGGCCTCAAGCGCAAGGCGGCGGTGCGGTTGGCCCGCACCCTACGCCGTCCACCGGGCTGCAGGAAACGGCTTCGCCGCCGCCGTCCGCGGACGGGCGGGGTGTCGGCGCGTACGGGCGCGGGTTCGCCCACCCGCGCTTCGAACCCCAGCTTGGCTGCACTCGGGATGCGGTCGTCCGGCGCACCTGCGGCGACGGACGCATGCGCCGGGTCGGTGGGCGCCTCTACCCGACGGCTGCGGATCCGTCTGTCGCGTCCGGGAGACTTCATAGCTGAACGCGCGAGCGCTTCGCGGCCGACGAACATGGCAGCGCTGGCCACGAGGACAGGGAGGATGCTCATCCCGGAAGTCTTGTGGAATCGCGTCTTGGGCTCAGTGCGGTACGACATGGCGCGGTTCTCCTTGTGGCCAGATCCGCAGCGTCGGATTTCCCCCAAGTCCAGGACCGCGCCGCCGACGACCTGAGCATGCAACTGCGTTTGCTCGCGATAACTGGAGTTATCGGGAGCTAACTGTGAACACGATATCTCGTTGTCATAAAGCGACTTATGCCGATTTCACCACCGGATAACGTGACCGGTTCTCCCCATCCAACCACCGCGCGGTCACAAATGGGCGAGCGCCTGACCGGGTGCCTGGAAGCCGCCGCCGACGGCTCCCTCAGCGCCAACACGGTGCGGGCGCTAAGGGCAGACCTGGGACGGTTCGCGGCGTGGTGCGCGGAGCGGGGGCTGTGCCCGCTCCCCGCGCGCGCGACCACGGTGGTGGGCTACGTCGAGGCGATGGAGAGCGTCCGTGCGCCCGCCACCGTGCGGCGCTACGTCTCGAGCATCGCCACCGTGCACAAGGCGGCCGGGGAGCGGAGTCCGTCGGAGCACGCCGAAGTGCGGCGGGCGCTGCGCCGGATGCGCCGGCGCAAGGGGATCCGGCAGACGCAGGCGAAGGGTCTGACCTGGGAACTGCGCAAGCGCCTGCTCGAGGCCGCGGGCGACCGACTGATCGACATCCGGAACCGCGCGATCCTGGCCGTGGCCTACGACGCCATGTTGCGCCGCTCCGAGGTGGTGGCGCTGGAAGTCGTTGATGCGACGATGGATAGGGGCGGATCGGCCTCCCTGCTCGTGCGCCGGGCGAAGAACGATCCAGAGGGCGGCGGCGCGACGCTGTACCTGCACCGCGACAGCGTGAGGCTCCTCAAGGAATGGCTGGTCGCGAGCGGGATCACTGCCGG
Source organism: Longimicrobiales bacterium (assembly GCA_965208295.1). Taxonomy (GTDB): domain Bacteria; phylum Gemmatimonadota; class Gemmatimonadetes; order Longimicrobiales; family Gaopeijiaceae; genus Bin94. The sequence goes on along the minus strand of OZ242328.1, from coordinate 3,952,229 downwards.
GCCGCTCTTTCGTTCCGTGCGCAAGGACGGCGCCGTGGGCGGAAAAATCGATGCGAGCCAGGTGCCCCGCATCTACCGGGCGATGGCCGAACGCGCCGGGCTTCCGCCCCGGATCGTGCGGCGTCTCTCCGGGCACAGCCCCCGGGTGGGAGCCGCGCAGGACATGATCGCATCGGGCATCGGGACCGCGGCAATCATGCAGGCCGGGCGCTGGAAGAGCCCCGCCATGGTGCAGCGCTACGGCGAGCGTTTGCTCGCGAAGCGCAACGGTGCCGCGCAGCTCGCGCGGCTCCAGAAACGCCGGTGAACCCTGGGCGCGAGGCCCAGGAAACATTGACCGGTGACACCCATAGGATATCTTTAGTCACCGGCAGATAGCTCCCGATAACTCCAGTTATCAGGAGCTAATTTTCCAATATAACAGCTCTTTAGTGAACGAGTTGTGGCCACCTCACACACAAGTCGTGGCCCGTTAGTGACTTTCAGCGCAAATCGCGCTATCCTCCACTCCCTTGGGTTCGGCGCAGCGCGCCCGGACCGAATCGGCCGGAGCCTTTCGGCTTCGGCTCACCCTTCGGCAGCGAGTGGAGCATTGAGCGATCCTGACCCGGTCGGGCGCACTGTGTCCGGCGACCGCGTCTCGCGGCTGAGCGCGGCGATCCTGCGCATCAGCGCGAGCCTCGATCTGGCCACCGTGCTTCAGGAGGTGGTCGACAGCGCCCGGTGTCTCACCGGTGCCCGCGCCGGTGTGATCACGACGATCGACGAGCGGGGACAGGTGCGGGACCTGGTCACCTCCGGCCTCGCCGAGGAGGAGCGCCGCAAGATGCTCGGGTGGCCGGAGGGGCCGCGACTCTTCGCGCACCTTCGCGACCTTCCGGCGCCGCTCCAGGTGGCGGATGTCGAGGGCTACCTCCGGTCGCTCGACCTTCCCCCGAACCCCTGGCGCGCAAGGACGATGCAGGCGACCCCAATGCACCGGCGGGGCGAGTATCTCGGCAGCTTCTTTCTCGCCGACAAGGAAGACGGGAAGGCGTTCACGGAGGAGGACGAGGAAATCCTGGTCCTGTTCGCCTCGCAGGCGGCGACGGCGATCGGCAACGCGCGCGCGCACCGTGATGTGGAGCGGGCGCGGGCCGATCTCGCGGCCTTGGTCGAGACCTCGCCGGTCGGCGTGGTGGTGTTCGACGCCGGGACCGGCCATCCGGTCTCGTTCAACCGCGAGGCGAGGCGCATCGTCGAGCACCTCCGCACCCCGGGCCGCCCGCCCGAGCAACTACTCGAGGTAATCACCTGCACGCACCCGGACGGGCGCGAGATCTCCCTCGAAGAGCTTCCCCTGTCCCGGCAGCTCGGAAGCGCGACGACGCTGCGCGCCCGGGAGGTCGAACTCTCGGTGCCGGACGGGCGGAGCGTCCGGACGCTGCTCAACGTCACGCCGATCCGTTCGGAGGAGGACGGAGGGGTCGTATCGGTCGTCGTCACCATGCAGGACCTGGAGCCGTTCGAGGAGCTGGAGCGGCAGCGGGCGGAGTTCCTCGGCATGGTGAGCCATGAGCTGCGCGCCCCGCTCACCTCCATCAAGGGCTCGGCCGCGACCGTGCTCGACGCCGAGCCGCTCCCCACCCAGGCCGAGATGGTGCAGTTCTTCCGCATCATTGGCGGGCAGGCCGACCACATGCGCGGCCTGATCGCGGACCTGCTGGACGCGGGGAGCATCGGGGCGGGCACGCTCACCGTCCAGCCCGAGTCCTCGGAGCTGGCGGCCCTCATCGACCGGGCCCGGAACACGTTCGTGAGCGGCGGAGGCCGGCAGCACGTCCTGATCGACCTGCCGTCCAACCTGCCGTACGTGATGGCGGACCGGGAGCGCATCGTGCAGGTCCTGAACAACCTGCTCTCGAACGCCGGCCGGCATTCGCCGCCGACCTCGGCGATCCGTGTCGAGGCGGCCCCCGAGGGCGCCTGCGTCGTGGTCTCGGTCTCCGACCAGGGCCGGGGGATCCGGCCCGACCGGCTCGAGCACCTGTTTCGCAAGCGCGCGAGCGCGGCCGAAGGCACCGGGCTCGGCCTCGCGATCTGCAAGGGACTCGTCGAGGCGCACGGGGGCCGTATCCGCGCCGAGAGCGTGGGTACGGGCCAGGGCGCGCGCTTCACGTTCACCATCCCGGTGGCCGGGGAGGACGCACCCGAGGCGGCCAGATCCGGCGGCCGGGCCGCCCTGTCCGGGGAGCAGGGGGACAAGATCCGCATCCTGGTGGTGGACGACGACCCGCACACGCTCCGCTACGTGCGCGACATCCTCTCCGACGCGGGCTACGCCCCGGTCGCGACGGGAAACCCCGACGAAATCCGCGGGATCATCCGCGCCGAGAAGCCCGAACTGGTCCTCCTCGACCTCATCCTACCCGGCACGGACGGCATCGAGCTGATGAAGCGGGTCCCGGCACTGGCCGACCTGCCGGTCATCTTCATCTCCGCCTACGGCCGGGACGAGACGATCGCCAAGGCGCTCGAGAGCGGCGCGGCCGACTACATCGTCAAGCCGTTCTCGTCGACCGAACTCGTGGCGCGCGTCCAGGCAGCGCTCCGCGCCCGGGCCCGGCCCGAGACCCTCGTGCACGGAGAACTTGCCGTCGATTTCGGCCAGCGCCGCGCAAGCGTGGCCGGCCGCGAGATCCAGCTCACCGGCACGGAACTCAAGCTGCTCCGCGTCCTGTCTGCGGGTACAGGACGGGTCGTGACCACCGAGACGCTGCTTCGGCAGGTGTGGGGGCGCCGGGGCTCCGGCGACACCGACCGCGTGCGCTCCGCCATGAAGAAGCTCCGCAAGAAGCTCGGCGACCAGGCGGCCGCCCCGACCTACATCTTCAACGTGCACGGGGTCGGCTACCGCATTGGCGGGACCGGGCGTGGCCGACGGTAGGAGTGGTATAATCACCAATGGAATACTCAAGAGAGGAAACCATTCGCCTGATGGCGGACGACCTCAGAGCCGCCAGGGCCCGGATCGGCATCACGTCGGCCCAGGCAGCGGGAAGGGCGGGTGTCACCGAGGCCCGGTACCGGGCGCTCGAGACGGGCAGTGTGCCGAGTAGTCAAGATGCGGGCCTTCCCGCTGCCGATGTCGATCCCGCCGATCGCTTCATGCGCGAGCTGGTTTCGGTGTGTCGCCGTTTGGATATGGAATCGGTTCGAATCGCATACGTGGAGGAGATCGCACAGTACGCGAACCTCGATCTGTCCAGGGATGCGTGGAGGGAACCGCTAACGGGGTTCCTCGACGTCCTGGCGGTGGATGTCGCCGAACTCCAGGACAGAGAGTGTTTCATCAGCCCGGCCACCGTCTTCGGCTTTCTGGAACGCATTGGTTTCGGCGCGACGCTGGCGTCGCGGAAGCCGGCGGATAAGCAGATGGTGGAACTGTTGATTGGAGCCGTATTCACGTTGTTTCTCGACGAGGCTAACGACTACTACGTCATGCCCGTGAAGGATGACCCACCCGACGTGGAAGTCCTGGCGGTCAAGCGGGACAGCCGCGCGTTCTTGACGATGAGCCTGGAGATCGTGCAGTACGGAGAGTACTCGGAGAGCGTGTTCGAAGTGATCAAAAAGAAGCTCTCGAAGAGGTATGAGCGGGGGACTGTCGTCGTGGTCGCGATAGAGACGGCGACGGACTTCATGGTTGCGGACCTGCACGATTTCATCCGGGACCGCAACCCGCATGGCCAGCGGATTTTCGTGATCGGCGGCACTGGAGAGACCGGTAGATTCAAGGGATTGCCGTGCGACGAGATCACATGTGACGGCGCAGACTACTACGAGTGGATCGAGAAGGAGGTCGAGCAGGAGGCCAGAAGCGCCGGCTTCCTAGGGCTCGACGGGGTCTTCTGCGAGACATCCGGGCTGGGCAGGTTCCCGAAAATGCCGATGTTCGTCAGGGAAGTGAAGCTGAATCGATAGGGAGGACGACTCTCCCAGCCGCAGAACGCTCGCCCGGGGACGTGTTGGGTCCGATGGAGGGAAGCTGAAGCATCGGACATGAGCTCGCCCGGGGCTTTCCGAATTGGCGGTATTGGGAGGTGAACGGCATGGGTCGGAATCAGGACATCACGACGAGCCCGGCATACGGCGGTCTGTCGTCGAAGAGGCGTGGAGTCGAAGGAGGGAGCGGATGCGGATCGCTCGCAGTCATTTCGCGAAGGGAACCGCACGCCTGTGCAGCGTGCGGTCATGCGGGCGGTGTTCGCAAGGCCCCAAACCTACGTAGTGCCGTGGCCGGCGGATCGGCGAAGAAGGGTCACTACCAAGTCACATGGGCCGCCGCATTCCGTGCCCATGACAGATTGGTGAGCAGGGTTGTCGTCGAGTTAGGCAATGATCGGACAGCCCGTCAAGGAGCCAAGCCAGTGTACCATAGACTGTCACTACAGAATTATTCGATGCATCCCCCGCCTCCGGGAATAGACAGTCGATATCTTTCCGGTGTCACGTCAAGGATCCCGTCTGAGACCGCGTGTTGCAAACTCGGATACACGCAGGGGTATCCCGCTGCCCGTAGTTGCTTGTATTCGTTTACCCTGGACCTAGACGGTTGTATCTCTCCCCAAAAGTGCACTTCGTACCGGTCGCCGACGTCTTGCGCGACTCTCCATTCGTTCGTTGTGATGATGAATCGAGCGTCGGCTAACCGACTTCCCTTCACTTCGATGAGACGAGTCGGGGTTACGCCCCGGTCCTCGATGTCATATCCGAGCGAGTCGTCATCCTGCGCAACCCATCTTATGGCCTCCGGATCGTTCGCTCTTTCCCGCTCGTACTGGAAGGAGTAGGCTTCACCGCGATGGCCCACCTCCCTCTTGGGATCGGTTGAGGTTCTCGGCGTTGGCATCAATGGCCAAGAAGCGAGCAGATCTTCGACAAGTCCGGATGGCACTTCAAAGTTCCTTAGCCAGACTACTTCATTCCATCGCCTCAAGATGCCCACGAGTTGGGCGGCCGTGTCCAATGCCAACGCTCGTCGGCACAGTAGATTGCCTTGCTCATCAAACGTCGCAGCCGAGATCAATGCACCAATCTGCTCCCGAAAGAATCCTGCTTCGATCAGAGCTTGGCCAAGATATCGTCCGCCGTGTTGGTGATCTTGCGTTGCGACATCTCGACCCCTCTTAGACAATCGCAGATAGCCACCACGACTGTCGAGGAGCGCGCTGTCGATCAACGTTTCGATCAGGCGTGGCACTTCGTCTAGAGGGCCATCGCAGATTTGCCATACGGCTCGGACCGCTCCACGCGTGGGCATTCCAGGGGGTGGTTGGGCCCGGACAGCGCCCAGCACCTGTGGAAGTCTGCGCACCCGAGACGCGGTGAGCCAGCCTCCTGCCGATCCCTTCACCCTACCTCACCGAGTAAGAACCGCAGCAGTGCCTCAAGATCCTTTAGGGCGCCTTCAGCATCGTCGGCAGGGGTCTCAGAAAGATTGAGCGGAGCCAGGCTCGTCCCTTCAAGCAATGCTCGCATTCGCGCGTCCTTGGAATCCAGGGATGCTTCTACAAGGTGGTCGATGGTGGGCTTCCCCCGAGCCGTCGTCAAGACGATATGGACCGAAACGTCTGCATCAGCCGGAAGGCCAAGACGATGGATGCGATCGATCGACTGCAGATAAAGGGCGCAATCGTATGTTCGATCCAGATAGATTGCGCTACGACAAGCGCTGTGTAGGGATATGGACTCCGAGCAGGAAGCGGGGTTGGTGATCAGGAGCGCGGGTCCTTCACTACTAAGGAACCGGTGGATGATCTCCTCCCTCGTGTCGAGGCCCGGCTCCTCCTGGGTCTCGGCAGGATCTTGGCGAAGCCCTTCGGTGCCTGCTGGCACCCGTCCATCGATTTGAAAACAGGGGAGACCGATTCGGTCAATCGCCAGGCGGCGGAAGTCGTCGAGATTCGCAACGAAGTTGCTCCACACAACTACCTTCTTACCGCTCTCGACAAGATCGGCGGCGATCTCAATCGCTGCTTCAGATTTGGCAGGGATCTCCTCCTCACCATATGCTGCGAGCCGCTCCATTAGTGTCCTGGAACCATCGTCCAGACGAGGCAGGTCAAAATGCCGATCAGAAAAGTTGAACAAACCTGGGTTGCAAGCGGCCTGCAGTAATCTAATCGGTCGCCCCCGCTTGAGCGCGTTCAGTTTGTCTCGCCAAGTATCGGCATCGACGAGGCGTTTCCGAAAGCGATTGCTAATCAAATCGTAAATCTCAAGTTGCGTACCTATCAGTGGCACTTCGTGCCTAACCACGCGGTAGGGCGGCAGTCCAAGAGCTGCCTTTGGGGTCCGCGATACGAATGGGTCTACGCGGGTTAGGATCGTCCCGAACTGGTTCTCTACCTGACTGGCGAATGCGTCACGGGTTCCGGTGAGAAGACCGTCTGGCCACAGAATATTGAGTTGAGAAAAAAGATCTCGCCCCGACTGCGGCATGGGTGTCCCCGACAGAATCAATCGCACACTGGCGTGCCGAGCTACTTCCATGAGAGCAGGCGCCCACACGCCTCCGCGAAACCGCTTTATGCGGTGCGATTCGTCCACAACCAACATCACCGAAAAGCGCCGGCAAAGATCGAGCAACAGACCCTGATCAGCGGCCGCAGTAGCATAGCTGAGGAGGAGGACGTCGCAGCGCTCCGCCTGCTCATAGTAGGTTCGCCGACTCGCAGCATTGCCGCGGACGCGTCGAACTCGAAGACCATCCCCGATAGCTGCTCTCGCTTCCTGTTCCCACGGTTCAAAACTGGATAACGGACCGACGGTAACAAGAAGGTCTACTGTCCCTGATTGAAGATGCGCGATGGCGGTAGCGAGCGTCGTTATCGTTTTTCCGGAGCCTGGCACCGAAAAGTTCGCTGAGTTGATCGCAGTTAGAGCGTGGGCGACTCCATCAAGCTGGTGGCGCATTAGCTTACGCTCGTCTGACCAGCCGTATTCTCCGAGGGCTGCTTCGACCCTTGTGAAGTCGAACTCTTGAGTCCTGGCTTTGAGGTTCCGAGCGGCATCGGCCGTCCTGCGAAAACTGCGACGACGGGCGAGCTCTCGGTCGATAGCCGAGTCAGCTAGCCCCTCGGCGGCCACTCGGTAGCCGCTGGCCTGCAACCAATCGTGAATCCGCAGTACTAGCTGAGGAAGGGCAACTCTGCGGAGGGGTACCCGCCAGCCACCATCGACGCGTTCAGCCCCCAAACCCGCACGAAAAAAAAGAAACGCTGGCCGGTGGTGCTCTACGCCCCCACCAAGAACAAGAAGTGTACCATTGTCGGGCAGAAGCGTGACTGCCCCACGCGCGTCAGCCAAGGTCACTCAATCAGGTCCCGATGTTTCTCGGCCCAGCTCAACACCTCAGCTAGGGCAGCGCGAATACATTCGGGCTGCCCGTCCGGTTGGGCCAAGGCAGTGGCCATGACGTCGGAGCCATCAAGCACTTCGAGCCGATTCAGTATTTCAGAAAGGATCAGGAGCACGTCCTCTCTCTTCGAGGCGGCATATCCATCGATCGCGACGTCGATGGCCCTACTCACGGATCCCTTCGGATAGTTACTTACGTCTACCGGTGGCTCTTCGAGTTCTTCGTCGTCTTCAGATAATCCCGGGCCGGTAGCAGTGGGTGTGTTGAGAGTTGGTTCCTGGTCCGCGCCGAAGTCATCTTCGATCTCAATGATGCGGTCGGCTAATGCGTCGAACCGCGGCCGGGACTTGAAGAACATTTGTCGTATCTGTCTGATGTCCTAATACCTCTTGCCGGCTCGAACTGCGGCAAACAGCACTTGTAGCGCCCGCGCATAGTCCGTTGGATAGTCGGCTTCGATCGTGAACATCATTCGCCCGATATCTCTAAACACTTCGAGTTGTCGAAGCAAGCGGTGATACTGCCCTAGCTTCTTTGAGTCCTCTAAGAAAAGATCCATATACTTGATCGCATACAGGTCGCGCTCGACCTCCTTCTTTGACTTTTCGACCATGGTTTGCAACTCCCCGGCCACCTTGTCGATCAAAGCCGGGTCGAACCAATCGATGTCTCTGATCTCGGCGGCCTCACGCAGAGCCAGCAGATAGTCGATATCGTTATATCGGACTTTGAAATTCTCGGTCAGTTGCTCTCGTTGCTCCATCTCCAGGAGCGCAGCCTCGTCGATTTCACGGGGATCAAGGAGAACTGCTTCGACCCACTGCAAACCACTATCTCCGCTCTCACGGTGTAGACGCTGGATCATGGCTAGTCGCCGGTTACCGTTACGTACGGTCCCATCAGGTCTGATCCAAAACTGCGTCTCTTGGTGCCTCCGAAGCCAGTCGTTCTTCAGGGCTTCGTATGCGGGACTTGGACGGCCCTCAAGGACGCCGTCCACGGCTCGGTGACCCTTGTCGAGGAGCAGAGACTCGATGCATCGCTCATCCTCGGGACGGTTTTCGGGGTCGAGAGAGCGTCCGAGCATTTCTTCGGCCCAGAGGCGTTCGGCGCGGAATCGCCGGTTATCGACATTCAAAACGAGTGCATCAACCGGCACCTTCTGGACATCGAACGTAGTCCAGCTGTCGTGAACCCACAGCCGTACCTTGATGCCGGTCTGCTGAACGCGATTCTTGATGATTCGGACGCGGTCGCTCTCTGGTCTAGCCATCTAGGTGTTCTCCAAAGCCTGCAAATCGTGAACTCAGTGTCTCGATCGCAAGTAGCATGCTGCTAAAGTCGGCCTCTCCCACTACGAGGGGCTCAACAGACTCGACCCACCCCTCGAGCGTGTAGGGAAGCAGGGTTGACTTGGTGTCCATCGAGGCGCGGCACACGATTAAGAGATCCCACTCAGCGTTGCCCGGACGACTACGATGACCCATGTGGCCATCGGTTAGCACGGGCCAGACCGCCGTGCACTTCAGTTTCGCCTGATCCATTGCAACGCCGATAGCTTCCCACGCGAGTGGGTTTGTGGAGTGAAACGTGAAGGTAACGGGCTGATCGCCGCGAACCGCCTCGACAATCCGCTCGAAGCAGCGGCCAAGGTGGATGCCGAACGCCTCTCGGCCATCCCCGTTCGGGGGAAGTAGGGGCGGTCCAGCCAGCTGTGGATTCCCAAGCCAAGCACGGTGGAAAGCCGACATTTCATCATACCGGATGTAGTCGTAGTATGGTGGATCGAAGATGCAGATATCCGCGGGAGTCCCTTCACTCAAATCGGTGTCAGCGGCTCGACATTGAACATCGATAGTTGCCTGCCGTACGGAGAGGTGCATCATTTGTGGCGTCGTCTTTTGGGTGATGGGGCTCCAAGTCAAACGACGAATTGGGGCAGATCCACCCTTGCTGACGCGCTCAATACACGCAGCCAAAGTACCGCGGCCGGCCGTTGCGTGGAACGGATTCAACTCGACCGATAAAGCAGGAATCGAATACCCACGGACCGCAAACAGCCCCGACAGACGACCGTAATCGGTGGCATATCCGCACAATCGGTTATTGGTCGTTAGAGCGTTGGATAGGGCGAGTCGTAATGCCCGAGCGAGATTTGATTCCACGTCGAATCGTTTCAGAGTTTTCCAAGCGGATCCAAAGACCAAGAGTTGGCGAGACGTAAAGAGCTGCCGAAACGTGGTGATTCCGAAGCTCAGGGGCCGACGATCCCCCTTGCCGACTTGAATGTCGCCTTCCGGAATGTGCAATGAGCCGTCACGCCTTGAAAGTTCTCGGTTCGCTCGGTCCAATGCACCGAGATCTTCTGCGGTAGGGGCACGAAGTCGCCTTCGTTGACCGTTTGCGGTCTCCTCTATTGCGACTAAGCGCCAGGGTGCTAGGCCTGTCGATAGTTCGCGATGGCTTGACTTGCCGCCACACTGCGCACAATGGTATCGGAAGCGCGAGAACGTACCGACATCGAGCTGCCACTTCCTGTCACAGCATGTAATCTCAGATGCGTCTGGTTCTGTGAGGTGCTGTAAACGAAAGCAGGAAGGGCAAAACGCCGTTCCCGCATCGTCGCGTACAACGCCACCCGGCTTACCGGCGTCACGAACGAGGACTAGCTTCCGATACAAGGGGCCCGGCTCTTGACAGTGGCTACAACGAACTATCGGCACGTGGAAGTAGTGTAGAGGGACGGCACTCTCGACGGATGGGTAGAGGTAGCCGAGGGACTCCCGCAATTCGTCAAGGAGCTTCTTGCCAGTTGTTCGCACCGCGTCTGGATCGGGTGGGGTCAGCTCGGCCTGAGTTATTTCGACTGCCAAAGGGTCTATGTCTCCACCGACCACATCCGCGCCAAGGCGAGCCGCCTCAACGAGAGTTGATCCACCGCCGGCAAAGGGATCAAAGACTTTCCTTCCAGAAAGAAGACGTTCCTCAGAGGCGAAGGCTGCCCAGAAACCCTCCCGGTCGACCCGTGAGTCCAGCGCGCTCGCAATGAGGACCGCTCGAAGGAGGGCTGGCGGACGGCGAGCCCACCATCCATGAATACGATATGCGGGGTCTCGTCCGCGCCGTTCGGCGGATATGACGAGGGATAAGTCCCGGTACGGGAAGTTGCTCTCCAAGAATGTCGCCGGCATTCGGTAGCCCTCATCATGGAAGTTCTCAGTCCACGTCGACGAGCAGCATGAGACGCGGAGATCAACTTGGACCATTCTATTCTAGTGGGACTTGCCGAGCCGATCTAGCCCCGGATTCCTCAATACCCATGAGACGACACCGCTTCGCGAGAAGCGGTAAGTCGGGTTACCACAACAACGTAACCAAGTCCGCAACGGAGGGCTGCTCCCGACACAGCGTAAGCCGCGCTCCTTCCCATCTCAAGGGTGGCAGCGCCGTCGGGGTAAGCGCCGCGTTCGACGGCGGGGCGATCACGTCGAACGCCGGAGCGCGGCTGCTCACGGGAGATCGGATTCTCCGATTCGCCTCGGCCTCATCCAGCAGCCCCGCAATCTCCGCTTGGAGCCGGCGCTCCTCCCTGGCCATTCGGCCGTAGCTCATCGCCTTGCGTTTTCTCGCGCGGCCCGGACCTTCGTCCCGTCCACCGACCCTGCCAAGCCCCGCCAGACCCATCCCCCGCGCCAGACGAACCACTTCGGCGAACACCGCCCCCGAAACGCCGAAACTCGCGCAGCGTCGGATGCTGCGGAAAGTTGCCCGCCGCCAGCATCCGAAACACGACATCCTCCTCCAGCCTCCTGGCCAGCTTCCGCGGCGAAAGGGTGCCTGTCGCGTACCCGTAGACCAGCACCTTCACCTCATCCGCGGATCGTACGACGAGTTACGCCCCCGTCTCCCTCGTACGGCGCGTTTAGCACGGACTCAGATCCAGCGCGTTGACCAAGGTCGCTCACCTGGGGCAGGTGCCCTTCCGCAACCACTCCCGAAGATCTTGCGGGAGCAGCAACATCTGGTCCATATGGTACGGTCGGAACGTCGTTCCCATGACCCTCCTCGCCAGGCCGCAGACTTTCACAAAGCCTTCGCCACCTCCATAGTTAGCCGCTGCGGTTTTCTGCGGCGCAGACTCCTAGACCGCCGCGGGAATCCGACCGACAGGGGGTCCGAACCAGCGCCGGGGAGGTGCGGGTGCATGGCGACTAGGGGCTTGCTAATAACGTTCAAAGGCACCAGGGGTGGCGCCGTGCAACTGAAAGCTCCGCCGGATCTCGTAGAACTGCTGCCGGCCCAGGGGTAGGGCCGCGAGTTGCTCGGCCGTTCTCGTTCCGGTACCCTGTGAAGAGCAGCGTCAGGATGTCCGCCAAATGCCCGCCATTTGAACCGATTTTCCCGCCATTTGAGCACGACAGGTCTGGTCACGACCTCACGGCAAGAAAGGCAGATCGTGCAGTCCTGTATGAACTTAGACGATTTCTTGCCGGGATTCACGCCATCTTGGAGACCTGATAAGGGTGAGGTCGGTGGTTCAAGTCCACCCAGGCCCATAAGGACTTACGAGATTCGGAGGGTCGGATTCCGGCTGTTTATTCCCGCTAAGTGGGAGGGGAGCGGCCCCTGTGGTGGGGCCCTGGGCGGACCGGGTTCGGGGGATCTCGATCTCCTGTCCATGCCCGGCGACATCCTCTCCCACTCGGCCTACGCCCCGGTCGCGACGGGCAACGCCGACGAGATCCGCGCCGAGAAGCCCAGCCTTGCATCCCTCGACCTCATCCTTCCCGGAACCGACGGGATCGAGCTGATGAAGCGGGTCCCGGCGCTGGCCGACCCGCCGGTCATCTTCATCTCCGCCTACGGGCGGGACGAGACGATCGCCAAGGCGCTCGAGAGCCGGCGCGGCCGACTACATCGTCAAGCCGTTCTCGTCGACCGAACTGATGGCGCGGGTCTAGGCGGCGCTACGCGCCCGGGCCCGGTCCGAGACCTTCGTGCACGCCATCGACTTCGGCTAGCGCCGCGCGGGCGTGGGCGGCCGCGGGGTCCAGCTCACGACCATCGAGCTCGAGCTGCTGCGCGTCCTCTCGGCAGGCGCGGGGCGGGTCGTGACCACCGAGGCGCTCCTCCGCCAGGTGTGGGGGCGCCGGGGCGCCGGCGACACCGAACGCGTCCGCACCGCCATGAAGAAGCTCCCCAAGAAGCTCGGCGACCAGGCCGCCAACCCGACCTACATCTTCAACGTGCACGGCGTCGGCTACCGCTTCGCGAGGCCGGGACCGGTGATGACCGGCGGGCCTCCGGCGCACTAGCGAGCGAAGGTGAACGTGGTGTGACCACCCGGGACGCCCCCAGCCCCATCCTGCCATTTGGTTCCGGCTCCGCCGAGACAACTTGGGGGTGAACCGAGACGACAAGGGTGGAAGAATAGGAGATACGAATGGGCGACAGACGGTACGATGGCCGCGAGTGCGAGACCCGTCGCGATGCGTTGCGGCGGGTCTGGTTCGACGGTTGGACGGAGGGCGTCATGTGGATGTGGGCGAGAACCCGACAAGCTCTCCGCCAGGACGGCCAGCCTGAATCGGTCGCATGTGGTGTCATCCACCACGTATCGGCGGAGTTGCGTTCAGCGGATGGAGGCGTCCGGCCACCCACCGAACCGGTGCGATGCCCCCTGACGGTAACCTGCGGCCCGACCCTGGGTGCGCCATCGGGCTGTTGCCTGTGCAGCGTGCGGTCTTTCGGGCGGCTCTTCAACGGGTCGTCGTGGCTACCGCACGCCCGACGATGGGGATCGCGCCCGAAGTGAGGGAGGGAGGCTGGTTCCCGTGTTCAAGGATCCGCTGGTTCTGTCGTTCGAGCAGCCCATGGACGCGTGACCGATCGTGGCCGAGCCAATGATGGTTGCCGGCGGGGCGGCACCTACATGCCTTCTACGGTCGGCGGAGGAGGAGGTCCTCTTGGCGACTCCGGTTTCGACCCCGAGTTCCGAGTTCCTTCTGGCGTCGTCCCGCGAGTAGGTCCATCTTTCTTCGAGAATTTGATCGCAATCCTCTTTTCCCGTAGGGGGACGACAAAGGATGACAAGCGGCCTCCGCCAGATGATCACCGAGACGATCCCGGCCATGGTGGCGGAGGATACGGCGTTCCAGAATACGCGGGCGAATTCGGATCGGGAGAACGCGCGGATCGAGCACGACAGGGTGCTCAGACGGGTGATGATGGGCATCATGAAGGACGACACGGAGCTGTTCCGGCAGTTTTCGGATAACCCGGATTTCAAGCGGTGGTTGGGGGGGGTGGTGTTCGAGGTGGCGTATGAGGGGGTGGGGTAGTGATCGATGGCGAATCCGCAACACATCGCGTGGCTCCGTGAAGGCGTGCAATCTTGGAACGACCGACGTCGACGGGCATTCTTTGACGCTGATCTTAGCTCTGAAGATGTGTCTTTAGCCCTTGGCGGGCATGGCCGCGAAGACATACGCCAGATTTCCGTGAACTTGCGGGGGATCAACCTCAGCTGCACGAATCTTCGAAATGCCACGCTTCGGGACACAGACCTTTCAGAAGCTTTTATCGGCCAGTCAGATCTCTCAAATGCTGACCTCCGAGGTTCGGTGTTCAAAGGCAGCACGCTGTTCGCAAGCTCTCTTCGAAACGCGAAACTGACGAGTACCACGTTTGCAAATGCGCGATTTTGGCTGTGCGACCTGTCACTAGCTCAGTTTGTTGCGTCGAACCTAGAGGCCACTCAGCTGTGGGGTTGCAATCTGGCAGGTACACACCTGTACAATGCTGTCGTAAAGGACACAGAGATCGTCGCGTCGAAACCATGGGAAGCACGTCTGTATTGGCCACCGGAGCGAGTTGATTCACCTAATGTCAGTAACCAGCCAATCTCCCGTATCTCAGACCTACTTGAGCGGTGCCGAGACCTGCGAAGTGGTCACACTCTGGGCACTCGGCTGTATTTCCGCGGTGAGCCCCAGTCCGGCTTGCCGCTGAGTCCCACACTGATGCGGAAACCGATTCTCCGCTCGGTCGAAGCCGATATGCTGACGGACTTGATGATTCGGCAGCCAGATTCCTTCCACAAAATCGACACCGTAGCGATGGAGTGGGTCTTCGGTCGCCACCATGGTCTACCAACCCGTGTCCTTGACATAACCCGGAATCCCCTGGTCGCTCTGTATTTCGCTTGTGCGAGCGACGATGAACACGATGGATGCCTCCACGTCTTCGCCGTCCCGAAACAACTGGTCCTCCCGTTCAATAGTGGGCGGGCAACCTATATCGCCAGTTTCGCAAAGCTGTCGCGGAAAGACCAAGATCTGTTGTTAGGTAAGGAATTGGAGAATGCTGAAGTCGGCCCAGAGATTAGTCAGATGAACATGATTGAACAACAGGAGAGGTATAGACGTGCGCGAGAAGAACTTTACTCTCTCATCGAAAAGGACAGTCCGTACTTGGCGAAGCGAATGGACTGGCGCAACCTTTATCGCGTGTTCGTATTGGAGCCACAACGCACATTTGAACGCCTTAAGGCCCAATCTGGTGCTTTCCTGATATCGGCGTTTCATGAAAGGTTCGAACAGTCGGAGATTGCCAAATGGAATGGGGAAATACCAGTCTACTGTCATCGTCGGTTGGTTATTCCGAGTGAGAGAAAACAACACCTACTTGATGATTTGCAATCGCTCAATATAACTAGAGAAACACTCTTTCCGGGCGTTGACGAGGCTGCTCATGCCATTTCGCAGGATCACCTGGGCCGATCATCCTAGCTAGTTTCGAATCGCATTCGGCCGGGATCAATTTGCGGCGTTGCCATCCTTAATGTTGCCTCCGTTACCGGCTCAGCCCCTGCGGGCACGGGCAACTGATAGTCTGGTGTGGACCGGCCAGGGCTCTGGGCTGCGGTGGCGCGGCCGAAGGCACCCATCGCCCCTGCCGTCGCCGTGCGTGGCCCGGTTGACGCCGCGTGGCTGCGCGCGGTTGCCAGACGACGGTCGAGGGCACGCCGTCGACCCATCGTTCCACGCGCACGGGTAGATCCCCCACATCGAGCACCGCGTAGTCGACCACCACCTCGGCAATGACCCTCTGGCGTCCCCGCTTTCTTCTTGAAGCCTCGTAGTCGAAGTCGCCCAAGGGGACGAAACTGTCTCGGCCGCGGGGTACTGCCTGTGCAGCGTGCGGTCGTTCGGGCGGCCGTGGAGGACGAGGAAGCAGTGTGGGGCGGGACCTGCGGTAGGTCTGCAGAGTTCGCCCGAGGCAGATCACCAAACTCGCCTACCTCCCGGTTCATCTAGACCGGGAAGGCGTACTCTCCGACCGAACTCGTCGCGCGGGTCCAGGCGGTGCCTGCGCGCCTGGCCGCGGCCCTTGAAGGCGCGTGGACGGAGAACTCACCGTCGCCGTCGGCCTGCGCCGGGTCAGCATGTCCAGCCGCCCGGATCATCCAGTTCACGGGTCACCGAGTTCGAACTCCGCCGCGTCCATCAAGACTGGCCACAGGTGCCACCTCCTGTCATACTTCCCGCACCCGTTCTACGATCACGCGCTCCGGTCGGGGCTTGGCCGGGCACGGCCGATCCGCTTGTCGGAATCGGTCGTCGGCTTCGTCGGAATGCGCACGGGACGCGGCTTGACGCGCGTTCGGAATGCTGTTACCCATCCGGAACAGATTGCCGACCCCCTTTCGTGAACGGACTTACCGTAGAGACAAAGGTTGTTCTATGAAATGTTACATTATCTCGTACGATCTCCGAAGGGCTCGAAACTATGATGATCTATACGACGCCATAAAATCCTACTCTAATTGGGCACACATTGTGGAGTCAACTTGGGCGGTCGTGACGAGCAAGTCAGCTGTACAGATTCGTGATCATCTAATGCAGGTCCTCGATGACGATGATCGTGTTTTCGTTGTCAAATCGGGCGCAGAGGCAGCATGGCGCAATGTCCGCTGCCGCGACAAATGGCTGAAAGGCAATCTGTGATGACACAGGACAATGAAGGCACGCCACCCTCGACCAAATGGCATCCAGAAAACGTGATCGCTTCCATCGCGCTCTACTCGGAGAGCACCTTCGGTCCGAGGGTGGCGTTGTCGGCTAGGATCGATGGCGAATGTGCCTATTCGCGTCGACGCGAAGCTGCCTTGCCGAGCTTCCTGGGAGGAGATTCCGTCACGGACCCGATTAGGCTCCATTCCCCACGCCGTATCGCCGGGCGACCGGTGAACGGATAGGACGATGCTGCTCAAGTGAACATCGAGGCAACGCACCGAGCTCTACTTGAGCTGCTTCCGGAGCATTTTGTAGTCGTTCTACGACCCGATGTCCCCAATCTCCTGCGGGGACCTGATCTCATCATCGGAGGTGAAGGTCGCCTATTCGCCATCTTCAAGTTTCAGGCCGCTGAACAGCGATCCCCGGATCGGCTTCTCGTACGCCTTGCCCTAGCTCGCTTGGCCCTTCCCCGGCACACACTGTGTGTGTTGCTCTGGCGTCCTGAGCGCACCGACGGCGAGAATGTGGCGATCGCCACGCATTTTCATTCCACGATCTCTGACGACTCGCCAGCCGTAGTCGTCGATCACGTTCTGAACTCGGACGTTGATACGCGTACCCAACGAATTCCCGGTGACATACAGGGTCGCCAATATCAACGCGCGGCCGCACTGATGAGTCTCTCCTCTAACTGGCTTCGAGAAGCTTTCCCAGGGTGGCTCTCGGAGGAGACATCTCAGGCTCACGAGCGACTCGTTCAGGATGGAGATCTTGTAGTTCCTCGGATGGTACGGCGACCGAGCGACCTGCTCGACGAGATCCACTCATGGACACGGGAGCATTATCAACCAGTCCGGGCACGTAGTTGGTTCCGTGGTACCGAAACGGTCTTCCGGACTCTCGTGGAGTACGAGGATGTTGTCCTCGGCGTGGCATCGGGGGCGAGACCCACCGCCCATCTCGCGCGTTTCAACGAGCGACTGCTCCTCTGCACCGCCAGCTTGGATAGAGGGGTACCCTACCCGCACACCACGACTCAGAATCTCCTGTTTGTCGACCGAGCCCCAAAATATCGTCTCGACCCCATGAAAGCCATTCGAGCTACCTGTTTTGCCGGCTGGTCGCCGATAGGGCCCCCTCAACTCGCTCGGCTTGATCGGACGCTGGAACAGCTACGAGCGCTGCCTCTGGCGGAATAGGCATGAGTGACAACAAGCGTCGCGTTCGATTCATGCAGTCTCTAGTGGCGGGGAGTCCGGTTTCCGGTACCGCGAAACATGCAGACATACAAGCGGAGTTTGACGAAGTCCTGTTTGCGAGAAGGGTTCTAAAAAGATCCCGCAAGAGACTGCTCCAAGTTCTTCACTCAACGAGAGCGCTGGATTCTACACTCAAGGAGTTCACCAACCTACACGGTTGTCTTCCCAGTTCTCCTTCGCTCGGCCGGTACCTTCATGAGCTCAAGAGCGGAAAATGTGGCTCGCTGCGGCAGATCTCCAACCGAGAGAGACGCCACTACCAGGCACAGATCGTCAACCTGCGCAACAGGTACATGCATGAAGCGGGGCTAATGCCCGCCAACGACTCGGAGGTCTTGACGCTCCTCGCAGAGATGGAGGCGTGCCTGCAGCGTGTGTTGTCGCTATGACGGAAGCCGAGGTGGGAAGCGAAAACGCTCATCGTAAGATGCCTGTGAGTTCAGGGTGATTCGTACTCCCGCGATCTTGGCCGTTTCCCCGCTCAAGCCCCCGTCATGGGTCTCGATGATTATCTAGGCCCGGGACACGCTCGGAAGTTGTCACGACAGATTCTCTGGTTTAGCCCCACCGTCGACTTCTGTCTCTTGGAACCACCCTTGCGTACCCATTCCCTAGGTTCTGAATCACCCAATTGTCTCGCAAATCGACGCGCCGGGAATCCGTTAGCATCTCCTTCAGCCTCACATCCCTCCGTGGATCCGCGAGGCGTTGCCTGGTAAGGGCCGGTTTCCTCGAATTGATTCTCTGGCTATTCATTCCAGCTCCGTTAGCGCTCTTTCGACCAACCGGCGAGCATCGCTGTTACCGGCCACGCAAGATTTCACAGAAGTGGCCATCTAAAGTTGCACACCTCCAAGGGCGGACGGGAGCGGCGGTAGGGGGTTGGGTCTGGGGGTGGGGGGTGTTCCAGGGTCGGATCGGCAATCTTGCGTCTCCATTCAACGGAGGAGACGCAGTGATCGGAAGAGAGAAGCGGGTGCTATTGCGACACTATCTCGAGCAGGGGATGTCCAAGGCCGCGATCGCGCGGCACCTGAGGATCAGCAGGAGGACTGTGTACAACTGGATCGAGGCGGGCGAGCTCGACCGGGGCGTGGACGACAAGGCGGTGCGATACGGCCCCCGGGCGCCACTCCCGTCAAAGCTCGACCCCTTCAAGGAGATCATCCGGACCCGCTTGGCCGACTATCCGGAGCTGAGCGCCGTGCGGCTGTTCGAAGAGGTGAAGATCGCGGGCTACCCGGGGGGGTACGGGCAGGTGAAGCGCTACGTCCGCGCGGTCCGCCCACGGGATCCTGTGGCGCCGGCGGTAAGGTTCGAGACCCCGCCGGGCCATCAGGCCCGGGTGGACTTCGCGGAGTTCAGGCTGCCGTGGGGCAAGCGCCACGCGTTGATCGTGGTGCTGGGGTACTCGCGGCAGATGTGGATCAGGTTCTACGAGCGTCAGACGATGATGGTCGTGATCCGCAGGATCGAGGAGTCGTTCCCCTACTTCGGCGGGGTTCCGGTGGAGTTGCTGTTCGACCAGATGAAGGCGGTGGTGATCGCCGACGGGCGCGCCGAGGGAGGATGTGTGGTGGCGAACCCGGAGTTCCGGGGCTTCAGCGACCACTGGGGCTTCCGGATCCGGACCTGCCGCCCATACCGGGCGCAGACGAAGGGGAAGGTCGAACGCCCCGTCCGCTACGTGCGGAACAACTTCTTCTACGGTCGCGACTTCGTCTCCGACGACGATCTCAACGCCCGGGTGCGGCGGTGGCTCGACGAGGTCGCGAACGTCCGGGTCCACGGGACGCTGAAGGAGCGCGTCTCCGACCGCTTCGAACGGGAGAGGCCGCTTCTCGGTCCCCTGGCGTCCCGGCCGTACAGCCCGGTCGTGCCGAGGCTCGAGCGTCTGGAGACGCTGGGGCGGGAGACGGATGAACGGGCGCTGCCGAACGTCGATGTCGAGCAGCGGGCGCTTCGGACGTACGCCCCCGGCGAGGAAGGGTCCTCATGAAGCCCCGGTCCCGCAGGGAGCGCATGGCCGCGCAGCTGGCCGACCTGAAGATGCCCGGGGCGCTTAAGCCCTCGACGAGGTGCTCGCCGGGATCGACGGCGGCGGGTTCACGACGGGCGAGGCGATCGAGCGGCTGCTGGGCGCACAGATCGAACTCCGCAACGGCCGCCGGCTCGCCACCGCGATGCGGTCGAGCCGCCTCCCCGAACTGAAGACGCTGGCGGACTTCGACTTCAGCTTCCAGCCTTCGATCCAGAGGGAGCAGATCGACTCCCTGCACGAGCTCGGGTTCCTGGAGCGCAGGGAAAACGTCGTGTTCCTCGGCCCGCCCGGCGTCGGCAAGACGCATCTGGCGATCAGCTTGGCAGTCGCCGCCGCCGAGAGCGGGCGGAGGATCTACTTCGGGACGCTGAGCGATCTCATCGACTCGCTCGAGGAGGCCCACGCGGCGGGCCGGCTCAAGCAGCGGCTCAAGACGCTGATGCACCCCGCCCTGCTGGTCGTGGATGAGATCGGCTACCTCTCGGTCACCCCGAACGGGGCGAAGCTCTTCTTCCAACTGGTCAACATCCGGTACGGTCGCGCCTCGACGGTGCTGACCTCGAACAAGGGCTTCGAGCGCTGGGGCGAGATCTCGCACGACGAGGTGATGGCGGCCGCGCTGCTGGACCGGCTGCTGCACCGCTGCCACATCGTCAACATCCGGGGCAACAGCTACCGTATGCGGCGTCACATGGAACTCTCCAAGTCCATCCACCCGACAGCCTCCAGGGCGGTGGACGCCGAGAACCCAAAGAGGGAGGAGGCGCATGAGGGGCGATCAGATCCACGCACTGGTACCCGCTCCGGTCGCTTCGCTCCCTCCGCGGGAACCAGTGCCAGCTGCACACTTTTCGATGGCCAGAAGTGTGCACTTTTCGGTGGCCCTTGACAGTTCGGGCGACAGCCCCCAGAGCTTCCTCGGGCGGGCGCGCGCTTTCTAGCGTACTAGACAGGACGGACAAGGGTGGGTTTTACACACTACAGCCTCGGTCATGTCGCGGTCGGCAGCGTCGTGGAAGTGACGCTCCGGGAGAGCGCCGCGAATGTGCGGCTGATGGACCAGTCGAATCTCAACGCCCTACAAGGCCGGCCGTCGGTACCGACGCGCTGCAGACCGAGAAGCCCCGGCCGCAGTTCTGGCCGAGGGTCGGCCCGCGAGCTGCTCGACGGTTCTCGTTGCGGTACGCCGCCTAAGCTCCGCCCCCCCCCGTTCGAGTTGGGAATGTGCCGCCCGACCAACCAGTACACGCCGCGGTCATCACGGCGTTGACCGAGGGGGGGCTGCCGACCTCCGGGCGGCTTCGACGATCGGGGAAGCCAATGCCGAAGACCCTGCGGTTCCTGGGCCGTAACGTCGATGGTGTCGAGTTCCAAGCAATCCAACGCCTCGCGACCTACCAGCCGATCGAGGACGTGGCGCCCCGCACCGGCTCTGACGCGTTGAGCGAATCCTTCGCCATCTCGTCCTCCGCTTACAGTGCTTCTAGGGTCGTGGGACGCAACTCCGGCATGTTCCCAATCGTAGTATCTGACCGCACACGCAAGTCACGCGCCCCTCTTCCGGCCAAATCCGCAACGACTACGATGGCCTCGAATCGATCCCCCTGCTTACGTCTAAAACTCTTGAGTGACACGACTCCACTCTTCCCCAGTGGGTCCTGTTTCATATGCCTTTCGATCTGTTGGCGTGCCCACGTAGGATTGTTGTATACAATCTTCTGAAGCCCATGTACGTAGTCGCTGAGGTATCGACGCAATACCGTGTCCAAGTCGACCGGTTCTGCGGTCGGCAACGCCTTCACAATCGTATACAGGTCACCGTATCTGGTGGCAAGTTCATCTTCACCGCACCCGTCCATTGTCTGCAACTCTCGCAGTTCGGCACCAACCGCCTTGCTCTTCGCCTCCGGCTTCGGTTTCAATCGATCACCTCCGAAGGACGGCAAGTACCGCTCGATGGTCCCACCGGGTAGTACATGGATGTTCCTGCGCGCCAGAATCGCCAAGATTGTTCTCCAGCGTCCCTCAACGTCCTCAATGACCTCCTTGACGGCTGGATCGGTTGGGACAATCGATGCAAACTCGTCTCGGTACAAGTCCAGCGCCGTCATGATCATCACTCGGGCCGTCGCAAGTTCACCCCGGTCCCACGCATCCCGCTTCTTACCAATCCTTGAGGTCAAATTGCTCAGTTTGCCTAGGTCGTCGCCTAGCGCCCCATCCTGTATATAGTCGATCAACTGAGTAAGCCTCCTGTCCAGTTCGCCAACATATCTGCCGAAGTCGGCACCCACACCTGCAGACACCAAGAAACTAGTGATCGAACTGTCAGCTCTAATGCACGAGCGCAGCTGGCCTTTGAACAAACTATCGAGGTCATAGACGAAATGGGCTTCTTTATCGAGCGCCTGACACAACCTCAGATAGTGGTTCACCTCCTCGGCGCCGCCGCAGTCAATGATGCAACTTCCAGCTGAGGCTACGGAGATTCCCGCCGCCTCCATCAATGCCTCAAGTATCCGAGCATCGTGATGTCCTTCCACAAAGATGGGTCGATCTGAAAAGAACAGCTGCTTGTGGTGTGCGCTCAATCGCCCCTTTGCGTGCAAGGCGGAAGACACTTCCGGAGCAACCGTGCTGGCGATCTGCCTAGGGACAGCGTAGGCGAGGTCGAAGGAAACGACAGACAGGATGTCGTCCTTCGACTGAAGGTCGATTATGAACGGCGAATGCGTGATCAGGAACATGATCTTCATCGACTGTGGGTCACCAACTCTTTTGGAAACCTGGCGGACCTCTTGCATGAAGAATGCCTGGTATTGGGGATGCAGATTGAGCTCTGGTTCATCGATGATCAGGTAGCGATGTCGATCATCATACAAATGTGTCAACAGGACGACGAGCTCTTTGATTCCGTGACACTCGTCACGATCCAGTCGATACATCTCTCCACCGGCTCGCCGTACGGCCATTGGCACGAGATTGCCCGAATCCCACTCAAAGGCAACATCTCGGCCGAACAACTGGCCCAAAATAGCCTCTATCCGAATCCGAAGATCGATTCGGTCTTCGAGCAACAAGATGGTGTCGATCCCCGAACCCTCTGTGCCTGCCCGACGGAGCTGCTTGAAATGACTCTTTGCATAACCAGAGTTGAAGTTGTCACCAAAATAGGGCCCGATCGAGCCGGGATTTGCCATTCCCATGAGCCGATCCGTACTCAGTAAACGAGCGCCACCTGGCCGACTATGGAGTGTCTTCAGCAACTCGGAAGCGAAGCGCGTCTTGCCGCTCCCGTTGGGGCCTACGAGGTAGTTAACCGGCCCAATCTGATCGATGTGAAATGGTTCTTGAGACCAAGGTGCCGGCAATTCGAATGCAATGCTGTCGTCGATCATTGATCCAATCTCGAGAGGTCAAGGCTACGTGAGATCATCGGTGTAGCAGGGGGGCATGGAGCGCCGCCGCGTACTGCGGGAGCCGTCCGCTGCGTGAGCAGCCGCCACCGTCATAACCGGGTCTAAGTCGGGTCGACATCGTCACCCAGGAAGCCCTAACAAGTCGAAACAGTCACGGTTTGCGATCATATCCTCGCAGTCCCGCGTCCAGCGACCAGATATAGACCCGTCGATGCGGGTTCCGGGAGCAGGCCTCTTCCCATGCCTTGATCATCGAGAGATCACTCATGCCCACTTCTCTCATGGCGGAATCCGGGAAATCCCCGAGCCACTTGGAGAGTTGGTCAGCCCTCGGCAACGGAACCAACACCCATGGCGCCTCTCCGTTCAGCGCGGCGTGAACCTGACGGCAGAATATGACTGCGAAGCGGCGGCGCCGCTGGCCATGCGAAAGCTTGGCAATGTGATTCCCCGCCTCGAACACGGCTGCCATCGGCAGAAGCAGGCTGGCGCCGGCCTCCGTCACCTCCTCAAACCGTTCGAGGACAACGGCACGGTGCTGATTGCGTCCGGGGACATCGAGCACGTTAAGTAGCACTGTCGTGTCAACGACGATGACTTCGGGCATTTCGGCTAACCGACCTGCTGCCGAAGGCCCGTAAGCCAGTCACGGGCGCGCTGCTTCCGTTCCCCCGGCGCCGGACGAGTCTTGACGAACCGTTCGATGATCCCTCGCGTCATCAAGTGACCGACAGCTCCTTGGCCGACAAGGCCGGGATAGTCTGGAATGTCCGCCAAGCGAACCAAGCGGCTGTCTCCAGTCTCGGGGTCGCGATAGCAGAACACGACGTTGGGCACCGCATCGTCCGGCAGGGCATCGAGAAGAGCGGGATTGTGGCTGCTGATCAGGACACGGAGATCACGTTCCGTGGCGACGCGTAACAGCCGACGGAGGAGCTCTGCCGCCCGGCTGGGGTGTACGCCGTTGTCGATCTCCTCGATCACCACCAAGCTTCCCTCTGCCGCAGACAACACCGCCGCCGCGACTGCGAGGACCCGGAGCGTCCCATCCGACAGTAGGGTTGCGTCGTATTGGGTGTCTCTCCCACCAAACGTCTCGGTCAGCTTGACCATGACTTCGCCGCGTGGTGTCTCAATGAAGCCGATCTTCCCTATGTCCTGCTCCGGTAACGACTTGATGAACTGGAGCAATTCAGGTCCCGATCCGTCTCTCTCACAGAGGTGGTACAAGACCCCGGACAGGTTGTCGCCGTTTCCGGTCAACATCCGTTCGGTCTTGAAGCTGTACTTCCGCATGGCAGTCGGTTGGGGATCCAAGAAAACGATGCTGGACAACCAGTGCTGGTAACGCCTGGAGATTCTCGGTATCTCCCTGAGAGCCTTTCTGTGCCCACGCTCAAAGCGAGCAGAACTCTGGAGCTGCACCAACACCGCCATTTGATCGGTGCAGGTCAAATGCGGCTTCTTGCCACCCCGAGCGAAGTTGTTGTAGGCGACACGAACATCTCCTCCGGTCTCTTTCGAAGCGGCGACTTCGAAGAGGGGGACACGCTCATCCGAGCCGGTCAATCTCTCGTCGACGATGTGTAGCTCACCGTCCTCTCGCTGCCGGAGGAGGCTGATCAAGTAGTTGTCCCACTGCCGATGAGTCGTCTGGCACGACAGGGAGAACACCCGCCTGCTCCGGAAGCCGAGGTCCCTGACAGTCCCCCGAATCGCCCGTTCCTCTTCCTGAACAGCGTAGCGAATTGCTCCCAGCTTGTTGCCCTGGGCAATCCAACAGAGGAGCCGCAGAGCCTCGATCGCGTTGCTCTTGCCCGACGCGTTCGCTCCGATGAGGACCGTCAACGGTGCCAGCTTCAGCGTTGCCTCGCGATAGCTCTTGAAGTCCTTGATCGTGAAGCTGGACAGCATTGCTCGGTTTCTCCTCAAGCGTTTCGGCGCGGAAACAGCCCGGATGTGACGGGGGAATCTAATCTGTGGGATTCTCGGTGGCCATTCAATGGACCCACCCACGCCGTGGCCACCGGAGCAGTCGTCGGGATCAACTATTCCGCTCCTCCGCGCGGGACCATGCGAGCCCGCACCGCCGATGAAGGCCTGCTCCATCGGATCAGTGCCGGCGCCGTTCAACGGTCCCGCAATATCCCCGCCCTTCGACCCGGTCTTCCCGCCATTCTGGCGCGATGGGATTCAGCTATCCTCTAACGGCAAGAGAGGCAGATCGTGCAGTCCTGATTGAACTTAGACGTACCCTAAGGGCACCGCGCCAGCCCCTGACTCTACCGGGATTCACGCCATCTCGAGTACACCTGATAAGCGGAATGTATGGGCAGGCGGGGCTGCTGAACGTCTGGAAAGGGGGACCCGCTCCGCGTCACTCCCTCGGCAGCGCTGCGAGCATCCCGCGGTCGATGAGACCCTGCAGGTGCCTGACCACACCAAGAGCCAGGGAACGGTGCCGCACAAGCAGCCCCAGTTCGATGTTGTCGTCCTGGGCGGCCGCAGTGAAGTTCGCAGACGTTATGAACACGCGTTCTTCGTCCGCGACCACGGCCTTCGCGTGAAGTACTCCCCGGACCTCCGGATCCACGGAGCGGGGATCGTAGAACACGGATGGACGGATGGGACCGGGCCAGTCTTCGGACCAGAATCGGTGCGCAAAGCGGCGGACTAAATCCGAGGCAACGGTGGCGTCGTTGTGGCCTCGGTGGATGTTCAGCAGGAGCGTTACGCGTAGCCCGGGGATTTCCTCCATTCGGCGGGCAAGCAGGCAAAAAACATGCGGGCCATCGAAGTAGGCGTAGCTTACCGCCCAGAGCGACCGGGTGGCCGATGTGAAGAGCTCGTCGTAGACGCGGCGGGTGTCGCGGGCAGGCACCCCCGGCACTTCCGGGCCTGACCACACGAGGTCGGGTGCCGGAGCCGCAGCCACAGCATGGTCCAAGGCTCCGATCCACTGCGCCGCGACGAGGTCGGTGATGCCCTTGGCCGCCAAGCGCTCCAAGGCGGCCAGCACCATCGGGTCGGAGTAGCCGAGCGCCATCTGGAGCGCCGATGGCGAGTACGGCGCGGCCAACGCGCCGGTGTCCAGCGAATGCACCAGACGCTTGCGCAGGTGCCCCGGCATGGCCGCGAGCGCGTCGGTCACAGCCAGATTTCGTTGGAGAAGAACGCGGCGTCGCCCTCAGAGAGGGTCGGCACCACCAGGGCACGGTCCAGATAGTCGTTCCGCATCTCGCAGGATGTCTCGGCGACGAGTGCGCATCCGTGACAGGCCGCGCCGTGCAACCACCGCTCCTCGATGCTCGACGCCGGCGAATGCTGCGCGCACACGGGATCGTTGGAACAGAGCGCCGCCGTGCGCAGAGCACGCTCGATGTGGCCGTCGATGTGCCGCGCCTGCTGCACGAGCCCTCCCAGCGTGCCCTCGGCGTCCGGGCTGGAGGTGTAGAGCAGGACTCCGAAGCGCTTGGAGTTGCGGTCCATGTATACGCGCTCCCGGATCGAGGCGGCCGGGTAGCCGCAACGGTCCGAAATCGACTGAAGCAGCATGTGCGAGAAGGTGTGCAGCATCACATAGACGCCTCCTGGGAATCTAGGAGCGTGCTTGCGCCGAGTCGCCCACGCCGCGTGGCCAGTCTCCAGATCATTGATTCGCTGGCGAACGGCTGAGCGTTCCCGCCAATCGTGAACGGCGTCTGTGGAGAAGTGCAGAAGAACGCCTTCGCCCCTGTTCTCTACGGCAGGGAACCATGACGGATCGAGGGAGATGTCAGCCCGCTCGACATCATCCCGGTACTCCCCGTCAATGTCCGGCATGGGGGCCTCCAGACGGGTAAATCCGCCCAGCGCCAGCACCTCGCGCAATCGGTGCACCTGCACGACCGTCTCGATGAACTCGCGGAAGCGACCCGAGCCGGGTCCGAACCGGAGCTTGCGGGCGTGGAAATTGGGATCGATCGGCACATCGTCTCCGAAACCCTCCGGTACGGCGAGCAGCGCTTCGATTTCGACTTCCTTTACGGACCGATCCCCGGCATCTCCTTTCCTTCTGCGCTTGATCGCCTCGATCACCTCCGCGTCGTCGAAGCCCTGTAGTCCGGCGGCCACCTTCGGCTTCCGCTTGATGAAGCCGAGCTCCGCCACGTCGGTCACGATGTCAAGGTAGTCCCACAGATCCGCCACATTCTGATCGATGGCCAAACGCTTGTCGGGGATCGACAGCGCGCGAACTAGGAGCGGGAAGTACGCGTTTGTCGCGGTACGGATGAGCAGACGGCCAAATTGATCGCAATCTGTTCGCGCGTCCGGCCCCAGCCACGGCCGGACGCCCGTGCAGGTGCCGAGCCGCTTCGGGCCGAGCTCGTTCGCCTCGGTCATAGACCTTGATTGTCCGCAACTGCACCGAACCCGGAGGTTCGCCAGTTCCCCTGTCGCGCCCGTTTCGTCGAGCCACAGTTGTCCCAGACACGGCTCGGTACCGCCGTGGACAAAGTAGCGCCACGGGAGATCGGCGACATGGCCTCTGGGGCAGGCAACGACGAATCGCGTCGCCACGACCGGGCGGCCGTCGTACTTGCGCCGGTCGTCAAGGTGCTTTCGGTGCACCAGCCGTCGCGAGCGAGGCTTGTCGGGAGATCCCGATGCGCTGGCCGCGCCCGGCGCCTCCTGCACCACGAACCACTCCGGGAATCGGTAGGCATCGATCCCCTTGGGCGAGGCGCGCCAATACTCGGTCGGGTCGGGGGTGGGGGGAACCCGGAGTTCTGGATTCTTGACGCCCGTCATGCGGGAAAGGGTGCGCCGGACCCGGGGCTCGTCAATGCGTTCCAGCGACGCGCCCCAGCCATCAATGCCCGCCACGACAGCGGAATCCCTGGGCAGATCGATCAGGGCGCCCGGTCCATAGGTGGTGATCACTTGGCTCCGCCGAATCTGGCCGGTGGACTTCGGATTCACATGGCCCCCTTCGCATCGCGGAGATCCTTAACGTACAGGTGCACCTCGGGCTCCACGTCGCGGAGGGACCGATTAGCCCGGAACTTTCGGGCATGCTCATCCCCGGGATCGGGATCCAGGAGGTGGCGAAGCAGCGGCTTGGCGGGGCGCTGTTCGTACTGCTGGTACTGAAGGCGGACGCCATCCTTGTGGTGGTCATCAAGAATCTTGGTCCAGGAATCCAGCAGGTCCACGATCCGGCTGCGAACGGCTTCGGCCGTTTCTTGCCGCTCCTCAGCGCTGGATATCGGCTGGTGCTCCAGCCGCTGGCGGAACACTCTGATGAGGCGGTCTTCCAACTTGGCGCGCACGTCCCGGATCGCTTCGGCGCCAAGCGCCGGGGTCAGGACCGGATCGGAATGCCGGGCCAGCGCAACCAGCACGCCCGCGAGTCCGCGGTCGAGTGCGCGTGCCGAGAACGGTGTGGCGGAGGCGGGCTCGACGGACCGGTAGAAAGTCTCGTGGTAGTGGCGGAAGCGTTCGTAGTGCGACCGGTCCCTCGGCTTGTGGACGTTGAGCAGGGTGACAACCAGACCCGGCTTGTGCTTCGTTCGGCCGACGCGGCTCGTCGCCTGAATGTACTCGGCGTGGGTCTTCGGCTGTCCGTTGACGACCATCAGGCCGAGCCGGGCTACATCCAGACCGACCGAAATCATGTTCGTTGCAAGCGCGCAATCCACTCGATCGCTCTCGTGAAACCCGCGCCCAAGCCGCTCAAACGCCGTCGCCACCTGGTCCGTCGTCACGCGCGAGGTGAGTTCCATCACCTCGCTATAGAGCGTCCGGTCGCGGAAGAGACCGCGGTCCTCGCCGAGACGGCGGCGCATCCCCCTCCCCTTGAGCGTGTTCTGCACCTCCTCCTCGACAATGCGCCGCGCGCCCCCCAACTCGCGGAGGCTGTTGAAGTAGGCGAGCAGCGTCATGTACGGGTCGGCAGCGTTGTCCTTGTTCTTCCGCCCGCCCGCCTGAAGGAAGTGTGTTTGGGCGGCTCCCATAAGCGCCAGCAAGACCCGCCTCATAATCACCTTCGGGTTCCGGCCGGTCGCCGCGATGCCCAGGTATCGGCGCGCCGGGACTTCGTCGGCGGGGACGATTCTGGCAAAGAAGGAGTCGCGCCGATTCGGTCCAGGCGGCGGGAAGACCTGCGTTCCGGCCCGCGCGAAGACAGCCTGCACCTGATCCGTGGCCCTGCGGGCCGTGGCGGTGGAGGCGACGATCTTCGGCTTGCTCTCGGCACCGGCCGCGCTCAAGCAGCAGAGTCCCTCGACGGCGGTCTCGTGGAGCCCCATCATCGTCCCCAGCGGTCCCGTGACGAGGTGGAGTTCGTCCTGGATCACCAGGTCCGGCGGCGGCAAGGGCGCATCCAGTTTTTTGCCGCTTCCAGCTGAGGCCGGACCGTGGAAGCCTTCCGCATCGTACCTGTCCGCTCCTCCGAGCAGCGCTCCGGACGGACCTTCCCATGGCAGTGCGGCGAACTTGTCCACTGTCGCGATCAGGAACGCCGGAAGCCTGCGGTAGAGCGGCTCATCGACCCCGACGATGGGCAGGGGGCGCTGGCCGGAGAACTCACACTCGAAGTTGCTGCAAACGACTCTCATGTCGCGTGGGTGGTCGGCGTCGGGTAAGAGCGTGAATGACTCGGGCGCGAATGGAGCCCCGCACCACGGACAGCGCTCGATCGGAATCGGGGCGGGATTGGCCTGCGGATTGGCCTTGTACCTCCGCGTCTTCCGGCGCGCGGTGTCGCCTCTGCTATCACCTTTTCGTCCCATGTGATTCGGGGTGGCGGCTTTGCCGACCCACAGTCCGATCTCGAAGGGCCACTCGCCGTACCGGCCGGGGTCTTCGGCGCGTTCCAACTCGAGCGCGCACACCAGAGCCGCCGCGCGGGACAACTGGTCGAGCGTGAGGAGGCGAAGCGTGTAGCGCATGATCACGCTGACGCCCGCGCCCGCCCGTCCTCCGCTTCCAGTGTTGCGAAGACGCCTCAGCACCATCGCGAAGGCGGAGAGCCCCAGATAGGCTTCGGTCTTTCCGCCTCCGGTGGGGAAGAAGAGCAGATCGACGGTCTCGCGGTCGGGACTCGCGGGATCCGACATACCGGCAAGGTTGAGGAGCAGGAAGGCAAGCTGGAAGGGCCGCCACTCCGGGTCGGCAACCTTGATGCGACGCGCGAGCGTGCGCTGGACGGTGCGGTTGGCCACGCGAAAGGCATCCAGCGCGTCGGCGTCCTCAGCGAGTACGGCCACCCCCTTTTCCATTCGGTTCGCCGCTTGCCGAGCGTTCAAGAGAAGCCCGTTCGCCGTGTTACGATGCTCGCCAGTGAGCTGAGCAGCTTCCTTGGACCGGGCCTCGATCCAATCGCGGTACGCCTCCACCAGCGGCAGTAGCGCGTCACGAGCCGCCGATTCGTCGGCCAAGGCGCCGAGCTGATGCATGGAGAGTTCCACACTTGGCAAGGAGTTGGGCTCGGTGGCAGGAACCTCGGCACTCCCGATCCAGGTGGTGCGCACCTGAATGCACTGCCCACCCGCAACCGTCCAGTCGGCGGAGACGCCGTGACCCGTGGCGTACGCCGGAGTGCTGGCGTAGTGGAGATCGGCAACCTTCCTGTCCCAGTCCTCCGAGTCCTGGGCGGAGAGATCGAGACGAGGGTGAAACGGCAGATCGCACTCGACCGAGAGCCGGGCCTGGAACGCGTAGGTCTCGTCGGCGGCCTGCTGTTCATCGCCGGCCCGGCGCTCGTTGACGAGGAACACCGACACGGCCATCAACTCGGGCTCGTGGCCGCCGCTCCGGTGCTGCGCGGGGACCGAGCGCGCTACGGAACAGAGGACGAGTCCACAGGATTCGGGAACAGGGTGACGCTTCAGAACCCCGACCCCCTCCAGCCCAATCTCCACGGTATCGGCCTGCGGCGTGCGCACCCAGGCGTCCACGCGCTTGCCCGACCAGTCCTCGCCCATGCCCCTTCGATAGTCGCCCCAGGTCGCCGTCACCTGGATCATGGCGGCCGCTTGCGGCACGAGGAACGTGAGTCCCATTGACGAAGGGAAGAACGTCCGCTTGGACCGCTTGCCGTGCTGAACGGACTCCTCCGCCAACCCGAGTCGGTCCGGCACCTCGGCGTCGTAGTCGTCGTCCGCGTCGTCGTCGCTGCGCTGGGCCGCGGGCGTCCCCGTGGGTACAAGGAAGCCGGTCAGATACCACGTTGACGGGCGCTCCCACCCTGGCAGTCGTTCCGCCGAGTGTTCGTCCTCGAGACCCGGACCGATCAGGTCGAGATCGAGGGCGTCGGTCAGCACGTCCCGGACTTGGGTCGGGGTGGCAGCCGAGGATGAGGAAGGAAGTGGGGTCACGGGGCTTGTGGTCTTGCCTTAAACTCTGGGGCTTGGCCTGATGGACAGGGGTACGAACCCTAAACGGTCGCGTGCGCTGCGTCCCGTGGCAACCGATCCCGCACCACCTTGTGACACCAGAATCATGGGGCACACGGTGCGATCCCGAGGATCTGGGGGCTCTGGGGAGGCGGATTCACCTTCGTGTGCCCAAGCTTCCAGTGATTCATCGTGCGGAGTCCAACGCGAAACGGCTTTCACTCGCGTCGCTCCTCGGCAGCACGCTCGGCGTTCAGTGCCATGAGACGGCCGAGCACCTCGTCGCGGACTGGGTCGGGCCAACGGTATCGCCAGGGTTTCCTCCGCCGGGAACTCCACTCCTCCTCGTCGATCTCGTAGTCGAAGAGAAACTGGCAGGTCGTGTCGATGTCGGTCCAACCGTAGGCGTTGAGTATCGCCCGGTCCATTTCGGCGTGAAGCTCGCGCAGCCGGGCGATGCCGGGATCGCGCTCGTCGGCGTCGTGGAAGCGGTTGTAGGTCTTGGTGAGACCCTCGTTATTGTCGCGCATCAGGTCGGCGCGGAGGCTGTAGTAGGCCTCGCCAGCGGCTTCCAGCGCGGGGTTGGTGGTCCAATTGCGGGGGAACGGGAAGGTCTCGAAGACATCGGAAGGGGTGTAGCGGAGGTCGTCCTTCATGGATGAGCCGAAGAAGCGCGCCCAGATCTCGTGCGGGCGGGACTGGAGGGCGCAGAACGCGGCGTGGGTGGGGAGGGGGAAGATGATAAGAGAGTCGGCGAAGACCATGTGGGATGGGAGGGCCGTGATCGCGCATTGTTGCCCGACGCGGGAGACGGCCAAGACGTGACGGAGGTGGGCGATGGCGGCGTAGAGGTTCGGTCGCGGATTCCAGTATTTCCACCACTCATGGACCATACGCGGGTATTTCTTGCTGTCTTTGGCGGACCGTTCAGGTTTCACTCTGGCTTCGAGGATGGTCATCAAGTCCGGCCACCGCTGTCTACATTCGGACTCACTCCGTTCCCCCAAATCGATTACCCATCGGTGCGGCTTCTGTGCCGGGCTGGTGTTCACCTCCCTTCCCCCGATGTATGGGAAGATCACCTCGTCATTCTTCGGGTCTTTCTCGATCAGTTTACGCATCTCGGCGAGCGACGAAGTCACGCCTTTCGTGTCGGTATCGTCGAACGTGAATCCCATGCCGAGCACGATGCTCCCCTGGAAGCTCTGATCTTCATTGGCTTCCAGCCTCACGGGATCGTCATGTCCGCCGGTGTGGAAGAGGAAGGCCGTGATCTTTTCAACGGGCCGGTCGTCGAGCTGCTTCGACCCGAGGAACTCTCCCTTCAGGACATGCACGATGCTCACAACCACCGCGGCCTGACCCGGCCACTTGTAGCGGGTGAATGCACGGTAGATCTCTCCGCCATCTTGGCAGATCCACCGAAGGCCGGTAGAGCGCGTGTCTCCCTGCCCGATTGTGTTCGTCGCGATCAGTCCGAAGGCGCCGTGCTCGCGCAGGCAGTCAAACGTCCGTCTAAAGAAATGGGCGACAAGATCAGCGCCGCCGCTTGATTGGGCGTGGAGTTCCCGAAGCCATTGAGAGTACCGGGTGCCTTCGGACGCTGACAAGTTCCTCCCGCCCGCAAACGGCGGATTCCCCACAAACGCGTCGAACCCCGGATTATCCCGCTGAAACACCTCCGGGAACTCGATCTCCCAGTGGAACGGCGCGAAGGGCGGCCCAGCCCGGCGCTTCTCAGTCAAGCGCTCCCGGTGCGCCTTCGTGTCGCCGTCCTGCACCACCGCCAGATGGGCTAGGCGTCGCTTCTCGCGCGCCTTCACCTTTGTCTCAAGGAAGAACGCTTCGACCGCCAGATCCCCGTAGAATCGCACGTCGTCGAGCGCGGCTTCCGCCTCGCACCACATCTCCTCCAGTTCCACCTGCGACACCGCGGGGTCCGCCTCCCGGATCATCTGGCGCCAGTCGTCGGCGTCGTCCACCGCATCGTCCACCCGAGTCCCCAGCTGCGGCTGGAAGAACCCACGCTTCCAGGTGAACGCGGCGATCTGCTTGCGGGTAAGCCCAACCAGCGAGTCGCCATCGCGCAACGCATGGTCTACGAACGTCAGCGGCTCGTCCCTTGCCAGCGTCGCCAGCCACAGCGACATCTTGGCCAGATCGACAGCCATCGGGTTGCGGTCCACTCCATAGAGGCATCGTTGTGCAACGATGCGGCGCGCGAAGATCAGCTCGTCCTCCCCCTCCGGGACATCGGGCCGGCCGCCGTGCACCTTCCAAGCCTCGACCAGCCACTCGGCCAAGTGGCGGCAGGTCTCCACCAGGAACGCCCCGGATCCCATGGCCGGATCGCAGACCTTGAGGTCGAGCAACTCGGAAGCACTCGGCACGCCTCCGCCTCCGCTCAGCTCCAGGATTGGCTTCAGCGTCTCCTCGACGATCGGCGCCGTCAACTCGCGCGGCGTGTAGTGCGATCCCGAACGGCGGCGCTCATTGCTCGGCTGGAGAATCATGGCTCCTCGGGGCACTAGGTCCGGCGTGGCCGCGCTGTCCACGACCTTGGCAAGCGCGGCGTGGAGGTCTGTCACACTGGCCGCAGCCTTGACGGGCCTGGTCACCGTCGCCGTCAGCTTCCGCTCGGTGCGATCCTTCACCCACTTCGCCCGCTTCGGGGGCGGCTCCTCAAGCAGATCATCGAGATTCACCGTTGTGGAAGCACCGCTCCTCTTCGGAGACTTGATTGCAACTGACAGGCCCTTTGCGGTTTCCAGCCGGAATCCCATCATTGTCTCGTACACCGACCCGATCTGCTCCACGTCGAGCGCCCGGTACGAGATCCTCTCGCCATCCAGCAGGAGGAGCTTGTCGAGAACCCGGTAGATCGTCCCATCCGGGACGAGCGGCGGGTTGATGGCCTGGGTCACCTGCGGCGCGGCGCTCCCGTGCCACCCCTCCAAGAATGGGAAACGGGACGGGCTGAAGAGGTCACCGCGGCGGGCGGGCAGGCGCATGCTGCCGGACTCCGCGCCGTCGTGCACCATGCGAAAGAGCACAACGAGGTGCGCCCAGGCGCCATAGCGGTCGTCCATCGTGTCGGGGTG
Organism: Longimicrobiales bacterium; assembly: GCA_965208295.1. Taxonomy (GTDB): domain Bacteria; phylum Gemmatimonadota; class Gemmatimonadetes; order Longimicrobiales; family Gaopeijiaceae; genus Bin94. The sequence goes on along the minus strand of OZ242328.1, from coordinate 3,917,609 downwards.
GAGCCCGGCGTCCGCGCGCAGACGTTCGAAGAGCCCAAAGACGGAGTAGTGATCGACGAAGGCGGCGTCTTCCGAGAGTAGGCCGCGCTCTTCGGCGTAGAGCAGGAAGACCAGCCGCAGCATCACGGTGAGCAGTGCGCGGTAGACGTCGTCGGGGTCCTGTTCCAACTCGTCGGCGAGCAGGATGCCGCGCGATTCCTCGTGCGCCGACTGGAAGCCGCGCAGCAGTTCGTACAGGCCGTGCAGCACCTGTTCCGATAGCCGCTCGCTCACAACGTTCTGGTACTTGCGGCTGGCTCGAAGGAGGCCCGCGAGGCGGTGATCCCGCGGTCCGGTCAGGAGCCGGATCTGGCTGAGTAGCAGTCGCAGAGCCGCGCAGAGCGGGCGCCCCGCGACGGGACGCAGGTCGCCGACCCGGAAGTCCATCCAGCCGGAACTCTCGCCGCGCGGGGCGGAGACGAGCCGAATCACCGTGCCGTTGAAGAGGACGCCCGCAGGTACGCGGGTGGCCCTGAGCAGGCGCTCAAGGCGGTCGTGCGGCGACGCCTCTAAGCCTGCCCCCCTGCGCACGACCCGTTCGAGGTCCGTGCCCCGTTCGACGGCCGATACCAGCAGTTGCCAGGGCGACTGACCTTCTTCGGGATCGCGCTCGCGCACGGCGTAGTCCGGGCGGAGGGTCTCACCGTAGTCGGCGAGGACGACTTCCAATTCCTCGGGAATCGGCGCGGCGTCCGTCCCGGCGTAACCCGCGGGCGAGAAGCTCCAGCCGAGGACGGTGCGCGCGAAGGTCTCGAAGTCCGGAAGATAGGGCTCCGGCTCGCCGTCCGGCTTGAAGACGAGTTCGCGGACGCACTCCTCGATACGCCTCTGTCCCTCGACGTCCCGCCGGTTCAGCGTTGCGCCCGCTTGCTCGAGCGCGTGCGCCGACACCACCAGTCCTGTCGGCTGGATAAAGCCCAGCCATTCGAGGTGAGCCCGAACCTCGGAAGAGGGCCTCTTCGCCACCGGTCCCCCTACCCGGTTTCCGGCCAGAGATACACGAGTCCCACTGGTTCCACGCGGTGGGCACGCACACGATAGAAGTTGCGAATCCGCTCGGGTTCGCGCTCGAGGTCCCGGTCGAACTGCTCCAGCCGGTGCTTCCAGGAGCGCTTGTTGGCTTCCATCTGCCGACGGTCTTCGGCGTCCAAGTCAAGCGCGAGCTGGACGGCTTGGATCGCGTGCAGCCGAAGCTCGGCCCTCACGCGCTTCCTCTGCCTAACCAGGATCGCCCGCAGTTCCTCAGCCTCGCGTCGACCGCGTTCTCGCAAATGCTGCGTGGCCTTGATCATCAGCTCATCCGCCCGGGGTTCCAGTTGCGGGCGCAGCTCGGCGATGTCTCGTGCCGCCGACTTGAGCAACCGCCGGCGAATGGTCTCGTTGGGCTGGGACGCCCGCCCTACATCGAGCACCTGGTCGAGCAGCGCCAGCGTCTTCCGCTCCGCATCCGCAGCGTAGCGTTTCAGGGGCTGCTGGCGAAGGTCGGGCTCGATCCAGCGGGCAGTGACCGTCACGATCTCCTCATGCAATCGCTCCGCCCGCTCTCCGTACAGCGACAGCCGGCCGATCAGGACCACGCGGCGCACGGAGTCCGCCACATGCGCGAGGCAGGCGCGGGAGAGGTCGTGGTGAACGAAGCCTTGGGCGCGGAATCGTGCCAGGAGGCGTTGGGCCATCCGCTGTTCGAGGTGCAGGTGCACGACCTCCTCGGTCAGCCGGCCTGGATCCTCGAAGACCACCGGACGGATCGGCGCCACTTTGCGCCATTCCAGCCGCTTCTGATCGCGCTTGATCGGCTCCCGGAGCGTGTCCAGCGTGGCCGCCCACGATGGGTCGGCGGCCACCCGGCCGTCCACATCGGGAAAGCGCCACACCGGGTTTCCCGGATCGCCCTCCACTCGCTTGAGGGGTGCGGCGCCCTGAATGGCTAGGGAGCATGAGAGGGCGCGGCGGAAGGCTTCCGGTCGAAACTGCACCCAGTCGCGCGATCGCTCAAGCACGCTTCTGCACCGCTCGACCTGCCGTTGCAGTTCTTGCTTTCGGGCGCGGATGTCGTCGAACTCGGCAGTGACGGTCTGCTTTCGCTTGGCGTCGATGTCGAGACTCTTGAGCTCGGCGGCCAGCGCGTCGGCCTCATCCCGGCGGATGCCTCCCTGCCGGAGACGCTTCTCGATGTCTTCGTCGATCACCTTCCCCAGACTGCCGAGCTCGCTGCGAATCGTCTCGGTCTTCTTGACCAGCACTTCGAGCACCCGGTCTTCGTGGCGCTGTGGCAACTTGAAGTACCGGCACCGGACTTCGTTTGCCGGTTGGAGCTTGCGGTCGATGCGACCGTTGCGCTGTTCGATGCGTCCGGGGTTCCAGGGAAGGTCGAAGTGGAAGAGATCCGTGCAGTGGGCCTGGAAGTTGAGCCCCTCCCGTGCGGCGTCCGTTGCCAGCAGGATGCGGAGCGGATCCTCCTCGGGGGGCGTGTTAAAGCGCCGCTGGATCTCTTTGCGGCGAGGTCCGCCTACCAGCCCGTCGATCACTTCGATGCGCTCAGCGGCCCGATCCGTCCCCTTGATCGCGGCCTCCAGCGCCCTCCTGAGAAAGCGCTTGGTGCCCTGGCGGTTCTCGGTGAAGATAAGCACCCTCCGGTTGTTCCACCGGGGCGGGACGCCTGCGACCTGCATCCCCCACGGCGGGAGATCTGGACACATGTTCTCGCGAATCCAGTCGATGAGCCGATGCGTCTTGGCGTCGGGCGCCGTCCGGGCCGCTTCCGCGACCGCCTGCATGCGGTCGAGAAGACGGACTTCCTCACGCCAGATCGATTCGGCGGTCGCGTCCCGCTGGAGGTGGGCCTCGGCTTCACGGTTGGCGGCCTCGATCTGCTCTGTTTCCTCCGTGTCCTCGGCGGCGGCGGCGTCCGCCCGAAGTGCGGCGTCATCTCCCACGTAGAGGTCATGCGCGTCGCCGGCTTCGGCGTCGGCTCCCGGCGCGACCAGGAACCCATCCCGCAGTCCTTTGTCGAGAGCGGTACCACTGTGCGTCGTAGGTCGACTAGGAGACGCACGTGCGTTCTCCTTCCACTGCCGCGCGACGGTCTTGCGGTGTTTCGCCAAGCTGATGGCGAACGCTTCGATGGATGAGAGCAGGCGTTGCTGAAGTCCCACCACGAGAAGCCCGGCCGCGGCGCGACCCCGGGCCGTCGCGTTGGCGAAGCGCCGTTCGCGCTGGCCACGATACTCGTCCAGCAGCCCGGAAAGCACGAGCTCGGGCGCGTCATCCGGGAGCCCATCGATGATCACCGGCTCGACATGCCGCACGGGAAACCCACCCACCTCCGCACGGATGTCCTCCTTGAGCCGACGCACCATCACAGTGTCCAGATCCTTCCGGCCCCGCACCTTGACGCCGCGCGTGAAGCGGTGCGGATCGAGGAGTTCGAGCAACGTCGAGAAGCTGTTCGAGTGCCCGTTGTGGGGGGTGGCCGACAGGAACAGCCGGTGCTCGAAGCGGCCGCAGAGATCACGCACCGCGCGCGTGAACTTCGACTCGATCCCGTAACGGCCCCCATGGCTGGGCGCTGCGTGATGAGCCTCGTCGAGGACCAGGAGGCTTCCGGGCAGCATCGTGCCGAGCCATGCCCTCATCGGTGCGGCGTAGGTGGGGTCGGCAAGCAGGCGGTGCGAAACCAGAAAGCGGCTGTGTGTGGACCACGGATTGGTCCCGAAGCCGCGATCACGACGGATCTTCGCCAGATACTGGCGGTCCAGAATCTGGAACAGGAGGCCGAAACGCTCCTCCATTTCGCCCTTCCACTGTTCCAGCACCGACGGCGGCGCGGCGACGACGATGGTGCGGACCTTCCGCCTGAGTAGCAGTTCGCGGACGATCAGACCGGCCTCGATGGTCTTCCCGAGGCCCGTGTCATCGGCGATGAAGAGATTGACGCGCGGGAGCCGGAGCGCCCTGCGAAGTGGCTCCATTTGGTACGCCTCGATCTTGATTCCGGCTCGGAACGGGGCCTGGAAGAGCGACGGATCAGTGGCGGTCGTGCAATTCCAGCGCAGCGTATTCAGGAACGCGGCGAAGTGTTCAGGAGAATCGAAACCCCGCTCGCCGAGATCCGACCAGGGTTCGTCGTCGAGAATCGCGCGGTCGAGTTCGTACTTCCAGAAGACTTCGAGTTCCTGCCCCTGCGCGTCGTCGTCGGCGCAGGCAAGTAGGACGCGGGATGATTCGCTCGGCGTGGTGGCCGGCGTGACGGCTTCGACCAACCACCGACGGGTTCGGACGCGTACCATCTCGCCGACTAGAGGGTCGCGCTCCGGGAGGTCGGGATATCGGCTGCCCGGCGGCAGTTCGCTGGCCATGTCGAGGCTACCGTTTGGGGTTTGCCGCGTGGCACTATCGCGGGCGTTGGCGTCCCGTGCCTTGGCGCGCGCCAAGGGTGCCGGCGGTCTGGGGTCGTCTCAGGGAGGAAAGGTGGCTCGAACGGGATCGGAGGAGCAAGGTACTGTGATGTCGGGGAAGATCCGGGCGCGCCGTCCAGAGGGGGCTGGAGACGAAGGGAACGGCCGAGCGTCCCGTCGATATGCGCCCGACTGACATCCCCGATGCGAGCTTGTCATTTCGCGATCGAATCGACCTACCCTCGGCCACCGCTCGGGGAGGCTCCCTGGATGCGACCGATCAACCCTGCCTTCCAGAGTGCTGTCAGCCGGGCAGAGGCCGTAGACCCTTCCAGCCCGGTGGGACGGTCAGCTGAGTAGATGTGAACTGATGATGCTCCTGGATTGTGGATAGGGTATTCTGATACTCCTTGGCCAATCGCCGGCCGAGAATGCGGGGTCGCCCCTCCCGAACCCGAACAAGTAGAATCTCGCCGCGAGCTTCCAGTGCGGCAGCCAAGTTCGCAAGCACGTCTTCGTTGTCCAGGCGGTGGTGGAGCGGTGAGAAGACATGTTCCCGGCGTGGCGTTCCAAAGGGCGCTTGCCATTGATCGGGCTCCGATGGATGTCCTGCGTAGCAGCTTTCAGGACTCCTATCAGTGCCACGTCAGCTCTGCGTGCGCGGCGGGTATAACGGGGGCGCGCGATGCGGCGCTTGAGGTACTTGAGAATCACGGTGGAGACATCCTCGACTACTTGGCCATGAAGTTCCTCGTGGCGTGGCAGAATCCGGAAATCATCGGCTCTCAAACGGGACTCGCAAGGGCCGTCATCTTAGCCACGGCTGAAGAAATAAGCCGCACGGTGAGGCGGCGCCTCAAATCCAGCGGTACCCCTTGGGTGACGCAGCTTCGGGAGTCTGATCGCCGCTCGCGTTTTGAGTTTGAGGAAGGGATGCGGAACGCGGTCAGGTCACGTGGGCACGGACCGCACGGGCGGGATCTATGTCCGGCAGCGGCTGGGCAGGATGACGCGATGTCAGATGCCGTCAACGGTCCCGCCAAACTCCCGCTATTCGACCCGATTTCCCCGCTGTTCGAGCACGACAGACACGATCACGGCCTCACGGCAAGAACGGCAGATCGTACAGTCCTGGTTAGACTTAGGCGATTTCTTGCCGGGATTCACGTCCCCTCTGTAGGGATTGTAAGGCAGGCGCTCTGGACCAACTGAGCTAAGCGCCCCGTTTGAACTTACGGGATTCCTCGCGGACCGGGGAAATCAGCCACGGACCGCTGGAAAGCGCAGCAGCGCCGCCGCCCAATGGAACCCGGCGCCAAATGCGGTCAGCAGGACCAGGTCACCGGGCTTGATCCGCCCCTGATCGCGGGCCTCCCACAGGGCCAGGGGCACGGACGCCGAGCCTGTGTTGCCGTACTCCTGGACGTTGACGAAGACCCGTTCGTCGGTGAGGTTCAGCCGCTTCTTCACCGCATCCAGGATCCGCAGGTTGGCCTGATGCGGCACGACGAGCGCCACGTCGTCCATGGAGACGCCGGCCTTCTCCAGCACCTGGTGGGAGGCCGCGCTCATGCGGCTGACGGCCTCGCGGAATACCTCCCGTCCCCGCATGACGACATGGTTGTGGAGCCCCTGCTCGACCCGCTTGATGGTGGTGGGCATGCGCGTGCCGCCCGCCTCCACCCCGAGAATGTCGCTCTTGCTGCCGTCCGTTCCCGCCGTGGCGGCCACGATTTCGACCGCGCCCGGGCCCGGTCCGACGACCGCCGCGCCCGCCGCGTCGCCAAATAGTATACAGGTGTTGCGGTCCTCCCAGTCCATGAGCCGGGTGAGGAGCTCCACGCCGATCACGAGCACCCGGCGGCCGTCCGCGAGGGCCCGCGAGCGCGCGATGTCCAGCGCCAGCACGAACCCCGCGCAGCCGCTGCCGCCCAGGTCGTAGCACGGGATGTGGCCGGCGCCGAGACGAGTCTGGACGTACGCCGCCGTATCGGGGATGAAGACCTCGGGCGTGTCGGTCGCGAGGACGATTTCGTCGATATCCGCGGGCTTGAAGGCACCGTCGGCCAGAGCTGCCCGCGCCGCAGCCAGCGCCAGATCGGCCGTACTCTCCTCATCCCCCGCAATGCGGCGCGTGCGTATCCCTGTGCGCGCCACGATCCATTCGTCCGAGGTGTCGACGTACTCCGTCCATTCGTCGTTCGTCATGACGCGCTCGGGCAGGTAGATGCCGAGGCCCAGTAGGCCGATGGGATGCACCCGGCCGGACCGGAACGATGGGACGTCTGGGGGAATGACGTTATGTTGGCGGATCGATTTGTGACCTGGAGAACGGACAGAGACGCCATGAAGAGGCTCCCCGACTATACGCCAGGCGCAGCCGTGGCGACAGTTGCCGTCTTGGCCGTGGCCGCTTGCCAGGATGTCGAATCGCCCGATGGATCCGACACCCGGATGCAGGACAGCACCGGGGTCCCGATCGTCATGAATGCTCGTCCGGCCGACGGATCTCGGCTGGGTTGGCGAATCGGCTCCGAACCGGTTGTCTCAATCGGGAAGTTGGAGGGCGAGGATGCCTACATGCTTTTCGTCGCGACGGATGCCACCAGATTGTCCGACGGGCGGATTGTCGTGGTCAATGCCGGCTCTCACGAGTTGAGGGTCTTTGACGGAGCTGGGATCCATCTTGACACCTGGGGCGGCGAGGGCGAGGGACCGGGCGAGTTCCGTGCCCCCGTCAGGCAAATCGCTCATCTTCCGGGCGACTCGGTCATCGTTTGGAACCCGCAGCTTCCGTCCATGACCGTTTTCGATCCGACCGGCAACATAGAGCGCCGAGTCCAGGTGCGGAAAAGACAACCTGATCTACCGGGCGACGCAATTGTCCCCTTGGCAGTGCTGCGCGACGGCTCGATTCTGGCCGGCTCTTCCCTGGGCTTCACCAGAAACGACACCGTGGCGGTCGAACTCAGGAATGCGGAGGGCGAATTCAAGAGTTCATTGGGTACGCACCCCGGGCTGGAACGACATATCGATGCCGAAAACCTGACAATCTACGCAGTGATCTTCGGGCGATCGCTGATAAGGGAACCCTGGGGTGAACAGATCGTCGTCAGCCCGACAAATCGCTACGAAGTCAAGGTGTTCGCGCAGGACGGCTCGCTGGCTCGGATTGTCCGCCGGGATCACGTGATGCGTGCGCCGACCGCGGCGCATGTCGAGGGATACATCGAGGCGCGCGCCTCCCGGCTCGCGGACTCGGAAGCCAAGGAGAGCACGCGCAGGGGATTTGAGCCCGTGCCGGTTGGCGAGCACTTGCCAGCTTTCGCCTCCGTCATGGCCGATGCGCTGGACTACCTCTGGGTCGAGGAATACGAGCCACCGGGTGAAGAACTGCCCGGTGTCTTGTGGAGTGTCTTCGATCCCGACGGGCAGATTCAGGGATTCGTCGAAACCCCGGAGGAGTTGGAAGTCTACGAGATCGGCGAGGACTACATCCTGGGCCGGGTCGTGGATGAACTCGGAGTGGAGTCTGTACAGGTTTGGCGGTTGGAGCGGGTGGAGGGGTAGGCGATCCAGGAGCGCCCGCTACCGGCTTGCCCCCGGCGTAGCGCAACCCCCAGCTTCGTGTTGATCCAGACCCCCCCACGGAGACACCCATGCACCGCATCGCCACCGCCACGCTGGCCCTCACCCTCGCGGCCCTCGCCCCCGCCCCCGCCGCCCCCCAGTCCTCGTCCCTCGTCTCCCCCGACGGCACCGTCGACTGGAACCGCTTCTACACGGCCGCCGAGACCAACCAGATCCTGCGCGAGTTCCACGCCCTGTACCCCGATCTCACAGAACTCCACCAGGTCGGCGAGAGCTACCGCGGCCAGCCCCTCATGGTCATCACCATCACCAACGAGGCCACCGGCCCCGCGGCCCACAAGCCCGCGCTCTACGTCGACGGCGGCATCCACGCGGGCGAGCTGACCGCCTCGTCCGTCGCCACCCACCTGATCGGCCACCTCCTCAACGGCTACGGCTCCGACCCCCGCGTCACCGCCCTGCTCGATCTCCGCGCCTTCTACATCCGTCCCAAGTTCAACCCCGACGGCTCCGATCTCGCGCTCATTCACGACCAGTCGCTGCGCAGCACCACCCACCCCGTCGACGACGACGAGGACGGCGCCGCCGACGAGGACCCCGCGGACGACCTGGACGGCGACGGCTGGATCACGCAGATGCGCTACCGCGACGATGACGGCGGCTGGGCGCTCCACCCGGACGACGACCGCATCCTGGTGCGCGATCCCGAGCGGCAACTCCCCGGGCCGCGCTATTCGACCATGCGCGAGGGCATCGACAACGACGGCGACGGCGCCATCAACGAGGACGGCATCGGCGGCATCGACATGAACCGCAACTTCCCGCGCAACTGGGAGCGGGTGCACAAGCAGCCGGGCGCGGGGGACTACCCGCTTTCGGAGCCCGAGACCCGCGCGGCGGCCGAGTTCATCAACGGGCACCGGAACATTACCGGCATCGTGCACGGGCACACTTCGGGCGGGTTTGTGTACCGTCTCCCGTCCGCGTCCGCCCCGTCGCTCTTCCCCCCGATCGACCTCTCGCTGATCATCCACCTGGGCGAGGAGTACACGCGCTCGACCGGCCGCCCCGTGGTACCGAGCGCCACGCATCCCACCGAGCACCGCTACGGCACGCTGATCTCGTGGGGTTACTGGGACCACGGCGTGATCGGGTGGGTGCCCGAGTTCTCGCCCGGCCCCGAGGCGTGGGTGACCGACTACGACGGCGATGGCGAGATCAGCCAGGCCGAGCAGCACCGCTTCAACGACGAGGAGCTGGGCGGACGCTACTTCTCGGACTGGACCGCCTTCGACCATCCGCAGCTGGGCGCGGTCGAGATCGGCGGCTGGCACTCGAAGTTCTGGGGACAGAATCCCCCGCCCGAGTTCCTGGAGGAGGAGACCGCGCAGCAGCTGCCCTGGATCCTGTACCTGGCCGAGCAGGGGCCCCTGATCACGGTGGGCGACCCCGTGGTGACGGCGCTGGGTGACGGCACCTTCCGCGTCGAGGCGACGGTGACGAATACGGGATTTCTGCCGACGAGCGTGACGGATCGGGGGGCGGTGGGGCGGGAGCGGCCTGACGGGCGGATTGACCGGCAGGTGGTGCGTTCGCCGGCGGTTACGTTGACGTATCCGGGGTTGGAACTGGTGGAGGGGACGGCGCGCACGGTGATTCCTCATCTGGCGGGGTCGAATCCGTTCCTTGAGGCGGTGACCGAGTCGTCGCACACGGTGACCTGGGTTGTGCGCGCGACGGGCGGGGAAAGGGCGGTGCGGGTCACCGCCGAGTCCGACAAGGGGGGGACGGTGCGGTCGGGGTGGGTGGCGGTGCGATGAGGGCCCGTCCCGCACCGGCCTGGAGGGGCCGCATTCGGTGGGCAACTGGGGACACGGCATCGGCCCGTCGCTGGCGTTTTTCAACCCGACACGCATGACCTACGAACTGCGTCCGGGCACGCTGATCTCGGTCGAGCTTTTTGCCTACACGGCAAACCCCGAGTGGGGCGGCGCCAAGGTGCGGATTCCCCTGGAGGACGACGCCGTGGTCACCGAGCGGGGCGTGGAGTGGCTCTACCCGGTGACCCGGCGGGTCTTGCTGATTCGATGAGGGGGGCTACCTCCCCCGCCCCGGCCGGATCACCTTCACCACCCGTCCCGTCTTCTGGTCACCCACCACGATCGGCCAGTCGGCCACGTCGTTGCTGAGGTCGATGAAGGGCCCGCGCGGCACCGCCATCCCCGCTCTTCCGGCGCTGGACAGAGTGAACGCCTCGGCTGCGGTCAGGTCGACTTCGTACCAGATGTCGTACATCGACTCGATAGTAACCACGCTCAGCGGCTGGGTGTCGCCTGTCAGGTACGGCGTCATCAACTCGTCACCGAATACCGACTCCCGCCAATGCGAGTCGGAGGAACCCGGTTCGGCTCCGTTCTCGACCGGCACCCTGGCTCCCGCATAGCCACCTCCGCCGATGGCATCGAAGGCCGGAATCGTTACCGGACCGATGAAGTGCGTGTCGGCGTCGGGACTTCTGGGCAGCGAGGGGTCCTGGAGCCATTCGCGAATGTCCCAGATCGTCCCGAAGCCGAGGACGTGTGCGATCTCGTGGGTCACAACGGACAGGAGCACCCCCTGCGATTCCATCTGCGCGACATCGGCTTCGTCCAGAATGAGAGCACCCACAGTCGGTGTTGAGACGATTGCGTTGAAGCCGTACGAAATCGATCGCACGTGACAAGGTCCCGCGACCCCGACTGCGCCCCCCACACCGTCGATGGAGTCGATGGAGACCCATACCTTGATATCGTCGATTTCCTCGGACACGCCCGGCTGACCCGAGAAGCATGCGTTTGCGGGAAAAGGGGTATTCGTGAAGTAGGGATAGTCCTGGACATCTCTCCCCATCACCGACTCCCAGCGCTCGGCGCCCTGTCTCACAATGTCGTCCTGCGAAGTCGTGCCGTTGTTCAGGAACACCAGTTCGATGTCGAATGCCTCCACCGGCCGGCCTCCGACCGTGGCTTCCAGCGTCGACGGGCCGAAGGCCGAGAACGCCAGCACGCCGACGTGGTACGTGCCGGCCCGCGTAGGCACCATCTGGCAGGACTCGTTGGTATCGAGGTTGCCGCTATTGCACCGGTAGCCGTCCGTGTGACCGGGACGGTCCCCGTAGTGGACGAACAGGTCGGCGTCGCCCGAGCCTCCGGACAGCACGATGTTCAGGGCTTCGTCCGACGCTTCAGCCACGTCAATGCGGAAGAGAAGGACCTCCTGCACGATGGTCGACGAAACGGTCGCCGATTCTCCAACCGAGAGCACCTTCTGATCCACGACGAAGACCAACCCTGAAGCTGAATTGTTATCTTTATCCCATTCGTCGAGTTCGCCATCCGGATCCAGCATCAGCTCGATCGTGCGCCTTCCGACCTCGAACGGCCCCAAAGTCACCTCGACCGTGGTTGAGTCATCGGATTCCAGCTGGTCGATCTCCAGCGTCTCCGCGATTTGTCCGTCGACGCTGACCGCCACATTGAAAGAGCCCGGCGTCGCGCCGTCCCCGAGGTTGACGATCTCGGCCGTCACATCGAGGGTCTCCAGAACAGTCGTTTCCTCCCGCGACAAGGTCACGGTTACCAATTCCAGATCCGGAATGGGCGGATCGGCCGTCGCCGTTGCACTGAAAGTGGCCGTAGCGTCACCCGAAAACGCCACGAGCGACTGCATGCGAAAGTCGGCCCCTAACGTCCACTCCGTCGACGCCATGCCGTCGGCGTCGGTCTCCACCAGGGTCTCGCTCACCGAGCCATGCCCCTCATCCGGCAGGAAGGTGACCGCAACCCCCTCGATTGCGGTCCCGCCCTGGTCTTCAATCCGCACGACCACCGGTTCGGCCAGTGCCGTCCCCCTGACTGCCTCCTGCTCGTCGCCCGACACCATCTCCAACTTCGCGGGCGCCTGCGCAACCTCCACCGACGCCGTCCCGCTCGCCTGGCCGGAGGTGGCGGTCAGCGTTCCGGTACCATTCGCGGCGGCCGTAACCGTCACGCTGGATCCGCTACCGTTCACCGCGAAAACCGCCGCGTCCGAACTCGACCAGCTCACCGTCGCGTTCTGCATCACCCTGCCGTTCTGATCACGCACCACGGCCGTGAAGCCCTGCACGGCGTTGATCGAGGTCATCGTCGCCGACTCGGGCGAGATTGCCACCGTAGCGGGGACGGGATCCTCCACAACCGTGCCGTCGTCGCCGCCGCCGCAACCAGTGATCGTCACGCACGACAGCGCAACCACCGCCAGTCCTGCTCTCCGTGTGCCTCTCTTCGTCTTCATCCTGTTTCCTCTCTCCATGGGTTTCGAAGGTGATGTAAACTACAGTTTACAACATGTCATGTTTACTATACTATCTGCGGCCGACCAGAGGCGGCGTCTCGTCACCTCCCCTCAGGATGGATAACCTTCACCACCCGCCCCGTCTTCTGGTCGAGCCCCCTGATCGGGATCCGGGCGATATCGTTGCCCAGGTAGATCACAGGCCCGCGAGGCATGGCCATCCCCGCCATCCCCGCACGAGACAGCCCGAACGACTCCGCCTCATTGAGGTTGATCTCGTACCCGATCTCGTAGAGGGACTCGAGGGTGATGGCGCTCATCGGCTGACCACCCGACACGAGGAACGGGGTCATGAGCTCGTTTTCGAACACGGTCTGCCGCCAGTGACCATCGGCCGATCCCTCGAGCCCCGAATTCTCCACGGGCACCTTGTGGCCCGCATATGCGGTACCCCCTGCACCGTCAAAGGCGGCGATCGTCAATGGACCCTCGAAGTGCGTGTCCTCGCTGGGCCTATTGGGAACCGACGGATTGCGGAGCCGGTCGTGGTCGTCCCAAAGCGTCCCAAATCCAAAGACATGAGCCATTTCGTGGGTCACGACCGACCGCAATACACCCAGGTTCTCCATACGCGCCACATCGTATTCGTCGAGCAGTATGAAGCCTCTGAGCACTTCACCACGGATGGTGTCCCGCTGCTGGCTGTCAGGAGCCTGGAAGACTGAAATCCTGAAGCTGCAAGGGGACGCCCGCCCGACAATGTTCCCTTCACTGCCACCCGGGCCGTCGATCGAATCGATCGTCACGTAGACGCGCGTGTCGTCGATCACGTCGTTCACCCCGGGTGATCCGGGCCCGCAGCTGCCTGCCGCGGCGGGGTTTTCGGAATAGTCCAGATCGTCCGCACCTCGACCCATCACCGCCTCCCACCGCTCGGCAGCCTGTCTGATGATGTCGTCCTGAGAGCTGGTGCCGTTCTGCAGGAACACCAGGTCGACGTCGTAGGGCTCGACCTGCTTCCCACCGACCGTGACCTCCAGCCTCGATGGACCGAATGCGGTGTACGCGTGGACCGCGATGTGGTAGGTGCCCACGCGGGTCGGCACCAGCTGGCAGAACTCGTCCGACGCGGCGTTGCCGCTGGGGCAACGGTACTGGTATTGGCGAGATGGCCGCTCCCCGAAGTGGACGAAGAGGTCCGCGTCTCCCGACCCGCCCGAAAGCTCGACGTTCAGTGCCTCGTCGGACGGTTCCGTGATCTCGACCCGGTACAGGAGCACCTCGTTCACCGTGCTGGACGAAACGGTCACCGGACTGTTCAGACCGATCAACCGCTGTTCCTGGACCCTGATCGACCTGGTGGCCGAGTTGTTGCCCTCCTGCACTTCCTCGATTTCACCATCCGGATCAACTGTCAGCTCGATTGTATGGCCCCCGCTCTCGAACGGGCCTGCGGTGATTTCGACGGTGGTGGAGCTATCGGGTTCGAGCCGGGCGACCGAGACCGTTTCCAGCGTCGTACCGTTAAGACTGAGGCGCACCGGGAAGGCCGCCGGCGTCGCACCCTCGCCGTTGTTGGCGATCTCGGCCACGATGTCGAGCGTCTCCGCCGTAGCAAGCTCGCTGCGCGACAGAGTCAGGTTCGCGAGCACCAGATCCGGCAACGGTCCCTCGACCTGGGTGCCGCCCCCGTCGCAACCGGCGATCGCGGCCAGGAGAAGCACGCTCCCGGCGGGTCCTGACTTCCTCAAGTCACTTCCCCCTCCCCGCCCCCATCCTCAACACCCTCACCGGCCACGCCGCCACATCGTCCCCCAGATCGATCACCACCCCCCCCATCCCCCTCGCCCCCACGCTGCTCACAACAAACTCATCCGCCGCCCCCAGATTCACCTCATACCCAATGTCATACAGCGACTCGATCGTGATCAGACTCAGCGGCTGCGCATCGCCCGTCAGCAACGCCGACATCAGCTCGTCCCCGAACACGCTCTCCCGCCAATGCGAATCGGAGAAACCCGCCGTCCCGCCATTCTCGAGGGGCACCTTCGCGCGCATATACCCCGTCCCCCCCGCGGCATCGAACGCGGCGACCGCCAGCGGTCCGTCGAAGTGCGTATCGGCGCCGGGGCTGTCCGGCAGGGACGGGTTCCGCAGCCGGCCGTGTCGCTCCCAGACCGCGGGAACGAAGCCCAGCGCGTGCGCCATCTCGTGGGTGACGAACGACTCGAGCATTCCCGCGGACTCCATCTGGACGGCATCGGCCTCGTCGAGGACCAGGGCGGCGAGGGTGGGTTGCAGCCAGATTCCCTCCGCCCCCTCGAGCGGATAGGGACGCACCCAGCACGGCCCCGACTGTGCCATCGTGTTCCCCGGACCGTCGATCGCGTGGATCGTGACGAATACGCGGATGTCGTCGACTTCGTCGGTCACCTCCGGCGAGCCCGGACCACACGTTCCGGCGGGCACCCGGTCGAAGGCACCGTGGTCCCAGTCGAAGACATCGCGCACGATCACGGATTCCCACCGCTCGGCCGCCCGGGCCAACGCGCTCTCCTGCTCGCCGGTTCCACCGTCCAGGATCACCAGTTCGATGTCGAACGGATCCACGGGTTTCCCGCCGACGGTCACCGTCAGCGTCGACGGGCCGAAGGCGGTGAACGCGTGCACCGCGATGTGGTAGGTTCCCGCGCGGGCGGGGGCCATCTGGCACAGTTCGTCGGCGCCCGTGTCGACGCCGAAGCACCGGTACTGGTACCGATAGCCGGGACGCTCGTCGTAGTGCCCGAAGAGGTCGGCGTCACCGGAACCGCCCGAGAGTTCAATGTTGAGAGCCTCGTCCGACGCCTCCGGCACCTCGACCCGGAAGAGGAAGACCTCCCCGACCGTTGACGACTCCAGCGTTACCGGCTCCCGCAGCCTGATCGAGCGCTGTCGCACCACGGTCAGGGTCCCGGCGGCCGAGTTGTTCTCCTCCTCCCACTCCACGATCCCGTCCCCCGCATCGATTTCCAGACCGACCTGCCGCGTGCCCAGCTCGAGCGGGCCTATCGGAAAGGTCACAATCCTGGTGGTACCCGGCGCGATCTGGTCCACTTGCAGAGTCCGAAGCGTCGCCCCGTCGAGGGTGAGCCGCACCGGGAACCTCGCGGGGCCGGCACCGTCGCCCAGGTTGGAGATGACGGCGCCGACCTCGATGGTATCGGTGTCGAGCGGATCCAGCCGGGTGAAGTGGAGAGCCTCCAGCAACGCGTAGTCGGGCATGGGAGGGTCGGCGAAGGCCGTAGCCCGGAACTTCCGGCGGTCCAGGCCCACCGACGCGGTGACCGACTGCCGGCGACCGTCCCCCAGCGTCCACTCCGTCGACGCCCGTCCCTCCGCATCGGTCTCCGCAACGCTGTCGCTCACGGTGCCGCTTTCCTCGTCCGGCGCGAAGGCAACCTCCACCCCCGGGGCGATCGTGCCACCGAAGTCCACGACGCTCACGACAAGCGGCTCGGACAGCGTCGTGCCTTGCAGCCCCTCCTGGTCGTTGCCGGACAGGATCTCCAGTCCGGACCCCCTTTGTTGCACCAGCACCGTCACCGTGTCCGCAGCTTCCCCGGCGGTGGCCAGCAGCATCGCGGTGCCGTTCGCAACCGCGGTCACGGTCGCGTTCACGGAGTCACCGTCCACCGTCAGGACGGAAGTGTCGGAGACGGACCAGGACACGGGCGCACTCATCACGCTGCCGTTCTGGTCGTACACGGTTGCGCGGAACGGCTCCCCCTCATTGATGTAGGTCAGCAGCACCGAGTCGGGGAAAATGTCGATCGTCGTGGGTACCGCCGGATTGGGCCCCGTACCGTCGTCCCCGTTCGTGCAGGCGGCGGCCGCCACGAGTAGCAGCGCCCCGGCGGCTCCCGACCTCCACATCGTTGCCTTCATCTGTCAATCCAGCCTTACATTTTTGTAAACTGTGATTTACTTCTCTCTACCAGAAGCACCGGCAGATACAGCAACCCGAAGAACACCAGCGCCAACACCTCCAACCACAATATATACCACGGCCACGGCAGAAACAGGAAGGGGGAGGCGGTTACCGGCTTTTCGCACAGGTACATGTAGTTGCTGTCCAGCAGCAGATTCACGCACGCAATCGCGGCGGCCATGGCATTCATCGCCACGAAGGCCCGGATCAGCGACCGGAACGTGGGCCGCATACCCAGCCCCCATGTCGCGAAGAGCGCGGCCGCCACAATCCCCCCGTGCGAGAGGAAGTACTGGAAGAAGACGTAGTGGGGGAAGCCCTCGACCAGCTCCGGGGTGACCATCGCGTTGGCGGCGCCGGCCAGGCCCCAGAAGTACAACAGTTCGTACGTGAAGCGCCCCCGCCAAAGCAGCGTGGCCACCGAAAGAAGCACGGTCATGCCGCAGACGTGAAGCGGCAGGTGTTCGCGCACGAAGGTGTCCGCCCCCTCGGTCACGTAGCGGTAGCACCAGTAGACCACCTGGTTGACCAGCATCACGCCCGCGAAGATCACGCACACGACCCGCGTGGCGCGCTCCGAGTCCGCGCGCCGAACGGCCACCGAGAGCGCGGCGGGCACAACCAGCATGGCCGCCATGGCCACGATGTGCGGCGTGCCGAAGAGGTGGAAGGGGGGTGGGGTCATGGGGTGGTGTCCTCGGGCGGGCTAACAGCTTACCATATCGGTTGCCCATCACGCATCACCCCTTCCGGAAAAGCAGCCATGAAGGCACGAACCCCGGGGTGCGAACCCGGCACGGCCAGGGCCCCACGCGCGCCCACGCTCCTTGCCGCCATCGTCCCCCTTGTCACCACCCTCCTGGCGGCGGCCCCCCTGGCGCTCGACGCCCAGCCCCGCCCCACCCGTCCCGACGGCGTGCGCCTCTTCGTCATCGAGAACGCGCGCGTCGTCACCGTCTCGGGCGCCACCCTGGACGGCGCCACCGTGGTCGTCGACAACGGCATCATCACCGCTGTCGGGCGCGGCGTCGATCCGCCCGCCGGCGCCTGGGTCATCGACGGCACCGGCAAGACGGTCTACCCCGGCCTCTTCGACGCGCTCACCACGCTCGGGCACGGCTCCGAGGCGGGGGGCGGCTTCGGCGGCTTCGGGGGCTTCGGCGGAGGCGGCGACGACAGCGAGGCGCCTCCGCACTCGTGGGGCCCCGAGGACCGTCCCGGCACCTCCACCTGGGTCACCGCGGCCGACGACATCGACAACGGCGACGACCGTTTCGGCGAGTGGCGCGACGCCGGCTTCACGACCGTGGTCAGCACGCTGCACGCCGGGCTGGTCCCCGGCCAGGCCGCGGTCCTCAACCTGCGCTCCTTCGACCGCCCGCGTCAGATGGTGGTCGCGACGCCGGTGGCCATGCGCGTCAACCTGCGCGACCGCTCGCGAACCTTTTCCGGCTACCCGGGCAGTTCAATGGGCGTTTTCGCCTACCTGAAGCAGCTCTACTACGACGCCATGCACTACCAGGCGGCGTGGGACGCGTACGAGGCCGACCCGCGCGGCAAGCGGCGCCCCGAGTGGGACCTCGCGCTCGAGCCGATCCGCATGCAGTTCGCCGAGGGCTGGCCTGCGCTCTTCCCCGCCGACAGCCGCTCCGACATCGGCCGCGCCCTCGCCACCACCGGCGAGATGGGGGTGCGACCGATCGTCTACGGTGCGCAGGGCGCGTACGAAGCCGCCGATGTGCTGGCCGAAAACGGCGTCCCCGCGCTGGTGAACCTCGACTGGCCCGAGCCGTCCCGCGGCGGCGACCCAGAGGCCGTCCCGAGTCTGTCGCAACTCCGCCTTTACGACCGCGCGCCCACCACGCCCGCGACCCTGGCCGGCGCGGGCGTTCAGTTCGCCTTTTATTCCGGCGGCCTGAGCGGCCCCGGCGACGTGCTCCCCGCGGTGCGCCGCGCCGTGGCCCAGGGCTTGGCCGAGGACGCGGCCGTGCGCGCGCTCACCCTCTCCCCCGCCGAGATCTTCGGCGTGGCGGACCGGCTCGGTTCGGTCGACGAGGGCAAGATCGCCAACCTGGTCGTGACCGACGGCGGCCTCTTCGACGAGGAGACGCGCGTCGAGGTGGTCTTCGTGGACGGCGAGATGTTTGAGATGGAGGATGCGGAAGACAGCGACGAGGAGGTCGCGGAGGATGAGGAGGAGGACGAAGAGGCCGAAGCCGGCCCCCGCGGACGGGGCGGGCGTGGCGGGCCTCCGGGCCGAGGTGGCCGGGGAAGCGACTTCGACGAGTCCGCGCCCCCTGTCCCCATGAGCGCCAACACCGGACCCTACCGCGACGACAACGTCACGCTGATCCGGAACGCCACCGTGCTCACCGCCTCACACGGCACCCTCGAGAACACCGACATCCTGGTGCGCGACGGCAAGATCGCCGAGATCGGCACCGGGCTGGACGCCCCGGGCGGCGCGACCGTGGTCGACGCGACGGGGAAGTTCGTCACCCCCGGGATCATCGACGCGCACTCGCACATGGCCGCGCTCAGCATCAACGAGGGATCGGTGAACGTGTCGGCGATGGTCACGATCGAGGATGTGCTCGAACCCGAGGACATCGGCATGTACCGCGCGCTCGCGGGCGGAGTCACCACGATCAACATCCTGCACGGTTCGGCCAACCCGATCGGGGGCGGCAACTCGGTGATCAAGCTGCGCTGGGGCGCCGACGCGGACGAACTGCGTATCGGTGCGCGCAAGGGCATCAAGTTCGCGCTGGGCGAGAACACCAAGCGCGACCGCGAACCGGCCCGCTACCCCGCGAGCCGCATGGGCGTGCAGGACGTGATCCGCCAGGCCTTCCTCGACGCGAGCGAGTACATGGAGGAATGGGACGCGTACGAGGCCGGGGGGCGGCAGGGGGTGGCGCCCCGGCGCGACCTCAAGCACGAGGCCCTCATGGAGATCCTGAAGGGCGAGCGCTGGGTGCACTCGCACTCCTACCGCGCCGACGAGATCCTGCAGCTGATGCGCCTGGCCGAGGAGTTCAACTTCACGATCCGCACCTTCCAGCACGTTCTGGAAGGCTACAAGGTCGCCGACGAAATCGCGGCCCACGGCGGCAGCGCCTCCACCTTTTCCGACTGGTGGGCGTACAAGGTCGAAGCCTACGACGCGATCCCGCACAACGCGGCGCTCATGACCGAGCGCGGCGTGCTGGTGTCGATCAACTCCGACTCCGGCGAGGAGATCCGCCACCTCAACCAGGAGGCCGCCAAGGCCATGAAGTGGGGCGACATGGAAGAGGAGCCGGCGCTGCGCCTGGTCACCCTCAACCCCGCTATCCAGTTCGGCATCGACGACCGCACGGGTTCGATCGACGTGGGCAAGGACGCCGACCTGGCCATCTGGGAAGGCCATCCGCTGAGCATGTTCGGCAAGTGCGTGCAGACCTACGTGGACGGCAAGCTATACTTCGACATCGACATGGACCGCGAGCGCCAGGCCGCCATCGAGGCCGAGAAGGAAGCGCTCATCGAGAAACACGGGGGATCGAACTGATGAAACGCATACTTGAGGCCGTCGCGGTCCTCGCGACGCTGGCCATCGCCCTCCCCGCCTCGGCCCAGACCTACGCCATCGTGGGCGGCACCGTCCACACCCTGGCCGGCGAGACCTACGTGGGCACGGTTGTGATCGAAGGCGGCCGCATCGTCGCGGCCGGCCCGAACGTGCAGGTGCCGCAGGGCGCCGAGGTGGTCGACGCCGCTGGCAAGCACGTCTACCCGGGCATGTTCGACGCGGTGAGCGGTCTCGGCCTGACCGAGATCGGCGCCGTGGACGTCACCAACGACGCGCGCGAGCAGGGCAACTTCAATCCGCACCTGCAGGCCGCGACCGCGATCCACCCCGCCACCGAGCACATCCCGGTGGCACGCGCCAACGGCATCACCCTGACCATGGCCGCGCCGCAGGGCGGGACCGTGGCCGGGCAGGCCTCGCTGGTGGGGCTCGACGGCTGGACGGTCGAGGAGATGTGGGTCGATCCGGGAGCCGCCATGGTGATCAACTACCCGAGCCTGGGAGGTGGCGGCGGGCGCTTCGGAAGGCGCGGTGGCGGTGGTGGCGGCGGCGGCTGGTCGGCGGCGCAGGAACGCTACCGCGAAGCGGTCGCGCAGCTCGACGACTGGCTCGACGCAGCCCGGCGCTACGACCAGGCGGTCAAGGCCGGCGTCGACCTGCCGCGCGACCTGAAGAACGAGGCGATGGCCAAGGTGGTGAACCGCGAAATGCCGGTTCTGCTGTCCGCCAACGGCGAGCGCAACATCCGCAACGCCGCCGAGTGGGCGCAGGGCCAGAATATCCGCTTCGTCATCACCGGGGGCCGGGAGGCCTGGAAGATCGCCGACTGGCTGGCCGAGAACGACGTCGGCATCATCCTCTCGGGAACGCAGGCGATGCCCTCCGGGCAGGACGCATCCTACGACGAGGCGTACGCCAACCCCGGCAAACTCCACGCGGCCGGTGTGAAGATCGCCTTTGCGACCTTCAACTCATCCGCCTCGCGGACGCTTCCGTACGAGGCGGCGCAGGCGGTGCCCTACGGCCTCCCCCACGAGGCCGCCCTCGAGGCGGTGACCCGCAACGCGGCCGACATGCTCGGCTTCGGCGACCGCATCGGCACGATCGAAGAGGGCAAGCTCGCCAACATCATGATCACTGACGGCGACCCGCTCGAGATCCAGACGCAGGTCACCGATCTGTTTATCCTGGGACGCGGCGTGAGCCTCGACAACAGGCACAAGTCGCTGTACGAGAAATACCGGGCGCGGCCCGGCAAGCGTGTGATCAGCTGACCTGTCGCGCGGGCATGGGTGGGGTCCCGGCTGCCAGCAGTCCGTGGACAAAGCCGCCCGAGCACCGAGCGCGGTGAGGCGCCGGGCTGGCAAGGCGCGACGAAAGGCGAATAGCGCCGCTATTCGCCCGAGGAGCAACGCAGAGCGAAGCGGTCAGCCCGGATGCATCGCCGCTCGAATGCCGGGGGGATTTTGTCCGCGGGCTGCCAGGGGTCCCACCCACGTTCCCGTGCCGCCCAGCGCGCTCACGCGGAAGCCCAGCCGGTGCTGCTCCGCGAAGTCGACCGCCTTCACCTGCACCACGTCGCCTCCGATGCGGTTCACGCCCTCCCAGCTCAGGAAGTGGAAGGGGACCGCGTCGGGCACCAGGCGAGGATCCTGCGGGTAGATCCCGTCGAAGTCCTTCACCAGGCGGATCTCCGCCCCGAGAACGTGTCCCAGGAAGAGCGCGGTCAGGTCGGAGCCGCCGCGCCCCAGCAGGGACGGCACACCGGTCTCGTCCATGCCCAGGAATCCCGGCACGACCACCACGTCCGCCGATTCCAGCGCCTCCATCATCTTCTCCGTGTCGACCCCGACCGGTTCGGCGTCCTCGAGCGGGCCCCGGGTGTAGATCGGAAGCTCGGCTGTGGTGAGCTCGGCCGCGCGCACGCCCTTCGCGGCCAGCGCGATGGAAAGGAGCGCTACCGAGGCCTCTTCGCCCGTCGCGAGCAGCGACACCAGTAGCGAATGCGGGGGCGCCTGCGTCACGGACCTGACCGCCGAGATCAGCTCGTCGGTCGTCTCGCCCATCGCGGACACCACCGCGACAACCTTCCGCCCCTGCTCGATCTCGGCGCAGACTTCCGCCGCCACGCATCGATAATCCTCGGGCCGCTCCAGCACCGACGACCCGAACTTGAGTACGCTCACACCAGTTGACATGCAGCCGCCTCCGCACGGCAAAGTGCCCGTTCCAGGTCGGCCGCGAGGTCCGCAGCCGCTTCGATTCCCACCGACAGACGAAGCAGTCCCTTCCCGATCCCCGCCACAGCCTGTGCCTGCTCGTCCATCGAAGCATGGGTCATTGTGGCCGGATGGGCAACGAGGCTCTCCACACCGCCGAGCGATTCGGCCAGCGCGAAGCACCCGAGCCCGTTGACGAAGGCGTCCACCGCGTCACGCCCACCCCACAGCTCGAAGGAGACCAGGCTGCCCCATCCGTTCTGCTGCCGGGCGGCGATCTCGTGGCCCGGATGTTCGGGCAGACTCGGGTGATACACGCGCGCGACGGCCTCGTGCCGCCTCAGCGCCGCCACCACCTCAAGCGCATTCTCCTCGTGGATGCGGCTGCGGGCGTGCAGCGTGCGCGTGCCGCGCAGCGTCAGGTACGCGTCGAAAGGAGAGCCCGCCACCCCCGCCGCGTTCGTCCACCAGGCCACCTCCTCCAGCAGGTCCGGATCGGCGGCCACCACCGCACCCCCCACAACATCGCTGTGACCGTTGAGGAACTTCGTCGTGGAGTGGACGACCAGGTCGGCCCCGTGGTCCAGTGGACGCTGGTTGACGGGCGACAGGAAGGTGTTGTCGACCACGCAGATCGCGCCGATCTCCCTGGACAGCCGGGCCCACGCCGCGATGTCGGTGATCCGCAGCAGTGGATTGCTGGGCGTCTCGAGCCAGATCAACCGGGGGCGGAGCGTGCGCGCCTCGGCGAGGGCCGCCGGATCGGTCGGGTCGATGAACTGCACCCGATACGATCCGCGCCCGGCCTCGGCGGTGAAGAGGCGGTGGCTGCCCCCGTAGCAGTCGCGGGGCGCCAGCAACAGGTCCCCCGCCGAGAGCAGGCGCGTGACGACCGAAATCGCCGACATGCCGGACGAGGTGACGACCGCTCCGCATCCGCCCTCAAGATCCGCGATGGCGTCCGCCACCAGGTCGCGTGTCGGGTTGCCGGAGCGGGTGTAGTCGTACTTGCCGTACACCCCCGGCGAGTCGAACAGGAAGTTGGAGGACAGGTGGATGGGCGGCATGACCGCGCGGTGCCCGGTGTCGGCGCCGAGGCCTGAGCGGACGGCGCGGGTGACGAGCGAGGGTGATGTGCCGGATGCGGGGGACCGTTCGGTGGCAGCGGGGGTTCGTCCGTTGACGGGGGCTTGTCCGTTGGTGTGGCCTTGGCGGATCATCGTGCCGCCTCCTCTTCGTGGAGTTGGGTTCGTGACAGGGTGGGCATGGATCCAGCCTCCGCTCCATTCAGCGTCGCGCATCCCGGGCCGGCTGCGGCTGTCCCTCCGCCCGATTCCGCCGAAAGTCCCGCCGACGCCGGGTCGCTCTCCCCTCTGTCCAGCTCTCCCCGCAACAGTGCCGACACCGCCTCGGTCTCCTTGAGGAAGGCGTCGTGGCCGAACAGGGACGGGATTGTGAGGTGCCGCGCAGGGGATTCCGCGTCGGGGTCCCGCGCCGCCAGCTCGTCCATGAGCCACGGGGGGACCAGGATGTCGGTATCGAAGGAGATCAGCAGGGTGCGCTCCGGCATGGTGCCGGGACGGGTGCGGTGCAGGTCGATGGATTCGGAGAGCGCGAGGAAGCGCTCGGTATCGAAGCGGCGAACGAAGTCGGCCCCGCGCGCCTCGAGGTATTCCTCCACGGGGAAGCGGGCCGGGTCGCCGCCGGGACTGCCCGCGGAGAGTGCGAAGGGTGAGAATCGCCCCTCGAACTCGCGCGTGCTGCGATAAGTGGTCATGGCGAGGGCGCGGGCCAGGGACAGCCCGCGGCCGGTATCGCCGGAGTCGACCCCCAGCCCCACCGCCGCCCGCTGCACCGAACGTACCGCGGTCGCCATGGGATGGGTGCGATGCGCCGCGCAGAGGATGACCAGCTGGCCGGTCCTCTCCGGAAAGAGTTCGGCGAAGGCCAGCGCGACCATCCCGCCGTACGAGGCGCCCACGAACGACGCCTCCGCGATGCCCAGGTGGTCGAGCACTGCCGCGATGGCGCGGGCCTGGTCGTGGGTGGTGACGGGACGGAGGATCTGGCTCGCGTCGCCGGTCCCGCCGAGGTAGTCTACGCCGATGAGCGGCCGGCGCGCCGGGTCGAGGGCCAGACCGCGCCCCACCAGCCCCGGCCACCATCCCGGACCCTCGTCAAAGTGCGCAGGGCCAAGGTGACGCCCCGCCGAGATTCCCCCGAGCACGAGCGTCGGGAGGGCGGTGGCGGAACGGTGTCCCCGGGCTGCGGGTCCGTGTACTTCGTATGCGACCGTCACATCGCGTTCGCCAAGGTGGTCGAAGGCAAGGCGGGGGTGGATGCGGCCGGAAGCCGACCCCGCGAGGCCGCGAGCGGATGCTGGACGCCTGGGCGGCGATCTCCGCGCAGATCTGGACGCCCGCGCGGACGCTGATCCCCGCGCGGATACTGATCCCCGTGCGGACACTGACATCGGGGACGAAGACATCGGGGACGCAGACACTCGCGCCGCGGGGCGGGGCTTTCCGGGATGAGCCAGGTTGGGCGGTGTCATTTCGACCTCTCCGGGTCTCGATGTTGCCTCATCGGACTCCGGAGATGCTGACACCCTTTTGATTCTGGCTGTCGCCCTGGCAGGCGACGGGCGTCTCATCTTTGCGGCGGACATCGTCCACCGCAGGAGTTGGCACCTTTGCGGGAATGCCACTTCCCGCAGGTTGCCCCGGCTTCACAGGGCCTTTCCCTCAGCCGGTCTCGATGAGTTGTCGTAAGCACTATAGATATGGCGCGGGGTTGAGGGTGTCAAGGAAAAACGGGATGGAGCCCGGGGAATGAGTGTCGTGGAGCGCGGGGATGGTCGGCGATCGCCGATGTCGAGGCGGCGGTTCGCTGAGGATCATCAAACCGGGCGGGCGGGTCGGATCGTGGGTGTCCCATCCGAGCATGCGGGTGTCCCTTGATTTGCCGCGGCTGCTGGGCGCAATCACCGGCTCGCGCCGAACTCACCGGCCCCCGCCTTCCCTGCCAGGGATCGCTGATCGCAGGTGCATCCGAGGTTCACCCTCCAGAATCGCGTTCGGCAGACCCGCCGAGAGATCGCCGTCCCGAATCGGTGTTCGGCAGGCCTCCCAAGGATCGCGTCCCAGATCGGTGTTCGGCAGCCCCGCCGAGGATCGCCGTCCCGGATCCCCGTCCCTGGACCCGAGCATCGCCGTCACAAGTCCCCGTTGCTCAGTCCCATCCGAGCATCATCGTCCCAAATTGCGGACTCTCAGGCCGATCCGACTATGTCCATTTTGAAACCGACACTCTCGTGAAGGTCGGGACCGTTATCACAATGCCCCCCACAGCCCCCCGCAAGCCCCAGGATCGGACCCGTCGGCCTCGTGACCCATTCATGCCACCCCCACCCCCAGATTTCGCCTCCTGAGCCATCCTGAGAAGCCGGAATCACCCCGCATATATTGTACCCGGGACGCACACCCGTGCCCCCCGAAACCCCTTTGCCACACTACCATTTCAGGAGATCCACACCATGTCCGACGACCTCTTCGAACTCGGCGAACGCATCGCCGACCTCGCCGCCCGCATCAACATTGCCACCTACGACATGCTCACCCTCGTCGCCGACTTCGACCGGCGCGAAGGCTGGGCCGACAACTTCACCTCCTGCGCCGAATGGCTCGCGTGGCGAACCGGGCGGACGCTGGCCGCCGCGCGCGAGAACGTCCGGGTCGCCCACGCGCTCGCCGACCTCCCCCGCACCGCCACCGCCATGAAGAGCGGCCATCTCTCCTACACCAAGGTTCGCACCATGACCCGGGTCGCGGCGCCCGAGACCGAGGCCACGCTGCTCAAGTACGCGCACTCCACCTCGGCCGCGCGGCTGGAGCAACTCGCGCGGGGCTGGAAGACCCTGTCGCGCGACGGCGAGATCACAGCCGAGGAGGCACGTCATCGCTGCCGCACCTTCTCGGTGGCGATCGACGCGGACGGGATGTATGTGGTGCGGGGGCGGCTCGAGCCCGAGGTCGGCGCCATGCTGATGCGCGCGATCGAGGCGGCGAGCGACGCGCTGTACCGGGGGGAGGATGGGGAGGCGCGGCCGCGGGGGCGGCAGCGGCAGGCCGATGCGGCGGGACTGGTGGCCGAGCGGGCGCTGGCGGTGGGGTTTGGGGGTGGGGGTGGCGGCGGGGCCGGGGAGGGTGGTGGCGGCGGGGCCGGGGAGGGCGACGACGTGCGCGACGGTGGCCGCGACGCGCCGCTGAGCGGCAGCCGTGCCGAGCGCTACCAGGTGGTGGTCCACACGGAGGTCGCGACGCTGGAGGAGCGCGGCGAGACGGGGCGCTCCGAGCTTGACGGGGTACGGGTCTGCGCGGAGACATCGCGGCGCATGGCGTGCGACGCCGCGCGGGTCGCGATGTGCCACCGGGACGGCGAAGTGGTGAGCGTGGGGCGGCGGACGCGCACCATCCCCCCGCACATCCGCCGGGCTCTCGAGGAACGCGACCGTGGCTGTCGCTATCCGGGGTGCGCGAGCCGCTTCACCGAAGCCCACCACGTCAAGCACTGGGCCGATGGTGGCGAGACGAGTCTGGCCAACACGGTGCTGCTCTGCCGCCGGCACCACCGCCTCGTCCACGAGGGCAAGACGCGCATGGCGCTCGACCGTGATGGCAAAGCCGCGTTCTTCACCCGCGCGGGTCAGGTGATCGGGAGTGCGCCGCCGTTGCCGGAACAGTCGCGGAAGCTGCCCCCACCCCCGGCCCTACCCCGCGACCGCTTGTCCAACGGCGCCCCACGGTTTGTCGACGCCGAGGTCCCGCTGTCGTTGGAACTCGAGGCCATGGAGGCGGTGGCTTGAGCGGAGACAGGCTCTCCCACCCACCCGCCGCCGCGGCAAAACCAGGGACGCGAGCATGTCGGAATGGGACAGGGCCAGGACTCGGGGGCGGACGAGAACATCTGCCACCGAGTCAGGTCCACACCCCTGGTCGCCGCGGGGGTCTCGCTACCCAACGGGGGACCGGCTGCATAGGACCTCCCCCCCTCACCGCACCTCCCCCACCCCCACCCAATACCCCACACCCCCCGCCTCCCCCTCCACCACCACCCCCAGATACGGCTCCCGCCCCCGCGCATGCGCCGCCATCGCCGCCCAGCCATGAGCCGTCGTCGTCCAGCGGGCGCCCGACGCGCGTTCCTGCGGCATGTCGATCACGGCAACCGTCCCGTACGCCGCATTGAACACGACGTCGAGATAGCTGTACGTCGCCCCTTCTTCCGGCACGCCGGCCCCGTCGACCACCACCTTCCACATCCCCGGGGCCGGATCGCGCACAATCACCACCTCGTCGCCCACCGGGTCGCCGTCCACGCGCGCCGCCCGGCACTCGTCCCCCGTGCAATCGAAAACGTAGACATCCAGGTCGGCCGGACCCGCACCGGCCCTCTCTCCGGGCGTTCCCGCTCCCCCACCCCTCACATCCAGCGCCCCCACCCTCACCATCAGCGCCGCCGAGCCGGGCAGCACCTCCACCTCGTACACATCCTGCTCACGCGCCCCGATCCGGTGAGTCCCCCGCCGCGCGCTACCGGCCGCCATCGTCACCGCGCCGCCTTCGAAGGCCGCCATCCGGTTCGCAATCCACACCTGGTGCTCACCCGCCCCCGTCCCTCCACCCCCACCCGCCCCACCGTCCACCACCCCACCCCCCGTCACCACCTCCACATCCACCGCCAGCGCCGACACCGTGAGCGTTGCCTTCGTCGGCGGCACCGGCTCCTCCTTCTTCGCGTGTTCCCAGTCGAAGGTACGCGTATCGGCAATGTCGCCCAGGCGCACCTCCCACGTCCCGGCGACCGGGTTCGGCACCACCTGCGTGATCCCCGCCCCGCCCGGGACCATTTCGCCGCGCTGCCCCCGCGTATCCGGCCGGAAAACACCCAGCGTGACCGGCCGCTCCGCCCATGACACGTCGACCTTGAGCGCGTCCACCCCGTCGGGCACGTCGAAGAACAGACTCCTCATCCCGGGGCGTGGCACCTCGACCTCGTTCTTTGCGGTAAACTCGTTCGCGGCGTTCAGCGGCTCGGGCGCCACAATGGCCGCATGCATCCGGTGGGCGTAGCCGGCCACGTCGTCGTGGTCCAGCGTGAGGTGGGCGGTGTGCACGCCGTGGCCCGCGGGCGTGACCGTGACCGGAAAGTCGACCGCCTCCCCCAGCGGCAAGGTCACCTTCAGCGGCGAAGAAAACGTCCCGTCCTCGTTCCCCTGCCAGCTCACATCGAAGGTCATGTCGCCCGAGGGCCCCGACGTGCGGGTGAACGTCACCGTCCGCTCCCCGCGCCCGCCCGCCTTCCATCCGTTTCGCTCATAGAGGCCAAAGCCCGTATGCGGCGTCGCCAGCATGTGACTGTACGGCGTCGCCACCGGCGCCCGCGCCTCGATCTCCACCGCCAGCGCCCCCGCCTCCAGCTGCTCCAGAATCTCCCATGCCCCCGAAACGTTCACCACCCCGTTGCCCTGCTTGTATGCCGCGATGTGCGGCACCCAGCGCGCACCCCGCGTGATCGCGTACTTGAGGCGATACGGGTCGATCGGGATGCCCGCCTGCCGCGCGGCGCTGATCAGGAGCGCGCCGGCCCCGGCGGCCGTGGGGGTGGCCGTCGAGGTGCCACCGGCGATCGTGTAGCCGGGCGGCAGCTCGAAGAGCCCCGCCATCGCACGGCCCTCGATGAACCCCAGCCACGTGCTCACGTAGTTCGACGGCGAGATCACGTCGGGCTTGAGCGTGCCGTCGCCCATCGGACCGTAGCCGCCGGTGATCAGCAGGTTGTCGTCGTGCTCGACGCGCACGCCGTGGTTCAGGAAGAAGTTGTCCTTGCTCTCGTGGCCGCCGATCCCGATCACGCCGCGGCCCATCACGATGTCGTCGATGGCGCCGAGGATGGGGAAGTTGTGGGTGGGGGAGAAGATCGACGCGCCGTAGCGTTCGACCAGCCGGTCCGCGATCACCGACGGGACGAGGCGGCCGTCGCGGAGCAGGTAGTTGCGCGTGATGTTCGAACTCTGCTCGAAGTAGACGACGTCCACATCCGGGTGACTGGCGGCCACGATCGTGGCCTCGGTCTGGCCGTACGCGGATCCCCCTTCGCCCACGCTTGCCAGCCGAGCGCCCGGCGCCACCCCCTCGAAGCGCCCCGCCTCGCCCCGGCTCGCGAGCACCGCGCCCACCACCAGCGTCCCGTGCGACGCGATCCCCAGATTGAGCGCGACCCGGCCGCGATCACGGTCGATCTGCACCCCGAATCCCACCGATTCGCGCACCGGCGTCTCGGGATCGTCCGTCCCGAAGACTCCAAACCCGGGCCGCTCGGCGTAGTCGCCCATCAGCGTCTCGTCGGTGAAGTCGAGGTCCTGGTCCGTGTCCACCCAGACGTCCCCCGACCCCTCGTCCCAGAGCACCGCGAAGAGCCGGCTCGACCCCTCGGGGTTGCCGTCGCGGTTCACGTCGCGTTCCAGGCTGGACCCGTAGACGCCCATCGTGTCGGCCCTGACCTCGTCGAAGATGGCGATCCGGAAGACCCCGTCACGGGGCGCGGTGTACGCCGAGTCGCGATACACGAAACCGCCACCCGCTGCCTCGACCATGTCGTCCATCTCCAGCCACCACCCGTTGTCCTCGATCTCGGGGTCCAGCGCGTTCGTGTAGACCGCGATCTTGGGGACCTCCTCGCCGTCCAGGCTGCGAGCCGTCTGCAATTCCGGCAGCAGCATGTCCGGCAGCATATCGATCATGGCGATCGTGACGCCGCGCCCGTCCCAGGTGGGGTTCGCCTCGCGCCACTCGATCGCACGCATGTCGCCGAGCGGGGAGTAGCGGTTGCTGAGCGGCTGATCGGTCAGGACGGGGGGCCAGACGGTGTCGGGAGACGGGAGACCGGCGGTAGGCAGAAGGCCGGCGGTGGGCCCCTCGAAATCGGACGACACCCGACCGACGATCGGCGAATCACCTTCCTCCCCCGCCAGTCCAAACGACCTCGACCGATTCGTGATCGACAGGTCCACGCTGTGCATATCCGGGTGATCCACCAGCTCCTCGACCCGGTCCAGCGGTACCCACGCCCGCAGATAGTCCACCTCGTCGAAGCGGAAGCCGATGCGGCCGCCCATCCCCTCGACCGCCGCCGCCAGCCGTGCATTCCGGCCCGGCATGGCCGCCATCACCAGCACGACCTCGCTCTCGCCGCGCGCCCGCGCCTGGGCGAGCTCCCCGCGCGCGTCCTTAAAGAGGAAGGGACGGCGGGGCGGCTGCGCGACGGCGTCCGGGGGGGTGGCGAAGGACAGGAGCACCAGGGCGGCGAATGCGGCTGCGACGGTCTTCATGACGGCTCTCCGGGAGGGGGGACGAATTCGGTTCACCCCAATGTTCGCGCGGCCCCGGGAGAAGACAACCGGCACGCGAGAGGAAGAGGGCGGCTGATCGCTACCGGGCCGCGGACCGGCGCCAAGCCCGGCGGTCACCCCGGGCCGGCTACCCGCCCGGCCCGCTCATCGCTCAACTCGAAGCCGCCGCCGCCGAAACCGCCGTCCCCGCCGCCACAGCCGTGACCACGGCGGCCTGGGCGGCCTGGGTCGCCTGAATGGCCGCCAGGGTCTGGTGCCTCGTGGGCGAGAGGTGCTTTCCCCCGACCATCTCCTTCAGTCGATGCTTCCGCCGCGACAGCAGCTTGCGATCGAAGTGGATCCCGAGCATGCCGGTCGCGTGTGCCACCGCGAGCACGACACCGAGTTCGGGGGCGACCTGGCCGTCTCCGCTGATCGCTTCGCGCAGCCGCGCAATCAGCGACCGCTCCGGACCGGGATCGATCGTCGGATAGGCCCGTCGGCTGAAGACCACCAGCACCGATGACTCCGTCTGGCGCAGAATGCCCCGCCGGCAAAGCCCCCGGGCGGTCCGGTTTGATGCAGCTGCTTCATCCCGCTGAAGACCTGAACCCACGCCGCCGCCCGCCGCCGCTTGTGCTCGCGGACCTTCTCGAGCGCCTCGGCCAGCTCCTCGTTGCGCGGCCGTTCGGCACCCGGGACCACGTCGACGAACGCCTTCTTCCCCTCTTCTATGCGAATGCACCCGCGCAGCGCCAACTCCGCCAATATCGCCCCGCCGAGAGCCAGGTGATGGAATCCGGCCCCCAGTTCCAGGGTGCCCTTGCGGTCCTTCAGGGCCAGCAGCAGGACCTGTTCGTGCAGGTGGAGATCGTTGCGGGACGATGACATGGCGAGAGTGCTCCGGGGGGGTAATGGCGGCGGCTGGGGGCATGTTTGCCGCCGCTCGAAATGAATGATGCCCAATTTAAAGATACGTCCGGGAAAGAACTCTCCTTCAGGTCCCCCACCCCGCCCCACTTGTCGGACGCTCCCCCGGCACCTACCGTGCCTTCTCCACACGTCCCACGAGTCCCGGGAGCACAGTCCGATGCGCTGCATTCTCGCCGCCACCGCCATGACCCTGCTGGCCACCCAATCGCCCCTCGCGGCCCAGCACAACACCACCAATCCCTTCCGCCCCATCTACGGCTGGGGCGAGCTGCCCGAAGGCCGCGAATGGGGCTCCACCAGCGCCGTCGAGATCGCGCTGGACGGCAACATCTGGGTCGCGGAGCGCTGCGGCGCCAACACCTGCGTCGGCTCCGACCTCGACCCCATCCTCCTCTTCGACACCGACGGCAACCTGCTCAGGAGCTTCGGCGGCGGCATGATCGCCTGGCCGCACGGCATCGACGTCGACCACGAAGGCAACGTCTGGGTCACGGACGCGTGGCAGCGCGGCGCCGAAACCACCGGTCACGCCGTGCTCAAGTTTTCCCCCGAGGGCGAGCTCCTCATGACCATCGGCACACCCGGCGAGGCAGGCGATCCCCCCACCCACCTCACCCGCCCCTCCGATGTGGTCGTCGCGCCGAACGGTCAGATCTACGTCGTGGATTCGCACGATCGAACGGTGGGCCGCGTCATCCGCTACGCCGCCGACGGCACATACATGGAGACGTGGGGCGAACTCGGCTACGGACCCGGCCAGTTCCGCGACCCCCACGCGCTGGCCATGGACTCCGAGGGGCGCATCTTCGTGGGCGACCGCTACAACAACCGCATCCAGATCTTCGACCAGGAGGGCGAGTTCCTCGCGATCTGGACGCAGTTCGGTCGTCCGAGCGGCATCTATATCGACGCCGACGACAACATATACGTGGCCGATTCCGAATCGAGCCCGGCGCCGAACGAGTTTACCGGACAGCGCAATGCAGGATGGGAAAAAGGGATTCGCATTGGGGACGCGAGTATGGGGTGGGTGCACCACTTCCTGCCGGACGACCGTGCCAATGTCATGGGGTTCAGCGGACCCGAAGGGGTGGCGGTGGACCGTGACGGGAACGTGTACGGCGCCGAGGTGTCCCAGCGGCGCATAACCAAGTGGGTAAGGTTCAGGAGGTAGGGGGATGCCCGCCCACTTCACCCCCGCCACCTTCACCTTCCTCACGGAACTGGCCGCGAACAACAACCGCGAGTGGTTCCAGGCCAACAAGTCGCGCTACGACGGCGACGTCAAGGAACCGGCACTCGGGTTCATCTCCGATTTCGCGCCCCACCTGGCGCGGATCAGCACACGTTTTCGCGCCGACCCGCGCGCCAATGGCGGATCCCTCTTCCGCATCTACCGCGACACCCGCTTCTCGAAGGACAAGCGGCCGTACAAGACGCACACCGGCCTCCACTTCCGCCACGAGGCCGCCAAGGACGCGCACGCGCCCGGGTTCTACCTTCACCTGCAGCCCGGCGGCGTCTTCGCGGGCGTTGGGATCTGGCGGCCGAGCGGTCCCGCGCTCCGCAACATCCGCGAAGCGATCGACGAGGATCCCGACGCGTGGCTGCGGGCCTCGCGCGACAAACGCTTCCGCGCGTCGTTCGATCTCTCCGGAGACTCGCTGATCCGCGCGCCCAAAGGGTTCAGCGTCGATCATCCGCTCATCGAGGATCTGCGGCGGAAGGACTTCATCGGCGTCGCGCACCTGAGCGAGTCCACGGTATTGGCGGATGACTTCCTGACTCGCTTCGCCGCGCTCTGCAGCGATGCGGCGCCCTTCCAGCGGTGGCTGTGCGGGGCCATTGGGGTGCCCTTCTGATGATCACCGC
Organism: Longimicrobiales bacterium; assembly: GCA_965208295.1. Lineage (GTDB taxonomy): Bacteria > Gemmatimonadota > Gemmatimonadetes > Longimicrobiales > Gaopeijiaceae > Bin94. The sequence goes on along the minus strand of OZ242328.1, from coordinate 3,884,311 downwards.
CGCCCCCGTCACAGTGTTGCTGGCCGCGACACTGGTCATGTCACCCCTCTCCGCCCAGGAAACGGATGCCGTGGATGGCGGGGAAACGGCGGGGGACGACGACATCAACCCCTTCGCCGGCTTCGAGACCCACTACCTCGGCAACGGCGTCAAGGTCTGGTTCAAGCGACTGGCCGGGGCCCCCAACGTCGCGGTCAGCGCCGGCGTGCCGGTCGGTTCGGACGCGGACCCGCCCGGCAGGGAACAGTTGGCGCACTTCACCGAGCACATGCTCTTCTCGGACCACGCCGGACGGACCGAGCAGGAGATCAAGGATGCGGTGGAGGGGCTGGGCGGGCGCCGCAATGGCATCACCTACCGCGACCATACCTGGTATTACGTGACGATCGCGCGGGAGCACGGCCTCTTCGCCATCGAGTGGCTGGCCGGGATCCTGTCCCCGCACGCCATGGAACCCGAGGTGGTGGCGCGGGGACGGGAGCCGGTGCAGAACGAGATCGACGCCCGGCCCCGCGAACTCTTCGACCACCTGCGCGCCGCGCTCAACCCGGCCTGGATGATGCGCCCCGGCTTCTGGCAGCGCGAATTCGGCATGCCGCGGCTGCGCGATCCCTTCCCGGACGAATGGGAGAGCCTGGAACGCATCACCCCCGAGGACCTGCGCGACTTCTACGACCGCTACTACGCGCCCGGTGCGATGACCGTCACCATCGTGGGCGACCTGGACCGCGACCAGGCGCTCGCCGTTGCCGCGCACACCTTCGGGAAGATTCCGGCCCGCCCGGTTCAGCGCCGGGAGATGGCCGTAACCGATCCGGGGCGCGGTTCGGCGCGCTACGGTTGGAGGTTCCAGTCGGCCGTCGAGTACCGGTCCCGCCACAAGCTCTTCGACCCGGCCGACGACGAAGTGCTGGCCGCGCTCTTCATTCGCGACCTCCTGAACCGCCGCCTCAACGAGCGGCTCCGCTTCGGCGAACGCAAGGCGGCCTACTCGGTCAGCGCGATCCTCGCGATGCGCGGCGCGGGGGGGTACCTGGAACTCAGCAGCGGTATCGACAGAGACGACTACGACTTCGCGACGGGGATCATCGACGAGGAGATCGGGTCCCTGCGCAGCGGATCACTCGATCCGGCCAGGTTCGAGACCGACCGCGCGGCGCTGGTGGAGCGGCTGCGCGCGTCGAACCAGACGGCCCTGTCGCTCAATGTCTGGACCGCGAGTTTCTTCCACGACCCCGATGTCTTCACCGACTTTCCGGACCTGCTCTCGTTCTACGAAGGGGTGAGCCAGAGTACGATCGCCTCCTTCGCCGAGCGCCTCTTCGACCCGTCGCGGCGCGTACTGGACGTGACGAGGCCGCAGCCGGTTCGGCAGGAACTTTTGGCGGCGGTCTTCGTATTGCTCGTGTGGATCACCCTTCGACTGCTGGCGCGAACCCTCACGAAACCCATTCAGATGCGTGGAATCCTCTACATCGCGCGCTTCCGCATGCCGGTCGTGCTGCGGGCAACCTACACTCTCGGGATCGCCGCCGCCGTGGTGGTGCTGGCCCGTCTGGCGGGCGCGGGGTACGACCGCCTGGTGAGCGGTTGGATGGAGAGCATCGACCACTACACCCTCCAGGCTGCGGGCGGTGCCGTGATGGTGGTCCTGCTACTGGTTGCGTCCAGCCTGATCGTGGCATCCTCGCCGCGCCGGATCCTCCTCTTCCCGGATCACCTGCGCATCAAGTCACGGCTTTGGCGGTCACGCATTCTGAAGCCGGATGACATCGCCGGTATCTCGGTGCGGCGATTCCGCGAGGTGTGGCTCAGCCGGGAGATCCTGCGGGGCCCGCCGCTCGCCTTCGGCCTGGTGCGCCTCGGCATCCACGTCAGGCCGCACAGGGGGCGCAGCTACTTTTTCCGCAGCAGGGACACGAAGGAACTGGCGGAGGTGTTGCAGGACTGGTGGGAAGGGGAGGGGGAATGATCAGGGGAAGCGCCGTGATCGCCGCGGTCGCATGCGGCATGCTGATCCCGTGTTCGATGTCGGGACAGGAGGTGGGCGACCGGCTGCGCGTGACTCTCGGTGCCAACTGGGTTGTGGGCGAGGTCATGCGCATGTCCCCGGGCGAACTCGAGTTGGGCATGGCGGGCGGCGGGGCGCGTGTGTTCACGCCGGACGCGATCACGCAGGTCGAACGACTTGTGCGGAAGACTCAGGGGAAGCGTGGCTTCGTGATCGGCGGGGCCACGGGATGGGTGCTCGGAGGTACGTACCTTTCAATGCTCGCGGAGGCACTCGAGTCGCGCTTGACGACGTTCTCCGACCATGTCGGATATTTCGCGGCCGCGGCCTTCGGGTTCGGAATTCCATGCGGACTGCTCGGCGCACTCATTGGTAGCAGGATCGAGCGCGAACAATGGGAGACCGTTCCAGGTTGGGGCCGGGCCGGGGCCGCGCCCGGGTTGCTGCTCGATCTGCAATCGGGATCTCGGGGTGGAACGAGCTTGCTGGTGGGGGGACGGATCCGCTTCTGATGTCAACTGGACATCACATAATGTAAAGTAACGTTTACATTCATCCCCCCGGAATCCCCCGGGTGACCGTCACCTCCGCCGTCCCCTCACCCGGCAGCGGTCCTCCCTCCCAGTCCCGAATAATGGCCTGAATCCTTCCCGTGGACGGGTCCGTCACCACCGCCATCGCCGGTGCCCCGGAGCGGGTCAGCGTGTACTCCCCCTCCGGCCCGCTCAGCACCATCCGGTCCAGCGAGCCGGCCCAATCCGCCTCCCAGGGAATGAAGAAGACGAAGCTGCCGCCGCCGTATTCCAGCGGAGTCGGGGTGAACGAGAGCGAGAATTCGTGCTGGCCGTCCGGACCCAGCCCTTCGACCCGGTAGGCCCCCTCCGTCTCGGGAAGCGCGGGCGGTCCATCCACCACGAACGCCGGATCCAGCTGCACCTCTCCATCGCGGACCGAGCCCCATACCACCAGCATCTCACCCCGCGCCCGGCCGCCCGAGGCCGCGCTGGCCCCGTCGAGGTCGACTCCGCCGTCTCCGTCGAGGCGGTGGTTGGTCGCCCGGCTGAAGTGGTAGTCGCTGATCCAGTCCATGTTGCAGTAACCCATGACATCGTTGTAGTCCCGGGGATCCAGGAGCCGATCCTCGTGGATGTCGTATCCCCAGATTCCGATCGACCCGTCAGGGTACGGGTAGTTGGGGTCTGGTCCGCCCGCGCCGCCGCAGGGGGCGTGCCGCAGTCTCATGTTATGCCCCAGTTCGTGCGCATAGATCCCGGCCGAAGCCAGCCCGACGCTCACCGGATAGCCCACGTAGCCCAGACCGCCATAGGCCGGTCCCGACACGGTGACAACTCCGTAGTAGTATCCGCGACGGCCCTCCTGCTCGTAGAGGACGCGGATCTCCCTGATCCACTGGTTCCAACCGTTCGTCGTACTCAGGTTCGTCCCCGTGTGAAAGGTCTCGCCGACCTCCAGTTCCATGGGTCCCACGGGCATGAGCGTTCTGGCCAGGCGCACCTGGGGGCTCTCGGGGGTCAGGTCGTTGGTCCAGTTATAGACCGATTCGTTCGGCGACTGCGTCGAAATGGTCGGAACGATGATCTGGCGAAACGTTTGCGGCTCCACCACGCTCAGCGGCTTGGCGCCCTCCGCCGGATATCGTGTCTGGCTGCCCGGAGCGAGGGGAACGCGCCCCTCGGGGTCGAGTTCGACCACCATGGTTACCCCGGGCCGGATCACGGACCCCGGAATCACGCCGTTAACCGATCCTTCCAGCTCGCCCTCCACCACCTCGCTGGGCGTATGCTCGGTCGTCGCGGATAACACCTCGCTGAAAACCGCCGTCTCCCCCTGAAACAGCGTGACGCGGACGGCGGGTCCGTAGAAGCTGGTCTCGTCGCCGACCATGAAGACGCGGATCAGCGCCGGGCGTCCCGCAATCAGATGCACCAGGCCGGGCATGCTCTGCGCCACCTGGGTCAGGTGGATCGTCGGAGCGGTCAGAAGCACCTGGCTGGGGTTGACGAGGAATCGCACGGCATCTCCCAACCCCGCCATCTCCGCATGGATCTTCACCTCCCCACCGCGCAGGGTTTTCACCAGCCCGTCTCCAGTCACTTCCGCGACCGCTGCATTCGAGCCACTCCATTCCGGCAAGGCCCAGGAAGGGACCGTCATCGCTTCGCCGTTCTGGTCGCGCACCACGACTCCCAGCTGCAGCGTCTCGTCCTTCGCGACAAGGCCGCCGCGGGGCGAGATCTCCAACGCAGTCGGCACACGGTCGGTCTCCAGGGCCAGGTCGGCACAGCCGATGAGGAGCAGGGCCGCCAGGCAGGGTGACAGGGGTTTCGCGCGCGGGTTCATCGTCTTCCTCTCAGTCGTGGCAAGTGCTTTCCCTTGACTACCGCCGCCCCCCCGGAATCCCCCGCGTGACAGTCACCTCCGCCGTCCCCTCACCCGGCAGCGGTCCTCCCTCCCAGTCCCGAACAATGGCCTGAATCCTTCCCGTGGACGGATCCGTCACCACCGCCATCGCCGGTGCCCCGGAGCGGGTCAGCGTGTACTCCCCCTCCGGCCCGCTCAGCACCATCCGGTCCAGCGAGCCGGCCCAATCCGCCTCCCAGGGAATGAAGAAGACGAAGCTGCCGCCGCCGTATTCCAGCGGCGAGGGCGTGAACGAGAGCGAGAATTCGCGCTGGCCGTCCGCGCTCAGCCCTTCGACCCGATAGGGGCCCTCCGTGTCGGGAAGCGCGGGCGGTCCATCCACCACGAACGCCGGATCCAGCTGCACCTCTCCATCGCGGACCGAGCCCCATACCACCAGCATCTCACCCCGCGCCCGGCCGCCCGAGGCCGCACTGCCCCCATCGAGCTGGACGCCGCCGTCTCCGGCGAGACGGTGGTTGGTCGCTTTGGTGAAATGGTAGTCGCTGATCCAGGCGGGATCACAGTACGACATGATGTCCTTCAGGGCGGTCCGATCCTTCAAAACCTCCTGCTCGACATCGAATCCCCAGATGCCGATGTTGCCGCTTGGGTAGGGATAGTTCACGTCCCCGCTCGTCCCGCAGGGAGCGTGAAGGAGGTTCATGTTGTGACCCAGCTCATGCGCGTAGATGTCTTCGTAGGCCAGCCCGACGCTCACCGGAAGACCGACGTAGCCCAGGCCGCCGTAGGCCGGTGACGACACGGCGACCACCCCGTAGTAGTAGCCGCGCCTACCCTCCTGCTGGTACATGGCACGAGTCTCGTTGATCCACTGGCCCCATCCGCCCGTCGTACTCAGATTCGCTCCGGTGTGATACGTCTCACGAACCTCGAGTTCCATGGATGCGACCGGCATGAGGGTTCGGGCCCGGTACACCTGGCGGCTCTCGGGAGTCAGGCCGTCGGTCCAGTTGTAGACCGACTCGTTCGGAGACAGCTCCGAAATGGTGGGAACGATGATCTGCCGGAGGAGTGGCGGCTCCACCAGCTTCAGCTCCGTGGAGCCCTCGGCCGGGTACCGTAGTTGACTTCCCGGGGCCAGGGGAACCAGCCCTTCCGGATCGAGTTCCACCACCATGCTCACCCCGGGCCGGATGAGGGGACCGGGAATGATGGCGTTGAGCGATCCGCCCATTTCGGACTCGATCACCTCGCTGGGCGTGCGTTCGCTGGCCGGGGCCATCCGCTGGCTAAAGACCTCGGTGTCATCCTCGAAGAGGGTGACGCGGGCACCGGGTCCGTAGTAGCTCGTCTGGTCGCCGGTCATGAAGACTCGCAGCAGCGCCGGGCGTCCCGGCAGGAGCGCCACCGATCCGTCCAGGTGCTGCGCGGCCTGGTTCAGGTAGATCACCGGCGCGGACAGGACCACCTGGCTCGGGTTGATGCGAAATCGCACCACGTCCACCAACTCGGACAGCGACACGTGGACGGCTGTTTCCCCACCCTGAAGGGGATTCAACACGCCGTTGGGGTCGACTGCCACGACGGATTCGTCCGAGACCCCCCAGTCCACGGGTACCCAGGACGGGAGCGGCATCTCTTCGCCGTGCTGGTCGCGGACGACGACTTCGAGCTGCATCTGCTCGTCCTCCGCGATGAGGCCGCCGTCGGGAAGGATCTCGATCTCGGTCGGGACCTGATCGTGTTCCAGGGCCAGGTCGGCACAGCCGGCGAGGAGCAGGGCCAACAGGCAGGGTGACAGGCGCATCGTACTCGGCGTCATGATTTCCTCCCGGACTCAAGAGCTGCTCGACCTCCCCGTGTCCGCATCACCCCTCATTCTGCACCGGAGTGGCCCCGTGGGCAAGTCGCCGCTGCGGTCGCCAGGACGGAAGACCTGCGTCCGTACCGTGGCTGTCGGACGTCCTCTTCCCCCCCGCTCGACTCGGATCTCCCGCAGATGCCCCAAATCACCCATTGTGCATTACTCCATCAAGGTCTATTGTGTCAGACCAATCGGTGCCAATGGCCAGTACGAGGCTACCGATACGGGCCTTAACGGAGTGGAGACGATGCTTGGGCAGGAGAGGTTTGACCGCGTCTTGGAGCACTTGTACAAGGCGGCGCTGGCGGATGCAGAGTGGGTGTCGGCTGCTGCCTCGATCAACGACATGGTCGGGACGAACGGCCATAGCTTGACGTACGCGGGCGTGGGCCCATGGGGGGAACCCATGATCCACTTGGCACGATTTTTTGTGGGTCCGCAACGTCGTCAGGATTACGAGCAAACGTATTTTCGCGAGTACTTTCCGCACGATGAGGCGATTCCGCGACTCCACGGACTTCGCGACGGCGAAATGGTCTTCAAGTCGGATCTCTACACCGACCAGGAGAAGAAGACATCGGCCGCCTACAATGAATTTCGGTGCGTCAACAAGACGCAGAACGGCCTCTTCATGGGGCTCGACGGGCTGGATGGGCATGGCATCGTCATGTCGTTCGGCAATTCCACTGAACGAACAGGCTGGGGGCACGACCAGATTCGGGCCATCAAGCGTCTCGCGCCGCACCTGCGCCAGTTCGCGCGCGTCCGGTGTGCGATGGCCGATGCCAAGGCGTTGGGCGCGTCGCTGGCCGAACTACTCGAGACCCGGCGGTTGGGGATCATCCAGTTGGACCGCAGTGGCCGGATCCTGGAGGCGAACGATCGGGCTCGGGGCATCCTGCTGAGACTCGACGGGCTTTGCGACCAGGGAGGCCTGCTGGCCGCCGGGAACCGGGGGGAGAACGCGGAGCTGCAGCGCTTGCTGGCCCGGGCGCTGCCTCCCAACGGCGTTCAGGGCACCGGAGGGTCGATGAAGATTACGCGCGGCAAGGCTCCAATGCCGCTGGTTCTCGAAATCCATCCCATGCGGGGAACGGGGGCGGATCGTGGTGCTTTGCGGTTGGGCGCACTGGTGCTGGTCATCGACCCGGCAGCCCGACCGAGGGTGGATCCGGAACTGGCAGCGGCGGTTCTGGGTTTGACGCCCGCCGAGAGCCGCGTGGCGGTGGAGCTGGCGACCGGCCAGACGATAGCCGGCATAGCGGACGCGCAGGACTGCGCGGAGAGCACCGTGCGGACGCACCTGAAGCGGGTCTACCGCAAGCAGGGAATTCGCAAACAGACCGAGCTTGTGCGGAGGGTCTTGTCGCTGGAGGGCCTGCGCAAGCGCTTCCGGTAGCGGGGATTACGCGGGGCGATGGGTGCGCGCAGACGTGATGGGCTTCGGGTAGAAGGACCTCCGGGGTACCCAAAAGAGGGGATGCGGTTGGCGTATCGCCTCTCCCAAGTATCGGTGGGTGCGCCAAAAAAGCCCACGGCGAATCGGTTTTGCACGCCTGGGTGATCGCGCCTTGCACTGTTTCCAGGAGAGAAGACCCATGAGGACACCGCCCCATCATCGTCACCGACCGCACGACCGGACGCATCATCAGCATCGCGCGGGACTGGGACGGCGTGCTGGACCGCGACGGTGCGCTCCCACGCGTGCTGGGGTCCCGTGGTGACGTGGACATACACCCCAGCCTGCCGCGACCCAGGTAAGTCCACTTTGTCATACCAAATGAAGGAGAGAACAATGACCGCTAAGACGACACCCACCCGCAACCGCAGGCACACGCACCGAAAAACGGTGCTCACAACCGTGGCACTGACCATCCTGGCGACGAGTTGCGACGACGGAATCGTGGAGCCGCCTCCGTCCACGTTTACGCCCGGGCACCCGACGGCCGCGCTGGTCCATGCAGGGGATCGCGACGCGCTCGTAGCGCTGTACAACGCCACCGGCGGTTCGGACTGGACACGCAATGACAACTGGCTGAGCGACGAGTCCCTGGGCGACTGGTATGGTGTCGTAGCCGACAGCGAAGGCCGGGTCACGGGCATCCGCCTCCGTGACAACGGCCTGGCAGGCAGCTTGCCGGATGCGCTGGGCGACCTGGCCGAGCTTCGTTTCCTGCAGCTCCCGCAAAACGGGCTCACCGGTGCCATCCCTCCTGAAATCGGAGGTCTCGGACGCCTGGGCGCGCTGTGGTTGAGCGACAACGGCCTGAGCGGTGCTCTGCCAGCGGAGCTCGCTGAACTCGACAGCCTCAGAGGGCTCTGGGTCGGTGACAACGAGCTGGAGGGTGTGATTCCCTCAGCGTTCAAGGACCTGCAGCCCCTGTTCTTCGACTTTGACGGCAACGACAAGCTCTGCCTGCCCGCAACCCCCGAGTTCACGGATTGGGTGGAGGGGCTCCTGTACTTCGCGGGCTCGTGGTGCGGTGAGGTGGACAGGGAGGTGCTGCGGATCCTGTATGACGCCACCGATGGCGAGAACTGGAACAGCTCCGACGGCTGGTTCGGAGGCGTGGACCTGAGCGGCTGGCATGGGGTGGAGACCGATGCGGTAGGGCGGGTATCGGGACTCGGTCTGAGCGGGAATGGGCTGTCCGGAACGCTGCCGCCGGAGGTGGGAACTCTGGTGAGCCTGACCACGCTCGACGTCAGCAGCAACAGGCTTTCGGGGCGACTTCCCGAGGAACTGGGAGACCTGGCGAGCCTGACCGCGCTCAACCTTTCGAGCAACTATTTCACGGGACTGCTACCGCTGACTCTCAGCAACACGGCGCTCCAGGACCTCAGGTACGAATACACCCGGCTGTGCGTTCCGGACGATGCGGCGTTCCGCGAGTGGCTGGAGTCCGTTCCCCGGCACGAAGGAACGGGAGAGGTGTGTGATCCTCTGTCGGAGCGGGAGATCCTGGAGGTCTTCTACGAAGCCACCAGCGGCGCGAACTGGTATGACAGTGACAATTGGCTGACGGACGCTCCCCTTGGAGAGTGGTACGGGGTAGGCACGGACGCCGAAGGGAACGTGGTTTCCCTGTCCCTTTCCTCCAATCTCCTTGTCGGGAAGATCCCGCCGGAGCTGGGGCAGCTTGCCCATCTGGAACACCTCAGTCTCAGCCGCAACTATCACCTGGAGGGGCCGCTGCCGCCGGAGTTCTTCGATTTGCCGGAACTGCGCGGCCTGTATCTCCAGGGATCCAGCATTGGTGGTCTGCCGCCGGAGATCGGCAGACTGGCCAAGTTGGAGTACTTGAACATGAGTTCTGCCAGCCTGACCGGCCCCATTCCGCCCGAACTCGGCAACTTGTCCGAACTGCGGGGTCTCTTTCTCGCGGGCAACTATCTCTTCGGCGACATCCCGGCGGAACTCGGCAACCTGTCAAAGCTGGAAACCCTAAACCTGCGCTGGTGCGAACTGACCGGCCCCATTCCCGCCGAACTGGGGCAGCTTTCTTCGCTGACCGACCTCAACCTGGGCATCAACCACCTGACCGGCGAGATACCGGCCGAACTCGGTGATCTATCCAGCTTGCAACACCTCTATCTCCAGGAGAACCAGCTGACGGGTTCCATTCCGGAGGAACTGGGCAACCTGAACGGCCTACACACAATGTACCTCTCTGGCAACGACCTGAGCGGCGTGATCCCGGCATCGTTCCAGGACCTCCAGACGGTGTCAGACCTTCGTCTCCAGGACAACGCCCTGGAAGGTCCGCTCCCCGACTCGATCGGGAAGTTGACGAACCTGAGATACCTGTGGGTCGGCAACAACGAGGGGCTCACCGGCCCGGTTCCCACAGGAATGACCGCCCTGCATAACCTGGAGAGCTTCAAATCGGGTGGCACCGGCCTGTGCGCGCCGCAGGACGCCGATTTCCTCACCTGGCTGAGCGGGGTTCCCTTCCATCGCCTGGCCCGCTGCGAAATGGCGTCTGTCTACCTGACGCAGGCCGTCCAGTCGCGTGCATACCCGGTGCCGCTCGTGCCTGGCCGCCCAGCGCTCCTGCGCGTATTCCTGGCCTCCGAAAACGCCAACGGCGAGACGCTGCCCGAAGTGCGGGCGACCTTCTACGTGAACGACGCCGAGGTCCATGTGGCGCAGATCGCCGCGGGATCGGGGAGGATTCCAAAGGAGGTCGACGAGGGGGACCTGGCGAGTTCGGTAAACGCCGACATCCCGGCAACGGTCATGCGGCCCGGCCTGGAAATGGTGATCGAGGTGGACCCGGATGGAAGTCTGGATCCGAATCTGGGGATCCCCGGGCGCATACCCGCAGCCGGCCGGATGGCGGTGGACGTGCCCGACCTCGGAGACCTCCAGCTTACTCTGACTCCCTTCCTCTACGAATTCGATCCGGACTCGTCCATACTCGCAACCACCGCGGGAATGGCGGAGGATCCGGACGGACATCCGATGTTCGCCGAAACGCGGACCTTCCTGCCGATCGGCGAATGGGATATCCTGCTGCACGACCCTGTAGTCACTTCCGACAATTTTGGCTTTCAGATCCTTTACGAGACCGAAGCGATCCGGCTCATGGAGGGGCGTCCCGGCTATTGGCTGAGCATGCTCGCGCCGGTCAAGGCATCCGGACTCTTCGGGGTCGCGCTCGGCATCCCTTCCTGGTCGAGTTTCTCCATCCCGGCGTCACCCACGGTGGCCCACGAACTCGGTCACAACATGGGCCTCTGGCATGCCCCGTGCGGAGGGGCGGGGGGGCCGGATCCATTGTATCCGCATGCGTGGGGAACCATCGGTGCGTGGGGATACGACCGCGAGAACGGGAGACTGGTAACTCCCTACGCGCCGGACATCATGTCCTACTGCGGCGGCCAGTGGGTCAGCGACTATCACCGGGCAAACGGGGTTCGCCACCGGATGCACACGGAGGCGATGGCCACCTTCGGACCGAAGACCCGGTCGGTACTCGTGTGGGGCGGGCTGGACGCGGACGGCAATCCCTTCCTGGAGCCGTCGTTCGTTGTGGACGCGCTACCTTCGCTCCCGCCCTCGGGGAGCGACTTCGTCGTGAGGGGCCGAACCGAAGAGGGGGACGAGGCGTTCTCGATCAGATTCGACATGCCTGAAACCCCGGACGCCGACGGCGAAAGCGCCGCCTTCGTGTTCGCCGTGCCGGTCACCTGGGAGGGCGACCTGGAGAGCATCACCCTTGGCGGGAGCGACGGATCGGTCCTGCTCGACGAAGACTCGAACCAGCCGATGACGATTCTACGCGATCCGGTCACGGGCCAGGTGCGGGCCATTCTGCGCCGTTCGGCGGAGCAGGCGATGGCCGCGGCGGGCGAACCGGGTTGGGAAGTCATGTTCAGCCGGGGGATTCCGCGCTGAGGGCGCGCCCAAGGGGGCGGCCATATGACAACCGCACTTGTCATAATGTAAAGCGGAATTGACATTTCCACCAGATTTGGAAACAGCCTGGGGCCGGCAACGCCCGCTTCGGGGTAGGCGTGCCCCGGGGTCCCCAAATGAGGGGACGCGGTTTGTCCATGCCTCCCGCCATTTTCCTTGGGTGCCCCGGAGCAACGCGTGCGCGACGCACCCTTCGCGAACCACGCTGCTACACCACCCACAGGAGGAGTGCATGATCAGGACAGTGATGTCGAAGAACCGATCCCAAACCAATTCACTCTTCGGGGGCCTGGCCCGTGGCGTCCTCGCATTGGTCGCCGTGGCCTGCCTTGCCGCTTGCGGCGGCGACGACATGGTGGAGCCGGGCGATACCTGCAGTGTGGGACAGGTGCTTGGTCCCGGGCAGAAATGCTCCGTGGGGGGAGACTCCTTCGAAGTCGTGGACGACGGCCTGGGCCTGGCCTGTCTCATCGAACCCGACGGCATTAGCCGGATGTGCAGCACCCACGAGGTCGTCAAGGGGAGTTTTTCGGCCAGCAACATTGAAGACACGTCGGACTGGCGCATTGATTCGATGCCCTGAGACCAGAGGGCCACACCATGACGAAGATTCAGACGAGAATGACCATCTTTGCCCCTCTTGCAGCACTCGCGCTGTGGGACTGCGGCCTGGAGGCTCAGGCGGTTGGCGAGCGGGTTCGCGCCTCCCTGGCGGACCAGACGATGGTCGGAGAGGTAACCGCGGTGAGCGAGCATGGTTTCCAGCTTGGCCATGAGGATGGCGTGGACTCGATCCTGTTCGGCGATCTGGTAAGACTGGAGCGGAGTGTGGGCCAGAAACGTGCGTGGATTGAGGGCTATGTTATCGGCGCGGCGATTCTCGTGTACCCGGGGATCCAGCTGATCAGGACATGCATGGAAGATCCGACGATGGGCGAAAACGCATTTCTCACAACCTTCTGCCTGATCTTCCTGTTCGCACCCGGGGTTGTGCTGGTGGCTGCCGGCGTTCTGATCACCGGACCCATCGGAGCAATCATCGGCGCCTTCAATCACACCGACGTTTGGGAGCAGGTGACGGTCCCTGAATCTCAGCTTTTCCCAGCGCTGCGGATCCCGCCGGTCCAGCCTGTCCAGGCGTTCGCGCGCCAGCGGCTCGAGATCGGCTTTCGGATTGCCATTCCAATTTGGTGAGGGGGGATGCAGGCTAGCCGCCGCCGCGCCGACGCACCCGGACCTCGAGGTGTTCCGGTCCCCGCATAACGATGCTCCGGCGGTAGGTCGGCGGTCGCGTTCCAAACCCGATCCGGTCGAATCGCTCCAGCAATACCTCCAGCGCGATTTTCCCCTCCAGGCGGGCAAGGGGGGCGCCCAGGCAGTGATGTATGCCGCGTCCGAAGGAGATGTTCCCCGAGTTGGACCGCGTGATGTCGAGTTCGTCGGGTCGTCGGAAGCGCGCCGGGTCGTGATTGGCGGACCCGATGAGCAGGCCGATCATCGTGCCCGACGACACGGCCGAGTCCCCGATGTCGAGATCGCGGCTGGCAATGCGCATGTCGAGTTGTGCCGGCGAATCGTAGCGCAACAGTTCCTCCACGGCCGAAGGAATCAGCTCCGGCTGCTCGCGCAGCAACGCCAGCTGGTCGGGGTGTTGCAAGAGAGCCCGGACCCCGTTTCCGATCAGGTTCGTGGTCGTCTCGTTGCCGGCTATCAGGAGCAGGCGAAGCATCACGATCGTCTCGTCGCGTGTGAGCTTGTCGCCCTGTTCCTCGACTTCCACGAGCCGTGAAATGAGATCGTCGCGGCGCTCGCGGCGGCGCTGCTCGATGATCGCCGTGAAGTACTCGGCGAGTTGCCGGTCGCTCCGGTAGACGAGTTCCTGTTCGTCCGGTGGGAGAATGGGTTCCACCGCGCGCGCCAAACGGCTCGACCACACCCCGAAGCGGTCGAGGTCCCTCTCGGGGACGCCGATCATCCTCGCGATCACGATCGTGGGAAGCGGTGCCGCGTAGGCGGATTGCTAACGGCCAACATCACGGCAGGAGATCACGTAAGTTCAATTGGGGCTGCACGATCTGCCACTCTTGCCGTTAGATCCCATTTGATTCCATCGTACCGAAACAGCGGGGAAATCGCATCGTAATGGCGGGAATCTCGGTTCATGCCACGACCCTCCGCGGGGGCGTGCCAAAGCCGATGAGCTGCCGTGGCGGCGGCCCATCGAGCGGCGCGTCGGCGCAATTGCGATCGGGACGGATGGGTTTCAATTCAGATGCCGAGATTGCACGCGGAGAACTCGTTCTGGGCATTAGTTCCGCGCCCACCACTCTGGCTTTCGGTCAGGCGCCTCTTGTGGTTTGAGACGCGCGACGGAGTCCTTCCCGCAGGTCCCCGATAAAAGCCTTCAGCGACGCATCGTTCCTACCCGCCCTAAACAGATCCATCGCTTCGGCCAGCTCTCGACCAAACTCAACCCCTTCGAGCGTCGAGGGATGGCCTGCGCGAGCAATAGTAGCGGTGAGCATCTGCTTATAGTGTTGCCGGACACATTTTCGCTGGAGCCCGCTAGGCTGGGCCCCGACCACGGTGTGGAACGACTGAGGATCCGCAAGATACCAGCGCTCAATGTGCGGGTCGGGACACGCGGTGACGAGCAGATGCGCATAACGCGATTGAGTGGCTTCACGAATCTGCTCGCGCTTTCGTGCAAACGTCGAGCAGTTTCCGTCAATCCCGACGACCATCAGAGCCGGTATTTCCGTACCACCCACACCCATCGAGCGCAAAGTCTGGTAGTTCGTGAACGAGGCCATTGCTCCAGCATGGCCGCCGCGCGCGTTCCTTACTCGGCATCGCAGATCAACGTTCTCTTCCCGGGCGACACGCTCGACGAGTGGGACGAGCAGTTGGTGATGGGCATTGTCCTCGACGAAGAATTCGACCAGCAGAGGCTCACTCATCGATGAATCCGCTCAGAATCAGGCTTTCGAAAAGATGATCCTCGGCCGGTATCTTGAGTGCCTCCGCAATCTCCGGATCGTCGAAAAGGGGACCATGGGTGTCGAACCGCTCGACCATGCTCCCGGCACCATCGCGGCGAACGTTGAACAGACCAATCTCATCCGTCGACCGTGAACGAGCCTCCTTCAACACAGCGTCACAAAAGAGCGGCGAGTGGGTGGTGACCACGACCTGGCGGCGGTGATCGAGTGCCAGCGAGGTGAGCATCTTCGCGATGAGCTCGACACGGCGGGGGTGTACACCGTTCTCGGGCTCCTCAAAAGCGAGCAGAGAGCCGTTCCATGGGTTCACGCTGAGCGCGCACAGCGCGAGGACACGCAGAGTTCCTTCGGAGACGATTCGGGAGGAGAACGTGATGCCGTCCTGCATTATAAAGAAGTCGAGCGTCCCCCGGTGCGTGTCGAGATCCACGTCGAGGGCCGTTATGCTTGGGATGATGGTCCTTACCGTCCGACGAACCGCTTCGAAGTGTCTCGGCCGCTCCCCCTTGAGCTTGTAGAGGAACGGCACGATGTACTGCCCGAAAACACCGATATCGGAGACATCCATCGGGGGCATTTCTGCGCGCATGGCGACACGCGGGTCCAGATAGTAAGCTCGCCAGTCTCGTAGTTCCGTCCTCGCGCGTTCGATGTATTTGTACGCCGGAGACCCTAGGCGGGCATCGGACAGGATGGCATAGTTCAGTCCCATTTGCTCCATCCGGGGTCGGCCGCCGCCGCTTTGACGCCGAACCGAGAGTTGACCATTGGTAGCCTCGATGGCCGGTTTACCCTTTGGTTTCCCTGCTATTGACAGGGCCGACAGGTACTCGCCACTGTTGGTCAAGGTGCCTGACCGGTATCCGATTTCGATGTCTACTCCATAGCGGTAGAGGCCCTTCCGGCCATTCTTGCCTTCGGGAATGGCCAGTTCCGCTTCGATCGAGAACTGGGCGGTGGACTTGGCCGAGAGGCCGGAGATGCCACCTTCTGGCAGGGCAAAGAGTTCGAGCGCGTAGCCGCGAATCATCCGGCCATCGAGAGCATCCATGAGCGTGCGTTCAGTCCCGATCCGTGAGAGTGCTTGAATCGCATCGAGGATATTGCTCTTCCCGGCAGAGTTGGGGCCGAAGAGGACCGACATGCGCGGAAACCCCACTGAGACGTCCGCGAGTGACTTGAAGCCCTTGACTCGAAGTTTTTGGAGCATCCGTCCTCCTCAGATCGCGACTAGCATGGCATCGAGAAGCCGCTATTCCTCGCTGCTGCGAGGATACAGCGCCGAGAGAGCTTTGGCGAGCCGGAAGAAATGAGGTACTCGATCTCTCTCGGCGTGGATCAGTGCCCTACGGGCGTCGGTGGCACCCCTGGCCTGGAACAGCATCGCAGCGTGAACCCGGCCCAGCGTGGTAGCGTTTGGACAATCAAGACACGCGTCGTCCATGAGCAGTGCGCGCTTCCGGCAGCGCGGTTGAAGGCCCGGTTCGGCCACTAGCCAGCCCGGACTCACACCGTCCACCCAGCGGAAAGCACCTCGGCCTGTTCGAGCACCGTCCGCGTGGCCTTCTCCTGCTTGTCGGGCGGGTAGTCGTGCTTCCGGAGGACGCGCTTCACCAAGCGGCGGAGATTGGCCCGCACGTTCTCGCGCAGCGTCCAGTCGATCCTGACGTTGTTCCGCACGGTCTCGACCAATTCGCGGGCGATGTCGCGCAGCGTCTCGTCGCCGAGCACCTGCACCGCGCTGTCGTTCGTTTCAAGCGCATCGTAGAAAGCCAGTTCGTCCTCGGAGAGTCCCAGTGCCTCCCCTCGGGCGTTCGCTTCGCGCATCTCGCGGGCAAGGTGAATCAGTTCCTCGATGACCTGCGCGGCCTCGATGGCCCGGTTCGCGTAGCGTCGGACGGTCTGATCGAGCATCTCGGCGAAGGATCGCGCCTGGACCACGTTTCTTCGCTTGCGAACCGCCAGTTCTCCCTTGAGCAGCTTCCGCAGAAGTTCCACCGCCAGGTTCCGCCGCTTCATGCCCCGCACTTCGGCCAAGAACTCCTCGGACAGGATCGAGATGTCGGGCTTCTCAAGGCCCCCCGCTGCGAAGATGTCCACGACGCCTTCTGAGGCGACGGCCCGGGAGACGATCTGGCGGATGGCCATGTCCATCTCCTCCTCGGTACGCGTCTCCCCGGCTGCACGCTTGGCTAGCACTGACCGGACAGCTTGGAAGAACGCCACGTCGTCGCGGAACCGGATCGCCTTCTCGTGGGGGACGGCGAGTGCGAACGCCTGGGAGAGTTCCCGCACGGCCAGGAGACAGCGCGCCTTGCCGTTCTCCTGCGCGAGAATGTGTTCCTGGGCTGCCGGCAGCAGACTCGTGCGTTCCGCAGGCGTGCCGTCGATCCACCCCGAGTAGTCGAAACCGTGGAACAGGCCTCGGCACACCTCGTACTTCTCCAGCATCACGGCGACCGCCTCGGACTGGTCCAGCGTGGTCCTGCCGGTGCCGCCGCTCTCGGTGTAGGTCGCGAGGGCGCGTTTGAGTTCGTGGGCGAGGCCGAGGTAGTCCACGACCAACCCGCCCGGCTTGTCACGGAACACCCGGTTCACCCGCGCGATGGCTTGCATGAGCCCGTGGCCGCGCATCGGCTTGTCCACGTACATGGTGTGCAGGCTCGGCGCGTCAAAGCCGGTCAGCCACATGTCCCGCACGAGCACCACCCGGAGGGGATCGCCGGGATCCCGGAACCGCTTCGCCAGCGTCTCGCGGCGCTTCTTGTTCCGGATGAGCGGCTGCCAGTCGGGAGGGTCGGAGGCGCTGCCGGTCATCACGACCTTGATCTCGCCCTCGGCGTCGTCCTCGTGGTGCCACTCGGGGCGCAGACGAGTCAACTCCCGGTAGAGGTCGATGCAGATGCGGCGGCTCATGCAAACGATCATCGCCTTGCCGTCGATGGCTTCGAGCCGCCGGTCGAAATGCGAAACGATGTCCCCTGCGATCAGCTTGAGGCGGTGCGGGGCTCCGACGACCGCTTCGAGTTGAGCCCACTTGGTCTTCAACTGCTCCTTGCGCTCGACCTCCTCGCCCTCGGTCGCCGCCTCGAAGTCGGGATCGATCTTCGGTCGTTCGGCCTCGTCCAGTGCCAGCCTCGCTAGTCGGCTCTCGTAGTAGATCGGCACGGTTGCCTTGTCCTCGACGGCCCGCTCGATGTCGTAGACGCTGATGTAGTCGCCGAACACGGCCCGCGTGTTGGCGTCCTCAAGCTCAATGGGCGTGCCGGTGAAGCCGATGAACGAGGCGTCGGGGAGCGCTTCGCGCATGTGGCGAGCGTAGCCGTCGATGAAATCGTACTGGCTGCGGTGGGCCTCGTCGGCGATCACCACGATGTTGCGGCGCCTGGACAACTCGGCCATCCGGTCGCCCTTCTCCTCGGGGAAGAACTTCTGGATGGTGGTGAACACCACGCCGCCCGACTCGACGGTCAGCTTGGCGCGAAGGTCAGCCCGGTTCTCGGCCTGGGTCGGCGGCTGTCCGAGGAGGTCCCGGCAACGGGAGAACGTCCCGAAGAGTTGGTCGTCCAGGTCGTTGCGGTCCGTCAGGACCACGATGGTCGGGTTCTCCATCATCGGCTCGCGGGCGATCCGCCCGGCGTAGAATGCCATGGTCAGGCTCTTGCCCGAGCCCTGGGTGTGCCAGACGACTCCGATGCGCCGGTCGCCGGGACCGCCGCCCGCTTGTCTGCCGTTCTCGTAGCGGCCCCCTGGCTCGGCGACCCACCTTAGGTCCTGCCGCAGCGCCACTGCGCGCAGGGTCTCCAGCACCGCCGTCTCCACCGCATGGAACTGGTGATACCCGGCCATCTTCTTGGCCAGCCTGCCGCTGCCGTCGTCCTCGAAGACGATGAAGTCCCGGACCAACGACAGGAACCGGCTCCGCTCGCACATCCCTTCAAGCATCACCCGCAACTGGGGAAGATGCGGTCCGGCCAGCGTCTCGCCCGTGATCGTGCGCCACGGCTTGAACCACTCGCGTCCGGCGGTGAGGGTGCCCATGCGCGCCTTGAGGCCGTCCGAAGCCACGAGCACCGCGTTGAAGGCGAACAGGTCCGTCAGTTCGGCCTTGTAGGTCTGGATCTGATTCCAGGCCGTCCACACCGTGGCCTTCTCGTCCGCCGGGTTCTTGAGCTCGATCAGGCCCAGCGGAAGACCGTTGACGAACAGCACGATGTCCGGCCGCCGCTCGTGCTCGCCCTCGACGACGGTAAACTGGTTGACGGCGAGCCAGTCGTTGTTTGCGGGGTTATCGAAGTCGAGAACGGAGACCTGTGCACCGCGCACCGCACCTCCGGCGGTCCGGTACTCCACCGTCACGCCATCCACGAGCAAGCGGTGGAAGGCTCGGTTGCGGGCTTCCAGAGTCCAGCCTTCAGGGCGAGTGATCTTGCGGCAGGCGTCGTCCAGTGCCTCGGCGGCGAAATCCGGGTTTAGCCGGTCCAAGGCGTCGCGCAGCCGTTGTTCCAGAACGACTTCGGAGTAGTCGGCCCGCTCCGCGCCGTCCGCGTGGGGGGCGATGTCGGGACCGTGGGCCACCTTCCACCCGAGGCTTTCCAGCCATTCGAGCGCGGCGCCTTCGACCTCCGACTCGGTGAAGGTCGTCATGGGGTTGCCTGGAACATCAGTTCCACCACACCGCGTAGCCCTTTCGTTGCAGGCGGAGGGCCAAAGCTTCCTCCCACTCCTCGGCCTCCGATGCTGGAACCGGATTCAGGTGCCGGTACTCTTTCTTCATGAGGTGCCTCCCGTACTTTTTCGCGATCCGGCATGCCTTGTAGCCGCGCTTGTGTTGACGGAAGCGTTCTTCAGGGTCGAGGGCGGTCTGCCCCACGTAGACGCATGGCCTCCCAAAGAGGATGCGGTGCCGATAGTGCGGGTTCCTCGCCATGAACTTCCGATCGTCGAGGACGGAATTGCCATCGTCGGACTTGCCAAGGCGGATTACATAGAGGTTTCTGGTGCGTTCCTCTGCCACTTCGTGTTTCCTCGCTTATGGTCACGTGACAGCCCCGCGGGACGGCCGATGGCTTTCGGCCTCCGAGCCGATGCGCTTGTTCTCATAGACGGACGACTTCGCTGCGGGGGCGGAGTTCGCAGGCGTCAGTCACGGAGTCGGCTCCTGGTTGGCGACCGGTACGCGGATCTCGCCCGAAATGAGCTTGGGGAGGAGAGTGTCGCGAAGCGCGGCGAGCGTAGTGACTTCGGATCTGTTTCTCAGGCCTCTCGCAAGCAAGCTTCCGACCACTTCACCGAAAACCCGGAAGACGCTCGGCGACCCGGCCAACACGTCTTGGGTCTTTAGGGCCTTAGGTGGGATGCGCTGATGGCTGCTGGAAGTGCCAGTCACCATGGACTTGAGCAGAGCACGGAAGCTCTCATCCGCAAATAGCGCAAACAGGAGACTCCTGTTCGCGGGGGGCTGCGGCGTGAAAACGAGAAACTCAGTCGAGCATACTTGCGGTCTTCCCTTCGACTCGGCTGGTATCCAGACGCGAGGGATCCGTGGATTCAGTTTGGACAGCAGGACCGCATCCTTCAGGACCAAAGTCTTGTTGCTCTTGATTGCGGAGCCTGGTTCAACCACTGGGCACTGGTCCACGTCATAAGCTGGAATGCTGAAGTGCTCGTACTCGATTCCGGGAACACGCGAGGGCGACGTGGACCTCGTGTGGTGCTTGGCTAGCTGATTCAAGCGGAAGACCTCCCATCCGCTCGGAATCTCGCCGATCTCGGAATCCACCATCCGGTCCGGGAACAGGTCGGCGATGTCTTGCGGCAAGCCCGTGTCCCGGCCCTCCATCTTGGCCCGGACCGGATCGAAATCGACGAACCAGGACTTGAACAGCGCCCGCGCCATCGCCTCCAGCGTCTCGTTCATCCGCCGGTTCAACTCGATCTTGTTGTCCAAGGTCTCAAGGACTCGGGCGATGGCCCGTTGCTCGGACACGTCCTCCGGGGCCTGCACGTCGAAGGTCTCGATCATTGCCTTCGTCAAGGCGTGCCGTGTTCCGCCGGAACCGGCCCAAGACAACAGTCTAGCCTGCGTGTCTGGGCAGACCAGATAATAGCGCAGAAACCCCGGATCGAGCTTCCTGGGATCGGGACGGACGATCACGACGTGCTGGTTTACACGGGCAGGCAGGATGCGTGTGTCGACCTGGCAAGCGCGTGCGACCGAATGGCCAGTGATATTGAGTAGCACGTCACCGTCCCGCACTTCCACTCCGGCGAGGTCGAAGGCGTGCCGCTCACCGATGTACGCAAGCCCGTCATGACGGAAACCTTCGTTGAATATGTTCTGGCTCCGAATCAGCGCGTAAGGCCCGCGCGGCAAGTACACGTCCTTACCGCCGCGCGGCGTTGCTCCGCTGCCGATCTTGGTGCAGGCACGACGGAGGTTGATCGATGCCCACTTGCTCACTGCACCGGAGTTCCGTCGTGGCCGAGTGGACCTTCGCGTTGGAGCGGGTCCCCTAAGACTCCCTGTCGGGTGCTGGACGGACACCCCATGTCGCCGGATGACGCTACGGAAGGCATCATCGATCCTCGCCCAATCCACGATGTCAACCCTGAACGGCAGGTCCGACTCGACAAGGGCTTCATCCAAGGCCGACACGGCGCGCAGCGAGAGCGGCTCCCCACCCATGATAGCGAGATCGAGATCCGAGTAGTCCTTGGCGGTCCAAGTTGCACGCGACCCAAACGCCAGCACCTTGCGATCCGGCACGTGTCGGCGCAGGGCGTCGCGCACGATGGCCCAATGATCGGGCCGCAGGTCCACATTGGGGAATGCGACACTCATGCCGGACGACCGGAGCGACTCAGGTCAGTCATTCCGGGCTTCCAAGGCACGGAGAAGCGCACGGGCGTCATGCACGAAGTCCACCGTAGCCCGGTAGACCGCCTCAGCCTTGTCGAAGTCATAGATGTGGGAAGTGGCGTTCCGTCCCTCATGGTGGCCCATCCAGGCCTCGACGTCGCTGATCAGACGGTTCTCGGCGGCGAAGCGGAACAGCTGACGCCTCGTCACGCCATCCGCGATGCCCGGACTGATATTCGCACTCAGCCAGCGTGCGATGAGCTTCCAGCAGAGTTCATAGGTGATCTCGAAGTGCTGGACGACCCCGGCGCGGATCGCTACTCGCTCAATGTCGGTCAACTGACCCATCCGCTCGTCGTTTCCGCTGACGGCGGCAACTTCGGCAAGCGCCTTGAGCGATTTCCGGAGGCTGTCGTACTGGAGTGCCATCGTCATCCCGTCACGTTCGTTCGAGTCCCTGCCGGAAACCCCAGCGCCTTCAGGTTATCGGTGATCGCCGCATCGAGCAGAGCACCTTCGGCCTGTTGCCCACGAAGGTCGGCGATCAGCCGCTTCATCTTGTCCTCGAAGGGTTCTCCGTCGTCCTCTTGCGGCTCGACACCGACGTAGCGACCCGGCGTCAGGACGTGACCGTGCTTGCGCACCTCGTCCAGGGACGCGCTCCTGCAAAAGCCGGATACATCGGCGTAGCCATCCCCTTCACTTCCCGTCCGCCAAGCATGGTAGGTGTCCGCAATCCGGGCGATGTCGTCGCCGGTCAGTTCGCGGTGCGTCCGGTCCACCATCCGCCCGAGCTTCCTCGCGTCGATGAACAGGATTTCGCCCCGCCGCTCGCGTCGGCGCGCCAGGAACCACAGGCAGGCGGGAATCTGAGTCGAGTAGAAGAGCTGGCCGGGAAGGGCGATCATGCAATCCACGAGTTCGGCCTCGATCAGATTCTTGCGGATCTCGCCTTCGCCGGACTGATTCGATGACATCGACCCGTTGGCCAGCACGAACCCCGCCACGCCCCTCGGCGCGAGGTGGTGAACCATGTGCTGCACCCACGCGAAGTTCGCGTTGCCCTTCGGCGGGACGCCGTGGCGCCACCGCTTGTCCGCGGCCAGCCGCTCCCCGCCCCAGTCTGAGACGTTGAACGGAGGATTGGCAAGGATGAAGTCGGCCTTCAGGTCCGGGTGGCGGTCGTTGTGGAAGCTGTCGCCGTGAGCGATCTGCCCCCCGATCCCACGGATCGCGAGGTTCATCTTCGCGAGCCGCCACGTCGTGTAGTTTGACTCCTGACCATAGATTGAGATATCACCGCGCGCCGCGCCGCCGTTGGCGTTGCCGGTGGCGTGGGCGCGGATGAACTCGATCGACTGCACGAACATGCCTGAGGATCCGCAGCAGGGATCGTAGACCCGTCCCCGGTAGGGCTCGATCATCTCGACCAGCAGCTTGACGACGCAGCGCGGCGTGTAGAACTCCCCGCCCCGCTTGCCCTCGGCGCTGGCGAACTGCGAGAGGAAGTACTCGTAGACGCGACCGAGCACGTCCTTCGACCGAGACTCGGCGTCCCCGACGCGGATGTTGCCCACCATGTCGATCAACTGGCCGAGGCGCTGCTTGTCCAGCGCGGGCCGCGCGTAGTCCTTGGGCAGCACCTCCTTCAGCGCCGGGTTGTCCCGCTCGATGGCCGCCATGGCCCGGTCCACGGTCTGGCCGATGGTCGGCTGCCGCGCCTGGGCCTTCAGCTTGGCCCAGCGGGCTTCCCGCGGCACCCAGAAGATGTTCTCCGCGGTGTACTCGTCGCGATCCTCCGCTGCTTCCTCGCCCCAATCGGCCAGCAGCGCCTCACGGCGCTCCTCGAAGGCGTCGGAGATGTACTTCAGGAAGATGAGACCGAGCACGACGTGCTTGTACTCGGCAGCATCCATCGAGCCGCGAAGCGCGTCGGCCATGGCCCACAACTCGGCCTCGTAGCCGGTCGTGGCACCCCCATCGGTCTGCTTGGTGGTCATGGTGATCGTCGTGCTCACTCTACGTCGCTGTGGAGGAACTGGGGAACTCGGTCGCGAGGAAAGATAGGACATGTCACCTCTCCTGCCATCGTGTCCGTGCCGATGCAGGATGTAAAGCCCGATCCTCTGGTCACCGCAGCAGGCCCGCTACGACCTCAAGCGAGATCGTCGCCAGACGGACGGCGAAGAGGGCTTCGACACGGGTGTAGTCCCGAGCCTCCGGGCGGTGCGCTGCGAAATTGCCCATGTCCTTGGCGCGCTTGACGATCCCTCCGTACAGGTCCGCGTGTCGCCTGTCGAGCCTGTCCGTCAATGCTGCCCGGAGATCTTCTCCGGTTGCCGTCTTCACCGACTCTTCCATGAGGCTGACGCCCTTGCGCGCTTGCAGGACTGCGCGGTTGAAGTCGCCTCGGTCCACTGCTTCTCGCGCGAGACGGATTTCCTTGAGGCTCGACTTGTAGCGAGCCGCATACACGAGGTCAAAGGGGATCTCCAGAAGCTCGACTTGCTCCCCGGTTAGCACGCCGATAACAGCGAGCCAGTCATCCTGGGGAACCTTGAGCGCTATCTCCTCGACTTGAGCGTTGATCGTCCCTCCGCCAATCTCGATCCGGGCCCATAGCTGCATTCTCAATTCGAGCGCGGCACCAGCCCGGTGCTCCTCCATCCGTTCCAACCCGTGGTGCCCCAGGTCGAGGGCGACCGATCCGGGTTGGGTATCTACATAGCCGAACGAATGTAGTGCATGTCTCGATCCGTCCCGCACGAGCGTACCGACAAAAAGATCGCCTGCTCCCAGTCGCAGCTCGCCTCCGAATTCGATGAGGACATACGCCTCGGGAGGATTCCCGTCTCCCGTACGAACGACGTGCCCCAGCGTCCACGAGAGATCCAAACGGATTCGTGGGGTCAGCGCGGGGACGGCCGTGACCCTCGTGACGGCTACGCGGCCTACCATGGTCGGCCCGATTGACACGCGTCCATCCCCGTATCCGACTGCCATGTACTCCTCCGATCCGAGTTGGTTTCGTTGGGTCTTGAGGGCCGGCCAGCGGCAAGCAAGGGAGGGCCAGCGGAGGAAATGCTCCCGTCACCCAAGGTAATCACGGGGCTCCGCCATCGGGATCGCGGGCGGTCAGGCGCTTCCTCCCTTGACTCCGGGCGTCCGCAACCGCCGGTCAGCGCCCAAGCATCGGGAAACGTCCCTGGGTCTTCCCCATTTCTGTGTTCCGGGGATTGTGTTGTGTCACAAACGTGGTTACGGTTTCTATTCATTAGAAGACAAATTGAGACATTCTAAGCTACAAAGAAGCCTGCACGATGACCACACGCCAGCCTACGAAGTCCGTCCGAGTCACCCACGGAAAGGTGGACCAGCTGCGTAAGCGGCTCAGCCGGTGTCCGGTGAAGAACCTGTCGGCAGACGCGAGCGAGCGCACGCTGATTGACGCGGCGCTGGAGATTACGACGGCTTTGGTCTCGTTCGGCCCCCGCCTCCCGCGAATCCATCGCTCGATGGCTCGCTTCAAGGATCCGGACTCCGAAGCGGATAAGGTGGTGCAGGTCCCGGATGAACTAATCTATCTACAGGGCGAGGGGCTGATGGTGCTGACCGGGATGCAGCGGGTGGAGGATACTGAGGGCTGAGTGATTGCGCACACCATTTGCGGGACGTGTCGACCTTCTGGACGAGCAGGAGGCTCGTGCCGCATGACACGCCGAGGTGATTCCTGCTGCGGGCTGGTATCCAGATCATCGACCGGAGCCAGCGACACCGATCGGTGTCGCGTTGTGATGCCGACATCAAGGCTCATCGCTCGAACCCTCCCCCGCCACGCTCGGGGCCTCTGGGCGGGCGAGGCCGGGGAACGGGGATGATGATGCTCGGGCCGCTCTCCCGCTCCCGCGTCTCTTGGCGCTCCCTCATCGTCTCCCGCACTGCCCATGCGCGCCGCTCCGCGTCCACCAGCCCCCTTCGATAGGACTCGCGCACACCGCGCTCGAGCTCCTTGGCGCGCCCGCCGTGTGCCTTGCCCAGCGCGGTCCGTTCGTCCCTGTGATTGTGGGCGAGATCCTCGCGCCAGCCCTCGACCAGATCCTCCCGGCCCCGGACCGCACCGACCAGTTCCCGCAACGAGCGCTCGGTCCGCCAGATCCGGAGCCGCCCGAGCACGGTGCGGCTCTCCCGGTCGAGCGTCTGCCGCATTTCTTCTTGCCGCCTGTGCAGCTCGGCCCATTCCTTCCGCGCCCGGGTCTCAAGTTGCCGGAAGCCCCACCCGCGCCCGTCCTCGACCTTCTCCCAAGCCTCCGCCTCGGCGCGCCGCCATGCCTCCATGTCGACTTGATCCTCGCGGCGCGGCTTCCTCGCCCGGCGCGCCCGCCCGGGCTGCATCCCCTCGCGGCGGACGCGCGCCCAGTGGCGCGGCCGGTCCGCTGTGGGGCGAAGCACCTGCTCGCCCGCCCGCCGCCGCTCGTTGTTCCTGACCCGCCTCTCGCACCGGATCCGGCCCTGCTCCCGCTCGTAGCCCTCGGCCCAGCGCGACAGCCGGAGCTTGCTTCTGCCCAGCGTCGCCGCCTTCCCGGTCTCGGGATCGACACGGTTGGCGATGACGTGGACATGCGGGTGCCGTGTGTCCTCGTGCGCGACGATCAGCGCCTCGTGGCCCTCCAGCCCCAGCGCCTCCATACTCCCGTCCACCGCGCGGCTCATCTCCCGCTTGTCGGGCGTCTCGTCCTGCGCCCAGCTGAGCGAGTAGTGCAGGACCGGCTTCGCCAGCTTCCGACCCCCCGGCGACCCGCCCGCCAGCCGCTTGAGGTCGGGGGCCGCCTTCGCCGTCGCGGCCATCAGCCGCGCGGACCGCTCCGGCCGAAACGTCGCGAGGTTGCGGGTGTCGGCCCACCCGACCCGCTCCGATGTCCTCGGACGGCGGTCGTCCGGCTCCGGGGCATCGTGGAGGCAGTACGCCGCGACCCCGGCGAACGAGCGCCCCAGTCCGTTGATCTTCGGGATCAACGGTCCAGCGCCTCGCCGCTCAGCAGATCGGCCGCGAGCTCGCCCACCCGCTCGACGGCCTCCAGCGTCCCGTCCGGCGCTGAAGCCCCGGAGTTCAGCGCCCGGGCGATCTGGTTCAGGTTCACGCCGATCCGGTGGAGTTCGACCCGCTCCCTGGCGCCGAGACGGTGAACGGCCGCCTCGCGGACCGGCTGCCCCAGCGCCCTGCGGCGCATGTAGCCGCCCCTCGTCATGCGGGCCGCTCCGGCCCGCTCGGCGATCTCCGCGGCTTCCGCGGTCGTGACGCGCACGCCGATCGTGCGGCTCCTGCGTTCGGCCTCGGGCTTCCGGGGACGAACCATGTCGGGCGGCCTCCTTTGGTGGCGCACGGAAGTTGTCGTTCGGGGGTCCGGGGGCATCCCCCGGCCAGAGGTTAACGTGAAGCGTTAACCCATCTGGCTCCTCAACAAACCGCAGAAACCAACGCCCCCGTGGCGCGCCCGCGCCAGAACCGACCGGGCCGCCAACTCTGGACGACGGACGTGCCCTGCGCGAGGTTTCAAACGCGCAGATCGTGCAGTCCATCGAATCGGAGGTATCGAACGATGGCACGCACGAAACGAAGCCGCCGGAGCTACGGCGCCGGCGAGTGGGGCCGGAACAGGGTCCGGGTGTTCCCAGACCCGAAAACCGACCTCTTCCAGATTGAGTGGCGCGAGAACGGGCGCAGGCTCACCCGGTCGCTTGGACACCGCGACTGGGCGAGGGCGAAACGGCAAGCGGACGAGTTCGCGGCCGGGTTCGTCGGCCCGGAGATCGGGGGCACGGCGGAAGCCGAGCCCGAGCCGCTCACCTTGGAGAAGCTCTTTGAAATCTACGGTGAGGAGGTGACGCCCACGAAGGTGGAGCGGGTCCAGCACCGGGACAGAATCGGGACGAGGATGTTTCTCGACTTTCTCGGGCGGGATCGAAGGCCCGAGACCCTGTCTCAGCGCGATTGGGACCGCTTCATCCGGGAGCGCCGGGCGGGCAGGATCGGACCGAGCGGGAAGCCCGTGTCCAACCGGACCATCGAGTTGGACCTGAAGTTCCTGCTCGCGGTGCTCAACTGGGCGACGAAATCCAGAGACGAGGAGGGGAGACTCCTTCTCGACTCGAACCCGCTGAGGGGCCTGAAGACGCCCAAGGAGAAGAACCCCACCCGCGTCGTCCTTTCGGAGGAGGAGTACCAGGCGATGCTCGGGATATCCCGGCAGGTCGATTGGCGGTTCCACGTCGCGTTCGTGCTCGCCCACGAGACCGGACATCGAATTGGGGCCATCCGCAACCTTCGGTGGGGTGACATCGATTTCGAGGGTCGCGAGGTGCGGTGGCGCGCCGAGCACGAGAAGACCGGCTACGAGCACGTCACGCCGATGACGGATGAGGCGGTCGCGGTGTTGGAGGAAGCGCGGGAGGTGAACCCCGGGAACGGGGAGGCGTTGGTGCTGCCCGCGCCGCGGGACCCCTCGGTAAGCATCAGCCGCGGGCGGGCGGTCGCTTGGTGGCACAAGGCCGAGCGGCTCGCGGGACTGGAGCACGAGCGAGGGAGAGGCTGGCACTCGCTGAGGCGGAAGTTCGCTTCCGACCTCATGGACCTTCCGCTGAAGGTGCTGTGCGAGCTGGGTGGCTGGAAGGAGGCCCAGACGGTGCTGCGCTGCTATCAGCAGGCCGACTCAGTACAACTCAGGAAGGCTTTGGACAGCCGTCCGAGGATCCGCGGCTGAACCAAACCAATCGGCGGGAGTCAAACAGCGGGAATCCGCCCGCCGAATCCCGTAAGCTGAACGCTCACAATGACATGTGATTCCAAAAGCTCATGTCGCGTAGGCTTTCATCAGGTCGAACTCGACGGCCCCGTCCAACTTGTCGACAAGGCCGTGTGCGGTGGCTCGGATGAAATCCTCCAGCTCCGCGACCGAGCGGGGCGTGAACGCCCGGTTGACGAGCCGGCGCAGACGCGTGTGGTCCGGCGGATCCAGCGCGAGCATGCTCGGCTTGAGTTTCCTGCGCGTTGCCACGATGCCGCGCAAGTGACGCGCGCGCTTCAGGTTGTTCGAGAAGTTCCGGTGATCCCGGAGAATCCGGTCCACGTCCGCGAAGCGGGACACCACGATCATCCGGGTCAGGATGCTCGAGTGAACCGGATCAATTTCGCGAAGCCGGCGGTAGACCGGATACGGGTCGGCAATGAAGTCCCTGGCGAGCGGCCACCATGCCACGCCGCTCCGCAGCCACTCCTCGACCAGCCTGGCGCGGATGTAGATCGGCCTGAGGGCGGCCCCGATCGCGCTCACCCCACCAGCCCCTCCCACTCCCCCATCAGCCGCTCGATCTCGACCACCAACTCACGCCTCTCAACCTGCAACGCCGCCACCTCGTCCCTGCCGGCTTCCTCATAAAACGCCGCCCTCGCGAACACCGCGTCGATCTCCCCCACCCGCCCCTCCGCCGCCTCGATCCGCCCGGCCACCTCGTCCGCGCGCTCCTCCCGCTGCCGCCGCTGCCACCGATTCTCCCCCCGCCGCCGCCTCTCCCCACGCCCACCACCCTCATCCCCACGCCCATCCCCACCAACCCCACGCCCGCCCCCACCATCCCCGCCCCGACCACCACCCCCACCCCCACCCCCCACCACCCTCTCAACATCCAGGTGATCGTCCCCACAATACCGCACATACTCCTCATACGTCCCCCGATAGTCCCTCACCCCCTCCTCCGTAATCTCCACGATCCGGTTCGCCAGCCGCTCCACGAACCAGCGGTCGTGCGACACGAAGACCAGCGTCCCCGCGAACCCCTTCAGCCCCTTCACCAGCGCCTCGATCGACTCCAGGTCCAGGTGATTCGTCGGCTCGTCCAGCACCAGCACGTTCGGCAACCGGATCATCAGGCTGCAGAGCACGAGCCGCGCCGTCTCGCCACCCGACAGCGCCCCAAGCCGCTTGTCCGCGTCCTCGCCGCCGAGCAGGACCATCCCCAGCTGGCCCCGCGCAAACCCCATCCCCTTCCCTTCGCAAAACCCGCCGATCCACTCCGCGGTGGTCTGCCGGCCGGCCCCGGCGCCCCCCGCGCCCGCCACAACCCCCAGATGGTCCTTCGGATCCTGCGCGAAGAACCCCGGATACGTCTCATATCCCCATTCCACCGCCCCCGCGTCCGCCTCCAGCCGCCCCGTCATCACCTTCAGCAGCGTCGACTTCCCGATCCCGTTCGGCCCCACGATCGCCAGCCGGTCGCCCCGGGCCACGCTCAGATCGACCCCGTCCAGCACCCGGTTGTCCCCGAACGACTTCGTCACCCCCGCCACCTTGACCACCCGCTTCCCACTCGGCCGCCGCTGCTCGAACCGGAATTTCGGATACCGGCGCGAGCTCTTCGGCAGCTCGACGAGCTCCTCGGCCTTCTTCTCGATCATGCGCACGCGGCTCTGCGCCTGGCGCGCCTTCGACGCCTTGGCGCGGAAGCGGTCGACGAACTTCTGGTGGTGGACGATCTCGCGTTCGCGGAGCGCGATCTGCTTCTCGCGGCGTTCGCGCTCGGCCGCCTTGGCCGCCAGGAAACCGGTGTAGTCGCCCGGGTAGCCGATCACGGTCTCGTAGTCGATGTCCACGATGTGCGTGGCCACGTTGTCGAGGAAGCGGTGATCGTGGCTGATCACGACGACGGGTCCGCGGAAGCCGCGCAGAAACTTCTCCAGCCAGCGGATCGAGAGGATGTCGAGGTGGTTGGTGGGCTCGTCGAGGAGCAGCGCGTCGGGGGTGCTGGCCAGGACCTGGGCCAGGAGGACGCGCAGGCGGAACCCGCCCGACAGCGTGGAGAGGGGCTGGCGGTGGACCTTGTCGGGGAGGCCCAGTCCTTCCAGGATGGCGGCCGCGCGGGACTCGGCGGTGTAGCCGTCGTGACGCTCGACGATCTCTTCCAATTCGGAGAAGCGCTCGGCGTCGAAGTGCTGGTCGGCGCGGGCCAGGAGCGCGTCCCGCTCGGCCATTGCATCCCACAGCTCCTCGTTGCCCATGAGGGCGACCTGCAGGACCTGCTCGTGCTCGTAGACGAAGCGGTCCTGGCGCAGCACGCCCAGCCGGGTGCGCCGCGGGATCGAGACCGAGCCCTCGCTGGCGTGCATGTCGCCCGCGAGGATGTTCAGCAGCGTGGTCTTGCCCGAGCCGTTCGCCCCGACCAGGCCATAGCGCTCGCCGGGGTTCAGGCGGAAGGTCGCGCCTGCGAAGAGGGTGCGTTCGCCGAATGACTTGGCCAGGCCGGTGACGGAGATCATGGGGTAATCTAGCCGTCGCCATCGTAGAACCGCGCCACCGCGCCCCTTCCCGCCTTCTGGGCCCGGCTGTAGTGAGCCGGCATGCGTTCCGACTTCCAGCGCCCGGCCACCATGATCGCCGTGAGGCCCACCCCGGCCGCGGTCAGATCCTGGGCCATCCCGACGCGCGGCGAGTGCCCGCTGAACCCTTCTCCCAGCCCGGCGGCGCGTGCCATGGCGGCCACGCGGTTGGAGACGGCGCGCCCGCTGCGAAGATTGAATACGCGATTTTGTCGTACGACATTTTCGGGCATGATCGTGCGGAGCGCGGCGGTTGCCGCAGGGCCTACATACAGGACCGCGGACGACGAAGCCGTCTTCGAGCGCCGCACCCTGATCCGCGCCGTGCCGTCTTCCACCAGGGTCACGTCGCGCCAGCGCAGGTCGGCCGCCTCCGAGCGCCTGAGCAGCGCGTCGCGCATGACCGAGGCGATGGCGATGTCCATGTCGCCCCGGCGGCGCGCCGCCTCTTCGGATTCGGTGCGCCCGGAGGGCCCCGTGCGCGCCCCGTGGGCCGTCCGGCGGATGGCCTCCAGCGCCTCCGCCGTCAGTCCCCGCGCCTGGCGCGACTCGTGGCGTCCCTCGTCCGCAGCCCGGTTTTTCAGCCCTGCCAGCGTCTGCCGAACCCCTTCCGCGGCCGTCGGAGTGGGAAATCCCGCCGTCCGGTGGTAGTAGCTGATCGCCTTGCGGTCCATCGCAAGCGACGACATGGACAGTCCCGCCGCGGCCCGGTGGACCAGGTAGGCGGCCACGGTAAGCGGGTCCGCGGGCAGCGACTCCAGCTCCTCGTCGGCTGCCCAGGCCCTGAACTGCTTCCACACCGACGCGTAGGCGCGCCGGGTTGCTGGTCTGCGGCTGTGCTCCAGGACATCCGCAATCGCCGCGATATGGTGGTCGGCCAGGTCGGCCGCTGTTGCCAGAGGTGATTTCTTCCCGTTCATTCCACATCCTCCCACAAACGCCCGCGGCCCCGCCCGCGCGCTTTCCAAGCGTTCAATGTTCCGTTACGGGGACGGTAACGGTAGAGAACGAGGGCCTCCCCGGGATCACCGTCAAGCTTTCGGGCGTCAGCAACTCCGAAACGCTGACGGACGCCAGCGGGCAGTACGCCTTTACGGGCCTGCGCGCGGGCAACTACACCATCGAGATCACCGGATTCGACGACGAGGACGTGGCCTTCGGCTCCACCTCGTCGTCCGCCGCGGTGGCGGTGGGTGAATCGAAAGTCGTTTCCTTCGAGGGAACGTATCTGCGCACCTCCGGCATCGTGGGCCAGGTCACGGCCGACGAACAGCCGCAGAAGGACATCACGGTGAGCCTGCAGGGCCGGGGCGAGAGCCGGACCGTGACGACCAACGCCAGCGGGCAGTTCTCGTTCGAGCAGCTGCGGCGCGGCGACTACTCGGTCGTCATCTCGGGCTACGACACCGACGAGGTGAGCTTCGACGAGACCTCGCGGTCCGTGACGGTGGCATATGGCGAGACGGCGAATGTCCCCTTCGAGGGCATTCTGCTTCGCACCGCCGGCATCGAGGGTACGGTGATGGTCGAGGGCGTCGGTCCCATCGCGAACGTGACGGTCACGATCACCGGCCAGGGCGAAAGCTTTGACGACATGACCGACAACATGGGCGCGTACGCGTTCGAGAGTCTGCCCGCGGGCGAGTACTCGGTCGTGATCTCCGGATTCGACGACGATGAGTACGGCTTCCCGGACGGCACCTCGGCGACGGTCACGGTCGAGCTTCAGGAGACCGGAACGGTTCCGTTCGACGGCATCATGCTGCGGACGGCGGCGATCGAAGGCACCGTGACGGTTGGTGACGACGGCGCACCGCTGCCCGGCGTGATGGTGACGGTGAGCGGCGGCCCGAGGGACGAAGAGCACGCCACGACCACGAACGGCGACGGCATGTACATGGTCGAGAACCTGCACGCCGGCACCTACTCGGTCACGATCTCCGGATACGACGCCAAGGAGTACGGCTTCGACCCGACGACCAAGACGCTGACGGTGGATCTGCGCGACACGGGCGAAGCGACCTTCCAGGGCGAACTGCTGCGCACGGCCGGCGTAAGCGGCCGCGTGCATGTGGACGGCATGGGCCTTGGCGGCGTGACGGTCACCATGACCGGCGAAGAGAGCCGCGAAGGCAACACGGACGCCGACGGCCAGTACGGCTTCTCGGGTCTGGCGGCCGGCGACTACACCCTGACCATCTCCGGGTGGGACGCGGTGGAGTACGCGTTCGAGCCGACAATGGAGATCACGCTTGAGCTGGACGAGTCGATGAGCGGCGTGAACTTCGCGGGCAAGGCGCTGCGCACGGCCACCGTCATGGGTTCCGTAACGGTTGAGGGTGACGCGCTGCCCGGTATCGCGGTAACCCTGATCCGGGTTGTGAGCGCGAACTCGGGCGAAGTCATGGGCGTGGCGGCCACGGACGAAGACGGTGGCTACTCCTTCGGTCCGCTGCTGGCGGGTGCCTACCAGGTCATGATCGCCGGCTACGCCGACGAGCACGCCTTCGCGGACGGCACGACCCAGACGACCGCCGTCATGACCGACGGCACGGCTTCGGTCAACTTCGCGGCGACGATCATCCGCACGGCCAGCGTGAGCGGCATGGTGACGGTTGACGGCGAGGCGATGGCGGATGTCGAGGTGACGCTCACCGGCGGCGAGCAGCCGGAAGACGGCACCACGATGATGACAGACGAGGACGGCGGATACAGCTTCGGCGGGCTCCGCAAGGGCGACTACACGGTCTCGATCGAGAACCCCGACGCCGACGCGTACAGCTTCCCGAGCACGTCGCAGGCCCTGAACCTGTCGGTCGGGCAGGAGCAGGACGGCATTTCGTTCGCGGGCGCGCAGCTGCGCCAGGCCAGCATCAGCGGCCAGGTGCACGCCGAAGGCACTCCCGTCGCGGGCGTGACGGTGACGCTCTCGGGCGACGCGGACGGCGAGGACATGACCGACGCCAACGGCGAGTACAACTTCCCCAGCCTGGCGGGCGGCGACTACATGGTCGCGATCGAAGGGTGGGACGCGGACGCGTACGAGTTCGCGACCGACGAGGCCGCGGTAGAGGGTCTCGGCACCGACGAGTTCAAGATCGTGGACTTCGCGGGAACGCACACGCGCACCGCGTCGATCAGCGGCATGCTGTACATTGACGCGGGCGACAAGCCGGCGCTGGACCTCGACGCGGTCCTGCCCATGGGTGTGCCGGGTCTCCCGATCACCCTGCTGGGGCCTGAACTGACCTCGGACCCGCAGCTCGGCTTTGCCAGCCGTGAAGGCATGTACGAGTTCGGCGGCCTGCGGGCGGGTACCTACGTCGTCAGCGTCGACGTCGAGATGAAGGTGCCGTTGCCGTCCGGAGACACGACCACGGTCGAAGGCATCCTTGCTCACCTCGGGTACGAGTACACGGGAGACAACCTGTATAATGTCACCGTGGCAGCGGCCGGGGAGGGTACGCAAGACCTCTCCTTCGAGATCACCATGCAGACGATCGTCGCCGGCGCGGTGATGGGGACTGCCACGGTTACCGGATATCCGGTCGCCGGCGTGCAGTTGACCCTGTACCCGACTACCGAAGCTGCCGACGCCGGCGCACCCGCGCTCGGCACGGCGACGACTGACTCGACCGGCGTGGCGACGTTCCACTTCCCGCGCGCCATGGACCTCGGTCCCGGCGGCACCGGCAACGACCACCTGGTCTTCGCCAAGGTGGCGTCCACGGGCCACGACGATCTCGTGGTTTCCGACAACGCCGACATCGAGATCGAGTACGCGGCCACCGACCGCGTGAGCCAGGCGCTCACGGCGGTGCGACTGCTCAACAACCGCGCCAACTTCCAGTGGTGGATCAAGAGCGACGACGAAGCCAAGGACGGCAACGAGTTCCTGGCCAACTGGAAGGTCGTTTTCGGCACCGACACCATCGCCACCGACGCGGACGGCAAGGGGTCGTACTCCGGCATGGTCGCACTGGGTGCCAAGCCCGCCACAATGACCGTCATGGCGGACACAACCCAGGCGGACTCGCTCACCATGGGCGAGGAGTGGATGCAGTCGGCAGCGCTCAAGTACACGCACAACCCGCTCGCGCTTCCGGCCATGAACGCGGACTCGCTGAACGACCTGGGTCCGATCTACATCACCTTCGAGACGCAGAGACTGACGCTCGGCGTGTACCGCGAAGCGGACGACGAAGAGGGCTTCACCGAGTATCGGAGCGGGCTCACGGGTCCGGAAAACGGCGATCACCGGCCAGCTGCTGGTGTGGCCAGCGAAATGAGTATCGAGCTGCTGGCGCGCGACGAGCGCAACCGGCTGCGCCGCTACACCTGGGATCCCGATCCGAAGACGGGCGAGGACAGGAAGACTGGCTACTCGAAGGTCGGTAACGACGGCCTGGTCAGCTTCACGGGGATCCCGGCCGACGCCGAGCTGACTGTTCGCTTTCACGTGGGCAGCAGCAACCGGATGCAGGTCGACTACGGGTACGACGAGATCGAGACTTTCGGCGATGATCTGGACATCGGCGTGACCTTGGGCGCCTTCGGTGACATGAGTGGCGGCCAGCCCGAGGTACGGATGTGCTCGGCTTCGGACGCCACGAATGGCGACGCCACGAGCGACGATTGGTGCGCCACCTTCGGATACCAGTGGAAGACGGGTACGATCAGCGGCACCGTGGGCGGTCAGAGTGGCCACAAGGTCGAGCTCGAACCGGAGACGGGTCACGGCGCGACCGACGACGACACGAAGACCGGCTCGGGCGGCAAGTACAGCTTCACCGGTCTGCAGGACGGTGAGTACGCGGTCACGGCGTACAGCAACGGAAACTACACCGTCAACGGCACGCCGACCGAGAAGGGCATTGCGGTCTACCACGACGAGTACACCGACGACAAGGACAGCCTGACCAAGTACGTCGGTACCGCCGATGCGGAAACCGCGGCGTGGAGGACCACGCAGGGTGGCCTGTCCATCATGGGCTTCGTCGCGAACGACGGCGACGGCAACAACCTGATCCGTGGCGACGAGGCCATGGCCGGAGTCGAGGTGAAGCTGCTCACGAACGCCACGTTCGTAAAGACGGGCATCAACGCCGGCACGCTGTCCAGTTCCAAGGATGCGGGCTCAACCACCACCGCAGCGAACGGACTCTACTCGTTCACCAACCTGAACGATACCACGACCTACTGGGTCCAGGTGGTGGACAACGGCTTCCGCAGTCTGAGCGTGAAGAATCCGAACCTCTCGGGCGAGATTGACGCGGAGGTATACCCGGACTTGCCGGAGGAGAGCACGTACCTCAAGCCCAGGTGGGACCGGGGGACCGGTAGTATCGTCTCCGGCACGAGCAGCGTGCCGGTCACGGACGACCAGGGCACCACCGCCACAACCGACGACGTGACGGCGACGATGCACAACTTCGCCCTCGTGTACACCGACGGCACGGTGTCGGGTACGGTGAACAACATGAGCGGCTCGAACGCCAACATCGATATCCGGGTCACGACCAACACCGACGACGAGGCGCTCTGGGAGCGGGCCACCAGCCGTAGCGGCGACTTCGAGGTCTCGGGCCTCATGGAGGGCGAGTACACCGCCGTGATCGAGGATGCCGGCTGGGCGAGTCCGAAGATCGGTACCACTGGCGTACCCGATGACGACCACGCGGACGACACCGAGACACCCGACGTGGACGAGAGCACGATCTTGGCCGACACGTCGCTCACCGATGTTCTTTCGGGCCAGAGCGACTACGTGAGCCTGGGCGTTCTGCACGTCTACAGCACGACCGCTTCGGCTATCGACTCGCTGCTGATGAACCCGGTGGTCAGGGGGAACATTCAGGGCGATGGCACTTCGACGTACAACGACACAACGGAGCACGTGGCCTGGACCGTAGAGTGGACCCGCGGCCTCGACAGTGAGACGACGGATGCCACTCAGGCCCTCGGGACAATCAGCTATTCGTCGGCAAGCGTGACGTTTGCCTTCCCGACAGGTGCGTTCCCGACGGGTGCCCAAGCCAGCCTCATGGTCGGTACCAAGGCTTGCTCGGGATTCACCTGCACACTGGAGGCTCCCGAGACGCCGACGACTGAAACGTCCATGTCAAACACCATCACCCTGATGGTCGAGGCGGCCAACGGGTACGACGACCACGCGTACACCGTCGCGATCTCGCGTGCGGCACCGATAGACAACGATCTGACGGCGGCCCAGGTCATCGGGATCGCCGCTAACAACACCGAGACTGCGGCCACTGGCTCCGGTACGATCGGTGCCCCCTATAGCTTGGCAACGGCGAGCGCGACAGCCACGTCGCTCAACATGAGGGTCGCTCTGATGGTCCTCGGGCTTGAGGCCAACGACAATCAGGAATGCGCTCAGTCCCTGGTCGTCAGGAATGCCGCGGACGAGGTAGTGGAGGCGAGCGACGACGATGACGACGATGTCTGCTCAGGTACGCGGTACAATCTGACCGCGGCGGTAGGCGGGTCAACGTACAAGCTGGTGGTGAGTTCCCAAGATAAAGTACCGGCGACGTACTACCTCAACGTTGTCAGAGGGGCCTGACCAGCTAACCCCAACCTCTCGCACCCAGCGAGAGCGTTTCAATCGCCCCCGCCCGGTTCGCCGGGCGGGGGCGATCCCCCAAGGGTCCGGCGACCCCATCGGCGCCGACCCCCAAACAGCACGCAAAACGGGAGATGGGAAAATGGGCGAGAACGGACTGATCGAGCAGGCTTTGGACCTGGAGTGGCCGTGGTACGTGGAGCGTACGGTGCTCGACCACGAGAGCCAGGAGCTCGTGGTCCACCTCGACTTCGAGCGGGGTGGAACGTTTGCGTGCAGGGTTTGCGGCACCGGCGGCTGCAAGGCGTACGACACTGCGACGAAGCGGTGGCGGCACCTGGACTTCATGGGGTACCGCACCATCCTGCAGGTGCCCTCGCCTCGGGTGGAGTGCCCGTCGTGCGGGGTGAAGCAGGCGGTGCTGCCGTGGGCGTTGGCGCGTCACCGTCTGACCCGCGACTTCGAGGAACACGTGGTGATGCTGGCCCGGGAGATGTCGGTGCGGGGGGTGGCGCGCGTGCTGGGCGAGCACGACACGCGGCTGTTGAGGGTGCTCAAGCGCGACAGAAGGTAGCGCCGGGGGGACGCTTGCGTTTCGGGGCGAAGTCCCACACTATGTAGCGGACCCGCGACACGGCGGGCGCGGCCAGGGGGCCGGGCCGTCACAGGGGACGAGAGGACGAGGAGGGTCGCGGGGGACGGTCCCCCTTCTGGTGGATGTGTGGACGGGGTGGTGTGGAATGAAGGGATCGAACGGGCGTATGGCGCCTACGGGCCTGCGGGCCACGGGGAATCTCGGTGACCGTTATATCGACGCGGTCACGGCGGCGGTACGGCACAGCCAGCGGCCGGCTACGCGCCGCGCCTACGCGGGGGCGTGGAATCGCTTCCGGGCATGGGCCGAGGCAGAGGGAGTGCGGTCGCTGCCGGCGGAGCCGCTCACCGTCGCGGCGTACCTGGCTTACCGCGCGGACGCCGGGCTGTCGGTGGCTTCGCTGGCCATGGACCGGAAGGCGATCAGCCACTACCACCTGGCGGCGGGACATGCCACGCCCACCAGGGTGGAAGGCGTGCGCAAGACCTTTGCCGGGCTCCGCAACCGGGCCGCCGAAGCGGGCCGCAACGAGCCGCGCCAGGCCCGCGGGCTGACCGCCGAGGGGCTCGAGGCGATTCGCCGGACGGCCCACCAGCCGCGTTCGGGGCCCACGGGCCGGACCGAGTCGGTCGAGAACGCGCGCCGCCGGGGAGATGAGGACATCGCCATCGCGTCGGTCATGCGCGATGCGCTGCTCAGGCGGTCCGAGGCCGCGGCGCTCAGGTGGGAGGGGGTGACCTTTCGTCCCGACGGTACGGTGCGGGTAACCGTGCCGCGCTCAAAGACGAGCGGGGCGCCGGTGGTGCTCTACGTGGGACCCGAAGCGGCGGCCGACCTGCGCCGCATCCGTCCCGTGGACGCCATGCCGGGCGACCGCGTGTTCGGGCTGCGAACCGGGCGCGCGATCTCGAACCGTCTGGGCGCGATGGCCAGGGCGGCGGGCCTGGGCGAGGGCTTCAGCGGGCACTCGCCGCGCGTGGGCATGGCGCAGGACCTGACCGCGGCGGGGGCCGAACTGTCGGCGCTGATGGTGGCGGGACGGTGGAAGTCGGAGCGGATGCCGGCGCATTACAGCCGGGCGGAGATTGCGGGGAAAGGGGCGGTGGCGCGGTTTTATGGGCCGGGGTGAGGGGGGGGTGGGGTGGGCCAGTGGGTGTATGGAGGGCGCCGGGTCGCCGCTTGTGGGGGGGGACGGGCGGGGGCGTGAAGGGCCGCCCCCGCCGCGAGTGTTCCGGGTCAGTTGTTGGTTGTGGTGACGTCGTTTCCGGATTTCCGTCGGCTGCGTACCCAGTCGTCCTCGGTGCCCGCAACGGGCCTGATGGAGATTTCGCCCACCACGCGATAGGTGCCAGCAGGAGCATCTGGCAAGTCAAGATAAGGGCAGATGTTCAACTCCTTGTAGGTGCCGGGAACCATGACCCAGCCGGTCCCCTTCTTCACCTGCCAAGCCGTCCAGTGGGCCGTGTACAGATCCGTGCCAAGCGGGATGTTGCTCACCGGAAAGCAGTTAGACAACGTGATGCCAACCGTTGTCAAGGTGAGCGTCCCGTTCTCGTTGACCTGGATGATATCCCACGGCTCATAGTCGGAATTCGCCACAAGCACCATCGCCTCCTGCGACACCGACTCCCCGTCCGGATCCGTCGCCGTCACCGTCAGCATCGTGGTATCGTGCGCAAAGCTGGTATCCGAGGACACCGCAACCGTCGTCACCACGCTCCCCTCGACCGATTCCACCATCGCAATGGCGTCATCCGAGCTGGAGGCCGTGTAGGTCAGATCGTCCCCGTCGGGGTCGCTGAAGTAGTCGGCCATGTCGAGCACGACCGAAGTCATGGTGTCCACCATCGTCATATCGGCCGTGTCGAGCACCAACAGGAGGTCGTACACCGGCACCGTGTCGCTGATCTCCGGCCCCTGATTGCCCGCGCTGACCGTAACATCGAAAGTCTGCGTCGCCGAGAGGTCGCCCGGATCGGTGGCAGTGACGGTCACGGTGGCGCTGCCTGCGGCCACGCCCGTGACGGTGACCATCGCGCCCGAGACGCTGACCGTGGCGGTAGCGTCGTCCGACGAGGCGGCCGTGTAGGTCAGGTCGTCCTCGTCGGGGTCGCTGAAGTTGCCTGAAACGTCCACCGTGGCGGAATCGCCGGCGTTGACCGTCTGCGCCGCGATCGAGTCGACCGCCATGGGCGCTTGGTTGCCGGTCGTCACCGTGACATCGAAAGTCTGCGTGGCCGACAGTCCCCCTGGATCGGTCGCCGTAACCGTCACGGTGGCGCTGCCTGCGGCCACGCCCGTGACGGTGACCATCGCGCCCGAGACGCTGACCGTGACGGTAGCGTCGTCCGACGAGGCGGCCGTGTAGGTCAGGTCGTCGTCGTCCGGATCGCTGAAGTTGCCTGAAACGTCCACCGTGGCGGAATCGCCGACCGCGACCGTCTGCGCCGCGATCTCGCCAACGGCCATGGGCGCCCGGTTGCCGATCGCCACGAAGGCCGCGAAGGTCTGCTTGGCCGAGGCACCGTCGGGATCGGTGGCCGTCACCGTAATGAATGCCGTCCCCACATCGACAGCGACGAGCGTGACCATCGAGCCGTCGATCGAGACGGTGGCCACGGCGGTGTCGTCCGTCTCGGCCGTGAAGGAGAGGGTGTCGCCGTCGGGGTCGGTGAAGTTGTTGGAGAGGTCGAATGTGAGCGTGTCGCCCGGCATCATGTCCTGGTGCTGGATGGTGTCGGTGAGCATCGGCGCCTGGTTGGTCGACACGACGGTGATGGTCGTCGTCTGGGTGGCCGACAGTCCCTCCGGATCGGTGGCGGTGACGGTGATGGTCGCCACGCCCTCGGCCACCGCCGTGACGGTGATGAGGCTCCCGGCCATGGAAGCGGTGGCCACCGTCGTGTCCGACGATTCGGCCGCGTAGGCGAGCGTGTCGCCGTCGGGGTCCGTGAAGAACATGTCGACCGGCGCCGTGAAGCTCTCCCCCTCGGGCAGGACGCCATCCGGAATCTCGCCAACCGCCTGCGGCGCCCGGTTGCCCTGCGCCACGCTGGCCCCGAACGTCTGCGTGGCCGAGGCGCCGTCGGGATCGCTGGCCGTGACCGTGATGAACGCTGACCCCGGGCCGACACCGACCACCGTGACCATCGAACCGTCGAGCGAGACCGTGGCCACGGCTGTGTCGTCGGTCTCGACCGTGAAGGCGAGCGTGTCGCCGTCGGGATCGGTGAAGTTGTTGGAGACGTCCAGGGTGACGGTGTCGCCCACCGTGAGATCCTGGTGCGGGATCGTATCCGTCAGCGTGGGCGCCTGGTTCACCCTCAACACCGTGATGCTGGCGTCCTGGGTGGCCGACAGTCCCTCGGGATCGGTGGCGGTGATGGTGATCGTCGCCATCCCCTCGGCAACCGTGATGACGGTGATCAACGACCCCGAAATCGAGGCGGTCACCACCGTTGTATCGGAAACGGCGGCCGCGTAGGTGAGCGTATCGCCGTCGGGGTCACTGAAGAACTGGTCGATGGTCGCCGTGAACTGCGTCCCTTCGTCCAGGGTCACCGGCGGAATCGAGTCGACCGCTACGGGCGCCCGGTTGCCCGGCTCGACCGTGACCGTGAACTCCTGCATTGCCGAAGCGGCCTGCGGGTCGGTCGCGGTGACCGTCACGGTCGCCGTCCCCTCGGCCACCGCGATGATCGTGACCACCGAGCCGTCGACCGCGGCCGTGGCGGCATCGGCGTCCGAACTCTGGGCCGAGAAGGTGAGCGCGTCACCATCGGGATCGCTGAAGTAGCCGGAGGCGTCGATGGTGGTGGTGTCGCCCTCGGTGAGGGTCTGCGCCGGGATCGTGGCGGTCACTACCGGCGACTGGTTCGCCGCCTGCACCATCACGCTGATCGTATGCGACGCGGAGAGCCCGTCGGGGTCGGTGGCCGTGACCGTGACATCTGCCGTTCCAGCGGCCACCGCGGTCGCCGTCACGTTGCTCCCCGAAACCGAGACGGTGAGCACCGAATTGTCAGACGAAGTCGCCGAAAAAGTGAGCTGGTCCCCGTCCGGATCGCTGAAGAATTGGGACGCATCCACCTCGTACGAGTCGCCCTCGGTCAGGGTCAGGGGCGGGATGCTGCCGACCGCGACCGGGGCGCGGTTGGGATCGGGATCGGGATCTGTCCCGCCATCGCAGGCAAAAACCCCCGCGACAAGGAACAGTGCGGCGAAACGAGCGAGCGTGGTGATCCTGCGACCCTTCATGTTGCCCTCCTTGGTGAGCAAAAACGTCAAGCGTGGTTTACCAAATATCATGTATGATTTACACATGACGCCGGGCAGGCGGGGAATCTGGCCTAACCGAAACAAGAAGATGAAGATAGGGGAGAGGGGGGGTGGCGTCCAGCCGATTTACAGCGCGGATCGGGCCCCTCGTCCCGGTGAAGCCCCGGGCGGGGGGCGCCGTGTGCGCCGCCCCGCCCGGGGTACTCCGGGTCAGCTGCTGGTTATGGTGATGAGGTACTTCGACTTCTGGCGGCTGCGGACCCAGTCGTCGAACACCAGCAGAAGGCCGTTGACCGGGCTCGAGTCGCTGAACTCAGGCCCCTGGTAGGCTGCGGCGACCGTAACGTCGAAGGTCTGCATGGCCGAGAGGCCGCCGGCATCGGTGGCCGTGACGGTCACGGTGGCGCTGCCCGCCGCCACGCCTACGA
Organism: Longimicrobiales bacterium; assembly: GCA_965208295.1. GTDB lineage: Bacteria > Gemmatimonadota > Gemmatimonadetes > Longimicrobiales > Gaopeijiaceae > Bin94. The sequence continues at coordinate 3,841,511 of OZ242328.1, read as the reverse complement.
TGGTGACCTCGCTGCCGGATACGCTCACCGTGGCGGTGGCGGTGTCCGAGGTGGCTGCCGTGTAGGTCAGGGTGTCGCCGTCGGGATCGCTGAAGCCGCCCGACACGTCCACCTTGACGGTATCGCCGGCGGTGACGGTCTGCGCTTCGAGTGTGTCGCCGACCTGAGGCGCCTGGTTGGCCGCCTCAACCGTGACCATGACCTCCTGCATGGCCGAGAGGCCGCCGGGATCGGTGGCCGTAACGGTCACGGTGGCGCTGCCTGCCGCCACGCCTACGATGGTGACCTCGGCGCCGTCTACGCTCACCGTGGCGGTGGCGGTGTCCGAGGTGGTGGCCGTGTAGGTCAGGGTGTCTCCGTCGGGGTCGCTGAAGCCGCCCGACACGTCCACCTTGACTGAATCGCCCGCGGTGACGGTCTGCGCTTCGAGTGTGTCGCCGACCTGGGGCGCCTGGTTGGCCGCCTCGACCGTGACCATGACCTCCTGCATGGCCGAGAGGCCGCCGGGATCGGTGGCCGTGACGGTCACGGTGGCGCTGCCTGCCGCCACGCCTACGATGGTGATCTCGGCGCCGGATACGCTCACCGTGGCGGTGGCGGTGTCCGAGGTGGTGGCCGTGACGGTCAGGGTGTCGCCGTCGGGGTCGCTGAAGCCGCCCGACACGTCCACCTTGACGGTATCGCCCGCAGTGACGGTCTGCGCTTCGAGTGTGTCGCCGACCTGGGGTGCCTGATTGGCCGGCTCGACCGTGACCATGACCTCCTGCATGGCCGAGAGGCCGCCGGGGTCGGTGGCCGTAACGGTCACGGTGGCGCTGCCCGCCGCCACGCCTACGATGCTGACCTCGGCGCCGGATACGCTCACCGTGGCGGTGGCGGTGTCCGAGGTGGCAGCCGTGTAGGTCAGGGTGTCGCCGTCGGGGTCGCTGAAGCCGCCCGACACGTCCACCTTGACGGTATCGCCCGCAGTGACGGTCTGCGCCGCGAGCGTGTCGCCGACCTGGGGCGCCTGGTTCGCCGCCTCGACCGTGACCATGACCTCCTGCATGGCCGAGAGGCCGCCGGGATCGGTGGCCGTAACGGTCACGGTGGCGCTGCCTGCCGCCACGCCCACGATGCTGACCTCGGTGCCGTCTACGCTCACCGTTGCGGTGGCGGTGTCCGAGGTGGTGGCCGTGAAGGTCAGTGTGTCTCCGTCGGGGTCGCTGAAGCCGCCCGACACGTCCACCTTGACGGTATCGCCCGCGGTGACCGTCTGCGCTTCGAGCGTGTCGGCGACCTCGGGTGCCTGGTTCGCCGACTCCACCGTGACCATGACCTCCTGCATGGCCGAAGCGGCCTCCGGGTCGGTCGCGGTGACCGTGACTGTCGCCATTCCTTCGGCCACGGCAATGAGCGTGACCACCGAGCCGTCAACCGCGGCCGTGGCCACATCTGCGTCCGAGCTCTCGACCGAGAAGGCGAGTTCGTCGCCGTCCGGATCGCTGAAATACTCAGCCGCGTCAATCGTGGTAGTGTCGCCTTCGCTCAGCGTCTGCGGCGGGATCGTGTCGGTCACTACCGGCGTCTGGTTCGCCGACTCGACCATTGCGTCGACCATGTGCGACGCGGAGAGGCCGTCGGGGTCGGTGGCGGTGATCGTGACCACCACCGTCCCCGCTGCCACTGCGGTGGCCGTTACGTTGCTCCCCGAAACCGCGACGGTGAGTACTGAATTGTCCGACGAAGTCGCCGAATAGGTGAGCTGGTCACCATCCGGATCGGTGAAGTTCTGGGATGCATCCACCGTGGACGACTCGCCCTCGACCAGGGTCAGGGGCGGAATGCTGCCGACCGCGACCGGGGCGCGGTTGGGTTGGGGTTCGGGTTCCGTCTCGCCATCGCAGGCCAAAGCCCCCGCGACAAGAAAAAGCGCGACGAATCGGCCGATCGTGATGGGGCTGCGATACATCATGGGTACCTCCGAGAATAAACGGTCAAGCGTTGATTACAGCATGTCATGTATGGTTGCTGCATAAAGCCGTGCGGCGTGGGAAAAGCTGGCCTTGGCTTGATCATTGGGGAAGGGGCAAGCGATTGAGGGGAAGGGGAAAGGGGCGGGCGTGTAAACGGGTTACAGCTCGGCGGGGGAGCCGTCGTTCCGGTCCAACTGCTTGAGGACGTAGCCCAGTCGGGTGTCGTGCTCCCCGAGCAGCCGGGCGATCGCCACGATCGGTATCCTCTCGGCCATGGCCGCCAGCCGTTCCTCGAAGGCGTGCGTGAATCCCGTGCGCGGCCGCGTCCAAGGCAACTGCGCCCGCCTGATTCCGCAGGATGGACACCGTACCCGGGGGCACGGCGCGCGCACGTGAGTGTCGTACTCGAAGAGGGGAAGGTGCCGCCACCGCCTGCTCAGCGTGTCATACGCCTTGCAGTCGGCGGCACCGCATGTTCCGCAGGAAAAGGTGCCGCCGACCTCGAAATTCAGGTGCAGTTCCACCCGGCGCCTCACCGGGTCGATCTCGGTTTCCTCGAGATACCACGGTGGCTGAAGGCCCAGCGAGCGCTCGATCAGGTCCGTCGGCTCCATGGGGATGTTCCTGTAAGGGGAAGGATCGCCCCCGCCCGGCGAACCGGGCGGGGGCGGGTTCTTGCGTGCAGCAGCTTCACCTGCGGTCAGCCGCTACTGGAGCATTGTCCAGCTTACTATCCTGCTTCTGGCTCCTTGACCGTGATTTCGACTGTCGACGCCGTCACACCGTCGTAGGTAGTAGTACCGCCAGCGGATACGACGGTATGAACCACCGTCGCCGCGTCGTCTCCATCATCGCCGTCGACGTGGCCAGTCACTGTAACGGTCTGCACCGTTTCGAAGTTGTTCGCAGTGAATTCGAGGCTCGTTGCATTCAGGTTCACACCTGTCCCGGCCAGGTTTATCGTCACGGTTTCATCAGCCGAAGGCGCTGTTGTCAGCCTTACGGTGTACGTCACCGTGCCGCCTTCTTCGACGGACAGAGCGGTGCGGCTCACCACCACCCCTGCCTTCTCATCGTCCTTGATCGTCGCTCTGACGTTGGATGGTGCCGTCGCACTCTCGTACCCCGAACCTTCGCTCGCATCGACGGTGTGTGAAATCGTAACGCCCTCGTCGTCGCTATCGGAGTCCGAAAACGCGGTAACTGTGATTGTTACGGAGTTGTCGGCCGTTGAGTTTGTGAATACAGCCTGTGCCGGATTTACCGAAGCCGACCCAGCCACCGACAGGTTCACGCGGACCGTCTGGTCAGCAGGTGGAGGTGCCGACAGCGTCACGTTGTACGTAAACGTCCCTCCTTCAAGGACCTCGGCGCCAGACACCTCATCAGCGATGCTGATCGTGGCGTCTTCGTCGTCGGCCACGTTCACCGTAACCTCGACATCCGCTGCACTGCCGTAACCACCACCCGACGCGTCTAGCGTCAGCTTGGCCATCGCATCGACCGGATCGGCATCCTCAGTGGCGGTGATTGTGATCCCCTGCTCGGTTTCCCAGTTGTCCGCCGTAAAGGTCAACATGTCATCCCCCGTCGCGATCTCAGCGACGCCACTGGCAGGATCCAAGGTAGCATCCACCATCACTTCGCCCGTGGGCTCGGCGGCGAGCTTCACCATGAGCTCAGCACCAGCAGCGGCGCCCTCGACCAGGTCGACGCTGGCCGCGGCAACGATCGCCGCGCCCGCAACAACGTCGTTGTCTTCCGCGGTCACCGAAATTACCTCGGGGTCAACAGTGGCGTAGTTACCGGTGCCAGTTACCGTGTGCGTCACTTCCGCGATTTCGCTGTCTTCGTCTGTGTCGTCGTCGACCACTATCGTCACCGTCCTCGCACGGTTCCAGTTCTGCTCCGTGAATGTGAGCGAAGCCCGACTCACCGTCACATGGCTCACGTCAGTGTCGGTCGCACCCGTAGGCGCATCCACTGCTATCGCCACCGTCACATCACCATCGCTCGGCTGAGCGGCCAGCCGCACGGTGTAGTCTCTCTCCGTTCCCTCCAGCACGGTCGCTTCCTCAATCGAAACGAGGAGGGCGGGCGACGCCGGTGCTACCGTGACGTCGAAAGCGTCCTCCACCGTGCCACCATTGCCGTCGTCGGCCGTGACCGTGATTTCGGCGCTGCCTACCGCCACACCGGTGATCGTGAGCATCGATCCGGTGACCAAGACCGTGGCCTTCGTTTGGTCATCACTCTCGGCCGTGAAGGTGAGGTCGTCATTGTCCGCGTCACTGAAGTTGCTCGACACGTCGACTTCTTTGGTCTCACCCGCCTCGAGGCTCTGATCGTCGATCGCCGTGGCCACCTCCGGTGCCTGGTTTGGCACGCTTACCGTGACCGCGAAAGCGTCCTCCACCGTGCCACCATTGCCGTCGTCGGCCGTGACCGTGATGTTGGCGCTGCCTTCCGCTTCACCGGTGATCGTGAGCACGGCACCGCTGACCGTGACCGTGGCCGTGGCTGTAGCGTCACTCACGGCCCTGAAGGTTAGGTCGTCATTATCCGCGTCACTGAAGTTGCTCGACACGTCGACGTCCATGCTGGCGCCCACGTCGACGCTCTGATCGTCGATCGCCGTGGCCACCTCCGGGTCCTGGTTGGCCGAGGCCGGCTCTACCGTGACGTCGAAAGCGTCGTCCACCGTGCCACCATTGCCGTCGTTGGCCGTGACCGTGATTTCGGCGCTGCCTACCGCCACACCGTTGATCGTGAGCATCGATCCGCTGACTGTGACCGTGGCCGTGCCCGTGGCGTTACTCACGGCCGTGAAGGTGAGGTCGTCATTGTCCGCGTCACTGAAGTTGCTCGACACGTCAACGTCTTTGCTGGTACCCATCTTGACGGTCTGATCCTCGATCGCCGTGGCCACCTCCGGATCCTCGTTGGCCGAGGCCGCCTGTACCGTGACGCTGAAAGCGTCCTGCACCGTGCCACCATTGCCGTCGTCGGCCGTGACCGTGATTTCGGCGCTGCCTTCCGCTACACCGGCGATCGCGAGCACCGACCCGCTGACCGTGACCGTGGCCGTGCCTGTGGCGTCACTCTCGGCCGTGAAGGTGAGGTCGTCATCATTCGGGTCACTGAAGTTGCTCGACACGTCGACTTCTCTGGTGGCGCTCACGCTGAGGCTCTGATCGGGGATCTCCGTGGTCACCTGCGGTGCCTCGTTGACGCTACCGGCAGCCTTGCTGAGGTTGATGTAGTACTTCTTGGCCACATCGTCCTGCGACGTAATGGTGATCTCGTACACCGTGCCGCTGGTTCCCGCGCTCAGCCTGTACTGCTCGTCGTCGCAGGCGTCCTTGTCGGTGTCGTTGATCGCATCCTGATCGGCTCCGCCGTTGATCTTCACGGAAATGCTCTGTCCGCAGATCGCGTCGTCGCCCGTTCCAATCTCTTCCAGATTGAAGGTCAGGGTGATCGCCGCGGAGTCTTCACTGGCGGTTGTGACCTGCCACGGATTCCCCGAGGTCTCGCCACTACCACCGGATCCACCGGCCTGCTGGCCGTCCTGGGTCAGGATCTCGCCGCGCTCGAGGACGTTGTCCACCGGGTTGGTGCGCGAGACGCTGAAGGTGTACGCATGGTCGTTGTAGCCGTTCTCGGCGATGACCATGACGGTGATCTCGGTTTCACGGGCTGCAGCGTCGTCCGCGTTCGTGGTACCGCCCGTCGCGTGATACGACAGCGTGCACGAGTTGCCGGCGCACGCCTTCTTGCCGATCATGATTTCCACGTTGGCGTCTTTATCCATAGGCTTCGCGATGACCCTCACGCTTGCCGTGGCATAGGCGATCGCCTCACCCCCCACACCCGAAACCGCGGTCATCCCGCCGGCTCCCTGGGGAATCGAGGTGGCCGACGTTCCGATGGTGTCCACTTTCCCACCCACCGTCTGCGTGACCGTGAGCGAGTCCAGCATGTCGTCGCCGCCCATCCTCGCGCTGTAGACGTGGAGCGTGCCCATGCTCTGGTAGTCGTCCCGCCCTTCGACCAAGCCCGTGAGCGTCGTGCGAGCCGGATTGTTGCACTCGCCGGCGGCGTCGACGTTGTCATCGTCGTGCATGGTGCCGGCCGCGTTCAAGCACGGCGCCTCCCAGTAGGCGTCCTCGACCTCGGCGGTGTAGGTGCCTTCCATGAGGTTCGCAACCGAGAACTCGCCGCTGGCGGAGGTGGCCCGTTCCCAGAGGTCCTCGTCGTCGAGGTTGCTCGTGATCCTGATGTCGATGTTGCCGTCCGAGCCGCTGACGTTGTTCACCTCGCCTGCCACCGTGCCGTCGGTGTACACCAGGCCGAAGTTGTGCAGCGTGGCCGACTGGGCGGCGTTGCCCGTGCCGACCGTGTATCTCACGGACGTGTTGCTGGCCCTCGTCCCGCTCCAACTGGGCTTGGCGTAGCTGCTCTCTTCCGGCAGGTCCGGATATGAGGCCGCGGACAGCTTACCCGAGAGGTTCGGGTTCTTGGCGGCCAGACTCCGGTAGCCCCCGGCGTTGTCGCCGGCCACCACCTGGACCCAGTAGTCCGTGGCATTGTTCAGGCCGTTGAACGCGTAGAGGCCGGTGTTCGCGGTCTCGGTGGTCGCTGCCGTCTTGGAGCTCTTGAGCTTCCCGTTCTTGGCCGCTCCGTCCGATGCCTTATAGAACACGGCGTCCGTCAGGAGATTCACCGTGATGCCGGCCATTCCCTCGTCGCCGCGGACCAGGTTGTTGCGGTCGGAGTCGTTCGCGACGTAGCCCATGATCGCCAAGCCGCCCTCCGTGGTCCTCCAGCTCGCCGTGGCCTGTGCCCTGCGACCGGCCCAGGCGGAGTCCGCCTTGTCGTCGGGGTCGTCTTTCGTGTTCGGGATAAACTCGTCGTGGTAGATCGCAATGCCCTCCTGGGTGGGCTTGCCGTTCACGGTGTAGTCGCCCTGATCGTGCGCCGTAGCAGAGTACTCGCCGTCCTGCAGGCCGGCGAACCGGTAGGCGCCGCCAGTGCCGGTCTTGGTGTCGTCGCCGGTTGCGCCGTGACCCGTCTCCGGGTCGATCTCGACTTCGTGGCCCGTCTGAGTACCGACGTTGCCGCTCAACCCACCGGTCGTCCACACGTACCCGAAGGTGGCGCACCACTCGTCGGTCCATTCGTCGCTCGTGGCGTCGGCGTTCGTGGCGTCCGAGGCCGAACACATCCGCACCTCGGGCCGGCCGCCGGCCATATCACCGAAGGCGCCCAGGGTCACGCCGAAGTCCAGATCGTCGCTGAAGGTCTCGATTTCGTCGTAGCCGTAGTCGACCCGCTTGCGCACGGTGCTGCCCAAGTGGAAACGAACGGTGAGTTCGGCGTCGGCCGGAATCCCCGTGAAGGTGGCCAAACCGGTCGTCCCATTGGGAGAGGCGTAGCCTTCCTTATCGGGCTCACCGTCCTTGTTCTTGTCCTCGCCCCACCGGTAGCGGCGCAGCCGGTCCCGGTTGTCGTGCGCCAGCAACTCGATCTTCATTTCCTTGGCCACATCGGCGTGCGGCCTGTGGTCGCCGCGTGGCAGCGCGCTCCGGAAGTCGGTGAAGCCATCCACGTCGTCCGCCTCGCGGTACACGCCCACGACCAGCCTCTGCGTCGTGTAGGTGATATAGATCGGACCCAGATCGTTCATCTCGGCCGTGTTCATGGCCGGAAGAACGAGCGGATTGTGCGTGTAGGTGAGCGCTTTCGACTGCACCCACTCCTCGCCCATGGTGAGCGAGTCCGCCTGGATCGTCGTGTCCGCCATGACGGTCATCTTGGCGGCGGCCGTGTCGCCCAGCGCGACCGTGCCGGTGTACGTCGCCTTGCCGTCCGCGTCGGTGGTGATGGTGTCGGTGCCGAGGATCACCTTCCAGCCGGCCAGGAACTCGTTGCCGTCCTTGGCTTCCTCGTCGCTCTTGATCCACCACTGGAAGTTGGCGCGGTTGTTTAGCAGTCGCGCCGCCGTGAGCGCGTGGCTCACGCGGTCGGTGGCCTCGTACTCGATCTCGATGTCGGCGTTGTCGGAGACCACGAGATCGTCGTGGCCCGTGGACGTTACCTTGGCGAAGACCAGGTGGTCGTTGCCGCTGCCGCCGGGACCGAGGTCCATGGCGCGCGGGAAGTGGAACGTCGCCACGCCGGTCGAGTCGGTCGTCCCCGTGCCAAGCAGGGGCGCGTCGGCTTCGGTGGTCGCGTACAGTGAGAGATTCACGCCCGCCACCACCGTCTCGGTGGCCCCCATCGGACCCGCGGTCCCCATCACCGCGCCGACGTTGATCGTCTGCATGGTGATCTTGAAGGGGAGGTCGTTGTCGTCACTCTCCTCGGCCGCTGCCACGGTGACATTGTACAGGCTCTGTCCCGTGTACTCGTAACCGAGGTGGGCAAGGATGTCTTCGACCGTGGTCGTGTCGCCGGACGGCAACGGTACCTTCGTCTCGACGTCAACGCTGAGGGCGTAGGTACCCGCCCGCAGGTTGTCGAACGAGTACATGCCTTCACGGCTGGCAAAGCCGAGCGTGTGCGGCGAGGTCAGTTCAGGCCCCAGCAGGGTGAGCGGCAGACCCGGCACACCCATGGGCAGTACCGCGTCAAGGTCGAGCGCCGGCTCGCCCTCATTGTGCATGAGGTTTCTGGTGCCCTCGTCTACGAAGAGCATGCCGCCGATCGACGCGGTGCGCGTGTGCGTTCCCGCGAAGTCCACGATCTTGAATTCGTCGGTGCCGAGACCCTCTACAGCGGCCTCCGCGGTTGCGAACTCGTACGCGTCCTCGTCCCAGCCGGCGATCTCCAACATGTAGTCGCCGCCCGCCAGCCCGGGGAAGTTGTATTCGCCGTTGGCGTCCGTCATGTCCTCGCCGTCCGCGTCGCCCGAGAGCGTCACCATCACGCCCTCGATGGGATCGCCTTCGGCGTGCACCTGGCCGCTGATGCTGGCCTGCAGCAGTCGCGCGCCCGCAAACGAAATGCCGCTCTGCTCCTGTCCGACCGACAGATTCAGGGCCTGCGACGTGCTCGGGAAGCTGTACGTGTCTTCGTCCGGGTTCTCGATCGAGACGGTGTAGTCGCCTTTGCGGAGCCCGTCGAAGCTGTAGCCGCCGTCGTCGTCCGTCATCATCGTGTTGTCGTCCGGCGCATGGTCGCCGGCTAGCGTCACTTCGACGTCCGCCATCGCCTCGCCGTCAACCGTCACCATGCCGCTCACGCTGGCCGTGCGGATGATCGTCGCCGCGAAGTTGACTGTCGCCGTGCTGTCCGTCATGACCATGGTCGTCTGCGTGGTGCCGGCCGCGAAGTCGTGCTCGTCGGTGTATCCGGCGATCATGACCTGGTACGCGCCCCCCAGCAGCGGTCCGAAGGAGTAGCCGCCGTTTTCGCCCGTGGCCGCCGCGCCCAGGATCTCGCCGGAGTTCGCGCTCACCACCCTGATCAGGGTTACCGCGATGCCGGGAAGCGCGTCGCCCTCGACCGTCACGTAACCCTTGACGGTGGCCGTGCGCAGCGCCCGGCCCGCGAAGTTCACGCCGCTCATCGACTCGTCCAGCTCGAGCTCGATCTCCTGGGTCGGCTCGAACGCGTACTCCACCTCGTCCCACCCGGAGATGGTCAGGGTGTAGTCACCCGCCGCCAGACCCGAAAAGCCGTACTGGCCGTCGGCGTCCGTCATGCCCTCGCGGCTCTCTTCGCCGGTCATCGTGACCGTCACGCCCGCAAGGCCCATGCCGCCCACATGCACGCGGCCGCTCACGCCGCCCGTGCGCAGCAGTTCGCCCTGGAAGGCAACTTCCGCCGTCTCGCGCAGACCCACATCCACCGACTCGGTCGTCGGATTGAAGCCGTACTCGTTGGTATCGTAACCGGCGATCGACACCGAGTACGTACCCGCGTGCAGGTTCTCGACCATGTACATGCCGTCGTCGTTCGTGGTCGTGGCGTGCTCTTCGTCCCTCGGGCCGCCGCTCACCGTCACCATTACGCCCGGCAGCGGTGCGTCGTCGTCGCCAACCGTCACGGTGCCTTCGATCGCAGCCGTCCGCAGCATGATGCCGTCGAACGGAACCGTACCGGTCTCCTGAAGCTCGACCGTCACGGTCGCCGACGTCCCGTCCGGGAAGCCGTACTGGTCGTTATCGAATCCGGAGATCACGACCGAGTACTCACCCGCTGGAAGACCCTCGAACGCGTAGGCGCCCATGTTATCGGTCGTGGCGTCATCCGACTCGCCCTCGCCGCTGATCGAGACCGTCACGCCCGCAATCGGACCGACTCCCTCAACCGTCACCGTACCCGCGATGCCGGCGGTGCGGAGCAGCGTCCCCGCGAAGGGAACGTTCGCCGTCTCGCCATATGCCACCGTCACGGACTGCGAGGTCTCGTCGAAGCTCACCTCGTCGGTCTCGTAGCCCGAAATGCCGACCGAGTAGTCGCCCCGGCGCAGCTCTTCGAACGAGTACTGGCCAGCGCTGTTGGTCGTCATGGACCGGTTCTCGCCCCGGCCCTGCAGACTCACCGTGATGCCTTCCTGCGGCTCCTCGTCGGCCGTGATCTGGCCCATGATGCCGGAGGTGCGAACGTACGTCCCCTCGAAGGAAACGACCTTGGATTCGCCAACTCCCACCTCGGCGGCCGACGAGGTGGAGCCGAAGGCCACATCCTCGTCATCGAACCCTGAGATGACAATGGTGTAGTTCCCGGCACGAAGACCGGTGAAGGCGTACTGGCCGCTGCCGTCGGTGAGGGTCTCGGAATCTCCGGTACCCGAGATCGTAACGGTAACGCCACCGAGGCCTTCATTGTCCACCGTTACCGTCCCCATAATGCTCGACGTACGGATGTACGTGCCCGGGAAGTTGACGGTGACGTTCTGGCCGTCGGTGGTGATCGTCGCCGCGGCCGACGTCGAATTGAAGCTCGCGTCGTCCGGGTAATTGCTGATGGTGACCGTGTATGCACCGGCCTCGACACCGTCGAAGCGGTACATGCCTCCGTTCGCCGTGATGGTGGAGGCGCCGTTGCTCAGGGTGACCGAAACCGCGTCGATCCCCTGGCCCTCGATCGAAACCAGCCCGTCAATCGAGCCGGTGGGCGGAGGAGGAGGTAGCTCGTCTCCGCACGCGATCGGGACCGCAAGCAACATCGCAGCCGCCAGTAGCTTGAGTCTGTTCATTTCGTCGTCCAATCCTTTTGGATGGAAGTTCTCGCTTCGGGCCTTCCCGCCGGCCTGGTGCCGGGGGATCCGAGCGAGTCGGATCTATGGTTATCGTCGGTGGAGGACCGCTTGCGGCCGCCCCGGTTGACGTTGATCAGGGATTGTCAATGGTCCGATTGGTCGGACACTGGGTTCTTACTGCAAGAGTGGTGCCAGTATTGGAGGTCGGGGTAAGTCGCGGCGCGCCAACAACTTGACTCTCAACGACTTGGCGCTCGGGTGTGGGAAATCGGTCGGCTGGTCAGCTTTCAAACCCCTCGGCCGGCAACTGTACGCGAAAACGGGGCAGGTTGGCGCCGCGAAAGCGCTCCGGTTCCCCCTTCTTCCTTCAGGTACCGCTCGGCCAGATCGACCAGGCCGGCCGATCCCAGGTAGAGGGGCGTGCGGTCGTGAAGCCCCTCCGGAACGATGTCCAGAATATCGCGGCTCCCGTCCGACGCCCTTCCACCCGCCGCCGCGCAAACCAGCCCCAGAGGCGCGGCCTCGTAAAGCATCCGCAGCTTGCCGCCCGGCGACTCCGTGTCGCGCGGGTACATGAAGAGCCCGCCCTGCAGCAGGGTCCGGTGCACGTCCGAGACCATGGAACCGATGTAGCGGGACTTGTAGCCGCCCCCCCCTTCGCCGTTCACGCCCCGGAAACGGTCCACCAGCCGCTGCTGCCCCCGCGACCAGCGCGCATAGTACGCCTCGTTGACCGAATAGATCCTCGCGGGCGGGTCGGGAATGCGGATGTGCGGGTGGCTGAGCAGGAATTCGCCGATCGACGGGTCCAGGGTGAAGCCGTGCACGCCCCGCTCGACCCCGGTCGTGTAGACCAGCATGGTCGACGACCCGTAGATGACGTACCCGGCGGCCAGTTGCCGGTAGCCGGCCTGCAGGCAGTCGGCCAGCGTGCCGGGCACGCCGCGGGGCGAGGTGCGGTGATGGATCGAGAAGATCGTGCCGATCGACACGTTGACGTTGATGTTGGACGAGCCGTCGAGGGGATCGAACAGGAGGACGTAGTTGCCCAGTTCGAACCGCTGCGGGATGGGGATGATGTCGTCGGTCTCCTCCGAGACCATGCAGCAGAGGTGCCCGGCGTGGTCCATCGCCTTGACGATGACCTCCTGGGCAAAGGCGTCGAGCTTCTGGACCCGCTCGCCCTGCACGTTGGTGTCGCCGGTTCCGCCCAGCACATCGATGAGGCCGGCCATGTTCACCTCGCGCGAAATGATCTTCGCGGCCAGCGCGATGTCGTAGAGGAGCGCCGAGAAGCGTCCCGAGGCGCCGGGGTGCCTGCGCTCCTGTTCGATGATGTGCCGATCGATGGTGACGACCTTGCTTCGCATGGCGGGGAAGATGGTCGAGAGGGGGGGTGGGGGGCAAGGTGGGGGATGCGTGGGGGGAGGGCGGGGTGGGGGTGGGCGGACGGGCCGGGGGGATGACAGGACGGTGAGAGGGGCTATTATGGTTGTGGCGTTCCGAGGGAAGACCGAGCGGCATAGCGAGGAGGAGGATGCATGGGCAGGAATCCGCATTGGTGGAAGGATCCGGCGCTGGTGACGATCCTGGTGGCCATCGTGACGGGCGCGTGGGTTGTGAGCAGCAGGATTGGCGCGGTGGAGAGGGCGTTGACGGAGCATGAGATCGCGGCGGGCAACCGCTTCGGGAAGCTGGAGACGGCCACGAGCGATCGCTTCGGAAAGCTGGAAACGTCCATGAGCAATCGCTTCGGCAGTCTGGAGTCCACCATGAGCGACCGCTTCGGAATCGTCGAGGCCAGGCTGGCGGCGCTCGAGGCGAAGATGGACCTGCTGCTGGAGGGGCTCGATATCACGGTGACGCCCAAATCGATATCACGGTGAACCACCCCGGGAGGTAGGGCGGCTCCCTACCGCCGCGATCCCTTCACCGTCACCGACCCGTCGCTGCGGGCCGTGAGCGTGACGGTCCCGTGCAGGTCGGTGCGGTAGATCCGCGTGCCCGCGCGCTCCAGCCGGGCCAGCACGGCCGGATCGGGGTGGCCGTAGCGGTTGCGGGCGCCGACCGAGATGAGGGCGTAGCCGGGCGATGTGGCCCGCACGAACGCCTCCGAGGTCGAGGTGCGGCTGCCGTGGTGCCCCACCTTGAGCGCGGTGATGCGGCCCTGGCCGAGGAGGCGGTCCTCGATGGCGGCGTCGGCGTCGCCGGTCAGCAGGGCCGAGAATTCGCCGTACGTGACGCGAAGGACGACGGACCAGGCGTTGGGGTCGGGGTGGGCGGGGGAATGGGTGGATGGGCCGCCGGGGGCGGGGCTGAGGACCTCGAAGTCGACGCCGTCGAGGGTCCAGGCGTCGCCGGCGGAAGCGCGGCGCCAGGGGATGTCGGCGCGGCGGGCCTCTTCGGCGCCCAGCATGTGGCCGCTCTGGCCGACGCTGAAGCCGGGACCGAGGACGGCGCCGGTCCGGACGTTGTGGAGCACGGCCGCGAGTCCCCCCGCGTGATCCTCGTCGGGATGGGAGAGGATGACGGCTTCGAGTCGGCGGGCGCCCTGGCCGTGCAGATACGGCACAACCCGCGTGAGGCCCGCGTCGGAACCGCCGAAACCGCGCGGCCCCGCGTCCACGAGGAGCCAGCGGCCACGCGGTGTGCGGAGCGCGATGGCGTCGCCCTGCCCCACGTCGATGGCCACGATGTGGAGCGCGCCCCTCCCCACCAGCGACAGCGTGGCCTGCCCCGCCCACAGCACGGCGAAGGCCGAGAGCGCCGAGACGGCGGCGCGCACGGCTGGGCGGGTGCGCCACTGGGCGCCGGTCGCAAACAGGAGTGGCAACAGCGCCCCCGCGGTGAGGAGCGCGGCTTCGCGGGGCGTGACCTGCGCCACCGTCCCGGGCAAGTCGCCCAGCGCGGCGGCCACCGAGGTGACGATGTGCAGCAGTCCCTCCGAGCCCGCCCCCGCGATGGCCGCGCCGGGAATGTGCAGCATGTCCATGACGATCGTGAGGATGACGCCGGGGACCGCGGCGGCCACGAGCGGCGTGAGTACGAGGGAGGAGGGGAGGGAGAGGAGGGGGATCTGGCCGAAGTGGTAGGCCAGGACGGGCGCGGTGAAGACGGAGGCGCCCAGCCCGGCCGCCACGGGTGAGGCGATCCAGGCGCGGCCGCGGTGGTCGGGCCAGTGCCGCAAGATCCAGCGGGTCATGACGAGGATGCCGGCCGTGCCCGCCACGGTGAGCTGGAAGCCGGCTCCGGCCACGACCGAGGGGCGGAGCAGCGCGAGCATGAGCATGGAGAGGCCGAGGGCGCCGAGCGCGCGGGCGGGGGTCTGGCGCAGGCGCCCGAGCACGAAGGCGCTGGTCATCCAGGCGGCGCGCGTGGCCGAGGTGGGGGCGCCGATGAGGAGGACGTAGGCCCAGACGCCGGTCGCCATGGCGGCGGCGCGGGTGCGGGGGGGGCGGCCGGCCAGCGCGATGAGGCCGCCGAGCAGCGCGGCGATCACGCCGACGTGGAAACCGGAGATCGAGAGGAGATGGGCGCTTCCAGAGCGCGCGAAGGCGTCCCAGAGCTCGCGGGGAATGCCGTCGCGCTCGGCCAGCACCAGCGCCGAGGCCACCCCGGCCTGCGCGCCGAGTCTGCGCTCGAGCGCCAGGGCGGCGCGTCCGCGGATGGCCGAGCGGACGCGGTCGGTCCAGGGCACCATGTCGGGGTGGGCTCCGAGTTCCTCGACCGACGACGCGCTCAGGTAGACCGCCACCGAGCCGTCGGGGCGTTCGGAGCGGAACCAGCGCCCTTCCACCGTGACCGGGCGGGCCTCGGGCGGCGCTCCCGCGCGGGAATAGACCCGAACCGGGGCCCCGCATCCCCCGTCCCCCCCCGAAGTCACCCGCAACGAGGACGCCCCTTCGGCGCTGGACCGGATGAAGTACCCCGTCACCGACGTTTCCGCACCATCCCTGACGGATGCGTTGCAGGCCTCGCGAGCGCGGTGGTCGGCCGTCCCCCACGCCAGCCCCGCCACGAAACACAGCAGGAGCGAAATGGCACGACTGCGCGGGCCGCGCCATAGCAGAATGGGAACCGCCAGGACCAGGAGTGGGAGGAGGGTTCGATCGAACCCGAGGGCCGGGCCGGCCGCCGCACCCGCGGCGAAACCGATGGCCGTCCACAGAATCGGGGGCGCGCCCCTCACTCCAGTCGCATGTCTCCCTGTCCGTGTTCATCGTAGGCCCGGCGGCCCGAACGCTCCGCCAGGCTGCCCTGTTCCTGCCGCTCGCGGAGCAGCCGCCGCACCTTGAGGTCGGCGTTGAGCCCCGCCGCCAGCACCACCCCCATCCCCACCACCATGCCGCCGAACGCCACAAAGGTGACGGGAACGCGGCTCAGGGTGAAGAGGCCCAGGTTGATGCTGACGAATCGCCCCGTGTTGCCCATGGCGAAGAGCACGCCCAGAACCACGACCACGGCCAGCCCCAGCCATACCGCGAAACGCTTCATCCGGTCAGGCCTCCGGCGAAGGCACGGGAGGCGGAACGTCTTCGTCCCCAATGCGTTCCGCGATGAAGGTGGCCCCGGTCGTGTCGCTCAGGCGCACCGTCAGGTAGCTGCCGATTTCGGTGCGCGTCCCCGGAACCACCACGGCCTTGTTGCGCCGCGTGCGGCCGAGCAGCATGCCGAGGGATTTGGCCGGACGCTCCACCAGGATCTCCTCCACCCGGCCCACCTCGTCCTGGTTGATCTCGGCCTGCACGAACCGCGTCGCCCCGATGAGCCGGTTCAGACGGTCGCGGGCGACATCCTCCGGTACGAACCACTCCCTGGGGAACCGGGTCGCGGGCGTGCCGGGGCGCTCGCTGTACCGGTAGGTGAACGCCTCGTCGAAGCGCATCTCGGCCAGGAAGTTGATCGTCTGCTCGAAGTCGTCGTCGGTCTCGCCGGGGAAAGCCGCGATGACGTCGGTGGAGAGCGCCACATCGGGGACTCCCGCGCGCAGCATGGCGACCTTCTCCCTGAAGATCTCCTTGGTGTAGCGGCGAACCATGCGCTTCAGCACGGCGTTGCTCCCGGACTGGAGCGGCAGGTGGAACTGCTCGCAGACGGCGGGCTCGGTGGCCATGACCTCGACCAGGTCCTGGCCGAGATCGATCGGGTGCGGCGAGGTGAACCGCACGCGGCGGATGCCGTCGACCCGGGCCACGCCCCGCAGGAGGCGCGCGAAGGACCAGTCTCCATGCCGGTACGAGTTGACGGTCTGCCCCAGAAGGGTGACTTCGGTGATTCCGTCGTCGGCAAGGCCCCGGATTTCGGCGATCACGTCGTCGGGATCGCGGTTTTTTTCCGGCCCGCGCACGTACGGCACGATACAGAAGGTGCAGCGGTGGTTGCAGCCCCGCTGGACCGGGACCCAGGCGGTCACGCTCGAGCGCCGGCGCTGCTCCAGGCCCCGGTAGTTCTCGTCGAGCGAGAGATCCAGCACCGAGAGACGCCTGCTGCCGGGGCGGCCGCGGCGCGGCACGACTTCCTTCAGTGCGCGGCCCAGGTGGCGGTATCCGTCCGGTCCCATGACCAGGTCCACGGCGCGCACATCGCCGAGCAGCGATTCCCCCATGCGCTGGGCCATGCACCCCGTCACCCCGAGCACCAGCCAGGGGCGCTCGCGCCGGAGGCCGCTGAGCTGGCCGATGCGTCCCAGCACCCGTTCCTCCGCGTTCTCGCGTATGGCGCAGGTGTTGACCAGGATGACGTCGGCCTCCTCGGGCGCGCCCACGATCTCGTACCCCTCTTTCTCGAGCACGCCCTCCATGAGTTCGCCGTCGGCGATGTTCATCTGGCAGCCGTATGTCTCGACGTAGGCGCGCTTTCCGCGGTCGGTCGCTGCTGATGTCGGTTTCTTGTCCATTCGCGTCCCCCGGAACAGGCGTTCTTAATTCAGGGTGTGCGAGGTGGCCGCGTCAATGCGAACACCGGTACCGTCGCCTGACAGACGACCCCGGTGCAGGACCAGCGGATCCGGCGTGCGCGCCGATTTCACCGCAACGCGCAGGTAATCGCCGGTCAGTGCGGTTCCTCCCGTCCCCTCCATCACCACCTCCACTTCGGCTCCTCCCCGCCGGCGGGCGTAGCGCGCGCCCTTCTCCCCGGCCAGGGCTCTGAGTTCCCGCCCGCGTTCGCGCGACACGCGCTGGGGGACCGGATCGGAAAGACCGGCCGCCACCGTGCCGTCGCGCGGCGAGTACGGGAAAACGTGAAGGTAGGTGAAGGGCAGTTCCTCGACAAGCGAGAGGGTGCGCGCGTGGTCGCCGGGAGTCTCGCCCGGGAAACCTGTGATGATGTCGGCGCCGAGACCGATGGAGCCCACCGCGTCGGCGATTTCGAGGGCGCGGCGGCGGTACTGTTCGCGGGTATGCCAGCGCCTCATGCGGCGCAGTACCGGATCGGCCCCGCTCTGAAGCGGCATGTGAAGATGGGGCGCCAGCCGTCCTCCCGAGGTGCACAGGAGATCGATCATGGGGTCGTCGATCTCGGTGGCTTCGATGCTGCCAAGGCGGAGGCGCGGGCCCGGGACCTCGTCCAGGAGGCGGCGGACCAGCGCGGTGAGGGAGCCGCGGGGATCGAGATCGCGGCCGTAGTGGCCGATGTGGACGCCGGTGACGACCAGTTCGGGGTGACTGCGGGCCAGGACGCGGGCTTCGGCCACCACGCGGTCGGGGTGTCGGCTGCGGCTCCGCCCCCGCGCCAGCCGGGTGGCGCAGAAGGCGCACTTGCGGTCGCAGCCGTCCTGGACCTTGAGCCAGCCGCGGGTGGCGCCGGCGCGGCGCCTCAGCACCTCGGCGCCCACGCCCTCCATGTGCGTGCGCTCGAGGGCGGCACGGGATCCCAACTGCACGAGCCGGCCGGGTCCCAACGCGCGGGAGGCGGCGGCCAGCACCTCGGACGGGTCGTGCCCCTCGACGACCGCGGACACCCCGTCCATGGCGCGGTACTCGCGGGCACGGAGCACGGCGGAGCATCCGGCCACCACGATCTCCGCGCCCGGATTGCGGCGCCTGACCCGGCGGATGTAGCGGCGGGCGTCGGCGTCGGCCCGGTTGGTGACGGTGCAGGTGTTGATCACGCACAGGTCGGCGTCATCGAGGGTGGCGGGCTGGCCAGTGGCGAGCCTTCCCTCAAGGCGCTGGCGCATGCGTTCCGTGTCGTACTGGTTCGCCTTGCAGCCGAAGGTCCTGTAGTGGACGCGCACGGAACGGGGGGTCGGCGGGGCCGGGGCCTAGCAGTCCGTGGACAAGGCCGCCCGAGCACCGAGAGCGGTGAGGCGCCGGGCTGGCAAGGCGCGACGAAGGGTGAATAGCAGCGCTATTCGCCCGAGGCGCAACGCAGAGCGTAGCCTTGGAACTGTCAAATGTATACTACACATTACATATTGTAAACTTGTCTTTACATCGTGAACAGGTGAAGCGAAGCGGCCAGCGCGGATGCATCGCCGCTCGAATGCCGGGGGGATCTTGTCCACGGGCTGCCTAGAACCGCGAGATGCCGACCGTGACGGTGGCCCGCCAGAAACGCTCGTCCAACGGGGCGCTCTGGCGGCTGCCCCTTTCGAGGGCCAGGTCCATCCACCCGAAGCGGAGGTTGTCCGCATTTTCCACCAGGTTGAAACCCACCCCCAACGACCAGATCGACTCCACCGGATCCTCCGATTCGAAACGGAAGGGGGGCGTGAGACGCCGGTAGCCGAAACGCACCGGCAGACTGCGGGACGGGCCGTCGATGACGTGCCATTCCGCGCCCGCGCCGTAGCTCCACTTGCGGCCGCTCGTCACGCCCGCCAGGAATCCGTCCGATGCCGCCCAGTCCTGGTAGGCCCCGGAAACACTCAGCCCGAGACGTGGCGACAGCCGGCCGGTCGCGCCCGCCGAGAAGCGCACCGGCACGGAGTAGCGTCCCTCGCCCGGGGCATCGTCCTCCGGAAGCTCCTTGAGGGTGCCGGACCACTCCGCCGCCCCCGCAAGATGGACCAGGGGGTGCGGATCGAAGTTGAACCCGGCCGATACGAGATAGCCGCTGTAGTTCCAGGAATACTGCTCACGGAAGGAATACACCTCCCCGCCGACGGCAAGGGAATCGAGCTCGCGGTCGAACACGCGTTCAAGCCGTCCCAGATAGGAGCCCGCCGACACGCCGACCGACAGCCTTGAACCTATCCGCTGCGCCCATCCCAGACGGAGCACCGAGGTTCCACCGTCGTTCCGGTAGTTGTCCTCGACCTCGACTTCAACCTCGTTCAGCATGACCGTCGAATGGCGTGTAGCCACCCAGCGCTGCTCCAGGTGACCGGAGAGGTTCGCGGTGACGACGCCGCCCACCGACCGCACCGGATACCCGATCCCCAGCAGCGGCAGGCGGTTGGTGCGGCTGGTTCCCGACTGGTCGTCCACGTCGAAACTGCCCCAGCTCGGCTGCATGGTGACGCCAAAGGTGGGGAAGATGAGGCGGGCCGACGCGGCGGGGTCGGTGCCCGAAATCTCCACCCGGGCCAGGCCGATTCCGAGGCTGCCCATGGCGGTGGAGCGCGCATCCAGCGCATGGATGGGGACGCCGAGCGCGCGAAAACCCAGGAACGACTGCGCCGAGGCCGGGGCCGCGGCCGACAGGACCGGGAGGAGGGCCGCCGCGAGCCGCGCCGCAACCGGAAATGCCGTAGTACCGCCGCCGTGTGCGCTAGTCATGAGTCATCGCCAAGCGAGAAGTTCAGAACGATCCGCAACGTAGGCGCGTTCGGCGATGTCGGCCCGTCGAAGGACACGTACTCCACCGACAGCGGCTCGAAAGCGGAAAGGACGGCGATCGTGTTCGAGACCGGGTCCCCGTCGACCGTCTCGCCGCGCAGGAGATCACGCACGAGTCCGGTGACGGCAAGCTCGACGATCTCGCCGGCGGGGGACTGGAACCACTCGTGCGGCACCAGCGTACCGAACGGTCCCGAGCGGGACGGGCCCAGCGGCGACTTCGGCAGAAAATCCGGAGCCAGCACCGAACGCAGGTCGAGCGGAAGCGTGTCCGACGGCGCGAAGGACCGTACCCCCGGGCGCGTGGTGAAGCGCAGAGCCGCGAACGATACGTGATCGGCGGTGATCTCGACCGGGCACCCCACGACATCGCAGAGTTCGTCCGGCCGGTTGAGGACCGAGGGAACGTCGAGTTCCATGACCGTTCGCCAGGCGGGTACCCCCCCCACCCGCAGCGTCTTCAGGGGAGGGCGGGGCACGGGAGCGTAAATGAAGGTCCGGTTCTCGGTGCTGGAGGGCACCTGGACGATGGTGTCCGGATTGACGCTCGGTATGGTCTCGAGCCGAAGCAGCCCTCCGACCACCCGGAGGCGGACCCCCGGCGTGGTCGAGCTGACGAGAACACCCCGGCTGTGGTCGGTGGTGTCCGCCCACGCGGCGATCCAGGCGGAGTCGACCCGGATCTTGACGCTGTCGCCGGTCTCCGGATCCCAGGTGGTGGTTCCGATCTCCTCGACCGCGCCTCCGCCGGGCGCCGACCAGGGCGCCCGGTGGCCGACCGAGTCGATCGCGTACTCCCAGGTGGCGGTTCTGCCATCCCACGGTTCGGTGAGAGCCTGTGCGACGATTTGTACGGGTCTGTCGTTGTGAACGCTCGAGAGGGAGTCGAAGCGCATGACGAGGTGGCCGTGGAGGAAGGTAAGCACGGTGTCCGGGACGTTGGCGCCGGTGGTGTCGAGCACCTGCGCCGACCTGGGGTAACGCCCGAAGCGCAGCAGCGACGAGGCCTCAAGCCCCACCTGGCCGCCACCCCCGCCCTCCCCCCGCGAACCGAAGTCGTGCGCCACGAATCCGGCGCCCAGGTCCGACGGCCGCCCGTAGCCGCCGTACACCCTGGCGCCGCTCGCGAACTCGTCGTACTCGAGGATGACCTCGGTGGCGAAGCCGGAGCGGACCAGATCGCCCCGATCCACGGTGGGCAGGGCCTCCGTGCATGCCCCGGCCGCGGCCAGCAGCACAACCGCGAGAATGCGGCGGCCCGGTCCGGGCGGAGTGGTCGGCGTGCGTTCGCTCATCGGGTTCCCGCTATCGTGACCCGGACTCCGCGGGCGCGGCGCCATCGCCGCTGGCCGGACCCGTGTCCAGCATCTCCCGTCCGAAGTGATCGGGGATCAAGTCCTTCAGTTGCCAATGCAACCTCTCTCCGTTTGCTACGCCGTAGACCACCAAGTCGGTCCCGAACTCCGCGAGGACCTGGCGGCAGCGTCCGCACGGCGCGACCGCCCGCTGCCCCCCGGTGACGACGACCAGTCTGCGGAAGCGCCTGCGACCCCGCGAGACCGCCGCCGCCACCGCATTCTGTTCGGCGCAGATGGTTAGACCGTACGAGGCGTTCTCAACGTTGCATCCGGTGAAGACCTCTCCGGTGTCCGCTTCGAGGGCGGCCCCGACGCTGAAGCGTGAATACGGCGCGTAGGAGTACGCGAGCATCTCGCGGGCCAGCGTGACCAGGCGGTCGAGCGGCACGGGATCCATCAGCTCTTCATCCGTATTCTGGGCAACCTCTTCGATAGTCCGGTGAGGACCTCGTGCCCGATTGTGTCCGCCAGCTCCGCGACCTCCTCCAACGTCAGTTCGGTTTTGCCATCTCGCCCGAGAAAGGTAACGACATCGCCGGGCGATGTGCTCTCCGGGACTCGTACCACCGTCGTGTCCATGGAGATCCGTCCCAGAACGGGGACCCGGTGCCCGCCCGCGAGCCCCCAACCCCGGTTGCCCAGCGTTCGCGGCAGCCCGTCGCCGTACCCGATGCCCACGGCGGCCCATCTTTCGGGCTTCCTTGACCGGTAGGTGGCGCCGTATCCGGCCGTGGCGCCGGCGGGGACGTCGCGCACCAGGACGACCCGCGCCCTGATGGCGGCGGCGGTCTCGGGCGGCTCCGTACCGGGGCCGGCGGACCCGCCGTAGAGGTAGATGCCGGGGCGGACCGCGTTGGCGGTTCGTGACGAGAGGCGCAGGGTGCCCGGGCTGTTGGCGCAGTGGAGGAGGGTGCCGGGTTGGATGCCGTCGGCGCTGCGGATGAAGTCGTCGAAGCGCTGGATCTGGCGGCGGGCGCTGGTGAGGTCGGGTTCGTCGGCGGAGTGGAGGTGGGTGAAGATGCCGAAGAGGTGGAGGTTGCGGGAGGTGGCGCGGCGGATGTGGGGCCACCAGGGGTGGGGGATGGGGGGGAAGCCGGCGCGGCCCATTCCGGTGTCGAGCTCGATCTGGAAGGGGAGTGGGGGGGTGGGGGGCGGGGTGGTGGCGGCGAGGCGGGTGAGGGTGGCGAGGCTGGACAGGTCGGAGATGGTGGGGATGAGGTGGGCGGCGATGGCGCGGGGGAGGTCCGAGGGGGGGACCGGGCAGCAGATCATGACGGGTTCGCGAACGCCGAGGTCGCGTAGTTCGAGGCCCTCGTCGACGGTGGCTACGCCGTAGCCGAATGGGCGAGCCGGGGCGAGCGCGGCGACGATGTTGGCGGCCCCGAGGCCGTACCCGTCGCACTTTACCATAGCGATGATCTTCACGCTTGGCCCGACATGGTCCCGCACGCGCGCCAGGTTGCGGCCGATGGCACCGGTGTCCACCTCGACCCAGGCGCGGTGACGGGGGTGGGGGGGCGTGGGCGGCATGGGGGGGTTCCTGTGCTGGCGGACCGGGGCGTTGACCTGCGACCGGTCGTGGCCGAGGATGCGGTTCGGGTGGGCGGGGTGGACGGAGCGCGATAAACGTTACAGCCAAAGGATTGTCGGTGCACGAGACCGAGACCGAGCGGGACACGGACGCCCTGGCGAGGGCCTTCGACGCGCAGCACCGGGCCAGCCTGGTGGGATTCGACTGGAGCGAACCGGGTGGCGCGCTGGAGAAGGTGAGGGAGGAGACGGAGGAGGTGGCCGCGCTGATTGGGGGGCGGGGTGGGGGGGAGTCGCGTGTGGCGGAGGAGGTGGGGGATCTGCTCTTCGCCGTGGTGAATCTGGCACGGCTGGCCGGTGTGGACCCCGCGGCCGCGCTGTCGCTGGCGACGGCCAAGTTCGAAGGGCGGTTCCAGGAGGTGCGGCGGCTGGCGGAGGAGAGGGGGCTGCCGATGCCCGGGACCCCGCTGGGGCCGCTGGACCGCTTGTGGGACGAGGTGAAGAGGCAAAGCTAGCCAGCATTTCTGGCCAGATTGGGCTCGGGGGACTGATGCTGGCCAGAAAATCAGGCCAGATTGCGGCGGGAAGGAGGCCCTTGTTCTGTGGTTGTCGACGACGAGGTGATCCGCGGTCGTCTCAGCCCGGAGGTGGGCGCCCTCCTGCTCAAGGCGGCGGGTTCGGTGACCGGGCGATGTCGGCCGCGCGGATCAGTAGCCGGCCGTCTTGTCGACCAGATTGCGAAGGGGCTCGCCGTGGACAAAGCAGCCGATGTTGTCGGTGATGAGGTCGGTCTCGCGGTCCCAGAAGCGCCGGGTGGTGGCGGAGACGTGGGGGGTCATGAGGACCCTGGGGTGTGCGTAGAAGGGGTGGCCGGGGGGGAGGGGTTCCGTGTGGAAGACATCGAGGCCGGCGCCGCGGAGGGGGACCGAGTCGAGCGCGTCGAGGAGCGCGGCTTCGTCGACCAGGCGCCCGCGCGCGATATTAATAAGGACAGAACCCGGTTTCATGGCGAAGAGGCGCTGCCGGGTCATGAGTCCCCGGGTCAGCGGCGTTTCGGGGACGGCCAGGACCAGGAAATCGGCCTCGGCGATCACCCGCTCGAGGCCCGCTGGCCCGGCCACCACCGCACCCCCCTCTGCCCCGTCACCCCCGGTCCCCACCCCCGCCCCACCACCCCCCCGCCGCACCGCCACCACCCCGCACCCCAGCGCGGCCGCCTTGCGCGCCACCTCCCTCCCAATCCCCCCATACCCCACGATCCCCACCGTCGACCCCCCCAGCTCCGTGACCGGCGCGTCCGCCGCCCAGTACTCCGGCGCGCTCCACCGCCCGTCGCGCTGCGCCCTCACCGCCACGTCCAGACCGCGCGCGAAGTGCAGCATCATCGCGAGCACGGTCTCGGCCATCGGCGCGGCGTGGATCCCCGCCGAGTTGGTGAAGAAAACGTCCCGTTCCAGCATCTCCGGGCCCAGCGACGACCCCACCCCCGCGGCGCCCGAGTGCACCCACTCCAGCCCCGGCGCCGAGGTCAACACCTCCGGCGGGATCCCGTAGCCCATGTAGACGCGCGCGTCGGATACCGCTTCGAGAAGCTCGGGCGGGGCGCGCTGGACGCCGTCGCCAGAGCCGTCGGCGGGGGTCTCCATGAAACGGACGGACCAGTCGGCGGGGACGGCGGCGAGGATGGCCGCGCGGGAACGGTCGGGGAGCGCCCAGATGGGCCGCCGGTCCATGAGGTCGATGACGAGGGTGGCCATCGTGGGGGGGGTCAGGGGGCGGGGCGCGCGGCGGCGGGGCCGGGGCCGAAACTCACGGTGAGAGCCGGTTGATCAGCCGCGGGAAGGGGACCAGTTCGCGGATGTGCGGGCGTCCGGTGATCCATCCCACCGTCCGTTCCAGACCGAGGCCGAAACCGGAGTGCGGGAAGGTCCCGTAGCGGCGCAGATCGAGGTACCAGTCGTACGCCTCCTCGGGCAGGTCCTCCTCGCGGATCCGGGCCAGCAGGCGGTCCAGATCGTCCTCGCGCTGGCTGCCGCCGATGATCTCGCCTGCGCCCTCGGGCGCGAGCAGGTCGTTGCAGAGCACGGTGCGCGGGTCGTCGGGGTTCTCCTTCATGTAGAAGGCCTTCGCGCCCTTGGGGTAGTTGTAGACGAAGACGGGCCGGTCGAACCAGCTCGAGATGGTGGTCTCTTCGACGGCGCCGAGGTCGCGTCCCCATTCGAAGGGGCGGCCCTCGTCGTTGAGCCGCTCGACCGCCTCGGTGTAGCTGACGCGGGGGAAGGGCGGCTTCACCGTTTCGAGGCGGCTCAGGTCGCGCTCGAGGAGCTCCAGTTCGGGTCCGCACCGTTCCAGCGCGCGTGCCACGATGGAGCAGACGAAGTCCTCCTGCAGGTCCATGTTGTCGTTCGAGTCGTTGAAGGCCACCTCGGGCTCGATCATCCAGAACTCGGTGAGGTGGCGGCGCGTTTTCGACTTTTCGGCCCGGAAGGTGGGGCCGAAGCAGTAGACCTTGCGGAAGGCGGGACAGGCGCATTCGGCGTAGAGCTGGCCGGTCTGCGCCAGGAAGGCGCGTTCGCCGAAGTAGTCGGTCTCGAAGAGGGTGCCCGCCGACTCGCCGATCGAGCCGGTCAGGATGGGGGTGTCGATGCGCACGAAATCGCGCTCGTAGAAGAAGTCGTGGATCGCCTGCTCGACCTCGGCGCGGACGCGCAGGCCCGCGCGCTGCATGCTGGAACGCAGCCAGAGGTGGCGGTGGTCCAGGAGGAACTCGACGCCGTGCTCCTTGGGCTGGATGGGGTATTCCTCGCTGGCGCCGATGAGTTCGACGGCCGATACGGTGAGTTCGTGTCCGCCGGGGGCGCGGGGATCGGGGCGGACGACGCCGGTGAGCGCGACGCAGGCCTCCTGGGTGAGCGAGGTGGCGAGTTCCCAGACATCGGCGGGAAGCTGGGACTTGACGAGGACGCCCTGGACCGTGCCGGTGCCGTCGCGCAGCACCAGGAAAGCGACGCGCGCGTGGACGCGGACGGCTGCGACCCAGCCGGATACGGTGACGGTTTCGTCGGCGTGGCGGGGGAGGTTTCGGACGAGGTGTGACATGGGACTGGGAAGCTACTTGACCCGAGGGAAGTCGCAAGGGACTGGGACCGGGACCCGCCTCACGGCATCCGTCGGAACCGCGACGGTGCATTCCCGGCGCGACGCTTCAGGCGGTTCCCCGGGCACCGGTCTTCTACGGATCCGAATCACCATGACCGAGCCTGGTGCGCTGCAGAATCGCCCGATCGATCAGACCTTCAACGGTCGGATCCACATGAATCAACCGGATGCGGGACATGAAGGCACGTGGTCCCAACGTAACAAACAAGCGTCCGAAGAACTCGTCCGCGAAGCTGCTTGTAACAACGCCCACACCTTGAAAATCGAGAACGATGTATGGCTGTGCGCGCAATAGGTTCCATACCATGTTGCGCACGCGAACGCCGCCGCGACGCGAGCCGAAGTCCATGGACGCCTTCTCCTTCATGTTCAATACCAGGATGCCCTCCCCGGTTTCGAACTCCCGCTCCACATAGTCGAATGGCGGGTCGTGCGATCGCCCCTTGAATCGGAGCGCGCGCCCGAGGAGCCCCTGATCCCCCAAACCGATCCTGCAGCGTACGGATGTGCCCGGATATGGCGCACTCAGCCGATCCGTATCCAACTGGCCCTCACCCGTCCGTCGCAGGAGGCCCAGGTTGGACCGCATTTCGAAGATCCCGCCGGAGAGAACGGCAACCTGGTAGCTTCCGAAGAGACCGTTGCCCGCATTGCGCTTCCGGTCCCGGGTAACTCCTTCCGTTATTGCATCCCGAAGCGCTTTCTCGTCGTCCCGGGTCCCAATGCTTGCGGGAACACCGATTCCGGCATCCGCGACGACGAATTCGACCGCGTTCCCTGTCTCGAAAGCAGTCGCCTGTACGAACCCGCCCACCTCCGATTCGGCGTGCACGACAACGTTTTCCATGACTTCGCCGAGCGACCATTCAACTGCCTTGAGCGTGTCACGACTGGTGTCCAGATTGCGCACGATCAACTCCAGCACCCGGTCGAGAATGGCGGCCTGACCATCGGCCCCGTCCTCCCCGAACCGGAGCGCGGGGACATGGCCTCCCCGGTAAGGGTTGACAGGGTAGTTCGCGGGATCGATATGGTGGCCCCAGTTGGCGTTCTCGAACAGTCGCGCCAATCGCCGGTCCCGGGGAAGAATCAAGTCGAGCGCAATACGCTGCGTCTCCCGGTATTGCGTGACAATGGGCATGAGGGGCAGCATAACTGCTTGTGTAACTCCGGTGCATGCCGAGAAATCGAGGGTGATGTGGGCGTTTTGCTGGTTCACCGCCTGGTGCAATGCCGCACACAACATGTGCAAATGGGGTGGACCAATCGTGTCGTTGACGGCTATTCGACCGTCTCCCCCATCTATTCGGTTCATTTTCGATTCCCTTTCAGAGACAAAGCGGCACGGCCGTCCCAAGTCGTGGAAATGTAACATGGAACGCTGCGTGCGTTGCCGAATCCGTTCGCGGGGCAACTGTCATCCCACCCCGAACAGCTTCAGCCGCTCCCCGTACCGGCGTTCGAGCACCAGCCGAACAAGCGCGTTCTCCTCCCTGGCCAACTCGGGATCCGCGTCCACAATCCCCCGCGCCCTCTCACGCGCCGGCCCCACCAGATCCCCGTGCACAAGGATGTCGGCGAACTTCAGCCCCGTCCCATGCCCGTGCTGCTCGGCCCCGAAAAAATCCCCCTGGCCACGGATCCTCAAATCGGCCGCCGCAATCTCGAAACCATCGTTGGTCCGCGCGAAGACTTCCAGGCGTTCGCGCGTCGCCGACCCCCCCCCACCCTCCCCCGCCCCACCCGGAATCACCACGCAGAGCCCCCCCCGATCCCCCCGCCCCACCCTGCCCCGCAGCTGGTGCAGCTGCGACAGCCCGAAGCGCTCGGCGTTCTCGATCACCATGACCGTCGCGCCCTCCACGTCGATCCCCACCTCGATGACCGTCGTGGCCACCAGCACCTGGACCTCGCCCGCCAGGAACGCGCGCATGATCCGGTCCTTCTCGTCGGCGGCCATGCGCCCGTGCAGGAGCGCGACCTCGCGGCCGGCGAACTCGTCGCTCCGCAGCCGTTCGTACTCGGTCTCGGCCGCGCGCAGCTCCGCCTTCTCCGACTCCTCGATGACCGGGTAGACCACGTACGCCTGCTCGCCCCGGTCGAGCCGCCGCGCGACCTCGCGGAACACCTCCTCGCGCCTGTCCGGCCCCGCCAGACGGGT
This sequence comes from Longimicrobiales bacterium, assembly GCA_965208295.1. GTDB lineage: Bacteria > Gemmatimonadota > Gemmatimonadetes > Longimicrobiales > Gaopeijiaceae > Bin94. The sequence continues at coordinate 3,813,354 of OZ242328.1, read as the reverse complement.
CACCACGGGACGCCGGCCGGCTGGCAGCTCGTCGATCGTGCTGATGTCGAGATCGCCGTGCAGCGCCATGGCCAGCGACCGCGGGATCGGGGTGGCAGACATGACGAGTACGTCGGGAGCCGGATCGCGTTCGGCCAGGGCCAGGCGCTGGCGGACCCCGAAGCGGTGCTGCTCGTCGATCACGACAAGGCCGAGCGCGTCGAACTCGACCCCCTCCTGGATGAGGGCGTGGGTGCCCACGATCACTCGGGCCTCGCCGCCGGCCACGCGGGCCCGCGCCTCCTCGCGCCGCCGCCCCGTGGCCGAGCCGACGAGGATCTCGACCGCGCAGGGCAGCCCCGCCAGGAACTCGCGAATCCGCGCGGCGTGCTGTTCGGCCAGGATCTCGGTGGGGGCCATGAGCGCGGCCTGATGGCCCCCTTCGACCGCCAGCACCATGGCGAAGAGCGCCACCAGCGTCTTCCCGCAGCCGACGTCGCCCTGCAGCATGCGGTTCATGCGGTGCGGCGAGGCCATGTCGGCGTAGATCTCGCGCAGCACCCGCACCTGGGCGCCGGTGAGGGTGAAGGGGAGGCTGTCGTGGAGCGCGCGGATGAGCTTGTTGGTGCGCTGGAATGCGATTCCGGGACGCTCGCGCGTGTCGTGGTAGCGGACGCGCGCCTGCAGGAGCTGCAGGTAGAAGAGCTCGTCGTAGGCGAGGCGGCGTTTGGCCGCGTCGACCTGGTCGAGGGAGGGGGGGCGGTGGAGGGTGGACAGCGCATCCGCGAGGTCGGGGAGGCCGAGGGCGCGGCGGGTAGCGGGCGTGAGGTGGTCTTCGTCGCGGACGTGGCGCAGGAGCCACTCCAGGTTGAGCGAGATGACGCGCCGGAGGATCCACTGGGGGAGGTCCTCGGATGCGGGATAGGTGACGAAGATGGTGCCGGAGGGGGTGGGGATGGGGGCGGGGATGGTTGTAGGGGTGGATGATATGGAAGTATGGGTGGCGCTGGTGGCCTGATCGGGGGCGGCCTTCGGCGCCCGCGCAAGCACCGTGTGCTCGCGGGGCTGGATCTGGCGGCCGTGGAAGAACTTCACCGGGCCGGTCACGAGGATCCGGTCGCCCGGTTGCAGGGTGCGGTCCAGCCACGGCTGACCGGGCCAGGCGCAGGTCAGGATGCCGGTCTCGTCCTGAAGCACGGCCTGGAAGATGCGCAGCCCGGAGCGGGTGGGGACGATGCCCTTGCTCTTCACCGTGCCCACGGCGGTCACGTCCATCCCGACTTCGACCCGTGCCAGGGGGGTGATGGTGGACGCGTCGTCGTAGCGCCTGGGAGCGTGATAGAGGAGGTCGCGGGCGCACAGAATCCCCATTCGCTGGAACGCCTCCGCCCTGCGGGGCCCGACGCCCTTCAGGAACTGGACGGGCTTGTCGAGCTGGGTAAGGCTCATGGTTCCGCCAGCACCCCCTGGACGAAGTCGTCCGGATCGAAGGGCTCGAGGTCGTCGATGCCCTCGCCCACACCCACCAGCCGCACCGGAATCCCCAACTCCTCGCGCAGCGCCACCACGATGCCGCCCCGCGCTGTCGAGTCCATCTTGGCAAGCACGATGCCGGTGACGGTCACGAACTTCGAGAACTCGCGCGCCTGCACCAGGCCGTTCTGGCCGACGGTCGCGTCCAGGACGAGCAGGGTCTCGTGGGGGGCGCCGTCGTGCCGGCGGCGGATCACCCGGTCGACCTTGGCGAGCTGTTTCATGAGGTCGCCGTGCGTGTGGAGGCGGCCGGCCGTGTCGACGAGCACCACGTCCGTGCCCCGGGCGGTGGCCGCGCTGAGGGCGTCGTACGCCACGGCGGCCGGATCCCCACCCGGCTTCCCCCTGACGAACCCGGCCCCCGCCCGCTCCGCCCAGCGCTCGAGCTGCGCCATCGCGCCCGCCCGGTAGGTGTCGGCCGCGGCCACGATCACGCTCCGGCCCCCGGCCACCAGGCGGTGCGCGATCTTCCCCACCGTGGTGGTCTTGCCGACCCCGTTGACGCCCACCACCAGGTACACGGTCGGGGCCGCGTCGGCCACGGCCAGTCCACCCTTCTCATCACCCTCGAAGACCGCCCGTATCGATTCGGCCAACACCCGCCGCAGCCCCTCCTCGTCCCCCAACCCCTCCCCCCGCACCGCCTCCTCGACCGCCTCCACGAAGCGCATGCTCGCCCGGACCCCGAAATCGGCGGTGATCAGGCGCTCCTCGAGGTCTTCGAGCGCGGCGGCGTCGACCTTCGGAAATGAGCGCGGGACGATCCGCGCGAGGGCTCGCCGCCAGAGGCCCCGTCTCACCGAAGTCCGGCCCGCCGCCGGCCCACCCATTCGCAGCAGAGCGCCGCCAGGATGACCAGGTAGAGCAGAGGCCAGGTACGCAGCGGCCGGCCGCCCTCGAACGAGGTGCTGTCCGCGGCGGCCCGCACGGTCAGTTCCACCGGATCGAGGGCGCGGTGCAGCATGTCGCCGCTGAAGGACGTGATCTCGAAATCGCCGCCGGTGGTGTCGGTGGCCGCTACCGTGTACCCGTACCGGCCGGGAGCCAGCGGAGGACTGGTGAAAAAGCCCGCCGCCGGAATCGCCACCGTGGAGTCCAGGAAGACGGTCCCGGACGAATCGCTGACCGTGAGCGACACCTCCTCGCCCTCGTAGCCGCCGCCCCGCCAGCGCAGGGTCGCACCGCGGGGCAGCACCGCCCCGACCGGTCGGACGCCGGGACCCGCGCCCAGCGGCTCGTCGGCCATGAGCCAGCCGCCGACCGCAGCCCACAGACGGCGGTACTGCTCGCGGGGCTCACCGTCCCGAAACGCCCAGCGCCAGAAGCCGCGGGCCAGCACCACCGCGGCCCGGCGACGACCCTGCTGCCGGAGCACGAGCGCCGTTTCGGGATCTCCCGCTCCGCCCAGGCGGACGTGCAGCGCCGATCCGCCCTCTCCGTCGGCCAACGGCAGGATGCCGGTCAGTGGCGGCAACCCACCGGATGCGAACCGTCCGGCCTCTCCGGCAATGGGCGACGGCGGGGGGTCGTCCAGGTACCACTCGCCGGGCAGCGGACCGCCGGTGGCGACGCCCGCCATGGCCGCCCCGGCGCCGTCGCGGGGGAAGAGCAGGAGCCTGCGTGTGCGCGCGGTGGCCGGTTCGAGGAGCTGCACGGCCGCGGCGTCCACGCCCATGGCGACCACGATGCCGGCCCGGCGCAGCAGGCGCAGCAGAACATCGCCCGTGATCGGCCCGGCGCCACCTCCGGCCGGGACGTCCATGGGCTGAAAACGGTCGGGTCCGGTGCGCAGGAAGCCCCGTACGGGCAGTCCGGTGACCTGGTCGAGGGCGGGAAGCAGGAAGCGCGGCTCCCAGTCCGGGGCGAAGGAAACCAGCAGTACCCCGGTCTCTTCCGGATCGATCTCCACGATCGCGGCCCGCTCGTCGTCCAGCGGGAAGGCGTCGGGGTGGTCGATGCGGGCGGTGACCCTGTGCGCCCCGGGTCCGAGGGCGGCCGCGGCTCCCAGGTTGAAGCTCGCGGTGGCGATGCCGCCGCCTGGCACCGCCATGCGCAGGGCCGTGTGGGCACGGCCGTCCACCGCGACTGTCACGGTGACGGAATCGGTGTCCGCCGTGCCCTCCAACTCGATGGATCCGCGCACGGTCTCGCCGCGTTCGGCCGACGCGGGAAGCACCAGGCGGGCGAGTGCGAGGTTCGCGGCCGCGCGGGGCAGCGAGTCGACCTCGAGGCTGACACCCAGACGACGTGCGATGGCGGTGGCCGCGACGGGGTCGGCCACGCGGCCGTCGGTGACCAGGGTGATTTGGCGGGCCCCCGCCTCGGCCGCGGCCCGCACCGCGTCCGCCAGCACCGACACCGCCCCGTCCGGCGCGGCTGCGTCCAGCGAGCCGGGGTCCCACGCTGTCGTCACGGGACCGGTCAGGAGCAGGCGCGCCCCATCGCCGGCCAGCGCTTGAGCGCGCTCCACCGCCGCCTCCCAAACAGCAGTCCCGTCCGAAGTGCCGGCCGACATCGACGCGCTCGCGTCCAGAATCACGAACCGCTCAGGGGGGGCGCCTCCCGGCGTGGTCGGGATCATCGGATTCCAGATGATCGCCACGACGCCGGCGACCGTCACGACGCGGGCCGCCAGCAGAAGGGGGCGGCTCCGCACCGTGAACTCCCGCCGGTAATAGATCCAGCCGCAGAAGCCTCCGGCCGCGAGGAGCAGGAGAAGCGCGGGTACCGGCGACATGGATCGGAAGGGAGTGGGGAGAAGGGGTGGTTCGATGGCCGGTCCGCTCGGGCGGCCGGTGGATTCAGCGACCCCCGCCGGTCTGGCCGGTGGCCGCCTGCTGTACCCGCAATGTCTCGGGACCGATGAGGCGGAGCAACAGGTTCAGGCGTTTGTCACGCTCCCGCTGCCACCTCTCGCGGTCGGCCGACGGGACCGGATCGCCGGCGGGCAGGTCGACCGCAAGCGGATCGATCGGCCGTCCACCCTGGTGCATTTCGTAGTGGAGATGGGGACCGGTCGCCATGCCCGTCATCCCCACAAACCCGATGACCTGGCCCTGGGCAACACTTGAGCCGACCGCGGTGCCGCTCGCCCATGCCCTGAGGTGCGCGTAGCGGGTCAGGTAGCCGTTGGCGTGGCGCACGTCGATGAACCGACCATAGCTGTTGTTCACCTCCCTCCTGGCAATCACGCCCTTTCCGGTAGCCTCGACGGGGGAACCCGAATTGGCCGCGTAGTCCACCCCCCTGTGGGCACGCCAGGTCCGCAGGATGGGATGGAAGCGCCGGTTGGTGAAGCGCGACGAGATGTAGGCCAGCCGCAACGGTTTCTTGAGAAAGGCGCGCCGCACGGATTCCCCCTCAAGGTCGTACCAGTCGCCGAAGTCGTCGTCCTCCGGCCTGAACCAGATGGCGTGCAGCGACCGCCCCTGATTGACGAGTTCGGCCGCCAGGAGCCGGCCGCTGCGCATGCTGCCGTCGGGTCGCTTTTCGCGCTCGAAGGCGAAGCGGAAGGAGTCGCCCACCCTCAGCTGGCGGGAGAAGTCGATCTGCCACTGGAAGACCCGGTCGAGACGCGCCACGACCCGGTCCCGGTCCGCCGAGGGCGTCGATTCCAGTTCGGCCAGAGTGACCACGGCGGTCCAGAGACTACTCCGAATCTCCCCCGCGGCGAGAAGGGTGTCGGTCGTGGTGGCGATGGTGACGGTGGAAGACCGCCAGCCGCTGCCGGCGCGTTCAAGGTGGACGGTGCGGTCGCGGTCCAGGCCGACTTCGACCCGGGCGAGGCGTTCGGGGTCCCCGCGCCAGCGCAGGTGAACCTCGGTCCCGGATCGCATGCGCCGGGGATTGGCCTGTTCGCCGAATGCGAGGAGAAGATTGTTGTGGTCCGGGGACTCCAGCCCCGCGGCCCACAGGATCTGCCCGAATGTGGTGCCCGAATGGATCTCGTGCACTTCGACCCGCTCCGGAACGCGGGCGTGCACCGCGTGCAGCAGGCCGGCCTCCGGCGTGCGGTCGCACGCTGCCAGCCCTAGGGCGACGACAAGCGCCCCGGCTGCACGCGTCGCTGCCGGGCTCGTCAAGCCCGTCCTTGGGGACACCCTCTCTCGGCGTCGTTTTCTCAGGCGTCCAACCTCTTGATGAATGTGGGCAGCTCAAGCTCCCTCGAGTCCATGACCCCGGAGTGGCCCCGGTGGCTGCCGCCCAGTGACGGGCGCGCAACCGATCCTCCCATGGGGCGCGAGGAACGGCTCGTGTCCATGTTCGCCCGGCGGCCATCCATGCCCATGCGGCTGCCCGCGGCGGCACGTGGAGTCTCCCTGTTGGACCCGTGGAAGGGCTGTTGCGTTGGCGCGCCCGCGCCGAACTGCCGGGGTTCACCCCTGTTTGCGCGCCGCACAATGGTCGGCGACTGCCCCGGTTCGACGCGCCCGCCGCCCACCGCGCGCAGGCCCGCCTGCTGACGCCTGGCCGCGCCGAACACGGGCTGGATCACGGCCTCCTCTTCCTCCATGTCTTCCTCGAAGCCGGTGGCGATGAGCGTGACCCTGAGTTCCCCGTCCATGGCCGAATCGTGCACGGCGCCGAAGATGATCTCGGCCTCGTCGCCCACCTCGTCCTGGATCATGGTGGAAATCCCGGTCACCTCGTCGATGGTGAGGTCCGAGCCGCCGGTGATGTTGATCAGCACGCCCTGCGCGCCCCGGATCGAGACGTTGTCCAGGAGGGGCGACGTGACAGCGTCGCGGGCGGCCTTGAGGGCGCGGTTCTCGCCCCGGCCGATCCCGGTGCCCATCAGCGCGGCGCCGCACGAGGACATGATCGTGCGCACATCGGCGAAGTCGACGTTGACCTCGCCGCTGACCCGGATCAGGTCGCTGATCCCCTGGGTGGCCTGGAGGAGCACCTCGTCGGCCTTCTTGAGGGCGTCCCGAAAAGAGGTGCCCTTGCCGACCACCGAAAGGAGGTGCTCGTTCGGCACCACGATCATGGTGTCCACGGTGCGGGCCAGTTCCTCCAGCCCCTGCTCGGCCTGGCGAAGGCGCTTCTTGCCTTCGAAGCGGAAAGGACGCGTGACCACCGCAATCACGAGCGCACCCAGTTCCATGGCCATCTCGCCGATGACCGGGGCGGCGCCGGTGCCGGTGCCTCCGCCCATGCCGGCGGTGATGAAGACCAGGTCGGCTCCCTCGATCGCGCCGCGCACCTCGTCGGCGTCTTCGGAGATGGCCTGACGGCCGATTCCCGGCCGCGCGCCGGCGCCCAGACCCTGGGTGAGCCGCTTGCCGAGCTGGATGGTGGTCGGCGCCTTGGACGCGGAGAGCGCCTGGGCGTCGGTGTTGGCCGAGATGAATTCGACGCCTTCCAGCTTCTCGTCGATCATTCGGTTGACCGCGTTGCCGCCGGCGCCTCCCACGCCGATGACGCGCATCAGGGCCCGGTTTCTCGGGGCTTCGTCAAGTTCGAAAATCATGGTCTCATCTCCTTTTTGGGACCTGGGTCCCGTGGTGTGATCCGCAGTCTGCATTCGTATTCGAAATCAGAAGAACTCCTTGAGCCACGCCCCCATCCTGGTGACCACTCCCGACGCCACCGTGGAGACGCCGCCTCCCGTATCCATGAAATAGTCCGCCCCGTGGAGGGCCAGCCCCGCCGCCGTGGCGTACCCGGGTCCCGCCACCACGTCCATGAGGCCGGAGAGGCCCTCTCCCGGCGCCCCGATCCGCACCGGCGCCCCGAGTGACTTCTTGGCCACCGCAAGGATCCCCGGCGTCAACGCCACCCCTCCCGTGATCACGACGCCCGCGCTCAGCGTCGTCTGCGGGAGGACGTCCTGAAGCCTGCGGTTGACCCGCCGGAACATGTTCCGCAGGCGCTCCTCGATGAGCCCCGCCACCATGCCGCGCGAGACCTCTCGCCGGCTTCCGTTCGTGCGCGGAAGCTCCACGAGCTCGTCCGGATCGAGGCCGCGGGCGTGCGCGGCACCGTGCTGCTCCTTGATCCTGCGCGCTTCCGCAAAAGGAACCGAAAGTCCCCGGATCAGGTCGCTGGTGATCGCGTTTCCTCCGAACGGCAGCACTTCGAGGTGGCGGATCCTTCCCTCGTAGTGCACCGAGAAGCCTGTGGTGGCGCCGCCCACGTCCAACATGGCAACGCCCAGCTCCCGCTCGTCCTGGGCCAGCACCGCGCGCGACGCCGCGATCGGTTCCAGCACCATGTCCTGGACCCGGTATCCTGCCCTTTCCACCGCGCGCAGAATGTTGCCCACCACCCCCGAGCAGCCCGTCACCAGGTACAGTTCTGTCTCCAGACGGGTGCCCGACATCCCGACCGGGTCCTTGATGCCCCCCTGATTGTCGACGAAGTAGTTCTGCGGAATGGCGTGCAGCAGTTCCCGGTCCTTGACCACCGGCACGGCCCGCGCCACCGCGTGCACCCGCTTCACGTCGCGGGAAACGATCTCCCGCGCGGACACCGCCACCACGCCCACCGACCGATTGGCGTCGACGTGTTCACCCGAAATCCCCACATAGACCCGGTCAACGCGCATTCCCGCCATCAGTTCCGCCTCCTGGAGCGCGCGGCGGACGGTGTCGGTCGCGGCCTCGAGGTCGGTCACCTGGTCCTTGCGCACCCCGTCGGTGGGCGTACGCCCGACGCCCAGCACCTTGACCTCGGGGCGGTGGAATTCCCGCACGCATTCGCCAATGACGGCCCGGGTGCAGGTAGACCCGATGTCGAGGCCGGCCACCAGAATCGATTTCATCCTCCCACTCCTCCCTCCGCAGAGGGCAGGGCCGCGGTTCGTACCACCACCTGATCCGCAAAACGGAGATCGATCTCCCGCAGACCGCGGCCCGGAATCCTCTCGTGCGCGTCGTTGATGGCAATGACCGCATCGCGCAACCGCCGCTGCGAGATGGGGGGGAAGTACCGCACCCTGAGCCCCGAGTCGCCGAGCAGGAGCGTGACTTCGCGGTCCTCCAGGCGGGCCTCCGAGAGGACCGCGAAGACTTCGGGCGCCGCCTCGGCCACGTGCGCCATGTCCCGCGCCAGCAGGCGCATCCCCCACGACGCGGACGCCAGCGAGGTGACCACGCGCAGGACGGGCAGATCGAGGATGGGGTCGGTGGGGTCGAGGGGGAGCACATTGCCGTCACGGTCCACCGACACGACCACCGGCGACGCCACCAGGCCGACCGGCGCGGCCTCCTCGACCCTGATCACGAGCGTCGCGGGCAACGTACGCTCGACGCGCGCCGACTCAACCAGGGGATGCTCCTCGAGACGCGCCGCCAAGAGCGCCCGGTCCGCCCAAACCGAAACGGCGCCGGTCACGCCCGCCACGGTCCGCACCTGATCGTGCGTGAGGTAGACGGCTCCCTCCACCTCGACCAGATCGACCCTGAAGAACGGGAGCCGCTTGCCGAAATGGACACCCCCCCATACCGCACATACCGCCGCGCCCGCCAACACGGCCACCAGAGCCCCACGGCGCGCCAGCTTCCGCGCAGTCGAGCGGCGCGCTGCCAGACGGCGCGAATCGAGCGGGTGCACGGGCAGATCCCGGTGCGGCCCGCGGCGGCGGAACCGGCGGCGGCCTTCCGCGCTGGAGCGCGGCAATGCGACATCCTGCCACATGGTCATGCAGCCTCCTCCCCGCTCCCGTCCCGCGCCCGCAGGCGGGCCAGAATGCCGGGTCCGGCGCACTCGATCGAACCGGCCCCCATGACCAGACACACGTCGCCGGGCGACAGCGCCTCGCTGACCGCTTCCGCGAGCGTGGCGAAGTCGGCATGGTAGGTCACCCGCCCCCGGGCGCCGGGTACCGCATCCGCCACCAACTCGCCGGTCACGCCGGGAAGCCGGGTCTCGCGGGCGGGATACACGTCGGTCACCCACACCGCATCCGCCGCGCCGAGCGCGCCACCGAACTCGCGGTGGAAATCGCGGGTGCGGGTGAAGAGGTGGGGCTGGAAGACCGCGACCAGGCGCCGCCGCGGATTCGCCCGGCGGGCCGCCGCCAGCGTGGCCTCGATCTCGGTGGGATGGTGCGCGTAGTCGTCGATGACCTTCACCCCGGCCGCGCATCCCAGAAACTCGTAGCGGCGGCAGACGCCCCGGTACGCGGCCAACCCCGCGCGGATCGTCTCCCACCCCGCCCCGAACGAGCGCCCCACCCCGGCCGCGGCCAGCGCGTTGAGTACGTTGTGGCGTCCCGGGCCCTGCACGCTCACCTCGATCGCGCGCCGACCGTTCTCGTAGAGCGCGAAGGTGCTCCCCCGCGTATGCACGTTGACGCGCGCCGCGCGCAGTTGCGCCCCCGCGCCAAGACCGTAACTGCGGGTCCGCCGCCCGGCCTCGACTCCGAGACGGGCCGCGCCGGGGTCGTCGCCGCAGACCCACAGAGTGCCCTTCTCGTCGAGACGGTCGAGGAAGCCGGAGAAGGCGGCCCGGACTCCGTTCAGGTCCCCGTAGATGTCCAGGTGGTCGGCCTCCACATTGGTGATGACCGCCACCTCGGTAGAGAGCTCATGAAAAGAGCGGTCGTATTCGTCCGCCTCGACCACGAATACATCCGAGCTTCCCGGGCGCAGGTTCCCGCCCCACCCCGCGACCTCGCCGCCCACCACACCCGTCGGATCGATGCCGGCGTGCTCCAGGACGTGGGTCGCCATGGCCGTGGTGGTCGTCTTACCGTGCGTCCCGGCCACGCCGACCACGCGGCCGGCGCCCACCCACTCACCGAGGGCGCGGGCCCGCTTGATGACGGGGATGCCGCGCGCCCGGGCCGCCGCCAGCTCGGGGTGATCGGAGGGCACCGCCGAAGTCGCGACCACCGCCACGGCCGACTCCACGTGCGCGGGATCGTGGCCCCGGCTGAAATCCAGGCCGAGGCGCGCGAGGCGATCGGCCGCGCGGCCCGCCTCCAGGTCGCACCCGGTCACGCTGCCCCCTGAGCGGAGCACCATCTCGGCCAGAGGCGCCATCCCGGCGCCGGAGACGCCGACGAAGTGCACGACGCCCCGGGCCGCGAGGGAACGGAGGCCGGCGGGCGCGCTCACGACGCGGGTCCCGCGGGCTTGGGACGGAGAAGCGCGGCGATGGCGGCCGCGACTTCGCGGGCGGCGTCGGGGCGGGCGCGCTTGCGGGTGGCCTCCGACATGATGGCGAGCAGGCCGGGGGTGTCGAGGAGGCGCCGCACCTCGCTCCAGAGACGGTCACCGCTCAGATCGGCGCCGGCAACGTCCCGTTCGGGGAGGTGGACCGCGGCTCCGGCCGCATCGAGGGCGCGGGCGTTCGCGCTCTGATGGTCGCCGGCGGCGGTCGGCAGCGGCACCAGGATGGCGGGCAGACCCCACGCCAGGAACTCGGAGGTGGCCATGGCCCCGGCCCGTGAAATGACCAGATCGGCCGCCGCCAGCGCCTGGTACATGCGCTCGCCCTCCAGGTAGGGGACGATCGAGAAGCAGTGGCGCGGCACTCCGGCCAGGGCCGACTGTACCGACTCGTAGTGGATGCGTCCGGTCACCCATAAGACGAATTCACCATCGAACGGCATATCGTCTTGCAATATTTCGATCGTTGCCTGATTCATCTTATGCGCACCCTGGCTCCCTCCCACCACTAGCACCAGGCGTCCCTCGACGGGTACCCCCAACGCGCGCCGGGCGGCGGCACAGCCCCGCTGCGCAACCGGCGGAAGGGGGCGGATGGGGTTGCCGGAGTGCAGTATCCGCTGGCGGGCACGAGCGGGAAGGCCCCCCGCAGCCTCCGGATACGCCAGGTGGATCTGACGCGCCCAGCGTGCCAGGAGACGAGTTGTCTTGCCGGGATGCCGGTTCTGCTCCTGCAGCACGACCGGAAGTCCCAGAAGTCTGCCCGCGATCCCGGCCGGAGCAGCCACGTAGCCCCCGGTCAGGACAACAGCGGCCGCGCCGCGCCGCCGGAAGTCCGGGATCAGACGCAGTACCGCGCGCGCCAGCAGCCAAAGGGCCCGCGCATTGACGGCGACGGACCGGAAAAGACCCGCCAGTCTCTTCGGCCCGCTGCCGCGTTGGCGCATTGCCCCGAGGGGATTCTGCAACCCCGTCACCGGCAACAGCCGATACGGGTAGCCCAGCCCGGGCAACTCGGCAGCCTCGACACGCCCTTCGGTGCCCACGAAGTAGGGCTGCACCTCGGGCATCTCGCTCATGAGCGCCTCGGCGATATTGCGGGCCGGGTGAAAATGCCCCGCGGTTCCGCCTCCGGAGAAGACCACCATCATGCCTCTCCTCCGGGGGCCTCGCGTGCCACGGCCAGCAACATTCCCACGGCCGCGAGCATCACAACCAGGTTGGTGCGGCCAAAGGAGATGAACGGCAGGGAGAGTCCCGTCGCGGGAAAGACCCCCAGCCCAACGCCGATGTGGAGGAAGGCCTGAAACCCGATCAGCGACACGATCCCCACCGCGAGCAGTTGACTGAAGAGGTTGCGCGCCTGGCGCGCGATACGGAATCCCACCACGATCAGCGCCAGGAAGCAGAGGATGACGGCCACGGCGCCCGCGAATCCCCACTCCTCGCCGATCATGGCGAAGATGAAGTCGTTGTGCGCTTCCGGAAGGAACCCGAACTTCTGGCGCCCCTCACCGAAGCCCACCCCGGTCACGCCCCCGGAACCGAGCGCCACAAGACTCTGATAGGTCTGGAAGACGGGCCCGTCGGCGGCGGTGCCCGGATCGAGTAGCAGCGACTTCCACCGGTCCCCCCGGTACCCCGACACCAGCACGGATCCCGCCAGCGGGACGAGCAACAGGCCCAGGAACACGAAGTGGCCGATGCGGGCGCCGCCCACGAAGACCATGGTCACGCCCGTGGCGGCGATCAGGCACGCGGTCGACAGGTCGGGCTCCAGCAGGATCGGCAGCAGGATCAGAGCCCAGCCGACCAGGAACGGAGCCAGTCCGCGCCGGAGGCTTCGCAGGTATTCGCGTTTGCGAACCAGCATCGCGGCCGTCCACGCAACGACCGCCAGTTTGGCCAGGTCGGACGGCTGGACCGTCACCCCGACACGCAGCCATCTCCGGGCGCCGTTGACCTCGGGCGCAATGGCGTGTGTGAAGGGAAGAATGACGACGATCAGAAGGACAAGCGAGCCCAGCATCAGGTGGGGCGCGAAGCGTTGCCAGTACCCGGTCGGGACGCTGGCGCAGACGAACATGGCCAGGAGCCCGATCAACGCGCCGGTCGCCTGTCGCCCGACGTAGTGGTAGTGAGGCAGGTCGACCCGCTGCGCCATCACCGAGCTCGCGCTGTGAAGGGTAAGGAGGCCGAAGAGGAGGAGAGCGCCGATGAGGGCGACGATGATCATGGGTTCCCAGCCGCGCCCGAGTCCGGTGGCGGGAAGCGAAGCCCGGGACTTGGGGGCCACGTCCAGCACCCAGGCCGGAGAGCGTCCCGGAGTCCAGAAACTCCAGGGGGCGCCCGCGGGGCGGACCTGGCGGCGCAGCCGGGTGTTCATCGTCCGCCTCCCGGCGCCAGGGTGCGGAAGGCGTCGCCCCGCGCCCGGTAGTTTGCGAACATGTCGAAGCTGGAACACGCCGGTGCGAGCAGGACCGTATCGCCCGGACGCGCCGCCGCCCTGCCCTCGGCCACGACCTCCTCGAAGCCACCCTCGATACGCCTCACCACCACCCCGCCCCCCACGGCCGACCCGATCTCCGCCACCGCCCTCGCGCCCGCGGCCCCGTAGGCCACCACCGTGTGCACCCGCCCCCTCATCGCCGGCACCAGGCCGCCGAAGTCCTCGCCCTTGTCCGTTCCGCCCACCAGCATCACGACGGGGCCGTCCAGGCTTGCGAGCGCACTCGCGGCGGCGGCCACGTTCGTCGCCTTCGAGTCGTTCACCCAGAGAGCCCCACCGAAGCGCCCCACGGGCTCGAGCCTGTGGGGCAGCGGCGGGAAGGAGCGGAGCGCGGTCGGGGCGGTGGCCCCGGACCCGCCCGAGGCGGCCGCGGCCAGGAGCGCGGCCAGGGTGTTGGCAATGTTGTGGCGGCCGAGAAGCCGTACGTCGGAGGTGGCCGCCACCCGGTGCGGGCCGTCTCGGTCGCCCCGGTCCAGAACCAGTTCGCCGCCCGACAGGAACGCGCCCGGCGACTGGGCCGTCTCGGTCGAGAAGGCCAGATGCGTACCCGGGGTGCCCTCGGCCATCGCCAGCACGGCGGGGTCGTCGCCGTTGACGACCCAGGTGGTGTTCTCGTCGCCGGCCTCGAAAAGGCGCCGCTTGTCGCGGTGGTAGTCCGCCACCGTGGCGTAGCGGTCCATGTGGTCGACACCCAGGTTCGTCATGACGCCCACATCGGGTGTCAGGTCCCTGATGTCCGCCAGTTGAAACGACGACAACTCCAGCACGATACGGTCCGCCGCGGGGTGCGTGGCCGCGAGGGTCGACGCGGGTGGCCCCAGGCCACCCCCGATGTTCCCCCCCAGGGCCACGTCCACGCCCGCCTCGCGCAGGAGGTGGGCGCAGAGCGCCGCGGTGGTGGTCTTCCCGTTCGTGCCGGTCACGATCGTCAGTGGACTCGAGATGAACCGGCAGGCGAACTCAGGCTCCGATACCCAAGCGACACCCCGTGCGCGAAGGGCGGCGAGCACCGGTGCGCCGGGCGGGATTCCCGGGCTGACGACGACGGTGCCCGCCGAGGCGATCGCCTCGATGTCGTGCCCGCCCAGCCGGACCTCGGCGCCGAGGTCCCGCAGGACGGTTCCACGAGCTGCAACTGGGTCCTCGCTGTTCGCATCCGTGACATGAACTTTCGCTCCTTTTTGAAGGGCCAGCCGGGCCGCGGCGTCTCCGCTGGCGCCCAACCCGATCACGGCGACCCTGTCTGTTTCTCTTTTTTCCTTCACCTGAGCTTGAGGGTGGCGAAGCCGACCATCGCGCAGAGGATTCCCAGGATCCAGAACCGGACCACGACCTGCTCGTTCTTCCACCCGACCATCTGGAAGTGGTGGTGGATGGGGGCACATCTGAAGACGCGCCGGCCTTCGCCGTAGCGTCGTTTCGTGTACTTGAAGTACCGCCGCTGGATGATCACCGACGCCGCCTCGGCCACGAAGACACCGCCCACCGCCAGCAGCAGGAGCTCGGCCTTGAGCAGCACGGCCATGGCACCGAGAGCGCCGCCCATCGCGAGCGACCCGGTGTCGCCCATAATCACCTGGGCGGGCTGCGCGTTGTACCACAGGAATCCCAGTGCGGCACCGGTGATCGCGGCGGCGAAGACGGCCAGCTCTCCGGCGCCCGGCAGGTAGAACAGTCCCAGGTATTCCGATGTGTCCACGCGCCCGATCACGTAGGCGAAGACCCCGTAGGCGCCCATGGCGATCGCCACCAGCCCCGGCGCAAGGCCGTCGAGGCCATCGGTCATGTTGACCGAGTGGGTGGCACCGTTGAGCACCACCGTGACCCATAGCAGGTAGGCCGGCGCGGTGAAGACCAGCTGCCACTCGTCGAAGACGGGCAGGTTGGTCGTCGTGGCGCCGACCGCGGACTCGGGAGCGCTGAGCACCAGGTACAGTCCCAAAGCCACCCCCAGACCGATCGACCCGGCCCACTTGTAGCGCTCCACCAGACCCTTGGGGGTGCGCCGCACCACCTTCAGGTAGTCGTCCAGGAATCCCAGAGTCCCCATCCACAGCATCACCACCAGGGCGATCACGGTGTAGGAGTTCGCCAGCTCCGCCCACAGCAGCGTCGAGAGCGTGGCCACACCGACGATCAGCAGCCCCCCCATGTTGGCCTTGGCGCCGTTTTGGCCGCCGTCCTGATGCCCGTTCCTCCCGGGAACGTCGACGATGTCGCGGCGCTTGAGCCAGGCGATCACGCCGCGACCGAGCAGCAGCGTCAGCACCAGTGACATGGCCATCGCCCCGGCGGCCCGCACGGTGATGTAGTTGAAGAGGTTGAAGACGATGTGGAGATCTTCGAGGCTGGGGAGGAGGTGGTAGAGCATCAGACCACCATTGTTTCCCCGAAATGCGATTCGAGGACCGGGATCACCCGCTCGAGGCGCACGCCGCGAGATGCCTTGAGGAGAACCTTGTCACCGGGCTGGACCATGCGCGGGAGACGCCAGGCCAGCTCCCGCAGTTCCTCGATGGCCACGATCCGGTCGTCCTCGAAGTGCCTCGCAGCCCGTGCGAAGGCACCCGTCAGGATGTACAGGTCCAGCTTGCTCGCCAGAATCATGCCGAGCGTCCGCCGGTGAATCGCCCCGGACCGCTCGCCGAGTTCGAGCATGCTGCCCAGCACCGCCACCCAGCGTCCCTTTTCACCGATCGCCACCAGGGCCGAGACAGCGGCCAACACGCCCGCCTGGTTGGCGTTGTAGCAGTCGACAAGAAGTGTGAGCCCGCCCACTTCCCGGACCTCACCGCGCAGCGCGCCAGGCCACACGGCCGAGACACCCGCCGCCGCTTCGTTCGCGGGGACATCGAGCGTGCGGGCGACGGCAAGCGCCATTAGCGCGTTGTCGACGTTGTGGGAGCCCGGGATCCGCAGAGTGACGGGGTGGCCCTCCCAGGTGAAGCCGTGCGTGCCGTCCAGGCGCCCGTACCCGTTCTCCGGCTGGAGGTCCGGATCCGCACTGTTCGTCGATCCGCCCACCACGACATCGGGACGGAGCGCGCGCGCCTCGTCGGCCAGCTCTGCGGGGTCGTCGCCGACGACGGCCTTGCCCCGCGGGCCGAGCGCCCGGATCAGGTCAAGCTTCTCGGTGAGCACGCCGCGCAGGTCCCCCAGGCGTTCCACGTGCGTTTCCGAGACGGTCGTAACCACGCCCACCGTGGGGCGCGCAATCCGGGCCAGTTCGGCGATCTCGCCGGGCTCGTTGGTTCCCATCTCCAGGACCAGCGCGGTCGTGAGTTCCGGCATCGACAGGATGGTGAGGGGCACGCCTACCCGGTTGTTCTCGTTGCCCCTGGTTCCGTGCACGTCGTAGCTCCGGGAGAGGGCGCGCACCGTCATGTCCTTCACCGTAGTCTTGCCCGACGACCCGGTGATCCCCACCACGGGAATGTCCGACTGCTCGCGCCGGTGCAGCGCCAGGTCGCCCAGCGCGGTAAGGGTGTCGGGGACGCGGTAGACCGGGACCGCGCAGTCGCCCGGATCCCGGTGCGACACCACCGCCCCGCACCCCGCCGCGACCGCCTGCGGCACAAAGGCGTGCCCGTCGAAGCGTTCCCCTTCGAGCGCGACGAAGACATCGCCGGAACCCAGGGTTCGCGTGTCGGTGGAGATGTCGCGGTATAGGCGCGCGGGATCGCCGCCCGTGAGCCCCAGGGCGCGCCGCACCGCAGCGTCGCTCCAGCAGAATGTGGCCGCGCTCATCCGACCCCCCGCGCTTCCAGGTGGTCGAGCACGATGCGGCGCTCGGCGAAGGGCCGTTTTTCGGTCCCCACGACCTGGTACGTCTCGTGACCCTTCCCTGCAAGCAGCACCGTGTCGCCGGGAGCCGCCGCGTCCAGAGCGCGATGGATGGCCCCTCGCCGGTCCACGATCTCGACCGAGTCGCACCCGGATACGCCCGCGGACACCTGCGCGACGATGGCCGCCGGGTCCTCGGTGCGCGGGTTGTCCGAGGTTACGATGGCGAGGTCCGCGTACCGAGCAACCGCGGCGCCCATGGCGGGGCGCTTGGCGGGGTCCCGGTCTCCTCCCGCGCCGAAGACCACGATGAGGCGGCCCGATACGATGGGTCGCATGGCGGCAAGCACCTTGTCGAGGGCGTCCGGCGTGTGGGCGAAATCGATCAGCACCTGGAAGGGCTCCCGCACTACGAACTCCAGGCGCCCCGCGACCGGAACCGCCTCGCCCAGCCCGTCGGCGACATCTTCGAGCGTGTGGCCAAGGGCCAGCGCACACGCCGTCGCGCAGAGCGCGTTGGAGACGTTGAAAGCGCCCGGCAACGGCAGCTTCACCGGTACCGTGCGGCCGTCCCACGTGAGGCGGAACAACGATCCCCCCACGGACATGCGCAGGTCGAGGGCACGGAGCATGGCCGGACCGAGCCCGTAGGTGATGAGGGGTCCGCGCGGCCGGAGCGCGTTCCATGCGGGATCGTCGGCGTTGATCACCGCCGTGCACCCCGTCTTGCCGAGTTCGAGCAGGCGGGCCTTCGCGGCCAGGTAGCTCTCGAGCGTTCCGTGATAGTCCAGGTGGTCGCGTGTGAGGTTGGTGAAGGCGGCCACGTCGAAGCGGAGGGCGTCCAGCCGGAACTGGTCCAGTGCGTGCGACGAACTCTCGAGGACGACCCGGGACACGCCCCCGCGCACCAGCGAGGAGAGCCAGCCCGACAACTCCACCGCGCCGGGTGTCGTCAGTCCCTCGGTCCCCTCCTGGACGCGTCCGTCGGGGCCTGTCAAGCCCAGAGTGCCGATCGCCGCGGTGGGCGCCTGGTGTGCGAGCAGGCCGCGCAGCAACTGGGCGGTCGTGGTCTTGCCGTTGGTTCCCGTAATCCCGACCGTATCGAGGTCGCGCCATGGAGATCCAGCCACAAAGCCGGAGGCGACGGCCGCGGCCAGGCGGGCGTTGTCGACCAGGACCTGGGGCAGCGGCACATCCCGTACGGGCCTCTCCACGATCGCCGCCGCGGCTCCGGCGACCGCGGCACCGGCCACGAACTCGTGCGCGTCGTGAACGGCGCCGGACCAGGCCACGAAGAGGTCGCCCGGCGCGACCCGGCGGGAATCCTGCTGAACGCCCGCGACCTTCACCCTCTCCACGGTGCCGTCCGCCGGAATCACCGGTCCGACGGCGACTCCTGCACCCTCCAGCGCGGCCACCACCTGGGACACGGACACGGTCACCCTCCCCGTCCCGGTGCTTCGGGCGCGTTCGCCGCATCTGCACCACCGACTTCACTCGCGCGCGCGGGCATGAATAAGACAGCCTTCCGCGTGAGCACCCGGATCGTGTCACCTGCAGCGATCGCGGCGCCGGCCCCGGGAACGGTTGCGCGCACCACCCCACCCCCCTCGAGCCGCACCCGCAGTCCGAGCTTGTGGAGTCTGCGCAGCGCCACCCTGACGGACGCGCCTTCCAGCACGGGAACCGTCATCGCGCCGGCGTGGCCTTCAGGGGCCGGGGAGGCGAGCCAGGTATCCAGCGGCGCGTCATCGATCGAGGCGGCGAAGCGCACCAGGGGAGCGGGGGCGGGTGGGGGGGGCACGTGACGGGCCGCGAGCGCAAGTGCCCTCCGGTCGATGGGGGCCTGCCGGGCCGAGAGGAGGGTCTCGAGCGTCGCGCGGGTCACGGGAGCCGCCGTTTCGCCGCCGTAGTAGGCACCTTGCGGACGGTCGAGCCTGACGAAGAAGAGCAGTTGCGGATCGTCGGCGGGAAAGATGGCTCCGAAAGAGGCGAAATAAGCGCCCTTGTCGTGCTCATAGCGCCCGTCCGCACCCGTGGCGCGCGTCGTTCCGCTCTTTCCGGCCAACCGGAACGTCGACATGCGGGCGCGCGTTCCGGTGCCCTCCTCCACCACATCCACCAGCACCGGCGTCAGCGCCTGCGCGACCGACGGCGGCACCGCGCGGCGCACTTGGCGCGGCCGACTCAGGCGCAGCGGCGTCCCGTCATGGTCGCGCACCTCCCGGATGAGGGTAGGCTCCATGAGCAACCCGTCGTTGGCGAGGGCGCCGAAGGCCATCGCCATCTGAACCGGTGTGACCGACAGTTCATAGCCAAAGGACAGCGACTGGGACGACATCGGGGTCCAGTGCTCCGGCCGCCGCAGAACGCCCGATGCCTCGCCCGGGAGCGGAATGCCCGTCTGGGTCCCGAATCCGAAGTCGCGGAGGCTCGTGTACTGCTGCCCGCTGGACATGAGGCTGGCGAACTTGGCGATACCGACGTTCGACGACTCCCTGATCACCTCGTGAAGCGTCAGCCAGCCACCGCCGCCGATGTCGCTGATCCGGCGTCCGTGGATCCGCCAGGACCCGTTACCGGTGTCCACCGAGTCCGATAGCGAGGCGATTCCGTAGCGCAACAGTGCCGCCGTGGTAAAGGGCTTGATCGTGGAGCCCGGTTCGTACGTGGCGTTGATGGCCGACAGAGCGGCGTTCGAGCCTTCCACCACCGAGGTCAGCGCCAGGATCTCGCCCGTGCGGGGATCGGTGATCACGATGTCACCACCCCTCGCACCGGTCGAGTCGATGGCCGCGACCAGCATCTCCTCGGCGATCGCTTGCAGATCCTGGTCGATCGTCAGGACCACGTCCCGGCCCGCGACCGGGGCCTGCACGACCACGACCTGCCCGGGAACCACCCGACCACGACTGTCGCGCACGACGATCTCCCTTCCGTTCCGTCCGGCCAACACCGAATCCATGGACTGCTCGATCCCTCCCCTGCCGACGCCATCCATCACCACACCAAGCAATCCCCGGGCCAATCCGTCGAGGGGGTACAGACGGCTCGGTTCGTCCTCCAGGTAGACTCCCTTGAGGCCTCGCAGCCCCTCGACCTGCGTCATGGAGTACCGGCCCGGGACAACGTTCCACGAGTCGGTCCCGGCGGACACGCGCCGCGCCGTGGCCGCGCGTACGCCCAGGTGCTCCACGAGTCCGGAGACGACCGCCTCCCGGTCCACGATCTCACGCGGCGCGATCCCGACCCTGGCCCGCATGTGGCTGACGGCCAGCTCACCCCCGTTGCGGTCGAGGATCCGTCCACGCGCGGGCGGCACCACCCTGCTCTTTTCGTGCTGTGCGAGCGCCTCGGCCGCCCAGGCGGCGCGCTCGACGAGCTGGACCTCGACGGCGCGCGCGATCAGGACGCCCGCCACCAGAAACCACGAAACCAGCAGGAACCTGCGCCGCAGGCGAAGTGCCCTCTCACGGGGTCCGCGCACGCCGGTCATTGCGATCCTCCCGACGTGAACACCAGTTCCTCTTCGCGAGGGGGACGGAGTCCCAGGCGCCGGCCCGCCTCGGCGACCACCCACGGGCGCTGCTCCAGGCCAAGCAGGTCACGTGCCAGCTCCTCCCGTTCATCGGCCGCGACGGCCAGTTCGCGCGACAGGCGGTCGATCTCCTCCATCGTTTCCCGCGTGGTGGACTGCCGCCACGCCACCACCGTCAGCGCGGCCGCGTACAGCGTCAGCACCAGAACGACCCGGCCCATCCTGGCCCTGGCGGTCATGTCGCGCGTCTCCAGGCCCGGAGCCGTGCCGGCCGCGCCCTGGGGTTGGCCGCGACCTCGTCCTCGCCGGGCGTGACGGGCTTCCGGGTGACCACCGCTCCCAGCGGCTGGAGCTCTGCGGCTCGCACGGGCAGCCGGCGCGGCAGCCCCCGGGACGGATCGCTCCAATCTCGAAAAGCCCGCTTCACCAGCCGGTCTTCGACGGAGTGATAGGCGATGATGACGAAGGTGGCGTCCGGACGGAGCGCGTCGCGGATGGCGGGGAGGCCTTCTTCGAGCGCTTCGATTTCTCCGTTCACGCGGATCCGGAGCGCCTGGAAGAGACGCGCCTTTTCGGCGTGGCCGGCCCGGCGGCCGAGCACCGCCTCGAGGACGGCCACGAGGTCGTCGCTGGTCCGCAGGGGGCTGGCCGCGCGGCGCCGGGCAATGCGCGCGGCGAGGGCGGCCGCGCGGGGCGCGTCTCCGGCCCTGAATGCCGCCAGCAGCTCGGCCCGGGTCGCGGACGAGAGGAAAGCGGCCGCGGTGAACTCCTCCCCCGTATCCATCCTCATGTCGAGGGCGGCCCCGCGGCGCATCGTGAACCCGCGCTCGTCGGTGTCCAACTGGTGGGAGCTCACACCGAGATCCAGCAACGCCCCCGCCAGCCCGTCGGCGCGGACCTCCGCGTCCTCTCCCGCGTCCCGGAAGGAGATGTGCGCGAAGCGGACCCTGTCTCCGAAGGGAGCCAGACGCGCGCGCGCCGCCGCCAGGGCCTCCCGGTCGCGATCCACCGCCAGAAGGCGGCACTCCGGACAGCGGGTCAGCAGCGCGGCGCCGTGCCCCCCTCCCCCGACCGTGCCGTCGAGGTACAGCCCCGCCTCGCCCAGGAGGTGCTCCATGACCTGGTCCACGAGGACAGCGCGATGGTATGCGGGGCCGTGCATGGGGTCCCCCGTTAACCGAAGATCTGGGCAGCGAAGCGGTCGTCTTCCGGGTCCGGCTCTCGCAGGTCTTCCTCGAAACGGGCCGGGTTCCACAGTTCGATGCGGTCCAGGGCCCCCACGAAAAGGACGGTGTCCTCCAGTCCGGCCTTCTCCCCAAGCCAGGCCGGAATGCGAATCCGTCCGTGATTGTCCGGTTCCACCTCGAAAGCGCTTGACGTGATGCGTCTCAGATAGACACCGCCGTCTTCCTGCGCTTTCCGGTGGCTCAAGAGGTTCTTCCTGATGTCGACCCAGGTCTCCTGGGGAAACAGGTCAAGGTGGCTGTCCTGCCATTGCAGCAGGACGAGGGGTTTTTCAGACACAGCCCGGCGGAATGCGGAGGGCAGGCTGACGCGGCCCTTCGCATCGATCTGGTATTCGTGACGGCCAAGTAGTAGTCCGGACATTTTATCCCCCTGTATCCCACTGCTTCCCATTTTACTACACCCTATCCCACATCGCAACCCACCATGTCCCACTGTGTCATCAGGATGGGAAGCGCAGCGCCTGGCAGTCCGTGGTCCAGGCCACCGCTCGAATGCCGGGCGGGTTAGGGCCCGCGGGCTTTCCAAGGGTCATGGCGGGGACGTTGGCACGGCGCGGCGTACAGTCGGGTGCAGTCGGCGAAAACGGGAACAACGGGCAAAAAAAAGAGCGCCGCGGGGTTCGTGAACCCCGCGGCGCCCCGTCAGCCGAACGCCGCTGTCCGGCGACGGCCGACCCGCCTAACGCCCCCGCTGAATGATCAACTCCTGAATCTCGATGAACTGGATCACACCGTCGCGCATGTCCCGGAAGCTCTTCTGCGTCTGCTCCGGGGCTCCCGCCACCCAGTCGACCACATGCGGCATCGCCAACAAACTCTGCACCTCCTTGAACTTGGGCAATGTCAGCTGCGCACTCTGGAGGTTCTGTGGCCCCTGCTGTCCATACGCCATCTGATAGGTGCTGAGTGCCTGGTAGAATACCAGCCGCCCCAGCACCCTTGACGAGAGTTCCGGCTCAAACGTCTTGGCCATGTCGATCATGCGAAGGGCGTATTCGTAGTTCTTGGGCTGAATGCCACCGGTGACCGCCTTGCCGAAGAACATGTTCGCGATCACATCGGCCGGCTGCTCGCCCTTCTCGACAGCCTCAATAAGCACCGGCAGGGCATCGTCTTCGCGCCCGGCCGCGAGCAGCCACTGCCCCTGTGTTGCCTTGAGGTTGGGGTAGTTGGGATCGCGGGCTTCGGCCTCGTCCAGGGCGAGCAGTGCTTCGTCCACCCGGTCGAGCTTGTTGAGGATGTTGCCCTTGAGATACCAGAGCCTGGTTTCCTCGCCGTGAGTCTCGAGCACCTGGTCGGCCAGTTCCACGGCCCGGTCCAGCTGGTTCAGCACATAGAGGGCGCTGATCATCCGATACAGGTGGGCGCTGTCCATTTCCGCACCGAGAACCGCGTACGTCTTCCGGTAGGACTCCGACCCCCGCTGGTACAAACGTCCCGCCTCCGCCGACAGGGGCTGGCCCTCCTCCTGCAGGGCCTGGCCGGCCGCGATGGCGAACGAGGCGTGCTGGAGGAGCAATTCGGTGTTGTCGGCTTCGAGTTCGAGACCCTCCTCCACGAGGATCATCGCGCCTTCGGGGTCACCCGCCTGGGCCTGGTCGTAGGCGATTCGCGCCCGTACCCCGGCGTTGCCCGGATTCAACTGGAGGTATGCATCGAAGTGCTTACGCCCCTCCTCCATCCGGCCCAGGGTGATGGCCAGCCAGCCGGCCAACTGAAGCCCGTCCTCGTTCAGGGGATCGAGTTCGATGACCTTGAGGACCTCGGCGTGGGCCTCTTCGAGCCGGTCGGTCTTGCGGTAGACCTGGGCAAGGATGAGGCGAACCTGGCTGTCATCCGGTGCCTGCTCAAGTACGCCCTTGCAGTTCCTCTCGGCGCTCTCCCATTCCCCCGTATTGTAGTAATCGCCGCAATTGACGGCATCGCGAAGCCGCTGAATGAACTGCCCGAACAACTGGGCGATCTCCTGGGCGGCGAGCTCCTCCTGGTCCTTGGGCCAAGTCTTGTCCGGTATTTCGAGGGGGGCATCACCCGAAGTCGCGAACTGGACCCCGTACAGGGTGAAGGTCTTCGCCTGCTTGTCCTCGGTGTACTCCCCACAGAAGACGATGTTGGCGCGGAGCTCGCGGGAAAGCTGCAGCGACCGGACGCAATCCAGCTCATCCATGTCGAGGTCGTACTTCTTGGCCGAGTTCCGGATCTCCTTCTCCTCGACGGCCTGGTGGCTGCCAAGATCATCGATGAGTTCGCGCAGCGCCTTGGCGAGGTCCTTCCCGAAGTCGTCGTTGGCACCATCCCTGGGAACCAGGTTGGTGACCATCACCTTGCGGCGCTCGGCAACCTGCCCGCTTGCCTGGGCCGTCCACAGCGGCCCGAGCATGACGGCAAGCGCCCCAGCTCCCACGATCCCGATACGCAGCCAACTCCTCATGTCACTCTTCTCCGTTTAGGTTCCCCTGAACTGTCCAAACGTCGCCCTCGAACGCGGTACCGCGCGCCCGGGCAAACAGGCTCCAATCATAGGGCTGTTACCTCGGGTGCCGCCAGTTCCACGAAAATTTATCTGGGAGATCACGTAATGTACGAGTCGTCTTACGTCAAGGTCAACCTGGGAGCGCAGTAGCCGGATTCTCTCCGAAGCGTGCGAATCCAACGCCTGCGGCGTCGCTGCGGGTCGTCGAGATCCCGCTTCCGGCCACGGCTTCGGGCGGACCGGAAGTGGATCCATATCTGCATACTACCGTGAGAACGATAAAAAGGTCCCCTCCTCCTGGGAAGGCCCGCGCGCGTCAGACCGTCCACCTCAGACCTTGAGGTGGATTCCGCGCGCGGACATCGCCCACAGCACCCCCAACCGGGAGGAGCGGAGGCGGTTGGCTCAGTCCCGCTCACAGCAGAGCCGCCTCCGCGAGGTCGGCGACGCGGGCGGGGGTGTCGGGGGCATCGGGATCGAAAACCGGGACGGACCAGGGCAGTTCGGGGCGATCCGTGACGGCCGCGATCGCCCCCATGGCCTGTGCCCGGCCCGGATCCAGCACCGGTTCGGGCTGTACCCGCGCGCGGTAGATCTCGACCTTGGGGATGGCGGCATTGCGGAACCCCTCGGCCACCACGATCTCCGCGTCGGTGAGGTGGCGGGTGAGCAGGAGGTCGAGGGACTGCTCACCGTGCGGGTCCCATTCGCCCATGAGCCCGAACTCCTCCGGCCCGACGAGAAGAACCCGTTCGGCGCGGCCCTCGTGCCGGTGCCGCCAGGAGTCGGTCCCGGGGGTGTCGAGGCGGAAATGGTGGCCGTGCTTGACCGACATCACGCGGCGGCCGCGCCTGCGCAACTCCGCGATCAGGTTCACGGCCAGGGTCGTCTTGCCGGAATTCTTGTTCCCGACGACGGAGACGGTCGGAGGCGGCAGGTCCGCGGGACGATTCACGCTCCGAAACGCGACGGGCGGAAGTCCCGTGTCTACCACCATCGGGTCGAGCGACTGGGCGAACGGCCCCGCCTCCAACCGCCTCCGGCTCAGCGCTTCGGCAAGCGGCGCCATGGTCCGCACCGGGTAGACCCCGCACAGGGGATGCAGTCCCCACGGCTGCTCCATTTCCGCGAGCGCGACCCTGCCCTCTTCGCGCCAGGCGTCGGCGAGGCGGCGGAGCGCCCCCGTTTCCACCCACGGCATGTCCACGGCGAGCACCAGCACCGCCGAGTATCCATCGTGCAGCGCGCGGTCGATCGCCGCGTCGATCCCCGCCAGGGGCCCCATGAGCCGCACGCGGTCGGGGAGCGTCTCCAACTCGACCGCCCGGGCGACCCCAGGGTGGTTCACGATCGCCACCACCTCGTCGCACACCTCCCCCAGCCGCCCCGCCGCCACCTTCCACAGCGGCGTCCCATGCAACCGGGCCAGCGTCTTCGGCGAACCGAAGCGACGGCTGCCACCCCCCGCCAGAATCGCGCCGAGAAGACTCATGTCCCTCCCCCCTTTCCGGTAATCCTTTCACCTCCCGCGTACACGTTGTACCCACCCCGGTTCGCAAACCCGACCAGCGTCATGTTGAAGCGGCGCGCGAAGGCCACCGCCAGACTCGACGGCGCCCCCACCGCGACCACCATCGGAAACCCCGCCATCGCGGCCTTCTGCAGGATCTCGAACGACGACCGCCCCGAGACGACCACTCCAAACCCGGACCCGGGCAGCGCGCGCGACAGCACCAGAGTCCCGATCACCTTGTCCACCGCGTTGTGGCGCCCCACATCCTCGCGCACCACCGTCACCTCGCCGGACGCGTCGAAGAGCCCCGCCGCATGGATCCCGCCCGTCCGGTCGAAGACGCGCTGCGCGACCCGCAGCTTCCCCGGCAGGGCCCGGACATCGCTCTCGTCCACCGCCAGCGTTCCCTCGGCGACCGGAGCGCACCCCATCACCTCCACCGCCTCGAGCGAGGCCTTGCCGCACACGCCGCACGACGAGGTCACGTAGAAGTTTCGGGTCAGGCTCGACGAGTCGAAGGCGGCCGGATCGCGGAGCGACGCGGTCACCACGTTGTACTCCTGGGGATCCACCGACCGGCAGTACCGCACGTCGCCGAAGGCACCCGGGTCGGTCACCACCCCCTCTGTGTAGAGGAACCCGGCAGCCAGCTCGAAATCGTCTCCCGGCGTCCGCATCGTCACCGACACCGGATGTTCGCGCACGCCGCCCCCGTCCGGCACCTCCAGGCGCACCTCGAGCGGTTCCTCGACGGCCACGCTGTCGCCCCGGGTCGCGAAACGCCCGTTGCGCATGCGGCCGACGCGGACCTTCGCGGCTCGTCTCCGGCCCGCCATGGTCATCGAGGTCTCCTCCCGCTCCGGTATCGCCGAATGTTCACAACCCGTATAATGCATCCGCCGCGCCCCGGCGGCACCCCACCCTTCACCCCAACCCCCGCACGGGATGCCCACGGCAACCAACGACGAACTCCTCGCGCGCTGGAAGTACGAGCCCGCCCCCCTCCTCCCTCTCCTGCACGCCCTGCACGAACGCGACGGCCATCTCTCGGAGGAAGCGCTGCGCGCCGTCTCGAAGGGACTCCGCATCCCCATCGCCGACCTATTTGGCACCGTCACGTTCTACCACCACTTCTCGCGGGAAGCCGACGGCCTCGACCGGCCCCGCGTCTGCGACGGCCCCGTGTGCAGCATGCGCGGCGCCGAAGTGCTCATGGCCAGTCTGCGCGCCGCCGGGCACGACCCTCACACCATGCCCTGCCCCGGCCGCTGCGACCAGCCGGTGCCGGTGATTCACGGCGGCACGGTGCTGACCGGACGGACCGCGAGCACGCTGGTGAGCGGGCCGTCGCCGTTGCCGCCAGCGCCCCCGATCGGCGTGGCAGAGTGCGTCTTCGCGGGGATCCGGCGTCCTGGGCGGGCCACGCTGGCCGGGTATCGCGATCACGGTGGCTACGAGGCGCTGACGCAGGCGGTGACCGGGATGACCCCCGGCGAGGTGATCGATGTGGTGGATGCGAGCGGGCTGGCGGGGAGGGGGGGCGCGGGATTCCCGACCGGGCGCAAGTGGCGGGCGGTGGCCGACGCGCAGGGCGAGCCGAAGACGATCGTCTGCAATGCCGACGAGGGCGAACCCGGGTGCTTCAAGGACCGCCTGCTGATGGACCACGACCCCCACGGCACGATCGAGGGGATGGCGCTGGCGGCGTACGCGACGGGGGCGGTGCGCGGGTTCATCTACCTGCGCTACGAGTACCCGGAGACGTTCGACATCCTGGAGGGCGCGATCGCGGACGCGGAGGCGGCGGGGCTGCTGGGGGACGGAATCCTGGGCACGGACTTCTCCTTCCGCCTGATGGTGCGGCGCGGCGCCGGCGCCTACATCTGCGGCGAGGAGACTTCGCTGCTGAACTCGCTGGAGGGCAAACATCCCTTCCCCCGCAACCGCCCCCCCTTCCCCGTCACGCACGGCTACGAGAACCTACCCACCGTCGTGAACAACGTCGAAACCCTCGCCTCCGCGCCCCCAATCCTCGTCCACGGCGCCGACTGGTACCAGGGCCTCGGCCGCAGCGACCACGCCGGCACCAAGGTGATCAGCCTGTCGGGCGACATCGCGCGGCCGGGCAACTACGAAGTCCCCATCGGGCTCCCCCTGCGGGAACTGCTGCACGACTGGGCCGGCGGGCCACCCCCCGGACGCACCGTCCAGGCCGTCACCATGGCGGGCCTCTCGGGCGGTTTCCTGGCCGGCGACGACCTGGACGTCACCCTCGACGAGCCCTCCATCCGCTCGAAGGACAGCTTCCTGGGCGCGGGCGGAATCATGGTCTTCGACGACTCCCGCGACATGATCGCCGTGACCCGCGAGTCGATGGAGTTCTTCGCCGAAGAGTCGTGCGGGAAGTGCTTCCCCTGCCGCATTGGAACCCAGCGGCTGGTGGAGCGGTTGGAGGGTAAGGGACCCGCGACGGTCGACGCATGGGTGGACGAGGTGATCGACCTGAACGAGGTCATGAAGAAGACGAGCGCGTGCGGACTGGGCCAAGCGGCCCCCCTGTTGACCGAGAGCCTGATCCGGTACTTTCCCGACCGCATTCGGAAACATGTGGCGGACCACGGCGGCGGCCGCGGGCCCGCAACGAAAGGCTGACGACGATGAAGCGCAACGGTAGCCCGTCGACGAACGGCAAGGGCGTCCGGCTCACCATGACGCTGGACGGGGAGAAGGTCACGTTCACCCGCGGCGAGACGGTCTACGAGGTCGCGGAGCGGAACCGCAAGGAGATTCCGACACTCTGCTACGACCCCCGGCTGGAGCCCTTCGGGGGCTGCCGCCTGTGCGTGGTCGAACTGGAGGGCGCCCGCAACCCCGTGGCGTCGTGCACGATGGAGGCCCAGCCCGGGATGGAGGTGCGCACCCGCACGGCCGCCCTCGAAGTCCAGCGCCGCATCCTCATGGAGATGGTGGCCTCGGAGAACCGCGACACCGATGTCGACCCCATGCACGGCTACGCGAGCCAGGAGATGGCCGAACTGCTCGACCGCTACGACGCCCGCACCGGCCGCTTCGAAGGCGCGCTTTCCGGCAAGAGCCGCGACGATGACGACAACCCCTTCATCAAGCGCGACTACGACAACTGCATCTCCTGCTACCGCTGCGTGCGCGTCTGCGCCGAGCAGGAGGGCGACTACGCCATCTCGATCATGAACCGGGGCTTCGACACGCAGATCACCACCGAATTCGGCGGCCTGCTCAAGGACTCGGCGTGCACCTTCTGCGGACAGTGCATCCAGACCTGCCCCACCGGCGCGCTCGGCGACCTCAAGGCGCTGGCCAACCGGGAGGTCCCTGGCGAGACCGAGACCACCCGCACCATCTGTCCCTACTGCGGCGTGGGCTGCTCGGTCGACATCATGACGCGCGGAGAGAAGATCATCGGCGTGCTGCCCGCCATGGACGGCCCGGCCAACGAGGGCGCGCTCTGCGTGAAGGGACAGTTCGCATTCGACTTCGTGGGCCACCCCGACCGCCTCTCCACCCCCTTCCTGCGCGACGAGAAGTCCGGCCAGCTCCGCCCCGCCTCCTGGGACGAGGCGCTGGACTTCGCCGCGGGCAAGCTGAGCAAGGTCGTGAAGGACCACGGCCGCCGCGCCGTCTACGGAATCGCATCCGGACGCGCCCCCCACGAAGCCGCCTACATGATGCAGCGCTTCATCCGGGCGGGACTGGGGACGAATCACATCGACAACTGCAGCCGTGCCTGACACGCTCCCACAGTCGCCGGTCTGGCGGCAACAATCGGAAGAGGGGCGATGTCCAACCCGCTCGCGGACATGGACAAGCCGGATGTGATCTTCTGCATCGGCACCAACATGACCGAGTGTCACCCCGTCGCGGCCACGCGCCTGAAACGGGCGCTCGCGCGCGGCGCGAAGATGATCGTCGCGGATCCGCGGCGGATCGGGCTGGCCGAGATCGCGGACGTGCATCTCCCCCTCCGCGTCGGATCGGATGTGTCGCTGCTGCTGGCCATGGCGCACGTGATCGCGCGCGAGGGGCTGGCGAACCAGGCGTTCATCGACGAGCGCACCGCACACGGCGAGGACTTCATGAAGCACGTCGAGCCCTACACCCCCGAGTGGGCGTCCGAGATCTGCGAATGCGACCCCGAGGACATCGAGAAGGCGGCGATGCTGTACGGCGGGGCCGACCGGGGCGCCATCTACTACACCGTCGGCATCACCGAGCACATCTGCGGCGTCGACAACGTCCAGAGCCTCTGCAACCTGGCCCTGCTGACCGGCAACCTGGGCCGCGAAGGCACGGGCGTGAACCCCATGCGCGGCCAGAACAACATCCAGGGCGCGGGCGACGCGGGCGCGCTGCCGAACAACTATCCCGGCTTCCAGAAGGTGATCGAACCCGCCCACCAGGAGAAGTTCCACAAGGCGTACGGGCGCATGGTCGACCTCGAGACGGGGATGACCAAGGTCACCGCCCTGGACCTCTGCGGCGACGGCATCCACGCCATGATGATCAACGGCGAGAACACCCTGGTCACCGACCCGGACCGACACCACTGCGAGCACGCGCTGAAGAGCCTCGACTGCCTGGTGGTGATCGACATCTTCATGACCGAGACGGCCAAGGTGGCCGACGTGGTCTTCCCGGCCACCGCCTGGGCCGAGACCGACGGCGTCTGCACCAACACCGAGCGGCGCGTCCAGCGTCTGCGCGCGGCCGTACCGCCCCCAGGCGAAGCGAAGCCGGACTGGTGGATCGTCTCGCGGCTGGCCCAGCGCATGGGCTGGAAGGGCTTCGAGTTCGAGTCGGCGAAGGAGGTCTTCAACGAACTCTGTTCCCTGTCACCCATCTACGCCGGACTGGACTGGGACCGGATCGACGGCGGCGAGTACCAGTGGCCCGTGCCGGAAGAGGGGCATCCGGGCACGCCGCGCCTGCACGAGAAGGTTTTCGAGAACGGCCGCGGGATCTTCAAGATGCTCAAGTACCGCGACCCCGAAGAGACGCTGTCGGACGAGTACCCGATGTGGCTCACGACCGGGCGCCGGCTGCCGCAGTACCACACGCGGACGCAGACGGGGCGGTCGGACGGGATCGACTACCTGCTTTCGGAGGAGACGCTCGAGGTGCACCCGGAAGACATCGCGCGGCTGGGGCTGGAGGACGGGGGCTGGGCGGAGATGAGCAATCCGCGCGGGTGTCTGCACGTGAAGGTGCGGGCCACGACGAAATCGCCGAAGGGGACGGTTTTTGCGTCGTTCGCGTTTGAGGATGTTCCGGTGAATGTGCTGACTGGGGGCGGGTATGATCCGGTGACGCAGACGGCGGCGTTGAAGGCTTGTCCGGTGGCGCTGAAGGCGGTGGGGGCGCCGCCGGGGGTGGGGGGGGCACCGGGGCCTCTGGTGGGGCTCGGGCGGGTGTAGCCAATGGCGGAGGACAGGCGGCTGCTGAGACGGGATGGAAGTCTTTGAGTTACACCTATTTGCTTTCTTGACAGGTATCGTCCCGGTCCCCCAATAGCCTATCCCCCCTCAACCAGCCTCCGCACCTCGACCCGCTGCACGCCCAGTTCGTCCAGCGTCAGCACCAGCGCCCAGTCGGATCCGATGTCCAGGAGACTGGTGCGCGTCGGCAGCGCCAGGGTGCGCACCCACCTCCCGTCCTCGTCGAACCCGAACCACTCGCTCCGCTCCCCCGGTCGGATGTAGTCGTGGACCCACAGCATCCCGTCGTCCCCCGCCATGAGCCCTTGGTAGGCGGGGAACGCGTCGGGAACGATTTCGCTCTGCCAGCCCCAATCGGTCTCGAAGCGCGAGCGCCAGTCGGGATCGTCACCGTCGCGGTAGCTTGCCTCGATGCTGTCCCGGTATCGGTCGACATCCTCGCGGGCCACCGTCAGATCCGGCCCATCCCAGCGGATCCGGCGAATCGTCGAGCCCGTCCAGTCGATCAGCTCGACCTCGTAGTCGTCCCCAGTGCCGATCCAGATCCCGTGGCTGGTCGCCGCCAGCACCACGTCGTGCGCCCAGATGCTGCCGAGCATGGCGATGCCACCGCCCAGCAACCTCTGCTCGCGATCGGCAATCCTTTCGCGAAGCATCGTCCGGGCCGTGTCGCCCGGTTCCGCGATGCCCAGCGACAGGAGCTCGCGGCGCAGCTCCCCTAACTCGACCCCCTCGTCGCCGCCAGGGAGACTGTTTCCCGTGAAGGCCAGCCGCCCGTTCGGCGCGCATGCGAAGTCGCGCAACGGCAATGCGTTGTACAGGAAGCGGTACTCGTCCACGAGATTCCCTTCCCCGTCGTACAGGTGGACCCGAACGTTCCGGATGTCGTAAACGACGATCGACTCGTCGCTCGCGCAGCCCTCCACGATCTGCACGCTCCTGAACTCGCCCGGCCCATCGCCCGCCCGACCTCGGCTCCACAGGTGCTCCCCGTCGGCGCTGAACCGCTGGACCCGCAAGTGCTGCCGGTCGGACACAACCACGCCGCCGTCGGCGAGCCGGGCGCCGGCGTTGATCTCGCCGAAGAGGTACTCGTCCGGCCCATCGAGCCTCCCGACAGCGAGGATCGGGTCGGCGGACAGGCGGATTTCGGTGGCCGGTCTCATCCCGGGCGGCTGGGCGCGAGCGGGATGGGGTGTGGCGGCGAGCGCCAGGGCCGGCACGACGGCGGCGTGAATCCAACGGAAGGGCTTCATTGCAATCGATCTCCTGGCAGCGCGGAACAGGTTGGGAAGAGTCCACCGGACATAGCAACGTATAATATAGTTTTTCGATGGGCAATGCGGGGCTGACAATGCAGAGCCGACAACTACCGCTCGATCCGTAGCCTGCGGCGGTACCTGCCGTTCTGGGCCGGTGCATGATCGGATACCTGCCTCGCCACACCGCGATTCACCCCGAGTTTATTTGACTGGAAACCCGCCGAACCGCCTTCGAATCCCGTAAGTCTTTGAATAGCAACGACTTGTTTTCTTGATTGGAAAACGGCGCCTCCGCTTTCCTTAATGACAACCGGAATTGACATGCCGCAGCGGCGTCCACCGGAATTCCAGCTGGTCGGCGCGATTAACCCCCACGCACGATTCGCAGCTGCACCACATAGGGAACGTCAAACTCCCCCAGCGTCACGCCGGTGACGGTGCCCGCTCCGAATACCGGGAAGGGTTTCTTCTCGATCGGAACCGGCGAGGCCACGCGGCCCACATAGTACCCACGCTCGTCAAAAACCTCCCAGGCCCGGGTCGCCCCCCCTTCCGTCTCGATCCAGACCCAGCCGTCGGGACTGGTCCGGATCTGCTCGAGGGCGTGCTTTCGATCCGGCAGCCTGCGCCCGGCGATTCCCATCGCAGCCGCGATGCTGTCACGCTCCCGCCCTTCCAATCTCGGCGCCTCGCGGTCGAGCCGCACGGTTCGCAGGGTGTCCCCGCCGTACGTCGTCTCATGGATGGCGAAAACGGAGGTATTGGCCTGCCAGATGTTCCCGGCCGGGTCCACCGTCCAGCGGATGCGCGGCGCATACGGCATCCCGCGCTGCATGGAAATCCGGCTACTCCCCTCGGTGACCTGTTCCGTGGACACCGCGCGCGTCGGAATCTGCTCCGGCTCCAGAGAACTCGCCAGCGAGTCGAGTCCCGGTCCGGTTCCGTACTTGACGATCCTGTCGAAGCCCAACAGCCAGAAGTGCAGACTTCCTCCGGCATCGACCCACATCGGCCACGGATGGCTGGCCGCCCGACCCAGCCGCAAGGGATGCGTCGCCAGGACGGTTCCGAGGGAGTCGAAGACGGTGAAGCGTTCACGGATCGAATCGATCACCCACAGGAATCCGGGCGGCTGCCAGGCGATTCCCGCCAGCAAACTGAACTCCCCGGGTCCTTCGCCGGACCGTCCGATGGTTCTCGCGCACTCGCCCCGAGGGGAGAACACCCGGATGTCGTTCGCCTGCGAGTCGGCCACGTAGATCCGGCCGTCGCCGTCCACTGCCAGGGACATGACGTTGCCGAACGCATCGCAGGTGTCGTCCACCGAGCCGATTCGCAGCACCTCGACGAGCGTCGGTGCTTCCTGCGGCCCCGCTTGGGGAGAATCCGGGTTGGATACGACGATTCTGCCGCTTTCCAGGGTGTCCACGCGCACGCGGTCGTTTCGTTCCTGGGCATCGGCCCGGAGGGTCGTCGTCGCGAGGAGTGTTCCGACGGCGATCGCGGAGATGACGGTGCGGATGGTGATTCGCATGCTGGGTCTCCCTTCAGTTCGTGGCCCGCGATTGTAATGTGCAGTTGACAAAATGTCTATCGCAGTTGACGTCACCGGTCTCTTGTCTGGACACCATCTCCGGAATTACGTTGTAATTACAGTCATCCTCCAAGCCCTGGAAACCACAATGCGAACCCGACTCATCAGGATCGGCAACTCACGCGGCATCCGCATCCCGAAGGCGTTGGTCGAGGCCGCCGGACTCGATGTCTCGCTACGGCTGCGGGTCGTTGATGGAGGCCTCCTGCTGGAGCGGGTGGAGGACCCAAGGGCCGGATGGTCCGAGGCGGCACGGGAGATGACGGACCGGGACGAGGGCGGCCTCCTGGACGATCCCGTCCCGACGGCGTTCGACGAGTCGGAGTGGGAATGGAAGTAGGCCCCCCCCGGCGCGGGGACATCTACCTGGTCTCACTGGATCCCACCCGCGGCTCCGAGATCAGGAAGACGCGGCCGTGTGTCGTGGTGTCGCCCGACGAACTCAACGATCACCTGGGCACCTTTCTCGTCGCTCCAATGACTACCGGGGGTCACCGCTACCCCTTTCGGATCGCCTGCCGATTCGGAGGCAAGGCCGGTTACGTCGTCGCGGATCAACTGAGGACCGTCGACCGGGTGCGGATGGTTCGGCGCCTGGGAGAAGTGTCAGCCGGCACCATGAACGAGGTGCTTGGGGTGCTGCAGCGCATGTTCGCCTTCTGAAGCAAACACCGCTCCGTATATCTCGCATGTCACCCTTCGTATATCTCACTTCTCAAACCCCGTATATCTCCTCCATCACCGCCACGATATCCCCCGCATCCCCCAGGTACCGCTCCCGCGCAACCGCCTTCATCTCCCCCGGAATCCCGTGCAGCGCCTCCGCGACCGGGCCCGCGATGGCCGCCACCGTGTCCGAATCGCCGCCGAGCGACACCGCGTTCCGGATCGCGTCCTCGAACGAGGTCGACTCCAGCGCGCAGGTGATCGATTCGGGGACGGTCTCCTGGCAGGTCTCGTTGAAGGCGTAGCCGGGGCGGATCTGGTCCACGGTGCGGGTGAGGTCGTAGTTGTACTCGGCGGTGAGGGTGGCGCGGATGGTCGCGGGGTCGGTGCCGTTCAGGGC
Source organism: Longimicrobiales bacterium (assembly GCA_965208295.1). Classification (GTDB taxonomy): domain Bacteria; phylum Gemmatimonadota; class Gemmatimonadetes; order Longimicrobiales; family Gaopeijiaceae; genus Bin94. Next base: position 3,778,267 of record OZ242328.1, on the reverse strand, counting down.
CAGCCAGATGGCGTGGACGGTCGCACGCGCGCCCTTCATGCCCTCGGGGTGACTGTGGGTGATGGCGGTGACCCGGTCGGAGGCGGCGAGGGCGGCGGGTAGATCGTCCCGGTTGAGGAACGCGGCGGGCGAGACGCGCATGGCCGCGCCGTTGCCGAAGCTGTTGTAGGGCTCGGGGGACTCGTGATACATCCACTGCCCGAACCAGCCCCCGTAGGACATGGCGGGGTGTCGTCGGCACCACGACTGGAGTGTCGGCGCGGGCGGCCGGTCGTGAAGAAGGATGTCGGCTACCGCGGCCGTGCAGACCGAGTCGTCCGTGAAGTGGCCCCTCGGACTGAAGAACTCGAAGTCCTTCGTCTTGATCCGGTCCCATTCGTACACGGAACCGACGATGTCGCCGATGACTGCGCCCCACATATGTTTCCCCTTCCGTCGTTGTGACCCTGTCGGAACCCTGCCGCGACTTGCCCCGCGGGCCGGTTCCGCGCCAGACTTCGCAGGCCGATTTTCTCCCGCCTGCCCTTCCCGACCCAGCTCCCACCCAGGACACCCATGCTCTCCGACATCGAAATCGCGCAAGCCCACACGATGAAGCCCATCTCCGAGATCGCCGCCGCGGCCGGTCTCGGCGAAGACGAAATCCTGCAGTACGGACACGACAAGGCGAAGGTCCCCCTCGACATCGTTCAGGCCCGCCCGGACCGGGGCGCCAAGCTGGTTCTGGTGACCGGGTGCAGCCCCACGGCCGCCGGCGAGGGCAAGTCGACCATCTCCGTGGGGCTCGCCGACGCGCTCAATCTGCGGGGGCGGAATCCGGTGCTTTGCATTCGCGAGGCGTCGCTGGGCCCGGTATTCGGGATCAAGGGCGGGGCGGCGGGCGGGGGCTATTCGCAGGTCGTCCCCATGGAGGACATCAACCTTCATTTCACCGGCGACTTCCACGCGATCACCTCGGCTCACGCGCTCCTGTCGGCGATGCTCGACAATCACCTCTTCCGGCCCAACAGCACGGGACTGGACCATCGCCGCATCACCTGGGGACGTGCCGTCGACATGAACGACCGGGCGCTGCGCGACGTGATCGTCGGGTTGGGCGGGCCATTCGGCGGAATCCCCCGCGAGGACGGATTCATGATCACGGCCGCGTCCGAGGTCATGGCGATCTTCTGCCTGGCCAAGGACCTGCCCGATCTGAAGCGGCGGCTCGGCAACATCATCATCGGGTACACGCGCAGCCGCGACCCGGTGCGCTGCCGCGACATCGGCGCCCACGAGGCGATGACCGTCCTCATGCGCGACGCGCTGCACCCCAATCTCGTGCAGACGCTGGGCGGCACCCCGGCCTTCATCCACGGGGGACCCTTCGCCAACATCGCGCATGGCTGCAACTCGCTGATCGCGACCCGGGCGGGGCTCAAGCTGGGCGACATCGTGGTGACCGAGGCGGGGTTCGGCGCGGACCTGGGGGCCGAGAAGTTCTTCGACATCAAGTGCCGGCTGGGCGGGCTCAGCCCCGACGCGGTCGCGATCGTGTCGACCATCCGCGCGCTCAAGATGAACGGGGGCGCGTCGAAGGACTCGCTCGCGAACGAGGACCTGGAGGCGCTGGGGGCGGGGATGGAGAACCTGTACGGACACGTCGAGAACGTGGCGAAGTTCGGGGTCCCGGCGGTGGTGGCGCTGAACCGGTTTGCGAGCGACACGGAGGCCGAGGTGTCCATGGTGCTGGACGGATGCGCCGCGCGTGGCATCCATGCGATCGAGGCCGATCCCCACGGCGGGGGCGGTCCGGGGTGCGTGGACCTGGCCGACGCCGTCTGGGAGATCGCGCACAACGGCAAGGCCAACTTCCGTCCCCTCTACCCGGACCACATGCCGCTCAAGGAGAAGATCGAGACGGTGGCGACCGAGATCTACGGGGCTTCCGGGGTGGACTTCCAGCGGGGAGTGACCGCCGAGCTGGAGCGGCTGGAGTCGTTCGGGCTGGCCGATGCGCCCGTGTGCATCGCCAAGACGCAGTACTCGTTCTCGGACAATCCGGCGCTGCTGGGACGGCCGCGCGGTTTCCGGATCACGGTGCGGGCGGTCACGCCGTCGGCGGGCGCGGGGTTCGTGGTCGTGAAGACCGGGTCGATCATGACGATGCCGGGGCTGGCGGCGAAGCCGGCGGCGCTTGCCATGACGATCGATGAGGACGGGGTGATTGGGGGGTTGATGTAGGGGGGACGACATGGAGAAGCATCAGCCCGGACCAGCCGCGGACGCCGTGAACCGGCAGCAGCAACCAGGGAAGAGCGGGGGCGTCCGGTTCGCGAGATGGCTGGCGGCGGTGCTGATGATCGCCTACGGCTTCGCCAAGCTGAACGGCTCCCAGTTCACCGTCCTCGATTCGGAAGTCACGAAGCCCATGGGCGAGGTCAGCCGATTCTGGCTGACTTGGTACTACTTCGGAGTCTCCACCGTTTACGGCACCGCCATCGCCCTTGTCGAGATCGGCGGCGGGCTGCTGCTCGCCTGGCCACGGACCTCCCTGATCGGCGCGCTTGTTCTGCTGCCGGTCGTGGCCAACATCATCCCTGGACATCCTGTTCGGTATCGGCGCCCTGCCGGCCTCGGTTACCGTGTTGATCTGTCTGCTGATCATCGTGCGGCCGCACGCGCGCCGGCTTGCCGGCACCGTGTTGCTCGACGTCGAACCATCGCGAATGGCTCGGGCGGTTCGGAGTATCGTCGTCGCGGCCGTGCTCGCGGGAGCGTGGGGACTCTCGTATTGGGTGGCCAACTACCAGAATCGGTCCCCCACGCCTATCGATGGCGTCTGGACGGTCGAGGACCAGGCCAGCCCGCTCCACCAGGTGTTCTTTGAATACAATCGCGCCTACATGGCCGTGTTCCGGTTCGACGACGGGGACAACGTTCACCACTTCGAAGTCGGCTCCAACGGTCAGGTGCGCGTGTGGGAGACGTGGCTGGAAAAGGGCCCGCTGATCTATGAGGGGGAGATCGTCGACTCGGGACGGATCGAGTTGCGGTCGAATGGTGACGGCCCCCGAATCGTACTCGTCAGGGAGTAGATTAGGAAACCGGCTGTTACACCGGAGACGCCAGCACCCTGGCCACAATTTGCACATGGAGCACGAATGACCAGAGCTCACCACACCGAAAAGATCGCCAACGCGACCGGATCGCGCATCAATCCACCCCGCAACGCCACCTTGTGCACGATCGGTCTGCTCTCCTGGGCCGTGCCGTTTCCCCTCACCGCCCAGGCCCCCGTCGTTGAGCTCCCAGCGGAGGATGTCGCGCTTTCCGCCGACTTCGAGGACGTGTTCCGTGTGGGTGGCGGGGGTGACGATTGGGCGTTGTTCACCTCCATCACCTCCCTGGCTTTCGACGCTGCCGGCAATCTTCACATCACCGATGTCGGACCAGACCTCGGCGACGTCATGCGGATTGTGGTTGTCGATTCCCTCGGAGGACTGGTAACGGAGTTCGGCCGTGCCGGGGAGGGCCCGGGAGAGTTTCGGGTGGCCACCTCTGCCGTCACCTTCCGGGATGGGACGATGGTTATGGCCGACTACGGTCACAAAGCCTACCACGTCTTCCGGCCGGGGGGTGAGCTCGACCGGATGGTTCGCTTTCCCTCGGAACTGGATCAGGAGGTCTCTGGTTCGGAAATGACTCTCCCGGGCAACAGGAGGACCTACCTCCTGCTGGCGGAAGCTGGTGGAACGCTGCTTGGTTACCCCTACCGTACGCTCACGGTTTCCGCCGGCGAGACACCGGAGGGCGGCTTTTCCTATAGAGCAAGACCGGGCGACGGTCCCAGGGTGCTCGAGCGGTTGAGCATCGACGAGAATCCTGTGCGCGTTGCGGAAATCGTGAGGGCCTGGGCTACGGCAGAAGCCGAGCAGGCGAGTCGGGCGCCGGCCTTTACGCCGAAACTCCTGTTCGATGTCCTCCCCGATGGTGGGTTCGCGTTCTCGGATTCCACCGGATATGCGATCAAGTTCGCGACTTCCGACGGGACCATCGTCCGGGTGGTGACGAGACCGATCGAGGCGCGCACGGTCACGGAGGAGATTCGGGACCGGTACCGTGAGTCGCGCGTGGCGGAGGTCGAGGAAAAATACGCCTACGACGACGTTCCTCCTGAAATGAGGAGCCAGATGCGCGAAATCATGAGCTATGATGACATGCTCAGTAATGCCCGCTCCTACCCGGTCTATGGAGAAATCCCGGTGATCGACGACCTCGGAACCACCTGGACGGGTAGCGTCTGGGTGCGGCGCACCCCGGAGGATGGCTACCCCTGGGAGGATCACGTAGCCGGCAGCGTGTTGTCCGGCCTGGCATTCAGCACATCCCCGGCTCCCGCGTCGGCCATCGACGTGATCAGTGCGGATGGCCGGTACGTAGGCACCTTCTCCCCACAGAGCGGAGCCATGATGTTCGCGGCCTTCGGACCCAACGGGTTGGTCGCTTACGTCGAGAAGGATGAGTTCGATGTACCCGCGGTCGTGGTCAAGCGCCTGCCGCCCGAGGTGAGGTAGTCGTCGACGGCCAGAGGAGCAGCGCCACGCGTCATTTCCGCCCCGGAATCATGCCGCCCGCCGGACCGAACCATCCGGGCGCACGGGGTTGTTGGGACGTGTCTTGTAGTCCCCCCGAATCAACGGCATCTCCACGCGCCGCCCGAAAATGTCCCGGGCGCTCGCAGTCTCCTGGTGGGCCAGAAGCACCGAGTGGAGTTCGTTGACGTAGCTCGTCGACAGCTGTCGCTCCCGCTTCACGAAGTCGAACAACCCGTCAACTGCATCAGCGTGATCCCGAATCATGTCGAAGACCAGCGCCGGATCCCGGTCCGTGGCCGAAGAGGGAATCAGCTCCTCGCGCAGCCCGTGTTCGATCAGGACTTCCGTGATTCCCCGGGTCAGGGTATAGACCCGCTCGATCAGCCCCGTCTCGATCGCCCACTCGCGCTTCAGGCGCTCGTTGAACTCGACGATGGCTCCCTCAGCGCCAAGCCCCTCGCGCTTTTCGCACCAATCGTCGGCCAACCGCCGGAGACCGGCGTCGGCGAGGTCCTGCCAGTCGGCGGGAAGATCCTCGATGGGCCGCCAGGGATGGCCCACCGGGACGTTTCGGGAGTCCTGGGGCATGTCCGTTCAGATTTGAAGATGGAACCGCTGTGGCAATACAGCAGACCGCAACACGCACGCCCCCCGAGACCAGCACGCGCCAGAAATGTAAACTGCACTTTCCATAATGTAATGTGCGATTTACATAACGACATCCAGAGCGAGCAAGGACGGCTACCGTAGCGTGCCAGGCGGCTCATCGGTGCCCGGGACTGGCGAAGGACACCGCACTGGCCCAAGTTGTGGCCGCATCGCATCCACCCCTCCTCACATCCCCCAACCCCTCCCCCATGCCCGACCCCAACGCCTACTGGGCCCGCAACCTCCGCTACCTGGCGATCCTTCTGGCGATCTGGTTCGTGGTGTCCTTCGGGTGCGGCATCCTCTTCGCCGACGGGCTCAACGCGGTGCGGATCCCCGGCACCGGCTTCAAGCTCGGCTTCTGGTTCGCGCAGCAGGGGTCGATCTACGTCTTCGTGGTGCTGATCTTCGTGTACGCGCGCCTGATGAACCGCCTGGACCGGGAGTACGGGGTGGCGGAGGAATGAGGGGCCGCAGGTAGCCATGGACGTACGCCTCTGGACCTTCATCCTGGTCGGCATCTCCTTCGCCCTCTACATCGGGGTCGCGATCTGGTCGCGGGCCGGCTCCACCAAGGAGTTCTACGTCGCCGGCACCGGGGTGTCGCCGCTCGCGAACGGGATGGCCACCGCCGCGGACTGGATGTCGGCGGCGTCCTTCATCTCGATGGCGGGGCTGATCTCGTTCATGGGATACGACGGGTCCGTCTACCTGATGGGGTGGACGGGCGGGTATGTGCTGTTGGCCATGCTGCTGGCCCCGTATCTGCGCAAATTCGGGGCGTACACGGTGCCGGAGTTCGTGGGGGAGCGGTATTACTCGCAGGTGGCGCGGGTGGTGGCGGTGGCTTGTGCGATCTTCGTCTCGTTCACCTATGTGAGCGGGCAGATGCGGGGGGTCGGGATCGTGTTCAGCCGCTTCCTCGAGGTGGACGTCACCTGGGGCGTGGTCATCGGGATGGGAATCGTCTTCTTCTACGCCGTGCTGGGCGGGATGAAGGGGATCACCTACACCCAGGTGGCGCAGTACTGCGTGCTGATCTTCGCCTACATGGTGCCCGCGATCTTCCTGGCAGTCATGCTGTCGGGGACGTTCATCCCGCAGCTGGGCTTCGGCGGGGCCGACCCGGAGAGCAGCGTCTTCCTCCTCGACAAGCTGGACGGGCTGCACCGGGACCTCGGCTTCACCGCCTACACCGACGGCACGAAGTCGATGATCGACGTGTTCTTCATCACGGCGGCGCTGATGGTGGGGACGGCGGGGCTGCCGCACGTCATCATCCGGTTCTACACGGTGCCCAGGGTGCGGGATGCGCGTGTTTCGGTGGGCTGGGCGCTGCTCTTCATCGCGATCCTCTACACGACGGCGCCTGCGGTGGCGGTGTTCGCGCGCACCAATCTGCTCGACACGGTGGCCGGGCAGCCCTACGACGCAATGCCCGAGTGGTTCAGCAAATGGGAGGACACCGGGCTGATCACCTTCGAGGACAAGGACGGGGACGGGAACATCCGGTACGTGGGCGACGCCGACGCGAACGAGCTGACGATCGACCGGGACATCATGGTGCTCGCCAACCCCGAGATCTCGAGGCTGCCGAACTGGGTGGTGGGGCTGGTGGCGGCGGGGGGACTGGCGGCGGCGCTGTCGACGGCTGCCGGGCTGCTGCTGGTGATCTCGTCGGCAATCAGTCACGATCTGCTGAAACGGGCCCTCAAACCGGACATTTCGGAGAGGGGGGAACTGCTGGCGGCGCGGATCAGCGCGGCGTTCGCGGTGGTGGTGGCGGGGCTGCTGGGGATCAATCCGCCGGGGTTCGTGGCCCAGGTGGTGGCCTTCGCCTTCGGGCTGGCGGCCTCGTCCTTCTTCCCCGTGATCATATTGGGGACGTTCACGCGCACCATGAACCGCGAGGGGGCGATCACCGGCATGCTGTCGGGGATCACCTTCACGGCTGCGTACATCATCTATTTCCGTTTTATTAATCCGGCCGCGGACTCGCCGGAGAACTGGTGGTTCGGGATTTCGCCGGAAGGCATCGGCACGCTGGGGATGCTGCTCAATTTCGCCGTGGCGCTGACCGTGTCGAAGTTCACGCCTGCACCGCCGGCGAGCGTCCGTGAACTTGTTGATCGTATGCGCATGCCCGGAGGCGCCGGGTAAGGAGGACCCATGAGATTGTTGGCTGATTTGCGCCGCGCGGCCGCGGCGTGGGTGTGGGGAGGAGGCTCGGTAGTCGCAGTCCTGTTGGCCGGACCCGCTCCGGCGATGGCCCAGACCGAGGCCCATTTGCAGTACGGGAGTCACACGAACCCGTTCACCGAGACGAAGACCGGCACCGTCATCCTGACCATGCAGCACGCGTCGATGTGGAAGTTCGGCGACAACTTCTTCTTCGTGGACTTCCTCGACGACGGTGGGGACGACGGCTTCAACGAGAAGGACGCCTACGGGGAGTGGTACTCGAACCTGAGTCTGGGGAAGATCACCGGGAAGGACCTCGCGTTCGGTCCCTTCGCCGACTTCGGGGTGTTCGGAGGTGTGGCGCTCGGAACCGATGCCAACTTCCGGCAGTGGTTGCCGGGGGCGCGGATCGCGTGGGATTTGCCGGGATTCATCTTCCTGAACACGGATCTGATGTACGGGATCGACGGGGGGAAGGGGGTGGAGGGGGGAAGTCCGCCGGAACTGGACGGCCGCTTCGTACTGGATATCAACGGGCTGCTTCCCTTCAACCTCGGCAGCCTGGCCTTCTCGATAACCGGCCACGCGGAGTACGCCGGCGGCACCACCGACGAGTTCGGCAACGATGTCCCCTCGTCGATCCTGGCGCAGCCGCAGCTGCGGTTGGACGTCGGGCAGGCGGTGGGCGGATCCGCGAACGGATTCTACGCAGGTATCGAGTACCAATACTGGAGCAACAAGCTGGGGACTGAGGTGGACGAAAGTGTGATTCAGCTACTCGTGGTCTGGGGGTTCTAGCCATGACCATGCACCGACATCGGATTCCGGCGTTCATGGCGCTGGGTCTGGTTCTCGTGGCCATCGCCTGTACCGAGACCAGGAACCGCGACCCGATCTACATCGGCGCCACGATCTCCGAAACCGGACTGCGTTCCACCTCCGCGACGGAGATGGAGAACGGATACCGTCTCGCCGTCGAGCTGCTGAATGAGAGGGGCGGGATCCAGGGACGCGAGGTGGAACTCGTGACCGTCAACGACGAGAGCGACCCCGACGTTGCCGTACGCCACTACCAGGCATTCGTCCAGCGCTTCGAAGTGCTGCTCGGCCCCTACAGCAGCCCGGTCACGGCGCCGGTGCTCGACGTGACCGAGGCGGCCGGGATCCCCCTGGTGGCACCTTTGGCCGGAACCCCGACGATCTGGGCCGGGAAGGGGCGTCAGTGGAGCGTGCAGATGCTGCCCCCCGCCCCGGTCTACCTGCAGGGATCGGTGGAGATCGCGGCGGCTGGCGGCGCCCAGACGGTCGCGCTCGTGTACGAGGACACGCAGTACCCGGCGTCGCTGGCCAGCGGGGTGCGAGAGGCCGCCACCACGCAGGGGCTCGAAATCGTCCTGGACCAGGCCTACCCCGAGGGGGAAGCGGACTACATGGCACTTGCTGCTGCGGCGCGCGATGCGGGAGGCGACCTGTTCATCGGCGGCGGGTACTACGAAGACGCGATCGGTCTCACCAGGGCCGTGTCCGAAGTCGGCTACGAACCCCTGCTGATCAGCCTGTCCCTGGGGCCCGGCGACCCCCGTTTCGCAACCGAACTCGGCGACCTGGCCCAGTGCGTGACCGGCAACGCACCCTGGATCAACACGATCAGCACCTCGGGCTTCATCGTCGAGAGCGAACGTTTCGTGGAGGCGTACGAGGCCACGTACCGCAGACCACCGGGCTACCACGCGGCGGCCGGCTTCGGTGCGGTAGAGCTCCTGGCCGAGGCGATCGACGCGACGATTTCGCCTGCAGGCAACTTTGACCGCGCCGCGGTTCGCGACCACCTGTTCACCGCCTCGACCGAGACCGTCCTGGGGCCATTCGCCGTCTACCCGCTGCGTGATGAACAGGCGGGTGCGCAGCGATCGCTCAAGGGACTGCAGGTGCAGTGGCAGGACGATGGGCAGGGTGGGCTGGTGCAGCGGATTGTTCATCCGGAGGGGGTGGCACAGGCGGAGCCCTGCTTTTTGCGGTAGCGGGGCTCGGAAACAACAAAGGCCCGAAAGGTGTAGACGAGGGCAGAGTCAACAGCAGCTACCTCCGCATCGAAGAGGGTAGAGGTCCGTCATGAATCACTTCGGCGTCTTCCTGTTGATGCTGTCGGGTCTGCTGGCCGCGCAAATCCCCGTATCCAGACCCTCCACGGTCGCCTTTACCGCCGGCGTCAACCGATCGTGGACGGCCCCGCTCCCGTTCGTCCGCGTCGCAGACGGAGGAGGCTCGTCTCCCGTGGTACGGATGCGGGCCGGCGCCGAAGTGACGATGCCGGTGCGGCAACGGTTCGCGCTCCAGTTTGGCGCTGCCTACTCACAGACAGGCGAGACCTCAAGCTACCTCGTGAACTTTATCGAGGGATCGCTGATAGAGAACCGATGGGAGCTGGACTACCTGGAGTTGAGCGTGCTTGGAAGAATGGAGATTCCGTACGAATCGAAGCAGATGGGCTTGCATGTGCTCGCCGGTCCCGCCATCGCACTGCCGCTCGCATGCCGGACGGGGAGAAAGGCGGCCCAACGGCTGGGAGACTGCAGGCCAAACTCGAGCAGGTTCAACGTCCTGCTCTACGGAGGAGCCGGGGTGGACGCTCGACTGAACGAGAGACTTGGCGCCACAGCGGGATTCCTCTACGGACTCAGCCTGAGAGGGTTCACGGGCGGGAGTGACCATCTCCGTGTCCTGAGCCTGCGCGCGGGGCTGGCATACCGGGTGAATTGAGCTTGGCGGGCCGTCCCCTTGGAAAACTAGCGGTCCGGGCTGAAGCCTTCCCGGTCGGCTGACGGAAGCGCACCGGGTTTGGGGCGGTCGGCCAGAAGGTTCTCGAGGAAATCCACCTTTTCCTCGAGACGGTGCACTTCGCCTGCCAGATCCGGATCCGAAGCTGGCCGCGTCCGCTGGTCCCGGAGTCGCATGACCTCGGCTTCCAGCCTGTTCAGCCGTTCCTTCAGCGGCGGGCCGGCCAGTCCATGGCGAGCGAACAACCATGCGAGCAAGCACCCGAAGCCGGCGGATGTCAAGATCATGATGAGGATCAGGATTGGAACGACCAACATGGGTGCCTCCTATGCGTTGGAATACCTCGCCGTCACCACCCCCGCCACCCCCAACCCCCCCAGAATCACCGCCGCGCCCACCGCCAGCCCCGGCTGCGTCCCCACGATGATCCCCAGAATCAGGAGATACAGCACGATCGTCGCACCCGCCGTCCACACCCCACCCGGCACCCGCAGCGGCCGCTCCAGCTCGGGCCTGGTCCGGCGCAGCCGGAAGAACGCCGACAGCACCATCAGGTCCACCGAGATCGCCACCAGCATCATGAACTGGATGAGAAACTCGAGCGCCCCGGTCGATGCCAGAACCAGGATCACCGTCCCGATCAGGAAGAGCCCCGCGACCGGCGTGCCCCGCGGCGACACATAGCGGAAGACCTTCGGCGCCAGCCCCGACCGCGCCAGCCCGAAGGCCACCCTCGGCATGCCCAGGAAGTTCACGTTCCCCGAGCTGATCAGGATCAGCAGGCTCGCCACCACCACGAAGGTCGCGGCGGTGTTCCCGAACACCCCCTGCACCGCGTCCCTCGCGACGAGTTCCGAGCCCGCCATCTCCTGCGGGGTCAGCGCCGCCAGGTAGGCCGTGTTGACCATCAGGTAGAGGACCGCGACGGCCGCCGCGCCACCAATCAGGATCCTGGGAAGCGACCGGCCCTGGTCGCGAATCTCCTCCGCCATCTTGGCCGCGTCCTCCCAGCCGTAGTAGGCAAAGGCGACCGACTGGTACGCCAGCGCAAACCCGAGCAGCGACGCGTGTTCAATCGTGGGTGGCGCGATCAGCCCGCTCCCGTCGCCCGCCGCGATCCCGGCCGCGGCGATGGCCAACAGCACCACCACCTTGATCGCCGTCGTGATGTTCTGGAACGTCGTGCCGACCTTGAGGCCGCCCAGGTGAAGGATCACATACCCGACCACGACCCCCACGGCGAGCAGACGCACCGACCCGCTTCCCACCAGGATGATGATGTACTCGGCGATCGCCACCGCCTTGATCGCTCCCGAAAACGCCCGGCTCACCAGCAGCTCGGACCACCCCGCGACGAACCCGGCCACGGGGCCGAACGCCTCCTGCGCATACACGTATTTCCCCCCCGCCTTCGGCAGTGCGGCGGCCATCTCGGCGAGCACCAGCGTGCTCAGTGCCGCCACTACCCCACCCAGCACCCAAACCGACAGAATCAGCCACCCGTTGCCAAGGTACTCCGCGATCAGGCCAGGCGTGCGCAGAATCCCCGCTCCGATCACGATTCCCACCGTGATCGCCAGCCCGTCGCGAATCCGCAGCACTCGTTTCATTTCGCTCATCGGTCCGTTCCTGTCATGACGGTCATCTCCTGGCCGCCTCCGCCTCCAGCTGCGCGAGGGTGGCGCGCGCGGCCGGGTCGGCGGGGGCGAGCTCGACGGCGAGCCGTGCGTGGGGAATCGCCTCCTCGATCCGCCCCGTCTGCGCGAGGGCGATCGCCAGGTTCAGGTGGGCGCGGGAGAACTCCGGGCCGACCGCCACGGCGCGCTCGTAGGACCGGATCGCCGAAGCCAGGTCCCCGCCGCGCAGCTGGACGTTGCCGAGGTTCAAATACGCCAGCGTCTCGTTGGGATTCAGCCTCAGCGCTCGCTCGTACTCCCGTATCGCCCCGGCCGCGTCCCCGGCGGCGGCACGCGTGATCCCCAGGTCCACGTGTACCGAAGGCTGGACGGGATCGGCAGCCAGGCTCTCCGTGTAGGCCCTGATCGCTTGCGAGTATTCGTCGGCGTCGTGATAGAAAGACCCGAGGGCACGGAGTACGCCGGCGTCACCGGGGAGCACGGCCCGGGCCCGCAGCAGCAGGCTTTCGGCCGCCTCCAGGTCGCCCCCCAACATCGCGTTCTGCGAGAGGAAGCCGAGGATCATCGCCCAGCGGCGCCGCACCGCGAGCGATTCGTCCGACGCGGCGACGGCCGCACCATCCGTGGAGTCCGCCACGTGGAGCGTCGCCAGCGCCAGCGCCCGCACGTCCAGGTCCAAGGACTCGGCAAGCCGGTTCACCCGTTCCGCCGCGTCGCCTCCGAGACCCCCGCCCGGCCGCACCCAACCGGCCAGGAACCCGGCCAGTCCCTGGAAACGCGCCATGGCGCCCGGCTCGTCAGGGTGCAGGAGCAGGCGCGCAGCCAGCTCCGCCCCGGTGGCGTCGGTCACCGCGAGCAGACCCGCCGACGCCGGATCGAGAGGCTTCGTCGCGCCCCACCACTCGTCCACCTGCGCCTGCAGCCGGAATTCACTCCGGTCCGTATGGCAGCCGCGGCAGGCGCTCACCAGTCCCAGGCGCGCGTCCAGCTCCGGGCGGGGAATCGGGATGGTGTGATCCGAGCGCGCGAAGGGCACCGTCCAGCCTACGCCGGGGTGCTGCAGATAGGGCATGTGGCAGCTCACGCAACGGGCGCCGGGCGAGTCAGGGGGATGGAAGGTGTGCGTCTCCGGGGCCGCGGCTTTGGCGGCGTGGCAGGATGTGCACTGGCGATCGTCGGTTTCGTCGGCCAGCGGCGCGCGGTTGATGTCCCAGTAGCCGAGCCCGTGGGGCTCGTGGCAGCTCACGCAGGTCATGCTGCCATCCGCGTAGCAGGAGGACGCAAGATGGGTCCCCTGGTAGGCGAAGCTGCTCACGCGCCCGTCCCGCAGATAGATGTCGCCGCCCAGGATGGGCAACTTGAGGGCGTAGTAGTCGGCAAAACGCGCGCCGGGCAGGTGGCCGTCCTGCACGACATCCTTGACGGCGTGGCACTGGAAACACACGTCCAGCGACTCTTCCACTCCGTCGGTGACGCGGCTGGGCAAACCGATGTCGGCGGGGTCGACCGTGCCGGTGTCCGCAGCGGCCATGAGCTCCACATGCCGCCGCGCGGGGCCGTGGCAGGACTCGCAGTTGATGTCCAGCGACGTCCAGTGCGTCTCGATGCCGGTGCCGGGCTCCAGGCGCGCGACAATCTGGCTGCCGTGGCACGACTGGCAGTTCGAGAAGTCCTGCAGGGTGCCCAGTACCCGCCTCGGAGGCCAGTCGCCGCAGTCGGCCAGCGCCATCTCGGCGGTGATCGGCGTCCACCCCCGCTCCAGGCGGGTGCCGGTGTTGCAGAACCAGGCGTCCAGCTGGCGCGAGTAGTCGAAGGGGAGAAAACGCGCGGTGCCATCGGGCATGCGGGTAACGAATCCCTGGGTGCCGCCGCCCAGCAGGTGGCCGCCGCCGATCACCCCGTCCACTTCGATCGTGATTTCGGGGCGTCCCTCCTGCCGGACGCGAAATAGATAGCGCCCCGCCGAATCCACGATCGGCAGCACGGTGCCGTCCTCAAAGGTGATGGGGGTGCCGTCGAAGGGAGCGATGACGGTTTCCGGGCCGGGTTCGCCACCGGCGCGGCCGTGCGTGGACCGGGCCCAGCGCCGGTACTGGTCCGCGTGGCACCCGGCGCAGGTCGCCGAACCGACGAAGTCCGCCGCGGTGATCTGTACGGCGGGTCGGTCCGCAATGGCTGGAGAACTGGCGGCGTCCGAAGCGTCGTCGCAGGCCGCAAGTAGCGGCAGGGCCGGGATGAGCACCCGTGCACGGGCATGCAGGGCGTGGATGAAGCCGCGTGAGCCCCGAAACCGGCAGGCGCGAAGGGCGACAAGGCGCGGTGAAGGGAGGTTGTACCGGGCCGGGGTCATCTGGCGCTGCGTCCGTCACGAGACCAGGCAGGCCCCTCGCAACGGCAGAGGGTGCGCATGTAACGCACCAGGTCCCTCTTCTCGCGGTCGTTCAAAGAGGCCCCGAATGCCGGCATGCGATGACTCTTCCCCAGGATCCAACCCCCGGCGTGTATGCCGTCGTAGAGGGTGTCGTCGGGTCGCAGCGACATCGCCGCCGAATCGCTGTGCGAGGAGGGCGCCACCGGCAGGAAGGAAGCGTTGAAGCCGTCGCCCGCTCCCTGGATCCCGTGACAGGGGGCGCACCGGGCCTGATAGGTCGCGGCCCCGGGGGCGGTGTCGGGGGGAGGTGGTTCCGGGAGACCGGGCACGGGGTCACTGCCGGTCCAGGGGGCGTCGCGCAGCAGAAGATAGGAGGCGACGAGGTCAAGCCGGTCGGGCTGCTCCAGCGAGGCGGGCATGACGGTGCCGGCCGCCAGACTGGCGGGGTGGTGGATGAGGGCCCGCACGTACTCGGGCCGCAAACGGTGCACGATGCCGTCCAGACGGGGACCGATGCGGCCGCCATCGTTGCCGAGCTGGTGGCACCCCAGGCAGCTCCACCGGTCGCGCAGCAGGGTCTCCGCCTTTCGCACGGCGAAGGGGGAGAGGACGAGGGGTTCCCAAGGGGGCGGGGGCGGATCGGCCGATGACGCGATGGTGGTCTCCCCGAGATCCATGAGGAAGCCGGTGATCGCGGTCAGCTCTGCCGGGTCGAGGCGGAAGTCGGGCATCCTGCCTCCCCGTCCGGGCCGCGGGCCCGCCGGGCGGATGGTGACCGGGTCGGCGAGGTAGCCGGTAAGCCAGTCTTCTCGCACGCGCAGGGCGGTGAGGCTCAGGTCGGGTGCCGTGACGTGGGGGACGGCCTCGGGGTGCAGGTGGCAGCCGGCGCAGTTCATTGCATCGAAGAGGGCTTGCCCCTCCGCGCGATCCGCGTCGGGGTGACGGCCCATCGCCGCGCGAAAGGCATCGTCCACGCCGCGCATCTCTCGGTCGTTGGTGACGAACAGCGCCAGGGCGACGCGTTGGCGCTCGTCCAGGTCGTAGCTGGGCATCCTGGCCGGGGCGATGCCCGGTTGCACGGTCTGGGGATCGGCCAGGTAGTGGAAGATATAGGCGGGAGCCAGCTCCTTCGCACCTTCGCCGAGCGGGGGCGCCACCGAGCGGATCGCTTCGCCGTCCGGTACGCCGGCGTGGCATGCTCCACACCCCAGGGACGCGACAAGTTCCCGTCCGTCAGGAGGGGTCTGGCGCGTCCCCGACCAGCCCGCCAGCCCGGCAATCGCGACCGCGCCCAGCAGCAGTGCCGCTTTCAATTGAGGACCAGAAAAACGATGATCCAGTACGGCACAATCCCGCACAAGGCCGTAACGACCGCCCGCACCGTCCCGAAGCCGCACGCCTGTCGGACCGCAACCACCCCTGCGGCCAGGGTCCACGCGTGGGCCACGAAGTGAATCCCTCCCACTACCGGCCCCAGCACCATGAGGATGCCCGGCAACCTCGCGAACCCCAGCGTGCGCATGAGAGCGCCCAGGGTCGCATCTCCGCCGAGCAGGTCGCAGCCGACTTCGTAGGTGATCAATACCCAGAACAGCCACTGAAGCACACTCACCGCCGCCACCCACGCCATCGGCACCCACCCCAGTCCGTAGTCCTGGGTGCTAGCGGCCACGGAAGCGAGTACGACTACCAGAATGGCCTGCACGATCGCCTTGCGGTCCTGCGCAATCTCCGTGTATACGGCGCTCCTGAGAACGGCGGCACCGAATACCCTGGCCAGCAGGCCGCGGTCAAATGCTTCGCTCACGGGCAACTCCATGGTTGGGCTCGAAGAGGCGCGGGCGCCCGAAAGATGTGCCCAGCCACCGTTGGGCGCCACGTTCGTCCGTCTTGTCCGGTCAGTCTTGTCCGGTGTTTCACATCGACGACACCTTTACGTGCCCGCCTCACCGCCCTCGCTCCGACGCGGGATGTCCACGGACTCCCAGGACCCGAAGACCACGAGTACCGACACCACCCTCCCCGACCGGATTGCCGACCCATCCCTCGCCAACCACATCGCACTTGTGGACGACGGCGGACACTGCAGCTACGCCGAACTCCTGGGCGATGCAATGGTGTGGTGCGACCAGCTGTCACCGACAAGGCCCGGCGACCGGATCGCCTGCCTCGTCCCCCCGGGGCGCGCCCATGTGGCGATCCAACTCGGCATCTGGGCGCGCAGGGGCATTGCGGTGCCCCTCGGCGTCTCCCATCCCCTCCCCGAACTCGAATACGTACTGGACGATGCCCGTCCCGCCGTGGTTGTCGCCGACCCCACCCTCCCCCAGACCCCCCACCTCGAGACCTCCGCCCGCTCACGCGGAGCCACCATCCTCGCCCCACCCCCCTCCCCCCACCCACCCCCCAACCACCTCCACCACCCCCCCACACCCCCCACCCCACCCCACCCAACCGACCCAGCCCTCCTCATCTACACCAGCGGCACCACCGGCCGTCCCAAGGGCGTCCTCACCACCCACCGCAACCTCACGGCCCAGATCACCACGCTCACCGGCGCCTGGGCCTGGACGGCCTCCGACCGCATCCTGCACACGCTGCCGCTGCACCACATCCACGGCGTCGTCAACGCCCTGGCCTGCGCGCTCTGGTCCGGCGCCACCTGCGAGTTCGCCACGGGCGCGCCGGCCTCCACCTGGGACCGCCTCGCGTCGGGCGACATCACGCTCTTCATGGCGGTCCCCACCGTCTACACGCGCCTCATTCGCGCCTGGGAGGACGCGCCACCGGCAACCCGGCGGCGGTGGTCGCGCGGAGCGGCCCGCCTTCGCCTCATGGTCTCCGGCTCGGCGGCGCTCCCCGTCGCAACCCTGGAGCGTTGGCGCGAGATCACCGGCCACACCCTGCTGGAGCGGTACGGCATGACCGAGATCGGCATGGCGCTGTCCAACCCCCTCGCGGGCGAGCGGCGGCCCGGCCACGTGGGCCACCCGCTGCCCGGCGTCAACGCCCGCGTCGTCGACGACCTGGGCCGACCGGTCGCCCCGGGCACCCACGGAGAGATCGAGGTGCGCGGACCCCAGGTATTCCGCGAGTACTGGGGTCGCCCCGTGGAGACAGCCGCCGCGTTGCGCGACGGCTGGTTCCGAACCGGCGACGAGGGGTGCGTCGCGGCGGACGGCTACTACCGCATCCTGGGTCGCCGCAGCGTCGACATGGTGAAGACGGGGGGATACAAGGTATCGGCTCTCGAGGTGGAGGAGGCGTATCGTATGCACCCGGCGGTCCGTGACATCGCGGTGGTCGGCGTCCCGCACCGCGAGTGGGGGGAGCAACTTCGCGCAATGTGGGTCCCGGCGGCCGGATTCAAAGGATTGGACACGGCCGAATTGAGGGCCTGGGGCAAGGAACGGCTGGCCCCCTACAAGGTGCCCCACCTCTTTCGCGCGGTCCCCGAACTGCCCCGCAACGCCATGGGAAAGGTGCAGAAGGCGGCCGTCCAACGCATGTTGGTGCAATGATATACGCCATCCTGGACAATCTGCGCACGTACTGGATCGTCCACCTGCTGCTCCTTGCGTACACCGCCGTGCTGGCCCACCACGCCTGGTCCGGCAACCGCAGGACGCACGGCGTCACCGACTACTTCGTGGGCGGGCGGTCGCTGGGACCTGTCGCCATCGGCTTGTCCTTCTTCGCCACATACTCCAGCACCAACTCCTTCGTCGGCTTCTCCGGCCAGGCGTACGACTGGGGAATCACCTGGTTCCTGCTGATTCCCTTC
Source organism: Longimicrobiales bacterium (assembly GCA_965208295.1). GTDB lineage: Bacteria > Gemmatimonadota > Gemmatimonadetes > Longimicrobiales > Gaopeijiaceae > Bin94. The sequence goes on along the minus strand of OZ242328.1, from coordinate 3,760,291 downwards.
GTAATCGGGATGTCGCTCCTGGCCTGGGTGGCCGTGGCTCCGCGGCTCCGGACCTTCACCGAATCGCTGGGCTCCCTCACGATCCCCGACTTCATCGGGTTCCGCTTCGGGAGTCCGGCCGCGCACGTCATGGCGGCGGCGATCGTGCTCTTCGCCTCGTTCTTCTACATGACCGCGGTCTTCAAGGGGATCGGCAACCTGCTGGAGGTCTTCCTCGACATCCCGTACCGGTTCGCCATCATCATCGTCTTCTTCATCGTGATGATCTATACCGTCGTGGGCGGCTTCATCTCGGTGGTGAAGACCGACGCCGTGCAGGGGGTCGTGATGATCGTGGCGGGGGTGCTGCTCTTTCGGGGGACGGTGGCCGCGGCGGGCGGATTGGGGTCCGTGGGCGTGCTCGCAGAGGATCCGGTCACCGAGCCACTGATGCGCTGGGGTGGCAGCGTGGCGGTGCCGCTGGCGCTCGGCGTCGTCTTCGCCGGGACGGTGAAGTTCGTGGTCGAGCCGCGGCAGCTTGCCCGGTTCTATGCGCTGGAGAGCCGGGCGGCCGCGCGCAAGGGGGTATGGGTCTCCACGGCCGCCTTCCTGCTCGTCTACACGCTCCTTATTCCGGTGGGACTCTACGCCCGCAACCTCATGCCCGGCGGCCTGGCCGACACTGACCTGGTGGTGCCCCAGCTTCTCACCATGCCCGAGGTCTTCTCGGCGGGGACCGGTGCGTTCCTGTTGCTGGCCATGGTCGCGGCCGCGATGTCCTCGCTCGACAGCGTGCTCCTGGTGATGGCCTCCACCACCCAGCGCGACATCGTGGGGATGGTGCGCGCACCCGCCTCCGAACGAGCGACGCTCAGAGAGACCCGCGTCTACGTGGCGCTATTCGCCCTGATCACCGCGGTCATCGCGCTCAATCCCCCTGACGGAATCGTGGGACTGACCGCGTTTTCGGGAGCCGTGTACGGCGCCTGTTTCGCTCCCGCGCTCCTCATGGGGCTGTACTGGAGACGGGGGAACGGCCGGGCGGCGCTGTCGTCGTTCATCACGGGGTTGCTGGTCCTGGTGCTCTGGAACCGGTTTCCCTGGACGGGCGGTCTCCACCAGATCTTCCCGGCCATGGCGCTTTCGTTCCTGGTGTACTGGGTGGTGGCGCGCTGGACGCCGATCCACGGTTCCGACGAGGTGGACCGGCTCTTCGAGGCGGAGCGGAGCGGGGCGGCCGGATAGCCGCGGCAACACCGGCCGAAGGTCAGCGCCCTTCGTCTCCTGTCCGATAGAGGACTACGATGCGGCCATCACCCTCGTCGTACCTGCTGAATTGCAGGACGAGTCGACGGTTCTCGACCCCCCACGCGCCGGTCTCGATCTTCGCCCGCTCGAGCCCACCGCTCCCCGTGCGTGAAGTCACAGTCTCGACGCGGCCCTCCAGAGCCTCCTGGTACCAGTCGAAGATCTCCTGCAGCGTGGCGTCGGACCTGAGTTCGGCTCCCCCCACGGAACCCTCGTCGAATTCGGCCGAGAAGAGCCGTTTGCCCATCACCGCTCCGGGGTAGACGGGAACCCACCGTGGAAGCGCCGACGACCCGGTTCCGGCCCCGAAGCGCACCTCATGGTTCGGTGTCGAGATGTCGAGGAAGCCGCCGTCCTCTCCCCCACGGAGCTCCACACTGGTCCTTCCGCCTTCGGTGTCGACGTGGAGGATGCCCCCGGACTCGTCGGCCTCGCCCTCGAAGCGGACGCCCTTTTCGGCAGCCTCCTGGTCCGGTTCCGGAGACTGCGCCAGGTCCACCGTCACCAGTTCGTCGGCAGATCCTACGCGCAACACGACCTTTCCTTCGTCCTCGTCGGTGCTGACCACGGTGACATCGTCGCCCAGCTTCTCCGCCATGCCCGCGAGAGTCGCGGCCGGCGCTTCCTTGAAGTCCCCGATCATGACGGAGACCCTCTTCACGAACGCCACTCCGGCCACGGCCGCGGCGATCCCCGCCACGACGAAGAAGCCGCCCCCGATGAGGATGACCTTGGCGAAGGTCGACATCCCTCCCGACCGGCTGTGACGCGTTGCTTCCCTGTACGGATCCGACATCCTCTTCCTCCCTTTCTTGAGGTAGGCTGGTACTTGCGATGTGTGTACCCACCCTACGACTCACGGGCTCCGGGGTTTCACCGCCATCCCGACCCCGAAGGGATCGCGGCGGCCATCGCGCCATTATAGGTTGCGGGGGTTCATTTCACGACACCCTCGGGGAGGTGTGCCATTCCATATTCCGTCGCCGAGGCACTGGTGGTCGCGCTGGGAGTCTACGGCGCGGCCGGCGTGCTTTTCGCCATCCCGTTCGCGTTGAAGGGCGCGGGCGCGGTCGACCCCGCCGCGAAGGGGGGGACCTGGGGTTTCCGCGTCCTGACCTTCCCGGGTGTGGTGGCGCTGTGGCCCTGCATGCTCGTGAAGTGGCGGCGCTGCGCGGGGGACGGGCAGCCGTGAGGAGCGGCCACCGATCGGCCCATGTGTGGGTGGTGCTCGTGAGCGCGATCCTTGCGGCTTGCGTCCTCGCCTTCGGGTGGATCGCCCGTTCGCGGCGGCCGGTGCCCGAGCCGCTGGCGGAGGCCGGAATGCAGGTCCACCCGCCTGCTTCCCCGGACGCGCCCCCGGGAGCCCCGTCATGAGCCACGTCTACCAGGCGGTGGGCTGGTCCCCCCAGAAGCGGAAGTACGACCTGCTCGTTGCGCTATGCATGGTGGTGTATCTGTGCGGGTTCACGGGCATCACCGTGGCCACCCAGCCACACGTCACCTTCGAGACGCTGCTCCTGAGGGGCACGGGCAGTCTCGCCTTCCTCATGCTGTCGTTCATTCTGGCCATCGGCCCTCTGGCGCGCCTCTCGCCCCGCTTTCTCCCGGTCCTCTACAACCGCCGCCACCTGGGCGTGGCCACCTTCCTGATCGCGCTCGTGCACGGAGCCTTCGCCACGCTGCAGTTCCACGCCCTGGGCGACGTCAATCCGCTCGCGAGCGTGCTTTCCAGCGACGGGAGCTTCGGCGACGGCGGCGCCTTCCCCTTCCAGCCTCTTGGGGTGATCGGCCTGGGCGTGCTCTTCCTGATGGCGGCGACCAGCCACGACTTCTGGCTCGCCAACCTGACGCCGCGGGTGTGGAAGGGGCTGCACATGGCGGTATACGGGGCGTACGCGGTCCTGTTGGGACATGTGGCGCTGGGTGCGCTGCAGGGTGAAGGAAAAGCGTATCTCTGGCCGGTGACCGGGGCGGTGGCCGCGACCGTCTTCGCGCTGCAGCTGTACACCGGACTTGCGGAGCGGCGCCGGGACCGGGCGGCCATCGACGCTTCCGGGGGATCCGGCGATGCGCGGGGCCAGGAGGACTCGACATCGAACGGGACGGTCCCCGACGGCTACGTCCGCACCGATGTCCGCGCGGGCGAAATCCCCGACGGAGAGGGCCGGGTCGTACCGCTGGGCGACGAGCGCGTCGCCGTCTTCCGCAACGGCGCCGAAATCTCCTGCATCTCCAACGTCTGCCGCCACCAGATGGGCCCGCTCGGCGAAGGCCGGATCATCGACGGATGCATCACCTGCCCCTGGCACGGCTTTCAGTACGATCCCGTGACCGGCTGCGCTCCCCCGCCCTTCGACGACCGGGCCGAGACCTACAACGTCGCCATCCACAGCGGCTTCGTGTGGGTGAACCCGGTGGCGAACCCCCTCGGCACGGCCTCCCGGACCGCCCGTCTGCCAGTGGTCGGCACGGACTCGAAACAACACGGGGAGGCCCCATGAAGGACTTCTACGTCGGCTACATCGACCCCCCCGCCCCCCGCATCCGCCGCTTTCTGCGCCGCATCGCCCTGGCCACCCTGGCCACGGCCGCCATCGCGGCCGCCGTCGTCGCCCTCGGACACCGCAAACTTCCCGCCGCCCACTTCGAGTTCGGCCACATCCGCACCTTCGAGGGCTTCGTCGTGGCGGACCCCTACCCTTCGCTCATCGTCCCCGGCGACACCGCCTTCTCCCGCTACCTCCTCACCGCACCGGGAAAGTTCGGCGCGGACGAGCTGGTCGAGTCCCACGTCGGACGCGCGGTCTCGCTGCAGGGGACGCTCGCCTACCGCGACGGCCAGGCCATGATCCAGGTCGAGCCGGGCACGGTGGCGGGGCGTGCGACCCCCGAGCCTCCCCCCCAACTGCCGGAAACCGACCTGGGGACACGCCGGGTGGAGGGGGAGATCGTGGGATCGAAGTGCTACCTGGGCGTGATGAATCCCGGGTCCGGCGTCACGCACCGGGCATGCGCGGCGGTGTGCATTCGGGGCGGAGTCCCGCCGCTCCTGGAGGTGCGCCGCGAGGACGGGGGACGGGAGGGAGTCGTTCTGGCGGGAGCGGGCGGCGAGGCCATCGGGGACCGACTGGAAGGGCTGATCGCCACGCCCGTGGGAATGACGGGCCGTCTCGTGCGCAGGGGCGGAACGACTTTCCTGCTGGTGGATCCCCAGGAGATACGGAGGCTGCGATGACCAGGCCCAGACGAGGAACGGGGTCGCCCGGCGAATCCAGCGCTTCCAGGCCCCGTCGCCGCCACGCCGCCGGCTACCCCATCGTCGAGGCAGAGCTGCCGCCCGACGTGGTCAAGTCGGGTCCCTACCGCCTCACCTTCGCCCGCACCGTGGCGGACCTGCACGCTCTCCAGCGGTTGCGGTTCGAAGTCTTCAACCTCGAGCTGGGCGAAGGACTGGAATCCTCCTTCGAATCGGGGCTCGACCAGGACGACCTGGACGAGGTCATGCATCACATCCTCATCACGGACAGGCGCAGCGGCGAGGTCGTGGGGACCTACCGCATGCAGACCGCCGCCATGGCCGCCGCCAACAGCGGCTTCTACACGGCGCGCGAGTTCGACTTCTCCGGGTTCCCCATGCACATCATCGACGACGCGGTCGAGGTGGGCCGCGCCTGCATCGCGAGGGACCACCGCAGCCGCCGGGTCCTGCATCTGCTCTGGCGGGGACTGGCCGTCTACCTCACCTGGACGGGGAAGCACCACCTCTTCGGCTGCTGCTCGCTCACCACCCAGGACGGGCGGGTCGGGAACGCGGCGCACGCCTACCTGGTCAGGGAAGGTCACCTTCACCCGCATGCGAAGGCCTGGCCGCTGCCCGGATTCGAGTGCGGGCTGCACGACCACGGGGTCGGCCCGGAGGAGCCGGTCGACATTCCGCCGCTCTTCCGGAGCTACCTCAACCTAGGCGCGAAGATCTGCGGGCCCCCAGCGATCGACCGGGAGTTTCAGACCATCGATTTCCTGGTCGTGCTCGACGTACGCGAACTGGAGCGCCATGTCTTCCGGAGCTTCTTTGGTTAGCCGAACGGAGGAGACGGGGCCCCTGCCACCGGTCGTGCGGGCAGGCCGGTGGCCCGTTGTGGTGGCCAAGGGACTGGCGGTCGGCCTGTGGACGGCCCTGATGGTCTCCCTGCTCCTCCTCCTGTGGCTCCCCACTCTGGCGCGGACGCGTTGGGGGCCGGCATGGAAGGAGCGAGCGCGGCGGTGGGCCAAGCGGGCGTGGGGCAAGGGAATGATGCGGGTTCTCAACGTCCGGGTGACCACCGGTGGAGAGCCTCCGCCCCCGGGTGCGCTGATCGTCTCGAATCACCTCGGATATCTCGACATGCCGATGCTCAACTCCGTGGTGCCGATGACCTTCGTGGCGAGGGCCGACCTGCGCCACTGGCCGTTCTGGGGCTTCGTGTCCGTTGTCGGGGGCACCATCTTTGTCGATCGTGCGACGAAGCGGGATGTCCTTCGCGTGCGCGAGGAGATGGGCGAAGCGCTGGCGCGCGGGGACGGCGTGGTCGTCTTCGCGGAAGCCACCAGCACCTCGGGAGAGACGATTCTTCCGCTCAAGTCGGCGCTGCTGGCCGACGCCGCCGCGAACGGTATCCCGGTGCACTGGCTGACTATCTCCTACCGCACACCCTCCGGCGGCCCCAGCGCGCGGGACCAGGTCTGCTGGTGGGGCGACACGGACTTCGTGCCTCACGTGCTGGGGCTCTTCGCACTCAAGCGGGTGGACTGCACGGTGCGGTTCGGCGAAGCTCCGACCCGCTCGACCGACCGCAAGGCGCTGGCCATCGATCTACGGCGCGCCATGCTCCGGCGCTTCGAACCCGTCGCCGGGCGGGAGGCACGGCAGGAACCCGAGCGATGAGTTCGCGGCGGGCCGGCCGCGCAAGATGGCGGATCCGCACGCGGGTGGTTCTGGTAGTCTACATGGTGTTGCTGGGCGCATCGCATGTGGTGCGGAAAGGGGGGCCCGAACCGGCGCCGCGGCACGGGTTGTCGGTGCGGCAGGTGGAGGGGTGGCCGAAGCCGAAGCGTGGTGCCGTCACGATCGCGTTTCGAGAGTGGGTGACAGATTCTACCCCGAATCTGTCCGGGAGGGGCGAGCAGAGGACAAGTTCGGCCCGGACTCCGGTCGATGATGAATCTTTGGTGACAGATTCTACCCCGAATCTGTCCGGGAATCTGTCACGGGGTGTTCTGGCCCGCCCCGGTTCTCCCGGAATCCCCGTCCTCCTCCTCCACGGAAGTCCCGGTTTCGGAGGGGTATTCCGCCGTCTCGGTTCCGAACTGAGTGCCGCGCGGCGAACCATCGCGCCCGATCTCCCCGGTTTCGGCGGATCGACCACGAGAATCCCCGACTACTCGATCCGGGCCCACGCCGCCATGACGCTCCAGCTGCTGGATTCGCTGGCGATTGAGCGTACGCACGTGGTGGGGTTCTCTCTGGGCGGCGGGGTCGCGCTGGAAATGTACCGGGCCGACCCCGCGCGTATCGAGTCGCTCACCCTGCTCTCCTCGATCGGTGCGCAGGAGTACGAACTGCTCGGCGAATACTACCTGAACCACGCCATCCACGGCCTGCAGCTCTTCGCCATCTGGTCCCTGCTTGAACTCGTCCCCCACTTCGGGTACGCCGACGACGCCTTCCTGAGCCATTCCTACGCCCGGAACTTCTTCGATACCGACCAGCGCCCTCTCCGCGGCATCCTGGACAGCTACGCGGGACCGATGCTCATCGTGCACGGCGTCGAAGATCCCCTCGTCCCCGCCGCCGCCGCCACCGAGCACCATCGCATCGTGCCGCAGTCCGAGATGGTCATGCTGGACGGCAACCACTTCATGACCTTCATGGAGCCCGACCGGATCGCGCCGCCCATCGAGGACTTCCTGGACCGGGTCGAGGCCGGGACCGCAACCGTGCGCGCCACCGCCGATCCGGCGCGCGCCCAGGCCGCCGCCACCCCCTTCGACCCCTCCAGCGTGCCCCCGGTCATGGGGTTCGCCTTCATCCTGACCCTGCTGCTGATCGTCGCCGCCACCTTCGTGAGCGAGGACCTAACCTGCATCGGCACGGGGCTGCTGATCGCGCGGGGATCGCTGCCGTGGACGGCGGGGGTGGGCGCGTGTCTGGTGGGCCTCGTGGTGGGCGATCTGCTGCTCTACGCGGGAGGTCGGCTGATCGGGTGGCCCGTCACGCGTATCGCGCCGCTCAGGTGGATGATCCGCCAGGAGGAGCTCGAGCGCGCCTGCCGCTGGTTTACGGAGCGGAGTGCCGCGCTGCTGATCGGTGGACGTTTCGTGCCGGGGACTCGCCTGCCCACCTATGTGGCCGCGGGGGTGGTGCGCATGCCGCTGATTCGGTTCAGCCTGTGGATTCTCGTGGCGGCCGTACTGTGGACGCCGCTGCTGGTCGGGGGCACGGCGCTCTTCGGGGCCGTCGCGGCCGAGCGGATCGGGGCTTTTCAGCACCGGGCGCTGCCATGGCTGATTGTGACGGCCATCTCGGCCCTGATCGTGCTCCGGGTCGCGATTCCCCTCTTCAGCGCGGCGGGGAGGCGGCGGTCTCTGGCGCGCTGGGGGCGCGTGAGGCGCTGGGAGTTCTGGCCGCCGTGGCTCTTCTACATCCCCGTGGTCAGATGGTGTGTCTGGCTGTCCCTGAAGTATCGGTCCATCACCGTTTTCACGGCGGCCAACCCCGCGTTTCCGGACGGCGGGTTCGTGGGGGAATCGAAGTCGGAGATTCTGGGTGCGATCGGGGACCGGGCGCGGGTGGCGCGGACGGTGGTGGCGGGGGGAGGCGGATCGGCAGGGAGCGCGGCGGGCGGTAGTGAACCGGGCGGGCGTGGAGCGGAAGGAGAGATGGTGGGCCGCGGTGAAGCGAGCAGCCGGCCAGTCCCGGGCGTGCCATCCGTGCGTGCGCTCGCCGAGGCAGTGGGAGGTCTGCCGGTCGTGGTCAAGCCGGATGTGGGGGAGCGGGGGGCGGGGGTGTCGATCGTGAGGAGCGAGGAGGCGCTGGAGGCACGGCTTGCCGTACCGGGGCCGAAGCTGATCGTGCAGGAATACGTGCCGGGCGAGGAGCTGGGCGTCTTCTACTACCGGATTCCGGGCGACGAGCGGGGACACATCTTCGGGATCACCGAGAAGCGGGCGCCGATGGTGACGGGGGACGGGCGGCGGTCGCTGGGAGACCTGGTCCTCGACGACAGAAGGCTGCGCTGCCAGCGCCGGGTCTTTGCACGCACGCTGGGGGAGGAGATGGACCGCGTGCCCGGCCCAGGCGAGAAAGTCGTCCTGGAGGAGCGGGGGAACCACTGCTTCGGCTGCGAATTCCGTGACGGCGCGCACCTGGAGACCCCAGCGCTCGGCGCCGCCATCGAGAAGGTCAGCCGCAGCATTGACGGATTCTTCTTCGGGCGCTACGACATTCGGGGCGAAACCATGGCGGACATCCAGGCCGGACACTTCAAGGTGATCGAACTCAACGGCGTCTCCTCCGAGGCGACGAACATCTACGACCCGCGAAACTCGCTCATTTCGGCGTACCGCACGCTCTTCCGCCAGTGGGACCTGGCGTACAGGATCGGGGTGGCCAACCGGGCGCGGGGCGCGCAACCGACACGCCTGTTGCCGTTGCTGCGGCGTTTGCGTCGGCACTTCAGCCCCTCCGGTGCACGGTGGGTGCCCACGCCGGATGCATCCCGTTCGGGGCGGGGCAAGCGGCCAGCCGGCTCAGCCGGGACCGGGCGGTAACCGGCGACATGGCCTGGATCACCGAAATCCCGCGCGAAGAGGCCGCGGGACTGCTGAAAGAGGAACTCGACGCAGCGATGCGCCGGGCGGGCCGTGTGTGGAACATCGTGCAGGTGATGAGCCTCAACGCGCCCGTGCTGAAGACCTCGATGGCCCAGTACGCGGCGATCATGTTCGGCCCGTCGCCCCTCTCGCGCTTCCAGCGGGAGCTGCTGGCCACCGTGGTCTCGGCCGAGCTGGACTGCTTCTACTGAACGCAGGCGCACGCGCATGACCTCCGGGCCGAGGTCGAGGAGACGAGGATGGGCGGGGAGGAGGCGGACGCGTTCGTCCACCGGATCGTGGCCGACTGGCGCGAGGCTGGCCTATCCCCCGAAAACCGGGCGCTCTGCGGGTTCGCGACCAGGCTCACGCGCAACCCCGCCGGCATGTCCCCGGTGGACCTCGACCGGTTGCGCGCGGCCGGGTTCGACGACCGCGCAATCCATGACGCCGCGCAGGTGATCTCCTTCTTCAACTACATCACCCGCATCGCCGATGCGCTGGGCGTGGAGCCCGAGGAGTTCATCGACGAGTGGGGGCGGGCGGTGTAAGGACACGCGCATCGATCGCCACCCGTTCCCAGGCGCGGTTCCCAAACATCAATGATATGGACATATTATATGACTAGTCATATTATGTATCCACATTCTGAACAGAGCAAGAGGGAAAGATGGAGCCCAAGAGCATCGGCGCGGCGCGCTTCAAGGAGCAGTGTCTGGCGCTGTTGGACCGGTTGGGCCCCGAGGGTCTGGTGGTCACGAAGCGGGGCAAGCCGGTCGCACGCGTGCTTCCCTATGGAGGAGACTTCGCCAGCCTGATCGGCAGCCTGAAGGACAAGGTCACGATCTGTGGCGACATCACGTCGACGGGAGTGAGCTGGGACGCCGATGGTCAACCTTGACACGCACGTCCTGATCCACGCGCTCCAAGGCCAGCCTACCAGCGAAGAACGGCTGCTGCTCACCCGCAACCGGTGGTCGGTTTCCGCAATCGTCCTGTGGGAGATCGCCAAACTCGTTCAACTCGGCCGGATCGAAATGGACCTGGATGACGGCGAGGTGGTCCGGACCCTCAGCCGGATCCATGCCTGGCCGATCGACCTCCCGGTGGCCCGAGCCTCCACCCGCCTGGATTTCCGGGGCGATCCGGCCGACGAGATCATTGCGGCAACCAGCATCGTGCACGGGGTCCCGCTGGTCACCCGGGATCGCACGATCCTCGGCTCCACCCTCGTACCCCTCGCCATTTGACCGTGTCCGCAGATGGAAAGTCCCCCGGGTCTGGACGAGAGCCCCACTTTCTTCGTACCTTGCGCGGTCCGGTGCACGGTTGGGGCCGTGGCGAACGAATCACCAAGGAGCAGAGCGGAAATGACAGGACAGGGCGGAAAGCGCATCCGGGTCACCATGCGGTGGCTGCAGATTCTGGACAATCTGGAACCCTTCTTCAAGGAGAAGGGCGAGTTCGTATTCTGGGCGAAGGTCGCCACCGACAACCATGGCGGCCAGGTCCAGGAGACGCGGATGCCGTCCAAGGGGCACTACTCGATATCGGACCGCCCGCGCTGGAACCGGCTCAAGGACCTGGACAAGGTGCTCTTCGAGGGTGAGGTGACCGACCACCTCACGATCGAACTGCGTGGCGAGGAGCTCGACATGTTCAGCGCCAATGACCAGTTGGACACCTACCACCGCACCTTCACGGGCCCGATCAAGGACCACATCGCGGTCATCCAGCCCGGCGACGAGGGTTCCGACGACCCCGAGAACATGTCCAACTGGCGGATCGGCTACGAGATCGAAGCCGTCTGACACATTTTGGCGCCGGCGGGGCTCCGGGTCAGGCCAGTGAGGCCGCCACCCGCCTGATCTTCTCGACCATCGAGTAGAAACCGTTGCGCCGGTTGGGGCTGAGCGCTTCGCCCAGCTGCAGCCTCTCGAAGATGTCCGACAGGTCCACGGCCAGTGCCTTCTCCGGCGCCTGGCCGTTGTAGACCTCGGCCAGGATCGCGAAGAGTCCCTTCACAATGATGGACTCGGAGTCCCCCACGAACCTCAGGACCGGCGGATCGTCGCCCTCCAGTCCCCCGGCGAGCCACGCCGGGCTCATGCAGCCGCGCACCTGGTTTTCCTCCGTCTTCAACTCGGGAGGCATCGCGGGAAGGCGCCGCCCCAGCTGGATGATGTAGTGGTAGCGCAGCGTCCGGTCGGTCAGGCTGTTGAGGCGTTTTTCCAGTTGTTCGATGGTCATGCCGGGAGTCCCCCTTGCGGGATGCCGAATAAAAACCGAAATTGGGGCATGCGCATTCTACCTGTCAGGAATCGGAGGGCGGCACCGGCCGCGGAGGGGCCTCCCGCGGGGTACCGGCCTCCCATCAAGGGCCGCGGGGTACCTTACGACCCGCCGAACCGTTTCGAAAAGGTCCACGTCGAAATGGACCCCCGGGACCCGGACGGCGAAAGGCCCCGCACCGAATTCCTGGCGGACGATACCCGCACCATCGTGGCCCGGAACAACAGTCCGGACTTGAGCTTCGGCACCTCGTTGAACCCGTACCGGGGGTGCGAGCACGGCTGCGTCTACTGCTACGCGCGGCCCACGCACGAGTACCTCGGGTTCTCCTCCGGCCTGGACTTCGAGCGCAGGATCCTGGTGAAGCAGAGAGCGCCCCGGCTTCTGCGGCAGACCCTGTCGTCGCCTTCGTGGCGCCCCCAGGTGATCGCCATCTCCGGAGTCACCGACGCTTATCAGCCCGTCGAGCGCCGGCTGCGGCTCACCCGGGGGTGTCTGGCGGTCCTGAGGGACTTCAGGAACCCGGTAGCCATCGTCACCAAGAACCACCTCGTGACCCGGGACATCGACATTCTGGCCGAGATGGCCCGTCATGACTGCGTCCACGTCTGGATCTCGGTGACCACCCTGCGCAACGATCTCCAGCGCGTCATGGAGCCGCGCACCTCCGTTCCCGGGAGGAGGCTGGCGGCCATCCGGTGTCTGTCCGAGGCAGGGATCCCGGTGGGGGTGTTTGTGGCGCCGCTGATCCCCGGGCTCACCGACAACGAGATGCCCTCGATCCTGAAGGCGGCGGCGCAGGCGGGGGCGCGGCATGCCTCCTTTCTGCTGCTCCGGCTGCCGATGGGGGTGGCCGACCACTTCACGGAGTGGCTGGAGGCGCACTTCCCCGACCGCAAGGAGAAGGTGCTGGGGCGGATCCGGGAGGTGCGGGGCGGCAAGCTGAACAACAGTGACTTCCACCGGAGGTTTCGCGGCGAGGGCGAGTACGCGGACCAGCTGACGGGCCTGTTCAAGGCCGCGGCGAGGCAGGCGGGGCTGGACGGGGACCCCCCACCGCTGTCCACCGCCGGGTTCAGGCGGGACGGGGGAGTTCAGTCGGACCTGTTTCTGCAGTGAGGGGCGCGGATGGGGCTACATGCGGCTGAGCATGTAGGCGTAGGCGGCCAGCGCATCCACCTGCTCGTCGGTCAGCGGCATTCCCGCGCGGGGGAGCATCGAGCCGAGAGCCTCGATCGGCTGCGCGACCCCCGTCTTGATCACCTCGACGATCGACGCGTACTCGCCGTCCACGTTCAGCCAGATGTCGTCGGTGAGGTCGGGGCCCAGGGGTCCGCCGGTTGCGTCGGGCAAGTGGCAGCTGGCGCAGACTCCGTCGCCGGTGAAGAGTTCCCTGCCCTCTTCGACCATGGCCACGGTCACACCCTCGGGGAGGAGCGCGGGATCGATGTTCAGGGGGTCGGCGGCGGCGGTCTGGGTTCCCTGTTCCGTTCCGCCCGGATCATCGGCGGCACCGGAGGCGGCCGAGCCATCGTCGCCCCCGCCGCAGGCCGCGAGGAGGGCCAGCATGAGTGCGAGGATCGCCGCGGTTGGTCCGGTACCCGTGACGGTCCACGGCGCAGGTCCCGCAACTCGCCGGTCGCTGTGCGCGCGGTGGTTCAACCGGGCACTCCTGGTCGTACTCGTCATTATCTTCATTCCCGTAATGGATTCTCCCTACTTCTCGTCCACGGAAGCTCGCCATTGAGAGCCGGAACGGTCAACCGCACACAAGCGCAGCCGCGGCCACCACTGTACCCGACATGACCCCCTCTGTCACGCGGGTCGCGATCGTCGGTGCCGGCCCGGCGGGATTCTTCGCGGCAGAGGCGCTTCTCAAGAGCGGAGATCCGGTCGCGATCGACCTCATCAACCGGATGCCCGCGCCGTACGGCCTGGTGCGCGATGGCGTGGCGCCCGATCACCAGGCCATCAAGTCCGTTGTGCGTGTCTACGCGAAGATCCTCGCCCGCGACGAGGTCCGCTACTTCGGCAACGTCACCCTCGGCAGGGACATCACCGTCGACGATCTGCGCGCCCGCTACGACCAGATCGTATACGCGGTCGGGGCCCAGAGCGCCCGCCGTCTGGGCATTCCCGGCGAGGATCTGTCCGGCAGCCATGCCGCGTTCGAGTTTGTCGCGTGGTACAACGCCCACCCGGACTTCCGCGACCAGGAATTCGACCTGGACTGCGAGCACGTGGTGGTGATCGGAAACGGGAACGTCGCGATCGACGTGGCACGGATCCTGGTCCTCTCGCGCGACCGGCTGGCCAAAACGGACATCGCCGACCACGCGTTGGAGGCGCTCCGGGGCTGCGGGGTGAAGCGGGTCACGCTGCTGGGACGCAGGGGACCGGCGCAGGCCTCGTTCACGAACCCGGAACTGCGCGAGTTTGGGCGACTGGAGGGAGTATGCGCGGAGGTGGATGGGGCTGAGCTGGAGCTGGATGTGGCCAGCGAGGCGGCGATCGGGGGCAACGCGGTGAAGACGCGCAACATGGCGACGCTGCGCGGCTATGCGGAATCGGGGTGCGGGGACGGGGAGCGGGTGGTGCGGTTCCGGTTCCTGGTCTCGCCGGTCGAGGTGGTGGGAGAGGGGGGACGGGTGACCGGGGTGCGGATCGAGAGGAATCGGCTGGTGGCGCAGGAAGATGGGTACGTGCGGGCCGAGGGGACGGGTGAGATGGAGGTGGTGCCGTGTGGGATGGTGATCCAGTCGGTGGGGTACCGGGGGGCGCGGTTGCCGGGTGTGCCGTTTGATGAGAGGCGTGGGATCGTGCCGAACGAGGGGGGAAGGGTGGTGGTGGTGGGTGGGGGTGAGGGGGTGGCCGGGGTCGAAGTGGTGCCGGGGGAGTATGTGGTAGGGTGGGCGAAAAGGGGGCCGTCGGGGGTGATCGGGACGAACAAGGCGGACGCGGCGGCTACGGTGGGGTTGATGCGCGAGGATTGGGGGGCGGGGGTGGTGGCGCGGGGTGGGGGGTCGGGTGGGGAAGGTGACCTGGCCGATCTGCTGCGGGGGCGGGGGGTGCGGTGGGTGGACGGGGAGGGGTGGGGGCGGCTGGACGCGGTGGAGACCGTGCGTGGGAAGGCCGAGGGGCGGCCACGCGTCAAGTTCTGTACGGTCGGGGAGATGTTGGGGGCGGCGGGACGCTGACAGCGTTGTCCAGCGACAATCCGGATGAGGACGGTGCGATCATCAATGCAGAGCGAAGCTTTGACGCGGGGGGATTTGGTCGACGGGCTGTTAGGGGACTTTACTGGTCCCGCACGCGCGCCAGGAGGTCCTCGGGAGTCTCGCAATCGAGGATCGCGGCGGCAATCCGTGCGCTTCGGTCCCGGCCGGGTCTTCCCACGAGCAACCGCCGCGCCTCCTCCGCGGTCCTCTCCCCGAACTTCCGCGCAACCAGATGAATCAGCACCGCCACTTGTCCTTGCTCACGCCCCTGCTCGATCCCCTGCTCACGCCCCCGCTCGATCCCCTGCTGGATCCCCTCCTGCCTGATGTCCTCCAGGCTGCGCTGGAACTCGGTCATCACGGTGCTCATCGTCATCGCCTCCTCCAATTGTTGGTTGGAAAAACCCTTCGAACGTAACATCGCCTTCGCCCACCGGGCCATGAACCGGTCGAAATCGCTGTCTTTGCAAGCCTCGACCAATTCCCGCAGAGCCGTGAGCGCGGGCCGCATCGGCACGGCCGCGGTCACTCCAGACAGCCCCAGAGCGACCTCCGGCAGGTCGTCGGGGCTCGTTGGCCGCGCGGCGGGCGGCATCGGTTCCACGACCCGGTGGGTGTCGGGAGCGGAGTCCTTGAACAGGTCGCTCAGGCGGGTCGCGGCGTTCCAGGGCCTGTTTCCGTGGTGCAGCACGAGCGTTACCACGGCCAGCTCCCGGTCCCCTCGCCGGAGTTCCTTGTCGCGCCGAATCAAGGCTTGGGCCAGGAGGCAGCCGTAGATGGTCGTCCTGAGAGCCATGTGCCGCTCCGGTCGGCCCTGGAATTCCAGCAGAAGTATCAGATCCGTCGATCCGTCCGTCGTGCGAACCCTCCAGGCCATGTCGGGGTAGTGCCGCCGCAGCTGTTCGTCGATGAGTTCGGTGGGGAGCGGCCGGAGGGTCGAGTAGTCGATCCCGTCGGTCCATTCCGGGACGTGTCGGCGGATGAGGAGTCTCATCATCCGCGGATCGGAGAAGAGCTTCTTGAAAGCGGCGTCGTCCATCGGGCCTGGGTTCGGGATGAGTTGGCGCGGAGCCTTCATCCTCGCGAAGCAAACGGGGCGCATACATGGCCGGATGAGCCTGAAGTGAGCGCCCGTCCCTCACGGATGCCCGCCATCGCTCTCCACTACAACGCCTCCTGCCCGGACCGGGTCCGCCGGTCATCCCGCGCCGCGCACCCCGACCGGGGTCCGTCGCGTGGGCAACCCTCTCCGCGGAACCCCTACCCGCTCGGTGAACCGCCCGTCACTGGATGCACAACCGCCACACCTGCGCCACCAGAAAACACACCACGAACCCCATCACCAGCGGCAACAACGCCGACAACGCCGTCCACCGCCCGCTCCCCGTCTCCTTGTAGATCGTGTAGATCGTCGTTGAGCACGGATTGTGGAGCAGGCTGAACAGCATGAGGTTCACGCCGGTCAGCAGCGTCCACCCCCCGGCCGTCAGCAGTCCCTCCACCTCCCCCACCGAGTCGCTCTCGAACATGACCCCCGCGCCGGCGCCCAGGTCGGGGTTGCCCAGCGCGGCCACGGTCAGCATGAGCACGGTGGGGATCACGATCTCGTTGGCGGGGATGGCAATGACGTAGGCGAGGAGGATCACCCCGTTGAGCCCGAGCAGAATCCCGAACGGGTCGAGCAGGCCGATGCCGTGCTCCGCCAGCGACGCGCCGCCAACCGAAATGTTCGAGAGCAGCCAGATGACGGCGCCGGCGGGGATCGCGAAGAGAACTGCACGCCACAGGATGATCAGGGTGCGGTCGATGACCGAGGTGTAGAGGGTCTGCAGGACGCGCGGGGGGCGGTAGGGGGGGAGTTCCAGCGAAAAGGTGGTGGCCTCGCCTTTCAGCACCGTGCGGGAGAGCCCCCACGAAGTCAGGAACATGAAGACGATGCCCAACAGCGCGATCGACACGACGGCACCCGCCGAGACCACCCCCGCGAGATGGGACGGCACGAGAGCGCCGATGAAGATGGTCGCGATCAGGATCTGGGTGGGCCAGCGGCCGTTGCAAAGCGAGAAGTTGTTGGTGATGATCGCGATGAGCCGCTCCCGGGGACTGTCGATCACGCGCGTGGCGACGACACCGGCGGCGTTGCAGCCGAACCCCATGCTCATGGTGAGGGCCTGCTTGCCGTGGGCGCCTGCCCTGCGGAAGAGCGAGTCGAGGTTGAAGGCGACGCGGGGCAGATAGCCGAAGTCCTCGAGGAGGGTGAAGAGGGGGAAGAAGATGGCCATGGGGGGGAGCATGACGCTCACCACCCACGCGGTCGCGAGGTAGACGCCGTCGAAGAGGAAGCCGCTCAGCCACCAGGGCATTCGCGCCCACTCGCCGAAGGACAGCAGAACGGGATGGACGTTGTCGAGCAGCAGGGTCGCGAGCATCGCCGAGGGGACGTTGGCGCCCGCGATGGTGAGCCAGAAGACGACCGCGAGAATGCCGAGCATGAGGGGGAATCCGAAGACTCGGCTGGTGAGCCAGCGGTCGAGGCGGCGGTCCAGTTCGGCGCCGACCCTTGCAGCCCCTCTGCGCACGCACCTGTCCGCGATGCGGGTGGCCTCGCGGTAGAGGTTCTCGGCCAGCGCATCGTGGAAGCCGGGCCTGAGCTTCCAGCGATGACGGGTCGCCGCCTTCAATATGCGGGCGCGGCCCTGGGAGTCCACGGACTCCTGGGGGATTCCGGTATCGTCGTCATGAGGTGGTTGCGGGCCGCCCGCTCGAACGGCCGCCGCGTGGGCGCCCTCCTTCAAGCCCCCATTCAACTGCCCGATTTCACCCGTCCGCACGGCCTCCGCGACCCGCTCGTCGGCGTTGAGCAACCTCAGCGCCACCCAGCGCGCGTTGGGCAGTTCGGGGAACGCTTCGGCAACCAGCGGTGCGATGGCGTCCACGGCCTCCTCGACCGCCGCGGGGTGCGATTCGATCCGGTGCGGACGGTTCCTGCGCGCCCCCGCGGCCACCTCGGTCGCCGCCTTCAGCAGCGCGTCGATCCCCTCCTTGCGGCGCGCCACGGCCGGGACCACCGGCACGCCCAGCTCGCGCTCCAGCCGCTTCGCGTCCACCGAGATGCCGTGCCGGCGGGCCTCATCGACCAGGTTGAGGCAGACCACGACCCGGTCTGTGATCTCGAGGATCTGGAGCACCAAGTTGAGGTTGCGCTCCAGACGGGTCGCGTCGACGACCACGACGGTCACGTCCGGCTGCCCGAAGAGGATGAAGTCGCGCGCCACCTCCTCGTCGGCGCTGCCCGCGTGCAGCGAATAGGTGCCGGGCAGGTCGACCACCTTGACGCGGCGGCCGTCGTGCAGGAAGGCGCCCTCGGCCCGGGCGACGGTCTTGCCGGGCCAGTTTCCGGTGTGCTGGCGCAGGCCGGTCAGGGCGTTGAAGACGGTGGTCTTGCCGACGTTTGGGTTGCCGGCCAGCGCGATCAGGTGGTCCCAGCGGTGCGGGCTCAGGCCCAGGCGGACCAGGTTGCTCGCGCGTTGCGGAGCGCTCGACGGGTGGGCGGCGGCGCGAGCGCTGGTGCTCATGACGCCTTCTTCTCGACCTCGTCGGCGATGTCCACCCGGATGTGGGCCGCCTGCTCATGGCGTAGAGCGATCAGCGCGCCGCGGATGTCGTAGGCGACCGGATCGCCCGCGGCGCTGCGCATGCGGGCGTGGATGACCGTCCCCGGCACCACGCCCAGATCCAGGAGGCGGCGGCGCGCGGGGCCGCGGCACGCCGGCGCGATCCCCACAACCGACGCGGAACCACCCGGCTGGACTTCGGCCAGGGACCGCGTCGATCCGGCATCGACCACCTCGGCGGACGGCTCCACGGTGACGTTTCGGGCCAGCGCGCTGGAGATGTCGTGGCGTTCGTCCCCGCTCCGGAAGCGCACCCGGCCCGCATCCCCCTCCAGCCGCTCCACCGGCATCATGAGTCCCAAACCGAGGCCCACGAGTTCGCGGTAGATCTCCTCGGGCTCGTCCTCGAGGTGGGTGATCACGGCTCTCCCGCCGGGTTCAATTGCGGCGAGCGGCACACCGGCACGCTCGGGCATCTCTCCCGCGGCCGTCGGGATCGGGTCGCCGTGGGGATCGTAGACGGGATGGCCCAGCGCGGCAGCCAGGTCGTCGGCTTCGGTCGCGGTGAGGAGATGCTCGCGGGCCTCGGCCTGCACGTGCCAGTCCTCGGGAGGGGTGGCGGTGCGGTCGGCCAGGAAGCGCTCCCACAGCCGGTGCGTGCGCACGATGTGCAGGGCCTGCGCCCGGCCGGGCTCGGTGAGGCGGAATTGCGCGGCCCCGGCGGTGACGAGCCGCTGTTCCTCGAGCCGCTGGAGGAGTCGGATGGCCTGGGAGCGCGAGATCTGCACGCCGCCGGCCACGCTCTCGGGAATGGCGGGAAGCCGGTCGTACTCGAGCTTGTAGAGCTGTTTGAGCACGTCCTCCATGCGGACGCGTTCGGTGAGGCGGGCGATCCGGCGCAAGCGGGAGGCGATGCCGCGGTCGGGCCAGAAGAGGGCGGCGCAGAGGAGGACGAGGGCCAGGAAGACCAGGAGTGCGAGGGCGGGGTCGGGCATTTGCGGGGACTCCGGAGAGGTGGCCTGGATGGATCGGTCGCAGCTTGCTTCGCTACAATTTAGGCAAGCCTAAAAATCTTGGCAAGTCGAAGTCTGGCAAGCTCGTTGATCCAGCGGCACGGATGCATCGCCGCTCGAATCTCCCATGGCCGCGAGCGGCCACCCCACGGGCTGAAACTCGCGGCGCGGAGCGGTGCTTGTTTCATGGGAATGCCGGGGGGATTCTGTCCTCGGGCCAGGGGAGAGCCGGGAATCAGCTACCGGTTCAGCCGGTACATCCGCACGTACTGCACATCCAGCTCGTCCCGCCAGACGCCGAGCACGTAGTCCGTCCCGATCTCCATGTAGGGCGCCTGGTACTGGATGAATCCCCGCTCAAGCCCCGGCGGAAGCGCGACGCTGCCCAGCCAGGTGCCGTCCGGGGCGAAGACCTCGAAGGGTGGAGGATCGGCGCCGGCGATGTAGTACGGCGCCAGCCACAGGTGTCCCGTCGCGTCCACATGAATGGAGCGAAGGATGGGAAGCGTCCGGGCCCTGGGGTATTCGCTCCACATCCGCCTGACGAAGTCGGCCTGGTCCGCCGGTGCGCCGGCCCCCACCATCCCCACAATGCCCTCGATGTGAGCCTCGTACACGGCGTCGGTCGCTTCGCGGGGCGCTACTTCCCTGCGGACGATGCGTTCGATCGACCCATCCAATGGGGACACGAGGCGGACCCGCCAGGCCTCGGTGTCGATGACCGCGACAGCTCCCGCCGCGGCTCCGAACTCCGGCTGGTTGCCGAACACGTAGCGGCCGTCGGACAGGCGGCCGTCCTCGCGGCGCACCAGGTCGACCTCCTCCCCCCCGACCACGATGAGCGACGTGGCGGAGCCGTCCCCCAGGTCAAGCGCCACCAGGCGATAGTTGACCCACCGCACGATCCCCATGGCCGTGCCACTGGCCATTTCGGCGAACCGGACGATCAGGCGGCGGTCCACCACGCCGACCGCGCGGTCCGGCGCCGATCCGCCGGGCGGGGCGACATCGCTCGGTAGCTCGGCCCGAAGGGTGCGGACCAGCTGGCCGTCCGGGTCGAAGATCTGGATGCGCATCAGCACCCAGTCGTAGGTCACCAGCGAGTCGCCGGGCATGGTCGCCACGAAGTCGAGGCTCTCGAACTCGCCGGGCCCCTCCCCTTCCCTGCCGGCGCTCCACAGGAATACCCCCTGCGCGTCGTAGCGGCGCAGTTCGGAAGCGCCGTAGTCCGCGACCACGATGTCGCCGTTGCTCAGGCGCACGGCGGCGACGACATTCGCGAACTGGTATTCGGGGGCGCCCGAGATGGTGCCGATTTCGACGAAGGGCTCGTCGTCGACGGTCCAGCCTTCGCCGGGGGCCCACAGGGGGGTGACGGCGGTGGCGATGGGAATGCCGGCCGAGTCAGTGTGTAAAGTGTGTGTAATGTCGGAGCCCGGGCCGAAATCGCAGGCGGTGGCCAGGAGCAGGGTCGCAGTTGCGGCCGCGTGGGCCCGTTGAGAGGGAATCACCCCGGCCACCGCGGAATCGGCCGACCCGGCGTCCATGGCACACCCGCGGCTTCCAGTTCAGCCTCCATCGCGGCGACGTCTCCCTCCACCAACGCCCTCAGCGCCGCCGACACCTCCGCAAGCTGCCCCGACGCCACCGCGTAGCTGTCGCGCTGGGTCGTCGTGGGCGCCGAAGTCGACCTGAACTGCGCCCCCACGATCCGCGAGATGCGCTGCATGACCGATGGCGGCGCGAACTCGGCGCGGTCGAGCACGGTGCGGTCCCGCGACAGCACCCTCCGGATCTCGAAGAGACGCTCCTCGAAGACGGTGATGCGGGCCTCGTACGGGGCGGCGTCCAGCCCGGGGGCGGCGCGCACCGCACGGCGCAGGAGGGCCAGTCGTTCCGATGTCTCGCGTGCCGCGCGGTCGGTGGCGATGGCGGCGCGTTGCAGGGCGGCGACTTCGCGCTGGAAAGTAAGCAGAGCATCCCGGTCGGCGGCGGCGAGGGTGGCCGTGCCGAGGGATTTGACCGTGAAGGATCGGGCGGCCGTCAGATCCCGGTACTCGCCGTCCCTGACCAGGACCACGCGCGCCGAATACTCGCCGGGCGCCACCATGGGGCCGTCGGCCTCACCACCGCCGGGCGAAGGTGGCTCCAGCGACGCGTACCTCAGGTCCCACGCGATGCGGTGGAGCCCCGCCCTTCTTGCGCCGGGAACACGCCGCACCACCTCGCCCGCACCGTCCGACACCACCAGGAACACCTCCGGCGGCCGCTCCATGTCTTCGGCGGCCAGCGTGGCCTGGTCGGGGTACTCAATGTCATCGCCCCGCGCCAGCGCCTCCCGTTCCAGCCGCTGCCGCCGTTCCTTCAGCGACTCGTAGCCGTCGCGCAGATGATAGGTGAAGACCGCCCCGAACGGCGGATTCGGAGCCGTGAAGAAGGCATCCCCCAGCGTCCCCTTCTCCTGGCCCCCCAGCGGGCGCGCCGGGATGTACGCCCACGGGTCCTTCACCTCGAACAGGTAGGCCTCCCCCGCCGCCACCGCCTCGTCCATCGCCCTCAGCGGCGAGTAGTCGTCCAGGATGTAGAACCCCCGCCCGAAGGTGGCCAGCACCAGGTCGTCCTCGCGCCGCTGAATCTCCAGGTCACGCACCGCGATCGTAGGCAGCCCGCCCCTCAACCGCACCCACCCCCCACCCCCGTCCCTTGTCACAAAGAGCCCAAATTCCGTCCCCAGAAAAAGCAGATCCGGGTCGACATGATCCTCCACCAGCGTCCAGCTCGACTGCCCGGCCGGCACGTCCCCCGTGATGTTCGTCCAGCTCGCGCCCCGGTCGTCGCTCCTGACCACATAGGGCGCAAAGTCCCCCTCCTTGTGGTTGTTGAAGACCGCGTACACCCGGTCCGGCTCGTGCCGCGAGGCCATTACGTCAGCCACATAGGCCATCGACGGCACCCCCGGGAAGACCTCCTCCCGCCGCCACTCCCCACCCCCGTCCCCGCTCACCTGCACCAGCCCGTCATCCGTCCCCACATACAGCAGCCCCTCCGCCAGCGGCGACTCGTCGAACGCCACGATCGTCCCGAACGGCGACGTGAACACGTTTTTCCACACCGCCTCGGGCGGCCAGATCCGCCCCATCACCGGCCGCTGGTTGCGGTCCAGCCCCCGGCTCAGATCCCCACTCACCGCCGTCCACGTCTCGGCCCGGTCGTCCGAGCGAAACAGCTTCTGCGCCGCGAAGTAGATCCGCCGCGAGTCATGCGGGCTGATCAGCAGCGGCGAGTCCCAGTGCCAGCGGAGCGCCCCCTCCCCCGCCTCCGGCTGCGGCTGGATGTCCAGCTCCTCGCCGCTCGCCCGGTCGAAGCGCACGATCCCCGCATACTGGGACTGCGTGTACACGATGTTCGGGTCCTCGGGGTCGACCTGGACCTCGAATCCGTCGCCGCCGTGGGTGATGAACCAGTCGCTGCTGCGGATCCCGTGCACGTTGTCGGTGCGTGACGGCCCGCCCACCGACGAGTTGTCCTGCGTGCCGCCGTAGACGGTGTAGAAGGGCGCCTTGTTGTCGATGCCGACGCGGTAGAACTGGGTCAGCGGGAGATTGGGGACGTAGCGCCATGTGCGCGTGCGGTCGAAGGTCTCGTAGATGCCGCCGTCGGTGCCGACCAGCATGTAGCCGGGGTCGTCGGGATCGAAGACGATCGCGTGGTTGTCGACGTGCTTGAAGCGCGAGTTGACGCGCTCGAAGGTGCGCCCGCCGTCCTCGGTGACATGCATGAACACGTCCACCGTGTACACCCGGTCCATCCGGTGCGGGTCGGGGTAGAGTTCGCCGTAGTACTGCGGGTCGACGACGATGTAGTCCGACATGCGCACCCAGCTTTCGCCCCGGTCGGGGGACCGGTAGAAGCCGCTCCGGTCCTCGGTGGCGGCAGGGTTTGCGTAGAGGACATCGGGGTCGATGGGGGAGACGGCCAGGGCGATGCGGCCCAGATCGCCCGCCGGCAGTCCGCGCGTGATGTCGCGCCAGGTTTCGCCACCGTCGGTGCTCTTCCACACGCCGGATTCGGGGCCGCCCGCGACGAGGATGCCCACGTGGCGGCGGCGCTGGAAGGCGACCGCGTAGAGGACATCGGGGTCGCGGGGGTCGAAGTGGACGTCGGCGATCCCGGTGTGCTCGCTGATCTCGAGGACCGGGGTCCAGGTGTCACCTCCGTCGGTGGTCTTGAAGAGGCCGCGGTCGCCGCCGGGGGCCCAGAGTCCGCCCATGGCCGCGGCGTACACCACGTCAGGGTCGCGGGGATGGATCAGGATCTTGCCGATGTGCTCGGAGGTGTGCAGTCCGGTGTTGGTCCAGCTAAGTCCTCCGTCCAGGCTCTTGTAGACGCCGTCGCCCCAACCGACGCTCCGCTGGCTGGTGTTTTCGCCGGTGCCGAGCCAGATGATGTTGGGGTCGGTCGGGTCGATGGCGATGGCGCCGGTCGAGTAGGAGGGTTGGTCGTCGAAGATGGGGGTCCAGGTGGTGCCACGGTTCTCGGTCTTCCAGACGTTCGACGAGGAGGTGGCCACGTACCAGACGTTCCGGTTCGTGGGGTCGACGGCGATGTCGGCGATGCGGCCGGACATGAGGGCCGGGCCGATGCCGCGGAGCTGGAGGGAGGAGAGGAGGCGTTCGTCGATGGTGGGGATCGCGCGGGGGTCGCCGGACTGGGCGTGGAGGGGGGTGGGTGGTGGGATCGCGACGGGGGCCAGGGCGACGAGGGCCATGACTGTGGCCGCTCGGCGGACGAGGGCGATGGTGGCCAGGCGCGCAGTGTCGGCGGGGGCCGCAACCGGCGTTTCGTGAGGGGCGGTGGACGACTTGGGACGGGGCCTCATGGAGATCCTCGGGTTGGCAGGTGCGGGAATCGTCAAACTACGGACCCCGCCCGTGTCCAGAAACCGGCCGTGTGCTGATCCCTCAACCCAGATCCCAGAATGGTCCCGTGAGCCCCACCTTCCGCAACATGGCCTGCTTGACCGCGGCCGAGGCGGGTCGCCAATCGTCACTGAAGCGGCCTCCATACCAACCGCGACTGAGCTTCCCCAGCACATCGACCGGCACCGTCGCGCCTGGCCGTCCCACGCCCCGCCCCCGTTCCCAGGCTCGCGCATCCCCCTCCGACCGGAAGGCCACGATGTTGCGTCAGGTGTAGCCGATGTCGTCCCAGAAGCTGCGCGCGGGAACCGGGAAGCGGACGACGGCGCCGTGGGGCCCGGCCAGACCTTGCGTGACCGTCAGTTCGAATCGCGCTCCCGACTGGGGGCAAAGTGTGCGCACCCGGCCATCGGCGCCCAGCAGGAGCGGAATCGCGATCGCGTCCCACGCGCAGTTCGCCCGGTACGCCCGGGCCGGGGTCTCGACGCGGTACGGCGTGGGGACGGCCGAGAAGGGGTGGGCCATCCAAACCTCGCCGCGTTCGTCCAGGGCAAGGACATGGGCTTCGGCAAGGAATCGCAGTGCCCCGGCGATCTGCGTGTCGGTCGCGTCAAGGTGGGCGCCAAGCTCGGTGCGCGTGGGTACGGCTCCCGTCTCCCGCGTCCGGCGATAGAGAACTCCGCGGAGAAGCCAGGCGAAACCCTCGGCGAGTTGGGGCCTCACCCGCGCCGCCGCGCCAGCCAGGCATCCATACTCAGACCGTCATCCTCGAACATCGCCATCGCCAGTACCAGCAGTATGACGCGCGGGATGACGTGTGTATTGAAGGCGTACAGCGGCTCGGCCACGAGGTGCCCGAAGGTAACGAGCACCAGAACCGCCCCCAGGCCCATCGCGGCCGGAAGGCGCTGCCAGCCGACAACCATCAAGGCGCCGCACACCAGTTCCACGAAGGGGATGGTCGTGCCCGCGACCCACAGCGACCACTCAGGCAGGAAGCTCGTCTCGTAGGGCGCGACGAACAGCTCCCGGGCATGCTCGACCGCACCGAGGGAAAACACCTTCCAGAACCCTGCGGCGAAGAAGATCAGGCCCAGAATGACCCGCGTCACGAACGCGGTCCAGCACTTTGGTGTGATCTTTGTAGTCATCTCGCGGGACAACCTTGGTCACTGAGCTCCGCGACACAATGACGGGAGGCGACAACGACATGGTCCAGCGAGACTACATCCTGCGCATGATCGAGGAGCTGGGCGCTGCGCTGATCGCGCTGCGAAAGGCGATTTTCGGGGGGACGGCGCCCGCGGGCGAGGTGGAGGATACGCTGCGCCGGGCGGCGAGCGGGGCAGGCATGGACATCGAACTCGCCCGGGCGGTTTCGGCCGAGGCCCTTCCCGCCATGGTGGCGCCCACGGGTGAGGTGGAACCCGCGCGTTGCTGGGTGCTCGCGGAGGCGCTCATGACCGACGGAGTCTACCAGCTGGAACTCGGGAAGCACGATCTGGCCCGCTCGTCGCTGGCCAAAGCGGCCGTGCTCTTCGATCTGGTCGGACCGGGGGGTGCTTTTCTTACCGGGTTCCCCGAGGCGAGGGTGCGTATCGCGGAGATCGAGGGACTGCTGGAGGAGATGGGGGAACTGTCCGAGGGGGTCGGGGACGGGTGACGTGGCCGCCGTCCGGAATCGGCCGCTCGCGCGGGCAACTCTATCAGCCCGTGGACAGAACCCCCGGCATTCGCGCGACTCCATCCACTGACATGTGTTGGAAAAGGTCCGACCGCTGTCGGCTAGTCGTCGGCGTACACGTAGTCGGCGATCTCGACGCTGCACTCGTCGCTGTTCACAAAATCCGCGTTGACCGCGCCGCCGGTCCAGACATGGTGGGTACCCACATGCAGGTCCTCGGCGAGGAGTCTTACGTGTGACCAGTCGCCGATGGTGAGGCGGCTGTAGAGCTCCGCAAGACCAACATGGACCGTGAAGGACCCTTCCCAGTCGACCTCGTAGAAATCGGGGTCGTCGCTGTCGGCCTGGATGCTGCAGGAGAAGCTGCCGGTTACGGCGTCCGCCGTGACGACCGGGTAGACGACCGTTTCGCTGGTTCCGTCTGAATCCGCGGCCGAGATCGTGACCCGGGCATCGCCCAGTTCATGGCCGGTCACCGTGAGCGTGGTGCCGGAGATGTTGGCGGTGACGACATCCGGGTTTGAGCTCGTTGCGGTGTAGGTGGCGCCATCACCGATCGCTTCGAAGCAGACCTCCCGCTCGGCCGGATACCCGGGGTAGGTTTGCGTGGGCCCGGGATCGTCGCAGGTTGCGGGTGTAATGGGACTTTCGCAGGCGAATGCCAGGGCCACGAGGGCAAGGAAGAGCGTACGGCGTCTCATTGAGTGGTTCCAGTCTCGGTTGGGGCTGTAGTCGAGGACGGTACTGGTGTACTGGATGATACCCCCGGACCCAGTTCCACGTTCCGCTTCCAGCGCCAAGCGGACGATGCGGTCGGTGCCAAAGTTGGCTATGCGGATCGTTCTGGGACCAAGGCTGCCTCAGGTATGTAAACCGTAGTTTCCACAATGTCAACCACAGTTGTCTTCCACCACCCCCCGCACCACCCCAGCCGCTCTCTCCACATCACCCACCGAGACATCGCGGTGCATGACCGCACGCACATCCCGTCGCCCCGCCACCAGCATGGCCACACCCTCCCCCAGGCACGCGTCCACGAAATCCCCCGCCCCACCAGGCACCCTGAAACGCAGGATGTTGGTCTCGACGTGCTCCCGCACCAGCTCCACCCCCGGGATGTCCACCAGCACATCGGCCAGGAAGCCCGCCTTCGCGTGATCGTCCGCCAGACCGTCGCGGTGGTGCTCCAGCGCGTAGAGCGCACCGGCCGCGATGACTCCCGCCTGCCGGAACCCGCCCCCAAACAACTGCTTGAACCGGCGCGCCCGCCCCACGAAGTCCGCCGATCCGCACAGCGCCGACCCCACCGGCGCCCCCAGCGCCTTTGAGAAGCACACCGACACGCTGTCGAAGTCGCGGGCATAGCGGTCCGGCGCCACGCCCGTGGCCGCCGACGCGTTCCAGATGCGGGCGCCGTCGAGGTGGCAGCGCAGTCCGGCCCGGCGGCCAGCGGCGACCACCTCGTCCAGGGTGTCCAGAGGCCAGATGCTCCCGCCGCCGCCGTTGTGGGTGTTCTCGACGCATAGCAGAGTGGCGGGCGGGGCAAGGGTTGTGGGGGACCCGGCGTGGGGCGTCGCCAGCGAATCCTCGACCTGGTCCGCCGTGAAGATCCCGCGGTCTCCCGCGATCCGTTGCGCGGTGACACCCGAGAGCGCCGCCGGTCCCCCGCCCTCCGAACGCACGACATGCGAGGCGGCGTCCATGAGCACCAGGTCGCCGGATTCGGTGTGGGAGCGGATCGCCACCTGGTTGGTCATCGAACCGGTGGGCATGTAGACCGCGTCCTCCTTGCCCAGCAGCTCGGCCGCGCGCGCCTCGAGCCGCTTGACGGTGGTGTCGTCGCCGTAGACGTCGTCCCCGACGGGAGCCTGTGCCATGGCCTCGCGCATGGCGGGGCTCGGGCGCGTGACGGTGTCGCTGCGCAGATCAATCATGCGGCTACCCTACAGGAAACCGGCCACCTGTATCAAGGGGTGGGAAGTTCACGTCCATCACATCCTGGACGGGATGGTACCCGATCGAACGGTAGATGCGGTTGGAGGTCGGGTTCGCGAGGTCGGTGTAGAGGACGCATCGGCGAAACCCCGAATCGAGGATGTGACGGCTCACATGCGCGACGAGTGCGGTTGCGTAGCCGCGGCGGCGGTGCTCATCCGGGGTGTAGACGTAGCCGACGCGCACCGTGTTGCGAGTGCGCGCTGGGAAGGCCGCCATCGAGACGGGTACGCGGTCCACCCACAGGGCCAGGAACCGGGCCGCCACGAGGCGCTCGGCACGTGCTTCGGGTCCGCGCACATTCGGGAGACCGGTGGTCCTCACGAACTCGCGGATCCAGGACGCGACCAGGGCAAGGTCGCCTTCGTTCGCCAGGCGCATGATGCCCGGGGACTCCGACACCGGGAAACGGACTTGCGCGAGGCCGTGGATCCGCTGTCGCATGCCGTCCACGGCCCGCACCCCCTTGAGCGCGGCCCAGGCGTCCCCCACCCGGCGCGCAACGTCCAGCGGCCCCAGGACGGCCGGGAGCGAGTCATAGACCTCCGCCACGTTGGCAGCCACGCGAGGCGCCGCGTCGACAGGCATGCGGGTGACCCCAAGCTTGTATGGCGGTGTGCGGAAGGCGCACCCCTGGACCTCTCCCTCGCGCTCGACGGTCGCAAAGTAGAGGGGGGATTCGTGGTCCCGCGTGCTGCGCGAAAGCGAGTCGGCAAGGCCCAGAACGAGGTTGTTCTCGACTTCCCGCTTAAGCAGCCGCTGCTCCGCGCGCTTGAGAAAGGCCCGGGCCCCGTCGTGGCGCTTGACTCTCAGCCGACCGCCACCTCCGGCAAACCCCGGGAGCGCGGGCTGTCCGGATTGCGCCCGGCCGGCCAATGTCCCGCCGCTACCGCCGGTCTTCCTCCGGCGGCAGGAGCTCCTCGGACCGATCCTGGAAGAGCTTCCTGAACAGAGCGCCGAACCCCGTGTAGCCGACGATCAGGCTCGTGTGAAGGTCGTGCACCCTGCCGAAGTTCATGATCTCGCCGTAGTAGTCGGCGATCTCCAGGTTGACCAGGAACTTCTTCACCGGAACCTCGAAACCGACGCCGGCGTGCAGGGCCGCTCTGCGTTCGCCCGCAAAGAAGGGAAGCGGAAAAGTGATGACCTCGGAGTCTTCGGTGGCATAGGTCCTGAACCCGCCCCCCGCGAAGAGATAAGGCAACCCCTCCAGGCTCCAGGTCGGATAGAGGATGAAGTCCGCGATGACGGATTGGTAACTCTCGATTCCCTGATCCCCAGGCCGGGAAAACATCCCTGGCCCCTCGTTCCACTCGGCGGTTCGCTCAAGGAGAAGGCGCCCGCCATACCAGGAAAAGGCGGGGCGCATAAGCACCTCGATCCCCGCCGTGGGGCGCTTGGGCAGCGACCGACCTTCCGAGTACTGCCACTTGGGTGCGAGAAACCCGCCTCGGGGCCGGACAATCACCTGCCAGTGACTGGCGAGCTTCTCAGTCGGTTCCGGCACCTGGGCGGCGAGCGGCTGCGGCGACGGCAGCGAACAGGCGACGGCCACGACGGCGGCCACGGTCATGCGAAGCAGGGTCTTCATCTTCTTCCTCCTTGCCGGTCTCGGCAGTCCGTGGCGTGCTTCCACGAAGGGACTTCTCCTTGAAGCATAGGCGAGCGGGACACTCGGTGCAATCGTGCCGGCCGCCCGCGCGTGTCTCACGCCAGCGTAAACATCCCGTTGAGCCTCGTTCGCCGGACCAGCCGGTACCCCCGTGCGGTGATCCATGACTGCAGCTCCTCCGGTCCGTCACCGTGCGCACCCGGCCGGTACAAGAGTTCGACGATCATGTGGCGCGGCCACAGGCTCCGCGGGACCCCCTCGATATAGGGTCGGATGACATCGCCTTCGTGTCCCTCCACATCCACCTTGAGGCAGTCGATGCGGCCCAGACCGGTTTCAGCCACCAGGTCCGCGAGGGTCATGACCCTGACCGGAACGGTGGTGTTTCCTGCGCCGACGGCGCTACCCGAGTCGGCGGCATTCCCCGTGCCGGCATCATCCGCCACGGGAGCGTTATCCGCGATCGGCGTGCTCTCCCCCTCCCCTACCAGCCGGTTCTCACCCGAGTTGCGCGACGCCAGCGCCAGCGTGCCCTCGCCCCGCACCGCGGACACGGCCGCCTCGACCACCCGCATCCGCTCCCCCGCCCCGTTGATGCGCACGTTGTAGCGCAGTTGCCGAGCCAGCGCCGGATCGGGCTCCACCGCGACGACCCGCCCCCCTTCGCCCGCCAGCGAGAGAACCCGGAACGAATAGGCGCCCACGTTGGCGCCCACATCCACGAAGGTGAAGCCGGGCCGGATCCACTCGCCGAGCATCCCCCGCTCCACCCGGTCCCACGAACGCGGCAGGAAGAGGATCCTGGCCTCCGAAACGGAACGGTCGGGATAGAGGCGCAGGCGAAGTCCCCAGAGCCGGGTATCGACAGGGCCGTGCAGCGAGCGGCGCGCGAGGCGCCGGGCGAGAAGGGCGAAGCGGCTCCACGGCCACCCTGCCGGGAAGGCCCGGGACGCGCGGAGCCACAATCCTCCCCAGCCGGTCGGACGGCAGCGTCCCCACGGGCTCGCGAGGCTGAAGGGGTCTTCGGTCATGTGAAATCTTTCACAAGGCATCTGGCGACCGGGGTTCGCGTCGGTTGTGGCGGGGGTTATCGTAGCAGTCGCCATCCCGCCGCCCAACCTTTTCCGGCGCCCGCTCGGCTTCGTCCACGGACTCCCGGTCGCCGCCATCCATCCTCAACCACGAAAACGCTCGATACATGAATGTCGCCCCGGCGCCCACCGCCGGGTATATCACGCGGTTCTGGTCGCCGCTCGCCGCCACCTGGATCATGATGTCGCTGGAGGGACCGGTTCTGGCGGCGCTGATCGCGCGTCTCCCCGACCCCAAGATCAACCTGGCCGCGTACGGGATCGCCTTTTCGATCGCGATCCTCGTCGAGGCGCCAGTCATGATGCTCATGAGCGCGGCCACGGCGCTGGTGCGCGACGGCGACAGCTACCGCCGGCTGCGGATCTTCGCGCACGCGCTGAACGCGCTCTCCACCCTGCCTCTCTGCCTGCTCCTGATCCCGCCGGTCTTCGATGCGCTGGTCGGCGGACTGCTCAATCTGCCGCCGGACGTCGCCGACCTGACCTACGGCGCGCTCTGGTTTTTCGTCCCGTGGACCGCCGCGATCGGGTACCGGCGGTTCGTACACGGCGTGATGATCCGGGCGGGCGCCACGCGCCGGGTCGCGGCCGGGACCCTGTGCCGGCTCGGGGCGATGGCGGGTACGGCGGTTGTGCTCTTCCTCCACTTCGAGCTTCCGGGCGCATGGCTGGGCCCGGTCAGTCTGGTGATCGGTGTCCTGGTGGAGGCGGTCGCGGCGCGGTGGATGGGAGCGGCCGCGATTCGTCGCACGCTGGCCATCCCGGGCCCCCCGGCAGACAGCACCGGCACACTCACCTACCGCGGCATCGTCACATTCTACTATCCCCTCGCCCTGACCTCGGTGATCGGGCTCGCCACGCACCCCATGCTGACCTTCTTCATGGGCCGGGCCCGCGCGCCGCTGGAGTCTCTGGCCGTCTTCCCGGTGATCGGGGCGCTGTCCTTCATCTTCCGGGCCATCGGGATCAGCTACCAGGAGGCGGCGATCGCCTTGCTGGGCAACGACCTGGAGCACCGCCGCGTCGTCGGGCGGTTCGCGGTCGGGCTGGCACTGGCGTGCTCCCTCGGGCTGGCCGTCTTCGCCTTCGATCCCTTCTTCAGCTTCTGGTTCGAGACTGTGTCGGGCCTGGCCCCCGACCTGGCGGCGTACGCCTGGGTGCCCGTCATGCTCCTCGTGCCCCTGCCCGCCCTCTCGGTCTGGCTGTCCTACCAGCGAGCGGTTAACGTGCTCAAGCGCCGGACCAGGCCCATCACCATGGCGACGATTCTGGAAGTCGCCGCGATCGCACTGATCTTCGCGGTGACGGGTTGGGGTCTGGACCTCGTGGGCGTCACCGCCGCCATGATCGCGTTCCTTGGCGGGCGCCTCCTGTCGAACCTGTACCTGGAAGTCCATGGCGAAACAGCGCGACTGCGGCGGGAGAGACGCGGTGGCTGAGCGGCCGGACGGACTGAGCCGCCGCCGTTTCCTCGCGGCCTCGGCCGGTTGCGCCGGCTACCTGGCGACCGCGGGACCGCTGCTGTCTCCGGCTGCGCTCGGGAGATGGCGTGCACCGCGCGGCCGGATCGTGGCGCAGGAACCGTTCGCGCGCATCGAGGACCTGGGGATGGGGATGTTCGCCGTTGTGTCGACGCCACTCGACGGAGACTACACGACCGTCTGCAACGGGGGCATCATCATGGGCCGGCAAGGCACCCTCGTGGTGGAGGCGTTCTCGACGCCGGAGGGAGCGGCCTGGGTGGCCCGGCAGACCCGCGAGTTGACGGGCGGATGGCCCACGCACGTCGTCGTGACCCATCACCACGGCGACCACTCGGTGGGGCCGGCCGGGTTCGATCCGGGTGACGGTGCGCCGCCGCCGCTGCACGCCACCGAGGCCACGCGGGACCTCGTGCTGGAGTCTCCCGCCGACGAGGAGGCGAAGGCGGCGTGGGCCGACGCGGTGGTCCTGGCCGGGGACGCGGAGAGCGAGATCGATCTGGGGGGACGGGTGGTGACGGTCGTGCCGCGCGGCGGACACACCGCCAGCGACCTGACGGTGGAGGTGGATGGGGGGGAGGGGCCGGTGTGGTGCGGGGACCTGGTGTGGAACGCGATGTTCCCGAACTACATGGACGCGGAACCGAGCCGGCTGGCGCGCTCGGTGTACGCGCTTCATGCCCTTTCGGCAAGGGTGTTCGTGCCGGGACACGGTCCGCTGGCCGGGATCGATGACGTATCGCGCTACATCGCCGTGATCGACCTGGTGGGGGAGGTCGCGCGGGAGGCATGGCAGCTGGGCGTGGAAGCGGAGGAGGCCGCCTCGCGGTTTCAGGTTCCGGAAGACCTGGGCGAGTGGGTGCTCTTCGACCCCGGCTACTATCAGCGGGCGATGGAGGCCTGGATGGACGAGATTGGGGGGTGATTCGAGCGGTACCTGCGCTCAGCGCCCCAGGGACACCCGCACTCCCAGTTGGGCCCGCCACTGGGACGACGGCACCTCCGGCGCGAACGGCCGTGCCGCCCGGACCTTGCCAGTGGCCCGGTCCCGCTGCAGAGGGCCGATGTACGTGGCGACCAGTTCTGTTTCCAGTTCGGTCGGTGATTCGATCGCTACCCGGCGCACGCGAAAGAGTTGCACCACAGGGTTCGCGATCTGCACGACCCCCCAGGAGGGGTTCAGCAAGTTGAGGAAGTTGAGGACATCCAGCGTCACTTCGGCCGAGAATCCCCGGACATTCACCGTCTGAGAGGCGCGCACGTCAACCCGGTTCGACCACGGGGTCTGGCAGGTGTTGCGCGCCATGATCCGCATCGTCTGCTCGCGCAGACATGCTTCCTCTGCGAGCAGGCTGTTCCAGAGTATTGTAGAGACGATCGTACCCGGAAGATCACTCAGCCGGTCGGGGATGTAGACAAGGTCATTGGCCAGTCCGGTTGCGCGCGGCCCGGGGAAACCGTCCCCGTTTACGTCGCCCTCGTACACATAGGAGTAGGGGACGCCCGACTGTCCCACGTAGAGAACGCTGATCTCGGTGCCTCCCATCCGCGGCAGGATCCTCGTCCGGGCGCTTGCCACCACCTTGTGCGGCCGGTCAAACCTTGATCGCTGCGGCACAGGGTCATTGGGATCGAGATTGATTGGCGTTGTCGCGTAATTGGATGTGACGTCGATCGACAGGAGGTCCTGGAGGTCGCTTGAACGCGTCAGCGAGTACCCCGCCCGCATACCCAGGATGTTCCCGAAGTCCTTCCGGAACTCGATGGTGGCGGCGTAGGAATAGTTGCCGTCCCGGTTGCCGACCTTGAGCACCGGACCGAACAGATCACTGATCCTGCCACCTGTCCAGAGCTGCTCCCGCCCGCCCAGGAACTGCTCGCCCCACACATCCCGCACGCCGAACCCGAAACCGTGCGTAAAGCCGTCTTCCGGTCCCCCCGTGCTGGTCTGCGAGCTCAGATTCTCGTTCGTGATGAAGATCTGGCGGAGCGCCAGATTGGAGATCCAGCTGGCGGACAGCACGACACCGCCCGGAAGCCGCTGGTCGACGGCGAAAGTCGTGCGCCAGTCCTGCGGGAATCGGAAATCCGGGTCGAAGTAGTTGATGATGGGGGGCGACTCGCCCACTCCCGGACCGCCCACGCACTCCGTGGGCGTTGGTCCGGAGGGATCGAAGGCCGGCGCCCGGGCGCCCCTGCACAGGATCGTCGTGACCGCGAGCCCGTTGTTCTGAAAGGCGTTGGCCAGCCATGAAAAGGCCGGGCGGCCGGAGAACACGCCGGTTCCCGCCCTGAGCTGCGTCCCCTCGAGCGGGCGCCAGTTGATTCCCGCGCGCACCGAGTAGTTGAAACGGTTGTCGGGGAGCCGCGAGGCATCGATCCCGAGTTCCCGTTCCAGCTCCTCGTTCGCTTCCGGGCGGCCCGCGAAGGTCGGGATATCCACGCGCACCCCGGCACGCAACGTGAGCCGGTCATGGGCCTCCCACTCGTCCTGGGCGTAGAGCGCCAGCTCCCGCACGCCGAAGTTCGGGGCCGCTCCCTGGTCCGTCAGCGGGATCGTGACTTCGTAGCGGTCCGGCCGGTTCAGCGCGAGATCCTCGAGGCTGTCGAACTCGTAGCTGCCCAAAGCGCCGGGTACGAAGCGGCGGTCGAAGTTGAACCAGGTGCCCGCAGCACCGAAAAGCAGCTGATGGGTCCCCACATCGTAGCTGAGGTCGTTCGAGAGCTGGATGATCCGCTGCTCGAGACCGTTGTCCTGGGCGAAGAAGCCGGCGCCGGCGCGCACGTCGCGGGTCACCCACAGATCGTCGACCTTGCCGTCCACGCTGACTTCTACCTGGGGGAAGGCGGACCGCGCGGTCTCGTTGTCGCTCAGGAACTGCACATTGGCCGCGAACTCGTTCGAGATGCGGTTGCCGAGCGACGAGACGAGCCTGACCACCGCGGAGTGGCTGCGCGACCGAATTTCGCTACCACCCGACGAGAACTCGTACGCGGCGCCGGGAAGGCGGTTGGGATCCGGGTCGTCGTCGGCCGAGGCGAAGCTGTAGCGCAGCATGGCGTCGTGACGGTCGCCGAGCTTCCAGTCGACGCGTGCGAAGAGGTTCGCGAGCTGGTTCTCCAGCGAGAATGACGCTGCCGTCCCCGGGTCCGCTCCCAGTTGTTGCAGCAGCGACCGCATGCGGGCCACCGAGTCGGGCACCAGCGACAGCCGGAGAGGATCGGACTCGCCCACGTGGAAGCCGCTGGGCGGTTCCCGCACCCGTTCCCACTCGCCGGCGATGAAGAAGTGCGCCCGGTCGCGGCGGATGGGACCGCTGGCGGTGAACCCGGCCCGCGCGGTCGACAGCTCGGGTTCGGTGGAGACATCGTCGATCACCAGTTCGCCGACCAGTCCGCTGCCGCGATGGAAGCCGAAAGCGGAGGTCTCGAACTCGTTGGTCCCCGACTTGGTGACCGCGTTCAGGGCGCCGCCGGTGAACCCCGACTGGCGGATGTCGAAGGGCGCGACCTCGACCTGGAACTGCTCGACGGCCTCGAGCGGAATGACCCGGGCCCCGGCGCGTCCGCCCGCGATGTTGTTGGTGGACAGTCCGAACACGTCCTGGTTGAGCGCGCCGTCGATGTTGAGGGTGTTGAAGCGGTAGCTTGCGCCGGCCACCGAGACGCCCTCCTCGGAGGTGCGAACCAGGGGGGAGAGCGCCGCGAAATCAAGGAAGTTGCGGGTCAGGGTAGGGAGTTCGCGCAGGACCTCGGAGGTGACCAGGGTGGAGATCCCGATACGCCCCGGGTTGAACTCCGGGTCCGGCTCGGCCTCGACGACGAGTGCCTCGATCTCGATGGCGTCCGGGACCAGGGTGACGTCGAGGTCGACGAACCGGCCCAGCAGCAGTTCGATGTCCTCGCGCGTGAACTCGCGGAAGCCGAGGCGTGTGACGGTGACCCGGTAGGGGCCGCCGGGGCGTTGGCCGCGCAGGGTGTAGCGGCCGTCGGCAACGCTGAGCGCGGTGCTGGTGACGCCGGTTCGGGTGTGGATGAGGGTGACGAGCGCGGTCTCGACGGGGGTGCCGTCCTGGTCGAGGACCCGGCCGCGCAGTCCCCCGGTGGAGGCGCTCTGGGCGGAGAGGGGAAGGGCGGCCGGGAGCAGGGCAAGGGCCGCGAGGCACGGAATGACCGGTGATGGTGTTCGGAGGCGGGCAATGGGTGCCATGACATCTCCTGGTCGGGCTGGCGTCGCGGAGGCGACGACCGGAAACGACAGTCGCCGTCCTCTAACCTAGTCCAAGCCGGGTCCAGTCCAAGTCCAACGCCCCCCGCACCCGGTCCCCCAACCCCCCCAGCCGCCCCACCGGCTCGTTGCTGAAGACGATCCTCACGAACCGGCCGGCGTTCTCGCGCCCCCAGTGGGTCATCGGCGTGGCCGCGACCTTGCCCCGCGCCAGCAGCCGCTCCGACGCGGCCGCCCCGTCGAACCCCATCCGGCCCGTATCGAGCAACAGCGACCACCCCCCATCCGCCGCCACGATCGGCAGACCGGCCAACTCGTCCAGCACCTTGTCGCGCCGCCGCTCCCACTCGGCGACCGCCTCCACCACCCCCGCCCCTCCCGGATCCGTCAGCGCCGCGACCGCACCAGGCTGCGACAGCCCCACCGGGGTCACCACGTTGTAGATGCCCACCAGCCCGACCCGGTCCATGATGCGCCGCGGCCCCGCCACCCATCCCACCCGCCAGCCGATCATGCGGTACTCCTTCGACACCGACCCCACCGTGATCGTCCAGTCGGCCAGCCCGCCCACGCTCGCGGGATGGATGTACTCGCGGCCCCCGTACAGGATGCGCTCCATCGCGGCGTTGTAGAGGAGCCAGATGCCGCGGCCCTCGCACACCCGCGCGACCTCCTCCCAGTCCTCGCGCGTCAGCACCGCACCCGACGGGATGGACGGGTTCATGAGGAAGACGACCCGGGTGCGGTCGCTCACGGCGTCGTGGAAGCGCTGCAGGTCGAGGGTCCAGCGGCCCGCGCTCACTACGAAGGGAACGAAGCGCGGGACGCCACCCGCGAGGCGGACGCGCTGGAGCATGCCCGCGTAGGTGGGGTCGGTCACGATGACCTCGTCGCCGGGTTCGACGAGGGCGAGAAGGGCGTTCAGCATGCCCTCCGTACCGCCGGCGGTGATGACGGTCTGCGTCTCGGGGTCATGTGGGACGCCGCTTAGCTGGGTGACGTGGCTGGCCGCGGCCGCGCGCAGATCGTCGAGGCCCAGGAAGGGGAGGTAGCTGTTGGCGTCGTCGCGGCCCACGGCGGCCCGCGTGGCTGCGATGGCGGACGGGGGCGGGGGCAGGTCCGTGTCGAGGTTCTCGAGGCGGAGGATCTCCGGGTCCGAGCCGGCGGCCCGCGCGATCCGGTCGATGGAGAAGCCCTCGATGTCGTCGAGACGGGAGACGGGGCGGGGTGGGGCGGCGCTCACGACGGGGGCGAAGCGGCTCCGGCGATGCGGGCGAGCGCGGCCTGCACGAAGGCGATGACCTCGTCGACGGAGGCAGCGGTTGCGACGGTGTCCGGGAGGTCGCGGGCGCGGTCGAGGTCGCCGAAGAGGACGAGGGGGCGCCCGTAGTGGATCGAGAGCGCGACTTCGGAGGCCGTGCCGGAGCTGCCGGGCAGCGCGATCACCACATCCGAGGTGAGCACGTTGACATGGTTTCGCGAAAACGCATCCGCGCCCAGCTTGCCCAGGTGCGTCCGGATCGGGACCTCGACCCAGGGGTTCGGGTAGTCGCCACCGGCTCCAGGGCCCCCAATGGCTTCCGCCAGCGGCAATACCCCGATCACCAGTCCCGCGCGGCCCTCCACCCCGGCAAAGGCCCGCGACACCGACGTCATGACCCCGGACCCGCCCCCGGTCAGCAGGTGGACCCCGAGCCGGGCGAGCTGCCGCCCGAGCGGCACGGCCAGCTCTTCGTGGGCATGGGCTCCCGCGCCCATCACCCCGACGATGGGAAGTCGGTTCAAGGGTGGTTCGAAAGGTGCTGACGGAAGAGTTTTCGGTGTCGGCGACCGCCCGCGGGCGAATCGTTCAAGTGAATACTCGCGACTATGGAGTCCCCACGCCAATGAATTCAGCCGACACGGCGGCCGACCCGTTGTCCGCCGGGAAAGGCTACAGCCCCTACGCCGCCACCGCGGTCGTCGTAGCCAGCATGATCGGCACCGGCGTCTTCACCAGCCTCGGTTTCCAGCTCCTGGACATCCAGTCCACCTTCCCCCTGCTCCTCCTCTGGGTCGTGGGGGGCGCGGCGGCCTTCTGCGGCGCGGTCTCGTACGCCGAACTGGGCGCGGCCATCCCCCGTTCCGGCGGCGAATACACCTTCCTGTCCCGCATCTACCACCCCGCGGTCGGCCTCGTCTCGGGCTGGATCTCGGCAACGATCGGATTCGCAGCCCCCACGGCGCTGGCCGCGATCACCTTCGGCACGTACCTGGCGTCGGTCTTCCCCTCCCTTTCGCCCACCTGGCTCGGCGCGGGGCTGGTGGTGGTGCTGACCGGGGTCCACGCCACCACATACCGGAGTTCAAGTCTCCTTCAGCGGAGCTTCACGACCGTCAAGGTGGTCCTGATCCTGGCCTTCTGTGTGGCGGCGGTCGCGCTGGCGGACCCACCCCAGCCGGTTTCACTGCTCCCGGCTGCAGGCGACGGCGCGCTCGTGTTCAGTGGCGCCTTCGCCGTCGCGCTCATCTACGTCTCCTACGCCTACACCGGGTGGAACGCGGCAACCTACCTAACCGGGGAACTGGCGGACCCGCAGCGCACCCTTCCCCGGGTGCTGGGCGGCGGAACCCTCCTCGTCATGGTACTCTACGTCGCGCTGAACTACGCCTTCCTGAAAGCGGCTCCGATGGATGCGATGGCGGGCAGGATCGAGGTCGGTTATGTGGCCGCGACCCACGCCTTCGGCCCGGGAGGCGCCGCGATCATGGGCGTCACCCTCGCCGTGCTGCTCGTCTCCACCGTCAGCGCAATGGTCATGGCGGGACCCCGCGTGCTGCAGGTGATCGGCGAGGACCACCCCCTCTTCCGGCGGCTGCGCCGCACCAACCGGGACGGCATCCCGGCGGTCGCCATCGTGACCCAGGCCGCGCTTTCCCTGGTCTTCATCGTCACCGCGTCCTTCGAGACGATCCTCGTCTTCGCGGGCTTCACCCTGGGACTGAACAGCCTGCTGACCGTGGCGGGGGTCTTCGTGCTGCGGGTGCGTGAGCCGGACACCGAGCGTCCCTACCGGGTGTGGGGGTATCCCTTCACGCCGCTCGTCTACATCGGGCTGACGCTCTGTACGCTGACCTACATCGCCATGGACAGGCCCACCGAGGCGCTGATGGCGATTCCATTGATCGGCAGCGGGCTGGTTTTGTACGCGATCACGGCAAGGGGGCGGCGCGGGGAACGCGCTTGAGCACCCGCCTCGAGACCCGCGACGGCTATGCGCGGCACCGCTCCCGGTGGTCTCCGAGATTCATCCGCGGGCAGTCAAAGTCCCCCTTCAACGCTCTTTCACAAGGCGACGCAACTGCACGGTCTCGACATTCCATCCGCCATGATGCACCACGACGGCAACGTCACCGTCCACCGCGCGGACCGAGAGCTTTTCCTCCGTCGACACGCGCCCCAACAGCTCTCCCTCGTGGGAATACACGGTCCAGGCCATCCGAGCGTCATCACGCTCGGTGTCCAGGTAGTCCAGGACCCAAAATGCGCCATCAACGACGGTACTCTTGCCGTAGAAGGGGTAGAACCGCGGGAATTGGTCTAAATCGATGTCGCCGACACCGGGATTGCCATCGCGAATGCGATCACGGTAGTCGGCTAGGCGAGCGCGGTCCCTGCGCGAAATCCTCACAGGCTCCGGTGGCTTGTCGGGTCCGATTTCACGGAGCAGGGTCCCGAACCTGTCGAAAACCGGGATCATCGCCTCCTTATTGTCAAGGATGTAGTACCCGTCGCCGATCACCCCGGCCGAACTCAGGCGGCTGTACGGAGGAGGGACACTGTTCAATTCTCCACCGTCTGCGAGAGGTGCAATGAACAGTTCACCTCCGAGATAGTAGCCCAGACTGTCCACGAAGACCCCGTTCGCGTCATACCTGCCCAGCACGTTGACGCTGCGGCGAAACATTGGAGACCCGGGCCGACCGGCTTGGAGCTCGGCCGCGACCAGGAAGGAGCCATCCGCGAAGGCACCCACAAAGTCCGGGGAGCCGTACGTACCCCAATACTCAAAGTCGACTGTGCGTTCAAGCGCACCGGACAGGTCGTGCACGGTCACCCGTCGGTGATGGGCATCATAGGTATACAGCCGGTTCCCCACGCGTTGCAGCGACAAGAGCCACCAGTACTCCCCCGGTCCGTCTCCCCGTCTCCCTACCCGCTTGAGAAACTCACCCGTGTGGCGGTCGTAGAAGCGAAGCGAGGCCGAACTGGTCTGCGCGATGATCAGTGTGTCCCCCACAAGAATGACGC
Source organism: Longimicrobiales bacterium (assembly GCA_965208295.1). Taxonomy (GTDB): domain Bacteria; phylum Gemmatimonadota; class Gemmatimonadetes; order Longimicrobiales; family Gaopeijiaceae; genus Bin94. The sequence continues at coordinate 3,719,715 of OZ242328.1, read as the reverse complement.
CGATGACCTGGTGCAGAGGATCGTTGGGATCGTCGCCGATGGTCAGTAGCGGGACGCTGTCAATCCGGGCCGTCCATTCGACGGCCCCTGCCGACTGGACACCCCCACCGCTACCGGCATCACCCCTGTATCCGGCCAGAAGCAGCACCAGTCCCGTGACTGCAAGGCACGCTCCGGCTCGCCTGCGATTCACCCTCGACATCCTGTCCACCGTCCCTTCCCGTTTCGACGACGCCTTCCCCTACTCCACCCCCAGCAACTCGATCTCGAAGACCAGCACCTGGTTGGGCCCGATGACCGGGGCCCTGCCGTCCGGCCCGTACGCCAGATCACTCGGGATGACCACGCGCATCTGGCCCCCCACCTTCATCAGCTTCAGCGCCTCGGAAAAGCCATCGACGAAGGCGTCCACCGCCAGGGTGGTGGGTGCCCCGCGGCTGTGCGAAGAGTCGAACTCGCTTCCGTCCGGCAGCGAGCCACGGTAGTGAATCGTCACGGTCTGACCGGACACGGGCGACTCCCCGTCCCCCTCCCGCAGCATCTCGTACTGGAGCCCGGATTCGGTGATCATGACCCCCTCCCGGGCCGCGTTCTCCTCGAGATAGGCTGCTCCCTCAGTCGCCCCCTGCTCTCTCGCCGACTCTTGCACCAACTCGTTGAAGGCTGTCATCGCCGCTTCGATCTCCTCATCGGTGAGCGCCGGCTCCATCTCGCTGAGGGCATCGGTGACCCCCATCATGAGCGCCACCATGTCCAGGTGTTCCTGAACGTCGGCCAGGGAGGTCCCGATGTTGCGGCCGATCCCGTAGCTGGCCTTCTGGGCATCGGTCTCGAGAGCCACGTCGGGCAGGCAGGCCGTGGCGGCGACGAGGGCGACAGGGACGATGAAGCGGAGTCGATTGGACATGAACGGTCTTCCTTTGCGGTTGGTCGGCGCCAGCCGGCGGCGGACAGTCGCCGCTAGCGCCGGAAGCGGCGAGGCACCGGGCTGGCAGGGCAGGAAGGTAACGCCGGACGAGCATCACGCCAGCAACGACCGGATTTGGTCGAGATTCTCGATGACCGGGATGGGGATCCGCCCGGCTTCGCCCCCCGCAAGTTTCGCCGGGTTGTGCCAGACAACGGGCAGGCCGGCCGCGTGCGCCCCCACGACATCGAAGGGGGAGCCCGCGACGAACAGCACTTCCTCGGGGCGCGTGTGCAGAGCGTCGACACCGGCCATGTAGATGCGGACATCGGGTTTGTAGAAACCGGCGGACTCGGCGGTGACCACGGCGCGGAAGGGGGCGCCCAGCAAGGCGGCCGCCCGGCGACCGAGCACCTCCGAGCAGTTGGTCACCACGCCCAGGCGTCTGTTGCGGGCCAGCCCTTGGAGCACCGATCCCGCGCCGGGCCATGGCACCAGTTCGTCCCAGCGGGCATCGAGTTCAGCCGCTCGCGCACCGGACAGTCCCACGGCCTCCGCCGATTCCGCGACGAGGTCCAGGTAGGGGACATATGCGCCCATGGCGTATGTGCGCGCCAGGTATTCCATCCGCCACCGCCGCCCCGGCCCCTCTCCCCCGGCAATGTCGTCCCACAGCGACCAGGAATCGAGCAGGGCGGATAGAAGATCGAAGAGGATGACCTTCGGCCTGGACCGTCCGATCATGGCCGGGGCGGTTCCGACCCCGCCGACGGGGACCGGGCGGCCGTCGCGGCCCTCACGACACCTCCGCCTCGGCCTCGATCTCGACGAGCAGGTCTTCGCCGATGGTGTTGGCGTGCACCAGGGTGTTCGCGGGGCGGATGTCGGCGAAACGCGCCCCGTGCGCTCGCGCCACCGGCTCCCAGTCGACCCCTTCGCGGATGTATACGCGGGTCCGCACCACATCCCCGAGTCCCGCTCCGAGGGACTGCAGCGCCCCCTCGATCTTGTCGACAATGAAGTGGGTCTGCGCAGCCGGGTCCCGTCCCCCGATCAAGCGGCCGCCGTGGCTCGCCGTGGTCCCCGCGACATGAATGCGACCGTCCCTCTTCACCGCGCGGCTGTACCCGGCCATCTCTTCCCAGAGCGTCCCGGTGGAAACGAGCTGGACCGTGCCGGAGCGCGCGACCGGGTAGGGCGCGGGGAGGTGGGTGAGGTGGTGGCTGAGGTCGCCCGAAGCAGTGAGGAAAGGGGGACGGCGATACTCGTCGCCGCAGTCGCCGGGGATCGGATCCAGCGCCGAGCAGGCCCCGTCCAGATCGCGCCGCGCCTCGTCGTCGAGGGTGAAACGAAAGAGGCTGAGATTGTCCTCGATGTGGCTCCGCTCGCCCAGCCGAGCCCCGACGATGACCCCGGCCACGGCCGGCTGTTCAAGCACGTAACGGCACGCCACGTTGGCCATGGAGACGCCCGGGTTGTCCCCACTCAGTCGCTTAGCCACCCGCGCCACCACCGCCAACAGCCCCTGGAACCGATCCCACCCCCCGGCCTGATCAACGAAGCGGCGGTACTTCATCTGCGACCAGGTCAACGACTCGTCGATCGGCGGCTCGGGACGCCCCAGCCACCGCTCGCTCAGGAAGCCTCCAGTCAGCGTCCCGTACGCAAGCAGCGCCACCCCGTGTCGCCCACAAACCTCGGTCATCGCACCCGCCGCCCGCCGGTCCAGCAGCGAGAAGCAGACCTGGTTCGAAACGATCGGCACGCCGCTGCGCACCGCCATGTCGAGGTGGACGGCGTCGCAGTTGGTCAGGCCGAGGTGGCGGATTCTGCCCGCCGTCTGGTGTTCCGCCAGTTCGAAGAGGCAGTCCAGCCAGCTCGGATCGGCGTAGTTCCAGGCGTGGTACTGCAGCAGGTCGATGCGATCGGTGCCGAGGCGGCCCAGCGCGCGGTCGACCGCGGCTGCCACCGTTGCGGCGCTGGCAGGACCCGGTTCCGGCACCCACTTGGTGAGGAGCTGGATGTCGGCGCGGCGAGCCGCCAGCGTCCCTGCGATCACCTCGGCCGAACCGTAGTGGTCGGCCATGTCGAAGGTGGTAAGGCCCGCGTCGGCGTAGGGATCCATGGAGCCGGCGGCGGAGGCCGGATCAAGCTCTTCCCCCCCACGCTCCTGGTCGGCAACCTGCCACATTCCGGTGACGATCCGGGAGATTTCCAGCCCCGGGGCGAGAAGGGTGCCGCGGCTGTCCGCGAGGCCATCTCCCATGGCTGCCGTCACTCCGCCACCGCGATCAGCTTCCGCCCGGGGAGGTCGCTTCCCCCGCCGGAATCTCCGCGCCCTCGGCAAACTTCGTGTAGACGACAACCAGGAGGCTGGCGCCACGGCCGTCCTCGGTCGCGAACACCGTCACCGACCGGAGATCGAATACGAGCTCGAAACGCCCGATGCCGCCCGAACCCGAAGCGGGTATGTACAGCTTCAGCGCCCGACCGCTGGTGTCTATGCGATCGGCCCATTTGAAGTACCACATCAACACATCCGCGGTGCTCGCGCCCGCCACGTACACACCTCCCCCAACGACCAGATCGTTCGACTTGACGGACGTGCTCGCGTTGGAGCGTACGCCGGGGTAGAGGGGCACCCAGTCGGGCGGAGATCCCTCTTCCATGAGTCCGGCCCCGCCCAACTCGGCGAAGCCGGCTTCACCGCGCGCCCGCTTGTCGAGGATATCGGTCAGGGTGGGGAATTCGAATTCCATCGGCCTTCCCTTCGGACCGCTCACCTCGAATGCGAACCCGGATCCGTCTCCAGCCGGCGTGACTCTCCACCCCCGATCCACCAACGTCGAATTCAACACCGTTGCGATCGCGCCGGCCAGCTTCGGAGCCATACTCCGCCGCTCGTCCGCGGCCGACTCGCTCTCCTGGAGGCACGCAACCTTCGGCGATGCCCCTCCTGCCAACAGCAGGCATCCTCCGGCAAGCGCGACCGTGTTGAAACGGAAAAATCCCCTCCTGCGCGACACACCTTCGCTCAATGCAACCGACATTCCACAACCCCCTTCATCTTGATACGGACACACTCGTTACGGTCCCGAAGGCCCTCAAGCCGCTGCTCCGTCGTCACCCCATGAACAACAGGACGATCATGCTGTCCCCGTTCTCGTCCTCGGTGACGACAAGCGAAACCAGGCGGTCATCCCACTGCATCGCGAACCTCCCGCGGACCCTGCCGTCGGGCCCCATCCGAACCGTTGTCACGCGCCCTTCGGCCTGGAGAGAAGGATCCGTCGCATCTTGTTCAATCCAGCTGGCAACGTCCTCATACCAGTCGACGATCTCTTCGGCGCCGGCGTCCACGACAAGACCGGCATAGTCCAGGTCACCAGTGGAGTGGCTCGCTGCAAGTACGAATCTTCGCGCCCCCGGGTACACGGGCACCCAGGTAGGCAGGCCTGGACCAATGGACAACAGGCGCGATTTCCTCCGCGCTACCCTGTCGATCCGGTCCGCGACCACTGGGATCCTGATTCGACTCATTTGCATCCGATCATCGGTTTCCCGTGTGACATCAAGGCTGAAGTCACGGTCTTCACCGACCGCGGTGAAGGTGTAACCGTCGTCCTCCAGAATCGACTCCAGCACGGCGGCCGCGGCCGTAGCCAAGTGGCGGGCGTCAGCGAGCCCATGGGCTACACCGACCTGAAGTCCCGTGCGTGGTTCAGGTGCCTGCAGGACCGCACCGGCGGCCGCGGCCCTTGCCGTCGCCTGTCTGAAGTTCAACGCCGTCACCGCTTCGGGCGATGGATCGAACGACCCTCGCCCAGCCACCGCCATCCATACCCCCACTGCGATCAGCAGAGCCATGAAGGCCCCGCCCGCGAGCAGAACGGTCCAGGGGAGAGTCCGCCTTCCTCCGGGTTCGCTACTGCTGGCTTCCCTGTACGGATCCGACATTCCTGTCCTCCTCGGTCAACGGCGCACTTCGCTCTCACAGCCCTTCGCTTTCACAATAGGCTCCGGGGGCGAAGCCCGCGAGATGGGCCGCACATGTGGGTCACGGCCCCTTCGAATCCACCGCTGGACCCCCACCTCACCCACGCGGCAACTCCCTGAACACCGCCTCCACATCCCCCCCACCCCGCTTCAACCGCCGCATCTCGCGCACGAAAATCCCCGACGCAACCGCCATCACACCGAGCCACAACCACGTCGAGTGGAAGTACCACGCCCCCACCTCGGCGCTCAGGTCCTTGTGGATGTGCACGACCAGAAACACACCGAGAAGCGCGATCCCTGCCACTCCGGCCACCCACTGCCCACCCCGCCCGCGCAGCACCCGCATCTCGGCCGCGCGCTCTGGATTGCGCCGCGCCAGCGTCAGCAGCGATAGCGACATCAGGAGGAAGTTGACCAGCATGGAGGTGACCAGGATGTCGACACCGAGGAAGAAGTCCCCCGCGAAGTGGCTTCCCAATATGCCCACGGAAGCCATGGCCCCACTCGCCACCAGCGCGACATGCGGCGTCCGCCGCCGCGGGTGCACAGCCGCGACCCCGCGTGGAAAAACCCCATCCTCCCCCCACGCGAACATCAGTCGCGACACCGCCAGCAACATCGCGGGCAGGTCATTGATGAGCGCCACCGCCGCCCCCGCAACGATCGCCACCGTCCAGCCCACGGGAAGCAGGTAGCCGAGCAGACCCGGCGCCGTAAGGTCGCGCAGCTGCGCCTCCTCCGCCACGAAGCTCCACGGCACCGCGTGATAGATGGCGGCCGCGAAGAGAAGGTAGAACGTCCCCACCGTGACGACCGCGAGACCGGTCGCGAGGGGGAGGTTGCGCGCGGGCCGCCTCGCCTCGCCCCCTGCCTGCGCGATCGCGTCGAAACCGATGAAGGAGGAGAAGAGAAGGGCCGCCGCAGCGAGGAAGGGACCGATCTGGAAGGGCGCATCCGGCTCCGGGGGGACAGCCCGCCCCTCGGCCGCCATGAGCGCCGCGGAGAAGTCGCCGTGGTCGAACATGAAGCCCGCCACGATCACCACGCTCCCCAGCAGGAACATGACGAACATCATCGGCACCAGCGTGAGCTGATAGGCGCCCAGTCCCCGCAGGTTCACCCCCACGAAGGTCCACAGAAAGGCCAGTGCCAGCCCCACGCGCACGGGCCCGCTGCCCAGCGCCTCGGCCGTCCCCGCCCACCCCACCGCATCCGCGATATCGCGCAGAAACGGAATCAGCACGTACGACACGACTCCGATCGCGATCGACAGCCCGAACCACTGCGAGAAACTCGCCACGAAGCCCCAGTACGGGCTGAGGGAGCGGCTCACGTAGACGTAGCTGCCCCCCGCCCGGGGCATGGCCGAGGCCAGGCTGGCGTAGGCAAGCGCCGCCAGCAGGGCGGGCAACGCCGCAAAGGCGTACGCCGGCAGTACATGGGGTCCGATCCCCGGCACGCTTCGCTGCAGCATGATCGGGATGACGTTGATCGCCGCCCCGAGCATGGCGCAGATGCCGGTCGCGGTCAGGCCCAGTAGGCCGAGGCGCCGACTCAGTCCGGGTCCGGAGGCCACGTCAGCCCCTCGGTTCCCGTCCGGGAAATCCCTTCACGGACCGCTACCCGTGGCGGTCGTGGCTCTCTTCGTACCGGATCCGCTCGTGCATCCGGTCGCGAGCCTGCGCGGCGTCCCGCCTCTTCGCGGCACGCATGGCCATGTCGTGGGTGCCGGAGGACTTCACCCGGGGCAGCGAAATCCGTCTCTCCAACCGGGTGCTCTCGCAGCCCGGACAGGACGGGCGCGTGCTGCCCAGCACCAGCCGCTCAAAGTCCAATCCGCAATCTTCACAGGTATATTCGTATATTGGCATGGCACGAAGGTAAGGCGTCACACCTGTCCCGTCACGGAACGCAGCTCCACACGCCGGGTATTGTCCAGGGGGTTTTGACGCCCGCGCCCTCGTACCGTAGCTTCGCCGAGCCCCATCCTCATGATCCGGAGACCCTGTTCAGTGCGAAAACCACTCGGTGCCGCCCTCGTCACCCTCTGCGCATGCGTGTTCGCGCCGGCGGGCACACTCGCCCAATCGACGATCTACCTGCGGATGCTCCCCGAGGTCTCGGTAACGTCCGTCATGCACACAAAGACGGTCACCACATCGGCGGGCTCGAGTTCCAGCGAGTCCTCGACCGTCACACCGGAGGGGGGCATCAATTTGTACTTGGGGTACCTCAAGCCGACCGGGGGGAACTGGGTGATCGGCGGAGAGTTCCGGGGGACGATCTCTCTCCGGCCAGACGTCGAGGGTTCCACCCCCCTCGCGGGCAGCGACACTCACAGGGTATGGCCCGGCCCGTGGAACTTCACCAACCGGGTGGGTCTGGGGGGTAACTTCATCCTCGGGCGCAACCTGGCGTCCATCAACTCCAAGGGCTACCTCTTCGCCGGCTTTGCGAGATGGAACTCGGACTTCCGCTCCGCCGGTGCCGATCCCGCATCCGAAGAACTGATCGATGACGAGAAGAAGACCGGGAGGTGGCCCTTGACTACGGGGATCGGCCTCACCCTTCCGTTCGCTCGGCCGCTCGACATCCGCCTGCGCTATTTTCGCTCGGCCACGAGTTGGAGTGTCATCCGCAACGTCAACCAGGAAGACCTGGAATTCGACTATACCTTCGTCGTCAACGGCCTGTCCCTCTCGGTAGGGCTGGGAACGAGGTGAACCACACATGATCAAGTCTCGCCCGGCGATGCACCCGTCAATCTGGATCGTTGCGCTCGGCGTCGCCTCCCTCGCGGAACCGGCAGTCGCGCAGGAGCCGGGATACTATGTACGCCTGGCACCCGGGTTTTCCCGGACCACGGTCGAGCACACCAAAGAGGTGTCGGTCGCACAGCTCTTCAGTTTCACTGCCTCCGAGTCGACCGCGGCCGAGTTGACCATGCACCTGGCAGGCGGTTTTCGGGGGCAGCCCCGGATCAACTGGTTCCTGGACGTCGAGGTCGAGGCAATCATCTATGCGCCACGTAGCATCGAGGGCGTCATCGAGCCCACCGACGGCAATGCCTCTCACGATATCGGCCCGGGAGATTGGGAGTACACCAACAAGAGCGGCATGGGTCTGAACGTCGGCCTCGAACGCAGGTTGGGTCGTGGCAGCAAGCGCATGCTGCTCTTCGCGGGGGTCCATCGCATGCAAACCGAAGTCGCGTCGGGGGGTACGGATAGGACCGGTGCGTACCGTGAGGAAAGGGAGATTCGCCGCAGATGGCCATTCACCGGCGGCGGCGGCGTGGCGTGGGGACCGATGAGTCTGCGCGTGAGCTACTTCCGCTCACTCATCCCCTGGAACTTCCTGGAACCGGAACTCGAAGTCCGCTACAGGTGGTGGGCCAGCGGTTTGACCGCGAGCCTGGGCGTGGAGGCGTTCTAGCAGGCCGTAGAGCAACCCCCAGCCCGGCAGGGCGGCGCGGGTCGCCCGGAGATTCCTGGAGCGTGCGGCTACGAGATCTTCTTCGCCCTGACCCCCAGTCCCAGATCCTTCCCCTTCAGGATCGCCGGCACCCCTTCCTCCATCCAGATCGGGGCGGGCGCGTCCATGAGGTAGTGGTCGAAGAACTGCTGCATGCGGATCGCCCAGTCCTTGCGGTCCGCCTCGCGGCTCAGTCCGTGTCCCTGGCCGTTGTAGTTGAGCATCCAGACCGGCCTCTGCAACCGCCTCATCGCCACGAACATCTCGATCCCCTGGTACCACGGGACCGCGCCGTCCTCGTCGTTGTGCATCATGAGGAGCGGCGTGTGGATCTTGTCGGCGTAGAAGACCGGCGAGTTGTGGATGTACTCGGCGGTGGACTCCCACAGCGTGCCCCCGATGCGGCTCTGGGTGCGCTCGTACTGGAACATGCGGCTCATGCCCGACCCCCAGCGGATGCCCCCGTAGGCGCTCGTCATGTTGCTGACCGGGGCGCCCGCCTCGGCCGCCGCGAAGAGATTCGTCTTGGTGATCATGTACGCGATCTGGTAGCCGCCCCACGAGTGCCCCTGCACGCCGATCTTGTCCCGGTCCACGAATCCCTGCGCCACGATGCTCAGCACGCCGGGCACCACCGCGTCCAGCGCGCTCTCGCCCGGGTAGCCCACCTCGTACGGGATGTCCGGGACGAAGACCACATAGCCGCGGCTGGCGTAGAAAGAGAAGGAGACGGATGAGCCGCCCGGCGTGGGGGGGCGGTAGGAGTGCAGCCCGTCGGAGCTGCGCTCGTAGAAGTACACCATCATCGGGTACTTCTGCGTGGGGTCGAAGCCGTCGGGCTTGATCAGGATGCCCTGGAGCGGCGTCCCGTCGTTCGAGTTCCACTCGGCGATCTCCGCCGTCCCCCACCGGTACTCGGACTGCTGGGGATTGGCGTCGGTGAGCTTCACCATGTCGGTGATCTCGCCGTCGGTCACCCAGAGGTCGGGGAACTCGCGGAAATCCTGCCGGGTCATGAGCCAGCGGTCCGCGTCGTCGGCATGGCCGCCGAAGCTGAAGCGGAGGGTTTTGTCGGCCATGACGACCTGCTCGGGAGAGGCCTCCCGGTCCGTGCGCCCGCGGTAGAAGCCGGACTGCTTGTTCGTGTAGTGGAAGGCGCCCCAGAGCGCCTCGCCCTCGGGGATGTGGCTCTGTTCGAAGTCGGTGCGCGTGTAGCGGAAACGCATGTTGCCGGCGCGACCGGCACCCGCGGTCAGGTTGGTGGTCTGGCCGGTGGCGGGCTCGAAGCGCCAGACATCGTGGCGGTCGTAGAAGAGGAAGGCCTCGTCGCCTTCGGTCCACCCCGCCGAGCCGTACGGGGGCGGCAGGTCGGGGTGATCGTCGAGCTCGTTCCAGACGGCGTGGGGGACACCCTTGCTCGCCGCGATCGCGTCGCCGCCGGCCAGCGGGGCCACCATCCAGTGCCGGGCCGCACCGTCCCACCAGGAGACGTAGCCGCCCGAGGGGGATGGAGAGGCGAAGCCCTTGGTCTCCTCCGCAACGAGGCGGCGCTCGCCGGTGGCCACGTCGATGGCGTAGTAGTCGTTGTAGCGCCCGTCCCAGGAGACGAGCTGGCGGTACGGCAGGTTCGAGACGCCCACCGCCCAGCGCGGGTCTCCCTCGGCGGGGAAGCTCACGTCGGGCACCTCTTCGGTACCGAGCTGGACCACTTTACCCGCGTCCAGATCGGCCACCGCGGTGTAGGTACGGTTGCGTTCCCGGTTGGCCTGGACCAGCTGCATGGGCTGCAGGAACGGGTCCTTCCAGTTCCAGATGTCCAGCGTGACTTTGTCCTCGTCGAGGGTCTCGTCCTCTTCCTCGGGTTCGGGTCTCGGGGCCGTGCCGAAGATGAGACGCCCGCCCCCGTCGGAGAATCGGGCGCCGCCGTTGTCGCTGACCCACCAGCCCGCGGGCACGCCATCGGTGGCCGAATTGGCGACTGCCGTCCCCTCCCAGGCCGGCCCGGTACCCCGGTACAGGGTGAACTCCGGCTCGTCGGCCTCGTAGTCGTCGCGATCGGACAGGAAGGCGACCTGCGACCCGTCCTCGGTCACCACCAGACCCTTGTAGTTCCCCTTGCCCTCCATGACCGCGTGCTGCGACATGTCGTCCAGGCTGACCACGAAGACGCCGTCGCCCTCGCCGTCCTCGGCGGAGGTGGCGAAGGTTAGCACCGCGGCCTCTTCGGCAAAGAAGTACGCGGTCACCTTCTCGTAGCGCGTCTCCTCACCGGTGGCCAGGTTGAGCAGGACCAGTGGCGATCCTTCGTCCTTCTTCTTCTCCTCCTCTTCATCCTCCTCTTCGCCTTCCTCCTCCGGTTCCGGCTCAGGCTCGGGCTCGGGCTCCTCGGCGCCCTCCTCTTCGGCGCCTTCGCCCTCTTCCTCCTCGTCGTCCTCGACCGGCGTGTATGCGACCCAGTTACCTTCACTCGCCACCTTGAAGTTTTTCACCGCGCCGATCGTCCGGCCCTCCCCACCGTCCACCGCGATCAACCCGAGCGAGTCCTCGGGCAGGTCGTCGCCCCTCTTGCCTTCCTGTTTCAGCGAGTCGACCACCGCTTCGACGGGAGGGATGGAGTAGACGACGAAGCGCGAATCGGAGGTGAAGGTCGGGCGTGTTCCCCGGAAGGTGACCTCGTCGGCGCCTTCACGCGCGGCCTTGATCGTGAGAACGGGGTCGCCTTCCATGGCGGTCAGCACGTAGACGAGCCAGAACCCGTTCGGCGACAGCGAGGAGCCGGTGATCCGGTTCCAGCGCAGGCCGTCGTCGTGGTCGAGGGCGCGTTGCTGCGCGAAGGCAGGAGTGACGGCCGCCGCGGCCAGCAGGGTGAGCGAGAGGGCGAAGGCGAAGGGGCGGAAGCGCCGGGGTGTCATCGTCGGGGACTCCGGTTCTGGGGTGGTGAGGTCGGTCAGGGGAAAGGTTGGGCATGATCGGGCGGTCCCGCCAGTGGTGGGCCGAGCGAGGCAGTCCAGGCACCGACAAACTTGTCACTCGACCGGCGAGGCTTCCTGCCCCTGGCTACTGCGTCCCTAAGACCGACGCGAGCATGTCCCGGTTGAACCCCACCACCAGCGTGGTGCCGACCTTCATGGTCGGGGCCCTGAGCTTGCCCCAGCGGCTGACCATCAGCTTGACGAGCTCGCTGTCGGGGGGCCGGTCATCGGCCGACAGGTCCACCCGCACCACCTTCTTCCCCTTGGCCACGCGAAGTTCGGTCATGCCTTCGAGCAGGGTCAGGGCTTCGTCCGCGACGACGGGATCCCTGCTCGCATTCCGCGTCTCGGCCGCCTCGATATCGTTCTGCGCAAGAAACTCCTGCGTACGTTTGCAACCGGTTCAGCCGGGGCGGTGATATCGCCATTCGAGATTGTGGCTCACTGGGTGTCTCCTGTTGATTGAGGTGAAGGATTGCGCGGCCGAGGTCCGCGGGCGCCGGCAAGGTGGCTCCACAAGGGCCGGCGTTTTCGGCCGAGGCCCGGGTCGGCGGTCTGCCCTCGCGGCGTGGACCAGCTACCGCCCACTGAAGCTAAGGTCGCGCACTTCGACGCGCTCCACGCCGAATTCGTCCGTCGCGACGCCGACGATCTGGCCGCGGCTGACCTCCTCGACCCGGAGCGACGCGGGAATGTGGACGCGGCCGAGATGAACGCCATCGGCGGCGAACACGTCCCAACGGTCCATTGAATCGCCCCGCATGCGGTAGCGCCGAGCCCAGATGTCCCCCGTATCCGTGAAGAGGACGTCCGTGTACGCTGGGAGCGACTCCGGCAGGTCAAGGGTCCGGTATTGCTCGAGCCGCTCCCGGATCCACGCTTCGTCGCGTTCGCGGCCACCGGGATTCCTCACGTAGGTCTCCAGGTGTTCTTCGGTGCGGATCGTGGGGGATTCGTCCAGGCGCGCGATCAGGCGGAGGTTGCCGGCTTCGTTGAAGACGCTGATTTCGTAGGCTGTGCCACGCGTGAACGCGACGCCGTGCGCCGATCCCGTGGCCATGGAGGCGGGTGAAAACGGCACGGCCATCATCTGCACCTGCATGTCCGCGCCGCTCCCTGACGAGAAGCTGGCCCGGGCCTGGTCGATCCCCTCCGACACGGTATCGATCAGGGTGCCGTCGAAACGGTGGCGCAGGAAGAAAACCCTCTGATTGTCCCCCGCGAACATGCTCTCCATCGCGTCCTCGAGCCACCCGGCCATGGCCCGCCGGGAAGGGAGGTCGAAGCGTGTCGCACTGCTCAGGATCGCTCCGGGTCCGCCGAGTGCGACCGGAAGGACGATCAGGTCGTCCGGGTTGGCAAACGTGGCCGTGCCGGCCGGGGCGCCCGCTTCATCGAACCTGGTGATCCGGTCCAGGCGGTAGTCCACGGTCACAATGCTTCCATCCGCAAGCGTCCAGGCACCGGTCAGGTCCAGGAACTCTCCCGGCCCCTCCCCTTCCCTCCCCACCGACCGCAGGTAGCCGCCCTCCGGGTCGAAGACGCGAATCTCAAGGGCCTGTTCGTCGGCCACGACCACGTTCCCCGACGGGTCACGCCCCACGGACTCGATGTCACCGAAGAGGAACTCGTCGGGGCCGTCGAGAAGGCCGATCGAGAGGGCCGGTTCCGTCGCCAACTCGGCGTAAACCGCGTCCCCGGGCGGGCTTGTCACGATCCTGATCCCGGCCGAGTCGGTGATTTCGATGCCGGAGGAGGTGTCTTCCGGCGATTCGCCGCAAGCGGCCACTGCGATCGCCACCCCGACAACAACCGTGCGCCTCATGACCCCCCCCGCCATGCGCCCTTCACGATCCCTCGGACCTTATCCAGCTGCCAGGCCAAGGTCGCGCACTTCGACGCGCTCCACCCCCAGCTCGTCCGTGGCGACCCCGACGACCTGCCCGCGGCTCACCTCCCGGATCTGGAACGTTGTGGAGACCTCAACCCGCCCAAGGTGGCCCCCGTCGGCGCCAAACACATCCCAGTGCGCCGTTTCACCACCGGGCGGAATAAACCGTTGCGCCCAAACCTCCCCCGTGTCGGCGAAGAGGAGTTCCGTATAGCCGGGCAGCCGATCCGGCAGGGGCATGCCCTGGTACATCTCGACCATCGCTCGAACCGACGCTTCGTCCTGGAGGAACGGATTGCCCGAGCCCCGGACATGGGCCTCGAGGTGCTCGGCCGTGCGCTGGGGCGGAGCCTCGTCGAGGCGCGCGATCAGGGTCAGCTCGCCCGCAGCGCCGAAAAGAGCGACTTCGTACGCGGCGCCTCCGGTAACCGCCGCGCCCCGGGGGGATCCCACCGCGGTGGGGCGGCTGGAAAACGGAACCCTCAACACGTCCACGCTCATCATGTCGCCGCTGCCCGAGGTCCTCATCAACATCTTCTCGCCCGGCCTTCGAGCCAGAGTGTCGACCAGATCGCCGTTCAACCCGTGCCTGAGGAACAGGACCGAAGCACCATCGTCCTCGAGGGCTTCCGCCGCATCGTCCAGCGACGATTCATCGAGCGACGCCATTCCCATGTCCTTGACCTGGTTCAGAACCATCCCGGAGCCGGCCATGCCCATGGTGGTGAACAAACCCATCTCGTCAATGCCGGTGAACGGGGCGGTCGCGACCAGCGAGCCTTCGGCACCGAAGCGCGTGATCCGCTGCTGGTCCCGGTCCACCGTGACGATCCCGCTCGGGACCGGCCACGCTCCGCTCAGCACCTGGAACTCACCGGGTCCCTCGCCCATTCCTCCGAAGGTCCGCAGGTGGCGTCCCTGCGTATCGAACACGCGGATCTCTCCAGCCCGGCCGTCGGCCACAACCAGGTTGCCTGCCCCATCTCGGGCCACCGACGCGATGTGGCCGAAGAGGTACTCCTCGGGTCCGTCCAGTTCCCCGACCGAAAGCGCCGGCTCCCCGGCCAACCGGGCGTAGACCGCGTCGACGGGCGGACTCGTGACGATGCTGATGCCGGCGGAGTCGGTGACTTGCGTGCCTGCCCCGGCAGGTGCATCCGGTTCGTTGCATCCCGCGACGGCCGCGAGGAGAATACACCATGCCGGGCGAAGACCGATGCCGACTCTCATTTCCGTTCTCCCGTTTCCCCCGGGCAATGCGGCCCGTAGCGCAGGCGGAGGTCCGGGCCCGGCGTGGGACGCTGCCCTTGCCGCGCCCCGTCGCACCCGCGTAAACTCGCAGCCGGCAGACCTCGTGTCCGACCTGCAAGATAGGGCCCTGACGCCCATCGGACGACCCGAATCCCCCCTCGGAGACCTTCTCGATGAACCGTTCCATACTGCTCATCCTGCCCCTCGTCGCGCTATCAGCCGCGTGCGACTACGAGGCCGACGACGCAGACGACGCGACAGACGCGCCGCCTGTCGTCGAGTACGTCAACCCGCGCTCACCCGCCGACGGCGAAGTCGCGCCCTTCAGCGGGGCGGTCTGGGTCGGCAACACGCTCTACCTATCCGGAATGCTCGGCCTGGAAGGGGGCCAGGTCCCCGAAACGGCCGAGCAGGAAGCCACCAACGTCCTCGACAACATCAAGGGGGTGCTGGAGACCGCGGGACTGACGATGGACGACCTGGTCGTCGTGCAGGTCTACGCCTCCGATGTGGGGGACTACGGCGCCTTCAACAGCGTCTACCGGACGTACTTCACCACCGAATACCCGGCGCGCGCCTTCCTCGGATCGGGGACGCTCCTCTTCGAGGCCAGATTCGAGGTGATGGGGATTGCGGTGCGGCGAGAGGCGGCGGAAACGGGTTAGTCAAGCCATTAGTCAATTCGGTTCAGCCCCATGAACCATCGTGTAGCCGTCGCGGGCGTCACCGGTTGGACCGGCAGCGCCGTCGCTGAGGCCGTGTTGCGCTCGGAGGACCTGCGGCTGGTGGCCGGCGTGGCGCGAGAGGCGGCCGGCCAGGACGTGGGAACGGCCATGGGACGGGACACTCCCGCCGGGGTCGCGATCACGGCCGATCCCGCACGGGCGCTGGCCGCCAACCCCGACGTGTGGATCGATTACACACATCCGTCGGCGGTGAAAGGACATGCGCTGGCCGCCCTCGAGGCGGGGGTGCGCGTCGTCATAGGCACATCGGGCCTCAGCGCGGCCGACTACCGCGACCTCGACACGGCCGCCCTCGCCGCGCATTCCGGCGTGATCGCCGCGGGAAACTTCTCCGTCACGGCCGCCCTCCTCAAGCACCTCGCCGGGATCGCCGCCCGTCACCTGCCCCATCGCGAGATCGTCGACTACGCGCCCGCTGCGAAGCCGGACGTTCCCAGCGGTACGGCCCGCGAACTAGCCGAGTCCCTGGCCACCATCGCACCCAACCGCCTGCACCGCCCCGTCGAGGACCTGCTCGGCGAGCCGGCCACCCGAGGCGCATCACTTGGGGGCACCCAGGTCCACTCGGTGCGGCTACCGGGCTACGTCCTCTCGGTCGAGGCGCTTTTCGGGCTGCCGGGCGAGCGTCTCACCATCCGTCACGACGCCGGCGAAAGCGCCGAACCCTACGTGGCCGGCACGCTGCTGGCCGTGCGCAGAGTCGGCGAGGTCACGGGACTGGTCCGGGGACTGGACACGCTGCTCTTCGGGTGACCGCCTTGGCGCTCCGCCTCCGCCCCATAACCCACAAGGAGATCGCCCCGTGCCCCTGATCGCCCGCCGCATGAGCCACCTGGGCACCGAGAACGCCTTCAAGCTCGGCGACGACATCCAGCGCTGCGTCGACCGGGGCATGGACGTCATCCGCTTCAACCTGGGCGCACCGGACTTTCGCAGCGCGCCACACCTGAACCAGGTGGCCAGCGAGGCCCTCGACGCCGGTCGCTCCGGTTACTGCGACCCCGCCGGCATCCTCCCCTTCCGCCAGGCCATCGCCAACCATGTACGCGACACCCGCGGCGTGGACGTCACCCCGGGGCGCGTCGTCGTCACCCCCGGTGCCAAGCCGCCCATCGGCTACACGCTGCAGACCTACGTGGACGAGGGCGACGAGGTCATCTACCCCTCCCCCGGCTTCCCCATCTACGAGTCCTGGGTGCGCTTCGTGGGGGCCGTGCCGGTGCCGCTCCCGCTTTCCGACGACCGCAACTTCGCCTTCAACGCCGACGACCTGGCCGCGCTCGTCACCGAACGCACCAAGCTCATCATCCTCTGCTCACCCTCGAACCCGACCGGCGGCGTGCAGTCACGGGACGAGCTCGCCGGGATCGCCGAACTGGTGCGCGAACGGTGCCGTCCCGACGCGCGCATCTACTCCGACGAGATCTACGAGCAGATCCTCTTCGATGGCCTCAAGCACGAGAGCATCGCGTCGCACCCTGGCATGCCCGAGCGGACGGTGATCGCCAGCGGCCACTCCAAGGGCTTCGCCATGACCGGATGGCGGCTCGGCTGGGCGGTGCTCCCCACCGAGGAGGAGGCCGCGATCTTCACGAACATCAACATCAACATCATGTCGTGCGTGCCGCCCTTCCTGCAGGAGGCGGGCGCGGCCGCGTACGAGGACCCGGCGTCCGCAGTCGAGGTGCGGAGGATGGTGGACGCTTTCGAGAAGCGGCGGAACTGGATCGTGCCCGCGCTGAACGAGATCGCCGGGGTGAGGTGCCGGACGCCGAAGGGCGCATTCTATGTCTTCCCGGATGTATCGGGGGTGTGCGAGCGGCTGGGGGTGTACGAGGCTTGTGAAAGGTTTCACAAGGTGGGCCGGACCCAGACCACACCCGCGGGCGTGCTACAGATGTTCCTGCTGTACCGCTACGGGGTGGCCTCGATGGACCGGGCGTCGTTCGGGCGGATCGGGGCCGGGGGGCAGGACTTCCTGCGGTTGTCGATCGCGAACAGCATGGACGATATCCGGCGCGGTGTGGAGCGGATCGGGGCGGCCGCGAGAGACGCGCAGGGCTTCGCCGAATTCGTGGACGGCGAGGATGGGAGGGCGCTGTTCGGGTAGAAACTTCGCGGTTGAACGAGATCGCGGGCCGGTGCCCGGAGCTTGTCTCTCGCCCAGACCGCCCCCGCTACCGTCTCTCGCCCGTCGGAATTCCCCGCGAAATCGTCACGTTCGAAACACCCTCGCCGGGCAGCGCCCCCCCGTCCCAGTCCCTGATGATGGCCCGGATGTTCCCGGTGGCCGGATCGGTAACCACGGCGATCGGGGGCGAACCGGTGCGCGTCACGGTGTCCGTCCCTTCGGGCCCGGTCAGGACCATCCGGTCCAGCGTCTCGGCCCAGTCAGGCCGGTACGGAACGAAGAAGACAAATCCCCCTCCCCCGTGCTCCAGCGGGGTCGGCGAGAACGACAGCGAAAACTCGGTCCGTCCATCCACACCGATCCCTTCCACGCTGTAGGGACCATCGGCCTCGGGAAGCACCGGCGGCCCATCCACGAGGAACGCCGGATCGAGCTTCACCTGTCCATCCTGAACCAGACCCCATATCACGAGCATCTCGCCCGCTTCGCCATCCGCCGCCGGTTCGGCGTCGAGAACGACCCCGCCGTCACCCGCCAGCCTGTGGTCGAAGGCCTTGCTGAAGTGGTAGTCGCTGATCCAGCGCCGGCTGCAGTAGCCCATCAAATCGTCATAGACCTCGGGATCGACCAGCCGGTCCTCGACAGCGTCGTATCCCCAGATTCCTATGGAGCCTCCAGCGTGTGGATACCGGAGGTCCGGCCCTCCGGCGCCCCCGCAGGGCGCGTGCAACAGGTTCATGTTGTGTCCCAGCTCATGGGCATAGATGTAGTCGCTGGTCAGCCCCACGCTCACCGGAAAACCGATATAGCCCAGCCCGCCGTACGCGGCGCCGTTTATCCGCACGACCCCGTAGTAGTAGCCCCGTCGGCTCTCCTGCTCGAACAGGACCCGCATCTCCTGGATCCACTCCCCCCATCCAACGGTCGTTCTCAGATCCGCCCCGGTGCTGTAGTCCTCGTGGATCACCACCTCCATGTTCCCTATCGGCAGGAGGGTCCGGGTCATGCCCAACTGGCGGCTGTCGGGGGTGAGTCCGTCGGTCCAGTTGTGGACCCCCCGGTCCGGCGTGAAGGCCGCGATGGTCGGCACGAATATCTGACGGAGTACCGGCGGCTCGATCACGTCGAGGGCCATTGTGCCCGTTGCCGGATACCGGGTCTGGGAGCCCGGAGCCAGAGGCACCACGCCCTCCGGGTCGAGTTCGATGACCATGCCGACCCCGGGCCGGATCAAGTGGCCGGGCACGAAACCGTTATGCGAGTCTACGAGATTCGACTCCACGATCGTTTTCGCAGTCGAGTCCCCTCTCGGCGGGAACACCTCCTGGTAGACTTCCTCATCCCCCTGGAACAGCGTGACCCGGACGCTGGGGTGATAGTAGCTGGTCTGGTCGCCAACCACGAAAACCCGGATGAGAGCCGGTCGTCCGGGGACCAGCGAGACGGTGGCGCGCCTGTTCTGCGCGACCTGGTTCAGGTAGACCGCCCCCAGGGAGAGCAGCACCTCGCTGGGATTCATGCGGAACCGGGTAGCAGCCGCCATTCCGGCCACCTCCACCCCGACCACGACCTCGCCACCGCCCACCGCAGTCATGGTTCCGTCGCGGGCGACCTGCGCAATTGTCGTGTCCGTGATCTTCCATCTCGGCGCCCAACTGGGGACCGTCATGAGTTCGCCGTTCTGGTCCCGGACCTCGACTTTGAGTTTTTCCGATTCGCCCTCCAGGTAGAAACCGCCCCGCGGGGAGATTTCGATCGACGCCGGTATGCGATCCGATTCCAGGGCCAGATCGGCGCAGGCAAGAAAGACCGCCGCCGTCAGGATCAGGGACTCTTTGCGTGCGAAAACCCTCATTTGTGGCCTCCCAATCGTTGGCACTGAATCCACGCGGCGCGACCGACCTGGAGGCCGGGGCGCGACCAACTCAGCCTGTGGAAGCCGACGGCCGACCGGGTGCGTGGATCGCCCGGTCGGCCGTCTTTCGCCTCCTACCTTCCTTCGCCCGTCGGAATCCCACGCGTAATCGTGACCCTGGAGACACTCTCATCCGGCAGCGGCCCCCCGTCCCAATCCCTGATGATGGCCCGGATCTGCCCGGTGGACGGATCCGTGACCACCGCCATCGCGGTCGAACCGCTGCGAGTCACGGTGTCCCTGCCCTCGGGACCAGTCAGAACCATCCGGTCCAGCGTCTCGGCCCATTCCGCCTGATACGGAAGGAGGAAGACGAAGCCGCCTCCACCGTGTTCCTGCGGGTCCGGCGTGAAGGACAGCGAGAACTCGGTCTGGCCGTCCACTGCGATCCCCTCCACACGGTAGGGGCCATCGAACTCGGGAAGCGCCGGCGGCCCCGTCACGACGAATGCGGGTTCCAGTATCACCTCTCCATTCAGAATCAGACCCCGCACCACGAGCATCTCGCCGATTGCGGCGGCCGCGGCGGGCGGCGGCTGGAGAATGACCCCACCGTCCCCGCCAAGGCGGAACTGGGTCGCACGCTCGAAGTGGTAGTCACTGATCCAGACCGGGTCACAGTAGGTCATCACGTCGAGGAGGTCGCGTGGGTGCTTCAGCACGTTGCGGTAGAAATCGTACCCCCACACGCCGATGATTCCACCGCCGTAGGGATAGTTGGGATCGGGGCCGCCCGCTCCGCATCCCGGCGCGTGGTACAGGAACATGTTGTGGCCCACTTCATGTGTGTAGGTATCGGGCCAGTTGACCCCCACGGAGGCCGGAACACCGATACGGGCCACGCCCAACAGACCCTGAGCCGGTTGTGTCGTAGCCCCGTAGTAGTAGCCGCGCCGACCCTCCTGCTGAAAAAGGGTGACCATGTCATTGAGCCAACTGAACCAGCCCTGGAAGGTATCGACCGACGAGGTGCGGTAGGTTTCGTGGACCTCCAGCTCCATGTCGCCGATCGGCAGGAGGGACCGGATCAGCCGCATGTCCGCGTGGTTGACATCCAGGGATTGGGCCCAGTCAAGAATCGACTCGTTGTTTGAGGTCGGAGAAACGGTCGGAACGATGATCTGACGGAACGTCTGCGGCTCGATCACCTTGAGCTCCATCGAGCCCTCCGCCGGATAGCGTGTCTGGGAACCCGGCGCCAACGGCACGACGCCCTCCGGATCGAGCTCGACCACCAGCCTCACACCCGGCCGCATCGCCGAGGCCGGAATCACGCCGTTGGCCGACGCGTCCAACTCCGACTCGATGACTTCGTCGGGAGTCCGGTCACGAATCGGCGGAAAGACCTGGTGGAAGATCTCTTGATCCCCATCCAACACCCTTAGCCGGATGCCGGGCCCGTAGAAGCTGATTTCGTCCCCGACCATGAAGACCCGTACCAGCGTCCGCCGCCCCGCGATCAGTTCGACGGTCCCCTCGGGGGTCTGGGTGGCCTGCGTCAACTGGATGAGCGGTGCCGTGAGAAGCACCTGGGCGGGATTGACGCGTATCCGCGCGGCGGCTCCCAGCCCGGCCAGCTTCACCTTGAGGAGGGTTTCCCCACCCTTCACAGGATTGACGAGACCGTCGGCCGAGACGTCCGCGAAGGCAGGGTCTTCGAGCTCCCACTGCAAAGGAGCCCACGACGGCAGCGGCATTACCCCGTCGTTCTGGTCCCGAACCACGACATCGAACTGCGTTGTCTCTCCCTCCAGCAGCAGAACGCTGTGCTGGGAGATCTCCATCGATGTGGGTGTCCGGTCCGCCTCCATGACCAAGTCGGCACAGGCCAAAACCAGCACCGTGCCCGCCAACGGTAGCCCCTTCTTCACGATCATCGTCATCTCATCCTCCTTTTGTCAATTCCGACCAACCTGTGACTGCTCACAACGAGTCCCTGTCAACCATGATGTGGCGTCATGCAGCGCTTTTCAAGGGTGAGGGCCGGACGCGGCAGCTCTCGCCAAACGGACCGATGACGTTGAATACGGTCCCCTGCATCTAGCCGGGGCGGAGGCCCTGGTCACCCGCAACCGAACCTGTTCTGGCTTACCGCCCCGCGCCCGTCGGAACCCCCCGCGTAATCGTGATCCTCGAGACACCTTCGCCGGGCAGCGCGCCCCCGTCCCAGTCCCTGATGATGGCCTGGATGTTCCCGGTGGCCGGATTCGTGACCACGGCCATCGGGGGCGAACCGGTGCGGGTCACCGTGTCCGTGCCCTCCGGACCCGTCAGAACCATCCGGTCCAGCGTCTCGGCCCATTCAGGCTTGTACGGCATCAGGAACACGAAGCCCCCTCCTCCATATTCCATCGGGGTCGCCGAGAACGAGAGCGAGAACTCCGTCTGTCCATTCTCGCCAATCCCATCCACGCGGTATGGGCCGTCGGCTTCGGGAAGCGATGGCGCCCCCGTGACGACAAACGCGGGTTCGAGCGTCACCTCTCCATTCAGAATCACTCCCCGCACCACGAGCATCTCGCCCGCCGGGCCATCGACCGACGGCGGTTCGGCGTCGAGAACGACACCGGCATCCCCGCCGAGCCGGAAAAGGGTGGCCTTGGTGAAGTGGTAGTCGCTGATCCAGACCGGATCGCAGTAGCTCATGACATCCTTGAAGTCGCGCGGATCCTTCAGGCGTTCCTGGAAGAAGTCATATCCCCACACCCCGATGTTTGCACCTCCGTGCGGATACTCGGGGTCCCCGCCAACGCCGCACGGTGCGTGTTGCAGGTTCATGTTGTGGCCCACTTCATGTGTGTGGACATCGGCCCGACTGACTCCCACACTCGCTGCAACACCGAGATACGCGACCCCCAACAGACCCCCGGCCGGCTGCGCGGTAGCCCCATAGTAGTAGCCGCGCCGCCCCTCTCGCCGCTGCAGGGTGACCATGTCATTCAACCAGTTTATCCAATCATTGAAGGTGTTGGTGAGCGTACGGTAGGTTTCGTGGATCTCCAATTCCATCTCGCCGACCGGCAGCAGGGACCGGATCAGATTCATATAGGGGTGGTCGAGGTGCAGTGAATTGGCCCAGGCGACAATCGATTCGTTGCCGGACGCCGTGTTGATGGTCGGAACGATAATGTGGCGGAACATCTGCGGTGCCCTTATGGAGAGTTCCATCGAGCCACTCGTCGGGTAGCGCGTCTGGGAGCCCGCCGCCAGCGGCACCACACCCTCGGGGTCGAGTTCGACAACCATTCGAGCCCCCGGCCGCATCGCCGCAGCCGGAATCACACCGTTGACGGACCCGTCCAACTCACCCTCGATGACCTCGTTGGGAGTCCGGTCGCGCATCCCCGGAAAGACCTGTTGGAAGATCTCCTGATCCTCATGCAGCACTCGGATCCGGACGCTGGGCCCGTAGAAGCTCGTTTCGTCCCCGACCATGAAGACTCGAACCAGCGCTCGACGCCCCGCGATGAGATCGACGTCACCCTCGCGGGTCTGGGCGCTCTGGGTCACGTAGATGAGCGGAGCCGTGAGGACCACCTCGTCGGGATTGATGCGAATCCGCGCGGCGGCACCCAACCCGGCCAACTCAGCCGTGAGACGGCTCTCTCCACCCTTCCTGGGTGTGACGGTTCCATTCGGCGATATGTCCGCGATGGAAGGATCGTCGATCAGTTCCCAGGTGGGAGAGGCCCATGAAGGCAACGGCATGACCTCGTCGTTCTGGTCCCGCACGACGACATCGAACTGCGCCGTCTCGCCCTCCATAATGAGGATACTGTGATTGGAAATCTCCATCGAGGTGGGTATCCGGTCCGCCTCCATGGCCAGATCGGCACAGGCCAGAACCAGCACCGTGGCCGCCAACGGTAGTCCCTTCCTCACGATCGTCGTCATCTCATCCTCCTTTTGTCAATTCCGACCAACCTGTGACTGCTCACAACGAATCCCTGTCAACCATCATGTGGCGTCATGCGGCACATTTCAAGTGCGGGTCACGGAAGCGCGTCCGCCAAACGGTCCACCAATCGTTACGACGGAGACATCGGGACGGTTACTCGTCAGTGATCGCGATCGCGAACATGCTCGACCAGAGCTTCCCGGTGACGTAGAAGGTGCCCGTATCCGGATCGTGGGCGATGCCGTTGAACACGGCTCCCGCATCGGCCGGCCGACCGCCGTACACGGACAGGGAAAAGGCGTCCAGCACACCGTTTATCTCCCCGGACACCTTGTCGATGCGCACGATTTCGTCCTTCATGTAGATGTTCGCGTAGATGTGGTCCCCCACGCATTCGAGCTCGTTCAGGTTGCGCACCGAGAAGCCGTCGCGGGTGACGCGGATCTCCTCGACGAGGTCGAAAGTGTCCGGATTGCGGCGCTGGAGTGTGCCGCTTCCGTCGGACATGAAGAGTGACTGGCCGTCGTGACAGAGCCCCCAACCCTCCCCCTCGTACTCCAGCGTGTCCAGCGGAGCGAGGGTGGCGGCGTCGTAGACGAAGGCCAGTCCCGCCTTCCAGGTCAGCTGCACCAGCCTGTCGCCGACCAGCGCGAGGCCTTCGCCGAAGTGCTCGTCGGCGAGAGCGTGGATGCGGAGCACCTGTCCGGTGGTGATGTCGACCTGGCGCACATCGGACTTGCCGTACTGTCCGGTGCTCTCGTAGAAGACCCCGTTGTGAACGAGCAGTCCCTGGGTGTAGGCCTCGGGGTCGTGGGGGAGCTGGCGCTGGAGCTCGTAGCCCAGTGGTGCCACGGGGCGCTCGCAACTCCAGAGGGCGGCGGCGCAGGCGGCAAGGGCGCAGCGACGGAGGGCGGTGGTTCTCATTCTCTTCCTCGACTTTGGGAGGACTTCGCCCGCCGGGTGGTGTATTCTCATGGCCGGGCCGACTGGCTAACCTATCACGTCCCGGGGAACCGACGGTAGGAACCACCCGGGGCACTCGAGCCGGGCGGCGACTCGCCGCGAGGTCCCAGCCATCCAAAGGAGGAGACAGTGCCAGGGTTGCGTCCCGATATCGATCCCGACGGACTTCTTGAATACTCGGTCGTCTTCAGCGACCGGTCATTGAACCACATGTCGCGGCGCTTCCGCCACGTCATGAAGTACCTGTCCACCACGCTCAAAGGGACCTACGGGGCGGAGGGAGTGGCCGTGGTGCCGGGGGGCGGCACCTACGCCATGGAGGCGGTAGCGCGGCAGTTCGGCACAGGCAGACGCTGCATGGTCATCCGCAACGGGTTCTTCAGCTACCGCTGGACGCAGATCTTCGAAGCCGGCGCCATCCCCTCCGAATCGACGGTGCTCAGGGCGCGCGCCGTGAGCGACGGGCCGCAGTCGCCCTTCGCCCCACCTCCCGTCGACGAGGTCGCGGCGGCGATCCGCGCCGAGCGCCCCGATGTCGTCTTCGCCCCCCACGTCGAGACCTCGTCCGGCATCATCCTGCCGGACGACTACCTTGGTGCCGTGGCGGCGGTCGCGCGCGATGTGGGGGCGCTCTTCGTCCTGGACTGCGTGGCTTCCGGGGCGATCTGGGTGGACATGGGGCGGTGCGGGGTGGACGTGCTGATCAGCGCGCCGCAGAAGGGGTGGAGCGGGTCCCCGTGCGCGGGTTTCGTGATGCTGGGACCCGAGGCGTTAGACCGTATGGCCCCCGGCGCCAACACCAGCTTCAGCTGCGATCTGCTTCGCTGGCTGGAGGTCATGAGGAGCTACGAGGCGGGGGGTCACACCTACCACACGACCATGCCCACCGACGCGCTGCGCATTTCGGCCGAGGCGATGGCGGAGACCGAGGCGTTCGGGTTCGCGGAAGCGAGGCGGAGGCAGTGGGAGCTGGGGAGCCGTGTGCGGGCACTGCTGGCCGAGCGGGGTTTTCCGAGCGTTGCCGCCGCCGGATTCGAGGCGCCCGGCGTGGTGGTCGGCCATACCGACGACCCGGCAGTCCAGAACGGTAGCCGGTTCGCCACCGCAGGACTGCAGACCGCGGCCGGGGTACCGCTCATGTGCGGCGAGCCGGAAGGGTTCCGAACCTTCAGGATCGGGCTCTTCGGGCTCGACAAGCTGGGGAATGTGGACCGAACGGTGCGCAGTCTCGAGGGGGCGCTCGATAGGATACCCGGGCCGATGGCAGGTCGACCGGCCTGAATCGCCACGGAGTTCACTTGCGCGGCAATCGTTGGTGAAAGAATGTTTTGCGAGTGCGCGGCGGTTCCGGTCGTTGCGGGACGGGCGCCACCCGGAAGAATCGACACAAGCCACCAATGCGAGAAGGCTTATGAGAGCGAGACGGACCCTGGCTGGCGGCGCGGGGATGCGGACGGCCATCCGCCGACGGCGGTGCAGACCCCCGGCTGGCGGCCCGTGGACGAATCCCCGCGAGGACCGATATCGGAGAGCAGTCGGCCCTACCAGGCGGGTTTTTGGACTCGGCCCGGCATGGCGAGGGGTTTTCGCGATCGCCGCCCTCCTTCATCCCGCCGCATGCTCCTTTGCACCCCCGCCCTCCGTCCCGGAACCGGTCGCCGAGGCCCCGGCCAGCTTCGCGGGCGGCGCCCTGCCAGGCGACTATCAGGCCCGCGAGTGGTGGGCGGCATTCGACGACCCGGTCCTGAACACCGTCGTCGACTCCGTGCTCACCGCCAACTTCGACCTTGCCGAGGCCGTGGCGCGGGTGCACCAGGCGCGCGCCCAGGCGGGCATTGCCCGGGCCGGTCTCTTCCCCTCCGTCCAGGCCAGCGCCTCGGTAACCGACCAGAACACGCCTGCCAATGCAGGTTTCGGCGAACAGTTCCGCAAGCTGGCCGGCGGTGACGGGGGAGACCTTCCGGGCGGTATCGAGTTCCCCGACCGGCTGGAATTCACCACCTACTCGCTGGGCGCGGACTTCGCCTACGAGCTGGACTTCTGGGGCCGCGCGCGCAACGACGCTCGCGCCGCCGGAGCCCAGTACCTGGCCACCGAGGCGGACTATCACGCCGCGCGCATCGGGGTGCTGGCCACTGCGATCACCACGTACTTCGAGATCGTGGCGCTGCGGCGCCAAACGGCGCTTTCCCGCGATCTCGTCGAGGTCCTGGGAGAGCGCGAGCAGCTGACCGAGACCCGCTACGAACGCGGGCTGGTCACCTCGTTCGAGCTGTACCAGGTGCGCCAGGATCTCCGCAACACCCAGGCGGGTCTGCCCCAGCTCGAGACGGGGCTGAACGACGCGGAAGGGCGTCTCGCGGTGCTGTTGGGCGGCTACCGGTCCAAGCTGGACGCGATCGTGCCGGAATCGCTTGCGCCGGCCGCGCTGGCCGATCCGGTCGCCGCGGGCGTGCCGGCCGATCTGCTCTTCCAGCGTCCCGATGTGCGCGCCGCGGGCCTGCGCCTGGAGGCGGCACGGCTCACCATCGGGGCCCGCCGCGCGGAACTTCTGCCCTCGCTGTCGGTCTCCGGCACGATCGGGGTGCAGTCCTCCGAGGCCGACGGGCTCTTCAAGGTGGACCAGTGGTTCCGCAACCTGCTGGGCAATCTGACCGCGCCCATCTTCCAGGGTGGGCGGCTGCGCAGCAACGTCGCGCTCGCACACGCCCAGTTCGACCAGCTGGCGGCGTCGTACGGGCGCGCCGTGGTGACGGCGGTGTACGAGGTCGAGGCCGCGCTGACCGCACTTGCCAACGAGGACCGGCGCCACGCCTTCCTCGCATCCCAGCTTGAGGAGGCCCAGGCTTCGGTCGCCCTCCAGTCCGACCGCTACGAGTCCGGGGTCGGGGGCTACACGGACTACCTCGACGCCCTGCGCACCCTGCTGAATGTGGAATCCACGCTGGCGGGGGCAAGCCGCGACCTGGCGCTGGCCCGCCTCGCGGTGCACCGCGCGCTGGGGGGCGACTGGAAGCCCGAGGCGGAGGCGCCGGAAGGGCTCCGGATGGTCCCCGCCGGGGATTCGATCCGCGCAGAAGATTCTTCCAAATCCAAGTCCCAAGGGAGCAAGTAGATGAGTCGCCGCAAGAGTTTCATGCTGGCCGCGGGGATCCTCCTCGGGTCCGTCGTGGTCGCCGTGATCATGGTGCAACTGAGGCCCGAGCCGCCGCTGCGCGAATCGCCGTCAAGGGTGCCGTTCGTGACCACGGCAAACGCCGTGCCGGGTGAAGGTGCGATTCCGGTGTTCGGCGCCGGCACGGTGCGTCCCCGGGCCGAGATCGACGTGTCCACCCAGATCAACGGGAAGGTCGCCTGGGTCAGCCCGTCCTTCCAGGGCGGGGGACGGGTGCGAGAGGGGGATACGCTGTTCCGCATCGACGACGCCGACTACCGGAACCGCGTGCGGCAGGCGCAGGCCAACGTGGCCGCGGGACAGGTCGCGCTGTTGCAGGCGGAGGAGGACGCGCGTATTGCCCGCGAGGAGTACGAGTTGTACCGGAAGAGGCAGCCGGGCGCAGCCTCCGGCGGCGCGAACCCCCTGACCCTGCGGGAACCCCAACTCGCGGCCGCGCGGGCCGCCCTCGCCCGTGACAGCGCGGCCCTGGCCGACGCCGAGTTGGCGCTGGCCCGTACCGAGGTGCTGGCGCCCTTCACCGGCATCGTGCGCAACGAATCGGTCGATCTAGGCCAGTTCGTGGCGGCGGGACAGGGGGTGGGGCGGCTCTTTGCGTCCGACGCGGTCGAGGTCGTCGTCCCCCTTTCCGACGCCGAAGCGGCGCTGATTCCCGACCTATGGGGGCTGCGCGCGGGCGACGGCTACCGACGGGTGCGCGCGACCGTCAGCGCCGAATACGGTGAACAGAACCACGAACGGGAGGGATACGTGGACCGTGCCGAGGCCGCCCTGGACGAACAGACGCGCACCATCGACGTGGTCGTGCGAGTGCGGCGGCCGTTCTCCGGGACGGGTCCGCCGCTCCTGGTCGGCCAGTTCGTCGAGGTCCGGATCGATGGCGTCGCGCCCGACCGCTACTTCACCATCCCCCGCGCCGCGCTCAGGACCGGCAACGAGGTGTGGGCGCTGCGCGGCAACAATACGGTTACCATCGTGCCCGTACAGGTGTTGCAGCGCTCCGACGAAATCGTCTACGTCACCGGCAACCTGGAAGCGGACCAGGCGGTGGTCGTGAGCGGCATCCAGATCGCCACCGACGGGATGGTCGTGCGGACGGGCGGCAGCGACGGCTGATGACCGACCCGGGCGGCCCGCCAACGGAGTCGCGCGGCCCCATCTCCTACATGGCCCGCAACGGGGTCGCGGCCAATCTCCTCATGCTCTTCATCCTGGTCGGGGGGCTCTTCGCCCTGCGGGGTCTGGTGCAGGAGGTGTTTCCCGAGATCTCGATGGACCGGGTGCTTGTTTCGGTGGCGTACCCGGGCGCCACGCCGGACGAGATCGAGGAGTCGATCATCCTCAAGATCGAGGAGCAGATCGAGGGCGTGGAGGGCCTGAAGCACATTCGGTCGACGGTCTCGGAGGGGCGTGGATCGGTCGTGGCGGAGCTCAATCTGGGCGAGGACCTGAACCGCGCCCTGGACGATATCAAGGCACAGGTCGACAGGATCCAGACCTTCCCGGCCGGGGCCGAGCGGCCCGAAGTCTCCGAAGTCACCAACCGGCAGAGCGTGATCCGGCTCGTCCTCTATGGCGATGTCTCGGAGCGCACCCTCAAGGAACTCGCCTACCAGGCCGAGGACGCGCTCTCCGCGCTCCCCGAGGTCTCGTACGTGGAGACGACCGGGGTTCGCGAATACGAAATCTCGATTGAGGTGCCGTTGCGGCAGTTGCGCGCACTGGGCCTGACTCTCGGCGACATCGCGGGTGCCGTGCGGGGCGGCTCGCTGGACCTGTCCGCGGGAAGCATCGCCACCCGCGACGAAGAGGTGCGGATCCGCACGGCGGGGCAGAACTACACCCAGCAGGACTTCGAGGAGATCATCGTCCTGAGCCGCGCGGACGGGACGGTGGTAAGGCTCGGCGACATCGCCGAAGTCCGGGACGGCTTCCAGGACGTGGACCTGATCGGCCGCTACCGGGGTCAGCCCGCGGCCTACGTCGAGGTTTTCCGCACTGCCGACGAGAAGGTGCTGGAGATCGTCGAAGCGGTGGAGCGTCACCTCGACGAGGAGGTGATCCCCTCGATGCCCGCGGGCGTGAACCTCGAGATCTGGAACAACGACGCCGATGTCCTGCAGTCGCGTCTGGGACTGCTGATCAAGAACGGGTTCCTGGGGCTGACCCTGGTGCTGCTCGCGCTGGCGCTCTTCCTGGAGATCCGGCTGGCCTTCTGGGTCGCGGTAGGCATCGCGGTGTCGTTCGTGGGCACCTTCGCGGTGATGGCCGTTCTGGGCGTGTCCATCAACCTGATGTCGCTCTTCGCCTTCATCCTCGCCATCGGGATCGTGGTGGACGACGCGATCGTGGTGGGCGAGAACATCTACGCCGAACGCGAAAAGGGGGCCAGGGGGGTCGTTGCCTCGATCCGCGGCACCCGCCGAATCACCAGACCGGTGATCTTCGCGGTGCTGACCACCGTGGTGGCCTTCTGTCCCCTCTTCTTCATCCCGAGTTCGATCGGCAAGATCATCGGGGAGATCCCGATCATCGTGATGTCGGTCCTCCTCTTCTCGCTGCTCGAGTCCCTGCTCGTCCTGCCGAACCACCTCTCGCATCTGCGTGGCCAGGGTGGCCGTCCCACCGGGGATCGACCGCATCTGTTCGGCCGCATTCAGTCACGAGTGGAATCGTGGCTGAAGCGCTTCATCGCGGGGCCGCTCGACCGGAGTCTTCGCCTGGCCACGGGCCGCCCCGGGGTCGTGATCGCCTCGGGCGTTGCCATGATCATCGTCTGCGTCGCGATGATTCCGGCGGGGATCATCAAGGTGGACTTCATGCCGTCGGTGGAGGGTGACCTCGTCATCGCCAGCCTGGAGATGCCCGAGGGCACGCCGGTCCGGCGCACCGCCGGCGTGGCCGAAACCCTGGAGACCACGGGATACGCGGCGCTCGAACGCCTCGCGTCGGACGCTGGCGCGAATGTCGAAGATCTGCTCGCTGGCGTGAATGTCACGATCGGCCTCCCGGCGAGGCAGTCCGGACCCGGCGGCGCAGCGGTCGACGCAGCCAGTCCCCAGGCTGCCGTCGCTGCCGTGGAGTTCAAGCTCGTCAGTCCCGAGGAGCGAGAGGTGTCCGCGACGGACTTCCAGCAGGAATGGCGCGAAGAGGTGGGATCGTTGCCCGAAGCCAAGTCACTGGGCATCACGGCGGAGCTCATCAGCTTCGGGGCGCCGGTGCACGTCGAACTCTCCCATCCGGACCCCGGGCAACTGGCCGCGATGGGGGACACGCTCATGGCCCGGCTCCAGGGATTCGCCGGCGTCTTCGACATCCAGGCCGACCAGGACCAGGGACTCCGCGAGATCCAGCTCGATCTGCTTCCCGAGGCCCGCACCCTGGGGCTGACCCTCGACAATCTGGCCCGGCAGGTCCGCTCCGCCTTCTTCGGGAATGAAGCCCTGCGCGTGCAGCGCGGCCGCGAGGAGATGCGCGTCTACGTGCGGCTGCCCGAGGAGGAGCGCAACGCCATCGCCGACGTGGAGAGCTACCAGGTCCGTACGCCGGCCGGCGGCGAGGTTCCGCTCGGACGGGTTGCGTCGGTGCGCTTCGGGAACTCGCCCACGACCATCCGGCGCAAGGACGGCTACCGGGTCCTCACCGTCACCGCCGACGTGAACACCGGCGTCGTCACCGGCGACGAGGTGACCGGCCTTCTCGAAAGCTCGGTCCTGCCCGACATCGCCGCCCGCAATCCGGACCTGGCCTACACCTTCGGCGGCGAGCAGCAGGAACAGGTCGAGTCGTTCGGCGCGCTGGGAAGCGGCTTCGCTCTGGCGCTTCTGGCGATCTACGCCCTCCTGGCCATCCCGTTCGGCTCGTACACCAAGCCGCTGATCATCATGGCGGCCATCCCATTCGGGATCATCGGGGCCGTGCTGGGCCACGCTATTCTCGGTCTCCAGATGGCAATCATGTCGCTCTTCGGCGTAATCGGCCTGAGCGGGGTGGTGGTGAACGATTCGCTGGTCATGATCGACTTCATCGACGAGCGCCTGCGCCGGGGGATGCCCGGCCGGGAAGCGATCATCGAGGGAGCGAAGGCGCGCTTCCGGCCTATCTTCCTGACCTCGGTGACGACCTTCCTGGGTGTCGCACCGCTCGTGTTCGAGACCAGCATCCAGGCGCAATTCCTGATCCCGATGGCGGCGTCGCTGGGGTTCGGGATCCTGTTCGCGACGGGGGTGCTGATGATGATCGTGCCGGCGCTGGCGATGGTGCAGTACCGGGTGGTGGAGGGGCGGGGGGCATGACTTCCCCGTCTGGACGGGCCAGGCCCGCGGCGCTTCTGGTCGTCACACTCGTGGGCTGCCGGGATTCGCCGGACTACCCACCAACGGACCACCCGCCCGAACCCGAAGCCATGGAAGCGACGCTGATCGAGGGCGGGATTTCGGCCAATTGGGCCAGGGTCATCGCGAACTCGTCGAGTACCGAGGACTTCAGGTCTCGAACCCAGGTCGAACTTGACGAGCTGGATGCGTTCGCCGACCAGCTGGTCGCCATCGCGGTTGCCGATTCTGAAGGCGATGTGGCACGCAAGATCAGGCTAACGCTGTCGATCGTCGGCGACCCCCGTGATGCCGGAGACCTTCGCTACACCGGAGCCTACGACATCCTGCGGCGGATCTACGAGGGTGGAGCTGGAGAAATATCCGACCTCATCGATCTTGATCCGCGCCGCGGAATCGAGCTGGGGCTCAAGCGTCTGGAGGAAGGGAAGATGGCGAGCCCCTGGGCCAACGACGAATCCTGGCCTCGTTCCAGTGGCGGCGCACCGGGTGGGGAGCGTTGCGATTTCCTCCGGTCCGCGGTGGCTTACGGCGATTTGAGGATCGAAGGCGGCAGGCTGGTCTTCGAGTTCGCCGAACCGCCTCCTACTCCCCATCCCGATGTCGACCGGCCGCTGACCAACGTTCCGGACAGCCTGTGGTTTGGACGGTATGACCAGATGGACGAAGTGGGCGAAGTACTTCGGGCAGCAGGGTTCATCAAGGTTCCGTGCGACAGAGGCCACCTGGGGAGGGTTACACTGGGTGATGGCACGATCATTAGAATGATGAGGAACTGGTCGGACGCCGTCTCGGTGCAAAGGAGAAGTTGGTAGAACGCCCATATCCTGGTCGCGCGCAACGCCGCCCACGAAGCTCCCGACCGGGGGCCAGGTTTCCTACCCGGCTACCAGCCTCAAAAGCTCCCCCCTCCCCCATCCCCCGGATCCCGCCCCACCTCGGTCGGCAGGTCCCCCCGGTCTCCCCAGTCGCGCCAGCTGCCGTCGTAGAAATACACGTCCAGCCCGGTCATGCGCGCGGCCATGTAGTCGACGCTGGCACGCATGCCGATCATGCAGTAGACAACGTGGGTCTTCCCCGCCCCGGCCCCGTGGCGCTCCAGAATCGCGGCGATCTCGTCGGGCGGACGGAAGCGCGTGTTGTTGGCCGGATCCATCAGCTCCTCCCAGTAGAGCTGCGCGGCCCCGGGAATGTGGCCCGGCCGTCCCCCGTCCCCCAGCCCCCCGTCCTCACCCGTGTACTCGTCGTCGGGCCTGGCGTCGAGCAGAACCAGCGACTCTTCTCCCAGACGCTCGTGGATCCAGTCGGCGGATACGCGAAAATCGACCGGGTCGACCGGGACGACGTCACCCGGCTCCACGGCGGCGGCCGGCCCGCTTTCCACCGCACCGCCCGCGGCCTTCCACGCGGTAATTCCCCCGTCCAGCACGAACGCCCGGTCCCCCAGCCCCAGCAGGTCGAAGGTGACCCACGTCCGCGCGGTCGCGGTCATGCTCGCGCCGTAGATGACGACCCGCGACTCCCGGCCGACCCCGGCCCGCCGCAAAGCCGCCACGATCTCGTCCCGGTCCCGGAACTCGGCGATCCATCCCTCCTCTCCCTCCCACGCGATTTCGTCGAAGCGGAGGCGCCGCGCGCCGGCGATGCGTTCCGCCTCGAACCGTCCGGACCTGCGCTCCATGTGCAGGATGACCACGTCGTCGTTGTCGATGTGGTCGAGTAGCCAGCCGGCCTCCACCAGGGGCTCGACGGGTGTGGCCTGGAGGGCCGGTGACTGGGCCATGGCCTCGGAAGACGGGATCGGCGGGACGACCAGGAGAAGGAAGACGGCAACGACAACCGGGCGAAAGAGGTTGCAGCCTCCAAAGACACCGATCCGAGCCATGAGGCCCAGCCGTCCGGCACTCAAAAGCGGGACGTCACGGTCAACCGGATGCTCCTCGAAGCCCCCGGATTCCGTTCCTGGATGTCCACGTATTCCGCCTGCAGCAGGTTGGCGACCTTGGTCTGCACATCCACGTCCATGAACTCGAAGTTCAGCCGCAGATCCACCAACGTGACGTCTCCGCGCTCGTCCAGCGGGTAGGCGAGTACCACTTCGGGCCGGGTGCGGTAGCGCATGTCGAGGCCGATCGCGTCGTCCCACGCCGACAGGGTGGTGGTCAGGTTGTGACGCGACCGGTAGGCCAGCTGTTTGCCGGATTCGAGATCCCTGGAGTCGAGGAAGAGGTAGTTGGTTTGTAGGTTGAGCTTGTTCGGTATCACACCCACTCGAAAGCCCGTGTCGAGTCCCCTGATTCTGGTTTCGGAGACGTTGCGGAACTGAAAGGTGAAGAGATCCACGCCACCCTGCGCCGCCGCAACCTCGATGAGACCCGAGTACTCGCTCCAGAAGAGCCCCGCGTCGAACCACAGGCGGTCGCCGGGCGATGCGGTGGCCCCGATCTCGCCGGCCCAGGCCGACTCTCCGCGCAGCGCCAGGTTCGGGACGACCCGGAACCCGAAGACGGTTGTGGCGGTGAATTGCTCCGAGACGCTGGGCGCCCGGTAGCCGCGGCTGAGCGAGGTCCGCAAACTCAGGCGGTCCGAGGGGCGGTAGACGACTCCGATCTTGGGGTTGATCGCCACATCGTTCTCCACGAACGACGCCCTGTGGGTGTCGAAGCGAACCCCGATGGAACCGTGGACCCGCTCGGAGAACTTGACTTCGTCCTGACCGAAGAGCGCCAGATCCGTGACGCTGGGATTCGGTTCGAGGAAGTTCGACGACACTCCGGTGTACGCGGCCTCTCCCCCGAACGTGACCGTGTGCCGGCCGCCCGAATACAGGGACAGCTGAAGATCGGTGCCGTAGCGCGTGGAACGGTGGAAGTCGTCGCTGTCGCGAAAATGGTTCCTGGATCGAACATGCTGGACCTGCGGACGCAACTCCAGCTTGAGCCGTGAAGTGACCATTGGCCTGGCGGTGAGTCCGACGATCAGATCGGAATCCCGCTTCCAGTCATCCAGATAGTCCGGATCGACCTCCAGGGGGCGCTCCGGGGACACCCAGGTGAAGAACTCTTCCAGATCCTGGAGTTTCCAGCTCGCGAAGAACTCCCACGGCGCGACCGATTCGGCACCGAAGATCGCCTTCGCACGCACGTGCCAGCGGTCCATCGCGCCATTCTGCCGAAAGCCGTCGGATCCCTCGCGCCCCACGAAAGCCGTGGTATGGGCGCCGCCGATCCTCTGGGAATGCTGAATCTGAATCCCCTGCATGCTCAGACGCTCGTCGGAGAAGTCGAGGTGACCGGGGGTATCGAAGAGTCCATAGTACCCGCGCACGATGGTACGGCTCCCGCCCAGAGGAGGCCGGGTGATCACATTCACGACGCCCCCCAGCGCGTTGGTGCCCCAGAGCGTCGAGTGGGGCCCCTTCACGATCTCGATGCGTTCCACGTCGAGGATCGGCATGACCCCGAAATCGATGGCCGAGGTCACGCCCCCCAGCGTGCGATGGCCGTCCAGCAGCATCAGCACCCGGCTGCCCACGCCCCGCGAGATTCCGCTGGAGCCGCGGATGTCCATCTCTCCCGCGTTGAAGGTCACCCCCTGGGCGAAGGGCAACGCCTCGTCCAGTCCGGTGACGTTGCGCCGCCTCAGTTCGTCGCCGCTGACGACCGCGACGCTGGTGGCCGCGTCACCCGGGCTGGTTCCGCGGTTGGCCGTGACGGTAAGGTTCGGGATCTCGAAGAAGAGGTGCTCCAGTTCGATGCGGATGGGCGCGTCCTCCGCCGCCATCGGCCGGATCGTCCGTTCGACGGTACGGAAT
The DNA here is from genome assembly GCA_965208295.1 of Longimicrobiales bacterium. GTDB lineage: Bacteria > Gemmatimonadota > Gemmatimonadetes > Longimicrobiales > Gaopeijiaceae > Bin94. The sequence continues at coordinate 3,684,245 of OZ242328.1, read as the reverse complement.
CCGTCGGCCGCCACCACGAGGACGTAGGTCCCCGGCGCGAGGAGAGTGATCTCGAAGCTTCCGTCTTCGCCGGCGGTAGTGCGCAGCGGGGTCGAACGGATCAGGATGCTCGCGCCGGGGAGCGGTTCCCCGGTCTCGCCGTTGATGACGATTCCGCGTATGGCGGGCGGCTCCTGCGCACCCGCGCACAACGGTGCCGCAAAAAGAGCCGGAAGGATCCAGACCCGGGATCCGAGCCGTGCGAACCGCATGAATCTACTGCTTCCTCCATACGGTGGTCGAAACGGCCAACTCCGGCTCGGTGACCACGACGGTCAGGATGTTGTTCTGGAGCGTGTAGGTTCCCAGGGACTGAAACCCGGTCGTAAACTCCTGCTCCCAGGTGCCATCGAATCGGTTCGTGTAGACCCCCTCGTTTTCGAGGGTCGTCCCGGGGCCGGTTTCACTGGGAAACATGATGAAGAGGTCCAGCGTACCCATGGCCTCCTGACCCACCACGCTCGTCTGCGCCAGCGCAAACGAGCCGTCGGCCGCGGGCGGCGTGAGCGTGTCACCCAGGGTAAAGGTGGATGTGAACGAAACGAGGGTGTACGAACCGGTCAGGTCGGGGGGGGTGTCGTCCGGTTCGACGGGTTCCTCTTCACACGCCACCACCAGGAGCACTGCGGCGAAGGCGGAAACAACCATGCGCGAAGCGACTCGTCCTGCTCCAATACCCAGCACAGAATCCTCCTGTTCAGCGGCGGGATTCGTTTCGGGTACGCCGCCCGCTGCTCTGCGCACCCTTGGACAACAGGAAAGACATTCAGCAAACTATGGCTCCGACATTGTACACACCAGAAGGAGAAGCGATCCCCTGTCCGACAATCGACCACAACTGATCGGAGGCGTCAATCCCAGGGGTCCCTCCGATCTCTTCCGCCGCCTCGACGAACTCGGCATCGCCCACGCGACCATACGCCATGAACCGGTATTCACCGTGGAGGAGGCCCTTCGGCTGCGCGGCCGTATACCCGGGGCGCACTCCAAGAACCTGTTCGTCCGCGACAAGAAGGAGAGACACTGGCTGGTCTCGTGCCTGAGCGACCGGAAACTCGACCTGAAATGGTTGGCCGGGGAGTTGGGGACGAAGCGGTTGACCTTCTGTAGCCGACGGCGCCTTGAAGGGTACCTGGGGATCCGGGCCGGCGCTGTTTCGCCCTTCGCGATCCTGAACGACGTCGCGGGGGTCGTGCGCGTGGCGCTCGACGCCGACCTGCTGAACCGGGAGCCGCTCAACTTTCATCCCCTGGACAACGCGAGGACCACGACGATCTCGAGGGCCGGGCTGCTGCGCTTTCTCGAGGCGGAGGGGCATCCGCCCCGGATCCTCCGCTTCCCGGCCTGAGTTTCCCGGCGGCTTCGGGTCAGCGGAACGCCGGAATGATGTAGTCCACCAGCACGTCCATCGTCTGCCGCTCGTAGCGACCCGCGGCCGCGCCGACGCCGCGCCAGTTGTTGGTCGTCACGATCACCAGGTACAGCTCGGGCACGACCACCACATATTGGCCTCCGAACCCCCACGCGAAGTAGAGCGGTCCGGGAGCCCCCGGCACCACCCACCAGAGCGAACCGTACGAGATGCCCCTCAGCTTCCCTGAGTTGAATCGCCACGGAAAGTACGGGACCGATGAACGGGCGACCCACGCCCCGGGAAGAATCGGGCTTCCGGCGCTCTCACCCTGCTGGAGGTAGAGCTGACCGAAGCGGGCCAGATCGCGGGGACGCAGATCGAGTCCCGCGCCCCCGTTGTGGAACCCTTCGGGGAACGGCTCCCAACGGCTCCTCGCGATGCCGATACGGCTGAAGAGCAATTCGTCCGCGAGTTCGGGCAACGGCGTGCTCGTGGCCTGTTCCAGAACCACGCCCAGCACGTGCACCGCCCCCGAATTGTAGTTGTAGCTCGTCCCGGGCTCTTCAACGAGGGGTTTGCCCAGGACGTAGTCGAGACGGTCGTCCGACTGGATCCAATCGGTGTAGTCGCCAAACCCGCCGGTCTCGTCCCACTCCAGACCACTTGCCATGTTCAGGAGATGCTCGATCGTGATCGCGGCCTTCTCGGGTTCCAGATCGCTGACGAGCGGATCGAGGTAGCCGCCGATGGGATCTTCGACGTTGCCGATGTCACCCCGCTCAATCACCAGCCCGGTGAGCGCCGAGACTACGCTCTTGGTCACGGAACGCACATCGTGCAGATCTTCCCGCGTGGCGTTTCCGAAATACTCCTCGACGACCAGCCGGCCGCTCTTCACCACCAGCATGCTGAGCAGCCGCTCGTTGTCGCCCGCCTGCTCCAGACCGTCCTCCACCATTTCGGTGGAACCTCCAACCTGGGCGACGGAAGCGGTGGGCCACGGCAACGCCAGATCGATGTTCGGCGGCCCGGTGAACTCCGGCGCCACGGTCTCGCCGCCACACGCCGCGAGAAGGAGCACGGCGGTCAGCAACCCGTGGCGAGCAGGCGCGCCGGACCCGGAACGGCCACCGCGGCCGCGCTTGGCAAGGTGAGCGTTATTGCAACGCACTAGCGGGTCTCCCGTGGTCAGACAACGCGTGCTTGGAGCCTTGAATCTGTATCCGCCGACCGCGAGACGCCAGCAAGTTCCCTTGCAAGGATCGCGTGCCGAGGGAGGGCGTCCGCCCGGGCGGGGTCCGTCCGGGGCGCCGCACTTCGGACCCGGGTGCCTCTGGCGCAATCACCCACTTCATGGGAATGTTGGACGCCGCTGGTGGGTTGCCCCGCACCATCCGCGAAACCTTCGATTCGACTAGGGAGATTGAAGATGAAACGCTTGACCCCAGGAGCACGCGGAATCAATCCCGCCGGCATGCGATCTGCATTCCACGCCAGCGGACTGATTCACGGACCGTTGATATTGGCCGCACTGGCCGTGTCCGGCACATGGAGTTGCGTGTCGTCACAGGTCGCGAACCCGGAAGAACAGATCGCCCAGGCGCTGGCCGCCGCGCCGGAGGACAAGGCCGATGCAGCCCGCATTCTGGGATATGCCACCGACGGCAGCGTGGTCGAACTGAGGGCGGGCACGAACGACCTGGTATGCCTCTCCTCGAATCCGGCCCGCGAGAACTTCTCCAGCTCGTGCTACCACGCGTCGCTGGAGCCGTACTTCGCCCGCGGCCGCGAGCTGGACGCGGAAGGGGCCTCGCGCGAGGACCGCTACCGGATCCGGTTCGAGGAGATGCGAGACGGGACGCTCCCGATGCCGGTGATGTCGGCCACGCAGTACATCTTCGACGGGAGCTGGGACCCGGAGACCGGCACTGCCGATGGACGGGTGCGCTGGGTAATCTACGTTCCGGACGCGACTCCGGGGACCACCGGCCTCTCTCTCCAGCCCCAGGAGGGTGGGCCCTGGCTGATGATGGAGGGAACCCCCGGAGCCCACATCATGATCATGCCACCGCGGGGCGGGTAGGGGAGGCGGGTCGAAAGCGGGAGGGGTACCCTTTGAGGCGGCAACGAGTGAAGAACCCGTGTCGTCGCAGGGGTAACCCCTTATCCCCGGACTCCCCACCCTGATAGACATGTTGGACACCTTCGACGCACTCGCAGCCTTCGCTTCCGCCGCGGCCCTGTTCGTGGTCAACGCGGTGTTCGTGGTCTTTGTGCTCTTGCGGCCGCGGGTGCGCCAACCTTCCTCGCTGGCGTGGATCCTGGTGATCGTGGTGGTGCCGGTCGCGGGGATCGTCCTGTACCTGGCCGTGGGCGAGGTGCGGACCGGGAGCAGGCGCAAGCGACGTCACCGTACGATCCAGCAGAACATCCGCACGGTGGTGCAGAAGGCGTGGAGTGCGACTTCCGGTACCGCAGTGGTCCCCTGGGGCACCGAATCCATCGCCCGTCTTGCGCGGCTGGGCGACGAAACACTGCCCCGGCAGGGGAACCGGCTGGCGCTGCTGGCCACCGCCGACAGCTTCGTTGAGTCGCTGGTCGCCGACATCGACGCCGCCGAGCGGCACGTCCACCTCCTCTTCTACATCTATCTTGACGACGATGTGGGGCAGGCCGTCGCAGAGGCTCTGATCCGGGCCCGCAGGAGGGAGGTTTCCTGCCGTCTGCTGGTGGACAACGTCGGTTCCACCGATTTCCTCAAGTCGCGGCGCTGCAGGAAGCTGCGGGACGCCGGCGTTCAGGTCGTGGCGGCGCTGCCGACCCGCATCACCCAGATCGTCTCGATCCGGTTCGACATGCGCAATCATCGCAAGATCGGGGTGGTGGACGGGAGGGTGGGCTACACGGGCAGCCACAACGTGGCGTCGGAACACTTCCACCCCAAACCGCGTTTCGCGCCCTGGGTGGACGCAACCCTGCGGATCGAGGGACCGGCCGTGCGCGACCTCCAGGCGCTCTTCATCGAGGACTGGTACATGGACACGACCGAGAACCTGGATCACATGATCGCCTACACGCCGGAGGAACATTCGGATGGGCGGATCGTGCAGATCGTGGGGACGGGGGTGAACTCGCAGAACGAGGCGCTCGTGCGCGTAATCCAGTCCGCCGTCCATATGGCCCGCGAAGAGCTGATCATCACGACGCCCTACTTTGTCCCCGACGAGGGGACCCTGGCCGCGCTCACCACGGCCGCGATCCGGGGAGTGCGCACGATCATCGTGGTGCCGGCGCGCAACGACTCGCCGCTCGTGGCGCTCGCGAGCCGCAGTTTCTACGAGACGCTGCTGGATGCGGGCGCCGAAGTGCACGAATACACCAAGGGGCTGCTACACGCCAAGACCATTACGGTGGACCGGGATTTCGCCCTCGTCAGCACCGCCAACCTGGACCGCCGCAGCTTCGAGATCAACTTCGAGATCAGCACCCTGATCTACGACAGCGACTTCGCCTCGCAGCTCCGCCTTTTGCAGATGCGATACCTGGAGGACTGCGTCCGGGTGGACGCGATGAGGTGGGCGGCGCGGAAATGGCCCCGCAGGCTGGCGGAGAACGTGGCGGGTCTGGTCAGCGCGCTGTTGTGACCCGACCGCGCGGGGAGATGGCCTCGCCGGTGGCCGCCGAATGGGCCCGGTCGCGTACCCGCCGGGGGGCACCCGACTCGAAGGACCACCGCGGCGCCCTCGTCATGGCCGACCCCGCCCCCAACCTCGCCCGCGCCCTGGCAGAATCGGGGCACACGGTCACCCGCTGGCATCGCTTCCTCTCGCCCGGCCAGCAGTGCACCCCGTGGCCGCCGCCCGGCCCCTTCGACGAAGTCTGGGTGCGCATGCCCCGGTCCTCTCTGGAGGCCGCCATGCTCCTCCACACTGCCGCCGCCCGGGTAGAGGACGGCACCCGCATCCACCTCTTCGGCGCCGGCGACGAAGGCATCCGCTCGGCCGCCAAACACTTCCCGGCCGGCACCGGCGCAGTCCAAACGGCTCTCATCAAACGCCGTTGCCGCGTGCTCGTCGCGGCCCGGGAAGCCCCTCCGCCCCGCGCGGACCGCCTCGACAGCTGGGAAACCCGCGCCCCCATCGACTGGGGCGACGGCGCGCGGGACTGGACCTTCTACCCCGGTGTCTTCGCCCAGGGCCGCCTCGACACGGCAACCGCCCTGCTCATCGAATGCCTCCCGCGCGTCACGGCCGGGGCCCGCATCCTGGACTTCGGCGCGGGCACCGGCCCCCTCGCGGCAGCGGCGCTGGAACGCGGCGACGACGGCACCGAGGCCGTACTCCTCGACCCCGACGCGATCTCGCTGGCCGCGGCGGCCCGGAACGTCCCAGCGGGCAAGCGCATGCTCGGCCGCGACCTCGCCGCCGTCTCCGGTCCCTTCGACCTGATCGTCTCCAACCCCCCGATCCATGCGGGCAAGCCGCAGAGCCTGCGCACCGTCGAGGCCCTCATCCGCGAAGCGCCCCGGGTCCTGGCGCCCGGGGGCAAACTCGCCTTGGTAGCGCAGAGACGGCTACCCGTGGATCAGTTGCTGGGCCATTCCTTCAAGCACGTTCGCACGGTCGCCGACCGTGGCCCATTCCGGGTATGGATCGCCGCGGTCGCGCGGGGCACGCGGGATTGGCCAGGCCGAGTTGGTTAATCTGACCAAGTAACTTGACTAACTCAGCCAAATCGCCTTGCAGGCAACAGTCGGCCACCCCTCCCATGGGCAGCCCGCGAACAAGATCCCCCCGGCATTCGAGCAGCGATGCATCCGCGCTGGGCAGGGACTACTACCCGTACCGCCCCTCGATATAGTCTGCCGTCTCGGAATGCTCCGGCGAGAGGAACAGCTCCTCCGTGCGCCCGTGCTCGATGATCTTGCCCAGCAGCATGAACACGCACTCCTCCGACGCCCGCCGCGCTTGGGCCATGTTGTGCGTGACGACCAGGATCGTGTAGTCGCCGCGCAGCTTCCAGATCAGCTCTTCGACGGCCTCGGTGCCGGCGGGGTCCAGCGCCGAGCACGGCTCGTCCATGAGGAGGACCTCCGGCTTCACCGGGAGTAGTCGCGCAATGCACAGCTTCTGCTGCTCCTCGAGCGAAAGACCGGTCGCGGGCCTGTCCAGACGGTCCTTCACGGTGTCCCACAGAAGGACCTGGCGAAGCGACGATTCGAGGACCTCGTCCTCTTCCGCCGCGGTCACCTTGCGCAGCCGCGCCTCGTGCAACCGGAAGCCGAAGAGGACGTTCTCGCGGATCGAGATCGGCAGCGGGTTGGGGCGCTGGAAGACCATTCCGATCTTCTTGCGCACCTGCACGATCTCCACATCGTCCCCGAAGATGTCGTGACCGAGCACGGTGACGCTCCCCGTCGTGCGCACGTAGCCCAGCCGCTCGATGATGCGGTTGCAGGTGCGCAGCAGGGTGGTCTTGCCGCACCCCGAGGGACCGATCATCGAGGTGATGATCCCCTGCTTCACTCCCAGGTCGACGTCGAAGAGCGCCTGGAAGTCGCCGTACCAGAGGTTCAGTCCCCGGGTCTCGATGGCGTATTCGCCGGGCTGGCCGCTATCCAAAACGTCCCTCGATGTAGCCGGTGGTGCGCTTGTCCTTCACCTTGCCTTCGAAGAGGTCTTCGGTGGTGCCGATCTCGACCAGTTCACCCATGAGGAAGAAGGCGGTCCGATCCGCCAGGCGCCGCGCCTGCTGCACCAGGTTGGTGACCAGCACGATGGTCAGCTCGTCGCGAAGCTCCTTGAGTACGTCCTCGATCCGCATGGTGGTGACAGGGTCGACCGCGATGGAAAACTCGTCCAGGAGGAGAAGCTCGGGCTCCTGCGACAGCGCGCGGGCGATCGTGAGCCGCTGCTGCTGCCCCCCGGAAAGCAGGCTTCCGAGCGAATCGAGCCGGTCCTTGACCTCGTCCCAGAGGGCCGCGCGGGTCAGGCATCGCTCCACCACCTCGTCCAGCCGGGCCTTCTTGCGGATCCCGCGCAGGCGCGGGGAGAATGCGACGTTCTCGTAGACCGTCAGCGGGAGCCCCACGGGCAGCGGAAAAACGACCCCGATCCTGCTCCGGAGCGCATACTCGTTCCGCCAGTCGTTGATGTTCTTGCCGTTGATGCTGACGCTTCCCCGCACCTCCATGCCCGGGTTGAAGGCCTCCATGCGGTTCAGCGCGCGCAGGAACGACGTCTTGCCGCTGTTGGCCGGGCCGATGATCCCGAAGATCTCGTGCCGGTGGATGTCCAGCGTCACGTCCTTGAGCGCGGTCTTGCCGTCGTAGCTGATCGCCAGATCCCGGACCTCGACGATCGGGGCCGCGTCCCGGAGTGGGCCGGCGGTTCCGTTCCCGACTTCCGCCGCCCCGGTCAGGTCTACCACTTCTTCTGCCCCCTCAGGTAGACGCGGAAGGCGATCGAGGTCGCGTTCATGGCAAGCACGATCGCAATCAGGACCAGAGCCACGCCGTAGGTGAGGTGCTCGGGCACGTCGGTTGCCTGGGTCGCGGTATAGTACAGATGGTACGACATGGCCATAGTCTGGTCGAAGACGCTTTCCGGCAGAAACGCCAGGAACGCGGCGGCTCCTGTGAACATGATGGGAGCGGTCTCCCCAGCCGTCCGCGAGACCTCCAGGATCACGCCGGTCAGGATCCCGCTGATCGAGTTGGGGAGGACCACCTTGCGGATCGTCTGCCAGCGCGTCGCCCCCATGTTCCAGCAGGCTTCCCTGAACGCGTGGGGCACCGCCTGGAGTGACTCGCGGGTGGCAACGATGACAACCGGAAGGGTCATGATCGCCAGGGTCAGGCCCGCGGCCAGGATGGACTGTTCCATGTTGAAGAAGTACACGAATGCGCCGACTCCGAAGAGCGCGTGCACGATCGACGGCACACCGGCGAGGTTGATGATGGCGAGGTTGATCGCACGGGTGAGCAGGTTGTCCGGCGCGTATTCGCTCAGATAGATGGCCGCGGCCACGCCGACCGGCACCGACGCCAGGAGCGCGACCACGACGAGCCAGATGGTGCCCACCAGGGCGGGGAGTATTCCCCCCGCGGTCATGTTGTCCCGGGGCGCGGTGAACAGGAACTCCCAGGAGATGGCCGGCCCGCCCTTGACGACCAGCGTGCCCACAATGATCAGCACCGGGATCACGAGAGCCACCGTCATCAGGAAGAACACGGCCTTCGCCACGCTCTGGTTCCGGTAGCTGCGCCGGTTGAGACGGGTTGAGGTGAACATGGTTAGCAGTCCGTGGACAGAGCCGCCCGTGCACCGAGAGCGGCGAGGCGCCGTGCTGGCAAGGCGCGACGAAGGGGGAATAGCAGCGCTATTCGCCCGAGGAGCAACGCAGAGCGAAGCGGTCCAGCGCGGATGCATCGCCGCTCGAATGCCGGGGGGATTCTGTCCATTGGCTGCCTCTATTTTTTCCGGATGCCGCGGATCACAATGTCCGCGGTGAGGTTGATGACGAAGGTGACGACGAAGAGGAGGATGCCCAGCGTGAAGAGAGAGCCGTAGTGACTGCCGCCCTGTACGGTGTCCCCGAGTTCGGCCGCGATCGTCGCGGTCAACGCCCGTACCGAATCGAACGGACTCGTGGGAAGGTTGATGGCGTGTCCCGAAGCCATGAGCACGGCCATCGTCTCCCCGAATCCCCTCCCCACCCCCAGCAGCACCGCCGCCAGCAGACCGTTCTTGCTGGCCGGGATCACCACCTTGACGATCACCTCCCACCGCGTCGCCCCCAGGGCCTCGGCCGCCTCCCGGTAGGTATCCGGCACCGCCTTGAGCGCGTCCTCCGCGATCGTGGTCATGATCGGCGCCGCCATCAGCCCCAGAATGAGCCCCGCGTTCAGCACGGTCAGCCCTACCGGCACATCGAAGATCTGGATGATCAGGGGGTTCATGATCGACATCCCGACGAAGCCCCAGACCACCGACGGGATGGCTGCGAGCATCTCCACCAGGATCTTCAGCGTCTCGCGCGTCTTCCCGGTGGCGAACTCCGCGATGAAGAGCGCCGCGCCGAGCGACAAGGGCACCGACAGCAGCATCGCGAACCCCGTCACGCTCGCGGTCCCCACAATGAGCGCCAGCGCCCCGTACGTCGGGTTGTTCGACGTGGGCCGCCACGCAATCGAGGTAAAGAACTCTCCCAGGTTCAGAGGCCCGATGACGAAGGCCAGACCCTCCTTGGTGACGAACACGAAGATCCCGAGGATGAAGACGATCGCCGAGATGCCCCCGATGAACACGAGAATCCGGGCCACCCGGTCCACGTACCAGGCCATGTCCCTGCGATCCATTGCACCGGGATGCGCCACGGCGCCGGGATTATCCGCTGGAGTCACTCGTCGTCCTGCACTCCCAGAGTCGTCATCAGGCCCCGAATCCGGACCATGAGGATGCGATACAGTGCCGCCGTCTTCGTCTCGGCGGTGACCCCGTCCTCCTCCAGGTCCCACTGCAGAACCGCGGTGCGGTAGGGAACTTCGAAGTGCCGGGAGGGATCCACGCCCAGTCCCACGATCACATGGTAGTGCGGACCCACGTCGAGCGCCTCGTCGAAGGAGCGGGGGGCGTCACCCTCCGGCAGGGCAATGCCCCGCCGCCGGCAGAAGCCCAACAGCTTCGAATCGAAGGCGTCCGCCGGTGCCAGTCCCGCGGAAGCGAAGCGCCCGGCGTGCGGATAGCTCTCCGCGAGCGCCAACTCCGCCAGCTTGCTGCCCATCGCGTGGTCCGCATCCAGGAAGAGGATCCGGAATCGTTTCGCCGTCTTCCGCTTCCCCTTCACGGCGAAGAGGGTCATGTCGCAGGTGTTCTCCGCCTGCTCCGCCGTCCGTTGCAGGAGCCGGAAGACCAGCAGGGCCCCAAACAGATCCCGCGCCGGACAGCTTTCGGATTCGGCGGCCGAGATCAGCACCTCGAAGGCATAGGGATAGACCGCGGCGGTCTGGGATGCGATTCCGCGGGAGACGCGCGCGCTGTCAGGGTCACCGTCCAGGAATCCCCGCAGCGCGGTGCCGAGCGCCTTGCCCGCGTGCTCGCCCATCATCCCGATGTTGTGCCGAAGGGTATCCGGCAACGGCGACTCCATGTGGCGCGCGACCCGGCAAATTGCGACGGAATAGTCGCCCACGCGCTCCAGCGCCACGGAGAGCCGGAGCACGGCCGAGATGAAGCGCAGGTGACTCCCGCTCGGCAGGTGCCGCGCCACGAACAGGTGGCACAGGTGATCGAGATCCCGGATGTCCTGGTTGACCGCCCGGTCCTTGATCAGGGTATCGTTGGCAAGGCGCGGGTCGGAGTCGAGAACCGCCCGGACACTGTGCCTCAGGTTGTCCTCGACCTGTTCCGCGACCAGTCGCAAGCGGGCCCGAATCTCAAGCAGGTCCGCTTCCAACCGCTTGTCGTAGAGGCTCAAGCGCACTCCATTTCCGTGTAGGGTGCATATCCGCGTTCCTGGATCAGGCACTGGCCCTCCTGCGAGAGGATCCAGTCCATGTACTCCTTGACCGCGCCCAGCGGCTGCCCCGCCGTGTACATCATTAGGGGGCGGGCGATAGGATAGCTTCCATCGACGGCCGTGGCGACAGTCGGTGTCACGCAGTCACCACCGTCTTCCACCGCTACGCACGGCATGCCTACATGTTCGGTGGCGTAGGCGAGTCCGCTGTACCCGATCGCGCACGGTGTGTTCTCCACCAGCTCGACGACATCCTTGGATCCGTGCATGTCGCGGGAACCGAGCTTGTATTCGCCGTCATCGCCGAGCACCGTCTCCTTGAAGTACACGTAGGTGCCCGAGTTGTTCTGGCGGCTCACCAGCACGATCTCATCGGAACTGCACCCCGGCACGCTGACGCCCAGATCCGACCACCGCGTGACGGTCCCCCCCTCGCCGTAGATCGCCCTGAGCTGGGCCAGGCTCAGTCCATCGATGGGGTTGTCCTCGTGGAGGTAGACGGCCAGAGCGTCGTAGCCGACGACGAACTCGACGGGCTCGACGCCGTTCTCGCGCGCCGCCTCGATCTCCGAATCACGCATTTTGCGAGATGAATTCGCGATGTCGATGTTCCCGTTGATCATCGCGGAGATACCGGTGCCGGATCCCCCGCCCGTGACGGCGACCGCCACATTCGCATTGACAGTAGCGTACTCCTCCGCCCAGGCCTGGGCGACGTTGAGGAGCGTGTCCGAGCCCCGGTTCTGGATGACCGCCCGCTGGTCGCGGTCGCCGCCCCGCCCGCAGGCGATGATGGCCAGGGCGACGAACGGGACGACCCGTTGTGCGATTCGCTTCATTTCTCTCTTTTCTCCGTTTCTCGATGTGGATGACGGTGGGATTCTACCAGACGTTTGTAACGGCGGAGTCTCCGTGTCGTGACGACGATGTACCGATGTTTCCCGGCACGGTTAGTTCAATAGTACAGGTAGGTCTGAAGCTTGAAGGAGTACTGCATGGAATCGGGCCCGTGGTCGTAGACGTCCAGGTTCACCCCGATGCGGTTCTTGCCCTTCACGTATAGGAACAGGCCGGGGGTGACGACGAGCCCGCTGTCATCTGAGGTGTCCCGGTCCGGATCCCCCCAGCTGACGCGCGCCATGGGCTCGATCCCCTCCATCCGCGCCCCGCCCAGAGGGAAATACCGGCTCAGAATCCCCTGCCACGTCACAAACCGGGGCACCTCGCCCGACGACGACTCGAGCCGCCAGTTCGCGCCCCCGACAAGGCCGATCTGCAGGTGGGTGCCGCTCCGAAAACCGCCGATTTCCAGATCGCCGCCGAAGGCCGTGGCTGCTTCGGTCGCGTCGTCTTCGTCCACGTAGTCGTGCCTTGACACATTGCCCGAAAGCACGATCCCGTCGGCCAGGCGCAACGAAACGCGGCCAGCCAGAGACTTCCCCGAGTTCTCGTCCGCGCCCGACGTCCCCGTCCCGTTGGTGACCGTGACCATGTAGCTGACCCGCTCTCCGAACGAACCGTCCACCTTCACCCCGATGTCGCGGTCCGAATACCCCAGCTTCTCGGTAAACCGGCTGAGCGTGCACACTCCACCCGGTCCCGCGCACCCCCCCACCCCATCGATCCGACCGGTCCTCTCCACCACCACGATGTCGGTCGAACTGTTCAGCTCGAAGATGTCGAAGGCACGCTTGAACTGGCCCATCGAGAGCCGGATGGCACGGCTGAAGTTGAGGCGGAAGTACGCGTCCTTGAGTTCCAGCTTGCCACCACCGAAATCGGGCTGAACCCGCGCGTCGAGGAGCGGCGTGACGCGCACGTCGATCGTGAGCCGCGCCCTGCGGGTAAAGAAATCGGTGGACTTTCCGCCGTCCGCCGAACTGGTGGCGAACTGGGAATGGAGACGGCCGCCGAAGCGGATCTCGGCGCCGCGGGCGTTGATTTCCACCTGTCCCGCCAACGCCTGTGTACCACCCTGTGCCACACAGAACAACACCCCGAGCCAACGAAGCCTGGGCACGAATAACCCCCCCGATACTGGAATCCACGGCGCGAAAGAGGGGCGCGGACCGCCCCGGATCACGCGACTGCGAGGGATCACAATAGGTGGTTTATGTAACAGAACGGTAACCGGGCGATCACGGGACGGTTACATGGGCGGCATTCGGTAAAGGCATGGTCACGGATTGAAGATGCGAAACGGTTCCGGCGCCGCCTCGCGGACGCCGGCAGCCCGTGAAAGAACACTCGGCTGACAACTCTCGAGCTCATTCCGCCACGGGCTGCCCGGCGAAGGTAATGGCCGGCTATGCCTCCTGCGTCTCTTCGCTGCCCTCGCCCACCGCCCGCTGCAGCACCTTCTGAATGTCCAGCCCGAGCACCGAGCTCAGTCCCTCCATGGTTCCGTAGGCACTCTTCACCCGCTGGTTCAACGCGTTGGACACCCCCTCGCCCCGCCCCCCGTCCATGACCACCACGCGATCGATGTCCACGCCCTCGACCGCACCCACCGCGATCTCCAGCAGCTCAGGCAGCTTCTCGGCGATGAAGACCGCGAAGGCCGCGTCGCCCCCGGCCCGCACCTCCCCGTAGAGCCGCCTCAGCACCTCGACCTGCGCCTTCCCGCGCTCCAGGATCGGCGCGGCCTCGGCCTCGGCCCGCGCGAATGCGGCCATCTTCTCCGCGTTGGCCGGCTCGATCACATCGGCGCGGAGACGCTGCTCCTCCTTCTCCACACGCCTCATCTCGAGGATCTTCTCGGCCTCCACCTCGGCCTCCTGCGCCTTGACCCGCGCGATCTTCTCGGCGGTCTCGCCCTCGCGGTCCAGTTCGGCCTGCCGGACACGCAGCGCGTTCTTCGCCTCGGCCACCTTGATCGCCGCCGCCGCCTCCCGCACCTCGGCCCGCCGGCTGGCCTCTGCCTGCGCCTCACGCGTGTCGGCCCGCTTCCGCGCTTCCGCGATCTCCGCCTGGCGGATCGCCTCGGCCGACTTCTCGCGCCCGATCGCGGCCAGGTAGCCACGCTCGTCGCTCACATTCTGGATCTTGAGCACATCCAGGTGGAATCCCAGCGAGGCCAGATCCTCGCCCGCGTCCTCCGAAAGGGCCTTCGCGAAACCCAGCCGGTCCTCGTTCACGGCCTCGGGGGTCAGGGTGGCGAGCACGCCGCGCAGGTTGCCGGTCAGGGTGTCCTGAGCCAGCGCCTTGATCTCGTCCTCGCTCTTCCCCAGCAGCCGTTCGACCGCGTTGTTGAAGACCCATTCGGGCTCGGAGGCGATCTTCACGTTGGCGATGGCCTCGACGTTCAGGGGAATGTTGCCCTTCGAGAAGGCGTTGTTGACGGAGACCTCGATGGGGATGGTCTCCAGGTTCATGTGCTGCACCGTCTCGATGATCGGCACCCGGAAGACGCGCCCGCCGGAGATCGACCGGTAGCCGAGGCTCTGCCCATCCGCGAGGAGGCGGTTGCGACCGGTCAGCACCGCCGCCTGGTTGGGCGGTGCGATGATGATCAGGGTCTTGATGGTCGCGATCAGCACGGTAAACACGATGACGAGGACAACGCCCGCGACGAGGGCCATTATCGGGGTTTCCAATTGATCTCTCCTGTGGGTTGGGGACGTACGCCCCGGTTTTGTCTGGCGATGGGACTCATTCTTCAAGCAACTTTGGGCCTACAGGACTTACGGACGCGATCCCATCTTTCATCTCGACGACCACGACCGGCTGTCCGGCGCCCAGCGCTTCGGCCCGCTGGTAGGTGTCCGCCACCTGCGCGCGGATGCGAACGCGGCGATCTCCCCGCCGCACCGTCACGCTGCCGCGGCTGCCGGGCACGATCTCGAGCGACACCTCGCCGGTCAGGCCGACGAACGACTCCTCCCCGCGCAGGGCTCCCGATTCGGTACGCTTGAGGTAGCCGAAAACCGAGCTGATCAGCGCACCCGAGGCCACGCCCGTACCGCCCGCGATAGCCGCGGTCAGAATCGGCTGGCCACCACCCCAGATGGCGTGCAGCAGCGCACCGGCGGCACCGAAGCCGAACAGCGCGTTGATCACGGCCCGGAGCGAAAAGAACTGCGCGATTCCGCCTCCGTGTGAGAGGGCATCCGTATCCACATCCATGTCGATATCCATATCGGCGTCGACATCGACGTCGCTTTCCAGAAAGTCGCCGAAGAGAGACAGGGCCAGGAAACCGCCGCCGACCGCGAGGCAGAAGAAATAGGCTGTGAGCATTTTGCGGCACTCCGGATTTCACTGTTGCCACTTTTCTACGACGTGTGGCGGGGTCATCTTCACGCGTTCACCGGTCGGCAACGTACCTCCCGTTGCGCGCCGCCGACACTCTGACCGGACCCGGAGTCCAAGTCGTGAACCATCGCGATTCCACACTGTCATTCGAGGGCATGCCGTCATGCCGCCGTCGCAAACCGATGTCCTCCCGCGTGTTTCCGCCCGCGGCGTGGACGATCCTTCTGGCCACCACCCTGCTCGGGGCCGCCCCAGCGACGGCCCAGCGCGGCGCCGACGACGGCGAGTGGCGATACAACGGCGGCGACCCAGGGAGCACCCGTTACGCGCCGCTGGACCAGATCAACCGGGACAACGTGGCTTCGCTGGAGGTGGTCTGGCGCTGGAAGTCCGCAAACTTCGGCCCCGCACCCGAGTACAACTACCGTACCACGCCGCTCATGGTGGACGGCGTGCTCTACGCGACCGCCGGGTATCGCCGCGCGGTCGTCGCCATCGACGCGGGGACCGGCGAGACGCTGTGGACCTATCGCCTGGACGAAAGCGGCAGGTCGGCCCCCCGGCGCAACTCCGGGCGCGGCGTCGCGTACTGGGAATCGCCGGCGACGGGTCCGCGCATCTTCCTGGTCACACCGGGATTCCATCTGGTGGCGCTGGACGCGCGTTCGGGGATCCCCGCGGGGGACTTCGGCGACAACGGGGTGATCGACCTGCGCCGCAACCTGGGCCGCGAAATGGACCTCCAACGCGCCCCCATCGGATCCAGTTCGCCGCCCATCGTGGTGGACGGCGTGATCGTGGTCGGTTCGGCGATGCCTTCGGGCGCTCGGCCGCCGACCCTCGAGATGCCTCCTGGCCACGTGCGCGGCTACGACGCCGTGACGGGTGAGCTGCGCTGGACCTTCCACACCATCCCCCAGGCGGGCGAGCACGGAAACGACACCTGGGAAGACGGATCGTGGGAGTATACGGGCAACACCGCCGTCTGGACGGCGATCAGCGCCGACCCCGAACTCGGCTACGTGTACCTCCCGGTCGAGCTGGGCACCGGCGACTACTACGGTGGACACCGGCCCGGCGACAACCTCTTCTCGCAGAGCCTTGTCGCCCTCGACGCCAGGACCGGCGAACGGGTCTGGCACTATCAGACCGTCCACCACGGCATCTGGGACTACGATCCCCCCGCCGCCCCCGTCCTGGCCGACCTGGTCGTCGACGGACGTGCGATCGAGGCGGTCGCCCAGATCACCAAACAGACACTCACCTTCGTCTTCGACCGGCGAACCGGCGAACCGGTGTGGCCCATCGAGGAGCGGCCCGTCCCCCAAAGCGACGTTCCCGGTGAGCGCACCGCCCCCACCCAACCCTTCCCCACGAAACCACCCCCTTACGACCGCCATGGCGTCGACCCCGACTCACTCATCGACTTCACCCCGGAACTCCGCGCCGAGGCCGAGGAGATCCTGTCGCAGCTGCGCCACGGCCCCCTCTACACGCCGCCGTCCCTGGCCGTCGAGGGCGGCACGCAGGGTACGCTCATGGTGCCGGGCGATCTGGGGGGCGCCAACTGGCCCGGGGGCGCGCTGGACCCCGAGACGGGATACCTGTACGTCCAGTCGGCCACGGCCCCGAGCGTGATCACGCTCGTCCACGACCCGGATGCCTCGGAGATGGAGTACATCCGAGGTCGCGGGGCACTTCGTCTGCGGCGTGGCGGCGGCCCCCAGGGGCTGCCCCTCTTCAAGCCGCCGTGGGGAAGGATCACCGCGATCGACCTCAACGCGGGCGAGATCGCTTGGCAGGTGCCGAACGGTGACGCACCCGACTACGTGAAGGAACACCCCGCGCTGGAGGGAATCGACGTGGGGAGGACCGGGCGGCCGGACCGCGGGAGCATCCTGGTGACCCGCACCCTGCTCTTCGCGGGCGAAGGGGGCGGGATGTACGCCGCGTACGGGTCGGGGGGGAACATGCTGCGCGCCCACGACAAGGCCACGGGCGAGGTGGTGGCCGAGATCGAACTGCCCGCCAACCAGACCGGGCTGCCTATGACGTATGTGCACGAAGGGCGGCAGTACATCGTGGTGGCGGTGGGGGCGCGGGGTCGGGCGGGGGAGTTGGTGGCGCTGGCGTTGCCGGGGGGATGACGGGACGGGCGCGGTGACCTCCCGTCCGAGGGGGAGTCGGCTAAGGCGCGGACACCAAGGCCCCCGCTTCCGGCGCTGCCGACACGGCCCGAATGGCCTCCAAGAGCTCCGTTCGCGTGTCCTTCAGATCGGTCTTGATCTCCCGGAACGAGGTCGCGTTGCGTTCCTCCGAACGGTTCAACCGCGCCATCATCCGCTCTTCCAACTGGGTCAAGCGCCCCATCATCCGCTCTTCCGACTCGGTCAGTCGCTCGTGAACCTGGGCAAGCGATTCCGTCATCCGTTCCTCCGAACGACCCAGTCGCTCGTGAACCTGGGCAAGCGATTCCGTCATCCGTTCCTCCGAACGACCCAGTCGCTCGTGAACCTGGGCAAGCGATTCCATCATCCGCTCTTCCGACTTGGTCAAGCGCCCCATCATCCGCTCTTCCGAATGGGCCATGCGCTCGCTCAGCTGGAGGAGCGACTCGGTCATCCGTTCCTCTGAACGGCTCAGTCGCGCGTGAACCTGGCCAAGCGACTCCGTCACCCGTTCCTCCGACTCGGTCAAACGACCCACCATCCGTTCCTCCACACGGCTCATCCGCGCGTCCAGTCCTTCGATTCCCTCGTCGAGATGCCTCAGGTCGTTCTCGCGGAGAATCCGGATCTCCTCCTTGACCTCGTCGCGAAGGCTTCCGGTCGCCCGCACCACGATGCGCCACACTGCCACGATCGCCACAACCAGTCCCGCCACCGCCGACACCGCCAGCCAGGCCTCGTTCACCTCGATCCCTCCCACTCGGATGCCTCCATCGTCTTGACCGCGTTTGCTTGGCCATCCGGGCCCGGACCTGACCGGAAGATACGGTGTCCATGTACTCCGGCCAAACCGACCCGTCCGGGATCTCCGCACCGAACCGGGCTACGGCCCCGATCCGGCTGACAGCAGGAGACCGGGATGTAGCTGGCAGCCCACAGGTTATCTTGTCTCACGCCTCACACACTGCGATCCCGGCCGGGACACATCCATGGCTGGATGGGACAAACCGGTCACCAACGGACACCCTCCCCCCTCTCGCATGCCCCTCCCCACCCACATCCCCTCCCTGCTGCGCACCGGGGCGCCCGGCGACACCGCCCTCTCCGCCCCCGGCCGCCCCGACCTCACCTACGACGGCCTCCGCCGACACGCCCAGGCCACCGTCACCGCGCTCAACGCCCGCGGCATCGGACGCGGCGACCGCGTCGCCATCGTACTCCCAAACGGCCCCGAAATGGCGAGCGCCTTCGTCGCGATCGCCTCCGGGGCCGCAACCGCCCCCCTCAACCCCGCCTACAAGCAGCCCGAGTTCGAGTTCTACCTCTCGGACCTGGGAGCGAAGGCGCTGGTGCTGCTCGAAAACGACGACACACCGGCCCGCGCCGCCGCCGACACCCTCGGCATACGCGCCCTCGAAATCCACACCGACCCCGCCACCCCCGCCGGCACCTTCCACTTCGCCGGCAAGCCCGGCGCGGAACCCGCTCGGCACCCCGGCATGGCCACCCCCGACGACATCGCCCTCCTCCTCCACACTTCGGGCACCACCTCACGCCCCAAGCTCGTCCCCCTGCTCCACCGCAACGTCTGCGCCACCGCCGAGCACATCCGCCACACCCTCCGGCTCGAGCCCGCCGACCGCGTCCTCAACGTCATGCCCCTCTTCCACATTCACGGCCTCATGGCGTGTGTACTATCCACACTGCACACCGGCGGCAACGTCTACTGCGCCCCGGGCTTCAATGCGCTCAAGGTCTTCGCATGGCTCGCCGACGCCGACCCAACCTGGTATTCCGCCGTCCCCACCATGCACCAGGCGATCCTGGCCCGCGCCCCACGCAACGCGGACATCATCTCCCGGCTGCGTCTCCGTTTCATCCGCTCCTCCTCGGCCGCGCTCCCGTCCCGCGTGATGGCCGAACTGGAAGACCTCTTTGACGCACCCGTCGTGGAGGCCTACGCCATGACCGAGGCCGCGCACCAGATGACCTGCAACCCCCTTCCCCCCGCTCCCCGCAAGCCCGGCACCGTGGGCATCGCGGCCGGCCCCGATGTCTCCGTCATGGACCCCGACGGCAACCATCTCGCGCCCGGCGACGAGGGCGAGATCGTCATCCGGGGCCCGAACGTCACGCCCGGCTACGAGAACAACGAGGCCGCAAACCGCGAAGCCTTCACGCACGGCTGGTTCCGTACCGGCGATCAGGGTTTCCGCGACAAGGACGGCTATTTCACCATCACGGGCCGCCTCAAGGAGATCATCAACCGGGGTGGTGAGAAGATCTCGCCGCGCGAGGTCGACGAGGTGCTCATGGACCACCCGGCCGTGCAGCAGGTGGTCACCTTCGCGATGCCGCACCCGAAGCTGGGCGAGGAGGTGGCCGCGGCGGTGGTGCTGCGGGAGGGGACGGAGGCGGGTCCGGGCGGGATTCGCGACTTCGCGGCGGGGCGGCTGGCCGGGTTCAAGGTGCCGCGCAAGGTGGTCATCCTGGACAAGATCCCGAAGGGGCCGACGGGGAAGCTGCGCCGGATCGGCCTGGCGGAGCAGCTGGGGTTGGGGGGACGAGGGGGATGAGGGCGACGATCCGGAGCGCGGCGGCCATGTGCGCAAGGACCGGCAAACCGGCCATGCAGGGGCGCCTGCGATGAAGGTCGCGATCTACGGCGCGGGGGCGACTGGCGGTTATCTCGGGGCGAAACTGGCGCTGGCCCGGGTCAATACCACGCTCATCGCGCGGGGTCCGCACCTGGAAGCGATGCGGCGGGACGGGGTGCGCCTTCTGACCGGGGGCGAGGAGCTGGTGGCGCACCCCATGTGTACCGAAAGCCCCCGAGAAGCCGGCCCGCAGGACTTCGTGATCATCACCCTCAAGGCGCATTCGGTGCCAAGGGTCGTGGAAGCCATGCAGCCGCTGCTCGGACCCGAGACAGCCGTGGTGACCGCGCAGAACGGCCTGCCATGGTGGTACTTCCACCAGGTCGGGGAGCCGTACGAGGGGCTCCAGCTCGAAAGCGTCGACCCCGGCGGCCGGCTGTGGACGGGCATCGGACCGGAGCGGGCGATCGGATGTGTCGTGTACGTGGCGAGCGAGATCGTCGAACCGGGAGTCATCCGCCACCTGTCGGGCAACCGGTTCACCCTGGGCGAGCCCTCGGGAAAGAAGACCGTGCGCGTAAAGGCACTCAGCCGGGCCCTGATTCGGGCGGGCGTGAGGGCCCCGGTTCGCAACATCCGCAATGAACTCTGGCTGAAGCTGTGGGGCAACGTCTCCTTCAACCCCATCAGCGCACTGACGCTGGCGACTCTGGACAAGGTGGCCACCGAGCCGGGAACGCGGGGCGTAGCGCGCGCCATGATGGAGGAGACGCGCGAGATCGCAGCCGCGCTGGGGATCCAACTGCGCATGAGCATCGAGCGGCGCATCCAGGGGGCGGTGGCGGTGGGGGCGCACCGGACCTCGATGCTGCAGGATCTGGAGAAGGGGCGCGCGATGGAGATCGACGCGCTTGTGACGTCGGTGCAGGAGCTGGGGCGGCTGGTCGGGGTGCCGACGCCCGCGGTCGACATCGTGTTGGCGCTGGTGCGGCAGCGGGCGGAGGTGGCGGGGGTGTATCCGGGGTAGGCGACCGAATCGTCCCGCGCACCGTTTTTTGTTGCGCGACAAGTCTTCAGGGGACGATAAACCGCCACATAATACCCTGCGCGCACCGTTTTTCGGTGCGCGCTACCGCCTACCCCCCAAACAGCGCCACCTCAAAAATCCGACCCAGTACCAGAATCAGGCTCATCCCCGTGAACACCACGATGCTGATCCAGGTGAACACCCGCGCGAAGGCCGACGGGTAGAAATGGGGGTCGTCCTTCGGGATCACCTTCAGGCAGTAGTAGAAGTTCAGGCAGAAGATGACCGGCGCCACGAAGTACGCCAGCGCCGAAGCCACCAGCACCAGGAACACCGGCCGCGGCACCACGGCGATAAACACCACCGCGGTCACCAGCGAGAACAGCATCGTCATTCGGTAGATGTTGTACTCCGAGTACCATCGCCGACGGTGCTCGGCGGTCACCCGGTCCGCCGAGGTCCCCGCCAGCGCCGCGGTCGGCCGGAACAGGTTGCGGCAGCACGCCCCCACGATCCGCGGCCACCCGTCGAAGTAGTTGAAGGCGGTCGAGAAGGTCGCCGCGAAGGCCCCGAGCATGAAGATCGTCATCATCCACGGGCCGACGCTGTCGGTGAAGATCCCCGCGATCTCGCCCATGACCGCGCGTCCCTCGACCGGGCTGGGGTATAGCCAGACCGCGGCCAGCAGCAGAAAGATCGTCGCGATCACGAACGACACGACATGGCCGAGACGGAAGTCCCACAGGCTGATCCTGAAGCAACGGCGGCTGTACTCTACCGCGCGCTCGGGCAACCGGCGGACATCGACGGTCAGGTCGCTCACCCTGGGCGCGAACGGGTCGAAGGTTGGCGCCAGCCCCGACGCCTCCAGCCGTTCACGGATCCTGGCCATCCCGGCGCGCTTGGCCTTCCCCCACTCGGAGGCCTGCAGCGACACGTCGATCCCGGTCGGCAGCAGCCCCAGGAAGCCGGCGATCACCAGCCACGAGCCCTCCGGCGCGTCGAAGATCAGGAAGTGCTCCAGTTCACCGATCGGCGCGGGCCGCACGAAGTAGACGATCACCGCAGAGACGAAGAGCAGGCCGCCCGCGATCTTGGCCCCCGCCTCGAGAGCCGCGTACCGTCCCCAAAGGAGAATCGTCACCGACAGCACGCCGAGGAAGGCCGCCCATCCCCACAGCGGTACAGGCAACCCCATCTGCGCCGAGAAGAGGTAGTAGACCACCGCCGCCGCCGCGATCAGCCGGCCCGCCTGCCCCACCGCGCACTGGATGATCGTCGTCACCAGCACGTACCACACCGGCAGCTTCCCCCGCGACGTGGCATACGCCGCAATGAGGCTCTTGCCGGTCGCGTTGGTGAACCGGAAGGCCAGCTCGAAGCCGTAGTACTTGAAGACGTACGCCAGCAGGACGCACCACAGCAGCGCGAACTCGAAGCGCCCGCCCGCCGTCGGCGCCGTAACCAGATGGCTGGTGCCGATCCCGGTCATCATCAGGATCATCCCGGGGCCGAACTGGCGCAGCAGACTGCGCGGGCTCATGTCGGGGATCCTGAGGTCGTCGAAGGTGGGGGTGGAGGGGTCGGGAGATGACTCGGACACGGGCGCTCCTGTGGCGCAAGGAGTCGGATGGGTGGGAGCGACCGTGAGAGTAGGCGTGTGAGGATCGTCCGGCCAGTGGAATCCCGCGTCGGCGGATGTCCCCCGGCTCGTGGACCCTGCCGACGCCCTCGTAACCGGCGACAAGGACCTTATCGCACTCACCCCCGCCTTCCCGATCCCCATCCTGACCCCCGCCACCGCCCTTGCCACCCTCCCTCCGAAGTGATTCTTTCGTCCCGGCCTCGAAACGGACTAGATTGCATACATGGTTGCATCCATGAAACCCACCGACACCCGGAACCCCGACCACTACCACCGCGTGGTCGATTGCCAGTGGGGGTGTCCCGCGCACACCGACATCCCGGAGTACATCCGGCTCATCGCCAACGGGCAGTACACGGAGTCGTACCTGCTCAACCGCAAGTCGAACATCTTCCCGGGGATTCTGGGCCGGACCTGCGACCGCCCCTGCGAGCCGGTCTGCCGGCGCGTGCGCCTGGACGGCGAGCCCGTGGCGATCTGCCGGCTGAAGCGGGTCGCGTCGGATCTGCGCGATGACATCCGCCCCTATCTCCCCGAGATCCCCACGCAGAAGAATGGCAAGCGGATCGCGTGCATCGGCGCCGGGTGCGCATCGCTGACCGTCGCCAACGACCTCCTGCCGCTCGGCTACGAGGTCACGATCTTTGAGAAGCTGGCCAAGCCCGGCGGGCTGATGTGGACGAACATCCCCGAGTTCCGGCTGCCCGCACAGGTCCTCTGGGAGGAGATCGACTACATCCTCGACATGGGGGTCGACCTGCGGCTGAATCACTCGATCGACAGCCTGGCGGCGCTGCTGGAAGAGGACTACGACGCCGTGTTCATCGGTTCGGGGGCGCCCAAGGGCAAGGAGCTGAACCTGCCGGGACGCTGGGACTCGAAGCAGATCCACATCGGGATCGAGTGGCTTGAATCGGTGCGCTTCGGGCACATCGACAAGTGCGGCGACCGCGTGCTCGTGATCGGGGTGGGGAATACGGCCATGGACTGCTGCCGCACCGCCCAGAGGCTGGGCGCCAGCGACGTGAAGGTCATGGCGCGGAAGACCAAGCCGTACTTCAAGGCTTCGCCGTGGGAGCTGGAGGACGCGATCGAAGAGCAGGTCGAGATCCTGGAGAACCATTCGCCGTCGCGGTTCATCATCGAGGGCGGCAAGGTGAAGGGGATGGTCTTCGACCTGGTCAGCTGGCACCCGGGCGAGAACGGGCGGCTCAAGGCCGAGGTGCACGACACCAAGGTCATCGAGGCCGACGAGGTCATCCTCGCGATCGGGCAGGACACCGCCTTCCCCTGGATCGAGCGCGACATCGGGATCGAGTTCAACAACTGGGACATGCCGATCGTTGACAAGACGACCTTCATGACCTCGCGGGACGGCGTCTTCATGGGCGGCGACGCGGCCTGGGGACCCGAGAACATCATCTGGGGCGTGGAGCACGGCCACCAGGCAGCCATCTCGATTCACGCGTACTGCCACGGCGAGTCGCTGACCGACCGTCCCCCCGAGGGGATGAACCTGATCAGCCAGAAGATGGGCCTGCACGAGTGGACGTATTCCAACGACTACGACGAGGCCCAGCGCGCGAAGATGCGTCACGTGGACCTGCAGGAGCGGTTCAAGCGGATGGACATCGAGGTCGAGGAGGGGTTCGACATCGAGCAGACGCTCAAGGAGGTCGAGCGCTGTCTCAACTGCGACGCGCAGACGCACTTCGAGGCGGATCTATGCATCGAGTGTGACGCCTGCATCGACATCTGTCCCCTGGACTGCCTCACCATCACCCACAACGGCACGGAAGAAGACCTGACCCAACGGCTCACGGCCCCGCTGCTGAACTACCCGGAGGAGCCCCTGTTCATCTCCGAGGATCTCCCCCAGACCGGCAGGATCATGGTCAAGGACGAGGACCTCTGCATCCACTGCGGGCTCTGCGCCGAACGGTGTCCCACCGCGGCTTGGGACATGCGCAAGTCGGACCTGCTGATCCCGTACGCGGGGCTGGCAGCCGGCGAGATGCACCCGGGCATGTCGATCATGGATCTGGCCGGCGCACCCGCGGCAGCCGGCGAACCCGAACTCGCGGAGGCCGGCGCGGTCCGATGACGGGCGACGGCCGAATCTCCGCGAACGGCGGCCCTCCGCCCGCCCTCGCGCGCGTCAACGACTTGGCCTTCAAGATCGGGACGGTCAACGGCACCGGCTCGGCCAGCGCGAACGGACTGCTCCGACGGGCCATCTTCCGCATGGGGATTCCGGTCTCGGGAAAGAACCTCTTCCCCTCGAACATCCAGGGCCTGCCCACCTGGTACGAGATCCGCGCCAATGCCGACGGCCACACCGCGCGCACCGCCCGCTTCGACCTGGTCGTCGCCATGAACCCCGCGACCTACCAGCGCGACATCGAAGAGGTCACCACCGGCGGCTGGGTCCTGCACGATTCCAGCTGGCCCCTGCCCCGCGACCTCGACCGCGACGACGTGAACTTCCTCGGCGTCCCCCTGGCGAAGATGACCGTCGACAACTTCAAGGGATCGCGCGTGCGGATCCTGATGAAGAACATCTGCTACGTGGGCGCGCTGGCGGCGCTGCTCGACATCGACATGGAGATCGTGCGCGGGCTGCTCAAGGAGACCTTCGCCGCCAAGGCCAAGCTGCTCGACGCCAACTACCTCGCGATCGACCTGGGCCACGACTATGCACAGGAGCATTTCGATTGCCCGCTGCCCGTGCGACTCGCACCCATGGACGGCAACCGGGACTCGATCGTCATCGACGGCAACACGGCGGCGGCGCTGGGGTGCGTGTATGCGGGGGCGACGGTGGCCGCGTGGTACCCGATCACGCCGTCCACATCCCTGGTCGATGCGTTTACCGCTTTCTGCCACCAGTTCCGCAAGGATCCGGAGACGGGAAAGAACCGCTTTGCCATCGTGCAGGCCGAGGACGAGCTGGCGGCCGCGGGCATGGTGATCGGGGCGGGGTGGGCGGGGGCGCGGTCGTTCACGTCGACGAGCGGGGCGGGTCTGTCGCTGATGAGCGAGTTCATCGGGTTGGCGTACTACGCGGAGGTGCCGTCGGTGTTTTTCGATGTGCAGCGCGTGGGACCCTCGACGGGAATGCCGACGCGGACGCAGCAGGGGGACATCCAGTTCGTGGCGTATGCGTCGCACGGGGACACGAAGCACATCGTGATCTTCCCGGCGAATCCGCACGAGTGCTTCGATTTCGCGGTGAAGGCGTTCGATTTGGCGGAGCGGTTCCAGACGCCGATCTTCGTGCTGACCGACCTGGACATCGGCATGAACGACTGGGTGGTGCCGAAGCTGGAATGGGACGACGCGTACCGGCCGGACCGGGGCAAGGTGCTGACGGCCGAGGAACTGGAAGCGGCGACGGGTCCGTTTCACAGGTATCTGGATGTGGACGGGGACGGGATCCCGGCGCGGACGTTGCCGGGTGTGCACCCGAAGGGGGCTTATCTGACGCGTGGATCGGGTCATGACCGTTACGGCAACTACACCGAGGACTCGGAGCCGTACGCGGATGTGCTGGCGCGCGTGGGGCGGAAGATCGAGGGGGCGGCGGCGCATCTGCCCGCGCCGGAGATTCGGGTGCGTGAGGGGGCGGAGGTTGGGCTGGTGACGGTGGGGGGGTGCCGGGGGGCGGTGCTCGAGGCGGTGGAGGCGCTGGCGGAGCGTGGCATCGAGGTCGACTACATGCGGATCCGGGCCTTCCCGTTCCACCCCGACGTGGAGCCCTTCCTGGCCGCTCACAAGGTGAACTTCGTGGTCGAGCAGAACCGGGACGGGCAGCTGAGGAAGCTGCTGATTACGGAGACGGGGGCCGCGAAGGAGTCGCTGGTCTCGATCCTCTACTACGGAGGCTATCCCATGAGTTGCCACCACGTCATGGACGGGCTGGCCGAGCACGTCGAACTGGGCGCGGTCCCCCAGGGAGCCGCCCCATGAGCCACATCAAGAAACCCCGCATCCACCACCCGGCCCTGACCCGCAACCGCCTCGGCCTCACCCGCCGCGACTACGAAGGCACCATGTCCACGCTGTGCGCCGGGTGCGGCCACGACTCCATCACCGCCGCGATCATCGAAACCTTCTGGGAACTGGAGATCGAGCCCCACCGCGTGG
Source organism: Longimicrobiales bacterium (assembly GCA_965208295.1). Taxonomy (GTDB): domain Bacteria; phylum Gemmatimonadota; class Gemmatimonadetes; order Longimicrobiales; family Gaopeijiaceae; genus Bin94. The sequence goes on along the minus strand of OZ242328.1, from coordinate 3,657,496 downwards.
CCAAGACCTCGGGGATCGGGTGCAGCGGCAAGACCCCCACCTACTTCCTCCAGGAGGCCCACGGCTTCAACGGCGTCCACGGCCGCATGCCGTCGATCACCACCGGCGCGCACGCCGCCAACCGGGAGCTGTTGTGCATCGGCGTCTCGGGCGACGGCGACAGTCTGTCGATCGGCATGGGCCAGTTCGCGCACGTGGTGCGGCGCAACGTGGACATGCTCTACATCATCGAGAACAACGGGGTGTACGGGCTGACCAAGGGGCAGTTCTCGGCGTCGGCCGACGTGGGATCGACGGCGAAGCGGGGCCAGGTGAACCGTGAGCACCCCATCGATTCGGTGCTCCTGGCGCTCAATCTCGGCGCGGGCTTCGTTGCGCGGAGCTTCTCGGGCGACAAGGAGCAACTCGTCCCCATCCTTAAGGCGGGCCTGCGCCACCGTGGATTCGCCCTGATCGACATCATCTCCCCCTGCGTCACCTTCAACGACCACCACGGCTCGACCAAGAGCTACCAGTACACGCGCGACAACTACAACCAGCTCGTGTACGCCGACTTCGTGCCGCCCGCGCACGAAATCGCGGCCACATACGACGAGGGCGATGTGCGCACGGTGAAGCTGCACGACGGGAGCAGCATCAAGTTTCGGAAGGTGCCGGGGGACTATGATCCTACTGATCGGGACGCGGTGTATGCGTACATCAGGGGGCGGCAGCGGGCGGGGGAGGTGGCGACGGGGTTGCTGTATGTGGAGGAGGCGGGGGGGGAGGGGGAGGAGTCGGACTTTCACGGGCTGCAGGGGACGGTGGAGGAGCCGCTGGTGGACTATCCGTTTGCGGAGCTGTGTCCGGGGGCGGAGAAGCTGGAGAGGTTGCAGGAAAGGTTTCGGTAGGGGGGCGGGGCAAGTTTTCTACGGAGCGAATGCGGCTTCCCGGAATCGCTCGTATCGCTCCGCGAGCAAGTCGATCGCCGGCCTTTCCACCCGTTTCCGCGGCAAGATGATCCGCCGATTGTGGAGCCCCTGAATCGAGTGTCTCAGCGTGGGCCCGTCGTGTTCCCGGAGGATGTCGGGCCTGACCTGTATGACGTAGTCCTTCCGAATCCCCACAAAGAACCGGTCGAACGCGGCGTGGTGCAGTCTGCAGAGGGCCAGTCCGTTGTTGACCTCCGGTGCACCATCGGGCTCGGAGTCGGGAATGATGTGGGCGGCGTCGAGCAACTCTTCGTGCCGTAGACGGCACAGCGCGCACTGGTGGCGATAGGCACGCAACACCCGCTCCCGGAACTCGCCCTGGTGCAAACGACGCTTCACCTCCACGATCGCGTATTCTCGCCGGACCTCCGATCCGACAGCCTGCCACTCCACGGGCGCCAGCAAGTTCGATTCGGCGGCCCCGAGATCTACCGAGAACGTCAGTCGCTCCGGGGCATCACCGACCACGAAAGCGGGCCAGACCGCCAGGTATTTTCCGGGGAGAATGCGGTGAAAATAGGCCAGCGGCAGCCTGTCCCGCATCGCAAGGCGCAGACCGCGGTTGTCCCGGTGATCGGGATCGGTCCCTCGGTATTCGTATTGCAACAGGTTGTCTGAACCGAACGCGTCGCCGTACGGACCGCTCGGCACGGTTGCGATCGAGAGGGGCACGGCCATGGCTTTCGGCTTGAAGATGCCTTGGGGCCCGAGAAGCCGGATCCGCTGGTCATCGAGGTCGAATCCATCAGCCAGGAGTGATCTTGGCAGGACCTCTCCGTAGATCGAGCATTGGCTCGCGAGCCACTGGAAAGCGGCGTTCCTGATTTGGGTATCGCGTGTTCGGTCGTAGCCGGTCATTCAGGTGTCGCGCCCCCGGCTTCGTCGAGGGCGGGCGTCGGCCTGTGCGCGAGGCGAGCAGTCCCGTTCCAGGTCGGCTCGCCCGCGGTCAGCCCCGGAAGCAGTGCTCATTGTGCCATTCGAGGCTGCCCGGGTCGGGTTGAAGAGCCAGATCCACGGGCGCCCACACCTTTCGACCGTGTAGCCGGTAGTAGTCGCGACCGTTCTCGTAGTCCTCCCGAATCCGGTCACTCACTTCGAATCTGTGAGTGGGCGTGACCGTCACGTAGCCCTTGTCGAACAGGCTGTGAATGTCTCTGCGAAGGAGCAGGCCGTTCGAGATCTCGTGGCTGTGGTCCCTCGCATAGGGCCGAATGTGGGCAGCCTCCAGGGCCGGCAATGTTCTTTCGGCGGTGACGGCGCAGCGTCGCTTGTACACGTCGATGACACGAGTTCGGAATCCCCCCTGCCCCAACCGCGGGCTCAACAGCTGAGGCTTTCCGAACGCCGCGGTTCCGAGGGGATTGTCCGTCGCGCGACGAGAGAGCCGGACCGAGACCGCATCCCACAGACTGCGTCCGTCCGGCTCATCGGAACGGTAGGTCTTGAAGCTGACGATATTGGGACTCCAACTCGCCGGCACCGGTATCCAGTCCGCCCGATCGAAGAAGAACGGCAGGGCCAGGATGCGGCATCCGACCGAAAAATCGCTGCGATCCTCGAGGGATGTGCGACGGTACTTGATGATCCTGTCCCGCATCTGCACGAAGCTTGCCGCGCCATTCAGTTCCCGGAACGTCTCCCAGGCGATAGAGCAGGGAAGCGAAGTGGCGTGCGTGAAGATCCCTCCACCCACGATCTGGTTCCTCGGTGCGTGCAGCTTGAAGAGGAATAGTTCGCCCGGGCTCAGCGCCTTGAAACCGGTGTTGGAAGGAGCCCAGAAATTCACTTCCGGGGGATCGGGAAGTCGACGGAGGTGGTTGAACCAGTCCCAGTCGGTCACGGCGACGACGAGCTTGATGGCCATCCTCACCGCTCCAGCTCAAACTTCGGATCCACCCGCGGCCCCTCCACCGTCGCCGCCCTCCCCAAGACCACTTTTCGCACTGACCTGTCGAGCGAGGGATGCAACGAGGATACGCGCCCCACCCCCCCTACCCCCGCCGCAGCACCATCGTCGCCACCGTTCCCGCCACCCCCCACAGCACCACCGACACGACCGCGTCCACCAGCGCCGCGTTCATCGTGCTGGTGTTCATGGTGCCCAGGTTCATGAACCCGAAATACAGACTCAGCAGCAGACCTACGAGCGCGCCGCCCTTGAAGCCGTCGGCAGCGCTATCCACTCCCTTCCACGAGAGCGCGCAGACCAGCAGCGTTGACGCGCAAAGCTGCCCGACGATGATCTGCCAGAAGACAGGGGTCTCCTTGATCACGCCCGTCGCGGTGCCCGCGTTGTCCGCGAAGAAGCCGCCCAGAAGCGGCTCGTAGGCGACGTAGCCGAGCACAAACATCGTGACGAAGGAGGCGAGAATCGCCAGGACACAGTTCTTGTTCACCATCGATCATCTTCCCCGGATTGGACCTTGGGCGGCGGCCGGTCCGCAGCCTCGTGGGGAACTTGCGGACCGGGCGATGAACACCGCAAGCCCACCGGCACTCAAGAAACCACTCATCCCCCCACAGCCGCTCCAGAAACCGCTCCCACGGCAGAAGGTGTCGAGCAGATCGAAGCGCGCCGACAGAATTAGTCAAGTTGGGATCACAAAGGTCGTGATCGACACACCTGCCAGGGTCTCCGCGAAGCGCCCGATCGGGCTCAGGCCGACGGCGGCGGCGGGAAGCGACACCTCGGTCAGAGGATTCCGGACGCCTTTGTCATCTCACTCACCCACCGAACACCTCATCCGTCTTCGCCGCCATCACGAAGTCATTCACGTGCAGATTCCTGATCTTGTGCGTCCACCACGTTACGGTCACCCGCCCCCATTCCGTCAGCAGCGCGGGATGATGCCCCTGCTCTTCGGCGATCTCGCCCACCCGGTTCGTAAACTCCATCGCCGCCTCAAAGTCCCCGAACCCAAACACCCTCTCCAGCGTGGGAATCCCGTCCCGGTCCACAATCTCCCACTCCGGAATCTGCCTGCTGAACTCGGCGATCTCGGCCTCGGTGGCCGGCGGCGCACCCTTGCGGCACGCCTCGCATGTCTGCCCGACGAGCTCCGTCATGGCCACAGCCACCCGAAGGCGCCTCCGGTCAGAAGTGCGTAGATCAGCCCGTCCAGCATGCTGCGGAAGGTTGCGGGCCACCCCTGCGACATCCAGATCGCGTCCTGCGCGTGCGCGAGGGCGTACCCCATGAACGCGGTGGTCGATGCAATCTTGAAGACCGCCATGTAGTCGGCGCCGGGCCCGACCGCCAGCCCGGTCACGTACCCCGCGAACAGACCCACGCCGACGCAGTAGACGAACCACTGGACGAACTGCTTGCCCATGTCCGACGGATCGCCCGCCCGCAACACGGTGAAGAATGCGCAGGGACCGCGCTTGGCCCTGGCCTGGAACTCCTCGCTCCGCATGACTTCGCGGCTCTCCGCGCGGGGGATCAGGTAGTTGCCCGGCGGGAGGTCGAAAGCGCGCAGGGCGTCCATCAGGCCGTCCTCGTCGGGGACACCCTGCAGGTCGTTCTTGTGCCAGTTGAGCACCATGTGGATGAGCGAACTCGCGACGAAGACGAGCAGGGCCGACAGCAGGATGGGCGCCCACAGGCTGAGGGCGGAGACCATGGCGGGTCCTCCATGGTTGGGGGTGACTTGCCGGGACGCCGTCAAGGATAAGGCGCGGCCGGGGCGCTGACCAATCGCCCCAACCCCTACCAGTTCGGCTTCTCCAGTCCCTCGATCAGGTCCGCGTAGACATGCTGCAGCCCGTCCCCGATGATCAGCGGCATGACGGTGAAGTGGTCGCGGTTGGTGTAAAGTCGAGTGTAAAGGTCCAGGCCGGGGTACTCGCGCAGCCTCAGGTTCTCGGCGAGCAGGGTCGTGCGGCTGACCAGGCGTTGGGCAGACAGCGCCGTATGGTTGAGCTCGCCGTCCGCCATGCCGATGAACACCCTGGCCTCCAGGTCATCATGGTCCTTCGCGTACTCCGCCTCCAGATCGATCGTGAGCCCGTTGGTCCCGCTCCCGATGATGAAGCGGCCGAAGGCGCCCGGGCGGGCCAGCAACGCGTAGCTTGCGAACCCGCCGCCCGCCGAATGACCCCAGAGCGTGTGATCGTCGGCCATGCGATACTTCTCGCCCAGCGAACGACGCAACTGATCCACCAGGAAATCGAGGAACAGGTCGCCCTTCATGAACGGCGCGGCCATGTCGAAGTCGAATCCCATCCCCTTCATGTGGTCGCGCGCGAGGCCCGGGTCCGACCAGACGCTGCCGGGCGGGAACAGGTCGAAGGTGCGGTTGGCGAGTCCCAGCATGCCGTCTTCGCTCCTGTGCCCGACCCCCACCACGATAATCTCCGGAATGCGCTTCCCCACTGTGTAGAGATTGACGATTCCGGCCGTCACGGCGAAGGCCATCGCGCCGTCCATCGACCAGAGCACCGGGTAGCTCCGCTCCGGGGAGACGTGGTAGGAGGGGGGCAGGGCGACCAGGATCTCGTGGTCATGGTCGTATCCTTCGGCCCGGGCGTAGGCGGGCTCCTCCCAGGACATGGCGTAGGGGATGGTCATTCGTAGGCGGGACTTGGGGGACAGAAACGCGGCCACTTCATCTTGCCTGCCGGGAATCGGGGCGCAAGGGTAAGGCAAGCCCGGAAACCGCACCCTTCCCCAGCGAGAGTCCCCATGCGAACCGCCCTCTTCACCGCCCTCTGCCTCCTCACCGCCTGCCAGGCGCCCGACCTTCGAACCAACGACACCCCCACCGACACACCCGCCGACACTCCCCCACCCCCAGGCTCCGACTTCGAGGGCCCCGCATTCGAATTCGAGGAGGTCGTCCCGGGCATCTACCACGCCCGCGGGACCGGCAGCCTCGCGGTGGGCTCGCACGGCGCCGTCATCGTCAACGAAGATGACGTCCTTCTGGTCGAGTCGCACATCTCGCCCGCCGCCGCGCACGCCGTCGTGACCGAGATCGAGGCCCTCACCGACAAGCCGGTCCGCTACGTCGTCAACACCCACTTCCACTTCGACCACGCGCACGGCAACCAGATCTACCCGCCCGACGTCCACGTGATCAGCCACGAGGTCACGCGGGAAATGCTCGTCAACGGGGGCTCGATGGGACGGTCGTACCAGACATTCCTGGGGGGCCTGCCCGCGCAGATCGCCGCGCTTGAGGAGCGGATCGAGGGGATCGAGGACGAAGAGGAGCGTACCGAAGCCGAAGGCATGCTGGCCTACATGAAGAACTACCAGGCCGGGCAGGAAGCGACCGTGCCGACCGGGCCCAACACCACCCTGTCCGAGCGGATGACCCTTTTTCGCGGCGACCGCGAGATCCGCCTGCTCTTCTTCGGCCGCGGCCACACCGGCGGCGACGTGGTGGTGCACCTGCCGGCCGAGCGGGTGATCGTCACCGGCGACCTGCTGGTGCCCGGGCTGCCGTTCATGGGGGACGGCTATCTCGACGAATGGGTCCAGACCCTGGAGCACCTGAAGGGCCTGGATTTCGACTGGGTGCTGCCGGGGCACGGGAGCCCGTTCCAGAACAGGGAACGGATCACGTATCTGCAGGACTACATGCGGGACCTGCAGACACAGGCGGTGGCCCTGCACGCAGAGGGTTTGTCGCATGAGGAGGCGGCCGCGCGGATCGACATGACGGATCATGTGGAGCGCTATCCGCAGATCGATGGGCCGGGTGTGCCGGCGATCACCGTGCAGCGGATCTTCGAGTTGTTGGAGGGGGGGATGTAGGCCGGCTATCCTGGTGCCCGGTCCCACCGACAAGGGACGGTTGGTCACGAACCATATCCTGGCAACGCGCACGGGAGGGCGAACCCGATGGACTACCACGACTACGGCGGACTGCACGAGGACCTGAAACTCACCGGCGCCGCGATGAAGCGGCGCGACATGTTGAGGCTGGCCACCGGCGGGGTGGGCATCGGCGCCCTCTACCTCCTGGGGCGCGCGGACGATCTCCAGGGGATCGGCGGTGCCGCCGCCACCTGCGACAAGATCCCCGAGGACACGGCGGGCCCCTTCCCCGGCGACGGATCCAACGGGCCCAATGTCCTCGACAAGGCGGGCGTGGTCCGTTCAACCGGGGCGCCACCGAACAGAACTACCCACTTCGAGGTCTTCCCCAGCCTGGCCGCGGCGACGGACGAGCGAAACATAGTGGCGACCTCGCAGCTCGCGTTTCCCGAGGCCGCCTGCGACTAAGGCGTACCAGCCGGAGCGACAGTTTGCTGGGTGGGATTCGCACCCACCAGGAAAGCGCGCCTTTCCACGGCGCACTGTAAATCACAGTTTAGATTCTTCGCTCGGAGATTGCCGGGCGAGGTCTTCGGAGATCACAGGGAAGGATGACCGAATTTCACCAATACTGCGGCTGGGCGCCCTGGAGGTGGGCACTCATTCTCTCCATAGCGAATCTCCCCTCGCCGACCCACCAGGAACGCGTCCTCTTCCTGTGGGGCGGCGTCGATGCCGAGGGCGTCCCCCACCTGGACCCCGCATTCGTACTCGATGCCCCGGCCTCCCTTCCCCGCTCCGAAGGCCCACACCAGATCACCGGTCGCGACACGAACGGCTTCGAGTTGTTCGCGCTGCGGTTCCCGATGCCCGTGATCGCCGACGGCGACGGCGGCTCGTCCTTCGTCTTCGCCCTTCCCGTGCGGGAGGAGTGGGCCGACGCGCTCGCGAGCATCACCCTCGCCGGCCCCGGCGGGTCCTTCACGCTGGATCGAAACAGCGACCGGCCGATGGCGATTCTGCGCAATCCTGACACGGGGCAGATTCGCCAGATCATGCGCGACCTGCCCTCCGGTCCCGCCGGGCGGACAGCCGCGGAGCGTCTGGGGGCGGAGACAGGCTTCGAGGTGCTCTTCAGCCGCGGCATCCCCGATCCGGCGGACTGGAGGCGGTAGAGGCGGACCCCAGGTAGGCATGGTCGCCCGAAGAGGACGGGACGGGCCGGAGGCGACGGCCCAATGGACTTGCTCCCAAGTGCTTACCGCATTTGCACGCGCTTCTTGATCGGCGGAGGCTTCTTCGCTCTCTTGCAGGGGTGGCAGTCCTCCCCCTGCCACCTTTCGCGTCGGCATCCCGGATGCACCAATGGAACAGACCCACTTGCGGAAGGGCTTCGGCCTCAAGACCCGGGTCCAACCAGTCATCGACGCCATCATCCACAAACCTCATGTGAACCGGCGGATGCGCGAGATGGGCATCCGCTACGGTGCGGGCGCGGTTGAAATAGCCGGTATCGGCGGCGGAATCGCGCGCGGTCCGGACAGCTTCCGTCCCGCGGGAAGCGAGATGTGACCCTTGACCCCTGAGGGGACGGATCAGCCGGCGGTAACCAGCGGACGCGCCGGGCCGATCGCCTTCATGGCCCGAAACAGCGTGGCGGCGAACGTTCTCATGGTGTTTCTGGTCCTCGCAGGCCTCGCCGCAGCGACGAACCTGATCCAGGAGATTCTACCCGAGCTGTCCCTGGATCAAGTCCAGATCCTCGTCGAGTATCCCGGGGCGACCCCCGGGGAGATCGAGGAATCGGTCGTCACGAAGATCGAGGAGCAGATCCGGGGCGTGGACGGCCTGGACCGGCTCGTAGCGACCGCTTCCGAGGGCCTCGGGTCCGTCGTCGCGGAGTTCAAGTCGGGCACCGACATCGATCGCGCGATCAACGAAGTCAAGGCCGAGGTCGACCGCATCATCACCTTCCCCGAGGAAGCGGAGCGGCCCCGGGTGCGCGAGATCACGAGTCGGCAGAACGTCATCCGCCTTCTGGTTCACGGCGATGTCCCGGAGCGCGCCCTCAAGGAACTGGCGTACGACATCGAGGAGGGTATCTCGTCCCTCCCGGAGGTGTCGTTGGCAGAAGTCAGCGGTGCTCGCCCATACGAAATTTCCATCGAAGTACCGGTGAGCCGGCTGCGGGCCCTGGGCCTCACCCTCGAGGATGTCGCCCTGGCAGTGCGGCAGGGTTCGATGGAGCTGTCGGCCGGCAGGATCTCCGACGGTGAAGAGGAAATTCTCGTCCGCACGCTGGGCCGGAACTACGACCAGGACGATTTCGAGGACATCATCGTCCTGACCCGCCCGGATGGCACATCGGTCCGCCTGCGCGAGATCGCGGCCGTGCGAGACGGGTTCGCGGACACCGATCTCAGTGTGCGCTACAACGGCCAGCGAGCGGTTGGCGTCGATGTATACCGCGCCTCGAACGAGAAAGTCCTCGAAATAGCGGAGGCCGTCAGGGAGCACCTCGAAAGCGAAGTTCTGCCCGCCCTTCCACCGGGTGTGGGCGTCGAAATCTGGAAGGACGACTCGGTCGAGGTCTCGGGAAGGCTCGGCCTGATGATCGAGAACGCGCTTCTGGGGCTGGCGCTCGTGCTCGCGGCCCTCACCCTGTTTCTCGAGGTCCGGCTGGCACTGTGGGTGACCATCGGCCTGGCGGTCTCGTTCATCGGGACCTTCCTGTTCATGGGATTCCTGGGCGTATCGGTCAACATGTTCTCGCTCATGGCGCTCGTTCTCGCGCTGGGGATCGTCGTAGACGACGCGATCGTCGTGGGGGAGAGCGTCTTCACGCAACGTGAACGCGGCGTTGGCGGGGTCACCGCGGCAATCCAGGGGACCCGCCGGGTCAGTGCGCCGGTCATCTTTGCGGTGCTCACCACGGCGACGGCGTTCGCCGCGCTCCTGTCCGCGCCCGGCCCGCAGGGCGAACTCGGCCGTCCGATTCCACTGGTCGTGATCACGGTTCTCCTGATTTCTCTGGTGGAGTCCCTTCTGGTGCTGCCGAATCACCTGTCCCACCTGCCCGCTCCGGGCGCCTCGTCCGAAGGCCGGCTGTCCCGGCGGCTCAAGCGCGTCCGCGGACGGGTGGATGTCCTGTTGAAGCGGGTCGTGGATGGCCCGCTGGACCGTGGACTGCGGTTGGCGGTCGACCAACCCGCCATCGTGCTCGCCTCCGCGGCCGGACTGCTTGTGCTCACGCTGGCGGCCGTCAACGCGGGTGTAGTCCCCAACCAGTTCCTGACACCCATCGAGGGTGAAGTCGTCTCCGCCAACCTGGAGATGCCGGTCGGCACGCCAGGCGAGCGGACGTCCGTGGTTGCGGCGCAACTGGAGGCCGCGGGACATCGCGCCGTTCAGCGCATCTCGCGCGAGCGGGATGCGGATGCGGATGCGGATGCCTTGGAGGTAGCCGTCGCCCTGACCGTCGGCCAGCCGGCGGAACTCTTCGACCCACTGGGGGGCAACGCCGTGGAGGCGGCACGGGGCAACCTGGGCGCCGTCCAGTTCAAGCTCATCGACTGGGAACGCCACGATATCGCCCCTTCCACCTTCGAGCGGGCTTGGCGGGAAGAGGTCGGAGTTCTCCCGGACGCGAGATCGCTGTCGATTTCCTCGAGCCTGATCACGCTCGGACTTCCGGTTCACTTCGAACTCTCGCATCCGGACCCCGATCGGCTCGCCATGATCGCGGACGAGTTCGTCACCGAGCTGAACGGCATCGACGGCGTCTTCGACGTGCGCAGCAACCTTGATGAAGGGTTCCGGGAATTGCAGCTGGAGCTGAAACCGGCGGCACGCACGCTGAACCTGACGGTCGGTGACTTTGCGTCGCAGGTTCGTTCCGCATTTTTCGGAGCCGAGGCGCTCAGGGTGCAACGCGGGCGCGAGGACACGGGTGTCCATGTGCGCCTGCCCGAAGAGGAGCGCAATTCCGCCGCCGATGTGGAACGCTACCTGGTGCGCACGCCGGGCGGCGAGGTTCCGCTGGGTCAGGTGGCGTCCGCCGGTTTCGCACGGTCCGCGGCCACCATCCACCGAATGGACGGGCGTCGCGCCGTCACGGTCACCGCGGATGTGGATCCGGTGCTCGCGACCGGCCGGCAGGTCAACCGGAGCCTGGATGTCGGTATCCTGGAACGCCTGTCGGCTCAGGACGGCCTCTTCGAGTACACCGTCGGCGGCCAGCGCAAGCAGCAGGAGCAGGCCAACGCCGATCTGAGTCGGTCGCTATTCCTGGCCCTCCTCGTCATGTACGCGCTCATGGCGATTCCGTTTCGTTCATACACCCAGCCCCTGATCATCCTGGCCGCGGTCCCGCTGGGGGTAATCGGCGCGGTGGCCGGGCACATGCTTCTCGGGCTGAGCCTGGGCATCTGGTCGATGTACGGGCTTATCGGCGTGAGCGGCGTGGTCGTCAACGACTCACTGATGATGATCAAGTTCATCAACGATCTGAGGGCGTCCGGGGTGCCGACCCGGGACGCGATCATCACCGGGGCGAAGGACCGCTTCCGCGCCATCCTGCTGACTTCCGTGACGACCTTCCTGGGCGTGGCCCCGCTGGTCTTCGAGAAAAGCACCTACGCTCAGCACCTCGTGCCGCTGGCCGCCTCGGTCGGGTTCGGGGTGCTCATTGCGACAGCGCTTCTGATGCTGGTGGTGCCGGCTCTCCTGGCGGTGCAGTCCGCGGTGAGAGCCGGGAGGGGCAAGGCGGCCTGAGCAGCCCGCAGACATAGTCCCCCCGGAAGCGCCCTTGCGATGATCCTGCGGAGCCGGTGCTTGACAGCTCACGCGACGCTTGGGTCACGACGCCCGGCCGCGAGAACGATGTCGGAGTTTCGCAGGAAGCCGCGCGACGAGAGGGAGCCATGAGAGGGCCGCTGGCACTGCATGCAACGGGCCAGGGGCCGCTACCGGATTGGCGTGGTTTGGCGTGGGTGAGTAGAATCACGCATCCTGCCTTCCTTCAATACCGACTCCCTTATCATATGCGCAACTCCCCCTCTTCTCCCCGGTCAAACCTGGGGGGCCATGGAAACAGCTTTCTCGGCTTTCGGCCGGCGATGCATCCGGGCTGGATCGCTTCGCTCTGCGTTGCTGCCCGGGCGGCATGTAGCGCCGCTATTCCCCTCTCGTCGCGCCTCGCCAGCCCGGCGCCTCGCCGCTCTCCGTGCTCGCGCGGGTTTATCCACGGGCTCCTCGCCGCCCTTCTCGTCGCTTCGGCCCCGGCCACCACCCCCCTCCCCGCTCAACAGCCCCAGCACTACGACCTCCTCATCCGCGGCGGCAGAATCTTCGACGGCACCGGCAACCCCTGGTTCCGCGCCGACATCGGGGTGCGCGACGGGCGCATCGCCGCGCTAGGCCTGCTCACCGGCGCCACCGCCGACCGTGTGATCGACGCTACCGACCGCTACGTATCCCCCGGTTTCATCGACATCCATTCGCACGCCGACGACGGGAGGAGCGGCGGCCGCGCCTCCATCCGCAACGATTCCACCCACCGCAAGGCGGCGCCCAATATCGTGTCCCAGGGGGCCACCACCGTGGTCGTCAACCAGGATGGGCGGTCCGCGTGGCCCATCGCCGTGCAGCGCGCGACGCTGGAGCGCCAGGGCGTGGGACCCAATGTAATGATGATGGTGGGTCACGGGACGGTGCGCGGCATGGCGATGGGCGACGACTTCCGGCGGCCCGCGACACCCAACGAGACCGCGCGCATGGCGGCGCTCGTGCGACAGGCACTGGAGGAGGGCGCCGTCGGCATTTCGGCGGGACTCGAATACGTGCCGGGACGCTGGAGCACGACCGACGAGTTGGTCGCGCTGGTCGCCGAACTCGCCCCGTACGACGGCGTGTACATCTCGCACGAGCGGGCCGAGGGCGCAGACCCGATGTGGTACCTGCCCAGCCAGCACGGGGGGACTCCCCCCACCCTGCAGGACGCCGTCGCCGAAACCATCGAGATCGGGCGCCGCACGGGGGTGCGCGTGGTGGCGTCGCACATCAAGGCGAAGGGTGTGGGCTACTGGGGACAGAGCGCATCGGCGATCGAGATGATCCAGCAGGCCCGCGACGAAGGGGTGCGCGTGTGGGCGGACCAGTATCCGTACCCGACCAGCGGCACCGACGGCCGCACCGTCCTGATCCCGCGCTGGGCGACGGATGACGAGGATGCGGCCAGCACTGCCGAAGCTCGCCCGCCCGCCGACATGCTCGAAATGAGGCTCCGCGACTCCGAGACTGCGGCCCTGATCCGGACCGACATCACCCACGAGATCGGGCGTCGGGGCGGCGTGAACCGGATCGTGGTCTTCGAGCACCCCAACGAGGAGTACGTCGGGAAGAATCTGGGCGAGATCGCCGCCGAGCGCGGGGAGGACCCGATCGAGACCGCCATCGCGCTGCAGCTGGAGGGCGACCGCGATCGCCGGGGCGGCGGCCGCTACCGGGGCTTCTCGATGTCCGAGGACGACGTGGAGAACTATGCGGGGCAGCCCTGGGTGGCCACCGCGTCGGACGGTGGGATCGCGTGGCCGGGCGACGGGCCCGTGCATCCCCGTTTCTACGGCACCTTCCCGCGCAAGATCCGGCACTACGCGCTCACGGTCGGCTCTCTCTCGCTGGAGTCGGCGATTCGGGCCCAAACATCGCTGCCGGCGCGCATCATGGGCCTCGCCGACCGGGGCGAGATCCGGGAGGGCTACTGGGCGGACCTGGTGGTCTTCGACCTGGAGACGATCACCGACCAGGCCACCTTCGAGCAGCCGCACCAGCACTCGACCGGAATCGACCACGTGCTGGTGAACGGTGAGTTCGTGGTGGAGGACGGGCGGATTGTGATGGCGCTGCCGGGGAAGGTGATCGTGTCACGACACGGGGGACGGCCGACGAGTTGATCGACATCGGACTTCCACTCGAAGGCCGCGGGAGACAACTGGAGGCCGGGGGACCCCGCAAACGGTTTGCAGCCTTCCGCCGGGGGAACCATGGCGAGCAGGCAGCGGTAGGAAGATATGCCGGTAGTTTCGTTTCAGTCTGCCCCAATCCCCCGAGGGAGAACCGTCATGCCACGCACCGCCTTCACCCCGGCAATCGCCTTCCTGACCCTGGGCTCGGCACTCACGCTCACGGTGGCCGCCTGCAGCGACGCCAACCCGTCAGGCACCAACGCCGATGTCGCCATCGACACGATCGGCGACACCATCGTGGTCCGCACCCTGTCGGGGAGCGTTTGGGGGGGCGTGGCGACTCTGGTGCCCGAAGCGTCGATCGGCGAACTGGAAGGACCGGAGGAATACCTCTTCGGCAGCATCTCGTCGATCGCGGTGGACGACGAGCGCTCGGTGTATGTCCTGGACGGACAGGCCCAGCACGTCCGCGTCTTCGACTCCGATGGGACGTACGTCAGGACGCTCGGAGGCCCCGGCGAAGGGCCGACCGAGTTCACCCGCGCCGAGGCCATCGCCCTGCTCCCGGACGGACGGCTGGTGGTCAGGGACGCCGGCATCAAGCAGATCAAGGTCTTCGGCGCGGGCCCCGACGAGGTGGATCAATGGCCCTACAGCACGTCCGGAACCATGCGCTATTCGAGCACGCCACTATATTCCGACGCGCACGGCCGGACATTCCAGACCGATCCCGGCGGGTGGACTCCCCCGGACGGCCGCGACCCCGATCGGATCATCGTGCTCGGGCCGGACGGGATGCATCTGGACACGCTTCCCGTCCCCTGGGGCGACTACGACGAACCCATGGTCGAATGGGAAGGAATGAGCTTCCCTGTCCCCTTCTCGCCGTACGGGCACTGGGCGGTCGCCCCCGGCGGCCACCTCGTCTCCGGCTTCTCGGCCGCCTACCGCATCGACGTGGGCCGTGACGACGGCGTGTTGCGGATCGAGCGGGACGCGGAGCCACCGAGGGTACCGGAGGGCGAGAGCAGCTTCTACCGTGACGCACTCACCGAACAATATCGGGCCCAGATCCCGGATTGGCGCTGGCAGGGGCCGTCGATCCCCGACCACAAGCCCTTCTTCAGCGATCTGGTCGCCGGACGCGGCGGGCGGATCTGGGTGACGCTGGAAACGGAAGCATCGCCCGTGGACAACCCGAACTACGACCCCGAGCGGCCCGGGGACTCGCCGGTGCGTTGGCGGTCGGAGCTTCGCTACGATGTCTTCGAGGCCGATGGCACCTATCTCGGCACCGTCGACCCGCCGGACGGGTACGCCAGCCGGCCGACACCGGTTTTCGACGGCGACCTGGTCTGGGCAGCCTCGCGGGATGAGTTGGGCGTGCCGCGGCTGGTGCGGTTCCGGATCGAAGTGGGGGAAGAACCCGAGGGTTGATCGGTTGTGTAAATTACGGTTGACATATTGTAAACCGCAGTTGACAATTCACAATACGCGCGACTCGGCAAACGCCGATCCGAGGACTCCAAGGACTGCCGGGCCGCGGGCAGGGAGGTACCCCCCACCCGCGGCCCGTACTACGCGGCAGCCACCTTCGCCACCATCCTGACGTCAGAACCGCGTCCGAACTGATAGGAGGAACCGTCTCGGCTGCGGCAGCCCCATGAACGGCATGGCTGTGAAGTCGCTGGCGTGAGACTTCTGGCTCGGGTCGGTGCAGTTGCAGTCATCCCACCAGTGCAGGTTGTACCCCGAGAGGGTGACGGTCGTCCGTTTCAGTCCGATACGCCCCGCCATGCCCTCCGGAACGGTATACGACACCGACACCTCCTGCAGACGGACGTGGTCGCGCTTGTCGATCGGGTAGACAGTCCGATGGTAGTCGGCCACCGAGTCGCTCCTGAAAGTCGTGGACCCGTCCGGAGCCAGATGCGCGAGATACTCGTCGTAGGCGCCCTCGCGCACACCGTGGGCCCTTCCAACATTGACCATCATCGCACCCATCTCGCCCCGTAGCTGGAACGCCACTCGCAGGTTGTCGCCGATCTGAAAGCTGTTGAGAATCGAGCCCAGGTGAATGGGCTGAATCGGGCCATGTCTGAAGTAGTGTTCGGTTCGGATGTGCCTGTTGGCATCCCGATCGTACCCCGCGATCGCGTTTTGCCACACGTTCCCAAGGGATTCGCCTACAAACCAGCCGTTCAGCTGCGCGGCACGCTGCCACCCGACGTGCTCCCAGGTCCCGTCCCCTCTCTGTTCGTAGAGAGGCATGGAATCGTCGGCGGCGGTGTCACCCAGGTCGGTGATTCGGTTCCGGTTCCACTCGTATGTCAGATTCGAATTCCAGCGGAAGCCAGGCGTGTCGATCAACCACGCTCGCACGACCGCTTCGATGCCGCGGTTCATGATTTCGCAGCAGTTTTCGGGTCTGCCGACGATGCCCTCGGGGCGTCGCCTCAAGACATGGAACAGTGCGTTGAGCACTCGCGCGTCGTAGTAGGTGAACTCGACTCCGATCCTGTCGTTCAGGAGCCCGAGATCGAGCCCGGTCTCGAGCTCGCGCTTGTTCTCGGGGTCTATTTCGTACCCGGACGGAAGTGACCCGCCCCCTCCGCCTCCGCTTACTTTGGGAGGGAGCTTCCCGGCCACGCCGACGGCTCCACGCACCTTGAGGTTCGAGATCGGAGCGGGCAGAACCGAATGCGGCACGTTGTAGCCCATGGCGGCTTTCGGGTATATCTGCGGACCCACATCGCCGCCGAAGGCCGAGCGGCCGTCCACGCGAACGGCGGTCGTAACAGAAAGGTCCCGGCCGAGGTCCAGGCGGTTCATGGCGAAGACCCCGCGGCCGCGTCTCTCGAACATGCGTTCGTCCGCAATGGTCTCCTCGGCTTCGTGCAGTGTGGATACCGGTCCGTGGTAACCACGTCCCGTGGCCATCGCCGTGGATACGTCATCCCAATAGGCCTGCGCCCCCACCGAGAGGGAGCCGCTCAGACCCCTCATCCCGGCGAGGTCCTCGTAGTCGTACGTCGACAGGAAATCGACCGTGAACTTCCCCGAATACCTGGACCCGACGTTCCTTTCCCCCTGATCGCCCAAGTAGGTGTAGTAGCGTCCCCAGGGGAGGGTGCGGGTCTTCCGTTCCGACACCCGATCGGCTCCGATCATAAGTCGGTGTGTGAAGTTGGGCGTCGCCTTGTAGTTGACCTGAACCCTGCCGGTCCACCGGTCGGCTTCCGAAACGGTGCTGATCGCCTGGGCGTCGGCCACGGCTACTTCCCGATTCAGCCCGCCGCCGTACGGCTCCTCCTGGGTGGCGTCGAACGGGTTGCTGAGCATTGCGTTGGTGAAGACGCCCAACCAGTTGTTGCCGGTCTGAAGCGGCCGGATCCTGTTGCGCACAAAACCCGAGGCCACATCGACCGAGAGATTGTCGGCCGCCGACCAGTTCAGGTTGACCCTCAGGTTGGCGCGGGTCTGGTCACTGGGCTTGACCGAACCCTCTTCGTAGGTCAGCCCGGCGGCCGCGAAGTAGGTCACGTCCCGGCCGCCCCCGGAAATCGTCAGGTCGTAGTTGTTGACGAGCCCGTTCTCGATGAGGTGTTCGTTCGGATCCCATGCGGCAAAGCCGTAAGGGCCGGTGAAGTTTGGACGCAGCCGGGTGGGCAGGTTGGCCCGGAGCCGGTTGAGACCCATCCCGGTGCTGACGGTAACGGTGGGCGGGGTGTTGTTTCCGCCTCGCTTCGTGAACACCTGGATCACGCCGGCCGACCCCTCGGAGCCGAAGAGCGCCGCCGCCGCCGGCCCCTTCAGGACCTCGACACGGTCGATCTCTTCGGGGTTCAGGTCGGAGAGCCGGTCTTCACCCGCGCCGCCGGAGAAAAAGCAACAGGTGACGCCCTCCATCCCGCCCCATTCCAGCTTCTCCGTGTCGACCCTCACGCCGTCGATCAACACCAGAGGACGTTGCCTGGTGAATCCGAACGAGTCGGTGCCGCGGATGCGGAGTTCGCGGCCCGAGCCGATCCCCCCGTTGGTCCCGTTGGAGCGGACGCCCGGAATGCGTCCTTCGAGGGCCCGGCTGAAGCTTTCAACCGGGAGGGATTCCGAAGTCCTGTCGAAGTTGATGGCTGGCAGCGAGGTGCCGATCTTCCGGCGCTCCGACGGACCCTCGCCCGCCGTGACCGGCTGGTCGAGGTCAACTCCGGAGACTTCCAGCCGGAAGTCTGCCTCCTGGGTACTCCCGGAGGTGACGGTCACCTCCCGTTCCCGGGTCCCGTACCCGATGATGATGACCTTTATGGTCTGTGCGCCCGCGGGGACGCTGCCCAGCAGGTAGCGTCCGTCGGAAGTGGTCAGCGCGCTGATCCGGGTACCCGCGAGACTGACGCGGGCTCCGCCGAGCGGCTGGCCGGTGGTGGCGTCCGTGACGACTCCGGTCACGGATCCGGTCTGCGCGGCGAGGCCGCTGGCTCCACTCACAACGAGCGTGAGTGCGAGAGCGGCGATTGCGCCGCGGATGCAGTAGCGATGGGACATGGCACATCTCCTTTCGTGGGGGTAAGAGTGTCCTCGCCAAGGGCTGACGGAGTGCCTGGCCGGATCGGCCGATGATGGTGCACGCCGACGAGCCCGTCATGTGGAATGCGTCCTGGTGCAGGACTGATGGATGAATGGGATTCTGCGGCATCTGGTATGTTCCACGAAGTCGTCGATCTGTGAATGATACACCGGACAGGTAATGGAGTTCGGCTCGTCCCGTCCCCAATGATCAGGCGATCGGGTACCCCCCCACCCCCACCGGAACCCCCGAAACTTTCCCCCCTCCCCCGTGTACGCCGCCACATGGACACCCCACAGTCACGAATACACGCGGTAAGCAATTGCACAGCAAGCAGTTGCCTCCGGGGAGGCGACATCATGAACACCCATGCCAATTCCTCACCATATTCCTCATCCTCTCCACGATCGGCGTCGCAGCCTGCGAAGACCAGCCGCTCGCGCCTGAATACGCCACCGACCCGACCAATTCCACACTCACCTCGAGTACCGTTTCCGATTCGGAAAACGAATCCGCCGACGTGGACACCCACAGCTTCCAGCTCGAGATCGTCCCGGTCGGCTGGGCCGCGCTACAGATGCACGCCAAGGTCGATCGGGCCGCCGTCCGCTGGCGGGAGGTCTTGCGCGACACCGACCTGCCCGACGTGTACGTAGGCGCGGGCCAGTCAATCCGCTGCGCCGGACTCCCCTACCAGACACAGACGGACATCCTGGACGATCTCCTGGTGCTGGTGTCCGTGCGCGACATCGATGGCCCCGGCGGCATGGTCGCGGCAACGACGGTGTGCGTGCTCCGCAATGTCTCGTTCCTACCGCTGGTCGCGGCCATCTACCTGGACCGGATGGACATGGACGACCTTTCGGACACCGATGTGGAAGATGTGGTCCTCCACGAACTGGGACACGCGCTGGGTATCGGGTCCATCTGGCACCACACCGGTCTCCTGGCCCTCGCCTCGCTCTTCTCACCCGGTGCCGACACCCACTTCGCGGGGGCGCATGCCATCGCAGCGTTCGACTCGGCGGGGGGCACCAGCTACACCGGCGCCAGGGTGCCGGTCGAGAACTCGATGGGCTACGGATCGTCGGACACGCACTGGCGGGAATCGGTCTTCGGTCTCGAGTTGATGACTCCTGTCCAGCAGGTCGGCCGGAGTGATCCCTTCAGCGCGATCACGATCGAATCGCTGGCCGACCTGGGCTACACGGTCGACGCGACGCTGGCGGACGACTACGAGCTTGGCGAAACCGACGCCGATCTCGCGGTCCCCGACGGGCTGCCCGGCGCCACCATCAACCTGGACGGCGACATTCGACACTCGACGCTGGAGATCGTGGACAGGGACGGACGGGTGGTACGGAGGATCGTGCCCCGCTGAGGGTGGCGCGCGGTGGGGCTCGGCGGGGTATCGACGCGCTGATCGATCCACCCTAGTTTTCGAGTCAATTCCGGCTGACAGGAGGCACTTTGCCGATGCACCCACCGCGCTACCACCTCGTCCTCGCCCCACTCCTGGCCGTCGCCGTCCTGACCGCGTGCGACGAGCCGGGCCCAGTCATCGTTGAGCCCGCACCCACCACCATCGAAGTGGTCGCGGGGGACGGACAGCGGGCCGTCCAGGGTCTTCCGCTCGAAGACTCCGTGATCGTCCGGGTACTCGACCAGGATGGCAGGACCATGTCCGGTATCGAGATCGCCTTCGCGCCCGGCACGGGTCACGGCCAGGTCGACTCCGCTTCCGCCGCCACCGGCGACGACGGCCAGGCCACCGCCTTCTGGACCCTCGGCTCCGACCCCGGCGACCAGACCCTGAACGTCGCCGCGGGCCAGGTCACCGCCAGCGTCGGGGCGGTCGCGCTCGACCTCGAGGCCGAACTGGACGCCCTCTTCGAGCCGGCTACCGAGGCGGAGGTCGACGCCATCAGTGCGGACTGGGCCGGCCGGGACTATTCGGTCGCCGGGGTGCAGGTGGAACTCGAGGAGGAGATTTCGCTGGTGGGGGCGGCCGCCAATCTGAGAATCGTCTCGCATGTGGTAAGCGGCCACCGCCACTACGGCGCGATCGTGGTGCCCGCGGGGGCGTCCGAAGAGAGCCTGCACATGCTGGCATACCTGCACGGAGGCGACGGGGGCGTTTCCGTGGCCGACCTGCAGTTCGTCGGTCTCGCGCTGGGGGCGTTGCGGGACAGTTTCGTGTACGTGGTCCCATCGTTTCGCAGCGAACCGCTGAGGCACGACAGCCTGACCTGGATTTCGGAGGGGATGTCCAGCCACTGGGACTACGATGTGGACGACGCGATGGCGCTCGTGAGCGTGGCCTTCGAGACGACGCCCGAGGCGAAACCGGATGTCTACAGCATCATCGGGGGGAGCCGGGGCGGGGGGGTCGCGCTACTCGCCGGGGCGCGGGATCCGCGCATCGAGCGCCTGGTCAGCTTCTTCGGCCCGACCGACTTCTTCGACGAGTGGGTGCGCGAGATCGTACACGAGGCGGCGCTGCGCATGCCCCGCAGCTTGCCGGGAGTCGAGCACCTGGACTCGACGGTGGTGCAGCCGTTCATCCGGGGTGAAGTGTCGCGTGGCGAAGCACGGCTGGAGCTGGTACGCCGGTCGTCGGTTCTATACGCGGCCGGACTGCCCGCGGTTCAGCTGCACCATGGGACCATCGACCAGACGGTGTCGGTGTCTCAGGCGGAATCGCTGATCGCGGTGATGGAGGCGCTGGGGCGGGGGCCGCCCGACTTCGAGGCGTTTATCTACGAAGGTGGCGGGCACGATTTTCTGTCGCTGCAGGAGGCGGTGCAGAGGGCAGTGGAGTTCATGTCGCGGTCGCTGGGGGGATAGTCTCCTCCACCCGGACCGTCACCAGATCATTCGCCCGGTACTGCCGGTGCTGTACCGAGGCCGCGTAGTGCGCCAGTAACCGAAGCGACATCTCCCGCGTGCCGGCCGGTGCACCACCCTCCTCGACCACCGCCATCTCCTCCTCCAGATTCGTTCCCTGCGGCGCCGCCAGAAAATCGATCACCGCATCCTTTCCATCGTTGCGCGCCGCCACCCGGAGCCTTCGCGTACCCGAACCAGCGTCCCCCTCACGCTCCACCAGACTCATCAAGGTCTCCTCGCCCGCCGCACAAAGCCGCCGCGTCGCCGCCTCGTCCCATTTCATCCGCTCCGCGAATTCCCGCAGGAACTCCTCGAGAACCCGCCGTACACCCGCGTCCAGCGACATCTCCACGTTCCCGCGCCGCGACAACCACTTTCCCAGGCCCACCGATCGCCCCCTACCTCGACCCCTTGACCCGCACGGTCAGCAGGTCGATCGCGTGGTACTGGCGGTGGCTCACCGACGAGGCGTAGTGGCGCAGCAGGCGCAGTGACAGGTCGCGGCCGCTCACCGGCGTGTCCCGGTCTCTGATCAGCCCCATCTGCTCCTCGAGGTTGCTCCCTTGCGGCGCGGCCATGAACTCCATCTCGGCGGCGTCGCCGTCACGCCGGACGGCCACCCGCAGCTGCCGGGCGCCGGCATCCGCGACACCTTCGTCCTGCCGGATGAGGCTCATGAAGGCTTCTTCCGCCGCGGAGCAGAGGCGGTCCGTCGAATCGTCGTTCCACTTCATTTTGGCGGCGAACTCGCGGAGGAAGGCGTCGAGCTTGGGGCGAACGGCGACTTCCAGTTCCATGTCGATGTTCTGGCGGCTCGACCTCCACTTGCCCCACCCGAAGAAGACGGTGACGAGGACATAGAGGAGCACCACGACGGCGCCGATGCCAATGGCGAGCCAAAGCAGGTTGACGCCGCCGGAGCCGTCTTCCTGGGCCAGGAGATGACCCGTGTTTTCGAAGAGTAGGATGGGAGGACTCTCGCTCTGGGATCCGGGACGGGTCGCGACGCTGAAGGAGGATGGGCCAGCCACGGTGGGTCACACGGATCGTGTGCGGTTGATGGGGGTTGCGCCATCTTACCGACGGCGCGTTCGGTGGACAAGGTGGGCGGGTCGATGGCGTGGGCCGATGGCGGGTGGCCATTGGTGCCTGCCGTGCGGGGTCAGCGAAGCAGCTCCTCCAGCCGGATGCGCTCGTCGGTGCGGTCGTCGCGGTACTTCACGATCACCGGAGCCTGCAGCGAGAGATTCCACTCGCGGCCGCGCCCGCTTCCGATGGGCCTCGACCCGGGAACCACCACCGCGCCATCGGGAATAACCAGGGGACCGTCGCCCTCGGCGCGGATGACCTCGCCCCGCGCGATATCGTAGACCGGGGTCGTACGCGTCAGGATGACCCCCGCCCCCAGCACCGCCCCCCGCTTCACGATCGCGCCCTCGTACACCCCACAATTGCCCCCCACCAGCACCTCGTCCTCCACGATCACGGGAAGCGCGCCGACCGGTTCGAGCACCCCACCGATCTGCGCCCCCGCGCTGATGTGGCAGAGGCGGCCAACCTGCGCGCAGCTGCCCACCAGCGCGTGCGAGTCGATCATGGTGCCGTCGCCCACCCACGCTCCGACATTGACGTACATGGGAGGCATGCAGGTGACGCCGCGACCCAGGAACGCCCCCTCGCGCACCGCCGAACCACCCGGGACGACGCGCGTGCCGCCCCCGGGTGACGTGGTCTTGGGGGGGAAGGTGGACTTGTCGGTGAAGTGGAGGAGGCCGTCGCCGAGATCGTACCGGGCCAGGGTGCCGAGCCGGAATCCCAGCAGGATCCCGCGCTTGACCCATGCGTCGACGCGCCAGCCGTGCGAGGCGGCGGGGTCGGGTTGGGCGGCGCGGATCCGGCCTGCGCTCAGAAGGTCGCGGAACTGGGCGAAGAGGTCGTGGTCGCTCTCCAGGGGGGTGGGGCGGGCGAAGGCCTCGTCGATGCGGTCGGCGATCAAGAAAAGCTTCTCACATGTAAACTAAACATGATATTTTGTAAACTTTTCATTACATTCCCACCGAGTCCATCACCTCCCGCATACGCCGCCGGGTTTCGGCGCCGACCGCGGCCAGCGGAAGACGGCAGCGGTCCTCCAGCAGCCCCATCTCGGCCATCGAGAACTTCACCGGTCCCGGGTTGGTCTCGAAGAAGTTGGCGTCCATGAGCGGCAGCCAGCGTCGGTGAATGGGACGCGCCGCGGCGAAATCCCCCGCCAGGCACCGGTCGCAGAGCTCGGCCATCGGCCCGGGGATCTGGTTGGAGACCACCGAAATCACCCCGTGCGCCCCCAGCGCCATCGCGGGCAGCGCGGCCCCGTCGTCACCCGAAAGCACCGCAAAGTCCGCTGGAACCGACTGAACCACCCGCGCCATCTGCATGATGTCGCCCGCGGCCTCCTTGACGGCCGCCACGCCGGGGATCTTCGCCAGACGCGCGAGGGTGTCGGCGGTCACGTTGATCCCCGTCCGGCTGGGGACGTTGTAAACGACGATGGGCAGGTTCGTGGCCTCGGCGATTGCCGTGTAATGAAGGAAGAGGCCGTCCGGGGTGGGCTTGTTGTAGTACGGGGTGACGACAAGGAGACCGGCGGCCCCCGTCCCCTCCAGCGACCTGGCCAGCGCGACCACCTCCGCGGTGTCGTTGCCCCCGCAGCCGGCGATGACCGGGACCGTGCCGTCCGCCGCCTCCACGGTCAGCTCCGTAACCCGCACCTTTTCCGCGCGGTTCAGGGTGACCCCTTCGCCGGTGGACCCCCCCGGCACCAGGAAATGCATCCCGGCCTTCACCTGCCGGCGCACCAGGGCGCGAACGCAGTCCTCGTCGACCCTGCCGTCGGCCTGGAAGGGCGTGACCAGGGCGGTGCCGCATCCGTGGAGCCAGGGTCGTTCCTGCACCGCAGTGTCGCTTGGGGTCTTCATCGGCTGCCTTCGCTTTAGGGACGGTCCCCCGCCACCACCCGCTCCCAGCACTCCGCGAAATCGTACACGCCGGAGCGGCCGTGGATCCAGTGTGCGGCGGCGAGGGCGCCGCGTGCGAATCCGGCTCGCGAACGGGCCGTGTGGCGGAGCTGCACGGTGTCGGCGACCGAGTCCCACTGGAGTTCGTGGGTACCGGGAACGTAACCGGTCCGCTGACTGGTGACGTCGATCCCGCTGGTCCAGCCCGCGGCGCGGACCTCGTCGAGGAGGCGCAGCGCGGTTCCCGAGGGGGCGTCGCGCTTGCCGCGGTGGTGCGACTCGAAGGCGGCGAGGTCGTAGCCGTCGCACCGGGCCAGGGTGCGGGCGGCGGCCGCCGCGATACGGTAGAAGGCGTTGACGCCCACCGAGAAGTTCGCGCCGTACATGAGGCCGATCCCGCTGCTCCGCGCGTGTGCCAGGATTTCGGCGCGCCGATCATCCCACCCGGTGGTGCCGACCACCGTGTCGACGCCGAGGTCGCAGAGGCGTTCGAGGTTGCCGGAGGTGACCGCGGCGGCGGTCGAAAAGTCGATGGCCACGTCGGTGTCGCGCCGAGCCTCGCGGGTAAGTCCGGTGCCGTTCCGGTTGTTGGATTCGTCGAGGCGCAGCACCACCGTGGCATTGTGCTCCGGGGCCAGCTCTTCGATCAGGCGTCCCATCCTTCCATGGCCCACGAGTGCGACGCGCAGGGGGTTCCGTGGAGAAGAGTCAGCCTCCATCGCCCTGCCAGTCCAGCGACTCGCCGTTCCGGGTGCCGCGCAAGACCTGCGAATGCGACACCAGCCACCCCCCCGACATCAGCAACTCGGCGTTCAGCACCGACGCCCCCGCCGCACCCCGGATCGTGTTGTGCCCCAGGACGACGAACTTGAGGCCCAGCAGCGGACATTCCCGCACCCGCCCCACCGTGACCGCCATCCCTTTGCCCGCCATGACGTCGTGACGCGGCTGAGGACGGTCGGCGCCCTCCACGACCCGCACCGGCCACAACGGCGCGCTCGGCAAGGCCAGTTCCTGGGGTTTCCCGCGAAAGGCCGCCATCGCTTCCCGCGCCTCGTCCGGCGACGGTTGCTTCTCCAGTTCCACCGACGCGCACACCAGGTGCCCGTCGACCGTGGGGACCCTGTTGCAGTGCGCGCTCACCGTCACGTCCGCCGGATCCACCCCGTCTTTCCCTTCCCGCAGCTCCCCGAGCAGCTTGCACGTCTCCACCGCGAGCTTGTCCTCTTCGCCGCCGATGAACGGCACCACGTTGCCGAGTATGTCGACCGAGGACACGCCCGGGTAGCCGGCGCCGCTCACCGCCTGGAGCGTGGTCACCAGCACGCGACGTATCCCGAAGGGGCGGAGCGGGGCGAGGGCCATGGTCAGGGTGATGGTCGAGCAGTTGGGGTTGGTAACGATCGCCCCGGGCCAGCCGCGCTCCCGGTGCTGGTGGTCAATCAACCACACGTGTTCCGGGTTCACCTCCGGGATGAGGAGGGGGACGTCCGCGTCGAGGCGGTGGTTGCGCGCGTTCGACACCACGAAGGTCCCCGCGCGGGCAAAGGCCGTTTCGATGCCGCCCGCGACCGACGCGTCCATGGCCGAGAAGACCACCTTGGGACAGTCGTCCGACACGGCGGCGGGCTGCACGATCATCCCGGCCACGCTCTCGGGCATGGGACGGTCCTGGACCCAGCGCGCGGCCTCGGCGTAGCGCCGGCCCGCGCTCCGCTCGCTGGCGCCGAGCCAGTCGAGACGGAACCAGGGGTGACCTTCCAGCTGGAGGACGAACCGCTGGCCCACCATGCCGGTGGCGCCCAGCAACCCGACCCGGATGGGAATCGACAAGGGCATGACAGTCGTCTACGCTTGCGGAGGCGGATCGTGTCCCGGGGTTCTCAACTGATCGGCCGGCTTCGCGGCACCAGCCGCGCCGACCACAGCCCCGAGTTCGTGTCCGAGAAGAAGATGCGCCCCTTGAACGGCATGACGCTCCACGCCATCGGTGAATTGGGCACGTACCCGGCCGGGTCGAAGGCCTTGAAGACCGCGATTTCGCGCCCCTGGGTGTAGAGGTTCCCCATCAGTTCGCCCGAAACGTCCGCCATTCGCACACCCCCTTCGTAGTACGCCTGGTAGAGGATGTCGTCCTCCACCCAGATGTTGTGCGTTCCATACTCGGGGACCTCGTACCGGGCCACCATCTCGGGGGCCTCCGGGTCAGAGAAGTCGATGATCTGGATGTACCCCTGCGTCGCCAGCGGGATGCCGTGCATGCCGGTCTCGGCGTCGTACGGAAGCTGGTAGGACCCCCGCCCCCGCCCCGGCCCCTCCCATGCCAGACCGCGCCGCGACATGATCTCGTCCCCCACGAAGACGTAGTGCTTCCCCGTCGACTCCGAGATGTACGGAAAGACCGCGTGCGTGCCCCCCGTGGGCAGCGGATAGCTGCTCACGAACACCGGGTTCTCCGGCGACCCGCCCCAGCCCCCGTGCCCCACGTCCACCACCACCAACCCGGTCGCCCACTCGGCCGAGTAGGCCAGCCCGTCCATCACCCACACGTCGTGGAGCCGGCTGTCGGGATGGTTGTACTCGCCCACGAAGCGCGGGTTGTAGATGTCGCTCACGTCCAGAATCACGTACTTGTCGCCCCCCGCCAGCGCGAAGACGTGGTCGTTGGTGGGGAAGGCGTTGTGGACCCCGCCGGTCAGGCCGTATTCCGTGACCTCCGACGCGATCACGGGGTGGGCCGGATCGGCCAGGTCGAGGATGACGACCCCGTTGCGGCGATCTGATGCCCCTTCGCGCGTCATGGTCGCGTAGCGGCCGTCGGGCGACACCTTCATGTCGTTGACCGAGCGTGCGTCCACCTGGACCGAGTCGGTCTTGAAGATGTTGGCGGGATCGGTCACGTCCCACACGAAACCGTAGCCGTCGGAGCGCTTGGCCCCCGTGACCGCGTAGTCGCGCTCGTCCACGCCCTCGAAAACCCAGAAGTCGGTGGTGCGGACCCGCTGTTCGCGGCCTTGTCCGTGGATTTCGAGCTGCTGGACCACGTCGCGGGCGACGATCTCGAAGGAGGTACGCGCGGCGAGGGGGCCGGCGTTGGCCACGACCGTGTAGAGACCGGGGAGGTCGGCGACGAAGCGGCCGTCGTGTACTTGGGCGGTGGCGGGAGGCGCCATGGTGCCGGGCGGCGCCTCGTAGGCGTGGGACCACTCGACGGGGATGCGGGGGAGGAGCTCGCCGTTCCCGTCCCGCACCTCTGCGCCGAAATCGATGACGTCGCCGGTGCGTGCGCGGGAGACTTCGCCGGTGATCGTCAGGGTGGTGGCCGTGAAGGGGGCGGCGGGGAGGGTGGCCGTGCCGGTCACGCCGTCGACGGTGGCGGTGATGGTGGCCGTGCCGGGGGCGGAAGCCGTCACGCGCCCGAAGCGGTCCACGCTCGCAATGCCGGGCGTTTCGCTCCCCCACTCGACCTGGGGATCGGGGCGTTCGCTGCCGTCCGCATGCTCGGCCCGGACACCGAGCCGAATAGTGGTTCCCGCGAGCAGACGGTGGTTTGTGAGAGGAGTGACGACCACCCTTGCGACGGCCGGCCAGTCGATGCGGACCGGCACCCTGACCATGACCGTTTCGCCTGCGGGAGGATCGCCATCCTAAACCAGCGTGGCGATCAGCACATGGTCCCCCGCCGCCAGCGCGGTCACGACTCCCTCCCTCACCCGCACCGCCGTGAACGGGCCCACGAGCCGCACTGGCGGGGCGTCCACCTGCGCCCCGGAGCGGGTCACCCCCGTGATCTTCACCTCCACCTCGTCGCCGACCCGCATGGTCAACTCCGCGGGCTCGGCCACCAGCTTCACGATGGGGTCGTCGTCGGTCTGGGCGTGGAGCGGGGGGACGGAGGCCATGGCCACTGTGACCCCGATCAGCGCGAGAAGCCCGTGACGGATGATCCGGGCGCACCGTACCAGCCCGGCGTTTCGAGGATCTCGGTTCTCAAGGGGATCCATCCACGGCCTGTTCGACATTGTTGGCTCCTTCCAAGCCGGTGGTCAGCACAAACCCTAACGTTACGTCAGGGTTTGGGCGCCACCCTCCACGAATGCGCGGCGCCTCGGTGGCGACTTCAGCTCGGAAGTTGCGGAGTATTCGCCGGCCAGACAACGCCCGCCGCCGGCGGTGCCGCGACACCCGCCCTCACGATCCCCCGGAGCATCCCCCGAAAGATCAGCCAGTGCACCGGATAGAGGCCGTACCAGTACGCCAGTCCCCCCAGCCCCGACGGATCGAAAACGGCGGTCTGGGTGATCCGGCTTCCCCCACCTTCCGGCTCCACCTCGAACTGCAGCCAGGCCCGCCCGGGCACCTTCATCTCGGCTCTGAGCAGCAGCAGCCGACCCGCTTCGAAGGCCTCGACCCGCCAGAAGTCCAGCGGATCGCCCGTCCGCAATTCGACCGGATGACGCCGGCCCCTGCGCATCCCCACACCTCCCACAAGCAGGTCGAGTGCCCCGCGCAGCATCCACAACCAGGTGCCGAAGTACCAGCCCCGAACCCCGCCAATGCGCTGGATGGGCGCGAACGCGCGCACCGGTTCGGCCGCCGTCAGCGCCTGCTGCCGGTCGATCAGCCGGGAACCGGAGCGACCTCCGCCCCAGCGCGGCCGGCTCCCGCTCGCGGATACGGCGTCGCTCCAGCGCGTGCGCGCCAGCTCGCGGTCCTCCTCCAGCAGGGCCCCGGCGATGGCTGCACGCACCGCCAGGGGACGGACGGTGAAGCGGTCGAGCGCCCGCCGGTCGTGGACGACCGTGTCGTGGCGCAGGCTGTCGATCAGCTTCCTACCCACCCGTGCATAGAGCGGCGTCACCAGTCCGAGCCACAGACTCGAGAGACGCGGGCTGAGGAACGGCACCGGGATCATCAAACGCCGCACCCCGATCTGGCGGGCGTACTCCTGCATGAGTTCGCCGTAAGTGACGCGCTCGGGGCCCCCGATTTCGAAGACCTCGTTGCCGTCCGCCTCCAGGTCGAGGCCGTGCAGCAGGTAGTCGATGACGTCACCGATCGCGATCGGCTGCGCCTCGGCGCGGACCCAGCGCGGGGTGACCATCACCGGCAGCCGGTTGACCAGCCCGCGAATCAGTTCGAAGGAGAGCGACCCCGAACCAATGATGATCGAGGCGCGGAATTCCACGGTGGGAGGGCCGTACGAGGCGAGGATGTCGCCTACTTCCTGGCGGCTGGCCAGGTGGGCGGAGAGGTCGCGGTGGCTACCCAGCCCCCCTACGTAGATGACCCGCCGCACCCCCTGCCGCCGTGCGGCGCACGCGAAGTTGTGCGCGCAAGTGCGGTCCCGTTCCCGGAAATCCGCCCGTGACCCCATGGAATGCACCAGGTAGTAGGCAGTATCGACGCCCTTGAGCGCGGCCTCGAGCGACGGCGGGTCGAGTGCATCGCCGTGGACGATCTCGGTCGCGGGGGAGAACCGGCCTTCCAGATACCGGGGCGTGCGGGCCAGGCAGCGCACCCTTTCGCCCTTCGCCTCCAGGGCCGGGACGAGGCGTCCGCCGACGTATCCGCTGGCGCCGGTGACTAGGACGCGCGAGTGGCGGTTGTTGTGGATTTCCATGCGGAAGGGTACCCGATGGCGGCAACTTGGTTTCCGGGTTCCAGGCGCGGTTCCGATTTCGGACTCCGGAGACTCGGAAGCGAGCACTTCCGAGTCCGCTTCCGAGTTCGCACGCCGGACACGGCCCACCACCACTGGACACCGGTGCCGCTCGGGTCCACACTAACATGCGCAACCGAGTCCGACCCCCACCTCCATCCCGGCCAAACACCCTCCACCACACCAATCATGCCCGCAACCGACAGAATCCAGGACCTCCTCGGCCACGAAGCCGACGACCTTCTCACCTACCGCGCGCGCGGCTTCCCGCGTGAGCAACTTCACCTCCCCGGCCCCGATTTCGTCGACCGGGTGGTCGCGGGCACCGACCGCAATCCACAGGTGCTGCGCAGCATGCAGCAGATCCTGGGCCACGGCCGGCTGTCCGGCACCGGCTACGTGTCCATCCTGCCGGTCGACCAGGGGATCGAGCACTCGGCGGGGGCGTCGTTCGCGCCGAATCCGGTCTACTTCGACCCCGGCAACATCTGCGAGCTGGCGGTGGAGGGCGGGTGCAACGCGGTGGCGTCCACGCTGGGCGTGCTAGGCTCCGTCTCGCGCAGGTACGCGCACCGGATCCCCTTCCTCGTCAAGCTGAACCACAACGAGCTGCTGACTTATCCCAACCGCTACGACCAGGTCATGTTCGCGAGCGTTCAGCAGGCGTGGGAGCTGGGGGCGGTGGCGGTGGGCGCGACGGTCTATTTCGGATCGGACCAGGGAATGCGCCAGCTGCAGGAGGCGTCGGAGGCATTCCAGTTGGCACACGAGCTGGGCATGGTGACCGTGCTGTGGTGCTATCTGCGGCAGTCCGCCTTCAACACTAAGGGAAAGAACTACCATGCGGCCGCCGACCTGACCGGCCAGGCCAACCACCTCGGCGTCACGATCGAGGCCGACATCATCAAACAGAAGCAGGCCGAGCTGGACGGCGGCTACGGCGCGGTCGGCTTCGGGCGCACACACGACAAGGTCTACTCCGACCTGGTCCCCGGCGCCCACCCGATCGAGATGACGCGCTACCAGGTGGCCAACTGCTACATGGGCCGTGCCGGGCTGATCAACTCGGGCGGCTCCAGCGGGGACAACGACTTCGCGCAGGCGGCGCGCACGGCGGTAATCAACAAGCGGGCCGGGGGAATGGGGCTGATATCGGGCAGGAAGGCGTTCCAGCGCCCGATGTCGGAGGGCGTCAAGCTGCTGAACCTGATCCAGGACGTCTTCCTGGATGAGGGGATCGAGGTTGCGTAGGCACAGGCGCGGGAAACCTCCTCAGTCCACCCCCGCTACCAGGCTCCGCCGCTCCATCAGCACCACATCGCGCCAGCGGCCGTCGTGGAAGCGGCCGAGCCGCTCATGCGTCCCGAGGATCCGGAATCCGACCCTTTCGAAGATCCGGATCGAGGCCTCGTTTTCGGGGAAAATCCCCGCCTGCAGCGTCCAGATGCCTCGCGCCTCGGTTTCCTCGACGAGCTCGCGCAGGAGGCGTCCCCCAACCCCTTGGCCACGCGCCGACTCCGCGATGTAGATCATGACTTCGCGGACTCCCGCGTAGACCGGGCGTTTCGACACCGGACTAAGCCCGGCATAACCGACAACCCTGCCATCGGATTCAGCGACCATCCGGCAATCCGGACTTCGGGCCGCGGCCCAGCTCTCCCAGTCCGGCACTTCCGTCTCGAAGGTGGCGTCCCCGGACTCGATCCCCTGCCTGTAGATTTCCGCCATGGCCGGCCAGTCCTCAGGCGTCATGGGGCGAAAATGTATATCCAACATTACATTAAGTAATGTACAGATTACATATCGGCACGTTCACCCTGCCCGCCCAGCTACCGCTTTACCACACACCCGGCGCTCCGCCGATCATCCGAGCCCCGGCGCGCCATGCCTACTCGCCCTCGCCACCAGGCGCCGATCCGTGCACCGCGAAGGCGATCCCCTGCGCGTCCATGCAATGCGCTATGAAGTCGTCGCCTCCAGGCACCTCCATCGGCCCGTTCAGGATCCGCCCCCCGAGCTCGACGATGGTCTTCGCGGCGGCATGCGCATCGGGCACGCGCACGTACAGCATCCAGCCGACCGCCGGCATCTCCGGCGGACCGTTGAAGATGCCCCCCAGCGGATGCGCACCCCGGCCGAACATCTGGTAGACTCCCATCTCTCCCATGTCCATCTGCCCCGCCTCCGTCCAGCCGAACACCGCGGAGTAGAATGCCCAGGCGCCGTCGGCGTCCGTGGTCGCGAGTTCGTGCCAGGAAAACTGCCCAGGCTCCGCGACACCGTCGTGACCCGGGGTCTCACCCTCGGGTTCGAGTACCGCGATGACCCCGCCCTGCGGATCCGCGATCACCGCGAAACGGCCCACCTCGGGCACCGCCATCTCGCCGTGAACGGCACCGCCGTGTTCCTTCACCTTCGCCAGCGTCCCGTCGATGTCGGGCGTCGAGATGTAGGCCAGCCAGCACGGAGGAACGTCCGGCGAAGGCAGATCCATGAGGCCGCCGACCGGCATTTCTCCGTTCATCCACATCTCGTACGGCTTTTCGCCGCCGTCCCACATGCTGGTGCCCCAGCCGGTGATCTTCGTGTAGAAATCGCGGGCCGCGTCCAGGTCCGTGGTCATCAGTTCGTGCCAGGAGAATCGGCCGAGGGGTGCGTCTGACATTGTGAGGTGTCGCCTTTCGTGGGGGTTGGGGAAGCGCGATCGATGCGAGTCGCCTTTGAGCGGGGTCCGGGGGGTCCGGTGCACCCGCGAACCCGAATTCTAAACAGGGCCGGGCGAACGGCCAACGGGACCCACGCTGGTTTTCGGACTGGCGCGGGCGTCCGCGCGAGGGGAACGAGGGGAACATTGGGGATGTGACGATCGGTGGAACTACTGAAAAAGAAGGAATGGAGAGGGATGAAAAAGCAAAGGCGGATCTCAACGGCTTCGGTGGCGGCACTCACGACCGTGGGAGCGCTTCTCACGCTTACCCCCGCGCCGGGCGCGGCCCAGAACTTCGGATCGGTGAACTTCCCGACTTCGGGAGCCGCCGAAGCGCAGCCGTACTTCGAGGCTGGTCTCCTGTTGCTCCACAACTTCGAGTACGAGGACGCCGCGTTCCAGTTCCGGCAGGCGCGTGAGATCGACCCGGGCTTCGCAATGGCGTATTGGGGCGAGGCCCAGACCCACAATCACCCGATCTGGATGCAGCAGGACCGCGACGCGGCGCTCGCCATCCTGACAGAGTACGCCCCCACCACCTCCGAACGCCTCGCACGAATCCCGACCGAACGCGAACGCGACTGGTTCGAAACCATCGAGGTCCTGTACGGCGACGGCCCCAAGCAGGCCCGCGACTTCCGCTACCGCGACGCCATGCGCCGCCTCGCGGAGAAGTACCCCGACGAACACGACGCCGCCGCCCTCTACGCGCTCTCCCTCCTCGGCACCGCACACGACGGCCGCGACTTCGCCATCTACATGAAGGCCGCGGCCGTGGCGCAACCCGTCTTCGAGGCCAACCCGATGCACCCCGGCGCCGCGCACTACATCATCCACGCCTTCGACGACCCCATCCACGCGCCGCTCGGTCTGCCCGCCGCGCGCGCCTACTCCGAGATCACGCCGGACGCCTCCCACGCGCAGCACATGACCTCGCACATCTTCGTGGCCATGGGGCTGTGGGACGATGTGGTGACCGCGAACGTGCGCGCCCGCGACGTGCAGAACGCGGGGCTGGAGGGGAAGGGACGGCGGCCGAACGTGTGCGGGCACTACACGTCGTGGCTGCACTACGGGCATTTGCAGCAGGGGCGGCTGAAGGACGCGGCCGCGGGGATGGAGGCGTGCCGGGAACGGATGGCGGACGGACCGACTCGTGGCGAGGCCGGGTATTTCGTGAGCATGCGGGCCCGCGCGGTGATCGACGGGGGGGACTGGGGGGTGGGGGGTGCGTTTGCGGCCGACCTGGGGACGTTCCCCGACCTGGCGTTGCCGTACGATTTCGTGGACGCGCTGGCCGCGCTGCGGACGGGTGACGCCGAGGGCGCCACGCGGCTGAGATCCCGCTACGGAAAACCGGATGACGAGCGCGACTCCCGGCGCGGTATCCTGCTCCTCGAACTGGACGGTCTGATCGCGCTGGCCGACGGCAACGATGAGGCCGGGATCACGCTGCTGCAGGAGGCGACCACGCGCGAAGAGGCCCTGCCGTACGAGTTTGGCCCGCCCGCGACGCTCATGCCTCCGCACGAACTCCTCGCCACCGAGTTGGCCGCTCTGGGCCGCCACGCGGACGCGCGGACCGCCTGGGAGAACCAGCTCGCCCGCACCCCGAAGCGCACACAGTCGCTGCTGGGACTGGCCGTCACTGCAACCGCGCTGGGCGACGAGGTCGCGGCGCGTGAGGCCTACGCCGTGCTGGCGGAGGTGTGGGCCGGGGCGGACAAGGGTGTTTCAGTCCCGACGGGTTCCGGCAGAACCCGGAACTTTGTTCCCTAGCAGTCAGTATCGAGGGTACACGCCGCATCCCATTGATCCGACCACGGGAGGACAGGATGAAGAAGTACCTCGCAGTTCTGGCCGCACTGACCATCGCCACCCCCCTCGCCGCCCAGACATCGTTCGGTGTCAGGGGGGGCATGACGCTCAGCACCCTCGCCGCATCGGAGGAGGACGAGGAAATCGAGGTGTCCTACCTGACCGGCTTCCATCTGGGCGTCACCGCGTCCCTGTGGAGCGGGGGGCCCGGACTTCTCCTGTCCGCGGCATATGCGCAACGGGGGACGGCACTGAGTGTGGACATCTCGGGAGGTTTGGACTCCGGGGAGAGCATAGGAGTCTCGGTCGACCTCGCCTACATCGACGTCGGCGCGTTCGGGAGGATTCCGGTCGGTACGGGACCCTATCTGCTCGTCGGGCCCACTCTGGGTCTCAGGGTAGCATGTTCAACATCGTATTCCGCCGAGGGCGTCAATGAGACCGCGGATTGTGGGGACATAGAGGATAACCCCTACAAGACCTTCGACTTCGGGGTCTCGGGAGGTGCCGGGGTGTCCTTCGGAGTGGGCGGTCGCGACGTGGTTGTCGAGGCTCTCTACGGTTTCGGCATCCTGAACATCGTGGACGTTGGAGACGATACCGTCAGGAACCGGGGGTTCACGTTTCGGGCGGGGGTGGATTTCGGCCTGTAGGACGCCAAGCGGACCGTCGAAGTCAAGCCTCCCCTACCCGCCGGAGAAAATCCTCGGCGGTCTCACATTCGATCACTGCGTCGGCGACGGCTACGATGTCTTCCGGCGAGCAGATCCTCGCCAGCATCGGCTGGAGCTGTTCGGCGGTGCTGGGACCGAACCTGCGGCTGACTTGCCGAAAAACCAATTCGCGCTCCCGCTGGATCGATGCTTGCCGCTCCCGCTCGATCCCCTTCTGCAGCCACAGCTGGTCCCGCTCCTCACCCCATTTCCGCGCCCGCTCGATCAACGTCATCGTTCCCTTCTCCTCTCGTCTCTTTCGCAGTGTCCGCCGGAGCTTCTCGCCCTTCGGACCGTGCCGCAGCGTCAATACCTGTTCGATCCACTCCCAGAAGGCAGCGTCCAGTTCCGGCTCACCGACCGCCGCGAGCCTGTCCGACAGCGCAACGACCAGCTCCTCCAGCAGCTCCGCCGTGGGAGCCTGCTCGAACCTCGCGATCATCGCAAACACGTTGTCCGGCGCCAGCGAGGCCGGATCCTGCGCCCGGATCTCAATGAGAAGATATCGGAGGCAGGGCCGGTATCCAAGCGGTTCGCCGGGCACCGGACCGAGCATGTCGCCGATATCGGTCGCCGCGGTCCAGCGCCGCTCTCCGTTGTAGATGACGACGGGCAGCACGAAGGGGTACTCGCCGCCGGGTCCGAGGTCATCCTTGCCAAGCCGCATCCACATCGTGGCGGTGTAGTCCATCATGCGCAGCGCCATGCGGCGGTCGACGGTGGACTGGAACTCCAGCAGGATTAGGATGTAGACCCAGCCGCCGCCGACGGTCCCGATGCGCCAGAGCATGTCGGTGTGCCGCTGGCCGAGATGCTTGGTGACGAAGCTGGCCGGCATGCGTTCCAGGGTAGCGAAGTCGAGGTGCCGGGCGATGTCGCCGGCGGCCGCGCGCAGCGTGTCGATGACGGTCCGCGGGTGGGTGAAGAAGTTCTTGTACGACGCGTCGTGCTTTGGATTCTCGGGCCGCTGCTTTCCCGGCATGGCGGGCGTTTCCCCCCGGTGGGAAGGACGGTGGGAGGCGGCGTCGGGGGCCGGATCCGTGGGCCTTCGGTGGTCAGGGGGAAAGGGTCGCGGGGGGCGGGGGGCGGACGAATGGCTGGATGGGACTGATTTTGGGGATGGTGGGGGGATTCCGAGGGCCAATCACCAGACATGTAAATCATACATTACATCTTGTAAATTATGATTGACATTTGGTTGGTCACCCCCACCGCACCCAAACCGCCGGCGGTGTGCGGAACTCGTGGCCGTATGGCCGGGCCGTGTCCTCTCCGGGTCGAGCCGCACACCTGGCAGCGCCCCGAACGCCCGGGCCAGCGCCCGCTCCGCTTCGATCCGCGCGAGAGACGCCCCGAGACAGAAGTGGAGGCCCGTCCCGAACGCAAGTTACTCGCGCGCGTGGGGGCGGCCCGGGTCGAAGCGGTCGGGGTCGGGGGAGTGCGCCGGGACCCGAGCGGGAACCGGTCGGACCTGTCAGTCATGGCTGCCGCCAGTTTCCGCCGGTACGGGGTATCCACTCGACCCCATCGGACGATTGTGGACAGGTTGCCGCGCATCCAGACTACATTTGACGTCGTGCCGAGCGGGCCGCAATACTCGGCCATCGAGAACCAATCGCGGCCGTCCAACCGGAGGATGCGCCTCATCCCGTACAAGACCGAGCCATCGCGTCGCCGCTTCAACCCCGTCAGGCCACTTCGGATCCCCTCCGTGGCAGCTCTCCTGGCCTTCGCGGGCGCCTGCGGCCAGGATGACGCAACCGACGATGCAATCTTCACGCCCGAGGTGATCGGTACGGTGACCGTCCCACTGAGCGAGAGCCACCAGGTCGCGCTGCTTGCGGACGAGCGCGTCGCCTGCGTGGTCGATTCCTACGAGACCAAGGTTCGCTGCGTGGACCCGGAGGGCGCCGTTGTGGGAGTCTTCGGCCGAGCGGGGGAGGGTCCCGGCGAGTTTGGCTCTGACAACCCCGGCAACCTCGATCTCGTTCGCGGCGAGGAGGGCGCGGTTGGGGTCTATGACCGGGGGCGGGACCGCTTCACGGTCTTCGAGCCATCGGGTGCTTACGTATCGGAGGTGCGAACGCCACATATGGATCCACTCCAGTCGTTCGGCACAGTCCTGACGGGTGTGGTGTGGCGGGGCTGGATCCCCGATTCGCTCATGACCCGGTACGACGTGAACATCGCCTCCGGGGAGGTAGTGCGCCAGGAAGCGTCGCCGAACGGGCCCTGGAGTGCCGGGTGCGGGGAGGGCATCGACGGCATCCCGGACCGGGTGGAGGGATGGGTCTTCGTGGCTTGCGAAGGTCGTCTGATATCCGCAAGACCCGATGGAACCATCCATCGCCTGGCTCCGGGCGTTCTGATTCTGGATCAAGACGGGGACACAATTCGTTCCTTCAGGGCCGTCCTGACGCGCAACGCTATGGACGCGATCCGCAGTCCCGACAACACTCTCTGGACCGCGTCGCTACACGGAATGGTAGAGGTCTTCGACCAGGATCTGGGACTCGTGGACTCGCTGCAACTGGAACTGCCGGGGTGGGACGAATGGGACTTTGACGCAAGTCCCGGCGGGTGGCCGGCCCAGGTCAATGACATCCGCC
The DNA here is from genome assembly GCA_965208295.1 of Longimicrobiales bacterium. Classification (GTDB taxonomy): domain Bacteria; phylum Gemmatimonadota; class Gemmatimonadetes; order Longimicrobiales; family Gaopeijiaceae; genus Bin94. Next base: position 3,619,838 of record OZ242328.1, on the reverse strand, counting down.
TCGCACCTGACGGTTCGGGCGTTTGGGTCTTCGCAATCGCGCCCGCTGTGAGCATGAGCGAACTCATGGAAGCGTTGAACGAGGCCCGGGCACAAGATGCCCCGCCCGACTTGGAACGGTTGGCGGACACCTTCATCTACTCGGTTCGCCTGGACCCGAGCGGCCTGACCCTGGTCGGAAGGGATCAGCTAGACACCCTGGTGCGTCCGCTGGGCGATGGGGACCTGGCGTTCGACCTGGCCGACACGCCGGACGGCAACCGACGGGTTCGGGTGGGGCGACTGCGCTTCACGAAATAGCGGTCATCACCTGTCCCAACATCGGCGACCGGGGGCTCCCAGCGAGTCCGCAATGGCAACTCCTAGCGCTTCGGCCGTAGTCACAGTGACATACTCCCCGGGTTCCGAAGGACCCGATCCATCGACCGCCTCCAGATGGAGAGCGCAGCCCAGTCGCAGAGGTGACCCCCATGAGCCTGATCCTGAACGCCGTCAGTGCAATCCAACTATGTGCCGGCTGCACCCTCGAATTCGAACCCATGGACACGCTGGGCGCGGCGGAAGACCCCGCAGGCGTCGGAACGCTCGCGGAGGTCCTGAGACTGGACGACCGGGGCTACCTCGTGAGCTCGGACGCCCTGGGCGGCGTGGTGATCGTCTACGATTCGGAGGGCCGCTACCAACGGGAGCTGACCCGCGAGGGTGACGGGCCGGGGGAGCTCCGCACATTTCCCAAGTTTGCCATGGGCGACGGTGGAATCCTCCTTCAAGAGTGGCAAAGTCCCACGCTGCATCTGTTCTCGGGAGACCTGGACTTTATCAAGACGTTCCGAGTCGGGGCCGGGGGGTCGATTGCGGTGGATCCGACGACCGGGGGCTGGCTGGTCAACTACGTCTTCGGAAGCGACGGGCCCGGTGCGGGCGTCGCGCTCATCGATGAAGGCGGAAACGTGGTCCGTTCGATTCAGCCCGCTGCAGAGTCCCCCAGTCTGACTTTCTTTACGGGGGACGTGATCCGTGGCGCGGAGGGCAGGATTTGGATCGCGTCGGTCGTGGGGATGGTCGATGTCTTTGACGAGGATCTGCAGCTTCTGGGCTCCCTGGAAGTGGAACTGCCCGGAATGGAGGGATGGAATCCCGAGACCGGACCCGCCGCTCCACCGGCCATGGTCACCGACCTGCGGCTTGCACCTGACGGCTCGGGTGTCTGGGTCTTTGCCTTCGCGCCGGTCATCGATCCCAACGAGATACGGCGCCTCCAAACCCGCCCCGCGCTTGACGAGTTGTTCGACACCTTCGTCTATTCCGTTCGACTGGAACCGAGTGGCCTGACGCTCGTGGGAACGGACCGGTTCGACAACATGGTGCGCCCTTTGGACGGGGACTTCGCTTACGACCTGGTCGAGACGCCGGATGGAAACCGGCGGGTCCGGGTGGGACGGTTACGGTTCACAGGGGGAAGCCGCTGAGGTTACCGGCTGCCCCCCACTCACCCCTCAAACTGCTCCAGATACCCCGGATTCCTGACCGCGATCTCCCCGTAGACCTTCAGACACGTATCCGTCCAGCTTCGGATCCAGTCGCAGTAGTGCAGGTTCGCCTTCCCCGTGTCCCCATACCGCACATGCGCCTCGTGATAGCATCCCCCCGCGCATAGCGGACGCGCCCAGCACGTGTTGCAGTCGGTCTTGTTCGCCACATGATGGCGCCCCAGAAACTCGAACTGCCGCTGGCGGTCCAGCCCGCCGTGCACCGACCCGATGCTGTGGTCATCCGACCCCGCGAACCGGTGACACAGCGCCACCTCCCCATCCGTCGCCACCCCCATCAGCCCCAGCCCCGCCCCGCACGGAAACGCCTTGCTCACCCCCTTGTGGATCTCCTCGATCGTGTCCTTCACATTCGAGAACCCGTGATGCCGGTCCTCGACCGCGAACGCGAGGTACTCCTGCGCCAGCTCCTCGAACTGGCCGAGCATGTGGTCGAAACCGGTGTCCTCGATCGCGTAGCCGCGCCCGTTGGCGGTCGTGACGGGAGCGAAGCCGACCTCCCAGAACCCGATTTCGTTGCGCAGATGGTTGAAGATTCGCGTCACGTTCAGCGTCTGCCGCGTCAGCGTCACCCGGGCTCCGATCGGCCGCGTGCGGTGCCGCTCCAGCAGCCGCTTGATCTTCGGCATGGCGTAGTCGTAGCTGCCCATCCCGTTCTTGAAGACGCGGAACCGGTCCTGCATCTCCTTCGGCCCGTCGATGCTGACCGTCACCCCGATCCGGTTGTCGGCCAGCCAGTCGATCACCTCGTCGCGGAGCAGCGTGCCGTTGGTCGTAAGCGAGAAGTCGACATCCTTCCCCAGCTCCTTCGCCCGTTCGCGTGCGTAAGCCGCCGTCTTCTTGAGCACCTTGAAGTTCAGAAGCGTCTCGCCGCCGAAGAAGGTCAGGTGCGCGACCGGCAACTCCCCCGACTGCTCGAACATGAAGTCGACGCTCTTGCGCGCGGTCTCCTCGCTCATGTAGTTGGGCGCGGGATCGCACGTCGTGTCGACGATCTTGTCCTCGCCGTACTCGTAGCAGTACGTGCACGCCAGGTTGCACTTGTTGGTCACGTTGAGAACCATCGTGGTGAGCGGGAAGTTCGACTGGGGTAGGACGCGGGGGAAGGTCTCCTTCGGGGCGCTGGTGAGGCCGATGGCGCGGACGCGCATGAGTTCGGCGAGGCTGCGGCGTACGGTGGGTTCGCCGAAGCGGGAGGTGAGGGTGGAGATGATGGTGTCTTCGGTCGCTGGGCCGGCGTCGAGAGACTGGAGGACGGCGAGCGAGGGCTCGTCAAGGTGGAAGACGGCGGCCGAGGGGACCAGGTAGAGGAAGGTTTCGCCGCCGGCTTCGAAGGGGTGGAACTCGCGTTGGGCGAGGAAGGTGGGGGCGGGGGGCGGGGGATCCGCGGTCTTGACCGGCGTGGTATGCGCGCCTGCGCTCATGGGTGGGTCCTGTGTGGTGGGGTCGTCGGCCACACAGTAGGTTATCCGACGGATGGTCGCCAGAAGAGGGAGAGAAGTTGGACATGACGATTGCAATCAGATCTTCCACTTTCGCGGCATTGCTGCTGGTCTTCGCGGCGTCGGCGTCCGCCCAGGGACGGCGCTCGTCCGGGCGGGCGCGGAAGTGAACACGGGACGGCCACCCGACGCGGCCGCGGTACGCATCGAGCACGCCGGAACCTTCCTGACCGAGATCGCGATTGCGAACATCGCGGACCCGGGGCAAGCGTCGCCCCTGCACCTCGCAGCGCGTAGCAACCGGAATCCCCCGATTTTCGAAACCCTGGTCGCCCTGGGTGCGGACCTTGAGTTGCGGGACAGGATGGTCGGACCCCCCTCTCGCCGCGCGCAGCAATGCCCACGCTTTTCTGGCACTGCTGGCGCTCGGCGCCGACGACAACCGCCGTGGACGAGGAAGGGCTCACCCCGGTGGGACTACGCGAAGGACAACGAGGCGCTGCACGGGTTGCCCGAGGTGCGGCGGATGCGGGAGGAAGAGGCGAGGGGCGTGCGATGATGACCCGAGCACGAGAGAGAAACGCCGAATTCAAGCGATTGAGGAAGACGGAATGTCCACTCCGCTTGACAACAAGTATACGGCAGTTGACATGGGAAAGGTGATGAGACCGTTCGCCAATGCGACTACCTCTCTTATGGTCCTCTTCCTCTCTGCCTGCTTTGGTGGCCGGAGAACGGATCCGGTGGACTTATCCCAACCGGCTGCGCCCGGCGCTGTCGCAACCACAACAGCGTCCCCGGCTGCCACCCCCACCCGCCCCACCTGCAACGACTGGGGTACAGGCAGGTTCTTCGAGTCGGCTTCGGCGCAGCTGGTACAGATGTGTCTCCAGGAGGGCGCGGATCCGAATGAGCCGCCCGTCCGGATTGGCTTCATCTTCGATGCCGCGGTTGACGCGACCGATCCGCGCGTCATCGGGCTTCTCGTGGAAGCCGGGGCGGATCCCAATGAGCGCCTCCGGGGCGGCTTCACTCCGTTGCACTTGGCCGCGCGCGGGAATCCCACCCCCGGGATCATCGACGCATTGGTGGCGGCCGGCGCGGTCATCGACGCGCGGTCCAAACGAGGCGAAACGCCCCTGCACCATGCCTGGACCAACCCCAGTCGCGCCGTCGTCCAGGCGTTGCTCCGTTCGGGCGCTGACCCGCTCGCCAGAGACCAACTGGGCCGATTCGCCGACCCTACCGGCTGTGTGAACTGGAACACGGCAGCCTTCGCCCGGCTGGCGCTCCTCACCGATTTCGAGCGTTGCCTGGCCGGTGGTTCGCACACCCACGCGCGCGATGGCGACGGATATACGATCCTGCACCACGCGGCGGCAAATGCGGACGGGGCGGTTACGGAGCTGCTCTTGCAAGCCGGCGCGGACGTCGATGCGCGCGACGACGACGGAACTACACCGCTTCACATGGCCGCCGAAAGCGAGAATTCGGCTGCCGTGACGATACTGCTGGAGGCCGGGGCCGACGTGAACGCGTCAAGTCGCGGACTGACACCCCTGCACGCTGCCGCCCGCAACGAGGGGGCGAAGATCGTGACTGCGCTGCTGGACTTCGGGGCTGACGTGAACGCCGACCCCGGCGGTTACGGCACGCCCTTGTTGTATGCGGTCCAGGCCTGGAGGATCAGCAAGGCCGTGGTCATCGCCCTGCTGGAGGCGGGTGCGGACGCACGTGCGCGGGGCGGCAGCGGCGAGTCTCCACTTCATGCCTCAGCCAGGTCTCCGAACCCGGAGGTGATCACTCTCCTGGCAGACGCCGGGGCGGACGTGCATGCCCGGAACGAAAAGGGTGAGACGCCACTGCACCTGGCCCGCGCACGCAACAACCTTCCGACCATCCGTAAGCTTCTGGAGCTCGGCGCCGACCCGGAAGCACGCGACAGCGCCGGGAGGATCGCCGATCCTGACTGCTATTGGGAAGTAGGGGGCAGTCCCCTCTACGGAGCGGCGTTCCTCGCCGACTCACCGGTCGAGAGCGTGCGTGGGTGCCTGGAAAGCGGGGTTCCGGTGGATGCGCGCGATGAGCAAGGCGCGACCCCGCTGGCGAATATGGTTGCCACGCTCGCCTGCTGCCCAGATTTCGAGGCCGTTCTTCCGCTGCTCGTGGCTGCGGGCGCGGACGTGAACGCGCGGGACGAGGACGGCAAGACCCCTCTCCATCGCGCATTCGACATGTCGGGGCGGGTTCCCGCCTCGGTTCTGACCATCGTGACATCGGCACTGCTGGACGCGGGTGCCGACGCGAATGCGCGCGACTTGCGGGGTTCGACGCCGCTGCATGTCTCGGCGAGCTGGGGGGAGTCAAGCCAGCTGGTGCCCCTGCTGGCAGCGGCCGGTGTGGACCTCAACGCGCGGAACAACGCGGGTGAGACTCCGCTCCACGTCGCCCTGCGCCACAACCTGCTCCGTGAAGACGCCGCGACGGTTCTCGCCCTGCTGCGGGAGGGCGCCGATCCGGCTGCCCGCGACAGCGCTGGCAACACGGCCGATCCGGTAGCCTGCGACCGCTGGGGTGCCCGGAGCTTTTTCGCGCTCGCCACCGTCGATATCGTGGCCGGCTGCATTGCGGCAAGGGCGGATTTCCAGGCCGGTGGCGATCGGCTCCAGGATGCTGCGCCGCTCTTCAGTGCCGTAGCCTGGACGCCCGACCCCGCCGTTGTCACCGTCCTGCTGCAAGCCGGAGCGGATTTGCACGCAAGCGGTGAATTCTGGCAATACACGCCTCTCCACCATGCCGCGCGGAGCGGCACCGCCGGGGTGGTGCGGACACTGCTGGAAGCCGGTGCGGACGCCAACGCGCGAGTGAGCGACTACCAGACCGACTACGGATGGAGCTGGACGCCGTTGCACCTGGCCGCGGAACACAATCCGGACCCGGAGGTCGTCGCCGCCCTGCTGGAGGCCGGCGCGGACCTCAGCGCACCCGGCGGGGCCGGCTTCAGTCCGCCCAGCAGATCCCCGCTGCACCACGCGGGATCGAACCCGAACCCCGCCGTGGCCGCAGTTCTGTTGGACGCTGGAGCGGATGTCAACGCCGTCTCGTCAACCGGCGAGACTCCGCTGCACGACGCGGCCCGAGCGAATTCGAATCCGGAAGTGATCACCCTTCTCGTGAAGGCCGGGGCCGACGTGAACGCACGCGATCCCCGGGGTTACACGCCCCTGCATACAGCCGCCGCGAACAACGCCAATCCCGACATCGTAACCGCGCTGATCGCGGCCGGAGCCGAGGTCAACGCGCGCGACCCCGACGGTTACGTTCCCACCGGGCGGAAGGCAAACGACCGAACGCCGCTGCTAGTGGCGTCGAGCGCCGCGGTCGTCGAGGCTCTGGTGCACGCGGGTGCGGACCTGGCGCGAGCTGACCGGTCCGGTGGCACGCCGCTGCATGCGGCCGCGCGCTACCACCCCATTGCCTTCCCCCTCCTCCTGCGGCTGGGCGCCGACCCGAACGTGCGTGACGCGCATGGCAACACCCCGCTGGACTACGCGCTCGAGAACCGTTCGCTGGAGGGGCTCCCCGAGGTGCGACGGATGCGCGAGGCGTTGCGACGGAGGTAACGGGTGGCAGATTATCTTGCTGAGGATTGAAGAATGTCAACTTCGATTGACAAAAGGTAATCTCAAGATGACATCGAGAAGGCGATGAGACCGTTCGCCACCGCCACCGCCACACTTGCGGCCCTCTTCGCCGCGGCCTGCGCTGGTGGTCCCGGGGCGAACTCGACCGGCGCGAACACGTCCCCGGCAGACACCCCCACCCATCCCACCTGCCACGACTGGGGATCCCGCAACTTCTTCCGCTCAGCCTCGCCGGAAGCGGTGCGCGAATGCCTGCAAGCCGGCGCCGACCCCAACGGTCCCCCCGGCCTCCATCCCCTTCCCCCCCTCTTCATCGCCGCGGGAGTGACACCGCATCCGACCGTCATCTCCATACTCGTCGCGGCCGGAGCGGACGTGGACGCCCGGAAATGGGGCGGCCTGACTCCCCTGCATGAAGCCGCGAGCCAGAACACCAACGCCGCTATCGTCACGTCGCTCGTGGCAGCCGGGGTCAACCCGGACGCGCAAGACCGGGACGGCATCGCCCCGCTGCACCTGGCGGCGGTTTACAACCGGAACCCGGATGTCGTCGTCGCCCTTGTCGAGGCCGGCGCCGACCCCGATGTCCGGAGTCCCCTCGGCAACACGCCCCTGCACCTGACCTGGTCCGACTACAACGGCTACATCACCGCGAATGGCACAGGAATGATGCGGCAGTTGCTGGGTTTGGGGGCCGACGGTCTCGCGCGCAACGATCTCGGCCGGATCGCCGACCCCACCCACTGCGGCAACTGGCAGTCGGCCATCTTCGTTCGCCTCGCGGTCCACGCGGACTTCGCCCGATGCCTGGAAGAGGGCGCGGACCTGGACGCGCGCAATGTGGAGCGCAACACCGTCCTCCATCACGTTGCCGCGACGGATTCAGCCATGACCGCGTTGCTGCTGGAGGCTGGAGCCGAGGTGAACGCACGCAACGATGCAGGGGCCACCCCACTCCACTCGGCGCTGGCGAGCCGCAACCCGGGCACCGTGTCCGCCCTGCTGGAAGCCGGTGCGGAAGTCGAAGCGGCGGACTCGCGTGGCGATACTCCCTTGTTGCGGGCCGCGTGGCTACTCCTTTCCGCTCCCGAGGAAGCGACGGAGCTGGCCTTGCAGCTGCTTGCGGCCGGCGCGGATCCCAACACTCGGGGCCAGTGGGGACGCACGCCGCTGCACTTGGCCGTTGACCATGGAAGCGCGGCGTTGGTCGGTGCCCTCCTGGAGGCCGGTGCCGATCCTGGCGCCCGATCGCTTCTCGACGTGGCAGCGTGGAGTGCAGAACCCGAAGTCGTCCGGCTCTTGACGGCGGCCGGTGCGGAAATCAACAACCGGAGCCCGGACGGCTCGTTTCCGTTGCACAAAGCGGTTCTCGCGAAGGACGCGAAACGCGTGACCGCGTTCTTGGAGGCGGGCGCGAACCCACACGTACGAAACGCGGAAGGCGACACTCCGCTGCATCTTGCAGCGACGCGCGCCGACACGGCCCTGGTGTCCCTGCTGGTCAACGCCGGGGCTGATTGGGAGGCCCGCAACAACGAAGGCGCAACCGCACTCGAGGTGGCCCGCCGCCACGTCAATCCGCCGGTCGGGCGCAAGCTGCTCGAACTCGGTGCGGACCCTGGTTTCCAGGGCGTCGGCTGGATCGACGACCCCCCGTGCGACATCACGACGACGTTGTTGCGGGAAGCTCCCCCCGAGAGCTTGCAGGACTGCCTGGAGACCGGCGTGCATCTCGACAGGCCGATCGATTTCGATCGGGATCCGCTGTTGAATCTGGCCGAAACGGGGCGCCGCGAGCGGGCCGCTCCCGAGAAGATCGCCCTTCTCCTGGAGGCGGGGGCGGACCCAAACACGCGCGACCGAGACGCGAATACCCCGCTGCATCTGGTGGCCAGAGGCGTCGCAGCACGCGCCGAGATCGCTGCCACGACGCTATTGGCGGCAGGCGCGGACGTGAACGCGCCCAACTCGGAAGGGCGGACGCCCCTGCACAACGCGGTGGGATCGCCACCCATGATGTTGTTGCTGCTGCAAGCCGGCGCGGACTTGAATGCCCGCACGCACCTGGGCGAGACCCCGCTGCACATGGCTGCGGACCGCGTGCGGAACTCCGCGGGGATCACCACCCTGGTGGAGGCCGGCGCGGAGCTGGATGCCCGAACGATCGACGGGCGGACGCCGCTGCACGTGGCCCGGCAAACGCACCGACCCGCCGCCGTGAGGAAGCTGTTGGAGTTCGGAGCGGATCCGTCGGCGCGAGATGCCGCGGGAAACCTCGCCGACCCGACCGCCTGCGAGCACTGGCAAAGCACAACCTTTTTCGCCGTCGCCGGCGTCGATGACGTGGCTGGTTGCCTCGAGGCGGGCGCGGACCCGCGTCCTGCTCCCGGCTCGGAGGACGGCAACTGGTCCAGGGTCCTGCACCTGGCTTTGGTTCATGCGCGGGATCCCGCGGTGGTCACCACCCTGGTGCAAGCAGGGGCGGACGTGCACGCACGCGACGGGTTCCGTTACACGCCTCTTCACAAGGCCGCTGAAAACGGTACTCCCGCGGTCGTACGGGCCCTGCTTCAGGCAGGTGCGGATCCGCACGCCCGGCCGAGGCGATTCGACGAGGGGATCGGGGTTGTCTTGCAATCCCGGGGAGGACGGACCCCCCTGCACAGCGCGGCGTCGAACCCGAATCCGGATGTTGCCGCCGTGCTGCTGGAGACCGGCACGGACGTCAGCGCGCGCGGGGCGCGGTGGGGCGATACCCCGCTGCACCTGGCCGCGCGGAACCATAACCCCGAGGTGGCCAGGCTCCTGCTGGAAGCCGGCGCGAACGTAAACGCCCGGTATTTCGACGGGATCACGCCGCTCCATGAGGCAGCCGCGTTGAACCCGAACCCCGCGGTGCTCGCGGTCCTGCTGGAGGCGGGAGCGGATCCCAATGCTCGGGGAGAGAGGGATGACTGCGCCCACTGGGGCTGGTCAGGTAGTTTGACTCCGCTTCACGACGCCGCGCGGATCAACCGGAATCCCGAGATTGTCGAGGTGCTCGTCGCGGCGGGTGCGGACGTAGACGGGCGCGGTGCGCATATGCGCTCTTCCTGCGGGCCGTCGCCCGCTACGCACGTGTCGCCGCTGTACATGGCGGTTCGCTACGACGGACACCCGGCCATGATCGAGGCGCTGGTGCGCGCGGGCGCGGACTTGGAGTTGACCGACCCGGACGGCCGCACGGTGCTGCACTGGGCAGCGATCGGATATCCCTTCGTCTTTCCACAGCTCCTGCGACTGGGTGCCGACCCGGAGACGCGCGACGCCGAGGGGAAGACGCCCATGGACTACGCTAGGGAGAATGCGGCGCTGCGACCGTGGAAGAAGGTCACAATGTCAACTCCACTTGACAAAACGTAATCTACAGTTGACTTCACGGCGGTCCTGACCCACCACCCCCAATAGTCGGCCGCCCCGGCAACTCCATCACCCGCCACGGCTCCCACCTCATATACAGCGGCACCGTCACAATCAGATGCGCCCGCCCCCGCAACTCCTCCCCATCGGGCCCGCTCCACGTCCCCACCACCCAAACATCCCCCACGTTGTTGCGCTGACCGGTGCGATCCGTATTGGGACCATCCAGCGCGGGCATGAAGAGACCATCCTGGTCCAGCGACCCCACGAATTCGATGTCATCATCGTCAAAAACGGCCGAGTATTCCTCCATCGACCACGCAACGTCGACATGGCCCAGCTCCAGATCGTCCCCCGTCTCGGGCTTGCCGTCGGGACCATCGCTGTACGCGACCGCCTCGAACTGCACATAGCCCTTCGGGAAAGCCCCACCCCCCAGCCGCGCCATCCCCCACTCGGGCGTCACCGCGATCCGGTCGATCGTCTCGTAGACCGTCAACTGTCCCGGCACGGCCCGGCCCCGCAGGAACACGTCACGCCCCCCCGGCACCGCGTCCTCACCGGCCGTCACCTCCACCGACAACATGTGCGACTCGCTCTCGACCACGCGCACCACCTCCACACCCGGCCCAAAGTCCACATCCCCCACCCCCAACCCCACCCCCATGTTCACCCCATGCACCGTCACCGTCCCGCTCGTCCCCGACTTCAGCGACACGGGATGCAGCCCAAGCAGCACCGGCCCATCCGCACGCAGCAGCGTAACATCGGGCCCGAACTCGTCGTACGCCCCCGCGAACCAGCGGCCGTTGATCTCGCCCCAGCCGCGCTCGACCATCATCACTTCGCGCAGCTCGGTCTCGTCGTCCCCGCCCTCGAACGCCCGCCCGCGCCACTGATACCCCGTGTACACGATCGAGCGACCGCTCCGCCCCACCTCTTCGCCGGTGCGCGCGTAGCCGTATCGCGCCGTGCTCGTGAAGCTGGTCGCATCGGCTCCGGCGGCGATCTCGACCGTGCCGTAGATCGGTCCCATCCCCGGCTCATACCCTTTGAGCGCCCAGGTGCCCGCCACTCGCGGCGGCCTCATCGTCGCCGACCAGGAGGTCCATTCGTCCGTCTTGAGCGGGAAGGCGCCGGACAGATGCGCCACGGCCTTGTCCATCGGGTGGCGCGAATCGGTCGCACCCGGCCGCGGCGGCCCGAACCGCCTGAACCCCTGCGTGTCCGAGAGCGGATAGTACCCCCGGTGCATCGCCATCAGCAGCTTCCACTCCTCCCGGGTGCGCCGCTGGGTGATCACCCGGCCCATCGAGTGGCACTGGCTGCACGTGTCCTCGACATCCTCGTCGGGCTCGTACGTCCAGTCGATCAGTCGCCGCTCGACCTCGAAGCGGCCGGGCCGCAGTTCCTCGGGCGCGATGCCGTGATCGTCGGACAGGTAGCGCACGATGGCGCGGGCCGTCTCGGGGTCCAGTTCGGCCTCGTTCAGCGTGACCATGCGCCGGATCGACTGCTGCCAGCCCTCGGGCGTCTTGCGCATGAAGGAGACGCGGGACATGAGTCCGTCGTCGTCAACGGTGTGGCAGCGCTGGCAGGCGTCGATGACGGTCTGGTCGGTGACGGGGATGCCTTCGTCACCGTCGTCGTCCCTGTCGGGTTCCTGGGCGGTGGCGCCCGGTGAGAGGGCGGCGGAGAGCAGAAGTGCCGCGGCCGCGGCTGCTGCGAGGGATCTCATCCGGCCGGTTCGCTCCCTGTTCGAGGGTCGGGTGGCTCGTGGGAAGCCATTCTCGTGCGACGGTTTGATTTAGTACGCGGGCGAGGGACACGCCAGTGTGACGGCGCGCGCGTTGGTCATTCGTGGCTGCGGAAGGCACACCGGCAACCCGGGGCACGGCCCAGCCGGGCGTCAAGGGTGACCAGAGGGACATCCAGCGCTTCCGCCAACGCGACGTACCAGGCGTCGTACGCACTCACGTTGTCGCGGATGCGCCTGGGCCAGCGCCGGCTCCCCCTCCCGGCACCAACACACCGTCCGCCACCAGCAGTGCCACGACACCGATGAAGTTGGCCAGGTCCACGGGCGGCAGGTCCTCTCGGGCGGCCCACTCCGAATAGGACTCGTAGAGGGCGCCCGGGTTGTGGCAGCCGGGGGCCAGGTGGGCGACCCGCAGCAGGTCGACGTCGCGGAAGTAGCGGACGCCGTCCGGGAAGCGTGGGGTGACGAGAGCAGGGGCCATGCGGATCCGATTGTCGATGATGAGGGGACGGTCGATCGTTTCGCGGTGTCCCGTCCGCAGGCGTCCCGAGCCCAGTCTCAACGCGTGAAATGCGGCGCGCACATCTGGATCATCGCGCAGGGCCTCCGCGTTCGGACCGTCCGGGGCGTTGGGGTCAACCGCGGATCCCGGCTGGTCGGCGAGCCATTCGGCCCGACGATCCCAGAATGCATCCCCCTCCCCCCCCGTTCCCGCCACATGCGGCGCGAGGCCACCCCGCAACGCTTGATACATCGCCTGTTCCCTGCGGCCGAAAAACTCAACCGCCGTCGCGCCCATCTCCGGTGTGCGAATCGCCGTGTTCACCACCACCGCCGCCAGCCACCCCGACGCCAGCGCCTTCTTCACCCCGTAAGACGACATCGGGTCGACGAACGAGGCCGCGTCCCCCACCAGCAGCGCACGTCCATCGGCGAACGTGGACGAGGTGTACATGGACGCGGTCACCGCCCACGCGCGGCCGACGGGCCGGGCCGGCGTGGTGATCGAGCGCATGAGCGAGGTGTGGGCGATTTCGGCCTCGAACGCGGCCGTGAGGTCCACGGCGCCCTCCAGGACCGCGTGCAGCTCCGGATCGAGCATAACCGCGACGTGGCGTTCCCGTTCCGAGGTGGGGACCGACCACGCCCACCCGCGCTCGAAGCTCTCCACCAATGCGTGGGTCGGGTCGACGTTCGGCCATCCGGCCGCGTTCTCGTAGCGGCGGATCACCGCCAGGGTGGGCGCATCCGTCTCCAAGACCCGATGACGCCGAGCCAGCACACCGGCACGCCCGGTGCAGTCGAGCAGCCAACCCGGCCGCATCGTCACGCGATCCCCATCACCCAACCCCACCTCCACCCTCCACCCCTCCCCCTCACCATCCCTTTCCGGCAACCTCGCCACGCCCCCCACCATCTCCGCCCCCACCACCGCATCGCGCAGCAACCCGTCAAACCGCGAGCGCAGCACATGAAACCCTGTCGCACCACCAGCGAAATCGTCGCGGCGCCCTTCACCACCCCAAAGCGCCGTGTTCCCCCCGTTCGGCTGAAATCCCCCCGCCTCCACCACCCCCAACAGCCCCGTCGCAGCCAGCACCTTGCGCGTGCTGGGAGGCAGCGATTCGGCCAGCGCCTCCCCGTCCGACTCGACCTCTCCAGCGCCGGAGGCGCCCGTCGCCCCGGTCACACCTCCACCACCCAGCGACCGCTCCACCACGACCACCTCGACCCCCCATCGCGACAGCAACCCAGCCGCCGCCGACCCGGCGGGGCCACCACCCAGAATGAGAACTTCCGGTTCTCGGGTCACGGTTGCCGGTCAACGGGAATGGGCGCGGGAATCGGTGTCGTACCGATTTGGAAATGTCCTCCCTTGGCGAAGTAGAAATGTCCTCTTTCGGATCATGTTCGGTCAACGACGCCGGATCCGGGAGAGGAGCTTGAGCGCGGCCGCAACTTACCTTACCTTTCGCGCCCCCGCAGGGCTGGTCGGTGCCCGAGAGGCTTCCCGGCTCCCGGAAACACCGCCACGCGGGCAGACGCCCCCATCGTCTAGTGGACTAGGATACCTGGTTCTCAGCCAGGAGACCGGGGTTCGATTCCCCGTGGGGGTACTCGCAGGTGCCGGCCCGGTCGCTTAGCTCAGTTGGTAGAGCACTACGCTCACATCGTAGGGGTCGCTGGTTCGAGTCCAGCAGCGACCATTTCCGCCATTTCTCTCCCTGAGTCTCCTTGATCCCGCTTGATTTCATGTCGCGTATAGACTAGTCTTAGTCTGGTCTATCTCCAGCCAGAGAGCATCCACCATGTCGCACATCGGCGCCTTCGAAGCCAAGACGCACCTTCCCAGACTCCTGCGCCGCGTAAGCGCCGGCGAACGGTTCGTAATCACCCGGCATGGCCGTCCCGTGGCCGAACTGATCCCGTTCCAGACGACCGACACCGGACGAATTCGGGCAGCCATCGAAGACCTGAAGGCCTTTCAGGCGACGCACACCCTCGGCGGACTCTCGGTTCGCGACATGATCGAAGAGGGCCGCAGCCGCTGATGACGTTCGTCCTCGACTGCTCCGCGGCCATGTCGTGGGTGTTCCCCGACGAGGCCACGGAAGCCACTGAGAAGCTCCGCGAGTCCCTGGTCGACGGGCGCGCCTTTGTGCCCGCCCTGTGGCCGATCGAGGTCGCGAACGTGCTTCTGGTTGCCACGCGCCGCCAGCGAATCGACCGAGCAGAGTGGTCGCGAATCGCCCGCAACTTCGCGGCTCTGCCGATCATGATCGACCCCCTCTCGACATCCCGTATCTGGGAAGAGGTTCTGGACGTCGCCCACACTCACCGGCTCTCCGCCTACGACGCCATGTACCTGGAGCTGGCGATGCGGATGCAATTGCCGCTGGCCACGCTCGACCGCGGGTTGGCCGCTGCCGCACATGCAGCGGGCGTCGAAGTGCCGACAGCCGCCCAGCCGGATTGAGGCCGGACCGCTCCCCCCTCAAGCCCGTATCGGCGCCCCCGCCTCCTCAGTCCTGACCGTGGCAATCGGCGCTTTCACCGCCTTCTTCCTCGGCGCCCGAATCGCCAGCTCGACCACCCGGTGCAAGTCCTCCACCAGGTGCACCGTCAGCGAATTCCGCACCGCGTCGGGCAGGTCTTCCAGGTGCGCCTCGTTCTCGCTTGGCAGGATGACCTCCTTGATGCCCGCGCGGACCGCGCCCAGGACCTTCTCCTTGACCCCCCCGATGGGGAGCACCCGTCCGGTGAGCGTAAGTTCGCCGGTCATGGCCAGATCGGCCCGGACCTTGCGGCCCGAGACGGCCGAGATCAGCGCGGTCGCCATCGTGATGCCCGCCGAGGGTCCGTCCTTGGGGACCGCGCCGGCCGGGACATGGATGTGGATTTCGCGCTTGTCCAGGGCGTCCTCCTCGATGCCCAGCGTCGCGTAGTTGCTCTTGGCGTACGACAGCGCCGCACGCGCGGACTCCTTCATGACGTCGCCCAGCTGGCCGGTCAGCACCAGGGCGCCTTCGCCCGGCATGACGCTGGCCTCGACGAACATGATATCGCCGCCCATGGGCGTGTAGAACATCCCGGTGGCCACGCCGGCCGCGTCGTCCGCGGCCCTGCGCTCCGGATGGACGCGCGGGCGCCCCAGCATCTCGGTCGCCACCGCGGGAGTAATCTTCATTCCCTCGGTCTCGGCTGACGCGATCTTGCGGGCCACCTTGCGGGCCAGCTTGCCCAACTCGCGTTCCAGCTGCCGCACGCCCGCCTCGCGCGTGTACTTCTGGATGACGGTCAGGATCGCGTCGTCACCGACCTCGAGCTCCTCCTCGCGCAGCCCCGACTCGCGCAGCTGGCGCGGGAGCAGGTAGCGGAGCGCGATCTCGAGCTTCTCCTTCTCGGTGTAGCCGCGGAACCCGACCGTCTCCATGCGGTCCAGCAGCGGCGCCGGGATGCGGTCCTCGTAGTTGGCCGTCGCGATGAACAGCACCTCGGAGAGGTCGAAGGGAACGCCCAGGTAGTGGTCGATGAAGGTCGAGTTCTGGGCCGGGTCGAGCACCTCGAGGAGCGCCGCGCTGGGGTCGCCCTGGAAGGAGACTCCGAGCTTGTCGACCTCGTCCAGGAGGAAGACCGGGTTCTTGCTGCCGGCCTCCTTCATGCCCTGCACGATCCTGCCCGGCATGGCCCCCACGTAGGTGCGCCGGTGTCCGCGGATGTCCGCTTCGTCGCGCGCGCCCCCCAGTGAAATGCGCACGTACTTGCGGCCCACCGACCGCGCGATCGACTGCGCGATGCTGGTCTTGCCGACGCCCGGCGGACCCGCGAAGAGCAGGATGGGACCCTTTCCGCCGGTTCCGTTGAGGGAGTCCTCGGTGGGGTCGTGGTCCCCTGGGCCATCCTCCTCAGTCGGCTCGGCGGTGGCTTCGCTCTCGGGTCCGCCGGTGGACTTGCCGGAGGGCTCATCCTCCAGGGCCGCTTCGGCGGTCGGATCTTGACCCGCCTCGTCCTCCGCCGCCTCGCCCGCCTCTTCCCCATCCGCCTCGTCCCCCCCGAACCGTTCCTGCTGCAGCTTCCGCACAGCCAGAAACTCGAGCACGCGGTCCTTCACGTCCTCCAGGCCGTAGTGGTCCTCTTCCAGGATCTCCTCGGCGCGGTGAAGATCGATCTTGTCGTCGGTGCGGTCGCTCCAGGGAAGCTCGGTGATCCACTCCAGGTAGGTGCGAATGACCTGGTACTCGGCGGCCTGCGGGGCCGTGCGGTCGAGTCGCCTGAGCTCGCGTTCGACTTCGTTGCGGGCGGTCTCGCTGAGTTCCAGCTTCGCGATCCGGTCGCGCAGCTCCTCGACGTCGTCGCGGTCTCCCTCCTCGCCCAACTCCTTGCGGATCTGCTTCATCTGCTCGCGCAGGAGCATTTCGCGCTGGCGCTCTCCGAGCTCCTCCTGGACCTTGGCCTGGATGTCCTCCTGGGCATCGAGGCGGACCAGTTCGCGCTCGACGGCCACCAGCGCCGCGTTCATGCGATCCTGGTCGTCGAGGGTCTCGAGCAGGGATTGCTTCTCGAAGGTGGGGAGATCCAGCTGGAAGGCGACCAGGTCGGCGAAGGCGCCGGGGTCGTCCACCCCCTGGATGAGCTGGTTGAGGTTCTCGGCGGTCGCGCCGCGGCGGGTGGCCAGTTCGGCGGCGCGCTCGCGCAACTCGGCGTCGAGGGCCTTGACGCCCGGGTCGTCGGGGTCGGCCAGGTTCTCCCTCTCCAGGGGAACCACGGTGGCCCGTAGCATGGCTTCGCCGTCGTCGACGTATGCCGCGGCCCGGGCGCGCGCCTCTCCCTGCACGAGGAGCTGGATGCCGCCGCGCACGCGGTGCGTCTGGATGATGCGCACGATGGTCCCGACCGCGTAGAGAATCTGCGGATCGGGGTCGTCCTGGTTCTGATTCTGCGCCACCGCGAACAGGCGGCGGTCGCTGTCGAGGGCCTCCTGGACGGCTTCGACGGTGCCCGGGCGCCCGGCCGAGATCGGCACGGCCACGCCCGGATACACGACGGTGTCGCGCAGGGGCAGTACGGGTAACGAGAACCGTCGGCTCATGTCGTTTCGCCTCTTGTGGTGAACTGGTTGTCCGAGGTTCCTGCAACGGTGAGTATGGGGTTCATGCCAGAACCTTGCCAGAGCCTTACGCGCGGCGCGCGGGTACAATTACGTGTCACGGTACTGCCACTTTGGCAGGAAACGGTCATCGAATCGGTCATTTTGGCAGGTCGGCGCTGGTGGAATCGGCCATTTTGGCAGGGTCCGGGGCTGTCCCGGACTCGGGCGTTCGGGTAGCTTTTCGTCCTTCCGCAAATCCCCTTGCCGTCACCAGAACAGGACAGAAGGACGCAATGCCATGCCGGCCCGACGTACTCTCCTTACCCTCTTCATTGCCGCCGGGGTCCACCCGGTGAGCACCGCGGCCCAACAGCCGGACATGGGGCGCCGCTCGACCGTGTACGCCCCGCGGGCCGCAGCCGCGACCAGCCAGCCGCTGGCCACCGCCGCCGCCCTGGAGATCATGCAGCTTGGCGGAAACGCCATCGATGCCGCGGTGGCGGCCGCCGCGGTGCTGAACGTGGTGGAGCCCCACATGACCGGGATGGGCGGCGACGCGTTCGCGATCGTGTGGTGGGCGGAGACGGGCGAACTGGTCGGGATCGACGCCAGCGGCCGGAGCGGCAGCGGCATGACGGTCGAGGCGCTGCGGGCGCGCGGCCACGAGCGGATGCCGGGAAGCGGGGCGGAGGCGGTGACCGTGCCGGGGGCGGTGTCGGGGTGGAACGCGCTCGTGAGCCGGTTCGGGAAGCTCGACCTGGCCCAGGTGCTGGAGCCGGCGATCCGGATTGCGAGCGAGGGGTTTCCGGTGACTCCGGTGATCGCGCGGCAGTGGGGGAATGCCGCGGAGAAGCTGGGCCGGGACGAGGGGGCTGCCGCGACCTACCTGATCGACGGGGAGAGGGCGCCGCGGGCGGGCGAGTGGTTCACGAACCCGGGTCTGGCTCGCTCCTTCCAGAGGATCGCCGACGAGGGGCCGGGCGTGCTGTACGGCGGATCGCTCGGGCGCGAGCTGGTCGAGGGACTGGCCGCGCTGGGCGGGTTCGTGACCCTGGAGGACCTCGCCGCGCACGAGCCCCGCTGGGTCCAGCCGCTCAGCACGGACTTCCGCGGCTACACGGTGTGGGAGCTGCCGCCCTCCGGCCAGGGGATCGCGGCGCTGGAGATGCTTGAGCTGGTTGAGCCGCTCGACCTCGAGGGCATGGGCCACAACTCCGCCGACTACCTGCACCACCTGATCGAGGCCAAGAAGCTGGCCTTCGCCGACCTGCACCGGTACGTCTCCGACTCCGAGACGATGGAGATCGACCCGATGTCGCTGCTGAGCCCCGGGTACGTGGATGCGCGGCGGGCGCTGATCGATCCGCGGGTGGCGGCCGAGCGCGTCGAGCCCGGGCGGGCGGTCACCGACTCCGAGACGATCTACCTGACGGTCGCCGACGAGGACGGGAACATGGTGTCGTTCATCAACTCGGTCTACTCGTCGTTCGGGTCGGGGATCGTGATTCCGGGGCAGGGGTTCGCGCTGCAGAACCGGGGCGCGGGGTTCACGATGGCCGAGGGACACCCGAACCGGGTCGCGCCGCGCAAGCGCCCGTTCCACACGATCATCCCGGGCTTCGTGACCCGCGACGGCGAGCCGGTGATGGCGTTCGGGGTGATGGGCGGATCGATGCAGCCGCAGGGGCACACGCAGCTACTGCTCAACATGCTGGTCTTCGGGATGGATCCGCAGGAGGCGGTGGATGCGGCGCGGTTCCGGCATCTGTCGGGGCTGAGGGTGGCGATCGAGGGGGTGGGCGGGGAGGTGGCGGCGGAGCTGGAGGGGCGGGGGCATGAGTTGTCGGATTGGCGGCGCACGGACTTTGGGGGGGCGCAGGTGATTCTGAGGTTGGCGAGGGGGTGGGCGGCTGCGTCGGAGCCGAGGAAGGATGGGCATGCGGGGGGGCACTGAGGGGGGTCGGCGGGAAGCGCACGGCGGGATTGGCACGGTCTGCGCGGTGGGCTGGCGACGGGGTCGGCGCAGATGTGACGGTAGCGGGCCATGACGCGTAAGTCTCAGTCGGACTATAAGATACCGGCAGATCGGTTGCCAGAGGGATTTGTGGAAACGGTGGGTAGGGTGCCCGAGGTGCCGGCTGTGGCGAAGGCGGCGGCGACGGTGGTGCTGATGCGTGAGGCGGCCGGTGGGCCGGAGGTGTTGTTGCTGCGGCGCAACCGGGCGACGGGATTCGTGCCGGGGGCGTGGGTGTTTCCGGGGGGGCGGGTGGACGCGGCCGATGGCGAGGATGCGTTGGCGGAGCGCTGGGACGGGCTGACGCGCGAGGGGGCGGCGGGGCGGCTGGGGCTGGGGGAGGACGCGCGGCCGGCGGCGATCGCGTATTACGGGGCGGCGGTGCGTGAGGCGGTGGAGGAGACGGGGTTGTGGCCGGGGGTGGTGGGGGGCGGGGGCGGGCTGTCGGAAGGGTCGGCAGGCCGAGCCCGGGAAGCCTTGCTGGGCCGAGGAACCCCGTTCGCCAAGGTGCTGAGGGCGCTGGATGCGCGGCTGGATGGAAGCGCGGTGGAGTACATTGCCCACTGGGTGACGCCGGTCGTGGAGCCCCGGCGGTATGACACCCGCTTCTTCGCGGCGAGGGTTCCGCCCGGGGCCAGCGCGGTCCACGACGAACGCGAGATGACGGGGGCCGTATGGCTTACTCCCCGGGACGCGCTGGCACGGCATCGGCGCGGCCAGCTCCCCATGATCTTCCCCACCATCCGAACGCTGGAGGACCTCTGCGACTTCGCGACCGTCGAGGATCTGCTGGCGTACTACCGTGGCCGCGCAATTCCCCGGGTGCAGCCGGAGATCGTGCGGACGGCGACCGGGGTGTCGCTCCGGGTTCCGTGAGGGGTCAGCTTTCCCCCATCGCCTCCAGCACCGTCTGCACCACCTCGTTGAAGGCGCCCCCCCGGATCCACCGGCACACGATCACCAGGTTGTTCCCGGGATCGACGTAGACCAGGTTGGAACCCGCGCCGACGTGCGTCCAGGTGCCAGGCCGGTCGGCGTTCAACGAGAAGTTCATGAAGCCGAAGCGGGTGTTCACCGCGCCTGCGGTCGTCGCCATCTCGAACCAGTCGCCCGAGAGCAGCTGCTTCCCCTTCCAGTTGCCCCGGTGCATGGTGAAGAGGCCGAATCGGGCCTGGTCGTACGCGTTCAGGATCATCCCGCCGCCCCAGTGCGCGCCGCCGCTCGGAGACTGGATCATGCGCCCGTCGATGTTGACCCACGAGTTCTCGTAGCCGTGCCACGCCCAGGTGGTCGACGCGCCGATGGGGTCCATGACGTACTCGCGCAGGACCTGCGGCAACGGGCGGCGCCATACCGCGGTGGCGGCCAGCGCCAGGAGGTTCACGCGCGTGTCGTTGTACTCGTAGACGGTGCCGGGTTCGTTGCGCGGGCGCGTGAGCCAGGTGCCGGGATCCTGGTCGGGGCGGTCGGCCCACTCGGGCTTGCCCCAGAGTGTTCCCTCCCAGTCGCTGGTCTGCCTGAGGAGGTGGTTCCAGCTGATCTTGCGGTTGTGGTCGGAATCGAAGAGGAGCTTGGGGCGACGGCCGTTCTCGTCGCCGGGCTCGCCGTCGCCGGTGTCGAGGACGATGGGCGGCATATAGTCGCGCACGAGGTCGTCGACGCCGCGGATGAGGCCGTGGTCATACGCGAGGCCGACGGTGGTGGAGAGGAAGCTCTTCGAGACGCTGAAGGTGTTGTCGGCCTTCGCGGGGTCGCCCCACTCGGCGACGATGTATCCCTTGTAGACGATCAGGCCGGTCTGCGGGGCGCGGGTGGTGAAGGGACCGACGGCGTCGCCGAGCGGTTCACGCCCGAAGGACCTGAGGTGGTTGAAGGCGAGGTCGCGGGGGGACTGGGACTCGCCCGCAATGGCGATCTCGACGGCGCGCTGGATGGCGGCCGGATCGAGGCCGAGTTCGGCCGGGGCGCGGCGTTCCCAGTCCGGGTGACGGCCGGGGAAGTACGACTGGGCGGAGAGGAGGTGGGGGGCGGTGGCGAGGAGGGCCGCGGCGCAAAGGAGGGTTCGCGCGAGGAGGGGTGGGCGGGGCGAGGGGGGGAGGGGTTGGGTGGGGGCGGGGCGTGACATGGGGGATCTCCCGGCGGGATCGGTTCGGGGTGTGTGGGTTGGAGCCATCGAGGACTTTGCCACGGGCTGCTCTCAGCCCTCGTTCAGTTCATCCAGCGCTTCCAATATGTCCAGGTGGACATAGTCCTCGAAGGCATCCCGTGGCAGCACGCCAAGTGCTTTCTCCAGCATCTCCCTGGCTCGTTCCTCGCCCTTGTCCTCGTCGAGATGGGGCAGCCTGATCGCGTATGCGTGCAGCACGACCTTCGACTCGGGCGCCAGTTCCAGGGCGCGCTCGAAGAGCCTCACGGCTTCCTCCTTCTTGCCCCCGTACATCCGTCTCGCCATGAAACCCTCGGCGTCGATGTCGGCGTGCCAGCCGCCAAGGGCCAGATTCGCGTCGACGTAGTCGGGATCGATGGCCAGGGTTGCTTCAAGCAGGTCGCGGATCTTGCCCGCGAGACCCTGGCGAAGGGCCGTCCACGCACCCACTCTCTGGGCGTAGCGGCCGACCGCGTGGGCGGACTGGTAGTGCGCGTCGGCGTTGGTCGAATCGGCCTTCACGGCCTCCTCGCCCATCCGTTGTGCGCGTTCGATGACCGCTTCCCACTCTTCTTCGGAGGCTTCGTAGTGGGCATACACCGCCAGCGATTGCGCCGCCAGGGCGTAGCCTTCCGAGGTCTCCAGCGCCTCGGCGAGATCCGCGGCTTCTACAAAACGGCCATCCGCGTAGGCGGACCTTGCTTCATCGATCGACTGTGCGCTCGCGTCGGCCGCGAGGACCATGAGGCTCGCGGTCGCGGCGAGCCGGGCAATTCGCGTGGGGGTCATTGGCGCTCTCCATTGGTTCGTCCAAGTCGTTTCGGTCCAACACAATGGTAAGAAACGGGACTGCGGCGCCAGTGCGCGTAGCCGCTTTGAGTCCATGCCCTGCGGCCGATGGTTGTCAGGAACCTTGAAAAGCGGCAGAATGCCTATGCCGACCACCCCCGACTTCCTGCCGAACCGGAGGAATCAGTGAATCGATCCAGTCCAATCCCCCCGGCCCTCGCGCTAGCGCTGGCCGTCCATCTCTCCGCCTGCGAATCAGGACCCGCCTACAATCCCATGCTGCTTACTCCCGACGCCCTTACCGAAACCGCCCCCGACGTCTTCCAGGCCCGCTTCGAGACCAACAAGGGCGAATTCGTCATCGAGGTCCACCGCGCCTGGTCGCCCAAAGGCGCGGACCGCTTCTACAACCTGGTCTCCAACGGCTACTACGACAACGTTCGCTTCTTCCGCGTGATCGCCGGTTTCATGGCGCAGTTCGGGATCCACGGGAGCCCCGAGGTGTCGGCCGCCTGGGCGGATCGGAGGATCGACGACGACCCGGTCGTGCAGAGCAACACGCGGGGGTTCGTCAGCTATGCAAAGTCGGATGCCAACACGCGCACCACGCAGATCTTCATCAACTTCGGGGACAACAGCCGGCTCGATGCGACGGGTTTCTCACCCTTTGGACAGGTGGTCGAGGGGATGGAGGTCGTGGACCAGATCTACTCCGGCTATGGGAACACGCAACCCAGTGGCACCGGCCCGTACCCGCCGTTCATTCACACGCGCGGCAACGAATACCTGGACGAGGAGTACCCGAACGTGGACTTCGTGACGCGGGCGACGATCGTCGAGGGGTGAGAACGGGGGGCGAGTCTCCTATCCGGGAAGCTCCTCCAGGAACTCTGCCAGCGGCAGCACCTCGACCCCGTCGAGCAGTTGGCGCCGGTCACCCAGGAAGACGACGATCCGCCGCTTGACCCGGTCGCTGCGGGACGCAAGCGACGCCAGCCCCCGGAGCATGCTTCGCGTCACGCGATGCCCGGCCTTGACCTCGATTCCCCACAGGTCGCGCCCCACCTCGAGCACGAAGTCGACCTCGGCTCCGGAGCGCGTCCGGTAGTGGAAGAGGGCGGCCTCCGGCCACAGGGTTCGCAGGCGACGGTGCAGCTCGCAGGCGACAAAATGCTCCAGAAGGATCCCCCGTTCGTCGGGAAGCGGCGCGTCGAGCGGCCTCCGCAGAAGGGCGTTGCGCACTCCGATGTCGAAGAGGAAGAGCCGGGGATGCCCGACCACGCTCGAACGGCTGGAGCCGCTCCACGCCGGAACCCGGAACATGACCAGCGTGTCTTCCAGGACCTCGATGTAGCGGCGCGTGGTTTCGTACCCGAGTCCGGCCTGCCTGCACATGGCCTGGACGTTGAGGATCCGGCCTGAAGAGGCGGCCATCAGGTCCAGCAGGCGCGAGAAACCCCCCAGGTTCCGCACGAGCGCCTCGGCCTGGATTTCCTCGCGCAGATACGTGTCCGCATAGCTTCGGAGATCGGCGGCGCGCAGGGCACCGTCTCCTTCGGAATAGATTCCCGGCAGCGTTCCGTGCGCGAGTGCGCGGTCCAGATCGAAATCCGCTCCCAGCTCGCACGCGAGGAGCGGGTGCATCTGGTGGACATGGATCCTTCCCGGCAGGAGGTTGGCCTGTCCGCGCCTCAGCTTGCGGGCGCTGGATCCCGACAGGAAAAACCGGAAGCGGTCCGGGTGCTCGTCCAGGAAGAGCTGCACCACATCGAGCAGGGCCGGGACTCGCTGAACCTCGTCCAGGAATACCGTGCGCACCTCGGGTGGGGCGGCCCGGAGTTCCCGTCCGAGTCGTTCCGGATAGCCGACGAAATCACGAAATACCCGTGGGCTGGCAAGATTCAGCGAGATGTCGGGAGCAAGAGAGGCCAGCAAGGTGGACTTCCCGACCTGCCTGGGGCCGAGCACCAGGACGCTGCGCTGGTTGGCGCAGAGGGTTTTGGCGAGACTTCTTGAGTACATGTGGGTAAAATAGCGGTAATTTTACCTACGGCCAAGACTGTGCGCAGGTCGCGGATGCCGGGCGTGTAACCGAACTGGCTGCGTCCGAGGACGCCCCTACTCCAGGCCAGCCAGGCTCACCCGCCACATCCGGTACTGCGGGATCCCTTCCTCGTCGTAGGTGGCCATCCAGCCGGGGGCGAAGAACTTCCCCCAGCCCCCCTCCAGGTCGAGCACCTGCGACACCAGGACGCGGCCCGATTCGAGATCCAGCACTTCGATGATGCCCTCCGACGAACCGGGGCCGTACTTCCACGGGCCCGATTCCGGGTGGGCATCGGGCGGAGTTCGCTCCAGACGGTCCTCCCAGTCCGTCACGGGCCGGGAGATGTACACCCACACCCTGCCCGCATCGTCCAGGTGCATGGCGCGCGTCCCGGTCGTTGGCGGCCGGCCGGGCGCGGCGGCGTGGCTGTAACTCTGGCCGTCAGGGAACCAGGCGACGCCGCGCGCGAATGTCTCGAGGAGTTCACCCGTTGCCGGATCCCAACGGTCGATCCGGTAGCTGGTGAGGTGGAGGGAAAGCAGCGAGCCGTCGGAGGCCACGTCCAGGAAGCGGTAAGGGTTTTCGGGGATTTCGTCCATGGAATGCAGGGTCTGGCCATCCGTGCCCAGGATGTGGAGCGCGAATCCGGCGTCGGCCGCGAAGGCCTCTTCGCGGGAACCACCGGGCATGAAGTAGTTCAGCGCCACCCTGCCGCCGGGGAGCATCGCCATGTCGAATCCGTTGCAGACAAGACATCCGACCGGGGCTGTGCGAATCGCCTCGAAGGCCGAATCCAGCACGGTCATTCGCCTGCGTTGATTGTCGAAGACGTACAGTTCCTACCCGTGCTCCCTCACCCAAACCACATGGCCGTACTCACCCGGGCCCTCCCCCTCCCGCCCGACACGGCGGAAGTCCGAACCGTCGGCCGAGAACACGGTGAACTCAGCCCCCGCGGAGATGTTCTGAAAGGCCATCGTGAAACGGCCGTCGGAGAGTCGCTGGATGTCCCACGCCGATCCGATCACCGATTCACCGTCGGCTCCGAGGAGAACGTCGGGGGTGATCTCGAGCGAGCATGACGCGCACAGGTTCTCGGTGAGGACCGTGACCTCCTGCGCGCTTGCCGGTGAAGGGAGGGCGAGCAGCGCCAGGAGGGGGAGAAGGGCGGTCGAGAAGGACTGGTTCACGGGTTGACGGTCGTTTCGATCACTGGGCATGTGACTGCCGTTCCCGGCCCTCCGGCTGTCGCCTGATTGGTTTCCGAATGATCGGAGGAAAGGGTCTACTCTGCACGAACGAGCGCTCGTGCGCCCTGCGAGCCTTATCGAAGGCAGCGGCTCGTGCGAGACCATCCCATTCCGCACTCGCACTCAGCGCTTCGGCAGCCGCCTTCTTGTCCTCATCGGAGATGCTCCGGCCCTCGTAGTGGCCCAGGAGCCCCGCCTTTGCCCCGGAGACGTAGGCACTCAGCATCCCGCCTTGACGCTCATCGAGTTCGGCGGATTCCACCCTCTCCTGAATGCTCTGGTGAATCTCCTGTTCGCGACGCGTGAGGATGTCGGCGAGTTCGCCCTCGAAGGTCTCAACCGGGATTTCGAGCGTCGCCGCCTCGGGCACGGCCTCGTGTTCGTCTTCCACCGGCGTGGCGGCCTTGTCGCAGTAGATGAGCCCGAATGGGAGGGCGCACAGCACCGCACCCCAGGTGGCGAAGCGCAGCCGGCGGGGAGCGGGGGAACGGGTGTCTGTTGAAATGATCATTCTGAGTCTCCTTTCGAGGATCTGGGAGCGTCCGACTCCACCGGCCGCGCTGGCGGGGAGCGGTGGGCGGAACCCTGGCGATTGAGATGCGTTCGCGACCACCCTCAGCAGCGCGTTGGCGTAGATCCCGGGACTGGATCTTCCCGCGTCCAGCGCGAGCCGGTCGCAGCACGATTCCTCGGCGATCCGGAGCTGGCGGCGAGCCCACCAGGCCACCGGGTTCCACCAGAAGACGGCGCATGCCAGCCATTCCAGCCAGCGCACGAGGTGTGGTCAGCGCACCGCCGGGGGCAGTCGTCGCACCACCACGGTCGCGACATCCATCTCGTCCAGCTCCATGAAGGCAGCCATGCCGTCGGGGCCGAAGGCGTCCGGCAGAGCGATCGTGCCGGCGGGGAGGGTGCCGATGTAGTCGCCTTCCGGGGTCAGCACGTCGATGGGCCCGTCGGTCTCCGGGTATTTGCCCCGGCGCTGTACCCAGATTCGGCCGTCCCAGGTGGCAACGAGGGCGTGGACGATGGAGAGTTCGGGAAAGAAGGCGGGTTCCGGCAGTTCGTACGACATGGTCTGCACGTTGCCGTCGGGCCCCTGTACCTGGATCATCCTCGTTCTTGCGTTACCCCCCCTATCCGCCCACCGGGCCTGCTGGCGCTCCATCTCGGCCTCTTCGATCGCAGGCGTGACCGGCTGCGGTTCGAGGGGCCGGGTGATGACGCTTTCGACCGATGTGCCGCCGTCACCGGTGATCTTGAGCGCGTATGCCGAGGAATCCGAGAACACGACCCGCCCGTCGAGCAGCACGCCCATCAGGATGTCCGGCTCGAAGACGGTCGATTGTCCCCGGCCGAGATCCCTGAAGGTGACGGGGCGCCCCTCGATCACGACACCCGGCACTTCTCCGTCCGCGGTTGCCGGGGGCGGAGGCAGCCACCCCTTCGCAACAGTGTCCATTTTCGCGTCATCGCCGTCGAGGCCCAGCCGGTAAATCGGCCGCGAAACCGGAGGAGGCGCGTCCGGTCCCATTCCCCTGGCGGCTGCACCCTTCGATTCGACCGCGTATACCCCGTCGCCACGGGGGTCGACGGTCGTCTGGAGTCCGAACACCAGCGGCATTACCGCCGCGTCCACCCGGACCATGCGCGCGAACGCGCCGAACTCGTCGAAGAGCTGGTAGGCGCGGTGACCGATGTCGGTGACGACGGCGGTTCCGTCCCGCATAACCCCCATCGAGACCGGTAATCTGAACTCGCCGGGACCCTCGCCCGGACGACCGAACTCGCGTACGAAAGCGCCGGTGGCGTCGAACACCAGGACGCGCGGATCGAGCCACGGGCCCCCCACGCCTCCGCTGCCATCGAAGAGGTACAGGTTGCCGCGTGCGTCGAAGGCGATGCTGCGCACGGTGCCGAGCATCTCCCATGACTCTCCGGAGATCGCGCCGACGCGGAAGACTTCCTCGAAGGTGGGATCGAGGGGGCGGTCTTCGGCGGGGAGTTCGATGAACTGCTGGGCGGGGAGGGGTCGGGTGAGGGTCGCGATCACGAGGGCTGCAAGTCCCAAGACCGAGTAGTTGCGCGGAGTCATGTTTGTCGTCCTTCCATTTCGGGCTGTGATTGTGATCCGTTTTTCAGCGCACGGCCGCGGGCAGCCTTCGCACCACGACCGACGCGACCTCGAATTCGTCGAACTCGATGAACGCGGCCAGGCCGTCAGGGCCGAAGGCGTCCGGCATGGCGGTCGACCCCTCCGGGAAGGTGCCGATGTAGTTGCCCGCCGGGGTCAGCACGTCGATCGGCCCGCCGCCGTCCCATGCGTCCCCCCGGCGCTGGACCCAGATGTGGCCGTTCCACGTCGCAGCCAACACCTCAATAACCGGAAGTACGGGGTAGAAGTGGGGCTCGGAGCTCCCCAGCACCGTGAGCCTCCTCCCCGCCTCCTCGGCCTTGCGGAGCCGCGCTTCCATCTCCTCGTCCCGCCGCTTCGTGTAGGCCTCCTTCACAGCCTGCGTCACCGGCCGCGGGCCAATGGGCCGGGTGATGACGCGTGCGACGCGACGCGCGCCCGGTGGTGTGAGCCTGAGGTGGTAGGCCGAGGAATCGCTGTGCACGACGGTCCCGTCGGGCAGCACACCGAACAGCAATTCAGGCTCGAAGACCGCGGGCAGGGTGAGCGCACCCAGGCCGAAGCTCCTGGCCACTTCGGAAGCCTCCGCCGGGGCGGAACGGTCGGGCAGCCATCCCTCGGCGGCCGTATCCGCCCGCACGACTTCGCCTTCCAGCGCAAGCCGCAGAACGGGGCGGGTCGCCCACCCGGTCCCCCTCCCCATGTTCATCGCCGAACTCTCGGCCAGAACCGCCCCGCCGCGCGGGTCGCGCTGAATCTCCGAGGTCATCCCGACTTCGTCCGGTACGCGCACCATGCGGATGAAGGTTCCCGACGGGTCGAAGAGCTGGTAGGCGCCGTGCCGGACATCGTTCACGACCGTGGTTCCGTCGCGCATGACGGTGTAGCCGTTGGGCCAGCTGAACTCGCCCGGCCCTTCGCCCATTCTGCCGAACTCGTGCTGGAACGCTCCCGCGGCGCTGAATACGAGGACGCGGAGCTGCTCCAGCAGCGCGAGCCTGGCGGGCGCCGACGCGCGCGTAACTCCGTCGAAGAGGTACAGGTTGCCGCGGGCGTCGAAGTCGATCTTGACGAGGGTCGAAAAGATCTCCCAGGGCTCACCATCTATTGCGCCGACGCGGAAGACTTCCTCGAAGGCGGGGTCGAGGGGATCGTCTTCGGGGGGGAGTGTGATGAGTTGCTCCGCGGGGAGAGGCGGGGGGAGGAGGGAAATGGCCGCCAGCCCGGTCAGGGTGGCAGTGAAGCTGCGGGAGATCATCGTTGGAGAATCCTGGTGAACGGCGTCCGGTCCGAGAGTGTCGGTCCGGCTCCTGATGACTATACGGTGGTGAGCGAGCATTGTACGATAGATTGGGTACGAAGTTACTCGTATTGATTGCGACGCGCAACCATGTTGACGGTCGTGGCATGTGCTAGCCAGGGCAACCGGACCGGCGACAAGCATCTTGGACGCCTCCGGTGCGCGCGTCTCCATTTGGCGCCCAGCGTCTCGGTCGGTATGTCAGGAGGGGACGTTGGCCGCTCTGGCAGCCCTGCAACGTGTCGCCAGGGAGAGCGGAGGCGAATACGACCGATTCATGGCCGAGTGCGTGGGGCAGATGTTAGTATCGAAGAAGCGAATCACCGAAGAACAGATGAAGGGAGCTACGACGATGGAACAGGTAGACATCGAATACCAGCGAAGCTGGATCGAATGCGACACACCCGAAGGGTTTCTTACTCAGGTAAGACGGATGCTCCACGCCCAATGATCACTACCTCCTACCCCGCCATCCTGGCTCTCGCGGCTCTTTCCGCCCCCTCCTCCCCCACCTGCGAAGACCTCGCCACCATCACCTGGAGCGGCTTCACCCTCGACGATGTCGCCACGGTCGAGGCCAGCGAATACGACCCCGTCCACTGCCGGGTCCGCGGCACGATCGACACCGAGATTCGCTTCGAACTCCTCCTCCCACTGCCCGCCGACTGGAACGGACGGTTCCTCATGGGCGGCGGCGGCGGATACGTCGGCAGCGTGCAGAACCAGGCGCTGGGGTTCTTCGGGTCGAACCGGGTACTGACCCGCGGTTTCGCCACCGTCGGCACCGACACCGGTCATCGCGGCATCGGCACCGACGCGAGTTGGGCGCTGAACCGTCCCGACCGCGAGGTCAACTTCGGCCACCGCGCCGTCCACGTGACCGCCGAGACGGCCAAGACGATCATCCGGCTCTACTACGGGCGCGACATCGACTACTCGTACTTCATGGGCTGCTCGCGCGGCGGGGGGCAGGGGATGATGTCGTCGCAGCGCTATCCGGACGACTTCGACGGGATCGTGGCCGGGGCGCCGGCGTATCACTGGACGGGCGTGGGCGCCCTCTTCCTGCAGACCCAGCAGGCGCTGTACCCCGATCCGAACGATCTCTCGACGCCCGTGATCGACGCCGAGGCCGCCGCGGCGCTCGAAACCGCGATCCTCGAAGCGTGCGACGAAAATGACGGTGTCAGGGACGGGTTCATGACGAACCCCCTCGCGTGCGATATCGACCTGGCGTCGATTCCGGGGCTCACCGACGAGCAGCGCCGTGCCGCGGAGGTGATCTACGCGGGCGCGACGGTCGAGGGTCAAGTGGTCTATCCGGGGTATCCGTACGGTGGCGAGGCCACGGGCGAATGGCCGATGTGGATCACGGGGGGAGGGGCGCGGGGCGGAGCCGGCATCCCCAACCTGCACTACGCCTTCGGCACCGAGATGCACAAGTACATCATCTTCGACAACCCCGAGTTCGACTACTCCACCTACGATTTCAGCGACTACGACGCCTGGGAGGCCGACACCCGCCGCACCGCAAAGCTGCTCAACGCGACCGACACCGACCTCAGCCCATTCAAAACGGCAGGCGGCAGGCTCATCCTCTGGACGGGCTGGTCCGACGCGGCGATTCCGGCCAAAGGCACCATCCGGTACTACGAGGGCGTGGCCGCGGGCGACGAGGAAGTGGACGACTATCTGCGCATGTTCATGTTCCCGGGGGTGCAGCACTGCGGTGGCGGTCCGGGGCCGGCGGAGGTCGACTGGATCACCACAATCCGGAAGTGGGTCGAGGAGGGCGAGGCGCCGGAACGGCTGGTCGCGTCAAAGACGAACCAGGGCGAAGTCGTGATGCAGCGGCCCGTCTGCGCGTGGCCGGCCGAGGCGGTCTACAAGGGCTCCGGGGATCCGATGCGCGAAGAGAACTTCGAGTGCAGGGAACCGGGGGGGACGGGCTGAATCAACGCGGAAACGCTGGCGACGCCCAGCCGCTCGCACTACGATGCGAACCCATCCACGATTTGCCCTCCGTTGAAAACGTCCGTCAGGAGTCTCCCGATGCGGCCCCATCTGCTCCTCCTCCCGGCCCTGGTGCTCGCCTTCCCGTCCACCACCGCCGCCCAGGAGCGCCAGAACCCTAACGGCGAGTGGCGCTTCCAGAGCGCGGACGCCTGGGGCACCCGCTACTCGCCCGTCGACCAGATCAACGCTGAGAACTTCGGCGATCTCGAATTAGCGTGGGTTTGGCACGCCGACAACTTCGGCCCCGATGTCGACCAGCAGATGAAGTCGACCCCCACCTACATTGACGGAATCCTGTACACGGTGGCAGGGCAGCGGCGCACCGTGGCGGCCATCGACCCCGCGACCGGAGAGACACTGTGGACCTACCGCGAGCCGCACACCACGCGCTGGGAACGCTCCATGCGGCAGAACTACGGCAAGGGCGTCGCGTACGGCGAGATCGACGGCCGCGGGGTCATCTACTACACGTCGCCGGCCTTCTTCCTGCACGCCCTCGACGCGAAGACCGGGCGGCACCTGCAAGGCTTCGGCCAGCCCGTCCCGATCGACGACTTCCCGGAGACGGGCGTGGTGGACATGCTGGTGCCGCTCATTGACGGCTGGGCCCCGTGGGAGGGATTCGAGGCGGACTACGACCCGGAGTACGGCATCCCGCGCGAGCTCGGGTACATCACGACCTCGTCGCCGCCGATCGTGGTGAACGGGACGGTCGTGGTGGGCAACTCCGCCGAGCAGGGATACTACCAGACGCGCATCGAGAACGTGCCGGGCGACATTCTCGGTTTCGACGCGCGCACCGGCGAGTTTCGGTGGAAGTTCCACGTCATCCCGCGCCCCGGCGAACACGGGCACGAAACGTGGGAAAACGACGCCTGGAAGTACACAGGGGACGTGTCCTCGTGGGCCCCGATGTCGGCCGATTTTGAACGTGGAATCGTCTACATCCCCACCAACCCGCCCACGATCGACTACTTCGGCGGCTTCCGTCCCGGCCACAATCTCTTCTCGACGAGCGTGATCGCGCTTGACGCGGCCTCCGGCGAGCGCGTCTGGCACTACCAGATCGTGCACAATGACCAGTGGAACTACGACCTCCCCAACGTGCCGATCATCGTGGACCTGACGGTTGACGGCGAGGCGGTCCCGGCGGTGATCCAGACCAACAAGACCGGGCTCATCTTCGCCTTCAACCGCGAGACGGGGGACCCGATCTGGCCGATCGAGGAGGTGCCCGTGCCCCAGAGCGAGGTGCCCGGCAACTGGACGGCCGCGACCCAGCCGATGCCAACCTGGCCGGAACCGATGGAGCCGCTGGGCCTGCCGCCGGAGGACGTGATCGACTTCACTCCGGAGCTGCACGCCGAGGCGATGGAGATCCTGGACCGCTACCGGGTGGGGGGACCGTTCGTGCCGCGTCTCTACGAGGGCTATCAGGGTCCCGTCGCGGAGAATATCCGGTGTTACGGGGGACTCAACATCACGCATCCGGCCACGCTGGACCCCACGACGGGGATTCTGTATGCGTCGCACCGGCGGGGTTGCAGTGGCGGCCGAGTCGGCCCTGGTGTGGACGCGGACGAACCCGACGATCCCAAGACCACGGGCGAGACAATAGCGCAATGGGTCGCGGGGGCGGGGGGCGGGTTGCCGCGCGTGCAGGGGCTGCCGATGTGGAAGCCGCCGTACAACCGGCTGTCGGCGTACGACATGAACACGGGCGAGCGGCTGTGGTGGATCCCGATCGGCGACGTGGCGGAGGCGGTTCGTGATCACCCGGCCACACAGGGTGTGGACCTGTCGCGCGCGGGGGGCGGCGGACTGTCGATCCAGATGGTTGCGGGGGATTTGTTGTATGCGACGGAAGGGTCGAACGGGCCTCCGGTGCTGAACGCGTACGACAAGATGACGGGCGAGCATGTTGGCCGCGTGGAGATGCCGGGCGCGGGGCAGTACGGGATGATGACATACAGCCATGAAGGGCGGCAGCATGTGGTGGTGCAGGTGGGGCGGCCGGGGCGACTGGTGGCGTTGAGGCTGCCGGAATGAGCGAGCCCACACCGTGGAAAACCGTTGTCGCCAGCGGGCCCCCGAAGCCGGGTGTCGCCACTGACCCGGACGACCGTTCCGGTCTGGAGATGGACCGCGAAGAGATGCTCCAGTTGGCAAATGAGGTCGCCGAACTCGTGGTGGGCCGGATCGAAGGGCTGCCGGAGGACGTTGCCTGGGACGGAGATTTCAAGGATGCGCTCCAGGACCAGCTTCTGAGCGATCCTCCGGAGGACGGACGGCCGGCCGGTGAAGTCCTGACCCACGCTGCACGGAAGATCATGCCGCTCGCGGCGCGCATCGACCACCCCCGCTTTTTCGGCTTCATTCCCTCGTCTCCGACCTGGCCGGGGGTGCTGGCCGACTTCATGGTCGCCGGACACCAGGTCAACCAGTGCACATGGCTCACTTCGAGCGGTCCGAGCCAGCTCGAGCTGGTGGTGATCGACTGGATACGGCAGTGGGTCGGCTATCCGGAAGGTGCCGGCGGACTGCTTACGAGCGGCGGGTCCGTGGCCACGATCACGGCCCTCGTGGCGGCCCGGGAAGCGGCTCGGCGCGGTGGCTTGCCGACCGTCTACATGAGTGACCAGAGCCACAGTGCCCAGATTCGCGCGGCCAGGATCGTTGGAGTCGAGAGGGGCCATGTGCGCCTGGTCGGGAGCGACCGTCGTTTCCGGCTGGACATGGAGGCACTCGCCGACGCGGTGGCACGAGACCGGGACGCCGGACTCAATCCCATCGCTATATGCGCGAACGCCGGAGCGGGCAGCACGGGCTCGATCGATCCGTTGCCGGATCTCGCCGACTTCTGCGAGGCGGAAGGGATCTGGCTGCACGTCGACGCCGCGTACGGCGGTTTCGCGGTCCTCACGGAGCGGGGGCGGAAACTCCTGCGCGGAATGGAACGCGCCGACTCCATCGGGCTCGACGCCCACAAGTGGTTCTTCCAGCCCTACGAGGCGGGCTGCCTCATGGTCAAGGACGTGAACACGCTGGAAAACGCGTTCGCCGTACCCCACGACATGCTCCAGGACACGATCTGGGGCGCTGGCCATCCGAACTTCTCGGATCGGGGGCCCCAACTGAGCCGCTCGGTACGGGCACTCAAGATCTGGGCATCCGTTCAGACCTTCGGGATGAGGGCGTTCCGCAGGGCGATATCGAAGGGCATGGAATTGGCCGCCCGGGCGGAAGAATACGTCCACGGCAGCCCGATGCTGGAAATGCTGAACCCCACTTCGCTGGGGATTGTCTGTTTCCGGATCAACCCGACCGAGGCCGGCCTCGGGGAGTCGGCCCTCGACGAGATCAACCGAGAAGTACTAGCCAGCATCTTCTGGGGGGGGCGCGCGTTCATATCCTCCACGCTGCTCCACGGGACGTTCTCGCTGAGGCTCTGCATCCTCAACTACACGACGACCTGGGAGGACGTGCGCGAGACGCTTGAGGCGATCGAGCAGAGCGGGGGCGAGGCGGTGGAGACGCGCCGGGGCAACCCCTAACGTTACGTCAGGGTTGTGACGCCTCCGGGCCGCCCAGGTCAATCCCAGACACCGACAACACTCTCAGAGCCACTCCAGCAACCCCCTGCCGGGGACCATCTCTCGCAGGAATTCTCCCACCGGCAGACACCAGATTCCGTCGATTCTCAGCCGCTCACGGCCCCGGTACAGCATGACGGCGTCGGCCTCTGGATAGTCCGTCCGGAAGGTCCGCAGGGCCCGCAGGTTAGTGGAATGGACACGGCGGGCGTTCTTGACTTCCAGTGCGTGAAATCCTCGCCGCCCATACACAACGAAATCGACCTCCGTGCCGGCCCGGGTTCGCCAGAAGTGCAGTGACACGTCGTTTTCCGAGTAGGCTGCCCACGCGCGCAGGTGTTGAGCCACCAGACCTTC
Source organism: Longimicrobiales bacterium (assembly GCA_965208295.1). Taxonomy (GTDB): domain Bacteria; phylum Gemmatimonadota; class Gemmatimonadetes; order Longimicrobiales; family Gaopeijiaceae; genus Bin94. Next base: position 3,584,809 of record OZ242328.1, on the reverse strand, counting down.
CAGCGCCTGGCCGTCGATTTCTCCGGGCCGGTCGAGCGGGCCGGTGGGCCGCAGTGAACGGAAGACCCCGGCGTCGAAGAGGTAGAACTTGTCGCGGGCCACGGTCGCCCGCTTGGCGCGCTTGCGGAATACGGTCAGCCGAAACGCCATCAACAGGTCCTCCAGGATGCCAACGTACGCCTCGACCATTCTTCGAGACACTTCGCACTCCCTGGCAACCGATGCGAGGTTCAACTGTCCCCCGTGGGAGAAGCTGATCGCCTCCAGGAACCGTGCGAAGGCTCCAACATCGCGCGTCAGGCCTTCCGCGCGCACCTCCTGATCGATGTAGAGACTTGCGTAAGCATCGAGGGTGCGTTCGGGAGCGGAAGCGTCCACGACCAACGGGACAAGACCCAGCCGCAGGGCTCGCTCAAGGTCAAAGCCGGGCAGCTCGGCGGCCATGAAGGGGTGGGCGGGGGCCGAACAGAAAGAAACTCTGCTCTGGAATCTGAAAGAATCGACTTACCAAGTGCATTTTGCGTCGATAAATGGGGTTAGCGATGCCAAACTATAGACTCTGAAGGGCAGTCGATCAAGGGAGCAGGACACCAAACGGCCAAACCCTAACGTTACGTCAGGGTTGCGGCGCCTCCCGACCCAACCCCCGCCCTTTCCACAGGTAGAACGCCACCGGAAACAGCACCAGCACCACCACCCCCGACGTCACCACCCCACCCATCAGCGGCGCCGCGATCCGCTTCATCACATCGGCCCCCGCGCCCGCGCTCCACATGATCGGCAGCAACCCGATCACGTCGGTCGCAATCGTCATCATGATGGGGCGGACGCGCTGGACGGCCCCGCGCCGGATCGCCTGCCTGAGCGCGCTCCGCTCGGTGAGGAGGCCGCGGTCGCGGTAGTCGTTGACGGAGACGTTCAGGTAGAGGAGGAAGACGATCGCGGTCTCGGCGTAGAGTCCGGCCAGCGCGATGATGCCCACCCACACCGCGATGCTCAGGTCGTAGCCCAGGATGTGGAGGAACCAGAACGACCCGGCGACCGCGAAGGGGACGCCCAGCAGCACCAGGAGGGTCTCGGTGACCGACCGGGTGGTCAGGAAGATGAGGACGAAGATGAGGAGCAGGGTGAGGGGAAGGACGTACGCGAGCCGTTGCTGCGCACGCTCCAGGTATTCGTACTGGCCGCTCCAAGCGACCGTGTAGCCGGGCGGCAGATCGACCCCCGCCGCCACCACCTCCCGTGCCGCCTCCACGTAGCTGCCGATGTCCGTGTCGCGCACGTCGATGTACACCCACGCGTTCGGCTTCGCCCCCTCGCTCTTGATGCTCGGCGGGCCGACCACGTACTCCATGCTCGCCAGCCGCCCGAGCGGCACCTGGTGGCCCTCCGGCGTCGCGACCAGCACCGACCTCAGCGCGGGAAGATCGTCGCGCAATTCACGGCTGTAGCGCAGGTTGACCGGGTAGCGCTCGAGTCCCTCGACCGTGGTCGTCACGTTCATCCCGCCGATCGCCGTCTGAATGACCTCCTGCACGTCGCGCACCGTCAGGCCGTGCCGCGCGATGGCCACCCGGTCGATCGCGAAGTCGAGGTAGTTGCCGCCCATCACCCGGTCCGCGTACACGCTGGCGGTGCCGGGAACGTCCCGCACGATGGCCTCCACCTCGCGCCCCAGCCGTTCCAGCACGGCCAGATCCGGTCCCGCGATCTTGATCCCCACCGGCGTGCGGATCCCGGTCGAGAGCATGTCGATGCGGGCGCGGATCGGCATGGTCCACGCGTTCGTCAGGCCGGGGATTCGTAGCGCCGCGTCCAGCTCCTCGATGAGCCTCTCAGGCGTCATCCCGGGCCGCCATTCGCTGCGCGGTTTGAGCGCGATCGTCGTCTCGATCATGGACAGCGGCGCGGGATCGGTCGCCGAATCCGCCCGCCCCACCTTCCCGAACACATGTCGCACTTCCGGAAAGGTGTAGATGATGCGATCCGTCTGCTGCAGGATCTCGCGCGCCTCGGTGATCGACACGCCCGGGAGCGTCGTCGGCATGTAGAGCAGGTCCCCCTCCCAGAGCGGCGGCATGAACTCGGACCCCAGACGCGACAGGGGCACCACCGTCACCCCCAACCCCACCACCGCCCCCGCCATCACCCACCTGCGCCGCTTCAGCACGAACCCCAGCACCGGCCAGTACACCCCACCCAACAACCGCCCCACCGGCGTACTCGCCGCAGGCCGGATCTTCCCCCGCACCCAGTACCCCACCAGCACCGGCACCAACGTTACCGAAAGCAGCGCCGCCGCCGCCATCGCATACGTCTTGGTAAACGCGAGCGGCTTGAAGAGCCTCCCCTCCTGCGCCTCCAGTGTGAACACCGGCATGAACGACACCGTGATCACCAGCAGCGCGAAAAAGAGCGACGGCCCCACCTCCCTCGCCGCACGCGAAATGATCTCCCAGTGCGGCCTGCGCCCACCGTAGCGCGCCAGGTGCTTGTGCGCGTTCTCGACCATCACGATCCCGGCGTCGACCATCGTCCCGATCGCCACCGCGATCCCCCCCAGCGACATGATGTTGAGCGTCAGCCCCTGCAGGTGCACCACAATCATCGCGAGCAGAATCCCGACCGGCAGCGCGATCACCGCCACCAGCCCGCTCCGCAGATGGAACAGGAAGACCAGGCACACCAGACCCACGATCAGCAGCTGCTGCGCGAGGCTCATGCGGATGCTCCCCACCGCGCGGTCGATCAGCGAGGTGCGGTCATAGGCGACCTCGATCTCGACGCCTTCCGGCAGCCCCGGCGCGATCTCGTCCAGCCGGGCCCGCACCTGCCGAATCACGCGGCGGGTGTCCGCGCCGGGCCGCACGACGACAATGCCCCCGACCACTTCCCCTTCACCATTCCACTCCGCCAGCCCACGCCGGCTCTCCGGCCCCAGGCTCACCCGCGCCACGTCCTGCAGCAGAATCGGCGTCCCGTCCGGCCCCACGCCGAGCCCGATCCGCCGAATGTCGTCCACCGACCGGATGTACCCCAGCCCCCGGATCATGAACTCCTTCTCGCCTACCTCGATCAACCCGCCCCCCACGTCGCTGTTGCTTTCCTGGATTGCGGTGCGGATCGCGGAGATCGGCACGTCAAAGGCGCGCAGCCGGTTCGGATCGACGGTCACCTGGTACTGCCGCACGAACCCGCCGACGCTGGCGACTTCGGACACCCCCGGCACCGCCGTCAGCTCGTACTTCAGGAACCAGTCCTGGATCGAGCGCAGCTCGCCGAGGTCGTGCCGGTCGGAGCGGAGCGCGTACATGAAGGCCCACCCCACGCCCGTCGCGTCCGGACCGAGCTTCGGGGTGACCCCGGCCGGCAGCTGCCCGGAGACCGAGTTCAGGTACTCGAGGACGCGGCTGCGGGCCCAGTAGAGGTCGGTCCCGTCCTCGAAGATCACGTACACGAAGGACACGCCGAAGAACGAATAGCCGCGCACCACCTGCGCGAAGGGCGCCGACAGCATCTGTGTCGTGAGGGGATAGGTGACCTGGTCCTCGACGATGCGCGGGGCCTGTCCGGGGTACTCCGTCTGGATAATGACCTGGACATCGGAGAGGTCGGGGATGGCGTCGATGGGCGTGCGGGTGAGCGAGAAGGTGCCCGCCGCCACGATGAAGAGGGTGCCGAGGATGACCAGGAGGCGGTTCCGGATCGACCAGTCGATGATGTGTGCGAACATGAGCGGGTCTCCCTAGTGGCGGTGGCGCATCGTATCGGCCGCGGCCCCACCTTCGGCCGAGTCGCCCTCTTCCCCACCACCCAGCACCTGCGAAATCGCCGCCCGCAAATTCGCGTCGGAGTCGATCAGGAATTGCGACGAAACCACGACGGTCTCACCCGCGGCGAGCCCCGAAGCGATCTCCACCATCCCTCCGCTCTCGGTCCCGAGCACCACTTCGCGCGGCTCGAAGACCCCACCCCCCTTCGCCACGATCACGACCGTGCGGGTCCCGCTGTGCAGCACCGCCTCGGCGGGCGCCATCACCACGTCGACCGCCCCGGTCGTGCGCACGGCCACGTTCACGTACATCATCGGCCTGAGCCGCAGGTTGGGATTGGCGACCTCGACGAAGGCGGTAAGCGTCCGCGTCTGCGGGTTCACGGCCGGGCGGAAGAACAGAATCCGGCCGCTCCACTCCCGTCCTGGAAATGCGTCGGCTTCGATCGCGACCGCCTGTCCCTCGCGAACGTGCCGCAGATCGTCCTCGTAGAACTCGGTCTCGGCCCAGAGGGTGGAGTGGTCGGCGATTTTCATGACCGTCATCCCGGGACTGAGCTTCATCCCTTCCATTGAGTCACCGATCTTGTCGACGATGAAGCCCGTGGCCGGCGCGAAAACCGTTACCGTTCGCGTAACGCTGCCCGACTCGGCAAGCGCATCGATCTGCTCCTCGGTCATGTCCCAGTAGAGCAGCCGTTCCCGGGCGGCCTCCAGCAGCGACTGCGCCCGCTCGATCGCCTGCGCGTACGCCCCGCCGTCCCGCAGCCGTCCCACGTACTCCATCGCGCCCAGGAACTCGCGCTGCGTGGTGACCAGCTGCGGGCTGTAGATCTCGAAGAGCACGTCGCCCTGCGCGACCGTCTCGCCGACGTTGTTGACGCTGGCCCGCTCGATCCATCCCTCGTACTTGGTCTGCACCGAGACGACCCGCTCCTCGTTGTGCGCCAGGATCCCGACGGTGCGGATGGAGACGGGCAGGTTGCCGCGATGCACCATGGTGGTGCGGACCGCGAAGTTCTGCAGGAAGCTCCGGCTGACCCTGATGCCGCCATCGGCGGTGGCTTCGTCCGCATAGACCGGGACGAGGTCCATCCCCATCGGGGACTTGCCGGGCTGGTCGGAGGTGTAGTTGGGGTCCATCGGGGCGCGCCAGTAGAGGATCTCGCGCTCGTCGGGGGTCTGCTCCGGGGACGGGTCGGCTTTGCCGGGCATGGTCATCCCCTCGTGGGCCCCCGCGCTTGAATCCCCGCCCATTCCCGACGGTCCGCCCGCCCGGTCCCGCAGCAACAGCGCCGTCCCTCCCGCACCGATCGCAACGCCGATCACCACGAACAGGACCTTGTGGACATTCTTCGTACCGTTCATGATCCCTCCTCCTCTGGAAACGCCGAGCCGATGGCCCGTTCCATCTCTGCCAATGCCTTCATGTAGTCGGCCCGCAGACGCGCGAGGCCGAGACGCACGTCGAGCAGCACCTCTTCGCTGTCCAGCAGCTCCAGCACCCCGGTCACTCCGCCGGAATACGCCTCCTCGGTGGCTCGCAGCGCCTGTTCGGCCTGTGGGAGAAGGGCGCGCTCGAAGAGGGCCAACTGCCCCTCGATCGTCGTGATGCGGAACGCGGTCGAACGGACGGCGAGCGCGACTCCGCTGATCGCGTCGCGGTAGGCCTCCTCGGCGGCGGACACCCGGGCGGCCGCCTCCCGGACCCCCGCGTCGTAGCTGCCCCTGAAGACGGGGATGCTGGCTCCGAGGGTGAGGCTCCAGGTGTCGCGGCCGTTGTCCGGCGGTGGATTCTCGCGGCCCGGGTCGTCGCGGCGGCCAAGCACGTTGCCCCAGGCGACGCCGACCGTCAGACCGGGGCGGTACCGCCGCCTTGCCAGGCTCACCCCGTGCTCGTCGCGCTCGATCCGGAGCCGGGCAGACCGCACCTCGGGCCGCTCACCCAGTCCGGTCGCGTGGAGTTGCTCGTCGTCCAGGGCGACCGCCGGCCGCTCGCCGATCGTCACCGGCGGCACCGGCGCATTCACCGGCCGGTCCGCGAGCACATTCAGCAGGGCTTCGAAGTCGGTGCGCTGCCGAAGCAACTCCTGCCGTCGGTTCAGGACCCGCGTGACCTCGGCCTGGAGCTTGACGACCTCCTGCTGCTGCCCGAAGCCCTGCGAGTAGCGGGCCCGCGCCAGCGCTTCGTAGTGAAGCAGGAGCTGCTCCTCCTCCCCCGTGATCCGGAGCGCCTCATCAAGGTACGCGAGGTCGTAGTAGGCCAGCTTGACCCGGCGGACGACTTCCGCGCGCTGTTCCTGGTACGACTCGTTCTGCATGGCCGATGACGACGCGGCGATCGCCCGGCGGTCCGGAAGCGTCCCGAACCAGGGGAGCGACTGGGTGACCGAGATGTTCGAGAATTGAGGACCGACCCGGGTCTGGGGTCCGAGGATGTGTTGAGTGAAGGAGAGCGCGGGATCCGGCAGGGTCGCGGCCTGCGCCGTGCGCGACTCGGCCGCCCGGGTCTCCAGAAGCGCGGCGCGCACGCGGGGGTTGCCCTCCAGCGCTTCGCTGATGAGCGTGGCCAGGGTAGCGTCGCCGTGGGTGGAGTAGGGCGGCGACTGGGCCGCAGCGCGCGGTGGGGTGATGGATGCCGAGAAGGCGATCGCGGACGCGACCGCCATGGTTCGCAGGATAGACATGGTGTCCTCGCCATGGATGGGTCGCCCGAGGCGCGACCGCTCCAGGGGGAGGGGCCACGGCGGGTGACCTTTCAGGTGTGGTGTGCGCCCCGGGCGGGGCGCGAAGGGGTCACACCGTGTGGCGGGGAGGGGGTGTCTCGACTGCCAGGTCGGCAGCGACGGGGATGGGCTGGGTGGGGAAGGCCGCCGTGAAGAAGACGGCGGGGAGGCGAATCATGGCGGTGGTGCGGGCTTGCCGAACCGAGGCGAAGCCGCAGGCCATGATCATCAGGCAGGTGTGGCTGCCGCCGTGGTTGGGGGGGTGGGGGGTGGGGGGGATGTCGGCCGTGGGAGCGGGGTGATGGTGTGCGTCCGCACCGGCCTTGGCCATGACCATACCCTCTCCCATGTCACAACGCAGTGCGACCAGCTGGGACCACGACAGGGCCAGAAAGGCGACAAAGGCGACGGAGCGGTGCATTGGGCAAGGTGGGTCGGGGCTGCTCGCGCGTCAACCATAGTGGAAACAACACCGCGCGGGGCTCTCGGAGTTCCCCGATACCTTCTCTTCCGCAAACCCTAACGTTACGTCATGCGGCATCATGTTTGTATCTTTCTGTGGTCGTTAGAGTTACAGGATTGTCAGGCCGGATTCCCGCTGTTTGACTCCCGCCGAATTGCGAACCTCAGCCGCGAGGTCTCGGGCGGGCTTCCAGAGCCTTCCGAAGCTGTCCCTCGTCGGCTCGCTGATAACACTGGAGCACCGTCTTGGCGGTCTTCCAGCCTCCGAGGTCGCAGAGGATCTTGAGCGGCTGGTCCATGAGGTCGCTGGCGAACTTGCGCCGCAACGAGTGCCAGCCCCGCCCACGCCTGGGTTCGAGTCCCGCGAGCTTCTGGGCTCGGTTCCACCAGAAGCGCACCAGCGTCCGGCCCGCGCACCGCGACGGATCTCGTGGTGCGGGCAGCACCGGAGCAACCTCGATCCCGGCGCTCCGCTCTCGCGCCTGCTCAAGGACGGCGACCGCTTCGGCCGTCATCGGAGTCCGGTGTTCGTAGCCTGTCTTCTCGTGTTCGGCCCTCCACCGGATGGCTCGGGCTTCAAGGTCGATATCCGGCCACCTGAGGTGGCGGATGGCCCCGATTCGGTGACCGGTCTCGTGCGCCAGCACGAGCGCGACGTGGAAGCGCCAATCGACTTCCCGGGACACCCCGAGAAGCGCCTGGTATTCCTCCTCGGCCAACACCACCCGCGTGGGGTTCTTCTCCGTGGGCGTCTTCAGACCCTTCAGCGGGTTCGAGCCGAGGAGCAGCCGGCCATCCTCGTCCTTCGACTTGCCGGCCCAGTTGAACACGGCGATCAGGAACTTCAGATCGTGTTCGATCGTCGCGTCGGACACCGGTTTGCCGCTCGCTCCGACCTTGCCCGCGCGCCGCGCCCGGATGAACCGGTCCCAGTCGCGCCGGGAGAGCGTTGAAGGCTTGCGGCCTCGTCCGAAGAACCCGAGGAACATCCTCGTCGCGGCCCGGTCGGCCCGCTGGGACGCCTCCGCCTTCGTGGGCGTCACCTCTTCACCGTAGATTTCAAACAGCTTGTCCAGCGTGAGCGGTTCGGGCTCGGCCTCCGCCTTGCCGTCGGGCGCGTCGATGAAGCCGGCGGCGAATTCGTCCGCCTGCTTCTTCGCTCGGGTCCAGTCCCGGTGCCCGAGCGACCGGGTGAGCCTTCGCCCGTTCTCGCGCCACTCAATCTGGAAGAGGCCGGTTTTCGGATCTGGAAAGACCCGGACCCGGTTCCGGCCCCACTCGCCGGCGCCGTAGCTCCGGCGGCTTCGTTTCGTGCGTGCCATCGTTCGATACCTCCCTCGATTCGATGGACTGCACGATCTGCGCGTTTGAAACCTCGCGCCGGGCGGGCGCGTCGTCCAGAGTTGCGGCCCGGTCGGCTTTCGCGGCGAGCGCGACACGGGGGCGTTGATTTCTGCAGTGTGTTGAGGAGCCAGATGGGTTAACGCTGCACGTTAACCTCTGGCCGGGGGAGCATCCCCCGGACCCCCGAACGACATTCCGCGCGCCGCCCAATGGAAGGCCGTCCGTCATGGTCCGTCCCCGGAAGCCCGAGGCCGAACGCAGGACCATGCGGGAAGGCCAAACGGCGAGCCGGAACCGGCGCGTCGCGGTCTTGGTCGGCGAGGCCGGACAGCCCGACGGCCAGCGGGTCGGCCAACACGTCCTCCGCCGCGTCGAAGCGGCGCTCGACACCCTTCCGGGAGGGACTGTTGGCTGGGAGTGACCCCGCAGCGGCGGGGGGATGGGGCTGTCCGGCTCCATCCTCCCCGGCGCCAATCGAGGTTTTGCCGAGATGGGGGTCACTCCCAGCCACGTCCAAGGAGCGCAGACTGGCGTCGGCGCTCCGCTGGCCGTGGCGCAACCGCAAGCGCACCAGCGACATGGACGGCCGGGGCCGTGTCCGGCCGAACGGCGATTTCGTGTCCGGCGACCCCCAAAGTGAGCCGGACACGCAGGACTTGCCACCAACACCGGCATCCGGCGGTCAAAACGGATCCCCCGACAGACGGCTCGACGCCACCACGGGGAGGACGTTGGAGGTAGAGACGCCATCGGGGTACGCCTTCGCCTCGGCGACAACCCTGTGGCGGACTCGGCCGCCGACACGCGGGCGGTGACGACGGCGGTGCGGCGCTCAGGCATCACGCCGCACCGACACGGGGGAAAGGGGGCGGCGCCCCCCATGCGCGACCTCCAAGGGTGCGCGATTCTCGGGGGGATCGAAGGGGGGCAGGGCCACCCCTCGCCAGCCCCGGTGTATTACACGGGGTAGGCTGGCTTGACCATCTAACAAGGGGTCAAGCCAGCCGGGCGGGACGCCCGAATAACGCTACCGCGTGCCGCCCGAGACGGCGGTGGCCGGGCCGTAGCGCAAGTTCCTCGACCTCTTGGTCGCCAGCCTCATGGACGGCGAGGGCGAACAGGCCGAGCCGTCACCCCTTGGCGACGGCCGCGCTCTCCCGCGCCGCCCGCTCAGTTGGACGCTGCCGAGCCCGAGGTCGCGCTTGCGGCCCCGGATGACGAGCCACTGGATCCAACTCCGCGTTCCGGTCTTCTGGACGTAGAGGTAGAGTCCGTTCCCGTCGCAGTACCGGCCGCGGGGTGCGGAGCGCACGAAGGCAGCGGAGAGACGCTTGTGGGGATGTCGGCCCTTGGGCTTAGGCGCGAACCACGGATCAGATGCCGTTCTTGTGACCGCCGACAAGACCGCACATCATAGATTCGTGTCCTGGGACATCGGGCACGGCTGCCTTTGCCCGGCCCATTCACTCCTCGGAGATCGCGATGGGCCGACAGCGGAGCGGGATGATGCGAGGAACAGAGTCAGAATGGCGGCGTGGTGTTATCGTCGCTGCCATGGTCGCTTGGGCGTTAGTTGCGCCCGGCCTGCAAGCCCAGGAGGCGGATTCTCTGCCCGTGGTGGCGGCACAGGACGGTCCGCAGGTTGGCGTGCTGGTGGGCATGCGAATCCAGTGGGTGGGTGTGGCTTCACCGGGAGCCAACTTGGATCTGATGGTGGATCTGCCGAATCGGCCTATCTGGGTGTCGCTGCAATTCCTAGCTCAGATGATTCGTTGGAACGTTCAGTACGACTCGACGACCAGGCGAGATCACCTCTACCTGGGCCGAGTTCGGCTGGGCCTTGGCACGCGCGAAGGACCAAGTATCTACGCTCTTTTCGAAAACGGGACCGGAACCATCAAGGCCGACGGCGCAAATCGGCTCCTCGGACAAACCTACAACTTGACCGGCGTTGGACTGGGCGTGGGGCTGACCGTCAGCAGAATCACGAGCTCGCTCGAAGCCGTCTTGGGAGGAGCCGACAGAGCCGACCCCGATATCTACATCCACCTGGGCTTATCTCTGCAATACCGCTTGCCACGAATCTTCTGACTGGCGTTTTCCCCGCGGGGGGCTCAGAACGAGACGTATCCGCCCATCTGGAAGCGCTCGCAGACTGTGCTGCCGCACTCGTCGACGTGGACTATGAAGCGTGCCCCGTAGCGCCGTCCGAACGTCAGGCTCGCACCGGCGGTCGGCTCAACGTAGTCCCCGCCGTCGTACTGGATCCCCGCCCGCAACGCCGGGCGAACGAGCCAACTGGAACGTCCAAGCAGGACCGAGGCGCCGATCTGGTTGTGCGACCCGGCCAGACTATGGTAGGTGACGTTCCCGGTGTTATCGGCACACCGGTAGGTCTCCACCATCCCGTACCACGACACCGGCCCCGCGATCCGCCCGTTGATGCCGACGTAGCGTCCGGGACACCTGTCGTCCCCCACGATCCCGGCTTCGAGCATGAAACGGTCCGTGGCCTCTTGACGGTCCGGTGCCTCCTGCGCCTGTAACTGCCAAGGCAACGCCGCCAAGCAGGCCAACGACAGCCAGAAGACATGAGCACTCCTTGCGAAGGTCCTGATTCCAGCTGTAGCCGGTTCCACGGAATTGGTGCGCCCCCGGCAGCGTAGCGGCGTCGCGAAGCTCTGGCGAAGTTGCATGTTGCGGTCTCCTTGCTTCAGGGAATCAGGGACGTCCCTGGCTTCGTTCATTTCGTCTGCGAAGCGCCGGAGCCGTTCGCACGCCTCGACGGTCCCAGACCGATGCTCTAAAGCTGGCGAGGAATTTCAGCCCCAGATAGAGGGAAAACCCTGAATCCAGTGCGGGGAAACTCCCCCCAAGCCATGAAGGGTTGAGTTTGACGGCGGGAGCTTGGCCGTGGAGCTCTGCCGGTAGGCTGGAAAGGGAACGAGAACGGATCAGCTATCATCGCGTCTCCATCTAACGGAGGAGGCGTGATGATCGGAAAAGAGAGACGCGGGTGACCGCTGGGAGCGGGTCGGCAAAGACGACCGGATTTGCGACGCCGGGAGTCCCGCCATTCACTTCCGGTTTTCCCGCTTTCGCGGCACGGTCCAGCAAGATCCAGTAGCACGGCAGGAAACGCAGATCGTGCAGTCCTGTATGTAGTTATAAGATTTCCCGCCGTGATTCTGGCCTCGTGTGCTCCGCCGTTACGTCAGGGTTTGTCGCTCCCGCGCCGCCCATACACCGCCATCCGCCACACCAACCCCTCACGCACATGCCGCCGCTGCAACCCGTTCTCCCCCAGCACCGCCTCCACCTCACCCGGATCGTGCACGTACACCCGGAACGGATGGCGCCGCAACCGCTGGAACAGGTTCACGATCGCGACGCCGCCCCGTATGAACCGCGTCCCGCGCGGGATGACCAGCCCCAGCGTACGCCGCGTGAGCCGCGCGGCCGCGCCCACCAGCGCCGGCATGTCGGGATAGCAGCACACCACGCGGTCCAGGGTGACCAGGTCGGCCGCGTCGATCTCATCCGCACGCTCCACGAAGTCCCCCTCCACGTACCGGATCCGCCCCGCATAGCCCCTCGCCTCCGCCTCCTCCTTCGCCGCCGCCAAGTAGGCCGGCGACGCATCGGCACTGGTCCCCCCGGCGGTCCCCCGTTCCATGAGTTCATGCTGGATGGCCCCCACCCCACCGCCGATATCGATGAACGTGCGGCCCTCCACACCCTCCTCGGCGACCGCGTCGACAAGTTGTCGCGTACCCTTCCCCGGCCCCTTGCGGCGGTATTGGCGCAACTGCCGTCGCGCCATCTTCTCGTCGAACATCCGCGCCACGCCCTGGCAGTGACAGCAGGTCATGGCGCGGCTCGCGCGGCTGGGTGGTTCCACATAGTGTTGATCCCGGACCGGGTTTGTGCGTGGGGTGTACCAGAGAAGAGTGAACCCACCCGGACCGGGAGCGAAAGATGAGCGAACCAATCGCACAGCGAAGGAAAGCACAGCGGAAGGTCTTCTACTGGGGCTGGTCGGTCGCCGCCGCTCTCCACGTCATCCTGTTCCTGGCCTGGCGCGAAAGCCGGGAAGTCCGCGTGACGCTACCGAACCCTGATCTCGAGTCGGTCGAGATCGTCGATCGCGAGCCCATCCCGCTCGAGCTGTTCTTCGGGCCTCCGGCGATTTCCAACACCGCAGGCGGAATCTCATTCGAACCCCCCGAGCGGGTCCTCGAAGTGGACAGACTTGTCTATCTCCCCGCCGGATGCCGAGCCCTGATCAGGGGTTCCGGCGCGATCGTGCGCGGCAGCGTCCGCCTGGCGGTAGACGACACGGGCCGGACCGATGTCCGGGGCATTTTTCGGTCCACCGGCTTCCCGTGCGGAGACGCCGTGCTGCAGAGGATAGCGGGCGACCTGTGGTACCGCTGGCTCCCCAATGACGAGTTTCCCGCGCCCGTGGAGCTGGTCCAGCCGCTGTCGTTCACGGAGAAACTGGGGATTTAGAGATGCGGCAACTCGATAGACGCAACGGACGGAAGGTCATTCTCGTCCCGGTACACCCCCCACACCCGTGAAGTCGAGAAGCGAAACGCATCGAACCCACGCAACTGGTTCCTCACGCGGTCGTACACGAGCACGACCTCCTCGCCGCAGACGGCCCACAGCCGATACCACAGCGGAAAACCGCCCTCTCGACCACGGTACCCGGTTTGCTGCCATTCGAAGCACCCTCACAGGTCGGGAGGAACGCCGCCAACGACAGATATGCCGCGACTCGTAGCGAGCTCATCCGGTTTTCGCGCATGATCAGACCGTGGGGCGCGGGGACGGCAGGCTAAGTCGTCCGGCTTCAACGCGTGGGGTCCGCTACCGACGTCAGCATCCCGGGACAGGATGGGCCACTTAGATGATGAAGTGGATTGAGCGACACCTTGCGCGCTTCGGCATAGAGCGTGACCGCCCTCCTGCCATCCGCCTTCCTTTCATCGTAGTCGCGATGAAATACCAGGGCGCTGTCCCTGTAGATGCCGAGGATCAGTCATGGCTGCCGCCAGTTTCCGCCGGTACGGGGTATCCACTCGACCCCACTCTCGGTGCAACTGGAACTCTTGGTTGCGCAGGACGGCATAACACCCTGTCCGGGGATCGATAATCGCACCTGGAACCACGCCGTCGTCGCTCGCCACAACCAGATTGCCCTGCGTGTCCAGAGACGGCTTCATATTCCTGTTCCACGCCCGTTCATCCGCGTATTCAGTCGGCACCGCCAGGACTTTCTCAACGCCGTCTGTCGAGTAGACCAGGATCGAGTCCGGACCTGTGTACGAATCGCGCCGGATTCTTCCCGAACGGACTACCTCCCGACTGGGCAACACCAGAAAGGCCAGATCGTCCGTACACGCCACGCGCGCGCCCATCCACATGTCAATCTCGGACCGATCCTCACTATTGCCTTCGCGTTGCACCCAGAATTCCTGCGCAGGGCGCGCGGCCCCGATGATGTCGGCTACGCCTTCCGCCGCCCGCCGCTTTAGCCCACCTTGCACCGTGATCGTCGGGCGACCGCCCATTTCGCATAATGCGGGGGACCGTGACCCCCATGCCGACCAGGAGCTGACGAAGCCGCCCGCGGAGTCCAGTTGGATCACATTTGTCTGACTCAGAACGTATAGCCCTCCCTCCGACGCCAATGCGAACCCAGATATCTCCCCTGCCTCCCCAGGGCCTTCGCCGCGCGGGACCCGATACGTTCGTAGCCACTCGCCCGTCTCGAGCGAGAACACCATGATGCCGTTCGGCTCCGCGAGATCCCGCACGTAGAGAGCACCACGGCCATGGTCGATCGCAATCGGCGAGAGGTGTATCGCACGCAGTTCGTCGTTGATGACGTCCCGGCCGTTGGCGAAATCGATCTCAACCACCTGCTGGCCACCCGCCGCCGCAGGCATGAGAGCCGTTACAAGCACCGCAATCCGGAGATTCATCGGTCCAACCCCCGTAGTCTTGAGGAACATCACTCTACTCAATCGATCTACCCCCAACGCCGCGCTGTGTCCCACGGCATCATGTAAACGCCAGTATACATTTAGTCAACCACGCATTACATATCGGAAGGAAGACACGTCACCTTCCACCCCACCTCCCCAACACCACCCCCACCCCCACCACCACCACCGCCCCGATCACGTTGAGCCACAGGTACGCCACCCCGGTCTGCCATTCGACCAGCCCCACCACCCCCATCCCCACCACCAACCCCACAAACGCCCCCACTCCCCGCGCCCGCGGCACCATCGCGAGCAGAAACACCCCCAGAATCGACCCGTAGAAGAACGACCCGAACCGGTTCACCACCTCGATCAGCGACCCCAGGCTGACCGCATAGACCGCGACAATGCAGGCGAACACCCCCCAGAACGCCGTCGTGATCTTGGACACGGTCAGGTAGTGGGCATCGCTCGCCTCGGGCCGGAACCAGCGCCGGTAGAAGTCGATCACGCTGGCCGTCGACAGCGAGTTCAGCTCGGACGAGATGCTCGACATGGCGGCCGCGATGACCGCCGCGATGAACAGGCCCGCCAGTCCGATCGGCAACTCCCCCAGCACAAAGCGGGGGATGATGTAGTTGACGTCGCGGGAAGGCTCGCCGGTGACTTCTTCGGCCATCGCCAGCGCCTCGGTGCGGATCTCCTGGACATCGGCCTCGCGAGCCAGAAAATCGTCCATCCCGGCCCCCTCGGCGACGCGGCGGGCAGCATCCTCCCTCAACCCCAGTACCTCCCCATACCGTTCCTGCAACGCTCCATACTCCGCCCCCCGCACCTCCTCCACCGCGCTCTCGTGCGCCGGATTGTACAGCAGCGGCGGCGCCTGGAACTGGTAGTACACGAACACCATCACCCCGACGAGTAGCACCAGCGCCTGCAGCGGAATCTTCCAGTAGGCGCTCATGAGCAGCGAGGTGCGCGCCGCGCCCACCGACTTCGCGGCCAGGTACCGCTGCACCTGGCTCTGATCCGTGCCGAAGTACGACAGCATCAGGAAGGTCCCGCCGATCAGCCCCGACCAGAAGGTGTACGTCTCGTTGATGTTGAAGGAGAAGTCGAAGACCTTCAGCCGCCCCGTCGCGCCCGCGATGTGGAGCGCCTCGTCCGGCGACACCGGCATCTTCACGAGCAGGACCACGACCACCGCCACCAGCGCGACCACGATCAGGACCATCTGCTTGACGTCGGCCCAGGTGACGGCCTGGATCCCGCCCAGCATGGTGTACGCCACCGTCGGGACGCCGATCATCGCCACGCACCACACGAGCGGCCACCCGAAGAGCGCCGAAAAGACGACCGCGGGCGCCGCGATGATCACCCCGCACGACATCCCGCGCGACAGCAGGAAGAGGAACGCGGTCAGGGTGCGGGTGCGCGCGTCGAACCGGCGCTCGAGGTACTCGTACGCGGTGTAGACCCCGTTGCCGCGCAGGAACGGCACGATCGTCACGCCAAGAATCACCATCGCGAGCGGCAGCCCGAAATAGAACTGCACGAAGCGGAGCCCGTCGGTGGCGCCCTGTCCCGTCGTGCCAATCATGGTGACGGCCGACAGCTGCGTTGCCATCACCGACAGACCCACCGCCCACCACGGGAGCGAGCGGTTGGCCAGGAAGTAGCCCTCGACTTCCTTCGTTCCCCGCGCACGCCGCACGCCGTCAACGAGGACGTACGCGACGTAGACGCCGACGATCAGCCAGTTGACGGGATGCATGCGCTAGCCGCTCCCCCTATCCGTGGTAGACGGCTTGCAGGAGGCCGAGGAGCGCGAGTGCAACGACCTGAACCAGAAGTACACGCAGCAGCGTCGTGCGGAAGCGGCCGCTGTCGCCGTCGCCAGCCTCGGCCCGCGTCACGCCCGCCTCCCCGACCCCATCCACCGACCCGCCCTCTCCCGCCCTCACTGCCGGTTCCTCGCGCGCGCCTCGTTCGCCAGAATCGCGTCCTGCACGAACACCGCGAGCCCGCCGGCGCGCTTCTCGAAGTACTCCGTGAAGCGCGGATCCGCCGTGTACATCTCGGCCAGGGACCGGTGCATCTTGTGGCTGCAGGGGTAGAACCAGCGGTCGATATGGCAGCGGTGCTCCTCGGCCAGGTCCATCGCCGCGCGTCCCGCTGCCTCCGCGCCTTCGGCCATCAACTCCGCCAGGCGCGCAAACACGCCTTCGCCCTCCGCCTTGATCCTGGCCCAATCGTTCTTCCCGTAGCGGCGCGTCCGGCGCATCGACTCCCTGTAGGCGTCGGTGTCGCCCCAGCGTTCCTTCACCTCGTCCTCGTACTGGGCGTGGTCGAACTCCTCCAGTCCCTCGAACATCTCGGTGGCGTCCATTTTCGTCTCTTCCTCCAGTGCGGTCAGGGCTCGGTCGACCCCGCGAATGATACTGTCTGTTCTCTCCTGCCGCTCGCGCAGAAGCTCCCGCTGGGCGATCAGCGCGCTGTGGCGGTCGTACGCCGGGGCGCTCAGCATCTGCTCGATGGCCTCCAGGCTGAAGCGCAGTTCGCGCAGCAGCCGGATCTGCCGCAGCCGTTCCAGGTCGGCGTAATCGTAGAGGCGGTAGCCGTTCTCCGACCGCCGCGACGGGGACAGCAGGCCGATCCGGTCGTAGTGGTGCAGGGTGCGCACGGTAACGCGGGCCAGTGCGGCGACCTGGCCGATGGTGTAGAGGTCGGGGGCGGGGGGGGGGCGGGGGCGCCGCTCCCGGTTCGTGGGTGGGGTGGCTGTTCATGGCGGGCAAGGTAAACCCTGACGTTACGTCATGCGGCATCAGGTTGGTATCTTCCTGTGAGCGTTAGAGTTATGGAATTGTAAGGCCGGGTTCCCGCTATTTGACTCCCGCCGAATTGCGGAGCCTCAGCCGCGAGGTCTCGGGCGGGCTTCCAGTGCCTTCCGAAGCTGTCCCTCGTCGGCTCGCTGATAGCACTGGAGCACCGTCTTGGCGGTCTTCCAGCCTCCGAGGTCGCAGAGGACCTTGAGCGGCTGGTCCATGAGGTCGCTGGCGAACTTGCGCCTCAACGAGTGCCAGCCCCGCCCACGCTTGGGTTCGAGTCCCGCGAGCTTCTGGGCTCGGTTCCACCAGAAGCGCGCCAGCGTCCGGCCCGCGCACCGCGACGGATCTCGTGGTGCGGGGAGCACCGGAGCAACCTCGATCCCGGGGCTCCGCTCTCGCGCCTCCTCAAGGACGGAGACTGCCTCGACCGTCATCGGAGTCCGGTGTTCGTAGCCGGTCTTCTCGTGTTCGGCCCTCCACCGGATGGCTCGGGCTTCAAGGTCGATATCCGACCACCTGAGGTGGCGGATGGCCCCGATTCGGTGTCCGGTCTCGTGCGCGAGCACCAGCGCGACGTGGAAGCGCCAGTCCACCTCCCGGGACACCCCGAGAAGCGCCTGGTATTCCTCCTCGGCCAACACCACCCGCGTGGGGTTCTTCTCCGTTGGCGTCTTCAGACCCTTCAGCGGGTTCGAGCCGAGGAGCAGCCGACCCTCCTCGTCCTTCGACTTGGCGGCCCAGTTGAACACGGCGATCAGGAACTTCAGATCGTGTTCGATCGTCGCGTCGGACACCGGTTTGCCGCTCGCTCCGACCTTGCCCGCGCGCCGCGCCCGGATGAACCGGTCCCAGTCGCGCCGGGAGAGCGTTGAAGGCTTGCGGCCTCGTCCGAAGAACCCGAGGAACATCCTCGTCGCGGCCCTGTCGGCCCGCTGGGACGCCTCCGCCTTGGTGGGCGTCACCTCTTCGCCGTAGATTTCAAAAAGCGTTTCCAGCGTGAGCGGCTCGGGCTCGGCTTCCGCCTTGCCGTTGGGCGCGTCGATGAAGCCTGCGGCGAACTGATCCGCCTGCTTCTTCGCCCTCACCCAATCCCGGTGCCCCAGCGACCGGGTGAGCCTGCGCCCGTTCTCTCGCCACTCGATCTGGAAGAGGCCGGTTTTCGGATCCGGAAACACCCGGACCCGGTTCCGGCCCCATTCACCGGCGCCGTAGCTCCGGCGCTTTCGTTTCGTGCGTGCCATCTCGATTCCTCCTCGAAGATGGACTGCACGATCTGCGCGAAGGAAACTTCGCACACGGCAGGCTTCTTGACCAGCGAAGAGGGATGCTCTCCCAAGCCGATCCGAAGGGTGGATTCCGTGCGGTTCGGGGCCGTAGCGCGGGTGTCCGTTCGACATCGGGGGTGACCGGACACGAAATCTCGTCTCCGACGGACAGGCCGCCCGTCCGCCATATCGGTGGACGGCTTGCAAGTTACGCCCCGTCCGGACGAGCGGCCGTGACGCGCGGGCGCTGGCGAGCGTGGCCGGAGCGACCCCCCGGTTTCGATGGCTGGCGTGCCATCGAGGAGTTCGGCATCGGACACGCCCATGCCGTCCTCCGTGGGAGGTCGCTCCGGTCCAGCGATCCCTGCGGGAAGGCCAAACGGCGAGCCGGGCCGGTGCGTCCCGGTTTTGGCCAGCGCTACCGGACAGTCCACCGGCCGGCCGGTCGGCCAACGGGTCCTCCGCCGCCTCGAAGTGGCGCTCACATCGCCTTCCCGCGCAGGGATCGCTGGTCTGGGAGCGACCCGAGGGGGCGGGGGCGGGGTGCGCAAACGCGCACGGCCCCGAACCCGCAGCAGTCACTCGGACTGCCGGGTCGCTCCCAGCCCCACCCGAATGACCCCTGCGGCCCCGGCCGCCCGGGACAAACGAGGCGCAAGACCTTTGCGCGCTACGGCTTCCGCCGCCCCGCCGGTGCGCACGTCCGGAGCGCCGGGGTGCGCATCGGCACCCTATGTCGTTTTCGCGGTCCGGTACGGCTCTACGTCGTGCTCCGCGCCGTCCACCGAGGCTGGCGGATGAATCAGCTTTGCGCCGCCTTTATGATCTCGGCCACATAGTCATCCAGACGGGCCATGACCCCGATGGTTTCCGCCTGACTCTCCGCGTTCGCGATTTCCTTGGCCAGATCCAGCAGCAGACGGCGGATCGCGGCCGGGTCGCCCGTCCCCATCGACGGCGCATCGGCTCCAGCGGTCTCCTCAGCCGGTGGCGCATCCGGTTCCGGCGGTGCCTCCGGATCAGCCGCTGCGTCCCTTGCGAGCCGCGCCTTCACTTGGAGGGGGTATTTCGCATGGAACTGCCGGGCCGAGAGGTCCGCGACGGAGGGGTCGATCTCGCGGGCACCCGCGAACAGGTCCGCGTTCGAGATGCCGGGGTCCGCTTCGAGCGTCCGCGCCACGAACTCCATGACGGCGGCTCCGTCGCCGGATGGTGCGGGCACGGCGGCGGGCGCCGGGTCCGCCTTCGGTTGCCGTGCGGGCTGTGGCGGCGGCGCTATCCTCCGGGTCGCGGGCAGCCGATACTTGGCGTGAAACTGTTGCAGCGTAAGCTCCCCGACCGACTCGTCGATCTCCAGGGCACCGGCGAACAAGGTCTTGTTCTTCGCACCGGGGTCCTTCTTCAGTTCGTCTACCATGTACTCCATGACGGCATCATGCGAGCTGCCCATGTCGTTACCCTTTCAGAGGCCAGGTGCGCGCCGGATGGACGCGGGCAAATCGGGAATTGCCCTGTCGGGAAAACTCGAAGAGTGTTCGGGGAGCGTCAATGTCGCCGGTTCGACATCGCCCCCGCCTTCGACCGCGTAGATCTCGCCCGCGTGCCGGGAGATTGCCGATCTCAGCCCGGAAGGGCGCCGCGTGCGTCCCGCCGCGTACCGGAAGCCCTAAGCGGCGCCTCGGGAGCGTTTCGCGGGCGTCCGAACGGGCTGGCTTTAGCCACGCTACCGTGGCTCAGCCAGCACACGCAATGTTGAACATTCGCGGTCTGGCCAGGGGGACGCTGCGTCCCCCCTTGAACCCCCGGCTTCCCGCGCCGCTGAGAGATCAGCGGACGGGCGCAGGAAGACGCCCTTGCCGGGTGGAGGGGAGAGCACGTAGGCTCGAACGGTGCAATTTCTGCGGCAATGAGTCCCGCCCCCTTTTGACTCGGAGAGAGAGATCGCGAGAATGACCGAACGACCGGACGTTCCCGGAGCGGTGAACTTTTCCGCTCTCCGCGAAGACTTCGTTCCGCTTCCAGCGAGTGAGCCCGATGGTTTCCGGCACGTGCTCTTCGTTGGCACGACCGGTGCTGGGAAGACGACCCTTGTCCGGCAGCTTATTGGCACCCATCCCGCCACGGAACGCTTTCCGTCAACCTCGACTGCGAAGTGCACCATACACGATACGGAGATCATCCTAGGCCAGGCCCCGTGGCGGGCGGTTGTCACGTTTGTTTCGAGTGACCAAGCCCGTGGGCATCTGAACGAATGTATCTCTGCGGCACTCCTCGCGGTTATTCGAGGGGAAGACGATGCGACCGTGCTCCCGCGTCTGCTGGACCATGTCGAACAGCGGTTTCGCTTCAGCTACGTGCTCGGACGAGGGCCGACCACGACGCAGCGGTTCGGGTTGTTTGGTGATGAAGACGAGGGGCGCGATGGGGAAATTGGCGAGCTTGGGGGCGAGGCGGTGGGTATCGACTTGACCGCTACGAACGAGCTGCTCACGCGCTCCCTGACAAGACTCCGCAGCCTAGCGGGGCAGCTGCGAGAGCGAGTCCGCGCCACACTGCTGTTGAGCGAAGACGATCAATCGGAGGAGAACGAAGACGTTATCCAGGAGTTGTTGGAAGAGGAACACGAGGCCGAGCTGAAGGACACAGATGTCCGCGAGATTGCTGATCCCTTGATGGACGAAATCGAAAAGCGCTTCGGTCTGCTCCCGGCGAGTTCCTTAACGAGAACGCCGCAAGGTTGGCCTCTGACGTGGTGCGGAAGCTGGCCCGCGGAGGAGCGCGGCGAGTTTCTCCGGTCGGTCTCGCGGTTTTCGAGTAACTACCGGCCCCTGTGGGGTCAACTCCTGACGCCCCTGGTAAGTGGGATTCGTGTCGCCGGCCCGTTTGCTCCTAGGTGGAAGAGCGGACGGGCTCCCAAGCTCGTATTGTTCGATGGTCAAGGCTTAGGACACACCCCGAAATCGTCGTCTTCGGTGTCCACAGCATTGAGTCGACTCATCGATGCGACAGACGCGGTGGTTCTCGTGGACAACGCCGCACAGCCTATGCAGGCTGCGGCACTCGCAATCATGGACGAGCTTGCGAGCACCGGCAACGGACGCAAGCTGATCTTGGCCTTTACCCACCTCGATCAAGTCCAGGGTGACAGCCTTCCAACCACCAGCGACAAAGCTAGGCACGTGTTGGAATCGGCAGAGAACGCGATCTCCGCCCTCCGCGATCCCTACGCCCAGCGCGTTCTTCGAGAGCGACTGAAGGCAGCCAGCTTCTTCTTGGCGGACCTTCAAGAGCAGCTTCCAGAACACACTACTTCCGGTCGCCGCACTATCAAGCAACTCGTGGGCCTACTGGATGCCGTCGACCAAGTAATCGAAAGGCCGCAGCCCACGGAAGCGTCTCCGATCTACGACCGACTCACTCTCGTCGCTTCGATTCTTCGCGGGCTGGAAGCCTTTCACGAGGAGTGGCGACCCACGCTCGGTCTTGGCCCCCGGCGGAGCGAGAAGAGACATTGGGCAACGATCAAGGCACTGAGTCGGCGCCTCGCCGAAATGGGAGAGGACGAGTACGGTGGTCTACGACCAGTTGCGGACCTGCGGAAGAAGCTGGTGGTCCGAATCAACCGTTTCATCCGCAAGCCCTCACGATGGGAGGGTCCCGAGGCCACTGAGGAGGAGAAAACGGAGAAGTACGCTTCTCTCGCCAGTAGCTTGGGTCGGCGGCTAACCGATCTATCGGACCGTCGTGTCTGGTCGGAGCAAATGGACCTCTGGAAGCGCGCATTCTCGCGACGCGGGCGAGGGTCGACCTTTGTTCGAGCCGAGATTATCGGCAATGACATCTACGAACGCGCGGCACCAGTCGCGGACGACACACCCTCGTCGGTCCGCAACCGGTGTCTGCGAGACGTAGTTAACGAATTCGAAGCTGCTGCGGAAGAAGTTGGAGCGCAGATCATATGAACGGCACGGAAGGCGATGCGGTGCCGGGGGAATAGCGGCTTGGCTCGCCACTGGCGGATCGTCCACTGGTTCGGGTGGCAGGCAGGGGCTATCTACCGCTCTAACTCCGCAGGACTTCGTGTCGTTCAGGGATCGAAGGGGCGGAGCCCCTCGCCAGCCCCGTTGTATGACAACGGGTAGGCTGGCTTGTCTCTACCAATCATGCAGATTCCCGCGTGATTTGCATGACCGGGTCACGGGGAAGGCCCGGGCTGTTGAGCGCCCGCAGAGGCGAGCGTAGCGAGCCGGAGCGGGCGCTCAACAGGGACGGTGGTCGGATCGATGGGCTGGCTGGCCGTAAGGGGCCGTGGCTAAGTGTGGTCGCCACCGTCCTTCCCAATGTCCTGAATGGATACACGAGCATCGAGGCTCGCACGACAAGCACAGGAGAAGGGAAGAACACATGAGCAGCATCCTCCGCACCGTCGGAATCGACATCTCCAAGGACTGGCTCGACGCCTTCGCCGCCCCCGAGGGGAGAGCGTCCCGGTTCCCGAACGACAGGGCCGGCTTCCGCAAGCTGATCGCCTGGATCGGCTCCGGGATCGACCGGATCGCTTACGAACCCACCGGAGCCTTCCACCGCGACTTCGAGGACACCCTCCTGAAGGCCGGGCTCCCCCTGTACGCGATCAACCCCTTCCAAGTCCGGTCCTTCGCCCGCTCCATCGGGCGGCGCGCCAAGACCGACGCGGTGGACGCCCGGATGCTGGCCACCATGGCGGCCGCTGTCGAAGACCTGCGCCCGACCCAGGCGCGGTCGCAGCGGCAGCGCGACCTTGCCGAGCTCCACCAGATCCGCGACGCGCTGGTCAGGGATCGCACCGCAACCACCAACCGGGGCAAGAACTTGCGCACTCCCGTGGGCAAGCGGGTCACCAAGCAGAGGCTGCGGCAGATCGACCGCCAGCTGAAGCTCATCGATACCGAGATCCGGCAGCGGATCGGGGAGGAGAAGGCAATGGAGCGCCGGGCCGAGATCCTGACCTCGATCCCGGGCATCTCGGACATCACCGCCGCGGGACTGATCGTCCACTTGCCGGAACTGGGTATGCTCACTCGGTCGCGCGCCGCCAGCCTCGCCGGACTCGCCCCGGTCACCCGGGAGTCCGGACACTGGAAGGGACGGAGCTTCATCCAGGGCGGCAGGCACCGGGTCCGCAGAATGCTCTACATGCCCGCGGTGGTCGCGGTCCAGTACAATCCCGACCTCAAGCGCAAGTACGAGGCGCTCCTGGCCCGGGGCAAGCCGCCGAAGGTCGCCCTGACGGCCGTGATGCGGAAGCTCCTCGTCCTCGCCAACACGCTCGTCCAGCAGGACCGCATCTGGACAGAGCATCCGCCGAGAGAGTACACCACCCCCGTCTTCCCCACCCCCTGTCACGCGGGGAGCGCTCACGGATGATCGAGCCGGGGAGAAGCGGACACCGCAACCGAGCCGTCGCGAGACACGCCGCGAGGCAGGTCTCTACAAAGAAAAACGGCTTCCGCTTGACATGGATACTTGACCATCTAACAAGGGGTCAAGCCAGCCGGGCGGGACGCCCGAATAACGCTACCGCGTGCCGCCCGAGACGGCGGTGGCCGGGCCGTAGCGCAAGTTCCTCGACCTCTTGGTCGCCAGCCTCATGGACGGCGAGGGCGAACAGGCCGAGCCGTCACCCCTTGGCGACGGCCGCGCTCTCCCGCGCCGCCCGCTCAGTTGGACGCTGCCGAGCCCGAGGTCGCGCTTGCGGCCCCGGATGACGAGCCGCTGGATCCAACTCCGCGTTCCGGTCTTCTGGACGTAGAGGTAGAGTCCGTTCCCGCCGCAGTACCGGCCGGGGGGTGCGGAGCGCACGAAGGCGGCGGAGAGACGCTTGTGGGGATATCGGCCCTTGGGCTTAGGCGCGAACCACGGATCAGATGCCGTTCTTGTGACCACCGACAAACCCGCACATCATAGATTCGTGTCCTGGGACATCGGGCACGGCTGCCTTTGCCCGGCCCATTCACTCCTCGGAGATCGCGATGGGCCGACAGTGGAGCGGGATGATGCGAGGAACAGAGTCAGAATGGCGGCGTGGTGTAATCGTCGCTGCCATGGTCGCTTGGGCGTTAGTTGCGCCCGGCCTGCAAGCCCAGGAGGCGGATTCTCTTCCCGTGGTGGCGGCACAGGACGGTCCGCAGGTTGGCGTGCTGGTGGGCATGCGAATCGAGTGGGTGGGTGTGGCTTCACCGGGAGCCAACTTGGATCTGATGGTGGATCTGCCGAATCGGCCTATCTGGGTGTCGCTGCAATTCCTAGCTCAGATGATTCGTTGGAACGTTCAGTACGACTCGACGACCAGGCGAGATCACCTCTACCTGGGCCGGGTTCGGCTGGGCCTTGGCACGCGCGAAGGACCAAGTATCTACGCTCTTTTCGAAAACGGGACCGGAACCATCAAGGCCGACGGCGCAAATCGGCTCCTCGGTCAAACCTACAACTTGACCGGCGTTGGACTGGGCGTGGGGCTGACCGTCAGCAGAATCACGAGCTCGCTCGAAGCCGTTTTAGGAGGAGCCGACAGAGCCGACCCCGATATCTACATCCACCTGGGCTTATCTCTGCAATACCGCTTGCCGCGAATCTTCTGACTGGCGTTTTCCCCGCTGGGGGCTCAGAACGAGACGTATCCGCCCATCTGGAAGCGCTCGTCGGACTCGTCGACGTGGAGGATGAAGCGCGCCCCGTAGCGCCGTCCGAACGTCAGGCTCGCGCCGGCGGTCGGCTCAACGTAGTCGCTGCCGTCGTAGTGGATCCCCACGCGCAACCTCGGGCGAACGAGCCAGCTGGAACGTCCCAGCAGGACCGAGGCGCCGATATGGTTGCGCGACCCGGCCTGAGGAAACAGAGGGATGGCGACCCCGGTCCTGCCGGTGTTGCCGCCCAGGTCCGTGACGTAGGGGCCGCCGCACCGGTAGGTCTCCACCATTCCGTATAGCGACACCGGCCCCGCGACCCGCCCGTTGATGCCGACGTATTGTCCGGGACACTGGTTGTCCCCCACGATCCCGGCTTCGAGCATGAAACGGCCCGCTACCTCCCGACGGTCGTCCGGTGCTTCCTGCCCCTGAACCTGCGAAGGCACCACGGCCAGGCACGCCAACGACAGCCAGAAATGAGTACTGCTTGCCAAGATCCGCCGCGGTTCGGCTCGTTTGACGATCGGGGTGGAGCCGAAGGCGATCACTGTGTCAACCTCTCCCTCGCGGGCTTGAATTCGGGTGTGTCGGGAGTGCGCTCGGACCGCCGATACACGAAAACCGCCACGGGGACAACCGCGGCGCCCGCCGCAACGAGTCGGTATCCGTGGGACACTAATGTAATGGATCAGGCACCATGGACCTGCCCCGCTTTCACTTCACAGGCGGTGCGTTCTTGGGTTGATGGTGTCTGATGTGGTCTGCCCCTCCCTTGCGGAGAGGGACGGCAGGATCGGACCCTCGTTCGGATGGCGGGTCTCCCGGCGTCCGAACGAGGGTGGGCAAGCGAAGCGCGGCAGCCCGCCGGCAGGCCGACGCCCCGAGATCACGGATCCGTGGCAGGCCGGACTGCTGGCACGAAGCCCATCGCGCAGGTGCGGGAACGTGGTGAGGACGATCCGACGCGTCATTGCCAGGGAGGCGTAGGGCGCGCACCTTGCGCTTGCAACCGCCGAGGCCTCGGCGGTTCCCCCCGCCTTCCCATCGGGAGCCGGTCCCGACGGGAAGACGGAGGTTATGTTCCTAATGGGCCACCGAATCTCAAGAGACATTCGTCGAGAGCTTGCTGAAACAGGACCGCCTCCGTGCGGGCCGATTCCCGCCATTCAGGTCCGCTTTTCCCGCTTTCGCGGCACGGTCCAGTAGTGTCCAGTCCAACGGCAGAAAACGCAGATCGTGCAGCCCCGTAAGTAGTTAGACGATTCTCTGCCGTGATTCTGACCTCGTGTGCTCCGCCGTTACGTGAGGGTCAAGGGGGGAGGGGATCAAGGCAAGGAATCGTCGAAAGTCAACTGGGACTGCACGATTATCTGCGCTTCTTATGGTTGGCTCGGTTCTCACGCTGCCTGGCGGAGCCCGAGAGCGAGACGCTCACGACAGCACCGTCGATCTGAACTACGCGCGACCGGGTGTCAGGTGAACACTTTACCTGTACAGCCCCACGCGGAAACCGATCCCACGGGTTAGATCGCTCTGTGTTCCTCGCCGCTCACTGCCGTCCTCTCAAAGCCTTCGACGTTACTGCGTTAGACACCGTCGCCAGATCCAACGGGGCCACTCCAACATCACCATATCTCGCCACGATTCCTACCGTGTATTGCATTGCCTCCGACGCGTCTACGAACGTCCCGAATTTGTACGACCCGCCGATCTTGATCAACCGATCTGGCTCCGGGTCACTAGCGTCACAGTATCCGATGTCTGGCGTCCCAATCCGCTCCACGATATCACAGAGCTCGGATCTCAGGATCCGCTTGTCAGCACTAAACAATGGAAGGATTTGATCACCTCTCCTGTAGGACATCACCGTTCCAATGGGCTCATCACTACTTCTCCCACCATATCCGTAAGCAAAGGTCGTCACATTGGTCCAGAATATTCGCCGAAGCTGTTCTACAGTTTGCCCTCCCTCTATCATGGTATCCACATCATGATTCAATCGCAGAATATGCCCGATTTCATGTGCAAGGGTCCAGCGAAATGAGAACGCGTCTATTCTGAGTTCTCGGTCACCCCGACTCATATCAAAGAAATCCGGGTATGCTCCCACCATCCCCGACGAACTCCACCTGGCTGACACCGGAAAGAGCCGCAGACCATCACCAATTAACGCATAGCCCACGCCCCTAGAGGGCATCGCCACGAATATATCAACAGGATATTGTTTGCGGATGATTGGAATCAATTCCGACATAACAGCGGCTTCAGCGCTGAAGCCATTAAATGAAAAGACCAAGTTATCTATGGTGGGTAGATCACCAATACAAATGTTGCCTGAACTCGGACCACGGCGCTATCAGGGACACCCTGAACTCGACATTCACACCGGAATATTGAAACATCTTGTCCAGAGGCCTGATGATCTGTTCGTCAAAATAGGTGCGCCAATCACCGCTGGCATTTTCGAAGAGGACATCAGAGGTGATAAAAGCAAGATCAATAACATGCCTGGTGCCAGGGTCTGTCTTCTCCAGGTGGGTCTGATCGCCATCGAACATGGCACCGGCAACAGCACCATCGCCCGGTAGGAATGACAATGCATCCATCACATCAACGTCGGATACGACACTCTCAATCCCTTGTATGTCACTATGCTGGCCACTATATCGATCCAAACTTGTGGAGGGCTGTCTGTATTCCATATCACAAGAGTTGGCCTTGTACCAGCTACTACCATGTGTTCCCCGATAGTAGGTCTTGGTATCCTCCAAATATGATCTGACGGAACTACTAGCCGCTATCTTGGATACATCAGCTCGCCTGGCAAAACCCTCAACTATGACATTGTTGGGAAGGAAAAGACCATCGGGTCCTTCGCGAGAGTTCGTAGCGTCATAAGGAGAATCTAAGGTAATAACGGTCCTGCCCCCGACATCGCTTACCGACACCAAGTCCAGACCTATAGCGCCATCCATGCTGACGTGGTCACCCGCCGCGCTATAGTGTCCTGGCTTTACAGATATTTCCACCATCTCCAAGATGTCTTCCTTGGTAATATCCCGCCACTCGCCAGACTCAGACAAATACACAACCTCTGAATCGAAGTAGATCTTCACAGCCAGAGTTGGGTCGAAGTTCGACTCGATCATCTCGCGCCCGCCCCTCGGGGTGAAGGTGAACACCACCTGGGGAACCCTCACGCAATCCTGACTACCGTCCTCGTAAGCCAGCTGAAAGTAGCCGGGAGCATTCGAGTCGCATAGAACATCGACGGTGGGTGTCGAGAACGAGGAATACTCTCTGTCTATGAAGGAGAGATACCT
This sequence comes from Longimicrobiales bacterium, assembly GCA_965208295.1. Classification (GTDB taxonomy): domain Bacteria; phylum Gemmatimonadota; class Gemmatimonadetes; order Longimicrobiales; family Gaopeijiaceae; genus Bin94. Next base: position 3,556,425 of record OZ242328.1, on the reverse strand, counting down.
TTCCGCAATGGAACTATTCAGAACGGTAGCGGCTTGGTCCGTGGCGACATAGTTCTTTACCCTTACCGAGTATTGGCCGGGAGGATAGCTTGCGTTTGGAGTTACGAGGAAGAATGACTGGTCGTTTTCGACTCCCACTTCCACCTGGAAGCCGAAAACACCAGTCAGTGTATTCGTATTGTTGGTGTTCAGCTCTATCATCCGTCTTGCAAAAGACGGTGTCAGCGCTTCATAGCGTTCGGAGCTTAGAAAGCTCACTCTCTCATCGAAGCTCACCTTGATGCGGTGATCTGTAATGCTGGAGGTGTCGGTGGCTAGGTTGCCCGCTCCATCAAGGTAAGTGATCGTGGGAGGGGTAGTGCCGACCACACTCAGCTCCGCGGCGCCCGTCACCTCCGACGCCGTGGCCGTCACCACGGCCGCACCGTCGGCAACGGACTCGACCAGTCCCGAGGCGTCCACGCGGGCCACCACCGTGTCGCTCGACACCCAGGAAAACTCGGAGGCCGCCACGGCGTGGCCGTTCGCGTCGGTGGCCTCCGCAACAAGGCGCACCGTGTCGCCGAACGCCAGGAGCGTGTCCGCTTCCGGCGACACCGCGACCGCGCTCACCACCTGCGCCACCGTCACCGCCGCAGTCCCGGAGGCCGACCCCGCCGCCGCCGTGATCGTTGCACTCCCGTTCCCCGCAGCCGTCACCTGGCCCAGATCGTCCACGCGGGCCACCACCGTGTCGCTCGACACCCAGGAGAAATCGGAGGCCGCCACGGCGTGGCCGTTCGCGTCGGTGGCCTCCGCAACAAGGCGCACCGTGTCGCCGAACGCCAGGAGCGTGTCCGCTTCCGGCGACACCGCGACCGCGCTCACCACCTGCGCCACCGTCACCGCCGCAGTCCCGGAGGCCGACCCCGCCGCCGCCGTGATCGTTGCACTCCCGTTCCCCGCAGCCGTCACCTGGCCCAGATCGTCCACGCGGGCCACCACCGTGTCGCTCGACACCCAGGAGAAATCGGAGGCCGCCACGGCGTGGCCGTTCGCGTCGGTGGCCTCCGCAACAAGGCGCACCGTGTCGCCGAACGCCAGGAGCGTGTCCGCTTCCGGCGACACCGCGACCGCGCTCACCACCTGCGCCACCGTCACCGCCGCAGTCCCGGAGGCCGACCCCGCCGCCGCCGTGATCGTTGCACTCCCGTTCCCCGCAGCCGTCACCTGGCCCAGATCGTCCACGCGGGCCACCACCGTGTCGCTCGACACCCAGGAGAAATCGGAGGCCGCCACGGCGTGGCCGTTCGCGTCGATGGCCTCCGCAACAAGGCGCACCGTGTCGCCGAACGCCAGGAGCGTGTCCGCTTCCGGCGACACCGCGACCGCGCTCACCACCTGCGCCACCGTCACCGCCGCAGTCCCGGAGGCCGACCCCGCCGCCGCCGTGATCGTTGCACTCCCGTTCCCCGCAGCCGTCACTTGGCCGGACGCGTCCACAGCCGCAACCGCGGCGTCGCTGCTCGCCCAGGTCACCGTTGCTCCCGCCATGACCCAACCGTTCTGATCCTGAACTTGCGCGGACAGCTGCACCGTCGCGTCCAGGGCAACCAGTTCGGCCGTGGCCGGGCTTACAGTGACGGTGGTGGGCTCAGGGAAATAGGGCGGAGGCTCGGTAGTTCCGTCGCCACACGACATCGTGCCCAGGAGAACGGCGATCGTGGTGGCGGCGGCGGCTTTCCAAGCAACGACGGGGAGGCGCCCCGCTCGCGCCGGGCGCGGCAGCGGGGGTGTGCGTGTGTCGGCATCTGTCCCGACATGTCTCATTGGAAGGTCCTTTCCCCGGTCATCGTTCCGTCGGTGCAACGGTTGGAAGGGCGGCGGCGCTCCCGGCAGGTGCAGCGGACGAATAGGTCGGGTCGTGCCTCGCCTTGGGACGAAGCGCTGACGGAGTACGTGGGTCGCAACGTGAATCTGGGGGCACCGGACTGCCTGGGTCAAACGCGAGGTGGCAAGGGTTCGACCGCGAACTCATCTGCGAGGTCGTCGTCCCCGACGCAGGCGTCTACTGGTACCCACCCGCACAGCGCGCGAGGGCATCCAGTAGGACGGCGGCCTCTACGGCAACGTCTAGCGGAACGAATCGGAGGGCATCCTGACCACCAATCCCATAACCTCAACCATCGCAACACGATGGAAATCCTGTGACCTCCCGCCGTTACGTCAGGGTCAAGGGGGGAGCGAATCAAGGCAAGGAATCGTCCAAAGTCAACCGGGATTGGACGATCTGCCGTCCGGGACACTGGGCGACCTGGGAACGGAGCATCATCGTTCCGTCGGCGCGGGATTCGCATTTTCCGCGTCTGTCGCGAAAGACTAGGTTTCACCATCGTCCGCAGAGAAGCTCGGACCGGGTCGATGACTTCCCCAAGAAGATATTCCCTCGGTAAGGAGATGAGGTGTCATGAGATGTCGGACGGCCATCGCAGGCGCCGGAGTTTCCCTCCTCGCCGTGCCGTCGCTACGCGCCCAGGCGGGCGCAGAGCGATCCGCGACTTTCCCTGGGGGCGAGACCGACTCGGTGGCTCTCGCGACTCTCGCGGCATGGGCGGATCAGGTGTGGCTGTCCTTGCTCGACCGCGACGGTGCCTACTACGGCCGTCTGGCAGAGGAGGGCATCTTCCAGCGGCTCAACCCTGAAATGGACCACGAGTACGAGCTGGATGTCCGCTCGAGCCTCTTCGATCCCAGTGAAGACGCACGCTGGGCCGAGCTACCCAACGGCATTCGGATGGCTGGGGCCTCGATCAGCCATCCGCACATCCTCAACGTCGTGGACTGGCGCCAGGAGATCCACGTCTCCGGCCCCGTGGACCTGATGGCACGCTACCGCCGAGAGCGATCGCTCACGGCACGGCGCGACTACCCGTGGGTCGGCGTGCGCTGGCGCGACGTGCTCGGGACGCCGTGGACCGTGCAGGTGGGGCTCGGCGTCCACTTCTTCAAGCCGTCCGCAGACGTGGAGGTCGCGCTGGCACGCTCCTGGAGAGACAGGGAAGAGCGGAGCTGGACGCTGGAGGTGCGCCTCGCAGCGCTCGACGCCTTCAACGAAGCGATCTTCCAGGGCCTGGGAGTGAGGGCGGACGAGGTGGACGCCCACTACGACTATGCGGGGGCTCCCCTCGCCGCTCGCACGACCCTGAGGGCCGCAGCGTCACGCTGGCGAGCGGAGCTGCACGCGGGATCGAGCCGAAGAAGCGAGGTACAGGTGACCTTTCCGGCAACCGGTCGGGCTCCGTTCACCCAGCTCGAACAGGTCGCGTTCTTGGGAGCACTCCTCCAGGTCACACCGCTCGAGCGCGTGACGTTAGCGCTGTACGGTACCTGGGCGAGGGCGGATACCGAGCGGCGGGCGCCCGCGAGCGGGCTCGGCTTCACTCTGCGCGAGCAGACGGTGACCGTGGGCGCCCGCGCACGGACCCGCCTTAACCCGCCGTGGGCGGTCGAGACGGAGTTGGCGCATAGTGCGGCGACCCGAATGGCGCTCGCCGGGAGGGGGCGCTCTCCGCGAGCACCGTGATCGTGAGGGTTTCGCCCGCGCGGCCCTGCTCCGGTACCCGGAGGCGGGATGGACGGGCCGCCTGGCCTACGCCCTTCTGGACCGCGATGCGGGCTCCCAGGCGCCTTGGCTCACCTCGCAGAATCAGCGACTGATCACGGAAGCGGGCCACCGGTTCCGGTCGGGCTTCGAGGTGACGGCCGGGCTCCGCTGGGACTTGGACCACTTTGTGCGGGAGCCGTTCGACGGCGCCCATCTGCGGCTGTCGGCCGCCTTGTGATGGGCCGACTCCGACGCGCTTCGGGAGTCGACGATTCCTTTTTCTCGTGGAGGCGCGGGACCGGGCGAGGCTGCCGGAGCGGTTCCGGTGCGAGATCGAGCGGGAGCATGTGGTGCGGGAGTTACGTGAGGGTCAAGGCGTGTGGGCCGGTTCCACTTCCTCGTCCTGCCCCACCCCTTCCCGCACGAAACGCGGCCCCGACGGGTCACCGATGATCGTGAAGGGGATCTGGTGGTAGCCGCGCCGGATGCGGTAGGTGGCGAAGTCCCCACGGTCGAGTGTGAACACCTTCCGGGTCTCGAAGTGCTCCGCCGCGCACACGATCGAGGCATCGGCGAAGTCCATCGGGATGTCCGCGTACTGCAGCATGAGGTCGAAGCAGCGTTGGAGCTTCCGGTCGTCCACGGGCAGGACGCCGAGTCCTCCGTGCCGGATGTATTCCATGAGCCGGGGCGGCCCGATGCTTCCGGGCCGCAGCAGATGGAATGCCTCCGCGAGCACCGGTGTCGTCGTCGCCAGGGGTTCCTTCAACCCGTCCAGGGTGCGGCGACACCGGGTGTGGTGGTGATCCCTGCTGTCGAACAGCGCCACCAGCGGGCCGGCATCAGCCAGAATCATCGGCCATGTTTCTTCCGGATGATCTCCACCACCGCCTCCTTGGCCCGCGAAGCAGGCGCGACCGCAAACCCTCCTTCTCCCGGCAGCCCAAGCTTCCTGTACACCTCGCCCGGCCGCATCCTGATGTCCGCGTCCAGTTCACGCGAATAGGCCTGCAAGGATCGCCTGATCACCTCCGATATCGACAGGTCCGTCCGGCGCCGCAGGTCGGCCAGCGTCGCCTCCGCGGCGGCATCCAGTCTTACGGTTCGCGTGGCCATGGTAGGTTGGCCTGCCTCTCTGTCCGCCTTCCGTTTCACACTCATCGTGCCCCCCTCCCGTTCGGTGTATTACAAGTGTACTACACTGCGGTGAAGCGGACAATGCCACCTTGGACAACCATGGAATTATTGGACTTCCAGTCAGGTGACCGCAAGAATCCGCGGGCGACTAGCCACCCCCACCCGGCAGGTACTTCGCCGGAATCGGATGCTCCTCGCTCTCCTGCAGCCAGAAGATCGACACCACCCACCAGCGCGTCCCGTCGTGGAGCAGCTGGAACGAGTTGATGCCGCGCGCGAAGGGCTCGGGATCGGACGCCAGACGGCGCGACTCGTAGGTGCTGAAGGCGTGGGCGATCACGCCGTACTGCTCGGTCACCCGGTTGATCTCGACTTCGTGGAAGCCGTTTTCCTCGAGCCAGGCGCCGGCGTTCTCGGCGTACTCGTCGGCGGTCAGGATGTTCCGGTCGTACGCGCCATCGGGGCGGGGGCCGGTCGGGCTCATGGTGGCGCCGGGCGCGAAGAGCGAGCGGAAGCGGTCCCAGTCGCGGGCCACGCCGGCGTCGCCGGAGATGACTTCGTAGACGGCCGTCATGATGGCGTCGATGGACTCGACGTCGGCGGGATCGGCGGGGGGTTGCTGGGCGGTGGCGGGGGTGGGCAGCGCGAGGAGGGCGGCCGCGAGGAGGGGGAGGAGGGGGGTGGGGTTCATGGTCGTTTCGGGGCTCGGTGTTTGGACTGGAAGGTGTTGTGACATGATAACCTAACCCCGGAGGTCACATGGTTCCCGGGAGGTGGCAATGGACCGTTGGTGCCGGCGCGTCCCACACCCGGGCGCACCTTGTTCTTGCTGCGAACGATCCGGGAGGTTCAGTTTCGATGAGGGAACGCCCACGGGCGATATCCCGGCAGTTTTCGCGGATAGCAGAAAAGGGGACCCGGAAAATGGCCGAATCAACGAGACTACAGCCCTTTCCGTGGCTCGCCTCCATCGCTCTCGGGGCAGGCCTGATCGCATCCTTCCCCACGGATGGCTCCGGCCAGGTCGCCTGCCACGCCAGCCTGACCGGTACCCTGCCGCTTCCCGAGATACGGACCTCGGCGGCGAAGGTTCCTCTTCGCGTGTCACCCAGACCGGATGCGAAGACGATCGTGTCACTTCCCCCGGACATTGAAGTCCCTCTCCTGGATGAATCGGACGGATGGTACTCCGTGGGCTACCGCGACGGCGACCGGAACCGTCGGCTGTATGTGGCCGCCCAGGATGCGGAGGGTCCCGCGGCGGCGGGGCTTGGGCCTCGCCAGGTCCGGGCCCAGGAGTGGGCTACCGCGCATACGCTGGCCTGCGAGAGAATCGCGGGAGAGAGGCGGGTCGTGAGATCACTCGCCGCCGCCACGGTGATCGCCGGTCTGACGTCCATCATCTGGCATGTGTACATCGACGACGACGACTATTATGGGACGGGATTCGCAGTCTGGTCCGGCATCTCCGTCGGCTCGCTCGTGGGCACGGTCTACAAGGCCTTTGGACTCAGCCGCGCCAAGAGGGCGTTGAGGGACCTCGGTTCGCCCTCGTACGCCGGTGCGGAAACCCCGTCGCGTCTCGTCCGGCTGGGGGGCGACTTGCGATTCGATACGGGGATGACGCGACTTGCTCTTGTGGCGACGTGGCGCCCCTGACGGTCCCCGAAGAACTTCTGCGGCAGAAGCTGATCGAAAAGGTATGGATGGGCCAGGAGATCGTGGCCTGGTGCGACGACGAGGGCCTGCCGGATGAACCGTCCGGCGGCGGACCGGCGAAGAGATCAAGGGCCGGATATTTTGCCGACTTACGGCTCGGGATCGGCAGAAAAAGGGACCCATGCCGCAGCGAATAGCCATCGTCGGCGGAGGGATTTCAGGCCTCGGGGCCGCCTGGGCGCTGAACCACCACCCCGACCGGTTCGATTTCCAACTCTTCGAGGCCCGGGACCGCATCGGGGGAAACGCCGTCACGGCCGACATGCCCCAGGACGGCGGCGACTCCATCCCCTTCGACATTTCGGTCACGGCGTGCATTCCATCGGTGTACCACCACATCGTGATATTGATGGAGCGGTTCGGCATCGACCTGATCGACACCCGGTTCAGCTACAGCGTGAAGTACCGCGGCCGCGTCTATGCCCACGATTTCGACTCCGATATCCGGGCGGATCTGCAATCGGAGATCGCCAAGTTCCAGCGCATCCTGAGACGCCTGCACCGCTTCGGCTGGCTGACCCGTTCCCGGTCGAAGTTCCTGAACGCCCTGAATCCGTTCAACTACATCAGCATGGGGACGGTTCTGAACCTGGCCGGCCTTTCCGGGGACTTCAGGTACCAGGTGCTGAAGCCCATGTTCGTCAACTTCCTGATGGCGACCAACGTGTTCGACATGCCCGCGTCCCTCTTTTCGCGGTACCTCGAGTTCTTCGACATCGAGTCCGCCACGCCCATGCAGACGCGGGACCAGGGGACCAGGCGCATCTACGAGAACCTGTCCGCCGGTTTCTGCGACAGGATCCACTTGAACCGGCCCGTGCGGAAGGTGTACCGCCGGTCGTCCCACGTCGTGGTCGAGGACGAGGACGGCGTGAGGGAGAGATTCGACCAGGTGATCCTTGCCTGCAACGCGAACCAGACTCTGATGATCCTCGACGAACCCACCATGCTGGAGCGCTACACCCTCTCGGCGGTCCGCTACGAGAGTGAACTCCACAACCACGCGATCGTCCACTCCGACGCCTCGGTCCTCCCCGACAGCGAAGTGAAGGCCCTGACGACGCGAAGCAATCACATCGAGCAGTACGGCGCCAGACCGGACAACTACGAGATCACCTACATCATGCACAACCAGCAGCCCTGGGCGGGCCGGTCCGACAAGCCCTGCCTGGTGACCTACAACCCGGTCAGCCCGATCGACGAACGCAAGATCGTCTTCAGGTGGTGGTTCCAGCACGTGGTCCACGACATTCGCCAGGTCGCGCTCCTCGTCCCCCTGTTCCGCCTCCTTCAGGGGCGAAGACGCACCTGGCACTGCGGCGCCCACACCCTGATCAACAGCCAGGAAACCTGCTTCGTCACCGGCCTCGCCGCCGCCAGGCAACTCGGCGCGGACTACCCCTTCGACGACGCGGAGGCGCGCCGGTCATTCAACCACTACGGGAGCATCCTGCACGGCTGGAGGTTCAGGAAGGCGCGGGGCTGAGCGTCCGGCCGGCGTCGGCGCGGGCGCGCATCCCGCTGTGCCGGACAATCCAGCGCAGCCGAAGCGAGGACAGCGCGGGCACCAGTAACATCAGCATGGCCTCATGACCGGGCGATGAGCGTTGTTTTCGGACCTAAGCGGGTTTGCGAGCCAGAAAACAGTACAGCGGCGTGAAGATACCCGTCTTGCCGCCCGCAACATACGCCTCCGCGGTCCGATCGAGGAGCCGAACGACTTCCGCCGAGCCATTCGGAAAGAGCCGCAGCAGCTCGGCCAGCTTCGATCCCGCGATGATCGCCTTGCGGCCCCACGGAAGCCTTATCAAGGCGTTCCCCAACGTCCCGTGGCGACTCTCCATGGGTTGATACCAAGGCGTGGAGGGTCCCTCCTGGACATCCCGGTCCCTTCCCTCAATGACTTGAAACCCCACGGCTTCGAGCGCGTGATTCACTTCCCCGAACGTGGCGATGTCGTGCAGCGCGATACCGCGCATGAGATCCCGCTTGACGGCCCGGTGTCGACCGTAGTTCGGATCGAACCGGTCCGTAAGACACATTTCCTGACCCCAGAACAGGGCACCCGGTTTCAGCACGCGGAATATCTCCGCGAAGGCGCGTTGCTTGTCCTGCGCATGGCACGTTGACTCTATGGCGTAACCCCGGTCGAAGGTGTTGTCCTCGATGGCGCTCATGTCCATGAAGCTGCACCTTTTCAGGTCCACCAGGTGATCGAGCCCCGCCTCGGCGTTCAACTTCTTCGCCTGCGCCAGCTGGACCTCATTGATGTTGATACCCACGACTCTGACGCCGGTCTCGCGGACGATGCGGCGCATGGGGCCGCCGACCCCGCAACCAACGTCGACCACCGTCATGCCCTGTTCCAACTCCAGCTCGGCGATCATCGCGCGCTGGTGACGGACCTTGGACTCCTCCAGACTTTCATGAGGCGCAAGGGGCGCGAAATGCAGGGATTCACCCCAACCCCACACCATGAAGCCGTTGCAAAGCTCGTAGTAGTCCCTGACCGTTTCCGCGTGGTCGTAGTCGCCCGCGCCTCCGGCCTCCGGCGCCGCCCGGTCGACCCAGCCGTTGAAGTGTCGCACGCGAGGCGCGACGCCCGATCCGCGGTACGCATCCCTTAGCGCTTTCGACAGTTCGCCCAGCCGCATTCTGTGGCGCTTCACGTGGGTAGTTCGCGCCGCCACGCACTCTCTCGAAGTCGTTGAAGTAGTCCCTCGTTCTCAGGTACCAGACTAAGGGATTCAGCCACCAAACTCTCCTCCGTGTCAGTCATCGGTTCTCGCCTCGCCGCATCTGAGATGGACTACGCGGCACTGCCGCCGGATCGACGCCACGAAAGCATCAGACGCAGATGCAGGGTGTATAGCACCGGAACAACCATCACAAGAATAGCCGTGATAGAGAGAACGCCGCAACCGAGCGACGCGGCAAAGGGAATCAGGAACTGGGCCTTGATGCTCGATCTCCACATCCACCGTGGTATCGCCCGCGCGCAACCGGATATGGCGGCCCAACCGTCCCGCAGGCACTGGTCATGCGGACATCTGGTCATATGGGCGAGAAGGTGATACTATTTTGATATGATTATGCTATCACCCACGGACTCGCCGCCGTCCCCGGGCGTGCCGGTATCCACCCGGCAGAGGTAGACGAATGGCCGACGTGGCCCTGCGGGGGATCCCCGATTCGCTGCATCGGGAGCTCAAGGCGGCGGCGAAGAGAAACCACCGCAGCCTGAACGGGGAGATTCTGGCCCGGCTGGCGGCCTCACTCCGCCCGGCGCCGGTCGACGCCATCGGGCTGCTCGAGCGCATCGGCCGCCGCCACCGGACGCTGGGTCCCCTCGACCTGGACGAGGCCGCACTGCGGCGTTATCGCGCTGAAGCGCCCGGGCAGGAGGGGCCGCGCCAATGGCGGGGCGGCGAGTGACGAGCCGTCGCGGGGCGGCCGGAAACGGACCGGTGAGGTGCTGGCGACCATGATCGTCGTCGACACCAGCGCCATGGTGCGCCTCGTCGTGGGTGGTCCCGACGGAGAGGGCGCGGCGCGGCTCCTGCTGCGAGACCCGGAGTGGGCCGCACCCCCGGTCCTCCTCAGCGAACTCAGGAACGTGTTGCTCGGTCTCGTGTACCAGGGATCACTGATCCTCGATCAGGCCAGGGCCATGTGCGACGACGCGGCCAGGGTGCTGGGCCCGAGGATCGTGACCGTGTCGTCCGACCGCGCGCTCGATGCCGCGCTCGACTGCGGCATAACCGCGGCCGACGCCGAGTTCGTGGTCCTGGCGCGTGAGTTGGGTGTCTCGCTTGCCACGGCCGACAGGTCGATCTTGACAGCTGCGCGGGATGTGGCGATATGGGCGGGTTAGTGCCAATACGGGGAAACGCACTTAGTTTCTGTTCAGGCAGGGTCAACAGATCCGAGCCTGACTTGAAGGACCATGGCAACCCGGCCTCCACAACGACAAGAGCCGTTGACCACGGGGTACGGCTTTGAAAGGAATCCGAGAAATGGTTCCGAAACCGAATGAACCCAGGCGCCAAGCCATCGATGAGCTGCCGCCCTACCCCGAGGGGTGGTACTTCGTCGTGCACCGCAAGACCCTTCTCGACAAGCGGCTGATCGAGAAGACCTGGATGGGCGAGGACATCGTCGCCTGGTGCGACGACGAGGGTCGCATCTGCGTGGCCGGCGCATACTGTCCGCACCTGGGGTCGCACCTGGGACCGACTGTCGGGGGCATGGTGCGAGATGGCTGTCTCGTGTGTCCTTTCCACGGCTTCGAGTTCGACGCGACCGGACAATGCGTGGCCGTTCCCCATGCCCCTGCCCCCAAAGCCGCGAAGCTGGAGGTCTACGAGACCACCGAGATCCTCGGGATGGTCTTCGCCTGGTGGGGGAGCGGCGGCCGTGCACCGCAGTGGCACCTTCCCGAGGAGCCGCCCACCGGCACGGACTGGAGCAGCCTGCGTTCCACGACGCTGCGGTTCCGGGGCCATCCGCAGGAAACCGCGGAGAACTCCGTGGACCTGGAGCACCTGGACTACACGCACGGCTACTACGATGTCGAACCGACCGCTCCGGTCACAATCGACGGCGCCTACCTGAAGAGCTGCTTCGACTTCAAGAACGTCCGCACGTTTGCGCGCATGATCAACATCCGCTCCGAGATCTCGGCCGTCACCCACGTCCACGGGTTGGGGTTCTCGTTTGTCGAAATCCACGAAAAGACGGTCGGTATGGATGCGAGAATGTGGGTCCTCGGGACGCCCGTGGCGGAGATGCAGATTGAGCTGACCCTGGTCACCCAGGTACGGGAAATCCGCAAGCCGGGGCAATTCTTCGCGGGCCTCGGGTTCCTGCCCGTGCCGCTGCGCCACAGGCTGTTGAGTCGCTTTTTCCTGTCGGAGGAGAGGCGGTTCGTCCTGCAGGATATTGTCATCTGGAACCGCAAACAGTACAGGGTTCCGCCGCGACTCTCCCGGGCCGACGGCCCGATCGGGAAGTACCGCCTGTATTGTCGTCAGTTCTATCCGGAGCTGCGCTCACAGGTGGGATCAACCCGTCGAATAGGCTGAAAAAGCAAGATGACATTTCCCGAAGAGCTGCTCCTGCTGCTGCACAGCGACGACTCGGGCTATTTCGTGCCCATCCCCGAGTGGAGGATGTCCTGTGCGCTGGCGGGCAGCGTGCTTCTGGAACTGTCCCTCGAGGACCGGATCGACTCCGACCTCGAGAAGCTGTTTATGACCGATCCAACCCCGACAGGGGACGATCTGCTGGACCCCACGCTCGAGGACATCGTCCGTTGCCACGAGACCGGCACGGTGCATGCTCCACAGTACTGGGTGGAACGCGTCGCCAAGGGGGCGGATGCGATCAGCGACAAGGCGGTCGCCCGTCTGGTGAAGAAGGGCATCTTCGAGTCCGACGACGGCGGGTTCTGGACCCTGTCCAAGAAGGTTGCGCGCACCGGCCGATACCCTCTGGTGGACGGCAGTGCCGGTGTGGAGATCAAGGGCCGGATCTTTCGCACCCTCTTCGACGGTGAGATCCCGGAGCCCCGCGATATGGCCATCATCGGGCTCGTTCACTACTGTGACGGCTTCCGCGCCATGCTGGAGCCCGACGAGTACGAAGAAGCGCAGGAACTGATCGAGCTCTACAGCGGGATCGACATGATCGCGAGGGCCATCGCGACGGCCGTCCGCACCTCGTACCGGCCTCCCAAGAGCATGCGCGCCACGAGACGCCGCCCCATGCCCGAGGTGGGTCTGTGGGCTGTGCTCTCATCGAAGTCTTTCCGAGCCGGCAACATGCCGAAGTTCATCGCGGAAAAGAACAAGGAGTTGGGACCGGTCTTCAAGCTGAAGCTTCCCGGACGCGAAATGGTGGTGCTGTCCGGAGTCGAGATGAATCACTGGGTCGCCAAGAAGGGCCGCCTGTACCTCAGGACTCGCGACTACCTGGAGGGTTTTCAGACGGAGTGGGGCACGGCCCGTTCCATCGCCAGCCTGGACGGTGCGGATCACTTCCGCTTGCGCAGGGCCATGCGGGGCGGCACTTCGCGCGCGGTGGTCAAGGATCGGCTGCATGAGCTGTTCGCGTTCGGCCGAGCCTCATTCCGCGGTTGGGGAGTCGGAGAGGTCGTGGCGGGCGAAATGGCCAGCCAGAGACTGATCGGCGAACAGATCGCCCATCTCAGCGTGAGCATCGAACCTTCGGACATACTTGATGACCTGCTCACGTTCGAGTACAGGGCGCTGCTGGTACATGTGATGGGCGTGCTGCCCAGGTTCTTGCTCCGCACGCCGAAGATGAAGCGATACAAGAACCGCGTGCTGGAACTGTATGCCCAGATTCACGCGACACACACGCCGGGGCAGCGCGAGGGCAAGCGGCGCGATCTGGTGGACGATCTCATGGATTTGCATCAGGCCGATCCCCAGTTCCTTCCCGAGACCGACCTGGGATTCGCGTTCATCGCCCCGATCATCGCCGGCCACTACCTGGGAAGCGCGATGGCGTTCGCGATCTACGAACTGGTGAAGCACCCGCACTACCGGGAACAGATCACGGCCGAAGCGGACGCGCTGTTCGATGGCGGAGATCCGACCCCGGCGGATCTTGATCCGGCAGCGATCGTTACGACCCGCCGTTTCGCCATGGAAGTTCTGCGAAAGCACCCGGTCATTCCGGTGCATCTGCGCACGGCCATGAATGCCTTCGAGGTCCAGGGCATTGAGGTGCCGGCGTACAGCACCTGCATGGTTGCCTATCCCGCTACGCACTACATGGAAGAGTACTTCCCGGAACCGGACACGTTCGATATCGACCGCTACGCAAAGCCGCGCAACGAACACAGACAGACCGGGGCCTACGTGCCATTCGGTGTTGGAACGCATGTCTGCGGTGGGTCGGGCTGGTCGAAGTTGCAGCTGGCGGCGAACTTGCTGCTGCTGGCCCGTCACCTGGATCTGGAGCTGGTGCCCCGGGACTATGAACTGAAGGTGAGTCCGCTGCCCAAGGTGAGCCCCGCGAAGAACTTCAAGTTTCGGGTGGCTGGGCACCGGCATCCGCTGCGGCCCGCGTCGGGCTGACACTGCAACCGGGCGCGCAGCGAAGCGCGCTCTGTCCCGCGAAACGGTTACGCCGAAGTCGGCTCCGGCATCGCAGGGCGGACGTCCGAGCGCCCGCGCGCCCGTGCCCGCCGCGCCAGCCAACGCTGGTGGATCGAGGTCAGCGCCGGCACGAGGAACATCAGCAGGACCGTGGTGAAGAGGATGCCGCAGCCGATCGAGGCGGAGAAGGGCACGAAGAACTGGGCCTGAATCGCGTCTTCGATGATGAGGGGCGTGAAGCCGAGGAAGGTGGTCAGCGACGTCAGCATGATCGGGCGGAAACGCCCCTTGGCGCCCTCGATGATCGCTTCTCGTGCCGGAAGGCCTTCCTCGAGCTCCTGGTCGATAAAGTCGATCATGACCAGGGAGTCGTTCACCACCACGCCGGCGAGGCCGAAGACCCCGATGAAGGACTCGGAGCTGAGTGCGACGCCAAGGATCCAGTGGCCCAGAATCACCCCGATCAACCCGAACGGGATGATAGCCATAATGATGAACGGCTTGGTATACGAGCGCAGCGGAATCGCGAGCAGCGCGAAGATCATGATCATGGCGATCCCGAAGCCGGGTCCCAGCGCGTTCAGGGATTCCAGCTGCTGCTGCGGCTCACCTCCGAAGGTGTAAGTCAGTTCCGGGTCCTCGGCGACGATCGCCGCGAGGATGTCGTCTTCCAGAATGCGGTTGGCGCGCCCGCCGGATATCACCGCCGGATCCACATCCGCAGTGACCCTGACGATGCGCTGGCCGTCCTGACGATGGATGGCGGGCGGCGACATGCCCGAGCTCAGCGAAGCCACACGGCTCACCGGGACCTCGGCGCCGCCGGCCGTCCGAACCAGCGACCTTTCGATGTCGGTGATCGAGTTGCGCTGCTCCTCGGGCAGCCGCACGTACACCCGAACCTCTTCGCGGCCGCGCTGCACCCTGAGCGCTTCCGCGCCGAAGAACGCGGACCGCGTCTGCCAGGCGAGGTCCTCGAGGGTGAGACCGAGGGTTCGCGCTTCGGGCAGCAGTCCCAGCTGGATCTCAGGGATGCCGGGAGTGTGATCGGAGCGGATGTCGTGGATACCTGCCACTTCGCGCAGGTCATTGACGACCGCGGTTGCGATCCCCGGGAGGCGGTCGGGATCCGGATGCGCCAGCACGGCCTCGACGGGGTTGCCCAAGTCGTAGATCTTGCCGCTGATGGTGAGTGCGCGCACATGGGGCAGGACACCCAGCTCCTCGCGCCACGCCTGCACGACATCTCCCGTGGGAATCTGCCGGTGCTGCGCGTCCAGCAGCTTGAACGATATGGTGGCGACATTGGGCTCCGGGTTCAGGTTGAGGTTGGGACTGAGCCCCCCTCCATCTACTCGCGGCCGTTGACCGACGGTAACCGTTACCCCGGACAGCAGGGGCGGCGCATCGGCGGGCCTGTCTGCGGAGATCCGCTCGATGACCCGGTGGCCGGCCGCCTCCAACTCGCGCGCCACCTCGTAGGTTCGCTGGGCCGTCGTCCCGTCCGGCATCTCCAGGGTGGCCGTTGCGAAATCGCCTTCGACCTCCGTGGCAAAGGTGAATGGAACGATGCCCGCCGGCAGCATGGCAAAGCACAGGATGAGCAGGGCGATGGCTGACGAGAGCGTCACTCCGGGTCGATCGGTCGCGAAACTCACGCCGCGGTGCAGGGGGCCCTGCACAAATCTGCCCAACTGCAGATCGACCTGACCCTGAATCCGGGCAACGACTCGCCCGGCGCCCGTTCGGGGTGCCCAGTCCGGTCCGTGGAGGTGGTGAGAGAGGTGGTTGGGCAGCACCAGCAGCGATTCGATCATCGAAATCACCAGCATCGCGATGACGATGGTCGGCAGCGCTTTCCAGATCTCTCCGATCCCTCCGGGAATGAAGAGCAGAGGAGAGAACGCGGCGATCGTGGTCAGCACCGCGAAGATGAGAGGCACCTTGATTCGCCTGGCCCCGCGTATCGCCGCGACGACGCCCGGCGTTCCCCGCATTCGTTCCAGGTGGATGTACTCGGAGACGACGATCGCATCGTCCACGACGATTCCGATGGCGAGCACGAACGAGAAGAGGGACACCGCGTGGATGGCGAGGTCGAACGCCATCATGACGGCCAGGGCGCCGACGCCGGACACCCCGAGGCCGACGGCTACCCAGAAGGCAAGCCGGAGTTCGAGAAACAGTCCCAAAGCCAACAGCACCAGCAACAGCCCGAGAAGACCATTCTTGATGAGGATGGCGGCGCGCTCCTCGAAGGCATCGGATGCATCGTTCAAGATGGTGACGCCCACGCCGTCCGGGAGTGACGGGGCCACCTCGTCGGCGACGTGCTGCCGAACGGCGCCCGCCACATTCATCACCTTCTCGCCCTCGGCCCTCGATACCTCGACGAAGACGGCCGGCAGACCATCGTGCCGGACGATCAGGTCCACGTCCTGGAAGCCGTCGCGCACCTCGGCGATGTCGCCGAGTCGTACCACCGTGCCGTCCCCGCGGCTGAGCAGGACGATCTCCTCGAAGTCCTGCTGATCGTAGCTCTGTCCCAGGGTGCGCACCCGCACCTGGGACTGCTCGGTGTCGATGCTGCCGGCGGACAGATCCAGCGAACTGCGGCGAATCGTGTTGGCGATGTCCGGGAGCGTGAGTCCAAGCGCTCTGAGCCGCTGCAGCGGCACTTCGATCGAGATCTCATAGTTGCGGATGCCGCTCGTCTCTACCTGGGAGACGGAAGGCAGCGCGGCGAGCTCATCCTCGATCCGGTAGGCAAGCTCCTTCAACGTCCGCTCGGGGACATCGCCGTAGACGACCAGGCGCATGATGCTCTCGGCGTTGGTCAACTCCCGCATCTGGGGCCGCTCGGCTTCTCCCGGGAACGTCTGGATTCGGCCGACCGCCGCTTCCACCTCGGCCAGGGCATCGTTCATGTCCGTGCCCGACCGCATTTCCACCCTGACCGACGCCATGCCCGGGGCCGCCACGGACTTCACCGCCTTCACGTTGCCCAGCCCTTCGACCTCGTCCTCGATCTTGGCGACGATGGCCTCCTCCACCTCCTCGGGGGTGGCGCCCGGATAGGCGACGGAGACCTCGACCTGGTTGAAGGGCACCGTGGGCCATGCTTGCAGTTCGAGCCCGAAGAACGACGCCACTCCCGCGACGAGGATCCCGACCATGAGCAGGTTGGCGGCGACGCTGTTGCTCGCCATGTAGGCGATGGGGCCGCCTGGTTCGCCGTGGTTTCTTGCGCTGGAAGCCATCTAGTCGTGTCGGCCTGGGTCTGAAGTGACGTGCCCGCTGCCCGTCCCCCGCGAGAATCACCGCTGACGAATATTCGGTTGCCGGTACCCCTGGAGCAACCGTGCGCCGAGGTTTACATCTGTAGCGTGACCCGCGTCACGGCTGTGGTCTTCATGCTCACCGGGCTCGGGTCCCCCATGTCCACGCTTCCCTCGTAGCCCATATGGGGAGATCGCTGTCGCCACCTTGCAGCACCCCGGTCACCTTCTCCCTGACTCCCCGCAGCCCCAGCACTACCTCGAAATCCCCTACGCCCGCCTGGCTTCTGCCAATGGAGCTCGGACCGCGCAGCGGGTCGTTTCCCTGCGCCTCGAACGCGGTCAGTTCTCCGGAAACGCGCACCGCATCCCCTTCGGCCGAGAACGTCGCCGTGAAGGTGAAGGAAGAAGCCCCCGATCCCTCCATCGGACCCATCGGCGTGCCCACGGTCACCCGGGTCGTGTCCACCACCTGATAGGTCGCGGTGGGCGGCGACGGGAGGCGGTAGGACAATTGCTGGGGCGGCGGGATCGGGGTGGGCCGGGCGAACGCCGCGATCATCAGAGCGGCGAGGGCGAGTACGGGGAGGCGGTGTATGGTCGTTGCTCCTTGAAGGGGCGCGGGTCAGGTGTGGCGTTTCGCGCGGAAATGCCATGCGCCAAGTACGTCGACGGCGTAGCGATAGATTCAGCTCCGCAGCGACGCCATTGGCACGCCTCCAATCATGGACGCGCAGGCCAGCGCTCCCTATCCTTTTGGTACACCTCACGTTACACCCCAAGCCACGAACCCCCTCATGCCCAGATCCGTCCCCATCCTCCTCACGCTGTCCGTCCTCGCCTTCAGTCCCCCATCCCCCCGCCCGGCTCACGCACAGGTGAACAAGGTCACCGCCGGCGAAGTGGTGGACCGGGAATCGCTCAAGGCTTTCGTGCTCTGGGCCGAGTCCGTCTTCGGCCGGATCGAAGACATGGACGAAGGCACGCGCGTCCTGGAGGAGTTCAGAACGGAGGGCAGCGACTACAATGTGGGCAACATGTACCTGATTCTCTTCACCACCAGCGGACAGGTATTCATCCACGGTGAAGATCCGGACATGGACCGCAAGAAGGTCGACAAGTTGAAGGACGACAGGGGAACCCTGGTCGTTCAGGAGATGATGGCCACCGGCGCTGAGGATGGAGGCGGGTTCGTGGAATGGTGCTGGGACGATCCCACCGACCCGGACGACGTTCTCTGCAAGGACAGCTACGCGATCCGGTACTACTCGCCGGTATCCGACAGGGACTTCGTCATCGTGGGCGGGTACTACCAGGATCTGGACGCACGCCGGTAGGCCGCCGACCGGCCGGCGCCGTCCCCAGCCGTCAGCGGATCCCCGTCAGCTCCTGGCTCAGCCTTTTGAGCCGGGCCCGCGCCTCCTCGTCGTAGGCCTGGGCGTTGGCGCGCGCGGGCCTCAAGCCGTTGAAGTACTGCCCGCTCTCGAAGTCGTCCGAATCCACCACCTGCATGACCGCATCGGCCCCTTCGGCGATAGTCGCGCGGGGGGTGGCGCCCAGCCGCAGCACCATGCCGGTCGGCATATACGTCGCCGGGTGAAGCGACCCGACCACGATCCCGGTCCCCTCCAGCTCCTCGGCCAGGTCGACGGTGAACATGATCTGGGCGAGCTTGCTCTGGGCGTACGCGCGCCGCCCGCTGAAGTCGTTCTCGATCATCACGTCGTCGAAGTCGATCGGGGTCTGCGCGCCCGACGACACGTTCACGATCCGCGCCGGGGTGCTGGACACCAGTCGCGGCATGAGCATGTGGGTGAGCAGGAAGGTCGAGAGGTAGTTGACCTGGAAGCGGTACTCGTGTCCGTCCTCGCTGAGCATACGCTCGTTCGGGGCCGAGCCGAAGCCGGCGTTGTTGATGAGGATGTCGAGGCGGTCGTAGTCGGCCAACAGGGTTTCCGCAAAGGCGCGGGTCTCGGCGAAGGACGCGAAGTCGGCGCGGTAGAAGCGGGCGCTGCCGGGCCCCGCCGCGTTGATGGAATCCACGACTTCCGCGCCGCGTTCCGCGTTGCGCCCGTGGACGATGACGTGATCGCCGCGCGCGCCGAGACGGAGGGCGAGCTCGCGGCCGAGGCCGGAGGTGGAACCGGTGACAAGGGCGACTTGCTGGCCGGGGGTGGGGGTGGCCTGGGCGAGGAGGTTGGAGGGGGGGACGAGAGTGGCGAGGAGGATGAGCGCTGTGAGGGTGGGACGGGGGTTCGCGGGTTTCGTGGCGGTCATGGCGACTTGATCCTCTGTGGTGGTAACGGACCGCTGGAAGGTAGACCCGATCCCCGGTGACGTGACAGGGCGGGCGGCGGTGTATCCGCGCGAAGGCGTGCATCGGATGTCAACTCAAGTTGACATAATGGAAAGCGCGGTTTACGTTGTGAACGATTCGGCGGCAACGACCCCTGCGAAGTCGGTGAGCCGGGAATGAAAAAGGGGAACGCGAATGCGACTGTGTACGATCATCCTGCCCGCCCGCTTCGAAGCCGGAAGGGGGGTACCCCTGCTCGGGGTCTGGCGGGACGAGCGGGACGTGGAATACGTGCGGATGTACGCGGTTGAGAAGTAACCGGCGAGTGCCCGGGGGAGGAAGATGAGCCGGACCGGGGCGGCTCGCCCCGCCCTGCGTCCCGGCGAATTCATTGCGCTCGTCGCCCTGCTGATGTCGCTCGTCGCGCTCTCGATCGACGCGATGCTGCCGGCGCTGCCCGAGATCGGCCGCGACCTCGGCGCGCTTCGCCGCAATGACACGCAGTTCGTCGTGACAGCTCTGTTCCTGGGCCTTGGCCTGGGCCAGATCCTCTTCGGCCCGCTCTCCGACCGCATCGGACGCAGGGCTGCCATACACGCCGGCCTCGCCCTGTTCATGGCCGGGTGCCTCGTGAGCATCTTCGCGCCGACATTCCAGGTGATGATCGCGGGCCGCGTCCTGCAGGGCGTCGGGGTCGCGGCACCGCGCATCGTGACCATCGCCATGGTGCGCGATCAGTACGAGGGCCGCCGGATGGCCCGTCTCATGTCGCTCGCCATGTCAGTCTTCATCCTCGTTCCCACCGTCGCTCCGGCGCTCGGCCAGGGGATTCTGTGGCTCGGAGGCTGGCGCGCGATCTTCGTCACCATCCTTGGCATCGGCGCGATCGCGTTGACGTGGTTTGCGCTTCGCCAGCCCGAAACACTGCCCACCGCCCACCGCCGCCCCTTCTCCCCGCGGGACATCGGCGCGGGCGCCCTGGAGGTCCTGCGCACCCGAACCGCGCTCGGATACACCCTTGCCATCGCATGCGTGTTCGCGCCGTTCCTCGCCTACCTGAGTTCGGCCCAGCAGATCTTCCAGGATGCCTATCGGACCGGCGCGCTCTTTCCGCTCTGGTTCGGCGTGCTGGCGCTCGCCTTCGGGTGCGCTTCGCTCGTCAACGGTCGGCTGGTGATGAAGCTTGGGATGCGCCGGCTCGCGAAGGCGGCGGCGGTGTCCGTTACACTGGTCTCGGTCGTCGCGTGGGCGCTGGCCTTCGCCTTCGAAGGGCTGCCTCCGTTTTGGCTCTTCATGGCGTACCTGCTCGTCGTGTTCTTCTGCTACGGCCTCGTCTTCGGGAATCTCAATGCGCTGGCCATGCATCCGCTGGGCCACATCGCGGGGGTGGGGGCGGCGGTGGTCGCCTCGCTGACCACGTTCATCGGGGTGCCGTTGGGCGCGCTCGTGGGCCAGAGCTTCGACGGGACGATGTACGCGCAGGTTGGCGCCTTTGCCGTGTTCGGAGTGGGGACCCTTGCGGCCATGTGGTGGGCGGGGGGTGGGGGGAGCGCGCGGGAACGAACATGAATTGACCGCATTGCCGCCACTACCCACGCCATTGCGGAAGTGGGCCAACGGACGGCTACATTAGACCATCTCATCACCGAGCGATCCCGAGCACCGAGGACAGTCATGGCCAAGTACATGTTTCGCACCAGTTACACCCAATCCGGCCTCAAGGGGCTGCTCGCCGAGGGCGGCACCGGCCGGGAGGCCGCGCTGCGCCGGACGGTCGAGGCGGCGGGCGGTACCCTGGAAGGGTTCTACTATGCCTTCGGCGAATGCGACCTCTATCTGATCGCCGACCTTCCCGACGAAGCGACGGCAACGGCGCTCTCGCTGAACATCGCCGCCGCGGGCGCGCTCACCGTCACCGTGACCGTTCTGCTCACGCCGGAGACGGTTGACGAAGCCGTAGGGAAGGCCGTCCCGTACAGGTTGCCGGGCGCCTGAGGTTATTCGTCCGGGTCGCGGGAGCCGCGCGGCAGCGTCCGGGTATCCGGCCCCGGCTCCCGCGCGGCACGCGGCAGCGTGTCAACCGGGGCATCGGGCGCGGTGGCGGCGCGTGGTAGCGAAGCCCGTGACTCGAGTTTCCTGATCACCTCCGCGACTGCCTTACCGGCGGGGTCCCGCGAGCCGAAGTTCCTCAGGACCGTGCGGAGCCGGGGCAGCGCTTCCACGGCGTGGATTTCGGCAAGCGCGTTCGCCGGGTGCGTGGCGGCACGCCAGCGGATGGAGTTGGCGAGCGCCTCGATGATCTCCGCCCTATGCTCGCCATCGTACGCCTTGAGACGTGCGAAATCGCCGTCCAACGCGGTCCGCACGGCGTCGACGAGCGCCCCTTCTCCGAGCTGCCTCAACGCATCGGCGACGTGATCGCGGATGGTCCGGCCCTCGCCGGCCACCTTGATGTCGCCGAGTCTGCGGACGAGTGGACCGATCGCCCGCGCGTCCCCGATCCGGGCGAGCGCTTCGATCGCCCGCGCGACGAGCACGGTGTCCCCGTCCTTGAGCACCGAGGCGAGCGCGCGACCGGCTGCGGGGTCCCCCAGCCGTCCGAGCGCGGCGGCCGCGTCGCGGCGCGGCTCGTCCCCCTCCCAGATCACAAACTTGTCCCTGATTTGCCCCCCGGGCGCGAGCAACCGCCGCATGTGGATCCGGACATCGTCCTCGTACGCCTTTCCCTCGTGGCAGAGCTGCTGCAGGACCTCGGCGAATAGATCGAAGAGGGTGCGGAGTCGCACCAGATCCTTGATGGTACTGTCCGACTCGAAGTGAAGTTCGTCCACCCCGGCAGGGAACTTGCTGAGCATCCCTTCGTGTGCCTTGACGGACATGCGGATTCTGGGCTGGGCATCGATGCAATGCCGGATCTTCTCGTTGCCGAAGAGCCGCCGTATCCGCCCGGGAAAGTTGCCCTTGATCACGAAGTCACGATCAAATCGGGGATGGCCGACCTCGACATCCTGCATCCCCATCCCCTTCCACAACTCCGTGAAGAAGCCTGACCGGTAGATCTCGAACCTGAAGCGTTCCGGGTTGTAGTAGGGCGCGCGGAGCCTGGTGTACTTGTGGGGCGTCTGGCCGCCCTGCGTGTACGTGTCGAGCGTGATGAGCCAGTCTTCGCTGCGGACCTGAACGGCGTGCGAACTGAAAATCCCACCTTCGCGGAATTTCCCGCCCACTTCGCGGGACAGTTGTCGCCAGATCTTCTCCTGGCTCGGCCCGAAGAGGGCTCTCAGTTCGCTCATCGCAATCGTACCACGGGGTGTTTGACGCTCAGGTCGGTCTTCCGGTGCAGGTCATGTACCGTTACGCACAGCCAGCGGTTTTCGTCAACCGAATAGGTCACGCGCAGGCGGGGCGCGGTTCCCCTGCCGGCCGGACTGAGCGGCAGCGCCGGATCCGCCTCGTTGAGGCACAGGCAAAACGCCCGTTCACCCGCGGTAGTGGGGACGAAATAGCGGGAACCGTTGGGTCGCTCGGTCCAGTCCACCGGACGCCCGGCCACGCGCCCGACCTCGCAGATGAAGAGGTTGATATGCCGCTGGCCGTCGAAGCCGGGGGCATAGTAGCGGGTCACGAAGTTGTCGATCGTGGGGAAGCGGGTTCCGCCGGGGATGAGGAGTTCGTACTCGGCTCCCTTGTCGTCCTCGGGCAGGAGCCGAATCGCGTAGTCGTGGTAGATAAAGTCCTCGACGTGCGCGCCACCGGCGAAGATACAGGCGCCGCGCGCGACGGCCGCGAAGGGAAGCCACTCACGCACCTTGTCGCGGCCGAGCACATCGCCCACGACGTTGCGCACTTCGGGAAGCAGGGTGGAGCCGCCCTCGAGGATGATGTCGTCAATGGCATCGGGGAGGACGCCGTGCCGGGTCCGCAGCTCGGTGAGCGTGTCGTCCAGGAGCTCCCCGATGCGCGTGTAGAGGCCGTTTTCGGCTAGAAGGTCGCGCAGGACGTGGTAGTCCAGTCTCCCGTACGATTCATTGCGGAAGGTGAAATCGCCCTCGCTCCCCGCGCTCGCGAGCAGCTTCACGCGCTCGGCCTCCCACCGGAGCGCGACCTCCCATTCGGGCCAGTCGTGCAGCGCCGACGGGACGAGCCGCTCCAGAATCCAGCGGTCGATGTCGTCCCCGCCCAGTTCGACGGCCTGCTTGGCCAGCACCTCGGCCCGGCCAGTCTCCACCGTTTGCGCGCCGTGGGTTCGCACGACTGCCGCCTCCATCGATCCACCGCCGAAATCGAAGGCGACCACGGTGGTGGGGCGTCCCACATCGACCCCGTAGCCGAGCGCGGCCGCGACCGGTTCGTCGAGGGTGCGGAACACGATCCCGCCCGGCTTCCCCCGAAGGCGCGCCCAGATGCGTCCCCACCAGCCGCGGCGTTGCACACGCCGGAGAATCGTCTGCAGTTCGGCCCGGTACGTCTCGTAGAAGCCGCTCGGCGTGGCGATGGTAACGTCGGTGACCTCCTCGTCGAAGCGCGCCTCGAGGGTGCGGACGACCTCGCGCAGAAAGAGCGATGCGACGTCGTGCGCGGTGAAGGTCCGCCCGCCCACGCGCGCCATGGCCCGGCTGCTCTCCATCCCCAGGTAGCGCTTGAAGCCGCGCGCGAAACCCGTGGCCCGTCCGTCCCAGTTGTAGGTGACGGCCTCCTGCCCGATCAGGACCTTGTCGCCATCGGAGTCCATGACGCAGACGCACGAAGGCATGACGGGGGTCTGCGTGATGGGCTCAAGCTTGGCCTGGTCGGGGAGGTTCACGACGTGCGGCTGGCCGGACCGGTCTTCGCAGACGGTCGTGTTGGAGGTGCCGAGATCGATGGCCCAGTGGGTTGGCATGGTGGGGGAAGCTAGTGGAAGGCGCGTCCGTGCGTCCAACGCCCCGCTTCGGTAGGTTTTGGCGAGTGTAGCGCAGTGGTTCGAGTGTGTCTCAACGGAGTATACGGAAATGACGCGTCGCCCAATCGCAATCGCCGTGTTGGTGGGAATGGCCGGCCTGGTCGCCGTCTCCTGCGGCGAGACCGAACCGGCGGTGGTGGGGTCGTTCACGCTTTCCGGCAAGGTGACCGACAGCCGGATGGCGGGTCTGGCGATTCCCGGCGCGGCCGTGCGGGTGGAAGCGGGGTCGGCATCCACGAACACCGATTCACTCGGGCAGTACCAGCTGTCGGGCGTGCCCGGTGGGAGGGTCGGAATCACCGTCAGCGCCGCGCCCAGCTACCGGCGAACAACCATCGAGGTCGACGTTCGTTCCGACCTGACGCTCGATATCGGACTCCCGCACACCGGGGAGCCGCCGTTTGGCGGAACGGTATGGGTAACCCCGGAGATCCTCGGCCCCGACGACCCCTCGTCGTTCGGCAGCGTCACCCATACAGGTCGCGGGTTTCGGGAGATCTTCGACCGGCGGGCCAACGCCTGGATCACGGTGAACGCCTACCTGTTCGATGTGCAGTTCGGCGAACGCACGGTGGAGTGGCAGTTCAATCCGGAATTCGGCAGCGCGGAGGCGGCCGAGGCGGAGATCGAAGTCTTCGGGCCCGCGATGGGGCGCCTGCCGGCCGCTCTCCTGGCGAACCTCCAGGAGGTGGAGGTGAATGCGGGACAGGGGGCATTCGGCGGCAACTCCTACAACGGGAGCATCCTGATCCATACGGAGGATCCGGGCACCCGCAGGGCCGTCAACGACGGGTTCCTGGAAGAGGTGTTCATGCACGAAGGCGCACACGCCTCGCTCGATCCGGACCATGCGGACTCGCCCGGCTGGCGCTCGGCCCAGCAGGCGGACGGCGTCTCCATCTCCGACTACGCGCAGGATTTTCCCGACCGGGAGGATGTTGCGGAGACGATTCTACCGTATTTCGCGGTTCGGTACCGGCCGGAGCGGCTGTCCGCCCAGCTTCTCTGGCTCATGACGAGGACGACGCCGAACCGGCTGGCCTACTTCGATGGCGAGGATCTGGACATGTCGCCCTATACGCCGCAGCCGTACGTCGCGGTGGCCTCGTCGGCCACATCGGCGCTGCCGGCACAATCGTACGCACTCCCCTTCGATGATCCCCCCATCCCGCCCCGAAGAAGCCGTCGATGAGCACGGTCGAACACGCCCCCGAGCCAGCGGATTCGACCCGAACCGTACAACATGATGGGCGGGGAGTGCCAGTCGGACTTCACATTGCCCTGGTGATCGCGCTCCTTGCGCTTCCCGGCGTCGGTATTCGCTACCACATCCACGGCGACTTCAACGTCGTCCACGCCGTGTTCAGCCTGTTCTTCTCGACGAACCTGCTCATCTGCTACTGGGAGATGTGCCTGTTCTTCCGAAGAAACTACATCGCTGCGCGCTCCGAGTATTGGCACGGACGGAGGGAGGAGACCGGCCGCACACCGGCCGTCGAATTCCTGACCACCAGGGTGCCGCTGACACGAATGCTGTCTCCGATGGTGTGGGCGGACGCCTGGGCGACGTACTCGCTGATCGATCCGTCCTATCCGGATCGCGAAACGTTCGGCTTCAACGTCGACATCGGCAACGGCTTCGTAACGCCCGTCCCCACCCTGGTCCTCTACGCCGCCTATACGGTCGATTTCCTGCCGGCGATCGTCGCCGGCATCATCGGGGCCATGCTGTTCTGGCAGTGGGTGTTTGGGTCGTCGATGTACTGGGTCAGCTTCTTCGTGGCCGGGCGGCAGAGACACGTCACCAGGGGTGAGCTGTACGCGTATGTCGTTGCCCCGAATTCCGTGTGGGTGTTGATTCCGGCGTTGGGACTGTACGTCTCCGTTCGCCTGATCCTGGACGGCAGCTACGGCGTTCTGGGGTATTGATCGGCGGGCCGGGGAGCCATGCGACACGGGACCGGACACGGATGGATCGAGGTCGTCGCCGGCGTCATGTTCAGCGGAAAGTCCGAGGAACTGATCCGGCGCGTGCGGCGCGCCCTCATCGCCCGCCGACGAGTTCAGCTCTTCAAGTCCCACCTCGACGACCGCTACGGCGGCCAGTTCCAGATCTCGTCCCACGACGGCCGGCAAATCGACGCCGAGCCCGTGTCCAACTCCGTGCAGCTCGCCGAAAAGATCCTCCCCGAGACGCAGGTCGTCGCCATCGACGAGGCCCAGTTCCTGGACGACGGCATCTGCGAGGTTACCGATGCGCTGGCGGACGGGGGGATGCGCGTGATCGTGGCCGGCACGGACATGGATTTCCGCGGCGAGCCCTTCGGTCCCATGGGACTGCTCCTGGCACGCGCGGAGCGGATCGACAAGCTGAACGCGATCTGCGTCGTGTGCGGCGATTCGGCGACGAGGAACCAGCGCCTCATCGACGGGAAGCCGGCGCCCGCGGAGGGTCCGACGATCAAGGTGGGGGGTGCGGAGACGTACGAGGCGCGGTGCCGGCGGTGCCACGAGGTGCCGCAGAGAACTCGGGCGCAGGCGGAGCTCTTGCTCCGGCGGGGCGAGGAGGGGTGGGAGGGGGTTTAGGAGGCCAGTGCCCTGCGCCGCACCGCTCTCGGCGCCCGGGCTCCATCCACCTACTCCCTGGCCAAGGTCAGCGTCTCGGAAAGTACGTGATAGAAGCCCAGGTAGCAGTCAACGGTGCCCGACATGGAGTCCCTGTCCCCGTTGACAGTCGCGGCGTATTCGCAGTCCCAGTGAACCGGAGCACCCTGGAATCGTACGACAAGCCTCACGCTCACGGCGGGGTGGTCATAGAGTCCGCTGATGTCTCCGGTTATGGTAGGCGCGCCATCGGGATCGGGGTTCGTCGTGGTGTAGGTTCCATCGAGCTTGTCGTTGCTGTCCGTGATCTCCAGCGTCCACGGGTCCCCTCTGCCCTCCTCCGCCACGCCCGTCCAAACACCGTTGATGTTGGGCCCGGGCTCAGCACCGCAGGCCAGCATCACGGCCACCCCAACCTTGAGACCACAGTTCGCAGCCGCTTGCCTCATGGGATATCTCCTTCCCGGCTGTGAATGCCGTCCAATCGTCACCCTGGCACCCTCGCAATCGGATACACCCCGCCATCCTCCACCCGGTCCGCAAGAAACCCCCAGTTCGCGAACCCGTCGTCCGACTGC
This sequence comes from Longimicrobiales bacterium, assembly GCA_965208295.1. Classification (GTDB taxonomy): domain Bacteria; phylum Gemmatimonadota; class Gemmatimonadetes; order Longimicrobiales; family Gaopeijiaceae; genus Bin94. The sequence goes on along the minus strand of OZ242328.1, from coordinate 3,529,161 downwards.
GGCTCCAGCAGGCTGAACAGCAGGCGCCCCAACGGCTGGCCGACGCGGGCCAGCATGTCGCCGGGGCCCGGGGTGACTTGGCCGGGCTCGTAATGCCCGAACAGCGTCTGCTCGTTGCGCCCCTGAAACGGCCGCTCGGCAGTCCGTATCGAATCGATGTGGAATGATTCCACACCCAGGGGTGCGGCCTCGGCTGGTTCAAGCGCGATGCCGTGTGCCGCGAGCCTTGTCAGGACCTCATCCAGACCGGCGGGAATCAGGTAGGCTTGGGGGACGCGTTCGCTGAGCGTCGGCGAGAAGGTCCCGTACTCGTACATGGTCTCGACGTACTGCGTGTCGGCGCGCAGGAGCAGCGGGCGCCCGGTGAGCGGGTGCGCCTCCTCGACCACGGCGCCCATGAGGATGTCGACCGGCTCGGCCGAGCGCTCGGGTGCGGCCCGCAGCGCCAGCGAATCACCCACCACCGTGGCGGCATCGGCATCCGCGACGACCTGCCGGACCTCGTCCGCGTGCTCATGGACGTAGTCGAGGATCTCTTCGACGAAATACAGCGTCGCGAGCACCCGCTCCTCGAAGGACGCGTAGGAGTAGGCCTCGCTCAGGATCGCGATCCGGTTGCGCAGACCGATGTAGTTGTTGTTGAAGCGCGGGCGGTGGTCGAAGGTGTACCAGCCGGGCTCGCCGCCGCCGCGCGCGAACGCGTTCCCGTAGTAGTAGTACTCCCAGCCGTGCTTGTTGCGGATCTCTTCGGTCACGTGGGGGAAGAGGCCGTCGCGGAGAAAGCGGTCGATCCCGGGCGGGGTATTGGGGTGGAGCGGGGGCGAGTAGGTGAGGTGGTAGGCGTGCCGCGTGCCGTTCGTCGTGTGCAGATCGACGGCGACCTGCGGATCGTACCGGCTGAACAGCCGCGCCACCGACCGCGCTTCCGGCGACTCGAGCTTCATGTGATCGCGGTTCAGGTCGTAGCCCTGGGCGTTCGGCCGCTGGCCCATCCCTCCGATCGGCCCGTGCTGGCGGCCGCGGTTGGTGAGCGTCACCCGTTCGTTGCCGTCCGCGTTGTAGATGGGCGCGATCAGCAGGACCATCGACTCGCGCCACGCGCGGTGGTCGCCGGCCAGGACGTCGCGGAGCAACATCTGAAGCGCCTCCTTCCCGCACACTTCGCCGCCGTGGATGTTGCCCTGCAGGTAGACGACGGTCTTGCCGGAAGCCCGGACGGACGCGGGGGTCGGGTCTTCGATGTCGCCGACGACGGCCAGGGGAAGTGGGCGTCCCTCGGTCGTATAGCCGTAGGTGGTGTAGTGGATGGAGGGCGACCTGGCGGCTGCGCGCTCAAGGAAATCCACGACGTCGGCGTGTGAGCTGGTTTCGCGGTAGTCGGTGCGTTCGGCGCGGGTGAGGAAGGTGTCGTCGGAGATTGGGGAGTTGTCGCACCCCGTGAGGAAGGCCGCGGCGGCCGTGAGAAGAGGTGCGGCGGCCGTCATCGCGACGGCAAGTCCCGATGAACCCCGACCGCGACGAGGCGGCTGTTGGGCCACCAGTCGACCCGGGTTCGCAACTACGGTCTTCCAGGTCGCCATGTATTCACCGCACCTTTCCGTTGGGTTGTGTTTGCCCATAGCCTCACGGCACGGGGGCCCTGACAACGTACTCCACACCCACTTCGTCTACGACCCATGTGTAGATGGCGCCATGCTGGACCCAGATCGGGCTGTAGGGTGCGGGCATGAACCCGAAACGCACCGAACCCAGGTAATCGCCGTCCTGCGAAAAGAGGTCGTAGAAGGGTGGTGTGTCGCTCGGGGTGGCCCTTTCCACCCAGAGCCGCCCTTCGTCGTCCACCAGCAAGCCTTCGAGGATCGGTTTGAAGTCCGGCATGAGGGCGGCGACTGCCTCGGCGGCGCGGCGTTCCTCCGGCCGGCGTTCGACCGTTCTCTGCACGTAGGCGGACCGGTCCTCCGAGGTCACCGGCATGCCGGACAGCGATGATTCGATTACCAGGAGCGTGTCTCCGCCCTCACCGAGGCGTACCAGGCGGTATGAGCCGGTGTTCGCACTCCAGAAACCTCCGGGCGGGTTCAGGACGTCGATGTCGGATGCTTCGAACGGGATGCCGTAGTACGACCCTCCAATGTCCGTGATGGAAGCGTACCCCCGGTAGGTGTACTCGCCCAGGTACACCGAGTCGACCGTTTCCGTGGAGAGATCATAGGACCTGTAGTATGATCGCGCGGTGCCCTCGTACGGACCTGTCTCCTCGTCCTCGTCCTCGTCGTCGGAGTGGCTGGTCTCCCGCCAGTAGCGCCCCTGCCGGTCGAACGCCCCGTCCCAGATGTACCCGTAACTGAGGATAGGCTTGGTGAACCGGCGAACCTCCTCGCCGTGGGGATCCACACCTATGATCTTCCACTGGGAATGGTCGTGCATCCACAGGAGCGTGTCGCCCGACAGGATGATCCCGTTGGCTTCCATGATCTCGCCGGGGCCTTCGCCCTGCCGCGCGATCGTGCGCAGGTACTCGCCGTCGGGACCGAAGACCCGGACCTCGACTGCCTGGTAGTCCAGCACGTAGATCGTGCCGTCGCTGGCAGCCTGGATTCCCCGGATATTGCCGAAGATGAAGTTTGGGTCGTCGCCCTCGCGGCTGCCGAACCGCAGGTCCACCTGCACGTCGGTGACGTCGGGGCCTACGGAGTCGATGGCGGGAAGGCCGGGGTAGCGGACGAGCGTTGCTCCGTTGGGAAGTGTCTCGCGCGCTGGGGCCCCCGGAGAGGATTCGGTGGCGCAGGAGAAGGTGGTGGCGATCAATGCGAGTCGTGACGCGGTGCGGAACATGGTGTATCTCCCTGGGAGCAGGCCTGGTTTCTTCGCGCTCTCCGCCCCGAAGTCGCGAGTGGTGAGCGATGGGTTCACGACAACGGCGCCCTCACTACATACTGCACCCCCACGTCGTCCACGATCCAGGTGTGGATGGCGCCGTGCTGCATCCAGTACCGGTATCCGGGTTGGAAGGCGAGACGCACCGAACCCAGATAGTCGCCGTCCTGCGAGAACCGGTCGAAGAAGGGTGGGGCGTCGGGCGGGACGGTTCTCCGCACCCATAGCCGGTCCTCGTCGTCCACCAGGATGCCCTGGAGAATGGGTTTGAAGTCCGGCATGAGGGCGGCGACCGCTTCGTAGTCACGGCGGTACTCCGGTTCGCGCTCGGCCCATCTCTCGACGTAGGCGGATCGGTCATCGGACGTAACCGGGATGCCGGGCAGCGACGCTTCGATGACCAGCAGTGTGTCGCCGTCCTCACCCGTGCGCGTCAGGCGGTATGAGCCCGTGTTCGCGCTCCAGAACCCCCCGGATGGGTTGACGACATGGTTGTCGGAGGGGTCGAAGGGGATTTGAGCACCCCAGTCCGCAGCGGAACGGTAGGCGCGGCTGGTCGTCTCACCCATGTAGACCGAGTCGACCTGCTCCGTGGACAGGTCATGGGACTTGAAGTAGAGACGATAGGTGCTCGAGAGCAGCCCGGGCTCGGGATCGCCGCGGTCGCCCTCGTCATCGTCACGATGGCTGGTCTCTTTCCAGTAGCGACCCTGCCGGTCGAACGTCCCGTCCCAGATGTAACCGTAGCCGAAGACCGGCTTGGTGAACCAGCGAACCTCGGCACCGGCGGGATCGACCCCTTCGATCCGGTTCTGGAAATAGTCGTGGATCCACAGCAGCGTGTCGCCCGAGAGAATGATCCCGTTGGCTTCCGCGATCTCGCCGGGGCCTTCGCCGCGCCGCGCGATGGTACGCAGGTACTCGCCGTCGGGATTGTAGGCCCGGACCTCGGCCGCCTGGTAGTCCAGCACGTAGATGGTGCCGTCGCTCGCGGCCTGGATGCCCCGAATGTTGCCGAAGGTGAGGTTGGGGTCGTCGCCCTCGCGGCTCCCGAACTGCAGGTCGATCTCCACGTCGGTGACTTCGGGGCCGACGGAGTCGATGGCGGGGAGTTCGGGATAGCGGACGAGGGTGGCGCCGTTGGGGAGCGTCTCGCGTGTCGGGTTGCCGGTGGGCGCGTCGGTAGTGCAGGAAGAGGAGGCGACGATGAGGGCAAAGGCGCCGACGCGGCGCATGGTCGGGAGCACGCGTGGTGGCCTGGAGCCGACGATACTCCCGGAGCTGCCGGCCCGGCGGGGGACCGGCATCACGACAACGGCGCCCTCACGACAAACGGCACACCCAGGTCGTCCACCACCCAGGTGTAGATGTTGCCGTGCTGAATCCACAGACCGCCTCCCGGCTGAAACCCGAAGCGGACCGACCCCAGATAGTCGCCGTCCTGGGAAAACCTGTCGTAGAAGGCCGGCGCATCCGGAGGTTTGACCCTCTCCACCCAAAGCACACCTTCGTCGTCCACGAACATGCCGCCGAGAATGGGCTTGACGTCCGGCATGAGGGCCGCGACCTCTTCAAGCTCGCGACGGATCTCGGCGCCTCTGACCTCGACCATTCGCTCGACGAAACCGGATCGGTCCTCGTCCGTGACCGGCAGTGCGGGCATCCCGGCATCGATGACGACCAGCGTGTCGCCCGCCTCGCCCGTCCGGGCAATGCGGTACGAAGCGCTGTTCGCGCGCCAGAATCCCCCGGCCGGGTTCACCCGGATCATTTCCCCGCTCTGGAAGCGAATGGGGAGAAGCTGCCAGAGCCCGTTCGAGTCCTGGTAGCGGTATGATCGAACGCTGCTCTCACTGAGGAAGACCGAGTCGATGGCGCCGCTGGCCAGATCGTAGGACTTGTAGTAGCGCCGCCGGTTCGTCGAACTCAGGCCCGCGGGCGGTGGATATCGTCTTTCCTCGTCCGAGTGGGAAGTGCTACGCCAGTAGCGTCCCTGACGGTCGAAGACGGCCGTCCAGATGTAGCTGTAGCTCAGGACCGGCTTTTGGAACCGGCTGACTTCGTCCCCGTCGGGATCCACTCCGATGACCATCCATTTGCCGTGATCGTGCATCCACAGCAGCGTGTCGCCCGCGAGAAAGATCCCGTTGGCCGCTGTGATCTCGCCCGGGCCTTCACCCCGTCGCGCGACCGTTCGCAGATATTGGCCAGCGGGATCGTAGGCCCGCACCTCGGTGGCCGTGAAGTCCAGCACGTAGATGGTGCCGTCGCTCGCTGCCTGGATTCCCCGGATGTCGCCGAAGAGCAGATTCGGGTCGTCGCCCTCCACGCTCCCGAACTGCAGGTCGATCTGCGCCTCGGTGACTTCGGGGCCCACGGAGTCGATGGCGGGGAGGCCCGGATAGCGGACCAGGATGCCCCCGCCCGGCAGCGTCTCACGCGTCGGGTTTCCTGTCGGCGATTCGGTTTCGCACGAGGAAAGAGCCGTGGTCAGCGCGAGGAGGAGGAAGGGTGTACGGGCCGTGGCGGGGCTGATGGGTGAGCGGAACATCGTCCGACCCTCCTTCTGACCTGACATTGAAACAAACGCGCGCGAATCGGTTCACGGCGGACATGGAAGATAGCTGTCCGTGGATGGATGCGCGCGGATGCCAGGAGGGCGTCCGGGAGTCGGCAGGGCCGGCACCCGCGGGGCGCCACACGCAAGGCTGCTACCAGCTACCCAGCTCCCCCGCGCGCTCGATCACGTCGCCGAGCCGATCGCCCGCGTTGCGCCAATTGGTCTGCGTTGCCAGCTGCGCCCGTTCCGCGTCACCGTCCTCGATGGCATCGATCGTGGCCTGGTGCTCGTCGACGGACAGTACGAGCTGGTCGATCAGGGCGTCGACGTATAGTCGCGAGTACCGCTCGGCCTGCGGCTTGATGGCGTCGTGCAGAGCCAGGAGACGGGGTCCGGCGCCCCCTTCCACGTAGCAGCGATGGAACCGCGTGTCGACCTGGTGGATGAGTTCCTTCGACGGTCGCGGTTTTTTGATCTCCTTGCGCAGCTTGTCGTTGAGCCGGTTGAGCTTGTTGACCAGACGGCGGCGGTGCGCCAACTGGGCGGCCCGCCACGCGGCCAGACCTTCCAGCTCGCCGACGATGTGGAACAGCTCCCGGGCGTCGTCCCTGGTGAGGGGGGCCACGAACGGGCGGCTTTGGCGGCCCTTGCCGGGATCCGCAATGTACCCCTCCTGCATGAGGCGCTGCAGCGCACTGCGAACCGGGGTGCGGCTCAGCCTCAATCGTTCGGCAATCTCCGTCTCGATCAAGCGGGAGCCAGGCGCCAGGCGACCGTGGACGATCAGTTTCCGGAGCTTCGAGTACGCCTGCTGGCCACGGTCGCGCGCAACGGAGATGGGTGTCGCCATGGGTCTCCGGTCACAATTTCAAATCTTTCGGGGCAGGTACGGCCCAGAGTTCGCTACCTAACGTAACATACGTCGGCGGCACGGGTTGGAAAAGCACGACCGGCTCCCCGGATTGCTTTGTATTCCTTGCCGTACGCACTTCCCTGGCGTAGCGTTGTCCGGTTCCGCAAGGCTGGTGAGACCCCACCTCAACCGGAGAACCATGTCCACAGTCCCGAGACCCGATACCGATCCGGCCCGCTGCGAGGCCGCAGGAATCACGATCCGGCCGGTGGAGACGCGGGCGGAATACGAAGCCTGCGTCGAACTGCAACGCGAAACCTGGGGGCGATCATTCTCCGACGTCGTGCCGGTCAGCATGATGGGAATCACGGTGAAGATGGGGGGGATTTGCCTGGGGGCGTTCGATCCCGGAGGCCAAATGCTCGGCTTCGTCTTCGGGGTGACTGGGCCGAGGGACGGTAAACTGGCCCACTGGTCCCACATGCTCGCGGTGCGTGGAGAGGCCCGCAACGCCGGGATCGGGAGACAACTCAAGTTCGCTCAGAGAAACGCTTTGGCGGAAAGAGGCGTGGACACGCTGTACTGGACCTTCGATCCCCTGGTGGCGCGCAACGCCCACTTCAACCTCAACCGCCTGGGCGCCACGATCGCCGAGTTCGTTCCGGACATGTACGGAGCATCGGACAGTGACTTGCACCGGCTGGGCACGGATCGGTTCATAGCGCGGTGGTCGCTGAGGGGTGGCGCGGGACAGGCACCGTCGCCATCCAACCGGTTCGCCAAAGTCGGTGTGTCGGAAGAAACGGTGCGGTGGGGGATGGCAGCCCCGCCACATGCGGACGCGGCGATGCAGGGCGGCGCGTGTGGAAGTGCCAACCCGGCGATGGGGAGGCCCGGCTGCAACGGCACGATACCGCTCGGTGCCGACTTGATCGAGGTCCCTGTGCCGCGCGACATCGATGCGGTGACAGCGGAGAGCTTCAAAGAAGCGGTTGCGTGGCGGAGGGCGAATGGTTCGGCATTTTCGCGACTCTTTTCGGAGGGATACGGCATCGTGGGGTTCAGGATGGGGGAGGAGTACGGGAGGTACATCGTGGCGAGAAGGCAGGGCGTTTGCGCAGCGGGCGGCCATGGGGGGTGAGGGCGAGGTGGAGGGCGGATCGGCCGGCGACGGAACAGGGATGTAAAGTCCACATGACAAAATGTAATCCGCAGTTTACATGGGCGAAGCCGCGGCGGGGTTTGTTGGCCATGGGTGCCATTGTTGGACTCCTGCCGAGTACCATCGCGACGGAGGCGGCCGGGCAATCCACCCCTGTCGCACTCGTCGGCGCGCGCATCCACACGGCGGCCGGGCCCGCAATCGAGAACGGGACGATCGTCTTCCGAAACGGGGTGATCACGGCCTTGGGCGCGGACCTCTCCCCGCCCGACGACGCCGAGGTCGTGGACCTGAGCGGCATGGTCATCATGCCCGGCATGCTGGACAACCACTCCCACATCGGCGTGGACAGCCGTGACCTCAACGAGTTCCCGATCCGGTTCGGTCCGCAACACCGCATCCGCGATGTGCTCTCGCCCGACGACGCCTTCTGGAAGGGCGCGGTGAAGGGCGGCGTGACCACGGTCGTGACCGGGCCCGGCAGCGGCGAGGTGTCGAGCGGGCAGGCGATCGTGATCAAGACGTGGGGCGAGTCAATAGACGAACGGGTCGTACGCGAGCGCGGCGGGCTCAAGATCGCAATGGGGCGGAAGCGGCCCGACCAGTCGCCGACCACCTCCATGGCGGTCACTGCGCTGCTCCGCGCCAAGTTCATCGAGGCGCAGGAGTACCAGGCGAAACGGGACGCATGGGAGCAGGGTGGCCAGGAGGGTCCGGCACCCCCGCGCGACCTGGCCATGGAGGCGCTGGTCCGGGTCCTGAACGGAGAGGACCGGATCCGCTCCCACGTCCACCAGGCGCATGATATTCTCGCGGTCATCCGCCTCTCGCAGGAGTTCGGGTTCGGGCTGACGATTCACCATTCGACCGAGGCCTACAAGGTCGCCGACGAGATCGCCGAGGCCGGGATCGACGTGGTGGGAATGCCGCTGTTTACGCGCATCGCGCTCTCGGACGAGGTGATGGCGACGGGCACCGTGATGAACGAGAAGGGGGTGCGTTTCGCCTTCCACACGGACGACCCGGTGGTGGGGTCGAAGTGGCAGCGGGGCAACGCGGGACTCGGGATCCGCTATGGGATGACCGAGCGGCAGGCGCTTGAGGCGGTGACGATCAACCCGGCCGCGATTGCGGGGGTGGAGGACCGGGTGGGGAGCCTGGAGGTGGGGAAGGATGCGGACATCGTGGTGCTGAACGGGACGTGGTACGAGGTGAGCAGTCTGGTGACGCGGGTGTATGTGGATGGGCAGGTGGCGTATGACCGGGAGGGGGAGGGGTTGTGATGGCCGGATGGGCCACGGGACTTGCCAGGATAGGGGCGACCGGGGTGGCCGTGATGGCAATCGTCGCGATCCATGGCGGTAGCGCCGGGGTTCAGGCACAGGCCATCGCACTTGCCGGGGGGCTGGTTTTCCCCATCTCATCGGAACCCGTGCCAGGGGGGACGGTGCTGATCGTGGATGGCAGAATCGCCGCGGTGGGCGTGGACGTGGCGATTCCCGCTGGGGCGGAGGTCGTGGACGTGACCGGGAGCGTGGTCATGCCGGGGATCATCGACGCGATGAGCTATTTCGGGGTCGCGGGCGAGGACATGAACGAAGTGCCGAATCCGCTGACGCCCGAGCTGCGGATCATCGAGGCGTTTTCGCCGTTCGGGGACTTCGGAGCGGGGGAAGCGGGCGAGATACGGGTGCGCGAACTGCTGTCCGGGGGCGTGACCGCGACGTACATCGGGCCGGGGGACGCCACGGTGCTCGGGGGACAGGGTGCGGTGGTGAAGACGGCTGGGGCGCGGTTCGATGACCTGATCGTGCGGGAGCCGGCGGCGATCGACATCACGCTGGGGGGGCGTCCGGCGTCGACGTACCGGGAGCAGTCGCGTTCGCCTTCGACGCGGATGGCGGTCGTGGCGCAGCTGCGGGAGCTGCTGGTGAAGGCGCAGGAGTGGGTGGCCGCGGCCGCCGCCGGGGAAGCTGATGCGGCCCCCCGCGACCTTGGCATGGAGGCGCTGGCGCGGTTGCTGAATGGCGAGATTCCGGCGCGCGTCCAGGCCAACGCGACGCGCGACATCCGGGTGGCGATGGAGCTGGCCGAGGAGTTCGGCTTCCAGCTGGTGATCGACGGGGCAGCGGGGGCGCATCAGATGCGCGAGGAGCTGGCGGACCGGGGGATTCCGGTCGTGCTGGGGCCGATCTCGCACCCGTACGTCTCGGGTGAGGAGATTCCGGATCCCGGCGACTACGGTGGTGTGGACGAGCGCAACGCGGTCTGGCTCCACGAGGCCGGGGTGCATGTTTCGCTGGCGAGCTTTTCGCGCGGGTTCGGGCCGTTCGGGCCCGGCGTGGCGGGTCAGTGGCTGCTGATCGATGCGTCGATCGCGCGCGGGCACGGGATGAGCGAGGCGGATGTGCTCAGGGCGGTCACGCTGAGCCCGGCGGAGGTGCTGGGGGTGGCGGACCGGATGGGGAGTCTGGAGGTGGGGAAGGATGCGGACGTGGTCGTGTTCGACGGCGATCCGCTGAGCATTCGAACGTGGGCGAGCCGGGTGTATGTGGATGGTCGCCTGGTCTATGAGAGACAGGATTGAGATGAGAGCGAAGATCGTTGTGCTGAGAGGTTCCGTCGCGCTGGGGATGGTGGCCGCGCTGGGCGCCTGTGGGGATCCGGAGGGTTCGGAGACCTTTGAAGCGATGGACATCGTGATCGAGAACGGCCTGGTGGTCGACGGCACCGGCGCGGTCGGGTATGTCGGCGACGTGGGGATCCGGGGGGACCGGATTGCGGCGGTGACTGCCGAGGGCGGGCTGGCCAGCGTGGAGGCCGGCGAGCGGATCGATGCCACGGGCAGGGTGGTGGCCCCCGGCTTCATCGACATTCAGTCGCACTCGCGGGGGCAGCTTTTGACCGGCGACGGGCGCCTGCTCGGCAAGATCACCCAGGGCATCACGACCGAGATCATGGGCGAGGGGTGGACGAATGCTCCCGCCAACGCGAACACGGACCGCGGCGCCGGGCTCGTCGACCCCGAGGCGCGGGGCGAACGGCTCGACTTCTCGGGGCTGCGCGGCTTCGACCGCTGGCTGAGGGCGATGGAGGAGAACGGGGCCTCGCCGAACTTCGGGTCGTTCCTGGGCGCGACCACGGTGCGGGTGTACGCGAAGGGCGAGGTGGCGGGAGACGCGACCGAGGCGGAACTCGACACCATGCGGGCTGTCGTGCGGCGGGCAATGGAGGATGGGGCCTTCGGGGTGGCGACCGCGCTGATCTACCCGCCGGGCAACTTCGCCTCGACGGATGAGCTGGTGGAGGTGGTTGCGGCGAGTGCGCCGCACGGGCTCTACATCACGCACATGCGCTCGGAGGCGGACCGGCTGCTGGAGGCGATGGATGAGGCGATCGAGATCGGGGTGCGGGCGGGGATCCCCGTCGAGATCTACCACCTGAAGGCCGCCGGGCAGCGCAACCACTACAAGGCACCGCTGGCGATCGCGAAGATCGATTCGGCGAGGGCCGCGGGGGTCGATGTGGAGGCGAACATGTACCCGTACCCGGCCGGGGGGACGGGGCTTTCGGCCGTGCTGCCCCCGTGGGCGTCGGACGGCGGGGGGCTCCTGGACAACCTGCGCGATCCGGAGACCCGGCAGCGCATTCACGACGAGATCCTGGCGGACGACGCCGACTGGGAGAATCTGGGCCTTCTGGCGACGCCGGAGGGGGTGCTGATCACCTCGGTTGCCGAGACGGGCCCCGACGGTGAGCCGACCGGTGCGGCGGGCTACGTGGGGAGGCGGCTGGCCGAAGTCGCGGCCGAGATGGGGGTCGACTGGGTGGATGCGGCCATCGAAATCCTCCTCATGACCGAGGGCGCCGCCGGAATGGTCGTCTTCATGATGGCCGAGGAGAATGTCGCGCTGCAGTTGCAGCAACCGTGGATCAAGATCGGGACGGACGCGGGCGGCCACAATCCGGAAACCGCCACCGGGATGGTGCATCCGCGGTCGTACGGCACGTATCCACGCATCCTGGGCCGGTACGTGCGGGACGAGGGCGTGATCACGCTAGAGGATGCCGTGCGCAAGATGACGTCGGCGGTGGCGACGCGGTTGGCGATCGGGGACCGGGGGGTCCTCGAGGTGGGGATGTATGCGGATGTGGTGGTGTTCGATCCGGCCACCGTGGGCGATCGGGCGACTTTCGAGGAGCCGCACCAGCTGTCGGTGGGGATCGAGGAGGTGTTGGTGAATGGGGTGGCGGTGTTGAGGGGTGGGGCGCACACCGGGGCGAAGCCGGGGATGATTGTGCGGGGGGCCGGGTATCGGGGGGAGGGGTAGGAGGGGCAGGGGCTGGTGCGCGTCGCGGTGGTGGGGGGTGGGGTTGTTGGGCTGGCCAGCGCGTGGTATCTGAAGAAGGAGGGGGCCGAGCCGTTCGTGGTGGATGCGGGGAGGGTGGGGGGCGGGTGTTCGTTGGGGAACCTGGGGTGGGTGTGTCCGTCGATCTCGACGCCGGTGCCGGGGCCCGGGCTGACCTGGAGGGCGCTGCTGTGGGCGGTCCGGCGGGATGGTCCGCTGTATGTGCGGCCCGCCGCCGTGCCCGGGTTGCTGCCATGGCTGTTGCGGTTTCGGTCGCACTGCAACAGGGCGGACTGGGAGCGGGGGGTGGGGACGATGGCGTCGTTCAACGCAAGGACGATGGAGCTTTACGATGAGCTGATGGCGGACGGGGTCGACTTCGAGTTCGCGCGCGCGGGGCTATTGATCGCGTTTCGTGATCGGGGCAAGGCGGGGGAAAGGCGTGAGGAACTGGCCGCGGTGGCGGCGGTGGGCGGGAGTGTTTGGCGGGAGGTGGATGAAGGAGGGCTCTACGAACTGGAGCCGATGTTGCGGCCTGGGTTTTCGTGCGGGTTCTTCGTGGAATCGGATGGCCATGTGCGGCCGGAGACGCTGACTGCGGGGTTGGCGGCGGGGTTGCGGGCGCGGGGCGTGGAGATTTTCGAGGGGACGACGGTGGTGGGGTTCCGGGAGGAGGGGCGGCGGGTTACGGCGGTGAGGACGGACGATGGGGAGCTGGATGTCGATGCCGTAGTGCTAGCAGCCGGTGCTAGCACTGGTGTGCTGACCAAGATGTTGGGCTGGAGGATCCCGCTGACCGCGGGGAAAGGGTATTCGGTGACGATCGACGGGCCGAGGAACCAGCTGCGGCAGCCGCTCTACCTGGGCGACGCGCACGTCGGGCTGACCCCGTTCGAAGGCGCGCTCAGGTTCGGGGGGACGATGGAGCTGTCCGGTGTGAATGAGCGGCTGGACCCTGCGCGGGTGCGGTCGTTGCGACGGGTGGTGGAGCGCGACGTGGACATCCCGGAGGCGCGGGAGGGGGGTCGGGAGTGGGTGGGGATGCGGCCTATGCTGCCGGATACGCTGCCGGTGGTGGGGCGGGTGCCGTCGCGCGGGAATGTGTTCGTGAACACGGGGCACCAGATGTCGGGGGTGACGCTGGGGTTGGGGACGGGTGGGGTGGTGGCGGATGTGGTATCCTCGCGCGTGGGGTGAGTTCACCTCGCGGAGAGAGGCATCCCCTCCACAATGTGCCGCTGAATGGCCTCCTCCCAATGGACCATGGCTCGCTCGATGTGAACTCGAATGTCAGCTCTGGTTGCCATGGTCGCTTCCGGGGTAGAATGCTGTGGCTGGAATCCCGTGGAGGAACCCAACTTGCAACTGTAAAGTCAACCTGACATAATGTCAACTTCAGTATACATTCGATCGCTCCAATAGCTCCCGGCCTTCGCCGCCAACCCAAGGGGCCACCATGATTTCCTCTTTGCGCGGGTTCCCGTATCCCGGTCCTCCCCCTGCTCGTCGCGTCGTGGTGATCGGCATGTCCATGCTGCTTGCCGCCGCCTGCGGCGACCCCAACCGCATCGACGTCCCCACCACCCCCCTCTCCCTCGAAGGCACCAGCCCGGTCGAGTGGTCGTCCCACGCACGCACCTCCCACTTCGTGACCGCCTCCGACGGCGTCCGTCTCGCCGTCGACGTGGCCCTCCCGGCCGGCTACACCGGTGACGGCGACGCCGCGACCGCCTTCCCCGTCGTCTTCCGCTACACGCCCTACCACCGAACCTCGATCGTGCCCGAGACGGGCGAAGTGTCGCTCGCCCCCTTCGATTTCTTCATCGCGCGCGGGTACGCATACGTCGCCGCCGACATGCGCGGCAGCGGTGCGTCCTTCGGGTGGAACGACATCATGACGCCGATGATGGTCGAGGACGCGGGGGTGATCGTCGACTGGATCGCGGCGCAGCCGTGGAGCGACGGCAACGTGGGGATGTTCGGAGGGTCGTACGAAGGGTGGTCGCAGTTCGCCACCGCGGCGGCCAGGCCCGAGGCGCTCAAGGCGATCGTCCCGGTCCACACCGGCTGGGACGGCATGCTGGTCCAGCCTGGGGGGATCTTCAGCTACGCCTTCACCGAGATGTGGACGGCGATGACGGACTTCATCAACCACAACAACGTCTTCCCCACCTTCCCCATCCCCCCCGTCACACCGGTGCTGGACGAGGACGGCGACGGCGCGCTGGTGGACGAAATCCCCCTGGACACCGACGGCGACACCTGGTTCACCGACGACTACGCGTGGCCGGTCGATCCGGAAAATCCGCCGCGGTATCCCGACGGGATCGAGCGCACGGAACACGCCTACTTCAACGCCACCATGGAGCACATCGCCCACGCCGATGGCGCGCCCGGCAACTACGACGCGGTGACCAGCATCCGGTCGCAGCGCTTCTTCGACACGCGGCGCGAGGCCGACGGTCTGACTCCCGGGGACATGACCTGGGGACTGGTGCCGGACATCGTCGAGTCCGGGGTGGCGATCTACAACTTCGCGGGTTGGTGGGACGCTTTCGCACGGAGTTCCTTCGAGGTCTTCGCGACGCTCGAGGGGACGAATCCGTCGCGGATCATCGCGTGGCCGATGTACCACCAGGGGATTTCGCCAGCCGCATCCGCGGGCATCGGCGCGGACCCGACCCGTGAGAACGTCTACACGCCGACCTACCTGGGCGAGGCGCTGCGCTGGTACGACCGCTGGCTGAAGGGCATCCGCAACGGCATCGACCAGGAGCCGCCGGTCCACATCTTCGTCCACAACGAGGGCTGGCGGGCAGAGGAGACGTGGCCGCTGGAGCGGGAAGTGCGGTTGCGGTTCCATCTGGGCAACGACGGCGTGCTCGACCGGGAGCCCGGCAGTCCCGGCACCGACGAATACACCGCCGACTTCACCCACGACGCCTCGTTCGGTCCGCCGCTGGACGCGTCGCAGATCTCGGTCGCGAACGCCATGAAGGGGAGGGCGCCCTTCAACGCGCCCTCGATCGGGCATTCGCGCCAGCAGATGTTCGGCGTGCCGGGCGACCTTCCGTACCGCACGGAGAAGGCCGAACAGGTTCTCACGTACACGAGCGTGCCCCTGGCGGCGGACATGGAGGTGACGGGCCACCCCGTTGTCAGTGTGCTCGTTTCATCCACCGCCGATTACGGGGACCTCTATTTCTACCTGGAGGACGTGGATCCGGAGGGGAATTCGGTACTGGTCACCGAGTACCAGCACCGCGCCGGATTCGACCGCCTCGTCGACAACGACCTCCTGATCCCCGGCAACACCGAAATCGACGTGAAGCCCGAGCTGCCGTGGCACGGCTTCCGCGAGGCCGACTATACCGACCGGGTCTTTGCGGACGGGGCGTGGGTGCGGGTGACGACATCGCTCTATCCCACGTCGTGGCTCTTCAGGGAGGGGCACAGGATTCGGCTGTCGATTGCGGCGGCGGACTGGCCCGTCTTCGATCTTCATCCGCGGCTGTCGCCAGAGAACCGGCCCGATGCGGAGGACAATGTCGTCCCCACGATCACGATTCATCGCGGGGGTGAGGAGGGGTCTTATGTGGAGCTGCCGGTGATTCCGCGGTAGGCGGGCCGTGCCCAATGCCTACCTTTTCCCGGCCCGCCTACGCGACCAGAGCAGAACGATACCGCAAATATGATGAGGTTCACGAAAGTCGGCGGCGCGGAGGTAGCGCCCCGGAACCCGCCCGGGGTCATACACTTCGGCGAACTCCAATTCCTCCGCCTGAATGTCGTTCATGTTCAACCCCGCCAGGCCTACGGGCCGCCCGTCCAGGAACACGGGTATCGGACAACCGGAGTAGGTCGCGAGCGTTGCGGAATACCCCGTTCGTATCACCTGAAACCCTGCAAGGTGCCTGAAAACGTCCGAGAGGTACGGTTCGGACTGCTCGATGAGTTCCTCCCGGGTCAGGAGCTTGTCCGGCCAGCCGCGATCGAGCCTCCAGTACACTCCCTGCTTTTCCAGGAACCGGGACCGGGCCTCCACCTCGAGGGGTGCCAGAACCACGGCGTCGATCGCCAACGACACCTCTACGGCCGTCGTGCGCTGGTCTTGCAACGAGATGCGCTCGGTGCGCGTCTCGTAGCCGAAACTCGCCACGGTGACCTCGGCAACCGGCCGGCTCAGGTTGCGAAACTCGACCCACCCCTGCCCGTCCGTCATCCGGGCCTGCCCCCCAGAGAGCGAGACGGCGGCCCCTTCGATCAGACGACCCGATCCGAACTCCGCCACCCTCACGAGCAACCTCCCGGGAATGCTCGTGTCCACTTCCCCCAGTTCATGCATCATGACCATCAGGTTGCCCGCGCGGACCACGCGGAAGTCACCCCGCAGCGTGGCGTACCCGCCCTTGTGCGCGGTAAAGGTGTAGTGACCCGCCGGGAGGTCGAAGCCGACCTGCCCGTGCATCCCGGTGACGTATCGTCCGGGATGGCCCGTCACCTCGATCAACGCGCCCAGCAAGGCCTCGTTCGTGTCCGCGTCGCGCAGATTGGCGGTCACGCGGAACACCGTCGTGTCCTGTTCGGGCTCCTGGGCTGCCAGACCGGAGGGAGGCGCAAGGGAAGCGGCGGAGAGGGCAACTGCGACGCACGTGTTTCCGGTGCGAAGCATTGGTCTGGCCGTCATCATCGCTTCCGCCGTGGATTGTGTGGAGTGGAGTTGCCGGTGATTCCGCGGTAGAATGAGTCCGCAAGTCTCGTCACTCAAGATACCGGCAGTGCGATCGATGAAGCCAGTCAACTCATTGCATTCGGATCGGATTCCTGGGGACCGTCTGGCTGCCCGCATCAAGTCGCTGATCCGCGCCGTCCCCGACTTCCCCATCCCCGGAATCCGCTTTCGCGACGTGATGGGGCTGGTGGAGGACGCCGACGGGTTTCGGGAGGCGACGGCGGCGCTGGCGGATCGATTCCGGGACGCGGCGCCCGAGGTCGTGGTGGGAATCGAGGCGCGCGGGTTCATCTTCGGGGTGCCGGTGGCGCAGGAACTCGGCGTGGGTTTCGTGCCCGTGAGGAAGGCGGGGAAGCTGCCGGGCGAGGTGCGGGGCGTCGACTACGAGCTCGAGTACGGGACCGCGCGGGTGGAGATGCAGGAGGTCGCGCCGATCAGGGAGGGGACGCGGGTGTTGCTGATCGACGACCTGGTGGCCACGGGGGGGAGCGCGGGGGCGGCGATCGAGCTGGTGCGCGGGATGGGTGGGGAGGTGGTGGGGGCGGGTTTCGTGGTTGATTTGCCGGAGCTGCCGGGGGCGGGGCGGCTGAGGGATCTCGGGGTCGAAGTGTTCGCGCTGTGCAGTTTTCTGGGGGAGGAGGAATAGGGCGGGAGGTGGTCGGCGAGGCGGGTGCAGAATCGCGAATTGTAAACTCCAGTTGACATTATGTCAAGTAGAGTTGTCATTGTGGGAATTGTGACCGGATTTTGGGGGAGGATTCCCGGCCCGGATCCGCGCCGCACGCAACTGAGCCAACGGGACCGGCGGCCCACCCCAGACGACGCCGCGGAAGATGGTGAGGATTGTCGAGCGCCAGATCGTGTACACGACCACGAGAACGGCCAGCGGGAAGGGAATCGCGCTCCACCAGGGGTAGGAATCATCCCGCGAGACGGTGCCGGCGACCCCCCAGTAGATGAGCGGGCAGGCCGCGAAAAGGACGCCGGCCAGGACGTGGCCGCTCGACAACAACAGCGGTGCCAGCACGAGCGGCGCGACGGCCAGCCAGGTGATGGTGGCGGTGGCGCCCGCGGCCATGAACAGGTTGTAGTCCAGGGCGGCGAAGGAGTTCTTCTCAAGTCCTCGAATGAAGTCCCCCAGGGAATGGTACCAGGGGCACTCGAGAAGCGCATTTCCCTCGAGAAAGGCCGATCGCATCCCCGACCGCTTCACGGTCTGGCCCAGCCGGAGGTCCTCGTCGGGCCGGAGCGCAACACGCTCGTGCCCCCCGAGCGCGCGGTAGGAGTCGGCGCGCATGATCGTGTAGGAGCCGACTCCGAAGAAGGCGGAACTCCGGGGGTTCTGCACCTTCCAGAGCTGCAGCCTGGCGCCGATGAAGAGGCGCGACACGATCGTGCAGACCTGGAGCAGGGTGCCGGTGACGGCGAGGCGGGGCGCGGCAGCGAGGTGATCGAGGCGTTCCCGGACGAGGTGGCGCACGCCGTACGTCGCGGCATCGGGGGCGAAGGTCACGTCGGCGTCGGTGAAGAGCAGGACTTCGCCGGTGGCCGCGTCCGCGCCGCTCTGGGCCGCGTGAGGCTTGCCGAACCACCCGGGGGGGAGTTCGTCGATGTGCAGGACGGTGAGGCGTGGGTCGTCCGCGCTCAGGCGTGCGGCGATTTCTCCGGTGCGGTCGGAGGAGCGGTCGTTGACGTAGATGACTTCGTAGTCGGGGTAGCGCAGGTTGAGGAGGGACCGCAGGGCCGGTTCCATGGAGCGCTCCTCGTTGTGCGCGGTGACGATGATGGAGAGGTGGGGAAGTGGGGGGTCGTCGGGGTGGGGTGGGGCGGCCTGGTCGAGTTGGGGGATCCTGTAGTGGGCGAGGATGGCGGTGGCCGCGATGGCGAGCCAGATGGCGACGGTGAGGACGGCGAGGGCGAGGGGGAGGGTCATGGGGAGGGGGGGGCGGGCCGGTGATTTGCGGCTGGCTTATCGCCGGCACACCGTCCCGGGAACCGGAAGTCCGTCCCTCTCGAGCTCTTCGGTGTAGAGCTGGATGGCCTCGCGGATGAGGCTGGCAACCTCCTTGCGGGTTGTCGCTGCAGCGACACATCCGGGCAGTTCCAGGACATGGGCTCCGTAGCTGGTCGGTCCCCCTTCGATCACGACGGTGTATTCCATCACGGGGGTGGGGGCTTCAGGCACGCTGTCCGGCATACTCTGCCGCGAGACTGGCCGCGGGCTCGAGTCCGTCCTCAATCAATGGTTTCGATGTAGAGTCGCTTCGCGTTCTCCAGATTGGCCAAGGCATCGGCCTGTGTCGTTCCGTGACTCTCGCACCCCGGCAACTCGACCACGCGAGCGACGTAGCAAGGAGAGCCGTCCGTGCACTCCTCAAGCGTCACGGTGTGCTGGTAGGGGAGGGCCTGGTAGTGGTCGATGTTTCTCATCGGTGGTATGAGCCGCGACCTACAGGACATGGGCTCCGTAGCTGGTCGGTCCCTCTATCTTCGCCCTTCGCGCCCGCTCCGGGCATCCTGCCGGGGCGGCTGCGTCGTGGAGTCAGTGCGCGGGTTATCCTCCGGACGCGGCTTGGACCGGCTGGTCAGTTGGCGAACTGTCTTCCATATCTCGTCCTGCCGCTTCCGTAGGTACTGTTTCTGGATCTCTTGATATCTCATGTGCTTCCCTGTGGTCATGATCCGAGTCGGATTCGGGTCGAGGATTCAGGCATTTGACGATGGCCGAGGCATTTGGATCGGGATAGTATAGCCCTATGGATCGCTTGGCCAGCTCAGCCTCCAGTCGGCTCTCTGCGTTGTTGGGTTCCAGCACTGCGTTCTCTGGAAGGAATCCCCTGGCTCGGCGCGGCAACCTGCGCTGATGAGCGGAATCGGGCTACTCGCGTCGCGCGCGGAGTACACCCTCTGGACAACGGAGCAAAGACATGCGCGAACCTACCCTCCTCGCAATCGCCGGACTCCTGGCGGCTCCCGCTGCCAGCGCCCAGCAAATCCTTGAGATCGACACTGCCGTCGGGCGGGTCATCCTCGACGATGAATGGCGGGCGATTCGCACCATGGAAGACATACTTCTGGACCGGACCAGGGCCATTCTCTACGTGACCGACGCCGAGGAACAGGAGGAGGGGGTCATGGCCTTCTCTCTCGAGACGGGGGAGTGGATACGGACCATTCCGACCCCGGAGGGCGACGGCCCCCACGAGCTTTCACGGGGCATATCCGGCATGTCGCTGGGCCGTGAGGGGAGGCTCTATGTTGCTGGCTTCGTGAGAGTCCTCGAGTTCGACTCACTCGGCCAGTACGTCAGCAACTGGCGCCCGCGGGTAGAGACGGTACGGGGAGTGTGCGAGTTCGACGGCCAACCGGCCATCGTGGCCCGCGGCGGCGTCGTCGGCGTCGTCCGGCGGGGGCCCGATGGCACGGACGAGGGATTCGGCCCCGGTATCGAAGACCGCCGGGAAACAACCACTCGCGAGACACCAACCGGCTATTACCGAACCGCAAGTGGTTCCCCTCCTCGAATCGCCTGCACGGACGACGCGGCTTTCGTCGTGACGAATTCCGCGGAGGGTCCGGATTCGGTGTTGGTGCATCACCGCAACGGCGAGATCGAGAGGTGGGCGGTTCCGGACGAACTCGCCGAGGCGTTGGACGACGATTGCAACGTGGCGGTCAACCAGTCCGGAACCTCCTTCGAATTGCCCTGTACCGCCTGGCCCCGGAACCGGAAACCGTCGCTGGACGGCCAGGGCAACTTCGTTCTGATCGGCCATGACATCGAGGTCCCAGGCGCCATCATCGATCCCGAAACCGGCTGCTATGCAGTGGTGCGCAAGCCGGGAAAATCATTTGACTATGGCGCCCTGCATGTGTACCAGGACAGCGTCCTCGTGTTCCGCAACGTTGCCTGGGGAGACGATCGGGGCAAGTTCACCCTGTCCAGCACCGCCAACCGGGTCTCCCTCCACCCGTTGCGCCGTGTCAGCGGCGACCCGTGCCCGGGGATGCTGCCGTCCGTTAACCCCACGGTGCCCGAACCGGACCCACTCGGTCCCAAGGTTACCCACTGAGTAACCGTTCGGTTCGGATGGGACGGGTTTCCAGGCCGCCCCCTCAGTGAAAAAACCGCCCCCGCCCCACAAACGACCCCCCCGAGTCACCACCTCGCCCGGCTCCGGCCCCACGCCGCGGCAACCCGCCCCCCGCGCCTTCTCCCACCCCGCCACCCACCCCACCCCCAGCCCCAACCCCACCCCGCCCCACCCCGTCCCCGGCGACCTCATCCCCCACACCATCCCCCACCCCACCCCCCGCCCTCCCCAGCCCCTCCAGCCACCCGTTCAACGAAGTCACCCGTTCCGCGATCACATGGATCACCCCGTCCACCTTCTGCACCTTGCCGCGGCACATCATCAGGCGCGCGGTCAGGGTGTCGCGGCGCTGATTCTTGTACACCGACGGGAACACCACCAGGTTGGCCGTCCCCGTCTCGTCCTCGAGCGTGACGAACATCACAATCCCCTTCCCGGGGCGCTGCCGGGTCAGCACGATTCCGGCCACAAGGGCCCGGTCCCCGTCGTTCAACCCCTCGAGGTTTTTCGCGGGCAGCACACGCCGCTCGTCCAGACGGCGCCGCAGCAGCGCGACGGGGTGGTGCTTGAGCGACAGGCCCGTGGTGCGGTAGTCGGCGGCCACCTGTTCGCCGACGGTCATGGCGGGCAGCGCCGGCTCGGGTTGGATGCGGCCATTGTCGTGGGCCCCGAGGTCGCCAGCGGTTCGATCGCCGCTGACCCGGTCGTCCTCCGCCGACTCGAATAGCGGAAGTGGTCCGGCCTCGCTCATCGCGCGGACGGCCCAGGCGGCCTGGCGGCGGCTCAGCCCCATCGAAGTGAAGGCGTCGGCTCCGGCGATGCGCGTCAGGACGGCGGGAGAGATGCCCGTCCGCCGCCACAGGTCGACGGGTGAGCGGTAGCCTTCACCTCGGGTTGCAGTCACGCGCCGGGCGTCGTCTTCCTTCAGGCCGCGGATCCGGCGGAGGCCCAGTCGCAGGACGAGAGGGCCATCCCCCGCCGTCCCCTCCAACGTGCAATCCCACTCCGAGTCGTTCACATCCGCCGGCCGCACATCCACCCCGTGATCCCGCGCGTCCCGCACGATCTGCGCGGGCGCGTAGAACCCCATCGGCTGACTATTAAGCAACGCGCACGCGAAGACCGCCGGGTAGTGACACTTCAGCCACGACGACACATAGGCCAGGTGCGCGAAACTCGCCGCGTGGCTCTCGGGAAAGCCGTATTCACCGAAGCCCTCGATCTGGCGGAAACACCGTTCGGCGAAGTCCCGGGTGTAGCCGCGCCCGGTCATCCCCTCGACGAACTTGTCGCGGAAACTGTGAATCGTCCCGGGATTCCGGAAACTGGCCATGGCCCGCCGCAATTGATCGGCCTCGGCCGGCGTGAACCCCGCCGCAACAATCGCGATCCGCATGACCTGCTCCTGAAACAGCGGCACGCCGAGCGTCTTCCGAAGCACCTGCCGCAGCTCTTCGGACGGATATTCCACCGCCTCGCGCCCCTGCCGCCGCCGCAGATACGGGTGGACCATGTCGCCCTGAATCGGGCCCGGGCGCACGATGGCCACCTCGATCACGAGGTCGTAAAAGGTCGCCGGCTTGAGCCTCGGCAGCATCGCCATCTGGGCACGGCTCTCAATTTGAAAAACCCCGACGGTATCCCCGCGCTGGATCATTTCGTATGTGGCCGGATCCTCCTGCGGCACGTTTTCCAGCGTGTAGCTGACGCCGCAGTGCTCCTCGATGAGGGCAAAGGCCTTGCGGATGCAGGTGAGCATCCCGAGCCCGAGCACATCCACCTTGATCAGCCCGAGCACCTCGAGGTCGTCCTTGTTCCACTCGATGACGGTGCGGTCCTCCATGGCCGCGTTCTCGATGGGGACGATCTCGCAGAGCGGCCCGCGCGAAATCACGAAGCCGCCGGTGTGCTGCGACAGGTGGCGCGGGAAGCCGTACAGCTCGCGGGCCAGCTCCAGCGTCAGCGCCAGTCGCCGGTCTCCCGGATCGAACCCCTCTTCGCGGGCCCGGTCCCCGTCCACCGACTTCGACCGCCACGAAACCATGGAGAGCAGCCGCCCGATCAAGTCCTCGCTCAGCCCCATCGCCTTGCCCACGTCGCGCAGAGCGCTCTTCACGCGGTAGGTGATGACGGTCGCGGTCAGCCCGGCCCGCTCGCGCCCGTACTTGCCGTAGATGTACTGGATGACCTCTTCGCGGCGCTCGTGCTCGAAGTCGACGTCGATGTCGGGCACCTCGTCGCGCTCGGCCGAGATGAAGCGCTCGAAGAGCAGGTCGATCTGCGCGGGGTCGACCGAGGTGACGCCCAGGCAGTAGCACACGGCGGAGTTGGCGGCCGAGCCGCGGCCCTGGCAGAGGATGCCGAGCTCGCGCGCCTTGCGCACGATGTCCTCGACGGTGAGGAAGTAGGGCTCGTAGTCCAGCTGCGCGATGAGGGCGAGTTCGTGTTCGATGGTCGCGCGGACCCTGGGCGGGATGCCGTCGGGGTAGCGTTTGGCCGCGCCGGCCCAAGTGAGCGTTGCGAGGGTCTCGCGGGGGGTGCGGCCGTCTTCAGCGACCTCGTCGGGGTACTCGTAGCGGAGTTCGGCGAGTGAGAATCGGCACTGGTCGGCGACCTGGACGGTGTTGGCGAGGGCGTCCGGGTGGTCGCGGAAGAGGTGGGCGAGTTCGGTGGGGGATTTGAGGTGCCGTTCGGCGTTGGCTTCGAGGCGCCAGCCGGCGTTGTCGATGGTGCAGTGTTCGCGGATGCAGGTGAGCGTGTCGTGGAGGCGGCGGCGCGCGGGGTCGTGCTGGTGGATGTCGCCGGTTGCGATGAGGGGGATGTTGTGTGAGGCGGCGAGGGTGGCGAGGTGGGCGAGACGGCGGTCGTCGTCGCCGCGATGGTAGTGGGTGGCGGCGAGGTGGAGGGGGGTGGGGAGGTGGTCGCGGTACCAGGCGAGGTCGGTGGCGAAGTGGGGGGTGGGGGTGACTGGCGGGATGGCGATGAAGAGGTGGCCGTTTGGGTCGGCGGCCTCGATGACGTCCTGTCGGGTGAGGTGGCATTCGCCCTTGGGTGCGCGTCGGCGTCCGGTGGTGATGAGGCGGGAGAGGGCGCCGTAGCCGGGCCGGGTGGTGGGGAGGCAGAGGAGGCTGGGGGCGTCGGTCAGGTCGAGGCGGGCGCCGGGGATGAAGTGGAGGCCGGTGCGCTGGGCAGCCTCGTGGGCGCGCACGACCCCGGCCAGCGTGTTGCGGTCGGTCAGGGCGAGGGCGCGGTAGCCGAGTTCGGCGGCGCGTTCGACCATCTCGTCGGGGTGGGAGGCGCCGTGCAGGAAGGAGAAGTTGCTGGTGACCTGGAGTTCGGCGTAGGCGGGGGGGGTGGACCGGTGTCGTGGGGCTGGTTCAGAAGACATGGTCTCTGAACGATACCGAATATATACCGAAGTATCAAGATGAGTTCAGATACGTCTCCGGAAGGTCATACTGCAAAGAGAGGTCAGTGCAAGCCCAACTCCCCCAGTTCGTACCAGTTGATCGCGTTGTCCGGAACAACGCCGGAATCGTCCGGCCCCGCAACGCGTTCCACCAGGACAACCAGGGCCGACCCGACCAGGTCGAAGCCCTTCATGTGGTCCCGGACCTTCACGGAGCCGATAAACGCGCCGTCGCGGGCCGAGAAGACATCCAGATAGGAGAACTCGTTGTGGTCCCGCTGGGTGGCGATCCACAGCCTTCCGGTTGCATCGAAGAGTCCTGTCTGCCCCGCCATGTGGTAGGCCTTGGGCGAATTCCGGTAGGATTCCAGCAGCCATTCGGGGCGCACGGCCGGTCCGCGGGGACGACGGGCCAGGACACCGAGTTCTTCCGTCCGCCGGGCAACTTCTCTATCGCTGGGGAGTTCGTCGAAGTACGCGGGCGATCGGACGACGGTTGCTTCGCCATCGGCGGAGACGAAGATCAGATGTCCCCGGCAGGCAATCAGGACCCAGCCGCCGACCGGGTTGGGGAAGCCTTCATACACATGCTCGCATTCGGTCTCGACATTCGCCGGGGGGCTTTCCTCCTCATTCAGAACTTCACCTGAGGCGAGGTCGATTTCGAAGGCGAAATACCCCGAACCAGCCGGTTGCCGGGTTTCGCGGGCGGCACTCGACAAAGTGCCCACCATGGAAACGGTCCCGCCGAAGCGTCCGGTCGGCTTCGGAATGAGCACTGCCCCGGGTACCTGGACAGCGGTCACAAGGGTGCCAGTCGGCTCAAAGACCGAGAATCGGTCGGCGCGGTAGTCCACCACACCAACGGTTCCGTCCATGCCGCCAACGAGACTGCTTACACCTGCAAATTCGCCCGGGCCCTCTCCCTCACGGCCGAAGACACCGACGATGGAACCGTCAGGATCTACACAGCGAATCCTCTTTTCGTAGAACTCGCTGACGCATGCCGTACGTTCATCTGCGAGCAGTGCGATGTTTCCGCTGAACGCTACCGGCGTGGTTTCGACGAGCACGGGCTCGAACACGTGGTAGGTGGATGCCTGTGGGTTGCTGCACCCGGTGGCCACGGCAAAGGCGAGCAGGCCCCACGTCACCTGGCTGGTGGAATCGAGGCGTTTCCATGCTGTCATTGGAGCGTCCTTCTCTGCCGGTAGTGCGGTAGTCAACGGGCACCGCCCGCCCTCCAACATGGTCGTGTGGGCTGGCATCCGGCTACCTTGGTCAACAATCCCCTCCATAAAGGACTCCCGATCATGAAGATCGTCTCCAGTTTCGAAGTCACCGGCTGGGACACCCTGCCCTACGGCGAAGAAGGCGAAGGTCCCCTCCTCTCGGAGGCACGCGTCACCAAGCGCTACCACGGCGATCTGGACGGAGAAGGACGTGTGCGGCTGCTGATGTGCCGCGCCAGCGCCGATGGTCCCCTGGAGAACGCGGGTTATATCGCGTCGGAGCAGGTCACGGGCACGCTCGGTGGACGCGAGGGCACCTTCGTGCTCCATCACTGGGGAATCGCTGAGGCCGGAGCCCCGCCGCGCACCGCCGGGCATGTGGTGCCGGGGTCGGGGACGGGTGAGTTGGCGGGGTTGTCGGGGACGATGGAGATTCATGTGGATGGGGAGGGAGGGCATACGCTGGTGTTGGAGTATCGGATCGAGTAGGCGGCGACTCTGGGCCGCCCGGGTCTTAGACTGCCGTCAGCCTGTTGGCGCACTTGCCCTTTGGGGCTCCAGAACAGGATCGCCATACTCCCTGGCGGTATCGAGCCAGAGCGCGATGGCCTGCTCAATGTTCGGGAACGCCATCCTTACGGAAGATATGCGACTAACCGAAAACCCCATGCAGGAACCAGCGAGGCATCGCCCCAGGATCCCCCCCACCCTCCCGAAACACCCAGTACCGGCACCCCATCTCATCCTCGACCAGGTAGTAATCACGCCGCGGAGCGTCTTCACGCCACCACTCGCACTCCAGCCGCTCCGGCCCCTCGACCACACGCACCTGGTGAGCCCGTCCTTGCCGGCGAAAGCCTCGCAGCCCGTGGCAGAAATCCCCGCTTTCGGTGGGACCTGGGGTGTCACCACGGTCGGGGGACGGACCGCCGGGCTCCGCGGTGACGATCTCCACCGGCACCGGAGGAGAGATCAGCCGCAACGGCCTGCGGCGCTCCACCGGCCAGTCCACAGCGGACGCGGGCAGCGCGCCCGGCGAGAGTCCATTGGACACACTCGAACCGGGCCTACCGTTCCGATCCCCCCTCGCGTGCCCGGCGCTGCCATTGCCCCCCGACAGCGGCGGTTCCCGCCCCGCCGCCCTCTCCGGCAACCAGCTCTGCCGCGGCACCGGCCGCCCGATCCTGCCGAACCCGAACCGGTTCCCCAGCCGGTCGAGCAGATCCGCCAACTCTTCCCCGCCCGCGGCCCGGTATCCCGCGAGGGACGTGGCTGCACGGCTGGCTTCGTCCGTGCCCCGGTATCCCGCACTGGACGAGGCCACACGGCCATCCTCGCCCGCCCCCCGGTATCGCACCGCGTCCCCGCCCCCCCACTCCCCCTGCACCTCATCAATCGTCTCCACCACATCGGTGGCCAATGTGATCTCGTCGATCCCGAAGCCGGGCTCGACCTGCTCCAGCTTTTCGGCAAAGAGTCCCATGAGCGGCTTCTTGCGGCGCAGCGGACGGCTGGTGCCGATGGTGAGGCTTCGCCGGTCGCCGTCGACACGGTGGCAGACGAGGTGCAGCCGCCGCGCGCCCTCGCCCGCCCGGCTCAGTTCCAGGCAGAGATCGTCCAGGAGGCCGTCGACCGCGGCGTGGATGTCGGACGGTGTCGAGATCGGCTCGGCGAAGGCGCGGTGTGCCTCGCGCGGGGGCAGCGGGCGGAGCGGGATGATCGGCTCGTCGACCTGGCCCAGGGCCTGCTGCAGCCGCCTGACCGGTTGCACGCCGAAGCGCCGGATCAGTTTGACGGATTCCATGACGGATAGCGTGTGGATTCTGTCCAGGCCGAAGGACACGAGTCCGTCCGCGACTTCAGAGCTCAGTCGCAGGGCGGCCACGGGCAGCTCGGCCAGCGCATCCATGAGCCCGGACGGCCCGGCGCCCGATGGCACCACGGCAGGGTCCTCGGCGCCGTAGTGGGCCAGGGCCCAGGCCGCGCCCGGGGTGTCGGCGAGCGCCAGCCGCACGGTCAGGCCAAAGTCCTCGAGCGCGGTTCGCAGCGACGCCATGAGCGCCTCCTCGCCGGCGAAGAGACGGGCGCAGCCGGCGATGTCCAGGAAGATCGTGTCCACGCCGTCGGGCATGACGCGCGGGGTGAAGCGGTCGGCCCAGCGTGCAAGGCGCTCCAGCGCGAGGGCGTCGGCGGTGGGGTCGGCGGAGCGGACGACCACGCCGGGCACGATGGCGCGGCCGTCGGCCAGCGGCATGCCGGGCGTGAGGCCGGCCCGGATGGCGCGGTGGTTGGCGGCGGTGATGACCAGCCGGTTGCGGCTCTCGCCGGCGGTGACGAAGGGGTGGGTGCGCGCTTCGGGGCAGCGGCGAACCAGCCTCTCGGTGGGCCACCATGGCAACCGCAAGGCAATGATGCGGCGGGGGATGCGCGGGGAGGGCGGCGGCGGCGTCGCGCGGACGGGGACGGTTGCGGGCTGAAGTAACATGGCAGCCCGCGGACGAAATCCCCCCGGCATTCGAGCGGCGGTGCATCCGCGCTGGGCGCTTCGCTTCAGCTGCTCACACTGTAAAGAAAACATTACATTATGTCATGTGTAATATACATTTGGCCACCTCGAGGCTTCGCTCTGCGTTGCTCCTCGGGCGAATAGCGCTGCTATTCACCTCTCGTCGCGCCTTGCCAGCCCGGCGCCTCGCCGCTCTCGGTGCTCGGGCGGCTTCATCCACGGACTGCCGGCCCGGGAACAATAACCGAATAAAGACCGAAAATCAATATCCGACAATTTTTCCTTGCAGATCCCGGAAGAGGAAACATATTATTCCCTCCTCTTTCCCCTCCCTCGCGCCCCCCGTCGTTTTCGCTCTGAGCCCTTCCCCCTCTGGACAGGAGTCTGTGGGACCCGTGCATCCCAATCCCCCCCTCCCGGCATTCGTGTATTCATACGCCGGCCGGCTTCCGCACCGCTCCCGCTTCGGCACCGGATTCACCGGAAACTCCTGAGCGCTCCCAGCATGTTGAACCGAATCAGCCGAGAGCTGACCCAGCGCCGGGACCGTCCCGCCGCACGCGCCATGCTCTTCGCCGCGGGCCTGACCGAGGCCGATCTCGAGCGCCCGCAGGTCGGCATCGTCAGTTCCGGCTTCGAGGGCAACCCATGCAACATGCACCTCAACGGGCTCGCCGCGGCCGTCAAGGAGAGTGTCCGGTCATCGGAGATGGTCGGGTTCGTGTCGAACACGATCGGGGTGAGCGACGGGATTTCGATGGGGACGGCGGGGATGCGCTATTCGCTTCCGTCGCGTGACCTGATCGCGGACTCCATCGAGACCATCGCGTCGGCGCAGCACTACGACGGCCTCGTCACGATCATGGGCTGCGACAAGAACATGCCCGGCGCCATGATCGCCATGAGCCGCCTCGACCGGCCCGCGCTGATGATCTACGGCGGGACCATCGCGCCGGGGCGCCACAACGGGGACCGGCTGGATGTGGTCTCCTCGTTCGAGGCGCTGGGGCAGCGTCTGGCGGGGACGATCACGTCCGGAGATTTCGACCGGATTGTGCGCCTGAGCTGTCCGGGAGCGGGGGCCTGTGGCGGGATGTTCACGGCCAACACCATGGCTTCCGTCATCGAGGTCATGGGGATGAGTCTGCCCTACAGTTCGTCCAACCCGGCGGAGAGCGCGGACAAGGTGGCCGAATGCGAGCGGGCTGGAGCGGCGATCCGGGTCCTTCTCGAGCGGGACCTTCGCCCTTCGGAGATCCTGACGCGCGAGGCTTTCGAGAACGCGATCACGCTCGCGGTCGCAATCGGAGGATCCACCAACGTCGTCCTCCATCTGCTGGCCATGGCCCGAACGCTCGAAATCGACCTCACCATCGACGATTTCCAGCGGATCAGCGACCGGACCCCGCTGCTCGCCGACTTCAGGCCCAGCGGCCCGTACGTCATGGAAGACCTGCATGCGATCGGCGGGATGCCCGGCGTGATCGGGATGCTGCTGGAGGAAGGGTTGCTCCACGGCGACTGCATGACGGTGACGGGTGGCACCCTGGCCGAGAACGCGGTCGCTGCCGCCCCGCTGGTCCCCGGGCAGACGGTGATCCGCGACATGGCCGATCCCATCAAGGCTACGGGACATCTGCGGATCCTGTACGGCAACGTGGCCCAAGGGGGCGCGGTGGCGAAGATCACGGGCAAGGAGGGCGAGGTCTTCGAGGGGCCCGCGAGGGTCTTCGACAGCGAGGCCGAGGCGAACCGCGCGATCGGCGGCGGGCGCGTCCGCAGGGGTGACGTGATCGTGATCCGCTACGAGGGGCCGCGGGGCGGTCCCGGCATGCCCGAAATGCTGACGCCGACCTCGATGATCACGGGGAGGGGGCTTGGTGGAGACGTCGCGCTGATCACGGACGGCCGTTTTTCCGGCGGCACCCACGGGTTCGTGGTCGGCCATATCACGCCGGAAGCGCAGGAGGGCGGATTGATCGCCCTCGTCGCCGACGGTGACGTCATACGAATTGACGCAATCCGTAATACCATCGACGCCGACATCCCGCCGGCCGAGATCGAGGCCCGCCGCAAGACATGGACGCCGCCACCACTCCGAGCGACTTCGGGCGCCCTGTACAGATACGCGCGCACCGTGTCCCCAGCGTCCCAGGGATGCACCACGGATCGGATGTACGATGCCTGAGCAAGCGACCGCCATTGCCGCCCGACCGGGACTGGCAGAACTCCGGAAAGACCCGCCGCAACCGGGACGAACGATGACCGGGGCGCAGGCTCTCGTGCTGTCCCTGGCGCGCGGCGGCGTGGACCTCGTCTTCGGGTATCCCGGCGGCGCGATCATGCCCGTCTACGATGCCCTTCTCGAATTCGAGGACAGGGTCCGCCACATCCTGGTCCGCCACGAGCAGGGATCGATCCACGCGGCAGAGGGGTACGCCCGCGCGTCCGGGAAGACGGGCGTCTGCATCGCCACCTCCGGCCCGGGCGCGACCAACATGCTCACCGGAATGGCCGATGCGAAGATGGACAGCACGCCGGTGGTGTGCATTACCGGCCAGGTTCCGTCGCCCCTGCTCGGCTCGGACGCCTTCCAGGAAACCGACGTCATGTCCGTGAGCGCCCCGGTGACGAAGTGGAACTGCCAGATCACGCGCGCCAGCGAGATCCCGGCGGCGGTGTCCAAAGCGCTCTATATCGCCCGCAGCGGACGTCCCGGGCCCGTCCTGGTCGACATTACCAAGGACGCCCAGTTCGAGAGCTTCGAGTACCGGCCACCGTCGCCGGTCCACGAAATCCCGGGGTATGTGCCGCGGCCGCCGCTGGATCGCGGGGCCGTGGAAGCGGCCTGCCGCCTGATCGACAGCGCCCGCAAGCCCCTCGTCCTGGTGGGCCAGGGTGTGCTCCTTGCGGATGCACGGGACGAACTGACGCGCTTCGTCGAAACGGCGGGACTGCCCTTTGCCAGCACCCTGCTCGGACTGGGGGCCCTCCCCACCCGGCATCCCCTGTACGTCGGCCTGCTGGGCATGCACGGGAACTACGGGCCCAATCTCAAGAAGGACGACTGCGACCTGCTCGTCGCCGTCGGCATGAGGTTCGACGACCGCGTGACCGGCAATCTCGCGAAGTACGCGCCCCGGGCGAGGGTCGTCCATGTCGACATCGACGCCTCCGAGATCGGCAAGAACGTGCCCGTGGACGTGGGGGTCGTGGCGGACGCGAAGGACGCGCTGGCGGCCATGGCGGATCGCGTTGCGACCGGGTCGCACGAGGCATGGCTGAACGAGTTTCACGAGTGCCTGGCGATCGAGCACGCGCGGGTGATCGACGGGGATCTCTTCCCGGGTTCGCCCGAGATCCGGATGGCCGAGGTCATCCACCGGCTGTCGGAACGGACGGCGGGGCGCGCGATCGTGGTGGCGGATGTGGGGCAGCACCAGATGGCGGCTGCGCGCTACTACAGGTTCGACGGTGGGGCGGGGCTGATCACGTCGGGTGGGCTGGGGACGATGGGGTATGCGCTGCCGGCGGCGATGGGGGCGGCGCTTGCACGGTCCGATCGCGAGGTGGTGGGGGTGATTGGGGACGGCGGCTTCCAGATGACCATCCAGGAACTGGCCACCATCGTCCAGGACGACATACCGGTCAAGGCGATCATCCTGAACAACGGGTACCTGGGCATGGTCCGGCAGTGGCAGGAGATGTTCTTCGACAACCGCTACTCGGCCATCGAGTTGGCGAATCCAGATTTTGTAGGGGTTGCCGAGGCCTTTGGATTGAAGGGTCGGCGCGTGTCCGAGCGTGCTGAACTCGACTCCGCGATCGACGAGATGCTGGCGTGCGAGGGCCCGTTCGTGCTGGATGTCATGGTGGAGCGCGAAGAGAACGTCTTCCCGATGATCCCGGTCGGCGCGGGGTGCTCGGAGATTCGTCTCGGGTAGGGTGGGAACCGTGACTGCCCAATACGAAATCTCGGCGCTGATGGAGCACAGCAGCGCGTTGTTGCTGCGACTCATGGCGTGCCTGGTGCGCCACCGCATCGAGATCGTGAGCCTGGACTGGATCAAGTCCGCGCGCGGCACGCTCTACGAACTCGAACTGCTCGTCCGCGCCGACGCCGACCATGTTCGCCGCGCCGTGAAGCAGATGGGCGCTTGCGTGGGCGTGGCCGAGATAGACTATCGTATGACGGAGAACGACAGGTGAACCGGAGCGGGACCGGATTCCGCTCGAACAGGAGAGACGAATCTTGGCAAGGATACGCGTAGGCGACGCCGAAG
This sequence comes from Longimicrobiales bacterium, assembly GCA_965208295.1. Lineage (GTDB taxonomy): Bacteria > Gemmatimonadota > Gemmatimonadetes > Longimicrobiales > Gaopeijiaceae > Bin94. Next base: position 3,497,104 of record OZ242328.1, on the reverse strand, counting down.
AAACCGTAGTGACGCGAGGCGAATGGCCGCTGGAGAAGGCCCTGGAGTCTCTGAAGGACGAGACGATCGCGGTGCTGGGGTACGGGGTTCAGGGACCGGGACAGGGCCTCAATCTGAGGGACAACGGCTTTCGCGTGATCGTCGGACAGCGCAGGAACTCCGATTCGTGGGACAAGGCGGTCGAGGACGGGTGGACGGAGGGCGAAACGCTCTTCGGGATCGATGAGGCGGCCCGGCGGGGCACGATTCTCCTGTACCTTCTCTCCGACGCGGGGCAGATCGCCCGCTGGGAAGGGCTCAAGGCCCATCTGCCGCCTGGCAAGTGTCTCTGTTTCTCCCACGGCTTCGGGGTCACGTACAAGGAGTTGACGGGAATCATCCCCTCCGGTGACGTCGATGTCGTCCTGGTGGCACCCAAGGGATCCGGGCTGTCGGTCCGGCGACTCTTCCTGCAGAAGAAGGGTGTGAACTCGAGCTACGCGATCTTCCAGGACGCCACGGGCCGGGCAAGGGACAGGGTCCTCTCGCTGGGGATCGGGGTGGGTTCCGCGTACCTCTTCGAAACGGACTTCCGGCGGGAGGTCTATTCCGACCTGACCGGCGAGCGCGGGATTCTCATGGGCGCGCTCGCGGGCGTATTCGAGGCCCAGTTCGCGGTGCTCAGGAAGAACGGCCATTCCCCGTCCGAAGCCTTCAACGAGACGGTCGAGGAGTTGACCCAGAGCCTCATGCCGCTGGTGGCCGAAAACGGGATGGACTGGATGTACCGGAACTGCTCGACGACGGCGCAGCGGGGCGCGCTGGACTGGCGGCACCGGTTCCGCGACGCCGTCGCCCCCCTCTTCGACGAGCTGTACGAGCGCGTCAAGACGGGTGAAGAGGCGAGGGTCGTGATCGAGGAGTGCGGCCGGGACGATTACCGGGAACGCCTCGAGACCGAACTCGGCGAGATGGCCGACCAGGAGATCTGGCGGGCCGGGAAGAGGTTGCGTCAGCTGAGGCCGTAGGGCGGCTGCGAGGGGGTCGGTCGGCGAGTGGCCGGGCAAGGCCCCGTTCAACACTCCTTTACCATTTAGTCCCGCCACCGCGGGCGTGTCTTCCTGCCCTAATCCAAGTGGGCTTCAACAAACACACCCCGCGTTTGCATCAGGGTTTGCGATGGAACACCGGAACCGCGGGAACCCAGCGTTACCTGATTGGTACGGGATCACGCAAGTGCCCATCAGACCGTGGTTTTCGGGTCGGCGACGAACGAGAACCGACCCGGCACGGAGGAAGGTAGAACTACAATGTCAGAATTTGAGAAACATGGCGGAAGAGAGTTGGGAAGGGGTCACAGGGAGTCCACTGGTCCATCGGCTCTGTTGCCGTGCTCCGGGCACGCGCGACGCTGGTGGTGGAGGGCTCGCCGGGACCACAATGCAGTGTGGTCGCTCCTGGTTGTCCTTATGGCGCTGAACATCGTGCCCGCTCAGGCCCAGACCGCACCGTCGGCCACAGGGTCGGGGAATGACTGGACCGTAGCGGGCGTCGGAGTCGACACTGAAACAGATGCCGGCGGGGTCAGCCCCGAGGCTCTCCACGGACTCACCATCACCGCCACCCGCGACACAATCTACGGTGGCCTGGAAGATCTACGGTTCGAGTTGAAGCGCGATTCGACCGGAAAGGAAATGACGGTGAAGCTGTGGCTGCACCAGGACGAGAACTGGTTGGAGCGAAGAACCCAGACTCGCCAGGTGTACTTCTATCCCTGGGAGACAACCGCGGTGCTCAAGGTTCACAGGTCACAGTTCAACCCGGACGTCACCGAGTGGGGTTGTATCCTCGCCAAGGTGGTCGAGGTGGACGGCAACGACTACAGCTCCAAGAAGGTGAGAGCGGGCGTCTGGGTCATCTCCTCGCCAGACCCCCTGGTGAAGCTGTTCGTCGGCCGGGACGAGTTCACTGTTGGGGAAGACGGGGGACAGCCGGACGGCACTCACGTGGTTGCGGTCATGGCGGACGGTTTGCCTCGCGGCGTGTCGCTGGACGCCCGGTTCTCGACCAGAGGGAAGGGATCGCACTCCGGGCTGACCGCGACACCCGGCACCGACTACGAGGACGCGATCCGTACGCTGACCATCGACGAGTCCAGCTTCGTACTCTACGACGACACCTGGGTAGGCGGCGGTGACTTCACCGTGCCGATCGTTGACGACAACCTGCGGGAAGGTGACGAGACCTTCGAGTTCGTCCTTGAAGCGGATGAGGAGATGTCGGGGCTCGTGCGCTACACGCAGTTCAGCGACTGGACCGATTGTGATCCCGGGTGCGAACACCGCGTCCACATTACCGACGACGAGGAAATGCCCGCGATGGACCTGTCGGTCAGCGCGGACGAGATCATGGAGGAAGGGGAGACGTCTTCCGTCGCAATGGTGTCGATTGCCGACGGCGTCCGTTTCGAAGACGAGCAGGTGTTGACCTTCGGACTGGACGGAACGGCCACCATGGGCGCCGACTACGCAGTCTCTCCCGCCGATGCCGACAACGGGATGCCGGGCTACCAGGTCGTCCTGCCGGCGCAAGCGGCCTCGGTCGGCTTGACGCTCAGGGCGATGAGCGACGAAGTCGATGACCCGAACGAGAGAATCGAGGTGTCGGCCGCGCTCGACGGCGATGCGATTGGGGACATGCAGGCCGTCCGGATCATGAACCAGGAAATCGTGTTGCCGAAGATCAGCGTTGCCGCGAACCGTGACACGATCATCGGGAGCATGGAGAACCTGATGCTGACCCTGACCCGCGAGGAGCCGCTCGATGAAAGGCTGAGGGTGACGGTACAGGTGGCACAGGACCAGCACTGGCTGCCGTGGGAATCCTGCCCCGCCACCTTCCAGGCAGGCTCGTCGACCGCGACGGTGACCATTCCCCATGGCACCTTTTCCGCAGATGTCGTCCAGAGCGGCTACCTCACCCTGACGGTCAGCGCCGTCGAGGACTATGACACGGACGACGCCACGGTAACCGTGTACGTCGTCTCGCAGGAGGGACCTGCCGTCAAGGTCTTCTTCGACCAGGACCTGTATCGGTTTGCGGAAAACAGGGACGACGCGACCGCCGAACTGGTCGTCGAGGCTGCTCCCGGCATGCCGCGTGGAACGGCAGTTGCGTTCTCGATGTTCTCCGCAAGCGGCACCGCGATCGCGGACGAGGACTTCAAGGGCGTGAGCCTCCAGATGTCCCTGCGGGAAGAGGACTTCTCCTTCCGGAACGGCTCGTGGCAGGTGCGGCGCCGAATGCCGGTGACCCTCTTCGACGACGATGTCCGCGAGGGCGACGAGACCTGCGACCTGGTCCTCAAGAGTGCCGCGAGTGCCCAGGCCGACCTGGCCCTCAAGGCCGTGACCCCGGTGGATATCACCGATGACGAAGACACACCCGAAATGGACCTGCGCCTGAGTGCCGACGAGATCAAGGAAGAAGGCGAGACATCATCTGTTGCGACCGTGTCGATCACCAACGGCAAGGTCTTCGCGACCGACCAGTTGATCACCTTCACGCTGGGCGGGTCGGCGACCCAGGGGGCGGACTACAGGGTGTCGCCCGCCGATACCGATCAATCGGCTTCGGGCCACCAGGTGGTGCTGCCGGCCGGATCAAGATCGGTGAAGGCGACCTTCACGGCGCAGAACGACAATGTACAGGACCCGGACGAGGAGATCAGAGTCTCGGTGAGCCACGGCGGCCACGCGATCGGCAATCGGAGCATCAGCATCCGGGAAGAGCAGCCGGGACCGACGGTCGAGGTGACCTTCGAGGGGGTCCAGGCGACCAACGATTCAGGCGTCGACGGAGTTGCGACGGGTCCATTCAAGTCCCGCTTCACCTTCAGCGAGCGGGTTGCAGGCTTTGCGGAGGAGGACATCCATTGGTCGACCCGCGCCTGGACCACGGAGGACTCGACGAGCATCGGGATTCATCTGTGGGACTTCAAGGAGGTTCGTGCGGGGCTGGAGTACACGGCCGAAATGATGCCGACCCAGAAGGGAGAGGTGTCCATTGGTGTCAAGTCGGACAGGGCGACCTCGGTTGCTACCGGAGCCGGCAACGAGTGGGGAGGCAGCAGTCTGCGCGTCGAGTTCCCCAAGGACCGCATGCTGGTGGCCCCCACCGAGGTGACCGTGCGTGAAGGGGACGCGAAGGGAGCGTTCTTCGCCATTGTGCTGACCAGCGAGCCTTCGAGTGACGTGACCGTGAAGGTGAGCGGCATGGAAGGCACGGCGGTCGAGGTCGATTGGCCGAACATCACGATCCGAAAGGAGTTCTGGAGGGCAGGGCGGGCGGTGGATGTGAGCGCTGGCCACGATGCGAACACCGCGAACGAGACGGTGACGCTGAAGGTGAGCCCGTGGGGCGGAGGCTATGACGGACGCGACGCAAACGTGGTGGTCCACGTGAGGGATGACGACGCGGCCTCGATGCGGGGGATGTCCTCGGACGAGGCGCTGACCCTGGTCGACGATGTGACTCCGGCGGCGGCGGCGGCGGCTCTGTTCGGCGAAGGCGATCTTAGCGAGGTCCAGCTCGACGCATTGGACCGGCTTGGCAACGGGAACGGAGACTACGACCTGGGCGACCTGCTGTCGTGGGTCGAGCGGTGCCGGCGGGGAGGGGCGGATTGCGGGGCGGCTGCCCAAGGTTCGACCTTCGGCCCGGTCGCGGCTCTGCCCGGTGGCGGCACAGGCGGTGGAACCAGTCAGCGAAATCGTGGAAACGGCGGCACTGCGCCGCGAGGGCAAACGCGAGCCGCCAGGCTTCGTCGGCGCCCTGGCCGGTCCTGGTACGGACTCGCGCTGATGCTCCTGGCCAGCGTGACGTGGGCGTGTGCGGACGACGCAGTACAGCCACAAGCAGCCGAGGCGGACCCCGGCTTCCTGACGGTCCAGTTGACGGCGCCGCCTTCGGCGCGTGACGCGGGCGCGTTGCTGGTCGTGGAAGGTCCCGGTATCGAGTCGGTGCGCTCGCCCGGCTTCGAAATGTTCGAGTCGGAAAGCACTGCTCCGCGACAAATCGTCGTCGCGGGAGCGCTCTCGACGGGGCCGATCGTGGAGTTCGAGGTCCCGGATCGCGGACTCCAGGGGCTGTACCGGGTGCGTCTCCTGCAGGTCACGGGAGAGGACCACTTGCTCCGGGATCTGTCGGAGTACGAGGTGGTGATCACACGCTGAAGAAAAGTCCGTGGCAGGCCCGCGCAGGATGCGACGCGCGGCCTGCCACGGGCCAGCTGGCTGGGGCCTGGTCTCCTGCCGCCGTCCGCAGCAACTGCGGAGGTAGGGGGCCGGGCCCCGGCGCCTGGTAGGTAGTGCAAGACCTCTGCGCGACAAGGGTATTCCGCATCAATCGATCACCAACCCTGACGTAACGGCAGAGTCAGGGGGAAGCGAATCACGGCAAGGAATCACGTAAGTTCAACCAGGGCTGCACGATCTGCCATTCTTGCCGATGAGTTCGAATCTGAGTCTGCCGTGCTGAAGTGACCGGAAAGCTGTGCAGAATGGCGGGAGTCAAAGCGGCATCCGGGTGGCATCTGATGCGGCCCGGTGTTCGATTCGGCTCGGTCAACCGATCGGGAGGGACAGACCTGCTTGAAGGGTCAGGTGTTGGGTTCTGCTATCGTCGTCGTCCACGGAGGCGAGCCCGAGCGAATAGAGTGCGTCGAGTCCCAGCCGGAGACTGCCCGAGACGGGAAGCTCGACCCCTCCGCCGAAGGCCAGCCCGAAGTCCAGGGTCTTGATGTCGAAGTCCGAGAAGGGTGGATCGTAGCACGGAGCGACGACGCTCGTCTCTTCGAGTGTGCCCTCCAACTCGCATGAGCGCTGATAGGCGGCCCACGGGCCGGCCGTCAGACCGACCGAAGGCCCGTCGCCGGAGGTGGCGACCCGGGCCAACGCCGAGAACTGGAAATAATCGATGTTGAGCGTCACGGTGCCACCGCCAACCGATCCCCCGCCGCCTTTCCGAGCGTACGAGCCGCCGAGCCTCAGGCTGAACACGCTGGAGACGGGAACGCCGAGTTCCAGGCCCGCGACGATGCCGGAAACGGACTCCTCCTCGACCCCGGCTTCCTCGATGGCAATGGCAATGGTGGCGAAGCCGACCCCGCCCTTCAGGCCCAAGGTCGTCTGGGCGGTTGCCGGGGCGGCGATCAGAGTGAGTCCCAACAACCAAGTGAACTTACGCATGGCAGACAGGTCCTAGTGTGATGGAAGGCGTGTGAAGAGCAGAACCGAACGTCCCGGTTCGCCCACCAAGATAGCGTGTAATGGCCCGACCGAATACGGAGCGCGCAAGCACCGGTTGCAGGCCGGGTCCTACATTTCGGTTGCGGCGTGCCCGGCGGCTTCCCGCAGAGCCAACGGCGTCGACTGCATTCCGGTGCCACCGCGTTCGGCCATCACGACCGGCCTTGTGATGCGAGACCTGCGAATGTAGGAACCGGAGAAGCTGACGGTGGCCGCCCGTCCCTCGGTGTCGATGCTCGTGGTGGCGGAGGTGCGGTCGAAGCGCGCGTCCGCCGGATAGTCGCTGATGGTGATGGTGTGGATGCCGGTTTTCACGTCATCGAACCGGAACGCGCCCCCGCCGGTCGTAACGGTTGCGATCCGTCCGTCCAAGGCGACGGTCACGCCCTCGGCTCCCCGTCCCTCGATCAGCACGTGTCCCATGATGGCGTTGGCGCGCATGGGTGGCGAGGAGTTGTCGTTGCGCCCGGTCGCGGCGGACACCAGCGCCGAAACTGACAGCAGCAACGACGCGGCCACGATCAGGTACGCTGCGTACCTGTTCCTTCGGGTTCGCCTCTGGTACCGAGTCATCCGGTACAATCCCTTGGCGGAAGCCACGGCGCGAACGCGGGGCGGCTGGCGGCGGTTTCCGTTCGACCTTGTAACGGGTGCGGAAGCGCCGGTCGTCACCGCGAAGATCCTCGATCCCTTTCGCATGCAAGTCGCGGAACGGTACTGGCCGCTCCGCACGGCCATCTCGATGCGCTGGGCGAACCGCGCCACCGCCCTCGACCCTTCACGGGTGTTCACGGTCCGGGTCGCCTCGCGCGAGCCATTCGCCGCGGATGGCCTTGCGCCGGATCGTCCTTTCGCGGCGATCCGCCTGACCGTGATTCCACTTCCCGTGCCGTTGGCGCTCGGGTCGATGCACAGCAACTCGTCCTGTCCGAGCACGGCCAGATGATCGAGGATCCGCCGCCAGGGCATGGGCCGAACCGCCTCTCCGTGGCCGATCACGTAACCCTGCGCGGCCCAACGCAGGGTGTCGACGATGGCTTCGTAGCTTGGGGTCTCCTGCTGCATGGTTCCCGACTCCTTGCCTCGGGTGACACGCCCCCGATTCGCTTCCGGGTGCCCTGCGACCAATATGCAGGACCGCGCCAACGGGCCTTGAGAGGAGAATTCCGCGAATCATGGGGGGAGAAACCCGCAACCGTCTTGGCGGGAAATTCCCGTCAGGACGGACCGGGCCGGGGGAAGCCAGCGGGATCGCGGGGTGCCGCTACTCCTCGGCTTCGGCCCGCAGGAGCCCGTTTTCGAGTGCGAAGCGCACGATGTCGCGCCGGTGCTTGAGGCCCAGCTTCGACTTGGCGCGGGCGATGTAGCCCTCGACGGTCTTGCGGCTGAGGCACATCTCCCGGCCCGCCTCCGCGGCGGAGAACCCGCGCGCGGTCAACTCGATCACGGTCCGCTCGCGATTCGAGAGCGGCTCCAGCTCTTCGCCCGCACCGCAGTGCTCCGCCTTCCGGCGCGCGATGAGTGCGGCCGCGCGTCTCGGCAGATACGAGTGGCCGCGCACGACCGCCTCGATGGCACCCATGAGATCGGTGTCGGCGGCCGACTTGTTCAGAAAACCATCCGCGCCGGCATCGAGGGCGGGCACCAGGAACTCGTCCTCGTCGTGGACCGTGAGGATCAGGACCTTCGTTTCGATGCCGAGGGCGGCGATGCGACGGGTGGCCTGTACTCCGTCCATGCCGGGCATCGCCAGATCCATGACGACGATGTCCGGCTCCAGACTCCGGGCCTTCCTCACCGCCTCCTCGCCCGAAGACGCCTCTCCCACCACCTCCGCCCCTCCCGATGCTTCGAGCAATGCCCGGAGACCGGCGCGCACGACCGCGTGGTCGTCGACCAGGAGCGCCCTCACCATCGTCGGCAATCCCTCATCCGTTCCGTCGACCCTCACCCCGGACGGGAACGGATGCGCGAACCGTCGTTCCCGCGCCCGGCGAGGTCCGCACGACGACGGAGCCCCCGACGAGCGCGGCCCTCTCCCGCATCCCGTCGAGGCCCACGCAGCCTTCGCCCGGCAGTCCTTCCGCGTCGGGCAACTCGAACCCGCATCCTTCGTCCCGGATGGTGGCCGTGACCGCCCCATTCGCCGCCTCGACCGTCACGGTCGCCTCGTTCACCCCCGCGTGCCTCACCGCGTTGCCCACCGCCTCCTGCACGATCCGGTACAGCGCGAGCGTGGCGACCTCGTCCAACTCGCCGTCCACCAGGCCCAGGCTGGTCTTGACCGTGAACCCGTATACGGCCTTGATGTCGCGGAAGACGGAGCCGAGGGCGGAGGGAAGCCCTCCGTGGTCCAGTTCCGGTGGCAGGAGTCCCCGGATCATCCGCTTGATCCCGAGGATCGTGCCTCGAATGTCCTCGGCGACCCGCGCCCGCGCACGCTCCCTCTCGCCGTCGTCCTTCTCATCGGCCAGCAGCTTCACCCGGATCTTCAGCGCCACGAGGTTCTGGAGGAACTCGTCGTGCAGTTCGCGCGAAAGATGCTTCCGCTCCTGCTCGGCCGCCGCGATCATCATGCCCGACAGGCGCCGCATCCGCTTCCATGCGGAAATGTCGCGGACCGCGCAAATCACGTGTTCCCGGCCCCGTCCCAGCTTCGAGGGGCTCAAGCTGATCTCGACCGGCATCGTCGTGCCGTCCTTGCGCAGGGCTTCGAGTTCAAGTCCCTCGCCCATCGGGCGGGGCTGCGGCGACTCGCCGTAGCGTCGGCGGTGCCGGCGGTGCCGAACGCGGCTGGCGTCGGGAATCAATCGCTCGACTTCGCTGCCCTCAAGTTCCTCCCGGCTCCATCCGAACATCGCGACGGCCTGACGGTTGAGGTCCTGGATCACGCCGTCCGCATCCACGACCAGCATCGCGTCCGGCGAAGCGTCGAACACGGCGGTGTAGTCCCTCTGCTTGAGCACTCCCGGCTCCGTCTTTTCGTTCGGGTGGACCGGCAGTCCGCTCACGCCACCACGTCCCGGCACTGCCCGGTGTTCACCCATGAGATGTGCGTCTCCATGGAATGTCAATGGAAGAGCGAATCGTCGTCGGGTCCGTGGGCATCGAAGTCTTCCCGGTTCCAAGCGCGGAAATCCACGGCTCGGAGAAGGCCGTGGTCCGCATTGGCATCGTCAGATCAGGCCGTCTTGCCTGAGCCGGTCGGGCGTAATCGCGCCGCGCCGCCGCGGAGCCCGAAAGCGGATCCGGTGCGGGGCGGCCGCGCCCTCGGTCCGCCGACCGATGCGAAGGGACGGCCGGGAAACGAAGCTCCTCCAGATGTGGCTCATTGGGCCGTTCGTCGCCCCGGAGTTGAACCCAAGATCCGTTCTGTTCATGGGAGATCCCGTCCTTTCGTCGACCGGGTTGAGGATGCGTTGGTTGCAATTCGGGAGCCGGCAGTCATCGTTCCCGCACTGCGGGGAACAAGGAGAATGGATCCGATCCGCATGCGCCGAGGCTCCACGTCCGGATTGACCGTGCGCAAGGCGTCCAGCGGAACGCCGTACTGTCGTGCAATGCGCGCCAACGCTTCGCCCGGGGCGACGGTGTGTTCACGAAGCGTGGAGCGGTCCCCGGCAGGGATGTTGGCGAAGTGGGCGAGAAACCGTTCGCCCGCACCGGCGGGGATGCGTAACCGTGTCGACCGGCCCGCCGGGACCAGGCCGATGCGGAGGTGCGGGTTCAGCGTCCTGAACGCTTCTTCGGCGATGCCCGCGGCCTCGGCGAGGACGTCCGCCGACGCCGCTCCTTCGACACGGACGACATCGAAGCGCTCCGGCGGATCCTTTTCGGGCGCCGCACGTCTGACGGCCGAGAGGTCGCCGGCCAGGCGAACGCTCGCGAGGAACCGGGGAACGAAGTCCCGGGTCTCCTTCGGCAACCGGTCGCGGATATGCCCGAACAGGGCGTCGTTGCGGGGCCTGGCTCCACCGTGCCGCCGGATCGCCCGCTCGATCCGCGTCGGCCCCGCGTTGTAGGCCGCCAGAGCGAGAAACCAGCACTGGAACCGGTCGTGGAGAGCAACCAGGTAGTCCAGCGCGGCCCCGGTGGCCGCGTGCACGTCGAAGCGCTGGTCCACGATCGAGTTTACTTCGAGCCCAAGCCACCGGGCGGTCTCGGGCATCAGTTGCCAGAGCCCGGCCGCCCCCGCCGGCGAAACGGCCAAGTGGTAGTAGTCGGCCTCGATGAGGGGGAGATAGCGGAGCGAGGGCGGCAGGTCCCGTGCCGCCAACTCGGCGTCGACGTAGTCCTCGTACCTGCCCATTCGCTTCAGGCCGCGATGCACCGGACCCCGCCCCTTGGTCACCCAATGATCCAGCCATCGGCCGACCTCCTCCTCGATCAACCCGTCACGAGCTACCGGTGGACCCGATCTCGACATGGGGTCGCAAGGACGACCGTCCCAGCCGCCGCAGGTCCGCTCGATTCGCGCCAAGCCATCCTCGGCCCGGTGGGCAGTACGGGCCAAGACGGAGTCCCCGTCCCGGCTGTTCACCTTGACGGGCATCATGGCCAGAACCACGGCGGTGATGGCGAGGACGAAACGCGTCAGCCACCTGTTCATGAGAGTCTCCTCTCGGATGATGTGGTCGGTGCCTCCCCAAGCGGTTCCAAGGAGACAGCGCGAGGGTGGGTCCAATAATGGGCAACCGGGATCGGCGCTCCGAGAGGAAAAACCCGCAACTCTTGACGGGAGATTTCCGGGTCCGGCGTGCGAGGAAAATCCCCTCAGGCCGTTCCGCAGCGCCGGGGCGAGTGTTCCGGAACCATCGACTTTCCGTTCTCGATCCCTGTGACATGGCCCTTGAAGGGGCTGGACGCGACACGACTTCGACCAAGGGCTCGGCGCAAGGCGTGTCTCCGACCTCCAAGGTCAAGATCCACCTGCTGAACAAGCAGATGCCCTTGGTGCACGGCCTTCGCCAGCAGCATTAGATTGACAGGACCTCTTACCGATCCCGGACCCCAAGGAGACGGACATGGAAACCAACGAGACAGCACGGAGAGTGGATCCGGCGATCCACGTCGCTCCTGACGCCCGCCGTTCGGGCCGGGGCCTCAAGACGGTGACCTTCGCGTTGGCCATGATGGCCGCGGGATTTGCCATTGTGGCCCCGGCGTCCGCGCAGGAGACGGGCACCATTACGGGCACCGTGGAAGACGCGGCGACCGGCGAGCGGGTGGCCAGTGCGCAGATCAGCGTGCCCGCCCTCGGGATCGGGGTGCTCGCCAGCGAGGGCGGGATGTTCCGGCTGCCGGACGTGCCCGTCGGCACGCACGAACTCCGTGCCGAGAGGCTGGGCTATGCGGCCGCTTCGATGAACGTAACCGTGACCGCGGACGGGGCTGCGGCCGTCGAGTTCAGGCTGGAACCGGCCGTCCTGGGCCTCGCGGAACTGGTGGTGACGGGCACCGCCTTCTCGGAGTCACTCGTGCAGTTGCCCTACGCGGTGGCCGTTTCGAGCAGGAGGACGCTGTCGGAGCAGGGGTCTCCGCAGGCAGTGGACTTCTTCCGCAACCTCGGATCGAGCGCCGGGGTCCTCGGAGATCGCCAGGGTTGGTACAATACCCGGCCTCCCGCGGCGGTGCCGGAAACGGCCGCCAGCGTCAACCTCAGGGGTATCGGGCCGTCCCGCACGCTCGTGCTGCTCAACGGGCGGCGCCAGGTGTATCTGCCGGCGCGGCTGTCCGGAGGCAGGTTCGTGGACGTGAACGCCTTTCCGTCGATCGCGCTGGACCGGATCGAGGTGGTGAAGGAGGGCGCGTCGGCAGTCTACGGCTCGGACGCCGTGGCGGGCGTGGCCAATTTTCTGACCCGCAGCGATTTCGAGGGGCTGGAGGTGTCGGGCTCGCACGAGTACTTCGCCGGGGCCGGGGAGACGCACGCGGCAGCGATTTGGGGCAAGCGGCTCGGGGAAGGCGCGCACGCCGTCGTTTCGGCCGAGGCGCTGGTCGGCCAGGAACTGCACCCCGAGGATCGCGATTGGGCGCTGCGGCCGTTCACGTCCGGCGGCGGGGCTTGGTCCTATACCGGGAATCCCGGCGCGTTCCTGCTCCCGAGATTGACCGGCAACGAGACGATCGAAGAGTTCACCGCGGCCCTCTCGGACGCGCAGTTCGGAGGCTGGGGCGGCGTCTTCGTGGACCCGCGCTGCACGGACTTCGGTGGGCACCGCGAGGGCGAGACCTGCCGCTTCCGCTACCAGCAGTGGGACAATCTGCTCCAAGCGTCCCGCCATGTCCGGACCTTCGCCGAAGTCAACGGCGACCTCGGCGACCGTTCGAGCTACCACGTCGAGGCGCTTTGGGCCGAGGCCGCGACTCCCGAGTGGTTCACGACCCCGTCCTACCCGCCCATCTCTCCGTACAACGGAGCCCAAGTGATCGAGCCCGGAAATCCGGGGAGGCAGGCGTTCTGCGGGACACACGGACAAAGCGCCGGTTTTGCGAGCGAGGCGGCGTGTCTGGAGGACAACTGGTACTTCTACGGGCGGCTCGTCGGCAACTCGGGACCCGGGCGGACGCTGGAGCGCGCGTCCCGCACCCAGCGGATCGCCGCCTCGCTGGAGCGTGGAATCGAATCGCTGGGCGGAGCGGCCGTCGAGTTCTCCGCCAGCTATTCCCGGGCTTCTGGCAACGCGAACCTTCCGGCCGAATACGCCTACCGGAAGTTTCTGGCCTTCCGCGGCTTCGGAGGTCCGAACTGCGGCGTGACGGTGGTGGTCGACCCGTCGAGTCCGTCCGGGATGGCGCTCGGCCCCCTCAACGGCGCCGTCGCGGGCCGGGGCGACTGCCGGTACTACAACCCGTTCAGCAACGCGCACCGGCTCTCGGAGCAGCCGGGCGCGCCCTACCGGGATCAGCCGAACCCGGACTACATGCCCGGACTGGAAAACAGCGCGGAACTGATCGACTGGATCAACGAGGAAGTGAATCTGGACAGCTCGGCGGATCTGTTCGTCGCGGACGCGATGCTCAAGGGGGCCGTCTCCGAGGGTCTCGACTACGCCATCGGGTATCAGTTCCGCAGGGTCGGCGTATCCGCGACCCCGAACCAGCCGGGGGACCTGTCGATCAACCCCTGCCCCGTACCGGGAGACCGCAGCTGCCTCGAAAAGGCCGGAGCGTTCACCTTCACCACCGGGCACTACGAGTACCACGACGCCCAGATGGTGAACAGGCTCTTCGCGGAGAGCCGCTTCTCGCTCGGCGGCAGGGTCGAGGGCCAGGCCGCCGCCAACTACGAGTTCCATGGCTCGGTGAGCAGTTTCGATCCCAAGCTGGCGCTGCGCGTGGCGTTGGCCGAACCGCTGGCGCTGCGCGGCTCGCTGCAAACGACCTTCCGCACGCCCTCGGTGGACGATCTCAACGAGGACCGCAGCACCGGGCTCGAATACGTGTCCGAGGCGGGCATCTACAAGGCGGTGGACGCGTTCGGCAACAGCCAGCTCGTGCCCGAGCGCGCGTTCACCTACAACGTGGGACTGACCTTGCAGCTTCCAAGGTTGCGTGCAACGGCCGATTACTGGAGCTACGACTTCCGCGATGTGATCGACCAGGTGCCCTTCGGGGGCGTGACCAGACTGTACGCGGCAGGCGGGGCGTCCCGGGCCGCCGTGCAGGAGTTCGTGACCTGTCCCGACGGACCGGGGACGGGAACCTGCCATGTGTCGGCCGTCGAGCGGATCAGGGTGACGAACGTGAACTGGCCGGGCATCCGGATGTCGGGAATCGACCTGCACGCGAGCACGCGCCTGCCCACCGGCCAGGGCATCCTGTCGCTGGGTGCCGACGGCACCTACACGCGGGAGTTCTTCGTCAAGGCGCTCGAACTCAACGGGACCGAGGTCTTCGCCGCGCAGGACGCGGCGGGCCAGCTCAACTGGGGCAATCCGATCGCGCCCCCCCTGCCGCAGTGGAAGCTCCGCTTCTCGGCCGGATACCATTGGGGCGACTACAGCGTCGTGAACTACTTCAACACCGTATCGGGGTACGCCAACGAGGTGTTCCCCGACACCGAGTTCGAGCACATCGACCGGTTCGTGGGCTGGGACCTCAGCCTGCTGCGGCGCACATCGAGCACAACCGATGTCGCGCTCTCGGTGATCAACCTTCTCGACGCCGATCCGCCGCTCGTCAACTGGGAACAGTCCTACGACGCCTTCACCCACAGCCCGAAGGGCAGGCGCATCAAGCTCTCGGTGAACTACCGTCCCGGGAGTTGAGGCGGGGCTGGCGGAAGCCACGCTGCGATCCCCCGGTCACGCTACCCAACTAAAGTGGATGCCGTAGCCATTGAGGAGGCGGGAGTCGAGGAACCGTAGCTCCGCAGCATCCGATGACGCTATGGACCAACCGGTCAGCCGAAGGTGCGGCGCAACACGGATTCGTAGATCCCGTCGCCGAACCACTTGCGGATGAACATCAGCGGACGCGCCGTCGCGCCCCTGACGTACCGCCGCCGCGGCCGGTCGGCCGTCGCCGCCTCGACGAACACCCGGGCGAGCACCTCGGCGTCGGTGCCGCGGCTCGCGGCCTTGGGGTCGGACATCATCGCGAAGAACCGGTCCAGCCCGGCCTTGTAGGCGCTCTCGGCATAGTACTTCTGAAGGCTCCCTCCCACCACATGGCCGAATTCGGTCTGGATGAGGCCGGGCTGGATGAGGACGACTTGGATGTTGAATGAGGCGGTCTCGATGCGGAGGCAATCCGACCAGCCTTCGAGCGCGTGCTTGGTCGCGTGATACCAGGCGCCGAAGGGCGTGAAGATCCGGCCGCCCATCGAGGACGTGTTGACGATCCGGCCCGCGCCCTGCGCCCTCATGTGAGGCAGGACGAGTTGGGTGAGGTGTGCAAGGCCGAACAGATTGACCTCGAACTGGTATCTCGCGTCTTCGAGCGGGATGTCCTCGACCGTTCCATAGAGGCCGAAACCCGCGTTGTTGATCAGAACGTCGATTCGTCCCTCGGCGTCGACGATCCGGCGCACGGCGCGTTCGTTGTCCCCGCCCTTCGAGACGTCCATCTCGACCGGGGTGATGCCGTGTTCGGACAGGTCGTCCATGCGGTCTGCCCGGCGTGCGCCGGCGTAGACTGTGTGGCCCCCATGGGCCAAGAGGATCGCGGCCTCCCGGCCCATGCCGGAGGAAGCCCCTGTGATGAGTATGACCTTGCCCAAGTCGCTGCTCCTTTTCTCGGTATTGGCTCAAGACGCTTCACGCGGGAGCTTCGAGGACGTGGATCGTCGTGGGAGCCTGCCTCCCACCGCGACCCATCACCCCTGTCCGGCTCCCGCCGGGGTGATCCGCTCAACCTAATGGCGACCGACCTGGGGTGGCGTCCCAACGGAGGCGATTGCCAAACGGGCGCGGTCGGGAGAGGATCCACTACACCCCCGGTCGCCATGTTCGATTCGTTGGAGACACCGTGCACCGAACCGCAGTTTCGACTCGCGGCGCGGCTCACCGAAGTGGTGTCGGCTCCCGTTCCTGCCTGCGGCAAGACGGAACGATCCCTGCTATTATTGGGTGTCCTTCACCGGTCTTGGCTGAAAGTGGGAAAGGAATGGAATCCGGTCGGGCGACACGGTCGCCGCCTCGCCGAGGTGGTTCGCGGGCGGTCGTACTGCTTCGATACCCTTGTCCTCCAGGCACGCCTGCACGCGGCCGCCGCTGCGCATGCCGGTCGCACCCGCCAGGACCACGCGCATCGGCTGTTTCTCGGCTCGGCCCGGCTGGTTGCAGTGTTTCCAAATGCCGTCAGGTGCGGGGCCATCGGCGTCATTCCAGAGGGATCTCGCGCCCACCGAGCACGGTGATCCAGACGAGCAATCCGTAGAAGACGGGCAGGAGAATCACCGCGCCGATCGCGGCCATCAGGGGGATCGTCCCGATCCCGGAAAAGCCGAGCGCGCCCACCACGGCGGCCGACGCGACGGTGACGCGTCCGGCGCCGCGGTAGAGTCGCCGGGCTGTCTTCGGGATGTGGATCAGCCGCATCAGCGCGGCGATGCTGAGCAGCGCCAGCGCCATGGCTCCGGCCAGCAGCCACCGCGCTTCGGCGGGCACCCCTCCGGACGCGTGCTCGACGATGTTGAGCGTAGCGGCCCCGACCGCGACGATCCCGAATCCCGTCGTGAGGTGGAGATAGATCCACCCGTAGCGCTTCGCGAAGCTCGGCGTGGGAGGACGATGCGAAACGAAGTCGAAGTAGAGCCACCACAGGCCGAAGGCGAGGAACATGCCGAGAGCAGCGGTGCCCCCCACCGTGGCGCCGAGTTCGTGACTCCCGGCGACGCCCCGGACCACGCCGACGATGACCTCGCCCAGCACGATGATGGTGAAGAGGCCGAAGCGCTCCACCGTTGACGCGGTCGTGCGAAGGCTCCTTTCAAGCTCGGCGGCCACGCCGGGATCGGATGTCCTCCCAAGGAAGACCGCGAACGGCATGACGAGCAGAACGACCCCGCCGCCACCCCACAGGAACACGGCCAGCCCAACGGGCACGAGCGCCGATGCGGCGAAGGCCGCCGCGGCCAGAAGGACCGCCCCCGCGTAGTGGTTCGACAGCGATCGGTGTGCCGCGTCGTGGATGCCGGTTCGCCACCACAGGTAGGCCACAATTAGGAGGTGGGACGCGAAGGCAAGAGCGAAACCCACGGCCCCTTCGCCGAACGCGGAGTGCACGAAGACCGCCATGGCCCCAACCGCAAACATCTGGGCAAAGGTGAAGACCCGCGTGCGAAGGTCGTTGCGCCCGTGCCACTCGTGATACATCGAGCCGTTCAACCACGCGAGCCACACGAGCGTGAACAGGAACGCGGCCTTGGAGATCCCCGCAGCGTCAACGTGGCCGGCCAGGTAGTGACCCACCTCCGCGATGACCACCACGTAGACCAGATCGTAGAAGAGCTCCAGGAAGGTGACCCGCCGGTCCTCGACAACTTCGCTCGAAGGTCGTGGTGGGCGCCACAGCGTCCGAAGGGAGATGCGAGGGATGTTCGTCATGCTTGGGCAAGCCCCGCGACCGTCGAGCGTCTCAGGGCTCGCGGAGGGCATCGCCGTCCTTCAGGCACCGACGGACTCCTGGCTCAGCGACCACAGGCGCTCGACGGCCGCATTGTCGAGCGCTTCCCTGTCGTGCCGCCGGATCGCGTCCTCGTAAACGTACTGCCCGCTCACGCCGTCGTACCGCGGCGACAGGGCGACCGCGAGGATCCGCTCCGCCGCGACTTCCGGCGGGGACGCAAACGCCTTCATCAGCAGCCCCAACACCCGCCTCACGCCCTTCAGGTCTCGCACCAGGGCCGTCTTGGTGAATCCGGGATGCAGAACGTTGACCGTGACACCGGAACCCTCGAGGCGGCGGGCGAGCGCCCGGGTCGCCATGTTCGTGGCCAGCTTGGATTGCGAATACGCCTTGAGCGCGCCCCAGTTGCGCGTAAGCTGAAGATCGTCGAAGTGGATGTGCCCCGTACCCGCCGCGGCGGAGGAAAGGTGGACGATGCGCGCCGGAGCCGACTCCCTGATCCGATCGAGCAGCAGTTGAGTCAACAGGTGCGGGCCGAGGTAGTTGACTGCCCAAGTCATCTCGTAGCCGTCCGGGGACAGGGTCCGGTCCCACACGATGACGCCGGCGCAGTTGACGAGCAGGTCGATGTGCGGACACTGCTCCAACAGCGTGACGGCGCAGGCGCGAACGCTCGCCAGCGAGCCCAGGTCGCACTCGACGCCGACCGCCCGCGCCGTGCTGGCCAACCGGTTGAGATCGTCAACCGTCCGCGCGGTCTTCTCGGGGTTGCGGCCAACGATATGGAGGGTCGCATTCATCCGCGCGAGCCGCCGGACCGCCAAGTGGCCCATGCCGTCAGTACCCCCGGTGAACACAACCCGCTTGCCGGTCAGGTCGCGCCGCACCGACTCGGCGGGGTGCCTCCGCCTGCGCAACATGGCCAGATACATGTCAAGCCGGCCTCCAGACATCGTCGTGCCTCCATCCGTTGGACGCCGCTCCCAAGCTCGCCGATCCGGCAGCGGCGGCTCGGGGCCTCCACTATCGCGCCAGCCCAGATTCTTCGGAGCAATGAGTTGGTCTCGAACCGCAGAATCTAACGGAACACGACCTCTGGAGCTTCGCAACAACCGCAAGCGAGGCCGCCATCGGAGGGCGATTGTCAAGCCGGTCGCGGTCGGGAGAGGCTCCCACTACACGCCCGGCGCCACGTTCCGATTCCTCGGCAACTCAGCCCAAGGCCGCGGTTTCCGCTCGCGCCGTGCCGCGCCGAGGTGGCGGTCGGCTGCCGCTCCGTCGACGGCGAGACGGAACGATTCTTGCTATATTATGAGTCCTTAACCGGCATTGGCAGAAAGTGGAAAGCGTATGGAATCCAGCCAGGCGACACGGTGGCCGCCTCGGCGGGGTGGTTCGCGGTTGGTCATCCTGCTTGGCATCGCATTGTCGGTGCTTTCCTGCCATGACGACGCGCCGGAGCCGATGAGCCCGTTCACGGAGACGGTGCCTTCGGCGCACGCCAGTCTCGCGGAAGCGGACCGCGCACCGCTTGTGGATTTCTATCGTGCGACCGGCGGCGACCGTTGGCGGCGGCGCGACGGCTGGCTTTCGGACGACCCCATCGGCACATGGCACGGCGTTAGGGTGGAAGGCGGCCGGGTGGTGCGGCTCGACCTCGGCGACAACAACCTGAGCGGACGCCTTCCGAAGGTCGTTGCCGAACTGGCCGGACTTCGCGTCCTTAGACTGGATCTCAACAGGCTCTGGGGCCGGATTCCGCCCGAGTGGGGCGATCTCTCCGAACTGCGGGAGTTGGTGCTGTCGCAGAATCTCACCTCCGGCACCATTCCGCCCGAACTGAAGCGACTGTCGCGCCTGCAAGTTCTTCAACTGCGGTACGCGGGCCTTGAGGGTCCGCTGCCCGCGTGGCTGGGCGAACTGACCGACCTGTACGAACTGGGTTTGTCCGGGAACTACTTCGACAGCCCGATCCCTTCGGAACTCGGGAATCTGCGCAATCTGAGCACCCTTTATCTATCCGATGCCGAAGTCTGGGGACCGATACCGCCGGAGTTTGGCAACCTGTCGAAGCTCGAATACCTGTCTCTCACCGACAACCATTTCTCCGGCTCGATACCGCCGGAGCTGGGGAGACTCCCACGTCTACGTAAGATCTTCCTGTCGAGATCGAACCTGAGTGGCGCGATTCCCTCCGAGTTGGGGAACCTGACGGGGCTCACGCACTTGTGGCTGGACGACAACAACCTGACCGGGCCGATCCCTCCGGCGCTAGCCGATCTTGTAGACCTGGAGGATCTGTTTCTGTCCCGAAACCGGTTGAGCGGCAACCTGCCACCTGAGATCGGCGGACTGTCGAAGTTGGAGCGACTCCATCTGTCGGACAACGCGTTCGAAGGCGGCGTTCCGCCCGGGTGGGAAGAGCTGTCCAGCCTGCGCGAGCTGCTGCTGGGAGGGAACCCCGAGTTGGCGGGAACGCTTCCGAGCGATTTGACGCGTCTGGACCTGAGTTGGCTGGATACGGACGGCTCGGCCCTTTGCGTCCCCGGAGACCCCGCGTTCGCGGACTGGTTGAGCCGTATTGCGATTCAATCGGCGAAGCCGTGCGGACGCGGGGACCTCGACGCCTATCTCATCCAGGCCACGCAGTCCCGGAGCGGCCTGGTTCCGCTTGTTGCCGGTCGGAAGGCGCTGTTGCGGGCGTTCGTGACGGCGGCGGACGCCGTCGAGACGTTCCCGAACGTGCGGGGGCACTTCTACCTGAACGGCAGGCCGGCACACATTCTCGACATTCCGGGGAAACCGGCTCCGGTTCCAAGCGAGGTGGACGAGGGCGATGCCGCGATGTCCGCCAACGCCATGGTGCCGGGCTGGGTGATTCAGCCGGGCTTGGAGATGGTGATCGAGGTCGACCCGAACGGGGAGGTGGACGACAGCGTCGACATGACGCGCCGGATTCCGGGCGAGGGCCGCATCGAGGTGAACGTCACCGGGATGCCGGCAATGGAGTTGACGGTGATCCCCTGGGTGTGGCCCAAGGATCCCGAGGAGGAGATCGTGGACCTCATGCGGGACATCTCGGCGGAGTCGGAGGTGTTCCAGGAGACGCGGACGCTCCTGCCGGTCGGCGATGTCGACCTGACGGTTCACGAGCCGGTGTACACGTCGACGAGTTCCGGTTTCGATATCCCCTACGAGGTGCGGGCACTCCGGGCCATCGAGGGCGGGTCGGGGTACTATCTGGCTCTCACGGCGCAGGCGGACCGGGACATTGGCGTCTCCGGCGTGGCCCTGCGTAGCGCCTGGTCCGCCTGGTCGGTGTTTCAAGGCGGCACCATTGCGCATGAACTCGGTCACAACCTGAGTCTGGGCCACGCGCCCTGCGGCACCTCGGGCGATCCGAGATACCCGCAAGCGGACGGGTCGGTCGGCACGTTCGGATTCGACTTCGATACCGGAATGGAGTCGGTCGTGCATCCGAACACAAGGGACTTCATGAGCTACTGCGACCCGACTTGGGTCGGCGCGTGGCATTTCGAAGAGATGGCCCGTCACCGCCTCAGGCGGGAAGGCGCGCCGGGCGAAGCGAACGGCGCGGCGCCATCGAAGGCGCTTCTCCTCTGGGGAGGGCGCGACGACAGGGACGGGATCTTCCTGAAACCGGCGTTCTGGGTGGACGCGCCGTATGCGCCGCCGCCCTCCGGTGGCCGATACGAGTTGAAGGGGTGGTCGGCGACGGGCGAGGAGTTGTTCGCCGTGCGCCTCGACATGGTCGAGTCGGAGGACGGCGACGGGCGCGCGGGGTTCGCCTTCGCGCTCCCCGCGCGTGCGGAGTGGGGCGATTTGGCGGAGGTCGCCCTGCGCGGTCCCGGCACCTCGGCGGTGTTGAACCGGGACACCGACCGACCGTCGGTCATTCTGCGGGACCCGGCGACCGGGCGGGTGCGGGCGATGCTCATCGACGCCCCGGCCGCCGCCATGACCGCGAGCGCCGACGGGACGGCTTCTTCGTTGGCCGGTGCCCGCCTCGTGGCCGCGCGCAGTCGTGGACTGCCGGACCACGCTGATTGGGAACCCGCGGGCGCGAGTTCGACCACGGGAGACTCCGGTACCGTGGCCTCCGTCGTGGTCACGCCCGGAGTGGCGACGGTGGCCCTGCAGGATACGGTACGCCTCGTGGCGACGGCGCTGGACGCCGACAGTTCGGAGGTGGAAGGGGTCGAGTTCGAGTGGGATTCCAGCGACACGCTGGTGGCGGTGGTGACCCGGTCTGGTCTGGTTACGGCGCTCGGCACGGGCTCGACCGTCGTCACGGCGACGGCGAGTGGGGTGACCGGAGCGGCTGATGTGCGGGTGGAACAGCGCGCCGTGTCCGTGGTCTTGTCGCCCGAGACGGAGACCGTGGCCGCGGGCGACACGGTACGCTTTACGGCGACGGCCCTTGATGCCCACGGCTCGCCCATGGAGGGCGTCGACTTCGAGTGGGCCGCGAGCGACACCTCGGTGGCTTGGGCCGGTCGTTCCGGGCTTGTTTTCGGCTGGAGCGCGGGAACCGCCACCGTCTCGGTTCGCACCGACCGCGGCGTATCCGGCTCCGCGGACGTGGCGGTGGAGGGGGAGTTGGACGTGGAACGCTTCGCCCTGACGCGGCTATACGCTCGCCTGCGCGGACAGCACTGGCGCGATAGCGGCAACTGGCTCACGGACGCTCCGCTCGCTGAGTGGCACGGTGTCACCGTGGATTCGCGCACCGGCAAGGTCTCCGGTCTGCAACTCCGAGCGAACGACCTGAGAGGGCAGTTGGGTCCCGAACTGGGGGCGCTGGCCGGACTGGAAAGACTCGAACTCGGATACAACACCATCCGGGGCAGGATACCGCCGGAGATCTGGCGGCTCGACCGGCTTTCGGTGTTGGATCTTGGTGGCTTGGGCCTCACGGGCCGGCTATCGCCCGAGATCGGGAACCTCCCCCGGCTCTTCCTGCTGCAACTCGACGGCAATGCGCTGTCGGGGACCATTCCACCGACCATCGGCGAACTAACGAACCTGATCAGCCTGGGTCTCTCGGACAACGCCTTCGAGGGGTCGATCCCGGCGCAAATCGCGAACATCAGGGGTCTCGCGAGGCTGGCCCTGGACGGCAACCGGTTAAGCGGCGAAATCCCGGCGGGCCTGGGCGAAATCGCGAACCTCCAGTCACTCGATCTTTCGCGCAACCGGCTGACCGGCGAGCTGCCGCCAAGCCTCGGCGGACTCGAACTCCTGCGGGAGCTTGGCGTATCGGAAAACGGGCTGACGGGCGAACTGCCGGCCGAACTCGGCGGGCTTCGGGTGATCGAACGGATCGCATTGGAAGGCAATTCCTCGTTGCGGGGCGCCCTGTCCCCGGCCTGGGTCGAGAGGGACCAGACGGTGGCGGTGACGGCTGGGGGCACGGAGGTGTGTGCTCCCCGGCACTCGGGGACTGTGGACTGGCTGCGCATGAACGGTCTGACGTTCATTCCGGTCTGCGCCGGGGGGGAAGCCGCGCTCGCCTATCTCGTGCAGGCCGTCCAGTCGCGACAGTATCCGACGCCGCTCGTCGCGGGCGAGGACGCTCTGCTGAGGGTCTTCCTGTCCACCGGCGGCCACGCAAGCATGCCGCGGGTCAGGGCCACCTTCCACGCGGGCGGTCGGATCGTGCATACGGCCGACATCCCTGCGGGCCAAGCGCGCATTCCGCAGGAGATCGACGAAGGTGACCTGTCGAAGTCGGCCAACGCGGTCGTCCCGGGAGCAGTCGTGCAACCCGGCCTCGAAATGGTGATCGAGATCGATTCGGACGGCACCCTGGACGAGGGACTGGGCATCCCCGCCCGGATCCCGGCGGAGGGTCGCGCCCCGGTTAACGTGCGTGCGGTTCCGGTGCTCGACCTTACGGCGATCCCCTTCGTGCAGGCGGACAACCCGGACTCGACGCTTATGGACCGCGCGAACGACCTCGAAGCCGACACCAGCCTCTTGCGCGCGGCGGACCGGCTCCTTCCGGTCGGCGAACTCGCCGTGACGGTGCATGAGCCCGTGCTGACCACATCCGAGTTCGCCTCCGACCTGCTGCACGAAACGGAGGTCATTCGGGTCATCGAGGGCGGCGACGGCTACTTCGTGGGCCTCTTCGGCCACATTCGCGCTGGCACCATCGGAGAGGCTTCCTACATCGGCGGCAGGAGTGTCGTCTCGCTCGCGCATGCGGGCGTTCTCGCTCACGAACTCGGCCACGCCATGAACCTGCTGCATACGCCGTGCGGCGTCCGGGGCGACGACCCGAACTATCCCTGGCGGGACGGCAGGACGGGTTCATGGGGATACGATTTCGCGACCGGCGCACTGGTGCCGCCGGAGGCCACCGACGTCATGGGATACTGCGGCCGCCAGTGGATCAGCGGGTATCACTTCTCGATCGCGCTCGACCACCGCTTGCGCACCGAAGCGGCGACGACGCCCCCAGCCGTGGCGGAACAGGCGCTCCTCGTCTGGGGAGGTGTCGATGCCGGCGGCCAGCCCTACCTGAAGCCGGCGTTCGCCGTGAAGGCACCGCCAACGCTGCCCGTGCCGGGCGGCGACCACAAGTTGACCGTCCTCGCACCCGGGGGCGAGACGCTGTTCTCGGTCAGCTTCGACCTGCCCGAGACCGCGCATCTGGATGGGGCATCGTCGTTCGTCTTCGCCATCCCCGCGCCCGAGGGATGGGCTGGCACCATCGGGCGCATTACGCTCGACGGACCCGGCGGGGCCGCAGTCCTGGACCCGGAGACCGGCGAACCCGCCATCATCGTCCGGAATCCGGCCAGCGGGCGCGTCGTCGGCCTGCTCACCGACCCGCCGCCAACCCTGCTACCTTCCGCGGACGGCCGGGCGAACTCGTCGCTCTCGGGCTTCGATGTCCTCGTCAGCAACGGCTTGCCCGAGGTCCACCAAGAGGAGCGGTGACCCTCGCCAGCCGCAACACCGTGTTCGTGTGCTGGTGTCAATCGGCACGGAAAATGTCCCGACTGGCGTTGTGGATCGCGGCGACGGATTTCGGGGGTTGTAGCACCATGGCAACGGAAAGCCGGGGTTCAAAGGGGCGGTGCCTCCCCTTGCCAGAGCGCTCACGTCAACGTCGCGTCGGCTCGCTTCCCGGCCATAGTGGGTCATGCGCCAGCCCTGCGGACGCTGGCACTCGCTGAGGCGGAAGTTCGCTTCCGACCTCATGGACCTTCCGCTGAAGGTGCTGTGCGAACTGGGCAGTTGGAAGGAGGCCCAGACGGTGCTGCGCTGCTATCAGCAGGCAGACTCGGTACAACTCAGGAAGGCTTTGGACAGTCGTCCGAGGGTCCGCGCCTGACCCAAACCAATCGGCGGGAGTCAATCAGCGGGAACCCGCCCGGCGAATCCCGTAAGCTAAACGCTCACAACGACATGTGATGCCAATGGCTCATGTCGCGGAGATTGCTAACAGCCAACATCACGGCAGTAGATCACGTAAGTTCAATCAGGGCTGCACGATCTGCCATTCTTGCCGTTGGCTCGCATCTGATGCATCTGTTCCGAAACAGCGAGGAAGCGGGGTGGAAAAGCGGGAATTAGGAGGGCGGTTTCGAATCGCTGTTTCGAGCGCCTTCTTTGGTGAATGCCAGAGTGGGAGTCGACTGGAGAGAGCCGAGTGAAGCGTATGGAATCTGGAGTCGGCTGGGCCACAGGATCGCGTATCTGCCCCCTCCATGAATTCACCGCTCCCGTGCCAAGGACCTGAACAGCCCGGCGATCATGAACAACAGAACGACACTCACGGGCAGGGCGGCGGCTATCGCCGCGGTCTGCAAGGCCTGGAGACCGTCGGCAAGCAGTAGCACGGCGGCCACCACTCCGACGCCGAGCCCCCAGACGATGCGGAAGCGCCGCGGCGGGTGAGGATCGCCCATGCTCAGGAAGGTGGTGATGACCAGGGTGCCGGAATCCGATGAGGTAACGAACCATGTGGCTAGGAGTAGGGTGGCCATGGCGGACATGGCCCAAGTGAGCCAGCCGATGTCGCTCATCCGGCCGATGGTCGCGTAGAGCGCGGCCTCGCAATTCGCATCTCGCACCAGTTCCATGATCCCGGCCGTTCCGACACCGCCTGGGGCGTTGAGTTCCAGGTGGATGGCGTTGCCGCCGAAAATCCCGAACCACAGCAGCACCAGACCGGTCGGGACAAACATCACGCCGAGGATGAACTCGCGCAGCGTGCGTCCGCGGGAGATGCGGGCGATGAACGTGCCGACGAAGGGTGCCCAGGAGATCCACCATCCCCAGTAGAAGATCGTCCAGGCGTTCTGCCAGGCGGCTTCCCCCGGATCACCGGCGATCCAGACTGACATGGGCGCCAGGCGCCACAGGTACTCGCCGAGGGAGGTGGCAACGAATCCGGCGAGCCACGTGAAGGGGCCCAGCAACAGGAAGCAACCCAACAGGAGGATGCTCACGCGGATGTTCCACTCCAACAGGACGCGGATCCCGCGGTTCACGCCGGACACCGCCGACAGGGTGGCCGCCAGCGAGATGGCGGCGATGAGCACGACCTGCGTGACGAGACCGGGATCGACGCCGAGCAGCACGTCGAGTCCGGTGGCCATCTGGCTTGCCCCCAAGCCCAGGGAGGTGGCGATGCCGAAGACGCCGCCAAACACCGCAAGCAGGTCC
Source organism: Longimicrobiales bacterium (assembly GCA_965208295.1). Taxonomy (GTDB): domain Bacteria; phylum Gemmatimonadota; class Gemmatimonadetes; order Longimicrobiales; family Gaopeijiaceae; genus Bin94. Next base: position 3,471,041 of record OZ242328.1, on the reverse strand, counting down.
ACCAGGTCGCCGATCGGGCCGTAGATACGGTCGCCGATTAGCGGGTACAGAGCAGAGCGGAGCGTCAGCGGCAGCTTCTTGCGAAAGCCGAAGTAGGCCAGACACAGCCCGACCACGACGTACACGGACCATCCGTGTATGCCCCAATGGAAGTAGGTGACGCGCATGGCGTGCACGGCGCGCTGCTCGTCCAGCGCCATCGCGCCCGCCAAGTCGGCGCTCGGGTTGTTGGGGTAGCCCGCGGCCTGGCTGGTGTCGAAATAGAAGAGCGGTTCGGGGATGGAGAAGAACAGCAATCCGATCCCGATACCTGCCGAGAACAGCATGGCGAGCCAGGAGGATGTCTTGAACTCGGGTGAGGAAGCGTCATCGCCGAGCCGGATCCCGCCGTAGCGGCTGCACACCAGGAACAGGCAGGCCAGCACGTTGGTGCAGACGACCAGGAAGTAGAACCAGCCGAGCGTGCCCTCAATCCAAGAGCGGATGCGGCCGAAGACGGCGCCGGCAGCATCCACGTCCCAGACGGTTGCGAGGACGAAGGCCAGGACGACGCCCTTGGCGGCCATCGCCATCACGGGATTCAGCCCCTTCCACAACCCGGCATCCGTGGTGGTGCGCCGGTGCCGGATGTCACGGGTCGATGCCGGGCTCGCTCCCTACGACCCGGCCGCATGCGTGAGGCTCACCCTGCCCATCGCTCTGCCGCACGCTTCACGCAACGGTCAAGACCGTCCATGAACGCCGTGGCCTCTTGCGATTTGTCAGAACGAAACGGTGGCGGTCATGGATATGGTACGGGGTGCGCCGAGCCATGCCGCGTTCTCGGTGATTGCGGACAGGTAGGGGGTGTCGAGCAGGTTGTTCGCGACGATCGAGAACTCCGTCGACCGGAACAGATCGCTCAACGCGTCGCCGCCGAAGCTGACGTAGGCGTCCACCGTCCAGTAGGCGTCGGTCTCCCAGTCCGCGGTCAGACTGACGCGGCGCGATGCCGTGTATTTCGCCGACAGCCCTCCGCCCAGGGGTCCCGAGCGGTCGAGGGAGACGACCCACAGTCGGGGCGGCACGCCCGTCACGTCGGTGCCCGGAACGATGCCCTGGCTGGCGTCGACGAGCGGATCGTCGGTCCCGACGTACTTCGAGTCGTTGAGCGTGAGGGCGGAGTAGAGCGATGTCCGGCCCGACAACGCCACCGTGGCGGCCAACTCGACGCCACTCGTTTCGATGCCGCCCGCGTTGAAGTAGGCTCCTCCTCCGGGGATCAGGTAGTTGGGTCCCGTGGACGTCGCGGGGCCGAGGTAGAAGATCCGGTTGTCGAAATCGATGGAATACGCTGTGGCGCTCAACGCGAGCCGCTCGCCGGAGTACTGGACTCCGATATCGATGTTCGAGGCTGTCTCGGGCGCCAGCTGGTCCAAGCTGCGTCCGGGCACCTCGAGCAGAAGGCTGCCGATCGCACGGAAGTTCTCGGCGTAGCCCGCGAACAGGTCGAGGCCCTCGACCGGCGTCTCGTAGGTGAGGCCGCCCGAGAAGAGCAGCTTCGAGTCGGAATCGACGCCGAGGTCCCGGTCGATGCCGAACTGGTCCTCGCGCGACACGGAGACGAGGTACTGCTTGACGCCGGCGGCCAGCTCGAACGAGCCGAAGTAGAGCGTCTCCTCGACGTACCACTTGAAGATGTCCTGCGGAAAGTCCCACTCGTACTGGTGCCAGTAGGCCTTCTCGTCCCACTTGAAGTTGATCGCCGGATCCAGTATCCGGTGCCAGTCCCGGCCAAGGTCGCGGCGCGAGTCCTCGTACCAGAAGCCGGCGCGCAGCGCGCTGCCCCGTCCGCCGCCGAACAGCACGGACCATTCCCCGTCGATGTTCACGCCGAGGCGGTTCTTCCCGTAGTGGCTGTGGCGGTACGATTGAACCGCCGTTGCCCCCGGGTGGCATGCCGGGTCGACCTCGGGACCGCCCGAGCCGTAGTAGTTGAAGATGTAGGAAGATGTGCATCCCGGCACCGGTCCAACGGCGACGCCATTGGCGTCCACGAACCGGATCACTCCGAGCTGGCTGCCGCCCTGCACCGGCGCGTGGCCCGCGAGCTCCGACTCCGGTCCGTCCCCGTCGTCAACCAGGTCCACGATGAACGGGGGCAACCAGTCGCCACGCCCCGAGTTGTGATGGTTGTATGCGCCCACGCTGAGGGAGATCAGTTCGCTGACGGACCAGTCGGCCTTCACATAGGCGAGCGTGTTCTTGCGCCGCGTCTGCCAGCCGGGCCGGTAGAACTGGTTCAGATAGGGCACTCCGGGCCAGTGGCCGATCAGCCGGTCCCAGCGCGGGTCGGCCCGGAAGTTCGCGTCGCTGAAGAGCCGCTGGTAGACATCCTCGTGGATGTCGTCGTGGGACAAGCAGCCGGTAAGGTCGAGGCTGCCGTGCGAGGACACGATCTTGGCGGCCAGGTGCTCCCGCTCGTTTCTCGCCGAGCCCTCCATCCAGTCGGTCGCCTCCTGCCGGATCGCGGCGACCCAGGCCCGCGTCGTGCCGCCGAACAGCGATCCGGTCTCGACCCGCGCGGCGAACCGCTGGCCCTCGTTCTCGCCGATCGTCACGGAGGCCGTTTGGCTCGCCTCCTCCGAGGGGTCGGCCGTCAGGAAATTGAGCGTGCCGCCCAGCGCCTCGACCGACCGCGAGGCGATGTCGGCGGTCCCCTGCGACACCTCGACGCCGCCGAGATTCATCGGGTCGACGAACCGGTTCGCCTTCGCGCCGCTCCAGTAGTCCGACGTGCCGTTCGGGAATCCGTCGATGGTGGTGCCGATCTGTGCGTCGTTGTAGGTCGTCTGGAACCCGCGCATGACGACGTTGCTCGACCAGTCGTCAAAGGAGTACGCGTCCCCCTCTTGGACCGAGACGCCGGGAAGGTTGTCGATCACCGACGTCACTGCGGTGATGCTCGACTGCTGCCTCATCATCGGCTCGGCGACGAAATTGCGCGCGAAGACCGTGGGCTCCTCCGCCACCACGCTGAGCGGCGCGAGCTGGAAAAAGGGCTGCAGAACGATCTGGACCGTCTCGACCGCGCCCGCGGGTATCGTGACCGGAATCTCCCGCGCCGCATAGCCGAACAGGGTGGCGGTTACAACATAGTCGCCGGCGGCGAGAGCGGTGAATTCGTACGCACCTTCGGCATCCGTGACGGCTTCCGCGTCCACGCCGGAGCCGGTCGCCGTCACCCGGACATCGGGCAGGGGGTTGCCGGACACGTCCACGACCGTGCCCCTGATGGTTCCCCCCGACTGCGCGGCCGCCGGTGATGCGGCCAGCAGCAACAGCAGCGCGGCACGGCCAACGATGGCAGCGATAAGACGAAAGATTGGCATGGCGGCGGCCTCCTATGGCTGTCCCCGGTACTTGGACGGTCGGTTGCAGGCTTCCTCAGTTTAGCGTCAATGATGAGCATCGGCGAATGGAATGAGTGCGCCCCAACTGCCGGACGTTACCGGTTTGCTTGGCTGTCGCCATGTACTGGCCACCACTTCCGCCCCCAATAGGCGGGCCACGGAGAGTCCAGCGGCGTCCGGTCAACCGCCGGAAGGCGTGGGCAGCGTGCCCCAACCGCTTGCTCCCCGACGTTCCGACCTACAAGCTGAATCCACGCCAGCGGTCTTGCTCGCGACCCCCCCAACTCCGACCAAGCAATTGGAGAACCCCGGCGATGACCTATCAACCGACCAGCGTGGACCAGTCCGACAGGATCGTGCCAATCAACCTGCGCCAGAGCGGCCGCACGCCGGTCGAGCTTCTCATCTCCACCAGGGTCCGGAAGTCCCCCTACTGGCACCTGTCGCATGAAGCGGGTTGCTGGCGGGCCACCGTCTACAACCGCATCTACCACCCCCGCGGCTACGTCCGGCCCGAGGACGGCGGTGCCGCGGCGGAGCACGAGGCACTGACCCGGGATGTCACGGTGTGGAACGTCGCCGTGGAGCGGCAGATCCGGGTCAGGGGACCGGAAGCGGAACGGTTCACCGATTACGTGATCACCCGGGACGCGACCCGCATCGAGCCGATGCACGCGAAGTACGTCATCCTCTGCAACGAGAAGGGCGGCATCCTCAACGACCCGGTGCTGCTGCGGCTCTCCGACCGGGAATTCTGGTTCTCGCTTGCGGACTCCGACCTCCTGTTCTGGCTCCAAGGCGTGAACATCGGGCTCCGAATGGAGGTGGAGATCGACGAGATCGACGTTTGTCCCCTGCAGATTCAGGGGCCGAAGTCGCTTGACCTCATGGTCGACCTGGTGGGGGAGGGGGTGCGGGACATTCCGTACTACGGGATCATGGAGGCGGAGATCGCGGGGTGTTCCGTAGTGGTCTCCCAGTCCGGGTTCTCGGGCGAGAAGGGGTACGAGATCTATCTTCGGGACGCCACTCTGCACGCCGAGAAGCTGTGGGGCGCCGTGCTCGCGGCCGGGGAGGCGCACCGATTGATGGTCATCGCTCCGGGCCACCAGCGGCGGATCCAGGCCGGAATCCTGTCGTGGGGACAGGACATGGACCACGAGACGAGTCCGTTCCAGTGCAATCTGGCCTACCAAGTACCGCGCGAGAAAGCGGGAGACTACATCGGCCGGGCCGCGCTGGAGCGCCAGCGCGCCGAGATCTACGCCGGACGCCTCCCGTTCGCGATGGTCATGGTCGGGATGAAGCTGGGCGGAAAGCCCATCGACGACTACGCCCCGGACTTCTGGCTCGTCTCGGATGCGGGGCGTGACGACCCCATTGGCTATCTCACTTCGCCATGGCACGCCCCGGAACTGGGCTGCAACATCGCGCTCGGGCACGTACCCGCCGGGAAGTCGGCCATCGGCACGGAACTCGCGGTGTGGCTGCCCGACGAATACGCCAGCGAGCCGGGCCGACCGGATCGCGCGCGAGTGTGTGAGGTTCCGTTTCGCCCCTCCGTGAATCCCAGCGCCCGCGAGGTGGCGCTTGCCCAGGGCCTCGACGCGGCCGTCTGAGGGGGTCACCCGTCGACTCACGGCTTCTCTTTGACTCGGTGCGGGGTTCAGCTCGGGTTGGGGTTTCGCAAAGCTGACAGCCAATCGGCGGAGTCTGCCAGACCGCCGAAGGTGAACAGGTGAATGTCAACGGTCGGCATGTTCTCGTGATCGGCCAGATACCGGGCCAGTGCCAGCGCGATGGGGGTCGGTGACCATCTGCCCGCCAAACGCGCTATGCTTGGCCTGCGCTTCAACGCCCGTGCGGACGCCCCAACGCCGCAGCGGATCGCGTAGCCGATGAGCGCACTCAGCGCGACGGGCCCCGGCACCCCGATGCGGACCGGCAGTGTGCAACCGGCCTCCCTCGTCTTCGCCAGCCAAGCGAGCGCGGGGCCGGGTGAGAACACGAACTGCGTCACGATCCAGATTTCCGTACCCGTTGCCTGGGCGTATTCCGTCTTGCGGCGGAGTGTTTCGTCCAGATCGGCTTGGGCGACGAGGGGGTGCCCCTCCGGATACGAAGTGACGCCAAGTCGCCGGAGACCGTGCTTGGCGGGTAGCCCGGAGTCGAGCAGGGCCGGCGTATCGGGGTAGGGGCCGGCGGGTACGTCGCAGTCTCCGGCCACCAGCATCAGGGTGTCCACGCCTGTCTCCACCAGCGCGGACAGCCAGTCGCCGAGTTCTTCCGAACTCCGCACCGAGCGCGCTGGCAGGTGCGGCACCGGCATCATGCCGGCCGCCAGCACCCGTTCGCACGCGGCGACCGTGTCCGCCCACCGGCCCTTCGGTGGGAACGGCACATAGACGGCGGACCCGCGCGGGAGATGGCCGACGAGAACCTCCGGCGGTGGGACCTGGCCCGCCGGGACCTCGACCGACGCACCGAGAGCCAGGTCGTGAAGCGCTGCACCGGTCCGGGTCTCTGGAGGAAGTGGCATTCGGTACAATCCGGCTGATTGACGGCGGCCAGCGGGCTGCCGACCGATGGCGGGTTGACGGTCTTCAGATCCGACCGCTGAGCCGTAGCCATCTGAGATGGTTGCGCACGTTGTCGTGCTCGAAGTAGGCGTCCTGCAGGTGGCGCCGTCCGTTCGAGCGCAGCGCGGTGCGACCATGCAGCACCCGGTGCCCGTCGCACAGCAGGATCTGCCCGCCCTCCAACCGGAAGGTGACCTGGGAGCCGGGGGAGTTGACGCGCCGGGACAGCTCGTGGTAGGCGGCGTAGAAGTCACCCACCCGAGGCTCCGACAGGGGAAGGGTCTGCATCTGCGCGGTGTTGAACCGCACTAGACTTACCTCGCCATCGCGGTCCAGCCGGACCATGGGCTTGACCGCGTAGCACTCGAATTCGTCGCTGAAGATGCGGAACGGCACCGGCACCGCGCACAGCACGTCGAACTTGTCGGGGTAGTCGCTGCGCAGTTCGTTGAGCAGGCCAAAGCCGTCCACGACCGTGGATTCGCCGCCTTCACACTCGTTCACCAGCATGTGCAGCGCCTGCACGTTCGGCGGCCAGGTGTAGCTGGTAAAGTCGTTGTGCGGCGCGACGGCCAGACCCGTGTGCGCGATGTTGTATCCCTTCGGATCCACCTTGACGTTGTGGATGCGCTCGAACAGCACCTCGCGGATCGGTCCCAAACGGGTCGTGAGCTGTTCCGACGAATCCGGGTCGGTGGGGGCGTCAACGAGCACGCAGACCCCGCTTCGCAGAAACTCTTCGATCAACTCCGCCGCCAAGCGGTCGCTCGCCAGGAACCGCTGGTAGTCGAACCGCCGCGGCTGGAACCCGCCGTCCCAAGTGCGCCGTTCGAAGCGAGGCAGGCTCAGAGAGCCGTGGATCTCGCTCGACCGATAGCGGGTGCGGTGCCCGTCCGGCCAGGAGATGCAGATCGCCTCGTCCTCGGATCCGGCGTGTTCGATGCTGACCTGCTTCGGCCTCAAGTCGCTGGTGACCCGGAAGAGGTGGAACCGCTTCTCCGTCGTCTGCACGACGCGGCACTCGCTGCAACCGCAGTTGTCGCGCATCCAGAGGTAGGGAAGATCGGTCTGCCCACCGTTGCTCCAAGTTGCCGACAAGGCATCGGAGTTCTGGGTGAGGCTGCTGATCGAGTGATGCATGGTCGATCCCTTGGGTCTTGGTGTGGTCGCCCCGTCAGCATGCTTGGCCGCAGGGGCTCGGTATGGGTGCCTGAGCTTGAAGCGCAGCGAACGCCATCGCTACCGAATATGAGAGTGCGCCCTTCGCGCGCGTGTCAAGCGCCGGACGCCGACGGAGGCGTTCGGTATGCGGCCCAAGACTCCGGGTGTGCGCGAAGAGAGTCGGATGCGGGTCTCTGGGAGCATCCCTCCTTGACATGGCGTTCCGCTTTCGCCCACGCTCCCAGCGGGGAGCCCTCTTTGAGAAAGTCGGCAGGTATGGAAGACATGGGTCAGCCGAACGGTCCGAAGGTGAGCTTCACCCGCATGGCGGACGGCACCCCCGAGGACTACGAGTTGCTGGCCCGCTTCGAGGACGAGTTCGCCGCGGGCACCGCCGACCGGGTGTTGGCGCACCTCCGTGAACTGTCCGGTTCGCTGGCCGGCTACCAGGTAGACCGGCTGGAGCATTCTCTGCAGACGGCCACCCGCGCATATCGCGACGGCGCGGAAGAGGAGATGGTGGTGGCGGCGCTCCTTCACGACATCGACGATCTCTTGGCCCCACACAGCCACGGGGAGTTGGCCGCGTTGCTGCTGCGTCCCTACGTGACCGAGCGAACCTGTTGGATCGTCCGGCACCATGGCCTGTTCCAGTACTACTACTACGCCGATCACGTGGGCAGGGACCGCGACGCGCGCGACAAGTACCGCGATCATCCCTGGTATCAGGACGCCGTGGACTTCTGTCACCGCTGGGACCAGTGCGCGTTCGATCCCGACTACGATACGCTGCCGCTGAAGTTCTTCGAGCCGATGGTGCGCCGGATCTTCGCGCGCGAAGCATTCCGCTTTGCGCCAAGGGGGCAATCGTGATCCGGGATCCGGCGGCAGAGGAAACGGATCACCCCCGAGAGGTGGTCGAGACGGCGCTGGCGCACGTGGTCCAGAACAAGGTGGAAGCCGCGTACCGTCGCACCGACCTGTTCGAGCGGAGGCGTCGGCTCATGGACGACCTATCTGGAGGGCCGGAGACGGAGCACGGCGACCTGACACCCCCGCGACGAACTCAGAAGCCGTTTCCGGTCGGTTTGGGGGCATCTCGGAGAACCCACGGGCCGTGGCATCGCCTGAGCGACGATCTCGGGCCTCCGAGGGGTACGCGTAGGGCAGAACACGGCGGGCTGCAGAGAGTGCCGCGACACCCACGCCGCTGCTGACACGGTCGGCACGTCATCCCCGGATGGCCGTAAGGCGGTTCAGATAGTGAGCAGCCCGTTCTTGGGAGAAGTAGTCGATAAACAGCGCGGCGGTTCCGAGGGCAATGGCGGTCAAGGCGGCCGCCCTGACCGCTGGCGATCGCGCGAACCCAAAGACTGCCAGCCCAACCATGACGAAAGCGTGGCCGCTCCGAACGTGTACCCATACCATCCCGAAAACCCCCGGACGCGCTCGATCTCGTGCTCCACGAACCCAGCCGGATCGTTCTCAAAGGCTTCGTTGAACGTCGACAACCGACGGTGATTGCTGACCGCCATTGCGCCCCCGACCGAAACGAAGAACACCGCAAGAGCGGACACGGGAAACACCAAGGAGCGCGGTGCCGGTGTGGCTCCGAACCTCCACAGCAAACCGACACAGGCAAGAAGAAGGATGCCGCCCACGGCAAGCGCCACCGCTTCGATGAGTTCGCCTTTCACCCAGGCGAGTGCGTGCTCAAGCACGGACGCGTCGTTCCCGGTCCCGGATTCGTCGATCGTCATTTGCTTCACGGTTCGGAGTGTGGCTGGCCTCTGATGGCTGGCTGTTCGACATCGGCATCATCGTTCCAACAGAACCAATCTAACGCATGATCCCCGCTGCGGTCTCGCGACTCGACCGACTATCGACAGATCCCGAAACGCACGCCGGTTCGGGGGTGATGTTGGGGAGAGGCCGCTTGACCAACCCTTTTCCCTGGCCCTTGACAAGCGGAAGTGTTCGCCTGGGCAGTTCGGCTTCGTTTGCCGTGGACAAGATTTCGGCTGGACAAGTCGTTGCTGGCGAGTACGTTTGTCGTACGGGTTTTCGGATGCCCGCGCCGGAGGGACCGCAGATCGCCGACTCGGTCGCTGTTGACTAGCGACTTGTGGCTAGGCGATTTGATCGGCTTGCCGTGGGCGCAGTGCGGATCTCTTTTCTTTGGCCGAAGGAGGACATGAGGAGTGACGGACACAGAGTTGGCTCGGATCGAAGAGGCCCGTGCGGTCTTTCGGCGGCAGAAATCGCATAGCTCGCCGTCCTCCGCGCCGACGTACGGTGAGAGAATCGACCGTCTTGAGCGAGTCGAGACGCTGTGCAGGAGCCACGTTGACGAGATCACCGAGGCGCTTCAGGCGGACTTCGGGTGCAGGAACCCGGACATGACGTTCATCGCCGACATCTTCCCCCAGCTCGATCACATAGGGTACGTGAAGCGGAAGCTGAGGAAGTGGATGAAGAGGGAGAGAGCTGGCTGGAGCCCGCTTTCTCTGACCGGACAGCGGACCTATGTGATCCACGAGCCGCTCGGCGTCGTGGGCATCATATCCCCGTTCAACGCGCCCCTTAGTCTGGCGCTCGTGCCCGCCGTCGAAGCGCTGGCTGCGGGCAACAGCGTGATGATCAAGATTTCGGAGAGTACGCCGCGCACCTCGGGACTGCTCGAGTCGCTCGTGGCGCGGTACTTCAGGGCAGAGGAAATGGCGGCGATCTCCGGCGGCGTCGAGATGTCGCGAGCGTTCGCGGCCCTTCCATGGGATCTTCTGTTCTTCACGGGCGGTTCCGAGGTCGGTCGGAAGATCCTCGCGGCCACAGCTGGGAATCTCACGCCGACCGTCCTCGAACTCGGCGGCAAGTCTCCCTGCGTGCTCCTGGAGGATGCCGATGTCGGAGAGGCCGCGCGCAAGATCGGGCGGGTGCGCCAGATGAACGCGGGCCAGGTGTGCATCGCCGGCGACTACGCGCTTCTTCCCGAACGGCACCTCGAGCCGTTCGTCGTCGCCGTCATCGAGGGCGACGCCGACGCGTACCCCTCTATCCTCGACAACCCGGAGTACACTTCCGTCATTCGAGACGGTGCCTACGACAGGCTCGTCGCATACATCGACGAGGCCAGGGCCGCCGGTTGCAGGATCGTCGAGTCCAACCCGATGAACGAGGCGGTTCCGGATCGGGCCACGAGGAAGATTCCCCTCACGCTCGTCATCGATCCGGCGGACCATCTCATGGTGTCCAGAGAAGAGATCTTCGGTCCGATCCTGCCGATCCACACGTACCGGAAGCTCGACGACGCGATCGCCCACATCAACCGTGGGGGCAAGCCGCTCGCGCTCTATGTCTTCGGCAGGAATCGGCGACGGATCGACAGGATCCTGCATTCGACATCGAGCGGTGGGGTCACGGTGAACGACCTGCTCCTTCACGCCGGTTCCCACACCATGGGGTTCGGGGGAGTGGGTCAGAGCGGCATGGGACGCTACAAGGGAGGGCACATCGGGTACAAGGCGTTCTCGAATCCCAAGTCCGTCTTCGAGCAGGGGATCATGAGGAGGTTCACCGGGATGTTTTTCGTTCCGTACGGAAGCGACCGGACGAGGAGAATCCTGCGAAACCGCGTCGGCGTGGGCTGAGGGCGGGTGAGCCGTGATGCCGTCGTTGCATCCCGGCACACGGTTCTCCACGCCCCGCGGGTTGACGATGGCTACGCCAAGGCACGCGCGTCCTGAAGGGTTGGCTGCGGGCGCCGGAGCGTCCCTCTCAGCCGATCAGATCGGCCGCGGCGGCCAGATCGTCGGCCACATGAAAGTCGTCCTCCATCTCTCCCTCGTGGCCGTGTCCGTGGCCGGTGCGAACCAGAATTCCCTCGCCGCCGAGCGTCCGGGCGGGAAGCACGTCGCTCCGCTTGTCGCCCACGAAGTAGGAGCCGCGCAGCGTCAGACCCAGCGCGCGGGCCGCGTCGCGATACATCTTCGGGCTCGGCTTGCGGCAGGTAATGGCGGGGTCGCCGCCGGGAGCGTCGGTGCAGAAGCGGGTGGCGTCCACGCTGACGCCTCGCTCGAAGAGCCGCCGCTCGGTTTCGGCCGCGACCCGATGGTAGTCGGCCAAGGTATAGAGACCGCGTCCGATCCCGGACTAGTTGGTGACGACGACCAGGGCGAGTCCCAGCGCGCGCAGGCGGAGGCAGCGCCGTGGCCGAGCCGGAGATGAGCGCGACCTCGGCCGGATCGGCGATGTAGTGGCGATCCTCGATGATCGTGCCGTCGCGGTCCAGGAAGGCGGCCCGCCGGGGCCGGTTCCCGAGGTCCGGTCGCAGGTGGACGGTCAGTTCTGCGGGCACTTCGGACCCCTGCGCCATGCCGGGGAGTCATTCGGAGGAGGAAGGCGAGCGGTGGCGGTCGGCTGCCGCTCCGTCGGTGGCGAAGCGGCGGCGTGTGGGCTGTCTCACGCCCTTGTGCGAAAGCCAGGCGACGCTCAGTTGAGCATCGCGGTCTGGCGAGGGGACGCTCCGCCCTCTTGGACCCCCAGCGCTTCCGCGCCGCTGCCGGGGCAGCGGGCGGGCGTTCCCACCTGGCCCCGCCGGACCGTGGAGCACCTTGTAGGCGCGGCTGAGCGGAAGGCCTCCGGGCGCTTCCCGCCCGCCGTCCACGGGAGGAACGGCGATCCGCGCTTTGTCTGGATGAGGCGTTTCGACTATCTTTGATTGCTGAAGCTGGCATGCCCTGTGCAATGCCCGAGAACCAGCCATCCTGCAGGGTGTTGACACGATGAAGTCGTTCCGTTACGCCCCATCGTTAGCTCGAGCCGAGCCGAGCCGAGCCGAGCCGAGCCGAGCCGAGCCGAGCCGAGCCGAGCCGAGCCGAGCCGAGCCGAGCCGAGCCGAGCCGAGCCGAGCCGAGCCGAGCCGAGCCTGACGCGCGTTTCCGGCGCTGGCGCCCCCGTTTCTCCCCTCCTCCTCGTCGCCCTGCTGCTAGGCACGCCCCGCCTGTTCGCCCCCTCGCCGACGCAGGCCGACACCATCTAGGCCGCCCAGCTTGGTCGAAGGTCCGGCCACGCAACCAATGTACTCGGATGCACCGCCACGGACTCGAAACAGTCGTCCGGGAAGGGGAAGTGTGTCCGCCCTCGGGTCAGCGGCAGTCTCCATCTGCGCGAGACCCGTGCTCTTTTTCATCGGCGAGGAGCCCGCCGAGGGGCTGCGGTTCGAAGATTCAATCGACTGTCCCTGATTTCCCAACACCGAGAAAGAGAAAAGCGATGCTGATCCGAACCATCATCAGGCTCCTCCTGGTCGGGGCCGCGCTCGAGGCGGTGCCCGCAGACGCCCAGACGTTCCCTCCTCTTGGCGCCGGAGAAGCCTCACGCGCCCTCACCGCCCGAGCGCTCCTGTTCCCCGACGTCGTCACATTCAGCCGCATTCCTGCAAGCACGCTGCGGAGCGGGAATGTTGCGGTGGCACCGAGACTCCCTGCGTTCACAGAGCTGCTTCCGTTTCCATCGAATCCCGCGGCCGACTTGAACGCCTCGCGTGCGGCACCCGCTGGCGCGACCCTGACGACTTCGTTGCATGGCCGACAATCGTTCCAACGCGCCTTCGTGGACTTCCGACAGGAGCAGGAGGAGAAGGACCCTGTGCTCAAGTACGTAGGCGTCGGCATGATGGTCGTGGGTGGGATCAACTTCCTGTACGGCAGCGTTGCCTGCGCCGACGCTGGGATTGGAGGCCGTTGCGTGCCGTACGTTGTCATATCCGGTGGCATCGGTGTTGGCGGGTGGTTCCTCTACAAAAGGCACAGATGATGCGTGGTTCCGCTGTCGCGCTGTGCTGACAAAGGTACGGGGCGGAAAGCGGGCGGCGCGGGAGAGCGCCGGCGTCGCCAAAGGAGTGACGGGTCGGCCTGTTCGCCCTCGCCGTCCGTGAGGCTGGCGACCAAGAGGTCGAGGAGCTTGCAGGGAGGGCTTCGCGGGTGGCCATGGGGCTGACTTGAGCCACTGTTCGATGGCTCAGCCAGCCTACCCGGTGTAATACACCGGGGCTGGCGAGGGGTGGCCCTGCCCCCCTTCGATCCCCCCGCGCATCGCGCTCCCTTGGAGGTCGCGCATGGGGGCGCCGCCCCCTTTCCCCCGTGTCGGTGCGGCGTGATGCCTGAGCGCCGCACCGCCCGTCGTCACCGCCCGCATATCGGCGGCCGAGTCCGCCACAGGGTTGTCGCCGAGGCGAAGGCGTACCCCGATGGCGTCTCTACCTCCAACGTCCTCCCCGTGGTGGCGTTCGAGCCGGCTGCCGGGGGACCCGTTTTGAGCGCCGAATGCGGGTGTTGGTGGCAAGTCCTGCGTGTCCGGCTCACTTTGGGGGTCGCCGGACACGAAATGGTCGTTCGGCCGGACACCGCTCCGGTCGCGCATGTCGCTGGCGCGCTGGCGGTTGCACCACGGCCAGCGGAGCCCGGACGCCGATCCGCGCTCCCTGGACGTGGCTGGGAGTGACCCCCATCTCGGCAAAACCTCGATTGGCGCCGGGGAGGATGGAGCCGGACAGCCCCATCCCCCCGCCGCTGCGGGGTCACTCCCAGCCAACAGTCCCTCCCGGAAGGGTGTCGAGCGCCGCTTCGAGGCGCTGGAGGACCCGTTGCCCGACCACCTGGCCGCTGGGCTGTCCGGCATCGCCGGCCAAGACCGGGACGCGCCCGTTCCGGCTCGCCGTTTGGCCTTCCCGCATGGTCCTGCGTTCGGCCTCGGGCTTCCGGGGACGGACCATGACGGACGGCCTTCCATTGGGTGGCGCGCGGAATGTCGTTCGGGGGTCCGGGGGATGCTCCCCCGGCCAGAGGTTTTCGTGAAACGTAAACACATCTGGCTCCTCGCTCCTCGCTCCTCGCTCCTCGCTCCTCGCTCCTCGCTCCTCGGAAACCCGCAGAAAACTGCGGGTCAGCGGGCGGCGACCAGCCGACCACCCCCCGGGCAACCACGGCGGCTGCCCCGCAAGCCATGGATCGCGCCTTCAGCGGGCGAGTCAGCGGTTGGCGTTCGGCGAACCAGTCCTCGACGCGTAGCGGGGATCTGCAGCCGGAATCGTCATCGCCGAATCCTCAGCCTAGTCACGTAAGGAGTGCCGGCTTCATCCTCGCCCGCGAAGAGGAGGTAGTCCCCGGTCGCATAGGCCTTGTCGGCGTCGATCCTGACCGCCTCAGGAACCGCGACTCGCCCCAGAAAGACGCCGTCGTCGCGGAAGACATCGATTGCTGTGCCCGCGTCGACCTGTGAGGTTTCGGGAACCACGAAGACGTGGCCAGCGCCATCCACGAAGAGGCCGCCGATGACCGGTTTGTTCTCCGGCAAGGCCCGCAGGTAGTCTCCCAGCAACGCGGGGTTGGGGCGGCGTTCGAACGGCGCGCGCACCTCGTCGCGGTCGTCTTCGTCGACAGCCGCCGGCCTGACTCCCTCCAGCGTGAACACCAAGGCTGTGTCACCGGCCAGGGAACGCCTGTAGACCCGGTACTCCTCGCCGGGCGCGAACCAGACATCGTCGTTGCAACCCAGGGCCCTCTCCAGACTTGGACCGAAACGGACCGGGCGCCTCATGCCCAGCGAGGGCATGTCGGCCATCTGCTGGGTGAACTCCAGGTATGGCAGAGTGTCCTGCTTCGCCCCATCAGGTGCTACCCGGATCGGATGGAAATGGAGGAGGTCGATGGCGGACATGTCGCCGCTCCTCTCCTCCATCGGAAACCGCGTCCACCACTCCAAATAACTGCCGTCCCGCGCAATCGTGCAACGTTCGGTGATCCTGCCCCCGCCCATGGCCCCCCGGCGGAGCCTCGTCCCGATGAACGTACCGTCCGGTGCGAAAACCGAATAGCGCGGCGCCCGCTGGTCCGCAACCCAGAGTGTGTCTCCCGGTGCGATGGCGGGTCCCAGCGCATCCCGGAATTCGCCTGGACCATCGCCCTGACCACCGATCGTCCGCACGAACTCGCCCGCGGCGTCGAAGATGTAGATTTCCTGCTGCACGTAGTCCAGGATGTAGATGTTGTCCCGGGAATCGGCGGCCACTGCACGGACCAGGCTCAGGTATCCATCGGGCGGCCCCCAGATCCGAAGGTCCTCTTCGAGGGTCCACTCGGCGGTGGTCGTCCAAGCCGACGCGAGAGTGTTCTCCACGACGGCCTGCGCGCGCGCATTGACCGGCACCACGCCGGTTGCCAGAAGAGCGGCCGCGGTGACTGCCCACGGTAGGCATAGTGTCCGATGCGGACCTGCTGGTCGCCGCAAAGTCGGGGCGCGGCTACGGTTGTCGGCGAAGTATTCGGCCATCGAGAGCACCCTGTGGCGCGGGGTCGTTTGATTAACCCTGTGACACGGCTAAGGGCGGGGAGGGTTGCCAGCGCCTCCGAGGCAAACGGGAATCAGAATCTGGCGCGGACGAGCTTCCGACGCGAAGTTTCCTTCGCGCAGATCGTGCAGTCCATCTTCGAGGAGGAATCGAACGATGGCACGCACGAAACGAAAGCGCCGGAGCTACGGCGCCGGTGAATGGGGCCGGAACCGGGTCCGGGTGTTTCCGGATCCGAAAACCGGCCTCTTCCAGATTGAGTGGCGCGAGAACGGGCGCAGGCTCACCCGCTCGCTTGGGCACCGCGACTGGGTGGGAGCGAAGAGGCAGGCGGACGAATTCGCCGCGGGCTTCATCGACGCGCCCGATGGCAAGGCCGAAGCCGAGCCCGAGCCGCTCACGCTGGACAAGCTGTTTGAAATCTACGGTGAAGAGGTGACGCCCACCAAGGCGGAGGCGTCCCAGCGGGCCGACCGGGCCGCGACGAGGATGTTCCTCGGGTTCTTCGGACGAGGCCGCAAGCCTTCAACGCTCTCCCGGCGCGACTGGGACCGGTTCATCCGGGCGCGGCGCGCGGGCAAGGTCGGAGCGAGCGGCAAACCGGTGTCCGACGCGACGATCGAACACGATCTGAAGTTCCTGATCGCCGTGTTCAACTGGGCCGGCAAGTCGAAGGACGAGGATGGCCGGCTGCTCCTCGGATCGAACCCGCTGAAGGGTCTGAAGACGCCCACGGAGAAGAACCCGACCCGGGTCGTGTTGTCCGAGGAGGAGTACCAGGCGCTTCTCGGGGTGTCCCGGGAGGTGGACTGGCGGTTTCACGTCGCGCTCGTGCTCGCACACGAGACCGGGCACCGAATCGGGGCTATCCGCCACCTCAGGTGGCCGGATATCGACCTTGAAACCCGAGCCATCCGGTGGAGGGCCGAACACGAGAAGACAGGCTACGAACACCGGACGCCGATGACGGCCGAGGCGGTCGCCGTCCTTGAGGAGGCGCGAGAGCGGAGCGCCGGGATCGAGGTTGCTCCGGTGCTGCCCGCACCACGAGATCCGTCGCGGTGCGCGGGCCGGACGCTGGTGCGCTTCTGGTGGAACCGAGCCCAGAAGCTCGCGGGGCTCGAACCCAAGCGTGGGCGGGGCTGGCACTCGTTGAGGCGCAAGTTCGCCAGCGACCTCATGGACCAGCCGCTCAAGGTCCTCTGCGACCTCGGAGGCTGGAAGACCGCCAAGACGGTGCTCCAGTGTTATCAGCGAGCCGACGAAGGACAGCTTCGGACGGCTCTGGAAGCTCGCCGCCGCGGTTCGCGACTGTAGCCGAGAATAGCGGGAGTCAATCAGCGGGAATCCGGGCTTCCGAACATGTAACCCCAACGACCACAGAAAGATACAAACATGATGCCGCATGCCGTAACGTCAGGGTTTTGTACGGGAAACCCGGAACACGGGGAACCAAGCGTTACCCGGATGGTACGGAAATCACGCAAGCCCCTAACAGACAGCAACTTCCGGATCAGTGGAGAGTAAGCTGATTCGGTAAAGGAAAGCAGGAATACAATGACAAGCACAAGACACAGGAACGGAAGAAACGAGTCGACTGCGAGCTACGGGGGACAGGCTCCCGTTGCGTCAGGTCTCACTCAACAGGCGGCACGTGCGCGACGGGGGCAGGCCCGTCGCTCAAGGCATGCTGTCCAGTTGCTGCTTCTTCCCATGCTGACGGCACTGGCTGTTACGCCCGGTTGGGCTCGTACGTCAGCCACGCAGGACCTCCGCATACGCAGCGATGCTCCGGCGGCGCCGGCGGACGGGAGTGTCGAGGATTTCGAACCGGCGCGCGGGGGACTGCAGATGGTGGAGGGGAAGTACGAACTCGAGAGTGGCCGGTGGGTGGGCCGCACCGATGTAGTCCTGCCACTCCTGGACGACGATGTCCGCGAGGGCTCCGAGACGTTTGAACTGCAACTGGCACCCGTCCCCGAACCGTCCCACACCGATGCCGCGCAGCTCCTGAACTCCGACGGGACCGCGTGCGAGGAGATCTGCCGACACCTCATCCACATCACCGACGAGGAGGACATTCCCGAAATGGAACTGTCGGTCAGTCCGGACGAGATTGTAGAAGAGGACGAAGCGTCGGCCACGGCCACCTTGTCGATCACCGACCACAAGTCCTTCGCGAGGGACCAGGTGATCACGCTGGCCCTGGGCGGGACGGCGACGAAGGGGGCGGACTATGTTGTAACGCCCGCCGACGCCGACCAGGACGCCGACGACTACCAGGTGGTCCTGCCAGTGGGATCGAGGTCGGTCCGGGCGATGCTCAAGGCAATGAGCGACGATGTCGACGATCCGGGCGAGAAGATCGAGGTGTCGGCCCTGCTCAAGGGCAGGGAGGTGGACGACATGCGGGCCGTGAAGATCATGCAGCAACAGCAGGAAATGCCGAAGATCACCGTGGCCGCGAGTCCCGACACGATCGTCGCGGGGCTGGAGCGTCTGACGCTGACGCTAACGCGCGAGGCTCCGCTCGACGACGCCCTGACCGTGACGGTGCGGCTGACGCAGGAGCAGAACTGGATTTTCGACACATCCTACGATTTGACTTTCAGCGCGGGCGCCGCGGAAACCGGCCTGGCTCTCGCGACGAGCGATTTCTCCACGAGCGTCGTCGAAAGCGGCGATCTCACGGCGGCCGTGGATTCGGTGGACGGCTACGACACGGACGAGGCGACTGCGACCGTGTTCGTGGTCTCGCAGGCGGGCCCGGCGGTGACCGTTTCGCTCACGCAGAGTTCCTATCTGTTTGAGGAAGACGACGACACCACCGACCTGATCGTGACCGCACGGATGGCTGTCGGCGCGCCGCGCGGAGCAAGGGTTCTTGTCTCGCTGCTTAGCGAGGGTAGATCGGGGTCCAGGCCGGAACTCACCGCGGTCTTGGGCGAGGACTTTTCGGGGCTGTTGAAGGCAGTGTCCCTGGAGGATTGGGCGATGGAAGGCGGTCGGTGGGTGGCGCGTGACAGCGTTGCCGTGACGCTGCTCGACGACCAGGTCCGCGAAGGAAGAGAGATGTTCCGGGTGCGCCTGCAGCATGACCCGGGATTCGTAAACGAGGTCCAACTTCTCAACCCCGACACGACCCCGTGCTCGGGGGATGACGAGTGCCGCTACCCGGTGTTCATCGACGACGACGAGGACATTCCCGCCCTGGACCTGTCGGTCAGCGCGGATGAGATCAGCGAGGAAAACGAGGCATCGTCCACCGCGACCGTGTCAATCACCAACGGCAAGACATTCGCCGCTGATCAGACGGTAACGTTCGCGTTCGGCGGCACGGCGACCGAAGGCACCGACTACACGGTCGCGCCCGCCGACGGTGATGACCAGGCATCAGATCATCAGATCATCATGCTGGCTGACTCGACCTCGATAGACGTGACGCTGACGGCGGTCGACGATGATTCCGTGGAAGGGAACGAGACGATCGAGGTCTCGGCGACTCTCGGCGGCGAAGCCATCGGGAGCACGCAGACCATCCGCATCCTGGAGATTCTGCCGAAGATCACGCTGGCCGCGAGCCGCGACACGATCATCGCGGGCCTGGAGATTATGGCTTTGACGCTGACGCGCGAGGAGCCGTTCGACGATGCCCTGACCGTTACGGTGCAGTTGGCACAGGAGCAGAGTTGGCTGCCGACCACTTCATACCAGTTGGACTTCCCGGCAGGCACGAGTGCCACAGGCCTGGTCCTGACGAAGGGCCATTTCTCGTCGGCAGTCACGGAGAGCGGCAATCTCACGGCGACACTCGACTCCGTGAGCGGCTACGACACGGAGGACGCGGCAGCGACCGTGCACGTGGTCTCGCAGTCGGGTCCGGCGATGAAGGTGTCCTTTGCCGAGGAATCCTACCGGTTCGCAGAGGATGAGTCGGATCCGTCGGTGACCGTTGTTGCGCGAGCGGCCGCCGGAATGCCGCGCGGGGCGACGTTCACGTTCTCGGTGAGTGCCAGGAGCGGGACCGCCGCTTCGCCCGGGGACTACGGGGCCGTGAGCGAGACGATCACCGTCCAGGAAGCGGACTTCACGCTCGAAGGTGGGGTATGGGAGGCGCGACACGAGCTGCCGCTGACCCTGGTCGACGACGACGCGTTCGAGGGCCCCGAGAGCTTTGAGCTGCTCCTCGAAATGCTCCCCGGCCACCCGTCCGAAGTGCAGCTCTCGGACCTCCAGGGCGAGGCATGCCGGGACGGCTGCGCGACGCCGGTGGAGATCACCGACGACGAAGACATCCCCATCTTCGCGCTGTCGGTAAGCGACGACGAGATCATGGAAGAGGGCGAGACCTCGTCCATCGCGACAGTCTCGATCACCAATGGAAAAACCTTCGCTGCCGACCAGATGACGACGTTCGAACTTGATGGCAACGCGATCCCGGATCACGACTACAACGTGACGCCGGCGGACGCGGATCAGCAGGCCGAGGGCCATCAGGTAACGTTGCCGGCCGGTTCCAGCTCCGTCGACGCGACCTTCATGGCGATCGACGACGAGCGCGAGGAAGGGGACGAGAGGATCACCTTCGGGGTGACCCACGATGGCAGCGCGATCGGCAGCGGGACCATCCGCATCATCGACCGGTTCCCGGGCCCCAGGGTGGAGGTCACCTTCGATGGTGTCGAACCGCCCGACGACGACTACACCGCCGGAATTGCAACCGGGCCCTTCACGACGCGCTTCACCTTCAGCGAGCCGGTTGACGGCTTCACGGAAGAGGACATTGACTGGCAGACGCAAGCGGGCACGACGGAAGACTCGACGAACATCGGGGTGATCCTGTGGGACTTCACCGAGGTGCGTCCGGGGCTCGAGTACACTGTCGAGATGATGCCGACCCAGAAGGGACAGTTGTGGATTCTGGTCTTCCCCGGCAGGACCACATCCGTGGCCACAGGAGATGGAAACCAGCTGGGAGGCAACACCCTGTGGGTCAGGTTCCCGCCGGATCGCTTGTTTGTGGCTCCGTCTGAGTTCACGGTGACCGAGGGGGGTGCGGACAGCGCTTTCGTCCTGGTCGTCCTGACCACCGAGCCGACGGACACCGTCACGGTGACGGTGAGCGGGATGGCGGGTACCGAGGTCGAGGTCAACCCGCAGACCCTCACGATCGTGCCGAGGTTCTGGAGGGTGGGGTGGGGGGTGGACGTGACTGCGGGAAGCGACGCGAACACCTCGGACGAGACGGTGAGGTTGACGTTGAGGGCGTCCGGGGGAGGCTATGATGGACGCACGGCGAGAGTCGTGGTCAGGGTGAAGGACAGCGGCGGGGGTCATGTGCAGGGCATGTCGGAGGATGATGCGTTGACCCTGGTCGACGATGTGACGCCGGAAGCCGCGGCCGCGGCGCTATTCGATGAGGGTGACCTGAGCGCCGCCCAACTCGACGCGCTGGACCTGCTCGGCAACCGGAACGGGGACTACGACCTGGGCGATCTGATGTCCTGGACCGAACGCTGCCGGCGTGGTGAAGCGACCTGCGGATCGGCCTCGTCGCCTGATTTCGAGTCCGTGCCCGGCGCGGCTGTGGGTATGCTGGGTCTGGCGGCGACCGGACGTGGCGGACGGACCGGCGGGCGAGACCGGCGAGGGTCCGGCAAGACAAGCGGATCCGTCCAAAACCGTCGTGTCCGCCGCCGCCCGGGCAGGGCCTGGTTCGGCCTGGCACTCCTCCTTGCGGCAGCCATGATCTGGGGGTGTGCTGACGATGTCATGCAGACCACGGTTGCGGAAGCGGATCCCGGTTACCTGACGGTTCAACTGACCGTGCCCGCCGGCGCGCGCGACATGGCGGCCATGCTCCTGGTCGAGGGGCCCGGCATCGATTCGGTGCGGGCGCCCGGATTGGAGCTCTTCCAGTCGGCCCGGTCGTCCCACGCGCGCAGACAGATCATCGTCTCGGGGGCGCTGTCCACGGGGCCGATCCTGGAGTTCCAGGTGCCGGACCGGGGCGACCTCGCCAGGTACACGGTGCGCCTCCGGCAGGTGGCGGGCGAGGACTACACGCTGAGAGACCTTTCGCGGTACACGGTCGTGATTTCGCGCTAGCCATCACGAATGCTAGCACTCATTGCTAGCATCCTGGCTCCCTGGCGCCGCATCCACTTCGGTGCGGCGCCGGGGAGCCGCGCTCGTCCATCCCCCCACCCCCCACCCCACCACCCCCTCGACCGGTCTCCCACCCCGGCAGCGCACCAACTCGACCCGCCACCTCGGTTCCCCTCCCGCCCCCCCACCCCCCAACCCCGGCACAGCCGTCACCCGCCACCGGCTAACCGCCGCCCCCACCCCCCCCACCCCCGCCCCACCCCGCCCCCCACCCCCACGCGACAGCACCAACCCCAGCATCCCCGTCCCCTCCGCGGCGAGCATCAGCCGCCTTCCCGCCGTCAGGCCGATCGCCTCCGCCTCGGCCACCACCCCCGCAAGCGCCCGGCAGCGGAGCGCCTCCTCCATGGCCCACAGCATGTCGGCCTGCCGGTTCAGCCCCGAAACGACCAGCAGCCGCCCCGCCCCGATCCCGTAGCCCACAAGCCCGGGCGCGTACAGGTCGTCTCCCCGCGCGAGCCACAGCAGCGAACCCCCCCGTCCCCTCCCACCGCCCCCGGCCCGCGCCAGCAACACGGCGCAGAACCCGGTGGCGGCCTCGTCGCCCCCCACCTCGTGGATACAGCCCAACCGCAGACCCCCGCCCGGGAGGGCCCGGTCGAACTCGGAGACGCCCAGCGGCAGATGCGGCCGGTCCGGCGACCGGGCTTCCTCGATCTCCCGGATCGCCCGGCGGAGCGCCTCCGCGGTATCCCGCCTGGTCTTCGGTACTGGAGACATGGGCCGAACAGGATACCGAATAAATACCGTAATGTCAAAGCTGCGATTCGTTTGCGTCCCGCCAACCCGTCGTCCGCCCGGCGGATCCCCCTTGAAGTCACCTGGCGATTGACAACCGAAGGTGTTTCGTAGCCACTTTGCGATGGGTGCCGGCCGGAAAGGGACGTTGCCGGACGATCGACACCCGCAATCGACCCTGAATCAGGAGATGATCTCAATGTTCCCGAGCGCCGCCAAACTGCTGCTGATCGGCACCCTGGCCTTCACATCCGGTTGTTCGCTGGTCCTCGTGGACGGGCCACCGGGCTTCATCCCGGCCGACGAGCCGGTTCCCCAGGGGGCGTGCACCACCGAAAGGACCATGCCCTTCGTGGATGCCATCGGGGCCACCGCCGGAGTCGCCACGGCCGTCTTCAGTTCGAAGGGAGACTACGTGAGGATCGGCGCCGTCCTCGGCGGCGTGCTCGGATACTCGTCGTTCTCGGGGTTCCGCAAGGTAAGGCAGTGTCGGCACAGGATGTTCCAGCCGACCGGATCGCAGCCCCCCGACACCCTGTTCCCCTGGTCTCCACCGGACTTGATCCTGTTCCCGCCGGGGCCCGTCGTTCTGCCCCCGAAATGACCGTCGCCACCACCCTCCACGACCAACTCCGCGACCGCTTCGGCGACCGCTACTCCACCGCCGCCGCCGTCCGCGAACACCACGGCAAGGACGATTCCCACCACCCCCCCATCCCCCCCGACGGCGTGATCTTCGCCCAGTCCACCGAAGAGGTCGCCTTCACCGTGCGGACCTGCTCGCGCCACGCCACCCCGGTGATCCCCTTCGGAGCCGGGACCTCGATCGAGGGGCACGTGCAGGCCCTCCACGGAGGCATCTCCATCGACATGAGCGGCATGAACCGCGTACTGGCAGTCCGTCCCGACGACCTGGACGCGACGGTCGAGGCCGGGGTGACACGGCTGCAGCTGGACCGCGAGCTGCGCGGCACCGGCCTCTTCTTTCCGGTCGATCCGGGGGCCGACGCCACGCTCGGCGGGATGGCGGCCACGGGCGCGTCGGGGACCACGACGGTGCGGTACGGCACCATGCGCGACAACGTGGTCTCGCTCACGGCCGTGCTCGCGAACGGCGAAGTGATGCGGACCGGCGGGCGCGCGAGGAAGTCCTCGGCCGGCTACGATCTCACCCGTCTCCTCGTTGGCTCGGAGGGCACCCTTGGGGTGATCACCGAACTCACCGTGCGTCTGCACCCGGTCCCCGAAGCGATGGCGGCGGCCGTGTGTGCCTTTCCGGGGCTCGACGAAGCCGTGCAGTCCGTGGTGGAAGGGGTGCAGCTCGGCGTTCCCGTCGCTCGCGCGGAACTGCTCGACGAGACGGCCATGCACGCCGTCAACCTCCATTCAGGCTTCGATTACGACGAGGCCCCGACGGTGTTCTTCGAGTTCCACGGATCCGAGGACGAGCTCCGGGCCCACGGCGCCATGGTCGAGGAGGTCTGCCGCGGGCTCGGGGGAACGGCCTTCCGGTACGCGCGCCGACAGGAGGAGCGGGCGCGGCTGTGGAAGGCGCGGCACGACGTATATCCGGCGATCCTGGCGCTTCGGCCCGGCAGTCACGGGCTGACCAGCGACGTGTGCGTTCCGGTCTCCAGGCTGGCGCAGTGCATGGCCGAGACCCGCGACGACATGATGACCGCCACGCTTCCGTGGGGCATCGTGGGGCACGTCGGCGATGGGAACTTCCACGCCGTCTTCATGATCGACCCCGACAGCGAGGCGGAGCTGGCCGAAGCGGAGGCCTTCAACGAGCGCATCGTGCGGCGTGCGCTGGCCATGGAGGGGACGTGCACGGGGGAACACGGGATCGGGATGGGGAAGATCGGGTTTCTGGAGGCCGAGTACGGTGCGGCGGGGGTGGAGGCGATGCGGGCGGTGAAGGCGGCGCTGGATCCGCGGGGGATCATGAATCCGGGGAAGGTGGTGGGGGACGGCCCTTGATCCTCCATGACGGCTTCGCGTGCGAGCGGCCACCAACGGTCGCTCCATGGAGGAGGAGGCTCGCAACATCCTGCGCGATGCGGTGGAACAGGAGGCCGGGCCTCACAACCTGGCCGATGCCATTCGCGAGCGGTTCGCACCCTATGGC
Source organism: Longimicrobiales bacterium (assembly GCA_965208295.1). Classification (GTDB taxonomy): domain Bacteria; phylum Gemmatimonadota; class Gemmatimonadetes; order Longimicrobiales; family Gaopeijiaceae; genus Bin94. The sequence goes on along the minus strand of OZ242328.1, from coordinate 3,446,525 downwards.
GGAGTGGATTTGGACATTCCCCCACGGGAGCCGATGCGCGAGCCGCCCAGATTCGCTTGAGGTGACGAGGAATGTCCGTGACTTCGCGGGGTTGGAAGTCGCCGTGGTCAATCCGTGGCAAGGGGTGTGAAGGGCGGGGGGGCTGACTTGGTGGTCGTGGATAGTCCGCGAGCTGGTGCAGCAGTTTGTGTCACAGGAGGACGACTTTGCCGTCTCGCGCTCCCATCACCAGCGCCCGGATCCCGTCGGGGAGTTTCCGCTCCTGCCAGCGACGCTCCTCCTCGGCGTCCATTCCCGCCTGCGCGACCGCCTTGAGCGCATAACCCGCCGCCCGGAGGCTGTGGTCGGCCATGTGGGCGGTCCCCGCGGCATGACCGGCCGCGCGCGCCGCGGCGACAGCCGGCCCACTCGCTTCTCTGGCTGCGCCATGGGCCGCCACCGCCGCCCGCATGGCTCTACCGGCAGGGACCTTACCCGTTGCCCAAGACCTGGCTTGTCGCACTGCGTTGAACGGTCGCCGGTCCTCCTTGTCGGGCCAGATCACGGAGAGCACGTGTCCGGCGCACTCCGCGGCCCATGTGGCGAGCGCGCGATGGTTCTGCCGAGTCAGCGCCCCGCCGCGGTGTTCGGCCACGAACCTCCGGTCACGGCCTTTTTCGCGATCGGTCACTCACCCCCCTGCCCCGCACACCTTCGGCGCCCCGTACTCCAGGTTCAGCAACCGGAAGTAGTTCTCTCCCAGGGCGATGTTGCGGAACGCCTCGTCGTTCAGAAAGGCGAGGATCCGGCTGGTGACCTCGAGCTCGGTCCTGTACACCTCGAAGTCCTTGTTCGACGACGCCAGAAAGTCCGTCCCCGGCAGGATCCGGTTCGAGTACTCGTTGAGGAAATCCACGTACAGCGGCTGGTTCTCCTCCTTCGAGAAGTAGTTGTCGTCAATGATGCGCCAAGTGATGTCGAGCATGAGGTTCGGGTACCGGTCCAGCATGGAGGACATGAGAGCGATGTGCTCGGTGGCCGGAAGAGTCCTCAGCTCCAGCGACAGTCCCATGTGCATCCAGACGATCCTGTTGTCGGGGTAGAGGTCCAGCACCTCCTGCATGAGCGGGAGATACCGGGTCGGCTCCTCGTCGCTGCCCAGATCCGAGTGAATGGCGATCGGGATGCCGCGTTCGCGCAGCACTTCCATGAAGGGTGCCCACCGGGCGATCACCTCTTTGGCCACGGGCCGGTGTCCGTTCCCGAAGAGCGCCTGCTTGACCAGGTTGACCTCGCCCATCCAGCGGAACATTCCCGGGTATTCCAGGTCGAGGAGTTCGATGGACGGGATGATCGTCTCGGGGCGCGAAAGGTCGGGGAAGGTCATCGACAGGGTCGCGTGGACCCCTGGCGGGGGATTGGCCACCACGCTGGCCGCGTTGGCGAAGTCGTTCTTCAGGGTGGGGAGGACCGGCGTTCCCGGGCAGTCGAGGTAGTAGGTGCAGGGCGAGTCCACCGGGAGCATCTGGCCGATGCCATAGATGTTCACGAAACGGACACCCGTGTCACGCAGGTAGCCCATGACCTCGTCGAAGGGTACGGGGGGGCCGCCGAAGGGGCGCAGGTGGAAGTGGGTGTCGACGACGGCCGTCTGGGGTTCGGTGGTGCGGTCGTAGCAGACCGGGTCGAGAGACGGCAGGAACGCGGACAGGGGAGGTGGGGCCGGGGTGGCACAGGCGGCCGTGGCAAGGACGGCTACCATGGCCAGCGGGATTCGGTAGTGTAGGGGGACTGAAGGCATGGTCGGGAGTGGGGTTTTCGAGAGCTTACGGGTGGGCAATCTGGTTCGGGATCGGGCTGGCGGCAATGGGGACGGCTACACTGCGGCCCTCTTCCACGTTCCCCGCTTGAAGAGAATCGCGCTCACGACCGCGAGCGTGGAGAACGAAACCGTCATGGCGATGAACACGCCGTTTGGACCCAGCTCGAACGGGAAGGCCAGCGTCCACGCGAGCGGAATCTCCCAGAGCCAGAAGCAGAAGAAGTTCAGAATGGTGGGGGTCCACACCGCGCCCGCGCCGTTGAAGGCCGCGGTGAGCACCATGGCGTAGGCGTAGAAGACGAAGCCGATCGAGACGATGCGGAGACCGTCGGTGGCGGTGGCGGTGGCCGCGCCGGTACCGCCGAAGATGCTGACGATCTGCGGGGCGAAGACGAGGAAGACGAGCCCCACCGCGCCCAGGAAGGCCAGGTTCAGCTTGCACGAGATCCAGACCGCGCGTTCAGCCCGGTCCGGGTCGCCGGCTCCGAGTCCCTGGCCGACCAGGGTGGCCGCGGCGTTGGAAAGTCCCCACGCGGGCAGGATCGCGAAGAGGATGATGCGAATCGCGATCACGTACCCGGCCAGCGCCTCTGCGCCGAACTCCGCCGTGACGCGGGTGAGGCCGATCCAGCTCGCCGTCGCGATGAAGGTCTGCAGAGTGCCCGTCGCGGAGAGGCGCACGAGCCGCGTCATGATTGCGGGTTGGACGCGCAGATGCGGACGCCGTATGCGGAGTGTCCCCCCTCGGCGCAGCAGGGTGTGGAGCTGGACCAGGACGGCGATGCCGCGCCCGATCGTGGTCGCGATGGCCGCGCCCTGCACGCCCAGCTCGGGGAACGGTCCCACGCCGAAGATCAGCAGCGGGTCGAGCACGATGTTGAGCCCGTTGGCGATCCAGAGGACGCGCATGGCGATCGCGGCGTCGCCGGCCCCGCGAAAGGCGGCGTTCTGCAGGAAGAGCAGGAGGATCACGATGTTGCCGCCGAGCATGATCCGCGTGTAGGGGAGGCCGGCGGCCACGACTTCGGCGTCCCCCCCCATGAGGCGCAGGATGTCGGCCGCGTAGACGACCCCGCACACGCCGAAGACCACGGCCACGAAGATCCCCAGGATGATGGCCTGGGTTGCGGCGCGCGCCGCTCCGTCGCGGTTCCCCTCGCCCACCCTCCGCGCCACCATCGCCGTGACCCCGATGCTCAGCCCGGCCGCCAGCGTGTAGATGATCGTGAGGCCCGATTCGGTCAGCGCCACCCCCGCCATCGCCTGGTCGCCGAGTTTGGAGACGAAGTAGATGTCGACGACCGCGAAGAGCGATTCCATGACCATTTCCAACACCATGGGGATGGCCAGGAGGATGACGGCGCGCCTGAGCGGGCCGCTGGTGGGGTCGCCGCCGGTGCCGCGAATTGCGTGGAGGAATGTTTGCCACGGGGATTCGGCGGGGGTGGCCGCGGGCTCGGTGGGCGTGGCCGGGTCGGCATGCGACCCGGTCGAACCGGCCTCCGCCGCCCGCTTGTGGTTTTCGGGGGGCGTGTCCATAGTGGCGGTAAAGCTAAAGGGATTCTCCCGGACCGGGGGGCAGCGGCCCTCTCGCCGGCGACCCCCGCAACGGCCGCAAGCACGGCGGAACGACCATGCACACGATACTCACACGGCGGGCCTTTCTTCACACAACCACCGTCGCGGTCGGCGGCCTCGGCCTCGGCGCCTACCGCATGGACGCCGGGCCGGCCACCGCACCGCTCAGGATCCTCATCCTGGGCGGCACCAACTTCATCGGTCCGCACCAGGTACGGGCCGCCGTGGAGCGGGGACATGAAGTCACCCTCTTCAACCGCGGCATCACGAACCCGGACCTCTTCCCGGACCTCGAGACGCTGATCGGTGACCGCGACGGCGAACTTGACGCACTGCGAGGCCGCGAATGGGACGTCGTGATCGACAATCCGGCCAACATTCCCCGCTGGGTCCGTCTCTCGGCCGAGGCGTTGCAGGGCTCCGTGGGCAAGTACGTCTTCGTTTCGTCCACCGGCGTCTACGTCCCCTACCTGACAACCGACATCCGCGAGGACGGCAAGGTGGACACGATCGAGGATCCGGAGACCGAGGTCGTGGACGGGCGGACCTTCGGTGCGCTCAAGGCGCTGGCCGAGGACGAGGCCCGCACGGCCTTCCCCAACAGTCACCTGGTCGTGCGCCCCACCTACATCATCGGGCCGGGAGACCCCACCGACCGCTACACCTACTGGCCGGTTCGACTGGCCCGCGGCGGCGAGGTCCTCGCTCCGGGCAACCCGAGCGACCCCATGCAGCATGTGGACGTGCGCGACCTGGGCGCCTTCATGATCAAGGCGGTCGAGGACGACCTGAACGGCACTGTGAACGTGGTGGGTCCGCGCGAACCGCTCACCATGGGCGGCCTGCTGGAGCGGACCCGCGCGGCGGTGGGTTCGGACGCCACGCTTACCTGGGTCGACGCGGCGTTTCTGCAAGAGCAGGGACACTTCGCCCTCACCTACTGGGTGGAACCCGCGGGCGACTACCTGGGGATGATGCAGGTGAATGGCGACAAGGCGTTCGCGGCGGGGTTCGAGATGCGGCCGCTGGAGCAGACGGCGCGCGAAACGCTGGAGTGGTTCAACGCGCAGGACGCGGAGCGGCAGGAACTGCGGTCGGGGTTGACGCCGGAAAGGGAGGCGGAGCTGCTGGCGGCGTTCCGGGTGTGATAGTTGTACGGTTATACGGCAATACGGTTATCATGGTCCCATGAAAGCGACCATCGACATACCGGATGATCTCTACCGGCAGATCAAGGCGGAGGCCGCCCTGCGAGGCCTCACCGTCCGCGAAGTGACGACCCGGCTCTATCGGCGCTGGTTGAAGGAGGGCGATGCCCGGAGCCCCGGGGAAGCTCCGTCGGCGTGGCTGCACTCGTGGCTGGACGAGGCCGACCAGGCGATCGGGCGCGCTCCCCCGGGCCCGTCGGCGAGGGAGGAGTTGGCGAGGGACCGGAACCGGCTGGGGGGCGAGTGAAGACGCTAGTCATCGACGCCAGTGTCTGGGCGTCGGCCGCCGACGGAACCGACGCGCACTCGGAAGCCAGCCGGGCCTTTCTATCGCTGGTCGTGGAGAGGGACCTCTCGATCGCTCTTCCCGAATTCGCGGAACTGGAGATTGCGTGTGCGCTTGCTCGCAGACTGCGCGACGCCGGGCAGGGGCGCCACCTCGCCAGGCGGATGCTGGATTCTCCGCTGGTCACGACACATTCGGTTGGTCGAGGGATGCTCCGGAAAGCCATCGCGGTCGGCACCCAAAAGTTTCTGCGGTCCGGGGACGCACTCTACGCCGCGCTCGCCGAAGGGTTGGGGTGCGAGGTGGTGGCGTGGGATGGGGAGCTGATTGAACGGGCCGGGGCGTCTACGCCGCGGGACTGGGTCGCACAGAACGCTTAGAACGACGGGATCGAGGCCCCGGACCCCCCTTCACCGCCCCACCCCCTCCACCTCCGGCGCCGCCCACCGCCGCCTCTCCTCCTCGGTTTGCCAATGGAACCGCTCCAGCGCCTTCATTTCGGGCCACACCTGCGTCATCGACTCGCCATCCCACACGAAGCCGTTCTTGACCACGTACCATATCTCCCCGGTGTTCCTCATGTCCTCCAGAGGATTGCCGTTCAGCACGAGGAAGTCGGCGAGCTTGCCGGGCCCCAGCGACCCCAGGTCCCGTTCGTAGCCGATCTTCAGCGCACCGTCGTAGGTCGCGGCCCGAATCGCCTCGAGCGGCGTGAATCCCCCCATCACGAAGGTCCACAGCTCCCACTGCATCCCGATTCCCTGGCGGTTCCCGTGCGCGCCCACCGTCACGTAGCCGCCGCGGTCGAGAATCTTCTTGCCGTCGGCCGCCCCGTCGATGAAGTCCAGCTCCTCTTCGGGCACATGTCTCCAGTAGCGTGAGCCCTCGACCACCGCCTCCGGAGTGAAGCGGCGGACCTTCGGATCATCGTGAATGTCTTCGAACTCCTCGAAGTACTGGATGACGTTGGATCCCAGGTACGCCACGATGAGCGTCGGCGTGTAGTGGAGCCCGGTGCGCGCGACCAGCTCGATCACGTCGTCGTGCAGGGGCGTCAGCGGGAGCGTGTGCTCGACCGCGGTGTACCCGTCGAGCGCCAGCGTCAGGTCGCGCACCATGTCCCCTCCGCCCTCCGAGGTCAGCCGGACTCCCTCCTCGCGGGCCGCCTGCTTGACCCACTGCCGTTCGTCGCGGCGCAGCTGCATGTACTCCTTGAGCATCGCCGGGTTGTAGGCCTTGAAGCGCTTGACCACGTCCCGCGCCGCGTCGATGCCGCTGATGTTCTCGTAGACCACGGGGAAGTTGGCCTCGGTCCCGTAGATCACGTCCCCCGTCGAGTAGATGCGGGGTCCCAGCATCTCGCCGGCCTCGACCATCTCCGCCTGCGAGAATACGTCGATGTTGTGCGCCGAGGGGTCGAAGGTCGAGGTGACGCCGTACGCGAGATTCGCGATGTACTCCCACTTCTGCTCGGGGAAGAGTTCGAACGAGGCGTAGTGCAGGTGAGCGTGCGAGTCGATGAGTCCCGGCATGATCGTCTTGCCGGAGGCGTCGACGACCACGGCGTCCGACGGCACCGGGATGTCCTGCCCTACGGCGACGATACGGTTCCCGTCCACGACGATCGTCCCGCCCTCGATCACCTCGTCATCCCGCATCGTGATGATGCGCGCATTCGTGAAGGCGATCCTGCCTTCGGGGCGTGCGCGGGGGACCGTCAGCCGGATCTCCGCCACCTGCTGGGCCGAGTCCGCCTCGACATCCTGCCGGTAGAGCCGGTTGGTGAAGAGCCAGGTGACCGTGTTGTTCCCCAGCCAGCCGACGTAGTTGCCGCCCTGTTTGGTGAGCTGCTTCAGGGGGATCGAGGGGCTCTCGAAGTTGAGGTTCACGACCTGGGTCGGATACTGCGGCAGATCCGAGACCCAGACCTGGGCCCGGCGCACATATGCGACGCGTCTGCCGTCCGGCGAGGGCAGCACCTCGTCGAAGGCGTTGAACCTGAGGTGTCCCTTCTTGTCGAACCCGTCCAGGCGGACCGATTGGAGGGTCGCCTGCGCGGGCTGTCCGGGGCCGGATGCGCCCGCCCACTCGCTGAAGAAGAGCCGGGTGCCGTCGGGGTTGAAGGCGATGATCGGGTAGTAGCGCATGGGGAAGCCGCGCCGGCGGCTCGGGATCATCGTGGTGACCGGTTGCGGGTCGCCGCCCGCCGAAGGGACCCAGAAGAGCTCGAAGTAGTCCTGGTCGTGCGGCTGGTCTCCCAGCAGTTCGACGCCGCCCTGGCCGCCGCGCGCGAAGGCGATCTTCGTGCCGTCATTCGACCAGGCGGGGCTGGAGTAGCGGCCGGGATGGGCCGAGAGCGTGCGCGTGTCGCCGCCGGACGCGGGGATGACCTTGACGTGCCCGTAGGCGGTGTCGGTCCAGGTGACGTACGCGATGGAAGCGCCGTCGGGCGAAAAGGCGGGCATGTATTCCCGTTCGCCGGCGTCGGTGAGGCGCTGGGGCGTGCCATCCGGCAGGTCCGTGATGTAGAGCTTCCCCAGCGCGCTGAAAACCATTCTCGAGCCGTCCGGCGAGATCGAGGGGTAGCGCAGGACCTTGACCTCGAGGTCGTCGTCGGGTTGCCGCATGGGAGTGAGGATCTGTTCGGCGACTTGCTGCGAAACCGTGGCCGTGAAGGGGATGTCCTGTACGCCGCCGCTCTGCACGTCCACCCGGCTGATCCTGCCGTCGATGGTGATGACGACGCTCGAGCCGTCCGGTGTGAAGGCGTAGCCGGGCAGCACGTCCTGGCTGCCGCGCGGCGAAATCGGCGTGATCGAGGGGACGAGTTGGCGGTCGGTTCCGGTGACCAGGTCCCGGACGCGCAGGGCAACCAGTTCATGGTGGCGACGGGCGTACACCAGGTGGCGTCCGTCGGGCGAGATCTGCGGACGCACGCCGGATCCGAGCGGGATCGTCTCGGCGGTCATGCGGTCGAACCGGTGGAGGCTGGAGGACGACGGCCCGCCCGCCGCCGAGAAGGTTGATGTGCTGTAGAAGATGTAGCGGCCGTCGGGCGAGATGGCGGGCCCCTGAATCGATCCCTCGATGTCGACCTTGAAGCCGCTTCCGCCCTCGGGGTAGTACGTCCACAGCTCGCCCTCCTTGCGCACCATGATCTGCCCGTCGGGCGTCCAGAAGGGGGACAGGTGGGGGTCGGTGCGCGCCTTGCTGTACTGCTTCGGGTCGGAGCCGTCGGCGGCCACGGTCCAGAGGTTCATCATGCCGTCGCGGTCGCTGACGAAGGCGATTCGCGTGCCGTCCGGCGAGTAGCGTGGCATGTGGTCCCAGTCGCGGCCGGAGAGGAGGACGGTGGCGGTGCCGCCGTCGATCGGCAGCGTGTAAAGGTCGCCGAGGAGGTCGAAGACGATGGTGCGCCCGTCCGGGGAGACGTCGAGGAACATCCAGGTGCCCTCGTCCACCTCGAACTCGATGGTGCGGAGGGGGCCGGGGTCGGGTTTGGCCGTGGTCTGCGCGGTGTCGGTGGCTTCGGCGGCTTCCTGCGCGAGGAGGGGTGGGGAGGCGGCGGTGAGCAACGCGGCCAATGCGAGGTGCGGGAAGGACTTCATGGGGTATCCTCCTGGACGGGCTGACAAGGGGCTTCCGGGGGGAATAGGAGTGCTGGTCGGGTGAAAAGCAACGTAGGGCGGGGTGTGCGGAGGACTGACTCGCGCGTCTCTTGAACAGACCGTCTATTCAAGACACCATGCGAGCACTCATTCTCCTCCTGCTGACCGGGACCACGCTCCTCGCCCCCCCCACCCCCCCATCCCCCCCAACCCCCCTCGACGCCTTCTGGGCCCTCGTCACCGGCGATACCCTGCAAGTAGTCGCCGCCGAACAACTCATCCTGGACGGCTGGGAGGACGCGCACGCGTCGATCCTCGTCGAGCTGATCCGCTATGCCCCGAGCGACGACCACCGGCGGCACATGTTCTCGATACTCGAACGCGGGACGGGCCAGCGGCTGGGGACCATTCTGGAGCGCTGGTGGGAGTGGATCTGGCGGACCGATCCGGGCGTGCATCCGGAGTACGCCACCTTCAAGGCCGAGCTGTACGTGACGATCGACCCCAGCTTCGAGGAATACTTCGACGACAGTCCGGCGGCGACCATCCGGCTCGACGAGATCCGCTGGGGCGGCGTCCCCCGCGACGGGATTCCCCCCCTCGACCTTCCGAAGATGATCACCGCCGCGGAGGCGGACTACCTGGAGGACGACAACGTCATCTTCGGCGTCGCGCTTGACGGGGATGTGCGGGCCTATCCCAAGCGGATCCTGGCCTGGCATGAGATGTTCAAGGACTCCATCGCGGGCGAGCACCATACCGGGGTGTACTGCACCCTGTGCGGGACCATGATCCTCTACCGGTCGGCCTTCGAGGGGGTGCACCACGAGCTCGGCACCAGCGGCTTCCTCTACCGCTCCAACAAGCTCATGTACGATCACGCCACCATGTCGCTCTGGTCGACCTTCGCGGGCGAGCCGGCCGTCGGTCCCCTCGTGGGACAGGGGATCCAGCTCGAGCCGCGCTATGTCGTCACCACGACCTGGGGCGAATGGCGCAGACGGCATCCCCAGACCCTCGTGCTGTCCCTCGACACGGGACACCGGCGCGACTACGGAGAAGGGGTGGCGTACAGGGACTACTTCGCCACCGACAGGCTGATGTTCGGCGTTCCGGAGCTGGACGGGCGCTTGAGGAACAAGGACGAGGTGCTGGCGCTGCGCTTTCCGGAAGCTCCCGGTGAACAGCTCGCGATCTGGGTGGTGTTCCTGTCGCGGAACCATGTGTACCACGATGCCATCGGCGAGAGGGAGTTCGTGGTTCTGACGGACCAGAGCGGGGCCAGCCGCGTGTACGACAGCGGCGGTCGGCGGTTTACCCGGTGGGATGCCGTGGACGCGGCGTGGGATGACGGCGGGGGGCGGTGGACGGTCGAGGAGGGTGCGCTGGTGGGGCCGGGTGGCGAGCGCCTGGAACGGCTTCCGGCGCATCGGGCTTTCTGGTTCGGGTGGTATGCGCGGTATCCGGAGACGCGTCTGGTGCGGGGATGACCTGTGGGGTTCGTGACAGATTCCCGGTCAGATTCTGGTAGGAATCTGTCACGCCGACATCGTGAATTGGTCTGGTTTGGAGTGTGACGAGGCCTCGGAACACGCTTCAGGACAGATTCTGGCCGGAATCTGTCCTGTTCGTCGTCTAACCAGACCAGGGCGGCACCACCCGATTCATCCGCGCATACGCGATCTGCTGGCCGAGGTGCTCGTTCATGTGCGCGACCAGGCGGAAGAGGACACCCCACGCCGCCGTCTCGCGGCCGAAGAGGTTGGCGGTGGCGGACAGGTCGGCGTCGCTCATTCCGTCGACGGCCTTGCGGACGTGGTCGAGCGAGGTGTTCAGCACCTCGAGGACCTGGTCCTTTTCGGTGACGGCCTCTTCGAAGCTCTGGTAGTCCACCCCGGCCGGGGCCTGGATGCCGATGTTGAGCGGGAGCCGGTAGTTGTAGGCGGCGATGTGCATGTAGGCATTGGCCACGGTGGCCACGCCTTCCATGGGCTGCCAGGAGAATGATTCGGCGGGCATCGCTTCGGCGAGGGCGACGAGCTTGCGGGCCGAGGACTCGAACTCGCCGCGCCAGGTCTGGCGGAAGCTGGCGGCGTCCTGGGCGAGGGCGGGGGTGGGGAGGAGGGCGAGGGCGGCGAAGAGGAGGATTGGGCGGGGGAGTGGGGATGGGCGGTTGGGCATGGTGGTTGGGGCTCCTGCTGTTGGAGACGGGCCGGAACCGGCGGTTGCAGAGGCCGGCTCGGATGCAAGCGGGAATGTGTGTGTGGCCGATGACGAGGCGCAACGGTGAAAGGGCGGCGATTGTGGTTTCAAGTGCCGGATTCTTGACGTGTCACTTCAGATTATCATGATAGTCTGAAGTTCATGTTCAGAAATGCAGCGTCGCCGGTGGCTGTGGAGGGGCGATCCGGTTTGATGTCGGTGGCGCGAGGCTACAAATGTTCCTCTTCGTCCAGAAACCGGGAGGCGAAGCCGGGCGGCGGCAGCGGGCACTCGTCGCTGCGGCCGAACCAGCGGTAGCGGTTGCGCGCGAAGAGGCGGTATGCCGCGTCGCGGAGTGGACGCGGGATGACGGCGGCGAGGGACAGGGCCGGGTAGGGGAAGCGCAGGTGGCGGGCGATTCGCAGCAGGGCGGTGGAGGCCGTGTGGACGCCGGCCTCGTCGACGAGGACGATGGTGTCGGGGAGGGCGTCGATGTCGGTGTCCGGGTCGGCGAGGGTGATCGCGCGATGGGCGGCGGGGGTGTGGAGGGGGGCGAATCGAAGGCGGGCGACGGGATCGCGGGCGGCGGTCCAGCGCACGGTGGCGTTGCAGAAGTTGCAGACGCCGTCGAAGAGCACGACTGGGCGGGGGTCGGTCATGGGTGTGTGGGGTGCATTGCGCGTAGGCGTCCGGGTGCGCGATTGTGGCCCGTCATTCGCCGGCCAATAATAACCCGGCCGCGCGCGGGACGCCTCGCCGTCCGGGTCCCGCGGGGACTTCGGCCTGGGGTCGGCGGACGGATGGAAACCGAAAAAGGGAGACAGCCTGGACATGAGTGTGCGGTTGCTGGTGGGTACCGCGAAGGGCGGGTTCTGGGTGACGAGCGACGATCGTCGCCAGTGGCAGGTAGAGGGCCCGTTCTTCAAGGGATGGAAGGTTACGGCGGGGTTGCGGCTGGAGGGTGGTGGGGTCGTCGCGGCGGTGGCCAGCGAGATCTACGGCCCCGCGATCTTCCTGTCGCCCGATGGGGAGTCGTGGGAACAGGTCGAGGACGGACCGGCCTACCCGGACGGCGACGAGCGGAGGCTGCGGCAGATATGGACGCTGCGCGAGAACCGGGGGACGCTGTACGCGGGCGTGCAGGACGCGGGGGTGTTCACGAGCGGGGATGGTGGGCGGTCCTGGCGGCCGGTGCCGGGGCTGAATGAGCATGAGACGCGCGGGGGGTGGATGCCGGGGGCGGGGGGGCTGTGCTGCCATGCCTTCCTCTTCGACCACAATCGTCCGGACCGCATGTGGTGCGGGATCTCGGCGGTGGGGGTCTTTCGCACGGACGACGGCGGGACTACGTGGATTCCGAAGAACCGGGGCGTGTATTGGGCGCACGAGGACGAGGAATTCAAGGAGATCGGGCACTGCGTCCACGCGCTGGCCCAGGATCCGGACGATCCGGAGCGGATCTACAGGCAGGATCATTCGGGGATGTACCGGAGTGTGGACGGAGGAGAGAGTTGGGAGCGGAATCAAGACGGCCTCCCATCCACATTCGGCTTCCCGATCGTGCTGGACGACGCCAGCAGGTTCCTCTTCTCGGTGCCGCTCGAAGCCGATCAGTACCGGTTGCCTGTCGGCGGTGCGCTGAAGGTCTATCGCAGCGCGGACGGTGGCGACAGCTGGCACTCGGCCTCGGCGGGTCTTCCGGAGGTCCACGCCTACGGTGGGGTGCTTCGCGGCGCGATGGCCGTCGACAACCTCGCGCCGGGCGGCGTGTACATGGGGACGACCTCGGGGACGCTGCACGTGAGCTGCGATCTGGGTGAGAGCTGGATGAATCTGCCGGTGACCCTGCCGCGGATTCTGCACTTGTCGGCGTGGGTGTAAGGCGGTGGACAATGCCGGCGCGGCGCGCGTAGCCGGACTCGCGAAGCCCACGGTCACCGTCTCCCTGCCGTCCCTTCTCGAGCCGGTCACCGGCGGGGTGCGCGAACTGAAGGCGTGCGGGGGATCGCTACGCGAGGTCTTCGACGACCTGGTGGCGCGCGAACCGCGGCTGAAGCCGCACCTGTTCAACGAGGCGGGCGAGTTCCGGCGCCATGTGCTGTGCTTTCACAACGGGACGAACACGCGGTGGCTGGAGGGGTGGGATGCGGCGGTCGCGGAGGGGGATACGGTGGTGTTCATGCAGGCGGTGTCGGGCGGATAGGGTTACCCGGACGAACAGTCGGTATCGGGCGGACAGTCCGCGGGCGCGGAGAGCCGTCCGCGGATTCCTCCCGCTGCCGCGGCGAAAGCGTCTGCTCGTGCGGCGAGGGGATCAGCGAACGATCAGCACTTTCGCCAACCCATTGGGACACGCCAAGTTGGATGCGACCCGAATCTACGACCGCCGGGGTGACAATGCGGCTCGGGTGGCGGTGCCGGCGGTCCCATTGGCGAGGAACGCCACACCATGACAAAGAAGAACCGGAAGCGCCGGGGCTCGATGAGCTATTCATCCTCCCGGAGCCTTCTCACCCTCATTGCCGCGGCCGCCGTCGCATGTACGGAGACCTCCCCGGCACCTGACGACGTGTCCGGAACCTACGTCGGCACAGCCGCCGTCCGCTCGGGGGCCTCAAACGCCGCCGCTCCGGACACCGTTGACGCTCCGGACACCGCCACCTACACGCTCCGCATCCGGGAAGCCGATGGATTCGCGTACGGTGTGTGGACCATCGCGGGCGATACGGCCCAACCGACCGACCCCTGGGATGCCGTCATCAACGGCGCCTACACCGAGGGGAGTCTGGTGCTGGAATACCATTCGCCGACGTTGGGCCAATGCCACCTGGCAGGAACCGTAGCCGATGACCTCTATATGGCGGAGCACAGGTGCGCGACAGATTGGAGCGCCGCCGACACGCTGCAGCTGGCGTGGGTACCCAGTGCATGTCCGCCAGGATCGGAGGTGTGGAGCGGCCTGTCGGTTTGCGGCGAACACGACCGCGAAGGATACGACCGCGACGCCTTCGGTACGGGTTACCGGTCGCTGGAGGATGAGATCATCGACAGCCTGCCGAAGAACGCGAGCGCGGACAGCGTCTACACGCCCTATACCTGCAAGCTCTACGAAATCGAAGAGGACGGGACAGCCGCCACCGACATCGATCATATCGTGGCGCTCGCGGAAGCCTACGACTCCGGGCTGCGGGAGGACCTGTACAAGGATTTCGGCAAGGACATCGACAACCTGACGGTGGCCGACCCCACCGTGAACCGACACCGGAAGTCCGACAAGGACGCAACGGAATGGAGACCCGCGGAGAACGCGGGCTGGTACGCTTCCCGCATTGTGGCCGTCAAGCTGAAATACGGTCTGTCCGTGAACTCCGCCGAGCGTGATTCGTTGGTCGTGTTCCTCGAGGCGGATTCGAGCCGCATGGTGACCTGCCCTTGAACGGCGAGTACTAACGTCCCGGCTCCCCAGTTGGGGACCGGCTCGTATCTGAGGGAGGCCGGGGACCGGGTAGAGCACGAAGCACGGATCCGCCAACGCGTCATCGGGGGCACACCTGGGTCGCAGACTGGACTCCAGAGCGCTCGTTCATTATTATGCATAATACCGCATTATTCTTATTGATCCATTATCATGATAACACTCGACCACATCAGAACCCAACTCCACCGCCTCGACGGTGAGCCCGCCGACGCGATCGAGTCCGACTCACTCGAAGTGAAGTCGTGGAACTCGAGTGGGTCTGCCCGCAAATCCCAGATCCGCGAGATCCGGGAAACGGTGGTTGCGTTCGCGAACGCGAGCGGAGGTTTCCTCGTCCTGGGGATCAGCGACAGAAAGCGGACGCGCGCGGAAGCGATCCACGGCGTGGCCGATCTCGACACGGCGTCTCTGCGCCGGGACATCTACGATGGTACGGAACCGCATATCCTCGTAGAAGTCAGCGAACTGAAGGAGCCCGAAGGCAGAGTGCTGGTTGTTCGAATACCCCCCGGGTTGCCTCCGCACACCACTTCCGACGGGGTGGCCAGGATAAGAGTCGGCAAGGACAGCAAGCCACTGACAGGATCCAATCTGGCCAATCTGGTTGTGTCTCGGGGCAGACGGGATCTTACCGCCGAGATCTTGCCGGATCTGAGATTCTCCGACCTCGATCCGCGGCAATTCGAGCGCCTGCGCCGGCTGGTCAGGGCCGATCCAGCCAGAAGTGACCTGGCGGATCTGGAGAACCGAAAGCTGGCGGAAGCGCTCGGCCTTACATCACGCAGAGGGATTACTTTGGCTGCGGTCCTTCTACTCGGATCGCGTTCCTCACTCTCTCGCTCCGTCCCGCGTCATGAGCTGGTCTTCTCCAGAACGCGCGGCCCCACGGGATACGATGTGCGCCGGGATCTGCGTGCTCCACTCCTGGAAACCCTCGAGGAAGTCCGGGGCCTGCTTGCCGCGAACCTTCGCGTCATGCCTATCGAGCCCGCCGGATTCCACCAACTCGAAATCCCCGACATCACATGGTGGATCGCGCGCGAAGCGGTGCTGAATGCACTGGTTCACCGGGACTACTTCCTGCACCAGTCCATTCACCTGAGTCTCTCCGACGATCGCCTGGAAATCACAAGTCCCGGAGGGTTCATTGGAGGCGTCACGGCGGAGAACATCCTCCGCCACCCCCCGGTTCGGCGCAACCCGCTGCTTGCGGACGTTCTGCAAACGATCGGCCTGGTAAACCGGCTGGGTCTCGGCGTCGACCGCATCTACGAGGAATCTCTGTCGCTCGGGAAGGATCTGCCGCGCTACAAGGCAGACGAGTCCCACGTCAAGCTGGTCCTGCCCACACGGACACACACGGACTTTGCCCGATTCGTTCAGGACATGCGAAGCGGAGGTGAAGAACTCGGGGTCGACGACTTGATCGTCCTGCGTGGGTTGGCGAGGCGTCCCGTCCTCGACCGGTGGTCCGCGTCCAGGCTGCTGCAGCTATCCGCCGACGAGGCCGCGGAGATTCTGGTCTCGCTCAGGATGCGCGGATTCCTCGTACCCCAGGGAAGGGGTCGGGGGACAAAATACCGCTTGGCCCGTCGATACTCCGCACTGGTGGAATCCGTCGATGGCGACCAGGACATCTGGCTGGACGAGGAATCCGTGAAGCTGCGACTACTCGCGATTCTCCCCGAGCGGGGCCGTGTCACAAACGCCGAGATCCGACGCATGTCGGGTTACTCCAGAACCCAGGTCCTGAAGCTCATGCGCTCACTGCGAGAGGAGGGACTGGTCAGGGTCCGGGGACGTGGGAGAGGGGCTCACTATGTTCCGGCGGATTTGGAGTAGTACGGAT
Source organism: Longimicrobiales bacterium (assembly GCA_965208295.1). Lineage (GTDB taxonomy): Bacteria > Gemmatimonadota > Gemmatimonadetes > Longimicrobiales > Gaopeijiaceae > Bin94. Next base: position 3,430,515 of record OZ242328.1, on the reverse strand, counting down.
CCGGAGCAGTACATCGCCGCGTTGTTCGCGAGTCATCGGCTGACGCCGCCGGCGAGTTGCGCGGCTGGTGCGCCGATGCCCACCTGCCCCTACGATCGCGTCAGCCTGCGGAACCTGAACAATGCGAGCCACTGGTCGAAGGTGAGGCCGGACGGCGGTCCGGAAGGATCGAACCTGAGATCTCGACCCAGCCGCTGGATTTGCGTTCGCGTGAATGCGGATCGCAGACACCGCCTGGCTGAGCGGCCGTCGCGACCGAAACAACTCTGGATGAAGCGCCGGTAGTCCACGGCCTGGAATCGGTCCACAAGCGGTCTTGTTCGACGGGCGAGCCAGAGCGCGACGGCGTCGACTGCGGGAGGGGGATCGAAGTCGGTACGGCGAAGGCGCCGCACGATCTCGATCTGCCACCACGGCTTGAGCAGCAGCGAGGGCAGGGTCTCCCGGGAATGGGGACTGCCGGCAAACCGTTCGGCCGCTTCACGCTGGATCACGAGCCAGGCGTCCCGCGGTGGAGAATCGGCCTGGACAAGCCGCCGGACGATGGCGGCCGTCCGATTGAACGGAATGTTCCCCAGGACCTTGTAGGGGACATCGGGCAGCCGAAAACGGAGGAAGTCGGACCTAACGATCGTAACGCGGCTGTCACTCAGGAACCGCGTGCGAAGCGCCTGGGACAGCGCTTCGTCGAGTTCTACCGCGACCACCTCACGGCAGCGGCGTGCCAGTTCTCGAGTGAGAATGCCACGGCCCGGCCCGATCTCGACGACCAGATCGTTTCGTCTGACGGGAGCCTGGGCGATCAGGCTAGCCGCAAGCGACCTGCTCCGGAGAAAGTGCTGTGAGAGGTCCGCACGCCTGGGTGTCCGATGCCTGGACACGACGAACCAACACGAACGCAGACATGGTATCTCCTGTGCTGCACGAGTGAGATCGAAAGCCTTCTCATTCTACGCTAGGCATCGGGCGTCTCAGGCGCAACCGGCTCCGGCGCGACTGGTCAGCGCGGACTCGAAGGTCGCCAGACTCTCGGTGATCTTGTCCCCGGCATGCCGGAATTCTTCGGGGATCGCGCGTTGGCGCGCCTTTTGCCCAAATGGGTGGGGGCGCTCTTTCCTCCGGATCGATCGGGCGACAGAATCATGGGATGGCGCGCGGAACCAACAACTCGAGAGTTCACGCCGGGTGCGCCAACGGTGCGATCCTCGCACGGAAATGAGTATATGAGCATATGAGCAGGTCCATCGAACGCCGCAGATTTCTGGCAACCGCCGCCGCCGCCGCAACCGCAGGTACGATGAGGCCCGGGATCCTGGGCGGTTCGGAGTCGTTCCCGGGCGTCGCGGCCCCTCCCGCACCCCCCCTCCAGACCCCGCAACAGGAGCCCCCGCCCCTCATCCCCCTCGGGAACGGCGAGCCCCCCGCGCTTCAGTTCCAGGCCTACCCGGGTGGCACCGGCGCCCTCATGGAGAAGCTCTGGCGCGACGGCGGCGGCAACCCCTTCGAGCGCACCGACATCGACATCGAGCGCTGGAACGGCCCCGTTCCCACCGGCGAAGAGGACCTCGCTTTCCTGCCGGTGCACAGTCTCGCTGCGCTGATGCGGGCGCGCGAAATCACCTCTTCGGAACTCACCGGGATCTACCTCGACCGCCTCAAACGGCTCGACCCCGTCCTACTCTGCGCGGTGACCATCCTGGAGGGACGCGCCCGGGAAGAGGCGCGCCAGGCCGACCTCGAACTCGCGGCGGGCGACTGGCGCGGTCCCCTGCACGGCATCCCCTACGGAATCAAGGACCTCTTCGCCGTGGCGGGGACGCGCACGACGTGGGGCGCTTCCGACTTCAGCAACCAGTTCACCCGATTTGACTCCGAGGTCGCGGTGCGGTTGCGGGAAGCGGGCGCCGTCCTCGTGGCCAAGCTGGCGACCGGAGAGTTCGCGCGGGGCGACCGCTGGTACCGCGGCCGGACACGGAACCCATGGAATGTGGACGAGGGTTCGAGCGGGTCGTCGGCGGGTCCCGGATCGGCCACCGCGGCCGGGTGCGTTGCCTTCGCGATCGGCACGGAGACCCAGGGCTCCATTGTGTCGCCCGCGCGGCGGTGCGGCCTCACCGCTCTCCGCCCCACCTTCGGGCGCGTCAGCCGTTATGGCGGGATGGTCCTGTCGTGGAGCATGGACAAGACCGGGCCGATGTGCCGCAGCGCTCTGGACTGCGCGCTGGTCTTCAACGCGATGCACGGGGCCGACGAGAAGGACCCCGGATCACTCACCGCGCCCTTCCGCTTCGATCCCGCCCCCGACCTGGCGGCCATGCGCATCGGCTACGCCGAGGACGCACCCGACTCGTTCGTGGAGGCGCTGGGCGAACTCGGCGCCGACCCGCAACCGATGCCCGAGATCCCCCGGGGACGGTCGAATGCGCTGGGAGTGGAGTCGAGCGCTGCCTTCGACTTCCACGTCGCGCCGGATGGAGAGCTTCCTCCGATCCCGGAGGACCTGGAGGAGGCCGAGCGTCGGCGTCGCAGCCGATTCCGGGGAAGCCGCGACGTGCCCGCCCTCGACTTCGTCCAGTCCCAGCGCCGGCGGCTGATCCTCATGAAGGAGATGGCCGAGGTCATGCAGGACTTCGACATGTTCGTGAGCGGGTCGGGCCAGGTCGGACTGACCAACCAGACCGGACATCCGGCGGCGGTTGTCCCGTACGACTATGGCGTCCGGAATCCGGATTCGGAGAGCCCGACGGAGATGCCGCTCACCACCACCCTCATCGGCGATCTCTTTGCGGACGACAAGATCCTGAGCGTTGCGCACGCGTTCCAGAGGGGGACCGACTGGCATTCGCGGAGGCCGGAGATCGGGTAGGGGACCGGCTGGCAAACACGACTTGACCCCCCCCGGCGAACTCGCCACGTTGGGGCCGACTCGACTTTCGTTCATCCTCCTCTCGTCGCCTCCCTCACCGCGGCTGACCAGCAGATGCTCCCTACCACCACGAAGGTTCTCGCCGTCTCCCTGGCCCTGACGGCCACCACCTGCATTCCCGACAACCCCGCCCCACCCCCCCAGGACCACCCGGACACGACGGCCGCCTCCGCCCAGGACACGACCACCGCCTCCACACCGCCCACCCCCACCCCCGACACAACCCCCCCCACCCCACCCCCCGTCCTCGATCGCGAGACGGCCCTTTTGCTCGCCTCCATGCCCCTCTCGTGCGTCGACCGCCCTCACGCGATGCCCGCGAGCCGGTCCGGCTACCTGACCCAGGTCACCTACACGCGGCGGCCCGGGTTCGAACGCGATCGCGCCTTCTACGGGTGCTCGGACTGGCATTCTGCGGTGAACTCGACCTGGGCCATGGTCCGCATGATCAAGGAACTGCCGGACTTTCCGGCGTCCCCCCTGATCCGGGAAAAGCTGGGAAACCACATTACGGCATCAGCCATGCAGGGCGAGCTTGAATACCTCGGCGACAACGGCGAGTTCGAGCGGCCCTACGGTTGGGCGTGGCTGCTTCTGCTACACGCGGAACTGGAGGCCTGGGGCGACGCGGAGGCCACCGAGTGGGCCGGTCACATGGCACCGCTGGCAGACCTCCTGGCCGAGCGCATGGCCGACTATATCGGCAATCTCGACAGACCGGTGCGGTCGGGGACCCACCGGAACACCGCCTTCGCGATCTCGATGAGTCTGCGGGCCGCGGGACTGGTGCGGCGGCCCGCGCTGGCGAGGACCCTGAGAAGTGCCGCCGTGCGCCTGTTCGGCGATGACACGAACTGTCCGGTCGAAGAAGAACCCGGGAGCTCCGATTTCCTGTCGCCGTGTCTCGAAGAGGCCGCGCTCATGGCCGTGCTGATGGACCGGAACGAGTACGTGCGATGGCTGGATTCGCTGCTGCCGCCCATCGACTCGGAGGATTTCGCCCCGCTCCGCCAGTCCGCCCTTTCGGACTCCACACGGCGCTTCCGGGCGAGCATGCGCACGGATGGCATGCCTGCCGAGATGGCCGAGGCGCTCAACGCGCTGATGAGGGCCTCGCAGGTGGCCATGGACAGCCTGCGGCGCACGGCGGGGGGAGACACGGTTCGGGCCGACCTCAGCCGCATGTCGCTGGGCGCTCGCTCGCACCTCATCGGGCTCGCATTCACGCGCGCCGAGGCCATGTTGCGTATCGCCGACGCGCTTCCGGAAGGGGATCCGAGGGTCGCGCGTCTTCGTGAGCTCGCGGCGCGACACGGGCACAGCGGATTCGAGACCATGTTCGACGCCGACTACTTCGGCTCGCACTGGATCGGCTCGTTCGCGCTCAAATACCTGGTCGAGTCCGGAAGAGTCACCGTCCCATGAGACCATTGACACGCCCCGCGGGTGGGCGGGTGGTCGTGGCCGCCCGTGGAAGAGCCGCTGGCATGGCCACCTCCCACCTCCCGACCTTCCGCGCCGTCGCGGCCACCACCCTCCTCCTCGCCATGGTCGCGACCCTCGGGGATACGGCGGGCACCTCCGCCCAGGGCACCGTCATCACCCGCGCCACCCCGGCCGATGCGGGCATGTCCGCCGGTGTGCTCGCCGGCGGCGTCGCGCTCTACGAAGAGGCGGTCGCGCGCGGGGACCTGGTCGGCGCGGTGCTCCTGGTCGCGAAGGACGGCAAGGTCGTTCTGCACGAGGCGCTGGGGTGGCGGGACAAGGCGCGCGGGATCCCCATGGAGCCGAACACCATGTTCCGCATGGCGTCGAACACGAAGCCGGCGGTCGCCACAGGCGTGGCCATGCTCGTGGAGGACGGCAGGCTCGCGTGGGACGGCCTGGTCCGCGACCACATCCCCGAATGGGACAACTACCGGGCCGGCTTCATCAACATCGGCCACCTCCTGTCGCACTCCAGCGGCCTCAGGATCCCGACGCTCTTCCTGCGTCCCTACATGCAGCCCAGCGCCGAGCACCCGAATGCGCCCACGCTTCGGCTCGAGGCGGCACGATTCGGCGCCGTCGGCGCGGAGATGGCTCCCGGGACCAGCTACAGCTACAACAACCCCGGGTACAACACGCTCGGAGCACTGGTCGAGATCGCCTCCGGGATGCCGCTGGAGGAATACCTCGACCAGGAGCTGTACACGCCGCTGGGCATGCACGACAGCTACCACCACGAGCTCGACGAAAAGATGGACGGCAAGCTGGACCGCATGTCGGTGGTCTACTACGAGCGCGACGACGAGGGCGGCTGGGTCCCCGGCTGGACCCCCGGCGATCCGCCCCAGATCCCCTTTGTCCGGGCCTCGGGAGGGATGATCTCCACGGCTGGCGACTACGCCGTCTTCTGCCAGATGTTCCTGAACGGCGGAGTCTACGACGGCCGCCGCATCATCTCGGAAGAGTCCGTTGCGCTGATGACCTCGCCGAAGATCCGGACCAACCCTGATTCGGGGGGGCCGCCGAGCTACTACGGGTATGGGTGGTCGGTGGCGGGGGACGGAGTCTTCTCCCACGGAGGATCGGACGGTACCAGCGCCTTCGTGGATCCGGCGAGCCAGCTGATCGTCCTGGTCTTCACGCAGACGCCGCGCGGCCGGAATCCGGTGGGGCGGTTCCTGGAGCTGGTGAACCTGGCGATCGAAGGGTAGAGAACGGGCGGCGCCTCGCCGCTTCCGATGCTCGTGTGGATTTGCCTGCGAGGGGTAAGATGCCCGTCTTACATCCCCTCCCGCTTCCTCCAGTAGCGCGCCAGCCCCCACCAGGAGTCCGGAAATCCCGATGCGGTCGCGTACTGATCGAGCAACTCCTCCGACACTACTCCTCCCAACCCCTTTACCACCCACGCGGCGAAGTCCCGCGCCCGGTCGGCGTCACCACGCTTCCCACCGTCACCCGCCCCGCCGTCCCCCGTCCCCCCGCCAAGCACCCCACCATCACCCTTCCCCACCCCACCCACCCCCCCACTACCCAACGACCCCCGCACCCACCCAGCCCACGCGTCCAGCCCCTCACTCAACTCGGCAAAGTGCTCGCGCACATCCCCATACGCTCCGAAGTGCGTCGCCACGATGCGCTCCGGCGCCCACGCCATCACGCGCTCCATGCTCGACTTCCATACCTCCACATCGATGTCGGGCGGCGGAGTGACCGGAAGCGCCGGACCGTTCCCGATCCGGATTCCCCCGACATCGCCCACCCACGCGGTCCCCGTCGCGGCCTCGTACCAGGCTACATGGTGCTTGGCGTGCCCGGGCACGTACGCGACCTCGAGGCGGCGGCCGCCGAGCGCCACCACGTCCCCCTCGTCCACCACCCTGAGCGCCGACTGCGGCACGGGAAGAAAATCGCCCCAAAGCGTCGCCATGGCGTCCCCGTAGATCCGCCCCGCCGAGGCCAGGAGGCGAGCCGGATCGGCCATGTGGGGCGCGCCCACCGCGTGCACGTACACGGTCGTGCCAGGCGCTTTCCGCACGATCGCGCCCGCGGCCGTCGCGTGGTCGAGGTGGATGTGCGTGAGCAAAACCGCGCGAACGTCCTCCAGCGTGTGTCCCATCTCGGCCAGGCCTGCCCGCAGCGCCGGCAGCCGGACCTCGGGGCCGGGATCGACGAGTGCGATACCGTCAGCGAGTTCCAGCACGTTCACCCCGATGATCTGCGGCCGGCCGCGGAAGTGCAGGTCCACGATGGTGGCGCCTCCGCCGATCGGGGTCACCGCTGGGGGCAAGGCGCTCACCTCTCTTCCATCACCCTGGCCCATTCGTCGGGAATGGCGAGCCATTTCGTGGCCCAGGCGGCTTTGACCTTCGGCGACGGATGATACGACTGAACGATCCGGTAGGGCAGGTCGCTCAGGAGCGCCATGGCCGCTGCCGTGCTATCTCCAACGAACACGACAGTATCGAGAAACGGCAGGAGCTTGACCAGTTCCCGTACATGGGCCACGCCTTCGCGCAGCTGTTCCGGCGACGCCATTCTCTTCCTGTCCCACCAGGGCACCACGTTCCAGATGGCTGTGAGAGAGCGCGGTATGCCGGCCATGCGCATCAGCCGAAATGTCCACTCGGCGCTGCGCCCGTCGTTGTCCCGCGACACGAACCCGGATCCGCGCAGACTGTCCGCGTCCGCCTTGGGACCGGTCTTCTCGAAGAGGAAGAGAATGCGCGCGGTCGAGCCCCCGTCGAAGGGGTCGAAGTCGGGGACCGTGGTTTCCGGGTGGGCCAGCCGGAGTCGCTGGACGAATTCGTTAAGCAGCTTGACGTGCGGAGCATCCAGCATGCCGCGACGCCGGGCTACGACCTCGGGAAGGCGAAGGGTGCGAGGAACCGGAGGATCGAAGGGAAGGGACATGTCGTGACCTTGAATTGCGGTGGGACTTGTCGGAAATGTGGGATTGCAATGGACCGGAAAGCCGCTGGAAACGAGTTCGGAAAACCCGGTCTCGGCGGCACGATGGACTTCCCATACTTTTCGCCAAAGAGGGCGGTGTCAACTCGGACCCGTGCGAGACCGTCCGGCAGATGACCGGTCCGGGGATCCGAATGCCGCCCGTGGCAAGGCCACCCGGCTCGGGGTTCCGCTAAACCGCTGATTCGCAGTAGTTTGGCGTTTGCGGCAATCATTGTCACCCGATCCGACGGTTCCCTGGACCATGCAAACAGCCCTTCGCCCTTCAAAACATCCTGCCGCCCCGGCGCCGCGCCGCTTTTCCCTTGGCCTCGCCCTGCTGGCCGCGGCCGCCGCCCTTCTCGCCCCCCCGCCCCACCCCGCCGCCGCCCAAGCGCAGGCATCCACCGGAGTCATCCGCGGCGTGGTCCGCGACCCGGCCGGCACCCCCGTCCCCGGAGCGCTCGTCGAGTTCACCCACCGAGAAACCGCGCTTCGCACCACCGTACGGACCACCCCGTCGGGCACCTTCGTGCGCCCGCTCCTCCCCCTCGGCACCTACGACGTGACCGCGCGCGCCGACGACCAGCTGGGCGAGGCCACCGCCCGGGGCCTGGTCCTCCGTGTCGGCGAGGAACTGGCGCTGACGTTGAAGTTCGGCGCGGTCGAGCTGGAGGGGATCACCGTCGCGGGCGAGCGCGAGCACCTTGTGCACCCGGAGGACGTCACCAGCTCCACCCGCCTGTCCGAGGAAGTCGTGGACGGCCTTCCGAACAACGGACGCAACTACCTGGATTTCGCGCTGCTGACCCCCGGCGTCGCGATCTCGCAAGGACCCGACGGCGACGAGCTCAACATCAGCGGCCAGCGCGGCATCTTCAACAACTTCATCGTGGATGGGGCGGACTTCAACAACCCCTTCTTCGGCGAGCAGCGGGGCGGGCAGCGGCCGGCGTTCACCTTCAGCCAGGACGCTATCGAGGAGGTCGTGGTGGTGAACCAGGGCGCGGCGGCCGAGTTCGGGCGGTCGGCCGGGGGCTTTGTGAATGTGATCACGAAGTCGGGGACCAACGAGCTGGCCGGATCCGCGCACTACTTCGGCCAGTGGGACGGCGTGTCGGCGGCGTATCCGGTGACGGTGCAGGCGGGCAAGCCGGAGTTTCTGCGGAGCCAGTTCGGCTTCACTTTCGGCGGCCCCATCGCGCGCGACCGGGCCTTCTTCTTCGTGGCGTACGACCAGCAGAGGGCGACCGAGACGAAGCAGCACCGCCGGGTGGTCCAGAGCCCGGAGAATCTGGCCAGGCTCCAGGACTTCCTGACCACGCGATGGCCGGGCCTGTTCGAAGACGAATTCGGCCCCATCGACCGCACCAACGACGCGCGCGCCCTGCTCGTGAAGTCCGACCTCCACCTGGACGGGCGCAACCAGCTCTCCTTCAAGTACAACTACAGCTGGTCCGAGCAGCTCAACGGGACCTTCGACGTGGACTCGTGGGGGCTGTCGGCCAACGGGGTCGAGACGGGCGAGGCGCACGCCTTCAACGCGAGCTGGCGGTCGCTGCTCAGCAGCACGCTGTCGCACGAGTTGCGCGTGCAGTGGGCGCGCGAGGACCGGGTGCGCTGGTACGACGGCCCCCTCATGCCCGAGGCGACCGTGCCCGCGCCTCCGCAGTTCACGGCGCTCGGCGGCCGGCCCTTCCCGGACATCGGCATGGATTTCGCCGACGGCTTCCGCATCGGACTGCCCTTCTTCCTCCCCATCGATCCGGCGTACGACACGCGCCTGCAGGTCGTGGACAACTGGTCGTGGCTGCGGGACCGCCACCTCTTCAAGGCTGGCGTCGAGTACAACCGCACGGCGATCTCGCAGCAGTTCATCGGCTTTGCCAACGGGCGCTACATCTTCGATTCGGTCGACGGCTTCATCAACTTCGCGACGCACGGGAGCGGCTACGTCACTTGTTCGGACGGGTCGGACAGCACGACGGGCGAGTGTCCGGCGGGGACGAGCATCACCGGGCCGGTGCTCACCTACCTGCAGTCGGGGACAGTGCCAGGGGTGGCGCCGGAGCGGTTGGGCGAGGGTGACTTCGGCGTGAACGAGTTGGCCTTCTTCGTGCAGGACACGTGGCGGCCGAGCGAACGGCTGACGCTGAACCTGGGTCTCCGCTGGGAGGGGACCTGGCACCCGGACGTCATGGTCCAGCCGGAGGCCACCTTCTACGCCCCCTACCTGAACGATCCGCGCTTCCCCTCGGACGGGACCATTCCCGACGACCTGGACAACTTCCAGCCGCGGTTCGGACTTGCCTGGGACGCGACGGGCGACGAGCGCACAGTGCTGCGGCTGAACGCCGGCGCGTATCACTCGCGCATCCCCATCCTGGTCTTCGCGCAGAGCGTGACCACGAACGGCGCCTTCCAGCAGATCTTCTTCCGCAGCAGCTTCGGCCTGCCCGGGCAGGGGCCGCCCGCGATCGGGGACCTCATCGACGGGAGCACCACGCCGCCCTTCCTCCCCGACATCCACGTCACCGCGAAGGATCTGGAGCTGCCGCGCACCTGGTCGTTCGCGGCGGCGCTCGACCGGGAGGTGACGCACGGGGTGGCCGCGAGCCTGTCGTACCAGCACGCGCGGACGGACCACCTGTTCCGCTTCGTCAACCGCAACGATGCGGCCTTCGGTTCGCCCTTCGGGATTGGCACCCACCCGGGCGGCGGCGGAATCGGCACGCTGACGGTGGCCGAGAGCACCGCCCGGTCGCGCTATCACGCGGTCACCGCGGGCCTGCGCGGCCACGGCGCGTTCGATGGCCTGCTCACCTTCGACCTCAGCTACACCCTCTCCCTCGACCGGTCCGACGACGACAACGAGCGCGATCCCTTCACCTTCCGCTACGCAGACGCCTCGGATCTCGCACCCGAATACGGCTGGTCCGACCGGGATCGCCGCCACAAGGCCACCGGCTACCTGGCGTTTTCGATGCCCGGCAGTGTCGCCTTCAGCAACATCGTGCGGTACCTGTCGGCATCACCCGTCTCGGAAAGCTGTGTGCGGTGGGGGGAGCGGGCAGGGCAGCCGGCGGACCGGATCTGTGCGGACGGCTCGATCCTGGAGCGCAACACTCTTCGGCGCGCCAACGAGTTCTTCACCTGGGACGTGAAGGTGTCGCGGCCGTTCACGATCGGCGGCGGCCGCACCGTCGAGCCGGTCTTCGAGGTTTTCAACCTGATCAACGCGGACAACGCGCTGGACACGGCGCAGGGGTCGCTGCTCTTCAATTTCGACGGGACGATCCGGAGTGGACTGGGGGACACTCGGCGGGCGCAGTTGGGGGCTCGGGTCAGGTTCTGACAGGTTTCGTGACAGATTCACCGGGAAATCTGTCATAAGACGCCCTTTCGCAGGTGTCTGCCACGGTTTCGGCGGTCCTCTCCCACATCAGAATGACAGATTCTACCCGGAATCTGTCCGCGAATCTGTCATGCCCGATCCACCCGCACCGTCAGAATGTCCACGTTGTGGTACTGCTGGTGCTTCACGGACGAGGCGTGATGCCTGAGCAGTGCCAGCGAGAGGTCGCGTTCCCTGGCGGGGTCGGGTGAATCGGCCAGGACCGTCATCTCGTTCTCGAGGTTCCCGGCGTGGGTGGCCGCGGTGAACTCCAGCAGGGCGCCCTCGCGGAGGTTCCGGGCAATGACCCGAAGGCGGCGCCCCTCGGCGGCGGGCGCGTGTTCGTCCTCCTCCTGGCGCAACAGGCTGAGGAGCGCTTCTTCGGCGGCGGCGCGGAGGCGTTCGGTCGCCCGGGCGGGCCAGGAGTACTTCGCGGCGAAGTCCACCATGAAGCGGTCGAGATCGGGCTGCCGGTCGGAGCCGAGTGGCATTTCGGTCCTGTGGCGACGGGGGCCGGTGTACTGTATGAACAGGTTGAGAAGCAGGATGGTGAGCCCGCCGGTCGTGAGGCCGTTGGCGAGCATGCGGCCGGTGGGCGTGGCGAGGTGGCTGGGGAAGATGGCCTGGAACTGGATGCCCGCGCCGACCCAGAACGACAGTCCCGCGATCAGCGAGTTGCGCCGTTCGGGACCCTCGCGGAAGACGACCCGCATGCCCTGCGCAAAGGTGAGCCCGAAGATGACCACGATGTACGAGCCCAGCACCGGTGCCGGTATGGAGAGGATCAGGGCGGTGATCTTGGGGACGAAGGCGAGCGCGATGAAGATGGTGCCGATGTAGATGCCGACCCTGCGGGCGGCGATGCCGACCCCCTCCGCGAGTGCGATCCCGGCCGTATAGGGCCAGGGCGCCGGAATGCCGGCGAGTCCCGAGAGCAGCGTCCCGGCCCCGCAGGCGGCCACGGACCCCTCCACCCTGCGGAAGTCGACGGCCCTGGGCTGGCGGCTCGAAATGCGCTGCGTGCGCACCGCGTCGCCGACCTGGCGGACCGTGATCACGAATGTGACGAAGAGGAAGCCGGGCAGGAGCACCCAGAAGCGCGAGTCGAAGTTCAGGTCCAGACCGGGCGTGGCAATGGCGGGAATGCCCACCCAGGACGCGTCGGCGACGCGCCCGAAGTCGAGGACGCCGAAAAATGCGGCGGTCGCGCACCCCAGGCCGATCCCGATGATCGGGGTCCAGGCCCGCAGTCTCCGCGGGGCCCGCAGCATGAGCGCGACCACGGCCAGGATCGTGACGGCGGCGATTGTCGGGGCCGCGGCGTCGGATGCGCTCTCGGGGACACGGGTGAGCATGGCGAAGCCCATCGGCATCACCGTCACCGAGACGAGTGCCAGGAGGGTTCCCGAAACCAGTGGGGTGATGATGCGGCGCAGCAACGCCAGGCGGGCCGCGAACCCGAACTGGCAGAGCGCCGACGCAACGACCAGCGTGCCGAGCAGCGCGGGACCGCCCGTGACCAGCGCGAGGACTGCCACACCGATGGATGCGCCCGACATCCCCATCACGATCAGGTTGCCGGCTCCGAACGGGCCGATCCTCTTCGCCTGCACGATGGTCATCAGCCCGCCGATCACAATGCCGGCGAAGATCGCCCAGGACAGGTAGGCCTCGCTCTGGTCGGCCACGTGCGCCACGATGGTGGCGACGATGACGATCGGAAGGGTCACCAGGATGGCGACCTGAAGTCCGACGACGAAGGAGAAGGGGTGGGGTGGCACTTCGTCGGCCGCGTAGCGGAGCTTCGGGTTGTGTGGTGGCGGTGCAGCTGCCATCAGTCGCCTTTCCTTGATTCGGCGCTCCGGATCTGGAGTTCGCGATCGTGGACGTGCGCGATGTCGCGAAATGTCAATTCAACTTTACATTATGACAACCGTAGTTGTCATACGATCATCCCCTACGACTTCGGAATCTCCTTGTCCGGATCCACGAAGGGCCGCGGCACCACCGTCGCGTCCCGCCCACCATCCGGCGTTGTCACACTCAAACGCGTCCCCAGCTCCGCCGACGCGGTCGGCACCATCGCATACCCGATGTTCCGCCCCAGCCGCGGCGAGTAGACAGCCGATGTCACAAACCCGATCTCATCTCCACCCTGCTGCACCGGCCACCGAGTCACATTCAGATCGAGCGGATCCCCGCCGATCTCGACCCCGGCCAGCTTCCGCCCCGGCCCCTCCGCCGCAATCCGCGCCAGCGCCTCGCGCCCGATGAAGTCCCCCTCCTGATCGTGGTCCACCTGCCACCCCAGCCCCACCTCGTACGGGTTCGTGTCCAGCGTCATGTCGATGCCGTAGTTGAGGATGCCGGCCTCGACCCGGCGGATGTCCGATGGGCCCGTAGGCGTGATGCCCAGGTCGCGCCCCGCGTCCATCACGCGGTCCCAGAGTTCCACGCCCCGGCTGCCGTCGCGCAGGTAGATCTCGTAGCCGACCTCGCCGCTCCACCCCGTGCGCGTCACCACCACCGGGATGCCGTCGAGATCCGTCTCCAGGAACCAGTAGTAGCGCAGCTTCAGCACCTCGTCCCCAAACAGCCGCCGCACGACCTTCTTCGACTTCGGGCCCTGCACCTGCATGGGCGACACGTCCGGTTCGCAGATGTGGACATCGAGGCCGGAGTTGAGCGCGACGCCCTTCGCGTACAGCAGCACGTCGCTGTCCGCGAGCGCGAGCCAGAAGTGATTCTCGCCGAGGCGCAGCAGAACGGGATCGTTCACGATGCCGCCGTCGTCGGCGCCGATCAGCACGTACTTGCCCTGTCCGACGGCGCACTTCGACAGGTCGCGCGGGGTGAGCAGGTTGGTGAACTCGAAGGCGTCCGGACCGGTGATCTCGACCTGTCGCTCGACGCTCACGTCCCACACGGTGACGCCGGTCAGCAGTCTCTCGTACTCGGCGTGGAGGTCGTCGTAGCGGGTGGGGAGGAACATGTGGTTGTAGACGGTATAGCTCTTGCAGCCGGCGCGCAGGGTGGCCTCGAAGTAGGGGGAACGGCGGAGGCGGGCGCCGCGCTGGATGAGGGACATGTCGAAGGTGGGCATGGGTGGGTTCCTGGGGTGGGGGATGGACTGGGTCCCGGACAAGCCGGGTTTCCGACCCGCAATCATATCCGGCCGCCCATGCGCGGGGCCAGCCCAGCCGGGGGTTGGCGGTCCAAACGTCGCCCCCGCCGATCACCTTCCCGCGCTCCACCGTGCGAGCCTCAGCTAAATTGACATTCAGTGCGTAGCTCCTCATCCTTGGACTGCACGCTACCGAAACGAGGGACGCTGTCCAAGGTCCCCGCCGGGCCGGGGACAGAGCGGCGGGTGGCTCAGGGCGAGGAGGCCTCACATTCACGCCCGATGGGGAGGATGAACGAAAATGTCAAGCAGAGCACTGAGACTGGTGCAATTCGCGGGATCCGCGCTGATCGTGGCGGCCATGACAATCCCGTCAAGTGCGCATGGTCAAGAACCGGCCGCCGATTCTTCACTTAGCCAAACAGAGATTGCACGTCTTCTGGTGTCGTCGACACCTGGGGAAGTGCTGCGCGGAATAATGCAACTGGGAATGCAGCGCGCCGGATTTCAGCTGCCGGGGATCCCGCCCGAGGAGTGGGGTCCTGAGCTACGTGCCGCCGTGGTGCAGGCAGTCGAGCAGGAGGCGTGGCTCGACGCTCTGGAGGACTGGGGGGAACTCAACGTGGAGCTGTACGATGCCGTCTGGGCCTTGGCGAAGTTGGACGATCCGGTCGCAATCAGGCCGCTAGCCGGCTTCGGAATGACTGGGTTTGACGTTTACGACTGGCTGGTCTTCCAGGGCGTACCCGCGTTGCGGGAGGTGATCGCCACGGCCAAGGGGCCCGGCAGCACAAGGAGGCAGCGTTCGGCCCGGCGCTCGGCGTTTGCGGTGATGGCGATGTTCGTGGACGAGCGGGGCCCGCAGGGGCTCGATGCCGGGCTCCTTGCGGAGATCCGCGGCTTGGCGGCGTCGGCCCTCGACGACCCGGAAATCGTCATCGAGGCAATAGACCTGAGCGTGCTGCTCGAGGATGCCGAGCTCACCGGCAAGGTGGAGCGCCTTGCGGCAACTCCATCTGCGGTGCAGGCCCTTGGGATTACCGATGCGGGCCGGATTGCCGACATACAGGAGCGTGCCCTTCGGATGTTGCGGGATCCGACACCGCTGTGGTATGACTTCGAGTGGTGGACGGATGGCCGTCTCAAGCGGTGTGTGGACGGTGACATCCGCGATTCCAGGGTGTGTCGGCGACTGCTTGCCGACCGCCGCTGACTCGATGGGCCGATGGGTATCGGGAACCACCATGACCCTTGGCGCCCCGTTCCGTCCGACGACCGACGGCTAGCCCGACCGCTCCAGCGACCACACCTGGATGTACTCCACCCCGAGATCGTCGGTGGCGAGACCAAGGATGTAATCCTCGCCGATTTCGTAGACGTCCAGCCCGGCCGGCGTTTCCACGAACCCCAGCACGCGCCCTTCGGGGTTGAAGACCGTCCAGACCGGATTGGTGCCCCCTTCACCGGGGAGTTCGTATTCCCGCACCCAGAGGTGGTCCACCAGGTCGGCCGTCGCCGCGGCGAAGGCGGGAAAGGTCTCGGGCAGGGGTATTTGCTGGAGGTCTTCACGAAGCTCTCGCCCCCGCTCCGCCCGTTCTTCCTCGGGTATTCGCGCGACCCGATCCTCGATTTCGGCGTCCATGTGGGCCGCGGTGGAGACGACCAGGTCGTGGTCCCGGCGGACGATGCGCTTCAGCGTGCCGTCGAGGCCGAAGACCGTGATTTCGTAGGTGTCGTTGGGGGCAATGGCCACCAGGTCGCCCCAGGCAAAGGTGGAAATGCGGTGCGCATGCGGAATCTCGGCGCCCCAGCCGCGGGTCCCGTCCCAAAAATTGAACCACTCCGTTCCGGGAAAGGACCCCAGCAGGGACAGCTCATCCCCCTCGGCGTCCTTGACCCGGTAGGTGTCTTCGGGACGAACCAGACCGTCGTCGAGGCTGCGGGGCAACCAGTCGGAGCTGACGATGGCGCCAACCGGCGAGACGGCCTCTACCCGGAAGAATGAATCGTCCCGCGCCAGGGTGAAGGTCCGCCCGAAGTTGCCCTCGGAGTCGAGGACCGAGAGGTGATTGGCGGGCGAATACAGCGCAAGCAGCGAATCCCCGCGCCATCGGTGCATCTGGAGGAGAGGGTTGAACTCGCCGGGTCCTTCTCCACGGCGCCCCCAGGTGGCCACGTGGGTTCCCGACGCATCGAAGACGCGCAGTTCGTGCGACCCCATGTTCGCCACGACGATCCGGCCATCGGACAGAATGAACGCGTCCCCGGCCCGGTGGAGCATGTATGGGCCCTCTCCCTCCCGGGCGCCGATCGAGACTGTCGGCTCCGTGCCGATGTTCCAATCGAGCCTGGATCCGGATGGCGGGTGGGGGTTTTCGACGATTCGGATGTCGGCGCTGTCGCGTACGGCGGCTTCGAGTCCGGGGGAGTCGCCGTTGGGGGATTGTGGGTCGCCGCAGGCGAGGGTCGCGAGAGCCAGGATGGTCAGGCAGAGCGATGGCTTCATTCGAGTCCCCGGTGTTGATTCGACGGGAGTGCAACCCTTGGAAACTGGGGCCGGCGACCCGGGAACGCGAACAGGTATGGGACTTCCAAACCGTTTGTCGGCCACTAATGCCCCGAAGTGGCGGACAAATCGGCGGTGCGCTCTTCAACTACGCCGGATTCACTCCTCCGTCCGTCCCCCGCTTCCTCACTTCTCGATGCCGTACCTGTGAACGTACTGCACACCCAGATCGTCACTGAATTGCGCGAGGATGAAATCGGCCCCGATCTGCAGCACCGAGACCTTCGCGGGTACTTCGACGATTCCGAGGTAGCGGCCGTCCCCCGCGAAGACGAAGAACTCGTTCATGTCGTCGCCCGCGCCGTACCGCCGCTGACCCGCCCAGATGTTTCCATCCGGGTCGATGTGGAGCCACTCGAATGTGGGGAGGTTGGGGGGATAGGGGACGGAGAGTGCGCCCCGGATCGCCTCGTCGGGGTCGCCGGACCCCAGAAGTTCCTCGCGAAGCTCTGCCTCGTAGACCGCCTTGACTTCGTCGGTGACTGGGCGGGGTTCACGCGCAAGCCGGATGATTCTCGCCAGGCGGCCACTCGCGTCGTAGGCCTCGATCGAGTACGAGTCGCCATCCGCCACAAGGTACCCGCCGGGGCCCACCGCCGCGGCGAACGATGGCTGGAAGTGGAACCCACCGGGTCTTCCTCCCGGTGCGGCTCCGGGCCGGTACCGTCCCGCATTGTAGACGCCCACGGAATCGGCCACGCCGCCGGTATCCGGGACCACGGCCACCAGTACGGAGCCTCTCTTTGTCCCGGTTCCCGAGTTGGGAATCATCTCGGGAGTCGAGAGAAGGAGGACACCGGTGGGGAGGGCCCCCAGGAAGTCACAGCAGCTGTAAGCGGCCAGCAGAATGCCCCGGTCGACGATGTCGCGCAGGTCGTACCACAGCGAAAGCCGCATGCCCGGCATCGCCCGTCTCCCGAAGCGTCCCTCGTCGTCGAACACGGAGAACTGGTGCGTCTCCTCGCTCACCAGGATCGAGTCTCCGCGATACGGGAAGATGCGGCCCGGGTAGGAACCGAACTCTCCCGGGCCCTCGCCCCGTCTCCCCCAGTCCTCGATGTGTTCTCCCTCGGGGGAATACACGCGGATCATGGCGCTCCGCCCGTCCAGGACCGCGATCCGGCCGTCCCGGAGCACGACGGCTCCGCTCCTCCAGTTGACCCACCCCAGGAGGTAGCGCTCGTCTCCCTCCCTTTGGCCGATGACGACGGACGGTGTGTCGGAGACGCGCCAACCGTCGCCGTCCCACGCCGGTGCCGAACTTTCGATGATCCGGATCCCGGCGCTGTCGCGTACGACGGGGTCCGATGGGGACGAGTCTTCTCCCGGGGGCCGGTCGCCGCCGTCCGTGCACGCGACGGCGGCGAGGAGCAGGGTGGTGAGGCAGAATCCAAGCTTCTTCATCACCGTTTGTCGGCCACTAATACCCTGAAGTGGCGGACAACGGTCAGGCATCCGGGTTTGTCGGCCACTATGAGCCTCTAGTGGCCGACAAATGGAGCTACCGGGGCCATTTGATGTTGCTTTGGTGCTCATAATCCTCCGCCCTGCTGATTCCAGGTTCACTCCGCAACGAACGGCATCTCCATCTCGATCCAGATCCCCACGGGTAGGCCCTCGTTGGTAGCGGGAAGGAATCGCGCGGCCTTCGCCGTCTGAACGGCCGCCCAGTCCAGCGATGGATGGCCGGAACTGGTCTTCAGGATTGCCTCGGAGACAGTCCCGTCGGTGTTGACGAACAGGTAGAGGACCGTGGTGCCGCCGATTCCCTCGTCTTTCAGAGTTGCCGGATACTTGTCTTCGAGAGTCTGCCTGACTTGCCAGTGATTGGCCAACTCGGGCCGCGTGGTGTGGTACACGTACTGCGGCGTCTCCATGACGCTCGCGTCCGTAGGCACGGGGGGCAGGGGCACTGCGTAGGCGGCTGTGTACGGGGAGGGCGCGGTGGGCAGGGACACGACGGGCAGGGGGGCGTCGGGTTCGTTTTCCCATACCTCGAACAACGTGGGTGCCCATTCAAGATCGTTCCATCCGAGGCTGCCCTGCCCTTGGATGCGCGTAGGCTTGAACGCCGGGGGCTCGAAGGGCTCGACCGCGTCTAGAAAGACTGCGGATTCGAAAGACCTGACCGGAGACCGGTTGAATTTGTAGCTGAAACGGTAGGCCCAGTCAGGGGTGACTGCGCGGGTCACGCCCTTCTGGTATCGGAAACTGAAGGAAAAATGGGGCTTGGACCTGATGTGGGCAGTCATGGTCGGGAAATAGACCCCAGGCGCAGCAAGCTCCTCCGGCTGGGCGGACTCCTCGGTAACCCCCGGCACCCACATCGCCACCCCGGCCACCATGATGGCCGCGAATGCGAAGAACGCCACCTGCGCCAGCGGGACCTCCGGGCCCTCGGAGAGCAGCCTGCCGATCCGCTTCTCCAGGAACGACCGCCGGTCCGCGAACGCAGTCGGCGCGAAACCGGGACGGATGCCGCGACGGGCCGCGGCCCGGACGAGAAGATCGCCGTAGTGCCAGCGGCGGTCCGGGAGTCGCTTGACGACGCGATGGTCGCAGTCGAGCTCGATGGCCAGGCACAGGCGGCGGTAGTGCAGCCACAGGAACGGGTTCCAAGGGATGGCGATGAGCAGCGTTGCCATGGCGAACCTCAGTATCCCGTCTCCGGCTCGGCGATGTTCCTCCTCGTGCGCCAGGATCAGCTTCTGCTTCGACGCCTCGACGTCGGCTACCCATGCGGGCAGGACCACCCTGGGCCGAAACAGGCCGACGATGGCCGGTCCGGTGTCTCGCGACCACTGTACAGGTTGGCCCAGCAGGGTTCCCGGCTCCCAGGCACGACCGCGGCGGAGCAGCTTACCGATGCCGATCAGAGCCCACAGCAACAGGCCGGCGGAAAGGGCCAGCCAGGCCGGCAGCATAATCCCGTCGAGCGTGTGGAGGACTGAATCGTGGGGGATTGTCAGCGGGAAGAGCGGGGGAGAGACCGTTTCCGGGAGGATGCCGGGCGAGACTTCGGCTCCTTCCCACGCGACCGCGGCATTGTTGTCGGGCGCGGTGACCTCCGTGATCACCAAACCGCGAGAGTCGATTTCCGGCCCCGATCCACCGGTTGCGAACAAACGCACCGCCGTGACCAGAACGGTCCCCGCGCCAACCGTGGCCCACACCCATCTGCGGCGTCCCTCGAAGACCTTCTCCGCCGCCAGTCCCGCGACCAGCAGCAACAGCCCCACCCCGATCGACCAGAGCATCCATGCGGCGATCATCGTTCTTCCTCCTTTTTCAGACGTTCGTCCAGCTGCTTGCGGAGCCTCCGGACAGCGGCCGGCGACAGCGGTTCATCTGCCACGAGCTGGGTCATGAGCAACTCGCCCGAACCCTTGAAGAGCTTGTCCCGCAGGCGGCTGAGGACCACCCGCCCCGCTTCCTCCCGTTCGACGAGCGCGTGGTAGCGGTGGGCGCGGCCGTCCTTGCGATGGCCCACCATCCCCTTCGCCTCGAGGATTCTCAGCATCGACAGGACCGTGTTGTAGGCCAGGTCATCCGCGAGGCGCTCCCTGACCTCGGAGACCGTGGCCGACTCCAGGTCCCACAGAACAGACATGATGTCCATCTCGCGTGCGGTCGGTGGGCGGATCAATGGTGTCTCCCTGCGGGACAGTCGCCCGCGGTTCAGGCTGTCAATGGGGAGTCGACGGAGCGTCCCGGCTCGGGCAATCCCATGGTGGGCCCCCCGCGTCGAATGGGGGTTGGGCCAGTGCCGGGGTTCCTGCTCCCAGAGTTCTAGTTGAAGGTAAGCGGTGCCTGGCGGAATGTCAACTAGAATTTTGGGAGATCATGGGGATGTGGCCATGGGTCCCCAGTGGACTCCCCGAGTCTCGGACCCCCTACCGACTCCTCGTGACTGTGGTCGGCACGGCTACTTCGGCGTGAAGGGCACCTGAACCTCTATCCACATCCCTACGGGTTTACCGTCATTGGTACCGGGGAGGAATGGCGCCAACTCCGCCACCCGAAAAGCGACTCGGTCAAGCTCCCAGTGGCCTGAACTGGTCTTCATGAAGATCCTGGAGACCCTCCCGTCCGTGTTCACGAACAGGTAGGCCACCACGGTGCCGCCGATTCCGGCGTCTCGAAGGGCTGCGGGATACTCGGCCTCCAGAGTCCTTTCAACGCTCCGGGGATCCGCCAATATCGGGGGCGTCGTATGGCGGACGAACTGCGGCCTCTGCATGACGCTTGCATCTGACGGCAGCGGAGTCGCTCCATCGCCCTGGCGAAACGGGACGACCGGCAAGGGTACGGCTGGAAAGGGGACACCGGGTAAGGCGATGGGGCGTAACGGGACTCCGAGTTCGAACTCCACGACCGATAGTGGGGTGGCATCAACTGGTTGAGCCTCTGCTTCTACTCCGGGCTCTTCGGCGACCCCTGGCACCCACACGGTCACACCGATCACAAAGAGAGTGGCGAAGGCGAGGAACGCTGTCTGCACCAATGGGACTTGCGGTGTCTCGGAGAGCAACTTGCCGATCCGTCTCTCCAGAAACGACCGACGCTCCGCGAACGTGGTCAGCCCAAGCCCGAGATGCAGAGCACCGCGGCCCCCGAACCGTACGAGCAGATCTCCGTAGAGCCAGCGGCGGTGCGGGAAGCTCTTCATCACCCGGCGATCGCAGTCAAGCTCCATGGCCACGCACAAGCGGCGATAGTGGAGCCACAGGAACGGGTTCCAGGGAAAGACGATCAGCAGGCACGCAATGGCGAACCTCACTATGCCGTCGCCGGCCCGCCGATGTTCCTCTTCGTGTGCCAGAATCAGTCTCTGCCTTGATGGTTCGATATCGCTCACCCAGGACGGCAGCACCACGCTCGGCCGAAACAGACCGACGATGGCGGGTCCCGTATCTCGCGACCAAAGCACTGGTTGGCCCAACAGCATTCCCCGCTCCCAGGATCGGCGGCGCTGGAGGAGCCTGCCGACCCCTATGAGAGCCCACAGAACAAGGCCGGCTGAAAGGGTCAACCAAGCCAGCAGCAGGACCGGATCGAGTGAATGCAGGACTGAATCTTGCGGGATCATTACCGGGAAAACCGCGAGCAAATTCGTGCCTCCGGCGACGCCCGCAACGGCGTCGGGGCCACCCGCTGCACCCGTCCCGGTCGTGGTGAGGGTCTCCGCTACGACCAGATCGCCAAAGGTGTTTTCCGATCCCGCCCCCCCGCTTGCGAACACCCGCGCAGCCGTGAGCAGCACTGTCCCCGCACAAGCCGCCGACCACACCCACCGGCGCCTTCCCTCGAAGAGCTTCTCCGCCGCCAATCCCGCGACCAGCAGCAACAGCCCCACCCCCATCGACCAGAGCATCCATGCGGCGATCATCCCAGCACCCTGAGCATCGAGAGGACCGTGTGGCAGGCCAGGTCGTACGCGAGGCGCTCCCTGACTTCGGCGGCAGTTGCCGATTCCAGATCCCACGGAACCGACATGATGTCCATTTCGCGAGCGGTCGGTGTGCGGATCAACGTTTCTCCCTGCGGGCCGCGTGCCCGCGGTTCAGATTGTCGGCCCGGGCCCCGCCGTGTGAATGGCGGCGAGCGCTCCGGCTTCGGTCCGTGGTTGGCTCCCGCTTTGGAATGCGGGCGTCCCAGGATCGTATGCTCCCAAAACTCTAGTTGAAGGTAAGGAGTGCCTGACGGAATGGCAACTAGTCTTGTGGGAGACAAGTTGTGTGGGAGACCATAGTGGCGACCAGCCTCTCCCTGCCGTCCCCGCCCACTGTGGCCGCCCTCCTGAGCGGTAGAGTGTCAACCACACATTACTAAATGGAAACTGTGATTTACATATTCCGTATGGATGGATGCCGCGTTGGCTTCAATGGACATCCGGGTGCCGCGGCCCCGGCGGCCGTGCCGACAGCCGACCGGTCACCGCGACCCCTCCGCCCCTCCCTCCAGCGAAACCCGGTAGATGACGACCTCATGATAGTCCGTCCTTCGCGTCGCGACGACCAGGTCCCCGCGAGCCACCTTGCGCGTGAAGGACACCTCGACCTCGAGTTCCGCCACCAGTTCGCAGCTCTCGGTCACCACATGCAGCAATGTCCAGGCGTCCCCGGGATCCAGGAACGTGTTGAGGAACATGCCGTCGCCAAGTGGGACGATGGACACGGAATGTCGGTACGCGCCCCACCGAATGCCTGCCCCGTCTTCGCTCGCGTCCACGACATCCGCCGGGTCCGTCGTGAGTTCACGCGGCCCGCGGCAGACGCGAACCGGGTCGAGTTGCGCGTCCAGGAAGGTCAGCATGTACGGACTCTTTGTCGTGTGGACGTAACCCGAGCCGGCTTGCGTGAGGCGTCCACCGAGCAGTGAAGCCTCGAATCCGTACAGGTTCAGTGCATCGATCGGCACCCCCGCTCTCCGCAGGATCGTGCCATCGGGTCCGAGGACCTTGACCGGGTAGCGGTCTCCGGGGCTGAATGCCGCCACCACCAGCGTCCCGTCCTGCCGGGGAATCACGGAGTTGACCTGCCACGCCGGAGATACGCGAACGTCCCGCACCCAATCGTAGTCGGGCGAGAACACGGAGATCAGTCCCCGCTGGGGGTCCCCAACGAAGACGGAATCCCGGGGCCCCACGGAGATGTCCGAAGGGCTGGCGAACTCGCCGGGACCTTCCCCCCTTCTTCCGACGGTAGCGAGGTACGCGCCGGAAGGGTCGAAGACCTTGAAGTGGGCGCCCTGCCTATCGGCCACGAGGATGCGTCCCCGGCTGTCCAAGGCAATGCCCGCGACCCGGCCGAAGGCGTCGTATTCTCCGGACAGGGAACCGATGGACAGGACCTCTTCAAGGTTGATTCGCGCCTGGGTCTCGGCGGGACGGATGGGGCGGGTCTCCTGGGCCTGGGTGGTGGGTGCCAGCGACAGGATGGCGAAAACGGCGATGAGTGTAGGCATTCCGGTCCTCCTTGCGGTGCGGTGCACGGGCTTGGCAAGCGTCGCGTGGTGAGCGAAGGCGTGGTCTGGCGCATTAGCATCCTAAACACTTAGTTGATAAAGGTGGGGAACGCTCTGTCGAATGTCAACTAGCTGTTTAGGATTTTTGACCCTATCGTGCGAGGATGCCTCGCCGTCCCGCAGCCGTGCTTCAAGTCGCCACAGGGAGAAAACAAATGAGATTCCCCGTCGGTTCCCCATTCCTTCCGTCCTGCCGCCGTGCCACGGTAGTCCCCTCCCCCCCGGAGGCCCTTCGCGCTGCCTGTCGCCACCCCGGAGCAGCGGCGTCGACGGGCGGCACATCGCCGGTGGTGCTCCTGCTCATCGTGGTGACCGCGTGCGTCGCGTGCGGCGAGGATCGGAGCGCCAACGAGGCGCGGACCGAGCCACCGCCGGCATGGGTGACCGAGGCCGAATACCGTTTCGGGGACTCTCCCGAGGAAGAGGTGTTCTTCACGGCGCCCGTGGTACGGGCTGATCCCGCCCGAGGTCGCATCTTCGCCGTTGACGGTCGCAACCATCAGGTGAGCGTATTGGCCCTCGATGGCACGCTCCTCTTTCGCGTGGGCCGGAAGGGGGAGGGTCCCGGAGAGTTCATCAACATGGGTTCTCTGCGCATCGAGCCGGATGGCGCCTTTGCTGTTCAGGAAGCCCGACGGGGTCGGTACGCACGCTTCACGGCACACGGGGAACTGGTCGGTACCACACCGGGCCCTCAATCCAACGCCCTAAGTTACCAGGGCCTGCCCGTCGACCTTCATTGGCCGACGGGAGGCTCCTACCTGGGTACTGCCCGTATCCCCAACGAGCTGGAAGCTGGATGGGGCGGGTTGGCACCCGTCACCCGCATGCCCGTCGTGCGCATCCGAGATCTGGGCAACGGACGCTGGAGTGCTCCAGAACCTTTGCTGTGGATGGACATCAGCAACAGGATACACTTCAAGGTGCTTCCGGGGGATGGGCCGGGCGACACCGTATGGGTGACCGGATCGCAGCCGTTCGGAGATCCGGATTTTGCGCAGTTCGAGCCCGGTGCGGTGGTGGTGTTGCGTTCGAAGGGCGATCCGGGGACGGTGGAATTGATCGAAGTGGATGCGGGAGGCGATACGACCTGGCACCGGCGAGTGGAACTGGCGGCTCCGAGACGGCTCACCTCTGCGATGGTGGACGAGGGTGCGGAGATGTGGGTGGCAAGCATGTCAGGGGAAAGTCGGCACCCCCCGGCACGGCTTCACGAGGCATACTTCGATGGGCTCTACCAGCCAGAGTACATTCCTCCCTCGGAAGGACCTCCGGTTCTGACGGCCTCCGGGGAAGTCTGGATCAGGACACCCGAAGTCCTGGACACCTTGAGGGTGTACTGCGCGGTGCCGAGAGGTGATCCGGACGGGTTGCTTCGGCGCGTTCTCCTGCCTGCGTCGTTGTGGCTCACCGACGCGACGGAGACTCACGTCTGGGGTACCCGGTGGGATTCGTTGGGCATGCCCCACATCATCGGACGACGGTTGGTGCCGCCGGCGGGATAGGGCCGGAGTCGATGTTCACCGCCGCAAGATCTCGCGGGCCGCCAGCAGGCCCGGCGCCCCCGTGACCCCGCCCCCCGGGTGGCTGCCCGACCCGCACAGAAACAACCGCTCCAAGGGCGTCCGATATCCGGCCCAGCCGGGGACGGGCCGCATGAACAAGAGCTGGTCGAGGCCCATCTGGCCGTGGTATTCGTCGCCGCAGGTGAGCCCCAGTTCGGTCTCGAGGTCGAGGGGGGTGAAGAGACGGCGGTCGAGGATGCGGTCGCGGGTGCCGGGGAGGTATTCGTCGAGGACCTGCAGGACACTGGAGACGAGGGCGTCGCGTGGCGCGGAATCTTGCCAGGTGGCCGCGCGCAGGTGGTAGGGGGCGTAGCGGATCTGGATGGATGCGAGGTGGCGGCCGGGGGGGGCGAGGGTGGGATCGTGGAGGGTGGGGAACACGATGTCGAGGTGGGGGCGTGTGGAGCAGCGACCGTACTTGGCGTCGTCGCTGGCGCGCTCGAGGTAGTCCAGGGTTGGGGCGACGAGGGTGTGGCCGGCCAGCCGTTCGGTGGCGTCGGGGAGGGGTGGGAGCCCGTCGAGGAGGAGGTGAAGGGTGGCGGTGGTGCCGCGCATCCGGATGTTGGCCACCTTGCGGTTAAACTCGGGCCCCAGCCGGGGCGCGCCCACCAGGTCGAAGAAGGTGCGGCACGGGTCGACGCCCGATACGACGTAGCGGGCCCGGACCTCCTCGCCGCCGGCCAGCTCCAGCCCGGTGGCGGCTCCGTCCTCGATGAGAATGCGCTCCACCTCCGTCCCGGTGCGAATCTCGGCCCCATGGGCGCGCGCGGCGGCGGCCAGAGCCTCGGACAGCGAGCCGAGGCCGCCCTTCAGGAAGGCGGACGAGCGAAAACCGTAGGCCGCGCGGCCGGTGGCGTGGTAGAGCATGCGGAAGGCGCCCCCCATGGCGCTCGGGCCCTGGTCGGCTCCGGGCAGCGCGGTGGTGCCGAGCATGCCCTTGAGAGCGTCGCTGGTGAACCAGTCGTCGAGGAGGTCACGGGCGGGGAGGGGGAGGACGCGGAGCAGTTCGACCGCGTTGCGTTTTCCGAGGCGGGCCGCCTTTGCAAGGGGGCGCAGGAGACGGATTCGCTCTCTCGTGGTGAGGTCGTGGAGGGGTGGGGCGGGGTGGTCGAGGGCGACTCGGAGGATGCGCGCCATGGAGTGCAGGTAGGCGACCCATTCGGGGTATCGGGACGCGTCCTCCTCGCTGTAGCGGGCGATCTCGTGGCGCGTGATGGCCGGATGGCGCCAGAGCGTCAATGACTCGCCATGACCGGTAAGCGTGGTCGCGACCGCCGCCGGCTCAACCCACTCGAGACCGTGCGCCCCGAGTCCCAGCCGGGCCACCACGTCACGCCGGAACAGCCCCGCGTCCTGCGCGGCCAGGCCCACCCGGCACCCCGGGAAGATCTCTTCGCTCCCGGCCGCGCCTCCCACCACCCCCCGCCTCTCCACAACCAGCACGCTCCACCCCTTTCGCGCGAGCAACCCGGCCGTGACCAGCGCGTTGTGGCCCGCCCCCACGACAACCGCGTCGTACACCTTCACCGTTTCTTCACCCCCTTCGTCCCCCGCTTCCCCCTCCCCAAATCCCCCATCACCACCCCCGCGGCCAGCTTCCCCGGCGCCCCCATGATCCCGCCGCCCGGGTGCGTCCCCGAGCCGCACTGGTAGTACCCCTTCACCGGCGTCCGATACTTCGCGTATCCCGCCACCGGCCGCATAAAGAACAGCTGCGACGGCGTCAGTTCACCCTGAAAGATATTCCCCTGCGACAGCCCCGTAGTGCGTTCGATGTCCAGCGGCGTTACCACCTGACGGTGCAGGATGATGTCCTTCAGGTTGGGGATGTACCGCGCCAGCGTGTCGATCACGGTGTCGCCGAAGGCCTCGCGCTTCTCGTCCCAGGTGCCCTCGCGCAGCTCGTAGGGCGCGTACTGCACGAAGCACGACATTACATGTTTGCCGGGCGGCGCCATGGCGGGATCGATCGCCGAGGGGATGACGATGTCGATGTACGGTTCCCGCGAGAAGTCGCCGTACTTGGCGTCGTCGTAGGCGCGTTCGAGGTAGTCGATGGAGGGGCTGATCGAGACGGCGCCGCGCAGATGGGGGCCGTGGCCGGGCATGCAGCTGAGGTCGGGGGCCGCGTCGAGGGCCAGGTTCACCTTGCCGGAGGAGCCTCGGAAGCGGTAGTTGCGCACTCCCTGGACTACTTCGCCGGGGAGTTCGGCCTCGTCGACCAGGTCGAGGAAGGTGCGGTGCGGGTCGAGGCTGGAGGAGACCACCTTCGCGCGCAGTTCGTCCCCATTTTCGAGCGCCACGCCATTGACACGCCCGTTCTTCACCAACACCCGTGCCACTCGCGCATCGGTCCGGATCTCGGCCCCCGCCTCGCGCGCCGCCGACGCGATCGCCTGCCCCACAGCCCCCGTCCCCCCCTTCGCGAACCCCCACGCCCGGAAATGGCCGTCGATCTCCCCCATGTAGTGGTGCAGCAGGACATAGGCGGTGCCCGGGGACCGCGGGCCAAGAAAAGTGCCGATGATCCCGCTCGCGGACAGCGTGGCCTTGAGCACGTCGGTCTCGAACCACTCATCGAGGAAGTCGGCCGCACTCATGGTCATCAGCTTGACGAGGAGGTGGAGCTGGTCCGGCTCGAGACCGAGGAAGTGTCGGCCCAGGCGAAGCATGCCGGAGATGTCGCGGGGAGCCAGTTTGGCCGGATCGGGCGGCACGATGTCCAGCAGGTACTTCACCGCGCGCGCCATGTAGAAGAGCGAGCGGCCGTAGTCGTCGTAGGCCTCGGCGTCGCGCGTCGAGAAGCGGGCGATTTCGCGCCAGGTGCGGTGGTGGTCGGCGTCGCGGTAGAGACGGTCGCCGTCCGGGAGCGGGGTGAGGGTGCTCTCGAGTGGCAGGATGGCGAGCCCGTGGCGGGGGAGGTCGAGTTCGCGGATGATCTCCGGGCGCATCAGGCTGACGACGTACGAGAAGACGCTGTACTTGAAGCCGGGGAAGATCTCCTCGGTGACGGTGGCGCCGCCCACGAGGGGGCGCGCTTCCAGGACGCACACATCAAGGCCGGCGCGGGCAAGGTAGGCCGCGTGGACGAGGCCGTTGTGGCCTCCGCCGATGACGATGACGTCGTATTGCTTGGTCATGGGGTCAGCGCCTGTCGTCGCGTATTGCCCGCACGGCGCCGCGCTGCTCTCGGTGCTCGGGCGGTTTCACCCACGGACTGCCGGGGATTTCGGCGGTTTCTTGTGAAAGTTTTCACAAGCCGGGCCTTCGCGGGTAGCCGGTCATGGCGTCAGGTCCTCTTTCGCGGGGGATCGAAGAACGGCGTCTTCACCACCCGCGCGGGAACCGTGTGCCGCACGAACTCCACGGTCAACTCGAACTCCACGCGGCGGCCGGGCCTCGCGAAGCCTCGCCGAATCGTCGCCAGCGCGATGTACTTCTTCAGGATGGGGGAGAATGTGGAACTCGTCACATACCCGACCTGCTTGCCGCGCGCGTAGACCGGGACCGCCTCGCGCGAGGCCCGTCCAGCCACCAGCGGGGGCAGCCCCACCGCCGCGAAGCGTTTCTCGATGTGCGGCCAGTCGACCTCAAGACCGGCCAGAGCCCAGTCCGACGGCTTCGCGGCTTCCCGCTCGAGCGCCCGGCTGCCCACGAAATCGCGCCCCGCCCGCGCCTGCACCGCCCACCCCAGCCCCGCCTCGTACGGCGACGACTTCCGCGACTCGATCAACGCCGTCCACGCCGAGACGTAGTCCACATCCTTCAGCAACAGCCCCGCCTCGATGCGCACCATGTCGAGCGCGTCGAGTCCGGCCGGGGCAAGACCGTAGCCGCGCCCCACTTCGGCCAGCGCATCCCAGACCCCCAGCGCTTCGTCGGGGCGCACCCAGATCTCGTACCCCAGATCCCCCGTGTACCCGGTCCGTGTAACGGTGACCGGGGCCGCGCCGATGCTCCCCTCCACGAGCGCGAAGAAGGGGAGCGCGGTGACGTCCGTCCCCGTCACCACCTTCGCCAGAATCTCCCGCGAGGTCGGACCCTGCAGCGCCAGCGCCGCCATATCGAGCGTGATGTCGCGAACGCGCACATCCATCCCCAGCGCGCAGTCTTGGAACCAGCGCAGACACGGATTCGCGGAGGTGATGCGGAAGGTGTCCGCCCCCATGCGCTGGACGGTCCCGTCGTCGATCATCTTGCCGGCCTCGTCGCACCACGGCGTGTAGAGCACCTTTCCCACAGGGCAATCGAGTGCGTTGCGGGTGACCACCCGGTCGACCAGAGCGGCGGCATCCGTGCCGGAAACCTCGTATTTGCGCAGGGGCGAGACGTCGAAGAGCGCCGACCCGCTGCGGACCGCATAGTACTCGTATTCGTGGCCGGGCTCGTAGCTGAGTGCGCTGGCATACCCGGACCAGTTGCGCCAGCGGCGGCTGTGGCAGAGAGGGGCGGTGCGGGGGTGGAAGGGGGTCTCGAGGAGCATGGGGGAAGTTAGCCCTTCGTCCAGCGGTCGCGGCGCGCTATGCCCGCCAACGTTGAAATCCTGTCTGCGTTCGCGTTGAAATCTTGTCTCTGCAGGCGTTGAAAACATGTCTCCACAGTATAGGCCCCTCCTCTACACCAGACCCCCCACCACCCCCAGCAACCGATCCACGTCCCCCTGGTTGTTGAACATCCCCACCGCCGCCCGAAGCAGAGCCCCGTCCTCCTGAAACGTGACCGCCACCCCTTCGTCGCCCAGTGCGCCGGCCAGCGCTTCATGATCCAGCCCGTGATAAAAGCTGACGATCGCCGATGGATTGCCCGGCGGAGTGAACATCCGCATCCCCAGCGCCTCGGCGCCTTCGCGCAACTTCCCGGCCAGCGCGTGCGTGTGATCCGCGATCCGGGCGACACCGACCTGCTCCAGAAACTCCAGCGCCGCGTCCATTGCGGTCACGGGACCATAGGCCGGATTCGCGTACTCCAGCTTCTCGGCGCTCGTCTTGAGCCGGAAACGGTGGCCCGGCAGCGATTCGGCCACCTGCTTGTGCCCCCATCGGTCCGAAGTCATCCACTCCAAATGCTCACGGCGCACGTAGAAGGGGGCGCAGCCGAAGTCGGCGTGCAGCCACTTGTAGCCGTTGCCGCAGGCGAAATCGACATTTTCGTCGTGAAGGTTGGTGGGAAAAGTCCCCCACGCCTGGATCGCGTCGGCGTAGAGGTAGGCGCCGTGGGCGTGAGCGAGATCGGCCAGGGGGGGCAGGTCGTAGCGGAATCCGTTGCGGTTGGACACCCAGGCCACACTGATGAGGCGAGTCCGCCCGTCGGTGCGCGCGGCGAAGTCGTCGACGGTGACGACCCCGTCCCGCGCGGGAATGATCCGCAGTTCGACCCCGGCCCGGCGCTCCAGTTCGCGGTACAGCACGAAGGTCGTGGTGAAGTGCAACTCGTCGACCACCACATTGTCGCCCTCCCGCCAGTCCATCGCGCTGACGATGATGTTCTCGGCCCCGCTCGTCGCGTAGAGGAAGGCGAGTTCGTCTTCGTCGGCGCCGAAGAGGCCGGCGAACCGCGACCGCGCACTGGCAATGGCCTCGCGGCCCGCACTGGTGTTGCGCCTGAGCATCTTCTCGTCCGCGTAGCCACGCAGGGCGTCCCGGACGGGGATCGGAAGCGGGCCCACGGAAGCCGTGTTTAGATAGGCGAGTTCGCCGGTGACCGGGAAGTCGCCGCGAATGCCGAGCGGGTCGTCCGCTCCAGCAGCGCCTCCGATGTCTCCCGCGTCGTCGGTTGCCGTCCCCTGGCCGCATGCGAGGCTGCCGGCGGCGGGAATTGCGGCGACCCCGGCGGCGGCGGTCGTCTTCAGGAAACCTCTGCGAGTCAGTCGGGTCATGGTCTCTCTCTCTCTCTCAGTTCTTGCGATGTAAAGACAACTTTACATTATGTAATGTACAGTATACTTTTTTCTCCTGGAGGCTTCGCGCTGCCGACCCCCCGGATCCCTCAGTTCCCCCGAATCACCCGGTACCGAACCACACTCGCCAGATCGAACTGGTCGCGTTCCGTCACCCATACGTGCGTCATGCTGGCCTGCTGGATGCGCGATCGCGCCGGCAGGAACAGAGAACCGATCGGGTCGCCTGTCTCGCTCAGCACGTGCACGGGCGTTCCACTGTCCGTGCGGCGCAGTTCTACCCAGATCGTCCCGTCGAGACCGAGCGTGACATCAGAGGGCGGGTACACGGCGGGCGCGAGTTCGCGGGCCCGGGCCCGGAAGCGGCGGGCAAGGTTGTTTTCCGGGACCATCTCTGCGATGCCGCGGTCCATTACGGAATCGGGAATCGGCTCGCCAGGGTACGCATAGGACCGTGAGAACACCGTGTCATGGGTCGGCTGGACCAGCGTGAGGCCGTAGGTAGGGTTGAGGGTCGATTGATCGGTTGTCATGAACAGGAACCGGCTTCCATCCGTTGCAATATCAGCTCGGGGCCGGAACACGAAGGGAACCGGGTTGCCTAGGCCGGCCACGACGACCATCCGGTGTTCATCGTCCGGAGGCGTGGCGACAACGCGCGGTTGCCCATCACGCGACACCCTTAGAAACACTGGCCCTCCCAACTCGCTCCTTCCGCGGGTTGAAACCATCAGATAGGCCTCCCCAAGTTTCCCACCATCGGCATCTGCGGCTATGGGAATGAAGCGCATGTAAGTGCTATCCGGTCCCGCAGCACCGGGTTCCGGCCCAAAGGACCGGGCAGCCTCCGTGCGAACCAGAGTCCCATCCGTCAGCAGGTACGTTCCGCGGGCTAGTTCCATATCCCATACAACCAACGTGTCCGCAGCCCAGAATACGGGACCCACATATTGGAACTCTCCGGGCCCCTCTCCCCTCCTCCCGAACGTGACCGCCAGCGTTCCCGCCGAGTCGTAGATGCGCACCCGTCGGTCCTGCGGCTCCAGCACGACGATCTCACCCTCCGGCCCGACGTAGATCCCCCAGACCACGGAAAAGTCCTCGACGTTCGCATCGAGCCGCAGATCCTCGACGAGCTGCCACTCGGCATCCCCCGAATCCCCCGTTTGCGAGGGATCGTCCGCCGGGCCAGTGCAGGCACAGCAGATGGTCGCGCTCGCGATCAGGGCGAGTGCGACAAACTGCCGTGTCAGCCTCTCCTTCATCTTGTCCTCGATCCAATCGCGGGGATCACGTGGCCCGTGCACGCTGCTCAGCCTGCCCCGGCAATCACGGGGCTGGTCCAAACTATCCCGCCAGCCGCCCGCAATACCACCCAATCCACCGATTGGAGACCCCCATCACCCGCGCCTGCCGCGTGATGGAACGAACCTCGTCACGGGTCATCTTGACCTCGGTGCGCAGCACATCCGGGTTGTTTCGGCTGACGGCCAGCGTGCGGATCGCGAAGAAGAGCGGAAGCAGGCAGAAGAGGCGGACGCGATGGTGGCGGCGGGGGATGAGACGCACGTATTGCCGCGCCGCCGCGAGGTGGCCGTCCGCCTTCCCGGCCAGTCTGGCCAGCACCTCCATGGCCGCCGCGAGGTTGGACGGATCGAAGATTGCGTCGGGGGATTGCTGTCCTCCAGGAACGAAACTCCGGGGGACGTATACCCAACCCCTGCGCGGGTCTTCGTGAAGTCCCCGGATCACGTTCACGGTCTGCAGGGCCAGGCCGAACTCCTGTCCCAACCTCATCATCCGATCCCCGCTCTTCGCGATGCCGGAGAGTCGGAGCACGAAGAGTTCCGTGAGGAGCAGTCCCACCCGTCCGGCCACCTCGTGCATGTAGTCGTCCAGATCGGCCTCGTTGTGGAAGACGGATCCGCGCCGGGTCCAGCGCGCCATCCCGGCGGTCGATTCGCGAACCCGCCGCACCACGATTTCGCGTGCCTCCGGTCCCATGCGATCCAGTCCCTCGAGCACGGTCGCCGCGTGGCGGGCCACGAGGGCGTCGGGGGTGTCTTCGCGGGTTTCCCCGAGGCGTTCGACCACCGTCGCACGTTCCGCGTCGTCGGCGAGAGCGCGGCGCCAGTCGTCCAGCAGGGCGATCTTGGCGTCGTCAGGGAGGACCTCGCTGTCTTCGAGGTGATCGGAGACCCGAAGGAGCAGGTAGGCCAGCGTGATTTCCCCACGCAGCGGTTCCGGAAGCAGGTCGATTCCCACTCCGAAGGTGCGGCTGGATCGCAGCAGGAGCTCCTGAAGGGTGGCCATGCCGCGAAATAGTCGGAGCAGGGTGGGGCGGCGTCAAGTGGGGAGCGGGGCGGTGCTCGGGGGGGGCGATGTGGTCAACGGCGGCTGCCTGCGTTTCACCGGTTCGGATGGCTCGGATCGTGCCCCGAGTTTCTGCGCGCGGGGTGGGGCAGTTCGCAAATGAAACGGTGACCGCCACTTACGGTCAGCCGTTTGCGCGGAGCATCCAGCCGTGGGACGCCCTTGTGCTACGGGCGAATCGTCCGAATAATCCATTGTACTTGCCGCAAGCTTGGCTTATGGCAACCGGACCATTGGTGGTTCCTCAGGCGACCCGGAATTGTGGTGACCTTTTTCGACCATAGAATGTGATGCGTACTGCCCCATCACCTCCTCAACGACATGGCTGCCCGGCCGTGCCGGAATCTCCCCGTTCCGCGGGTGTTCAAGTTGGTAGCCCGCGTTCGGACGGTGCGCCCGATCCTTCCTCCTTTCCGGAGCCTCCCGGGCCAAGGGGCCAACGACTGCGCAACCTGACGCGCAGGGTTCGCGGCACCGCCAGTTTCTTCGAGAATCTTCGCGACCGCTACGGCGATGTCGTCGGGTACCGGATCCTCGGCAAGCGGTACTGCCTGCTATTCAGGCCCGACCTGATGGAGGAGGTGATCGCGCAGGAGCGGACCTCGTTCCGCAAGGGGGCCCTGGAACGAAAAGTGATGGAGAACGACTGCATCATCACGGCCAACGGCGCGGATCACGAGCGTCGGCGCAGGCTGGTGCAGCCCTCCTTCCGGCCCCGTGCGCTCGAAGGGTACACCCGCCACATGGTAAGCGAAGCTGTCCGGTATCGCGATTCACTTCGGGATGGTGAACGGATCGACATGGAAGATCTGGCCACCGACCTGTCGCTCGCGGTTGCGGGCAGGAGCTTCTTCGGGAATGATCAGCCGGTCGGCACCCGGCTCATGAAGGACTTTCTGGCCGGCTACAGGTGGATGTTCGTGCTCGCCCACTTCCCCTTCGACAAGCTCGCAAAGGCTGTTCCGCTTCCCCGGACCCGTGCCGCCAAACACCACATCCAGGAACTCGACAGCCTGGTCTACGAGACCATCGACCGTGCCCGCAAGGATGGCGACCGCAACGACCTGGTCTCCCACCTGGTCACCGCATGGGACCAGGATCGTCCCAACCGCGACTTCACCGAGAGCGAGCTCAAGGACGAGATCTTCGCGATACTCATCGCATCGCACGTCACCATCGCGGCCACGCTGACCTGGACCGTCTACCATCTGAGCCGCCATCCCGCCGTGCGCGAGAGGCTGGAGCGGGAAGTTGACGACGTGCTGGGTGGCCGACTGCCCGGATTCAGCGACGTTCCGGCACTTCCCTACACGCGGGCGGTTGTCGACGAGTCGCTTCGAATGACGCCGCCGGTCTTCTACCTGGGCCGAATAGCGGCCCATGACCTTGTGATCGGGGGCTACCGCATCCGCGAGGGCACCATCGTGCAACTGTCCACCCGGACCCCGATGTACGAGGAGCAGTACTTTCGGGAACCGGATCGCTTCATTCCCGAACGATGGTTGGAGGAGCCGCGGCCAAAGCTCCCTCGTCTGGCCTATGCCCCGTTCGGGACCGGCATCCGGTTCTGCAGCGGGTTCAGATTCGCCCTGCTGGAACTTGTCCTGGCCCTGGCGGTATTCGGACGGCGCTGGCGGTTTGACGTTGTCGATCCCGGTTTCCCGCCCGTTACCGATGTCTTCTCCTACAAGTGTCGAAATGGCTTGCCCGTGGTGGTGCGGCAACGCGAAAACGGCGCGTAGCCGGGCCACGAGCGATGCCACGAGTTGAAACCGCCCTGGTCACCGGCGGGAACGGCTATGTGGCATCGTGGATCGTGCAACAGTTACTATGGTCCGGTATCGACGTGCGTGCCACGGTTCGCGACAGGAAGGACCGCGCGAAGACCCGGCACCTGCGATCCATCGCGCACGATACACCCGGTACGCTGTCCCTGTTTTCCGCGAACCTGCTTGATCCCGAAGGCTTCGATCGTGCAATGGCGGGATGCGACGTGGTTCTTCACACCGCTTCACCGTTGCTGGTGCGCGGCGTGCGAGACCCCGTTCGCGAGCTGATCGAGCCGGCGACCACGGGGACGCGGAACGTCCTCATGGCGGTCAACCGGACACCCACGGTAAAGCGGGTTGTCCTCACCTCCAGCATCGCGGCGATCTACGGAGACGCGGCCGACCTCGCCGCCACCGGGAATGGCTGTTTCACCGAGGAGCACTGGAACGAGACCAGCAGCGAGCGCCACCAGCCATATGCCTACTCGAAGACCATGGCGGAACGCCTGGCCTGGAAGCTGGCGGAGGAGCAGGACCGATGGGATCTGGTCGCGGTCAATCCGGGACTGGTCTTCGGGCCTGCACTGAGCCCGCACACCAACTCCGAGAGCGTCCGGATCATGCGTGATTTCGGAACCGGCTTCTACCGCCTTGGCGCGGCGAGCTTCGAGTTCGCGATCGTCGATGTAAGGGATGTGGCGGAGGCCCATCTCCAGGCGGCCATAAAGCCAAGTGCCAATGGGCGCTATATTCTGGTCAGCGAGACAATGAGTCTGCTGCAGATCGCCCACACTCTGCGGAGCAGCTACGGCGGCAAATTCCCATTCCCGCGCTGGACCCTTCCGAAAATGATCGTTTCCCTGCTGGCGCCGCTTCGAGGACTTCCCCGACGCGTGATCAAACGAAACGTCGGCTACCCGCTGAAGTTCGACAACCGACGTGCCGGGTCCGATCTGGGGATCGGTTTTCGACCCGCCGCACAGGCCATTGTAGATCACTTCGGCCAGCTCCTGGAAGACGATCTTGTTCCGTCCCCCACGAGAATGACCCGCCGAATCCGGCACGCGGCGGAGGCCAGGTGACCACCTCCGCCCCCCCAGGTCCCAGTGGCCGCCGATTCCGCCACCTGGTGGCCCGCCTCCGGGATTTCCCGGTATTCCTGGAAGGACTCCACCGCGAATACGGCGCCATCGCATCCTACCGACTGCTGTCCCGCCGATTCTGCGCCGTCTTCGATCCCGACCTGATCCGCGAAGTGCTCGTCCGGAAACGTCTCTCCTTCGCCAAGACGGTTGCCTATAAGGACATTCGGCCCGTGAGGAATCCGACGCTCCTGACCGGGGATGGGGACGACCACCGCCGTCGCCGCAAGCTCGTTCAGCCGTCGTTCGGCAGGAAGGGGATGGACCAGTACGCCGTGATCATGCTCGAGAAGGCCAGGCTCGCGCAGAACGGCTGGCGAGACGGTCAGGTGATCGACGCCAGCGCGGAGATGCATCAAGTCGCGATCAGCGTCGCCGTCGAGTCCTTCTTCGGGAGAGACATGCGCGTCGAGCCCGGCGTGGGGAAGAGCGTGGTGGAGGCCATGACCTGGGATTTCGGCCTGGGCCTCCTGCCCTTCACCGAAGTGTTGAGGCGGCTGCCGTTCCCGGCGAATCTGCGCGCCAGGCGCGCGTGGGAGGCGGTGGACGAGGTGATCTTCGAGGTCATCCGCCGAGCTCGCGATCCGTCGCAGGACCGGGCCGACCTGGTCTCGTTGCTGGTGTCGGCCGAGGACTCGGAAGGCATCGACCGCCCCTTCACCGACGACGAGATCCGCGACGAGGCCCTGATCCTGCTGATGGCCGGCCACGAAACGTCCGCCACCGCGATGACCTGGTGTCTCTACTACCTCATGCGGCATCCCCGCGTGCGCGACCGGCTCGAGCAGGAAGTGGACCGGGTCGCTCCGGATCGTCCCCTGGCCCCAGCCGACTACGACCGGCTTCCGTACGCGCGGGCCGTGTTCAACGAGGCCCTGCGGCTGGCGCCACCGATCTACTTCGTGGGACGGGAGGCGCTGGAGGATTGCACCGTCGGCGGCTACCTGATTCGCAAGGGTACCATCGTCCAGCCCTGCATCCGCGTGGTTCACTGGAACGAAGCGCACTTCAGCCAGCCGGCGGATTTCAGGCCTGAACGGTGGCTCACAGAGCCGCTGGAACACCCCAGGCACGCGTACCTTCCATTCGGCTTCGGTGCGCGCATCTGTATCGCGTGGGGATTCGCGACGATGGAGGCCGTCTTCGTCCTGGCGACCATTGCGCAGCGATGGCGGCTCGAGGCTGTCTCCCGGGAACCGGCCAGGGTCGACTCGAAGGCCGTCTACGCCTGCAAGGGGGGCCTGCCCGCCATTCCCAGAAGACGCTCAACCGCCGGGATCTCACGATGACGCCCCGCAACGCCTCGAGCGCTCGTCCCGTCTTCATCGTGAGCACCGGCCGCTGCGGGTCCACGATGCTGTCGGACATGGTGCGATTGCACCCACAATTGCTCAGCGTGTCGGAGTTCTTCGCGGCACTGGCCGCGGGCGATGTGCGCGACAGGCAGGTGAGCGGTGAAGGGGCGTTCCGGCGCCTCGACACGACCCGTCCCGCCGCGCGCGCCTTCCTGAGCGCCGGATTGGACGTGGACGAGTATCTCTACGCCCTGGGTCCAAGCGCGCGCTACACCGCCGACACCGTCCCACCGATCATGGGCACCACGCTTCCGTACCTTACCGACGATCACGAGGAACTCTGGGATGAGTTGGCTCCGCATCTGAGGGCGCGCGGGTACGACAGCCTGCTCAGGCACTACCGCTTCGTCTTCGAATGGCTCACCCGCCGTTTCGGGAGTCAGGTGTGGCTGGAAAGGTCGGGCGGCTCGCTTCTGCTGGTCCGCACTCTGGCCCGCCGTTTTCCGGATGCGCGCTTCGTGCATGTCTTCCGCGATGGCCGGGACACCGCGATGTCGATGCGCGGGCATCACGCGTTTCGGGCGATGGCGCTTGCGGCACTGGCAACACGCAGACTCGGCCTCGACCCCTTCAGCGCCTTTAACTGGCCCCCGACCAGCCCATGGATGCCGTCGGTCGCGCGCCTGCAGTTCCGGTTTTTCTCGGCCGAGCGCTACCTCAAGACCCGGATCGGACTGCCCGCCTTCGGCTGGTTTTGGAGCGGGATGATCGAGCGGGGAACCGGTTATCTGGAGCAACTTGGACCAACACGTGTGCTGTCTTTGCGTTTCGAATCGATGCTCGAGTCACCGCGGGAGGAGATCAGTCGCTTTATCGAGTTCGTCGGCCCCGAGTTCGCGGACGCCTCCTGGCTGAAGAAGGCGAGCGAGCTGCCCCGGCCCAGGCCGCCGAGCTGGACCCGTCTGTCGCCCGAGGAACACGCCACGCTCGCGGAGGCATGCGCCCCCGGCCAAGCGATTCTGGGATACAGCGACGGAATGCCTGCGCATCCCGGTCACGCAGCAGCGGGAGAGCGCCAATGACCGCCACGTCGTCGGGGATAATCCCCACGGTTTCGAACCGAAGTCTTTCTCCGCCTCTGTCTCCTGAACGGGTACGGGTTGCCCGAGAGTTGCACGGCGACGCCCCTGTCGACCGATACATGAAGCACCTGGAGATTGGTGACCCCCTCGCCGACGCCGTGGTCGCGCACTTCGACGAAGTGTCCGAGGGACGGGCGATCCGCGTGCTGAACCGTGTGCTGAACCAGGGCGTGGAATCGGTCAGCGATCCCCCTCCGGAGTTGGCGGCACTTGTGGAACAATTGAATCACGTTCCCGACTGGGTGGATTGGCGTGAAATGCGGCACGCCAGCAAGCGCATCCTCCAGAACGGCCTCCTGACCGGACTCGCCTTTGCCGCCTACGCGCTGCCCCACTGCTATCTCGCCACCACCAACATGCCCCTTGCCTTCACGGGCCGTCTCCTGGGCGAGACCGCCCTTCGTTACGGCAGAACCGTGCGCTTCGTCATCGAGTCGTTCATGCCGGACGGCCTGAGGCGCGAGGCGGACGGTTTTCGGATGGCCGTCATGATTCGAGCGTTCCATGCCCGTGTGCGCCGGGAGATCCTCGATTCGGGACGGTGGGACTCGAAACGCTACGGAGTTCCGCTGAACCAGTCACACATGGCCACCAACACGATCTTCTTTTCCCTGTACGTGGTCGAAGGTCTGAGACGCCTGGGGGTGCGGCTGACCCGCCGTGAACGAGAGAGTGTGGTGCTGACCTGGCGCTACGTCAGCTACCTGCTTGGCGTCGAGGACGAGATCGCCTTCCAGTCCGAAGCGGAAGCGCGTGACCTGGCCGAGGTGGCCTTCAGCCTCGAGCTCGAACCCGACGAGACATCGAAGAAGCTGTACCGGTCCATGATCGAGGCCGGTCCCGAGTACATGCAGATTGACAGCGACCGCCTTGCACGGGCGTTCACGGGGGTGGTCCGGCCCATGTCACGGCACCTCCTGGGAGATCAGCTGGCCCGGCAGCTGGGATTCTCCGGCCCCAAGCACCATGTGCTGTGCCAGGGTATCAAGGCCTTCATAGGTCTGTCCGAACGTATGCCGTGGCTGCTTCCCAATCGCATCCGAAACTACATGGGCGTGGAATTCTGGCTCAGTACGGGGCTCTATGGACCCGATCTGGAAGACAGCGGCTCCGTAACTCTGAGCTGATGGCACCGACATTCATCGTCAGCACGGGAAGATGCGGGTCCACCATGCTGTCCGACATGGTCAGAAAGCACCCCGATCTTCTTAGCGTGTCGGAGTTCTTCACGTCGCTCACCAGTCAGGCTTTTCGGGGGGGTCACCTGACGGGAGAGAGAGTGTTTCGGCGCCTCAACACCCTTTCCCCATCGGGGCGTGCGCTACTCGCCAACGGCCTGTTCGTCGACGAGTTCCTCTATCGGCTCGGTCCGGACGCGAGGTACCGGCCGGAACAGGTTCCACCGGTGATGTGTGCCACGCTCCCGCATCTCAGTGAAGACCCCGAATTGCTGTGGGACCAGCTGTCGGCATCGCTGCGATCCCGAGGCGGGGATTCACTGGCGGTGCAGTATCGTTTCGTCTTCGAGTGGCTCACCGGCCACTTCGGCAGGAAGGCGTGGATCGAACGCTCCGGCGCGTCGCTGCTGTTCGTCCCCGTGCTGAACCGGCTTTTCCCCGGCGCCCGTTTCGTCCATGTGTTTCGCGACGGTCGCGACACGGCGATATCCATGCAGCGGCACCATTTCTTCCGATTGCGCATCCAGGCCGCCGAGGTGCAGAAAAGAATCGGGCTCGACCCCTTCCATCCCTTCAACTGGCTGGGAACCAGCCCGTGGATGCCCTTCTTCGAGCGCTGGCGATTTCGGTTCTTCTCGGCGGCGCGCTACCGGCGCACGAGAATCCGCCTGGATTCCGCGGGCTGGTTCTGGAGCGGAATGATCGAACGGGGTTCACGGTACCTGGACGCGCTGCCGGCAGACCGGGTTCTGTCGATGCGTTTCGAGAGTATCGTCGAGTCTCCACGGGCCGAGATGAGCCGGTTCATCCGGTTCATCGGACCGGGGTTCGAGGATCGGCAGTGGCTGGAGGAGGTTTGCGGAATGCCCCGCAAGCGACCGCCGAGCTGGCACCGGCTCGCCCCCGACGAGCGACAGAGCCTTTCGGCGGCGTGCGCCCCCGGTCAGAGAATTCTCGGCTATGACAACGATGTCGCTTGACGCCTTGCGACGAGTGGGCCACAATGCGAACACAGTTCCCATCCAACCGATTCCAGAGGGGGTCCAAGTATGGCAATGCAAGTAAGTTGGAGCCGACCGGCGGGCGTTCTCGTCGCGTCGGTGGCCGGTCGAATCGACAGTGGTAGCAGCACGGCCTTCCACGCCGCGCTGGAGCACGGGATCGGGGAAAGTGAAAGGACCCTGATTCTCGATTGTCGCGACCTGTCGTACATAAGCAGCGCCGGCCTTCGCGTCCTGCTGGCCATGGCCAAGCGGTTTGGGGGCGCCGATCAGGCAATAGGGATTTGCCACCTTTCGGATTCGATCCACGGTGTCGTTTCAGCCAGCGGGTTCGACAAGATCATCCCGGTCCACCCGACTCTGACCGAGGCCCTCAGATCGGTGCCCGGGTCGGACCATTCCGGTGAGCCCGAAGACGGCGAGGCAACCGCCGGCGACCGGCAGGGAGCGGCCGCCATCGCCCCGATCCCGATCCGCGATTCGATCAACTACGATACGGTGGGAGACAACATAGCGGATATCGCCCTCTTTACCGTCGAGAAGCACGAGTTCGCAAGCGGGGACCTTCCGCCTGAGGTTCGCGCCGAGGCAATGTCGGAGATTAGAGACAGGCTCTGGCAGGACGTGGAACGCTGGAAAGATCTCCGCAAGGAGATTCTCGCCGGGATGTTCCAGACTGCTGGCGCCACGCTGGGAGAGGTGCTTGAGCGGAAAGCCTAATGTAGTATCGTGTCCCGGAGATTTCGTGGCTATTCGAGCACCACGAGACTAGCGTGACGCAACCCGGGAAGCCGTCATGGCACGTCAAGTGACCGAGCGACCCCGACCCCCTCTGCCCCCCGGTCCCAAGGGACATCGCTTCCGAAATGCCTTGGCCCGGCTGCGGGACTTCCCCAGGGTTCTGGACGGGCTGCACGGGGAGTACGGCGACGTGGTGTCCTACAATCTGCTGAATCGGCGATTCGTGGCGGTCTGCGATCCCGTCCTGGTCCGGGAAGTCCTTGTGACGAAGCAGCGATCCTTCCACAAGACGTTCGCCTACAAGGACATGCGCCCGATTCGAAACCTGACGATCACCAGTAGCGACGGAGACGACCACCGGCGGCGGCGCAAGCTGTTCCAGCCTTCGTTCGGCAAGAAGGGGATGGCGGCGTACTCGGAGATCATGGTGGAGAAGACCCACGCCATGCGGGAGCGCTGGAGCGACGGCGAAGTGATCGACGGGGCCAACGAGATGCATGAGTTGGCGATGAGCGTGGCCATCACCGCCTTCTTCGGGCGTGACATGCAGGTCGATCCGAAGATCGGGCAGGCCACCGTGGACGGGTGCATATGGGATTTCACCCTTCGCTTTCTTCCCTTTACCCCGCTGCTCAGAGTCCTCCCCCTGCCCGCCAACCTGCGCGCCAGGCGTGCGTGGAAGGCCATGGACGAGGTCATCTACGAAGTCATCCGCAGAGCCCGCGACCGCTCCCAGGACCGTAACGACCTGATTTCGCTTCTCGTTCGCGCCGAAGACGAAGAGGGCATCGACCGCGCGTTTTCGGACGACGAGGTGCGGGACGAGGCGTTCGTGCTGCTCATGGTCGGCCACGACACGTCATCCAGCGCAATGACCTTCTGCCTCGACTACCTGACCCGCAACCCGGCCGTGCGCGACCGGCTCGAGCAGGAAGTCGACGATGTGATCGGGTCCCGTCGCATCGAGCCCGAGGACAGTGGGAAACTGCCCTACGCCACCGCGGTCTTCCAGGAGGTGCTGCGACAGTCTCCGCCCCTCTACTTCCTGGGCCGGGAGGCCATCGAAGACTGCACCATCGGCGGATATTTCATTCCCCGGGGCACGATCGTGCAGACCTATTTCCGGTTGCCGCACCACCACCCGGAGTACTTCGAGTGCCCCGCGGAATTCAAGCCGGAGCGCTGGATGAATGACGCGGAGTTGCGCCACATGAAGCAATCCTACTTCCCTTTCGGGTCCGGCGCCCGCATGTGTATCGCGTGGAATTTCGCCACCAGGGAAGCCGTCTACGCCCTTGCGAGCATCGTGCAACGCTGGAGAATCGAGGCGGTTTCACTGAAGCCCACGCGGATCAGCTCGGCCGGGGTCTATCGGGTCAAGGCGGGACTTCCCGTCCGGGTATGGGAGCGAAGGACCAGGTGAACACCCTGCTTGCGGCCCTCGAATCCGAGGCCATCGAGATCATCCGCGAGGGCATCGCCACCGCCGCCCGGCCCGTCATGCTCTACTCCATCGGCAAGGACTCTTCCGTTCTCCTGCACCTGGCGCGGAAAGCCTTCTGGCCTGCCCCTCCCCCCACCCCCCTCCTGCACATCGACACAACCTGGAAGTTTCGCGAGATGACCACCTTCCGGGACCGGGTCGCGGCCGAGACCGGCGTCGATCTCATCGTCCACACCAACCAGGACGGAGCCGCCGCCGGCATCACCCCGTTCACGCACGGATCCGACTATTACACCGACGTCATGAAGACCGTGGCCCTGCGCCAGGCCCTCGATGCCGGCCGCTACGACATCATCTTCATCGGAGCGCGCCGCGACGAGGAAAAATCCCGCGCCAAGGAGCGCGTCTTCTCGCTGCGCAGCGCCTCCCACCAGTGGGACCCCAAGGCCCAGCGCCCCGAACCGTGGAACCTCTACAACACACGCCTGCACCCGGGCGAATCGCTCCGCGTGTCGCCGCTCTCCAACTGGACCGAAGCCGACATCTGGCGCTACATCGCCGCGGAGGAGATCCCCATCGTGCCGCTCTACTACGCCGCCGAGCGCCCCGTAGTCGAACGCAACGGCCAATGGATCATGGTGGATGACGACCGCATGCCGCTTCTGCCCGGCGAGGTTCCCACCCCCCGCCGCGTCCGCTTCCGCACGCTCGGATGCTATCCGCTCACCGCCGCCGTCGAGAGCGACGCGGACACCCTCGACGCGATCATCGCCGAGACCCTGGCCGCAGACCACTCGGAGCGCGAAGGCCGCCTCATCGACCACGACGGCGAGGCCTCCATGGAGCGCAAGAAGAGGGAGGGCTACTTCTGATGCCACCACCCCTTCGCTTCGTCCTCTGCGGCAGCGTGGACGACGGAAAGAGCACGCTCCTCGGTCGCATCCTG
Organism: Longimicrobiales bacterium; assembly: GCA_965208295.1. GTDB lineage: Bacteria > Gemmatimonadota > Gemmatimonadetes > Longimicrobiales > Gaopeijiaceae > Bin94. The sequence continues at coordinate 3,386,553 of OZ242328.1, read as the reverse complement.
TACGACGCTCACCAGGTGTTCTCGGACGAGATGGACAGGGTCGCCGAGGACTCCCGCCGCTACGGCACCCAGGGCGACGTGATCGATCTTGCCCTCCTCGTGGACGGCCTGCAGGACGAACGCGAACAGGGCATCACCATCGATGTCGCCTACCGCGCCTTCGAAACGCCGCGCCGCCGGTTCATCGTCGCCGACGCCCCCGGACACGAGCAGTACACCCGCAACATGGCCACCGGCGCATCCACCGCGGACCTCGCGGTCATCATGGTGGACGCGCGCAAGGGGATCCTGCCGCAAACCACGCGTCACACCCGGATCGTCGCAATGTTCGGCGTGCGTCACATCGTGCTCGCGGTCAACAAGATGGACCTGGTCGGATGGAGCTCCCACGCCTTCGAGGCGATCGCCTCCAGGCACTGGATGGTGACGGAGGAGCTCGGGGTCCCCGAGGTGCGGGCCATTCCCGTATCGGCCCTCAGGGGCGACAACCTGACCCGGCCCGCGACGCACGCCCCCTGGTACAAGGGCCCCACCCTGCTGGAGCACCTGGAGACGGTGGAAATCGCAGGACCACCCGCCCCTCAGCCCCTCCGCATGCCGGTCCAATACGTCAATCGCCCCAACCCGGACTTTCGCGGGTACTGTGGACGGGTGGCGTCCGGCACGGTGAAGCCCGGCCACCGCGTCCTGATCTCGCCCGCCGGGACTCCCGCCGAGGTAGAGTCCATCGTGGTCTGGCAGGGCACTCGCGAAAGGGCGGCAAAGGGCGATTCCGTCACGCTCACCCTGAAGCCCGATGTGGATGTCGTCCGCGGGGACGTCATCGCAGCCGCCGACGAACCGCTTGAGGTGGCGGACCAGTTCCAGGCGCAAGTCGTGTGGATGGGCGACGAGCCGCTGACCGTGGGCCGGCCCTACCGGATCAAGCTGCACACACGCGAAGCGGGCGCCATCGTCACCCGGATCCGGCACCGCGTGGACGTGTCGGATGGCGGGGAACTCGCCGCCGCGCACCTCGAACTCAACGACCTGGGCGTGATCAACCTCGCAACCGACCGCCCCCTCCCCTTCGCCCCTTTCGACCAGTCCCGCGAGCTGGGAAGCTTCATCCTGATCGACCGGGCCACCAATGCCACCGTGGGCGCCGGCACGATCACCTACCCGCTCATGCGCGCGGCCAACCTCAAGTGGCAGGACTTCGACATCGACGGTCATGTGCGCGCCCAGCTCAAGCGCCAGCGCGCCCGCTGCCTGTGGCTGACCGGTCTCTCCGCCTCCGGCAAGTCCACCGTTGCCAACCTGCTGGAACGGCATCTCGTGATCGAGGGCCGCCACACCTACCTGCTCGACGGCGACAACGTTCGCCACGGTCTCAACCGCGACCTCGGCTTCACCGACGCCGACCGCGTGGAGAACATTCGCCGGGTGGCCGAGGTGGCGCGCCTCATGGTGGACGCGGGGCTGATCGTGATCGTGTCCTTCATCAGTCCCTTCCAGTCGGAGCGCGACTTCGCCCGAGGCCTCTTCGAGCCGGGCGACTTCATGGAGATCTTCGTGGACGCGTCGGTGGAGGCGTGCGCGCGGCGTGACCCGAAGGGCCTCTACGCCAAGGCGATGAGGGGCGAGATCAGGAATTTCACCGGCGTGGACAGCCCCTACGAACGCCCCGAACGTCCCGATCTGCGCCTGGACACGGAAAAGCTGTCGCCCGAAGAGTGCGTCGAACTCGTCATGCGAAGTCTGCTGTGAGCGAGCCGCCCGTCAGCCTGGGGACCAAACCCTCGCGCCCCCACCGCGTGACTTGCGAGCCGCCGCTCACCCGATAGGCAGCACCGTCCCCGGGTGGAAGGCCGCCCACGGCGCCCAGAAGGCGACATACGCCTCACTCACCGGTCGCAGCCCGTCACCGCGGCCCACCAGCGGTCCCTCGACCGCCGTCCCATCCACGGCCCACACGGTTCCGGTCAGGTTGTCCCGCACCCCGTTGTCGGCCACCTCGAAGGTGGTTTCCTGCCCGTTGATGTAGGTGCGGTAGGCCATGGCGGCGCGTTTGGGTCCGTCCCACATGATGATCGTCGGGACGCCTTCATGGGTGGTGAGGAAGAATGCGTGATCCCCTGCATGGTCCATCGCGGAGAACGAGAAGGCCTGGGGCGGGGCGCCGCTCCCGTCGGCGGGCAGTCCCAGCACGCGTTCCTTCGGAGGCAGACGGTCGTCGTCGAGAGAGATCGGAAAATCCTGGAAGTCGGCGTTGTCGGGGTCGTCGTAGTCGTCGCCGTAGGGATTGCGTACGTAGTAGTGCCAGTCGTTGGGATTTTCCAGGGCCACGATCTTCGTATCGGGGTGCAGTTCCATCCAGCCCGCCAACGTCATCTCCACCAGGGGCCGCCGGACCAGCTTCGTGCCCGACCGCGGGCCGCAGCGCGCTTCCGCCATCATCTGCGGCCAATGGGACTCCTCGTCCTCATTGCGGTCGTACATGATGAGGTTGGCCTGGTAGAGCAGCCCGGAGACGCCGAACTCCGCCCCGTTGACCCTGTCCCGGCTGAAGGCCAGGGCGGAGCCGGTCAGGGGGCAGTACGATACCGACAGGACATCCAGCTCGCTCGTGAAGTTAACGATCTCGTGCCGCCACATGATATTGTGGGGGATCACCACCCAATCCTCCTCGACCCGGGTGGCGATGATCCGGTCGGTGTACCGAACATATGAATTCTCGGGTATGATGGGATGAATCGGGACCAGGGGCGGATCGGAAAGCGCCGGTATTCCATCGCGCCCCAGGCGGCTGTCGGCGAGATACTCCGGATCCAGGTCGCAGACGAGTTCATCCGCCTTGCCTGGCTCGGTGGGGCCGCCGGAAGGCCGACAACCCACCCAAAGGAGCACGGCCATCGCCGGCAGGAGTGAAGGGCATCTCATTGTCAGAGTCGGCTCCTCCTGTCAGGATTGGATCATGAACCGTCGTTACCTCACCCGTCCTTCGGCCAATCGGCCGACCCCTGGCGGGGGCTCACGCCGCGCGGCTTCGGCTGCAACGTGGGTCGTTCGGAGGCTTGTCGTGGCTTCCGGACTGCTGTGCATGGCATCTATCCTCGCCGCCGAACCGCTGGCAGGCCAGTGGGGCCGGCGCTGGGCCCCGACCCGCAAGCCGTCGGAAGCCACCGAGCAGGTCGGCTTCACCTTCTGCCGCCTGCAGTATAACCGGGTGCGGGATGAGTGGCTTGGACAGGGCTGGAGGACGGACTACCCGGACGGGGACCGCAATCTGCCGCTCCGTCTCTCTCAACTGACAAAAGCGGACGTCACGCGCAACGAGTGGGGAGACCCCTTCCACGCCGTGGTCCGCCTCCTCGAAGCCGACCTCTACGAGTGTCCCTTCCTTTTCGCGTCGGACGTGGGGACGATCGGATTGACGGCGGTGGAGACCGTGCGGCTCCGGGACTACCTGCTCAAGGGCGGGTTCCTGTGGGCGGACGACTTCTGGGGCAACTACGCCTGGGACAACTGGACCCGCGAGATGCAGCGCGTCCTCCCCGAGTATTCCATCGTCCCGGTGCCACCCGATCACGTCGTCTTTCACACCCTGTATACCGTCGACAGCATTCCGCAGATCCCGTCGATCCAGTACTGGAGAATGAGCGGGCGCCAGGGGACGTCGGAGCGTGGATCGGAGAGCGCAGTCCCCACCATGCACGGCATCATGGACGATTCGGGGCGGCTCATGGTCATCATGACACACAATACCGACATCGCCGACGGATGGGAGCGCGAAGGCGAGGACGACGAGTTCTTCTATCTCTTCTCGCCCAACGCCTACGCGGTCGGCATCAATGTGCTGATCTACATGCTGACGCACTGACGGGGGACCGACCTTGAACGACTGGTGGGCCGAAGGACTGCTCTTCGAAAACTGCAACTGCACGGCGGTGTGCCCGGGCCATATCCACTTCAGCCAGAGGTGCACCCACGAGGTGTGCCACGGCTTCTGGGCCATCCGTTTCGACGGGGGACTGGTGGACGGAACCGACTTGGCGGGGATCGACGTGGTGGTAGTGTACGAGGCGCCGCAGGTCATGGTCGACGGCGGGTGGCGGCAGCGGATCATCTTGTCCGACCGGACGGACCGGGGGCAGCGCCGGGCCGTGGAGGAGGTCATTGCGGGGACGCGGGGCGGGCCCTGGGAGGTACTGGCGCGGTTTGTGGCGGATGAGCTGCCGACGCTGAGCGCACCCCTGCGGATCGACGACGGGCCCGGGCGGAAGGCAGTGACCATTGCGGGTCTCCTCGAGAGCACGGTCGAGGCGATTCGCGGCAGGAACCGGGAGGAACCGGTCACCTTCGCCAACATCTACAACAAGGTCCACGATTCCACGCAGGTGATCGCCCGTGGTTCGGCCCGATACGACGACAAGGAGATCGTGATCGACAACGAGGGGACCCACGGCCTCTGGTCGCGGTTTCGCTGGACGGGTCCGTGATGCGTGGCGCTGAGCGGTTTCGCGCCCCGCCGGGCGGCCCTTGAGCGGTTTCGCACCTTGCCGGGCGGCCAATTGAGCGGTTTCGCGCCCCGCCCGATGGCCCATTGAGCTATTCCTCCGCCCTCGCCATGTGGATGGCGATGACAGCGGTGATGATGGCTCCGATCGTCGTCCCCTGGCTGCGGGCGCTGAGGCGTCAGGCCGCGGACCGGGGCACGCCCTCGTTCGTCACCCCTTTCGCCGTCGGCTACGGGCTTGCGTGGACGGGATTCAGCGCCGTGGCCGCGGGGGTCCAGCTGGCTCTCGCCGCCTTCGAGGTCCCAGTGCCCTTCGGACTCGACGCGCCGTACCACTCCGCGGCCGCCCTGATTCTCGCCGGCGCCTTCCAGTTCACCCCTTTCAAGACCGCGTGCCTCTCCCGCTGCAGGTCGCCGGCGGGATACCTCCTCGCCCACTGGCGCAATGGCGCTTCGGGACACCTGCGCATGGGCCTCGGCCACGGTCTCGACTGCGTGGGGTGCTGTTGGGCGCTCATGGCCCTCGCGCTGGTGGTCGGGATGATCGACCTCGTCTGGATGGGGCTGCTGATGGCGGTGATGGTCGCCGAAACGACGCTGCCCTTCGGGGCGCGGCTCACCAGGCCGGTTGGAGCGGGGTTGGTGACCGTTGGCTTGGTGGTTTGTATACTGTACATTACATAATGTAAACTTCTCATTACAGTTACTGCTCTTTGCCTCCATGAAAGTCGCCCTCTTCGTCACCTGCCTGGCGGACCACTACTTCGCGGAAGCGGCCGCGGATGCCGTGCGGCTGCTGCGCCACCTCGGCTGCGAGGTCACCTTCCCGGAAGCGCAGACCTGTTGCGGGCAGCCCGCCTACAACGCCGGGATGTCCCGCGAGGCAGTGCGCATGGCCCAACATTCCATGGACGTCTTCGCCGACTGCGAGGCCGTCGTGCTGCCCAGCGGTTCCTGCGCGACCATGGTGAAGAAGTTCTACCCGCGTCTGGTGGCCTCCGACCGCGCCGTGCAGGCGGCCGCGCTGGCCGACCGTACTTTCGAACTGACCGAGTTCATCGTGCGACGTCTGGGCGTGAAACGGCTGGGGGACGGGCTGGAGGGGCGCCGGGTGGCCCTGCACCAGGGGTGCCACGCGTTGCGGGAACTGCGGCTGGAGACGGAGCCGGCCGTGCTGCTGGAGGGGGCCGGGGCCGAGGTCGTTCCGTGGGAGGCCTGGGACGAGTGCTGCGGCTTCGGGGGACTGTTCTCCGTCAAGATGACCGATGTGTCCGCGGCGATGGCGGACCGCAAGCTCGACACGCTGCCTCGCGTGGACTGGGTGGTGTCGGGGGATGGGGGATGCATGCTACAACTTGATGGGCGGAGCCGGGCGCGGGGAGACGGGGTGGAGTTCGTCCACCTGGCGACGGCGTTGTGGCGGGGGGTGGATGGGGAGGGCGGGCGGACCAATGGCTGAGCGGGACAGTGGCGGAAGGCATGGGCGAACCAATGGCTGAGCGGGACAGTGGCGGAAGACATGGGCGAAGCAATGGCCAGGCGGGAAGGGGACTCGAATGAGCGTGCGAATCAGGGAATACGCGACCCGCTCGCGCGACGCCATCCGCGACCGGCCCGAAGTCCGGACCGCGGTCACCGGCGCGACCGTCGCCTTTGACGAGAAGCGGCGGCGAGCCTACGGCGAAGTGGACGCGGACGCGTGGCGAAGGTGGGCCGAGGCCGTCAAGAACCACCTCCTCACCCATTTGGACGACTACCTCGTCGAGGCGGAGGCGCGGCTCGAAGCCAACGGGGCTCATGTCCACTGGGCGCGCGACGCCGACGAGGCCCGCGAAGTCGTACTCGCGCTGGCGTCGCGCCATTCGGTCAGGAGCGTGGTCAAGGGAAAGAGCATGCTCACCGAGGAGGTCGAGCTCAATCCGGCTCTCGAGCGCGCCGGCATCGAGGTCTACGAGACCGACCTCGGCGAGTACATCCTTCAGCTTCTGGACGAGCCCCCCAGCCACATCGTCGGCCCCGCCATCCACAAGACCCTCGAGCAGGTGCAACATCTCTTCGCCGACCGTCTGGCGACGGACCCCGGCGGCGATCCCGACGAACTCGCCCGCGCCGCCCGCGACGTGTTGCGCGATGCATTCATCAACGCCGACATGGGAATCACGGGCGGCAACTTCCTCGTCGCCGAAACGGGCACGGTCGCCCTGATCGAAAACGAAGGCAACATCCGCCTGACCACATCGCTGCCACGGGTGCACGTCGCGCTCGTCGGGATCGAGAAGCTTCTCCCCCGCATGAGCGACTTGGCGGGATTCCTGCAACTTACCGCCCGGGCCGCGACCGGTCAGCCGATCGGATGTTTCGTCTCGCTCGTCCAGGGCCCCGCGTCCGCCCCCGGCGACGACGGCCCGGAAGAGGTTCACGTCGTTCTCGTCGACAACGGGCGCACCGACGTCCTGCTGCATGAGCACGCGTGGGAAGCACTGCGCTGCGTGCGCTGCGGAGCCTGCCTGAACACCTGTCCCGTCTACCGCCAGACAGGTGGCCACGCCTACGGATGGGTCTACTCGGGACCGATCGGATCGGTGCTCGACCCCGGCCTCCTCGGCCTTCACGAAGCCATGCCGCTTCCCTTCGCCTCGTCGCTGTGCGGCGCCTGCTTCGACGCCTGCCCGGTGCGGATCCCCATCCCCGAACTGCTCCTCTCGTGGCGCGAGGAGGCGCAGCAGCAGGGCCTCACCCCGTGGAAGGAGCGCGCCGCGCTGGCGGGACTGGCGGCCGCCGCCACCCGTCCCCCACTCTATCGCGCCGCAGGCAGGATTGGCACACGGCTCGGGGCCACCCGCGCCGCCCGGAAACTCCCCATGCTGAGCAACTGGTCAAACGATCGCGATCTCCCCCGCCCATCCCCCCGCACCTTCCGCCAACTCTGGCACCAGGGGATCAAATGAGCGAATCACCCATCCGGGACCGGCCCGAATCGCACAGCGACCCCGGCGGCGCCAGAGCCCGGATCCTCGCGCGCGTCACCAGGGCGACCGCCACGCGCGACAAGCTCCCCCACCCCGGCCGCCTCGAAACGCCCCCCACTCCCACCCCCGATCCCGCCACTCTCTCCACCCCCGCCACAACCTTTGTGAAACGTTTCACAAGCCAGGGCGGCCAGGTCGCCATCCCCGACCCGAACCGATCCCCGCGCGACTGGCTGACCTCCTTCCTGGAGCGCCTGGGTGACGACGTAACAACAATCGCCATCGGCCCCGACGTCCCCGCACGGTTGCAACCACGGCCGCCGGATGTCCCCCCCGCTCACGCCGATGTGGGAATCTCTCTGGCGTGGGGCGCGGTTGCGGAGACCGGCAGCCTCATCCTCCCCTCCACCGGCACACGAGCGGTGCAGCTTCTCCCCCCGGTCCACATCATCTGGGTGCCCGCCGGCCGCGTCTTCGCCAGGCTGGAAGACGCCCTGCTCGAACTGCGGGCGGAATTGCCGGCGAGTGTGGGCCTCCACTCCGGCCCGAGCAAGTCCGCCGACATCGGACAGACGGTGGTGACCGGTGTGCACGGGCCGGGGCGGTGCATCGCGGTCTTGGAGAGCTGATACCGGCAGTCCCGGAATGGCGCCGCCCGAAGGCCGGGGTGCTCCCGGCACCACTGCCACGGCAGCGGCAATGGTTGGCAGGTCGAAGTTCAGGCGATTCATTCCGGCCTCGCGGGCGGATCGGTTCATCATCCTCTCCTCGTCGGGGGAATGCCAGTGCGCTTACCTGCCGCCACGGCACAAGCCGCCCCGCGGTGCGCTCCTGTAGCATAGGCCAATTCAAGATCCGATTTTGAATCAGCCTTTCCGTCTCCTTGACGCCCTCCCACAACCACCCCCACTTGTCCAGCGGACACCCAACACCCCAGGAGCCTCCCATGCCAAAACGGCATGACCGCGACCACGCCACACCCCCCGAAGCCCGCTCCGGCCTCGACCCCTTCAAAACGGCAGAACTCCCTCCACCCCCGCGCCCAAAGGGCCTCGCCTGGATCGGCGTCGTCGGCCCGGGCGTCATCGTTCTCGGCGCCTCGATCGGGAGCGGGGAGTTCCTGCTCGGACCGGCCGCGTTCGTCCAGTACGGCCTGGTGCTGCTCTGGGTGACGCTGGTCGCGGCGTTCCTCCAGACCGTCTTCAACACCGAACTCATGCGGTGGACCATTGCCACGGGGGAACCGGTGGTAACGGGGTTCATGCGGACCGGGCGGTGGGCGCCGTTCTGGGCCTGGTTCTACGCCCTGCTGTACTTCCTGCAGGTGGGTTGGCCCGGATGGGCGGGGGCGGCCGCGGGCGCCATCTTCTTCCTGATCTTTCGCGACCTGGCGGGCCCGGATCAGGCCAATCTCGTCTACCTGATCGGGGTGGGCACCTTCGTCGTGTGCGTGGGGATTCTGCTCTTCGGCAAACGCATCGAGCGCACCCTCGAGATCCTCAACTGGGTGCTGGTGGCGGTGATCATCGGAGGGTTCCTGATCCTGGCCTTGATCTTCGTGTCGCCCGATACCTGGGTGGCCGCGGGCGCCGGGCTTGTCGGTTACGATCCCGCCGCCGAATCGTTCCGTTTCATCCCGGAAGGGGTGGACTGGCTCCTGATCGGAGCCTTCGCGGCGTACTCGGGCGCGGGCGGAGTGATCAACCTCACGCTCTCCAACTGGGCCCGCGACAAGGGCTATGGAATGGGCGAACGGGCTGGCTACATTCCGGCCGCGGTGGGGGGCGAACACACGCAGATCGCACCAACCGGTCACACCTTCGACCCCACGCCCGAGGCCATGGAGCGCTGGAAGGGCTGGTGGAGGATCGTGCGCGCCGACCAGTGGATCGTCTACTTCGTCGGGGCGATGCTGGGGATGATCCTCCCGGCCGTACTCTACGTCACCTTCATCCAGGGAGGCACCGACATCCGCGGCCTCTCGGTCGCGGCCGCCCTCGCCGACGCCATGGCCACCCGCGAAGGCGCCATCTTCGGCGGCGCGATCGCGCTCATGGGCGTGTGGGTGCTCTTCAAGACCCAACTGGACATCATCGAGGGAATGACCCGCTCGATCACCGATATCCTGTGGACCGGGTCGCGCCGCGTAAGACGGTTGCGCGGCGGCGACATCCGCTTCGTCTACTACACGGTTCTGGGGGTGCTCGCGGTCTGGGGCATCATCGCGCTCCGCCTCGCGCAGCCGATCCAACTCCTGCAACTGGGCGCCAACATGGCCGGAATCGTTTTCGTGGTGTCGTCGCTGCACCTGCTCTACATCAACACCCGGCTCCTGCCGCCCGAGATCCGGCCCCCGCTGTGGCGGAGGGTGGCCCTGGTCGCGATGTCGATCTTCTACGGTGCGTTCGTGGTGCTCTGGCTGTGGGGAGGGCGGGGGTAGTGACCGCGGTTCAGTGCCGCGAGAGGAAACCGACAGCCCATTCGTCGGCCTCCGCCTCGATGTCCCCCCCCGCTCCGCCACCGTTAGCGTCACCCGTACCTTCCGGATCCACGTAGACGACCTTCTTGCTGTGCAGCAGGAGGTGCGCCGCCTCGTGGAAGAATGTGAACCAGGGGCGGTTGGAATCCCGATCCCCACCACCGAGCTGAATCAACGCCTTGCGTGGCGTCAGCCAACGCGCGGTTCCGGCAATGGCGGCCCGGGGAAGCGGCTCGACGGTGACCAGCGCCACTCCGGCCACCTGACACAGCTGCTTGGCCAGCCTCCAGGTCCTGGGGTCCGGACGCCGGGCCGCCTCTGCAATGCGGGTCAGCGCTTTCCGGAACCGGATGCCGTCGTACTCGGCGCAAAGCATGTCGTCGCCTTCGATCTCACCCAGCCGGAGCCAGGTGGCGAGGGCTGCGTGGTCGCTCTCGGCGCCGGGAGTCTTTCGGGTCACGATCCGAAGGGACCCGTACCAGTCTCGCCACGCCTCCGTCGAGGCGACTCCAAAGAAGGCGAGGAGCTCGTCGATCGTCCCGGCCACGGAATTCCTCTTCTCGATCATTCCGCGTTCAATGAGTTCGCCCAGCGGGAAAGAGGCCAGCCAGTCCCGCTCCGCTTCCGCCTGCCGCGCTTCCGCGCGACGGGCCAGGAGAAGTCGGTACTCGCTCTCGACGCCGAGCCAGACGTTGGACCGCAGGCCCAGAACGCGCTCCAACTGGAGTGCGGTTTCGGGTTGGATCGGCGCCTTCCCGGAGACGATTTCGCTGATCAGCTTGGGCGACCTCCCGCACCGGCGCGCGCACTCGGCCTGCGACATTTCACGGCCGGCCAGGTGGTTGGCCAGCAACTCCCCGGGAGGGATCGCGGTTTCAAGTCCGTATGAATTGGAAGCCTTCCTGATGACCATCGGATTTCTATCTCCAGCATCGAACCCGGTCAGGTCGTCCGTTTCCGAACCAGCCATGTTCGAAGCTCCGGTTGCCTCTCCACGCTTCGGTACTCCCGTCGCGTCTGGCTGTCCAACCCCGGCTTCCACACGATGTTCCGACGTTCCGTCCCTCATCTCGCCCCACCCTTTCCAGGGATGCCTCCCGCCAAATGGTCTGCCACCCATGTTGTCCCGACACCCTGGCCGTTCCTGCGCCCGAAGGGAGGTCGGGTTACCTCACGATACGTTGCAACTCAATCTCGAAGATAAGCGGTTCGTTGGGACCCACCACCCCCTCGACGCCGCGCTCGCCGTATCCGAGTTCGCCCGGAACGGCGACGCGGATGTGGCTGCCGACCTTCATCAACTGTAGCGCTTCCTGGAAGCCACGGACCAGTTCCCGGATGACGAGCACCTCTGCTTCGCCGCGCTTGTAGGTCGAGTCGACGACCGTGCCGTCCGTTAGCGAGCAACTGTAGTGTACCAGCACCCGGTCCCCGATGTTGGGCCTCCGGCCGGTGCCCTCCCGCAGGACCTTGTACTTGAGCCCGCTCGAAGTGGTGATCACACCGTCCGCATTGGGCGTCAGCTCTTCGGCCACGGGCGCGCCGCCGCTGCCTCCGGCGCAGCCCGAACCGATCAGCGTCGAGATTGCCAGGGCTGTGGCGCAGATGTGTCGCATGGTCGATCCGGCCCTTGCGCGGGTGTGACTGGTGTTTCTGACCGGGAATCTGGGGCCGGCTCCCATGTGGGTCCAGTCCGACCGGGTTATCATGACCGATCCGTGCGCCAACCCACGACCCCGACCCGTCCCCGCCCGAATGAACAAGCCACCCGCCGAGCCAAAGTCCACCAACCCGACCCGACCCCGCCTTCATCGCAACGTGTGGGCTACCAGCGGCACCAGTTTCTTCACGGACGTCTCGAGCGAGATGCTCCTGAACGTTCTGCCCCTCTTTCTCTCGAATGTGCTGGGGGTGCGAATCTGGGCGGTCGGGTTGGTCGAGGGATTCGCCGAAGCCACATCCAGCATCCTCAAGCTGTATTCGGGGTGGCTGTCGGACCGGCTCGGGACGCGCAAATGGCCTGCGGTCGCCGGGTATGCGATCTCGGCGGTCTCGAAGCCGTTCTATTATGTGGCGTCCAGCTGGGGGGCGGTGGCCGCGATTCGGTGGGGGGACCGGGTGGGGAAGGGGGTGCGAACGGCGCCCCGCGATGCATTGCTGGCCGATTCCACGCCGGCGGGGCGCAGGGGACTTGCCTTCGGGCTGCACCGGGCGGCCGATACCGCGGGGGCGGTGATCGGGATCGCGGTGTCGATCTGGGTGGTGCGGCAGGTGCAGGGCGGGGGCGCGCTCCTCGAAGCGGAGACGTTTCGCAGCCTGGTTCTGTGGAGCCTGGTGCCCGCTTTTCTCGGGGTGGTGGTTCTGGCGGTCGGTGCGCGCGATGTGCGGGCCGGGGGGGGCGGGCGAAGCAATGGCCGCGCGGGACGGAACGCGGCATCGTCGGCCTCCGCTGGCCACCCCCGTCTTCGCCTGCGCGGGCTCGGGCGGGGTTTCGCGGCCTTCGTTGGCTGTTCCGTGATCTTCGAACTCGGCAACTCGGCCGACGCCTTCCTGGTGCTTCGGGCCCAGGAGCGCGGTCTCTCCGTGGTCGGCATCCTCTGGCTGCTCCTCGCCTTCAACGTGGTCTACACGCTGGTGTCCACACCCGCCGGGTCGCTCGCCGACCGCATTCCCCGCAAGCGGGTGGTGGCCGCCGCGTGGGGGCTCTATGCGCTCATCTACCTTGGCTTCGCACTCGCCGACACGGTGGCGCACGTCACCGTCCTGTACCTCATGTACGGTTTCTATCACGGCCTCGTGGCGGGCGCGGCCAAGGCCCTGGTCGCCGACCTCGTGCCGGCGGCCCGGCGCGGAACCGCCTACGGTGGCTACGCCGCCGCGATCGGGCTCGCCACGCTGCCCGCATCGCTCCTCGCGGGGGTGCTCTGGGAAGGACTCTTCATGTGGCAGGGGTTCGGCCCGTCCGCCCCCTTCGTCTTCGGCGCGGCGATGGCGGCGGTTGCGGCAATACTGATGTTGGTGCTGGTTCCCGACGCGCGGAACGCCCCGGAGGAGTGATCGACTCCGCGGGCCGTTACCCGGCCGGCCGGAAGCGCACCAGCACCGGGATATGGTCGCTGACCGTTTCCAGGTAGTCGACGATGTACTCGTCCACCCTGTAGGCAAGCGCCGATTCGGCCTCGTAGTTCGCCATCGCCTCGTTCGAGCCCAGGATGTGGTCGATCACGTCGTTGAACCGCAGGTGCGAGGTGGCTCCCTCGGCGCTCAACTCTCCGGTCGGGAAGACCCAGGCGGAGGTGTCGTCCACGAACATGCGGTAGGGCGTGTCCCGCCCCTCGGTGATCGACTCGTCCACATCGTCGTTCCAGTCGCCCGGAATCAGGACCAGATCGTCGGCCAGCTCCGAATCGACGTATGCCTTCAGGCCGATGGCGGCCGCGGCCCGCTTGTTGTACGAGGCGGTGTCGTCGCTTGCCTTGGCGTGCAGGGAAAAGACCACGGCGTCGCGCGAAGTGCCGCCCTGCGTCAGCCGGATGCGCACTTCCAGAGGGGGCCGTCCGGCGAAGGCGGTGTTGAGCTCGGTAAGAACCAGTTGCGCGCTCGTCACCGACACGATCGCGCTCTTGTAGATGATCCCGACCTTCTGTTCGCCACCGGTGTAGAAATCGGATCCGTGCGTGACGCTGGAGTCGTTGGACAGCAGTCCCGCGTACCCCGGAAGGTGGGAGAGCAGCTGGTCGAATGTTTCGTTGCTCGTCACCTCCTGCACGCTCCAGAGATCCGCATCGGTCCCCTTGATCACGTCCCGAATGCGCGCCATCTGCAGCTTTTCGTCGCTTGGCCCGGCGTTGGGGGATCCGAAGTACAGCAGGTTCCAGGTGACCACATCCAGCGTGGAGGCGGTCCCCTGGGTGGGGATCGCGATGGGCTCCGGCAGCGAATCGGGATCGGGATCGGGGTCCGGATCGGGATCCACGGGGGTTGTCCCACCGCCGCAAGCCATGATGAACATGGGTATTGCCCACAAGGGCAGTATTCGCCAGCGGGTCGTGCGATGCGGCGCGATCATTCGTAGTATCTTTCTTCAGCGGGCGTCGACTGCCTCACGGGAATCTGATGTCTCGCGGATTGACAGGCAACAACCGGAACAGGAGTCCCTGCAAATGAAACCATGGATCCGTGCTCTGTCGAAACCGGGGTGGGCTCCGGTCATCGCGTGTATCCTGGCCGCGCACGGCGCTACGTCCCTCTCCGCCCAGGAATTCCGCGCTCGCGGCGGCTCCACGGTCACCCTGGGCGCGCGCGTTCAAGCGCAGTTCGAGGCTTCCGGCTCCGACGAGACGCCGTCGTCGTTCTTCATCCGCCGCGCCTGGGTCACGATCGACGGCCGGCTCAACGACTTCGTCTCGGCGCGCGCCCAGTACGACATCAACGGCGACAAGGTGCTGGAGGCCTATCTCGCCCTGAACCCGTCGGAGGACTTCCAGATCCAGCTGGGGCAGTTCAAGCGTGCGATCTCGACCTTCTGGCTGGCGGCCAACTTCGACCTGCCCCTCATTGAGCGCGACGGGCGGGTACCGGGGGTGGATGCCTGTCCCGGAGTCGGCAACGTCTGCTCTTTCGGCCGCCTCACGGGGGGCCTCGGTCTGGACGGCTACGAACCCGGCATCCTGCTCAACGGCCGGTTCTCCGAGAGCGCCAGCCTCCGCGTGACGGTGACCAACGGCGAGGGGATCAACGCGAAGGACAAGAACTCCGCCAAGTCCACCTCGGCGCGGCTGACCTTGAACACGGGTTCCAACAGTCGCTTCCATGCGTACGGCGTCATGGACGAGACCGTGGACAGGGACGGCGACACGAAATGGGTGCCCGCCTACGGGCTGGAGTTCGAATTGGGCGGTTGGCGCGATGGTCCCCATCTGCTGGTCAGCGGGACCAGGGGACGCAACTGGAAGGCGGAGGCGGCGGCGCTGGAACACACCGACAACGTGGGCTTTACGGCGTTTCAGGCCATGGGGCTGTGGTACGTTCCACTTTCCGGAGGAGGCAGTTTCGAGGCCATCGAGCCGTTGCTGCGCGTGAGTTGGGCGGGGACGCAGACCGGGGACAGCCTCTTTGAAGGCGACATCGTGGTCAACGACGATGTGAGCGGACTGCTCGTGACGCCCGGATTCATGCTGTACGCCACCGGGAGGACCGGGATTTCGACGAATCTCGATATCTATTCCTCGTCTCGAACCGTCGGCGAGGGCAACTACGAGAGTGTCGACACCGGCCCTGACTGGTCGCTCAGGATGCAGGCGTTCGTGACGTTCTAGCCAGCTTTGCTGGCCAGATTGGTCAAGTTGGTCAAGTAGTTGGTCAAGTCGGTCGGGCGTGGATCGCCCACGCCGGGGGCCGTTCAGCGCGCGCGCCCCTGACCCGGGACCGAAAGTGCCTCCAGCCGCGCGAGCGCCTCGTCAAATCGCGCTTCCAGGCGCGGAATCCCGGTGCCTGCGTACCCCGTGCGCAGCCGACCGCGCGCGGCGATCAGGACCTCCAACAACTCCCCTGCCGCTTCCCGTTGCGCCACGGGATCGACGCTGCCCCGCTCACCGATCCACACCGGGGCGGTGTGCGCAAACGGTTCGGTATCCATTGACGGCCACCGGGTCTCGCCTCCTCGGGCCCGGGCGGCAACCCAGCCCCCGGCGGGGAGCTCGAGGTCGCCGGTGTACGTCCGCCGGCCGGGCGATTCAATGCCTGACCGGGACGCGACCACGCGCCCGTTGACGAGGATCTCGACCGTGTCCACCTCGGTGGCCGTGCCGAGATCGAGCGACCAGCCCACCGGACCCGCACCCACGACCCCTCCCGGACGCACGCCGTCCACCCTGAAGTCGAGGAAGGGGCCGTTGGTCACGAAGGAACGGCCTTCACGCAGCGCCGCAAGGTAGACGGGCCAGTTGAGTACCCGGCCGGTGTACGCGTAGACCCGGGTCGTCCCCACGGCCATGGTGCGGTACAGGTTCAGCATCACATCGGTGCCCGCCGACGGGGCGATCGTCACGCCGAGGTTGAGCAGACGGTGCCACAGCGCCGCCGTCCCCTCGAAGCTGCTCCACAGACACACGATCTCGAGCAGGTCCACGTCGCCCAGCACCGCGTCGGCCACCAGTTCCACGGGAACCCTGGCGCGTCCAGTCATGGAGAATGGATCGGGCACCGATACGGGATGCACGTAGTATCCCATCCCGCCATGGCCATGCGCGTACTCCAGAACTTCCGCGTTGGTCCGGTCGTCACTGCCGTACACCTCGTAGCCGGGACCCCACACCCACGGCCAGTGCAGCTCGGGAATCTCGATCAGCCCGATGTGGCCCAGGAAGTGCGACCGGATCTCCTGCCCGAAACGAATGAACGGAGACGCGTCCGACTTCTCCCACCCCCAGAAGTGCTGGTCTTCGTAGCGGTTGTGGAGGTTGGCGAGCAGGGGGGTGGCCATGTCGAGGGCCTCTCCGGCCATCTTCGGGACCATGTCCGTGGGGTCGAGGTCGTACTGGCCGCCGTAGTTGAGGTGGAAGTGATGGTCGCCGGAGGCCCAGCCTTCTGCGCGTGCTTCCCAGACGGGGGTCAGGGGAAGCTCGACTTCGGTGACAGCGCCGGCAGCGGCTGTCACGGTGAGGGTGGATTCGGGCGTGGCCAGACCCTGAACCGCGGAGACGGTGATTTCGCCCGCGGGGACGGTGACCTCGATCATCCCGGGGCTGTAGAAGAAGACGCGGCCGTTGGTGCCGTCGAAGTGGGCCGCGCCCTGGTCCGGAACGGCTGGATGCCCGGTTGCGTCCACGACGCTCAGGCGAGCGGGGGCATGTGTTTCGGGGGCGGAGCGAAGTACCGGGTGGACTCCGGTCCGCGGGATCATGCGGGTACGAATGCGCAGACGTGCCGTCTCGTCCCGCCATTGCCAGACCGCGACATCGACATCCTCGACCGGCCCGCCGGACGCCGCCACCCGCTTCAGGTGCATGACCTCGCGGTCGTCCGCCTCGGAGAAATAGACCCAGCGGCCGTCTGCGCTCCACGCCGGCGTGAGGGGCAGCCCGCCCCCGGTCAGCAACACGGAAGCGCCGGGCTCCTGCACGCTGTGGACGCGCAGATCCCATCCGTCCTGGGTGGGGTGGCCCAGAACAAAGTCCGCCCCGCCGGGACTGACCGCCGGCCTCGCCATGGACAGGATGTTCCCCGAAACGAGCACCCTCGGTTCCCCTCCACCGCGCGACCGCAATTCGACCCGGTCGCCGCCTCTCTTGGCGAGCAACATCACATCCTCGGTGCCGGGAACGGGCTGCGGCCGCATCTCGATGCCCGGCTCGGCGGTGACCGCCGCCTCTTCTCCGGATGCCAGATCCAGTGCCCAGACATCGAGCGTGCCTGCCTTGCCGGAGACGTAGTACAGAATGCCGCCGTCCGGCGAGTAGGCCGGATCCAGATCGAGCGCGGGCGAGTCGATGGTGCGCAACTCCTCGCCGGAATCGGTGCCGACGACGACGATTCGCGTGTCATGGTCGTTGTCGCGCACGAAGGCGAGGCGGTTGCCGGAAGGATGCCACGCCGGGCGGGAGTCGAGGTCGCGGCCGCGGGTGAGTTGCCGAGCCGTGCGGGACTCGAGGTCCATGATCCAGATCCAGCCGCGCGCCGAGAAGGCGATGTGGCGCCCGCCCGGCGACGGTGCCGGGTCGATCGGACCGTTCGTGAGCACCGGCAGCTCGTACCCCTCCAGGTAGACGTGATGCCCGTACCCCTGGACGTGGGGGTAGCGGTTGCGCCATTGCCCCGCCCCGGATTCGGGGATCAGGGAGAAGAGGGTGGCCGCGAGCAGGCCGTGGATGAATCCGCGCGCGGTGAGGATTCTCCAGCGGGGTGTCAGAGTGGCTGGGACGCCGGCGGATGGGTTTTTCACGAACTCGGCTCCTGGGTGGAGGTCTCGGTCCCCGGGTGACAGGACCGGTAAGCTTTGCGCGAGCCAGCCGAGCGCGGCAAGGGCGATTGGCCCGCGGCTCGGCCACGGCGGGCATCCCATTCGGACCACCGGTGATGCGCCTTCCACCCCGCAAAGCCATATTCGATCTGCAGGACCTCCAACCCCAACACCCTGCCAATCAGGACGAATCCGATGATCTCCTCCCTCATCCGACGCTGCGTGCGCACCACCGGAGCCCAGCTTTGCCTTCTCGCCCTCTTCTCCGTCTGCATCACCACCCCCGCCCACGCCCAGGACGCCGCCGGCACCGTCTTCCACGACGGCGAGTCCCTCCCCTGGGGTGAACTCAACAACGGCGTGCGCATGCTGCCCCTCTACGGCGACCCCAGCGCCGATGGCGAACTCTTCGCCTTCCGCCTCGAGGTCCACCCCGGCTTCAACATGGGACCCCACACTCACCCCGTCACCGAGCACATGACCGTTCTTTCGGGGCGCTTCTTCGTCGGCCTGGGCGAGACAATGGACAAAGCGGCCGCCAGGGCATACGGCTCCGGAAGCTACATCGCGATCGCCGCCGACGAACCCGCCTACATGTGGGTGGAAGAGGTGACCGTCGTCCAGGTCCACGGCGTGGGTCCCTTCTCGACGGAGTTTGTGGAACCGCCCGACAGTCCGCGGTCAGCCCCGGCGAGGGCCGGCAATTGAGCAATTCAATGACCGGCGGCCAAGCGGACCGTGCCAGGGAGTCCCGCTTACACTCGGCCGACCAGGCATACTTACCGTACATTCGGTCATCCACAATGTAATGTAAACATGACAAATTGTAATGTGTAGTTTACTATACTGTTCCACGAGGCCTCGATTCCTCCTGGCTTCAACCACCCTGCTCCTCGCGGCCTGTATCCCCTCCGAATCCCCCAGCCTGCGCACCGGCGACCCCGCCCCCGACTTCACCGCCACCTCGCTGCACGACGGCACCCCCGTCTCCCTCGCCGACTACCGCGGCCACGTCCTCCTGGTCAACCTGTGGGCTACCTGGTGCCACCCCTGCCGAGCCGAAACGCCCTACCTCCAGGCCGTCTACGAACGCTACCGCGACCGTGGCCTGCGCATCCTGGGCGTCTCGGTCGATCGTCGGGCGGACCACGACGCCGTCATCGAGTTCGTGGAGGAATTCGGCGTCGAGTACGACATCGCCCTCGACCCCGACGCCGTGTCCCGTGACCTGTTCCACGCGCGCGGTCTCCCCACGTCGGTCCTCTTCAACCGGGACGGGACCGTCGCGTTCAGCTGGATCGGTCCGATTCCGGAAGGGGATTCGACTTTTGTGGGAGGGGTGGAGGCCGCGCTGGGGAACTGACGCCCGACGACCCGAGGACACAACAGGTTGTCAGCGCGCCGCCGCCGCCCTGGCCACCGCTTCCACGATTGCGCCGGGGCCGCCGCCCCAGCAGGAACGCCACGGCCCGCTCCAGGTCCGCCGGATTTCACGGCCGAGATGCGTCCGCATGAAGCGCATGATCACCAGTGCGTCGTGCTTCGCCATCTCGCGTTCGATTTCCTGGAAGGTGCGACTCCAGTTCCCGCTCCATCCCGTTCGGATGAACCGCGCGCGAATATGGGGGTACAGTTCCCGCAGCCTGTCTCGCACGGCGTCCTCGCCCCGTGCCTGCGTTTGCGCTCCACCGATCACCAGGACTCTGACCCGCGCTGCAACGCCCGGTTCATCCGGCACCGCCGCCTCCACCTCCCGGACGGCCAGAAGCCCTTCGTATCTGCTTGTCATCGCCGAATGATGAGACGGATCGATCCCGTAACTCCTGATTCTCTCCAGTACACCCGCCGCGTCATTCAGTCCGGCTGATGTCTCGGAGGACGCGAAACGATGGAAGAGCGCACGCAGGACGCTGGTTGCTTCCAGGAACTCGCCGCGACGCTCATGGCACCGGGCGCGGGCGACGATCGCGTCCTCAAGGTCCCAGGCGGGGTCGTAGGAGGTCCGGTCTTCGAGCAACGCGACAAACTTCGACACCGCGACATCATCCTGGGCAAGTCCCTCGAGTCCGTCCAGGGTTTCGCCAGCAACCTGCCAGTCTCCCCGGTTCAGGAAGCCGCGCAGGGCAGCGCGAAGATCCGCGGCTCGGTCCGTGGCGGCCCTGCCTTCTGCACCTGCTCGCTCCCGCAGGCTGTCGGCCAGCGCCGGACAGTGATCGAGCGCCGCATCGCAGGTGGCCAGTTCGTCCAGCGCCGAGTCACCGCCCGTGTCGAGCATGGCCTCCGCGACACGAAGCAGGTCCTCCTTTTCCTCCGCCAGACCAAGCGCTTCCACCGTCTGATCGATGAGGTAGACCGGCATGCGGGCCCCGGACCTGAGAGATCGGGTGATCACATCGGCTGCATGGGCGAGCTTGTTCGATGATAGCTGCAGCGCCTTGGCGATCCCGAAATAGAGGTTGACGTGCTCCACCAGGTCGCCGGAATAGGAGTCGGCAGCCTCCGAGAAATGAACGCGTGCATACTGCAGATGATGCTCGGCGTCCTCGAAGGCGTGGTCGTCCACCGCGCGGCCCAGCGCCAGCACACCCAGGCAATAGTGGCCGTGCGCCGAAAAACCCGTGTCGACCTTGACGGAATCCCGAAAATGCCCGATCCCCTTCGCGAGCCTGTCCACCACCCCGGCGAGCTCGTCGCGGCGCAGAGGCAGCACCACTTCCTCCAACGCGTCGAATCCCCCGTCCATGAGACCCAGATCGGCATGTACCATGGCATGGATGTTCGGATCCGGCTCCTGCTGCAGCAGGTCTCTCAGCAGCCTGCGCGCACGGGCGTGCTGGTGAAGGTGGCGGAGACAGTGTGCCATGCGCCGGTGAGCGTCGAGGAGCAACCGCTCGGTCGGCGACACGCCCCGCTTCTCGAGTTCCCTGCGTGTCCTCATGAGCAGTTCAAGGAGGGGCAGCGCACTGGCCGCGTCGCCCTTGCCCAGAAGTTCGGTGGCGGAGTCGAGCAGCAGCTTGAAGAGCCCGGGCTGCCCCACGAGTGCGCGAACCTTGACGAACTGCGCGATCGCGGCCGTTCGCCCTTCCTGCCGCAGCGCCTCGACGATGTGCCGAACGGCATTGACCGAAGCTACGCTCGCTCCACTGCCCAGTTCTCTGACCACGGGGTTCTTCGCATGCTCGCGTACGATGGCATCCCATCGCTCACGCCTTGCCCAGCCCTGGACGGCCCCGGTCCAGTACCAGCGAAGCCGTGACTGATTTGCCGCAGGGAGCTCTTCGGCGACCGGCTTGTCGAAGAGCACGTCGCGAAAGCCGGCGTGAAAGTGGGACTGGTGTCTGCGGCCGTTCAGCGTGACCAACTCGTCAACCACGTCGTCCAGCTGATCTTCGCTGAGGGCCCCCTTGATTCCAGCGGCCGTGTCGACGGCAGCGTGAATCAACAGTCGGTCAAGCGTTGTGAAGGTAAGCTGACGCGTGGGGTCGTCCTCCTCCAACTGGTCCTCTTCCAGGTCACGCTCCGCCTCCTCCACCTCGGGCGCGCGGGACTCCTCCGCACCGGCACCCGCTTCGTCGGCGGGTGCCTCCAGCAGCTCCTGGAGCCAGGTC
Source organism: Longimicrobiales bacterium (assembly GCA_965208295.1). Classification (GTDB taxonomy): domain Bacteria; phylum Gemmatimonadota; class Gemmatimonadetes; order Longimicrobiales; family Gaopeijiaceae; genus Bin94. The sequence goes on along the minus strand of OZ242328.1, from coordinate 3,365,039 downwards.
CGCGCCTTCTCTCCCACCGGCTCGCCCGTAACCCGCAAAGCCAACAGGTAGATCACAGACGACCGCGGTCCGAATGCCTTCACGATTCCGCGTATCGCGGACCGCACCACATCTTCCTCGGCGTCTATCGTGGCCGGGTTGTCGACCTGGCCCTGGTTGTGGGCTACACCCAGGGAATCCAGGAACCCGGTCACCATTGCGGGTTGGCCGGAAATGTGGAGGCAGCGCAATAGTCCCGACGCAACCTTTGGGTCGTGGAGCGGAACATGTCTGGCTGCCTTCACGATCTTCTCTTCCGTCCATTTCTGCACCGTGGCGGGCCGGAAATTGCGGGCTCTCGCAATGATCCCGTTCAACCCTTCGCGCCCACGCGGGTCGGCAGTGAGGTATGCCCGCGCCGCTGCCGCCCGTTCATCCGGGTCCAGCGTGTTCCACAAGCTTACCGCGCCGAGTCGCTTGGGGTTGGTGATCAGTCTCTTCAGGCTGGATGAAAGCTCCGCTTGGAACAACTCGCTGTCGTACACGGCCCTGTCCACTCCTCCCTTTTGCATGGGTACCGCGGACTCACTTCGCAAAACCGGTCGCCACCAACGCGTCCGCGGACAAGGTTGGCAATATACGAGGGAATCGCTGACGCGCGACACATGATTGCGTCAAAACTGCGTCGGTGAACAGCCGATGTGGTCCCGGCGGAGCGAAACCGCTAGTCCCGCGCTTCCCCGCCCCCCTCATCCCCCCGCAACTCACGCGCCCGCCGCCTCAACCACGCCCCCGTCCCCACCACCAGCCCCAGCGGCAGCAGCGTCAGCAGCCCCGTCGTGGCCAGAAAGGCGATCCGCGCCTCGTCGTCCCGGTCGAAACACACGGGACATGCGTGCAGGGCCTCGGGCATCGCGGCGACCATCACAACGACCGCCCCCGCCGCGCCGAGCAACGCCCAGCGTCCGATCCGGATCCCCCGTTTCATCCTCATGCCCTACAAGTAAACCTGGAAGTACAGAAACGGCCAGACCAGCACCACGAAGTACCAGAACAGCGACACCGTCGACATCGCCTCGCGGGACAGCCTGCCCCTCGTCATCCGCACCCACGCCCACGCCAGCACGCAGATCGCCACGACAGCATGCGCCGCGTGCGCCCCGATGATGGTATAGAAGAGGCTCCCGTAGTTGGACGAGGTTATGGTGAGGCCTTCCCGAACCAGCGCCACCCACTCCGCGCCCTGCAGCCACACGAACACCCCGCCGAGCACCGTCGCCAACGCCAGCAGCCAGGCGACCGACTCCCTCCCGCGCTGGTACAGCCGGTGCGCGATCAGCAACACGATCCCGCTCGCGATCAGCGCGCTCGTGTTGACCGCCGTCTCCTCGAAGGGCAGCCGCGGCTGATTGGGCGGCGGCCACACCGAACCCACCGCGCGCGACTTGATGATCACGAAGGCCGAGATGAAGCCCGCGAAGAGCATCACCTCAACGAAGACGAAGAGCAGCATGCCCAGCACGCCGTTGGAGATCAGCTTCTCGGCCCGGCGCGGCCTCGGCCGGAACGGGATGATCGATGCTCGTGCTGTCATGTCAACCTCTCTTTCCCTCTTACGCTTCCCCCGCCCCCACCAGCCGCGTCCGGAGCCTGCCCACGCCCGGCAGCCTCATCACGATGGCCACGATCGGCCCCAGCAGCCGTCGCACAAGCGGTATGTGACTCAGTGTCTCGAAGACCAGGATCAGCACCCCGATCGAGAGCATGATCGCCACCGCGTTGGTCCCCACCGCCACAAGAATGAGCACCGTCCAGAACCCCGCGTGGGCCAGGTTGTAGCCCCCTGGCAGCAGGTTGTCGGTCGACTTGTGGGTCGGGACCAGGCTCACATGCGCCACGTCCTCGGCGTGCTCGTCCGTCGCGTGCTCGTCGGCGGCGTGTTCGGGTTCCGCCAGCCCCCGGTCCACCGCCTCCTTCGCGGCCAGGTTCTCCCACATGCGCCCGTCGTGCAGCTGCACGTCCGGCGCCACGCCGCCCCAGAAAAGCGCGAGCAGCAGCACCGACGCCGCCAAAAAGATCTTGGCGATCGGCCGCTCGATGGACAGGTGCATGAAGTTCTTGATGACGAGCCAGGCCTTGACGACCGCGATCCCGAACGCCGTGATCAGCGTGATCACGATGCCGAGACTGAACTGCATCCCGAAGATGTCGACCGGCCGGTTCAGCCGTTCGCCCACCAGCGGTCCCGCGATGCTGACCGCCAGCAACACCAACAGCACCACATAGACCTTCACGTAGTGATTGCCGAGGAATCCCTTGTCTTCCGAGTGACCGGCCATGGGTTATTTCGCGATGTAGAGCAGAGGGAACAGGAAGATCCACACGATATCGACGAAGTGCCAGTAGATCCCTATCAGTTCGACGCGGTGGAGTTCGCGGCCCCTGGCGGCGTCCCTGGCCACGAAGGCCATGATCACCGCGCCCGCGATCACATGGAAGGCGTGAAGGCCGGCGGCGGTGTAGTAGAACGCCCAGAAGCCGTTCGAGGTGATCGTGTACCCGTGGGAGATCTCGTACCACCACTCGTAGGTCTTGACGCCGAGGAAGATGAGAGCGCCGACGATGGTGCAATACAGGAACATCGCGGCTCTCTTGCCGTCACCCCTCTCGGCGGCCTGATGCGCGAGCACCGCGGTCAGGCTCGAGGTAAGGAGCACCCAGGTGTTGAAGGCCCCGATGTACGTATTCGTGACCGCAGCGGCGTCCGCCCACTCGGGATGTCCCAGGCGGAACATGACGTAGGAGGCGAGCAGCCCCCCGAAGATGACCACCTCGGAGGCCAGCACCCACCACACGGCGAGCTTGCCGGTGGCGATCCCGGTCGCGGCGCGGGTCGTCGCGATGGGCCTCATGTGGTCGGCTTGGTGGGTTCAGGTAAACAGAACAAACGAGGGTGCGTGAGGGGCATCAGGAATCTCGTCGGGGGGGCTCATTCTGCGGCCAGTAGTCGTCTTCGCGGCCGGGAACGCTGAATTCGTAGGGTCCCCGGTGGACGACCGGCATCTCGTCGGGGTGCCAGTTGCCGTGCGGCGGGGGCGACTCGGTGGTCCACTCCAGCGAGTTCGCCTTCCAGGGGTTCTTCCCCGCCTTCGGGCCGGAGCGCCAGGTCTTCCAGCAGTTGTAGAAGAAGATGAGTTGCGCGAGGAGCATGACCAGCAGCGAGAGTGTCGCGAACACACGGATGTCCTGGAACCCGTCGCGCGCCAGCTCCGAGAAGCCCGAGTAGTTGGAGATGCGGCGGTGTTGTCCCCCCATCCCGAGCACGAAGAGCGGGATGAAGATCATGTTGAAGGGGATGATCGTGAGCCAGAAGTGCCACTTGCCCAGACGGTCGTCCATCATCTTCCCGAACATCTTGGGGAACCAGTAGGTGAAGGCCGCATAGGTCCCTATGATGGCGATCGGGAAGAAGGTGTAGTGGAAGTGGGCGAGCACGAAATACGTGTCGTGGAAGTAGATGTCCGCGCCCGCCGCGCCCAGGAAGATCCCGGTCACGCCTCCGATCAGGAACTCGGCCACGAAGGCGAGCGCCCACAGCATGGGCGTGGTGAGCCGGATCGAGCCCCCGTACAACGTGGCAATGTAAACGAAGCACAGCTCCGCGATGGGGACCGAAATGAGCAGGGTCGTAATCGTGAAGATGTTCGCCATGCGCGGGTCGATTCCCGCGATGAACTGGTGGTGGGCCCACACGAAGAAGCTCAGCACCCCCGTGGCCACCACCGTGAAGATCACGATCCGGTAGCCGAAGACCTTCTTGCGCGCGAAGGTGGCAATGATCTCGATCACCACGCCCATCGCCGGCAGCAGCACGACATACACCTCGGGGTGTCCGAAGAACCAGAAGAGGTGCTGCCAGAGGATCGGGTCGCCCCCGGTGGCCGGGTTGAAGAAGCCGGTCCCGATCGTCTGGTCGAAGATCAGCATGACCGCGCCGGCCAGCAGCGGCCCCACCGACAGCATGAAGAGGATGCTCGCGACCACGATCATCCAAACCACCAGCGGCACGTCGAAGGCGCGCATCCCGGGCGCGCGCGAATTCATGAGTGTGGTGATGAAGTTGATCCCTCCAAGGAGGAAGGCCACGAACTCCAGTCCCACACCGATCACCCACAGGGTACTGCCGAGCGGCGTGAGGTTGTACGTCTCGTTCGCCGAAAGCGGCGGGTAGGCCGTCCACGCCCCGGCGAATCCTCCCCCCTCCACCACCAGCGACGCCAGGATCACGATCGTGCTGACGAAGAAGACCTGGAACGACAGGCGGTTGATCTTGGGGAAGACCATGTCGTCCGCCCCGACCATGAGCGGGATCAGGTAGTTCCCGAAGGCGGCCAGCAGCACCGGCATGGCCACCCAGAAGATCATGATCGTGCCGTGATTGGTGACCAGGGCGTTGTATTCGCCCATCGAGACCATCCCGAAGCCGGGCACGTTCATCCCCGGGAAGGCCAGCTGCATGCGGAAGACGTACGCCATGAACCCGCCGACCATGGCCATGAACATGCCCGTGAACATGTACTGCATGGCGATGACCTTGTGGTCCGTGGACCAGAGGTACTTCAACCACCCCTGGGGACCGTGGTGCTCGTGGTCGTCGTGGGGGTGTCCGTGTGTCAGATCGACGGCGGGCTCAACCATATCGGTACTCCATTCTCGCTACCGGGCCGAAGGCGTGTTGTCGGCGGTCGGCGTGGCAGCCTCCGCCGGCGTGTTCGCCGCGACCCAGGCGGCGTGTTCTTCCGCGGTCTCCACAAAAGCCGTGCCCTGCATGACGGTATGGCCGAAGCCGCAAATTTCGGCGCACTGGACATCGAACTTGCCCGTCAGGGTTGGCTGGAACCACCCGGTGATGCTGCGCCCCGGGATCGCGTCCTGCTTGATCCGCCAGACCGGGACCGAGAAGCTGTGGAGGACGTCCTTGGCCTCGAGCCTGAAGTGGTAGAGCTTTTCGTTCTCGACGTGAAGCTCGTCCACCGTGTAGATGTCGTCGGCCGTGTCCAGTTCCCCGTCCGCGCCGCAGTGCTGGAAGATCCAGGCCCACTGCTGCCCCGTGACCCGGATCACGCAGTCGGGGTTCTCGGGCAGGTCCAGCTTGATTTTGTGCCAGACGTTGAACGACACCACGATGATCAGGACATCGAAGACCAGCACCGCCATGTGAGGGTAGGTGATCCACCGCTTGTGGCGCTTGTCCTTCCCGTCGATGTAGTCGGCCCTGCGCCCGTCCCCCTTCTCCCGGAACTTCATGATGAAGTAGACGAAGATGAACTCGGCGGCGAGGAACCACACCCCCACCACCACCAGCACCAGCATGATCAGGAAGTCGATGTCGGCCGCGTAGGAGGACCCGATCCGGATCAGCCCGATGTCGTCGAAGAAGTGGCCCATGCGTTCGAGGAAGCCCATCTAGAGAATGTCCCTTCCGTTCATTGCATGATGAAGGTGTAGACCACCGCCGCGCCGACGAAGCCGATCGCCAGCAGCACCGTCCACCGAATGGTCTTCTGCGCGAAGATGATTGCCTCGTTGGACTCGTCCGGGGCCGCGTCGGGAATCTGCGCGGCCAGCTCGGCGTGGGTGGGTCCGTCGGTGGTTGGGTTCGCTGCCATGGTCGTCAGCGGCTGAGGGTGAATACGTAGGCGGCTACGGCGCGCACCTGTTCGTCGGTGAGCGGCATCCCCGCGCGCGGCTGCATCATCCCGGGGTATTCCATGGGCTCCGGCACCCCGTCCATGATGATCTGCACGATCGACTCGTACTCGCCGTCGATGTTGAGCCACTCGTCGTCGATGAGGGGCGGGGCGAGGGCTCCGCCTACTCCCTCCCGCACGTGGCAGGTGAAGCAGATTCCGGTGCCCGTGTTGAAGATCTGCTGTCCTTCCTCAACCATCGCGACCGTTACCCCCTCGGGCAGGATCGCGGGGTCGATGTCGATGGGCGGCAACGGCGGCGGAGGCGGAGCGGCCGCCTTCCGGGGCAGCCGCTGCATGGTCATGATGTAGGCGGTGACGTTGTCGATGCGCTCGTCCGTGACCCCGGTCATGGCCGCCCGCATGTTGGCCTCGAAGCCGTCTCCCCTAGCGCCCCGGACCGCGTCCCGGTATTTCCTCAGCGACGACGCGATGTACCAGTCGTTCAGGTGCAGCATGGACGGTGCCTGGAGCGTCTCGTCCCCACGGCCGTCCCTGCCATGGCAATTCGCGCAGAGTGCCGCGTACTCCGCCTCGCCGGCCTCGACATCGCCCCCCTCGGCGGTGCTCGGCGGATCCGGTATGGGCAGGCTGACCACGTACTCCACCACCGATTCGATGTCGCCGGTGGCGTCGAAGAGCGCACGCGACATGGGGCGCATGCGCAGCCCTTCGTCATCGGTGTGGTGATACCCCCGCACACCCCCCCTGAACTTCAGGAGCTGGGCGGAAAGGTACCAGCCGGACCCCCCCGCGATGGCCGGCGCCCCCAGCGACTGCTTGCCGGCGCCGTCGTCGCCGTGGCAGGGCGAGCAGGTATCGAAGAGCAGTTCGCCCCGGGCCAGACCGGGTTCGGAGCCGCCGCACGCGCCCGTCAGGACCGCCAGCAGTGTGGCGGCGGCGGCGTGGTATGTCCTGTTGAAGTTTTTTGTCGGGAACCTCGTCATTGTCCTCGCTCGGCGGATTGGTCTCCGAAAACCCGCCCTGTAAGATCGCGAATTCGGCGCGCGGATTCTAGCGACCGGGGACGGGTCGGGCAATGGCCGGTGGTTCAATACACCCCGAGATCCACCGCGGAGACCACGGGTCCCTCATACCCCGCCTCCCGGATCTCGCGCACCAGGTCCTCATCGGTGGCGCCCCAGTAGAGCTGGTGGTACAGAACCAACAGCCCCGGACGCGCCCGCCCGGCCATCTCCGCCAGCTCCACCGTGGAGGTGTGGGAGCGGGCGTGGTAGGCCTGCCATTCGGGCGGCCGCCGCTGAAACGCCTCCGCCGAGTACACCTCGTGGACCAGCACGTCGCAGCCGTCGCACGCCCCCACCAGCGTTTCGGAAGGGCGCGCGTCCCCCGAGATCACGATGGAGCGGCCGCCGGTGTCGAAGCGGTAGCCGAGCGGGTGCGGCCACGAACCGTGCAGCACCGGGATCGCCGTGACGCGCACGTTCTCGTCTTCGTAGATGACGCCGCCGGTCGTTTCGGTCACGGGCGCGCGGTAGGCGTCGGCGTTCGCGTCGCGCGGCTCCAGTCCGAAGAGCCGCATGTGGATGTCCTCTTGCCACGCCTCCTCGATGTGGGCGGCCATGGCGGCCGTGCCGGGTGGGCCGAAGACGAGGAGCGGCCCGGGGCGGTCGAGGACCCACGGCGAAAGGATCAGGTCGGGGAGGCCCACGGTGTGATCCGAGTGGAGATGGGTGATGAAGACGCGGTCGAGACCCTCGGGAGCCAGCGCGGCGATGTCGTGGTCGCGCGCGGCGGTGGCGGCCCGGCGGACGACCCCCGCGCCCGCGTCGACCAGGTATGCGCGTCCACCGGCCACGACTGCCACCGCCGGGCCCCAGCGGTCGGGGTCGGCGTTGGGGGTTCCCGTGCCGAGGACGACGACGCGGGGGGTGGTTGTGTCGGTTGCGGGGGGCTGCTGCGCGGGGGTGGTGGTGGGGAGGAGGGGGCCGAGGGTGCAGGCGAGGAGGACGATTCGTGGTCTCATGGGAGTGGTTCCGGCCTGGGGAGGTAACTTTGGTTGACAGAATGTAAAGTGCGGTTGACCTCTTGGGCGATCTGGCAGCCCCCCCCGCCGGCGGGACCCGGTTCGGTGGCTTGCGTCCATCCACCCTCTGTTGTGAGAATACTTGGCCGTGTGAGCGAACGGTTCCGGGGCACGGATGCTGCTGCCGGGCATCGGCAATCGCTCCGAGGGAATAACCGGTTACGAGGATCAACGGACTGATGTGGACAAGACTTTTGCAGGCGCGCCGGCTCCGCTCGGCCCCCGGCGCGCTCCCCGCTCCGGGGTGCCCTGCCGGTCCGGCGTCCCCCCGCCTGCGCGCAATTGTCCCGGGGATCCTTGGCCTTTTCGCCCTGAGCACCGGCTGCGCGAGCTATCACGAGGCCCGGATCGAGGACCTCCCGCCGCAGCAGCCGGTGCGGATGCGCCTCGCACCGGAGGAACTGGCGAGGAACGTCGCGTTCGTGTCCGGGAACGAGGGGCTCGTCAACGCCCGATTCGTCGATTTCGCGGGTGACTCGGCCACCTTTTTGCTGACCACGCCGACATCGCACCGGCAAGTCAACCTGCCCCTGGGCTCCATCCTCTTGCTGCAGCGCAAGGAGGCCAGTCACGGACGCAGCATTCTGCTGTCGGCGGGGGTGGTGGCGGTTGTGGCCGCCCTCACCTATCTGGGCTTTGAAGGCGACGTGAACACCGGACCTAATCCGGACGAGGACCAGACGGACCAGTTCACGCCCGGGGTGTCGTTCGTCATCCCCCTGAAATGGTAGCCGGTAGAAGGAATTGCCCTCTTGCGGCGGGACACCGGATGCGAAATTGTATACAATAGGGGTCGCGAATGACTCGCGGCCCCGCTTTACGTCAACACTCCAACAAGGAGGTACAATGTCAGTAACACGAGTTAGCCGGGCGGTCGTCCGGACCGCCATCCGGCCGCTGATCGCGGCGGCCGTGATGCTTGCTGCGGTTCAGGCGCCCGCGGAGGCCCAAACCGGCAGCATCACGGGCGTGGTGCGCAACGCGACCAACGGGCAGCCCATCGCGGGTGCCCAGGTCAGTATCCCGGAGTTGAATCTCGGGATTCAGGCCAACAACGTCGGCCGCTACCTGCTGCAGAACGTGCCGGCCGGCACGCACACGGTCCAGGTGCGCTTCATCGGTTATGGGACAGTGACCGCCGAGGTCGAGGTCACGGCCGACGGCGCCGTTGTCGAGGACTTCTCCATGCGTTCGGAGGCCATCAGCCTCGAGGGCGTGGTTGTGACGGGCACCGCCGGCGCCGCGCGCCGGCGCGAGATCGGGAACTCCGTCACCCAGATCAACTCCGACGTGTTCGAGTCGGCACCCGTCAGCTCGGTGGCCGACATCATGCAGGGACGCACGCTCGGAGGGACGGTGCTGACCAACGGCGGCCAGGTCGGAGCGGGATCGACCTTCAAGCTGAGAGGCAACAATTCCGTCTCGTTCAGCAACGTGCCGCTGGTATACCTGGATGGCATCCGGGTTCGCGAGCGCGGGCTGATCCACTCCGACGAGGCCAACCAGCAGACGAACCCCTTCGACGACATCAACCCCGCCGACATCGAGCGGATCGAGGTCATCAAGGGGGCGGCCGCCACGACGCTGTACGGCACCGAGGCGGCGGGCGGCGTGATCCAGATCTTCACCAAGCGCGGCGTAGCCGGCGCGCCGGCGTGGAGCATGACGATCGACCAGGGAATCAACAACCTGGGCCACATCGGTCCGGCAGCCAGCGTCAACCCGACCGGCCTGGGGCTGAACAACTGCAACTTCACAGGCGACGCCAATTTCTCCGGCGGCGACTCGCAGTTCCCGGCCGACCCGTCCTGTCCGGCCAGCGGTTCCTGGCTCAAGACCGGCCGCACACAGAGCTACAACCTGTCGGTGCGGGGCGGCGCCGAGCGCATGAACTACTTCGTATCGTCGAGGTGGGGCACCCAGGGTGGCGTCTTCGACACCGGATTCAACAGCGACGGCGTCAAGCGCCCCGACCAGGGACAGGAGTCCTGGAACCTCCGCGGCAACTTCGCCTTCGCCCCCGCCGAGGATCTGGACATCCGCTTCAACACCTTCTACGCCCACCGGGACGTCACTTGGGTACCCGACGGCAACAACGCCGAGGGTCTCCTCCTGAACGTCTTCCGTGGCGGCAGCGACTACACCAATGACGAGGACGGCAAGCTCCTCGACATGGACATCACCAACATCAACGACCGGTTCACCTCCGGGATGAACCTGATCTGGACCCCCATGGACGGGATGCAGCACAGGCTGAACGCGGGGATCGACTGGACGCGCAACGAATACTTCGAGGAGCGCCCCTGGGGCTACTTCTACGTGCAGCTCGGCAACCGCGAGACCGATGAGCGGACCTACCGGAAGCTCACCCTGGACTACGCGGGAAGCTGGACCAGCGAGCTCTTCGGGTTCTCCTCGCGGTTCTCCCTCGGGGGCCAGTTGTACAACGACTTCATCACCGGAACCAACGGCTTCGGCGACGACTTCGCCGGCCCTGGCGAGAAGGTTCTTCAATCCGGCGCGATCACCGAAGCGTTCGAGGTCAACAGCACCGTTACCAGCGGCGGCTTCTTCTTCGAAGAGGTGCTCGGTGCCGGGGACAGGTTCTTCCTGACCCTCGGGCTGCGCGTGGATGGCCACTCCGCCTTCGGTAAGGACTTCGGCCTTCAGAGCTATCCCAAGGCATCGTTCGCCTACGTCGTCTCCGACGAGAGCTTCTTTCCCGAGAGCTTCGGCCTGCTCAAGCTCCGCGGCGCGTTCGGGTCGTCGGGCAAGGCGCCCGGACTCTTCGACGCGGCCCGCACCTGGGCGTCGGTGGCCGGCGACAACGGGAGACCGGGCGTGACCCCGGACAACCTGGGGAACCCGACGCTGGGTCCCGAGCGGAGCACGGAATACGAGGCGGGATTCGAAGGTTCGACGCTGAACGACAAGGTCTCCTTCGAGTACCAGTACTTCTATCAGAAGACCTCGGACGCGCTGATCCCCGTCACGCAGATTCCGTCGGGGGGATTCGTGGGAACGCAGTTCGAGAACGTGGGCCTGGTCAGCAACCGGGGGCACGAGGCGTTCGTCAACGTCAATCTGTTGTCGAGCGAAGCGCTGATCTGGGACGTGGGCGCGGGCCTGGCGACGGCCAATTCCAGGGTGGAGGACCTCGGCGTCCTCGACGCCATTCCCGTCGGCTGGCGCAACTACGTGCAGGCGCCTATGGAATGCACCGAGGAATTGTCGAACGGGGCCGACTTCGACGGCAACGGCTTCATCGGCCAGGGGTGCGAAGTCGGGGAGCTGGTGTACTTCCCGCTGCCGGCCTTCTGTCACGACCGCGTGCAGAACCCGGACGAAGTGGCGGCGCCGCGGTACGCAACCCAATGCCTGGGTTCGACCACACCGACCCGCACCTACAACGTCAACACCACCCTGACGCTCGGACAGCGCCTCACGCTGGACATGGTGGGCGAAGGGATGGGCGGACACTGGCTTTCCTCCGGGACCGCGTATCAGAACGCGCGGCGGAGCGTCTGGCCGACCTGCCGGGACGTTAACCAGGCCATCTCCGATGGTCGGCGCGACCAGCTGACGGCCGGCGAGCGGGCGCTCTGCGACCCGTCGGTGACGCGCTACGGCATGTGGACGCAGCCGGCGGACTTCTTCAAGCTCCGTTCCGTGTCGCTCAGCTACCGGCTGCCGCAGGAGTGGATCCCCGGGCGTTTCCGCTCGGCCACGGTGCGGTTGCAGGGCAGGAACCTGCTTACCTTCACCGACTATGAAGGCGTCGACCCCGAGGCCTTCGAGGACGGTTCGGCCGACGTCCTGTTCCGGCAGGAATACTACAACCTCCCTCCGTTCCGCAGCTTCGTGCTGTCGGCGCGGGTGGACTTCTAGGCCGGGGGGGACAAGAATCATGAAAACGATCAAGACACGATACTTCATGCTCGGCGCGCTTGTGGCGGCCTTTGCGGTCACCGGCTGCGACGAGGGCCTCTTCGACGTCAAGAACCCCGGACGAATCCTGGACGACGACCTGAACACGGCCGCGGGCGTCGCGTCGCTGGTGACGGGGATGTCCTCCGATTTCTCCGCATCCTACGACAACCTGGCCTTCACGACGGCGATCCTGTCCGATGAAATCGTGGGGTCGGGGAGCTACTTCTCCACGGGCCGGTACCGCCGCGGGCTCTTCGATTCCGAAGACGCCAACGGCTTCTGGGCCGGTGTGCAGCGCGCGCGCTGGGTAGCCGAGGCCGGGCTCCTTCGGATGAAGGAGATCGAGGGGTACCAGTTCGACGGGAATATCCAGACGGCCAGGGCATATCTCTTTGCGGGGCTCGCCAACCGCTGGTTCGGCGAGAACTTCTGCAAGACGGTCTTCAGCGCGCCGTACACCGACGAAACCCCCGGTCCCGGTGGTGAAATCGACACCGGGGCGGAGATGGACCGGGAAGCTGCCTTCGACCGGGCCATTCCACTGTTGGAAGCGGCAATTCAGCACGGCGGTGCCGCGGGCGCACCCGAAATCGTGAACGCCGCCAGGGGAGGCCTGGCACAGGTATACGTGGGATTGGGCGACGCCGCCAACGCGCTGGCCAATGCTTCCATGGTGCCCACCGACTTCGTCTTCGCGGCTGCGTATTCGTCCAACTCGGGCCGGGAGGAGAGCATTATCTGGAACGAGACGCACGGACGGCATGAGATCTCGGCCTGGATGACGCTGGCGGGAACGTATGGAGCCGGTGACCCGCGCACTCCGTGGACGGACTGTTCCGACACAGCTGCCAACTGCCCCAGCGGCAACGGGGCGGATGGCCAGACGGTTCATTACCGGCAGGAGAAATACCCGACGCGCGACGACGACATTCCGCTTGTCAAGGGAACCGAAATGCGTCTCATCGAGGCCGAGGCCGCGTTGAACAACGGAGACCTGACGACCGCGATGACCAGGATCAACGAGGCTCGGGCCCACTACGGGCTCGACGCCCTCGAATCCGACGGCACGATCGGATCGATCACCGGCGGCGAAGACGGGGGCGCACACCCGACCTCGATGTCGGGGTGGGACATCCTCGACCGGGAGCGCCACCTGACCCTCTGGCTGGAGGGCCGGCGCCTTTGGGACATGCAGCGTTGGGACCACCCGCACCTGGACGGCGGCGGCGTGGTGTACGAGGCTACGGTTGACCGGCGCGTCAGCTGCGACGTTCTGGGAGGTCCTCGCAATATCGGCATGCCGATTGCCCTCGACGAGTGCCAGGTCAACGAGAATATCGACACTCAAGCCAGATGTTTCAGCAAATAGCGCGCCTGTGTGCCCGGCGCCGTACTGCTCCTGACGGGACGTGGGGTTGGCCCACGGACCGCAAGCAGCCCGCGGACAAAATCCCCCCGGCATTCGAGCGGCGATGCATCCGGGCTGGGCGCTTCGCTTCACCTGTTCACGATGTAAAGACAACATTACATTTTGTCAATCACAGTATACACTCGACAACTCCGAGGCTTCGCTCTGCGTTGCTCCTCGGGCGAATAGCCCTGCTATTCACCTCTCGTCGCGCCTTGCCAGCCCGGCGCCTCACCGCTCTCGGTGCTCGGGCGGCTTTGTCCGCGGACCGCTAGAGAGAAGGAGGCGCAGGATGCGCGCGAAAGGAGCCGCCCCCCGGAGGATCAGCTTCGGGGGGCGGCTGCGCTTGTTGGTGCTGTTGCCGTTGAGTCTGGGTGCCGGGTCGCCGGCCCTGGGCCAGACCATGGTGGAGGGCGAAGTGCTGGACGCCGTCACCGGGCTGCCGATCGAGGATGTGGTGGTGCACTTCCCGGAGCTTCGCCTCGGAACGATCACGGACAGTCTGGGCTATTTCAGGATCGATGCGGTGCCGGGCACGAGACAGGTGGTGTCCACCTTCCACATCGCCTACGAGGAGCTGGAGAACGAGGTCCCGCTGGTTGCGGGAGAGGTCTGGGTTCTTCGTCTCACGCCCAGGCCGATCCAGCTGGAAGGGATCCAGGTGGAGGGCACGCGACGCGAGGAGATGGAGGCGCGCCAGCAGGGATGGGAGTCGGAGTTCATCGGCCCCGAGGAGGTAGCGGAAGCGGCGAAACGCACCAACAAGCTGCTGGAGGTGATGCGCTCCAAGGCCCCCCCCCGGTTGCAGATCCGCCAGTCCGGAGGGCACGGAGGCGTCACTTTCTGCATACAGTCGACGCGGCGCAGGCCATCGTTCCAGGATCTGCGCGAACTGGGTGACGGGTGTCGCCCGACCCTCCTCGTGCTGGACGGAGTGGTGGTCTACGCTCCCCCTTCGGTCACGGAGATGGCCACGATCACGCAGGCGTCGCTGCCGGGACACGTGGCCAGAATGCTGCTCGACCAGGATCCGAACGAGATCGAGAGCATCCGCATTCTGTCGCCGTCGCAGGCCTTTTTCCGCTACGGAGAAAGTGGCCGCATGGGTGCGGTCGAGATCAAGAGCAAGCACCCCGGCAGACCGCGCGGCAAGGGTCCGCCGGGTGAGACGCGGGAGCGGGGTGAAGTCGGCCCGGCCTGACGGGCGTACGGCGCCGGACATGCGACCGCTCCTCCTGCCCTGTGGGATCGCCGCCGCGCTGGCTGCGTTCTTGCTGCATCCGGGGGTGCAGAACACCCCGGCCGCGCTGTGGACGTTTGTGGTGGCGGTGGCGGGGATTCTGGCGTGGACGGGTTGGCTCTTCGCGTCGCGCAGGCGGAGTGGGGAGCCGCTGATCCTGGAGTTCGTGCTGCGTACCCCGCACTGGATGCAGACGCTGGCGCAGGGGGCGCTCCTGGTGTGGTGGGGGATGTTTGTGGACATGGTGCCGACATGGGCGCCGATGATCGTGGCGCAATTGCTGCTGGCGGTGGCGCTGGAGGGATTGTTCGCATGGACCCGGCGCGGGCGCTACACCGCCGGGCTGGGGCCGATTCCGGTGATCTTCAGCGTGAACCTCTTCCTGTGGTTCACGGGCCCGTGGTTCTTCTTCCAGTTCGCGATGATCGTGCTGGTCTACGCGGGCAAGGAGTTCATCCGCTGGCAGCTGGGCGGGCACTCGCGGCACATCTTCAACCCGTCGGCGCTGGCGCTCTTCGTGGCCGCCGTGGCGCTGATCGTGACCGGCCAGACCGAGATCACGCTGGGCATCGAGATCGCCCAGAGCCAGTTCGTCCCGCCACACATGTTCCTGGTGATCTTCCTGGCGGCGGTTCCGGCGCAACTCCTCTTCGGCGTTGCCATGATGACGATGCCGGCGGTGCTGACGATCCTGACTTTCGGGCTCATCTACCACGCCTCGACCGGGATGTACTTCTTCTACGACGCGTACATCCCGATCTCGGTCTTCCTGGGGCTGCACCTGCTCTTCACGGATCCGGCCACCTCGCCCCGCTCGGACGGGGGACGGGTGATCTTCGGGTTGCTGTACGGGAGCGGGGTGATTCTGAGCGTGTTTCTGCTGGATGCGGTCGGTGCGCCGAATTTCTATGACAAGCTGTTGCCGGTGCCGATTCTGAATTTGCTGGCGCCGCGGCTGGATCGCGCGGCGGGGTGGCTCGCCGGGAGGGGGCCGGAGTTACTGGGTGTTTTCCAGCGTGGGGGCGGGGCGCGGCGGAGGGTGGTGACGGTGGGGCTGTGGGGCACGATTTTCGCGACGATGAGCTTTACGGGCGGCGTGGGCGACAACCATGCGGGTCAGTACTACCCGTTCTGGCGGGACGCGTGCGAAGCGGGCGACGAGCGGGCGTGCAACTATAGCGGGGTCATGCTGCAGAACTTCTGCGACCTGGGGTCCGGATGGGCGTGCAACGAGTTCGGGGTGCTGCTGGTGCGGATGGACCGGGACTTCGTGGGCGCGACGGGGGAATTCGAGCGCGGGTGCCGGCGCGGGTTCGGGCCGGCTTGCGCGAATCTGGAGGGGTTGGCGGAGGGCGACGCCGGGTTGGCCGACTGGACCGGGTACGAGCGCGCCGGACCGCCGATGGAGGAATTGCCGATTGTCCTGCGCGGCAGCAAGGGTCCCGTGACGGAGAGGGATCCGGCGGCGCTCGTTGCGCTGGGGTGTGGGCGGGGGTGGGTGGAGTTGGGGTGTAGAGGGGGGAGTCAGTAAACTCCACCTGACATTATGTCAAGTGGAGTTTACATTATTGACCCACTCGCTGTTAGGGAATCCGAGGTCCCCTACCCCTTCGGCCGCTCCCCCTGCAGCTCCAGAAGATCCACGTTCCACTGCGTGTCCCCCAGCAGGTGCTTCACGAAGTACTCCGCCCGCAGCCAGAACCAGTAGTCGCTCATGTTCCCGAAGCCGTGGCGCTGGCCCGGGAAGATGAAGAAGTCGAAGCGCTTGTTGGCCCGGATGAGCGCCTCGGCCATGCGGAAGGTGCCCGCGTGGTGGACGTTGTTGTCGATGTCGCCGGTGGTCAGCAGCAGGTGCCCCTTCAGGTTGGCGGCGATGTCGGAGTTGCGGTCGATGGAGTACTCGAAACCGGTCACGACGCCGGTGGAGTCCTTCACCTCCTTGACCCCGTGGTGCTTCTCGGACCACCAGTTGTTGTAGACGTCGTTGTTGTGGTTCCCGGCGGACGACACGGCGACCTTGAAGAAGTCGGGGTAGACCAGCATGGCTGCGGTGGACATGAAGCCGCCTCCCGAGTGGCCGTAGATCCCCACGCGGTCGCCGTCGATGAAGCCGTGGCGGTCGGCGAGCTGCTCGATCGCGACCTTCTTGTCTTCGAGTCCGTAGTCGCGGAGGTTCCCGTAACCATAGTTGTGGTACCACTTGGAACGGTTGGGATGGCCGCCCCGGTTCCCGATCGTGATGACGATGATGCCGAACTGGGCGAGCGCCTGCTCGGTGGGATTCAGGGAAAACGCCTTGCTGACCGACTCGGTCTGCGGTCCGGGATAGACGTAGGCCACGATCGGATACTTCTTCGCGGGATCGAAGTCGTACGGCTTGTACATGACGCCGTACAGGTCGGTCACGCCGTCCCCCGCCTTGACCGTGTACGGCTCGGGGTGCTCGTAGCCGGCGTCCATGAGCGCGGAGAAGTCGGCCTCTTCGAGATCCATGATCTTGCGGCCCGAGGCATCGTGGAGGGCTGAAGCCGGGACGCTGTTGACCCGCGAGTAGTTATCGACGAAGTAGGTGGCGTCGTCGTTGGTCGAGGCCTGGTGATCGTAGTTGCCGGGGTTCAGCAGGGTGAGCCCGCGTCCGTCGAGGCCGACGCGGTAGAGGTGCGAGTAGTAGGGGTCCTCCCCTTCCTCCCGGTTGTTGGCGCGGAGGAGGACGTATCCGCCCTCTTCGTTGACCCCGCTGATGCCGCTCACGTGCCAGGGGCCTTCGGTCAGGCGGTTGCGGACGGTGCCGTCGGCCGCATAGCGGTAAAGGTGCGCCCAGCCGTCGCGCTCGGACCACCAGAGCAGGTCACCGTTGTCGAGGCGGTAGGGGGACTGGGTTTCGACGTAGGTGTTCAGGCGCTCCTCGATCACCACGGTCACTTCGCCGGTGGCGGGGTCGGCCTTCAGCACGTCGGCCCGGTGCAAATCCCGGCTGTGGCGAAAGTAGTAGAGTTCGTTCTGATCGGAGAGCCACTTCGAGAACCTGATGGCCGACGGGTCGGGATTGAAGGGCGTGCTGGTGTCCCGGTAGAGCCCCATGCGCTGGTCCTTCCAGGGGCCGTCGTCGATATGCCTCATCTCGCGGGATTCCATGTCGAAGACGTGCACCGCGGTCTGGGCGACGTGCTCTTCGCCGGGCATCGAGTACTTGTAGGTCTCGAGCTTGGGCCGCTTGTTGCCCACCGCGTGGACCACCCAGAGCTCGCCGACATCGCGGCTGTCCGACCGGGTGAGCGCGAAGTACTTCGAGTCGTGGGACCACACGGCGCCCGACGACTGCCGCTTTTTGAACTCCTTCTCGGTCTCCTCGTCGTTCGCGCCGCGGCCCTCGAAGCCCCAGGAGTAGTGCCGCTCTCCGTCCGTCGTCAGCTGGGTCTCCTCGACTTCGACGTCCTCCTCCGCCTTCTCCGCCTCATCACCGGTCTTGCCGCGCCGCGCCTCGAGGATCTTCTCGTACTCCTCGTAGCTCATCATCCACAGATTGAACTCGCGCGCGAAGACCACCCAGGCCGTGTCGGGCGACACGCTGGCCCAGAAGGGGTGGGTGAGCGGCTTCTCGTAGTCTTCCAGCTCGCGCAGCGTCTGCGTGGCCACGTCGTATTCGAAGTAGTGGACCTTCTTGCGCGTGCGGGGCCGGCCGGGGGCCTCCTGTTCCTCCTCCTGGTCCTCTTCGACATCCTCCTCGTCCCCCTCGTCTTCCTCCTCCTCGATCTCCTCGTCCTGGGAGGACTGCACTTCGAACTGGAGCGTGCCCGCACTCAGGAAACGGATGTTGCGGATGGGGAGGTGCTGTGCGTCCCACGGATCCCGCGTGATGCGGGTCAGCTCGGCCGCGATCCGGTCGTTGTCGAAGATCTCGGTGCGGGTGCCGCGGGCTGCGTCGACGAGGTAGTAGTTCGTCCCCACCGAACTCTCCCACTGGTACCAGAAACGGTCGCTGTCCTCGATCCAACGTGGCTGCACGCGGGTCGAGTGGACGAGGTCGCTGACCTTGTAGGGGGCGAAGCGGGCGGCGAGCTTGAAGTTGGCGGAGCCGGGGCCCTGGACCATGACCGTGCCCTCTTCCTGGGCGAGGGCCGTGCCGGTGGGGACGGCGAGCGCGGGAAGGGCGAAGGCGGCGGCGAGCGCCAGGGTGAAGGGGATGTGGGCGAAGCGAGGGGAACGGCGGATCATCGTGGCCTCCGAAAACGGGGAAGGGTTGCGGGCCATGCATGTTACGTCATCAGGCATGGTCTTGGCGACCATGAGCGTATCGTGGCCGCGGTGGACGATCACCACGGGCTCCAGCAGTCCGTGGATAAAGCCGCACGAATGCCGGGGGATTTTGTCCGCGGGCTGCCAGGGCCTACCCCCTGGGCCGCTCCCCCTGAAGCTGCAGGATATTCACGTTCCACTCGTCGTCCCCCAGCAGGTGCTTCACGAAGTACTCGGCGCGCAGCCAGAACCAGTAGTCGCTCATGTTCCCGAAGCCGTGCCGCTGGCCGGGGAAGATGAAGAAGTCGAAGCGCTTGTTGGCGCGGATGAGCGCCTCGGCCATGCGGAAGGTCCCGGCGTGATGGACGTTGTTGTCCACGTCGCCCGTGGTCAGAAGCAGGTGTCCCTTGAGGTTGGCGGCCAGATCCGAGTTCTTGTCGATGTCGTACTCGAAGCCGGTCACCGCGCCGGTGG
This sequence comes from Longimicrobiales bacterium, assembly GCA_965208295.1. Taxonomy (GTDB): domain Bacteria; phylum Gemmatimonadota; class Gemmatimonadetes; order Longimicrobiales; family Gaopeijiaceae; genus Bin94. The sequence goes on along the minus strand of OZ242328.1, from coordinate 3,345,975 downwards.
AGTCCTTCACCTCCTTGACCCCGTCGTGCTTTTCGGACCAGTTGGAGTTGTAGACATCGTTGTTGTGATTCCCTGCCGACGAGACGGCCACCTTGAAGAAATCGGGGTATACGAGCATGGCCGCGGTGGACATGAAGCCGCCGCCGGAGTGGCCGTAAATCCCCACGCGCTCGACATCGATGAAGGCGTGGCGGTCGGCGAGTTGCTCGATTCCGACCTTCTTGTCCTCGAGCCCGTAGTCGCGAAGGTTCCCGTAGCCGTAGTTGTGGTACCACTTGGAGCGGTCGGGGTGGCCGCCGCGGTTCCCGATCGTGATGACGATGAAGCCGAACTGGGCGAGCGCCTGCTCGGTCGGGTTGAGCGAGAAGGACTTGGAGACGGACTCGGTCTGCGGCCCGGGATATACATACGCGACGATCGGGTACTTCTTCGCGGGGTCGAAATCGTATGGCTTGTACATGACGCCGTGTATATCCGTGACCCCGTCCCCGGCCTTGACCGTGTAGACCTCGGGGAACTCGTAGCCGGCGGCTTCGAGCGCCGACAGGTCGGCCTCCTCGAGGTCCATGATCTTGCGCCCGGACGCGTCGAAGAGCGCGCTGGCGGGCGTGGTGTTGACGCGGGAGAAGTTGTCCACGAAGTAGAGGCCGCCGTCGGAGGCGCTGGCCTGGTGGTCGTAGTTGCCGGGGTTCAGCAGGGTGGTGCGGTTTCCGTCGAGCGCGACCCGGTAGGTGTGCATGTAGTAGGGGTCCTCGCCCTCCTCCCGGGCGTTACCGCGCACCAGGGCGTACCCGCCGTCCTCGTTGATCTCCATGAGGGCGTCCACGTGCCACGGCCCCTCCGTCAGACGATTTCGGACGGTGCCGTCGGGCCCGTAGCGGTACAGGTGCGCCCATCCGTCACGCTCCGACCACCAGATCAGGTCGCCGTTACCGAGCCGTTCGGGCGTCTGGTGCTCCACGTAGGTGTTGAGGCGCTCTTCGATCACCGCCGTCACTTCGCCGGTCGCGGGGTCGGCCCGCATGACGTCCACCCGGTGCTGATCACGGCTGCGGCGCCAGAAGTAGAGTTCGTTGCTCTGGTCCGAGAGCCACCTCGACTGTCGGATCGCGTTGGGATCGAAGCCGCGCGGGAAGTTGAAGTCGCTGAAGATCCCCATGCGCTGGTCCTTCCACGGCTCGTCGTCGATTTGGTTCATCTCGCGCGATTCCATGTCGAAGACGTGCAGCGCGGTCTGGGACACGTTCTCCTCGCCGGGCATCTCGTACCGGTAGCTCTCGAGCTTCGGGCGCGTGTTGCCCACCGCGTGCACCACCCAGAGGTGGCCGACCTCCCGGCGATCCCGGCGCGTGAGCGCGAAGTAACGGCTGTCGTGAGACCAGGTGATCCCCGGGGACTGGCGCTTCTTGTATTCCTTCTCGGTCTCCTCGTCGTTGGCGCCCCGGCCCTGCGATCCCCAGCTGAAGTCCAGCTCACCGTCGGTCGTCAGCTGGATCTCTTCGACCTCGACGCCCTCCTCCGCCTTTTCCACCTCATCCCCCGTCTTGCCGTGCCGTGCCTCGAGGATCTTCTCGTACTCCTCGTAGCTCATCATCCACAGGTTGAACTCGCGGCTGAAGACCACCCAGGCCGTGTCCGGCGAGACACTGGCCCAGAACGGATGGGTGCGCGGCTCCTCGTAGTCCTCCAGTTCTCGCAGCGTCCGCGTGGCCACGTCGTACTCGAAGTGGTGGACCTTGCGGCGGGTCCGCGGCCGGCTGGGGCCGCGCTCTTCCTCCTGGTCCTCCTCGACATCCTCTTCGTCTTCCTCCTCTTCCACCTCCTCGTCCTGCGACGACTGTACCTCGAACTGGATCGTTCCCTCGTCGATGAAGCGGATGGCACGGATCGGAAGGTGCTGGGCGTCCCAGGGATCGCGCGTGATGCGGGTCAGTTCCGCGGCGATTCGGTCGTTGTCGAAGATCTCGGTCCGCGTGGCCCGCTCGGGATCCACCAGGTAGTAGTGCGTGCCGCCGGAGTCTTCCCACTGGTACCAGAACTTCTGCGTATCCCCCACCCAGCGCGGCTGCACCCGGGTCGAATGCACGAGGTCGCGGACCTTGTAGGGGGCGAAGCGGGCTGCCAGTTCGAAGTTGGCGGAGCCGGGGCCCTGGACCATGACGGCGCCCTCTTCCTGAGCGGCGGCGGTGCCGGACGGGAGGGGGAGCGCGGGGAGGGAGAAGGCTGCGGCGAGCGCAAGGGCAAAGGGGATGGGGGTTGCGCGACGGGAACGGCGGATCATCGTGACCTCCGGAAACGGGGCTGGGCTTTCGGGCCGTGGATGTTAGGCCATCGAGCCCGATCTTGCGACCTTGGGCGGACTTGGGGGCGCACGAGGCACCCTTCCGGCAAACCGGCAGGGTACGGTGGCCGTCACCCTTCCCTCAGTGCAACCACCGGGTCCAGACGACTTGCCCTGCGGGCAGCCAGGAAGGCAGTCAAGGCCCCAATTCCTGCGAGCAGGACACAAGAGCTGGCGAAGTCGACCGAGTTGAGGGGTCTGAGCCCGTAGGGCATGTCGCGAAACACGTGTGCGACCACTACCGCAAGCAGCGACCCGATGGCGATTCCGATCGCGATCAGCTTCATCGTGGAGCGGAGGACTCCGGTCGCTATGCGTGAGGGGTTGGCGCCGACACACATGCGGACCGCCAACTCGCCCTTGCGCGCTGCTACCGTGTAGCTGACGGTCCCGTACACGCCTATCGCGGCCAGAAGCAGGGCGAACACGCTGATCGCGCCGGCCAGGACCGTCGAAATGCGCAACGGGATGAGGGAAACGGAGCGATGCTGCTCCAGCGTTGTTGCGCGGAGGGTGAGCACCAGCGAGTCCAGTTCGCTGGCGAGCGCAACCATCTTCGGTAGGGTCCGGGCCGGGTCTCCCTTTGTGCGGGCCACGATGTACTCGTGGAGGTACGGGGACTGAACCATGGTGGTGTACAGCAACGGGCGCGGAGTTCGGAACAGGCCTTGAGCTCGCGTGTCGCCGACTACGCCCGCTACTGCCACCATGCAACCCACACACGCTATGACCTGTTGCCCGACCGGATCCTGATCGGGCCAGAAGCGCTCCGCCATCGCCTCGCTGACAATCACCGCCGTGTACGGACCCGCGCCGTCCCTGGCATCGAAGAACCGTCCCGCGAGCAGAGGAATCCCCATCGCGTCGAAATAGTCACCACGCACACCGGCCCAATCGACAAAGATGGTGCTGTGCCCGGGGGGAGGGTCGACCCCCGGGATTCCGAGACTGATCCTGATTGTCCGGCCCACTGTCAGTGGAAGGGCGGTGGTCCCTCCCGCTGAAATAACTCCGGAAATGTCCTTGACACCTTGCAGGTACTCTTCGTAGAAGGCGCGGCGCTCGTCTTCCGAGCGTGAAGGTCCAGGCACCATCAGGGTGATCGCGACAGGGTCTTTCACGAACCCGGCATCAACTCGGCTGGCGATGACCAGGCTCCGCAGGGATCCAACGGCAGCCACGGCGAGCAGCAGCGTCAACGCGACTTGCGCGACCAGCAACGCACTTCGCATACCTGCCGCGCCTCGGGGTCCCCCCACATGCTCCCTGTTGAGGACGACGAAGATTCCGGGACGGGTGGACTTGAGCGCCGGTCCAAGTCCCATCAGGAGTCCGGCCAGCAGCGACAGACACAATGCCAGGAAAAGGGCTGTGATATTGAGGTTGGGATCGAAGGCAACAGGCATCGGGAATTGGGCCCCGATGGTGCCGACGGCTTTCAATACCAGGACCGACAGAGGTACGCTCACGACGCCCCCGAGCAGGGCCAGCATCGTGGTCTCGGTCAGGAGACTCCAAACGAGGGGGCTCCGGCCCGTTCCGAGGGCCATGCTGACAGCAAGCTCGTGCCGCCTCCGCTCTGCCCTGGCCAGGAGAAAGGCGGCCAGGTTGAGGCACGCGAGGATCAGCAGGACCGAGAGGACGCCCGCGACCAGTTGCGCTACGGGAACGACGATACCATCCAACACCGGGTGAAGGGTGGAAGCGAGGGTGGGCGTCACTTCGAGCCGATAGTCGGGGTAGATTCCCGGGTGGGTGGCGAAGAGACTGTCTGCGAAGGCGTCTGCGGCCGTTTCCGCATCAGCCAGCGTGATCCCGTCCGCCATTCGACCCATGACCAGTAACGAATGGAATGTGCGGGTGTCCAATTGGGCCGGGTAGTACAGGTAGAGTTGGCCGGCCATGGATGCGTGTGCCCAGAAGGCGGATTGGACTCCCCGAAGGAGGCCATGGAATCCCGGCGCCGCCACTCCCACGACCGTGTACGGAAACCCGTTCAGCCATAGCGTCCGGCCCACGATGGCGGAGTCTCCATCGAACTTCTCGCGCCAGTAGGTGTCACTCAGCACGACCACGGGGTCCGCACCCACCTCGACACCCTCGCCGGGATCGAAGACTCGCCCGATCTGGGCATCGATCCCCAGAGTCTGGAAGAAGGGTCCCGCCACGATCTCATGATGCGGACTGTCGTGCCATCCGGTGCCCGCGCTCAGGTGTACCCGGTTTGCCATGGCGCCGGCTACGCCGTCGAACACCCGCTTCGTGGCATCCTCCAACTCGCGAAATGCCGGACGGGAGAACGGGCCGTATTCGTTGTTGGGCCCGAACATCCGGATGTCGACCAGACTCTCCGGTTCGGCGTACGGAGGGGCTTGCAGGCTGGATCCTTCCATCAGGCTGAAGAGTGCCGTATTGGCGCCGATGGGAATGGCCAGCGAAAGCGTGGCTACCGCGGCGAAGCCGGGTGCCCGGACAATTCCTCGGCAACCCGGCTTGATGCCCTGGAACAGTCCCTGGACCCAGCTTCGACCAACAGCCTGTTTATGCCTCGTCCCGAAGCAGGTGCGCATATCCACGCTTTCCATTCCGCACAACGCCGGGAGTGCGAACGCGGAATCTTGAGGCCAGAGCCGGTCACGACCTCAAGGAAACACCGCCACTAGGAAAAGGTTCCAGCGGTTCCAGCCCATCCGGCTGTTACGGCGCTCCGTCGTCCCCAGCCTCGAACTCTTCCTCCGAGAGCCTGAACGCCTCGATCAACTCGGGCGCGTCTTCAGTCCCCAACACCCGCCCGGCCAGATACTCACCGATCACCGGACCAAACTTGAAGCCCTCGGCCGACCCCCCGCCCGCGAACCAGACGTTGTCGAAGTCGGGGTGATGGTCGAAGAAGAAGTTGCGGGTCACGGAGACCTCGTAGTGGCACGCCCGCGTCTCGCTGACCGGCGCCTCCGCCAGCCCCGGGAACCGCGCACGCACGACAGCCCGCGGCCGCTCGTACTCCTCCTCGAGCAACCAGCGGCGGCTGGTGTCGGGATCGTCCGGGGGCCCTCCGCTGGTGCGTACGCGGAAGCCCCGGTTGTCGGACGGAAGCGCGGGCCAGCCGGTCACGCCGCGAAAGTTGTAGCTGGGCAGATTGGGGTAGCTGAAGCTGTTGTCGCCCGGGGGCGTGCGAAAGTAGACGACGTGGCCCATGGGAATCCGCAGCCGCTGGCCCATCACCTCGGGGAAGGCCTTCGGGAACCAGGGACCCAGCGCGAAGACGTAGGTGCCGGCCGATAGCGCGGCATCGGGTTCCAGCCGGAGCGCGTCAAGGTTCCGGCCCGTGCGCGCGCCCAACTCCGCGCGGGCGATGCTGACTTCGCCGCCCGCGTTCTGAAACACCTGGGCAACGGACTCGATCGCGCGTCGGGCGCGGACCACCCCCGCGTCCTGCTCCCACAGGGCCACCGTAACGTCCCCGAGTTCGATTGCCGGCCAGCGCCGACGGATCTCGTCCGCGTCGAGGACCTCGTAGCGGATCCCCAACTCATCCCAATTCTTCCTGGTGTCCTCCATGAACTCTGTCCATTCGTCCCGCATGATCAGGTCCGAGGTGGTGAAGAAGACGCGGGGCAGCAGCATGTCCTGCCACTGCCGGTCCCATTCGTTCCACTTTTCGATCGCGCGCTTGGCCCACGCGGTCCACAGGAGCCCGTGGCCGCGGTCGCCGTAGCCGGTGCGGACGCCCCGGGTCTCGCCTCCGGAAGTAGCCCGCGAATTACCCGGCCCGTACTGGTCGATCAGGGTGACCTGAGCCCCGGACTGCTGGAGGTTGAGCGCGGTCCAGGCCCCGAAGGCGCCGGCACCGACGACGGCGATGTCCGGAGTCTGGCGGGTGTGCACCGCTGGGGCGCCCGTTTCTCGGGTGAGCAGGCCGCGCGATCCCTCGTCGGCAGACACGGCGCGTGTCCCGACAAGGGCGGCACCCGCGCCCAGGGTAGTCGCCTTCACGAAGCTGCGGCGATCGATCCCGCGTGGAGTCTCGGTCATGTGTTGGCCCCTCTCGCGAGCCCGGTTCAGGGATTGGGGGTCGGCGGTGCCATCCGGACCTCGCGCATCGGCGACTCCGCCGTCATCTCGGAGGTCCCGGCCGCGTGTCCGTTGATGCGCAGAATGTAGGACACCACGTCCAGGTAGGTCTCCTCTTCCAGCCCGCCGGGGTTGTCGTCTGGCATGGTGGAACGCACGGTCCGGAAGAAGGAGTAGACCGTCCGATGGCCCCAGTCGGACTGGAAGGTCCGTCCGCGGAACTCGCTCGTGGTGTGGCACTCCGAGCAGGTTTCGTCGAAGGCGGTCCGGCCCCGCTCCGCCTGGCTCTCGGTGAAGATGGGCGGGGGGGGAGGGGGGGTGGTGGGGACGGAATCGGTGGTTTTGGGGTCGGGAGCCGGGGGTTCCGATACGGGACTGGCGGCCTCGGGCTCTTCGGGGGGGACTTCAGGTGTTCCGCTGGAAGCGCAGCCCCCGGCGCCGACGGTGAGCGCAAAGCCGAGCAGTCCGTGGACGAGCCGGACCGGGCGCGGTGAGCGTCGAGCCACCGGCCCGTCCGTCCCGTGGGCTGCCACTACGGTCGCTCCTTTGGCGTGAACCCGTCGCATGGACCGGACTCTCTCCTCCGGTGTAGTGTATACATCAGGTTTCGCAGGTACGCGAACCCGTTTTCCGACAACGAATATAGGAGAATCGACGGAATGTGCAGCCGAGTTCATGTGGCCGAGCGGGACCGAAAGCGTCGAGCAGGGTTTCTCGCAGCCCTCGTCGCGATACTCCCCGTTACCGCGTGCGAGAATCTCCCGCTGACCCTGGGGGACTTCAATAGCATCATCGCGACTGCTTCTCCCGCACTGTGGGACGAGGTCCAGGGTGATCTCGTTCCGGCGTTGGAAAGGACCGTCTTCACGGTTCGCGACGAGAAGATCTTCACGGTCACACCGGGCGAGCCGGGATCCGAGACCTGGTTCAAGCTTCGCCGTTTGAAGCAGCAGCTGGTTATCGGGACGGAGGCGGATTCGTGGATGGCCGCGCCGCTGGCCAAGGTCGGCGAGCCCGTCACGCCCCCGCAGGTCGCGCATGTGGAGGACGTGTGGGCGCGGGGTCAGGTGGTGACGGTGGTCGTGCTGGAAGAGGGCAGCGAGGCGGCAAGCCTGCGGGAACTCACACCGCAGCTGGCCGACACCTACGTCGACTGGTTTCGCAGCAGGTCCGTGGCGCGGATGTTCATCACGGATCCCGATACCGTGCTCGCGCGCGAACTTGCCGAGAACCACGGGTTCAGCCTGGTTGTGCCTTCGGTCTACAGGTACGAGGTGACCGATTCCGTACACATATTCCGGAACGACAACCCCGACCCGTCGGAACTCATCCGCCAGTTCGCGGTCACCTGGCAGAGCCCTGTTCAGGCGGACTTCGCGACGGAGGACCTGTTGGCCTGGCGCGCCTCGGTGGTGGACCGCTACTACGACTACCCTCAGGTGGTCGATACCGAATTGGTGGTCGAGGGGCCGGCAACGCTGAATGGCCTCCAGACCTACTCCTATCAGGCGGTGTGGGAGAATCCGCCCGGCGCCTATCCGGCCGCGGGTCCGCTTATCGTGCGCGCGATCGAGTGTCCGCGGCAGGGTCGCCGGTACCTTGTCGACGCCTGGCTCTACGCCCCCGGACGTGATAAGTACGAGTACATGGTCCAGCTCGACGAAATCGCGCAGTCGTTCCGGTGCACGGGATCGTAGCGGCGGCCATGGCGGGCTTTCATACCACTGCCGTAGTGCGCGGGACCGCTTGCTCTCTGGCCGCGGCCGCACTGGTCCTCGGGGCCACGGGCTGCACCCCGCCCCCCACCCCACCCCCCGGCGAATTCGGCGCCGAAGGAGTCGGCCTCGCCCACCCCGACCACAGTTCGCATGTCGAGGCCATCGACCAGATCATCATGGCGCCCATACGGGAAGGCCTCATCCCCGGCGCCTCGGTCGCCGTCGTGCACCGCGGCGAACGCATCGCAGTCCGCGGATACGGCTGGGCCAACCTGGAGCTGCAAGTCCCCACCCCCGAGGACGCCATCTACGAGATCGGATCGATCACCAAGCAGTTCACCACCGCCGCGCTCCTCCAGCTGCAGGAACAGGACCAGGTTGACCTCGACGCGGACATCGGCACCTACCTGCTCGACTTCCCCACCCAGGGAAACCGCATCACCGTGCGGGAGCTGCTCGATCACACCTCGGGCATCCGGGGCTACACCGAGATGGCGGCGGCGCGGCCGTATTTCGTTCGGCGGGTGCCCCGCGACAGCCTTCTGGCCCTGATCGCCGACCACCCCTTCGACTTCGCACCGGGCGAGCACGCGATCTACAACAACTCGGCCTACTACCTGGCGGGGACCATTCTGGAGCGGGTGCTGGGGACGACCTACGAGGAGTACGTGGAGGAGAAGATCTTCGCCGAGCTGGGGATGGACCGGTCGCACTACTGCAGCGAGACCGAAATCCACGAGGGCAAGGTCACCGGCTACGACGCGGGGTGGGATGGGCTGCGCAACAAGGGCTTCATCGTCCACAACATTCCGTTCGCGGCAGGGTCGCTCTGCGCCAGTGCGGGCGATCTGGCGACCTGGCTGGGCGCGCTGCACGGCGGCGAGGTGCTCACCGATGACGCCTACGCGCAGATGATCGAGCCGGGCGACCTCAACGACGGCACCAGGCTCCGCTATGCGTTGGGGCTGGCCACCAGCGACATCCTCGGGCACCGGGCGATCCACCACGGCGGCGGCATCCCCGGCTTCACATCGGAGTCCCTGTACCTGCCGGAGGAGGAGCTCGCGGTGGTGGTTCTGGTCAATTCCACGAGCCCGCCGGGCCCGTCGGCGCTGGCTCGCGAGATCGTGGAACTGCTCGTCGGCGACGCCACACCGGAGCCGATGACCTTCGATGGGGACCTCGCGTACTTCCAGGGGACCTACTCGGGTCCGGCCCGGGCGGGAGAGGCCGTGCTCCGGATCTCGGCCGACGGCGATCTCCTGACCATGACACCGGTGACGTTCGGTGGCCGGGACGTACCGGAGGATCGGCAGGAGGCCGACACCCTCGACTATCGCGGGGACATGACCTTCAGCAACGGGACCCTGCTACTGACATTCGAAGGGGATGGGGACGCGGCCTCGGTGCTCAGGTGGGACCAGGGGGCGGGGTACACGGTGATGACCCGGCGATAGGGGGGGACGGCATCTCCCGGTATTCGAACGGCCACCACAACTGGTGCTGGATCGCTTCCCTCGAGCCATTCATGATGTAATCGCCACTTTACACTATGTCATGTATAGTATACGCTTGAACTGTCGTCGCGTTTTGTTATTCTGACTTCAGCCGTTCGCACGCAATAACACGACCATAGAGCATCAGGCAAACCAGCGCGCCGCAGACGGCCACAAGGAGGGCCGCACCGCGGTTGGCCGGTGCGCCCATGACGATCTGGTCCAGTTGGGTCAATCCGTACCACAGCGTAGCTCCGCTGCCGACTCCCGTCAGCAGCACTTCGATCCGGCGGTTCCGACGAAGAGCCTGAGATACCGGTGACGATTCGCCCTGCAATGCAGTCACGATCTCGTCCACCTGCGATTCCGAGACCGGTGCTCTGGCGGTACCGATCTCGCGGATCGCGGCCACAAGGCGCACCACCTCGGCCTCGGCCTCGCTGCCGGCGCTCTTTGCCAGGTACCGTGCCCGGTCGGAGCCACCCTTCTGAACCGCGTCGATCAGGCGATCCACCACCTCCGGATCGAGTTGGTTTCCCCCACCCGGACGTCGTTCCGACGATCGTTTCCCGGCCATGATTACAGTCCTTCCGTTTCCGTGATCGTTCGCTTCAAGCTCTTCATCCGGCGCAGCTTCTTGAGACCCCGATGGACCAGCGAGCGCACCGAGACCTCCTTGACCCTCATCAGCTCGGCTACTTCCGCCGTGCGCCGTCCCTCCAACAGGCGCAGCACGATCGCCTGCCGCTCCCTGTCGGTCAGCCTGTCGAGTGCCTCGTAGAGCGCCTTCGCCCGCCGGCGCCGCGCCAGTTGCACAGCGGGACCACCAGCAGAATCGGGAATGTCCCCGTGGTCATGCAGGCTCAAGCGCACCAATGCCGACTGTTCACGCAACGACATCCTGCACACGTTGCGGCTGACCGCGAGCGCCCATCCCGCGAAGGAACCCTTGCCGGAGAACCTGTCGCGCTTCCGGTAGATCCGGACCCAGCTCTCCTGGAGGAGCTCGTCCGCGTGATCGTTGTCCGTGGCGTAGGTGCGGACCATGGCCAGCATGCGGGGAGACAACTCGCGGACCAACCGGCGGAAGAGGGCCGGATCGCCCTGGCGAAAGAGCTCGCGGTCAAACCCCGTTCGAGGTCCGAGGGTCAACGGTCCGACCACCAGTTGATCACCCACCCCATCGCGGCTATCACGAGCGGCAGGGCGAGATGGATCGCCAGGATCAGGCCAAACAACGCGATCGCGGACAGGTCGAGGTTCCGGGCGAACGCGTCGCCGATCGGCAGCGAAGCCCAGCAACAGCCGGAGAAGATTCCGCCGCCCAAACATCTCACGGACGGAATCTCGCGGACGGCGATGCCGATCAGGGATCCAAGTGCAGCCCCAACAAGGACAAACCCGGCGGTCGCGAATGGCACCACGACCCCCATCAGGTATCCACCGGCTTCGCGCATATGCGCTTCCGATTCCGGTCCCGTCGTATTCCGCGCGGCGTGCCTGGCGGCTTCCGCGGCGTGATCAAGGCTGGACGGAAACAGGGCGTCCGAACCGGTGAACGGCGCCAGCAACGGATCGACCAGCGCGATCATCGCGAATGCGGTTCCGGCAAGCAGTGCCACCGCGAACCACAGATGGGGGCGGCCTGCGCGGCCAAGACCTCCGAAGAGGCCGGAACGCCCCGACGTGGCGGCGAACACCGCAACGGGGAGCATCTGGCCGACAACAAACGGCAGCCGTGCGACCAATTGGGGAAGGTGATTCCGATCTGGCCAGAAGGTGACGTCGACCAGCACGTAGACGACATAAACCGCGACCGGCACGAGGACCCAGAAGCCGACATGGCGAAGGAAATCCAGTCCTGACCTGATCGGTGAAGCGTGGGTACTCATGGGCGATTCTCCCCGATTCCCTGTCGGTGGCAGGCTTCGCTCGTTCATCCTCGGTCGGCAGAGCATCTGCCAACAGGATGCATCTTCTCCCCAATCCGTTGCGATCAACCTGTCACCACCTTCCGTCCCTATCCGAAAGCGCCACCCAGCCGAGCCCCTCACCGCTCCACCCCAACTCGCGCGGATTCACCCTCGGACTGCTACATTCGAAGCCGCGTGGAAAGTCCAACCGGTTCGACCCGCCGCCGGGCTCCCACTCCCCCCATCGCCACGCTCACCCCCACCCCATCCCCCCTTGTCCTTCGTCCATCTCCATACCCACTCCGAGTACTCCCTCCTCGACGGCGCGAACCGCCTCTCGGACCTGATCCGCAGGGCCAGGCGGTTCGAGATGCCCGCGCTCGCGCTGACCGACCACGGCTGCCTGTACGGCGCTTGGAACTTCCAGAAGCTGGCCCGCAAAGACGGACTCAAGCCGATCATCGGGATGGAGGCGTACGTGGCCCCGGGAGACCGGCGCGAACGGGCGCGATCGGGCCAGGGGGGGAAGGCGCACTACCACCTGGTGCTGCTGGCCCGTGACGCCGAGGGCTACCGCAACCTCATCCGGCTGTCCTCCATCGGGTACACCGAGGGCTTCTACTACCGCCCGCGGGTGGACAGGGAGACGCTGGCGCGGCACTCCGACGGGCTGATCGTGACCTCGGCGTGCATGGCGGGCGAACTCGCGCGCCACCTGAACGCCGGCAACGACGACACGGCACGCGAGGTGGCGGACTGGTACGCCAACGCCTTCCCCGACCGCTACTACCTCGAAGTCCAGGCCCACGGCACCCCCGGCCAGGCCGAACTGAACGAGAAGGTCTTCGCGCTGGCCGGCGAACTCGGCCTCCCCGTCGTGGCCAGCAACGACGCCCACTTCCTGCAGCAGGAGCACCACCCCGCGCACGATATTCTCGTCTGCATCGGCACGGCCAAGAATCACGACGACGAAGACCGCCTCCGCTACGACGACGGCCTCTACCTCAAGAATGCCGAAGAAATGGCCGCCGCCTTCCCCGGCCGCCCCGACGTGATCGAGAACACCCTCAAGATCGCCGACGAAGTCACCCTCAGCCTCGAACGGAAGTACCACCTACCCGGCTTCCCCCTCCCCGACCCCTTCACCGACGACAACGACTACCTGGTCCACCTGGCCGAGGCGGGGGCGCGGGAGCGGTACGTGTCCGAATCCGACCCCCTCCCCGACGAAGTCCGCAAACGCCTCGACTACGAACTCGATGTCATCCTCACGACGGGCTACGCCGGCTACTTCCTCATCACATGGGACTTCATCCGCTGGGCGCGCGAAAACGGCATCCCCGTGGGCCCCGGCAGGGGTTCGGCCGCCGGCTCTCTCGTCTCATACGCCCTCGGGATCACCGACCTGGACCCCATCGCCTACGGGCTGCTCTTCGAACGCTTCCTGAACCCCGAGCGCATCTCGATGCCCGACATCGACATCGACTTCTGCTACGAGCGGCGGGGCGAGGTGATCGAGTACGTGCGGGCCAAGTACGGGCGCGATGCGGTGGGCCAGATCGTCACCTTCGGGACCATGAAGAGCCGCGCGGTGATCCGCGACGTGGGCCGCGTGCTCAAGTTCGAGGTCGCCGAGACCGACCGGATCGCGAAGATGATCCCGAATCAGCCCGGGCAGGCCTACACGGTTGCCCAGGCTGTCGAGAGGATCCGCGACGTGAAGGCGCTCTACGAGTCGGACGAGCGCCACAAGCAGCTCTTCGACTACTCGATGACGCTGGAAGGGCTGTCGCGCCACGCCTCGGTGCACGCGGCCGGGGTGGTGATCGCGCCGGGACCCCTCCACGACTACGTGCCGATCTGTACGCAGAGCAAGGGTGGCCGCAACGGGGCCCGGGACGGCGAGGACGGCCCCGACATCGTCACCCAGTACGACATGAACTGCCTCGAGGACGCCGGGATGCTCAAGATGGACTTCCTGGGCCTCAAGACGCTGACCGTCATCCACGACGCGGTCCGCGCCGTCAAGGAGCGCCTGGGCGAGTTCCGCCATCCCGGCACCGGCGCCGTCCACGAATCCGACGCCATGGACGACGTCCCCCTCGACGACACCGAGGTCTACCGGATGCTCGCCAGCGGGGGGACTTCGGGCGTCTTCCAGTTCGAGTCGAACCTGGCGCTCGACAAGCTGCGGGCCATGCGCTGCGACCGCTTCGACGACCTGGTCGCCACCAATGCGCTAATCCGTCCCGGCCCGCTCGATTCGGGCATGACCGACGAGTACATCCACCGCAAGCTCGGGAACAAGCCGGTCTCCTACCCCGCGCCCGGCCTGGAGCACATCCTCGAGCCCACCTACGGCATCATCGTCTACCAGGAGCAGGTGATGCTGATCGCGAGCGACCTTGCCGGGTATTCCCTGGGCGACGCGGATGTGCTGCGCAAGGCAATGGGGAAAAAGGACGCCAAGCTGATTCGCGCGGAGCTGGAGCGCTTCCAGGAACGGGTCATCGAGCGGGGGCATCCGCGGAGTACGGCGGGCAGTCTGGCCAAGCAGATCGAGACCTTCGGCCGCTACGGGTTCAACAAGTCGCACTCGGCCGCCTATTCGTTGCTGTCCTACAAGACGGCGTGGCTGAAGCGCTACTACCCGGCCGAGTTCATGGCCGCGCTCCTCTCGTCGGTGCTCGACAAGACCGACGACGTGGTCAAGTACATGGGCGAGTGCCGCGAACTGGGCCGCTATCATCCCGCGCTCGACGACGGACTCGTGGTGCTGCCCCCCGACGTCAACGAGAGCGGCTGGAAGTTCACCGTGGTGGGGGGCTCGACGATCCGCTTCGGTCTGGGAGCGGTGCGGGGGGTCGGCGCGGCCGCCGTGCAGTCGGTCCTGGCCGCGCGGGAGGAGGGCGGCCCGTTCGACACCTTCTTCGGCTTCCTCAAACGGATCGATCCCCGGGCCCTCAACAAGCGGGCCTGCGAGGCGCTGATCGCGGCGGGCGCGCTCGATTCCTTCGGCCACCGGGCCCAGTTGCTGGCCGGTCTCGACACCGCCTATGGCGAGGTCCTGGCGCGGCAACAGGAGGCCGAAATGGGCCAGCAGTCGCTCTTCGGCGGCCCCGGTGTGGAGCGCCCGGCACCCACGTTGCCGACGGTGCCCGAGTGGGGCGACCGGGAGCGCCTGGCCCGCGAGAAAGAGGCGCTGGGGTTCTTCATCTCGGGGCATCCGCTCGACCGCTATCGCGAGGTGGCGCGCGCCTTCGACCAGGTGGGCGGGGACAAGCTCAAGGACCGCATGGGCGACTCGGTCGAGATGGCCTGCGTGGTCACGGCGGTGGCCCGCCAGGTTTCGCGGCGTGACGGCTCCGAATGGGCCAAGATCACCGTCGAGGGCTTCCAGGGCACGGCCACCGTGCTGGCCTTCAAGGACGTGTGGCAGTCCGGCAAGGAGACGCTGGAGACGGACGCGGTCGTGCTGGTGCGCGGCAAGGTCAGCGACCGCGAACGGGACGAGGAGGACCCGCCGATCTTCCTCGACGCGGCCGAGCCGCTCAAGGGGGTGTCCGAGAGCGGTCGCCTTGCCGTGAGGATCGCGCTGGAGTGGGAGGGCGAACTGCCGGAGGATGCCTTCGGCCGGGCCCGCGCGGTGATTGCGGCGCACGCCGGGGGGGCGCCGGTGGAGGTGGTGATTGGCGGGGGGAACGGGGCGGAGGGGTCGCGCTTGAGGTCGCGCAGCTTGAAGGTGGCGGCGGACCGCGAGACGATCCGGGAGCTCGAGGCGGTGTTCGGGAAGGGGAGGGTGGGGTTGGTGAAGGTGTGATGGGTGGGGGACCGGGCGACGTATCTTGCGGTGTCATTAGGCAAACTGCAGATGACTTTGTCTCTGCGAATCTAAGCACTAAGGACCAATACCGATGAGAACCCTGCTGGCGTGCCTCGCCGTCGTTGTCGCACCGCTGCTTTCCGAAGCCGCCACTCATGGAAGAACGCTGCGAAGGCTGGCTGCGTCGGCATTGCTGTCAGCGGCAGCGCCAATGCTGGCACATGCCCAGGCCGTCGTGGAAATCGACGATCGCATCGGGTGCTCTGCCTGCGCGATCGAAGTCGGCCCGTCCGTGACACTTGCTCCGCCGACCCTTCAAGTCTGGTTCACGAGTTTGCCTGGAGTCAACGTCGCGCGAGACAGGGCGGGGAACTACATCGTGAGTCAGGCCGAAGGGGATGGGGTGATCGCGGTATTTGGCTCCGACGGAGAGTACAGGTCATCATTCGGTAGTATCGGAGGTGGTCCGGGCGAATTTGCAGCCTCCTCTCCGCTGTTGATGGAAGTCGGGGACGGCGATGTTCTGTACGTGATCGATCCCCTGCGACTCCACACGCTGTCCCCGCGGGCGGAGACCAGTCTGGATCAGGTCCGCATGCCCGTTCAGGCAAGAGACGCGGTGGTCCTCACGGGCGGGATCGCGGTTCAGGCCGCAGTTCGCACCGATGCCGGGAATACGACCATCCAGATCCTTCGGCCGGATGGAACCATCGAGGCAAGCATTGGGGTTTCGGAGACGGCTGCCGCGCCATCCGAGATGGGGTTGGAGTCGAGACGCATATTGGGAAGATCGAACGATCACCTGGATGTCTGGAGTGCGCCCGTCAACCGCTACCGCCTTGTCCGTTACGGACGCGACGGAGAGGAGAAGACTCGCATCGAACGCGACTCCGAGTCGTTCCGGCCATACTCTGACAGAAATCCAGGGGCCCCTTTCCACATGCCTGCAAACCCGGGAGTACTGGCCATCCACCAGGATGCGGACGGGCTGCTCTGGGTCGCGCTTGTGGGTCCTCCATCGTCGTTCTCTCCTCTTGGTGGCGTTGGAGGATTTCGCGGCGAGGCGCCGTTGAATAGGTATGTGGACCTGAATCGATTCCTGCACACCACCGTTGAAGTCCTCGATCCTGTTGCGGGGGAGCTGATTGCGCGCCACGCATTCGACGGGTACGTCAAATTCGTCAGCACCCCGGACGATGACCTGTTCGTATATTCGCTTCGTCCGGATTCCCTCGGCAGTCTTGCTTGCATCGTGACGCCGTTGAAGCTTCAGCGCCCGTAAGGGTTCTTGCCGGAGCGCAGGACGGACGGCCCGGCGGGTGTCTTGGATCGGTCGGTGACGCTGCGCCGATAGTCGAGCGTGGACCCGCCACTCTTGGCGGAGCCGGACGACGATGCGGCCGAACGGTCCGGTCACGCCTAGCGGCGGAGTCGGCGTTGCCGGGCCCGAGCAGGGCGAAACGCGGACGGTCCGGCACTGGGCTCTTCTCCCTTTCTTGGTGGGTAGAAGGTCATGGCGCGTGAGTCATCGGGGTATGAGATCGAGGCCGCCGAGGTGGAAGAGGATGGCGTTCGCGGAGGGTTGCCCGGTTGCGAAAGCCGCGGCTGCGGACCTTATTCACGTCTTGATGCGGTGTTCGGGAAGGGGAGGGTGGGGTTGGTGAAGGTGTGATGGACGGAGTGCCGGGAGGCGTATCATCCGGTGTCGCACGGGCCTCCGGCTCATATGTCAACGGCAGTTTACACTATGGAAATCACAGATGACCGTTCCTTCGATTCGTTCAAGAAATCATACTCATAAGGTACTCATAACATGAGAGTTCTACTGGCATGTATCGCCGCCATCATCGCACCGCTGGCCACCGAAGTCACAGCCCAGGAACCGGAGAATCCCGCCCCCGCCGACTTTGCCGGTAACTGGCTGGGCACCCTCGACGTGGGCGCCGCCCAACTGCGGCTCCGTTTCGTAGTGACCGAGGACGAAGGGGCCCTGAGCGTCGCCGTCTTCTCCCTGGACCAGGGCAACACCGAGATACCGAACGTGAGCATCGCCGCGAGCGGCGCCACCATCACCGTATCGATGCCGGCCGCCGGAGCCTCCTACGAAGGCACCTTTTCCGCGGAAGACGGCAAGATCACCGGCACCTTCACCCAGGCCGGCGCCGACTTTCCCCTCGTTCTGGAACGCGCATCCGAGGAAGAAACCGACGTCAGCCGCCCCCAGGACCCCGTCGAACCCTACCCCTACCTGGCCGAGGACGTCACCTACCCGAACCCCGACGGCGGCCACACCATGGCCGGCACCTTCACCCGGCCAGCCGACGGAGGCCCCTTCCCGGCCGTAATCCTCATCTCGGGTTCAGGCCCCCAGGACCGCAACGAGGCGCTGATGGGACACCGTCCATTCCTCGTCCTGGCCGACCACCTCACCCGGCGCGGCATCGCCGTCCTGCGCTACGACGACCGCGGCGTGGGCCAGTCGACGGGTGCCTTCGCCACGGCGACCACACCGGACTTCGCCTCCGACGCGCTGGCCGCGGTGGCCTACCTCAAGACCCGCGACGACGTGAATCCCTCCGCGATCGGCCTTGCCGGCCACTCCGAAGGCGGCGTCGTCGCGCCCATCGCGGCGGCCGAGTCCGACGACGTGAGCTACATCGTCCTCATGGCCGGCACCGGGGTGAACGGCGAACGCATCCTGTATGCCCAGGGGGCGCTGATGCTGCGAGCCGGCGGGGCGACCGAGGACGAGATTGCCAGCAACCGGGCCCGGCAGGAGCGCATCTTCGAGGTGCTCAAGTCGGAGCCGGATCCGGAACGGGCGGGACAGGCGATCGAAGCGATCATTCGTGCCAGTCTGGAGACGGCCAGCGACGCGGAACTGGCCCTGGCCGGCATCACCGACTCGGCCTCGGCGGAGACCGTGATCGCGGCGCAGGTGCAGCAGGTCAACACACCATGGTTCCGCTACTTCCTAACCTACGACCCCGCGGAGACGATCGAGCAGGTCACCGTCCCCGTCCTGGCCATCAACGGCGAAAAGGACCTCCAGGTCCCCCACGAGGAGAACCTCCGCGAGATCGAGGCGGCGCTGCAGCGCGGCGGCAACACCCGCTACGAGATCCACTCCTTCCCCGACCTCAACCACCTCTTCCAGCACTCGGAGACGGGGGCGCCGAGCGAATACCAGGCCATTGAGGAGACCTGGTCGGTCGAGGTGATGGAAGTGATTGCGGACTGGATTCTGAAGACGGTGGGGTAGGGGGAGTGGGGTACCCCTAAAGGAGTTTCGCGCTCCCGGATTTCGGTCTCGCATACTCCTTCGGTCGCGTTGCCACGACGTTGCCATTCGAGTCGAGTATTCGATCTGGAAGTTGGTGTGCCGCGTAGTCGCGCCACTTGAGGGCCAGAATTCCCGTGCCGGCTTGGCGAAGTTCGTTGTGGTGACGCCGTCTTGCCGGATTCGGGGCCCTCCTCGGTGGAGGTGCAAACCAAACCGGCACCTTCTTGCGAGCCAACTTGGCAGCCGGCGCGAAGTCCGTGTCACCAGAGACAATCACGGCCGCGTCACATCGCCCGGACCATACCGACTCGATGAGCGTAGCCGCGAGCCAGACATCCGTTCCCTTCTCTTCGTAGTAGACGTGGCCTCCCCGGGTCTTCCGTTTGAACTTGGAGAGTTGCTCGGTAACCCCAAGGTGCTTGATGGCCCGGATGTACTCCCGGTGGCGCGCCGTCGGTGAGCCCTTCACGTCGCTTCGGTTTTCCAAGTGCTTGGCGATTGCGGAGAAGTAGTAGATTTCTGCCAAGCGAGTTGGTGGGACGGAGGGTGACCGAATCTTTGCCAGAAGCGCCTTGCAAAGTGATGTCACATACAGCCATTTCAGGTGATCGTGGCCGGCTTCCCGTACGGAATGGTACAGGTTGAAGCCGTCAACGAAGAAGGAGACTCTGATGGCGAATGGCTTCCGACATGACGTATTCAGGGCGAAAAAGAGCCCGGCGGGGACGACCTAGGCCGCCCACGCCGGGGGCCGGTTAGGTCGACTTGCGGCGACCCACACCGGGGTTGATGCAACAATGTAAGGGGCTCGTGGATGCCATGTCAACAGCCGCTCCAGGGCTACAGTCAACTCCAGGGCTACGCTCTGCGTTTCTCCTCGGGCGATAGCTCTGTCATTCTCCCCTCGTCGCATCCTGTCAGCCCGGCGCCTCACTGCTCTTCGTCCTCGGGCGGGTTTGTCCACGCACGCTGGACGACTACCTGACCTCCCCAAGCCGCGACTCCCCCAACCCCACCGCGCGCCTCCACAACCCCACCACCCCAAACCCCTCAACCAGCTCCCTGTAGCCGTCCCCCACCCCCCTCCACTCCAACTCGTCCACATCCTCAAAGACCGCCGCACTGTCCCTCAAGGTCGCCAGGTCGCGAAACAACAGCGCCGCCGCCCGATTGGCCGCCAGCGTCGCCGCCAGCCTCTTCGCCCCCCGCACCTGCACGTCCCAGCGGTCCACACGCCCCGGAATGTGCTCCAGATGTCGATACCGACCCAGCACCGCCGCGGTCGACTTCGCCCCCCACCCCGGAATCCCCGGAAACCCGTCCGCACTATCGCCCACCAGGGCCAGGTAATCCGGAATGCTCGCGGGCCCCACCCCGAACTTCGCCACCACCCCAGCCGCGTCGCGAATCTCGTCCTTCCGCCTGTCCCACTGAACCACCCGATCGCGCACCACGCACTGCGACAGATCCTTGTCCGGCGTGCAGATAAACACGCGCTCGACCCGGGGGTCACGCGCCGCCCGCGCCGCCCCCGATGCCAACCCGTCATCGGCCTCCAGTTCCTCCATGGCCCACACCTGCACGCCCATCGCCCGGAGCGCGTCCTCGAGCGGATGGAACTGGGCCAGAAGGTCGGGGTCGATGCCCGCGCCTGTCTTGTAGCCGGGCCACAAGTCGTTGCGGAAGGACTCGATGACGTGATCGGTGGCGACGGCCATGTGCGTCGCACCTCGCTCGAGCATGCCGAGGAGCGAGGCCAGCACGCCGCGTATGGCGCCCACGGGCCGGCCCTCGCGATCGGTGGCCGAAGGGGCGCCGAAGTGGTGCCGGAAGAGTTCGTAGGTGCCGTCGATGAGGTGGACGTTCACGTTTTCGGTGTCAGCGTGGGGAAGGGGTGGGACTCTCGCCGGGTGGGGGCGCGGCCGGTAGAATGACAGTCCCACCGCACCGCGTCACAAGCAACAGGAGAAAGTGATGACACTCGACACCACGGGATTCACAAGCCGTTCGCGGACCAGCCGTGCGTTCCGGTCGGCAGGGTTCGGTTCAAGGGTTGCCGGGGGCTGGGGACTGATCCCCGTCCTCACCCTCGCCACCCTCATCCCCCCCACCCCCGCCACCGCCCAGGAAACCCCCGCCCCCGACCTCCTCACCGTCGGCCACTACCTGGACATGGAGCGCGTCGGCGACCCCCGGATCTCCCCGGACGGCACCCGGATCCTCTTCACCCGCTCCTGGGTGAACAAGCTGGAAGATCGTTTCGACTCGGAGATCCGCATCATGGACGCCGATGGCGGACGCCAGCGCCTCCTGCTGAAGGGCTCCAGTCCCCGCTGGTCCCCCGACGGCACGCGGATCGCCTACCTTGCGCCCGGCGAGCCTTCCGGTCAGCAGATCTTCGTGCGCTGGATGGACGCCGAGGGCGCCACCACCCAGGTCACCCGCGAGACCGAGGCGCCCACCAACTTCAGGTGGTCGCCCGACGGGAACCACATCTACTTCCAGCGGCACGTGCCCCACTCCGACCCGTGGCCCATTGACCTGCCTGCGGCTCCGGAGGGCGCGGAGTGGACGCCCGCGCCCCGCGTCATCGACCGGGTTCATTTCCGCTACGACCGGATCGGCTTCCTCGAGGAGGGATTCACGCACCTCTTCCGGGTCCCCGCCGACGGCGGCACCGCGCAGCAGCTCACCTCGGGGGAGTGGTACGCGGGTGCGACTTTTGTGCCCGGCGTCGGCAACGTGGGATACGATCTTACCCCCGACGGCGGCACGCTCATCTTCGACGGCCTCATGGAGGACACCGACAACAAGTACCGCGAATCGCACATCTACGCGATGGACGTGGCCAGCGGCGACATCCGCCAGCTGACATCGGAGCGGGGCCCCTGGAGTCGGCCGCTTGTGTCGCCTGATGGCCGCCGCATCGCGTACACCGGCTTCCCCTGGACCTCACAGACCTACAAGACCACCGAGCTCTACGTCATGGACCTCGACGGCGCCAACCAGCGCCTCGTCTCGGGTGAACTCGACCGGGACGTCGGGGCCATGCACTGGTCCGACGACTCGCGCGGTGTCTTCTTCGCGGCCGGCGACCGCGGCACCATGAACGTCCACTTCGCCACCGTGGACGGCGACGTCAGCCAGGTCACCGAAGGCAACCACATGCTGTCCTTCACCTCGGCCACGCTCGCCGGCCACGCCGTGGGTACGCTCAGCTCCCCGCACCAGCCCGGCGATGTCGTCACCTTCCACCTGGACCGCCCCGATGAGATCCGGCAGCTCACCCACGTCAACGACGACATCCTCGCGGGCAAGCGCCTGGGCGACGTCGAGGAGATCTGGTACGAGTCCACCGGCGGCACCCAGGTGCAGGGGTGGATCGTCAAGCCGCCCGGCTTCGACCCCGCCGAGAGCTACCCCCTCATCCTGCACATCCACGGCGGTCCCCACGGCATGTACAACGTGGGCTTCAGCTACCCCTACCAGAACTTCGCGGCCAACGGGTACGTCACCCTCTACACCAACCCGCGGGGCAGCACCGGGTACGGCACCGACTTCGGCAACGCCATCGACAACGGCTACCCCTCGGTCGACTACGACGACCTCATGGCCGGCGTGGACGCGCTGATCGGCCGCGGCTACATCAACGAGGACCAGATGTACGTGACCGGGTGCAGCGGCGGCGGCGTCCTATCAAGCTGGGTGATCGGCCACACCACGCGCTTTGCGGCGGCGGGCGTGCGGTGCCCCGTCACCAACTGGATCAGCTTCGCGGGCACCGCCGATATTCCCGTCTGGGGATACTACCGCTATGAAGGGTACCCCTGGGACAATCCGGACAAGTACCTGGAGCACTCGCCGCTGATGCATGTCGGCAAGGTCACCACGCCCACCATCCTCATCACCGGGGGACTGGACCTGCGCACGCCGATGGCCCAGACCGAGGAGTACTACCAGGCGCTCAAGCAGCTGGGCGTGCCGACGAAGCTGCTATGGTTCCACGACGAATACCACGGAACGGGCTCGAAGCCGTCCAACTTCATGCGCACGCAACTCTACCTGATGAAGTGGTTCGAGGAGTACGGCGGCAAGCCGAAGATGACGATGGACCGGTAGCCGGCCCCCGGGGGGTCGCAACCCCCCGTGACAGCAATGGCCCCTGATTCCCCCGGCCGCGCGCGGCGGCCCGGGGGCATCAGGGACCGGTTGGGGCGTGCCCCCCTCAGCCTCCCGGGCGCCGCCGCAGGAGCAACCCCGTCAGGGCCTTCTTCTGCTCCTCGTCCAGCAGCCCGGTAACTTTCTCGTGCAGTCCCTCGAATGCGGGGCCCAGGTCCTGCATCAGCGTGCGCATCTCCTGCATGCCCTGCATGCCGCCGCCGCCCCGGCCGCCGCCGGCGCCGCCGGCGCCCCCGCCGCCCCTCTGGCCCGCGCGCGAGCGCATGTCGGCAAACAGGGTTTTCAGGCGCGAGACGCCCTCGTTCTTCTCGGTGAACTCCTTGAGCAGCTTCTTCACACTCTCCGTCTGGGTCTCGGTGAGGGTGAGCTGCTTGCTGACTTCGTCGAAGCGGTCGTCCAGCGCCATCCAGAGCGCCATGCCGGGGTTCTGGCCGAATCCGCCCCCACCCGCTCCGCGCTGGGCGAAGGCCGATGCGGGGAGGGTGAGGGTGACTGCCGCGGCGACGAGTCCCAGCGTGGCGACGCGAGCGAGGTTCCTGGTGCGGTTCATTGAAATGGTTCTCCTCCTGAATGGTGGGCGGCACCGTCCTGCGGGTAGCGGCGGTGCGGTCCCGTGTGACGTTACACCCTATGACAGCTCAGGGGGGCAATCCGTTGGGGTCCCGGGGTGGCGTGTGACGCCCGGTGGGGCCAACTTGACGGTCTGTCTAATCCGTCTGCCCAGGGCGGGCGCATCCACATTCGGTAAACGAGGAGCAGCAGGCATGACCCGGTTCGCAGTAGTAGCGATGACGGCAGTCGCGTTGGTGGGATGCGGGGGGGATGGGGGAGACCAGTCCCAGGAGGCGGTTCCGGAGGCCGACGCCGCCCCCGCGCCAGGCACGGTGACCATAGTGGAACCGGCCGACGGGGCGGAGCTGGACGCCGGTCCGGTGATCTTCGTCATGGAGACCGAGGGCGTGGAGATCGTGTCCGCGGGGAACATGGATCCCGGAACGGGCCATCATCACCTCATCGTGGACGCGGATGTGGATTGGACGCTGCCGATTCCGAACGATCCGGGTGTCCACTATCACATGGGGCTGGCACAGACCGAATTCACGGTGGAAGACCTCACCCCGGGCGAGCACCGCATCATCGCGGTGGTGGCCGACGGCGTCCACATCCCACTCGACCCTCCCGTGAGCGACACGATCACGGTCGTCGTCCGGTAGCGACCGGCAACCCGTGGGACGAAACCGCGCTGCTCTGCCGCTATTACTTCTCACCGGCGCGGCCGCGTGCGGCGACCTCGCGGACCGGGGCGTCGCGGCCAGGGCGGGTGACTGGACCCTGACCGAGGCACGTCTGGCCGAGCTGATCGTGCTCGCGCAGCCCTTCCCCCTGGACTCGCTGGCCGTGCATCAGCTCGCCGACCACTGGGTGTCGACGGCTGCGCTCTCCCTGCGGTCGGCGGCGGGCGATTCGCTGCTCGGGTCGGAGGCACTTGCCGAGGCCACCTGGCTGGAGCGCAGGGAGGCGGTACTCGATGCCGACCGGGAGGCACGGCTCGGTTCCGAAATCACCCTCGACGCGGCGTCCGCCGAAGAGATCTTCACCGATGGCAGGCTCCGCCTTGTCGCGCACGCACTGCGGCGGGTCGGACCCGAAACCTCCTCCAGCGAGCGTGTGCTGCAGCAGCGCACCGCGGACCGCCTCCTCTCGACCCTGGTTGACGGAGGTTCCTGGGATCAGGTGGTGGCGGAGAGCGAGGACCAGGCGACGCGGAGCGCGGGGGGGCTCATGGGGCTCTTTGCCCTGGGCGAGCTCCCGTCCACGCTCGACCGGGCGGTCTTCCAGCTGGAGCCGGGACAGGTGTCGTCCGTGGTCCAGAGCGCGCAGGGGTTCCACATCGTGTACCGGCCCCGCTACGAAGAGGTCGGTTCTCTCTACATGGAACACCTGCGGCAGCGATTCCTCGCGGAGTCGGACGCGGCGGCGAATCGGCAGGAACTCGAGTCGCGCGGCTTCGAAGCGACGGCGGGCGGAGGGGCTGTCCTGGGCCGGATGGCGCAGGATCCGACGGAGTGGCTGGAGTCGGAGCAGCCGCTGGCCAGCTGGGAAGGGGGCGCTCTCGGCGCGGGGGTGGTCGCGCGCTACCTTGATTTCTTCCCGCCCGAATCGCTGGCCGAGCTGGCCGAGGCGGCCCAGGATGCACGCGTCCAGTTGATCACCGACCTGGGGATCCGCGAACTGCGCTACATGGATGCGGTAGCGGCGGGAGAGGGCCTGTCCCCGACCCTGGAAGAGAGCTTCGCCGCGGCCCACACCGACGAGATCGAATACTGGAGCGGCGAACTGGAACTCGATGCTGCGGATGCGCCCTCCCGTTCCGCTCTGGGCCGGCACATGGAACTACTGGTCTCGCGGCAGCTGGACGCCAGGTCGTTGCCGCCGCTCCTCGAGGAATGGTTGAGGGGACGCATCGACCACACGGTTCGGCCGCGGGGGGTGCTCGCCTCGATCGTTCTGGCGCGCGGGATGCTCGCGGAAGCGGGTGGAACCGGGGGCTCGGGACCGTGAGCCCTGCCTGGTGCCCCGGCGCTGACTGCGGCACCGGGGCGGAGGAAGTCCCCGGCGGGCGACCGGCGACTGCCCGCCTGATCACCCTGCTCTGCGCGGCCATGGCCGTTGCCTGCGCTGACGCCGAGCCCGAGCCGCTGCCCGCCCCGGGTGAACCCCTGTCCGGGCTCTCCACCGGCGAACGCGGCCGCTTCCTGCTCGGCCGCGCCCTCTTCGAACGCCTCGCCACCGCCCACGAAGGGCTCGGTCCCCTCTACAACGGCGAACGGTGTAGCGATTGCCACGACCAGCCCGTCACCGGAGGGAGCGGGGGCCAGCGGGTGCGCGTCCTCAAGGCCACCCGTTTCGAGGACGGCCGCTGCGACCTCCTGCACGCCGTCGGCGGAGACAACATCCAGCGGCGCGCCACCGACCTCCTCAAGGCGCACGGAATGGGCCCCGAAGAGGTGCCCGACGCCGCCAACGCCACCGCTCTCATGACCGGGCCGCCGCTTCTGGGCCTGGGTCTGCTCGAAGCCGTCCCCGAAGCGGTGCTGGAGGAGTGGGCCGACCCGGACGACCGCGACGGGAACGGTATCTCCGGGCGGTTGCCGCGACTGGCGGATGGCCGCGCGGCCAGGTTCGGGCGCAAGGGGGACGCCGCCACCGTCGAGGACTTCGTGGACACGGCCCTGCGCTTCGAACTCGGCTTCACCACCCACCGCCACCCGGACGAAGAGCCCATGAACGGCACGCCCGTCCCCCCCGAGGCGGACCCCATGCCCGACCCCGAAATCGATGCCCCCACCATGGGGCACATCACGGATTTCGTGCGCTTCCTGGCTCCTCCCGCGCCCGAACAAGAGCTGTCCGGCGCCGCGCAGGACACCGTCGAACAGGGTGAAGCGCTCTTCGGCCAGATCGGCTGCACATCGTGCCACCGTCAGGAATTACACACCGGCGAGTCGGCCGCGACGGCCCTGGCCGAACGTACGCTGCGACCGTACTCGGACCTTCTCCTGCACGACCTGGGCGATGAGTTGGCGGATGTGTGCGGCTTCGACGCGGCGCCGGGCGAACTGCGGACCGCGCCGCTGTGGGGTCTGCGGTACCGGGACAGGCTCCTTCACGACGGCCGGGCGACGGATATCGCCGGTGCGGTCGCGGCCCACGGCGGCGAGGCGGCGGCGGCCCGTGAGGCCTTCCAGTCGCTTTCGGAAGAGGCGAGACGCGCCGTGATCCGTTTCCTCGAATCGCTGTGAGAAACGATGGCCCGGACGGCGCCGCGGGCTTGACCTTCCCGGTCCCCCTTCTAGCTTTTTTGTCCCACCATCATCCCGGCTCACCGAACCTGTCCACATGGTCCACCTGACCGACGTCACGAAATACTACGGAAAGAAGCGGGCGCTGGGCCCCGTCTCCTTCGAGATCGAGAAGGGCAACACGGTCGGGTTCCTGGGGCTCAACGGCGTCGGCAAGACCACGCTCCTGCGCATCCTCGCCTGCGGTCTGCGACCGTCTTCGGGGACGGTCCTGGTCGACGGCCTGGACGTGCTCCGCGACCCTCACGAGGTGCGCAAGCGGGTGGGCTACCTGCCCGAACTGCCGCCCGTCTACCGCGACATGACAGTGACCGACTACCTGGCCTTCGCCGGGCGCATCAAGGGGATGAGTCCCGAAGCGGTGGCCCGGCGCATGCCCGAGGTCCAGGAGCGCACGCGCATCGTGGAGGTGCGCGACATGCCCACCGGACACCTCTCGCAGGGCTATCGCCAGCGGGTCGGCGTGGCGCAGGCGATCATCCACGAACCCGAGCTCCTCATCCTCGACGAGCCGACCCACGATCTGGATCCCGTGCAGATCATGGAGATGAGGGCGATGATCCGGTCCCTCACGGATTCGCACACGATCCTGATTTCGAGTCACATCCTTCCCGAGATCAGCCGGACCTGCGACCGTCTGCTGATCCTCAACGACGGCGAGATCGTGGCTTCGGGTACCGAGGAGGAGCTGGGTGAGAAGCTGTTCACATCGCGCAGGTTGGCGGTCACGGTGCGCCTTGAGGCCGATGGGGACACGGCGGCCGCGTTCGAGGCGGCTCGGTCGGCCATTGCCCAGGTCTCTGGCGTGACCTCCGTGCAGACACCGGATTCCACCGGCAGACCGGCCGGCGAGGCGGGTGTGGTCATCTTCCAGGTGGAAGGCGAATCGGATCTGCGCGCCGAGGTGTGCCGGGCCCTGGTGGAGACCGGTCACGATGTGGTCGCCCTGAACCGGGCGGAGCGCGGGCTGGAGCGTGTCTTTGTGGGACTGGTGGGCGGGGGGGAAACGTGGCACTAGACGCGACGGGCATCATCTTCCGGCGGGAATTCAACGCCTACGTGCGCTCGCCGATGGGGTACATCGTGGCTGCCGTGGTTCTCCTCATCGACGGCATCCTGTTCTATGTCAACGCGCTCAATTCTCGCGAGGGCGAACTTCTCTCGGGGCAGGTGCTCGAGGGTTTCCTCTACTTCGCCAGCGGCATGACGGCGATTGCGGCGGTGGCGTTGTCGATTCGCCTGATCGCCGAGGAGCGCCAGACCGGCACCCTGCTTCTCCTGGACACCTCGCCGGTTCGCGACTGGGAGATCCTGCTCGGCAAGTTCCTGTCTGCGCTGGCGTTCCTGAGCCTGATCACCGTTGCGACGCTGTACATGCCCCTGCTGATCCTGGTGAACGGCAAGATCGCCGTCGGGCACATCCTGATCGGGTACCTGGGCCTGACCCTGCTCGGGGCCTCCGTGCTCGCCATCGGGCTGTTCGCTACCGCGCTGACCCGGCACCAGCTGGTGGCGGCGGCCGTGGCGGCGGTCATCACGGGCGCGCTTTTTCTCTTCATGCCCCTTGCCAATATCGTCGGGCCCCCGTTCGGGCGGTTCTTTGCCGCCCTCACGATTCACGGGCGTCACTGGGCGGGCTTCCAGTCGGGCATTCTTCACCTCCGTGACGTCGTCTACTACCTGTCCATGACGTACTTCTTCCTCTTCGCGGCGATCAAGGTCATGGAGGCGAAGCGATGGGAGTGACGCGCCCCCTTCCGACGTGGTTGTTGCTGGCCGGACTGGCCGCCGTCTTTTCGGGCTGGCGTGTCTTCGACGGTCTGCCCTATCTCAGCTACCCGTTGACGGTGGGAGGCATCGCGGTACTGCTCCTCACCACGGCGTGGCGCTTCCGCGCCCTGAAGCACTCCGAGGGGGATCAACGTTCGATCGCGACCATCTTCGCCTTTGGCACCCTCGGTTGCGTAGTCGGGCTCGCCGGCTTCGTTCCGGGCACGGACACGGGTCTGGAATTCCTTGGTTTCAGCTTCCAGGAAATCAGTGAACACGTGCGCCTGAAGAGGTTCTTTTCGGTGGCCTCGCCGATTCTCCTGGGGTGCTCGCTGCTACCGGTTCTGGCGGCCCAGTGGGCGCTGGGGAAGGGGGGGAGTGCAGGCGCCCTGCATATCGACGCCCTGCGGGCAAGGGGCAGCTCCGCCAATGCGCTGAGCCTCGGGTTGGCGGGCGCAGCGCTCCTGTTGTTCGGCTACGTGACCACCGCGCTCGACCGCACGATCGACTTGAGCTACTTCAAGACCTCGCAGCCCGGCCACGCCGTGCGCGAGATCGTGCTGAGCCTGGAAGCACCGCTGCAGGTGGCGTTCTTCTTCCCCTCGGTGCACCCTGTGAAGGAAGAGCTTCTCGGCTACTTCCGGGAGCTGGCCCGCGCCACGGACCGGGTCGTCATCGAGGAGTACGACCGCTTCTCCAACCCCGATGCGGCCGCGGACTACGAGGTCCGCCGCGACGGGTCCGTCTTCCTGCGTGTCGCGGGGCGTACGGAGCAACTCGATTTCGCAATGGAACTGGAATTCGCCCGCGGCAGCCTGCGGGTACTGGATGGCCATGTGCAGCAGGCACTGCTCCAGCTGGCCCGTCAACGTCGCTTCGCCTACCTGACCACCGGGCACGGGGAACTCAACGATCCGCAGGCAGTCGTGGAGGAACCTGACGCCCTTGACCGCAAGCTCCAGGCGGTGCGCGAAGGGGGGGAGTTCTCGCCTGAGGAGGAGCTGCCGCTGCAGACGCTTCGCACCCTGCTGGAGCAGCTCAACTACACGGTCCGCGACATCGGGCTCAGGCAGGGACTGGGCGACCGCATTCCCGACAACGCCGCAATGGTCATGATCCTCGCGCCGCAACGGCAATTCCACGAAACGGAGATGGAAGCAATCTTCGACTATGTGGACCAGGGCGGTTCGCTGCTGGTGGCGCTCGAGCCGGTCTCCGAGTTCCGCTTCGAGGAGCTCCGCGACCGCCTGGGGATCGACTACGATCCCGCGATGACGCTTGACGACGACATCCACTACGGGGGAGAAGGCTCCATTTCCAACCGCCGGCTGGTCCTGACGAACCGGTTTTCGACACACCCGGCGGTGAACGCGGCCGGCCGGGGGATGGGACGCGCAGGGCTCATGATGGACGGGCCGGGCAGAGTCAGCGAGGCGGAGGATGTCGAGGGGTTGCGCATCACCACGATTATCGACGCCCTACCGAGCAACTACCAGGACCGGAACAGCAACTTCCAGTTCGACGAGGAGACCGAGGAGCGGGGGTCCCACAGCATCGCGGCGGCCGTCGAGCGTGTCGCGGGCGGCCAGAACGGGGAGGACGCGATGCGGGCGCTGGTCTATGCCGATGCGGACATCTTCTCGGACCAGATTTTGAGGAGCCAGGTGATCAACACGGCGGTTGTCGCGGACGGGATCAAGTGGCTGGGGCGGGAAGAGGTGTTCTCGGGCGAGGTGATTTCCGAAGCGGACGTGCCGATCGTGCACACGCGCTCCGAAAACGTGATCTGGTTCTACGCGATCATCTGGGGAGCACCGCTGGTGGTGCTGGGGGCGGGTATCCTGGTACTCTACCGCCGCCGCAGCGTCCGCGAGAGGGACGGCTCGTGAAACGTTTCACAAGCTCCGCGAGGCCGTCATGAAGGACCTCAAGGCCCATATCGCCCTCTTCGCCGTGGCGGTGGTCGCGACGCTGCTGACCTGGACTCGCGATACCGTTGACGTGGAGGACAGGGATCTCGCCGTGGTGTGGGAGCGGGACAGCACCGAGGTCGTCGGTCTGCACTACCGAAACGCGACGCTCGACCTGCAGGTGTCGCGCCGCAGCGACGACGGCGGAGGGTTCCTGTGGGGTGTCCAGACGCGGGGGGACGAGGCCCCCATGGAGTTCCCCGTCGGCATGGAGGGGCACTTTCTGTTCGAGGAACTCGCCGTCCTGCGGGCGCTGCGCGACCTCGGCGAACTGTCGCCGGAACGGAAGTCGCGATACGGACTCGACGATCCCGAGAGGCAGCTCACGGTCCGGTTTACCGATGGACAGCGCGAGCTGGCGGTCG
Organism: Longimicrobiales bacterium; assembly: GCA_965208295.1. Lineage (GTDB taxonomy): Bacteria > Gemmatimonadota > Gemmatimonadetes > Longimicrobiales > Gaopeijiaceae > Bin94. The sequence goes on along the minus strand of OZ242328.1, from coordinate 3,315,183 downwards.
GCGATTCGGTCTTCGGAAGCAACGATCGATACGCAATGGAGCCCTCCACCGGGATGGGATATGTGCTGTCACGGCTCCTTGTCGACCGGCTCGACAGCGGTGATGGAGCGATCCGGGAGCGTTCCGTGCACCACTTTATCGACAGCGAAGTCGGCGCGGTACGCATCGGCGGGCCGGACGGAGAACGCCGCATGGCCCGCACCGAGTCGGGCGATTGGACCGAAATGGACGGTGGGAACGCCGACGCCGGCTTCGGCAACTTCATGGAGCGCGTGGGAATGGTGGCCATCGAGGGTTACGATAACCTGCCCGCCCTGCAGACCCTGACGCCGTTCCTCCGGGTGGACTATGTCAGCGTGGACGCGCAGCCCCTGGGATTCGTCCAGCTCTTGCACGATGGCGACGCGGATCGCAAGACTTATTATCTAAGGAGCGAAACCACGCGCATGCTGGGCCGTGTTCCCAGCATACTGGGCGAGCGCGTGGAACAGGCGGTGGGGGACGTTTTCTAGAGCCGTGAGAGGAGGCTGGGCATGAGCGTGCAGCCGAGGAAGTCGTGGTACCGGGGGGTGGAGGGGACGGGACGGGCCGGAGGTGGGTGGCTCGGGCCGATTCGCGGGGTTCAGGTTGCCGTGCTGGCGGCCCTGGCTTTTTCCGGGTGCGATTTCTTTGACGGGGAGGGCGAGAAACGACGTATCCTCTCTCAGCTTGAGCATGAGCTTACCCTCATGGCAAATGGGGCGGAGGACCTGGCGCAGAGGGCCACGGGCGGGTGGGTACTCATCCAGGCCCTTCAGGCCGATGTGCTTCAGGAAGCTGATCCAGACCCCGCACTCGGATTGTGGCTCGAGTTTGCGTCGTACAGCTGGAACCAGGCGCGACAGCTCGCATCGGTTGTAGAGGACCGCCTGCTCAGGGAACTGGACCCTGTGGACGCCGAATCCCATCCCCTGATGGCACAGGTGCGTTGGGCCACGGGGTTGGCCGAGTTATACCTGGGCATGACCTTCTGCGAGACGCTCCTGGATGACGAGCTTCTGCCGGACACGCAACTATTGCGGCTGGCGGAACAGTCTCTCGGCCTGGCCATCGAAACGGCCCGGCGGGCGGGCAACCCGCACTATCTGAATGCTGCCGTGGCCGGGAGGGCCCAGACACGCATGCTGCTCGAGGACTGGGACGGAGCCGAGTCCGATGCGATGGCTGTTCCGGCTGGATTCTCCTACGTGTCCTACCACATCGCCGGCGACCCCAATCGCGTGGTGCAGTGGGTCCAGCGGGATGTCGGGTTCCTGCACAAGTGGTGGCCCTTGGTCGAGGAGAGCGAAGATCCGGGATTCATGCTCGATCTTTGGAGCGGGGAGGAGGATCGACGGATCCCGGTGCACTACGATGGCGGTACACTCGCCGGCTCCGAGATACCTCACTACCGCCCGCTCAAGTACGTCCACGAGGAAGACGACATCCCCATCGTGCACTACGACATGGCGCAGCTGATCGTCGCCGAGGCGAAGGCCGTGAGGGGTGACTACGGCGGCGCCACGGCAGTCCTGAACGGGTTGCGGGGCGCGGTCGGGCTGCCGCCCCACGACGTGCCGACAACCGCGGAGGAGATGGAGGAGTTGATCCTCTGGGAACGCTTCGCCGAGTTGCATCTGGAGGGACAGCGGCTAGTCGACCTTCATCGCAAGGGATTGATGGAGGAGGTCTTCGAAGAGCTCAACGACCCTGAGCGCCCGGGGGTTGGCCGGGCGTCGAAATGGGGGGAGTGCGAGGGGAGCTGACAGGGCCTGGGCGGTCTGCCGGCGCACGTGTCGCCTGGCGCGCGGATAGGGCGGTCGGGGGGGCGCTACCGGAAGTTGCCGAAATCGACCACAGCGGTATTTTCCCCGTCGCTCCAGTCCACCACGACCGAACCGGACAATTCGGCGGGTATGCCCTCGATCGGGTAGTCCACCAGCGCCGACACGCGCGCGAAGGCGGTGGGCTGGTAGCAGATGTTCGTGCCGAAGCTCACGATCCCGACCTGGAGCCAGCGCCCGCGGAACGGGACCATCAGTGGACCCCCGGAATCGCCATTGCAGGTGGACTCCGAGGAGCCCTGCTTCCCGGCACAGATGGTGGTCTCCAGGATGTTCTCGCTGAGGTGCGTCTTGCATTCGTCGTTGCTGATGATCTCGGCCTCGAGCTCCCTGAGGACCTCCGATGCTTCACCGCCGACCGATGTGAGGCCCCAGCCGATCACCGTGGCGACGGTTCCCGGGGCGGACATCTCGATCCGGTCGGGGGTAAGGAGTTCGATGCGCGGGTACATGAAGTCGCCGTCGAGTTCCAGCAGAGCCATGTCGCTCGATATGAAGGCGTCGGTCGAGAAGTCAGGGTGAATCCTGATGCGCTTCACGTCGATGTACTCGCCGCCCTCGGTGAGATCGTGCGTCCCGGCCAGCACCTGGATCACGGCCGGATCAAGGCCTCCGTCAACGCAGTGAGCGGCCGTCATGACCCAGTTCCGCGCAATGAAGACCCCACCGCAGAACTGGACATGGGTGCTCCTGGTGACGAGGGCCACCTGGAAGGGAAACTCACCCTCCTCGGCCTCCTCGCCCCCGATAATGGCCAGGATCTCGGGTTCGGACGAAGAGTCCGGCAGCCCGGGCGCCGTGTTGGTCCACCCCAGGGTGAGTTCCTGGGTGACGGTGTAGGATAGCCGGTGGTCAAGTCCCGCGAATGCGTACTCGCCATCGTCGTTGGTGACCGTGAAGACCTCGGCGGAGTCCCGGATGCCGTCGCCGTCCTCGTCCAGAAATACGATGAACGCGGGGATCGCCTCTTCGTCCTCGTCGCGCATGCCGTCGGCGTCGGCGTCGTGCCAGACCACCCCTGAGATCTCGTTCTCACCGGTGCCGGGCGGATGGAAAACGGTGATGGCGTCTCCGGTGGTGGTGTGGGTGGCGCCCCGGTCGTCGGTGACGGTCAGACTGGGGGTGTAGGCGCCGGGGGTTTCGTAGGTGTGGGTGACGATCCGCCCCGACCCCGTGTTGCCATCCCCGAACTGCCAGTCGTAGCTGACGAGCTGGCCGTCGGGGTCGGTGGAGGAACTGGCGTCGAAACGCACTTCGAGGGGGGCGTTGCCTTCGGTGACATCGACGGTGAAGGCGGCGGTGGGGCGCTCGTTGGGGGTGCCGGTGGGCTGGGAGGGGGGGGTGTCGCCGCATGCAGACGCGAACAGGACGAGCGCGGCCGTTGCGGCCGGGCGGTAGCTCTTCATGCGGGACTCCGGAGTGGTTTCGGCCAGGACGGGTGCATTGAGGACCATATCGTTACCCTGCATTTCGGGCAATTGCTCCCGGGAGCCCGCCGAGAGTCCGCTGCAATGCCCGGTCATTCCACGGGCTCCTGGACGGGACTGCCGGTGACGGAGGTTACAACTGGCTCCGGGATGGACCGGAGGTGTGTTGGGCCGTGGGCGCGGGTGACTTGCGGGCGCGTTGTCCGTTTCCCGCCAGCCTGTCTATCTTCTCAACCTCACGCAACTCCCCCCGAGACCGCCAAGGACCACGCCACATGCAATCCACCATGCGGAGCGCCGCGATCACAGCACTCCTCCCCTTCACGCTTGCCGCGTTTGCGGGTTGTGGAGGGGGCGGCGACAACGCGGACGCAGAAGCCACCGAGGATCCATCCTCCGACTCCGGAATCAACGCCATTCTCTACTATCCGGACAGACTTGTCGAGACCGCACCCGAGAGCTTCCAGGCGCGTTTCGAGACCACTGCGGGGGACTTCATCGTTGACGTGACCCGCTCCTGGGCGCCCAGGGGCGCCGACCGCTTCTACAACCTGGTCAAGAACGGCTACTACGACGGGGTGTACTTCTACCGGGTGATGAGCGGCTTCATGGCCCAGTTCGGCATGCACGGAGAGCCGCAGGTGCAGGTCAGGTGGTCCCAAGCGACCATCGTGGACGATTCGGTCGTGGCGTCCAATACCCGCGGAACGGTCACGTATGCCAAGGGAGGCACCGACTCACGGACGACCCAGCTCTTCATCAACTTCGGGGACAATTCCGGTCTTGACGCCCGGGGTTTCGCGCCGATCGGCAAGGTGAGCGAAGGCATGGACGTGGTGGACCAGATCCATTCCGGGTACGGAGATATTGAGGAAAGGGGAGGTAACGGTCCGCGGGCATACAACATCACCTCCCAGGGGAATGCGTACCTCGAGGAGAACTTCCCCGACCTCGACCATATCATCTCCGCCACGCTCGTCGATCCGGCGGGCGGGTAGAGCGGCGGTCCGCGGGGGCGCGCCGAACAGCTCGTGGAAGAAACTCTCCCGGCAGTCGAGCAAGGATGTGCCCGCGTCGGGAGCTCGACCTTTGCCGCCGAACTCGGCCGTCTACGCGAAGAGCTGATCGGGTGCCGGCTGTGTCCGCGTCTGGTCGCGTGGCGCGAGAGGGTGGCGCGGGAGAAACGCGCCGCGTACCGGGACGATGGGTATTGGGGGAGACCTGTTCCCGGGTTCGGGGACCCGGAGGCTTCGGTCATGGTGGTGGGGCTGGCGCCAGCGGCGCATGGGGCGAACCGGACGGGACGCATGTTTACGGGGGACCGGGCGGGGGACTGGCTGTTCGGCGCGATGCACAGGGCCGGGTTTGCCAACCAGGCGTTGAGCCGGGACCGGCAGGACGGACTCGTGCTGAAGGGAGCGTACGTGACGGCGGGGGTTCGGTGCGCGCCGCCGGGAAACCGGCCGACGACCGGCGAACGGGATCGGTGCGCCGACTTTCTGCGCCGAGAGGTGGAGATCATGTGGGAGCGGCTGCACACCGTTGTGGCGCTGGGAGGGTTTGCGCATGCGGTCGTGCTCAGAACGCTGGCGGAGCGGGGGGTCGCGATTCCCAGGCCGCGGCCGAAGTTCGGGCATGGGGCGGAGGTGGATTTGGGGAAGGTGGTGCTGCTCGGGTCGTATCACCCCAGTCAGCAGAACACGTTTACCGGGAGGCTGACGGAGGAGATGTTCGACGCGGTGTGGGGACGGGCGGCGGAGCGGGTGCGGGAGGTGGGGTCGTGACGGTGGATCGCGGGTCGGCGCCGGGCGTGGCATCCCGGGTTCAGGGCTTCCAACGGCACCGGTGCCGCCGATGAAGCCGGACCGGGGCTCGCTGCCTCTCCTGCGTCGGCTGCATGGGCGGGTCTTCGGTTGTGCCGAGGTGGGAAGCGTCGTGGAGGCTGCCTTCGAGGAGCTGGAGTCGGTACTCGAGGAGAGATCCGATCCCCCACACGCGGCGTGCGTGATCCCGGTGGAGCTGTTTGTGGGGGATTCGATGCCGCTCATGGAGGATCCCGTCCGCCTTTGCCGCCTTTTCCTGTTGCGGCGTGGCGCCCGCATGGCGGCGCCCGAGCGGCATCACAACAGCGTGCAGCGGCTGGTTTCGTGGGACGGTAGGGGATGGATCCACCAGGCGACTCCCGATGGCGGGCCCTTCGGACTGCGGCCCCGGGAGATCAGCGGTCCCGTCGCGAACGGCTCGCTGGATGGCGGGTGCCCGGAGGATGTCGATATTGCCCGGTGCTGGGATATCGTGCCCGCCGGAGTCTGGCACTACCCGGAGGCGGGCGAAGGACGGGACTGGGCGACGGTCACCTTCCACAGCGCTGCGGAGGACGAAATCGTGGACGAAGTCTGGACTGGATCATGACGAGCGACTCGAGACCTCGTGGTCCGCGCCCCGCGAACGAGTGCTTCGTCTGCGGCCCGGACAACCCGATCGGGCTGCACCTGGTCTTTCGCCTGGAGGACGGTGCCTGCGTGTCGGAATTCACGCCGGGTCCGAACCATGTCGGCTACCCGGGCGTGGTGCACGGCGGAATGATCTACAGCGCGCTGGACGATGTGATGGCCAACTGGCTGTACCTGCGGGGCGCGCGCGCGTACACGGCGCGATGCGAGATCCGCTATCGGAAGCCGGCCGCGCCGGGGGAGAGGCTGCTGCTATCGGGACGGCCGACCGGGCGCAGGCGGAAGGTGGTGGAGATGGAGGCTGCGGCGATGCGGGCTTCGGATGGGAAGGTGGTGGCGACGGCGACGGGTACGTTTGTGGTGGTGGACGAGGAAGAGTTTCTTGAGGTGGTGGGCCGGGAGGGGTAGTTCGACGAGGGACGCCTTTCACGGAGCAAAATGTAATTCGTAATATACATTATGTAATGTAAACATTACTTTGTGGCCGGTGATCGGCGTGCTCCGGTCCGTCTGTCAGGCCGGTGGCCCGTCCGGATGCAGTTCGCAGGCGGGCGGTTGCTGGCGCGTCCAGGATAGGCCCGTCACCCGCCATTTATCGTCTTCGCGGACCAGCACGAAGACATCCGCGCCACAGTGGCTCAGCGTGTCACCCACGTAGAAGTCGTAAGGCGTCCACACCATCGCCAGGTCGCCGCTGATGCGCACTTCCGGATCGAACATGCGCTCGGTGAGCACCTCTTCGCTGCCTTCGGCCCGCGCCACCAGGTCGGCCAGCGTCGATGTCGCGATGGAGCGTTCGCCGTCGCTCGCGACCTCGACCGAGCGCATCACGACATCGGGGTGGAGTAGTGCGCGCAGTGTTTCGCCGTCGCGTTCGGCGAGGGCGTCAAAGAGGGACTGGACGATGGAGAGGAGGTCGGCGCGGTCGGCGTCGGAGGGGTGGTGGCGGGGGGTGGGGGTGGTTTGTTCGGGGGGTGGGGGTGCGGGTTCTTCTGCGGGAGGGGTGCAGGTGGTGAGGGTAGTGGAAGCGAGTATGGTGAGGGTGGAGACGACTCGGCGCATGGGGCGGATTTCTCCTCGGTGAGTGGGATCGGTCGTGACAGCGGTCCGTCGGAGTGGAATGGATCATGATTCAATCCTGCGGATCGTGAGCCAAGAGAGAGCCTCAGATCCCGACCCGTCGTCGCGGTGGCCAAAGGTCGGGGGACGTGGGACCTACCGCACGATGATCTCGTCGATATAGGTCCACGCGGTGGCCCCCGCAGACGGCCACCCCTCGGGCACCGTTCCCATACCCGTGATCCGCACCCTCACGGCCCGCACACCGTCGGCGCCTACCGGCACCTCGACATAGGTCCGCCCCCCCACCGGCCCCTCCTCCCCCTCACGCGCGGCCACCACCTCACGCACGACCCCCTCCCCGAACCCCACCCCGTCCCCGCTCACCGCCACCTCGACGCTGCGCGGCCAGTACACCCCCGATCCCGGATGCTGCAGGAACCCCACCTTCACGGCTTCCACCGTTTCGCCCTCCCCCAGGTCAATCACCGCGGTGATTTCGTCGGCATGGTAGCCCTGCCAGTGCCCCCCGCGCCGGTCGATCGACCCACGGACCCCGTCCACCAGACCTGGGTCACCAGCCGCCGAGTAGCGCGACGAGGACACTGGGTCGACCTCGACCGGGCGGTCGCGCCCGAGGTGCGTCACCCGGTTGCGCTCACCGAAAAGATCGACGGTGAACCAGATGTCATTGACGGGCTCGCCCAGTGGGTCGCCCGGCCAGTTGATCCGTGGCAACAGGTCGGCCCACGGGCTTCGGACGGCCGCCGCCGCCGCCTCGTCCGGCATCGGGAAACGTGCCGTTCGCTCCGGCCGCTCACCCGGCCTGAGCGGCCGCAGCAAGAACCGGAACTCCATCTCGCCGGGCCAGAGCGTGTACTCGTGATGCGGCACGGCACCCCACGAATCGTCACCGCCAACGCCCTGTTGCCGGTAGTCGACCGTCAGGGTGACGTCGTCGCGCGGAACCAGGTCGGCCCAGTGGCGCTGCGACTTGGTCTCGCCCCCATCGAGGTCCTCGATCGTGTATGGCAGCGCCGAGAAGGAGACGGTGGGGAGACCGGTGACGAGGAGCCCGGTCCCGGAGCCGTCGGTGAGGGCCACCCAGCGCGTGTCGGTGCGAGTGCCGGTCTCCTGGGGGCGCACGTAGGGGTGGGCGAGTTCGGAGACGGGGGCGGTATAGCGGCCCAGAGCGGCTCCCGTGCGGCGGTCCCAGTAGTTCTCGTGCGGGCCGCGACCGTACCACTCGACCTGATCGAGGTCTCCAGGAAGCGTGAGGATCGTGCCGAAGCGGGGCATCTCGGGGAGGTCCTCGTCCACATCGGTGAGGTGCGCGGAGATGGCGACCGTGCCGTCGGTAAAGACCTGGTGAGCCAGCGTGTAGTGCGCCCGGACCGAGCGCAGGGAGAAGTGGCTGGCGACTGTGACATGCGTGTCGTCCGACGCGGCCGTCACGGTGATCGAGTCGAGATGCCGGGACGGTGGGCGACCTGCGAGCCGCCACACCCCCGACCGAACCGGAAAGCCGTTCCCGTAGTCGTTGTCGGTAGGGGCACGCCAGAAGTTGGGCGCGGGGCCCGTCAGTAGGAGCTCACGACCATTGAGCCGCATCGATGCCAGGATCCCCCTCGCACGGTCGAACCGGAACATGAAGTCGTCGCCGCTCACCTGGATGTCGCTGCGTGTTTGCAGGGTGCGCAAGGGGCTGCCGGGAAGGGGTCGATGCGCCGTGCTCATGGGCTCGATGACCTGATCCCATGCCACCGCGTGACCCGCCGGCACCAGCGGCGCGTCCTCCCGTGTCCGGAAGATTACGTTCAGAGCGAGTTCGAAGCCGGGTGCCCGACTGATGTAGGGCACGCCTTCCAGCCTGACCGTATCAACTCCGCCCGGCGGCGTCGCGAGCCGGGGCAGGGGTCCGTCGGAATCGACGACTCCATCGACGACATATTCCCACCTCCCCTCCAGATCAGATAGGTCCGTGAAGGCCCGGCGGTTCTCAACCACGATCTCTCGCATGAAGCCGCCCAACCACGACACCCGCACCGGCTGGTACACCTTCTTCACCTCCCATGCATGCGGATGCGGCTTCCGATCCGCCGAAACCAGCCCGTTCACAAGAAAATTCCCGTCATTCCGCATCCCCGCAGGCCCGTAGTCCCCTCCATACGCCCAGTACCGCCGCCCCCGCTCGTCCGCCGCCAGCATCGCCTGGTCCACCCAGTCCCAGATGAACCCGCCCTGCAACTGCGGGTGCGCGTCGATCACCGCCCAGTAGTCCGCCAGGTTCCCCACGCTGTTCCCCATCGCGTGCGCGTATTCCACCAGCAGGAAGGGCTTGTCCGCACCCGACCGCGCGTACCGCTCCAGCCAGTACGGCCGCACGTACATCGGCGCCACGATGTCGATGTTGTCCCGCTCCTCCGAAGGCTCGTACAGGATCGGCCGACTCGGATCGCGCGACCGAATCCACGCCGCAGTCGAGTCGAAGTTCTCCCCGTCCCCCGCCTCGTTGCCCAGCGACCATATGATGATGGACGCGTGGTTCTTGTCCCTCTCCACCATGCGCTGCGTGCGGTCCATGTGCGCGGCCAGCCAGTCGGGCCGCCCCGCCAGCGTCACACCCGGCTCGAACCCCATCCCGTGAGACTCGATGTTGGCCTCGTCCACCACGTAGAGGCCGTACTCGTCGGTGAGCTCGTACCAGCGCGGCACGTTCGGGTAGTGGGCCGCGCGCACCGCGTTGATGTTCAGCTGCTTCATCAGACGGATGTCCTCGACCATCGACGCCTCGTCCACGACGTGGGCGCTTTCGGGGTCGTGCTCGTGGCGGTTGACGCCGTGCAGCACGATCGGCTGGCCGTTCAGGGTGAGGATGCCGTCGGTGATTTCGACGCGGCGGAAACCCACCCGCGTGGTTACGATTTCGGTGAACGCACCCGTCGGGTCGCGCACCGAAATCCCCAGTTCGTAGAGCGAGGGGGTCTCGGCGGTCCAGTGGCGAGGGCCGGGAACGTCACGACTTGCCGTCGCCTCGACTTCACCATCGAGCGGGACGTCCACCTCCAGCACCTCGGATTCCCCCCACACCCCCTCACCCTCGGGGTCGCGCAGCTGGAAATGCACCTCGTGCCTGCCGGTCTGCCCCAGACCCCGGTTGGCCAGGTTCACCGTGAGCCGCAGCCGCCCATCCTCGTAGTCGTCGTCCAGCTCCGCCTTGGCGAAGAAGTCACGCAGGTACGTCGCCGGCCTCGACGCCAGGTACACATCGCGGTCGATCCCGCTCACGCGCCAGAAGTCCTGGCTCTCCAGGTAACTCCCGTCGCTCCAGCGGTAGACCTGGACGGCCAGCACATTCGGACCGGGCCGGACGGCCTCGGTGATCCGGAACTCGGCCGGCGTGCGGCTGCCCTCGCTGTACCCGACGTACTCCCCGTTCACCCACAGGAAGAAAGCCGAGTAGACCCCGTCGAAGTTGATGAAGATCTCGCGGCGGTCCCAGTCGGGCGGGATCTCGAAGTCGCGGCGGTACGATCCCACCGGGTTGTCGTCGTGGGGGATGAAGGGCGGGTTCGCCGGGAATGAGTAGAACTCGTCGCGGTACACCGGGTACCCGTGGCCTTCGAACTCCCAGTTGCTCGGCACGGGGATGGTCGCCCAACCGGACACGTCGAAGTCCGGCTCGAAAAAGTCGCGTGGGCGCTGGTCGGGCCGGGGTACCCAGTGGAATTTCCAGTCCCCGTTCAGGCTGATCCGGGACCTTTCGAGTGGGCCGGGTGCGTCGGCCGGCGTCGAGAAGGTTGTGAACGAGGCGTGGGGCGGCTCGCGGTGCTCGGCGAAGACGGCGGGGTCTTCCCAGAAGGGGGGTGGCGTGGGTGGACTGTCGCAGCCGCCGGAGGCGACGATGACTCCCAGCGCGGGGGTGGCGCGTCTGGAGAGCATCCGCATGCCCGTCATCAGAACCGACTCGAGAGGTCGATGCAAGCGCAGCGACGATCCAGGCACCGTTCCATTGGCCATTTGCCGACCCGTTCCGCCAGGATACCTGCGGTCACGCCAACATCAGGCGCTCGCCCTTGGGCTCCGGGACGGGCCGTCCCAACTCCTGTGCCCTTTCGATCCAGAACTGCATCGCGTCCTTGATGTTCCGCAACGCGGTCTCCTGGTCGTCGCCGTGCGCCATGCACCCGGGCAACTCGGGAGCCTCGGCGACAAAAGACTCGTCTTCGTTGCTCCAGTAGAGAATGATCTCGTATTTGTGCATCAGTCGTCTCCTCCCAGCTTGTACTTCAGGATCACCTGGCGAACCTGCCTCACCTGATAGGGCTTGGCCTGCCCGCCGCGGCTTTGCAGGTTGACGATTTCCACGATGCCTTCCTTGTCGAAGAGGTGGTGGCTGCCCCGGATGCGCTCCTCGAATCCAAGATACCGCATCAGGGCGCGCTACCGATACACAATGCCCACGATATGGCCCCGGTCGTAGATCAGTTCGGTGGATTCGCCGTGAAGGGGCCAGCCTCCCGGACCACGAGGTTCCACGTCCCACCCGGCCATCGCCCCTGTTGCCGGCAGGGTGTAGGGATCCGCCATACTCACGTCCACTTCATATCCAAGCGCGGCCATGGCCTGCACCGTGATCGCGCTCAGAGGCGGATTGTCGCCCGGCATCCCCATGGTGTACCAACTGCTCATGATCTCGTGGCCCAGCACGTCGCCCCTCCAGTGGATGTCCCGGTTCTCCTCCGCGTTTTCCACCGGGACCTTTGTGCCCTCGGTCCATGCGGCCCCACCCGCGGCGTCGAACGCGGCGACCGTGGCCGCATCGGGGAAATGGGTATCCGCGCCGACCCCCGCCTCATCGACCGGATTGTGGAGCAGCGATCCCCAGAACAGTCCGTATCCCAGCCCGTGACCGGTGGTGTGCGCCATCCACTCCCCCAGTCGGGATTCGGAGTGGAGCCTCTGGACGAAGCTCGGCGTGACCTGGATATACAGCCAGAAGGGACGGAGGGACACTGGGGATTCCGTGGCTTCACAGAAGGCCAGGACCATCGGACTGTCCAGATCCGCCCGAATCCTGACTTCGATTCGCATGTCGTCGATCGATCCTGATGTCGGCGTCTTCGCGCCCAGGCATCGACTGGGGGGCCGGTAGTCCGGCGGCAAGCGGAAATCCGGCATATCGCCCGTGATGACATCGGTCCACCGCTCCGTTCCGGCCCGCATGGCCTCCACCTGTTCCGGCGTAAAGCCCGGATCCGTCACGAGATGGACATCGAAGTCGCTTTCGCGGGCCGTGGCCGAGATCGCGGCGCCGAGACTCTGACTCCTGACGGTCAGAATTTGCCGTCCGACGAGATCGCCCAGTGTCCACCAGACGGCTGCTCTTCCGATCGAATCCGTGGTGACGCTGTTGAAGTCGACACTTCCGCTGGGGGGGTCCGTCGAAAAGGAAAGCTCGATCCCGGGCGCAGGGTGGCCATCCTCGTCCACGGCCTGTACCACTACCGGTTCGTTCAGTTGACGCTCCCTGCCCTGAATCTGCCCGTCCCCGGAAACGAATTCGATCTCGTACACTTCCTCTTCCAGGACAATGCCGCAGGCGGAATGAAGGAATACGACGACGGCCAGCAGGCCAAGGCGGGGGGCGCCAAAGGACATAGGTTGGTTGTTCATGAGTGTCTTCTCTTGCCGCAAGTGGGATTCGCGATCGCTGGATGCTCCAGCGGTATGCAATCAGACGACACACGGCCCCGGGGAGGTTGCAGCCGTCTTCCGTCCCCACGCCTCCCCTACCAGAAGATCACATACAGCACCGCCGCCCCCCCGATCACTCCACTCGCCCACCACTTCGCGCCCGGCGCCGGCGTCAGATCCACATGCGCGGCCGACCGCGGCAACCTCCTCGGCTCATCCAAACCCTGACGTAACGTTAGGGTTGCCATGTACGCCGAGATCACCAGGAACGTGATCGCCATGTGATGCAGGAACGCGACTTCGGGCAGCAGCCACAGCAGCAGCCCGTACACCGGAATCCCCAGAATCATCCCCCCGAAGGCGGCCACCGGCGGCGTCCGCGGCACGAACAGCCCGAACAGGAACGCCGCCACGATCCCCGGCGAAATGAACCCCCAGAACATCTGGATGTAGTCGAATACGCTGCCCGCCTTCGCCACCAGCGGAGCCCACAGACATCCGACCAGCACGAGCACCGCGGTCGTCCAGCGCCCTATCACCATCAGGCTTCTCGACGACGCCTCGGGCCGCATATGCCGCTTGTACAGGTCCACGCTGAAGATCGTCGCGGCCGAGTTGAGCATCGAATCGAGCGAGCTCATGACGGCGCCGAAGAGAGCGGCGAACATGGCGCCGGTCAGCCCCGCGGGGAGCAGTTCGCGCATCATGACCGGGTAGGCCTGGTCGGGATTGGTGACCTGATCGGCGAAGAGTTCGGCCGCCATGATCCCCGGGAAGACGATGATGAACGGAATCGCCAGCTTGATGAAACCCGCCAGGAAAATCCCCCGCTGCCCGTCGGCCAGGCTCCGCGCCGCGAGCGTTCTCTGCGTGATGAACTGGTTCAGTCCCCAGTAGAAGAGGTTCGGGATCCACAGACCGCCCACGAACACCGCCAGCCACGGCATCTCCGGATGATTCCAGGGAAGCACGGTGTGCAGCTTGCCGTCGGCGACCTCGAGGAAGGGCTCGATGCCGCCGATCGCCTTGAAGCCCAGAACCGTCACCACCACCCCGCCCAGCAGCAGGGCCACACCCTGGATCAGGTCGGACCACACCACCGCCTTCAGCCCCCCGTAGATCGTGTACCCCCCGGCCAGGATGCCGATCAGCCAGATGCCCAGGTTCAGGTCGATCCCGAAGATCGATTCCAGCGCGAGCGCCCCCGAATAGAGCACGGTTGCCAGCGCCACGAACACATACGCCAGCATGATGAACAAGGCCATGAGCGTGCGGGTCCGCACGTCGTAGCGGAACTCGAGGTACTCGGGGATCGTGTAGATGCCCGCCTGCAGGAACCTCGGGAGGAAGAAGAGGCCCACCAGCACGAGGGTGACCGCCGCCATCCACTCGTAGCTCGCGATCGCCAGACCCAGGTCGTAGCCCCGGCCCGCCATCCCCACGAAGTGCTCGGTCGAGATGTTCGACGCGATCAGCGAGAAGCCGATCAGCCACCAGGGGAGGTTGCGGCCGGCCAGGAAGTAGTCGGCGGCGTCGTGCTTGCCGCGCGACGCGTAGAGAGAGATGCCGACCACGAGCGCCAGAAAGCCGATGAAGGCGGCGATGTCGAGGGGTTGGAAGGACATTCGGGGGAACCGGTTGAGGGAGCTGGCCGCTGGGGGACTTGAAGGATAGGCCGCGCCCGATGGTGTTGCCAGCGACTTGCCGGGTTTGCCAATCTTGATGCCGGTGCTGGTCTCCAGCTTGCCCATCGAACCCGCCACATCCCCGGGAATCCCAAATGCGCCTTCGGCATCTCCTTGCGTGCACGACCGCCCTCTTCGGCCCGTGGCTGGCCGGCTGCTCGGTTCCGGCCCCGCCCGGCGAGTCCGACGCCGGCGTCCCGACCGACACCGCCGCGGGCGCGTGGCCCGACCGCCTTTCCGAATACAACGCGCAGCTTGGGGATTCCTATGACTACCGCGCCATCCAGGACGAACTGGCGGACGGATGGAACACCTGGGACAGCCGCGACGTGCTTCGCTATGTCCTGCTTCCTTCGGGGCTGACGGTCGACCTGGCCATCAAGCGGCACGCGTGGCTCGAGGAGGGCTACCTGGGCGACGCGCTGATCGGGCGGCGCGGCGAAGATGTCGAGAAGATCCGTCCCGGGGTCCATGCGCTGGACGGTTCGTACATGCGGCTCGATGTCGAGTGGCAGGGGCTCTCGGCGACGGTTGAGGCGGGGCATGCGGGGGATGAATTGGTGGTGCTCGTAACGCCCCATGACTCGATTCCCGCGGCTGTTGTCGGCCACAATGGCCCTGAAGTGGCGGACAAACCGGCCGATTCGACCGTTGTCGGCCACAATGGCCCCTTAGTGGCGAACAAACCGGCCGCTTCGACCGTTGTCGGCCACTATGACCCGGAAGTGGCGGACAAACCCGCCCCATACGAGTTGGTTGTGAGCGTCGGTTTCGCCTGGAACCGGGAGGGGTCGGTGAGGTCGTCGGACGATGGTTTCGTGGCGCGGCACTCCTTGGCCACCCATCCGATTCACGTAGTGGGCATCGCGGAAGAGGATCCATACACGGAGACCCTGCTCGCACACCGGGTCGTGCGTCTGGACCGGCCGGTGGGCTTGTCGACCGGGGGGCCCCGCGACCTGAACGAAATCCGCGCCGCCCTCGATGCCGCCGAGGGGTCGCTGCGGGAACGTGCGGACCGCTACGGCGACCTCTCCGAAGCCTACCTGGCGGTCACTTCCGGCATCGCCTGGAACACCATCTACGAACCCCGCCACGACCGCGTCGTGTCCACCGTGGGGCGACTCTGGAACCAGGAGTACGGCGGCGTGGCGCTCTTCGGCTGGGACAACTTCTTCCTGGCCTACATGACGGCTCTCGACAATCGCGAGCTGGCGATCGCCAACGTGATCGAGCACCTGCGCGGCGCGACGGCGGAGGGCTTCCTCCCCAACGACAATCGCGGCAACGGCAGCAAGTCGTGGGATCGTTCGCAGCCGCCGGTCGGGGGGATCATGGTGCGCGAGGTGTACCGGCGATACCCGGAGCGGTGGTTTCTGGAGGCCGCCTTCGATCCGCTGCTGGAGTGGAATCGGTGGTGGCCGCGGAAGCGGATGAACGGGGGACTGCTCAGCTATGGGTCGCACGAGGCTTGGAATCCCTTCGACGAACCGGCCGTGCGCACCAGGCGGACCGCGGGCTACGAGTCGGGGATGGACGACTCGCCGATGTACGAGGATGTGCCGTTCAATCCCGAAAAGAACACGCTCGAGCTGCAGGATGTGGGACTGACGAGCCTGTACATTGCGGATTGCCTGGCGCTGGCGGAGCTGGCGGGGGTACTGGGCCGGGGCGCCGAGGCTGACGAGCTGACGGAGCGCGCGCGCCAGTTCACGGAAGCGCTGGACGGCCTGTGGGTGGAGGAGCGCGGCTACTATCTGAACTACCGGACGGATCTGGACCAGCCCTCGGGCCGACGCTCGCCGACCCTATTCTACCCGCTCCTGGCCGATGTCCCCGATGCCGCTCGCGCCGAGCGGATGATCCGCGACCACCTCCTCAACCCCGCCGAGTTCTGGGGAGACTACGTGTTGCCGTCCACCACCCGCGACGATCCGTCGTTCCCGCGACAGCGGTACTGGAAGGGCGCGATCTGGCCGCCGCTCAACTTTCTCACGTATCTGGGACTGCGGCGGGCGGGGGCGTATGGCGTGGCCACCGAGTTGTCAGCGCGTTCCCTCGACATGTTCCTGTCCGAGTGGCGCAGAAAGGGGTACGTGAGCGAGAACTATTCCTCGATCACCGGGGCGGGAGACGATGAGCGCCTGTCGAGCGACCCGTTCCATTCGTGGGGCGGGCTCTTCGGGTTCATGGCGTTCATCGAGGCTGGATATCTGGGGGTGCCGGAGGGGGGGTTGGGGGGATCTGACGTCAGCGAGGGGAAGTGACGTCACCCCCCGTTCTCGTCTACCCGGGCAAGAAAGTCCTCGGGGGTATCGCAATCGACAACGGCATCCGCAACCGCTCTGATTTCCTCGGGATCCGAAAGGCGATCAAGGGCTTCTGAGACCCTGCGTGCCGTTTCGGCGCCAAATTTTCGCATAGCCAGTTGACGCACGACCAAGGCCTGCCCCTCGCTTCGGCCCTGCTTCCGGCCCTGTTCCCGGCCCTGCTCCCGGCCCTCTTGCAGACCGTCTTCATACCAGCGTACGGCCCATTCTCCTGTCGGTTTGATCATTTCCAACACCTCCTTCAGAGTTGTCGCCGCCGCCAGTTCCGCCAAGGGCGTGTGCAGGGAAGACAGCAATCGTTTCGTCCACGTGGTGAGCGCTCGGTCAAGGGCTCCTTCCATGTCGTTGCCCAATTGGTCGTGCAACCGGATCAGCCGCATCACCAGGTCATCCCGCGTTCGAGCCCTGACGACTCCGACCAGCGCCGTCACCAGGTTCTCCGCAGGCAGTCCGGAGGTTCCGCCACGCCTCTCCTCCAGGAGAAAATGCTCGTACAGCGGCTGGTTGACAAGCAATTCCGGATCGGTGGCAGGAGGAACGGGACGGATTGTCTGGAAGGGCGATGAGCGGGTGTGCAGGCTATTCTCGGGGGAGGGGGGTCGGTGTCTCCTCTTTGCAACCATTCCCGCCGTGGTTGTGTCTCCGGGGAGAACAGAGCAGCCACCGGGCCGTGACGGATGCCCACGAACGCGGAAAGACCATGTCTCACCCCACTTCGGTGGATGTACGACCCAAGCGATGCCTGCCGCTCACAGCGGCCGCGTCGGAAGTCATGACCGGCGGTGGGGTGCGTCATGGTACGGCCGCCAGCGCCCCTTACGTGACCCTGCCCAGCATCCGGCGATGAGCGCATCGGCCGCGGTACCCCAGGTTCCCGCCACCCCGGAGCCGTCCCCGCTGGCGCCTGGACGCCCCTCGCGCAACCATTCCCCACCTCGTGGTGTCCAGAAACCGGCAACAGGACACCCGCCGCGGGACCGGAGACTCGGCTCGGTGACGGAATCGCAACTCATTCAGCGTTTGAAGGACGGGGATCACGGGGCCGCGCGGTCGCTATACGACCTGCACGTCGACCGGGTCTTCCGGCTCTGCTACCGGTTCGCGGGCGAGTACGATCTTGCCCAGGACTTCACGCAGGAGACCTTCGTGCGCGCATTCTCCAAGATCCACACCTTTCGCGGCGAGTCGGCGTTCGGGACCTGGATTTCGGCGATCGCGACGTCCGTTTCCCTGAACGAACTCAGGCGAATCAAGCGCTTCCGGACCCGCGAAGCCCCGCTGGACGATCAGCTGATGGGCGCCAGCGCCGCCACCAGAGTCGAACCCGACCTGCGCGACGATCTCCACCGCGCGATCGACGCGCTCCCGGAGGGATACCGCACGGTCTTCCTGCTGCATGACCTGGAGGGCTACACGCACGAGGAAATCGGGCAGATCCTGGGCATCAAGGCGGGGACGTCGAAGTCACAGTTGTTCCGCGCGCGCAACCGGTTGCGCGAGATGCTGGCGGTTCACGCCGAGGAGTGGGCGTCGTGAGGGACTTTGACCGTTTTGCCGAGTTTCTGCAGCGCGAGGCCAGGGGCTATAACGAGCCGCCGGAGACGCCGGGCGATGCCATGTGGGCGGGGGTGGAGGTGCGGTTGGGGGGGGCAGGTGGCCAGGCTGGCGATGGTGACAGGCCCGCTACTGGGGCCGGCGTTCTCGGTGCAGGGCTTCCAGGGAAGGGGCGGCCTTCGGTCGCTCCGTTCGACTACAATCGGCCGCCCCCGGCGCCGCGCGAGGAGATGTGGGCGCGGATCGAGTCGGCGTGGGCTTTGCGGCGGGCGGCGCCGGTGTCGCGTCTGCGTCCGGCATGGCTGGGGCAGCGGGGGGCGGCGGGGTGGGTTGCGGCGCTCGCGGCGGCGGCGTCGCTGGTGCTGGGCATCGGGCTGGGCAGGGGGACGGGGCCTTCCGCAACCGATGAGATCGCGATCCCACCTCCCGCGCCGCCACCCGCCGTGATGTCGCCTCAGATGCCAACCTCCCCTGTCGCGGTCGCCGAGAGCAATGCGCGAGACACGGATGCCGGCGAGCCGATAGGGACAGCGGCCATCTCGGGACAGGTAGTTGCCGCCGCGGTCCACCCTGGCGGTGAGGAAGCCGGACACGTGCTCCTTGCTGTCAGCGAACCGGCGGAGCAGCCGACTTACCGGACCCGCACGCTCGAACCCGACTTCGACTACGCCACCGCCCGTCACATGGGCCGCGCCGCAACGCTGCTCACCGCCTTCCGAACCGACCGTCGCACACCGGCGTCCCAGGAAGATCTGGCCGAGTGGGCGCGGGAACTGCTGGCGGAAACGCGCATGTTCCTCGGCCTCGCCGATTCCGCGTCTCCCGTGGAAGAGGAGCTGCTCCAGGACCTGGAGCTCGTCCTGATCCAGATCGCCGGCCTGGGTCCGGGCGCACCCAATTTCGAGTGGGATCTGGCCCGCGAGAGCATGGAACGGCAGGGCACGCTGACGCGGCTGCGCGCGGTGAGCGCCGAAAGCGAGACCTGAACCTGAACCACCTGCGAAACCAACCAATGAGCCTTGTTTACGGAGGCAAGAAGACGATGAACCACAGAACGACGATGAACGGCAGGAAGAGCGGGACTGTCGCCGGGATGATCCTGGCCCTTCTCCTTACGACGGACGCGACGGTGCTGACCGCCGGATCTGCGCGTGTATGGGACGGCGGGCAACTGTCGGCTCAGGAGACGAACGAAGAGGAAAAGGCCTTCCTTGATGCGAGATCGCTGATCAACCAGACGAATTGGGTGGACGCCGCCGAGAGGTTCCGGCAGCTTCGTGAGAAGTACTCGAAGGGAAAATACGTCAGCGATTCCTTCTACTGGGAAGCCTTCGCCCGTCATCGGATGGGCCAGTTGGAGCAGGCTCACCTGCTTCTCGACAACATGCTGGAGATGGTGCCGCACGATGAGACAGCTGTTGATGATTTGCTTCTCCGTCGCGTCAATGACGCGCGCCAGTTGCGTCTTCGGATCCTCGGAGAACTGGCCGAGGGAGGCGATTCCCGCGCAGCCGCGGAAGTGTTGCGCCAGTCGGAGATGACCCTTGGAGCAGCGTGGGACAGCGCCGCGGTGGCCATATCAACGGCAATGGACTCGATCGCGACTGTCGTGGCCCCGGCGATGGACTCGGTCGCGGCGGCGATGGATTCGGCGATGGAATCACTGGAGACAGTGGTGGCCCAGGAGCGCCTGGAAAGACGCGGGGTGTCGCGGCTGAGCACGCTGGGAGAAGCTTATGAGACCTTGGTGGAGTTGACCGACGGGGTTTACAGGTTCTCGCTTGGCAGGCGTGAGCTCCCGGAGGGGTGCGAAGACGATTCCGTGCAGCAGGAGGCGCTGACGGCGGTGCTGCGTCTCGTTGAGACGGATCGGGTCCGGGTCCTGCGCAATGTGATCGACCGGGAAGACGAGTGCTCCGTCAATCTGCGTGTACGCGCCGTGGAGCTGCTCGCTCGCGAAGGTACCGCGGAAGCGGAGAGGGAAGTGATCAATGTTGCCATGACCCATCCCGATCCGAGGGCCCGACGGGCTGCGGTGTCGGGACTGCGGCGTTTCGACACCCCCAGCGCCATCGCTGCCCTGGTGACCGTGCTCACGCGATCGAACCACGAGGAGACACAGGAGGCGGCGATTGTGGGACTGCGGCGCAGCGAAAGCGCAGAGGCCCGCACGGCTCTCGAAGTCTACGCCGCGAATGCAGCCAGGCCGGAGAAACTTCGGGAGGACGCGATCGAGGCGCTGGGCCGTCGCGACGATGTCGAAGCCGATGCGCTGATCGGGCTGTACGCCACGCTGGAGACGGAAAAACTCAAGACCACACTGATTGACCGGCTGCGTCGGAAGGTGGAGGGTGGGAGCCAACAAGGGGAGACCTGGCTCTTCAATCTGGCCTTCGATTCCAACGAGCCGAACGAGATTCGCTCCAGGGCTCTGGACGCCTGGGGCAGAAGCCCTTCGCTGGAACTGTCCGGTCTGGCCGAGGCCTTTGGCCGCCTGGAGGAACCCGACCTCAGGGAGCGGATCTTCTATGCCCTGTACCGCAGAGTCGGCCGTTCCGAGGATGAAGCCAAGTCTGAGATCGTGCGGAAGATGGTCGAGCTGGCCCGCCTGGAGACCGACAACGATGTACGCGAACGCGCGGTCTACTGGCTGGGCCGGACGGGTTCCCAGGAAGCGGTCGAGTATCTGCTCGAACTGTTGCGCGGGCCGCCCGCCGGGGCGGGACGGCGTTGACCAAACCATGAGCACCCTCGGAATCAAAGTCACCGCGGCCACCGCCGCCCTCGCCCTCCTCCTCGCCTGCAACCCCGACTCCCAGCCCGCCGACGCCACTCTCACCACCGACAGCGCCGGCATCAGGATCGTTCACAGTCATCCTGCGAGCTCCAACGCCACCTGCACGGTCAGCGAGGAGCCGTCCGTCGTCATCGACGACGACGAGAGCGACGAGAATCAGTGGTTTTCCCGTCTCGGAAACGTGGCCCGGATGTCCGATGGATCCATCGTCGCGGTCGACCGGGGCTCGGCGCAGATCCGGGTCTACGACCCCGATGGCCAGCACCTGCGCACGATGGGCAGGCAAGGTGAGGGACCCGGGGAATTCGAGAATGGTCCCTTCCAGATGTGGATCGCCGCCGGCGACACAATCTGGGCCGGCGACTATTTCCCCTGGCGCTACAATGTCTTCAGCGCGGAGGGCGAATTCGTGCGGGGGGTCCATCTCGACCCACAGTTCGTGCCCACCTCGATGGGCGGAGGCGTGCTGGATAACGGCTACTCCGTGAACTCGAGCGAAAAGAGATTCCGGAAGGCGGACTTCAGCGTTGCGGACACCATGATCGTGGAGGCACACGATTCCGACGGACAGCTCATCGACACGCTCGCCCGCATCCCCAATGGGAGGTGGGGGCAGGCCGACCCCGACCACGAGGTACTCAGTACATTCTGGCTCCCCCGTCTTTTCTACGCGGGCGCCAAGGTCGACGCGGGCGGATCGACGGTCGCTCTGGCATACGGGATGAATGCCGAAGTCCGTGTCCTCGACGACGAGTTCAACCTGCGCCTCATCGTGCGGTGGACGGAACCCGATCGCGAGGTGACCGCCGCGGATGTGGATGCCTGGCGCGAGGACTACATCGAGAGCCGGCCGAGGCCGGACTTTTCGCCAATGGCCGAGGCGCATGACGCCGACATCAGCGAGGATCGTCCCGTGGCCGAACTCTTCCCGGCGATCTCCACCGTGATGGTCGGTCGTGATGGCCGCATCTGGGTGCGCCAATACGACAGACCCCGGGAAGACCGCGGATGGCTTGCCTTCGAACCCGACGGGCAATTCCTCTGCCACCTGGCGCCGCTGCCCGGATCGATCCGGGAATTCGGGTCGGACTACGTGCTGTT
This sequence comes from Longimicrobiales bacterium, assembly GCA_965208295.1. Taxonomy (GTDB): domain Bacteria; phylum Gemmatimonadota; class Gemmatimonadetes; order Longimicrobiales; family Gaopeijiaceae; genus Bin94. The sequence goes on along the minus strand of OZ242328.1, from coordinate 3,293,218 downwards.
GCTGCACGAGTCGGAGCTGGGGACGCAGACGGTCCAGCTGCACCGATTGGCATTGCCGGCGCTGTAAACGCCATGCCCGGTGCTGGCGTCCAGGATCGGGGGAAGGACGGAATCGACTCGAAGTCTTCGCGTGCGGCGGACTACCCGTCCCTCGGTCGCTTAACGGCGCGACGACCGACACTCGCAGACACCCTGCCCGCGACCGATGGAAACCCGTAAGGCTTGCACCCGGGGAGTAAAGCGATCACAGTGAAGTATGAAACGGCGCGGTGTGGTAGGAGGTAGTCTGGATACAGGACACCGGAGCAGGGGGGATGCGAACACGAGCGGTGATCTGCGGACGGACGTATGGAACGGGATGGCCCCATCCCCACCTCCGAATGAATAAGATGGTCAAGTCCATCGCGATCGCGCTTTCAGCGTCCCTCCTCCTCGCCTGCAACCCCGACCCCCAGCCCGACCCAACCACCCTCACCACCGACAGCGCCGGGATACGAGTCACCACGACTGATGCCGCCGGCCGCGACGCCGGTGCCGTCTGTTCGCTGGCCGACGCACCTGACACCCGCGTGGCCAGCCCGAGCTCGGGCGAATGGACGATCTACGAAGTCGAAGACCTCGACCGGCGGGAGGATGGCCGCCTCGTTGTACTGAATCGGGGCTCTCGAGAGCTGTTGATGTTCAGTCGGGACGGGGAGTTTCTCCGAGGCATTGGTCGGATGGGAGAAGGACCCGGCGAATTCGTGGATCCCGTCGAACTCGGCGTTATCGCCGGCGACACCCTCGTTGTCTGGGATTGGGGGTCGGGGCGACTCGTGCTATTCGGGCCGGACGGGTCTCACGGGAGAACGGTCAGACTCCAGCCGCCGGTAATCAGTCCCACCGGCCACGTGGGTATGCTCGACCGGCAGGGGATAGCCGTCGGTAACCACGACGTACGAATCCTCGACACGGGGTTGACGCCTCAGTTCCTGCAAGTCCTTCGGTACAGCTGGAGCGGCGCGCTGTTCGACACGCTTGTGACACTGCCGTATGGGGAACGGGGACGCGTCAATCCGGAGTCCAGCATGATGGGTAATCCGCTCTTTGAGGCGAGAGGTGTTTTTTCGACCCACGGCGACCGGTTGTATACTTCGGACGGCGAGTCGCCCGAGGTTCGGGTACATCGCGGAGAACGGCTCGAACAAATACTCCGGTGGGAGCCCGGCGACCTGTCCGTGCGTCCAGAGGACGTAGAGGCCTACAGGGCAGCGTACCTGGAGGGTGCTGCCGGCGATCTGGCACGGCTGCTTCGCGAGAGGCTGGACGCCTTTCCGGTCAAGGACGCCTTTCCGGCCGTTGTGGAGATCCAGGTCGACCCCCAGGGTCGAGTATGGACCCGGAATTTTGCGCGGCCGGGTGCAACCGCCAAAGAATGGCTGGGCTTCGCGGAAACGGGCGAGTTCATCTGCAGCCTGTCTGTGCCGAGGGCCCTCAGGGTATACCGCTTCGACGCTGCGGCGGTTGTTGGCGTGCACCGGGACGAGATGGGCGTCGAATCGATCGAGGTGACGCCATTCACCTTCCCGGGATGAACATTTTCCGGTGCCGGGCGTACGACGAACGAGATGTGGCTTGCGTGAAACCAGATGAACTCAGCGAAGGAAGGATTGAAATGAGGCGTGTTCCGTTTCGACCGACGATTGCAGCGGCGCTATTCCTTGCGGTGATCGCCTGCGGCGAAGCAGACGATCCCGAAGTCGTCCTGCCCGAAGTCCCCACCTACGAGGGCACCATCGAGCTCGAGATCGGCAAACTCGACGGCGAGGATCCCTACCTGTTCTCCTCGATCGGAGACATCGTGGCCGACGAGGGGGGACGGGTGATCGTCGCCGACAGCCGGACGAACGAGATCCGGGTCTTCGAGCCCGACGGGGATTTCGCGTTCCACTTCGGTGGCCCGGGGGAGGGTCCTGGCGAGCTGTCGGACCCCAGAACTATGCAGTTCGGTCCGGATGGCGAACTGTGGGTGCGCGAGAGTGTTCGGTACAGCGTGTTCAGGCTGGAGTCGGAGAAGGCGGAGTTCCGGAGAGTGCTCAGAAGTCTGCACCCTGGACACGTCGGTCTCAACGATCCGTTCACCTTCGACTCGGACGGCCAACTGGTTGCCGTCGGACCCGTGCGAGGCGACGATGATGTGAGCCTGGAGGCGCGACTCCGACTGCGTCATGACGGGGTGGTGGATACCGTGGTCATGGCGGATTCCGAACGGCAGAAGGCCGGCCAGAAGACGGTGCCGTTCGAAAGGGGGAACATCCGGGGCATTGTCTACCTCCATGCGCCTTTCGGTCCGCGGTGGATTCGCGCCCACGCGAACGGGGGCACATGGGCGGAGGCGGTCAGCACGGAGTATGCGATCAACTACCATGGTCCAGACGGCACCGTTTCCGTGATCGAGGGTCCTGCGCTCCAGGGGCCGGCACCGAGCCCGGACGAGCGGGCCGCGGCAGAGCGCCAGATGGAACGCGAGCGGGACCGTGCCGGACTCGATGAGCACCCATTCAGGATTCCCGACCGCAAGCCTCCGCTGGACCGCATGTTCTTCGACCAGGCAGGCCGGCTGTGGGTCCAGAAGATGGCCGCGGATGGAGCGGCTATGCGCGAGGCCGACGTTTACGAGGGAACGACGCTGGCGGCCCGCTATCGGTGGCCGCGGCGGCTTCGGAACTGGCCGCTGCCCCGGGTATTTGATTCCGCCCTGTACGGGGTGACTGCCGACTCGCTCGGTGTGCAGCGGGTGGCGCGGGTGCGGTTTCGAGAGGTGAATTGAATTGAGGGTTTCCTGGCTGCCTAGGATTTGCCGGACCCCTGCGGCGCATCGGCCAGTGTTTCAGGCGAAACAACTCTCCACCCCGACAATACCACCGGCTTCGCTCCGTAGTTGCTCTTCCACACAGCCAGCGTGATCGCGACAAAGATCAGCGATGCGAGGTAGGCCACGACAGTAAGCTGCGTGCCGGTCGCGAGCCCTATCCCGATGACCATCAGCATGTAGACCGCGTCCATGGGCTCCTTGATCGTGGCCCGAAAGCGAACGGCTGCCACGATTCCGGCGAGGCCAAAGGCCAGCGGGAGGCTCCCCTTGACCAGGAACACGACGGTCGCAATGCCGATCGGTGTCAGGAGCAGCGCATGAATGAACGATTGGTTGTGTTTCTTCGGCGGGCGGGTCCAGCGATATACCCACGTCACCGGAAGGGTGACGCCGAAGGCGAGGATCAGCGCGAGCAAGACGGGGACCGTAAGCGACGGATCAAGCAACTGGCCGAGTCCTTCCGTATTGTCGAGTCGGCCGATGCCCTTCTGCACGTTATCGAGTATCTCGGAGGCGTCGGACCCGGTGTGGTAGAGCGTGCTCATCAGGAATCGGTCCCGTTCGTCGGCGACGTAGTCCAAAATGTCCGGGAACAGGCTAAATATCCCCCCGAGGAATACGAGCCACGCCACGTAATAGATGATGAGTCGGACGATGATGTTCTTGGGCATGCTTTACTCCCTGTTTGCTAGAACACTTGGCCGGCACGAAGATAGATGCCCGTGATGTCGCGGCCCTTCATCACGGCAAGGCTCAGCGTAGTGCGGCGCTCCAGGAGCGACAGCCAGAGCCCGCCCCCGGTGCCGTTGTGCCAGTCGCCGGCGTCGTCCGGGTCGCCGGCATAAAACACCCGGCCCACATCGGCGGCTCCGAACAGACCGAACTCTCCGGGCACCAGCACGTTGACTCGCGCCACCGCCAGCCTCAGCTCGGCATTCGCATACAGCGAGGCGTCACCGGCGAAACGGTTCTTGCGCAGACCGCGCACCGGGCCTTCCCCCTGGCCCACGCCGACCCGGCCGGGGCCACCCAGAAAGGCGCTTTCGAGAAAGGGATAGTCCCCCCATACCTTCTTTCCACCCACTCTCAGAGCCAGCGTCGGGTTGGTCGGGATGCGCGCCGTCAGGTAGGTGCGCGCTTCTCCATCCACGCCTCCGAAGGCGGATTCCACATCCCATGCTCCCACATATCCAGCGGCGCCGATCCGGGCGAAGAATCCGTGCGTGGGGTAGGACGGATTGTTGCGGCGGTCGTACTCGATTGCGCCTCGTGCTCCCAGCTGGCCGAAGGAGCCCGCCCCGTACAGCGGTTGATCCAGGGAACCGATGAAGCGGTCCTCGTTCGCATCCTCGGATGTGTTCGACCACTTGACGACCGGCCCCAGGCTGACGGTGAGCTCCGAGCGAAGCGGTTCCGTCCCATCTTCGGACGCATCCTCATTCTCCGCTCCGCTTTGGAACTCGAGGGCCGGTGCGAAAACGAAAGTCCCTTGCCGCACCTTGTAGAAGGAGGACGGATGATCGAGCCGGAAGTCGTTGCCGAAACCCGTGAACCGGGTCACCTCGAGTCCCGAGTACTCAAGGGCCAATCTCGCGTCGACCTTGGACCATAAGTGGCGGAACGTGGCTTCATACGACGCAAACGGCTTGTAGTCCCGGCTCGCCATGCCGACGGAAAAGGAATGCCGGGAGGCGAACGGGCCCTTGCGGAATCCGAAGTTGGTTCGGCCATGGAGCATTCGCACGAACACGCCCAGATCGGGGCCTGCCCAAATAACCGGATAAGTGGCCGCTTCCTTTCCCCAGTCGAGTGCGTACCGGGCGGTGCTGGGACGGCGCGGTTGCGTGCTGGCCGGGGGACGCTGGTACGGGCGCTCATCGATGCTTGCTCCCCGACCCTTCACGAACACGTTTTCGCCGCGATAGTCGTAGAAGTGGGTTCTTGAGGCGCCGGCTTCCGATGCGTTGGTGAATGTGTCACTTCCGCCGCCGCCATCGATGCGGACGGTAATCCGGCCCCTTGCGCCGAATATTTCCGCACGGTCGGCTCCACCCCGGAGGTAGAGGCGGACTTCCCTGGTTTCCCCGGATCGGAAGGTCCGCTCGAACCAGGGCGGCTCCTTCTCTTCCCCAGTGCCTCCCGAGACACCGATACGGACCACGAGGTCTCCGTTCGACAAGTGCTCGAAGCGGGCATGCTCGTCCTCATCGGTCGCCTGGATTTCGACTTCGCGCGTAATCAACTCGTAGTATCGAGCGGCGAATTCCGGCAACGCTTTGCGCCTTGCCTTGAGCGCCTCTTCGAGACTCTCGCCGACGAGTTCGTAGTACGGGAGAGGGAGTCGTCGCACGGCGTCTTCGATCACCGGATCGGGGAGTTTCATGCGAAATGACTCGACGACCTCGTCCCACGCGGGCTTGTCCAGTTCGGCCAGGAGTTCGCGATCCAGCTCCCAACCGTTCAAGGTCAGGCCGACCACGCCAGGATAGCTGTCTCCAAAGGCGATGGCCCTCGGAACGACCAGCCGAATCAGCTTCATGGCGAAACCGCCGTAGTGGATGAACGCCTGGTCACGATCCTCCGGTACCGGGAGCCAGGTGTAGCAGTTGCCGTCGGGAAACCGCGCCCATCGCCACTGATCGGGGTGACGGTCCCCGTCGCCGATGAGAAAATCCATGAATCTGGCCTCGAGAAATGCTCTGGCGTCCACGCGCTCGCAGGAGCTGTCTTCAAGGTCGTCCAACATGTTGTTCGACCCGCTGACCTTGCGGGAACCCGCGAAGCCGGGGGCATCGTCCGGACCCTCCGACGGATGCACCTGCAGCGTTCCGATCAGGCCCGCGAAGTCCTCGCGGTATTTCCCGAGCCGAGGGTCGTCGGGAATCACGACGAGGCGGTGTTTCGAATGGAGAATGCCCGCGGCTTCAAGGAGCGGATCGGCCACCAGCGCCCCCGTTGGCAGCAGCGCGCTGACCAGGTCGTGAAGGACATCGCTTACGACCGAGTTCTTGAGTGCGGCGGTCAGCCTCTTGGTGGCGTCCTTGTCCATGGAGCGGACCGCGTAACGGACACCATCCTCCCCGGTGAAGTGAAGAGAGATCGACTGGCCGGCTCCGCCGGTTCGAAGCGGCGTCAGACCGCCTCCGACGCTGTCCAGGTCGAGAACCTTAATCTCGATGGGGGTGGTCCACAGGTTCCGGTAGTTGTCCCCGTAGAGCCAACGACGGAAAGCCCCGGCCTGGAATCGTTCTCCGGGAACCACCAGGTGTGTCCTGGCACCGGGGGGCGGAATTGATCGGTGGATGATGAAACCCGCCGCTGTCTGGTTTTCCTGGGGTGTGGATACGGCCGGAATCACCAGGGCGAGCACCGTCCCGGACAGAACGGCTGACAGCGTCCGACCCGTGATGCGTGAAAACCGATGGGCCTTACACACAGTGACTCCTCGATTGCGGGAGTTCGTGGGGCTTGTGGCGAAACTTGGTGATGCGAACTCAAAACGTAACGTTTCTTGTGTGTACAGATTGTGAACAATAGGCTTGGATATTGTGAAAACACCGTTTGTTTCAAAGCGTATGGCCACGCTGGATGGGAGGGGCAGGAAGTTCTGCAAGTACACACGGCCTCATCCCAAGCGACATCTCCACACCGCCGCTGTTGTCCCCGGATCCGGACTTCCCGTCGCGCAATTGCCCTGGGAAACCAGGAATCCAGGCGGATCGGCAAGCGCGTCCAGTCCATTCAGAATGTCCAGATGTATGTAGTTCTCGTAGACATCCCGCACCGGCAGTCCAACTGCCTTCTCCAGCATCGCTGTGGCCCGCTCCCTGCCGCCATCCTCGTCGAGTTCAGGCAGCCTGATCCCGTATTCGTACAGTAGGATCTTCGAATCCGGGACCAGTTCCAGAGCGCGCTCGTAGTGGTAGACGGCTTTTTCCCGGTCGGCACCGTAGATCCTGCGGGCAAGAAAGCCGGCCTCGGCGACATCGGCGTGCCAGCCGCCGAGGGTCAGGTGCGCGCCGGGGTAGTCGGGGTCGATATCGAGCGCCGCCTCGAGTGCATCGCGAACCTTGCCCGCGAGGCCCTTGCGAAGCGCGGTGATGGTGCCAACGCGCTGAGCGTAGCGGCCGACGGCGTGCGCGTATTGGCAATGGGCCTCGGGGTTGGTCGAATCGGCGCGCACCGCTTCCTCGCCCATACGCATTGCGCGTTCGATGACCTCGTCCCATTCCTCGTCTGCCGCCTCGTAGTGGGCGTACACCGCGAGTGCCTGCGTCGCCAGGGTGTAGCCTTCGGAGGTCCCCAGGGCTTCGCCGAGGTCCGCGGCTTCCAGGAAGCGACCGTCCGCGTAAGCGGATCTTGCGTCCTCAATCGACTGTGCGCTCGCGTCTGCGGCCAGAAGAACGAGGCTCCCTGCGAGGACCAGCCGGACAATTGGGGCGAGGGTCATGTCACTCTCCTAAACCAGCCAACGCAGCCCCGCCACGACCGAGGCCACTGCGCCCAGAGCGGCGACTGTGGGCTTGATCGGACCCTCGCGCAGGGGCGGACCGTAGATTCGCGGGACAAGCAGGTAGAAGAACACTCCCGCGAGACCGGCCGCCAGCAGACCGAGGCCGAGGTCGGTCAGCAGGTTTGGGACGCCCCACCCGGCCCCCTCCGCAACGACACCGCCGGCAAATGCGATGAGCAGGACGGGGCATTGAACCACGAGCCAACCGAGCCCGATGTCGCCGAGCAGGCGCGGCACGGGTGGTCCACGGTCGGGTTGGTGGCCGATCCGCGCGACTCCGTACAGGGTCAACTGGGCCGCGAACGAGCCCGCAAAGGGGATGAGTAGCCAAGCCTCTCCGGTGACGGAATGGGCGAACAGCCAGCCCAGCCCGGCGGCCGTCGTCGAGAGAATGTCGTAGACGGTGTGGGGCCGATCCTCCGTCGAGCGCGGCCAGACCAGACTCACGCCGAGGAAGAAGAGGAACGGTCCGAGAAACCACAGCCAGCCGCCGAGCGTGGCGGCGGCAAAGCCGAAGAGGGCTCCCCCGACCAGCGCGCTGTCGTCCAGCCTGCTGCGACGCCGCCAGGCCAGCGTGAAGACCACCAGAAGCGCGGCAACCAGGAGGTGAACGAGGAGACGCCCGATATCTGCGTCCTGATAGAGGCGTATGAAAGCGTGGGCGCCGAGAGGGATCAGGAGATTGTCGAGCCCCCGCCACGCAATGAACTCGAGCATCATCACGAGAAGCGCCAGGATCGACGCGATGAGAACGGCCTCGGCGCGGCCCGTGTCGGTGAGGAGCAGGAGGGGCAGGTGAGCGCTGAAGAAGGCCACCAGGAAGAACGCGAGAGAACCCTCGAGGCTTTTCTTGCCCTCCGAAGTCTGGTACTGGAATAGCCCGTAGCGAACCTCCACCAGGGCCGCGACGGCGTCCGCCAGCGTCAGCATGAGGATCGGGACGACGTAAAGGAGCCAGTCCCCCTGACTCAGCACGAAAAGGACGGTGACGGCGATAGGGAAGTAGATTTCGCCCAGGCTGTCCCGCCCGACCCCGCCCAGCACCGTTCCGATGCCGCCGCGCAGGCTGCGGATCGAGCGTGTGGCCACCAATGCACCGCAGGCGAGGGCTGCCAGCACGATCACGGGCCAGACGCGATCGAAGATCCAGGGCAGCGGAAGGACGACCAGCCCCATGCCGACGTGTACCCCCTTGCGCAGGGACTCGGGATGGAGCCGGCCTCTCTTCTCCAGGGCCTTGAGACCGACCAGGAGAATCACAAGCGCGCCGAGGAGGGCTGCCATGGCGAGGAGGTTGGCGGTGAAGGTCATCGCAGTCCCGTCCCGGCTTCCAGCGTCTCGACGACGAACCGGCTGTAGAAGAACGCCTTATCCTGGAGGTGCAGCCGCTTGGCAAGCTCGTTGTTCGGAGTGAGGACGTCGGCCAGTTCCGGCGGCCGGCTGCGCGGCACCAGCATGTTCCAGTAGGCGAATCGGGCCCCGTCGCGTGAGCGTCCGACCAGGGTGCAAAGCAACTGGTGGAAGCTCTCGTCGGACATGTATTCGAAGATGTCGCTGAGGTTGAGGCAATCGACGCGAAGCTCGGGCTCGGATGCGAGAAGCTGTTCGATCGACATGGGGTGCCAATCGATCCGGTCCAGGTTCTCTCTGATGGCGTCGAAGTTCTCCTTGCGCAGGGCGTGGGGAAGGGCGGTGGTGTGGCGGCCGGTGAGGATCCACTGCAGGTAGGGGTTGGCCGCAGGGTCGAGTTCGGTGAGGGCGTGTCTGGCGCGCTCCAGTATGCGCTCTGCCACCGAGCCCTCCACGTAGCGGAAAAAGGCCGGATCACGTCCCATCCTGCCCATCACGAAACGGGAGAAGAAAAGTCGAAAGAGGAGCCCCCAGCGCCGGTTGGCCCAGCGTCTGGCGTAGAAGCGGTGGCGTTCCTCCAGGGAGCCGCCCGCCAGGAGCCGGTCGACTCTTTGCTGGGGATGGATCCACGGGAGCACGCGCGTGCGAAAGACGGCGAAGTAGCGCTCGAACCTGCCGGCGGCGCCGATGCCTGCCCGAATCAACTGGGGGCGGGCGTCCCAGAAGCGTCGCGCCTCGGTGTCGAGGGCGTCCCGGCAACGCTTGTAGAGGGCCTCCCGGTCGACACATTCCCGTGAGCCGACGAGTTGCAGGAGCTCGTCGTACTCGAGCACGCGGTAGGCCGCGACGCGCAATGCGAGACATGCGAGCTGAGCCGGGTTCATGTCGACGGCGATCACACGGGCCGGGCCACGCGAAAGGAGCGAGAGCGAGTTGTCCCCCGCCGATGCGATGGAGAGACAGACATCCCCCTCGCGAACATCGAGCGCCTCCAGGAGGATGTCGGCGTCCTCCCAGCACTGCGCGTAGCGGATGAACGAGAAGTCGGCGTGCGCCGCGGCTTCGGTGCTCATGGGGCGTTCGCCTGCACCAGACGCGACTGTGGGCGCGCCTGGCTGTTCATTCGGTTCTCGGTGCCGGCTGCGTCGGCTGTTTGCCGGGCTCCGGGGTGGCGGCGGGTTCGGAAGCGATATCCAGGCGCACCGTGCCGCGCGCACCGTCCATCTCGATCCAGTTGCCATTCTCGATCCGCGTGGTGACCCCGGGGATCGAGACGATGGCGGGAATCCCCATCTCGCGGGCCACGATCGCCGAGTGGGAGAGCAGGCTGCCACGCTCGACCAGAATGCCGGCGGCGGCCGGGAAGAGCATGATCCAACCCGGGTCGGTGCGTTCCGCCACCAGAATCTCGCCCTGTTGCAACTCGGCCCCCCGCGGATCCCGGATCACCCGTGCCCGGCCGCGTACGACGCCCGGGCAACAACCGATGCCACTGAGTCCATCTTCTCCCCCGGTTTCACTTTCCCCGGCCCCGCTCGCGGCGCTTCCCACGAAGCTGTTCGCGATGTAGGGAGTGCCGAAGGTCTCGAAGCGGTCGGCCGGGGCCTCGAGCTCCGCATAGCGTTCGAATGCACGGCGGCGAACATCGGCGAGACCGCGCAGATCGTCACACGGCGCCGCCCCTTCGGTGTACGCCACGATTTCGTCCAGCTCGAGATGGAACACGTCACGCGGATCGTCGAGGACTCCTTCCGCGAACAGTCGGTGCCCCACCTCGAGGAAAATCCTGCGAATGCGGCCGAAGAGCCGGGTGCGCTCGAACCGCAGATTCTCCCGGTCCCGGACCCGCCCGCGGGCGTTGCGAAGCACCCAGGCGAAGAGGGCGCGGCGGACGGGGCGGCGCGCGAGAGCCCGGCGCACCCTTTCTTCCGCCTTCTCGCGCACGTCGGACTGGATGCCGGTATCGAAGGGCTGTCCGCGCGCGAGCCGGGCGGCGGCGTGTCCGATCGAACGCAGCAGCGGCTCCGGATCGTCGAAGAGGGTGGTCGACTCCAGCTTGAGCTCGTCGAGGCAACGGTCGCCGAAGGTAGCTAAATAGTCGTCGTAGAGCCGTGCCAGTTCCTCGTTGCGGCGCACGGCCCGAACGGCCGCCGCCGACTCCCCGCGGCAGAGGACCTCGGTCAGTTCGGAGTCGCCTGCCGCCACGGTGGCCATCGCGACGATGCGCTTCGCCGGCTCGGCACTGATCATGCCCCCCTGGTCGCACACCAGATCGTTTTGCAGTGAGCCGTGTTCGTCCTCCTCACCGGGGCACCACTTCGCCGTGAGGCGGCCGAGCACGCCGAAGAAGATCATGGCGAAGAAGTCGTTGATCAGCGGCGCGTCCCATCGTGTCAGAAGACTCGATTCGAGGGCGCGATAATCGGCGACCAGCTGGTCGAGCCGCCTTGCTTCGAGAGGTGGATCCTGGGGAGCAAGAGCCCGGTTGAGGCGAGCGTAGAACCGCTCGATCATGCGGGGCAGCCGCAGCTGGTTGAGGACCAGGCCTGCCACGGAGCGGCCCAGCCGGAGCAGATCGAGAAGGCGTTGTGAGCGCGAAGCGTTGACTGCGGCGGCACTGATCTCGTCGGGAAGACTCTCCCGCACGCCCATCATCTGTTCCATGAAGCGGCGGTTGAAGGTGTAGCCCGGGAGCAGCGCGATCACGCGGTACCAGTTGAGGAGGTTGTAATAGACGCGGCCGCGGACCAGCCCGAGCATGCGGCGGAAGGTGAGATCGTTGGCCGCGATCTTGCTCTTGCTCACGCCCAGGAGGCGGCAGAACTCGCGGTAGACCCCTTCGTAGGCGTGAAGCGCGAAGCTGAAGGTCAGCGGGGTGGTGATGCCGCTGTAGCTCTCCACGATGTTCGAGTTGTCCCAGATGGTGCGTACGCCGTCGGGATCCGGCGTCGCGGCCAGCGAGGTGATCGGCCGGGACTGGAGGAGGAAGATTTCGCCGCCGCGCATGGCCCATTCGATGTCCTGCGGCCGCCCGAAGTGCCGTTCGGCCCGGCGCGCGAGGTCGGCGACGCGCGCCACCTCCTCGTCGGTAAGGGCTGGTTTCGAGGCCGTGGGCTCCGCGATCTCCTGCGCCGCAACCCCTTCAGGACTGTCTGGAGCCGGCCGGTGCGCCAGGCTCTTCGCCACGATGTCCCGCTCGAGGATCGTCCCGTCGAAGTGAACACGCCAGGTATCGGCGTCGGCGTCCCCGCCGACCAGCGCCGTGCCCAGACCGTGAAGTGCCGACACGATCGCCACCGAGCGGCGGCCCGTCACCGGGTCGGCGCTGAAGGCGACCCCGGAGACCTCGCTGTCGACCATCTCCTGCACCAGAACCGCCGGAGCCTGCGGCAGCCCTTCAAGGTTGTTCTCCCGCCGGTAGGCCAAAACGCGTTCGCTGAAACCCGATCTCCATACGTCGGCGATCCGCGTCGGCAGGCGCTTCCGCGTGACGGACAGGTAGCTGTCGAACTGGCCGGCAAAGGAGTGCTCGACCCCGTCCTCCTGTACCCCGGACGAGCGCACGGCGACGAAGCGGGTGTCGCGATCAAGCGCTGTGAAACGAGCCTCGACTTCCTCCATGACCTGAGGAGCCGGCAGGAGCCCGGCGAAGAACTCCGCGAGCTCATCCTGTCCTTCCGCCTGGTGCAAAGCGCGGCGCTGGGCGGGCGACAGACCTGCCTCGAAGGCGGTCGGCGAGATCACGAACCAGGCCGGGATCTTCAGCCCGGTATCGGCAAGCGACGACAGGGCCGCCGCCTGCCTCCCATGCGGGCGACATCGACTCCGTCCGAGGACGACCGAACGAAGCTCATCCGAACTGCCTCCAGACGAGCGGCACCAGCCCCAGGCTCAGATAGAGCACCAGCGTCCAGACTCCCGACCAGTTCTCGATCCACTTGCCCGCTCCCGGCGTCTGGCGGCGCAGGAAACGCAGCCCGACCAGCACTGCGGCAACGAAGGTCATGCCGAGGGTGATGGCGAGCGGCAGGGCGAATCCGATGCGGTGCGCGGCCAGGAGTGCACAGCCGAAGGTGAGTCCCAACACCAGCCACCAGGTGCCCACCGCCCGTGGCCGGCCCCAAACAACGGAGTAGTTGGCCACGCCCTCCTCTTCATCGTGGGGACTGCGGATCTTGCGACCGATCTCGATCACCATCCCGTTGAAAAGGCTGGCAAGCAGAAACCAGAAGAGTCCCGATGGAGCGTGGCCCTGGAAGACCAGCCAGTCGGTGCTGGTGGCGTAGAGGTCGACCAGCGGCATGATGGCCATGTGGCTCACCATGTAGAGGAGGTGTTTGCCGCGCAGCCATTCCCCGACGAAGAACTCCTTGCTCATCAGAGCGAGGTAGGTCCAAGTGACGAGGAGCAGGACGAGAAGCCGCGCATCCAGCCAGAGTGCGAGGCCCAGTTGCAGCAACCCGGCAAGCACGAAGAGGCCGCCCAGTTCACGCAGGGTCACAAGGCCGCGCGGCACCGGGCGGTAGGGCCGGTAGCGCGCGTCCTCCTCGTCGTCCTTGAACTCGTCCGCGATGCGCAGCTGGAGGAAGAAGATCAGGCAGGAGCCGAAGGCGACCACCACCGACAACGGGCTGGGCCATCCCGATGGCGAGCGCAACATCCACGAGAAGGCGACGGCGCTGAAGCTGAAGGCCAGGATGAGCGGCCCGTGCCGCAGAAGGGGGAAACGCTCACTCTGGTACACCCACCAGCGGCGGATGCCGTCCTCGTTCGGACCGGTCGGGCCGGTGTTCACGCCTGATCTCCTGCCGATGCCTTCTTCTTCGCCCTCGGCACACCCCGCGCCAGCGTCTGGTGCGCCCGCGTGAAGTGATCCGATGCCAGCGCGGCGCTGATCGACAGCTCGCCCGCGAGCACCAGGGTGGCGCACAACTCGGCGAGGGCAGCCGCGTTGCCCGGCCCGGAAAGTCTCAGAATTTCCAGGCAGGCGTTCTGGCTCGGCAGAGCCGTGCCGCCTCCGACCGTTCCCATGATGAGGTTGGGCAAGGTCACCGAAGCGTAGAGGCCGCCCTCGCCCGCCGGCTCGAAACGGGTCACGCCGACGGCGGATTCGGCAACACAGGCGGCATCCTGGCCGCACGCGATGTAGAGCGCCGCCATACCGTTGGCATAGTGCCCCTGAAGCCCGATGTTGCCGCTCATCACACCGCCGATCGCCGAGACGCGATAAAAGTCCAGCATTCGTCTGGCGCTTGTCTTCAGGAGTCCTTCGAGGATGCCGGGCGTGAGGACAATTTCGGCCGAAACCTTCCTTCCGCGCACGTTCTGAAAGGAGAGATACGAGGCTTTCTTGTCTCCCGAATGATTCCCCTCGATGAACCAATAGGCGGGCTGCACCGGTGTCTGGTCGAGAATGAAGCGACACACCGCGTCGGTTGCGATCGTGACCATGTTCTGTCCCGAAGCATCGCCGGTAGTGTATTCGAAGATCAGGTAGACGTGGTTGCCCTCCACGTTGAAGCGGGTGCGGATGAGTTCGCCATGACGCGTGGTCGATGCGGCGATCTCGCAAAACGTATCCGCTTGCTCACCGGCCCACATGATGAACCTGCCGACCTCGACCAGACTGTCGAAAGCGAAGACCGGAGCCCGTGTCACACCCTCCCAGATCGCCGCCGCCGTGCAGCCACCCGCCTGTGTAATGGCCTGCGCCCCTCGCGTGTATGACGCCACCAGGGCGGCTTCCGTGGTCGCCAGCGGCACGTAATAGTCTCCCTGCGCGAACAGGCCCCGCACCCGCAACGGTCCGGCCAGCCCGATCGGCAGTTTCACGGTGCCCACGAAGTTCTCGATGTTCTTGCCGTAGACAGGCATCTGTTCGCGCGTCATGTCGTCGAGGAGCCGATGCCTCACCGACGCCTCGACGTCGAGTAGCTGCCAGCGCCGCTCCACCGCTTCGGGGGAGATCGTCCCGGGCACTCCGCCGCGAGGAACGCTGGGCGAGATGTTGTCCCGCGAGGGCCTCAGGTCCTGCTCGATTTCCTCTTGAGAACGTTCGGCGAGCAGACGCGCGAAGAAGCCACTAACGCCTCGGAGATCAGTTGACATGGTTCTCCAGTTCCTTCTTTAGTGCAGGGTAGTCGGTTTTCGCGTTGTGGCGGCGATCGACTGGAATTCGTGGCACTCGCACGACCCGGTCGAGCTGCGCCCAGGACAGTGCTTCCTGCACGCGCCACTCGGCATCCGCTGGCGCCTGCGGTCCCAGCTGCACCGCCAGCAGACGCTCGCCATTGTGGGCGGCGAGAGCGCTCCGTTCGACCCAGGGCAGCTGGCTTGCCGCGCATTCGGCGGCGAAGGGATGGATCGTGCCGTTTGCGTCCCGGATGACGGCGCCGGCGCGGCCCAGCAGCCAGAGCCGGCCTGCGGCGTCGAGGTAGCCGGCGTCCCCGGTCCGGTGCCACACCTCTCCCTTGACCCGGAACTTGGTCTCCTCGTCGCCGACGCCGTTCAGGTAGCCGGCGAGCACGTGAGGACCGCTCACCACGATCTCGCCACTACGCCCCGGGGGTAGCGCGAGGTCGGCGAACTCCTGTGCGTTCAAGGCCCCAAGAGGCTTGCCCCAGCGGTTGTGCACGATGCGCAGGGCGATCTGGGGCACCGGCCGTCCGACCAGAAGCCCGCGTCCGGCATACATGGCGTCCAGGTCGGCGGGTGCCGCGTCGTCCCAGTCGAAGTCGGCGATGGGCTCCGCCTCGGTCGAGCCGTAAATCACGATCACGCGACCCTTTGGCATTGCCGCACGGAGTTCCTGCAGGAGGCGGGGAAACACGGGAGCGCCGCCTGTGTAGAGCCTCTTGAGCTGCCCGAGCCGCGCCTCACCACCGTTCTCGCTTCCCACCCGCGCGGCGACGTGGGCCCCCTGCAGCAGCTGTTCGTACAGCGCTGGCGAGCCCACCGTCCGGGTCACGCGATGACGCTCGAGCTGATCCAGCACCGGGCCGGGCTCGATGAAGCCGGGACGCCGGAGATCGCACTGCGGTATGACCGACGTTACCCCCGAGGCCAGGTTGGCGAGCACGAAGATCGGCAGGGTGGCGAGGTCCACTTCGCCGGGCTCCAGATCGATGGACTTGGCGAGGACGGCGTGTTGCGCCAGCAAGAACCCGTGGCTGCGAACCGCCGCCTTCGGGACCCCCGTGCTGCCGCTGGTAAAGGTGAGAAGGGCTGGGTGCGATGGATCGCAGGGGGTGATCGAGTCCCGGGGATTGAGGCGTTCCAGCCGAGACCAGCGAGTCGCGCCAGGGATCCGGCCTGCCGTCACGAAATGCCTTTGGATGCGACGCAGACCCCGGCAAAGAAGCCGTAGTAGATGTGCCCGCGCCGGGCCGAGGAACGCTTTTGGTTGGGCGATGTTGCAACACTGTTCGATGTGTCGGCGTCCGGCCGAGGGGTCGAGAACGGTCGCCACCAGTCCGAGACGGAAGATCGCCAGGAGCGCGACATAGAGCTCGATCGACATCGGCTGGAACACGAGCACCCGATCTCCCTTGGTCATCCCCCCCACACTCAAAAGGGCAGCGGCCTGCGCCGATCGCTCCGCGATTTGACCGAAAGTGATTGTGCGCGCACTACCTCCTGCCGACTCGACGATGGCGGGCTCGTCGGGCCGCACGGTGGCCTGCTTGATCAAAACCTGGCTGATGTTCACCTTTTGGAAAGCGGCCTCTCGTAGAGCGTGTAGCGGCGGATCGTAGGACCGTAACGCGATGAGATGATACGCGAACGATTGGTTTCGCGCATCAGAGCGTGAATGACCCGCGCAAACCCGAGCTTCCTTGCCGCCCGCTGACAATCATCCATCAGCAGGCCGCCAAGGCCGAGCCCGCCGAGCGCCGGATGCACGGCCATCGACTTGACGATTGCCGTGCGCAAAGGCTCACCCCGCGCCGATTCCAGGAGATCCGGAATACCAAAGATGAAGCCGACGAGCTCCGCATCCTGCTCCGCGAGAAGCACCAACTCGGGAACAAGATGGTGACGGATCGGAGTGTAAGAGGCGAGGAAGGCCTCGAGTCCGATGGGACTGTAGAGGAAGTTGCGCGCAAACGCCACGAGCGACAGTTCGTGAATGGCTGCGAGCTCGACATCGAAACGCTCGACGTCGATCGGCCGCAGGGTGATGCCGCGGTGTTCGAGCTCGGCCCGCCGCTGGTCGGAGCGTGGGTCGATTCGGTTGAGGTCCGAATTTAGTGCCGAGGTGTAGGTGGCCAGCGGAACGAAGCCAGCGTCGATGAAGTGCCGGGGCCAGTCGTCTGGATTGTCGGGCTCCAGGAAGAAGGTCGGCTCTGTTCCGCGCTCCGTCAGCAGTCTGTAGCTGTGCCATGTGGAGCCGTCCATCGGGCCGATGACGCGGTCACGTCCTTCCTTGCGGTGCCAGTCCAGGGCGTGTTGCAGCAGCTCCGCACCGGCCTCGGCATCGTTAGCGGCGTAGTGGCCGACCAGGCCGGCCGTGGTCGGCGCGCCGCGGGCGTCACGGGCTCTCCACAGCGAACAACGGGCGAGCAACCGGCCGGTAGCGTCCTGCAGCGCCAGGTGGTGGGCGGGATTGGTAAGATGGAAACTGGCGGGGTCCAACGGCTCTACCGGGCCTGCCGGCAGGGCCACCAGCTGCCCCGGTTGGTCGATGGCGGATATCGTCCCCACGTTCAGTTTCTCGCAGTCGCTGGTCAGAACCGCAGCTTACCCCCCAATTCGAGACCGACCCGTCCGCCGCCCCCCGCAAGACCAATCGCGGGAATCGCGCCGACGCCGGCAATCGGAATGGCTTCCCAACGGGTCCATTTGAAGGCCGAGCCCACTGCGGCGCCAATCCCGCCGCCAATCACCACGCCCAGCGTGGCAGAGGCCATGGCGCGCAACACACCACCATCCACTCCCGCCGACAGTCCGAGTACACCGAGGACCGCACCGCCCCCGATTGCCGCTCCCTTCGCATGGCTACCCGTGACACTGCGTTCGAGCCACACAATATCGGCGCGCATCACGGAGTACGAGCCTCCACCCTGCAGGCCTACCTCGAACCCGACTTCCCCGAGCTGCGACACCCGTCCGACAATCAGACTGTCCCCAAGGGTGACGCGAACGCGGTCTCCGACCTCCTGCCCGTAGGCTGCGGAAGGGGACGGGAGGACTGCCGCGCCAAGCAGGAGATGGAGCAACATCGACTTGACTTGGCGTCCCGTAGCGGATACGGCTGCTGGACCAGGCATCCTTTTCGGCTCCTTGAGCAGAAGGCCTCTTGAACCGCTGAACGGGCCCCGGTACCGGCCAGTGATTGCCCCGGATCGCGGCTGGGCTTGTATCAATAAACTTAGTGAATATTATGTGTATGGGATGTGAACATAAGAGTGTTTTTTGTGGCGTTATTGTGTATTCTGAAATTGCTATTATAGTGCCCCCGATTTCTCTGGACAGTAGTTTAGCAACCCTTCCGGGGTCCAAGAGAGAGGAGGCACGGGATGTCTCGGAGTACGAAAGAGCAGGATTTGGCGAAGAGCCGCGGCCGGCCGGAGGGCCTGCCGAAGCGGTGGAGCGCGCAGCGGAAGGCCGAGGTGGTGTTGCGGCTGCTGCGGGGCGAGGACATCGGCGAGGTGAGCCGGGAGATTCGGGTTGCGCCGCCGGAGCTGGAGCGGTGGCGGCGCGAGTTCCTGGAAGGGGGCCAGCAGGGTCTCAAGAAGAAGAGCCGGCCGGGAGGCGAGCTGATGCGGACCCGGGCGAAGCTGGGAGAGATGACGATGCGGGTCGAGCTGCAGGCGGAGCTTCTCGAAAAAAGGGGGTACGGGGACGAGCTGCGGAAGCTCTTGAGGCGCTTGGACGGGTGAGTCCGGCGACGAACCGGCCGTACCCGCTGACGATGGTGTGCGAGACCTGGCGGGTCGCACGCTCAAGCGTGTATGCGCTGCGAGCGCAACAGGGCGGGCCACTGACGTCCGATCGCCAGCAGCTGGGGAAGCGGGGCCCGAAGACGGCACTGAGCGACGAGGAGTTGCTGCAGGAGATCCGGACGGTGCTGAAGGCGAGTCCGTTCCTCGGCGAAGGCCACCGGAAGGTGAAGGCGCGGCTTGCGGCCAAGGGGATCCGGGTGGGCAAGAACCGGGTGCTGAGGCTGATGCGGGAGCACGGGCTGCTGGCGCCGGTGCGGCGGGGGCATCCCCGCGGAGACCGGAGCCACAGCGGCCGGATCCGCACCGAGCGGCCGGATGAGTTGTGGGGCACGGACGCGTCACGGTTCTGGACGAAGGCGGAGGGCTGGTGCTGGTTCTTCGCGGCCGTCGACCACTGCGCCTCGGATGTTGTCGGCTGGCACGTTGCGAAGAAGGGCGACCGCTGGGCGGCGCTGGAGCCGGTCCGCCAGGGCGTCCGGGCCCACATGGGCGGCTTCGACAAGGCCATCGCTCTGGGCCTCGGTCTGAGGCACGACTGGGGCTCGCAGTACCGGGCAAAGCAGTTCCAGGCCGAGATCAAATGGCTCGGCATCCGCTCCACGCCCGCCTACGTGGGCGAGCCGGAGTGCAACGGCGTCGCGGAGCGCTTCATCCGCACGCTCAAGGAGGAGTGCATCTATCTGCACGACTTCGAAACCCTCGAGGAGGCCAGAGAGGTGATCGGGGCCTTCATCGAGCGCTACAACAACAGCTGGCTACTCCAGCGGCACGGGTACATGACCCCGGCCCGTGCCCGCGAGAAGTTCAGCCGGAGGGCGGCCTGATGTTTAAGCCGTCCACTTGTCCAGGAAACCGGAACCGGTACACTATTGCCATGTGCGCCGACTATGGTGCAAGATATCGTGATTGGTGCGTAGCTCGTCCCGCGCGAATGTCCTCGGGTTCGGTCTTGAACTGCCGTCTCCATAACACGCTGATGGACCCAATCGCAGCCACGGTGTCAGGTGCCCAGGTTGACCGAGTAGGTCGCCGAGTGCGTTGAGGATCCACTGATCTAGCGCAATTCGGTGCTGTCGCCGGCCAGAGGCGGCGCCGACACGCGCTCGACCTCCGTTAAAGGACCGTGTCGAGGGCGCGCAACTCACGGTAGCACCCGTTGAGCATTCGCGCATGGAGCGACCGAACCTGAAGTGCGTCGGAAATCGGCAAAGCTCCGAAGCAGCTCGACTGGATCACTGCGTCCCGACCGTCCAAATGGATGTGAAGTGGTCCTACTCACACTGGTCAGAATCGCAGCTTGCCCCCCAATTCGAGGCCGACGCGTCCGCCGCCCACCGCAAGACCGATCGCGGGAATCGCGCCGACGCCGGCAATCGGAATGGCTTCCCAGCGGGTCCATCTAAAGGCCGAGCCCACCAGGGCGCCAAAGCCGCCGCCAATTGCTCCGCCCAGCAGGAAACCCCTAGTGGCGCCCCATATGCTGACACCACCGTCGCTCCAATCTATTGACCCAAGCAGACCAGAGAGCAAGCCGAGGGCCACACCGCCACCGATTGCGGCTCCCTTCGCATGGCTACCACTGACGCCCCGTTCGAGCCAGAGAATATCGGTGCGCATCACGGAGTACGAGCCTCCATGTTGGAGGCCAAGCTCAAACCCATCTTCCCGGAGTTGCGCCACCCGTCCGACGAGCTGACTGTCCCCAAGCGTGACGCGAACACGGTCCCCTACCTCTTGCGCTTGGGCTGCGGAAGGGATCGGGAGGATTGCCGCGCCAAGCAGGAGATGGAGCAACGTCAACTTGACTTGGCGTCCCGTAGGGGATACGGCTGCTGGACCAGGCATTCTTTTTTGGCTCCTTGAGCAGAGGGTTTCTTGAACCGCAGAACGGAAAGCCTCCGTTCAGGGCGGGTCCAATGGCTGCACCGGGCTGGCCCGGCAGGGACGCCAGGTGCTCGGTGCGGTCGATGGTGGTTGAGATGCATCGATCCTGGAACCCGTCGGTCGGCGCCTGGATTACTGCGGGCTGAGCCGCTGCCTTACCGGGACGCGGACCAGTTCCCGGTTACCCTGATGAACCCAATCTGAGCCACGGTCCCCGTGCCTGTCACGGTACCGCTCATCGAATTCCCCGACATCGTGCCCTCGTGCGAGAGCAGAACGAAGCCATCAGCCTTGAGATTGATGGAGTTTTCGTCCACCGTCCCCCGGATCACGATCGGATTTCCTACCGTGCCTAGCTCAAGACCGAACGACGGTGAGTCGCAGACCGATTCCCCGCCGTGCGCGGTTCCCGAGATGGAACTACCGGATTGGCTCAAGCTTATCTTGACACCCGACATCGAACAGGTAACGGTGCCAGGTGCACCCAGGTTGACCGAGTAGGTCGCCGAGTAAGTCCAGGATCCACTGGTCTGGGGCAGTTCGGAGCTGCCGGCCGACGGCGGCGCCGGTGGTTCGCCGGGCCCCATGCAGCCATGGGCGCAAATGGCGATGAAAGGCAGGAGGCGGAGGAGTACGCGGTTCATTGTGAGACTCCGTTCGTTGGGATTGTCAGCGAAATCTTATTGCGTCACTATGTTTTCGTCACCGGTGGGACCTCACCGATAGCATCGGGTGTTTTTTTACGTGGACCGATGGCCAATGGGAAGGGCGTATTGCTGGAGACGCCGAGGGGCCTGAGTGTCTGGCCACACGCAAGAGCGGGATTCGATCTGCGGATGGGATACGCCGCGACAAGAACTGGGTTATCGCCCTCTTCGTAGCTGAGGACGGATTCGACCATGAGGAACGGTTGGCGGTGGGGGAGGAGCTGGCTCACATCGGGCATCGCAAGAGCTGGTCTCCCAAGCAGATCATATGGTGGTGCCGTACGTTCCATCACCCCAATCTAGCGACTTATGTGTGTATGACTCGTGAACATTACATCCAGCATCGTGACAATTGTGTGTATATGGCGATGGTCTTGCGGTGTTGCCACCCACATTCGTGCGAGCTATCGTGAAACAATTGCGTACCATCGCGCCCCGCACGGCACCGGGGGGGAACCGGTATTCACGTAAGCCGGAAAGAGGAATCGAATGAACAGTTCGTACGAACTCAAGCGGGAGAACAAGGCGCTACGAGAGCGCACCGCCACGCTGACGGCGGCGATTCTGCGCATCACCGAGAGCCTCGATGTCGAAACGGCACTGCACGAGATCGTGGAGAGCGCGTGCTCCCTCACCGGCGCCCGCTACGGTGTGATCACGACGATCGACGCCAATGGTGAGATGCAGGACTTCCTCACCTCAGGCCTTACCCCCGAGGAACATCGCCAGATGGCGGAGTGGTCGGATGGCGCGCAGCTCTTCCGGTATCTTCGGAACCTTTCGACACCGCTGCGGGTGGCCAATCTGTCCGCTTTCCTGCAATCGATGGGCCTTTCGACGGACCTGTGGGGTACAAGTACGCTTCAGGTAACCCCGATGCGCCATCGGGGCGAGCACCTCGGCAACTTTTTCCTCAGCGACAAGCGCGACGAAGCGGAGTTTACCGACGAGGACGAGGAGGTTCTTGTGCTCTTCGCGTCGCAGGCGGCCGTGGCCATCGCCAACGCCCGCGCCTACCGGGACGAGTACCGGGCCCGGGCCGATCTGGAGGCGCTGGTCGACGCCTCGCCGATCGGCGTGGTGGTCCTGGATGCCAAGACTGGTCGCATGGTATCGCATAACCGCGAAGCGCAACGGATCGTAGAGGGTTTGCTTGGTTCAGACCAGACGCCGGCGCAACTGTTGGCGATGATGACGTGCCGCTTCGCCGACGGGCGGGAGATTGCCCTCGACGAGATCTCGCTGGCCCCTCAGCTCCGCGCCGCCACGAGGGCGCACGCCGAGGAGATTGAGCTGTCGGTGCCCGACGGTGGAAGTGTGAAGGTGCTGATGAACGCCGCGCCGATCCGTTCAGAGGACGGCGAGGTCATATCGGTGGTCGGCACCCTGCAGGACCTGGCGCCGCTGGAGGAGCTGGAGCGGTCGCGGACCGAGTTCCTCAGCATGGTCAGTCACGAACTGCGGACACCACTGACTTCAATCAAGGGCTCGACCGCGACCGTGCTGACGGCGTCCCCCGAACTGGACCCCGCCGAACAGCGCGAGTTTTTCCGCATCATCGACGAGCAGGCCGATCATATGCGTGGTCTCATCGGCGATCTCCTCGATGCGGGACGTATCGAGTCGGGCACGTTGTCGGTTGCACCCAAAGCCTCCGAGGTGGCCGCGCTGGTGGACCGGGCGAGGAGCACCTTCATCAGTGGCGGCAGCCGCCACACGATCATCGTCGATCTGCCTTCCGACCTGCCGCGGGTGATGGCCGACCGCAGGCGCATCGTCCAGGTCCTGAACAACCTGTTCACCAACGCGGCCCGGCACTCGCCGGAATCGTCACCCATCCTGGTGGGGGCGGTGCGGGACAGCGTGCACGTCGCCGTTTCGGTGGTTGACAAAGGCCGGGGTGTGGAGCCCGAGTGGCTGCCGAACCTGTTCCGCAAGCACCGCCGCGGCGGCGGGGAAGGCGAGAGGGCGGGCTACGGCCTGGGTCTTGCCATCTGCAAGGGGTTGGTGGAGGCGCACGGCGGCCGCATTCGCGCCGAGAGCGGTGGCCTGGGCCAGGGCACGCGCTTCACCTTCACGCTTCCGGTCGCCGGGGAAGCGCCGGCCAGCGACGACCGAGCCTCGGGGGCGACCTCTCCAGAGGGGCGAGAGCGAACTCGCATCCTGGTAGTCGACGATGACCCGCAGACGCTGCGATTGGTTCGCGATGTCCTTTCGAGGGCGGGCTACGTCCCGCTCATCACCGGCGATCCCCGCGAGCTGCCGCGCATGATCCGGGCCGAAGAACCCGCCCTCGTCCTGCTCGACCTGATGCTGCCCGGCACCGACGGGGTCGAACTGCTGGAAAGCGTGCCCGAGCTCTCCGGCCTGCCGGTCATCTTCATCTCCGGCTACCGCAGGGACGAAACCATTGCCAGAGTGCTCGAACTCGGGGCGGCCGACTACATCGTCAAGCCCTTCTCGCCGACGGAACTCGTGGCGAGGATCCGGGCGGTGCTGCGGCGGTGGGCCGAGCCCGAGCAGTTCGAAGTGGGCGACCTGTCCATCCGCTACGACGAACGCGAGGTGACGCTTGCCGGTCGGGGAGTCGATCTCACCGCGACCGAGTACGGACTACTGCGCGTGCTCTCGACCAACGCGGGCCGGTTCATGACCACAAACAGCCTGCTGCGCCAGGTATGGGGCCGGCGTGGTGGAGGCAACTCGGCGCGCGTGCGCACCTACGTGAAAAAGCTCCGCCGAAAGCTCGGCGACGACGCGGCGAACCCCACCTACATCTTCAACGAGCGCGGGGTCGGCTATCGCATGGCCAAGCCCGATCGGACGTGAGGGTTCTGCCCCTACCCCGCCACCTGCGCCGTCCACGTCACCTCCACCGCCCCCTCCAGACTCCTCGCCGTCGGACACTTTGCCACATGCGTCGACAACGCCCGGTCCACCTTCTCCCGCGGCGCGCCTTCAGGCAGCCGAATCGTGTAGTGCGCATGAATCTTCGTCAGCACCACCATCCGGTCCACCACCTCGTTCACACCCTCCGCCTCCACGCTGATCGCGTCGTTCGCCATCGGGATCCCGCGCACCTCCAGTGCGCCGTTGAGCGTCCCGAGTAGTCAGCCGGCGGCGGCGGCGACCAGATAGTCGACCGGCAGCGGCCGATCCGGTTCCGCGTCGAGGCGGTAGTGGGACTTGATGGGACCGTGGACGCCGAAGTCGATCTCGGTGCCGTCTTCCAGGGCCGCGCGACGGTGGATCCCGTCGACTTTCACGACGCTGGCGCGGGCGGTGTAGAAGGGTTCGCTCATGGGTGGGTTCTCGTCTGTTTGAGGGGGATGTGGGACTATCCGTGCCCGGACTCTCCACCCAACCTACCACCACCCCCCACCATCCGCCCATACAGCTCCGGGTCGGTCGCGCCCTCCGTATTGAACACGAGCACACGCGAGCGCTCATCCAGCCCCACCTCCCCCCGCCGCCCCCCGTCGCGCGCGACCTCGATCAGGCCCAGCAACCCCGCCACCCCCGACTCGCCCCCCTCGAACGCCTCCCCCATCCCGCCCCGCGCCGCACGGCGCATGAGCGGCGCGATCCCCCCCTCCGGCACCGTCATGAACGCATGCGCCCCCGTCCCCACCACCTCCCACGCAAGCGGCGACACCTCGCGGCAACTCAACCCCGCCATGATCGTGTCCAGGTCCCCGCCGCTCGCCACCGGCCGCCCGGCCCGCGCACTGCACAGCAGGCAGTCGGCGCTCTCCGGCTCCACGATGACCGCCACCGGCCGCCGCGCCCCCAGCCGATCCCACAGATGACCGATCACCGCCGCCGCGAGCCCCCCCACGCCACCCTGGATGAACACATGGGTGGGCGGCGAAGTCATCTCGATCGACGCCTTCCGGATGGGTGCCGCATTCTTGCCCCCGGAACCAGAGTGGGTGGGAAATGATACCTCGTGGGTGGGCCAGGATGCCCTGACATGCCCCAGAACCTCATCGACCATGACCGTGTATCCCACCATCACTTCACGGGGAATGTCCATGTACCCCGGATACGAGGTGTCCGAGATCACCGTCCACCCCTTCTCACTCGCGTCCCGATCCGCCCGCGCCACCGCATCGTCATACTCCCCGTCCACACGCACCACCCGCGCCCCGAACGACCGGATCGCCTCCGCGCGCGCCTCCGTGACGTGCGCCGGCAGGTAGATCACGGCCCTGCAACCGAACCGCATCGCCCCCCACGCGACAGCACGCCCGTGGTTCCCATCGGAGGCGCAGGTAACGGTCAGCGGCCCCGCCGCGTCCCCCCTCGCCCTCATCACCCGACGCACCCCATACGCGCCTCCCAGCGCCTTGAAGCTGCCCAGCCCGAAGCGGCCGCTCTCATCCTTCACCCACACCGACCCGAGCCCCAGCTCCTCCGCCAGCCTCCATTGATTCCTCAGCGGGGTCGGCTCGTATCCCGTCCATGAAGTGATCTCGGCGCGCGCGGCGTGGTGAGCGGCTCGCCCGATGACCGCCCGCAGGCCGGCCGGAAAAGGCCCCGCTGGAGCGGCGTTGGGGTTCAGCAACCAGTGCAATGGCCTCCTCCGGGCATTCAAGGGCGATGTATCCCGCCTGACGCGCTTCGGCCGTCAGGCGGAACACCCGTGGTCCCCGCGGTGTGCGAAGAGACCACATACGATATTACCTTCCTTGGGCAATGGAATTACGTCAAATGTTTACTCATCGCTGGAAATCAGAGATACCAGGACCCCGCGAGGCGCTGCCGGGGAGGTCCGAACCCCTCGCTGTACCCGTCCCCCACTTCGTCAACGGGAACCGGATCAAGCCGCCCTTCCCGGAGGGCTTTCAGACGGCCTGCTTCGCCATGGGCTGCTTCTGGGGCGCCGAGCGCCAGTTCTGGGAACTGCCCGGCGTCCATTCGACCGCCGTCGGCTACCAGGGCGGCCCGACCCCCAACCCGAACTACCGGGAGGTATGCACGGGCCGTACCGGACACGCCGAGTCCGTGCTGGTCGTCTTCGACCCCGACCGGATCGACTACCGTTCGCTGCTGGCCGCCTTCTGGGAGGGCCACGACCCCACCCAGGGCATGAGGCAGGGAGCCGACGTGGGCACGCAGTACCGGTCCGCCGTCTACACGGTCGGCGACCGGCAGCAGCGCCTCGCCGAAGAGTCCCGTGACCGGTTCCAGGCCGAACTGGCCGCCGCCGGCTACGGGAAGATCACCACCGAGATCGCCCCGGCTCCGGACTTCTACTACGCCGAGGAGTACCACCAGCAGTACCTGGCCAGGAACCCGGGCGGCTACTGTGGACTCGGCGGCACCGGCGTCCCCTGTCCCAGCGGCATCGTGGAAACGGACGCGTAACCCCGGATGACGCAGTCGAACCGCGCGCGAAACGGCCCGCCGTGGCGGGGCAAGCTGTACGACATCCTTTTTGAGACGGAACTGCTTTCGGCCAGGATCTTCGACGTTGCGCTCATCGTGATCATCCTCGCCAGCGTCCTGGTGGTCATGCTCGATTCCGTCGAGTCGATCGTGGGCCGGCACGATCTGGCGCTGCACGTGTTCGAGTGGATCTTCACGATCCTGTTCACCGCGGAGTACGCTGCCCGTCTCGCTTCGGTGCAGTCCAAGCGCCGCTACGCGCTCAGCTTCTTCGGCATCATCGACCTCCTGTCGATCATCCCCACCTATCTCAGCGTTCTGCTTCCCGGTACCCAGTTCCTGGTGATCATCAGGGTGCTGAGGGTGCTGCGCGTCTTCAGGGTCCTCAAGCTGGTGCGCTACCTGGGCGAGGCCCGCACCCTGGGCCGGGCGCTGGCCGCCAGCCGCTACCGGATCATCGTCTTTCTGATCACGGTGGTGACTTTGACGGTGATCCTGGGCTCGTTCATGTACCTGATCGAAGGTGCGGATGCGGGGTTCACCTCGATTCCGGTCGCCGTGTACTGGGCGGTGGTGACCCTGACCACCGTCGGTTTCGGGGACATCACCCCCAATACGCCGGCCGGACAGATGCTGGCCGCGCTGATCATGCTGCTGGGGTACGGGCTGATCGCCGTGCCGACGGGGATCGTGAGCGTCGAGTTGGCGCAGGCGGCGCACCTGGGCCGGGTGCCGCCGGGAATCCGCGACCGGGTGTGTTCGGGGTGCCGCACCGGCGGACACGACGTGGACGCGCGTTTCTGCAAGACCTGCGGCGGCACGGTCGTGGATGTGGGGGGAGAATGAGGAAGCGAGGCAAGGAGGACCCGTCCGGCGCGAAGCCGACCAAGGTGCTCGAGGTCGACGAGGCACGGGAGAAGGCGATCGACCTGCTGAGCGAGTGCTTCGCGCGCGATATGCTGTCGGTGGAGGACTTCGAGCGGCGCGTGAGCCTGGCGCACGCCGCCACGGCGATGGCCGAGCTGGGAGAGGCGATCGAAGGCCTGGGCAGCGGAGGGATTGCCGCGGCGAAGACGGCGGGGTTGCCCGGAAAGGCTCCGCGGAGGGCCCCGGCTGCGTCGCCGTCCGAGGTTCGTCCGGCGGACCGTGCGGTGGCGGTGTTCGGCGAGACGAAGCGGGCGGGACAGTGGGTGCCCGCGCGGCGGACCACGGTCGCGGCGGTCATGGGATCCGCCACGATCGACCTGCGCGAGGCGCGGCTCGGTCCGGGTATGACGACGGTTACGGCGGTGACGTTCATGGGAGCGGTCGAGATCATCGTCCCGCCCGGTCTGCACGTTCAGTGCGCGGGTTCGGCGGTGTTCGGGAGCTTCGAGCGCCGCGATTCCAGCCCGGCTCCGGTGAACGCGGGCGAATCCATGATCCGGGTGGACGGAGTCTCCGTCTTCGGATCGGTGGAGATCGAGACCCGGCAGGTGGGCGAGTCACGTCGGGAGGCCAAACGGAGACGCCGTCTGGAGCGGAAGCGGCGCAAGCGGCTGAAGCGCTAGCGAAGTCCCGCGGGTTCGACCGGCGTCAATCCCCCGCTTTGCGCCACCGGCGTCCCCGGCTTACGCTTTCCCCCGTTCTCCGTGGTACCGAGTGACCCCTCAGCAGGAGGCGACCAGACGATGTTCAAGGATCACGCCGGATTCAAGGCAATCACCCACAACGCGCTCAGGATCGTGGCCGGCTTTCTCTTCACGCTCCACGGCGTCCAGAAGCTCTTCGGAGGCCTGGAAGGCAACCAGGTCGAAGTCCTGATGAGCCAGCGGGGGATCGCCGGCATCATGGAGTTCTTCGGCGGGCTGCTCATCATGGTGGGGCTGTTCACCCGCCCGGTGGCCTTTCTGGTCTCGGGCCAGATGGCGGTGGCCTACTTCATCGCGCACGCTCCCAACGGCTTCTGGCCGATCATGAACCGGGGCGAGCTGGCAGCCTTCTACTGCTTCACCTGGCTCTTCTTCTGCGCGCACGGGGCGGGCAAGTACTCGATCGACGGCTGGCTGGCGTGCAGGAAGGCGGCGTCGGAAGAGTAGCTCCCGAAGGGGTCAGCAGTGCTCCGCGAAGGCGGCCTGCAGGTCGCCGGCGATCGCCGGGGCCGAGCGCCCCTCGATCTGGAAGCGCTCGAGCATGAACACCACGTCGCCGTCCTTGATCAGAGCGATCGACGGTGACGAGGGCGGATAGCCCACGAGGTGCGTGCGCGCGGCGGCGGTGGCGTCGAGGTCCTGTCCGGCAAAGACCGTCACCTTGTGGTCGGGTTGATGGTCGCCCTGCAGCGCCATCATGACCGCCGGCCGGAAGATGCCGGCCGCGCAGCCGCAAATCGAGTTGACCGCGACCAGCACGGTGCCTTCCATGGCGTCCATGGCCTGGCCGACCTGTTCCGCGTCGCGGAGTTCCTGAAAGCCGATGTGGGCCAGTTCCTGCCGCATCGGGGCCACCATCATCTCTGGGTAGGGCATGGTTTCGTCGAGTCCTGAGTGTGTGAGAACGGGGATCCAAAGGTAGTCAAGTAAGTATACAGTCGAAGTCCACACCGAAAAGGAGTGCCCCCATGCAGGCTGGCCCCGATCCCCATGCCGAACCGATATTGTAGGAGACGAGGAGGGTCCGAATGGAAGTAGTCCGCCTGCGGGTCAACGGTGACGAGCGCGTCTGCGGTGTGCCCGCCCACTACACGCTGCTGGAGACGCTGCGCTACGGTCTCGGCCTGACCGGGTCGAAACAGGGGTGCGACAAGGGTGATTGCGGTGCGTGCACGGTCATCGTGGACGGGCGCGCCATCCTGTCGTGCATCACGCCGGTGTGGGAGGCCGAGGGGCGCGAGGTGCGCACCGTGGAGGGGCTTGCGAACGGCACCGAGACGCACCCCGTGCAGGACGAGTTCGACCTGAACGGGGCCGCGCAGTGCGGCTTCTGCACGCCCGGCATCCTGTGCAGTTCTGTGGCGCTGCTGGACGGGAACCAGTCGCCGACCCGCGAGGAGATCAGGAAGGCGCTCGCCGGCAACCTGTGCCGCTGCACCGGCTACGAGAAGATCTACGACGCCGTCGAGGCGGCCGCCGCGAGGTTGGGACGATGACGAGCCGAAACGGTCCCCGCGCCTCCAGGGACGGCCTGAACACCATCGGCCGCCCCATGCGCAAGGTCGACGGTCTGGCCAAGGCGACCGGGCGGGCCCGCTACACCGACGACATCCGGCTCCCGGGCATGCTGCACGGCAAGATCCTGCGCAGTCCGCACCCGCACGCTCGCATCGTCTCCATCGACACCTCCCGGGCCGAGGCGCTCGAAGGCGTCCACGCGGTCGTGACCGGCCGCGACATGCCCACCACCTACGGGATCATCCCGTGGACGCCCGACGAGTACCCGCTGTGCGTGGACAAGGTGCGGTACATCGGGGACGGGGTGGCGGCGGTGGCGGCGGTTGACGAGGACACGGCCATCGCCGCGCTGGACCTGATTGAGGTCACCTACGAAGAACTGCCCGCCTACCTGGACCCTCACGAGGCCATCGCCGCGGATGGCGGTCCGTACATCCACGAGCCGCGCAAGCCGGGGTGGAACGGGAATGTGACCAAAGTGGTCAAACTCGAGTTCGGGGAAGTGGAGGCCGGGCTGGAGGACGCGGACATCGTGGTCGAGAGCGACTACTTCTTCGAGGGCACGACCCACACGCCCATCGAGCCCCACTGCGCGATCGGGCTGGCCGAGGGCAACGGCAAGCTCACCGTGTGGTCGGCGACGCAGGTCCCCCACTACCTGCACCGGGAAATCGCGCGCGTGCTGGATGTGGACCCGGCGAAGGTGCGGGTCATCCAGCCCCCGGTCGGCGGCGCCTTCGGCGGCAAGTCGGAGCCCTTTGACCTCGAGTTCTGCGTGGCGAAGCTGTCGATGATGACGGGCCGCCCGGTGAAGATCCTGTATACCCGTGAAGAGGTCTTCTACGCACACCGGGGACGGCATCCGTTCCACATGAAGTACCGCACCGGCGCCACCCGCGAGGGGATGCTGACCTCGGTGGATGCCGAGATCGTGCTGGATGGGGGCGCGTACGCGTCGTTCGGACTGGTGACGACGTACTACTCGGGGCAGCTGCTCACCGCGCCTTACCAGATGCCGGCCTACCGCTTCCATTCGACGCGCGCGTACACCAACAAGCCCGCCTGCGGGCCCAAGCGCGGCCACGGTTCGGTGCAGCCGCGCTTCGCCATCGAGGTGCAGCTGGACCGGATCGCGGAGCGGCTGGAGATCGACCCGATCGAGCTCAGGAGGCGCAACTTCATCGGCGCCAACACGCGCACGGTGAACGATCTGCGGGTGACTTCGAACGGATTCCTGGAGTGCCTGGAAGAGGTGGAGCGGGCGAGCGGCTGGAAGCGCAAATATCGGCGGCTCCCGTATGGGCGCGGGGTCGGGGTGGCGGGCTCGACGTACATCACGGGCACCAACTATCCGATCTACCCGAACGAGATGCCGCAGTCGGGGGTGCAGCTGCAGGTGGACCGGTCGGGGCGCGTGGCGGTCTTCTCGGGAGCGTCGGAGATCGGGCAGGGGGTCGACTCGATGGTCGCGTACGTGGTGGCCGAGGAGCTGGGCGTGCCGCTGGAGCACATCCGGGTGCTGGCGGGGGACACCGACTTCACCCCGGTCGACCTGGGCGCGTACTCGTCGCGGGTGACGTTCATGCTGGGCAATGCGTGCATCGAAGCGTCCCGCAAGCTGAAGGCGAAGGTGCAGGAAGCGGTGGCCGAGGCGTGGGAGGCGAAGCCGCGGGAGGTGCTGCTGGCGGGGGGATGGGCGGTGCGGGCGGGGGACACGGGGACGAGCATGCCGCTCCGCGAGGCCTTCAACCTGGCCGAGGCGAAGTTCGGCACGCTGGGTGCGACGGGATCCTACAACACGCCCAAGGACGTGCACGGGAGCTACCGGGGCGCCACGATCGGGGCCTCGCCTGCCTACTCCTTCACCGCGCATGTGGCCGAGGTCGAGGTGGACCCCGAGACGGGATTCGTGACGGTCGACAAGATCTGGATCGCACACGACTGCGGGCGCGCGTTGAACCCGGTGCTGGTGGCCGGACAGATGGAGGGCTCGGCGTACATGGGCTTCGCCGAGGCGATCATGGAGGAGCAGATTTTCAAGTCGGCGGACCAGGGGCGGGAAGGGCTGCACAACGCGCCGTCGCTGCTGGACTACCGGATCCCGACGAGTCTCGACACACCGGCGCTGGAGTCCTTGATCGTGGAGTCGATCGATCCGGAGGGGCCGTATGGGGCGAAGGAGGCTGGGGAAGGGCCGCTGCATCCTTCGATTCCGGCGATCGCGAACGCGATTTACGATGCGGTCGGGGTGCGCATGGACGCGTTGCCGTTCTCGCCGCCGCGCATGTGGCGGGCGCTGCAGGCGGCGGATGGGGGGCGGTGGGCACCTGGCCGGGCGAAGCAGATGGCAGGGGTGGGAGGGTCGCAGTGAGAAACCGGCCCGAACCCCGGGGTCCCGCTCCCTTGCCCGGTCGGGGGACTGGATGATCAGGAGGCGCAGGCGCGGTCGACCCGCCCGTCCGGTGGGGCGAGCCGTCGTGGGAGCGTTGCTTCTGATGGGGATCGGCTACGTGGTTTGGGAGAACCAGTCGGGAGGTGACCAGAACCTCGTGGCTTCCCAGCCCGCCGTGGACGAGGTGCCCCAGCCCCTCGTGGACGAGCTTCCCCAGCGACCCGCCTCCGGGACCCCCCGCGACTGGGAGATCGCCCGGGAACACTTCACCTGGGCTGCCACCCAGCCCCCAGGCACCTTCCCCCGTTTCGGCGACCTGGTCGCCCGCATCGGCGAGCGCTTCGTCGGCACACCGTACCAGCCCCACACGCTGGAACTCGCCGGGCCCGAGCGGCTCGTGATCAACCTGGAAGCACTCGACTGTGTCACCTTCGTGGAAAACGTGCTGGTTCTTGCGCGGTTGGCGTGGTCCGAATCGTCCGACTTGGCGGACCCTGACGGCAACGGCGCGGCAGACGTTCGCAGAGCCGAATCCGCCGCGTCCGGTCGATCCGCCCTCCTGGACGACCCTGACGCGTTCCAAGCCGCCTACCGGGACCAACTCACGCAGATCCGCTACCGGAGCGGGGTGCTGGAGGGCTACGCCAGCCGTCTCCACTACTTCGCCGAGTGGATCGCGGACAACGAGGCCTCGGGTCTGGTGGACGCGATCTCGCGGGAACTGGGCGGGGTGGCCGACCCCTCGCCGATCGACTTCATGTCCACCCACCCGGACGCGTACTGCCAACTCGCCGATCAGGCCACCCTGGTCGAAATCGCCCGGATGGAGGCGCGGCTCGGTGAGGTCGAGCGCTACTACATCCCTGCCGGTGAGATCCACGCGGCCGCCGCGGGGATCCACGACGGCGACCTCATCGCCGCGACGAGCACGGTGGCGGGCCTGGACATCGCCCACACCGGGATCGCCCTCTGGCAGGACGGGGTGCTGAGGCTGATGCACGCGCCCCTGGTGGGATCGCACGTCCAGATCAGCGACGAATCGCTGGCCGAGCGGATCCGGCGCATCGGGGGCCAGGACGGGATCATGGTGGCGCGGCCCCTCCCCCCTGGCGCCTGAGATGCTGCGACTTCCCCCCTTCCGCTACCACCGCCCGGGCACCGTCGAGGAAGCCATCTCGCTGCTGGCCCGCTTCGGCGAAGACGCCCTGCCCATCGCCGGCGGCACCGACCTCATGCCCAACATGAAGCACCGGCTCTTCACCCCGGCGCATGTGGTCTCGCTGAACGGGATCGCGGCCATGCGCGGGATCGCCGCGGTGAACGGTCCGCCACCCGCCTCGGGAAACGGCAGGGTGTCGCGCGCAGCCGGCCGCCATCTCCGCATCGGCGCCCTGGAAACCCTCACCGACGTCTCCAGGCATCCGCTGGTTCGCCGTCACTTCACCGGACTCGCCGACGCCGCCGGCCTCGTGGCCGGTCCTCAACTCCGCAACATGGGCACGATCGGTGGCAACGTCTGCCTCGACACCCGCTGCACGTACTACAACCAGACCGAGTTCTGGCGGGACGCGCTCGGCTACTGCCTCAAGAAGGACGGCACCGTCTGCCACGTAACCAGGGTCGGTCGCAAGTGCGTGGCCGCGCACTCCGCCGATACCCCTCCCAACCTGATCGCCCTCGACGCCATGCTGACCCTCGCCGGCCCCGATGGAACCCGTGAGCTCTCCGCCACCGACTTCTTCGTGACCGACGGGATCTGGAATACGCGGCGGCAGAGGGACGAGATCCTCACCGAGATCCGGATTCCGATTGTGAAGGGGCGCCGGAGCGCGTATCGAAAACTGCGCCAGCGCCATTCGATCGACTTTCCGCTGCTGTCGGTGGCGGTGGTGGCGGACTTTGCGGACGACGAAACGGTGGCCGGGTTGGCCGGGGTCGTGTCGGCGCTGGGGGCGCGGCCGCGGGTGCTGGCGGGGTGGGGGGAGATGGCGGCAGGGGAACGGCTTTCGGGCGACCTGATCGAGGCGCTGGCCGGGCGCGCGTGGTCGCAGTGCCGGCCGCTCGATAATATCATCGTGGACCCGGAGTGGCGCCGGGCGATGGTGCCGGTGTATGTGAAGAAGGCGCTGGGGGAGGTTGCGGGGGGAGGGGGGCTCCGGGAGGGGGCGGGCGAATGAGACGGGTGGTGCAGTCGTGGCCTTCGAAGCCCGAACCAGGAGACTGAACAATGAATGGTGGACGCGCGATGTACAAGGAACGCACCTGGGCCCCCCCATGGGTCTGGGTGACGATGGGTCTTGCGTGCCTGTTGAGCATCGGACCCACGCTGTATGCGGCATATGGTCAAGCGGTGCTGGGGCAGCCGGCGGAAGACCTGTCGACCCGTGGCCTGATGCTGCTTGCGAGCGGTATCGCGATCCTGTTCGCCCTCTTCTTTTCCGTCTTCATGTGCCTGGACGTGGAAGTGCATGCCGATCACCTCTTCATCGCGTTCGGGCCGGTCCACCTGGTGCGCAAGCGCATCTGGTACAGCGACATCGAGGGCGTCAGCGCCGTGGCCTACCGTCCGTTCCGGGACTTTGGGGGGTGGGGGATCCGCTGGCGGGGCAGGACGACGGCGTGGACGCTTTGCGGCAACAAGGCGGTGAGCGTCGATCTGCAGAGCGGGAAGGCGGTGTATGTGGGGTCGAAGTATCCGCGGAGGCTGGCCGGGCGGATCGAAGCGGCGATCAGGCTGATGTAGGAATCCCGGCGTCTACCCCTCAAGCTCACCGGCCATCCGAGTTTTGCTCGATTGTGGACTAAGTCAACCGGACTAAGTCCGCTCCAGCACCATTGCAAACCCCAGCCCCCCCGCCGCACACACCGTCACCAACCCGAACTGGCCGTCGCGGCGCCGGAGCTCGTTGAGCAGGGTGACCGTGAGCCTGCCCCCGGTCGCGCCGAACGGATGCCCGATCGCGATCGAGCCCCCCATCACGTTGATCTTCTCGGGGTCGGGATGGCCCACCCTTCCCGCACGGCCGAGTTCCTCGCGACCGAACTTCTCCGAGTCCCACGCCTGCAGGTTCGACAGCACCTGCGCGGCGAAGGCCTCGTGCATTTCGAGCAGATCGATGTCGGCCATGGTGATGCCGGCGCGGTCCAGCGCGAGCGGCGCCGCGTAGGCGGGTCCCTGCAATAGCTGGTCACCCGGATCCAGGCCGGTGAAGGCGTAGCTGCGCACGTAGCCGAGCGGTTCCAGGCCGAGTCCGTGCGCCCGTTCGGGAGACATGAGCAGCACAGCGGATGCGCCGTCGGTGAGAGGTGAGGCATTGCCGGCGGTGACGGAGCCGAACCGTCGGTCGAAGACGGGACGAAGGCCGGACAGGGCCTCCAGGGAGGTGTCGGACCGGATTCCGTTGTCGCGCTCCACGGTGTTCTCGTAGCGGGGCGGCACGTAGAACGGAGCGATCTCGGCGGTCAGGCGGCCGTCCTCGGTGCCTGTGTGAGCCTTCATGTGCGATCCCAGCGCCCAGCGGTCCTGGTCCTCACGCTTGATTCCGTTCTCCTTGGCCATCCGCTCGGCCGCCTGCCCCATTGTTTCGCCCGTAGAGTATTCGGCGATCGCCGGCGCGACGGGAACCAGGTCGCGGGGGCGGATCCGGGCGAAGGTGCGGAGCCGGGCGCCGAGCGTTTTGGCTCTGGACGCGGCCACCAGCGTGCGCGAGAGACGGTCGGAGGCGAGAATGGGGATTCGGGACAGGCACTCCGCTCCCCCGGCGACCACCGCGCCGGCATAACCGGCCTCGATCAGGTTCACCCCGTCCGAGATGGCCTGGTTGGCGGACGAGCAGGCTCGCGACACCGTCACCGCGGGAACTTCCTTCGGCAGGGTGGCGAGGCCTACTTCGCGGGCGATGTTCGGGGCCTGGGGGTCGTGGACGACGGTGCCGTACACAACGTGATCGACCACGTCGGGCGGGATCTGGGTGCGAGCGAGCAGTTCGGTGACCGCGTGTCGGCCGAGGTCGATCGCGGTGAGGCGCCCGAAGTGCGTGCCCGACCTGACGAACGGAGTCCGGCAACCGTCGATGACGGCAGTCTTCATGGGGTGACCTCGGCTGTTGGGGGTTGTACGAGGGAGCGCAGCGCCGGGGTGGCCCGCTTCCCCGGCGTCTCTCTTCACGCCACTTTACCACGTTCGCGCCATCGACGCATCATGACGGTCGCGCCGCCTACGGGCCGCCGGGTGCCGACGACCGCGCGCATCAACCCGATTCAGGAGGCCTGCCGCCCGTGGACAAGATCCCCCAACCCCGTGCCCGGCCACTCTCGGTGCCCGGGCGGACCAGTCGGCGGATTACAAGAGGTCATCCCCAGTGAGAGCCGTCCAGTTCAACGTGACCATCCCGGGCTTCATCCTCACCCGGACACTTGGACGCGTCAGCGCCGCGTTCGTATACGGGCGCCCGTCCACCCTGGGCATGGTGAACCGGCCGGCGCCGGCGATCCCCGCGAATGACTGGGTCCGCATCGAGGTCCTGCTGTGCGGCATCTGCGGGAGCGACCTGGGCAACATCTCGTACCAGTCCAGTCCGGCCATGGAACCGTTCGGATCGTTCCCCGCGGTGCTGGGCCACGAGATCCTGGGACGCGTGGTGGAGGTGGGTCCCGGCGTGACCCATGTGGAGCCGGGCCAGCGCGTCGTGGTCGACCCGATGCTCCATTGCGAAGCCCGCGGTTGGGGCGCGGAGTCGTGGTGCCGGTCGTGCGCGGGCGGCAATCACTCCACCTGCGAGATGTCCGGCGAGGAGGGACCGTTGGCGGTGGGGGAAGGGGGATTGGCCCGCGGGCTGACGATCGGCTACCACCGGGACCTGCCCGGGGGCTGGGGCGAAGAGATGATCGCGCACCGGCGCCAGGTCTTCCCGGTTCCGGACTCCATTCCCGACCGGATCGCCGTGCTGGCGGAGCCGCTCTCCATCGGCATGCACGGTGTGTTGCGGAGCGGAGCGCTGCACTCCCCTGGCCCCGTGCTGGTCATCGGCAGCGGCACGATCGCATTCGCCACCATCTGGGCGCTGCGCACTCTCGGATACTCCGGCAACCTGATCGCGCAGGCCAAGCGCCCCCACGAGGTTGCCCTGGCCCGCGCCCTCGGCGCCGACGACACGATCACCCCCGGAGACGACGCCCGGCAGGCGCTGGTCGATACCGGCGCACGCGCCTACATGCCGGTCATCGGCGACGAAGTGTTCGCGGGAGGCGGCTTCGACACCATCTTCGACTGCGTGGGCAGCCGCTCAAGCGTGGACCAGGCGCTTCGGTACGGTGGCGCCCGGGGCCGCATCGTGATGCTGGGATGCGCCGGACAGATGCGCAAGCTGGACCTGACGTTCCTGTGGGCGAAGGAGCTTCGGGTCGAGGGCTACGTGGGCTACGGCGCGGAGACCTGGGACGGGCGAACCCGTCACACCTTCGACCTGACGCTGGAACGGATGGCCAACGACCCGCGCGCACTGGGCGACCTGGTCACCCACGTCTTCCCGCTCAAGCAGTACCGCGATGCGCTGCGGGCCGCGTACGATCACCGGCGCAGCAAGGCGGTGAAGGTGGCGCTGCAGCCGTGATGTGGATATAGAAACTACTTGCTCTCGGATATCTCCTACGCTCCAACCTGGATATATCACCGATCGAATGCCTGGAGGGTTTTCGACCGGCCTGCCAAGGGTGGCTATCCCCGGCTCAGCCCGTACATTGCGACCGTTGGCACCCCGAGTTCGTCGGTTTGAACCCCGAGCACATAGTCGGCGCCGATCTCGCGGATGGCCATCGGCACGCGCTCCAGGTGGCAGGAGAATGTTCCATCGGGCTCGAACGCCATCCACCTCCGTGCCTCTTCCCCGGGCTTCCGGTAGGGGGCGACCCACAGCCGCCCGTCCGTGCCCAGCAGGATGGAGGAATACGCCGGGAATACATCGGCCACGGGTCTCTCGGGGTCGATGGTCGCTTCGTCCAACGGCCCCCACCGCTCGGAGTCGCGACCGCCCCGGCCTTCCACGTAGCTGTCGCGCCACGCCCTGACGTCGGCGGAGGTCACTTCCCTGTCGGGTTCGGACCAACGCACGACTCGCTTGAGTTGCAGCTCGTCATCCAGAAGGCGTACCTCCGGATCGCGACCGTGGCCGACTGCGACGGTGCTGCCAATGGCGTCGGCCCGGGCAGAGGCGGCAAAGAGCGGGGTCAGAACCATGTTCGCGACCTCCGATTTGGCCGTCGTTCCTTCGAGCCTGTTGGCAATACGCGCCACCGTGGTGAGCAGTTGTCCGTCGCTGTCGTGCGCCTCCACGATAAGGGTGTCGGGCACCGAGAAATCGCTGCGCGCGCTGAAAGTGGTTCTCGTGTTGATCGAGATCCCGTTGTGCAGCACCCCTCCAACCCGTGAGGGGTTGCCGTAGGGCGGCGTCATCTGCACCGCCCGTACGAACTGGCCGTCCCGCGTGAAGACGTTGTAGCGCCAGGGGCGGTAGTCGCCGACCCACAGCGTGTCTCCCGGCAGCACCCAGAGGAACCAGGCACTCCTGAACTCGCCGGGACCTTCACCGGGGCGGCCCATGGACACGAGGTGGCGCCCATCCGCCCCGAACACCCGGACCTCCTCGCTGGCCCTGTCGATCACGGCGACGGAGCCGTCCGACAGAAGTCCGACGCCGCGGATCGTGCTGAACCACAGGTTCTCGTCGTCTTCCGCTTCTTCCACCCGAAAGATCGGCTCTTCGCTGGGGCGGCAGGTTGCGTCGGAGCTGAGGGGATCGGTGGTGACGATCTCGACATCCGAGCCGTCGGTGGTGTCGGCCCCGGGATTCCCGGCCGTCGAATCGCATGCGGTGCAGACGAGCGCGGCGAACATCGGTACCCGGAGCAGCGGGCGGAGAGAGACGATGGGCCTGGCACCGGGTCCACCAGTCCGTCGGCAGAGTGGGGCTGAGCGGAGTCTGGACATCGTAGCCTCCATGTGCGAGGGGCACCTTGAATTGAACCAGGAACCGTGGAAGCGATGCTCAGGTTTGACAGCCCGCCATGCCACCCCGGGACGTATTCGAGAAATGTACGTACTCGGAACCCGGAACACACTCACCGCCGGTGTGGTTGCTACGGCGCCGCCAGCACCACCCGCGCGTCCACCGGAACCACGCAATCCTGGTAAACGAACAACGGGTTGACCTCAACCTCCACCACATCCGGCCACCGCATCACGCACTCGGCCACCGCGCCCGCCGCGGCCACGATCGGCCCCATCCGCACGGCCCGTCCCCCACGCGCACCGGCCAGCAACCCACTCACCTTCAGCTCCCCGATCGCGGCCGCCACCTCATCCTCCCCCACCGGCAGCACCCGGTGCGCCACGTCGCGCAGCACTTCGACCCAGATCCCTCCGGCGCCCACGGTCAACACGGGTCCGAGTTGGGGATCGCGGTACGCACCCA
Organism: Longimicrobiales bacterium; assembly: GCA_965208295.1. GTDB lineage: Bacteria > Gemmatimonadota > Gemmatimonadetes > Longimicrobiales > Gaopeijiaceae > Bin94. Next base: position 3,253,565 of record OZ242328.1, on the reverse strand, counting down.
CCAGCAGTTCGGCGAACGGCGGCGCGAGCATGGGCGACACGGTCGCTGTGTAGTCCTCTTCCGGGAGTCCATGGGTGCGGGCGTACACGGCTGCGCGCCCGGCGATACCGGCAAATGCGGCCCGGGCCTCGTCCGCGGTGCGCACGTCCAGCACGACCCCCCCGGCGTCCGATTTGTGGCTGATGTGGCCCGACAGGAGCTTGATTGCGACCGGACAGCCAGCCGCCGCCGTTGCCGCTTCCTCGGCCGAACGCACCACCGCGGCGGGCTCAAACACCAGCCCGGCTTCGCCCAGAAGCACGCGCGCCTCCATCTCGTCAAGCGTCACCCTCCCTTCCGCACGCACACCATTGATGACGTGATGCGGTGATGCGGTGATGCGTGTGCGCAGTTTCCCGGGACGCCACCGTGCCGCACGCGCCAACCCCACCCCTCGACAGTGCAACTCCACCACCGCCCGGCACGCCACGTCCAGCGACCCGATCACCGGCACCTGAGCCTCCCGAAGCGCATCCAGTGCCGCGCTCCCGTGCGACGCATACTGCGAGTGCACCACCATCCCCTTGCCGAGCGCCCGCATCGTCGCCGCCATCGAGGCCGCCGCTTCCGCTTCCACCTCCGCCAGTTGTCCCGAAAACCGAATCGCATACCCCCCAAAGAGCCCGACCAGCATGACGATCCCCACCGACGAATCGCGGGCCAGCACGTCGAGTGCGCGCGCGAAGGCGCCGGGGTCGGCGTCGGCGGCGCCCGCGACATCGACGGGTGTGCGCACGGCGGCGGCCGGGCCGAGCAGTTTCCGCAACCTCCCGGAGGTCTGCGGCGAGAGTTCGGCCAGCGGTATCCCCATTTCGTGAAGCGCATCGACGACGACGGTACTCTGCCCCCCACCGTCCGACAGGATGGCGACGCCGGTTCCGGCGGGACCGGGTGGCTGGGAGGCCAGCGTCTCGGCCACGCGGAGCAACTCGTCGGTGCGCCGCACCTCGACCACGCCGGCCTGGGCGAACCCGGCGCTGAGGCGATCGTAGGGGCCTGCCACCGCGCCGGTGTGCGAGAGTGCCGCGTGCGCCCCGGCACCGGTTCGTCCCGACTTGACGACCACCACGGGCTTTCGCCGTGCGACCTCGGAGGCCGCATGGAGAAACGCGCGCGCATCCCGGCAACCCTCGATGTGCGCGATCACGGCGCGGGTCTCGTCGTGTGAGCCCAGGAACTCCAGGACTTCGCCGAAACCGACGTCGACTTCGTTGCCGAGCCCGCAGCAGATGGAGATTCCCATCCGCGTCCGCTCGGTGACCTCGGTCATGAGCGCGAGCGCGATGTTCCCCGATTGCACGAGCAGCGCAAGTCCGCCCGGACGCACCCCGCGGGCCCCGATCAGGTTGACGCCCAGGGGCAGGTTGAGCAGTCCCGAGGTGTTGGGCCCGATGATGCGGACTCCGTGCTTCCGGCCTGCCCGCCGCAGTTGGGCCTCAAGGCGCGCGCCGTCCTCGCCCGACTCGCCGAAACCCACCGCCAGGACCACCGCGCCCGCCACGCCGCGCTCGCCGCACTCGCGAACCAGCCCGGGTGCGGTGGTCGCCGGGGTGCACAAGACCGCCAGGTCCGCGGCCTCGGGCAGCTCCTCCAAGGACGTGTAAACCGGCTGGCCGAGAATGCACCCGCCTCTCCGGTTCACCGCATGGACCCTCCCACCGTACCCCGATTCGTTCAGCGCGCGGAGGATCTGGTGGCCGCGCTTGGTGGGATTTGCGCTCGCGCCGACGATCGCAATCGAGCGGGGCTCGAAGATGCGGCGGAGCGCCGGTATGTCAAGTGTAGTTGACATTATGGCAGGATCAGGGTTGCGTGAATCACGGCAGGAAATCGTCTAAAGTCATACAGGACTGCACGATCTGCGTTTCTTGCCGATTCTCGCATGTACCTATTCGCTGTACCGGGACGGCGGGAAAACCGTCCATTTTGGCGGGAAGCGCGAGCGCTGCAACGGTGCGCCCGGGAAGCGTCGTCGGAAGCCCGCCGTAGCCGGTTGACCCGCGTGATGGCAGAGGAATGGGGTTCATCGGTCGTCTGGGGAGGATTGCGGTGTGCTCACCGCAGTTCAGGCGTCCTCGCTGCTCCTGGACAGTGCGTACTCCACCGTCATGGTGCCTTGGCGGAGTCGTAGGTGCTGACCGGAACCCGGATCGAACGGGTTGGGGAGCCAGTCGCACTCCGGCTGCCTGGACAAGGCCTTCCTCACGCGCAGGATATGCCACGCTTCGTCCTCGCAGGAGGCGATGCGTCTGGCCGCCGCGATCTGCCCGGACGCGAGTTCGAAGCTAGTGCCGTCATCCGTCGTAGCCTTTACCTCAACGCACCAGGTTCTGCCACCGCGCTCAAACCGGAAGTCGTAGCCGAGGCTGTCGCTAGTCTTGTCTTCCTCCCCCTCCCTCAAGGGCTTGACCTTGGTTCTAGACTGGGACACCCAAGCGTCTTCGCTGATATCGAACTTGGATTGTAGGTAGTGGAAGGCGTGGATTTCGCCGACGATCCCCACCAGTTCAGGAAGGTGAGCCGGGGGATGTGTGATCTTGTGACCTTTGTTGCCCACCTCGGGCTCTACGGGGCCGGGGCTCGGTGTCCCGGAAGTCACCGACTTGGGCCGTAGTGGCCCCACCGACGATCCGGTCGGCGTGCACCGTTCCTCAAGCCAGAAGAAGAGGTCTTGGTAGCTGTCGCCGTCGACGATTTCCATATGCTCGCCGTCGATAACGACCTTCGGTGGCGGGCGCTTCCCGCCTTCGCTCTTGGGAGGTTTGGGGAGGTCCAGCTCCTTCCGCACTTCGGTGATAGTTTCACAACCCGCGCAGGCGTCTAGGAACTCTGGGTCGGCAATGACCCCCAGCGCCCGCCTGAGTAACTCTGCCTCTCCCGACCATTCACGTAGGTGCATCGACGAGTCCATGCTAACTTCAGGTGCTTCTGAAAGCCGTTCCGGCTCGGCCTTCCGGGCCATTCGCCAAGTCTGGTAGAGCTGCCACATCGAACGGACGGCGGCACGGAGTCGATGTTGGTTTCGACGCGCTACATCGAGCGGGTCTAACTCCAGGTCCACGTCATCTCTGCTGAGCACCGATTTCAACTCATCAACGGTTCTAGCGCCTCTGAGAGCCTCCAGATACGGCTCGACCTCCGTCATCTCCTCATACTCGTCACACAAGACACCCAGCACCGCGCCGAACGGCACTCTCCAGTAGCAACTGGACCATTGCTCGCAACGTCGCTGCCACTTGGCGTCCACCTCAAGTCGTTCGTGCACAGCCTCGATTTCGGAATAGAGTGCCGCCTGACAATCACCGTCCCCCGATCCGGCACGCCCCTTTGTTGCGACGTGCCGCGCCAAGGCGCGAAGCCAACGCGCCGCTTCCAGCAAGTGTCGCTTCCCCTGCACTTGGGCACGGTCGTTCTCAACCTCGGCATACTTGCCACCGAGGCGTCGAAGTGCCCTGTTCCACATCGGAAGCTCTGCGTCATCACCGAGCTTTCGCCACGCCGCGAACCCCATCTCGAAGTCATCGTGGCACTCTCTGGCGGTCGCCAAGAGGTCCTCGCTCGGCCACTGAGGGATCCTTTGTGACAGCCACTCGGCCAACCGGTCGGCGTCACCCGCGGCGTCATCGAAATCGCCGTCAAACACACCGAACAGTTCGGCAACCGGCGGTATTCGGTCGAGAAACACTCGTTTCAACACGTACCAACGGTCTCGGATGTCAGCGACGGCCTCGGTGTCGATCTCCGCTCGATCTAAGGCCGCGTCGATCATGCCCCAGGTCGGGAGCCGCTTTCCGCTCAAGTAGCCCAGGACGAGGCGAAGGTCCTTGAGAAGATCTTGACGCCGGAGAATGGCTTGGGACGCTGCGGCCATCTCCTCATACGAGCAGGATCGAGCCACATTCCGGTTCAACAGGAGAACGCCTTCCCGCGACAGCCAGTGTGCGGATCTTGGAACCTTGGGTGCGACAGCACTCCCAGCATGCCCGAGTTCGACTTCGATGGAATCGCACCGGCGGACACGGCTACGAACGAGTCGTTCGGCGGCTCGCTGCCAAGCGTCGGTCGCAGGTCCTCTGGGGTTGCTGCCACCGTGCGCGGCCAAAGTGAGGAGGACGACGGGAAGCCAGCCCAGGTTGCCTTGGTCGAGTGTTTGCGCCTCGTCTGCTGCTGAGGCTAACTGGTGGCCGTCGATCAGGCAGCGTTCTTCCAGTTCGGATGCCCGTCTCGCTCCCAGTGCATGTAGGCGGCCACCGACTCGGGCACGCGCTTCTTCGGGGCGCATTGCGAGGATCGGCTGCTCGTGTTCGCGCAGCGAGCGGGTCCGCGCACGGTCATCCGGAAGGTACACGTCCTTTAGCACACTGGCGGTGCGGACGGTAAACGTCCGTGGCTTTGTCCGCACGAGGAAGTGCGCGGGAAGCTCGCGATCTGGACTGAAATGCCTCCAGGCATGGCGGACTTGACCAAGGAATACGTCGAATCCTCCGGCGGGCATGGCCTTCTGGCCCATTGCGACATTGGCTAGCGCTTCGAGGAGACTCGGTCCGGTCAGGGCGTCCTCGGTAGGGTAGACGTTGAGGCCGAGATTCCCCAAAGCCTGAAGCAGCTCTTCGTCTTGCGCCACCCGCCGAGCCAACGGGAGGGAGAGCGGCAAAAGGTGGCGAAAACGGCCCTTTTGCCCTCGTAGGAGAGACTCGGGCACGAGCCATCGTTGCCTCAGCGGTTGCGGTTCGTGCTGTGGAAAGTGCGCCTCGCCAGAACCTTCTCGCAGCCAGGGCAGAGTCGAGAGCCAGTGGTTGAGCGGAGACGTGATTGGTTGTGACCACGAGTTCCTTCTGATCGTGACTTCCTCCCAGCCGTTCCCCCAGCGCGAGAGCGAAGCGAGGATCAGGTTCGAAAGGGCCGTCCGGGCGGAATCGGCGAGATGCTCGCGGTGAAGTATCGGAAGTACCCTGACACCCTGAAGCCTGTACTCGAGCCTCGACTTCCACTCGGGCTTGACCTTCCCTAACACGGACTGCTTCCAATTGTGCCACGCGTGCTGCGGAATGCCGTCAGGGGGCTTGTCCGGGAGTCTCGGATGATGGCGCCTCATCTCGAAACGGATCGGCTCGTGGGCCTCAAGTCGCAGCCCATCCGCCACTCCCGCTCGGGCGAACAGGTCGGCGCGACCCGCGAGTTCGATGCCGTGCGGATCGCTGACGCCGCTGCGCCGGTTCTCCCGCGGAAGCCACCGTTCGTCGCCCGGGGGCAGAAGCGCGCTTCGCAGCAGCTCTTCACCTTCCTCGCCGGGGAGGCCATCGGCCAGCGTCATCAAGTGATCGCCGCAACGCCCGGCCCACCCCGGGCCGAATACCGCCTCCCGCATTGCCAACCAGCCCCCGGTGCAGGCGACGGGCAGGCGGGCGAGTAGCGGCAACAGGCCCTCCGGTTCCTCCCGGCCGATCACCACCAGCGTCCAGGCCAGTGCATCGGCGCAATCCGCCGCCTCGGAACTGCCATGCGCGACCGGAAGCGCCGGCAGAGACGGGATGATTACCTCTCGGAGAAGGTCCTCTCTCCGGAAGCTCTGCACCAATCGACCATCGAGGAACTTCTGGACCTCGGTGCGTCGGCGCTGTGGTCCTTCGTGCGTCTTTACGCCCCGATGAAGAAAGGCGATCCGCTGCCTGAGAGAGACCGGAACGGAGCCGACGAAGTCCGCGGCGGCGTCGCTGCGGCGAGGCTGGAAGAAGATCCGAACTGCGTCGGACGCCGAACGCAACTGTCCGTTCTCGGTGGGTAGGAATCGCGCCTTGGCGAGAGAATCGGCGTCGGCATCGGTCGGCGCCGAGATCAACTGTTGGGGGAGAATCGCGAACGCGCTCCGCAAGAAGTCATTCCAAGTGATTTCCGCCTCACGTTCGCCGACCCACTTGGCCATCCCCGACAGGGTTTCCACCCACTCCCCGTCCTTCGGACCCGGCGACCCGCCAAACGCTCGCAGAAGGGCCTCAAGGGCCTCGCGCCGCTCGTCGAGTGCGGAGGATGCCACGGCGAATCCAGCCTGTGCGCGCCACTCCGCCTCGCCGAAGGGATCGTCGGCCGGGATGTTCGGCATGGTTCGCGCGACACGGGGCTGGCGCCAAGCCCCGTCGCACAGGATCAGAGCCTGATCATCAAGAGGGCGCTCATTGGCGAATTGGAGCTCTCGGAGAGTACCCGTAAGCGGCGGGCCCTTCTTGGCCTCGGGCTCGTCGGGGTCGGCCTCGGGCGGGTCGGGGACCGGAGCCAATAGGTCGATCACCGCTCGTCCCCGCCAGCGCTCGGGATCACCCGCCACGAGTTCTTCGACGGCATCGCGCATCAGCTTCGTCACGAACTCAAGCAGCAGCTTGTTGTAGGCGTCCTTGAAATCGATGTGCCGCCGATCCAATGAACCGTAGAACGGGGCGTTGATGTGTGCGGCGACCGTAGTCTTCGTCTCGGTCGGTAGGAATATGACGTAGAGGCCTGGTCGCGCCATTCTCGTCTCCTCGACCGCCACAGCGACCTCAACCGTCCGCACCTCCGGCCATCGATTCGGCAGGTGGAGGACGGTGCCCTTGATCCGCTTTGTCTCACCCGGATGGTCGTTTCCGCCGACGGTGCGGCTCCAGACGTGGAAGGAGCGCTCCGTTGCATCGGCCGCATCCGGCTCCACCCTGCCTACCCGTACCCGCATCCTCCGCGCGGCCGGCACGGGAAAGGGGAGTTCGGAATCGACCGACCGCATGAGCTCGACGCACTCTCCGTCGATGGAGATGCGAAGCACCGACAGATGATGGAGAAAGACCATGGCGGCTTCGTCCAAGGCCCGGAGTTGGTCGCGAACCGACTGTACGGCCTCCTTTTCGGCTTTTTCGTCCTGTCGGCCAGCCTTCCCACCGTCCAGGGGAAGGCGAATGACCGTCACATGACCATCTTCGAGCAACCCCGCCACTTGGTCCGGTGGATCACCGAGGAAACGCGGCAGCACATACGGTGAGAGGTACTTCCTGACCTCTTCTGAGAGATAGTGCTCGACCTCTTCCACCGGCTTACTGCCGTTCCGGGACAACCTGCTCCGGTATTCCTCGAGCTGTCTATCTGACCAGTCCACGACCGGCTCCGGGCCGAACTCTGGGTCAGTCGGCGCGTCACGGTCGAATAGCCGTTTGGCCACTCGGGATATTGGTTCCAGCACATCCGGATCGAAACCGAAGCTGAACGCGAAGTCGCCCCCGGGCAGGGTTGTTGACCAGACCTCTGGGCGGGTGGTCAGTTCGAGCACGCTTCGAAAGCCGAGTCCCTTGTTGCCGACGCTTTCATTCGGATCCTTGGGGCTCTGCGCGAGCTGGCAGATTCCGCGGAAGTCCTCGCGGAGAAAGGGACGACCGCTGTTGGCAATCAGCAGTTCGGGCTGCATTGGAGAAGAGTTCAGCACGAAAGAGACTTGGCGGCGGTCGTCGCCGCTGACGCGACCGAGGACATCGTGGGCATTCTGCAGCAGCTCCAGGACGGCTCGTCCTCGGTACTCCTTCGCCACCTCATCGCCCAAGCTGGCGACGGTCCGGTAGTTCGTCGTCCCGTTCTTCAGCTCGTCCATAAAGGTTCGCATCTGGCGACGGGCCTGCTCTTCAATGATCCGCTGGGACGCTGCCGCTCGCGATGAGGCCGGCGTCTCACGCCGTTTGGCGCTCGGGTTGGTCGCTTTCACGCCGTGGCCACTTGGACGCGCGCGGAAAGGGTGTCGTACAAACGCTGCATCGAGGGAACAGCTCGACCAACCGCAGACGGCCAGGTCTCGGCGTCCACCCACCCTCCCGGCACGGCGAAACTGATCCGCGAAGCGCGCTTGTCGTCGAGACGTTGCCAGTAGAGAGCAGCCCCGAAATCGGCCTCGATGGCCTCGCGGTCGCTGTACATGGCGTCGAACAGGGCCTTGTTGTCGTCGGCCTGGGGACCATCGATATACAGTTCCACTCGCGTCTCATGTTGCAGGACCACGTAGTTCCACCACTGCCCGTGTCTCCGCGTGCCGATCCAGTTCATGCGGCCCGCCGAAATCCGCGAATGCAGGTCGGAGACCTCCTTCGCATGGGCTAGGAGGGCTTGCCAGAAGTCAAAGCACGCTTCGCGCCGGTCCCGTCGGTCGGTCGCGTTCGACACGTCCTTCTGATGCTCAACGATGAGTTCTGGCGTAGGGGGCTTCTCCCCTTCGAGATCGAGTCGCGACGGATTCCACACCCACTCGGCGATGCGAATGTAGAGTTCCTGTCGCTCCGCCAGTTGCTCGGGACCGAATGATTCGTAGGCGCGGAACGGCAGACCCGTCCGGTCCAGCAGACGCTGGAAGTCGGGCAGGTTCTTGTAGGCGAGCGGGTGAAGGCTCCGAGCGAGGAGGTTTTGGCTGTTCGAGAGGTAGGCGTCCCTCTTGGCCTCGTAGGTGGCGTCACCGATGCTCTGATTCACACCGCGCTGTAGGAGAAGCAGGCCCCCGAGCTTGTTGCGCTCGGTTTGGAAGTCGCTCGGGTGGGCGAACCAGTCGCTGAACCGGTCGTAGTGGTCCGCCCAGATGTGCTCGATTTCGAACGGCCGTGCCCGTCCTCTCGAAGTCAGGTCCTGAAAGCTCGACGATAGGCCGCACTGTACGTCCACCCAGTGCGACAACCGAGCCAGGATGTGCTTCACCTGCCGGTAGTTCTGATGGTGCAGCCGGAAGCCGGACTCGGAACCGAAGCGCTCCTGCTGCTCGTCGAGTTGCCCGAGCAGAAACGCCGACAGGTCGCCAGCATCCTTCCCGCGCAGTTCTCTCGTCAGGGTGAACAGCGTGTACTTGACCGACGAGTAGCTGATCGTGCGAAAGTTCCACACCCGCCGCGCAAGCCAGATGTCGAGGAAGTCAGCCACAAGTGCGACCTTTCGCCTGATCTCGTCGGCATCGTCGTCCGGCGCGAGGGGGGCAAGCAGGGCTTGGGTCTGGAGGGTGAACCCCCGGTCTTCATTGTAGTAGACGGACTCCCAGCCGCGCGTCAGATTACCCGCTGCCGTGCGGATCTCGGCCGAGCGGCGAGCGTAGAAGTTGAGATCGCGGGAGACGAAGCGGTAGAAGGCGTCGGACTCGGTAAGCCCCAGCCGTTGGCGCTGGTCCCGGACCCAACGATGGAATTCGGAGCCGATCCGCTCGTAGTCGCGGTTCTCCGCTCCCTTCTTACCGGCCCGGATAGTCTCGGCATGCCGCGCACGGAGCCAGTTCTTGAAGAAGTCCACGTCCTCCTCATCGCCCAGTTCCTTCAGGCGCTGCATGTGGTTCTTCCAAGTCTGGTTCACAGCTTTCTGGTCGTCCTCTTGGCGGATGTTGGCCAGGACGTAGCCCTTGAGCATCTCCGGGAGGCTCAAGCTCAGGCCCCGGTCGTTCATCGTCTCGAAGATGGTGTAGGCGTCCTCATCCGAGAACGCTTCGATCTCGACGAGGTGCACGTTGTAGAGCAGCCAGTCCACGAAACTGGGGAGTGCGGACCCGGTTACCTCTTCGGGAAGGTGGTCCGCGATGTTGCCGTACCGGGCGACGATATTGCGGACGGATTCGCTCTCGCCGCTAACCTCAAGTGGCTTGCCGGCCATTAGTTTCTCCATCACCTCTGCCCGGTCGGGAACGTCAAGGTTGAAGCTCTTCCGACCGCGATAATCAGAGAAGACGAGATGCTGAACGTCGACGGTCTTGTTGCGTCCCTTCTGAAGCCGATGGAGGTGGATAAGCAGGAGCGTCAATGTCGTGAGCCGCTGTTGTCCGTCCACGACGAACCGCTGTCCGCGCTTGTGGCTGATGACGATGGAGCCGAGGAAGTAGTGGCCGTACCTCTCACCCTCGTGACGCGAATGACCAGGTTCGTACGAGTCGAGGAACTTGCCCGTCAGGTCATCGATCAGCTCGCGGACCTGACGCTCCTTCCATGCGTACTCCCGCTGGTAGAAATCGATAGCGTACTTGGCCCGGTGGAGTAGATCCCAGACAGTGCGAGCGCGCCCGTCGATGGTCTTGGGTGAGGCCTCGGTGGGTGGAGTCATGTGTCAGCCTTCCCACCGTCCTCGCCAACGGTAGGCTGCCGCGCTTCTGCTCAGAAGCGTCCAGCCTGCCTCCCCCGCACCCACAAGAAAACTCTCCGCGAGCGAGCCGTAGAGTGCCGGTGTTGGCCATCTCGCATGGCTCGGACTGGTACCGCTGTCGATCTTTATGGTGGGCATCTTCTTTCCCTTGCCAATTCCTTCCCATTCGCTGGAACGCCGGGTCGGCAGCAAAAAATAGGACATCCGCCGGGTTGCCGTCACCTTCCGCGCGGTTGTCATCCTCGGGGCAGCGCCCGTTCTCCAAGGGCGGGGCCTGGACGGAGCATCGGTTGATACGATCTGGTCCGGCGGTCTCCGCTTCGGTCGGAACGTCGGGTGTAGTTCGGAATGCCCGGCAAAACCGAATCGTGGCAGACGTCCGTTCGGCGCTCAGGCATCAGGCCCCACCGACACTGGAGAAGCGGGCGGCACGCCCTTTGCGACCTTCCACAGGAGTGCGACGCGGGGGAGTTCGAAAGCAGCGGTTCACCCCGGCGGCGAGAAAGGCGTTCGCGCGTGTGGCAGGCGCGCGCGAGGGCACTGATGCCTTTCGGCTGGACAGGACGGCGGGCTGAGTGGATCTCGCTCTCGCCTGCTTCCACGGCGGCGTGTTCACACGGTCGCAGTTGACGAGCTTCCTAGCACAGCTAGGCGAGTCTTCCTAGCTGCGGGTCGTGCGTCAGTCATCAATCAAGAGAGGAATGAGTCACCGGACGGGCCGCCGAGTATCCGTCGATCTACCCGTGCTCTCTCCCGGTTGCTCCGCCAGCGGTGATACCAGGCCCCGACGACTGCGCCGATCACCGCGAGGACCACTGCCGGTAGGTTCGGCGCGAGAAGACCTCCTCCACCGGCGGCCACGAAGGCCGCATACGCGCCCGCGGCAGCCAGAATGGCTGAGACGAAGAGGTCCAGCGGACCCGCAGGCTCCATCATCCTTGCCGCCCGGGCGCGGACGCGCGCCATCACACGCGCATTCAGACGGACCGGTACCTCGGTGTCGGGGTACAGGAGCTCGCGGACGGCTCGCGCAATCTCCAAGTCCCGCCGACAAGCGGCGCATTCCTGAAGGTGTCGCGACAACGCCGGATCGGCACTGCCCCCGGCGACCCTGGTCAACGAAGTCAACTCTGGACAGGTCATTCTTCCTCCTTGAGATACTCCCGAAGCTTCTTCCTTGCGTGCCGCAGATTCGATCTGACCGTGGATACGCTAACGTCCATGATCCGCGCCGCCTCGCGAGCGGAGTACCCTTCGACCTGAGTCAGGACGAACGCGTGCGCCTGACGAGCGCTTAGTCGGGCAAGCGCGCGTCGCAGTCGTAGGTTGGTTTCCATTCTCACCACGTGTTTCCACGGGTCGGTCGCTACGGCGGTCGGGCGGCCACTCTGGCTCGCGGTGGCGAAACGCTCCGTCGCAGCCTTCCTTGACCTGCGAGCCCGGGCAAAGTTACGGCAACAACGGTCCGCAGTCCGGTAGATCCAGACCGGGAGCGAGCCTTCCTGGAACGTGTGGCACTGGCTGTAGATGCGTATGCAGGCTTCCTGGTAGAGATCCGCTTCCTCGTCGGCGTCGCCCGCGTAGCGGTGTGCCAAGGAGTGAATCAATGGGCCGAACGCCTCCAGGACGGTTTCAAACCCCTCACCCCTTCGGAAAGCACCGATGTCGATCTCTCGTTTCGGGCGGGCCGGCTCCGACCGGTCAAGGCCATTCCCGCACGCGACGCGGGATCCCTCGGTTCGATCGCTCTCGCCATCGTTGACGGGCGGACCGGGGGCAGCGGCGGGCCGGTCCTCGTGGGGACGCGGGTCGCTCACGAACGTCGTCGCCACACCAGATACCCCAGCACGAGAGCCTCAGTCACCGGCAAGGCGAGGGGACCCCAAGCAGCCAGGACCCCCGATTTCATCGGATCACCCCGGAGGAACGATTGGATCGGTGACCCCATTTCCAGCAGCGAAAAGAAGGCGATGGCTCCGACGACGCCGATTGCCAGTCGTGTGTTCCATTGGCGAGGTCGGCGCATGCCGACGGTTGCCTCGGCCGCGAGCATCCCCAGGAACAGGTTGATGATCCCGAACACCGCCATGGCAATCGGGCGATGCAATTCCCAGACAAGCACGTTGGGGGGACGGCGCTGCAACTGGTCTGTGCTGAGGCTGAACTCCACAGGCGGATTCTGCTCAACAACGCGCAGATTGCGGACCAGACCGGCCGGCGTGTAGGGGCCAAAGGGCTGTAGTTCCTCGAGGTTCTCGACCTGCTCAGTCATGGTTCGATGAACCAGCGTCGGCTCGAGGACCGCGGAACATAGGTAGGCCAAGACCGCCGAGACGATCCCGATTCCGACTGCGATCCTGACTGACCGTCGGGAGAAACCCACCACCCGCACCAACGCCGATCCTCCGGCAAAGAGTAGGAACGGTAGGAACAGTCCGATGTCGCCGACGACGACCGAGGTCCACTGCGTAAGTGAGCCGGACCACGCGCGGGGTGGCCACACGGGCGTCGCGGCTGGCCGGAGAACTACCAAGCATGCCAGCCAAGGCAGTACCGCGCCCGAGATGGAGCGAATCCAAACCCGAATTCCGGGTCTGGCGGATGCTGTTTCCGAATTCGGAGCAGGTTCTCTCAACGGCAATCCGAGTCTAAGTTGCAGTCGTCGTACCAGCAGCAGTGCCGACAGCAATAGGCATCAACGCCAGTTCCCCGGCAGCAGCTGTAGGCAGGTCCATCCTGATCAGGCGTTGGCCGACCCATCGTGCCGAGTGTAGCGTTCAGGAGGATAAGGATCACGGTAACGGTTCGCATCGTTCGGTTTCTGCTCTGGTCTTCGGGGAATAACCGTCCCCCTGGTTGTGAAGGTTGGCCGCCGATCCTACCGAGTGTCAAGCAGCTCACGAGCGACCTCGGCCAGCTTGCCCCCGTGCGCTTCGCGAACGACCCGACCACCTGCGTCGACCGCGACCACCCACGGGGTACGTCTTGTAACGGGGTGCCCTCCCGGCTGTTCCTCCGATCCGAGCGTGGCTGCCACTACGACCCTCCATTGCTGTTCCCGCGCGTATTCCGCTGCCGCGGCCACTGGGGTCGGGGCAATCGCAAGCACGGTAAGTTCCTCGGCTTCGCCAGAGGCCAGCCAAGACGACCACTGTGGCGCGACGCGATGGGTGTGGACGCAGTCCGGATCGAATATCAGAAGGAGCGTGGGATGCTGCGGGTCCAAGGGTGCAATGGTCCCGTCGCCGTACTGCAGTGGCATCAGGGACAGGTCATCACCGACCGCAACCAGATCAGGGAAGCCAGCCTCGTTGCGGCCGGAGACGATCCTCGCAGTCTGGAAAACCGCCAGAAGTGCGAGGCCGATAGCTACCGGCACTCCCGTTTTTGACCGTCTACGCCGCTTTGATCGTGGCACGTATTTTCTCAGTCTCGCCTCTGCTCAGTGGTCGTTCACCCAACCCATATCCTCCGCTCAGGACCCACATGATAGACACGCCTCAGGTCCAATCCGTGCAATTCCGTGGGGGCGGGAGTGTCTGGAGGGCGGCCAGCCAAGCGCTGAACGAAACCGGCAATGCGGGACGCGAACTGATGCGGACTCGTGCGACATGGTGGCCGACGATGGTACGCCCGCGTGGGTGGCTCCGGTAAGGCGATCGCCCACGGCCTCGGTTGCGCCCTCGACTGGGCCCCGGGACCGACACACAATGAGGAATCGGGCACTATTCCTCGTCCCCTTCGACCGGCCTCGATTGGCATGGCGATATCAAAACCCCCTTCCCGGAACGTGCAGTGGCCCCCCGCTCCGTAGCATCACGATGTCGCCCGCGTGGTAGCGGTCTTTGTCTTCCCTGTCTAATCGTCTCGTTCCATTCAACGTCCAACTCGTCGGACCCCTTGATCCACCGTCATCGCCCGACCGCCTGCGGTAGGCCTCAACCGCAGCATCGCTCACACCCCTCGGATGGCAGAGTGGCGAATCGCCACCTGGTCTGCCTTATGAGCTTCGGCGTCCACAGCGTCTTCCCGCGCGGTCGGTACTGTAATGGACAGGGGCAACTACCCGAGTAGTTGGCAACTGATCGCCTCACGAGGATCTCCCTGATCCGCGCGGCAGTGAATTGCGGTGGTGAGGCACGTAGCGTCGAACTGCAGGGCAAGTAATTCCGATCGCGTGAAAGGAGCCATCCAGGCTGATCCGATCCGCGACGGAGTCGCCCTGTTCCGTCGCGGCCCGAAGTAGAACCATCTCGCGATCTCGGTGCTTCGCAATCAGTTCGTCTACTTGCGGCGATCCGAGGCGCGGGGCTCATCAGAAAATCGGACTTGGACGGCGGTGAGTTGGACGATCGCGGTGGAGCGGATGAAGAGCCGATTCCTTCGTCGAAGAGCACGGAGCCGACGTGAACGCCCGCGACCTCACCGGCTTCACCCCGGTACATTACAAGCCGCCGCCCGTGGCGACAACGAGATGATCCTCTGACTAGTGGAGCAGGTCGTTGACCCGGCCGTGGCGCGGAGCGGACAGACCACGTTGGACATGGCGAACAGCCCAGTGGAGCGGAGCGGATCCAAGCCGTTCGCCGACACGCTCATGCTGCTGGAGGGGGCAGAGGGCGAGGAGCAATCATCGCTGCGTGAGCTGCTGCAGGGGGTCGGAGGACCGCTTCCGCGCCCGGATTGCACGCCTCCGACCCGCGCCCGGATTGCACGCCTCCGACCTGAGAAGTGTCTATTAGTCAAGGTCCCTGTTGGTATCTGGGTGACGCGAGCCGTCCCCCGATACTGCCGGGGAACTTGAGGTGCGCTCCGGGTTGCGCGCCTGCGGTGGAACCGACAGCCCTGACCGAGCGAATTCGCGCTCTGTCGGGACACTTACTCTCGCCTGGAAGGAGAAAACCATGGCGATCACGAGGAAGATGTACCTGTTTGTAGCGGCACTGTTCGTGTGCTTGCTGTCGCCTGCGCTCACTGAGGCGCAGGTGGTATGCGGGGGGTGCGTGGACGCCTACGTAAGGGGGGAGTTGCCGGATGGCAGCGAGTATATTGGTTGGGGGCACCGCTTCCCGAATGGTGGAGACGGATGCGGCGACATACCTGGTGGGGGTAACCCGCACGGGCACGACCACTGTTCGCGTTGCGGAGGCACCTCTACCTGTCACTCCCACTGGGAAACCGGAATCTGCCATGTGCTGTGTGGGCCTGGAGGTTTCGCAGCCGCGAACGCAATCGAGGAGGCCCTCACGACCGGCGAGGTGGTACTGGCGGCGGCAGCTCTCCGTCGCGAGTGGGAGGGCGTGTCGGTCGAATTCACTCCAGAAGGGGGCCGAGTCGACCTCATTCTGGCATGTGACCCCAACAGGACATTCCGCAGCATACCGGTCCTGCCTTCGGTGCGCCAACGCCTGCAAACCGAACTAGCGAACAACTGGACTTTGGTTGCTGCCCAAGCGGAAGCGCCTGTTCCGTAGGGATTCTGAAGGGTTGCGATCTCATCATCGAGTGTTAGGAATCTGTCATGATGTGGAAACCGAATCGGGCGTTTCGCCCACTCATCTGGGCGTACTTCCTCGCACTAGTTGCCTGCGACCGTCCCGCGCCGCAGCCACAAGAGACGTTGCCCGAGGTGTCGGTTCAGGACTCGGCCGGGGTCCAGATCGTCGAGAACCATGCTCCCGTTTGGGACTCCGCCGATTTTTGGACCGTGGATCCGCAACCGAGCTTCGAGATTGGTGGTTCCAGCGCAGTGTCGGACACGACCGATGCCTCGCATCTGGTCTGGAACATCACCGCTGCGGTGGGGCTATCGGACGGCAGGATCGCCATGACCTCGGGCCGCGGAGATCGTAAGGTCCTGATCTTTGAGCGGTCGGGGGAGCTGTCCGAGTCGTTTGTTCGAGAAGGGCGTGGGCCCGGCGAAATTAGGTACGCGACCCACCTTCAGGTGCTCTTGGGCGACACGCTCGTCGTGTGGGACCAAATGTTTGGCCCGGTCGGCTACTTCGACCCTTCGGGAAGGCTTCTGAGGCATCGGCAACTTGACCTAGGTGCCATATTCTCGGCCGCGCAAACGGCGGAGCAGCGGCCGGCGGAGTCCTTGCGCTTCCCGCTCTGGGACGGGTCGTTCCTTGTCCTCGTGCACCGTCAACGCTGGCAACCGCCGGAAGCCGGGGAACTCTACCGGACACCCGTGGGATACATAAGGATCGATAACACCTACGCCGCTCATTCCTTCGGGTGGTGGGAGGGCGGGGAAGAATTGTCGCCGCACGATCCCGGGGTCCCCTTTCTGCCGTTTCCCGGTGGAAGCGGGGTCGCTGGAGGGGGAGATCCTCTTATGGTCTACGCTACGAACGGCGACCGGTTCGAGGTGCGGCAGTTCTCGGCTGTGGGCGAGCTGCAGCGGATCATTCGCCGCGATTTCGCTTTAACCCCCATCACGGCCAGAGACTTTGAAGATTGGCGGCAACGCTACATCGTCAACAACTGGATGGTGGATGAACGCGTCTGGGAACGGGCGATGGCTGGGGTGCCGAGTCGGTTTCACCGGGCCCTGGGCCGACTCATGGTGGATACCGAGGGCTATCTGTGGGTGGGGGATGCTGGGACGCGACACCACTTGGATGGCGAGTGGAGCATCTTCGATCCCGGGGGTCGGTGGCTTGGGACGGTCGGCCTCCCGGCCGAGAGGGTCCTGTGGATTGGAGACGATCTCGTGATCGGCGTTCGGTACGAGCGCGACACCGATGTCGAGATTGTGCAAGGCTACCGGCTCCACCGGCGCGCCAGCGGCCGTCGGGGTGGCAGGCGCCGGAAAAAGCTCAAGAATTCGCGCCACACCGCATTGCGTCTGTAGCGTCGGTTCGGCTATCATTACGTTCCGTGTCCTCCATCCTCCCTACCGTTGTTAATCCGCCGCGTCGTCCCCCGGAGATCCCCTCCAGGGGGAGCGATCACGAGCACCTCCCGCATGTACTCAAGTTCTCCGGTGGACGGTCCTCTGCGGCGTTGGCTTTCCTGCTCGCCGAGGGCGGCCTGCTCCTCCCGGAGCGCGGCGATGTGATCCTGTTCGCGAACACTTCCGCCGAGCACCCGGCGACCTACGACTTCGCAAGAGAGTGCAAGGAACGGTTGGAGGGAGACTTCGGGCTACCCTTTCTCTGGTTCGAGTTCTGCACGGTGGAGGACGCTACACGGGGCGTCTATGTTCGGCGTCCATCCTACCGACTCGTGACGTCCAACCCGGTTGAGACGGACCCCCGCGGCTACCGATCAAGCGGCGAAGTCTTCGAAGAGATGCTCTCATACCAAGGGATGCTGCCCAATCCTCATTCGCGGTCGTGCACGGCCAAGCTGAAGCTGTATCCGTCCCATCGACTGCTCGCCGAGTGGTTTGGCGTGGGTGCGGGTCCGAGGCACTCCGGTCATCATTCGGATCAGCGCTATGTGACGCCCGATCTGGCGTTGGTTCGGTATCGCCGCAGCGGCGGAACAGCATCGGATGAAGCCTACCTACGCAGAATCGAGTGCTTGACTCGCCAACCTGCCTCTCGGCCGGCCCAGCGCTGGCGGGACTACACCGCAGGTTGCGTCAATCGTCCCGTCGGGATGCCCCGCATGGCCCCAATGTGGGGAACCGACGCAACGCTCCACGTGACGCTCCTTGGACTCCGTGCGGACGAAGGCGCGAGGGTCCAGAGAATCCTGGAGCGGTCGCTGTTCGCGGAAGGCGCCGGCAGTCGAAAATGTTCAATTCGCACTCAGCCTCCGGGGGAGCGCCCTTGCTTCCCGCTCGCCGATTGGGGATTCGACGAACGTGCTGTCAGGCGGTTTTGGCACCGCCGCGGCTTCGATCTCGAGTTGCCCGCCATGGCGGGCAACTGCGTATTCTGCTTCATGAAAGGAACGAAAGCGATCGGCGTTAGCGCGAGAGAGACTGATTCCATGCGGGTGCCCGGTGGTCCCTCCGACATCGCGTGGTGGGTGCGGATGGAGCGGAAATACCGACGCGAGGTTCCGGCCCGGAACGGAGAAGGAGTGTCCAGATTCGGCTTCTTCGGTCTTCGCGGGCCGACTTTCGCAGAACTCGCCGCTGCGGGAGGCAACGATCGCGACCGCTACGCTCGTGGTGTTCCCGCCTGTGACTGTACCGACTAGTTGGAGAGCGAGCGCGCTGACGATGGACGGAAATCTGATCTTTGGCTCGGCCAACCAACCCCAAGGGTTCCTGAACCTGGCCATGGCCAAGTGGGATGGGAACCCTGAGCCCATTGTCCGCGAGATGCTACAGAACTGCCTCGACGCCGCAGTCGAGGCCAATCGCGCGGCGGGCGAAGTGTGTTTTACGATCCGGCGAGTGGCGGTTGAGGCGGTACCGGGCATCGAAGCGTACCGCGAGCAATTCGAGGGCGCAGTCCACGAACGGGAGAAGGGCAAACAGGGAGGCGCCGAACGCCGTGTCGTCAAGCGCATTCAGCGAGTCCTCGCGGGACCGGACACCCAGGTCCTGTTTTGCAGGGACAACGGCATAGGACTCAACGCCGACCGGATGAAGAGGATCCTCACGGAGGGAAACACCGACAAGAGCGAGGCTGGGGCCGGAGCTTTCGGAATCGGCCACTTGACTGCCTTTGCGGCCTCCGACCTCCGCTTCATCCACTACGCTGGTCGCAGCCGGTCCGACGGCATCTTGCGGGACGTAGCGAGCGCGCACGCGGTACTGGCCTCCCGAACCGTCGATAAGAACAGCGGCCGAGGTGCACACGGCTTCTGGCTATTGGGCGACGACCGAACCCTGTTCCACCCGCATCCGTACCCCAACACGGTGCCCCATCTGCTGCGGTCCGAGATCGAGTGCCTGGAGGACACCGGGAGCATTGTGGGCGTGATCGGATTCAATGGGTTTCGTAGCGACGAGAAGCCGGTCGATGCGATCTCGCGGGTGGCGGCGAAGAACTTCCTGGTTGCGATATGGAACGGGAGCATGGTCGTTCACATCCGCGACGAGACAACCTCGTCCGAACAAACGGTTGATCGCGAGAGGCTGGAACGGATCCTCGACCGCGAACGCAACCGCAAACGTGCCGAACAAGGAGGCGGGTGGCTTTCCGGTGAGCAGGCCTATCGGGCGTGGAAGACGTTGGAGACGGGACGCAAGCTTCGTTTCGAGGAAGACGGCGTGAGCGGCTATTTCCGGTCCTTGGGTGATGGTGGCAAGCTCCGTGCTCGCTCGCGCGTTCAGGTCTTCCGTAACGGAATGTGGATCACGAACGAGGCGGACCGCCTGTTGCCCAGGGACTTCAACGGGTTCAAGCCATTCGACGCAATCCTGGAGATTGACAGCGGCGCGGTCGGCGATCTGCTTCGCGGAGCCGAGGGTCCTGAGCACCGGGGTCTGGAACGGAGGCGGCTGGGTAGACGGGGTAGCCGCGAACTGCTGGACAAGCTCAAGGAACTCGCCGCTCGGCTCCGAGAAGAGGCGGGACAGGTGGAGCAATCCGAGGAATTCACTCCCTCGGGTTTTGCGATGTTTCGTGGCGACGCCGAGAGGGAAGCGGAGAAGGTGCCCCCGTATCGCCCGAGGCGAAGTCCAGTTGAGGTGTCGGCGGCCGAACGGGGGCAAGGGGAAGAGAGCACGCCCCAACCGGACAACGACGAGGGGGGGTCAGTTGATCGGACACCCGGACCCGGGCCTAGGCCAACGAAGCCACGACGGTTTACTCCCAAGCCCGGAAGGAGCATTCGTGGCCGTTGCTCGGTCCGTGCCGTCGCAGACGAGGATGGTCGGCTCAGGAAACTCAGAGTAATGTGGCGGCCCCCGCCCGGGGCCAATCGGTCGAGCGACAATCTTGTGGTCCGGGTGCGGATTCCCTCTGGATCGGACGAGACCTGCGTTCATCCGATCAGTCCGCGCTGGCTGCGCATCAGCGAGCTGCACTGTAACGGCGAAGTATCCGATCCGCAGGACGGCGGATTTGAGGTCGAGCTTCCTCGGGGCGAAGACCCCTTCACGATCATGTTGGCGGATCGCATCTCGGATGCGAACGCGGTCGAGGTGGATGTGGTCGGCCGCCGCGCACCGGTACGCGAGGGTGCATGACCATGACACATGTATCGTTGCCGTTGCTGCTGGAGGACGGCTCTCGCCTCGACTGGCCCGACGGCACATACGAGCCGGAGGTGCGTGTCGCTCTGAACCGGGCGAAGATCCGGCACTCTATCGCTGGAGCGCCCTCTCTTGAGCGTGCCGTCAACGACGGGCACGCCAAGTGGGCTGCCGAGATCCGGTGTCCGAAGACCCTGTTGTCACGAGTCACATTGTCCGCCGAGCCGCAGCATACGGTGACATGGCGCCGGTACGAACTGGACGGCGTTTCCTGGATCGTGCCGGGGTTGCTGGCTGTTCGGGAGTTTGACCTTCTGGCTCAGGAACTCGACCCGTTTTGGAAGGACGGTCCTTTGCGTGTGCCTTCTGGCTGGTGGTTGGCGCGGGGTACCAAGCGCAAGGTTAACACGTTGGCGCAGTCCCTGCTTCGGTTCGTGAGGGATGAGAAGCTGGACGACGGTCGAATGCATGTACAGCCCGAGAGCGGAACCGGCCAACTCCGGTTCGTAGCTCACATAGCGCCCGATATCTGGCTCGAAACCCAGACCAGCAGAACTCTCCAGGTCGCGGCGTTGATCGGTGCCTGTGGTCACTTGCCCACCATCTTCGGCAACGGTGGCGAGGAGGAGCACGACGTGGCCCGAGAGATTCGGGATCTCCTGGAAATGGCCAAAGTGCCGGTGTGGACGGAGGAGGGCTACGACCCCGCGCTGGCGGCCACGGTCATCGAGAGATTCTATCGAACACCCGACAGCGTGGGCCGAGAGGGTTGACAGAGTGAACCGCGACCTGATCAGACGGGCGGACGCCTCCTTCACCAAATGGCAGAGGGGCATGATCTTCGAGAAAAAGATCCACCGCGTCAAATGGGAAGAGGCGCCTGAGGAGGTCAGGGCGCCGATTCGACGACGGCAAGTCGAGCTCATCGAAGCCGTTACGGATGGGCCGACCGAGTTGGTGCGCTACCTCAGGTCGCGGTTGAGGCTGGAAAGTGATGAGATGATCGAAGCGCCGCCGTTCCCCCGCAAAGAACTCACGCCGGATGAGTACAAGGATCCTCCGGTGGAGTTGGAGGAGGAATTGGGCGCGGATTGGAAGGACGTCTTGGAAGACCGGGCCGCGCTCGCGTCGAGCCCCTTGTTTTGGCTCCTCTGCCACATCGTGTGGATCGAAGATGGCCGGCTCGGCGCCGACGGTCTGGCGCTCGAGGAAGCAATGCTGTCTGGAGCCGAGAAGAGAGAACGTCGCATCAGGAACTTCCTTCGGCGTACCGGGGGTCTGCCGCGCGTCCGTGGCAACACGTCCGTGTTCTCCGACTGCCGGTTGGCGCGAGCCTGGTGGCGCTTCCACTTGGCCGATGAGGTGAACCGGACCACGGAGGGACGCATCGAGCGAGGGGCGGCGCACTGGCTCTTTCACCTCCATCGCCCGAGTTGGGAGACGTTGGTCACGCTGTCCCTTAGGAGGGTCACGACCATCAACCAACCGAGTGCCCGGGCGGCCATCGCGTATCACTTGGGGAAAGGGTGCGAACCAACGGTCGGTTCGACCAGAAGGATGTTGAGGCTATCGCGACGGGATTGGCTCGCGTATCGTTGCGCCGCTCGCTGGATCACACGCCATTGGACGAGCTCTATGGAATGGCGGTTGCAGGGTAAGGGCCATTTGGAGCTGGCAGCTCGGGGAACCGGCACTCGTTTCGCCTACCGACCTCCCAGCGCGGCTTCCTGCGACGCACCGGCAAGCGAGCCCCGCCTCGCCACGCCCTGTATGCGGACGCGACGGGGCGGGTCACCAGCCAACCTGCATGAGAGGACGGGGGGCTGCATCTGGGCATAGCCTGCGAGGAGCAGGGCAAGCTCACGTTCCGTACCTCCCGGTGCTCCGGTCCACGAATCGGGAATCGGGAAGGATCGGCGACGCGTTGGGCGATCAGATTCTACGCGTTGCACGTTTTCGGTTCGGGAAGTGTCTGTTAAGTACCAGTGCGCGAATACCATGCCCCGGCGGAGGAGGGCAGACTTGACGAGAACTGTAGCTGTCCTCTTTGGGGGGTTGGCGGCATCAGTGCCGCTGGGCCGTGGGACAGGACACGGCAGTGCGCTCGTTGCTCGCCGTGATGAAACTCGCGCTTCTTACCTTCGCGTGCTGCGAGCCTCGGCCTCCCCCCCACGACCGGTCGTAAGTCGTCGAGGGCCAACGGTTGGCCCTCGAACCAACAGCATTCGATCCCCGTACTGCTGCCAACTCCTCACCTCCGACCAGGAGACCCCCTTTCATGTATTTCGAAAAATACCGAGACAACAGAAACGAGTGGCGGTGGACACTTTACGCCGCCAACCATGAGGCGATCGCTGTCTCCAGTGAGGGATACACGACCGAGCGGTCGTGCGATCACTCCATGGACCTCGTGAAGTCCACAAATGCCTCGACTCCGGTTCGTCGGCGTTAGGACTTTGGACCATCACCTCCAACGGCGAGGAGGGGTAGGCAGTTGGGTCGAAGACGATGAGCGAATAGGACTCATCCATGCTCTGTTCGACTGTCTTTCCGAGTTGGTTCGCGTCCTACCACCAGAGTCCGCGCAACGCCTTCACCCGTTTCTCGAACGACGGCAACGGGAAGCCCACGATAGCCTGGCCCGTGCAGACCGAGCCAGCCGCGACGATGACAGATCCTACGCCATGCAGTGGGAGGCACGCTTGGGCGTATATGAGACCTTAGC
Organism: Longimicrobiales bacterium; assembly: GCA_965208295.1. Taxonomy (GTDB): domain Bacteria; phylum Gemmatimonadota; class Gemmatimonadetes; order Longimicrobiales; family Gaopeijiaceae; genus Bin94. The sequence continues at coordinate 3,230,586 of OZ242328.1, read as the reverse complement.
TCTGGCCGCCACATCGGTTCAGGAGGATGATTCGTAGCCCTTCCCCTGAGTGATCGGTCGGTGAGGTGGAAGGACCGGACGAGTATGTCGGCGGCCGGGTCAGGTCGAATCGCGGTGAACAGTCGACCGCAACGTCTTCGCAGGCCGGGAAGAGATTCTCGTGATCCCGGCCAAGATCACACCCAAGCACCCGAACCGGGCGGTCTTCAGGACCGGGTCCAAAGTAGCCCTCCTCTTAGGCAGGGGAAGGTGCGGCCTCTCCACCTTCCCCGCCCAGCCCTTCCTTTTCTAACATTCCTTGTGATCCCGCCTATATCACACCCGTCTCTTGGCTTGAAGGCGTCGGCGGTGCAGGAGATCGGCAGGGCGTGGACGGCGGCCACCCACCAGGACTACCCCGATGATGATGGGCGTCCACGGCCTCATCGATCCGACACCCTTCCCGGAGGGATTGATGGCACGGGAGCGACCCCGAGGGGACGGGGGCAGGTGATGCGCAAACTCACCTGCCCCCGAACCCGTACCAGGCCCCCGGCCTTGGGGGGTCGCTCCCGTCACGGCCGGAGCCGCCCGCGTGGCATCGGCCGGCCTGTTCACGGCAGCGCGCATCGGCCCCCCACGTCGTTTGCGCGGTCCAGTACGGCTAAGTCGCGCGCCGCCCATCGCTTGGCCCGGCTCCGGCGCGGGGTGACCGATGAACGGCTCTTCCGGGGAGGTGTCACGGTGGGGGATAGCGTTGCCGGATACGGGGGTGCGGGTGCAACAGGAGGGTCGGGGGTTCCGGTTCGCTCCCGTCGTGAACTGCCCGACCGGCATCGCGGCACGGCTGCCAAGGCGCAGCCATCGGCGCGAAGTGCGGACGCGGACGGGCGGCGGTGGTGGTGCCGTCTCCTTGCACCACGCGCTTGCGAAGCATGAGCAGCCTACACAAGCTTTCCGGCGTCGGCCCTTTCGGCGGCGAGGCCTACACCATTCCCCTAGACCACGGAACCCACCACCAATGAAGAGACTCCTCCTCCCGTTGCTTGCCGCCCTCGCGCTCGGCTGCGGGCTGTCGGATCCAAAGATACCGGACATTGCCGGAAAATGGACCGGCACCGACAACGACGGGGATCGGTGGGAGCTGGAATTGACCGAGAACGAGATCGGCGGGCTGTCCGGCACCTACACGCTTCAGATCGTCGGCTCCCTCACGCTTCGCGATTCCATCACGGGGCGCTATGAGTATCCAATCGTTTCTAGGGACTTGGCGATTTCGGTCCCCGGACATCTTTCCATTGGGTTCAACCAAGGAAGTGAGTCATGGCGGGAAGAAGACGAGGGCGGTATGCGCCCGAGTACAAGGAGCGAATCGTCGAGCTGGTGAGAGCCGGGCGTAAGTCCGGGGTCTCTCGCACGCGAGTTCGAGCCTTCGCAGCAGACGATCCGGAACTGGGTCAAGCAGGCGGACCTGGACGACGGCCGGCGCAGTGACGGTCTGACGACGGAGGCACGCAAGGAGATGAGGGAGCTGAAACGGGAAGTCAAACGGCTCAGGATGGAGCGGGACATTCCAAAAAGAGCTGCGGCCTGGTTCGCAGGGCAGAGCGAATCGATCCCTGGCGGGGGTATGCGTTCATGAAGGCGTACCGGGCAACCTTTCCGCTTGCAGCCATGTGCCGGGTGCTGGGTCTCTCCCCCAGCGGGGTACTATGGCTGGCTGAACCGTCCGCCCTCGGCGCGAGCGGGGCGAGACTCCGAGCTCAAGGTCAGGATCAAGGCGATCTGGCGCGACAGCGACGAGACCTACGGCTGCCCGCGGATCCACGCGGCACTTTTGGCCAACGGCGAGCGTGTGAGCCGGAAGCGAGTGGCACGCCTGATGAGGAAGCTGGACATCGAGGGCGTGACGCGGAGGTGCCTCAAGACGGGCACGACGAAGAGGGACGCCAAGGCCGAGCCCGCGGCGGACCTGGTGAACCGGAACTTCTCGGCCAAGGGTCCCGACCAACTGTGGGTGGCGGACATCACGTAGGTGCCCACCTGGACCGGCTGGCCTGTACCTCGCCGTGGTGCTCGATGGGCCTGGAGCCGGCGGATCGTCGGCTGGGCGATGGCACCCCACATGAAGGCCGAGCTGGTCGGGGCCGCGCTGGAGATGGCGGTCCGCCGCCGCCAGCCGAGGGGTGGGGTCGTCCATCACTCCGACAGGGCTCGCAGTACACGTCGCTGGCGTTCGGAGAGCATTGCCGCGAGGCGGGCATCGCGCAGTCGACGGGCTCGGTGGGCGACGCGTACGACAACGCGATGTGCGAGAGCTTCTTCGCGACGCTCGAGTGCGGACTCTTCGACCGGCGGCGTTTTCCCACGGTGGCCAAGGCGCGGCGTGAAGTTTCTTCCAATTCATTCGAGGGCTTCTACAACACCCGCCGGCTCCACTCCGCACTCGGCTACAAGTCGCCGGCGGACTTCGACAAACTCAACCATGCGGCCTGAAGCGAACCTGCAGCGCCGGGGGCGGCCGAGGCTCTCCGGGCTTCTCCGGCCTGCTCGCCTCGTCGGGGTCGCTCGTTACCCCTCTCCACCGTTGGCCACCACACGCATGGTATTCGCGCACTGGTACTTAACGGACCCTTCCGGGACCGAAAACGTGCAATCCGGGAGTTTCTGATCGCCCTACGCCTCTCGGCGATCCTTCTCGATTCCCGATTCGGGGACCGGAGCACCGGGGAGGTACGGACGTGAGCTTGCCCTGCTCCTTCGCAGGGCAATGCCCCATATGCAAGCCCCCCGTCCTCTGATGCGGGTTGGCTGCTTGACCCGGCCCGTCGGCGAGCATCGGATGGCGGCCATCCAGAAGTGCGGTTGCGGCCATCGAAAACCGGTTCTTCCCCTGCTGGTGGGTAGGAGGTCATGCGGGTTTAGGCCATCGGGGGTAGAGGTCGAGGCCGCCATGGTGGAGACGGTTTCGCTGAGTGGCGCAGAGTTCGAGGCCAACCGGCAATGGCTCAACAAACTTGGGGAGTGCCGGCATCGCCCGTGCGCAGCCGGCAGTGGGCCGCCAGCGTAGCGCTGGCGGCCACTCTGCCAAGAGCAGTTGTTCCTACGCCAGCAACGCCAAGGCGAGCGAGGGGGCGTGGACCAACGTTGCGAGCTTCTTCATGACGGGTCCGGCTCACGACTAGGCCGACTGAAATCGATCTTGAACAGGGTGATGTAGGGAATACCGGCATCCGACTCGTGGGGGTGCTTCAAGTAGATCGATCCGGTCCCATCCACGAAGGTACCCACCACATCATCACCGGATCGCGCGATGGTCCTTCCGGTATCGGGGTCAAAAAGGTCCAACCTGCGGCCACCCCCGGGTAGACCCCACAACACCCACAGGCCTCGGGCATCGAGCTTGATGTTCTTCAGGTCCAAGTCCTTCTCCTCCACCATCCACTCGTACACCGTTAGGTTCTGAGGCTCGCCGCCTCTCCGGTCCCACCGGGTAAGTCGATTTCCCGCCCCAGCACCCTTCAGTACCCACAGTGTCTGCGCATTGCCGGCAATCGGCCACGCTTCCCAGCCAGGATCACCAACAACCGCCCCCTGGCCGGCGAACGACTCCAGCGCGCCCGTTAGATCCAGCACATGAAGCGGATGGCCAGCAGAAGCTCTAGTTGGCACAACTCCTGCAAAGACTACATCTTCGGACTCCAGCACATCGCTATGGCCCATCTGCGCCGGGAACGCGTCCGCACGGACAAACCCGAAGTCATAGTCCAATACCGTGCGGCCCCTCATGTCGAACACATGAATGTACCTGAGGCCAGGGTCGACATGGTGGACGAACTGATACTCTCCCGGACCCTCCCCCGAACGTCCGAAGGTTCGGAGGAAGGCTCCGGTAGAGTCGAATACGGAGATCTCCGGAAAGCGGTAGAGCGAGACCAGAACCCGCCCAGTTCGGTCGATCCCGACTCTGGAGTATCTGTCAACTACGTCCAGCCCCGGGCCCTCCAAGCCTCCGATTGTCAACACCGAATCCACGGTAATGACGCAGGCCGGGCAGGCGAGGTCGTCGCCGGAGACTCTGATCGTATCCTGGGCGGACGATGGCATCCCGGCGAGGGCGGACGCGAGCACCCCGCCAAGAAGTACGCGGACCAAGGCAGGGCGCTTGGCGTTGGCCATCCCGCTTCGGATGGGCGTCAATGTCAAGATCGAAAGGTGCACCCGACCACCGTCCTCCTTCAAAAAGCGAATGAGCCGATTCGAAATCCCAGACAGCATCCCTACTGCCCGTCCGTAAGTTCGGCAACAGCAAGCCGAAGCGAAGCGATCAGAGCTGCATCGGCAGGAACGTGCCCGACGATGAACTCGTCGTCGCAATCGGGGACCTGAATCGCCTGACGGCTATCCACGATCACTGCGGAGGACGCGGCCACCAAGCCTGCCAAGTACGCCACGTCCTCCCTTGCCACCGCGTCGACAACGGCTGTGGCGAGTCGTATCTCCTCAGCACCGCACCAGTGATGGTGATCACGGCAGCAACCGTCCTCGGGGGGGAGGTGATGATCGTTCGGCGTGTCGGCCGGGCCGGACGCGTTCCACCACGGTGCGGTCCAGTGTGCCGTGACTATGTCGTCTTCTACGATTTCGCCACACATGCCGCAGGTCTGGGCCTCGACCGGTGCCGCGGCAAAAACGAGGGCGATGACAACGGTTGTGGCGGCGAAGGCCCGAAACAACTTGATGATGTGGTCCATGTTCGATCCCTTTCGGAACGGAGTGAATGATTCTGGCACCCGAAGACTGTTCGGTCCACCGTGGATCGGTGAGTGCCGTACCGAACGGCCCGTCCATTCTGTAGTTGCCGCGACCTCCCGGTTTTCCACGCCCCGGTGCACCCAGGAAAGTCGCGATAAGCTCCTCTCCCACATCCGTAACGTATCCCTTACTGCCCGTCCGTAAGTTCGGCAATAGCAAGCCGAAGTGAAGCTATCAGTGCAGTATCGACGGGAACGTGCCCCACAATGAGCTCGCCATCGCAGCCGGGGATCTGAATCGCTTGGCGGCTCTCCACAATCACCGCGGAGGACGAGGCGACTAGGCCGGACAGGTATACCACGTCGTCCCTTTCCACTGCGTCGATAACGGTTGTGGCGAGTTGCATCGGTCCGGACCCACACCAGTAATGGTGACCACGGCACGAGTCGGACTCGACCCCGTCGTGATAATCATTGGGCGTGTCGTCCGGGCCGGACGCATTCCACCACGATACGGCCCAGTGGCCAATGATCTTCTCATCTTCCTCGATGTTGTCGCACGCGCCGCAGCTCTGGGCCTGGGCAGGGGCAGCGACAAGGACGAGAGCAGTGGCGATGGTCGTGGTGGCGAAGGCCCGGAACAACTTGACGATGTGGTCCATGTTCGATCCCTTTCGGAACGGAGTGGAATGACACAGGAAAGGCCTCCGGCCCACCGTAGATCGGTGAGTATCGTACCGAACGGCCTTCTATCCTGTAGTTGCCGCGATCCTGCCGATTCGTGGAGATTCACTCTCCGCAGTACCACGAACACATCGCGTCGATCCCCCTCCGGCTCATCTCTTTCGCCATCCCACCCCCCATCCACTAGCGTCCAGACGCTATCCTTCGACAATTTTCCTCGAAAGTAGCGAAAGCGTTTCCTGGAAGTGGTGCAGGCGCAGGAACTTTAGGCGTCTTTCGCTCCTCTTTCACTGCCATCGGCCCCTTCTCGGGCAAATCCGCCGGGCGCTCCCGGCATTTTTCGACTGTCTTTCGATCTTTTGCTCCTCGCGCGCTCGGTTTGGACTATACTACCCCTTCTACAAGCCCGGTCGCAGGGACCGTGGGTGCCCAGCGCGGAAGACGCCCGCGCCGGGAGTGCCTCAAGACGCGATGTGCCGCACCCAGTCCTCCGTGACCTTCCGACGCCGCTCCAGCAGGTCCGAGCGGGCGTACGCGGCCTCGACGCTGTTTTTCACCACATGTAGAGAGGATCGTCTCCGAAGCGGCTGGAGTCGCCGCCCGCGGAAGACTAGAAGAGCTCCAGCGCCCCCACCAATCGACGAATGGCCGCCGACCGATGCGACCGCACGGTGTTCGGAGCCACGTTCAGTGCCAAGGAGATCTTCGAGTCCGATTCTCCGTCCAACACCAACGTCACTACAGCCAACTGCATAGGCGTAAGGCACTTCCGGCTCAACGCAAGAACCTGCTCGCACAGCAAGTCCACTCTACAGGCCCGGCTATCCTGCTGGAGGGGGTACAGCATGTTGCGAATCTCCAGCTCGTTCTCTGCTAAGAGCCGCGCCCGCCGTCGTGCTTTCCGCAGCCGCTGCAGTGCCACAAATCGCACGAATCCCGCAAGCCATGCGCACGGGTCGGTTACACTCGCTACCTTCCCCGAGCCCGCGCGCATCGCCGCGATCGCGGCATCCTGCACGATGTCGCTCGCTAAATCCCGATCGGCCACCAAGCGCCATGCGACCGCCTCCAGCCGTCCTCCGCATTCGTCCACCCACCCAGCCACTACCGTTTCCGGTTGGCTCACCATCCATCAACCGGAATGGCCAACGCCTGCGTCCAGATGGCGAGCAGGGTGGATGTGATGAGTCGCTTCATGATGCTGTCTCCTAGGACGGAACTGGATGTTGGGAGGATTTCCCTTCCGCAACCGGTGTTCGGATACGAGCGACTAGAGAGCGTGGCTCCAATCCGGATCCTCCACACGCATGGTTTCGCGCACTGGTGCCTAACAGACACTTCCGGGACCGAAAACGTGCAATCTCGAATATTGTGATCGCCCAGCGCGTCGCCGATCCTTCCCTGTCGTGGTGGGCGGGCAAGGGGGAGGGTCGATATGGGGCGGGTTGGCGGGCTCTTGCAACCGCGACGGTGGGATGAGCGTGGGTGGAGAGAGTGGAACAGCGAGGATGTAGACGACGGAAGGGGGCGATCCCCTTCGGCGAAGGCTGACGTGCCGCCGACCGGCTGGGGTGACCTCTCGACCACTCCTGCACAACGACTTGGTTGGGCGCGGAAGCCACCGTTACTGCTGCGGAGCGGGAAGGAGAGTAGCGGGTTGCCTTCGGGATCGCGGGACCTCGGAGGAAATTGCGTGGTCAAGCTACGGAGCTGCTCGCTCCCGCAGCTGTTCACAAGGAACTACGGGCGGAGTTGCAGCGGACTGGGGGAAGCCGGTTGAAGTGTCCTCACTGCGGCGAGGCGTGCCCGGGCTACGACACGCGCCGCCGCGAGTGGGGAACCTGGATGCCTGGGGCCACAAGACCGTTCTGGTCTGCAATGTCCCGCGGGTCGAGTGCCCGGAGCACGGGTGGTCACGATTCAGGTGCCGTGGGTGGAGGGGAGCACGAGGTACACGATGGAGTTCGAGGCGGAGGTGATCCGGTGGCTCAAGGTGGCGAGCGTGCAGGCGGTCGCCAGCCGGATGCGGCTGAGCTGGAACGCCGTGGACGGAATCATGCAACGTGCGGGGGCACTATAACGGCGACTTGCGCGCCGCAAGACGAAGGCGGTTCGGCGCCTTTCGGTGGACGAGACCTCGTTCCGCCAACGGCACCAGTACGTGACCGTGGTGTCGAATCCGGAGACGGACCACATCGTGCATGTCGCCCCGAGACGGGGCAAGGATGTGCTCCTGGCGTTCGCGAGGCTCCGAGCGGGCACCCACCGGACTGCCGAGGCCTGGGAGCTGAAGGAAAGCGGCCGTGAACCTCTGGAACTACCGGACCAGAACCTGGACGCTGGCCGGATGGCACCGATGGCTGGACTGGGCTTCGGACTGCGGTCTGGAGCCGGTCCTGAAGACCGCCCGGATGATCCGGGAGCAGCTCTGGGGAATCGTCAATGCGATCATCCTCCGTGCCACCAACGGACCGGCGGAAGGCATCAACAGCAGGATCAAGACCGTGAAGGTCCGCAGCCGCAGCTTTCGCAACCGGGAACGCTTCGCGAACGCCATCCTCCTCCACCTCGGCGGCCGCGACCTCTACCTCGATGGCCTACCCGCATGACCTGCTACCCCACCAGAAGGGGGAAGAACCCGTCAAGCTTGGGCTCCGTTGGTATCCGACATCATCTGACCGACGGGGCAGACGATCCCAAGTAAAGGCGATGATCGCGGGCGAGGAGGACCCGAAGGCCCTAGCCAACCTGTGACGTACGTTGGTGCTCGGTGTACGAATTGGAAAACACTGAGACTGCACGGATCGTGCGTGAGAAGTGTCTAGTCTAGTCTAGGATGGACGTGATGACGGGCCAAGGAACACTCACTTGATCTAGCAGCCTAGGGCACGACCGGCGGACGGCGTGCTTCCTTCGCGAGCTCGGGGAGAATGCAAACGCTGCTTCGAACACCTCGATCTGGCGGAGGCGCCGTCCTTTCGCGATACTTCCGGGACGCAGATCGTGCAGTCCATCATCGAAAGGAATCGAATGATGGCACGCACGAAACGAAGTCGGCGCTCCTACGGCGCCGGCGAATGGGGCCGAAACCGGGTGAGGATCTTCCCCGATCCCAAGACCGGCCTCTTCCAGATAGAGTGGCGCGAGAACGGCCGCAGGCTCACCCGGTCGCTGGGTCACCGCGACTGGACGCGCGCGAAGAGGCAGGCCGACGAGTTCGCGGCTGGTTTCATCGACGCGCCGAACGGCAAGGCCGAAGCCAAGCCCGAGCCGCTCACGCTGGAGAAGCTCTTTGGCAGGATCAAGGCTGCGTAAATCACGGCAGGAAATCTTCTAAAGTCAACCAGGACTGCACGATCTGCGTTTTCTGCCGTTGTACTGGACCCTGCTGGACCGTGCCGCGAAAGCGGGAAAGCAGGACTTGAATGGCGGGACTCCCGCCCGCGCCGTCCTCCCCGAAAGTGCCTCTCGGCGGCTCTTCCCGGGAAGCCTCGTACGGGCGGCGATCCGGCCCGCTGGAGCGCCGCGCCGAGGTTCTCTGGGCGTGGGGCAACTGCGTCGCTCGGCGATCAGGCCACCATCGCCGCAACTCGACTCCGCGCGATGGGGTCTGTCTCACGCCTTCTAGCGCCAATGCTAATTGAAGCCAGACGCGACCAGCGTCGTGATTCCGGCCTGAACAACGGATGGGATGGCGATGAACAACACGAAGTTGTCGTCCGGGTCGACGATGGGGATCATGAATTGCAGCAGTGCCACGCCAAGTCCCGCAGCCGATCCTACCAGCGCGGGGAGAAACCGAGCTCCCGCGAGCGTGGCGCCGCCAGCCGTGCCAAGGACCGGAGTCGCAATCGCGGCCAACACGCCAGCTCCCCCTTCGGCAAAGCAACCGCTCCCGCCCTCCGTGCAGATAAGGAAATAAAAGCTGGCGATATCGGATAGTGCCGCGGCGCCCCACGACATCAGGAATACTCGGCCGGTCGAAAAGGTGCTGTCGTTTGGAGCCGACCGGATTGCAGATCCAAATGAGCCAGTCGCGAGGGGCACCCACAGATGCTTGGACATGCTGCTGCCGAGGGGCACCAACGACTCGGACGTGTAGAACGGACTGCGGCGCATGTCGGCAATCGCCGCGGAGAGTGGCATCGATCCCGGGGCATCTGACCCGTCTGTATTCTCAGTGCCGGATTGTGAGGTGGTCCCGGTCTTTTGGACAGGTCGTTAAGGTGGATTCCAGGATTGAACGGGAGGCACCGAGATGGCCAGGAAGAGACGACGATTCACAGCGGAGTTCAAGGGCCGGGTGGCGCTGGGAAGCGCTTCAGGAGCGCGACAGCGTGCAGGCGATCGCCGCGCGGCATGAGCTTCATCCGAACCAGGTGAGCGCCTGGAAGCGGCAGTTGCTCGACGCCGTGCCGGAAGTGTTCGCCAAGTGCGGGAGTCGGAAGCTCGCCAAGGAGCATGAGGCGAAGATCCACGACCTGCACGCGAAGATCGGAGAGCTCACCGTCGAGCGGGATTTTTTTCGGCGCGGGTTGAAGCGCTGAGCCGGACGGAGCGCTTCGGGATGATCGAGCCGGATGGACCGCTGAGCCTGTCGAGGCAGTGTGTGCTGCTGGGCGTGAGCCGGTCGTCGCTCTACTACCGGCCGAAGGGGGAGAGCGCGGAGAACCTGGCCCTGATGCGGCGGATGGACGAGCTCCACATGGACTATCCGTTCTACGGGAGCCGGCAGATGATGCGGCATCTCCGCCGCGAGGGTGTCACGGCTGGCCGGCACCGGATCCGGCGGCTCATGGGGATGGAAGCGACGTATCGGCGTCCGCGCACGAGCGTGGCGAACCCGGCGCGGATCTTTCCCTACCTGCTGCGCGACATCGAGATCTTTCGTGCGGACCACGCGTGGTGCGCGGACATCACCTATATCCCTGTGACGCAAGGGTTTTTCTACCTCGTGGCCGTGATGGACTGGGCCACCCGGCACGTCCTCTCCTGGCGGCTGTCCAACACAATGGACGCCTCGTTCTGCATCGGGGCCCTGGACGACGCGCTCATCCGGACGACTCCAGAGATCCTGAATACGTCCAAGGCTCGCAGTTCACCAGCGAGGCGTTCGCCGACCGGGTGCTGGGTGCGGGCGTGGCGTTCTCGATGGACGGCCGGGGCCGCTTCCTCGACAACATCTTCATCGAACGACTGTGGCGGTCGCTGAAGTACGAGGCCGTGTACCTGCACGAGCTTCGCGACGGCACGGAAGCCGGTCGGCTCATCGGGACGTGGATCGACTTCTACAACGAGGTGCGCCCGCACTCGGCGCTGGCCGGGCGCACGCCAGGCGAGACCTACCGCAACGGCACGAGGATGATGTGAACAGCGGATCATTGCGGGGCTGGCGGCCGCCATCCCGAGGCAGCGGCGGGGAGCGGGTGATACGCCCATCCTGCGAGCCGCGCGCCACAGGCGTCCAAGCCCCGCTCGCCGGTCGGGTCCCCCTCCCGGCGAGCGGGGCTCATCCTGGCATCCGTCCTTCTCCTTGCCCCAAAGGACCGCAGACCGTAGAATCCCCTTCAAGACAGAACAGAGCGAGTGCTCCCGAGGGCTCCGACAACCAGCCGGAGTCCACCTTAGCTTTGCCCTCGGACTGTCCAACGAAGTAGGACCACTTCATTCCGCCACGACGACGGATGCGAGCTGCACAGTCCCTCGCGCCGGAGCAGCTCTCCGATCTCGCCCGGCGTCTCGCAGGCGTTCACCCTCTCGACCACCGACAGCTTGCATGCCACCGTGAACCGCCGCCTCTTCGCCTTCGCCGACATCTCCGGGTCTGCCGGGGAAGCTGCCGCGCTTCGTGCCCTCCCCCGAAGCCACATTGCACGATTTCGTGCTGGGAGGTGTCTATTATCCGTAGAGGGGTGATGTAAACTCCAGCGACGAAAAGGAGACTCCCCTCAGCAATTCGGCTCCTGCGACCGAATCGGCCCGTGGGAGACCCAACGGAAACCCTCGAGCGAGAGGAATTTCGATCTTCTCCAAACGTAGCGTTGTTCCCCTGATTCTCCCCATTCTGGCGCTCTTGGCGCCGGCCTTTGCTCCCGCGCCGGTCGCGGCACAGGGCGGCGATGTCGTCTGCGGCACGTGCGACGTGTCCTGGTTTGGGTTCCGCCACAGATTCCCTCATGGGGGTGACGGATGTGTCAGCGCCGGTGACGAATGCTCCCGATGCGGCGGCACGTCTGGATGTCATACGCATTGGGACTTCGAATGGGACCGCCCAGGATGCCACATCGCCTGCGGCCCCGCCGGCGGCGACATGGCTCTTGGCGAAATGGTTGACCAGATCGGGCACGCGCTCGATGAAGCGAACACCGAGACAGTTGCGGTCGCGGTTCTGGGCAGCAGTGCCGATCTGCGGATCGAATACCGGCCCGAGTATGGCCGCATCGATTTCTTGCTAGCCTGCGACCCTAGTGCCGCGGCCGCGACCGTCGCGGTCCCCCCGGAAGTGCGTACGGCTCTGGAACTGCACATTCGGGAGCTCTCCGCAGCCCAATGACTCCAGAAGTGCTCCCCTTGGCGGCGGTCTGCCCAAGACACAGGGCGGCCGCCGCCCAACCTCTCCTCACCCCCTTCTTGCTGGCCGCAATCCTCTTGGCCGCTTGTGACCCCGGACACCGGTCGGAGTCCACGCCGGCTCGGTCGTTCACCGTCCGGGACTCCGGACATATCGAGATCGTCGAGAACCACGCGCCCGAGCATCCGGCCGGCCGGTTCTGGACCATCGACCCCGAGCCCGAGTTCGTCCTCGGCGGGAATTCGGCACCGGGCGGCGAGGCGGGTGATTCCTCGCACCTGATCTGGGTGGTGACCGGGCTGGCTCGGCTCGCCGACGGTCGCGTCGCGGTTCTCTCTGCCGGGAACGACCAACTGCTTGTATTCGAGCCATCGGGGGTGTTGTCCAAGACCATCGGTCGAAGGGGAAGGGGGCCAGGTGAATTCGAGCGTGCAAGCCGGTTGCAGTACCTGCCTCCCGACACACTTGCGGTGTGGCAATCCTGGATGGGTGTGGCCAGCTACTTCGATACCACCGGCGTTCTGCTGAAGAGCAAGCCCATAGATCTCGGCAGAATCATGGAGCAGCGCACCGGCGTCAACGTCGAATCGTGGATGTATCCCCTGCCCGATGGCTCGTTCATGCTCCAGGCCTACAGGCACGACAGGAACTTTACCCACGCACCCGGCGAAGTGCGCCGCTATCCACCGATCGAGTTCTTTCGCTTCGACCAGACGTTTGCCGCCCGCTCCTTCGGGGTGTGGGAGGGATCAGAATCTTGGCGTTCGCCCAGTGTCCCAGAGTCCGGCGCCTTCCCGACTTTCGTCGGCGGAACCCAGCTCGCTGCGGGGGAAAGGTCCCCTTGGGTGTACATCAGTGACGGGGACAGCAATGAGATTCTCCAGTACTCCCTCAACGGTACCCTCGTGCGGATCATTCGGCGCTCCACCGGCCCGGTCAGCGTCGCCGAGAAGGCGCACAAGGCGTGGCAGCAATACTGGGGGCGATCGTTGAGGGCCGGTGGAATGGATGCTTCCTCCGGGGGCCTCTTCGACGACATGCCGAAACCCGACCACTATCCGCCGATTGGTCCCTTGGCCGTTGATCCCGAAGGATACCTTTGGGTCCGGGAGTGGTCAGATCGAGAGACCGGGTTGCCGGACCATTGGAGCGTCTTCGATGGAGACGGGCGCTGGCTGGGCATCGTCCCCGGCCACCCGGACCTCTTTCTGTGCAACCGGTTGGTGTCCCTCGGCCTCTGTTGGTTTGGGAAGGAGTATTTTCTAACGGTAAGTCAGGACGAAGGCGGGGTGGAGCGGGTAGAGGGCTACCGGATCAGAAGGGAGAATAACCGTTGAGCATCTGGCGCGGAGTTTTTAACGGAGCCTGGGCAGCAACTCCACTTTGCGGGATGGCGCTCGTGCTGGCCCCAAGTGACCGAGCGGGCGGTCAGACTGTCGGAGAGGTGTTCCAGGACTGCGAAGCGTGTCCGATGATGATCGTGCTACCCCCCGACACCTATCTCATGGGGTCTCCCGATTCAGAGACAGCAGTTTCTGGCCTGGGAACCCCAGGCTACGAACGGCCACAGCACCGGGTCACGATCCCCGGGCCGTTCGCGGTCGGAGTATATGAGGTGGCCTTCGCGGAATGGGACGCTTGTGTGCAGGCTGGCGGCTGCGAAAGATACCGGCCCGATGATGAGGGCTGGGGACGGGGTTGGCGTCCGGTGATCAACGTCAATTGGGACGAGGCCCAGGCGTATGTGCTGTGGCTTTCTGCGGCGACCGGCGAGAACTACCGGCTGCTGAGCGAGGCGGAGTGGGAATACGCGGCCCGAGCGGGAACGGAGACGAGGTGGTTCTGGGGCGACGATTCCTCCGTGCAATGCCGTTATGCCAACGGCCGCGACAACGACGCGGAGGCCGCACTTCCCCCCTCTCGCAACCCCTATCTCAAGTTCCCCAACTGTCGGGACGGATATGTGCACACCGCGCCGTTGGGCTCATTTCAGCCGAACCCCTTCGGTCTGTACGACATGCTGGGCAACGTAGCCGAGTGGACGGCGGATTGCTGGCGATCAGGGCGTGGGCTCGGAACCGAATTCGCCGCCGACTTCAACGCCTATGATGGGGCCCCGGACAACGGCGACGCCTGGATCGAGGGCCCGTGCACCGGGCGAGTCCGCCGCGGCGGGAGCTGGGGTGACCCACCGGAGTTGATGCGCTCGGCGGCGCGGTTAAGAATGGATGCCCGCCCGGACCCGCGTTCCAGGCGACGCTCCGACCGGTCGGCGTTCGTGGGGTTTCGCGTCGCTCGGGATTTGGTGGAGAGCAAGGCCGGGGACAGTGCCGAGGGGGGTTGGTCTCCGCCCGGGACCTGAATCTGCGCCCAGGGCAATGGCCTTCCACCGACCAATGTCCTCCACCTTGACCAGCAGTCATTCTTGGCGGGCCTCGGAGGACACCCCGCAAAGAGAGTTAGGGTCAGGGGGTGGCGCGGTGCCGTCTAAGGTCCGGTGCGTTTTCCGCCGCTTTCGCGGCGGTGCTCAGTCTGGAAATGTGAAGCGGCGACCGGCCGATGTCCAGTTCAAGTCTTGTCCAACAGACAAGCCCGAACTCGGGGGCGGTTTCCAGCGAGAGATGAGCCTGAAGTCCGGGGCGAAGAGATCATTGGAGGATGATCGTGACACTTCGCACCGAACGGATACGCACCCTCGACCAGCTCCGCGCCTTCCTCGACGGCAACGAGTCCGCGGACTTCGAGCTCACTGACCGCACCTCCGCCTACGCCTTCGTGCGGCGCACGCTGGTCCGCTTCGAGTACCACGGCCTCGGGAGGCCGGACAAGACCCGGGTCAAGCGGTTCCTGGAGAAGGTGACGGGCTTCTCCAGGGCCCAGGTCACCCGCCTCATCCGGCAGCACCGCCGGACCGGCCACATCCGCGACCATCGCAAGAAGCCCCCCGCCAAGCCCTTTCCCCGCCGCTACACGCCCCTTGACGCCGCGATGCTGGCCGAGGTCGACGAGGCCTTCGGCCAGCTCTCCGGACCCGCCACCAAGGTGATCCTCTGGCGCATGTGCCATGTCTACGGCGACGAGCGGTTCGAGCGCCTCGCCCACATCTCCAACGGCCAGATCTACATCCTCCGGAAGTCCCGCGAGTACCGGACCGGCCGCCTCACCTTCCGCAAGACCCGGCCGACTCCCGTCCCCATCGGCATCCGCCGCAAGCCCCGGCCCGATGGCCAGCCCGGCTTCCTGCGCGTCGACACCGTGCACCTCGGCGACCGGGGCGGCAACAAGGGCATCTACCTCGTCAACATCGTCGACGAAGTCACGCAGTTCCAACACCTTGGCGCCGTGCCGCGCATCACCCAGCACTTCATGGTGCTCATGCTGAAGGACCTCATCTCCGCCTTCCCCTTCACCGTCCAGGCCTTCCACGCCGACAACGGAAGCGAGTACATCAACCACCAGGTCGCCAAGCTCCTCAACGAGCTCCACATCCCCACCTTCACCAAATCCCGGCCCCGCCACTCGAACGACAACGCGCTCGTCGAGTCCAAGAACGGCTCCATCGTCCGCATGGCTCGGCCACATCCACGTCCCCCACGCCCTCGTCCCCCAGGTCAACGCCTTCCTCCACGACCACCTCTGCCCCCTCCTCAACTTCCACCGGCCCTGCCTCTTCCCCACCGAGGTCCCCGGCCCCAACGGCCGCATCAAGAGACGCTACCGGCAGGAAGACGTCGCCACACCCTACGAGCGGTTCAAGTCCATGCCCGGCGCCGAGGACTTCCTCCGGCCCGGCGTCTCCCTCGACGCGCTCGGCCAGCTGGCCGCCGCAGCCACCCACCTCGATGCCGCCAAGGCCGTCCAGCGTGCCCGCGACGAACTCTTCCGCGCCGTCGGCCAGGCCAGAGACTCCGCCGCATGATCCGCCCCGCGCCGACCGCAGACTCGCCGGTGACCCTCGTGCAACCCGGGCATCCCCCAACTCGCCGGTTGCGCCTCTCCCCGGTTCGGGGGGATAATCACACACCACCAACCGACCACCTGCCTCGGGCCCGGGCTCATCACTCGCCTTTCACACCCTCCGCGCTCAGGCTCATCTCCGCGTTGGAAAAGACTGTTCAATGGACACCGACAGAATCTCGTGGTCGATGATGCCGATCTCCGTGATCGTTGTACCCCCCGCCTCGAAGCGGACCATCCCTGCCGGTGGATCTTCCGCCGTGTTGCCACGGCTCACACCCAGACCCGTTGGCACCTGACGTCCCCGTCTCCGAACGATCACGTCGTCGTTCGGGAAGACAGCCACCAGGCACCGGTGCGCCCACCATGTACCATGAGGGTAGCGGACCAGGTCTTGCCGGCGCCCCTGCGCAGAGAAGACCTCAAAGGCGTCATCCCGATCCGGTCGCCAAATGGCTAAGCTTGCCGTCCGGCAGACGCCCGGTAGAGAGTACCGGGGGCACCATCGCGGGAAGCCGCGCTGGCACACCGCGGCAACAGCTATCGGATGCGGAGGCACATGGAGCTCTCGAAGGCCATCCACCCGACGGCGTCCAGAGCGACCGATGCCGAGAGAGCCCAGAAGGGGGGCGAGTCGTGAGCCGTCACCACTCCATTTTCGATGCCCGAAAGTGTGCCGTTTTCAATGCCCATTGACACGATTCGCAGCGGGCGCAACGCTGCGCGCCGAGCGCCGCCCCTGCGCCGAGCCAACCGATGGGCGGCGTGCGACTTGGAGCCGCACTGGAGTGCGCAAACGACGCAGGGGCCCGATGCGCACTTCGGCCCTTTGGCGATGCGCACCGCCACCGGCGCGTATCCGCTGACGCCGCTACGTCTTGCATTGCCGCGACATGCCGGTCCGTGCCGCACTAGCGGCACCGACCGTGACGGGAGCGACCCCCCAGGCCGAGGGCCTGGTACGGGTTCGGGGGCAGGTGAGTTTGCGCATCACCTGCCCCCGAACCCTCGGGGTCGCTCCCGTGCCATCAATCCCTCCGGGAAGGGTGTTCAGCGCCGCCTCGAAGGCGGCGGATCCGCCGATTGCCGACCCGCCCGGTCGTCAGTCTGTCTGGCATCGCCGGGCAAGCTGGAAGCCCCGATTGCGCGGGGCACATCGTGGCCTCGGCAATCGGACCATAGTCCGAAACCGCCTTCAGCGGCTCTTCATTCCAGATACGCCAGAGGCTCGGTCCACCCGGCTGCGGAGGTGCCTCGAAGGTTTGAAGACCGGCACATCGCGGGCCGGAACCTCGACTGCTTCTCCGGTCCTCGGGTTGCGGGCCTTGCGGGCCTTGCGGTTCCGCACCTTGAAGGTGCCGAAGCCCCGGAGTTCGATCCGGTCGCCTCGCGCGAGCGCGTCCTTCACGGCGTCGAGGAAGGCGTCGACCGCCAGCCCGCATTCCCTCTTGGCGACTCGTGGTCCGATCGCATCGGCAACCTGCTCAACGAGGTTGGCTTTGATCATCCTCTTCTCCTCGCGCGAAGTGTGGCCAAGTCCTGCCGCTTCACTATGATAACTCACGGGGTGACCCCCGGCGTCAGGTCCGCACTCGACCGCGCCGAGCCGAAGCCAGTGCCCACATTGGCATTGGCCGCAACGGGAATGAGAGGTCGGGATCGTCGCGTTCGTGGCTCCCAACTTGAGGTCCACTTGGGCCTCGGTGACCTGGAGAACGACGGACTCGTTGGCGGGGAGGGTGGGGTAGCGGACTTGGGAGGGGGCACGCATGGCCTCGCACTGCCCAGGGCCAACGCCTGGGCCGCTGCGAAGGGGTGGATGGGCCGTCCGGTCGGTCGGCGCTCGCTCGGGGGGGGGCGGGGGGTGCCCCTGGGGGGGAGGAGAAAACGGCGCGCCGCGGGACTCCGGTCGCCCGGGGTCCACGGACCGCACTGACAGGAGGATTCTGTCGATGAGCAATATAGAAATCCGGACGGGAGTACGACATGTCGTGCCGATGGGCCGCCCAGTGGCGCCACAGGGACGTGAGTACAGTGAGCGCCGCAATGCCGCGGACTACCAGAAGTGACCAAGAAGAAACCCCGTCAGAAAGTCAGCAAGGCCAGCGACGGCGACGCCATCCCCGAGCAGGTGGCTAACCGTTGCGGGGACTCGTGACCAAGACGGGGACCGCCGTGGCGCGTCACCACTCTCTCCTTCAAGAGCGCTACTCGGTGATCGGCCGGGGTGGGAATCTTCCGGAGGTCGTGACGGAGTGGGAGATGAGGGTCGACGCTGTCGATCTGATCGCGTTGGCCGCTAATTGCCTGAAGGGTCCAAGTCAGCTACCGTTGCTGCGAGCGCAAATAGCTCCGCTACACATAGGATTGTCTCGTAGTCCGCCGTGTGTACCTGGCCGTCAGCAGTTCGCACTCTAGCAATGAAGGCGATGGATGCGAAGTGCTTCGTCGCATCGTTTTCTCCCGACCGCCATCGCCACTGGAAGTCGCGGGGGTCGCCAGGATTCAGATCGACGACTTCGGTTGCCCCTAACGTCGTCACGTGCTCGCCGAAGACATCGAACGTAATGAACCGCGCATTGACAGCGGTTGCCGGTTCACGTGCCGTAAGGGTCGGCCGCGTCTCATATTGAATTTCGTTGCGGCCCCTATACTGTGGGACCACGCCGGGCGTCCCACTAAAGTCGACGGGCAAGCGGTCGTCGTGAATGACAACCCAGTCCCTCATCAGGGTGGACCCGCTGTTCAGCGTCATATCGTCCTGCAGCTCCCCCACACTCCCACCCGGCTCGCTGGCAATGGTGACAGAGCTTGGAAGCTCGCATTTCTCCTGCGCGGCAAGCCGACTACCTTCACCAACTGCGAGAAGGTGTCCCGTAAGTGCTGCGACAACCGCTAGCTTGTTCATGACTTCCTCCATGACTGTAGGATCTTCGACGGGCCGACGCCCGAACCGACAGTAGGCGGTGGAAGACGGTCCCGCAAATGGTGTTTCCGTATTCGAGGACGCCACTGAGCTGACACTCGGTGGCGTTGGGGCCTCGGTGGTCACGCCCGGTGCCTGCGTACGCATGCCTTCTATCCCATTTTTGTCC
Source organism: Longimicrobiales bacterium (assembly GCA_965208295.1). Classification (GTDB taxonomy): domain Bacteria; phylum Gemmatimonadota; class Gemmatimonadetes; order Longimicrobiales; family Gaopeijiaceae; genus Bin94. The sequence continues at coordinate 3,211,546 of OZ242328.1, read as the reverse complement.
GTTAGATCGTTAGAGATCCGTGTAAATCGGTGCGGCGTCGTCGCTTAAGGTCTAACGACGGTCTATCGCTTCCGTCGCGCCGCCGCGGGCGTAACCGCGTGAGAGTCCATTCGGCACCGCCGGAATCCCGCGCCAGGGTCGAGGACCCGCCGAGCCGCGACTGGCGGTGGAACGCCATTCGCGCGAAGTTTCGGTTGCGCAGATCGTGCAGTCCATCATCGAAAGGAATCGAACGATGGCACGCACGAAACGAAGTCGGCGCTCCTACGGCGCCGGCGAATGGGGCCGAAACCGGGTGAGGATCTTCCCCGATCCCAAGACCGGCCTCTTCCAGATAGAGTGGCGCGAGAACGGCCGCAGGCTCACCCGGTCGCTGGGTCACCGCGACTGGACGCGCGCGAAGAGGCAGGCCGACGAGTTCGCGGCTGGTTTCATCGACGCGCCGAACGGCAGGGGCGAAGCCAAGCCCGAGCCGCTCACGCTGGAGAAGCTCTTTGACATCTACGGTGAGGAGGTGACTCCCACCAAGGGCGGGGGAACCCGGAAATACGACCGGGCCGCATCGGCGATGTTCCGTCGCTTCTTCGGAAAGGACCGGAAGCCCGCAACGCTTTCCCAGCGCGATTGGGACCGGTTCATCCGGGCGCGGCGGGGGGGCAAGGTCGGCCCGAGTGGGAGGCCCGTGTCCGACCGGACGGTCGAACGGGATCTGAGGTTCCTGCTGGCGGTCCTCAACTGGGCCACGCGGTCGCGGAACGAGGCGGGAGGGCTTCTCCTTGAGTCCAACCCTCTGAAGGGCTTGAAGGTGCCCAGGGAGAAGAACCCAACCCGGGTTGTTCTCTCGCAGGCGGAGTACGACGCCCTGCTCCGGGTATCCGCCGAGATCGATTGGCGCTTTCGCGTGGCGCTCGTGCTCGCGCACGAGACAGGGCATCGGATCGGCGCAATCCGCCAACTCAGGTGGTCCGACATCGACATGGGAGCCGGGGTCATTCGGTGGCGCGCGGAGCACGAGAAAACGGGCTTCGAGCATCGGACGCCCATGACCGACGAGGCGCTCGGTGTGCTGGAAGAGGCGCGGAAGGAGAACCGCCGAATCGGCGATGCCCCCCTATTCCCCGCGCCCAGGGACGCCGCAAGGAGCATGAGCCACACGGTGGCGCGTTACTGGTGGGAGAAAGCTGAGGTGCTCGCTGGGCTTACACCGAAACGCGGCCGAGGCTGGCACTCGCTTCGGCGGAAGTTTGCTTCCGACCTCATGGACCAGCCACTCAAGGTGCTTTGCGAACTGGGAGGCTGGCGGACGGCACAGACGGTGCTCCAGTGTTACCAGAGACCCGACGAGGACCGGTTGAAGAAGGCGCTCGACGAGCGGCGGCGCGTCCACTCCTCCCCCAATTAGCGGGAGCCAATTGGCGGGACTCGCTCCGCCAAATCGCGTAACTTCAATCAGGGTAAGCGGAATCGGACCCCAAGACCTCCTGCCATTATGTCATGTGAAGATGACATGTTGTCCTCAAGACCCTCATTCTCCCCTGTAGCGCGGCGGTCGCTTGTCGTGGAACGCGGCCAGCCCCTCGCGCCAGTCCGCCGTGCCGAAGATCTCCTCCAGCGCGGCACGCTCCCGCTCCAGCGCCTCTTCCCGGGACATGGCGCCGGCGGGCCCGATCAGCTTCTTGGCCGCAGCCAGGGGGATCGGGGCGCGGCGGGCCAGGCGGTGCGCCAGCCGCGTGGCGGTATCGAGGACTTCCGCTCTGGGGACGGACCGGTTAAGGACCCCCATCGCCGCAGCTTCCGAGCCCGAAAAGAAGTCCCCGAGCAGAATGATCTCGCGGGCTTTGAGGACGCCGACCCGTTCGGCCAGGGTGTACACCGCACCGCCGCCCACGAAGGTGCCGAGCGCGACTTCCGGCAGCCGCAGCCTGGCGTCTGCCGCGACGATCGCGAAGTCGGCCGAGAGGGCGAGTTCCAGCCCCGCGCCGATGGCGTGGCCGTTCACGGCGGCCACGACCGGAGTCCCGATCGACTGGATGAGGTGGTTGGCGCGCTGGGCCAGTTGGGTGTAGCGGTGGCGTTCTTCGGGGGACTGGGGATGGTCGCGATGCGCCTTGAGGTCGGCGCCCGCGCAGAAGGCGCGGCCATTTCCGGTTAGGATCACGCAGCGGACATTCGGGTCCGCGTCCGCGCGCTCAAGCTCGGAGACGAGGCGCCCGTAGAGGGACAGGTTGACCGCGTTCAAGCGGTGAGGCCTGTTCAGGGTCAGGGTGAGGAGGGGGCCGTCGCGCGAGGCGAGCAGTGGGTGGGATCTGTCGCCGAGCTCGCCGCGGGGTGGGGCGCCACTGCGGTCGGCAGGGGTTTCGGCGCCACCCTCCGGCCGGCTACCGCCGTCGCTACCCCCCATCGAAGGCCGCGCCTCCCCGCACCAGCGCACGCCCCGCAAGCGCCATCGTGGCCTCACCGTCGCGGATGGCGAACACCCCGTTCACGAGCACGTGCACCGTGCCGCGCGAGTACTGGTGGGGGTTCGCGTAGGTGGCCATGTCGTCGAGCGTTTCGAGGTCCAGGACGGTGATGTCGGCCAGTTGGCCCTCGCGAAGATATCCCCGCTCCGACCAGCCCAGGAAGTCGGCTGCGAGACCGGTCATGGAACGAATGGTGTAGGGGAGGGAGAGGAGCTCTTCGTCCAGCACAAGGTCGCGGATCTTCTTCGTGAAGGACCCGAAGGCGCGGGGGTGGGTGACGGGGCGGGTGGGGCCTGGATCGCGACCGTCCGTACAGGTCATCATCCAGTCGCGGCCGGCCAGATAGCGCAGGTTTTCGCCGTCGTAGAGGCCGAGGTTCATCACGGCGGCGTTGCCGTCGCGAAGGATCCGGCGGGCGGCGGCCGGGGCCTCGATCCCCCACTCGACTGCCACCTCCGCGAGGGTCCTGCCGTTCAGTTCGGGACGCTGGTCGGCGAAGAGGAGATTGCCGGCGCCTCCCCGAATCGCGAGCATCTCGCGCGTCTGCCGGTCGATGATCGCCACTGTGTCGGGGTGGTCGAAGCGCCGCACCATGGCGGTGTCGCCCCCCTCCACCGCCCAGCTCGGGACCGTGTAGGAACGCAGGTTCGACTGGGTCGCCGTGTAGGAGTGATGGGCGCCCGCGACCTCGACTCCACGCACGCGCGCGGCCTCGATCAGCGCAGCCCCCTCGTGAGCCCTGCCGTAGTTGTGCGCGCCCTGGGCGTTGAAATGGCTGAAAATGACCTTCGTCCCGGCTTCCTCCCCGATCCGGATCCCCTCGACGATCGACTTGAGGTATCCGAACGGCGGATAGGCGGCACCGAGATCCCGGTCGTGGGTGTCGTAGATTGCCCCCGGGTACTCCGCGGCCACCCGGTTGAGTTCGATCACCTCTTCGGTCTCGGCGTAGTTCCCCGGCAGATAGAACAGCCCGGACGACAGGCCGTAGGCCCCCTGCTCCATCCCCTCCCGCACCAAGCCCCGCATCGCGTCCAGTTCCTCACCGGAAGGCGCGCGGTCCTCCATCCCCATCACCTGGCGCCGCACCCGGTTGTGTCCGACAAAGAGGAACGCGTTCACGCCGATCCCGTCCTCCTCCCAGCCACTCAACCGCGTCGCGATCTCGGCGCTGCCGCCCCCGTCCACCCCCAGTGCCACGCTGGTAATCCCCTGATACAGGAAGGCACGAGCGTCACGCCCGTGTTCTGTGTCCAGCTCGGCATGGGAGTGCATGTCGACGAACCCGGGCGTCACCACGAGTCCCGCCACATCGAGCGTGTCCAACGCCTCGACGCCGGCTGCCGCCGCGTCACCCACGAAGACGATGCGGTTGCCCGCCACCACGACGTCGGCGGCGGTGGACTCGTCGCCGGTGCCATCCAGCACGGAACCTCCCGCCAGCAAGAGGTCAGCCGGTGGGTCCTGGCTCGTGCATGCCGCGAGAGCGATGAAGGGCAGGGCATACCGGGCACGTCGGAGTCCGGGGAGAACCTGTCTGCGGGTTTCCAGGGGATCGAGGTGCCAGCGGGGTGGAACCAGCTTGCGTCTCATGATGTCGCCGGGTTGGGGCCGGGGTGGGGGCCCGGGACGAAGTCTCTCGGGCCGGATCAGCGGAAAATAGGCGCGGCGTCATCACGGTGCTAACCCTCACCGCAAACCCTCGCCCTGCCTCACGCCTCTCCGTGCTCGCGCGGGATGCCTGCAAGAGCGCGAATTCACCGCCCCCTGCGCCCTGTGGACTCTCCCTCGATCCCCCTGCATGACGAAGCCCCGGCTAGTTCGCTCTCTTCACGAACAGGACGCCACCACCCATTGACGACACCGGGATCACGCCACTGGCGAAGAACGGATAGTTGCTCCAGCTGCCCCAGAACCCCGGCTGGTCGGCGCCATCGGGCTCCGTGTCGAAGAACCCGATTTCGGTCGGATTCTCACGGTCGGAGATGTCCAGGATCCGAAGTCCTTCGGCGTAGTTGGACTGGTACATCAGATCGCCCACAACATAGAGGTTGTGATCGGATACCGAGGTACTGTGCGTGTACTCCGTGACGATGATCGGGTCGTCCAGATCCTTGATGTCCCATACGAGGGTCCTGGTATTGCCCAGGTCATACTCATCGAATTCGTCGTTCATGTAGAGATACTCGTGTGACTCATCGAGCCACCCCTGATGAGTGTAGCCCACGTTGGGATAGGAGACCGAAGCAAGTGCCACCGGAGTCTCCTTCTCCGATACGTCGGCGATGCTTAACGCCGTCTCGTTGGAACCGAAACAGATCTCCTTGCCTCGGTGGTCGGTATCTGGGCCGCGGTAGACGACGCAAATCGCGTCGTGGGTGTACCCGCTGCGGTTTCTGCCTGTGGACTCGTCGGCAAAGCAGCCCGCGAACTGTGGATCCGTGGGAGTTCGGACATCGATCATGTGAAGACCGCCGCCACAGGTTTCGTCCCCCCCACCGCCACCAACGGAGTACGCGAAGCCGGTCTGCGTGTTGATGACGATGTTGTGGGCGCTGTGGATCCTGTCGTAGGTGGTCGCGGGGAAGAAAGTCTCTGGAGGGTTCGACACACCGCGCAGCCGCGTGAGGTCGAAGACCTGCATGCCGTGTTGCCCGGCGCCGTCGGCCACGACAAATGCGTGATCCCTGTACACCTTGATGTCGCGCCAGAGGCTGGGTTGCGCTCCCTCGGTCAGGGGCAGGATTCCTGCGTAGACGGGCCGCTCCGGATCCTGAAGGCTGATGAAGGCCGTTCCCTGCGAATGGCCGACCAACGCCCACTCGATTCCGGTGTCGGGGTCCGTCCAGCCCCAGAGGTCGTTCGCGCTGCCTTGCGTGTTGCCCATTTCGGCGCGCGCGAGCCGCGACATGAGGTTTACGCCGTCACACGAGAAGTTGTCCGCAACGCCGTTGCTGCATGCCCGGAAGCCGCTGGGTTCCTCGGTCGTCGTGGTGTCGGGCGGAGGCCTGATCGGGCCTGGGACATCGGGATCGCCGCACGCGGCGACCAGGGCCGCCATGGCGACGGTACTTCCCAGCGATCTGGTGAATTCCGGCCGGCGATTCGTCACCGCACCCTCCCCATTGGGCTAAAAGCTCGACCCCGCCATTGTATACAACGCAACGATACCCGGCAACAGCAGGAAAGATCCCGGCTCCAAATCCGGGTCCCTCATTGATCGCCCGTGAGGCTGCTCGCTACCGGTTCAGCGCCCACCCAACCGAAGGAACGATTACCTACGGATGCCGCAAATCCACCACCAGCCGAGGTTCACCAAGCATCTCGAGAATGCGGTACTCGGCGTCACTCGTGGCCGCCAGAATCCATTTCACCCGGTCTCCTTCGTCGCAAACCTGCGTGGCGCCGACGAGGGTTTGCGAGTCCATCGTGCGTTCGCGGTCTTCCACCAGCGGCACGCCTCCTTCATTCGACCGCGCTTTCTCGAACTCGACGACAAGATGTGCCGGCGCGTCGCCCGCCGGTTCGGTGCCGTTGCATCCACCGCCACCCTCGGTCGCGTATTCCAGCTGGTATCCCGGAATGCGGTTGCCGAAGGTGAAGACCACCCGGTCATAACCCTCGAATGTCTCGGTGGTCACAGCACTCAACGAGGCCGGCTCGGCGTCGGGGTTGGGGTCCTTCGACACCTTGTTTCGCGACCACGGAAGGTTGAGACGGATCTGCGAGGAATCCAGGTTTCCGTAGTCGAGTTCGGTCAGGGCCTCGCGGGGGCTGTCCGTCGAAATGTAGGGGTCCAGATCGCGCGAATCGCCGCCGCAGGCTGCCGCGAGCAGCACGAGCAGGGAGGCGAGGAGGCGTGTGGTGTGACGGTAGGGTAGCTTGAGCACGTGTCTTTCCTTTCAATTGACTCGGTCGGGTGGGCGAGCCTTGAACTGCCAAACGGCTGCGAACCTCTCGCAAGTTAACGACTATCCCAGCAGGATGCGTCGCGCCGTCTCCACCCCCTGGACAAGTCGTTCCACCTCTTGGACGGTGTTGTACAGGTAGAAGGATGCCCGAGTCGTTGCCGTCAGCCCGAAGCGGTCGACGACGAGCTGGGCGCAGTGATGCCCGGCCCTCACCGCGATGCCCTGGGCATCCAGCATCGTCGCCAGATCCTGGGCGGAGGTCCCTTCGATCACAAACGGGACGACCCCGGCGCGCGCCGATGGATGGGCCGGTCCCAGGATCCGCAATCCCTCCACCCCGCCCAGCCCATCCAGCGCAGCCCGCGTCAGCACCATCTCGTGCTCATGAATCGCGTCCAGCCCCACACTCTCCAGGTAGTCGACCGCGGCCGCCATCCCCACCGCCCCCGCGATGTTGGGCGTCCCGGCCTCGAACTTGTGCGGCACTTCGGCCCAGGTGCTGTGGTCGTGTTGGACGTGCTCGATCATCTCTCCGCCGCCCTGGTAGGGAGGCATCTCCTCCAGGAGGGACTTCCTGCCCCAGAGCGCGCCCATCCCGGTGGGACCGCACATTTTATGCCCCGAAAAGGCGTAGAAATCACAACCCAGGTCCCGCACGTCGACCGGCAGATGCGGCGCACCCTGAGCGCCGTCCAGGATGTAGACGGCATCGCTCTTCTCCCGCACGAGCGCCCCGATCTCGCACACCGGATTAATCGTGCCCAGCGCGTTCGACACGTGGGACAGCGAAACCACCCGGGTGCGTGCGCCCAGCAGCGTGGCCAACTGGTCGAGATCCAGGCGACCGTCATCGGTGAGGCCGACGTACCGAAGCCGCGCCCCGTTGCGGTCGGCCAGCAGCTGCCAGGGGACCAGGTTGGAGTGGTGTTCCATCTCGGAGATGACGATTTCATCGCCGTGACCCACGCGGGCCTGGCCGATGGAGAATGCCACCAGGTTGAGCGCCTCGCTCGTTCCCCGGGTCCAGACGAGTTCGTGGGGGTTGGCCGCATTCAGCCAGTGGGCGACCCGTTCCCGGCTGGACTCGTAGGCCTCCGTGGCGCGGCGGGCGAGTTCGTGGACGCCTCGGTGGACGTTGGCGTGGTCCCGCAGGTAGTAGGCGCTGATCGCGTCGATCACCGGCCGGGGTTTCTGCGACGAGGCCGCGTTGTCCAGGTAGACCAGGGGCTTCCCGTCCACGGTCTGGTCGAGGATGGGGAAGTCGCTGCGTACTGCGGCGACGTCCAGAGGGGACGTGGCCTCGGTGCGGGGGACCACGGTTTGGGTCGCGGACCGCTCAGTCGAGCTGGATGTAGATGTCGCCATCGCGCACGTCGACCTGGTAGGACCGGACCGGCGTGATGGCCGGCAGCTGCAGGGCCCGTCCGGAGCAGACGTCGAAACGGGCGCCGTGGAAGGGACACTCCAGCTCGTCACCCTCGAGTTCCCCGGCCGAGAGAGGGTAGTCCTGGTGCGAGCAGCGGTCTTCCAAGGCGTAGATGTCTCCATCGACGTTGGCCAGGACGACGGCGCCCTTCTCGGTCGACACCGCCCGCAGCCCACCCTTCGGCACCTCGTTCACTGCCGCGACGCGGGCCCAGCGTGGTTTGGTGCGGGTGGCGGTCCGCCTAGACATACCGAAGCTTGGCCTCGATGGCCTGGGTAACCTTCTCCGCCACCCCGCCCAGCGGCAGCTTTGACAACACCTCGCCCAGGAAGCCCAGCACCACCAAACGCTCGGCCTGTTCCCTGCGCAGGCCGCGGCTCATGAGGTAGAACAGGGCTTCGGCGTCGAGTTGGCCCACGGTGGCGCCGTGCGAACAGCGGACGTCATCGGCCCCGATCTCCAGATTCGGGAGCGATGTCGCGATCGCCTTGTCGGAGAGAATCAGGTTGCGGTTCGTCTGGTACGCGTCCGTGCCCTGGGCGCCGTCGTGCACCCGGATGATGCCGCGGAAGATCCCGCGTGCCGCGCCGTCCAGCGCACCCTTGTAGAGCAGGTCGCTGTGGGCGTTGGGCGCGACGTGGTCCTGGCTGGTGTTGAAGTCGAAGTGCTGGTTCGCGTCGCCGAAATAGAGGCCGAGCATGTCGCTGTTGGCTCCCGGTCCCAGGAGCCGTGCGTTGAGATCCACCCGGCCGACGGATCCTCCCAGCGCCACGTTCAGGGTGTCCAGGGTGGAATCGCGCTCCGCCAGGGTGCGCTGGTTGGCCAGGTAGAAGCCGCCTTCGCCCATTCGCTGCAGCGACACGTACTGCACCTGGGCACCGGCCCTCGAGAACAGCTCGACCGCGGTGTTCACGAGGGTAACGGTAGAGAAATCAGGGGACAGGATCTCGTCCACGAAGGAGAGCTGGCTCAGCTCCTCGGCCACGATAAGGATGCGTGTGAAGGTGGCTGTCCCCGGCTGCGACACCCAGCGGCTCAGCCGGATGGTCCGGTCGACCTGCACCCCGCGGGGAACGTAGAGAAAGACGCCGTCGCTCCACAGCGCGGCATTCAGCGCGGAAAACTTGCCGTCGGAGGCGGGCACGGCCCGAGTGGCCAGCAGCGCCTCGACCTCCGGGATTCCGGCGCGTGCAGCCTCCCGCAACGACGCGAGAACCACTCCCTGAGCGGCCAGCGCCTCGTCCAACTCGACCGACACCACCCGCCCGTCCACGTCGACGATCCGGCCCGCGCTCTCCCGATCCTGCTCCATGGCGCGGCGCAGCCCGTCCGGCAGCGCCCGTCCGGCCATTGTCCCGCCCGCCGCAGGCTCCAGCCCATCCAGCGGCAGCAACCGCGCCACATCCGTATAGCGCCACTCCTCGGAACGGGTGGAGGGCAGCGGCGTGGCTTCGTACATCTCCCACGCCTCCTCCCGGCGGGCCCTGAGCCACGCCGGATCGGCCGCACCCGCCTCGAGCACGGCCTCGCGACCGATCGCCCGCCGGGTGTTCTCGCGCACGGCGGTGGCCTGGCTCACCCGACGCTCCCTTCCATCTCCAGTTCGATCAGCCGGTTCAGCTCCACCGCGTACTCGAGCGGCAGCTCCTTGGCGATCGGCTCGATGAACCCGCGCACGATCAGCGCCATCGCCTCGGCCTCGTCCATGCCCCGGCTCATCAGGTAGAAGAGCTGCTCGTCCCCCACCTTCGATACCGTGGCCTCGTGGCCCACCGTGGCGGTCTTCTCGTCGATCTCGATGTACGGGAAAGTGTCGGTCCGCGAAGTCTCGTTGATCAGCAGCGCGTCGCATTCCACGTTCGACCGCGCATTGCTGGCGCCGTCATAGACCTTGCACAGTCCCCGGTACGACGAGCGCCCCGTCCCCTTCGAGATGGACTTCGACACGATGCTCGAGGTCGTCCTGGGCGCCACGTGGATCACCTTGCCGCCGGTGTCCTGGTGCTGCCCGTCTCCCGCGTACGCGATCGACAGGATCTCGCCGTGCGCCCCCTCGCCCATGAGGTAGCAGGACGGGTACTTCATGGTCAGCTTCGAGCCCAGGTTCCCATCCAGCCATTCCATGTGCGCGCCCTGCTGTACCAGCGCCCGCTGGGTGACCAGGTTGTACATGTTGTTCGACCAGTTCTGGATCGTGGTGTAGCGGAAGCGCGCGTCCCGGTTGACGATGATCTCGATCACACCCGAGTGGAACGAATCGGTGGAGTAGACCGGCGCCGTACACCCCTCGATGTAGTGCGCCCGCGACCCCTCGCCGGCGATGATGAGCGTGCGCTCGAACTGTCCCAGCCGTTCCTGGTTGACGCGGAAATACGCCTGCAGCGGCGTCTTCAGATGAACTCCGGGCGGGATGTAGACGAACGATCCACCCGACCAGACCGCCGAGTTGAGCGCAGCGAACTTGTTGTCGGCCGCCGGGATCACCGTACCGAAGTGCTTCCGGAACAGCTCGGGGTGGTTCTTCAGCCCGTCCTCGATCGAATCGAAGATCACGCCCCTGGATTCCCACTCCTCCTTCAGCGAGTGGTAGACCATCTCCGAATCGTACTGCGCCCCGACGCCGGCCAGGATCTTCCGCTCGGCCTCGGGGATCCCCAGCCGCTCGAAGGTCTCCTTGATGTTCTCGGGCACGTCGTCCCAGGAGCGCTCCATCTGCTCCTGCGGCTTCGAGTAGAAGTAGGTCCGGCTCAGCGTTTCCTCAAGTTCGGAGAGGTCGCCGCCCCACTTGGGCATCGGTTTGGCGTCATAGATCCGGAGTGCCTTGAGCCGGCGCTTCAGCATCCACTCGGGCTCGTCCTTCCGCGCGGAAATCTGCCGCACGATCTCGGCGTCGAGCCCGGGCCGCGTCTTGAAGACGGGCTCCGAGTCGGTGACGAATCCGAACTTGTAGTCGTCGAGCCCCAGTCCCTGAATGACTTCGTTGCTGGGCATCCATCCCTCCCTTGCAGCCCGCGGGCCGCGTGAGCCGAATCCCGTGTCCGGGCCGGCGGATTCATATCCCTGGTCAGGCCGCGTGGGCCTTCCGGTATTCCTCGTAGCCGCTTTCTTCCAGTTCGAGCGCGACCTCGGGCCCGCCCGATTCCACGATCTTCCCGTCCACCATGACGTGAACCACGTCGGGGGTGATGTGGTTCAGGATCCGCTGGTAGTGGGTGATCAGCAGCACCGACATGGCCGGATCCTCTTCCCTCAGGGTGTTCACCCCGCGGGCGACGACCTGGAGCGCGTCGATGTCCAGCCCCGAGTCGGTCTCGTCCATCAATGCCAGCGCCGGCTTGAGCACCGCCATCTGCAGGATCTCGTTGCGCTTCTTCTCGCCGCCGCTGAAGCCGTCGTTGACGGGACGCTGCGCGAAGGCCACGTCCATGTCCAGGAGTTCCATGCGCTCCATGAGCAGCTCCTGGAAGTCGAAGAGGTCCAGCTCCTCGCCGTCCTCGAGGCGTGACTGCAGGGCGGTGCGCAGGAAGTTGGCGATCGAGACACCGGGGATTTCGACGGGGTACTGGAAGGCCATGAAGACGCCCGCCTGGGCCCGCTCGTCGGGCTCCATATCCAGCAGATCCTCGCCGTTGAACTCCACCGAACCGCCGGTGGCCTCATACCCCGGATGGCCCGCGATCAACTTGGCCAGCGTACTTTTGCCGGATCCGTTCGGACCCATGATGGCGTGGATTTCGCCCGGCCGAATCGCCAGGTCCACGCCCTTCAGAATATCGAGATCCACGTCCGCGACACCGGCTTCAAGGCCCGTCACGACGAGGATGGAGGAATCGTCCATCCGGATGAACTCCTGACAGTATTTCATATGGATAATGATTATTGATTGGGGACTGAAAGCTACCCGAGGCGGGGGCGGTCGTCAACGAAGCGGCGGTGGCAGTGCTACGCGCCCAAGGGCCCCAAAGAGCGAAGCCGTTGAAGGGAATAAAGTATACTATACATGACATAATGTAATGTATGACATACTTTTCGAAACAGCTCGAGTGAAGAGCGGCCGCTGCCGAGGAGTCGTCGTGGCGTCGGGCGCCGCCCGCGGGGCTGTGGCCTGACACACCAGTCGGCATTGATTCCCGGAATTGCCGAGAGGGCTTCCGTGCAGACCCCTAAAACACCGCCCCCCTGATCCACGTGTCCGATCGGGCCCAGGCTTCCTTGAACAATTCGTGCACCTTGTCCGCCTTCGTCTCCATGTCCTGGGCGCGCAACGCGTGTTCCAGCCCGTACAGCGACCACCCGTTCATGGGATGGTCCTCGAGCGCGGCCCGGAACACCTCTTCCGCCTCCGCGTAGCGTTCCATGTCGAGGAGCAGGTCCCCCAGCCAGTGGCGCGCCGAAAAGTTGAGCGGTTCCGGTTCGTCGTAGCGCAGGGCGTCCTCGTGCTCGATCGCGACCTCCAGAACGGCGATCGCCCCTTCGTTGTCTCCTTCATGGCGCAGGATCTCGGCTTCGAGAATCCCGGCCACCGTGCCGAGCAGGTCGGTCGCCGAATGGCCGCGGAAGCTGTCGCGCTCGCCCGCGTTCTCGGCCGCGCCCCTCACTCTCTCGAGATAGATGGTGGCACGTCCCAGTACGTCGGTGCGCAGGTATGCGTACCCCCGCGCGAAGTCCCAGAAACCGCGTTGGATCGTGCCAGCGGGCGGGTCGTCCATCTCCAGGATCTCGTCGAAGCGGCCGAAACGGAGCAGGGTCAGCGCATGGTAGAAGGCGCCGCCCGGCACGATCTTCCCGTAGTCCTTCGCGGCCTGGATGGCGATCGCCCCCTGCCCGTCCATGGAGGCCGCGAAGAGGAGCATGTGGAGGTTGTGGGACGGGTAGATGGCCCACGCGAGGTCCTCCTCGGCGCGCAGGTCGGTGTGCCATGCGGCGAGGTTGCCGCGCACCGCGTCGCCCCAGCGCCCGATGCGGTTGTATGTGTGCGACGGCATGTGCTGGATGTGACTCGCCCCGGGGATCGAAGCGCCGAGGTGGTTGGCGCACGCTTCGGCCTTCTCGGGCTTGGTGGTGGGCTCGGTGGCGTGGACGTAGAGGTGGCAGGCGCCCGGGTGCGTGATGTCCATGGCCAGGACGGCCTCGAGGATCTGGTGGATCTTCTGCACGGCGGGCTTCTCGATATCCCAGCGGCCGCGCCGGGGTTCGAGCAGCATGAGTGACTCGCCGTAGAGGGTCCCCACGTCCAGGTCGTGCGGGAACCGCTCATACACCTTGGCCATCGCTCGCGCGTACGCCGAGTCCAGCATCTTGCGGGTGTCGTTGTCTTGCTCCTGTTCGTAGCGGATCTCCATGGCCTCGATCAGCGCCTTCTCCACCTCGCTTGCGTGCTGCCCGGCGAGCTCCATCGCCTTCTGGATGTTCTCGTTCGCGCGCGGCGCGTCGTCGCGGCCCATCGGTCCGTTCAGGTAGGGCCCCCAGGCCCACGCCTCGCCCCAGAAGCACATCGCGCAGTCGGGGTCCTCCCTCTGGGCCTGCCGGAAGGAGCGCGCGGCCCGCAGCGGGGTGAAGGCGTACATCATCTGGATGCCCTGGTTGAAGAACTTCTGCGCCTCGGGCGAAGCGGTGGTGATCGCGCGGGTCAGCGATCCGAGCGCCTCGGAGTAGTAGGTGGCCTCTTCGTCGAAGCCGGCGGGGTATTCGACTTCCTGGGCGGGCGCGCCGTGGGCGAAGGCGGCCGTGAGCGAAACGACGGCGATGGTTGTGAAGAGGGAGCGTCCGCCCCGGAGGCGTGTCGGTTCCATTCGTGGCTGTCCCCGATGGGATGAGATGACCGGTTGGCACCGCATTATGGGCGTTCGCCGGGGTCCCCGCCAGAAGTGTGGGCGAACGAGTGCCCGGGCAAGCGAGTGGCGTGGCACCGCCAACGTCCCTGGCCCGTCAGAACAGACGCAACCGGAGGGACATGCCTAACGAGCCATACAAAGCCCCGGAAGCTCGATTCGACACGCCGAGGCTAAGTTCGAAGGTAGCGGTCACCCTTCCGACGGTATACCCCGTTCCCAGCCCGATGCCACTGAAGCCATAGGTCCTTCCACGCCAGTATTCGGGATGGGTCTTGATAGTCGCGGTGCCCCTCTCGTAGAGCACGAACGCGCTGGGGCCCTCACCCGTGCCGACGCCCGCAATGAGACGGGCGGAATAGCGATGATCACGCCGGGTATGGGGATCATACTGGACGTTCCAGCGTATCATCCGAGCGAGAAACTCCAGCGAAAACCACAGTCGGCCCCCAGTCAGGGTCATCTGAAGACTCGCACCGGGAGACGCTACGCCTAAGAACTCCAGCCTCAAGCCAAGCGACACGCTGAACGGCCCGTCCCTCACCTCGGTGGAGTCCACCGGGGGCTCTACCTTCTGGGCCTGCACGCCGGGCGCGGCGACCGCTCCAGCCACCAGCACCGCGGCCACGAACCACGGCACTCCGCCGACTCGTGTCACATTCATCATTCCGTTCTCTGCTGCGAGCAAGTGGTGACTCCCGGTGACCCTACGGCACCGATCCGGCGCCGGTTTCTCCCGCCCGAGCGAACGCCGGGGCGGATTTCGTCATGGGTCGACGCTGGCGTTGCCGGCCTGTCGCGGCAATCGCGCGCCAACCCCCCGTCCGTCCGTTTCACGTTAGAATGATATGCGGCCGAAAACCGTAGTGGCGGAGGTGGTGGCGTGATGTTCGACTCGACTTGGAGGCAGATTGCTCCCTGACTTGGAACGCGAACTCCTGCGAAAGTGCCAGGCGGGCAATTCCCGGTTTTTCGAGCCGATCGTGCGGGCCTACGAACGTCCGGGCCTGCGAATAGCCCTGGGAATGATGGGCAACCCGGACGACGCCCGCGACGCCCTGCAGGACGCCTTCGTGAAGGCATGGCAGAACCTCTCCCGGTTCGACCTCAAGCGGCGGTTCGCCCCGTGGTTCTTCCAGATCCTCAGAAACCAGTGCCGGGACGCGCTGCGCAGCCGCAAGGTCAGGTTCAACCTGGAAGCCCTCGACCAGGGCCTGGAGATGAGGCCCGGAAACCCCGAGGACGGCCCGCAACGGCGCGCGGAGCGCAAGGAGGCGAAGGCGCTCCTGTGGAAGGGATTGGAACGCCTGAGTGAAGATCACAGGGAGATACTCGTACTGAAGGAAATCGAGGGGTTTCGCTACGGCGAGATCGCGAGGATATTGAACATTCCGGAAGGGACCGTCGCGAGCCGGCTCTTCCACGCGCGGCGGGCGTTGGCGGAAGAACTGCGCAACGCCGGGGTCACGTACCCGTGAAACACCCACGGAGAAAACGACTTACGGTCGTTCCGAGGCGGTTTGACCATGGACGGTAGAACACAGCAGACGGTTAGCCACGAGGACCTCATGCGGTTCCTCGACGGCGAGGTTACGCCCGAGGAGAGGGTGGCCATCGAGGGCCGCCTGGAGGCGTCCAGCGAACTGCGTCGCGAGTTCGCGATCTTCCGGTCCATCAAGGAGGATTTCCAGGATCTCTCGTTCGCGCCGCAGGACGGAGACTCGGTCTGGGACCGCATTCGTTCCCGGATCACCTCTCCGGTCGGCTGGGTGCTGACCACCACCGGGTTCCTGGGCTGGGCGGCCTACGCGGCCTGGTCCTTCGTGAAGTCGCCGTCGGCGATCGTGGTGAAGCTGACGACCGGCGCGGTCGTGATCGGCATGCTGGTCCTTCTCGCCCAGGTAATCTGGGACCGGTACCGTGAATACGGCTCGGACCCCTACAGGAATGTTCACCGATGATCCTCGCCTCGGCCGAAACGGTGGCCGGCTACCGGGTATTGCGCACACTCGGCCTGGTCAGGGGAAGTTCCGTCCGCGTCCGGCACGTGGGAAAGGACATCATGGCCAGCCTGCGCAATCTGGCGGGCGGCGAGGTGTACGAGTACACCAAGCTGCTGGCGGAGGTGCGGGAGCAGGCGGTGGACCGGATGGTCGAGGAGGCGAGGGCTCTGGGGGCGCACGGAATCGTGGCGATTCGCTTCCAGTCGGCGGAGGTGAGCAAAGGGGCTGCCGAGATGATGTGCTACGGGACGGCGGTGGAACTCAGCGAGGAGGATTGAGGGGAACAGAGTACCCCGCTCAGCCTTCGGTCTGACTCCTGAAGTGTCCCATCTGGAGGCTGTGAATCCTGTCGATGATCATCAGCAGGGCGAGGGTCATGGGGACAGCAAGGATCTCGGCGGCGACCTCGGCGGCCGCCGTCAGGGTTTCTGCCCGAACAACAACGTTTACCGCACGACCCGAGTAGATGTGAACCGGACCCCCCGCCGCCAGCGTGGGGCCCCATCCCTGCAGGAGCCACAGTGCCCACCACCAGCCCAGGAGCGGTGACCCGGCCTGGCGCGACCAGTGCTTCGGGCTGACACTGGCCTGCCAGATCTCCTTCATGGCCAGGTACGGCTTCCAGAACCAGGCGATCGGCACGAAATACCAGCCGACCGCCCAGCCAGGCGACATTTCCAGGCCGGTCGCGCCCAACTGGCGGGCGTTGTAGTTCGCGCGGTGGATCCAGACGAGTACCAGAATCATGGTCGTCAGTCCGACCCCGGCCATGACGAGCACCCAGGGGACCGCGAGTAGCAGGAAGAGCGGCGACGGGGACTCCGGACGGTAGCCCAGCAGTTCGGCCGTGCCCGCCACCGCCGAGAAGATGGCAACCCCGATGAACGCGCAGAGGAAGCTCCGAGTCCAGTTCGTGAGTTGCGTGGGATCGCGAAAGCCGTGGGGTTGTCCTTCGGTCATTGGCCTGGAGTCCTTTCCGTAAACCCTTCGCACGACGGAGCGAAGGCGGCCAGCCTGGCCGCCATCACGCGGGCCGCCTCGGGATTCGAATCCACCAGAATGTAGCTCCGTCCGTTGCGCACCGACGCCTCTCCGGTCGTACCGCTTCCCGCGAAGAAGTCCAGCACGGTGTCTCCCTGGTTCGAGTGTACCTTCACAATACGTTCCAGCACCCCCAAAGGCTTCTGCGTGGGATAACCCGTCTTCTCCTGGCCGGTGGGGCTCACGATGGTGTGCCACCACACGTCGGTCGGGGTCTTGCCACGGGCGGCTTTCTCCTTGCCGACCAGCCCCGGGGCCATGTACGGAATCCGGTCCATCTCGTCGAAGTTGAAGGTGTAGGCGCGGGGGTCCCTGGCGTACCAGAAGATGGTGTCGTGCTTGGCGGGCCACTTTCGCTTCGAGCGGCCACCGTAGTCGTACGCCCAGATGATCTCGTTCATGAAGGAGGCGCGGCCGAAGATGTCGTCCAGGAGGACCTTGCAGTAGTGGGCTTCGCGGTAGTCGATGTGGAGGAAGAAGGAACCGTTGGGTGTGAGGACGCGATGTGCTTCCCGGACACGGGGTTCGAGGAAGGCGAGGTAGTCGTCGTGGGTGTCGGCGTAGCCGCTCCGGCCGAGCACTTCCGTCCGGTAGCGCACGCCCTGGAAGCCGGTGCGGTCTCCGTCCTCGTCGCGCTCGACCCGGATCCGGGTGCGGCTCTGCGTCCTGCCCGTGTTGAAGGGCGGGTCGATGTAGATGAGATCGACGCTCCCGGCGTCCATGGCCTTCAGGACGGGGAGGTTGTCGGAGAGGATGATCCTCCCGCACGGGTGGGTGTGTCGTGTGGTCATGGTCCGCCAGCGAATTTCGCCGCGAACTACCTCAGATCCGTCCGAAAGAGGTGGTACTGGAGGCCAACGCCCAGGCTGTGATGCCGCTTCGGCTTGTGCCTGAACCTGGTTCTCCTGCCAAGCCCGCCCTCGACCGAGGCCGTCAAGCGGCCGATCGTCCACCCCACGCCCAGTCCGGCCGCGACGACCGAATAGCTGTCGCCCTCCCAGATGTCGGGCGCCTCGATTGTTCCCCATCCTCTTTCGAGGAGGGCGTAGACGCTGGGTCCCTGGCGCCCGCCATAGCCGATTCGCATGCGGCCCGAGTAGCTGCTGTTGCGTCTGACTTCGTCGTAGAAATCAACGTTCCAGCGCGTCCTCTGGGCGAGGAATTGCATCGACACCCACACGGGCGTTTGCGGCGCATTGAGGACCAGGTCGAGACTGGCTCCCGGCGAAGCCAGCCCGGTGAACTCACCCCGCATTCCCACCAGCACGCCAAACTGGGAACCTCCCTGTGTCTCCCCGTCCCGGGCGGGGTCCAGCGCCAACTCCTGGGCCTGCACACGGGGCGTGACGAAAACGCCCCCCGCGAACACCACGACCATGAGCCACGGCTTCACGCCGTTTCCTGTCCTGTCCATCATCATCCAACCCTCCCTGCGCCCGCGGCGGATCCGTCATGGGCCCTGAGGCGATTGCCCACGACCTTGCTTCTTCCCTGCCAGACTACCGACTCCTTCGCCATCTCCCAATGTAGGACGTGGTCAGGGAAAGTGGTATAGAAGGGTCATCACGAACGAG
This sequence comes from Longimicrobiales bacterium, assembly GCA_965208295.1. Lineage (GTDB taxonomy): Bacteria > Gemmatimonadota > Gemmatimonadetes > Longimicrobiales > Gaopeijiaceae > Bin94. The sequence goes on along the minus strand of OZ242328.1, from coordinate 3,193,298 downwards.
TCCAGCAGTTCCGAGCTGGGCCGGTCCGCTCTTCCAAGGGTTCCCTCGACCACAAAGGTAATCGGAAGGAGCGTGACACCTACCCCGGCTCCGACTCCCGACAGCAGGTAGGTGTCCCCGCGCTTGGATTCGGGTTCGGTCCCGATCATGCCCACGCCAGCCTCGGCAAAACCGTAGAAGAGGGGTCCGTCGCCTCTGCCGAAACCCGCTTTGACGCGCCCGGCAAAGTGATAGTCGCGCCGGATTATGTCGGCATTCGGGGCCTGAGGGTCGGAATCAAACCGTACCACCTGGGCGTGGAGTTGTGCCCCCAGCCACGATGCCCTCGCGCCTGGAGTATCCCAGATCAACTGAATGCTCGCGCCCGGGGACAGATGGCCGAAAAACTCGATTCTCGGGCCCACCATAACGCGAAACGGGTCTTCTACCTGCGCGTTGGCCTCCCCTTCCTGGCCGTGGAGGCCGGATGCGAAGGTCGCGGCTGCGACCACGGCCGCGAACACCAAACGTGGCTTGGAACGCCGTGTCGTGCGTCCGGCATGGTTGTCGATCATTTCGCGTCTCCCTTGCGGTTGGTCGGGTGCCCTCAGTTGCCTGCCTCTGATACGGCCGCGGCCTCCTTGGCCTTACGGACCATCTCGCGCACGTCGGCGAGCAGCTTCTGCGCGTCGTAGACGATCCCGTCCTTGATCGTATACTTGATGCCCCCCACTCGTTCCACCTCGCCGGTCTCGTCGTTGAGCTTCACGGCCCCGTTCCCATAGAGGACCTTGAGGTTCTGGAGCGGGTTCTCGTCCACTACCACCAGGTCGGCCTTGAGGCCCGCCCGCAGGATCCCGAAGTCGATTTTCGTGCCCTTGGGGTCGTGGAGCTCCTCGGCGCCGAACAGGGTGGCCGAGCGGATGACCTCGACGGGATGGAAGCCGGCCTCGCGCAGCAGCTCGAGTTCACGAATGTAGTCGAACCCGTAGAGCTTGTAGATGAAGCCGGAATCGGAACCGGTCGTGACGCGGCCGCCGGCGTTCTTGTAGTCGTTGAGGAAGTGCATCCACTTCTGGAAGAAGCGCTTCCAGTGGTACTCGTCCTCGCTGGTCCAGTAGAACCAGTAGGAACCGTGCGCGCGGCGCGACGGCTGGTAGAAGTCCCACATGCTGGGGAGCGTGTATTCGTCGTGGAAGTCGGCCTCGCGGGAACGCATCACGTCGCGGCTGGCCTCGTAGATGGTCATGGTGGGGTCGAGGCCGAAGCCAAGTTCGAGGAAGCGGTCGATCAGATCGTTCCACTGCTCCGAGCCGGGCTCGGCGGCCTGGTACCAGAGGCGTCCCACGTTGCCGAAGCGGTGCTGCTCGTCCTGGTAGTTGTAGTCGAGTGGCCAGTCCTGGACGCTGTAGTCGGTCAGCATGGACTCCATGAGGCCGTAGTAGTGGGTCATCATGTCGAGGCCGACCTCGGCCGCGTCGAGCGCGGTCATGCGCACCACGCCCATCTGGCCGAGGTGGGCGACGGTGCCGAGGCCGTGCTTGTGGGCCTCGTCGATCACCGCGGCCATGATGTCGGGGTCCATGGCGCCCAGCTTGAGTCCGTCGATCTTCGCGCCTTCGACATCGACGGCGGCAGCCCAGCGGACCCATTCGCGCGCCTTTTCGGGCGAGTCGACCGAGCCCTCGTCCCACGCTTCGCCGGGACGCGCGTAGGTGAACATGCGCGGGGCCACGATCTCGTTGCGGGCGGCGGCCGCCTTCTCCTCCAGCGCCCACATCATGGGCCCGTGGCCGACGCCGCGCGAGGTGGTGATCCCGTGTCCCATCCACAGCTTGTAGGCGTACTCGGGCTGGGGCGCCTTGCCGGCACCCCCGGTGTGGGCGTGCATGTCCACGAAACCGGGCATGATGTACATGCCTGTCATGTCCATTTCCTTCGTGGCGTCGCCGGGGCGGCGGTTCTCGTTGATGGGGACGCCGGGATAGCCCACGGTCTGGATCTGCACGATCCGGTCGCCCTCGATCACGATGTCCACAGGGCCCATGGGGGGCGCTCCCGTGCCGTCGATGATGGTGGCGCCACGCAGGATGAGGCGTTCGTGGGGACCGTCGCCCTCATCGGCGCCGCGGGGGGTGGTGGTCTCCATCTGGGCGGAGAGGGCCGCGGGAATGGCCACGGTCATGGCTGCGAGGAATGCGAAGATGCGGATCGGGCCGCGCGGGAACTCCATTCGGACCTCCTGGTCGGTGCTTGGTGCTAGTGATGTGGGAAGGGACCCCGAATGTAAGGGGGGAGACATGCGCGTGGACAGAAGCGGTGGGCCGGATTAGCGTTTTCCATGACCCGACACGACCTCGAAAGGGCCAGTCCCCAGGTATCCGGCGGAGTTGACCCGCGGGAGTCGAGCCTCGAGGAAGCCGCCGCCGAGGCCGCGGCACTCCGGCCGGAGATCGAGCGCCACAACCTTCTCTACCACGTCGAGTCCCGCCCCGAGATCTCCGATTCGTCGTATGATGCGCTGTTCCGGCGCCTGCAGGCACTCGAAGCGGCCCATCCGTCGCTGGCCACCCCCGACTCGCCCACGCAGAGGGTGGGCGCGGACCCGCTGGAGAGTCTTCCGAGCGTCGCACACGCGGCGCCCATGCTGTCGCTGGATTCGGCGCGGGAGGTTGCGGAAGTCCGCCGCTTCGACGAGAGACTGCGCAAGGCCCTCGGGGACGGGGACATCCGCTACATCCTCGAACCGAAGCTCGACGGGGCGTCTCTGGAACTGGTGTATGTGGAGGGCGTGCTGGAGAGAGCGGTGACGCGGGGCAACGGACGGGAGGGCGAGGGGGTGACCGAGAACGTGCGCACGATCCCCACGGTTCCGCTGCGACTCCGCGAGGTGGAACGGCCCGTCCCCGCGTTCCTGTCCGTCAGGGGCGAGGCGATGATGTACCTGAGCGACTTCGAGACGCTGAACCAGCGGCGTATCGAAGCGGGGGACCCGCCGTACCAGAACCCGCGTAATGCAACTTCGGGCGCGCTGCGCCAGCTGGACTCGCGCATTACCGCCAGCCGGCCGCTGACGGTGCTGGCCTACGATATCATGGATGTCGAGGGCGTGACCTTCGAGACCGATTCGGAGGGGGTCGCCGCGCTGAGGGATTGGGGGCTGCGGACGCCCGAGCGCGTGACCGTGGCAGATTCGGTGGACGAGATCGTCGCCTATCACGGTGCCTTCGACACCGACCGCGACTCCCTCGACTACGAGATCGACGGGGTGGTGGTCAAGCTGGACGCGCTGGCGCCGCGTGCCCTGCTGGGAAGTACGTCGCACCACCCCAGGTGGGCGATCGCCTTCAAGTTCGAGCCCCGCAAGGAGGTCACGCGCATCGACAGGATCTTCGTGTCGGTGGGGCGCACGGGGGTGCTCACGCCGGTGGCGCTGCTCAGGCCGGTGGAGGTGGGAGGGGTGACGGTGTCGAGGGCGTCGCTGCACAATCGCGAAGAACTGGAACGCAAGGATGTGCGCGAGGGGGACCTGGTGCGGGTGCAGCGAGCCGGCGACGTGATCCCCCAGATCGTGGAGCGGATCGACGAGGCGGAGCGCGAGCGGAGCAAGTCCTTTGCCATGCCCGCAGCCTGTCCGTCGTGCGGGACGGAGCCCGTGGAGAAGGGCCCGTTTACGGTGTGTCCGAACCACTTCGCCTGCCGCGCGCAGTTGAAGGGGCGGATTGCGCACTTCGGGGCGCGCAGCGCGTTGGACATCGAAGGGCTGGGGGAGGAGACGGCGTCCCTGCTGGTCGACGAGGGCCTCGTGACGGAGCTGGCGGACCTGTTTGGCCTGAAGGGGGAGGACCTGGTGCCGCTCGAGGGGTTCGCCGAGGTGTCGGCCCGCAACCTGGTTGGCGCGATCGAAGAGCGGTGCCAGGTGGAGTTGGCGCGGTTTCTGGTTGGACTGGGGATTCCCGAGGTGGGGGTCGCGGTGGCGCGCGATCTCGCGATGCACTTTCGGGGGATCGAGGCGGTTCGCGCTGCTTCGGCCGAGGCGCTTGAGGAAATCCACGGGGTTGGCGAGAAGATGTCGGCGGCGATCAGGGGGTTCCTGGGGACGCCGGACGTGCGTGAGGCGCTGGACCGGCTGCTCGATGGGGGCAGAAGGTTCCGGTTTGTTGTGCCGGAGGCGCCTGTGGTGGCGGAGGAGGGGGGTTGGGGGGGGAAGACGGTGGTACTGACGGGCAGCCTCGAGTCGTTTTCGCGAGGGGAACTGAAGAAGGTGCTGGAGGGGTTGGGTGCCCGGGTGACAGGGTCGGTGAGCGGTCGCACGGACTTCCTCGTGGCCGGCGAGAACCCCGGATCCAAGCTGGACAAGGCGCGGCGGTTGGGGGTGGAGGTGCTGGACGAGGAGCAACTGCGGGCACGCCTGGAAGGGGAGGGACGGGACGCCGGGGTCGGTCCGCCGCCGAATGCGGACGCGCAGTGACCAACGCGCAACTCGGCGGATTCGTCGCGGAGCTGGCCGACCTGATGGCCCTGGACGGTGCCGACCGCCGCCGGGTGTCGCACTATCGCCGCGCGGCCACGGTCATTCGCCGCTTCGACCATTCGCTTGCGGCGCTCATCGAGGGGGGGACGGACCTGTCGCGGTTGCCGGGGGTGGGGAAGGGGTTGGCGGGGTTCCTCGGCGACCTCGTGCGGGACGGCACGTCATCGCGCCTGGAGCGCTACAGGGCGAGACTCCCCGTGGGGCTGCCGGAACTGCTCCGGCTGGACGGGGTTGGCGTGACGCGGGCGCTTGCGCTCCGGGACGCCGGCATCGACTCGGTGGAGAAGCTGGGGGACGCGCTGGCCAACGGCGAGCTTCGCGGGGTGCACGGGTTCGGGCCGGTGGTGGTGGGCCGGGTGCGGCGAGGCCTGGCCGAAATGGCGGCCCTGTCGGGGAAGTCGCTGCTGTCGGGGGCGGACCGCGCCGCAGGGAAGATGGTGGCAGCGTTGCGGGGTGGGGGGCTGGTGGTGGAGGTGGCGGGGGAAGTGCGGCGTCGGCTGGAGATCGTGGGCGTGGTGGACATGGTGTGTGCCGCCGAACCTGAGGAGTTGTGGTCCGCAGCCGATGATTGTCCGGGCGCGGCCCTCTCCGGGGCGGAGGGCGCCAACCCGGTGGAAGTCACGATGCACAATGTCCACATGAGGCTGTGGGCGGTGCCGCGGGGGGTGATCGGCGCCGTCGCCCACCACCTGACCGGCCCCCCGGACTACCTCGAAGCACTCGAGGACCGGGCTCGCGGCAAGGGTCTCGATCTGACTCCGGCCGGGCTCGACGGGGCGGACGGATCAGGTGACTCAGAGACCGCGATCTACGACGCACTCGGTCTGCCGTGGATTCCGCCGGAGCTGCGCAAGGACGCCACCACCCTGGCACGGGCCGATCGCGGCCTTCCCCGCCTGGTCGAGCGCGGCGACATCAAGGGCGACCTCCACATGCACACGACCTGGAGCGACGGGGCGGCCACGGTGCGGCGCATGGTGCAGGCGGCCGCCGAGAGGAGGTACCGCTACGTCGCCATCACCGATCACTCCCCGTCGACCGGGGTGGTCGCCGGTTTGGACGCGGCCGGGCTCCGCGCACAGGCCGCCGAGATCGCGCGCGTCCAGGCGGACCATCCCGACATTCGCATTCTGCGCGGCTGCGAGGTGGACATCCTGCCCGACGGCGCCCTCGATCTCGACGACGAGACCCTCTCCGAGCTGGACGTGGTCCTCATCTCGGTCCACTCCGTCTTCGACATGCCCGCGGCCCGCATGACCGACCGCATCATCAGGGCCATGGAGAACCCGTTCGTGGACGTGCTCTGTCACCCCACGGGGAGGAAGCTCGGGCGGCGGGGTCCGTACCCTGTCGATGTGCGGGAGATTCTCCACGCTGCGCGGCGCCTCGATGTCGCCGTGGAGGTCAACGGCAGCCCGCGCCGGCTGGATCTGGACCACCGGGGGCTATGTTTGTGTGGAGAGCTGGGCGTTAGAGTCGTTGTGAGTTCCGACGCGCACTCGGTAACCCGATTGGACAATATCGACTACGGCGTCGACCAGGCACGGAGGGGTTGGTTGCAGAGCAGTCAGATCGTGAACACAGGTACGCTTGCCGACGTTTCGAAGTGGATCGGCCGGAGGCGCCGTTGAGTGACCCGGTCCTGAATGTCCTGCTTCTGGTCGGTGGTTTCGGTGCCCTCTGGTTCGGAGCCGAGTGGCTTGTGCGCGGGGCTGCCAGGATCGCGACCAAGATGGGGGTCAGCCCTGTCGTCATCGGACTTACCCTCGTCTCCCTGGGGACATCCGCGCCGGAGCTGGTTGTCGGGATCGTAGCCGCGCTCGACGACCGAGCGGGGCTGCTGATCGGCAACGTCATGGGTTCGAATCTGGCCAACATCGGCCTGATCCTGGGTGCGACGGCGCTGATCAGGCCGCTGGCGGTGGCCGACCGCGTCATCAGCCGAGATGTCCCGATCATGGTGGTCGTCACGATCTTCATTTTTCCGCTGTTGCTGGACAATGTGGTAGATCCGGGAGACGGTCTGATCCTGCTCGTTGTGCTGATCGTGTACGTGGCCTTCACCTTCCGCACGGTTGACGAGGACATGCCACAGCTTGAGGAGGGAGACGAAGCCGACTCCGAGAATGAAGAGGATGACGGGCGCGGACTGCTGCTGAACCTGGGGTTGGTGGCGGCGGGAGCCGTCGGACTCGCTCTGGGTGGCCGGGCGATCGTTGACGGTGCTTCCTACCTGGCGTCCGAGCTGGGGGCCAGCGAGGAGTTGATCGGGCTCACCGTCGTAGCCGTGGGGACCTCGCTTCCGGAACTGGTCACCTCGATCGTGGCTGCGGCGCGCCAACAGGCGGACATCGCCGTGGGCAATATCGTGGGGTCGAACATCTTCAATCTGACAGTGGTTCTGGGCGTGTCGGCGCTGATCAGCGAGCTCCCGGTCGATCCGTCGATTCTGGCCCGCCAGCTTCCGGCGGTCCTCGTCATTTCGCTGCTGGTCTGGCCGGTCGCGGCCTCCGCCCGGAGAGTCAGGCGTTCGGAGGGACTTCTGCTCCTGGCTGCCTACTTCAGCTTCATGATCTGGATCACCCTTGGGGCCTGAGGAGCAGCCCGACGCGGGCTCGAGGCAGCGGTGGGCCGAGCGCCTTTCCCAAGTCGAGTCGCGAAACGTCACCCATCTGGAGAGTCTTCCACCCTTCTGGACGCACGCCTCCGGGGGTGCGGTCATGGATGCTTCGAATAAGACGTACCTGGACTTTTCCGGTGCCTTCGGCGTGGCCCTGGCGGGACACCGGCATGGGTTGATCGTGGACCGGATCCGGGAACAGGCGGGCCGCCTGGTGCACGGAATGGGGGACATCCATCCCCCCGCGATCAAGCTCGAGTTTCTGGAGGCGCTCGCCGGGTTGCTGCCATGGCGCTCGTCCAGGGCGATTCTCGGGCTGAGCGGCTCGGATGCCGTCGAGGCCGCGATCAAGACGGCCCACCTGGCCACGGGAAAACCCGGCGTGATCGCGTTCCGGGGGAGCTATCATGGACTGACCCTGGGAGCGCTTGCGGCGACCGACCGCGAACACTTCCGCCGACCCTTCACCGCGCGGCTGGCGGATCATGTGCGGTTCGTCCCATTCCCGTCGTCGCCGGCTGATGCCGAACGGGTTCTCGATCAGGTATCCGACCTGCTCGCGGGCAACGCGCCGCTACCGGTGGGCGCGGTGATCGTGGAACCCATACAGGGGCGGGCGGGTGTGCGGATCCCGCCCGCAGGGTTCCTTGCAGAGCTCGGCAATCGGAGCCGGGCGGGCGGCGCACTGCTGGTCGCCGACGAGATCTTCACGGGCATGGGACGTACCGGATCCCTCTTCGCCTGTGAACATGAGGGGGTCCTCCCGGACCTCATCTGTCTCGGGAAGGCGCTCGGCGGCGGAATGCCGCTCTCGGCGTGCTGCGGTCCCCGGGAGGTGATGGATGCCTGGCCACCCTCGACGGGCGAAGCCATTCACACAAGCACGTTTCTGGGTCATCCGCTGAGCTGCGCGGCAGGGCTGGGGTTCCTGGCCGTCCTCGAAGCCGACGATCTGGCCGGGCGGGCGAGGCGGTTGGGAGACTACGCGCTCGAGTATCTTGAGGCCGGGCTGGACGGGTGTGACCGCGTGGCGGAGGTGCGGGGCAGGGGACTGATGCTGGGGGTGGAGTTGCGTCGGCGTGAAGGTTCGGCACCCGGGGCCGAGGCCGGTGCCCGGGCGCTGGAGCGCGGATTGATCGTCCTGCCGGCGGGAGAGGCCGGCGAAGTCGTGGAGTTGACACCTCCGGCCACGTTCACGCGCAAGGAACTGGAGAGTGGGCTGCAGATCCTGGTCGGTGTGATTCGCTCACCGAGCTGAGGTCGCGAAGTCGATTCGCTGTGCCAGATTGACGTCCCGTTCGGTGACGCCACCCGCATCGTGCGACCACATTCTGAGAATGACCCGGTCGTAGCGAACGTCGATATCGGGGTGATGGTTCAGCTCGTCCGCGATTGTCGCCACACGATTGACGAACACAATGGCGCTCCGGAAAGACTGGAAGGCATACTCCTTTCGGATCTTGCCATCGTGAAACCGCCACCTTGGGTGCGCTGCAACCCAGGCCTCGATCTCTTCCGGCGGAAGTTTCTTTGCCATCAGCGTCTCCTCCCGTCTCGACAGCCGTTTCCGGGCATCCCAAATCGTCACCATGAGTAGTATAACCACGCAGGAACCCGGGGCGCACCCGGAATGAAGCCTCGGCACCGGGGCGGCTCCCCGACTCCCCGAGACTGCTATTGACCCTCACCCGGGAAACGGATACGATTAAGGTCTTGCTGCGGGGTGGAGCAGTCTGGTAGCTCATCGGGCTCATAACCCGAAGGTCGCGGGTTCGAATCCCGCCCCCGCTATGACTGCATCGGAACACGGAACGCCGCCTTGCGCGGCGTTTCTGGCGTAGCGGCCCGGCTTAGGGCCGTCGGCATCGACCAGGTCGCCCGGCACCGGGCCCCAAAGGGCTCGAAACCGGAACCGGCCGGTCGGTTTTTGTCGGTCCGATGTTGGAAAAACCGGGCCAGGTAGCTCAGTTGGTAGAGCACGCGACTGAAAATCGCGGTGTCGGCGGTTCAATTCCGCCCCTGGCCATAAGACAATAGGTCCGTAGCTCAATTTGGTAGAGCACCGGTCTCCAAAACCGGCGGTTGGGGGTTCGAGTCCCTCCGGGCCTGTGACACGGAGATCCGCGCCCTCATCGTCTAACGGTCAGGACACCACTCTTTCAAGGTGGAGATCGGGGTTCGATTCCCCGTGAGGGTATCGGTCGGAAGCAGGTTTCCGGCCGGGTAGCAACACAGGGGCTGTAGCTCAGTTCGGTTAGAGTGCCGGTCTGTCACACCGGAGGCCGCGGGTTCGAGTCCCGTCAGCCCCGCTGTGGGTTGTTTGAAAAAACGGGTCGTGGAGCGAGTCTCCCGGCGGATCCGCCAGACGCGGCGCCTTTCGAAGCGCAGCGGACCGGGTGCGCGGAACTGCCGGGTAAACGTTCGCAGGTTCGGGGCCGTAGCTCAGTTGGGAGAGCGCCTGAATGGCATTCAGGAGGTCAGGGGTTCGAATCCCCTCGGCTCCACTGCGGCTGGCCGACGAGCCGGCAACCGCTCGGGTGGCGGAATTGGTAGACGCGCAGGATTCAGGATCCTGTGGGGGTTAACCCCGTGAGGGTTCGAGTCCCTCCCCGAGCACTGTTCGCAGCCATCGGCTGCTGGAAAGCCCACGTGCTGGAATTGGTAGACAGGCTGGTTTGAGGGACCAGTGTTCGAAAGGACGTACAGGTTCGAGTCCTGTCGTGGGCACTGTCGGGACAGCCCGTTGGATCCGTCGCCGCCCGCACGCGGCGGGGTTTCCGCGATCGGCTGCAAAACGGGCTTCGGCCCGCGGAGCGCCCGTAGCTCAATTGGATAGAGTACCTGACTACGGATCAGGGGGTTGGGGGTTCGAGTCCTCCCGGGCGTACTGGACGGAATGCGGCGCACTGGCCGCGGAGTGTTCCGGGCGCGTAGCTCAGCTGGTTAGAGTGCCACGTTGACATCGTGGAGGTCACAGGTTCGAGTCCTGTCGCGCCCATCCCTTTGGCAAGGGGCCGTAGCTCAGTTGGGAGAGCGTAGCGTTCGCAACGCTGAGGTCAGGGGTTCGACTCCCCTCGGCTCCACTGGTCCGGTCCGGCGGCCGAGTCCCGCGCCCAGCCGCGGCGACGGCGGAGCGACGCGTTCCGGTTGCCGCCGGCAGAAAAGATCGCCACCGTAGCTCAGCTGGTAGAGCACGTCACTCGTAATGACGGGGTCGTCGGTTCGAGTCCGACCGGTGGCTCTCACTGCGAAACACAGCCCCGTGGTGTAACTGGCAACACGTCTGACTCTGGATCAGAAGAGTCCTGGTTCGATCCCAGGCGGGGCTACTTGGAGGGATGGCTGAGCGGCTAAAAGCGGCGCCCTGCTAAGGCGTTGGTCCTAGCGACCACGTGGGTTCGAATCCCACTCCCTCCGTGAGCGTCAGCGAACTGAGGGAAGGGGATTCGGACGGCGTCGAGCCGGAGGCGGCTGAGGACGGCGCCAGCCGCCCGGAGGCCCATCCCACTCCCTTGCCAGGGCTTAGCGGAGACTCCTCACGACCCAATAGGGAGGCGTAGTCCTAATTGGTAAGGCACCGCACTCGAAATGCGGCGTGCGCAAGCACTTGGGGGTTCGAGTCCCTCCGCCTCCGCTCAGAAAGTCTCCCGTCTCGCTCCATTAGACTCGAAAGCGTGGATGGGGAAGGCTCAGTTTCACGGGGCGTGGCTCAGTCCGGTAGAGCGCTGCGTTCGGGTCGCAGAGGTCCCCGGTTCGAATCCGGGCGCCCCGATTGCCGGAAACAAACAGGACGGGTGGCCGAGTGGCTTAAGGCGCACGACTGGAAATCGTGTGGGCATCTGCCCGCGTGGGTTCGAATCCCACCCCGTCCGCTGAGCGGCGTGTGCTATAGCGTTGTACTTGGCGGCACCAGAGGTCCGACCACGATCCGCCTCACCACCACCGTCTGCACCCCCAATTCGTTCCTCTCCACATACGCCCCCAGGCCGTCCGGGCCGAACGCGTCCGGGATCCTGGTCGCGCCCGCGCTGTAGCTGCCGAGGTAGCGGCCATCCGCGGTAACCACGTCGATTGGCCCGTCATCGCGGGGTCCTTCGCCACGCCGCAGCACCCAGATCTCCCCGTCCCAGGTCGTCCCCAGTCCCCGAATGACCGACAGTTCGGTGTGGAACTCCAATTCTTCGATCTCCCGGCGTCGCTCCCGAAGGTTGGCACCGGGCGCGGTCGTTTCCTCCAGCCGGCGCAGCCGTCGGTCCTTCTCGGCGCGGATCGCGCGGCCGGTCACCGGCTCGGGCGGGATGGGGCGTGTCAGGATCCGCACGACGCCCGTCCCCGCCTCGGCGACTTTCACCGTGTACGTCGACGAATCCGAGAACACCACGCGGCCGTCCGGGAGCACTCCCCAATGCAGCTCGGGGCTGAATTCGGGAAGCAGGCGTGTGGGCAACGCGGCGTAGTTGCGCAGATCCTTCCGGTCCAGACCCTCGGTGTCGATGGGGGGCAGCCACGCTTCCGCCACCGTATCGGTTTCCGACTCCTCCCCGGACAGGGTCGCGCGCTCGAACGCGTGTGAGGTGTCCAACTTGACGGGCTGGCGAAACGCTTCCTTCCCCATCGTCATTCCCGTCGCCAGCGTGGGCACTCCGATGATCGCATCTGCTCCGGGCTGGGCCACGACCCGGCTGATTCTGACTATCGCAGGCGGTCTGGCCACGGGCACCCAACGCTCGAACTCCCCGTCAGCGGCGAAGATGTGGTAACCCCGGCGGCTGAGGTCCACGACCACCACGCGTCCGTCGGCGAAGACAGCCATGGCGCCCGAAGTCGAAAACTCGCCCGGACCTTCCCCCGGCCTCCCCAACTCCCGTATCAGGTTGCCATCAGGGCCCACGACAAATATCCGTTGGGCCTGGCGGTCGAAAACGTAAAGGTTGCCCGCGGCGTCGAACGCCACCTCCGCGATCTCTCCGAACTGCTGCCAGTCCTGGCCGGTCACCGCAGTGCCCACCCGGTACACCTCCTCGATGCCGGCTTCCAGCCAGCGGTCCTCGGCGGGGAGGTCGATGATCTGCTGGGCGCCAGCGGGCACCGCGGCAAGCAGCCATGCTGGAATGGTCCAGATTTCAATTCGGCGGATTCCGGAACGCCTCATTGAAGTTGGTCCCTTGCGGCGGGGACTACATACCTGAACAACCACGTCCCTCAAGGTCCCCGTCCGACTTTGGGCCACGGGCAGGGGCGGGGGTTCGTGGAACTGAGCCGGGAGGCAAGGTCGTGAGGCGGCGAAGTTGGTCATGGCTACTCAGTTGTCGCCGATCTCGTACTCCATGTCGATGTCACAGGTGCCACCGGTCTGGTCTCCTTCCCCCCTCGGACTAGAGTAGATCCGGGCGGTCTGATTCGTGCTCATATCCCCGATGTAGGACCAGCCGACCGGTCCACCGCCATAGTAGATGAAAGCTGCCGCGTTCGTAAAGTTCAGGTGGGCCGTCACCTCCTTCGACCGTCAGGTAGGTGGCATCTTCGTCGGCGTCGTATTCTGCGTTGCAAACGGTGATCCTGCCGCTCCATGGCGGGACGATCAAGACGGGATAGACGATAGTTCCGACTGTCGTGTTCCCCTCGGCAACCGTCACTGTGATCTCGGCACCACCCTCCTCCTGCATGGCCGTGATGGTGAGGTTTCGGTCGGCGTCGGCAACGGCTACGATCTCCGGGTTGAAGCTGACCGCACTGTAGGACAGGGCGTGTACGTCCCCCGATGCGATGCATACTCGTCGCTCATAGCCCTGCGGAGCCATTCGGGCGAACTCATGCCCGACTCCAGGGCTGCCACCCCTCCCAAGTACGTAGTCGGTCTTCGCATCGAAGGAGCGACCCCGCCCGGGACCGCCGGGTGCCAGAATGTTCGGTTGGGACCGAAATCGGCCTAAGAGCCCCTACACCCCGGCCCATGACCTACACCCTACCGGTCTTGCTCGCAGTCCTGCCAGGTCGGACCGCACGGTTCCCAGCGAATTGTACCATTGGCCATCAGTGGGGGGTCGCGGAACGGAGCGCGGCGGAATAGGGTCGTGACCAGGACGCCGTCTTCGAACACGTAGCTTCCACTCAACATGGGTGCCGGGCTTTGGACCGATCTGGTGACAAAGCGCCCGCCGGTGTCGTTTGTATAGAGATCGTCCCGAAACCGGCTTGACAAGGTGGTCCCGTCAGGACGGTTGAGTTCCAACTCGATCGAGACCACCCCCAAGGCGTGGTCCTCTTCCACTCGGTGCTGTACCAGGCCCAACAGTCCCTTCGCGTCGGGAGGTGAAGCGGTTCGGCCTTCTGTCCACTCGAGCGATTCCCACGTCACCAGACGATAGCGACCGCTCAGATCGGGGGCTTCATCATACGGCTCGAGCGGGCCGCATCCGGCCAGCAGCAGGAGCACCGCGGACCGAACGAACCGCGGCAACCGTCGCCGACCTCCCCGAGCACTCCCCTCCGCCAATGTCTTGCTCACCCGCCCTCCGTGGCGTACACCCAGCCGGTGATTTCCACTGTACACTCGCTCACTCCCGTCGTCCGTGCAGCCCCGGAACCGCCCCGTTGGTAGGTGCCCTCCTTTACATCCACGCCAAACACGTAGTCAACTGTTGACTCGCCGTTATCCAGGGTGATTCGACCATGAAGCTCGGCGAGATCCACATGGACCGTGTAGTTCCCCTCATAACTGTAGTAAGTCCAATCATCGTCGGCCGAATCGATCTGGCAGGTGAAGCTACCGAACGCGGCGTCCATCGTCACAATCGGGAAGATGGCCGTAGCTGAGCCGCCGGAGCCCGTGGCCGTGACCGACGCCTCGGCGCTGCCGTTCTCACCGCCCGTCACCACGAGCATACGCCCCGTCACGGCCGTGGTGGCGACGACGGGATCGGAGGACTCGACCGAGTAGGCGGCACCTTCGCCGAGCTCCTTGAAGCAGATGTGGTTGGAAACGTCCCGTTCCGCGGGGTAGTCGCGGAAGGTCCGAATGGCTGCGGCACCATCGCACACAGCAACGGCAGCAGGTTCGTCGCAGGCGACGGCCAACAGAACGAGAAAAAAGGCTGGGAGGCGTTTCATGGCATGTCCTTCTGTAGGAGGGCCAGCGCGAGGGCGAGAAGCGAAAGGAAAGTGGTCTGCGATTTCATCTTGAGGCTCCTAGTCTGGTGAAGAATCCAGGTTGCCGGTTGAGGACTATGAGGGTGAGGGTGGCAAGGATCGACCTGGCGAGGACGGCGATGGGGACCGATCGCTTCATGGCGATTCTCCTTGGCGGCTGGATTCCGTCACGGGCATTCGGGCCTGCTTATCGGCTACAACAGTCCGAGACGCCAAAGTGTGCAATCCTCGAGTCGGCCGCGCGCCGGACTGATGGCCCACACGGGGTGGTATCCTCCGCCGGGCCACTACCGGCCCTACCGCCCATTTCGCTTCCTGTCCTCCTTCTTCATAACGAGCAACGCCGCCGCCGCCCCTCCCATCACGGCGTACGCCACTCCGAGTCCGATGGACATCCCCTCACCCGTACCTGCGCTGCCCACGAGGAATGCGGTGCCGGTCGCGGCCACCAATCCTCCGAATACGGCCAGGTCCACCCAACTCGAACGCTTTTCCCGCCGGGCCTCACGGATCTGCAGCCGGGCGATCACCCGTTCGTTCAAGTCGGAGGTCGACCTGAATCGAGGGTCCAGCGCGTAGCGCGCCCCCTCCTGGATCTGCCAGTCCAGCCAGCACGAGGAACAGGTCTTGAGGTGCTGAACCGCCGCCGGATCGGCCCTCGGTGTGCCCGCGCGAGCGAGTTCGCTGAGATCAGGACATTTCATTCTTGTAGTCCTCCATGGCTGTACGGAGTTTCGTTCTCGCGTGTCGAAGGTGCGACCGGACCGTCCACGCGCTGACCTTCATGATCCGTGCCGCTTCGTGGGGAGTGCGGCCCTCGATGTGGACCAGTCTGAAGGCCTCGGCCTGCCTTGCCGGGAGGGCGCGGATGCAGTGTTCCACGCGCGACAGAAATTCGCGGTAGTTCAGCAGGCGTGACGGGTCGTCGAGAATGCTCCCGGTGGCCTCCATTGGTATGCTCTCGACCGAATACCGGTCCCGGGCCAATTGGCGGGCCCGCCTCGCGGAACGCCAGTTGCGGCACTGCCGGTGTGCTATCGTGGCGATCCATCCGGACAGCGCGCCCATTTCCTCGTAGCGGGTGCGTTGCTCCAGGATGCGGATGCCGATTTCCTGATACAGGTCGTCCTGGTCGTCCCGGTCGGATGCGTAGGATGCCACGATGTCCCTGATCATGGGGCCGCAGTGCTCCAGTATGGTCCGAACGGATTCCGTGTCGCCGCGCCACTTCACCCGTATCTCCGTCTTCGCACCAGGTAGGTGAGCAGAAGTGCTACGGCAAGGGGGAACAGCAACGGAAGCCAAGCTGCCGCGATGCCGGACGTCATGGTGCCGTCGCGAAGGAAGGGTCGGACGGGACCAAGGAGGATCTGAAGTGCCACGAATCCGATCCAACTGGCCAGACCGATGGCCAACAAGGCGTTTCGTCGCCTTCCGCGCCGCAGGTCCACAGTCAGCCGAGCGGCAAGCACACCGAGCAGGACATTGACGATGCCGAATACTGCCGTGGCTACCGGGTAATGCAGCCGCGCGCGCAGCACGTTTGGCGGAATCCGTGAGGGATAACCGGCTTCCAGACTGAATTCTTCCGGGGGGTTGGCCTCCACGTAGCGCAGATCTCGCAGGATTTCGGGTGGTGTGACCGGCGATGCATCCATCGTTTCTTCGGGCCTATCCCCGAGTCGATGGATCATCGTCGGTGCTACCCATGCGTTCAGCCAATAAGAGACTGCCCCGACCACGATGCTGGCTGTGATCACGGTTCGAATGAGTCGGCGTGTGGACCCCATCTCTCGCAGAAGCACCACGCCAGCTGCGAACAGCGCGAGTGGGAGGGCGGTCGCGAGATCGGCAAAGAGCGATGCGACCAACCTGTCGAAGGGTCCAGACCAGTCGAAAGGGGGCCATCGAAGGCCCAGCAAGGGCCTGCAAGCCACCCAGAACAGACACCAGGGCAGCATGGCCCGCATGACGAGGGCGCACGTCCTGAAACGGGATCGCGGGCGTGATCGGCTCCGTTCAGCTTTTTCCATGCGCGCTTCCCCCGGAGGCTTCACGACCGTCCCCAGCTCCGTGTGTCTCCTGGCAGGTATTACCCGGCCGCAGGTTGTCGGGGTAGCACTTCCCACCCCGTCTACCAGAGTAAACAAGCTGAAATGCCAAAACGTGCAATTTCCCAGGCGCAGGTCCGCGCGTGCCCCGCGTCAGGCTGGAATTGGCAGGTTGCCGAATCCGCCGCTGAAGCAGGGCGAAGGCGAACCGGCGGCGGGCCCCGGTCCGATCCGGGAGCGGTGCGATTGCACGTTCCTGCGCGAGAAGCTGTTCGCTAAGCGAGGACGGGGGGCAGCACGCCCTCTGGTCACATGAGTATATGAGTATATGAGCAGGTTGAGCCGCATACCTCAGCTTCCCGAGCGACTCAGCGGCCACACCTGCACATACTCCACGTCCATTTCGTCCCGTGTGTGACCCAGAATGTAGTCTTCGCCGATCTCGTAGATCTGCAGTTCCCGCGGGGTTTCCACATGGCCCAACACCCGTCCCTCGGGGTCGAAGACGGTCCAGAGCCGGGCGGGCCGGTGGTCTGTCGGCGACTCGTATTCCTCGATCCAGAGATGGTCCTCGCGGTCGGTCATGACTGACTCGAAGGCGGGGAAGTACTCCGCGACGGGGGAGGATCGGAACTGCCGGCGCCGTTCATCGGCGAACTCCAGCATGTAGCCCGGCATCTCGGCGACGCGCCGTTCGACGTATGCGTCCAGGTCGGCGTCGGTCGGGACGCGCCGCACGTAATCGCAACGCGCGATCCGCGCCAGCGTGCCGTCCCTCGCGTACGCCTTGATTTCATAGCGATCGGTCGGGCTGATGATGACCAGGTCTCCCCATGGCTCCAGCGCCAGCGCCCGGCCGAAGGTCTCGTGATGCAGCATATTGTCGATGATCTGCACGAGCTGGGCGGGATGGGATCCCAGCGAGCTCCGGAGCCTGCCCTCCCTGTTCCACAGTTCGACCGCCACGCTGTCGACCCTGTCCGGCTGCTGACTCGCGAGAATGGAGCCGTCGCGCATCACCGAGACGGGAAGAGTCCACTGTGTCCGGAGGTTTGATTCGCTTCTCGGGGGACTGAATCTGCGCCCGAAATTGCCGGCGGCATCGAACACGTGCATGGCCGCGTCCGCCGACAAGCCCCACGTGATGACCGAGTCACCGGGAAGCGTCGCGATCTGCATGACGTCTTCAAATTCTCCAGGTCCCTCGCCCTCTCCACCCCAGGTCGACAGGTAGGTTCCGAACTCGTCGAAGACTCTCAGCTCCGCGGTGCCACGGTTGACCACGACGATTCGGCCGTCACTCAGCTTCGTCGCATCGGTGGCGTGGAAGAGCTGGTAGGGGTCCTCGCCCTCGAGCACGCCGATCGTGACAGAGGGCTCGGGCCCGATCCGCCAGGCCAGCCGCGAGCCGTCGGGTGGACGGGAGTTTTCCACGACCTGGATGCCGGCGCTGTCGCGGACTTCGCTACGCGGTCCGCTGGGACTCTGGCGGTCCGGCTGGCAGGCGGTGGCGATTACGACGATAGCCAGCGTGATGAGTCGAATACCCACCTTGTCAGCCCCCGCATTCCTCACCAGGCCGCCGGACTCCTACCACACGCCTCGTGGCAACCGCTTGACCACGACCGTCGGCACGTCCAGATCGGTCTTCTCGATGAACGCGACCAGGCCATCCGGACCGAACGCGGCCGGCAAATCAGTGGCATCGCGGGAGAAGGTGCCCAGGTAGCGGCCATCCGCGGTGATCAGGTCGATGGGCCCGTCGATACCGAGTTCGTCGGTGCCGCGGCGGATCCAGATCGTCCCTTCCCGACTCGTGCGGAGGTCCCGGATCAGCGGAATCTCGTCAAAATCCTCTATCGATTCGAGTTGGGTGCGCCGGAAGTCGGACGCGGGCCCGCCCAGCCCTTGAATCCCCTTGAGCTGCTGCTCGACGTACTCGGCCTTGAGCCTGTCCGTCAACGGTGCCGGACGAATCGGTCTGGTCAGGATGCGAGTCGTCCCGCCGTCCGGTCCGGTGACCCTGATCGTGTAGGTGGACGAATCGGTGAAGGCCACGCCGCCATCGGGGAGCGCGTCTACCCTGAACACGGGGACGAAGTCGAACCGCGCCCCCGGTGGCTTCCACCGCGCCGCCACGGTGTCCACTACGGCGTTCTCGCCGGTCAGCCCGTAGCGCATGACGTACCGGAATGACGGTGGGGTAAGTGGCGTCCAATCGGAATACTGAACCTCGCCGGTCGACACCACGGACTGCGACATGGCCTCGCACTGCAGCCCCGGAATCGAGACGAAGCTCGGGCCTTCCAGCCGGACCCCCCGTTCGAACTCGCCGTCTGAACCGAAAAGAACGAAAACGCGTCGCCCCGCGTCGTAGACCACGACGCTCCGATCACTGCAGGCGGCGAGTGCCCAAACGTTACGGACTCCGCTGAACTCACCGGGGCCCTCGCCCACGCGGCCGAACTGGCGGACCAGATTCCCCCCCCGGTCCACGACCGTGATTTTCGCGGCCTGGCCATCGAGAACATGGAGGTTGCCCGCCCCGTCGAAGTCCACATCCACAACTTGTCCGAAGCTGTCCCATCCGTCTCCCAGCAGGGATCCGACCCGATACAGCACCTCGAAGTCCGCGGACAGAATGCGATCTTCGGCGGGCAATTCGATCACTTCCTGGGCGCTCAGGGGCGGCACGCCCGCAACGCAGACGGCACAAGCGACCAGCGCCGCGCCGGTGATCCCGAGATTCGTGTTGCCGATCATGATGCACCCCCTCTCTTCACCGGTTGGACGGTCTCGTCGCCGTGGCTGTTTACAATAGCCGATCACGGTGCCCTCCGCTTGTCTGTCAAGAGTTCCCGGCCGGATTCCGTGCAATCCGCGTCCCCCGGGGCCCATGAAGCGAACGCTCCGCCAGCGCTTGCCCCGCTTCCCCGCCAGCCCCAATCTCGAAGCCCACGCTAATCCACCGGGTCTTGCTTTTTCAGCCCCGAACACCCCATCACCGAGCCACAACATGTCGCCCCGAATCACCGTGCCAGGCCTCGCCGCCCTCCTCCTGCTGTCCCCTCCCGCCCTCGACGCCCAGCAACGCGGCGCCCGCGGCGGCCCCGGCGCTGCCACCGCCCAACCCCCCTCCGACCACGCCCTCGTCAACCAGACTGCCGCCCGCTCCATCGGCCCGGCGGTCATGAGCGGACGCATCGTCGACATCGCCGTCGCTGAATCACCGCTCACCCGCGGCGGCCGCCTCGGCACGGTGATCTACATTGCGGCCGCGACCGGCGGCGTCTGGAAATCCACCAGCGGCGGCGTCGACTGGGAGCCGATCCTGGACGACGCGGGCGTGGGCTCCATGGGTGACGTCACCGTCGCGCCCTCCGCCTCCGACATCGTATGGGTGGGGACCGGCGAGCCCAACAACATGCGCAGCTCCTCGTACGGCGACGGCGTCTACAAGTCCGTGGACGGCGGCGCCACCTTCGAGCATATGGGGCTCCGCACCTCGCAGCACGTCGGGCGCATCGTCATCCACCCGGAAAACCCCGATATCGTGTACGTCGCCGCAGTCGGCCCGCTCTGGGGCCCGGGCGGCGATCGCGGCGTCTTCAAGACCACCGACGGCGGCGTCACCTGGGAGGGCGTCCTCACCATCGACCAGCACACCGGCGTGACCGATCTGGCCATGGACCCGACCAACCCGGACGTGCTATACGCGTCCGCCCTTCAACGCGAACGCCGCGCCTACAGCTACGTCGGCGGCGGACCCGGCAGCGGCATCTACAAGACCGTCGACGGTGGGGCCACATGGACGAAGCTGAGCAACGGTCTCCCCACCTCCGACATGGGGCGCATCGGCCTCGACATCAGCCTTAGTCACCCCGGCACCGTCTACGCGGTCGTCGAAGGGTCGGAGCAGGGAGTCTACCGCACCGACAACGGCGGCCGGGGCTGGCGCAAGATGAGCGACATCGCGTCCATCCCGTGGTTCTTCGGCCAGATCCGCGTCGACCCGCAGGACCCCGAAGTCGTCTACCACCTCGGCGTACCCCTGCAGCGCTCCACCGACGGCGGGGCCAACTGGGAGCGGATCGCGCGCACCACCCACGTCGACCACCACTCCATGTGGATCAATCCCGAGGACCCGTCGCACATCCTGCTGGGCAACGACGGCGGGTTCTACGTCTCCCACGACCGGGGCGAGACGTGGGACTTCTCCCCGAACCTGCCCGTCAGCCAGTTCTACGCGGTGGGCCTGGACATGCAGGAACCGTTCTTCGGGATCTACGGGGGACTGCAGGACAACTCGACCTGGGGCGGCCCGAGCCGGACCCGGAACAGCATGGGGATCGGGAACGCCGACTGGATCCGGATGGCCGGGGGCGACGGGTTCTTCACCGCCATCGACCCGAACGACCACAACATCGCCTTCGTGGAGTCGCAGAACGGCAACATCCAGCGCTACCACCGGCGCACCGGCGAGCGCAAATCGATCCGGCCGCGCCCCGCGCCCGGCGAGGACCCCTACCGCTTCAACTGGAGCTCCCCGATCCAGCTCTCGCCATTCGACCCCACCACCGTCTACTTCGCCGGCAACCACGTCTTCAAGAGCCCCAACCGGGGCGACTCCTGGGAAGTGCTGGGCGAGGACCTCACACGGGAGATCGACCGCGACAGCCTGCCCATGATGGGCAGCATCCCCGCCCGCAACGCGGTATCGCGCCACCAGGGCACGGCCGTCTTCTCCAACATCTCGACCATGCACGTCTCCTCGCTGCGCCCCGGCCACATCGCCACCGGCACCGACGACGGCACCATCTCGGTCACCACCGACGACGGCCAGACCTGGCGTAAGACGACCGTCTTACCCGGCGTGCCCGACACCACCTACGTGAGCCGCGTCCGCTGGTCCGCCCACGACGAGGCCACGCTCTACGCGACCCTCGACGGCCACCGCAGCAACGACTTCCACCCCTACGTGATGAAGAGCACCGACATGGGCGAGAGCTGGACCTCGATCGCGGGCGACCTGCCGGATTTCGGCAACGTGCGCGCCTTCGCCGAGCACCACGAGGACCCGAACCTGCTCTTCGTGGGCACCGAGATCCGGCCGTTCGTGTCGCTCGACGGGGGCGAATCGTGGGTGCCGCTCGAGAACGGCATCCCCCCCTCGCCCGTCCACGACCTCAAGATCCACCCGCGCGACAACGCCCTGGTGGTGGCGACCCACGGCCGCGGCTTCTTCGTGATCGACGACCTCAACGCCATCCGCGGGCTCGCCGAGGCGAAGGCGGCCGGGGGACCGTACCTGTTCCCGGTCCGCGACCCGCTGGCGCACGTTGTCAACACCTCGCACACGACGGGCACGCACGCGGACCGCAACTACTCGGCGAGCAATCCGGCGTACGGCACCACCATATCGTTCATGACACCCCAGGGGACATCGGGCGAGCGGCTGCTGGAGATCGTGGCGACGGATGGGCAGACGCTGCGCACGCTGGAGGCGCCGGGTGGGGCGGGGCTCCACCAGGTGCAGTGGAATCTGAGGCTCGATCCGCCGTGGTCGGGTCCTCCAGCGGCGCCTTCCGGTGGGGGACCGGGTGGTGGATTCGGGGGATTTGGGGGATTTGGTGGTGGAGGCGGAGCCGGTGTCCCCGCGCTTCCCGGACAGTACACCGCGCGCCTCACGATCACGCCGAACGAGGGCGACGCGACTGTCCTCGAACGCACCTTCTCGGTACGCATGGACGACCTGATCGGGATGACGGACGCGCAGTTGGCCGACTTGCAGGCGTTGCGGCTGGAGCATCGGCGCCTCTCCGCGACGCTGGGCATTGCCGTCCGCGAGGCGCAGTCCATCCAGCAGGAGCTTCAGGGGATCGAGGCCGCGATGGGGCGCGTCGACACCAGCGAGGAGTTGCAGGCCCGGGCCGATTCCCTCGACGAGGCGGCCGGCGAGGTACTCCGGGGGCTGCGGGGTGGGGGCGGTGGCGGTGGCTTTGGCGGGTTCGGGGGTGGCGGCAGGCAGACGGACGACGGCCCGCAGCCGGTTCAGCGCATCTTGGCCGAGGCCAACGGGATCCATCAGATCTATGCACCCGCCACGGAGGCCGAGCGCTCGGCACTGGAACGCGCGGCCCCCGCCCTGGAGGAACGGCTGCCGGCCCTCAATGAACTGGTCGCCGCGATGGCCGATTTCCGCCGGGCGCTGGACGAGGCGGGTGTGCCATGGACGCCCGGCAGGCCAGTGAAACCGCCGCTATAGGGCGATTCGTATCAACAAGTCAGACGGTCAGATCCACGCCAACCCGGGGCCTGCCATGACCACGCCAAGCGACGCCAGATGCTTCGCCCTTCTGGCCCTCCTGCTCCCCGCCCTCGCCTTCACCACCTCCTGCCGGCAGGGCCTCGTCCCCGCAAACGCCGTCATGCACCCGACGGATGAGAACCTTCCCCCACCCGGCAGCCCCCTCATCCGGGCGGACACGGTGATCGAGGGACTGTCCACCCAGGAGCGCGGCGCCCAGTGGTCAGCCGTCCGCCGGGCCCTCCTCGATGCGACACCGGGCACCAGCGTCGGGACGCTCGACGGTACCGGACCGGATCTGCTGGGCTCGATCGCGGCGGCCGCCAGCGACGCCGATGGCAACGTCTACATTCTGGACGGCATGGCCGAGGAAGTGCTCGTCTTCGATGCCGCGGGCGACTTCCTTCACCGCGTGGGCGGCAAGGGAGAGGGGCCCGAGGAGTTTCGGAACGTCCGGGACCTTGTGCGCCTCCCCGACGGGCGCCTGGTGGTGGGGCAGTCGGGTGCGCCGGCCAAGGTGCTGGAGCCCGACACCGATGGATACGCCTTCGCGGGTCCGCTCGTGCGGGACCGGGCCACGGAGACCCTGGCCATCATCGACATGTGCGCGCTTCAGGACCGACTCTTCGTCCATTCCTCCAACCTCGCGCACGATGAGCTGGTGATCCACGAGGTGTCGACGGTCGACGGAGCCGTCCTGTCCTCCTTCGCCGATGCATATCTGGCGAGATTCGCAAGTGACCGGACCGACCGATCCTACGGACGCATCGCCTGCGCCGAGGATCCTCCGACCCTCGTGTGGGGGTTCTACTACTTCCCGATCGTCAGGGCCTTCCGGCCCGACAACACCCTCCTCTGGGCGGCGTTGATCGAGGACTTCGCGCAGGGTCTGGTCTACCAGAATTCGCCGAGCTCACCCACCGTGCATCCCCGCAGCTCTCCCACCGAGTACATCGTCGCGGCGCATGCCCTCCCACCCGGGTTCGTAGTTCTCCAGACAGTCCGGTACGAGCATCGCGGCACCGGTGAAGACCGGGCGTGGGAGGCGGTCCGGCGGCGCACCTACCTCGTCGACCAGGAGACGGGCAACGGGGGACTCGTCAGCGACAGCCTGCCGCGGATTGCGTGGATCGGGGACTCGACGTACGTGGCGGCGTGGTCGTTTCCCTATCCGCGGGCGGAGGTGCGGAGGATGCCGCGGGTGGATTCACCGCACGCAGTCCAGGAACGGTAGTTGCGGGGTTGGGAAGGGCGTGCGGGACTTGCCCAGAGTTTCCGAATGGAAAGTAGAGATTACATTATGTAAATCACGGCTTACACTGGCGTGGGCGAGATCACGACCGCCGACGCCGAGTCATGCAGGACTGGTCGGCGTATCTCGTCTACCGCTTTCACCGCCCAGGCCTGCCCTGCCTAGTGCCCCAAACCCGAGGCTCATTCTCGATGTGGTCACCCAGAAACACCCAGTCAAGACACCGGAAAGCCGGTGACGAAGCATTCCACGTGCAGGGCGACAAATTGGAATTCACGGTTTTGGACTACTGGCGCTGGGCGAACTCGGACTTGCTGGATAACGCCGCTCGTGGTGTACTGGCCGAGTTCCTTGTTGCCCATGCGCTCAAGCGAACCAACGAGCCCCGTAGCGAGTGGGGTTCGTTCGATGTCCGAACCGAGAGCGGGATCAGAGTCGAGGTAAAGAGCGCGGCCTACGCTCAGAGTTGGTCACAGGAACGGCCATCGAAGATCAGCTTCGATATCGCACCTCGATCGGAAGCCTGGAGCCCAGAGACGAACGAATACTCGTACCATGATCCGCCTGCGCGTGATTCGGACGTTTACGTCTTCTGCCTGCTCGGCGAAGCAGACGATCCAACTCCCGATCCCATGTGTCTCGACCAGTGGAAGTTCTATGTTCTCGACACAGCTACTCTAGACCGGCTCCGTCCCCGTCAGAAAACGATCGCCCTCAACACGCTTAGGTCGCTCGTGCGAAGGGAAACCGGGAGGACGACGACATGCTATAGGGAAATGGCAAGCGTCATCGACAGCCTGGGCAAACGCAAGCGGTGAGGTTTGGGGCACCGCTCACGCGGGCATCCGTGTACGCGTTGCTCGAGGAAATCTCCATCCGGGCCGAAGAACCGTAGCTCGCAACTCACCGCGTCCACCACCAGGACACGCCCGTCCGAGAGTTGCCGTGCGCCGCTGACCCTTTCTGACAGTTCCCGCGTCCAAAACGTGCAAAACGGGTGGAGGGGCGAACAAGACAACCCCGCTGGTCCTACCGCAGATCCAACCCCCGGCACTACCTTGAACCAAGCGCCACCCTTCCATCCCCAGCCGCCGGAGGCAACGGCCCTGCAACACCTCAACGACCCCAAGCTGCGACTACGCCCCCGGTTCACCCTGACCCTGGCCGCGTTCCTCGCCGCAGCCTCGCTCTTCCCCGCCGCACCCGCCGAAGGCCAGCTCATGCAGCTCCTGAAGGCCATCGGCGACGGCGGCAGCTGGATCAGCCTGCCGGTCGAGAAGGGGCGCGCGTCCCTCAGCAGTCCGGTGGTGCCGCTCGCGGGAATGTCCATCGACGGATGCCTCCACGTCTGGACCGGCCACTCGGGAAAGTGGACCGTGCGGGCCAAGGACACGCTCGGCGACGAGACGCTCGATGTCGTCGCGGAGCCGGGCAAGCCGGTCAGGTTCGACTACAAGGCCGGACTCCGGGCGCAACTCGACCTCAATATCGAGTGGAGCGAGCCGCGCGACACCACCCTGTTCATGTGGATCGGACTGGCCCGTGGGAAGAAGGAGGAAGAGAAGAAGGATGGGGAGGAGAAAAAGGAAGGCAGGGACATCTGCACCCCGGCGCCGTCGTGACGGAGTTGGCGCGGCCGGGAGCGCTCATGCCGGCGGCATGACGCGCAACTGCTTCGTTCTCGTCGCCAGCCTGGCCATCGTGGCGCCGGGACTCTCGACGCGTCCCGCCACGGCCCAGACGCTCGCGCTGTCCGGCGCCACCATCCTCAACCCCGCCGACGAATCGATCCGGCACGGCGTCCTCCTCATCGAGAACGGCACCGTGTCGCGCATCGCCGAAGCCGTCCCCCCGGACTTCCCCGGCGAGACGCTGGACCTGACCGGCAAGTTCGTCATCCCGGCGCTCGCCGACATGCATTCGCACACCTTCGGCAACATGTCGCCCGCCGGAATGCCCCAGCTGCTGGGACCCCCCGGGACGGCGAACGCGGCGCTCTACACCGGCGTTGCCTTCGTGCTCGACCTCTTCAGTCCCGAAGACATGATCCTCTCGTTCCGGGACCAGCAGAGGGCCGAAGGTGGGCAGGGGGCCGAGATCTTTGCGGCCGGGCCGTGCTTCACGGCCACGAACGGGCACTGCACCGAGTACGGAGTCCCCACCCGCACCATCGATACGCCCGAGGAAGCGCGCCGCGAGGTGGCCGATCTGGCCATTGCCGGGCCCGACGTGGTGAAGGTCGTGTACGACCATCAGAGCTACGGCGGCCGCACCTTTCCCACGATCGACCTGCCCACCCTGACGGCCGCGCTGGAGACGGCCCGGGAACACGGGATCAAGACGATCGTCCACGTGGGGACCTGGCAGGACATCCGTGACGCCGCGTTGGCGGGGGCGAGTGCGGTCACCCACACGCCCGGTCCCGACCCGCCTCCCCCCGACCTTGTCGAAATCCTGTTGCAGGCGGGGACCGTCCACATCCCCACCCTGGCCGTGCAGGGCGACTTCGCACGCATGCTGGACGATCCCGCCCTCCTCGACGATCCCCTCCTCGTGGCGACCGTCCCGGCCGCGCTCCTGGACGCTTACCGCAACGATGCCTCCGCGAACCCGCAGCTCGAGGGTTGGCTGGCGTTTCAGCGCACCCTGGTGGAACCGAACCTGGCGGCGGTGGGCGCTCTCGCTGCCGCTGGCGTGCCGATGCTCACCGGGACCGACGGGGGCAATTTCGGAGTGTTCCAGGGGTATTCGGTGCACCGTGAGCTGGAGTTGCTTGTCGACGCGGGTCTGTCCAGCTGGGCTGCGCTCAGGGCCGCCACGACGGAGCCGGCGCGGTTTCTGGACCGGCGATGGGGTGTCGAGCCGGGCGACGCGGCGACGCTCCTGGTGCTTGACGCGTCGCCAGTGGAGGCCATGGCCAACACGAAGCGGGTGCATGCGGTGGTTCAGAGGGGGGTGGTGGTGGACCGGGAGGCGTTGCGGAGCTGGCGGTAGGTGGGGGACCGCCGATAATCGACGGACCCTACTCGTCGCCGGTCAGCCGCCGCTTCAAATCCCCAGGATTCGCCAGGACCCTCGACATTTCGGCCAACCCGATCACCTCGACCGAATCCGCCACCGGATAGCGCGCACTTCCGGCATAGACCACAAAGGCGCGCTCCGGCGCCAGATCCGCGTGCGCGTTGTGGAATCCCTTGCCGAGCCTTGGCGCAAGGCCGCGCTTGATCTCGATGGCGAACGGCCGCCGGAACCCGGGCACTTCGAGAACGAGGTCGATCTCGGCCCCTGCTGCCGTCCGGTAGAAGCTGGCCCGGGTCCGCGGATGAGTGGCGGCCAGCAGATTCTCGATCACGAATCCCTCCCAACTCGCGCCGACGACGGAATGACCGGCCAATGCGTGGAAGCTCCCGATGTCGAGGAGGGCGTGCAGCAGTCCGCTGTCGCGGATGTAGACCCTGGGTGACTTCACGAGCCGCTTGCGAACGTTGGCCACGAAGGGTGGAAGCCGGCGAACCAGGAGCAGGCTCGTCAGCACGTCGACGTATCGCGTGACCGCCGGGGCGCTGATCGAGAGGTTTCTGGCCAGCTTGGCGATCGTCAGCAGTCCCCCCTGATCATGCGCCAGCATCGTCCACAGGCGTGCGAGGGTCTCCGAAGGGATGCGCATCTGGATGAACTCCGCCAGGTCGCGCTCCAGGTAGGTGCGGATGAAGTTCTGCCGGAAGGCCAGGCTGTCCTCGTCGCTCCTGGCGAGAAAGCTGTCCGGGAAGCCGCCACGGACCCACAGAGACGTCGTCGCCCCATCGTCAGGCGCGGCCTCGATCACGTCCAACGGATTGAGGGAAACGAATTCGATGCGCCCCGCCAGGCTCTCGCCCGCCTGCTTCAGGAGGTCCACCGAAGCCGATCCGAGAATGAGGAAGCGTCCGGTTCGCCGCCCGCGCCGCCGCCCCTCGTCGATCAGCCCGCGGAGTTCGGGAAAGAGTTCGGGAACCCGGTGAATCTCGTCGAGGATCACGAGGCGGTCCTCGAAGTTGCGCAGGAACAGGCGGGGGTCCGAAAGCCTGGTTCGGTCGGCCCTGGACTGAAGATCCAGGTAGAGCGATGTGGTCGTGCGCGCGATCTCGTGGGCGAGCGTCGTCTTGCCCACCTGGCGCGGACCGAGCAGCGCCGTGGCGGCTTGGCGGGTCAGCGCGCGGCGGACATCATCGAGGGCTTTTCGGGGGATCATCCTTGGAAAATCATAAGTATACCTGTGATTTGCAAGGATAAATGGCAAGAATGTGGACGGACGGATCTCTTGCGGGCCAGCAAGCTCGCCGGACCTATTCGCCGCCGGAGGAGCGCCTTGGACCCCGTCGCCGCGGTTCCGCCCGATAGCGCCGACTCGATTCAGGCCGGTCGGTCAACAGTCCCGGCAGCTGCCCTTCGGCCTCACGCTGGATGTAGCTCAGCGCAGCACGGGCGAGCCACCCCGAGCGTGAATCCCCCTCGCGCACCGCGGCCTGGTCCACGATCGCCAGCACCCGCTCCGGCAATGTGATGTTGACCCGCTTGGCCTTGCCGGAGAGCTTGGCGACATCCGCGCTGACGAGGGCCCACACGCCTTTCCGGTAGTCCTCGTTGGCCCGGTGCATTTCCAGCGAGGCGCGTTCGGGGACCGGATCGCCGTCCAGGAGTAGTCCTTCGATATGGCAGGCGATAGCCTCCCGGGCCGACTCGATAGCCTCTTCCAGGGTGTCACCGGCAGAGAAGCAGCCCGGCAGGTCGGGCACGGTGACCCCGTACCCACTTCCCGCCTCCTTGTGAATCACGATTGGAAAGTGCATCGGCAATTCTCCCCTTTCCCTTTGGCCCAACCGGTCGATGGCGCGATGTGTATCATACACACGCGAAGCCAGGTCCGCGATCAAGAGCCGCAGTGGTGTCAGTTCGCCTCCACCAGCTCGTACACCGTCACGCTCTCCACGCCCATCTCGTCCGTCATGATGCCCAACACCCGTCCCCAACCGACATCCAGGATGCGAAGTCCCGGCGGCGCGTCCGCCATCCCCAGCCACTCTCCATCCCGGGAAATCACGGTATAGGGAGAGATGCCCTCGCCCGGAACGCCCGGCATGGAAGTGGGGAGCCAGACCCGGCCTTCCGCATCGGCGAATGGGGACTTGAAGTGCTCAACGGGATTGCTCAGATCCGCCTCGCGCCTGGCCATGCTCCGCCTGGTGCTGCTTTCAACCTCCTCCTCCGAGGCTCCGGGATTCACGAAACGGATCCTGTCCCGGAGGATCGGCTCGATCGCCTCCAGGTCTTCCTCGGTCAGGTACCGGGGCTCGAGCTGCCAGCGCGCGATCTGTCTCACCGTGCCGTCGGCCAGGTGCCAGACGACCTCGGGGATGTCCGTCCGCACGTAGACGAACTGCCCGCCCGAGACGAAGACGGCTCCTATCCCGGGAGAAGGGTTCGACTCTCCCGGCGCGAACTGGTAGGACGCGACCGTGTCGACCGCCCCGGTCTCCGGGTCGTACCGGGCCATGTGCCCGAAGAGCCATTCCTCTTCGAACCCGGGCAGGAACGAACTGGTGGCGACAAGGAAGCTGCCGGCATCGCCGACTCCCTCTGGCCAAAGCGATGTGGCGCGCCGGAGGTCCAGGATGGACGTCGTGTGGGCAAGGGAACCGTTCACGAAAAGCGAGGACCGAGTCTGACCGAGATCCAAGACGACAATGCTGTCTTGGCCCACCCTAAACATCGAAGTCACCAATCGGCTCACTTCGCCGGGCCCCTCGCCGGCGGGCGCGAGCACCGAGTGGAAGGTGCCGTCCGGGTTGAGGCGCACGACCTCCGAAGTGCCGCCATCGAAGATCGCCGCGCTCCCGTCGCCGAGCAGGATGCCCCTCCAGATGCGCGCGAACGTGTAGTCATCCGGGGTGTTCCCGTGGCGGTACAGCGGTTCCGGCGCGAAGGAGAAAAGGGGTTCGGCATCGGGTGCGCCGGTGTACTGCACGATCCGTATGCCCGCGCTGTCTTCGACGACCATGTCCGCAATTTGGGCGGTGTCGCCGCCGCAGGCGAAGATCGCCAGTGTCCCCACGGCGGCCAGGAGGGGGCGATGGGGACTGTGGTTGGGGGATGCAAGGGGGTTGGTCATTTCCTGCTCCTTGTGGTGTGTATAGTACACACTCTTGCCGGTCTTCGTGTTGTCGCGCTCACTACCCGACCAGCTCATACACCACCACGCTCTCCACGCCCATCTCGTCCGTCACGATGCCGAGCACCCGTCCCCAACCGACATCCAGAATGCGAAGCCCCGGCGGCCCATCCACCATCCCCAGCCATGCCCCATCAGGGGAAATGACGGTGTAGGGCGGGACACCCTGACCTGGGCCGCCCGGGATGAACGTCGGGAGCCAGACACGGCCCTCCGCATCGGCGAAGGGGGGCGTGAAGTGCGAAATGGGATTGCCCAATCTCGTCTCGTACCTGGCCATGGTCTCGCTGGTCAGTTCCTCCAGTCGTTCGTTCGACATCCCTGGATTGGCGAAACGGAGCCTGTCCCGCAGGATCGGCTTGAGCCCCTCCAGGTGTTCCTCGGTCATGTACCGGCGCTCGAGCTGCCAGCGGACGATCTGCCTCATCGTGCCGTCGGCCAGGTGCCAGACGACCTCGGGGTTGTCCGACCGCACGTAGACGAACTGCCCGCCCGAGACGAAGACGTATCCCTGGCCGGGTATGGGGTTCGACTCTCCCGACACGAACTTGTAGGACGCGACCGTGTCGACCGCGCCGCTCTCCGGGTCGTACCGCGCCAGATGTCCGTAGAGCCACTCCTCTTCGAACCCGGACCGGTACGAGCCGGTGGAGACAAGGAACCTGCCGGCACTGTCGATTCCCTTGGGCCAGAGCGAGGAAGTGCGCCGCAGATCCACGATGGACGCCGTGTGGGCGAGCGAACCGTTCGCGAACAGCAGGAACCGGCTCTGGTTGCGGTCCAGCATGAGGAGGCTGTCCGGCCCCAGCACGAACATGTCCGTCACGTAGTCGATTTCGCCGGGGCCCTGGCCCGGCCTGGCCAGGATGTCGTGTCGGCTGCCATCGGGGCTCAGAACGACCACCTCGGAGTTGGCGACGTCAACCACGGCGGCGCGGCCGTCCGGAAAGAGGCGTCCCTCTCCAATCAAGCCGAAGGAGTAGTGGTCGGGAACGTGTCCGTAGCGATACGTTGGCTCGTCGGCGAGCACAAACGGGGGATCCACTTCGGGTACCCTGGCGTATTGGATGATCCGCACCCCCGCGCTGTCCTCGACGACCGCGTCCGCGATTGGGGCGCCGTCGCCGCCGCAGGCGAAGAGGGCCAGTGTCGGCACGGCCAGGAGGGTGCGGCTTCGGGTGCGGCATTCGTGGCGGGTCGTCATGTCGTCCTCACTTTGGATGATGTGTATCATACACACTCGGTTCAATCTTGCTGGTCGGCGCCCGGTGTTGCACCGGTCACCACCCCACCAGCTCCCACACCACCACGCTCTCCACATCCAACTCGTCCTTCACCACGCCGAGGACCTGTCCTCCGACCACGTCCAGGATGCGCAGCCCATCGGGCAGATCCAGGCTCCCCAGCCAATGCCCGTCCGGTGAGAGTATCGTATAGGATGGCGCTGCGCCCCAATTATCGGAAGGCACGGTGAACTCGCCGAGCCAGACACGCCCCGCGTCGTCCGAGATGGGCACCGTGAAGAGGGGCAGCGGCTCGTCGGGATCCAGCTGATACCGTGCCAGCATGCTTGTGACGAGCTCCTCAATGGCCTCTTCGGTGCGCGCCTGGGGATTGTACTCGGGCGCAGTCTCGCGCAGGTCGGCCGCGTAGAGGTCCCAGTGCTCTTCGGTGGGGTAAATCCGGTCGGGCTCCCAGCGAACGATCTGCCGGATCGACCCGTCCGGCCGGCGCCAGATCAACTCCGGCGTGTCGGTACGCGCGTACAGGAATTCGCCGCGGACCGCACCCACGATTCCAAAGTGGGAGAAGGGGTTCTCGGGGGTGCCTTCCGGTGGACGGAAGGGGATCCAGTCGTACGTGGCTACCGTGTCGGCGACACCGGTTTCGAGGTCGAAGCGGACCATGTAGCCGGGGAGCCAATCCTCCGGGAAACCGCGCCGGTACGACGCGGACGACATCAGGATTCGCCCGTCTGCGTCGACTCCGTCTGCGCTGAAAGCGTACCAGACGGTTGGCGGGATCCTCGTTGTGCCTGCCAGAGAGCCGTCCACGAAGAGCGTGAAACGACTGTTGAGGTTGTCTTCCAGGAGGAGGCTGTCCCGGCCCAGCGCGAACATGGTCAGCGCGAAACCCACGTCGCCGGGGCCCTCGCCGCGGGACGCGAGGACGGATCGGAACGTGCCGTCCGGACCCAGGAGCACGACCTCGTCATTCCCGGAATCGAAAACTGCGGCGCTACCGTCGCCCAGCAGTACTCCGTCCCAGATGGCGGCGAACATGTGGTCGGTGTTGCCGTCCCCGTACCGGTACACCGGTTCCGGCGCGAAGGAGAAGGGGGGTTCGGCGTCGGGTGCGCCGGTGTGCTGCACGATCCGCACCCCGGCGCTGTCCACGACCAGCATTTCGACGGCAGGCTCGTCGTTGCGACCGCCGCAGCTGGTCAACGCCAGCGCCAGCAGAGGGGTCAAGAGGAGGCGGACGGCGCCTCGGCACGCCCGGTGAAGTCGAGGCGCGTCGAGAAGAGCGGGAATCCCCAGCGGTAGGCATCCAGGTTCAGGGGTACCGAAGGATGCAAATTACGCACCCCCCGCCCCCCGGCAACCGTTCCGAAGTGCAATCCCTTCCCTACTCCCTCCCTTCGTCCCGATCGTACACCAAGACAAACGGGGGCGCGGGCGCCGACATGCGCGGGACCCGTATACTGCGGGTAATCCGCAGCCGGCCATCCACGATTTCCAGAACCGCCCGGACCTGTCCGCTCGAATGCGCCCGGCGTTCGAGAGCAAGCCTGTCGCCATCCCAGTACACCCGCGTGCGGACGGATTGTCGTTCCGGGTCTTGCCAGATCCACTCGCCACTCATCGGCATCTCCATGCTTTGCCCCGGCGCCGGCACGTAGACCAGTCTATCCTCGTCCACCCGCAGGATCAGCGTGCTCGGACGCTGCGAGAAGACCTCAAGGATGGCCTCCAAATCCGCCGTCCCCCTCCGCGCCAATTCCTCGCTCATTCGGGCTGCTTCCCGGCGGGCTTGTTCTACGCTTTCCGCACTTACCTCGATCTTCTCTCGCTGGAACTCAATCTTGGGCATGCGCGCCGAACTGCTGGAGTCGTCCAGTACCCACACGCCCGTGAGATCCGCAAAGATGGCTTCGGCCTCCGCCCCGGTCAGAGGGGGGGAGCCGCCGCCCGAGGCGCAGGCGGCCAACGTCAACACGAGCACAGGCGTCAATATAGGGACACCTGCGGGCCAGCAACGGCCGCTTGCCGCTTGACGACGCACGACGGCGGAAAACGGCATGGAAGCCTCCGGCTACGAGTGGACTGGAGCCTAACATAGATACCCCCCGGCCCCCGGCAACCGTTCCGAAGCGAGGCCCGTCCATTAATATTGTCTGTCGGACGACTTGAACCCCTTCAACCACAACACCGATAACCCCAAAGTGGCATGAACCGAGACATCGAAGTCATACAGGCGAGGATCCGGGAGACGAGCGGCTTCGTGGACCGGCTCCTCGACGAGGTGGGACGCGTAATCGTGGGGCAGAAGACCATGGTGGAACGTCTCCTGATCGGGCTCCTCTCCGACGGACACGTCCTCATGGAGGGAGTCCCCGGGCTCGCCAAGACCCTTACCGTGCGGACTCTGGCGGACGCGATCCGGACATCCTTCCAGCGCATCCAGTTCACCCCGGACCTGTTGCCGGCGGACCTGATCGGCACGCTCATCTACGATCCCCGGAAGACCGAGTTCGAGACCCGCACGGGACCCATCTTCGCGAACGTGATCCTGGCCGACGAGATCAACCGGTCTCCCGCCAAGGTCCAGTCGGCGCTCCTCGAGGCCATGCAGGAACGCACGGTCACGATCGGCGACAACACCTTCCCGCTGCCGTCGCCCTTCCTGGTGCTGGCCACGCAGAACCCGATCGAGCAGGAGGGGACGTATCCGCTTCCCGAGGCGCAGGTCGACCGCTTCATGCTCAAGCTGTCGGTGGGCTACCCGGACCGCGACGAGGAGCTGGAGATCATGCGGCGGATGAGTACCGGCGCGGAGCCGAAGGCCGAGCCCGTCGTGACGCCCGAGGAGATTCTGACCGCGCGCGAGGCCGTCGAGACGATCTACATGGACGGCAAGGTCGAGCGGTACATCGTCGACCTGGTCTTTGCCACGCGCGAGCCGGCGGAGTGCGGCCTGGAGGAGCTGGAGCCGCTGATCGCCTTCGGGGGGTCGCCGCGGGCCACGATCTGTCTGGCCAGGACCGCGCGGGCGCATGCTTTCCTGCGGCACCGGGGCTACGTGACGCCCGAGGACGTGCGTTCGGTGGCCATGGACGTGCTGCGGCACCGGGTCATCCTCACCTACGAGGCCGAGGCGGAGGAGATGACGACGGAGGACGTGGTGACCCGGGTGCTGGACACGATCGAGGTCCCGTAGGGGACGGCGAGCGGGCGCGGCGATGATTCCCCACGAGATCCTCAAACAGGTGCGGCGGATCGAGATCACCACGCGTGGTCTCGTGAACGAGGTGTTTTCGGGCGAGTACAGCTCCGTCTTCAAGGGACGCGGGATGAGCTTCGCCGAGGTGCGCGAGTACCAGTACGGGGACGACATCCGCGGCATCGACTGGAACGTGACCGCGCGCACCGGCTCGCCGCACGTGAAGATCTTCGAGGAGGAGCGCGAGCTGACGCTGATGCTGGTGGCGGACGTGAGCGCGTCGGCGGACTTCGGGACACGGGGGCGCATGAAGTCGGAGCTGGCGGCGGAGCTGTGCGGGGTGCTGGCCTTAAGCGCGATCAAGAACAACGACAAGGTGGGGCTGATTCTGTTTTCGGACCGGATCGAGAAGTTCGTGCCGCCGCGGAAGGGACGGCGGCATGCGCTGCGGGTGCTGCGGGAGCTGCTGTATCACCCGGCGGAGGGAACGGGGACGGACATTGCGGGGGCGTTGGAGTACCTGGCCAAAGTGACGCGGCGGCGGGCGGTGGTGTTCCTGGTGTCGGACTTCATGGCGGGGGGGTACGGGCAGGCGCTGTCGGTGGCGGCGCGGCGGCATGACCTGGTGGCGGTGAGGGTGGGGGACGTGCGCGAGGAGGACGTGCCGCCGATGGGGTTCGTGGAGTTCGAGGACCCGGAGAGCGGGGAGAGGGTGGTGGTGAATACGTCGGCGAGGGCGTTTCGGGAACGGTTTCGGGAGATCCGGGAGGGGGCGCGGGGGCGGGTGGACGAGCTGTTTCGGCGGAGCCGGGTCGATGCGATCGATGTGAGGACGGGGGTGCCGTACGATCGGGCGTTGAGGCGGTTCTTCGAGAAGCGGGCGCGGAGGGTGCGGTGAGGGTGGGGCTTGGGTGGCGCGTCGCGCGAATGGGTGGATATCAAAATGATATTGAAATGATATCACGAGATGGAAATGGTGGCGGGGGCACGGGTTGCGGGGTGGGGATCGGTTGGGGTGGCTTGGTTGTGGGGGTGGGGGGGCGCGGGGACTGGGTGGGTCGCCGCTCTCGGTGTGCGGGTGGGATTTTTCACGGAATCGTGGTTGGTTTGCGCGTGGGGCTGGTCGGCGTGGCCGCGGGGCTGGTCGGCGTGCTGGCGGCCGGGCAGCTGGCCGTCGCGCAGGAAGCCCGGATCGCGATGACGGTGGACACCACGCTGATCCACGTGGGCGATCCGGTGACGGTGCGGTTGTCGGTGGATCATTCGGAGGGGTGGACGGTTGAATGGCCGGATTCGTTCGAGATCGCCCCGTTCGAGGTGTTGGGCGTCGATCGCGCCGTGCCCGGGCCTGCCGCGGGCGCGGGTGACATGCTGCGTTCCACGGCCACCCTGGTCATCACCAGTTTCGAGCTAGGGGAGCTGGAGATTCCGGGAATTGCGGTGCCGGTGACGGCCCCCGACGGGACGACCCGCACCTTGGTCACCGACCCGTTCCGCGTTGGCGTCGAGAGCGTGGGGCTGGACGAGACGGGGGACCTTCGTGACATCAAGGGGCCGCTGTCGCTCGCACGGAGCTGGTGGACCGTGTTGCTGTGGGTGGCGCTTGCGGTCGTGTTGGCGGGCGGCGTCGCCTACTACCTGCACCGTCGTCGCCGTGTCGTCCCCGAGTCCCGCCCCGCCGTCCCCCGCGCCCCGCCCCGCCCCTTCCACGAACTCGCGCTGGAGGCGCTGCGCGCACTCGAGAAGTCGTCGTTGCTGGAGCGCGGCCAGGTCAAGGAATACCACGTGCGCATCTCGGAGATCATCCGCCGGTACATCGAGGGCCAGTTCGAGGTGCCCGCGCTGGAACTCACGACGGGCGAGGTGGCGGATGGGATGCGGCGGGCGTCGCTCGGGGGTCCGATCACGGTGGCGTTCCAGAGCTTCCTGGAGCGCTGCGACCTGGTGAAGTTCGCGAAGCTGCGGCCGGGGGCGGATGATTCGCGGGAGCTGATGGGGAGGGCGAGGGAGCTGGTGCGGATGACGAGCGGGGGCGGGCGGGCGGCCGGTGCCGGCAGTACGGACGATGGTGAGGCCGAAGCTGCGGCCAGCGAGCCCGACGCGATTCTGCCCGGTGGGACTCCGGTGGGGACCGATGGGGCGACCGCCACGGCCAGTGAGACTGCCCCATGATCTTCCGCTTCGAGGATCCGTTCTTCCTGCTCCTGCTTGGGGCGATCCCGCTGCTGGCGTGGTGGTACGTGGTTCGCGGACGG
The DNA here is from genome assembly GCA_965208295.1 of Longimicrobiales bacterium. Classification (GTDB taxonomy): domain Bacteria; phylum Gemmatimonadota; class Gemmatimonadetes; order Longimicrobiales; family Gaopeijiaceae; genus Bin94. The sequence goes on along the minus strand of OZ242328.1, from coordinate 3,156,500 downwards.
CGGAACCGGGGATCGCTGACGCATCCGGATGTTGCGGGGTTGGGACGGGCCGACCGGCGGCAGGGGCGGTGGCTGCAGCACCTGCCGGCGGGACTCCGGGGGCTGGCCCTCGTGGCCTTCATCGTGGCCTTCGCGCGGCCGCAGACGGGGGTGACGGGGGAGAATGTGGTCACCGAGGGGATCGACATCGTGCTGGCGCTGGACATCTCCAGTTCGATGCTTGCCGAGGACCTGGCGCCCAATCGCATCAAGGCGGCGAAGGCGGTGGCGGCGGACTTCGCCGGTGGGCGGGGCAATGACCGGATCGGGTTGGTGATCTTCGCCGGGAAGGCGTTCACGCAGGCTCCGCTGACTCTGGACCATTCGGTGGTCGTCTCGCTGATCGGCGAACTCGAAGTCGGCATGATCGAGGACGGGACGGCGGTCGGGATGGGGCTGGCCACCGCGGTCAAGCGGCTGCAGGCGAGCGAGGCGGCGTCCAAGGTGGTGGTGCTGCTGACCGACGGCCGCAACAACCGGGGCGAGATCGATCCGATCACCGCGGCACAGGCGGCCCAGGCCCTCGGCGTGCGCGTCTACACCATCGGCGCGGGGTCGCGCGGCACGGCGCGGGTGCCGATTACCGACCGCTTCGGCAACCGCCGCTACGTCACCACCCGCGTCGATGTCGACGAACCCACCCTGCGCACCACCGCCGAGACCACCGGCGGCCGCTATTACCGAGCCACCGACCGCGAAAGTCTGGAGGCCATCTATCGGGAGATCGACGAACTGGAGACCACCGAGATCGAGGTCGAGAACTTCACCAGCTACGGCGAGGGGTTCCATATCCCGCTGCTGTTGGGGCTGTTCCTGCTCGTGGCCGAGATCGTGCTGGGCCGCACCTGGCTGAGGACGTTGCCGTAACATGTTCCGCTTCGGTGACGGCATCGCGCTCTGGGGCCTCGTGCTCGTCCCGCTTCTGGTCGCGCTCTACTGGTACGCGAGCCGTCGCAGCCAGGCCCTCCTCGACCGCTTCGGCGAGCACGAACTGGTGCGCAAACTCCGTCCCGCCGTGAGCGTCACCGCCCAGCGCTGGAAGGCCTCACTCGTGGTCGCGTCGGTCGCCCTGCTGGCCTTCGCGCTGGCGCGGCCGCAGTTCGGCACCCGCGTGGAGACCCTGCGGCGCCAGGGACAGGACGTGATCGTCGCGCTCGACGTCTCCCGCTCCATGTACGCCGAGGACATCGCGCCCAACCGCCTCGAACGCGCGAAGATCGAGGTCGGCCGCATCATTCAGCGCCTCGACGGCGACCGGATCGGTCTGGTGGCCTTCGCGGGGGACGCCTTCGTGCAGAGCCCGCTCACGGCGGACTACGGCGCGGCCATGATGTTCCTGAACGCGATGGACCCCGAGTCGATGTCCACGCAGGGCACCGACCTGGCCCGCGCGATCGAGGTGAGCATCGAGGCGCTGGAGGAGACGCCGCCCGAAAACCGCATCGTCGTCGTGGTGACGGACGGGGAGGACCATGAGGGCGGCCTGGCCGAGGCGCTGGTGGCGGCGGGCGCGGCCGAGGTCACGATCCACACGGTGGGCGTGGGTTCGTCGGAGGGGGTGCCGCTGCCGGATGCGGGGGGCGGGGGTCGGTTCCGGCGCGACGATGCCGGCAACGTGATCACGACGCGCCTTAACGAGACGGCGTTGCAGGACATAGCCTTGCAGACGGGGGGGGAGTATCACCGCATCGGTCAGGGGGCGGGGGGGCTGGGGAGGCTGGTGGAGCGGATCGAAGGGGGTGGTCGCGAGGTAGAATCAAGAGAGGTCACCCAATTCGAGGAACAGTACCAGATCTTCCTGGGGGCGGCGTTGCTCCTGCTGGCTCTGGAGTTCATTGTACCAGGCAGACGCAGGCGCTCTGCCAAAGGTCGGGAGATTGTATCATGAGGGTTTCGGAGGTAGTACCATGAGATTTCCCGCCTGGCGCTGGACCATCGTCCCCGCCATCCTGGCATTCGCCGTCCCGCTCTCCGCCCAGGACGGCCGCCGCGAGATCGAAGAGGGCAACCGGCTCTACGAGGAAGGCCGCTTCCAGGAGGCCCACGCCCGCTACCTCGAAGCGCTCGAGAAGGTGCCGGGACTGTCGCTTGCCCGCTTCAACGAAGGCAACGCGCTCTACCAGAGCCAGGAGTTCCAGCGCGCCATGGAGGCGTACATGGAAGCGCTGGAGAACGGCGATCCCGAGTGGCAGTCACGGGCTTGGTACAACCTGGGCAACGCCATGCTGCGCCAGCAGCAGCCGGGACCCGCGCTCGAGTCCTACAAGCAGGCGCTGCGATTGGACCCCACCGACCAGGACGCGAAGCACAACCTGGAGATGGCGCTCCGGATGCTCGAGCAGCAGGAGCAGCAACAGCAGCAGGACGGCGAGGACGGGGAGGACGGCGAGCAGAACCAGGACCAGCAGAACCAGGATCAGCAGTCGCAGGGCGACCAGCAGCAGAACGATCCCTCGGAGGGCGAGGACGAGGGCGAGGAGGGGCAGCAACCGCAGTCACAGGAACAACCCGGAGGCGAGTCTCCGGAGTCCAATGAAGAGCAGGAAGGCGAGGGACAGGCGGGAGAGTCGCCCGCCGAGATGACTCCCGAGCAGGCCGAGCGTCTGCTTCAGGCGGTCAACGAGGACCCTGGCGAGGTCAACCGGAAGACGGCGCAGGCACGGGGGCGGAGGCCCAGGAAGGATTGGTAGGATGTGTAAACCGAAGTGTAAACCGCGATTGACACGGGTGCTGGCCGTTCGGGCAGTCGGTACGGTGATCGTGGCAGCGGTCGCCGTGTCGGTTGTGGGCCCGCTGACAGCTCAGGTTCCCACCGCGCGTGCATACGTGGAACCCGCCGAGGTTGAACTGGGCGAGCGGTTCCGTGTGACCGTCGAGGTCACGGGCGCCACCGAGGTGGGGGACTTGAAGCCGCTGTTCAGCTGGTGGTTCGCCGACAGGTCTCCGAATGGCGCGGTCCCCTACGCCATACGTATCAATCCGACGAGCGAAGAAGTCGGCGGATCGGTCACCCTCTCCTATTCGGCGGTCGCCAACGCGGCGGGGTCGTTCGAGATGGGTCCCTTCGAGTTGAGAGCGGACGGCAAGGAACTCCGGACGGAACCGGTCACGCTGTTGGTGACGCTGCCGGAACCCGGCGCGGTATCAGTTCGGGCCAGGCTCGACCGCACCGAGGTGCAGGTGACGGAGGGGTTGGAGCTGATTGTCGATGTGACGCCTGCCGATTTGCGCCTTGGGTGGCCGGACCTGCCCGATCTTTCGGACTTTGCCATCTGGGCCGGGGGCATGTCGCAGGAGGCCGGATCGATGGTCTTTCAGCTGGCGGCCTCCGCGCCAGGCACCCACGAGATCGGTCCGGTGGTGTTCACGGTGGGAGACGAAACCTTCGAGTCCAATCCGGTCACGCTGATAGTCGTTGACGATCCTCCCACCATTGAGGCGCGCGCGTCCGTCAACACCGAAGAGACATGGGTGGGAAGCGATTTCCTGTTGATGGTCGATGTCCCGGGGGTGAACGAGCTGGATGACGATCCCGTGCTTCCTGACATGTCGGCCTTTGCGGAACCTCCGCGTGCCCGCGGCCAGGGATCGTCATCGGATTTTGGCCGGCCTACGCTTCGCCGGATGTACCATATCCGCGCCGCGGCTGCGGGCGAGTTCGAAATCGGACCCGTACGGATCATGGCCGCGGGGCAGACGGTTCTGACCGAGCCGGTGCGCCTGGTGATCAGCGAGGCTTCCCCGCCCGCGCCGGTCGAATTGCCGAAGGACCTGCGAGTCACTGCCATGGCCGACAAACACCGGGTCTATGTGGGCGAGCCGTTGATCGTCACCTACCGGATACTTGCCAGAGACGATCGGATGAGTTTCGACGGGTGGAGGGTCGAAGAACGCGACACCCTCGTCTTGCCTTTGCAGGAGGATTTCCAGGTTCGGAGATTGAGCCAGGGAGTTGGATGGAATCGCATCTCCGAGGATGGTCGCCTGTACCGCGCCGCTTCGGAACACCGGGTGATGTTCTTCCCTATTGAGGCCGGTCGGACCACGATCGGATCCGCCGCACTCAGCTTCCAGATCCATGAACGCAACAGGCGTTACTTCGGCGAAGTGAGCCGAGCCCGGAATGAGGGCACCTGGGCCCCCATGACCCTCACCACCGACTCCATTCCCATCGAAGTCGTTCCGCTTCCCGCCGAGGGCCGCCCCGAGTCCTTCCGGGGATATGTGGGACGGCTCGGCCTGGTTTCACGGGTGGACCGGACAGACATGGAAGTCGGCGACACGCTGACTTTCCGCCTCGAGGTTTCGCGCGATGTCCATGGTCTGGCCATGCCGGAGCCGGAGATCGCATTCCCGGCCGGGTTCGAGGTCATCGAACCGGAGATGGACGACACTCAGGGCCGTGGCAATCGTCAATCCGCTAACCGCATGTTGCCCTCCGAGACGCGCGCCTACAGCTATCGGATGGTCGCAACGCGCGAGGGCAGCTTCCGGATCCCTTCGGTGGAAGTGTCTTGGTTCGACGCCGAAACGGAATCGTACGGAACTGCCAGGACCCAGCCCTTCGATCTCACAGTCGTCGGGACCGCCAGGAATGAAGGAGGTTGAGGCAATGAAGAAGAGCAATGTGGTGTCGATCAATCGGATGTCCCAGGGGACTCCGGGCCGGGCCTGCCGGGTGCTGGCCGCGTCGTTGTTTGCCTCTATCTGCCTTGTCGTGGTGCCGACCGCCGGTGTGCAGGCTCAGGATCCCACCGTGCGGGCGTATGCGGATCCTCCTGAGTTGGCCGTGGGCGACCAGTTCCGGTTGGTGGTCGAGGTCAGTGGTGCGGAGACGATCGAAAGCGTCTCCATCCCGGAGCGCTTCGACTTCGTTCAACCCAGGGGCCGCTCCAGACCATCCGTCGGCGTGAAGGTCGGGAGCGCAGAGGGCCAGGGACCCTCGAACACGTTCACGCTGACCTATGCTCTCATTGCCCGGGAACCGGGGTTGTTCGAGGTGGGCCCGTTCCGAATCGTTGCCGATGACCGGAGTTTGGAGACCGAACCGGTAGCGGTGCTGGTGAACCGCGAGAACAGCTCCGAGGTGGTAGTCCAGGCCCGCGTCGAGCCGTCCAGGGTCGTTGTGGGAGATGAGGTCACCCTGTCCGTCGAAATCCTCGGCCCACTGTTCGAAACCCCCGAGTTCATTGCTCCCGACGTATTCGACTTTGCCAGTCGCTTGGGCCCCACCGGGAGTTTGTCGGACACTCATTGGAGTTGGCGCCTAAGTGCTGCTGAAGAGGGGGAGTTCATCATCCCGCCGGTCAAGGTCATGGACGGGGATCGCACGTACGAGAGCGAGCCGTTGACGCTGGTGGTCGGGCCTCGCCCAGTGAATGTTGAGGCGAACCTGGGGTCACGATCAATCTGGGTCGGCGGCGAGTTCGTCTTCGGATTGCATGTCAGGGGAGTCAGTAAGTTGGACGAAGAGCCCGCGACTCCCCTGCCGGACGCCGTTGCGGAGCTTCTCGAGGCTGAAGAGCAGTCCAGTGACTTCATGGAGGGGCGCGCGGACCGTATCTACCGTTTCCGTGCCCTCCAGGCGGGCGAATTCGAGATCGGCCCGATCCGGATCGTGGCTAACGGCCAGACATTCGAAAGCCAGCCGATCTCCATGGTCGTGGACGAGATGCCGACCGGCGACGCGGATCCGCCCGACGATCTCTCTCTTGAGGGTATGCCCAGCGAGACCTTCGCCTATGTCAACGAGCCCGTGGTCGTCGAGTATTCGGTGGCCCATGAACCGGGGATCCCGGGGCCGATGATCGGCACGAGGTCCTGGCCTTCGTTCGATGACTTTGATGTCGTGGAGCTCAGCCGTGGACGATTTCGCTGGGAGGTGGTTGTCGATGGCCGTCGTCAAGAGCGGCGTTGGGTGCGCAGGGTCGCGCTCCTGCCGCGGCGGGCCGGTCAAGTGAATGTGGGCGCTGCCACCGTGGAGGCCAGAGTGTTCGCGTGGGGGCTTGCGGCAGCCCGCGGGCGCGTCGAAAACTCGATGATTCTCACCTCCGACCCACACACGCTGGAGGTTCTCCCGCTGCCCGAGGAGGGCCGTCCCGCATCCTTCCGGGGCCATGTGGGCGCGCTTGAGGCTGTGTCGTGGGTGGACCGCAACCGCGCCGAGGAGGGCGAGGTGGTGATCCTGCAGGTCGAGGTGGCGGTAGAGGGAGCGGTTGAGGCGCTCCCGGATCCGGAAATCGATTTCCCGGGCGGTTTCGAGGTGTCCGAGCCCGAGATCGACTCGGACCTGCCACGGCGTGGGGGTGGCCTGAGCGGCACCCGCACCTACACCTACCACCTCACCGCCACCACCCCCGGCACCTACGTCATCCCCGCCATCGAGATGTCCTACTTCGACCCCGAGACCGAATCCTACGGCACCACCCGAAGCCATCCCTTCACCGTCACGGTGGTTCCCGCGGGAGCGGAGGCGCGGTAGGCGTGTCACCCGGATTGCCGTTCGGGATTCCGCGACCGCGGACCTTCCCCATCACCGCCAACGACGCATTGGCCCGCACCCTGCGTTTCGCGCACCGGCCTGTCCGGCGTGCCCTGCCGCTCCTTGTCCCCCTCCTCGCCCTCCCCCTCCTCCCCGCCGCCACCCACGCACAGGACATCCAGGTCCGCGCCTTCCTCTCGTCCCCCCGCGTCGGATTCGGCGGCCAGTTCGTACTCAACGTCGAGATTTCGGGCACGCAGCAGGCCGACGCGGACCCCGTCCTCCCCGACATGGAGGAATTCGGCCAATACCTCGGCGCGGGGACCTCCACCTCGGTGCAGATCGTCAACGGCCGCAGCAGCGTCACGCTCACCTACCAGTACCGCTTCCAGGCCCGCAAGGACGGAATCTTCGAGATCGGGGCCGTGAAGGTCACGGCTGGCGGTCGCACATACGAGACCGAGCCGGTCTCCCTGACCGTTGCCGACACGCCGGCGCCGCGGGGCGGTATCGCCGACACCGGTGACCCCGCCGACGGGATCCCGCCCGAGGACCTCTTCGTCGACGCGGAGGTCAGCCGCACGACCGTCTTCGAGAACGAACCGGTCGTGGTCGAGTACCGGATCTTTACCCGCGTCACGGTCGACTCCTACGGCATCACCACCCTCCCCCAGACGACCGGATTCTGGACCGAGGAGCTGGAACAGTCGCAGTCGCCGCAGGTGGAGCGGGTCATCCGGGACGGCGTCGAGTACCAGACGGCCACCATCCGGCGCGTGGCCCTCTTCCCGACCGGCCCCGGCGAGCGGACGCTCGATCCCCTGGGCATCCAGGCGCAGGTGCGGGTGCCCGACCGGCGGCGGCAGGACATCTTCGGGGACATCTTCGGCGGGCTGAGTGCCCTCGACCGCCGCGTCCCGGTGGCGGTGGCCTCACGTCCCGTCACCATCGAGGTGCAGCCCCTGCCCACGGACGGCCGTCCCGCCTCTTTCACCGGTCACGTCGGCGAGCTGGACATCGCCGCCACGGTCGACCGCGCTTCGGTCGCGGCCAACGAGGCGGTCACCTTCCGCCTGGCGGTCACCGGCACCGGCAACCTGCGTGCCCTCGCGCCGCCCGACATCACCTTCCCGGACGAATTCGAGGTCTTCCCCCCCGAGACCACCGATCGCATCGCGCCCGGTGGCGGCAGCATCCAGGGGACGCGCACCTACGAGTACGTGCTCATCCCGCGCGCGCCCGGCAAACTGACCCTTCCGTTGGTCGAGATGTCGTATTTCGACGCACGGACGCGAACCTATGGCATCGCCCGCTCGCAGCCCGTCGAGATCACCGTCACGGGGGACGCGGCGGCCATGAGCGCGGAGACCGGGGCGGTGCCGTCGGCGGTGGAATCGATCCGGGAGGAGATCCGCTTCATCCACATCGGCACGCCCGACTTCCGGCGCACGGGCGTGCCGCTCCACACGACCGCCGGGTTCTGGATCGTACTGCTGCTGCCTGTGGCAGCGGTGGTGGGGGCGGCGGCGGTCCGTCGCCACCGGGACCGGATCGAGGGGGACGTGGCCTACGCGCGGGTGCGCCGGGCGCGCCGGATGGCCAGGAAGCGGCTGGCCACGGCCAAGGGACTTGCGGTGGGCGATCCACGCGACTTCTACGCCGAGGTCGCTGGCGCGCTGCAGGGGTTCCTGGCCGACAAGCTGAACGTGGCGGAGGCGGGGCTGGTGCGCGAAGAGGCGGGCGGTCTGGCGCGCCGCCGCGGTGTGTCGGACGAAACGCTGGAACGCCTCTTTGTCTGCCTGGACGACTGCGACCTGCAGCGGTTCGCCCCGGCCGGAGCCGAGCGGGAGTCGCCGGAAAGGGTGCTCGAACGGGCGGCGGCGATCATGGGCGATTTGGCCAGGGAGCTGTCGTCGTGAGGCGCTTCTGGTTCGGCCTGGCCACGGTGGGTGTCCTGCTTCTTCCGGGTGGCGCGGTTGCGCGCAACGTGGAACAGGAGTCCCTGTTCGCCGAGGGCAACCGCCTCTACCAGGAGGGCGACTTCGGCGCGGCCGCGGCCAGCTACGGCGCGGTGATCGAAGGCGGGTTCGAGTCGGCCGAGGTCTACTACAACCTCGGTAACGCGCACTTCCGCCTGGGCGAGACCGCGCGCGCCGTCCTCAACTACCGGCGCGCCGCCCGCCTGGATCCGGGCAACGACGACATCCGGGCCAACCTGGCTCTGGTCAACCAGCGGCTACAGGACCGGATCGAACCGCTGCCGCGCTTCTGGCTGCTGTCGGTCTTCGATTGGTGGATGGGCCTGATTCCCGGTGGCGTGCTCCGGGCGCTGGTGGCCGGCTGCTACCTGCTCCTGGGCGCGTCCGTTGTGCTGATCGTGCTGCGGCGCCCGGCCGGTTGGCGCGGGCCGCTGCGCCGCTTCGCGTACGGGGCGGCGGTGGCCACGGTCCTGCTGGGCACAACGCTGATGATCCGCGAGACGGGGCTGGGCAGGGCCGAGGAGGCGGTCGTGATGGCGAGCGAGGCCAGGGTCCTGAGCGCTCCCTCCGAGGACGGCGGGCTGACGGTGTTCACACTGCACGAGGGGACGACGGTGCGCATCGACCGGCGGGCGGGGGGATGGGTGGAGATCGTGCTGGTGGACGGGAAGGTGGGGTGGCTGCCGCTGGAGGTGCTGGAAGTCATCTGACGGGAGGGATCCGCCGGACTACCGGATGTTGAACTGTATCCGGAACGTCCGCCCGGGCTGGGGCAGTCCGCACTGGTCGAGCACCGTCGAATCGGTGAGGTTGGCCACTCCCACCGTGCCCTCCAGCATCCACCTCGACCCCCCGCCGCCACCGTACAGGGCCCGCCGCGCCTCCAGGTCGACCGTTGCGCTGGCATCCATTCTGTCCAGACCGGCGACCTCGAAGTTCTGGCAGTACTGAACGCCCCGATAGCGAAAGAACCCCTCGACGGCCACCTCGCCGGGGACCACTGCACCCAGATTTGCCGTGCCGGAAAGCGCCGGTGCGTATTCGCCCAATTCATCCTGGCCCGATGCGGCGGGGTCGCGAATGCGGACGCGCTGCAGAGTGAAGCTGCCTCCGAAGGTGAGGGCGCCCAGGGTGCCCGCAGTGAGGAGTTCGACCCCGGTGGAGCGGACCTGGTCGCGGTTGACGCGCTGGAACTTGGAACCGCCCGCAGTCACGGTGCTGACGCGCACGATGCCGTCGGTCAGGCGGTGATGAAACCCGACGATCTGCAGCTGGTTGTCACCACCGTCCGTGATCGTGATGCCCGCCTCGCCGGCCTTGAGGCTCTCGGGCCGCAGGTCGGGGTTGGGACGGAAGCGTCCCAGGGCCCCGGAATAAAGTTCCCGCAGCGAGGGAAAGCGGGTGCGGCGGCTGAATCCCGCGTGCATGAGCACGTTCCCGCCCGCCGCGGTGCGGCTCACCCCGGCCCGCACGCCCCAGTCCCAGATCCTGCCCAGGGGTTCCTTGTCGCCGCTGAGGGGCGTATCGGACCCGTCCAGCGACGCGCCGACCGTCCAGCGCGTGGCCCCGTTGTCGGACCGGAGAATGTCCTCGCTGCCGACTTCGACCTCGCCTCCCAGACTCCACAGGCGCTGCTGATACTCGAACGAGTTGCCGGATATGAAATCTTCGGTGTGGCTCACGTTGGAGAGGGTGAATGCGGTCCACACCTCGGGGCCGGCCTCGAAATCGTGGTCACCCAGTATGCGCCCGGTCAGCGTTGTCGTGGAGCCGGTTTCTCCGTCTACCACGGTGTTGTACGCGGGGGTCGAGTATTCGTCGATCTGCGTCGTGGAACGGTCCAGGCCGAAGCTGACCTCCAGGTCTCCCTGGCCTGAGCGCGTGTCGCGGGTGCCGGTGCCGCCCGAAAGCGTCAGAAACTGCCGCTCCTGGTTGGGATAGCGCCAAAGGCGCGGGTCGTCGACATGGGCTTCGGGAGGGATGCCGCGCTCGGCGTCGGAGACGGTCACCAGGGTCGAGAGCCACGCGCCGCCGGTTCCATGGTACCTGACCGCGACGAAACCGTCGGCCAGGCGGCGGTCGGAGTTGAGGCGCCGGTTGTCGGCGTCGTGGAGCAGATTGTCGCGCAGGCGCCTGTCATCCATGGTTCCCGCGGGGAGTGTGACGCCCGGGCTGTCGCGGTATCCGGCCCCGCCGCGGAACACCCAGGCGCCGGCATCGCTCTCGACGGTGGCGCCCGTCGCGGCGGAGGTGCCGGCTCCCCCCTCCTGGTCGATGGAAACCGCTCCGAGGAACGTTGGCACAGACGTCTCGAGCGAGGCCCCGCGTCCCACGTCGAACTCGATGGCGCCCCCGAGGACATTCGGTCCGTGCAGCATCGACGAGAGCCCCCGGTAGAGGGTCATCCTGCGGACGGACGTGAGGGGAATCACCGACATGTCGGTCCGGTGGTCCCAGCCGATGGTCAGGGGGATGCCGTCCAGGAAGATTGCGATCTGCCGGTCTTCGGCGCCGCGAAGATCGGGCTGGGCTTCACCGCGCGAGTTGGCCCGGATCTGGACGGTGGGCATGCGGCGCAGGAATTGTTCCATGGTTGCCGCAGCCACGATCCCGGCCGAGTCGAGGGAGACCACGACGGCGCTCGTCCCGCCGGTCGTCGCGATGGGCCGCGGCACTTCGACGCTCAGGGCACGGAGACGGACGACCTTCGTCGTGTCCTGGGCCGCCGCGGTCGGCGTGGGCGCGAAGCAACCCAGTGCGAGTGCCACGGCGCAGACGCGCCCCACGATGTGCGAAACCCCAGGCAGGTCCTGGGCGGTCATTTCCGTGTTGCCATCCCTGCCTCTTGCTGGGGCGAAGTTACGGAATCGGTACTTCCGGACTGAATACAATCTAACGCTGGCCAAAGCGGTTTGTTCCGCCGGACCACCTGGAAACCGCCAATCGACGCCGCCATGCCGGATTTCGGCGACAGGGCGTCCTCGGTGCTAGGACACGCCGGACGCGAAAACCGTTACTCAAGCGGTGTGGTCACTTGGCGGCCAGCGCGGATGCATCGCCGGTCGAAAGCCGGGGGGATTCTGTCCATGGGCTGTCAGGGCGCCGCACGACGTTCCGGCGGGAGCGACGGGATTGGGCGGAAGGGTGCAATCGGATGGCGCGAGTCGCTTCGGCCGGATCAGCTTTCCGGACACGCGGCGGCCAGGGCTTCGCGAACGGCGTCCCGGACCGCCGCGGCCGTAATCCCGTACTGACCATACATCTCCTGCCAGGGCGCCGACGCGCCGAAGCGGTCGATTCCGATCGCGATGCCACCGTCGCCGACCCAGCGCTCCCATCCCAATGTGCTGCCCGCCTCGACCGAGACCTTGGGGACGCCGGGGGGGAGCACTTCTTTCCGGTATCCCGCGGGCTGGGCGCTGAAGAGGCGCCAACTGGGCATGCTGACCACCCGCGTGCCGATTCCGTCTGTGGTGAGCGTCCCGCGGGCGGCCATCGCCACGCCGACCTCGGAGCCGGAGGCGATGATGACCGCGTCGGTGCTATCGGTCGGTGACTCCCGCAGGGTGTAGCCGCCCAGGTGCAGGCCGTCCGCGGACGGGTTTTCCGGCCCCCGGTCGATCCATGGCACCGTCTGGCGGGTGAGCGCCAGGAACGAGGGCCCGGTCCGGTGACGCATGGCCGCCCGCCACGCCTCCACCGTCTCGGGACCGTCCCCCGGTCGCAGGTCCAGGAGCCCGGGGATAGCCCGCAGCGCCGCCAACTGCTCGACCGGCTGGTGCGTCGGGCCGTCCTCTCCCAGGCCGATGCTGTCGTGGGTGAAGACGTAAATGACCGGCAGTCCCATGAGTGCCGCCAGGCGTATGGCGGGGCGCATGTAGTCGGAGAAGATGAGGAAGGTGCCACCAAAGGGATGTACCCCGCCGTGAAGCGCCATGCCGTTCATCAGCGCGCCCATGGCGTGCTCGCGCACCCCGAAGTGGATGATCCGCCCGCCCGGATTGTCCGCGAGAAGATCGCCCCCGCCCGTGATGTCCGTCTTGTTGGAGCCGCCCAGGTCGGCCGATCCGCCGAGCATGTTCGGAATGGCGCGCGCGGCCCCCTGGAGCACCTTGCCCGAGTGGTTTCTGGTGGCGGTTGCGGGGGCGTCGGCGAGGTCGGGGAGCGCGTTTTCCCAATCGATCGGCAGTTCGCCCGCGGCGGCCGCGGCGAAGTCGGCTGCGAGATCGGGGTGGACCGTGCGGTACGCCTCGAAGCGGCGGTCCCACGCCTGCTGTGTGTTCTCCCAGGTCCCCGCGCCGCGGCGCCAATGCTCCACGGCCGCGGGCTCCACATGGAACGGTTCCAGCGACGGATACCCGATGTTGCGTTTGGTGGCCTCGATCTCGGCGGGGCCCAGGGGGGCGCCATGCGTGTCCGCCGTGCCGGCCATGTTGGGGCTGCCCTCGGCGATCGTGGTGCGCAGCACGATCAGGGTGGGCCGCTCGGTTTCGGCCTTGGCGGCCTCCAGCGCGGCGTCGATGGCCGCGAGATCGGTGCCGTCGTGGACCGTCAGGGTGTGCCATCCGTACCCCTCGAAGCGGCGGCCCTGGTCGGTGGCGGTGGCCAGGTCGGTCGCGCCCTCGATGGTGATCCGGTTGTCGTCGAAGATCCAGGTCAGCTTGTGCAGCTTTTGGTGCCCCGCGATCTCAGCCGCCTCGTGCGAAATCCCCTCCATGAGGTCGCCGTCGGAGCAGATCGCCCAGGTGCGGTGGTCCACCACTTGGTGCCCGGGACGGTTGTAGCGATTCGCCAGCCAGCGTTCCGCCAGCGCCATCCCGACGGTGTTGGCGACACCTTGGCCGAGGGGCCCGGTGGTGGTCTCCACGCCGGGGGTGTGCCCGTATTCGGGGTGGCCGGGTGTCCTGCTGCCCCACTGCCGGAATTGGCGGATGTCCTCCAGCGACAGGTCGTAGCCGGTCAGGTGCAGGAGACTGTAGATGAGCATGGACGCGTGGCCGGCCGAGAGGACGAAACGGTCGCGGTCGACCCAGCCGGGATCGCGGGGATTGTGCCGCAGGTGGCGGGTCCAGAGGACGTAGCCGACCGGTGCGAGGGCCATGGGTGTGCCCGGGTGGCCCGAGTTGGCCTCCTGGACCGCGTCCATTGCCAGGACCTTGATGGTGTCAATGGCAAGGTGTTCGATGGCGGCGGATGTGCCCGCGGCCAGGGGCATGGCCTCAGCTCTCTTTTCGGTTGTCACTGACTCTGATGTCACTGAACGCGGACCACCTCCCTCGCAACCACGAAGTTGAGGAGACGGTCCGGGACGTGGATGATCCTGCGGATGTCCATCCCTTCCAGGTGCCGGGCCACGTTGGCCTCCTCCCGCGCCAGCGCCGTCACGGCTTCCCGGTCCGCGCCCTTCGGCACCGACACCGTGCCCCGCACCTTGCCGTTCACCTGCACGGCCACCTTCACCTGGTTCTCGGCCGCCTTTGCGGGGTCGAAGTCGGGCCAGTTGGCGCCGTCGAAGATGCTCTCGCGGTTCCCCAGCCGCCGCCACAACTCCTCGGCCATGTGGGGCGCGTAAGGCGCCACCAGGCATACCAGCGGCTCGATCTCGGCGCGCACGGGAATCCTTCCCCCGGCCCGCACCGCGTTCAGGTACTCCATCATGGCCGCGATGGCCGTGTTGTAGCGCAGCGCCGCGATCTGTTCGGTCACCCGCTCAATGGTGCGGTGCAGCTTCGGTTCCAGCCCGGGATCGGGAGGTCCGTCCCCCAGTTCGCCCTCGCGCGGCACCACCGACTCCCACAGGCGGTGCAGGAAGCCGTGCGGACCCGAAATCCCCTTGTCCTGGTAGTCGCCGCCCGCCATGAACGGCCCCAGGAACATGAGGTACACACGGAAGGTGTCGGCGCCGTACCGATCGATGATCGGGTCCGGGACGATAACGTTGCCCTTGCTCTTGGACATCTTGGCGCCCTCGCGGATGATGAGTCCGTGGGCGCGGAACTGCGTGAAGGGCTCCCCGAAGTCGATCCACCCCATGTCGTGGAGCGCCATGGCGACGAAGCGCGCGTAGAGAAGGTGCAGAACGGCGTGCTCGTTGCCGCCAATGTACGTGTCGACGGGCAGCCAGCGCCGCGTGATTTCGGGGTCGAAGGGGCGGTCGTCGAAGTCGGTCGACGGATAGCGCAGGAAGTACCACGCGCTGTCCAGGAAGGTGTCGGAGACGTCGGTTTCGCGGGTGGCGTCGCGGCCGCACGAGGGGCAGGGGACCTCGTACCATTCGCGGACCCGGGCCAGAGGACTGACCCCGGACTCGTCGGGGCGGAAGTCCTCGACCCGGGGCAGCACCACCGGGAGGTCCTCTTCGGGGACGGCGACCGGGCCGCAATCGTCGCAGTGGATGATGGGGATGGGAGGTCCCCAGTAGCGCTGGCGCGAGATGCACCAGTCGTGCAGGCGGAAGTTCTCCTGGCCTTCGGCGAGGCCCTCTTCCGCCAGATCGTCCACGATGGCCCGCATGGCGTCCTCCGGTGACAGGCCGTTGTAGCGGCCCGAGTTCACCAGGCTGCCCTGCGGGTATTCGTAGGCGATCGTGAGCGGGGTGTCGGCGTCCTCGCCCTCGTCGGCCACCACCCGCACGATCGGGAGGTCGTAGGTGTGGGCGAAATCGAAGTCGCGCTCGTCGTGGCCCGGCACGGCCATGATGGCGCCGGTCCCGTACCCCATGAGGACGTAGTCGGCGATCCAGACAGGGATCGGCTGGCGCGTTGCCGGGTTGATGCAGAATCCCCCCGTGGCCACACCCGTCTTGTGCTTCTCGATCTTCTGCCGGGCGACCAGGTCCTTGGCCTGGGTGCGGGCGCGGTAGGCGTCCACCCCTTCCCGGCAGGCATCGCTGGTGACGGTATCGACCAGCGGATGTTCGGGCGCGAGCACCATGTAGGTCGCACCGAAGACGGTATCCGGCCGCGTGGTGAACACCGGCACGACGGCCTCGTCCCCCTCCGCCCCTTCCGTCACCACCGGGAACCGGATCTCCGCCCCCCGCGACCGCCGGATCCACGCCCGCTGCGCCTTCCGCGTGGTCTCCGACCAGTCGATCTCCGGCAGATTGTCCAGCAGACGCCCCGCGTACTCGGTGATCTTCAGGAACCACTGGCGAATGAAGCGCTGCTCGACCGGGGTGCCGCACCGCTCGCAAGCCCCGACCACCACCTGCTCGTTCGCGAGCACGGTCATGTCCGACGGACACCAGTTGACCGGCGCCTCCTTCTGCTCGGCCAGCCCGTGCCTGAAGAACTGCAGGAAGAGCCACTGGGTCCACTTGTAGTACTCGGGCGCGGTGGTGTCGACCGTGTGATCCCAGTCGAACATCCCCCCCATGCGGCGGAGTTGGCGGGTGAAGTTGGCCACGTTGGCGGGGATCAGGTCCATCGGGTGGACGCCCGCCTTGAGCGCGAAGTTCTCGGAGTGGATCCCGAAGGCGTCGAAGCCGATCGGCTCGAATACGTCGTGGCCCTGCATGCGCTTGAAGCGGCCGTGGACATCGGCCCCGGTGAATGCGTAGATGTTGCCCACGTGCAGCCCCTCGGCGGAGGGGTAGGGGAACATCATGAGGTTGTAGAACGGGCGTTCGGCGGTGCGCAGTTCGTGCAGCGTGAAGGAGTTGGTGCCCTCGCGATCCCAGGTGGCCCGCCACTCGCGCTCAATGGCGGTGGGGTTGTAGGTCCGGTCGGTTGGGGTGGACATGTGACGGTGAGGTTGCTGGAGGCTCGCGGTGCGGGGCGGCGGGGGTTGGTCGCCAACCGAATAAGCTAACATTCCGCGGACAAACCCGCCCGAGTACCGAGAGCGGTGCTTGGGCGGGCTGGCAACGCGCGACGGAAAAGGAGTCCTCTTACAGTCCGGGCGGCTCCGGTTCCCCGGTGGCGGGGAGGACTTCGAAGGGGTCGTCCACGCCTTCGATTCCGGTCTTGAGCGACTGGATGGCCGTCTGGAGCGCCCCCCCGCTGGCCGCGAGATGTGCGTCGAAATCGGGGAGGCGGTGGTAGTACAGCATGCGGCTGAGCAGGATGGCGTTGTTCAGGGGGACGGCATCGAACCCGGAAAAGGTGAGCGACAGGAAGCGGGGCCGGACTTCCTCGCGGAGATGTTGCTGGTGCCGCTCGAAGACCGCCTGGCGGCGCGCGAGCTTACTTTCCCGGGTGGTGACCGAATCCCCGTATACTTCCTCCAACTCCTCCACGAGACCGTCGATGAAGCGGGAGAAGAGCTGCATGTCGTGCCAGCGGTCGCGGGCCCGGTTGCACCACACGGTGTCCGGGCCCCCGCCGGGCCGCGTGCAGAAGAACTCGATGGCGGCGGTCCTGCCCACCCAGGTCGCGAAGCTCTCGTTGAAGCGCACCTGCCCCGGCACGAAGAGGTCGTTGTGGGACAGTTCGTGGAAGATCGTGGTCACCAGCTCGACCTCGTCGTATCTCACGATGGTGGACAGGAGAGGATCGGAGAACCAGCCCAGGGTGCTGAAGGCGGCGGTTGGCCGCAGCAGGGTGTCGAATCCCTCGTCTTCGAGCTTGCGCTGCTCCTCCTGCGCGTCCTCCAGGTCGAAGAACCCCCGGTACGGGACGCGGCCCACGATGGGAAACCACCAGGTGCGCGACGCGAGCCGGTCCTGGTAGGCGGCCGAGAGCACCATGGCCAGGGTGTCGCGCTCGAGTTCGGTGTAGGTCGTGTAGCTGTCGCCCACATCGAGCTTCAGCGCCTGGATGGCAAACTCGCGCGCTTCGCGGGCCAGGGTCAGCTTCCCGCGGGTCCGCTCGTCGGTCTCCGGCGCGAGGATCACCTCGGCGAGTGGTCGGCGGGCGTTGAGGATCTTGGCCTCCGCCCAACCGGCCTTGATGACGTACACCGGCGAGCAGCCGGTCCCGACCGATATGACGGCCGTCGCCAGGAAGAGTACGACCGCCACCGCGGCCAGTCTCCTCGCCCATGGCCGGTGCTTGCGGCGCGTCGGCGGCTTCCCTCCGGTGCTCATCTGGTTCACGAAGTAATGAGAAGTTTACAAAATGTAATGTACAGTTTACAAATCACCGAAACAGCTACCGTCCCCCGCCCAGATTCCTTATCAACGGGATCCCGCCCTCGGTGGGCACGTACACCAGCGTCCCCTCGGGCATGTTCGATAGCTGCTGGATGTAGAAGAACGTCAGGTATTCCTGAGACAGACCCTGGCTGATGATGCGCTGGGCCTCGGCGATCCCCTTCGCCTCTTCCGCCTGTTGCCTTGCCTGTTCCTGGATGATCTGGGTCTGGAACTCCTCGGCGGCCACCTGCTGCTCGCGCTCCAGCTTGTTCTCGATTGCCTCCCGGACGCGTTCCGGAGCCTGAATGTCGCGGACGAAGACCTCGACGACATCGATCCGGTCTCCGGCCTTGGCCTGGATCTCCTCCTTCATGGCGGTCGCCAGTTCGCGGCGGTTCGGCGAGAAGATGTCGTTGATCGACTTGGTTGCGACCGCGTCGCGGACTCCGTTGCGGACGGCGCTCAGCACGATGATCCGCTTGATCTGCTCTTCGGAGCCGAGGTCGCCATAGAGGCGCGGAGCATTGTCGACGTTGATCTCGAAGATGAGCGAGACCTCCAGCGTCACGTTCAGCTGCTCCGAGGTCTGCGCCTCGATCTGCTCGACGTTGCCCTGAGGCGGGAAGGACTGCTCCCGCACCGACATCCGCTCCACGGACGCCAGCGGGTTGATGATGTGCATGCCCTGTTCGAGCGGATTGGGATCGACCGTGCCCAGGAAGTGCTTGACCCCGACCTCTCCGACGCCGATCAGGACGACGGCGTTCAGGAGGATGACGGCCGCGCCCATGAACCAGAGGACGTAGCCGACCAGCTTGGTCGGGATCTTGGCGGTCCCCTTGGGGAGACTGTAGACGATCGCCCCCAGAGCGATGAGAACGATGGAGATGGGTAGGAAGGTCATTGCGGGTTTTCCTTTTCTGAGTGTTCAACGGCGTTCGCGGTCCGGTCCACGGCGTGCACCGATCGTGATTCCTGTGGTCCGTTCCCGGCGCCCAATCTCATGAGTGCCCTGGATTCGAGGATGAAATCCACAGGCGCCCAATATGGGCCTTTTTGTCCTCCGGCGCGCGGTTGCGGCTACGTAACGTAGTGGACCGATGTTCTATCGGGCGACCGAATCCCGCCAAATCACTTCCGGAGTCCCGCCATCGGCAGGTAGCCCTTTCCCCGTCCGCGCCCCTCCACCTGGAGGAAGCCGAGCTCCACCAGCTGGCGCAGTTCGCGCGAGGCCTGGGCGGGCGCTGCCTCGAAGAGCTTTCGATAGTTGGCCGGGCGCAGCTTCGGGTCGCGCTGGAAGAACTCACGGAGCTTGGGGACCCTGTCTTCGAGAAAAAAGCGGGTGTCGTCCAGCTCGGGCGTGAGGTAGTAGATGGGAAGCTCGTCCTCATCCTTGAACGCGCATGTCGTGATGCCCTTTTTCACAAGATCGTGCACGCCCTGCTTCGCATCCCCCTCCACGACCGAGTTCAGCCTGCGATAGTCGTCATGGGTGAACCCGTCGGGGCGTGCCAGCAGGATTCTCTTTTGGTCGGGCGATACGGGCAGCGAACGCACAACGTTCTTCCATCCCGGACCTGCCATGGCATACTGAGGCTCATTGCGAAGCGTCACCTGAAGCAGACCGTGCTGGTGCACAACCTTAGGGGGTTGCAGGGAACTGTCCGACATCTCCTTGAACACTCGCGCGAAGCCTGTGCCACGGCCCTGCATGATCCCGACGTCTGCCAAGACGTGTGCCAATATCGGATTGCGCGTGGCGCGCCCCGGTGATCCCGCGCCGAGGGCCTCGACCGTCACGGGTGCGAGCGGTCCTCCGGGGCTAAACACCTCGAGTCTGTCATCGAAGAAGGTGACCTCGGTGCCGTGGCCCCGGATTCCGTAGTCCCCATGTGCCATAGCGTTTACGACAACTTCACGCCACGCGAAGCCGGGGTATTCGGGCATGTCCCGGAAGAAGATCTCGCGTAGCGCCTCGGAACGACCAATCTGTCCCTCGACCATTCTCATCCCGTCCTTGACCGCGATGGCCAAAGGAGGGGGCACGTGTCCGATCAAGGTCACGTTTTGGCTGCGACCGACCACGGTCTGCGTGCCGGCGACCCGCCGAACGCGCAGTCCTGCACCAGGATGCCAATTCCGTCGGTCGGGGTGACAGAAAAGCAGGAGGGCGGCGTTGGTGACTCTCCAGCCGTCATCCTGGCGCCGAATCAGTCCGTAATGCTGCAGGGCATCGAGTACGGACCTGTTTCCGACGGGACTCGGTCGAAGGAAGAGAGCGGCCAACTCGAGATCGAGGTCGTCGAGTGTGGCATCTTCCCGGGTGCGTCGCTCGAACTCCGGGCCGGGAGCGACGGTTCCCGCAGTGGTGGCGGGGCGGCGGCGACTCCTGCGCACGATCTGGTTAACTCCCATTGGAATGGACTACGGGCATATTGACGCCGGGGGTGGCGGCGGGAGTGGAATGTCCACAATGGTCCCGAGCGACTTTGATTCCTTCCATATGAACGCCTCATCGTCGTGGACGCAATGGGCAGTTCGTGGCGTGGCGGGCTCAAAGTCCGCCGAGGTCACCTCGACATGCCCGCAACCTCATGTCAACTGTATTCGCCGCCATCACGGTCCGGTCACGGTTTCGTCATTTCCCCGAACTGCAAACTGCAATTCGTGCAGTCGCCTATAGAGTCCTCCGGACCCCAGGAGCTCCTGATGCGTTCCCTCCTCGGCCAGCACCCCGTGATGCATGACCAGGATCCGGTCCGCGCCCCGAACGGTTGAGAGCCGGTGCGCGATGACCAGACACGTCCGACCCCGCATGAGGTGGTCCGTGGCCTCCTCGATGCGGGCCTCGATCGCGGAGTCGACCGAGCTGGTGGCCTCGTCGAGCACCAGGATGCCGGGGTCGAAGGCCAACGCGCGGGCGAAGGACAACAGCTGTCTCTCCCCCACGGACAGACTGGCTCCGCGCTCGCCGAGTTCCTGCGCCGCGCCGTTGGGCAGTCTCTCCACGAAAGGGGCGCCGCCGACGGCCTCCAGCGCACCCGCGACCTGCTCGGCATCGATGGATCCGGAGCCGAGCCGCACATTGTAGTCGACCGACTTGCTGAATAGGAAGATGTCCTGCAACACGAGTCCGATGCGCCCCCGCAGGTCCCTCATGCGGAGCTCCCCGATGGGGACGCCGTCCACCAGGATACGGCCGCGCTGGGGCTCGTAGAAACGCATGAGCAGGTTGATGAGGGTGGTCTTGCCGGCCCCGGTGTGCCCCACGATGGCCAGCTTCTCTCCCGGGGAGACGGTGAACGAGACGTCACGCAGCACCCAGTCCGGCTCCCCCGTTTCGGCGTCGGCGCCTCCGTAGGCGAACCAGACATTCTCGAAGCGGATCTCGCCGGGAGCGCCGATGGGATACAGCGCTGGCCGGGGCGAGTCCTCGATGGCGGGCTCGCGGTCGAGCAGCCGGAAGATCCGCTCGGACGATGCCATCGCGCCCTGCAGGAGGTTGTACTTGTCGGACAGGTCCTGGATCGGGCGGAAGAAGCGGCGCGCATAGTCCAGGAAGGCTGCGAGCACCCCGATGGTGACAGCCCCCCTGACCATTGCGCCGCCCCCGTACCAGAGGATCAGCGCGAGGGCCACCGCGGTCAGCTGCTGGACCACGGGGAAGAACAGCGCGTAGTACCGGATCGACCGCAGGTGCGCGCCCAGGTAGTCGTCGTTGAGGCCTTTGAAGCGCTCCAGGTCGGCGTCCTCGCGATTGAAGAGCTGGACGACCCGGATGCCGGTGAAGCGCTCCTGCAGGAAGGCGTTCATGCGGGCCAGGCGCACCCGGATGTCGCGGTACGCGCCCCGGATCCGCGACCGGAAGACGAAGGCGGCCCAGGCCACGAAGGGCAGCACGCTGAAGGTGACCAGCGCCAGCTCGGCGTCCATCTGGAGCATGGCGCCCACGATGAACAGCAGCGTAAACAGGTCGCCGAAGACCGTCACCACCCCCGAACTGAAGAGCTCGTTCAGCGTTTCCACATCGGAGGTGATGCGCGTCATCAGGCGGCCGACCGGGTTGCGGTCGTAGAAGGCCAGGTCCAGGCGCTGGAGTTTCGCGAAGATCTGGGTGCGCAGGTCGTACATCACGCGCTGGCCCAGCCAGGTTGTGAGCAGCGCCTGCGCATACTCGAACACGAAGCCGAGCACGACGGCCGCGAGGAAGAGGATGGCCAGGAAGGCAAGCTGGCCGCCGTCTCCCTGCGGGATGGCTTCGTCCAGGGCGATTTTGGTCAGATAGGGGCCGACGACCGCGAGCCCCGACGCGACCATGAGAAGGAGGACCGCACCCGCCACCTGCAACCGGTAGGGGCGCAGGTAGCGAAGCAGCCGGGCCATCAGCCGCGAGTCGTAGGCCTTGCCGAGGACCTCCTCTTCGTAGCCGCTGCTCATGGGCGAAGGACGACCGCTCTACACCGCTCCCGACGCCACCAGGTCCAGCCCGTCCAGCAGTCGCTGCATCTGGTCCCATGGCGCCACCGTCGCCCGCAGTCCGTCCCCCCTGGGCGAATCGCTCTGGAACGGACGCACCCGGACGCCGCACCGCTCCAGCCGGGCCGCGGTGTCGTTCAGCTTCTCTGCAGGGAGCCGGATGAAGACGAAGTTGGCCGCCGAGCGGGGCACCCGGTAACCGCGGTGGACAAGGCTTTCGCGAATGCGGTCACGATTGACCCGCGTCTCGGCGATGGTGTCCGCCAGCCAGGACGACTTGCTGGAGATCGCGGCCGCGGCGGCGGCGCTCGTCACGCTCGTCACCACGAACGGACCCCGCCCCTTGTCCACCTCGAGCACCATCGCCGCGCTCCCAACGCCGTAGCCGGCCCGCAGCCCCGCAAGCCCGTACGCCTTGGAGAGCGTCTTGACGCAGATCGTACGCTCTCCCGCCAGCGCCAACTCGTAGGGCGTCAGGTCGGAAGCGTCGCGGTTGTATTCCCCATACGCCTCGTCGATGATCAGCACGGAGCCCACCGCCTCGGTGTGCGCGTAGACGGCCCGGATCCACTCGTCGGGGACGGCCTCGCCGGTCGGGTTCCCGGGGTTGGCGAGGAAGACAATGCACGGCTCTGACCCGGCGAACCGCATGGGGTCGTCCAGCGCTTCCTGCCACTCGACCGCGACCGGCCTGTGCCCGTTCATGACCGCGAGCATTCCCGCGGCGGGCCAGCCCGGGTCGAGGTAGCGCATGGTGGTGGGCGCGACGGCCCGCATGAGCGCGTCGAGCACCCCCGTCCCCCCGCCCCAGTCGTCACATTCTCCGGCCCGATGTTGAGCTGGGCCGCCACCGCGCCGACCAGGCGGTCCGAGTAGCTGCCCGGGTACTCGGAGGCCGCCGCCGTGTCCGATCCGGCGAGCACCGCCAGCGCGTCCGGGTGGGCCCCCCAGAGGTTGCGATTGTCGCTCAGGTCGGCCGCGATCGGCGACCGGTCGGGGAGGTAGCGGGCGAGGGCTCCGTAGTCCGCGCGGGGGTAGATATCCATGATCCGTCGGGTCTTGTTGGTAGATTTGCGGGACGGCCACCGCTCCCGTGCGGGCGCGGCAGCCGTTCCACGGTCGGAAGAATCGCGCCTGATGGCAACGGGGACGACAGGAAACCATGGACCAACCGATCCGGATCAGGGGTGCCCGCCAGCACAACCTGAAGGACATCGATCTGGATCTGCCCCGGGGTGCGCTCACCGTCATCACCGGCCCCTCGGGGTCCGGCAAGTCCTCGCTGGCGCTCGACACCCTCTTCGCGGCGGGCCAGCGACGCTACGTCGAGGCCCTGTCCACCTACGCCAAGCAGTTCCTCGACCGCCTGGACAAACCAGACGTCGACCGGATCGAGGGACTCTCTCCCGCGGTGGCCATCGAGCAGCGCAACCCCACCACCACCAGCCGCTCCACCGTGGGCACCGCGACCGAGGTCCACGACTTCCTCCGCCTCCTTTTCGCACGCGCCGGCCGCACCCACTGCCCCGAGTGCGGCGACGAAGTGCGCCCGGACACCGTCTCCACCGCCACCGACAGGGTCGCCTCCCTGCCACCCGGCGCGCGGGCGATGATCGGCTTCCCGTTGGCGCGGAGCGGCCGGGTGTCGCACCAGCTTGTGGCCGAGAACCTGCGCTCGCTGGGGTTCGTGCGGGTGCTCGCCGACGGGGTGGCCGCCGAGCTGTCCGATCTACTGGCGCCAGAGGCCGAACCGGGCGACACGGTTCCCGATCTGGCCGCCAGCCACGCGGTGCTGGTCGTGGTGGACCGTATCAAGGTGGCGGAAAACCCCGGCCGGAGCTGGACGGACCGGGTGGCCGATTCCCTGGCGACCTGTTTCAGGGAGGGAGAGGGCGAAGCAATGGTAATCCCGGCGGGTGACGGAGCCGGGCAGCCGCTCCGCTTCTCCGAGGCGTTCCGCTGCCCGCGCCACCCCGAGACGACTTTCCTGGAGCCGGAACCCAAGCTTTTCTCCTTCAACAACCCCTACGGCAGCTGCCCGGTCTGCACCGGCTTCGGGGCCACGCTGGAGTACGACCCCGCCCTGATCGTGCCTGATCGCGATCTCTCGCTGGAACAGGGCGCGGTCGACCCCTGGGCCAAGCCCCGCTATTCCCGCGAGCGCGAAGTGCTGCATCGTTTCGCGTCGCGCGAGCGGGTCTCGTGGTATGCTCCCTGGGACGAACTCCCCCCCTCCTTCCGCCGGGCGGTGCTCTACGGCAAGGGGTCGTTCCGCGGCGTGATGGACTTCCTCGTCTCCAGGGAGCGCAAGCGGTACAAGCAGTACATCCGCATCTTCCTGCGGCAGTACCAGCGCCCGCTTCCGTGCCGTGGCTGCAAGGGATCGCGCCTGCGCCCCGAGGCCGGCTACGTGTCGGTCGGGGGACTCGACGTCGGCGCCGTCTCCGACCTTCCCATCGAGAAACTTCCACGCTGGCTGTCGCGGCTCGATCTCCGCGCCATGGAGGCTGCCATCGCGACCACGATCCTGAGAGAGCTCTCGGCGCGGATCGGATTCCTGGTCGATGTCGGGCTCGGCTACCTGACCCTCGGCCGCCAGATGCGCACCCTGTCGGGCGGCGAGGCCCAGCGCATCTCGCTGGCCAACTCCCTGGGCTCGCGCCTGGTCGACACGCTCTACGTCCTCGACGAGCCCTCGATCGGGCTGCACCCCCAGGACATGGACGCACTGCTGGCGCTCCTGAGGCGGCTGCGCGACGGCGGCAACACGGTGGTCGTGGTGGAGCACGACGCGGCTGCGATCATGGCGGCCGACCACGTCGTGGAGCTGGGCCCGGCTTCTGGAGAGGGCGGCGGAGAGGTCGTTTTCGAGGGTCCACCGACCGTCTTGACAGATTCCGTGACAAATACCGGGCAGTATCTGTCACGGAATCTGTCCAAAGGTCCCGAAAACGGGGTTTGGCCTCCCAAATGGCGCCGTCCGGTCGACGGAGCCCGCATCCGGCTCGAAGGCGCGACGCTGCACAATCTGCGCGGCGCCGAGGCCGAATTCCCCGTCGGCGCGATGACGGTGGTGACGGGCGTGTCGGGTTCGGGCAAGTCGACGCTGGTGCACGACATCCTGTACCGGGCCCTGGAGCGCGAACTGCAGGGCGGCCGCACCTCGGCCAAGAAACACCTGGGCGAGGTGGTCGGCGCATACACCTCACTCACCGGGCTCGAGCACCTCGACGATGTGGTCCTGGTCGACCAGAATCCCATCGGAAAGACCCCCCGTTCCAACCCGGTCACCTACGTGAAGGCATGGGGCGAGATCCGGCGCATCTTCGCCAGCGAACGCGCCGCCCGGAACGCGGGCCTCGACGCGCGCAGCTTCTCCTTCAACGTGAAGGGCGGGCGCTGCGAGGAGTGCTCCGGTGCCGGATTCGTGCGCGTCGAGATGGTCTTCATGGCGGACATCCACGTGCCGTGCGAGGTGTGCGGGGGGAAGCGCTACCGTCCCGAAGTCCTCGAAGTCACGGTGCGGGGCCACAACGTGAACGATGTGCTCGGCTTCACCGTCGACCGCGCGATGCGCTTCTTCGTGCGCGAACCGAAGCTGGGCCAGGCGCTCTGGCACCTGCAGCAGGTGGGGCTGGGCTACCTGCGTCTGGGGCAGCCGGCGACGCACCTCTCCGGGGGCGAGGCGCAACGGCTCAAGATCGCGCGCGAGTTGATCGGGGCGGCCGCGCGGAAGGGGACGCGCAAGGTGTACATTCTGGACGAGCCGACGACCGGGCTGTCGGGTGACGATGTCGCGCAGTTGAACAGCGTGCTTCGGAGGCTGGTGAAGGCGGGGCACACGCTGGTGGTGGTAGAGCACGATCTGGACGTGATCCGCGCGGCGGACTGGGTGGTCGACATGGGGCCGGGGGCGGGGGCGGGTGGTGGTGAGGTGGTGGCGATGGGGCGGCCGGAGGATGTGGCGACTGTGCCCGAGAGCGTGACGGGGCGGTTTCTGGGGGGGTTGGTGGGGACGGGTGACTGAGCCCTCTTACGACCACCCCCTGGTCTCGGTAGTCCTGCCGGTCCGCGACGGGGCGGCCACGCTGGACGTGGCCCTGGAATCGCTCGTTGCGCAGACGTTCACCGACTTCGAGGTGCTGATCGTGGACGACGGTTCCCGCGACGACACTCCCCGGATCGCGCGCGCATGGGGGCAGCGCGACGCTCGCTTCCGCCTGCTGCGGAGTGGCCCGGCCGGCGACGCCCGACCGCCCAGGGCGGCTGCGGTTCCACGCCACGATTCCCCCGGGGGCATCGTGGCCCAACCCGACCATCGCCCCGGCGGGATCGTCGCCGCCCTCCAGCGCGGACTCGCCGAGTCACGCGGCGACTACATCGCGCGCATGGACACCGACGACCGCTGTCACCCCGACCGCCTGTCCGCCCAACTCGACCTGCTGACCCGCTCGCCCGCCCTCGCCGGCTGCGGAACCGGCGTCCGCTACGTCCCCGAATCCACCGTCACCCCCCGCGCCGCCGAATACGCCGCCTGGCTCAATTCCATGACCCACTGGCCTACCGTCGCCGCCAACATCTTCGTCGAGTGCCCCCTGGCCCACCCCACCTTCATGTTCCGGCGAACCGCGCTGACCACCGTCGGCGGCTACCGCGACCGCGCCTGGCCCGAGGACTACGACCTGTTGCTGCGCCTGTGGCGGCGCGGTCACCGCTTCGTCGCCGTCCCGCGTGTTTTGCTCGACTGGGGCAACGACCCGGGCCGGTTGAGCCGCAATCACCCCGCGTACTCGCTGGCCGCGTTTCGAAGGTGCCGGGTGCACCACCTGCGGCGCAGTCTTCTGGTGGGGCGGGAGGGGGTGGTGGTGTGGGGTGCGGGGCCGACGGGGAAGAGTCTGGCGGTCGAGTTCCAGGGTCAGGGAGTGCGAGTGGCGGCCTTCGTCGAGGTCGACCCGCGCAAGATCGGGCAGGTGATTCATGGGGCGCCGGTGTGTGGGGCGGGGGCCGCGCGGGAGTTCGGGGCCGTGTTGCATGTGGGGGCGGTGGCGCGCGCGGCAGGCCGTGAGGCGGTACGGACGGCAGCCCGCGAGGCTGGTCTGGAGGACGGTGCGGACTTCGTTTCGATGGCGTGAGGGTTTGGGGAAATTCCACCCCCGGTTTTCGCCTTGAAATAACCCCCAAAACCGCTATAATTAAAGGCTGTCCGAGGCCCGCTTCAAACGCCCCCGGCAGCCCCTCCCGGCCCCACGGCCCACCTGCCCTCCAACACCGAATAAATGCCCGAAGACACCCAGGGCGCCGCCGGCGAACGGATCCTCGAGAGGATCCTCGAACAGGAGATGCGCGAGTCGTTCATCGACTATTCGATGAGCGTCAACGTCCAGCGGGCCCTGCCCGATGTGAGGGACGGTCTCAAGCCGGTGCACCGGCGCATCCTCTACGCCATGTCGGAGCTGGGTCTCTCCCCCGGGCGCGCCTACAAGAAGTGCGCGACGGTCGTGGGCGAAGTGCTGGGGAAGTACCATCCGCACGGTGACTCGGCCGTCTACGACGCCCTGGTCCGCATGGTCCAGGACTTCTCGCTGCGCTATCCGCTGGTGGACGGACAGGGCAACTTCGGATCCGTCGACGGCGACTCGGCGGCCGCCTACCGCTACACCGAGGCCCGGCTGCAGCGCCTGTCGATCGAACTGCTCGCCGACATCGACAAGGATACCGTCCGCTTCGACGAGAACTTCGACGGACGGCTCAAGGAGCCCTCGGTTCTCCCGTCCAAGGCCCCCAATCTGCTCATCAACGGCTCGTCGGGGATTGCGGTGGGGATGGCGACCAACATCCCGCCCCACAACGTGCGCGAGGTGGTCGCCGGCCTGCTGGCCCTGATTGACGACCCCGACCTGCCGCAGGAGACGCTGGAAGGACTCATCCCGGGACCGGACTTCCCCACCGGAGGCTACATCTGCGGCACCGAGGGGATCCTGGAGGCGTACCGCACGGGGCGCGGACGGATTGTCATCCGCGCGGCCGCCGAGATCGAGGACGACGGCGAGGGTGCGGCCCGGATCATCATCACCGAGATCCCGTTCATGGTGAACAAGTCCCGCCTCATCGAGCAGATCGCGGCCCTGGTGCGCGTGAAGAAGATCGTCTCGATCCGGGACCTGCGCGACGAGTCGGACCGGGACGGCATGCGCGTGGTCATTGAGCTGAAGCGCGACGCGGTCCCCCAGGTCGTCCTGAACCGCCTCTACAAGCACACCCAGATGCAGTCCACCTTCGGCACCATCTTCCTCGCGCTGGTGGACGGCGTGCCGAGGGTCATGCCGCTCCGCGAGATGCTGCTCCACTTCATCGGCCACCGCCACAACGTGGTGGTGCGGCGCAGCCGTTTCGACCTGGCCGCCGCGCAGGAACGCGAGCACGTCCTGGAAGGGCTCCGCATCGCTGTTGACAACATCGACGAGGTGGTGAGGATCATCCGCGCCTCCCGGGACGCGCACGAGGCCGCCGTGAGCCTGCGCACCGCCTTCGACCTCTCCGAACGCCAGGCCCGCGCCATCCTCGACATGCGCCTCGCCCGTCTCACGGGCCTCGAGATGGAGAAGCTCGACTCCGAGCTGGCCCAGGTGCAGGCGCGGATCGCCGAGCTGGAGCGCATCCTGGGCGACCGCGCGGTGCGCATGGACATCATCAAGGACGAACTGCGCGAGGTGGCCCTCCGCTACGGCGACGACCGCCGCTCCGAGATCCGCGGCAGCGTCACCTCCTTCGAGGTCGAGGACCTGATCGCCGACGAGGAAGTGGTCATCACGATGTCCCGTCAGGGCTACGTGAAGCGCATCCCCATCGACACCTACCGCGCCCAGCGGCGGGGCGGACGGGGAATGCGGGGCATGGACACCAAGGCCGAGGACTGGGTCGAGCACCTCTTCATCGCCTCCACGCACGACTATCTCATGGCCTTCACCGACCGGGGCCGCTGCCACTGGGTGAAGGTGTGGGGGATCCCCCATGGAAGCCGCTACTCGAAGGGGAAGCCGATCGTCAACTTCCTGGACCTGGCACGCGGCGAAAAGGTCGCGTCGGTGCTCCCGGTGCGCGACTTCGCCCGCGACCGCTTCCTCCTCTTCTGCACCCGCAACGGCGTGGTCAAGAAGACCCCGCTGTCGGCCTACGGCAACGTGCGCGCGGTCGGGATCTACGCGATCAAGTTCCGCGAGGGCGACGCGCTCATCGACGTGCGAATCACCGACGGCACGAACCAGGTGCTGCTGGCGACCCGTCTGGGCAAGGCGATCCGTTTCAAGGAGTCCGATGTGCGGCCCATGGGGCGCAACACCGAGGGCGTGATGGGGATCCGCCTGGGCGAGGGCGACGAGGTGGTGGGGATGGTGGTGGTGCGCCGGCCGGAGGAGACGCTCCTGGTCGCGACCGAGCGCGGGATGGGCAAGCGCAGCGAGATCAGCGACTACCGGCTGCAGCAGAGGGGCGGGCTGGGCGTGATCAACGTGAAGCACTCGAAGAAGACGGGGAAGGTGGTTACGGTGAAGGCCGTGGCCGATGGCGACCAGCTCATGGTGATCACCCGCAACGGGGTAGTGAACCGGCAGCGCGTCGACGAAATGAGGGTGATCGGGCGGGCGACCCAGGGGGTGCGCGTGGTGAACCTCGACAAGGGAGACTCCGTCGTGGACGTGGCCCTGGTGGTCGGCGGCGACGATGACGAGGACGAAGAGTAGCGACGGGCTGGTGCCGCTTGCGGACATCCAGGCAGCCGCCGAACGCATCCGCGGAACCGTCGTCCGCACCCCGCTGATCCCCGACCTCGACCTCTCGGAAACGGTAGGCGCCGAGGTCCGCCTCAAATGCGAGTCGCTGCAGAAGGCCGGAGCATTCAAGGCCCGCGGTGCCTGCAACTTCCTCGCTCAACTGTCCCCCGACGAACTCGAGCGCGGGGTCATCACCTACTCCTCGGGGAACCACGCCCAGGCCGTGGCCTTTGCCGCCCGGCTCGCGGGCACCCGTGCCGTCGTGGTCATGCCCACCACCGCGCCGAAGGTCAAGAGCGACGGCGCCCGCCGCCTTGGCGCACGGGTCGAGTTCGCGGGAACCACCTCGGAGCACCGGCGTGCCCGCGCCGAAGAGATTGCGGCTGCGGAGGGGCAGGTGATGGTCCCCCCCTTCGACCACCGCCGGATCATTGCGGGCGCGGGTACCGTGGCGCTGGAAGTGACCGAGGACTGGCCCGAGGTCGACACGCTGCTGGTTCCGATTGGGGGGGGAGGACAGATGGCTGGCTGCGCGGCGGCCCTTCGGCGGCTGAAGCCGCAGAGCACGATCATCGGGGTGGAGCCCGCGGGAGCACCCACCATGCGGCGGGCACTCGACGCGGGAGCCCCAGCCACGCTGGAACGCATCGACACAATAGCCGACGGCCTCGCCCCCACACGCGCCGGCGACCTCACCTTCGCCCACGCCGCAGCCCTCCTCGACGACATCGTGCTCGTCGAGGACGACCACATCCGCCGCGCCGCCGCCCACCTCATCACGCGTCGCAAGCTGGTGGTCGAGTATTCGGGCGCGGCCACCGTGGCCGCACTCCTCTCCGGGCGCGTCCCGGTGGCGGGCCGCAAGGTCTGCGCGGTCCTCTCGGGCGGCAACCTGGACACGTCGCTGCTCGGCGAGATCCTGGACGCGCCGGCCGTCCCCGCGCGGTAGCCGACGCCCCGCAACCCGTGGCAGAAACCCACCCGGCGTTTTCTCACGACTGCTGACTCCCCCCGTGCTCCTCCTTTTCGACATCGACGGAACACTCACCATCGGGGGTCCCGGCAAGGCGGCCTTCGGCGCAGCGCTCAAGCGCACCTTCGGTACCGCGGGACCCATCGTCAACCACGACTTCTCCGGCAAGACCGACCCGCTCATCCTGCGGGAACTCCTCACCGCCGCCGGCCACACACACCGCGACATCCAGGCCGGCCTCCCACGCTTCTGGGATCGCTACCTGGCCGAACTGGAGGCCCGAATAGCCGCAGACCCGGTCACCCTGCTGCCGGGCGTGCGCGAACTGATCGGCGAGTTGGCCGACCAGAAACACGTGCATCTCGGCCTGGTCACGGGCAATGTGCGCGGCGGCGCCAAAATCAAACTCGGCTCGGTAGGGCTGTGGGAGCACTTTCCCATCGGTGCCTTCGGCTGCGATCACG
This sequence comes from Longimicrobiales bacterium, assembly GCA_965208295.1. Taxonomy (GTDB): domain Bacteria; phylum Gemmatimonadota; class Gemmatimonadetes; order Longimicrobiales; family Gaopeijiaceae; genus Bin94. The sequence goes on along the minus strand of OZ242328.1, from coordinate 3,125,243 downwards.
AGGTGCGCGACGAACTGCCTCCCGTCGCACTTCAACGTGCCCGCGCCCACTGGGGCCGCCCGTTCCGGGGCGAAGACACGGTGGTCATCGGCGACACGCCCCGGGACGTGGCGTGCGGCAAGGCGGTGGGCGCCGCGACGGTTGCCGTGACGACGGGACGGTTCTCGGCGGAAGCCCTGGAGCGCGCGGGTGCGGACCGGGTGCTGGCGGGGTTCGAAGACGCGCGGGCGGCGCGGACGGCCGTTCTGGGTCTCGACAAAGACTAGTGTGACTAGTCACATTGCCGCATGTCCTCGGGGGGTGGGCAAATCACGCCCCCGTCCTTGATCTTGACTCCGTCCCCGTCGCATCTTGAAAGTCCACCGGATCTGACGGGTGCCGAGCGAAAGAGCCGGGGACCGGGGGGACCGGTTGCGACCGCCGACCGGCACGGGACCAACCATGGCAACAAACGTGAACGGAGCGAACATGAAGAACTTCTACATCATCATCCTGGCCGTCGCCGTCGTCGGTGGCGGGGTCCTCTATTACGCCATGAGTGGCGGCACCCCCACGCTCGAACCCGTCGAACTCGGCGAGCTGGGCAACGCCGAGCTGCTCGAGCTGGCGCAACCGGCCTACGTGTTTGGCGATCCCGATGCGCCGGTCACGATCATGGAGTTCGCCGACTATCAGTGCGGTTCGTGCAAGCGTTTCGCGGTGATGGTCAAGCCGCAGGTGGACGCGGCGTACATCAGCACCGGGCAGCTGAAGCTCGTTTTTCACGACTTCCCGCTGCTGAACCTGCATCCTCACGCCTTCCTCGCGGCCCGGGCCGCGAGGTGCGCGGGCGACCAGGATCTCTACCCCGAGTATCACGATCTCCTCTTCGACACCCAGAACGACTGGTTCGAGATGGTGAGTGCCACCGGGCACTTCAAAGATCTGGCGAAACAGCTCGATCTGGATACGCGCGCCTTCAACGGCTGCCTGGACAGCGACCGGCACGCCGACGTCGTGACAGCGAACATGAGGCTTGGAGGGGTATTTAGGGTCTCGGCCACTCCGACGCTGTTCATCCACGAGGGCGGGCCGCCCGTCTACCAGCTTGGAGGCTCCGGATTCCTGGATATCCAGCAGGCCATGGAACCGGACAGCGTGGAGAATTGACCGGACCGGACCACCCCTCCGCGATGGAGTGGCTGGAACCCCGGGGAGAGCCGGGGGCCGTTTCGCTTGCGGACAAGCCTCCCAGGAACAGAATGGCCGTCGCCGTTCTGTCTCTGGTCGGGGCCTTCCTCGCCTTCTACCTGCTCGCGGCCAACCTGGGCTGGACGCCGCCGGTGCCATGCGGGTCCGGTGACTGCGGGACGGTCCAGTCGTCGAAGTATGCGAAGGTGGGTCCCCTGCCGGTATCGGGGATCGGGCTGGCGGGGTACGTGGCGCTCCTCGCCCTCTCGCTGGCGGGTTTGCAGGACCGGCTGATCCGGTCCCGGCTGATCCCGCTTCTTCTCTTCGGCGGAGCGCTCTTCGGGGTCCTCTTCAGCGGGTACCTCACCTATCTGGAAGCGGCGGTCATCAAGGCGTGGTGCCGCTACTGCGTGATTTCGGCCATCATCATCACCATCGTGTTCGCGGCCACGCTTCCCGAACTGAAGCGCATTCGCGGCGGGAGCGGTCCATGAGCGACGAACGGATACAGGTCCGGATCCTCTACGCCGGACGGGGCGGGTATCACTCAGAGGTCATTTCGGTTCCCGGCCGCGGCATGGAGGAGCACGACCGTCTGATCGACTTCATCCGGGAGGACCCGGCGGTCGCGGCGGAGTGCTACATCGATGCCGCGCGGCTCTGTTCGGCGCAGATCGTCGAGGAGGAAGGCTGAGGGGATCAGCCCATCCCGCTGCACACCTTCAGCGCCCTGACCAGAGACCATTCGGCGGTCATCGGAGGCGGCCAGACTCCTGCCCGGGAGGCGTGCATGAGCGCCTTCGCCTCGGCCCTGGCGCGTGCGGCCAGCTCCGGGTCGATCCGGCCCCCGGTCTCCGCGGCGTCGAGTTCGTCCTCGTCCAGCAGCCGCGTCGATCCCCACCGCGGCATCCAGATGTCGAGGAACAGGTCCGTCGTCGCCCAGAGATTGCCGTCGACAAACTCGAGCGGGGTGAGGATGTTGCCGTAAAACCCCGTGACGGCGCCGTTGGTACGATGAAAGAGGCCGATGTCGTGCCACTTGTCCAGAAAGCTGAACCAGATGACCGGCGACCGGGGCTCGAGGATCGTCAGACCATCGACGACGAGGGGTTTGGCGATGGGCGTACGCGGCTGAAAGGTGACCACCACGTCGGGGCGGGTCTCCAGTACGAACTGCCGGTAGACCTGGGCGGGTTGTCCGATTCGCCGATAGCGGATGTCGACGACACTCCCCGGGCGGGGAAGCGAGGTTTCGGACCCCCCCGTCGCCGAACCCGTCATGACCCGGTGAAGAGATCCGGGTTGGCGCGCTCGATGAAGACATCCATGATGCCGCCGCAGACGGCGGGGCTCCACGAAATCAGCTCATCGGTGAGGTCGACGCGCACGGTTCTCGGACCGCCGCCCCGAAAGAGTTCATGCGCCGCCTCGATCACCTCCCCCTCCCCGCACCCACCCCCGACCGTCCCGGCGATGACCCCGCCCGCACCCACCAGCATCCGAGCGCCGGTCTTGCGCGGTGTGGATCCCTTCGCGGACACGATCGTGGCGAGGACGGCGGGCTCTTCCAGTCCCGCCAGCCGGGCCAGCAATTCCTTCTCGTCCATGCGCCTTTATTCCGTTGCCCTGCGTGACCGTGTCGCGGTGCCGGGGCTCCGCCGCGCGAAGAAGCGTTCCACGACCCGCTCCTTTTCGACCAGAGGGACCCCCGAGCCACCGGAGTGAAACATAACGATCTCCGCAGCCACGGAGACCGCGATCTCGACCGGCGTCTGGCCGCCCAGGTCCAGCCCCACCGGTGCGCGAACCCGCCCCATCTCCGCGGTGGTGAATCCGTCGCGCAGCAGTTGCTCGTGGGTGGCGCGGACCCGCCGCCGGCTCCCGATCATCCCGATATAGTGCGGGGGTTCGGCCATGCGCAGCAGCCGCACCAGGCACTCGTAGTCGAAGCTGTGGCCGCGGGTAACCAGGACGACGTGGTCGTAGGGCGCGAGCGGCGTATCCGCAAAGGGATCGCGGAAGTCGATGACGCGCACCGCGGCGGCTCCGGGAAAGCGCTCCGGGGCCGCGAAATCGGGTCGGTCGTCGAGCACCTCGACGCGAAGCCCGAGCATGTCGCCCAGCCGGGCCAGGGGGATGGCGATGTGCCCCGCGCCCACGATCACCATCCTGGCGGGCGGGCCGTGCAACTCGACGTAGACCCTGGCGTTGCCCGCGCGTCCGCCTTCGCGGTACTCGAAGTCGCGGCTGAGCGCACCGCGTGATTCCCTTGGGGGGAAGAGCGTCGGCAGCGCCGCGGCTACCTTCTCGTCGAGGGAGGGGCTGCCGAGCGTGCCCCCGTTGCGCCTGCCGGAGCGCCACCACCGCCGCCCGATCAGCGATGCGTCGGCCGAATCGGTGACGACCGCCGTATGGATGCGCTCCCCCTTCTCCAGCGCGTCGAGCACTCGGGCGGCTACCTGCGCCGGTGACGGATTCACCCGGATGTTCCCCCTGACCGGCGCGATGGCGTTTTCCTCTCCCCCCCCAGTTCCCCCATCGATCCACGCGGGCCGCCAAAACGTTCCCGGTACCGCTCGGGCGTGTCGACATCGTCGGCCACCCCGGGATCGGCCACCTCCACCTCGAGCACCCGGCCGGGATCGCGCCGCACCACCGTGCGCGCGCCTTCCCGCAATCCCCCCCTGCGGAATTCGCCGGCCATCCTCATGTCCGCCACCACCGGGTGACCCCGCACTTCGCCGTACCGGGGCAGCACGATGGACGCCCCCGACCCGCGCCAAGCCTCCACCAGCGCCCGAACGGTAGCCGGCGCCACGGATGGATTGTCGACCGGCGTGAAGGCGAAGGCGCCGGGCGGGTCGGTCAGGCCCTCCAGGTGGTCGAGCGCCGTCTGCAGCGAGCCGATCTGCCCGCCCCGTCCGCCCGGGTTCACCACCAGGACCCCGGGGCCGCGGATGACCTCGTCCGCCAGTGCTCCGGCATCGGACGCGCCCACCACCACCACGGGGTCGCAGCCCCCCCGGGCCAGGGCGTCGACCAGGCGCGCGGCGAAGGTCATTCCGCCCGCGTCCAGCAGTGGCTTCGGCACGCCCATCCGCACCGAGGCGCCCGCCGCCAGAACCACCCCCGCCACCGAAGCCGCGCGCCGCGGGTTCCGCGCCCCGGACACTCCGCCGCCCCGCGAGTGGCCATGCCCGCCCGAAGGCCCCTCCTTCCCGTCTTCCCCCATGATGTCACGCCCCTCCACCGCGCTTCTCCGCCGCCTCCGAATTCCCCCGCCCGCCCGGAAAGGCATCGTGAAAGGTCTGCCCCGACTGCGCCAACTCGAACAGCAGGGCACTGGGCCGGAATCGGTCGCCCACCTCGCTCGAAAAGCCCTCCACGACCTCCAGCACCTCACCGAGCCCGCGATCATCGGCATACCGGAGCAGGCCTCCGCGGAAGGGTGGAAACCCTGTCCCCATCACCATACCCAGGTCCACGTCGGCCGCCGAACCCACGATCCCGTCCTCCAGGATCCTCGCGGCCTCGTTTACCATGGCCAGCACGATCCTGTCGCACGCGCGGGCCGGGTCCGGCGAGACACGGCGTGAAGACTGCCCCATGTCCGCGTACACGGTCTTGTCGAAGCCCTTCTTCTTCCCGCCCTCGTACAGGTAGAAGCCCCGCCCGCCCTTCCGCCCCAGCCGCCCCGATTCCCCAAGGGCGACCAGCGACGCGCTCGGCGCCAGGCGTTCGCCGAAGGCCCGGGCCAGCGCGTCTCCCGCGTGGCGCGCGATATCCATCCCGACTTCATCGATCAGGCGGCAGGGCCCCATCGGCATCCCGAAGTCCGTCCAGATGCGGTCCAGGGCCTCCGCGTCGCAACCCTCATCGAGCAGGTGTCCGGCCTCGTTGAGGGCCAGTCCCAGGATGCGATTGACGAGGAATCCGGGGCCGTCGCGCGTCACCACGGGGACCTTGCCCATGCGGACCACCAGCGCCGCGATCGTCTCGACGGTGGCCGGGTCGGTCTTCTCCCCTCTCACGACCTCCACCAGCGGCATCCGGTGGACAGGCCCGAAGAAGTGCATCCCCGCGAAGCGCCCGGGGCGTTCCAGAACCGACGCCATCTCGTCGACGGAGAGCGAGGAAGTGTTCGTGGCGATCACCGCGTCGGGTCCGACCACCGCCTCGACCTCCTTGAGGACGGCCTTCTTGACATTCATGCGCTCGACCACCGCCTCCACGACAAGGTCCGCGCGCCCCACGCCGGCGTAGTCCAGCCCCCCCGAAATCAAGCCCATCCTGCGCATCGCATCCCGGCGCCGGAGCGACCTGCGCTTCACCGCGCCGTCGAAGATGGAACGCGCGTGCGCCAGCCCCCCCGCCACCGCCTCGTGCCGCACGTCCTTCATCCGCACGGCGATATCGTTGTACGCCGCCACCTGTGCGATGCCGCCCCCCATCTGACCGGCCCCGATCACCGACATCCGCTCCACCCGCGCCGCGCGGCCGCCCTCCCCCCACGGCCCCTTGCGCGCACCCTCGCGCAGTTGAAAGAGGAAGAGGAGGTTCCTGCACTGGGGCGAGACCACCAGTTCGCCTGCCGCCTTCGCCTCCAGTTCCAGACTCGCCGCGACCGAACGTCCCAAACCCTTCCGCACGACTCCGAGGATCTTGAGCGGTGCCGGGTAGTGACCCCGGGTACGCTTCAGGACCTGCTTCCGGGCGGTGCGCAGCACGACGGCCCGACCGGGCGGGGTCCCATCGAGCAGCCACCCGGAGATCCCGCGGCGGCGCCTGTTTCCAGCCGGCCTCCGGCCCCCACTCCCCGCACGTCCCGCCAGCGACCGCGCGAACTCCACACTCCGTTCGCGGAACTGCTGTCGCGGAAAGACCCGGTCCACCAGGCCGATGCGCCTGGCCTTGGAGACGCGGGTGGCCTTCCCGGTAAGCATGATGCCCAGCGCGGCGCGCAGTCCCACCAGACGGGGCAGGCGCGTCGTGCCGCCCCACGCGGGCAGGATCCCCAACTGCACTTCGGGCAGACCGATGCGGGTGCGGTCGTCGTCGTCGCAGACACGGTAGTCGCACGCCAGCGCCAGCTCCGTGCCGCCTCCCAGAGAGATCCCATGAATGGCAGCCACGGTGGGTACGGGGAGGTCGGCAATCCGGTTGAAGAGCGCCTGTCCGGCCCGCACGGCTTCGATCGCGATCTCGCGGTCCCCGGTTTCGGCGACGCGGGCGATGGCCGTCACGTCGGCCCCGGCGATGAACGAACCCGGCTTGGCGGACTCGAATAGTAGCGTCCGGAGGGTGCCGGCGCGTGCTTCCTCGCCCGCTTGCGATACAATCGCGTCAAGACCCTCCAACACCTGTTCAGTCAGGATGTTATGGGCCAGACCGGGGTCGTCGAAGACGATGCGCCCGACGCCGTCTGCGTCGATTTCGAAGCGTGGATTCACCGGTCGCCGACCGGCATCGGGCGGCTAACCGACCGCGGCAAAAACCCCCGCTGCATTCGACTCCCGTCCCACGGCTCGGCGCGCTCGCTAAAAGATCGGCCTCCGTGCGGCGTTGGCGCGAGTAAGCCGCACCACCACCGGATCCCCCCGCTCGACGGTCACGGGGACGTTCCAGTACAACTCGTCGTACAGAAGCTCGTAGCGTGCGTAGACCCAGTACTGCCCCGGTGCGAGCTCGACCAGAGCTGCCCCTTGGGCACCGGTGGTGTCCGCCACCTCCTCCAGGCCGGACGCATTGATGCGGGCAGCGATCACGTCGCCGATATCGCTGAAGGCCTGAGTTGCCCAGTTTTCCTGCTCGATCCTGACGGCGTCCATTCGCTCGAGGTTCGCCTTCAGCAGGTTGTCGTATGTCTCGAAGAGTGACTGTACCTGCGTCTCGAGGTCCTCGAACTCCGTGATCATCGGGTCGACCACCCGGAAGAGATCCTTGTAGTCGTTCATGGCGGGATTCAGGGCGGCAAGCTTCTCGTTCAGCTTGGAAATCGTATCGCGTTGCACCGCCTCGCGGGCTGATGCCGCGGACCAGGCCCGCTGCGCCTCGGCGATGTCATCTCGCGCCGCCAGAAGTTCGGGGGGAATCTGGGGTTCAGGCGTGGGCGCGGCCTGTGTCAGGGAATCGAATACCCGGTCCCGGTCGTAGGGCAGGATACGAACCTCGATGTCTTCCAGGAGCCTGGCATCTCCGCCGTCTTCGCCCTCGAGTTCGACGACGACCGAAATGCTCGCCGTGCCACATGCCGTGAGCGCCAGAGTGGCGATAAGTGCCACCAAACCGAAACCAGTTCTGCGTCGCATGGTTGATCTACTCCCTAAAGTTGCCCCGATGGTGGGCCGGCCCGGTTCGGCCGGGACGGCCTGGACTGTCACAGTGGCCCAAGGTAAGGACCGAAAAGGATGGATTCAAGGTTGCTGTACCGCGTAGATGGCGGTGGCGCCAGGACCCTGCTACCGTCGCGGTACCCGCGTCCCCGCATCCGGAAACATGTAGTTCAGCGGGTTGACCGCCTGGCCGTTCTCGTGGATCTCGAAGTGAAGATGAGGCGCCTCGCTGGTGCCCGTGTTTCCGACCTGGGCGATCACCTCCTTGCGCTGGACGCGCTTGCCCTGGTACACCAGCAACCTCGATGCGTGCGCGTACCGGCTGATCACTCCCCAACCGTGGTCGATCTCCACCATGAGTCCGTAACCCTGCTTTCGGCCGGCGAAGGTGACCACGCCGGACCCGGCGGCGATGATCGGGGTGCCGGTGATTGCGCTTATGTCGATGCCCGTGTGTTGCCGGATTTCCTGGTAAACAGGGTGGAGCCGGCTACCAAAGCGGCTCGAAAGAGGCCCGCCGACCGGGAAGATGGTTGGCATCGCCTCCATGCGGTCCCGCTGCTCCTCGAACATGGAGGCCGTCACGGGGAAGCTCTCCTCCAGCAGGTCGGCGCGGCGCTCGAGTACTTCGAGATCGTAGAGGGTTGCGTAGGCCAGTTCCGAGGCCTCCGGATCGAGGGACCACAGTTCTCCCTCGCCCGGTATGGCCAGTCCCGGACCCCCGACACCCACCTCAAACACGTCCTCGTCGATGCCTACCCGGCCCGCCTGTATGCGTGTCTGCCGGTCCTGCTCCGCCAGATCGGCGATTCGCGTTTCAAAGTCGCCGACCCTGGCCCGCAGATTCCCCAGTTCCCGCTCCAACAGCTGGTTCTCGCGCGCCAGAAGACCCGCGCGCACTCGTGCGCCGGAGTCGTAGAAGAGGAAGGCGGTGGCGCTCAGCACCAGGGCGGCCAGTATTCCCGCACACACGAGCACCGGGCGCACTGCGCGCAACGGCAATGAGTATTGCCGTACGGCACTCGCCTCTCCCCTCAGAAACAGAACCGTCCATCTTTCGCGTATCATCGGGATGGTAGCTTACAGAGCGAAGCCCACGAGGTCAAGTACAGGTGTATCCCGATGTGTATCCCGCGTGCCGTCGTCAATCCGGGTCCACCCGTGGGAACAGAGGTGATCCGACAGTCACCGGGCGTCCTCCCAGTACCAGCGCGTCCAGTTCGAAGAAGCGCGGGACGCGGTCCAAACCCAGTCGCATAGCCAACTTACGGGCTTTGGTCGGAGTCACCGGTTCAAACATGGCGGCCAGAATTGCCAGCGTACGCACCAGCGTGGCGAGGGTCCGGTCCAGCTCGTCCGCACCATCTGGATCGCGCGCCAATGCCCACGGTTCCCGCGCCTCCACGAACCCGTTGGCCCCCCTCGCCAGATTCATGGCCGCGGCGAAGCCCTCGTGCAGGCGGTAGCCCTCCAATCCGTTGCGATAGGCGGTTAGCGCCGCATCAGTCTCGGTCGCGAGCCCGACCGCGGGTGCGTCGGGAACCACGCCCCCGCGATATCTCTTCACCATGGACAGGGTGCGGTGCGCCAGGTTGCCCAGGATGTTCGCGAGTTCGTCGTAGCGGGTCAGGAACCGTTCGGGGGTGTACGATGCGTCCTGGCCGGTAGCCATCTCGCGCATGAGGTACCAGCGCACGGCGCCGGTGCCGAACCGCTCCCGCAGGTCCAGCGGATCCACGACGTTGCCGAGCGACTTGGACATCTTGGTGTCGCCGACCACCCACCACCCGTGGGCGAGGATCCTGCGGGGCAGCGGCAGGTCCGCCCCCATCAGCAGCGTGGGCCAGTAGACGGAGTGGGTGGTCAGGATGTCCTTCCCCATGAGGTGCACGTCGGCGGGCCAGAGCGAGGGGCGCAGATCGCCGAAGCCGCGCTTCTCCTTCGGGGCGTCGGGGTCGATGGCGCCCGAAGCGGTCACATAGTTCGTCAGCGCGTCCACCCAGACGTAGCAAACCTGCGCATCGTCCCACGGCAACGGGATGCCCCAGTTTATGCGCGAGCGGGGCCGGGAAATGGACAGATCGGCCAGCGGCTGGGCGAGGAACCCGAGCACCTCGTTGCGGCGCGTCGCCGGCACGATCCAGTCGGGGTTCTCCTCGATGTGCCGGATCAGCCGCTCCTGGAAGTGGCTCATGCGGAAGAAGTAGTTCTTCTCGCGAATCCGCTGCACCGGCCCCCCGGCAATCGGGTCCACACGCTCGGGGCCGATCTCCTTCTCGGTGAAGTAGCGTTCCTGCCCCACCGAGTACCAACCTGCGTACTCGGCCTCGTAGATGTGGCCGTTGTCCTTCAGGCGTTCCAGCAGCGCCGTCACCACCGCGCGGTGCTCGGCCTCGGTGGTCCGGATAAAGCGGTCGTGCGAGATGCCCAGATCGTCCCACGCGGCCTCGAACCGGCCAGCCATGAGATCGCACAGCTCCAGCGGCGACATTCCCTGCTCGGCGGCCGCCTCCTGGATCTTCTGGCCGTGCTCGTCGGTGCCCGTCAGGAACAGGACGTCCTGGCCCGCGCGGCGCCGGTAGCGCGCGATCACGTCGGCGAGGATGGTGGTGTAGGCGTGGCCCAGGTGCGGCTCGCCGGACGCGTAGTAGATGGGCGTGGTCAGGTAGAAGGAGGACATGACTTCAGCCTCCACCCCGCGCCACTGCCGCTCCGATCACGCGGGCGTACCAGCCGAGGGTCTCGATGAAACCGGCGAAGGACTTCTCATAGTGCGCCTCGAGGGGCTCGCCATCTTCGCCGAAGGATCGCGAAACGTTCGACACCGCCATGTGGGCCACGGGAAGCGCCTTCACCCGCAGGAAGAACAGCTGGAGGTGGTTGTGCAGTTGCACGCCCCCGAAGCCCCCAGACGACACCGTCACGATGCCGACCGGTTTGCGGAACCATTCCCCGTAGATGTAGTCGAGCGCGTTCTTGAGCACCCCCGGTAAGGACCCATTGTATTCGGGACTGACGATCACCACCGCGTCGGCCGAGGCGATGGTGTCGGAGAAGTGCTCCAGCCCGGGCGGAGGATCGTCGCGCATGTGCAGGCGCTCCTCCATGACCGGGAGATCCAGCTCGGCGAGGTCGAGAAGGGTGGCGTCGGCGCCCGCCCTTGCCAGGCGGTCGACGGCGAAGTGGGCCGCCCGTATCGACTTGCGGCCGCGCCGCACCGAGCCGATGACGACCGGGATGCGCAGGGGGACGGTCATCGGGCATCTCCGCGCTTGAGCGATCCCCGGTCCACCTTGCCCAGGTGGGTGCGGGGCAGGTCGTCCAGGAGGTGGATTTCGCGGGGATGCTTGTACGATTCGAGGCGCCCGCGCAGGTGCGCACGCATTGCGGCCCGGGCCGTCCCGGCGTCGGTGTCCCCGGCCGGCACCACGAACGCCGCCGGGACCGTGAGCCCGTCCTTCGTTTCCATTCCCACCACCGCCGCCTCCTTGACGTCCGGGTGTTCGAGCAGGCACTCCTCGGCCTCGCGGGGCGAGAACCACTTCCCCGAGACCTTGAGCAGGTCGTCGTCGCGGCCCTGGTAGGTGAAGTAGCCGTCACGGTCGCGAGTCATCATGTCGCCCGAAATGTACCACTCGCCGGCGAATGCGTTCCGCGTGGCGGCGGGGTGCTGCCAGTAGCCGTGCGCGCGGGAATCGCCCCGTACCCGCATCCGGCCGACCTCGCCGGGACCGACCTGGCGGCCGTCGTCGTCGCAGAGCCGCACCTCGAAGCCGGGGACCGCGGTGCCGAGGGTGCCGGGGCGCACGCGGCCGGGCCGGTTCGAGATGAAGACGTGCCACATCTCGGCCGTGCCGAGGCCGTCGAGGAGCTCGACGCCGAAGGTCTCGTTCCAGCGGTGGTGGAGGGGGACGGGGAGGGGCTCGCCGGCCGAGGTGGCCAGGCGGAGGCAGCTCAGGTCGCGGGTGTGCGCCTCGGGGTCCGAGACCATGTGGTTCACCATGGTGGGCACGTTGATGAGGATCGTGGGGCGGTGCCGCTCGATCTGCGCGAAGAGTTCGTCGGCGGTGCAGCGTTCGGGGAAGAGGACCGCGGACCCGCCCGCCGCGAGGGGGAAGAAGAGGTTGGAGCCGGTGGCGTAGCCGAAATAGAGCTTGGGGACGGAGAGGGTGATGTCGTCGGCAGTGTAGCCGATGACCTGCTCCGCGTAGCACTCGGTGGAGTTGGCGAAGGAGGCGTGGCTCTGGACGACGCCCTTGGGACGGCCCGTGGTGCCGCCGGAGAAGAGCCAGATGGCGGGGTCGTCGGAATGTGAAGCGTAGTTGACATAATGTAAACTGGAGTTGTCAATCTGCGCGTCTCCGTCGTCGGTGCCGAGGACGAGGAGGTGGGGGGGATGTTGTGCGCCGCGGGTTGCGCGGGTGAAGGTGTTGGCGTGGTCCGCATCGACGACGGCGGCGGTGGCGCGCGTGTAGTCGTAGAGTTCGCGGATGCGGTTCTCGTCCAGGTAGCAGTTGACCATCACCCCCACGGCGCCGCGCTTGAGCGTGCCGAAGAGGGCGGCGGGGAAGTCGGGGATGTCCGGGAGGGCGATCAGGACGCGCTCTTCGGGGCGCACGCCCAGGGCTTCGAGCGCGTTGGCGAAGCGGTTGGCGCGCGACTGCAGGGCGGCGTAGGTGACGGTGCCGTCCCGGGTTCTGAGCGCGATGCGTTTGCCCAACCCTTCCCGGATGCGGTCGTCGAGGAAATGGTCGGCGATGTTGAAGGGGTGGGGCGGGTGGAAAGGCATGGGGGGTGGGGGCGGTGGTGGGCGGGCGAGGTGCGGGTAACGGGCTCCGCGCCGAAGAATGGCGGGGCGAAAGGTGTTCCCGGTCGCAACGGTGCGCTGTGGGGAAGGATTATCTTATAGCTGTTGAGGGTGCGGTCAATGGATATCCGCGGCCGGGACCGGGGCGCACATGGCAGGAGCAGTCGAATGAACACAGTCACCAGGCAGGATGGGTCGCCGCCGGCGGGAGGCGGAACCCCCGGCCACAGGTCGTCCTGGGGGCATGCCACATGGACGGATCTGGTGCAGGCCGGCCTGGGCCGCCGGCGGGATAGGACCCGCGTGGTTGCGCTTCTTCCCGTCGGTGCCGTCGAGGCCCACGGTCCCCACCTCCCTCTGGTCACCGACGTCGTGATCGCCACCGCGGCCGCCGAAGCCGCCTTGCCCGGTCTCCGCCGCCTTGGCCTCCACCCCAAACTGCTCCCCCCCCTCCCCTACACCGCCGCCCCCTTCGCCGCCGCCTTCCCGGGCACCATTTCGGTGCGGCCCGCCACCGTCACCGCCCTCCTCACGGACATCGCCGCCTCCCTCGAGCAACAGGGCGTGGCCACAATGGTGATCGTCAACGCGCACCTCGACCCCGCCCACCTCGGCTCCATCCGGGACGCGGCCCGCGCACACGGCGGTCCCATGCCCGTCATCCACCCCGACCTGACCGAACGGCGATGGGCGTCGCGCCTTACCGACGAGTTCCGTAGCGGCGCATGCCACGCCGGCTGCTACGAGACCTCGGTGGTGATGGCCGCCGCTCCTGAAACGGTCCGCGACGAGGCCCGGTGCGCGCTTCCCGCGAACCCGGCATCGCTGTCGCACGCGATCCGCGCGGGGAAGACCAGCTTCGAGGAGGCGGGGGTCGTCGAGGCGTACTGCGGGGACCCCGCCGCGGCGACCGCGGAGGAGGGGAGGGAGACGGTGGCCGTACTGGGGCGGATCGTGGTGGATGCGGTGGGCGAGGTGGTCTCGTGATGCTCGCGGGACGCGGGGCCGTGGTGACCGGTGGGGGGCGTGGGATCGGGGCGGCCGTGGCGTGGGCGCTGGCGGCGGAGGGGGCGGCGGTGGTGGTGACGGCGCGCAGCCGGGACGAGATCGAGGGGGTGGCGGAGGGGCTCCGCGCGGAGGGCCGGACGGCGCATGCGGTCGTCTGCGATGTGACCGAACCGGACTCCATCGCCGCGATGGCGGCCCGGGCGCAGGAGCTCCTGGGCAGCGTGGACATCGTGGTCAACAACGCCGGCGTGGCGCGGTCGGCGCCCTTCCTCAAGGTGACGCTGGAGCAGTGGGAAACGGTCCAGCGCGTGAACGTGACCGGACCGCTCCTGGTCACGCAGGCCTTTCTGCCGGCCATGCTCGAACGGAGCTGGGGACGGATCGTCAATGTGGCGTCGGTCGCGAGCTACATCGGCGCGCGCTACATCACGGCGTACGCGGCCTCCAAGCACGCCCTGCTGGGGATGGCTCGGTGCCTGGCCGAAGAACTGGGCGGAACCGGCGTGACGGTCAACACCGTCTGCCCGAGCTATGTGGACACGCCCATGACGGAAGAGAACATCGAGCGGATCGCGGTGAAGACGGGCAAGGACGAGGCCGCGATTCGCGAGGGCCTGGAGGCGATGCAGCCCGGAGGGCGCCTGATCACGCCCGAAGAGGTGGCGCACGCCGTGATGACCTTCATGCCCGAGGCGGCCGCATCGCTGCAGGGAGGCGAGCTCGTGGTGCGGGGCGGGGGTGCGCGGTGAGCGGGGTTGGGGTGTGCGGCGGTGGTTCGGCGGGTCCACGGGGACCGGGCGGTTTGGTCCACGGACCGCTAACGACTCCGTGCGGATCCGCGCGATGACTTTCGGGGTTTTCAATCCGGCGGCGCTTGGCGCTCCGCGTGGATGGAACAACGGGATGCTCGCGCCGGAAGGGGGCCGGGTGCTTTTCGTGGCGGGGCAGATCGGGGTGGGGGGCGGGAGGACCCTTGCCGCGCAGTTCCAGGCCGCGCTCGCCAACGTTGCGGCGGTGGTGGAGGAGGCGGGGGGGACGGTCGCCGATGTGGGGCGCCTGACTATCTACGTGACCGACATGGAGGCTTATCGGGGATCGCTGGCCGAGGTGGGGAGCGCGTACCGGGCCGTCTTCGGGAAGCACTTCCCGGCCATGGCGCTGGTGGCCGTGACCGAACTGGTCGATCCGCGTGCGGTGGTGGAGGTCGAGGCCACGGCGGTCATCCCGCAGGCTCCATCGGGCGGGCAACCCGCCATTGATCCGCCCACAGCGAAGGAACTGCCATGACCGCACTTGGTCCCCTATCCCTCGAAGCCCCCCGTTCGTTCCTGCTGGACTTCGACGCGGAGACTGCGGTGGCGCGGATCACGCTCAACCGGCCGGAGCGGCTGAACGCGCTGACTTTCGAGGTCTACGACGAACTGAGGAACACCTTTCGGGCGCTGGACGGCGAGGCGGAGGTGCGCGCGATCGTGATCACGGGCGCGGGGCGCGGGTTCTGCACGGGCGGGGACGTGGAGGACATCATCGGGGCGCTCTTCGGGCGGGATTTCGAAGGGCTGCTGGAGTTTACGCGCATGACCCGCGACCTCATCGCGGCGATTCGGCAGTGCCGGCAGCCGGTGGTGGCGGCCCTCAACGGGACGGTGGCGGGCGCGGGGGCGGTCATCGCGACGGCGTGCGATGTGCGGATCGCGGCTGAATCGGCGCGGATCGCGTATCTCTTTACGCGCGTGGGGCTGTCGGGCGCGGACATGGGCGCGGCGTGGATGCTGCCGCGGATCGTGGGGCTGGGGCGCGCGACGGAACTGCTCATGTCGGGGGCGTTCATTGATGCGGCGGAGGCACATCGGATCGGGCTGTACAATAGCGTGGTGCCCGACGGGGAGGCGCTGGGGGCGGCCACGGAGTTCGCGGAGAAGCTGGCGCGCGGGCCGTCGCTGGCGCTGCAGGTGACCAAGGACGCGCTCAATCGGGAGGCGCACATGGAGCTGGAGGACGCGCTCGAGGCGGAGGCGCGGGCGCAGGCGCTGTGCATGCTGAACCCGAACTTCCGCGAGGCGTACGAGGCGTTCGTGGAGAAGCGGAGGCCGCGCTTTGTTTGACGCGGGCGGGCTGTCGCTGGATCCCGTGGCGGCGTTTATCGAGGGGCGGCACCGGGCGTACCGGGAACGGGTCGTGGCGTTCTGCCAGGAGGAGATCGGGGACGGGCACGATCCGGAGACGGACGCGGCGGCGCGGGTGAGGGCGCGGGAGCTGGTGGGGCGGATGGGGGCGGCGGGCCTCTTCGACCCGATCCGCGACGGGGATGTGCGCGGCTGCCTGGTGGCGCGGGAGGTGCTGGGGTGGTGGTCGCCGCTGGCGGACGCGGTGTTTGCGCTGCAGGGGCTGAGCGCGACGCCGGGGCTGATCCGTGGGGCGGATGCGGAGGGGTGGGTGGAACGCGCGCTGGCGGGCGATGCAATGGGCGCATTCGCCATGACGGAGTGGGAGGCGGGCTCGGATGTGGCTTCGATGACCACGACTGCGGTGCCGGACGGTGCGGGGTACCGGCTCAACGGGGGGAAGACCTTCATCTCGAACGCGGGGATCGCGGACTTCTACGTGGTATTCGCGTCAACCGATCCGGATGCTGGAACGTGGGGAATCTCCTGCTTCGTGGTTCCTGCGGATGCGGACGGCTTCGAGTTCACCGGGTCGCTGGTGATGAGCGCGCCACATCCATTGGGCGAGGTGCGGTTCAACGACTGTCACGTCCCGGCGGGGATGATGCTGGGGGAGGTGGGGTCCGGCTTCAAGACAGGGATGGCCACCCTGGACCGGCTGCGCCCCACAGTTGCCGCGGCGGCGTGCGGGATGGGGGGCCGGGCACTTTGGGAAGCCCTGGAACACGCCCGCGGCCGGGAGCAGTTCGGCAAGCCCCTCGCGTCCTTCCAGCTGATCCAGGAGAAACTGTCCCAATCCGCCATGGATTTGACCGCCGGGCGGTTGCTGGCATACCGAGCGGGGTGGGAGAAGGATCGGGGCGCAAAACGGATCACGATGGAGGCCGCGATGGCGAAGGCGTTCTCGACCGAGGCTGCGCAGCGGATCGTGGACCGCGCGGTGCAGGTGCTGGGCGGCAGGGGGGTGCTGGCGAGTCATCCGGTGGACCACCTGTACCGGAGCGTGAGGGCGCTCAGGATCTACGAGGGGACGACCGAGGTCCAGCACCTGATCATCGGGGGCGGGCTGGTGCGGGGGGACGGGCGCTGAGGTGCGGGCGGCGAATGGCGCTCTGTAGCCGCGCGAGGGCCCCTTACGTGGCGCTGCCCATCGGCACGTCTGTTCAGGATGGGCAACCTTGAAGATCAACGTCATCGGAGGCGGCCCCGGCGGGCTCTTCGCCGCGCTGCTCCTCAAGAAGGACGACCCGACCCGCACGATCGAGGTTTTCGAACGCAATCGCCCAGACGACACCTTCGGCTTCGGGGTGGTCTTCTCGGACGCGACGCTGGAGGAGGTAGCCGAGGCCGACCCCGAGACCTTCCGCGAGATCGCAAAGCGCTTCTACCACTGGGACGACATCGACATCCACTACCAGTGTGAACTGCTGCGGTCGACGGGACACGGGTTTGCGGGGCTGTCGCGCAGGGAACTGCTTCTCCTGCTGCATCGGCGCTGCCGCGATGTGGGGGTCGGGCTGCACTTCGAGCACGACATCGACAACCTGGCGCCGTACCTCGACGCGGACCTCGTGATCGGAGCGGACGGGCTCAACAGCCTGGTGCGGGAGCGGTTCGCGGATGCCTTCGAACCGTTGGTCGACATGCGCCCCAACCGGTTTGTATGGCTCGGCACGACCCGGCCCTTTCCCGCCTTCACCTTCTACTTCCGCGAGGACGACCACGGTCTCTGGCGCGTGCACGCCTATCAGTACAACGCGTCCGGGAAGTCGACCTTCATCGTCGAGGCCACCGAGGAGACCTGGCGGCGGGCGGGGATGGAGGCGGCGAGCGAGGGGGAGACGGTGGACTTCCTGTCGCGGCTCTTCGCCGACGAACTGGAGGGACACGCGCTGATCCGCAACCGGTCGCTGTGGCGCCAGTTTCCGACGATCGTGAACGAGCGCTGGTCGGCGGGGAATGTCGTGTTGATCGGCGACGCGGCCCACACGGCGCACTTTTCGGTGGGATCGGGGACGCGGTTGGCGATGCTGGACGCGATCGCGCTGGCGGGGGCGATGCGGGGGGTGGGTGGGGATGCGACCGGCAGGTCGGAGGCCCTGGCGGCCTACGAAGAGGAGCGCCGCCGCCCGGTGGAGTCGCTGCAGCGCGCGGCCCAGGCCAGCCTCCAGTGGTTCGAGGACGCGGAGCGGTACTTCCGCCTCGAGCCCGTCCAGTTTGCCTTCTCGCTGCTGACGCGAAGCCTGCGCATCTCGCACGAAAACCTGCGTGAGCGGGATCCGGCGTTCGTGGACGAGGTGGACCGCTGGGTGGCCCGCAAGGCCGAAGTCCAGACGGGGGTGACCATTGCCGAGCACGAAGCGGCATTGGGGATCGTGTGGGAGCCGGAGGATGCCGGAAGCCCGGGGCGCGGCCAACTCCCGCGGACCGGGAAGGCCGACGGCTGCGTGCGGGCTGCGGAGTCCCCTCGTGCGCCCCCACCCCCCCTCTTCACCCCCTTCCGCCTGCGCGACGTGTTGCTCCCCAACCGCATCGGCGTGTCGGCCATGTGCCAGTACTCCGCCGAGGACGGCACGATCGACGACTGGCACCTGGTCAACCTCGGGTCGCGGGCGATCGGCGGCGCGGGGCTGGTCATGACGGAGATGACCGCGATCGGGCGCGACGGGCGCATCTCGCCGGGGTGCGCGGGACTGTACACAGGGGAACACGTGGCCGCATGGCGCCGCCTGACCGGATTTGTGAAACGTTTCACAAGCGCGAAGATCGGCATGCAGCTAGGCCACGCGGGCCGCAAGGGGTCGACGCAGCTGTTCTGGGAGGGGCCCGACGAGCCGTTGGAGGACGGCGGCTGGCCCATCGTGTCGGCGTCTCCGATCGGGTACTTCGAGCACAGTCCGGTGCCCGCGGAGCTGGACGAGGCGGGCATGCGCACGCTGATCGGCGAGTTCGAGCGCGCGACCGCCATGGCGGCCGAGGCCGGCTTCGACCTCGTCGAGATCCACATGGCGCACGGCTACCTGTTGGCCAGCTTCCTGTCCCCCCTCACCAACCTTCGAACGGACCAGTACGGGGGGAGCCAGGAGAACCGGTTGCGATTCCCGCTGCAGGTCGTGCGGGCCGTGCGCGCACGATGGCCCGACGAAAAGCCGCTTTCGGTGCGGCTGTCCGCGGTGGACTGGTGGCACGGCGGCAACGAACCGGGCGATGCCGTCGAGATCGCGCGGGCTCTGAAGGCGAACGGCTGCGACATCGTGGATGTCTCGTCCGGCCAGACGGTTCCGTACCAGCGCCCCCGCTACGGCCGCCAATACCAGACCCCCTTCGCCGACCGCATCCGCCACGAGGCCGGGATTGCCACGATGGCGGTCGGCAATATCTCGTCCCTCGAGGACGTCAACGGGATCATTGCGTCGGGCCGCGCCGACATCTGCCTCATGGCGCGTGCTCACCTGTGGGATCCATACTGGACCAGACACGCCGCGTACGCACTGGGATATCCCCTGCCGTGGCCTCCACAATACGACACGCTCGACAGGTACACGCCGCGCTTCGGGGCGGCGGCCGAGGCCTTCGGGCCGGAGATGGGAGATGACTGAACACCGGGAACCGATCAACTACCAGAGCCTCGCGATGCTCCCCGAGCTGCTGTCCCTGCAGCGGCCGATCTCCGACCCGCCGGAGCACGACGAGATGCTCTTCATCATCGTGCACCAGGTTCACGAACTGTGGTTCAAGGCCCTCCTGCACGAACTCGACCGCGCGCGGGAGCTTCTCGTGGCGGGCGATGAGGCGCGGACCGCCGCGACCCTCAAGCGCATTCGCTCGATCGTCAAGGTGCTGGTGGGCCAGCTGGACATCCTGGAGACGATGACCCCCGTAGAGTTCGAATCCTTCCGGGATCACCTCGAAACGGCCAGCGGTTTCCAGTCGTCCCAGTTCCGCGAGCTGGAGTTCGCGCTGGGAATGAAACGGGCGGCGGTGCTCGACGCATTTCCGGATCCCGGTGAGCGGGGCCGGCTGGAGCGCAGACTCGCGGAGCCGTCGCTCTGGGATGCCTTCCTGCGGTTCCTGGTCCACAGCGGCTACGAGGTCCCGGAGCGGGCGCTGGCCCGTGATCTGACCCAACCCGTCACGCCCGACGCGGGAGTGCAGCGGGTGCTGGTAGAGGCGTATCGCGCGGATCCGGCCTTGATCAACCTGTGCGAGTGCCTGGTGGACCTGGACGAGGGTTTCCAGGAGTGGCGCTACCGGCACCTCAAGATGACGGAGCGCACGATCGGCAACAAACCGGGGACCGGTGACAGCGCGGGCGTGGCCTACCTGGCAACCACGGTGAAGCCGGCGTTCCCGGATCTGTGGGAGATGAGGACCGCGCTGTGACCGAAGGGCTTGCCCGCCACTACGCGCGGTTCAGGGTCTCGGAGCGGGTGCTGCTGACCGGGCACTCCCACCAGGCGTGGCCGGATGTGGCCTTCGAGGCGCAGCAGCAGGCGTGGCTGGACGCGGCCGAGATGGTGGACGACAAGTGGGACCGGGCATTCGGGATGGCGGACGAGGTGCGGGCCGGGTACCGGCGGTTGCTGGACGATCCGGATGGTCACATTGCGCTGGGGCAGAACACGCATGAATTGGTGGTGCGGTTTCTCTCGGCGCTGCCGCTACGGGAACGGCCGCGGCTGGTGACGACGGACGGGGAGTTTCACACGGTTCGGCGGCAGCTGGACCGGCTGGAGAGTGAAGGGATCGAGGTGATGCGGGTGGGGACGGGTGGGGAGGACGGTGGGAGAAGGATGGGACGGGGGACGTCGGATTCAGGTGGAGCGCCGGATGCGGGTGATTCGATCGCCGGACGAATCATCGCGGCGGTGGACGACCGCACGGCGGCGGTGCTGGTGTCGTCGGTGCTCTTTCGGGACGCGCGGATCGTGGAGGGGCTGGACGAGGTGGCGCGGGCGTGTGCGCGGGTGGGGGCCGAGTTGCTGGTCGATGCGTACCATTCGCTCAACGCGGTGCCGTTTTCGGTGGTGGAGATGGGGCTGGGGGATGCGTTCGTGGTGGGGGGCGGGTACAAGTACTGCCAGCTTGGGGAGGGGAACTGCTTTTTGAGGTTTCCGCGGGACTGCGGGTTGAGGCCGGTGTTGACGGGGTGGTTTGCGGAATTCGGGACGCTGGCGGGGGGGCCGGGGGAGGGTGGGGTCTCGTATGGGGAGGGACATCTTCGGTTTGCGGGGTCGACGTATGACCCGGTGAGTCACTACCGGGCGGCGGCGGTGTTCGAGTTTTTTCGGGAGCAGGGGCTGAGCGTGGACCGGTTGCGTGAGGTTAGCCTGGGGCAGATACGGCGGCTGGCGGCGGGGGTGGACGTGCTGGACTTGGATCCGGCCGTGCTAAGCCGGGATCGTAGCGTGCGGCTGTCGCGGCGAGGCGGCTTTCTGGCCATGGATTCGCCCCGCGCCGGGGAGATCTGCTGCAAGTTGCGGGGGTGTGGCGTCTATGCCGACTTCCGGGGCCGCGTGTTGCGGTTGGGGCCGGCGCCGTATGTGACCGGGGAGCAGCTGGATGAGGCGGTGGCCGTGTTGGGGGAGGTGGCGGCTTCGCTGTCATGAAGATTGCCGTCTACGGCGCCGGAGGTGTCGGCGGCTACTACGGCGCGGTCCTCGCACGCGCCGGGTACGAAGTCTCGCTGGTTGCCCGGGGCGATCACCTCGCGGCCATCCGGCAAAACGGTCTCTGTGTACTTTCGCCCGATGGCGACTTCACCGTGCACCCTGCCGCCGCCACCGACGATCCCACCGAGATCGGCGCGGTGGACGCGGTCATCGTCGCGGTCAAATCGCCGCACCTGGCCGCCGTCCGGGACGGGATCGCCCCGCTGCTGGGACCCGACACGCTGGTCGTCCCGCTCCTCAACGGCGTCAATGCGCACGAGACGCTGCTTCCGGCGGTGGGGCGGGCGCGGATGGCCAAGGGGCTCACGCGCATCGTCAGCGAGATCTCGCGTCCCGGTGAGATCCGGCACGTGGGACTGGAGCCGTACGTGGCCATGGCGGAATGGGACGGTGGGACATCGCCCCGGGTGGAGGCGCTGGTGCGCGCGCTGACCGAGGCGGGTGTCCAGGCCGAAGTCCCCCCGGACATCGACGCGGCACTCTGGTTCAAGTTCCTCATGATCTGTTCCATCGGCGGTGTGTGCGCGGCCTGCCGCACGCCGGTCGGCCCGGTGCGCACGCTGCCGGAGACTCGGGAACTGCTGAGGCTGGCCATGCAGGAGGTCGCGGACGTCGCGCGAGCCCATGGCATCGCCCTTCCCGCAGCCGCGGTCGCGCGCGCATTGAGGATCGCAGACACGCTTCCGCCGGAGGGTACCTCATCGCTGCAACGCGACCTCGCTGCCGGCGTCCCCTCGGAGCTGGACGACTGGAGCGGCGCGGCGGTGCGGTTGGGCGCCCGGGCGGGAGTGCCAACCCCCTTGCAGTCCTTCATTTACTCCGTGTTGCTTCCCCGGGAGATCGAGGCGAGGGAGGAATGATATGATTATGATATCAAAACGATATCACCGCTTGGCATTGCGACGGCGAGCCTCCTCCCCCAACGCGAGGATGGGTGCTACGCTTATCAGGGTGCGGCGCCATGTGGCGAGTCTCCTCCCCCAACGCGAGGCTGCGCGACTGAAGGTTGAAGCGCGACACCCGGGACAGGGTCATCCGGAAAACCCCCAGCGCGCGTGCCGAGATCGAAATCGGTAGATTCCGGACACGAGCTGCCGGTCTTCACTCCCACCACGAATGACGGTCTTCGCGATCCCGCCACCGGATCCCGAGGCCCCTCCATCCATCCCGGAGACAAATCGTGATCATGACGCCATGGGTTCAGCGGCTGTTGCTGACGAACGTGGTCGTCTTTGTGTTCTCGACAGTCTTCCCGGCCCTCATCATGGACTTTGCCCTCGTCCCGATGGCGATCCTCTACCGTCCGTGGACGCTGGTGACCTACATGTTCCTCCACGGCGGCTTCATGCACGTCGTCTTCAACATGCTGATGCTCTTTTTCTTCGGGCCGCGGCTGGAAGAGCGGCTCGGAAGCCGGACGTTCATCTGGTTCTACCTGGTGTGCGGAGTGGGCGGCGCGATCCTGTCCTTCGCGACCCCGTACGCGATGATCGTGGGTGCGTCGGGAGCGATCTTCGGGGTGGTGGTGGGATTTGCGCGGTACTGGCCCCGCGAGAACATCTACATCTGGGGCGTGCTGCCGATTCAGGCGCGAGTGCTGGCGATCGTCATGGTGGCCATCAGCCTCTTCGCCGGTTTCGCGGGGGCCCGGGACGGAGTCGCCCACTTCGCTCACCTGGGGGGACTGATCGCGGGGTGGCTGTTCCTGAGGATCTGGGAGCGGCAGCGTCAGCGACGCGTCGTGAAACAGCCCGCGCGGCCTCGCAAGGTGTCGATCGTGGTGGACCTTGAGTCATTGGAGCGATGGAAGTCGATCCCGCGGGAACGGCTCCACGAAATCAACCGCGAAGAGGTGGACAAGCTGGTGCGGAAGGCGAACCAGCTGGGGGCCAAGTCTCTCACCGCCGACGAGCGGGATTTTCTGGACCGGATGTCGGGGGCGGGTTAGCGCTGCCGGGCCGGCGCCTCGGCGCGCTTCGGGGTTCCTCCGGAGTTGTTGTCGGACTGCGAGGGACGGGGTGGGGATGGTCCGTTGCATCTGGAAGTTGTTGTCGCTACAATTCACCAATTGGTTATTCCCTGTATTCCGTTTGGGGTGATTCAAATGCAGCTCTACAAGCAGGGTGTGCCCGGGCCTCTGTCGCCCCTTCTTGTCCGGGAAGGGGTTGTGACTGTGGTCCGTCGCGGCCTTCCCTTCCCGATGCTGGATGAAGTAGCCGCCGCTGCGGGAGTCGGGCGACTGGCAATGGCCAGGGTCATCGGCCTGTCCCCCACCACCATGGCGCGAAGGCGAGAGTCGGGTGCGCTGACGACCGAGGAATCGGACCGGCTCGTACGTGTGGCGAGGCTGGTGGGTATGGCCTACGAACTGATGCGGGGCGACGGGGAAGCGGCGCGCCGGTGGCTCGGGGAGGGGCATGAATTGATCGAAGGAGAGTCGCCGCTCGAACGGGCGTCGACCGAAGTGGGTGGCCGGGAAGTCGAGCAACTCATTGGACGACTCCGGCACGGAACGTTCAGTTAGCGTCCGCGAAAAGGACTCCGGCAGTCAGCCTTTGAGCCGCAGGATAGAGGCTTGGCGCCTGGCCGCGCCGGAGCACTCCGGGACGGTTGAGGAGATGCTCTCCGGAGAGGGGGCACTTCGGTTCGGCGGACGGTGGAACAGCCCGGGGCGCAGAGCGGTGTATCTGGGTGGCAGCCTCGCTCTCGCGGGCCTGGAGTTGCTGGTGCATCTGAGGGTACCGGATGTGCTAAGGACGTACCGCAAGCTCCGCGTGAGAATCCCGGACAGGTTGACCTCCGAGGTTGATCAACGGGGATTGCCGGCTGGATGGGCGATGCCCGGACTGCATCCGGTCACCCAGGAGATTGGAGATCGGTGGCTCGCGGAGGGCGGCTCCGCGGTGCTTCGCGTGCCCAGCGCGGTTGTCGCAGGTGAAATGAACTACGTCTTGAATCCCATTCATCCAAGCTTCGCCGAGATTGAGGCTGGCGGCATTGAGGACTTCAGATTCGATGCCAGGATCGTGAAGGCGGAGTAGGGGGCGTGGGCGAACAGGGCCGGCCCCGGAGGCCGGCCGCGTCCTTCGCGTTCGCTTGAGAGGGTCGAACGCCTATGTTGTCCGCCCAGCCGCGGTGGAAGGAGAACGGGGGTTTCCACCGGGCAATCCAATCCGATCCCCCGACCTGTGGAGGAATGCACCATGCACGAAGTCAACCTGTTCGCGGTCCTCGTCGCCGGCGTTGTCCCGATGGTCATCGGAGCGCTCTGGTACGGCCCGATTTTCGGCAAGCGCTGGATGGCGCTGATGGAGACCACCGAGGAGGAGCTCCGGGAGGGCTTCAATCCCCTCAAGACCCATGGTGTGGGGTTCGTGCTGGCGCTTCTTACGGCCTACATAATGGCCCAACTGATTGCCGGCACCGCGGGCGAGAGCGTTTCGTCGATGGATGGGAGCGGCGGTTCCGTCATGGTTGGCGTCCACGTGGCGCTCATGGCGCTGGTGGCCTTCGTGCTGCCGGTGTCACACCAGTCGGTCACATTCGAGGGGCGCAAGGCGGGGTTGGCGTGGTTGAATGTGGCATACAACGGTGTGGCGCTGATCGGGCAGGCGGTGGTGATCGCGTTGTGGAGGTGAGGGGTCGGGGCCGGTCACCAATCCCGTCCGCTTGATTCCCGCTTCGGGATGATCTTCCCCGTCTCACGATCGTAGTCCACGATGTTCTCCCACTCCGACGCATCGGAGCGCGCCACGACCGCGACCACGTCCTCGGTGTCGCTCTCGTTGAAGACCTCGTGGGGCACTCCCGGCTCGATGAAGATGAAGTCGCCCGCGTGATTCACGATGGAGTGGCGGAGGTTGGGGCCGAAATCGTGGCGGACGGTGCCTTCGAGGATGTAGAGCATGACCTCGAAGTCGACGTGGATGTGCGCGAAGGCGACGCCGCCGGGCGGGATCCGGGCCACGTTCATGGACAGGTCGCGGGCGGGGACGTTCTTCGCCGAGAGGCCGGTCTTGTAGTGGATGCCGTTCCAGCCGCGGTGGATGCCGCTGGCGCGGATGGTGTGGATGCCGTCGTGGCCGTCGGGGGTGCCTCTCACGCGACCCCCAGCAGGCGCGCGACCCCGGCCATGTCGGCAACCGTTGCGTCCGGTTGTGCGTCCGCGGGTGGGGTCGTGCCTGTCCCGCCCGCTCGGCTGGGCCGGTTGACGTGTACGGTGGCGTAGCCGAGGGCGGAGGCGGGTCCGATGTCGTGGAAAAGGCTTTGCGCCACGTGCAGGGTGCGGTCGACGGGGATTTGTGAACGCGTGGCCATTTCCGCGAAGTGCGCGGGGGCGGGCTTGTAGCTGCCGACCTGCTGGGCCGTGACGATCCAGTCGAAGTCGATGCCGAGATTCCTGGCCGTTTCGGCGAAGAGGTCGTCGTCGACGTTGGAGACGATGCCGAGCCGGTAGCGGGTGGCGAGTCGCCGGAGTGAGTCCACGGTGTCGGGGAAGGGGGGCCAGGAGCCGACCGAGGCCGCGAAGGCGTCGCAGTCCGTCGAGGTTGGGCGGAAACCGAGGGTGTGGCCCATCCGATCGAGTGTCAAGGCGAGCACTTCGCGGTAGGTGCGGTAGCGCTCCGCCTGAACGACATGCTCCGCAGCGCCGAAGGCGGCGAGGATGGTGGCTTCGGTGGGTTCCGCACCGTGCGCCGCGCACACGTCCCGCACCGCCGCTATGATCCCCGCCTCCCAGTCGACGAGCGTTCCGTAGCAGTCGAAGGTGAGAAGGTCGAAGCGGTGGGGATCGAGGGTTTGCATGTGGTTGGACGCTGTTGCTGCGGTCCGGCGCTACATGTCGGGGAAGTCGGCCGTTGGGCCGAGCAGCTGCGGTACCGGCACGTCGAGGAGACGCAGGTAGACGCCGAGTTGCGCGCGGTGATGGATCATGTGGTCCATGATGAAGGTGCGAAGGACCACGCCCTTGGGGAGGGTGAAGCGGGCCTCGCCGGACACGAGCATCGTCCAGGGGCTCGCGAGATCCTCGATGGAGCAGCCCTCGATTGTGCTCCGCGCGGCCGCGGCGCTCTGGTCGAGTGCGGCCACGAGTTCGGAGGCGGAACCCAGGGCTGGCATTCGCGGGGGGCCGCCTCCCTCCGGATTGATGTCGAATTCGGACATCGACAGCGTGGCCATGGTCCAGTTCGGGAGGTTGGTCAGGTGGGTCGCCAGCTCCCCGAGCGTCCACGATTTTTCGTGCGGCCGCCAGTCCATTCGATCCGCGGGGACCGCTTCAAGGACGGCTCTTGATCCGGCCACGATCTGATCGAAGGCCGCCAGCAGACTCCTGGGCGACCGGGTATCCGTCTCCGACATTTTCTCTGTTCTCCATTAAGGTTGTGCGACTTGTTTTCGCCCCGGTGGATGGGGGCAACGGCAAGGAAAACTAGCAGACTTGGGGGCGTTGTCGGCCACTATTGCCGGTCTGTGGCGGACAAACCGGGCAGACCCCTACCACTCGATCCGCCAGATCCGCCCCCCGCCACCCCCCGCCCACCCCACCCGCCCCCCCGGCGCGAACTCCACCGCCCACGCGCTCACCCCCGGCAACCCCCTCCAGCTCCTCCCCATGTCCACCGTGTACACGGCCCCCGGCGGCGCCACCGCAACCACCACCCGGTTCGCGCCGATCCCCCCCGCCGAGCTCCCGTACACGGCCCCGTTGATCGGCGCGGGACTCACCAGCTCCCAGGTCCGGCCGGCATCCCCCGTCACCGCCGCATTCCCGGCCACCACCTCCTCACGCCGGTCCAGGTCGCCGCCCAGCACCATGATCGGCCGCCCGTCCGCGACCACCATGGTGAAGATCCCAGCCAGCGGCCCCTTCACCACCGGCGTCTCGGCAGCGGTCCAGGTGCGCCCGTAGTCGTCGGTCGCGAGCACGCGCGCCGATCCCCCGGCACCGGTGCCGATCCAGCCCCGGCCTCCCGGCGCGGCGCGGGCGCAGGTGCCGCTCGCCGCGAATCCGCCCTCGCCCTCGTTGGCCGGCGGAGACGTTTCAGCTGAAACGCGCGTCCAGCCCCGGCCGCCGTCACGCGTAAGGAGGATGTACGGCACGCCATCGAAAGAGTCCCCGTACGCGAAGCCCTGGTTCTCGTCCCAGAAATCGAGGCAGTCGAGGAAGCCGGCGGGCTCCTCCATGAGGAAGCCGAGCGTCCAGGAGGCGCCGCCGTCCTCCGTGCGGTAGAGGCGCGACAGCGATCCCTCGCCCGCGGTGAGCGCGACGGCGGACTCGGAAGAGAACCCGTGAATGTCCCGGAACTGGAGCGAATCGCCGCCCGGTGCCGCCATGCGTTCCCATGCCGCCCCACCGTCCAGCGTCCTCAGGATGACCCCGCCGTGACCACTCACCCAGACGGTTTCCTCGGAGACGGGGCTGATTGCCTGCAGCGTCTCGGTGGTGCCGCTGGACTGTTCGGTGACTGTGGGCTGTTGTGTTCCGGCACCCCTGTGCGGGTGGAGAAGGGCGGCCGTGAGGACGAGTGTGGCGAAGTGTATGATCATGTCTTGGTGGGGATGGGGGACGGGGGACGATGGGCCAGGCGTTGATCGTACCGCGGGAGGTAGGGTGGGAACCAGCCCCCGGGAGAATGGGCCTGGCACCTCACGCCAATCATGCGCGGACAATTGCTGCACATGCCTCAGCCAGGTTGCCGGGCGGACACCCCATCCCCACCTTGGGCCTGCGACGACGCCACGATTCGCTCCCACGCATGTCAATCATGGATTACACAATGGAAACTCTGATTGACAGTTTCGTCCCTTGCAGTGGACCCCAAGCATGATTCTCGCACGCAAACCCACGATCACAACTTCGCGGCTCGTCCCCACCGTCGCGCTCACCATCCTCGGTCACGCATCCCTCCCTCTCGTCCCCACCCCCCACCCCCTGCAGGCCCAGACCTTCCAGGTCGAAGAGGCGACCATCGCCGATGTCCACGCCGCCTTCCTCTCCGGCGACCTCACCTGCGTCGCCCTCGTGCAGGCCTACCTCGACCGCATTGACGCCTACGACCAGCAGGGGCCGCGGCTGAACACCATCGCGAACCTCAACCCGCGCGCCCTCGAAGAAGCCGCCGCCCTCGACGACGCCCTCTCGACCGGCGGCCTCACCGGACCGCTGCACTGCATCCCCGTACTGCTCAAGGACCAGGTCGAGACCAGCGACATGCCGACCACCTACGGCTCGGCGCTCTTCGCGGATTTCGTGCCGGACCGCGATGCGACCATCGTCACCCGCATGAAGGAGGCCGGCGCCCTGATCCTGGCCAAGGCGAACATGGGCGAGTTCGCGTCGCGCTACGTGGGTTCGGGCTTCGGGGTGATCCGCAATGCGTACGATCCGCGGCGCAACCCGAGCGGTTCCTCCGGGGGGACCGGGGTGGGGGTCGCGGCCAACTTCGGCATGGTCGGCATCGGCGAGGACACCGGGGGGTCGATCCGTGGTCCGGCGGCGGTGGCGTCACTGGTCGGCCTGCGCCCCACGCTGGAGCTGGTCAGCCGTTTCGGCCTGATGCCCGCCAACCCCACCACCGACACCATGGGCCCGATGACCCGCACGGTCATGGACGCGGCCATCCTGCTCGGGGTGATCGCGGGGTATGATCCCGGCGACCCGGTGACCGCGCGTGCGTTTGGGCGTGTCCCGGATTCGTATGCGGAGGGGCTCGACGGCGGTGGGCTGTCGGGGGCTCGCATCGGGGTCATCCGCGATCCGATGGACGGGTCGGTGGACCCGGAGTCGGAGGGGTTTCGGCAGGTGCGTGCGCGAATCGACGCGGCGCTGGATGACCTGCGGAGGTTGGGGGCGGTGGTGGTCGACAGTGTCGCGATCGAAGGGGTCGAGCGGATCAATGCGGTCTTCGGCTTGAACTCGTTCGAGACGGAGGAGGCGACCGATGCCTATCTGGCCGAACACGATCACGCGCCCTACAAGACGCTCGCGTCGATCCTGCTCTCGGGCCGGGTTACGCCGTGGCGGGCCAGGGGAATGGCCGGATTGCTCGGCAAGACGACCCGCGATCCCGGCTATCTGGAATACCTGCTCGCCCGCGACCGGATCAGGGAGAACGTGCTCGTGGCCATGGCCGAACACGACCTCGACGCCCTCGTCCACGCCACCTTCGACCACGCGCCCACGCTCATCGCCCACGACGCCGAGACCAATCCGGCCCCGGCCGACGACTATGGGCTCGGCGACAACCGCCTGATCAGCCCGATCACCGGGTTCCCAGCGCTGACGGTGCCGGCGGGGTTCACACCGGAGGGGTTGCCGGTGGGGCTGGAGTTCCTGGGGCGGCCGTTTACCGAAGCGATGCTGCTCCGGTTCGGGTACGCGTTCGAGCAGGGGACGGGGCATCGGGGGGCGCCGGAGAGTGCACCTCCACTCGGTGCGAAATAGAGAAGTATATTTTTTCTGCCAGATATGGCGAATTATGTATACTTTTCTTGTCAAATACTGTGAGTTTGAGCCTTTGTCGGCCACTTCGGGCGTTTAGTGGCCGACAAACGATGGACGGTTGCCCGTTATCCTGCCGCCTTGCCCTCCGAGAGCACGACATGTTCCCGTTCGATCTCGCGCTGAAAGACATCGGGCAGGCGTGCCCAGTCGTGGGCATCCACCAGGAAGGGGATGTTGGAATCGCGGAGCGCCTCGGTGAAGCCTGCCAACTCCGTCGCCGGAATCGGTTGCAGCCCCGGAGCGCGGAGTACGAGGTCGAGATCGCTCGCGTCGTGGCTCAGGCCGCGGACGCGGCTGCCATAGGCCCAGACCTCCACGCCGGGTAGACGCTCCTCGAGCAGTTTCGCGATCATGCGGCGGTGTCTCGGGATCAGGTGTAGTCCGTCACCCACCGTCCTTCTCCTCGATCACTTCGGCGAGATGCGTTGGAACCGATCAGACCGTGCTTGGCGGCGTGCCTGAACAGATCCTTGAATGCCAGGCGATCGGCTTGCCGGTTGCTGGCGAAATACGTCGCGAGCCGCTTTCTGAGAAGCTTGCCGCTCTGCTCCAGGACCAGTTCGAACTCCTTCACGCAGGCTGCGCCGTAGATGTCTTAGGCGATGTCGTCGGGGTCGCTGTCCTTCAATTCCGCCAGGGCGTGCTCGAGGGTGTGGAGGCAGCGCCTAAGGAAGGTCGCGGTGATGTCCGGGGATTGGTGCTCGTGGGTCATGGGTTCGGGGGTGAAGGAACCATGTCGGAAGATAGGCTCGGTCTCTGGGCGCCGAAATGCTCATATGCGCCCGGTTTCTCCAAGTTGCCGTGAGCCAGCGCCTGCGCCACGTTGCTCCCCCTGGCGGCTGTGACAGTCGTCCCGCCCTCCCACCGAGGAGCCCACCACCATGAAGTCCCGGATACCGATCACCCTGGTCGCGGCACCGATCCTGATCCTCCTCCCCGCCCTCGCCTGTCAGCAGGGCGACACCGGCACGAGCGCACTCCAAAGCCAAACCCGCGACAGCGCCGGCATCCAGGTCGTCGAAAACCCCGCACCCCCCGCCGGCTCGCGCCTCGGGTGGCGGATCGGACCGGAGCCGAGGGTATCGATCGGCAAGCGGGAGGGCGAGGATCCCTACCTGCTGCACCGCGCCATGGATGCCACGATCCTGGCCGACGGGCGCATCGTGGTGGCGAATGGCGGTTCGGGCGAACTGAGGTTCTTCGATTCGACGGGGAGCCACCTGGCGAGCCGGGGCGGACAAGGTGAAGGGCCCGGGGAGTTCGATGGACTGGTGTCCGTGGCGCCCTGGGCCGGCGACTCGATCGTCGCGTGGTACGCGCCCGGTTTGGGCGTTTCCGTATTCGACGCCGAAGGCCACTACGGGCGCACGATCGCGATGGACCACGCCACGCGGTCGTGGTGGCTGCAACCCACGGCCGCGTCGGTGCATGGCTCGGTCCTCGCCGTGTATTCGTGGGAAGACAGGGATACGCTCGTCCTGCAACTCCTGGACGGCGAAGGCGCGGTGCGAACCTCGCTTGGGGCGCTCCCGAGCTGGGAGCCCTACCTCATGCACGAAGGAACCGAACGGGAGATGCTGTACTGGAAGACCTTCGGCAGGGAACCGGTCTGGGGACTCTGGGGTGATCTGGTCGTCTTCGGCGTGTCGAACCGCTACGAGGTCAAGGCTTTCGGGGCGGATGGCTCCCTGGTCCGGATCGTCAGGCGCGAACACCGGCCGCGCTCGCCAACTCCGGCAGACCTCGACGACTTTATCGAAGACAGGAGAATCCGTTACAACGACAGTGACCCCTCCGCATACCGCTCCGTGCCCGTCGCCGAGTCCTTTCCGGCTTTCGCCTCGGGACCCGACTCGCTCGGTGGCCAACGACCCGGAGAGATCATCACCGACCGGGTCGACCACCTCTGGATTCGGGAATACGACCATCCCCGAGAGGAGCGGACAGCGCCTCTCTGGACCGTCTTCGACCCGGAGGGGCACGTGCTGGGATTCGTCGAGACGCCCGTGGGGCTCATGATCTACGAGATTGGCGAGGACTACATCCTGGGCCACTCCATGGATGAACTCGGAGTGGAGTCGATTCAGGTGTGGCCTCTGGATCGGTCGGTGGGCTGATTGGCGTGAGGGTCGCGGGTGATCCTATAATCTTAGGAGGCAATGCCGCTGGAGTAGTTGGGACACTGACGGAGGGAGAGCATGAAGACCGCACGCACCACAGCACTCGTCGCCCTGGCCGCGCTCGCCTGCGCGCAGGACGATCAGCAACAGCAGAGCCCGACTGGCCTGGCAAGCCTCGTCCGGGACAGCGCCGACATCCGGATCACGCAGAACGCCCGCCCCCCCGAGGGATCGCGGCTGCCATGGCGAATCGGATCGGAGCCGACGGTGTCGATCGGCGAACTCGAAGGCGAAGAGCCTTACATGCTCCACTGGGCCGGCAGTCTCGCCAAGCTGTCCGATGGACGAATCATGGTTGGGAACTACGGGTCCAGCGAAGTGCGAATGTTCGATGCATCGGGAAATCACCTGGTGTCCTGGGGTGGGGAGGGCGAGGGGCCCGGCGAATTCATGACCCTGGCCCGCGTAGCTCCGTGGCCCGGTGACTCCATCGTGGCCTGGTACTCGTCCGGGCTCAGCATCTCTGTCTTCGATTCGGATGGCAACTACGGCCGCTCCTTTGTCCTCCAGAGTGGTGAGGCCGAGGTGTGGCGACGTCCCCGCCCGATCGCCGTACGAGCCGACGCAACGATCCTGGCCATCAGGGATCCGGAAGACGCCGACACGGCGGTGGTCGAAATATGGGATGCCGATGGCGCGCTGTCCGCCTCGTTGGGCACGCATCCCCACAGAGAGGTGATTGTCACCACGAACGAGCAAGGATACAACGAACTCAGCTTGCCGGCGTACGGTCGGGAGCTGGTGACGGGCCAATGGGGCGATCTTGTCGTGGCCAGCCACACCGCACGATACGAGATACGGGCGTTCCGGGACGACGGCACGCTGGCCCGTATCGTTCGTCGAGAGCACGTGCGGCGGACGCCCACTCAAGAGGACCGCGAACCGTACATTGAGGAGCAGCTCGCCATGTACGCGACAATCCCCGATTTCCCCCCGGAGATGGTGGAACAGGCGCGCAAGTCCTTCGAGTCCACGCCCCTCGCCGAAGCCTTCCCCGCCTTCTCAAGGGTCCTCTCCGACGCCGCGGGCAACCTCTGGGTCCGCGAATACGACTTCCCCCGCGAGGAGAGACCCGCCCCGCTCTGGACCGTCTTCGATCCGGAGGGACGGGTGCTGGGGTTTGTCGAGACGCCGAGGGGACTGCACATCCGCGAGATCGGCGAGGACTACATCCTGGGGCACTACCAGGACGAACTGGAGGTCGAATATGTGCAGGTGTGGACGTTGGAGCGGTCGGGGGGCTAAAGGGACACGTTGCAGAAATGAGGAGTCGGGTCGTTGCAGCCGTTGTGACGCTGGCCGCGATGGCGTGCCGGCAGGACGAGCAGAGCACGACCGAGTTCGCGAGCCTCGTCCGCGACAGCGCCGGCATTCGGATCGTCGAGAACGCGAGGCCGCCGGAGGGGTCGCGGCTGCCGTGGCGGATCGGGCCGGAGCCGACGATGACGATCGGGGTGGTGGATGGCGAGGAGCCCTACATGCTGCACGGGGTCATTGATGCGACGAGGTTGTCCGGCGGGGGAATCGCGGTGGCGAACCGGGGCTCCGAGGAGGTGCGGGTGTTCGACGCACACGGGGTGTATCGGGTCACCTTTGGCGGGCGTGGCGAGGGACCGGCGGATTTCAGAAGCCTGTGGCGCATTGAGCCCTGGCCGGGCGATTCCATCATGGCGTGGCAGCTCGTCAACCGTCGGTTTTCCATCTTCGACTCAAACGGCAACTACGGCCGTTCGTTTGTCTTGCGGAGTGACGAGAACGCTTCGTCAAGGCGGTCGCTGCCCCTTGTGGCGACGCGTGGGGACGGAACCATAGTGTCCATAGTCGAGGGGGACGCCGATTCCACTGGGGTCGAGCTTGTGGACGGCGAGGGCAGGCTCCTGGTGTCGCTGGGTGCGTATCCCGACGAGGACATGATCACCGCGCGCGGGAGTCGTGGCTACACGGAACGCATGCCGGCCGCCTACAGCCGCGAACTCGTGACGTCGCTCTGGGGCGACCTCATTGTTGTCAGCCCGAACCATCGCTACGAGATCAGGGCATTTGGCGCGGACGGTGCGCTTGTCCGCATTGTCCGACGTGAACACGCGCCAAGGATCCCGACCGAAGCCGACAAACAGCTCTACCTTGACCGGGAGATTGCCCTTCGCGACGGGCTCGAAATGCCCGAGGAGTTGCTGGAGGAGGCGCACCGGGTCTTCGGGTCGGTTCCTGTTGTTGAGACGTTCCCGGCATTCTCGGCGATCCTGACCGACGATGCCGGCTACCTCTGGGTCCGGGAATACGACCTCCCAAGCGAGGAACGACCCGCCCCGCTCTGGACGGTCTTCGATCCCGGGGGGAATGTGCTCGGATTCATCGAGACTCCGAAGGACGTGCGCATCCACCACATCGGAGAGGACTACATCCTGGTACGGGTACAGGACGAACTCGGGGTGGAGACGGTTCAGGTCTGGCCGCTGGAGCGGTCGGGGGGGTAAAGGGCGGCATACACGCCCCACCCCCGGAAACCCCCGCCGAAACGGCAGCGTAGGACTGCTTGACAGCGTACCTTGACGCGTCGAAGATGCGCGC
Source organism: Longimicrobiales bacterium (assembly GCA_965208295.1). Lineage (GTDB taxonomy): Bacteria > Gemmatimonadota > Gemmatimonadetes > Longimicrobiales > Gaopeijiaceae > Bin94. The sequence goes on along the minus strand of OZ242328.1, from coordinate 3,090,835 downwards.
GCTCGCCTGATTCGCCCACCATATCCTCTCCATCTCCCCACCCGGCAAGGACCCCATGTTAGAGATCAAGAACCTCGTCAAAGTCTACCCCGGTCCCGTCGCGGCGCTGCAGGGCGTCTCGCTCGAGGTCCCGCAGGGCATGTTCGGCCTCCTCGGCCCCAACGGCGCAGGCAAGACCACCCTGATGCGCATCGTGGCCGGGCTGCTCGAGCCCACCTCCGGCACGGTCCACTTCAACGGCGAAGACATCGTAGCCGATCCCCGCCGCATTCGACGGCAGCTGGGCTACCTCCCCCAGGACTTCGGCTTCTACCCACACCTCACGGGGGAGTCCATGCTGAGATTCCTGCTGGTCCTCAAGGGGGTAGAGGCACCGGATGGCGTGAAGCATCTCGCGTCGGAACTGCTCGACCGGGTCAACCTTTCCTACGCGGCCAAGCGCAAGGTCAAGGGCTATTCGGGCGGGATGCGGCAGCGGCTGGGGATCGCGCAGGCGCTTGCGGGAGACCCGAAGCTGCTCGTGGTCGACGAGCCGACCGCGGGCCTCGACCCCGAGGAGCGGCTCCGCTTTTACCGGCTTCTCGCCGAGCTCGCCGAGGACCGAACCGTGCTGCTCTCCACGCACATCGTGGACGACATCTCGGTGCTGTGTCCCCGGATGGCGATCATGTACAATGGACGCTTCGTGGCCGACACGACCCCGGCCGAGGCGCGCGGCCGCCTGGCGGGCACGATCTACCAGGGCGTGGTGGAGAAGGATGACCTCGAGCGGATCGATCGCGACTACCGCGTGACGCAGGCGATCCTGTTCGAAGGGCGCAACGAAGTGCGGATCCACCTGGAGGAAGGGCCGCCGCCCGCCGGATTCGAGGCGACCGAGCCCACGCTGGAGGACGCATACCTGCTGCTGGCGCAGGCGAACGGATCGGGGAATGCGAGTGCGGTCGGCGCGGAGGCCGGCTCGTGAATCCTTTCACAAGATGGTGGGAAGTCACCCGCAGGGAGTTCCTGGCGGGACTGCGCCGTCCTTCCAACTGGGTGCTGCTCGCGATCGTCGGCTTCATGGCCTGGGGCCTCTCTGAGGGTTCCGTGACCATCGGGACCGGCGGGTCGGGAGTGGGCGCGGAACGGCCGCATATCACGTCGGTCTTCAACCAGAGCATGATCCAATGCATCGTCATCATGGTGATTGCGGCCTGGTTCCTGGCCATTTCGTGCGGGATGGTGGTAATCCGCGACCTGGAGCTGCAGGTGGTCGAGGTCTTCCATTCGACCCGTTTGACCCCGCGCGAGTACGTCTGGGGCAAGTTCTGGGGGGCGGTGGGCATCTTTGCGGTCATCTGGATGTTCTTTCTGGGCTTCTCGATTTTCATGGCACACGTGGTCCAGGGGGCAGGGAGTTCCGATGTGATCGGCGACTTCGCACTGGGCAACTACCTGTTCCCGACGCTGCTCTTCGGGATCCCCCAGATCCTGTTCTTCGCGGGCGTTCCCTTCTTCCTGGGCACTTGGACGCGCCGCCCGATCCTGGTCTTTGCCTTCCCGTTGGCGTCGGTTCTCGTGACCATGACCTTCCTGTCCAGGTGGTCTCCGAGCTGGCTGTCGCCGGATGTCAACCGACTGCTCATGCTCCTCGATCCGTCGGGCTCCCGCTGGCTCAACGAGACGTTTCTCACGGTGGACCGGGGGGTGGAGTTCTACAACACTGCCTCCCTGCAGCCCGACGGGGGGTTCGTGCTTAGCCGCGTGGCATTTGCATTTGCGGGGCTGGTTGCCGTGGCCGGCGCGGCCCGCATCTATGCGCGCAGGACACTCACCGGGGGCGTGGAGTCCCGGTTCCTGCGGCGTCGGCGCGCACCGGCTGCGGCCCCGGCGACCCCTTCGAAGGCGACCCTGGCCGACCTCGACATGACAGCTCGGCCGCTCGGCTTCTGGAAGGCCGCCCGCGTCATCGCGCGCAGCGAGATCCGCGACCTCGTGACGCGGCCCGGCATGTATCTCTTCGTCCCGCTCATCCTCTTCCAGGTGCTCACGGCGACGGTGCTGGCCATCGGCCCCTTCAATTCGCGCATCCTGCTGACTTCGGGCGCGCTCGCGGCCAGCCAGCTCAACACGCTCAACCTGCTCATCTGCTTCCTGCTCCTCTTTTACACCGTCGAGTCGCTGCACAAGGAACGCAGCCGTCGGCTGCACGAGATCTTCAGCTCGACTTCGGTCGGTACCGGGGCCGTGCTGCTGGGCAAGACGCTTGGGAACAGCGTCGTGGCGGGCTTCATCCTGCTCGCGGCGCTGATTGGGGATGCGGTGATGATCGTGTGGCAGCAGCTCTTCGGCGGCAGCCCCGTCGGGTTCGATGCCTTCCCCTTTCTCGCGACCTGGGGGCTGGTCCTCATCCCCACCTTCATCTTCTGGACGGCCCTGGTCACCGCGCTCTTCGCCCTCTTCCGCAATCGCTACGCCGTGTACGGACTTGGGGTGGGGCTGATCATCTTCACCGTCTTCGATCTGCAGACGGGCGGTTCGCTGACGTGGGTGACCAACTGGCTGGGGTGGGGCGTCATCAACTGGAGCGACATGGGCCCCTTCACCCTGCACGGCACGCCGCTGCTGCTGAACCGTCTCCTCTATCTGAGCCTGGTTCCGCTCCTCGTCGCTCTCTCGGTGAAGTGGTTTGGCCGGCAGGACTTCGACGCCATGGGGATCGTCCACCGCATCCGTCCCAAACCGCTATTGCTTGGCACGCTGCGCCTGCTTCCCTTCGCGGCCCCCGCCATCATCCTGGCCTCGACGCTGGCCATGAAGGGCGAGTCGGGCTACCAGGGCGACGCCGCGGACGAATGGGGCGAGGACTACTGGAGGAAGAACACCGCCACCTGGACCGACTTCCGCATGCCGTCGGTGTCGCACGTGGACATCGACCTCGACTTCGAGCCCGCCGAGCGGTCCGTTGCCGTGGAGGGCGAGTACACCTTCTACAACCACCGCGACTACGCGTACGAAAAACTGCCGATCACGGCCGGGCCGTGGGATCCGATCGAATGGACCATGGACGGCCGCGCCCACGTGCCCGACGACCGCGCCAACCTCTTCGTCTTCACTCCCGAAGAGCCCCTGGAACCCGGCGAAACCCTCACGATTGGCTTCAGCTACGACTTCGTGTTCATGGAGGGGATGAGCAAGTATCCAAGCGGCGCAGGGGAGTTCATCCTGGAGTCCGGGATCGTGCTCACGGCCTTCAATCCCAGTTTTGCCCCAGTTCCGGGATACCTGTCCGGTATCGGCGTGGACGGCGACAATTCTTCGGAGCCGCGGGACTACGAGGACGACTTCTTCGAGGGCGAGACGGAACCGCTTTTCGGCTGGGGCGGCGCGCCCTTCACCGTACGCACCCGCATCACCACGCCCGAGGAGTATGTGGCCAACGCGGTGGGGCAGAAGGTAAGCGACGAGGTCGTGGACGGGCGGCGCACGGTGGTGTGGGAAACCGATCACCCGGTGAGTTTCTTCAACGTGATTGCGGGCAAGTACGCGGTGAGCGAGGGAGAGGGCACGGCGATTTACTATCACCCGGAGCACGACTACAACATCGAGGAAATGACCGCCGCCCTGGACGCGGCGCGCAAGTACTACTCGGAGTGGTTCTATCCCTTCCCGTGGGAGCTTCTGAAGATTTCGGAGTTTCCGGCCTACGCGGGCTACGCGCAGGGTTTCCCCACGAACATCTCCTTCAGCGAGAGCATCGGGTTTCTGGCCAAGAGCGACCCCTTGTCACATGTGGCCTTCATGGTGGTGGCGCACGAGGCGGCGCATCAGTGGTGGGGCAACCTGCTCACGCCGGGTGAGGGGCCGGGGGGGAATATTCTGTCGGAGGGGATGTCGCACTACGCGACAACGCTTCTGCACGAGCAGGTGTACGGCGACCGCTACCGCATGGAGTTCAGCAAGCGGCTCGAAGAGTCTTACGGCGACGGGCGCTTTGTGGACTCGGAGCGCGCGATGGTCAAGACGGACGGGACCCGGAGCGGGGACGGAACCGTCACCTACAACAAGGGCGGCTGGGTGATGTGGATGCTGCAGCAGGAGATGGGGCGGGACAATATTCTGGCGGGACTGCGCGCGTTCATCGCGAAGTACAACCCGGACCCGGATTTTCCGGTCATTCAGGACATGCTCGCGGTGCTCAGGGACTTCGCCCCCGATACGACCGCGTTCGACGACTTCGCCGCGCAGTGGTTCCACGCCGTGGTGGTGCCGGAGTACAAGTTGTCGGATGTGACGAGGGAGCGGGAGGGGGAGGGATGGGTGGTGCGGGGGACGGTGGTGAATGCAGGCACGGGGCGGATGAGGGTGGAGGTGGGGGCGATTGCGGGGGAGCGGTGGTCGGACGAAGGGGATGACCGGGGGCGGACGGTGGTGGCGGAGGGGTACCGGGATGCGCGCGCGGTGGTGGAGGTGGGGGCGGGGGAGGCGGCGGAGTTCGTGATCCGCGCGGGGTTCGAGCCGGAGCGCGTGGTGATCGACCCGGATGTGCTGGTGCTGCAGCTGAACCGGGAGGCGGCGGTGTTTGAGTGGTGAACGGATGTTCCGCGTTTCAGACTGAAACGCGCGGTGGATGTCACATGGGCCCAATCATGTCACGTCTGGTTGGTATCGACGACGCTGTCCGGTGGCTTGACGCCGATGCTGCTGCGCAGACTCCGCACGATCCACGAATTGATACTCATCCGGTTGGCGATTGCCGCCGCCGCCACGAGGGCGTGGAGTTCCGAGCCAAGGCGCAGGTTCAGCTTCCCCGAGAACGGTCGCTTGGGCTCAACTCCATCTTCCTCACACCATTTGAGGTAATCGTCAACTGACTGTTCGAACTCCCTCCGCAGCTCCCTGGCGTCTGTCGCTTCGAAGGTCGCGATCGGATAGGGGCCGCTGTTCACGATCCGTCCGTGCAGGACATCGATGGAGTCGTCGAACTCCACTGCGGCTACGTATCCCTTGTACTCCATCATGGCTCCACTCCGGCGGCTTTCAGGAACAACGCGATGTCTCGGACCGTCGCCCGCCCGGTGTTCGGTTTCGGATGAGGACGGTGTACAACGATCCTCTCGCTACCCAGTCGCAGTCCGATTCGTGATCCCGAACGCTCGACGATCTCGACTCCGCAGGCCCGCAGCATGGCTTCCAAGTCTCGCCACCGAATGTCCGATGGCGTGGGTATCGCGAAGACGCGCTTCAGTAACCTGCGGTGTTTTGTTCTCACGGTTCAAGGTATTCGAATGTTGGTACTGATTCAAGTACCATTGGTGACTCAGCTCGGAGCTCGGCTCGGAAACCCGTTCTGCCCCACCGGCGTAGAGCCCCCTGACAACCCCACTCCAGCCTGTCGAAAGCAGGGCTTGATGGTCGACCACCAGCCCGCGGAAAACGCCAATCCGGCGCCCCGCCGCCCTCGCCGCTCGAGCGGACCTGTCCAGTGCCAAATCAGCCGGCAGCCCCGCTTGTGAACAGTTTCACAAGGTGGCGTGAGGTCGCCTGGCGGGAGTTTCTGACCGGAGTGCGCCGGCCCGGCTACTGGATCCTCCTCTTCCTCATGGGATTCCTGGCGCTCGGCTTGTCCGACGGTTCGATGACCATTGCGTCGGGCGGTCCCGAGGCCGGAAGTCCCCACCTGACCTCGGTCTTCGGTCAGAGCCGTGTCCAGGCCGTCCTGATCATTTCACTGGGCGGACTGTTTCTGGCGATCTTCTCCGGGCTGACGGTGATCCGCGACATCGAACTCCGCGTCGGCGAGGTGTTCCATGCGACGCGCCTCACCGTCCGCGAGTACCTGTGGGGCAAGTTCTGGGGGGGCGTGGGTGTCTTCGTGTTCATCTGGACGATTTACCTGTGCGTTTCGATGGGCTTCAACCATGTCCTGCAAAGCGGGAAGGACCACATCGGCTTCTTCTCGCTGGCCAACTACCTCTTCCCGACGCTGCTTTTCGGGGTCCCGCAGATCCTCCTGTTCGCGGGCGTCCCGTTCCTGATCGGCACCTGGTCGCGCCGTCCGATCCTGGTCTTTCTGTTCCCGCTGGTGGTGCTCCTGCTCACGTTCACGGTGTTCACCACCTGGTCGCCGGGCTGGCTGTCGCCGGAGCTCAACCGGGCGTTGATGCTGATCGATCCGTCCGGCTTCCGCTGGCTGATCGAGACGTTCCTCAAGGTTGACCGCGGGGTCGACTTCTACAACACCTCGCCGCTACAACCCGACGTGGGTTTCGTGTTGAGTCGCCTGGCGTATTGCACCGCCGGACTGGTTGCGGTCTCCGGGGCCGTAGCAAGCTACACACGCCGTCTCCGCGCGGGAGGCTCCGATTCGCGCTTCATGCGACTGTTCCGTCGCCGCAGAGTTTCCGTGAGGGCCAAGCCCGCGTCGGAGACGCCGCTCAAGGATCTGGAGATGGCGACCCGTCCGCTCGGATTCCGCAGGGCGGTCATGGCGATCGCGCGGAGTGAAGTCCGAGACCTTGTGGCTCGTCCGCCCATCTACTTCTTCGTGCCGCTGATCCTGCTGCAGGCGATCTCGACGACGGCACTCGGGTACGGCTACTTCGGGTCGCGCATCCTACTGACTCCCGGCACCATTGCCGACCAGCAGGTCAACACCCTGAACCTGCTGATCTGCTTCCTTCTGCTCTTCTACACGGTCGAGTCGCTTCACAAGGAACGCAATCGGCGCATGCACGAGATCTTCAACTCGGCGCCGGTCGGCACCGGTGCGATGCTGCTGGGCAAGACAATGGGCATCGCGGCCATGGCCGGCCTGATCCTCGTTGCCGCGCTGCTGTCGGGCGTGGGCATCATCCTGTACCACCAAATCGTCAACGACAGTCCGGTGGGATACGATCTCTTCCCGTTTGTCGCGGTCTGGGGCGGCGTGCTGCTGCCCACCTTCGCCTTCTGGACGGCGCTCGTGACGGCGATCTTCTCTTTCCTGCGCAACCGCTACGCGGCGTACGTGGGCGGGCTCGCGATCCTCGTCTACACGATCTTCAAGCTGGAAACCGAGGGGACCCCCGGCTGGCTGACGAACTGGCTCGGGTGGAACCTGGTGCGCTGGACGGACATGGGTGCCTTCACCCTGCACGGCACGCCGATCCTGCTGAACCGGCTGCTCTATCTCGGCTTCGTCCCGCTTCTCGTGGCGCTGTCGGTGCGCTGGTTCCCGCGCCGTGCCTTCGACGCGACGGCGACGCTGAACCGCATGCGTCTCAAAGCATTGGCCCTTGGCGCGCTACGCCTTCTGCCCCTCGCGATCGTGCCGGCCGTGCTGGCGTCGATGCTCTACTTCGGTGGCCGCTCCGGCTATCAGCGTGTCGGCGTGGGCGAGTGGAGGGGCGACTACTGGGCGCGCAACTTCGCGACCTGGAACGGCTTCGAGATGCCGTCGGTGTCGCACGTCGACCTGGATCTGGAGATCGAGCCCGCGGAGCGATCCATCGCCGTCAAGGGCGCGTACACGTTCCTCAACCATCGCGACTACCCGTACGAGGAGCTCCCGGTGACGGCCGGGCCCTGGCATCCCATCGAATGGACGCTTGCGGGAGAGGCATACGAACCCGAAGACCGCGACAACCTGTTCGTCTTCACCCCCGCCGAGCCCCTGGCCCCCGGCGATACCGTCACCATCGGATTCAGCTACGATCTGGTACGGCTCGAAGGCATGAGCCGGCGGCCGGGGGGCGCCAGCCAGTTCATCCTGGAATCGGGCGTGGTGCTCAACGAGATGGGGTTTCTGACGCAGCGCGACCCCCGCTCCCACCTCGGGTTCATGGTCGTGGCGCACGAGGCCGCTCACCAGTGGTGGGGCAACCTGCTCGGTCCGGGCCGGGGCCCGGGGGCAACATGCTGTCGGAGGGGATGTCCCACTACGCGACGACCCTGAAAAGCAACCTACTGTCAGGCGCGCGGGCCCCTTGCGTCCTTCGGCGTACTCGGCCTCACGCGTCACCCGGCCCGGCCAGGCGGTAGCCGACCCCGCGCTGGTTGAAGATGTAAGTGGGATTCGCCCCGTTGTCGCCGAGTTTCTTGCGGAGCTTCTTCACGCAGGTGCGCACGGCCTCCGACGTCTGCCCGGGGCGCAGGCCCCAGATGCGGCGCAGCAGCACGCCTTGCTCGACGACCCGTCCCGCGTTGAGCGACAGGACCCGCAGGAGCTCGTACTGGGTGGCGGTAAGCGCGACTGGGCGCCCGGACACGGTCACTTCGCGCCGGTCGTAACGGATGCGGAGTTCGCCCGACACGAAGGGCTTGCTCTCGGCGCGCCGGCTCAGCGCCGCCCGGACCCTCGCCACGAGTTCCGTTGGCGAGAATGGCTTGACGATGTAGTCGGCGGCGCCGAGCTCGAGCGCCTTGGCGATGGTCTCGTCCCGGCGGTAGGCGGAGATGAAGATGACTGGCAGGTCGGCCAGTTCGGGGACCTGCTCCATCAGTTCGATCCCGTCCGTATCGGGGAGCATCAGGTCGAGTAGCACGAGGGCGGGCGTCCTGGTCTGGATCAGGTATGCAAGCTCGCTTGGGTCACCAGTCACGAGTGCGGCGTAGCCCCCCGTCCGGAGGGCGTCGCGCACGAACCGGAGCGTGTGCGGGTCGTCGTCGACCACGAGGATGCTCGTTCGCTCTCGGCCGTCCGTGCTTGGCGACGGCGGGCTGGTCACGGAGGCCGCCGTGGCCTCCTGGGCCACGGCGGGTACGGTGAACGTAATGCGTGTACCCTGACCCGGCCCTCCGCTTTCGGCCCGGATGCGTCCGCCGTGGGCCTCCACCAGTCCCTTGCAGATGGCAAGGCCCAGCCCGTAGCGCACCTTCCCGGCCGCGCCGTCGCCCCCGGCGTACTTACGGAACAGGTGCGGCAGCCGTTCGGGCGGTATGCCGCGGCCGTGGTCGGCGACCGAGACCGCGACGTGGACGCCGTCGCGAACCGCCCTGACCAGGATGGGGGACGACTCCGGCGCGTAGCGGGCGGCGTTGGCGAACAGATTGTTCAAGACCTGAACGATGCGTCTTTGGTCGGCCATCACCAGAGGCAGATCGGAGGGTAGGTCCACGGTGATGGTGTGCCGGCCGCCGCCGCTGAGGAAGGTGTTTCTCGCCCGGTCCACCAGGGCCGCCACCTCTGAGGGCCGGGGTGCGACCGACAGCGTGCCCGAGTCGATTCGCCCCGCATCGAGGAGGTCGCTGATGAGGCCCTGCATGTGTTCGGCCTGCTCGTCGATGATACGGTGGAACTCGCGCTCCTCGGCGGGATCCAGCTCCCGCGTCGACGAAAGCAGGGTCGCGGCGGAACCCTTGATCGAGGTCAGCGGAGCCCGCAGCTCGTGGCTCACCATGCTCAGAAACTCGGTCCGCTGCCGTTCCAGTTGTTCCAGAGGTTCCAGGTCCTGCATGGTGACCACCAGGGAAACGACCTCACCGTCCCGGCCGCGGATCGGCGTGGCGTTGACCAGGGTCCTCACGCTCCGGCCATCCGGCACGGAGAGCACCAACTCCTCGGCGCGCACGGTTTCCGCGTCGCCCAGCGCCCGCGTGAGCGGAAGCTCCGCGAACGAGACCTCCTCACCGCCGGCACGCCGAACCGAAATGACCTGTAGCAACTCCTGAGGCGAGCGGCCCGATGGGTCCAGGGCCGCGATGATCCGCCGCCCCTCGCGATTAAACCGTACGAGCTCGCCGGTCCTCGCCTCGAAGACCGCGACACCGACGGGCGAGGTGTCGACCAGGGCCTCCAGATCGGCACGGACGCGCTGTTCGTCACGAAATGCCTGGGCGTTCGCGATGGCCGTGGCCGCCTGTGATGCGAACAGCACCAGAGTCTCTTCGTCCTCGTCGGTGAATCCCTGCCCGCCCTCCTTGTTGGTCAGATAGAAGTGGCCGACGTTCACGCCCCGGTGACGAATGGGCGCCCCCAGGAAGCTCCGGCGAAGAATCGGCGCGGTTGCAATGCCGAGCGCGTCGAGGTGGGACGCCAGATTGCCGACCCGCAGCGGCCGCTCACCCTGGAGCAGGTACCCCCAGAGGCGCTCTCCCTGGGGCAGATCCCGAAGCTGTCGGCGCTCCTCGGACGTCAGGCCGGACGAGATGAAGTCTCTGACTCTCTCGACTCGGTCCACGGTTGTGATGGCCGCGTTCGCGGCACTGGTCAGCGCGCGGGCGCTGTCGACCACTTCGCGCAGGACAGATTCGAGGTCAAGGCTCTCGCTGATGCGCAGGCTCGCCGAACTCAGCCGGGCCATGCGCTCCCGCAGTCTCAGGGTCTCCTGCCCCGGTTCGTTGATGTCGCTCAACCGTCCTCCTCCGGTTGTCCGCGCCGTAGCAGCCCGAATCCGGAGCGCTTCCATGGCCGCCGCAGCGAAGTGAGCCTCAATGTTCCTCGACGCTTGCCTCGGTATCAAGTGGCGCGGGCGAGTGGGTCCCAAGTGTTGAAATATACTCAATGACGTCGCGGGAAGCGCTGGGCATGTGCTCGGTCGGCGATCCGGATGGCACGTATGCCTGGGGTCACAGCACTTACACTCTGGTAATCACACGGGCATATGCGACAATATATGTCTATGCCAGCGATCCGGAAGGCCGCTTCACCTATGACGCATTTGAAGCCGAGGTGTTGGAAGCGGGTCAAAGCCAAAGCATGACCAACGCCGGTGGATCCCGGCCAGGCACTTACGGATCGTTCGGGCGACCCAGGCCATCGGTGAGGAGCCCGCCAGCCCGCAGTGGTGCCCGGACTGGAAAGCCGGGGGATCACCCGCTCGGTAGGGCCAGGGTGCCAAGGGCTTCAGATGCAGTCGGCCTACCTCAAACGTCCGCCGGGTGCTCCTTCAGCGTCCCGTGGATCCAGACGTTGGCCGCGGCGTCGAGCCACCGCAGGCTGCCCCTTGTTGGTCCCGAAATCAGCGCCGCCAGGCCGCCGTGTCGGGGATGCCCCGGCTGAAGAGAATCTCCAGGCCGCGCTCGACGGGGACCATGCCACCCCGCACGTCCGCCACGGTCACCCCCGCGGGCAGATCGGTGAAGAAACCCCGCACTCGCCCGGTGCGTGGATCACGGACAATCGCGGCGGGGCGATCCGTGTCCGCGTCCAGGGTGAAGGACCCGTTCGGGCCGGATAGGGTGATCCGGGCAAGATCATTCGCCCAGGCGGCCCGTGCCGGCACCGCGAACGCGAATGAACTGCGATCCTCCTCCCCGGCGATGACCGGCATCTCGAACGCGAGACTGAAGAGCTCGGCGCCGTCTGCCGTGGCCCCCCTCAGGTGATATGTGCCGGTCGAGCGAGGCAGAGACGGCGGTGCGTCGATCACGAACACCGGCCCCAGGTAGGGCCTCCCGTCCTCACCGACCCCACCGGAGATCAGGAGCGACAAGGTCGGCACGGCAGGGGACGCCAAAAGCCCCATAGCCTCCCACACCAGCCGGTGGCGTAGAGAGTTGGTGAAATAGAAGTCGCTGATCCAGGTCGGGTCACAGTACGACATGAGGTCGCGTACGGAGGGATCCACCAGCAAGCCCGAAGTGAAGTTGTATCCCCACGCTCCGATGGTCCCGTCGGACTGCGGGAACGATATGTCCGGGCCGCCCGCACCGCCGCAGGGCGCGTGAGAGAGGCTCAGGTTGTGTCCGAGTTCGTGGGCCATGACGAAGGAGTCCGCGACCGCGAAGCTTGTCCAGCCGGGCCGGAACGCGACGCCGAGGGCGCCGCTGACGGATCCGGTCAGCGTGCCCATGAAGTATCCCGTTCCACCCTCGGCGGTCCGGATGGCGTCGGTCTGCTCCAGCATCGAAAAGGCGTTGTTCGAGTTCGTCATCACGGGCTCGTGGATGGTCAGGTCGATCTCTGCCACGGGGAGCAGATCCCGAATGTCCCGAAGCAGCGGGTCGCCGGTAGACAGATCCCCGGTGAGGTCGAGGACCGCGGAGTCAGGGTTCTCGCTCCACAGGAACGGAATCAGCGTGAGTTCCAGGTCCGGCATCGCACGCACGTTCACCGCCATCCGCCCCGTCTCGGGGATGCGCTGCGTCACGCCCAGCTCCGGGGCCACCGTCTGGTCGGGATCGATCTCCACAACCATCTCCAGACCCGGCCGAATCACCGACGCCGAAACCAGCACGTTGGCCGACGCATTCAGCGATCCTTCGTTCATGTGGTCGCCGATGATCGACGTGCCGCGCTGGATCTCCACCACCTCCGCCTCTTCTCCATCCACGAAGAAGGTGGCGCGGACCATCGGAATCGTGTCGCCGGCAGCCGCCGGAGCCACCACGAACACCCGCAGCAGCGCCTCCTCGCCGGCAACCAGCGGCACGGGGTATTCCACGGACTGCACCGCCTGCGTGAGATAGGCTACCGACCGCTCCCCAGGATCCTCACAAGAAGGGACCCGCCTCTTGGTCACGCCCTCCAGCCACGCCTGAAACTCGTTGTCGCCGGGAGCACACAGGCCCGTTCCCTGGAGCATGAGCTCGGAGAGTTCCCGAAGCCGGGTCATCCCCAGCGGGAGCAGACCCGAAAGATCGGAGTCGGTCAGAAGGAGGCGGGTGAGGCTTGTCATGTCGCCAATCTCTTCGGGCAGTGTACCGGTGTACCCGCTCCCCACCAGCATGAGTCTGCCGATGCTCGGCAGGCGCGTCAGCGCCACCGGAAACGGACCGCTAAAGTCGTTGCCGCCCATCCAGAGGTCAGTCAGGTTCACAAGGTTGCCGAACTCATCGGGTATATCGCCCGAGAGCTGGTTGTTGTGTATGTACATGCGCTGAAGACGCGTCAAGCTGCCTATGTCACCAGGAATGGTACCGGTGAACCCGTTGTCGTAGAGCGCCAGTCTTGCAAGACTTGTCAGGTTCCCCAGTTCCGCGGGAATGGACCCGCTCAACTCGTTGCCCTGCAACCACAACAGGGTCAACGCCGTCAGGTTGCCGATCTCGGGCGGAATGGCCCCGGAGAGGCTGTTGAATTCGAGGTACAGGGTACCCAGCTGCACGAGGTTCCCGAGTTCGGGGGGAATGGTCCCTGTGAGTCCATTGTAGGAAAGATCCAGGTCGGTCAGCTCCGTGAGGTCACCGAGCACGGGCGGGATGGTGCCGGAAAAGTCGTTCAGGTAGAGTTGCAGATCACGCAGGCGCGTGAGGTTCCCGATCTCGGGCGGGATCGTCCCGGAAAGACGGTTGAAGTGAAGGTGGAGAACTCGCAACGCCGTCAGGTCTCCGATCTCGGGGGGGAGGGTGCCGGAAAGGAGGTTGGACCTGAGATTCAGGCCCGTTACACGCCCGTCGGTGTCGGTTTCGACCCCGAACCAGCTCTCGAGTGGACTCTCCGACAGCCATCCACCGTTGTCACGCCAGTTTTCCCCATCCGTTGAATTGTAGATGGCAATCAGTGCCGGCCTGTCCAGGCTATTGATCACGCTAACCGCAGCCGAAGCCGAGGCCGACCCTGCCGTTGCGGTGATTCTTGCCGTCCCGGCGCCCTCGGCGCGCACGAGCCCGCTCTGGCTGACCGACGCAACCGTGCCGGCACCGGTCGACCAGGAAACGGCCTGGCCCGCCATCAGCTGCCCGTTCTGGTCGTACACCTGGGCCGTGAGCTGGGCGGTTTCTCCCACGGACGTGAACGTCACCTCGGTCCGGTCAAGGGTGATCGACGTGGGCTCGGGCGGCGGGACCGGATCATCGCAGGCGGAACTGGCGGCGAGAACGACCATGGCCAACGTGATCAGGCGATCGGAATATCTCCGATTGGCGGAACTCGGGCGGTCGCCAGCGGCGTGAGTTGAGGTCGGCATTGCATGCTCCTTTGCGGTAGTAGCCGTTAGATCCCTATCTTTCCCTTGCCTGGCATCCCGTGCCTGATGAGTGCTTCCTTGAGTTACGATGGATGCAAGGGATGCCTTTCATTAAAGATAACGCACTTTTGGTGGCCGAAATGTGGCCAGGGGATCATTTACATGGCGTTAGCGTGACGTTCTACGAACGGTCCATCGTTCGTCCGTCTCCAGGCGTTTCTCGCGCCGCCATTGCCTGTGTCTTGGCACCTGGGCCCACCCGCCCGCACTTCTACCGACCGCGGTACTCGATCATTATGGAGCGGAAATCCGGTTGCGACTACGGAAAACAAACACAGCCATAAGTGATAGCAGACATCGCAGCAATGTTGTAAGTCATTGTTGTGATGGAAGTTCCAATCATACTACAGCGGAAACCGTGTTCGATCCGAAATGGCGAGTGCTGGTTCGTCGAGACGCCGAAGGGCATGGACATCCTGCGGATCGGCGTGGATTTCATTCTGGCGCGGGTCAGGGACAAGTTCGAGGTGAAGTACGGGATGCGGACGGACGGCTGGCGAATTCGCTCCGCACGCATCCGCCACCTATGATGAACCAGGTGTGGGCCGCTTGAGCGGTCGAAAAGCTGGCAACAGGAGGTTGGAGACATGAAGATTCGCATCCCGGCGGCGGTCGCGGCCATCGCCGCCTTGGCCACGCCCGCCTGCCAGCAGGACCTGGATCAACAGGAGCCGGCCCAGCGCGCCGGCCTGCCAACCTCCCAAACCCGCGACAGCGCGGGCATCCTGATCACCGAAAACGCCCGCCCTGCCGACGGCTCGCGCCTCGGGTGGCGAATCGGACCGGAACCTACGGTGACGATCGGTGCGGTCGAGGGCGAGGAACCGTACCTGTTCCAGTGGGTCGGAAGTGCCTTCAGGATTTCGGACGGACGCATCGTGGTCGCGAACGGCGGCACGGAAGAGATACGGCTTTTCACCGCCACTGGGACCCACCTGTTGTCCTGGGGGAGAAAGGGGGAGGGTCCCGGGGACTTCGGCAACCTGTCCATGGCAGGACCGTGGCCTGGAGACTCGATCGTCGCGTGGCACTCGGGCAATTACGGGGTCTCCTTCTTCGATGACGGCGGCAGATTCGGGCACTCCTTCGGGCTGCGGCGTGGTCCGGATCAGCCCTGGACGCGCCGACCTGTGGCGGTGCGCCCGGATGGTACGATCGTGACCGTCCGTGGCGACAGGGGACGTGCCACGATGGTCGAGATCCTGGATGGAGAAGGCGGGCTCCATGGTTCTGTTGGTCGCCAGCCGAACCGCGAGGAGATCATCGCGCGGAGACCGGATGGCCACACTTCAACGGTACCGGCGGCCTACAGCCGAGAGCTGGTCACGGTTGCCTGGGGAGACCTCGTGATCGCCAGCCCGAACAAGCCGTACGAGATCAAAGCCTTCCGGGCCGACGGCACGCTTGCCCGCATTGTCAGACGCGAACAAGTCCCGGTGGCTCCGACCGAAGCCGATCGGCAGGTCTTTCTCGAACAGCGAAGGGCCCAGTACCGTAAAGGTGTCGATGCGACCACAGGAGCGCCCACATCCGAGGCCTTCCTGGAAGCAACAATATGGCCCTTCCTGGAGTCCTACACTTTGGCCGAGCATTTCCCCGCGTTCTCGACAATTCTAGCCGACCTTGCGGGCCACCTGTGGGTTCGCGAGTACGACCTGCCACGGGAAGAGAGACCGGCGCCGCTTTGGACCGTCTTCGATCCGGAGGGCCGCGTGTTGGGATTCGTCGAGACCCCGGCGGGCCTCGACATCCTGCAGATCGGCGAGGACTTCATCCTGGGGCGGGTCAAGGACGAGTTCGAGGTGGAGTATGTGCAGTTGTTGCCGCTGGAGCGGTTGGGAAGCTGAAAGCCGGGAGGTTGGAGACATGAAGATTCGCAAGATCGCGGCTACAGCGGCCATCGCCAACTTGGCCCTGGCCGCCTGCCAGCAGGATCTGGATCGGCCCGAGCCGGACCAGGGCGCCGCCCGCCCGGCTTCCGAAATCCGCGACAGCGCAGGCATCCTTATCGCGGAAAACGCCCGCCCTGCGGATGGCTCGCGCCTCGGGTGGCGAATCGGGCCGGAACCGACTGTGGCGATCGGCGCGGTCGAGGGAGAGGAACCGTACCTGTTCCACAGTGTCCGCAGCGCCTTCAGGGAGCCGGACGGACGCATCGTGGTAGCGAACGGTGGTGCGAACGACGTGCGAGTCTTCACCAGCACCGGGACCCATCTGGTGTCCTGGGGAGGGAAGGGGGGAGGTCCCGGGGAGTTCAGGAATCTGAGCTGGGTCGCACCCTGGCCGGTGGACTCCATCGTGACATGGGATGGGGGCAGTTCACGGCTCTTGTTTTTCGATGCCAGCGGCAACTACGGGCGCTCAGTTGACCTGCCCCGTACATCCCCAAGACCCATGGCGGTACGTCATGATGGAACGATCCTCTTCGTCCGACAACGGGAGCGCCTCGGATTGACGATTGTCGAAATCCGGGATGGGTACGGCGGACTACATGCTTCGATCGGTACCTATCTGAATAGCGAGTTGATCACGGCGATGGGTGCTGGTGGTCCCGAGCCGGTGCCGCCGGCATTCGGCCAGGAACTGGTGACGACAGCCTGGGGAGATCTCATTGTCGCTACCTGGAACAAGCCGTACGAGATCAGGGTTTTTGGAGCCGACGGCAATCTTGCCCGCACTGTCAGACGTGAACACGTGCCGGTGGTGCCCACCGAGGCTGATCGGCCAGTCTTTCTTGATGAGCGAATGGCCGTCTATGGCACTAGCGTCAATTCGAACACCGGAGAGCGGGTGCCCGAATCCCTTCTTCAAGAACAAATCAGGCCCTTCCTGGAGTCCTTGCCCCTCGCCGAGCATTTCCCGGCGTTTTCGACGGTCCTGGCCGACGACACAGGCCACCTCTGGGTCCGCGAGTACGACCTGCCACGGGAAGAGAGACCGACGCCGCTTTGGACCGTCTTCGATCCGGAGGGCCGCGTGCTGGGATTCGTCGAGACGCCGGCAGGCCTCGACATCCTGCAGATCGGCGAGGATTTCATCCTTGGGCGGGTCAAGGACGTGTTCGAGGTGGAGTACGTGCAGTTGTGGCCGCTGGAGCGCTGACCAACCAGGCAGAGGAGCCCGACGAAACATGAAGATCCGCATTCTCACGATCCCGTTACTCTTCGCGCCGCTGGCGTGCGCACCCGATCGCGACGGTGCACCCAGCCCCGCCACCGTCACCCGCGACAGCGCCGGCATCCAAATCGTCGAGAATGCCCGCCCCGCTGACGGATCCCGCCTCCCCTGGCGCATCGGACCCGAGCCCGCGGCCTCCATCGGAGTCCTCGAAGGCGAAGAACCCTACATGCTCCACCGCGTCATGGATGGCACGAAACTGCCTGACGGGCGGATCGTCGTGGCGAACAACGGGACGCACGAGCTACGGGTGTTCGACGCCGCGGGAACCCACCTGGCTAACTGGGGGGGAAGGGGCGAGGGACCCGGCGAGTTCCTCGAACTGTGGCAGATTGAGCGCTGGCCGGGCGATTCGATCGCGGCCTGGTACGCGCCCCGCCTGGGAATGTCGGTCTTCGACTCGGACGGAAACTACGGGCGCACCTTCTGGCTGGAGGAGGTCAGCGAGCGGTTCATCTTCGGCGCCCCCGCAGCGGACGGCTCGGTCCTCGCAATCCACAACCCCGAAGGTGGAGATACCCTCATCGTCCAGCTCAGGGATGCCGAGGGCCGGGTCAGGAGTTCCTTGGGCACACACCCCGGCGGCGAGCCGTTCCGCAAGACTGTGGACGGGCGCAGGATGCTGTTCTGGACAATCCTGGGACGGGATCCGGTTTGGGCACCGTGGGGCGACCGTGTCGCGATCGGTCACACGCAACGGTACGAGATCAGGGCCTTCCGCGCGGATGGTTCGCTGGAGCGGATCGTCAGGCGCGACCTTGTTCGACGGGTGCCGGCGCAGGCCGATATCGAGGCGGACATCGAGATGAGGTTGCCGATCTACGGACTGTCCGAGGCCGAAGCCGACGCTGTGCGGGCAGAAGCGATGCCCCGGTACGAGGGGGTGCCGGTGGCTGATTATCTCCCCGCCTTCGCATCGATCATGGTCGATGAGGTGTCCCACCTCTGGATCGAGGAATACGAGTCGGTGACGGACGACTTTCCCATGCGTCTCTGGACGGTCTTCGATCCGGAGGGACGGGTCCTGGGCTTCTTCGAGACGCCGAAGGACTGGCGCATCTTCGAGGTTGGCGAGGACTACATTCTGGTTGGCGTCCGGGACGAACTGGGGGTGGAGGGGGTGGAGGTCTGGCCGTTGGAGCGGTCGGGGGAATAGAACGTCGGTCAGGAAAGTCAGACACATGGATTTCCCATGAATACCTGCCGTGCCTCGCTTCTGCTCTCAGTCCTCCTCTTCGGGTGGACCACGATCGCATGCCAACAGGATGTGGACCGGCGGGAGCCAGGCCAGGCCAACCAGCCCCTCTTCCAGATCTTCGATAGCGCCGGCATCCGGATCATCCACAACGCCCGTCCCCTGGAGGGATCGCGGCTGGCGTGGCAGATCGGGCCGGAGCCGACTGTTTCGATCGGTGCGCGGGAGGGCGACGCCCCCTATCTGTTCAACGGTGCCGTCAGCGCCACGAAGTTGCCCAATGGCCGGATCGTGGTTGCCGATGGCGGATCGAGAGAATTGCGGATGTTCGATCCGTTTGGCACTCATTTGCGCACGTGGGGAGGGGAGGGCGAAGGGCCCGGAGAGTTCTGGTGGCTGAACCATGTGGCCGCGTGGCCGGGCGACTCCATGGTGGCGTGGTATCCCCGCCGAGGTCGGATTTCGGTGTTCGACCCGGACGGGAGCTACGGACGCACCCTCGGTCTGTGGGACGATTGTCCCCCGGGGTGTCCCAGCGCAGTGGCGGCGCGCCGGGACGGCACCATCCTGACGACCTATCCGGGGGAGGCCTCCGACTCGGCGTTGCTGCAGATACGGGACGGCGACGGCGAGTTGCTGGCGTCGCTCGGGAAGCTGCCCGACCGGGACCTCCGCCGCTGGAAAGGCGAGCGCGGGGAGAACTGGGTAGAGTCCGTCCCCTATGGCAGCGAGCTCGCCAAGGGCCTCTGGGGGGACCTGATCGTCGCGAGCCGCACCAGCCGATACGAGATCAGGGCGTTCCGGGCGAACGGCGCACTCGCCCGCATCGTGCGGCTGGAACATGAACTCCGCGCCACGACTCCGGCCGACTTCGAACGCTATCTCGAGTCGGAGCTCGCCGAATACTCGGCGTTCATCACTCAGGGCGCCCCGGGCTTCCCCGCATCGGAATTGGAGTACATCCTGTCGAGGAGACGCGAGACCATCGAGGCCACAACGATGGCGGACACCTTCCCGGCATTCTCGTCGTTCATTGCCGACGGCACCGGCTACCTCTGGGTCCGGGAATACGACTTCCCGGGGGAAGAAAGGACGGCTCCGCTGTGGACCGTCTTCGACCCCGAGGGACGTGTGTTGGGCTTTGTGGAGACGCCGAGTGG
Organism: Longimicrobiales bacterium; assembly: GCA_965208295.1. GTDB lineage: Bacteria > Gemmatimonadota > Gemmatimonadetes > Longimicrobiales > Gaopeijiaceae > Bin94. The sequence continues at coordinate 3,071,432 of OZ242328.1, read as the reverse complement.
ACTCCGAATCTTCGAGATCGGGGGGGACTACATCCTGGGGCGGGCGCGGGACGAACTGGGGGTGGAGTCGGTTCAGGTGTGGTCGCTGCAGCGCAGCTGACGGTAACCTCCCCGGAGGGGGTGCTCCCGTCCAGATAGCCCCCCTCAGATCTCCCCCCGCCTCGCCGCCCACACCGCGTAGTGACTAGCCCGCGCCGCGAACGCCATGTACGTAATCGACGGATTCTGACACCCCGACGACGTCATCGCCGCCCCGTCCACAACGAACAGGTTGGGCACGTCCCACGCCTGGTTGTGCGCATTGAGGACCGATGTGGCCGGATCGCGTCCCATGCGCGCCGTCCCCATCTCGTGGATGGTCAGTCCCGGCGGCGTCATGTCGCTGTCGATCGAGATGTCGCGTCCGCCTGCCGCGTCCAGGATCTCGGCCGCCTGTTCGGCCGCGTCGAGCATCATGGCGCGCTCGTTGTCGCTCCACTCGCAGCTGATCCGCAGCGTCGGAATCCCCCACTTGTCGACCTGCTCGGGATCGAGGGCGACGTGGTTCTCCTCGCGGGGCAGACACTCGCCGAAGCCGGTGATCCCGAACGACCAGGGACCCGGACGCATGAGTTCGTGCTTGAAGTCCGCGCCGTATCCCGCCATTGAGTTGCCCCGGCCCCAGCCCGCCCGTCTGGCCGACCCCTGGTAGCCGTAGCCGCGCAGGAAGTCGCTCGCGGGCTCGGTGACGTTGCGGAAGCGGGCGATGTAGATGCCGTTGGGGCGGCGACCGCGTGTGGTGCGGTCTTCCCAGCCGTCGAAGCTCGCCCGGGCCCCGACCCCCATGGTGTGGTCCATGAGGTACTTGCCGAGCACGCCGCTGGAATTGGCCAAACCGTCGGGGAAGTCGGGTGATTTGGAGTTGAGAAGAATGCGGGCGGACTCCAGCGCGGAGGCGGCGAGGAAGACGGTGCGGGCGTGGAATTCGAGCTCGTCGTGCGACTCGGCGTCGATCACGCGGACTCCGGTTACGCGCCCCGCGCGTGGATCCCAGATGACGCTGGGCACGACGCTGTTGGGGCGGAGGGTGAGCCGCCCGGTGGCCTCGGCGGCGGGCAGCGTGGAGTTGATCGAGCTGAAGTAGCTGAGGGTGCGGCAGCCGCGTTCGCAGGGGCCGCAGTAGTGGCAGGCGCTTCGCCCCTTGTGGTCCTGGGTGAGTACGGCGGTGCGGCCGATCGTCATGCGGCGCGTTCCGCCGAAAGACTGGTCGATCGCGTCACGAACATGTTCCTCGACGCAGCTCATCTGCATCGGGGGAAGGAATACGCCATCGGGAACCTGCGGGAGACCCTCGGCGCGTCCGCTGATCCCCGCAAAGGCCTCGACGTGGTCGTACCAGGGGGCGAGGTCGGCGTAGCGGATCGGCCAGTCAACGCCGTGTCCGTCCCGCGCGTTGGCCTCGAAGTCGAGATCGCTCATCCGATAGCACTGCCGGCCCCACATGATCGACCGTCCGCCCACCTGTCGGCCCCGGATCCAGCGAAACGGCTTGTCCGGGTCGGTCGTGTAGGGATTCTCGATGTCGTTGACGAAGAACTTGCGCGCGACCTCGTCGCAGGCGTAGCACTCGCGCTGGACGGGCTGCGTGGCGGCCAGCGCCTTGCGGTCGTTCCAGCCGCGGTACGGCATCTCGTAGGTGGGGAGATGCTCGGCGTAGTCGCGCTCGGGGACGATCATGGGCCCTGCTTCGAGGACGAGGACGCGGGCGCCGAGTTCGGTGAGTTCCTTGGCGGCCCACCCGCCCGACATTCCCGAGCCGACGACGATGACGTCGTATTCCTGGCGGCGGCGGCGGATGTTCATCGGCCGACCTCCGCGGGCGTCAGGGGCACACAGCCCTCGAAGGTGCGGAAGGACGTGCGGTGGCCCAGCGCCGCCAGTCCCACCTCCGAGGTGAAGTAGGCGGTGATTGTGAAACGTTTCACATCGTGGAAGAAGTAACGGGAGACGCTTGCCCCGGGGTCCTCGCGCAGGCGGGTGAGCTCCGCGTCGAGGTCGCCGACGTACTCTGACCGCTGCTCGGCGGTGCAGTCCGCGAAGTCGGCGCCGAAGCGTTCCCGGGCCGCGGGGTCCACCGTGTCGAGCCCGGCCAGGAACCGGTCGCGGTGGTCTTCGTCGAGCCACCCGTCCACGAGCGCGGCCACGAAGTCGGTCACGCCGGCCTCCGAGGCGCCCGGGGTGTCCGTTGCGGGGATGATGACTTCGGCCAGCGCGACCATGACGCGGGTGCGGGGAGGGGTGAGGTGGGAGGGGGATGATGATTCCGTGCGGGACCGGCGGACGCGTTGGCTCCAGTCCAGCAGTTCCGCGAACGCGGCCGAGGGCATGACCAGTGGCCCTGCCGCGACTCCCCCCAGGACGCCGATGGCTTGCCTTCGCTTCATGCGCTACCGTACCCGTCGATTGGGACTGCCGAACCGCAGTCGTGAGCCTTCACCGCATGGGATGAGTCACTACAATGCCGAACCTTACACGTCGCCAGGCCCTCAGGGCAACCGGAGCCGCCTCGCTGGGGCTGATCGCGGGGAGCGCCGGAGGGCGAATCAATGGGCAGATGGGCACGGCGGGACCAGCTGCAGACCGGATTGCTGCCCGCGGGCAGGTCAATAGCAAAACGGGTCGTGTGGCCATCCCCCAACCCGGCCTCACCCAGTCGGTCGCGCGCTGGTGCTTCTCGGACATCCCCCTGCAGCCGTTCTGCGCCTCCGTCGCCGACCTCGGCCTGACCGCCATGGACCTCCTCACGGTCGACGAGTGGTCCGTCGCGCACGACCACGGCCTCACCGTCTCCTGCGGCGATGTCGGTGCCGGGACGATCGAGGACGGGCTCAACGAACCCGCCAACCACGCCGCGATCATCGGGGCCTTCGAGGAACACATCCCCCGGGCCGCGCGCGAAGGCGTCCCCAACGTCATCTGCTTCTTCGGCAACCGGCGCGGGATGGCCGACGGTCCCGCGATCGAAAACTCGATCCGCTGCCTGCGCGAGTGTGCCCCGATCGCCGAAAGCGAAGGGGTGACCATTCTCGTCGAGGTGCTGAACTCGAAGGCGGGCGGTCACGTCGACTACATCGGCGACCACATGTCGTACGCGCTCGAAGTGATGCAAGCGGTCGATTCGCCCCGGGTGCGCATCCTGTACGACATCTACCACATGCAGATCATGGAGGGGGACATTATCCGCACGCTGACGGACGCGAGCGACTGGATCGGCCACTACCACACGGGCGGGGTGCCCGGCCGCGCCGAGATCGACGGGACGCAGGAGCTGCATTATCCGGCGATCGTGCGGGCGATTCGGGAGACGGGGTTCACCGGGTTCATGGCCCACGAGTTCATTCCGCAGAGCGGGGATCCCTTGCGGTCGCTGGCGGAGGCGGTGGAATTGTGTGCGGAGGGGTGAGCGAGCCGGCAAGGTGCCGAGGCCCCGGTTGGCCTTGGTCGGCAGTCGGCCGCAGCCCCGATTTGACGGATGCCGGTGGAACAAATGCTAGCACAATCTGCAAGCAGTCAATCCTGGTCGCGGTACAAGAGGAACGCGGCGGGATGGTACCGTCATGGGTCCACACGGAGGTGCCTGGCAGCAGGGACTGTCCGCCGATTGAAACCGGCATCAAATGTCAACCACGATATACATTTTGTAATGTAAAGTTGTCATTGGCTTCGCCCCACCGCCGTCGGAATCACCACGAGCCCGGTCACCGCAGCGTAAGCCACCCCGAAGACCGCCCCCCCCACCCCACCCCCCGAATTCTCGCCCAGCGCGATCCCGCTCAGCGCCGTGGCCACGACCGCCACAACCACCCCGGCCACGCTCATCCACACCAATCTGCCCACTTCCGGAACCCGTCCCCGCAGCAAAAGCCACTGCATCCCCGCGAACACGGCCAACCCGACGACCACAGCCGCGGCCACCGCCACCCCACCCCCACCCTCCCCACCCATCCCCTGCAGCACGCCGAACGCCGCCCCACCCCCCACAATCCCCCCACCAATCATCCCGGCTGCCAGCCACCCCGCCCACGCAACCTGCCGCCGCACCACCAGCCACTGATTCATCGCGATCCCGGCCATGATCCCCCCCAACGCCACCGCACCAATCACGATTTCGGCCACGACCGGCCCCAACTCCCAAACGGAATCACCCGCCCCCATGCTTGTCCGCACCACGAGCGCGAACACGAATCCGCCCATCGCGCTGCCCACAATCCAGCGCAGCCACAGCCTTCTCGTTTCCGAAGTCGATTCAGTCATTTGTCTCGCTTTTGTTGCGTGAACGCCCGCGGATGGAAACCGGCCGCTTGCCGGGAACCTCAACCACGCGCCTCTACACCGGCGCTTCCCCTCGAATCGTCACCCTATACCCCGACCGCGTCTCCGGCCAGTAGTCCCAGATGGCGTGATGCTGCGTGCAGCGATTGTCCCACATCGCCACCGAGTTGGGCCGCCAGCGAAACCGGCACTGGAAGTCGGGCCGCGCAACGTGTTCGAAGAGAAATCCGAGGATCGCGCGGCTCTCGGCAGGCGGCACACCGACGATATACTGCGTAAACATCTGGTTCACGAAGAGCACCTTGCGCCCGGTGACCGGATGCGTGCGGACCACCGGATGCTCGGCCGACGGATAGTCGCGTCCCCCGTCGTCGCGGCCGATGAGACGATTCACCTCGCGGTAGTACGGGCCGCCGTCGTGGACGGCCTGCAAACCGTCCAGGAGCGCCCGCATCCGCTCCGAGAGCGCCTCGTAGGCCGCGTACATGTTCGCGAAGAGGGTGTCGCCGCCGGTGTCGGGCACGGTGTGCATGCGCAGGATCGATCCCATCGGGGGGCACGGGTCGCAGGAGACGTCGGAGTGCCACTGCTCGCCGGTTGCGCGCACGGAGTTGCGGTCGGCGTGGATCGGCATGACCTCGGGGTGGCCGTCGACTCCGGGGTCGTTGGGGTGGGAGACGAGGGCGCCGAAACGGGCGCCGAAGGCCTTGTGGCCCTGGATCGAGATGTCCTGGTCGTGGAAGAAGAGGACGCAGTGGGTCCAGAGCGCGTCGCGGATGGCTGCGAATTCGGCGTTGGTGAGGCGGGCCAGGTTGATGTCGTGGATCTCGGCGCCGATGACGGGCGTGACGGGGCGGATGGAGAGGGGTGGGGTCATGGACAGAATCTATTGGGGGGGACGGTGGGAGAGAATCTCTTGTTTGTTTCGTTGACACGGGGATTGTCTGCGCCTATCGTGTTACTAAGAATTTAGGATTATGAAGATCAGGAGATCCGCCTACGGTCGAAAAGGAGGGGCGATGACCGGCCAGAAGAGAACGATTGTCCTGGGGCCTGCAGCCACCCTGGCGCTCGCTGTGATAACCGCCGTCGGCCCGGCAGGTGGCCATTCCGACGCTTCGGCGCAGGTGACCCGGGACAGCGCGGGCATCCGGATCGTCGAGAATGCCCGTCCCGCGGATGACTCGCGGCTGCCGTGGCGAATCGGGAGCGAGCCGGTGGTCTCGATCGGCGAGGTTCTCGGCGAAGAGCCGTACCTGTTGGACCTGGTGAGCGACGCCATCGTCCTTCCCGACGGGCGCGTTGTCGTTGCAAACACGGGCACGAACGAGCTTCGGGTGTACGATGCCGCGGGTGTCCACATGGCTACCTGGGGACGGAAGGGCGAAGGCCCGGGGGAGTTCATGAACCTGGCGGGAGTCGACGTCTGGCCGGGAGACTCCGTCGTTGCCTGGGACTATCGGAACCGTGCGATCTCGGTCTTCGATTCCGGAGGAACGTTCGGTCGCTCGTTTGTCCTCGAATCTGGAACCGACCGTCCGCTGGAGCCCCGTTTCGCGTTCAGCGACGGGAGCTTTCTCGGTCGGCACGGAGAGGTGACCGGCAGAGGACAGCGTCGCTCGAAGGTCTCCTACGAACGACGCGACGGTGATGGCGGGCGGTGGCGGGACTACGGAACCCATGACGGCGTGGAGTCATTCGAGGGTGCGATCGGCGGAGGCATCCCCTTCACAGTGGCCCGCCTGCCCTTCAGCCGCGGGCTCCACACTGCCCGGTGGAGCGACCTCGTCATCATCACCCCGGACGACGAGTACCACATCCACGCCTACGACGGCACCGACGGCTCCCTCGCCAGGATTGTTCGCCGCGAGCACGCGAATCGCGCTCCGACCGGTGCCGAAGCCGAACAGGCACTCGAGCGGGCCCTGGAACGCACCGGGTTCGACGCACGGATGCTGGACATGGTCAGGGATGGTTTCAAGGACGTGCCGGTCGTCGAGAGCTTTCCAGCATTCCGTACCTTGCTCACCGATCCACTCGACCATCTTTGGGTGCGCGAGACCACGCTCCCCGACGCGGACCGGCCTGCGCCCCTGTGGACGGTTTTCGATCCGGAGGGGAAGGCGCTCGGGTTCATCGAGACGCCAGCAGGTCTGACGGTCTACGAGATCGGGGCGGACTACCTGTTGGGGCGCGCGACGGATGAAATGGGGGTTGAGTCGGTGCAGGTTTGGGGGTTGGAGCGGTAGGAATGTCAACTTTGCTTTCCATAATGGAAAGTTGCGTTGATAAGGGGGGGATGACCGGTCAGGGATCGGATCCCCCTGATACCCCCGCCCGTCGGTTGATGAAGTCCCTCGGCGCAACAATCGGAATCCCGCAGAACGGTGACATCTCCAGGAGATCCCGGTCGCCGGTGATCAGGCAATCCGCCTCACCGATCAGCGCCGTCTCGAGGATCTTGTCGTCATCCGGATCACGGCAGCCCAGCTTGGCACCCACGATCGACACCCTCTCCGACACGGCCATCAGCTGAGCCAGGAAAACCATTCTGCCCTCCCTTCCGACGTATGCATCGAACTTCGGACGGAGAAGACGGCTGCGGAGTTCCGCGAACGATTCTTCGGAGAACAGGAGTACTCCGTTCGCCATCCGCACGGCATCGAGGACGCCGCGCGGCGGGCCGGTCGGCCGAAGTGCTGCGCTGATCAGGACATTTGTGTCGACAACGACCCGTTCAGCTTTCATCGGCCAGCAGCGCCTCGAGCCTGGCGTCGGTCAGTCCCTTGGCGGTGGCTTCTTCTCCCAGCGCATCCAATGTGCCTGCCAGTTGCTCCCAGGCCGCACCTCGAAGGCGCTCGAATTGACGCACGGACATCACCACACCGACCGGCCTGCCGTTCCGGGTGACGCGGACGGGCGTACTCTGGATGATGTCCAACAAGCGTCCGAAGCCGTTCTTGGCGTCCTTGGCGGTGATCTCTTTCATGGGGACCATAATAGCCAGAGTGGCTCCAATGGGCAACGCGAGGTGCCGCCTTGGCATCGGGATCCCGGTGGCACTGCTCCTGCTAATCCAGCCAGCCCGCTGTCCCGGCCCCGCGAAGAAACTTGTCGGCCACTAGAGGCTCTTAGTGGCCGACAAACCCGGATGCCTGACCGTTGTCCGCCACTTCGGGCCGATTGTGGCCGACAAAACCGGATTTCCGGACGTTGTCCGCCACTTGGGGCTCATAGTGGCCGACAAAACCGGCCTCCCCCGGGTCGCGTCGACCGACTCGCCACCGGTCCCCTACCGCCGGACCATCGGACCCAACGGACGCCCACCCAGCAGATGCAGGTGCAGGTGGTAGACCTCCTGACCGCCGTGGTCCCGGCAGTTGATGATCACGCGGTAGCCGTCGTCGGCGATCCCCTCGCTGCCCGCGAGGTCGGCGGCGACGCGCAGCATCCTTCCCAGCACGGGCTCGTGGTCTTCCGAGACGTCCGCCAATGTCGGGATCACTTCGTTCGGCACGATCAGGATGTGGGTGGGCGTGAGCGGGCGGATGTCGCGGAAGGCGGTGACGAGGTCGTCCTGGTGGACGATGTCGGCGGGGATTTCGCCGTGAACGATCTTCGAGAAGAGGGTGTCCTGGGCCATGTCGGTGGTGGGTAGGGTGGTGGGGGGGTGACGAGTGGCTGCTATCGTAGCACAAACGAGGCGGCCCGAGCGAGTCCGTCCGCCCGGGCCGCCTCCTGCGTGTGTCTGGTGACTTCGCGGCTGCTCTCTACCGCTCGTAACGGCTCCGCAGCGAATCCAGCCTCTGCCGGTAGCCCGCGTACCGACCGCTGCGGGACTGGTCCGGGGCCGAGTTCTCGCGCCGCCCCACCGGTTCGGCAAACGCCGTCAGGTGAACGACCGTCCGGTCGGATACGAGCGCACCCGCGACCAATCCTTCACCGACCACCCCCACATCCCGTCCCAGCCCGACCGCGGGATGATCGTCGTACGTCCCCTCGATGATCCGGTGCAGGAAGCTCCGCGCCTTCTCTTCGAGGGACTCGTGGCGCCGCCGCGGCATCCTCCCCAGAACGTCGATCGCGTAGCTGCGCACCAGCTTCGGCAGGAACGCGGCGAAGGTCGCCGGCCGGTCGAAGAGATCCAGCCCGTAGCGCCGTCCTCCGACCACGAACACGGCGCCCATCTGCCCGGGACCCGCCTCCACCACACTCACGTAGTCGTCCAGACTGTCCTTGTGGCGCTCGAACATGGCCCCCATCTCGCTCGTGGGGGAGGCCGCGCCCAGAGAGGCGGATTCCTCCTCGATCGAGTCCCACACCCGGCCCTGGTCCGACCGCCGGCTGCCGTGCTCGCGGATCGAGTGCCGCACGCTCTCGAGCTTCTCTGCCCGCCCCCGCGCATTCTGCACGCGGTCGCTCACGTCGAAGTCTGGGGTCCGGTACGACCAGCGCCCCGCCTCGACGCACGACACCGGAATGACGGTGGTGCGCTCGGCCGGAATCAGCATGGTCAGGTTGGCGACCCGGTTCTGCTTGGCGCCGACGAGCTCCTCGCCGTCGACGATGAGCACGGGCAGGTCGGCCCGGTTCCGCACCTTGAGTTCGGGGACGCTGCCGCCCTCGGAGACCTCGCGGATGGTGACCAGTTTCTTCCGCAGCCCGTCCTCCAGCAGGAGGTAGCGGAGCTTGCTGCGGAAGCCGGCGGTCAGGGGAAAGACGGTGAGTCCTCCGTGGGTGGTCGGCTCGCCGAGCTTCAGGCGGGAAACGGCGGTCTTGACGTGGTCCAATTTGGCACCTCCTCTTGTGTTGGCAGTAGTGACCAGTTATCAACAGTACAGCAGAATCGCCAGTATGTCAACATCACTTACCAGCAAACGACAGTTCGCATGACGAAAAAGAGGCCCAGCTACACGGCCAGAGAGCTGGAAGAGGAGACGGGATTCGACCGCCGCACGATCGCGTATTATGTGCAAGAGGGGCTGCTTCCGCGGGTGGGCCGGCGCGGGCCGCGGACGCGTTATCCCGGGCTGGTGCGGGATCGGCTGCTCTTCATACGGCGGGTGCGCGAGGCGGAGGAGGCGGGTGAGGTGTCGGCGGTGTCGCTGAGCGACATGCGGGTGGTGTTCGAACGGGTTTCGCCGGGGCTGATCGCGCGGGTGGCCGATGGTGAGATCGCGGTGACGCCGGAGCTGGTGGAGAGGGCGTCAACGGCGTTTCGGTTGCCGGAGATGCGGCGGGCGGTGTTGTCGCGGCGGGTGATGGAGCGGGGGGTCCGCGCGGAAGAGCCGAGGCTTCACGCGCCGATGGCTTCGCCGCCACCTCCGGACGTTCCGGTGTACGAGGAAGCGGCACCCGCCCCGATGGACCTGGACATCATTCGAGACGCGGGAAGCGGCGGGCCGGTCGAGTGGGCGGAGACGAAAGAGGATTTGGGCGATGTCCTGAGGGAACTTCAGGATCGGGCCCGGGAGCGAGTCGTGCGCTCGCGCTCGTCGATGGACACCTGGACCCGGATCGAGATCACACCCGAGATCGAGGTGTCGGTACGGGGGATCACCGATGAGGATAGGGGGCTGGTGGCGCGGGTCAGGAGGGCGATGCGGCGGCTGGTTGGGGAGCGTGGGGCAGAATGAAGTGCTAACATCACGTTTTTCGCCCTGTTTTCCATTTTATATTACAATAATTCTCACCTAAGTGCCCGGCGGACCCGCTATCGACCGAGAATTCCCATGAACCCCGTACTGAACGACATGCCCGAGGCCTTCGTGTCTCATACGTCGATCAGCCGGGCCGTGTCGCGGGCGGTCAAGGCCGGGAAACTCCGAAAAATCGCTTCCCGCCTCTACACCAGCAACCTGGATGACGCTCCCGAGGACATCGTGAGGAGGAACCTCTGGGGCATCGTCGCGGGGTACTTCCCCGGGGCTCTGATCGTGGATCGCAGCGCCTTCGAGGCGGCTCCCGCTTCCGACGGTTCCCTCTGCCTCGTCAGCGAGCGAGGACGCAGGGTCGAGTTGCCGGGCGTCGTGCTGCGGCCGCGGCGGGGACCCGGGGCGATCGGGTCTGACATGGCGTTCGTCAGTGGACTGCATGTCAGCTCCCGGGCCAGGGCCTTCGTGGAGAACATGCGACTTTCCCGCGCCCGGGGAGGTCGCGTGCCGCGCACCCTGAGGCGCTCCGAGCTCGAGGAGCGCCTGGATCGACTGATTCGCACCGCCGGGGAAGAAGGCGCCAGGCGACTGCGGGACGACGCCCGGGCCATTGCGGCCGAACTCCGCCTGGAGCCGGAGGCCGCCCAGCTCGACGCCCTGGTCGGCAGTCTGCTTGGGACCCGCCCGGGCCGCCTCGATTCACCGGTGGCCATCGCGCGCGGCCGGGGACGTCCGTACGATCCGGATCGGATGGAGCTGTTCCACAGGCTGCATCGATCACTCCGCGATCGCCCGCCCAGCTTCCGGCCGGCCCCGCCGCGCAACGCAAGGGGCCGGGCGACGCTGGCGTTCTTCGAGGCCTATTTCTCGAACTTCGTCGAAGGGACCGAGTTCCTGGTGGACGAGGCCATCCGAATCGTCTTCGACGGCGAGATTCCACGAAACCGGCCGGCGGACGCCCGCGATGTGGCCGAAACCTGGCGTATCGTGTCCGATGCGCGGGAGATGGCCCGGACGCCCGGAGACTTCCGCGAACTCGCCGGCCTCCTGCGAGAGCGCCACCGCAGGATCATGGCGGGACGCCCGGAGGCGCTGCCCGGGGAATTCAGGGCGGAAGAGAATCGGGCCGGACTGACCGTGTTCGTGGCCCCCGATCTGGTTCCGGGCACCCTGGCCGAGGGATTCGCCCTGTACCGGAGCTTGGAATCCCCCTTCGAGCGCGCTGTCTACATGATGTTCCTGGTCAGCGAGGTGCACCCCTTCGCGGACGGCAACGGAAGGATCGCGCGCGTCATGATGAACGCGGAGCTCGTTGCCGGGGGAGAGGAGCGGATCGTCGTTCCGACCGTGTACCGCGGCAACTACCTCGCGGCGCTGCGGGCGCTGTCTCGAACCGGGCTGCCGGAGCCGCTCGTGCGGGTCCTGGACTATGGGCAGAGGTGGACCGTGGCGGTGGACTGGAGATCGCTCGAGGTGGCGGAGCTGGAGCTGGAGGCGTGCAACGCGTTTCTGGATTCGGATGAAGCGGAGGCGGAGGGCAGGCGGTTACGGATGCCAGGGTGAGGAGATGCGCGCCAGCGAGAGGATGGCCCCGGGCACACGGGTGCTGATGTGTGTCGCCGATGGGCGATGCGGCCGTAGTGCTCGGACTGCGCGGGCGGCGGTCGAACAGGGCGTTGCCGCGGGGGTTTCGAGCGCGGGCCCGAGCGCACTAACGCGGGGCAAGCCTCCGAATGATCACTTCTTCCAGGTAGTCCGCCCCGCCCCGTTGCTGAATGGCCGTGGGCGAGACCCCGAGCCGCCGCCGCGTCAGTCGGCGATAGTTCGCCTTGGCCGAAAACCCGAGGCAGAGAGCGACGGCTCCGGATGGCTGACCGCTCCACGCAGCCAGCCGTTCCACCGTAAAGATGCGCGCGAGTGCGATGATGGCGCGCGGACGTGGGATCCCGTTGCGGACACTGTGACGCTGAAGGGCGCGTTCCCCCAGACCGAGGCTGGCCGCGACAGCCGGGACGCGCGTCGTGCCGATGGCCAGGTTGAGGGCGTGATAGAACATCCGGTGGGTGAAGGGGTGAGCGCATTGCTGCAGGCGTTCCAGCAGTTGGCGCACCGTGCCCACGTCGATGCACCGGAGAATTGTCGCGTCGATCGTGTCGAGGTCGTCGTCCACCCCGGCGCGCAGAACGGCGGTGTAGGGGTGGTCGGCGCTGGGTATCGGCCAGGTGGTGGGCCGCGCCTCGGCATAGTGAATGAGCGGCGTTGCGGACCAGGAGTAGGCGCTCGCCCAGGTGAAAGGTGGCGAGTGCGGGTCGTCGACATCCCCGAACCCCGGGTCGACCAGGGCGGGAGATCCCGCGTGCCGGTCACCCTGTTCGGCCAGCTCCTGCCAACTCGCCACGAAGACCACCGGTCCGATGATCCCCCGGGCATCGCCCATGCGGTGGGCCATCCGGATGCGCTCGCAGAGCGTGGGGCTGGTCTGGAGCGCGAGCAGCGGCGGGGTGGGTGGGGCGGTCAGGTGGGTAGCGTAGTTGCCAGCCCTGGGCAGCAGCGGGCGAGGACCACGATGCCGGCGGATCCCAGGAATCCCACGGCAACGGCGGGTATGACGCTTATCGGCACGCCTCCGAGTGGGCTGACGATCAGGAGACCGGCGGCGAGGCAGGTCCAGGAGGTGCAGAAGCCGCCCAGGACCGAGGGCTCGAACCAGTACCAGCGTGACCTCGCAATTTCCGGAGCTTTCGCTGGAGAGGCCTTCACGAGGGCCGTCACAATCTCGCGCACTCGTGATTCGGAGAGTGTCGCCCGTGGGCCGGCGATGCGGCGGATCGCGGCAGCGAGGGTCGCCATCTCGCGTTCGGGTCCGGTGAGACCTGCCATGCCCGAATCCGGATCCCGCGTAACCTTGGTAACGATGCGGTCCAAAAGCTCAGGGTCCAGCGTGTTGGGGTTGGCACGTCGCCACCAGGTGCCGAGACGCAGGCCGAGGGCGTCCCGTTCCCGCATGGCCAGAGCCGAGGTAAACACCAGCGGAAGGGCAAGCGGGTTCACGATGATCCAGATGGGCGAGGTGCCGTGTTGGGCGATGGCGTCTGCGGTAGCGAGGAACGGGAGGAGGAAGGAGGCCATGAGGGTTACGCCGGATATCCAGCGGGCTGAGGTGCACCAGGGGGTGCGCCAGCGGCTTGTGACGTGGCCGATGAGGGTGCCGGCGATTCCGGAGATGAGGACGAAGAACGCGAGGGAGACGGGTATCAGGTAGCGCGTAAGCTCGCCCCCGGGTGCGCGCGCGGCTGGAGGCGTGTCGGGTAGCGGCGGCGGAACTGGCGACATCAAAGAGGTAGCGATGGTCGCCCCGATGGTCGACAGCAGGAATGCAACCCCTGCGCAGACCGCGAACAACGCCCAACGACGAGCGGGCAGTTGACCCTGAGTTCTTTCGAGGGTATTCACCTGACCAACGACCGCCGCGAACAATGCAGGTGAGATGAGAAGCGCGAACGCGACTGCGGAGGGCCCCAGCACCATTGTCACGCGTTCAAGGAAAACCAAATCACCGTCCAGACCAAGCCCGGCGATCCATGCGTATAGCAGATAGATACCCGCGAGTCCCACCAACCACAGGCCGGTCAACCGAGCCAGACCGTGCGAGGCGGTGGGCGGAGGGACATACTGAGGAGGTGGATCGGTTGCAGGATCCATCGTCCCTAGTCCGTCTGGAGGCCAGAGGAACACACGGCGACGCTTGCGAGATCCATGTAATGTCTGGTTTGACTCAAGGTTCCGGCCTTTGGCAGTTCCTGTGGTTCTTGCAATTCCAAGTGAACACACAGCACCGCTCGCAACAATACCGATTCCCCGACGGTGTCTTCTTGCAGCAGTGGTACAGAGGATCCCCACGCCCCTGCGCCCTCCCCTCCGTGGCCATCGCAAACGGCAGCAATGCCAGATTGGCGAGGAACACAATCAGAATCCAGGTGGGTTTCTTCCTCATCGGTCAGAGTCTCCTTGGGCTTGAGCCACGGTCGGGTACGTGGATTTGGGGATTGATGATGGTGATGGGCCTTGGCGGGCGGATAGCGGAAGAGAGACGGCGGCCACGCGCTGCAGACCTACGGAGTCGAGCAGGACGCCGATGGCATGCGTCTCGGTAATTCGGTACGGATTGAAATCAGGGGGGAAGACGACGCGCGAGAAGGTGAGGTTCTCCCCGTCGAAGTTCACGGTTCGCCACAGCGGACCATAGCCGAGGGGATGCGAGTTCGCTTCGAACTCCCGGATCCAGACCCTGCCGGGCGCGCACTTCAGATCGACGCCGAGTGGCTCCTCCACCGCGAACATCTCGACCGCGGTCAGGGCCGCCTCGGTCGCGTAGCTCACGATCTCGGTTTCCGGCACGCTGGCATCTTCGATTTCGGACCGGACCCGGGCCGTCATGTACGCAATTCGGGCGTTGCCGTCCAACGGGGCAGGGTCCCACGGCAATGCGAGTGCTTGCACGCCACCGTCGGGATCCAGCATGAAGAGGGCTCGGGCGACGGGATCGAGTACCGCGATGCGTCCGTCGGGACAGCCATCCCACAGCGGCACCGGGGCCAGGAGGCTGCCGGCCGGGCGCATGGCGGCTCCGGGCAGCTCAGTGGCGAAATCGATCAGCACCCGCGGGTCGCTGCCATCGTCCGGGATGCGCACCAGGCGGCCGTTCCACAGGTCGGTGCCGTGGTTGACGCCGGATTCGTAGCGAGCGGTGACGAGGCCTCCGGACACTCTTGCCGCCCGGAACGGATCGCCGAAGGTGACGCTGGCGATGTCGGACCGAATGGCCCCGAGCGCGGGCGCGCGCAGAGAAGAGAGCAGGTCCCCGAATCCGGAGAAGGTGAGGGCCGAGAAGGACCCCGGGTCCCACACGGTGAGTGAACCCGGGACATGGCCGGGCCACACGGCGGATGGAAAACGGAACTCGCCGGGTCCCTCTCCCGAAATCCCGAATTGGGAGGTCAGTTCGCCGCTTGCGGCAAAGCCGTGTACGTAGGGCGCCGAGGCCGTCAGCGCCCAGATCGTGCCGTCGTGGGCCAGGACATCCCTCACTTCCCATAACGGATTCTCGGCGGGAGAGACAACCGTGAGCGACAGAGGACCGATCGGGATGACGGGCAAATCCAGGACCGTTACAGGTTCGTCGCATGCCGATCCGGCCAGGACCGCCGACATCGCGAGGGAAAGCTGGAATCTCTTCATCCGCCACCTCCCGATAGCTGGGCGCCGCCGGGTCGAAGGGCGGCGATCGCCTCCTCCATGCGCTGCAGTTCGGCGCCGTGGTCCTGGAAGCGCAGCACGCCATCCGAGTCGAACACGAAAACCCACGGCGTCCGCGATATGAGAGAAGACTCCCGGCTGGTTTCGGCGAGTTGGGAGATGCTGAGCAGGTCAACCCGCCATCCGAACCGGGCGGCGTAGGTGGCTGCCGGGCCGGGAAGGTCCCGGGTAACGGCGATTCTGCGGACCGAGGCGGTTGCCCGTTCCTGGGCTCCAAAGTGACTGGCCCATTCAGGAGCCACTTCGTCACAGAACGCGCACTCGGAGTTGAATGCGTAGAGGACGGTGACCGTGCCGGGATCGGAATCCAGCGGCACCATCGCGAGGACGCCGTCGTCGTCGTGGCCCGTTAGCGCGTGCAGCGTGTCACCGACCAGCACTCCCTGCTCCAGTGCCACTCCATCGGCGGCCGGCCCTGGTCGTACTGCCAAATGAACCGCCTGGGCAATCACGACCAGCACCAGCAGGAACAGGACCACATCGTGATATCGTTTCATCCTGCCCTCCCTGCGTCAGCCCCATATCCGGAGCGGGGAAAACTGGCCGGGACGCCCGGCGGTGTGACCTCACTCCCACCGGTTCCTTCTGCACGCCCCGACATCGGCCTCGATGCCGGACGCCCCAGCCGAAAACGTCGCGCGGGCTCGCGCCCTGTACCCTTTAAGGGGACGGAGGACGCCTTCATGGGGTGTCATTTTCCGACATTTGCCGATATTTCGACCGATTTTGGCCGAAAACGACCCTTAATTGCCCCCAATCCACTGCGGCAACACCTCCCTGAGCCCTTTCATCCTTCGCAACCGGGTCATCGCTCGCAGCAGGATCAACCGCACTCCGGACTCGCTGATGCCCAGGGCGATGGCCGTCCCGCGGTATCCCGACCTTCCAGCAGCCGGAGCACAATCACATCACGCTCCCGGTCCGGAAGCTGTCCCAATGCATCGTGGACGACCTGTTCCCAGTATTTTCGGTTGGACTGCTCCGCCGTCCATTGCGTCTCGTCGAGGGTCTCCGGCATTTCGCCTGGATGGCCGGCCGCAACTTCGGCGGCTCTCACGCGGTCTTCGAGGTGTACTCTTCTGTTGCAGCAGCGCTTGCTGACCGACACGGCCCATGCCGCGAACGAACCCCGCTGTCCGTAGCTGTCCAGATCCTGCAGAATCTGCACCCAGCAGTCCTGAAGCAGGTCGTCCGCTTCGTCGTCGCTCTGCGCAAAGCCCCGTATCGCCACCCGGATGCGCGGACTGAGTTTCCGGACCAGCTCAGCCAGCAATTCCGGATCACGGGCATGAAGGCGCTCAAGATCGAGATGATCTGTAATTGGTCAGCGCCTTCCCCCGTGGACGGTCAGCCGGGCTTCCCGTCCTCTTCCTCCTGAGTCTCGATCGGCGGTCTGGTTCGGCTCATCCTCAACGTCGCACCGCCCAGGAATGCCGAACCGCTCCGTTCCACCTTGTGATCGCCATCGTAGAGGTAATCCAGAATCGCCTGGTCCCACGACAGGCCCGCCTTGGCCACCAGCTCCATCCACGGGCCGTACGCGGTTTCGTCGGGTGCCTCGGTGATTCCGCTCCAGATGGTGATGCGGGGACTGAAGCTACCGCCGCCGCCGAATCCGCGCGAACCCTTGAGCGGCATGTGGATCATGACGCTGTCGGTCATCGGCAGCCGGAAGACCTCGGTATCGAAGTCGGCGCCGTAGCGGCGGTAGCGGTCGTAGTTGCGCTGGTTCATCTCGAACACGTCGCGGTTGGAGTTGATCCCCGCGGTGATGTAGTCGCGAATCTTGAAGGCGGCTTCCTTGTGGCGGGGGAGGGATGGATCGTCGATGTAGCCGAAGCCGGGCATGAACCAACCCTTGTTGAGGCCCCAGTTACGCTCCGTCACGCGTCCGCCCCGCACGAGGCCGGAGTACTCGGAGAAGAGCTGGACGACCTGGTGGCTGGGGTAGCCGTGGGGGTTGAGGAAGATGTCGGGGAACCACCGGTTCCAGAGTTCGTTGCGTACCTTCGATTCGGGATAGATGGGGAACGATCCGCCGCCGCCCACGCCGGCGCCGAGCGATCCCAGGTAGCCCGCGTGCAGGATGTAGTCCGGGGTGATCCGGAAGAGGTCGTAGGCGAGCTGCGCGCCATCCGGATTGGTGAAGGGATGAATGACCACATTGACCTTGTCCAGCCTGGCGCGCTGTACCGAATCGGTAAGGAGAAGTTCGGCGTGTCGCAGCACGTGACTGGTAGACGAGACTTCGTTGGCGTGCTCGCGTGCGGAATAGATGACGGTCGGTTTGAAGGTGGTCGCCTTGACGCGCGACCAGTGCGTGGCGGTGACGGGGGACATGAGGTCCATCGCCCAGATCTGTTTGCCCAGGTAGCTCTCGCCGGCGTGATACATGTGCGCTTCGGCGAAGGCGTGGCTCATCTTCGCCGTCATCTCGTGGCCCTCGGGCGGGGGAATCGGGGTCTCCCACTGGACGATTCGCTCGCCCTGGTAGCTCCATCCCTCGGGAAGGAGGTCGGTCCACACGGGGAGCGGAGTGGGAACTCCGTTGTCGGGGAGGATGGCGGTGACGTGCGACGAGTCCTCCTCGACCTCCAGAGAGTCCTGCTCCATCTCCAGCGAGTCGCCCTCCAAACCCTCGAGAGAGTCCACCTCCACCTCCAGCGATTCCTCGTCCTCCTCGTCGCCCCACTCGACCCGCACGCGCATCTCGCCGACGTCGTGGTAGGCGAGCGCGTCGCGATACAGGCCCGCGTCGCGGAGCGCGCCGAGATTGGCCACGGTCTCGACGATCTGCTCGGCCGACACCCAGCTCCGGTCCACGAATTCCGCGGACGCCAGAGCCACGAGGGAGTCGCGCAGGTTCTCCTCGGAGTCGACCTCGAGGCGGAAGTCGAGACGGGGAATGGCTGGCTGGGTGGATTCGGCCGGTTCGCCCCCCGCCGATGCGATCACCGCGCGGTACAGACTCGGGCGCTCCATCGAGACCTTGGTGATGTCGCGCCGCGCTTCGCCGCTTGTCCCGTCGCGGGTCTCGTAGCGCACGATCACGGTGGGGCGGCTGGCGGCGAACCCCGTCATGGTGATGTGGCCGCGTCCGGCCGCTCCGTCCCCCTTGGGGCGCATGACCGGGATGATGCGTCCCGGATAGGAGAGGCCGCCCCCCTGCGCATTGCGCCCGGTCATCGTGAAGAACTCGATGGTGCCGAAGTAGAACTCCTCGTGCAGCGCGTCCATGGGCGCGATGATCTCGTTGTCGATGCCGAGGCGGTAGTCGGGTTCGCTCAGCTCCAGGTCGATGGTGAGGGTGCCGAAGAAGGGCGCGTCCGGGCCACCGCGCGGTTTGGCGTCGTGGCGGTCCATGACGTAGTCCCAGATGGCGGGCAGGGTGCTTGCCTGGTAGCGGTCCCAAACCCATTCGGGGTCGGTGACGATGCGCTCGTGGGCCAGGGTGTCGGCGCCGGAGGTTGCGGTGACCCAGCCGGTGGTGACGCGCACCTGCTCGTAGTCGCGGAAGCGGTCGAAGTAGGGGCGCAGGACCCATACGGGGTCGAAGGTGTCCTCGAGGAGGATGCTTCCGTCGGGGGCGGTGGCCGTGACCCGGTAGATGGGGCCGCCCTTCGCCATTTCGAAGCGAATCTGGCCGAGGTCGAGGCCCAGGTCGGCCACGAGGATCTCGTCGATGGGGAAGATTTCGTGGAGCCATCGAACCGGCGTGTGAATGGACTGGTGGGGCCACTCCTCGGGCGGGTCGTTGCGGAGGAACTCGATGACGATCTCGCCGATTTCATGGCCTTCCAGCCGGGGCGCGACCGATTCGCGCAGCCAGGAGAAGCCCTGCTTGAATGCGGACAGCACCTGGACGGTCGTGGCATCGGGGTCGGCGCCGGCGTCGATAAGGCGGCGGCGGGCTTCCGCGGCGACGCTTGCGCGGATCTCGGGTGGCTCCGAGAGGCGGGCTTTGAGGCTCACCGGTTCCCCGTTCGCGACGCCAGCGACGATGCGTTCGTCGAACACGGACCAGAAGCGGTCCACTTCGGAGGGGACTTCAAACTGGTCGTCGATGATGGTGGCGGCGTTCTGGACGTCGCGGTTGTCGATGGCGACGGTGATGTCCGGAGCGGATGCGGTCGAATTCCGGAAATGGGTGAGGGCCCGGTCACGCACGAAATCCGCGATCCCGTCGGAGGATTTCTCGAGCGACATGAGGATTTCGGCACTGGCGATCTCCTCACCCGCGGCGGCCATCTCCTCCGCGAGCTCCGCGATCACCTGGTCCAGCTTGTAGAGCCCGAAGGCCGCCTGTCCCGCGGGCGTGTAGCCGGAGAGGGTAGCCCAGAGCTCCTGTTCGATGTCGTCGAAGGTGGGGGCGCCGTCGCCGCGGACGCTGACGTTGGGGAAGACTTCCGCCAGGCGCTTCGTCGCCGCGGTGGCGCCCTCGGCGTCGGCGCCGGTGACCACCAGGGCGAGCTTCCCTCCAAAACCGTCTGGCACGACTTCGAGCAGACCGTGGCCGGGAGCGAGATCGTCGATCGAGATGGTGCCGGAATCGACCAGTTCGGTGATGTGGGGGTTGTCGCTGCCGACCAGCACGGCGGTGGGTTCGCTGGAAGGGGATTCGATCTCGTCCAGCCCCCGGACGATCGGCACGGTGAACCCGGTGGTCTCCAGCGCCATGCGGGCGGTCAGGTCCGGGACGCCCTCGGCGCCGCGGCCCGGGACGACGACCACATCGATTGCGCTCGGGATCTGCCCGCCGCCCAGGAATCCGCTGGTGGTGTACAGGTTGGAGAGGTCGAGGCCGCTCTTGGGGCCACCGCGTGGGCGCGATCCGGGGCCCCCGGCGGGTGGTGTCACCAGAGTGGGCAGAACAACCTGGCGTTCCGCAGCTTCGAGGGTGAGCGAGGCCAGGTCGCGAAAGCGCACGTCGTCGGAACCGGGGCCGTCCACGTCGTCGCCGATCCGCTCCCACGCCAGGAGCTGCAGGCGGTCGAGGGCGTAGCGGGCCTGCGTGGCGCCGGGGTCGTCGGCGAAGGCGAGGTCGGCGGTGAGGTGGACGTGGTTGGTGCTGTTGGGGAGGGTGGCCCGGTGGAAGGTGAGGGTGGGGGTGGGGGCGGTGCTGTCGTTGCCGGCGAGCCAGGTGCCGAGCTGATGTGTAACGTCCTTTAGAGATGGGCCAGATAGATTACTAACGTGTGGCAGGGAGCCGGCCAGATGGCGGGCGGCGCGGAGGAGGGCCCGGTCGTCGCCTCCGAGGACGGCGACCCAGCGTGCGCCATCGGGGGTGGTGAGGGTGGCGATGGTGGGGGGTGGATCCGCGGGGGGTGACGGTGTGGGGACGGAATCGGGGTTGGGGGGGATGGTATCCGAGCCGGGGGCGGGATCGGGATTGGTCGGGACGGGATCGGGACTGGGATCCGGGTCTGCGGGTTCGGCTTCCGCTTGAGGGTCGGGGGGATCCGGCGGTGCCGCGATGATCAGGCCGAAGTCGGAAGGCGAGAGGCCTGCCGTTTCGAGGGCGCGGGTGCCGATGAGGATGCCCACGCGGCCGGGCTGCAGGCCGCGCCGCACGGGGAGGTCGAGGGACATGGTCTCGAATCCCAGGCGGGCGGCGATCTCGGCGGCGGCGGCTCGTTCGGCGTCGGTGGGGTCCGGGGGCAGGATGATGGACGCGCCGAGGCGGTCGGGGACGCTGTCACCGTTTTCGTCGAGGAGGAGATGGCCGAGGTTGAACAGGGTGGCCAGGTGGAAGGGGGGTGGGGAGGTGGGGGGTTGGGCGGTGAGGGGGAGGAGGGGGAGGAGGGTGAGGAGGGATGGAGCGAGGAGTGGTAGCAGCGTGAGGTGGGGGGTGGGGGTGGGGGGGCGTTCCGGCTCGATGGGTCCGGCTGGCTTGATGGTGTTGAGCCGCATGGGGAGGCCCTCCCTTCCGGGGGTCGCGGGACGCCGGGATGGAGCGACAGGGTCGCTTGTGGTGACGGTGGCTGAAGTAGTGCGGGGTCGGTGGATGGGGGTGCTTGCGTTCATCGCGGGGCTGATAAGGGTGCTCGTTGGTGGGCTGGTTCAGGGGAACATGCTACGGACGATGGAGTGGGCCAAGGTCGGGGACGATTTCGGTCATCGGGTCTTGCGTCCCGTTCGAGCATGCGGGTGTCCCTTGATTTGCCGCGGCGGCGGGCGGGCTTGCTGACTTGCCGCCCGCGGGAGATAGCGCCCGAATCGCCGGTCCGCCGACCCATTCCGGCTTCATCGCCCCCCAAAAGCCTGTGGTCTGGCCCGTTCCGGCTTCACCGCTCCCAAACGCCGGTCGTCTGGCCCGCTCCGGCTTCACCGCTCCCAAACGCCGGTTGTCTGGTCCGCTCCGGCTTCACCGCTCCCAAACGCCGGTCGTCTGGCCCGCTTCGGCTTCACCGACCCAAACGCCGGTTGTCTGGTCCGCTCCGGCTTCACCGACCCAAATCCCCGTTGCTCAGTCCCGTCCGGGCATCATCGTCCCAAATCGTCCGATCACAGGCCGATCTGACTATGGCCATTTTCAGATTCGCGCTCTCACAACGTCCGGGACCGCTTCCACAATGCCCCCCACAGCCCCCCGCAGCCCCCAGGATCGCGCGCGTCGGCGCCGTGACCCATTTGCGGCTGCCTTCATCCCCGGTTTTCGCCTCCTGAGCCATTCTGAGGGGCCGAAATCACCGCGCATATATTGTACCCGGCGCAGTGATCGTGGCTGGCGGCGCGCGGCTCCCGCTCTGCGCTCAACCCTTTGCCACACTACCAATTCAGGAGACTCAACCATGTCCGACGACCTCTTCGAACTCGGCGAACGCATCGCCGAACTCGCCGCCCGCATCAACATCGCCACCTACGACATGCTCACCCTCGTCGCCGACTTCGACCGGCGCGAAGGCTGGGCCGACAACTTCATCTGCTGCGCCGAATGGCTCGCGTGGCGGACCGTGGCCGCCGCGCGCGAGAATGTCCGTGTCGCCCACGCGCTCGCGGACCTCCCGCTCACGGCCGAAGCCATGAAGAGCGGCCAGCTCTCCTACACCAAGGTGCGCACCATGACCCGGGTCGCGGCGCCCGAGACGGAGGCCACACTCCTGGAATTCGCGCACTCCACCTCCGCCGCGCGGCTGGAGCAACTCGCTCGGGGCTGGAAGACGCTGTCGCGAGACGGTGAACTCACGGCCGAGGAGGCACGCCACCGCAGCCGCACCTTCTCGGTCGCGATCGACCCGGACGGAATGTATGTGGTGCGGGGGCGGCTCGAGCCCGAGGTCGGCGCCATGCTGATGCGGGCGATCGAGGCGGCGAGCGACGCGCTGTACCGGGGGGAGGATGGGGAGGCGCGGCCGCGGGGGCGGCAGCGGCGGGCCGATGCGGCGGGACTGGTGGCGGAGCGGGCGCTGGCGGTGGGGTTTGGGGGGGGGTGCGGGGGGTAGCGAGGGTTTGCGTGAGGGCGGTCGTGGCGCCGGGGGCGGGGCGGTGGGGAGCGGCAGCCGTGCCGAACGCTACCAGGTGGTGGTCCACACGGAGGCCGCGACGCTGGAGGAGCGCGGCGAGACGGGACGCTCCGAGCTCGACGGGGTGCGGGTCTGCGCGGAGACATCGCGGCGCATGGCGTGCGACGCCGCGCGGGTCGCGATGTGCCACCGGGACGGCGAAGTGGTGAGCGTGGGGCGGCGGACGCGCACCATCCCCCCGCACATCCGCCGCGCTCTCGAGGAACGCGACCGGGCTGTCGCTATCCGGGGTGCGCGAGCCGCTTCACCGAGGCCCACCATGTCAAGCACTGGGCCGATGGCGGCGAGACGAGTCTGGCCAACACGGTGCTGCTCTGCCGCCGCCACCACCGCCTCGTCCACGAGGGCAAGACGCGCATGGCGCTCGACCGTGATGGCAAAGCCGCGTTCTTCACGCGGACGGGTCAGGTGATCGGGAGCGCGCCGCCGTTGCCGAAGGCGGTGCGGAAGCTGCCGACTCCCCCCACCCCATCCCCGACCGGCTGTCCAACGGCGCCCCCCGGTTCGTCGACGCCGAGGTCCCGCTGTCGCTGGAACTCGAAGCGCTGGAGGCGGTGGCGTGATCACCCGCCCGCACGCCGCCGCGGCAAAAGGCGGGACGCGAGCATGTCGGATTGGGACCGCCCTGGCCCATCGGACCGCCCTGACCCACGGGACCACCCTGACCCACGGGACCGCCCTGGCCTCGCCGCCGCGGCAAAACCCGGGACCTGAGCATGTCGGATTGGGACCGTGTGTTCGGGGCAGGATGATGACGGCTTCGCCGGGCGGCACGGCACCGGCGGGTGCGCGCGCGAGTTCGCCAAAAAAACACCGTCACCCCCGCCCCCCCGCCTCTTCCCCCGGCCGATACCGCCTGACCGTCGCGGCCCGGATCTCCTCCTCGGTCCATGCCACGCGCTTCAGTTCACCGCGCGCGAACATGGCCGCCTGGTCCGCGTAGTGGGGCGCCCCAATCCTCGCCGTCTGGCCGTATGCCAACACCGTGTAGGCCCTCGGCACGTCCCCGAATTCGACCAGCAGCACCCACGAATCGCCCCGGTTCGCCGCCCTGCGCCCATCCTCCCTCGCCTCGAACGTGAGGACCCGGAAGCAGCCCAGCGTCGGCGGGCATCCCGAAACCGGCGCGTCCACGTCGCCCCGAATGACGCGGTGGATGTCGCCCCAAGGTGCATCCAGCGGAATACCCTCTTCCCGAAGCGAGCCGACCGCCCCCCTGAGGGCCTCCACTGCCGCCCCTTCGTCCCCCAATCCGTTCGGCGTCGTCACCGGGTTCGCGGGGTCCCACGGCTCCCGCCAACGGAGCGACTCGGCCACCGCCGCGAAATACCTCGCGGCCCATCGCTCGAATAGCACCGCGCCCCGGCTGCCAGCGGCCGCCCTCCGGTCCCAGGCCTCGAGCACGGCCACGGCTTCGGCCAACCCCGGATCCGCCGGTCCCGCGTCACCCACCGCCGCCACCAGCTCATCCACCACCCTCTCCGCCATCAGCACACGCGGCGAGTGCTTGAGTTCAATCACGTCCTCCAGCGTCAGCCGATCGCCCGCCCGGGCCGCCAACTCCAGCGACAACTGGCTCCTCAGCCTCAGCCGCCGCTCCGGCAGGTTGTGCGGAACCGTGTCCCGGTCCAGCGGCACGTTGAGATTCGTGTAGTCCGGCGGATCGTTCGCCTGCTGCACGTATCCGCCCGGCGGATTGATGTAGAGGGGAAGCTTCTCCCAGGGGACCAGCTCGGACCAGATGTCTGCGGAAGTAGCCGCGACCGCAGCCGTGTCGCCGGTTACCGGGTGGGGCAGCAGCGGCAGCCGCGCGTTGTAGTAGTGCGCGATGTTCCCCGCGCGATCGGCATAGGTGAAGTTCGAGGTCGCGTGGGCGCGCATCCTCATCACCTCGAGCCACTCGTCGAAGGTGCGGGTCATCATCATGCGCAGGAACTGCTCGCCGCGGCGGAACTCGCCGTCCCGGGGGTCCTTGAGCAGGTAGATGTGCTCGCCGGTGCGGTGGATGACCGGTCCGTGGGGCGTGCTCCAGGAGGTCCTGGTTTCGAGGGCCGTGGCGCCGTCGTCCGCCAGGTAGTCGACGGTGACTTCGTGGCGGGTCAGGGGCAGGGGCCGGCCATCGAGGACGGCGTGGTCTTCGAGGGTGGCGTGGGCGTCCAGCCGGTAGACCTGCGACAACGTCGGATAGTTGTTGGTCGTGGCCCAGCCGAGGTCGGGGTTGAAGCCGCCGATGATCCCGAAGGCCGTGCCGATGCGGAAGTCGCCGTAGAAGTCGATCACGCCGGGCACTCGGACGTGCGCTTCGTAGTAGGTGAGGCCGGAGGGGCGGGAGAGGAGGTCGTGGTCGCCGTCCCAGCGAAGGTGCGGGTTGCGGAGCAGGATGGTGCGGCCGGACGCCGTGCGGGTGCCGTGGAAGGCCCAGGCGTTGGAGCCGTCAAGGGTGAAGGACTGCTCGAGTGGGGGATGGAAAGGTGGATCCCGGTTGGTCTCAGGCGTGTTGAACTGCGCCACGAAGCGTCCCGCGTCACGCCGGCTCCACGTCTGAACATCGCGGGCCAGCGCGTCGATGCCGGTGAAGTCGGGGGTCACCCAGGACGGGAACTCATCGGGGTGAAGGCGGATGTAGTGGTTGACTCCCTCCGCGAAGCCGTCGTACACGTCGCGGGTGCGCGGATCCAGGCGGTGGAAGGTAGCGACGGCGCGGGCGTGGACATCACGGGCGGCGAAATCGGCGTCGAGTTCGTCCGCGCCCAGGTGACGGGCCAGGGTGCCGCGGCTCGCGATCATCCCGACGGCGATGGAGATGCTGTAGTCCTCCGACTGGACGTAGCCGAGGCCGAAACCCATCGCCTTGAGGTCGTCTGCCAGGATGTGGGGGACTCCGTACGCGGTGCGGACGATTTCGACGCGCTCGGCGAGGGCGTGGATCGTATCGGTGAGGGGGCGCGAGACGACGGTCCCGGAGGGGGCAGGTCGCCAAGCGGTGCCCGGAGTGATCGCGGGAATCGCCGACTGCTGGATGGCAAGCGCGAGCAGCAGCGCTCCGGTCATCGCGCGACCACCTCCGCGCGCTCGATCACCCCACCCTCCTGCACCGCGTCCACGATCTCCATGCCTTCGACCACCTCGCCGTAGATGGTGTAGTTGAAGTCCAGCCGCACATTGTCCACCAGGTTGATGAAGATCTGGGCGTCGCCGGTGTCGCGGCCGCGCGTGGACAGGCCCACCGTGCCGCGCCATTGGGGATGATCGCTGATCTCGTCGCGGCTGTATGGTCCGTCGCCCATGTATTCGTTGGCGTTGGGACTGCCGCCCTGAATGACAAAGTTCGGCACCACACGGTGGAAGGTGAGGCCGTCGAAGTAGCCCTCCTCAGCGAGGCGCGCGAAGCGGTCGGCGTTGGTGGCTGCGAGGTCGGGGCGGAGCTGGATCACGATCTCGCCCAGACCGGCCATGTGGAGCACGACCCGTGAGCCGGCCAGCGTGGCGATCCGGGCCGCGTCGGGGGGTGGGGTGCGGGGGAGCCGCTCCGGCGCGGCCTCGTGGACCATCCCGGTCGACTCCGTCAGCAGCGCGGCGGCCAGGTTGGCCACGACAGGGTCGAAATCGGTGAGGTACGGGGTGAGGTCGTCGCTGGAAAACCCGCCCACCTCGCCGATCCCCTCAAGGAGGGCGACCCGGACATCCCGGTCGGTCTCGCGCCTGGAGGCGGTGAAGCGGGCGAGAGGGGCGAGCAGAGTGGAAACAGGTGTTTCAGCGGCGGCGTGTTCAAGCAGCAGCCGGGTCGCGTTCATCACCAGTTGCGGATCATTGCCCGCCAACGCAGCGAGGTAATGGTCCATCCCCCCACCCCCCACCACCACCCCCAACCCCTGCAGCGCGGCCTCGCGCACATTCGGATCCTCGTCACCGCTCAGCCCCTCCAGCACCTCCACCTCTCCCGCCCGCCCCGCCGCCCGCGCCGCCCACGCCCTCACGAACAGGTTGCCGTGCCGCGCGAATCGCCGAATCTCCTCCCCCGCCCGATCCGGCGCGATCACCGCGACCGCGTACATCGCCCGCACCGGCACCCGCCAACCGTCCCCATCCTCTTCCAATTCCCTCGCGCGAGTCGCGAGCACCTGACGCTGGAGCTCCAGCTCCCTCTCGGGGCACGGCTCCGCCGCCAGATCGAGGGTGGTCGCGGCCACGTGCGGGTCGGGGTCGCCCACGGCGGCCAGGATCCCGCGGCACCCCTCGGCCCCCGGACGGATCCACCGGTCATAGGCGCGGATCGCCTCCACCCGGACGTGCGGCTCGGGATCCCTGAGACCGGTTCGGATCATCGCGCCCGCGTCCGTCCCGTTCCGTGTCGCCCACATCATCACCTGGCGGCGCACCCCCCGGTCTTCGTCCTGGAACAGCGCGGTGGCGTGAGCGGCCGTGAGCTGGTTGGTGTGGATGAGCGCCGCCGTCGCGAGCCGTCTGACGCGAGCCGCGGCCACTGAGTCGGCCGCGGTGGGTGCCGTCGTTGACAGCTCCGTTGCCGCGTCCACCAGCTCCGCCGGCAACGACCCCTCCGCCCCGCCGCCCCGCGCAAACGCTTCGATCCCCCGCGCCAGACCCAGCCGCGCCGCAAGTCCCCCGTCATCCTCCCCCACCCTGCGAGCGATGTGCCCAATGGCTTCCCCGGCCTCCTCCCGCTGTACGCTGCTCTCGAACGCCAGACGGCCCAGGTTCGTAGCCAGCGCTCCGAGAACCGCCGGATCGGTCTCGCTCCCGACGCGCCCGGCCAGCGCCGGCAACGCGTCCCCCGGATCCCGCCCGTAGACGGACTGCGCCATCGCCCCCGCGGCCGCGATCCTCACCCCGGGGTCCGGATCGTCCAGCATCCCCCTGATCCGCCCGACCTGTTCCGCATCCTCCAGTCTCCCAAGCGCCCGCACCGCCATCGCGCGAACCCCCGGATCATCACTCTCCAGGTGCGCATGAACCCGATCCAACCCGGCCTCACCCCGCGCGTCCTCCTCCGCGACGATCTCCGCGTAGGCGGCCTGAGTGTCGGCGGGCGGCAAAGAGTCACCCCCGCAACCCGCCAGCAACCCCGCGAGGGCCCCCGCCATCAGCCTCACCCGTACGGATCCCATCCAAACTGTTCCCATGAAGCTTCTCCAAGCTCATTGAAGACGATGCCTTCGCGCTCCAGCAGCGCTCTCTGGCGCTGGGCCAGGCCACTCGCGCGCGAGGTCGAAATGGCGCCCCGGCGGTTGACGACGCGCCACCAGGGCACGTCGGTTCCGTGGGGCAGGTGGCTGAGCGCGTAGCCCACCCCTCGTGCGGCGCGGGGCTCGCCGGCCAGAGCGGCCACGCTCCCGTAGTTGATGATCCTTCCCTTGGGGATCCGTCGCACGCAGGCGTATACTCTTTCGGAAAACGCGCTCATAGCGGCGGAAACCTATTCCCGGCGGCCCGGTCGCGCTACGATCAGGTAAACGGGAGTATACAGATTGTAAAGCGCAGTATACAGTCACGACTTTGGAGAGATTCACATGCTCAGATCGGGAAACGGGTTGCTGGTGAAGATTGACTCGCGGGGCCGGGGAACACGTCCGGGGGTCGCACTGGCGACCCTCCTGTTCATGGCGGGGTGCGCCGGCAGCACCTCGCGGGCGACGATCGATCCCTCGCGGCCGCCTCCTCCCTCCGCGCCCGTGGTCCAGCCCGAGGCTCCGCCGCCGGACAGCGCCGCTGCAGAAGCCCCCGAAACCCCCAACACTCCCGCGCTCACGCCCGGGTACACCCCCGCCGTCCAGATCGGGGCCCGGGTCGCGGTGGTGCGCGCCGAGCCGGCCGAAATCGTCGTTGAAGTCGGCGATTCGCTCGAGATGGGCGAGGACCTGGACCTGGTCGCCTACGACGCGGCGGGCAACCCGGTGAACGGCGTCCGGATCCTGGCCAACATCGATTCCCGCTTCGCGATTCTGGAAGAAGGGCATGTCAAGGGGCTCGGGGAGGGGGAGGCCGAGCTGCGCATGTCGATTCAGGCGCCGCCCGCCAGCGGCACGGGACCGCCCGAGATCAAGACGTTCAGCGCATTGCTGACCGTGGTCGGACCCCCGGTTGTGAACGTCGAGATCGTGGATCCGGGCGTGCGCTTCCTCACGGGCGCGCTGGTCCGGCTCGAGGCCCGGGCCCTTACCGCGAACGGCGGCGTGCGGCGTCGCGTCGAGGTCGAGTGGAGCAGCAACCGGCGGCGCCTTGCCACCGTCGACGCGCGCGGGTTCGTAACGGTGCTTCGCCCCGGGGCGGTGACGATCAGCGCGACCGCCGCCGACGAGATCACGGGGACGTACTCCTTCGAGGTCGAGGAGAATCCGGTCGAGGCGGTCGAGGTGACGGGGCCGTCGCGGGGACGGACGGGGGACGTGCTGCGCTACTCGGTGGCGGCACGCGATGCGGGGGGCGGGGTGGTGGAGGGGGCGCCGGTCGACTACACGGTGGCGTCCTTCGAGACCCGTGCCGACATGGGGGCGTCGGTGTACCCGGACGGGGCCTTCGTGGCGGAGCGCCCGGGTCTGTACAGGGTGACGGCCGACGTGGCCGGGCGGACGGGCCAGTTGCTGGTCGAGGTCGTCGAGCGGGGCATGGAGCACGAGGTCGTCGTGACCGGGCGGGGCCTGGTGGCCGACCGGCCCACCTCGGACCTGTGGGCCTTCACCGGCAACGACGGGCGCGACTACGTGTACACGGGGACGCACCTGGGCGGCCAGCGCATGCTGGCGTGGGATGTCACCAACCCCGCGAACCCCGTCCTCACCGACTTCGTGGAGGTCGACGCGCGGGTGGTGAACGACGTAAAGGTGAACCACGATGCCACCGTGGCCGTGATCACCCGCGAGGGCGCATCGGATCGCAAGAACGGGATCGTGGTTCTCGACCTGACCGATCCGGCCCACCCCGTGATCGCCGACACCTACACGGAGGACCTGACCGGGGGGGTGCACAACGTCTTCTTCTGGGGTGACTATCTCTACGCCATCCACAACGGGACCCTCGACGTGCACATCCTCGACATCTCCGACCCGGACGACGTGGAGGAGGTGGGGCGGTGGGGGATCGACAAGCCGGGCAAGTACCTGCACGACATATGGATCGCGGACGGGCTCGCCTACGTCTCCTACTGGAACGACGGCGTGTACATCCTCGACGTGGGCGACTTCCGCTGGGGCGGGACGCCCACGGTGCCGGTCGAGGTGAGCAGCTTCGCGTACGAAGAGGGCAACACGCACGTCGCCTTCCCCTACACCAACGCCGACGGTCACCCCTATCTGTTCGTCGGCGACGAGATCTTCGACTGCGAGGACTGCATCTCGCGCAACGGCGTTCCGGGCGACGGATCGCGCGGGTTCATTCACGTACTCGACATGGAGGACCCCGAGAATCCGCGCGAGGTGGCGCGCTACGAGGTCCCGGAGGCGGGCGCGCACAACCTGTGGATCGAGGACGACAGGATGTACGTGGCCTACTACCAGGCCGGACTGAGGGTCGTCGACGTGTCGGGCGAACTCAGGGGCGACCTGTACAGGCAGGGACGCGAGATCGCCTGGTTCCCGACGGGGACGCCGGACGGGCATGTGGTGAACTCGCCGATGGCGTGGGGACCGCAGCCGTTCAAGGGCCACGTCTTCGTCTCGGACCTGAACTCGGGGCTGTGGGTGGTGAAGGTGGTGCCGAAGAAGAAGGTGCCGGTTTCGTGAGGGGGACTCTGTTTCGGCTGCTGGCCGTGGCGCTCGCGCTCCTTGCGGGGGATGCGCGGGCCCAGTCGTCCGTATACCGGGTCTACGTCGCCAACGAGTCCTCCGACCTGATCAGCCGGGTGGCCTTCACGCCGGGCGAAGGCGCCGTGGTCGAAAACGAGATCGCCGTCGGCGTCATGCCCGGCGACAATGATGGCGCGCACGGGCTGAGTGTGTCGCCGGACGGCCGTTACTGGTACGTGACCATCGCCCACGGCACCCCGTACGGCTATGTGTGGAAGTTCCACGCGGGCCCGGACACCCTGGTCGCGCGCACGCGGCTCGGGCTCTTCCCCGCCACCATGGGCATCACCCCCGACGGGCAGTTCATGCTGGCCGCCAACTTCAACCTGCACGGCGACATGGTTCCGTCGGACATCTCCGTGGTCTACACACCCGAGATGGTGGAAGTCACCAGGGTGCGGACCTGTCTGATGCCCCACGGCAGCCGGGTGCGGCCCGACGGCGCGAAGCAGTACTCGGCGTGCATGCACTCGGAGCAGCTGGTCGAGATCGATGTGGGCACCTTCGAGGTGAGTGGCCGCTTCCGGGTCGCGCCGGGGCACGAGGGGCCGATGCACGGTGGCGACATGGAGGGCCACGACGTTATGGGGGATCGGGTGTGCAGCCCGACCTGGGTCGAACCGGGGCAGGGGGCGCGCGCCAACCGCGTGGTGTACGTGGCGTGCAACAAGAACCAGGAAATCCTCGAGGTCGATACGGACAGCTGGGTCGTGGTGCGCCGGTTCGCCACCGGGAAGGCGCCCTACAACCTCGAGGTGACCGCCGATGGCGCCCGGATGGTGGCGACTCTGAAGGGCCAGCAGGCGGTGGCGGTCTTCGACCTGGAGAGCGGGGTGGAGATGGGACGCGTGGAGACTTCGCGGCCGGTCACGCATGGGGTGGTGACCAGTCCGGACGGTCGCTATGCCTTCGTGACGAACGAATCGGTGGGATCGGTCCTGGGCACCCTGGATGTGATCGACCTCGAGACGCTCGAGGTGGTGGCCACGGTGGAACTGGGCCACCAGTCCGGCGGCATCGACTATTGGCCGGGTACGCCCGCTTCCGGCGGGGTTCGTTGAGGGGGCGACTCCGCAGGGCGAGGCGGCGGATGGTGCGCCGCCACATCAAGGGGCGCGGGATCTCCGATCCGCGGGTGCTCGAGGCCATGGCGGCAGTGCCGCGCGAGGCGTTCGTCGGGGCCGATCAGACACGCCGGGCCTATGCGGACGGACCACTGCCCATCGGCGAGGGGCAGACCATCTCACAGCCGTACGTGGTGGCGTGGATGGCCGAAGCGGCGGAGGTGGGCGCGGGAGACCGTGTGCTCGAGGTGGGGACCGGATCCGGGTACGCGGCCGCCGTGCTGGGCAGGCTGGCGGATGCGGTCTACACAGTCGAGCGGCACGCCGTGCTGGCGCGGGCGGCGGCCGGGAGGTTGCGGGGTCTGGGCTGCGACAACGTGCGGGTGCGGCACGGCGACGGCAACGAAGGCTGGAGCGAGCACGCTCCCTACGACGCGATTGTGGTCGCGGCGGCGGGCCCGCACGTGCCGGGTGCGCTCAGGGCGCAGCTCCGCAAGGGAGGACGCCTGGTCATCCCGATCGGAGGCCGTTGGGCAACGCAGCGGCTGATCCGGGAACGGCTCGGGGAGTCGGGGGAATTCACCTGCGAGGAACTCGGCCCGGTCCGCTTCGTGCCGCTGGTCGAAGAGGCCGGCTGAACTACGCGCTCGCAGCCAGCGCCTCGCCCTTCGCAGGGACGCTGATCACCATCTCGGTGTACTCGCCGGCCTCGGAACGGGGCGTGATGTTGCCGCCGTGCTGCCGAATGATGTCATGCGAAATGCTCAGTCCCAGCCCCGTTCCCTTGTCCGTGTCCTTCGTCGTAAAGAACGGGTTGAAGATCTTGTCCACCACATCGGCGGGAATGCCGGTACCATTGTCGCGAATGCGGATCTCGATGACATCGTCCGTGCGCTTCGCGGACAGTCGCAGCGCGGGCAGGTAGGTGTCGTCCCCCTCCTCCCCCCGCTGCCGGGCCTTTTCGGCGGTCGCGAAGCACGCATTGCCCACGATGTTCGTGAACACCCGGGCCATGTCCTCGGGAACCATCGGGACGGTCCCCAGGTCGGGCTCGAACTCCGTTCCGATGTCCATCGTGAACTCGCGATCCTGGGCACGGTGGCTCTGGTAGGTCAGTTGCGCCTGTTTGCGGAGCAGTTCGGTGATGTCGACGTGCTGCGTCCTCCCGCCCCCGCGGCCGATCTTGATCATGTCATCGACGATACGGTCCACGCGTTCGCCATTCGTGCGAATGCGGTTCATGTTGTCGGTTAGGTGGTGGGAGATTTCCTCGACGAGTTCACGGTGCTCTCCGTCCAGCCTGTCCTTCACTTTGTCCAGCGCCTCGGTCAGCTCCTCGATCAGGTCCTCCGAGGCGACGGCGAAGTTCTTCATGAAGTTGAGCGGGTTCCTGATCTCGTGCGCCACCCCCGCCGTGAGTTCACCGAGCTCCACGAGCTTCTGGCGCGCTACGATCTGTTCCTGTGAGCGACGCAGTTCCTCGAGGACCTGTTCGAGTTCCCGGTTCTTCTTCTCCAGGCCCTCGGAGAGCTTCTTGACCAGGTCCAACTGCATGGCCTTGATCGAGCTCTGCCGCAGCTTCTCGAGCGCGAGCCCAACCTCCGCGATCTCGTCCCTGCCCGTCACCGGGACCGTGTATTCGAGGTCGCCGGCACCCAGGCGCCGGATCCATATCTCCATCGCCACCGTCTTCATCCCGAGGTGGATCATCCGAACGGCGACGAAGGTGATGAGGACGGCGGCGGCAATCCCCAGGGAGAGCCAGCGGGCGCGCGCCTGTGCGAGCGCCTCCAAGGCGGCAGCGGAGGACTGTTCGGAGACGGCTGCGGGTGCGGTCTCGTCGACTTCTTCCAGCAACGCGTCCCGAATGTTGCGGGTGGAGTAGTGGCCGTATACCGGGATCAGCACGGTCACGACGATGAGAGCGAGCATCGCCACATTGATCTGGGTCGAGTTTCGGCGCGGGCTGAGCTTGTGCAGCGGAGCCTGGCCGAATTCGAGTTCCGACAATGGGTGACCTCGGTGTTCCGGGTGCTTCGGGTGCCCCAAGGGGCCGCGGCAGCAATCCGCCGTTTGGTCCGTTGGGGCTCATCCGGGCGAAAAATGGTGGTCGAGGGACCGTAAAGCAAATGTGTGACGGGAGTTGGGTAGACGACGCGTTAGCCGGGGGTCAGATCAGCGCGCCCAGGACCCGGATCACGAAAAAGAAGCCGAGCAGGATCATCGGCAGAACCAGGGTCAGCCCCACCGAAAAGATCAATCCGGCGCGGAACAGGTGCGGCCCGACCGGCAGGACCTCGCGTCCCCATAGTTTGTGAGCCAGGCTCTCGACGATGGGCCCCAGGGTGTAGCACGCGTTCGCCGCCAGCAGCACGGGAACGACCGGAGTCAGCAGCCACCCCAGCGTGATCGGATTGCCGACCAGGAGGTTGCCCAACCCGGCGACGGTCAGTGTAACCGCACCCCCCGCCGCGATGATCGCGTTGTACGCAAGCCGCCGCCTCTCCCACCACTTGAAGATGGCGCCCACGCCGCGTTTGGCGGGCCTGGGGTAGAGGAAATCGGCCAGCCGGGAGCGCGACCGGGCCGCCTCGCGATCGACGTTGAAGACCAGGGGATCTGAACCGGCCATTGTTGGCTCCATGCTGAAGTCGAATCCGGCCCCGGTGTGCCGCGGGTTCCGGCGACCCCGGGTGTGACGATACCCGCCCTGACTTCCCGGTGGTGGCGACACCAGTGAGACGCCTGAAGATCGCACTGGGTTGTCCCGCGCGTCGACGGTCCTGGATCAATCGTCGGCGCACACCACGGCGAGGATCCTTGCCGGGGCCGCTTTCCCCGGTGTCCGCGTGCCACATACCTTCCCCGTATGACCCGGCAGAAACTTCTTCTCGAAGAGATGACCTGGCCCGAGGTGGAGGAGTCCATCGTACGGGGGTTCACTTCGGTCGTGGTGGCCGCGGGGGCGGTCGAACAGCACGGGCCGCACCTTCCGCTACTCGTGGACGCGGTCCGGGGGGACCGGTTGGCGCTCGAGGTGGCGAGACGGTTGGGGAAGACGCTCGTGGCGCCCACGATCCGGGTCGGCTGCTCGGAGCACCACATGGGGTTTCCGGGCACCCTGTCGCTACGGGACTCCACCTTCACGGCGATCTGCACGGACTACGCCGTGAGCCTGGCGCGGCACGGCTTCCGCACGGTGCACTTCGTCCCCTCCCACGGCGGCAACTTCGAGCCGCTGGCCGCCATGCTGGACAATCTTCGCGACGCGGTCGCGCCCGGTTGCGAAGTCCGCGCCTACACCGATCTGCACGGCTTCGTGGCGCTCTGGAAGGAGGCGGTGGCCGAGGTGGCCCCGGACGTGGTGGAACGGGTGGGGGGACACGCCGACATCGCCGAAAGCTCGGAGATGCTGTGCATCCGGCCCGAACTGGTGCGGGATGATCTCGCAGGGCCCGGCCATGTGGCCGATTTCGACGAGACGGTGGCCGAGCGCATCTTTCGGGACGGTTTCCGCGCCGTCACCCCCAACGGAGTGCTGGGCGATGCCCGGGGCATGAGCCGCGCGATCGGCGA
The DNA here is from genome assembly GCA_965208295.1 of Longimicrobiales bacterium. Classification (GTDB taxonomy): domain Bacteria; phylum Gemmatimonadota; class Gemmatimonadetes; order Longimicrobiales; family Gaopeijiaceae; genus Bin94. The sequence continues at coordinate 3,036,189 of OZ242328.1, read as the reverse complement.
ACGATGCATCGCCCGGGCCGCGGACGGCATCGCGGCCGCCCTGCGATCCGCACCGTGAAGCCGGTCGCCCCCATCGGCCTCAATGCGATCCGCGCCGCACACGCGCGCATCGCCGGGACGGCCATCCGGTCCCCCCTCCTGCCGCTGGATGTTCCCGGCGCCCCGACCGACGTGTGGGTCAAGCTGGAATGCCTGCAGCCGATCGGCTCGTTCAAGGTCCGTGGAGCGACCAACGCCCTTGCGCTGGCGGATCCAGCCGTGATCGCGCGTGGCGTCTACACGGGAAGCGCGGGCAACATGGCGCAGGGACTGGCGCTGGCGGCCCGCCGGCTGGGGGTTCCCTGTCGCGTGGTCGTGCCGGAAACCGCGCCCCGCAACAAGCTCGAAGCCATCGCGCGGCTGGGCGCGACCGCCGTGCCGCTGCCCTTCGACGAATGGTGGAGCGTGCTGCGCGACCACGGCCACCCCGCCGAGGACGGGCACTTCGTGCATCCGGTGTCCGATCCGGCGGTGATCGCGGGCAACGGTACGGTGGGGCTGGAGATCGTCGAGGAGCTGCGGGATGTGCGCGCGATCGTGGTGCCTTACGGGGGTGGGGGACTGTCGTGCGGCATTGCGGCGGCGGTGGCGGCGGTGCGGCCGGGCGTGCCGGTGTTTGCGTCCGAGATCGAGACCGCGGCTCCCTTCGCGGCGGCGCTGGGGGCGGGGCATCCGGTCGAGGTCCGCCACACGCACTCCTTCGTGGACGGCATCGGCTCGACACGCGTGCTCGACGAGATGTGGCCGCTGGCGCGCGCGTCCCTCGCAGGGTCGCGGGTTGTGTCGGTGGAGGAGGCGTGCGCGGCGATCCGGGTGCTGTTCGAAGATGGCCGCGTGGTGGCGGAGGGGGCGGGGGGGACATCGGTCGCGGCGGCGCTGAAGGGTCTGCCCGGGATCGACGCCGGTCCGGTTGTCGCCGTCGTCTCCGGCGGCAACATCGATGCGGGGGTGCTGCGGGCGATTGTGGAGGGGCGGATGCCGTGACCGCACGCGCATAGCTGGTGTCGGCCGTCCAGGCCTGCTCTCGGGGGGCTGAAGACGACCAGGTCGGCCGGCTTCCCTGGCCTGAGTCGGCAGCGTAGGTTCTCGCGGGGTCAGGGCACGCATTCGCCATTCCAACAGACGGAGTCGCCCACATGTCTCGAAAAACCCTCGTGCTTCTGCCCGCCTGCCTGATTCCCGCCCTGGCCCTTCCCCTCGGCGCTCAGACCACCGGTGATTCCCTCAAGTACACCGTTCCCGAGCCTCCAGCGGCATCCTACCAGATCTCCCAAACGTCGTCGTCGACGACGACGGACGGGACCGTCGTCAGCTCCATGGAGACATCGGCAACACTGAGTGCGACCTTCGAGAAGGGTCCGTCAGGATTGATTGTGACCATCAGCCTGGAAGGTCTCGTGATGGAACACTCGGGCCCGACCCGTTCGGGGACATCCGAACCGTTGGAGACCGGCGAATTCGTACTGGTCGTGGACTCGCGGGGGAGCGTCGATTTCGTGTCCACGCCGAACCTGCCCGATTCGATGACCGCGTGGACGATCTCCACAATGTTGCATGGCATGTTCCCCCGGTTGCCGGAAGATGCCGTTCGGCCTGGCGACACCTGGGTGGACACCACTTCCTGGGAGCGCGAATTCGGGTGGCTGGAGGTAGCCAGCACCTCCGCGTACACCTACACGCTCGTCGGCGACGCCGTCGTAGACGGACGCACACTAACTGAAATCCGGATCTCTGGAGTGACGAAGGCCCGTGCGGCTACGGACACGGCCATGGGGTCGATTGTAGAGACCTCCGAAAGCTCCGACACGGGTTTCCTGCTCTGGGACTCGCAACGCAACATGATCCATTCAATCGCGATGGAGGGCAACTCTACGGGCACGGTGAGCCTGCCAATGGGAGAGTTCTCCACGGTCGGTTCGCAGACTTCTCTCTATTGGACGAAGAACTGAGCTGGTGGCACCAGGGGGGTCCTGTACCGGCGCGCGCTCGCAACCCCCTGGATGTGGCTGTGCGCGAGCACCGAAAGCGGTGAGGTACGTGGCTTGCCCGCCTTCCCCAGCGGACCTTGAACCCGTCCCACTCGCCCCCGGCCGCCTCTGACCATAGTTTGCCCATCGGACGCAACCCGGTCATCCAGCCTTCCCCCCACTCAGAGGCACACATGTCGACTCCAAAAGGGATCGAGTTCGAACCCGGTTTTTTCCCCGGTCACCCGCGAGGTCTCCCCACGCTCTTCTTCACGGAGATGTGGGAGCGCTTCTCCTACTACGGGATGCGCGCGCTCCTCACGCTGTACCTGACCGGCGTGACGATCGGCTCGAACCCGGGGCTCGGATTCGATGTCGTGACCGCGGGTGCCATCTACGGACTGTACACGAGCTTCGTCTACCTGCTCGCTCTCCCGGGCGGCTGGGTCGCGGACCAGTTGTGGGGGCAGCGCAAGGCGGTCTTCGTCGGAGGCTGCATCATCGCGGCGGGTCACTTCAGCATGGCGATCCCGACCCAGTTCACCTTCTTCCAGGGACTGGTCCTGATCGTCATCGGCACGGGGCTTCTCAAGCCCAACGTGAGCGCGGTGGTGGCCGACCTCTACCCGGAAGGAGGAGCGCGGCGCGACGCCGGGTTCTCGATCTTCTACATGGGGATCAACGTCGGGGCAATGCTCGGACCGCTCCTCTGCGGCCTGTTGGGCGAAGGGTACAACTGGCACCTGGGGTTCTCGCTGGCCGGGATCGGCATGGTCGCCGGCCTGATCCAGTTCCGGCTCGGCTACCGCAATCTGGGCAATGCCGGACTCCTGCGTACCGACAAGACTCCCGAGGAAGTGGCCCGCACCGGCCGGACGTTCTTCGGCACGTGCACCGCCATCGCCGTGGCCGTGGTCGCATTCGGGCTGCTGGTGTCCAACGGCACGATCCCCGTGGGCCTGGCCGGCATTGCCGAGTACATGACCTACGGGATTCTGGGGATCATGGGCGTCTATTTCCTGTACGTCCTGTTCTGGGGCGGCCATGACTCCGAGGAGCGAAAGAAGGTCGTGGTGATCTTCTGGCTCTTCCTGCTGGCGGCGATCTTCTGGTCCGGCTTCGAACAGGCGGGGACTTCGCTCAGCCTCTTCGCCCGCGACTTCACGGACCGAATGATCGGATCCTGGGAGTTCCCGGCCAGCTGGTTCGCGTGGGTGAACGCCCTCTTCATCGTCATCCTGGCGCCCGTCTTCGCGTGGTTCTGGGTGTGGCTGGCCAACCGCCAGGCCAACCCGTCCGTGCCGATGAAGTTCGCCCTCGGACTCCTGGGTCTCGCGGCCGGCTTCTTCGTGATCGCCTGGGGCGCCGCCAACGCGACGCCGGACTCCCCGGTGAACGCTTCATGGCTCGTCGTCATGTACTTCCTGCACACCGTCGGCGAGTTGGCGCTGTCGCCGGTCGGGTTGTCGGCGATGACCAAGCTTGCTCCCCGGACCCGGGTCGGCCAGATGATGGGCGTCTGGTTCGTCGCGGCGGCGCTCGGGAATCTGATCGCCGGACGGGTGGCCGGGCGGCTCGAGGGTCTCGAACCGTCGCCGCTCTTCATGTCCGTCGCCCTGATCGTCGGTGGAGGCGGTCTGGTCGCGGTCGTCGTGAGTCCCTTCATGAAGCGCCTAATGGGAGACGTGAAGTAGATGGCGGTATCTTGGTCCGCACCGCGGAATCCAATACCTTGTATCGACCACCCACAGGCGAGCGTAGCGGGTTCGCGCATACCCGGATCAGGACGGTAACCTTCGTCCATGTCACTATGGAACAAGATCTTCGGCGGGCCCGGAAGGGCCGAGCGGATCGACTACTATGAGGAGGGTCTCCTCCTTGCCCAGGAGGGCAAGTTCCACGAGGCGCTCACCTCGTTGCGGCTGGCGCTGAAGGAGACGCCGGGAGACCCCATCGTCCTCCAGCAGATCGCCATCGCGTACACGCGCATCGGTATGGAGGAGGAGGCCATCAAGACCTACCGGCACGTCCTGCACAGGAATCCGGATGCCCCCGGGGCGCACTACGGTCTGGCATTTCTGCTGCTGCACCGCGATGCCTCGTCCGAGGCGGCCGAGCACCTGGAGGCGTTCCTGACCAACGCCCCTACCGATGCGGAAGCGCAGGACTATGTGAGTCACGCGCGCAGGACGCTGGCGGAACTCAAGGGTGGGGCGGAGGAAGAACCGGAAACCGTCGAGGCCTGAGGCAGGGGAGCGCATGAAAGCGGACAAGGAAGTTCGGCTTTCCTGGACCGGCTCCGGCCTGGTTTTCGACGGGGGGGCGACCGGCGGCCCCCAGCTCGTGGTGGACGGCGACTCGGCCACCGGTCCGTCGCCGATGGACCTGGTCCTTTCGGCGGTGGCCGCCTGCATGGCCATCGACATCAAGGTCATCCTCGAAAAGGGGCGCGTCCCCTTCGACAGCCTGGATGTCACCGCCCGGGGAGAGCGCCGCGACGAGCCACCCCGCCACTACCGTGCCGTTCAGCTTGTGTTCTCGGTCACGGGGGTGCCGCCCGGCAGCCGTTCCAAGGTGGAACGCGCGGTCGAACTCTCCCGCGAGAAGTACTGCTCGGTCCTCTTCTCCCTGCGCGGAGACCTGGACCTGGAGACCGTCATTGAAGGAGGTTAAGCGGCCCGTGGACAGAATCCCCCCGGCATTCGAGCGGCGATGCATCCGGGCTGGACGCTTCGCTTCACCTGTGCGCGATGTAAAGAGAATATTACATTATGTCATGTGCAGTATACATGTCGTCAATCGAGAGCTTCGCTCTGCGTTGCTCCTCGGGCGAATAGCGGTGCTATTCCCCTCTCGTTGCGCCTTGCCAGCCCGGCGCCTCACCACTCTCGGTGCTCGGGCGGCTCTATCCAAGGACCGCTGAAAATGTCCGACACTATCACCTACTTTGCGACCCCGGCCGATGTGCCCACCGGCACCCTGGTCGAACTCTTTCTCGACACGGTCGGCAAACACGGCGACCACGAGGCCTACAACGTCACCGGAGCGGCGGCGCGCGCCTTCACCTACAACCAGGTGCGCGACCAGGCCCGGCGGGGCGCGGCGGCGCTGGCCCGTTCGGGACTGAAACGCGGCGACCGCGCGGCCATCCTGTCCGAGAACCGCGCCGAGTGGGCGCTGGCGGACTGGTCGTGCCTGTGCGCGGGTGTGGTCGACGTGCCGATCTACAGCACGCTGCCGGCCTACCAGGTCGCGTACATCCTGGAGGACTCGGGGGCGGCGCTCGTCTTCGTGTCCGACGCGGAGCAGCTGGAGAAGGTGCGCGAGGCGGCGAGCGGACTGACCCGCGAGATCCAGGTCGTCGTCTTCGACGCCTCGGCGGCGGGTGACGGCGCGGTCTCCTGGGACGATTTCCTGGCTCGGGGCGACGATGCCACCAGTGAGAGTTTCCTCGCCGAGGCGAAAGGGGCGGGCCCCGGCGACGTGGCAACCATGATCTACACGTCGGGCACCACCGGCCAGCCCAAGGGCGTCATGCTCACCCACAACAACGTGGCGTCGAACATCTGGGCCTCGGGGCAGATCCTGGAGGTGGCCCCCGGCGACGTAAGCATCTCGTTCCTGCCCCTGTCGCACGTTCTTCAGCGCATGGTCGACTACATGTTCTTCGCCGGGGGGTGCACCGTCACGCACGGGGCGATCGAAACCGTGGCCGCGGACATGAAGGTGCTCAGGCCAACCGTTCTGGTCTCGGTTCCGCGGCTCTACGAGAAGGTCTACCAGAGCGTCATGAGCGCGACCGGCGCGAAGGGGAAGCTGGTGGCGTGGGCGACGGGGGTGGGCCGGCGGGTCGCGCTTCACAGGGAGGCGGGGACGGCGCCGCCATTCCTGCTGAAGCTCAAGTACGGGCTGGCGGATCGTCTGGTCTTCACCAAGATCCGGGCAGCCGTGGGCGGACGGCTGCGCTTCTTCGTCAGCGGCGGGGCAGCGCTGGCGCCCGAAATCAACCGCTTCTTCCTCGGTGCGGGAATCACGATCCTCGAGGGCTACGGACTCAGCGAAACCTCTCCCGTCACCAACGTGAACACCTTCGAGCACTTTCGTGTCGGCACCGTGGGCAAGCCGGTCCCCGGAACCGAGATCAGGATCGCCGACGACGGCGAGATCCTCATCCGGGGCCCGCAGGTCATGAAGGGCTACTACGGGCTCGACGAGATGACGCAGGAGGTGATCTCGGACGACGGCTGGTTCAGCACCGGCGACATCGGCGAACTCAGCAGCGACGGCTACTTGAAGATCACGGACCGCAAGAAGGACCTGATCAAGACGTCTGGCGGGAAGTACATTGCGCCGCAACTGATCGAGAACCTGTTGAAGAGAAACGGCTTCGTCGACCAGGTGGTGGTCATCGGCGAGGGCCGCAAGTTCGTGTCGGTGCTGGTGGTGCCTGCCTTCGAGCGGCTGGATGGCTGGGCCGAAGGGGCCGGGCTGGACGCCTCGGACGGGGCGGCGTTGCTCGCGGACGCACGGTGCCAGGCTCTTCTGCAGGAGGAGATCTTCGGCGAACTCCGCGACCTGGCGCGTTTCGAGACGCCGAAGAAGATCGGACTCATCGCCGAGGCGTTTTCGGTCGAAGACGGCACTCTCACCCCAACCCAGAAGGTGAGGCGAACCGCGGTCACCGCCAAGTACGCCGATCTGATCGAGTCGTTCTACCGTCCCGAGTCCGTCCAGCAGACCATGTTCACGCCCTGATATCAGTATGATACTGTTGTGATATCAGGTGACGATGCGGTGGTGACGGTGCTCATGACGGCCCCCGGGGTGGACGCGGCGGAGCCGGTCGTCCGAAGTCTCCTGAACGAGAGGCTGGTCGCCTGTGGCAACATCGTCCCGGGCGCGGTGAGCCTCTATCGCTGGGAGGGGGCGGTCCATCGCGACGAAGAGGTGGTGGTGATCCTGAAGACGGTCCGGCGGCTGGTTCCGCAAGTCCTGGAGCGTGCGGGGGCGCTTCATCCGTACGAAGTCCCCGAAATGCTCGTGCAGGAGGTGGTGGACGGGAATCCGGCGTACCTGCGGTGGGTGGGGAAAGAGTGCGGACGGGGTCGCCCATGATCGACCGAATCAAATCCTTCTTCCATCGTGAGATGGCCCCGCCGCCGCACGATGACGAGGGCGGGCCCGCTCCGGCGGAGCTGCGCATCGCGGCCTGCGCGCTTCTCCTGGAGGTCGCCAACGCGGACGACCATTTCAGCGAGGGCGAGCGCAAACACATGCGGGCCCTGGTGCGGCGCCACTTCGGCCTCAAGAGCGGCGCGGCCGACGAGCTGATCGTGCTGGCCGAGGACGAGCGGCGGGGAAGCGTGGACCTGTGGGGCTTCACCAACCTGATCAAGGCGCACTACTCCACCGGACAGAAGCTGGTGCTCGCCGAAGCGATGTGGGGCGTGGTGCTCGCGGACGGTGAGTTCGCGACCCGCGAGGACTACATCATGAGGAAGATCTCGCACCTGATCGGGCTCGAGACGGGTTACCTGGCCGAGGCGAGGAAGCGCATCGAGTCGGGGGGTGGGGAGGGGGTGGAGGTGCGGTGACGATCACCCTGGGCAAGATCCTCATCGGGATCCTGCTGGTCGTGCTGGGCATTGTGCTGGGCCTGCCCGGGAGGGGTGGGCCGGTCGCCGCGAAGGGCCGGCGGTGGAAGGTGCACACCTCCGGGCGTTCCTCCGAAGTGCACGACGAAGGGGAACTGGAGCAGCTTGAGCGGGATCTCGGGCGTGGTACCACGATTAGCGGGCGGGCGAAACGCTACTTCACGCCCCTCGGCTTCCTGCGGAAGGAACCGCGCGCGTCCGACCGCCGCCGCGAGCGTCGCTACTTCCACACCGCCGCGCCGACGAGAAAGCCCCCGGGCAGCGCGGGCAAGCCCCCGTCGCCTACCCGAAAAGGGAATCGACCACCACCATGATGCCGCCGATGGTGGCGCCCAGGGCGTAGCCGAGGTAGATGATCATCCTCAGCTCCCGTTCGGTGACCCCGCGGACCATCTTCTCCATCCTCTCGACCGGCAGCTCCAGCACCTTCGTTTCGACGCGGCCGGCCACATCCAGCCGCTGCACCACAGACGGGATCTGGGCCTGAAGCCACTCCCATAGCGGTTCGCTCAGCGCCCGTTCGATCTTGGGGACCGCGCCCTCGGGCAGGAACCGTCCCGGCCGCCCCACGGGCCGCTCCAGAATCGCCGTGGCCAGCGCGCGAGCCCCTTGCCGGTATCCCTTGTCGGCGATCTCGCTCCGGGCCGCCCTGACGACCCACTCCGAGATCCGTTCGGGGGGGATGCTGCCAAGCAGGTCGCCCCAGGTGCCGCTGGACGCGCGGGACAGCCCAGCCTCGAGCCTGCGCGTCACGAAGGTCCGCGTGTCCGGGTCGCGCGCCAGGTCGACGATCCACGACTCGATCGTGTCGCAGGCCCTGATCACCGCGTCGTCCTCCGGACTGCCGAAGACCTCGTTCACCGGGCGGTTCAGGAGGTCGGCGATGGCCTCGCCGATTCCGGTGGCCATCGCTTCCTTCAACGGACGTTCCCCGAGCATCTTCCTGATCCGTTCGGCCCCCTCGACTTCGAGGGTCCGGAGGACCTTCTTAACGGTGTCTTCGGTCATCACCAGGCGGGCCACGACACGCTGGTGGAACTTCAGGTCGTGCATGAAGCGGTGAAGCACGTCCTGCACGGCGCGCTGGAGGCGCTTGCGGGCCTCCGGCCTGTCCAGCACCGACCCCAGGCGCTGAATCGCCAGCGGCACGTAGCCCTCGACCGCCCGTTCCAGCGTCCCGGCCGCGCCCGGCGGGAGCATGTCCTGGATCGTCCGGTCGGCGGTGAGGAGCGTTTGCGAACCGCGCCGCACGTACTTCCCGACCATCTCGCGGAAGGCCTCGCCCGTGACGGCGCCGTCGATCCACTCTTCGGCCGATTCCGTGATCCGGGCCTCTCGCGCCGGGGTGAGGAGGTCCCCGACCGGTTCGTCGGCCAGCACCTCCGCCAGTGCGCCGGCCCTCCCCTCGACCGATGTCTCGAAGGCCTCCGAATGCACGAAACTCCCGACCCTCTCCGCGGTGTGATCGAGCACTTCGCCGACAATGTCGTCGACTTCCTTCATGACCTCCGGTCCGAGGAGTTCACTGAGCGACCCGCGCTCGACCTCGAGCAGTTCGTGCAGGAAGCGGGATACCCCCTCGTCGAAGGCCTCCCGGAATTCGGGCCGTCCCAGCACGTCGGTGAGGTCGTCCTCGGTGAGGAGGCGGGTCCCCACCGCGCGGCCGATCGCCGAGGCGAGCCGGGGCTGGTTCTTGGGAATGGCGCCGTGGAGGAAGCGGAGACGGCGTCCGGCCACCGACGGGGGACGGTAGGGGTGGAAGAGCATCCAGATCGCCACCGTATTGGTGAGGCCCCCGGCCACCGCTCCGGCCAGCACCGTGACAATCGCCTTGATGATCACGTCGCTCGTCATCGCTGGAAGTGGCGCAGGAAACCCTTCACGTCCACCCGGGTCTCGCCGACGGTAACCTGCCCGGCCACTTCGTAGATGCCGAGCACGGGAAGGATCGGGTCCCCCCCCGGGATGGCCTGCAATTGCTGGCTCACGGGCTCGATTTCACCCATCAGTTCGCCGTCGCTGGATCGGAATCGCCAGAGCAGCGGAATGTCGCGGCGGGCGTGCTCGAAACTCCGCGTTTCTCCCCAGGTGAGGGTCACGGTGGGCCAGGACATCTCTTCCGAATTCCGCAGCCCCCAGGCCCGTGCCGTTTCCGTGCCGTCCAGGTCGGCGAGGAACAGGTAGAGCGGACCGTCGCCGACGAGCAGCATCCACTCGGAGGGTTGGTCGGAGCCGTTCGTGCCCGGGGTGTACACATCGACCACCAGCCCCGGATACTCCACCTCGGAGAGCCGCGCGTCGCCGTTGAGGAGCCGGTAGGTGTCACCCCGTTGGCCGCTCCACTCCGCGATCACCTCTCCGGGCCGCACCGAGAGGTCGGCGATGCCCTCCCTGTAGTAGATTTCGCGCAGCACGTCGTCGAGCCCCATCACCATACGCGTGGCGCCACGAGGAAGGATCCGCCAGGGTGTTCGGGTCAACGGCGTAACCCACTGTTCGTCGGCGAACGGAGCCCACTCGCCGCCGCGTCCCAGCCAGCCCCGCAGCACGTGCCGCACGCTGTCGGGCCCGGTGCGGTTTTCGAAGTCCCAGGGGACGAACATGGTCTTCTCGGTCGAGACATCCATGAAAACCAGAGATCGCTGATAGACGGTGCCCGGAGCAATCTCGGAACCCGTGGTCTCCGCTCCCGCCGTGCCGGAAGCGGTGGAGCCGTCGGCGTTGCCGGGGTCCGATCCGTCCTGCGAGCACGCCACGACGGAAAGAACCGCCCAGATCACGAGCGGCATCACCCGTGCCATGGGTGTCGCCTGCCGTGCGTCAGGCCGCATGCCGCGCCGACGACCGCGGTTTGAGGATCTGTTCGGGCCCGGCACCGAGCGAGAGGTCGAGCGAGCGAAAGAAGCGCTTGATCCTCCGGCGGTTCACACGCAGGTCTCCCCCCCGGTGGTTGCCCAAGGCCGACATGTCGACGCGCGTCTGGCCGTTCGGGTCAAGCGTCACGGAGACGAGCACGTTGGCCTCCATCGGGAGCAGCGGACTTCGCACATCGGCGCGAATCACGCCCAGTTGGTCGTCGGAGCTGACCAGCGTCCACCCTTTCAATCCGCCGCTGGAAAGTTCCAGTGCGGCTTTCCACACGGGATCGAAGGGTATGGCGTAGGTGCGCCCCGCCAGTACGGGGTCGTCACTGTCGTGGCTGGTGCGAGCCGCGCGTTCGGTGAATCCCTTCCACATGTCTGGAAGCTGTCCAAAACCCGTATCCGAGGTCAACCGAGGGGAGGGATTTCGCGGCGCGCTCAACGTAGCGGATCAGTCGGGGTTCTTTCCCGGGGTGACGGGGTATGGCAATCTTGAAACGGCCTTGCGGCGCGATTGCGCCGCCGCCGCGGGGCCTTCCTCCCCAACAAACGCTCGGAGCCACCATGGATGACGGTCCGCTGATTCACGACTGGAACGTAGAGGAGTTCGAAACGCTGGCCTGGGGCCGGCACGTCGAGCTGGACGACGAGACGCTACGTGACGGTCTGCAGTCCCCATCCGTCACCGATCCGCCGGTCGGCGCCAAGATCGAACTGCTTCACATGATGAACGAGCTGGGGATTCACACCGCCAACATCGGCCTTCCCGGCGCGGGTCCGCGTGCAGTCGCCGACATCACCCGCCTCTGCGAGGAGATCCGCGACGCCAACCTGTCGATTACGGCCAACTGCGCCGTGCGCACCGTGCTGGCCGACGTCCAGCCCGCGGTGCGGATTTCCCAGCAGACCGGCGTTCCCATCGAAGTGTGCGCCTTCATCGGCAGCTCCCCCATCCGGCTCTTCGCCGAGGAGTGGACGATGGACGGAATGCTGCGCACGGCCGAGGAATCGGTCTCCTTCGCCGTACGGGAGGGTCTGCCGGTCATGTTCGTCACCGAGGACACGACCCGGGCGGACGGGGAGACGCTGAAGGCCCTCTACGGCAACGCCATCCGGTGGGGGGTCCGCAGGATCTGTCTTTCGGATACGGTGGGCCACGCCACGCCGTCCGGCGTCAGGGCGCTGATCCGCTTCATCAGGCGGGAGGTCGTGGACCCCTCCGGTGCGAATGTGAAGATCGACTGGCACGGCCATCGCGACCGGGGGCTGGGACTGGCCAACGCCCTGGTCGCCATCGAGGCCGGCGCCGACCGCATCCACGCCACCGCGATGGGGATCGGCGAACGGGTGGGCAACGTCCAGATGGACCTCCTCCTGGTCAACCTCGCGCTGGCCGGGGTGCACGACGCCGACCTCACCCGGCTGGCCGACTACTGCGAACTGGTCGCCCGCGAGTGCGGCGTACCCCTGCCCCCGAACTACCCCGTGCTCGGGGAGGATGCCTTCCGCACGGCTACCGGGGTGCACGCGGCCGCGATCGTAAAGGCGCAGGCCAAGGGGGCGAACTGGCTGGCCGACCGCGTCTACTCAGGGGTGCCGGCCGCCATGGTGGGCCGGCGCCAGGAGATCGAGATCGGGCCCATGTCGGGCCTCTCCAACGTCAAGTACTGGCTCGCGCAGCGGGGGTACGATCCGGACGACGCGGCGCTCTGCCGGCGGATCTTCGCGCGGGCCAAGAACTCGGACCATACTCTGACCGAGGATGAGGTGCTGAGCATTGTGAGGGGCGCCGGGGAGGAGCCGGCCGCTTGACACCGGTTGCGCCGCCGGCCGGTGGGACCCGTTTCCGGCCTCCGCGATGAGGATTCCGCTTCGTTCGGCGGTGTGGGCCGTCGGGGCAGGGGCGGTGGTCCTGGTCGCGGCGGCTGCGTGGGGGGTGGCCCGCTGGGCGGCGGTGGAAGCCATGTACGAACAGGGTGAGAGACGTATCGGCGCTGCCGCGGCCCTTGGCGCCGAACAACTGCGCGCTTCCCGCGGCCTGCCGCTCGACAGCGTGGCCAGGGCCCTGGCCCTCGCCACCGGCTACCGGGTGAGCGTTTTCGACGCAGGGATGGCGCTGCTGGCCGATTCGGATCTCGGCCCGGCCACGGTGGACACGCTGGCGAACCGCACGCGGCGCAGCGAAGTGGAGGGAGCTCTGCTTCGCGTCAGCGGCTCGGCCCGGCGCACGAGCCACCTGGACGGACAGCGCTACCTCTTCAGCGCGACCCGCCTCTACCGGGAGGGGGAGCCGGTGGTGATCCGATTCGGCGACCTCGTGGATCCGATGCGGGATGCGGCTGCCCGGGTCGCGCACCTGGTGGGTGCCGGCGTGCTGGCCTGGGGACTGGTGGTACTCCTCCTGACGCACCGGGCCACGGGCGCCGTCACCGGATCGCTCGGCGAGGTCAGGCGGCTGCTCACACGTTTGGCGGCAGGCCAGGACCCGGGCCCGCGGATCAAGCTGTCCGGTGTCACCGAGCTTGCCCGGCTGGCTTCGTCGGCGAACCGGGTCAGGGCCGAACTCGAGGAGCAGGTGGCGCGGGTCTCGCGGGAGCGTGACGAACTGGCGCAGCTCATGGACGAGGTGGCGGAGGGACTGATGGCGCTGACCGGCGACGCCCGCATCCTGCTCATCAATCCGGCCGCGCGGGAACTCCTGGGGCTGGCCGAGGTGCCCGCTTTCGCGCCGGTCGGATCGATCGTGCGCGATCCGGTGCTGCGCGATCTGCTGGAGGCCTCGGTCGTTCGGCCGCAGGGCCGCCTGGAGGTCGGGATCGGTGGTCGCGAACTGGAGGTGCGCACCAAGATGGGCACCGGGGGCGGGTCGGTGGTCCTCCTCGTGGACGTGACCGAGATGCGGCGTCTGGAGGCGGTCCGCTCGGACTTCGTGGCCAACGCGTCGCACGAACTGAAGACCCCGCTGACCGTCATCCGGGCCGCCGCCGAAACGGTCATGGACGAGGATCTGCCCCAGGGGCTGCGGCGCAGGTTTCTCGATTCGATCGAGGGCAACACGGTGCGGCTCCAGCGTCTGGTGGACGATCTGCTCGACCTGTCGCGCTACGAGTCGGGCGAGTGGCGACCGGCGCGGGAGCGGGTCGAGATCGACCGGGTGGCGTGGGCCGCGTGGCAGGAACAGGAGGCCGCCGCGGCGCGGCGCGGGGTCGAGTTCGACGTGGCGGGCGAGGGCGGGGCGGTCGGGGACGAAGCGGCGATTTACCAGATCTTCCGCAACCTCTTCGAGAACTCACTCCGCTATGTGCCGGAGGACGGGGGGCGGATCGGCGTGGAGATCGATTCGCGCGGTGGTCTGGCGGTGGTGGCCGTGAAGGACAACGGCGCGGGGATTCCGGCCGCGTCCCTGCCCAGGATCTTTGAGCGCTTCTACCGGGTGGACGCGGCGCGGTCGCGGAAGGAGGGGGGGACGGGGCTGGGGCTGGCGATCGTACGCCACCTGGTCTCGAGCATGGGGGGCGAGGTTTCGGCGGAGAGTGTCTGGGGATCGGGGACGACCATCACCTTCAGCGTTCCGCTCCACAGGGGGGCGGTGGCGGGGGTGGGGGCGACATGATTGCGATCGGCCCGCGGGGGCGGCTTTCACGGACTGCCCCGGCGCTGACTCTCCTTGCCGCGCTCCTGGCGGGGTGTTCGGCCGATGGTGGAGACGATGGATCCATCCTGGTGGTGGGCGGCTCGAGCAGCCTCTACCCGCTCTCGGAGGCGGTGGCCGAGGACTTCGCCCGCGAGCACCCCGGAGCGCGCGTCGTCGTCCGCGTGTCCGGTACGTCGGGGGGACTGCGGCGTCTGTGCGAGGGTGAAATCCACATCGCCGGCGCCTCGCGTCCCATGACATCCACGGAAGCGGCGCGCTGCCGCGACAACGCGATCGGCTACCTGGCCCTGCCCGTCGCACGGGACGGAGTCGCCGTGGTCGTGAATGCCGACAACAATTCGGTGGACTGCCTGACCCTGGCCGAACTCGGACGGCTGTGGGAGCCGGGCAGCGCCGTCTCGACCTGGCGCGACCTGAGACCGGGGCTGGCCGCCGAGAGGATTCGTCTCTTCGGACCGGGCACGGATTCGGGCACGCACCACTTCTTCACCGCCGTGGTCATGGGACGCGCCGGCGCCAGCCGCTCCGACCACTATCAGACCGAGGACGACCACCTGATTGCCCGCGGCGTGGCCGGCAACCGGTGGTCGCTGGGGTACCTGGGGTCGGCGAGCTACGCGGCGAACGAGGACCGTGTTCGCGCGCTCGCCGTGGACACGGGATTCGGCTGTGTGTCCCCCACGCCCGCCACGATCGCAGACGGCAGCTACGGTTCGCTGGCGCGCGACCTGTACATCTACGTCTCGGATGTGTACGACAAGATGTACAACAACCTGTACGCCTTCGCGGTTCACTACGTCTCCGTCAGCCAGGCACTGGCCGGCGAGATGGGCTACGCGCCGCTTCCCGCTGGGGAATACGAGCGGAGTCTGGCGCTGCTGGCCGCTCCCGCGGAGGGACCGCCATGACGGCGGCCGAAATCTCCGTCACCCGCCGCGCGCCGCGCGGGCTCGCCGACCGGCTGGCGCGGCCTGCCTTTCTGGCTTGCACGGTGCTGGCCGCCGCGACCCTCGTCGCGGTGGTGGGCGTTCTGGGCGTGGAGACGGTGCGCTTCTTCGGGACGGTGTCGCCCGTGCGCTTCTTCACAGAGGTGGACTGGACCCCCTTCGCCGAAGAGCCCCGCTTCGGTGTGCTCCCCCTGCTCGCCGCGACCGCCCAGATCACCGCGGGCGCCGCGTTCTTCGCGGTTCCGGCAGGGCTGATGACCGCGGTCTACATGGAGCACTACGCCGGCGTACGCACGGAGCGCGTGCTGGTGGGCGTGACCGGCCTGCTGGCGGCGGTCCCGACCGTGGTCCTGGGCTACTTCGCGCTCACCTTCGTGACCCCTCTGCTCCGCGCGCTCTGGCCGGGGACGGAGGCATTCAACGCGCTGGCCGCCTGTCTCGCGGTGGGCCTCATGATCCTTCCCACGGTGATCGTCTTCACGCGCAGCGCGCTCAGGTCGGTGCCGGCGGCGCTCATGGAGACGGGGCTCGCGCTGGGGGCCGGGCGCGGCCGGGTGGTGGCGCGGGTAATGGTGCCGGCGGCGGCCCCCGGGATCGGCGCGGCCGTGTTCCTCGCGATGGCCCGGGCCGCGGGCGAGACCATGATCGTGACCCTCGCGGCGGGCAACCAGGCGCAGCTCACCTGGAGCCCGCTGGAGGGGCTGCGAACGCTCACCGCCTACATCGCGCAGTCGAGCCTGGGCGACGCTCCCACGGGAACGGTTCAGTACGGGGCCTTTTTCGCGGTGAGCGCGGTCCTGTTCGCGGTGACATGGGGGCTGCACGCCACGGGCGGATTCCTCATGTCGCGCCGGGGCGCGGGGGGTGTGGGGTGAGGGGCCCGAAGCGCGGCCGGGACTGGATCGGCACGGCGTGTGGGGCGGTCGCCGCGATGGTCGCGGCCGGGTGTCTCGTGGTGGCCGTGGTGCTGGCCGCCAAGGCCTGGAGCACCGTCGACCCCGGCTTCCTGTTCGACCCTTCTTCCCGCGTGGCGGCGCGCGCGGGGATCGGGCCGGCGCTGGCGGGGACGCTGTGGCTGGCGGCGCTGACGGTGGCCTTCGCGTTGCCGGTCGGGATAGGTACGGCGGTCTACCTGGAAGAGTACGCGCCCCGCACGGGGGTGGCGGCGGCGGTGGGCGGGGCGTTGGCGAATCTGGCCGCGGTGCCGTCGGTGGTGTACGGGGTGGCGGGGCTCGCCCTGTTCGTGCGGGGGCTGGGCATGGGGCCGAGCCTCCTGGCCGGCGGATGCACCCTGGCCGCGCTGGCGCTTCCCACGGTGATCGTGACCGCACGGACGGCCATCCGCGCTGTGCCCCGCGGCCTCCGTGAAGCCGCCTACAGCCTGGGTGCGACGCGGTGGCAGGTGGTGCGCGGCCAGGTTCTTCCGGCGGCGGCGCCCGGAATCGTCACGGGCAGCTGCGCGGTCTTTACCCGCACGGCGGGCGAGGCGGCGCCGCTCCTGGTTCTGGGGGCCGTCACCTTCATGACCTTCGCCCCACGCTCTCCGGCCGACCCCCTGACCTCGCTGCCGACACAGGTCTTCGCGTGGAGCACTCGCTCCCAGCCGGACTTCGCGGCGGTGGCGGCGGGCGCGGGTGTCGCCCTCCTCCTCGTGCTGCTCGTCATGAACCTGGCGGCGCTTGCCGTTCGCCGCCGTCTGCAAGGAATCCCCACTTGAGCACCTCCTCCTTCATCCGCCCGGCGCCCCCCGTCCTCGCCTCCGACGACCTCACCGTGCGGTTCGGCGGCCGGACCGCTCTGGCCAACGTCACGCTCGCGGTCCCCCGCGGACGGGTCGTCTCGGTGATCGGTCCGTCGGGAGGAGGGAAGACCACCCTGCTGCGCGCCTTCAATCGCATGAACGAGCTCGTGCCCGGCGTGGCGACCACGGGGACCGTGCGCTTCAACGGCGTCGATCTGCACGGAGAAGAGGTCGACCCGGTCGAGGTGCGCCGGCGCATCGGCATGGTGTTCCAGCAGGCCACGCTCTTTCCCCGGTCCATTTTCGACAACGTCGTCTTCGGCCCCCGGGCCGGCGGCCATGCCGGCGACCTGCTGGAACTGGCGGAGGAGGTGCTCGACGCGGTCGGCCTCTGGTCCGAGGTGGCCGAGGATCTCGACCGGCCCGCCATGCAGCTGTCGGCGGGACAGCAGCAGCGTCTCTGCATTGCGCGGACGCTGGCGCTGAAACCCGAAGTGCTTCTGCTGGACGAACCCACCTCGGCCCTCGATCCCGCCGCCACGGCGCGCATCGAGTCCCTCATCCATGAGCTGAAGCAGGACTACACCATCGTGCTGGCCACGCACGGACGCAGGCAGGCGGCGCGCCTCTCCGACTTCACCGCGTATCTGGCCGGAGGGGAACTGATCGAGTACGGTCCAACCGAAGCGCTGTTCACCAACCCGCGCGACCCTCGCACCGAATCCTACCTGACCGGCCGCATCGCATGACCGACCCACAGCCGATTCGCGGCCCCTTCGAGGGCGAACTCGACCGTCTGCAGCAGTCGCTGCTGGAGATGGCCGGCCGGGCCGAGGAGCTGGTGCGCATCGCCATGGAGGGACTGGCGGCGCGGGACCCGGAGATCACGCGGCGGGTGCGGTCGGCCGACGACCGCCTCGACGAACTCGAAGTCGAGATGGACGAGCGGGTGCTCGAGCTGCTGGCGCTTCGGCACCCCATGGCGGGCGACCTGCGGCTCGTCTTCGTCGCGCTCAAGGCGTCCAACGACATCGAGCGCATCGGCGACCACGCCGTCAACATCGCCAAGGCCAGCCTGCGCCTCACGCGGCATCCCCCCCTGCCCGACCTGCTGGAGGTCGACGAAATAGGGGGGCAGGTGCGCGGCATGCTCGGCGACGCGCTCGACGCCATGGTGACCCGGGACGTGGACAAGGCCAGGGACGTCATTGCGCGCGACCGGCGCGTGGACGACCTGCGGCGCTCGGCCTTCCGCATCATCGTCTCGTACATGCTGGAGCAACCGCGCTACATCAGCCCCGGGCTCGAGATGATCGTGGTGGTGCAGAACCTGGAACGGGTGGGCGACCTGGCCACCAACATCGCCGAGGACGTGGTGTTCCTGGTCGAGGGAAGGTCGATCAAGCACATGGGGAGCCCGGCGTGAGCGAGTCTCCGGAGGGGACGGCGAAGACGTCCGGCGGCCAGCCCGGCATCGACGAAGCGGTGGAGGGACTGCTGACCCGCATGGAGACGGGGACGGCTCCCGAGATGGAAGCGGAGGCCGAGTCATTGCGGGGGAGGGTGGCGGTGGTGACCGGCGGCTCCAGCGGGATCGGGCGGGCGACCGTGGTGGCCTTTGCGGAGAAGGGCGCAAATGTCGCCTTCAACTATCTGGACACCGGCGAGGAAGACCGGTGGATGGCGGAGGAGACGTGCGAGATGCTGCGGGGCAGGGATGTGCGGGTCTTCGCCCGGGCCGCCGATGTGCGGGACCCCGAAGAAGCGGCGGCGTTCGTCGCGCAGGCGCATGACCGGCTGGGCGGGCTCCACTTCCTGGTCAACAACGCGGGCATCGGGCGCGACCGCGCGCTCTGGCGCATGAGCGACGAGGAGTGGCAGTCCGTGATCGACACCAACCTGTCGGGGGCGTTCTACTGCACGCGGGCGGCCGTTTCGCACATGCGCGCCCAGGAGTTCGGCAAGATCGTCAACGTCTCTTCGGTGCACGGCCTGTCCAGCGAGTTCGGGCTTGTGAACTACTGTTCGACCAAGGCGGGCCTGCTCGGCTTCACCCGCAGCGCCGCCCTGGAACTGGGGTCCGCGAACATCAATGTGAACGCGGTGGCCCCCGGATACATCCGCACCACTCGGCTCACCGATCGGGTCCCGGCCGAGATCCTGGACCGGGCCCGCGAGCGGAGCGTGCTCGGCCGGCTGGGCGACCCCCAGGATGTCGCCTCGGTGATCCTGTTCCTGTGCTCCGAGGCTTCGCGCCATATTACGGGAGCAGTGATACCAGTCGACGGAGGATACCTGATATGAAGAAGACAGCCGCTCCGGACCGGGCCGAGGTCCGGCGGAGCGATCGCGAATGGCGCAGGGTGCTCACGCCCGAGCAGTTCAAGGTCACCCGCAAGGGCGGGACCGAGCGCGCCTTCACCGGCGCCTACTGGGCACACAAGGAAGACGGAACCTACCTCTGCGTCTGCTGCGGGCACGCGCTCTTCGAATCCTCGGACAAGTTCGACTCGGGGACGGGATGGCCCAGCTTCACCCGTGCGGCTGCCGAAGGACATGTGGGCGAGAAGGACGACCGCAGCTTCTTCATGCGGAGGACCGAGGTGGTCTGCGCCAGCTGCGACGCGCATCTGGGGCATGTGTTTCCGGACGGGCCGGGGCCTGGCGGACAGCGGTACTGCATCAACTCGGCGGCGCTGGATTTCGAGGCGGAGGACGAGGGATGACCTGCACACATGCACATATACTCATATGAGTAGGTCCGTCACCGTCATCCCCGGCGACGGGATCGGCCCGGAGGTGACCGCCGCGGTGCTGCGGGTCCTCGACGCAGCCGGCGCACAGCTCGACTACGACGAGCAGGTGGCGGGCGAGACCGCGCTCAGGTACCAGGGCAGTCCCCTCCCGCAGGAGACGATTGACTCCATCCAGACCAACCGGGTCGCGCTCAAGGGACCCCTCACGACGCCCTCCGGCTCCGGGTTTCGCTCGATCAACGTCGCCATCCGCAAGGAGTTCGACCTCTTCGCCAACGTGCGGCCGGTCCGCACCATCCTGCCCGGCGGCCGCTACGATGACATCGACCTCGTGCTGATCCGCGAGAACACCGAGGGGTTGTACGTCGGGGTCGAGCACTTCATCGGCATGGAGAACGACCCCAAGGCGGCCGCGGAATCGGTCATGATCACCACCCGCTACGGGTCGGAGCGGATCGTGCGCTTCGCCTTCGACTACGCGGTCGCCAACGGTCGCGGCAAGGTGACGCTGGCGCACAAGGCGAACATCCTCAAGCACACGCAGGGGCTGTTTCTGGAGGTCGGGCAGCGCATGGCGGACGACTACGCGGACAGGGTGGCCTTCGAGGACCGGATCATCGACGCGACCGCCATGTTCCTGGTGCTGGACCCGTACCGGTTCGACGTCCTGGTCATGGAGAACATGTTCGGGGACATCCTGAGCGACCTGATGGCCGGGCTGGTGGGGGGGCTGGGGTTCGCGCCGGCGGGCAACATCGGCGAGACGCATGCGGTGTTCGAGGCCGTGCACGGGTCGGCGCCGGACATTGCGGGGCAGGGAGTGGCGAACCCGACGAGTCTGCTGCTGTCGGCGTGTCTGATGCTGGATCATGTGGGGCAGGAGGGGGTGGCGGGGCGTATTCGCGGGGCGGTGCAGCGCGTGATCCGGGATGGGGTGGCGCGGACGCGTGACATGGGGGGGACGGATGGGACGGCGGCGTTCGCGGAGGCGGTGGTGGGGGGGTTGGGGTGAGTGGTGGGGCTGGCGGGTCGGGGCTGGATCTGCACTGTTCGCGATGCAGGCGGGTGTGCCGGGGGAACGAACTCGACCGGTTGCTCTGGTGCGAGGGGTGTATCGCGCGGGCGAAGGCGCGGGCGAAGCGGGTGGGGTGGATGTGCGGGGTGGTGCTGGCGGCGGGGTTGGGGGCCTGGATCCATTTCGTGCAGAAGCCGTCCGCGGCGTTGCTGGGCGGCTGGATCGGGATCGTGCTGGCGGCCTTCTGGCTGTGCGCGCGGGCCGGAACGGAGCTGTGGTACGGGGTGCTTCGCATCCGGCACCGGCCCGGTGGCCAGTAGAGACTTACTGACGGCGGTTTCACCTCCTGGAGAGAATGCCAATGGCGGCAAGGTTCGAAGGAACTGACTTCTACGACATCGACGCGCTCCTGTCGGAAGAGGAGCGCATGGTCCGCGACACGATCCGCGAATGGGTCGAGGACCGGGTCATCCCGATCATCGGCGACGCGTACGTGGACCGGCGGTTTCCCACGGAACTGATCCCCGAGATCGGCGAGCTGGGAATGCTGGGTGCCAACCTCCCGGCCGAGTACGGTTGCGCGGAACTCAACAATGTGTGCTATGGCCTTATCATGCAGGAGCTTGAACGCGGTGATTCGGGGGTGCGTTCCTTCGTGTCGGTACAGGGCGCGCTTGTCATGTACCCCATCTACGCCTTCGGGAGCGAGGAGCAGCGGCGCGAGTGGCTTCCGGGACTCGCATCGGGGGAGAAGATCGGCTGCTTCGGCCTCACCGAGCCCGACTACGGATCGAATCCGGTCGGCATGATTACTCGGGCGCGCGAGACGGCGGACGGTTGGGTACTGAACGGGACCAAGATGTGGATCACGAACGGGTCGATGGCGGATGTGGCGGTGGTGTGGGCCCAGACGGGGGAGGCGGGGGATTCGCGGGGGATTCGCGGGTTCGTGGTTCCGACGGACACGCCGGGGTTCAGCGCCCGCGACCAGAAGGGAAAGCTGTCGCTGCTGGCGTCGGACACCAGCGAACTGGTGCTTGAGGACGTGGAGTTGCCCGCCGATGCGCTGATGCCGGGGACCACCGGGATCAAGAACCCGCTGATGTGCCTGACCCAGGCGCGCTACGGGATTTCCTGGGGGGCCGTGGGCGCCGCCATGGCGTGCTTCCACGAGGCGGTCAGCTACGCGGGCCAGCGGGTCATGTTCGACGGGGTGATTGCGGGCAAGCAGATCCAGCAGGTGAGGATCGCGGATATGCTGACCTGGATTACACAGGGGCAGCTGCTGTGTCTCCGGCTGGGGCGGTTGAAGGACGAGGGGAAGATGACGCCGCAGCAGGTGAGTCTGGCGAAGCGGGCGAATGTGAACATGGCGTGCGACATCGCGCGCGAGGCGAGGCGGCTGCTGGGGGCGAACGGGATTCTGGCGGAGTATGCGTCCATGAGGCACATGGCGAACCTGGAGTCGGTGTATACCTACGAGGGGACGCACGATGTCCACTCGCTGATCCTGGGGCAGACGGTTACGGGGATTTCGGCGTTTTAGCCATGACCCGCGTCCCCGTACCCCCGGAAATGCTTCGCTGGGCCTGCGAACGTGCCGGCTCAAATGTGGCAGACGTAGCGGCGCGCCTGCCACAGCTCCCGGCCTGGGTCCGACGCGAAAGGCACCCGACCCTGAAGCAGTTGGAGAAACTCGCCAGAGTTACGCATACGCCGCTCGGCTACCTGTTGCTTCCCGAGCCCCCCGAAGAACGCCTTCCGGTTCCTGACTATCGCACCGTGGCAGGCTCCGCGCGAGGCAGACCGAGTCCCGATCTGCTCGACACGCTCTACACGATGCAACGCCGACAGGAGTGGCTGCGGGAGACCCTCCGCGAGCACGATGTCGAACCGTTGGCCTTCGTGGCAGGCGCCCGTCTTGCCGACGACCCTGACGCTGTGGGTCGCGAGATGAGACGGGCACTCGGACTCGACGGAGGATGGGCCGCCGGAGTGCGCACCTGGCAGGACGCCGTGAGCGAGTTGCGACGGGCGATTGAGGCGCTGGGGGTGATGGCGGTGATCAACGGTGTGGTGGGGAACAACACCCATCGCCGCCTGAGCGTGGAAGAGTTTCGCGGCTTCGCGCTCACCGATCCCTACGCACCGCTGATCTTCGTGAACGGTGCGGATGCCAAGTCGGCGCAGATGTTCACGCTGGCTCACGAGCTGGCGCACATCTGGCTCGGCACAGAGGGACTTTCCGGCTTCCAGGCTCTGCTCCCCGGCGGTTCGGACGTCGAAGACTGGTGCAACCAGGCGGCGGCGGAGCTCCTTGCACCAGCGCGGGAGCTTGGGGAGCGTTGGCGGGAAGTCAGGCGGCAGGCGAGTCCCTTCGAGGCGCTTGCCCGGACGTTCAAGGTGAGCCCCGTGGTCGCTGCCCGCCGTGCCCTGGACCTGAACCTCGTCGACCGCAGCACCTTCTTCGACTTCTACGAGCACTACGTCAATCGTGAACTGAGGAGTGGCACGAAGGCGAGTGGTGGCGATTTCTACAACAACCAGAACACGCGCGTCGGTGAGCTGTTCGCCGGACAGGTGCTGCGTGCAGCGATGGAAGGCCGCATCGGCTTCAAGGAAGCCTATGATCTGACGGGGCTGCGTGGTGGAACCTTCCAGAAGTACGCCAGGCGGCTGGGCGTGGATCTTCCATGAGGGTGGCTTCGGTCTATCTCGTGGATTCGGATGTCTTCATCACCGCCAAGAACCTCTACTACTCATTCGACATCTGCCCCGGCTTCTGGAAGTCTGTGGTCCATCACCACAGGCAGGGGCGAGTCTTTAGCGTCGACAGGGTTCGCGGCGAACTCCTCGCGGGTCCCAAAACGGAGGATCTCGTCCGGTGGGTGAGGGAGGAGGTCCCGGAAGGTTCTTCTTTCCGGTCGACACCGAGCCGGTCGTGCGCGCCTACACGGACGTCATGATGTGGGTTCAGCGTCATCCAAGGTATTTCGCCCATGCGAAAGCGAAGTTCGCGACGGGTGCGGACGGCTGGCTCGTCGCCTACGCGCGGGTCCACGGGGCTACCGTCGTCACGAACGAGCAGAGTGCGCCTGAGTCCAGACGCGAGATCAAGCTGCCCGATGTATGCGATCAGTTCGAGGTTCGGCGCGACAATACGTTCAGCATGCTTCGGGCGTTGAACGTCCACTTCGATTGGACGGGGGACGGTTGAGAGCGAGCGTGACGAGCTGAATTTGGTAAGGCCGATGCTGCCGTTTCCCTGCACCCCATCCCAAAAAGTATTCTTTTACATTCCAATACTCATAATCGAACATATTCGAGGGTCTCTCCCCCCCTCCCACACCACCCTAATTGTTCTGTTCAATTGACATCGCCATGACCGAACACATTTCCGAGCGCCCCCGACGACCGGGCCGCCCGCCTCGGCGCGAAGTCTACCGTCGCCTGCGTTCCGACGTCGCCGAGCTGTGGGAGAAAATGGGTGGCCTGCCGAGTCCCCGGGAGGCCGCCAGCATCTGGCGCGGAATCTGGTACCGGGAGGCCCATCATTCCACGGCCATCGAGGGCAATACGCTGGTGTTGAAGCAGGTCGAGCAACTCCTGGCGGAGGGGCGAGCCGTGGGCGATCGG
Source organism: Longimicrobiales bacterium (assembly GCA_965208295.1). Lineage (GTDB taxonomy): Bacteria > Gemmatimonadota > Gemmatimonadetes > Longimicrobiales > Gaopeijiaceae > Bin94. Next base: position 3,011,918 of record OZ242328.1, on the reverse strand, counting down.
GAGCTCAAGGAGTATCTGGAGGTCCGGGGCTATGCCACGGCGGCCGAGTGGGTGTACCGGCAGGCCCTCAATCGGCTCGGGCTCTGTCATCCTGGAGCCATCCTGAGTCTGGCGGAGGCCCGGCAGGTTCACCACACGGCGTTGTCGCCGGTCTGGGAGGTCGCCCCTCATCCCGATGCCACGGGTCGGGAGACGCCCGGGAACTTTCGTGAACATGACATCCGGCCGTTTCCGGGGGGAATGATTCCCGTCTCGTGGCCACTCGTTGCCTCGGAGATGGATACCTGGATCGAGAAGGTCAACAGGCTCGATGCCACATCGTCGAGCTTCCCCGAGTCCCTTGCCGAAGTCCACTGCAGGTTCGAACAAATACATCCGTTCCTCGATGGCAATGGGCGAACGGGACGTCTGCTCCTGAATCTGATCCTCGTCCGGCTCGGCTTTCCGCCCGCGATTATCTACAAGCGCGAACGCACACGATACCTCGACGCCCTCCGAAAAGCGGACCGAGGTGATGCGGGTCCGCTGGGGGAGATGCTTGCCCGCGCGATCCTGGACAACCTTTACCGATTCGTGATTCCGGCGGTCGCCGGTCCCGACCGCCTGGTTCCGCTCAGCGCCCTGGCGACAACGGATCTGAAGGCTCCGGCCCTGCGCGCGGCGGCTGGGCGTGGCAGGCTTCGAGCGGTTCGCAACGCGAGCGGCCGGTGGCGGAGTTCCCGGGTTTGGGTGGAGGAATACAAGGCGACTCGTTACCGGAGGGATCGGTAGTAGCGCTGGCCGGGCGCCCCCCGGGGTTGCGGCTGCTGCACTCAACCGGAAGACTGACACGTGTGCTGGGCCCGACTGGCAGGTTCGGTAGACTGAGCCCGACCAGGTGCTCACGAGAATGCTGGTGGATCAACCCCCGGGAAAGGGAAGCGTGATGAGGTTCCACCGAACACCCCTGTCCACGCTATTGGCACTGGCCATCCTCCTCACCACGGCCTGCCGGCCCGACTCCACCTCCTCACCCGACGCCTTCGCCGCCGACCCCTGGACCCTGTCCGAACGCGAAGCGAGGATCGGTTCGGTCGCCGACCCGGATTACATCTTCAACCCGATCACCCACATGGCGCTGGGTCCGGACGGGCTGTTGTACACGACGCACGCGGGAGAGGGCACGGTACGCCGATGGACCGCGGACGGAGCTTCCGCCGGCTCGCTGGGTGGAAGGGGAGAGGGTCCGGGGGAGTTCCAGTATCCCTACGGGCTCGGGTTCTTCGGCGACTCTCTCTGGGTCTGGGACATGATCGCCATCCGCGTCAGCTATTTCGACCTGGAGGGGCGATTCCTGGGGTCGGTGTCGGCCAGGGGGAACCCGGGCGGCGCGTCCGAGCTGCCCGTGCGGCCGGTCGTCCCGTTGCGCGACGGGACCTTGATGGGTATGACGCTTCCGGCGTCCACCTCGATCGCACGCGGCTCGCAGACGGAATCGCCGTTTGTGCGCATGGACGCGGACGGTCGCAGGCTGAACCGGATCTGGACACAGCCGTGGAGGCGGCACGATACCTTCGCGACGTCCTCCGCCAGCCAGCCCTTCGGGGACGCCCACCTTTCGGGAAAGGGTGCGCGCGGCCTGCTCGTCGTCGACCGCCGGGCGTGGACCGGCGAGGGTGATCCAACGATAAGGGTCAGCGAAATCGGCTTCGATGGAGACACGGTGTTCACCGCGACGGTGCCCTACGACCCGGTCCCGCTCGCCGCCGAGCGCTTCGACTCCGTGGTCGTTGCCTGGGCCGGAGGCAACGCCGCCGACGAAGCGCGGCTGCGTGAGGTGATGTACCGGCCATCGTACCTGCCCGCGGTGAGCCATTTGGTCGGGGCCGCGGACGGGACTGTCTGGCTGCGGCGTTTCGATCCGGTGGAAGTGGCCGGAGGGGAACGGGTGATCCAATGGTGGGTGCTTGATTCCGATGGCTCTCCCCTGGCACGAGCCCGGACCCATGTCGGTTTCGAGGTGAAACTGATCGCCGATGACATGGTCTGGGGGATCGAGCGCGACGAAATGGATGTCGAGTACATCGTTCGCCACCGGCTGATAAGGGACGGGTAGGCGCGCCCCCTCAGGGCGAATCCATCGTCCGCAGCCTCCGCACCGACAACACGAACAGCACGACCACGACCACCACCGCCGCGACGGCAGTCAGACCCAGCGCGGTGTGCTCCGAATCCGCGAACCGCCGCTCGTCCACCCCGTGCATGACGGCGATCGCGTGGCTGCGGATGCTGAAAAAGCGCACGCCGTAGACAAAGCGCGAAAAAAGCCCCTCCCAGACGACGATGTAGGCGAGGCCGATGCCGACGGCGTGGGGGGTCAACAGGTCGAGCCATGTGAAAACGGAGCAGTAGAGCACAACCGCCACCACGGCGCCGACGGTCACGGCCCAGGTGGCGGACAGATCGGCCCCGTAGCCCATGTAGCTGATGAGACACGCGCTGACCGGCATGACCAGCACGGGCACGCAAACGACCCCCAGCAGCTTCGGAAGGACGATCTTCCACCGGGGATACGGGGTCAGCGTCACGTTGGCCAGAGTACGGTCGCTGATCTCGTCCCCGAACGCCGCTCTGGCCGTGGCGAGGGTGGCGAGAGGTATGATCGCTCCGGCGAGCAGCGTGTTCAGGATGTTCGCCTCGAATATTCCCACTGGCGGTGCGTCCGGGATCAGCAGGATCAGCGACGTCACCGCGAAGGGCGCCAGCGCGAGGGCCCCGATCATCAGGAGGCGCGAGGGGGTAAGGACCCTTCGCAGCGTGAGCAGGAAGAGTGACTTCATCGCTCCCCGCCATCCACCAGGTAGCCGAAGACGCTCTCGAGGGAATCGTCCAGCGGCACCACCCGGCGCAGGGTGACGGAGGTCCGCTGGGCCAGCCTGGGAAGCTCGATCTGCAGGTCGAGGACGTTGCGGCTGAGGATAACGATCCTGCCGTCTGGATCCAGCTTGACGGCCTCGACGGAGTCCAGCTGAACGACCGCCGACGCGAGTTTCCGGGGCGAATCGCACGCCACGAGCACATGGTAGGGACGCTCGTTGAGCGCCGCCCGAATCGCGCGGAAGTCCCCCGAGGCGGCCAGCTTGCCGTTCACGAGAAGGAGCACGGTGTCGGCGATCCGTTCAACCTCCTCGAGGACGTGCGAAGAGACCACGATGGTTCGCCCCTCGCTCGCGAACCTCTTCAGGAGCCGCTGGAAGTGAATGCGCTGCCTGGGATCCGCGCCGTTGAGCGGCTCGTCCAGAAGAAGGACCTCCGGATCGTGGACCAGCGTCCCGGCAAGGCGGATTCGCTGGCGCATGCCGCGGGAATAGGTGCGGATCTTCCGGTCGGCGGCATCCTGGAGTTCCACCTGATCGATGGCCCGCTCCACGGCCTCTCCGAGAGGGGTCACCTCGCGCAGTTCACCCATCAGTCTCACGAACTGGCGCCCGGTCAGGAATCCGTACACCGTCTCGTGCTCGTGCATGACCCCGATGCGCTTCGAGAGCGGGGGGTTGTTGCGAACGGGCTCGTCGAAGAGCGTGACCGAGCCGCTGGAGGTCCGGGCCAGGCCCGCCATCATGCGGATCAGGGTGCTCTTGCCGGCTCCGTTCGGACCGAGCAGCCCGGTAATCCCGGGGTGGATGTCGAGGGTGACTTCGTTGACGGCCACGATGTTGCCGAACCATCGCGTCAGCCGTTCGGTCCGGATCACCGGCGCCGGGGTGCCGGACGTCATAGTCTCAGCCTGCGGTAGTACATCCACAGGATTCCTCCCGGAAGCACGAGCCACCCGAAGTACGCCGCAAGGAGAAAAGCGGGAGAGAACCGCGTCGGAGCGGTATCGAGTTCTTCCAGTTCCTCGAACGCCTGCTCCACCTGCGTGCCTCCTTCCGCGGCCTCCTCGACCCCGTTGAAGATCAGCTTGTTCGTCTCCCCGAGGATGTCGCCGAGGCTGAACACCGAAACCCACTGGAATTGCGGGTTGAACGCGAAGGGTGCGGTCACCGCGTTCGGAATCACGAACAGCGCGATGAGGAGTACGGAGGCGTAGCCCCGCCGCGTGACGAGCCCCGAGGCGAGCATGGAGACGGAGGTGACCATTGCGGCCATGGCGACCCCGGCCAGGAGAAATTTCGGGATGTCGGTCCAGTTGGAGTCCAGATAGGCCAGAGGTTCCGGATGACCCAGTACGCGGCCGGCGAGCAGTACGAACTGCGGCACCCACGCGACGAGCACCATCACGGTCAGGAATGCGGCCCATCGTGCCTGGACGTAGTCGGTGGCGGTGAGCGGGCGGACCAGGTACAGGTGAAGGGTCAAGTTGCGGCGGTCGGGACAGAGGAGCCTCGGGGCCACGAGCGCCGCGAATATGAAGAGGATATTGAGGCCGAAGAACGAGTAGTAGAAGTAGTGGGACGTTCCCGGAACCATCTCGGCCCCCACCTCTCCCAGGGTCCGCTGCCCGAACCCGGCCATGGCCGACATGACGATGCTGATGCCGACCATGACCAGAATGCAGGCCCAGGGAAGCAGCTTCGCCTTCGCCCCCCGCCCGAGACCCAGCACCTTGCGGAATCCGTCCTTGTAGACGGCGAGCCGGGCGCGCCGCCGGCCCTCGCGCGGCCCCGCGTATCGCTGATACCCGATGTCGAAGACAACGCCTCCGGCCTTCGGATCGCCTGCGGTCTTCGCGGTGGTCGCGTCGGCCATCAACCGGTCTCTCCGGGTTCGCCATGGTCCTCGTCAACGCCGGTGAAGAGTTCCGCCAGTTCCCGACGGCGGGGCGCCATCCGGCGCAGCGGCGCCTCCGCCTCGACCAGCGCGTCCCTCACCAGGTCGCTGAGATCCTCGTCGGATGCCTGGACCGCCACGCCGCCCTTCCCCACCCCCACCGCCACCCCCCGCGCCTTGAGCGCCGCCACGAAACGCTCCCGGTTTCCGTCCACCTCGACGAACAGGGTCCGCGTCTCGGCGGTATATTCCGCAACCGCTCCCGACTTCGCGACACGCCCGCCCTCAAGGACGGTGATCCGGTCGCAGGTGCGCTCGACGTCCGACATGAGGTGCGAGGAGAAGACCACCGTAATCCCGAACTCGCGGTACGTCTTGCGCACCAGGTCGAGCATGTCGTCGCGGCCCGCCGGGTCGAGTCCGGCCGCGGGTTCGTCCAGGAGCACGATGTCCGGATCGTGCACCAGCGCCTGGGCGAGCTTTACGCGCTGCTTCATCCCGGTCGAGTAGGTGCCCATGGGGCGGTGGCGCGCCTCGAAGAGACCGACGTGCCTGAGCGTGTCCGCCGCCCGCATTCGGGCCCTGGCCGCGGGCAGTCCGCTGACTTCGGCCATGTGGCAGAGGAACTCGGCGGCGGGCGCCTCGAAGGGGAGACAGTCGTGCTCCGGCATGTATCCGAGCCTGGTGCGGACGAGAGGATTGCGGGTCACGTCCTCGCCCAGCACGCGGACCGAACCGGAGGTGGGCGGAACCAGGCCGAGGAGGATCTTGATCATCGTGCTCTTGCCGGCGCCGTTCTCGCCGAGCAGGCCGGTGATCCCCTCGGTGAAGGACAGGTCCACCTCGTGGAGGGCCACGACGGCGGGGTACTGCTTGGTGACGCCGCCCAGCGTCATGAGCGCGCTGGCTTCGGGGATCGCCGTCATGTGGAATCCGGTGGGGGCGGGGGAGGGGGGGCGCACCCCAGCCGGTAGCCGAGCCTGCAGGCAAGGAAGAAATAGCGCTCCGCCTCGTCGTCGTCCCGCTCCACCTTGGTCCCGGACTGGTACATCTCGGCGAGGCGGTAGCAGCTCTCTCCGTCTCCCCTGTCCCACCAGCGCTCGCCGCAGGCACGGTCGTACAGCTCCAGGGCGCGTTCGGTGTCCTGGGCCACGCCCTCGCCGTCGACGTATAACCGGGCCAGTTCGCCGCAGCTCGCCTTGCTCTCGGCGTTGCAACCCCGCTCGAAGAAGGAGGCCGCCTGAGCCGGATCAGAAGCGATGCCGGTGCCTGAACGATACAGACGGCCGAGTCTGAGGCAGGCTTCGGAGTTTTCATTCTCGGTGCAGGCGGGCTCATACAGTTCCGCCGCCGCGGCAGCGTTCTTCTCCCGCCCTTCCCCTTCCTCATGGGCGATGGCCAGGTTCACGCACATTTCCGACAGACCCATTTCGCACGCCTTCTCGAAGTAGTCCGCCGCCCGCGTCATGTTCTCGGGTACTCCGCGGCCGGTCTGATGGAGATAGCCCAGCGCGGCGCACCCATCACCGAAGTCTCCCTCGCACGCCTTCTCGAAATACTGCGCAGCCTCCCGCAGATTCTGGTCTACCCCGTCCCCCTCCCGGTACGCCGTGCCGAGTTCGAAGCACCCTTCCCACCGGTCTCCCTCGCACGCCTGCTCGAGGAAGGGGATTGCGTGGGCCTCGTCCCGAAAGACCCGGTCTCCACGGATAAGCTTGAGGCCGATCTCCTCGCAGGCGCTCACGTCTCCATCGGTGCAGGCGGAGCGCAGCTGCCGGGTACGCTCGGCTTCGGCAAGTCCGCACCCCGGCTGGGTGGCCAGGATGGGGAGGAGGAACAGGAGGGTGGGGAGCGGCGGGAGGCGACGGGGGTTTCTGGGCATGGGGCTCCAAGGTACCCACGGGGTGGAGGTCGTACAAGTTGGAGTGCATTCGGAGTGCGGACCGTGGGAGGCCCTCCCCTCTGATTCGCCGGGCTACCGGAGTACGCAATCGCGTGCGGCGCATGGTGCTAGCATTTGCTGCCAGCGATCCGGCTGCTGGATTCCAACGCCCGCGAAGTCGGTTGCCACTGGTTGAGCCGTCTGGAGAAAGTCCCAAAACACCATTCCAGCGACCCGCCCGGGGCGTGAGCTTCGAACCTCGAGATTTGACGCACACCGAGGTCGGAATCATGATTGAATCCATGTACGGGATGGGGGTGGACACGTTGAAGGCAGCGCGGGCGCTGGAGAGCGCCGGCTTCGAGTCGGCACAGGCGGAGGCTTTGGTCGCCGCCTTCGGTGGGTCTGTGGCCGGTGGCGCCGCGACCAGGGAGGATCTGCGCGATCTGCGCAACGCCAGTCGGGAAGACAGCCGAGAGTTGCGCACTGAACTGAAGGAAGAGATCGCGGAGCTGCGCATCGAACTGAAGGGGGAGATTGCGGAGCTGCGCATCGAACTGAAGGGGGAGATCGCGGAGCTGCGCACCGAACTGAAGGGGGAGATCGCGGAGCTGCGTGAAGAGACGCGTGCGGGGTTCGCTGCAGTGCGCGAGGAGATGGATGTCGTGAAAGCCGACATCGCCGACCTCAAGACTGAAATGGTCAAGGTTCGCAGCGCCGGCCACGACGACATCAAGAGCCTCAAGGCCCAGATGTACGGGCTGCTCCTGGCGCAGGCAACGCTGATCGTGGGTCTGATCGTGGGATTGCAGCGGTTGCTGTAGCGGCGTTTCCCTCGCTGTCCCTCCCTACCCCGCCAATCCCCTCTGCTTCCTCCCCAGCCACAACGCCACCCCCATCCACACCGCCGAAACCGGCACCATCGACCACGCCATCGCGGCCGTCCCCAGCCCCAGCACCCCGAACCCCGCGAACGACCACGCTCCGATCTGGTCGCCCGCACGGTAGACGAAGGTGTCGTTGAAGTTCTTGGCCTTGTACTTGTCGCGGCGGGGAAGAACGGTGTAGAGGACTTCGCGCGACGGGACGGCGAGCGCGAAGTTCCCGGCACGCCTGAGCACCTGGAAGACCACGAAAACCACAAAGACGGGCGCGGCTCCCAGGGCGAGGAAGCCGACGATGCTCAGAAGTGGCAGAAGCGCCAGGGTCAGCCCGACGCCGAAGCGCCGCATGATGCGCCCGGTCAGGAACAGCTGGGTCAGGAGCGTCAGGATGTTGACCGCCAGGTTGATCTGCGCGAAGACGGAGGTGCGTTCATCGGGGTCGGCGAAGGTGCGCTCCATGACCGCCGCCTGGATGTTGTACAGGAAGGTGGACCCGATGGTGAAGAGGAGCATGAAGGCGCAGATGCCCAGCAGATAGGGCGAGGCCAGCACGTGCCTGATTCCGTCCAGCGGCGACCCGCCGATCACTTCGTCGTCCGGTGGGGGTGAAGGCGTATCGGACTTCCGGTTCCTGGTCTTGCGGTCCAGCCCCTTCACACACGCCACCGCGCACTCGAGTAGCACGATCGAGAACCACAGCAGCGTTGCGGGGCTGAGGCTCTCGATCAGGAAGGCGGTGATCGACGATCCGACGATCGCGCCCAGGGTGCCCGCAACGCCGATCAGGCCGAAGAGGCGGCGGCCCTGGCGCTCCCGGTAGATGTCGGTCATGAAGGACCAGAAGACCGACACCACGAAGAGGCTGAAGACGGCCGTCCAGATGAAGAACAGCCGCCCGGCCCAGATCGCCGCGGAATCGCCGGGGGGCAGAAGGTTGAGTACGAAGTAGAAGGCGACCAGACACAGCATGAAGAAGCGGTAGGTCACGGTGACGAACCGTCTCCTCGGCCACCGGGACACGATCGCGGCAAAGACCGGGTGCGCAAGGAGCACCGCGGCCAGGGTTCCCGTGAAGAGCCACGGAATGTTCTCCACACCGCCGGCCACGCCCATCTCCTCGCGGATCGGCCGGATGACGTAGTATGCCGACAGTACGCAGAAGAAGTAGGCTGCCGACAGCAGGACCACGCCCGCCTCTTCCGGGCGGACTCCGGTCAGGCGGGCGACGACTTCCCGTGGGGTGGTCCGTGACTTGGAGCTCATCGAGGGGAGCTTTGGGGGACGCGTGGCGAATGCACGGCTCCTGCTTGCTTCCGTTGAAGGATGGGCTTCTTTTGCGGAACGTCAATCCCGGGCGGCGGTTGCCGAACCGGATCGTGACCCCGAGCGCCGGCTGCGGCAGAGGAGGAATCACAGTGGCGGTACATCCGTGGAACGCCGCGGTCCGACTCGTGAGCCGGCTCGTCAACATGCGGCGCGGCGAACCCCCCCTCGCCGCGATGTCCGCCCTCTTCTTCTTCACCGTCCTCTGCGGCTACTTCTTCCTCCGCCCGGTGCGCGAGGCCATGGGAGTCGCGCGCGGCATGGACGAGCTGCGCTGGCTCTTCGCGATCAACTGCTTCGTGTCGCTGGGCGCGGTCCTCGCATTCGGCGGGGTGGTGGCGCGCACCAACCGCCGCCGTTTCATCCCGGTCGCGTACCTGTTCGTGATCGTGTGTCTGATCGGGTTCTCGGCGCTGCTGATCCAGGATGTGAGATCGGGGGGGGGACTGATCGGCACCGATGCGCAGACCGCGCTGTCGCGGGGCGTGGGCTACTCCTTCTACATCTGGCTGACCGTCATCAACCTCTTCACTACCAGCGTCTTCTGGGCGTTCATGGTGGACATCTTCGACGTGGATCAGGGGAAGAGGATGTTCGCCTTCGTCGGGATCGGGGGGACGCTGGGCGCGATCGTGGGAAGCTGGGCGACCAACTTCATCAGCGGCCGGACGGAGACACCGTACCTTCCCGCAGGACTGATGCTGATCGGGGCCGCTTTCTTCGCGGTGGCGATCGCGGTCATGCTGTCGCTGGAGCGGATGGCGGTCAAGTCGGAGGCGTCCAGGATGGAGGCGGTGGGGGGTGGGGGGTCGGAGGGTGGTGAGGGCGAGGACGCGGGGGGAGCGATCGGGGGGACCTTCTGGGATGGCGCACGTGCGGTGGCGACCTCCCCGTACCTGCTGGGGGTCGGTGTTTGGGTGGTGTTCATGGCCGTGTCCAACACGCTCATCTACTTCACCCAGGCGAACATCATCCTGAGCGACTCGGACACCTTCAGCCAGCTGCTCGGCAACTTCGCGCAGTTCGACAACATGGCGCAGGTGGCCACGCTGATCACGCAGATCTTCATCACCACGCACGTGATCCGGAAGCTGGGTGTGGGGTGGACGCTGGCGATCCTGCCGATTGTGACGATGGCCGGTTTCGCGGTGCTCGCGGTGTGGCCGGTCTACGGGGTCATGATGATCTTCCAGGCGGTGCACCGGGCGACCCGTTACGCCATTTCACGGCCCTCACGCGAGACACTCTTCAGCGTCGTGACGCCGTCGGAGAAGTACAAGGCCAAGCCGGTGGTCGACGTGTTCCTGTACCGGGGCGGCGATCTTGCGGGCGCCGGGATCGACGGACTCTTCGCGGTGCTGGGGCTGGCGCTGGTGTGGGTGGCGGTCTCGACCGGGCCGCTGGCCGCGATGTGGATCGTGCTGTCGATCGGGATGGGGAGGGCGCAGGCGCGGCGGGTGGGGGGTTAGTCGGACACCGGGCCTCCAGCCCCCAAATGCCGCCTGAAAAACTCCACCATCCTCCGAGCCGCGTCCACCGCGCTTGCCCGTCTCCACAGGCTGATCACATGCCCCTGGTCCAGGTACGATGCCAGCTGCGCGGGCTTCCCCAGGCGGCGTAGCGCCGTGAACAGCTTGCCGGCGTCGTGGTACGCCATGTCGGCGGTCCCGTGCACGATCAGCACCGGGGTCGCGATCCTGTCCGCGTTGTAGTACGGCGAGTTGTCGAGGTAGCGGCGGACGTTGGCCCACGGGTGGGTTCCCATCCGCCCCTGACCGCCCTCGCTCCAGGCCTGGAAAAACCCGTCGCCGTCGGGGTCGATGTGACCGTAGTTGCCGAAGAGGTCGAAGATGCCGGAGATGGGGACCGCGGCCCGGAAGACGTTGGTGCGCGTGACGATCGAGGCGGTGCCGTACCCGCCGTACGACTGCCCGGTGATCGCGAGGCGGTCGAGGTCCACATAGCCGAGTTCGGCGGCGCGGTAGACCTGGGGCAGCAGCACATCGACCATCTCCTGGACGGGATTGCCGGCTTCCCCGTTGGGCCCGAGCGCCAGCTGGCAGAGCACGACGGCGAAACCGCGGCTGGTGAAGACCAGGTTGGGGACTGTGAAGACGCTGCCGCCGCCGAAATCCGCGGCGCTGCGGGTGACGTCGCCGCCGGGATACATGGTTACGACAGCCGGAAGACGGTCGCCCCGCTTGGCGCCGGGTGGAAGCAGCACGGCGGTCTTGACCTTCGCGAGCGTGCCGTCGTGGAGGGGGACGGTGGTCTCGAAGGTCTCCGAGGTGCCGACCGCCACGTCGTCGAGGCGGGGGTCGATGTGGGTGACGCGCTCCCGGGCGGCGAAGTCGGCGTCGAAGCGGTAGATGTTCGGCGGCGTCGCCATGTCCTCGTACTGCGCCAGCATGAAGTCGTGACGGCCGCCCGAGGTGAGGTTGCCGAGCTTGCCGCGGGCCTTCCACAGGATGCGGCTCCGGCCACTGCCGGGGTCGTAGCGGACAACGGCCTTTTCGCCAGTCGAGCGTTCGGTGAGGAGGACCGAGACCGAGGCGCCGTCGGGCTGCCACAGGGTGCGTTCATCGGCCTTGAGGATGCGGTCGTAGGCCCAGCGCTCGTTGTCGAAGGTGATCGCTGTGGGCTCGCTGCCGTCGAGCGGAACCAGGGCGAGGCCGCGCGGCCGGGGATCGCGATAGCCCTGATCGTCGAAGATGTCGATTCCGAGGATCGCGGACTCGCCGTCGCGCGTGAACCCGAAGACGGTCGCGGCGACGTAGCCGAACTCGGGGGCGAGCGCCTGGGGGAAGGTGGGCGTGCCCGAGCGGAGATCGGTCAGGTACATCCGCTTGTCCTCGATGAACATCAGCCGGTCTTCGGTGGGGTGCCAGCTGTAGCTGTAGTTGAAGTAGCCGCCCTGGGTGAGGGGGACATTTCGCACCACTACGATCGGGTCGCCTCCGGAGGTGGGCACGACGGCGAGGTCCATCACGGTCTCCTGGGACGTTTCGGAGACGGCGCGAAAACCAGACAGGTAGGCGAGCCACCTGCCCGAGGGTGACAGGCGGGCGACGCCGGCCGAGACCTCGGCGTCGTGCGGCACGAGGGTGCGTGTCCGGCCGGTGGCGACATCGACCGCCTTGAGGGTGACCAGGTGCTCGCGCGCGAAGTGGTCCTCCATGGGGGTCGGGGGCGGGGCGTCGTGCGGGGCGGCTGCCTCTTCGCTGCCGCTGCGCAGGACCACCACGCCGGCCGGGTTCGCGGCCTCGACCTGGGGCGGGCGGACCGGGCTGCGGTACTTGCCCTCCGGGGCGAATCCCGCGTACAGCGTGGAGCCGTCGGGGCTCCAGCGGGGCTCGTCGCCGTCCCAGAGCTTCGGCTTGACGAGGTCGTTGGAGAGTCGGCGCGATGTTCCGGCGGCGATGTCGTGAACCCACAGGTGCGGGGCACCGTCGGCGTCGGAGAAGAAGGCGATCGCGGTCCCGTCGGGTGACCAGGCGGGGCGCCAGCACGCGCCTCCCGGGCAGGCGTGGACGGTCCGGCCCGTGGCGATTTCGGTGTAATAAAGCGTGGTGCCGACTGCCGAGGACGGGGTGCCGTTGGGCTGGTAGCGCTCGTCGCGATTGATGGTCGTGTCGGGGGGCGTGTGGACGCCGTGGGCGACGAAGCGGCCGTCGGGCGAGACGAACCAGCGGGAGTCCCAGGGGAAGGAGGACATCGCGAAGGCGAGGTCGTAGGGGAGGGCGCCGGGGGGGTCCGCGGTGACGGCTTGCTGGGGGGAGGCGGGGGTGGGGACGGCCAGGAGGAGGACGAGTCCCTGAAGGGTGATGAGGAGGCGGGGAGCGCAACGCGGCTGGTTCATTTGAGTCGGACGGCGAAGCCTGGTAAGGAGGAAAGTATACTATAGTTTACAAAATGTAATGTTGACATTACAAGTTACGCTTCCAGCAGCCGGATGGCCACGCTGCGCGCCTCTTCCATCGTGTCCACCACGTGATCCCCCGACAGGTCCCGCAGGATGTCCAGCGCGTGCAGCGTGCGAGCGACCTTGCCGGAAAGTCCCATCACGATGCACTCGGTGTCCTCCTTGGCCGCGGTCGCGAGCAGCCGGCTGATCATCATGGCCGCGCTGTCGTCGATATAGGTGGCGCCGGAGAAGTCGAAAATCACCACGTCGTGGTCCTTGATGTCGCCCCCGATCACACTGTACAGCTTCTGGGAGGAGGCGACCGTGAAGCTCCCCTTGAGTCGCACCAGGCCGGTCCGGGCCGAATACGGGTCCATCGTGCGCGCCTCCTCCTGTCCAGCGAAGAAGACGTGGTCCAGGATCGGCACCGACACCACGCTGTCAAGCTCCAGGCCCTCCAGCTGCCGCGCGTGCACCATCCCCGCCGCGATCAGCCCGATGGCCACCGCGGTGACCAGGTCGACGAACACCGTCAGCCCCAGCGTGAGCGCGATCACGAACAGATGCTCCCGCCGGATGCGGTGGATGCGGGTGAGAAGCGGCCAGTCGATGATGTCCCAGCCCACCTTCATGAGGATGCCGGCGAGGACGGCGTGGGGAATCGGTTCCACCAACTGCCCGAGCCCCAGGAGGAGCGCAAGCACCAGCAGCGCGCGCAACGCACCCGACACCTGCGTGGAACCCCCGGCGCGAATGTTGGTCACCGTGCCCATTGTGGCGCCCGCTCCCGGCAGTCCCCCGAACAGCCCGGACACGACGTTACCGATACCCTGGCCCAACAGTTCGCGGTTGGGTTTGTGCTGTGTCCCCGTCAGGGAATCGGCGACCAGCGAGGTCAGCAGGCTGTCCACCGAGCCGAGAAGCGCAAGGATGAGCGCGGGCTGCAGTGACGTCACAAGAAAGCCGAGCGTGGGAAGTTCCAGTTGCAGCGAAGGAAGTCCCCTCGGTATCTCCCCGATGACGGGTACGTCGGTCAGCCACAGCACGCCCAGCGCAGTGCCGGCCAGCAGGGCGACCAGAAGGCCGGGCAGGTATCGGGCCATCCGCCGCGGCCAGAGCGCGGCCACGGCCAGCGCGACCACGCCCAGTCCGAAGGCGCTGCCGTTCATCCCCTGGATAGCTTCCGGGAGTGCCCGAATCGCCCCCATCGGTCCGCCCGCGACCGGCGGCAAGCCGAGGAATGGCAGGGCCTGGATCAGCATGATGATCAGCCCCACGCCGGACATGAACCCGGAGATCACCACGTAGGGCGTGTAGACAACGAATCGTCCCATCCGCAGCACGCCCAGCAGCACCTGGATCAGTCCCCCCATCACCACCACGGTCAGGGCTTCGGCCAGGGTGGAGGCATGCGTCGTGATGATGACCGCCATCGCGATCGTCATCGGACCCGTGGGACCGGAGATCTGGGACTTCGTACCGCCGAAGACGGCCGCGAAGAAGCCGACCGCGATCACGCTGTAGAGGCCCGCCGCGGCCCCCATCCCCGACGCCACCCCGAAGGCGAGGGCGACGGGCAGCGCCACGACGGCCGAGGTCAGTCCGCCGAAGAGGTCGCCGCGGAAGGTGTCGAGGTCGTAGTCGGCGCGGGGTGACATGACGGCAACTGACGCTGGCGCGGGTACGGCGTCAAGACATCATCGTGCCTGCGGCATGGCCGGTCCAACCGCGAGGGGAGCGACGCAGTTGGACCCGCTTCGCGGAGCCGGGGTGCGGACCGTGGGGTCAGCGCACCGCCGCGGGCAGCCTCCGTACCACGACACTGGACACGTCGAACTCGTCGAACTCGATGAAGGCGGCCAGCCCGTTCGGGCCGAAGGCGTCGGGCATGGTTGTTGCATCGGTGGCGAATGTCCCGACGTAGCGCCCGTCGGCGGAAACCACATCGATCGGCCCGGCGCTGTCCGGATCTTCACCCCTGCGCGCCACCCAGATGTGTCCATCCCACGTCGTGGAGAGGGACCGCAGGACGGGGATTTCGGGGTAGAAGCGCCGGTTCCCCGAATACTCCTTCGTGATCGCTGGCGTCACGGGTTCGGGCCGCAGTGGCCGCCGAATGACGCGTGCCACCTCCCCCGCGTCCGGAGGCGTGATCTTCAGGGCGTACGCGGACGAATCGGAGTGGACGATGCTCCCGTCCGGCAGCGCGCCCGCCAGGAGCCGCGGCTCGAAAACGGGGGGCGGGGAGAGGCCGCTCATGGCCGCTCCCAACGCTCTGGCGGCGTTCCCCGAAACCCTGGTGTTTCGCGGAAGGTCGATGTCCTGGTCGCTGCTGCGGGGCAGCCAGCCTGCGACAACCGTGTCTGTCCGCACCTCTTCCCCGGCGAGATCCAGATACAGAACAGGACGGGATGTGGGGGGGTCGGCCGGAGTCGCCTCGCCGGAGGTGGAGTACGTCATTGAGCGGCCGGTGACCGCGGGAAGGTCTCCGGTGAGGACGCCGCCGCCACGAGGGTCGGCGAGCAAGGTGTTCCAGCCCTGGACTCCCCGAACCGCGCGCTGGAATTCGCCGTTGGCGTCGAAGAGCTGGTAGCCGCGGTGCCCGAGGTCCTTCACGACCATGGTGCCGTCGCGCATCACTGCGAACCCGGTGGGCCACTTGAACTCGCCGGGCCCTTCTCCAGGGGAGCCGAACTCGCGCACGAAGTTGCCTGACCCGTCGAACACCAGCACGCGCACTCCCTCGCCACTCATCATTGCCCGCATCTCCCGCATCCTCGCCTCCATCCTCTCCTCCGGGTCGTCTGCGGAAATCCGGCCGCCGCCGAGGCCGTCGACGATGTAGAGGTTTCCACTCGCATCGAACCCGACGTAGCGCACGCCGCCGAACATTTCCCACGGCGCACCGTCCATCACACCGACCCGGAAGACCTCCTCGAAGTCGGCGTCCAGGGGCTGGTCCTGGCCGGGGAGGTCGATGACTTCCTGAGCGGGCAGAGAGGGTGGGAAGGGCAGGGTGGCCGTGAGCAGAGCGAGACCGATGGTGGTGGTGACAGTCGTGGTGGACATCGGTGGCGTCTCCTCAACTGGCGGGAACCCTTGGTGACTCGTCTCACCAAGTTGGACCAGCTTCGGTGCTGGATGGTTGCGCGGACGAACTCGTCGACCGGTGACACGCATCGGCTCTGTTTGGGCTCACCAGACACCACATAAGGAACACCAAGGCTGGACCGGATCGCCTTCGCCGATTCATCTTCCGAACCCGGCACCCTCGACGCCCCGCCAGCCTCCCCACGGAGAGCCCGTGTACCAGACCTGCCTGTTCTGCAACAAGCCGCTCGGCGCCAACGAGGTCGTCGAGACTTTTCCGGTGGGTCGGCGACTCGCCTTCGACGCCGCTAAGGGCCGCCTCTGGGTCGTCTGCAGGAACTGCGAGCGCTGGAACCTGACCCCCGTCGAGGAGCGCTGGGAGGCGGTGGAGGACTGTGAGAAGCTGTTTCGCGGGACGCGCGTTCGCACTTCCACCGAGAACATCGGACTGGCCAGGCACCCCGAGGGGTTGGAGCTGGTGAGGATCGGCGAGCCCCTGCGGCCCGAGTTCGCAGCGTGGCGGTACGGGGACCAGTTCGGACGGCGGCGGCGGCGGCGGGTCATCATCTGGACATCCGTGGGTGTGGCGGCCGCCGGAGGCATTGCGGTTTCGACGAGCTTCCTGGCTGGCGGATTCCTTGCGGGACTCGTCGCCGGTGTGCCGGCAGGAGCGATCCAGATGTGGTACAACGCGAAACAAACCGCTCGCTTCGCCCATTCGGACGGCAGGGTGAGGGTCCTCCTCACTCCGGCGGTTCGAAATGCCACCAGGGTGGCCCCTGCCGACGACGAAGTCGGATTCCGCGTAGAGACCCACCTGGGCAAGCATTTGGGTGGTCGCAAGGGCCGGTTCTGGGCTGACAAGAGGGAGTGGTTCGAGGGCGAAGACGCGCGGCGGGCGATGAACGCGATCCTCTCGCTGATCAACTTCGGAGGAGGTGGGACACGGGAGGTCCAGGAAGCGGTGTCCCGGATCGAGGCCCACAGGCATCCGGAACGGTTCCTGGGCGAAACGATCGGAGAGCCGTCGCTGTACACGTCAAAGGGAGTTCCCGGCTGGGTCCACAAGATGCCCAGGGCAACCCGGCTGGCCCTGGAAATGGCCGTTCACGAGGAGGATGAGCGGCGGGCGCTGGAGGGTGAATTGTGGCGGCTGGACCGGGCCTGGCGCGAGGCCGAAGAGATCGCCGCGATCTCGGACAATCTGTTGTTGCCGAAGCGTGCGGACGAGCTGGTCATTCCCCGTCGCGGGGAGGGGGAGACCCCGCACGGCCCGGATGGCCCAATCGGTCGCGAGAGCCCAGGTTGAGGCGCAGCCATGTACACCACCTGCATCCATTGCAAGAAGCCCCTCGAGTCGAACGAGGTCGTCGAGACCTTCCCCGTTGGCCGCAGGCTCGCCTTCGACTTGGCGAAGGGCCGCCTCTGGGTCGTCTGCCGGAAGTGTCAACGCTGGAACCTGACCCCGCTCGAGGAACGCTGGGAGGCGGTGGAGGCCTGTGAGCGCCTGTTCCGTGAAACGCCGATGCGCGCGTCAACCGAGAACATCGGGCTGGCGCGCCACAGGGCGGGGCTGGACCTGGTGCGCATCGGAGAGCCGCCGCGCGGGGAGTTTGCGGCCTGGCGCTACGGGGACCAGTTCGGGACGCGGTTCCGCAAGCAACTGGTCTGGGCCGGGGCGATGGGAGGCTGTGTGCTGCTGGGCGGCTCGGGCCTGATTCCGGTGCCCTTCGTTGCCTTGTCGGCGATGGGTTTCGGGGCCTATCCGGCTCTTGCCTGGGAATACTTGCGTCCCGTGGTAAAGGTCCGACTGGAGGGGATTGCCGGCGGGGGCCGAGCGGCGCCGGATCAAGTCGTCAGATTCAGCCGCCACAGCCTTCGTTCCGTCCGGCTGCTGCCCGACGACGATGAACCGGGATTCAGCGTCGAGGTGTCCAGGGGGATGCGGAAGGCCCGGATTCCGGGCGAAGGGGCCCGTCGCGTGGCCGCCGCGCTCCTGCCACACGTCAACGGATGGGGCGGGTCCAGTATATCGGTGCAGCGCGCCGTGAACGAAATCGAAGCCGAGGGGCACGCCGGGCGTTTCGTTACCCATGTTGCCAAACTGGGCTACCGGGACTGGAGGGGCCGGTCGGGGAACATCGCGAGCTTTCCGCACAGCACGCGGCTCGCCCTCGAAATGGCGCTCCACGAAGAGCAGGAGCGCCGGGCGCTGGAGGGGGAACTGTGGCTTCTGGAGCGGGCATGGAAGGAGGCGGAGGAGATCGCGGCCATCGCGGACAACCTCCTCCTGCCCGCGGGAGCCGATGAGTTTTTCGAACGTCACGGGGAGGAAGCTGGAACATGAGAAAACGGAACACCGGATTGACCCTCCTGGCGGTGCTGGCCTCGGCCGCCCCGCTGGCCTCTCCGCTCGCCGCCCAGGCCGGGTCCGCCGGGGCGCAAGCACCCACCCGCACCATTTTCGAGGGCGCAACCGTCATCGACGGAACCGGTGCCCCGGCGCGTCCCGGGATGGCCATCGTCGTGGAGGGGGACGTGATTGCCGGTATCCTGCCGGTCCAGGATCTGGCGGGAGACGTTCGCGAAGGCGCGGAGATCGTGGACGCGAGTGGTTGGTTCGCGATCCCCGGCCTCGTGGAGGCGCACACGCACCTGGCCAGCGTGGCGGACCGGGCGACCGCGGAATTCATCCTCAACAGGCAACTCTTCGCGGGCGTCACCACCGTACGCGACATGGGAGGCGATGCCCGCGCGCTCATCGATCTCCAGCGCGCTTCGCTGGTAAAGGAAATTCCCGCGCCGGACCTGCACTTCTCCGCACTGATGGCGGGTCCCGGGTTCTTCGGCAATCGCCGCGCGGCCCTGGCGGCGGCGGGCGAAAGGACGGGAGCCGTCCCCTGGCTGCAGGCGGTGACCGACGAGACCGATCTCGCGGAAGCCGTCACCCTGGCACGCGGGATCTGGGCAAGCGGGATCAAGGTCTATTTCCCGTTCGAGGGCGAGCTTTTGGGCAAGCTCGTGCCCGAGGCTTCCAGGCAGGGGATTCCGGTTTGGTCGCACGTGAGCATCGGTCCGGCAAGGCCTCTGGAAGTCGCCAGAGCCGGTGTCCGGTCGATGGCCCACTCCTGCGGCATCGTTCAGGCGGCCATACCCGACGATGTGTATCGCGAGGGGAGCGGGGTGGTGGAGGTCGATCTGAACGGCCCCGAGGTGGACACGCTCTTCGCGACCATGAAGCGGAACGGCGCGGTGCTCGACCCGACGCTTCGTGTGATGGTGCCGCGCGAATGGCTAATGGTGGAGAGCGACACGGCGGAGGCCCGGAGGCCCGGGGAGGCCGAAAACCCCGACAGTGCGCAGCCGGATCCCCCTCCGCCCCCGCCCGTCGATCCCCGCCCCCGAAGCGTCGTGGTAAACTGCGGGTTGGAAGAGGCGATCGAAGCCACCCGGCTGGCCCACGAAGCCGGTGTCATGATCGCTGCAGGCACGGACGGCACATCCGAGCCGGATTCGGTCTTTCCCGCACTGCACGAGGAGATTGGCTACCTGCACGAGTGGGCGGGCATGACGATGATGGATGTCCTGACGGCGGCGACCCGTCACGGCGCCGTCGCGCTGGGACTGGAGGACACGATCGGAACGCTCGAGCCCGGCAAGCACGCCAACATCGTGTTCCTGCGCGAGGACCCCCTGGCCGGCCCCGGGAGCCTCCGTTCTGTGGAGCTCACGGTGAAGCGGGGCACGCTGTACTACCGGCGGGACTTCGTACTAGGTGCGCCGCCGCGGCCGGGTCTGCCGGGCGAGGTCAGGTAGGGAAACTGGCCCGGACCGCGCTCACCGGAGCATCTTCCGAACGCGGCGCATTTACCGCCGCGCCAGGCATCCCACCGGAGATTGCGTGTACACGACCTGCATTTTCTGTTGGATAAGCGAAGCGAAATCGTTGAAATCATTAGAGTTAGGACGTTCCTTGATCGAACAGTTATCACTCATAATATCATACTGCGATTCTTTGAAGTCTTGGCACCTTGGCGCTGTCCCCTCGCCGGGATCGCAAGCACGGACGGTTCGTGTCCGTCCGCTCCGCTCAGGAGTCCCCCGTCTCGCTCATGCCCGAGATGGAAACCCGCCCTGTCCGAATTGATGGCTGGTGAGGCTGACGAGGCCTACCAACTGTCGGTTGCTTGGCTGTCTGGCATCGGGGGGTCGTGTCATCCCCCCGTCTTTACCCCCGCTCCAACCTCCGCACCTGCGGGTGCTGGACATTGAGTTCGTTGTACCACACGCCTAACACCGCGTCCAACTCAATGTCCTCGATGCGGAACCTGTCGGGCACTTCCACAGTCCCCAGCCAGGTTCCGTCAGGCGCCAGCACCACCCAGCGTTCCGGTGCGACTGCTTCGCTCCGCCCACGGTATTGTCTTAGCCACAGCGCCCCCGATGGATCCACGATGATCTTGCTGTACGCGGGCCGTGTCCCCGAGGCCGGAGTCTTCTCAGCGCTCTCCCGGAGCAGGGACGAAGAGCTCCCATCCAGGAACGCTTCCCTTTCGGCCCTGAGGACGGAAGTGGACAGGGCAAGCGGATAGTCAGGGATCCTGAGGATGCGGACCAGGTCGCCCTCGCGTGTGCGTTCCTCCAACTCCATAAACTCCGCGTTCCCCACGAAGATGCTCCCGTCGTGGACTGCGACTTGGGCCTCCTTGCGAAAAAGAAGGCCTACACTCGACAGGTTGCCATTCGGCCTCTGGACAACGAATTGCTCGTAGCCCTCTGTGGTTGTGATGCTGTCGAGACGCGTACCCTCGGTGTCATAGCGCCAAAGCATGCCCGGATTGCGAATCGTCCCGAGTGCATCCCTGAACGTGAACGGGACAAAGTACCCGACGGCCATGGCGCCATCTCCCAAGTCGTAGATCGCGCGGGCGTTGGACAGAAGGCTGAAGGTACGGGCGAGCGCGAGGTCAGGGCCGAAGACGGACACCCTTCCTTCCCAGTCCAAGACCCACACGGAGTCGCCGGTTGTGCCCATCATCTCCGCGATTCCTCCACTGAATTCGCCAGGACCCTCACCCTCCCGACCGGTGGAGGCGAGGAAGCCGCCTTCCGGGGAATAGAGACGGATCTGGCGGTAGGTCACGTCCGCGACGACGAGCGATCCGTCCGCAAACCTCACCATTCCGCCCGCCCGGACATTGCCGAACTCATGATTCGGACCGCTACCGCCGATGGTCAGATCCACCGTCGGCTCCAGATCGATCCGCCAAAGGCTCGACTCACCCCAACGTGGCCGAAGCGCTTCCACGATTTCTATTCCGGCGCTGTCCTCGCGCTGGATCAACGAGGGGTCGTCGACTTGGGAGCTACAACCGACAGGACCGGCTGCGGTGCATACGGCGACCACGACCAGCAGGACTCTCTTGGTCGTCATTCCTTCGATTCCTCGTTCCAGAATCAAGATCAGTGGACTCATGTTCTTCCTCAATGTTATGCCTAGATTCTCCCGGGGATCCCCTAAGCTAAGGGTTTCCAGTATGGTCAGGCAGAGAGCTGTCGCGATACCAGTCTCCTTGCGACCTCGCTCCTCTTTCCACGGCGCCATCCCCGGTGACTCGGTAACGCTGGGAGGGTTGATCGTAAGCGTCGATTGGAACGTTGACAACGAGGATGGTGGTAGTGGATACTCGCAGATGTCGTGGAGGTGCCCGACTTCCACTTGGTGATCGTTACGGTGATTTGGGATTCCGTACCCGACTACCAGATCGCCGAGGACACGGAAGGGATCACCGCAGACTCCTTCAAGATAGTTCGCGGCTCAGCAGATGTTGCCTGTCCGCCCCGGCTACCAGTCACGGTTCTGGACCCGTTCTTCACGAGCACGGACCTCACGACAAGGAACGGATGGAACTGGCTGTTGACCGAGATCGCCTCGATCCGGATCGCCGATGGGCGAACACAGAGCGATCGGCTGGATCGGACGGATCGGGTATCCCGTCAGCACTGGTGGCCTGTGGGCCTTGCCCCATGAGCTTGGCCACAACATGGGCCTCCTCCACGCGCCCTGCGGGAGGACCGAACCTGGTCGATCCTGAGTACCCCGTACGAAGACGGGTTGATCGGCAAGGGCGGCTTCGACTTCCTCTGGAACAGGCACTCACCTATCGGATGGAACAGGAGTCAATCTGGTGGGCTCCCGGTGCCGCCGACTTGGAGAAACCCCTGATCATCGTTGATCCCGTCGACCACTTGGACAACCGGCCTCCCCTCGAAGGTGGTAGGAACCGCCGGTAGCGCCTAATGGGCCGGACATCTCTTGGGTGGCCTCTGACGCTCAGTTGAACCAGGGGCAGTGCCTGGAGGCGTCGCTGGGTTGCGCCGCAAGGGACCGACCATCGTCACCGGGTACGGCCGGTTCGTCGCCGGACTCACCCGTCCAAGCGCCTCAAGAGCTTCGGCAGCTCGTCCCCGAACCCCCTTTTTTCGAGAAGCTCCGCCTGCAGCGCCCTCCTGGAAGAGCTCGGCGCGCGGTGAGTTCCTGCCCGGCGTCCAGATCCCGGTTCACCACCGGGCGAATGCCGCTCAGCCGTCCTAGAGCGCCCCCTCTGAACCGGAAATGGTCCAGTTCAAGGGGGGCGGCTCTCCACGGCTGAGCCTAGCTTGATGATGAACCGATCTCGACGTGGACGCTGTACCAGGTAAAGCTCTGGCCGGAGGCGTCCAGCGTGACCGGCCGGCTCTCGTCCGGCGCGAGGTCGATCCGAGGCGTGGGACCAAGCTCGTTTCCGTTGGACAGGTGGATCTCGACGCGCACATCGGTGACCGTCGTGTCATTGGTATTGGTCACGGTGCCTTCGAACCGCTCGGCCGACGAGTTGTAGCTGATGACCAGTTCAACCCCGTTGCGGGTCTCGGTCGCAGTCTCCGATGGAGACCACTGTCTACCTGACTCGCCCGGTTCGGTGGGACTCTCGGCGCAGGCGGCCAGCACGGCCAGTAGAGCCAGGTTAACGGCGCGCATGGCAATGGTCTGTCTTCTCATAGGTCTTTCCTTGTCTTCTGGTGGATTGGGTTTGCCGCTCACCGGCATCACTTGTGATGACCCTCCCCTACGTTTGGTCGCGTTCGAGGTTTGGGAGGGTCGTGGTGGCTCCGGCGGATCTAGTCCTCGCGGACAGGCAGCGCGCTTTGGGCCGGCCGCTCCGGACCATGTTCCCCTCGCTCGCGGAACTCATGGCCCTGCGACTGTTCGTGTTCCCGCGGCAACGCACCCTCGACAGCGTTGCGATGTTCGTGCGACACATCGGCCCCGGGAGCAACGCTTGGAGCGAGCAACGGAGCCAGCGCCAGGAGGCCGACGGCACTGATGCGCCGCCAGGCGCGCGATGGCGCCCCCAGGGAACGATGACTGTTGATGAGTCGCCGAACGCGCCGTTCCAGCTGCGAGCGGCTTCTGCCGATGCACGGAACCGGGCTGCACCGGTCGCGCCTGACGACCCACCGGGCCACTTCCGTCAGGCAGCTCGCCATCGCGAAGCGGTCACCCGATTGGCTGGCCGCCCAGTCGTCGCACAGTTCCTCGGCGGCGAGTCGAAGCTCATGCGCGGCCAGCCGGAAGAGCGGTTGGAAGAAGAAGACCGCCTGCACGACCTGCAGGACGACTAACCGGATCGTGTCGCGCCGCAGATGGTGCGCGACTTCGTGGCCAAGAAGCGCGCGGAGCTCTCCGTCGTCCAGTTCGTGTAGCGCGCGCACGGGCATGCAGATCTCACGGCTGGTCCCCACGCCCAGCGCGACCGGCGAACCCAGGTTGTGGCTCTCCGTTAGACGCGGCAGCCGGGCCAGGGCTGCCCTCCCGCCAAGTGCGGCCAACGCACGAGAAGCTCGCGGATCCGTCACCGGTTCGCGGTCGCGAAGGCGCCGCCGCAGCCTCTTCAGCCGAAGGAGGTAGAGAGCAATCAGGCCGCCGGCCAGGACGGACCACAGGATGCCGGCAGCGGGCAACCAGCTCGCATTGGCCGCATCCTCCTCGCGGTGGGCGTCCCCGTCCGCCGCCACGGGGACGGAAGCTGCCCCGTTCCCGTGACTTGGTTCTTCGTCGGACCCGTGCTCCCCTCCGGCAACGACCGAGGGCATGGGAAGTCGCCAGACTGCCGAGTCCGGTCGGGTCACGGTGTGGACCGTCGGAGTGATCAGGCTGGCGGCCAGCGCCGTGTACCAGATCGTTTCCCTCAGACGCGCATGGGGCCCAGGGAAAGCCCGCAGGCCGAGCCAGGCTGCGCCGCACCACAGGGTGCTGTGAACCAGGAAGGTGAAGAGCCACACCGTCATTTCCCTCTCTCCTTCCGCTTCCTTGCCACGATTTCCCCGAGGCCGTCCAGGTCGTCCGCGTTGATCTCGCCGGACTGGACCAGGTGGTTGACCAAGGCCGCGCTGTCGCCGTAGAACAGGCGCTTTACGAGTTCGCCCACCATTCCCTGGCGCACGTCAGCCTCTGCGATCGCTGGCCGGTAGATGAACTGCCGTCCGTTGGTTCGATGCTCCACGCACCCGTACTCCTCCAGCTTGCGCAGCATCGTCTTGATCGTCGTGACGGCGAGGCCGCGCTCCTCGAGGAGCGCCTGGTGCACCTCGATCGCCGGGGCCTCGCCGCGCTCCCAAAGCACGCGCATGATGGCGAGCTGCAGGTCTCCGAGTTGTCGCTTCCGCTTCATCGCGGCACTCCGTGGATGTGGTTCGCTTCGATTACTAGGGTAGTTACTACCCAGGTAGTCACTCGGAAGTTCCATCGGTCTCATCCTACCTCGACCTCGCCGCCAGATCGACCACGAACGCCTGCATCTCGCCGCGCAGGATCTGGAGCTGGTTGTACACCGGCTTGTAGGCTGCGCCGCGTGGCCGGGCACCCTCACTGCCGCCGCGCTCGCCGCGTCCTTCGCCACCACCGTGCTCGCCCGCGCCTTCGCCACCCTCTTCCCCACCGGCTCCGTGGCCCTGCTCGACGCCTGCCTCGGGGTGACTGATCCAGGCGCTGAACTCGTTTCCGAAGGCGCCCAGTTCGACCGGCACGGTCTGGCTCGGCCCGACATCGATGCGCTTCGTCGGACCAAGCTCCGTGCCGTTGTCCAGATGGATCTCTACGCGCACCTGCGAGAGAGTCCGGGCGGTGGTGTTCGTTACCGAGCCGACGAAAACCTGCGTCCTGGGGTCGAACGCAAGGGCCAGGCGAGCCCCGTTCGCAAAGAGCTTGTTCTGTTTCGTCATCTTCGGCAGATAGGCACCCCCCTCCTCACCTCCCGCCCCGCCCGCACCATGCTCGCCCCCACCGCGCCCGCCTCCCTCGTTGCGGCCTTCTCGACCGCGGTGCTCGCCGGCGCCCTCACGTCGTGCCTGGCTCTCGGCCTGCTCGTTTCGCAGGCTGGCCCTGTAGGCGCCGAGCCCCGCCGCCACGCGCATCTCGCGCAGGTCTGCACGGGTCTGCTTCAACAAATCGTACAGCAAGTCCGCGTCCGCGCCCTCCTGCGCCGGCCGCTGGCCCTCCACACCGGGTACGACAACTCCTTCGCCGTCAGCGTATGCAGCCAGACCGACACCGGCTGCCCCGAGCACCATCAGGGATATCATCGCAATCTTCATCACTGGTCTCCTCTCGAAGTCGGGTAGCGCCCCCGTGGCGTCACTCGCGCCCGTTGACGACTACCATACTAGTTGACTACTGTAATAGTCTAAACGGATCCCAAGAGTTCCGCAAGGGATACGGGGCAGAGTAGACTGGGGGGCTGCGCTGACCCGAACTAACTTCGGCGCGAGAGGACTGTTGCCGGAGCCACTCCGTCCGCGTCCACTCAAGGGAACACCCTCGAGATGCCCGAGCGGGAATTCTACCCCGAGTTCTCCGTCCTGTGGGGGCTCTCCACCACATGGGAGGGGCGCATCTGGGTCAGGCGCCGAGGCGAGGAGTGGCTCAAGATCGGACCGATCGACGTCGTCACGGCAGACGGGCGGTACGTCGGTACCTTCGCCACTGACGCGACCACGATCCCCGACGCCTTCGGCCCCAACGGAATGGCCGCCTTCATCGAGAGGAACGAGCTCGGGGTAGCCAGCGTCGTGGTACGGAGGCTGCCGGCGGCGGTTCGCTGAGCCACATGGGGTAGCGTGAACGTGGACTCATGTCGACTGCTGGTCTTCGGCGCTGCCGGGCAAGTCTTCAGACCGGCACGGCCAAATGCGATTGTCCTCCCGTGCGCTCTCACGCGACTCCCACGCTGGCCAGAGCTAACGCCTGTTGATGGCGGGTGGCGTTTCGCCGTACCGAACCAGAAGCCCCACGACGCGGCCCTGGTCGTAGATAACCTCGACGGCGGGCCCTTGGCCGCGCGTTTTCTCCGAGTACCCCGCCGTGCCGTCCACTTTCATGAACGCGCTGGGAGCCGGCAGAGTATAGGGGTCCGCCATACTCACGTCGACCTCATATCCGATCGGTACCAGGGACTGGACGGTGATCGCGCTCAGCGGGGGGAGAGTTGTGGGGTACGGGGCATCGTCCAAAGGGGCCACATGCGCGAAGCGGCCACTCATGACTTCCTCGCCGAAAGCGTCAAGCCGCCAATCCAGGTCCCGATGACGCCCGAAGGATCGCTCCACCGGAACCTTGGGGCCACTGCTCCAATCCACTCCACCCGCGGCGTCGAACGCAACGATGGTAGCCGCATCCGGGAAATGGGGGTGCGCCCCTTGTTCCAGGTGCTGGAGTAATTCCCCCCAGTAGATGCCGAATCCCAGAAGATGACCAAGTTGGTGAGTCATCCACGTTCGGGCCCACAACTCGTTCTCGAAGACACGCTCCAAAAGGTTGGCGCTGACGTCCAGATAGAACCACAGGGGTTCGGCCCTACCCTCCTCACTTCTTCTGATCTCGCAATAGCCGAAATGGACCGTGTTCTGAGTGTGATGCGAGATCCGCATGTGCCACCGCATGTCCTCAATCGTCATTGCTTCATCAAGTAAGATCGGGCAGCGGTCTGGCCTGTGGCCCGCCGGAAAGTGGACGTCCGGCTTGTCGCCAACGATGACGGCAGTCCACCGCTCGGCGGCATCCCGAATGATGGCCGTTTCCATTGGTGTGAAGCCGGAGTCCGCGACCACATGAACATCGAAGTCGCTACGCCGGGCCGTTGCAGCGATCGCAACGTCGGCCGCGCCGCGAGCCGACACGGTCATGGCTTGGGGTCCGACAACGCTCCCCAACACCCAGCGGGTCGCCGCAACTCCGAGGCTATCGGTATCGACCGCGGGTGGCTGCGCCGAACCGTTCCCGCGTTCGGGGGTGAACTCGACCCTGGCGCCGAGCACAGGGTCACCACTCCCGTCCAGGGCCAGCACCATAACCGGTTCGTTGAGTCGCGCCTCTCGTCCCTGGATCTGTTGGTCTCCGGAGAGGACCTGGAGCTCCGCGACTTCGGGTCCGATTCGTGGTTCTGGATCGGTCATGCAGGCCGAGTGCACGAATGGCCCGGCGAAGGCTCCGAGGAGGGTAGCCGGGGCCAAGGTCTTGCGCGCTTGGCGACTCATGGTGGTCGCCCTAAAGTTGCGTGACTATGAGTTGGGCGTCGATGACGTGGGAGCACTCGATTGGGGGGACCGTATTGGATCCGCGCCAGCCTCCTCCGAAGCCAACCAGCTCGCCCGTGCTCAGCCCCGGCCAGTGAGACACGTCGAGTAGTTCCCCGTCAACGTAGAGTTCGTAGCGGATAGCTGCGATAACAACGTTGGCCTTGATCCATGACTGGATCGCCGTTTCGACTTCGCCGCCGTCAACATACCAAGCGTCGCAGGCGCTGATCCAGGCACGCCACGCAGGTCTCACGGTCAGGTCGTAAGTAGCAGTACCGATGTGCCCCTCGGGGTCCATGGCCGTGACGGTGATCTCGGCATCGCCCGCGTCCTTGCCCGTCACGGTCAACGTCGTGCCGATGAGGGCGATGTCGGCGAGGACCGGGTTGGAGATCGCCACATCGTAGGTGAGGACATCGCCGTCGGGATCCTGGAAGCAAAGCTCTCGCGTCATCGTGAAGGGGGAGTAGGCTTCGAGCGTGTTGTCGGGGTCGCATGACGCGGGTGCCCCGGGGTCTTCGCATCCGATGGCGATACTGATCAGAATCAGGACGGAGGTTCGTTGTGATCGCAGCCGCACTAGGCTTGCTCCCCAGGTGGGGCCCCCGGAGGCGAGGGCGGAGTCTCGTCGCGGTCGTGGTACTCCCTACACAAGATGAACGGGAAGGTTCCGGATCCGTGGCCCATCATGGCACTACCGCAGGATTCCCACAGCCGTCCACTCGTACACATGTGTCGGCAACGGCGTCGTGATCGCCGACTGGATGCCCGACCGGCCGGAAGTGGTCACCGTCCGGCACTTCGACGGGCACGACCGCCTGACGCGCGAGACCACAATCGGGGCTGAGCTGCGCCCGATTCCGTCCCGAGTGAAGAAGGACTTCGTCGAGGAGGGAATGAGAAAGGCCACGAGTACCAACGAACTCGACAGTCCCGTTCATCGTGCTATGCGAACTGGTCCGGCCGGGCGAATGCAGCCAAGGGTCGGTGGGGTGGAGACACGTTCGTGCCGTCCCTGATCGGCAGGCCGTTCCGGCCTCCGCTACCGTACCTCCGGCGGCAACCGCTTCACCACCACCGTATTCACCCCGAGATCGTTTGTTTCGATGAACGCGACCAGGCCGTCGGGACCGAAGGCGGATGGCATCGCGGTTGCTTCGGCGGCCAACGTGCCGATGTAGTGGCCATCCGGGCTCAGTAGATCGATTGGGCCATGGCTGGTCCGCTCCTCGCCCCTCCGACCCACCCAGATCGTGCCTTCCCAACTGGTTTGCAGGTCGCTGACCACAGGCACCTCGTGGTAGAACTCCATGGACCTGATGCGTCGACGCGCCAACTCGGCCCGCGCGGCAGCCAGCCCATCACCCGATCTGGCGGCACCCGCCTCGTTTTCCTCCAACTGACGTTCGATCTCTTCGTCCTTGATTCGATCGGTGACAGGGTCAGGGCGAAACGGCCGGGTTAGCACGCGTGTCAGATCCCCGTCCCGGGTAGCCACCTTGATCGCATAGGCGGACGAGTCGGTGTAGACCAGGCTACCGTCCGGCAGTGCTCTGGCCACCAGGGCCGGTCTGAAGCCGCTGGCACCTCCCGGCGGCTGCCATGCGCGGATCACCGTGTCCTGCACAGCCTCATCGCCGGTCAGGCCGAATCGGTAGACTGGGCGGAACGATGGCTCGGGGTCGTCGGAGGTGTTTCCACTGCTGAGGGCACCCACGGTACCCACGCTTGTCGCGATGACGTTCTGACCATCCCTCGCGGGTGCCATGGGACGGATCACGTGGAACGAGCTGCCGGGCATGCGCACTGAGCGCTCGAACTCGCCGTCCGGTTCAAACACTTGAAACGCACTGTGACTCGGGTCGAACACCACCGTGCGCCCATCGCGGAGCACGGTGAACCCGACAGCCGTATTGCTGCTCGCGGAAAACTCCCCCGGCCCATCGCCGATCCGCCCGAACTCGCGGACGAACTCGCCCTCCTGGCTCACTACGACGATCCGTCCGCGCTGATCGTCCATCACATAGAGGTTGCCGGACTCGCCAAAGCCGACCGCAGTGACTCTGCTGAACACCTCCCACTCGTCACCATCGATCGATCCGACACGGTAGACCTGCTCGAACTCCGCGTCGAGGATCCGGTCTTCGGAGGGAAGCTCGACCACCTGCTGGGCTGCGAGTGGCTGCGCGCTCATAATCTGTGCAGTCGCCAGGGCCGTCAGTAGAAGGCGCATTGGGCATTCGCGGTCGATCCAATTGAACGGGACTTCATGGATGGCAATTCCTGACAGGTTGAACGATACCGGATGGGGGATGGGGGTCGAATACAACCTCAGCGCTGGCTGAATCGGGGACAAGCTGACAGTCCGGGAGCAAGGCCGCGGCCGGGACAGTGAACTCGCAATCAGGGAAGGGGTGCCCTCGACGTGCCAGCAGCACAGCGAGTCGGATTCTCACCGGCCGAACGGCATGTCTTGGACATCGTACCAGTCGAGCGCCCGGTCCGGAATCCCGTCGGCATCATCCTGCCCGACCTGCCGGTCAACCAGGACGACCAGAGTCGATCCCAGCAAGTCGAAGGCCCTGAGCCGGTCCCTGACCTTCACCGACCCGACGTATTCGGCATTCTCGTACACGTCCAGGTAGGACCATTCATGCGTATCTCGCTGCGTGGCGACCCAGTAGCGGTCAGCAGCGTCGACCAATTGATGTTCCGTGCCCAGAAAGTACCGCTTTGGGGTGGCGCGATAGCTCTCCAACTCCTCGTCAACGGACTCGGAGGCAGGAAGACCCCGCCTCCTGTTGAAGGCCATGAGGAATTCCTCGAAGCGCGCTACATCGCGTTCGTCCGGAAGTTCCACGAGGTACGTCGGAGCACGCAGCACCGTGGCGGCGCCAGTGTCGCCGACGAAGATCAGATGACCTTCGCAGGCCAGGAAGACCCATCCCGCCGCCCAATCCGGGATGCCCCAGGTGACTTCCCCACACGCGACATCCCAGGGCCTGGTCGGTGACGCTTCCTTCCGCACAACCACCCCGGTGGTGATGTTCACGTCGAACCTGGTCATTAGCGAACCGGAAGTCTTGCGGCCGAGCATCACCATGATGTCCACCTCCACACCCGACAGGGTCGTGCCGAACGACCGGAGTGGTATGAACCGGCTGACCGGCGTCATCACCTCCGATACGTACGCGCCCGATGGCTCGAAGACCGTGAAACGGCCCTGCTCCGAGTCATGGACTCCAACGGTCCCCTCCTCGCCGCGAGCGAGGTAGGAAGCTCTGCCAAACTCGCCGGGGCCTTCCCCCTCATGGCCGAAGACTCCCACGACCGCACCGTCCACGCCTATGCAGCGCACCTGTGTCTCGTAGGAATCGACTACGCAGGCCACGCGCTCGTCCGCAAGCAGTGCGATTTCGTCGCTTTCGCTCAGTGGTAGGCTTGAGGTGCTGGTTACCCTGGGGGCAAATATGGCGTCCCCCCCGGCTGTCTGACCCTGGTCGCAGGCGCCCGCGAGGACCAGGAGTGCTGCCAGGGAGGCGATGCGAACTGCTCTGGCGAGATTGGAGCAGGTCCGAGAGAGGGCGGTCGCGCAGGGCATGAAGCAAGCACCCTGGTCCATCTGACGTGACTGATTCTCGATGGCCCAACGGCGGATGTGTGATAGGGCGGTCATCATCGGCTTGCTCTTTCTTTCGAAGGTTGGTTTGGCGGGACAACGGTCCCGTCCGGCCATCGTTGCCAGCGCGAAGGTGCCGGTATGGCATCCCCCCAAGTCATCTTGTATATCACCACCTCGGGATAGTCGAGGGTCCGAACCGCGACCAGCCGATCGTCTACGACCGCCAGCGGCCGTACGGGGATGTCCAGCAGAAGCTCCGATACCACCCGGCAGCCCTCCCCAAGCACATGGAGAAGCCGTTGGTCGGTCTCCGGCATCAGAACGGTGTTCAGCAAGTGCCCGCTGGGAAGCGGCAAGATCGACACGGAGTGGCTAAACCGGTTCCATCGGAGGCCGACTCCCCGGTCCGAGCGCACGACAACCTCTTCCGGGTTGGTGGTCCACTCCGGTCGCCCGTGGCACACCGAAACCGTACCCAGTTGTTCGTCCAGTTGCCATACGGCATAGGGGCTTTTCTGGCTGTACACATAGCCATCGTGCGTGCGGCTCAAGGAGCCTCCGAGCAACGAATCTTCGAACCCGGCCAAATCCCGCTGTGGCATCGGAGGACCGGCTTCGGCCGTGACATTTCCGTCGCCACTCAGGATCTTGATGGGTAGCAACTCGCCTGTGCCCGAAACGGAAACGACAATCTCCGGGCCGGGGTGGACGATCATGGAGTTCACGGTCCAGCCCGGCGGGACCAGGAAACGTCGTATGAACTCATAGTCGGGACCGAACACCGAAATCGCCGCGCGCCCCGGATCCCAGACATAGAGGCTGTCGCCAGGGCCCACCTGAACTTGCCAGGGGGAGGAGAACTCACCTGGACCCTCGCCGGATCTGCCGACGGTCGCAACGAATTCGCCTGTGAGTTCGAAGACTTTCAGGTCGTGAGACAAGTCGTCCGCTACAATCACGCGCCCACGGCTGTCGATCGTCAGACTCATGATTCGGCCGATCGCGTCGTGTTCGCCATCCATGGAGCCGATGGCTGTCAGCTCTTCGAGTACCAGCTGCCGTTGCTCGTCGGCGAATACAAGCGGTTGCGGGTCCTGCGCGGTCGCTTTTCCGACCGTCCCGACCGCGACGATTGCAAGCGGCCCAAGAAGCGATGGGCCGAGGGCGAGGCGTCGAATCCAGTCAACTGACCCGACAGGGCATGCGGCCCCCCGGCCCACTGCGGTGTAGTCAATCATCCTCGCGCTTTTCCTCATCCGCCTCAAGCTGCACCCTGAAAGTCTGGTATCGCACCGAGCCGTTCGCGGTGATCGCCTGTCTGCCAAGCAGGCCCGCCTCGACGAGGTGGTAGCTATGGTCGAAGCGCTGGCTTGCGATGACGCGATTCGTCCGCAGGTCGATGACTTCGAGGATGTCGTCGTAAAAGTTGTCGTGGTCTCCGCTGTACAGGTCGGCCTTCCTCCATTCTTCGTCCGCGACGCTCCCCAAGACCCACAGGAGCGAGTCGAATTCGCTCAGAGCGAGGGCGTAGATGAAGGGCTGTGGGGGCTCACCCATTCCCGGGTGCGTCCGGTCGTTCAGAGTCTGCTCGGGAAACCAACTTGCCTCGCGCCGAAGCAACTGATGCGCTCGATTCGTGTCCCAGAGAGCGATGTCATATCTCTCGAACCCCACGGCCATCCAGATCCGGCGGTCTTGGCGGACGGCTATGGGATGGAGGCCGCCCATCTCGCGCTGGCCCGTCATCGAACCGAACGAGCGCTCGATCTCGCCAGTCTCGACGTTGAACAGATGCAGGGGGAATCCGCGCCTGTCCGATGTGGTCAGATCGGCCACATGGATGGCCTGGGGTCCATTCCATGCGAAGGTCCGCGTTCCGTGCGGAACCCATCCCACCGTCTTGACCTCGCTTCGAAAACCTCCGTTGTGGTCGAAGTTCAGGATCACTCCGCGTCCGCGGTCGAGGACCGAGAACTCTCCGTCGCCCGTAACCACGAGCGACGAACCGTCCTTGAGTTCGCCGGGGCCGGAGCCACTCCTGCCGATTCGCCGCAGGAAGCGCCCGTTCGGATCGAACACGAGCACGTTGTCGATCGGCTCGCCGGCGATGTAGGTCCGCCCCGAGACATCTCGATACGCCTTGACCCACCCGACGAGGTCGAGGATTCCCGGCCCGGAATCGTCGCCATACTCCGTCTCCAGTGTCAGGGTGATCCCGCAAGCATCTTCGCATGACGCCACGGCGATGGGCTGGGGCAGGTTCTGGGCCCCCGCCCCCAACGGGCCAAGCAGTGAAACCGCCAATGCCGCGCGGAGGACAATGACAGTGGACACGCCTGGGGGGGAATATGACAAGTTCATGTTCTGGCGTCCTTTCTGGATGCTCTCTGGAGGGCTTCTGAGGCGGGTCCTACTTCGTTGGGGATGGGCTATGCTAGGGGGTTCCATTGCGCACAATCGGTCCTGGCATCGACACCTCCAGCAGGAAGGGAAGCTGCACGTCACCGGATCTCCTTCGGCAATCTCCTCACCGTGATGACCGGGACATCGAACTCGTCAGTTTCGATAAAGGCGACGAGGCCGTCCGGACCAAACGCGTCAGGCATGGCGACGTGCCCCCGGGGAAGGGTACCGATGTAACGTCCGTCTGGCGTGATCACGTCAATGGGGCCCGGCTCGTTCGCACCTGGTTCCGTGCTCCGTTGAACCCAGAGGGTACCATCCCACGTAGCGCGCAACGAAGCGATTACCGGGATTTCGGGAAAGAAGCGCATGTTCTCGATCTCCGTCTCCTGCGCGGCGAGGATCGAGTTCATCATCGCGTCTGCCTCCGGATTCGGGACACCTCTCACCGTCACGGTCCGGTTCCGCGCCGTATCGAGGCGGCGCTCACGCTCCGCGCGTCTCATCGCCGCAGTGGTGGGCATCGGCTGTAAGGGCCGGCGCACGACGCGCGATATCGCACCTAACGGGTCGGTCACCTTGATCGCGTACGCCGAGGAATCGGAGAACGCGATTCCGCCCGAAGGCAGTGCGTCGAACAATAGCGCCGGTTCGAAGCCCCACACGCCACTGACCAGATCCTCCACCTCGGTGACAGCGTCGCTACGATCCTCGTCCGTGGGCCGCGGCACCCAGCCTTCCACCAGCTTGTGGGCCTTCACCATCTCCGATGTCAGGTCGAAGCGGAGGATGGGGCGCCCGGCATCGGGCGAATCGTCCCAGGAGCCGCCCACCACGGTTCGGGTGCCGGTGCGCTCCGCCCGCATCTCCCTACCGGCCTCCTCCCTGACCAGACGGTCGAAGTCCCCTGCGCGGTCGAAAACGTGGTATCCCATGCGCCGGATGTCCTCAACCAGCAGACTCCCGTCCGGCCAAACGACCATCTGGCGGGGCAGACCGAACTCGCCCGGTCCCTCGCCGTGACGACCGAAGTCGTCTACGTATCGACCTGCAGCGTCGACAATGAGGATGCGTGCGCGGTCGGATCGCGGAGCGTCGAGCATCCGGAGGTTGCCCGCGCTGTCAAAGCCCATGTGCTCGATGGCGGTGAACTGCTCCCATTCGGACTCTGCTCCAGCCGATCCGACGCGGAACACGAGTTCGAAGTCCCTTGAAATGGGACGATCCTCAGCGGGGAGATCGACCACCTCCTGGGCTTGGAGGTCGATGGCTCCAAGCGACGCCAGGGGCCCTCCGGTGAGCCACATTCCGCCGACGACAAGTGATCGCGCTTGCCGACGCATTCAGAGATCTCCTCTGCTACTCTCCACGAACCGATAGACAGCCACGGTCTGCTCACCCAGTTCGCCGCGCTCGCGGAGGAGCACCCAATCCCGCCCCGCGTCGAGGAGCGTCGAGCCTCCAGGGATGGTGAGGCGGCGAATCCACGCGCCTTCCGCGTCCAGGAGGTGGAGTTCGCTGTCAGGCGCCCGCCAACCGTGGGACTTCACCCACACGCTACCGTCCGCAAGCGGCAGGAGGGCATCATATGCGGGAAACCGTTCCGGCAGTCCGTCCCGAATCCCCGGCCAGCGGTCCCGTTCGAAGCGCCGGCGGCTCTCGGGGTCGTCGTAGCGGGCCAGGTAGGCGTCACGGTAGCGGTTCAGGTGCTCGCGTGTGACCTCGAGGTCCGGTCCGTTCCATGTCGCGATGCGCGTTACGCGTCCGGTCCAGTCGACGTGCTCAAGCTCGTAGTCGTCCGCTGCTCCGTACCACACGCCCGTGGAAACGACGGCGAACACCATCGTGCGTCCCCAGTTTCTCGGACCGTCGCTCCCGCCATAAAACGTGCGCTCCGTTCCGGGAATCCCGGACCGCAGAGTGACCGACCCGTCGTTCCGCGCCAACTTCAGGTCCATTTGCCAGCGGTGGTGCTCGCCCACGGCCACGCCTTCCGGTCGTGTGTCGTCGGGCCACGGCGTGAAGACCAGGTCGCCGTCCGGCGAGCAGGCGGGAGCGCCGTACGGAGTTACTCCGACCACATTGAGGGCGCGCGTGCCGGTTACTCTCCCGTCCAAATCAAGTTCGGTGATCCGGTCCAGATGCCAGTCAAAGACCGTGATCGCCGCTCCCGGGCAGCCTCGCAGCAGCCAGAGCCCTCCGTACTCGCCCGGCCCTTCGCCCTGCCGTCCACTCGTCCACATGTGTCGGCCGTTGCCATCGTACCGTCGGACCTCGTAGCTCTGTTCGTCCGCGACCACGATGCTCCCGTCCTCCAGCCGCATCGCACCGGTCACGTTGCCGAAGAGGTATTCCAGCGGGCCATCGATCAATCCGATCCGCACCAGAGGCTCGTTTGCCAGCACCAGGTCCGGGTCGCGGGGGGCCTCGCTCTTGACCACCGTTTGGGCAGCAAGGCGGTGCTCCGATGTGGCCGGACCTGCGGCGAGCGTGGTGGCCAGCAGGGTGAGGTTGGCCACCAGGACGCTGTTCGTGTGCCACCATCGTCGCTGCAACGCTGGCATGCCCTACCGCCACTCGCTCACATCGTACCAGTCGACCGCCCGCTCCGCGATCCCGTCCGGATCGTCCGGCGACAGCTGCCGCTCGACCACCACCACCAGCGTCGAGCCGAGCACGTCGAACCCCATGATTCGATCAGTGACCCTGATGCTTCCGATGAACGCAGCCTCTCCGGGCAGGTACACATCCAGGTAGGAGAACTCGTCCCGGTCGCGCTGGGTCGCGATCCAGAACCGGCCCTGTTCGTCGAACGTGTGCTGTCCGAGAAGCAGGTGATAGTTCTTGGGAGTGTTCCGGAACCGGTCCAGCCTTTCCTGATCCAGGGGAATACCGGCCGTGGCCAGCAGACTCATGCTCTCGGTCCACTCGGCCACATCGCGGTCATGCGGCAACTCACCGGTATACGTAGGTGCCCGGACCACCGTTGGCTCACCGCCGGCCCCGACGAAAACCAGATGTCCCTCGCAGGCGATGAAGACCCAGCCACCCCCGGGATTGGGAAAACCGCGCAGAATCCGCCCGCATTCGACTTCGGCCTCGACCGGTGGAACCTCTTCCTCACGCACCAGCTCCGACGAGGCGATGTCGACCTCGAACACGGTGAGGAACCCTCCAGGTCCGGCCCCGGCCCGCATCGCGGCGGGATCGAAGGTCGTAATCGACACACCTGCCAGGGTCTCCGCGAAGCGCCCGATCGGACTCAGGCCGACCGCGGCGCCGGGAAGCGACACCTCGGTCAGAAGGATTCCGGACGCCTCGTACACACCGAACCGGTCATTGCCGAGATCCAGCGTCCCCACGGTACCGTCAGGGCCGCCCAGGACTCTTGAGAGGCGTGCGAACTCGCCGGGGCCTTCCCCCTCCCGTCCAAAAGCTCCAGCAACGGCACCGCTTCGGTCCACGCAGGTGACTTGAACTTCGTAGGAGTTGATGACGCATGCGATGGCTTCACCCGAGAGCAGCGCGACACTCCCGTTCGCACTCTGGGGTACCTGTGCAGTGCCGATTCTCTCAGGAGCAAAGATCCGGCCGAGGTCTCCGGCCTCGTCCCCTGTATAGTCCCCGCATCCGAGCGTGAGAGCCAACAAAAGGGCGGTCGTCCGACCGAAGTTCACCCTTGTCATCTCGATACTCAGGTCCCCTTCCGATCCACTATCGGACCATGGCTGGAGCCACCCAACGAATTGGGCCGAGCGTTCGCGAACTTTCGGTCGAACCCTTCGCTCGCTCTTTCGTCGAGCAGCTGGTCGACCGCCTCGATCATTCCGTCCCCTCGTCGGTCCACGAAGCGGATCACGCCTTGCCCGTCCAGGATGAAGGTGCTGGGCCATTTCCAGACATCCCATTCCGTCGAGATCGGGCCATCGGCGCTTCCATCCCACCAGGTTCGGTAGTTCAGCTGTTCCCTTTCCCTGGCCTCGCGAATCGTCTCGAGTTCCTCGTCGCTGTTGACCCCGAGCAGGACGACGTTCTCGCCCTGGTAGCGCTCCAGCATCCTCCGCTGGCAGGGGTACTCGGCGCGACATGGTCCGCACCACTCGCCGGAGAAGATCAGCACGACGATGTTGCCCCGATAATCGTCGAGCGCGAACCGGACCCCGTCGGTGTCCGTTCCGACGATGTTCCGTGCGACGTGGCCCGGGCTGAGGATCTCGAACAGACGGCGCTGTTCGTCGATCATCTCCCCGTCGTGGGGATGATCCGCCTTGAGCCCTTCCAAGTGTGCGACGACGCGTCGGCTTTGCACCGGGTTCACGAGTCCCTTCCCCAGTGCCCAGCGGAACCCCTGAAGGTAGCGTCCGCCCGAGCGCCGGAAGCTGCTGGCCGTCTCGGGAAGCGCCAACACGGAATCGAGCGCCTCGATCAGCCGGTCAACCTGCGCGTCTTCGAATGGAGTGCCTTCGGTGTGTTCGGCCACGGTGCCGGCGAAGTCCCCGTACGCGATGTCGTAGGGGGGTACTCCGCATGCGGTCGCAAGGGAGATCGACAGAAGGGTAGCCCACCTGACGGAACGGCTCCGTAGAGCAGGGACAGAAGAATCCCGGCGGCCGGGCAGATCTGGAGTCCGGCCGGGACGTTGGGACCGTCGTGTAGTTCTCGTTGCGATCATTCTTGCCCTCCATCTACTCAACGGTTCCCAGCGCGCTTTCGTGCAAATCACGACCCCCTCGCCAATGCGATGGTGCGACAAGGGCCGTCGGCCCGGTTCCGGACGGAAGGGTCGGGCGCGGTGGCCCGGACCTGGCGAATCCGCTTACCGCTGGCGTTGCGGGAGAGCGACCGGTGTCCGTATTCTGCCCGGATTCCACCAACCTGATGGCGACTCATCGCAACGTTGGTCAGGAGGGCACCGTCCCACCGGAAGGAGGGGAACCAGAGCAGATGGACGACCATCGGCCGCGAGTCGGGACCTGGGGTTCGGTCGCCAAAGTGATGCTGCCCTGGATCCTGGTGTTCGTCATCGCGAAGCCGTTGCTGGGCTTCCAATGGCCTCCGTACCAATGGTCAGGGTCGTTTCTCAGGTGGATGAGCTATGCCGCCGCCGATATCGGCTTCATTCTGCCGTTTGCGCTGTTTGCGGCCGGTGTGGTGATGACGCGGACGCTGGGGTACTCACCTCGAGTGTTCAGAGCGGCCGTGGCGGCGGGCATCACGCTGGGCATCGTTGCCTACGTGATGGCAGCGTGGGTGGCGCCGGTGATCGACGATCGATACCTGGCCAGCGTGGGGGAGGGAGATTCCGGAATGCGACGGTTCGGGCCGGCCACACCTGCTGGCGTGACGCGCAATCTCCGCTTTGTGGAAGCCAATCCTCCCGAAGAGTACAGCTTGCGGGTGGACACTCCACACCGATTCCCGCCGAACGTGCTCACGTGGGAGCTCCACCTTCCGATAGCGATTTCGGTGTTCGGCCTGATCAATGTGTTTCTGGGCGTTCTGTCCGCCGAACTCACGGCAGATCTCAGACGCGGAAGGCGACGAACCAACCGTCTGGCCATCGGGGTGATCGGGGGACTGGCGTTCTTCGCGTTTCTGACGGTGGCAGATCCCGTGACACCCTTCCTCGATCACGGGACGATGCGATCGGGTGTTGCGGGAGCCTGGGTACCGCTCGCGCTCCCTGCGGTGCAGGCGCTGTTACTTTTCTACCTGCTGCAGAGAAGGAGGTATGGATGAGTGATTCAGTGCTTGCCGGTGTGCTCGGACTGGCCGATCCGCATGCGGCCGCGTCCCCGGAAGCCCGAGAGCGCCTGGGCCGCGCCGATATCGACATCGAGTCTTTCAGGCGTGGGGATCCCGAGTGCTTTCGAGCAGTAATGAAACGCTTCGGCCCGATGATCAGAAGCGTCGTCAGCTCCTACACGAGCAGCCTCGACGACCGGGAGGACCTGTACCAGGAAGTCTCCGTGCGGATATTGACCCAGAGGGCGCGCTATCGGGACTGGGGGGCGCTGCGGGGCTGGGTTACCAGGGTGACGCACAATTGCTGCCGTGACTGGTGCGCCGCACGGAAGACGAGCAAGTCGGCGATGGTCCGATACGCCGCTCAAGTGGTTCCCCACGAAGAGTCCGATGCTCTGCTGGACGATCCGTCGAGACTGCTCAATTTCCGGCGATTCCTGGAGAGCCTGGCACGCGCTCTGGCCGAGATGCCTCCGCGACAGGCCGAGGCCTTCACCCTGGTCCACCTCGAGGGACAGAGCCCAGCGTCGGCGGCACGGATCATGAAGGTGTCCCCGGCGACGGTCCGGTCCAATCTGCGACATGCCCGCAAGAAACTCCGTCAGCTGCTGGAGGAGGCCAGGGATGACCTGTCCTGATCTGTCCGCACTCGCACGAGCGGGAACGCCACAGTCGGATCCGGCGGTTGAAGAGCACCTGCGAAGCTGCCGGTCGTGCTGGCTCGACTGGCAGATCCAGCAGGGGGCACGCTATCTGCATGAAGCGCAGGTCAACCCCACCGACGATACGGACGACCTGGTGGTCACGCGGGCAACCCTGATCCAGCGACTTGCCGACCGCCCCGCCGGATGGCCGCATCTGGCCGCATCAGGCCTCCTCGTGGCGATGGCGGTACTCGTCTTCCTGGCGGCCCCGCTGGATCGCTCGGCCGCGGTAACGCTGGGAGACGCCGCGCTCTATGCACTGGCAGCTGGCGTTCTGGCGACGCTCTACTTCTGGACGCAGGACGAAAAGGAGTGCGGTGGTCCTCGCTGAGTCGGGGTAGTCGGTGCGTCGGATGCGCCTCGATTGCACGTTTTTCGCCCGGCAGGCGTTGGTTAAGTAGCTGGCGACTCTCGGCAGCCACCGCAGGAGAACCACATTCGGATCACCAGAAGGAAGGCAAGTGTGACTTGAGACGGCGCAACCACGAACCCGGCCATCCCCGGTCTTCAGTTCCAAGTCATTGGTCTCACACCCGCAGACGCCCACTGTTCGCCTGTTTCCTTGCCTGCGTGGTGGCTGCCGCCCTGGTCAGTGCCACGACCTCTCATGCCCAGGAACGGCCACAACACGAGATCCACGACAGCGCCGGTATCCCGATCGTCGAAAACCGGGCACCGGCGCCCGGTTTCCGGCTGGGATGGGCGATAGCAGACGAGCCCGTCGTGTCCATTGGCACTCGCGACGCCTCCGAAGCCTTCCAGTTCTACCGGGTCGGTGCCGCCACCAGACTCGCCGACGGAAGGATCGTGGTCGCCAACGGCGGCTCGAACGAGCTGCTGGTCTTCGACGCCGACGGGAACCACCTCGACACCTGGGCGGGCCAGGGCGATGGGCCCGGAGAGTTCTGGGACCTTTCCACCGTGGGTCCGTGGCCCGGGGATTCCCTGATCGCCGGGGACTCGCAACAGGGCAGAGCCTCCATCTTCGACCTGGCCGGCGCTCACGGCCGGACGATGTCGTTGCGCGGCCCACCCGATGCTGCCACGCGGGCGATAGCCGCGGCGGGTGGGGGGGCGGACGCCGGAACCGTTGACGCCAAACCTCACGTCGTGCTCAGAGTGTTGCCCGATGGCACCTTGCTGACTCGGACCCCTCGTGGCTACAGCCAGGGATTCCACCGGTGGGAATCCTCGTATGCGCTGATGGGTGCCGATGGATCCCCCCTCGCGTCGCTCGGCAACTACCTCGGCACCGAGACCTTCTCCGCGTTCTACGAGCAGGATGACGGGAACTATGCCGTCATTCCGCT
The DNA here is from genome assembly GCA_965208295.1 of Longimicrobiales bacterium. Taxonomy (GTDB): domain Bacteria; phylum Gemmatimonadota; class Gemmatimonadetes; order Longimicrobiales; family Gaopeijiaceae; genus Bin94. The sequence continues at coordinate 2,970,683 of OZ242328.1, read as the reverse complement.
GCGGCACCCCTTCGGCAAGACGACTGTCACCACCGCATGGGGGGATCTGGCCGCGATCGGCGACACCGAGACCTACGAGATCAGGGCCTACCGCGGCGACGGATCGCTGGCCCGGATCGTCCGCCGCGACCACGAGACGAGGATTCCGACACAGGCCGAACAGGACGAGGCCTTTCGCGACCGGTTCGCCGGACTTGCGGAGGAAGACCGCGAACCCAGGATGGCGGTTGCCGCCGACGTCCCGCTGGTGGAGAGCTTTCCGGCCTACTCCAGACTCCGCGGCGACGCGCTGGGCCACCTCTGGGTCGCCGAGTTCAAGCTGCCCGGCGCCGCATACGAGGGGACGTTGTGGACCGTCTTCGACAGGGAGGGGCGTGCGCTGGGGTTTGTGGAGACGCCCGCCGGGTTGAGCATCTTCGAGATCGGCGAGGACTACATCCTGGGCAGGACGACCGATAAACTCGGGGTGGAGTATGTGCAGACATGGGAATTGACGCGGTCGGGTTGATGGGCGGCGGGAGGTCACCATCCTGAGACTCATCTCCTGCGGATTGCTGATTGCCCTGCCAATCGGGTTGCCGGACGATGCATTGGGCGCCGTCGGCGTGTCGATCCGGCAGAGGGACATGCGGATCGACGACACGCCGCTGTTCACGATCGGCGACGATCCGAGCGAGCCGCTCCACGATGTCATCGGCGCCGTACTCACCGACGACAACCTCATCATCGCCGAGGAGAGTACGCACTCGCTACGGTTCTACGATCGAACGACCGGCCAGCTGATCCACACGGTCGGCCAGAAAGGTGAGGGCCCGGGCGACTACGGCAACCTCGATCTGCTGCAGGCCGTCGGCGACAGGCTCTACACCTGGGACTCCTGGCTCACGCGGGTGACGATTCGCAACCGCGCGGGCGAGGTGGGCGCCACGGTACGCATCCGGCCCTGGGGGGACTACAACGTGGCGGAGGTCGAGGGCGTCTTTCCCGATGGCTCCATGCTCGTGTCCGCATGGGTATTCGGTTGGGCGGAAAGGCCGATGATTCAGCGGGATGAGCATGGGCTGGCGAGGTACGACGTGGACGGCAACTTCATCGGCACCGTTGGGGAGTACCTGGGCTACGAGTACTTCAACTCGCCGACGGGATCGCGGATCTACCCCTACCGGCGCGAGACCTTTGTCGTCGTCGTGGGCGACAAGTACCACATCGTCGACACCAAGGATCCGGTGATCCGCGCGTTCGACGCCACGGGCAAGCTGGTCGGCGAACTGCAGCCGCACCTGCCGCTCGAGCCGACGAGGCTTACCCGGGCGGGCCGCGACTCCATTCCCGACCTGGAGGGCATCGACCGCGACGACCTGCCACGCTTCTACCCCTTCCATGGGCGGCCCCAGGCGGCCGGAGGGATGCTGTGGGTGCCCGACTACAAGGGACATGTCCCCGGCGGCGGAAGCGCCTGGACGGTGTACTCCGAGGAAGGGGATCTGGTGGGGCGGGTGACCTCGCCGGAGGTCGACATCAGGGTACTGGCTGTGGACGACGACATCGCTGTCGTGTTGGTCTGGGACGAACTCGGCGTTCAGACGGTGGAGCTACGCCGGATCGTCGGGTGGCCGTAAACCGGATGGCGATGCTCGGTCGGGGCAGCGGCCGGTGGGCCGCCAAGCGCGTGGACTCCTCCACTGCGAAGCAAGGGGAACGAAAGGAGTAGGGAATGTCTCAAGTAGGGGGTGAACATCTTGTCCAGAAGAGTCTGGTGTCCGCCGCGTTGGTGCTCGGCGGCTTCGTTCTGGGGATTGCAGCGATGCGGGCCGTGGACGGAAGGAATCCGGACGGCACCTCCGCGGAGGTGCCCGACGTTGTGTTCCCCGCCGCGGCTCTCAAACCGTGGTTTCGGCCAGTCTCCGAATACGATACGGGCGGACAACCGCTGGACGACGTGAGCTTTGGAACGCTCATGACGGCGCTCGATGACGCGTTGACCGCCGAGGAGACGCTATCCGATTTCGGACAGGAGGGCGATATCCATCTGTGGAATTTCGTCCGCCGCCTGGCGCGCCCCGAGGTGACGGAAGCGCAGAGAGAGAGGATGGGCGCGTATATGGAGGGGCTCCAGGAACGGCACCCTGATCACCACAATATGATTGCGCACCACGCGGCTTCGGTGGCGCTGCTGTTCGCCGACGCCATGCCCACCACTCCGGCCTTCACGATGACCCCGGGCATGAGTCACGTCACGCATCCGAGCATCTTTGTCGATTCGGCCCTCACCGGCGGGCAGCTTACCAAAGCTCATGTCGACGCACTGGTCAGATGGATCGGTACCGCTCTGACCATGCCCGAAACCGCGAACGAATTCAGCCAGGAGGCCGGCCGCTACTTCGGCGAACTGGGCCGCATCCTACAGCGCGCGCAACTCACCGACCGGCAGGACGAGCGGGTGTTCGCAGCGCTGGAAGAGATCAAGGCGTCCAATGCGGAGTTCGGCGAGACGATGGACAGGGAAGTGGACAAGCTGCGCAGGTTCATTCCGGGAGGGATTCCTCCGAACATCGTGGCGAATGACACCGAGGGAATCGAATTCGCCCTGGAAGACTATCGGGGGAACATCGTGGTCCTGATCTTCTCGGGACACTGGTGCGCGCCATGCCGGGTGGAATACCCGTATCATCGCTTCATGCTCGAGCTGTACGAGGGCAAGCCAGTCGTGCTGCTCGGAGTCAACAGCGATGCAGAACTCGAGACGATTCGGCAAGCGAAGATCGACGAAGGACTGGACTACCGAACCTGGTGGGATGGACACGCGGCCCTTCCGACCGCGGGTCCGATCGCCACTGCCTGGAACGTGTTGACATGGCCGATGATCTACATCCTCGACGAAGACGGCGTGATCCGTCATGTGGACAAGCGTGGCGGCGATCTCATCGCCACCGTGGATCGATTGCTCGCCGAGATGGCCGGGGGCGATTCCGTGGCTGGGCAGCCATGACTCTCCTGCTGGCGTCCCTGGTCACCGTCCTTCCCATGGGCGCCCAGGAAGTTGTCGAACTACCCAGCGAAGATCGTCGGCTGGAGCCCAACTTCGAGGAGCTGTATCGGGTGGGATCCCCGTTGGGTGACGATTGGGAACAGTTCGGAAATGTGCGCCGGGTGGGGTTCGATGCCGAGGGCAAGCTGTACATCTTCGACAACCGGGCTGCCCGCATCCATGTGGTGGCCCCGGACGGCAAGCACCTGCGTACGTTGGGACGAACGGGCGAGGGACCAGGGGAGTTCCAACGTCCTGACGGACTCGCGGTCATGCGCGACGGCCGGCTGGTGGTCGCCGATCGCAGACATCGAGCCTACCACATCTTCGCCGCCGACGGCGAGTTCGAACGCATGGTGCGGATGGCGCCGGAACCGGGCGATCTGAGGATCACGGATCTTCTACCGGACCCTGGGGGCGAGGGCGTCTATTCCGCCGTGGGAGCGCCGCTGCTTTCAGGGAGCGTGGGCACTTCAGGGGCGCGAACCACCCCGCACACATCGCGACCGGTGGAACGACTCATGCTCACCGGAGACGTGGTCACCAAGGACACCGTCGCAGATGGCTGGTTGCCGGCCGGGGAAGCTCCGACCTCAATCCCGGTTGACGGAAAGACGAACTATCGCGTTCCGGTCCCCGATGTGTTCGGACCGCGCATGCTGCCGGGCGTGCTTCCCGATGGCAGTGTGGCGTTCTCGGATTCCTCGGCGTACGCGATCAAGATCGCCCGGCCGGGGGCGGGGGTCTGGCGGGTTCTTACTCGGGCGCTCCACCCGATCCCCGTGACGGACCGGATCATCGACGCCGAAAGGGATCGTCTGCTCCAGGACCTCGATGAGCGCGATGAGCGCGGCGGTGGGAGTCGGATTCGGGTCGGCGGGGTACCGGTCACACGCGACCCGCAGCGTGCACGCGAACGCGAGATCATGCGGATCGCAGAGCTGAAGTTCTTCGACGAGGTCTCGATTGTCCGGGACCTCAAGACGGGGTGGAACGGCGATATCTGGGTGCAGCGGCACGGCGAGGAACCGCACGATGACAACGGCCCCATCGATGTCCTGACCATGGACGGGCGGTTTGTCGGCACGTATCCCGCGGGAGCCGCCGTAATGCCGGCCGCCTTCGGCCCGGGCGGGCTGGTCGCGTTCATCGAGACGGACGAACTGGGTGTGGATGCGGTTGTGGTGGGGCAATTGTTGTCGGAGGTGCGGTAGTGGACGCTGCGATGCCGGGCAGGAGCGGCGACACTCTGACCAGTCGGTCCAGCGAGGTGAAATGCCGACCGCATCACCGTGAGCACTCAAGGATGATCGAACTGGGATCCCCCCGCCACACCGTGACCACGCGCCTGTGGGTGCTGGCGGCCGTATTCTTCTCGTTCACCTGCGATCAGGAGCCGCAAGCCGCTTCCAGCCTGCAATGCGACCCCCATCCAGCGGACAAGGCCGTACGGGGTTTCGCAGAGGCGTTCACCCCCCTTGAGCCTTTAGTGTTCGGCACCAACGACCCCAGCCCTGTGCTATCCGTCAGGGCTTTGAGCGTTGCGCCGTCCGGCCGACTTCTTCTGACAGATAGCCGCAGCTCCGACCTGAAAGTTGCCGACCGTGAAGGACGCATCATTCGGGTCATCGGTGGCGAAGGCGAGGGTCCCGGAGAATTCACGGCTCTCATGGACGCAGTCTTCCTGTCGGACGACCGGATCCTGGCCCTCGATGCCGGCAGAGTGCTCGCGACGCTCTTCGACGCAACTGGGGAGGTCCTGGGTACGGTGCCGCTTGAGGACCAGTTGGACCCGCGAGTTGTGGTGGCCATTGACGATTCCGCTTTTCTCATTGGAGGCATGGTCACATCGCCGGGTGAAGGGAATGACATGGCCAGGATCTATTCCCTCGATGGCTCCTTTACGGAATCGTTCTTCCCTGCCGATCAACTGCTCTTCGACATCCAGATGATCGTCGATGGCGTATGGGGCGCCGCCCTGCCGGGCGGTTCGGTGGCCCTGGGGCTTGATGTGACACCGGCCGTTCACCTGTTCTCCGAGACAGGCGCTCACATCTGCACGCAGGCGTCAGGGCTGCCTGAGTGGTCGCAGTTGCTGCCACGGGACGAGCCCGTTGCCATGGATCAGGCAACACGCGAATGGATCCGGCAAGCGACCCTGACCGTGGGCTCTGCATTTGCTGGCGGCAGCCTTTTCAGACAGTACGGGAGTTCTGGAGAAAACGGAGTGTCGTTGCTTGCCGAGTACGATCGCGGCCTGAATCTGCGGAGCGTCTACACTTTGCTTCCGGGTCGCCTAGTCGGGGGAAATGGGGAAACGCTGTTCTTTCTGGGCGACGAGTCGGTTGATGAGACGAGGGTCTTGAGGTTTCGAGCTTCGCGTGGGGAATCGGCGGTCCGTCGCCTACCCGGCCCCGCGAAGAGGCCGAAGGACGGGGAGTGAGGGAAGGTACGGTCAACACCATTCGGAAACGCGGGGCGACCCTGCGGAGCCGAGTCCGCTCCAAGGAGAGGCCAACCGCGTGTTCGGGGGCCTCGCTATCCACTGTGTCAACGAAACACGCTCTGCCGTCGTCTAAGGGCTAACGCCCCCCACCTGCAGGAACGCACCTCACGAAGGGCCACCCCATGAAAAACCTCCTCCTCCCCATACTGACCGCCCTCACCTTCGCAGCAGCCTGTGGTGACACCCGATCCCATGCCGAACTCATGGCCGACGCCGCGGCGGATGTGGAGGCCATTCGGTTCGAGCGGGCCATGCACCGCTTCGATTCGGCTCGGATCGCCATGCCTGAAGACGCAGAGGCGCATGCCCAATATGCCCAAACGGCCAACTACTTCGATCTGTATGCGAAGGCGGCTGAGGCATGGGAGCGCGTCCTCGAACTGGACCCTTCGGATGCGGCGGCGTGGGACGGGTACTTCCTCGCTTTGCGCTGGGCGGGCACCTTTGAAACGGACCGAAGGTATGGCGAGAAGCTCATGCGAGTTCTTCCCGAGGCGCTGCAACACGCCAACGGGCGACCGGAACTGTACTCGAATGCGCGGGACGTGGCTTCGGATCTCGGGCAACTCGAGGCCTACATCGCCATCCTCATGGATCGTCGTGAGACGGAGGCCCGCAACCGGGTGTTTCAGCATCATCTGGGCGCAGCTCAGTTGGCAACCGCGGCTCTACAGGAAAGTGACCGGAGCCAGACGCTGGAAGACTCGATCCGCGGGGAGTTGGACGAGCTGGCGGAGCGTTACAGGGACAGTAGCGAGGTCGAGCCGCCGATCCTCTACGAGCTCGCAGCTGGCTACGATCTCCTCGGTGATCACGCCCAGGAGGGCTTCCTTAGCAGTGGCGGGCGGGGGGACCCCTCGGCGTGGCAGCAACTGGTGGCCGAGAAGGACTTCTGGCTTTCACGGCTGCTTGCCGCTACGGACCGGGGTATCTTGGCTGACGACATGCGCTACTGGGATCTGAGCCACAAACTTGCGACGCTCCAGTACGGCCCGTCGGCAGCGGAGTCGATGGACGAGCAGTTCCGAATCATTGATGAAGGATTGCAGTCGACCAGGCTGGGCCGTCGCGCCGCGTGGGTCAGCCGCCGCCTGTTGGCCATCAGGGAGATGGCTGACCGATCCGTGGCCGATAATCCGCCGGAAGGGGGCGCACCCATCTTCATGTCGGCGGAGCCGCGCAGTCCAGGGCTCGCTCCAGAGTATGCGGCACCCTTGTTCGAAGCCACCATGGAATTCATCACCTGGCAGAACGGGTCGCCCATTTCGTCGCTCAGGCGCCTGCTGCACTACGGGATCCAGCCGCAGCGGGTCCTCGAAGAGGCCATCGACTTTGAAGAGGCACTGCGCGCCGACAGCCCGGGCTACATCTATGCCGGAAGCCTGGGCGAGGCCCGGGAGCGCTCAAAGCAGTCCTTGATCACCTCCGCACGCGTCCTGCAGGCCCGCGCGCTGGCGCAACTCGGGCAGACCGAAGCTGCGGGAGAGCTGTTCGAGGAGCTTGCGACGGAATCCCCCGGGAGCGGGACGCTTGCGCAGTTTGGGCGCCACCTCATGCGCTCAGGTCACCCCGAGCGGGGGCTCGACATGCTGGTGGAAGCGCTCGCTCACGGTGGAGGCTGGAGACGGACGGCCGAGGAGGCTGCCGAGGCCGCCGGGCTGCCGGTCGAAGCCGTCGACCAGCGGCTCGCCGTGCGGCGACCCATCGTGCAAGCGGAGCTGGAGGCACGGACCCTCGGTGCCCGCCTCGAACGTGAGCCTCCCGACTTGACACTACCCGATCAGCACGGTGTCGAATGGGCGCTCCAAGGCCTGACCGGAAAAGTCGTAGTCCTCAAGTTCTGGGCAACTTGGTGCGGGCCCTGCCTCGAGGAATTCCCGCACTTCGTGAAACTGCTGGAGAAATACGAAGACGATGATGAGGTCGTGTTCCTGACCGTTGCCACGGCAGGCTCTTCCCCTGACGGAGTGGCGCAACTGCTCTCGAACAACGGCTACACCTTCCCGGTCCTTCTCGACGACGAGGGAACGGCGATCGACTTCAAGATCCTCGGCTACCCGACGACCTTCTTTCTGGACCCGGCCGGCCTGATCCAGTACAGACGCGAGGGGTTTGAGGCAGAGGGGTATAAGCACCAGACGGCGATCCGGATCGATGCGCTGCGGGCTGGTGGGGAGGTGCAAGAGCTCCGCCAGCGTCCAACTATCGGGCCAACCACATCGCAACCGGCAAGAGAGGTATCAAGATGCTGAGACTCACTTGGAACTCGTCACGACATGGCGCTGGGGTGGCCATGCTCGTTATTGGGCGTGTTGCCGCCGTAACCCTGCTCGTAGTGTCAATGGCAGCTTTTGCCGTCGCCCACCGGCGTTTTGCGGGCTATCTGTCTTGACCCGATCAACCTCTATAGAGACCGCCGTTGATCCGGTGACGAGCCTAGCGCGCGGCACCGGGCTTCGTCGCCCAGATCGGCACGAGGCAGCCCAGGATGTCCCGCCGTCGTGATCCGGTCCACCCGCCTGTCGAGCGGCACGGCATGGAGGAGGGAATTTCGATTTCCACTGCTCAGGCAACAGACCCCCGGCCTTCCACCCGTCGCGGGTGAAGCTCGATCGTCCGTTCGACGGCCTTGGCGACCGTCGGGCTCTCCGTGACTGCGCTGGTCGCCGGGGTGGCGAACCGCCCGGCTGTTGTCCAGGGCCTTCCTCAGCACGCGCTCGGCCGCAACTGTTTTCCCAACCGGCCTGGGAATCGAGCTGGCCCGCGACGAAGAGGCGGGTCGGCATTCACGCCTCCCACGGCGCAGCCCAAGGCGACAGCGACGACGAGGACGGCGCGCTCGGAGATGGCCGTCAACTCCCGTCCGTCTGCGGATCCCCCGCGGGCACCAACATGCTGGCCTCAAGCGCCGCCCACCGCTTCTCTTGCAGAAGCTCGTCCACCGCGGCGATCATGTCGGCACCGCGCTTATGCACAAAGCGGATCACACCCTCCGCATCCAGGATGTAGATCGTCGGCCACGCCGTGACACGCCATTCGGTCGCGATCGGACCCTCGGTTGAGATCTCTCCATGGCCGTCCCACCAGGTCCGATAGGCCAGCGATTCGCGTATCTTCACGGCCTGAATCGTGTCCAGGATCGGGTCGGAATTCACGCTCAGGAGGACCGCATCCTCGTTGGTGTCCTCATAGAGACTCGCCATGGCGCGCTGGAAGGGGTATTCCACCCGGCAGGGACCACACCAGTGTCCCGAGAACACGAGGGCGACGACCTTGCCCCGGTAGTCCTCCAGCGAGAATGTCTCACCGTCGGTGTCCGTACCGGCGATGTCCGGGGCGACTCTGCCCGGAGTCAGGTTCTCGATGACGTAGCGGGCGTTGGCGATCACGTCCCCCGCCTCGGGATGCGCCGCCGCAAGTTCATCCATATATGCGAGAACTCGCGCCAGTTGCTCGGGCGAAAGGCGGCCGAACTGAAAGAGGAAACCGGCGAAACTCAGGTGGCGATCGGCCTCCTTTTCGAAGCGGTCGGACACCTCCGGTGCGCCCAGAATCGCACGGAGCGTAGCCAGGATCCGGTCCACCTGACCGTCTTCGAAGTCTCCATCGGCGTACAGTTCGGGGTCGCTGAGCAACAGGTCGACGCGCGCGGAGAACACCGGCACATCATCTGGAGACTTCGGGGAATACATGGACGACAGGAAAGCCTTTTGGCCATCGATCATCTGACGATGATCGGGATGCTTCTCGCCGAGCTCGGTCAGGAAGTCGGAGATCTCTTCCTGCCGAGGTTCGGTGATCCGGGGCACCGTGAGACGCCGGGCGAAGTTGGTCAGGTGGAACGGCGCTTCACCGGCAAAGTCGGCCACGGTTTCGTCGGCGCTCATCGCGGCATCGAGGGCCGCCATGAGCCGACCGAACCGTTCATCGTCCAGCGCCTCGCCCCCGTTGTCGTACTCGCCGATCGGGGGGAACCACACCCTTTCCACCGCAGCCGGGAGGTCGACCGCGGCCGCCAATTCAGTTTTCCGCGGATCGTGCCATCCCACCATGGGTGAAAGGAATGCTCCGACGAGAAACGAGATGGCGCCGACTCCGACGACGACGTGGATGCGCTTCATTTGAGGAAAACCTCTTGGGGGTGTGGGATTCGGAACCTGCTCTACTGCCACTCATAGGATGCTCGCGTGAACCAAGACCGTTGCACGGGAGGCCCGGCTTAGCGGAGCCACTTGGAGCGAAGGGAGGCGCCCCTCCCTCGTCAGTTTGCAGCGTAGTCCCGGTAAGGCCGGATCGTGCACCGCCAACGGCGCCTCCATCGTCTACCACCGGGGCTATCGGGTAGCGAGAATGTTGATTTTTGAGCATTTCTAGATTACCGTGTATCTCGTTGAGAGATGTCGACCTATCCCGAGAGAAGGAGGCAGTCGAGGTGAACTCGCTCCCGAAGCTAAGCAGACGAGAACGCGAGGTCATGGATCTCGCCCACGAACTGGGGAACGCGACGGCGGCCCAGATCCAAGAGAACATGGATGACCCGCCAACGTATTCGGCGGTCCGCTCGACGTTGCGGATTCTGGTGGAGAAGGGACACTTGCTGAGCGAGCGGAACGGACTCCGGTACGTCTATTCGCCCACGATGCCGGCGCGGCACGCGCGGCGTTCGGCGATGCGCCATGTGCTCAGGACCTTCTTCGGTGGGTCCGTTACGGGAGCGGTGGCCACGCTGCTCGAACTACGCAGGGACGGCCTGACTCCAGAGGAGAATGCTCGGATCACTGAGATGATCAAGCAGGCCGCGAAGGAGGGCCGGTGAACGCCGCGGGCGCCGCGCTCCTCGGTGTCGCTCCGGGTGCGGTCACGCTGGCGGCGCAGGTCACGTGCCTGCTGCTGCTGGCACTTGTGCTCGCCTGGCTCGGGCGACGCGGGTCGCCCAGGACGCTTCATCTGCTTTGGACCACGACATTCGTCCTCGTCCTCGCGCTCCCGCTCCTCGGCCCCATCGGTCCCTCGTGGGAGGTGCCGCTCCTACCGGCCGCCGTCGGAGAGTCCCCGGCAGCGGTTGGTTCGGCCTTCCGCGAACTGCTAACCGAGGACATAGGCTCGCCCCCACCGCCGTGGACCGCCGACGCACGCGAGGCTCTGCTGTTGGCGGAACTGGGCCGTATGGACGCGCGTTCCGGTGGGGCGGGTGGTGCTCCGGCAGATCCTTCGACGGGACACGTCATCGTTAAGTTCGCCTGGATCGCCTGGATCATCGGGTGCGGGCTTTCGCTGGTCTCGCTGGCCATCGCGGTCCTCCGGCTGCGTTGGCTTGTGCGAACGGCGCGTCCTGTGTGCGATCCCGAGTGGGTGTGTGAGGCCGAGGTGCTAAGGCGTCGGTTGGGTCTTCCTGCCGGTGTACGACTTCTATCCAACGGGGCCGTTGAAGTGCCGATGACCGGCGGGCTGTGGCGGCAGGTGATTCTGCTTCCGGAGTCGGCCGCGTCATGGAGCCGCGAGCGGCGCGCCGTGGTGCTCTCCCACGAACTGATCCACGTTCGCAGGCGGGACACGCTCCGCCACCTCATGCGCCGTGCCGTGTTCGCTCTCTACTGGTTTCACCCTCTCATGTGGATTGCCTCGCGCCTCGCCATGCTGGCGAGCGAGAAGGCCTGCGACGAAGAGGTACTGAGCCTCGGCACACGGCCCTCGGAGTACGCCCGGCACCTCCACGTCCTGGCCACCGGCCTCTCCCGCGGTCCGACGGCGCTGGCGCTGCCCATCGTACACCCCTCGCAACTGGAGCGAAGGATCATGTCCATCCTCGCACGCCGCCGTCCGCGCCCCAGCCTCCTGCGCACGGCTCTGACGTTCATGGTCATCGGTGGAGCAGGGGTGTCCGTCGCGTTCGTGCGCCCCGTCCCGAACGGTGAAGCCGAATCCGCCGAGATTCCGAGCGAGGCCTCCGCGCGGATCGCAGCAAGGCCCACCATCGCGGCCGAAGCGGCGACCGAATCGAGCCGGGAGACCGCGCCCCCGGCCACGCAGCAGGGGGGGGAGTGCCTCTCCTCCTCGAATGATTCGATCCGGCCGTTCTTCATCCGTGGTCACGGCAGCGGGGTCCCGAATTGGAAATGGACGGACGGTGGATTCACGATCGTGAGACGCGTCGCGGGCATGCGGCTGTGTATGCGTGCGGAGGGGGATATCACCCTGAATGCCGAAGGGACCGCGGTTCAGGCGCTGGGCGAGGACAGCTGGCTCGTATTCGAGTCGCGGGGCCAGAAAACCCACCGCCTCGCGGTCACCCGGGGAGCCGGTGGGGTCGAACGTGAATGGAGGGTTGACGGCATGCGTCAACCGTTGGACGCGGAGGCGCGCCATTGGCGCGACCTGATGTTCACGGTCATGCGCGGATATCAGGAGGCGTGGCTCCCATACGCGGGCGCGATGGTGCTCTACGGCAGGATCTCCGGCTACCGCAACGAGCTCTCGGAACTGATGTCCGCCATACGCGCCGGGCAGCCGGCGCGGGCGCGACGCAATTATCTGGAGTCGGATCTCGCCGCATGGAAGGCGGGACTACTCCGAAGGGTTACGGAGGCGATCCGGCAGTCCGGCCTCGACAACGAACTCGGCGCTATCGCGCTGCGGTTCGCGGAATACGACCTCGCCGCGGTTCGACTCGAAACGGAACAGGAGGCGTCCGAACTCGACGACTGGCTCCGAGAGATCGCAGAGCGGATCCAGGACGAGACCGGAAGACTGAGCCTCGAGCTGCGACTTGATGAGGCGGAGCGCCCGCTGGAGGAGGTCATAGCCGAACTGGAGGAGGTGACCCGATGACGGCCGGCGTGTGCCGACGCCGCTCCGGCGGCCTGGCGTTGGTTCGGTCGGCGGTTCTCGCGGTGATCGCGGCCGCGGTCCTCGGGGCTCTCGGCTTGGATGCACGGGTGGCGGTCGCGCAGGAGGTTGTCGATCTCCCCGCGGAGGATCGTCCCCTGTCGCCGAATCTCGAGCTGGTGTACCGCATTGGATCGGAGGGTGCGGAGTTCGAGTGGGAGCAGTTCTCGTCCATCTCCAGCCTCGAGTTCGATAGCGCGGGCAACCTCCACCTCATGGACCGGTCGGGGGGACGGCTGATGGGTGGGGCGCGCATCATTGCCGTCGATCCGGCGGGTGGATTCGCGGGCGAATTCGGCCGCGCCGGCGACGGTCCCGGCGAGTTCCGGTCGCCGAGACAGATGGTCGTGTGGGCGGACGGGAGCATGCTCATCGTAGACATCATGCGCAGGGGCCACCTGGTGTTCGGCCCGGGCGGCGATTTCGAACGCCTGGGCAGGGGCGACCTTGGCAGCAATATGCGACCGGAGGGCACGGGCACACGAAGCATTGTCGGCGGATCCTGGGACTCCTCAACGGATACACGCCCCATCCTGCGCTTCGACCTCTCATCGGAGGAGCCGACATCACGGACGTTGGTCGAGGCCTGGGCACCCCGCGAAACGGAGGCGCGAAAACACGAGGTGGGAGACATCGAGGATCTTCTGCGCGCCGCATGGGGGTTCGAGCCGGAGTTGCTGTTCGACGCGCTGCCGACGGGCGGGATTGCGTTTACGGACTCGTCGGCCTACGTGATCAAGCTCACAGACCCGTCCGGCACGGTGTCGCACATCCTGCGCCGGCCCATCCGACCCCTGGCTGTGACGGAGCGCATGAGGCGGGCGGAACGTGAGCGCCGCATCGAGCAGCTGCGAAACCGGCCGAGCAGCGTGGAGGGCAACCCAAGACCCCAGGACATCGCATTCATGAACGCGCTCCTCGAGGGCGAGGTGCGGGGGGTCGAGAACATGCGGTTCTACTCCGAGGTTCCCGTGATCGCAGCCCTCCGCACGACATGGGACGGCACCCTTTGGATCCAGCGTAGCGCGGAGCCGGGCGCGGAAAAGCCGGGTCCTATCGACGTGCTCGCGCCGGACGGCCGTTACGTCGGTACCGTCGCTCCGGAAGTCCTCGTCATGCCGGACGCCTTCGGCCCAGGCGGTCTCGTCGCCTTCGTCGAATTGGATGAGTTCGATGTCCCCGTCATTACCGTGAGACGCCTTCCGCGTGCAATCCGCTGAGACCGGTGTCTTTCGTTCATCCGTGAGTTGGAGTACCCTGATTCGACCCTTTCCCGCTCCAGCGATCAGCCCACCGTCAAGTCAAAGAAAGTGCCGACGATGATTAGGATGCCTTCTGGCAGGACTGTCTCAATCGTCGCCTACACCGTTTGGCTGGCAGTAGCGTCTTCGGCCGCCCAGGCCCAGCAGGTCATCCGATTGACTGGCCACGACCGACTCATCACCGGTGACTTTGAGGAAGTGTATCAGGTAGGCACTCTTCAGGGCGAGCCGTGGGAGGTGTTCGACCGGGTGCGTAGCTTGGGCTTCGACGCTCGAGGCAACCTCTATGTGTTCGATCGCGGAGGCGACTCGCTTAGCCCGGAACTGCGGGTCTTGGTATTCGACTCCCTCGGAGGCTTCGTTCGCGAGTTTGGATCGAGGGGGGAAGGGCCGGGTGAATTCAAGACCCCGACGGCGCACGTAGTCACGCGCGATGGAACGACGATCGTGCGGGATGAGGGCCACCAAGCATACCAGGTCTTCGACCAGGAGGGTGAGTTCCTGCGAATGGTGCGAAATCGGGTGGGGGTCGGCGGTATCTCGGCAAACGGGCTCAACGTGTCTACGCCGGTTTTCGTAGATCCACGCGGTGCTGCCGTCTATACGACGGAGGGGGTCGCAAGCGTAACTGGCCCGGGAGATCCCGAGATGGCAACTGCCTTCCGGAGGATAGTTCACCATGGACTCGACGGCGAAGAGGTGCAACCCGAGACAATGGTTGAGGCTTGGAATCCCCGCCGTTACCGTGCGCGCCGGGGGCAGCGGTCATCCATCGGAATGAACCGCCCCTCGACCTTCGAACCAGCGCTTCTGATGGCACTCCTCCCAGACGGGGGAATCGTGTATTCCGATTCTTCGGCGTACGCAATCAACGTGGTGGCACCAGACGGTGGCGGACTGGTGCGTCGTATAGAGCGTCCATTCCGGCCAGAGCCGGTGACCCCGAGTGTCGAAGACGAATACCGAGCGATGATCGAAAAGAGGCGAGCCGAGGGCAGAAGGGGATCTTCCCGGGGCCTCCGGGTTTCTGGAACAGTCAGGCTCCCGGACGGAGAGGCGAACCGCGAGGCTGCGGTGGCGGATTTGATGGACTTCATGAGGGACTTCAACGAGATTCCGCCCTTTTACCCGGAGATCCCCGTTGTCGCGAAACTGAAGACCAGTTGGGAGGGCCGGATTTGGGTCATGCGTCAGGGCGAGGGGCTTCTGAGCGATGGCCCAATTGATGTACTCACAGGCAGCGGCGGCTACATCGGCACCTTCGGAGCCGGCAGCACACCGATGCCGGACGCCTTTGGCCCGGATGGCTTGGCAGCTTTCATCGAGCTTGACGAGATGGATGTGGCCCGCGTGGTGGTAAGTAGGCTTCCTGCTCGTGTCCGTTGACCATGGGGCCGGTAGTCCGACCAACTTCTCCCACCCTTCGCCGCCGGCGACCCCAGGCGTGCGGTGCCACCCATACGCTGCCGTCCGGTAGCGGCAGGAGCCCTCCCGACGCGTAGGCGGGAAAGCGCTCCGGCAGATCGTCCCGAATCTCGGGCCACCTTTTCCTCTCGAAGCTTTGACGCTCCCCCGCCGTGTCGTACTGGGCGAGGTAGGCGTCGCGGTAGCGGTTCAGGTGCTCGTGCGTGACCTCGAGGTCCGGTCCTGACCCTGGCAACGCATCGATCCGGATCGCGGTCTGGTGCTCGTACCCGTCCTCCTCGAACCCCTCGCGCTTGTACCTGGATCAGGCCGTCGGGGTCGAGGTAGAAAGTCGTCGGGTAGCCGGTGATCTCGAGTCGATGGCCTGTCCCTCGTCGTCGAGCAGGACCGGGAACGTGTAGCCGTTGTTCGAGAGCAGTTGCGCCACACCGTCACGGGAGGAACCCGCGGTGGCGACGGTCAGGAATACGACCTCGTCATCGCCTTCGTACTTCTCCAGCAACGGGACGAAGTGAGGGCATTCTTCGAGACAGGGCCCGCACCAGGTCGCCCAGAACTTGAGACCACGACCCTAGCCCACCTCCAGTCCGCCAACCCACGCTCTCCAAACCTCCACATCCGTCCCATGATCCTCGCCGCTGACGGCTCTCAGAAAGGCGATAGCCGACTCCTGCGTCGGCTCATGCTGAGCTCCAGCGTACGCCAGAAGCAGGGCGGAATTCTCGCGAACCAACTGTTGCCCGAACGCAGGATCGATGTCCGTAGCAACCAGGACTTGCAGGATGTGACGGAACGTCGACGGTCTCGTGCCACCGAACAACGCCGACAGATGGGAGCTGGCCCCAGACCATTCGACCGGGTCGGTCTTTCGCGACGTCAACCCCCTGAGCATGTTGGCGGCCACCCCGGCGACTTTTCCGTCGGAATCGGTCAGCGCGCCCACGAGAGCATGCCACGAGGTGTCGTCGTCCGTGAAGTTCCCGAGCACGAGGGTCGCGGCCGCCCGCGCCGACCACGCTGAGTCCCTGGCGAGCACTTCGTGCGCCCGGCGGCGATCGTCGTCGCCATCCGCGCGATCGACCAAGTCCCACAGCCGATCAAGAGTCTCGGGGTCGGCACCCATGCCTATCGCACGCCGCCGCGCGCCACTCAAGAGGCCGCCGCGTGTGGCGAGGAAGCGCGCCGCAGCCTGTAACGTGCGCACATCCCCGCCGACGACTCCCTTGAGGTTCTCCCAGGTCGCCGGGAGAACCACCGTCTCACTTCCGCTCGGGCGGTACTGGACCCGAGTGCTGTCCTCCACGCCGACCACGACCGTATACCGATCACCGCGATAACCGACATAAAGGACGGACGCAGCGTCGGCAAATCCGAGTTCCCGCCTCATCACGACAGCGCACGCGTTGAAGGGGCGGTCGGGATCGACCTCCCGGATGGCATCGTACAGTTCCTGGGCGTTCCATTGCTCCAACCCGATGAACTCGACGGGCCCTTGAGGCCCGGGGAGGACCTGGCCGACGCCATTGGAACATGTCACCGCCAGGAGAACGACCAAGAATCCGAGTGATCGCAGGATCGCCACTGTTGCCCTCTCTTTCAAAGTGTTGGGAGTAGACGCCCGCATGACTGCAGCGCGCTGGCCGCCGGCCGCCCGAGGCTGAGCCCGTCCAGGCCGTCACGCATGGCTCCTGTGCAGTTACGGTCTTGCTTGGCCGTAGGTTTCGGGCTACCGGGCGCGAGCTGTTGAGGCGCATCAGGGTGTTGCGGTTTCTGGCGAACGGGCTGCCGGACAAGCGGGACGGGCGCCGGATCCGGCATTCTCAGAGGCGGCTGGCGCGGACGCTTCTGCTGCTGGCGGGGCAGGGCCGCCGGGACCATAGCGACGCGACGGAGCTGCGCGACGATCCGGCGCTGCGGCTGGCCACCGGCGACCGGGCGGGCACGGCTCCGCTGGGCAAGGGCGGGCGCCTGCCCTCGCAGCCGACGCTGTCGCGGCGGGTGGCGGCGTGGTCGGCGAAGGAGGGCGTCGAGGTGCTGCGCGAGGGGTTGCAGCGGCTGGCGGGGTGGCGGCTGAAGGCGATGGGCGGCCGGCGGCGTCCGATGACGCTGGTGATTGACATCGACAGCCTGCAGGTCGAGGTCCACGGGGAACAGCCGGGCAGCGCGTGGAACGGCTACTATCACCGGCGCGTGTATCCTCCGATTCTTGGCGTCGGCGGGGGAGACGGGCGACATCCTGGACCTGCGGCTGCGCGTGGGGCAGGTGCACACGGCGGACGGCGGGCTGGAGTTTTTTTGCTCGAAGTGTTGGAGCGGGCGGAGCGGCATCTGTGCAGAAGGGCCGCGGTGCGCTTCGACGCGGGATATCCTGGCGAGCCGCTAATGGCGGCGCTCGATGAGCGGGCACGCACTATGTGCCCGGGTGCGCAACAACGCCGTGCTGAAGCGTCTGGCACTGCCGGCCATGGACGCCGTGGTCTGGGATGCGCTGAACAACGGGGTGCCCGCCGACGAGCCCCACACCCGGGTCTGCGAGTCGTCCTGCCGGGCCGGGTCGTGGTCCCGTTCCCGCAGGGTGGGGCAGGTCGTCGTCGAGCGGCCGGGCGAACTCTTCCCGCGCACCTTCTGGCTGCTGACTTCGATTTCCTCCGGGGAGATGTCCGGCGAGGATCTCCTGGCGTTGTACCGCAAGCGCGGCAAGGCGGAGGGCCATCGCCATCTGGGCGAGCTCATGAGTGTCGTCGGCCCGGCCCTGTCGTCCACGTCGCGCCGCAATAGCCACTACAGGGACAAGGAGATCAGTAAGCGCGAGAAGGGGGTCGATGCCTTCGCTTGCAACCAGTGCGCCTGCTGCTCGCGGCTTCGGCTACCAGATCATGCACGTCCACCGCGCCCTGTTGGAGCGCGCGACCAGCACCCGCTGGAGCCTGCGGCGCCTCGCCGACCGCGTGCTTCGCACCCCCGCGCGCTTCACCGTATCGGGCCGCCGGATCACGACGACCACCGGAGGCGCCTCGGCGCACTGGCGCATGCTCGCCTGCGGGCTTGTGACCCTGCACGGGCCCTCCGGATAGCGGGGCCGCACAGCCATGCCGACCCCTTTCCCGGCCCCTGCGGCCTGCACTGCGCCGAGGTGTCTCCTCGTGCCGAGAATCGCCCATCTGCTCCGGGTGAACTGCGTATTTCGACCCCGGAACCCTCTCGCACCGCCCCCAAGACCCCGTTCGGCGGACCTCCCGTGTTGCCGAAGCCCCGTCAACCCCCCAGATTGCTTTCCATGAGTAAGTTCATGAACAAGGCAGGGTCTGTGGTCAGAATCCCATACCCAGCTCTCCACAGATGCCAACCGTAAGTCCGGTCGGGAATCTCCCGGCCAGATGGTCCCATCCCTGGACACTGGGACCTGCAGCCACCCCGCTTCATATCATGGGCACTGGAACGCGCTGCGATAAGCATGGACCATGCCTAGATCTGACGGAAGACCGGGTGCGACAAGCGCATGCGCCTACTGGACTGGTGCAAGCAAAGGGAGCACGGAATGCAATGACAACTCGGCACTCAGTACGATCACCCGAGGCGCCCAGGGCCTCGGCCCGGAGGGCAGACACCCGCTCTCAAGCGCTGAGCCAGACTGTCGATCATGGGTGGCTTGATCCGATCGCGATGACCCATACCTCCCATGCCCGTGGAAAGCAGGTTGGAGTCGATGGCTACTAAAGACATTCGACGCAAGGCACGCGCGGCGATTGCGCCCTTGATGCCTGCGAATTGCAGGACCGATGCGCCTAATGACTTTCTTTTCTCGGCACAGAGGACAGAAGCTGGCCATCGGTTACCGCCGCATTATCTCGTCTATTTCCTTCTCGTTGATCTTCTGAGGTTCAGGAATCTCGGCAAATTCGAGAAGATTGCATGGTCTGTACCCGTGGACTTCGAAGGCAAGGCCTTCCTGATCGAGCACCGTAAGTTCGGCATTGGTGTCTTTGCTGAAAGTCTTCCGGACGATGAAGCTGCGGCCGCCGAAATCGTTCGCCGCATTCACGCAAGCTTAAAGGTCGCCCGGCCCTACATGGACCAACTCGCAACCGATGCCGTTGCGGGTTCACAGCTAAACGTTGTCAACAGGTGCACCGATTTGTTCGAGAGGTATCGTTACCATGTTCAACTGTACAAGGCCAAGCATGCGGACGCAGAGCGTCGCAAGGACGAGCAAGTCGTAACTACTAAAGGGAATGCAAGGACCGTTGCTTTCCCGGCTTTCGCCCTACGTAGGCAAGCCGAGTGGCTTGCCGTCGCAGCCATCGAGAGCTTCTTTAGTTGGACGGAACATGCATTTGTCCATCTTGCAATCTTGGCCGGCAAGTGCACCACAGGCGCCGAGGTCGCCGAACTTGCACGATGCGATTGGCGAACAAAGTACAAGGCAGCACTTGATCTTGGAGATCCAGTGTCAAAGCGATTCTACGACGACCTGCTTTCAGCTCGACGTCAGATTAGGAACTTTATTTCCCATGGCTCTTTTGGCAAGAGGGGAGAGGCATTCAGCTTTCACTCTTCCGCCGGTGCCGTGCCCGTGAGGTTCGCCGATCATCCAGATGAGTTTCGATTCGGTCTGAACGGTGCCTTTGCGGCTTCGGAGTCGATTCGCGCGATTGAGAGGTTTGTCACTCATCTGTGGTCAGCACCGAGGGGGCCAGCAAGGATCTACTTGGAGAGTGATCTCCCCCTGGTGCTCACGCTTGCAGCGAAAGGCGACTATAAAAGGGCGATGGCATCGGAGTCAGAGATGAGGGATTTCACTGACCGCCTTGTCGGAATGTGGGATAACGCTGCCAACATGGATTGGTAACCTCTTCGCCCGTCGTGGTTGGTTGTGAGCATCGGAAGCTGAGGTATCGGGCGGGATGAGGGCGGGTTTAGAGGGTGGGCGTGGAGGAAGCGGGAGTCCCGCCGTCAGGACGGGGGGATTTCTTGTGACCGCTCCCCCCACAAAGCTTTTCTTGTTGGGCACGGTAGCAGCAGCGTTCCGGGGAACGGGGAGTAGTAGGACCTGGCATCGAGTGGCGAGAAGTCCCGCGAATCTGAAGGCCGAGATGCGGTTGAAGCACAGGCGGCGTATCGTGGCCACTTGTCAGTGGCATCGGCAGGCAACGTCGGGCTGGCGTGGGTGCGACTGGACTGAGCCGAAAGCGAGGAATCGACTCGGAAGCGACGCCCTGCGCGGTCTCTTCTGGACCACCTCCGTTTCGATCACTGCGCACCGTCCCCAATCGGGCCGCACGAGCCATCTTCTCGCCTTGACCTGCTCGTCGGGGCAGTAGCCACCCTTCCTCGGGTCAGCCCCGCGGTCGGCCTGTCGGACAAACAAGCTCAACGGTTGGGGCGCCCAACAATAGGACAGATCCCGGCCCACGCGACTGACCTGCACGGAGGCAACGCGACATGATCAATCTAAGCCGACTTCGAGGAGGCCTACCGCGTCAGAGTGGTCGAAGGCAAGGCAGCCACACCCAACACCAAGAGGAGAGGTCCGTGAAGTACGACGACGCGCAGCGGGTCATGGCGTGGAGTAGTGGGGTTGGGGGCGGTTGGAGGGGCCGGGTGTTGTTGGGGATCGGTCTGGCGATCACGCTTTGCGGGGTGGCTTGCCGCGATGTCGCGGAGGCCCCTGCCGACGGCAGACTTGCGGGCCTTTCCGACTACATCCGCTCGGCCATGGCGGACTGGGACCTGCCTGGTCTGGCGGTTGCCGTGGTGCATGCCGACGAGGTGATATTCGCCGAGGGGTTCGGGGTTAAGGAGCTGGGCCGGGAAGATCCGGTCGACGCGCACACCCTCTTTCAGATCGGCTCGGTCTCCAAGTCGTTCGGGGCGGCGGCGATCGGCGCCCTCATGGACGACGGGCTGGTTCACTGGGACGATCCGGTGGTCGAGCACCTGCCGTGGTTCCGGGTGAAGGACCCGGAGATCACGCGCGAGATGACGATCCGCGACCTTCTGTCCCACCAGTCGGGGATGCCGGGCGTCGTGTTTCCCGGGCTGACGATCATGGACGCCCGGACGGCAGCAGAGCGAGTTCGACACCTCGACAACCGAACCCCGCTCAAGGAATTTCGCTACAGCAACCAGGGCTACGGGGTCGCGGGGCTGGTGGTGGAGGCCGTGACCGGAAAGACATGGAGTGAATGGGTCCGTGAGCGTCTCCTTCATCCCCTGGACATGCACAACAGCGCGGCCAGCCCCTACGAATTATGGGAATATCCATTCGTGGCGCCCACCTTTCTGGGCACAGCGCCGGCGGGTACGGTGGGGATTGCCGACGCAAGGGACAGGAACGTCGCGATGCCCCACGGCGTCGACCGCGAGGGAGCGCGCAGGGTGCTGGCCTGGCAGTCGTACGACAGCATGCAGGCGGCGGGGAGTGTGGTGTCGAGCGCGGCGGAGCTGGCGAATTGGCTCCGGATGCACCTCGCACGGGGGAGGTTCGGCGACCGCGCCGTGCTCGGGGCGACGACGGTAGAGGAGATGCACGCCCCCCAGATTGCGAGCGGCGCCACCTTCCTCTTCGCGGACGACCTGACTGGCGGCACTTACGGTATGGGGTGGCATCGCGCCACCTTCGAGGGCCACCCGTACCTGTCCCACGGCGGCGGCATGTTCGGTTTTCCGGCGTACGTTGCACTGCTTCCCGACATCGCCGCTGGCGTGGTGGTGCTGGGGAACGGAGACGCATGGTTCCACCCGCACCACGAAATCACCGCTTGGGTGTTCGCCCGTCTTCTCGGCGTCGAGCCGCGGGATTGGCACGGGGAGTCCATGGCCCATAAGGCCGCGATCGTCGCACAAGCCGAGAGCAACCTCGCCGCGCAGGATTCGGCCCGCGTCCCGGGAACCCGGCCCACGTTGCCCCTTGAAGAATACGTGGGCAGCTACGCAGAGCCGCTCGGAACCGGCCATGCCGAGGTCGTGCTCGCGCAGGACGGGTGGCTAAGGCTGCACTTCGGAGAGCCGGGCACCTTCTCGGGTGACATGGAGCACTGGAACGACGACGTGTTCCGCCTCTACTTCGACGGCGGCGACGGGCAGACCGACCGGAGTTCGTTCGCGACCTTCACCGTCGAGCCGGAGATTGGCGTCACCATCATGGATCTGGGTTTCATGGGCCAGTATCGAAGGCGTGAAGGGTAGCACGACGAAGTACCAGGGGTGGCGGAATAACTGATCCTACCACGGAAGGATCCAGACGCTCCCCGGCGAGATCCGGCGCCGCGAAAAAAGATCTCCGACTTCGTACTCGTGAGGCAAACCGCAGAGATTCGGATTTCAATAGTTCACAACACTACCCACCCCGATCCGCTGGATGTCCAGAGAGTCCACGACCTGGACCAACGGTCGACCGTCGGGCAGGAACGTCAGCGGCATCGGAAAAGCTTGGGGCAACACACCTAGTATTTGCCCTTCCGAGCCGAGCAGTAGAATGCGGACTCCCTCGACGGTGTTCACTTGGACCCACAGGCGCCCGTCCGGAGCGACTGCCAGCCCCCGCACGATCTGCGGTTGCGGATGGAAGCCGTGTTTCTCGATCGTCTCGGCCGGGCCGTCATCGCAGGCCCCCAGGTATCCCTGAGCTTCCAGGAGCGCTACCGCCTCGGAGCGGCTCAGCCGGTTCTCCCCGACACCGGCCCAGCGGATGCTCCTGACCAACCGGTTGTCTTCCAGCACGTCCACCCGGAACCCGCCCCACACGCTCACGGCCACATGGTCCCCCCACTGGGACCATCTGATTCGTGGGGCCAGCGGCTGGTGGAGCGAGAAGGTGAAGCTGCACCGCGGATAGTATACTGCGGTGCGGTAGGACGGCTTGCCGGAAATCAGCGCAGTCGTGTCCTGGCCCTTGGCGGAAAGGAGGCGGTCCAAGCGGTTGTTGATCCTGGACGATGAAGGCCCACGCGGCATTCTGGTCGGCACTGTGGCGGATGGGGTCTTTCTCGGCAGCGTGCCCGCTGGACACGCTTGGACCAGCCTTGCGGAGGAATTTCAGGGACTGCTGGTTCGGCGAGACGGGGAGATCGTGCACAAGCTGAATCTCGCGGACGGCAACTGATGCGGGCCGCATTTCGTGGCTCGATTCCAGCCTGCGCGGACAACCCCCGCCCGACGTTCCACTGTCACACACGCGTCAGCAGCCTGGGGCCCAATCCGAGACCCCTTCGAGACGCTACGAGCGGGTGTTCGAGCATACCAATGGCAGGGCCGATTGAAGGAGGACTCCGTGGGTAAGAGCGCCGACCATCTGACGCGTACGATTCGCTGGTTGCAGGTCTACTCCGCATTGATGACCGTGGCGCTGGTCATGCTGTTCGTCAGGAGCGAGACGGCTACGGACGGTGTGATCAGAGCCCGTGGGCTGATCATCGAGGACGCGGCCGGACGTGAGAGAATCCTCATCGGCGCGCCGGTCCCCGAGGCCGCCAGCCGCGTTCGCACGGATGAGGCCCGAGTGCGGGAGGTCTGGGCACCCGGGTTTCCAGACGCCTACATGGACTACTACCAGGACTACAGCCACGAGACCAA
This sequence comes from Longimicrobiales bacterium, assembly GCA_965208295.1. GTDB lineage: Bacteria > Gemmatimonadota > Gemmatimonadetes > Longimicrobiales > Gaopeijiaceae > Bin94. The sequence continues at coordinate 2,947,003 of OZ242328.1, read as the reverse complement.
CGGGTTGCTGATCCTCAGCGAGGACGGGTTCGATCGCCTCCTCGTCGGGGATCCGGTGCCCGACCCGAACATCGGCAGGCGGTTCGGGCCGGCCACGGGCATCGTGATCAACGATGCCAAGGGGTTCGAGCGGACGGGGTACGGCGCCTTGGCCGTGAATGGGGGCCACAACGTCGGTCTGGGTCTCGACACGGATCGTATCGAGGAGGGTCTCAGCCTTGTTTTGCACGATGATGGCCTACGCGACATGAGCTTTCCGATTCACATGTCGTTGTGAGCGTTCAGCTTACGGGATTCGGCGGGCGGATTCCCGCTGATTGACTCCCGCCGATTGGATTGGGTCAGGCGTTGACCCTCGGACGACTGTCCAGTGCCTTCCTGAGTTGTCCCGCGTCGGCTTGCTGATAGCAGCGGAGCACCGTCTGGGCCTCCTTCCAGCCGCCAAGCTCGCACAGCACCTTGAGCGGAAGGTCCATGAGGTCGGACGCGAACTTCCGCCGCAGCGAGTGCCAGCCTCTACCGCGCACATGCTCCAGTCCTGCGAGACGCTCGGCCCTGTGCCACCAAGCGACCGCCCGCCCGCGGCTGATGCTCGCCGAGGGGTCTCTCGGCGCGGGCAGGACCAATGACTCTCCGCTCCCGGGGTTCGCGTCGCGCGCTTCCTCCAACACCGCCACCGCTTGATCGGTCATCGGCGTGACGTGCTCGTAGCCGGTCTTCTCGTGCTCCGCGCGCCACCGCACCTCGCGGCCCTCGAAATCGATGTCCCCCCAACGAAGGTTGCGGATGGCCCCGATCCGGTGGCCCGTCTCGTGGGCGAGCACGAACGCGACGTGGAACCGCCAATCGACCTGCCGGGATATCCCGAGCATCGCCTGGTACTCCTCCTCCGAAAGGACGACGCGGGTGGGGTTCTTCTCCTTGGGCGTCTTCAGGCCCCTCAGCGGGTTCGAGTCGAGAAAAAGTCTCCCCTCCTCGTCTCTGGATTTCGTCGCCCAGTTGAGCACCGCGAGCAGGAACTTCAGGTCCAACTCGATGGTCCGGTTGGACACGCGCTTCCCGCTCGGTCCGATCCTGCCCGCCCGGCGCTCCCGGATGAAGCGGTCCCAATCGCGCTGAGACAGGGTCTCGGGCCTGCGGTCCCGCCCGAGGAAGTCGAGGAACATCCTCGTCCCGATTCTGTCCCGGTGCTGGACCCTCTCCACCTTCGTGGGCGTCACCTCCTCACCGTAAATGTCAAAGAGCATCTCCAGCGTGAGCGGCTCGGGCTCGGCTTCCGCCTTGCCGTTCAGGTCCGGGCTTGCGAACCCGGCGGCGAATTCGTCCGCCTGGCTCTTCGCCCTCGCCCAATCGCGGTGTCCAAGCGACCGGGTGAGCCTTCGCCCGTTCTCGCGCCACTCAATCTGGAAGAGGCCGGTCTTCGGGTCGGGAAACACCCGGACCCGGTTCCTGCCCCACTCGCCGGCGCCGTAGCTCCGGCGGCTTCGTTTCGTGCGTGCCATCGTTCGATTCCTCTCTCGATGGACTGCACGATCTGCACTGCTTGAAACCTCGCGCTGGGCGGGCGCGTCGTCCAGAGTTGGCGGCCCGGTCCGCTCTCGCGTGGGGCGCGACTCGGGCCGTTTGTTTCTGCGGACTACCGTGGAGCTAAGTTGGGACGGAGGATGACGGGTATGTTATGTTCCGTCCCGACCAGAACCGGTCGACGTGTTTCGGCTCCGTCGTGCGGGACGGAGGACGGGCCACCAAGGAAAGTCCGATGCTCAAGAAACTCACGGTTCGAAAGTTCAGGTCTCTGGCCGACGTGACGGTCGAGTTGCCGCAACTTGCGGTCTTGTTCGGCACCAATGCGGCCGGGAAGAGCAATCTTCTCGAGGCCATCCAAGCGCTTTCGTGGATCGGGAACCAGCGTACGCTGGCCGACGCCTTCGGGCCGCTACGGGGATACCCGTTGGAGACCTTCCATTTCGGCGCCGGGGGGTGGCCGGCGCTGTTCCAGAACGGAGCCGCTTCCTTCACGCTGGAGGCCGACATCTCTACCCAGGGAGGGGGCAACTATCGGTATCGCGTGCAGCCGGAGATGAACTTCACGTCGGGCGAACTTCGCGTGAAGGACGAGTATCTGACTCAGTTAACGAAGGCGGGTCGCGAGCGGAAAAACGCTACGGCCGCGATCGAGCGGTATCAGAACACCCTTCGCGTTCGACGAAAGGGGAAGCCCGGCCATCCCCGCCTGGAGGCGCTGGGGCAGAATCACGCCATTCTCTCCGACCGGAGCCTGGCCGGCGATGGATATCCGTGGCTGGAGGACATCCGCAACGAACTCCTCAACTGGCGCACGTATTATCTGGAGCCGCGCACCGCGATGCGGATGCATCAATCCCCGACTGACGTGTTCGACATCGGGATGCACGGCGAATTCATCGCATCGTTCCTGTACAAGATCCGGGCTCAATCCCAGAACCACTTCGACGCCGTCGGCCGGGCGCTTCGGTCGATCGTACCGGGCATCGACGCCCTACACGTGCAGTTGAACGAACAGCAGGGGACGATCGACTTGTGGACCCGGCAAGGCGAAGCTACGTACTCGGCTCGCGTGATTTCCGAGGGCACGCTGAGAGTCATTGCCCTGTGTGCCATCGTAGTGAATCCGTGGGGCGGTTCGCTGGTCGCGCTGGAGGAACCGGAGAACGGCGTACACCCGAGACGGTTGGAGTTGATCGCGCGCCTGCTCGCCTCGCTAGCCCTGGATCAGGGCCGCCAAGTGATCGTCACCACCCACTCCCCGCTCCTATGCAGCGCCATCCTGCGAGAGGCGCGGGCGAGGGACAGCGATGACATCTCGCTGTTCAACGTCCGGCGCGTAGAGCACCAAACCGAGATCCAGCGCTTTGGCGCCGACGCGCCGCTGTTTCAGGACGTCGAAATCGCCGAGGGGCTCACGACCCCAGCCGAAGACGCACTGTTCGAGAACCTCGTCCTCCGCGGATTCATGGATGAGTGATGGGGCAACGGTCGACCTCTTCGTAGAGGACCGCGCCCACGAAGAGTACCTCGTCCCGCTGGTGAAGCGGATCGCGGCCGAAGAGGCGGTCGCAGTTCGCTGTCGCGTGCGATCGGCGGTCGGGGGACACGGGCGCGCGATGCGCGAGTTCGAGTCCTACCAGCGCCTGTGGGAACGCGGCGTATTCACGGGAATTCCGGACGTGTTGGTCGTGGCAATTGACACCAACTGCTCGACCTTCGCCCGGACGCGGACCGAAATCGAAGAAGCGACGCATGATCAGCTTCGGGCCCTGCTCGTCACTGCCTGTCCTAATCCGCACATCGAACGATGGTTCATGGCGGACCTCAGGTCATTCAACCGGGTGGTCGGGCACCAACCGGCACTCGGCACGGCGAAGTGCGAGCGAGGTTATTACAAGGACCACTTGAAGGACGCAGTTCGCCGTGGTGGCCATCCGCAGACGCTCGGCGGCATCGAGTTTGCCTCTGCCCTCGTCAACGACATGAACCTGTACCGAGCCGGGCGGGCCGACCGTTCGCTGAAGGCATTCGTGAACGAGCTACGGGTGCGACTCCGAAGCCTCCCGGCGTGGCGCCGGACGGACGGCTCATGACATCGACAAGCGTGGTCTGCTCCTCCGCGTCGATGAGGAACTTGTCAGACTCATCGAAGAGGCCCAGCGGAGGTTGATTGTGGTCAGCCCGGCGATTCCGAGCAATCTCCGTCTCCACCTAGATTCGATCGCCGATTCGGCTCATGGCCGGACACGCTGCGGTCATGGTGGGTTCTGGTTTTGGGGAAGAACGCGACCATTGCCCCCTCCCAGCCCACCTTCTGCGACTGGTCCGAACTCGGCGACCGTTCTACGAGCGACTCCATGGTCGCCCCCCTGACTCGGACACCAGGTATCTTCGAGTTGAAACTCTGGCGGATGAGATCCAGGCAGAATCCGGACGCCCCGCGCTCGATCGACTGCCTTTGCGAAGCCATCCCAGATCTTCACCACGACCCCCCTGCGCTACATGTCAACCTCTTAGGACTCAACTAGTCCGAAGTCTCGCCGCATTCGGGGTCGGGCTGGATCGCACCGGGGCCTCGACTCGCAGGCGCAGCTTGACGCGGCCCAACGTCCGCTCCCGATTTCAACAGGAGTCACACGGGGCAGCGAGTAAAGGAGCGACATGCACGGCCAGTCCTTCAACCACGGGCGACCGCTCTGATCGCCCATCTTAAGGGGCGCGAGAAGGCTCTGGAGGCCTTTGGCTGGACCGGACGCCGGGCCGAGTGGATCGCCTTGGCCTGCCTCAACGGCGGCGCCTTCACGCGCGCGCAGTGGACGAGTTTCCTGGGTTGCCACCCGGAGAAGGTGCGACGCGCCGTGCTCGCCCTAGTCGCGCAGGGCTTGGCGGTCGAGGAGGCCCCGGCGGCCGGCATCCACGGAATCCGCCGGTTGTGCCGGATCCGGGCCCGCAAGGTCTACCGGGCGCTCGGATCCGAGGAGTTCTTTCGGCCGCGCCGAATCACGTCCAGAGCCGTGCTCATGCGTCGGCTGCTGGCGCTCGACTACGTCCTCGACCGTACCCGCTTGCCGTGGCTCCCGACCGAGGCCGAGAAGGTCGCCGCGTTCGAGGCGCTCGGGATCGAGCGCCGGGTCCTGCCCCAGCGGACCTACCGGGGTGCCGCCGGGAACATACGCCGCCACTTTCACCTCGGCCTGCCGCTCGCGTTGGGCGCCAAGCGCGCCGTCTTCGTGTACGTCGATCCCGGCCACGAGACCGCGACATCGCTGCGCGCCTGGGGCGCGGCACACCGGAAGCTATGGTGGATGCTCCGTGATCGCGGATTCAAGATCGAGGTCGTGGCCGTTGCTCGGGGCTGGAAGGAGACGAGCCGTGCGGACACCGTGCTCGGCAACTGGGCGAGAGACCCGAGCCCATCCAAGCACGACGCGGAGATCGCCCGGAAGATCGAGCGGATCGAGCATGTCCTCCGCAGCGGGGACAAGAACCTGATCCGAGAGGTGTGTGGCGACATCCGGGGCGGGCTCGTGCGGCTGGCGGAACTCAGGAATCGGGCTCGCCGACAGTCGGGTCGGGGGCTGTTGCTCCGGGTGAGCGCATGGCAGACGGAGCGGCTCCGGCGGACGGTGTACTGATAGAGATCCGGCCATCCCGGTGCCGCACGGGACATGTGTTTTTTGCTTCGAGGTCGACCGGACACGGAATCCACCCTCGAATGTGACAAGCGGCCGATGCCGCAAGTCGCTGGCGGTCGGTCGGTTAGGCCACGGCTGCCCGATTCGTCGATGCCGAACCGGGCCTTTTGGCCGTGGCTGGGAGCGACCCCCCACTTTCGATGCCCAGTGCGTGCATCGCGGAGGGTCGGGATGTGCACATCCCGGACACCTCCGCCGTGGGGGTCGCTCCCAGTCCAGCAGTCCCTTGCGGGAAGGCGTTGGGCAGTCGTCGTCCGCGCTCGCCTCCGATGTCTCGACGCCGCCAAGGCGGCGACCCGCCGGTCCAGGGGCGCGCGGCACGGATTGCCCGTCTCGCCCTCGGCGACCGGAGATCGTGCGTCAGAGGCGATCCTGCGGCCCGCGACTTACCCGAAAAGCCTCTTGAATGCCCGCAAGCCGTCTCTGAGCCCGTCGCGGAGGCGTCAGGTCTCGGAGCCTCCTCTCCGGCGCGCAGATGGGCCGCCCAGTCTTGTATGAGCGGACGCCGACGCTCGAACAGCGTCGGATCTGGCACAGTGCGTGCCACCAAGATTTTCTCCGTCACCGGGCAAGCACCGAGCTGACCGACGATTTTAGTCGTCGTCCGGCGCTTCGTAAGCGTAAACTCCGGTCGGCCCTCGCGGAGGTGGCGGTGAGGGAGGGATGCCGTCCGGGAGCCCAGGTTCGGGTATTTCCACGGCGGGATACGACAATCCGAGGGCAGGCAGCAGGAAAACGACATCGTCGTGACCCGGTGGATCCGCCGTGGCTCCCATGGCTCTGAGCGTTCTTGCGGCCGATGATCCGACTGAAGCGGAGCTCCCCGGCAGAAGCAGGGAGACATCGCGGGACCACCGCGACTCCCAGCGGGGGTGATGCCTGAACTGGTCGCGAAGACCATCGAGCTGCGAGCCGCCCCCGACCAGGATCATGCGAATGTCCTTCCAGTGGTCCGTGTTCCTATCCTTGGTGTACGCCTCGCCAAAGCTAACGCCGTATTCCTCGAAACAGCGTCCAGCCATCTCGTCCACGGCTCGGCCCAGGTCACCCGGGGTGAGGTGACGGTACCCCTCGCCTATGTCCACAGACTGCTCCGCACCAAGCTCCGGCTTCGCGGCGCGGACCATGGGGAATAGGCGCGGCCTGTGGTTGTCCGGGACCGCCAAGATGTCGAGGAGTCCATCGTCGACCTCGTCGCACCCAACGAGACAAGTTCTCGCCGAGAAGAAATAGAGCCGGTCTCCTTCCTCGCGAGTGACCCATCTGAACCATCCAACGTCCGTGGTGCCCGCGCCGACATCCACGATCGCGGTGTATCGTCGACTGTCTGGCAGGATCGACGCCAAGGCTGCCTTGGCACCCTTCACGATGGCCGACGACTCGGGGATGAGTTCCCACCGCTTTCGCTCACGATCCGCCGCACCCGTCGAGTCCCTGCCCAGCACTTCCAGCCATCGCCCCCAAAGAGTGCGATAATCGTCGAGCCGCAAGCCGTCGGTCTCTGCGAAGTCAACTGCGGCGTCGAGAGCGGTCTGAAACCCGCGTTGGACAGGACCATCGTCCAACTGCGACACTGGGATGTCGAGATTGTAGTAGTACTCGGCATCCGTATCGTACTCGTCCGCCACGAGCTTCCGGACTCGACGCAGCACCGTACCGAGGTAGACCGCAACAAGAAAGTGAGGGTGTTCGTCGAGATTCTGCGGACGCGGGCACCGTTCGAGAGACCGTGCACGGCGAACGCCGCCATTAGTGCTGATCAATGTTCGCTTGAGGGAGCGAAACACTGGGCCGTGTTGGTGTTTCTCCGCATCTACCCCGAGCAGGAAACAGGAGTTCTCAAGTGCGATGGTCGACGGAAAGCTGAACCTCGAGAATCCGGGCTGGTCGGTGCCGAAGTCGATGGCAGACGCTGGACGGCCCTTATCCAGCAAGCGCACGACAACCTTCGTCCCGGAGGTTCCGAAGTCGAGGCCGATGACAACGCGAGTAGTCGGAAGACCTGGAGCGGTAACTTCCGTGGTCGCGGTAGGTACGGGGGCAGTGCCGCGCTGGCGCCCGAAGGGGAGAAGTCGGCGTAACGAGCGTAGCCAGCTCATTTTGACTCTCCAATCCGAACAACTCCGGCACCAACGAGTTGGGGCTCCATGCTGATGTTCATGTCTCCCTCAAGTTCACTCCGACGCGTCTCATAATCTCGCTTCATGTTTCGGATCTGGCCGCGATACAGGCGAATGATACTTCGAGCCTGCCCCAATCGCTCCGCGTGCGCCAAGCGCTCCTGGACCCTCTGAAGGTGGGTCTGGTATCTCTTATCAAGACTCGCCAGCCGAGTCTGCACCACCGCGCGGTTACGATCCTCGGCACGCTGGCGAAGTTCTGCGAGCCTATCCTCGAAGGCATCGTACCCCTGGTCCAGCGCATCATCGAGGCTCGCGAGATCCCAATCCTCCCGGCGGCTCGCGGTGCTTCCGTGTCGAATAAGTTCGCCAAGAAGGAGCGAGCAGGCTTTCTCGTCCAGCACCGAAAACCCGCCGGAGCCATCGGGCAGCCGGACAAATGTCGCATCCATTCGCTTACGCTTGGTTCCCGCTTCGATGTGTACGGCAAACAACAGAAAGAGGTAAGCGCCCGGGGGGGCATTGCGGGATCGCTGGAGTTCGAAACGGGATACCGGGTGAAGCTGCTCACGGTGATCTCGGTAGTATCGAACCGCTAACTGCACCACGGGATGGTGTGCGCCGAGGAACTCGGTGTCGGCGTGGTTGAAGGCGGTTTCTGAATCGAACGCAACCGATACGCGTCTGGAAAGGGCCTTCTGAAGGAATCGCTGCCGCGCCGCACTGGGCGGCAACCGTCGTACCGAGTCGTCGAACTCGCGGGTTACGTGGAGCGTACGCACCCCTTTGCGCCGCGCGGGATCCAGTCGTGCCCGAGGGTGCGCCCGTTCGAGGAAGCCGCGAACGAACGCCTCGCGATCCGCGGCCCCGAGCAACTCTCCGCCACGCATGATCCGGTCCAACTGGTCCTGGAAGTAACCGTCGCCGCTGACAAGCCTTTCGGCTTCGGCCTCCAGCTTCTCAAGTTCGCGGCGGCGGTGCTCGATTGAGCGGGCAGTCCTTTCGATCCGGTCGTTCTCCAACTCGGGAGTGAGGTGGCGTGACAGCAGATCGCGCGTAAGACGTCCGATCTCCTCACCGATGATTGCTTCGAGATCGCCGAGCGTTCGCTCGAAGACGCCGATCCTGCTATAGAGGCGAGTGAGCACCCGGTCTTCGATCGTGTCTTTGAGTGTGAAGTTGAAAACGAGGATTCGATCAGATTCCTGGCCTAGTCGATCTACGCGCCCGATCCGCTGCTCTACCCGCATCGGATTCCAAGGCAGGTCGTAGTTGATAATGATGTGGCAGAACTGAAAATCGAGCCCTTCGCTGCCCACCTCCGAGGAGAGCAGCAGGCGCACGTCCGGGTTCTCACGGAACCGCCGCATCCGCTTGCCGCGCTCGTCGCGATCCGGGTGTCGAGGATCGCTGGTGATGCCGCCATGGATCAACTCGCACGTGATTCCGTCGCGGTCAAGGCGATCCTTCAAGTACTGCAAGGTGGCCCTGTAGTAGGCGAATAGAATGATCTTCCTACCAGCTTCCTCTTCATCAAGCCGCGTGAGGAGGCGCAGAAGTTCGTCGTACTTGGTGTCGCGGTCTCCCAAGCTACGAGCGGCGTCAAGCACTTTCTGAGTCGTCTTGACCGAGTGGGAACGAGGAGTCTCTTCAAGGTCGTGGACCTCAGCGTCAAGCTCATCTTCGAGACTCCATGCCGTCCTTCGTAGCAACCGGTCGCGGGCCGCCGGCATGCAGGACGCAGCCTGTCGCTGTGCGCCCATGATTGCGAAATACCTGATTGCCCCTTTGCCATCGGGAGCGTTATCGCGGACGAATTCCGTAACCGCATCGTAGAACGCGCGTTCCGGCAGCGTCAGGGCGACGGGAACTACCCTCGCAGTCCGAACGGAGGCATCGGCAAAGACATCGCGCTTCTTAGTGCGAGAAAAGACATGGCTCAGCAGACTCAACTCCTCGAGATCGTGCTGCAATTCAGCAGCCCAAGCGTGTCCGTTGTCACTGGGGGAGTCGGGAGGAGATTCCAGCGCGCGTCGGATCCGCTCGTAAATCGGATTGCCACCGAAGAAGCTCGCTCTTCCCCCCATCCCGAGACTTTCGATGCGGTTCTGAATCTCATGGATGGGCGGCGGGATGGCGCGAGCCAGACGCTGCGCCTCCACCACAGGCTCGTTCGCGCGCAGACGGTCCTGGAAGACCTCGAAATCGTCAAACTCGGAGTCGTCGAGTAACTGAAAGAGGTTGAAGAGGTTCTTCTCTCCGAGCTGTATAGGTGTCGCTGTGAGGAACAACACGGCGTGGGCGCTCTGGGCGAGAGCCCGGACGGTTCGGTGGCTGAGCGTCTGACGATTGCGCAGATGGTGTGCCTCGTCAACGATGAGAAGATCAAGCGGCGGAGGGGTCACATTCAGGAGCTCTATGTGGGCCTCATTGCGTACCGCTTGGAGTGATATGATGTCCCGGGCTTCACCGAGGTCCCCTTGTTGGGCGAGTCGATGAAGCTGTTCGCGGAACTCAGCCGACCCGATAATCTCGAACTCTTCGTCGAACCGATGCCACATCTCCTCGCGCCATTTCAGGCTCAGGGCGGCTGGGCAGATGACGAGCACGCGCCGCAAGGCCCGGCGCGCCCGTTGTTCGATCAGCACCAACCCTGCTTCGATCGTCTTGCCGAGCCCGACTTCGTCCGCAATGAGGAGGCGGTGGTCGGGGGAGTCGAGGAACTTCAGGAGTGGCTTGTATTGGTGCGGATAGAACGCCGTACGCGATCCCTGCAAGGAGTACAGAGTGTTGTCGAGCGGCGTGTCGAGCTTGTGGAAGGTCACAAGCCGTAAGAAATCATCCTTGTCGCCGAAGGCGCCCTTGAGTAGGAGTTCGTCTGGTGAGACATCTGCTTCGAACCGTGTGAGGTCCGCTTCGTGTGCGACGATGAGTCCGCCTGTGTGGAGCCTGATGCGATACCAATAGGCACCGTTGCGCAGGTTTGGAGGGCGCAGGACGCGCCCGACCTTCGAGCGGTCGCTGCGTAGCTGGACTTGGTCGTCCTGCTCGAAGCACGGTGGCGTAGTCAACGAGGTGATCGCAACGCCGGGCCATCGCTGTTCGCGCGCGACGGGTGTCCGCTTCCGAGACCCCTCGCGAGGGGTCGTTGACGCAACGTTCCCGCCGCTGTCCCTCGCTCGACCGTCTGGATCCGCACTTCCCTCATGGCTCCCGAGGCTACCGTCCTCTCTTCAGACACTACTGTCCAGGTGATCTCCGTACCACAACATCTCGACCGCAGGTGTCCTCGCACTCGCATGTCGGCTTCGGTCGGTTTCAGCGAACCACGCTATGCATGGAGGACTGGAGTACGCAAGGTCTGGCCTTGCCGCAGGATACGAGGGTCTGTGAGGTGCCAGCCGCAGTCGAAGTGGACGTCCCAGGCTTCCGGTCAGCGCTCGCGCCAGAATTGCCCGCGCCCTGAACTCCGGGGCTTCGACACCGGACGGGACGCTGGAGGCGGGTGAGCGGGTGGGCGAGCTCGCGGCGTACTGTCTGCACGACGCCCCGACGCCGGAGGACCGGAGTCGGGAGACCTCGGAGCGGGTCGCGTGGACAGACACCCGGAACCTGCCGACGATCCGGGCGGAGCGGGTCGCCCATGCCCTTGAGATCTTGACCGTCGATCGGCCGGGGTCGGTGGCGTACCGCGCGTGCACATCGACATCGGGGTGCATGTGCACGGAATCGCCGCGTCCATGTGCGCGGGCAGGGTCTCCGTATGTCGCTGCCCGCGTTGCGGTTGTACCACGGCCGCACGAACGGCGGTGCCGTTCCAGAGGGTGCGGCCGTGGCGGGAGCGACCCCGCCCTTCGGTTGCCTGGTACGGCACGGCGATGGTTGGGATGTGCACGCCATCCCACCCCACGCCTGGGGTCGCTCCCGCACCAACGATCCCTGCGGGAAGGCGGCCCGAAGACCCGCGGACGGCGGTCGCGGTCGGTTTGGAAGGCCACCGCCCGCGGCATTCAGCCCGTGGACGGCGCGCCCGAGCCAGCCTTTGTGTGGACCTTACCGTCGGGTGGGTGGACCGGCCCGCCTCGCCGGGTCGATCTTGCAGACAAACGCGAACGGTGCCGAATCTTGGTGGGATGTGGGGAGCGGCGGCAGGCCGCCCCCTTTCCCACCGTTGCCGCATCCCCCCGCTAGGCGGAGGGAGAGAGACCCATCCCCGCAAGGCCGTGCGGGCTGCCGCTGCTCCGCCATCCGCCGCGTTACCGGCAACCGATACCTGGCGTGAAACTGTTGCGGCCTAAGCTCCCCGATCGACTCGTCGATCTCGCAGGCGCCCGCGAACAAGGTCGCGTTCTTCACGCCGGGGTCTTTTTTCATTTCCTGTTCCACGAACTGCATGACGGCATCATGCAAGCTGCCCATGTCCGTTACCCTTTCTGGAGGCAGGTCCGCGCCCGATGGACGCGGAGTGAACGGGAGGTCGTTGAATCGCATTCGATTTGAACACTGGACGCGCGGTCGGGCAGGGTCAATGTCGCCGGGCCGCCGCTGCCCCCAGCGTTCGGAATAACACCGTGCGTCATCTGAAAGTAGCGCCAGTGATCGACCGCGTACATTTCGCCCGGTGGCCGGGGGATCGCCGACGTGAGCCCCGAGGAGCGCCGCGTGCGACCGTCAGCTTCCGCGCGCATGCCCTCGCGGGCAAAGCGAGATCCGGCCTCGCCATGTAGGCCGCAAGATCCTGCAGCGACGAACACGTGCCGCAGTGGCGGCGGTGGGTGACGACGTAACCCTCCGCGACCGCGCTCTCCGCGTCGGGGATACCGGAGGTCGGCCAAGGTCGGGCAGGACTCGCGGTAGGGCGGCTCGCAGGGACTGTGCGTCAGAAAGCCGCGTCCGGCGCGGGCGGGCGATGTGTGGCCTCCAGACCGAGCGGTCATGGATCTCGCCCGCGTTGAGCAGGTTGGTCCGCCGCAACCGCTCGATCAATGCGCCGGTGCCCGGAGGACGCTCCGCAACCTCACCGCGCTCGGTCGTCGCCGGGTCGTCGCGCGAAACCGCTGGCTCCCCGAGGCGCAACGCTCACACGATCAGCGGCAGCCCGGCAACGCCGAGGATGACGACCGCGCCCGCGTGCCAAATCCGCCCGACCATCACCGCGCCGCATCCCCAATCCGGGACGACATCCGATCCGGCCTGTCGGCAGGGCAGCGGTGATCGCAGCCGGTCGCCGGCCGGCTCCATCGTCCGAAAACGGCGACGGCGTAGATCTTCGCCTTCCCGCAGGGATAATTTTCGAGGGGAGCGACCCCAGCAGGGGGCGGGGACGAGCGTGTGAAAACGCGCACGGCCCCGCGCCCGAACCGGGCCCTCGGGGCCCTGGGGTCGCTCCCCTCCACGCCCCAAGCGGCTCCTGCGCCACGGCCGACCGCGCGGTGAAGCCGCAAGACGTTGCCGCGCCAGCGGATATGCAGGACGGTCGGTGTGCATCACTGGAACGCCAAAATGTGCAATGACCCCCATTGTCTTTTGCACACCTCCGGTACGGCCCCGGACATCAGGTCTCCCAGTAGAATCGAGCCCACGCCAGCCGATCCGTCATCCATGTGTCGACGCGTTCCGTCAGCCCTCGTCCCGCACGCCGGCGCGCGTACTTCTCAAGGGCGATGGCGCGCTTCAAGGCGGCCTGCAAGCCGCCGTATTCGTCGAGGGTGCGGACATCCCCCCCGAGGATGGCCTGCTCGATCCGGGCGAGGTCGCGCCGGGTCTCCTCGTCGATTTCGGACGGGCGCGGATACCGCGACCAGTTGGTCAGCACCCTGCTCGTCCTACCCCACTCCTTCCATCTCCGGACGACCGCAACCACTTCGATCTTGAGGCCCAGGTCCCAGAGCGCCTTCCAGAGGTCGCCGTGCTTCGCGCCCCAGGAACGGAGTGCCGTCGCGGTCTCGTGGCCCGGCTCGGCGTAGACGAAGACGGCGCGCTCCGTGTCCAGCGCGATGGGAAGCCCGAGCGGGAAGAAGCGCCGGAGGCCCCCGAGCGCGCCCCGGTAGACCCGTTGGGGAAGGAGTCCCCGCTCGATCCCGAGCGCCTCGAAGGCGGCCACCCGATCCGTTTCGGTCGGCAGCCACGGCAAGCGGGGGTGTTCGAGCACGTAGTCGAGCGCGAGCAGGCGCCGCATCATCACTTCCGGCGACGTGATCCGGCGGCGGCGGTGGTCCCCGGCACCAAGCGCCTTGTAGATCCTGCGCCCGTGGATCCGGCAGATCCGGCCGATGCCGTTGATGCCGGGCGGCTTCTCCTCGATGGCCACGCCTTGGGCGACGAGCTTGCGGACGGCGCGGCCAACCTTCTCGTGGTGGCACCCAAGGTAACTCGTCCACTGCTGCCGTGTGAACACGCCACCGTGGAAGCAGGCGAGGGCGATCCACTCGGCGCGGCGTCCCTTCCAGCCCAAGGGCTCCAGCGCCCTTGCGCGTCTCTCGGCGGCCGTCCGGCTCCCCGCCGAGCCAAACGGTTGTTTCGGCGTGTACATGTCTAAAACGGTGACGAACCGTTCGCAGGCGAGTCAACCGGTGGGCAACACCCCAGGCGCCGATAATGTTCAAAGGCGTTCAATTCGGTACTCGTCCTTCCGGACACCGCCGTCAGCGGCTCCCCCCACGAAGACCGTCCATTCACCCGCCGGGGCACCAGTTACAGCTCAAGCTCCCCGGCGACGGCTTGAAACGCTTGCAGTGCGGCGTGCAGATCCTCCACGATCTCGGCGGCCAGCACTTCCGGTTCCGGCAAGCTCTCGCTGTCCTCAAGAGCCCTGTCCCTGAGCCACAGGAGGTCCAGGTTCAGCTTGTCCCGCTTCGCCAGTTCGTCGTACTCGAACGCCCGCCAGCGACCGCCCCCGTTCTGCGCGCTCCACGTTGGCTTCCTTCTGTGGCGCTCGCCCGGCCGGTAGCATTCCACGAAGTCGTCCAGGTCGGCGCGCCGGAGCGGCTTCATCTTGAGCGTGAAGTGTTTGTTCGTCCGCAGGTCGTAGACCCACAGCCGCTCGGTCCACGGCCTCTCGCGCCCTGGCTTGGCATCGAAGAACAAGACGTTCGCCTTGACTCCCTGAGCATAGAAGATCCCGGTCGGAAGCCGCAGAAGCGTGTGGACATCGCACTCTCGGAGCAGGTTCCGCCTCACGGTTTCGCCGGCGCCGCCCTCGAACAGGACGTTGTCGGGAACCACGATGGCGCAAGTGCCGTGCACCTTGAGCAGCGTTCTCACGTGCTGGACAAAGTTCAGTTGCTTGTTCTTCGTACTCGTCCAGAATCCCGAGCGCTCGTAGGTGTCGGACTCCGTTTCGAGTTCACCGCGCTCGTTCACGATTTGGATGCTACTCTTCTTTCCGAAGGGCGGGTTCGTGAGCACCATCGAAAAGCCTTGGCCGGGGTCCTTGGCCAAGCTGTCTACTCCCGACCGGATCGGGGACTCGTCCGGGGCGATTCCGTGCAGGTAGAGGTTCATGATGCAGAGCCGGGCGGTCGCGGGCACGATCTCCCAGCCGTGTACGAAGCTCGTCCGAAGGTGGGCCTTCTGGTCGGGGTCGAGCGTGCTCCCGTGCTCGCGGACCACATGGTCGTGGGCGGCCAGCAGGAAGCCTCCCGTTCCGCAGGCGGGATCGCAAACCGTGTCGTCCGGCCCCGGGCGCACGCAGTCCACGATGGCCTTGATGAGTTCGCGGGGCGTGAAGTACTGGCCCGCGCCCTTCGGCGACTCCTGGGCCGACTTGGCCAGCAGGCCCTCGTAGATGTCGCCCTTCACGTCCGCGCGCATCGACATCCAGTCCTCGGGGTCGATCAGGTCGACGATCAGGCGCTTCAGCGTCGCCGGATTCTGGATCTCCGGTCGGGCCTTCTTGAAGATCTCCCCCAGCATCCCTCCCCGCCTGGGAAGCTCGGTCAGGATGCGCCGGTAATGCGTTTCAAGGTCTTCGCCATCGCGGGCGAGAAGGCTGAGCCAGTCGAGTCCGTCCGGCACGATGGGAGGGCGGTTCCACGGCGGCCGGGTCCGTTGGTGCGCCATCTTCAGGAACAGCAGGAAGGTGATCTGCTCCGTGTAGGCCATGTAGGAAAGGCCGTCGTCGCGCAGCAGGTGCGCGAAGCTCCACGCCTTGTTGACGATCTGTTGGGTGTCGTTCGGCATCAGGAGACTCGGCTCTTGGGTTGTCGTCTCGGCTTCGGTGCGCGGCGCTTGCTCCGCTTCCGCTTCGCCTCCCGCTCGGCGCGGATGCGCTCCAAGAGGACGGACGCGGGCTCGTCGGCGGGATCCTGTGGGACCAAACCGCCCTCGAAGGCACGCTTCAGGACGGATTGGCGCAGGTGGACGGCTGCGTCAAGGCAATTTCGGAGTAAGCGGTCGGAGGCTTGCTGCACAACGGATAGCTGCGCATCGAGCGCGGCGATTATCGCCTCTTGCTCCGGCAAAGGCGGTAGCGCTACAGGAGTCTGTCGAACGATCTGTTGGCTGATATTGGGCTGAGCTCCACCCTTTCCGCTTCGAATCAAGCGTGGTCTAAGTGCCCGTAGAAAAAAGTACAGATAGTTGGGAAGTGCAGAGATAGGACTCAGGATGCCACATACGGCTTGGTTCGTAGCTGCATCCATGCGCAACAGTCCGAGCTTGCCCACTGTCGCTCCGTAGAGAGCGATGCACAGAGTGCCGGCAGGGAACACCTTCGCGCTAGACGATGCCAGCCCTTGGCCTGAAATGGTCTCGGCGGAAGCCAACACGGTGCCATCCTTGAGTTCTCCAGACTTGACCCATGGGATACCTCCGCCGAAGTAGCCATCTTCGCGCCGGTCAGGGGTGCCGCCGCTAGCGGTGGACGCGAACTGCTCCACCGTCGCCCAGCACCACCCATCCGGCAGCACCGGCAACCCGCTCGTGTCCGGTGCCAAGGGCTCCTTGTACTTCGCCTTCCAGTTCCGGGGCGGCTTTCGTCCCTTCGCCACGAACTTCGCGAGTTGCTCCGCCACCCAGCGCTTCCGCCGTTCGGCCAGGATGCGCCCAAGCAGTTCCTCGCCGGTCTCCTCGGGCGGATTCTCGCTCCTCCAATGCTCGGTCAGCCTGCCCTCGACCGCCGCCTTCAGGACGGACGCGCGGTAGCGCTCCAGATTCGCCTGGGCGCGTTTGAGCGCGGCCACGCCTTCGTCCAGTCGCGCGAACAACGACTCGATCTTGGCGACGATGCGGTGCTGTTCGGGGAGCGGGGCCAAGAGTAAGCGGTACTCGGCAAGGCGCTTGGCGGAGATGCGAGGCAGATTGACACCAGCCGAGTTGGCACTCGCGTACGCGACGAGATCGCTTGAGGACAGTAGGTGCATCAGAAGGCCGTTGACAAGCGCCTGGGCTTCCTTGAACACGAGAAACTCGGTCGAGGCTACCCCGGCGAAGGAGGGTTGGATCACTTTGTTCAGATACGGGCGGAGCCGTCCGTAGAGGACGTCTCCTGCGGAGAAGACCGCCACCGCGCTCTTCACGCCATCCGACCTCCCCGCACCAGTGATCCGATTGGTTCCGCCCTCGACATGCTCAAGCCCAATGTAGTCCGTCTGTGCGATGGCATCTGGCCGAGCCCGAGCCCGGGACTCGTGCCACACCTCCCCCAACTCCACCTCGGTCCAGCCCGTCGGCGTCCCACTCACGCGGCCAGCCTCTCATTCAGTTCGGCGAGCACCGCATCAAGATCCTCACCGAAAGCCCCGTACACGCCGCCGAGCCCGCCCCACCGGTTGAACGGCACGTCCTCGAAGTCGTCCCGTTCGATGCTCAGGCTTTTGGCAATGTGGTCCTTGATTGCGTCGAGCCACTTCCGCTGAGCGGCCGTGAAGGTCTGGCCGAAGTGCTCCTTCTCGGCGAGCCATTCGCGGTAGCGGGCCTCCACCTGTTCCGCAACCGGAACGAGCCGTTCGCCGGGTTCGATCGCGTGCTTGACGATGGCCACCAGATCCACAAGTGCACTACCGCCCCTCCCGGCCACCTTGTCCGGTTCCATCGCCTCGTAGAGTCTCCACAGCCCATTCTCGGGGTCGTGGATACCAACCGGAGAACTCCGAAGGGCGTCGCGAAGCTCTTTGACGTGACGGTAGCGGAGCCCGGCTCGGTAGGGTCGGCCATACAGGATGCGGAGCGCCTCGATCTCGTCCTTGTTCTCCTCGATGAACCGTTGGAAGTCGTCCAGCTTGGATCGCGCACTCGCGACCGCCGCCTCGCTGTGCCCAAAATCGAGCAGCACGTCGATGGCCGCCTCGTCGATGATTTGGTCCAGGCTTTGAGCGACCTCGATAATGGCCCTCCGGAGCCCCGGTTTTGTGAACGGCTTGAGCGCCTCGGCCATGCGCTCGTGTTCTGCCGCTGCCAGCTGCTCGGGGGTCGGATCGTCGTCTTTGGACAGGCCATACTTGTCCATGGCCGCGTCGTGCGTCAGTCGGGGATCGATGCTCGTCAGCAACGCTCCGGTCAGTGCCGCAAGACTCCTACCGCCCGCCTCCTTCGCGATCCGTGCCGCCTGCGCCTCACCTGCCTGGCGGCCTAGCCGCGCCAAGCGCGAAGCCAGACTCGACACTAGGTCGGCGTGGGCCATCCCCGTCGCCGCCATCTGAAGCAGTTTCTTCGTGCTCGCGGACGGCTTGCGTTCGAGCGGCGGCGACACCGTTTTGTCGCGCTCGCACACACCGACCGCGTCAACGATCACGAAGTGCGTCTTGTTCTCCGCGTCCGGGGTGACTTTCTTCAGTTCGTCGCGGTCGATTATCCGCACGCCCCGGCCTTTCATCTGCTCGAAGTAGCCCGCCGAGTTGACGTTGCGCATGAAGAGGAGGCATTCGAGCGGCTTCACGTCGGTGCCGGTCGCGATCATGTCCACCGTCACGGCGATGCGCGGGTCAAAGGAGTTGCGGAAGCGGCTCAGCAGGTCCTCGGGCGAGGCGCCGGTCGTCTGCGAGGTGATCTTGCGGCAGAACTCGTTGCCCTTGCCGAACTCCTCCTTGAGGATCTTCACGATGTCGTCGGCGTGGCTGTCGGTCTTGGCGAAGACGAGCGTCTTCGGGACCTTCGTGCGGCCAGGGAAGATCTTTGTGAATAGATGGTCGCGGAAGGTGCTCGCGACAAGCCGGATCTGGTCCGGCGCGACCACGTCGCGGTCGAGTTGGTTCGCGGTGTAGGTGAGGTCGGCCTCAAGCTCCGTGTGCGTCGTCTTGCGGGTTCGCCGGTCTCGCCTGGGCACGTACGTCCCAGCTTCGGCCAGCACCGCTCCGCCCTCCTCGGTGATTCTCGTCTTGATGCGGTAGATGTCGTAGCCGACGTTGATCCCGTCGGCCACGGCCTTCGCGTGCGAGTAGTCCTGCACGACATTGTTCTTGAAGAACCCAATGGTGTGGGGACTCGGTGTAGCGGTCAGCCCGATCAGGAAGGCATCGAAGTACTCGACCACCTGACGCCAGACGTTGTAGATCGAGCGGTGGCACTCGTCGATCACGATGAAGTCGAACGTCTCGATGGGAAGACCGGGAGTGTACGCGACCGGGACGGGTTCGCTGGGGAGCGGGCTGCCCGACTCGAATAGCGACTCATCCTCGTTGGCGGGGTCGTACTCGGGATCGCCCTTGAGCATCGAGTAGAGGCGTTGGATGGTCGTGATGACCACCTTGGCGGCGTCATCGATGGCGTTGCCGCGCAGGCGTTGGACCACAAACTCCTCCGCGAACGTGTAAGCGGAGCCGGGATCCTGGAACTGCTGGAACTCGTTCAGCGTCTGCTTTCCGAGGTTGTTGCGGTCCACAAGGAACAGGATGCGCTTCGCCTTGGCGTGCTTGATGAGCCGGTGGCAGGCCGAGACCGCCGTGAAGGTCTTGCCGCTTCCGGTGGCCATCTGGATCAGGGCGCGTGGCCGTCCGTGGGCCAGCGATTGTTCGAGATGCCGGATCGCCTCGTGCTGCACGGGCCACAGCTTGCCCTCGTGTAGCTCGGGCATCTCTCGGAGCAAGCCGCGCAACTGCGCCTGCCCGAGGCTTTGCAGCCGCAGTAGCTCCAGCGGCCGGTGGAACGCGAAGATCTCCCGGCTTCGAGGTTCCGGGTCGAGCCCGTTCGTGAACTGCGTGATCTTGCCGGTGGCCTCGTAGGCGAAAGGGAGCGGGCGGTGCCAAGCCGGAACCCACTTGTCCAGTCCCTTCGCGTACTTCTCGGACTGGGTCAATACGCCTTGGAGGGTATGGCCGGCCGGCTTGGCCTCGATGACGCCGATGGCGCGACCATCGGCGTAGAGCAGGTAGTCGGCGAAGCCGGACTTGATCTCCGCGCCCTGCTTCCATTTCAGCGGGTACTCCCGAACGGCCACGCCGCGCCCGGCGTGGATGTCCATGGACGCGAAGTCCTGAACCGTCCACCCGCAGGCCTCAAGCTGCCCGTCGATCTCCTCGCGGGCGCGCTGTTCGGGCGTCAGGGGCACGGGCGCGTGTCGGGCCGGTCGCGGTCGTCAGGCCGTCACGAAGCGCTCGACGGCGATCTCGCCCGTCCGGCCCCGCGCCTGCCATAGATCGTAGGCCATCTGCATCCTCAGCCACGTCTCCGGCGTCGATCCGAAAGCCTTCGACAGCCGGATCGCCATCTCCACCGAGACGCCCGTCCGCCCGTCCAACAACTCCGACAACGCCTGCCGCGTGACGCCCAATCCCTCGGCGGCACGGGTTACGGTTAGCCCCAGGGGTTCGAGGCACCGCCGCCTCACGATGCCGCCCGGATGCGGCGGGTCGTGCATGGCCATGATCCTCTCTTCTCCTTCAGTGGTAGTCCACGTAGTCCACATCGGCCGCCGCGCCGTCCTCGAACCGGAACGTCACGCGCCAGTTGCCGGACACCGAGACCGCATAATGCCCCTTGA
Organism: Longimicrobiales bacterium; assembly: GCA_965208295.1. Taxonomy (GTDB): domain Bacteria; phylum Gemmatimonadota; class Gemmatimonadetes; order Longimicrobiales; family Gaopeijiaceae; genus Bin94. The sequence continues at coordinate 2,926,745 of OZ242328.1, read as the reverse complement.
GCCGTCCCTTGAGCGCGTGAAGCCGGAACCCCGGCAGGTCCATGCCCCCGGTCCCGAACTGTGGTCCAGCGCCGCGAGGATGTCACGCAGCCTGCCCGCTTGCTCGGGCGCAATCCCTGCGCTCCGTCCTGCCCTCGTAGAACGCCTTCAGCCCCCGGTGGCGGAACGATGCGATCATCCTCCAAGTCTAAGGCTGTCACCCACCGGACGACAACCGGCGACGCGCGAGCCGGGTTGGAATCGGCGCGATCGGGAGCGAATCGGCCGCGCAGCTTGACGAGGGAGAGGCGCGCACCCGCAAGTTGTTGGTGGACAACGACAAGAATTGGCCAACACACCCGAGCGTGGGAGAAAGATATGACCAAAGCCGATCTCGTTCAGCGGGCCGCCGATACGATCGGGCTGCGAGTCACCAAGAAGGACTGCGGCCTCGTGGTCGACGCCTTTCTCGACGCCGTGAAGGACGCGCTGGAGCGCGGAGAGGGCATCGAGATCCGGGGATTCGGCACCTTCAAGGTGCGGCACCGCAAGGCCCGCACCGCACGCAACCCCAAGACCGGCGCACCCGTCAGAGTTGCCGCCCGCGCCGCGCCGGCCTTCCAGCCATCGAGACTCCTCCGCGACCGGGTGACCAAGGGGAATGTCTCTGCATAGGCCGAGACATGCGCTCGGCGGCGGGGGCGATGGCTCAGCGGCGGTTTTCCACACGAAGTCAGCTTTCCCCCAAAACGTGATTCTCGAACGCGGACTCGCAAAACGGTCCCCCAAAAGGTATTGGACCATGCTTGGCAGTCCCGCCGATTGAGTCCGGTTTTCCCGCTTTCGCGATCCGATCCGACCGGATACGGCGTCATGGCAAGAGTGGCAGATCGTGCAGTCCCAGTTAGACTTACGTGATCTCCTGCCGTGATTTGAGCTTCGGATGATCCGCCTACGCGGCATTTTGGTCGGCACTCTGGCGGACGGAATCTTTCTTGGCAGCGCGCCCCCGGGACACGATTGGACCGGCCTCGCGGAGGCGTTTGAGGGACTGTTGGCCCGTCGAGGCGGCGAGATCGTGTATGAAATGAACTTGGCGGAGGGCAACTGACACGATCCGCAAGTATTCCGCCGAGGAGGAAGCCTCACTGGCTGTCTTCCCGTCGGCGACGCGCCTACTATGGGGCTGACCATTCCTGCGATCAGCAATGAAGGCACTGACGAGGGCTTCGGAGGGAGACGGCATCCGTCCGCCCGCTGCTCGGAAGCGGAGCGGGAAGCTGGGGGGTCTAAATGTGCGTGGGCCGCCCAGAAACGGCCTCTGAGACCTTCGCGGAGGGCGGCGGCCATCGCTGCGTGACGTAATCGCACCACGCTTGGAGGACCTCCGCGCGGCGCTCCAGCAGGTCGGAGCGCTGATACGCCTGAACCACCCTGCTCCGGGGCACATGGGCGAGGCAGGCCTCTGCAACCTCTGCGGGGACTCCGGACCCGGCCATCGACGACCGGGCGCTCAACCGGAACCCGTGAACCGTCGAGTCCACCGCGGCTCGCCGAAGCACACGCCCCGGCGCGTTCCTCGCCAACACCCCGCCGGTCTTCGAGGGGAACACCAGCGACGACTCGGGAGACAGCGCCCGCGCCCGCTCAAGCATGTCCAGCGCGCCCGTGCTCAACGGGACACAGAACTCGCGACCGGCCTTCATCCTCGACGCCGGGATCGTCCACCGCCCCGCCTCTATGTCGATCTCGTCCCACCGCGCCCCGAGCGCCTCTCCGACCCGCACCGCCGTCAACGCGATCATCTCGACGCAAAGCACCGCCGAAGGGTGTATGTACTTCACCCGGCGGATCGCCCCAAGCGCCGCCGCGACCTCCCCGTGCGGAAGCGCCCGATAGTGCCTCGGCGCGTTGCCGTTCGCCCTTGGCAGCGCCACCACCGCCCGGTCCACCGGGTTGTCCGCGATCGGGCCTTTCGTGCTTGAACAGCGGGAAAGCCGGGTCGAATAGCGGGAATTTGGGCGACGGCTCTTGATGCGTCCTGGCGAGCCAACGCGCCTGAGTCCCGGCTCCAGACCTTCCATGGAGTCCCACCGCCAAGCTCGACTCCGATCGGCTACATTTGGCCCCGTGTGCTGCTCACGATATCATGACCGGCCCTCCACCAGTTCGCTTCCATTACCCGACTAGCAGGCTCGGACCCGTTGAAATGACTCCAATTCTCCCAGCGTTGCCGACACGATGACCAGCGGCAGCAAGCTCTTGTGGTGGGCCCTCGGAGCCATCGGCGCCGGGTTGGCAGCGTGGTGAATGGGGACGGCGAGAAATGAAGGGTGACTTGGAAGGAACGCTGACATGGCTTGACCTGACCTCGGGAGACCGCAGCAGGATGAGGCGTGTCCTGGATTTGTTCAACGAGCCGGGTACGATCGACGAGATGGGCCTGGCCACGCTGCGTGACGGCCTCTCCGAGGCTCTGTTCCCGGGGACATCGACCATCCAGACCCGACTGCGGTACGTCCTGTTCATTCCGTGGATCTACAAGCGACTCGAAGCAGCAAAGACCCGCAGCGCCGACGTCGCGGCCGCCGGCCGCCGGGCCGAGACTTCACTGATCCATCCGCTCCGCGACAGCAACGAGGACGGCATCATTGGCGCCCGTGCCGGAGCGTCGCTGGCGCGGCTGCCCAGCTCGGTGTACTGGTACGCACTTGTACGCTGGGGTGTGTTTCAGCACGACCGAACCCGAGCATGGTACCACAACAACTTCGGCAGGATGGCGGCCCAAAGCCTGAGCGCTGCGGTGGCCGCCGACGACCCCGGGGTCATGGACCTGCGCCGTCCCAGTTGGCACCCCCGGCTGCCTACGGCACCGAACGATTTCCCGGCAGGAATCTCGTTCGCCCTCACGCACGAAGAAGCAGAGTTCGTTGAGGGAAGGATCGAAGAGCGATGCGCAGGCACGCTGCTGGCACATCTCGCCGGCGCGGTAGGCAGGGTGGTCGAAGGCCCGCCATGGGCCCAGCCGGCCGCCCGGAATGCGGGCCCGGAGGTCCGCGAGGTCGTCGAGCTTGCGCGTAGGTTCTCGCTGCATGTGGAGGGAGTCCCCCTACTCTACAACCTCCTCCTGGCCGAACGGCGGCACGCCATCCACGGAAGCGACGAGGACGAGGCCCGGATCAATTCCTACCGAGGGAAAATCTCCAAATGGACAGAACACGAGGCAAAAAAGGATGCCTTCAACCCGGACCTGCTGTGGGTCTTCGCGGCCCGCCACCGCGTGCGCGTTTCGGGGCCGCAGCGTCGCTTTGTCGAGTCCTGGTCCGCGCGCATCAGTGAGATCGTTGGCGCCACGCATGGTGAGCCTGGAAGAGTCGCCGTCGACCCCCAGTTGCGCCGCCTGATCGCGGCCCGGGAGAGGGAGCTCAAGGGGCGTCGGTCGAGGCTCGACGACATGGCCAGACTACTGGACTGGAACGGCGCTGCCGGTGTGGGACGGATGGACTTCCGCTGGCACCGCGTCCGAGTTCTCCTCGACGACCTCCATCGTGGACTGGTAGCTTGATGCTGTCGCCGGACTCCCGTACCGTCGCCTTCGATTTGCTTCGCCCTCCCAGCGGCTACACGCTGGACCTGGCTGTCCTCACCACCTACACGCTGGACTTGGAAGCACTGCTCGCCCTGCCGCTCAGCGTAGTGTCCGAGACCGAAGGCGGCCTTGAGGAGCTGCTGGCCGATCCGCTGCTCCTGGTTGAAGCACTCCGGAGGGCTGGTGAGCGGATTCAGCTCTTCGTGGACCGATCGGGGATTGCCATCCCACGCGCGCCCCGCGAGCTCTATTCGATGCTCGAATCGAGCGTGCACCCGGTTCGAGCTCCGGGAGGTGGCGTCTTCCATCCCAAGGTGTGGGTGGCTCGGTTCAAGCCAAGAGAGCCCGAAAGCGGCACAGTGGAGGGTCGGGCAGAAGGACGCCAAGACTCGTCGCACCATCGCCAGCTCCTGCGCGTCGCGGTCTTGACCAGAAACCTGACCTTCGACCGATCCTGGGACGTCGCGCTGGCGAGCGAAGCACGCCCCGAGCCGGAAGGCCAGTCCGATTCGAGCCAGCCGCTGGCCGAGCTGATCCGTGCGCTGCCCGACCTAGCCACGACATCGGTCCCGGCCGACTCGGTCGCCCGCGTCAGGACGTTGGCGGATCAGCTTGGCCGAGCCCGGTTCCCGGCTCCCCCCGGCTTCTTCCGGCATCCAATCAAGTACCATGTCGTGGGACTGCCCGGAACCCGCGCGCCGTGGCGCCCGGTCTCCGATGGACGACGCACTCTCGCCGTCGCTCCCTTCGTCAACCGAACCGGTCTGGAGGCGGTCTCCGGCCCCGCTTGGGGCAAGGGGCTTCTGGTGAGTTCGCAGGATGAATTGGACAGGCTGACCGACGACACTCTGTCTGAATGGCACGACGTACGGACACTGTCGGACCTCGCGGTCGACGAAGAGGCGGAGGATGCCGCAGCTCGCCCAGCCGGCCTGCACGCCAAGCTCATCGCCGTGGAGCACGGCTGGGATGTCACCTGGTACATAGGCTCGGCCAACCTCACTGCCGCTGCCCTCCATGGACGCAACGTCGAGGCGCTCGCCGAGATCAGGGCGCGCAAGGGACGGCCGCAGGGAAAGACCGGTTGCGGAATCGATCGCTTCCTGGAGTCCGGGTTCGAACGGCTCTGCACTTCATACCGGCGGATCGAGATTCCAGATGTTGACCCGGAGGTGGTCGAGGCCCGCGGGCGATTGACCGCCGCAAGGGACGCGCTGCTGGAAGCCGACATGAAGGTGGTGTGCTACCGGTCCGGTGAGGAGTGGACATGGGCGCTGGACTGTGGCGGGATGCGTCCCGAACCCCTGCGCGCGCTCGCGGCAGTTGACGTGGTGGTGTGGCCCATCTCGGTGAGCGAGGGGACGGCTCGCCCACTGCACCCGCCACCGGCGTTGACCCTCCCGATCCAGCACCTGACCCGCTTTGTCGCCTTTCGGCTTTCGGTTCCGGTTTGCGGCGTGGACGAGGTGCGCTTCGCTCTGAGGCTGCCTGCCCGGGGCATGCCGGAGGGTCGCATGCACCACGCCTTGGTTGGCTTGGTCAGCGATCCTGGGCGCTTTCTCCGCTTTCTGCGGGCGCTTCTCGGGGATCTTGACGCCGTGACCGGTTGGATGGGTTCGGGAGGGGGCGGAGCCAATGGCGGCGACGAAGGGCCGAGCGTCGACTCCGAAACCCTGCTGGAGGATCTCGTCCGGACAGCATCAAGGGCGCCGGAGCGCTTGGGCCCCGTGCGCCGCTTGATCGCTGACCTCTGCAAGACCGAGAGGGGGCGCGCGGTGATCCCTGACGATTTCCTGAGCGTTTGGGAAGCGGTGGAGTCGGCCGTCCGGGAGCAAGCAAGATGATGAAGCGCCCCTCCGTCGAGCACATCATGAGGCCGCTTAAGCCGTTCCAGCGTCGCACAGTTGACCATGCCTTCCACCGCCTCTTTCTGGCAGGCAACAGCACCTCGCGCTTCCTGGTCGCCGACGAAGTGGGTCTGGGCAAGACCCTGGTTGCTCGAGGAATCATCGCACGGACTATTGATCACCTCTGGGAAGCGGTCGACCGGATCGATGTCGTGTACATCTGCAGCAACGCCAGCATCGCTCGGGCCAATCTTCCGAAGCTGACGATTGGCGATGGCGACGGGGGATCCTACGCCAGCGCGACCAGACTCACGATGCTCGCGACTGAACTTGCACCTCGGCACGGTGCCACGGGCGTGCTCGAAAGGAAGCTCAGCTTCGTCAGCTTCACGCCCAGCACATCGTTCAAGCTCGGACATCAGAGCGGTCAGCGGCGTGAGCGCGAGGTGCTCTTTCGTCTGTTGCACCCGGTGACCCAACGCTGGATACCACTCGCCAATCTGTTGCAGGCTGGGGTCAAAAATAGGGATGACTGGCGCTGGGGCCTCAAGCACCGCGATCTGCCCATCGAACCAAGGATCCGGGCCCGGTTCGTCGACAGCTTCCAGGCAGACGAGGCACTGCGGCGAGAGCTTCACGACACGCTGGACCGCTGGTTCTTTCGTTATCGGCACACATGGCCGAGTGATGCCCGACGCACGCGCAACAAACTGATCGGCCGGCTGCGGCGGCTGCTTGCAGGCATCTGCCTGGAGGTACTCAAGCCTGACCTGATCGTCCTGGATGAGTTCCAGCGCTTCAAGCCTCTGCTGGAGACGAATCCAGACCGCCAGGGCGAGGCGGCCCGTCTCGCACAGGCGTTGTTCCGGATCACCGCTCACGACGGGCGCCCTGTGCGTACCCTGCTCCTTTCAGCCACGCCGTACAAGCTCTATACCTCGGACGCCGAGATCGACCACGAGGACCACTACAAGGACTTCCTAGCCACCACGAAGTTCCTGTTCGGCAATCGAACGGAGCGGATCGTCACTCTGAGTGAGGGCCTCAGGCGGTTTGCGCGCTCGCTCAAGCGGGCCGCTTCGCACGGCTCTGCTTCCGCGGACCATGATGCCTTGCAGGCTGCCCGAGCTGCGAAATCCCACGTGGAGCATCTGCTCCGGGCGGTCATGGCCCGCACCGAACGGGTTGCGGCCAGCGGTGACCGGGACGCGATGGTTGCCGCCCCCGATGTTTCGACTTCGATTCGCGCTTCGGACGTGCGCCAGTACTTCGCAGCCGACGCGCTGTTTCAGGCGGTGGGCGACCGTGACCCGATGCCCTTTTGGAAATCGGCTCCGTACCTGGCCCACTTCATGCGAGGCTATAAGGTCAACCAGCGCCTCGATGCCACCATCGCGCGCGCGCCGGAAAAGGTGCGCGCGGTGCTTCGGCGGCATCGCGAGTCGTTCTTGGACAAAGGTGCTCTGGGGACCTGGTCGGCGATCGACCCGGCCCACGGCAAGCTGCGCGAGATGGCGAAAACTCACCTCGATCGCGATGGCTTGTGGCGGCTTCTGTGGCTGCCCCCCACGGTGCCGTATTGGCCGTTGGAGGGTGCCTACGCCGACGCGGCCGGGGCGACCAAGTCACTAATGTTCTCCGCGTGGAATGTCGTGCCCGACGTGGTCAGCGGCTGGCTCAGCTACGAGGCGGAACGACGGATGGCGGGAGGACGCATTGGCACCTATGAGAACCCCGATGCCCAGCAAAGGCCGCTTCTTCGCTTCACGCAGCCTGCCGACGGCCGCCGGTCGCGCCACCGACTCTTGCTGCTGTTGCTACCGTGTCTGCGTCTGGCCGATGACGCACATCCCTTGGGCGCTCCGTTGGGCGCGGATCGCCGCCGATGGGTGCGCGAACGGGTGAAGGCGCTGTTGTCGGGCCTGCCCGATCCTCCCGATGGCCCGATCGACGACCGATGGGAATGGGCGATACCCCTCCTACTGGATCCCGGTCTGCGCGGGTTCCTGGAACAGTGGCGAAGGGGGGTGCTGTCAGGTCTGCGGGACTCGGATCCCCTCGCCAAGCCGAATCCAGAGCTTTTCGACTCTTATCTGGACGACCTCTTGGAACTGGATGCGGACCGCTTAGGGCGCCGTCCTCCTCACCTCGCCGAGCTCGTCACCGAGGCCGCGCTGGGCTCGCCCGCCGTGCTTGCGACGCGTGCCCTCGGGGCGTTTTCCAGTGGGGTAACCAACACAACCCGGCGGAGGCTCGCGGTCTCCGTCGCCGAAGCTTTCTGGAGCCTGTTTAACCGCCCCGCGGTGATCTCCATGCTTCGCCATTCGGTCACGCAGCAAGACGCGAAGGGCGACGATGTCGCCTACTGGCGGCTCGTGCTCGAGTACTGTCGCGATGGCAACCTTCAGGCGGTGCTCGACGAACAACTGCACCTGCTGTGGGACCAGCACTCCTGGGTGCCGGACGCCGACCCGAACGCGACGGCGACACGCTGTGCCCGCTGGCTCGTACAGGGGATCAGTCCCGTCCGAGCGCGCGTTCACGCCCGACTCTTCTCGGTCTCGGGCCCGGTTGAGAGCGAATTTCGAGTCCGCACGGCCTTCGCGTTGCGCTTTGGCCACCTGCGCGGCGAGGACGGGGTTGGTCACATCAGCCAGGACGCAGTGAGGATCGCGTTCAACAGCCCGTTTCGCCCCTTCGTCCTCACGTCAACCTCGATCGGACAGGAGGGACTTGACTTCCATCCTTGGTGCCATCGGCTGATACACTGGAATCTGCCCGGCAACCCGGTGGACCTCGAACAGCGGGAGGGACGCGTGCATCGGTACAAGGGCCACGCGGTCAGGAAGAATGTGGCCGCGGCGCATTCCGAGAGGGCCCTGGCGCACTGGTCGCCCGGGCACGATCTGTGGTCTCTCATCTTCCATGACGCGGAGCAAGCCGCCCGCGCCGTCCATCTTTCGGACCTGGTCCCACACTGGATCGCTGAAGGACCCTGCCGGGTGGAGCGTCGCGTGCCGTTACTTCCCTACACCAGCGAGGTTGCCGCACTGAAGCTCCTGAAGCGCCAGCTGGCCGCGTACCGCCTTGTGTTCGGTCAGCCGCGCCAGGAGGAGCTGATGAACCTGATCGTGAACGCCGACATGCCGATCGACGAGATTCAGGCACTGACGATCAACCTTGCTCCGCCGACCGCAGACCAGGGAGGATCACCTTGACCGTCCGGACGGCGGGCGGTCCCGGTGGCACGGGGTTCCGGGAGTGACACCCTGTTGCCCACTGCGCCCAAAGCGGCGCGGGTACGGTGGTCAAGCCAGCCTACCCCAAGTAATACCCTCGGGCTGGCGAGGGGCTTGCCCTTCGATCCCCCAAGGAAGCCCGCGCTGTGGTGTGATTCGTGGCACGGGCGGAGGCTCGCACATCGTCGCTCTACCCGGCGCGTTGGTGCCACGTTGCTCTGTCCGTGGAGTCCGGCGGACTTCGCCGCTCAGGGTCGCCCGCTGAAAGGCAGTTCTCCAATGTCGTACCAGTCCACCGCCCGATCCGGCACTCCATCCTCATCCTCCGGCCCGGGCTGCCGCTCGACCAGCACCACCAGCGTCGTCCCCACCACGTCGAAGCCCAGCATGCGATCCCTGACCTTCACCGACGCCGCGTATTCGGTGTCTTCGTACACGTCCAGGTAGGACCACTCGTGGAGGTCGCGGTGGGTGGCGACCCAGTAGCGGTTGCCGGCGTCGAACAGGTGCTGGCTCGTGAACAGGTAGTACCGCTTGGGCGTGGCCCGGTAGCTTTCCAGCCGCTCCTCGACGCTTTCCGAGGGCTCGAGGCCCAACTCTGCAAACGCCCTGTTGAGGGACTCGATCTCCTCCCTGCGCCGGGCCACGTCCCGCTCGTCCGGGAACTCCTCAGCGTAGGTCGGGGCGCGCACGACCATGGCCTCGGAGCCGGCGCCTCGGTCGAAGACCAGGTAGCCGCCGCAGGCCAGGAAGCCCCACCCGCCCCGGCGGTCCGGAATGCCGTTGATCACGCGGCCGCACTCGACATCCCACGGCCCGCCCCGCGACGCATCCTCCCGCACGGTCTCGCCCGAAGCGATGTCCACCTCGTACAGGTGCATGAGAGGCCCGTCATCGTCTTCGCCCGGCATCACGAACCGCAGCGAGACGCCCGTCAGCACCGTGTCGAATGACGCGACGGGGCTGAACGTGACGCCGGGAAGGGTCACGCTCGACACGAACGCGCCCGACGGCTCGAAGACCGAGAACCGGGAAAGCTCAAAGTCCACCACCCCGATCGTCCCCAGGTCTCCACGCACGAGCGACGCGGCACCGCCGAACTCACCGGGACCCTCCCCCTTGCGACCGAAACTCCCCACGCCGACGCCTTCCAGGTCCACGCAATGAACGCGCTCCTCGTAGGACTCGATCACGCAGGCCACCCTCCCATCCGCGAGCAGCGCGACTTCGTTGTTGTCGCTGAGCGGCACACTCGCGGAGCCGATGACTTCGGGCGTGAAGATGGTCTCGCCGTCGGCGTGGTCCTGACCACAGGCGCCAGCGAGGGCCAAGAGTGCTACCACAGACGGCCTCAGAACTGCCTCCGCAGGACTGAAGCAGCGGCCGCGATGGTTTGGTTTGTACGGCATGAGGTGGGATTCCTCCTCTGGGACGGTGGGGGGAAGGTTCACGTCGGTCGGCAGTGTAACGCGCGGCCGGTCGGTGCGACACTCAACCACGGGTGGAACGGGCGACGGCCCGATGCACGACACATCCCGCCCGTCCGCCGCTCCGGCAGCGGCACGGAAAACCGGGGGTCTAACATGTCGCTTCGCCCGCGATCTCCGATCCGGTCCAGAAGAAGGGCGCGATTCGGACGACATGTTATCTTTCTTGGTTCTGGCAGCAGCTTAATCGAGGGGAGTGTTGGGCTGGAATCCCGATAACCCACGTGGAGTTGACCAAGCGAAACGATGACCGTAGAGGACGTTCCTCGGAAGTTGGGGGTTGCGGATCACGCGTTCAGGGCGTCCTGGGCAGCCGAGTATGCCAGCTACTTTGCTGAAGCCGCTGAGCGTCTGCGGGATACCGCCACACAAGCGGAACAGGAATGCTATGAATCTCTAAGGAGCCGAGGAGTTCAGCACTTGGATTCGCCGGCCGAATTGGAGCCCGAGGAGCGTCGGCTAGTCATGAGAGCGCGGTCAACGGATCACGCCAGCGCGTTGCTCTCACTGTTCGCAATCGAAGTCGCGCTCAAGGCCTATCAGATCCTTGACAGGGGCCAACACGAGCCCGGACACGATCTCGCGAAGCTGTTTAATTCTCTCAACCAAGAGACCAAGGCACGGCTCAAGGAAATCTGTCCAGAGGTGACCGAAACCGTGACGAAACACCGCAAGGGGTTCGTTTCTCTCCGATACCAATTCGAGGAGCTGGGCAAATCGAAAGGCGTCAAGATTCCCAAGTCAACTGATCCTCTTCTTGAGGTACCGACCAAGATCGTGAACGCCCTGCGCGAAGAGCCCGCAATTCAGGAGGTCGTGGCGGCTGTCCAGGCTGGGAGGACACCCCGTGGGAGAGGCGCATGACGCCTCGATGGTGGTGAGCGCTGGGCACCGGGCGCGACCGTCGAAAACGCCTTCCACAAGCGCATGGAGTGGTTGCGGGCGGACTCGGAGGCGGGCCAGTGAGGTCGGGGCAACGGGCCGCGCGGGCAGCTGTCATGGTGGCTGCCCTGGTGGCGGGGGGTTGCTGGCGTCTGCCTCCGGGCCGGTCCAGGCCCAAGAGGCCGACACGGTGCTGATCGCCGTTATCACCATCGACCCCGATGGCTACGTGATTCTGCGCAACCGGCTGGACCGTCTGGAGGAGGACCGCCACCTCGCCGCCGTCAGCGTCAACGTCGACACCGGGGAACGCAATGAGTACCGGGGTCGAGAGGTGATGGCAGTGAGCGTGCACTACTTCGGGCTATGCACCGTTTGGGGCGTCCTCGACTGCGGAAGGGTTACCTGCGTCACCATTCCGAAAGGGGAGGAGAGGGTCGTTGGCTATGGCCGCCTTCGACCGGAACAGCAGAGGAGAGTTCACGCGGTGGGCTTCCATTGGGACGGCCGGTCCACGGACCACGAAGACGAACTGTGGTGTACCGAGGTGGCCACCGCTCGCGGGCGGCGGTGGGACTGCTACGAGGAAAAGCGGCGACCGGCAGCAAGCGCCGCCATCGCCAACGAGGAAACGGAGTCGGCCCGCCCCGCACTCGCTGTCCGTGAGCTGGCGAGCAAGAGGGCAAGGAGCTTGTTTGCGACGCGCCCGGCGAGTGCTGTTCTGGGCGGTGCCCGAGAGGCGATTTCGGCGGCTCCACACGGCTGGCAATACACAAGGGCTGGCGAGGGGCTCCACCCCTTCGATCCCCGAAAAATCCCCCGCTTGCGGGCGACGTTGCGACCCGTTCCCCCTTCCGCGCGGACCCCAGTGCTGTCCTCTGAATCCATTCCGTTTCTGGGCACGGCTGATTCGCAAACCCGCCCAGTAGAGGCACTCACGACCGGCAGATCTCCCCAGCGCCATGACCCCGTCGTCACAACTCGGCGAAGAACTCCGGAAAGAGGCCTGGTCGATTCCACCACCTCTACGCCGAGCTCCAGCTCCTTCAGGAGTTTGCAAAGATCCAGTCCGTCAATAAGGTCGATTGCCAACTCTCGGATCCGTGCCCCGTCGATGCCTCCGTCGCCAGACCGGCCCGTCACCTCGACCTTCGTGAAGCCCGATTCCCTCAGAACGCGCTGACACATGTCGGTGCGGCCTCCTTGGGCCGCGCGGATGTCGTTCGGGGGTCCGGGGGAACCCCCGGCCACAGGTTTTCGTGAAGCGAAAACACGTCGCTCTCCACGGAGACCCGCAACGTGACTCCCTCCACGGAGGTCCTCAACGTGCGGGCCAGCGAACGGCGATCAAGCCGCTCGCCCCCGGCGGCGAAGGCGGCGGCCCCGCAAGGCATGTTCGTGCCTTCGGCGGGAGAGTCAGCGGGTTGGTGTTCGAGGAACCAGTAGCGTGCCGTCTGGTGCTGCCCGGAGGGCGGTGTCCTCGACGCGTATCGGGATCTCCCAACCGAATCGTCATCGCCGAATCCTCAGGCGTGTCACATAGGGCGTGCCGGCTTTGTCCTCGCCGGCGAAGAGGAGGTAGTCCCCGGTCGCGTAGGCCTTGCCGGCGTCGATCTTGACCGCCTCCGGAACCGCGACCCGCCCAAGGAAGACCCCGTCTTCAAGAAAAACGTCGATGACTGTGCCCGCGTCGAACCGTGAGGTTTCCGGCACCACGAAGACGTGGCCCGCGCCATCCACGAAGAGGCCGGCTATGACCGGCTTGTTCTCCGGCAGGGCTCGCAGGTGGTCCGCCATCAACGCGGACGCGGACGCGAGTTCGGGGTAGCGTTCGAAGGTGGCGCGAACCTCGTCGCGGTCGGCCTCGTCGACAACCGCCGGCCTGACTCCTTCCAGCGTTAACACCACGGTTGTGTCACCGGCGAGAGAACGCCTGTAGACCCGGTACTCCCCGCTGGACGCGAACCAGACATCGTCCCTGCAACCCAGGGCCTTCTTGAGTCGCGGTCCGAACCGGACCGGCCGCCGCAAGCCCACAGATGGCAGATCGGCCAGTTGGAGGGTGAACTCCAGGTAGGGCAGCGTGTCCAGCTGCTCCGCATCGGGCGATACCCGGACCGGGTAGTAGTGGACAAGGTCAACATCGGACGGGTCGTCGCTCCTCTCCCTGTTCGGATAGCGCACCCCCCACTCCATGTAACTGCCGTCCGGCGCGATTGTGCAACGCTCCGTGATCAGGCCCCAGGTCGCCCTGCGAACCCGCGTCCCGATCAACGTTCCGTCCGGACCGAAGATCGAATAGCGCGGCGCCCGCCCGTCTGCCACCCACAGCGTGTCTCCCTGCGCGATGGCGGGTCCCAGCGACTCCCGAAACTCCCCCGGCCCCTGGCCCTGTCCGCCGAGGGTCCGCAGGAAGCCGCCCTCGGCGTCAAAGACCTGAATCTCCTGCGTCGTGCCGTCCAGGATATAGATGTTATCCTGGGAATCGGCCGCCACAGCGATGACGTCGCCCAAGTACCCATCCGGCGGCGGCCCCCAGATCCGCAGATCCTCTTCGAGGGTCCACTCGGGGGTTGTCGTCCAGGCTGACGCAAGCGTGCTCTCGACGACGACCTGCGCGCCCGCATCCACCGGTGCCACGCCGGTGGCCAAAAGAGCGATCGTGGTGGCCGCGGACGGCAGGTATCGTGTCGGATGCGGACCTGCGGGTCGCCGCAAAGTCGGGGAGCGGCTCCAGAAGTAGGTCAAGTATTCGGTCATTGAGAACTCTCTGTGGCGCGGAATCGATCAATCAACCCGGGGACACGGTGAAGGGCGGAAGGGTTGCCAGCTCCTCCGAGGCAAACGGGAATCTGGCGCGCGAACGAGCTTCCGCCGCGAGGTTTCCTTCGCGCAGATCGTGCGGTCCATCACCGAGAGGAATCGAATGGCGGCACGCACGAAACGAAGTCGGCGTTCCTACGGCGCTGGCGAATGGGGCCGGCACCGGGTGAGGGTGTTCCCTGACCCGAAAACCGGCCTGTTCCAAGTCGAGTGGCGAGAGAACGGGCGAAGGCTCACCCGGTCGCTGGGGCACCGGGACTGGACCCGAGCGAAGACTCAGGCGGACGAGTTCGCCGCCGGGTTCATCGACGCGCCCAACGGCAAGGCGGAAGCCGAGCCGGAACCGATTACCCTGGAACGGCTTTTTGAAATCGACGGTGAGGAGGTGACGCCCACGAAGGGGGTGAAGTCTTGGCAGCGGGACAAGGCCGCGATGGCGATGTTCCTCGACTTCTTCGGCAGGGACCGAAGGCCCGAAACCCTTTCTCAGCGGACTGGGACCGCTTCATCCGGGAGCGCCGCGCGGGCACGGTCGGCCCCAGCGGCAAGCCCGTGGGCAACCGGATGATCGAATGGGACCTGACGTTCCTGATGGCGGTGCTGAACTGGGCGGCGCGGTCGAGGGACGAGGATGGCCGCCTGCTCCTCGACAGGAACCCGCTGAAGGGTCTCCGCAAGCCCATCGAGAAGAACCCCAACCGGGTTGTTCTCACCGAGGAGGAGTACCAGGCGCTGCTCGGGGTCTCGCGGCAGTTGGACTGGCGATTCCACATAGCGCTCGTGCTGGCGCACGAAACCGGGCACGGGATCGGGCCGATTCGCAACCTGCTCTGGTCCGACATCGACATGGAGGCCAGGATCATACGCTGGCGCGCCGAGAACGAGAAGACCGGGTACGAGCACCGGACGCCGGTCACGGCCGAGGTGCTCGCCGTCTTGGAGGAGGCGCGGATGCGGAACCCTAGGGGCGGGGGCTCTCCCGTGTTGCCCGCGCCGAAGGACCCCTCACGGTGCTTGGACCGGTCACGGGTGCGCGTTTGGTGGGACAAGGCCCAGAAACTTGCAGGGCTGGAGCCCAAGCGCGGTCGCGGCTGGCACTCGCTACGGCGGAAGTTTGCCTCCGATCTCATGGATCAGCCCCTCAAGGTTGTCTGCCAACTCGGTGGCTGGAAGACGGCCCAGACGGTGCTCCAGTGCTACCAGAGGGCCGACGAGGACCAGCTCAGGACGGCCCTTGGGCACCGGCGGAGAATCCGCTCCGCTCAATTCGCGTATGTGGACGCCCCGTCGTGGGCAAGCTTGGTTTCCGAACCGAGTCGGTGGCAGTCTGGTCAGGTACTGTCGTATGTCCGGCCTCTTGATGCGGCGTATGTTGGCCGCGGGCCCGTATGGTGTTCGTGAGATCGGATCCAAAATCGGGAAAGCGGGCTCGAAGCCCTCCGCCAATTGCTGGTTTTCCGACCCCGTCTTGTCGACCGTTTGCCCTTACCCCGTTTCGTGCGTCCTGTTGCCCACATTCCCCGGTAGCTTCTTTGCCTGTCGCTTCTCTCCTTTCTCTCGCCCGCTTTAGGCGGCAGCGCGAACCCGGTAGGTCTCCCCTCTCGTGCTCAGCGCCCAGACCACCCGCGCCGTCCTGTTGGCGAGCGCCACCGCGACCACCTTCTTCGGCTTGCGTGCCAACATCCCGGCCAGCCACGGATCCGTGATCTCGCCGCGCCGGCTCGCGTGCTGGACGACCGACATGGCTCCCGTGACCAGGAGCCGCCTCAGATCTTGCTGGCCCAGCAGATTGCGGATGGCTCAAATCACGGCAGGAAGTCTTCTAAAGTCATACAGGACTGCACGATCTGCGCGTTCTGCCGTCTTGCTGGACCTCGCTGGACCGTACCGCGAAAGCGGGAAAATCGTACTTGAATGGCGGGAAGGCTCGGATCTGGAGCTTCACCGCGATGAGTCCCCCCGTGACTGCAGGCACTGCACCAGGACATTGTCTCGCCACCCGACCATACACTCCACGTTCGTGTACCACCGAATCATATCCCGGAACGTGGATAAGGACTGCGTGACTGCGGAACTCAGGAACGACCGGAACTCTTCGGACGATATCGCTTCACCTTCCTCAGGTATCTGGATCACTCCAACTTCCACCCCTTCCAACACAATCCCGGTCGCCGTGTAGGTCGTTACCCCCTCATTCAGCGATAGCGCCAGAATCATCCCCGGCAGTCCACCGTAGAGTGCCGGGCCGAACGGAACCGGAATGTCCGGTGCGAACCACGCCTCAACCCGTTGGCCCGCCGCTTCACCAACCGCTCGGGTCACATCGTATCCCAGATGCTCCCCATGCTGCTCGGTGATTCTCCACTCGACCGGAGTGACCCCCTCGGCGATGCGATACAGCGTCCTACCGACGCCCATCACCTTGACTCCCGAGGACCCGTCCTCCCCGACATACGCCTGTCGGAGGACACTTGGCGTGACCGCATACCACGCTTTGAGGGCTCGGCCCAAGGCGTTCAGGTTGGCTCCGGTTGCGCGAAACCTTGCAGGCGCAACGCCACTGCCTTGGTTCCACCTATCCCTCACCATCAGGGATCGCGAGGGAATGAAGTGGAGGACGAACGGCGCCCTGCTCCATGCTTCCAACACTGCGGGGACTTCAGCTAGTTCCCCAGGCATCTCGACATCCAGCGACGCGCCGCTGGCGTAGTAAATGGTTCCGCTCTGCCCGTCTGCACGGCCGCCCGAAGCCATGATCGCTAGTACACCTGCGAAAAGCGTCCTCATCGCACCGTGCCCGTGCATCGAACTGGGTCGATGGTGAATCGTCGCACGACCGTTGCTATGCGTGTCTCCGCGCCTGCCCGCAACTGTCGGTCTAGGATCCACAGAGTGTTGCCCTGCAGAAACGGAATCGGAACTCCGACATCCGAGGTGGGAATCAGAGTGTCACCACAGCCGCGATCACCGTCGAAACGGGACACGGCTGCGTAGAGCCTGACTCCCGTCATGGTGCCGTCCTCGTCGCGGTCGCTGTCCTGGTGAAGCGTGTAGACGTTCCCGGCACCGTCCCGCGACAGTCCACGAACCAGCGACGAGCCGGTAAAGAAGTCGAACATCCATGACCGCAAGTCCTCTTGACTTCCAGGCTGTTTGCCGCGCATGACTTCGAGAAGCTCGTCTTCACCCGGTTCGCCGCGCCGCAGCCCCTTTCCGATCCAAACCGTGTCGGTGACCGCACCTTCGTGATTGATACGAATAAGGAAGGGGCTTCCGGTAAACCCCAGCACCACATCACGGTCACCCGCGCCTATGAAAGCGATAGACAGCGATCCCGCCAAGGCATGTTGCTCTTTGTAAGGCACAGGCACCGTCCCAAGGTCCAACACGATTGGGGGCGCTTGCTCCGTGGCGTCGGTAGCGTCCACCAGATCCGCGAAGGTGATCACCCCGTGGGATGCCGACGAGACCCGATTGTTTCCGGCAAACCAAAGCGAGTCGCCCAAGACCGCAAACGACGACGGTCGGCTATTGACATCCACCCTCACGCTGCCGTGATGAGCACCCGTCATCGGCTCGAAGAGTTCCAGCTTTCCGGTTTCATCCAGGAAGCCCGCGACGCTTTCGGCCACAAAGCCTACACCGCCCAAGTGCAGGAACTCCCCGGGTCCGCCTCCCCGTCGCCCCAATTGCCCCGTTAGTCGACCCGTCGCGTCGTACCGCAGGACCGTTTCGGCGAATCCGTCAGAAACCAGCATTGAACCATCGGGGGCGGGGGCAACGAACAGCGCCAGCGGATTCCCAATGTAGTGCTCTTCCGTCTCCTCCAGCACGAGGCTGTCGCGGAGGATCAGATCGGGTCCGGGATTCTGGGCCGCTAAGCCGTTGCTGAATACGACCAGCAGACCCGAGATCACCTGCGTCGCGGCCACTTGGCGACGGACATCCATCATTCTGCACGCCATCCACATCGACTGTCCCCCGGCAAATCACTCTGATCGTCGTCGCCGCGTCGGCCTGACATGAGTCGGCTGAGAAACAGCGTCTGCTCAGCCTCGCCAACAATCGAATCGGTCACCGCCCCGTCAGCAAAAAGATATGCCCGTGGCTCGGAAATCGCGTGTGAGTCGGAGACGACACCACGAAGCCGAACGCGCCGCAGTCTCAACGCCTCGACCTGTTTGGGGCTCGGCGGCTCGGTCGTCAGCACGTGAAGCTCGAAGCGCAACGCCCGCCCACGTTCTACCCACGTCTCCAGGAGGCCACTGCACGACAGGCACTCCCGAGGCGACATGACGAGTACCGCACCGCAACTCTCATCGGTGACGAGGTCGGTGAGCTTGGATCCGTCCGCCAATGTGAGTGTGCCGTCAGTCTCATCCGTGGCACAGGAAATCAGGGTTGCGGAGACCAGTATGGTCGCCAGCCCAGTCCGCCGCAGACGAAAGGCCGGGATCCTTGCAACCCGCATGCGCTCTGGTCTGGTCGGCGGGATGGACGCGAGTGACCGCAATCGATACAGCGCTCTGGCCCTCACCGCACCTTTCCTTGGCGGTGAGGGCCAGAGCCCGTTCGGACGCCACATTGCGACTACGGAAAGATACGGACGCAAGGGCAACGCCTCTCCATACAGTACCAGAAACACTCGTCCGGCAGGAAAGGATGGAGGTAGTAGGGTATCTCGAGAGGCGGCCGCTGTGCGTCTGCGGAGGCGACCGTCGCGCTACCTCCGTCTCCGACCACCTCGGCACCCTCGGATGTTCCGGTTGGTGCCACGGCAGGTGCCGCATTCACAGGGTTGGTCATTTCGGAGATCGCAGTGGCGCTGGCGTCGATCTCGGTCTCCGACACGACCGCACCGCCGACGGTGACGAACGCGAGTTGCAACGCGAAGACCGCCAAGATGGCGGCAGCGAGCTTGCGGCGGGGAGGGGTGGGGGTGGTAGGTGCAGAGGTCATCGGTTGAGTTCTCCTTGCGAAGACGGAGGTGTGTGGAGCGTCCGGGAGCCACCACGGCGTCCCGGCGCGGATCGAAGAAACCAGCAATTGGGGTCGATGTCAAGAGGTGTGGGGGTCAAATCGCTGTCTGGGCGCGCTGGTCGCGCCAGAGCACATGGAGTCTCCGCTTCTTCGGAGCGTCGCTCGTCGCGGCGAGCGGGCGATCACCGGTGGTGAGGATGAAGGCGGGTTGCGAGTTCGGCGTACCGATCAGCATGGGCGCGCTCGCCATCTTCCCGCTTCGACCTCGGTCCGGGGAACATGATCGCCGAGATCGACGTGGAGTACGCACTCGGCTTAGGTTGGGCGACAAGCTGCTTTCCGAACCGTCCCCGAGCATGCGTCCACGAAGGCGACCGCACGCTTGATGGGCGAGGCCCGGTGAACGGGTTCGCCGGGGCGCTCGCGGGGGTGCTCCGCCACCGCGTTGGCGGCGGCCGACTACGGCACCCGGACACGCGGCCCACGGGCTCGTTGGCGCTGCTTTTGGAGTTGAGCCAGCTTACCCCCCGTGGCCACACTCCGTGTGTTCCCCGGAGGGGCTGGCGGGGGGCTGTGCCCCCTCAGACCCCCAACTGCACGTCGCGTCGTGAGCGACGGGAAGTGGGCCATTCTATGGCCTGTCAATGGCCCCCAAAGGGTTCTCCCGTGACTGACACGCCGTAGCCTCGCTCCACCCGGCTGCGGAGATGCCTCGACGGTTTGAACACCGGCACATCCCGGGCCGGAACCTCGACCGTCTCTCCGGTCCGGGGATTGCGACCCGTGCGGGCCTTGCGGTGCCTCACCTTGAAGGTGCCGAAGCCCCGGAGTTCGGTGCCGTCGCCTCGGACGAGGGCATCCTTCAAGGCATCGAGGAAGGCGTCGACCATCAGCCCGCATTCCCTCGTGGTGACGCTCGGTCCGACCGCGTCGGCGACCTGCTCAACGAGTTCGGCTTTGGTCATCCTCTTTCCTCGCGCGGAGTGTGGCCGAGTCCTGCCGCTTCAGTATGATAACCTGCGGCGAGACCCACGGCGGCTGGTCCCACCGACCGCGCCAACGCGAAGCCGTGCCCCGATGGCGTTGGCAGCAGCAGACATCCTCTTGGCTTCAGGACGGCGTCCGTCGCGGCTAACCTATGGCCTTCCCGCATGGGATCGCTGGCCCGGAGCGACCCCCGCGGAGGTTGGGGTGGAGTGCACATCCCAACCTCCGCAGATGCCACAGCAGGCATCGAAAAAAGGGGGTCGCTCCGACCACGGCCTCCGTTTCCGGCGCGGCGCAGCCGCCCCGGAGGCCGTGGAGCAACCACAATCTGGACAACGACATGCGCGGTCGCCGATGTGCACGTCCGAACCGGGAATTCGCGCACATTGGGGTCCGTTTCACATGTGCGGCCCTCGCACGGCACCGGACGCGCGTCCCGAGTCCGACCAACCGTCTCCCCAGACGTCTGTGCGCGCCAGGCTCCTTCCGATCCCCGATCATGCGCCTGAACCGTTCGGATCGGGACGAACCGGGCCTGTTGGACGATCTCCCACTCCCACTGGTCAAACACCCCCTCACAGGCGAACTTTCTTTCGCGCAGATCGTGCAGTCCATCAATTCGGAGGTATCGAACGATGGCACGCACGAAACGAAGTCGGCGCTCTTACGGCGTCGGCGAATGGGGCCGGAACCGGGTCAGGATCTTTCCCGACCCGAAGACCGGCATCTTCCAGATCGAGTGGCGAGAGAACGGGCGCAGACTCACCCGGTCCCTCAAGCACCGAGACTGGGCACGCGCGAAGAAGCAGGCGGATCAGTTCGCCGCCGGGTTCATCGACGCGCCCAACGGCAATGCGGAAGCCGAGCCCGCGCCGCTCACCCTGGAGGGGCTTTTTGAAATCTACGGCGAAGAGGTGACGCCCACCAAGCGGCGGCCGTCCCGGGCGCGGGACAGGGTCGCGATGGCGATGTTCCTCAAGCTCTTCGGCAGGGACCGAAGGCCGGAAACCTTGTCACAACGGGACTGGGACCGGTTCATCCGGGAGCGCCGGGCGGGCACGGTCGGCCCCAGTGGCAAGCCCGTGGGCAACCGGATGATCGAATGGGACCTGACGTTCCTGATGGCCGTGCTCAACTGGGCGACAAGGTCGAGGGACGAAGAGGGCCGCCTGCTCCTCGACAGGAACCCGCTGAAGGGTCTCAGGAAGCCCGTCGAGAAGAACCCCACCCGGGTCGTTCTCACGGAGGAGGAATACCAAGCCCTTCTCCAGGTCTCGCGGCAGGTCGATTGGCGGTTCCACGTCGCCCTCGTGCTCGCGCACGAAACAGGGCACCGGATCGGCGCGATTCGCAACCTCAGGTGGGCCGACATCGACCTTGATGGCGAAACGGTGCGGTGGAGGGCCGAGCACGAGAAGACCGGCTACGAGCACCGGACGCCCTTGACCCCCGAAGCCATCGAAGCCTTCGAGGAAGCGCGAAGGCGCAACCCGGCGAGCGGGGACGCGCCGGTGCTGCCCGGGACCATGAATCCCTCGGCGTGCCTGGGCTTCCCGCAAGCCCGCTTCTGGTGGAAGCAGGCGGAGCGGCTCGCGGGACTCGAACCGAAGCGCGGAAGGGGCTGGCACTCGCTGAGACGGAAGTTTGCCAGCGACCTGATGGACCTGCCGCTCAAGGTGCTCTGCGAACTCGGAGGCTGGAAGGCGGCCAAGACCGTTCTCCGCTGCTACCAACAGCCGGACGAGGCGCAACTCAGGGAGGCGATCCGGAGCCGCCGCAGGCGGCAGACTCAGGCCTGAACCAATCGGCGGGAATCAAAAAGCGGGAACCACGCCAGCGGACTCCATAAGTTCAACGCTCACAACAGTATCCGCGCCTGATGGTGAATGATGGCCCATCTTCGATATCCTGCCGAGCCTCGGCTTGCCCCCGGTCGTGTGCTGCCGGGGCACGAGGCCCAGCCAGGCCGAGAAGTCGCGCCCGCGCCGGAAGCTCTCCATCGGCGGGGCGAAGGCCTGCAGCGCCATCGCGGTGACCGGCCCGATTCCCGGGATCGTCATCAGGCGCGCCGTCTCTTCGTTCTCCCTCGCGCTCGTCCGGATCTTCAGGTCGAGTGCGTCGATCTTGTCGTTGAGCTCGTCGATCCGCCCGAGCAGCAGCCGGCCCAGCTCGACGACCGCCCCCGGCAGGCCGGAGTCCCCATCTTCCAGCACTCCGGCCAACTCCCTGATCCGGGCTCTGCCCTGCGGAGCAACCACGCCGTACTCGGCCAGGTGACCCCGAAACGCGTTGATCGTCTGCGTGCGCTGGCGCACCAGCAGGTCACGCGTGCGAAAGAGCATCCCCTGCGCCTGCTGTGCCTCGGTCTTGACCGCCACGAAGTGCATGGTCGGACGCTCGGCCGCCTCCGTGATCGCCTCCGCGTCGGCTGCGTCGTTCTTGTGTCGCTTGACGAAGGGCTTCACGTAGATCGGGGGGACCAGCCTCAACTCGTGACCGAGCGCCATGATCTCCCGGCCCCAATAGTGGGCGCTGGCGCACGCCCTTACCGCACCTCGCCCGTGTTCGCTAGCGAGATGACCAGCCGGTGATAGCCCCACACCCCCTGTAGGACATGTCGATGCCGTCCTTCTTCTCCCCCAGCGTGGGCGCCAGCGTCTCGTCCACATCGATGTACGCCCCCGGCCCCAGCAGGTCCCGGTCCCAGCCCCGCCACAACTGCGGCCGCCGCGCCTTGATGAACCTCCTGAAGCTCGATGACGCCCGCCTCACCGAAGCGGCGCGTGAAGTCGCCCGCCGCCGTCGGGCCCGGCATCACCGCCGCCCGCAGGGCGTCCATGTCGGCCGCATTGCGCAGGGCGCCCAGGTCCTCCAGCCCGTGCGCCTCCGCGCAGCATGTTGTACACGATGTTCAGGCATGTCGTCCGACTCGTGGTACTTCAGATAGCGCTTCAGCAGCGCCAGCCGCCGGTTGATCTACCCGGCTAGCTCCAGCTTCGACACCAGCCGCCGGACCACGCCGATGCTCCCCGTAGCTCATCGCGTTGATCCGCGCCCCGATCTCGTAGCGCACCCTGCCGGACACGAACCTCGGCTTCGGCCTAGTGCCCCACTGCCTCCCCCTCGGATGCCGCGCCTTCACCCTCCGCCTCCGCCGGGCACTGTCCCTTCGGCTTTGTTTGTCCGATATTGTCTTATCGGAAAGGCCTTCTGGCTGACATACTTGGGGTCCAATGGAGGGGCAGCATGCAGATCGTACAGATAAAGTCCATCGGAGGAACGGCCAATGCCTAAGGTGCTCGACACGGTTCTTGAGTCGTTCTACGAGAAACTCGCGGAGTCGGACGCGGTGAATGAGGCTACGGTCACGGAGTTGCGCACCCTCTTCGCCTCGGGGAAGAAGCCGAAGCCCGACGATTTCGTGGAGATCTTCGAGAAGGCAGGGCGGGAGGGGACGAGCCGTGATTCAGATTGAGTCGGTGGTGATTCGCGAACTCAGAGGAATCCGTGAGCTTGAGGTCCATCCCGGCCGGGAGAACTTCGTCGTATCCGGACCGAACGGCTCAGGGAAGAGTGGTGTGGTGGATGCAATTGAGTTCGCCCTAACGGGTGAGATGTCGCGGCTTAGCGGCAAGGGCACCGGTGGACTTAGCGTTACTCGCCACGGTCCCCACATCGAGCGTCAAGATGATCCCGCCGCTGCCGAAGTGTCGCTTAGGTTCTACATCCCGGACCTCGACAGATCGGCCCTCCTGACGAGGAACGTGAAGAATGCCAAGAGGTTCAGCCTCGAACCCGACGAACCCGAGATTAGGTCCATCGTCGAGGAAGTAGCGGGTCACCCAGAGCTGACACTGACACGCCGGGAGCTCATCAGGTACATCCTTGTCCGGCCAGGGCAACGGTCAAAGGAGATTCAAGAGCTTCTGAAGCTAGAAGCCATCGGAGACACGCGTCGTGCGTTGAAGACCACTTGGAATAGGCTCGGCATCATGGCGCGGGAAGCCCGAACTGCCGTTGCAGATTCAGACGCCGCGTTCCGCCGCCATCTCGATGTGGCCAAACTGGCGCAGGCGGATGTCCTTGCAGCCATCAATCCGCATCGACGGACTCTGGATCTGGCTGAGATAGGGACCTTGGGACCGGATACCGATCTCAGCGCCGGTATCTTGAAAGGGGCAGGCAACACAGCCTTCGACAAGGGAGCCGCGCTTCGGGATGTGGAAGCGTTGGAGGCAGCCGAGGCTGGCTTGCGCACGCTCTGTCAGAAGGAAGTAGAGAGTGTGGCGAACGACTTCATCACGGTGGATGGTGAGCCGGCGCTCTTCGAAGCGATCACGCGCCGCTCCTTTGTCGAGGACGGTCTGGGACTGATCGATGGAGCACTCTGTCCCCTGTGCGACACCGACTGGGAAGATGAGGTAGCGCTGAAAGCACACCTGACGGCAAAGCTCAACCAGGCGGAAAAAGCGGACGCACTCCGGGAACGGCTCTTGGCAAACGGGGCCACGATCGCCAACCAAGCGCGGAGTATCGCGAGGATGGTAGATGCGGTACAGTCCCTGGGAAGACGTTACAGTCCAGATGGATTTGGCGAGGAGCTTGCGAGATGGTCGTCGGATCTGAAGGCCTTTGCTACGGGCCTGAGTACGGTCGAGGCGATCGCCGAGCAACGCGGTCGGCTCGACGCAGGGTGGGCCATGGCTCCAGGGTCACTGGAGGATCAGCTTGAGGTCCTAAGGCAAGCGATCCAGGACAAACCCGACCCGAGCGCGTCGGTCACCGCGCAGACCTTCTTGACCCTGGCTAACGATCGCTTTTTGACTTGGCAGACTGCACGGCGTAAAGTAGCGCGTGCCGAAGCCATGGTAGCGGCCGGAAGGGCCACATACAACACGTACTGCGAAGTGACAGATACACATCTGCGTGCGCTGTATGAGACGGTGGAGAATGATTTCGGCAGGTACTACCGGGAGATCAACGCGGAGGACGAAGGCAGATTCCAAGCGAAGCTGGAGCCTGCCGAGGGGTCCCTCGATCTGGAAGTGGCTTTCTACGACCAGGGCATGTACCCGCCGGGTGCCTACCACAGCGAGGGCCACCAGGACGGGATGGGGGTCTGTCTCTACCTCGCGCTGATGAAGCAACTGCTGGGTGATCGGTTTCGACTTGCGGTGCTCGACGATGTAGTGATGTCCGTTGATCGGGGTCACCGAAGGGAACTCTGCCGACTGCTGAACACTCGTTTCCCCGAAACACAATTCATCATCACAACGCACGATAAGGTCTGGGTGAAGCAGATGCAGACCGAGGGGCTTGTCAAGTCGAAGAGAGGCGTGGCCTTTCACAGTTGGAACGTGCAAACTGGGCCGATCGTGGAGGAGGCGGTCGGGATTTGGGAAGAGATCGAGTCAGATGTGGCCAAAGGTAACACGGATGTTGCTTCGGCCCGGTTGCGCCGGCACATGGAGTATGTGGCTGGCGAACTGGCAGACCAACTCGGAGCGAAGCCGACTTACCGGGGCGACTTCTCCCATGATCTGGGCGACCTACTGCCGGCGGTCATCACGCGCCATGGGGATCTATTGGGGCGTGCTGCGCGAGCAGCGAATAAGTGGAACAATGAGGATGCCATGGTGAAGGTCAAGGCCTTGAAGACCGCGAGGGCTGAGACGCTATCGGCCTACCAAGGCGAAGCATGGGTCGTCAATAGGGCCGTCCATTTCAACGAGTGGGCCAACTTCACGGAGGCGGAGTTTCGGGAAGTAGTCGAAGCGTTCAAGAGTCTGCTTGCGCAACTGCGGTGTGCGTCATGCGAGTCATGGCTTTACACCTCACCCAAGAAAGGTCATCCAGAGAACCTGCGGTGCCGATGTGGGTCTGTCATGCTGAATCTCAAGTCGAAGTAGAGAGAACCACGGAAAACGAGCGGTGGTCCTACTTCGTTGGACAGTCCGAGGGCAAAGTTAATGTGGATTCCAACTGGGTTTGAGAGCCCTCGGGGAGCTTCGCTACGTGAATCGTAGGGGTGGGGAACCCGACCGGCGACCGGGCCTTACTGGCGGTCGGGGAGCGCGCGCGGAGCGGGCGGATTGCCCGCTGTGCCTCCGGCCCGTGGCCTCATGGGTGGTGCGCTCCGGTGCGCTGGGAAGTGCTCCGACAGGTGGACGGACGAGAGCCTGCGGGTGATCGCCACTGGGCAGTCTGAGAGCACCGGCCTCCGAGGGGTGTTAAGTTTATGTAGCGCATGAACTTGACATGACTCCCCAAGGAGGACCGATGCTGACACAGTGTAAGCCGCTTTCGTTCGCATTTCAAGGGTGCCAGGGCCGGGGGTGACCGCCGCGTTCGACGGCGGATCGATCACGTCGAACGCCGGGGCACTGCTGCTTCGCCAGGCGGACCGTTCCACCGGGCTCTTCGACCGGGTTGCCGCGGGCTTCACGGACCACCGCGATCCCCGCCTTACGGAACACTCGGTGCGGACGCTTGTGGCGCAGCGCATCACCGGCATTGCCCTGGGGTACGACGACCTTAACGACCACGACGACTTGCGGCGCGACCCGCTGCTGGCGCTGCTGGCGGGCAAGCTCGAGGCACGCCGGAAGGGGTGTGCGCCACTGGCGGGCAAGAGCACGCTGAGCCGGCTTGAGAACGCGCCTGCTGACGGCAAGCCGAGCCGCTACGCCAAGATCGACCACGACCCGGAGAAGCTCCAGGACGTGCTAGCCGAGTCGTTCATCGATTCCTGGCAGGGCCTGCCCCCGTCGCGGCTGGTGCTGGACATCGACTCGACCGACGTTGCGGTGCACGGCGGCCAGGAGGGCCGGTTCTACCACGGCTATTACCACCACTACTGCTTCCTGCCGCTGTACATCACCTGTGGCGGACGCCCGCTCTTCTCCCTGCTCAGGCCGGGTAACGCCGATCCCGCCGGAGGGGTGACCGGGCCGCTCGGCCGCATCGTCGCCCGGCTCCGCCAGGAGTGGCCCTGGCTCAAGGTCCTGCTCCGTGCCGATTCCGCGTATGCCCGCGAGGAACTGATGGCGTGGTGCAAGGACAACGACGTGGACTATGTCATCGGGCTGGCAAGGAACTCCCGGCTCGTTGAGCGGACCGGCTGGGAACTCGCCGATGCCGCGGCGGAAGCGGAGAGGAAGGGCCGGCCGGCCCGCCGGTTCACGGAGTTCCCCTACGCTACCCTCACCAGTTGGTCCTGTGAGCGCCGCGTCGTGGCGAAGGCCGAGCATCTGGCGGACAAGGCGAACCCCCGCTTCGTGGTCACCTCGCTACCCGCCGACACCTTCTCGGCGCAGACCGTCTACGAGCGCCTCTACTGCGCACGGGGCAACATGGAGAACACGATCAAGGAGCAGCGGCTCGATCTCTTCTCCGACCGGACCTCGGCCACCTGTTTCGCCGCCAACCAGCTCCGGCTCCTCTTCTCCGCCTTCGCGTCGATCCTCTTCTCCGCCATCAGGCAAGCGCTTCACGGCACCCGGCTCGCACGCGCCACCGCGGGAACGCTCCGGCTCAGGCTCCTCAAGATCGGTGCCCGCGTCATGGTCTCGGTTCGCCGGGTCAAGGTCGCCATGGACTCCGCCCGCCCCTCCGCCGCGGGTCCACGCTCGATTACCGGGGTAGGCTCCCCGGCCGCTCCTGGTCACCTTCTCCACCCCACGTTCACGGGAACCACTGCGTCCTGGAACCAATCAGGGCCCCTTCAGCCCGGTAGTCTCTTCACCTGCCACTCCCAAAACACCCGCCGCCGCGCCCGTCCCGCGCTCCGACACGGTTGACCACCCCGGTCACGCCCTCAACCCCACCCTCTCAGGCCTGCGGCTGGCCTGTGTGAGAAATGCGGGCTAGCTTCATCACCGCCTTAGCGGCCTTCAGGCGGACGTGCGCCTGGGCGGCTAAGCCGCGCGGCGATCGTAGTCCCAAGCTTCGCCAGCCAGTTCGCGAGCCAAGGTTCGGAGTTCTCGATGGTCGTCATGAGTGGTTCTCCGGGTTGGAATGGTCGCTGGTGCTCGAAGAAACTACGACCTCATCACCGAACGATCAGTGCCTACCACCGGCGGGGCATCGGCACGACGCTCAAGCGTCTCGACCCTGCCATCTCTGCCGAGCGAGGCGTGGACGCACGACCCGAACCCGTCGCGCCCGCCCTGCGAGAGTATCCGGCCCTCCACTCGCCCGAGGGCGGCCCCAGCTCCACGTTACGGATGTGCTGATTCCGGCGCATGCCGATCAACGGATTCCAGAGCATGCCGATCACCCTGGAGTGAGCGAGCAGGAGCGCTGGAGAACCTGCTGTAGCGACTGTCTTCTTCCATCCTCGCCGAGGTCCCTTGAGACGTGGAGGAAGAGGTGTCGCAGAAGAGGTTATCCATGCGCAAGATACGAGAGCTTCTGCGCCTGAAGTACGCGCTCGGGCGCAGCCACCGAGAGATTGCCGCGTCGGTCGGCATCGCCAACAGCACCGGTGAGCGACTACGTGCGGCGGGCAAGCGCGGCGGGCATCTCTTGGCCGTTGCCGGTGGGGTGGGACGACACTGCGCTGGAGGCGGCGCTGTTCCCGCCCCCGCCACCGTCGCGGGTTCGCCGGCCGGAGCCGGACTGCGGAGATGTCCACCGGGAGCTTCAGCGCCACAAGGGCGTGACGCTGCAACTGTTGTGGCTGGAGTACCGAGCGGCTCATCCGGACGGCTATCAGTACAGCTGGTACTGCGAGCGCTACAGGGCGTGGCGAGGGCAACTCGACGTGGTCATGCGGCAGGTGTACCGGGCAGGCGAGAAGGCGTTCGTTTACTACGCGGGCCCGAAGTTCCCGGTGGTGGACCGGGGCACCGGCGAGGTGCGCGACGCCATGGTCTTCGTCGGCGTCTTCGGCGCCTCGAACTACACCTTCGTGGACGTGACCTGGAGCCGGTCGCTACCGGACTGGACGATGTCCCACGTCCGGATGTTCGAGTACTGGGGCGGGGCGCCCGAGCTCGTGATCCCGGACAACGAGAAGGCCGCGGTCCGTGACGCCAGCCGCTACGAGCCGGACCTGAACCCGACGTACCAGGAACTGGCCACCCACTACGGCACGCCCGTGCTGCCGGCGCGGCCCCGCGCAACGCGGGACAAGGCGAAGGTGGAGGCCGCGGTCCAGCACGTCGAGCGCTGGATCATGGCGCCGCTACGCAACCAGACGTTCTTCTCGCTCGGCGAACTTCGCGAGGCTGTCGGGCCGCTGCTGGCCACGCTGAACGAGCGGCCGTTCAAGAAGACCGAAGGCAGCCGCCGCAGCTGGTTCGAGGATCTGGACCGGCCAGCGCTCAAGCCGCTTCCGGCCCAGCGCTACGAGTACGCGGAGTGGCGCAAGGCGCGTGTCAACATCGACTACCACATCCAGGTCGCGTACGCGCTCTACAGCGTCCCCCACCCGCTGGGCCGCTACGAGGTCGAGGTTCGGCTCACGGCCCACACCGTGGAGATCTTCCACAAGCACCGCCGGGTCGCCGCCCACCTCCGGGTCCACAGGAAGGGCGGATACGCGACCGAACCGTCGCACATGCCGGCTGCCCACCGCGCCCACGCTGAGTGGACTCCGTCGCGGCTCATCGCCTGGGGCCGCAAAGCCAGACCGCACACGGTCGCGTTCATCGAACAACTCCTCGAGAGCCGGCCCCACCCCGAACAGGGCTACCGCAGCTGCCTCGGGCTCATGCGTCTGCTACGCGCCTACTCCGCCGAACGTCTGGAAGCCGCCTGCCACCACGCGCTGGAGACCGGCACGGTGAGCTACCGGTCCGTCAACTCCATCCTCGCTACCGGCCGCGACCAGACCGCAGCCGCCGAGCAACACGAACTCTCCCTGCCCGCAGAGCACGCCCACATCCGCGGGCCGCAGTACTACACCACCACTCGCCAGAACGGAAAGGAGTCCTGACGAAGATGCTTCGGCAACCCACCCTCGACCTGCTCCACGAACTCCGGCTCACGGGCATGGCCCAGGCCTTCGAGGAGCGCTCCACGAACTCCGGCTCACGGGCATGGCCCAGGCCTTCGAGGAGCAGACCGCCATGCCCGACATCGCCGAACTCTCCTTCGACGACCGCCTTTCGCTGCTCCTCGAACGCGAGAAGACCGAACGGGAACAACGCCGCTACGTGCGCCTCAAGGGCCTCGCCAAGCTCCACCTCGACGCCACCATCGAAGATCTCAACTTCAGGGCCCCGCGTGGCCTCGACCGCTCCCTCGTGCTCCGCCTCGCCTCCGGCCAAGTGGATCCGGGACGGCCAGACCGTCCTCGTCAGCAGCGCGACCGGGTCGGGGAAGTCGTACCTCGCCTGTGCGCTCGGCCACCAGGCCTGCCGCGCCGGCATCTCGACCCGCTACTACCGCGTCTCCTGGCTCCTCGACGAACTCACCCTCGCCCGGGGCGACGGATCGTATCCCAAGCTCATCCAGCGGCTCGCCAGGACGTGGCTCCTCATCCTCGACGACTGGGGACTCGCTTCGCTCTCAGGCCAGGGACGCCACGACCTCCTCGAGGTCCTCGACGAATCGCTATGCCCGCCGTGGCATGCTGCTCGCCAGCCAGGTCCACGTCGACCACTAGCACGATGTCGTCGGCGACCCCACCCTAGGCGACGCCATCCTGGACCGACTCCTCAACAACGCCCACCGCATCACCCTCAAGGGCGGTTCGATGAGAAGGCTCTACGACTCGACAAAGACCGACTCCACACCCAAACTTCAACCCTCAACCCCGACCCCCAGCGCCCCTATGGACCTCCGCCCCTCCAAGGTGATCGGCATGGCCTGGAATCTGCGATCGGCTTGCCGGAATCGGTGGTCGGCATCCCCGGAATGGGCAGGATGCTGCTGGAATCGGCAACAGGGCCGAACCCCAATTCCCTACGGCAGCGCCCGGCCAGGGTGGACCGCGACCACCAGGCCGCTCGGGAAGGGTGGCACTGTCCAGACGCCCAGCCGTAGGCGGGCATTGCCAGCCCCGGCCGCTGCTGCTACGATATCCCATTGGTGCCCGCACCAGACGTGCGCATGGACCACACCCTTCACACGGCCATCTCATCCAGATCTCGTAACTCCGGTGAACCTAACCGCGGACCAGCACGCCGAAGATTGCGGGCTGTACCTCGCTGTCACGCCCGACCCTCGGTGCAGCCGCATCTTCGGCTGGCCGATGGCGCCCCGGATGTCGGCTGCGCTGACCGGCCAAGCACTGGCGATGGCGATCTCCTGCCGCCAGCCCCAGGGGCCGGGGATCTCGCAGTACGCGCCGCCGGCGTTCCCAAAGCGGTGCCACGAGGCCGCCGTTGTGCAGTCCATGGGCTCGGTTGCCCATCGGTTTCCACGGCGAGGATTCCAGCACCGGGTCGCCGATCCGACACCCCCCTTGCTCGCCCAAGTCGCGTCATGGAAGCTGTCGTGAATCGATGAACTATACCACGACCGGCTATCTTTTTCGCAGAATCGCCGCGGCGGCGGCTGACACAGATCACGAAAAGTACAGCCTGGCGCAGGACCTATCGACCAAGTTTCGCTTGCTGGAGGATCACTTCTACGGAAAGATACACAACGAAGTAGATGTCGGCCTTGCTGTGGACCAGAGCAGCCAGCCGCGTCAGGACGGAGACACGCCCAATATCATGACTGTCCATGGTTGTCGTCACGTATCCGATCTTATCTACAGCTTGGACACGATTGCCATGTACGTTGACGAGACTGTTTCAGACAACGACGCGTTGGATCCCGAAGAAGCATATATCCTCTTGTGTGCCGCCCACCTACATGATGCCGGGAATATCGGTGGCAGGAAGAATCACGCTGAGAGGTCCGGAGCCCTAGTCGCGGAGAACAAACTGCTGTTTTCCGGCACTGAACGCCGCGAGCAAATATACGAAGTCTCGCGAGTTCACGGGGGATCCGATCGCGATTACGGACGAGATACCTTTCGGTCTCTGCCTACTGACAACTATCAACGTCCCCGACTGCCTCTTCTCGCGGCGATTCTGCGGATGGGTGACGAGTTGTCCGAAAACCCGGAGCGTGTCCCAACGAACGTCTTGACTTGGTACAAGGCATCTGGGCAAAGCAATCTCGCGTATCGTTACTCAGAGAGTTTCCGACGATTCAGATTGGACCAGGACCAGTTGTTTGTGACCTTCAGAGTATACCCAGACCAGTACAATAGCTCAGCTACCGTGAGCAACACGCAAACGACGTATTGGGAATACCTAGAGCAACGACTGATTAAGATGGAATTGGAGATTCGCTACTGCTCCCAGTACGGTCGGCCCTACCTAAGCGTGCGTAGGATATGTGTATCGATTGAGTACCATGAGGACGACCCTCACAGCCGGTTCACAGCGATCAGACCATTGACGCTCGAACTCGACAGGGGATACCCACAGGAGTTGGGACCACTCCGAAATAGATGTGAAGAACTGCGGAATTGTAACACGCTCGAAGAGTACTGCCTTGGAGTACCGGTATGAACGATCCTGGCAAGAACCCATTCGAGCTTGTTACTGCATCAAAGTTGTCTGCGCAAGAAGCTATGGACCTCTGGTGTGACGACAAGCGGTTAGACCGGGTTACCGGTAGGGAAACATGCTTTATACATGGCCACCGGGGTACCGGCAAGTCAATGTTGTTCCGGGTGTTGCAGAGAGATTGTCAGGAGCTTCTGTATCCTAACTGCCAATCTACCTTTTTGTCAATCTATTTTCCCGTTCGTGATTCCGAAGTCTTGGTTGAGGAATTGAAACACTTTCAGTCTGATCTGCAACGATACATAATTTGTGAAAGTCAACTATCGCTTCTAATCGTGAAGCAGCTCTTGCTCATCATTCGAGATCAGCCGGACGTTGTTCCTGACAATTGCCACCGAACCTTCATCGATCTTGTTGTCAAGAGGATGAGGACCGCATACAGATTCAGTAATGCATCGTCGCCGACAATCGGGGGAGACGAGCTTGCAGCAGTCATATTGGATCTCATTGAGGTAATCGAGGTCGAATGCCAGCGCATCAGAGATTTCATAGGCCGGAGGCTGTTGCTTGCGTCTAGCCCAGCCTACGATGGCCCTCTATTCCTGTATGATTCCCTACTCGGCCCCATTGCCGATTTCTTTTCCGACTGCGTCGGCGTCTGTCTGTATTTCCTGATTGACGATGGGGATGACTTGCCTCTAACGCACACGGTGATCCTGAACACGTGGATTGCAAGGAGACGGAAGAGCGCGGTGTTCAAGGTCAGCACCATGTATACCTACAAGACGTGGCGAACTCGGTCAGGGTCTGCGATTCAACAGCCACATGACTTAATCCAGTATGACATCGCCACAAGATACTTGAAGGGTAAAGGAGAAAGCTATGTTGAACTCCTAAAGGAGATATGCCGAAAGAGGCTCGAACAGGCGGGGGTCATGGAGCCCGACGGTACGGTGGTCGATCCCATGCGTTTCTTTCCCAAGGACGAAAGGCAAGAGCTCAAGATTCGGGAGGTGCGAGAACGACTCAAGAACGAATACGCTCAGGTGTATACTGGCCGAGCCGTTAGAGATAATGTATACCGACACACAATGTCCGAGTATTTGCGTGACCTGAAGAGGCGCAGAGCACTTCATAAGTTTTCCTACGCGGGCTTCACGACCCTTGCCATACTGAGCGGTGGTTTGGTTCGGGACTTCATCATTTGTGCCCAACAGATGTTCGATAACGCTTCCCGGCGCGTCGAGGGGGAGGGTATGCGGTGCATTCCTCCTTCGATTCAAAATGACACGGTCAGAGTACACGCGGACAGACTCCTGGACCGGATTGGGGATTCACGGCAAAAGCGTGTTCGGGACGCCGGTGATTGGCGTAAGGTGGCGAGCCTCGTTAGGGGACTCGGGGTGTTGTTCAAGCGCAAACTGCTCTCCCAAGAGTCAGAGAGGCGAGTATTTTCATTTGCGCTTCAGTCGCCTCCGAATAGGGAGCTTTTGAAGTTGTTGAAGCTTGGTATCTCCGAAGGCTATTTTATGAAGGGGTTTATCGCAACGAAAGAAGGGACAGGACGCCGTGCGTTGTATGTGCTTACACGCCGATTGGCACCGTGCTTTAGCCTAGACGTATCGTCCTACTCCGGCTATTTGTCATGCACACCTGATGTCATCGAGAGGCTTGCCAATGAGGGACTGTTGCTGAAACCGGAGCATATGTCCTCCGCTCAGATGGAGTTGTTCGAGACTCACGGCGGACGAAAGGGTGAGTACGAATGGCTCGATCCTGACGATGTGGAGGTTTGGTGAGATGAGGGAGGGCAGACCGGTAACGCTTGTGGCGGCTGCTTCATTTGAGGAGCGGTCTCTGGTGACCACAAGGAAGTTCTTGGCGAGTATTGGGGAACCGAGCGATGTACACTTGGCCAATGTCACTGAGGACAATGCTCAGCATCAGGAAAACGTGGATGCATTTCGGGAGTTGGGGATAGAGGGCATAGAGCCGTTGGATAGATTCGATAGTAGGGCGCTGTGGGGCTGGGCGTGGAACACGATTGGGGCGGCGCCGCCTGGCGACATTGCCGTTGACATCACCTGTTTCCCCCGGGAAATGCTCGGGATGCTATTGTTTGCGATTTCCTTGATGCGTAAAAGGTTCGTAAACGTCACGGTAGACTATATCGCGGCACCAGAGGGTGGCTATGCGACCCAGAACAAGAAGTTGGAGAAATCCGCAAGATGGTTGAGCAAGGGAGTTCGTGAGATCCGATCGATCATTGGGTTTCCAGGAGAGTTTTCCGGCGAAAAGGAAGGCCATCTCATCGCGCTAACTGGCCACGAGAAGGAGCGGATGATGGAGATTGTAGAATACGTGGAGCCTCGGACGCTGTCAATTGGAAGCGGCGAGGTTGGTTCGTCTACTACAACGGGCGCGGACGAGTACAGTAGACGCGTAGTGCAGGGACTGAGATTACGAGTGCCGGTGCCGGAAGTGGGAAGGATTGGGTTCAGATCGGATGCCGTGAGCGATGTCTACGAACGTTTGCTTGAATTGGGACTTGATTTTGATAAGGAGAATGTTTCGCTTGCAGGAATGAACACGAAACTCTCGTTTGTTGGGGCTGCGTTGTTTGCGCTGCATGAGAGAAGGGTCAGGATCGTGTATGCTGTGCCGGAGAAGTATAACCCGTCCTATTGTCATGGTGTCGGCGAGGCATATCATTGTGATATTACTGGTTTGATCGGACGGGCAAACACGGAAGCATTGTAGTTGCCCTCACGGCACAGGCGGTTGGCAAGGCGCCGACGGTCATGCGCCCTGTTCGAGCGGTGACAGGTGACCGTTACAGTGCGGGTCCTGATTCGCCCTGCTGTTGTTATCAGAGCCGGCCTGGCGGGCACCGGGACTGACACTCCGGAAGACTGCCCGTGCGACGGCTTCAGCGAGAACCGGAGGGACTGCATCGGCGACCTGCTGCTGGCGAGGACCAATTGTTCCGACGAATCGGTAGGTATCGCGGAATCCCTGGAGTCGTGCGGCTTCCCGGATAGACAATCCTCGATCCTGGTTTGGGTGAACCAGCATGTTCTTACGGAAGTTGCCAATCACCTTTGCCGGACGATCCCAGTAGAGACGATGGTAGATTCCCGTGTGGCACCGCGTGCGGTCGGTATAGTTGCCTAAGAGCGAGGGTGGGATGTCTTGCCAGTTTCCTCCTTCTGGGATGTAGAGATACCGCTTTCGGATGTGAGCGCCGTTTCGTGTCACTAGGTTGCCTGAGACGTACCTGCCAGCGCCTTGGCGCATTCGTCTCTGATAGTCCGACATGGCAACATCTGGGTATTCCAAGAGGTCAATTGATGCACCATTTGAGAGTACGGGGAGGTCTCCGATTGCCTCACGTACGGTGATTGGTTGTCGCAGGGTGGGAGCGACGAGATCCGTCTCGTCTGGAATTGGCACGCCAATACGATTGGCGATCACGAATAGGCGACGTCTGAATTGTGGCACCCCATGATTGGCGGAGTCTAATAGCCGCCATTCGGCATGGTATCCAGCGCCTGCAAGGCCGGTGAGCATTCGGCGTAGTACCACGCCTCTTGCCATAGTGAGTAGCCCGGCAACGTTTTCCAAGACAACCCACTGAGGCTTGATGCACTCCACGAAACGCAGGAAGTCAAGATACAGATGATTTGTAGGATTGTCCAGCGTGCGAGTGCGTCGGTTAGATTCAGAGAATCCCTGGCATGGGGGACCGCCAATTACAATGGTTATCTCGCCTTCGGCTACATTGATACGCTCCATGCACGCTGTCGGATGCAATTCCTGGATATCGGCGCAAATCACATCTGCATCCGGGTGGTTGGTTGCGTAGGTGGCACTCGCGACCGGATTGTTCTCTACTGCTTGTACCAAACTGAATCCAGCGTCGCGGAACCCTTGGGTCAAGCCACCAGCCCCAGCAAACAGGTCGATTGCGCGAGGAGGACAATCGTGTTGACTCGATTGAGCCACATCTGGGGGCGGCGGTAGGCCCCCTAAGCCCCCAATACGGTTCCGTAGGGATGTCCCTGATACCCTCGCTTCCTGGCTACCCCAAATCCCGCTCACGAGCCCACCGCCATCCCGACTTCACCCAGCGGAGTCCTCTCTAGCCAAAGCCTTCTCAACTCCGCACTCTCCGCCTTGGTCGGCAATTGCGGGGTATCGTGGTTCGACCGGCTCCAGCCTTTGGAGATGTCCCCCTCCGCCTCCGGCGCGGCCTGGTTCGACTGCGTTGCCGCCCACGGATCATCGGATGGGTCCAATTGCTCATCCAGCCGCGCCGCAGCATCTCGAAACGCGGTCACCGCTAGATTGGCGTCGTCTACGTTGCTCCAGATCCGCACCCTCAACCGGCACTGGATGACCAGATCTTCCTGGGTCACGTCTGGGATCCTCGGCTTCGACCGCACCCTCACACCGCGTTCGCCAGGCATCGCCCATCCACCGTCAAGCACACGAGATCGGTCCCCTCCGGCTCCACCAGCAGTAGCCCTCGGTGAATGGGGAGTCTGGGGATACTGGCAATACGGCACGACACAGGGCTGCGTGCCGGACCGCCGGCCCGTCAGGCAGAGCCGCGCCCACCGTGGAGAAGGTGGCGGCTACCGGGCATGGCGGGATCGGAACGCACTGCACAGCGGCGCATCCTGTGTGGTCAGGGTAGTGTGAATCGGGGAAACCAAGGTACCGGCGCCGCGTTACGACGTCAAAGCAGGCGTTGTTCCGGCTCCGGTCGATCACCCTGGTTCGTTGGCAAGCGCCGATTGGCGGCGAGGGCATTGGACCCCGTAGTCGGCTGTTCATGGGCACGGCGGCGTCTTGAGCCCTCGTCGCGCCAGCCGCCGTCATGCGGCCGTGGTGGCAGCGGCGGGCCCCGCAAAGCGCTCGGGCAGGCTCTTCCTGCCATCTCGCTCCGCCTCAGTACCGATCTGCTGATATGGAAGGGCCCTCTGTCAAGTTAGGGGTCTCGTTGTCTTTCGTGGCCGACGGAGAGGGTTCGCCCGAGTTCTCTTCGACGGTGAATCCTCCTGATATACGCCGGTTAGCGCGAGGCCAGAGCGGCAAGAATTCGGATTCGTCGGGAGCTGGCTCGATCTAGTTGGCGTGGGTCTCGGGCCCGTTGCCGGCCCCGGCCACAATAGCAGTTCGCGAGCATTCTCCTGCCGTGCCTCGGACAACCCTTCTCTCTCAGCATCTGCGATTCGGTCCTCGTCTATGCTTCTCAGGCGGCGCGCCGCCCTGCATCGATCTCCACCGCGCTCTCCTGCATGAGCGCCCACACGAACCCGGCCAGCTCCCTCGCCACCGCCACCGCCGCGATCTGGTTGTTCTTTCGGAACGCCAGCCGCTTGAACACCTTGTGGAGCCGGTGCTGCGCCTTCCAGTCTGTGCGGCCGCGGCGTCCGGGGGTTGGCCCTCCTGGCGTTGTTTCAGCACCAGGCCTCGCCGAGGCGGGAACCGATAGGTCCACGCCGCCTACACCAGCACGTGGCGTACCCGGCTGTTGCCCGCCTTGGTGATCGAGCCCTGGCGTCGGGTCCCTCCGCTTGAGTACTCGCTCGGCACCAGCCCGACGTAGGCCATGAACTGGCCGGGGCGTTCGAAGCGGCGGAAGTCCCCGACCTCCGTAAGCAGCACCATCGCCGCGTGCGTCGAGATCCCCTTGAGGCAGCAAAGGCGGCCGACGGCCTCCTTGTACGCCGGCCCCAACGCCATCGCCTTGATCTGCCGGTCCAGCTCGTCGCGGTGGCCCGTGAGGCTCACGTCGATGAGGATGCGGTCCCCGCTTGAGAGCACCGGCCCCATCGACTCCCCGTCCACGGTGGTGATCCGCAGGTCCTCGGGTCTTGGCCCTGAACTCGTGGCGGATGAGTGGATCGGCGAACAGCCACGTGTCGGTGGCCTCCTCGAACTTGTCGTTCCACGCCCCCGGACCCCGCCGACGCACGGCGGCGCGTTACCCGGCCCGGTACGATCCAGGCAAGTGGGCGGACGAGCCGTGGCACCTGAAGATCCGGGGGCGCGGCGCGTGAGGGTCGCCGAGGAGTTGCTGGCCTACGAGGCGGCGGGCTCCCTGGCCGAGGGGCTGCCCTACCTGGGGCTGGCTCGACGACGGCCGCACCTGCCTGGCGTGCTCGGGCGAGTTGATCGCGGCGGGCCGGATTACACCAACCGTCACGGACGGCCGCACGCCCGGCAGATCGACCGCGCGCTGGGCCTGTGGCAGCGACTGCTGTCCGGGTTCGGTCCCGATGCGCGCCTGTACTTCCACATGCTCCGGTGTCCGCTGCGCAGCCCCGAGACGACCGCGGCTCTTCGCCGAATCCTGCTCTTTCGTACTCCGAGACATCCCGTGCCTCCTCTCTTCTGGTAGTTGAAGCTGAGTCCCAGAGCAGCCAGCTTCTCAAGACCGCCGAGCTCTGGAGGGATCGGTCCATCCAATCTGTTACCGGACAACCATAGGGTGCGCAGGCTGTCCAGGGTTGATAGTTCAGGCGGTATCTCGCCACTGAGGTCGTTGCTCTGGAGATCGAGCCGAACGAGGTTGCGGAGGGTGCCGATCTCAGGCGGAATTGAGCCCCCGAGCGCGTTGACCTAGAGGGTCAAGGATTTGAGATGGACGAGGTTTCCAATGTGCGGTGTAATGCTGCCGCTCAAGCCATTCCAGGACGGGTCCAACCCGACCACGCGACCATGAGCGTCCACCGTCACGCCGTGCCACTCGGCCAGTGGTGCACCGCTCAACCAATTGGCGTTGTTCTCCCAATCCACGCCATTGGCAGCCTCGTAGAAGCTGCGCAGCACCGCACGGTCGGAGTTGCTCACTGTGATGGTGGCCGTTGCCCTGACTCGTCCGGAAACAACGTTGATCTCCGCGGTACCCTCGCCCATCGCTGAAACCAAGCCCGAATTATCGACCGCGACCACCGACGCATCGCTTGACGACCAGCTGAACGTTGCCCCTTCGACCACATGGCCATTCGCGTCCCTAGCCACGGCTGCCAGCCGCACCGTGCCCCGGAGCTCTAGCGTGTCGGTCTCGGGTGAGACGCTCACGTCCGCCACTTCCTGAGCCACCAAAATTTGGGCTGTCGCTGACTCCGCGTCGGCCGAGATGGTCACGGTGCCCACGCCGTTGCCGACCGCCGTCACCAAACCGAGAGCATCTACCGCAGCCGTCGATGTGTTACTGGATGCCCATGACAGCACCGCCCCCTCGATCAGATGGCCGTTGGCGTCCCGGACCTCCGCAGCTAGCCGCACCGTATCCCCGAACGCCACGAGCGTGTGAGCCGATGGCGACACCACGACCTCCACCACGTCCTGTGCTACCGTGATTTGGGCTGTAGCCGACTTCGCCCCATCCGAGGCGGTCACGGTGGCCACGCCGTTCCCGACCGCTGTCACCAAGCCGAAGGCATCGA
Organism: Longimicrobiales bacterium; assembly: GCA_965208295.1. Taxonomy (GTDB): domain Bacteria; phylum Gemmatimonadota; class Gemmatimonadetes; order Longimicrobiales; family Gaopeijiaceae; genus Bin94. The sequence continues at coordinate 2,886,960 of OZ242328.1, read as the reverse complement.
CTGTGGCCGCCGACATGTGACTGGATGCCCACGATAGCACCGCCCCCACGATCAGGTGTCCATTGGAGTCCGCAGCTTCGGCCGCCAGACGTACGGTATCGTCGAGCGCCACCAGCGTATGCGCTGGAGGGGATACGCGGATGTCCGCCACTTCCTGCGACACCGTGATTTGGGCTGTGGCCGACTCTGCGTCGGCCGAGGCAGTCACCGTGGCGCTGCCACTGCCCACCGCTGTCACCAAGCCCGAGGCATTCACCATCATCACCCGCGGGTCGCTCGACCGCCAACTGAACATCGCTCCTTCGATCCCATGGCCGTTCGCGTCCCTGGCCTCTGCCGTCAACCGGACCGTGTCGCCAAACGCGACCAGAGTATCGGTCGATGGCGACACGCCCACCTCCGCGACCTCTTGCGGTACCCAGATCTCCACGTTGGCGGAGACCGCCCCCGCCCTAGCGATCACGGTGGCTCTTCCGTTGCGGGCAGCGGTCACCAGGCCGGTGATGTCCACCGAGGCCACAATCGCATCGGTCGATAACCAATCGAACCTCGCTCCTTCGATCAGGTGCCCATTCGCGTCCCTGGCTTCGCCCACCAGACGTAGCGTGTCCCCGAGCGCCACCAGCGTGTCCGCCGATGGCGACACCCTCACCTCCGCCACCCCCTGCGCCACGGTAATCACGGTTGTGCCCGACTCCGCCCCCGCGGAGGCGGTAACCGTGGCTCTGCCGTTTCCCGCCGCCGTCACCAAGCCCGAGGTGTTCACCATCACCACCCGGGGGTTGCTCGAACGCCAACTGAATGTCGCGGTCTCGATCCGATGGCCGTTCGCGTCCCTGGCCTCTGCCGTCGACCGGGCCGTGTCGCCAAACGCGGCCAGAGTATCCGTCGATGGCGACACGCGCACCTCCGCGACCTCTTGGGCTACCAGGATCTCCACGTTGGCGGCGACCGCCCCCGCCCGTGCGATCACAGCGGCTCTGCCGTTGCGGGGCAGCGGTCACCAGGCCGGTGATGTCCACCGACGCCACCGTCGCATCGGTCGAAGACCAATTGAACGTGGCATCTTCAATCAGGTGTCCGTTGGCGTCCCTGGCTTCGCCCACCAGCCGTACCGAGTCCCCAAGCGCTACAGAGTGTGTCGGCCGATGGCGAGACCTCCACCTCCGCCACCTCCTGAGCCACGGTGATTCCTGCAGTGGTCGACACGGTTCCGACCGAGGCAGTCACAGTGGCTTCGCCGTTGCGAGCGGCCGTTACCATGCCCGTCGTGTTGATCGCCGCGACCGATGGTTCGCCGCTCGCCCACCAGACCGGCACTTCCGGCATGACCTGACCGTTTTGGTCGTGAACGACCGCCGACAACCGGACGGTGTCGTCAATCGAGTGGAGCGTCACCGAAGACGGCGGGATGGCGATCGTAGTGGGCTCGGGCGGCTCCACGAATTCTCCATCGCACCCGACCCACAGCGGCACCAAAGTCAGGGTGAGGATGAGGTGGAAGCCTTGGGTCCGGGGTGGCCTGCTCATCGCAATCCTCCCTTGTTGGCGAGCTCCCGGACGTATTCTGCAAGCTCGAAGCCCGGCTGGTCAGCTCTGCGGACAAGATCACGCATCCACAGACCCGCGAGCCGCTGAAGGCTGTGACGCTCCCGGTAGATGAAGGGCCACCCAGCTGGCGGCGATGTCGCCAGATCCGTGAGAGCGGCCATCAGGGCATACGCCGTGGATCCAAGCTCTGCCAGGTAGCTGTCGCTCTTCTCTTTGACGACACTTTGGAGTTTCCTCCAAGCCCGTTGGGCTCGCTCGTCCATGCGGATGGGCCGCCGAATCCCGAGCACCGCATGGATGACTGGTGCGAACTGCTCGCGAGGGATCTCGACTTGCCACAGGTGGCCAAGCTGCGTCTCGATCCGGTACGCTTGCCGTCTGAAATCGGCCGCCCGAATCGCAACCTTGATCGAGGCCACCATGTCTTTGCGGTCGTGGGCGACACTCGTGTACCCGATCGACTCAAAGCCGATCAACCCGTTCTCGCAGACCAACCGTATGACGCCGAACCGGAGCGAGAACGCGATCCGTCCGTTGTAGCCGTTGACCACCTGAAAGAACGGCTCGTATCGCTCGATGTGGCTGCTCGCGAACGACCAGTCGTACACCAACGGACTGACCTCCGACCGGTAGCAGAGATCGAGTACACAGTAAGCGCCGGTCTGCGGCCCACGGACCCGGGTGACTTTCCACGCGGTGCGATCCGTTTCCGGAAAGGTCGCCGAACAGGCGCTGACCGCGAGTTCGAGTGCCGTGCGGTTGTGAAGAACCTGGTACCGGTCTCCGACGATCGACACGACCTCGCCGGACCATTCGTTGACGAGGGCCTTGCTCTTCCGGACCCGGGCAAGTCGGCCCGGTTCGCTCTCCACGAGCACATCGACCTCTCGCACCGGGAACATCACACTCTCCAGAGCATCCTCGCTGCCGCACATCGTCACTGATGCCTCCCATGTCTGGGGTTTCCTGCTGCTCCAAATGGTCCGCGCACGGGTGCCGGGCCATTGTGACCAACGTCGCAGGAAGTCCAGCGAAGAGGTTCCCACCTATTCGCCCAGGGGCCGGGAGCTACCCGTCCACCATCGAATGGCTGTTGTATTCAGCAGGTAACCCGACTCGGGGCCTGCTCCGTTGGTCACGAGGGGTTGGTCGATCTGGTCCGGGCAGGGCACCGCCTGGACCGCTTGGCGAAGCAGCTAGAGTTGATGTTGACGGCAATCCGGCTGCGCGGAGGGGAGGAGTCCGACCTGGGACGAAGGCCCATCGCGTCAACCCGACCGGCTGCCCTCGGCTCGCTTCGCTCGCCCCTTGGGCTTGGGAATCTGGAAAAGCCTGTCTACCGCCGCCGACTCGACTTCTTGGTGGCGTCCAGACCCCTGCGTATAGCCCGCCGTAGCCATTCGGCCGGGCTCATCCCAGCTTCTCGCGCGGCCTCGGCGATCTTCTCCAAAGACCCTTCGGGCAACCGGAGACTGTACGATTCGGGATAGTACCCCCGCTTCTTCACGTCGGACCTCCTCGAGCCGGGTGGGAAACGACCGGGCACGGAACCTAGCCCCAAGACAAGCGAGTTCGCCACTCCTAGCGTTGTCCAATGAGAAGTGAGCGGAAGTGCGAACAGATTATGGGAGGATCGTGACACTCTGCACCGAACGGATCCGGACGCTCCACGACATCCGTGATTCCCTCAATGGGGAACGTGGCGGCGGACAGCGCCCCCCACGACCGCAAGGCGCCTCGCGTTCGTTGAGCGCACGTTGGTCCGGTTAGTTCGGGCCGCGAACTGCAGGTTGCGGATGTTGCCGGTGCTGGCAGTGACCGAACGAAGGGCTAAACAACATGCGGCTCATGCGGCTGGCGAGGAGCGTTGCGCGCCCGGTGATGGGCTGGGCGAAGAGTGCGGGCGTACCGACCGCGCACAGCAAGGGTGGACAACGGGAACGAGGAACTCGCCAGCGGCTACGTCCCCGACGACCCCACAGACCAGCGAGAACGACCCACTACAGGACGCTGCGCTATGCGATGACGCCCCCGGCGGTGGATAGTTTCCCGTGCCAATCGAGGGTGGAATCTCGAAGCGAGATGCCGACGCCCATGAAAAGGCCGCTACTCCACGCATTTTCCCCGCGTCGGCATGGCCCTCGACCAGGTCGTAGCGGGTGCCTCGCTGCCGGCCGTCCAAGTGGCCGAGCGATGGGAATCCGGCCGCATGCCAGCACATTGTGCCCGGGGTGAGGGCTGGCGGGCAACGGGGGGGTGGCCAAGTCCTACAGGGGAGTGAAGTAGCCAACGGGGGAGTTCTGAGGTCAGAAGACGGCGTGTCGCGTTAGCCTCCGTCCGCCGCAGTTTCGCATAGCGGAGCGATCAACCCATGGGGCACCGATGCTTAGTCGCATCCCCCTGACACTTCCTGAGGTCGCATGAAACTCGGAATCTGTAAAACCCACGCTTCGCAGCTGGCGGGGACCCTGCACGTTTGCCCCGGTATCCCCTTCCTGCTGGCACTTTCGCCGAGCTCGAGGGTTCTCAGGTTTCTAGCTAGTGGAGTGATAGGACCACCCCACAATCTGGCTAGCCCATACAATGACCAACCTTGGGCGTCATCCGGCGGTTCCGAGGGCAACTCCGCAGTTTGCCAGGTTGCTGCGCCCCTCGGGGTGAGCGTGTGTTACACGTTCGCGGGATTGGTCCCCCGCCGCTGGATGGCGCCGCTAGGGCGGTATGAACGAACCAAGCGAGATCGGAATCGCCGCCGAGGAAGGCGTCGAGGATGCGATCCTGTGGATGGGCGAACACCTGACGCATGATCGTCCGTGGATACTCCTAGGGCCCATCGCCGACGCGCTCAGCGGTGACGAGGTTCGTGTCAGGCGGGCCAAGAAGCCAGACCCTAGGGCGGACCCCAATCCCGACTACAAGGATCGGCCCTGGCAGGCCTGGAAAAAACGCGCGGAGTCTGGCGACCTGGCATCCACTCAGGAGGCGCTGGCGCACCACCGGCAGGGTGGGCTACTGGGCTTGGTGCCAGGGGTTCACGGCTTGAGCGTGCTCGATGTGGACTGCGGCAACCCCTCGGACCTAGAGCGAAAGTACCCGCCACTTGGGGCTACCAAGACGCGCCGCGGTCACCATCTGTTCTACGAGGCTCCCGACAAGCGCCTCGGAAACTCCGAGTGGGAAGCGGAAGGTTGCTCGGGCGAAGTGCGGTGCAGCTCCGGGTACGTGATCGTGTGGGATCCTATGGAGTTCTGGCATGTGCTGCGGACCTTGGGTGAGTTCCCGCCGCCAAGCAACCCGTTCCCAATGGCTGTTCTCAAGCAGCGGAGTACATCTCGGAAATCACGGGACTCAAAGCCCGTACCCGCCAAGAGTCGGTCGCCCAGGTCCACCACCTCGAATCACCAGATGCGAGGACGACAACGAGACAGCGGCGACGATGGTGAGTCGTGGATGCAAGCAGAAGTCGTGGAGGCCTATGGGGACGGGCTAGAGAAGGATGGGAGTCAGTACGAGGGACCGTGCCTGCTTTGCGGAGGCCACAATCGCTTCTATGTCCGGTCATCAGGAAAGTTCTACTGCCGGAAATGCCTTCCTAATGGGCAAGACGGGGACAGGTTTCGTGCTATGGTCCGCGCGTTGGGGCTGCCCAGCCGAAGTGGCAAACGGCAGATGCCGCCACCTGACTGGGAGTCCGAGAAGCGGTCCGCGAAGATCGATCGAGAAATCGCGGAAACAGCCAGGGCAAGGGGGGCGGTGGGACCGGACGAAGACGCCGACGAGAAGATCGAGGATGCAGAGAATCGCGAGGCGATGGCGGCGATCCTGGAGGGCATTCCACCGTCCGGTGCCTCGGGCGATCTAGCCACCGCTCTAACGGTGGCTGTGAAATGCGGGCTCGCCTACGATATCGGCATCTCAAGAGCGGGGCGCATCATGGTCTACCTGAGAGGAAGCTGGTTCCCGCCCGACAGAAAAGGGGAAGTCTCTCGAGTGGCGGTGGCGGAGCTCTACGCGCACGGAGGCGGGAGCAGGCTCGCGATCATTCGGCAAGCGTTCGAGGTCTTGGCCGGTCGCATTCAGGGGCGCACGCGACGGATTACCTTCGATGTAGAGCCGCACATCGTGGGGCTCCCACTCAGGCCAGGCGAATGGAAGACAGTGCTGGACCTCACGGATGGAACCGTGCGGCGAGCCCGTCGCAGTGACTATGTGACCAAGGCAATTGGCGCGGCTCCGGATGCGATCCCTACACCCACTTTCAACGCGTGCTTGGATACCTGGGCCGACGGCGACGAGACGCGAGTGAAGTCGTTGAGGCGGGTCATTGCGTCGTGCCTCGTGGGCGCCCAGCCCGAGCGCGCACTGTTCTTCTTTTTGGGACCAAAGGGCTCGGGCAAGTCCATCTTCGGCCGAGTAGTCTCCATGTTGGGTGAGGACTACATCAGTGCACTCCAAGCGTCCGATATCGGGGCCGGGAAGCAGCAAAAAGCGGATGAGCTGATTTACGGCCACTTCGCTGGACGCCGGGGGATGTTCGTCCCCGAATTGCCGGCGAGCGTGTTGCGGGGGGGGTTCCTCAAGGCAGTCTGCGGCGGCGACATCGTCCAAGCGCGGCAGCTGTACCATGACCCCTGGCACTTTGTGCCCGTGGCAACACTCATCCTGACTACGAACGCACTCCCAGGGGTGGACCTGCTGGACCCCGCCCTCCATGATCGCGTCAGAGTGATTCAGTTTCCCGAGTCGATCCCCGAGAAGGAGCGAAAACCAAAGAAGATCTTGCTGACGGAACTCAGAAGGGAACTCCCGGGCATCCTGCATAGCTTGCTTCCAGACGCAGCCGGGCTGATCAGCGACGGGATGGCGTTCGCCCCTGACCACTTCGCCTCCAATGACAGAGCGATGGTGGAGAGATGGGCACTGTCGGCAGACAAGCTGCTAGGCTTCGGCAGCTTGCTCGTAGTCGACTCCCAAGGAAGGATCCGGGCAGATGAACTGTGGAGTCGTTTTGTGGCACACCTCAAGGACCAAGGCGGAGATGTGTCCGACTGGCAGTCGAACACGCTGTCGCGTGAACTCAACAAGCGGGGGTTCGGAAGCGCCAAGAAGAAGGGTTCATCCCGATATCGGATGGGCATTCGCTGGCGAGACGATAAGGACGAATAGGACGATATCCTCCAAAACCCATAGACACATGCGAGAGGGTTTTGGAAAACACCGGCCTTATCGTCCTTTCCGTCCCTCTGAAGGGGGGTGGTTCGGTGGGACGCGAATACCCTATGTCACCTTCTTGGCGGCCGGTCTAAAGGGTCCGATCGCCGACTGCGAAATTCGTCCTCGGTGTCAAGTCGGGGGATCGCCACCCTCGGCGGCCTCTGGCGTAGAACCACATCGGGGTTCGATGCCAGCCGCTTCCATCCCGAGCGTAGCTCTGGACCACAGACTGCCCATAGTTTACCCCATCTCTCACCCGCTACTCAACTCATCACCCCCAAGCGAAGACCTTTATGGACCGTATTACGGGAGCTGGCGTGCGCAAACTCGCCGACGCCATTCGGACCGCCATCCGAGACGCCCGGACCGACTCCCAACACACGGATCCGCAAGCAGGCGCGCTCGACCTCCGGCTGACCAACACGGCCACCCTGGTGGACCGGCTGTGTGAGCGGATTCGCTACTTGGGCTGGTCCACGGACGACGCGATTCTGGACTACCTCAGCGACGGCCGTTGGCGGACCCGGCAGGAAGTCGAGGAGGCACTGCAACGATGCGGTGCCCCCTACCGCAGCACGGCCAACCGGTTGAGAATGCTCACGGCAGCCGGAAGACTGGAACACGGGCGAGTCCAGCGGCCGGATCGCGGGAACGCGTTCGGCAAGTGGCGGCTGGCCACCGATTGAGCACCGGTTCCTTGGAGTTGGGTCGCGAAGCGCGCCCTCTTCTCGGCCAAATCCAGACCGGCCAGGAAGGGACATCCACTGGGGATAATCCGTGTTCCCGGGAAGCCGTCGCACGACGACCCTCGGGACATCGAGTCCATCGAGTTCGATGAAGCGACCGGCCAGGTCGATGGACTCCCTGGACCGGGAGGTCGAGCGCGGCCGGAAGGATGGCGAGCCGGGGAAACAATGGTGTTCTTGACGCGTTGGCGGATCATGCGTGGTTTTTCCTGCGGCGCCCGTGCTTTCGACCTCCGGCCACGGACCAACCGGCCAAGAGCGGGAGGAGGATCCTAACCCCCTCGATCACGCGATGGAGACTCCCACACGGTCTGCGCCCACAACGGCAACCCCCGCGATGGAACGGGACTCCTACCTGGGACCCCTATTCCCCCAAAGGGGGGGTACGCTCCCCATACCCCAACTCCACCACACCCCCTGCATTCACGCCGATGTGTGTCGCGGGGGACCCCCGCCGCCAGATGGGACCCGCTCGCCTCGCATCGCCTACCCACCCCCATACCCGCCCCCCTTCCAAGCGCCGCCGCCAGCCCCAGCCGACCGTGCCCAGCCGGACATCCGGCACACGGCCACGCACCTTCGCACCCGTCGGGGCCGTCTCGCCGACCCTCGCAGGAGCTGACCGGCTCTTTTCGTCGACGCTTTCCTCACTCCTGATTCGCTCCATGGTCCTCGACGACGCCACGAGGGCACCATGAGCACGTCCGCAGTACGCCAAACCGCTCAAGACTGGCGCATCGGCTCCCGTCGCGCGGCCAGGAACATGGTGCACGGAACCGGGATCGCCTTGCCAGCCGAGGAATTCAGGTCCGAGAAGAGCACGGTAGCATCCCGATCCCGGCGTGTGACCGCCCAATGCGCCCGACAGCATCCCCGAAGGTGTAGTCGCCCGCCGCAATGAGGGGATACACCCGCTTCAGCCAGTGAAGCGCCGCAACCGCGCCCGCTTGCGTGACTGTGCCCGAGTATCGCCATCGGCCAGAGCAGTCAGGGAGGACGCCACGGGCCGGTCGCATCGGCGGATTACCGCCCGTCACGGGTACCCGTGGAACGAATCCGACCGCTATTCGCCTGTCCCTTGTTTGTATTGCGTGTGCTTACTCTTGCGTACTCCCGCGTTTTCCCATAATTTCAGTTATCAGAAAAACGCAAGGGATTCCGGGCCATGGGGAATCATCCCCGGCCGACCCGGGTTCAGCCCGCCCGCCGGACTCCAGACCTGCCCAATGAGCGGGTGAGCCACCGGAACGCGTCATCCGTCCCACCGAGGTAGACGGTCGCTGGCGAGCAGGGAGACGAGAGGGACCCGGCCATCGGGCCATTAGGGTGATGGGGACGGCAGTTGTGTCCTCTGTGCGCCCGTGTGGGCATCCGTGGCCGGGGTTGCGCTTCGGGGGAGGCGGGTCTTGCCCGCCGCCCTGTAAGCCGGTGTCACAGCCGGCCGGAGCGCCTTGGGAGGTGATCGTCGCCTTCCGCTACCCGAGGGACAGGAGCACATCATGCGTGAGATGAGAACGATGTGGGTGGACAAGGACGAGGTGCGAGGCGGGCGCTACGTGAAGGCGGGCCAGTTGACGACGCTGTGGGACGAGGTCAGCGAGTTCGCGTTGCGCCGCCACGACGGTGGCGAGCCTGTCCCTGCCGGAACGGTGGTGAGGGTGTTGGAGACTCGCCCCTACGGCTCGCTCCTCGTCACGGAGGTGCCGGACGGTGACACGGTGCTTCGTGGCATCGACCGCATCCGCCGGGAGTTGCGGAAGATCGAGCAGGCTCCCGGGTACGTGCGTGATGAGTACCGTGTGGAGATCGCGAGGCTGAACGCTCTGGTGGATCGCTTCCCGGAGCCGGTCGAGTGGGTGGAGGCGTAGGGTGGGGATGGATGCGCGCCGGAGGTGTCGGAAGCCTTCGGGGCGTCTTGGTTGGGGCTGTGGTGGCCCCTGCCGTTACCCGACCCAAAGGGGGATCATCATGTCAGGAATGACGGAGAAGCAGAAGGACGAGCTGGCCGCGCTTGGTGAACGCATGGCGACACACCGGAGGCGGTTGGAGGTGGTCCTGTCCGACGAAGCCGACGAGGACATGGAGACGAGCGAGGCGGTCATCAACACGCTCGTGCTGTTCATCGACCATGGGAAGGTGCCCGAGGCGCTTGAGAACGCCATCGCGCACCAGATCAATGCGGTGGACCGGAAGCGACGGGTGGCCCCGAAGCGGGCGGTGGTGTTCCGCACTTGCCCGAAGGGGTTGGCGGGTGTCTGGTGGCAGTTTGTCGCCGAGGGTGCGCCCCGCATCGCGGCGGGTGGGCTGTACCCCTGCGGGACGAAGGATTGCCGTGGCCCGATCTTCAGTACGCACGAAGCGGCTTCGGATGCCGCACGGTCGGAAGGCTACGGTGAGGTACGCGTGTCCGACAGCGAGGCGGTGTTGCCATGAGTTGGCCGTCCGGTGGGGATCATCTCCCCATCGGGCGCTTGGCGGGGGGACGGTCTCCCCGCATGACTCGAACAGGGGGGACTTTCCCATGTTCAAGAAGCTGATGGTGCCGTTGGCGGTGCTGTTCCTGTACGTGGTGGCGATCCTCGTCGTCGCCTTGCTCGCGTGGGACTACGTGTACAACGGGGCTGGGCTCAATCCGGCCCTTGCCGTGATCGTCGCGTCCCTGTTGGGCTTCAGTTGCCGTCTGGTGATGGCGGAGGTTGCCCGATGAGCAAGCCGACATTGCGTGAGAAGGTCGAAGCGTGCTTCCGGCACGCGAAGGAAGGGTTCGCGTTGCTCGCCCATGAGTGCGGGAACGCACTGGACCACGATCCCGACGAGTTGGACGAGATCACCGACATGATCGAGGTGGCCCGCGTCCTTCAGTTCGTCTCCGAACGGATGGCCGACCCGTCGCTGTCTCCCGGCCCGTTCGCGGTCGCCCGTGCGCTTCGCATGGCGACCGACTACGGCGAGTTGGAGCGGGCGGTGCAGGGTGGCGGCAAGGTCTACCCGCCGAGCCGTGAGGCCATGATGCACGGGTTCCGCGAGATCATCGCCGAACGCAACCGCCAGTTGGAAGGGTTGCGTGAGGACTTCGAGAGGCTGTGCCCAGGCGAGCGTATCGACTCGCACCAATCCGGGATCGCGACAGCCTACCGCAAGGTGCTTCGGGAACGTGACGCCCTAGTGGCGGCACGAGACTGCGCATGAGGTGCCACACGGGAGGGTGCGCCCGTGCCGTGAGCGACGCGAAGCCGAAGAAGAAGCCGTTCGTGCAGGGGTGGCGGTTGATCTGTGACCCGTGCTTCGAGGCGTGGATGGCGAACGTGCCCCGGGCGACGGGCGCGGGGCGGCACGTCACCGACTTGCTGACCGAGAGGGTGAGGATCATCGAGGACTAGGAAGGGGTGGGCGCTTTCAACGGGCGCCCGTCCCCGTGTGGGAGGCCATGGTGGTCTCCCTGTCACCTTCCTGACGGGAGGAATGCGGTATGAAGGTCGTCAAGGTGGACCGGAACGACATTCCGGGCGATTGGACGGACGAGCATCTGCGGGTGCTCAAGCACGGTCACGAGCGTGGCGTGATCGCGAACGGTGACAGCAGGGACAAGATCGCCGACAAGGTACTCGGGTTCACGTCTCGCCACGGAGTGGGCATCACCGTGTTCGGCGGGATGACGTTCGTGGACGTGTCGCCGGGAGGTTCTGGTCCGGCACGGTTCGAGGTGGTGGGGTAGGGCGGTGGGAAGGGATGGGGGGCTTCAAAGCCTCCTGTCCCCGTGTGGGGGCGATCTACGCTCCCTGTACTCGCTCGATGGGGTGGACCAATGAGTGAATCGAGGAAACGGGCGGTCGAGGTGACGATTCGCACCTTCCCGGACGACGACTTCGTGGCGTATGCGACCGTGACCGGACTCGGCGACGTGGTGGACAAGCTGTTGGAGCACGCGGAGACGCTTGCGACTGTCGACCAGGCCGGGGCGGTCGCCGCTTGGGTGAACGACGTGTTCATCGCGAGCGTGTCGGTATCCGGGTACGCCCTTGTTCTGGACCGGAAACCGAAGCCGCCACGGTCACGGCCCCGCTACCAGTAGACCCCCCAACAAGACCGGGATGCCGTCACAAGGCGTTCCGGTCACTTCGAGGTGGCACGGTGCCGCCTCGCCAACCCTGCCAGACCATAGGGGGATACCGATGGCAGACATCTACTGCCCGCGTTGCGGGGAACCTTGGGACATGGACGAGCTGCACGACGCTCCGAACGGCCAGACCTACGACGAGGCGCGGAGGCGCTTCACCCAGGACGGCTGTGGCGTGTTCGACCAGCACTGCGAGCGAGACCCGGAATCCGAGATCGCCGCCGTGTCCCGAGCGATGATGGATCTGTCGCCCCATGCCGACGATTGGGCCAGCGACATGCGCGACTTCATCGACTTGATGATGTGATCGCGACGAACGGGGAGGCTCACCCCTTCCCGTTCGCCTGTGGAGGAGAAACGCTCCTCCTGTTCCATGGAATCCGAAGGGGGATACCATGACCGTAAGCGAGTTTTTCGAGGCGTTCGAGACTGCTGTCCAAGACTTCGCGTTGCCGTGGGGCATCTACCACGAGCCGAACGAAAACCTGCCCATGATTCGTGCCTACGACGTCAAGGGGGCGGAGCAGGGGTATCGGTGCTTCTGTCCGGTGATGCTCGTCATCCACCACCGCGACCCGGAATCAGACATCGTGGCTTCGAGCGGCCGGCGCGACATGGCGCGCAAGCTTGGCATGGCGGTGCGGGACGTGGCCGACATCATGCAGGCGGCCGACGGGGATCACATCGTCGATACCGATGGCGAAACGGTGAACCTGTTCGATCCCAACTACCGGGTGAAGCTGTTGGAGATCGCCGGAGTGGAGGAGGTGCCATGCGCCTGATCGTGATTCACAACGGCGAGACCGACTCGGAATCGCGGATCTACGAGACGGGCGACGAGAAGTGGCCGTTCGAGGTCCACACGCCACGGGGCAACTGGAAGGTCTCCGACTACCCACCGGCGCTGTACGTGGCCCATGTGGCCGGGAAGGGCGTTCCGCGGAAGCCCATCGCCTTCCGGGACGTTGGCGTCACGACACACGGGATGCCGGTGACCAAGTGCCATGAGTGCGGGGCCACCACCGAGAACCCATACGACATGGACTCGATCATGTGCGAGGACTGCACGGCGCTACAGCCGTCCGGCCCGCACTACGGGCCACCGGAACACATCCCGGCTTGAAGCCGGGCGAGACGAAGCAGGGATCAACCCCCCTGCCGTCTCCGTTCGCGGGGGAATCGGTCTCCCGCACCTTCACCCCAAGACAGGGGGGACCAGATGGACGAGAAGCAGACGCAGGAGTTTGTCGATGAGGTGCGAATCCTCGCCGACGAGGTGGACGAGCGCATCGAGGTGTTCCGGCACGAATACTGCGATGAGACCGATCCCGAGCGCCCGATGCTCCCCAGGGCACAGAAGGTGTACGACATCTTCGAGGCGGCCAAGGTACGGGCGTGCAACGCGGCCGAGGGTAGGGAGGTGCGGAGCGTTCCCACCATCGCGAAGGTCGTGTGCGACTACGCCGAGAAGCTGTTCGACGATGTGATCTATTCGGCGAACCCGGAAGGGTACATCGCCGAGATCGAGGACGCGCACAGGGCGCTTCTCGCCGTTGGGTTCAAGCCCGACCACGAGATCGTTCTGAAGATGAACCAAGCGTACCGGGATGCCCGCCGGTCGCTGGATCACATCGGGTAGGGAGGGGCGGAAGAGCGGTGCGGGGATTCAACTCTCCCCGCATCGCCGTGGGGGAATGAGACCCGCTCAATCCCCATCACTTGTGACTCAAGGGGGGATACCATGTCACAAGACGAAGGAAGGCGTCGCAACGTTCCCAGGCTGGACGAGGACATCGCCGACGTGGTGCGCCAAGTGGAACAGGCACGGCGAGAGATGGCCGGGGAGTTTCTGATCCGCACGAAGGGCCACCTGGACCGTTTGGCTCGGGCTGGGCTCGACACGCGAATCGTCCGCGAGCTCGTGACGCTCCACACGCTGGCCGTCATGGCTTGCGACACGATGGAACGGAAGCCGGTGGACTCGGATGACGTGATGGAGCAGATCAACTGCGCTGCGTACTTCGAGCCGCTGGACCGGCCCACGACCGCCGGCGAGGCTGCGATGTTCGCCGAGCGCAAGACGGCAGAAGTGGAAAGCCGTGCCGCCGCGAGGGGGAGATCATGAACCGGCTGAAGCGGTGGCGTGACCGGCTCGCGTGGATCGTCGTGTTCTCGATCGTTCGGAAAATGCTCATCGACTGGCAACCGCTCATCAAGGGACCGAAGGGCGCACCGAGGTCGTGGAACGCGAAGGCGACCGAGACTTCGGAGGATTTCGGAGCGTTCCTCCTGTGGGCGGCTGGCATCCTTGCCAACCCGGAGAAGGATCATGTCTGCACCTACTGTCTCGGCAACCGGATCCGGGAAATGCCCGAGAAGCACCGGCGAGGAGAGTTTGGCCGACGTGTGCTTCACGGCCCGCCACGGAGAGACATGACACGGTGGACTTGACTCCACCAAGGGTATCGGGGGATCACACTCCCCGGTGCCCTGTACGGCCGTTCACGAGGGACGGCCACCACACGTCAGCAAGGGGGATGCCATGCAGACGATCAGCAGGTCTCGGACGGACGTGAAGGAGGGGGTCTCGTTCAACATCCAATACGGCTGGAATCAGCGCCTGTCCGAGCTAACGGGGATCTGGCCCGAGCATCCGGTATGGGCACACGTCAACCGCCACACGTTCGACTTCGGACTCGACCGGGGCTGGGCGCAACTCGACACGACGCAGGACGCTTCGTATTACGGCGGTTGGACGAGCCCCACCGAGCGAGCGATCCTCACCTACGTCGAGGGGGACGTCGAGTATCGCTCGTTCCCGGCCGAGGCGGAGTACGCCACCGCGCTGCGCGAGTGGGTGGACTGGGCCAAGGATGTGAAGCGCTTCAGAGGCATCGACGGAATGTGCCGGCCGAAGCTCATCGACCACCTGAAGCGTCTCGGCTTCGCCGACGCGCTGCATTAGGAGGCGACGATGGCCAACACAACGAAGGCTGTCGGGCCGGAACCGAGGCTGTGCACCGACTACTGCGGCGAACTCTACATCGTCATCGACGACGAGGGTGAGCCGGTCAGCGAGTACCAGACCGATCCCAACACCGCCCACCGCACCCGCAACGGGCTGAACCCCGCGTTCCGCATCTACCGGGTCGCGTACCGCATCATCGACGAGAACCCCGTCGTTCACGACGAGGGCGTCTGAACCCCGGACCGGGAGTTATCACAGGCTCCCGTTCCCTTCCCTGCCATTCGGGCGGGGGATTCACTGCCAAGACAGGAGGCAGACGCATGAGAACCGTGAACAAGATCATTCTCATCGGCAGAGCGGGATCCGATCCCGATGTGCGCATCACGAGTGCGGGTGTGAAGATCGCCCGCATCTCGCTCGCGACGACCGCACGGTCGCACCATGAGGAGCGCAAGGACTGGCACCGGGTGACGCTGTGGGGCCGTCTGGCCCAGGTCGCCGAGGACTACGTGTCCAAGGGCGACACGATGTATGTCGAGGGCTACCTGCAGTACGACTCCTACGAGCGCGACGGCGTGACGATCCCGACCGCGGAAATCCGTGCTCGGGAACTGGTGCTCCTCGAACGCAACGGCACCCACCGATGAGCGGCATGTCCTACGAGACGTCCCAGGAGGTGCTGTGCGAGGAATGCGGCAGCACCGAGGTGGCGGCTCGTGGCGAGATGGCATGGAATCCCAAGTGGAACCAGTGGGAGCCCACCGGCCAGATCGATCACTACTACTGCGGCGGCAAGTGCGAGGCGGAGACGCAGGTCGTCTACCGCGACGTGCAGGAGTAGAACCAAAACCCCCAAGCGGGGAGGGTGTCAAAAGCTCTTTCCGCTTCTGTGGAGCGGAAATGCCGCTTCCATTTCCCACACGACAGGGGGGATACCATGAAGAGCAGACGGAAGGTACTGCGCCGCCGTGCGAGGCGCAGGCATGGCAAGGGGCGCTGGGCACAGCGCTTCGCCCGCGCGGAAGGTGAGATGCGCCTCAAGGCCATCTCGTGGTCACTCGAAGCGAGACAGCTGGCGAGGAGGGCGTCATGAGCCACCATTTCATCCTGACAAGGGACCAGCTTCCGATACCGGAGCCATGGGGCGCCAAGACCCATCCGACACGCACCGAGGCGGTTCTCGGTGCGAAGGCGGCCGCCGCACGGCTTCGTGACACGATCACTGTGACGCGAGTGATCGCAGACGGACACTGGATCGACGAGGTGGAGGTCACGGACGTATCGACCACATACCTTGCAGGTCGCCTCCAGAAGCAGAAGAACACCAACTGCCTCGAAGGGCTCGCGTGCCCGAAGTGCGGCAACGACGAGCGCCTCATCATCCAGGGCGAGAGCGCGTTCGAGGTTACCGACGACGGCACGGGCAGGCATTGGGACGTGTACTGGGACGACAGCTCCCACACCGCGTGCCCCAACCGCGCCTGCAACTTCGAGGGCAATCTCTGCGAGTTTCGCGAGGAGCAGGAACCCCCGGAGGTGACGGCATGACGACGACAACCGCCGGGCTCCCCACCACGGTGCCCACCGCGCTCGAAATGACCGCCGTCCACATCGAGACTCACGGGTTGATGTGCGGCGAGTGGCAGAGCGTCTCGAACCTGAAGAAGGGGTGCGCGATCGGCACGCTCCGGATAGTGTGCGGACTGCCCGCGCAGTGGGACGGGTTCGACAGCGAAGAGGAGCAGTCGAAGGAGCGCAGGAAGTATCCGAAGCGCCACGGGCTGTTCATGGCCACCCTGAAGGCGCTCATCAGCTATCTGGGTTTCGAATACGAGGTATCGGACGGCAAGACGTTCGACGGGGCACCAGCGGTGATCTCTTGGTCCGACAGCCACGCCAATGGCGACAACGGGATCGACCCGACGCCGGAATCGGTCGTCACGGCGTTCCGCGAAGCCGCACGGCTCGCCCGGGCGTACCCGCAGCAGTACACACCCTGAACCACGGGCGCCGGGGACCACACCCCCGGCGCTCGTCTCCCCGCGCGACGGAATCCGCCGCCGCGCCACCTTCACGGCCCAACCCAAAGGGGGATACCCATGGGCGTAGACATCTACGGGTGCAGCTTCACCCGGGAGCGCAGAGCGAAGCACGACTTGATGGAGGAGATTGGCCTCAAGGCGTACCACGATCTGCCACAAGACGAGAAGCCGTTCGACACTTCGGCTCCGGGAGCCTACTTCCAGAGGAGCTACATGTCGTGGCGGCCCATCGCGGATATGATCTGCGATCTGTTTCCCGACATCGCCGAGCGTTGCCGGTACTGGCGCTCCAGCGATGGCGACGGACTCAACGGCCACTACGCGTTGCGGCTCGCCGATGAAATCGACAGGGCGCTGAGGGACGGCACCATCACCGACTGGCTGGCATACCGGGCGATCGACATGCGGGGCCAGGAGTCACCGGAGGAAGGGGTCGTCGAGAACGTGAAGGCGTTCGCCGACTTCTGCCGCCACTCCGGCGGGTTCGAGATTCATTGATGGATCCGCGAGGCCCGCTGGACCTGGTTCGTGGAAGGAGCGATTCCGGCAAGCAAGATCAACGCGCGGATGGACAGGAGGGAACGGCTGATCGCGTCATGAACCGAGACAGGAGAGCGCACGGCATCGGCGAGATCGTCGTGGCCGCGTTCGTCGTGATGGTTGTCCTCGCCAAGGTTCTCGTCACGATCTTCCGGTGAAGAAATCTCCGGGCGGCAGGGATCACACCCTGTCGTCCGGCTACAGGGGCCTTTCCGGCTTCCGGGTCAACACCCAAGAGACCTATCCCCCGCTTGGGTGCCGGAGACCGGGAAAGCCCACCTCCGTCCCGATGCGGGAATCGGTGCCCCCGGCAGGTCTCGGGCAAGCTCGCCTCGTCCCGTGCGACCCGGTACCGGCGGCTCACGACCGTCGCGCTCCGCCTTCCCTCCGGTCCCGCCTTGGGGCCGGAAACCACCCCGAGTCAAGGAGCGGACGACCAATGCAAGGACCAAGACAGCCGGAAACGATGATCGGGCGGATACTCGCCAGAGCACAGCAGCAGATCGCCGATCCGCGCAACTGGTGCAGGAACGCGCTGGCGGTCGACAAGGCGGACGGAGAATACGTCCAGCCGCTCGCTTGCGATGCCTGCGCATGGTGCATCACGGGCGCGATCTTCAGTGCCGCGGGCTTCTGCGGTGACGACGAGTGCGAACAGTGCTCGGAGACATCCGGCAACGCCTACGCCGCCCTGGATGTGGTACGCGACTGCTTGCCGAATGGCCACGGGACCGGACTCGCCGAGTGGAACGACGACGAGTCCACCACGCACGCCAATGTCCTGGCAGTTCTCACGACCGCCACTTACCGGGCCGAGGGATGGGACGCGGGAGAGGCTCGTTGTCGGTGACGGCCGACCCCTCTACCCGAGCGATGTAGCGACTTAGCCAAGACCCGTCACATCCCCAGGTCCCACAGCCCCGGACTGGAAGTCCCCAAATCTCAGCGGGGGCCTTCTTTGTTCCCCCAGACGACACCAACAGCGTGGGAGTGAAATCAGAATGACCAGACCCCAGAAAGCAAACCAGGCCGGCATCAAGACTGCGGTCCCGATGGCGGACGACCGGCAACCGAACCAACTGAAGCAACACCATGTGGATGCGGTGGTCGAGGCCGCCATCGAATCGCACAGCCTCGCCACCCGCAGGGCCTATGCGAGCGCATGGGAAGGCTTCGAAGCGTGGTGCGAGGCCGAGGGCTATAAGTCCCTCCCGGCCGATCCCGAGACGGTCGCGGCCTACCTCGCACACCGCGCGTCCGAGGACCGTGCGATCTCGACCATCAAGCTCGCTCGCGCAGCTGTCGGATACTTCCACGCGACTCGCGGAATGCCCAGCCCGGTGAATTCAGCCGGAGTGACCCGAGTCATGCGCGGCTTGGCCCGCCGGGCCGTCGCTTCGGGTACGAAGCAAGGACGTGGTCAGGCCGCAGGACTCACCGCACGCCACCTGGCCGCGATCCGCGCCACTGCCCGCCTTCGCCGCACCGGACCTTCTGGACGCGTCGAACCAGAAAAGACGGCACGCCGGCGTGGTGCCATCGACATCGCGCTGATCGCCACGATGCGGGATGCGCTGCTTCGCCGCTCGGAGGCTGTCGCGCTGACCTGGGCGGACATCGAGTTCCGGCCCGACGGTACCGCGCGCCTGACCATCCGGCGCTCCAAGACCGATCAGGAGGGCGAAGGTGCGGTCCAGTTCGTCGGCACCGAGGCCACAGCGGACCTCAAGGCCATCCGGCCCACGGGTTCCGGCGACGCCATCGGTCAACCGGTGTTCGGACTGCGCACCGGCCGGTCGATTGCGAACCGAATCCGGGCCGCCGCCAAGGCCGCCGGATTGGAGGGTGACTTCAGCGGCCACTCGCCGAGAATCGGCATGGCGCAGGACCTGGCCGAAGCCGGGGCCTCCACCACCGATCTGATGGTCGTTGGCCGTTGGGTGAGCCATCGCATGCCGGCTCGCTACAGCAAAGCGATGGCGGCCGGTAGAAGCGCCGTTAGTCGCTTCTACTCCGGGTCGTGATGTCGTCCGTCCGGGATGCACTTGAAACGTTCATTGGAGATGTGGGGGACGGGGGCGCGCGCCGACGCCCAAGGGGGTCCAGTCACGCCTCCGCCTCACCTCGAAACACGAGTTGGGACGACCGAATGGGACACGCTTGACCTCGACATTTCGGGAGCAAACTCCCCATATGTGCCGTGGTCCCGCTTCCTCGCGTAGAAGAGGCGTATTGTGACCCTGTCCAGCCAGCGCGACGGGGGGGACCCGTTCGGCAGGATCTACTATCTTTGTTGTCATGAATCACCACCTCCCCGCCCCACGTCTCCACCCAATCGTCGGCTATGCCACGAAGCCGGGACCGTCCGCTCTGGCAGCGCTGACCGGCCGTCCGACCCAACAATGCGAGGCGGCACTTCGGCGATTCCAGCACGGAACGACTCGGCGCGGAACGCCAAGCTCGGCGATCCAGCCCGCCGCCGCGCAACTCGATCTTGGTCTCGGGCTGGTTGTTGATCTTCCCCCCTGGTACCAACTCAAGCACGTCTTCGAGGACCGGGAGTTCCAATGCGGGATCGTTGAGACCGGCAACGGTCCGAACGGAAAACCCCACTTTGCCGCCTTCGACCGGCATCTCTTCGCCGACGAACTCAACCGTACGCCTGTTCCGTATCACGACCGTCTCGGCAACCCCGGCCGCAACGGCGATGGCCGCCGGGTCCGGAATGTGTGGGTTCCGGATGATCTTGCCCAGGCACGGCTGAGGGCCGAATACAGGAACCATCCGAACCGACCTGCCGCTTTCATCGAGCGCTGGGACAGGAACGGCCCCACTATCGATCTGCGGCACTTCGTCGACCAGGAAGACTGGGCCACGGTGGCAGGTCGTCTTGACCGGGTGCTGGCTACCGGCAGGGCCATGCCCGTTCCAGCCCTGAACAATCCCCACTCCGCAGCGGCGACGGGCTGGCTCTGGTCGGCGGAGGAAACTGGCCGAACGGGGCTGCTCGCGCGCCTGTTCCCGCCCGGGAGTGGCCGGGTCGCCGCGGTGTTCGCCGCCGGGCTCGGCACGGACGGCGTTGGGGCGTTTCAAGCGCTGAAGCGGGAGGCGGCGCGCTCTCGCTCGTCTCACCTCTGGCCCGTTGACGATTGGTCCGAACCGCCGGTGGGCCGATGGTGCTTCGGTCGTGACATCCTTGAATTGAGCTGGTCGCGAGAGTCGAACTGCTTCCTGCTGGTGAACCCGAATCCGATCGGTTCCCGCGACCGCTTGGATCCCGGCGTGGCACCCAACTCCTGGGGGTGGTTCGAGAGCCTGATGGCTTGGGCCTGGTTCGGTCTCCACGGTCTGGACTTCGAGAACGCGCAGTGGAGGCCCACCGGTGACAACTGGGTGCCGCCACGCAGAACGCTCACAACACCCTTGCAAACCCGCCCCCACACAAGACGGGACGAAGCGAAAACGCTCTCGTCGCCGTGAGGCTGCCTCCCGAGGCTTACGCACCGGACTCTTTGAGGCGGTCCGCTGATCCTGACTCGCGCGGCGGATCGCTTCGGAGTCTCCTGTGTCTGAGGCCACGGAAGCGTCTTGGGGTCGTCGAGGGGGCTGTGGGATTCTTCCAGAGATAATTCCGTCAACTCGCACCCGGTGGAACACAGAGAGACCGGAATGACGTGAATGACGCGAATGACGGTTCCTTAGGAACTTCTTTTCCTGCGCGAGAGGGTTTCCTTAAGAGTGCGTCATTTCCGTCACAAGCGTCATGAAATGCGGGGTTGTTTCCCCTGAAAACCGGCCAGATTCCTGCAAGACCCGTCATTTCCGTCATTTCCAAGCGATGTCGATTCTTCCTCTGCGGCTGCTCGTCCGATCTGTGCGACCGCAGCCTGCGCGATTGAGAGCGGCGTTGAGCTGTTGGGCGCTCCAATCGTTGCCGCCTTTGGTCCTTGGCCAAGAGAATCCGTGGTCGCGGAAGTGGGCTTTTGCGCCGTCGAGCAGTTCGTCGTTGGAGATGAACGCGCCAGGAGCTGGCGTCAGAAGGTTGGCGAACCCCTTCAGTACGTCAGCGTCGATCACCCATGCCTCGACGGCGTCGGCGTCAGCTTTCGGTAGCATGGAGGTGGGGATGGCCATCTGGCGGGCGATGAGTTGCTTCGCGACGCCCAGGAGCCGGTGCACTATTCCTGGCAGCTCGTTGCCGATAGATCGGCGGACGGTTTCGACGGCCAGCAGCTTGTCGGTGGGCATGGGTCGTTGGAAGAGGATGACCCGGACGCGGCTGTGGAGCGCATCAGACAGCTGGTCGACCCCGGGAAGGCTGTTGGCGGACATGGCGAGGGTGGCGCCGATTCTCATGTTCCATGGATTGACGTACTTGGCGGAGGCTTGGACGGTATCGCCGCCGCAGATCGCATTGAGCAGGTCGTGGCGAAGGCGTCGACCGGGTGGGAGCTCTGCCACGTAGGCCCACCGCATCCCTTTGAGTCCGCCAAAGACCATCTCGGATTCCTTCCGGCCGCGCGTGTCGAGGCTGTCGGACTGGATAGCGCAAGCGTAGTCGCCGGAGATCGCTTCACCGAGGGTTGCGAAAGAGGTCTTGCCCGAGTGTGTCGGTCCGAGCAGAAGCCAGAAGCTCTTGTGGGTGGGACTGCCGATGAGTGCGGAGGCCAGAAGGTTCTCGAGCATGTCCTGGCGCTGGGAATCCCCGTCGGACCACCACTCGAGCGATTCAAGGTAGAAGGGGATGGGAAGGTCCTTGGGCACGGCCCCGAGGCACCGAGTCACATGGTCGTCCTTGCGCATCGGTCGCACCTCGCCCGCTTCGAGATCCGCGACCAATGGTGTCTCGCGGGCGGAGGTTGGCAGGCCCGCGAGATAGGGATTCTGATCGAAAGCCTGCTTGTCGCGTAGCATCGCGACCTTGTCGCTGAGCGTGGCGAACGCCCCGGAGGTCACGGACCGTCTCTCTCCACACCCCTTGTTCCATGCTTCGGAAACCGCTTCGCTGGGCACTCTGTCCTTTGCGCCCGGGCCATGCCATCGGTTGTCCGTCCCCCAGTAGTACGTGCCATCGTCTCCGGGCTGTAGGTGTTCGTGGAAGTCCTGGGCCACAAGCGCCTTGTAGGCCTGGACCTCTTGGCCTTTGCAATCACCGGAATACTCCATCAGGTCGGCCATGTCCTTGTCCGGTTCCTGCGGTTCCGCAGTCTGATCCGGTGGATCACTCCTGGATCCGTCGAACGGCCTGCCGTTTGCTCCCATTATGCTATCCTCCGGCTCAGGGTCGTTTTCGATGACCTCCGTGACTGCGTCCTTCGCCATCTTCGGGTCGAGCCACTTCCGCACCGCGTCGAGTCCTTCACGCTGGCGGAGATCGTCGTAGTCGGTGGGTCCCGTCTCCCCCGGCGGGACATCGGGTAGAGTGGCGAAGTCGGGAATACACAGCTTCGCCTTCGCCGCCTTCGCCGCTTCACGGCCGGCGGTGACACCAGGATTCGGCACCTTCTTCGTGCCACGCCACACCTTCGTCCAGCGATCGTTGTCGGCGGCTATCCGGATGTCGGCATCGGGGTACTTCTTGCGGAGCGCTACCGCCACCGTCTTGAGTCCGCCGTCGAAGAATGCGACGGCGACCGTCCCCTCGGTCGCGAGGTGAATCGAATACCCGGTCGTAAACCCCTCGCACACGTGGATTCGGTTCGTCTCCGCGAACTTCAATCCCCCGATCGTGTTGAAGAGGCCGGTCTTGAAGATCCCCTTTGATTGCCTCCGCTTTCCGTTTGGCCAGATGCGCTGGATGTTCTCGAGCTTCTGATCAATGCTGTACATCGGGACCAGCAGGATCGGTTCGCCCGTATCCTTGTCGGGCACCGACTTGAGCCCCGGCACGTCCTTGAGCCCCTTCTTCTCGAGGTAGGGGTGGTTCTCGCAGGGTTCCGTTTTCGCCCACAGTTCGTCGATCCGTTTCTGGGCGGCGATCGCATCCTTCTTCGCTTGTCTCTCGGCGTCCTTCTGGCGCTGCTTGATGACCTTCCGCTCCTCGTCGGTGAGCGGCTTGAGCCCCTTCATCGTCCACCTCCGCCTCAGCGTCGTGCGGTTGCAGCCGTACCGCGCTCCTCGCTGGTCGACGAACGCCTTGTAGAACCCCGAGTCTCCCTTTTTCCGGCGCACGCCGGGGAAGCGGTGGAACTTCCCATCCCAAATGATTTGCTTCGGGTGCAGATCGTCGGCCGCCATGGCCCGCAGCAGTTCCGCGGTGGGGTCGGCCATTCTAATTCATCTCCTGGTGGTTCACCCATCCCACCTCAAGAACCAGACGGAGCACCCGTTTTGCCCAGTCGGGCTGGAGAACGGTCCCGCTTGCAAGACTGGATAGAGGACGGCGATGACTTGGGGTAGGTGGGACAGACACTGGGGCGCGACGCGGCTTACCGCCCGATCCGCTAGACGGCACCCGTGCGCTTCGCTTGCTCGCCATCTCGCGTGGTCGGGTGGGTCCGTCCATTCTTGCATCTACCTTAGTGGGAGCAGGCTCAGCGGAACCGATGTTGCTCGGCTGGTCAGCCCATCAACGAAGTACTTGGGAGGCGTCGGCAGTGCGTCTGGCAACTCTCGCAGGAGCGATTTCCATCGACGGTCGGGCCAGCGGGCTTCGAGCCGCGTGTGAAGCCAGCCGCCCTGATTTGACACCAGGAGGCTGTCACCAACGACCATCAAGCCGGCGCTTCGAAGCAGTGACGACGCCTCCACGAGGCCACGCGCGCCGCTCGCGCTCCTATCGGCGAACCCGCTGACGACGCCGCAAATGGTCTCACCAACGCGTACGCGCTGGCCATGTGGATTCGGGCCCGGAAACCGCGCGCCACACACGGTCTCAAGGACATCGTGACCCCCGAGCCGCACTCTCGCCTTCTCGGCCTCACGGGGATCCAATGAACGGAGCACGGCGTCGCGTCCCTCGCGCAGGCGCAGGTCGTTGAAACTCGTCGGTCGCCCATGGAGATCGCTGAAGTCAGGTATCGCCACTAACCCACCGGAGACGCTGTCTGCTGCCTCACGAGCTGCGAGAACCCCGGGATTCGGGAGTCTTCGGCCATCGCGGCTTGTGTAGAGCCAAGGCTCATTCAAGGCCGCAATGACGAAGCGGTCTCCTGGAAACATCCGGCTAAATGCGTGGGCAACACGGCTCAACTGCGACCCGCAGAACACGGTGACAACCAATGACTGCGTGGCATCGTGGATCGTCCAGCCATCCTCCCATGTCTCGCAGAAGTAGACCGTAATGGCCGGGGCTTCGGTGGGAATCCGACCGTGCTGGAAATAGGAGAGCTTGGTCTGGACACCCCGTATGTACTCGACTCGCCCGTCAGGGTCTATGCATTCGAGGTTGGCGATCCCCTCCTCCCCGAGGGACCGGATCGGGATGAGAAGCGTGTCGCCGGCGACGCGGACCTTGCCCGGTTCGGAGATACCCACGCGCTCGAGGTAGGGGTGTTTTTCGCAGGGCTTCGCACTATCCCACAGCCGCCTGACTTCCCGGGGTCCCCACTCCCTCGCTCCCATAACGTTACGTCCGTCATGATCCTCCATCAGTTCCTCCGTTTCGGCGGATCCTACTTTGACCCCTCATGGATGTCCCCAAGCCTGGTTGGTAGGCCCCCACTGTCCTGGGCGGTCCCGCCGACCCGAGCCTCGTGGTCCTGCTTGGGGATGTTCGCTCTGCCGCAAGGTCGACTTCGCTTGATGCGGGGGGCGCGACCCAATACCGACACCCCCCGTCCCGAGTGCCGTGATCGACCTCCCAACGCCGCTCAGGCGTCATCGTGATTTCCCGCTCGGGGTCGGTCGGCTAAGAAGCGCTCAATTTCTTCTTCGGGCCACGCGACCCTGCGGGGCGAAACCCGCTTTGGTCGCATGAGGCTGCCTGCCCGGACCAGCCGGTAGATGGTCGACCTACTTAGTCCTCCCAATCGGTTCTGAACTTCCTGGATTGAGAGTAGCCGCTGCGGTTCCCTTTGTCGGGCGGTTTCTGGCGGTCGATTGATCACACTTTCCATGTCTTGGGTCCTTTCGGATTGGAGTGATGCCTAGTGGAACCTCACATGGTTTTCTGGACCGGGCTATTTGAAAAAAACGCCGGCAATTTTCTTCCAAAATTCTCGCCGACGCAGAGGATGTCTCGGTTGGAAGTTCCCCGGAGGGAGACAAAGAACCCGTGGTGGCTCCCCGAGGCCTGATTCGGGACTAGAATCAGGTGAGAGTCTGTGCCGACATGCGGTTGGCCCGGGAGGTTGCTGGCCAGAGAAGGCCTGCATCTGCTCCCGCTGATCGATGTGTTCGTGCGGGCGGGACAGGCGCTGGACACGATTCGTCAACATCATCGGTCGAGCTGGCTATCGAGGCGGTGCTGGAGATCAGCGCTACGGACAGTGGCCGGACCGAGGTAGCCGGGGAAGCGGCGTGGCGAAGACGGTGTCGCGTACCACGGTCGGTAGACGGGCCGTGTGTACCTGTTCGGACCGGGCTGTGCGGGCCGAGAAGCCGCGTCTGCGACGCTCTGGCGAGGGTGAGCTCGCGATCCCCCGGCGTACGAGGCGCTCAGGCGGCCATCGGGACTCGGGGAGCGGATGCTTGAACTGCTGCTGTCCGGCCTGAGCACGCGGTCCTATGGCAAGGCGATCGGGGAGATGGCCGAGACGGCGGGCGTCAGCAAGTCCTCGGTGAGCCGTCAGGCGGGCTCGAAGCGGCCGGTGAACGGCTGAGAGAATTGGCGGAGCGGCGGCTGGACGACCGGGACGGCTTGGTCGTGAACCCTTGACGACGCGAGCGGACAATGCGGCCGTGGCGCTGGCCCTGCTCGAGGAGCTTGTCGAACGGGGTCTGAACCCGGCGCGGGCGCGGTTGTTCGTCATCAAGGATCGAGCATTTCCCATCGTGGGCCGAGAACGAGCATCCAGAGCCAACCGAGGAGAAGCCTGCGCGAGGGGCTCGACCAACTGTTCACCGGCAGCGACTCGGGCTCACGGCTTGGCCGCTGCCTGCACACCACGAACCTAATTGACAACGCCCAGTCCGGGATGCGTCAGCCAGCGTGCCACGTCACACTGGCGACATAGCTCGATGGGTCGTTCGCTGGGCGGCGGCCTCGTTCATGGGCGCCGACCAGTACTACAGCAAGATCATGGCCCACCGGGATCTCTGGATCCTCAAGGCGCACTTAGACGAGCCTACCACCCCCGGTAGCGAGAAAAAGAGGCCGCGTCGTAGCACGAAATGAAATGCCCGGGTGCCACCTCAACCTCCACCTGCGGTTGGGACAGCCTCGACGACCCGGTGCTTCCACCGCAACTCCACCTTCTCGAACGGCTCCGTCATTGTCCCGTATTGCCGCCAAGCCTTATGAACGTCGGGGACGAAAAGGGAGTGTCTCTCAGCTACGGTCGTCAATGCGCGAACGAGCATCTCGCAATGGGATTCCTCGTCTGCTCCTTCGTCCCCCATCTGCACCAATTCTTTCCAAGCGTTGCGGACGGCGCCAAGGTAGTCCGGGTCCTGCAAGGCCTTGATGTAGTGGTGCAGTCCTTCCTCAGATGCCTCCCCTGCCGCTACCAACTCACGCCAGACCTCACAAAAGGTGCTCATGAAACCCTGTCTCGCCGCCGCAACGGCCTTCAAGTATGTTTCCTCGTCCCCTGTTTCCTCGCACTTCCTCCGAGCCGCTTGAACCCTGCGCTCGTGAAGCTCACCCGCCGCGTCAAGGGGCTTCAAGGCTTCGTCCGATCGGGATACCTCGGTCGATTCCTCGGCCGCCGCCTCCGCGATCGCGTTGTGAATGTCCATTGCAATGAACCTGTCCACGGACTGTGCCAGCTGCTTCCGATGGTCCCTCCACCAGACGTTGTAGACGGTGTGTGGATCCACATCTAGCCGTCTTGCCACGAGGTCGCAGCAGGACGATCCCCCCCCCTTCTTCTTGCCTGTCAGGTCACAAAGGCCTGCGTCACGAAGGGCGTACACGCCTCGGATGGCCGCCACGTGGACGAGGTCACGTCCCCCTGGGGGCCGCCCATCTCTCCGCGATGGGGGTCCTGGATGGCGGAGCATCCAGGGGAACAAACGAGACATTGCCTCCTTGTCGAGATTTTCCTGCCGACTCCGAGCGATCGTTTGCATGACGTGCCACGCGTCTACGCCCCTTTGGGACCTTTCCTGAGCCAGGTGCTCCCAATAGGGCCACTGGCTCATCGAATCAGTGAGAAACTTCTCGGCGATCCACTTCGCCCGAACTTGCGGGTCCTGCGCAAAACGGCTCTTTGCCGCAGCCTCCACTCGATCGAGGATCTCGTCCAAACGTTCTCTCCTGCTCATCTTGAGCCATTCTGGGGATTCACGTCGGAGAACCTGCTCATAGGGCCCAAGCGCCTGCAGGTGGTGAAGCCCCAACTCTTCAGCGTTGGACATGGCCACTACTCCGTTTGTTCTTGGCCCCGGTGGGGTGGTTCCCTTGGGGTCGACCCGGCTGCAGAGGTCGCCCGAGGGTCGGACGACCGCCACCGCGCATGCCGGGACCTCAACCGGTTCGCCGCTCCTCGGGTTGCGGGCCTGCGGGCCTTGCGGTCTCGCACTTTGAGGGTTCCGAATCCCCTGAGTTCGACGCCCTTACCCTGGGCGAGCGCCTCCTTGACGGCAGCGGGGAAGCCATCGACCACCAGCTTGCAGTCCCGCCTGGTCACTCCCGGCCCGATCGCATCGGTGACTTGCTCAACAAGATCGGCTTTGGTCATTCCTTCTCCTCGGGGGAAACTTCAGACATGTCTCGTCGCGATAGTAAGCAGAGCGAGGGAAGGTACGATAGTCAATGTCTACCTCCCAGATCCACCAGGTGTGCCATCCAGGTAACCGCTGCTCTAGGGGCCGAGCGCACACGGCCCGTGATGGACATTGCTGGCAGGTACGGGCTACGAGCACGCGACCCAGGGGAGGAGGCTGACGACTCTGTCGAGGATCCGATATCGATGGGGTTTCTCACGGTCGACCTTCTCGAAGCGGACAGTCTCCTCGCCGGGCCACGTTTCCACACATGGATGCCGGATCCCGCCGGAGGAACCAAGCGGCGATCAGCGACCCGTCCGCAAGCAGGCCAATCTATGGGCTCGGTGCAGTGGAGCCCGACGACCGGGTCGACGGCGCTCGCGGTTGCGGAAGTTCGGTCGTGCCGTCCACCCCCCTAGGAAGCACGCTGGCCGACACCCTCTAGCCTAAACCCTCGGCAAGTGGACGCGATACAGCTGGACCATCTGGATTCCGAGTTCGGTCTCGGCAAGCAGAAGCACATAGTCGCTGCCGAACTCCTGGACGGAGCCGGGGAGTGGGGCCAGGTGACAGACGAACTCGCCCCCGGCGTTGAAGAAGGGGAAAGTTCGGCCACGGGACGATTGGTGCTGACGAGCGCGTCGTCGAACCGGCTCCAGGGCACGGACGCGGGTTGGTTGCGGCTCTCGATGTAGTCCTCGCGCCACGCCCGCACATCCGCACCGGTTACCTCGACATCATCCACGGCAGGGTCTACTCAACGCCAACTACGGATCGGCCTGATCTTCAAGGCCCATGTGGATGCCTGTAGCCAGTAGGAAGAAGTAGTTTCCGGCTTCCTCCACATCACGGTCCACGGGGGCACTATACAAGGCGCTTCGTGAGAGCGTGGCACTCGCCGAGGCGGTCCAATAGCAATTCCTTGGACGATCGGTTCATGACTTCACCCGCGATTCGGAAGGCGCAGACCAGCGCCTTCCACCTGCCGTAGTAATAGGGTGTCGCCTCTTCCACCGCGTCTCCGAAATTCGCTTCGGGGGCAGTGATGAACTGTAGAACGTCACTGGGTGTGATTGGATCGCCGAAGCGGTGGGGCTTCAGAGCGTCAGCATCGTTCGACATTTCGGGTTCTCCTTTGGGAATGTCGGGCGTGGGCAGGTACCCCGCGATCATCGTTGGTGCGAGTCCTCCCACCCCGGCAACAGGGGGTCGGCGATGATCTCGGGCGGCTCCATGTCGGCCGCCGCATCCCACCAGAGTGGTTCGCGGTGTATCCTGTAGGCGAGCGCCTTGTTGAAGTGGTAGTCGCTGATCCACCGCGGGCGACAGTAGGACATCACGTCGTGGAACACCTCGGGGTCTTTCAGCGTCCGGCTGTAGAAGCTGAAGCCCCGCTGACCAATAGTCCCATCTTCGTAGGGATAGCCTGGGTCGACGCCGCTTGGCCCTCCACAGGGAGCGTGGTTGAGGCTCATGTTGTGGCCGATCTCGTGGGCAATGGCCCCGAGGGACCCTGCACCCGCAGGATAGCCGATATACCCGATCCCGCCATACGGACTGCCGGCTGGTGGGATGACGGCCCCATAGTAGTAGGCTCGCGTGCCGTCAGCGATCCGGATGGAGTCGGTCTCCCGCAAGAGCCCCCGCCACCCAGCGCCTGTCGTCAGGTCCTGTTTCGTGGTAAACGGATCTAGAACCGTAACCGGGTAGTCCTGCCGGACGGGCAACATGTCCCGTATCTCGTGGATCCGAAAGGAGTCGGCCGTCAGCCCCTCGGTCCAATCGAGGATGCGGTAGTCGGGTACCGAGTCCCACAACACGGGAACGATCACGAGGTGGAACGGATCCGGGTCCCTGATGTCTGGATTCGCGTGCCACCTGACGCACTCGGAGCACCGTGTCTGGTTCTCTGGATCAAGGTCAATGAGCATCTGCAGGTTCCGGCCGTCCGTGGCCTTCACCAGCGAGTCGGGGATCACGGCATGGAACGTGGTTTGGAGACTGTCCTCGTCGAACATCATGGGGATACCGCCAGTCGGCGGAATCAACGGAACAACGGCAACAGTGTCGTCTTCGTTACCCAGGACCGCGACGCCATTGAGTTCCAGATCATTCTTCCGGTTGGCCGTGGCGAAGACGCGGAGCAGAAACCGGCGCTCCGCAACGATGTCCCACACCGGAGCGGAAGGAGTGACAGAGACTCTCCAAACCGAGACGCTCAGGGTATCGGCGGGCGTGTCGACGACGATCGCGGCCGCCCCCAGCGCCGATCCGTATTGCGCGACCAGGACGGCGAATCCATCTCCAAAAGCTGTTACCAGTCCCGCCGTGTCCACCTGGGCCACGCCAGTGTGCGTCGTATACCAGTCCACGTCTACGCCCAAGGTGTCGCCATCGCTCTCGACAGTAGCCGTGAACCGAAGCGTGTCCCGCTCCTCAAGGTACGCGACGGGTGGCGAGAGCGTGATCGTGACGTTCGGGGAAGGGGCTCCCATCATCGACGGTGGCGCGTCATCGGACGCTGGCGCCGTCGGATTGGGCGAATCGCAGGTCAGCAGCAGGGCGAGGGTCAGGACGAGTGGGGTGCGACGCATGGGGGCAGCTCCTTGTGGCAGAGAAAGGAGCCCCCACACCCTCCACGCGGGGTGCCGGGGCCATTTGTCACAAACCAGTCGGGAAAACCCGTCGGTCCCGCCTATTCACTTGGCGGCACGCAGGCACGGACAGGGGAACAGAACCCCTGCCCGGCCCTTGGGGCGTGCCACTAGTTGTGGTATTCAGCGGGTGACCCCGGCACGAAATCGCGCCATGGAAGCCCGACTGGATTGTGACGCCCGGAAGGTACGGGCGAAAAAGTCGTCCGACAAGGGGGACCCGAATTCGTGACAGGGACCCGAATTCGTGCTGTCAATGAGAAGCATGAGCGGGGGTGCGAGCAGATCATGGGAGCATGATCGTGACACTCAGCACCGAACGGATCCGGGACCCTCGACGACATCCGCGCTTTCCTCGACGGGAACGTGGCGGCGGACATCCCCCCCACGACCGCAAGGCCGCCTACGCGTTGGTTGAGCGCACGCTGGTCAGGTTCGGCTACCACTTCGGCCTGTCGAGGGCCGGGAAGGGCCTGCTCAGGAAGTACTTCGCCAAGGTCACCGGCTACTCGGGTTCCCAGCTGACCTGGCTGATCGAGCAGCAGTGCCGCACGGGCCACATCCGCGACCACCGGTTGCGTTCCCCGTCGAGGCCCTTCGCCACGGTCTATCACGACCGCCGACGCGATACTGCTCGCCGAGGTGGACGAGGCCTTCGGCCAGCTCTCGGGACCGGCTACGAAGCGGATCCTGTGGCGCATGTACCATGTCTTCGGCGACAAGCGCTTCGAGCGCCTGGCGGGGATTTCGAACGG
The DNA here is from genome assembly GCA_965208295.1 of Longimicrobiales bacterium. GTDB lineage: Bacteria > Gemmatimonadota > Gemmatimonadetes > Longimicrobiales > Gaopeijiaceae > Bin94. The sequence goes on along the minus strand of OZ242328.1, from coordinate 2,855,561 downwards.
CCACATCTACAACTTGCGTGCTCGCCGGGCGTACCGGCGTGCCCGGACCACGTTCCGCGCGACGCGGGGGCGCGCCGTCGCCGATCGGACAGCGGCGCGGGCCCCGGCCGGCGGGCCGCCCGGGCTTCGCGCGGGGCGACTCCGTGCACAGCGGCGACCGCGACGGCGAGATTCGAGGACTGTCCTTTTGCCGGTATCAGCGCACGGTCTCCAGTCGACGCGTCATTACCAGCGGATTACTCCGTGGGTTTCCGGGAAACGGCGGGGTGATTCCCTCGTTCGACCCGGCTCTTGAGATCTCTCGACGGTCGAAAGACCGCCGCCGCGCGTGCCGGAACCTCGACCGGTTCGCCGGTCCTGGGATTCCGCGCCTTGCGGGCCTTACGGTGTCGCACTTTGAGGGTTCCGAATCCCCGGAGTTCGACGCCCTCACCCCGGGCGAGCGCTTCCTTGACGGCGGCGAGGAAGCCATCGACCACCAGCTTGCAGTCCCGCGTGGTCACTCCGGGCCCGATCGCCTCGACGACTTGCTCCACAAGATCGGCTTTGGTCATTCCATCTCCTTCGACTTAGTCCAGGATCCGATATCGATGGACTTCCTCACGGTCAAGCGCGTCGCGCACAACACCGACCACCCAATCCGGCCCCCACCGCTTGACCTCGAGGCCTGCCGGGAGTTCAATCGTGGTCACGATCCCGTTCGGGTCCACGGTGATCCACGCCCGAGGGGAGGCCGTGCCCACCTTGAACTCGCCGACAGCCACGCCGCCGTCCGTCATGCCCCGGATCGTGCCGAAGCTCGGGGTGGTCGTGTGGCGGGCAATCTGCCGCACATCCTGCTTGAGGTCCTCCAAGGTGGGACCCTGAACAGCGTCGTACCGATACCTCTCGGCGATCAACTCCTCGAGCAACTGGTCGGTTACCGCCCGCGGACTAACGGAAGACCGGACAACCATGCGCAGATGACCTCGGGCCGAGTATTGGCGCAACTCCCATTGATCGTCGTTGACGATCCAGACGCCGTCGGGAGCGGGCGCGATATAGAGTTGTCTGCCAAACGGAGGCTGGGTTATCTCCAAGAATCCATCCTTCTCGAAGAGGGTAATCTCCTCGCCGGGCCACGTTCCCACGAGGTGGATGCCGGATCCCGCCCGAGGAATCGTCACAATCTCGACCGGCGGGCGTTCGGTACCCTCGACGGGCGCGGGTCGTTCGAACCAAGCCGCGATAACCGAGCCGTCCGCGAGGAGACCCATGGGTCTGGGTGGAATGGGGCGCGACGCCGGGTCGACGGCGCTCGCGGTCGCGGAGTTCCGGACGTACCGGCCCACCCCATCAAAGATGGTGACGCGCCGCAGGGCACGGTCCCCCGCCGCGAGGGAATCGGGGGGCAAAGAGGCCAGCCATTCGAGAAACCCGAACTCCCCTGGACCGTCCCCTCTCCCGCCCCATGTGTCGATGTGCCGTCCGGCACCGTCGAACACCAGGATATCGTTTCCGCTTCCGTTGACCACTGCGACGCGGCCGCGCGACAGCACTTCCACGTCTCGCACACCCGAGAACACGGAAGCGCTGTTGTCCTCACCACTCCGAATGACAAGGTCGGGTTCGGCAGCCAAGATGCGGTGTTCCATCAAGTCCAGCGGCACGGGGCCGAGATCGATGACCCGCACACCGGCACTGTCGACGACGCTGAAGGTCGGAGGTGATTCGGGTGGCTCGCAGCCCATGAGAGCCAGCGCAACAGAGATGGCCAGCGCGGGAATCGTGCCGACAGATTTCCTGTACACGATTCGGTGTCTCCGGCAAGCTTGTTGGCCATCGTTCATTGGATCTCCGATGAGGTGGCTAGGTGGTCGGGGTTGCTCCTCGTTGGGACTCCGGCATTCTTTCGATGGTTGCCTCCCCCAGCTGATATGGACGGGCCCTTCTGTCACTCAGGGCTCGTTTTGTCCAGGACCGAAGGGAGATTCGACGGTGAATCCTCCTGATACACGCGGCAGCACTAGGCCACAGCGGCAAGAATTCGGATTCGTGGAAGAGCTGACTCGATCTAAGTCGCGTGGACTTGGGGTCGGTCCGGCCACCTGGCTAGTCTTTAGTCTAGCGGACCATCTCCGGAAGGCGTTTCACGACGATCGTCGCCACGTCGTATTCGTCCGTCTCGACGAAGGCGACGAGCCCGCCCGGCCCGAAGGCACCCGGGAGCGTCGTTTGCTCCGGTGCGAATGTGCCGATGTATTGACCCTCCGGGTTGAGGACATCGATCGGGCCCGGCTCGCTTTCCCCTGTGCCCGACAGGGCCAGGGCTTCCCCCGCGGGGTCGGGTCCTCGCCGGAGCACCCATATCGTCCCCTCCCATGTGGTTCGCACATCCCGCACGACCGGCACTTCGGGCATGAAGCGCGCGCCCTCCACGACCCCCATCATGCCGTCCAGCATGGACTCGAACATCGCTCGGGCCTCCGGTGGTGCGTCCGGGCCGAGTTCCGCCGTGACCGACGAGTCGAGCTGTGCTTCGAAGGATTTCCTGGCCGCTTGCCTCACACGGCTCCGGACTCGGTCGGTAACCGGTTCCGACGGCACCGGCCGGCGCAGGACCAGCGTCGGGGAGCCTGTCGACCTTCGGATCCTGATCGCATAGCCTGAGGAGTCCGAATACGCGATTCCGCCGCCGGGAAGTACGTCGAACACAAGGGGAGGCTCGAAAAACGAGAGCGCGCCGCCCACCGCATCGAACATCCTCGTGGGATCGTCGACCTGGGCTGTGCTCTGCTCTCTCCGGTTGGGCGACCACCCCTCGACGAAGGGCGTGCCGGCGGCGCTGTCCCCGTCCAGGGACACTTGGTAGATCGTGCGGTCACCCATATCGATATCCATCTGGCCCTGGCTCACGTTGGCGAAGCCCTGGCGCGTCAGGAAGAGGCTCTCCCCCTCCCTTGTGGGGCGTACCCTGGCGGCGAAACCACCGCCGCTGCGGGGCAGGTCGGCGATCCTCACCGAGCGCGCGAAGGCGCCGTCAGGCCCGAAGATCTTGTAACCTCCGTGCCCGCGGTCGATGACGATGGTCCGGCCATCGGGCCATACGGCGAAGTTCTCTAGCCTCAGGAACTCGGTCGGTCCTTCTCCAGAGCGTCCGAACACAGTCGCCAGATCTCCGGCGTCGTCCACTACTAAAACCCGGACATCGGAATCCGAGCGGTCGAGGATGTACAGAAAGCCGCGGGCGTCAAAGGCCAGCCCCGCGATGCTCGTAAAGAGTTCCCACTCCTCGCCGGTGATCGACCCGACCCGGTAGACCTCTTCGAAATCGGTAGCGAGTGTCCGGTCCTCGCCCGGAAGGTCGATCACCTCCTGGGCCCGGGCCGGCATCATCGCCGACGCGGAGAGGAGGACTGCGGTGCATAGATGGGATACTCGAGAGAGAGTCATGGTGTGTCCTATAGGGCGTTGGTGGTGGAACCCCGGATCAGCTAGCGACTGGGTGGGTCGCCGGTCCAATCACGGCGGCGATGCCGGCTGCAGGCTCGTGGGGGGACGGACGGTGCGGCATGCCATTCCAATACACTGGCTCCGCGTCTCGGGTTTCAGCCAAAGCGTTGCCGGACATGGTGGTATGGCGACCTCGGCGCGGGTCTGTCCGGTGACCTGCCTAGCCGATCCAGTAGCTCAGCTTGACCATGAACACGTCCTCGCCGGGCTGCCCGAACAGGTTCCCGAGGTCATCGCCCAGCGAGAAGTCGCCGGTCTGCGCGAAGTGATTCCTTCCCTGGGACCAGACTGCGAACAGCACGGAGCCGGGGCGGTACTCCCAGCGCAGGACCGCGTTCGAACGGAACTGCTTGAAGTTGAAGTCCGGGTTGGGGAAGGTCTCAGCGGTGCCGTCGCCGTTGATGTCGGCGCTGACCGTGCCATCGCTCCCGGCGCTGGCCTCGATGTCGGCGAAGCGGTTGGCATACGCGTCGGCCCGAGGGTCGGTGATGCGCCTCAGGTCCCCGTAGTCGCCCGCCGACACGAAGGGCTCGGCGTAGACCTGAAGCGAGAGGTTGGGCGAAAAGGTCCAGTCGACACGGGTGGTTACGCCGGCGGTGGTCTGTCCCAGCTGCGCGAAGATGTAGTTGGCACCATCCATGTCGAAGCGCCCCATCCACTGCAGGTCTTCCTGGCGCCAGTTGACGAACGGGCCGGCCGAGAGGGAGGCGCGCGACACCGGACGCCAGCGAAGACTCGCCCTTGAGCCGTACGTCCAGGAGTCGGCTTCAGGGCTCAGCTGCCAGTTGTTCTGCACCTCGGCCTGAAGCTGCTTGCGGGAGTCCGACGAGAAGCCGAACCATCCGCCCCAGGAAGGATCCTGCCGTAGCAGGTGACCGCCCCGCAGGGCCGTGTAGGAAAAGCCCGCGGACTGTCGCATGACCCCGGCGAAGCCGCTCCAGAAGTTGTTGAGGGTGAAGTTGCCGTTGAAGTTGACGCCCTTCCGGTATCCCTCTCCGCCGAAAGAGTAGGGGGCCCAGGTGTCGACGCCCACACTCCAGTTCTGAAAGTGCCAGGCAGGTCGGAAGCGCTGGTACCCGACCCAGGCGAAGGGCAGGACGAAATCCGCCTCGCGCATGAATCCGAGATCGTTGGAATCGAAACCGGGGGAGCGCGCCATCGCGCCGGTGGCGAAGCGCCAGTACCCGCCGGAGATCTTGGCCAGCGTGGCCGACCCGGCCCATCCGTTCAGGGAGGTGCGAGTGGGGTCGTACAGGGTGTGGTCGCCATCGGGGCGCTGGTAGTAGCGTGCGGGCGAACGCTGTGTGCGGGCGATGGCCGCCTCCGAGCCCCGCACGGTGGACCCCAGGAGATAGCCGGTGACGATGAACCGGTCGCCACCGAAGCGGTGACGCGCGTCGATGCCACCCGCGTAGGCACCCTGGTGCAGGGCGAGTTCGGCGGCCGGGCCGGAGCCGCGCCGCGTCCAGGTCGAAATCATCCCCACGGCACTCCTGCCTTCACGGAAGTCCCTGCTGACCCGCGCCAAGCCGTAGTGCGCGGTGGGCTCGACCATCTGTTCGCCGACCGTCCCGTTGATGTCCGCAACGCGCGCCTCCTCCCGACCGGTCACCGCGTGCAACAGTCCCAGCGACCAGCCGGAACCGGTCTTGCCCGAGACTTTCATCGCGCCGAGGATGCGCGTCCTTTCGGGCGACTCCTCGTACGCCGCGTCCCGCACCCGTCCCCGGGGCGGCCTGCCGATGCGCCTCGAGTAGAAGAGGCCCTCGCGGGCCATGTCGCCGCCACCTTCGGAGAAACGGAAGGCGAAGATGCCCGATCCCTCGACGAAGAACGGGCGGCGTTCGGGAAAGAAGGTTTCGAAGGCCGAAAGGTTGACCTCCGCCGGATCGGCCTCGACCTGGCCGAAGTCGGGGTTGACGGTGAGGTCCAGCGTCAGGTCCGTGGTGAGTCCGTACTTCACGTCCGCCCCCACGGTGGACGAGTAGTCGTACGGGTCGTAGAAGGGGTCGGCGGTGTTGCCGGGGAACCTCTCCATGCGAACCACCGAGTACGGCATGATCTCGAGCCGGGTGGGCGGCGACAGGTCGCGAAGCCCCTCCAGGTCGCCGAAGCGTGACACCAGCGCCCCGTCCCCCCTGGAGATCGGCGCCCAGAGGCTCATCTCCAGGTGGCGAGCGATGAACCGGGCAAAGTTGATGCCCCAGGTCTGCCGGGCAGCCCCGTCGAAGCGCAACTGGGAGTACGGGATCCGGAACTCCGCCGTCCAGCCGTGTTCGTCGGTGTGCGTGGCCACGTCCCAAACCGCGTCCCAGGAGTCGTCCTCCTCGGTGTCGTCGAACATGTAGCCGTCGACCTTGACGCCTGCGGGATTCACGCCGAAGCGGAAGGCCGTACGCCGGTCGTGGTAGCTGTCGATGACGACATCCACCCAATCCGAGTGCGCCCGCTCGTCACGCCGTGCCAGACGCGTCACGATGGAGTCGGGGGCCGTATCGAAGGCGCGGATTCCGACGTAGATGGCCTAGTCGCCGAAGAGGACACGGGCCTCGGTCCGCTGGGAGGGAGCTTCGCCTTCGTTGGGTTTGAAGACGGTGAAGCCGGTGGCCACGCTGGCGATGCCCCAGTCGGGTTCGGTGAGGAGGCCGTCGAGTGTGGGTGGGGTGGTGAGGCGGTGGGCCTGGAGGGTGGGGGGTGTGGTGCGTTGTACGTGAGGCGTGGCATTACTGCCCTTGTCAAGATCCTGGCCCGTGAGGGGACCCGGAGCCCCCAGGGCGAGCGCCAGCGATAGAGCCAGGGACGGCGCCAGCCTCGCCGGGCCGGTCTTTCCTTCGGTATCGATTCCGTGCCGATCGGTCATCCGTGATTTCTCCGTAACACCAAGATCCCTTGCGGGTTCGTTTCCAGTTGGCGCGCTTCGGTTTCCGCGCTTGCCGGCCAGGTTTCGGTTTCGGCCTGGAACGGCGGCTACGGGGGGGGTAACGGGCGGAGCGGGGGGAAGGTTTCGCAAGACTCGGTCTCCAATGGGTCTCCGGTGAACGATGTGAGCGGCCAGAGAGTCCCCAATGGCGGGCTGGGTGTACCCAACGGGACACCATCGGCACGTCCAATGGTTGTCAAGACGCAGAGAATGCTGATCGAGGCTCCTGACTCTACACCGGTCGGATGCACTGCGAATGATGGTGATTCGCGCGAATCGGGACTGACTCAAGTCGGGCGAGCCGACCGTTCACGACCCCTTCTACAACCCCGGTGGCTGGGACGTGGGTGCCCAGCGCGGAAGACGCCCGCGACGGGAGTGCTTCAAGACGCGATGTACCGCGCCCAGTCCTCCATGACCCTCCGGCGCCGATCCAGCAGGTCCGAGCGGGCGTACGCCGCCTCGACCTTGTTCTTCACGACATGCGCCAGTGCCGCTTCCGCCACCTCCCGCCGAACACCGGTCTCCGAGCACCAGTCGCGAAACGACGATCTCATACCGTGGGGCACGCATTGGATGCCGAAGCGCCGAAGCAGGAGCGAATGGGTCGCCTCCGCAAGCGGGCGGCCGCGCCGCCCGGGGAAGACCAAGCCGGTACCGTTCCCCGCCGCCCTCGCCTGATCAAGAACGCGGAGCGCTCCCGAGGACAGCGGCACCCTGTGCTCACGCCCCGACTTGGTCCGGTCCTCCGGAATCGTCCAGATCGCCTCCTTCCGGTCGATCTCCGACCACCTCGCCCGCCGCACTTCACCGCTTCGACACGCCGTGAGCACCAGAAACTCCAGCGCGAGCTTCGTGCTTGCGAGCGCGTCGGACGCGCGGACCCGGTCCAGCGCAGCCCCAACCTCGGCGTGTGGCAACGCCCGCTGGTGACGCACGCGCACGGCATTCTTCGGAAGCGCCCCGCTGATGGCGTCTCCTGCCGGATTGTCCTCTCGGTGTCCCTGCGCCACCGCCCACTGCATCACCGCTCCGATCCGCTGGCGAACCCGTTGCGCCGTCACGCGCTTCCGGTTCCAGAAGTCGTTGGCGAGCAACACACCCATTACGTCGGCGGTCGTGATCTCGTTGACCCGCTTGTGCCCGAGCTTCGGTAGCACGTGGTTCCGCAGGGTGCCTCGCCAGTTGGCTTCGTACTTGCCTCGCGAGCGCCAGGAAGGGCTGTGAATCGCGATCACAGCCTCGGCGGCCTCGGCGAACGTCGGTATGCCACCCGTGCGGGGATCGTGGCCTTGGGCAACCGTCCGGCGATTCTTGAGGGCCTGCTCCCGGGCCTCCGCCAGCGTCACAACCGGATAGGCGCCGAGGCCGACATTGACGGGGTGGCCGTTGATCCGCAACCTTTGGCTCCATGTCTTGGAGAGACGGCCCGTGGTCGTCGGCTTCACGAGCAGCGAGAGGCCGAATCCGCCCCGGCCGTCGCCGTATCGTCCGGGCCGCTTCACGGTCTTCACGAAGGCGGCGCTGAGCTTTTGGGGACGCTTCATGGATTACCCTTCCAGTTATCACATTATCGCTGACACTAAACGATACGCTACGGAGCTTCGTGAGACAAGGGGTAGGGGTCAGACGGCCTCTGATGGGCGAAGGTAGGAGTTCATAAACGAATGTACCACAACATTTTAGCGATACATCCAGAGACCCCATGACACGCCCTGCGACGTAGTGAGCTGATCAAGGCCGAAACCCGTGTACACGACATGCATTTTCTGCAAACGGCCCCTCGGCGCCAACGAGGTCATCGAGACCTTCCCCGTGGGCCGCAGGCTTGCCTTTGACGCGGCGAAGGGGCGGCTCTGGGTGGTGTGCAGGAAGTGCCACCGGTGGAATCTGACTCCGCTCGAGGAACGATGGGAGGCGGTGGAGGACTGTGAGCGCATCTTCCGTGAGACGCGCACGCGGGCGTCGACGGAGAACGTCGGGATTGCGCGCCATCGGGAGGGACTGGATCTGGTGCGGATCGGAAAGCCGCCGCGGGGCGAGTTCGCGGCTTGGCGGTATGGGGACCAGTTCGGGAAACGAATGCGGCGTATGTGTCTTGGCATGGCGGGGGGCGGGATTGGGGTTTGGGGTTTGGGGGTTTCCTTGTCGGCCGTGGCCACGGCGGCGGGTGTTGCCACGTGGCCCCTCCTCGCCTGGGTCTTCTTTCGCACCATGGCCAAGGTCCGCGTCGGCGGAGGGAGTTGCGACGATGGGCCAGTTACCCCCGAGAGCGTCGCAAGGTTCAGACTCAACGACATCAGGTCGCTCCGCGTGCTTCCGGACGAAGGCGACCCGGGTTTCAGCGTCGAGGTCAACCGGGTGATGCGGAAGGCGTGGTTCGGAGGCGAGGACGCGCGCCGCGTCGCGGGGGCCATCGTCCCGCACCTCAACGGTTGGGGCGGTTCGCGCCTCTCGGTGCAACGGGCGGTTCGCGAGATCGAGTCCAGCGGTCACCCCAGCCGATTCCTCACCGATTTGACTACCGGGGAACACCACAGCTGGACGGGTAGCCAGGGGTTCGTTTACAGTATGCCCAAGTCCACCCGCCTCGCCCTGGAAATGTCCCTCCACGAGGAACAGGAACGCCGCGCGCTAGGAGGCGAACTGTGGATCCTGGAACAGGCGTGGAAGGAGGCCGAGGAGATCGCGGCCATTGCCGACAGTCTTCTTCTTCCTGCAAGTGCGGACAGATTCCTTGACCGCCTCGGAAAGAAAACGTGACAAGCGGCGACATCAAACTGGACCAGACTACCTCCCGGGCGCATCTTCCGAACGCGGCTGCTTTGTCGCCGTGCCTGACATCTCACCGGAAATCCCGTGTTCAATACCTGCATGTTCTGCAAACGGCCCCTCGGCGCCAACGAGGTGATCGAGACCTTCCCCGTTGGCCGCAGACTAGCATTTGACGCGGCGAAGGGGCGGCTCTGGGTCGTGTGCAGGAAGTGCCACCGATGGAACCTGACTCCGCTCGAGGAACGCTGGGAGGCAGTGGAGGATTGTGAGCGCATCTTCCGTGAGACGCGCACACGGGCGTCGACGGAGAACATCGGGATTGCGCGCCACCGGGAGGGACTGGATCTGGTGCGGGTCGGGAAGCCGCCGCGGGGTGAGTTCGCTGCCTGGCGGTATGGGGACCAGTTCAGGAAGCGGATGCGGATGGCGATGCTCGGCGTCGCCGGTGGCGTGATGGGCGGGGCCGCCCTGGTGTCCATGCAGGTCGCCTGGCCCGTCGCACTCGGCTGGTTCTCCTCGGTGGGCGCATGGCCATTTATTGCCTGGGGCCATATCCGCACCCTTGCCAAGGTTCGCGTTGGCGGAAAGGCCGGCGATGGTCCCGTCACTCCGGAGAGCGTGGCGAGGTTCAGACAGTCCGACTTGAAGGCGGTTCGCGTATTGCCCAACGATGACGACCCTGGTTTCGCGGTCGAGATCAAACGGGTGTTGCGGAAAGCCTGGTTCGAGGGCGAGGACGCCCGGCGGGTCGGGGCTGCGATCGTTCCCCATCTGAACGGCTGGGGCGGTTCCCGCGGCACAATCCATGACGCAGTACAACAGATCGAGTCGAGCGGGCATCCCAGCCGCTTCCTGACCGCGTTGGCCAACAGGGAACACCGCAAGGGCAGTCAGGGGTATGTCTACAACATGCCGAAACCCACCCGCCTCGCCCTGGAGATGTCGCTCCACGAGGAACAGGAACGCCGCGCGCTCGAAGGCGAACTGTGGATCCTGGAACAGGCGTGGAAGGAGGCGGAAGAGATCGCGGCCATCGCCGACAACCTTTTCCTGCCCGCGCGCACCGACGAATTCTTTGACCAATACGGGAAGACCCCATGAACCCCCGCCACCTCCTCCTCGCGGCCCTCCTCCTCCCCGCCACCCCACCCATCCCCGCCACCGCCCAACCCGACCCCGCCTACCTCGACCAAACCGCACGCCAGCTCGTCACGGGCGCCCGCACAACCCTCACCGCCACCCGGCAAGCCGTCACCACCCACCGTGCCCTCGTCCACGAACGCCTCGCCTTCGACGCCCCCACCGGCCGGCGCGACCGCCCCTGGATGCGCGGCTCCCGCGTCGCCCGCGCCAGCTGGTCACGCACCGCCCCCCCCGCCGTCGACATCCTCGACCAACACTTCCGCCACCCCGGCCTCGGCCCCGGCCGACCCCGCTACTTCCAGGGCCTCCGCGACGACCACCTCCCCATCGACCCCCTCGCCGACCCCTTCACCCTCGGTCTCGCCCCGTTCATGGGAGCCGCCGCGGCCGCCGCGGCCATCCACAGCCCCCTCGGCCCCGACGCCGAACGGTATTACCAATTCCGCTCAAGCGGTATTACCACCCTCCAGCTGGACAACGGCGAAACCATCGAAACCATCCCCGTCACGGTCATCCCCCGCTACCGCAGCATCCGCCTCGTCGCCGCGATCATGTGGATCGACCCGGAGACCCACGGCCTCGTGCGCGCCGCCTACCGCCCCGCCAAGCGGATCGACCACGAGGTGGCCGGAGTGCTTCGCGAGGCCGACGGCTGGTGGCTGGGACTCGACATCGCGGTCGACGACGGTGACGCCGGCGCGGACCCGCCCGCCAACCAGCCCGGCTGGTTCGGACAGCTCATCAACGAGACCTTCACCGCCGTCCTCCTCGGCATCGAGACCGACATCTCGGCAGTCATCGTCGATCTCGCGCCCGCGCAGCCCGGCCACTGGCTGCCCCGCAGCGTGCAATGGACCGGCTACACCGGCATCGAGAGCATCACCTCGACCGGATCAGTCGTCCCCACCCTCCCCTTCGTCATCGAATGGACGCAGGATCCCTCGGACGGCGGCGAAGACGAGACCGGTCTGCTGCCCACCGATCGCCAGTGGAACCTGAAGCGCGCCCGCGACGACGCCCTCGGAATCGGCAACACCCTGGCCGCCATCGGCACCGGCGACGCGGGCGACACCAGCGATGCCGCCAGCCCCTGGTACCTCTATCCGCCCATCTGGACGCTCAACCTCGTGCGCTACAACCCGGTCGAGGGCGTGTCGATCGGCGCACAGGCCCGGCGCGACTTCGGCTGGTGGCGATCGCTCCTCACCGTGCGCGCCGCCACGCGCGAATGGAAGGAGATCCCCGACATCGACTTCACGCTCCAGCGCGACCGTCCCGGCCACCGGATCCAGTTCTCCTTCTACCGCTCGCTGCGCACCGGGGCCCTCGGCGCGGGCGGCATCGACGGCTTCCCGCTCCCCGTCATCTTCGAGAGCGATTCCCTCGATTTCCACCGTTCGGCCGGCGCCGCCATGCGCTTCCTGTCCGGCAGCGGCGACCGCCTCGGCCTTTCGCTCAGCCTCTTCGCCGAGCGGGACGAGGCGGTCGAAACCGGCGACGACCATGACCATGAGGACGAGAACGGCACCGAACACGACCATGCGGCAGCGGCGCGGACCGACGACGACGAGACCGGGCACCAGCGGAACCGGTTCGGCGCCGCCCTCGAATGGAAGCCCTGGTGGGGCGGAATGGGCCAGGAATCGATCGGCGCGGGCGGCACCGTGAGCGTGCGCGGATCGGCGGGCGACAACGCCCACGTGAGGACCGTGATCGAAGGCGCGCTCCTCGTCCCCCTGGCCGCGCGCATCTCCCTGGGCCTCCAGGCCGGCTTCGCCAACGTCTCGGGCGACCCCGCGCCGCAGGACCTGTGGGATCTCGGTGCCACCGGAGCCTTCCTCCGCGGACTCGACGAGGCGGTCGAGACCGACCGGGCCTGGATGGGCCGCGCCGATCTCCAGTTTCCGGTCCGCTACGCGCGCCTGTCCCTCTTCGGCGACTGGGCGCGGGCCGAGGGCGGCGACTACTACGCCGCCGGCGCAGGCCTCGTCCTGCTCGACGGGATGCTGCGCGTGGATCTTGCGCAGGGGCTCACCGCGGAACGCGAAGGCGTCGCCGAACAGGGCCTCCGCATTCATCTGCTGATGGACAATCTGTTTTGATGAGCGCGGGCTCTTCATGAATCCACCGGAGCGGCGCTGTCGGCGCCGACACTGGCCCCTGCCGGCAATGATCCTGGCTTTCACCTCACCCGGCCACCTCATCGCGCAACCTCCAGACCCGGTTGCGGCAACCCCCGCCCGGGACGCCTATCTCGACGAGACCGCCCGCCACCTCGTGCTCGGCGCGCGGCACGCCCGCGACACCGCCCGGCTCGCGATCGGGTCCTACTCGGCGGTCATCCGCGAACGGGTGGGCATGGTATTCCCCACCTTCCAGCGCGACCGGCCCTGGGTGAACGGGGAGCGGGTTGCGCGGGTGCGCTGGTCACGCGACGAGGCCAACACGGTCGACGTCGTGAGTGCCCGGCTCCGGCGCAACGGCCTGGCCCCCGGCCGCCTTGGCCGCGCCTACCCGGAAACCCGGGCGGAGCACTTCGCGGCCGACCCGTACGGCACCCCCTTCGTCTACGGCTTCGGCCCCCCGCTCGGCGCGACCCTCACGGCCGCCATCAACGTGCGCGACCCGCTCGGCGCCGACGCGGAGCGATACTACCAGTTCCGCTCAGGTGATACTACGCAGATCGCGCTGGACGACGGCCGCACCGTCGACGCGGTCCCCGTCACCGTGATTCCCCGCTACCGCAGCATCCGTCTGGTGGCGGCGATTCTGTGGATCGAGCCGGAGTCGTTCGGGTTGGTGCGCGTCGCCTACCGCCCTGCCAAGCGCGTCGACCGCGAGATGCGGGGACGGGCGGTGCACGACGGCATGTGGCAGCTCCGCATCTGGATCGACGGCGGCGAAGGCGGCGGCGCGCCCGGCGACGACCCCGCGACCCCTCCCCCGAGCCTCATCGCGCGGCTGGTCAATCTTTCCGCCTACCGCATGGCCGCGAAGCTTGAGGTGGACCTCGCTGCGGTGGTCGTGGACTGCGCGCCGTGGGAGGGTCGGCACTGGCTGCCGCGGCGCGTGCGGTGGGACGGGCACATGGGGTGGGAGATCGTGAGCGCGACGGCGTTTGTGCCGCCCGGGGTACCGTTCAGTGCGGATTGGGCGCTGGAGATCGAGGATCTTCGCGCGCCCGGGGAGGGGCCTGCGTCCCTGCCGGCCGATCCTGCGGAACCAGCCGATCCAGCCGATGCGGCTGCTGCCACCGACGCGGCCGCTCCCAGCGACCCCGCCGCCCCCGACCCGCTCCCCCCGTCCATCTGGCGCGACACACCGTCCGTGTGGCGGGACAATTCGGCCATCTCGGAGGAGCTGGCCGCCATCGGCACCGGACAGGGCGGCGACCCAGGCGAGGCCGCCAACCCGTGGTTCTTCTTCCCCCCCGGAATGGCGCTCGGACTCATGCGTTACACGCCGATCGAGGGGTTCTCGGCCGGCGGCCTCGTGCGGCGCGACTTCGGCTGGTGGCGGTCCGCGCTCACGGTGCGAATCCCGACCAGCGGATGGGCCGTTCCGGACATGGACTTCACGCTGCAGCACGATCACCCGAAGCGCAGGACCCAGTTCTCCGTCTACCGGCAGCTGCGCGCGGGGGCCCTGGGCATCGGCGGGCTCGCGGGCTGGACAGGCTACTTCGTCACGGCCGCCGATTCGGTCAACTTCCACTGGACGCACGGCACGACGCTCCGGTTCACGCCCGGCAACGGCAAGCGCAACCGTTTGTCGCTAAGCGTGTTCGCCGAGCGGGACGCCGACATCGACAGTGACACCACGCGCAACCGGGTGGGTGGCGCGCTGGAGTGGAAGCCGTGGTGGGGCGCCTTCGGGGATGGGACGCTGGGTGGGGGCGGCACCGTGATCATGCGGGGATCGGCGGGTGACAATCCGCATGTGAGGACCCTCGTCGCGGGCGCGCTGGTGGCTCCTCTGGCCGGGGGTCTGTCGCTCGGTCTTCAGGCGGGCATGGCCGGCGTGTGGGGCGAGCCAGCTCCGCAGGACCTGTGGGAGGTCGGCCTGACCGGAAACTGGATCCGCGGGCACCTGGGCACCGTGGCGACGTCGCGCACCTGGATGGGCCGGGTGGATCTGCAACGGCCGGTTCGCTTTTTGCATCTATCCGTGTACGGAGACTGGACGTCGGCCGAAGGCGCGGACTACTGCGCGGTCGGGGCGGGGCTCGTCTTCATGGACGGATTGCTGCGCCTCGACCTGGCGAAAGGACTGGACTGTGGCAGAGAGGGATCATCGCGAGCCGGGTGGAAGCTTCACCCACGAGGCTTCACCTTCTTCTGACCTGGTCATATCATCTAGTCAACTCTAGCGAATGCGCCGCCCCCTCCCCCTCCTCCTCGCCGTCACCCTGCACGGCACGGCCGCGGCGCAGACCCCCGACACCCTCCCCCCCGCCCCCTACCTCGACGAAACCGCCCGCCACCTTGTCCTCGGCGCAAAAGCCGCCCGCGACACCGCCCGCCTCGCCCTCGACGCCTACACGGCGGTCATCCGGGAGCGCATGGCGATGGAGGCGCCCAGCCTGCGGCGCGACCGCCCCTGGGTGAACGGCGAGCGCGCGGTGCGGGTCAGGTGGTCCCGCGAGGAGCCCAACGTCGTACACGTGCTGGGCGCCCGTTTCAATCGGCCCGGCCTGGCCCCCGGTGCGTCCGAGTTCTTTTCCGGACTGCGCGCCGAGCGCTTCACGGCCGATCCCCTCGGCGACCCCTTCAACTTCGGCGTCGCGATCTTCGCGGGAGCGCGCGACGCCGCCATCACCGTCCGCAGCCCGCTCGAGCCCGAATCGGAGCGCTACTACCAGTACCGCTCGGGAGACACGCTCACGCTGCGGCTCGAAGACGGCCAGGTGGTGCGGGCGGTCGCGGTCACGGCGATTCCGCGCTATCGCAGCATCCGCCTCGTTTCCGCGATCATGTGGATCGATCCGGAGTCCCACGGGGTCGCGCGCGTCGCCTACCGGCTGGCCAAGAAGGTGGACAGGGAGTTGTCCTGGAGGGCCAGGCTCGGCACAAGGAGCTTCGGGTTCGGGGTGAACGTGCGGGACAGCGCGCTAGCGTCGAATTCGTGGAACAGTCCCCCCGGCTTCTTCGACCGGATCCTGGGCGGCGTAGTCAACGAGATGATGCCGGAAATGGAGATGGACATCACGACGGTGGTGGCGGACTACGGCCACTGGGACACGCGGCACTGGTTGCCGTGGAGCGTCAGGTGGAAGGGGTACATCGGCGTGAACGAAGGCATCGACGCCGCCGGGTTTGTGCCTCCCAGCGCCCCGGTGACCATCGACTGGACGGTGGAGATCGAGGAGATCCTTGAGCGCGGGGCGGAAGCGGCCGCGGGAACGCCCGCCACGGCCGCCGAAGCCCTGCGGCGGCACCCGCCTGCGCCGCGACTTCGGTTGGGGGACCACGGTGCTCACGGCGAAGGTCGCAACGGGAAGCCTGGATGTCCCGGACCTCGACCTCACGCTACGGCGCAACCATCCCCGGCGCCGCGTCCTGTTCTCGGCCTACCGGGCGCTCCAGAGTGGCGATCTCGGCGCAGGAGGGGGCGATTCACCCGGCCTATACGTGACCGGTGACGCCGCCGATTTCCACTGGTCGCACGGCGCGGCCATCCGCATCCTGCCCTCGGCCGGCGACAGAAACTGGCTTTCGCTGCGCCTTTTCGCGGAGCAGGACGCCGATGTCGTCGGGGACGCCACGCGCAACCGGATCGGGGCCTCGCTGGGATGGAGGCCGTGGTGGGGCGGGGTCGAGTCCGGGTCGGTGGGTGGAGGCGGGAGCGCGAGCGTGAGGGGGTCGGCGGGCGACAATCCGCATGTGAGAGCTCTGGTCGAGAGCGCGCTGGTGGTCCCCCTGCCGCGCGGCATGTCGCTGGGTATGCAGGCGGGGGCGGGCGGGGTGTGGGGTGACCCCGCGCGGCATGACCTGTGGCGAATCGGCGGGACGGGCGACTGGCTCCGGGGGCAGGAGGAAGCGGTGCGGGGGTCGCGGATTGTGATGGCCAGGGTGGACGTGCAGCGGCCGCTGCGGTTTCTGAGGTTGTCGGTGTTTGGGGATTGGGCGCGGGTGGATGGCGAGGGTTTTCGGGCGGTGGGGGCGGGGTTGGTGCTTATGGACGGGACGCTTCGCGTGGACGTGGCGAGGGGGTTGCGGGGGGGGAGGGTGGGGGGTGGGGGGGTGCTCAGGGTGCATCTGTTGGGGGATGCGTTTTTCTAGGGGGGGTGGGGTGGGTTTCCCGGAACGAATATTCGGTATATATTCGGTAACGCCAACGTTCCCTTCAGACCACCGAGATTGCGTCGACCAACGACTGATGCGCATGTTAGCCCAGATGACTCACACGGTCGCGATTCAGGAGATCCTGGGAGAGCTTACCCCGGTTGAGCGGAAGCTGGCGCCGACCGTCCTCAATGTCGCAGGAGATCCCGCACTTCTTCGGACGAGCCCGAAGGTCGCTGTGGTCGGGTCACGTAAGGCGACCTACGAAGGACTCGAGAGCGCCTCCAGGGTGGCGGAAGCGCTCGTGGAACTCGGTGCCACCGTTGTGTCGGGACTCGCGGTGGGCATTGACACCACTGCACATCAGGCGGCGATCAGGGCAGGAGGCCAGACCTTCGCCGTAATCGGAACCGGCCTGGATCGTGCCTATCCGCGCGAGAACCGGGACTTGCAGCGGTATCTTGCCCAACACTTTGCCGTCGTCAGCCAATTCCCCCCCGGAACTCCGCCGTCGCGCAGGAATTTTCCGCAGCGCAACCGAACGATGGCTCTGCTGAGCGACGCGTTGGTCATCGTGGAGGCGGGAGAGACGAGCGGTACCATCAACCAGGGGTGGGAGGCGCTTCGGTTGGGCCGGACCGTGCTGCTGTCGGAGGCGGTTGCCCACAATCCTGCACTTTCCTGGCCGGGGGAGATGCGGCGGTACGGAGCCGAGGTGCTGCCCCGAGCCCTGCTCACCGAGATGCTCAGTGAACTGCCCTGGGTCACGGCCTCGGGTGAGGCCTGGTTCTGAAGTCAGTGAAGTTCGCGTCCTTGTTGGCCTACACTCCATTCGCCCGGGACCCCGAGGTCCGGGGAAGGGTCCCTCGAGAAGTTTTGGGAATGGTGAAGGGTGCGCGCCCCGCCGTCCTACCACTAGTGGCTGTTAGATGTCGGGAGCGTGCCAACGCGGATTTCGAGGGCGTCTTTAGCGACGACTGTACTCTGGTACCGGTTCCTCCAAGTTCTCTGCGGAAGACCGGAGATACCCTGTGGCCGGGACTGGACATTGCGAATGAGCTCCTCGAGCAAGGATTGGCCCGCGATGTCCAGAGGCTGCTGGTCAGGAGCCGATCAGTCCCGCGGGCCCACGAGCAGCTCGCCGATAACCGACCAAAGTTGACCAACTCGTGGACTCGTTGGAATGGCTGGGAGACCTGGGAATGGAGCTTCACCGGATCATCCTCGTGGATGATGTCGTGACCCGGGGTACGACGTTCCTTTCGGCGCAAGCCGTCATCCACAAGACACACCCCTGGTTGGAAGTCGTCGGCTTCGCAGCCGTCAGGACAATGAGCTTCGAGGTCGTGACCGAGCCATTGGCGCCGATCAGGGGCAGCGTCACTCTGGGGCAGGGCGGGTGGGGGAGTCGAGTGCCGTAACCGGCGTGTAGCCCGATTCGGTGGGTTGACACCAACGAAAAAGACGCTGTAGGATTACGTACAGCGCAAATTCTGCGCCCAAACCCTTCCAGGGACGTCCCAAATGGGGAAGAAAACACCCTTGGAATCTCAGCTCCCGGTCAGACTGCGCGACATCTGCACGGTCCAGATCGGCTACACTGTCCGCCAGCGGATCAGGCGAACGAAGCAGGGCGGCATCCTGACCGTCCAACTCCGCGACGTTCCTCCGGGCGGTACCGTCGAACCCGCGGGCTTGGCCCGCCTGCAGGTTGGAGCCGTGCCGGAGCGATACCTGGTCGGTGCGGGTGATGTCCTCTTCCGCTCCCGGGGCGAGTCGAACACGGCGTGGACGCTTGACGACCGATTCGAGGAACCTGTTCTGGCGATGCTGCCGTTCTTCATCCTGCGCCCGAACCGGGATGTCGTGCTGCCCGAGTTCGTAGCCTGGGCGATCAACCAGCCGCGCGCCCAGCGCCACTTCGATCGCTTCGCCCGGGGCACCAACATGCGGATGATCCCGCGTGCGGTTCTCACGGACCTCGAGGTCACCTTACCCGGCCTGGATGTCCAACGCAGGGTCGTTGCCCTGGACGCCCTGGCCCGACGCGAGCGTATGCTGTCCATCCGCGCGGCCGCAAAACGTCGCCGGCTGTACACCCGGATCCTCGAAGAGCTCGTGACGGAGCCTGTTTCGTCCGGTACCGGGTTTCCCTTCCTCTGCGATAGTCTTCGGCTTAGTTTCGGTATCCCGAATCCCACGCGAACACCGGCAACACGGAGCACGCCGCATGGGCCAGCGGACATCGATTGAGTGGACCGAGGTCACGTGGAACCCGACGACCGGGTGCACCAAGGTGTCGGAGGGGTGTGACAACTGCTATGCGGAAACGCTGTCCCGGCGGCTCTTGAGCAGGATCTACCGTCGGCGTTTGCCCGCGGTGAACACTGCGGCCAACCGTGCCGATCCGTTCGCCGTGAGGATCTGGCCGGAGCGCCTGGGGCAGCCGGCCGGGTGGAAGCGGCGGCGCCTCGTGTTCGTCAACTCGATGTCGGACCTGTTCCATTGCGACATCCCCGTGGATTTCCTGCGGGCGGTCTTCGAGGTCATGCTCGATGTGGACCGGCACACGTACCAGGTGCTGACCAAAAGGCCGAGCCGGGCGGCGCGTTTCGTGCGGGGGAATGGGGACCTGTTCGGTGGGGGAGGGCTGCCGCCGCATATCTGGATCGGGACGTCGACGGAGAACCAGAAGACGGCGTACAGGGTTCGGCATCTGGCGGAGGTTCCGGCGGCGGTTCGGTTTCTGAGTTGCGAGCCGCTGATTGGGCCGCTGAGCCTGTGCAAGGTGCTGAGCTCGGGGGGGATTCACTGGGTGATCGTGGGGGGGGAGAGTGGGGCGGGGCGGAGGCCGATGGAGGGGAGATGGGTGGAGGATCTGAGGGACGAGTGTGTGGCGGCGAATGTGCCGTTTTTCTTCAAGCAGTGGGGAGGGAGGACGCCGAAGGCGGGGGGGAGGGAGTTGGAGGGGCGGGAGTGGGATGAGATGCCGGGGTGGGGGGACATTCTTCGACGACCATTTCAACGAAACATCAGGAACTGAGGGAAGACATGAACTACAGCCCATACATGAACGTCCCTACTTTCGCTCAGCGTCACGGGCTTCGAGAGGTTCCGGGACCTCCGCAACTGGAGCGGATCAGTGGCCGGGCAAGGAACAATCTCTGGAGTGCTCTGTGGAGGCACGTGCGGGGAGCTTCATCGGATCGTTGGCTTGGGGATCCATGGCGCACTGTGCTGGGATGGGTGCACCAAGGACTATTGGGGCAACCCCTAGATCGGTTTCCTTCCACTGTGGACCACTGGAGACAGCTTTGCCGAGCCACCATTCTCGAAGGTACCTACCACGAGTGCTTCGATCTCTTGGAGACGCTCATGCGGCACCCGGCATGCCCATTGGAATTCACAATTGAGATCAACGAGATCTTCCGCTATCAGCTGGCTTATCGGATCGACCTGACATCGATTCCCACGATCGTCCCAGCGGCGACCGAACAAGAAGGCAACGCTTTGATCGGGGCAATCCAGGATCTGGACGGGGCGGGTCTTGGTGGGGCAGCAACACACCTCCGACAGGCAGGTGAGCGAATCCGAGACCAGGACTGGGCCGGTAGCGTCCGGGCGAGCATTGATGCCGTCGAGTCCGTGGCCACGCAGGTCGTCTCAAGCGATGCGGATACCTTGGGCCAGGCGCTCGCTTTGCTGGAGCGTCAGGAGGGTCTGCACGGTGCACTGAAGAGCGGCTTCTCATCCATCTACGGCTACACTTCAAACGAACCAGGAATCCGGCACGCTCTCTTGGACGACGAATCCAAGGTCACCCAGGACGAAGCCATCTTCATGATCGGCGCCTGCGCCGCCTTCTCCAGCTACCTGTGGCGAAAGTTCGGCTCTCAAGACGCCGTTTCCCGCACGGAAACTCACCCATGACCCAAACCACCCAGGACCGGGTCAACCAGACCGCATGGGCCGCCTGCGACACCTTCCGCGGCGTCATCGACGCGGGCCAGTACAAGGACTACATCCTCGTGATGCTGTTCCTGAAGTACATCTCGGACCTTTGGGACGACCACATGGAGACCTACCGGAAGCGGTACCGCGGTGACGAGGCCCGCATCCGCCGCCGCCTCGAGCGCGAACGCTTCGTCCTCCCCGAGAGCGCCCGCTTCCAGACGCTCTACGAGCAGCGCAACGAGCCCAACATCGGCGAACTCATCAACATCGCGCTGGAGAGGATCGAGGACAGGAACCGTGCCAAGCTCGAAGGCGTCTTCCGCAACATCGACTTCAACTCGGAGGCGAATCTCGGCCGGACCAAGGACCGCAACCGCCGCCTCAAGAACCTCCTGGAGGACTTCGCCAAGCCCGCCCTCGACCTGCGGCCGTCCAGGGTCACCGGCGACATCATCGGGGAGTGCTACATCTACCTCATCTCGCGCTTCGCCTCGGGCGCTGGGAAGAAGGCGGGAGAGTTCTACACGCCGTCCGCCGTCTCCCGTCTCCTCGCCAAGCTGGCCGCCCCGAAGGACGGCGACACGATCTGCGATCCGGCGTGCGGCTCGGGCTCGCTGCTGATCCGCGCGGCCGAGGAGGTCGGGTCGAAGAACTTCTCCCTCTGCGGGCAGGAGGCGAACGGGGCGACTTGGGCGCTGGCCCGGATGAACATGTTCCTGCATGCGAAGGACGCGGCCCGCATCGACTGGTGCAACACCCTGACCGGCCCCACCCTGATCGAGGACGACCGGCTCAAGACCTTTGACATCGTGGTCGCCAACCCGCCCTTCTCGCTCAAGAAATGGGGTGCCGAGAACGCGGCCAACGACCCCTACGACCGCTTCTGGCGCGGCGTTCCCCCGCCTTCGAAGGGTGACTACGCCTTCATCACCCACATGATCGAGATCGCCGAGCGGCGTAGCGGGCGCGTCGCGGTGATCGTCCCCCACGGCGTGCTCTTCCGGGGCCATCGTGAGGGCCGCATCCGGAAGGCGCTGATCGACGAGAACCTCCTGGACGCGGTGATAGGCCTGCCCGCCAAGCTCTTCACGACCACCGGCATCCCCGTCGCGATCCTGGTCCTCGACCGGTCCCGCGAAAAGGGCGGCGCCAACGAGGACCGCTTCGACGTGCTTTTCATCGACGCGAGCAAGGAGTTCACACCCGGCAAGAAGCGGAATGTGATGGAGGACGAGCACATCGCGAAGGTGGTCGAGACCTGGCGGAATCGGAAGACGGTCGAGCGGTACTCCCACGTGGCGACGCCCGACGAGATCGTGGAGAACGACTACAACCTGAACCTCCCGCGCTACGTGGATACCTTCGAGCCGGAGGAGGAGATCGATATTGCGGAGGTGCAGCGGGAGATCGACGGGATCGAGGCGGAGCTGGTGGAGGTGCGGGCGAAGATGAGGGGGTATCTGCGGGAGTTGGGGGTGGAGGTGTGAGGGTGGGATTCGAGGAGAGCCCGTGTCGCCGGTTCACGCGGCATGACGACCTCGGGACGAGGAGACGTGTTTGAGATTCGCGATCGTCATTGAGAAAGCCAGGGAGAACTACTCGGCCTACGTGCCGGACTTGCCTGGGTGCGTGGCGACCGGGGACTCGCTGGAGAGCACGAGGTTCCCGGGTGGTCGGCGGAAGTGGTGGGAAGGGCCGACAGCCGGAGCGGGAAACGGAGTGCATCGCAGGGTTTCTGGCACTACGCTAGGTTTCTCCGCATGACGACTTCCCCAGGTACTCAGTCCGCGGCAGGGCTCAGTTGCATGCCCTTGGTTTGAATTCGTGCGAAACCACAGACAGGAAATGCTGAGACTCCCATGACCCCCTACTCCGACCTGGACCTCGAAGCCATGATGGCCGACCTCGAGTCCGAGCTTGTCGAGCGCAAGGAGTCTCTCAGGAAGGCCCCGCCGGGTAGGGACGGTCCCATCGAGAGGATTCGCCAGGCGGTGTGCGCGTTCGCCAACGATCTTCCGGGGCACGGACGCGCGGGTGTCGTCTTCGTGGGTGCTCGGGACGACGGCACTCCCTCCGGTATCCCCATCACCGATCGACTCCTCCAGCGTCTGGCCGACATCAGGAGCGATGGGCACACGCTTCCGCCGCCGGTCATGTCGGTGTCGAAGCGCACGCTGGTGGGGAGCGAGGTCGCGGTGCTCACCGTCCACCCGTCGGACGCGCCACCGGTGCGGGCTCGGGGCCGCGTGTGGATCCGCGTGGGCTCGCGCCGGGCGATCGCGACGGCGCAGGACGAACGCATCCTGAACGAGAGGCGACGGCACCACGACGCGCCCTTCGACGCATGCCCCGTGTCGCGTGCCACCCTCGCGGACCTCGATGTTCGGCGATTCGAGGAGGACTACCTGCCGCGGGCGTTCGACCCCGAGCTGCTGGCCGCGAACGACCGGAACACCGAAGAGCGTCTTGCCGCAACCCGGATGATCGCATCGGTGGACGAACCGGTGCCCACGGTCGTGGGGATGCTGGTCTTCGGGCGCAGCCCGCGGCACTTCATTCCGGGCGCGTACATCCAGTTCCTGCGGATGGGCGGCACCGAGTTCCCGGGCCCGGTGCTGGACGAGGCCAGGTGCACGGGACCCATTTCCACCCAGCTCGAGCGCCTCTTCGGCAAACTCGACTCCCACAACCGCACCGCGGTCGACATCACGTCCGGGCCTGTCGAGGAGCGCCGCTCGACACATTCTGCGGTGGCGCTGCGGCAGATCGCCTACAATGCGGTCATGCACCGGACCTATGAGGCCACCAACGCGCCCATCCGGGTCACCTGGTACGACGACCGGGTGGAGATCATGAGTCCGGGCGGAGCGTACGGTGTGGTCACGGCCGAGAACTTCGGCCAGCCGGGAGCGGCCGACTACCGGAATCCGAGCCTGGCCGAGTCCATGCGCGTCCTCGGTTTGGTCCAGCGCTTCGGCGTCGGAATCGGGATCGCCCGGGCGGCTCTGCGGCGAAACGGGCAGCCGGAACCCCTGTTCGATGTGCAGCCCAACTGGGTGCGATGCGTTCTGAAGGCCAGACCGGGTGGTGGCGTGGGGGTTCCGTGAGCGGAAGGCGGCGCCTCGAATGGAAGACCTCGTGGCACGACGACTACCTGAAGTCGGTGTGCGCATTTGCCAACGCCGGGGGCGGCGCTCTCGAAGGTGGTGTCGACTTCCTGCGCATCGTCGTTGAGCCGTATCCGGTGTCGATCAGCTGCCGCGGGGTCTACTACCATCGTAGTGGAAGCACGAACCAGGTACTCCTGAGTCCTGCACTGGACCGCTTCCTGCTCGGAGAGGCCGGCAGGTGCTGGGACGGGATGCCCGACCCGAGGGTGGCGCTGGAGGATCTCGATCCTGTTGCAATCCGAGAACTGATTCGCTTCTCATCTCTCGGGGTCCGGTCCGACGATGTTCCATGTATGACGTAAAGCGCATTACACTCAACGAGGCCGATCTCATGGAGCAGCTCCTCCCCAAGCTCCGCCATCGGGTTTTTCATGTCACGACTGGAGAAGCTTGGCCCTGCATCGAGGCGTCAGGGCGAATCCTGGCCTCTCCTCCTGAAAGCGTTCCCCGGTGCGACAATGCAGGGTTGCGACATATCGGCCACGTGTCCCTGTGCGACTTGCGGGCGGCGGAGGAAGGGGATCTTCAGCACGCCTTGGACAAGTACTATTTCCTCGATTATCGGACGGAATCACGCGGTCCCGTCTTCATGTTTCTCACGAAGTCCGCGATCGAAGACCTGGTTCCCTATCAGGAGTTGAGGGACAGGATCAACAGCCTCAAGAAGCTGATCGTACCCTTTATCGAGGCAGGTCATGCGGGTGATCTACCGCTTGAGAAGATTGGTGAGGTACTGGCCGTGGAGGTTGTGAGGAGCCCCACGCCTGCTCACCCTGCGGAACTGTAGATGGTTGTACTGCGGGTTGCTCATGGTGATACGGCGCGGGCAACCTAAGAATGGCCGGACGAATGACCTCCCCCCACCACCCCACCCTCTCCCTCCTTGCCACCCTCGGCTACACCCCACTCTCCCACCGCGACGCCCTCCACCACCGCGGCGGCCGCCTCCGCAACGTCCTCCTGCACGACATCCTCGCGGACCGCCTCCTCGCGATCAACCGCTTCCCCTACCGCGGCCGCCACTACCGTTTCGATCTGGAAGACGCCCACGAAGCCATCCGTCGCCTCCACCCCACCCCCGACCGGATCCGGGACCTCCCCCGCACCAACCAGGCGATCTACGACCTCCTCGTCCTCGGAACGACCATCACACAGAACATCGGCGGTGACTCCAAGTCGTACCCCTTCCGCTACATCGACTGGGAAGACCCCACCAACAACGTCTACCACGTCACTGCCGACATGGAGGTCGAACGCACGGGCAGCTTCAAGACCCGCCGCCTCGATGTCGTCGCCTTCGTCAACGGCATCCCCTTCATCGTCATCGAGGACGAGCGCGCCGACGGACGCCTCGACCAAACCATCAACCGACTAATCAGCTACCAGAGCCGCGAGAACATCCCGCACCTCTTCCACTTCGCCCAGCTCCTCGTCGCGCTCAACGACGAGGACGCCCTCTACGCAACCGTCGGCACCCCGAAGAAGTTCTGGCACCGCTGGCGCGAGTCGGAGCCGACAGCCGTCCGCACCCCCCACCCCCTCCACGCCCTCTGCCGCCCCGACCGCCTCCTCGACCTCGTCCGCCGCTTCACCATCTTCGACAGCGGCACCCGCAAGATCGCCCGCCACCGCCAGTTCTTCGCCGTCCGTCGCGCAATCGACCGCATCAAACAAATCGACCCCACCGGCAAACGCCAAGGCGGCGCAATCTGGCACACCCACGGCTCCGGCAAATCCCTGACCATGGTCATGCTCGGCCGCGCACTCGCCCTCGAAAACGACATCGCCAACCCCCGCATCCTCTTCGTCACCGACCGCACCGACCTGGACCACCAGATCCGCGACACCTTCAAGTCCTGCGAACTGGAACCGGTCCGCGCGCGAAGCGGCCGCCACCTCATCACCCTGATCCAGGACCGCGCGCCCCTCGTCACCACCCTCGTCAACAAGTTCGACACGGCCCTCAGGTACACCGTCAAACCCGACGACGACCCCAACCTCTTTGTCCTCGTTGACGAGAGCCACCGCTCCCACACGGGACCCCTCGGCGGCCACGGCCAACTCGCCACGAAGATGCGCCGCCTCCTGCCGAGAGCCTGCTACCTCGGCTTCACCGGAACCCCGCTCCTCGTCCGCGAACAAAGCACCTTCGCCACCCTCGGCGGCCTCATCCACCGCTACGCCATCAACGAGGCGGTCAACGACGACGCCGTCCTACCGCTTCTCTACGAGGCGCGCTTCGTCGACCAGCAGGTCACCGCCGACACCATCGCCCGCGACATCTCCGAACACTTCCGCCGCCATTGGCAGGGGACCGGCTTCAAAGCCCAACTGGTCGCCCCCTCCAAGGCCGCCGCCATCCGCTTCAAGGAGATGCTCGACGAGATCGGCGACGTTACCAGCGAGATCGTCATCTCCGCTCCCGACGACCGCGAAGGGAACGAGCAGGTCGACAGGGCGTCGAAGGACCGGGTGCGCGTCTTCTGGGACGAAACGATGGCGCGCCACGGCTCAGAGACCGAGTACGACCGCCGCGTCATCGACGCGTTCAAGGGCCCGGGCTACCCCGAAATCCTCATCGTGGTTTCCAGGCTGCTCACCGGGTTCGACGCGCCCCGCAACACGGTGCTCTACGTCTGCAAGCCGCTCAAGGAGCACAATCTGATGCAGGCGATCGCGCGAGTGAACCGGCTCCACGAGGAGGGCGGGACCGAGAAGCAGTTCGGGTTCATCATCGACTACCAGGGTCTGCTGGGCGAGCTCGACTGCGCCCTGACCACCTACAGCGCACTGGAGGGTTACGATCCCGAAGATCTGGCCGGCGCCGTCCACGATGTGCGCGAGGAAATCGGGAAGCTCCGGCACTACCACGGCCGGTTGTGGGACCTCTTCCGGCCGGTCCCGAACAGGAAGGACATGGAGGCGATGGAGCAGTTCCTGGCCGACGACGCCCGTCGGCAGGACTTCTACCGGCGGCTGCGCGCCTTCTCCCGCTGCCTGCACATCTCGCTTTCGTCGGAAAAGGTCCTCGACGTGTTCGACGAAGCACGGATCGCGGAGCTGAAGCGCGACTGGCGGAGCTTCAGCGAACTCCGTCGTTCGGTCCGGATCCGCTACCAGGAGGCCGTGGACGTCACGGAGTTCGAGCCTAAGATCAAGCGTCTCCTCGACGATCACGTCGCCGCGATGCCGGCCGAAACCGTGATCGAGCTGGTCGACATTCACAACACGGGCATGCTGAAGGCGGTTGTCGAGGAGACCGGGGTCACCGCCGCATCCAGGGCCGACCGAATCGCGAGCGCCACCCGCCGGGCCATCACCGAGCGCATGGACCTGGATCCCGCCTTCTACGAACGCTTCTCGAAGCTGCTCGAGGACACGATCAAGGAGTACCGCGAGAAGCGGAGGTCGGAGGGCGACTACCTGGAAAGCGTAGTCGGAATCGCTGCGAAGGTGGCACGCGGGCACGAGGAGCGCGATGTGCCGGCGGCGCTCGGTGGAAACCGCCACGGGATGGCCTTCTACGGCATCTTCAAGGGTTCGCTCAAGGATCCTTGCGGCGAACCGCTGGGAGACGATGAGGCGGCCGAGGTCGCGCTGTCAGTCATGCAGATCATCCACGAGCGCCTCATCGTCGACGTGTGGTCCAACGAGACGGCCCAGAACGACATGCGCAACGCCATCGACGACTACTTCTACGACGTGCTCCGCGACGAAATGGGGATCGAGCTCACCGAAGGGCAGATGGACGACCTGATGGCGCGGATCATGAGGCTGGCTCAGGCGAGGTTTCCGCAAGAATGAGCGCTGTAAGTAGTTCTACAGAGTATTTTCGTGTGGTGTATGGTTCGTCGCCGACGGAAGACGCTGGAGATCGCGGTCGAGCCGGATCGGTCGTGGTCGCCGCGCCCGTGGACGCCTCCGTCGTCAACACATTTGTTGTCAACAGTGTTGTTGACGAATGGAGCGACGGCGCCACGTGGCCTGCGAAGCCATGGGGCCTGGGGGGTAGCTGACTCCGGATCAGTCCAGTTGTGCCAGCAGCTCTTCGATTGGCTCGTCACCGGGCCATGCACCCCAAAGGACCATGGGATCTACGCGGCGAATCGTCTTGGCCGAGCCTCGGGAAACGGATCCAATCCAATCCGATCCCGTCAGCACATCGGCGACCCGTCCGCCACCATTCTCGGCCACGGGCATTGTCTCGAAGATCTTGTCGCCTTCGGCACGCGCGCTTATCCGGAGAGCCTCGATGAAATGCGGCTGGCCGTTGGACTTGAAGTGGACGATGCCCTGCACGGTGGCCCGCTTACCCCAAAGCGGTCGCAGCAACTCCACATCGAGATTGCCGCGGCCCAGCCGACCCAGGAGAGAACCGCCGCCCATCACGAGCCGAAAACGCCGTAACCCGTGCCCGATCTCGTCGAGGTAACCGCTGACGACGACAGCACGTGGGGCGGGGATCAGGAGAGCCGGAATCGGTATGCTTGCCTGGTCAGTCGTGATCTCCTGTTTGCCGTGCTGCACCTGGGAGGTGAGCGCCTCGCATTCGCCGAGAATGCGGCTGAGCACTATACAACGCTACGCGACGGTGGTCCAGTTGGCCCAGACCGGATCAGATCCATTCGAACGGGTGCTTCTCTCTACGCCCTACTAACAAATGTAAACGGCGCTTTACACGATGACAACCAGAGTTTACAGAAAACTCACCCGACCATTGGCCGGGCCCTCCCTCAAAACACCGGGAAATCGCCTCGAAGCCCCTCGACTTCACCTCGCCCGACAGACAAGCATCCGCGCGCTTCGGTCAGCGGAGCCCACCACCGCTTCCTCCACTGGCACCCTTCCCGCCGCAGTCATAGGGTTAGAACCCAGCCCATGAATGAATCCCGCCGCACCTTCCTCGCCTCGCTGGCTGGAATCGCCCTCTCGAGCGCGACCGCGTCGAGCGCGGGACCTTTGTTGTCGGCGCGCCGATCCACCCACAGTCCGAGCCTGGCCGGTTTGCAAAGGCCACAGGACCTCTTCGTCATCAACATGCTCGGCGCCATCCGCAACCCGAACGCCGAAGAAGGTCCCCCCGCAGGCGCCCTCGCCGGTGGACGCCGTCCTCCCGACGCCCGCGCGATCTCCGACGCACTCGCCTCGGGAATTGCCGCCACGAACTCCACGATCGGTTACGTCGCAGGCCCCGGGGATCCGTTCGAGACCTCGGTCGCCGACGTGTCCCACTGGAACCGCATCATCCGCGCGCACCCCGATTCGCTGTTGAAAGTCTGGACGGTCGGCGACATCGAGAGGGCGGCGCGGGAGGGCAAGGTCGGGATCATCTTCGGCTTTCAGAATGCGGCCATGATGGGTGACGACGCCGGGCGGGTCGGTGTGTTCGCGGGCCTCGGGGTGAAGATCATCCAGCTCACGTACAACATCGCCAACCAGATCGGGCACGGGTCGATGGTGCCCGAAAACGGCGGGCTCACCGATTTCGGCCGGGACGTGGTCGCCGAACTCAACGCGACCAGCACCCTCGTAGACCTCAGCCACAGCGGCGAGCGGACCTGCCTCGATGCCATCGACGCATCGACCGCTCCCATCGCGATCACGCACACCGGCTGCAGGGCGTTGACGGATCTTCCCCGCAACAAGACGGACCGGGAACTGCGTCTCGTGGCCGAGACCGGCGGCATTGTGGGCATCTACTTCATGCCGTTCCTGGCGGTCGACGGAATGGCCGTTGCGGAGGATGTGGTTCGGCACATCGAGCACGCCGTGCAGGTTTGCGGCGAGGAACACGTCGGCATCGGCACCGATGGCGGCACGACGGCCGTGGACGACATGGCAAAGGCCTACGAGGCGGCCCGCAGGGATGTGGAGGCGCGGCGTGCGGCGGGCATCGGTGCGGCGGGCGAGCGTCCTGGCGTGGTGCCGTTCGTCCCGGATCTGCAGGGGCCGGATCAGTTTCGCAAACTGGCCGGTATACTGCTGGCCCGCGGACATGGCTCCGGGCGCGTGGAACGGATTCTGGGACTCAACGCGCTGCGGGTCATGCGCGAGGTTTGGGGGGAGTAGGGGGAAATCCGAACCACGACCGGAACACCACCGCCGACGCGTTAGGTTTCTCTGCATGACGACTCCCCCGGACGCCGGAACAAGCCGCTTGAGCGAAGGACAGCACCTCGAGTGGAAGACCTCCTGGCGCGACGACCACCTGAAATCGCTATGCGCCTTCGCGAATGCGGAGGGCGGCACGCTGGAGATCGGTCGTGACGACGACGGAAAGGTCATCGGAGTCGCCGCCCGCGAGCGTCGCCGACTACTGGAGGAGTTGCCGAACAAGCTCCGCGACCTCCTCGGCATCGTTGCCCCAATGGACGATCGCGAGGATGACGGTGTCCCCTACCTGCGCATCGTCGTCGAACCGTATCCGGTGGCGATCAGCTACCGGGGCGTCTACTACCAGCGCAGCGGAAGCACGAACCAGATGCTCCGTGGCCCCGCCCTCGACCGCTTCCTGCTCGGGAAGACCGGCAGGTGCTGGGACGGGATGCCGGACCCGCGGGTTGGGCTGGATGACCTTGATCCAGCCACGATAGCGGGGTTTCGCAAGCGGGCAGGCAAGGAGAAGAGGCTTTCGGGCGACGCGCTCGACGAGGACAACGCCGGTCTCATCGAGAAGCTGCGTCTCACGCACGGCGACTACCTGACCAAGGCGGCCATTCTACTGTTCCATCACGATCCGGAACGGTTCGTGGCGGGTGCGCACGTGAAAGTCGGCTACTTCCGAAACGACTGGGACGTGCGCTTTCACGATGTGATTTCCGGCGATCTCTTTGCCCAGGTCGACAAGACCATGGAGCTGCTGCTCTTCAAGTACCTGAAGGCGGGCATCAGCTACGACGGAATCTACAGGGTCGAAAGCTACCCGATGCCCGAGCCGGCGCTGCGGGAGGCGCTCCTCAATGCAGTCGTTCACCGGGACTACGCGGTTCCCGCCCCGATCCAGATTCGCGTGCACGATGACCGACTGCTCATCTACAATCCAGGCACTCTCCCCGAGGGTTGGACACTGGAGAAGCTGCTTGGCCCGCATCCGTCCCAGCCCTACAACCCGGACATCGCGAACGCTTTCTTCTGGGCGGGTGAAATCGAGACATGGGGACGCGGGATCGACCGCATTCTTCGCGCTTGCACGAGGGCCGGGACACCGGAACCGGAGATCCGGCTGGAGACCGGGGGCCTCTGGTTTGAATTCAGGTTTTCGGACAAGTACCTGGAGAGCGTGGGCGCGAAGCGAAAGCGGGGCGAGGATTCGGGCGCAACCACCGAGGGACCAGGTCGGCACCAGGTCGGGACCAAGTCGGGACCAAGTCGGGACCAAGTGGCGATTCTCCGTAAGTCGTTGTCGGCGCAGCCCATGACGGAACTGATGGGGGTGATGGGAAGAACGAATCGCACCAAGTTCAGGAACCAGGTTCTCAGGCCGCTACTCAACGCTGGATGGATCGAGATGACCATTCCCGACAAGCCCACGAGCAGGATGCAGAGGTATCGGACCACTGCAACGGGGAGAGAAGTGCTGGCGGCGCTGGAGGGGCGTGGGGAAACGGGCCGGTACGCGGTGCAGGGGACTTCGGAACAGGAGGGACTGCCGATGGTGAGGGCGCCGCGAAGAGAGTGGTCCGACGAATAGCTGGACGCCAGCGGTTCGATTCTGAGCACGCCGCCGTCCCGGGGGAGGTCGATCTGGTAATCGGAAGAGGGGGGGTGGGGGCGGTGGGAAGTGGGAGTGAGTGTTGACCGGGAGAATCTCGGCAAGTTGCCTTTCGGCCACAACTCCCCGTTCGGAGCTTAACATGAGAATCAAGAAGATCGAGCTATACCATCCAGAGGTGAATGACGGGAAGGTCGAGACTCTCTACGTCTATATGACGGCCATCTACTGCTCGCCGCCGGACGATATAGGTCGGAGCAAGATGGATCCTATCGAAATCACGGTTCCGCTCAGATCCGATCAACATTACCTTCTCGACAAGTTTGAAAAGGCAAGCGGAGACGGTCCGTCTGGAATAATCCCGACTCGATTGGCGACAGGCGACCATGTAGGCTTGTGGTCGATCGTGGGGCACCAATTCACCGAATACGAGGTGGGATATTCTCTCGTCTACTCTGGCGAAGACCGGACCTAGAACGCAATGCACGGAGTGCTTCAGAATCACGATGCCCGTGTTGCATGTTCGAGCGCTCCGAGCACTGGTCGCCGACTAGTTCGGCTTCAACCCTTGCCAGCCGACCACACAACTTGCCATCCGTACGCGATACTCCTTTTCCCTGTAGTCCCGCCGAAGATGTGTAGGTATCTTTACGTGGCAGTGATAGGGATTGCCGTCGATGGGTGAGAGAACCACATCCAACCCTTCCCTATTTAACAGGTTCTCCGATAGAACTGCCCAACCGACGGATTGCGGACTAATTCGGGGAACTAGGTACAGCACCGCCTTGTCGTGCCGTAGATCATCTACCGAAACTTCCCCCTCATCGCCCGGATTAAAACAGCTAGGCGCGAGCATGTTTCGCCCGTGCTTTGGGTCCACCAAGTCGTCTACAAGTCTCTTAGCTTTGTCACTCGATGCACGGCGACACGGTCTCATATTGCGATAGTACTCCCTTCTGTAGCTAGTTGCGTAAGTGCTTCGCGGAAGAACCCATCGGGGAGTGTGTCGCTAAGTCCAACATCATAGCAGGCATACCGCATCCGATGGTTGAAATGTGCGTAGCACCGTATTTTGAAATCGTCGCAGAATACAAGTACGGACCCGTATGCGTTTCCCATATCGACAACCACATCGCCATCGTCATGATAGATGCCATAGCGCATCGGATACGCGCGATATATCCGCGGGAGCAGATCTCGCGCAATCTCGACCGCCGTGTCTGACGGAACCGGCTCCCCGTCCTCTCGCGCCTCATCCTGCACGGCATTCAGCTTGGCCATGATTTCGTCCGGTACATCTGGTCGTGACATCTTGTAATGCAAGCCTACTAACCGTTGCAGCTGATGGTCAGTATACCGACAACCTGTACGCCGCTCGCCCCGAGTATCCCATCCAGCGGCGAGCGCATCGGCAAGGGCATCGGCAATCATATCCTGCATGTTTGTGGCATCTGATGGGACGCGGATCGGTAAACTCGACATCTCCCAGTTGATTCTCGAAAAACCCGGCAGGAGTTCGGCTTTCATTCAGACGCCTGCCTGTAGATAGAGTCTAGCATTCGGTAAAGGCCCTTCAACGTCTCGTCTGTGAGCACGAATCGACCTTGGAGGCGAACTGTCACACCATCTTTCCGCATCGTATCCAGTATCAATGCTCTATCTTCCTCACTATCAGACAGCGGAATGATTGAAGATCCGAAAAGTAGATGGTACACCCCAGCGGGATGTGGCTGTAAAGCGGCCTGGTCGATGAAAATCGGTGGAAAGGTTGCCGCATCCATCCAACGGCGACGGACTTCCTCCGCATTGACCTCGTCTGGCATCGTTTGCTTTCTCCGTTTCTGAGGGGAGTAGTCGATCCATAATATGCTATCGGGGTAGGCCCCAGGAAGTCAATTGCCGAAGCTATCCCGAAGTGGGTAGTGGTTGGCCGCTAGGGCTAGGCCGAGGCGGTAGTGGACTGTACGGGGGACCTGCCTAGAATCCTTCACTCAGCGCATGGCGGTTCATTACGACAGATCGTCTCAGAAATCCCCCAAATCCGATGCCCCATACTTCGGTTGTCATGCTCGACCGCTGCCTGGACTTGAAGGGCGTGCTCGCCTCACCCGCCCACCACAATCCGAAACCGCACCACCCGCTGGACCTCCAGCTCGTCCCGGGTCACGCCCCAGACGTAGTCACCATCGAAGACCGAGAGCGAGACACCGCCGGGCGGCGCCACGACCCCCAGGTAGGTCCCGTCGGGCTCGAAGACATCGAAGCGCAGCGGCGTTCTCCACGACACGGGCACCGAAGAGGGATCCTCCGGGTCGTGATCCTCGTTCTCGACGGGGTATCCTTCGGTCGCCACCCTCACCCAGATGCGCCCGTCCCGGCCGGTCAGGAGCCCGCTGAAGAAAGGCTTGTGATTCGGTACCGGCGGACCGCTCCAGCTCCAGTCCGGATCCATTTCGCGCATGGAGCGCTCCATCCGTTCTCGTGCGTAGGCGCCCTCCTCCTCGAGGACCGGAACCGGATCCACGGCGCGTTCGATTCTGAGCACGCCGTCGTCCCGGGCAAGGTCGATCCGGTACTCGGAGGGCATGCCGGTGAGGAAATGGCCGCTGGGGTGAACCGTCCATTGGAAGCTGGGGCGGAAGGGCCCGAACCCGGTCGTCGATGGGCTCGTCGGTTGAGGAAGCGTGTCAACGGGAGTCCCGTCCGGGCCCAGCACGAGCAGTTGCATGACGAGACTGCCGCCGCCGGAGGATGGGTACCGGGATCGGTCGACTATGGACACCATCGTACGACCGTGCATGTCCGTGTACAGCGGTGTAACCGAGTGCAGGCCCCCCGCGGGGTATCCCCACTGCTCCGTCTGGCCGGACTCCGGACCGAAGACCTCGATGCGCTGGTTGCCGGGATTGCGCACCACCAGCCGCCCGTCCGGCAGCATCGCGATGGCCTCGGCGCGGTTGAACTCGCCCGGTCCTTCGCCCGGCCTGCCCAGCGTCTCGACGTGATTCCCGGCAGAGTCGAAGACACCGACATGCTGGGCCTGGTAGTCGAACACGTAGACGTTGCGGTCATCGTCCACCGCGATCGAGAAGATCCATCCGAAGAGATACTCGTCGGGGCCGTCGAGTTCGCCGATCGAGACCTCGGGAACCAGGGTCGCCTCCGCGCCCCAGACGCTTCCCGACAGGGTGCGGACCACCGTGGTGTCGCCGATGGTTTCGGTGACCACGTCCGGTCCGTCCGCGGAAGGGTCCGCGTCGGATGCGCAGGCCGCGAGAATGAACGGCGTCGTCAAGAGCAGGAAATGGGTTCTCATCGTCCGATCCTCCCTTCACCAGGTGAACTGTAGTTTACATTATGGAAACTGTGATTGACGTTTTCGGATCCGCCGCTGACCGTCCGGCAATTCCGCGCTGCCCAGCGTGCTCACCCCCCACCCACCACGATCCGGTACCGCACCACCCGCTCCACCCCCAGCCCGTCACGGGTCACTGCCCAGACATTGTCGCCATCGAAGACCGGGTTCACGAACGGCGTGAAATCATCTGGCGGTGCCACCACCCCCAGATACGTCCCGTCGGGCTCGAAGACGTCGTAGCGCAGCGGCTCAACCCAGGTCACCGGCGCCGGCGAAGGATCGTTCGGATCATGGTCCTCGTCTTCGACGGCGTGTGCCTCGGTCCACAGCCTCACCCAGATGCGGCCGTCCCGTCCAGCCAGCAGTTGCTGGTAGAAGGGCTTGTGTTCCGGGATCGAGGGGCCGTCCCAGCTCCAGCCTGGAATGTTGGATTGCAGGCGCCGTTCGACGCTTTCGCGCCGCCGGGCGCCCTCGTCGTCGTGGACCGGTGCGGGATCCGTGGTCCGTTCGATTCTGAGTATGCCGTCGTCGCGGTTGACGTCGATCCGGTAGTCGGCGGGCAGGCCGGTGACGAAATGGCCGCCGGGGTGGATGGTCCACTGAAACGAGGGGGCGAAGGGTACCGGTGCGGTGTACCACGCATTTCCTCCCTCGACCTCGCCTTCGGCCACCACGACAGGAGGCTCGTAAGGGCTCGAGGGCTCGGGGAGCGTGTCGAGGTGCGTCCCATCCGGCCCCAGCACGATGATGTGCCAGACCCAGTCGGTGCTCGACAGATCGCGGGTGATCAGATATGTGCGGCCCTGCGTGTCGGTATGAAGAGGGGAATTCGAACCGGAGTTCCCCGGATCGTATCCCCAGTGGTCGGTCTCTCCGGCACCGGGACCGAAGACGGCAACCCGCTTGTTCCCGATATCGCGCACCAACAGCCGGCCATCCGGAAGAATGCCGATGGCCTCGGCGCTTCTGAATTCGCCCGGCCCCTCTCCCCGGCGTCCCAACGTCTCCACGAATGCGCCCTCCGAGTCGAAGACGCGGACGTGGTGAGCCTGTCTATCGAACACGTAGACGTTCCGGTCATCGTCCACCGCGATCGACCAGATGTTGCCGAAGAGGTACTCCTCGTCCCCCTCGAGTTCGCCGATCGAGACTTCGGGAACCAGGGCGGCGTCCCCCTCCCACACGCTCCCCGACACGGTGCGGACCACGGTCGTGTCACCGATAGTCTCGGTGACGACATCCGGTCCCGCGGCGGAAGGGCCGGAGTCAGCTCCGCAGGCCGCAAGCGTGACTGCGCCCGCCACGGCGCCCAGCAACAGCAGATCGCTTCTCATCACCCAAATCCCCCTGCCCTCAAGGTAAACCACAGTTTACACTATGACAACTCTGCTTGTCATTCACCCCCCAAACAACACGCTCACCCCCTGCTCGAACACGATGTCACGCGGAATCCCCGCCGCATCCAGCCGATCCAGATCCGCCTGCAGATCCGGCGGCACGACCCCCTTCTCCTCGATCAGCTGGGCGACCCCCTCATAATCCCCATCCCCCTGAAGCGTCAATATCAGGTTGCTCAGCCCCGCCACCGCCTCCCGCATCGCCTCGAAGTCGACCCGGTACTTCCCCGTCGCCTCGTCCCGGCTGAAGGCGCCCTGCTCCCGGAAGTAGTTGAACCGCACCATGTTCGCGCGGCCGTGGGCACTCGCGGCGCCGAACCGGACCGAGCGGAAGATTCCCGCCAGGAACGTCACGTAGTGGTGCTCGACCGAGTGCTCGGTCAGCTCGCCCCGCTCGAACAGCTGGGTCACCATGTGGAGCCCGACCACGTCCGCCTTCCCCTCCTCCATCGGTGACGCGTGTTCGCGCAGCGCCTCGCGCACCGTCCCCTGGCCGTTGATCGTGTTCTTGACGCCGAGCCCGTGGGCGACCTCGTGGAACATCGTGTTGCCGAAGAAGGCGTCGAAGACGACGTACTGCTGCTGGTCCTCGTCGATCAGTTCCTCCGCGATCCCCACCATGATCTTGTCGAACTTGGCCTGCATGGCGTTCTTGAGCTGGAGCCGCCGGGTCCCCTTGGCGAGCTGGACCTCCTCGTCGTTGGGGAGATTGATTGCGATGGTCTTGGCGCCCGCGTTGGCGTCGCCGGCGTAGTAGACGGCGTCGTACGCGTTCAGGTCGGAGTCGGTGCCGGGGGTCTCGGTCTTGTATTCGTCCGCGACGGGAAGGCTCTCCTGGAGACTGGGGAGCAGCGCCGCGAAACGCGCGAGCCGCTCGCTCCACGCCATGTCCTTGATCAGGACGAAGCCCTCGTGTGCGGCCTTGGCGCCGAGGAGCTGGTCCTCGTACGTCTCGATCGGGCCGATCACGACATCGATCGGGTTCTGCTTCATGTCGAGCCACGCCATGTCGCTGGGCTGGTAGTCGTCGGTCTCGAGGGCGTCGGCGCGGAGCATCAGGTAGTGGGCCAGGGCTGGATCGCTCGCCAGTTCGGCCGCTTGGCGGAGCTTGGCGGCGGCGGCCATGTGGGCCTCGGCGAAGGCCTCGTGGTAGGGATGGGCGACCAGCGCTCCATCGTCTTTGCGGCGCACGAGGGTGTAGAGGGAGCGGAGGGCCTCGTTGTCGGCGGCCGCGGCCTCGAATTCCTCGGCGGTCATGTCGGCGGGATAGAAGTTGGCGCCTGCCGGCTTGTCGCCGACGCCTTCGATGAAGGGGCCGTCGCCGCGGAGCCGGTCCCAGGGCCCGTAGTTGATCTCGATGAAGCGGCGGGTGGCCTCGTCGCCGTTCGCCAGAGCGAGGGCCGCCTCCTTGTCGCCGTATGCCTCCTGCCAGAAGACGTGTTCCATGGGCTGCGCGGCCTCGATCAGGAGTCGCACGACCTGCTGGTCGTTCTCGGAGAGGTGGGAGAGGTCGGCCTCGAGGCGGAAGACGGCGTACTGGTCGACGAGGGCCTGCATGGGGCTTGCGTCGTCGGCGGGTGCGGCCTCGTCGGGGGCGGGGTCGGCGCAGGCGGCGAGGGCGAGGGAGAGGAGGAGGGCGGCTGAGACCCCTGAATGGGCGACTTGCGAGCCGGTGGTCATCGGATGCTCCTTGGGCGAAATCTCGTCGGTGTCCCGTCCGGGGTGGTTGCCACGATGGGCGGATAATTGGGGACGGGATGAGAATAGAGGACGCGCGGGGAATCTGCTACGGGTGGCGGCGGACGATCACCTCATGAGAACTGCTTGACGACGGGTGGCGGAGTCCCTCGTAGTTGATCTCGATGAGGCTGCGGGTCGCGTCGGAAAAGATCACCTTCAACCCCTTCGAGCAGTTGTTGGCCAGATGGTACTCCGCAGTGTGGGACACGCCGCACAGGCCAAAGTACGGCTTGCCCGGGTCTGCCAATTCTCGGTAGGGCACCCAAAGGTAAATGGTATCACTCGGCGCCATGTTGTGGAGATGCACATGAAAGCCCTCTTCAAGAACCGAATCGGCAACGGTGATGACCGAGTCGCTCGAAACGCGCACACTCCATGTGGACCACCTGGCATGAGTGCTGCCCACATTGCCGATCTCGAAATGCAGTTCGAATCGGTCGTCCTGGACGGTCTGCGAATCGGGCCAGGCCTCCAGGACGGCAAGGTCGTGACGACCCCGAACCGTCACCTCCACCTCTTCCACGGCATACAGCCCGGTGGGGTCGGTCGCGGTCACCGTGACAGGCAACGGGGCGTGCTCGTCCTTCCCGTGGATCGTCACGGTCTCGCCGGACACGGATGCTGTCGCAAAAGCCTGCTGATGATGGGCCACCTCGGCGCTGATGGTGAGAGGGTCCGCGTCCGGGTCCGTGAAACAGGGCATGAACGAGATCGAATCGCCGATGTCCACGGTCTGGGGTGGCGTCGGACCGCATGAGAACGGTGCCTGGTTCGGTTCGCTGCACGCGGCCGTCCAGGCGATCATGGCGACGACCAGGCACGTGGACGCCGAGCGGTTCATTGCGCGCGGGACAGGTTCAGCGAGTACCTCCGCTCTTCAAAGACCATCGTGCCCTGCATCCGATCCCTCCCGTCGTTCACTCCAGAATCAGATCCCCAATCACATGCGTTGCGTGCTCCCACGCATCGAGCGGCGCCTTCCATTCCCGGTCGCGGATCCGTCGCAGGTAGGTCATCTGAGCCAGGTGGTACAGGTAGTGCTGCGCCATGTGGATCACGTCCACGCCCATCCGCGCCCCCTTCTTCCCGTCGAGCGAAGTGCGCTCCGCCATCAGCTCCTCATCGCTCTCGCACCCCTCCACCTCGGCCATCACCTGCTCCTGGACCCGGCGCATCCGTCCGGCGATCTCATCGGCCGTCCCCGGGGCGTCGTGCGAAATCACCGGCTCGATCCCCAGCCGCTTCAGGAACCAGATGTCGACCCGGTACATGTGGCGGCAGATCTTGCCGATGCCGCGCGATCCCGGCGCGGGGTTCCAGTCGAGATCGTCCCGCGCGATGCCGTCGAGCACCGTGAAGAGCGGCTGCCGCGCGGCCTCGAAGATCTCGAGGGTGTGGTTGATTCGGGTCCAGCTGTGACTGCTCACTCGTGTCCTCCCCCTCGGAGATGATGCGCCATCTTCAACCGATCCACCGTCTCGGCGAAGGTATGTATCGGCACGATCCGGATCGTGTTGAACGAAGCGAGGCCGGTATCGATGCCGAACGCCTCGATCAGGTGAGGTTCTTCCGCTTCGACGATCCACAGGAAGGTGTGTTCCAGCGCCGAATGATACTGGGCCTCGATCTGGTGGATCCCGTAGGCTGTGGCCAGCTCCTCCGGGTCGAGTTCGGCGATGTCCACGAAAACCTGGGCGTATTTCGCAAAGTAGATGGGACAGGTTTCCGGGGTGTGACTTCCGTAGATTCCGTATCGTGCCATGGTGGGGACTTTCCTTCGGTGTTTACCGTTCAACTCTCAGCGGCCGCCCGTCCAGTTCCCACCCCGGATCGATCCCGATCCCAAGGTGGTCCAGCGCGGTAACCGCGACATCCACAATGAAGGCCGGACCGGGTTCCGGCCAGTTCGCGGTCGCCGGGCCGCTCGCCAGGATGAAGATCGTCATCTCTTCGGGGGAATCGCCGCCGTGGCCGCCGTCGGGGCGCCGGCCGTGGTCGGTGCTGATGAGGATGAGCCAGTCTTCGTCGGGGTAGGTGGCGCGCGCGCGGACCGCGTCCATGAGCATGCCGACGTGGCCGTCCGCCAGCGCGATGGCGTCCCGGTACTCGGTGCCGATCGAGCCGGTCTGGTGACTGGTCTCGTCGGGGTTGCCGAGGTAGACGAAGAGGGCGTCGGGATCGGCTTGGGCGATTTGCTCCACGGCCTGTGCGGTGACCATCCCGTCGGCTTCGGCCCAACCGTGCTCGTAGCCGTCGAGCGTTATGCGCGCGTCGATGGTGGGGGGGAGGAGGGGGGCGGGGTCGTCGGGCAGCTGGGCGAGGGGGAGCCAGTCGAGCGCGGCGAAGGTGGCCAGTTCGGGGCGGACCTGTTCGATCCGGGTGAGGAATGAGGGGTACTGGGCGTAGTCGCGTCCCGTGAAGTTGTTGTTGGTGACGCCGTGCTTGGCGGGCCACACGCCGGTCAGCATCGAGGACCAGGACGGGCCGCTGACGGAGGGGGTGGTGGTGCGGGCCTGATCGGTGTACCAACCGGCCGCGGCCAGCAAGTCGATGTTGGGGGTGGGGACTTCGGCGAGGACATCCGGGCGGACACCGTCGATTCCGATCAGGAGAACTTTGGGGGTGCCCTGGGATCCCCCGGCGGTCGATGGCTGCCCGTCGCCGCAGGCAGGGAGGAGGGATGAGAGCAGGGCAAGCGCGAGAACCGCGCGATACGTGATTTTGGCCATGGTGACGCTTACGATGAGGGTCGTTCGGCGAAGTGTCCAGTAGCACCCGCGAGAATCCATGTACCAGACCTGCATCTTCTGTACCCGGCCCCTCGGCTCGAACCAGTTGGTCGAGCACTTTCCGGTCGGGCGGCGGCTGGCTTTCGACGGTGAGAAGGGGCGGCTGTGGGTGGTGTGCAGAAAGTGTCTCCGCTGGAACCTGACGCCGATCGAGGAACGCTGGGAGGCGATCGAGGAATGCGAGCGGATCTTCCGCGACACGCCCGTGCGGGTTTCGACCGAGAATATCGGGATCGCGCGGCATCCTGGGGGACTGGATTTGGTGCGGATCGGGAGGGCGCGGCGGCGCGAGTTCGCGGCCTGGCGGTACATGCAGCGGTTCAGGCGGCGGATGTTTCGCACGAACGGTGCGTTCGTCACCTACTATGCGGCGATCTTTGCCCTGGATGCAGGTGTCCTTGTGCTGCCTACAGGCCTCTTGCCCGTGACCGGCGCGGCAGGCCTCGCCTGGCTTCTCCTGCGCACAGTCGGCAGGGTCCGGGTTGGCGGCGGTGTCGACGAAGATGGCGTAAGGGATCGCAGCGATATCATCAGATTCAGATTCAAGGACGACTGGTCGATCCGCCTGTTGCCCGACGACGGAGAGCCCGGATTCGGAGTGGAGGTCCACAAGCTGACCCGAAAGACGTGGTTCAGGGGCGAAGACGCCAGGCGCGTTGCCGCCGCCGTCATCCCGGCGTTTAATCCCGCCGGTGGGACTCGGTACAAGGTCGAGTGCGCGGTGGACGAGATCGCCCGCAGCGGCCACCCGAGCCGTTTCATCACCGACACGGCGAACAAGGGCTACCGCGGCTTGCGGTTCCGCAAGGGACACATTCGGTCGTTCCCGCAAACCACCAAACTCGCCCTCGAAATGGCCCTCCACGAGGAACAGGAGCGGCGCGCCCTTGAAGGCGAACTCTGGGTCCTGGAGCAGGCGTGGAAGGAGGCGGAAGAGATCGCCGCGATTTCGGACAACCTGTTGCTGCCGGCGGGGACCGGCGCGTTCTTTGAGAGGCACGGGCGGGAGGGTGATTGAGCGGTTCAGAGAGCAGAGGAGGGGATCGAAATGAGGAATCGCAATCGAATGGGGGCTCTCATCGTGGCCTTCGTCGGCATGGGGTTGATGGCCTGTCAAGGGGACCGGGAGGGGGCTGACGGGCTGCGCGCCGGACAGGAGCGCGACAGCGCCGGCATCGAGATCGTCGAAAACGCCCGGCCGCCCGAGGGGTCGCGGCTGGGATGGCGGATCGGGCCCGAGCCCTCCCTGTCGATCGGCAAGTTCGACGGGGAAGATCCGTACATCTTCTACCGGGCACTCGACGCCCACAGGCTTCCCGATGGGCGAATCGTGGTGGCGCACCGGAGTTCAGGCGAGCTGCGAGTGTTCGACGCGTCCGGAATCCATCTTGAGTCATGGGGACGAGCGGGCGAGGGACCCGGAGAGTTCCCTCCCTCGGCTGGATTGACGGCGGTCGAGCCCTGGCAGGGTGACTCGATCATGGCCTGGTACTCGGGGTTTGCCGGTATGGTCTCCATTTTCGACACCAACGGAAACTTCGGGCGCTCTTTTCGCCTGGGGGGCCTGCCACCAGACACCCGGTGGCCCAGGGCCTCGCGCGCGGACGGTACGATCCTTGTGACCGTCAACGAGGAACCGGTCTCTTCCGGCATCGAGATCTGGAACGGCGACGGTACCCGGGCCGCCTATCTCGGAAGCTATTCCGAGTCTGAGATGTACCAGGCTCTCTCCGAACTCGAACAGGAGTACTACCCCTACCCGGTTGTCTACAGCCGGACACTCGAGTTGGGACTTTGGGGCGCTCTCGTCTTCGTGGGCCTCTCCAACCGCTACGAGTTCAAGGCGTCCGGACGGACGGCACCCTGGCACGGATCGTGCGGCTCGACCGTGACCCGCGCCCCACGACCCAGGCCGACCACGACCGCAACGTCGAACAGGAAATCGCCATCCTCAGGCGCCGGAATCCACCGGTGAGCGCGGATCTGCTGAAGACACGGCGCGAGTTCCACGAATCCGCGCAGATGGCGGAGACCTTCCCGGTCTTCTCCCAGGTCATGGGCGACGCCGCGGGTTGCCTCTGGGTCCGGGAATACGACTTCCCCGGAGAAGAGAGGCCCGCCCCGCTCTGGACCGTCTTCGATCCCGGGGGGCGGGTGCTGGGGTTTGTGGAGACTCCCCCGTCTCTCGAGATCGAAGAGATCGGCGAAGACTACATTCTGGGGAGGACCATGGACGAGCTTGGGGTGGAGTCGATCCAGATGTGGCCGTTGAGACGCGGGTGATTCACTGGGCCGCCACCAGTCCCACGAGCCTGTCCAGACAGATCTTCCACCCCTGCGCGTGACCGTCCATGTCGCTCGGCGTGGGGAAGCCCTCGTGGGCCAGCCGGATCTCCGTACCATTCGTAGCCGGCACCAGTTCCACCGTCACGAGAGTCTCCTCTCTCATCGGGTGGGTCTCTTCCTTCCAGCGCCAGGTGTAGACCAGTCGGCGCGGCGAGTCGACCACGCGGTAGGTGCCATGGGCGGTGAAGGGTCCTCCCTCGGCGTCCATGCGAATGGAGTAGTGTCCGCTTACTCGCAGATCGATGTCGATGTCCACCCTCGCGTTCGGGTCGGGGCAGGTCCAGCATTTCAGTTGATCGGCGACGGTCCAGGCGTCGAAGATCCGGGTGGGGCTGGCCGAGACGATACGCGACAGTTGCAGTGCGAGTGGGGTGGTGGTCATGTGTTTCGGGCTTTCGTCAGGCGGGGGATGTGGGGGGTGCCGGCTTGCCGCAGTCTCGTCCCCTCTTCCAATGTGGACGGGCGCAATAATAACGGGGAGGCGCAATCCGTGTACCAGACCTGCATTTCTTGCACCAGGCCCCTCGGGTCGAACGAGGTGGTCGAGCACTTCCCCGTCGGGCGCCGCCTCGCGTTCGACGGGGCGAAGGGACGGCTCTGGGTCGTGTGCCGGAAGTGCAAGCGCTGGAACCTGACGCCGCTCGAGGAGCGTTGGGAGGCGATCGAGGAGTGTGAGCGGTTTTTCCGCGCCACGCGCACGCGGGTGTCAACCGGCAACATCGGCATCGCGCGCCACCCCGAGGGGCTGGAACTTGTACGAATCGGGAAGCCGCTGCGTCCGGAGTTCGCCGCTTGGCGGTATGGGGATCAGTTGGGCGAGCGTATGCGAAGA
Source organism: Longimicrobiales bacterium (assembly GCA_965208295.1). Classification (GTDB taxonomy): domain Bacteria; phylum Gemmatimonadota; class Gemmatimonadetes; order Longimicrobiales; family Gaopeijiaceae; genus Bin94. The sequence goes on along the minus strand of OZ242328.1, from coordinate 2,811,650 downwards.
ATGGCCGGGATGACTGTGGTCGGGATACCGGCAGGTGCCGCGCTGTACCAGGTGATCGCCTTTTCCGGTACGCTCCTGCTGCTTCCGGCCGCCTTCGGCCTGGCGTACTGGGCTCACCGCCGCCCGGTCGCCAAAGTGCGTGTCGGGCAGGTCACGGCCGGCGCTTCCGTAACGCCGGAAACCGTCGCCAGGTTCCGCCTTGGCGACCTGGAGACAATCAGGGTCCTGCCGGACGACCGCGAGCCGGGGTTCCGCGTCGAAATCCGCCAGGGAAAGCGAACGGCCGGTTTCGAGGGGGAGAACGCACAGCGGGTAGCTGGGGCGATCGTTCCCTTCGTCAACGAGTGGGGCGGGACACGGGGAACGGTGCGGGTCGCCGTCGCCGAGATCGCATCACACGGTTACCCCAGCCGGTTCCTCTCGGCAGTCGCGAGGCAACGGCACACCGACAGGGCGGGCCGGATGGGGTATGTCAAGAGCATGCCGAAGCCCACCAGACTCGCCCTCGAAATGGCCCTTCACGAAGAACGGGAACGGCGCGCGCTCGAAGGGGAGCTCTGGGTCCTGGAGCAGGCCTGGAAGGAAGCGGAGGAGATTGCCGGGATTGCGGACAACCTGCTGCTGCCGGCGGGGACCGACGAATTCTTTGAGCGGCATGGGCGGGGTGCTTCGAACGGGTAGGCGAGTCAATTGCGGCGCGCCTCCCCCCCTCTACCCCCGCAACAACTCCAGCAGCTCATCCGTCCCCAGCCACGCGGGCGCGTCCGCCCCTTCCAGCAACCGGTCCGCCAGTTCGCGTTCCCGGAAGACCCAAGCTACGAGGGCGGTTTGGCGGGCCGCCGGAATTCGCTGCTCAGCGGCGCGCGTCCTCCCGATTCCCGGAAGCCGTCTGCTCGGTACAAGTGGCCATGATGCTGTCGGCGTCCGCGCTTCCGCGCTTCGTGGGGGCACCGGTTCTCAAATCTGTTCTGATGGCCGCGGTGACGCTGAGCGAGGCCGAGCCTGTCGTGTCGTCGTCGAAAACCGTAGCGGTGAGCACATCGCGCTCATTCGTGCCGGGGAGGAAGAACATCTCCTCAGCGGTCAGTTGCTTCTCGCCTCGCACGAAGCCGACCACGCCGTCCCCCGCTTCAATCGTGTAGCCGAGAAGGATGAGTTGTTGGGTGGCGCAGTTCAGAGCCTGACTTTTTCCCGCCGGCGCCACCCCCTGCAGGGACATCGGCGCCCCGGTGATACAACCGGTGAGGGCTGCAGCCGTGGCGGCGATGGCAAAGATGGGGACTCTCGGGTGCATTCTCGTCCTCCAGAAGAGCTCGGGGGGTACTGGTTCCTGGGTGGGTTACCTGGATTCTACCCTGCTCACTTTCGCGTGGTTCCTGGAGCTGGTTGCCAGGCGTGTCTCAGGCGGGCGGCACCCCCCTCCCCGGCGTCCACGGCGCCCCCGCGGCCTCCATGTCCCGCTCCAGCCCGGCAAGTTCCCCTCCCAGCAGCAACCTCAGCGCGCCCGCCACCTCACCAAACCCCTCCCGCGCGATCGCGAGGCTGACCCGCTGCGTCTCGGTGGGCGCCTGGCGCGTACCCCAGTGCCCTCCGGCGACCTGCCCGATGCGCCCCAGAATCGAGGGCGCGCCCGGCTCGTTGAGTCGGCGCGGCGCCGGATCGCCCTGGAGTCGCGCCGCGAGCACGGCCAGCCGCGCGTCGATCTCCTCGAGGCGCTGGTAGAGCTCCTCGCCGGCCGCGGGGGTTTCGTCGAGGGCGGCGCGCATGTGGCGGAGACGGTCGCGCGCGCGGCCGATCTCGGCGGCGGCGCCCCGGGCGCGGCGCTGCAGGTCGGCGGTCTCCTGCGCGAAGGCCATCGCGTCGGTGTGATTGGTGCCTGGCGGGCTGTTGAGCACGGGTTTCACCATGAAGGACCGGGGCGTGCCGAGCGGCTCGGTGCCCGTTTCCGTGATGAGCGCCATCTCGACGGTGTAGCGTCCCGGCGGGGCGAGGGGGCCGCGTGACGGGCCGGCCCAAGGGGGCGTGAAGCCTGGGGGCGTGAGGTCGACGGGGTCGGGGGCGGGGCGGCGGAGGTCCCAGGTGACGCGGTGGAGGCCGCGGGTCGCGGGGCCCATGACGCGCCGTACCGGATTGCCGTCCTCGTCCCGTACGAGCATTGCAACGCGCGGGCCGCTTTCAATCGCTTCGGCGCGCAACTGGTCGTAGCCGGGGAAGGCGATGTCCTCGCCGCGTTCGGCGGCCGCCCTCTCGGCGGCGCGGCGGTCCGCGCGCATCGTCTCGGGCGGGTCCGCCAGCCAGTAGGTGAAGGTGGCGCCGAAATCCGGGTTGGGCGCGACGAACGAGGTCGTGCCGAGGGTCGGCTGGCCGGGGGCCTGCAACGGGGTGTTGGGGATGTACCACCAGGCGTCCCGCACGGGAAACAGAACGGCTCCCGCCGCAAGCGCACCGTCGGCCATATCTCTCAGGGGAGCGTAGTCATCGAGGATGTAGAAGCCACGGCCAAAGGTTCCCCCCACCAGATCACCGTCGCGGCGCTGAATCTCCAGGTCACGGAACGAGATCGTGGGTGCGCCCGTGCCCAGCGGGATCCAGTTGTCGCCCCGGTTGGGCGTGAAATAGATGCCGTGCTCGGTGCCGAGGAATAGCAGATCGGGACGCTCGTGGTCCTGCTCCACCGACCAGATGACGATGCCGTCGGGCAGGTCGCCGGCGAGCGAGCGCCAGGTGCGACCGGCGTCCGTGCTCTCGAAGAGGTAGGGGGTGTAGTCGCCCTCCTTGTGGTTGTCGGGCGCGACGAAAAATGTCGCGGGGTTGTGCTGGGATGCCTTGACATCGTTCATGAAGACGCGCTCGGAGACGCCCGGGAGCGGGGCGGCCCGGCGCCAGTTTTCGCCGCCGTCCTCGGTCACCTGGACCAGCCCATCGTCGGTCCCGGCGTAGATCACGCCCTCGGCGACCGGCGACTCGGAAATGGCGGAAACGGTCGAATACCAGGACATCGCGGTGTTCCCGTAGAGCGCGTCCACGCTACGGACTCGTCCGGCCATCGGCAGCTCGTAGCGGTTGTCGTTGCGGGTCAGGTCGCCGCTGATCGCTTGCCAGGAATTGCCGCGGTCGTCGCTTTGCCACACGCGCTGCGAGGCGTAGTAGATCGTGCCCGGCGAGTGGAGGCTCACGATGACGGGACTGTCCCAGTTCCAGCGTTCGGGCGGGTCGGCGGGCAGGGGCAGCGGGCGGATGTTGATGAGTTCGTGGCTGCTGAGTTCCAGGCGCTGGAGGTTGCCCTGCTGGGATTGGAGGTAGGCGACGTTGGGGTCGAAGGGGTCGAAGGCCAGGGCGTAGCCGTCGGCGCCGAGCGGGGCATGCCAGTCGCGGTTGCGGACGCCTTCCAGGTTGAGGGTGCGGGACGGCCCGAGGAGGGTCCCGAGGTCCTGGGCACCTCCCATAATATTATAAAATGGTTCAGTGTTGTCAAGGGCCAGTTTGTAAAACTGGGAGACGGGAAGGTTGGGGAAGTGACGCCAGGTCGTGCCCTGGTCGAAGGTCTCGTAGAGGCCGGCGTCGGTCCCGGCCAGGATGTGCCGGCCGTTGGCGGGGTCGATCCAGAAGGCGTGGTTGTCGCTGTGCTTACCGCGGCCGGTGCCGAGTTCGGCGAAGGTCGCGCCGCCGTCGCGTGTGACGTGCACGAAGACGTCCATCTGGTAGACGAGGTCCGGGTCGTGCGGCGACGCCTCGATCTCCTGGTAGTAGTGGGGCCCGGTGCCGCCGGAGATATAGGAGTTGCGACGCTCCCAGCTCTCGCCGCGGTCGGTGGAGCGGTAGAAGCCGCGGTCGTCGGGGCCGGCCTCGATGGTGGCGTAGACGACGTTGCGGTCGGCGGGCGAGACGGCGAGGCCGATCTTGCCCATATCGCTATTGGGTAGCCCGGTGGTCACGCGCCGCCATGTGCGGCCGCCGTCGGTGGATTTGTGAATGCCGGAGCCAGGGCCGCCCGCCAGCAGCGCCCAGACGCTGCGGCGGCGTTCGTAGGTCGCCGCGTACATGATGTCGGGGTCGGCGGGGTCGAACTCGACGTCGGTGACGCCGGTGTTCTCGTCAACGGTGAGGACGGCTTCCCAGGTGGCGCCGCCATCCTCGGTGCGGTAAAGGCCGCGGTCGCCCCCGGGTGACCAGAGGGGACCCTCGGCCGCCACGAACACCGTGTTCCCGTCGCGCGGATCGACCAGGATCTTGCCGATGTGCTCCGACCCCGCGAGGCCCATGTGCCGCCAGGTGCGGCCCCCATCGCGGCTCCTGTAGACACCGTCGCCCCAGGCCACGTGGCGGCCGCTCACGTTTTCGCCGGTGCCGACCCACACAATGTCCGGGTCGGACGGGTCGATGGTGACGTCGCCGATGGAATAGGAGGGCTGGTCGTCGAAGATGGGGGTCCAGGTGATGCCCGCGTTCGTGGTCTTCCAGACGCCGCCGGAGCCGACCGCGAGGTACCAGGTGGCGGGGTCGGCGGGGTGGACCGCGATGTCGGCGATGCGGCCGCCCATGAGGGCCGGGCCGATTCCGCGGAGGGCGAGGCCGTGGGCGGCTTCGGCGATGAGGGTGGGGTCGGGTTGGGTTTGCGCGGCCGTGAGTGACGGGGTCACGAGGGTGTCGGCCGTGAAGCCGAGGGCGATGAGGCCGCAGGCGGCCAGTCGGCGGGCGGGGGTCGACGCCGAACCAAAGTGGCGGAACAGGGGTCGGATCATGCTGGTGTACATGCGCGGCCTTGTTTGTGGGGTGAAGTGTGGTGGTGGGGCGCCGGGCGGAGTGAAAATGGATTGGGCGGGGGTGGTGGCCGCAAGGAGGGACAACAAGGGTCGCACGACCGCCCCTCCCCCGCGAAACCTCGAAACAAACCCACCCGGTCCGTGTAGAGGGCCATACCAACCCCACTTGAACGGGAGATAGCAATCATGAATACGCATCGCCAATACACTACCGTTTTCTTGCTCATACTCGCGGCCGGCACCGCGTCCTGCGACATTCCGGCTTCCATGTCCGAACCCGCGGCCACGGCCGTCCCGGCAGCCACCTTCCAGGACGCTTCGGACCCGGCGGACGCGGCAGGCGACGACACTGCCCACCAATTCCATTTCGAGGTGGCTCTGGTCAACGAAGGTGCACGCGAAATCCGCGACCAAGTCCAGGCGCAAGTGGACCGGTGGACCAGCATCGTGGAAGACACCGACCTGGAGGAGATCGATTGGGAACCGGGCACAGTCAGTTGCGGAGGCCTCCAGTACGACTACCAGAAGGATGTGATCGACGACCTGTTCGTCATGGTCGCCGTAGTTGACTTCGACGGGGGACCCGGTGTAAGAACTTCGCTCTGCGGATTACGCGAGTCGTCGAAGTTGCCCCTGGTCGGAGCCATCATACTCGACGTGGTCGGGGTGTCACGGGAAGATGTGGACGATATGATCCTCCATGGATTCGGACACATGCTGGGGTTCACCGCGCATTCCTGGCGGCCGCTGGACCTGCTGCGCAATGCCTCCTGGGACGGCGGTGGGGACACACACTTCGTGGGTACCGGTGCGATCGGGGCCTTTGTCGCCGCGGGAGGCGCCAACTACCAGGGCGGGAAGGTCCCGGTTGAGAACGATCCAACCCACGGCTCGGTGGACAGCCACTGGCGGGAATCGGTATTCGGTGCGGAGCTGATGTCGAGCTGGCTGCAAGCCGGGAGGGACCGGCTCAGCGCGATCACGATTCAGGCACTCGCGGACATCGGCTACACGGTCAACGTGGAACTTGCCGAGAACTATCGTCTGCCGGACTCCAGCCCGCCGGATGGCGACGTGCAGGACGCGTCGGCTATCGATCTGTCGTGCAACGTGGTTGACGGTCCGGTTCCGCTCTACGGTCAGGACGGGCGCGTGGTGAGAGTGTTGCGGGACTGACGGCGGACAGGAGCGCGCATGGCCGACCGGCCAGCGGGGAAAAACGCCACATCCGGCCCTTTGGACCGGGTTCTGGCGCGAGTGCGGTCCATTGCCGAGATTGCCCGGTAGCGGTCCAACCGACCACAATCGAAATGTTCGCGACCAGCCAGTCCCGACTCCGCCATGACAGATCCCGCCCCCCACGAGAAGAGACCTTCCCCGACCGTCTGCCCGAACTGCGGCAACGTTCGCCCCAGCCCGTTCTGTCCCGAGTGCGGGCAGAACGACCGCAACTACGCGCGCGGCCTCGGCACGGTGGTGTGGGAGTTCGGCCGTGAGGCCTTCGAGATGGACTCGAGGTTTCTCCAGACCCTCAAGCTCCTGCTCTTCAAGCCCGGCAGCCTGACGAACGAGTTCTCCCGCAGCCGCCGCGCCCGCTACATGTCGCCGATCAGGCTGTATCTCTTCACCAGCTTCCTCTTCGTGCTGGTCCTTTCGCTGGCGATGCCGGATTCGTGGTCGGAGGGGGCGGCAATGATGGGCAGCGACTCGGAGGAGATTCCCGGGGAGATTCTCGTCCCGACCGGAGACTCGCGGGAGTCATCCCCGGTGGACGGAGAGGAGACGGACGATGACGCGGACGAGTCACGGCCGGTGGATGAAGAGGTGGCGGACGATGACGCGGATGAATCACCGCGGTTGGCCGGGCAGACCCCGCGACGCAACCTGGACGTGGACATCGATACGCGGGTGAGCGAGGGGCAGATTGAGGCGCTGAGAGTGGCCCTGGGGCCGACGCATGGCCGCAAGCTGGACGACATCCTGGGGCGTCCGGACGAGAATGCCTTCAAGGGAGTGGCGCTGCTGATCGCGGGATTCATGTTCCCCGAGGAAGAGGATCGGGCGGTTTCCCGGCCGGCCGGCGAGGAGGACCCGGACAGGAAAAACTTCTTCGTCAGAATGCTGCTCACCAGCACGATCGACTTCCTCCACGACCCCGAGGTCTTCGTACAGCGTGCGGTGGGGAACCTGCCGATCGCGATGTTCTTCCTTCTTCCGTTCCTGGCCCTGGCTCTCGGCTTCTGCTATGTCCGCAAGAAGCGATTCTTTGTCGAGCACCTGGTGTTCGGAATGCACAACCAGACCTTCACCTTCCTGTGCCTTGCCGCCGCCCAGCTCACCCCGGGCGGATCGGTCGGAGCGTGGTTCCGGGCGTTCTTCGTCGTGATTCCCCAGGTGTATTACCTGATTGCCCTCCGCAGGTATTACCGCGACGGGTGGATCCGGACCATCCTCAAGGGGTCGATCGTCTGGTGGCTGTATATGATGGTCCTGCTCCCCGGGTTCCTGTTCGTTCTGTTCCTGACGGCGTGAAGCGGGGGGGGTCATGAGGTGTGACCGAGCGGCCTTGTCCACGGACTGCTGACGCCAGCGCTAACCCTCCCGAAGGAACCCCTTGAACGCGCCCGGCAGAGATTTCGGACTCGAGAAGCTCCCACCGGTCTCGATGTCGACGGCGATCGAGCCGAGCAGGTTCCGGATCGCCTTCCTCCCACGGCGCAACCCGTAGCGATACAGCGCGCGCCAGCCCAGCATCCCCAGTCCCCCGACCGCTGCTCCACCGGCGAGCGCGCCCACGATCGCACCGGCTGCGAGACCCCCGATCCCGAGAGCGATGGCCGCGGCCCCGCCCGCAAAGGCACCACCGACCCCGCTCAACAACGCAGCCATTGCGGAGATGCTGCCGCCGACCCACATACTGAGCTTGTGGCTGTGGATCAGGCTCCCCTGAACGATCAGTTCGGTCGCCGGCGGATCGGAGTCGAGGCGCCGGAGACAGAAATGCAGCTGCTTGAGGTCCACCCAGGTCATCTCGTACGCAAACGACTGGTCTGACGCGGTCGCTGTGTACGAGAAGGCGGGAACCTTGAAAACCAGCACACCCCCGTCGGTGGGATCGGCTCCGTGGTGGTCCATGAGTGTCAGGCGAAAGGGGCGGCTCGGAAGAACCCGTTGCATGGCGGCGTAGACCTCCTCGGCCGGTGCGTGGATCACCCGGGAGACCTCGATCGCACGGGGCGGTTGGCCCAGGAAGCGGGCCGCCATCGCCGATGGCTGCGCGTCCGCTCCTTCGACAACGGCCCGGTTGCGGGATTCCACGAGCGCATGATCAAGGAACTCCGGCGAGATCCCGGCGTCTTCCGCGGCGGCCCGGACATCCGCGAGGCGGTACCCGTCGGCTTCCACCGTATCGGAAGGTTGCTCCCGGGGGGCCAGTTGTCGCGAACGCTCCTCGAGGCGGCGGGCGGCATCGGCCTGCAGTTCGGCCGCGCGGCGCCAGAGTGCGCGTGCCTCCTCCTCGGAGATGCGGGTTTCGTCCTGGCTCATGGGATCGTGGCGAGGGATTGATCGACGCGAGAACATACATCACAGTTGAGACGTGAGACCAGCGCTGTTGCATCACCGCCAGCTGCCGGCATCTTACCGCTGAACGACCACCGCGACAGGATCGTATTACCCGTCGGGGCTTTCTGATTCTGACCGGCCCCCTCATCCCGTCGAACATAACCGGAGCAACTCATCGTGACGACTCGCCGAAGATTCCTGGATGGCGTCCAAGTCGACGCCTGCCATCTCGCGCTGGCCGTTTCTCTCACGGCCCTTACCACCGCATTCACGACCACCTCCCCCCTCACCGCCCAGTCCCGCATCGCCGCCGCCCTCCAGTGGCGCTCCATCGGCCCCGCCATCGCCGGCGGCCGCATCAGCGATGTCGAGATCGTGCCCGGCACCCAGTCGCACATCTACCTGGGCGCCGCGTCGGGCGGCGTGTGGGTGAGCGTCAACCACGGCACGACCTGGAAGCCGCTCTTCGACGAGCAGCCCAACCTGTCCGTCGGCGACATTGCGCTGTCCCCATCCGATCCAACGCAGGTGTGGGTCGGGACGGGCGAGCCCAACAACCGCAACAGCTCCCCGTGGGGACAGGGCGTCTACCACTCCGACGACGGCGGCGATACCTGGCGGCTGACCGGCCTGGAGGAGACCCGGCACATCGGCCGCATCGTCGTCCATCCCACCGATCCGAACACCGTGTGGGTCGCCGCCCTCGGCCACCTCTTCGGCCCCAACGAGGAGCGCGGCGTCTACCGCACCACCGACCGCGGCGACACCTGGGAGAAAGTCCTCCACATCGACGACAACACGGGTGTCGTGGACCTGGCCATCGACCCCTCCGACCCCGCCACCCTCTACGCGGCCGCCTACCAGCGCCAGCGGCGCGCATGGGGGTTCATCGGCGGAGGGCCCGGCAGCGGCCTGTACAAGAGCACCGACGGCGGCGACACCTGGCGCGAGCTCACCGAAGGCCTGCCCACGGGCGACAAGGGGCGCATCGGCATCGCGGTTTCGACCCGCAACCCTGAACTCGTCATGGCCGTGGTCGAGGCCGAGGAAGGCGGAATCTTCAAATCGACCGACCGCGGCGAGTCGTGGACGCGCATGAACGAGCTCAACCAGCGTCCCATGTACTACAGCCAGCTGCGCCTCGATCCCAACGACGACGAAACCGTGTACCTCGTGGCGGGTGCGCTGCACCGCTCCACCGACGGCGGCGAAACCTTCAACACGGTCGCGCGCGAGGTCGTGTACAACACCGGCGTGCACGTCGACCACCACGACCTCTGGATCGACCCCGCGAACTCCGACCACATGATCCTCGGCAACGACGGCGGCCTCTACTCCACCTGGGACAACGGCGACAACTGGACCTTCATCTCCAACATCCCCATCGGGCAGTTCTACGATGTGGATCTGGACATGGCCGACCCGTACAACGTATACGGCGGCCTGCAGGACAACAACTCGTACCGGGGTCCGAGCCGTACGGACCGGTATCACGGCATCCTCAACCGCGACTGGCAGGTGATCGACTACGGCGACGGCATGTACGTCGAGACCGATCCGTCCAACCTGGGCACGGTCTACGTCACGTCGCAGAACGCGGGCATCATGCGGGTGGACCTGGCGACGGGGGACCGCAAGGCGCTCCGTCCCTTCCCGCGCGACACCGCCGACGAGTACCGCTTCGACTGGAAGTCCCCGATCCTCGTCTCTCCGCACGACCCGAACCGCGTCTACCTTGGCGGCAACCGCCTCTTCATCTCCGACGACCGGGGCGAAAGCTGGCGCGCCACCGGGGACCTCACCCGAGCGGTCCATCAGGACAGCCTCCCGATCATGGGGGTCCTTCCGGACTCGACGACGCTCTCGAAACACGATGGTGCATCGGGCTATGGCGAGATCACGGCGGTTTCCGAATCGCCGGTAACCGCGGGCATCCTGTGGACCGGCGCGGACGACGGGACCGTGCAGGTAAGCCGCGACGGCGGTGAGACGTGGACGGATGTGACGGAGGGGATCGTGGACGCGTGGGGCGGGCCGCCTTTCCCCTATTACGTAAGCTGGGTGGAGGCGTCGCACCACATGGCGGAGCGCGCGTACGTGAGCCTGGATGGGCACTGGGATGACGACTACGAGCCGTACATCTTCGTGACCGAGAACCTGGGGGCGTCCTGGCAGTCGATCGACGGCAGGCTGGGCAGTGCCACCGTGAACGTGATCCGGGAGCACCACGAGAACCCCAACATCCTGATCGTGGGCGCGGAAGATGGCGTCTTCGCGTCCACCAGCCGCGGGGGCCGATGGGGCCGACTGGGTTCAGGAATGCCGGCCGTCCCAGTGGACGACATCGAGATCCACCCGCGCGACAACGACGTGGTGGCCGGTACGCATGGTCGCGGCATCTGGATCCTGGACGACATCGGGCTGATCACGCCGCGCACATGGGTGGGCCGTGGGGAGGTCGCCCTGCGGCTGACCGGGGAGGACGAGCCGATCTTCTCGCCGCTCCGCCCCGTCACCCTCTTCCAGTACCGCACCGACGTGCCGTCCCAGGGACAGGGGATCTACCAGGCCCCCAATCCGCCCTACGGCGCCCACCTCGACTACTGGCTTCCCCGCGCGGTCGAGGACGGTGCGCGCATCACGATCCAGGACGCGGATAGAGCCGTCGTCCGCACCCTCGAAGCTCCCGGCGCCCGTGGCCTCAACCGCGTGTATTGGGACCTGCGCCACGACCCGATCCCCCATGACACCGCCCGCTACGACGTGCCCACCCTGGACGCGGGTCCGGGCGGTCCCCTGGTCCTGCCGGGCCGGTTCGGCGTCATTCTCGAGGTGGGAGACGAGCGGCGCTCACAGCGGCTCACGGTGCGTCCGGACGGCCGGCTCGACATCTCGGAGGAGGAGCGGCGGGCCCGCCACGACTTCACCATGGAGCTGCACGAGTTGCAACGCTTTGCCTACGAGCAGGGGGTGACGGCGTACGATGCCCAGCGCGCCGCGGACGAGGGGGTCGAGGCGATGGCCGGGGTGGATGGGGTGGATGTGGGGGATCTGGAGCGCGCCGAGGAGTTGGCAGCCGAGATCAAGGAGGTGGCGGACGAGTGGCGGCGGGTGAACCGCGACATCCGCAGCTGGTGGAGGGGACTGCGTGGCCAGTTCGACGGTGGACCGTCCACGATGGGGTCGCTAACGGGGCCGTCGGATGATCAACGGCGGCGTTTGGCTCGCATGTGGGAGGAGGCCCGGGCCGCGGAGGAGGAGTTGCGTGAGGTGGTGGCCGGGGCGGTGCCTGAGCTGAATGAGTTGCTGGATCGGGCAGGGGTAGGAGTAGAGGGCCGCTCATTGTGACCCGATTGTTACACAACCGTCGCGTTTCCGTGCGCCTGGGCTTCGAAACTCAGGCATGCAGACAACCGCAATCCCTTTCAGCAGACGCTCTGGCAGGCGCAGTGCCGGGCCGTCCAACGTAGTCCCGTTCCTCTCGGCCACCCGCCGCGATGGTTGCAGTCCCCTGCAGCTTGCCGCCGCCCTGCGTCGCCTCCACAAGGCGGGGCTGCGCGGCGGGTTCGTTCTGGTGGTGCCGGTGTCCGGTGACTCGGCATCGGGGGCTGCTCAGGGGGACGTGGCCTGGTGGAGCCGACTCTGTGACCGAATCAGGGAGCGAACCCGGCTGCGGGTAGCGCTCATGGACGTGCCGTCGGGCGCCAGCATGGCGTCAGCCGTCGCGGATGGAACCCTGCGGCGGGCGCGCGTGATTGACCAAATCGGCCCGGGCGAGAGTGTTGCCCTGATCGAGCTATCGCGCGGGCTGTGCACTTCCGACCCGGATCTGCTCGCCGAAGCGCGCGCGATGGGAATATCGGCGCTCCGACCCGATGAACTGGATGCCGCCCTTCGGAACGAGACGCTCTCTGCTCCGTTCGGACACCCGATCACGGCGACGTTGCCCGTCTCGGCGTAGCCCGGACCACCCCGGGAAGGAATCCTTCGCGCATTCCGTCAGCTGCCTGCTTTCAAGTAATGTAATGTAAACATTACAAGATGTAATGTACAGTTTACAATGCGATCTCACTGCGGCTACCGTTTGGGCCTCTTGTTCCCCTCAATCCGACCGCGCCAACTCCCGAATCTGCACGTACTCCACCCCCAGTTCGTCCGTGGTCGAACCCAGGATGTAGTCCTCGCCGATCTCGAAGATGCTCAACCCGCCCGGCGTCTCCACAAACCCCAGCGCGCGCCCCTCCCTGTCGAAGACGGTCCACAGCGTCCCCTCGTATGTGGCGCCGGGCAGCTTGAACTCGGCGACCCAGAGGTGGCCCAGCGCGTCGCCGCGGAGTCTGGAGTAGGCCGGAAAGCTCTCCACCAGCGGGACGTCGGCGGCAACCGCCATCCTGGGTTCGCGGTCTTCCTCCGCAAGTCCGGCGAACCGGTCGCGAAAGGCCTCGTCCTGTTCGGCCTGTGTCGGAATCCTCGTCTCGTGGTCGCGGCGGACGATCCGGGCCAGCGATCCGTCGCCGCGGTAGGCCCTGATCTCGTAGGTCTCGGTGTCGCCGATCGCGGCCAGATCCCCCCATGCGGTGGTGACAGTCGACTTGCCGAAGGGGTGCCACAGCGGAATGACGGCATAATTCCCGTCATCCTGCTCGTAGAACGCGGAGTAGGTCTCGGTGCCGAGGTAGTTGCCGAGCGACGCGAGCGCGGATCCATCGGCGCCCATCAGCGCATACGAGGATTCCCACCGGTGGAATCCCTGGCTGTAGCCACGAGGGGTCCGAGTGAGCAAGGTGCCATCGGGCAACACGCGGAGCACGACGTGGGGCTCGATGTCGACGGGCCCGGCGTCCGCCCCCCCACCCGCCGCGGCTATCGCCCGCGTGGCGGCATCGGGTGGGCCGCGCAACGACATCGTCCGGCCGTGAGCGCCGGCCAGGTCGAAGATGGAGGCTCTGCCCTGCTGCGAGTCCCCGGCAATCAGGGAATCCCCGGGCCACGGGCTCACGCTGGCAAGGCCCCGGAACTCACCGGGCCCATCGCCCCGGCCTGCCCAGGCGTCGAGGTGGTTGCCCTCCGCATCGAAGACCAGCAGCTCGTTCGAACCGCCGTTGGCGACCACGATCCTTCCGTCGGCGAGCCTGGTCGCGCCACCGACCCGGTAGAACTGGAAGGCGTCGGAGGCGTCGCGAGTGCCAATGGACACGACGGGCTCGTCTCCGATCATCCATCCCAGCCGCGAGCCGGGTGCCGGTGCCCGGTTTTCGACGATCGGGATGCCGGCGCTGTCGTGCACTTCGCTGGCGATCGGGTTCTCAACTTCCGGAGTGCCGGTACCTGCCCGGTCACAACCCGCAAACGCGAGAACTCCGAGCAGTCCGGGGATACATGCGCGCATCGACACCATCGCTACCTCCCTCGCGCAATACACTCGATCTCCACCTTGGCCCCCAGCGCCAGCCCGCTCCCGGCCATCGCCGAGCGCGCGGGCGGTTCCATGCCCTCGAAGTACGTGACGTAGACCTCGTTCATGGCCGCGTAGTCGGCGATGTCGGCCAGGAAGACCGTGCACTTCACCAGGTCCTCGAAGCCGAGTCCGGCCGCTTCCAGCACTCGACCGATGTTGTCCATGGTTGCCCGAGTCTCGGGGCCGACGCCGCCTTCGACGATGCGCAGTTCGCCGCTGGGCGGGGTTCCGATGGCGCCGGAGAGGAAGACCAGGTCGCCGACGCGCACGGCGGGGGTAAAGACGGGGAGACGCGCGACGCCCTCGGGGACGATGTGTTCGATGGGGGTGGGTTCGGCCATTGCGCCGCCCTCCGCTTGTTGATTGTCGCCGGGTGAAGGGGGTGACTCGCAGGCGATGATGGCGACGAGCGCGGCCAGGTGGAGGCTACCTCGCATACCGCACCACCCCGCCCACAATCGTCGCGTCCACGCGCGCATCCGCAAGCTCCGCGTCCGGCACGGTGAGAATATCGCGGTCAAGCACCACCACGTCACCCAGCTTCCCCACCTCGAGCGACCCCTTGTACGCTTCCTCGAATGCCGCGAACGCGTTGTTGATCGTGTAGCTGCGGAGCGCCTCGGTGCGGGTCATGTTCTGCCCGGGGTAGAAGATCGACCCGTCGGCGGTCTGGCGCGTGACCGACGAGCGAAAGCTGGCGAGCGGGCTGATGTCCTCGACGGGAACATCCGTTCCGTTGTTGATGGGGACGCCCGCGTCCATGAACGCGCGCCACACGTAGGTCCGCTTCTCGGCACGGTCGTCGCCCAGGCGGAGCGGGATCCAGGGCCCGTCGGAGGTGGCGTGAACGCCTTGCATGGAGGCGAGTATGCCCAGTTCGGCGAAGCGCGGGATGTCGTCGGGGTGGACGTGCTGCGCGTGCTCGATGCGCCAGCGCAGATCGTCCCCCGCGCCCGCCGAGTCGAAGACCGCCTGGTAGATGTCGAGGACCTCGCGGTTGGCGCGGTCGCCGATCGCGTGCGTGTTGACCTGGTAGCCGTGCTTGATGGCGATGTGCGCGGTCCCGGTGATGTCCTCGACGGTTTCGAGCACCAGCCCGGTCGATTCGGGCATGTCCTCGTACGGTTCCAGCAGCCACGCGCCGTGCGAGCCCAGTGCCCCGTCGATCTGGCGCTTGATGGAACGCACGGTCAGGTAGTCGTCGCCCTCCGACGGCATGTAGTAGTCGGCTAGGCGGGCGTCCATCTCCTCATTGGACCGGCCGCGCACCATGATGTAGAGGCGGACCGGGAGCGCGCCCTCGTCTTCCAGTTGCTTGAGCCCGTCAATGGTCGAAAAGGACGTGCCGGCGTCCTGGAACGAGGTGACGCCCTTCGACAGGGCCTCCTCGGCGGCAAGCTGGACCTCCAGCCGGAACTGCGCGTCGATCTCTTCCGCGGTGCGGCCGGATTGGGAGCGGGCGAAGGCGGCGGAGACGGGGCGCTGGGCGGTCTCGCGCAGCAGGCCGGTGAGTTCGCCGTCTTCGTCGCGCACCAGTTCGCCGCCGGGCGGGGGCTCGGAGTCGCGGTCGTAGCCGGCGGCGGCCAGGGCAGCCGCATTGGCGAAGCCGGCGTGCCCGGAAGCGTGGCCGAGCAACACCGGATTGTCGGGGCTCACCGCGGAGAGCGACGCGTGGGTCGGGTTGCCCTCGACGGCGGGATCCGGCGGGCGGTCCCACTTCTCCTGGTGCCAGCCGCGCCCGCGTATCCATTGACCGGGCTCGGCGTCTGCCACCGCCTCGGCCACCATCTTCACAATGGCGTCCCAGTTGGCGGCTCCGTTGAGATCCAGGATTGTCTTGCTGTTGCCCAGGCTCATGTAGTGGCCGTGCCCCTCGATGAATCCGGGCGCGGCGAACCGGCCGTCGAGCTCGATGACTTCGGTTTCAGGGCCGACGTAGGCGTCGACCTCATCGTTGCTGCCGACCGCGACGATCCAGCCGTCGGCGATAGCAAGCGCTTCGGCCATCGTGTTTTCGGCGTCGACCGTCGCGACGGTGCCGCCGCGCAGGACGAGGTCGGCGGGGGTGGGCGGGTCGCCGCCCGGTTCGGAATCGCCGCAGGCGGCAAGCAGAATGACGGCGCCGGCAAGGGCCCTCAGTGCGAAAAGTCTCATTGGTCCTGGTCTTCCTGTTGGTTGAAATACGCCTTGGTGTCCACCCTCACCCCGCCCGCCGAAATGCCCGCCACATCCCCAGCACCTCCCGCTCCCGCTCCGCGCTCACCCCCGCCCGCAACGCCGCCTGCCTCTCCGCCGACCTCGAAAAGTGATACTCCAGCGTAGCCGCCGTAGTATCCGCCAGCGACCGAAACGTCAGCCCCTTCTCCACCTCCGGCGTTAAGTCAAACCGCGCAAACCCCTCCGCCCCGTCCCGCGCCGGCCTCCACACGGGCAGCTCCCGGTACGGACGCAGCCCCGCGTTGATCAGGAAGTCCGTGTCCACCCACGTGAAGGTCGACTCGGCGGTCGTCGCCGCGCGAATCCCGTACAACAGCTCCGCCATCGGACGCGGCGTTCGCGGCCCCACGACGTTGTACGTCCCCGATTCCCCCGCCTCCGCCATCTCGATCAGCCACTCCCCGAAGTCGCGCACGTCGATGATCTGCACGGGATCGGTCCCGTCCCCCGGCGCGAGGACCTCGCCGCCGCGATGAATGCGCACCGGCCAGTAGGTGAAGCGGTCCGTCGTGTCGCCCGGACCGATGATCAGGCCGGGCCGGAAGACGAGGGTGCGGTCGGGGCCGAAGGCGTCCCGGGCGATCTGCTCGGACAGCGCCTTGGCGAGCCCGTAGGGCAGCCGCTCGGCGCCCGGATCCACATTGGCGCTCTCATACGTCCAGACGGGCGCGGCAATGGTCATCGGGACCCGGCTGGTGTCCGCGTAGACCGATCGCGTCGAGACGAAGATGTAGCGCTCGCAGGAGTCCTTCAGCAGATTCGCGCTGAGTTCGACCCACTGCGGGGCGCTGGTCGCCGAGTTGTCCACCACCGCGTCCCAGCTTCGGCCTTCCAGCGCGGATAGATCATTCGCGCGATCCCCGACGAGCTTCTCCACCCCGGGGAAGAGGTGCGTGTTCGTGCGTCCCCGGTTGAAGAGGGTGACTTCGTGGCCGCGCGAAAGCGCATACTCGACCTGGTGGGGGCCGATGAAACCCGTCCCGCCGAGGATGAGGATCTTCAGGGAGCGGGGGGATGTGGGACGCCGGGAGTTGGGCGTGGAAGGGTCCGCGGCTGCGGTCGCCGATTCAGCCCCCGCCAGCGCACGGTTCCCGGCCAGCCCCGCCGCCATCGCTCCGCCCGCGGCCGCCGCGGTCTTCAGGAAGGTTCGCCGATTCGCTCCCATCGTTGGTGTCTCCGCCGTTCAGGTGTGTCGACGCACTCGGCACCGCCCGGCGAACACCACTCACCGGGGCGCTACAGGTCGCGTCTATGTATGCTCACGAACGCAATCACCACGAAAATGGCGCTGTAGGCCAGCGCCGCAATGGCGAGCACCTCGACATCGAGGAATTCCAGGGGTGCGAGACCCTGCGCGACGCGCGATTCGTTCACAGCGGCCAGTCGCTCCGGGTAGTGCACCAGGTCGTCGCCGAGGTCTTCGAATACGTTGAGCGGAAGGTACTTGGTGGCGTCCCGCAGGGCCTCGCCGACCCGAGACATCAACCCGCTCATCAGCTCTTCGACGATTATGTAGAGGAGGAGGATGCCCAACGCCGGTCCCGAAGAGCGGATGAGGGCGGCCAGCATCAGCGCGGCACTCCCGAAGAGGAGCAGGACCAGGAAGTATCCGCCCATGTAGCCGAAATCCATCGATCGCACGAGGACCGGACCACCCTCGTTGGGGCTAACCAGCGCGCCGCCGCCGCCGATGAGGATGGGGATTGCCAGGAATAGCAGAACGAGTCCGGCCAGCACCACGATCTTGCCGGCGTAGAGCCGCTTCTTGCTAAGCCCGTCGATCACGTTCTGCCTGCCGGTCCGCCAGGTGAACTCCGGGGCGAAGAGCAGGATCATCAACACGGCGACGAAGAAGGGGCCGACCATGATCGATTCGCCGAGGATGGTCGACCAACTGTCCGGCAGGGCAAAGGGCGGGACAAAGGGATCCTCCGGGTATAGCCTTGCGTCGCGGATTCTGACGATCGCACTGGCGGCATTGAACGCGGCGAAGATCCCCACCGCCACCCAGAAGGCCCGCCGCTTGACTGCCTTGAGCACCTCGATGCGAAGAAGCACGCTTAGAGTCTTCATGATGCGATCTCCGTCATCGAGTCGAAGTCTCCCCTGGTGAGGTCGATGAAGACATCCTCCAGGCTCTGCCGGTGCGGCGCCAGGTGGGACAGATGGACCCCCTGTCCGGCCAGGTAGCGGTTGAGCGCGGCGAAGTCGTCGCAGCCGAGGCTCACAAGGACGCCGTCGTCCGATCGCCTGACCGAGGTCGCCTCCGGGTAGCCTTCCAGCGCGGCCACCAGCGCATCCTCGTCCGCTGCGCGCAACACCACCGAAGTCCCCTCGCTCACCACCTCCTCCACCGTGCCCGACGCCACAATCCTCCCCTTGCGCACGATCGCCACATGCGAGCACGTCCGCTCCACCTCCCACAGCAGATGGCTCGACAGGAAGATCGTCTTGCCGCGCCCGGCCAGGATATGGATGATTTCACGGATCTCGCGCATGCCCTGCGGGTCCAGTCCGTTGGCCGGTTCATCCAGGATGATCAACTCGGGGTCGTTGAGCATGGTGGCCGCCAACGCGAGCCGCTGCTTCATGCCGAGCGAATAGGTGGCAAAGCGGTGCTTCGCGCGGTCGGCCAAACCGACCAGCTCCAGGCATTCCTCGATTCGCGGCCGGCCCACCCCCTTGATCGCGGCCGCGATGCGCAGGTTGTCCCGGCCGCTCATGTACGGGTAGAAGTTCGGCGTCTCGAGGGTGGCGCCGACGCGCGAGCGGGCGGCCAGGAGGCCCTTCGGGTCGGAGGCGCCGAAGAGCTGGAAACTCCCCCCGGTCGGGTTGATGATGCCGACCAGCATCCCGATGGTCGTGGTCTTGCCGCTGCCGTTCGGGCCCAGGAAGCCAAAAACCTGACCCTCCTCGACGGCGAAGGAGACCTGGTCAACCGCCAACACGGACTTCGCGGCGCGCCTCCCGTAGCGTTTGGTGAGTTCGTGGGTTTGTATGATGGGCATGGCTGAATTCCATGTGTTTCGAGTGAAGTATGGAGATGAGAAAAACTACGCCGTCCCCGGGGCCGCTGGTTTCGCCGACCCCCCTTGGGTCTCCCCCGCCCCAACACCTCGCCCCATCTTGATGTCCTACTACAGTAGACCGAATCAACCACCCGCGGCCCGCGGCCACCCACGAGAACCGAATTGACGGACCAGCAACCCGACAACCGGCAGCCCAACACCTTCTGGGCCGAAGGACGCCGTCGCGGCGTCTTCCGCGTCGGCGGACTCTACGTCGCCGGGGCCTTCGTGATCCTGCAGCTGGGCGAGATCGTGCTGCCGGCCTTCAACGCGCCGGACTGGGCCCTGCAGACGCTGGTCGTCTTTGTCTTCCTCGGGCTCCCCGTCGCGCTCGCCTTCTCATGGGTCTACGACCTGAGCCCCGAGGGACTGAAGCGCACCCGCAGCCTCTTACCGGTCGGGGCCAGATCGCTCGTCCCCGGCCTCGCGCTGCTCGGCGTGACCGCCCTCTCGGCAGGCCTGGGCGCCTGGTGGTTCAGCCGTAGCGCCATGAGTGCTCCCGACGCCGGCGCCGAAACCCCTTCGTTATCCCCCGCCACCTTCGCCTCCGACGACCCCGCCGCCCCCATCACCGCCATCGCCGTCCTCCCCCTGGCCCATCTCGCCGAGGGCGACGACCTCTTCGCCCGCCAGCTCCACGACGAGATCATCACCCGGCTGAGCGAGCTGACCAGCCTGCGCGTCGTGTCGCGCACCTCGGTCGAGCGCTACCGTACCACCGACATGCTGCTTCCGGAGATCGCGGCCGAGCTCCGCGTGCAGGCGATCGTCACCGGCTCGGTCGCCATGACCGGCGAAAGCGACAGCGTGCGGATCTCGATCCAGCTTCTCCACGCGCCGTCGGACACGCACATGGAGTCGCTCTCGTGGCAGCGCGAAATGAGGGACATCCTGCGTCTGCAAACCGAGATCGCGGTCGAGATCGCGACGCTGGTTCAGGGCGAGCTGGGCGCGGAGGTCATCGAGGACGTGGACCGGATCGCGCAAGTGGACCCCGAGGCGCACCGGGCCTTCCTGCGGGGACAGCATGAGCTGGATCGCGGGACCCCCGAGGCGCGGCAAGCAGCCCTGGCGTGGTTCGACCAGGCCGTCGAACACGACTCGGAGTTTGCCCCGGCGCGTGCCTGGAGGGCCGGAGCCCACCTGCTTGGGCTGGCCGTTGGAGACTCGATTCCGGCCGGCATGATCGCCAGGATACAGGAGGATCTTCTGCAAGCCGAGGAGTTGGGGGGCGCCGTCGACGAGGTCGCGACCGCGATGGTCATCCTTGAAGACCACCTGGGAGAGGGCGTCGAGGGAGCACTCGAATCACTTTCGCCGGCGTTGAGAGACGCGATTTCCGAGGTCAGGACTTCCGTCGAAGCTACCGACTCGATCCGTCGCCAGTACCTGCTCGACGCGACCCGCTTCGGCCGCTCGCTCGGCCCGCGGTCCCCCCTGATGGTCGCCCGTCGCCACGTGGAGACCGAGAGGTATGACAGTGCCGAGGCGGTGTACCGGGAGATCCTCGAGGACGATCCGTCGGTCGTCCCGGCCTGGGCGGGTCTGGAGGACCTGTATCTGCGGCAGGGTGACTTTGCCGAGGCGATCGGGGTTCGAGAAGACTGGATCCTTGCGACCCGGGGCGATACCCCCGCTTCCCGTGCCGCCGTCCAGCAGTTGCGAACGGCCTTCGCGCCCGAGGACCCCTCGATCTATTGGCAGTGGCGGCGCGACTACAGCGCCGATCGCCAGGCCCGCGGGGAGCGGGTCTCGGAGGTGGAGTTGGCGATGGTGGCCGTGGGGATGGGTGATGCGGAGGCCGCGCTGGATCATCTGCGAGCAGCGGTGGACCGAAGGGATCCGGCGCTCATGACGCTCAGAACCAGTCCCGTCTGGGATCCCCTGCGGGACGATTCCGGGTTCCGCGAGATCGTGCAGCAGGCGCGGGATCTCTGGCGGGGTGGAAGAGGGCAGGGGAGGGGGCCGGGCGGGGAGGGGGAACGGGGGCCGCGGCGACCGGGGGAGCGGGGGGCGGGGGGCCGGCGGTAGGGCTACCCCGACCGATCCAGCCCCCACACCTGCACATACTCCACCCCCAGCTCGTCCCTCACCTTGCCGAGGATGTAGTCTCCGCCGATCTCGTAGATCTCCAGCCCCTCGGGCGTCTCGATGAAGCCCTGAACAAGCCCATCCGGGTCAAAGACGGTCCACAGGGTGCGGTTCCCGTCTTCCGGGAGATTGTATTCGCGCACCCAGAGATTGCCGGGTGCGTCGACCACGATGGCTGAGAAGGCGGGGAAGGATTCGGGGAGCGGCAGGGCGTCGATGGCGGCGTTCCGCTTTCTCGCCGAGTTTCTGCCTGGGTTCGGGGACCGGTTCTCCGCGCGGTAGCTGTCCAGATCGGCCTGCGTGGGGGTTCGCACGTTGTTGTCGCGCCGCACGATGTGCGCGAGAGAACCGTCGGAACGGAAGGCCCGGATTTCGTAGAGGTCGGTCGGGCTGACGATCATCTGTTCGCCCCACGCGGCCCACAGAACCGTCGGCTGGAAGGGCGGGTCCATGATGAGGAACGAATCGTTGGGATCGTCCTCCCAGTGCCAGAACATCGCCGCACCAGGGTGCTTTCCGAGGGACGGTCGGCGAGAACCCTCCGCATCCACGAGGAAGAAGTCCACTTCGGAGCGGCGGAGGCCGGTTTCGGGGATTCCCGCCGGAAAGCTGAGCAGGGAGGGCGCAACGCTGGCGAGAATCGTCCCGTTGGCGAGCACGTCCCTGCATTTGGGCACATCGTTGCCGGGTGCCAGGTCGGCCAGGTTGAGGGTGCGCCCGTGATGACCTTCGGTGTCCCAGATGGAAAAGACGTGGCGGCCTCTCGTGAAGGTCCCATGGCAGACCGCCAGCGAGTCACCGGGCCAGGGCTCCATCCAGAAGACGCCCGGACGTCCGAGCCCGTCACCGCCGTAATCGCCACCGAAGTCGCCCGGGCCCTCGCCTTTCTGTCCCCAAGCCGTCAGGTAGTTACCGGCCTCGTCAAAGCCCAGCAACTGGTGCGAGCCCCCGTTGGCGACAATGATCCGTCCGTCGCGCAGCTTGAGCGCGTCGTCGACGCGGTGAAGCTGGAAGTCGTCCCCGCCTTCGACGGTGCCGATGGAGAGGACGGGCTCGTTGCCGATCCGCCAGCCGAGGCGCGAACCGGGGGCCGGGCGTGGATTCTCGACGATCCGGATGCCGGCGCTGTCCTGGATCCGGTGCTGGGCCTCGGTTGTGGTGTCGGACTCGCCTTCGCAAGCGGCGGCCGCGAGCGCGAGCGGCGCGAGGCCGATGATGGTGGCCGACATTCTGAGCATTTTCAGTACCCTCCTGCGGGCTCGTCGCAAATTCACGCCCGTGTACCGTCGTTATTCCGCCCCGATCAGCCTTCCCATCGGCGCGGGCAATGAAATCGCCGTGACCCCCTCCGCCAGAGGGTACGTGTCAGTCCCCGGATAGACAATGAAGCGACGGGTCGCCCCGACATCTTCCGTCGCGATCCGGAACCCCTTCGGCACCCGCGGAGCGGTGGACCGCTTCACCTCGATGGCCCACGACTCCAGCCATCATCTCTGCCCGGCATCCCGATCTCGACCATCCTCCGGACGGAACGGGCGACCCTCTACCCAACCCGGTCCAGGCTCCACAGCTGGACATACTCCACTCCCAGGTCATCCTCCACCTTGCCCAGGATGTAGTCCTCGCCAATCTCGTAGATCACCAGTTCCGGGGGCGTCTCGACAAACCCCAGGGCAAGCCCTTCCGGATCGAAGACCGTCCAGAGGGCCCGGTCCTCCTGACCGGGAAGGTTGTATTCGCGGACCCACAGGTTGCCAAGGACATCGACCTCGATGGCCGAGATGGCGGGGAAGGACTCGGGGAGGGGGAGGGCATCCAGGGCGGCCACGAAGAGGCGTGCGCCTTGGGCAGACCACCCCTCGGCTTCGCGTCGCCGATCGGCCCGATAGCTGTCCAAATCGGCCTCGGTGGGACTGCCCACGTCGTTCTCGCGCCGCACGATACGCGCCAGGGACCCGTCTCGGCGGTAGGCCTTGAGTTCGTAGCGTTCCGTGGCCGCCACGATCACCAGTTCGCCCCAGTCGGCCCACACCAGTGATTTCTGGAAGGGCGGTTCCGGGATGAAGAAACCGGTACCGTCCCCCCGGAAATCCTCCCAATGCCAGAAGTTCTCGGCGCCGGGATGGAGGCCGAGCGAGCCCCGCGGAGACCCGTCCCCCGCTACGACGAAGAGTTCCACATCGGCCTGGCGGCTCAGGCCCCTTACCTGGTCCAACGCCGGTACCGGAGTCCAGTGGAGAGCCAGGATGTCCCCGCCGGGCAGCGCTTCCAGACAACGGGGGACACGGCCGCCGCGGCCCAGATTCAGCCTGCGACCGAAGTTCCCCCCGGTGTCCCAGATCGATACGAATTGCTTGGCGCCCGCTACGGTTACCCCGTGGCACACCGCCAACGAATCACCCGGCCAGCGTTCCATCTGGAAGAGGTGCGCCGGCCCCAGTCCGTTGGTTCCCCGCGCACCGCCGAAGTCTCCCGGACCCTGGCCGCGCCGTCCCCACGCCGCGAGGTACCGCCCGGCCTCGTCGAAGACCAGCAGCTGATACGAACCGCCGTTGGCGACCACGATTCGCCCATCCCGCAGCTTCAGCGCACCATCGACCCAGTGAAGCTGGAAGTCCCCCTCGCCTTCGATGGTCCCGATCGAGAGGAGGGGCGCGGAGCCGACCTGCCAGCCGAGGCGCGAACCGTCCACCGGCCGTGCATTCTCGACGATGAGGATTCCGGCGCTGTCCTGGATCGGAGCGGTGGTGGATTCGGTATCCGTCGCGACTTCCGCGGGGGGCGCTTCACAGCCGGCGGCCGCCAGGGCCAGAGCAACCGGAAATACCGTGAGACGGATCAATTTCCCGGACCGCGCGAGAGCCTGGGCTCGAGCAGGTGGATGTATGGCACCCCTGCGTCCGTCTCCTGGTGGGTGACGACGTACCGCGACCCGGCGGCAAACCCCGCCAGAAACTCGTCGCCGTGATAGCGCGCCAGGGTGGCGCCTGTGGAGGGATCGACCAAATCGATCCATCCATCGAACAGCTCGCGCCAGGGAACCTGTGGTACGGGCTGCCCCAGTCCCGTCGGCGGCGCATCCGGATCAGGGGTTGTCCAGACGATCCACAGACCGTCTTCATCGATCCTCGCTCCGCCGTTCGCGACTCCGGGCCAACTCGTGGGATCATCGTGTCGGTCGAACTCCTCGACCGCGCGGTCGAACACCTTCGTCAGGGTGGGCTCCGGGGCCAGGTCCCAGCGCATCACGCGGTTCCTCTGCACCGCCACGAACCACAACGCCTCGGAATCGCCCGCAGCCGCGAACATGTCCTGTGGGGCTGTAGCGCCTCTCGCGCTTTCGGCGCCCTCGCCAAACGACACGGTGTTGCCCGATTCACCGAGCAGATGGAACCTGTATCCGGTCGATGTGCTCGTGGGAACGCTCGCGGCGAATGCGACTTCGTCCGACTCCGTGACGAAGGTGTTGAGGATCTGGCCGGGAAACATGTCCGTGCGGATCACATTGAAGTCATGGTCCAGCACGGTCCGGCCCTGGTGGTACTCGAATACATGGATGTACCGGGGGCCGGCGTCGATCCTGGAAATCGACGAGTACTCTCCCGGTCCCTCGCCGCGTCCGCCGACCGTGCGCACGAATCCGCCCGTCATATCGAAGACGGCTATCTCCGCCTCGGCAGCATTCCAGACGAGGATCCGGCCCCGGCGGTCGACGGCCACGCTCGACATCCGGCCGATCGCCCCGACACCCGGGCCATCGAGTCCCCCGATCGTTACCACGGTGTCCAGCGTGATCGTGCATTCCTGACAGGTAACGGCGCCGGAGACCCGTACCGGCTCCTGCCCGGACGCCGAAGTGCTTGCCGTGATGGAGTACGCCACCGGAATGGCCAGGAGACAGGCGACCTGGCGTAACGGCATGCCCATTCGAACGTGGCGGGGATGCCTGTGGCGGGGATCTGCACTGCGGTGGGGATGGGCCGTCGGCAGGATCATTCGATCTCCTCGCAAGGGAAACAGCAGCATGCAACCGTGACTATCCACGTGCAACGAAAGAATTCGTTACAGTGAACCTACGGTGCCGTTTTTGGGAGCACAAGAGTGCCCTCCCCGTGTGTTTCCCCGGGAAGCGCAGCGCGCCTCCACCCGCGCCCGCACCCTGAAGGGAACCCGGCGCCGCCCCGTCTGGCTATTGCCCGGGCAGCTGCCAGGTTGGCAATGTTCCCGTCTCCCGAAGACCACTGGCGGAAAAGGGACCACCATGACTCGACTCCGGACCGCAGCGGCCGTGCTGTCGCTGGCCCTTATGCCAACCGCGTGCGAGGGCCCGGCCGAAGACTCCGACTTCGTTCACACCGATAGCGCCGGGATCGCGATTCTGGAGAGCTTTCGGCCGGCGTGGGAGGAGGGGCAGGGCTGGACGGTTGTAGCCGAGCCGGAGCTCGCAATCGGCGCGGGCGTGACCGGGGGCGACGATCCCAACCACCCTCCCTGGGGATTCATTCGTGAGGTGAGGGTCCTCTCCAACGGGAGTCTGGTCGTCGGCGATATCCGGACCTCGGAGGTTATGGTCTTCGATGCCTTGGGGAAGCTCACCCACAAGTTCGGAGGGAAGGGCGAAGGTCCGGGCGAACTCGAGGACTTCGGAGCGGCGTACACCTGCGCGGGGGACACGATCATCGCGGCAGATCCCTATGCGTACAATTTCTTCGATTCCGAAGGCCGCTTCATTCGGCCGCTGGCAACGGTCGACGGCGAGACGGGGATTCCGTTGAACATCTTTCTCAGGTCCGGTGATTGCCGGCGCTTCCTCGTCACAGACGATCGGTACCGGACCCCGTCGCCGGACGGGCCGGAGGGACTGACCTATTGGGTCTTCGCGTGGACGGACGACTCCTTCATGGAACGCGACACGATCGCGCGCGTGCCCGCCAGACACGTCTATCAGGATGGCATATTCACCCGGTTCGTCCCGTGGACCGCGTCCGTCACACCCATTCGAATTGGGGTCGATGATCTGGTGTTCGGCTACTCCCAGAGGGCGGAGCTTCGTGTGGTCGATTCCGGCGGCGAACCGAAACGCATCCTGCGCTGGCACGCGACGCCCGATCCCATTACTTCCGAGGAGAAGCGGCAATGGGATGAGGAGCAGGAGGTCGGTCGTGAGAGCGGACGCCGCGTACAGCTCAGCGACTATCCCTGGCTGCCGGAGCACAAGGCCTTCTTCGACAAGCTGAAGTCAGACGACGAGGGGAATCTGTGGGCTCGTGCCCTTCGGCCACCCGATCCCTCGCCGGAACGATGGACTGTGCTCAGTGCCGAGGGGCGGTGGCTCGGCGTGGTGCAGATGCCCGACGGGTTCACCCTCAGCACGGTTGCGCGCGGCCGCGTCTACGGCGTGCACCGCGACGAGTTGCGTATCGCGACCGCGCGGGCCTACCGGATGGAAAGGGGTGGGTGACGAAATCCGATCACTCAAGTCCCGGCTACCACGCCGAACGACTTGTCTTACCACCGACGATCCTTCATCCTTGGTGTGCATCCAAAGACAGAGTCTGGAAAGGAGGCGGGAATGAGATACCGGGTAGCCCTTGAGGAATCCGAAGAGGGATTCTCCGTATGGATCCCCGGCCTGCCCGGGTGCGTTTCCCAGGGTGAGACGGAAGAGCAGGCACTCGCCAATATTGCCGATGCGATTCGGGAATACCTCGAGGTGGCCGCCGAAATAGCGGCCGATACGAGGCTTCGCGAAATTGAGGTGGTCGTTTAGGGCCCCACCCCCGCCCCCCCCGAAGCCTTCACCGCAAACATCACGTCACCCCCCGGCGGCCCACCCAGTCGCGGCCCGTAGAACCGCATCGCCAGCGCCTCCATCACACGCTCGACAGCCCCCCCCTCACACAGCGCCACGATGCACCCCCCAAACCCCGCCCCGGTCAGCCTCGCTCCCGCTGCTCCCGCCTCAAGCGCGATCCCGACCATCTCGTCCAGCTCTGCTGTACTCACCTCGTAGTCGTCGCGGAGGCTCTCGTGTGACTGCACCATGAGCTTGCCGAAGCGGCCCATATCGCCATTGCGCATGGCCTCCTCGGCGAGCCCCACGCGGCGGCCCTCGCTGACGACATGGCGGAATCGGCGAAACAACACGGGAGAAAGAACTTGGCGGGCGCGCCGCACCACACCGTCGAGATCGGGTTCGGCGACGAGGTCGCGGTAGCCACCCCCCACCCCCCCCACCGCCTCCCGACACTCCCTTGCCCGCGCATTATACGCCTCCCGCGCCCCCCCCGACTTCTCCGCACGCACCAGCGAAGACGCCACCACCCACCGCCACCCCTCCGGCACGGCCACCGGCGTCACCCGCAACGGCTCGAACTCGATCCGGAGCGCATGCCCCTCCACCCCATGCAGGCACGCCGCCTGGTCCATCCCGCCGCCCTCCAGCCCGACGAAGCGCTCGGCACGGGCCATCAGCGCGGCGAGTTCCAGCCGAGAGATCGACGCCCCACCCCCCCCCACCCGCACCCCATTCGCCTTCAGCAACGCCAGCGCACTCGCCACCACCAGCGCCGACGAGGACGACAGCCCCGATGCGATCGGCACGTCCCCGCTCACCGTCCCCTCGATCCCACGCCTCAACTCGATCCCATGCTCCATCAGCCCGCGCGCCGCCGCCCGCACGTAGTTCGACCAATCCCCCTGGTCTGCCGCCTCGATGGGACGTTTCAGCTGAAACGTTAAGGGCGCAAAACGCGCCACCGGGCTGGCCAGCCGTACCATTGCATCGCCCGCCACTCGGAAATCCACGCGCACAGCCCGGCCGATCGCGATCGGCAGCACCGGCAACCCGTTGTAGTCGGTGTGCTCCCCGATCAGGTTGACGCGCCCCGGCGCCACCGCCCGCCAGCGGCTCACGATTCCCTCTTCACCCGCCCCTCATTCCCCATACCCCAGCTTCGGCAACACCCGAAACAGCCAAACCCCAGCCCCCCCCGACACCCCCAGCGACACCACCGCCGCCACCCACTCCCCATACAGCACATACCCCGTCCCGAACAACGCCGCGTAAACCACCACGCACCCCAGGAACCACGCCAGAAACGCCGCCGTAATCGACCCCGAGTCCGCGCTCCCCTCACCCACATCCACCACCCGCTGCCACCCCCGACCCATCGGCCGGATCTTGTCGTAAAACCGCTGTAGCGTCCTCCGGCTCGCCGGCGGCGTCACCAGCGTCACCGACAGCCACCCGACCGTCGTCACCGCCACCCCGATCACGAGCTGCTGCGTCGTCGACAGCGCCTCGAAGCCCACCCAACCGTGCACCCACGCGAAGTAGATCGCGACCAGGAACGAGATTGTCATCCCGGCCAGCTCGCTCCAGACGTTTACCCGGTACCAGAACCAGCGCAATAGGAAAATGAGCCCCGTTCCGGCCCCGATCTGGAGCAGGATCTGGAACCCCTGGAGGGCGGTGTCGAGCTGCAGCGCGATGAATGCGCCGAGCACCATCAGCCCCACGGTCGACGCGCGCCCCACCGTCACGAGCCGGCGGTCGCTGGCATCCGGGTTCACGAAGCGCCGGTAGAAGTCGCTCACCACGTACGACGAGCCCCAGTTGAGGTGCGTACTGATCGTGGACATGTACGCCGCGGCCAGCGACGCGACGACCAGCCCCAGCAGCCCGGTCGGCAGGTAGACCAGCATGGCCGAATACGCCAGGTCGTTGCCGACGAGCGACGGGTCGAGGCCGGGGAAGCGGGCCTGGATGTCCGACAGCTCGGGGTAGATGACCAGCGAACAGAGTGCCACGATGATCCACGGCCAGGGACGCAGCCCGTAGTGCGCGATGTTGAACCAGAGCGTCGCCTTCATCGACTCCTTCTCGTTCTTCGCCGCCAGCATCCGCTGCGCGACGTAGCCCCCGCCCCCCGGCTCGGCCCCCGGATACCAGGTGGCCCACCACTGCACCGCGAGCGGCACGATGAAGATCCCCGCCGCGACGGACCAGTCGGAGAAATCGGGAAGGAACCGCATCGCCTGCCGCAGCTCCGGGTTGGCGACGAGCCCCGCGAGCCCGCCCACCTCCGGCTGCTGCAGGGCGAAATAGGCCGCCGCGATCGAGCCGATCATGGCCACCGCGAAGAGCACGAGGTCGGTGACGACGACCCCCCAGAGCCCCGAGGTGGCCGAATAGACCATGGTCACGGTCCCCGCGATCAGAACCGTCGTGAGGGGATCGAGGCCGAGAAGAACGCCGCCGATCTTGGTGGCCGCCAGCGTCACCGTGGCGATGATGATCACGTTGAAGAGGACGCCCAGGTAGAGCGCGCGGAAGCCACGCAGGAAGGCGGCCGGTTTGCCCGAATAGCGCAGCTCGTAGAACTCGATGTCCGTCAGCGCCCCCGACCGCCGCCAGAGCCTCGCGTAGAAGAAGGCCGTGCACATCCCCGTGATCAGGAACGCCCACCAAACCCAGTTCTGCGCGACGCCGCCGGTGCGCACCAGGTCGGCGACCAGGTTCGGCGTGTCGGTCGAAAAGGTCGTTGCGACCATTGACGTGCCCAGCAGCCACCATGGGAGTTGCCGTCCCGAGAGAAAGAACTCGTCGGTCCCCTTGCCCGCGCGCCGCGCGAAGTAGAGGCCGATGGAGAGGGCGGTGAGCCCGTACAGCGCGACGACGATCCAGTCGAGGGGTGCGAGTTGCATCTTGGCTTCAGTCGAGGCTGGGGGAGGGCGGGGAGTCCCAGAGGCTCCGGGGGTAGACCTTCGAGTCTACAAGGGTCCGCAGCGTTTCGGCCACTCCGGCGTGATCGCCGGGAAAGGTGACGCCCAGCCAGCGCTCGTCGGTGGCCAGAACCCGGCAGTGCACGAGTCCGCGCGCGATGAGCTCGTTCATGGCCTCGGACAGATAGTACTCGGAATCTGTCCCGGGGTCGGCTTCAAGGAACTCGGAAAAGAGGTGTTTGAGGTGCGAAACAATGCCTGTGACAGATTGTTGGACAGATTCTAGGGGGAATCTGTCACGGCGGGCCTCCGGGAACCCCCAGAAGTTGGTGCAGACAGGAGAGTCCAGGGGGACGTCCAGCGGCCTTCCCGCGACGTCGTGGCCGCGGACCCGGTCTCCGGCGCGGCGCATCTGCAGGCCCTCGGTCAGCTTCTGAAGGGCGCCCGTCCGGTCGACCTGGCAGAGGCCCCGGGAGACGCCGCCGCTCTCCGAGAGGGTGACGGAGAGGGGGTAGCCGACGGTGAAGGAGGGGGTGGGGGTGGGGGGATGTGACTGTCGCTGGGTGGGGTCGGTGGGCTGGTCGGCGGCTGCGGGTTCGGGGGCCCCGGGTGCAGGGTGCTTTGGCGCGCCTCGCATTGCGTCGGCGAGGGCGGCGTAGGCGGTGCGGCCGTAGAAGTCGTCGGCGTTGCAGAGGGCGAAGGGGCCGTCGATGTGCTCGGCCCCGGCGAGGACCGCGTGGCCGGTGCCCCAGGGGCGGGTGCGGCCGGGGGGTGGGGTGTCGATGAGGCCGGGGTGCGAGAGGGACTGGTATGCGTAGCGGAGGTCGAGTCCGGCGGCGGCGGCGGGGCGGAGGTGGGCGTCGAAATCGGCCTGCAGGTCTTCCTGGATGACGAGGAGGAAGCGTGAGAAGCCGGCCAGGGCGGCGTCGTAGAGGGCGTAGTCGAGGAGGGCCTCGCCGGAAGGGCCGATCGGGGTGAGCTGCTTGAGGCGGCCGAAGCGGGTAGAGCGGCCGGCCGCGAGGATGACGAGGGTGAGGGGTGGGGTGGGGGGCATGGGGAGCTTTTCAGGAAGGACAGACTTTCGGACCACGGACCAGGTCGTCCGCAGAGGGGGCGAGTGAAGATCGCAGTTCCCTTACGCCACCGCACGCCTGGGCGTCACCTGCTCGGCGATCTCCATGCCGCTCTTCGCATTCATTGCCCGTTTCACCCCGCCCCCCGGTCCAACGCCCACAACTGCACATACTCCACCCCCAGCTCGTCCTCCACCAACCCCAGCACGTAGTCCTCCCCAATCTCGAAGACCTCCAGCCCAGGCGGAGTCTCGACCAGCCCCTGAATCCGCCCCTCGGGATCGAACACCGTCCATACCATAGGCCCCTCGCCGAACATCCGGTACTCGCGAACCCAGAGATACCCGGCACGATCGGCCACAATTCCCTCGAAGGCCGGGTAGGAGTCCACCGGGGGCTGCTCAGGCAGGCGCGTGCGGCGTGTCCGGGCGTGGAACTCGTCGTATTCGGCAGGGGTGGGGGTTCGTGGGTCCCAGTGGCGGCGGACGATTCTGACCAGCGACCCATCCGCGGCGAAGGCCTTGATCTCGTAGCTGTTCTGCACCCCGACCGCCACGAGGTTCCCCCACACGGCTCCCACGGCGCGCCGCATCAAGGGGTGATGCACCTCTCCTCCCATGACCGCGCTCACAAACACCTCGCGGGCGGGAAACTTCCCGAGCGAGACGTGCAGCGTTCCGTCCACATCCAGAACCGACCATTCCGTGTCCAGGCGAATGAGGTCCGCGGTGTCCCTGGCCTCCCGGTTGAATACCCGATTGCCCTTCGAGACAATCCTGCCGTCCGGCAGCACGTCGAGGACACCGCCCCGGATGATATCAAAGGCGACGTCGCGGCCGTGGTTGCCGTTCAGGTCGAAGAGCGACAATCTGGCTCCGAACTCATCGGAAGCGGCGATCGAGTCGCCTGGCCAGAGCGAGATGGCGGTCGGACCACGGACCGGGAATTCACCGGGCCCCTCTCCCCGGCGTCCCCAGGTTCCCGCGTGAGAACCATCCGCGTTGAAGATCCGGAGTTCGCTGCTGCCCGAGTTTGCGATCACGATCCGGCCGTCTGCAAGCCGGGTGGCATCCCGGACCTGAAACAGCTCGTCGGCCCCGCCGCTTTCGACGGCACCGATGGAGAGGGAAGGCTGTGCGCCGATCTCCCACGGGAGCCGGGAGTCGGGCGCGGGTGGGCTGTTCTGGACAATCGTAATGCCGGCGCTGTCGTGGACTACCGCGCCGAGTCCGGTGGCGGCGATCCCGCTCGGGTCCTGGCATCCGGCGCTGCCAAGGGACAAAGTGAGGATCGTGGTCGTGAGACGTTGCGTGGTCGTCATGTCACGTCACTCATTCTTGCTTGGATCCTTTGATCAGGAATGTATCGGCCCCTCAATCTACCCACCCCCGGTCCAACGCCCATAACTGCACATACTCCACCCCCAATTCGTCCTCCACCAACCCCAGCACGTAATCCTCCCCAATCTCGAAGATCTCCAGCCCGACCGGAGTCTCCACCAGCCCCTCAATTCGCCCCTCGGGATCGAACACCGTCCACACCACATCCCCCTCGCCGAACATCCGGTACTCACGTACCCAGAGATAGCCGGCACGATCGCCCACAATCTCCTCGAAGGCCGGGTGCGATTCCACCAGCGGCATGTCCCTTACCATGTTCAGCATTCTGGTCTGCACCTCGGCCGGGCGACCGGCGACCTGCCGCGCAAAGTGCTCGTCCAGTTCGGCCTGCGTGGCTTTGCGCGGGGCGCTGTCACGGCGGACGATCCGGACCAGCGACCCGTCCGTTGCGAATGCCTTGATCTCGTAGCTGTCCTGCACCGCGATCGCCAGGAGGTTTCCCCACAGGGTCCCCACGGTCCCTCGACCAAAGGGATGGGGCTGCTCGGCTATGCCCCCGTCCGGCATGGAGATTGCCCAGTCCTCGAATGCGGGAAACTCCCCAAGTGAGACATCCCGGGTACCGTCCACACCCAAAACTGCCCATTCCGTGTCGGAGCGAATGAGGTCCGGCGATCCCGTTGCCCTTCGGTTGAGCAGCAAACTGCCGCTCGCGAAGAGCTTCCCGTCCGGCAGCAGGTCGACAACGCCGAGCAGTGTCACGTCCAGCGCTATGTCGCGGCCGTGGTTGCCGTCCATGTCGAACAGCGACACCCGATATCCCCCCGGCGCGGCGATCGAGTCACCGGGCCAGTGCGCGACAGTGCCCGGACCGCTGCTGAATTCACCCGGCCCTTCGCCCTGCCGCCCCCAGGTCCCCGCATGTGAACCGTCCGCGTTGAAAACCCTGAGTTCGCCGCTGCCGGCGTTGGCGATCACGATGCGCCCGTCCGCGAACAGGGTGGCATCGAGGACACGGAACAGCCCGTCGGCCTCGCCACTCTCAACGGACCCGATCGAAAACGACGGCTGCGCGCCGAACTGCCACGGCAGACGCGAATCCGGTGCGGCCGGGTCATTCGTGACAATGGTGACGCCGGCGCTGTCCTCGACCACGACGCCGAGGCCCGCCGAGGTGGCATCTCCACAGCCTTCGCACGCGGCAGAGAGAACCAGCAGCAGGAAGATCTGCCTTTCCCGCGCCCAGACCGTCGAATTGCATGGGCGGAATGTGCCCGCCGTCGGCGAATCGATACGAGGCGTCATCATCCCGCCTCCCGCGACAGCGACCAGAGCTGCACGTATTCCACTCCCAGGTCGTCGCGTACCCATCCCAGAATGTAGTCCTCGCCGATCTCGAAGATGCGTAGGCCGGGTAGGGTCTCGACCAGGCCCAGGATGCGTCCTTCCGGGTCGAACACGGCCCAAACCGCTCCCTCCGCGCCGGACGCACGGTACTCCCGCACCCAGAGATACCCGGCACGATCCGACAGGATCTCCCCGAAGGCGGGGTAGGCGTCCACCAGAGGCATGTCCTTTACTTCGTTCAGGGCACGGGTCCGGTCGTCGTCCGGCCTACCGGCGTAGCGCTGGGCGAAGTATGCGTCCTGGTCAGCCCGGGTTGGCTGCTCGAGGTCACCGCCACGGCGGACGATTCTGACCAGGGTCCCGTCGTCGGCGAACGCCTTGATCTCGTAGCTGTCCTGCACCCCGATTGCGACGAGGTCTCCCCACACGGCCCCCAGGGTGCCCCGGCCGAAGGGGTGGGGCCTGCCGCCCGCGATGGTTCCGTCCTCCCCGAAGATGGCCCAGAACTCGCTGCCGGGAAAAATGCCCAGTGAAGCGTGCAGCGTGCCGTCCGAGGCCAGGACTGCCCAATCCGCCCTGCTGCGAACCAGGCCCGACGATCCTGTCGTCTCCTGGTGGATGCCCCCGCTCCCGCTCGTAAAGATCTTACCGTCGGGCAGCAGGTCGACAACGTTGAGCAGGCTGCGGTCGAGGGGCACGTCGCGACCGTGGTTGCCGTCCTTGTCGAAGAGCGACAAGCGGGTCCCCCATGGGTTCGGAGCAGCGATCGAGTCGCCGGGCCAGGGTGCGACGGCTGTCGGGCTGAAACTGGTGAACTCGCCCGGACCCTCGCCCCGGCCTCCCCACGTCCCCGCGTGCGATCCGTTGACGTTGAAGACCCTGAGTTCGTTGCTGCCCGAGTTGGCGATGACGATCCTGCCGTCCGGAAGCCGGGTCGCATCCGTGACCTGGAACAGCTGGTCCGCTTCTCCGCTGTCGACGGAGCCGATCGACAGGGAAGGCTGCGCGTTGAACTGCCACGGCAGCCGCGAATCCGGTGCGGCTGGGTCGTTCGTGACAATGGTTACGCCGGCGCTGTCCTCGACCACCACGCCGAGGCCGTCTGCCGTGGTCTCGCTCGCGTCCCCGCACCCGATCATGCAAAGGGTCAGGATGAGGATCGTGGTCGTGCGGCATACCCTGGTCGTCGGGTGACTCATGTCGGTTGCTCCCTTGGCTTCGCCGTGCTGCCTCTGTCGGCGGACGCCGGGGAGGGCTGCGGTGACGGGAGGATAGCCGCGAGGGGTGGTGTTGGCCAGAAACCGGAAGCCGTAACGGAGCTCGCCGAGCGCAACCATCGATAGCAGAACCTGTGGCTATCCGTTTGAGTGCGGACTACGTTACAACAGTTCGGACGCGCATGTGAACCGTCCCCCTCTATGGGAGTCTATGAATTCCCCTGGCCAACCAATGGCGACGCCGTTCGCCGGATTGAGCGTAACGCGTCCGCGGGTCGCTTGGCGCGCCGCTGCGGCTGGTCTTGCGATGTGCATGTCCCTCGGTCCCTTCGCCTCGGCCTCCGGCGTGGCGGCGCAGGAGCCCGATCAGGACACGACCGTGTATCGCGTGACCCTGCACCTCCGCGATGCTGCTGACGGCTCAGCCTTGCCTGGTGTGCTGATCGAGCTGCCGGGCCACACCGAGCCCCTCGTCACCGGTGACGTAGGGGAGGTCTCCGTGGAAGTCCCGGCGGGACGCTACACCATTGCAGCGAACAAAAGCGGGTACACGACGCTGCGCGGAGTTTTCCGGGTGGTCGGAGAGGGCGACCTGAGGGTGATGATGCGTGCGCTGGGCGACGTCAACACGAGCATTTCCGACAGGCTGATGGTGAGGGTCTCGGAGTTCGGATCGGGGCGCCTGATGCAGGGGGCGGCGGTCTCGGTCCGGGGGGAGCGGGCCCAGCTGTCGGACGGAGAGGGGAGGGTCGTGTTCTGGGACCTGAGCGGGCCGGTCGCGGAGGTTACCGTGGAGGGTCTCGGCTACGAAACGCGCACCGAGTCGGTCGCGCTGCAGGAGGGGCGCACGACGGTCGTCGAGGTGGCGATGGCGATCGAGGCGCTGGTCCTGGCACCCATCGAGGTGGAGGCCGGGTCCGGCTTCCTTGAACAGCAGGGCGTGTATTGGAGGATTGATCGGGGCTGGCCGACGAAGGTCCTGACCCGGGAGGAACTCATGGAGCGGGGCAAGAGGCACCTGCCAGACGCATTCCGGCACCTTTCGGCGGTTCGGGTGATCAACCTGGGACACGTGACCATCCTCGCGACCCACCTTGGTTGTGTGACGCCCGTGTACCTGGACGGGCAGGAGGTGGGGTTGGATGTCGTGGGATTGAATATAGACGACATTCTGGCAGAGGACCTGGAACTGGCCGAGTACTATGAGCCAGGGCGGGTGCCCGGCCGATTCGGAGGCCAGGCTCAGGCCTGCGGCCTTGTCCTGCTTTGGTCCCAGCGGCGCGCTGGGAAAGGGTAGGGGAATGTTGCGAAAAAGGGGTGGGGGCTCGGCCCGGGGTCCAGGCTGCCTTCTCGCAACCGGCCTCAAGGGGATGAAGGCCGGTCGTTCAAAGCCGGAATGATCAGGCTCTCAACGACGACCGGTTCCCCCAGCGGCACGACGTACGTCTCCGTCAACATCGGATCGCCGCCCGTCGGCCCGGTTACGCTCACCCGCAGACGCAAGCCTTCCGGAACGTCGCAAAGAAGAAACAGGCCCCGCCAGTCGGTCGTGGCCGTTGCAGTGGTGAAGGCGCCATCCGCAGCGACCGTCCATGCGCGGACCGGCGTACCCACGGGACCCAGCGGCGCCGCGACGACCGCGACCGAGTAGCCCGACGCTCGTGGCCACTCCGCCACGACGGTCATTTGCGCGGCCGGGGCGTGGTCTGCGGTCGTAATGCGCCCCAGGAACCCGACCGTCCCCTCGGGACGAGGCGCTCCCCCGCACGAAGCGGCCAGCGCATCCGCGATCGAGGGAATGCCCATGCGGACGTACGCGACCTCACCCAATCCAACTTCAGCGACCACTTCACGCATCGAAGCCATCCCCCAGGCAGCAAGGAGCGGACGCTGGATCCGGAGCACATGGGCATCCTCACTCAGCCCGGTCAGCAGGAAAGAGCCGTCCTCCTCCGTGACCGCATACCGACCGGTCCCGACATGCTGCACGACGATGGGCTCACCCGGCGGCCCGGTCCCGGACGGATCGGTGACCACCCCCGAGATGCTGGCCGACTCGGCGTGCAGGATGGTTCTTCCGCGCGCATCCGTGATCGCCAGGGTGACCCCACCCGCTTCTCCGTAGGCGGTGCGCCGGACGCGGCCCCGGCGAGTCGGCTCGAGGTGGGGCATCCTGATCCGCCACTCGCGGACGACCCAGGCTCCATCGGGCAGCCTTGTGAAGGTGACCTCCCCTCCCGCCTCGCCGACCTCGCGCGACTCGACCAGATTGAGGTAGACGAACTCCAGCCGCTCCAGCTCGGAAGTCGCCGCGTTCAGCCACAGGACTCCACCGATGTCGGGCACCTCGCGATCCTCCAACGGCCGAAAGGTCAGACCGATCTTGTCGTTTTCGCCTTCGCGCAGCCCGAAGCAATGCGTATCGAGGAACGCGTCCGACATGAGGGCCCCTGCATCCGGGGCGAAAAAAGCCGTAAGGGAGTCCTCCGTCACCTGGACGAAGCCGCCTTCCGCCAGGTCTTCGATCGGTATGGACTGGAAGGCCATCGTCAGGTTCCCCACGACCGCGGTCTTCTCCTCGATGGTCTCGCGGGCGTCACGGTCCAGCGTCCGTTCAAAACGGGAGAGCGTATAGCGATAGAGCGATGCCTCCCGCGTATATTCCTCGGCTACCAACGCCTTGCGCACCTCTTCCCAGACGCGCGCGGTCGCCCTTCCCTGCTCCGGACGCACCTCGCATCGTTGCCCGCTCGACACGTCCAGCCCTCCGAGGTGGATCGCCTGCACCGGGATCCGGACGGTAATCAGTTCGCCGGTGCCCGGTTCCAGGGAACCCGTGGTCCAGTTGGCGTAACCGATGCGCTCGACGGTGATGTAGTGGGGCCCTCGACTCCGCGCCAACACGAAAAACTTGCCCGTCGCGTTGCTAAGCACCCGCGCCACCTGGGTTCCGGCACTGTCAGAGAGAATGACCATGGCTCCGGCCACCGGCATGCCCGTGCCCTCCTCGACGACGACGCCGATGATCGGCTGCCCGACTGCCCGCAACGGAGCAAGGGCTGTCAGGAGGAGAATCAGGCGGGCGATGCGCATGCCGGTAGGGGACAGGGCGACGGGGATTGAGAGCTTCATGGCGACTTCCTGTTGGCTGAGGTCTCACGGGGATTTCCGGCCCGGTCCATTGCTACGCTACAACAGACTGAGACGCCAAAGCGTGCAACGTATGCCCCCGAACGCTCACTGGACAGCGCCCCTGATTCACCCACGCCCAACCTTTCCTTCTCGACGCCGACCGGCTACGCTACGATTTTCGCCGCCACCGCACCCACCAGGAACACGGGAAGAAGCGAGAATCGATTTCGCTTGCCCCCGCCCTCCTGGTTCCGATCCTCTTCGCGTTGGCGGTCCTGCGATCGGAGACCACGCATGTACGCGATCAAGTCAACGTCACTCCTCGGCCTGCTCCTTCTAGTCGGCGTCCTTCCCGCCAGCGCCCAGCAGGTCCTTGGGACCGTGGGTCTTCCGGCGGAGTTGTCTGGCTCCGGGGAAGCGAGATACGTGAGGTCGGAGCGTGAGCACAGCCACGTCGTCTTCAGGGACTGCCCGGCCTGTCCGGAAATGGTGGTGGTGCCGGCAGGTAGCTTCATGATGGGGTCGCCGGCTTCGGAAGAGGGGCGGCTCGACGACGAGGGACCACAGCACCGGGTGACGATCGGGTCGTCGTTTGCCGTGGGGGTGCACGAAGTGACGTACTCGGAATGGAACGCGTGCGTGAGCGCGGGGGGCTGTGCGGGATATGATCCCGACGACGACGGCAGGGGCCGTGGCCACCGTCCGGTGATCTATGTGAGTTGGGAGGATGCGCAGGGGTATGTACAGTGGTTGTCGGGGGAGACGGGGGAACGGTATCGGCTGCTGACCGAGGCGGAGTGGGAGTACGTGGCGCGTGCGGGGACGCAGACCGCACGGTACTGGGGGGAGACCGAGTCGGGGCAATGTCGGTACGGGAACGGAGCGGACCTCGACTTGGAGTCCAAATACAGGGAGCGGCTGCAGGAGGGCTTCGTCTGGGTCCGATGTTCCGACGGGCATGCTGAGACTGCGCCCGCAGGGTGGTATCAGCCCAATGCCTTCGGGCTGCATGACGTACTGGGCAACGTATGGGAATGGACGGAAGACTGTTGGAACGAGGGCTATTCGGGTGCTCCGAGCGACGGCGGTGCCTGGCTATCGGGGGATTGTTCCATGCGTGTGTTGCGCGGCGGCTCCTGGGTCAACCAGCCGATGGTCCTCCGTTCGGCGTACCGCGGCAGGTATCCGGCCGGGGACCGGGAAAACAACTACGGGTTCCGTGTCGCCCGGACCATGAACCAGTAGTCCCTGCCTGGGCCGTCCCCGTGAATCCAGCGGAAGGCGTCACCCCCGCGCTTCACCCCACTACCGCGCCAACGACCACAACTGCACATACTCCACACCCAAGTCGTCTCTGGACCGACCGAGAACGTAATCTTCGCCGATCTCGAAGACGCTGAGGCCGGACGGCATTTCCACCAGTCCCCGCACCCGTCCCTCCTGGTCGAAGACGGTCCAGACCGAACTCCAACGCTCCCGGACCCACAGATTGCCGAGCCGGTCCGCCAGGATCCCGGAGAAGGCGGGATAGGACTCCACCACAGGCATGTCCTTCACCGCCTTGAGGGATTCGGCCCGCCTGTCGTCCGGCAGATCGGCGTAGCGCCGCTCCCAGTATGACTCCTGCTCGGCCCGGGTCGGGCTCCCCAGTTTACCGTCACGGCGGATGATTCTGACCAGCGACCCGTCGGCGGCGAATGCCTTGATCTCGTAGATGGCCTGATCGCCGATCGCGACGAGGTCTCCCCACACGGCTCCAATTGTGTTGCGGCCGAAGGGGTGAACCTGGCTGCTCTCGATCTGTCCGCCCCGCGCAAAGACCGCCCACCATTCGGTTCCGGGGAATTCGCCGAAAGAGGCGTCCAGCTTGCCGTCCGGGCCCAGGACTTTCCATTCGACATCCGGGCGCACGAGTCCCGTGGATCCGGTCATTCCCCCGTGCATTCCCGCAATGCCGCCGGTGACGATTCCTCCGTCGGGCAGCAGGTCGACAACGTTGGCAACACCGGCTTCGAGGTGCACGTCGCGGCCGTGATTGCCGTCCTGGTCGAAGATCGACAATCGTCCCCCCCAGCGGTTCGGAGCGGCGATCGAGTCACCGGGCCAGAGTGCGACGACGGTCGGACTGTCGGTGGTGAATT
Source organism: Longimicrobiales bacterium (assembly GCA_965208295.1). Classification (GTDB taxonomy): domain Bacteria; phylum Gemmatimonadota; class Gemmatimonadetes; order Longimicrobiales; family Gaopeijiaceae; genus Bin94. The sequence continues at coordinate 2,771,512 of OZ242328.1, read as the reverse complement.
CGCCCGGGCCCTCGCCGCGGCGTCCCCAGGTGGCCGCGTGCGAACCGTCGGGGTTGAAGACCCTGAGTTCGCTGCTGCCGGCGTTCGCGATCACGATTCTGCCGTCCGGGAGCCGGATCGCGTCCGTGACTCGGAAGAGTTGGTCGGGGCCTCCGCTGGTGACGGAGCCGACGGTGAGGGAGGGCTCCGTTCCGATCCGCCAGGGCAGACGCGAATCCGGCGGGGGGCGTTCGTTCTCGATGATAACGGTGTCGGTGGTGTCCTGGATGACGGGGTGGGGGCCGGACCGGGGAGTGGCGCTGGCGTCCCCGCTCGCGAAGTTGCAGATCGACGCGGCGAAGACGGTGACGGGGATCGATGGCTTCATTGGCGACTTCCTTGTCGCTGAGGTCTGACTGCGGTTTCCGGCCCCGCCTATTGCTACAACAGGCTGGGACGCCAAAGCGTGCAATGAAACGGTGCATCTGAACCTTTGGACAACGCCCGCAAGGGAAGGGTTGTATGCAGCGAGCGAGTGAAGCCGCCTTGGAACCGACTTGACGCGCGGAGATGTAACTCACAAGATGAATCATTCCAAATCATTCTATGAGTCATCAAGGAGGTGGGAGTGAAACAGCTCACCATTCGCGGCCTGGGCGACGAGTTGACCCGGGCTATTCGGCGACTTGCCAACCGCGACGGGACGTCGCTCAACCGCGCGGCTGTGAAGTTGCTGCGGCGCGGGGCCGGACTGGAGCGCGGCCAGGGACGGGATACCGTCGGATCGTCGCTGGACCATCTGATCGGCACGTGGAACGACGCGGATGCGGATGAAATGGAGCGGGCACTCAGGCATTTCGAGACCATCGACGAGGGCATGTGGGAATGAGGGTGCTCCTCGACTCGAACGCGTATATCCAACTCATGCACGGGCGAGAGCAGGTGAGCCGGATCGTACGGGACGCCGAGAAGGTTCTGCTGTCAACGGTTGTGCTCGGCGAGCTTCTGTACGGGTTCAGGCACGGCTCGCGCTACGAACACAACGCCCGCGGGATGCGTGCCTTTCTCGACAATCCATACGTCTCGGTCGTGCCGGTCGGAGAGACCACCGCCGACCGGTACTCGAGGATCGCGGCGTCGCTCCGCGCGAAGGGTCGCCCCATTCCCACGAACGACGTCTGGATTGCCGCGCATGCCATGGAGACGGGGGCGGATCTGGTGTCGGCCGACCGCCACTTCGAGCATGTGGACGGGATCGCGTGGGTTCGGTTGAGGTGCGCGCGCGGGAGGTCGCGGCCGCCTCTGTGAGCGAGTCGGGTGGCCGAGTTGGTCGGGATTGAAGGAAGCACGGCTGAATGAAAGACCACCCTTCGGCCAAATGAAAGATTCGTGCCAACCGGCCTGCCGCTGGAGCTGCTGAAAACACGAAGGTTTCGTATCGGCCAAATGAAAGATCAGGGTCCGGCCAATTGAAAGAATGAGTCACGATTGTCCTGAGAGAGGTGGTCGCTGCGGTTCGGCCAGTGACGATCGCGGGCTGCTATCCCCCCGACCGCTCCAACGGCCATACCTGCACCGATTCCACCCCGAGTTCGTCATCGGCCCGTCCCAGGATGTAGTCCTCCCCGATCTCCCAGATCCACAGTTCGTCCGGCGTCTCGACGAAGCCAAGCGCCTGCCCCTCGGAGTCGAACACGGTCCAGAGCGAGCCCGGTCGCTCTTCCCCCGGAAACTCGTATTCCTCGACCCACAGGTGGTCCCGCGCGTCGGACATGACGGACGTGAACACGGGGAAGTGCTCGGCGACCGGCACGGTCTCCCACCTGCGGCGCGAATCCTGTTGAAGTCTCTCGACATCCGCGTCGGACATGCCGGGCCTGGCTTGCGGCACCTGCTGGTCGATGTACGATGCGACATCGGCCGCCGCGGGCGCACGGGGGATGTGGGCGCGCCTGACGATTCGTTCCAGCGAACCGTCCGCCCGGAAGGCCTTGAGCTCGTAGCGGTCGGTGTCGCCGATCACGATCCGGTCGCCCCAGGTCCCGTAGACGGGCTCGCGTCCGAAGGTTGTCATCTGAGAAAAATTGCCACCGTCGAGGGTGCCGCGAAACGGCTCCCAACCGGGGTGCGTGCCGAAGTTGGCGGTCGACCTGCCGTCCCCATCCCTCAATTCCGCAACCAGGGTGTCCTCGTTCGGGAACGCCATGACAGTAAGCACGGAACCGTCCCTCGTGGCCGACTCCGGGGTGAAGTAGATCCACAGGGGTCTGCCATACCTCTCTCTGCCATCGCCCTGCATCCTGAAGGTGCGGCCGAAGCTGCCGTCCGAGGCGAGGACGGAGATGCCGAGACGGGCCGCGTGCCACGCGACGATCGAGTCGGCCGGCCATCGATCCACATGCCCGAGTTCCGTGAATTCGCCGGGTCCCTCGCCCGAGCCTCCCCAGGTCGCGACATGCGTGCCGCGGGCGTCGAACACCCTCAACTCGTTCGTGCCGAGATTGGCTACGACGATGCGGCCGTCGCTCAGTATCGTGGCGTCGCGGGCGCCGTTGAGCAGGTAGGGTTCCTCGCCGTCCACTTCTCCGATCGAGACGGTGGGCTCGGGGCCGATTCGCCAAGGCAGGCGGGAGTCTTGTGGTGGGGCTTGGTTCTCGACGATCTGGATGTCGGCGCTTCCGCTGACGTATCGTGATAATATCAATAAACACAACGCATTACGGTGATTGTGGATTGGATAATATCACTACTGCTATGTGTTCCGTTCCGACCAGTTTGAGCCGATTGAAGCTGGCGGATGAGCCCATTGCCGGCTGTTGGCACGGGAGCGGTCATCCGGCGCGGTGCGGTCACACCCGGCAGGCGACGACCGCCGGCAAGAGCAAGGCGAGGACGGCCGATCGTCGGCACATTCAGTCCGAGCTCTCTCGACGCGAAGCCATCCTGTCCACGGTCTCCTCGTCGCGCTGGCGATGTCTGCCGGAAAACTCCGCTTCGTCAATCCGCCTGAGATACAATACCGCAGCCACAGCTCCCACCAACGCGAACAGCGCCACATGGGTGACGGGCAGATCGACGCCTGCGTTCACCGGCGCCCACTGCGTGACGGCGACCGGCGCCAGAGCGACCAGCAGTCCCGACCCGAAGAGATGCCGCCAACCGGGACGTCGCTCGGAGTGACGCATGATCGCGGTCGCCCGGGCAATGATCCTCTCGTTCAAACCGGCGGATGCGCTGGTCTTGATGTCCGGGTCGAGCAGATAACGGGTTCCCTGTTGGATCTGCCAATCCAGCCGGCATGAATCGCAGGTCCGCAGATGCTCAGCCACCGCCGGGTCCGCGCGCGGCGTGCCTACGCGGGCCAACGCCGAGAGGTCAGGACAACTCACGTCGAGCGTCCTTCATGAGTTCTCGGAGTCGATTTCGGGCGTACCGAATATTCGACCGGATCGTCGCGGGAGTCGTTTTCGTCATGCGTGCCGCCCGGTTTACGCTGTGTCCCTCAATGTGGACGAGGCGCCAGGCTGTGGCCTGACGAGGAGGAAGTTCGGCCAAGGCGCGCTCCAGTCGTTCAAGGAATGTCTGATACTGTAGGAGTTGAGAAGGATCGTCAAACAGGTCATCGGATTCCTCCTCCGGCGGGAACTCGGCGGAATACCTGTCGGTGGCCGAGCTGCGTGCCGCCTGTGACTTGCGCCAGTTTCGGCAAACGCCACGCGCCACGGTGACCACCCAGCCTTCCAGGGTCCCCTGTCCCAGCTTTCTGGGAGAATCGAACCTATGCAGATACTACAATCCGACCGGCGCAAGGGATGGCTGAACCGCATTTGGGACACTGCGCGTGACCCCGACGAGGTCATCAAGATCCGTCGAAGCCGCGTCCGGACAATGGTCACCCACGGTGCCGCTTGGTTCCTCTTCGGAGGAGGAGCACTTCTCACTACCTACCTCATGATCTGGGGAGGGACGGAAGGCGATGCCCTCGGCGTCGACCTGTTCAAGACGATGCTCCCGGTCGCAGCCTCGATCGTCTCGTTCTGGTTTGCTGGCCGGGGAAGCGATCGCCCGAGCGCTGAGCACGGCGAGCAGCCCCGGCCTGTTGGCGAGGAGCAAGAAGAGGTAGACCAGCGAGTCCCCACTGCGGGGTCCTGAGTGGTTCGCACACACGCACCTGCACCCGCTTGTCTACGGGGAGGCGCAATCCGAGTACCAGACCTTCGGCCTGGCGTACTTGGGCTCACCGCCGCCCGGTCGCCAAGGTGCGTGTCGGGCAGGTCACGGCTCAAGAGCATGCTCAAGCCCACCAGACTAGCCCTCGAGATGGCCCTTCACGAAGAACGGGAACGGCGCGCGCTCGAAGGGGAGCTCTGGGTCCTTGAGCAGGCCTGGAAGGAAGCGGAGGAGATTGCCGGGATTGCGGACAGCCTACTGCTGCCGGCGGGGACCGACGAGTTCTTTGAGCGGCACGGGTGGGAGGGTGATTCCCGGCCGGGGCGGTGAGCGGGTAGCCTGGTCACGAATCGTCGGGAATGGCCAGGCCGTACCCGACCCCGCGCTCGTTGAAGATGTAGGTGGGGTTCTCCGCGTCGTCGCCGAGCTTCTGGCGGAGCTTCTTGACGCAGGTGCGCACGGCTTCCGACTTGCTTGCGCCGCGCACGCCCCATATCTGGCGCAGTAGGGTTTCCTTGGTGACGACCCGTCCCGCGTTGCGCGCGAGGATGTGCAAGAATTCGTATTCGGTAGCGGTGAGCGCGACTCGACGACCGGCCACGCTCACCTGGCGCCGGTCGTAGCGGATGCGGAGTTCGCCCAACACGGAGGGCTCGGTTTCGGCGCGACGGCTCAGCGCTGCCCGGACCCTTGCCACGAGTTCCGTCGGTGAGAAGGGCTTGACGATGTAGTCGACTGCGCCGATTTCGAGCGCCCTCGCGATGGTCTCGTCCCGGCGGTAGGCGGAGATGAAGATGACCGGCAGATCGGCCAGCTCCGGGACCTGCTCCATCAGCACGATCCCGTCCGTATCGGGGAGCACAAGGTCGAGCAGCACAAGCGCGGGCTTCTCGCTCCGCACCAGGCTCGACAGCTCGTCAGGGTCGCCGGTCACGAGGGGCGTATATCCTGACCTCAAGAGGACATCGCGAACGAAGCGCAGCGTGTGCGGATCGTCGTCAACCACAAGGATGCGCTCCCGTTCGGTTCCTTCCAGCGTGGGTGGTTGGGAGATTGACACGGCTGCGGCCCCGGGAGAAACCGGGAGCGTGAATGTGAATCGTGTACCCTGACCCGGCCCGCCGCTTTCGGCCCAAATGCGCCCGCCGTGCGCCTCTACCAGCCCCTTGCAGATGGCAAGCCCGAGCCCATAGCGCACCGTTCCGGCCTCTTCGTCGCCCCCGGCGTGCTTGCGGAACAGGTGCGGCAGCCGCTCAGGCGGTATCCCCCGGCCCTGGTCGACGACCGAGACCGCGACGTGTACGCTGTCGCTAACCGCCTCAACCAGAATGGGGGACGACTCGGGCGCATGCCGGGCGGCGTTGGCGAACAGATTGTTCAGAACCTGTACGATGCGCCTTTGGTCTGCCATCACAGGAGGCAGGTCGGACGGCAGGTCGATGACGATGGTGTGTCGGCGGCCGCCGCTGAGGAAGGTGTTTCTCGCCCGGTCCACCAGGGCGGCCACCTCGGAGGGTCGGGGCGTGACCGACAGCGTGCCCGAGTCGATGCGCCCCGCATCGAGGAGGTCGCTTATGAGGCCCCGCATGTGTTCGGCCTGCTCGTCGATGATGCGGTGGAACTCGCGTTGCTCGGCGGGGTCCAGCTCGGGCGTCGCTGTGCGCAGGGCCCGGGTAGAGCCCATGATCGAGGTCAGCGGTGCCCGCAGTTCGTGGCTCACCATGCTCAGAAACTCGGTACGCTGCCGTTCCAGCTCATCCAGCGGCGCCAGGTCCTGGACTGTGACCACCATGGCCTCGACCTCGCCGTCCCCGCCGAGGATCGGCGTGGCGTTGACCAGGGTCCTCAAGCTGCGCCCATCGGGCGCCGAGAGCACGATCTCCTCGGCTCGAACGATTTCCGCGTCGCCCAGCGCCCGCGTGAGCGGGAGTTCCGCGAACGAAACCTCCTCGCCGTCGGCACGCCGAACCGTCAATGCCAGCAGTACCTCCTGAGGTGAGCGGCCCGACGGGTCCAGGCCAGCGACCATCCGCCGCCCCTCGCGATTGAACCGCACCAGTTCGCCGGTCTTCGCGTCGAACACTGCAACACCCACCGGCGAGGTGTCGACCAGGGCCTCCAGATTGGCGCGGGCCCGCCGCTCGTCGCGGTACACCTGGGCGTTGGCGATGGCCGTCGCCGCCTGAGATGCGAACAGGAGCAGGGTTTCTTCGTCCTCGTCGGTGAATCCCTGTCCACCCTCCTTGCTGGAGATATAGAAGTGGCCGACGTTCACGCCCCGGTGACGAATGGGCGCCGCCAGGAAGCTCCGGCGCAGAATCGGTGCGGTGGCGATGCCGAGCGCTTCGAGGTGGGACGCCAGGTCGTCGACCCGCACCGGTTTCGGACTCTGGAGCAGGTACTCCCAGAGGCGCTCTCCCTGGGGCAGGTTACGGAGCTGTCTGCGTTCCTCCGAGCTAAAGCCGGACGAGATGAAGTCCCGGACCTGCTCGACAGGTTCCACGGTCGTGATGACCGCGTTGGCGGCGCCGGTCAGCACGCGGGCGCTGTCGACCACCTCGCGCAGGACCGATGCGAGGTCGAGGCTCTCGGTGATGCGCAGGCTCGCGGCACTCAGCCGGGACATGCGCTCCTGTAACCTTGCTATCTCTTCCCTGAGTTCCTCCATGTCGCTCAAGAGACCCCTCCTCCCCGCCTCACCGCGGAAAACGCCTGTTGCGCACTACTCAGCCGTAGCGGTGCGCTCCCGGTTCTCGTTGCGGCGCGGCACCCGCTACGGGCGTGAACAGGTTGATCATAACGGCTGCATCCACGATTTTGCCACCGAAGTGGGCCACCCCGAGCGCCGGGCACCCGACCTGATGGTGCGCGCTGATCGGTGAACGCCCCAGCCAGACTGGGGGGAACAGGATCGGGACGCATCAGGGGGTTGCGGTGGGCTCGGTCCCCCCGACGGCGCCTGAGCCCTCCACAGGCGACGCACGTCGGGGGGACGAAGTTGTGTGGCGCGGTAGTCAGTTGCTGATCACTGCCTGATATTGCCCGACGTCCCTGAGCTTGTAGTCCTCGCCCGTGACCTGCAGGATGTGGACCCGGTATAGATGGATTTGATTGCGGTCCGGCACCTCGAACCGGGCCAGGGGACCCGACCGGAGGGAGCCCGCCACGACGATCTGACGCTGCCCCGGTGCGGAAGACTCGTACAGCTCAAGACCGGGAGCGCGGACGGCTCCGACGCCGGGACCCTCCAACTCCAGCAGAACGCCGATGTGGCGGTTGGCGATCGGCGCGGTCAACTCCACGGTCAGGAATCCCGGGTCCGGCTCGGCGATGGCAGGCCCCACCACCTCGTCGGCGCACGACCAGGTCATGGTCGCGGCGAGCAGCATCATGAGCCCGTATCCGGGGGTGCTCCTCCGGCGGCGCGCACGGCGGACCGGTCGGCGTTCCCGGGGCCCGGGCGCGCGCCTTCCCGTTCGGCCGGAGGTCCCGACTCCTCCGGCGGCAGCAGGCAGGGCGGCGCCACCCACGGGTCCGGAATCCGTGGAAGTTCCCCCACAATCCGCCTCACCACTCCGGCAGCGGTCGATCCAGCGGAGCAGGTCGCCGAGGTCGTAGCCTCCGTTCCGGTTGCCCAGGAGGTCAAGCGCGTCCAACTGGTCCTCGCTCAGGCTCCTCTCGCCGAACAACGCGGCGGCAGCCTCGTCCGGGGTTGTGCCCTTCATGACGAACAGCGCCTGTACCACCTCGTCCCCACTGGACGAGTCGCCCGTGCTCGCCGAGGCTGCGTTGACCGTCGCCGTCTGCGAGTTCGACAACTTCCGGCCGTCCTCGGTGCATATGGCGCCGGTCGCGTCACAGTCGGTTGTCTCCGGCAGGGTGATGGTCACCGCTTCGGTGGCCGATGTCGGTTCGACCGTGATCGTCCAGTCCTGGTTGCTCCCCTGCGTCCGCCGCTTCGCCTTCTTCACGCTTCCGCCGGTCACGTCGAACGCGGCGTCTCTGAGGGTCTTGTGGCTCAGCCCCTCGACATCCTCGCTGAAGGTGAGATCGAACGTGAACGCATCTCCGGTGTGAGCAGCCGGGACCGACTCGAACGATGCCGTCAGCGGCTGCGTGGCATCGTCCTCGTCGTTGTCGTTGATGGTTCCGGTGGCCGTTGCGTCGCCCAGTGTCGCGTTCGTCGGGCTCGACAGCGTCAGCGTGAAGGTCTCGTTGTCTTCATCGTCCGAGTCGTCGGTCGTCGCAACGCTTACGGTCTTGGCTGTCTCGTTCGCCGCGAACGTCAGCGTGCTCGAGGCCGCGGTGAAGTCGGTTCCGCTCGTCGCCGTACCTCCCGATGTCGCGTACTGAACCGTGACCTGCTGGCTGGTCGCCTCCGAAAGGGAGACCGCGAACGCGACCGCGGCGCCCTCGGTAGCGCTCGCGTCGGTCACGCTGATCGTTGGCGTGACATCTTCTTCGTCGTCGTTGTCGTTGATGGTTCCGGTCGCCGTCGCGTCGCCCAGTGTCGCGTTCGTCGGGCTCGACAGCGTCAGCGTGAAGGTCTCGTCGTCCTCTTCGTCCGAGTCGTCGGCCGTCGCAACGCTTACGGTCTTGGCAGTCTCGTTCGCCGCGAACGTCAGCGTGCTCGAGGCCGCGGTGAAGTCGGTTCCGCTCGTCGCCGTACCGCCCGATGTCGCGTACTGAACCGTGACCTGCTGGCTGGTCGCCTCCGAAAGGGAGACCGCGAACGCGACCGCGGCACCCTCCGTAGCGCTCGCGTCGGTCACGCTGACCGTTGGCGGCGTGGCCGCCGGGCCGGGCACCGTGTCCGCCAGCGCGTTCGAAAGGGCCGTGCCGTCGCTCGTGCACACCGCGTCCTCCGCCGTACAATCGGTCGGTGACGGACCCAGCGAAAAGGTCACATCGTCGTCGCCCGTCGGCCCCATGGTGAATTCGAAGAGGTCGAGGCGATTGTTCACCCGTCGTATCTGTTTCAGATTGGCACCCGTCCGTGACAGCGCCTTCCACAATTTCGATTTCGTGCCTGACGCGATGTCCTGGCTCAACAAGACCCGGAAGGTGAATGTGTTCGACCCGTCATGGCTCTCCGGCACCCGCTGGAACTCCGCCGTCAACGGCTGCGTGGCATCTTCGTTGTCGTTGTCGTTGATGGTTCCGGTGGCCGTTGCGTCGCCCAGTGTCGCGTTCGTCGGGCTCGACAGCGTCAGCGTGAAGGTCTCGTTGTCTTCATCGTCCGAGTCGTCGGTCGTCGCAACGCTCACGGTCTTGGCAGTCTCGTTCGCCGCGAACGTCAGCGTGTTCGAGGCCGCGGTGAAGTCGGTTCCGCTCGTCGCCGTACCGCCCGATGTCGCGTACTGAACCGTGACCTGCTGGCTGGTCGCCTCCGAAAGGGAGACGGCGAACGCGACCGCGGCGCCCTCGGTAGCGCTCGCGTCGGTCACGCTGACCGTTGGCGTGACATCTTCTTCCTCGTCGTTGTCGTTGATGGTTCCGGTGGCCGTTGCGTCGCCCAGTGTCGCGTTCGTGGGGCTCGACAGCGTCAGCGTGAAGGTCTCGTCGTCCTCTTCGTCCGAGTCGTCGGTCGTCGCAACCCTCACGGTCTTGGCTGTCTCGTTCGCCGCGAACGTCAGCGTGCTCGAGGCCGCGGTGAAGTCGGTTCCGCTCGTCGCCGTACCGCCCGATGTCGCGTATTGGACCGTGACCTGCTGGCTGGTCGCCTCCGAAAGGGAGACGGCGAACGCGACCGCGGCGCCCTCGGTAGCGCTCGCGTCGGTCACGCTGATCGTTGGCGACGCGTCCGCCGGGCCGGGCACGGTGTCCGTCTCCGCGCTCGAAAGGGGCGTGCCGTCGCTCGTGCATACCGCGTCCTCCGCCGTACAATCGGTCGGTGACGGACCCAGCGAAAAGATCACATCGTCGTCGCCCTTCGGCTCCATGGTGAATTCGAAGAGGTCGAGGCGATTGTTCACTCGCAGAATCCACTTCAGGTTGGCACCCGTCCGTGTCAGCGCCTTCCACAATTTCGATTTCGTGCCTGACGCGATGTCCTGGCTCAACAAGACCCGGAAGGTGAATGTGTTCGACCCGTCGTGGCTTTCCGGCACCCGCTGGAACTCCGCCGTCAGCGTATCGGATGATTCCTCCTCCGTGTTCCGGATCCTGCCCACCGCCGTGCTGTCGTTGAGGTCCGCGCCCGAGGCGTTGCTCAGGGTGAGGGTCATCGTCTCCCCGTCGTCCTCAACCGTGTCGTCCGTGATCGCCACCGAGATTGTCTTCGTCGTCTCGTCCGGCAGAAACGTCAGCTCGCCGCTGTCGGCGGTGTAGTCCATCCCGGCGGTCGCCGTGCCGTCCGATGTCGCATAGTCCACCGTTACCGTGTCCGACGCCGCCGGCGACAGCTTCACCACGAAGTCCAGCGACTGGTCGGTACCCTCGGTCGCCTCGGCGTCTCTCACCGAGAGCCGCGAATCGCGAATCCTGGCGCTCACGGTTACCCACTGACCCCGTTGGATGAGCAAATTGGAAGGTCGGACCCATTCATACTGACCCACTACGCGGGTTTTCCCGCTATGGGCTGAGAATCTTATCCCCCCGATGTTGAACTGCGTACCGTCAGGCAGCCACCTCTGAGCGGTGAGACCGAGCGTGATTTTATCCTGGGAGTCATCGTATTTGGCCATCCCGACTTCACCTATCGAATTCAGCGTCTCCCCTCCATGCTCGATGGAGCGGTCATTGATAACCCCGATACCGGCACCGATGGCCAGGTAGCCGTAGTACGTGCCGATTACCTGGCTGTCTGCCCCACCGCTGTAGATGGGCCGTTCCCACGCCCACATTTTCGTACACCAGTCACGATACACGCGGGCGGAGCAGCGTTGCTCTTTGCGCACCGTCTTTGGGGACTTCAGGCTCCTGCGCTCATCACCACTGCCATTGAAGACGAATACCACCCTGAACCTCTTGCCCAGATCTGACTGCACGACCGTTAACGCGTCGCCGGTCACGCCGCTAACAAGCGTTTCGGTGTCGCCGTCCACCCGGTACCACTTGAACGTGTGGCCGCTTCCCCATTCGGAGTCGGAGAGCGTGCCCTGCGTCGCCTTCAGCGTATAGCCCACCTGTGGCACGGTCCGGAACTCGGGCCGGCCGGCGGCGGTGTTCTCCCGCGCCGCCAGGGACTCGGTGAACCCGGCCGTAGCGGCGATCCACAACACGATCAGCAGCCAGTAGGGGGCGGACCGCTGGCGGGTGTGCTCGTCCCCGGGGCGCGCAGACTCGTTTCGGCGAGACACCTCCGGTGTTGCCGACACAGTCAGATCTTGGGTCGGGTGCATAGCTGAACCTCGATGCAAAGTGGGGAACCAGTACATTGACCCCGTCTAATATACTTGGTGTTATGTGAGCGGGGTGTGGCCAATCAGGGCAGGTTCAGTGGCGATAGCGTGGCAAATAAGGTGTGCCGGTTTCTATGGCAAACAAGTGAGGTGGTGCTGGCGCTTGGACAGGGTTAGGCGAGTCAGGGTCGGCTCGCCCCCTCCCCCCCTCTACCCCCGCGGCGGCGGGGTTCCACCACGGATCCATGTGAATCACGTAGTCCGCAGCAGTCAAGTTGAGCCCCACGCCGCCGGCCTTCAGCGAGATGAGAAACGCGTCCCCCTCAGGGCGGCCAGTCCGTGGAGTCGAATTCGCTGCTTGCCGCTGTGAGTGGACACGCGCAGGTCCGCGAGCTGCCGCTGGAAGCCAGCCGTCAGGGAGACGAAAGCGCCTTCGCCGATGTGGACGAACCGCGATGACGGGCTCTGGTCGATCAGTTCGAAGAGGTTGCGCAGGTCGAGGGCGCGATCCGTGTCGATGTCGAGCGAGCCGAATGCGCTGAACCAGTCCGCGGCCGACTTGACCGACAGCCGACCCCCGCCGGCCGGAGTCCCGCGCCGCCGCGTTTTCCGCTCCCCCCCGGGGCCACCCCCGCCCCCCCCGGCCCGGCCCCTTCGAAGCGCCGACCGACCGACCGGACGGCCCATCCACCCCTTCGAAGCGCCCCATCGTGGCCCGCCTGGGGCAGTGCGAGGCCATGCGCGCCCCTCCATGTCGACCACCTCGGCCCATATCGCCCCCTGTGGAGGACCAATCGCCAGTGCGAGTGGCCCAAACTGGCGTCGACGACCCCCACCTCGGGCGGATCTGACGCTCGGCACCCCGAACAGAAGACGAAAACCGCCACCCCAACGCGGCAAGCTAGCCAGTGGACCCCCACTTAGCGGTAGGGAGAGAGTCCTTCGGTCCCCCTGTATGGGGTAAATGTAGTGTAGACCGCGCGCGCGAGGAGCGTCAGACCGTCAGAGAAATCGTCAGACGCTCGAAAGGGCCGGAGCGACCGGCGGAAACGGGCGACGAGGACCGGAATCGCCGAAATCGAGCGTCAGACCCGAAAGCGGCGGTCCTTCCGGCGAAATGTCGGAATCTCTGACGATCTGACGGTGTAAAAGGGATAATAGCAGTACGGCCGGGTGTGCAGGCGGATGTGCGCGGACACCTCCGCCGCGCTATCCAGAGTGTAGTCGTTGCCGTTCCCGTCGCTGGCGGCGTCCCCGACCACCCCAAGCAGATCCGGCCCAGTTCCGCTCAGCGTCCCGACGCCGGTGACAGCGTGCGCATCGAGAAAAGTCCGGCGGACTGCCGACCAGTGGGCGGCGCGCTCCGGATCGGACAGTCCCTCAATGACGGTTCGGCTGCAATTTGCCACGAAGCTTGATCCTGACCACCCTTCCGGACACATCCGTGTCCACGCCGTACCAGTCGCCAAGCGGCGCGTCGGTCAGCCAGTTGCCGTTGTTGACCCAGTTCGGGCCGTCGGTCGCGTTGTAGAGCGCCACGAGGGCCGCCCGGTCGGCACCGAGCCAGACGCCTTTGAACTGAACCACCGCAGTCTCGCGCAGGTCCACCGTCACCGATTTGGTCGTCGGGTCGAATCCGTACTCCAGCGTGTCGTATTCGGAGATCGACACCGAGTACGTGCCCGCGTGCAGGTTCTCGAACGAGTACTCGCCAGCGGCGTTCGTGCGTGCCGTGTAGTACTCGTCCTTCGGACCGCCGCTCACCGTCACCGTCGCCGGGATCGGCGTGTCGTCGTCGCCAACCGTCACGGTGCCTTCGATCGCCGCCGTCCGCAGCATGATGCCCTCGAACGGAACGGTGCCCGTCTCCTTCAGCTCGACCGTCACGGTCACCGAGGTGCCGTCGGGGAAGCCGTACTCGTCGTCGTCGAATCCGGTGATCACGACCGAGTACTCGCCCGCGCGCAGACCCTCGAACGCGTACGCGCCCATGTTGTCGGTCATGTCGTCGTAGGTCTCACCCTCGCCGGTGACCGTCACTGTCACGTCCGCGATGGGTCCGACGCCGTCAACCATCACCGTACCCTCGATGCCGGCGGTGCGAAGCAGAATGCCCTCGAAGGGAACATTCGCCGTCTCGCCGTACGCTACCGTCACGGACTGCGAGGTCTCGTCGAAGCTCACGTGGTCGGTGTTGTAGCCCGAGATGACGACCGAGTAGTCGCCGCGCCGCAACTGCTCGAAGGAGAACTGCCCGGCGCTGTTGGTCGATACGGTCCGGTTCTCGCCCCGGCCCTGCAGGCTCACCGTGATGCCCTCCTGCGGCTGCTCGTCGGCCGTGACCTGGCCCACGATGCCGGAGGTGCGGACGTATGTTCCCTCGAAGGACACAACCTTCGATTCGCCCACTCCCACCGCGGCGGACGACGAGGTGGAGCCGAACGCCACGTCCTCGTCGTCGAACCCGGTGATCTCGACGGTGTAGTTGCCCGCGCGCAGGCCGGTGAACGCGTACTGCCCGGCACTGTTGGTCGTCATGGACCGGTTCTCGCCCCGGCCCTGCAGACTCACCGTCACGCTTTCCTGCGGCTGCTCGTCGGCCGTGACCTGGCCCACGATGCCGGAGGTGCGGACGTATGTTCCCTCGAAGGACACAACCTTCGATTCGCCCACTCCCACCGCGGCGGACGACGAGGTGGAGCCGAAGGCCACGTCCTCGTCATCGAACCCGGTGATCTCGATGGTGTAGTTGCCCGCGCGCAGGCCGGTGAACGCGTACTGCCCGCCGGCGTCCGTCAGGGTCTCGGATTCGGCGACGCCCGAGAGGCCGACGGTGATGCCGGCGAGGCCGTCATCCTCGACACTTACCGTCCCCACAATGCTCGACGTACGGATGTACGTGCCCGGGAAGTTGACGGTGACGTTCTGGCCGTCGGTGGTGATCGTCGCCGCGGCCGACGTCTGATTGAAGCTCGCGTCGTCCGGGTAGTTGCTGATGGTGACCGTGTATGCACCGGCCTCGACGCCATCGAAACGGTACATGCCTCCGTTCGCCGTGTAGGCGGAGCCGCCGTTGCTCAGGGTGACGGAAACTCCGTCGATCCCCTGTCCCTCGATCGAGACCAGCCCGTCAATCGAGCCGGTCGGAGGAGGAGGATCAATCGGATCTCCGCACGCGATCGGGACCGCAAGCAACATCGCAGCCGCCAGTAGCTTGGGTCTGTTCATCTCGTTTGCGTTTCCTCAACTCTTACTTTACCCCGGCTTATTCAAGAACCTCCGGGTCGAGGGTCAGGTTAGGAGCCACAGGGACCTTTCGCAACCCGCGAGCACAGGTGGGGGCGGTTCCGGGGCCAAAAACAGGCATTTCGGGTCCGAAAAGATTAGTTGTTCGACCGAACCGAGTCGGCTTCCGGCGCTTTGAAGACACCTCCGCGTCCTTGCGGCCGCCGGGGCCGGGAAAGGGTTCGGCGTCTGGCGGCACCCGTGCTATCCGGAGGGTTCGTGCAGGGTCGCGAGCCCGCGGGCGAGCATGCGCCAGTGCACCGAGGCGCCTCCGGTGGTCATCGTGATCCGGCGGACACACACGCCCACACACCTGCCTGCGTACTACTATTATCCCTTCTACACCGTCAGAACGTCAGAGATTCCGAGATAAGGCCAGTCCCCGAGGCGTTCACGGTCTGACGCTCGGTTTCGGCGATTCCGGGCCATCTCGTCCGTTTCCGCCCGTCGCGACGCCGTTCTCGCACGTCTGACGATTTCTCTGACGGTCTGACGCTCCTCGCGCACGCGCGGTATAGTCTTATTAACCCGAGAGAGGGGGACCGAAGGGCTTTCTCCCTCCCTCTCCGGGCGGTTCCTGATGATGCCCTGAACTCGTCCGGTGGACCGATCCGTCCCGACGGCCACCTGGGGCTCGCCGTCCCGGGTCACCGTGCATTCCTCCTCGGGGCCGGTGACCATCTGTCCAACAAACCGGCCCTGTTTCACTTGCCACGCTATCGCCACATCAACTGCCGCAAATGGCCACATACTGCTCACATAATAACGAATATATTGACATGGATCTGCCCATCCTGAGAGGAGCACCCCTATGCTGGACTTGATCCAAGCTTCGCTACGAGACCGGACGTTCGCGGAAATGCCGGACCGGATGTCCCGCCGACCGAGTTTGCGCTCCCGGCTCGACCCTCGGCTACCGGGCGCCTGCGAACGTCGAGGAACTCAACCGTGCCGCGTGAAGCGAACCCCGGCTCGGGCGACCGACGGCCAGCGTCCTCTCTCACCCCCGTGGGAGACCGGAGGGTCGCAGGTTCGATTCCTGCCGCACTCCATTCTTTTCCCGTTTCCAACCACAGGAGAAAACCACCATGCGATTGATCACGATGATGGCGACGATGCTGCTCGTGGCGTGCGACGCCATGACGCCGACGAACGACGCGACCAACCCGAAGCTGGTCGACGCAGTCGAACAGGTGACCGAATTCACGACGGCCAACAGCACTTTCAGGGGGCGTGGCTTCAGCCTAAGCAGACAGAACTTCAACCGCAACAAGCATCGCGTTCGGCTGACAGTCACGGGCGGCGAAGGGCCCAGGATCAACAAGACCTGTGAATGGGACACGGCAGATCAGGTCTTCGAGTGTACGCACCCCAGGGCTCGCGCGTACAAGGTGAAAGCAAAAATACGCGCTGGCCTGAGATCGTCCGCGCCGGTCGTGACCCGTGCAGACATCGAGGGTACCGGGTGTAAGGTCATCGCGAGCAACGATGAGTTGAATCTGGATGACACCAAAATCGGCAGAACCGAATACCTGTGGGGAGTGGTTGGGCTCATCTGGTACGAGGATGTAGACTGCGACGATCCTGAATGGGTCGACCCCAAGCCCACGGCGAGAACGAACTTCAGGGGGTTCTTTTACCGCCCGTCGCGGTAAACTCCCCTGTGGCCAATGAGTGGCTACGACATGGACGCCAGCGGCTATATCTACAGCGCCCCGATGCGAAGTCGGGGCCGTCGGCCCGCTGGCTGCCTGAAGTGCGAGTACGCGTGGCGCACGCGCTCGGGAAACCCCAAATGCCCGAAATGCGCATCGACCGCGGTGACCCTAATGTGGCCCACCCACGTTTGTAGCTGCTACAAATGTCGTAGAGCCGTAGATGTCCCGAAACGCCGGCAATCTGCACTACAAGATGGCAGCAAAAGCATGGGACTTGTTCGATCCGCCGCAAGAAGCGAGCGCGCGGACAGTGTCCCGTGATGAGGTCCTCGGCACGTTTTGTCTGAGTGGAACGACAAACAGCGGTACTGACATCCCCCGAACCAAATACGCGCGGGGAGTGGTTGGGATTCCGGCCGTCGGCGTGACCCCTTCGATGGGTCCATACAGCAGCATGGGGATCGCGGAATTCACCGACTGGTACTTCCGCGAGCATCCCGACGCGACCTACACCGGGCAACGGTTCCCGATGGCGATCCGCGATGACGAGGACGGGCGCTTGCTCTCCTGGATCGACCGGCTGCCGCAGGGGTGAAGCGGACTGTGGGGGCACGTCCACAGGATTCCGGGCCCGCGGGTGCCGCCGCCCTGCCCGCTGCCGCGCGAGGAGGGGGAACTTCCCGCCGCACGGGAGGGCGCGCCCCCGGGCCTCGCGGACGCTCGCCGGTCCGGCCCCGCAAGCGCCGCCGGAGGGGCACGGCCGGTTGCGGGCTCATGCTGCTGCTGGCCGTGACCGTGACGTGGTCGTGCACCGACGATGCGGTGGGGCCGGCCGCCTCCGTTTTGCCGGACCCGGGGTTCCTGACCGTGGAGCTGGCCGCCCCGGCCGCCAATGTCGACATCGGCGTGCTGCTGGAGCTGGAGGGAGCGCATCTCACCCGCCCGCCTGCCTGCGTTACTCTACAGTCCCTTCTACACCGAAAGATCGAAAGAGATTCCGAGATACCGCCGGGGGGACCGCCACTTTCGGGTCTTTCGCTCTGTTTCGGCGATTCCGGTCCTCGTCGCCCGTTTCCGCCGGTCGCTCCGCCGCTTTCGGGCGTGGAGTCCCGTCGCCGGCATTGCATTGGCGGGTGACCGTGATAGTAGCCAAAGGAATGAGTGCAAACTTGCGAGGGACAGCCTAATGCCCTAGATTTCGGGTATGGGCAAGCGCACTGGTCGACAGTGGCGCTGATGCTCCGCGCTCCCGATCAGGTGAGCACTGGAAAGACGACGAGGAAAGAAAGGAGGTCCCCGTGGACCGCATGCCGAACGGGTGCGCGGGTGCGACACTCCTTACCTGTCCCAGGGAGAAAGCATGAGAAAACAAATCGTGATCGGTGACGGAGGACCACCATATCCAGAGGACCTGAACCCTGATGCAGAGATTACCAAGAAGAGCCTGCTTGCCGCGATAAGGAGTCTGCAGGAAAGGGTACGAAAGCTCGAAAAAGGGATCCGCGACTAGAAGGGCGTCAAAGTGTCCGCCGGGCACAGACCCAATCGCTCACCCCATGCCTCCTCTGGGCCGCAGCGAAGAGGAACGTGTGGATCGCCGTGCCGCCATGAGCCGCCGGTGTGTCTGGTGCGACCGGGGCTCGGGCTGTTGGTCACGTCCTATGCGCCTGATCCTCGTACTTATCGCCCGTTTCCGCTGGTCGCTCCGCCCCTTTTCGGGCGGGGGGGCTGACGAGCGTTTAGATCCGCCCGAGGAGGGGCGTCCGCCCGCCCACGCGAGGGGTCAGACTGCCCAGGTCACGGCCTCCGGGCGCTGGCCAGGGGTGGGTGTGCCGCCCGGTCGGGTCGGTCGGCTTGCTCCGGCGGGCGGGCGGGGGGCCGGGGGGGAGGCGAAAACGGCCCGGCGCCGGAGTCCCGTCACCGGGGGACCCCCGCCCGGAAAACGGCCATGCCGGGAGTGTCTCAAGGCGCGATGTACTGTGCCCAGTCCTCCATGACCTTACGGCGGCGTTCTAGAAGGTCCGTGCGCGAATAGGCCCGCTCCACCTGGTTCCTCACCACGTGCGCCAAGCACCGCTCCGCAACCTCGCGCGGGACGCCGGTCTCCCCGCACCAATTCCGGAACGACGTGCGGAAGCCGTGCGGCACGCACCCGAGCGGCCGGGCGAGCACGGACAACGTACGGCTGCAGAGCCGCCGACCCGACCTGCCCGGAAAGACCAACTGCGAGCGGGGCGCAAGAGCACGGGCCTCGGCAAGCACTTCCAGCGCCCGCCGCGACAGCGGTACCCGATGCCTCCTGGCCGTCTTCATTCGCTTGCCCGGAATGGTCCAGATGGCCGCCTCAAGCTCGATCTCCTCCCACCGCGCTCCTCGTACCTCGGCACTGCGGCAGGCCGTCAACACTAGGAACTCGAACGCGAGCTGGGTACCCGGATTGGAAGTCGACGCCCGCACCTTCGCCAGCGCCGCCGCGACCTTCTTGTGCGGCAACGCCCGATGGTGCCGCACGCGCCCGTTGTGCTTCGGCAGCGCGGCCGCGATCGCGTCGCCGGCCGGGTTGTCCTCCCTGTAGCCCTGCGCCACCGCCCATTTCATCACGGCCGAAATCCGCTGGCGAGCCCGCTTGGCAGTGGCGTTGCGCCGGTTCCAAAAGTCGTCGGCCAGCAACACGCCCATGACGTCCGAGGTCGTGATCTGGTCCACGCGCTTCCGTCCGATCCTCGGCAACACATACTGCCGCAACGACCCGCGCCAGTGCTGCTCGCTCTTGGTGCCCGGCTTCCACGTGGCCCGGTGCATGGCGATCACCTTGTCGGTTGCCTCCGCGAACGTCGGGATCCCCCGCCCCCGGGGATCACGGCCTTGCGCAATCGCCCGCTTGTTCTCAAGCGCCTGCTCCCGCGCCTCGGCCAGTGTGACCACGGGGTAGACCCCAAGCCCGAGATTCGTGACCCGGCCGTTGATCTGGATCCGCTGGCTCCACGTCTTCGACAACCGCCCGGTTCCGAGCTCCTTGACGAAGAGAGAGAGGCCATAGCCCCCGTACCCATCACCGTACCGTCCGGGGTGCTTCACCGTCCTCACGAAACTCGCGCTGAGCCTCCTCGGTCGCTTCATTCGAGTGCTCCCTTCCACGAGGTCAGCGGGGGACCTCGCAAATACCGATTGCTATCACTTTCTGACTGAGAATAAATGATAACGAACGACACTCGGTGACACAACATGAGCCGACCGGCAATGAGCCATGGTGTGACCTAAATGAATACTGTACCGTATCTTACGAACCCTCCTGATGCCCCATGACCCACTATGAGACGATGACGTCAGATTCCGTTTCCGCCTCCGGCGCTGTCGCGGATCTGGGTGCGGGACGGGTCGGTTTGCGCGCCTTGGTCCGCACAGGCGAGGGGGACGAAAACGCCGAGGATCGACGCAGTGACACGGGCGGCGGGAATGCGGGAGTTCATGAATGCCCTCTCCTCTGGGGGTGGGGACGAGACGCTGGGACGCTGTGAGCCGCGGGAGCTTGTTGTGTTCTTCGTGATTCCGACCGGAAACTATTGCAGGCACCCGAGGCGGGCGAGTTGTCGGTTTCGCACAACTTCGCGGAGGGCCGACGGGCACGTTCTCGTGCTGGAACCCGGAATATCCCCCTTTCCGACCACGAGAACCCCTTGACCTCTAACTAAGCGGCGGGTCTCCCAACATTGCCGTTGCCAGCAATACCGTTGGCAACAATTCTGATGGGAAAACCGGAATGACACCACGAAAAGCCGGAGGAAACTGGGTCGCAGGAGACCGCTTCTTCGACCGCGAGGTCGAGATCGAGGCTATTGTCGAGCGGGTAGAGGACGACAATCATACGCTCGTGACCGCCCAACAGTTTGAGCAACGCAGGTCCAGACGACTGTTGAGTTGACTTGACTTGACGTGTTCCTCACCATCCTCATTCGAATTGGCCATTCCCGCTGGTGCATCGCCCTCGGCCTGCTCAAATCACAATTGCTCCAGAATCGCCCCAATCGATTGCCAAGCGTAGGTTGTCCTGGCGAGCGGCAGTTGTCCCCGCGACAACCTGTCAACTATGATTGACATTATGTAAAGTGGAGTATACATCAATCCGCGCAACCACATGCGCCCGCGGACCAGGAGCCGGACATGACCAAAACCACAAGGACCATCACGCGAACCGCCCGAATCCCCGCCGGCACCGCAGCAGGCCTCGCAACAGCCGCAGGCATCATCGCGATCTCCCTGTCGACGGTCGCCTGCGAAACGGACGCGCCTGTGCCAGACAACCAGGCCGATGTCGTCACCGACACCATCGGCGACACCGTAGTGGTTCGCACCCTCGCGGGGAGTGTGTGGGGCGTGGACGCCACCCTCGAACCCGAGGTGTCGATCGGGGAGCTCGACGGGCTGGAGGAGTACCTCTTCGGGAGCGTATTATCCATCGCGGTGGATGACGACCACAACGTCTATGTCCTTGACGGGCAGGCCGACCAGATCCTGCAATACGATGCCCTTGGCGACTACGTGAGGACGGTGGCGCGCCGTGGCGAGGGACCGGGGGAACTGGACCGCGCCGACCAGGTGGCATTCCTGCCCGATGGCCGTCTCGTCGTTACCGACCCGCGCAACCGGCGCGTGCAACTCCTCGGCCCGGAAGCCGGCGACCGGGAGGAGTGGCCCCTGCAGGACTCCCACCCGTACGGCTCCCATGGCCTCTGGACCGACACCGCTGGCCGAACCTACACGTTTCACGTCGACGCAACCGCGACCGGGATGGACGCCATGCTCGACGGAGTCGTCATCGTTCGCGGACCGGACGGAACGCATCTCGACACCCTCCCGGGCCCCGCGAGCGATTTCGACCCTCCTATGCTCACCGCTTCGTCGGAGCCCAGAGGCCCGACGGGAGCCACCGGCCACCGAACGGAGCCCGTGCCCTTCGGTCCAGCGGCCGTGTGGGCGGGCCACCCGCACGGAGGGATCGTGAAGGGAATCTCCAGCGACTACCGCATCGATCTGCTTCTCGGGGAGCGGGTCCTCCGCATCGAACGCGCCTTCGATCCGATTCCGGTCCCCCCGGCCGAGCGGGACCACTACCGCGACTCGATCACCGACATGATGGTCTGGATGGATCCGGACTGGGAGTGGAACGCCCCGCCGATTCCGGAAACCAAGCCGGTGTTCAGGAGGTTGCACAGCGGAAAGGATGGACGGATCTGGGTGGAGTTGTCGCCCGAACTGCGGTCAGCCTCCGACGTCTCGCTGGGCGAGAGGATTCGATACGATGTCTTCGAGGCGGACGGGACCTACCTGGGTGCGGTCGATGCGCCCGCGGATTTCCGGGCCGCGATCAATCCGGTGTTTGACGGCGACTATGTGTGGGCCGTGACCCGGGACGAGTTGGACGTACAGCGGGTGGTTCGGTATCGGATTGTGCGGGAGTGAATTTTGGGAGCGGCGCCCAGGCGTCTCGGGGGCTACCTCCTGTGGAGCGTGGGAGTGAAGACGTCCATCCAGACATTGTTCGCGTCGTCAATCCTGACTGCGGGTATCAGTCCCTGAAACGTCAGCCGCGACAACGTCGGTCCAAAGCGCCGAGTCGCCAGAACCGAGCCGCTCTTCACGTCAATTGCCTCCAGAATGCTGTCGTACAGCGAATCCATCAATTCCTTGGACGACCTCTGTGGCGGGCGGGGCGCCCACTCGGGGTCGGCGACACCTATCGCCACCCACAGCAGCGTCGGGTCTTCCGGGCCGAACGCGATCTGCTTATGGACGGTCTCGGCCTGCCATCCGGTGATCGCTCCGTCCACGGCTGAAACCACTCGGCCTGCCTCCGGTACACGCGATTCGTCGGTTCAAACTTCGGACCAACCGCCGAGTAGTTGGCCAATTCGTACGCATTCCTCGGTGCGACCCATAACACGCCGTCACCGCCCATCGCGATGCCGCTATGTTCGAGCATGGCGTCGGCGCCGAATGTCTGGAGAACGCTGCCATCCGCGCCGATGTGGTGAAGCGGCCAGCCGGCCCGATCGGAGGCCATGACGGCTGAACTGACGATCATGTGGCCTGACGAAAGCGGCACGATTTGGCGCATGAACGCGTGAATCGGATCGGTGCGAACGAACTCATGATCGGGATCGAAAACCGATCTGCGTAGTTGTGCATGGTCGTAGACGTAGAGCGAATCTCCAGAGCCCACGACGATATGGTTGATGAACTTGAATTCGCCCGGCCCCTCTCCCAGACCGCCGATCACCTTCGTGAGCCGACCGTCCTGATCGAACACGCCAACCTGTTTCAGCCCATCGGTGTTCGACGTGGCGTACCAGAAGCCTCGCGAATCGCGCATCACCAGGGGGCTGTATGCGAACAGACCCGGGTGCAGACTGTCCGAAAGACTGATCACTTTGGTCAACGCGATCCGGCAGTCGCAGTCGGGTGATTCCCTGAGCGTCGTCACCACCGAGTCCTGCGAGACCTGGGCCCGGACGGATGCGGCCAGTCCCGGAGAGCCCGGATTCAGGGCGCAGAGGATCGCGAGGGCGAGGGAGATGTGTCGTGGAAGCCTGATGGCTGGGTGCCTCTTCGGTCGCCTCGGTCTCGTCGCGTTCGTCATTCGGCCACTCCATTCGTCAGTTCGAGGTTGTCGCGGTCATAGACGGGCGCGTATTCGACGATCGTGCGAAGGGCGAACCAGCCGATCCCGGTCACCTGTCCAATCGGTACATCCGGACCGTCTCCACTCCGAGCGGATCCGAATGCACTCCAAGGACGAGCTGCGCGCCGATCCAGGTGATCCGGAAGTCGCCAGGAGTCGCCAGATAGCCGATGAGCCTGCCCTCGTCGTCGAAGATGTCCCACTCTCGGTCACCGGAGTCCTCGACCAGGTCGCTTCGATGCCGCTCTACCCAAAGGTTGCCAGCTTCGTCGGAGAAAACTCTTCCGTGGACCGGGTGGGTGCTCGCGAACTCGGTCGCGCGGATTCGCTCCACGGCAGGGCCCGACATTCCCCGGAGGCTCTCCTCGGCCGCAGCCCGCGATTCGTCGATCTCGACTTGTGTCACTGCCCTCGGGACCCGGTCCACACGCACGATTCTGCGTACGGATCCCGATCGGTCATGCCCGACCAACTCGAATCGGCTCGATTGGCCATACCAGGCAAGGTTGCCGCCTGCCGCGAACTCCGCCCGCCCGCTGAAGGCCATTGCATAGCCGTTGCGGCCCAACTGCTGGCCCGCGAACTCGCCAAGGGTCCCCAGAACCTCGCCATCACGGTCAACCGCGTACAGGAAGTGCGTGGACTGATCGCGGGTGTCCCGCGAGGGAGATCGAGTGAGGGCGTCGATGAGCAGGGTGCCGTCGTCGAGCCAGCCAATCACGTTCGGGGCAGACGCCCCCGGAAGCCGGGGAATGGGAAATGACCGAACGAACGATCCAGAGGATGTGAAGAGGGAAACCCGCCCGCCCCGGGGATCGATCGCCACAATCGTATCGCCCGGCAATTCCGCAATCGTCCACAGGCTTGCGAACTCTCCAGGTCCTTCACCGCGTCGTCCGAACGCGCGCAGATGCGCTCCGTCATCGTCGAAAACGCGGATCTCGCCCGCCAGGCCTTCCGCCACGGCGATGTCCCCGCTCGTCAGCCGTATGACTTGCATGATGCGTCCAAAGAGATCGGGTCCGTCATCCCCTCCCCCGCTTCGCCCGATCTGGAGTACGGGGGGAAGCTGAAGCCGCCATTCGTCGCCCGAGGCTTCGAGGGGACTCTCGGCGATCAGAACACCGGCGCTGTCGCGAACGGTGGTCGAGGAAGGGTTGTCGGGCGAGGCGCACGACGCGAGGAGGAGTGCGGCTGCTGTGAGGCGGCGCGTCATCACGCCGCTCGCATCAAGCAGATGGAGTGCGTCTCCCGCGCCAGCCGGGCTCGGCAGTTCGGAGCTCCCGTGATCGAAAAGTTGGCCATTGTGAACTCCCACTTGGTTGGGGTCACGCGAAGTGCTGTCACAATCGACTGACACGCTGACCGGCGCGAAGGTTGTCGGGTTCGCGCGACGCACGCCATCAGCGACCCTCGGCCTCCGGTTCAGCGGCGAGGGGCGAATAGCACTCTCATATTGCCGCTCCTGTCCTTAGCCAGCTTCACGCTCTCGATGATCTGGACCATGTGCTGTCGCGCGGTTGCGTGTCCGGGTTGTGGGGTGCGGATCCGTCGGACCGGCTGGGATGCCGACTATCGGCCATCGCCAACCTCGCCGAGATCGTACCAGTCGATCCCCCGCTCACCGATGCCGTTTTCGCCGGGTGTTCGCTCCACGAGGGTCACGAGGGTCGAGCCGAAGATGTCGAAGCCCATGAGCCGGTCCCGGACGCGCACGGCGCCGGCGTACACCGTGTCGGTCCAGAGGTCGAAGTAGGAGAAAGCGTCGTGGTCGCGGGAGGTGGCCACCCAAAGCCGATTCCGGTGATCGAAGCCGAATGGATCCGGCCTGAGAATCCACCCCTTGGGCTTCTCGCGAAACTCCGCCACGATGGCCGCGATCGCCGAGTCGGACATTCCCCGGTAGCGACCGGCTCCGGTGATTTCCTCCATACGGTCGCTCATGTCACGGTCGTTGGGCAGGGTTTCGACGTAGCTGGGCGAAGCGACCACGGTGGCGCTTGGGGAATCCCTGTCAGCAAAGAACGCAAGCTCATCTCCGCAGGCCTCGAACACGAGGCCGCCGCCTGGCGTCGAGGCGCCCACCGCCCCGTTGAAACACTCGAGTTCCACTGCGTCGGCCAGGTCCGTGCGCTGCCAAAGCACCTCCCCCGAGCGGGCGTCGGCCGCCATGGGAACATAGGTGGGCTGGGTTTCCCCGCTGGCGAAATCCGGCATCCCCAACTCGAACCCGAACAGCCGATCGCCACGTAGCTGCGATGGCTGGAAGAGAGGCGGCAAGGGCGCCTCCGAGACCAGGGTGCCGTCCGGCTCGAAGAAGGTCATTCGCGCGGACCCGTAGTCCATGGCCAACAGTTGACCGCCTGGGCCACGCTCAATGCCCGTGAGCCCGTCGAACTCACCCGGCCCCTCGCCTTCACGACCGAATACGGCCACGCCGCTATCGCTCCGGTCTACGCAGTGAATCCGGGACTCGTAGGAGTCGATGACGCACGCGATCTCTTCGGACACGATCGCGATGTCCTCGGTGGCGCTGAGCGGGGCACCGCTCGAGGCGAAGGGTAGAAGCTCGATGACCTCGGGCACGCCGGCCACGTCCGGTGCGCAGGCAGGAGTGGTCGCCAGCGCGAAAATGGCGACCGCTGCCGAGAGTGGCGTCCTCATGGCTCGTTCCTCTCAAGTTGATGGACGACCAGCCGCTCAATTCCAAGCGGGCCGGTCAGGACGGCCAGAACCCAATCGGATCCGAAATCCTGGACCTTCATGCGGCTTGGCAGGGACATCGTGGCGACATGAGTTCCATCGTCGTCGAAGCCCCGCCAGTGTTGCTCCGTCTGCCCGGGTGGGCGAAAGTGCCGCACCCAGATCAAGCCATCGGCGATGATGAGATCGTCGTAGGCGGGGAACCTGGTCGGCAAGGTGGGACGCCGACCCTCCCACATCCTATTGAACCGTTGCTCCCAATCGTCACGTCCCCCGCTTCGGTACGCCTCGAACAACTCGTCGCGATAGGCGTCAAGGTGGTCGTCAGTGACTTCGAGATCGGGGCTGTCCCACCGAATCCGGTCGATCGTGGTTCCTGTCCAGTCAACCAGTTCGATCTCGTGACTGTCGGCCGTTCCGATCCAGGCGCCTTCGTCGGTCGCGGCAATGGACAGGGTGCGTCCCCACGTCAGCGGCAACGCAGTGGACGGCACGCCATACTGGAAATACAGCATCCGGTCGGCCCCGGGGATCCCTTGCCGAAATACTCGGGGACTCGCCCCTTCACCGTCGTGGTAGACGATATCCGCAACCCAGCGGTAGGGACCCTCACGGTCCGGCATCTGACTTTGGTCTTCGTATGGAGTGAAGACCATCCGCCCCGACGGAGCACACTTGATCAGGCTATAGGGTGTCCGGTCTCCGAAATCGAAAAGGTAGTCGTCCACCAGCTCGCCATCGTTGTCCAGGATGGTTACCCGGTATTGGAAGCGGTCGTAGATGACGATCCGGTTGTCGCTTGAGCAAGTGGTCAACAGTACGGGAAACGCGAACTCTCCCGGGCCTTCGCCGTGACGCCCCCTACTCCACAGGTGGGTGCCGTCCGGCCCGAATCTGCGTACCTCGTAGTGGCCTCGGACCATCACCATGACACTGCCGTCGGGAAGACGCATCGCTCCGTCCACCTGGAACAGTTCGTAGGGGGAGTCCACCCCTTGGCCAGGACCGATGGAGATCACGGGTTCGGCGCTCGCACGCAATGCGCGCACCGGTGTCTCCTGTCCCCCGGCCAGGGCGACCGGTAGGCCTGGGGCTACGAGTCCCCCCAAGAAGACAGCGGCTGCGAGCCGCGTGAGTCTGGAGCGACGGGGGCGGCCGGCCAGGAACGGCGCTGCCGCCCCAGCCGGGAACCTCAGCGACGGGATCTTCAATGTGCCACCTTCTGTGACAGGCTGAGACGCATCCCACATCGTCACCGCTCCGCACTTGAGAGTGAGGATGCCAGCGCCTACATGTAAACTACACTTTCCAAAATGTAATCTCTGATTTACCATCCTGAAAGGCTACGCTTCACCTCAACGTCGCCGGCAGTCTCTTCACGACCACCATGTTCACCCCGAGCTCGTCCATCTCGATGAATGCCACCAGGCCGTCGGGGCCGAAAGCGGAAGGCAGCTGAATGGTGCCCGCCCGAAAGCTCCCGAGGTATCGCCCGTCCATAGTCACGACATCGATTGGCCCCTCATCGTCGAGCGGTTCCTCCCCACCCCGCTGCACCCAGATTTCGCCGCTCCAGCCCGTCTTCATTTCACGAAGGATCGAGACTTCCTCGAAGAATTCCAGTTTGTCGACTAGCTCGCGCTCCATCCGGATGAGGGTTGGATTCCGCACTCCCTCCGATCTGTCGAGCCTTGCCAGCCGACGATTCTTCTCGGCATCGATCATCCGGTTCGTTACCGGGATGGGCCGAAGCGGGCGTCTCAGCACACGCCACACACCGGTGCCCGGCCGTGCAATCCTGATTGCGTAAGCCGACGAGTCGGAGAAGGCCACGCTCCCGTCCGGCAGCACCCCCAGAAGCATCCTCGGCCCGAAGACCTTCCCCGACCGCTCACCACTGGTCACCGGCTCTCCACCCAGCGGCAACCAGCCCTCGGCGACAGTGTCCCTCGTCACCACGTCGCCCGTGAGGATGAAGCGTTCGACCGGCCGGCTCGTGTGCGACTTGTCATCCGCGCCATCGTAGAACCGGATGACCAGCGGCAGGCTTCCCACCGCAGATACGACGGCGTCGCCACCGGGGTACGGCAGGTAGTCCATATGCATCATGCGGCCCGGCCCGGGCAGCAGGCGCACCCTGCGTTCGTATTCCCCGTCCGCGTTGAAGAGGTGATACCCGGGGTAGCCGGTGTCCAGGATCACCAACCTCCCGTCGCGCATCACCGCGAGTCCGTCCGGGTTGCGAAACTCGCCCGGGCCATCGCCCCGCCCGCCGATTGTGCGCCGCAGCTCGCCGCCCTGGCCTATCACGAGGATGTGGTCGGCCTGACTGTCGAAGACGTACAGCTGTCCCGCCTCATCGAAGGCGACGCGGCGGATGGAGCCGAACTGCTCCCAGTCCTCACCGGACAGGGATCCGACGCGGTAGAGTTCCTCGAACCGGGGCTCCAGCCAGCGGTCCTCGCCGGGGAGGGTGATGGTTTCCTGGGGGGATGCTGGCGCCGCAGCCGCCAGCGCCACGCTGCAGAAAACGATTCCGACGCTGGAATGCGTTGCTCTTCTCTTCATGGGGCACTTCCTCCTGTTTCCACTATGGACCCTCCTTCCGCGTTCAAGATAGCGGACAAGCCTCCCGTGTTTCCCGTCGGGGACCAGGGCTTGGACGCGTGTGTGGAGGCGGGGGGATGCGCGGGGTTTAGTCCCCGCGACGAGGGATGGGGCCGGGGAAGCCGTCCGGTGATGAATGTGAGCAGGGAGGATGTGCGGGAGTACCTGCGGTGGCTGTCGCAGGAAACGGGGGCGCAGTACCGGCTGTTAACCGAGGCGGAGTGGGAATACATGGCGCGAGGGGATACGCAGGCGCCGCGGTTCTGGGGAGATGACGAGAGTGAGCAGTGCCGGAATGCGAATGGTGCCGATGCGACCGCGGATCAGGCGTATGCCAATGTTGCGGACTCATTCTTCGTCGCTTGCTCCGATGGCCATGTGTATACGGCCCCCGTGGGTTTGTTCGAGCCGAACGGCTTCGGGTTGTACGACGCTTGACATGCACGACGCCATGTCTTAACGTGACGACATGAAGTCGTGTTACCCCTCGTCGAAAGGGATCCCTGCCGTGACGATACCCGCCCTCCCCAACGCCGAACTCGCCGTCATGGAGCTTCTCTGGCGGAAAGGCCGCATCACCGCCCGCCAGATCCGCGAACGGCTCTATCCGGACGCGTCGAAGCCGCAGCACGGCACCGTGCAGAGGCTTCTGCAACGCCTCGCCTCCAAGGGGTTCGTGATCCGCAACCGGGACCTGGGCATCAGCGTGTTCTCTCCCGCGATCGGCCGCGATGCCTATGCCAGTGCCCAGCTGGAAACGCTCGCGAACCGGCTCACCCAGGGCTCGCTCGTGCCGATGATCACCCGCCTGGTCGCGGACAACAAGCTGTCGCACGCCGAGATCGAGAAGCTGCACCGCATTCTGGAGGAGGAGATATGACCGGCCTGCTCCTCCAGATCGGTGCGACCAAGCTGGCGGTCTCGGTCGTCCTCGCGGTCGCGGTGTGGATCGTTCACCGGCGCGTGGACCGGCCGGCCGTCTCCTGCCCGCTGTGGCTGATGGTGCTGCTGACCCTGGTGGTGCCGGCGGTCGCTTCGCTTCCGGTGCTCCCGGCGGAGCCGGTGGCCGCGCTCGTAGCGCCGGGGTCTGGCGCGGTCGGCATCGTGCTCGCGGAGGTAGCCGCCGAGCGTGCGCCGGGGCCGGTGTTCGGTGCATTCCTGCAACCCGGTCTCGTGATCCTGTGGCTTGGGGGCACGGTTGGACTCCTGGGGTGGACGGCGGTGCGAGCGATCCGCTTCCGGCGCACGCTGAAGAGGGCCGTGCGGCCGGCGCCCCCGTGGCTGCGTGGGCGGGCCGCGGAGGTCGGCCGGGATCTTGGGCTCTCCCGGATCCCCCAACTGTGCACCACGAACGCCCGCGTGACGCCCATGGTGTGGTGGAGTGGGGGGAGGGTCCGGATGCTCGTCCCGTCATTCCTCCTGCGCGACCCTGACGGGGAAGAACTCCGCGCCATCCTGGCCCACGAGCTGGCTCATGTCCGCCGCCGCGACCACCTGGTGCGCTGGTTGGAATGGCTGGCCTGCTCCGTCTTCTGGTGGAACCCGGTGACGTGGTGGGCCCGCCACCAGCTTCGAACCGCCGAGGAGTCGTGCTGTGACGAGCTCGCTTTGGGCATGGGGAGATCGTGTCCGAAGACCTACGCCAAAGCGCTGCTGCGAGTCGTTGCCAACGCATCGGAACCACGCGGCTTCCGCCCACCGCTGCCCGCGAGCGCGGTCGGCGGGGCCGGGCAAACCAAGGCACTTGAAAGGAGAATCAGAATGATCGTTTCAACCGACACCCGCTCTCCCGCTCCGCGCTGGCTGCGGACCGCCAGCAGTCTGGCGGTGGCGTGCGCGCTGCCGTTCGGGCTCATCTACTGCGATCGACCGACAGCGATCGAAGAGGAAACAACGATGGATCCGGTGGAAGGCGCGGCACCGGACACTCCGGATGAGGTGTCTGCCGCCGTGGACGAGGTCGTGGAGTCTCTTTCTCACCGGGCAGCGCAGATCCAGGAAATCCTCCGGGAGTTGATGGAATCCGGGCGGCTGAGCGAGGAGCGGGGCCGGGAATTGAGCGCGTACGTCGGAGCAGCGACGGGGTACATGACTGGCTACGCCATAATGCACGCCATCGCTGCAGAGACGTACCAGGCGGCCGCGGACGAGGTGCTTTCGGAGCTGGTGGAAACCAATCGCGAGCTCTGGCTCGGCGACTACTCGTCCCGCATTACGACCGCGGATGTCAAGAGTCCGGAAGTGAGGGACGCGCTGGCCGAGATGCGACAGCTTATCGGGGAGATAGGCCGAGATCCCGACGCGAAGGAACGGTTCGAGGAGTGGAGTGGCCGGATAAGCGAAATCAAATCCAGGATCCGTGCGGTCCTTGGTCCCGAAGTCGAGAGCGACTGGTGACGGTCGGCTGGCCCGGCTTTGCAGTTCCGGAAGCCCCGGGTCTGATTCACAGGGAATGGAAGGGTAAACGCCCGTCTCTCCGCCAGCGTCCCACCGCCGGGCCAACCACATCGCGACCTGCAAGAGGGGCACCAAGATGCTGACATTCGCCGGAATCTCCTCACGACGTACCGTTGGAAACGCCCTGGTTGCCTGCATCGCTGCCGCGGCCCCGCTCACCGCTCAGGATCGCTCTCTGACTGCGGACTTCCCCGAGGTGTACCGTGCAGGTGGCCTGAACGCCCCCGACTGGGCGCAGTTCGCCGGCCGGGGTCCGGTGAGCTTTGACGCCACGGGGAATCTCCATATCCTGGACTCCGGGAACTACAGAGTTGTGGTAATCGATTCGGGCCCGACGGCCTGGTCGCCTACTGGGAAGTCGACGAGTTGGATGTGCCGACCATTGTGGTGAAGCGGCTGCCGGGCGAAGTGAGGTAGCTGCACGGAGAGCGCGAGTTCACGCGAGTGCGCGAACGGGCGTCGGGGTTAATCATGGGTCGAGCCCTCCGTATTTTGCATAACATGTAAACTACACTTTCCAAAATGTAATCTGCGCATTACAGTATGTATGACTGGGTTGCTCTTCTCTTCATCTGACATCGCCCTCCGGACAGTGCCCCCGGTTTCTCTGGACAATAGCCTGGCAACCCTTCCGGGCTGACCGAAGGCCCCCAGTGTAAACGATTCGGCAAGATGTCGCGTCCTATCTGCAGTTTCGGACGGCCGCCGCCGCACATCCGCCAGGAAGGGGCAACCATGAAGATCCTCCTGTCTGTCCTTGGAGTGACGACTCTCCTCGCTGCCACGGCGTCACATGGCGTTGGTCAGGTCGTTGCCGGCCCGCACGGGCCCGTCGAATTCGTCGGGCTGCAGAGTTGGAAGGCAACCGACCTGCTCGAAGCCATCCAGCGAATCGATCCGGACCAACCCCTCCACGCCTGCGCGGCCACCATGAAGAGCGAACTTGGCTTCCCCGATGCCGCCGTTTTCATTTACCTCGAGTCTGGCACCGACTGGAGCAGACGGTACACGGTCATTGTCGGCATCGAAGACAGCGCTCGGGTCAGGTACCGCACCGCCGGAACCCGGACGATCGGCTTGCCGGAACCCTGGCAAGCCCTGAAGACCGTTGCCGAGGAGGACTTCGGCACGCTGGTCCTCGCGGCAGAGATTTCCAGCGTTCGACACGATTCGGAGAAGGTGCGCGAAAGTGCCGAGATCAGGGGTCTTGATCCGGCAGCCCTGGATGCGATCTGGAGACTGATCGATGCCCTGAATGGGGAGCAGGATCGTCTCCTCGCCCATGAACTGTCCGCCCACGACGCCTCCTGGTCGGCTCGCGCCGCTGCCGTGAGCGTTCTTGTCATCTTCGGCGAAGACGATGCCACCTGGCACCGCCTGGTGTCTTCCCTGATCGACCCCGACGGGCGAGTTCAGACGGTGGCCGGGGCCGTTCTACGAGGGTTGCTTGGAGCGGAAGAAAACCGCTCCGTACGGTGGGAGTCGGCCCAGGAACCCCTGATGGCGCTGTTCGATGGCACAAATCTGTTCGCTTTTCCGATTGTCCTGGACCTCTTGGCCGCCACCGAGATCGCGCCGGCGTTCGGGAGGCACCTGATCCATAGCGCCCCGGACCTCCTGCTTGCATACGTTGGCGCGGAGCACGAGGGAACCCGGGAGTCCGCGATTGATTTCCTGAAGTTGGTCAGTGGTGAGGATTTCGGCGCGAATCCGGAAGCCTGGTCAGAGTGGTTGAGCCGTCCACCCGATTCGGTTCATCGAACCTCCGCCCCGCGCCCCACCTACTTCTCCAACCCGTACATCCGCACGTATTCAACCCCCTGCTCCCCACTCCACACACCCAGAATGTAGTCGTCGCCGATTTCCAGGCCGGTGTTTTCCCTTCCCACGGCCAGAATGAGCCCCGGCGGCGTGGCGACGGACCCCAGCCAGGTGCCGTCCGGTGTGTAGACCTCGAAGGGGGACCTTTCGGAACCGTAGACGGCAAACGGCTCCACCCAGAGGTTTCCGGCTGCGTCCAGACGGATCGACGCGAGGACTGGGAGGGTGGGAGCCATCGGTTCGTTGCGCCAGACCGGCTTGCTCGCTTCCGCATGCTCCTCCGTATAGCCTCCGTAGGCAACGTTCCGCCTGGCCATCCATTCGACGTAGGCCTCCACATGCTCGGAAGTCACCTCCCGGGCCGGCTCATCCCGCCGCAGGATCGCCGTGGTGGCACCGTCGTCGAGGGAAACCGACCGGACGGAGAACACCTCGGTATCGACCACGGCGAGCCGCCCGCCCGCCATCGCCAGTTGGGGTCCCTTTCCAAACTCGTACCCGCGATTGCTGATGCTCGACCCCGTCCGAGTGATGTATTGCTCGGCTCCGGGAATGTCCATCACCGTGGCCACAGCCCCGTCTTCCAGGGAAAGCGTGGTGATCCGGATACCCGGCCACCGCACGACTCCGACTGGAATCTCCCGCTGCTGGTCCTGGAAGGTCATGACCAGCCGGCGGTCTGACAGGCCGACGACCCTGGCCGGCGGGAATCCTGACCAGGGAGACTCGATGCGCATGGTCCGGGCAACGGCGCCCTCGGGCCCGAATACCTGCACGCGGCCCAGAGCACCGTCGTAGGTGACCACGGAATCGCCCGGCAGCAACCCCACGAAGGTCATGAAGGCGTGTTCGCCGGGACCCTCGCCCTGTC
This sequence comes from Longimicrobiales bacterium, assembly GCA_965208295.1. Taxonomy (GTDB): domain Bacteria; phylum Gemmatimonadota; class Gemmatimonadetes; order Longimicrobiales; family Gaopeijiaceae; genus Bin94. The sequence goes on along the minus strand of OZ242328.1, from coordinate 2,737,939 downwards.
CGCCCGCCCGCCACATGAATGTCCCCTTCCGGTCGTACCGGCGCAGTTCGCCACTGGCCCACTCTCCGAGCACGATGTCGCCGTTGCTCAGGCGGACGGCCCCGATCACGCCGTCGAGCAGGTACTCGCCTGGTCCGTCCACGGCGCCGATTTCGAGGAGGGGTTCCTCGCTGATCGTCCAGCCTTCACCGGATCCCCACTGGGGGGCCAGCGCGGTGGTGATGGGGATTCCGGCGGAATCGGTTCTGATCGTGGTCTGGGGATCGGGGGGTGAATCGCAGGCGTCCAGTGCGAGAGTCGCAAGGCAAAGCAGGACCAAACCGGGCGCTACGAGCCGACGCCGGATCGATCCAACCCGGCTGTTGCGTTGACCTCTCGTGGCGATCCATCTCTCGACAACCATATGCCTCTTCCGTGTCTCCTGGCGGGTATTCCCTGGCGCGGGTTGCCGGGGCGGCACTTCCGCGCCACCCCGAACTCCTGCCCCGCCTCGACCGCCCGCACCTCGAGCCGTCCCTCGGTAAGGGAATGTGAACTCAGCATTACAAAATGTAATGTACACATGACATGTCCTTTGCGCTGGGGCACCGTTGTCGTGAGGTGTCAGCGTTAGCCGCCCCCGTCCCCCAGCCCCACCATCTCCAGCAACCTGAGCGCGTTCGTCGAGGTGGCGATCCCGTCCCGCAACCTGTAATCGAAGGCGATCCCCTCGTCCCCGTCGCCGACCGACTCGGTGAAGTGCACGGCCACCGCCCGTGCGACCAGGTCCTCCGCTTCGGCCAGGGTGAGGTCGTGCGTGGTGACGGCGCCGATCGCGCCGGTGGCGAGGAGGTGCCGCAGGACGGTGCGGGCCGCGATCCTGCGTTCGGTGCTGTTGGTGCCTTGCAGGATCTCGTCGAGGAGGTAGAGGGTGCCCCGCTCGCGCGCCGCATCCACGACGTGCCTGAGGCGGTGAAGACCCGCCATGAAGTACGACACCCCGTCCACCAGCGAGTCCTCCACGTGCACGCTCGTGACGATGCGCAACGGCGGCATCCGCAGGGACCCGGCGCAGACCGGGGCGCCCGCCTGCGCGAGGACCGCGTTCAGTCCGACCGCTTTGAGCAGCGTGGACTTCCCGGACATGTTCGAGCCGGTGACGAGGAGGAAGGAACCGGCGGGGCCGACTTCGACGTCATTGGGCACGCAGGCGTCGGGGGCGAGGAGCGGGTGGCCGAGAGCCTCGCCGCGAAGGGTGGTGGCGTGGGGGTCGATCGATGGGAAGGTCCAGTCGGGGTGATCGGCGGCGAGGGTCGCCAGGGCGGCCAGGGCCTCGGCTTCGCCAGCCGCGTCGAGCCAGTCGCGGACGCGGGGGCCGGAACGCGCCTTCCAGCGTTCGAGCGCGGCCAGGACGTGCACATCCCAGAACAGGACGACGGCCAGGGGAATGTGGAAGAGGGGTGAGCGTCTGACATCGGCCAGGTCGAGGAGACCACGGAGGGTCGTGATTTCGTGGGGGGCAGGGTGGGGCTGGGCGGTGCGCGGCTCGCCAGCCGGGTCCGCGCCCAATCGGCGGCGGATCTCCACCCCATAGCCCGATTCGAGAGGCGCATCAACCAGCACCGCCAGAAGCGGAGCGAACCGCCGCACCCCGGATTCTCCGTCATCAGCCTCGTCAAAGTCCCCGTTGAGTCCCTTGCGGAGCCGGACGTACAGCAACGTCGATACGATGAGTGGCCACACCAGCGCCGGTACCGGAACCATGCCGAGGGAATAGAGGACGATGGCTGTCACGTTGACGGCCGGCAGCAGGATGCCCACCGCTCGGACCCACCAGCGGCTCTCCAGCCACGCCTCACCTTCCGCCCACGCCAGAAATCCGTCGATCCCTCCCCCCTCCCCCCCTCCCCCCATCATCCGCGCCTCGGCCACCAGACGGTCACGGAAGTCGTACGCGCCGGCCATCTCCCCCACCGCCTCCTGACGCGCCGCGATCGTCTCCGGGTCGGCGCCCTCCAGCAGCCAGCGCCGCAGCGTTTGCCGCCCGGGAGCCGTGCCGCACACGCCGACGAGGTGCAGCAGCGACGCATGGCCATGAAGGTCGAGGTCGTCAGCGTAATCGTGATCCTGTGGCGGCGCGACGGCCGGCGGATCGGGCAGCTCGGACCAGCGACGCCGCACACGCAGGGTCCCCTCCCGGTTGAAGCCGGCCATCGACTGGGCGCGGAAGTGGCGCCTCTGCGCGACATCGTGGCGGACGACCAGAAACGCGAAGGTCAGGGCCGCGGCCGCGATGAGTGCCCAAGCCGCGGCGCCTTCTCCCGCAGCGAAGAGCCACCAGGCGCTGACGACCGCGGCCGCGAACACGCCCAGACGAAGGCGGCCGTAAAGTCGCACGGTGCCGAGTCTTTCGGCCGCTTCCCGGTCGAAGCGTTCGGCGCGCTCCCGGTACAGGACGGTGGGGTCCGTGATTGGCGGCTGGCCGCGATGATGTCCAGATTCCATGCATGAAAGTAAGGCAACCGATTGTCGCAACGTCCCTCGCCGCGCTCGCCGCAGGCTGCAATCAGTCCCCCGACCCCGGCGGGCTCCCCCCCGCCGTGGACGCAGTCTTCGCGGACTTCGCCGCCGCGGACGGCCCCGGCTGCTCGGTCGGCGTCATCCAGGACGGCCAACTCATCGGCGCCCAGGGCTATGGAATGGCCAATCTGGACCACGGGATTCCCAACGGCCCCTCGACCGTGTTCCGCATGGCCTCCGTCTCCAAGCAGGTCACGGCGGGCGCGATCGCCCTGCTGGCCGTGCGCGGCGACCTCGACCTCGATGCCCCCGTCCGCCGCTACCTCCCCGACTTCCCCGAATACCCCGACCCCCCGACCGTTCGCCACCTGGTTCACCACACCTCGGGGGTGCGCGACTACGTCGGTCTCATGCGGCTGGCGGGAAACCGCGACGAGGACTTCTACACCAACTCCGAGGTGCTCGCCGCCATCAACCGCCAGCGCGGACTCAACTTCCAGCCGGGCGCGGAATACCTCTACAGCAACGCCGGGTATTTCCTCCTCGGCCAGATCGTGGCCGGCGTCTCGGGCCAGTCTCTCCGCGAATTCGCCGAGACCCATTTCTTCGCCCCCCTCGGGATGGCCGATACCCACTTCCACGACGACCACAACGAAATCGTCGCCCGCCGGGCCATCGGCTACTCGCCCGCGGAAGACGGCTTCCGCATCCACGTCACCACCCTCGACATGGTGGGGGACGGTGGCTTGTTCACGTCGGTGGAGGACTGGGTCGCCTGGGACCGCAATCTGGAGACCGGCGCCGTGAGCGGCGGCTCCGACTGGGTCGCGCACATGCATCAGCGCGGGGTGCTCAACTCGGGCGACACCATTCCGTACGCCTTCGGCATCTCCCACGGCGAGCACCGGGGACTGGCCACCGTCGGCCACGGCGGCGCCTGGGTCGGATACCGCACCGCAATGACGCGCTATCCGGAAACCGGCTACTCCTTCGTCGCCCTCTGCAACCGCTCGCGCATCAACCCGACGCGCCTCATCGCGGCCACGGCGGAGGTGTACCTGGAGGACCGGATGGCCCCGGTGGAAGACCCCGGCGAGCCAGAGGAGGAAGCGCCCGCGGCAACCCCGGCCGACGAGCCCGAAGAGGACGCCCCAAGCGAGGCGATCACCGGCCGCGACCGCTACGCGGGATCCTTCTACAGCCCCGAACTGGACGCGACCTATCACATCCGCGTGGCTGGCGCCGAAGGACTGACCCTGCGAGCGGGAAGGTGGGACCCCGTCACCCTGTTGGAAGTGGACGACGGTGCCCTCCGGGGTCAGGGACTGGCCTTCCGTTTCGCTGATTTCGCCGACGGTCGCTTTCGGTCGTTCATGCTCGACGCGGGGCGCGTCAGGAACCTGCGTTTCACTCGGTTGGAATGAAGCGCCCGCCTCCCCCACTGCACATCGAAGTCGACCACGACCGTTGTATGGGCAGCGGCCTGTGCCTGACCTTCGCCCCGGGCGTCTTCGCCCACAGTGCGCGGCGCCAGGCCGAGGTCATCGACCCCGAGGGTGACAAGCTTGAGGATATTCTCATTGCCGCCGAGAACTGCCCGACCGCGGCGATCAGCGTGATTGACGCCGCAACGGGAGAACCCTACGAGATCTGACAATGACCGAAACCGCCAGGCAACCCGTCACCACCCTCGACTTCGCGCGCCGCAAGAAGGAGGGCCGGCCCATCGTGATGATCACGGCCTACGACGCCCTCTTCGCATCGCTGGCCGATGCCGCGGGCGTGGACGCGATCCTTGTCGGGGACTCGCTCCAGACGGTGCTCGCGGGGGAAGAGACGACGCTCGGCGCCACCGTCGATCAGATGGTCTACCATGGGCGCATGGTGCGGCGCGGCACGGAGCAGGCGCTGGTCGTCGTGGACATGCCATTTCTGAGCTACCAGGTCTCGCCCACCGATGCGGTGCGCAACGGGGGACGGATCCTCAAGGAGACGGGTGCCGGCGCGGTGAAGCTCGAGGGCGGTGCAGCGGTCGCGCCCGCCGTCGAGGCACTGGTCACCGCGGGCGTGCCCGTCATGGGACACCTGGGCTACACGCCCCAGTCCGTGCACCGATTGGGAGTTGACCGTCCCCAGGACCGGGGTCAGGGTGCGTTCGAGAAGCTCATCCGCGAACTCAAGGCGCTGGAGAACGCCGGGGTGTTCGCGATCGTGTTGGCGCTGATGCCCGCGGTCATCGCCCGGCGCCTGACGGAAGCAGCCTCAGTGCCCACGATCGGGATCGGATCGGGCCCCCGCTGCGACGGCCAGGTCCTCATGCTCCACGAAATGCTGGGACTGGGGGAACACGCCCCACCCCACGTCAAGCGCTACGCAGAGTTGGGGGACGAGGTGCGGGCGGCGGTTGCCAGCTACGCCGAAGAGGTGCGCAAGGGGAAGTTCCCCGGGCCGGAGCACGTGCAGAAGGTGTAGAGCTACCCCGCCCCCGCAATCCTCTCCTCGGCCATCCAGTCCGCCGCGCCCGCCGTGCTGATCCCCAATTCTTCCGCAAGGCCGATCACGTGCAGCGTCTGGTCGTAGATCTGCGTCACCTTGGAGTAGATCGTGAAGTCCTCCGTGGGTCGCCCGAAAACCTCCTCCTGGCAGCGGATCAGGCCGCCGGAATTGACCAGGTAGTCGGGTGCGTACACGATCCCCCGCTGCATCAGCTCGTCCCCGTGGCGGTGCTCGGCCAGGATATTGTTGGCGCCGCCGGCCACCGCCTTGCAGCGCAGCCGGGCGATCGTCTCGTCGTTGATCACGCCGCCGATCGAGTTGGGCGAGAAGACATCGCACTCCACATCGTAGATTGCGTCCGCGTCCACCACCTCGGCGCCCATCTCCCTCGCCGCCTTCTTCGCCAGCGGCTCGTAGATCTCGGATACCGTCAGCCGTGCGCCCGCCTCGTGACAGAACTTGGCCAGCGCGTACCCCACATTGCCGAGCCCCTGCACGACGATGTGACGCCCGCCGATCGAGTCGCTCCCGTTCGTCGCCTTGAGAACGGCGCGAATCCCGCAGCTCACCCCGTACGCGGTCGTCCGTGACGGGTCTCCCGCCCCTCCCGCCGACTCGTTCACGCACGCCACATGTTTCGTGGCACCACGAATCACCGCCATGTCGTGCGAATTCGTGCCGATGTCCTGTCCCGCTATGTACTCGCCCGCCATGGTGTTGACGAATCGGCCCATCGCCCTGAGCAGCGCGGGGTTCTTCCCGGCCCTCGCGTCCCCGATGATGACGGACTTGCCGCCGCCCAGGTCGACGCCGCTGACCGCGGCCTTGTAGGTCATGCCCCGGGACAGCCGCAGCACGTCCTCGAGCGCCTCCTCCTCCGTGGCGTAGGGCAGCATGCGGACGCCGCCCAGCGCCGGTCCCAACGTCGTGTCGTGTATCGCGATGATCGCTCGGAGTCCCGAGTCGTTGTCGTTACAGAAAACCACCTTCTCGTAATCGTGTTCGCCCATCTGCTGGAACACTCTCATTGATCGCGGTTCCTCCTCTCTTCATCGATGATTTCAAGCGGGTGCCCGGGGGGAGATCGCCCACGCCGGGCACGCCATTGTATGCGCGCGGAAAAGATAACCCATCCGCTTGCGAGCGCCCGGTTTCGGGCCTACGGTATCGCTCCGGTAGCCTGTCATCCATACCCTCGGAGGATTCATGTCCAGGAGCCCATGTCAAAATCGCCGCTCGATTCGACCCGGTAGTCCCGTCGCGCCAACGGTCATGACCCGATGGGCCATGGTTGCGGTAGCCACCGCTGGATTCGCCGCTCCGCAGGCCGCGGCCCAGGAGCCGGAGGAGACCGCCGACCCTGTAGCCGCACTCGTCGCCCGCCTCACCCTGGACAACTACAAGGCCACGCTGAAGGGCCTGACCCGGTTCGGCGACCGCCGCCAGGGCACGTAGCGCAACCGCGACGCCGTCGACTGGATCGAATCCACCCTGCAGGACTTCGGCTGCACCACCACCGAGCGCATTTTCTACACGTTCCCCCCACCCCGGGCCAACCAGACGCCCCGGCGTGCCCCAACCCAGCCCCGCGGGCCCGTCCGCGGTCCGCCTCCGCGCGCTCAGGACGACGACCTCACCACGGCAACCGGCGGACGCGTCGGCCGCCGCGGATCGGGTCCCGGCGGCAGCGTCATCTTCGGCTACCGGGGCCGCACCGGCGTCAACCGCGACCTCATGGCCCAGCCCGACGAGCGCATCCGCGAGCTCAACCGCGAGGAACCGGTCGACGGCGACCGCTCCCAGGTCTACTGCACCAAGATCGGCACCACGAACCCCGACGAGATGTACATCGTGGGCGCGCACATGGACGGACACGGCGTGAACGAGGCCGTGGACGACGACGGTTCCGGCACCGCTCTGGTCATGGAACTCGCCCGCATCTTCAGTTCCCCGGACGTCCAGACGGAACGCTCGATCCGCTTCGTGCTGTGGAACAACGAAGAGACGGGGCTGAACGGCGCGCGGGCATACGTGGAGCAGCGGCAGGAGCTCCAGGGGGTCGAAGATCCGCCGGGCTCCGGGCAATACCCCGAGCCGCGCTGGCTGGGGATGATCCAGCACGACATGATGCTCTGGGATCACGGCGCGCCGGGCCCCGACGGGCGCGTCAGCCGGAATCAGCGTCCCGAAGCCGACGTCAACATCGAGTTCCAGTCGAACTCGGAGATGGCGCGCGAGTCGATGGACCTGGCGTTCCTCTTCAAGGCCGCCAACGAGCGCTACGCGACCGACTACCCCGCCACCGTGGGCCCGCACATGACCAACACCGATTCCACGCCCTTCATGAACCTCGTCGCCGCGATCAGCCTGCGGGAGAATGAACGGGGGGCCCAGGTGGGTGCCGGGTGGAACCCGAACTGGCACCAGCCCACGGACGTGTGGACGACCTACACGGACGACGACTTCCGGCTGGGGCTGAACGCGGCCCAGACGACGCTGGCAGCGATCGCGCAGTTGACGGGGGTGACGGTGGCGCGTTAGCCGGTACCGGCCAAACCCGGTTGTCGCCGGCTGCCGGCCGTAGTGGGCGGTCGGCGAAGGACCCCGGGAGCCCGATCAGCCCTCGAGCCGCGCGATCTCCGCCTCCGCCGCAATGTACCCGAATCCAGCCCACCCCGACCCCTCCAGAATCCGCCGGAACATCTCCTCGGCCTGCTCCGCGCGCCCGTTGTAGAAGTGCCAGTTCGCGACTCCGTACGCGATCGCCACACCCGCGGGGTCCTCGCTCTCCGGGTCCCACAGCTCGTCGGCCTCGATCTCCCCCTTGTACATGAGGAGGAGGCGGTGGTAGCTCGTGTTCTCGATTACGTCCAGCTCCGCGGTGACCGGCTCCAGAACGGCCGCGGCCTCCTCGTCGCGGCCCAGGCGGCGCAGCGCCATGTACCACCAGTGCGAGATCGCGACGAGCTGGTCGGGGTTGGTCGTGACCGCGAAGTAGTCTTCGTACGGCTTGAGTGCCGCCTCGAAATCGCCCTTCAGGTAGTGGGCCAGCGCGAGGTGGTAGTGGATGTTCGACTGCAGCGTGCTCGTGGGGATGCCGCGCTCGTTCGGCTGGCCGTCCGGTTCCACCTCGTCCGGCTTGCCCTCGACGAGCGTGGCGGCGTGGGAAAGGTCCTCGATTGCCCGGTCTAGTCTGCGCACGCTGATCCAGCGGTGGCCGCGGTGGCGGTACATGCGCGCGTCGTCGACGTGCTTGAAGATTCCCTCCGAAAAGACCTCGATCGCGTCGCGGTACCGCCCCGTGTAGCCGATGCGGCGGCCGAGCCAGATGATCGCGTCCGCGTCGTCGGGGTCGGCCTCGTAGTCGGCGAGGGCGGCGGCGATGTCCGCTTCGCGCTGGGCCGCGATCTCGGGGGGAGGGGGGGTGGGGTGGAGGGGTTCGCCGAGCAGGGAGATGGCCTCGGCGCCGTCGGGCAGGGCAGGGGAGATTGTGCTTGTAGACTCGGTCGCGGGAGCGTCGCTCGGGTCGCTGTCTGAGGGATTGCAGGCTTGGGACAGCGTGAGGATCGCTACGGTGATGAAGGGGGTGGGGCGCATGGGGGTCTATTTCCCTCTGTGGTGTGGTATGACTCAAGCAACCTACGGTCAGCCGGTGCTTTGCGCACAGCGAACGGGCCGGGTAGACTGTGGACCACGGGCGAGTTGTCCCCCAACGAAAAGAGGTTCGCCGAATGTCGATCGGAAAACTGACCGGAATCCCCAAGTTGCTGCTGACCCTCACCCTGCCGGGACTCGCCGGCATGGGCCTCGCAACCCACGGCCTCGCCGCCCAGACGGCCCCGACCCCAAACGGCGCCGATCCGGACGAAGTCACATACACCCGCGACATCGCCCCCATCCTCCAGCGCGCCTGCGTCCGCTGCCACCGCGACAACGGCGTCGCCCCGATGGCGCTCACCGAATTCCACCAGGTGCGCGAATACGCCCCACGGATCGTCCGCCGCACGCAGATCCGCGACCGGGCAGGCGCCATGCCCCCCTGGTACGTCGAGAAGGACATCGGCATCCAGCACTTCAAGGACGACATGTCGCTCGACGACAAGGAGATCGACGCGCTGGAACGCTGGTGGCGCGCCGGCACCCCGGAAGGCGATCCCGCCGACCTTCCGCCCCCCCTCGAATTCAACGACGACGTGGTCTGGGTCGCCGGCGAACCCGACCTCATCATCCGTTTCCCCGAGGTGCTCGTCGAAGCGGACGTGCCCGATTGGTGGGGCGACATCGAACCCATCCCCACGGGTGTCACCGAAGATCGTTATGTAAAGTCCGTCGAGATCCGCGAGGTCAACGATGTCGGCCTCAACCCGGAAGGCGGACACGAAGGCCGGCACACCGTCGGAGGCCGGTTCGTCGTGCACCACATGATCTGGAGCACCGTCGTCCCGCGCGCCCAGGCGGGGGACGGTCCCCGGAGCGTGACCTGGCCCGTCCACGAAGTCGGCCGCGAGCCCGACATCTTCGATGACGACGCCGGCCGCCTCCTCCGCGCGAACTCGTCCATCTACTCCAACTCCCTCCACCTCCACTCCAACGGACGCGACACCCGCGCCCACCTCGAGATCGGCTTCCGCTTCCACCCGCCCGACTACGAGCCCAGGTACCGTCGCACATCCTTCGGGCTCGGCAACGGCAGCGACATCGACATCCGGGCCGGCGAGTCGGGCCAGGAACTGCACGCCTACCAGGTCCTGAACCAGCACACCAAGATCGTCACCTTCGAACCCCACCTGCATGCTCCCGGAATGCGCATGTGCCTGGAGGCGATCTGGGGATTCAACGTCGAGACGATCAACTGCGTCGGCTACGACCACAACTGGGTGCGCGGCTACACCTACGCGCAGGACCACCAGCCGCTGCTGCCCGCGGGCACGATCCTCCACATCATCGGCTACATGGACACTTCGGACGCGAACCGCAACGTGCCCGACACGCGGAACTGGCAGGGCTCGGGGAACCGCTCGGTGGCGAACATGTTCATCGATCTGGGGATGCGGGTGTCGCTCACCGACGAGCAGTTTGTCGAAGAGATGGCTCTGAGGCGGGAGCGGCTTGCGCTGGGGGTCAACGATCATGTGGTGGGGTGTCCACTGTGCATGGTGATTCCGTCGAATGGGAATCCGAGGTATTTCGCGGGGGATGGGGATGGGGAAACCGGGTCGGACGACCAGGCCGGCGATTCGACGGGGGTGGGTCGTGGCCGCGGCGGGCGGTAGGGGGATGGGAAGCCGTCGAAGGGGACCCAGGTTTCACCGCTCGCGGATAACGTCGCAGCCCCGGGAGCTGACCTCAGCCCTCCTGTGCGTGGTCCTCCTGCTCATCGCCACCGGTGACTCTTCGCAGGCCGCCGGCCAGACCTACCAGCGCGGCCAGAGCGTCGCCCCCGCCTTCGAAGGCTGGGAACGCAACGAGGACGGCTCGTTCAGCTTCCTCTTCGGCTACATGAACCGGAACTGGCTGGAGAAGCTCGACGTGCCCGTCGGCGAAAACAACAGTTTCTCCCCAGGCCCCGCGGACCGCGGCCAGCCGACTCACTTCCTGCCGCGCCGCAACCGCTTCGTCTTCAAGGTCCGCGTGCCGGCCGACTGGGGCGACAAGGAGCTGGTGTGGACGCTGACCGCCAACGGGGTGACGGAGCGCGCCTACGCTTCGCTCAGGCCCGACTACATCGTGGACAACATGGTGTTCATGTCCGAGACCGGGGCACTGGGGGCCGGGCACAGCAATGCGGAAACGCGCTCCAACGAGCCCCCGACCATCACCCTCGAAGGCCCCGCGGAACGGGAAACAACGGTCGGCAGCCCCGTGACCCTCACCGTGCTCGTCGAGGACGATGGGCTGCTGAGAGCGCGCCGTCCCCGCCCCCCGCGCCTGGCAACCGCCGCGGATTCCGCACGCGCCGACTCGATCTGGAACGCGTCCCCGACCTTCAGCCGCCGTCAGCTGACTCCGCCGACCCGCATCACCGTGCAGAAGGTGAACGGCCTGTTCATGTCGTGGTTCGTGTACCGGGGTGGGGAGGGGGCGGGTGGTGCCGTGGATGTTGGTGCCGTGAGCGCGGTGACCTTCGATCCGCCGCAGATCAAGGTGTGGGAGGACACGCGTGCCGGGGCGAACTCGCCGTGGGCGCCGTTATGGGTGCCGCCGGCGTTGCCCGAGGATGGACGGTGGACGGTGAAGGTGACGTTTGACAGGCCGGGGACGTATTTGCTGCGCGGCCGGGCGGACGATGGGGGACTGTTGACGGACGTGGAAGTGACGGTGGTGGTGAGGGCGGCGGCGAGCTGAGGGGTTGTCTGGTCGGTCCGTAGGCGCTCAAGCGGTGTACATGTAAAGTATAGTTGTCATTATGGAAACTGAAGTTACCAGTTTGAATCAGTCTCGCTGAGCTGAGCCAGGCTAACGCTTCAGTTCCGCAACCTTCGGCAGGATGCCTTCAGATCGTCCGAAGTGGGGGACCAGGCGAGGACCAGACCGTCCGGAAACACAGTTTCGACATAGATGCGGTCCCGGTCCTGCATCCCGAAGACGCGCCCGTAGTTGCCCTGTGAGTCAAAGACGGTCAGGCGATTGCCCTGCGACCAACGGGCAACGAGCGAATCCCCCGGCCAGTGGTCGAGCCTAATGAGGTTTGTGAACTCCCCGGGTCCTTCTCCCGCGCCACCCCAGGTGGCCAGGTGGACCCCCACGGTGTCGAAGACCCGCAGCTCGCGGGAAACGCGGTCCGCCACGATGATCCGGCCGTCGGGCATACTGGACCCCATTGGCCGCGCTTGCCTGATGGCACCGAAAATACCATTATTCCTACCATGGAAACTACCATCGACAAGGCTGGCCGTCTCGTTGTGCCCAAGGCCGTTCGTGAAGCGAGCCGGCTTCGTCCCGGAACCCGCGTCCGATTCCGGGTCCGCGCCGGTCGAATCGAGATTGAGCCGGTACCGCTGGATGTAACACTTGAACCCCATGGATCCACCGTGGTCGCGGTGCCACGAGGGGACCGACCCGTCTTGACGGCAGCGGAGGTCGAGAAGACGACGAGCGACATCCGTGCCAGCGCCTCGTCGGCGAGCGAGCGTGAACCCGGCGAGTGACTCGATACCTCTGCGATACCAGCGCTCTCGTCGCGGCGGTCTGTTCGTGGCACGAACACCATGCGCGGACCCTGGCGGAGCTTGAACGACGCGAGTGCGTGGGCGAAGAGCTTGTGCTTGCCGCTCATTCGCTGGCCGAAACCTACGCTGTCCTCACCCGGCTGCCCGGTCCCAATCGCCTGCGATCCGGGGACGCCATTGCGCTGATGGAGGCCAACTGGCGCGAGACGCCGGTCGTCCACCTGACGGCAGCGGAGACCTGGCGCGCGTTGCGCAGGGCACATCGGCGCGGAGTGATCGGGGGTCAGACCTACGACATGCTGATTGCGGCATGTGCCCAGAAGGCCGGCGCCGCAACGATCATCACATGGAACGTGCGCCACTTCGCCGCGGCGCGTCCCGAAATCGGCGTCGAAGCGCCTCCGTAGTATTCGGACATCTCACCGATCATTATGTATCACATGATCTGGCCTGCGGGAGCAAAGCCGGTTCATCGCGGGGATTCAGCTGGTGGGCGGAGCGCACTCATGACCCCAACCCCCACCGCCCCCCCAACACCGCCACCGAAGCCAGCATCAACAGCAACGAATCCACCGACCCCCGATCCCCCTCCCCCAACCCCCCCAGCCCATCCAGCACCCTCCCCACCGCCCCCGCATCCACAAACGGCACCGCCTTGAGCGCCTCACCCCGCAGCGTATCCTGCAAGAAATCATGCAGCGGCCCCTTCACCCCAACCGCCGACGGCGCCATGAACGGACGCTTCACCGCCCCGTACACCGAGTCCGGGATGTAGGACCGCATGGCCTGGCGCAGCAGGTGCTTCTCCCGGGCGTGATCGGTCAGGACCTTGAGCGGGAGACTGTTGCAGTACTCGAAGAGCTCGTGATCGAGGAAGGGGAGGCGGACCTCGACGCCGTGCGCCATGTCGAGGCGGTCGGCGGCCATGTGGTAGTTGGCGAAGATCGAGTGCAGCCACAGGTAGAGGAGCCGCCGGGCCGGTTCGCGCCGGGAGAGGCCGGCCGCTTCCTTGCAGCGGCGGTAGTAGGTGCGGTAGGGGTCGTAGCCGTCGAATCCGTGCAGGAAGTCGCGTGAACAGACCGACTGGATGAGGCCGAGGCCGCCCGAAAGCCGGGTGAAGAGCGAGGGGGCCGCCGGGAGGAGGAGCGCGAGACGGGCCAGCCAGGGGGAGACGGCGGCCAGGGTGGGATGGTGGCGTCTGGGGGAGCGCAGGAGTCCCGACAGGATGCGCAGCAGTTTCCGGGGTCCGAGACCGCCACGGGACGCACCCGTCGCCGCGCGCAGGAACTCGTAGCCGAAGAAGGCCTCGTCGGCGCCCTCGCCGGCCAGCACCGAGCGGTAGCCGGCTTCGCGCACGCCCCGGCTGAGCAGGTAGCGGGCCGCGCCGTGGGTGTTGTACTGAAGGGTTTCGGCGTGCCAGACGGCGTCGGCGAAGTGGTCGGCCAGATCGGCGTCGCTGAGCGTGACGACGGTGTGGTCGGCCCCGGCGGCGGCGGCCATCTCGCGCGCTCCCGCGCTCTCGTCGAATTCGCGTCGCTCGAAGCCCACCGTGAAGGCAGCGACCGGTCCGTCCGTGCAGGTCGCCGCCACGCCGAGCACCGATGACGAATCCAGCCCGCCGCTGAGCAGGCAGCCGACGGGAACGCCGGCGACCATGCGCAGCCGGACGGCTTCCTCGGTGAGCTCGCGAGTGCGTTCGACGGTATGCGCAATCTCCGCGCTCCCGGCCGCAGGCTGGCCGCCCCGGGATCGCCGCCTCCGCAACGCCGGCAAGTCCCAGTACCGCTCCAACCGCACCCCCCCACGCCCCGCCCTCAACACATGCCCCGGCGGCACCTGCCGAATCCCCTTGAACAGCGACCGCCTCTCATCCGGACAAGCCAGCAGCCAGTGGTACACCCCACGCTCATCCCACCCCCGCGGCACCCCAGCCGCAAACAGCGCCTTCGCCTCGGACGCCAAATAAAGCGCCCCCTCGTGCTCCGCGTAGAAGAGCGGCTTCAGCCCAAACCGGTCCCGCGCCGCAAACAGCCGCCCCGTCTCCTCGTCCCAAATCACGAATGCGAACTGGCCCCGCAACTGTTCCAGACACCCCGCGCCGAGATCCTCGTACAGATGCAGCGCGATCTCGCTGTCCGACCGGGTGCGAAAACGATGCCCCCGTGCTTCCAGCTCCGCCCGAATCCGCTGGAAATCGTAGAACTGCCCATTGACGATGATGTGCAGCCGCCCATCCTCGCTGGCGATCGGCTGGTGGCCCTCCGGATCGTTGATCACCAGCAGCGTGTGGCCCAGGCCGACCCTGCCGCTCGGAGAAACCCAGGTGCGCTCCGCGTCCGGCCCACGATGCCGCAAGGCCCGGGTGGCGCGGCGCAGGGCAGCCGCGTCGACCGGCCCGTCGCGAGACAGAATCGCTGCAATGCCGCACATCGTCGCTCTCTACTCCTCCCCCGAAAAATGCATGACCGCGTCGCCACCCCGGCAGGTGAAGCGCATGAGCGGCCGCCGCTCGCCCTGGGTTAACTCAAGATTATCTTCGGTGATGCGCTGCACGATCGCATGCACGTCGATCGTGCCCGCGTCGGGGTGCGTCCGGGCGTAGCGGCGGGCGTGGCGGACCAGGAGGGAGCGGCGGACGGCCTCGAGTTTGTCGGGGCTCATGCGCAGCCAGATGTTGCCGACCAGGTAGGACTGGAGCAGCAGGTGGCGCATGCTTTGGGGGAAGAGCGCGTCGGGGTTGAGGGTGCTCGTGGCGTTGTTGTCCGCGCCGGCGGTCACCTCGAAGCGCAGGTGATAGTTGCGCTCGTCGACCCAGTCGAAGAGCCGGTAGCTCTGAAAGATGCCCACCGTCCAGAGGAGGCCGCGCGCGGGGTTGTCCCAGCCGGTCGACGAGTATCGCTCGCGAAGCCGCAGACCCGTGTTCGCGGCCTCCCAGACGAGATTGACCGCGATCAGCGCGACCAAAACGATCGCGACGACCTCCAGAGGCGTCAGCCCGGTCGCGGCGACGCCCTCCAGCGGGGCCACTCCAAGCGCCCCCTGCATGATCTCCGGCCCGAAGGGGATGACCATTGCGGCCAGCATGACTGCATTCGAGTACGGAATCTTGAGCGTCAGCGCGATCCCCAGGTGGAAGACCACCGCCCCCGCCAGCAGCGGCCACTTGAGGAGCGAGCCGGCCGGCAGCACGAAGATGAGCGCGAAGAGGGGCTCCATGATCAGCGCGGCCCAGGTGACCAGGCGCAGGGGCGTGCGCCAGCGCAGGGTCCAGAAGCCGGGCGTGCGCGCGATCGGCATGCGGAGCGCGGCGTGCATGGCCGAACCGTCCCGCCACATCGGGCTCATGAACTTGTAGGCGCCGGCGACCAGGTAGACGAGCGCCATGTTGGCCAGGAAGATGCGGGGGGCAGCGCCCGGTACGGTGGCCGTGAGCCAGTCGGCGGCGGCGGCGTTCCAGCCGTGCTCCAGGACGGCCTGCAGGGTCAGGGTGCCGCCGGTGGGCAGCAGCACGAGCCAGAGGCAGAAGATGTGGATCATGGCGTCGTCGAGGTAGGCGACGAGCACGTTCCAGCGCAGGGTGGAGACGGCGGCGGCGAAGAGCAAGAGCGCCGCGATGCGGGGGTGGTAGCCGGCGATGACGAGAAGCGAGGCGGCGCAGGCTGCCAGGTGGACCGCGCGGAAGAGGACGCCGGGCATGCCCGGCTGAAAGAGGCTGATGCGGGTGGGGGGGAGGAGCCGGGTGGTGAGGCGGTGGTCGATGAGGCCGTCGGGATCGCTGAAGTCGCGGGTCTGGCGCAGCGCGTTGAGGAAGTAGAAGAAGAGGACGGCGCCGATGAGGATGCGGGCGATGTCCAGGGGGAGGGCGGGGAGGGGGGTGGAGAGGGCGGTCAAGTGGTTCGGTTACCGGGTGGTCACGGTTGGTGGTTGAAGGTGCGTGCCGGATCACCATGGTGGAGTGGTGGAGGCGGGACAAGGCCGGGGAGCGCCGGATTGGCCTGATGTTCCAGGGATGGAGAAGCTTGTCTATTCATCGAGTATCCCATAAGAAATTATTGGGTTATTCTGATAGTATTCAAACAGAGATCGACCTCTGGCAGTAGGAGACACCTATAACCCATAGGTAAACATGGATATCGAGAATCATCATCAAGTACGACACATCCCGTCCCACCAGACCTTCTTCCGTCTCCACCCGGTCTTCACTGGCGCGGAACTGACCGCCCACCTGGCTTCCCGCGGCCCGGTTCGCCCGAGGACCCGCGAGAGTCTGCTGGCCTACCACACCCGCACCGGACGTCTACAGCGGATTCGCCGCGGCCTCTATGCCGTCGTCCCCCCGGGCGCGGACCCCGAGTCCTATCCCGTCGACCCATACCTCATCGCTTCCCGCCTAAGGAACGATGCGGTCCTGTCGCACCATACCGCGCTCGAATACCACGGGCGGGCGTACTCGGTCTGGCAACACCTGGTCTACTCCACGTCGCGGCCCCTGAAGACGCTTTCCTTCCGTGGCCAGACGTTCCGGGGGACCAGCTTCCCCCAATCGCTGCGCCGCACCGGGCGGACACGCTTCGGCGTGCAGGAATCCGAGCGAAAGGGACTGTCCCTGCGCGTGACCAGTCTGGAGCGCACACTCGTCGACGTTCTGCATCGGCCGCGGCTCGGGGGCGGATGGGAGGAGGCGTGGCGATCGCTGGAGTCGGTCGAGTACTTCGATGTTGACGCGGTGGTGGAGTACGCGCGTCTGCTGGGCAACGCGACGACTTGCGCGAAGGTGGGGTTCTTCCTGGAGCAACACCGTGACGCCTTGATGATCGCCGACTGCGATATTAGACCGCTGCGGGACCACCGTCCCGTTCAACCGCACTACATGGACCAGGGTGCTCGCGGGACCGGGCGACTGGTAGCCGACTGGAATCTGGTGGTTCCCGACGAACTGCTCGGGGAATCGCGGGAAGAGAGCGCGTGAGAGTCTCCATCGAAAAACTCGAGGCCGAAGCCGAGGCTACCGACTTCAGGGTCGACATGTTGGCCAAGGTGGTGCAGCTGATGGGTGTGCTGCGAGGCATCCGGGACCACCCCTTCCTGAAGGGCAGGTTGGCTCTCAAGGGCGGGACGGCCCTCAACCTTTTCGTCTTTGAAGTCCCCAGGCTGTCGGTGGACATCGACCTCAACTACGTGGGCGCCGGGAGCAGAGAGGGCATGCTCGGGGAGCGGCCGCGGGTGGACCAGGCGCTGGCCGCCGTCTTCGGCCGGGAGGATCTGGTGGTGAGGAGGGCGCCGGTGGAGCACGCTGGGGGGAAGTGGTGGCTGCGCTACACGCATCCGCCGGGACGCGGCGGCAGCCTTGAGGTGGACGTGAACTACATGTACCGGGTGCCGCTCTGGCCGGTCTCGACCGTGGACTCGCACCGCGTTGGCAGTTGGAGTGTTCGCCGGATCCCGGTGGTGGACACTCATGAGCTGGTGGCCGGGAAGCTCTGCGCGCTTCTGTCACGAAACCGGGCGAGGGATTTGTATGACAGTCGGCTCGCGCTGTCGATGGGTGTTCCCACGACCGGTTTCGACCCTCCGGGTGACGCGGTGCAGTACGAATCCTGTCACGGACTGCTGGACCTTGAGCTGCTCAGAATCGCCTTCGTCGTCTACGGGGCG
Organism: Longimicrobiales bacterium; assembly: GCA_965208295.1. Lineage (GTDB taxonomy): Bacteria > Gemmatimonadota > Gemmatimonadetes > Longimicrobiales > Gaopeijiaceae > Bin94. The sequence continues at coordinate 2,720,120 of OZ242328.1, read as the reverse complement.
ATGGCCCGCAGGGACTGGCGGAGGGTGCGCGAGCGTCCGGCCCCGGGCAAGGGAGAAGCGGAGGAGTACGGACGGCAGCTTGTCGACGATTGTCGTGGTGCGCTGTCGGCGGTCCTGCCGCTAAGGGACAACGAAGTCGCCTTTCTGGACCTCCTGCTCGACCGGGGCGAAATCGACGGCTCGATCCTGACTGGCGACCGGGCCCTCGCGGACCGCATCCAGGCACAGACGCTGCTGCGGTGGAAGGCGCGACATGTCCGGCAACACCGGGGATTGTCGTGAAATCGCTCGACCATCTTTGCCGATTGTCATTTCGATTGACAATCTGCAAGATTTTTGCGATTCTTTTCATCCTCACCCCCACCCACCCACCCCGCCTTCCAGATCCCGCACTTGCCCGTCATCAAACGCAACCTGACCGCGCCACTGCTGGACCGAACGCGCCACTATCCGGTCGTTGCCGTCACCGGCCCCAGGCAATCCGGCAAGACCACTCTCTGTCGCACCGTCTTTCCGGACCGGCCATACATTTCGCTCGAAGGGATGGACACGCGTATCTACGCCCGCGAAGACCCGCGCGGCTTTCTGCGCGAGTACCGTCACGGCGCCGTGATCGACGAAGTGCAGCGCGCTCCCGATCTGACCTCCTACCTCCAGGAGGTGGTAGACGAGGACCCGCAGCCGGGCCGTTTCGTCCTGACCGGTTCGCAGCACTTCGGGCTCAGCGAGGCGGTGAGCCAATCGCTGGCGGGTCGCGTGGGCGTGTTGTACCTGATGCCGCCCGGTCTCGACGAGCTGGCGCGCTTCGAAGCGCCGCCGCGCGGCTTGCTGGAAGTGCTCTGGACCGGTGCCTATCCCAGAATCCACGACCGCCGCATCCCGCCGCACGTTTGGTTGCGCGACTACTTTGCCACCTACGTGGAGCGTGATGTCCGGTCGCTCCGCAATGTCACGAACCTCGAGTCCTTCTCGGCGTTCGTCCGGACAACCGCGGGGCGCACCGCATCGGAAGTCAGCCTTTCCGCGCTGGCGAGCGATGTCGGGGTGCGACACAACACGATTCGCGCATGGTTGACGGTTCTGGAGGCAAGTTTCCTGGTCTTCCGCATGCCCGCATACCGGAGCAATGTGCGCAAACGCCAGATCAAGGCGCCGAAGCTGCATTTTCTCGACTCCGGGCTGGCTTGTCACCTGCTCGGAATCCGATCCGCCGAGGAGTTGCGCCACCATCCGCTGCGGGGCGCCATCTTCGAGAGCTGGGTGACGTCCGAAGTCTTCAAGGCCGTGACCCACCGTGGAGAGCAACCCCGGCTGAGCCACTACCGGGCTGCCGGCACCGAAGTCGATCTCGTAGTGGAGCAGGGGACACGGCTCGTCCTCGCCGAGGCCAAGGCGGGGAGTACGATCACGCCTCGTTTCTTCGGGGGGATGCACAGGCTCGGCAGCGAGCTTGAAGACGCCGGAATCGCCATCGAGAAACGTCTCGTGTACGGGGGCGACCAGCGCCAGTCGCGAGGTGGGACGGAGGTGGTCCCGTGGGGGCGACTCCTCGAGGTCGATTGGTGATTCCCGTGCCACCAGGCACCTGGGCCGAACGCCTTCGCGAGCCGCATGGAACCACCCGCCCCAGGCCAGGGTACTAAGACACTAGTTTGACAACCGACGCCCGGGCGCACCGGCCCAAACAAGACGAATCGCCATGCACAAGCAGAATCCGCTACTCCTCACACTCGCCGCCTGCGCCCTCGCCGCCTGCGCGGACGACACCACAGTCATCACCCTCACCCCCATCGAGAATTGGACCGCCGCGCCCGAATACGAATTCGGCGACCAGATGGAGGGCGACGCGGTCTTCGGCCGGATCCACGACATCCGCCCCACCGCCGATGGATCCACGATCTACGTGCTCGACGCCCAGAGTGCGGAGGTGACGATGTGGACTCCCGACGGCACCCGGGTCGGACGGGTGGGCGGGCACGGTGAGGGGCCCGGGGAGTTCTCGAATCCCGGCCCGCTCTTCCTCCATGACGACCGCCTCCAGGTGGGCGACAACGCCCAGTATCGATACACCACGTTCACGCTCGAAGGCGAGGTCGTGAGAACGGATCGCTTCCCGTCCGGCGTCGGTCCGTTGGAGCCCGGGATGGACTTGGCCACGTACCGCCGGGTCTTCACGCCGTTCCAGGCCTTCGCGATGTTCGACGACGGGAGCGTTGGGGCGCTTGGCCTGCCATGGTGGTTGCAGGACGGAGAGGTCCCGGAGGGGGATGCCGCGGACGTCGCCGTGCTTCGGGCTTCACGGGACGGCGGGGACTGGGGACTCGACACGCTGGGCCTGCTGAGCTTTCAGGATGCGTATGGGTGGCTTCCTCATCCGGAATACGGTGACAGTAGGGTAGTGCAGCCGTGGATTCCGCCTGACCACTTTCAGATGGATCCCTGGAACGGCAGCGCAGTGATCAGCCGTCCACTGAGAACGCAACCGGGCGTGCTGGAACTCGTCGAGGTCTCGATCGCGGGCGATACCCTGTGGACTCGCCGGGTCCAGCTGCCGCCCATCCGGGTCACGGAGGAGGACATCGAGGCGGCGGTGGACAACCTTGCACCGTTCTTCGGCGAGGATGAGGACGCCGGCGTGCCGCTGCTGATGAGGCGCACGGTTCGCAACGCGTTCATCATCCCCGATCACTGGCCGGCGACGCGCGAGATCCGGCTCATGTCGAACGGGGAGATCTGGTTTCAGCCGGCCGGACACGAGGATCCGGGCATGTGGTACGCGGTGAACAAAGGGGAGGACGAAGGGCCGATCCGGAGTGTCGTCCTGCCCGAGCGGTTCAGGCCTCTGGACGTGAACGCCACCCACGTGTGGGGGGTGCGGCGCGACGAGATGGAGGTGGGGTACGTGGCGGGGTTTCGGCTGAAGCGGGGAGCAGGGGAATAGCGCTTGACGCGCCTCCATTCGAGGCACGATCATCTTCGGCGTTCCCCGGAAGGCCGGGCACGTCCGTCGTCACACGGAGTCCTCCCATGAAGCAGAAGATCGTTGCCGGACTGCGTCTGGTACGCACATCGTGAAACCATGAACCACGACTACGACGCCATCATCATCGGCGCCGGCGTCATCGGCGTCTGCACCGGCTTCGAATTGGCAAAGCGCGGCTACCGCACCCTCAATCTCGACAAACAGCCCGCCGCCGGTTCCGGCTCCACCTGCAACACCTGCGCGATCATCCGCCTCCACTACTCCACCCCCGACGGCTGCGCGATGGCCCGCGAGAGCTACTTCTACTGGCTCGACTGGGGGCGGTACCTGGGCGTTCCCGACGAGATGGGGCTGGCGAAGTACGTCAACACGGGGTGCCTGGTCGTCAAGAACGACCGCAACCACGATCTCGCCAACGTGATGGCGGCCCTCGACGAGCTTCATGTCGCCTACGAGGACCTCACCGCAGCCGAGGTCGCGACCCGTTTTCCCTGGCTCGACACCCGCACCTACGGTCCCCCCGTCACCCTTGATAACGACCGCTTCGGCACGCCCACCGGCGGACATATCCGCGGCGCCGTCTACATCCCCGAGTCCGGCTACATCGACGACCCGACGCTGGCCTGCCACAACGTGCAGCGCGCCTGCGAGGCGCGTGGCGGCGAGTTCCGGTTCAAGACCGAGGTGGTGGAGATCCTGAAGGAGGGGGGACGAGCCGCCGGAGTGCGGCTGGCCGACGGCGCCACCCTCCGCGCCCCCATCGTCGTCAACGTCGGCGGCCCCCACTCCGCCATCATCAACGGCATGGCCGGCGTTCTCGACGGAATGAACATCACCACCCGTCCCCTCAAGCAGGAGGTCTGCTACGTGCCGGCCCCCGCCGACATGGACTACCACCAGATCGCCCCGCTGATCTCGGACGGAGACATCGGCTGCTACTCGCGCCCGACCACCGGAAACCACATCCTCATCGGCTCCGAGGACCCGCCCTGCGACGTGTTGGAGTGGGTTGAGGATCCCGACGACTACAACACCGGCTTCACCCACCAGTGGGAGACCCAGGTGATGCGCGAGGCGCAGCGGTTGAAGGGACTGGGGATTCCCGGTCAGACGGGTGGGCTGGTGGACCTCTACGACGTATCCGACGACTGGATCCCTATCTACGACAAGTCGGACTTGCCGGGCTTCTACATGGCCGTGGGGACTTCGGGGAACCAGTTCAAGAATGCGCCGGTGGCGGGCAAGCTGATGGCGGAGTTGATCGAGAAGGTCGAAGGGGGACGCGACCACGACGCCGAACCCGTGACGATGCCGCTCAAGTACACTCGCAGGACCTGTGACATAGGCTTCTTCAGCCGGCGGAGGTCGCTGAATCCGGATTCGTCGTATTCGGTGATCGGGTGAGACTTCGCCGCCTCTGGCGCCCCGCCCCCCTCAAGCGCCACTACGATGTGATCATCATCGGCGGCGGCGTCCACGGGCTGGCCACTGCGTATTACCTAAATCGCGATTTTGGTATTACCGACGTCGCCGTCCTCGAGTCGCAGTACCTCGGCTTCGGCGGATCCGGGCGGAACACCGCCATCGTTCGCGCGAACCAGCGCACCCCCGAAAACGTCCGCCTCTACGACGAGGGGCTGAAGCTGTGGCGCGTCCTCACCGACGAACTCGACTTCAACCTCATGTTCTTCAACTGCGGCAGCCTGTTGCTGGGGCACAGCGAGGCCTCCGTGGGCGCGTTCCGGATGGCGGCCAGCACGCACAACTTCATGGGGGTGCATTCCGAGTTGCTCGACCCGCGGCAGTGCGCCGAGGTGATTCCGGGGCTCGACATCTCCGACCGTCCCACATTCCCGATCCATGCGGGGCTGTATCATCCGCCGGGTGGGATCGTGCGGCATGACGCGGTGGTGTGGGGACTGGCGAAGGGGGCCGCGGCGCACGGGGTGCATATCCACCAGGGGTGCGAGGTGCGCGGGATCGATGTGGGTGGCGGCCGGGTGACCGGCGTGCGGACCAGCCTGGGCGACATCGGCTGCAACCGTCTGGGCATCATGGCGGGCGGCTACAGCACGGCGATCGCCGCCATGCTGGGGATCGAACTCCCCATCCACCCCCTCACGATCCAGGCGATGGTCACCCATCCCCTCAAGCCCTTCCTGCACCACGTCTTCAGCTCGACCGCGTACCACGTCTACGCCAACCAGACGCTCAAGGGCGAGATCGCGACCGGCGCGCACATGGACCCGCAGGTCAACTACACGACCGACGCGACCGCGTACTACCTGAAGCACCAGGCCGAGGCGCTCGTCGACCTCATGCCCGCGCTGCGCGGCGTCCGCTTCATGCGCATCTGGGCCGGCCTCGCCGACATGACCCCGGATATGGCGCCGATCATGGAGGGGCACCTCGGCTATGACGGCCTGTTTCTCGACGCCGGCTGGGGGTACTTCGGCTTCAAGTCGGGGCCGGTGGCGGGAAAGTACATGGCGGAGTACATGGCGACGGGCGAGCGGCCGGAGATCCTCGAGGCGTTTCAGCTGAAACGTTTTTTGGAGAATCGCTACTCGGGGGAGACGGCGGCGGTCATGAAGTACGGGCATTGGGACTGACGGCATGACGCGGCCCGCCTCCAGGTTCCGGCTTCGATCCGCTCGGCGGTCCGCTCGGGAAGGATCGGGCCCATGACCTTTCGGCTGACCTGTCCGGTGTGCGGCAAGCGCGACGTGTACGAATTCACCTTCGGGGGGCAGGAAAGGGGGCCGCGTCCGGCGCAGGAGGGGCTGAGCGCGGAGGAGCACTTTCGGTGGGTGCAGTTTCGGATGATTCCAGGGGGATGGGGGGGTGGGGAAGGTGGCGGGGTGCGGGAGGGGGACAGGGCTGCGCCGCAGGAGGAATGGTGGTATCACGGGCAGGGGTGTGGGGTGTGGTTCAGGACGACAAGGGACCCGGGGACGAACCGGGAGGTGGAGGGGGGCGGTGGGGAGGGCTGACGGGGTGGGGCGGTCGGGTGTCCAGGGAGCAGGGATGCCGCTCGCGGAGGCTGAGACCCGGCCGGATGGCGCGGCCGCCGGGCGACCGGCCGCAGGTCGGCTGACTCCCGGCCCCACCTGTCGCGTCGACTTCGCCCGGCCGCTGCACTTCCGCTTTCTCGGCCGGCCGGTGCGTGGATTCGCGGGGGATACGGTGGCCTCGGCGCTCTATGCCAGCGGATTTCGCATCTTCGGCCGCAGCCTCAAGTACCATCGCCCCCGCGGGCTGTACAGCCTTGAAAGCGAGTCGTCAAACACCTTCGTGGCAATCGACGGGGTGCCGAACGAATGCGCCGAGACGACAGCGTTGCGGGCAGGAATGTCGGTGTGTGCGCAGAACGTGCGGGGTGACCCGCGAACCGATCGCTTTGCGTTCATCGACCGCTTCGACCGGATGATGCCGGCGGGGTTCTACTACCGGCTCTTCCATCGCCCGTACAGGCTCTGGCCGGTCTTTCAGAATGCGCTTCGGCGCATGGCGGGGACGGGGGTGCTGAATCCGCGACGGGGGCTTGGGGACGGCATTTGGGGTGAGGGCGGCATCGAGGGTGAGGACAGCATCCGCGGTGAGGACAGCTTCCGCGGTGAGGACAGCATCCGCGGCGAGGGCGGCATCCGCGGCGAGGGCGGGATCCGCGGTGAGGACGACATTCGGGGCGAGAGCGGCGTTGGGGTGGGAGGCCGCGCTCGGATGGGGAGCGACGTGCGCGCGGAGCGGTATCTGAACGCGGATGTGGCGATTGTCGGCGGGGGACCTGCGGGCATGTCGGCGGCGCTGTCAGCGGCGGAGAGCGGGCTTAGGGTCTGCCTGTTCGAGAGACGGCCTTGGCTTGGGGGACATCTGGCCTGGCGGGTGCGCGACTGCGAGGGGGAGCCGCTGCACCGGAGGGCCGAGGCGCTGGCCGCCCGGCTGCGGGCGGCGGAGATTGTGAAAGTCTTCACAATCTCGCCGGTGACGGGCGTGTGGGGCGAGAATCTGGTGACCGGTTTCACAATCGGCACCGGGGACGACCCGTTCCGCGAGTGCCATTGGGAGTGCCGCGCGAAGACGGTTGTGGTCGCTTCGGGGTGCATGGACCGCCCGCTCGTCTTCAACCACAACGACCGCCCGGGCGTGATGCAGGCGGGGGCGGCGTGGCGGCTGGCGCGCACGTATGCGGTCAGGCCGGGCTCGGCGGCCGTTTTCAGCGTGGGAGACGACCTGAGTCTGGAGGCGGCGGTGGACTTGGCGGATCTTGGTGTCGATGTCCGAGCGGTGGCCGATGCGCGCGAGGCCGGGCGGCAGGACCCCGAGCTGGTCGCGGCGCTCGCGGAGCGGGGGATTGCCGTGTTGCCCGGGTGGGCGGCGTCGAGGGCGATCGGCCCCAAGGGCGTAAAGGCTTGCGAGCTGCGTCCGTTGGACGGCGGCGGATCGCGTCGTTTCCAGTGCGACCTGCTCGTCGCCAACGCGGGCATGCAGCCACGGATCGGAGTCCTCGCCACGGTCAAGGCGAAGCTGGCCTATTGTCCGCGCACGCACAGCTACCAGCCCGTCGCGCTGCCGCCGGGGGTCTTCGTGGCAGGGAGTATGACCGGCCTCCGTGACCCGCGTTCGATTGAGGCGTCGGGGTGGCTCGCGGGGCATCGTGCGGCCATGTGTTGCCGCAGTGGCGTGGTGGACGCAGCCGCTGGCGCCAGGCGCGATGCCGAGGCAGGCGCTACGGCCCGGCACGTCGATGGCACCGCCGTGACGACCCAGCACGACGGCAGTTCAGGCGCCACGGCCCAGCACGTCGGTGGCTCAGCCGCCGTCCGGCCCGACGCGGAAGCAACAGCCACCGCCCAGCGCGACGCCGACGCCCTCCCCGGTCCAGCGCCCGGATGCGACATCCGCCACGGCCCGGCCATCGGCCGCGGCGCGAAGGCCTTCGTGGATCTCGACGAAGACGGCACCTACAAGAACGTCGTGGAGTCGGCGGCGCAGGGATTCGACGTGCCGGAGCTGGCCAAGCGGTTCGGGGGCTTCGGCCTGGGGTCGGGCCAGTACCGGGTCGCCGGGCAAAACCTGGCGATGATCATGGCCGACCTGAGGGGCGACCCGGTCGAAACCGCGACCCCCACCACGGTGCGGCCCCCGCTGGTTCCTCCCAGCCTGGCCACGCTCGCGGGGACGGGCCACGATGTGCACAAGCGCACGCCGCTGCATGGGGAGTTGGCCGCGTGCGGGGCGGTGTTCCGTCGGGCGGGGCCATGGCTGCGTGCCCGCTACTTCTCCGAAGACACGAGCTGCCGCGACGAGATCCGCAACGTGCGCCGCAACGTGGGAATCCTGGACAGCTCGCCGCTCGGCAAGTTCCGCATCTTCGGTCCGGATGCGCTCAGGGCTCTGCAGCGGGTCTACATCTCGGACATGCGCGATACCCGGCCCGGTCACTGCAAATACTCGGCGATGTGCAACGACATGGGGCAGCTGGTGGACGATGGGGTCGTCGTCCGGGAAGGTGAGAACGACTACTACTTCACCACCAGTTCCGGCCGCGCGGGCTCGACGGTGGAGTGGTTCCGCTATCACACCCGCTACGACGGCTGGGACTACCACCTGGTCAACCTCACCGACGTGCTGGGGTCGCTCAACATTGCGGGGCCGAACGCGCGGAAGGTGCTCGGGCGGGTGACCGACGACAATGTCTCGAACGAGGCGTTCCCGTACCTCGGATGTCGGCGCATCACCGTGGGGGACGGGGTCGAGGCGCGCTGTCTGCGTTTGGGGTTTGTCGGCGAGCTGTCCTTCGAGTTGCACGTCCCGTCCAGCTATTGCCAGTACGTGTGGGACCTGGTGGTTGAAGCAGGTGCCGACTTCGGCATCGAGCCGTTCGGGCTTGAGGCGCAGTACTGCCTGCGCGCCGAAAAGGGACACGTGATCATCGGGGCCGAGTCGGAGGCTCGCGTCACCCTGACGGACATCGGGATGGGGTGGTTGTGGGATCGTGGGGACACGGTGTCGAAGAAGGTGGGGGCGCCGGCGCTCCGGGCCTGTGCGAAGCAGGCGGGCCGTATGAAGCTGGTGGGATTTCGGGTGGATGAAGGGTCGGGATCGCCCCGCGACGGGGCGGTGGTGGTCGATGGCGACGAGATCGTGGGATACGTGTGTACGACGCGCCGCAGTGAGGTGCTGGGGTGGAAGTATGGGATGGCGCTGGTGCGTGAGGGGGTGGCCGTGAAGGGGGACAGGATTCACATCCGGCAGGAGGAAACACCGCGCCGCGCCGAAGTCTGCACCGCCACGGTCGTCCCACCGCCCTTCTACGATCCCGAGGGCCGGAGACTGCGGTCGTGAGATGGAGGCCACGCTCATGAACCACGGCCGAGGCAGTGAACCGCACGGCGCCGGGCTCGCAAGCCGAACCCCCATCCGCCGTTCCCCCGTCACCTTCCCGCCCACGCCGGCCGCGACCGACCTTCGGGACGGCTGGACTGTGGTCCTGCGCTACGAAGATGACGAACATCACCCGGGTCCGTGGCTCGTCGACCTAAGCCACAGGCAGCGTTGGGATTTCCAGGACCGGGACATCGTGGCGCAAAGGCCCATGGACTTGCCCGTGCCGGAGCAATTCGGCCAGGTCGGCGTCCACGGCCCCCTCGTCATCAATCGCATGAACCGGACACAGGTGGCGATCTGGCACCTGGGCCAGGGTCCGTCACCCCGAACACCTCAGACCCCCGGCCTCACCGAGACCACCGATGGTCACGGCATGCTCGCCTTCGTCGGCCCCGGAGTCGCGCAAGTCCTCGAACACCTCACCCCCCTCGACCTCTTCGACCCGTCTCGCCCCACCCCCTTCCTCACCCAGGGCCCCGTCCTGCACGTCCCCTGTCAGATCGTCTCCTTCGCGGCCGACCTGGTCGTGATGACCTTCGCCCGCGGCTACGGGGAGACGTTTGCCCAGGCGGTCCTGAAATCCGGTGCGATCGCAGGACTCCGGCCCGGGGGCGAAGACTCGTTCCGCAGGCTGTTCGCGTAGAGGGAACGCGGTGTTGGTAAGGGCGGGATAACCACAATCCGAGCAGTCGCACGGTCGCTGGACTCTGCGGGACCCTCCACCCGGAACAGCAATGGCGCGCGAGGAGAGGTGCAGTTCCCTGGCGAACCGGCTTCAGGAATTGTAATACATAGTTTACAAAATGTAATCCATACTTTACTATTGTGTTTCCAATGGCCTTCGTTCTGCAATTCCGTCGTCGTCGGGCAACCAGCCCACCGGGCGGGCTCCCTTAGCGCCGAGGGGTGATCGGGGTCTGGCAAACGACGTTGCGCCGGCCCAAAATACCGGCGGCACAACCGGGCAGCCGAAATCCCGCCGTAGCGCGACTCGCGGCGGAATCCGACCGCCTGGCAGACCCGACACCCCCCCGACCCCGAGAATCCCATGGCGCCATTCCTTCGCCCACCTCCGCGGAACCTGACCGAACCACTCCTCCTCGCGGCCACCTTCGCCGCACTCTCCCTGGTCCTCACTCCACCCGCTCCCGCCCAACAGGTCACCGCACGCGACTACGCCCGTGCCGAGCAATTCCTGCCCTGGCACGCGACCAAACTCGTATCCGGCGACGAGGTACAGCCCGAATTCTTCGACGGCGACCGTTTCTGGTTCCGCAGCCGCACCGAGTCGGGCCACGAGTTCATCGTCGTCGACCCGGCCGCCCCCTCACGGACCCTCGCCTTCGACCACGCCCGCCTCGCGGCCGCCCTCTCCCTGGCCGCCGACACCGCCTACGAAGGCAACAAACTCCCCTTCAGCACCTTCGAGTTCAACGACGGCGGCCGCGCCATCGAGTTCCACCTGGCCGACACCGTCCATTGGCACTGCGATATCACCGCCTACACCTGCTCCGGCCCCAGCGCCACGCCCGCACCATCCCCCGCCGAACGCCCCTCACCCGACGGCCGCTGGATCGCCTTCACGCGCGACGAGAACCTCTGGGTGCGCGACGCCGAGACCGGTGCCGAGATCCAGCTTAGCCACGACGGCGAGGAGGACTACGGCTACGGCGCGATCCCCGAAGGCTGCTGCCAGGAGATCACCGTACGCCGCGAGGGTCGGGAGCGCTCACCCGTGCTCAAGTGGTCGCCCGACTCGCGCCGCATCGCCACCCACCTCTATGACGAACGCGAGGTGGGTCGCTTCCACCTCCTCGAGGCTACCAACGACCGCCCCATCCTGCATTCGTGGGCCTACCCGCTTCCCGGCGACTCAATCATCCCCACCTCGGAGCTGTGGATCTTCGACGTGGAGGGCCGCTCAGGCGTGCGCGCTGAGGTCGACCCCAACCCCGGCGACTACACCCCCGGCGACACCACCTTCGCCGCGGTGCAGTGGACCGCCGACGGCAGCCAGGTCTTCTACACCCACCGCGCCCGCGACTTCAAGACGTACAGACTCTACCGCGTCGACGCCGCCACCGGCGCCGCGACCCAGCTCCTCGAGGAGACCGGCCCCACCTATCTCGAACTCAACCAGTTCATGTCCTACGAGCCCGCGTGGCGGGTGATCGGCGACGGCTCCGAGTTCCTGTGGTGGTCCGAGCGCGACGGGTTCGGCCACCTCTACCTCTACGACGGGGAAGGGAACCTGAAGAACCGCGTTACCTCCGGCCCGTGGCTGGTCCTCGACGTCATGCACGTCGACAACGCCAACCGCACCGTCTACTTCACCGGAGTAGGCCGCGAAGAAGGCCGCCACCCCTACCACGTCCACCTCTACCGCACAAGCTTCGACGGCTCCGACCCCCGCCTGCTCACCCCCGAAGACGCCGTCCACCAGATCACCCCTTCGCCCTCGGGACGCTACTTCGTCGACCACTACTCCACCCCGACCACGGCGCCGATCGCAGTCGTGCGCGACAGCAACGGCCGCACGATCCAGACCGTCGAAACCGCCGACATCTCGCGCCTCGAGGAAGCCGGCTGGGTCCCCCCGCTCCCCTTCGAAGCCAAGGGCCGCGACGGCACCACCAACGTCTACGGCCTCCTCTGGTTCCCCTCCAACTTCGACCCGGTCGCGACATACCCGGTAATCGACTACATCTATCCCGGCCCCCAGATCGGCGGAGTCACGCTGTACGATTTCTCGACCTCCGGGCGGGGCAATGGCGCAGCGCTCGCCGAACTCGGCTTCATCGTCTTCCAGGTCGACGCTTTCGGCTCACCGTTCCGCTCCAAGGCCTTCCACGACGCCTACTACGGCAACATGGGCGACAACGGCCTCCCCGATCACATCTCGGCGCTCAAGGAGCTGGCCGGACGTCATCCGCAAATGGACCTCGGCCGCGTGGGCATCTTCGGCCACTCCGGAGGCGGCTTCTCGTCCACCGACGCGATTCTCAGACACCCGGACTTCTTCAAGGTCGCGGTCTCGGGAGCCGGCAACCACGACAACCGCGGCTACTTCTACACGTGGGGCGAGAAGTACCAGGGACAGCTCGTCAAGAACCCCGACGGCGGCGACAACTTCGACAGCCAGGCTAACCAGGATCTGGCCGCGAACCTGAAGGGCAAGCTGCTGCTGCACTACGGCACGCTCGACGACAACGTCCACCCCAACCTGACCATCCGCGTCATCGACGAGCTGATCGCGCACAACAAGGACTTCGACATGTTCGTGCTGCCGAACCGGAACCACGGGTACGCCAACGAGCCGTACGCGGTGCGCCGCACGTGGGACTACTTCGTCGAGCACCTGCTGGGGGTGGATCCGCCGCGGGAGTACAGGATTACGGGGCCGGGGGGGTAGAAGCCGTCCGCCGAAACGTCCACCCCCCATACAACAGACTCTTGTAGAACCTCTCCGGCTCCTCAAACCCCGCCGCAAGCGCCAGTTCGATGCTCCGCGACGCCGCCGAAAAGTGAATCCCCTCGCGGATCCGGTCGTTGAATTCGCGCATCTCTTCGGGGGACATGTCGCGAATCTTCCAATAACGCCGCCACGCCGAAAGATACCGCTCGTGCTCTTCAGGCGTGTCGCCCCCGTGCAGGTCGTAGAAGACGAAGACGCCGCCGGACCGCAGCCGTCGCGCGATGTCGGCCAGCAGCGCCGCCTTCCCCCCGTCGTCGGGGACGAAATGGAGGACGTTGATCAGGGTGGCGGCATCGAAGGGCGAGTCAATGGGCACATCGGCCGCGTACCCGAGTTGAAGCGTCACCCCGTCACCCATCCCCGCTTCCGCAACACGCCGTTCGGCCAGCTCCAGCATCTGCTCCGACGGATCGACCCCGTGCACGCGCAGATCCGGCCGCGCCCGCTTGAGATGAACGATCTCGATTCCGGTCCCCGCGCCGACCACGAGCACCCGTCCGCCCCGCGGCAGTTCCGGCTCGATGAGCGCCGTAAACATCGGAAACAGCGTCCGGTACCCTGGAATCACCTGACGGGCGAGCACCTCATAGCGCTCCCCGTAGTTGCCGTCGAAGTCGAAGATGTCCTCGTGCAACGGTGTCGGTTTGCCTTATTCTGGAGGGAAGCAAGCGGGCACGGCCCCGGGGGGTCTTGCGATCACGCCGGCGGCCCGTCCCCGGCGCGGTCGCGGATCGCCCCGGGAACCGCCCTTCACGGCATGCCAGGATACGACGAATGACCCTCCATCCGCCAATCGATTCCGGCTACCCGCACCCGCGCCGGGTCTTCCTGAAGGTCGCGGCGGTCCTGGCGGCCACGCTTCCCTCGCGGATTTCCGCCGGTTCGCCGGCCGGCGCGGCCGCCCCCCAACCCCCCCGCGTCGACGGCCAGCGCCTCAACGCCATCCTCGGCGTCTTCCGCCAGTTCGGCGGCACCGACGACGGCGGCACGACCCGCCTCGCGTACAGCGCCGAGGACATCCAGGGCCGCCGCTACGCCGCCGAGGCCATGGAACAGAGCGGCCTCGAAGTCTCGACCGACCTCGCGGGCAATCTGATCGGCACGCGCCCCGGCACCGACCCCGAGGCCCTCCCCATCATCATCGGCTCCCACATGGACACCGTCCCCGGCGGGGGCAGCTACGACGGACAGGTGGGCGTGGCCAGCGCCCTCGAAATCGCCCTGACCCTGCACCACCACCGCGTGGAACTCCACCACCCCCTCGAGGTCGTGATCTTCCAGAACGAAGAAGGCGGCAAGACCGGCAGCCGCGCGCTCGTCGGCCGCGTCGAACCGCACGAACTCGACATCGTGACCGCGTCGGGCCTCACCATACGGGACGGCATCGCCCGCCTCGGCGGCGACCCCGCGCGCCTGGACGAAGCCCGGCGCGAACCCGGCTCCATGGCCGGCTTCCTCGAACTGCACATCGAGCAGGGCGCCGTGCTGGCGGCGGCCGGCATCCAGATCGGCGTGGTCGAGGGCATCGTCGGCATTCGGCGCTGGGACGTGACCGTGCGCGGTGCCCAGAACCACGCCGGGACGACCCCCATGAACCAGCGCCGCGACGCGCTCGTCGCCGCCGCCGACTTCATCCGCGCCGTGAACGATGTCGCCACCAACACGGAGGGAAGGCAGGTCGCCACCGTGGGCCGGATCGAGGCCGTGCCGGGCGCGCCCAACGTGGTGCCGGGCGAGGTGCGCGCCACGCTCGAGATTCGCGACCTGGAGATGGAGAAGATCGCGAGCGTTTTCGACGAGATCGAGAGCCGCGCCCGCCAGGTCGGGGGGGACCACGAAGTCACCATCGAACTCGACCGCTTCTACGAAAGCCACGCCGCGCCCACCGACCCCCGCTTCCGCGACATCATCGAGGCGTCGGCGGAGGCGCTCGGATACACACATGTGCGCATGCCGTCCGGCGCCGGACACGACGCTCAGAGCATGGCGGAACTCGGTCCCGTCGGGATGATCTTCGTCCCGAGCCGGGATGGGATCAGCCACTCACCGCGGGAATACACGGCACCCGAGGACATCACGCGCGGGGCGGATGTGTTGCTTGGGGCGGTTTTGGCGCTGGACGGGGCGGGGTAGGGGCTTCCGTCAGACGTCCCTGGCCCGCGCGAGCAAATCCGCACCATCCTCGCAATCGAGGATCCAGTCGCCGACCCGTGCGATCCTGTCGGGATCGGAGATTCCCTCCAGGAACGTCGACAGTTGCTTCGCGGTGTCTCCACCAAACTTTCGTCTTGCTTGCCGGCAGACCAGCGTGGCTCGTCCCTCGGCTCTTCCCTCGGCTCTTCCCTTGGCTCTTCCCTCGTGGAGGGCTCGCTTCTTCGACTCCTCGAACTCCTCGTGCATCCGCCGCTTCTCTTCCTTGATCGTCGCGTACATTTCTCCCGCCTCCTGTAGTGAATTCACCCTGGCCAGCACCTCCTCCTGGAAGCCCCACGCCTCGACTGCTCCGATGATCCACTCGCGGAACGCCCACCGGAGTTCAGCGTGTGGACTTCCTGGATAGGTTGCCAGCACCTCCTCCACAACTTTCAACACGGTCTCCACGGACGCGTCTCGCTCGAGTCGTGCCAAGAGCGAAACCACGTCTGTCCCGACCGTACTTTGCCGATCCAACCGGAGCAAGTCAAGGACGCAGTGTCGTTGCCTCACGACCCAGGCGGCAAGGTCGTCAGAAACCGGATCGATCAGGTCGACAAAATTCTCCGGGCCGGTCCAGCGCAGCCGCCCGTTGTAGATGACCATTGCGATCACAACCGGCAGCTTTCCGCTGGGGGTCGTGACCCCGTGCCGATCCAAATCACGGTATGCCAGCCCGGTATACTCCAGAATCCGGGTGGCCATGCGCACCTCGGGCCGGGATTGGAACTCGATCAGCAGGACCACGAACCTCCGGCTCTTCCGAAGGCGCACCTTCCACAGAAGATCCACGTGCCGACGCGCCAGGGCCGGACCGACCTGTTCGGTAGACAGCTTCTCGAGGGTGGTGAAATCGAGTTGGCTGGCCCAGCGCGGCAGGCACCTGTGTACCAGATCCTCTACCGCCACCGGCAGGGAGAAGAGGAGCTTGTAGCTCTCGTCGTGTTTTCGGCGCACAGGTGTCCTTCGGCGACGGGGTCGGATGCCAACGCGGGAAGCGAGACCGTGTCCGTAACCGACCTCGTACCACCCGTGCTTAAACCTTGGCGTCGCCCAACGGGCACCTACATGGTGAAACGGGACTTGTTTACAACCCGGGCAGCTCCCCGCTCCCTACAAATACGTCACCCACCCCCAAGGATCCGGCCCCTCCCCCTTCGCCAACTCCAGATACCGCGCCTGGATCGCCGCAGTCACCGGCCCCCGCCGCCCCTCCCCCACCTCCAGCCCGTCAACCGACCGGATCGGAGTCACCTCCGAAGCGGTTCCGGTGAAGAACATCTCGTCGGCGCCATAGAGCATTTCGCGCGACACCAGCTGCTCCCACATCTTGTAGCCCAGTTCCTCGGCGATCTTCAGCACGGTGTGCCGCGTGATCCCCGACAGCGAAGTCCCGTCCAGGATCGGCGTAACCACCTCGCCGTCCACGACCAGGAACAGGTTCTGGCCGCTCCCCTCGCTGACCAGTCCGTTCGGCCCCAGCCCGATCGCCTCCGCGTAGCCGTGCCTGGACGCCTCCGTGACCATCAGCGCCGACAGCATATAGTTCCCCGACGACTTGGCCCCGCTCGGAATCGTGTTGGGCCGCGGGCGGTTCCACGACGACACGCACACGTCCACGCCCCGCTCAAGCGCCTCTTCACCGAGATACGCGCCCCACGGCCAAACGGGAATGTACGTCTCGATCGGGCTGTGCTCGGGGTGCATGCTCGACGACCCGTAGCCCCTGAGCACCATCGGCCGAATGTAGCACGAGGTGAGCTCGTTTCTGCGGATCGTCGCCAGCGTCGCGTCCACCAACTCGTCGATCGTGTAGTCCGGCTGCATGCGGTAGGTGCGGCTCGACGTCATGAGCCGGCGCAGGTGGTCGTGCAGACGGAAGACCGCCGGTCCCCGAGGCGTCTCGTAGCAGCGCACGCCCTCGAACACCGAGGCCGCGAACTGCACCGCCAGACTCAGGATGTGGACGTTGGCGTCCTCCCAGCGTATGAACTCGCCGTCCTTCCAGATCCAGGGGCTGCTCGCCAGTTTGCCGGCCATTCCCACTATTCCTCCGCCCCGGCGTTGCCACCCCGCAGGTATGAATCCGTCCCGTCCAGCCAGTCCTGGCGCGGCGGCGTGAAGACGTCCACGTCGATGGTGTCCTCGAGCGCCTCGGCCTCGTGGGGGACGTTGCTGGGCAGGTGCAGCACCTCGCCCGTACGGACGACCAGGTTCTCAGGCCCGCCATCCCCGATCCGGAACTTGAGCGCCCCCTCGAGTACGTAGGTGATCTGCTCGTTGTCGTGCGAGTGCATCGGCACGATCGCGCCCTTCTTCAGGTACACGTGCGCGAGCATGGCCCGCTCACCCGTGATCAGGCTGCGGGAGATCAGCGGGTTCAGCTCTTCGGTCGGCTGGTCCGCGACGCGGTAGTGGGTGACCTTGGCGTTGCTCAACGGTTGGCTCCTGGGCGAGTTGGTCGGCGGTGAACGGGGTAGGGGACGTCAATCCGCGAGCGGGGTGACAGGGCATCTATTCTGTACGACTTCAGTGGATTTGGGAAGCCCGTTGTCCGCAGGTGCCGCACGCGTCCGCAAGTCACCAGTTATGTATACTGTAGTTTACTTAATGTAATCTACAGTTGACAAATGTCCCCCGGACGGGAGGTCAGTGCCCCTTTCTTCCCGTCTCCCGGCCTTGCTGGCCCGGTTTTCACCCGGTTAGAATGGGCCGTCTCCCTCGGCCGGGGACGCATCCAGCTTCGCACCTTACAGCGTCGCAGCGTCCCGGTCGACCCTTTTCACGCCCCGGCAACGGAATCCCACCCGACCCCATGAACCGAATCCGAGGGAAGATGGCGATGATCACCGGCGCCACGGCCGGAATCGGCGAGGCGTGTGCGCGAACCCTGGCCGACGCGGGCGTCCACCTCGCGCTGATCGGGCGGCGGAGCGACAGGCTGCGGGCGCTGGCCACGGAGCTTGGCGCGACCGGCGTCGATGTCCTCAGGCATACGATCGACGTGAGGGACCGCGATCGCGTGGGGAAGCTCGTGGACTGGCTTGACGGCGTGGGCGTGACGGTCGACATCCTGCTCAACAACGCGGGACTCTCCCGGGGCCTCGACGAGCTCCACGACGGAAGTCACGAGGACTGGGACGACATGATCGACACGAACATCAAGGGCCTCCTGAACGTGACCCGTGCGATCCTGCCCGGGATGATCGCGCGCAACTCGGGCCATGTGGTCAACATCGGGAGCATCGCGGGGCACATGGTCTACCCGAAGGGGAACGTCTACTGCGCGACGAAGTACGCCGTGCGGGCCCTGACCGACGCCGCGAATCTGGACCTGGTGGGGACGAAGGTTCGCATGTCCTCGGTGGATCCCGGGCTCGTGGAGACGGAGTTTTCGCTGGTGCGTTTCCGGGGGGATGCCGAGCGGGCCAAGACCGTTTACGAAGGGGTGGATTCGCTCATGCCCGAGGATATTGCCGATGCCGTGTACTATGTGCTGAACCAGAGGCAGAGGGTGAACGTGTTGAACATGCTGATCATGCCGACGGTGCAGAGATCGCCGTTCGTGATGGCGCGCGAGGAGGTGGACTCATGAGGTCGATGCGAATGAGGGCGTTCGGAGGGGCTTGCTGTCTGGCGTTGCTCCCTACCGGCTGGTCGGCGTCTGTTGACTCCGGGTCCGCGCCGCCTTGGGGATTCGTGGGCCATGAAATGGCGGCACGGGCCGCCGTCGCCACGCTTCCCCGCGAGATGCCCGCCTTCTTCCGCGACGCGGGTCCGCAGCTGGTGCACCTCAACCCCGAACCGGACCGCTGGCGGGTGCGCGAACAGCGCGAAATGGACCAGGCCTTCCAGTACGACCACTATGTCGATCTGGAAAACGTGCCCGACGGCGCCCTTGATGCGCCCGACCGGTTCACCTATCTGAGGCGGCTCTACGAAGCCGGCCTGGAGCGCCCCGAACGCGACGCGGGCTTCCTTCCCTACCGGATCACAGAGCTGTATCAGCGCACCGTCAACGGATTTCGGATGTGGCGAGCGGAGAGGTCGCCGGAGCGGCGCGGATGGATCGAGGAACGGATCGTCAACGACGCCGGAATCATGGGGCACTACGTGACCGACGCCTCCCAGCCCCACCACACCACGATCCACTTCAACGGCTGGGACCGGGACACCCCGAACCCGGAAGGGTACACGCGCGACAACGAGATCCATGCCCGCTTCGAGCGGTATTTTGTGGAGGCGCATGTGACGAATGCCGACCTGGTGCGGTACATGCCGGCGGGAGAACCGACATCCGTCGCCGGCGAAATCGGCCAGGCCGTGCGACGCCACATCCTCGAGTCGCACGCCGAGGTGGAGACGCTCTACCGACTGGACCGTGACGTGGGCTTCGACCCGGAGGAGCCGGCGGATCCCGCCGCCCGTGACTTCGCCGCGGAGCGCCTCGGCGCGGGAGCGCGCATGCTGGCGTCGCTGTGGTGGTCGGCGTGGGTGGAGAGCGCTTCGCCGCCGGAGCGGGGCGGAGCTGGCGGGTGAAGAACGGCCGGGTTCGGTCGGCGGGGGTTGGGGCAGCCGGTCGGGGGGACGGCGTGGCCACGCGCGACATCGCGGCTGTGGTTCTCGCGGCGGGCGCCTCGACGCGCATGGGGCGCAACAAGCTGCTGCTGGATCTGAACGGGGAGACGGTGGTGCGGCGTGCCGCTCGCACGGCGATCGAGGCCGGGCTGGATTCGGTGATCGTGGTGACGGGGCATGCGCGCGATGAGGTGGAGGGCGAATTGCATGGTTTGCGGTGCCGAAGTGTCTTCAATGGTGAGCACGCGAAGGGGACGCACACGTCGGTGGCGGCGGGGATCGGGGCGGTGGGGTCTGATGCGTGCGCCGCAGCCATCGTGATCCTGGCCGACATGCCGCTGGTCACCTCCTCCATGCTGCGCGCGCTGATTGCCCGCTACCGCGAGTCCGGCGCCCCCTTGGTGGCATCCCGATATGGCGGCGAAGTCAACGCCCCGCCCATCCTCTACGACCGCCGCCTCTTCGCGGAACTCCGGAATATGGACGCCCGTTGCGGCCGCCAGGTCGTGCGGCGCCACCGCCACGAAGCGGTCGAGGTCGAGTGGCCCGCCGAGGCCGCGCGGGACCTGGACCGCCCCGCCGACTACGAGTGGATTCGCGAAGCAATCGCAGACGAGGCACGGGCGGCCACTCCCGCGCCCCGTGCGGCTACTCCTCCACCCCGCACGCAAGCCCGTGGATAGCGACCTGCTCCGCCTCGCCACGCGCCTTCTGGACGAGGAGACACCCTACGCGATCGCGACCGTGGTCCGGCGGGAACGCCCCAGCTCGGCGGCGTCCGGCAACACCGCGGTCATCACCGCCGAGGGCACCGTCCACGGGTGGATCGGCGGCAGCTGCACCCTGCCCGAGGTGACCCGCCACGCCATTGCGTCGCTCGCGGACCGGCAGCCGCGCCTGCTTGCCTTCGGCGGCTCTGCGGAACCACGCGGCGACGTCATCTCCGTCCCCATGTCCTGCGGCAGCGAAGGGAAGGTCGAAGTGCACATCAATCCGGTGTATCCCGCTCCCAGTCTGGTCGTGGCGGGTGCCTCGCCGATCGCGGACGCGGTCGCGCGGCTGGGCGAAGCCATGGGCTATCGGGTCGAGGTGGCGGGTGTCGCCTACGCGATCGCAGCGACGGACCCGGGTGAGGCCCTCACTGCGAACCGCGTCGAGACCCTCGATCGCCAGTTCGCCGCCCGGCACGCCGCTCGCCCCCAGGGGGCGTCGCTCTACGCCGTCGTGGCCACCATGGGGCAGGGCGACGAAGACGCGGTCGAGCATCTTCTTGCGGCGCGCGCGGACTACCTGGGCGTGGTCGTGTCGCCGAAACGCATGGGCCAGGTGCGCGAATACCTGACCGCCCGGGGCGTGTGCGGCAGCCGTATCGAGATGGTGCGCGGTCCTGCGGGGCTGGACATCGGGGCCGTGCGTCCCGAAGAGGTGGCGATCAGCATTCTGGCGGAGATCGTGGCGCTGGCGAGGGCCGGGTCTGGTGGGGCCGCGTCGGACGCGGACGAGTCAGGCGCTGGAGAGCCGCGCGCGACGCAGGAGGCCGCCGATGACAACGCGGCAACTCCCGCAGACGCGACTGTGACCGCCACCGACCCTGTCTGCGGCATGACCGTCCCCGCCGATGGATCGCGGCCCTCATCCACCTACCGGGACCAGACCGTGCACTTCTGCTGTCCCGGGTGTCGCGCACGCTTCGAGGCCGATCCGGCGGCATATGTGTAGGCACGCCCGCGAGTCGATGCGGCCATGAGACCCGAGATCGCCCGCCTCCAGGACGGCATGCGCGGTTTCGACTACATCGCCGAGCCGTCGATCGTCACCGCGGTCCACCTCGCCCGCGCGATGGAGAAGCCGCTCCTGGTCGAGGGCGACGCGGGGGTCGGGAAAACCGAGATCGCGAAGGTCATGGCCGGGGTCCTTGAGACCGAGCTGATCCGGCTGCAGTGCTACGAGGGGCTCGACGTGAACACGGCCCTGTACGAGTGGAACTACCAGAAGCAGTTGCTCAGGCTGCGGATCGCGACGGAGGAGGGGACCGGCGATGACCTCGAAGACCTGATCTTCAGCCGCCGCTACCTCCTCGAACGCCCGCTGCTGCGCGCCATCACCGTCCCGGACAAGTCCCCGGTCCTCCTCATCGACGAAATCGACCGTGCGGACGAAGGGTTCGAAGCCTTCCTGCTGGAGGTCCTCTCCGACTTCCAGGTCACCATCCCCGAGCTCGGCACCATCCGGGCAACGCATCGTCCGTTCGTCGTCCTGACCTCGAATCGCACCCGCGAACTCGGCGACGCGCTGCGCCGCCGCTGCCTCTTCCTCTACATCGAGCATCCGCCCTTCGACAAGGAGATCGAGATTATCCGCGCGAAGGTGCCGGGCATTGAGGATCGGCTCGCGGCCGAGATCACCCGATTCGTGCAGGAGCTGCGTGGCCGCCGCCTGATGAAGCCGCCCGGTGTCGCCGAGACGCTGGACTGGGCACGCGCGCTGATCACCCTGCACCGTGATCGTCTGGACGCCGAGACCGCGAACGAGACTCTGGGGTGCCTGGTGAAGGATCGGCATGACATGCTGAATCTGGGTGGGGCGGAGGTGGGGGCGATGGTGGAGGTGGCGGGGGCTGGGTCAGGTGCTGGCGGTGGGGACGCGGACTAGAGCCAGGCTGTCCCAATGTGACATGTTTGCGTCCCGGGATTTGCCGCGGCGTCGTATGAACCGGGGCTGTCCCATTGCGAATGCCTGTGTCCCTGCTTTTGCCGCGGCGCCGAGCGGGCGGGCCTGGTCCCGTTCCGACATGTCGGCGTCCCTGCTCTTGCCGCGGCGATGGTCGGGCGATCGATGGTTGGCTGATGGGCGGTCACCCGCCTGAAGCCACGGCCCGCCCGCCCGCCGCCACGCGACTGCCGCCCGCGCGGCTGCCAAGCGCCGGTGCCAATCCCGCGCTCCGGGGGCCTGCCGCACCCGCCCCGATGCGCACCCCCACTCAGGCCACCGCCTCCAGCGCTTCGAGTTCCAGCGACAGCGGGACCTCGGCGTCGACGAATCGTGGGGCGCCGTTGGACAGGCGGTTGGGGGGTGGGTTGGGGGGAGTCGGCAGCTTCCGCACCGGTTCCGGCAACGGCGGCGCGCTCCCGATCACCTGACCCGCGCGGGTGAAGAACGCGGCTTTGCCATCACGGTCGAGCGCCATGCGCGTCTTACCCTCGTGGACGAGGCGGTGGTGCCGGCGGCAGAGCAGGATCGTATTGGCCAGACTCGTCTCGCCACCATCGGCCCAGTGCTTGACGTGGTGGGCTTCGGTGAAGCGGCTCGCGCACCCCGGATAGCGACAGCCACGGTCGCGTTCCTCGAGAGCGCGGCGGATGTGCGGGGGGATGGTGCGCGTCCGCCGCCCCACGCTCACCACTTCACCGTCCCGGTGGCACATCGCGACCCGCGCGGCGTCGCACGCCACGCGCCGCGATGTCTCCGCGCAGACCCGCACCCCGTCGAGCTCGGAGCGTCCAGTCTCGCCGCGCTCCTCCAGCGTCGCGGCCTCCGTGTGGACCACCACCTGGTAGCGCTCGGCGCGGCTGCCGCTCACCGGCGCGCCGCGGCCACCGTCGCGCACGTCGTCGCCCTCCCCGGCCCCGCCGCCACTCCCCGCGCCGCGACCACCCCCCCCAAACCCCGCCGCCAGCGCCCGCTCGGCCACCAGTCCCGCCGCATCGGCCCGCCGCTGCCGCCCCCGCGGCCGCGCCTCCCCATCCTCCCCCCGGTACAGCGCGTCGCTCGCGGCCTCGATCGCGCGCATCAGCATGGCGCCGACCTCGGGCTCGAGCCGCCCCCGCACCACATACATCCCGTCCGCGTCGATCACCACCGAGAAGGTGCGGCAGCGATGACGTGCCTCCTCGGCTGTGATCTCGCCGTCGCGCGACAGCGTCTTCCAGCCCCGCGCGAGTTGCTCCAGCCGCGCGGCCGAGGTGGAGTGCGCGTACTTGAGCAGCGTGGCCTCGGTCTCGGGCGCCGCGACCCGGGTCATGGTGCGAACCTTGGTGTAGGAGAGATGGCCGCTCTTCATGGCGGTGGCGGTGCGGGGGAGGTCGGCGAGCGCGTGGGCGACACGGACATTCTCGCGCGCGGCGGCCAGCGTCCGCCCGGTTCGCCACGCGAGCCATTCGGCGCACGAGGTGAAGTTGTCGGCCCAGCCTTCGCGCCGGTCGAAGTCGGCGACGAGGGTGAGCATGTCGTAGGTGGCGATGTTGATGCGGGCGGCGAGGTCGGCGATGCGTTCGCCGAGTTCGAAGAGGTCGTCGGACATGGTGTGGATCTCCTGAAATGGTAGTGTGGCAAAGGGGTTTCGAGGGGCACGGGTGTGCGTCCCGGCTACAATATATGCGGGGTGGTTCCGGCTTCTCAGGATGGCTCAGGAGGCGAAATCTGGGGGTGGGGGTGGCCCATGAATGGGTCACGAGGCCGTCGGCCGCGATCCTGGGGCTTGCGGGGGGCTGTGGGGGGCATTGTGGCAACGGTCCCGGCCCTCACGAGAGCGCTGATTTCAAAATGGCCATAGTCGGATCGGCCTGTGATCGGGCGATTTGGGACGGTGATACTTCCCGCAGCTGGCAAATCAGACAGCCCACCCGCCGCCGCGGCAAATCAAGGGACACCCGCATGCTCGATTGGGACGCCCTTTTCGAATCCGCGCGGTCACAGGCGCGTCCTCACCAACCCGATCCCACTGTCTCCCAACCCCTCGGGGCAAGGACCCCGCGGCGCAACCTTGATCCCGGCCCCCTCCCGCGCTAACCTGTTTCGGCTCTTCGCCGAACCCATATCGGCCAAAGCCGTGCTTCTCCAACCCGGCCCACTAAACCCCGCCACCAAGGACGAGCCCTTCCAGATGGCTCACGGAACCACCCACGAGCATGACGTGATCATCATCGGTGGCGGCGGGGCGGGGCTCCGCGCCTCCATCGCGATCGCCGAGGAAAACCCCGACTACTCGGTGGCGTGCGTGTCGAAGGTCTATCCGATGCGCAGCCATACGGTTACGGCCGAAGGCGGGGCCGCGGCGAAGATCAAGCCGAACGACAGCCTCGAAGACCACATCTACGATACCATCAGCGGGGCCGACTGGCTCGCCGACCAGGACGCGGTCGAGTACTTCGTCAACGAGGCTCCGACCGAGATGATCCAGCTGGAGCACTGGGGATGCCCCTGGAGCCGGGAGCCCGACGGGTCCGTCGCCGTTCGTCCCTTCGGGGGGATGAAGATCGAGCGCACGTGGTTCGCCGCGGACAAGACCGGCTTCCACATGCTGCACTCGCTCTTCCAGACCACGCTCAAGTACGGCAACATCGTCCGCTACGACGAGCACTTCGCCACTCGGCTCCTGATCGACGGCAACGGGCGCTGCCGCGGGTGCGCCGCGATCGAGCTCCGCACCGGGACCGTCCGGGCGATTCTGGGCAAGGCTGTGATCATCTGCACGGGTGGGGCCGGGCGCGTCTTCCCCTTCACGACCAACGGGTCGATCAAGACGGGGGACGGGATGGCAATGGCGTATCGGGCCGGAGTCGCGCTCAAGGACATGGAGTTCATCCAGTACCATCCGACCGGACTTCCCGGCACCGGCATCCTGATCACCGAGGCCTCGCGCGGCGAGGGCGGCATCCTGGTCAACAAGGACGGCTACCGCTACCTGCAGGACTACGAACTGGGCGAAGCCCTCGACGTAAGCGACCCCCGGCACCCGCAGAAGCGCGCCATGGAGCTCGGGCCCCGCGACCGCCTCAGCCAGTGTTTCATCAAGGAAAAGTGGGCGGGGCGCACGATCGAGACCAAGGACGGCCACGTGGTGCACCTCGATCTCCGCCACCTCGGCGAGGCCAAGATCGACAAGAAGATCCCCTTCGTGCGGGAGCTGTCGCGCAACTACGCCGGGATCGATCCCGTGTCCAAACCCATCCCCGTCCGCCCGGTCGTCCACTACGTGATGGGCGGGATCGACGTCGACAGCAACTCGGCCACCAACGTGCCCGGGCTGTACGCCGCCGGCGAGTGCGCCTGCGTGTCGATCAACGGCGCCAACCGGCTCGGGTCGAATTCGCTCACCGAACTGCTCGTCTTCGGCGCGCAGGCGGGCAGGCACGCGGCCCGTTTCGCCATGGACAACCCCGACTACGATGTATCGGAACTCGAGGCCCAGGCCGCAGACGAGGGCGCCCGCATCCGCCGCGCATGGTTCGACACCTCCCGCAAGAACGGCGAACGAATCGTCACCCTCCGCACCGAACTGCACCACGCCATGGAGGACGGCGCGGGCATCTACCGCAACGCCGACTCGCTTCAGGCCGCCTGCGAAACCGTCGCCGACCTGCGCGACCGCTACCGCAACGTCACCCTCGACGACCACACCAACAGCTTCAACACCGAACTGACCGCCGCCCTCGAGCTGGGATCCCTGATCGACGTGGCCGAGGCCATGGCGCATTCCGCCATCCAGCGCACCGAGTCGCGCGGCTCCCACCAGCGCCTCGACCACATCGAGCGCAACGACGACGACTTCCTCGCCCACTCCATGGCCTTCCACCAGAAGGACGGCTCACCGCCCCGCATCGAATACAAGCCAGTCACGATCACAAAATGGCCACCCGGGGCCCGCACGTACGGCGCCGGCTCGGGACTCAAGAAGAAGCCGGCGGGCGAGAACAAATGACCAAGTCCGCTCAACTCACCATGACGCTCGAAGTCTTCCGGTACCACCCGGAGACCGACGACGAGCCGCGCTTCCAGGCGTACGAGGTCCCCTACGACGAAGACTGGGTCGTCCTCGACGCCCTCAACTGGATCAAGGACCACGTCGACGGGTCGCTCACGCACCGCTGGAGCTGCCGCATGGGCGTGTGCGGAAGCTGCGGCATGATGGTCAACGGCGACCCGAAACTCACCTGCGCGGCCTTCCTGAAGGACTACTTCCCGCGCCCCATCAAGGTCGAACCGCTCGTGAACTTCCCCGTCGAGAGGGACCTGGTGGTCTCGCTGGACGGTTTCATGGAGAAGCTGGAGGCGGTCAAGCCGTACATCATCCGCGACGACGTGAACGACACTTCCGGCGGCGAGTACCTGCAGTCCCCCGCCGAACTGGCCCAGTACAAGCAGTACTCGATGTGCATCAACTGCATGCTCTGCTACTCGGCGTGTCCCGTCGCGGGCCACGAGGACGAGTTCCTGGGACCCGCCGCGCTCGCGCTCGGCCACCGCTACAACAAGGACTCGCGCGACCAGGGCCAGTCCGAACGCCTCGACGTCATGCTGGTGGGCGAGGCGATCTGGGGATGCACCTTCGTGGGCGAGTGCACGGTGGTGTGCCCGAAGCATGTGGATCCGGCGGGCGCGATCCAGCAGGCGAAGGCGGTGGGGGCACAGGAGTATTTCAAGGGGTTCGTGATGCCGAGGAGTTCGTGATGAAACCCTGCGTAAGCACCGAGAGAGGGGAGGCGCCGGGCTGGCAAGGCGCGACGAGAGAGAATAGCAGCGCTATTCGAACGAGGAGCAACGCAGAGCGAAGCGATCCAGCGCGGATGCATCGCCTCTCGAATGCAGCGGGGTTTTCGTCGCGGGCTCCAAAGGGTGCGGGGAAGTGAGCGGACAGTACCACCGCCCTCACGGCTGGGCATGGTTCCTCGAGCGCCCTGGCTACATCCGCTTCATGGCCCGCGAGCTCACCAGCTTCTTCGTGGCCGGCTACCTGATCGTGCTCCTCGTCACGCTGGGCAGACTCGGGGGTGGCGAGGCCGCCTTCGCAGAGTGGCTGGGCGCCGTGAGCGGGCCGGGCTGGATGGCGGCGCATGGGGTCGCGCTGATCGCGGCCGTGTGGCACTCGATTACGTGGTTCGGCGCCGTGCCGCAGGCGATGCCTATCTACCTGGGCGAGAAGAAGCTCCCCGCGCCGCTCGCCGCCGTGGTCATGGGGTACGGGCCGTGGCTGACGGTGACGGCCGTGATCGTCTGGTGGGTGCTCAGATGAAGCGATCCGGCGAAGCGTTCTGGTGGGCTCTGTTTTCGGCCGGGGGCGTCATGGCGGCGCTCTTCGTGCCGGCGTTCGTGCTGGTGACGGGGTTTCTGCTGCCCGCCGGTGGTGACGCGACGGTGGCCGCCGAGAGGACGGCGCAGTTCGCTGCGGCGGTGGGGTGGTGGCCCGTCAAGGCGGCGCTGCTCGGCATCCTCGCCCTCTCCTTCATCCACTGCGGACACCGCATCCGCCACACGCTCGTGGACCTGGGACTCAGGCGCTATTCGGGCCTGCTCAAGGTGCCGTGCTACGGCGGCGCCCTGGCCGCGACCGTCTGGGCGGCCATGCTGCTCTGGAGGATCTGAGGGTCATTCGGAGTCACCGGGTACAGGCCGGTCCCCGCTCTCCAGCTCAAGTCCCGCCAATGACTCGGGCCGCAACCCGTAGCGCACCGCCGACCTGGTGAAACGGCGGCCCGGGACACGCAGCAAGAAAAAGCCCGGCGACGCCAACCTTCCGGCGCCGCCGGGCTTCTTGCCTCGGCTTCAGGGGGTCGACGTTCAGCCGATCAGCGTGACCGTCACCCTGATCACCTGGCCAGTCTCGGGGTAGGTGAACATCTCGTCGTCCAGGAGCCGGACCATGCCCATCTCGTCCATGCCCGTATTGGGCCCCAGCTGGCGCGGGGCCTGGAACAACCCGACGCCCGGCTTTTCGTTGACCTCGGTGCCCGCGTCCCAGAGCATGACCATGCTCGTCACGTCGCCGGCCAGCGGCTCGCCGTCCGGGAATAGGGCGATGCCCTCCGGCGGGGGAGCGAAGAAGAGGTCGTTGGTCTGGACCAGCATGGTGACGAACGACAGGTATTCGCCGTGGACTGCGGTTACGTGGAACCCGTACGCCCCTCCGGGGAAGAGCGGTCCCGGTGCCATTTCGCCGACCGGAACGGCGAAGGCGTCGGCGCTCCGGAACCCACCGGTGAGCAGCACCTCGGCACCCAGAATGGCCGGGTTGCCGTCTTCGGCCATGGCCTCGACGCCGGGGCTCGCGGTCGTTCCCGGGTGGAACAGGAGGCCGGGGTCGGCGTGCGAGGCGTAGATTCCCGGAGCGATCAGGTTGAACAGCCCGGTGCCCATATGGACGGCCGCGGCGGCCATCTCGATGTTCCCGTCCTCGGCCAGACCTTCCAGTCCGTGACCCCTGTCGGGCTCGCCGACCGTGAAGAGCGGATTGGGACCGTGGTGCACAACGAAGACACCTGGTGCGAGCGGCACCTCCAGGCACAGGCCCCTGACCGTGACCAGCGTGTGGTCGACGCTCACGTTCTCGATGGTGACCCGGAACGTCGTGGCGCCCGTGGATTCGAGCGTGACCCGGATCATGGAGTCCATGTCGGGGAGGGTCTCCCACTCATCGTCGGCCAGTCGCACGTTGGGGTTGGGGTCGGCCTCCCCGGAATTGGGCCCGCCCTGCAACGGCTGGTTCAATCCCTCTCCTGGCTCCT
Source organism: Longimicrobiales bacterium (assembly GCA_965208295.1). GTDB lineage: Bacteria > Gemmatimonadota > Gemmatimonadetes > Longimicrobiales > Gaopeijiaceae > Bin94. Next base: position 2,691,001 of record OZ242328.1, on the reverse strand, counting down.
CGTTCATTTCGGTGCCGGCGTCCCACAGCATGATCTGGTCGGTGATGTCGCCGGTGCGCTGCTCGTGGCCGTCCCAGAGGGGGATGCCCTCGGGGCCCGGCGCGAAGAACAGGTCGTTGGAATGAACCATCATGGTGGCAAAGGACAGGTAGTTGCCCGGTCCGGCCTCGAACTCGAAGGCGTACGCGTTGCCCGGCAAAAGCGGTCCGGGTGCCTCCGCTCCGACCGGAACCGCGAAGTGGCCGCTGGCGGAGAAGGGGTAAGGCACCGAGATGTTCTCGATCGCGACCTGGAAGGTGTACTCCCTCCGGGTCCCCATGAAGTCGACCATCTGCTGCTGGCCGACGCTGACCGAGAACGATTCCGTGTTGGTTTCGAACACGTAGCGGGCCGGATCCCATCCGGACATCTCCACCATGTATTCGCCCATCCGCATGTTGCTGAACGAGAAGCTGCCGTCTTCGGCGGTCGTTGCGGTCTGGGATTCCGTCCCGGTCAGGGCCACCATGATTCCGCCGAGTCCCATGCCCTCGACGGTGACCATGCCCGCGACGCTCGCCGTCCGGATATACGTTCCGGCGAAGTCCGCCGTCGGGTTCCGCGCTGACGGACTGATGCTGACCGACGCTGTTGCCTCGCCGAAGTCGGTGTCCGACGGGTAGCCGCTGATCGTGACCGTGTACGATCCCTCAATCACGTTGGAGAAGCTGTAGGAGCCGTCTCCCCCGGTCGTCGCGGACTGGTTTCCGCCAACTCCGGAGAGATCGACGGTGACACCGCCGAGCGCTGCTCCCTCAAGCGTCACAGTACCGCTGACGGACCCCTCGACCGGCGGCGTTGGATCCTCATCGCACGCCGTCGTGAGCGCGCCGATAAGTACGATTCCCATCAGCGACAGGAAGCGTCCCACTCCTCCGTGACGTCTCCGCGAGGAGTATCTTACCGATGTGCTGTGATCCATGATGTTTCCATCCTTTCCGGGTTGCCGTTGAAGAGCGACGCTCAAGTTCACCACAAAACGTAACATGGTCTCCAACGAGCTAATACACGGGGCTGCCCCCCCGCAAGGGGGCGCGCGCGATCTGGTCGCCCATCTTGCCCGATTCGCGGGCGAACTGCGAGCGGCCGGCGTGCCCGTCACCCCCGGCGACGAGATCGACGCGGCCAAGGCGTTGGGGCACGTGGACATTGGGGATCGCGAGGAGGTGCGGCTGGGACTACGGGTCAGTTTGAAGATCGAGCGGCGGGCCTGGGATGTCTTTGATGCGGTCTTCGAGCGTGTTTGGCGGTCGGGGAAGTCCTCCGAGCGACGACGACGGCCCCAAAGCCCCCGACGCGCGCCCCCCACCTGGCCCGGTGACGGCAACCCGTTGAAGATGCTGGCCCGCAGGCTGACGGACGAGCGTGCGGTAGAGGCTGACGAGCCGGTTCAATCCGACGAGGGGCGCCCCGGCTACAGCCCCCGCGGTGTGCTGCGGCGAAAGTCCTTCGAGGTCTGCACCGAGGAGGAGCTGGCCGAGATGGAACGGCTTCTATCCCAAGTGGTTCGGAGAATCGCGACGCGCCGGAGCCGCCGCCTGGTCCCTTCGCGGCGGGGCCGGGTCATCGACATCCGGCGCAGCTTCCGGCGCTCCCTCGCGCAGGGCGGCGAGCTGGTCGACCTCGCACGCCGCGACCGGGCGCTGGAACGCCCCCATCTGGTCGTCCTCTGCGACACCAGCGGCTCCATGGACCCCTACACGCGCTTCCTGCTGACCTTCGTCCTCTCGCTCGAGAACGTGGCGCCGCGCACCGAAGTCTTCGCCTTCAACACCTCCCTCACCCGTCTCACCCCCTGGATCACGGCCGGGAACGTGGCCGCCACGCTCCGCCGTTTCGCCCGCAACGTGGACGACTGGTCCGGCGGAACGCGCATCGGGGAGTGCCTGCGCGAATTCGCCGATGATTACTTGCGCCAGGTGGTTGCGGGTGATACATCGGTCCTGATCTTCAGCGACGGACTGGACCGGGGCGCCACGGACGCACTGGAAGAGGCCCTGCTGATGATCCGGCGGCGCGCGCGTCGCGTCATCTGGCTCAACCCGCTCATGGGCGATCCGCGGTACCGCCCCGAGGCCAGAGGAATGCAGGCCGCGCTGCCGCACATCGACGACCTTGTACCCGCCCACAACCTCGAGTCCCTGGAGGCTCTTCTCCCCATGCTGCAACGCTCGTGAAGATTCAGGAGAAGTTCACCGTCAACGCCCCCGCCGACGAGGTCTGGGCCTTCCTGATCGACCCCGAACGCGTCGCGGCCGCGCTGCCCGGCGCGAAGATCACCGAGAAGGTGGACGAGAACACCTACAAGGGCGGGATGGGGGTGAGTGTGGGGCCGGTGTCTGCGGCGTATGACGGGACCGTGACCTTCGATCTCGACGAGGAGAACCGGACCGCTTCGGTGCGGGCGAAGGGGCAGGGGAAGGCCGGGATGGGCAACGCGGACATGCAGATGACGAGTACCGTGGTGGCCCTCGGGCCCGATGAGACCGAGGTGACCGTCGAGGCGAGCGTCGCCGTGACCGGGATCCTGGCCCAGCTCGGGCGCGGCATGATGCAGCACGTCAGCAAGAGGATGTTCAAGCAGTTCACGGAGATCGTGGAGAAGGAACTGGCTTCATAGTCGTGAGAGATGTAAACTGTACTTGACATAATGTAATCCCCACTTTACATGGAGGTCGACGAATGATCCCCCCACCATTCGACTACCACGCTCCCGGCAGCCTGGAGGAGGCCCTCGCGCTCCTTGGGCGGCTCGACGACGCCAAGGTCATGTCCGGCGGCCAGAGTCTGCTGCCGATGCTCAAGCTGCGGCTGGCGACACCCGCGAACATCGTCGACATCGGGCGCGTTCCCGGCCTGGATTCGATCTCCGAAGAGGGCGGTCACCTGCGCATCGGCGCGCTGGTGACCGAGACCGCCCTTGAGGAGGACGCCACCGTAGCCGCCCGCTACCCCATCCTCCTCGACACCGCCAAGGTCATCGCCGACCCGCTCGTGCGGAACCGCGCCACCATCTGCGGCAACGTCGCGCACGGCGACCCCGCCAACGACCACCCGGCCACCATGATCGCGCTGAGGGCCACCATGGTCGCGACCGGCCCCGACGGCGAGCGGACCATCGGTGTGGACGATTTCTTCCACGGCCTCTTCATGACCGCCCTCCAGCCCGGCGAGATCCTGACCGAAATTCGTATTCCATCGCCCGGCCAACACTCCGGCGGCGCCTACCTGAAGCTGGAACGCAAGGTGGGCGACTACGCCGTCGCCGGCGCGGCCGTGCATCTCACGCTGGACGAGGAGGGCACCGTCACCCAGGCCGGCATCGGTCTCACCAACCTCGGCATGGCGCCCATCCGGGCCTCGGCCGCCGAGGAGGTGCTCACCGGACAGCACTTCGGCGACCACAGCGGCCTCCGTGGCGCCTTCCGGCGCGTCCGCGAAGCGATCGCCAGCACGCCCTCCGACGACGAACTGATCACCGCCGCCTCCCAGGCCGCCGCCGACGCCACCGATCCCGTCGCCGACCGCCGCGGCTCGGTCGAATACAAGCGAAACATGGCCCGCGTGCTGACCGCGAGGGCCATCCACAGGGCGCTCGAGCGCGCAGGAGGGTAGGGACATGGCCAGACACAACGTCACCGTCACCGTCAATGGCGAGGCGCACTCGCGCGAGGTCGACTCCCGACTGCTCCTCGTCCACCTCATCCGCGACGAACTCGCGCTCACCGGCACCCACATCGGCTGCGACACCACGCACTGCGGCGCGTGCACCGTGCTGGTAGACGGCGTGCCCACCAAGTCGTGCACCGTGCTCGCCGTCCAGGCCGACGGCGCCGAGATCGGCACGGTCGAAGGGCTGGCCGGCGCCGACGGCATGAACGCGCTCCAGGAGGGCTTCATGCAGGAACACGGCCTCCAGTGCGGCTTCTGCACCCCCGGCATGCTGATGACCGGGACCGCGCTGCTCGCCGCCAACGCAAACCCCAGCGAAGCCGAGATCCGCGAGGCGATATCGGGGAATCTCTGCCGCTGCACCGGATACGTGAACATCGTCAAGGCGGTCCAGTACGCCGCCGCCAAAACCGCCGCCGACGGCGCGGGGGAGGACAACTGATGGCACCGAGAACTTCCGCCAAGATCTGCGGCATGGGCCACTCCATGAAGCGCAAGGAGGACCCGCGCTTCCTGCAGGGCAAGGGCAACTACATCGACGACTTCACGCGTCCGGGAATGCTGTGGCTCGACATCGTGCGCAGCCCCATCGCCTACGGGAAGATCGTGAACATCGACACCTCGAAGGCGCTCGAGATCGACGGCGTGCTCGCCGTGCTCACGGGCAAGGACCTCGAGGCCTACAACCTGCACTGGATGCCGACGCTCATGTCGGACACCCAGATGGTGCTGCCGACCGACACGGTCATGTACCAGGCGCAGGAGGTCGCGGGGGTGATCGCGACGTCGCGCTACGCGGCTGCGGACGGTGTGGCCGCGGTCGAGGTCGAGTACGAGGCGATGACCCCGGTCATGGACCCCTTCAAGGCGCTTGAGGACGACGCGCCCGTGCTCCGCACCGACAAGGAGGGCCAGGAGGACAACCTCATCTGGCACTGGGAGGCCGGCGACAAGGAGGCGACGGACAGGATCTTCGACGAGGCCGACGTGGTGGTGCGCGAGAAGATGCATGTGCCGCGAATTCATGTGGCTTCGATCGAGACGTGCGGCTGCCTGGCCGATTTCAACCCGGTCGAGGGACACCTGACCGTGTACATGACCACGCAGGCCCCGCACGCGATCCGCACCGTGCTGGCCCTGGTGGCGGGGCACGTGGGGCTCTCGGAGGAGAAGATCCGCGTGGTGTCGCCCGACATCGGCGGCGGGTTCGGCGGGAAGGTCCCCGTGTACCCGGGCTACGTGATCGCGATCGCGGCGTCGGTGGTGCTCGGCAAGCCGGTCAAGTGGATCGAGGACCGCATGGAGAACCTGCAGGCGGACTCGTTCGCGCGGGATTATCACATGGACGCGGAGGTCGCGGCGGACGCGAGCGGCAAGATCCGGGCGTTACGCATCAAGACGCTGGCGGACCACGGGTATGCGGACGCCCAGGCGGCCCCGTCGAAGTTCCCCGCGGGACTGTTTTCGATCTGCACGGGTTCGTACGAGATGGAAAATGCGTACGCCGAGGTGGACGCGGTCTACACGAACAAGCCGCCGGGGGGCGTGGCGTACCGCTGTTCGTTCCGCGTGACCGAGGCCGTGCACTGCCTGGAGCGGATCGTGGACACGCTGGCCCACAAGGTCGGGAAGGACCCGGCGCAGTTGCGCGAGGAGAACTTCATCCCGAAGGAGGCGTTCCCGTACCACTCGCCGCTGGGCTGGGAGTACGACAGCGGGGACTACCAGGCCGCGATGGACAAGGCCAAGGAGATGATCGGCTACGACGACCTGCGCAGGGAGCAGGCCGAGAAGCGCGAGCGGGGGGAGCTGATGGGGATCGGTGTGTGCAGCTTCACGGAGGTGCTGGGGGCAGGGCCGTCGAAGGACTTCGATATCCTGGGCATCAAAATGTTCGATTCGGCCGAGGTGCGGGTGCATCCGACCGGGAAGGCGATCGCGAGGTTCGGGACGAAGTCGCAGGGGCAGGGGCACGAGACGACATACGCGCAGATCATCGCGGAGGAGCTGGGGTTGCCGGCGGCGCATGTTCAGGTGGAGGAGGGGGACACGGACACGGCGCCGTATGGGCTGGGGACGTATGCGAGCCGGTCGACGCCGACGGCGGGGGCGGCGGGCGTGATGGCCGCGCGGAAACTCCGCGACAAGGCGCGCAAGATTGCGGCGCATCTGCTGGAGGTGGGGGAAGAGGACCTGGAGTGGGAGCCGGGGACGTTCTCGGTGAAGGGGGCGCCGGACAAGTCGGTGAGCATCCAGGACTGCGCGTTCGCGGCGTACACGAACCTGCCGGAGGGGATGGAGCCGGGGATGGAGGCTACGAACTACTATGATCCGCCGAATCTGACGTTCCCGTTTGGGACGTATATCTGCGTGGTGGATATCGACCGGGGGACGGGGGAGGTGAGCGTGCGGCGGTTCGTGGCGGTGGATGACTGCGGGAACATCATCAATCCGATGATCGTGCAGGGGCAGATCCATGGTGGGCTGACGCAGGGGCTGGGGCCGGCGCTGTATGAGGAGATGACGTACGACGAGGACGGGAATAATCTTGCCGGGTCGTTTATGGACTATCTGGTGCCGACGGCGGTGGAGACGCCGGCTTGGGAGACCGGGCATACGGTGACGCCGTCGCCGCATCATCCGCTGGGGGCGAAGGGGGTGGGGGAGTCGGCTACGGTGGGGGCGCCGCCCGCGATTGTGAATGCGGTGGTGGATGCGTTGGCGCACCTGGGGGTGACGCATATGGAGATTCCGATTCGGCCGGATCGGGTTTGGGGGGTGTTGAGGGAGAAGGGGGTGGCGGGGTAGGGGGGTGGGGCGGGGTGAAGCTCACGCGCTCTTCCGCAGAACACGGACGATGATGATAATGGCAACGATCACGAGTCCACCGCCAGCCGCCAGACAATGAGCCGATTGATCACCTTCAAGGTTCTTCGGTACGCGCTAGTTCCCTTTGAGCAGATGGACCAATGGGACCGCCCTCTTCCAGACCCGAAAGGGCGCGCAGTAGAGGTAGCCCTGCCGTTGCGAGACGCCTCACCCCGCCTATTCCAATATCGCAAACGCGACCATGCGTTAGTCGGTTTTTCTTCGCTCCCCGAAGGCCAGCGATTCATCTTTGGCAGGCTGGCAAAGAAGCGGCAGACCGCGATCGGCCAACTTCTAGAGCACGATGTGGTCGAAATCGCGACCGATGATTGGCTGCCGATCTGGGTGCTGCTTGACACGGTCGGTCAGTATATCGTAGTTGAGATGCATGGTCGCTTCGGCCAACTCAACAATGTCATTCAGGTCGTGCAAACAGCCCTTACGGAGTCGGTGGAACGCGAGTATAGGCACGAAGTAGTGGTGTCCCCTGTGACAGATGCCCGTGCTTTCTGGGAGATCGTCGAGCGGGCACCTAGCATCTACAAAGCGCGCCTCCGCTTTGTGAGCCCGAATTTTCTTGACACTCCAGGTCAGTTTAGGGAGGAGCTTAGCGGGTGGCGACGTCTGTTCAATCAAACGGAGGCAGAACTCAACTTAAGCAATGATGAAGGCAAGCTATTGCTGCCGACTGAGTATCTCAGCGAGCCCATTGATTACATTGCCGCTGGTGAGGGTGACTGGACGCTCACTGTAGACGAAGAGGGCCAACGACGTTCTAGATCAAGCAGGGACTCATCAGAGTCGCTGCGATTGTCCATTCCGCGCGCTTCCCATCATCACGATGAGTTAGAGAAGTCGGTAGGAAAGGGGCGTAGGCTCGTAGACGCATTGCTGAAACTACTCGGGCGGACCCGTGATAACCTCTAGGGTGGCGTGGAAATCTCTGCTGGTCGTGGCGCTCGGATGTGGCACGAGCTACTCGGCCATCCTACTGTGGCCAGAATTCGCAGTCGCGGTCGAGACGATCGGAAAGGGACTATTCTGGTCCGTTCCGTTCGTCTTGGCTACGTCTTTGGCAACCTTCAACAACACGTTGAGGGTTTTCGATCGCATCGAAGAGGTGATCAAGCACGACTGCGATGACCTCGCTCCACATGAGTATGACTACCTCAAGAAGAGAATCAATTCAACCGAGGCCGTGACTGCTAACTTATTGGTAAACTCCCTTATTGTCATCTTTGCTGGTATCGCTTACTTCATTGTCGACGCCTTGCTCTCCGTGCCGCTTCCGGGATGGGTTCCTGTTCAGATGCGGGCAGTTCGACCAGATATGGCAGGTATGGCAGTCCAATTCGGCCTCGGCCTCCTTGCAACATGGATACTCGTGATCCAGTTTCGGGCGATCCCGCCGATGGTAGCGTTCTACAAGTTCTTCACGGTAGATCGGCACCTTCCACCCGATGCAACCAAGGGCAGTATATCTGACGGGACCGCTATAGACATGGAGTCGTCCTCTAGATCGTGAAGTAGGCGGAGACCACCGAGAGGAGGCTCTCGGGCACGGCTTGGCCGGAGAGGAACCGGCCGACGGTGCGCCCGCGGTTGTCGACGATGGCGCTGGTGGCGGTGTCGTCGAGGGTGGCTCGCGGGGCGGTCAGGCGCATGGTGGGGGAGTGGGGGTGGGGGGCGGGAGGTGGATCATCGACTGGGCAGCGGCTGAAGGTCGAGGGTGGTCAGGGGCGTTCGAATGATGGGTGCGTTGACCGGGCGAGGCAGCCGACTACGGGGTGCAAGGAGCTTCTGGATCGGGGTCATGGAGACCGGTGGCATCGTCACCTTGGGTCATCGCGGGTGCACCCACTTGGTTTTCGAAGACCCAGGGACATGCGGGACGGTCGGAACGGAGCGAAGTCTAGACAACCTCCAGGTTCTCCCTCCCCTCCGACATCGCCCGAGACGTAATCCCACCGAGCGGTGTGCTGATCTTTAGGTGAGGGCTCACATCCATCTCAACCTGTCGTTCCCAAGGGTGCCGTTTCGAAGGGAGCAGCGTGACCGGGACCTTCCTGCGGCCGCGATGTTGCCTCCGGGGGTCCAAGCATTCCCTCGCGCCTCGCAGGGCATCCGCCTAGGCTTGACCATCGAGGCGATCCAGCGGGATCGGCGTGGGGGCGAGATTCGCCTCCTTGATCCGGCGTCGAGCGGAGACCGGCCACGCGTCGCGCGCCCAGATCACAGTGACCTTTTTCGGGCCTTGTGACCTTCCGACGGTTAGGACGGGGTGATGGCGGGTCGCCTGTGACGGTAGTGAGCAAACAAATACTGCCATCACTAATCAGACATATGATCGCAATGTGATGGTCACAGTCTTTGACAGAAGTGCTGTCTCTATTTCTACATTATCTTGCGAGTAGATCCGATCCGAGGGGCCGCACTGTCCGATGAACTGACCGACTCCTCACGTCAGGACCAGCGATGGAACGAGCCGACCGAGGACGGTCCCCCACGCCACACGGCCGAGGCATCCCAAACCCCTGCACTCTTCTCAAAGGAGCAAACGAAGTGATTTCGTCATCTCATCCCGACCTCCCGGCTCTCCTGGCTTACCTCAAGCGCGTAGAGCAGGCACGGAAGCTCGTCGCGGAGTTCGACGAATGGCTTGCGAGCGCCCCCCCGCTTCCCAGCGTCGAAGCCCCGGAGGGACTGACGGATGGAACGTCGCAGATCGATTGGGAGACTACGGAGGACCTGGCCGTACGCGTCGTCGGAATCCTCCGGCATGATGGAGGCCCGCTTCGCGCCCCGCGACATCCTGACGATCCTTCAGGAAACCGGAACATCGTTCATATCCGAGAACCCGGTCTACTCGGTGGTCGGTGCCCTGAAGGTCGCGCGTGAGAACGGCTGGGTCGTCAAGAAGGGAAGGGGGTGGTGGCAGGCGGCGTCGCGAGTTCCCGTGGATCCCTGCGCGGGTGCGGATGGGGGCGAGAGTGTTGGACGGGGCGAGGGGGGCGATGGTGATGGGAGCCACGAGTGACTCAAGTCCGAACGCAGCCAACGGGACTTGATCGCTCCGTTACGTTTGAAGCGCCCCAAGGACGACGACGCCTGCGAGCCCGGCGTACTCGAACGGCGGGACGCCCCGCAATAGGACAGGACATGACCGACGCAGGTAGACCTTCGGAGGTCGACGTGCTCCGCAAAGCCATGCCGGTCGATCGAATCAGCTCGTGGAAGGCCCACATCCGCGCGATGGACAGCGAGTGGGAAGAGATCGCGGAGCGCCAAACGACGGCACTCCTGGCCGACTGGGCTAAGACCATGTCCGAGATGCGCCACCAGCAGGACCGTCTGGTTTCGGAGGGGCTGTGGGTGAGTGGACCATCGGACTTCCTCGACATCGTCGGTCTCGCTCGCGACGAGAACACGCATTCCCGCATGCTCGAATGGCTCTTGAGGCCGACGACACGCCACGGCCTCGGATGCGGGTTTGTCAGGCGCTTGGTGGAACGCAGCACAGGGGAGCCGGCGTCGGCGCCGGTGGCAGTCAGGAAGGTGGCGTTCTCGGTGTGGCGCAATGGCAGAGAGGCCGACCTCGTGGTGTGGGGCCGGAACTTCACGCTCATCATCGAGAACAAGGTCGACGCGACAGAGCAACCCGACCAGTGCGACGATTTGTACGAGAACTTCAAGAGCGAGATCGCGCCGCTGTTCCTCTTCCTGACCCCAGACGGCCGCCAGCCCTTCACGGCGACTACACCGACAGCGCAGCGCGCGTTCAGAACTCTCTCGTGGCCCGAGGTCCGCACCATGTTGGAGGTGGCATTGAAGGAGTCACGGCCTGCGACCGCCGGGGCCGACGCGGTTGAAGTCGTGAGAAACTACTTACGCACACTCAAGGAGCAGTTTGGATGAATACGATTGAGAACGAACAGGTCAAATTCTACTTCGAGCACGAAGAGCGGATCAGGGAGTGGGCGAAGCTGGAGACCGAAGTCTCCAAGTTCGTGGATCGATTCTATCGCAGTCTCAAGGGCGACCTTGACGCGGTGCTCACTAGCAGGAGGATTGCCGATAACGGCGTCGAGTCGTTTCGCGTTGGAGGAAACTGGCCAGGACTATGTCTGAGGCGACGGACTTGGCCTGTGGGTGACGATGGGGTGCATGTGGAGATGGAATGGAACCGCAAGAGAGGTTTCCCTCCCAAGGGAGACTTGGCTTGCGGAGTTGTGACGAGCGTAAAGCGATACAAGGATCTCTTTACCAAGGAGGCGCGTCCCGCTTACCCGCATTCCTCGCAGGGGTGGCCGGCCTATAGGAACCTGGATCCTCCAGCTGACAAATTCTGGGAGGGTGACAACCTCGAGGAATACCGCCGCTACCTGGTGGAGACTATTCTCAGGGCATGGAAAGACCTTGCCCCCATCGTGGATAATGCCGTTGGTCACCGATCCAGTTGATTCAAACTCGCTACTCACACCTAAAGTGCGGGTCCATGGCAAGTCTACGTCGGGATCGGGTCAGTGAACGACAGGTGCGAGGTCCAGTTCTCGGAGGGTTTCGCGCGCGACCTTCCGAGCCTGCCCAAGTCGGTTGCGAACAAGCTTGGCAGAGTCTATCCGCGCCTCAGAACCCACCCACTCAACGGCCCCAACATCAAGAAGCTGCAACGATGGCGGGATCTCTACCGTTATCGCCTGGGTGATCACCGGCTGATCTACCGGTGGGAGGCCGAACAGTCTCGTTGCGTCGTCACGTTGCTGTATCTGGGACACCGCAAGGACGTGTACCGCCATCTTGGTCACGATCCAGACCGCGAAGCACCGACCATCCGGGTGGTTGCGAACGAGCGAGCGCGGCCTTTGCTGGCACTCCCGGATGAGCAGGTAGACGGAAACGGCGAAACTGCGACCGATGGGCCAAGGCCAACCGCTGGCGACTCGCGATTGCCCGCCAGATTCTCCCACGTTCTCGACGAGCTGAGGATCACGGGTGAGGACCGGCGAGTCCTGGACAGGTGCCGAACCGAAGACGATCTGCAGGAATGCAGCGTGTCACCCGAGCTGCTTGAAATGGTGATGGATGCACTCTGGCCCCGGCCCATCCCAGAGGTCGACTCGCCCTTGCCAGACCGATTCCACGAGGTCGTTGAGCGGCTGGGAATCGCAGGCGAAGACCTGACGGCCCTGCAGGAGTGCAGCACCGAAGGCCAGCTGCTCAATTGCGGATTGTCGCAGGAGCTACTCGACAGGATCATCTACGCACTATGGCCCCGCTCCATCGACCGAGCGGTCGACGAACCCAAACGGGTCGTGGATTCGTCGCAAGGACTTGAGGGAGTGGTCAACGGCACCCGTCCGTTGGAATCCTTCCTGCTTGCGCTGGACGAGAGCCAGCGGCCAATCGTGACGACATTCGCCACGCGTCCCGGACCGAGGCTCGTCAAGGGTGGCCCAGGCACGGGAAAGTCCACCGTGGCGCTGTACTGCCTCCAGAACCTCGTGCGTCCCAACGAACAGGGCCAGCTCCTGTCGTCAACATCGCCCCCGCGCATCTTGTTCACAACGTACACGAAAGCACTTGTACGTGCGTCGACCGAGCTCCTCGGCCATCTGGGAGTCGATGGGGAATCCGTGGATGTCCTCAATGTCGACGCGCTTGCCAAGCGCCATGCTGAGTCGCGATGGGCAAACCCCGTATACCGTGCCCGCGACCGGGTGTGGAAGGACACTGTTGAGAAGGTTGTCCCCGTCTTGAAGCGCGAGATCGACGGATTCTCTTGTGTACCGGTTCCGGTTTCCTGGACAAGTGGACGGCTTAAACATCAGGCCGCCCTCCGGCTGAACTTCTCGCGGGCACGGGCCGGGGTCATGTACCCGTGCCGCTGGAGTAGCCAGCTGTTGTTGTAGCGCTCGATGAAGGCCCCGATCACCTCTCTGGCCTCCTCGAGGGTTTCGAAGTCGTGCAGATAGATGCACTCCTCCTTGAGCGTGCGGATGAAGCGCTCCGCGACGCCGTTGCACTCCGGCTCGCCCACGTAGGCGGGCGTGGAGCGGATGCCGAGCCATTTGATCTCGGCCTGGAACTGCTTTGCCCGGTACTGCGAGCCCCAGTCGTGCCTCAGACCGAGGCCCAGAGCGATGGCCTTGTCGAAGCCGCCCATGTGGGCCCGGACGCCCTGGCGGACCGGCTCCAGCGCCGCCCAGCGGTCGCCCTTCTTCGCAACGTGCCAGCCGACAACATCCGAGGCGCAGTGGTCGACGGCCGCGAAGAACCAGCACCAGCCCTCCGCCTTCGTCCAGAACCGTGACGCGTCCGTGCCCCACAACTCATCCGGCCGCTCGGTGCGGATCCGGCCGCTGTGGCTCCGGTCTCCGCGGGGATGCCCCCGCCGCACCGGCGCCAGCAGCCCGTGCTCCCGCATCAGCCTCAGCACCCGGTTCTTGCCCACCCGGATCCCCTTGGCCGCAAGCCGCGCCTTCACCTTCCGGTGGCCTTCGCCGAGGAACGGACTCGCCTTCAGCACCGTCCGGATCTCCTGCAGCAACTCCTCGTCGCTCAGTGCCGTCTTCGGGCCCCGCTTCCCCAGCTGCTGGCGATCGGACGTCAGTGGCCCGCCCTGTTGCGCTCGCAGCGCATACACGCTTGAGCGTGCGACCCGCCAGGTCTCGCACACCATCGTCAGCGGGTACGGCCGGTTCGTCGCCGGACTCACCCGTCCAAGCGCCTCAAGAGCTTCCGCAGCTCGTCCCCGTACCCCCTTTTTTCGAGAAGCTCCGCCTGCAGCTCGACCCGCATCGTCATCTCTCCCAGCTTCGCCCGGGTCCGCATCAGCTCGCCTCCCGGCCGGCTCTTCTTCTTGAGACCCTGCTGGCCCCCTTCCAGGAACTCGCGCCGCCACCGCTCCAGCTCCGGCGGCGCAACCCGAATCTCCCGGCTCACCTCGCCGATGTCCTCGCCCCGCAGCAGCCGCAACACCACCTCGGCCTTCCGCTGCGCGCTCCACCGCTTCGGCAGGCCCTCCGGCCGGCCGCGGCTCTTCGCCAAATCCTGCTCTTTCGTACTCCGAGACATCCCGTGCCTCCTCTCTCTTGGACCCCGGAAGGGTTGCTAAACTACTGTCCAGAGAAATCGGGGGCACTATACTTGGAACGAAGACGATTCGGAGTTTCTGTTCGAGGAGTTGAACCAGGTCATTGTAGGCAGAGAAATCGGATCGCTTGATGAGTACGCGACCATCAAGAGGGTCGGGCGAGGGAGACGGCGACGAATCAGTCAGAAGGAACGGAAGCACGTTTGGAAATTTGCGTTGGCAGCGTGGAGGGAACTGAGGAAAGAGGACCGCTGCCTTCGGGCCCACCTGTTTGTCGACGCGAAGAAGCATGCCGGTCCGTTCTACGACTACGTGTTCATCGACGAAGCTCAGGACTTTCCGCCGGTTGCGATTCGGATGTGTGTGAAGCTCGCGAAGGACGAGCGCAACGTCTTTCTGACCGCGGACAGAAACCAGTCGATCTACACCTCGGGGTTTTCGTGGAACGGCGTGCAGGAATCTCTTAACATGCGAGGGCGTTCCATCATTCTCCGGCGCAACCACCGCACGACCCGAGAGATCATTGATGCCATACGTCCGCTGCTGGCCGACTACAAACGCGTGGATCTGGAAACGCTGGACACTGAGTTTGTTCGGAGCGGACCACAGCCGGAATTGCGGTTTGCGAGTAGCGACGAAGTCGGAGTCGTTTCGCGGTGGCTGATGCAGGTCGTCGCGGAAGAACCGGATCTAGACATGGCCCACACAGCGGTGCTATGCGCCAGGAATGAAGATTGCAAGCATGTCGCCAAGGTGCTTGCGGCCGCCGGGCTGTGTGCCAAGTACATGACGGGAGACAGTGTCGCCCTCGGATACGACGGCATCAAGGTCATGACCATGCACTCCGCCAAGGGTCTCCAGTTTCCCATCGTTGCGCTCGCCGGGCTCAAGGAGGGCAAGCTGCCGTTCACGGACGTGAACAATCCGGAGCAGCAAGAGGACACCGATAGATGGCGCCGGGTTTTCTTCGTCGCCTGCAGCCGGGCGATGCGCCGACTATTGATCGTGGCCGACCAGGCAAACCCGTCGCCTTTTGTCAAGGATTTCGACAAGAAGCGTTGGATCATCTCATGAGGGAAGCGCGGCTGGCAGCGTTGTGGATGCGGTCGTCGCCGCGACGGGCAGGCCGGCCCGGGTGGCACGGAGTCGTTTCGCGAGGGTTCGCACGCCTTGGTTGTTCGACATGCCGGAGTGGACAGGCTATCGACGCGTGGCCACGGCGTCCGGAACAGCGGTGGACACTGGGCAGCGGAGTACATGCCGTCGATGGCTGGGGTCTCGGCAACCTCTGGCTGGGCGCGCAAGGTCGCGCGCTGGCGGTGCGGCCCCGCACCATCTACCTGCGACCCGATGGAAGCCGGTGCACGCGGCCGGAGCACGAGATCGTTGGAGGGAGAAAGCCCCCGTGGTCGCTTCAGCAGCGACGGCAAGCGTTGGTTTCCCTTCTGGACCGTCTGCAAGTGATTTGCAGGCCACACCTCCAGGGTCCCGTCCGCCTTGATGCCGCCGATCCGAACTCGCAGAACGCCATCCGATTGCTTGGATCGAGGGACGCGTTTCCGGCGGACACCAACCCTCGCGTCGTTCACAAGCAGGGAGGGTTTCTATCAGCGCGCGACGGCCTCGAGGTGGTGATTTGCGGCGATGCCGACGTGAAACGGGAACCCATCGATGACTATTCCGAGCGAGCCAGGGGCGCATTCGAACGGCGCGGCGTGGACGGCACGGTCATGCGAGTCATCGCCCTCAATGAATTGGAAACTCGGCTCGCGGAACTTGATCAGCGAGGGACCCCTAAACGCCGTGATGTGCCGGTGCTCTTCATGCTTGCTCGCAAAGGCGAGCCCCCGTCAAACCGGATGATCTGCGTGATGGACCGCATGGATCGGCACAGTTTGCCCTGGCGCCGCGCCTACACGACCGATAACCGGAAATGGAGCGTTCCCGACCAGATCGGGTCGCTGCTTCAAGCCGCTGGAGGGACTTCGCACGCCGTCACACTCGCGGGAGGCGAGTGCATGCCCTGGTCGATCGGCATCGACGTCTCGAAGCGTGATGACTACAGCAGGGTGTACCGGTTCCGGTTTCCTGGACAAGTGGACGGCTTAAACATCAGGCCGCCCTCCGGCTGAACTTCTCGCGGGCACGGGCCGGGGTCATGTACCCGTGCCGCTGGAGTAGCCAGCTGTTGTTGTAGCGCTCGATGAAGGCCCCGATCACCTCTCTGGCCTCCTCGAGGGTTTCGAAGTCGTGCAGATAGATGCACTCCTCCTTGAGCGTGCGGATGAAGCGCTCCGCGACGCCGTTGCACTCCGGCTCGCCCACGTAGGCGGGCGTGGAGCGGATGCCGAGCCATTTGATCTCGGCCTGGAACTGCTTTGCCCGGTACTGCGAGCCCCAGTCGTGCCTCAGACCGAGGCCCAGAGCGATGGCCTTGTCGAAGCCGCCCATGTGGGCCCGGACGCCCTGGCGGACCGGCTCCAGCGCCGCCCAGCGGTCGCCCTTCTTCGCAACGTGCCAGCCGACAACATCCGAGGCGCAGTGGTCGACGGCCGCGAAGAACCAGCACCAGCCCTCCGCCTTCGTCCAGAACCGTGACGCGTCCGTGCCCCACAACTCATCCGGCCGCTCGGTGCGGATCCGGCCGCTGTGGCTCCGGTCTCCGCGGGGATGCCCCCGCCGCACCGGCGCCAGCAGCCCGTGCTCCCGCATCAGCCTCAGCACCCGGTTCTTGCCCACCCGGATCCCCTTGGCCGCAAGCCGCGCCTTCACCTTCCGGTGGCCTTCGCCGAGGAACGGACTCGCCTTCAGCACCGTCCGGATCTCCTGCAGCAACTCCTCGTCGCTCAGTGCCGTCTTCGGGCCCCGCTTCCCCAGCTGCTGGCGATCGGACGTCAGTGGCCCGCCCTGTTGCGCTCGCAGCGCATACACGCTTGAGCGTGCGACCCGCCAGGTCTCGCACACCATCGTCAGCGGGTACGGCCGGTTCGTCGCCGGACTCACCCGTCCAAGCGCCTCAAGAGCTTCCGCAGCTCGTCCCCGTACCCCCTTTTTTCGAGAAGCTCCGCCTGCAGCTCGACCCGCATCGTCATCTCTCCCAGCTTCGCCCGGGTCCGCATCAGCTCGCCTCCCGGCCGGCTCTTCTTCTTGAGACCCTGCTGGCCCCCTTCCAGGAACTCGCGCCGCCACCGCTCCAGCTCCGGCGGCGCAACCCGAATCTCCCGGCTCACCTCGCCGATGTCCTCGCCCCGCAGCAGCCGCAACACCACCTCGGCCTTCCGCTGCGCGCTCCACCGCTTCGGCAGGCCCTCCGGCCGGCCGCGGCTCTTCGCCAAATCCTGCTCTTTCGTACTCCGAGACATCCCGTGCCTCCTCTCTCTTGGACCCCGGAAGGGTTGCTAAACTACTGTCCAGAGAAATCGGGGGCACTATAAGGGTCGCCACGTCACTCGTCGATCCCAACGGCCGACTCGCCGGAAGCTGGATGCTTGATCAAGCGCGGCAGGAGAACATCGAGCCGGATGTGCTCCGCCGGTTGCTGGCCGCGACCGCTGACAAGGTGCCACCGGAAGACCGCTCCTCCGGGATACTGGTCATACGCGACGGACGCGTGTTCGAGACCGAGAATGTGAACGACTACATGCGCGATCTGGGCGCTCCGGTCACTCTCGTCGAGCTTCGCAAGTACGGAAACCCTCCGTTGTTGCTCGGTCGCGACGCACATCTTCCGATCAGCCCCGTTGTCGGTTGGTTGCCGCAGGTCGGCAACGGGACGCTCGGGTTCCTCGTCACGCTACCAAACTCGCCCCTGGGACGATTCGACAATCCCCTAAAGATCTGGATGCGCGACGCCTGGGACGGCCTGCGCCTCGGTCCCGAGCGCCTCGCACGCATTCTCTACGCCCAGACTCTGACGCCCGGGCTGGGCGTTCGCCGTCGACGATTGCCCGCGCCTGTCTACTGGGCCGACGGCATTGCCGGTGCATCGGACAATGACCTCCGCTTTCGGGGCCAGTGTGCGGTGGACCTGAACTGACGGCGCAAATCATAGCCTGATCGCTGAACACCAGAATTGAATCGAAGTCTGGCCGCCGGTCTTCCCCACCATCCGATAGTCGATCGGATATGCCTCGGCGTTCGGAAGGCCCGGAAGCAGGTGATCACGCCGAATCCGTTCCTCATCGGCTGTCTGGAAGAGCAGGTCCGCGAGGTCGTCGTAGAACGTCGAGGTCGCCCGCGATCACGAGTGAAGCGTAAGGTCGTAGATCCGGGTCATAGCGCGGCCGTACCGGAAGAGGGCGTCGGAAAGACGGTCGATGGGCGCATCCAGGTGGAACACGCCCCGGTTCTGGTCGACTTCCTCCTCACCCAGAATGCGCTCGATGAGCTGCCAGCGGCTTCCGGCCAGGAAAGCGTCGATGTCATGGTCGTAGCTCATCCGCATCAACGCGCCGCTGGGTCATGATCCCGAGTTCGCCGACTTCGTTCATGGGTCCAGCACTTCCCAGTGGCCGCATCTCCTGGAGCCCACACGGCGGATGACCCGGTCGGCTCGAAGCCGCCGAAAGTGGTATGCCGAGAAGCTACGGTCGGCGTGACTACCGTTTTCGAAGGTAAGGGCGCAACCGTCCGAACAGAATGTCGCGGGCCCGGAAGCGGTACTTGATCGACGAGGTCGTGGCGGTTGTCCCATGGCTTACCAATCGCCCTTGGTTCCTCTCGGCGAGCGCCACGAGGACCCGTTGTCCGACGCGCGTGGGCGCATCGACCGTTAGGCTCCCATCCGGCTGGTTCCGTACTTCCACCCTGGCCTCCGGCGTATCATGAGTGTCTGTTGGAACGAAGCCGAAGGGCGATCACATCAGAGCCGCGACCATGGAGCGACGATGGACCGAGAGACAACGGACGAGATGACACGGGACGAGGAGCTGGTCAAGCTGGTTGGAGATTCGGGATTCCTGCGGTATCACGCGGAGTATACGAAGCGCCGCGAGTTCAACGCCTTCGATGTGCTGCGCTATGCGGAGTACGAGATTCGCCACAGCAACGTGATGGCCTGGCTGCTGGATCCCGGCGAGACCCACGGGATTAGCGGGGGTTTTCTGGAGTGGTTTCTGGGCCAGGCGAGGTTACCCGGGAAGTTGCCCGCAAAGATCGTGCGCGGGGACGGCGGGCAGACGGTGCGGGTGGAGCGGGAGCTGCACTATGTGGACGTGATGATCTTTCTGAAGAGCGATCAGGGTCGGCACATAGTCGCGATCGAGAACAAGCCGGGGTGGGCTTCGCCGGAGCACTACGAGCAGGTGCGCGGCTACGAAAAGCGCTTGAGCCCCGAGTACTCGGGCCACGAGATCCACAGCGTGCTGCTTTCCACGTCGCGGGAGGGAATCGAGGACGAGGACGAGATTGCGCATGTGAGCTGGCGGGATGTGGGCGCGCAGATCGAGACGATGCACGACGCGGGCGTCTTCGGGCAGGGGGAAGTGGCTGCCTTCATTCGGCAATACCTCGTGGCGGTCGGTCGGATGATCGGCCCGGAGGAGAGCGACGCGGACTACTTCAGGAAGCTGCTGGACAATCACCATTCGCTGCTGAAGTACATGTCCGGTGTCCTTGGCGACGAGGGGGGAGACTACAAGGTCCGGGCGATGGTGCCGGAGCGTCATGCGCACTACCGCGACACCGTGGCGCGGCTGGCGAAGGACTTCGGGCAGGAGCCGACCCGGTTGCGGGACGCAGTGCGAGAGATGCTCACGAGCCGTGGAATCGAGACAACGATTTGGGGACCATGGCTGAACTGGGAGCTGGAAGCAGCGCAGGCGCTTGGGATTCCCTGGTGCTTCCGGTGGCAACTGGCCTTCGAGTATCGCCAGATTAGTGTGTTGCTGGAGGTTCAATCGCATTGCCGAAGAGCGTTGGAGGACCTGTTGGCTTTCGTGCGCGAAACGCCGATCGACCGCCGTCGCCGCGACAGATATCCGATGAAGCCCAAGGAATTCGGCGGCTTCAACGTCTATTACCACCAGCTCGTCGGCGACGAAATCATCTCTGGAACGTCAACCGCAGCGGTCACGGAGGCCGTGCGGCAAGCCGTGACTGAATTCCTGGACGCGGAGGATTCGGACTACACCCGCATCAACGACTACTTTCGGTGCCTGGCGTTTCGGCCCCAGGCGGCTGCCGCGGCCGTGGCGGAGAAAGCGAAGTAGGGACTACCCGGCACGACTGACGAGGGGAGGAGCGAAGACCATGGCAGAGGTGGTGGACAGATTCCAGCAGGGGATGGACGAGTTGGTCCAGAGGGGTCGGGCGCAGGTTCTGCGCCGACAGATCACGCGGAGGTTCGGCGCAGAGACGGCCGGTCAGTTGTCCCGCCTACTCGACGAACCGCCTGGTCCCGAAGACATCGACAGGGTCACCGACGCGCTGATCGAGTGCAGCACGGGCGACGAGTTCATCGATCGGGTGCGGATGGCTTGAAAGCGAGCTGCTCGGGGGTTCCAGAGGTACCAGGTCCATTCGAGGGATTTCCTCCGTAAGGGCGGCCGACTGCCTACCCGCCCCGCACCCGCGCCAGAAAGTCGTCGGGGACGTCACAATCCACGATCGCCGCCGCCACACGGTTGATCTGCTCCCCATCGGTGGTTCGCGCGAGCAACCGTGACAGCTCCTTGGCGGTCTCTTCCCCGAATTTGCGGGTAGCAAGATCGCTCAGGATTCTCGCCTGTCCCACTCCGACCCCCTCCTGTCTTACAGCGTCCCAGCCGCGCCGAAACTCAGTATCGACCCTTGCCATCGTCATCGCCTCCTTCAGTTGATCGGTGTCGAATCCCTTCGAACGTAACATCGCCTTCGCGCCACGGGCCATGAACTGGTCAAAGTCCTCGTCCCCGAAGCCTTCCACTACGCTTCGCAGCACCGGCAACTGGTCTCTCATGTCGGCGCCGGCGGCCACACCTGCGAGCCCCAGCATCATCTGCGGCAGGTCCAAAGGCCCCGGTGGCGGAGCGTCCGGCGGCAGGCGCCCGACCACGCGGTGGGTATCCGGTGCGGAGTCCCGGAACAGGTCGCGCAAGCGGGTCGGGGCGTTCCATTCCCTGTCCCCGTGGTGGAGGACAAGGGACGCCACGGCGAGTTGGCGCTCACCGCTTGCCAGTTCCTGCTGATTCCGGCGCATGCCGATCAGTGATTCCATTCCATGCCGATCACCCATTCCGGTGCATGCCGATCACGGATTCCGGTGCATGCCGATCACCCTGGAGTGAGCGAGTAGGAGCGCTGGAGAACCTGTTGTAGCGACGCCTTCTTCCATCCTCGCCGAGGTTCCTTGAGACGAGGAGAGAGAGGGTGTCACAGAAGAGGTTGTCCATGCGGAAGATTCGAGAGCTTCTGCGCCTGAAGTACGAGCTCGGGCGCAGCCACCGAGAGATTGCCGCGTCGGTCGGCATCGCCAACAGCACGGTGAGCGATTACCTGCGGCGGGCAAGGGCGGCGGGCTTCTCGTGGCCGTTGCCAGCGGGGCTGGACGACGCTGCGCTTGAGGCGGCGCTGTTCCCGGCCCCACCGCCGTCGCGGGTTCGCCGGCCAGAGCCGGACTGGGGACGCGTCCACCAGGAGCTACACCGCCACAAGGGCGTGACGTTGCAGCTGTTGTGGCTGGAGTACCGCGCGGCTCATCCGGACGGCTATCAGTACAGCTGGTACTGCGAGCGCTACAGGGCGTGGCGGAAGCAGCTCGACGTGGTCATGCGGCAGGTCTACCGGGCGGGAGAGAAGGCGTTCGTCGACTACGCGGGCCCGAAGTTCCCGGTTGTGGACAGAAGCACCGGGGAGGTGCGCGATGCCATGGTCTTCGTCGGCGTCCTCGGCGCCTCGAACTACACGTTCGTGGACGTGACCCGGACCCGGTCGCTACCGGACTGGACGATGTCCCACGTCCGGATGTTCGAGTTCTGGGGCGGGGTGCCCGAACTCGTGATCCCGGACAACGAGAAGGCGGCGGTCCGTGAGGCCAGCCGCTACGAGCCGGACCTGAACCCGACGTACCAGGAACTGGCCACCCACTACGGAACCACGGTGCTGCCGGCGCGGCCCCGGGCACCGCGGGACAAGGCCAAGGCCGAAGCCGCGGTCCAGCACGTCGAGCGCTGGATCATGGCGCCGCTGCGCAACCATACGTTCTTCTCGCTCGGCGAACTCCGCGAGGCCATCGCGCCGCTGCTGGCCGCGCTAAACGAACGACCGTTCGATAAGACCGAAGGCAGCCGCCGCAGCTGGTTCGAGGATCTGGACCGGCCGGCGCTCAGGCCGCTTCCGGCCGAGCGCTACGAGTACGCCCAGTGGCGCAAGGCGCGGGTCAACATCGACTACCACATCCAGGTCGAGCACGCGCTCTACAGCGTGCCCCACCAGCTGGGCCGTTGCGAGGTCGACGTTCGGCTCACGGCCCAGACCGTCGAGATCTTCCACAAGTACCGCCGGGTCGCCGCGCACCTCCGGGTCCACAGGAAGGGCGGATACGCGACCGAACCGTCGCATATGCCGGCTGCCCACCGCGCCCACGCTGAGTGGACGCCGTCGCGGCTCATCGCCTGGGGCCGCAAAGCCGGACCGCACACGGTCGCGTTCATCGAACGACTCCTTGAGAGCCGGCCCCACCCCGAACAGGGCTACCGCAGCTGCCTCGGGCTCATGAGTCTGCTGCGCGCCTACTCTGCCGAACGTCTGGAGGCCGCCTGCCGCCACGCGCTGGAGATCGGCACGCTGAGCTACCGGTCCGTCAAGTCCATCCTCGCTACCGGCCGCGACCAGACCGCAGCCGCCGAGCAACACGAACTCTCCCTGCCCGCAGAGCACGCCCACATCCGTGGGCCGCAGTACTACACCACCACTCGCCAGAACGGAAAGGAGTCCTGACGAAGATGCTTCGCCAACCCACCCTCGACCTGCTCCACGAACTCCGGCTCACGGGCATGGCCCAGGCCTTCGAGGACCAGACCGCCATGCCCGACATCGCCGAACTCTCCTTCGACGACCGCCTCTCCCTGCTCCTCGAACGCGAGAAGACCGAACGGGAACAGCGCCGCTACGTGCGCCTCAAGGGCCTCGCCAAGCTCCACCTCGACGCCACCATCGAAGATCTCAACTTCAAGGCCCCGCGTGGTCTCGACCGCTCCCTCGTGTTGCGCCTCGCCTCCGGGCAGTGGATCCGCGACGGCCAGACCGTCCTCGTCAGCGGCGCAACCGGGTCGGGGAAGTCGTACCTTGCCTGTGCCCTTGGCCACCAGGCCTGCCGCGCTGGCATCTCGACCCGCTACTACCGCGTCTCCCGGCTCCTCGACGAGCTCACGCTAGCCCGGGGCGACGGGTCGTATCCCAAACTCATCCAGCGGCTCGCCAGGACGTGGCTCCTCATCCTCGACGACTGGGGACTCGCTTCGCTCTCAGGCCAGGGACGACACGACCTCCTCGAGGTCCTCGACGATCGCTATGCCCGCCGTGGCACGCTCCTCGCCAGCCAGGTCCCCGTCGACCACTGGCACGATGTCGTCGGCGATCCCACCTTCGGCGACGCCATCCTCGACCGACTTCTCAACAACGCCCACCGCATCACCCTCAAGGGCGCCTCGATGAGAAGGCTCTACGACTCGACAAAGACCAACTCCACACCCTAGACTCCAACCCTCAACCCCCTCGCCCAGCGCCCCTATGGACCTCCGCTCCTCCAAGATGATCGGCATGACCTGGAATCTGCGATCGGCTTGCCGGAATCGGTGGTCGGCATCGCTGGAATGGGCAGTTCCTTGTCGTGCTCGATCAGTTCCTGGACCGCGAGAACGTTGTAGGTGGTGGTGCGCAGGACCATGTGCCGCTCCGGCCTCCCCTGGAGTTCCAGCAGCAGGACCAGGTCTGTGGTGCCATCGATCGTGCGGGCGCGCCATATCATGTCGGGATAGCGGCGCCGGAGTCGTTCATCGATGAGTTCCGAGGGCAATCGTTCGAGCGACGAATACTCGATCTCGCCCTGCCATTCCGGCACGTGACGACGGATCAGAAGCTCGATCATCAGCGGGTGCGAGAACAGTTTCTTGAGGGCTGCGTCGTCCACGGGTAAGCCGGGTTGGGTTGGAACGGTTTGGGGTGGTGGGCACTCAGGTGCCTTCAACCTCTCCCGGGGTGCGGGACAGGTACATGGTCGGATGGGACTGTTTCCCGGAGACTCCATGCACGACGCCTTCCTCAAGTCGGTCTTCGCCGACCCCCGCATGGCCGAAATCCTCAGCCGCCGCCACGCACCCGAGTGGGCCACGGAGGTTGGCTTGGCTGGGCCGATGGTCCGGACGGTGGATACGATGTTAGAGTTGAGGGACTACCCGGCACGACTGATGAAGGGAGGAGCGAGGACCATGGCAGAGGTGGTGGACAGGTTCCAGCAGGGCATGGACGAGTTGGTCCAGAGGGGCGTGCGCCAAGGGATTGAGCAGGGGATCCTAAAGGGAACCCGGCAGGGGCGCCAACAGGGTCAGGCCCTGGTTCTTCGCCGGCAGATCGAACGGAAGTTTGGCCGGGATACGGCCAGGCAGTCTTCCGACCTGCTCGCCGAGTTTTCCGGCCCCGAAGACATCGACAGGGTGACTGACGCATTGTTGGAGTGCGCCACGGGCGAGGAGTTCATCGATCGGGTGCAGACGGGCTGACGAACAGACCCGATCAGGTGCTCTCGCGGCTTGTGGGCGCGATCAAGAAGGAGGAACGAAACCGATGAGCAACAGGCGAACCGAGGTGGGGCACGAGGTGGAGGCGGCTCTTGGCGAAGTCCTCGCCCACGTGCGAGGCGAGAGGCCGCTTCCGTGCCGGATCGTTGACGATCCTGCCGCAGAGCGCATCGTGGCTTTGCGCAAACGCATGAAGCTGAGCCGGCAGAGATTCGCGGATCGGCTCGGACTCGATGTGCGCGCGGTGCAGGACCGGGAACAGGGGCGGCGCGTCCCGGACCGGGCAGCACGCGTCCTGTTGACAGTCACCGACCGCGATCCCGAGGCGGTCGTGCGTGCGCTGGGCGAATGAGTGGACCCCAGGTCCGCCACGTCATCCGGGCAATCGAGAAACTGGAGGGCCTCAAGTGAGCGACCACTACACCTACCGGATCACATGGTCGGCCGAAGACGGCGAGCACGCAGGCCGCTGCGCCGAGTTCCCGTCGCTAAGCTGGCTGGCGGCTACCCCGGGAGAAGCCCTGTCGGGCATCCAGCGGCTCGTGGCCGACTGCGTGGCCGACATGCGGACCAATGGCGAGCCGGTTCCGGAGCCGATGGCAGACCGGCCCTACAGCGGCAAGTTCATGGTGCGGGTGCCGCCGGAGACGCACCGGGCCCTGGCCATTCGGGCGGCGGAGCAGGGAGTGAGTATGAACCGCCTGGTGAGCGCCCGGCTGGCGAAGGAAGGCTGAACACACTCTTCAGCCCACCGGCGCCCTCACCACGTACGGCACGTCCATTTCGTCCACGACCCAGGTGTAAATTCCCCCGTGCTGGACCCAGAAATACATACTGAATGCCGGGTTGAAGGCGAAGCGGACGGAGCCCAGATAGTCACCGTCTTCGCTGTACATGTCGTAGAACAACGGAGCGTCCGCCGCGGTGAGCCTTTGCACCCAGAGCCGACCCTCGTCGTCCACGAACATGTTCCCCAGAACGGGCTTGACATCCGGCATCAGGGCCACGACCTCTTCGGCCGCGCGGCGGGCATCGGGACCGTCCTCGACAGCCTCCTCGATGTACGCCGAACGGTCTTCGTCCGTTACCGGCAAAGCGGGCACTCCGGCCTCGATGACGACCAGCGTGTCCCCGCCCTCGCCGGTTCGCGCAATGCGATACGTCGCCGAATTCGCGTGCCAGAATCCGCCGGACGGGTTGACGACGGTCGCCTCGTATGCCTGAAAGCCGGGCGTCAGCCACTGCAAGCGCCCGTTCGAGTCCCGGAAGTGCGCGTAGAACGATCGATAAGTTCTTTCACCGAGGTAGACGGAGTCGACGACGCCGTTGGACAGGTCGTAGGACTTGTAGTAGCGACGCCATGTGCTTGATCTCCAGCCCGGTGGCGGT
The DNA here is from genome assembly GCA_965208295.1 of Longimicrobiales bacterium. GTDB lineage: Bacteria > Gemmatimonadota > Gemmatimonadetes > Longimicrobiales > Gaopeijiaceae > Bin94. Next base: position 2,665,225 of record OZ242328.1, on the reverse strand, counting down.
GGGTACGGCTGTTCGTCGTCTGAATGGGAGTCATCTCTCCAGTAGCGTCCCCGATTGTCGAAGACGCCGTCCCAGATGGCGCCGTAGCTCAATACCGGCTTGTCGAACTGGCGCACCTGCTCTCCGGCCAGGTCCACCCCGAGGATCCTCCAGTTGCCGTGATCGTGGATCCACAGCAGCGTGTCGCCCGAGAGGACGATCCCATTGGCCTCGGTGACCTCGCCCGGACCCTCGCCCCGCCGGACGATCGTCCGAAGGTACCGGCCATCGGAGTCAAAGACGCGGACCTCCGCAGCCTGGTAGTCCAGCACGTAGATGTTGCCATCGCTGCTCGCCTGGATGCCCCGGATGTCCCCGAAGAGGAGATTGGGGTCGTCCCCATCGCGGCTTCCGAACCTCAGATCGACATGTGCTTCGGTGACGTCGGGGCCGATGGCGTCGATGGCGGGGAGGTCGGGATACCGTACGAGGAGCGCACCGTTCGGCAGGGTCTCACGCAGAGCTTGGGCCCCGGCAGATTCCGTGACGCACGAGGAAACCGCGGCGGCGAGGAGGAATGCGATCAGTGAGCGAGATATGGGATTATTCAGGGCCGCCTGCAGCCGCTTCGAAACCCGCTGGTGCCGGGTCACGGGCGCGGGCGTCACGTACAGGCGCCCCCCGATGAACTCGTAGCGGTTGCCGTTCTCCGGCATGCGCACATCCTCCCACGTCGTCGGTGTCTGGGTCTGTAAGGTGGATACATCATATCTCCCCGCTCTCGGGTGCGCGACCTGTCCTCCGAGGCGAAGAGGTACAGCGGTGCCGTCACGGTTCCGCGCCAACCCGGGGCAGCTGCTGCGCATACCGGTCGGTTCGCGGCAGGCAAGTAGCGCCACCGATCCGACATCCGATAGATTACCACGCCGCCAAGCCTTTCTTCCGGCGGCATTTCTCCCGCGGCCAACCCGGATTCCTTCGCGCCGCGACGGGTTCCCGGTCGGCACGCTGACGCACTCTCTTCTTCGTGAGAATCCCGAATGAGCATGGACATCCTCGGCAACCTCGGCGAATTCATCGGCGCCGTGGGCGTCGTGTTTTCGCTGCTACTCGTCGCGCGCCAGATGAGGCTCGGCCACGAGCAGACGCGGCGCAACACGCGGAGCGTACGCGCGGCCACCTTCAACTCGATGGTCGAGAACAGCATCCGGCTGCTCGAGCACGTCTTCCGCGACCCTGAGCTTGCCGATTTCGTCACGCGGGCAGCCGATGACCCGGACCGGCTCGACGCCGGCGAGCGGTTGCGCTGGGACTCCTATATGACAGCGGGCTTCCGCCACTTCAGCAACCTGCTCTACCAACACGAGACGGGAGCCATGGAAGAGAAGATGTGGGAGTCCTACCGTCGCTCCTTCAAGCACCATCTCCTCGACGAGGGCTGGGTCAACTGGTACCTCGAAAATCCCCATTTCTTCGACGAGCGCCTCGCGGACGAGGTACGCTGCATTCTGGAAGAGTTGGCGAGCGCGGGGGTGCCGCACGCGGTGAAGTGGAAGGCGGAAGGCGGCCGTGTCGGTTTCAGGGTGTTGAGCCCGGGCTGAAGCGGGCGGGTTGGGTTGTCAGGCATGCGCTCCTCGTCGCCAGACGCCCCACGAGCGCCCGCCCTTCGCCGGGCCCGCCAGCCCCGGACTGGACACCCTTTTCCGCTCGCCTCTCCCCCGGCATTTGTGGACATACTGGTAGTCATTCTGTCAATCATAATTCCACATCCCCATATGGTTAAGCTTCATAAATTATTTACTATCAACCTTTTAGCCGACTGTAAGTCTCACGACACCATTAGGTCACCCGTGGACATTTCACCAGACATTCCGTAGGATCATAACCCGAAATGCCACAGGAGCCCCGTTATGACGAATGACCGCGAATACCGCCGCACCCACCCCTGGATCACCTTCCGGCACCATCTCGAACGAGCCGACCCACTCCATTGGTCGTTGCTCGGCGAGGCGGCTGCCAGGTGCGATCAGGTCGCCGAGGCGGTCCTTCCCCCTGCCGGCGCCCGCGAGCTGCACCGACTCTACCTGATCAAGGGCGCTCGGGCCACGACGGCGATCGAGGGGAACACGCTGAGCGAAGAACAGATCGCGGCCCAGTTGGACGGGCGTCTGGAGCTCCCGCCGTCCCGGGAATATCTGAAGCGGGAGGTCGACAACGTACTGAAGGCAGTCCATGAAATCCTCGGCCAGGTTACGGGAGGTCAGCCGCCGGTACTGACGCCGGACTGGATCGCCGGAGCGAACCGGCGCCTGCTTGCGGGCCTCGAGGAGCACCTTGAAGAGGATGTGGTTCCCGGAGAGATACCGGCCCATTCCGTCGGCGTCTTGCGTTACCGCGGTGCCCCAGGGAAGGATTGCGCCTTCCTCCTCGACCGACTCTGCGGGTGGCTCGAAGGAGATGCCTGGCCGGTGCGCCCGGACCGGCAGGAAGACCGCACGGCGTCCGCGATTCTCCGTGCCGTCTTTGTCCACCTCTATGTCGCGTGGATCCACCCCTTCGGCGACGGCAACGGGAGGACTGCCCGATTGGCCGAGTTCATGATCCTTGCGCGGGAAGGTGTGCCGTCGCCTTGCGCCCATCTCCTCAGCAACCACTACAACCTCACCCGGGCCGAGTATTACCGGCAGCTCGATCGGTCTAGCCGGGCGAACTCCGGTCGCGGCGACCCGCTCGGTTTTCTGCTCTACTCGTTGCAAGGGTTCGTCGACGGCCTGCGGGAGCAGAGCCGGTTCATTGCGGGGATCCAGCTGGAGCTGGCCTGGGAGCACTTCGCCTACGGTGAATTCCAGCGGACACCTTCGTCGCGGGCCATGCGTCGACGCCGCCAGGTGACTCTGGCGCTCGGCCGGGTGGGTGACCCGGTCCGCAAACGGTCAATACCGGATCTGAGTCCGGACCTGGCCAGGCTCTACGCGGAAAAGACCAGCAAGACGCTGACCCGGGACATGAACTGGCTGGTGGAGCGGGGTTTTCTGGAGAGAGGGGAAGATGGCTACCGGGCGAAAGTGGAGTCGATGCGCGCCTTCCAGCGCTCCCGCGCGTAGGGTCCGTGGGATCGCCTCACGACAACCGCCCCGCCAGAAACCTCGCGGCCACCCGTTCGGCCCAGAAGCGCCGACGCCAGGGGAAGGCCCCTTCCACGAACCCCAGATGGCCACCCCGGTCTGTGATCACCGCCGATATGTGCGGATTGGCAGCGACCGCGGCCCCCGGGATCGCGCCCTTGGGCAGGAAGGGATCGTCGCGGGACTGCACGAGGAGCGTCGGCAACCGGATGTCTGCGAGGTGGCGGCGCACGTCGGCGCGGGCGTAGTAGTCCTCCGCCCCGGAGAAGCCGTGCAGCGGTGCCGTCAGCGCGTCGTCGTAGCCTCTGAGCGTCCGGGCCGCCAGAGCACGCTCGACATCGACAACGCCTTCGAGCAGCCCGCGCTTCTCACGCACCTTGCGCCGGAGGGCGCGCAGGAAGTGGGAGCCGTACGTGCGTCCCGCCAGACCGCTGGCCAGCCGAGCCGCGCAGCCCGCCAGGTCGTAGGGCACCGATACCGCCACAGCGACCGCGATCCCCGCATCGTGGCCACGCTCGCCGAGATGCTTGAGAAGCACGTTGCCTCCGAGGCTGAATCCCGCAGCTCCGATGGGACGCCCGGGATGACGGCCGCGGAGCACCGCGACGACATGCGCCAGGTCACCCGTCTCGCCCGAATGATAGAAGCGTGGGACGCGGTTGGGCTCGCCGCCGCAGCCGCGGAAGTTCATCCCCACACCCCGCAGGCCCCCGACGAAGAGCTGATGAAACATCTCGGACATGTAGCCCCGCCGCGTCGACCCCTCGAGTCCGTGCAGCAGCACGACAATGGGGGCGCCCGGCGCGGGTTCCGGCGCGTAGTCGAGATCGAGGAAGTCGCCGTCAGGAGTCTCGATCCGGCACCGCTCCAGCGGAACGCCGGCGCCGGGGCGCATGTACCTCCCCGCAAAGGTCTGCGCGTGCGGGTTGCGGAGCCACCAGGCGGGCCGGAAGGCGGGGGCCGGGTTGTTCCTCGGCACTACTCGTCCCGTGTTTCCCACAGGTGCTGGTGCCGGGTCACGGGCGCGGGCGTCACGTAGAGGCGCTTCCCGATGAACTCGTAGCGGTTGTCTGGGTCTGCATGGTGGACCCATCATATCTCCCCTCTCTCGGATGCGCGAACCTGCCTTCCGGGGCGGAGAGGCAAGGCGGTGCCGTCAGAGTTCGCCCCTTGGACCAAACCCCGGGCGCGGTTCTCCGAGTGGCACGTAGTAACGGACCTGGCGGCGCCCGTCGGACATCAGCCTTCAGGTGTTTTGCCGCGCCATTTACAGTGAACGGTGTCGGACCAACAGGTCGTGGGCGTCAACAAGATGTGTGAAACTCGTAATCCGGGGGTGCATCCCTGTACAAGTACCGGTTCGAGAAGCCCAGCGAGGAGTCGCCCCCGAGAGAGGGCGATGTCCCGGGGGGGCGAGGTGGGGTCCACCGGTCGGGTGGCCTCCGCGCCCGCGGGGGAAGAGTTATGGGGTAGATGTAGGGGACCCGCCGACGGGCGAACGCTGGCGCCCGACGGGATGCGGACGGGAAGTACGAGCGCCACGCACCCCATGTGACGGGCGTCCAGAGGGTTGCTCGCTGAGCGGCCGAGGCCGCATTATTAGGTGGTGTGCATTGAGGGATGACGGTTGTGGCAGCCAAAACACTTAACCATTTGGACAAGGCAATGAAGAAACGAATGATCGAATCACGGAGTCACCCGGAGCGCCTGTGGGCGGTCCCCGTCATGATCGCGCTAATGATTCTCGGCGGCTGTGGGGAGGATCCCGATCCCCCGGTCGCGACAGACATATCGATTTCACCCACGTCCGCCACACTGACGGCCTTCGGTGAAACCGCCCAGTTCACCGCCAATGTCATGGACCAGTACGGTGACGCCTTCAGCGCGACGGTCAGCTGGTCATCCGGCGACGCCGATGTCTTCACGGTGGGTTCGGATGGTGTGGTCACCGCCGTGGGGAACGGGTCGGACATGGTTACGGCATCTGTGGGGAGCCTCAGCGCCTCGGCCTCCGTTACGGTCAACGCTCCCGTCGCGACCGCGATATCGATTTCACCCGAGTCCGTCACGCTGACGGCCGTAGGCGAAACGGCCATGTTCACCGCCAGGGTCACGGATCAGAACGGCGCGGACTTCAGCACAACGGTCGAGTGGTCGTCCGGCGCGTCCGAGGTCTTCACGGTGGACTCGGACGGCGTGGTGACCGCCGTGGCGGACGGATCGGCGATGGTCACGGCGGCGGCGGAGGGCCTCAGCGCCACGGCCATCGTTACCGTCGACACGAACGAACCGCCCTTCGTCAGACCCGGAGTCCGGCAGGGACTCACGGTGGCCATGGGGGCCGGAGGCGGAGCCCGTCCCTGGCAGCCCGCGACTCGCTTCGACGACCCCGATGACGCCGTTCTGGATCTCACGTATACGGTGACGCTCAGCGATTCATCCGTAGCTTCGGCCGAAATCGTCGTCGACGACTCGAGGATCCCGTGGGTGGTGATGGCCGGCACCTCCCCCGGCATGTCGGAACTCACGGTGACGGCTACCGACCCCGGTGGCCTCTCGGCCGACGTATCCATCATCCTGGCCATCGATGACTCGGGCATCAGTCCGCTGTCCGGCCTGTTTGTCGGCAACAACAGGCTCCATATGCCGGGCCTCACCCTGCTGGGGGGTTGCACCCCGCCGTTCGTAAACGCACTGCACTCAACCGGCGCCATCTTCACGATCCACGGCTTCAAGTGGGAGACGAGGAGCGATTCCGAGGCCGAGTGGTCGGATATCGAAGGCACGGCAGTGATGACCGGACAGATGTGCACACATGACGCCCGAAACCCCGGGGAATACCGCATGGCCATGGATGTCTCCATGGTGCTCGGCCAAGGCCTCGAGGCCCTTAGGGGAACATATAGCGCCAGCAACTCGTTCGTGGTGGAGGACAACCCCGGCGGGGCCAATCGGGCACCGGAAGTGGGCGTGACGGCACCCGCGGGCGTCGCACTCTCTGCGGGCGGCGGGCCCAATCTCATGATACCCGCAGCGCACATGATCGATCCGGACTTCGACGACCTGGAGTTCTCGGTGGCAGTCAGCGACACCACTCTGTTGTCGGCTGAAGTAGTGACGGAAGGCGTCCGGCACAACGTCCTGGTCGCCACGGGCCTGAGTGCGGGCACCGGCACAATCACCGTTACCGCCACCGATCCTGAAGGCCTCTCTGCCGATATGGTCCTTACGGCCAACGTGGATGACTCCGGCAACACTCCGTACACCACCATCGCGGTCTCGAACGGCGTGCTCCGCCTGGTCGGATTCGCTTCCACGGAGTGCTCGCCGCCGTTCATCGGGCTGATCGGCGTTGACGGGTGGGTGTACACGATCCATTCCTCCAGCTGGCAGACCCGAAGCGATTCAACCGCCGCATGGACCGACATCGACGGCACGGAACTGACCGACGGGCGACTCTGTCCGTACGAGACGGATGAGCCTGGTGACTATCGCCTGGTATACGAAGCCACCATCGTCGTGTCCCAGGACGCGGCCCCCTTCAGGGGCGAATACGCCAGCAGGAACTTCTTCACCGTGTCAGGCGGGAATTAGCGCCTAAGGGGTCGGAGGGGGGAAATGGGTTGGCACGCCGGGCGGCACCGGCGTGCCAACCTGGGTCGTGTCAGCCCCTCGCGGCAAGCCTGAACAGCCACCCCGCCCCCATCCACAGCCCCACGAAAAACCCGTTCGCTCCCACGATCTCGCCCACCGAACTAACCTCCACGTGCTGCTTCCCGACCATCAGCGCGATCACGATGACCAACATCTGGGCGACCGCCGTCGCGATCATTGCGCACGCCATTCCCCACGGCCGGAGACGCGCGATCGCGGCACCGACCACCCCGACGCCGATCACCCCGCCGTAGATCCGGTCGAAGGGGTCGCCCTCCACCCCGATGAGGCCGACGGCGCCGATCACCCATAGCAGCAGAAACGCCGTTCCGACCGCGGCACCGATGCCGAGTCGGTATGCCGACCTGGGTTCCATCGTCATCGCTTCGCGTCTCCTTTCGCCCATTCAGAATCGACCGTCGACCGAACGGCACGAAACATAGCGCCTACCCCGGCATCCATGGGCGCCTCTCCCTTCCGGAATTTGACGCACGGTGCGCCGCCGAAAGCCGGGCCCGCCCGCCCACCGCCCTGAATCACTCGCGACGTTCATCCGTAGTTGACATTCAGCGCGTCTTCGGCGACCGTCGGATTCCACAACCGAGCGGTTCAGTCGCAGTCCCGCGACAGATTCGCCTTGGAAACGCGGGAACACAGCCAGGTGATAGGGCCTTTATGAGCGAACGAACCGACAATCTCTCTGTCAACGTGAACGTCAACGTTCCGGCCCAGCAGCCGTGGGATGACGAGGCGCCGTACTCGACCACGCTCGGTTACGGCCTTTGGTGCGCCGGTCTGCTGGGTGCCTGCGGGATCCACCGCTTCTACCTTGGCAAGATCGGCACGGGCGTGTTGTGGCTGCTCACTGTAGGGCTCTTCGGCATCGGCCAGGTGCTCGATCTCTTCAGAATGAAGTCACTGGTGCGGGACGCCAACATCCGCGACGGACGGATTCCGCATCCGCGGCAGCTGGCGGTCACATCGCCCCGGATCGGTACGGGCGAACTGAAACCCAGACCCGCCCCGCCCCTGAATCTGCGCCAGCAGCTGCTGCAGGCTGCGATGGGCAACGGCGGAGAGCTCACGGTCAGTCAGGGCGTGTTGGCGACCGGCCGGACCTTCGAGCAGATCGAGAAGGCCCTGAACGAGATGGCCGACAAGGGGTACGTGGATGTGGACAATGCGCCCGGTACCGGCGTCATCGTCTATCGGTTCCCGGAGCTGGTGGGCCAGGCGCGGTCCGGGTGAGGGCGCCTCTCGCGGCCACCGCGCTGTTCACCCTTCTGGTTTTCGGAGGTTGCGAACCCGCCCCGGCCGACAACGAGGCCGCCGTGGCGCTGGAGACCGAAGGCGAGCCCTGTCCCCGGGGGCCGGCGCGGGCCGTCGTCAAGGGAACTGTTGCCGATGTGACGAATGACCCCCCGTGCCTTCTCGTCTTCCGGCCGACCGGTGTGCGATTGACAGCGGTCCCCGACGGCTCGCGGCCCGACCCGGGGCCACTCGTCGTGAAGGATGGGCGTGGGCGCTACTACTCGACGGAAGCCGACGGCTGGGGGCCGACGATCAGCGTGTGGAGCGCGGACGGCGGCTATCTGTCTTCGTTCGGGACGGCCGGTGACGGTCCGGGCGAGTTTGCCAGCGAGTCGCTTGCCCTCTTCGTCGACGCCGGCGACAGCCTCCACGTCTGGGATTCCGACGACTGGTCCGTCTTCTCGCCGGAGCACGAGTTCGTGCGACAGGTTTCGTCCCGCGTGATCGGGTCGGGAAACCTGCTGCGAGAGGCGGAAACCGCCGCCCTGCTGTACGACGGGAGGGTCCTGGCAAGCGACGGCCATGCGTCGGCCGGTGACGCCTACTTCCGGATCGTGAACCGGGACGGCTCGCTGGAGGATACGTTCGGGACGGCTGAAGAGGGAACGGGCGCCGGCGGCGAATATGGCCACGATCGCGCCATCACCTACCTGGCGGGAAGCAGGAGTTTCTGGGCTGCCCCCTCGGTGCTGGGAGCGAGCGAGTATGCGCTCGAGGAATGGGACTTTCTGGGTGACGAGGGACTGCCCGAAGGAGCTCGCAGCCCAACGATCGTACAATCCCTGCGGCGTCACCAGCCCTGGTTCAAGTGGACGGGGGACCCGAACACGTCCCCCAGAGTCGCGTATCTTCAGGTTACCGCGAACGGGCTCCTATACGTGTTCCTGTGGCGCCCCTCGGCGGAATACCTCGAGGCGATGAAGCCGTACGAGGACCAGATGACGGAGGGGACGGGCTGGACGATGGAGCGCCAGGAAGAGGTTGAATCCCTGGGGGCAACGCTGACGCATTTCGTCATCGAGGTGATCGACGTCCGGTCGGCCCAGCTTCTGGCCTCCGCCGCGTATCCGGTGGGCGAATTCATCCGCGGTACCGCGGTGATTCCCCACGGCTTCTTCCGAAACGAAAAGACCGGGTACGTCTACAGTGTCGACGAGGCGGGCATGCCCTATGTCGAGATTATCGAGGGCGTGCTGTTGAAGAAGTGAATGACCGCGGAACAGGGGTGGGGCAGCCCGGCAGTGCCGGACCACCCCGTGCGAGTAGCGCCAGCCCGTCCCCACCCCACACGCGCGCGTACCCGCGATCCCTGGACCCCGAGGCGCTCCATCACGCTCCCGGGGTTCCCGTTTTTGGGCGCTGGCTAGCGAATGGAGTAGGACAGGCCGGCGCGGAGCGTCAGGACCCGGTGCCGGACCGTCGCCGTGTCGGCGTTGTCGAGATCCGTGAGCCCGTAGTTGTAGAGCGCGCCGAAATCCAGGCCCAGATCTCTTGTCAGGCCGATCTCCAGACCGCCGCCGCCGACCAGGCCGAAGTCGAAGGACGGCCGGTCGAGGGCGTCGCCACAAGCCGCACTGTTCGAAACAGCCCGGTCCTCGACCGTTGTGGATAGAGTTGCGTCACAGGACGTTTCATAGGCGAAAGCCGGTCCCGCCAGCAGGTGGATCCCAATGCGGTCTCCATACAGGGGGATGGCCAGCCTTCCGAGAGCGGTCAGCTCGGCGTAGTCGGCTTCGATCAACGACTCGCCGGTAGCGTCGCCGTCCGTGAACTGCGAGTTGGACCCTCTCTGGGAATAGCCGCCGCCCAGCTGGATCCCGAAGTGCCCGGCCACCGGGAAGGTAGCCGCGACGCCCACGGAAATCCTGGTGACGGTTTCGGAAGTCGGGACGGCGACTTCGTCGCTGGACAGTTCGGTCGACGCGAGGTTCGCGCCGCCCATCATGGACAGGTGGATCTGTGCGGAAGCGGGTGCTCCGGCAAAGAGAAAGAGGGAGGAAAGAGCGAGGTAACAGAAGTTTCTCATTGGAGTTCCTTTCGGATGGCATCACTGCTTGATTCGGTGACTCGGGGCTGAACGCCGCCAGAGGCAAAAGCGTCCAACCCACGCTCCCATACAGCGATGGCCCAATGAGGTTCCGTCGGTTCCCTTACGAGGGGAATCGCGTTCCGTGGCTCCCGGAACAAGAGTGCGCTCGTAGTGGTGGACGGCGTCTTCCCGATTGGCACCGTAGAGACTTCGGGCAAGGAAGCCGGCCGCGGCAACGTCGGCGTGCCAGATGCCGAGCATCAGGTGCGTCATGGCGTGGCCGGGGTCGATCTCGAGCGCCGCTTCGAGCGAATCGCGAATCTTGCCCGCCAGGTTCTTGCGAAGTGCGGTGAGCGTGCTCACGCGTTGAGCATACCGGGCGACGGCGTGGGCGATCCGGTCAGCCATCGAAGTAATCTCTAGTTTACATAATGTCAAGTAAAGTTGACATAATGTGACCGATTCTTAGCGAGGGCCGCCGTCGCCGGTACTCCTCGCCAATACCTCGAACACCCGCCGTGCGCGGTACCCCATACCGTCCACCACCGTTACCACGTGCCGCCCCGCCTCGACATCCAGCGCCTGTTCGTGAAAGACGCTCGTCGACCCGATGTAGCGGTCGTTCAGGTGCCAGTGCAGGGTGGCCCCCGGATCCCGGTGCGCCACCGCGAAGACCGCCCTCCCCTTCCGCCCCCCAAGCTCGACCGGGATGTAGATGCGGGTCCCGTTGTCCGGATACAGGAAATCGACCGGACCGCGCGCCAACGCCTCGGCCGAGGTGCCCGCACAGTCGGCCCGGTACGGAGGCAGCGGACGGTACCCGGCGTTCCATCGCCGGTAGAACGACTCCTGGCCCGGCGGGAGCACGAACCAGGTCTCGTGCGACATGCTCCGCACGGACTCGCACCTTCCGTGAACGCGCAGGCCGCTGAATGGATCCAGATGCACCGTCCGATGGTGAGGACTCGGTTGCTCGAAGTGCGCGCCCCTTGGGGCCCAGACGACGGCGGTCTCGCATCCCCCCGCGGCGCGATACCCATCGGACCTGCACACCTTCACCTGCTTGAGGTGCGCTTCGGGTCTGGGGAACCACGCGCCACCGTCCAGCCGGTTGACGATGTCGAAGAGAACCGGCGCGGCGGCCCCGATCCCGGTCAGTTCCGGCCGCCCCTCCCCCCCCGCGTTCCCCGCCCACACCCCCACCGTGTACCGCGCGGTCACCCCGACCGCCCAGGCGTCGCGGTGGCCGTAGCTGGTCCCGGTCTTCCACCCCACCCTTCGTCCGCCCCCGAACTCGCGCCATCCGGATTCGGCCCCGGGCCGGGCCACCTCGACCAGGGCCTCCAGAGTCAGCCACGCGGCCCCAACGCTCAGTGGGGCACGGCGGGCGGGCGCAGGCGGCGCGTCGGCAAGAATCCGCGGGCGCTGGAGGGCCGGCGCGCCTTCCCCACCCCCGATCCGCGCCACATTCGCGTACATCCCCGTGATGTCCCACAGCGTCCCCTCCGCGCCGCCGAGCACCAGCGTCAGCCCGTATCCCCCCGGAGCACGGTGCAGCGTGGTCATTCCCATCCCGCGCAGGAAGTCGTAGAAGCGGTCCACCCCGTGGCGCCGCAGCATCCACACCGCCGGCACATTGAGCGAGCGTGCCAGCGCAGCCCGAGCCGGGACCGCACCCCGGAACTCCCGGTCGTAGTTTTCGGGCCGGTAACCCGCGAACTGGGACGGAATGTCGGGTATGAGCGTCTCGGGCAGGATCTCGCCGGCGTCCAGCATTCGTGCGAAGAGAAGCGGCTTCAGAATGCTGCCGGTACTGCGGGGGCGCCGGATCAGGTCGATCGCATGGCCGGTCCCCTCGCCCACCGCCCACCGGCTGTTTCCCACGTACGCGACCACTTCGAAGGTGCGGTTGTCGATCACGAGCGCGGCCAGGTGGCGGATCCCCATCGAGGCCAGCGAGCGGGACTGCCGTGCCGCGACATCGCCCACGAGCCGCTGCAGCGCCACGTCCAGGGTGCTCGCGTACCGCTGGCCCGCTCCCGGGTCTCCCGCCGCCAGCGTCTGTAGGAGATGCGGGGCCGCCTGCGGCAAAGGATGGGGCGCGTCCGGCAACGGCTCCAGGAGGGCCAGCTCCAGTTCCTCGCCGTCGATCGCGCCGGTCTCGTGCAAGCGGCGCAGCAACCGGTCCCGCTTCGCCAGCAGCTCTTCGCGGCTCCGCCCCGGATGCACCGTCCCCGGGTTGTTCGGCAGGATCGCCAGCATCGCGGCCTCGGCCCACGACAGATCGGCCGGCCCGCGGCCGAAGTAGCGCCACGCCGCGGCCTCCAGCCCCACCACGTTGCCGCCGAAGGGGGCGTGGGCGGCGTAGAGCGCGAGGACCTCGTCCTTGTCGGTGCCGAGTTCCAGCCGCATCGCGAGCGCGGCCTCGACGAACTTCTCCCGGTAGGTGCGGGGGCGGGAGCCGCGCGACAAGCGGATCACCTGCATCGTGATCGTGCTGCCGCCGCTCACCACCGTGCCCGCGCGCAGGTTGCTCCACATGGCCCGGGCCAGCGCGATCGGATCGACCCCGGGGTGCGAACGGAATCGCTTGTCCTCGGCGGCGGTTACGGCGGTCGCGAACTTCGCGGGAACCGAATCGCGCCCGGGAAAGCGCCACTGCCCGTCCGACGCGATCCGCGCGCCCAGCAGCGACCCGTCACGCGCCTCCAGGACGGAGGAGACCGGGTGGTCGAAGAGCGGGTCGGGAAGCCGGGTGGCGATGCCGGCCACCACGACGAAGGCGGCGGCCCCACCGCCCCAGACCGCCAGTCGGCGGCGCCTGGAACCCGGCTTCACCCCTCGTCCCCCCCACCCTCGACCACCCTGACGCCCATCCCCTTGACGCGCCCATACACCGACCCGTCATACATCGCCTCGACCGCCACGGTCGGCAGGTAATAGTCGCCCAGATAAGCCGCGTTGAAGCGCATCGACAGGGTGAGCGACTCTTCGCCGTCCAGCGAGAAGTAGGTTAGGACACGGTCGTCGCGCACGTCCTGGTACTCGATACGGTCGTCCACCGGCCCCTCGCCCGAGTCCATGCGCGCGTTGTGGATCTCCCACCCCGAGGGCGCGCGGTACTCCATCGCCAGGTCCTCCAGGTCCCGGCCCGACTCGTTGCGGATCGTGACCCTGGCCACCAGGTCGGTCCCCTGCGGGAGTTCGGCCACGTCGACCTCCTTGCCATCCGGATCGGTGTACACCACCTCGACCCCGAGCCCGGACGAAGCCGCCTCCTCGTCCCCCGGCGCGGGCGATCCCCGCGTCACCAGGCTCGCGAAGAGCGGCGCGTCCGAGGTGTTGCGCACTTCCACCCGTCCCCCTGACTCGGCGATATCCACGAGATCCTCCGAATACACCGCCGACGTAGACGCCGCTTCCGTCACATCGTCCCCCGCGCCGCGCTCGAAAGTGAAGTCGAGCGACGCCTGGCCAAGCCCGTAGAACCGTGCCATCGCGAGCAGCGCGTAGGCCACCGAGTGCGTCCCGTGCCAGTTGTCGGAATAGAGCGCGGCCGAGATCTCCTCGGCGACCTGGGCCGCCTGCACTTCACGGTCCACGGTCACCAGCGCTTCGAGATGGATGGCGCGGTCACGTAGCGGCGAGCCCATGCTCCAGCCGGGCACCGCATAGTCCGGGGTGGCATCGTCGTCGCGCAGCAGGCGGGCACCCGGCGTCACCCCGGCAAGCCCGTACGCCGCGGCGAGGTGCCAGCGGGCGGTGGCCACCAGGTCGCGCGTCTGACGCAGGCGGTTCATGGCGCCGATCTCGTAGTCGCCAGCCAGCGCGAGTGTGTACAGGCGGTATGCCTGGTCCATCGCCGGCGTGTCGCCGCGGGTTCTCCACGAGCGCGCGCGGCGTTGCTGGTGGGTTCTCCAGCTCGAGATCACCTGTGGATCGACGTAGTAGCCCAGCTTCTCCGCCTCGATCATGAAGTGGCCCGCGTAGTTCGTCACCCAGCCGTTGCGGGCGTTGGCGCCGGAAAAGGTGCCCGGCCAGTACGAGAACCCGCCGGACGACATCTGGAACCCCCTCAGACGGTCGATTCCCGCCTGCACGTTCTGCTCCACCCGCGCCCGGTCGTCATCGTCGAGATTGACCAGCAGCGGCAGGTACATCTGCGCGAAGACCGCCGAGACGATCTGCTCCAGGCACCCGTGCGGGTAGCGCACCAGGTACCCCAGCCGCGCCTCGAGGTTGAGCGGCGGCAGGGGCGTCAGCTCCAGCGTCGCCGAGTTGGTTCCCGGAATTCCGTGCGGATCGAACTCGGCGATCCAACCCTCTCCGGGCGCGATCCGTGCCCTCACCTGGGCGGTCGTCTCGGGATTCGTCCGGCGGATGGGAAGGGCGATCTCCGAATGCGCGCGGTGCTCTCCGGACACCGCGGTGAAACGGAGGACCCCCTGGCCGGGACGGTCGCCGGCGCGCACGCGCAACCGGGCCAGCCCCTCCTCGGCGCCGCCGAAGTTGACGGTTTCGCTGGCATTGCCCACGACCTGGAACTCCGGGCCGGTCTCCACGGTGACGGTCGCCTCCTCAATTCCTTCCTCCATGGCGAAGAGCGTCACCGGCACCGTGATCTCCTCGCCCGGGCCCATCACCCGGGGAGCCGTCGCCAGGAGCGAGAGCGGCTGCCGCACGAACACCGGCTCGGAGGTCGAACCGTAGGCGCCCTCGTGGCCCGCGACGACCATCACCCGCACCTGCCCGATGTACTCCGGAATGTCGACCGGGTGGGCGCGCCACTGGCCGCGTCCCAGCGTGAACGGCCCCATGAAGCGCACCACCGGCGGGAACCGGCTCCGGTCCCGCTCCTGGATCTCGACCGCGTCGTCCCCGCCCAGCGCCAGCAGCCGCTCCAGCTCCGCCGCGTAGGCACCGACCACTTCGTCGAAGATGTCCCAGGTGGAGACTCCGAGCGCTTCCTTGCTGTAGAAGCGGTCGTGCAGGTCGGGCGTGGCGAAGTTGGTGAGTCCCAGCAGGCCTTCGTCCACCACCGCGAGCGTGTAGGTCATGCGCCGGCCCGACGCCTCGGACACCCGCACGCTCACGGTGGTGTCGGGACGCCATTCTTCGGGAACGGCGACCTCCGGCCGCAGCACCGTCGCCGGATTCTCGACGGCAAGCGGAATCACCCCGTACAGCCGGATTTGCCGATCGTTGGCGCGGCCCGAGTGCGGTTGGATCAGGCTGACGCCCACGTACACGTTCGGGCTCATTTCCGCAGTGATCGGCACCTCGAAGCGCGGGCGCCCGCCGCCCATCCGCACCCACCGGTAGTCGATAATCCCCGTTCCCGTCTCAAGCGTGACGAGCGCACGGCCCGAGTTGGCCTCCGGCAGCTGAATCTCGGCCACGTCGCCCACGGTGTAGCTGTCCTGGTCGGCGAGCAGGGTCAGCACGCTCGCCCTGGAGCCGGACTGCTCCTGTGGACGGCTCGCCCATCCCGGCCAGTCGATGTACACCGTCCGGCCCGTGCAGTGGCCCCCTTCGGCGTCGCACGCGCGCAGCAGAAACCGGCCCCAGTTCGGATAGCTGACGCTGAAGCCCCACGTGGCCCGCCCGTCCGTCGTGGCGACACGCCCCCGCGCAACCACCGAGCTGTGCTCCGACTCGGTGTAGCGCGCCAGCGATTCCCCGGAGCGATCCCACCACCAGCGCCAGTCGATCTTGTACAGGGTGAGGTCGACGGAATCCACCGCGACCGGATCGCCGTCGGGCGAAAGGGTCGCGATGTCGACGGTGTGCGCCGTGTCGGTGAGGAGCATGCCGCGCCGTGCGTCGCCGGGCGGCACCCGGACCCCGACGTAGCGGTCGTAGGGGGAGAAGCGCTGGCTGCGCCGGTTGGTGCTGAAGGCGCCGCCCGGCTCGAAGATGCGGGTGGTGAAGTTGGCCGAGAGCATTCCGGGGGAATGGCCGCCGGGCGCGAGTTCCGTGGTGAAGGTGGTGTGACCTTTGTCGTCCAGCGTGCCGTCGAAGACCGTGCTCGGCTCGTCGGCGTAGTCACGCGCGGGATCGTCGAAGGCGTAGTCCGAAAACCGGGTGAAGGCGGTGCGCACCGGCCGGAAAGACACCTGCACATCGGTGTCCAGGCTCCGTGCGGCCGCGCCGCTCAGCCACTGGCCGAAGAGGGTGACTTCGTGCGGCACGCCCCCCTGAAGCAGCTCGTCTTCGCCCAGGTCGAGGTCCACCTTCAGGCGGTTGGGCATGACGGTCTCGATCTTGAGCGAGGTCGAGAAGCGAGCCCCGCCGACCTGGACGGCCGCGTTCCAGTTTCCGGTGGGCGCGTCGGGGGCGGTCCTGAGCGCGAAGGCGTAGAAATCGCCCACGGGATCGGCGTTGGTGACCGTGTGAACCACCTGGCCCGACGGATTGAGGAGTCGCAGGGTGGCCGGGTGGCTTGCCGGAAGTGGATTGTCGGCGTCGTCGAGCACGAAGGTCAGATGGATGTCGTCGCCGGGACGCCACACCCCGCGCTCTCCGTAGATCACCCCCTTCAGCCCTTTGGCGACGACTTCGCCGCCCACGTCGAAATGGCTCGTCGGCAGCGCACTGCCGGAGCTCATCTTGAGGTAGCCCTTCTCGCCGCCCCGGGTGGCCACGGCGTGGTGGGGCTCCGCGGAAAGCGTCGTGCGGGCCAGTCCCCCGGGACCCGTCACCACGGTTTCGAGCGGCTGGTTCTGGTAGCTCATGAATGTGACCGACACGCCCCGCATCGGTTCGGCGGTGCGAAGGTCGGTGGTGGCGACCAGGGTGCCGCCCCGGGCGTCCCGCTTTGCCGTCATGCCGATGTTCGAGGCCAGGAAATTCCGCGAATCGCTCGCACGCGAAGACCAGCGGAAGTAGGCGTCGAGGCACGGATCGTTGCGGTCTCTCCAGTCGACGGAGCCCTGGTAGGATGCCTCGATCGCGTTCCAGCTGCTCGCGGAGCTCCCGTTCGCGGCGTCCAGGTCGGCCGGCCACGGCTCCTCGAGAACGGGGACCCGGTCCTGCGCATCGCTGCACGCAAAGGTCGAGTTGCCGCGGTGGATCGACAGCGTCAGCCGGACCAGGCTTCCCGAGTAGGCACGCACGAGATCGCTCACGTCCAGCGTATACCGCGTCCACCCCCCGCCCGGTTCTTCGCCCAGCTCGACGGTGCGTCGCCAGAGGGTGCGTCCGGTGCGCCGGAGTTCGCGGCTGCCCGACAGGTCGTTGGCCTGCAGGAACTGCCCGATGTTGGACTCGTACACGCGGAAGGCCGTCACCTGCACCGAGCGCACGTTGGCCGCCTCGATCGGCACCGTCAGCCGGTCCGCGCGCGGGAGCACCGCGCCGCGCCCGGCAAAACGCACTCCCGGCTTGATGTCGACAAAGGCCACCTCGAGCTCGTGGCGCTCCTCGAGCCGCTTTCCGTTCACGCTCCGCAGCCCCTCCTCGAGCACCAGGGTCGTCAGTCCGATGACGCGGTCCCCAGGGATGATCCGCAGTGTGTTGCCCAGCACTTCCAGGGTGACGCTCTCGTCCCCCAGGCTCACCAGTCCGTTGAGGTTCTGGTTCGGGTCGAGCGGGTCGGAGAAGCGGACCAGTGCGTACTGGCGGTCGTCCGACTCGGCGCGCGCGGTGATGATCCGGAACACATCGCGCGCCGGGATCGCGACGTCCCGGCTTCCCCGTGTGCCGATCCCGAGGCCCCGTCCGTTCCAGCGCAGCCGAACCTCGTCTTCGCTCCCCCCCCGCGTCACGCCCTGAACGGCGAAGCGATGGTTCATCCCGTCGAGGTCGTGCTGCCACCGGATCTCCAGGCCGTCCCCGTCCTGCTCGGCGCTGAGAACCCCTTCCACGGCCTCCGGATCCGCGAAGTCGGCGGTCACGATCGACCCGGTCAGGAC
This sequence comes from Longimicrobiales bacterium, assembly GCA_965208295.1. Taxonomy (GTDB): domain Bacteria; phylum Gemmatimonadota; class Gemmatimonadetes; order Longimicrobiales; family Gaopeijiaceae; genus Bin94. The sequence continues at coordinate 2,647,214 of OZ242328.1, read as the reverse complement.
AAGGACATCCTCGTCTTCCCCGGACTCCGCTTCCAGCCCGTCCAGGAAGACCTCCAGGCGCTGGTACATGACGCTGAAGTCGAACGGGTAGTCGCCCAGGTCGTCGGGAAGACCCAGCAGGCGCTCACCGAGGAGCGTGACGCGATACTCCTGTCCCGAAGGCAGGTCGGCGGCGGGTGAGAAGACGAGCTCGCGAGGGCTGACGAAGGTGGCCGTGCCCTCGACCTCCGGCTCGAAGACGAGCAAACCGTCCGTGGGGCGGCCGATGAGGTATTCGCCCGCCACATCCCGCGTGAAGACCATCGTGATCCGGTCGCGTTTGGAGATGGCTCCGTAGGTACGGGCGCTGATCAGCGAGTCCCAGCGTGGGTCGGCGGTCGGGGCGTCGGGCTCGCCGCATGCGGAAAGGGTAAGCGCGGCGAAGGTGGTGGCCAGAATGGCGAAACGTGACGGGAGAAGGGCCATGACCGGTGCTCCGGGACGGGGTCGAGTGCGCGTCGGGGGGGGAAGTTCGGGTGGGAGGGGACGGCGGGCAAGCGCCTTTGCGGCGGGCGCTCGTACGAGGCGCTTTGGTGAAGAGGTCGGCGGGCTGTGGGCCGACTGCCGTCGTGCCGACCGTGGCCGGGGCGGTTTTGCCTTCTGAGACTGGCCTTCCGGTTATTGTTAGTTTAGTTTACAATGTAATCTATACTAATGTGAATAGGTGATTCAGTATGGCCGGTCATCACATTCGTCTGATCTGGCGCTACGATCCCATCCTCTACGCGCCGGCGAAGTACCGGAAGGCCTGCGCGTACCAGGCTTTTGTCCCCGAACCCCTTGCGGACCTGAACCTCGCGCTGGATGGGGCCACGGCCGGTGTCGTATCGGACGCCGAGGGGGCGATACGGGAGCTCAACGCGCATCCTCACGGTGCCCTCGCCCCATTGGCCCGGTTGCTGCTCCGTACCGAGTCGCTCTCTTCGTCCAGGGTCGAAGGGCTGGTGTTGGGGGCTCGTGCCCTGGCGCGCGCCGAATCGCGTGCGGGAGTCGGAATGCGGATCGGCTCCACCGCCCGTGAAGTGCTGGCCAACGTCGAAGCCATGCAGGCCGCGATGGACGCAGCCACCGGCGGTTGCCCGTTCACGGCCGCGGACATCACCGACATTCACCGGCGTGTGATGGCCCATGCGCCCAACCGCCACATCGCCGGGGTGGTGTGCACCGTTCAGAACTGGATCGGGGGAAACGACTACAACCCCTGCGGCGCCGACTTCGTGCCCCCGCCGCCCGAACACGTTGCGCCGCTACTGCAAGACCTCGTGGACGCGGTCAACCGCGAGGACCTGCCGCCCCTCGTCCAGGCCGCCCTGGTTCACGCGCAGTTCGAGACCATTCATCCCTTCGAGGACGGGAACGGGCGAACCGGGCGCGCCCTGGTGCAGGTTGTGCTCCGGCGGCGCGGTGTAGCCCCGGGCTACGTGCCTCCGGTCAGCGTGATCCTGGCCGCCGACCGGAACGCGTACATCGCGGGCCTCGGTCAGTTCCGGTTCGGTGATCCGGTCCGCTGGGTCGCGGAGTTCGCCGCCGCCACCGCACGAGCAGCCACCCTCGCTGCCCGCTACCTGGACGCCGTGCGTGACCTGCAAACGAAGTGGCGATGTCTCCTGGCGGCGGCCGCCAACCCCCGGGCCGACGCGGCCGCGTGGGCGGTCATCGAGGTGCTGCCCGCCCTCCCCGTGGTTTCGACGGCGAGCGCCATTTCCGCGACCGGGCGCGCCAAGTCCGCGGTACACGCCGCTGTCCGGCAACTGGTGGACGCGGGCGTGTTGCTTCCCCTGTCGACATCGAAGCGCAACCGCCTCTGGGAAGCCGCCGGGCTGCTCGATCTGGTGGAGGGGCTGGAGGCGGGGCGGTCGCCATCCAGGAGCACGCTCTTCAAGCCGGCATCGTGACCACGTCGTAGAGCGGAATGCCAGAGTCGCGCGTGACCAGCGTGAGCCCCTCGGCCTGTGCCTGGGCGATCAACATGCGGTCGAACGGGTCATGGTGACGTGGCGGCAGGGAGGCTGCCCGCTCCGCGTGAGCGAAGGTCATCGGGAGGTGTTCGAACCGCTTTTCCTCGACGATGGACGCAAGATTGTCCGGGGCTTCCAACCGGCCTTTGGCCTTCTTGATGCCGATCTCCCAACCTGTCACCGCGCTCACGAACACCTCGTTCTTCGGGTCCGCGATGGCTTCGCGCACGGGTTCGGCAATCCTGTCCCAGTCGGACACCCACCAGAGGAACGTGTGCGTGTCGAGGAGGAGCCGCATCGTCACTGATCGCCCGGAAATAGGGGCCCGTCTTCGAAGGCCGCGACGATCTCTTTGTCGTGGGCGTCGAAATCCTCGCCGATCACGATCCGACCTTCGAGACCTCCGGGTTGCCGCTCCTCGACGGGTTCCCGGTAGGGTGTAAGCCGAACCCAGGGCTCTCCCGACTTGCAGATCACCACGTCTTCCCCTTCCCGGACCAGTCTGGCCAGGCGAGAGAGCTGTGATTTTGCCTGATGCATGTTGACTTTCATGACTCGCTCCCGTCGGTGGAAGCCCGCGAAGCCTCGCCACCCCTGGTGCTCGCGCGGGCTCTTCCACAAGAAACTAGCTAAGCTAAGTCTAGCCAAGTCATATCACCCGGTCCCCTCCTCGATGCTGCGCCAGCGCCCGGAACCATGCACCCTCCACTCGCATCAACGGTGCCGGCCGCTCGAGCGTTGGCCCTGGCGCGCGCGCACCCCCTACTATGTGACCATTCGACCCGCCAGTCCCCCAACCCGCGAGCATCCGCATGCACAGACGTGATTTCGTGAAGACCGCCGCCGTGGGTGCGGCCGCCGGAGCCGTGCCCATCGTGGCCGCGCCGGGCACCGCAGCCGGCAACGCCACCCCCGCCATCCACACCCGCCCCACCCGCCCCCTCCTCGTCGCGGACGTGTCCTCGATCCGGTACCGGAACGGCGGCCCCGAGAGCGCGATCGAGCGCGCATTTCGCGGCATCACCGAGGGTGAGGACATTCTGGACGCGTGCGTGGCCGGGGTGAACATCCCCGAACTCGACCCCGAGGAGCGGGGCATCGGGTACGGCGGCCTTCCCAACGCCGACGGCGCGGTCCAGCTCGATTCGTGCCTCATGCACGGACCGCGCAGGTGGGCGGGCGGGGTGGCGGGTCTTGAGGGCGTGAAGACCCCGTCGCTCGTGGCCAAGGCGGTGGCCGAGCTGACCGATCACCACCTCATCGTGGGCGAAGGCGCGCGGGAATTCGCCCGGTCCCTCGGCTTCGAGATCCACGACGACCTCAACACGGCCGCCTCTCGCGAACTGTGGCTGGAATGGCGCCGCCGCGTGGATCCCGGCCACTGGCTCGACCCGGACGAGCGCCTGCGCGGCCGCGGGCGCCCCGGCGAGGACACGGACCCGGACGCGATCCGCCGCTTCCACGACGCCTCCCTCGCCGCCGGCCTCTCCATGGTCGACGACGGCCTCATCGACCCCGACTCGTTCTGGGGCACCACCAGCCTCGAAGCCGTCTCCCCCGACGGCGACCTCTGCGGCGTGACCACCACCAGCGGCCTCTCTTGGAAGATCCCGGGCAGGGCGGGGGACTCCCCGATCCTTGGCGCGGGCCAGTACGTCGACAACGATGTGGGCGCGGCAGGCTCGACGGGCCGCGGCGAGGCCAACCTCTACAACCTGAGCTGCTTCATGATCGTCGAGTTCATGCGCCAGGGGATGTCCCCGAAGGACGCCGGCATCGCGGTCCTCGAGCGCGTCCGCGGCAACACGGTGGAGTCGCGGCTCCTCAATTCACGTGGTCTGCCAGCCTTTGACCTGCGATTCTTCATCCTCAACAAGGCGGGTGACTACGCGGGCGTGGCCATGTACGGCGCGGCGGAATCGGCCCTCGCGGTGTGCGACGAGAACGGTGCCCGGGAAGAACCGCTGGAGGGATTGCTGGAGGGGTCGCCGCGGGACTGAGGCCCGTCCCTCATCCCCCCAGATCCACCACCCGCAGATTCCGCCAACGCACCTTGATCCCGCCCCCGTCGTGGATCTGGAGCGCGATCGACCCCTCGGCCGCGCCGATCGTCTCGTCCTCGATGGCCACCATCAGCGTCCCGTTCAGCCATGTCCTCACCCGGTCCCCCACAGCCCGCACCCGCATCGTGTTCCAGTCGCCCATGCGCAGCAGATGGTCCCGCTCCGGACTGGGCTGCACCAGCCAGCCCCGTCCGTACGACTCGTAGATCCCACCGGTCGCCATGCCGGGGGGCGCCACCTCGGCCTGCCAGCCGCTCACCGTCGTCCCCTCCACGCTCGAACGGAAGAAAACCCCGCTGTTGCCGTCGGCCTCCTGCTTGAAATCGACCCACAAATCGAAGTCTCGGTAGGTCCGCTCGGTGGTGAGATAGCCGTATTCGGCGTCGGGACCGCTCTCGCACACGAGCTCCCCGTCCTCGACGTACCATCGCTCGGTCCCGTGCACGACCCAGCCGTCCAGGTCCTCGCCGTTGAAGATCGAGACGGGCTCCAGCGGCAGGATCTTGATGTTGCGGTACCACACGTTGCGCCCGTGGTCCTGGAGGCCGATCGGGCCGGAGGCGGCCGTGCCGTAGCGGGGGAAGGGGGCGAACTTGCTGTCCAGCACAAGCAGCCTCCAGTCGTATGACCCGAGCTCGTACTCGACCGTCTTGACCCCGTTCAGCCAGTGCTCCACCACGTTGCCCAGAATGCGGATCCGCCCCTCGTTCCATTCGCCGGGTGGGTGCAGCGTCTTCTCGCCCGAGGCGTGCAGATCGTAGTTGTCGCCGGTGAGGTGCGTGTTCATGTCCATCGTGCCCATCTCGATGTAGGCGGGGTCGTCGAGGACCTGGTACTCGGGCGCGTTGTGCCAGATCGCCGCGCCCTCCTCCTCGATCACCCGGTACAGGACGCCGCTGTTGGCGACCTCGGAGAGCATGAACTCGAACTTGAGATCGAAGTCGGTGAAGGACTCGGTGGTGACGATGTCGCCGCCCACCGCGATGTCCGGATCCGTCGAGGTTGCGCCGACCACCAGCATGCCGTCCACCACGGCCCAGCCGGTGTCGGGGAACTCCGCGCGGTTGTAGCCCCGCCAGCCGTCGGTGGTCTCGCCGTCGAAGAGAAGGCGCCAGCCGGCGGCGCGTTCGGCTTCGGTGAGGGTGTTGGGGGATGGGGTCTCCGGGTCGCCGCCTGCCGCGGGCGGGCCCTCGGATGCATCGGAGCACGCCGCGGCCACGATCGCAGCCAGCACCCAGGGGAATCGGCGCCGCGGGCTGCGCGGACGGTAGCGGGCCGCCTCGTCGCAGTGCCGGACGGGATCGGTGTGTATAGTGTGTATAGTGTGTAACGAGTGTGTAATTCGCATCGGACAAGCCTCATCTTTCCGGGATTTCGGCGATCGCGGCGATCTGCCGGGCCGCCCGAACGCCCGAGAGATACGCGCCATGTACGGTCGCGGGATAGTCGTCGCGAGTCGCCTCGCCCGCGAAGAATACCTTGTCGCCGACCGGCTCGCCCAGTGTGGCGTGCTCCGCAAAGGAGGATCCGGCCGGCACATACGAGTAGGAGCCATGCGTCCACGGATCCGAGCGCCAACGCGTGACGCGCACGTCGCTCGGCGCCGGCACGTCCCCGTACATGTTCGTGAGCGCCGCGACGGCCCGCGCCACGACCTCGCGGTCGGAGAGCCGCTCGAGCTGGGTGCCGAAGGTGCCGGCGTTCAGCATCGCGAGGATCGGCTGCCCCATGTACGGATACAGGCTGATGGTCTCCGCCCACTGCCCGTTGTCCGCACTGACGTACTGAAGGCGCTCGACATCCCTGTCCCAGAAGACGTCGTCGAACAACAGGTACGTCTTGTTGAGCACGCCCATCTCGAGGTTGGCGATCGCGCTCCTTTTCCGGCTCGGCAACGACGGACGAAACGAGATGAAGTCATCCTTCAACACGCCGAGCGGCACCGTGACGATGACTCTCGCGGCCTCGAAGGTCGCACCGCCGGACGCCGTCACGACGATGGCCGGCCCTGAATGGTCGATCTCCGTCACGGCCTGCCCGCGCCTGATCGTCGCACCGCGCGCCAGCACGTCGACGATCTGCCCGTAGCCGCCCGGGAAGACGACATCCCCTCCACGAGAGCCACTCCCGCCATCGACGCTCGCATACGAAAGGTCGCTCAGATCGGCGGCGTATTCATTCACGACCTCGGTGGTGAGCAGGTACTCCAGGTAGCACCTGTCGGCCTCGCTGAAGGTCCCGCTCGTCAGCATTTCTTCGTAGACGGACTGGAAGTTCCTTTCGGGATTGTCCTCCGCCAGCCTCCAGAAGTCCCGGAGCCCCGGCGGAGCGGGCGACGCCGGCTCGCCGACACCGTGGTAGCGGAACACCCCGTTGCCCCAGTCGGTCCGGTGCGTGGCGATGTCGAAGTCCCTGGCGATGGCGCTGATCGGGTTGCCGTCGACACCCTGGATCCAGGATGCTCCGAGATCGATCGGAAAGCCGTCGCCGATGGTGTCCGTCCAGACGCGCCCGCCGATCCGGTCACGTGCCTCCAGGATGAGCACGTCGTCGAATCCGCTCGCCCGAAGTTCCCTGGCCGCGGCCAGGCCGGCCACGCCGGCGCCAACAATCACGACCCCCTGGTTGCGCCGTGCGAGACCGGCAGTGACGACGCCACGGTCCCCGAGGCCGGACGCCCTGGCGCGTTTCGGCAGGACGGCAACGGCCGGGACAAGCCCTGCCATCCCCAGCGCCCCCTTGCAGAAAGCGCGGCGGGTCAATCCCCCGGGAGATGCTCGAACGCGGTCCTCCAATGGCAGGCCGCTCGACCCACCGCCCGCCTTACGCATTCAGACCAGCCTCATCGCGTCCGGATCCCACCGCACGATCCGGTCCTCGAAGTAACTCAGGTTGCAGGCCAGCGCCGGAGCCGCAGCCCTCAGCCCGAACGCCGCGTCCTCCAGCACCGGCGGCCCGCCCCGAACCGCCTCGAAAAAGTTGAAGAAGTGATCGACGTGCGCCCCGCGATACCCTCGCTCCACCTCGTACCGCGCCTCGTCCGGAGGCAGCATGCGAACCCGCGCCGGCAATCCCTCCTCGTCCGCCCCCGCCTCCGCCATCTTCTCCTGCGAAAACGCATCCATCGGGTCCACCGCCACGTTCTTCCGCAGAACCACCTCGGTCCACGTCACGTCCATCGCACCCTCGCTCCCCACCAGGCGCAGATACGTGCTGCCCGAAGTCCCGTCCACGAAATTCACCCGGAGCGAAAGGTTGAACCCGGGATGCGTGTCGGTCTCGGGATAGTCGAAGACGCCAAGCAGCACATCCGGCACCTCGCGCCCGTCCTTCCAGTAGCGAAGCCCGCCCGCCGCCTGGATCCGATTCGGCCCACGCGAACTCACCACGAAGTGCAGGCTCGAGAAAAGGTGCACGAACAGGTCCCCCGCCACCCCGGTCCCGTAGTCCCGGTAGTTGCGCCAGCGGAAGACGCGCAGCGGATCGTAGTCGCGGTCGGGCGCGGGCCCCAGGAACCGCTTCCAGTCCACCGTCTCCTCCGACGCCCCCGCCGGAATCGGATATTGCCACGCCCCGATCGGATCATTCCGCGCCCAGAACCCCTCCGCGTAGTTCAGCTGCCCGATGGCCCCGGCCTCGTACAGCTCCTTCGCCTTCTCGTTGCCGAGCGAACTCATCCCCTGGCTGCCCACCTGGAAGACCTTGCCCGATTCCTCCTCCGCGCGAATCAGGTCGTGCCCCTCGGCAATGTCGTGCACCATCGGCTTCTCGCAGTACACGGCCTTCCCGGCCCTCAGCGCGTCCACCGAGATCGGCTGGTGCCAGTGGTCGGGGGTGCCCACGATGACCGCGTCGATGTCGTCCCGGGCGAGAACCTCCCGGTAGTCACGCGTGGTGAACAGATCCGCGCCGTAACGTTCGCGTGCCGCGTCCAGGCGCCCGTCGAAGATGTCGCACGCGGCCACGAGTTCGACGCCGGGAATGCGAAGCGCGGTGGACACATCGGCCATTCCCATGCCCCCCGCGCCGATCACGGCGAGGCCGATGCGGTCGGAGGGCGGGACCTCCTGGCTGCGTGAGTCGCGGCTCAGCGTCCGCCGGACGGCGTCCCCCGATGCTCCCGACAGCAGTGATGGCAACCCCGCGGCCAAGGCCGAGCCGGCCGCGACGGACTTGACGAACTTCCGCCGGCTACTCGCGGCGGCTGGTTCCGTACCGGACTTTCCTGTTTCGCTCATGGTTCACTTGCGTTGGAAGGCTGGATGCGGGCGCGTGTCGCCCGGGGATGGCCCGACAACGTAAGCGTGTGCCAATACGGTCAGCAAAGAGGGGGTCTCCGCCATGGCGGACTGACCAGCGGGAAATCCCGCCTCAGCGGATGGTGTAGAGCAGTCCCCCCCGCAGCGAGATGGCACGGTTCAACATTCCGGAACTACCGCGCCTCTCGATGTCTCTTCCTCCCCAATGGTACTGCAGACCGGAAGAGATCCCGAATTTGTCGGATAACCCCAGCTCAAGGCGTGCCCCGAGGATCAGTCCGAATTCCAATTTGCGGTAGTCGTCGTCGCGGCAGGGTCTGGCATAGTCGCTCCCACCGTCCACGCCCTCGAATTCGCGTTGGCATCCGATCAGCCCTCCCAGGGTGGGACCGGCCGTAAAGTGTGTGGTCAGTCGCTCCCAGCCGAACGGAAACGCCATGTCGTACAATGCGTTGAAAAGCAGGTACTGCATACGGATGAGCGACCGTTGACCGAGGACCGTATGGGCAGCTCCCCTCTGGGCATATGACGCGTTCAGCTGGACCCCGAAACCGTAAACGTCGTCCGGTGGACTCAACCGAAAGGTGACCCCGAGACCGATGTCCATTCCGTAAACCGGCTTCCGGGGCGTCAAGAGGAGGGTATCCCTGTGGATCTCGGCAAGCATCGTCCGGTTGGGGCCGCCATGGAGCGAAAAGGTGGTCTGGCCACCCGCGGAATCCGGCAGGAGCGGCGCGGCGGTGAGGAGGAGGATGGCAAGGCGTCGCACAGCGGGTCCTTTCGGTAGACGGACGTTCCGGTACACGTTACTCCCGGTACGCCGCGAGAGCAAAGTCCGGCGTCGCGTGATGGTGGCCCCTACCTCTTGAGACACGGTAGGTTCCCACTTGTTCCGAACGGCAGCCTGGTGGTGCGCGATCCATACGGCGTGAGCAACGCAGGTCAAGCAAGGAGGGGGGACAGAGTGCGAAGATCCGCAGCGCGGCCGAGACCGCCGCACCAATTCCAGCAGGCGGCGACCCCTTGGGCGATGACCGCCCTCCTGTCCCTGCTCCCGCTCGGGGCCCCCGGCCTCCCGCTCATCGTGCCCGTGACGAGCGATTCCGTGCGGGTCGTCGTCGAAACGGAACTGGGCACCTTCGAACTGGAAGTCGACGTGGACCGGGCCCCCATCACCGCCGCCAACTTCCTTTGCTACGTCGACGGCGGCCACTACGACGGCGGCTCCTTCCATCGCACCGTCCACGCGGACAACCAGCCCAACGACTCGATTCGGATCGCGGTCATCCAGGGCGGCCGCAATCGCGGCGCGGCGGCGCCTTCCTTCCCCCCGATCGAGCTGGAACGCACCAGCGAGACCGGCATCACGCACCGCGACGGCACGATCTCGATGGCGCGCGCGGGTCCCAACACGGCCACGCACAGCTTCTTCATCTGCATCGGCGACCAGCCGTCGCTCGACCACGGCGGGATGCGCAACGCGGACGGGCAGGGGTTCGCGGCGTTTGGCAGGGTGGTGGAGGGGATGGAGGTGGTGCGCGCGATTCATGGGGCGCCGTATGAGGGGCAGCGGTTGACGCCGGTGGTGGGGATCGTGCGGGTGTACCGGAGCCGCGGTGCTGCCCCCCGAAGTTGATCCCGGAGAGCACCGCGTTCATCGCCCGCCGGTCAATTCTCGACCGTTAAGACAAACGTCCAATCGGTCGACAATCCGCCCAGATCCGTTGCGGTTGTAGTGATGGTTGCCTCGCCCACCGACACCGCGGTGACAAGCACGTAAAGTCCCAGCCCGGTGTTCTCGATGCTTGCCGTCGCCACGGTGCTGTCCGAACTCGACACCGCAAACTCCATGCGGTCGCCGACGTCGGGGTCCTGGAACAGCCCGACATGATGAAAAATGAAGAACTCCTGAACGAAGAACGAGTAAGTTTCGCCTGGCGCGCGAACTGCGTCGGGCACGGGAATCTTGATGGTGGGGGGATTGTTTCCGACCGTGTGCACGGCCGAAAGACCGCTCCACAGGCCATCCGGGTCGGTGACGGTGATGTAAATGGTGGCCTCCCCCTCCTTCATGGCAGTGAGCGTGATGCCCCCCATGTAGGAGGTGGTCTCGGCCTTCAGGACCTCCGGATCCGAAGACGCCACCTCGGTTTTGAGGCGTCTGAACGGGGTGTCCGGATCCGAGAAGTACCACCAGGAACTGATCCCCAATTCAGCGCCCACCAGGTAGGACACGTTGCCCAGTTCCTTCTTCTGGTATGGCGGTTGGGCCCCCTCGGGAGTCACGGTGACGTCGAAATCGCCGCTGGCCGACAGTCCTTCCGGGTCCTCGGCGGTCACCGTGATCGTGGACGTGCCTTCGGCCACCCCCTGCATTTCGAGGTCGGTGCCGGATAACGTGGCCACAACCACCCCGGCGTCGGAGTTTTCGACGGAAAACACCAGTACGTCTTCATCGGGGTCGGAGAAGAAGTAGGTGACATCCAGTGTCTCCGACTTGCCGTTCTCCAGGAACCGCGATGCAATCGTTCCCGCCACCGGCGGGCGATTGGGCACGGGCGCGACAACCGTCACATCGAACGTCAGCTCGGCCTCGAGACCTTCCGGATCCTGGGCGGTGAGGGTTACGGTCGCGGTGCCGGAACCGGTTGCCTGCAGTGTGACCCCGGACCCGGACACCGTGGCTGTTGCCACCGCGTTGTCGGAACTCCCGGCCGAGTACACCAGCGCGTCGTCGTCGGGGTCGGTGAAGTAGGCGGACGCATCCAGGGTGGCGGAGCCGTCCACTTCGAGGGATTGATCGGCGACGGTGCCGATCGCGGCCGGCGCGCGGTTTTCGCTTCCGGCTCCCTGGACGGTCACCGCGAAAACCTGGTCGGTCTCCAGTCCCGCGGGATCCTCCGCCGTGACGGTCACCGTCGCGGTGCCCTGCGACACGACCTCCAGTTCGACTTCGCTCCCGGAAGTCCCGGCCTTGACCACCTCGTGGTCCGAACTCTCGGCCGTGAAGGCCAGTGCGTCGTCGTCCGGGTCGGCGAAGTAGGACGAGGCATTCAGCATCCTCTTGTCGCCCTCTTCCAGCTTCTGCTCGAGAATCGTACCCGTTGCGACCGGCGGGTGGTTCGGATCGGAGCCTCCTCCGGACTCGTTGACGCGCATGCTGAACTGCTGGGTCGCTTCGAGCCCCTCCGCATCCTTCGCGGTGATGGTCACCGTCGCGGTGCCCTCCTTCAGGGCGCGCACCAGGACCCTTTCACCGGACACCCACGTCCTGGCCACCTGGGGGCTCGAGCTCGCCACCTCGAAGATCAGGGCATCTTCGTCCGGATCGGAGAACAGCGACGAGGGATCGATCCTCTTGACGCTTCCCTCAATCAAGCGCGCTTCCGGGATGTTCCCGAACGCTTGCGGCGCCCGGTTCGGCACAATCACGATGAACTCCTGTGTGGCCATCATCCCCTCCGTGTCGGCGACCGTGACGGTGACCGCCGCCTCGCCCTTCCTGAGCGCCGTGATCGTCACGGCGGTGCCCGAGATCGCAAGCTCGATGACCGATCCTTCGGGAACGGTGGCCGCGTAGACGAGTGCGTCGCCATCGGGGTCCTCGAAGTAGCCGGGCAGCTCCATCGCGGCGGTCTCGCCTACCGCGACGTTCTGCGCCGCGATCGAGCCGACCGCGTGCGGGGGCCGGTTCGCGACCGACACCGCAAACTCCTGCGTGGCCGCGAGCCCCTCGGTGTCGGTGGCGGTGACCGTGACGATCGCGCCGCCCTTGGCCATCGCTTCCACCGTCAGGACGGCGCCCTCGACGGAGGCCCCGATGAGCGTCACATCGGAGGAGGTGACGGCGTAGTCCAACGCGTCGCCGTCGGGGTCTTCGAAGTAGCCGGGCAGCTCCAGCGTCGCGCTTCCGCCGATCTCCATGGTCCGCTGGTCGATCGAGCCGACCGCGTGCGGGGGCCGGTTCGGGACGGTAACCGCGAACGCCTGGGTGGCCGTGAGGCCTTCCGTGTCCGTGACGGTCACCGTGACTGTCGCTTCGCCCTTCGCGACTGCGCTCACCGTCAGGGCGCCGCCGTCGACGGAGGCGCCGATGATTGCCGCGTCCGAAACTGTGGCCGCAAAGGTCAGAGCGTCGCCGTCGGGGTCGCTGAAATGGTTGGGCAGGTTCAGGTCCGCGGTCCCACCCACCTCGACTGTCCGCGCTTCGAACGCACCCGCCGCAAACGGGGGCCGGTTCGGCACCGTCACGGCGAACTCCTGCGTGGACGCGAGTCCCTCCGTATCGGTGGCGGTGACCGTCACCGTTGCTTCACCCTTTGCGATCGCGCCGACCGTCAGGGCCGCACCGTCGACCGAAGCACCGATGACCGCCGCGTCGGAGACCGTGGCCGAGAAGACCAGCGCGTCGCCGTCGGGGTCGCTGAAGTAGGCCGACAGGTTCAGATCCGCGGTCTCGTCCACCTCAAGGGTCCGCGCGTCGATCGAACCCGCCGCCATCGGGGGCTGGTTCGGGATGGTCACGACGAACTCCTGCGTGGCCGTGAGCCCCTCCGTGTCGGTGGCGGTGACCGTGACGACAGCGTTGCCCTTGGCCAGCGCTTCCACCGTCACGGCGGCGCCCGCGACGGAAGCCCCGATGCGCGCCGCGTCGGACGAGATGACGGCGTAGGCCAACACGTCGCCGTCGGGGTCCTCGAAGTAACCGGACACCTCCAGCGTCGCGCTCCTGCCGACCTCGAGGGTCCGCTCGTCGATCGAACCCACTCCGAGCGGGGGCCGGTTCGGGACAGTCACCACGAATGCCTGGATGGCCGTCAGTCCCTCCGTGTCCGTGGCGGTCACCGTTACGGTCGCGGCGCCCTTCGCGGACGCGCCGACCGTCAGGGCGGAGCCGTCGACGGAGGTGCCGATGATCGCGGCGTCGGAGACGGTGGCCGCGAAGGTCAGGGCGTCGCCATCAGGGTCGCTGAAGTAGGGCGACAGATCCAGTTCCGCGGTCTCGTCCACCTCGACTGTCCGCTCGTCGATCGAACCCGCCGCAAACGGGGGCCGGTTCGGGACGGTCACGACGAACTCCTGCCGGGCCGTGAGACCCTCCGTGTCGGTGGCCGTGACAGTCACGGTCGCTTCACCCTTCGCGATCGCGCCGACCGTCAGGGCCGCGCCGTCGACGGAAGCACCGATGATCGCGGCATCGGAGACCGTGGCCGTGAAGACCAGCGCGTCACCATCGGGGTCGGAAAAGTAGGACGACAGATCCAGATCCCCGGTCTCGTCCACCTCGATGGTCCGCGCCGCGATCGAGCCGTGGGTGACCGGGGGCTGGTTCGGGGCGGTCACCGCGAACTCCTGGGTGGCCGCGAGGCCCTCCGTGTCGGTGGCGGTGACCGTCACCGTGGCTCTGCCCTTGGCGATCGACTCCACAGTCAGATCGCCGGCCGAGATCGAGACCACGACCACCGCGGCGTCGGAAGAGACGGCCATATAGGTCAGCGCGTCCCCGTCCGGATCCGAGAAATAGTCCGTGACGTCCATCGCGGCAGACTCACCCACCTCGACCGTCTGTTCCGGCATCGAACCCTGCGCCGCCGGCGCCCGGTTCGGTACGGTGGCCTGGAAGCTCTGGGTCGCGGAGAGGCCGCCGGGATCGGTGGCGGTCACCGTCACTGTGGTCTAGTCAAATCCAGCAGCGTCTCAGGATGTTCAGATAAGTACCGTATATCGTGGTATGATAGGACGTTATCGTATCGATCCTCGCCGTTTGTCTTCCCGCCACGTTCCTTGACTTCCGATCCGATCCCACATATTATGTGGTAATGGATGACGTAACCCACACGCCTGCCCCGATCCGGAGAACCAAGCCGAAAGGCCGCCACCCCCACAAGCGGCTGTCGGCTGCCTTCGTGCGCTCCGCACCTCCCGGGAGGCATTGCGACGGCAATGGACTCTACCTCTACGTTCAGCCGAGCGGTGCGCGGAGTTGGGTACAGCGCCTCGTCATTCGCGGCCGCCGCCGCGACTTCGGACTCGGCAGCGTCGCGCTCGTGTCGCTGGCCGAGGCCCGCGAGAAGGCGCGGGCCAACCGAAAGCTCGCCCGCGAGGGCGGCGATCCGCTCGCCGAGCGGCGACGGGCACGGGGCATCCCGAGCTTCGCCGAGGCAACCGGGCGCGTCCTGAAGCAGAAGCAGGCCGGATGGCGCAGCAAGCAGCACGGTAAGGACTGGCTATCGACCCTGAAACGCTACGCCTTCCCGCGCATCGGTCAGATCGCGGTTTCGGAGGTGGCCACGGCCGATGTCTTGGAGATCCTGACTCCGATCTGGCACACGAAGGGATCCACCGCGCAGTCGGTGCATCAGCGCATGCGCTCGGTGTTCGAGTGGGCGGTGGCGGTGGAGTACCGGACCGACAACCCCTGCGACCGGGTCCGGTCGGTGCTCGGGCCGCAGAACCGGGTGGTGAAGCACATGAGGGCGCTCCCTCATCGGGAGGTTGGAGCGGCGATCAGGAAGGCGAGGACGACCGAAGAGATGCCGGTGGCCCGGTTGGCGTTCGAGTTTCTGGTCCTGACGGCGGCGAGGTGGGGCGAGGTGCGTTGGGCCGGGTGGTCGGAGATCGACATGGGCGAGGCGGTGTGGACGGTGCCCCCGACGCGCATGAAGGCGAAGCGGGAACATCGGGTCCCGCTGTGCCGCCGCGCGTTGGAGATCCTTGGGGAGGCTCGGGAGCTGGGCGGCGAGGGCTGCCGGTTGGTGTTCACGCGCTTGAACGGAAAGCCGCTCATCGAGAAGCGGCTGCGCCAGCTGCTCCAGAAGCACCGGATCGCGGCGGTGCCGCACGGGTTCCGCTCATCGTTCCGGGACTGGGCGGCAGAGGAAACCGATCACCCCCGAGAGGTGGTCGAGGCGGCGCTGGCGCACGTGGTCCAGAACAAGGTGGAAGCCGCGTACAGGCGCACCGACTTGTTCGAGCGTCGGCGGCGGCTCATGGACGACTGGGCGGCCTATCTGGAGGGCCGGAGCCGGGGCACGGCGACCTGACACCTCAGTGACGGACTCAGAAGCCGTTTCCGGTCGGTTGGGGGTCATTTCGGCGAATCTGCGGGCGTTAGGAAGGCTTGAGAGTGACGATTTCCCGTCCCCGAGGGGTACGGGTAGGGTCAAGTGCCAACGCGGCGGGGAGCGCCAGCGCGTCGCCGAGGTGACGGGGGCACACGTCGCCCCTCATCGACCTGGGGCTCGCGGTCAAGAGGCCGAGAACCCGGCCCCGCGACGACCCGGTGCCCCATCTGTTTCCTGGCGGCGCGCGGGAGCGCTTTTCGGGCGTCCCGCCCGGCTGGCTTGAGCCACTGTTAGGTGGTCAAGCCAGCGTACTCCGTGTATAACACGGAGGCTGACGAGGGGTGGCACCGCCCCCCTTCGATCCCCCCAACAAAACCGGCGCTTGAGCGCGAGTTCTCGCGCCTCTGCCTCGTCCTCCCACCACCTTGCCGAGACGGTGCGATGTGGCCACTCGGCACCACGAGAACCCATTGCTTCGTCGCCACCCGTCTGGGTGTGAGTTGGACATCGGCAAGCTCGCCGAGCTGCCATCTCCTCCGGCCGCCGACCACCTCGCCACCAGAAGATCCCGCGCGGTGGAGGGAGTCTCCATTCGGTTTCCCGATTGGTGACAGGCTCAATCCGTCCATCCGAGCTAACCGGCACCGCCCGCCGCCACCAACTCGTACACGGCCACGCTGTGCTCATCGAATTCGCCGCGCTCCAGTAGGAGCACCCAGCCCGGCCCAGCGTCCAGCAGCGTCGAGCGCGCGGGGACGACGAGGCGAGCCACCCACGCGCCGCTTGGGTGCAGCAGATGGAGTTCCTGGTTCGGTGACCGCCAGCCGAAGGTGGTGACCCACAGACTGCCGTCCGGCAGCGCCATGAGCCCGTCCGTTTCGAAGGCGGGGAACCGCTCCGGTAGGTCATTCCGAATGCCCGGCCAGCGCTCCCTCTCGAAGCGCCGGCGCTCTGAAGGTGTGTCGTACCGGGCCAGGTAGGCGCGCAGGTAGCGGTCGAGATGCTCGGTTGTCACCTCCCGGTCCGGCCCGGCCCACCGCGCAATGCGCGTGACACGACCGTTCCAGTCGACGTGTTCGAGTTCGTAGTCGTCGCCCGACCCGTACCACACGCCGGTGCCCGTCGCCGCAAAGACCATGACCTTCCCCCACTCCCTCGGCCCGGTGCCCCCGCCAGAAAAGAATCGCTCCGTACCGGGTATCTCGGAACGCAGAACGATCACACTGTCACCCCGCGTCCGGTTCAGCGACATGCTCCAGCGGTAGATCTCGCCCACTGTCAAGGATGCGTAGTCCGTTTCCGGCCAAGGCGTGAAGACCAAGCTGCCGTCGGGCGAGCACATGGGTTCGCTGTACGGGTTTACTCCGACCGCGGTGAGTGTATGCGTGTCGGTCACGTGGCCCTCTGCATCGAGTTCGGTGACTCGGTCCAGATGCCAGTCGAAAACCGTGATCGCGGCTCCCGGGCAGCCTCTCAGCAACCGCAGGCCCCCGTATTCCCCCGGTCCCTCGCCTTGCCGCCCGCTCGTCCACACGTGCCGACCACCAGCGTCGAACATCCGGACCTCGTAGCTTTGCTCGTCCGCTACAACTACGCTCCCGTCTTCGAGGCGAATCGCGCCGGTTACTTCGCCGAACATGTATTCCATCGGACCATCAAGGACACCGATACGCACCAATGGCTCGTCCGACAGGGTCAGGTCGGGGCCACCTGGATCTTCACTCTCGACTATCGTCTGAGCGGCGAGCGTGGTGGCGGGCATCAACCCGTAGATGGCCACTCGGATCATGGCTCCGTACAGTACAATCCTTGCGTTGGCGGCGTTAGTGTTCACTGCGTGGTTCTCCATCGGCAGAGAGTGCGGTATTGCCAAGCTACGAACGCAACGGTGGTCCGGCGAGGATGCGGGATTGTCGAGCGCCTGCGATGGCGGCATGGAATTAGAGACGGGCATCGTGATGTCCCGGCCATCAAGGTGACGAGGCTGCCGCCGGGAATCCGCGAGTTGGCGCTCCACGTTTCGCTGGTGGTTGCGGTGCTCGGCTAAGGGCGTGAGCGCACCGGTCGGCGGGGTTATGGACGCGGTCCCCCGCGCCCTTCCGCTGATCTCTCAGCGGCGCGGGAAGCTGGGGGTCGAAGGGGGGCGCAGCGTCCCCCTTGCCAGCCGCAATGTTCAACGTTGCGTGGGCTGGCTGACGACCACTAAACGGTCGTGAGCCCGCGTCTCACCCGACCTCACATGCCGCGCACGTTCCGCCTGTTTCTCTCGCCGCCAAGCAGGTGCTGCCGTATCTTGGCAATGGGAGGTAAGCCGTTCCTGACGGCTTGATGAGGAAGAGGAACGAGACACTGGCCCCAAGAACATGGGCCGCCACTGCAAAGCGAAGAGGGAGACCGACGGACATGGCTCGGTTCCGGCGTTGCATCGTCTTTCTTGTGGCCGCGCTTGTGATACCCGCAGCCGGTGCTGGGCAGCAGACGTGCGTTGACCGCGACCTGGCTTATCGCCTCGACGGGAATGACCTCGTTTGGAACGATGTGAGGGCGGTGAGCGCCGACGATTCTCTTCTGGTCGTGCTTACTGAGTCCTATCCGGTCGTCCACCTCTTCGATCTTGCCGGCGGCCGCAGACGGTCAAGCTGGGGAGGGAGCGGCGAAGGACCCGGCGAATTCCAGTCAGCCTCTGGAATAGTGTTGGTGGGCCGCCATGTCTACGCGCTCGATGGCAATCAAGGACGGTTGTCCATCTTCGAGTTCACGGGCGATCTGAAACGGACCGTGACGCTTCGGGACTTCGGAATGCCTCCCAATTTTCCGCGCTGGATCCATCGGGCTGGGGGGGACACGGTTCTGCTCGGCTCGTCCGTGCCCATGGGCAACGAGAGGTCGATCATTGCACGGTCGTTCGGGGCCAGCGCCAACGAGGATCCAGTTCGCCAAGACACGGTGGTCGTGTACCGCCCTAGGACAACTACCTTGCGTCTTACGGCACCGGGAGCGCCGGGCTTGAGTGTCGCGCCGCCGTACGCGCCGATTCCGCGATGGACCTCCGTTTCCGGTGGCGTCGCGTTTTGGTCTGGATCGGACTCGGAGGTCCAGATTCTGGATTTCGATGGCCAGCGACGGTCGGTGGTTACGCTGGGATTTGATGATCGTTTCGAAGTCACCGAGCAGGACAGGGAGTTTTGGTTTCAGAACGCCATCCCGGACGAAATTTTCGGACAGCGGGGCGTGTTCGATCCCCTAAGAGAGGTGGCACGGCGAACCGTTGATTTCCCCAGATACCACCCAACGGTGTTCGAGCTCTTGAACGGACCTGACGATCTCCTATGGGTACGCCGGACTCCAGATGGGCGGGACGAGGTTTGGGACATCGTTGATGCCCGAGGGCAACCGGCCAGCCGGGTCGCGTTGGCTCCGGGTGAAGCCCTCATGGCCGTTATCCCGGACCACTTGGTGCTGAAGGTGACGGATGCGCTCGGCGTTGAGTCGGTTGAGGTTCATCAATGCGGCGCTGTGCCGGGGGCCTGAACCGCCGATGATCGAATGAGCGACACCCCTCCGGGTCTCCAGCGCCGAGGCATTATGGCGGGAGGAAGCGTGACCGGTCGGAAAACTCTATTGGAAGATCGGGGCTGCCATGGGACAACCGAGCGTCCCGAGGCCGGTCGGGGGGGGCGCGTAACTGTTCGGTCAGGCCGTGGAAGAACGGTCGGTCGGCGTCCTCACCGCAACGATCAGGCCACTTTGCTTCGGTGTCGCCGCTGAGCTATCAACGCGGCGGCTGGCTCGCCGCCCGGACAAACCAGCCGAAGGCGCTCGCCAGCGGCGAAAACCCTTTCTCCGGCTGGCGATCCGACGATATCGTTCCGACACCACGGGTATCGGTCTTCGCTCTCTGCTTCGCGTCCTGATGGAGGTGGCAGGGGGGCGCTTCGTCGATTGCTCGGTCCCGTCGAGGGCAAACCCGCAGGAGATCGAGACCACGGCTTGGCCGAACGGTTACCGTCCAAGAACCTCCGATGCGGTCGATTGGCTTCCCGTTCGGGAAGTGGGATGCAATGAGGTAACCGCCCGGTAGCGAATTCTGTAAGATGTTTTATTACAGTCACTTACAACGTTGCATCACACCCTCACCGTCACCGTGGCCGTTCCCTTCGCCTGGGCCACGATGGTCACCACGGCGCCCTCGGCGGAGAACGACACGACGCTCTCGTCGGACACCGAGAATGCGAAGCTCAGCTCCTGCCCGTCCGGCTCCGCGAAGTGGCTCGAGACATCCAGTTCCGCGGATTCCCCGACCGACAATTCCCGCGCGTCGATCGCGGCGAGCACAACGGGCGCACGGTTGGGGACGATCACCCGGAACTGCTGGTTCCCGGTCAGCCCGGTAACGTCGGTCGCGGTCACCGTCATGAACGCGGTGCCCGGGGCCACGGCGCTCACTGTCATCGTGCTACCCGAGGCTTTGACCGTGGCAACCCCCGGATCGGAGGTGGTCACTCCGTAGCTCAGCATGTCATCGTTCGGATCGTCGAAACACGCACTCACGGTGGCCGTTTCGCCAACCACCACCGTCTGCTCCGCGATGGCTCCGCACATGCCCGGCGGCTGCGGATTCTCGCACCCGGCTAGCAGCACCGTTCCGATCCACGCCGCCGTGATACCGGCCGACAGGAAACTCCGGTTTGTCTCGCGAGCCCGATTCATTGCCCACCTCCTCCTGAGGGAGTGTCTGCGACTTACGGATTCCCAGCTTATCGCGTGTGTGGTGTTTTCTATGTACGCGGGGTCATAAGTCGACTATTGCATGCATGGGGACTATGCATTCAGCAGCCGCCGGTCGCAAGTCATGGGACGACAGCAAGATGGGCAGCTTCACCAACACACGACTGGCAGTGAACGCGTCGCGAGTTGGGGTGGGATGGATTTGCTGTGTGAAGTGTAAAGAGTAGTTTACTCTATGTCAAGTACACTTGTCATATTGGGACGTTGCCACGGAGGTAGTGCAGGTGTCTGGTAACGCCTATCACCCCAGCTCAAGTTCCAACATCCCCACCCCCGTTTGCGACACCCTGAACTACGCCTCATCGGATCGGCCGGTGACCACAAACGCCTCGGTCCCCTCCGGCAACAACAGGTCGTCCGCGATTCCCGCAATCTCCTCGGCTTCGCGCCAGGCCTTTTCCAGCCGCCACAGTTCGCCCTCCAGCGCCCGCCGCTCGTCCTCCTCGTGGAGCGCCATCTCCAGGGCGAGGCGGGTGGGCTTCGGCAGCTTCACGATGTAACCGGGGGTCCCCCGGTACCGGTGTTCCTCGCCACGCCGGGCGACCTGCCCCAGGAACCCCTTGGCATGCCGATGGTGATCGATCTCCGATACGGCCGACTGCACCGCGCGGCCCGTGCCGCCGAAGGCGTTGAGTTTGGGAAGCATAGCGCGGAGCACCCGAAAGGCATCCTCTCCCCCGAACCATTCCTTGCCGCCCTTGAGGACCCCCCGGTCTTCGCCTGCACGCTGAAGGGAGTGTCCCCATAGGACGGCCGGATGCGGGTGGCGTAGGCCCTGCGACGGTTCATCCATCGGAGGCGTCCGTCTTTCGGCCGGAAGTAGACAGTGGGGCGCAGGCTGTTCCACATGTTCACGTAATTCACGGTGTAGACGGCAAAGGCCGTGCCCAGGGCCCCCCCGCTTGCGCCTGCCAGGGCCACGCCGCCGGCCAATCCCAGGCCAGCCGCGGTCCAGCTGAGGACTGCCCTCCTCCTCCGCCTTCCGAACTGGTCCCCGTAACGCCACGCGGCGAACTCCGGGCGCAGGGGTTTTCCGATCCGCACCAACTCCAGGCCCTCCGGGTGCCGGGCGAGCCCGATGTTCTCGGACGACGTGCGAATGCGCGTCCCGCGAAAGAGCTTCTCACAGGTCTCCACCGCCTCCCAGCGCTCCTCGAGCGGGGTCAGGTTCCAGCGCTCGCATTTTCGGCACACGACCCAGAGGCGGCCCTTGGCGGCGTCGAAGGCGAGGCGCCGGCCGACGGGAAAGGCTTCCACCACCTCGTTGGCGCCGAGGGGCTGGTTGCAGAAGATGCATGTCTGGTACATGGCTGAACCTCAACCTGGGCCCTTGGCACGAACTGAACAATCTTCACCGTCGCGGATCTTCGGGTTGCTGCTGCGAGCCATGAATTGCGTGGCACGTTGCGGCAAAAGCAGATCGTCCGCGATCGCGGCGATCTCCTCGGCCTCGCGCCAGGCCTGCTCCAACCGCCACAACTCGCCTTCCAGCGCTCGGCGTTCGTCCTCTTCGTGCAGTGCCATCTCCAAGGCGAGGCGGGTGGGCTTTGGCATCCTGGAGACGTGGCCGGGGATGCCCTTGCGGGTGTAGGCCCGCAGCCCCACCAATGTGTCTACAAACTGGCGCGGACTTGCGTGCGATCCGATTCTCGTGACGGCTGCCCGCACAGTCCTCGGATCACCGCCCTCCTGGTTGATGCTCGGCAGGATTGCGTTCATCGCTCGCCGGGCATCGTCACCGGTGAACCACTCCTGCTTGCGGGGATTGAGGACGCTCGTGCCAGTCTTCAGCTCAAAGCCGACATCGTCTTCGGCAGGCCTGATTCGAGTGCTCAGGGCGAGTTCCCGGTTCATGCGACGCACCCGGCCATCGGACGGCCGGAAGCGTATCGACCGACGATGGCGGATCCACATGTCGGCGTACATCAGGATACCGCTGGCTCCGCCCACGCCTGCCAGGCCCCCGACCGTGCCCCCGAGAGCCCAGCCGCCAACAGCCACCGCCCCCAGACCGGTCGTATACAACATCTTGCGCCTCCGCCGCCTCCCGAACTGGTCCCCGTAACGCCACGCGGCGAACTCCGGGCGCAACGGCTCGCCGATCCGCACCAACTCCAGGCCCTCCGGGTGCCGGGCGAGCCCGATGTTCTCGGACGACGTGCGAATGCGCGTCCCGCGAAAGAGCTTCTCACAGGTCTCCACCGCCTCCCAGCGCTCCTCGAGCGGGGTCAGGTTCCAGCGCTCGCATTTTCGGCACACGACCCAGAGGCGGCCCTTGGCGGCGTCGAAGGCGAGGCGCCGGCCGACGGGAAAGGCTTCCACCACCTCGTTGGCGCCGAGGGGCTGGTTGCAGAAAATGCAGGTCTGGTACAAGGTGGGTCAGCCGTTTTCCCCGTGCCGGTCGAAGAAGGCATCCGTTCCCGCGGGAAGGAGAAGATTGTCCGAGATGGCTGCGATCTCTTCCGCCTCCTTCCACGCCTGTTCCAGCATCCATAGTTCACCCTCCAGCGCCCGGCGCTCCTGTTCCTCGTGGAGTGCCATTTCGAGGGCGAGCCTGGTAGGCACCGGCAGGTAGCTCAGATACGGGCCACCGACGGTCCCAGCGTAGTGGTCCCGCCCACCGTGGTGGTTCCGCTTGCCGACCTCGTGCAGAAAGCGGTCGGGGTGACCGGCCGACTCGATCTCCTGCACGGCGTGCCGGACCGTGCGCCGTGAACCGCCTTGCTCATTCAGTTTGGGAACGAGCGCACTGGCGACGCGGCGGGCGTCCTCTCCCAGGAACCGCGCCTTGCGCCTGCCCTTGCGCACCTCGACTCCGAAGCCTGATCCAGTCTCGGAAGGGAGCAGCCGGATCGAACGAACGGCGCTGATCCTGAACTTCGCGACATCCCGGGGCGCCACCGGACCAGCGTCGGAACCATCGCTACCCACCCGGACCCTGGCTATGGTTCGCAGGCGACTCCAGGCGAAGGCGCCCCACCAAGCGGTCAGAGCGAGCCCGGCGGGTATGGCAATCGGCAGCGAGTTGAGCCCGATGGTGAACCCCACCGCGCCCACCATACCAAGCCCATAGTTGCGATACCTCCTCCCGAACTGGTCCCCGTAACGCCACGCGGCGAACTCCGGGCGCAGCGGCTCGCCGATCCGCACCAGTTCCAGCCCCTCCTTGTGGCGCGCGATCCCGATATTCTCGGTGGACGCGCTCATCCGTGTTTCGCGGAACAGGCGCTCACAGTCTTCGACCGCCTCCCAGCGTTCTTCGAGGGGCGTCAGGTTCCACCGTCGGCATTTCGTGCACACGACCCAGAGCCGGCCCATGGCGGCGTCGAACGCGAGGCGGCGCCCCACCGGGAAGCTCTCCACCACCTCGTTGGCGCCGAGGGGCTTCTTGCAGAACATACAGGTCGTGTACACGGCAATTCTTGTCGGTTGGAGGGCTTCACCACACCATGACAAACTACGTCCAGCGCCACTCCGCCGCTCACGCGGGCCCTCCTCGACGCTCCCGGACGCTACCGGACATCGCGAGTCGTTGTCATGGGCGACGATGAAGTGCAGCACATCGGCCCACCCGCGCGCCGGGTTCCGGGCCTGATGGCCGACCTTCTCGAGTGGCTGGGCGGTACCGAAGAGCATCCGCTGGTCGCGAGTTCGGTCTTCCACTACGAATTCGAGTTCATCCACCCCTTCGAAGATGGCAACGGTCGGATGGGGCGGTTGTGGCAGACGCTGATCCTGACCCGCTGGAACCCACTTTTCGCGGTCGTCCCGGTGGAGAGCCTGATTCACGCCAGCCAGGGTGACTACTACCGCGCCATCCGGGAGAGTTCCGCGCAGGGCGAGAGCACGAAGTTCGTCGAATTCATGCTGGACGCCATCCTGGCCGCGCTCCAGACCCCCCAGGCAACCCCCCAGGTGACCCCCCAGGTGGACCGCCTTCTGTCCGTGCTTCAGGGGGCAATGTCGCGGCGGCAGATCCAGGCAGCGCTCGGGCTGCGAGACCGCAAGTCGCTACGCCAGCGGTATCTTCTTCCGGCCCTCCGCAGCGGCTACATCGAGATGACCCGCCCCGATGCTCCGAGCGCGGCGAATCAGCGGTATCGGCTGACCGCACTTGGGCGGCGGCTGCGTGTTTAACGTACCTCCTCCGGCAGCCTCTTCACCACAATCGTCGGCACGTCCAACTCATCCAATTCCCAGAAGACGACAAGACCATCGGGCCCGAACGTGGCGGGCATCTCCACGGCGCCCGCCGGAAGGGTCCCCACGTACTCGCGATCGGCACCGAAAACATCGATGGGCCCCTCGTCGTCCCACGGTTCTTCACCGCGTCGCTGAATCCACAGTCCGCCGTCCCAGGTGGCACGCACGCCTCGCACGACCGGGACCTCTGCGAAGAACTTCCCGTTCTCGATTTGTCGGCGACTCTCGTTGAACAGTTCGCGAAGCGGGGTCTCCCCCGCCAAGGAGGCGTGTTCCGCAATATACTCCTGCTCGATCCGGACTTGCTCCGCGATCACCACTGAGCGGATGCGCGGAGTTACGGGTTCGGCAGGGAGCGGGCGCCTGAGGACATCGATCACCGAGCCGCCTGCCCGGGCAAGCTTGATGGCGTACGCCGAGGAGTCGGAGTAGGCGATGGTGCCGTCGGGCAGTATATCCCAGAGCAGTTCCGGATCGAGGAACCTCCTCATGTTCTCGAATTCCGACGCCATCCGGGCTCGATCCGAGGGACTCGCATTCTTCAGGATATCGGGTTCGGGCCATTCGTGTTCATCCCGGGGGAAGCGCCATGCCTGGAGCAGAGGTTCGACGGTCATGACGTCTCCGCGCAGGTTCAGCCTTTCCAGCCCGCGGTCGTCGGCCCTGTCTTGCGGTTTCGCTCCCGTCAGGGACTCCGCGATGGCCCAACTTGCCGGGTTTGGCGGCGGCCCCTGGACGATCATGGCATCTTCCCGTGGATCGACCCGGGTCGCAAGAAACCTTGTCATGATCGGTTCCGGGCCCGTCTTGACGAAATCATTGAGTTCGCCGTCCGGGCCGAAGATCTGAAAGGCCTGGTGCCCCACGTCCATCACCACGGAACGTCCGTCGCGCCAGACACCCAGTTCTATCGCCCGGATGAATTCCCCGGGTCCCTCTCCTTTGCGTCCGACTGTCCGCATCAGGTCACCCCGGCTGTCGATGACCACAAGCTGCGACGCTTCCGGGTCCAGGACATGGAGATTGCCCGCCGCGTCGAAGCCCATGGGCAAGGCCCGGCCGAACCAGCGGTCGCTGAACTGCGCCCAGTTGGGCGAGTTAAGCCCGCCCACTCGGTAGACTTCCTCGAATTCCGCGGCCAGGGGGCGGTCCTGGGCGGTGGCCTCGGAGCCGGTTGCGCCCAGCCCGACCCACACGACGAGCATCAGCACGGTCCGCATCGCTCCAATCCTCCTTTGGTTCCTCGCCGGGCGCCTCGGTGTGGCGAGATCCCTACCGAACCTCCGCCGGCAACCTCTTCACAACTATCGTAGCCACATCCATCTCGTCGTGCTCCACGAACGCGACCAGGCCGTCGGGTCCGAAGGCCAGGGGCATGCCGGGTTCGCCCGCGGACAAGGTCCCCACATACTCCCCGTCCGGTCCGAGGACATCGATCGGGCCGTTGTCGTCCCAGGGATCTTTGCCGCGCCGCTGAACCCAGAAAGAGCCGCTCCAAGTGGCGCGCAGTCCGCGCAGGATGGGGACTTCGGGGTAGAACTCCATGTTCCTGATGCGCTTCCGTGCCCCATCCTGCACCTCCTGCACCTCTTCCAAAGCCTCGGGCATCGTCTCCGCCAATTCGGCCATGCTCTCCTTAAGTCTCTCTTCCATCGCCGCGATCCGATGGTCGATCACCGCCGAGCGAATCCCGTCGATGACGGCCTCGGCACGAAGCGGGCGCTCCAGTACGCCCTTCGCACCGCCGTTGGCACCGACGAGATTGATCTCGTAGGCCGTGGAGTCGAAGTAACCGATGGTTCCGTCGGGTAGCACATCCCAGACCACCCTGGGACTGAAGTAGGGCCGCCTCCCCCCCTGAACATTCGCGACACTCACCGGGGCAATCTGCCTCGCCTGCGCAATGAATTCCGCAACCGCGACCTCCCCACGCAGGTCCAGACGTTCCAGCTTGCCGTCCTGGCCGGCGATATCAACCTGCTCACCCTCGAACTCCGCATGCGATGAAACGAGGGCCGCCGCCATCCCCGCTCCCTCCGCGATCACGGCGCCGCCCGCCGGGTCTGGCCTGACCTTCGCCCGGACCGAGGCTCTTCCCATCGCACCCGCGGAGCTCATCCTGACGAATCGCTCGAGCTCGCCTTCCGCGCCGAAGAGCTGGTATGCCAGGTGCCCGATGTCGACCACACCAAAACGTCCATCACGCCACACCATGATTGCGGCCGGGGACTGGAACTCACCCGGCCCCTCGCCCTCGCGCCCGACGGTCCTCACCAGGGCACCGCCGGCATCGATCACCACCACCCGCGACGCCCCGTCGTCGAGGACGTAGAGGTTGCCGGCGGCGTCGAAACCCATCCGCGTGGGGTCGACGAACTGTGCCCATTCGGGCGCGCTCAGTCCGCCCGCGCGGTAGACCTCTTCCAACTCGGCGACCAGCGGCCGGTCCTGTGCGTTGGCCTCGCTCCCGGTCAGGGCCCAGGCAATCAGCCCTGCGCGGGCGAGCGTGGTGCACCGAATGGGCGGCCACTCCGGAGCGCGCGGGTAACCGTGCAATCTCGTCAATCCGTCCATCATCTTCACGGTCTTCATCCTCGTTTTCCGTGGTGACAGCTTCTCACCTACCGCACCTCCACCGGCAACCTTTTCACCACGATCGTCGGCATGTCCATCTCGTCGAATTCCCAGTAGGCGACCAGGCCGTCGGGTCCGAAGGCCGCAGGCATCCCGGGGGCATCCGCCGCGAGGGTTCCCACGTACTCGCGATCCACGCCGAACACATCGATCGGACCCTCGTCGTCCCACGCTTCCTCGCCACGCCGCTGGATCCACAGGGTGCCGTCCCAGGTGGCGCGCACGCCGCGGACGACCGGGACTTCGTGGTAGAAACCCTGTTTCGCGATCTGCTCCCGCAAGGCGTCCATCATGTCCGGCGTGATGGACGCGGCTCCCTCCAATAGTCCGGCCAACTCCGGATTCCGGGACAGCTTCTCGAATTCCTCCCTGGTTTTGCGTAATCTATAGTCGATGGTGCCCTCGCGGATACGCTCTGTCACCGCTTCGGGAGACAACGGCCGCCTCAGCACGTCGATCACCTCACCCTCGGGACCGGCGATCTTGACGGCGTAGGCTGACGAGTCGGAGTAGGCGATGCCGCCGCCGGGTAGCGGATCCCAGTGGAAACCGGGCTCCAGGTGCCTGGCGACCAAGTCCGCGAGATCCGCGAGGTCGTCCACGCCCAATTCGGAGGCTTCTCCCCGTGGCACCCTCCATCCCTGCAGGATCGGAGTTGCGGAAACGACATCTCCATCGAGGCCGAGCCTTTCGAGTCCGCGCTCGTCGACCTCCGCGTCCGGGACTTCCACGTCTGCCCCCAGGGCCCCGCCGATCATCTCCGCCATTCGTCCCTGGGCCGCAGCCGGTCCCGGGGCGATCAGCGCGTTGCCCAGCGGGTCGGCCTTCAACCCGGCTCTGGCTCCGGTCAATATGGCTGCGGGGCCCTGGCACTGGCCATCTTCACCAACCGTTCGAGTCCTCCCTCCGGGGTGAAGACCTGGATCGCGGCGTGGCCCAGGTCGGACACGCCCGAGCGCCCGTCCCGCCAGACGACAAGATCCATCATCATGGTGAACTCGCCCGGTCCTTGTCCCATGCGTCCGAAGGTACGCACCAGCCGCCCCTGCGGGTCGATCACCACGACATGCCCGGCCGCCCTGTCCAGGACGAACAGGTTGCCGGCCGCGTCGAACGCCGCCTGCGCGGAGTCCTGGAAAAAGGCCCACTCCGCCGCGTTCATTCCGCCCGCGCGGTAGACCTCGGCCAGGTCGCCGGAAAGCGGGCGGTCCTGGGCCGATATCTGGCTCGTGGCCGCAAGCGCTGTCCCCAACCCGGCGCCGATCAGGCAAGCGATCGTTCTTCTCATGGTTTGACCATCCCATTGCTGACGTTTGGCTTCGCTCCCTTGCGAGCGATCCTGCGCTCCCCGTCCGTACGTATCGATTGCACTGCCGCTTCACCACAGGGGGCGGGGATCTCCGGTGTCGGGTCCCGCGCGACCCCTACCGCACCTCCACCGGCAACCTCTTCACCACAATCGACGGCACATCCATCTCGTCGAATTCCCAGAACGCCACCATGCCATCCGGCCCGAACGCCGCCGGCATCCCGGTGTCCTCCACCGCGAAAGTCCCCACATACTCACGGCTTGTCCCGAACACATCGATCGGCCCCTCGTTGTCCCACGGCTCCTCGCCCCGGCGCTGAATCCAAAGCGCCCCCGCCCAGGTGGCGCGCAGCCCGCGCACCACGGAAATTTCGGGGTAGAATTCGCGGTTCTCGACCTCCTCGCGGAAGCTCTCGGCAAGACCCTCCGCGAATCCCGGCAGCAGAGCCCCTAGCTCGGCGGCCGCTTCGACTGCCCTCGGATCGTTCATCTCTTCTTCCTGTTGGCGGAGCTCGCGTTCGACCGTGGCCGAGCGGATGCGCCGCGTCACGGCTTCGGGCTGGAGCGGGCGCCGCAGCACGTCCGTAACCGCGCCTCCCGGCTCGGCGAGCTTGATTGCGTAGGCCGAAGAGTCGGTGTAGGCGATGGTGCCGTCCGGAAGCAGATCCCATCGAAAGTGCGGCTCGTAGAAGCGCCGCTTGCCCATGAGCCCAACCACGGCGGAGGGCTTCACCAGGTCCGCGGGGTTCGTCGACACTGCCTCCTCCTCGCGCGGTGCCCTCCAGGCCTGGAGGACGGGTGTATAGGAAATGACGTCCCCGCCGAGCTCGATTCGTTCGAGTCCGCGATCGTCGGCGCGCCTGGGCCGATTCTCGTCGCCCGTCCCCAGTATCTCCCCGAAGAGGCCTGACATTCTCCCCGCGAACGACGGGGCTCCCTGCGCGATCAGAGCGTCGCCCCCGGGATGTGGCCTGATGGCAGGACTAATCGCGCCCATAGCCGTCAGTGGGTTTTCATCGGCCGCCATCTTGACGAAGCGCTCGAGTTCCCCGTCAGGGGTGAAGACCTGGTACGCGACGTGTCCGAGGTCCGAGACAACAAAGCGCCCGTCACGCCAGACCGCGAGAACCCCAGGAAGGTTGAGCTCACCCGGTCCCTCCCCCTTGCGGCCGACCGTGCGCACGAGCCCTCCCCGGAGGTCGATGACCACGATCTGAAAGGCCTCCGGGTCCAGCACATACAGGTTGCCCGCGGCGTCGAAGCCAACTGGCGAGGATCCCTCGAAGAACGCCCACTCCGGCGCATTCACCCCCCCCACCCTGTACACCTCCTCGAAATCCGCGCTCAGCGGCCGGTCCTGCGCCGCCACCTGGGCCGCGACTCCGAGCGCCGCGCACAAACCGATACCAATCACACAACCCACCGATCTTCTCATGGCCTGACCTGTTTCATTGCTGAAGTTGCAGTTCGTCCTCTGGCAAGCGCCCTTGCGCTCTCCATCCAATACGGACCGCACCACGCGGCTGCTTCACTGGCGGGACCCCCCAATCCCTACCGCACCTCCACCGGCAACCTCTTAACCACTATCGTCGGCACATCGAGCTCGTCGAATTCCCAATAGGCGACGAGACCGTCAGGTCCAAAGGCGGCCGGCATCCCCGGTTCCCCCTCCACGAAGGTGCCCACGTACTCGCGGTTCGGGCCGAAGACATCGATGGGGCTGGAGTCGTCCAGATCCTCGCCAATCCGAACAATCCACAGAGCCCCGTCCCACGTGGCCCGCACCTCCTGGAGGACCGCGATTTCATGGTAGAACCCGCGTTGCTCGGCCCGTTTGCGGAAGGCATCCATCATCTGCCGGCGTGCGGGGTCGGCCTCTTCCGACGACTCATCCCCCTGATCCTCCATGACCTGCATTGACAGGTCGATCATTCTCCTGCGGATTGCGTCGGAGACGGGCATGGGGGAAAACGGGCGCCGCAGCACGTCGACTACGGCCCCTCCGGGCTTCGCAAGCTTGACGGCATAGGTGGATGAATCGGAGTACGCGATCGTGCCGTCCGGGAGTACGTCCCAAAGGAAGGGCGGCTCGAAGTAACGGGGGAGTCCGTCCCCCATCATCGCGGCCAGCGCTGCCGGGTTCGCCGGAACCCCGTTGCCCGGTTCCTCCTGGGCTTCCTCACGCGGAGCCCTCCACGCCTGGAGAATGGGCGTTGTGGACACGACATCTCCCGTGAGGTCGAGCCGCTCGAGCCCGCGATCGTCGACGCCCGGTTCCGGCGCCTCCACGTCTTCACCGGTCAACTGCGCAAGGGCACCCATCAACGCTCCCATGGCCGCCATTCCCTGGGCGATCAGGGCGCCGCCGCCCGGATCGGGCCGCACGGTCGTTCTTATGCCGCTCAGCCGCGCCATGGGGCCCAGGCCGCCGCCCATCCTGACGAAACGCTCCAGTTCTCCGGTCGGACCGAAGACCTGATAGGCACCGTGCCCGGTGTCCGCCACGACGAAGCGGCCGTCGCGCCAGACCCATAGTCGTCCAGCCATGTTGAACTCGCCGGGACCCTCCCCTCTTCGGCCCACTGTGCGAACGAGTCCCCCCTGCGGATCGATGACCACTACCTGGTGGGCCTGGGTGTCGAACACATACAGGTTTCCGGCCGCGTCGAAGCCCGTTGGCTCGGAGTTCTCGAAGAACGCCCACTCCGGCGCATTCACACCCCCCACGCGATACACCTCCTCGAAATCCGCGCTCAGCGGCCGGTCCTGCGCGGCCACTTGGCCCGCGATTCCGGCCACCACCGCCACCACCCCCACAAATCCTGTTCTCTTCACGGTCAGCTCTCCTTTGGATTGTTCTACCCGTCACCCAGCGCCCGGTTGGCGCTCTTTCACGATCCCCTCCAAAACACCCGAAAACGCTCGGGCACCTTAGAGAGTACGTCCACCATACCTCCCGCGTTCACCAAACCATCACCATGTCGTCCCCCCGCTTTCGCAATCCCACGCCCTTCACCTACCTTATCCCCCAGCAAATCCAACAAGGAGCATACTCGGATGTCTTCCTCAACGCACTTCGCTTTCGAGCGGGACATCGTCGAGATAGAGGGACAGATCGCCCGGCTGCGGGACATGGCGGCCAGGCGCGGTCTGGATGTGCGGGACGAGGTGCGGGTCCTCACGGCGAAGCTCGACGTGCTGCGCGACGAGACCTACCGCAACCTGACCCCGATGGAGCAGGTGCAGGTCGCCCGCCATCCAAAACGTCCCTATACCCTCGACTATATCGACGGCATCTTCACCGACTGGTTCGAACTGAAGGGAGACCGGCGCTACCGCAACGACGAGGCCATCGTCGGCGGATGGGCCCGGCTCGACGGCAGGTCAGTCATAGTGATCGGACACCAGAAGGGCCGGGACATGAAGGAGAACCTGCGCCGCAACTTCGGCATGCCCCACCCCGAGGGGTACCGCAAGGCGCTGCGGCTCATGAAGATGGCCGAAAAGTTCGGGCGGCCCGTCGTCACCCTGATCGACACGCCGGGGGCGTATCCGGGATTCGGCGCCGAGGAGCGTGGCCAGGCCGAGGCGATCGCCACGAATCTGCGTGAAATGGCCCGGCTGCGTACGCCAACCCTGTGCGTCGTGATCGGCGAGGGCGGTTCCGGTGGGGCGCTGGCCCTGGGGGTCACCGACCGGATCCTGCTCCTCGAGCACTCCATCTACTCGGTCATCTCGCCCGAGGGGTGCGCGGCGATCCTGTGGCGCTCGGCCGAACAGCGGGAGCAGGCGGCCAACGCGCTGCGCCTCACCTCGTCCGACCTGCTGGCTCTGGGTGTCGCCGACGAAGTCATTGCCGAACCCCCGGGCGGGGCACACGCCGACCCGCCGTCCACCATGGCGGCGGTCGCGCAGGCCATCACCCGCCACCTCAGCGTGCTCGGCGCCAGGGAAACCGACCGCCTGCTCACCGAGCGCTGGGCCAAGTACGAAGCCCTCGGCACCTGGACCGAGCCGGGCACGGGCAGATAGATGTCCGCTTTCGCCGAGGTGCGATTCAAGGGCACGCGAAGGGGCTACTTCAACACCGGAGGCCTCGACCTGACCCCGGGCGACCGGGTCATCGTACAGGCCGACCGCGGCGAGGACTTCGGCCAGATCACCGCGTTGGGGAGCATCGCCGAGCGGAAGTGTTCCTCTTCCGGGGGATGCTCAACGCCGACGCCCGGCATGCGGGTGCTGCGCCGCGCCGAACCCGACGAGGTCACCCGCGCGCGCTACAAGGTCGACGACGAGCGGCGCGCGCGACTGGAAGCGCGCAACCAGGTGGCCCGCCACGGGCTCAAGATGAAGGTTACCGAGACGGAGTGGCAGTTCGACCGCAAGAAGCTGATCATCTACTTCACCGCCGAGAAACGGGTGGACTTCCGGGCGCTGGTGCGCGACCTGGCGCGGTCCTTCCGCACCCGCATCGAGCTCAAGCAGATCGGCGTCAGGGACGAAGCCGCGCTGCTGGGGGGCGTAGGGCGGTGCGGGCGCGAACTGTGCTGTTCGACGTGGCTTCCCGAACTGAAGCCCGTCAGCCTGCAGCTGGCCAAGGACCAGTCGCTTTCCCTGAACCCGGCGCAGATCTCCGGGTGCTGTGGGCGCCTGATGTGCTGTCTGATGTACGAGCACGACAGCTACGTCGAGGCGCGGCGGCGCTTCCCGCGCGAGGGGCGCAGCCTGAGGACCGGCCGGGGGCGCGAGAAGGTGGTGAGCGTGAACATCTTCAACGAGACGATCACCCTGCGGGACGCGGAGGGGGACGTGCGCGTGGTGACGGTGGCCGACCTGAAAGAGGAGATGTCGAGCCGCAACAGGAACTGACGCGATACTCATGACGATTACCCCCCAGCCGCGCCCGAAACCGCCGATTCCTCCCCCGCCTCCGAGACCCCCCGTGCCGCCGCCGCATCCGCCGCGGCCGGTTCCGGCGGCGGACGGCGTGGATCCGGCCGCGTCTCAGCCGCGCCCGGCCGTGGCCGGATGCGTTCGCTCAGCCGCCTGGTTCGCCCTCTTGCTGGCCCTGGCCGCCTGCGCGGACGATCCGCAAGGGGATCAACCCATATCGTATGGGTCCGCTGATATGGGTGATATGGGTCTCGTCGCCCAGGAGGGCCCGGATGTCGCGGGGGAGTATCGCCGCGCCCACGAGGCCGAGATCGTGCGCGACTTCGCCGAGCTGCTCACCTATCCCAACCGGGCGAGCGACACCGAGGACATCACGCGCAACGCGCTCTACATCCGCGACCTCCTGCGCGAGGCGGGCGCCGAGTCCGAACTGCTCACCCTCGAAGGCGTGGCACCCCTCGTCTACGGCGAGCTGAACACGCCCGGCGCGACCCGCACGCTAGGCATCTACGTCCACTACGACGGCCAGCCCGTCGACCCGGCCAACTGGACCCATCCCCCCTTCGAGCCCACCCTCTACTCGGCCTCGATGGAGGCGGGCGGCGAACCCCTCCCGATGGCCGCGCCCGGCGACCCGGTCGATCCCGAGTGGCGCATCTACGCACGCTCCGC
The DNA here is from genome assembly GCA_965208295.1 of Longimicrobiales bacterium. Classification (GTDB taxonomy): domain Bacteria; phylum Gemmatimonadota; class Gemmatimonadetes; order Longimicrobiales; family Gaopeijiaceae; genus Bin94. Next base: position 2,613,332 of record OZ242328.1, on the reverse strand, counting down.
CGGTGACGACAAGGCGCCCATCGCCGCGGTGCTCACCGTGCTGCATGCCTTCCGCGAAGGGGGCGTGACGCCCACCTCGAACCTGGTCTTCTTCTTCGACGGCGAGGAGGAGGCGGGCTCGCGCAATCTGGGCCGCTACATGGAGATGCGCGCCGACAAGCTCGACGAAATCGACATCTGGCTCTTCTTCGACGGGCCGGCGCACCAGAGCGGGCGTCCGCAGCTCACCTTCGGGGTGCGCGGCGCAATGGGCATGGAGGTCACGGTGTACGGGGCCACGCGCAACCTGCACTCCGGCCACTACGGCAACTGGACGCCCGATACGGGCAGCATCCTCGCGCACCTGCTGGCCTCGATGAAGGACGAGGACGGCCAAGTGCTGGTAGAGGGCTGGTACGATACGGCCGACCCGATCGGCGAAGAGGAACAGGCCGCGCTGGCGTCGATCCCGGACGTGGACCCCATGCTGCGCGAGGAGCTCGGCCTCGCCTGGACCGAGGGCCAGCCCGAGACGATTGCGGAGCGGCTGCTGCTTCCGGCGCTGAACATCCGCGGCATCACGAGCGGGAACACGGGCGCGCTCGCCCGCAACGTCATACCCAACACGGCGGTGGCGGCGCTGGGGATCCGGCTGGTGAAAGGGAACGAGCCCGACCATCTGCGCCGGCTCATCGTGGATCACATTGAGCGGCAGGGGTTCCATGTCGTGTCGGAGGATCCCGACATGGAGACGCGGCTGCGCCATCCGCGCATCGCGAAGGTGACGGGGGGCGGGGGCTACCCGGCGGCGCGCACGAGCATGGCGGACCCGTTTGTGCAGCAGGTGATCGGGGCGGCGTCGCGCGCGGCTGACCGGGCTTTCGGGCCGGGATCGCTGGTGCTCGCGCCGGGGATGGGCGGGACGCTGCCGCTTTACCTGTTTACCGATGTCGCGGGGAAGCCGGCGATCGTGGTTCCGGTGGCCAACCACGACAACAACCAGCACGCCCCCGACGAGAACCTGCGGATAGCGAATCTGTGGTATGCGATCGATCTGTACGCGGCGCTGCTGACGATGCCGGTGGACGGGGGCGTGTCGTGACGGGGGTGGGGGGTGGGGCGGCCGACGGCGACGCGCGCGTCCAGTTCGAGGGGGTCGACAAGAGCTACGACGGCCGCACCCTGGTCGTCGAGGACTTCAACCTCACCATCGCCACGGGCGAATTCGTCACCCTTCTGGGACCGTCCGGCTCCGGCAAGACCACGATCCTGATGATGCTGGCGGGTTTCCAGAGCCCCACCGCCGGCACCATCCGCATCGACGGCCGCTCGGTCGAGGACCTGCCGCCTCGCAAGCGCGGGATCGGGATGGTCTTCCAGAACTACGCGCTCTTTCCGCACATGACCGTCGGGCGGAACCTGGCGTTCCCGCTGGAGGTGCGGGGGCTGAAGGCGGAGGAGCGGCAGGAACGGTTGGAGCGGGCGCTACGTCTGGTCCGGCTCGAAGGGTTGGACGACCGGCGGCCGGGACAGCTGTCGGGAGGGCAGCAGCAGCGCGTGGCGATCGCGCGGGCGCTGGTCTTCGAGCCCGACCTCGTGTTGATGGACGAGCCTCTCGGCGCGCTCGACCGCAGCCTGCGCGAAGAGATGCAGTACGAGATCCGCCGCATCCACCAGGAGCTTGCGGTCACGGTCGTGTACGTCACGCACGACCAGCAGGAGGCGATGGTCATGTCCGACCGGATCGCCGTGCTGAAGGAGGGTGTGGTCGAACAGATCGCCCCGCCCGAAGCCCTCTACGAGGAGCCGGAACGCGCGTTCGTGGCGCGCTTCATCGGCGAGAACAACCGGCTGCATGGGCGGGTGGTGACGGTGGACGGCGACCTCTGCGAGGTGGAGACCGGCCGGGAACGGATTCGCGCGCTTCGAATCGCCGATTGCGAGGCGGGCGACGAGGTCACCCTCTCGATCCGTCCCGAGCGAGTTGCGGTCAACCCCGAGCCCGGCGTCTACGGCAACCAGGTCGGCGCGACGATCAGGGACCTCGCCTTCCTGGGCGACCACCTGCGGGTGCGCATGGACGCCTGCGGCCGCCACGACTTCATTGCCAAGATTCCCAACATTGTGGGCCACGGCGGGATTCTGGTCGGAGACACCGTGCGGGTAGGCTGGACGGTGACCGACTGCCGTGCCCTGGATTTTGAACAGAAGAATGAAATATTGTAAAGTGTAGTTGACATTATGACAACCATGATTTACATACTGCAAACCAAAGGAGCGTTGAAAGCAAAATGACCACCAAGAGACTGCCGCGGGCCGCGCTGGCCCCTGTTCTGGCCCTTCTGGCCATTGTCGCGCCCACCTCGCCGCAAAACCTGGACGCCCAGACCATCACCGCCGTCTCCTGGGGCGGCTCGTACGGCCGCGCGGTCAACGAGGGGGTGAACATCCCCTTCACCGGGAGCACCGGGATCCAGGTGAACGTGGAGGACTACAACGGCGGACTGGCGCAGATCAGGGCCCAGGTCAGCGTGGGCAACATCCACTGGGACGTGGTCGACCTGGAGATCGCCGACGCGGTGCGCGGTTGCGACGAAGGTCTGCTGGAGCCCATCGACGTCAGCTTTCTGCCCCCCGGCGCCGACGGCACGCCCGCCGCGGAGGACTTCGTGGCGGAGGGCCTGACCGAATGCGGGATCGGGCAGCTCTTCTGGTCCACCGTGTACGCCTTCAACGCGGACAACATCTCCGGCGAGAAGCCGGCGACCATGGCCGACTTCTTCGACCTGGAGAAGTTCCCCGGCCGGCGCGGCATGCGACGGGTCCCCCAGGTCAACCTCGAGTTCGCGCTGATCGCCGACGGAGTGCCGCTCGACCGGGTCTACGCCACTCTGGACACGCCCGAGGGCCTCAACCGCGCCTTCCGCAAGCTGGAAACGATCAAGGACCGGGTGGTCTGGTGGGAGGCGGGCGCGCAGCCGCCGCAGATGCTGGCCGACGGGGAGGTCGTCATGAGCACCGCCTACAACGGCCGCATCTTCAACGCTCAGGTCCTGGAGAACCAGCCGTTCGAGATCGTGTGGGACGGACAACTCCTGGATGTCGGCGTGCTCGGAATCGTCGCGGGAACGCCAAGGCTGGACGAGGCGATGCGCTACCTCGCGTTCGCCACCAGCGCCGAGTCGCAGGCGCGGATCGGCCGCCGCATCTCCTATTCCCCCGCCCGCCGGTCAGGAGCGCCGCTGGTCACGACCCACGTCGCGGCCGGGGTCGAGATGGCGCCGCACATGCCGGCCACTCCCGAAAACGCGGAGCGCGCGCTGCGCTACGACTGGGAGTGGTGGGTGGACAACCAGGATGAACTGAACGAACGCTTCAGCGCCTGGCTGGCGCGTTGAGGCGATGAGCAGTCCCGCCCCGTCCTCCCCGGTCCGGCCCGGCAGCGGCGGCCCGAGCCGCTGAGATCATGAGCAAAGACGGCGGAACCCGTTCGAACCCGGCCGACCCTGCAAGGCAGCAACGCCTGCGCGCCGTGGGCCTCGTTCTACCGCTGCTCGTCTTCATCCTCATCACATTCATCGCGCCGCTGGCGACGATGCTGGTCCGGAGCGTCCACGACCCGGTGGTGGCGGACGCCCTGCCGGAATCGCTGGCTGCGCTCGCCGAGTGGGACGGCGAAGGCCTCCCGGATGAGGCCGCATTCGAGACACTTGCGCGCGAACTGGTCCAGGCCCGCGAGGAGCGGACGCTTGGACAGGTCGCGGGGCGAGTCAACCGGGTGCAGAGCGGACTTCGGAGCGTCTTCACGCGGAGTGCGCGCTCGCTGCGCGACGTGACCGAGGGGCCCTGGCGCGCCGTCATGGAGGAAATCGACGAGGCTTGGGCGGATCCGGCGACGTGGAACGCCATCCGCGCGACCGGCCAGCGCTTCACCTCGCGCCACTACCTCAACGCCGTGGACATGCAGCGGCTCCCCGACGGCTCGATCGCCCCGCAACCCGAGGAGCGGCGCATCTACCTGCCGCTGCTCTGGCGAACCCTGGTGGTCAGCGCCGTGATCACCGTCCTCTGCCTGCTCCTCGGCTACCCGGTCGCGCACCTGATCGCCCACGCCCCGCCACGCCGCGCGAATCTGTTGCTGGCCCTGGTGCTGGTCCCCTTCTGGACCTCGCTGCTGGTGCGCACCACGGCGTGGATCGTGCTGCTCCAGACCCAGGGTGTGGTCAACGACCTCCTGCTCGGCATCGGACTGATCGGTGAAGACGGCCGCCTCGCCATGATTTACAACATGACCGGCACGATCATCGCCATGACGCATGTGCTGCTGCCCTTCATGGTCCTGCCGCTGTACTCGGTCATGCGCGCGATCCCGGGCCAGTACATGAACGCGGCCGCGTCGCTGGGGGCCAGTCCGGCGCAGGCGTTCTTCCGCATCTACTGGCCGCAGACGCTTCCCGGGGTGGGCGCGGGGTCGCTTCTCGTCTTCATTCTGGCGATCGGCTACTACATCACGCCGGCGCTGGTGGGCGGCAGCAGCGGCCAACTCATCTCCAACATGGTGGCGTACCACATGCAGACTTCGCTCAACTGGGGTCTGGCGGCGGCGCTGGGGGGGATTCTGCTGGGGGGTGTGCTTGTGCTCTACCTGCTGTACGACCGGCTGGTCGGCATCGAGCGGCTGAGCCTGGGATGAGGGGGCGACGATGAGCGCAACCACCGCACCGCGCCCAACGAGCCGGCTACTCCGCCCCGACGCGCTCGGCCGGTTCGCCTACGTGGCCTTCTGCGCGCTGGTCTTCGTGTTCCTGGTGGCTCCGATCGTGGTGATCGTGCCGCTCAGCTTCAACGCCGAGCCGTATTTCACCTTCACCGAGGGCATGCTGCGTCTGGACGCGGAGGCGTACTCGCTCAGGTGGTACCGCGAGATCTTTGAGAACGAGGTCTGGACGCGGAGCCTGGTGAACAGCCTCGTCATCGGCGTGTCGGCCACCGCGCTCGCCACCACCCTCGGGACGCTGGCGGCCCTGGGTCTTGCGAGTCCTGCCATGCCTGCCCGCCGCATGGTCATGGGCCTGCTGATTTCGCCCATGATCACCCCGGTCATCATCTCGGCGGCGGGGATGTTCTTCTTCTACTCGAGTATCGGGCTCGGACAGACCCATCTCGGGCTGATCCTGGCGCACACCGCGCTCGGCATCCCCTTCGTGGTCATCACCGTCACGGCCACGCTGTCGGGTTTCGACCGCAACCTGACCCGTGCCGCCGCCTCGCTCGGGGCCCCGCCGCTGTACGCATTCCGCAAGGTGCAGCTGCCCCTGATCGCGCCCGGGGTGATCTCGGGGGCGCTCTTCGCCTTCGCGACCTCGTTCGACGAGGTAGTGGTGGTGCTCTTCATGGCGGGTGTGGAACAGCGGACGATTCCGCGCCAGATGTGGGCGGGGATCCGGGAGCAGATCAGTCCCGCGATCCTGGCGGTGGCGACGTTCCTGATTGTGTTTGCGGCGCTGCTGCTGGTGGTGGTGGCGTGGCTGAGGCGGCGGGGGCGGGCTTGATCCCGCCGGCATCCGCGCGGTCGCCGGACGCCGCTTCGCCGGTCACTTCGATCCAGTCGAAGAGCCCTGTCTTCCCGGTCTCCTGCTCGTAGGGAACCGCCCAAAGACCGACTGCGGTCAACTGCTGCATTTCGGGCGGGGCGCCGGTAAGGGTCTCGAAGTGGATTTGCTGGTCTCCAATGCTGACCGAGAAGTCCAGGTTCTTCATCGATACGGTGACCTCCGTGAACTCCCCCGAGCTGTCGTTCACGTTGTCGGATGTGCCCGCGTTGATGACAAGCCACCGGTTGGAGGCGCCTTCAAGAACCATGACCCTGAAGTTCGTGTCCGACCCGCCCAGCGTGACGCCGGATCCGATTTCCAGCGCAAAAGCGGGAAAATTGCTGAACGCCGTGTGCATGACCATCCGAACCGCCGCGTCGTCATGCGCTCGCCCCACGCTGGCCCGCACCTCCCAATTGACCAACTTCGCCAGGTCGCGAGTAACCCGCCCGGGGACCCCGGTCGAAATGTTGGAGAGCCGCAGGACGCCGTCCGCGACCTCGGTGGCGGCCTCCGCGATATCCCACGACAGAGTGTCCGAGTCGAAATCGTCCCGGAAGCCTGGCCCGGCACCCATGCCCACCACAACATCAAACTCCTGCTCGGCGTACAGGCCGCCGGGGTCGGTGGCCCGGACCACCATCCGGGCGGTTCCCTCCATGACTCCGGCGATCGTTGCGCTGCCGCCCGCGACCGAGACCGTGGCCACATCGGGGTGGCTCGACGTCGCGGTATAGCTGAGGGTATCTCCATCGGCGTCGTCGAAATATCCAGACAAATCGACGGTCACCGCGGCTCCCTCGTCCAGATTCTGGCGCGGAATGGTCCCGACCGTGACGGGTGCCTGATTCGGGGAGGCCACGGTCACGCCCGTGCTCTGCACCGCGAAAAGGCCCTCGGGGTCGGTGGCCGTGACCGCCACGGTCGCCGTGCCGCCGGACACCGCCCTGATCGTGAGGTCCGAGCCGGACATGGTGACCGTGGCCCGGTCGGAATTCTTCGATGCAGACTGGTAGGTCAGGGGGTCGCCGTCGGGGTCGTCAAAGTAGGAAGACACATCCACGGTGACAGATTCGCCCGGCTCCAGACTCTGCGGCGGAATCGTGCCCACTCCGACGGGCGTCCGGTTCGGGATCTCCGGCTCCGTGACGGTGTCGCCACACGCGGCCGGCCAGAGCACGGCAAGGACGACCAATCCGCCAATCGGCTTCATCCACGTTTCCCCCGCCTGGCGCGACCTCATCGCACGATCACCCGGACAACGCGCCCGTCCCGGCCGACCACCGTGATCGGGCCCTTCAGGATATCGTTGCCAAGGTCAATGACGTTCAGGTCCTCCCTGTCCGCGGCAGCCGCGGACTGAAGGGTGAACGGATCGGCCAGGCCGACATCGACCGTGTATCCCAGATCGGCCAGCGACTGAATCGTGATCGCGCTGAGCGGATCGGGCGTGCCCACCGAAGCGAAGGGCGTCATCAGCTCGGTGACGAACACCGATTGTCGCCAATGCGAGTCGCCGGAGCCCGGGCCAGCCTGGTTCTCGACCGGCACCTTGGCGTCCCCGTAGCTGTCGCCGCCGGCCTCGTTGAAGGCGGCGATCGCCAACGGTCCCGCGAAGTGGGTGTCGGCGCCCGGCGATTGGAGGGACGGTTCGCGCAGCAACCCGAAATCCGCCCAGATCGAGCCGATTCCCAGCACATGGCCGACCTCGTGAAGGATGAGCTCGACCAAGTCGCTCGATCCCTCGAACGCGGCCACGTCATCCTTGTCGAATTGCACGATTCCCAGGAAGGGAAGCATGGAGCCCTCGCGAACACTACAGGGCCGCGCGCCCGCCAGGATGCCGCCCGGCCCGTCCAGCGTCTGCACCGACGCCACCACCAGCAGGTCGTCGATCGCGCCGCCGATCTCGTCTTCGGTGAAGATTCCGCCACAACCGAGCTGGGCTTCTTCCACCAGCGGCACATCGGGCAACTCCATGTCGGCAAGGATCGACATCCACCAATCCGCTGCCTCATCGAAGGCCGCGCGCTGCTCCTCGGTCACCGAGCCCACCAGGACCACATCCATGTCGAACGATCCCGCGACGGGTGCCCGCACGCTGACCGGAAAGGACAGGCTGACCTCCAGTCCGCCCAGGTCGGCCGCGGTTACGGATACCGTTGCGGTACCAGCGCTGCCCGGGCTCACGGTGAGTTGGCTTCCCGCGACCGTGACGGTTGCGATGTCGATGTTGTCGCTCGTCACCTCGTACACCAGTTCCTCGCCGTCCGGATCCCGGAAGTGCCGGGACAGATCGACGGTCTCCCCCTCTCCGCCTCCGCGGAGCCGGTACCACGGTATTTCACGCACCGCCACCGGGGCGAGGTTCGACACGGTGCCGAACAGGACGAGCGGATCGGACAATTCCAGCGCGACCCCGGTTACGCCGTGCGGGATCCCGGGCGCCGGGCCCGCGCTCACCTGCGTACCCCCCTGGTTGTCGGCGCTCCGGATAACCGTGACCTCCTGGCTGCTCGCATCTCCGGGGCGCAGCACCACCGCATCGCCGCCGAGTTCTCCCCCGTGCGCCGACAAAGGGATGCGCATGGCGAACGGAGCACCCGCGGCTGCGGTGACGCTCACGTTTCCGGGACTGGGCGCCAGGACATCCTGGTCATCCACACGGTCGAGTTGCAGAGCAACGGGAAACGGCGCTCCAGGATTGCCATCCAGAGACAACCTAACCAGGCTTGAGAGACCGACGAACATTCCCGGCGGCAACTCGGAGAGCTGATTGTCGTGGAGGTACAGCCGCTCCAGAAGAGGGAGACCGCCCAATAGTTGGGGCGGCAGCTCGGGGATCCGGTTCTTCGCCAGGAAAAGCACCGTCAGTGCGGCCTGGTTCGCAAACACGTCGTCCGGAAGTTCGCCAAGCTCGTTCTCGGCCAGGGCCAGGAATGCCAGCTCCGGGAGGCCGGCGAATATGTCCGGGGGCAGCTCCCGCAACCCGTTGCCGGACAGCCATAGTCTCTGAAGACGCGAAAGGCCGTCGAACACACCCGCGGGCAACTCTCCAAGAGGGTTCAGGTCCAACGCCAGCCATTCGAGGTTTGAAAGGCCGGAGAACATATCCGGCGTCAAGGCAGTCAGTTCATTACTTCCCAACATCAGTTGCCTCAGGTTGGCGAGATCCGAGAATGCGTCATCGGGCAATCGAGCCAAACGGTTCTGCGACATCTGCAACTCCTGGAGGTTGGCGAGGCCCGCGAAGGCTCCAGGCGGCAGCTCGACAAGCTGGTTGTCCTCCAGCTTGATCCTGATCAATCCGGGCGCGCCCGAAAACCACCCCGGGGGCACTTCGGTCAATTGGTTTGAGGTCAGGACCAGGAACTCCGCATTCGAGGGGCCCTGCGCGGGTAGCCGGGTGAGCTGGTTCCTGTCCAACCACACCGACCGGAGACTCGTCAGGCCGGAAAACATCGCTTCCGGCAGCTCGGTGAGCTGATTCGAGCTGAGAATGAGTTCGACGAGTCGGGACAGATCGGCAATACCGGCCGGGATCTCCGTCAAGCCGTTGTCGAGCAGAGCAAGGATTTGCAGCCCCGAGGGACCCGTGAACACATCCTCCGGCAGCCGGGCCAGGCGATTGTTCGCCAGGATGAGAAACGCCAGGTTCTCGAGGTCGGCAAAGATGCGGGGCGGCAATTCGGCCAGCCCGGAATTCGCGATCACCAGCTGGTTCAGATTCGACAGGCCCGCGAAATCACCCGTCTTCAGCGTGTGGATCGCGGTGCTTCCTGCCGCTCCCGTTGCGAAGACTCCGTCCCTCGCCGGCTCCGCGGTGCAAGCGCTGGACCATGCTGACGGGTGGGAGGGGTCGCCGACAGGTCGCACGGAAAACCACGATTCGTCGGCGCACGCATGGGGGATCGGGCCGTCGGAGTCCGGCAACCACGACTCGATGGACCCGAATCCGCCGAATTGCATGATCACGATCCTTCCGAGATGCCGATCCTCGATCGCGGTGCACTCTCCGACGCCCATTTGGGCCATGATCTGATCGCGAACCTCGGGTGTTCGGTCGCACACACCCTCCTGGATGGTCACGACGGCCTGCGTGGTCCGGCCCAGTTCGTATCCGTCAGCGAAGCCCGGTTCGTCCAGCGACACGGTGAAGACCTCCCGCGTCGACTCGACATCCTCATCGTCGATGAACGGGATCTCGATGACGGCTTCGCTTGCGCCGGCGGCGATTTCCACCACACCCCGGGAAGCGCCCGCGAAGTCCGCCGAGTCCGCATCCGAGGTGCCCGGATCGTCGTCGGTCCCCAGCGTATAGGCAACGCTGATCGGGGTCGGGGGCGGCGCGGAAAGCACCAGCGCAAACACCGCCCCACCACTCTCGGGAGCCGCCAGGTTGTCCGCGGCGAGACCCACCAGGGGCGGAGCGGGTACGGCCACCTCGAATCGCTGCTGCGCCGCGAGGCCTCCGGAATCGATGGCCGTCACGACCACGACGACAATCCCCACCGATGCCGCCGTGAGCGTGACCACGCTTCCGGCGATCGAGACCGTCACCACGGTGGCGTTCGAGGTCGCCACCTGGTAGGTGAGCGTGCCCCCCTCGGCATCGTCGAAATACGCGGACACGTCCACGGTGGTTGTGTGACCCCTGGTCAGAATCTGGTCGGGGATTGTGCCCACCGCCCGCGGTGGCTGGTTGGGATCCGGTTCAGCCGGGTCGCCGCAAGATGCAGCGAATGCGAGAAGGACGAGTGCCAACCGGTTGACGGAGCGGCGCTGCGGAAATAATGGGGACATTGTGCCCACCTTGTCTGTCCTTGGAGAACAATGACGACTGCCATTGAAAATGGGATACCGATAAACGACTTACGCCGCAACCACGACACCCTTACACCGGGTATGGCGCGACCCTGCTCCCCCACTCCCAAGGTGTCCTAACTCAACAGTACGTCCCGCGCGAGCACCGAGAGCGGCGAGGGTCTTGTCCACGGGCCCTCAGTTGTTCAGCGCCCCCTGCTCGATCCAGGTCCGGATCAGCGCAATTTCCTCTTCGGGGACCTTGTCGCCCTCACCCTCGGGAGGCATGTCGCCCGCGGTGATCATGTCGATCAGGAAGCTGCCGTCCGGGTCGCCCGCCTCGACGACGGTGCCGAACTCGGAGCCCACCATCACCCTCTCGTATTCGAGGAGGCTCAGGCTGACTTCGGTGAGCACCTCGCCGTTTTCGTCCTCGCCTCCGTGGCACTTGGCGCAACGGTTCTGAAAGATGGGGAGGATCTGTTTGGCGAAGCTGACGGTGTCCTGGGTCGCCTGGGGGTGGGGATTCGAGGTGGACGAGGGGCGATTGGCCGCATCGGTTGTAAATCCGGCCACCGCGGCCAGCATGGCTACTCCGACTGCGGTGGCGGCCAGCGGGGCGGTCAGTCGGGAAGATCTGGTTCTCTTCATGGGCGTCATCCGGGGCGTTCAACCGAGCCCCTCGGCCTCCTTCATGAGCCGCAGGTGCGTGGCCGCCTGCTCAAGCCCGCCTTCGCCCTCCCCCCAGGAGATGCGACCATTGCCGTCGGCGTCGGTTCCGGACAGGATCGCCTGGGTCATGCCCGCGATTTCGTCGGCCAGCGCCTTGGCGGTGGCCATGTCGGTCGCGGCGGCCACCGCGGCGGCCTTCTCGGCAATGCTTTCCGCCCACGTGACCACGTTCTGGCAACTGGTCTTCACATGCGTCGAATGGGTCTTCACGGCACCGGACGCGTCGTCCGACTCGCCGGCCATGCCGATGTGCTGGGCGCAGCCAGAGGCGGCCCGGACCAGACCGTAACCCTTTCCCGGGCCCCGCTCGGAAGTCGAAGCGTCGAGGGCGTGCAGCACATGCGTCGTGTGCCGCTGAATTCCGGCAAGATCCTCGGATCCGGCGGCGTATCCGGCGTGCGCCGCCGCGACTTCGGCCTCGGCCTGGGCGGCGACGAGCAGGCCGACGTTTTCCGGCGTGCCGTTGAACATGTCGGCGACGTGGCCGATGTGGCGGTGGGCGGCGCTCTGGGCGGTGGCTTCACTCGGCGCGACGCCGGCCAGAATGGCGACTGCGAGCGCGGTCGCGATGGGCAATCTCGGGCTGGACATGGTCGTTCTCCTTCGTGGGGCTGTCGGGTCGGTCGTGGGTATTCCCGGGCCGGAAAGGTATGCTGAATCGGTGAAGTCCGCCATTAGCGGCCACCGCGGATCCCACCCCCCTCTGCCGCACACGGGTTTCGAACCGGAAGTCGAGCGGATTGCGGAGGTCCGGTCGGTCGCCAGGGAGGGGAGATCGGCGGTTTCCAGTGTGGACGCGGGCGCTCTTCTTCAGTCGGAGATCGGGTAGAAGTTAACAGAATATTGACAAAATTCTAATGGACGGTTACCGGTTGGTGACGAGACCACTGCTGTCAGCGTCCGGCGACCGCGGTGGCCGAAAGCGCGCCGCGAGTCCCTTGCCCCCATAAGTGCCGGGTGGAGTATCAAGGGACTCCGGGAATAGTTGACCGTTCGGAGGAAGAGGGAACGAATGAACGGGGCTGTCAAGTCGAGTCGGGGATTCTTCTTGGGCGGCGTGCTCGCGACGCTGCTCGCTGCATGCGAAAACCCTCAGCCGCCGGGCCTGTGCGGCGCGATTCCGGAGCAGACGGTGGTGGTCGGCGAAACGGCCTCGGTGACCGCCTGCTTCGACGATCCGAACGGCGACCTGCTGAGTTACAGCGTGTCGAACTCAGATCCGGGGGTCGCCACGGCGTCGATCGCGGGAACTCTGGTGACCGTGAAGGGTGCGGCTCCGGGAGTCGGTGGGGTCACGATCACCGCGACCGATGCCGGCGGGCTGACAGCGCATCAGGATTTTCGGGTGGTCGTCCCCAACCGCGCTCCAATGGCAGTGGGTGAGATTGCCTCACGAGAACTTGCTGCCGGTGAGTTCGCCGCGGTGGACCTGTCCACGCATTTTCGCGAGCCGGATGGCCAGTCGCTGAAGTACACGCTCTCGGTTTCCGACACCGATGTGGTGAGTTTTTCCATCGAAGGACCCGTCGCGACCCTTGAGGCCCGGGCGAAGGGGACCGTCACGGTAACTGCGACAGCGACCGATCCCGGTGACCTGTCGGCGACACAAGCCTTTGTCGTCACGGTGCCGAACCGCGCACCGGAGGTGGTTGGGTCGATGCCGGAACAGAACGTGGAGGTGGGCGCGAACACCATGATGGATGTGACGGGGTACTTTTCGGATCCCGACGGGGACGATTTGGCCTACGGGGCGACCACCTCCGCTGCCGCCAAGGTGGAGGTCTCGGTCTCCGGCACCGACCTGACGGTGGTGGCGGTTGCCAAGGGAAGCGCGACGATTTCGGTGACGGCCACCGATACGGAAGGGCTCGTGGCCACGCAGGCGTTCGTTGTGACGGCTCCGAACCAGGCCCCGGTCGTGGCGGGCGAGATCGAGGCACGGACGGTGGAGGTGGGCGAGACCACCGACCTCGAACTATCCAGCTATTTCAGTGATCCCGACGACGATGCGCTGGCCTACGTGGCAAGCGTTTCGGACCCGAGGGTGGTGGGAGTCGCGGTATCCGGCGGAGCGTTCACGGCGACAGCGGTCGCCAAGGGCACGGTGTCGGTGACGGTGACGGCCACCGACTCGGACGGATTCGGGGTGACGCTGGCGTTCGACGTGACTGTTCCGAACCGCTCTCCGGTCGCGACCGGAGAGATCGAGGCGCGGACGGTCGAGGTCGGCGAGACCGCGGCAGTGGACCTGTCCGGCCATTTCAGCGAACCCGACGGGGACGTCCTGGCCTACGCGGCCGCCTCCTCGGACACGGAGGTGGCAGGCGTTGAGATCGCTGGCAGCGTGCTCACGGTTCCGGCGGTGGCCAAGGGCGTCGCGAGGGTGACGGTGACGGCCACCGACACGGAGGGACTGGTGGCCACGCAGGCGTTTGCCGTGACGGTGCCGAACCAGCCCCCGGGCGCGACCGGCTCGATCGAGGCGCGGACCCTTGAGGCGGGCGCCACGGCGGATCTGGGCCTGTCCGCTCATTTCACCGACCCCGACGGGGACGTACTGGCCTACACGACCACCACCTCCGACGCCGATGTGGCGGAGGCTTCCATCTCTGGCTCCGACCTGACGGTGGCGTCCATCGCCAGGGGGGAAGCAACGATTTCGGTGACGGCCACCGATACGGAAGGGCTCGTCGCCACGCAGGCGTTCGCCGTGACGGTTCCGAACCAGCCCCCGGTCGCGACCATCGAGATCGAGGCACGAACGGTCCAGGTCGGCGAGACCGCCGGATTCGAACTGTCCAGCCATTTCACCGACCCCGACGGCGACGACATTGCATATGCTGCGACGACCTCGAACACCGAGGTGGCCGACGTTTCGGTCTCGGGCGGCGTTCTGTCCGTGGTCGCGGTCGCCAGGGGCACGGCCGACATTACCGTGACGGCCACCGACGCGGCCGGCCTTTCGGCCACGCGTGGTTTCGCCGTGATCGTCCCGAACCGGCCGCCGCACGCGTTCGGGGAAATCCCCGACATGCGCGTCACCGAGGGAAGCGTCAAGAGGATCGATCCCACATCGCTATTCTCGGATCCGGACGAGGATGCCCTGGTCTTCGAGGCGTTGAGCTCGAGCCCCCAGGTGGCCAGGGTCTGGGTGTCGGGTGAAAGGGTTCTGGTGCGTGCCCTGAAGGATGGAACCACGACCATCGCCGTCATCGCGGAGGACCCGGAAGGCCTGGAGGCGAGTCAGCGGTTCGAGGTCCGGGTAGACGGTTCGACAGGGTCGGGTTCCAACCAGGCGCCGAAGGTGGCGGGCACCGTACCTACGCAGCAGTTGGCCGTGGACGGCAGCAGCACGTTGAACGCAGCATCGTACTTCACCGACCCCGACGACGACCCGCTCGTGTTCAACACGCAAAGCTCCGACACCGATGTGGTGACGGCTGCCGCATCGGGGGCCGAGGTCAGGCTCGTTGCGGTCGCCGAGGGTACCGCCACCGTCACGATCACCGCGAAGGATCCGGGCGGACTGAGGGCGACACTGAACTTCGGCGTGACCGTATCCGTGGATGGAGGTCCGAACCGGGCCCCGGTTGTTGTCGGCCAGATTCGCGTACAGAGGCTGGAGGTGGGCGACGCCAGGACGTTGAATGCCGCTTCCCACTTCACCGACCCCGATAACGACGAGCTGGTGTTCTCCGCACAGGGCTCCGACTCCGACGTGGTGACGATCGACATGGCCGGGAACGAGGTCACGTTGTCCGCGGTCGCGGAGGGCACCGCGACCGTCTCGATCACCGCGAAGGATCCGGACGGGCTCAAGGCGGCCCAGGACTTCACGGTCACCGTCGCGCCGGCGGGGGAGGGGAACCGTCCACCGGCCGTAATCGGCCAGATCCTCGCGCAGGAGCTGGAAGAAGGGGACAAGAAGATGGTCGATGCCGGGTCCTACTTCACCGACCCCGACCACGATGAGTTGGAGTATGCGGCTGAGAGCTCCGACACCGAAGTGGTCGAGGTGACCACATCCGGGACCGAGGTCGAGCTGAAGGTCATGGACGAGGGCGAGACCTTGGTCACGGTCGTCGCAAGGGATCCCGAGGGTCTGGAGGCAACCCAGGACTTCCCGGTCGTCGCCAGGGCCGAGCTCCCCAACCAGCCGCCACAGGTCAAGACGGTACCGGCCTGGGACCTGTACTGGGGCGACCCCGTGCTGGAGGATGTCACCCTGGAGGTCGTCATCGAGGACCATTTCCATGATCCGGACGACGACTACTCCACCCTGACCGTCACCGCAACATCCACCGACACGACGGTCGTCAGCATCGAGAACGCCAACTCGACATCGGTCGAGCTCCTGACGGTGTCGAGCGGCTTCGCGACCGTCACGGTGACCGTCGTCGACCCGGATGGTCACTGGGCCAGAAAGACATGGGGGGTAACGGTCGGAAACGTCGCACCGGAGGTCTGGAGTGAGGGGAAGGACTTCGTTATGACGGTGGACGAGGAAACCGGCCGGTACTTCGGGTTCTACCTCGTCGATTGCAATATCGGCGATTCGCTCACCTTTACCCTGTCCAATTCGAACCCGACCGTGGTGGAAGCGAGCGTGGATGGAGTCAACGCCTACTTCAAGGGACTCACCACGGGCACGACGACGATTACGATGATGGCCGAGGACAAGGCCGGGCTGACGGCCGAGGTCAGTTACGTCATCACGGTCGACGACAACAGGGCGCCGATCGTCATCGACAGCATTTCGAAACAGATAACCGTTACGAAGGGCGACACGCTCAGGTTTGTTCTGACGGACCATTTCGAAGATCCGGACGGGGATAAGCTGAAATACAGTGTTGCGGCGCACCGGGGGCTCAACAAGAAGATACGGGGCGATACGCTTTGGGTGATGGCAGTCGGCGTGGGCAGAAAACACCTGTTGGTGACCGCCAGCGATCCTGACGGGCGCCAAGTGTCGCAGTCCTCCACGGTCACGGTAGAGGACCCGCAAGAGGAATCGCAGCTTGTGCTTTCGGTCGACAGCCAGGAACAACCGCCGGGCCCCGGTCCATGGGTCGTTGCGGCTTCCGAGACCGTGCGCCGCGGCCCTGCGCGCTCCGGACTTCGAGAGTGGCCGGCACGGGGCCGGGCACCACCGCGTCGATCGGGAGCGGTTGCCGTGGACTCCGGCTGAGGCCCGTGGCCCTCGGGGGGACGACGCACTGACCCCGGGGGGCGAATCCTCGCGGCGGCGAGGCCCGGCGGATACACTACTGCTGCAAACGCCCGTTCAACCGCCATTGCCAGGAACTCTCCACCAATGATGTTCCCACTCCGACCCTGCCACCCGTCCCCCAACCGGCCAACCGCCGTCCCCTCCCGTCGTGCAGGTGCCCGGACTCGATCATTGCGCGCAGTGTGGCCGGCCCTCGTCCTCCTGACCATTGCCTGCTCCCCCCCTGGCGGACAGGAGGATTCGAGCCCCGCCAACTCCGATCCGCCCGGCGCCGCCACTGAGCCCGCTGCCCCACTCGTCCAACTCCTCGCCGACGGCCAGGTTCTCTTCGGCGTCTTCTCCGGCCCCACGACCGCCGAACAGGGCGCCGCCATGGGCCGGAACCGCGAACTGGACTTCGTCTTCTACTCCCTGGAGTCAGGTCCATTTGACATAGTGACAACCAAAGTTTACATGTCGGGGATCGCGGAGGGGTCGGCGCCGGAACCGCCCCACCCGCTCGTGCTGCGGGTGCCGGCCATTCGGGACGGTGTGCCGGCAGCGGAGGCGAACGTGGCCGAGGCGCTCGATGCGGGTGTGGCGTCGATCGTTTTTCCGCATGTGGAGTCGGCGGACGAGGCGGCGGTGGCTGTGGCGACGATGGGTGACCGTCTGTGGCCGGACAACCCGGATGGCGACCTGGTGAACATCCTGATCATTGAGGACCGGGTGGGGGTCGAGCGTGCCGACGAGATCGTGGGGACCGAGGGGGTGAGCATCGTGTTCCCCGGACCGGGGGACCTCCGCCGGGCCTACGAAGGGGACATGGAGGCGGTGGAGGGGGCGATCCAGACGGTGCTGGCCGCGTGCAAGCGCCACGGAGTGCCGTGCGGGATCACGGCGGGCGTGGATGACATCGAGGAGCGGATCGCGCAGGGGTTCAGGGTGTTTATCGTGAGTGATCCGCAGGCGGTGACGGTGGGGAGGGGGGCGGCGGGCCGGGGGTAGCCGCTCGCCGCGATCGGCCCGACAATATCTTCCATCACCTACTCGATCATCGCGTCCCACCCCACGCACAGGACATCCCATGAGCCGCACCAGTCGCCCGGTCGCCGCGCCAGCCACCCTGGCGTTCGCCACCCTCGCCGCCCTCGCCGTCGCATCCACCCCCGCCGCCCCCCAGCAGATCCCCACCCCCGAAGACTTCTTCGGCCACCAGATGGGCGCGGATCGCAAGCTCGCGCGCTGGGACAGGCTCGTCGAGTACTACGAACTCATCGGCGCGGCCAGCGATCGCGTCCAGGTGATGCATATGGGCCCCTCCACCCTGGGCGAACCCTTCCTCTCGATCTTCGTCTCGTCCCCCGGGAACCTTGCCCGCCTCGACGAACTCAAGCGCCTGAACGCGGTCCTGCAGGACCCCCGCGGACACACCCGCGCCGAGGTCGACGACGCGATCGAGAACGGCAGGGTCGTCTTCGTCCAGTCGTACGCGCTGCACTCCACCGAGGTCGCGGGCGCCCAGTCGCCCGCCGAGATCGTGTACCTATTCGCCACCCGCGACGACGCCGAGATCCACGAGATCCTCGACAACACCGTCTCCATCCTCATCCCCGCCTTCAACCCCGACGGGGTCGGCATCGTCAACGAGTGGTACGACCGCTGGGTCGGCACCGAGTACGAGGGCGCGCGCCCGCCCGAGCTGTACCACCACTACATCGGTCACGACAACAACCGCGACGCCTTCATGCAAAACACCGTCGAGTCGCGCTACGGGGCCGAGATCATGTTCCGGGAGTGGATCCCGCAGGCCTTTATCGACCATCACCAGATGGGCGCGTACACGGCGCGCATCTACCTGCCCCCGTACGCCGAGCCGATCCGTCCCGAGGGCGATCCGCTCGTCTGGCGCGAGATGTCGTGGTACGGCGCGCACATGGCGTACCGAATGGAGGAGATGGGATTCCAGGGCACGGTGAATGCGGCGATCTACTCGGGGTGGGGGCACTTCGGGTTCCACTGGATCACCCCCTTCCACAACATCGCGGGGATGCTCACCGAATCGGCCAGCGCCCGTCTCGCGACCCCGCTCTACGTGCACCCGGACCAGCTGCGCGGCTCCCGCCAGCTCCCCGAGTACGAGGCGCAGACCACCTTCCCGAACCCGTGGCCGGGCGGCTGGTGGCGCGTGCGCGACATCGTGGAGCGCCAGATCGTGGCGACCTTCTCGCCACTCGAGATCGCCGCGAAGAACCGCGAGACGGTGCTCAGGAACGCGTACAACAAGTCGAGCCGGCAGATCCAGCGGGGCATCGAAGGGGACGTGAAGGCGTACGTCATCCCCGCCGCGCAGCACGACCCGCTCACCATGACCAAGATGGTCAACAAGCTGCTCCTGCAAGGGATCACGGTCGAGCACGCGGCGGAGGGATTCAGTCACGAGGGCCGCGTCTACGGCGCGGGCAGCTACGTGGTGTCGATGGCACAGCCCAAGCGGGGCGTCATCCGCTGGCTGCTGGGCCAGACCAACTACCCGGACAACAGCTACACCCGCACCGCCGACGGCGATCCGATCCGCCCCTACGACATGACGGGCGACGTGATCGCGGAATTCATGGGGGTGAGGGTGGACCCGGTGGGGACGGCGGTGGCTGCGCCGCTGACCGAGGTCCGGGGGATGCTCGGGGTGGTGGGGACGGTGGCTGCGGAGGCGCCGCACGGGTATCGGATCGACGGGTCGCTGAACGACGCGTTCAAGGTAGTCAACGGGCTCTTCGAGGCGGGGGCCGGCGTGAGGAGGGTGACCGGGTACGGGGTGGGGGTGGGGAGGGGGGACTTCGTCGCGGAGGCGGGCACCGATCTGGGCACGCTCAGCGAGGTTGCTGCGGTGGTGGGTGTCCACCTCACCGCGCTCAGCGAAGATGCGTCAGCAGTCAGCCACACCATCACCCGGCAGCGCATCGGGATGTATCAGCGCTACTACGGCGGCAACATGGACGAGGGGTGGACGCGCTGGCTGCTGGAGGACTTCGGCTTCGCCTACACCAGCCTCCTCGACGACGAAATCCTCGCGGGAGATCTGCACGAGCGGTGGGACGTGATCATCCTGCCCAACGACTCGAAGCAGATAATGCTGGGGCCGACCGGTTCGCCGGTGGGTGGCCGCGGTCCGGATCCCGCGGGCACGCCGCCCGAGTACCGCAGCGGTTTCGGCCCGGAGGGGGCCGCGGCCCTTGAGGCCTTCGTGAAGAACGGCGGCACCCTGGTGACTTTCTCTGAGGCCGGCAACCTGGTCCTCGACGAATTCGACGTCCCGGTCCGCAACGCCGTCGCCGGCATGTGGGGCAACGAATTCTGGGCCCCGGGCTCCACGCTAAAGGTGAACGTCGACACTTCGAGTCCCTTCGCCTACGGCATGCCTGTAGACGCGCTGGCGACGTACCTCGCGGGCGGACAGGTCTACGAAACGATCCCCGGCGCGCGCAGTAGCGATGTGCGGCGCATAGTCACCTACATCGACCGCGACATCCTGCAGAGCGGCTGGCTGCTGGGTGAGGAGGCCATTGCCAACAAGGCGGCGGTGGTGTCGGTCGATCACGGAGAGGGGAGCATTGTGATGATCGGGTTCCGGGCGCAGCACCGGGCGCAGACGCACGGGACCTTCAAGCTCGTGTTCAACGCGCTGGTGGGGCGGGGGGGCTGATGGAGGGCCGCAATGATCGCACACGGTGAGGTTTCGCTGATACACTGTTGAACCAGATCGCTATCCTGCGTTGAGGACCTGCCACGACGATCCCCACGCGTGAGGAACAGGATGGGCGAAGCGAAGAAAAGACGTGGTTTTGAAGCTGCGGTGATGGAGAGGCGGTTGCGAAGGGCCCGACTGTCGGAACGGGCCCGCTTGGCGACCGTCGGGTTTGGCGTTGTGGCAGCGGACGATTCCGGGAGGTTTCCGAAGATCATCGGTTCGGGGGTAGCAGTGGCGCGTCAGGGCGTCGTCCTCACCGCGCGACACGTGGTCTTGGACTTGGAGGCGGTTGTCTTAAAGGAACGCCTCCTCAAGCGGAGTGCCGTCTCGGTAGTAGTCGTGTCGGCACTTCCGCGACACTCCCAGGCGTCGGACGAGGGCGGGGAGCCTGAGGACCCGAATGCGGCGCCCAGGGAAGGTGATCCCGTGGCTACCTGCGGATGGCCGTACGGAGCCGAACTGTACCCGGATGGTCCACGTTTCAGTTCCTTTCAACCCGGGGAACAGCGGCGGAGGCGTGTTCGACCCGGACACGGGCGATGTGTTCGGGGTTGTGAGCGGCCGATTGGAGGTTGGGGGAATACCCACCGGCCTCTCCATCGTGATCCCAGCCTACCATGCCGAGCCACTGGTGGACCAAGTGGTGGAAGAGTTGGCAACGGGGTAGCTTTGGAGACTAGGACGAGGTGAACACTGGAGGAGTGTACCGAATGAACAAAAAGAAAGATTGGATTGAGATCGACTTGAGTTCGGAGAGCTTCGAACCCCGGACTGTAGAGAGTCGTTTCAGTAGCAAGGATGTCCACACGGATCGCGGATCGCGGATGCTCGAGAGAATGCAGCGCCCCCTGCCTGCCAGAGAGCGCGAGCATGCGCTTCGACGGTCGGCCGTGTCCGGGTTGCGTTAGCGAGCACCGGGGGACCTTCAAGCTGGTGTCCAACGCTACGGTGGGGTGGGGTAGATGACCCCCCGCAACCACCCCACCCCCTCGACCGAATTCGCCGCGATCACCGACCCCGCCTCCACCCCCATCCCACCCCCCTCCACCCGCTCCACCACGCCCCCCGCCTCCGTCACCAGCAACACCCCCGCGCCGTAGTCCCACGGCGCCAGCCGCGATTCCCAGAACCCATCCAGAATCCCGTTCGCCACATAGGCCAGGTCAATCGCCGCGGCGCCCGTTCTCCGCACCCCCGCCGTGCGCCTGAGCACCCGGTCCAGTTCGGCCAGGTATTCGGGCAGCAGTTCATGCGCCTTGAACGGGAAACCCGTCCCCACAAGAAAGCGCTCGATTCTGTCCGTTCGGCTGACCCGAATCCGTTCACCGTTTTCCCACGCCCCCCGTCCCCGTGCCGCCGTCCACACCTTGCCGAGCGCCTGCGCTTCCACCGCCGCCGCCACGGCCCCCTCCCCGTCCCACACCGCCACCGAGGACGCGTGGTACGGATGCCCGTGCAGGAAGTTGGTCGTCCCGTCGAGCGGATCCACGAGCCACAGGTATTCGGTGCCCGGAACGCCCTCGCGGCCCCCCCCGTCCTCCTCGGCCAGCACCCTGTGATCCGGATGCCGCGCGGCGATCACCGCCGTCGCGGCTTCCTGCGCGGCCATGTCCACATCGGAGACGAAGTCGCTGTGCGCGGTCTTCTCGTCGATCCACCAGCCACCGCCCCGCAGCGCGGCCTCGCGATGCACCCGCGCCGCCGCCTTCGCGGCCTCCTTCGCTGTCGCCAGCAGACGATCGAACAGCGCCGCATCGGGGCTGGATCGCTTCGCTTCAGTCTTTCGCAATGTAAAGATTACTTTCCATTATGTAATGTGTAGTATACATAGCGTGCGCCAACCTCGCCGCTTCCGGTGCGCGGGCGATCCCATTCACGGCATGCTTGCCCCCGCCAAGGGTCGAACTCGCGGCGACGCTCCGCTAACTTAGCACTCCACGATGACCCGGCGGCTCACCGTCCGCCTTCTCCCACACCATCCACCGCTCCCCCCATGCCCCCCCGCAAACGCGTCTACTCGGGCATCCAGCCCACCGCCGTCATGACCATCGGGAACTACTTCGGCGCCGTGCAGAACTGGGTGCGGCTGCAGGACGAGTGCGACTGCGTCTACTGTGTCGTGGACCTGCACGCCATGACCGCGCCCTACGACGCGGCCGAACTGCGGCACGCGTCCACCGAGATGTTCGTCAGTCTCCTCGCGGCCGGCATCGATCCGGACCGGACGATCGTCTACATCCAGTCCACCGTCCCCGAGCAGACCGAACTGTGCTGGATGCTGTCGACACTCACCTCGCTGGGCGACCTCTCCCGAATGACGCAGTTCAAGGAGAAATCGAGCCTCCTCAAGGGCGGACTCGCCGAGGACGACGGCACCTTCATCTCCGCCGGCCTCCTCTTCTACCCCGTCCTCCAGGCCGCCGACATCCTGGCCTACCGCGCCGACTGCGTACCCGTCGGCCAGGACCAGTCCCAGCACCTCGAATTGAGCCGTGGCATCGCCAGGCGCTTCAACTCCCGTTTCGGCCATCTCTTCCCCGAGCCCGAGACGCTGCATACGCCCATCACCAAGGTCCTGTCCACCGCCGATCCGACCCGCAAGATGAGCAAGAGCCTGGGTCCGAAGCACTACATCGGCCTCTTCGAGGAGGAGGATTCGATCCGTCGGAAGATACGTTCCGCAGTGACGGACTCGGGAGCGGCACCGGCAGCGGGCGCGGGGGACACGGGAGGCCGCAAGGCCAGCCCCGGCATCGAAAACCTGCTCACCCTGCTGGGCGCCTGTAGCCATCAGGACGAGGCAGCACAGATGCGCCGGGATTACTTCGCGGGTACTTTGCGCTACGTTGATCTCAAGGGCCTCACCGCGGATGCTCTGGTGGCCCTGACCAGCGAGATGCGCGAGCGCCGCGCCGACATCCTCCGCCGCGAGACCGATCTGGAAGGACGGATCATGGAGATGGGGGAAAGGGCCCGCGCGGTGGCCGGCGAAACGCTCGCGATCGCCAGGGAAAAGATGGGTACGTTCGCTCCCCCAGCCTGACTTTACAGCAGACTTTACAGTCCGCCGCCCCGAACCGCGAGCGGACCGGCCGTCCAAGGACCCAAGGAGAAGAAAGATCGACATCAGCGGAGTGATGATCCCCACCACCACCCCCTTCGACCCCGTCACCGGCGAGGTCGACCTGGTGGCGCTCAGGCGCAACGTGGAGAAGTGGACGCCGACCGGCATTCGGGGCCTCGTCATCGGGGGTTCGACCGGCGAGGCCGTCTTCCTTGACGAGCAGGAGCGCGACCGGTGCTGGGACGTGGTCAGCCGTAGCGTGCCCCGCGACCTCCTGCTCGTGGCGGGCACCGGCGCCGAATCCCTGCGCACCACCCTGCGCCTGACCCGCATGGCCGCCGACCGCGGCTTCCGCGCGGCCCTGGTCCAGCCGCCCGCCTTCTACAAGGGCGCGATGACACCCGCCGTAGTCCGCGACCACTACCTGGCCGTGGCCGACTCCGCGCCGATTCCCGTCATCCTCTACCAGGTGCCGACGAGGTTCAGCACCCTCGACTTCCCGGCGGGGCTCGTCGCCGAGCTGTCGGCCCACGAGAACATCATCGGCATCAAGGACTCGCGAGGGAAGCTGGAGACCGTGGGTGAACTGGTGACGCTGACCACGCACGGCTTCCAGGTCCTCGTCGGGAGCGGATCCCTCCTCTACGCGGCGCTCGAGATCGGCGCGGTCGGAGGCATCCTGGGCGTGGCCAACCTGGCGCCCCGCGACTGCTCCCGCATCCACGCGCGCTTCATGGCGGGTGACACGGCCGCCGCAGGCAGGATCCAGCAACGGGTCGGCCCGCTGCACAACGCCGTCGTGGGCGGCATGGGCGTGGCCGGGGTAAAGCGCGCGCTCGACCTCCTGGGCTACCGCGGCGGCGCACCCCGTCCCCCCCTCAAGCCCCTCCCCGAGAGCCGGCACGGCGAGGTGGCCGAACACCTCAAGCGGGCAGGCCACCTCGCGGCAGGCGCGCTGGCACACGCGTGACGGGCGGCACAATGGTCAGAAGGGACGCGCCCGGCGCGTGCACCGTCATCGTCGGGTGCCAGTGGGGAGACGAGGGCAAGGGCAAGGTCGTCGATGTGCTCGCAGCCGACATGGATGTCGTCGCGCGCTACCAGGGTGGCGCCAACGCGGGGCACACCGTGCACGTGGGCGACCACCACATCGTGCTGCACCAGGTGCCGTCCGGCGTGCTTCATCCGGGGAAGCGGTGTCTGCTGGGTAACGGGGTGGTGCTCGACGTGGACCAGTTCTTCGGCGAACTCGACGGGCTGGCCGAGCGGGGCGTGGATCACGGCGGCCGCATCGGGGTCAGCACGCGTGCGCACGTCGTCTTTCCGTACCACAAGGCGCTGGATGTCGCGGCCGAGGCGGCCACGCGCCGCAAGATCGGCACGACGGGGCGCGGAATCGGTCCCGCGTACGAGGCCAAGACGGGGCGGCGGGGGGTGCGCATCGCCGACCTGCTGGACCGCGCGCGGGGGGCGGACAGGGTGGGGCGGGGGATCGAATGGGCGCGCGACCGGCTGCGACAACTTGGTGCCGACCCCGACACGTCCGGGACCGTTGAGGACTCCCTCGCCTTGGCCCACCGCCTCCCCTCCGTTGCCACCGATGTCGGCGACGAAATCGCGCGGGCACTGCGGACCGGCAAGCGCGTGCTCCTCGAGGGCGCCCAGGGAACCGCCCTCGACGTCGATCACGGCACCTACCCCTACGTGACCTCGTCCAACACCACGGCGGGGGGCGCGGCGGTTGGCGTCGGAATCGGGCCCACAGCGATCGACTCGGTGACCGGCGTGGTCAAGGCCTACACCACCCGCGTCGGCAACGGCCCGCTCCCGAGCGCTTTCGATCCCGACATGGACGAGCGCATCCGCGAACTGGGCGCCGAGTTCGGGGCCACCACCGGCCGTCCGCGCCGCTGCGGCTGGTTCGACGCCGTCCTGGCCGCCTACTCCGCGCGCGTCAACGGCCTGACCGGGATCGCCGTCACCAAGCTGGATGTGCTCGACACCCTCCCCGAGTTGAAGATCGCGACCGGCTACCGCATCGACGGCGACACGCACTCCCTCTTCCCCGCCTGCGTCCACGAGCTCGAGCACGCCGAGCCCGTCTACGAGTCCCTCCCCGGCTGGCAGTCCCCGACCACCGAAGCCCGCACCATGAGCGACCTTCCCGCGAGCGCCCGCGCGTACCTGGACCGCATCGAGGAGCTCGTGGGCGCGCCCATCGTGATGGTCTCGGTGGGCACGAGGCGCAGCCAGGTGATCCGCGGGAGGTGAATGCGCATTGAATCCCACCCCGGTTCCGACTATGCTTAAAGGCTGTACCGCTTCCATTGCGGGCACCGATGTTTGAAGACCTGAGCAGGAAACTGGACGGGGTTCTGGGGCGCTTCCGCCAACGCGGGCTCCTCACCGAACCCATGATCCGGGAAGGCCTGCGGGAGGTGCGACGAGCCCTCCTGGAGGCCGATGTCAACTTCAAGGTCACACGGGAATTCCTGAACCGGGTTCAGGAGAAGGCGATGGGCGAACGGGTCCTCAAGTCCGTGTCGCCCGGCCAGCAGATCGTCAAGATCGTGCACGACGAGCTGGCGCGTCTGATCGGCGCAGAAGGCGAGAACGACCTGCAATGGTCGCCGGCGCCCCCCACCGTCATCATGCTGGTGGGACTGCAGGGGTCCGGAAAGACATCCACCGCGGCCAAGCTTGCCAAACGGCTCGGCCGGCAGCGGCGGTCCGTTCTTCTCGCAGCCTGCGACCTCTACCGTCCCGCGGCGGTCGATCAGCTGCGGGTGCTGGGCAAGCAGGTCGGGGTGCCGGTTCACCACGAAGACGGTGCCACCGACCCGGTTGCGGTTGCCACCGAGGCGCACCGCCGCGCACGCAGCGCCAAGGCGGATGTCCTCGTCGTCGACACGGCCGGAAGGCTGCAGATCGACGAGCCGCTCATGGACGAGCTGGCACGGCTCAAGGAGGTGCTCAAGCCGCGCGAGATCCTTCTCGTGGCCGACGCCATGACCGGCCAGGAGGCGGTGCGGATCGCGCAGGGGTTCGACGAGGTGTTGGACCTGACCGGCTTCGTCATGGCCAAGATGGACGGCGATGCCCGCGGCGGCGCGGCGCTCTCCATCCACGGCGTGACGGGGAAGCCGCTCAAGTTCGTCGGGACCGGCGAAGGGATGAACGCGCTGGAGGCGGTCGACCCGCAGCGCATCGCCGGACGAATCCTTCAGAAGGGAGATGTGGTCGGACTGGTCGAGCGCGCCCAGGCCGTGGTCGACGCGAGCGAGGCCGAGGCCCTGCAGGAGAAGGTGCTCGGCCGCGGCCGCTTCACCCTGGAGGACTTCCTGGTGGCCATGCGGCAGGTGCTGAAGATGGGACCCCTGGACCAGCTCATGAAGATGGTGCCCGGGGTGTCCCGGACGATGCCCGTCGGCGATGTGGACCCGAAGAAGATCAAGCACATCGAGGCGATCATCCTCTCCATGACGCCCGAGGAACGCCGTCGTCCCGAGATCCTGAACGGGTCGCGCAGGAAACGGATCGCCCGCGGAAGCGGCCGGCCCGTCTCCGAGGTCAACCGCCTCATGAAGCGGTTCGCCGAAATGGAAAAAATGTTGAAATCGATGAAGGGGTTCATGCCCCGCATACAGACCTGAACCGAACAGAGCCAAATGTCCGTAAAGATTCGCCTCCGTCGCATGGGGAAGAAGAAGCAGCCCCACTATCGCATCGTCGTCACCGACAGCCGCGCCCCGCGCGACGGCCGGTTCGTCGAGAACCTCGGCTACTACCATCCCGTCTCCCACCCGGCCACGCTGAGGGTCGACCTGGGGCGCGTGGACTACTGGGTCGGCCAGGGAGCCATCGTGTCCCCGACGGTGGGGAGCCTGGTGTCGAGGGCGCGGGCAGGCGGCGACGAAACCGTGGCGCTGGCCGGCGCTCCTGCCGATGACGACGCGCGTGCGGATGCCGCAGCCGAAAACGGAACGGCCGCCGAAGCCGCGACCGATGCTGGAGACAGTGCCGAGTCCGCTGCCGCGGCCGACGACGGAGACGCCGCCGAGACGGAAGCCGCCGCCAAGCCGCAAGAAGCCGTGGCCGCGACCGACGACGGAAACGCCGCCGAGACCCCCGCCGCGCCGGAAGCCGCCACCGCCGAGGAGACCCCCCCCGCCGCCGAAGACGGGGAACCCGCCGAAGCCGAATCCGCTGCCGACTCCGACACCGGCTGAGTCTTGACCGGGGGCGGCCATCCCCCCTTCCTGGTTGTGGGTCACCTCAGCAAAGCCCACGGCACGAAGGGTGAACTCTACATCTGGCCGCTGACGGACTATCCCGGAAGCCACTTCATCCCCGGGGCCGTGCATCTCCCCGCCGGCGAAGACGGCGAGAACCCGTCATCCAACCTGCCCGAACTGACCATCGAGTCCATCCGCCCCTACCGTAAGGGCTTCCTGGCCAGGTTCGAGGGGGTCGAGGACCGGACCGAGGCGGAGCGGCTCCGCGGCCTCTACCTGCTGCGCCCCTTCGACACCATCGACGAGCTGGCCGATGACGAGATCTTCTATCACGAGCTCCTGGGCGCCACCGTGGTCACGCGGGACGGGACCGCGATCGGAACCGTGAAGGAAGTCTACCCCGTTCGCCCCGCCCACCTGCTCGAGGTGACCGTCCCCGACGGCGATATCGTGCTGCCGCTCAGTCCCCAGGTGGTGGTGGAGTTCGACCGTGAGCGCCGCCGCGTCGTCGTCGACCCGCCGGAAGGCCTGTTGCCATGATCCGGATCAACATCGTGACGATCTTCCCCGGCTTCTTCGGCGCGCCGCTGGAGGCGAGCATCCCCGGCCGGGTCGCGAAGGCGGGCCTCGCCTCCTATCGCGTGATCGACCTCCGCGACTACACGCACGACCTCCACCGCACCGTCGACGACATCCCCTACGGCGGCGGTGCCGGCATGGTCATGAAGCCGGAGCCCTTCTTCGAGGCCGTCGACGATCTCGCTCCACGCGGCCCGATCGTCCTCATGTCCGCCCGGGGAAAGCGCTTTCGCCACGACGACGCGGTGCGCCTGTCACTCGAACCCGAAGTCACGCTCCTCTGCGGTCACTACAAGGACGTCGACCAGCGGATCGCCGACCATCTGGCCACCGAAGAGCTGTCGATCGGGGACTTCGTGGTGTCGGGCGGCGAGGTGGCGGCGCTGGCCGTGACCGATGCCGTGGTGCGGCTCCTGCCCGGCGCCCTCGGCGACCACGAGTCCGCGTCCTCCGACTCCTTCTACGACGGGGACGTGATCTCGGCGCCGTCGTACACGCGTCCCGCGGAATACCGGGGCCACCGCGTGCCGGACGTCTTGCGCAGCGGCGATCACCGCCGTATCGAGGCGTGGCGGGAGGAGGCGTCGGAAAGACTTACCCGGAGGCGGCGCGGGAAGTCCTGACGGACCGCAACACTATCCCGCCGAAAACACAGGCGGAATGGAGAGGGGGACTTGCTAGCGGGGTGCCGGCGCCGGCGGTTATCGATTCCCGGAAGACTGGTTCGCCGCCACCGCCTCCTGCCTCTCCAGTGCCTGGACGATCTGCTCGCGCAGAGACTCGGTGGTGGCCGCCTCCTGCCGCCCCTCCAGCGCCTGAACGACCTGTTCGCGCGTCCCCGCCGCGGCCAGCGCGGCAGCCAGCGCCTCGAGTTCCGCCTGGAGCTCCGCGTCCACCGTCCTGACCGGTTCCCGCACGCGGAGCGTAGTCGTTGTGATTCTCGGGCACCGCCTCTTCCTGACCTCCCCGTGACGGTCCACCGAGTAGCTCCACGTCACCCGCGTCGGCGTGCTGGATACGGTGGAAAAATAAAGGGACTCGCACTCCCGCGTCGCCTCCATCCGGTGGTCAAGCGGACCTCCAAGGAGGGCTGCGGTACCCCCCACTCCGATCGTCGCGCCTGCCAGAATCGCCCCGATAGCCATGAAATCCGTGCCGTTCCTTCTCATTGTTGCCGCCTCCGTGCCGAGCGTTGCGAGGGTGTGTTCTTCTTGGACACATCGACGGCCCGAATCGTTGCCGGATCGTTGCCGGCTGTCAAACCGGAATAGAAATGTCCGGGGGTAGAGCGAAATAGAAATGTCCCCCCCTGGGTGAGTGTTTGCCACCCCCGGCCAGCCTGAGCGGGTTGGGGGTGGGGTGGGTAGTGGGACCCCCCGATCGGAGGGACGGGCTTGCCCGGCCCGGAGATCGGGGGGTTGCCGGCGGTCGCGTTGGGTTGGGTCGACCCTGTGTTGGCCGGTCGGTGGGGCCATGAGGCGGTGATCATACCGATCCCGCATCCGATTTCCGGCGAGGTCCCCGGCCATCAGCGCCGCTCGCGAGTCCGGCATGCGGCGGCTCGGCAGGCTTTCCATTGCTTCGCGCAGCCTCTTCCGCGAGCCGCTGGTCCCGCCGGGCCGTGGCCATCTGGGCATTCGCGTGGTTTTGCTTTCGCCATGGATGGTCCGGTGCGGGCTTCGGCGGCTTGGACCCCGGCTTGCGGGGCTTCGCGCGCTGAGTCTTCGTCGGTGTTGTCGGAGGACCGGCCCGACCCAGGGACTCGACGGCCAGGTAGCGTTGGCCGATCCGGAAGTGGATGTCCCCGCATAGTCGGCGCTCAACGACGACCTCGTCACCCGGCCGAACACCGCGGGCCTCCTGCTCCGGGATCTGCCAGTACCGGTTCTTGAAGCGGATGATGAAGTCACGGGCCACCTTCCGAGTCTCCGTCTCGGCAAACAGGGCCTCCAGGTCGATGCCGGCCGGCAAGGGCCGGTGCGCGTCGAGGGCATTCTCGGGCTCGACCACGAAGCGCTTGTTCCAGAACGGAACCCAGGAGTCGGCCAGGAAGCGGTTCGCTGCGTCAAGGGTGGAGATCCCTGCCACCCGCATCTCCTTGATCAGGCGGTCCTGCGCCGTACCGAAGGTCCGCTCGACTCGTCCCTTCGCCTGGGGAGAGCCCGCCAGGATCACCTCGACCCCCAACTCGCCCAGCGCTCGTGAGATGATCGTATCGGTCCGCTCCTCCTTCTTCGCCAGCCACTGCCCGAAGTGTCCGGCGTGGTCCGTGTAGACAGCCAGGGGGCGGCCGTGGCGCTGTAAGTATCCGATGATCGCCCGGCGGTTCTCCGCACCGTCGTCGCGCTCGACAAAGCGGGTCATCATCAGCCGGCTCGTCGCATCGTCATGGATCGAGATCAGCACCTGGTCGCCCGCAGCCCGGTCCTCCAGCCACGCATGCACCGAGCTGTCCCACTGCTCCAGCTCGCCCAGCGCCGCCCGCCGCGGACGCCGGCTGCGGTGCTTGGCCCGTCTGCGCTGCCGCTTCCACAGGCCGGCCTCCATCATCCAGCCCCGCAGCGTGTCCGGGCTCACCCGCAGCGCGAAGCTTCTCTCCAGGTGCTCGGCGAGCAGCGTAGGCCCGAAGTCTCGGTACAGCGGTTCCCTCGCGACTTCCAGCGCCCGCTCTCGAAACCCCCGCGGCAACGCCCTGTTCGACCGCCGCCCGCGCAGTCCGTGCACTACGGCCGCATCGCCCTCAGCCTCGAACTTCCGGCGCAACCTGCGAAAATGCCGTCGCGTCACCCCGAGCCGCGCCGCCCCCACAGCCACGCTAAGCACTCCCTCCTTCACCTGTCTCAACACCGAGATGCGATCCCTCTCCTTCAGACTCAAGTCCATGTGCTCCTCTCCCGGATCCGGTTTCGTCGTTGACCGACCATGATCCGAAAGAGGACATTTCTACTTCGCTAAGGGAGGACATTTCTAAATCGGCGCGACAGCCGGATCGTTGCCGGCCCTTCCAAAAGATCCCCGGCGAATCTATCTTTGCTGGCCAGCAAGTCCGTGGAGGAATCGCCGCTCGAATGCCCTGGGGGTTTTTCCGCGGACTTTTGGCGCAGAAACGCGAAACGGCAACGAAACACGAAGAGGAGCCCGGCCATGGCGGACATCCTCCACCAGCTGGATATGGAACAGGCGCGGGACGACCTGCCCGACTTCGCTCCGGGCGACACCATCAAGGTCCTCTACCGGGTCCGCGAAGGACAGAAGGAACGGATCCAGGTCTTCGAGGGCGTGTGCCTCGGGCGGCGCGGTTCGGGGATGGGCGAGACCTTCACGGTCCGCAAGATCTCCGGCGGCATCGGCGTGGAACGCGTCTTCCCGGTCCACGCCCCCACGGTCGGCGGCGTGGAAGTCGTGCGGCGCGGACGGGTGCGCAGGGCCAAGCTGTACTACCTGAGGGGACTGCGCGGCAAGGCCGCCCGCATCAAGGAAAAGCGGACGTTCCGGCCGCACTAGCCTGGGCCCTGTCCACGCACTGCTGACATCGGCCGCAGGTGCCCTCCACACCCGGCCCAGACCACATCCTCGAGTACGAACGCGGGTTCTGGGGACGCAATCTCGTTAATGTGGCCGGCGTGGACGAAGTCGGCCGGGGCCCCATCGCGGGACCGGTTGTTGCGGCGGCCGTCATCCTCGCCGAAGGGGTGTTCATCGACGGAGCCACCGACTCCAAGGCCCTGACCCCGCAAAGACGTTCTGAAATCGCGCGCGAGATCCATGCGCGGGCCGCCGCCGTCGCCCTCGGGGCGGCATCGGTGCGGGAGATCGACCGCCACAACATCCTCCAGGCCACCACCCGCGCCATGACCCGCGCCCTCACGCGGCTGCCCGTTCACCCGGATCACGTTGTGGTTGACGGGCTGCCGGTGCGCGGCCTCGCATGGGAGCACGAGGCGGTGGTGGGCGGCGACGCGCTCGTCCATTCGATCGCATGCGCGTCGATCGTGGCCAAGGTCTGCCGCGACCGCCTCATGACACGGCTGGCCCCGCGCTACCCGAAGTACGGGTGGGAGCGCAACATGGGCTACGCTACCCGGGGCCACCGGAGCGCCGTGCGGGAGGTGGGCCTGACCCCCCACCACCGCACCACCTTCGGACTGCTGCAGCTGGAGCTGCCGCTCGTTGACGAGGACCTCGGTGCCCGCGCGGATTCCTTCGCCGACAGCCAGCCGGACGATCCGCCCTCCGGCACCGGCCCGACTCCGGAAGTGTCCCGCTGAATCGCGGGCTTGGTTATTATTCCGGCGAGCCGGTAGCTCAGTTGGCAGAGCAACGGACTTTTAATCCGTAGGTCCTGGGTTCGATTCCCAGCCGGCTCACTTCGCGGTTCGAGTTTCTCCAGGCCGTCTCCGGCCACCCCGCGGGCCCCGCTGGCGTCCCTCCCGCCCGTGGTCTAAGGTTCATGGCCCACAACCGCAATCCGGTGACCTGCGTTGTAATCCCCGCTTTCCATTTTGTAAACTGGAGTTGACATGAATCGCCTCCATCCCCCGTCGCGCGGCCTTCATCGCGCCCCGTTCCGGTCCCTCCGCCGCGCGGTGCTTGCCGTCTGTCTCGCCGCCGCCGGCACCCGCGCCGCCCCCGCCACCGCCCAGCACATCCAGCTCCACGGCAACGACCCCGGTCTCGCCGATCTCGCCGCCGAGGTCGCCCGTCTGGCCGAAGCCGCCCGCGGCACCGTCGGCGTCGCCGCCCACCACCTCGAAACGGGACGCGGTTTCACCCTCAACGGCGACCAGCGCTTCCCCATGGCGAGCACCTACAAGGTCCCTATCGCGGTGCGCATCCTGTCCATGGTCGACGGGGGCGAGATCGCGCTCGCCGACATGGTCGAGATCGAGCAGCGGGACGTCTACCTGACTGCCAGCACCATCAGCGACCTCATCGACGAACCGGGCCTGCAGATCTCGATCCACAACCTGCTCGAGATGATGCTCCAGACCAGCGACAACATCGCTACCGACGTGCTCATGCGCGAAGCGGGCGGCGCTGCGGCGGTCACCAGGCACATGGCCGAGGCGGGAATCGATGGAATCCGCGTCGACCGCCCCACCTGGGCCCTCATCGCCAACTGGCTTGGCGCCGCCGAGGTCAGCGAGGCGAACCGGATCGATCCCGGCCCCTACCGCGAGCTCCTCGAGGCGGAGCGGACGGACGCCGACATCGCCGCCCTGAACGCCGCCTTCAACCCCGATCCGCGCGACACCTCCACCCCGGCTGCCATGGCCGAACTGCTCAGAAAAATCCGGGACCGCGAGCTGCTCTCCGAAGAGAGTTCCGCGCTGCTCATCGACATCATGTACCGGTGCCAGACCGGCGAGGGGCGGCTGAAGGGTGTGCTGCCCCCGGGCACGCAGGTGGCCCACAAGACCGGCACGATCGGGCAGACGACCAACGACGTTGGCATCATCGACCTGCCGGGCGGCGCGGGTCATGTGGTGGCGGTTGTGTACATCAAGGAGTCGGAGATCGAGACGTATGCGGACCGCGAGCCGGTGATCGCGCACATCGCGCGGGCGATTCATGACTATTTCGTGTTCAATGGGGGTTGAGGGGGGAGGGGGCCGGGGGCGTCGCGGCGCAATCGGGGCTGTGTGGTTGAGGGGCAGGTGATGGGGGTTGAGGAGGGAGGTGGGCGGGTCGCGCGGCGCGTTTTTCTGGCGATCACGCTTGGGCTGGCGGTCGGTTCCGGGACCGCCTGCCGGGAGGCGGCGCGCGACGATCTCAACGGCATGGCGGAGTACATCGTCCCATCCAGCCATGCTCACGCCCGCATCCTCCCGCGAACTTGGCGTTTCTGCACCCGGAGACGCCATGCACGACCCCCTGCTCAAGTCGATCTTCGCCGACCGCGACATGATGGAGATCCTGATCCGCGACCGCGTGGTCAGCCACGCGACGATGTCACGGCGCTGGTGCTGGGCATGGTCCGCAACCTCTCGCCGGAAGACATGGCGGCGCAGGTGGCGGCCCTTCGACTGCGGGTCTCCGAGCGGGGGAACGCGAGGTTGAACGAGTTCATGGCCGATAGGGTGAGGACGATGTTAGAATTGAGAGACCACACGGGGAAACTGAATCTGGGAGGAGCTAAGACAATGGACGAAGTGGTTGACAGATTCCAGCGGGGGTTGAACGAGCTGGTCCGGAGGGGTACCCGGGAGGGCCACCGGGACGGCCACCGGGACGGCCGCCGGCAGGGTCGGGCAATGGTCCTGCGGCGAGTGGTCGCGCGGAGGTTCGGAGTGGAGACGGCGGGGCAGGTGTCCGAGGTGCTCGAACGGTTGCCCGATCCGGATGCCATCGACAGGGTGACCGATGCGTTGTTCGAGTGCGGAACCGGCGAGGAGTTCATCGAGCGGGTGCGCACGGTCTGATCGTTCGTCCGGTTCTGAAGTCGGTGGGGCGCGCGCTTCGGAACGCGCGCCGGGCACCGTCGCCCATCATCCTTGCTGCGGCGTTGGCCATCCCGTCCACCGCCTGCCGAGACGCGGCGCGCGACGATCTCAACGGCCTCGCCGACCACATCCGCGCGTCCATGGCCGATTGGGAGCTGCCGGGCCTGGCGGTCGCCGTGGTGCACGGGGACGAGGTGATCTTCGCCGAGGGGTTCGGGGTGAAGGAGCTGGGCCGGGACGACCCGGTCGACGCGCACACCCTCTTCCAGATCGGCTCGGTCTCCAAGTCTTTCGGGGCGGCGGCGATCGGGGCGCTGGTGGACGACGGGATGGTCGAGTGGGACGATCCGGTGGTCGAGCACCTGCCCTGGTTTCGCGTGAAGGACGCAGAGTTCACGCGCCGGATGACGATCCGCGACCTGCTCGCGCACACGTCCGGCATGCCGGGTGATGCGTGGCCGGTGGTGGCCGTGATGGGGGGGCGGGAGGTGGCGGAGCGGGCGCGCCTGCTGGACAACTTCGGCGTGCCCGGAGAGGGCCACAGCTACAGCAATCACGGGTACGGCGTGGCAGGGCTGGTGGTCGAGGAGGTGACGGGGATGGGATGGGGGGAGTGGGTGCGGGAACGCCTCTTCGACCCGCTTGAGATGCGGGACAGCCGGGCGAGTCCCTTCGAGGTGTGGGATGCGCGGTTCGTCGCGCCCGCTTTTCTGGGCACGGCGCCGGCGGGCATCGTGGGAATTGCCGACGCGCCCGGGAAGAATGTCGCGATGCCGCACGGGGTGGACCGGGATGGGGGGCGCCGCGTGCTGTCCTGGCAGTCGTACGACAACATGCAGGCGGCGGGGAGCGTGGTATCGAGCGCGGCGGAGATGGCGAACTGGCTGCGGATGCAGTTGGGTGGTGGACGGTTCGGGGGCCGCACGGTTCTGAGCGACGCGACGGTCGCGGAGATGCACGCTCCGCTGGTCGATGCCGGCACGACCTTTCTCTTCGCCGACAGTACCGCGGGCACCTACGGGTTGGGATGGAGCCGGACGACTTTCGAGGGCCGCGCCTACATCTCGCACGGGGGCGGGATCTTCGGGTTCCCGGCGTACGCGGCCATGCTGCCCGAGATCGGGGCCGGTGTCGTGGTGCTGGCCAACGGCAGCCTGTGGACGCCCTACTATCCCCATCAGGAGATCGCTGCCCGCGTCTTCGCCCACCTGCTTGGGACCGAGCCGCGCGACTGGCACGGTGCCGTCATGGAGCACACGGGTGCCATCCTGCAACAGGTCGAGCAGACCTACGCGGCCCAGGATTCGGCGCGTGTTTCCGGCACAAGTCCAACGAGTCCCATTAAGGAATACGTAGGGCGATATGCGGATATTCATGGCGCGGGCCATGCCGAGGTGGTGGAGGCCGGCGACGGCGGGCTTCGGCTGCACTTCGGAGAACCCGGCACCTTCTCCGGCGACATGGAGCACTGGAACGACGACGTATTCCGCCTCTACTTTGACGGCGGGGATGGCCAGGCCTACGGGAGTTCGTTCGTGACCTTCACCATTGAGCCAGAGGCTGGCGTCACCCACTTGGATTTGGGGTTCATGGGAGAGTACCGGAGAGTGCGATGAAGAACATTGCCGGGTTCGCCCTCCTCGTTGCCCTCGCGGCCTGCGGCGGATCCACCATGACGCCCGATCCCGACCCGGTCGAACCGGAGCGGCCCGTCCCCTGCACCTTCCCCAACGAGACGTGTGCGGAACGGGTGGAGATTGCCGATGGCCGCTATTTGCCGGTATACAGCACCCATCTGCTTTTGGGTGCGCACGCAGGGGTGACGC
Organism: Longimicrobiales bacterium; assembly: GCA_965208295.1. GTDB lineage: Bacteria > Gemmatimonadota > Gemmatimonadetes > Longimicrobiales > Gaopeijiaceae > Bin94. Next base: position 2,577,120 of record OZ242328.1, on the reverse strand, counting down.
GCGGCCTCATCGTCATCCACGGCAACTTGCGGAACGCCGACACCTACTTCGAGACCGGGATACTTGCCGCCGCCGAGGCGGGCGTGTCGGCGGTCACCGCGATCGTCGCCCCGCACTTCCAGACCGACGAGGACGGCCCCGAGGCGGACGAGCCCTTCTGGTCCAGCGCGGGGTGGAAGCGGGGGAACCTGTCGAGGCCCGAGGGGCCGTCGCCGCGGGTGAGTTCGTACGCGGCGCTGGACCGGATCGTGGACGCGTTCCTGACCTCGTCGCGCTTTCCGGCCATGCAGGAGATCGTGGTGGCGGGCCACTCGGCGGGCGGCCAGGTCGTGCACCGTTACGCGGCGACCACCGAACACAAGGCTACGGATTCGGGTGTGGCTTTCCGGTACGTGGTGACCAACCCGTCCACCTACCTGTACCTGGGACCCGAACGCGAAGACGCGGACGGCGGCTTTACGGTTCCCGAGACGGGGTGCGACGACTACGACGAGTGGCACTACGGGCTCCAGGACCGGAACAGCTACGCCGACCGTCTGGACGCCGATTCCATCCGCGCCCAGCTGGCCCGCCACGATGTCCGCATCCTGCTCGGAGACGCCGACACGCTCACCGCGTCACTCGACGTGAGCTGTGGCGCCGACCTGCAGGGACCGCGTCGCTACCACCGCGGCCGCACCCTGGTCCGCTTCCTGGACGAGATGTTCGCCGGGCACGCCCACCGCGAGATGATCGTGCCGGGCGTGGGGCACTCCAGCCGGTCGATGTGGCTGTCGGGGGTGGGGGCGGGGGCGCTCTTCGGGAACTGACGGTCTTGTGGGGACCTGACGGGGGCAGATTCGAGTGTTGGGTGATGGATTGAGTGCCAGATGTTGTGGTGTGTGGCGGCCAGGAGTACACATTTTGCGGTTTCTTGGTAACTTCCTTCTGTGAGGTCGCCGACCGGGCGGACGGGGGATTCGACGCTGTGAGACCCCTCTCCGGTCGGGTCGGCAGCCTTCCCACCCCCAAAACAGGAGCTTCCGGTGCGAAATCTCGTTTCCTTCGCTTTGGCGTGTTTGGTTGTGGCGAGTGTGGTCGTTCTTCCCGCGAGCGGGGTGCGGGCCGAGGCGTTGCCGGGTGGTGATGAGGGTGGGGGGGAGAAGAGGGTGGTCGTGGTCAAGCCGACGGTTGTCACGTTTACTGCGACGGCCAATGGGCCCGACAGTAGACCGGATTCGACATACGAAATCAGCTTTATTTGGTCGGAGTCAGTGACCGGGTTTGATGTCCATGACATTTCGGTCGTAGGAGCCACAAAGTGCCAGCAGCTAAGCGGGTCTGGGGCCGGCCCCTACACCTGCACCATTCTCATCGATCAGAACTTGGTTGGGAACGTCACGGTGACGGTTGAAGCCGGTGCAGCTACCAACGCGGGCAACGAGACCAACGACGAGGACAGCCACACCTTTTCGGTCGATAACAAGGTGCCCGAACTGGTAGTGGATGGAGCGACCGTCAGCAGGGACTCGATCGTCCTGCAGTACGACGAACTGCTCAGTGAAGAGAGGCAGGACGATCACGTACCTCTCCCGAATTACTATACCGTGACCATCACACGGTCCGATAACTCGACTGATACGCCCACTCCCAGGCGCGTGGATGTCAGGGGCGAGAGGGTGTATGTGCTGCTGAACGAAGCTGACTCAGTCTGGGCTGGGGAGACCGTAACCCTGGAGTATCATACCGTCGGTACCCTTCGGGACTTGGCGGGGAATCACGCGGCTGCCATCGACCCAGCCATCAATGTCAGAAACCTCAGAACGCTCGACGAGCCCGGAGCCGTCCAGAACCTCACCGCCACGGGAGTCAACACCGAGTCCATCAAGCTCGATTGGAATCCACCCGCCGACGATGGCGGTTCCGCCATTACCGGCTATTGGATCCGGGGGTCCAAAGACCGCAGTCAGTACACGAGTCTCCGATCCCCCACTGGCAACCTCGCCGCGGACACTGTAACCGAATTCGTCCATGACGGACTCGGATCGGATGAGGAATGGCATTATCTGGTGTGGGCGGCCAATGCCGTCGGTGACGGTGACGCTACGGGCGTCACTGGCAGGACCAAGCGCGAGGGCACCGTCCCAGACCCCCCCGCGCTCACCGCCACGGCAGAGGGAGCCACGGCCATTCGGCTGAATTGGACGCCGGCCGATACCGGAACCAGCGCGATCTCCAGCTACAAGATCGAGGTTTCCACGGAAACCGGCACCAACTTCACCGACCTGGCAACAGTCGGCGGCACCACCACGACCTACCTGCACTCGGGGCTGCAGTCCAACACCACCTTCTACTACCAGGTCCGAGCCGTCAACGCCACGGGCCCCAGCGAGCCGTCCAATGAAGCTACGGAGACCACCGGCGATGTCACTACAGCCCCCGGCGCGCCTACCGGCCTGACCGCCACCGCGCAGGGAATGGACCGGATCAACCTTTCCTGGACGGCACCCGCCAACAATGGCAACTCTGCCATTACCGGGTACAAGATCGAGTATTCGGACGACGCTGAGGCCACCTGGACCGATCTGGTGGCCGACACCGACAACACCAGCACGACCTACGCCGACACGGGGCTGGATCCCGCGACCACCCGTCACTATCGCGTCTCGGCGATCAACGCCGTGGGCACCGGCCCGGTGTCCAACACCGACGACGCCACCACCGACGGAGACGTGCCCGGCCGGCCGACCGGGCTGACGGCCACCGCGCAGGGAGAGAACCGGATCGACCTCGCGTGGAGCTCACCCTCCGACGATGGCGGCTCTGCGATCACCGGATACCGGATTGAGGTCTCCACCGATGGAAGCAACTGGACCGACCTGGTGGCCAATAGCAATTCGACGACCACCACTCATCCCCACACCGGCCTGAATGCTGGCGACACCCGCCACTACCGGGTTTCCGCGATCAACGGGGTCGGTACCGGATCGCCGTCGCGTGTGGCAAGTGCGACGACACATGATGCCCCTGGCAGACCGAGAAACCTGACCGCCTCACCCAACGGTCAGACTCAGATCGACCTGGCGTGGGACGCGCCTGCATCGAACGGGGGATCCTCGATCACCGGGTACCGGATCGATATCTCGTCGAACGGGGGCGCCACCTGGGCGGTGCACGTTGCGAACTCGAATTCGTCGGCCACCACCTACATGCACTTGAACCTCACCGCGGGGACCATCTGGCACTATCGGGTCTTTGCGATCAACGCCATCGGTACGAGTTCGGCATCCAACGTCGCCTACAACACCACCGACGCCAGGGCCCCCGACGCGCCGACCAACCTGACGGCCTCCGCGAGCGGTCGGACGCGCATCGACCTGGAATGGGATCAGCCCGGCTTCGATGGCGGTTCCACGATCACCGGCTATCGCATCGAGTACTCGGGGGACGAGGGGTCGACCTGGACGAACCTGGTCGCCAACACCGGAAGGACCACGACCAGGTACGCCCACACGGGGCTGCACGCGGGCACGACCCGACACTACCGGGTCAGTGCCATCAATTCGGTGGGACCGGGCGCCCCATCCAACGTGGACAGCGCCACCACCGCTCCCAACGTCCCCGGCCCACCGCTGGGACTTAGCGCCGCAGCGGTCAGCATGACGCAGATCGATCTGTCCTGGTCCCCGCCCGCCAGCGACAGCGGCTCGGCGATTACCGGATACCGGATCGAAGTCTCGAACACGGGCACCTCGGGCTGGTCGGTGCTGGCTGCCAACACGGGCTCCACCGATACGGAGTACAGTCACACGGGTCTCACCCCGGACACCACGCTCCACTACCGGGTGAAGGCGATCAACGGGGTGGGATCGGGCGCGCCGTCGAATGTGGACCGTGCCACCACCGACCCGCGCGTGCCGGATGCACCGGCCAACCTGACTGCAACCGCCGACGCACAGAACGGACAGTCGCAAATCAACCTCAGGTGGAGCCCGCCCGACTACGATGGAGGTTCTCCGGTTACCGGTTATCGAGTCGAAGTCTCCGCCAACGGCGGAACGTCCTGGTCACCGCTGGTGAACAACACGAACTCCGTAGCGACCTCCTATCTGCACCGGGGTCTCGCACCCGGTACCACGAGGCACTACCGGGTCTATGCCATCAACAAGGTAGGACCGGGCGCGGCCTCGAATGTTGACCACGCCACCACCGATGCGGTCGTGCCCGCTTCGCCCACGGACCTCGAGGCGATGGCGGACGGACCGTTCCAGATCGACCTTTCCTGGGCGGCCCCGACCTATGATGGCGGTTCTCCGGTCACCGGCTACCGGATCGAGGTATCGACGACCAGAGGGGTCACCTGGAGGACGCTGGTAGAAAACACGGGATCCACGTCGACCTCGTACTCGCACATGAACCTGCCTCCGGCCACGCGGCGGGACTACCGGGTCTCCGCGCTCAACGCGGTGGGCAGAAGCCTACCATCGAACGTGGACCACGCGATGACCGAAGCGGACTTGCCGGATGCGCCGACCGGCCTGACCGCCACGGCCGACGGCACTTCGCAGATCGAACTGGAATGGATGGCACCGTCCTACACAGGCGGCGTGGCGATCTCGGGATACCGGATCGAGGTGTCGGAGGACGGCACGTCAGGGTGGGAAGTGCTTGAAGCCAACGTCTCCTCTACCCGGACCAGGTACACGCACATGGATCTGGATCCGGCCACCACGCGGCACTACCGGGTTTCGGCGACCAACGCGGCGGGGACCGGTGACCCGTCGAACGAGGCCAGCGCAACCACCGATGCGACGACCCCCGACGCGCCGACGGATCTGACCGCCGCGGCCGACGGGACATCGCGGATCGACCTTGACTGGAACGCGCCGGCATACGACGGCGGCGCCGAGGTCATGGGTTACCGCATCGAGATGTCGGAAGACGGCGCGACCTGGGATGACCTGGTTGAGGACACGGAATCGACGGACACGAAGTACGCGCACACCGGACTCGCGCCCGCCACAACGAGACACTACCGCGTCTCCGCGATCAACCGGGTGGGTGCGGGCGACCCGTCGGATGTCGCGGATGCGACCACCGACGCCACCGTGCCCGATGCGCCCCAGCGGTTGACCGCGGCCGCCCACGACCACGAGCGCATCGACCTCGACTGGGCGGCGCCGGACTTCGACGGTGGCTCCGCCATCACCGGCTACCGGATCGAAGTTTCGGAGAACGCGGGGTCCACCTGGACGGATCTGGTCGCCAACACGGAATCGGCCGAAACCGAGTACTCGCACACGGGCCTCGCTCCGGCGACCACGCGACACTACCGCGTCTCGGCAATCAACGAGATCGGCACGGGCGAGCGGTCGAACGAGGCCACCGCGACAACGGACGCGGTCGTTCCGGACCGGCCGACCGACCTGGTCGCGACCGCCGCCGAACCGACGCGCATCGACCTCACCTGGTCGGCACCGGCGTACGACGGCGGTGCACCGATCAGGAGCTACCGCATTGAGGTCTCGGAGGACGGGGTCACATGGACCGACCTCCAGCGCTCGACGGGAACGACGCTTACGAGCTACGCCCACGTCGGGTTGAAGCCGGGTAGCACGCGCCACTACCGCGTGTCGGCCATCAACATCGCGGGCACCGGACTGCCGTCGAATACCGCGAGCGCCTCCACCGATGATCCGGTCGAACGGGCCGGTCGCGTCAACGAGGCCATCCTGCCGCACTTCGCGGCGGCGGCGACCACCAGTACCATGGCGGCGATCTCTGGACGGATCGAGGCCGTGGCGTCGCGCAATCCCTTGCAGAGCCAGCTGGGCGCGGCAGGTCTCCTGTCGCGGGCCGGCAACATGGGGCTGCGCGGTTCGGCCGGCGGCCTGAACATGGCTCGGCTCTTCGACGGGAAGTCGTTCGCCCTGCCTCTGGGCGGCGACGGACAACAGGAGGACATCGTCACTCCCTTCGGATTCACAACCTGGGGCAGCGCGGAATACACCAGCATGGGCGAGCCGGATGGTGAAGGCGTCGAGTGGGACGGCGACATGCTCAGCATCCACATCGGCGCCGACGCGCGTGTCCACCGCGATATCCTGGCCGGGATCGCCGGCAGCCGGAGTGCCGGAAACTACGACTTCACCGACGTGACCGGTGGACGGGAGGTGGAAGGGACGTACGAGGCCCGGATGACCAGCCTGAACCCCTATGTGGCGTGGCTGCCCGGCCGCAAGGGCGTGTCCGTGTGGGCGGCGGGAAGCTTCGGCTGGGGTGAAGTGACGGTCGACGATGAACCCGGAGGCCAGCGCGCGAGCGATACCCGCTCGAGGGCGGGGGCCGTCGGCGGAAGCCGCATCATGATGGAGCGTGGCGCGTCCGCGCTCCGGCTGCGCGCCGAGGGCTGGATGTCGCAGGTGGAGGTGGACGGCAGCGAAAGCATGGACACCCTCACGCTGGATATGCAGCGGCTGCGGCTGGCCGCTGAGTGGTCGCAGGTTCACATGCTCCAGGGTGGACGCGAGGTCAACTTCCTGGTGGAGGGCGGCCTGCGCTACGGCGACGGCGACGGCACCGAGGGCACCGGCATGGAACTCGGCGGTGGACTCCGCTTCGTGAGCGCGACCAAGGCGCTGACCGTGGAAGGGCACGGAAGATTGCTGGCCACGAGTCCCAACGACTACGAGGAATGGGGATTCAGAGGGCTGGTCCAGATAGAGCCGCAGGCCGTGGCCCGCGGACTGTCGCTGAAGATCACCCCGGCGTGGGGCCAGTCGGCGAGCGGCGTCCAGGAGCTGTATGAGCAGGGCGTCGGCAACCGGCCCGACATGGGCGATGCCCTGCAGCGAGGCCGGGTGAACACGAGGGTCGAGTACGGTCTGGGCGAGTTCAACGGAACGCCCTACGGCCGCTTCTACCTCGCCGACGGCGGCGCCAGGGCCTTCGGAACCGGCATGCGGTACTCCGTCACGCGGGTCCTCGACCTTCGCTTCGAGGGCACGCGCACCGAGAGCGCCAGCGGTCCGGTCCGGCACGGACTGGCCATGAGGGGCCGCTGGGTGTTCTGATTTCGCGCGGCGGCGACTGACCGCAAACCCGGCAGGGGGACGACGCGAGAGCGATTGCTTCCCCCTGTCGGGTTTGTGTTTGCCGTCCCAATATTAGCGTCCCTTCGCATGTGATCGTAGCAATCACCCAAGGAGTCAGAAGATGTCTCGCCTTCGTTTCGCCACCCCGCTCGCTTTCGTGGTCCTCTTCGCCATTGCGGCGCCCGCTCCGGCGCTACTCGGTCAGGACGCCGACGCCAAGGCCGACCAGGAGGATCCGCCCCCGAGTCCCGCCGAGATCCTCCTCGCCTCGGAGGATTGGGTCGAGCCCCCGGCCGAAATCTACGAGGCCGTGCTCGCGCCCCGGCACATGAACGTCACGCTCAGCCGCCTCAGCCCGGACGGCCGCTGGTTCCTGCGCGAGGTCAGCGACGGGCCGATCACGATGGACCGATTCGCGCGCCCCTTCGACGAACTCGGCGGCCAGTTTCTGGAACCGCAGTCGAACCGGCATCGCAACCTGTCGATCCGCAATTCGGCCGGTTTGCAGGTCATCTCGGCCACGGACGGCCAGGTCACCGACATCGAAGTCCCCCGGGGTGCGCGAGTTTCGGGATCGAGCTGGTCCCCGGACGGATCCCGCGTCGCGTTCTACGTCCACACCGACGACGCCACGCATATCTACGTGGCCGATCCCGAGCGCGGCGATTCGCGGCAGATCACGCGCCGCCCAGTGCTGGCCACCATTGTCCAGAGCTTCGAGTGGACCTCGGATGGTGAAGAGATCGCGACCGTGCTGATTCCGGAGAACCGGGCCGCCCGCCCCATGGCACCGCCCGTGCCACCGGGACCCCGCGTCAAGCAGACCGAAGACGGCAGGAACATTCTTCGCACCTACTCGAGCCTCATGGCCACCCCGCACGACGAGGCGATGCTGGAGTGGCACGGCACCGGCCAGCTGGCCACGATCGCCGTCGACAACCGGCGCGTCACCGAGATCGGCGAGCCCGCCATGATCCGCGGCTTCGACTTCGCCCCGAACGGCCAGCACGCCCGCGTGACCACCACGCGCAGACCGTTCAGCTACGTCGTGCCCGTCACCAGCTTCGGGCGCGTCGAGGAGATCTGGGACCGCGAGGGCAATGCACTCGTGGAGCTCTCCGAGAACGAACTGAACACCGGCATCCGCGGTGCGCCGTCGGCGCCGGGCGTGGCGGGCGACGAGGAGGAGCCCGACCGCCGAAGCGTCTTTTGGCGCGAGGACGGCGCCGGGCTGACCTTCCTGCAGATGGAACCCGAGCCGGAGGAAGAGGGAGGCGAGGAGGACGTCGAGGAAGAGGAGGAGGCGGAGGAAGAAGAGCGTCCGTCGCGCCGCAAGGACCGGATCATGCTGTGGGCGCCGCCGTTCGTGGAAGGCGAGGAAACCGTCGTCTACGAGAGCAACCAGCGCATGTCGAGCCACCGCTACTCGGAGGACTACGGCTGGGTATTCATCACTCAGCGGCCTAGTGGTGGTGGCGGCGGGTTCGGTGGATTCGGCGGTGGAGGGCGCGGCGGCAATGTCACCGAATACGCGGTCCACCTGGACAACCCCGACTCGACCTACACGATCAGCGAGTGGGACTCGAGCGAGTTCTACGAGAACCCCGGGTCGCTCCTGATGGCCGGCGGGGCGGCCGGCGGCGGTCGCTTCTTCGGCTTCGGAGGTGGCGGCGGCGGTGGCGGACATTTCGTGGAGATCAGCGGCGAGGGGGACGACGCCTCCGTCTTCCTCCAGGGGACCCAGTACTTCGAAGATCCGCTGGAACAGTCCCCGCAGAGCTTCCTGGACCGGGTTGTCATCCGCACCGGCGACACGGAGCGCGTCTACGAGAGTTCGAACGAGGGCCAGTCGGAGCGGATCACCACGGTGCTGGACGCCGGCGCGGGCCGCTTCGTGGTCCGCCGCGAGACGCCCACCGAGATCGCCCAGTCGTACCTGGTCGAAGGCGACATGCGCACCCAGCTGACCAACAATGTCGACTACACGCCCGACATCACCAACGCGCCGCGCGAGCGCTTCACCGTGGAGCGCCCCGACGGCTTCCGCTTCCTCGTCAACGTCACCATGCCGCACGACTTCGTCGAGGGTGAGCGGCGCCCCGCGATGTTCTGGTTCTACCCCCGCGAGTACGAGGACCAGGAGTCGTACGACGAGCGCGGCCGCACCTTCAACAAGAACTCCTTCCCCAACTTTGGCTCACGCTCCATGGAGTACCTGATCCGGCTGGGCTACGTCGTGGTCGAGCCCGATGCTCCGATCGTGGGCGAGTCGGGCCGCATGAACAACAACTACGAGCACGACCTGCGCAACAACCTCGCCGCCGTGATCGACGAGCTGGACGAGCGCGGCATCATCGACCGTCGCCGGCTGGGCCTGGGCGGCCACTCCTACGGCGCCTTCGGCACCGTCAACGCCATGGTGCACACGCCCTTCTTCAAGGCCGGCATCGCGGGCGACGGCAACTACAACCGCACCCTCACCCCGCTCGGATTCCAGAGCGAGCGTCGCTACTTCTGGGACGCGCGCGAAGTCTACCTGAGCATGTCGCCGTTCATGTGGGCCAACAACATGACCGGTGCGTTGCTCATGTACCACGGCATGCACGACCAGAACGTCGGCACGGCCCCGGATCACGCGCCGCGCCTCTTCCATGCGCTGAATGGCCTGGGCAAGGACGCGGCGATGTATATGTACCCGTTCGAGGGTCACGGTCCCGCGACGCTGGAGTCGATCCTGGACCTGTGGGGGCGCTGGACGGCGTGGCTGGAACTGCACCTGTTGACGGAGGAGAAGGAGAAGCCGGTGACCTGAGGAGGGGGAAGGGCAGGGAAAGGAGATTGTGAAAATGTTCACAAGGGCACTGTTGCGGGGTGGAATGGGCGCCGGGGTGCCGGCGCTGGCCGGGATTGTGGTCCTGGCGGCCGCGTGCGCGTCGGGTGGCGGCAGGCCCGCGATGACGGAGGCTGAGGCCGAGGCGCTGCTGGGGGATTACGCCGGCAGTTGGGTGCTGGACGAATCCGGCAGTTCGCCGCAGATACCCATTCCCGACGGACCCGAGGACAAGACCGTGACGGCAGTGGTTGCGGCCCAGGATATCGAGCGGTTCCGCAGGGAGTTGGAAGCCGAACAGAGGGCGCTGGCCCTGCGGGCGGCTACCATGAAAGTGCTGGCTCGTCGCCCGGGCACCCTGGAACTCCGGACGGAAGGGACACAGCTGGTCTACAGCCCCACCCCCGGACGCAGGATCTCCCTGCCCGTCGACGGAGGATCGATCACGGAACCCGGGCTGGAAGGTCGAATCCGCGTCGGGATTTCCTGGGATGGCCCCGGGCTCGGGATCGAATACCTGGTGGGTTCGGAAGGGGAGGTGCACGAGGTCCTGGAGATCGTCAATGGGCGACTGAGGATGACCCGCACAATGCGGGTCTTCGGCGAGACGGTTGCGCCGCTTGTGCTGTGGTATGACCGGGAGCAGGGGTAGCGAAAGTAGCTGTCTACCCGGCGATCTCCTGGAGGCGCTGGGCAATGTAGCTGTTCATCGACATCCGCTGTCCTCTGGCGCTAGTAGCCAATCTGCGATGCACGGCGGGGTCGACCCTGACCAGGATGCGGCCGGAATAGGGCTTGCTGGGTTCTCTGCCCGTTTCCTGACAGAATTCGAGATAGTCGTCCACGGCGTGCTTCATGGACTCTTTCAACTCGGCCACGGAACGACCTTCGAAATTGATTCCATCTCGCGTGTCGACGACGTGGCCCGCGAAGAACTCGTACTCGTCGTCGTACTCGAAGACGCCGGTGTATCCCCTGTGCTCGATCATGGTGTGACTCCTGCTGCAAGACCCATGTTGCTGATTGGTGGAAGCCGGTTGATTCAGAATAACCTCGAAGGAGCCGCGCCATGAAAGTAAACGGAGTCCCCTACCGCGCCATCTTCACCGAAGGCGACGGGACCGCAGTTCGCGTCATCGACCAGACCGTGCTGCCGCATCGTTTCGAGACGATGCGCCTGAAGACCGCCGCCGACGCGGCGCGCGCGATCCGCGACATGGTGGTGCGGGGGGCGCCGCTGATCGGGGCGACGGCGGCGTACGGCGTCGCGCTCGCCATGCGGGCGGATCCTTCGGACGGGGCGCTCGACCGGGCCATCGCCCAACTCGCCGCCACCCGCCCCACAGCCGTTAACCTCCGTTGGGCGCTCGACGCGGCGGGTACGCTGCTGCGCGGCCTCCCGCCAGGCGAGCGCGCGGCCGCAGCCCACGACTTCGCCGCCCGGCTGTGCGAAGACGATGTCCGCACCAATCGCTGTATCGGTGAATTCGGGCTGGAGATCTTCCGGGAAATCGCGCGGCGGGCCGGGGCGGGGGATGGTGGTGGCGGCCCCCCACTCAACGTCATGACTCACTGCAACGCGGGCTGGCTGGCCACGGTCGACTGGGGGACCGCGACGGCCCCCGTCTACCTCGCTCACGACCAGGGCCTGCCCATACACGTGTGGGTCCGCGAGACGAGGCCCCGGTTTCAGGGCGCGGGCCTCACCGCGTGGGAGCTTGGTCAGCACGGGGTGCCGCACACGCTGGTGTCGGACAGTGCGGCCGGGTACCTGCTCAGCCGCGGCAAGGTCGATGTGGTGATCGTCGGGACGGACCGCACGACCGCGGCCGGCGATGTCGCCAACAAGGTGGGGACGTATCCGCTCGCGCTGGCCGCGCGCGACAACGAGGTGCCGTTCTATGTGGCCGTCCCGTCCACGAGCGTCGACTGGTCGATCGAGGACGGTACCGAGATCCCGATCGAGGAGCGTGACGCGGACGAGGTGACGCGGGTGTGGGGGGTGGATGGGGACGGGGTGGAGCGGTGGGTGCGGATCGTGCCGGAAGGGACGCGGGCCGCGAACTATGCGTTCGATGTGACGCCCAGGCGGCTGGTGACGGGGATGGTGACGGAGCGCGGGGTGTGTGGGGCGGGGGGGTTGGGGGGGCTGTTTGGGCGGTGAGGGGGGGACTTCCATCCCGTCCAGATGCTCCAATGGGCCACCGTCATGCGCGTACGGGACTATCGGGGTTGTCGGGATTCCGCTGTGGACTCCGAGTCGTTAGCATGTTCTCACAGCCAGAGGACGAGTCGAGGTGTTGAGCCGTGAGGGGAGGTGGATTCACGATGGTACATACAGCTGGGATCCTGGGCGAGATTGTGGATCGGAGGCTCGGATGAGTGGCGAGATGTGGGGCGGAATAGCGGGATTCGTAGTTTTGTCCGGCGGACTCATCGCGATCTGGCGGGCGTTGTCCAGGGAAATCCGCGAAATCCGGGATAACCATCTCCGGCACACCGACGAAAAGATCACCGGAATCACCACCCGCCTGGACCAGACGGACAAGCGCATTGGACGTCTGGACGAGCGTCTGAAGGAAGCCAAGCAGGAACTCAGGGCCGACATTCGTGACGCGAAGACTGAACTGAGTGCACACATCCAGGCAAGCGAAGGACGACTCCACGCGGCGATCGAGAACCTTCGCCGGGAATCCTAGCAGCCCAAGGACGAAATCCCCCCGGCATTCGACCGGCGATGCATCCGGGCTTCGCTTCACCTTTGGGGGGTTCGGCTGAGGGGCCGATGCCGGGGATCACATCACCCTACTCAACCACGATCTTCCAGATCTTCCCCCTGAGTGAGTCGCTCACGTACACCGAACCGTCCGGCCCCGCCGCGACGCCCGTGGGCCGGTTGTCGGCCTGGTTCGACGAGCCGATCCGCCCGCCCGCGAATCCGTCCGCGAAGACCTCCCAGTCGCCGGTGGGTTCGTTACCCTCGAACGGAATCCACACCACATTGTAGCCCTCCTGGAACGGCGTGCGGTTCCAGGACCCGTGGAAGGCCACGAAGGCGCCGTTGCGATAGGGCTGCGGGAAGCTGTCGCCCGTCGAGAAGGCCATGGCGTTCGGCGCCCAGTGCGCGGGCAGACCGATCGCGGGCATGTCCATGTCCGCGCAACGGCCGACTTCCTCGCCGTCGCCGCCGTACTCGGGCGCCAGCACCTTGGTGTTGTTGGCGGGATCGTGATAGCAGTACGGCCACCCGAAATCGGTGTCCTGGCGGACGTGCACGAACTCTTCGGAGGGCTTCTCGGAGCCTTCCGCGGCCGTATAGAGCGAGGACCACAGTTCGCGGAGCTGGTCGCGTCCGTGGATGACGGCGTACAACTCGCCACTTCCGGGATGAAACGCCAGCGCGGCGCCGTTGCGCACGCCGGTCGAGAAGAGCTCGCCGTCGCTCAACTCCTGCCCTAGCCGGTCGCCTGCGAAGCGCCAGATTCCCGCCCGGGTGTTGAGTTCCGGACACGGGTCGTGGCCAGGCTGGCCGGCGCTGCGGGGGATGACCTGGCAGGCGTTGGACGGCGATCCGATGCCCACGAAGATGCTGCCGTCAGGGTGCAGCGCGATGCTCTTGGTGGGGTGATTCCGTGCGCTCGGAAGTCCCTCGACGATGGTTTCGGGGGGGCCGGAGGGCGTCAGGGAACCGGCCGGCAGGGAGTAGCGAAGCACGCCGTTGTCGGTCGCCAGGTAGAGGACTTCGTCCCCGAGTGCGATGCCGGATCCGGACACCTCACCCCACCTCTGGGTCTGGTCGGACGTGCCGTCGCCGTCGAGGTCGCGCAACGCGATGACGCCGCCGCCCTGGTTGCCGCGGCTGCGAAGCGCGACGAACACATCGCCGTTCTCGGCGACCACAAGCTGCCGCGCCGCGCCCACGCCCGTGTGGTAGACCAGGGCGCAGAAGCCGTCCGGCACCTGGATGCTCCCGTCGCACGGATCGTCGTCGGGGTCCATCGGGGGATCCGGCACGGTATCGCCTCCGCACGCGAAAACCGCCGTGACCGCCGCGATGAGCGGAATGAACGAATGACGGGCCGCGCGTCCGCGACACATGGACCGGCGAGGTGGAGTCCTCGTCGGCGTTCTCAAGATCTCTGTCGGATTCATGATCCCTCCCTGCGTTGGCTCCAAGGTCTCCACATGTCGAACATACGCGGGGAGGAGCTGGTCTTTACCTCGCCAGCGAGAAAGCGGCGCTCGCCATCTGGTCGTCCCACCAGACCGTGAAGTTGCCCCCGTCGGAGGTCATGTCGGTGAAGAGGATGACCATCTGGTCGCTGGACACGTCGCTGGTCGTCACGCTCATCGTGGTCCGCAGGACGTCGCGGTCCGCCGTGTAGCCGTAAGAGCCCCACAGCGCGTCCGGGTTGTCCTCTTGGAAACCGTCCTTCGCGCCCCAGTTCGAGAAGACCAGCGTCCACTCGTTCTCGGCGAGCGCGGCAAAGACGGTGTACTCGCCCGCCGGCAGCCGCTGGTCCCCGAACATGAGATCGACCTCGGTCGTGAAACGCGTCGACTGGTTGGCGCCCAGCCGCCAGACCTCGCCGGTGGTGATCATCGAGCCGTACTCGCTGCCGGAACCGAAGACATCGCGGCCGCGCGTAATGGGGCGGCCATAGTCGACAATGATCCACGAGCCGCCTGTGTAGCGGCCGCCCTCATACGATCCGCCGATCTGGGTCGAGGCCTCGCCGCGGGGGCTCGCCGGCCTCCCCTGCTGGGCGTCGAGCGGGCTGGCGAAGGCGAACATCAGGGCGAGGAAGGCAAGGGAACGAACGGTCTTCATGCTGTGTCTCCGGGAGGGTGTGAATGGTGAATCAAGGGAATTGTAAGGATGCGTTTGGGGTGGGGGAAGGGTTGGGGTCCGCTGTCCGGGCTTGCCATCGCGAGGGCGTTGCTGCATTGTATGAAAGTACGAATTTCAGAAACTCGAAAACTAGGCACGGCTGATGGAATTCTCGAAGGTCACGGCCAGGGGGCAGACCACGATCCCCAAGCCGATACGGGAAGCGACCGGTCTCCGCGAGGGGGATCTGATCGGATTCGAACAGCGCGGCGACCACATCGTCCTGCGCAAGATCGAAATTGCCCGCGATTCGTACCTGGAAGGGATCTCCGGCTTGATGAGCGAATGGGCATCACCGGAAGACGAGGACGCATGGCGTGACCTTTGAGCCGTTCGACATCGTCGTCGTCCCCCTTCCCTTTACCGACCGCATGGCGGCAAGACGGCGTCCGGCCCTGGTCTTGTCATCGGCCGAATTCAACCGGGGTCACCGACATTCGATCCTGGCGATGATTACCTCCACCTCTGCCGAGTGGCCCAGCGACATCGTCATCGAGGACTGGCGGGAATCCGGCCTCACCGTTCCTTGCAAGGTCCGCCTGAAGCTGTTCACCTTGGACGACGACCGGGTCCTGCGAAGGCTCGGCACCCTGTCCCCCCGGGATTGCCAAGCGGTTGGGAGTGCTCTTTCGCGCTGCCTTGCCCTCGGCTGACCCCTTCATCCCACACCCGCGGCTGCCCCATGGATCGTCGACTCTTCCTCCAAACGTCCATAGCTGCGGGTGTCGTCGGCAGCGCGGGCTGCGCTGGCGACAACGAGCCCCCGTCGGGCGATCCTGCCGGGTCCGCCAATTCCGCGTCCGAGTCCGGCGCCGGCGCCGCGGACTCCGCTGGAGATGCCACACCCCCCCTCGCCACCCCCGGCCACCGCGACTGGGCTTCCCTGGGCCGCGTCGACCTCAAGCCGGCCCGTCCCATCGAGGACCACATCCGCGCGGTGTCCCAGACCGCCATGGCTTCGACCGACCACCCGTATGCCACCGAGGCCGCCATCTGGGCACTGGAACGCGGCGGCACCGCGGCCGATGCATACATCGCGGCCGCCCTGGTTCAGTGCGTCGTCGAACCGTCGATGACCACGCTGGGCGGCGGGTTTGGCGTCACCTTTTTCGACGCCGGTGCGGGCGAACTGTCCACGGCGGGGGCCGGTTTCGCCTTCCCCAGCGGCGTCCCGCCTACAGAGCCCTACGAGGAGGCCCGTTCCTGGACCGGCTTCGCGGCGATGGTTCCCGGCTACGTGCGCGGACTCGAGACCGCCCACGTAGCGTACGGAAGGCTTCCCTGGCAGGATCTGTGGGAGCCCGCCATCGCCTTTGCCGAGAACGGCTTCGTCATCGATCACACGCTGTGGGGCTACCTGCACCATGCGCGCAAGATGGTGGGACGCTTCGCCGGACCGGGGCGCGACGACTGGTTCCGCGACGGCTACCTGCTGGGCGTGGGCGACACGGTGCACCTGCCCGAGCTCGCGGCCACCATGACCCGGCTGCGCGATGAAGGCGGCGACTACTTCTACACGGGCCCCTTCGCGCAAAAGCTCGTCGACGAGGTCACGCGCCGGGGAGGCGGGATCACCCTGGCGGACCTGGCGGCCATGGGCGGGTTCGTGTCGCCCACCTGGAAGTCCGGCGAGACGGGGGGCGCGCCCTACCGGGGCTACGAGATCGCGCCCTCCAGCGGCCTCCTCTTCCAACTCGGCCTGCAGGTCTTCGAGGCGGCGGATCTGCGCGGAATGGGCCCTCCCACCGAGAGCGCCGAGGCTCTGCACACCCAGATCCGGGTGGCGCAGGAGCTCTGGCACCGTGGCGGAGAACTCACCGCCGACCGGGAGACAGACTTCACATCGCCCGAAAACGCGCTCCGGGTGTGGGGGGACATTCAGCAGCGTCCGCCTCGCCCCTTCGCCGGGTTCGCCGCCGCCACATGCGGCAATGTGATCGTCGACGCCGAGGGGAATGTGGCTGCGGGCACCCACTCCAGCTCCTCGGAGCCCTTCGGGACCGGGATCAACGTGGATGGCGTGGTCATGAACCGCGCCATCTACCTGCGCAAGTACGCCAACCTGCCCGCGGGATTCTCGACTCAGCTCTGGCTCTTCCGCGACGGGCGCCCCGCGCTGGTCATGGCCACGCCCAGCCGCTCGCTCATGGAGTGCCTGCTGCAGGGGGCGGCCAACTTCGTGGAGTACGAAATGGACGGGGGACGGGTGGTGGCGGCGCCGCGCTTCGGCCATCCGCATCCGGGCATCACCGCCGCCGAGATCGAGGGGGACTTCGGCGACGAGATCATCGGGGTGCTGGAGGGGCAGGGCCACGCGCTCTTCCCGGTCAGTCCGCGCGATGCGAACATGGGCGCGATCCAGGCGGTGCGGCGCCTCCCGGACGGGGGGCTTGAGGGGGTGGCCGATCCGAGGCGGCGGGGGCGGGCGTGGGGTGGGGCGGTGTGAAGGCCTCCTGGGTGCTGCGGCAGATTCTCGGGCGGGCCCTTCTTCCACATCACGTGGTCCGCCGGATCCGGCGCCGAAGGATGCACCGCCGCGTCCCGACCGTGCATGCGAACGCCCAGCTCCGGCTCTACAACCGCATGCTTCCGGGCGACTTTCTCCACTACGGGTACTTTGACGACCCGGAGGTGCCGCCCGAACGTGTCAGCCTCGACGACCTCCGCCGCGCCCAGCTGCGCTACGCGGAGAAGTTGACCGCGCTCATCGACCGCCCGGACCGGCCGGTCCTCGACGCCGGTTCCGGCATGGGCGGCATGCTCGGCCTTCTCCGGTCCGCCGGCTGCGAGGTCACCGGACTCACCCCCGACCGCTTCCAGATCGATCACATTCGCGGCGCCTACCCCGGCATTCCCGTCCTGCACTGCCGGTTCGAGGATTTGGCCGCTGACAGATTCCGTGACAGATTCAGGGCACATTTTGGCACGATCATCCACTCCGAGTCCCTCCAGTACATGCATCCAGAGGGTGTTTTTGCCGTTCTGGGACAGATTCTGGGTAGTAACGGGCAGTGGATCGTCGCGGACTACTTTCGGCGCGAGAATGGCGGGGACGGCCAAAACGGCGCCCGCAACCGTTCCGGATGGCGCATCGGCGACTTCCGCGCGCGGCTGCACGAGCACGGTTTTCGAGTCGTCCACGAGGAGGACATCACCGCGCACGTGCTGCCCACCCTCGGCTTCGCACGCCTCCTCGCCGACCGCATCGGCCTCCCGGCCCTGGACTTCGCCCGCGACAAGCTGCGCGCGAAAACGCCCGGCCTGCATTACGTTGTCGAGAACGTGGCCGAGCGCGCCCGGGACGCCGCCGAGCGGAGTGCGGCGGTGCTGGATCCCTCCGCGTTCGCCGCCCGCAAGCAATACCTGATCATGAACATACGCCGCGCCCGGGATGCCGGCGGGTGACCCCGGCTCGCCTGCCGAAGGTCATTCGACGGGCCGCGGGCCGGTGACAGATATCCAAGAGGAGAAGAGAACGATGATTCGGAGCACTGCAAATTGCCGTCCCCACCGGTTCGCCTTGGCCCTGCTCACCCTGGCCGCCGCCGCCCCGCTCGCCGCCCAGGACATCACCATCGTCGACTACGAGCCGCGCAACACCCTGGTCGTTCCCGAAAACCTGCTCACCCGGGCGAAGTTCCCGTTCGTCGACATCCACGGCCACCAGCGGGCCACGCGCATGTCCGCGGCGGACGTGGACCGCCTGGTCGCCGAGATGGACGAACTCAACATGGCGGTGATGGTGAACCTCTCCGGTGGCAGCGGCATCTCGCTTGCCGACGGGCTCGAGAAGATGGCCGGGCGGCATCCAGGCCGCTTCGTCTTCTTCGCCAACATCAACTTCTTCGGGGTCGGCGAGCCCGGCTGGGGTGAGGAGGCCGCCGCGCAACTGGAAGAGGACGTGAGGAACGGCGCCGCGGGCCTGAAGATCTTCAAGGGCCTCGGGATGTCCGACCGGGACACGGACGGCAACAGAATCCCGGTTGACGACCCGCGCCTCGCGCCCGTCTGGGACAAGGCCGGCGAGCTGGGGATTCCGGTGCTCATCCACACCGCGGACCCGGCCGAGTTCTGGCAGCCCCACGACCGGTTCAACGAGCGCTGGCTGGAGCTCAGGCTGCGCCCCCGGCGGATCCGTCCCCCCGACCGGTTCCCCTCCTTCGAGGAGATCATCGGCGAGCAGCACAACCTCTTCCGCAACCACCCCAACACCAACTTCATCGCCGCGCACCTCGGCTGGCTCGGCCACGACCTGGGCCGCCTCGGCAAGCTCCTCGACGAAATTCCGAACATGTACGTTGGGCTGGGCGCGGTGGTGTACGAACTGGGACGCCAGCCCCGCTTCGCCCGGCAGTGGCTCATCGAGTACCAGGACCGCGTGCTGATGGGGAAGGACGCCTACAACAAGGAAGAGTTCCACACCTACTTCCGGGTCTTCGAAACCGCGGACGACTACTTCGACTACTACCGCAACTACCACGCCTTCTGGCAGATGTACGGTCTGGACCTCCCCGACGAAGTGCTGCGGAAGATCTACTACGCCAATGCGCTGAAGCTGGTCCCGGGCATGGACGCGAGCCTGTTTCCGGGGTAGGTCTCGACGCGCGTATTGATTCTCGTCACCCGACACGCTGTTCCACGCCGCTGAAGTGCCGCCGGTGCTGTTGACGGGCTGTCGGCGACGACGTAGGATTCCCCGCTCATGCCGGACCGTGTAGACCCGAAGGGACGGGGCAGGAAAAAGGGGACGATTGGAGACTTGGATAGTTTGTTGCGGATAACACTACGCGGGTGGATCTTGCGTCTGGCAACCCCGGCGGCGGCGCTTCTTGTGCTCGCCGCCTCGGCGGTTCTCCGGCCGGCCACCGCCCAGGAGAACGAGCAGATCCGGGAGCGCATGGAGTACGACCGGATCCGGCTCTATTCGGGCGGGGAACGCAATCTGGCCATCCTGCTCCAGGACGCGCTCCGCCAGAAGCGGGCCATGCCGCCGGGCGGGATCCTGCCCATGGGGGTGGTCGACACCCGCTGGCGCGCGCTCGGACCCGACCGGGTACTGAACAACGGCGTTGTCACGGCGGGACGGGTCTCGGCAATCGCCATTCATCCCACCGACATGAACATCCTGTACGCGGGCGGCGCGCAGGGTGGTGTCTGGAGATCGGACGACGCCGGCGCGAACTGGCGGCCGCTGACGGACCGGGAATGTTCGCTGGCCATGGGGTCCATCGCGATCGATCCGGTGAATCCCGACATCATCTACGCGGGCACCGGCGAGCAGCACTTCTCCGGAGACAGCTATTACGGGTGTGGCGTGCTCCGGACCTTCGACGCGGGCGAGAGCTGGGAGCAGCTGGGAGTCCAGGCCTTCCTGGGCAGAAGGAGTGAAGGGAGTGGGGGTGCGCGCATCGCCCGGGTGGTGATCGACCGCGCTACCGCCGGGTCCACGAGCTCGACCACGGTTCTCGCGGCCTCCACCTACGGGCTCTTCCGCTCAACGGACAGCGGCGCGAACTGGGACCTGATCCTCGAAGGTATCGCGACCGATCTGGTGCCGGACCCCGGGAATGCCTCCGTCCTGTACGCCGCGGTCTACGGCCGGGGCGTCTACAAGTCGACCGACACCGGCGCGTCCTGGACGCACACCTCGACGGGCATGGACACCGGCATCGCCAGGCGAATCAACCTTGCGATTGCGCCCTCTGCGCCACAGACGCTCTACGCGAGCTTCCAGACCTTAGAGTCGGAGGGGTCCGGGCTCACGATGTACCGGACCGTCAACGGCGCGGCGTCCTGGCAGGAGCTGCCGGCCACGGGCGCCAGCTGCCGGTTCCAGTGCTGGTACGACATGACGATCGCGGTGCACCCGGCGAGCCCGCAGACGGTCTACTTCGGCAGTGTGGGACTGTACCGCTCGCTCAACGGCGGACAGAATTTCGCCACCCATCACAACGGCATCTACGTCGACCAACATCTCCTGGTCTTCGACACGCTGCGAGGGACAAACGCCCTGTACCTGGCGAACGACGGCGGCGTGTACCGTACCGACGACGGCGGGACCAGCTGGACTTCGCTGGCCACCAACCTGGCCGTGGCCCAGTACTACCGGGGAATCGGCCTGCATCCGTCCATTGCCGGAACCACGCTCGGGGGTACCCAGGACCAGGGAACGCAGCGGTCGTCCGCCGGAACCACGACCTGGGAGAAGGTCATGGGTGGCGACGGGGGCTACACGGCCTTCGATGTCGAGAATCCCTCGACGTGGTATGCCGAGACGCAGTGGATTCCCAACGCGGGATACGCCGGTCCGAGAAAGAACGGGTCCCTGGTGATCAGCGGAATCGACCCCAGCGAGCGGGGACTCTTCATACCGCCCCTCGTCATGGACCCAATGGATTCGAAGCGGCTGTACTTCGGCGTACGGAGTCTCTACCGCACGGACAATTCGGCCGACCGATGGGAGCGCATCTACCGGACTCCGGGCGACCGCGAGGTCATCAGCTCGATCGGGCTCACGCCCTCCGATGAGAATACCGTGTATGCGGGCGTGCTGTACGGGCAGGTTATCGTGACCCGAGACGGAGGCGTAACCTGGCAGCAGTCTGGATCGGGTCTGCCCGACCGGTTCATCGGCGATGTGGCGGTGCACCCGGACGACCCGGAGCAGGCCTACGCCGTGGCGGGGGGATTCCTGACCGGGCACGTCTTCCACACGGTCGACGGTGGCCTCACCTGGGACGACCGCACCGGGAATCTGCCCGACCACCCGGTCAACGCGATTCTCTACGATCCGGCCGACCTGGAGGGCGTATTCATCGGCACCGACCTGGGAGTGTTCCATTCGGCCACCGGCGGCGACTCCTGGGAGCGTCTGGACGAGGACCTGCCGACGGTCGCGGTGTTCGATCTGGCGGCCCAACCGGGGACGAGCCGGCTGGTCGCGGCCACCCACGGGCGCGGCATGTTCGAGATCCCGATCGACGTGCCGCTTTCGGTGCGCGTGCGTCCCGCGGCGGTTGTGGACACGATTCTGACGACCGACTCCGTTGGCGCCGCCGAGGTGATCGTGGCGCCGACCGGGAAGGACGACTATTCGGCCACGTGGGAGGCCGCGGCCGATGTGGAGTGGATTGAGGTGACAGGGGGTGTCGGGCGGGGGCGGGGGCGCTTTCAGTACCGGATCACGGGCGAGGGACTGGTTTCCGGGGACAACGAGGGGTTCATCACCGTGACGGGTTCGGGCTTTGATCCCGTCCAGATCCCCTTCCTGGTGCATTTCTTCCTGCCGAGTCACCTGGTGCTGGGGCCGGCGGGGCCGCCCGTGAAGGTTCTCGTCGGGAGCACGGAGCCCGTAGCGGATTCGGTCCTGGTCCGCTTTACCGGTCCCAGACCCGACACGAAGTGGTGGGCGACGCATACCGGGGGGAGCTGGCTGGAGATGGAGACGACATCGGGCGCGGGTCCCGGAGCCGCCACATGGACGGTGGATCCGGGCGGACTCGGGGTGGGGGTCTACGTGGACACGTTCTTCGTCGAGGCCGAGTACGCCACCGGCAGTCCGGCGATGTTCGTGGACACCTTTGCCGTGCAGGCGCCCCTGGGCATTGAGGATATGCGGGAGAGCACGGGCTACGGCATTGACGGGTGGTCGCTTGCGCCCAGCGACTCCATCCATTCGGGCCTCTTCGGGTTCGGGGCGGAGAACGCGGCCTGGAGTGCCGAGGTTTCGGGGGACGGGTGGCTGGTGATCGAGCGGGAGGATGGGGGATACGGCGAGGCCGTCGTGTGGAGACGGGAGACCGCGGGGCTCGATCCGGGAGTGTACGAGGACACGATCACGGTCCAGGTGCAGGGTCGCCCCGACCTGACGGGCGTGATCGTGGACCGTGTCGAGATCGTGGCGCCGATTGCGGTGGACGCCGCCGCGTATCACCTGCTGGGGGAGGACCGGCTGGTTCCCGCACAGGTGCTTCTGCTCGACTGGTTCGGGAATCGCGACGGCACCTTCAACGCCGGAGACGTGTTGAAATGGCTGGATCATTGCGCCGCGGGGGGGAGCGGCTCCGGGTGTGCATCCGGATCCGGGAGCGATCCCGGCGTGGCGGCGGCGCGACCGGGGGGGGCGTCATGAAGCGGATCGTATTGGCGTTGCTGGCAGTCGCGGTGGTGGTGGTGGTCCACTCCTGCGGCGAGACCGAGCCGCCGGCGAACCGGGCGCCGCGTGCGGTTGGGGCGATTCCGGCGCAGGACCTGGGCGCCACCGACACGGCCCGGGTGGACCTTTCGCAGTACTTCGCCGACGACGACGGCGACCAGCTGACGTATTCGGTGTCGCATGGGCATCAGAGTCTGTTCAGTACGTCGGTGGCGGGGTCGATTCTGTCCATCGTGGGGCGCGCGAGGGGTCAGGGCGCGTTGACGGCCACCGCGCGGGACCCGGACGGTCTCTCGGCGATCCAGCAGGCGAGCGTCAACGTGCGGGGGGCGCCCGGTTTTCTGAGGGTCCGGCTGCGCTACGACGAAGCGAACGTCGGTGCGGTGGTGCTGTTGCTCTCGGGCCCGCCCGCGGATTCGATCCAGGTGGCCGAGGGGCTGACGATCTATCACGCTCCGGGGACGGGAGGCGTGAGGGCCTTCGTGGCCGGAGAGATCCCGGAAAGCGGCACGGTGTTCCGGTTCTGGGCCGAGGACGTGGGCTCCGCGCGAGACTACCGGGGGACTCTGGAGCAGGTTGCGGGGACGGACTACCGGCAGCGGTCGGTGGAGACGGGGTCGGTCACGATCGTCAGATAGGCTTCTGGCGGGGCGTTTGTGTCCCCGGCAAGTGTCGCCAGTCGCGGTCGTCCCACAACCTCCGGGCGGGTCCTCGGCCGGACTAACACACGGGCTGCTTCGGCTGTCCTTAACAATTGCGGGACCGCATGTGTCCCTTGCACCTTGACCATTGGCCGGGCCGTGGATGGCCCGGCGGTTTCCCAACTCCAGGAGGACCCGAAAAGATGTTGACACGACGCGATTGGCTTCGGACCAGCGCCGCGGCGGGCGCGGCACTCTCTCTCAATCCCCGGATGCTGCGGGCACTTCGCACGCAGGATCTGATCACCCGGGCGGTTCCGTCCAGCGGCGAGCAGCTGCCGATCATCGGCCTTGGCAGCTCGGCGACGTTCCGCCGGATGGCGGGCAGCGAGGATGTGAGCGGACTGCGTGACGTGCTCAAGACCTTCACCGAGCACGGTGCCAAGGTGTTTGACACGGCGCCCTCCTACGGTGACTCCGAGGAGGTTGCGGGCGAAATCGCGACCGAGGAGGGGTTCACCGACCAGATCTTCTGGGCCACCAAGGTCAACGTGGCGGGGCGTGGTGGGGGGTCGGCCGATCCGGCGGGGGCGCGTGCACAGATCGAGCGGTCGTTCGGGTACTTCGGCCTGGACGTCATCGACCTTATCCAGGTGCACAATCTGGGTGACCCGCCTACCCAGGTGGGGATCCTGCAGGAGCTGAAGGCCGAGGGGCGGATCCGCTACCTGGGCATCACGAGCACGAGCAAGCGGCAGTACGAGGCGCTGGCCCAAGCCATGGTCGACTACCCGCTCGACTTCATCGGGATCGACTACGCGGCGAACAACACGAGCGCCGCGGAGGACATCTTCCCGATCGCGATGGACCAGGGGATCGGCGTGCTGGTGTACGTGCCGTTCGGCCGGAATCTGTTTACGCGGGCCTCGGGCCAGGAGGTACCGGAGTGGGCCGCCGAGTTCGGTGCCACGAGCTGGGCGCAGTTCTTCCTGAAGTTCGCGGCGGCCCACCCGGCGGTGACCTGCGTGACCCCGGCCACGAGCCAGGCCCGGCACATGCTGGACAACATCGGGGCGGCGAGGGGTGGTCTCCCCGATGAGGACCAGCAAGCTCGCATGGTGGAGGTGGTCGAGGCTCTGCCGCCGGCGCCGCGGCGGCGGGGGTAAGCATGCTGGGGTAGCGGCCGCGCCCAAGCGGAATGTAAACTCAACATTACTTTATGTAATGTAAAGTATACTCTATCCCTGCTGAAATCCCGTCACGCGGCGAATTGTCCCGTCCGGGTCGGCCTGGATGTGGTTGAAGCCTTCGCCGGGCCCGCCCGGGCCGGTGGTGCGCCATCCGACCAGCGCCTCGCCCCGGCAGATGCGGATGTCGCCGGTGTGTTCCAGGGAGTAGCCGGGCATGTACTGGTGGCAGTTGGCGATGTGCATGCCGAGGAGGCCGATGCCGCTGAGCCCGGTCCAGTCGTCGCGGAAGGTGACGTCGTCGGCGCAGCAGCGGCGGAGCGCGGCCATGCGCGCCTCTTCGTCCTGCTCGTTCCAGGCGGCGATCCACTCGGGGAGGGTGCGATCGAGACCGGCGGCCAGGTCGGCACGGTTGGCCGTCAGGTCGAGGCGGCTGAGCTGGAAGCGCCATCCGCCCTCCTGCTCCTGCGCGGCGCGTGCGGAGGGGAGGCCGGTGTGGCGCAGCTCGAGGCGGGACGAAGCTCCTTCCGGGTGCACCTCGAAGGCCAGCAGCGATGACCCGGCCGGGTATTCCCCCGCCTGCGGTCCCGATTCGACGCCCCAGGTGAGCTCGATGCGCCGGGCGTCCGGGTCGACGGCACGGATCTCGCCGCTCATGACGATGCCGTAGTTGGTGAAGGCGGCGCGAAACGGGCTTCCGGGGCGCGTGTCGAAGGTCACCTCGCCCTGCATCCAGGCGGAGAAGCGCGCGGGGTCCGTGAGGATGTTCCACACGGTGTCGGCGCTCGCCGCGATCGGGTAGGACAGTTCGACCCTCGGTGTGCTGTGATCGGTGCCTTCGGCTGCTCGGTCCATCTCGTCTCCTTGGTCGGAAATCGTCCCCGGGCGTGTGTGACGGGGGCCCGGAAAAGATAGCAGCCCGGATGCCTCGGTTGCCGGACAAGTCCGTTTTACCTTACCCTCCATCCGGTCCAGAATACAATTCGACACGCGAAGGGGGAATCGTGGTACACGTTCGCAACGTGGGCGGGGCGGTGCTTGGGTGGGTCGTGATGGCCGGGGCGGTCTTCCTCCTGTTCGCGGGCCTCTGGATGGTCATGGGAGTGGACGGCGCCTTCCAGCCCGGAAGCTGGGACGTCTCGGGGGGGTGGTTGTTTGGCTCGATCATCGTCGGCCTGCTCGCCGGGGTGTCCGGTGGGGTGGTCTGCACCTGGGTGGCTGCCGACGACCGCGGACTCCTGATGCTCATGGTGCTCGTGGTCGTGCTGGGTGTTGCCCTGGCGTTGGCAGGCGTTCCCGCGACCGAAGGCGTCCGGCCGCCGGAGGTGAGCTTGATGGAGGCGATGAACTCCGGACAGCAGCCGCAGTGGCTGACATGGCTCAATCCCGTGCTCGGGGTTGTGGGGGCTTTCGCCGGTTCACGCCTGGTGAGGAACCGATAGCGAATCCGTCGCCTGCCCGGGCCGAACCGTCCGCGGAGAAAATCCCCCCGGCTCCGTCCGCGGACCGCCAACCCCCGTGACCGAGCCGACCGGCCGCACCTTCGACCGCTCCATCGTCGAGGGCCCCATCGGCCGCGCCGTCTGGATGCTGGCGTGGCCGACGATGCTCCAGAATGTGATCGGGGGAATGCAGGGTCTGGTTGATCACGCCATGGTGGGGCACTTCGTCGGCTACACGGGCAACGCGGCGATCGGGGTGTCGTGGCAGATCTACCTGGTGGTACAGGTGTTTATCGGCTCGCTCTTCACCGGGATGGGGGTGCTGGTGGCCCGTTTCGCGGGCAGGAACGAGGCGGAGACGGTGAACAGGGTCGTCTATCAGGCGTTTCTCACCGCCGGGATCCTCTGCGTGGGGATCCTCGCCCCGCTGGGCTATTTCCTGGCCCCGTCGCTCCTGGACCTCGTCAACGCGGCCCCGGCGGTGCAGGCGGAGGCGCTCCCGTACATCCGCACCATGTTCATCTTCAACTTCGGCATGATGGTCTTCTTCATGCTGGGCGGGGCGCTGCGCTCGGCCGGCGACGCGCGTACGCCGCTCCGGCTGGGGATCGCTATGACCGTCCTGAATGTGGCGATCAGCGTGATCCTGATCCGGGGGCTGGGTCCGATCCCCGCCTTCGGCACGACCGGGGCGGCCATGGGGACGGTCATTTCGGCCGGAATCATAACCATTGCCGCGGCCTGGTTTCTGCTGACCGGGCGCTGGGTGGTTCACATCCACCGGGGACTGGACTGGCGGCCCGATCCGGCCGTGATCCGCCAACTCTTCCGCTTCGGGCTGCCGACCGGGATCCAGGGAGTGGCGATGAACGTCGGGGGCGTCATTCTGCTGCGCTTCATCGGGTCTCTGGCCAACAGCGCGGAGGCACAGGCGGCGTACTCGGTCGGGTACACCCAGCTCTTCTCGCTGGTCACGTGGACATCAGTGGGGATCATGGGGGCGACGGCGGCATTCGCGGGCCAGAATCTGGGCGCCGGAAAGCCCGAGCGGTCGGTCAAGGGGACGCGTGTGGCTTCGGGCATCGGGGTCGCGGTTGCGGTCGGGGTCGGTATTGTCTTCCTGTCGGTCCCCGACCTGTTGCTGGGGGCGTTCGGAATGGAGGATCCTGCGGTTGCAGCCGTTGGGAGGGAACTGCTGGCGTTCCTGAGTGTCTCGGGGCTGTTCGTCACGGTGGCGCTGGCGCACAA
The DNA here is from genome assembly GCA_965208295.1 of Longimicrobiales bacterium. Classification (GTDB taxonomy): domain Bacteria; phylum Gemmatimonadota; class Gemmatimonadetes; order Longimicrobiales; family Gaopeijiaceae; genus Bin94. The sequence goes on along the minus strand of OZ242328.1, from coordinate 2,549,653 downwards.
CGGGGCCCTGCAGGGGACGGGCGACACGCGCGGCGCGATGTACATCTCGCTCATCTCGCAGCTCGCGCTGCCCCTCGCCGTGTGCTGGGTTCTGCAGGAGACCGTCGGGCTCGAGGCGTGGCACATCTGGCTGGCGATTCTTCTCGGCCACATGACTCGCTGCGTGCTGGGCATCGTCCGCTTTCGCCAGGGCCATTGGCGGAAAATCGAGGTGGGGATCGGGTAGGGGATTGGACGCTCGGGTGCCGGGGCCTCACATTGGCGATGAACCATCAGCACCGGAGGAGTCATGATCTTGCGTTCGCGGAAGTTGCCTTGTCGGCGGAATGGGAGGGTGCGGGTGGCGCGGGGGACGTGGGGGTCGATTGCGTGTCTCGTCACGATCGGTGCCGCGGCGACACTGACGGCCCCCGCCTCCGCTCAGGAGCGCCGTCCCCTGGAACTGGAGGACTACTACCGGCTGAAGAACGCCGGCAGCCCGGCTCTGTCACCCGACGGTTCGCGGGTTGCGTACGTCGTGAGCTGGGTGGTGGAGGAGGAGAACCGGCGTCACAGCGAAATCTGGCTGGCCGCCGCGGACGGGACGGGTGAGCCGGTTCGTCTGACCAGCCCCAGCTTCAGCGCTTCGTCGCCGCAGTGGACTCCGGACGGTCGCCTCCTCGTGTTCAGCTCCAGACGGCCGGGTCCGGACGGGCGCACGAGCGGCGGGACCTGGTTCCTTCGCATGGACCGGCCCGCCGGGGAGGCGTTTCAGATTGAGGGGTTGGGCGGTTCGCCGGTGTTCAGTCCGGACGGAGCCTGGATCGCGTTCACCGCGCCTGTGCGGCCGCCCCCGGCCCCGCCGCGCACATACGCGTCGGACTTCGAGCGCCGCACGGTGGAGCGGTTCGATGGCCGGGACTACGACTGGATGAACTACCGCTTCGACCGGCGCGGCTACTTGCCGGATCCGCGCGATCCGCTCGCGACGCCGCCGCGCGAGATCCATGTGATTCCGGCGGCAGGGGGCGAGCCGCGGCAGCTGACCGAGCTGGGAGTCAACGCCGGAGGACTGGCGTGGAGTCCGGACGGGCGCCGGCTGGCGTTTACCGCCGACAGCCACCAGCGCGACGAGCACAGCTACGGGCGAAGCGACCTGTGGACGGTGGACCTGGACGGCAGCGTGACCCGCCTTACGGACGACGAGTACAACTACTCTTCGCCGTCGTGGTCCCCGGACGGCGGCCGGATCGTGGTGCGGGGCAACGAGGGGCTGGATGTGATCATTCGGGAGGGGCGTGACCGGGGGGCGTCGTCGGAGCTGTTCGTCTTCGACGCGGAGACCGGTGAGCGCACCCTCAACCTCACGGCCGACTGGGACCTGATTCCCGGTGGGCACTCGTGGGCGCCGGCTGGCCGGCACGTGTACTTCTCCGGTGGGATCGCCGGCAACAGTCATCTGTTTCGGGTTCCGGCCGGGGGCGGAAATGTCGAACAGGTCACTACGGGGGACCGCCGGCTGGGCAGCTTCTCCTTCTCGGCCGACTACTCGCAGGTCGCGTACCGGGCCACCGATCCCGTGCAGCCGGGCGACATTTGGGCCGCAGCGGTTGGGGGCGATGGGGAGACCCGCGTGAGCGACGTGAACGGGCCGCTGCTGGCCGATCTGGCCCTTGCTTCGCCCGATCGCCTGCAGTTCCGGAGCGAGGACGGCACCGAGGTGGAGGGGTGGATTTTGCCGGCGCGGGGGTACGACGGGGGTGGGAGTGGGGGCGAGGGTGGCTTCCCCATGATCCTCGTGATTCACGGCGGCCCCCACGGTGCCTACGGCAACGACTTCTCCTTTGATCGCCAGTTGCTTGCGGCGCAGGGTTACATGGTGCTTTACACGAACCCGCGCGCCTCGACAGGCTACGGCGAGGACTTCCGCTGGGGGACGTGGGGCGGGTGGGGATTCAAGGACTACGAAGACGTCATGGCCGGGGTCGATCACGCGATTGCCAACTACGACATCGATACGGACCGGATGGGCGTGACCGGGTACTCCTACGGTGGCTACATGACCAACGTAGTCATCACCAAAACCGACCGTTTTGCTGCCGCCATCGCGGGCGCGTCCATATCGAACTGGGTCAGCGACTACGGGGTGGCCGACATCCCGCGCACCAAGGAGAGCGAATTCTACGGGCCGCCCTGGGAGGAGCGGGGACTGGAGAACCTGATGCGCTCGTCTCCCATCATTCACGCGAAAGGGGTCACCACGCCGACCATGTTCGTCCACGGCGAATCCGACCACCGTGTCCCCATCGAAGAGGCGGAACAGATGTACGTGGCACTGCGCAAACAGCAGGTCCCCGCCCGGTTCGTGCGCTACCCGGACTCGTACCACGGCGGATGGACACCCTGGCGGACGGTGCATCGGGCATGGGTGCAGCTGGAGTGGTGGGAGCAGTGGCTGGGGCGGCGGCCAGCTTCGGAGTAGCAATATGTATACTATACATTCCATAATGGAAAGTAGAAATTACATTGTGAAAAAAATCACGATCCGCGCAGCCGGCCCGGGGATCAATCGGAATCCGGGGGGTTTTTTCCAACGGATGCCCCGGCTGCCTGCCCTCCTTCTGTCGCTGGCCGTGCTCGCACCGCAGGCGTGTTCCAGCGTACCCGACCTGTCCCCCGAGAACTGGGCCGACGACTACGACCGCTTCATGGCCGCGCAGCTGGTGGAACGCACCGAGGCGGGCGTAGCCATGGGAAAAAGGGGCGCGGTCACGGTGGCCTACAACGGGCTCGCCGCGCGTGCCGGGCTGGAGGCGCTCAAGCGGGGGGGTGGCGCGATCGACGCGGCCCTCACGGCTGCGCTGACCCAGGTCGCGCTCACCGCGGGGGCCCCGATCAGCTACTTCGGCATCATGTCGCTGGTGTACTACGATGCTGGCTCCGGCACCGTGCACACCATGAACGCCGAGTGGAACACCGTGCTCGGCGAGGACGACCCGCTCACGATTCCGGGCGGCATCGACATGTCGTCACCCGAAGGGATGTACGGGACCGAGGTGGGGGGACGCACGGCGCTGGTGGGCGGCTTCATGAAGGGGGTGGGCGCGGCTCACGAGCGATTCGGGCGGCTTCCGTGGGCGGAGATCTTCAAGCCGGCGATCCACGTGGCCGAGAGCGGGTTCCCGGTTTCGGAGAAGATGGCCGGGTATTGGGCGATTCGCTCGCCGGACCTGGCCCGTCTGCCTGAGACGCACGCGACCTTCCTGAAGGACGACGGTTCGCCGTTCGTCGAGGGCGACGTGTTCGTGCAGCCCGCGCTGGGATCTACGCTGCGTGAGGTGGCCGAGCACGGTACGGATTACATGTACGGCGGCCCCTGGGGCGAAAAGGCGGCCGCGGCGGTCCAGGCGGATGGCGGGCGGATGACCGTCGAGGACCTGGCCGCCTACGAGGTGCTGTGGCAGGAGCCGCTCGTGGCGAACCTGGGCAGGGGCTACACCGTCTACACGAACCCGCCGCCGAATGCGGGCGGGGTCGCCCTGATCGAGGCGCAACGATTGGCCACCGCAGCGGGGCTCGTGGACGACGGCCACTGGACGGAATCGGCGGATGCGCTGCGCAAGGCGCTCGACGTCACCCGCAACTTCATGCTGGACTTCTTCCCCCCGGAGACCCTGACCGCCCTCTTCGGCGCGGACTTCACGCCCGGGCAGCGGGTCACGCCCGAGCATGCGAAGTCGTTCTGGGCGATCATGGAAGCGGGGTTGCCCTTCGGCACCTGGACCCCCGCCACCCCCGGCCACTCCGACGATGTCGTCGCCATCGACGCGGACGGCAACATCGCCGCCATCACCCACAGCATCAACGCGGTGCTTTGGGGCAAGACGGCGATCGTTGTCGACGGCATCACCATCGGCGACCCCGCCTCCTTCCAGCAGCAGCAGATCGCGCGGCTCGAACCGGGCGCGCGGCTTCCCGCTCCCACCGAGACGGGCATTCTCTTCCACGACGGTCAGCCGCTCCTCGGCTTCGCCTCGATGGGATCTGGTCTCCACCACCGCACCTTCCAGGCGCTGCTCGGCGTGATGCACTTCGGCCAGACTGTCGACGAGGCGATCAACACCCCCGACTTCTTCTACCCCGACACCGATCCCGCGACCTTCCAGCTCACCTTCCGGGTTCCGGTCGGCGGGTTCCCGCGCGAGGTGCTGGACGGGACCGGGTACGCGTACGAGGAACTGGACCCGACGCAGGCGCGCCTGTCGGGCGAGGGGTTGTGGGTAGCGGTCAGCCGGGATCCGGAGACGGGGGAGTTGCGGGCGGCTTCACACAACCGGAACAACAGCGCGGCGGTGGCCTGGTAGGCGGGTCAGACCAGCTTGCCGTCCGTTTCCAGCTTCTTCACCACCGCCCATCCGAGCGCCTGGGTGACGCTCGCGGCCACGGTCGCCCTTACCAGATTCCCGTAGACCGGGACCCAACGGAGCACCAGGTTGGCCCCTCCCCTTCCGACCATGGTTCCGAGGGTGGCGTAGAGGGTCGAGCGAACGGCTCCGTCGGTCCAGGGGATGTCGAACTCGTCGGCCAGTGCGGTGATCATGGCCACCTGCACCGGCGCGATGGCAACCGAGTCCGAACCGGGAATCACCGCTACGCCCGCCGCCCCGCCCGCGACAGCCGAGGCGGAATGGATGATGGCCGCGCAGCGTTTTCGCCGCTCGGGGAGATATCGCTTGAATTCGTCCTTGAATCCCATGGTCCGATTCCCTTGTTTGTACCTATGACGCTCGAGCGCGGGCGTACCGTTGTCTTAACCTACGCAAAGACGTCGCCCGGCGTTCCGACTCGTCGCTTCGCCCAGTCACGCGGAATGCCTGGCAACCCGCGGACCGATCCGTGCTCGAGAGCCGCTAGGGCGTCCCCGGTCGGGCGGTCTAACTCACGATCCTCCCCCGTCGCGGCAACACCACCGCGGGCAGCCCGAGCCGCTCCACCGCCTCGTTGAAGCGGCGCAGTTCGTTTTCCAGGAGGTCGAGATAGCGACCACGTATCGCATCCCATTCCTCCAGCAGATGCTCGAGCCGTTCCATCGTCCCCGCCTGGGGCGCTCCCTCCGGGCCGCCCGAGATGTAGCCATCCGACCCGGTGACCCGTCCGTACAGCTCGAGCCACTGGTTGTCGAGCCGGGGTGGGAAGCGGATGGGATCCTGGTTGGACCGGTTCTTCGTCTGCATGAGGTCCTCGGTCACCCCCGTCGATTTTTCGGCCAGCGTATCGGCCAGCGGCTGAAGCGCGTCGGCCTGGTCTGCCGCTCGGGCCCGCGCCATGACCTCCTCTACCTGTTCCCGGATGGTGGTGAGGTCGTCGATGGCCCGAGAGATGGAGTTGATGGAGTCGCGCGCCATGATGGCCACGCGGAACTGCTCTTCGTAGCTGGCCGCGGTGACTTCGGGGATGCGCGGGTCGGGCAGGAGCTCGAAGGCCCGTTCCGCTATTGTTTCGCCCACGGTCATCCTGACGGTGTAGGTGCCGGGAGGGGCCTTCATGCCGCCCGAGTACCCCCACACGACCGCCCCCTCGGGCATCTCCGGTCCCGGATAGTGGAGCGTCCACGCGATCCGGTTCAACCCGGCGTCACCGGTGATCCGCTGGCCGTCCGCCTCTTCCGCCGCCGCCGAGTCGGAGGAGAAGGTCTGAACCACTTCCCCGCTCGGATCCACCACTTCGATCCGGACCTCGCCGTCGGGCTCCTCGCCCAGGTAGTAGTGGATCTGCGCCCCTGCGGCGCGCGGTTCCGGATTCAATTCCGCCAGGCCCGGGGTACCCAGATTGGTCAGCCGACGCACATCGCGCGGCTGGAAGAGGTGGGTCCCTGCCGCCATCGCCGCCTCGATCTCACGCAACGGCGAAATGTCGTCCATGATCCAGAACGAACGTCCCTGCGTGGAGAGGATCAGGTCGTCGTGGGCCACGCGCATCCCGGTGACCGGAGTGACGGGCAGGTTGCGCTGGAAGCTCTGCCACGAATCGCCCGCGTCGAGCGAGACGAAGACGCCGAACTCGGTGCCCGCGAAGAGGAGGCCATCGTGGGCCGGATCCTCGCGCACGGTGCGCACGGGGTGACCGGAGGGGACGCCGTCGGTGACCTGGGTCCAGGACGCGCCGAAATCGTCGGTGCGGAAGACGTAGGGGTCGAAGTCGTCCATCCGGTACCGCTGCACGGCGATGTACGCCCGCCCCGCGCGGTGCACCGACAGCTCGATCTCGTCCACCGTCCCCAGCTCCGGCATCCCGTCCGGCGTGATCTCAGTCCAATTGGCGCCCCCGTCGCGCGTAATGTGCACCCGCCCGTCGTCGCTCCCGGCCCAGATCTCGTTCGCGTCGAAGGGCGACTCGGCGATCGAGAAGACCACGTTGTAGATCTCCACCCCGGTCACGTCGGCATTGATCGGCCCGCCCGACTGTTCCTGGTGGGCCGGATTGTCCGTCGTCAGATCCGGGCTGATCGTCTCCCACGTCACGCCTTCGTCGCGGGAACGGTTCACGTACTGCGACCCGTGATAGATCACATTCGGGTCGTGCCGGCTGACCACCATCGGCGACACCCACTGGAAGCGATGCCGAAGATCCTTCGTTGCCATCCCCAGCTGGAGTTGCGGGTAGAGCATGATGTTGCGCCGCTGTCCCGACGCCAGGTCGTAGCGGTCCATCACCCCGCCGTAGCACCCGGCGTAGACGATGTGCGGGTGATCGGGGTGCAGCGCGATCGGTCCCGTCTCGCAGCCGCCGACATTCTGCCAGTGCTGCTTGGGATAGAGGGTGTTCACATCCGACCAGGCGGGCACCGAAATGGTCGTATTGTCCTGCTGGGCCCCGTAAAGCCGGTAGGGGAAGCCGTTGTCGACGATGACGTCGTAGAACTCGGCGGTGGGCTGGTTGTAGTAGGTGGACCAGGTCTCGCCGCTGTTCACGGTGACCTGCGCGCCGCCGTCGTCGGCGACCACCATGCGCGCGGGATCGGAGGGGTGGATCCACAGGTCGTGCACATCGCCGTGGGGGACGGGGATCATCTCGAAGGTCGTGCCGCCGTCGACCGAACGGTACAGGCGGGTGTTGAGCGCGTAGACGGTGTTCGGGTCGACGGGATCGGCCTGGATGTGCGTGTAGTACCAGGCGCGCTGGCGCAGGTTGTTGTCCGAGTTGGTGCGGGTCCAGGTCGCGCCGCCGTCGTCGGAGCGGTAGACGCCCCCGTCGGGCTCGGCCTCGATGATCGCCCACACCCGGTCGGGATCCGCTGGGGACACGGTCACCCCCACCTTGCCGACGATCCCTTCCGGAAGTCCACCACCCAGCTTCGTCCACGTGTCACCCCCGTCGGTCGTCTTGTAGACGCCGCCCTCCTCCGCGCCCGAGATCAGCGCCCACGGCTTCCGCTCCCCCCGCCACATCCCCGCATACAGAATGCGCGGGTTGGTCATGTCCATGGCCAGATCGGACGCGCCGGTCGAGTCGTTGAGCGCCAGGACGTGCTCCCAGGTGTCGCCTCCGTCGCGCGAGCGGAAGATCCCACGCTCGGGGTTCTTGCCGAACGGATGGCCGAGGGCGGCCACGTAGACCAGGTCGTGGTCGCGCGGGTGCACTTCGATGCGCGGAATCTGCCCCGTCTCGGGAAGGCCGATGAACGACCAGGTCCGTCCATCGTCCATCGACTTCCACGCGCCCCGCCCGGTCGAGGTGTTGCCCCGGATGCACGCCGAGCCCTGCCCGACGTAGATCACGTTCTGGTCCGAATCGGCCACCCTGACCGCGCCGATCGACCCCCCGAAGTACCCGTCGGAGATGTTCTCCCAAGTGACCCCGTTGTCGGTGGTCTCCCAGACGCCGCCGCCGGTGGTGCCCATCAGCCAGCGGTCGGAGTCGTTGAGGAAACCGGTCGCGGCGGATGAGCGCCCGCCGCGAAACGGACCCGCCATGCGATAGCTGAGGTCCTTGAAGGCGAGGGTGTCGAGCTGCTGGGCGGCGAGAGGGGGCGGGTAGTGGCCAGCCACAGCGGCAGCGGTGAGAGTCAGCGCGATGATGGCGGAGCCCATCGCTGGTCGAGGAATGCGCGGCAGGAATGTCGCCAGACTCATGTCGGTGTCGTCCTGTGGGAGATTGGTGGGTAGGGGAAACAGAGAGTGACAAGGTCGGTGCGGAATCGCAATATTGGGTGTGGTGCCGGGGATGAAGCCTCTCGGACGAACGTTTCGCTTATTTTGGTTACAATGTAAAGAGAACATTACATTTTGTCATGTGTAATATACATCGCCGTGTCTTCGGCAACTCGTGGCTGGCAGGGTGGGTGGCCTTCGGCGGCGTCCTGGTGGCCGGATGCGCCTCGGGTCACCTGGTCGGCGGGGCGACCAGCGGCTCGAAAGACCCGGTTATCATCAACCATGACGAGATCCTGTTGGCCCGGAGACATGAGTACCGCGCCACGGGGATGATGGAGCAGGGTGTCGCGGACACAACCGTGGTGCAGATGCTTGTGGACACGCTCGGAAGAGTGGTGGACGTAAGGGTCGGCCTCAGCTCGGAAAACGAAACCGTGGACCTGGCTGCACTGCGCGTAGCACGGGTCCATCGATTCGAGCCGGCCCGGAACAGGGGCAACGCGGTCGCGGTGTGGGTCAGCCGGTCCATATCGTTTGCGCCCCGTCTGTGCGATGTTCCACCGCTACCGGACACATTGGTCATGGTGGAAAACCTTGGCGCCGCCGGCCGCCGGGGCGAAACCACCTTGGCGATCCTCGTCGACGAGCGCGGGCGGGTCCGGGAAGCGAAGGTCGAGATCAGATCCGGGTGGGATCGATTCGACCAGGCGGCGCTTCGAGCCGCGCGCAGAACCCGATACCACCCTGGTCTCGTCAAGTGCGAACCGGGTGAGATATGGACGACGATAGGGTACGGTTTTGGCCGACAGCACTCCGGGACCTGATGGGTGGCCGGACCTTGACCCTCCTCGCCAGCCGCCACCTCCGGAAACAGGACGCTGGATCGCGTGATACTCCAGGCCGCCCGGGTCCTCCGCTTCAGTTCGGAAGGCCGTTCGAATCCGGTCTGGGTCTTGGTCGACCTGGGCTACAGGCGTCGTTGACGGGACCGGTGCCCCGGCCGCTCCCAGTGCTCGCGGGGACTTGATCCGGGACTGCCGAGTTTCATGCGCGGGTCCGTCCGCCCTACCCCCCACCCCCCGCCACAAACTTCTGCACCCGTCTCCCCGTCGACGCTTCACCCACGTAGATGTTCCCCCGCGAATCCACATCCATCCCATGAGGCCGGATGAACTGCCCCGCCTGACGCCCCCCGCGCCCGAATTCACCCACCACCTCAAGATCCGACCTGCGCAGGATCCACACCTTGTGATTGGTGCCGTCGGCCAGGTACAGCCAGCGCTGCGCGTCGTCGGGTGACAGCGCGACCACGAAGGCCGAACCGGACGCGCGGGTCAGCGGCGCGATCGTCTTCTCGGTCACGTAGGTGCCGTCGCGCTGGAAGACCTGGACGCGGTTGCCGCGCCGGTCCGCGACGTAGATCAGGCCGTCGCGTGAGCCGACGAGACCGTGCACGGTGGAGAACTGGGGTGGGGGAGGGCGGTCGGCCGTGCGACCGGCGTAGTCGTACTCGGCTTCGTCGTCGGGGGGCTCGCCGTAGGCTCCCCAGTGCCGCAGATAGTCGCCGGTCTCGCCGTCGAAGACGATGACCCGCCGGTTGCGGTAGCCGTCGGCGACGAAGACCTCGTTGGTTTCGGGGTCGACCCAGATGCCGGCGGGGCCGCCCAGGAGGTCGGTATTACCATTTCCGCCATTTTCGTCATACCGGCCGAGCGTCATGAGGTGTTGGCCATCGCGGGCGAACTTCATGACGCGGTGGTGGCGGTAGGTCCCGATCCACACGAAGCCGTTGTGATCGATGAAGAGGCCGTGGGAATTGCGCGGGAACTCCGAGACATCCTGCGTGGAGGGGTCGCCCCAGCCCTGCACCAGGTTCCCGTCCGGGTCGATCTCGATGACCACGGGAGCGGGGACGCAGCATTCGCCAAGGGGCGGATTCTGTACCGCGGCGATCTCCTCGGGCGTGAGGGTCTCGGGCAGATGCGTGATCCAGACGTGATCCCGGTCGTCGACGAAGACCGAGGTGATGGAGCCGAGGATCCAGTCGTTCGGGAGTTCGCGGGGCCAGGTGGGGTCGACCTGGAAGGTGGGGGGACTTTCGGAGGAAGCGGAGGGATCCTGGCCCGGATCGCGCGAGTCGGTCGAGCAGGCCAGGGGGAGGAGGAGGACGGCCAGCAGGGGCGTGGCGGCGGTGGCGATGGGGTGTTCGAAAGTGCGAAGCACGGTGTCTCCGTTCTGCCAGCGGATCAACTACCTGAGTGATGCCGGACAGTAACGGAGTGCACAATGGTGCGCGAGTCCTGCATTGTACGCGGATGGCTACCGGGGGGCGATAGCCGAGGTGACGACGGCCATTGTCGCCGAATAGACGGGCAAGTACCAGTAGTCGCCGAGGCCCCCCGCGAAGACAGCACCCAACGCCGCCCCGGCCACAAACCCTAGCGCGGAGCCGACTATCGTCTCCGGGACACGGGTGGTTCCGGCTGCCCTCGCGGCGACGGGAACAGAGACGAGGGTGACCGCCCAGCCACCGAGGAACGCGACCCAAGCACCACCCGAGGCGGCCATCATTGCGACACCCATGGGGACGAATGCCGCGACCAGGGTATAGCCGAATACCTTTCTGCACGATACCGCGCTGTCGGGCAATGGAGTCATCGGGGGCCAGACCATGTCCGGAACGCCCGCACCTATGTCAACAGCCAACCCGGCAGCCGGATTCGCCAGGGTGCCGAACACCATCAGGTCATGAAACGGGCTCGCCCGTGCTTCTGCGAGCCACACCCCGAGAGTCCGCGGCGGCTGATGGGCCGTCGACTGGGCGGACAAATCGGCCGGCAACGAGACTAATGCAGCCGACATTCCCCAGAACAGCAATTGCAGCCGGGTCCTGGCGTGAGATGACATTCCTGCCCTCCTCGGTATTGGCGTGGGTCGGTTCCAACGGTCCGTTCATTCAACTGGTTTGCCCCAGCTCGCGGTGACGCTGCCGGTCCCCCCGGACCCCGTCACCCACCCTCCCAGACCGTGATCGCGAACGTGGTGACCGCCGCCATCGTCAGAGCGAACACGGGTGGGGCCAGGGTAAACTCGGAATCCCTGAGGTCGGTAGACTGAGTCGCGATGGTTCCCAAAATGAACCCGAGCCCGGACCCGAACAAAGTGCGCCCGAGGCTATCGACTCCGGCGATTCCCGCCGCCATGGGAACGGTAAGGAGGTTGGCGGACGAGATCAGCAACAGTGCCAGGCCCGGATCGTCACCCTGGCTCGGCAGTTCCTCCAACCAGAAGTGCCAGAAAAGCATGAAGGGGGCGAAGGGGATCGCTGCCCCGGCCAGGGTAGATAGGAAGACCTTTCCGGGCGACGCTGCGGCGTCCGGCCCGGCAGGCATCCCGGTGGGAACCCGAAGCGGCGCCCAAAGTCCAGCCTGGCCCGATTGGCTCGCCACCCCGTTCGCCATTCCATCAGCCTGGATTGAAGCGTGAAAGGAGCTTGCCCGCGCTTCCGCCATCCACGCGCCGAGCCGTCCTGACGATTGGCCCGGCCCCGACTGAGCCGCCATCTCCGCGGGAAGCCCGGCCAACCCGGCCGCGGTACCCCACACCAGAACCCAGTGAAATCTTGATTGAAGTGACGTGATCATGATTGCACCCCTTCCTTGAAGTTGCGCGTGCGGATCCGGATCCGTCACGCGATAATGGTTTCTACGCCATCCATCTTCGAACCGTTTCAGGACGACAAAGGAATACACCTCATGAGGCTCGCCGGTTTCGTCACCGCCACGCTGCTCGCCACGCTCCCCCCCGTCCCCGCCTCCCCCCAGTCCATCGAGGAAGGCAAGACCTCCGCCCTCGCCCACGCCACCGCCCTGGAAGATCTCGTCACGGAAATGTCGTTGCGCCTGTGGGACTTCGCCGAGATCGCGCTGGAGGAGCATCAGTCCGCCGGCTACCTCGCCGATGTCCTCGAGGCCGAAGGCTTCACCGTCGAACGCGGTGTCGCGGGCATGCCCACCGCCTTCGTCGCGTCGTGGGGATCGGGGCGACCCATCCTGGGCGTGCTCGCCGAATACGACGCGCTCCCCAACATCGGCAACGCGGTTGTGCCCGGGCGCGCCCCCCGCAAGGACGCGCACCCCCACGGGCACGGCTGCGGCCACAACCTCTTCGGCGCGGCCTCGGTGGCTGCCGCGATCGCCGTCAAGCGCATGATGGCCGAGCACGGCACCGCCGGGACCGTCCGCCTCTACGGCACCCCCGCCGAGGAGACCGTGGTCGGCAAGGTCTACATGGCCCGCGACGGCCTCTTCGACGACCTCGACGCATCGATCGTCTGGCATCCGAGCCAGAGGACGGCCGTGAGCAACAACCGTGCCCGCGCGCTCAACAACTTCGAGGTCACCTTCCGCGGCCAGGCCGCCCACGGCGCCTTCGACCCCTGGAACGGGCGTAGCGCGCTGGACGCCGTCGAGCTCATGAACCACGGGGTGAACATGATGCGCGAGCACGTCGAACCGAGCGCCCGCATCCACTACGTGATCCCGAACGCGGGCGATGCGCCGAATGTGGTGCCCGAGTACGCCCGCGTGTGGTATTACGTACGCGACACCACCCGGGCCGCCGTCGAGAAGAGCTACGATTGGATCCTGGACATCGCCGATGGCGCCGCGAAGATGACGCGCACCGACTACGAAATCTTCCTGACCACCGGTGTCCATCCGTACACCCTCGTGCGTCCCCTCCAGGAGGCCATGCAGGCCAATCTGGAGCGCGTGGGGCCGCCGCGGTTCAGCGAGGCCGACCAGACCTTCGCCCGCAAGATGCAGGCCTTCCTCGACCTGGAGACCTCCGGCCTGCGCGACACGATCGACCACCTCCTTCCCGCGCCGACTCCAGCCGATGGCGGCTCTTCGGATGTGGCCGAGGTGAGCTACATCGCGCCGACCGTCGAGTTCAGCGTGACGACTGCGGCCGAGCATATCCCGTGGCATTCCTGGGCGACGAGCGCGTCGCATGGGACGCCGGGCTCGATCAAGGGGGCGCAGGTGGCGACGAAGGCTCTGGCGCTGATGGGGGCGGAGATCATCCTCGATGCGGACTTGCTGAGGCGGGCGAAGGAGGCGCACGCCGAGACGATCGGCGGGGTTCCGTACAAGTCGCCGATTCCGGAGGGACAGGCGGTGCCGCTGCCGAAGAAGGGCGGGTCCTGACACCTTGCGGCGGGCCTCGTTCCCTCAGTCTTCCCCCTCCGCCGCCGCCAGCCTCCCCGAGATCTCCCTCAACCGCAGCCACTCCTGGTAGAAGAACGGCAGCATCAGCATCGATTCGACGAACTGGAAGACGTACATTACGATCGCGAAGACCGCGCCGTACTCCGTCGTCTCCGTGGTGGCCGCGCTCACCGCGAAGACCAGCAGGGCGATCATGAAGACCCAGTTGATGCCGAAGTTGGCCGCTTCGAGGTCCGAGAGGCGGATGTTCCAGCGCATCATGGCGCGGAGGTGCTTGGCCAGGCGGGCGGGATCGCCGCTGTGGACGGCGTCGACCTGCCGTTCGTGCTCGTCGTTGAGCCCCTGGTTGTAGCGCATCGTCAGACCGCCGGTCAGTGCGTAGAGCACCACCGTGGCGACGGCGACCACGAGACACCCCAGGAAGACCGGGACGTTGAGCGCGGCCAGGATCACCACCGTTCCGGCCAGGCCGATCCCCGCGTTGATCAGTTCCGGCAGGGAGTTTTCGAAGAATTCGACGATCTCCTTGAGCATCCCGAGGCGCGCCGTACGGGTGGAGGTGCTGGTCCCGGCGGCCGATTCCGCCATTTCCTCGCCCAGCGTGACGTAAATCCGCGCGTAGGCCCGGCTGTCCACCAGCCGGCGCAGAACGGCGATCCCCATGGTGACGATGCCGAGGATGGCGAACTCGTAGAGGCCGCGGGTCGAGTCCGCGAGGACACTGTCGATGGCGCGGCCGATGACCAGGGGAAAGAGGATCCACCCGGCTGCCTCCAGCACGACGAGCGTGAGGGTGAGGGCGAAGCGTCCTGCGAAGCGTTTGAGGAGTGCGTGCATGGGGAGCCGGGAAGGTTCCGGCGAGGTTGTGGTCGATGTGGGGCCGCGCCCCGGCTCATCGACTAAAGGGTATGCACGATCAGGGGCGTTTGGCCAGCAATCCGCGACGGATTCTCTGGTGGGCCGCTACCGGCCGACGGGTGGAAGGGGCCTGCCCGGTGACAGGCGGGCCCGGAAGTACAGAGCGCGCGGACGGGGCCGCACGCCAGGAAACGATCTGTCACGCGCAGCTACAGTTGGAAGGTTCGGCCGACCCGAGGGTGTCCCTTCTGGTGGACACTCCGCGTCGCAGCGGGGGACTGTTCGAGCGAGCGATGGTCGACGGGCTCGACCATCTCCTCGTGCGTCGGCGCGGGCGGCTCCTGGGCCGCCGTCCGGGATTCGATGACTTCGCCGGCGCCCAGAATCAAGCCCAGGGACAAGGCCAATCCCGCTGCCGTCAGTCGGCGGTTTCCGTGTCGTCTCAAGCGTATGGTTCTCATTTTCCCTCTCCCGTTCTTGTTCGCCGGGGGCGTCCCGACGATGCCCACTACACCAGCAATTTTCGTGCCAGAATGTTCGGGGCTGTGTCTGCTGTTGGTTTATTGGACCCGATTCGGGGGGAAATGGTTGCATGTCCGGGCGATCCGCAGGTGATCGAGCCCTCCCGCCTTGGTGGAACACCTCCGCAGCGTGTTGGGCACACCTGCGGCGAGGGTCTTCTCGCTTTCAACGCGCAGTCGACAGGAGACACTTGGCGGCGTATTCTGCTGGATGACCCCGGTCGTCCAACCGAGCCCGCAAAGGAGACTGGGTGAGCGTGCGATCGCCAGGCACGGCGGCCTCCGCAACACCGCGCCCGACCGCTCAATGGCATTATCTTCCGCTCCGGGCGGACTCTTGCCGAGCCCAGGTGTGATCACCAGTACTGGAGGAGACCAGTGCACCAGAGTTCCCGGCTGAGCGCAGCGGTTGTGTGCGCCTTGGCGCTCACGCCCCACCCCGCCGCCACCCAGTCCCCCGCCAACGCGGAGGGCATCACCGCAATCGAGGGAATCCGTGTCGGCCACTTCACCTACCCGGACGCCCCGACGGGCTGCACGGTCGTGATCGCTCCCGAGGGCACTGTCGGGTCGGTGGACCAGAGCGGCGGCGCTCCCGGCACGGTGGAGACCGACCTGCTCGATCCCCTCAACAGCGTGCAGGGCCCCGACGCCGTCTTCATTTCGGGCGGAAGCGCCTTCGGCCTCTCTCCGCGGGACGGCATCGTGCGCTACCTGGCGGAGAACGGCCGTGGCTACCCGATTCCCGATATCGGCGTCATTCCGATCGTTTCGGGCGCGATCATCTTCGACCTCCGCGTGGCCGACGTGCGCCCCGGCCCCGAGTGTGGGTACCAAGCTGCTGCTGCCGCCAAAACCGGCCCCGTCGCCGAGGGGAGCGTGGGTGCGGGCGCGGGCGCCACCGTCGGGAAAATGATGGGGATGGGCCGGTCCATGAAGGGCGGTGTGGGCACCAGTTCGATCACGCTGGAGAGCGGCCTGGTGGTGGCCGCGATCGCGGTGGTCAACGCGGTCGGCGACGTGATCGACCCCGGCAACGGCCAGGTGGTCGCGGGGGCGCGCACCGAAGACGGGACCTTCGCCGACGCCCGGCGCATCCTGCGGGGCCTCGTGCCGCCTCCGTCGCCGGGACAGAACACCACCATCGTCGTCGTCGCCACCAACGCGCGGCTCACCAAGGTGGAGGCTGCCAAGATGGCGCAGATGGCGGACGACGGGCTGGCACGCGCGATCGTCCCCAGCCACACGCCCAGCGACGGCGACACGGTCTTCTCCCTGGCAACCGGGGCCCTCGCCGAGGGCTACAACCTGAGCCAGGTCGGCGGTCTCGCCGCCGAGGTCGTGGCCGAGGCGATCCTGCGCGCCGTGCGGACGGCCAGCGGCCTGCCGGGGATTCCAGCCGTGCGTGACCTTCCGGGAGCCCGATGAGCGCCACGCTGCCGGTACTCCTCCTCTACGTCATCCTCATCACCGCGGTGGGCCTCGCAATAGGGCGCCGCGTCTCGGGGACGAGCGACTTCTTCGTCGCGGGGCGCGCGCTGGGTCCCGTGCTCCTCTTCGCTACGCTGCTCGCGGCCAACATCGGGGCGGGTTCCACCGTGGGGGCCGCGGGGCTCGGGTACGAGAACGGGCTCGCGGCGTGGTGGTGGGTGGGGTCCGCCGGAATCGGCACCCTGATCCTCGCGCTCTGGCTGGGGCCGCGCATGTGGCGCGTCGCCCGCGACCACTCGCTCAGCACGGTGGGCGACTATCTGGAACACCGCTACGGACCCTCGGTGCGGGCGGCGATGGCGATGCTGCTCTGGCTCGGCACGCTGGCGATCCTGGCGGGGCAGCTGATCGCGATGGCGTGGATCCTCGAGGTGGTGGCGGGCGCGCCGCGCTGGCTGGGAGCGGTGGTGGGGGGTGTGGTGATGACGGTGTACTTCGTCGCGGGCGGGCTGCTGAGTTCGGCGTGGGTGAACCTGGTGCAGCTGGTCGTGCTGACGGTGGGGTTCCTGATCGCGGTGCCGCTGGCGGTGGATGGGGCGGGGGGACTCCCGGCGGTGCTGGACCACGCGCGGACCGTGCCGGGGCGCATGGACTTCATGAGCAACGGGGCCTCGGGGTGGATGTACCTGATCCTGCTGGCGCCGGCCTTCATCGTGTCGCCGGGGATCCTGCAGAAGATCTTCGGGGCGCGGGATGTGCGGACCGTGCGGCTCGGCGTGAGCGCCTGCGGGGTGGCGCTCATCCTCTTCGCGATTCTGCCGCCCCTGCTCGGGATGGTGGCCCATGCGGTGGCCCCCGGGCTGGAGGATGCGGAGAAGGCGCTTCCGGTGATCCTGACCGAGGGCGTGCCGGCGTGGGTGGGGCTGCTGGGGCTGGCCGCGGTGCTTTCGGCGGAGATCAGTTCGGCCGACGCCATCCTCTTCATGCTCTCCACCTCGCTGTCGAAGGACCTCTACAAGCGGTTCGTGAAGCCGGAGGCGACGGATGGGCAGGTGCTGAAGGTGGCGCGGTGGGCGGCGGTGGCGGGTGGGTTGGCGGGGGTGGTGCTGGCGGTGGTGATCCCGAATGTGGTGGGGGCGCTGACGATCTTCTATTCGCTGCTGTCGGTCAGCCTGTTTGTGCCGGTGGTTGCAGGGCTGCACTCGCGGAGGCCGGGGGCGGGGGAGGCGCTGGCGGCGGCGGCCGGTGGGGTGGTGGTTTTGCTGGTGGTGCGGTCGGCGGGCTTTGGCGGCTGGATGCCTCCGACGGCATGGGGACTTCTGGCGGCGGGGGCGGCGTTCGGTATCTTCTTCGGGGCGCGGCGGGTGACGGGGAGGATCGGGTGAAATGTCAAACCCGGCGAGTGTCTTCCCTTCCGAAATCCGCACCTGCGAGATGCATACGGGCGGCGAGCCGGTGCGGATCGTGACGGCTGGCTACCCCGAAATTCCCGGCGCCACGATCCTCGACAAGCGTCGCCACGCACGTGAGCACCTCGACCACCTGCGCCGCTTCCTCATGCACGAGCCGCGTGGCCACGCGGACATGTACGGGGTCATCCCGGTCGAGCCGGACCTCCCCGACGCGGACCTGGCCGTTCTCTTCTGCCACAACGAGGGCTACTCGACGATGTGCGGCCACGCGACCATCGCAATGGCCAGATGGGCGGTGGATGAGGGGGTGGTGGCGCCGCGCGAGCCCCGCACCACCGTTCGCATCCAGTGCCCGTGCGGACTCGTCACCGCGCATGTGCAGGTCAGCGACGGCCGCGCAGGGATGGTGCACTTCGAGAGCGTGGGAGCCTTCGCCCCCCTCCTGGACGCGAAGGTGGAGGTGGAGGGCGTCGGCTCGGTCGAGGTCGACATCGGGTACGGCGGCGCCTTCTACGCCTTCGCCCCCGCATCGTGCTTCGGTCTGGACGTGCGCACATCGCCTGCCCGCACTCTGGTGGACGCGGCCTGGGCGGTCACCTGCGCGGCCAAGGCGCAACTCGAACTGGACCACCCCGAGCACCCGGATCTCGCCTACCTGTACGGCACCATCCTCACCGACGGCACTCTGGGCGACGACCGCCCCAGCGCGAACGTCTGTGTTTTCGCGGACCGCCAGGTGGACCGAAGTCCCACTGGGAGCGGGGTGACGGCGCGCATGGCCATCCAGAAGGCGCGGGGGCAGGCGGGGGTGGGGGACGAGCGGCGGTTCTCGAGCGTGACCGGGTCGGTGTTTACGG
Source organism: Longimicrobiales bacterium (assembly GCA_965208295.1). Taxonomy (GTDB): domain Bacteria; phylum Gemmatimonadota; class Gemmatimonadetes; order Longimicrobiales; family Gaopeijiaceae; genus Bin94. The sequence goes on along the minus strand of OZ242328.1, from coordinate 2,531,211 downwards.
GGTGCATCGTGGAGGAGACGCGGGTGGGGGAGCAGGAGGCGGTGACGGTGCTGGTGGGGGGGCGTGCGCACTACACGGGCGAGGCGTGTTTCCGGGGTGAGGAGGGGGACCCGCTGGGTGGGGGCTTCATGGTGCGATGAGGTGGGGTGGGGGAGGGGTGCTGCAGGGCCTCCATGGTCCCGGTGGGTGCGCGGATTCATCCAGGACCGTGGATGGGGATTGTGCGGAAGGGGTGCGGGCCGCCTATTTTGCCGCATGATCAAGCGAGACGGAGGTATCGCCAGGGCCGGCCGCGCAGAAGGTGGCGGCCGGATGGATGAGAGCGGCCGCGTGGCAGGGCGCGGGGAGAAAGGTGGGCCGGTGGGCGGTGGCCGGATGGACCGCAAGGACTTCCTGCGTGCGGCGGGGGCGGTGTGGGGGGTGGGGATGCTGGTGGGGTGTGCCCGTGGGGACGCTCCAGCGTCGGGAGATTCAGCCGCCGACAGCGCCGCCGCCGCATCCCAACCGCTCCTCGACCGGATCGGCCTCCAGCTCTACACCATTCGATCTCTCATGTCGGAGGACGTGGCGGGCACCCTCGATGCGGTCGCGGCCATCGGCTATGACGAAGTCGAGTTCGCCGGCTACTTCGGCCACACGCCCGCCGAGGTCCGGGGATGGCTCGACGCCGCCGGACTCTCCTCGCCCGCGGCGCACGTGGGACTGGAGGACCTCACCGGGGCGGGCCTGGACACTGCGATCGAGACCGCATCCACCCTTGGCCAGCGATGGCTCGTCCTCCCCTGGATGCCCGAAGACATGCGCACCTCCGATGGCTACCGCGCGCTCGCCGACATGCTCAACGCCGCTGGCGAGACCGCCGCCCAAGCCAACCTCAGAGTCGCCTACCACAACCATGCCTTCGAGTTCGAGACGGTGGACGACGACGGCACCACCGGCTATTCGCTCCTCCTCGAGCACCTCGACCCCTCGCTGACCGACCTGGAGATCGACTTCCACTGGTCGGCTGTCGGAGGCGCCGACTCCGCCGCCCTGTTGCGGGACAACCCCGGGCGCTTCACCCTGTGTCACATCAAGGACCTCACCGCCGACGGACGCATGGCGGACGTGGGCGCGGGCGAAATCGACTGGGCCGGGCTCTTCGCCCTGTCGGAGACGGCGGGGCTCCAACACTTCTTCGTCGAGCACGACCAGCCCGGCGATCCCCTCGCGTCCATCGAGGCGAGCTATCGATACCTGTCCGGAACCTGAGACCCGGACACCGCAACACATCACATCCACGGAGGCAAGGTGAACGAATCGACGAAGGGCGGATCCGGCGGGGACCACGGCGCAAACGCGGGCCGACTGTTTCTGGGCAGTTGCGTCGCGCTGATCGCCACTTCGGTGGCCTTTGCGACGGTGGGCGCGGTGATGTTCGCGCTCAAAGGCGAGTTCGGCCTCAATAATGCGCAGATCGGCTGGATCGGGGGGGCGGCGCTCTGGGGCTTTGCGGTGTCGCAGGTGGTATTTGCGCCGCTGTGCGACACGCTGGGCATGCGCTTCCTGGTCAGGATGGCCTTCGTCGGCCACCTCGCCGGGTCACTGGTCATGATCTTCGCCGGAGGCTTCGCGACTCTCTTCGCGGGCGCGCTGATCATCGCCATGGCCAATGGACTGGTCGAGGCCGCCTGCAACCCGCTTGTCGCGGCCCTCTACCCGGACAACAAGACGGTCAAGCTCAACCAGTTCCACGTGTGGTTCCCGGGCGGGATCGTGCTCGGGGGACTGGCGGCGTTCGGGCTCGACAGCGCCGGGATCACGTCGTGGCAGATCAAGATCGTTCTCATTCTGATCCCGACCGTTGCGTACGGCGTGCTGCTGCTGGGCCAGCGCTTCCCCGCCACCGAAGGCGTCCGCTCCGGCGTGTCCATGGGAGAGATGTTCCGGGCCACCCTGACCACGCCACTCATGCTGCTCATGCTGCTGTGCATGGCCATGACGGCGTCGATCGAACTTGGGCCGAACCGCTGGGTTCCCGCCGTGCTGGAAGCGGGGGGGATGGCCGGCATCCTGGTGCTCGTGTACGTCAACGGGATCATGGCGGTCATGCGCTACTGGGCGGGGCCGGTCGTGCATCGCCTGTCGCCCACGGGCATCCTGCTGGCCTCGGCGGTGATCTCGGGGGCCGGGCTGCTGTGGCTCAGCTTCGGGGGATCGCTGGTGTCGGTGTTCGCGTCGGCGACGGTCTTCGCGATCGGCGTGTGCTACTTCTGGCCGACGATGCTCGGCTTCGTGTCGGAGCGCGTTCCCAGGAGCGGGGCGCTGGGGCTGGGGCTGATGGGCACGGTGGGGATGGCCGTGGTCGGGCTCGTCACCTCTCCCTGGATGGGGGGGATCGCGGACCGGGTCACGCATGAAGAGCTCGACAAGGATCGGGCCTACGTGGTGATGGTGCAGGCGGCCGGTGCTCTCCAGTCGGAGTCCCTTCGCACGCCGGGTCCCGAGGGTGACGATTTGAGGTCGGCGCTCGAGTTGCTCACCGAAGTGCTTCCACCGCTCGGCGAAGAGCCGATCCTCCCGGAGCTCGAGACCGCCAGGGCCATGCGCGCCTTCATCGAATCGGGCTCCACCTCGCCGGTCGTGGAGCAGGCGCAGGGTATTCTGGGGCCCGCGGAGAACCAGGGGGGACTGGTCTCTTTCCGTTACATCGTGCCGCTGAGCGGTGTGCTGCTGGTGATCTTCGGCCTTCTGTACATGAGGGAGCGGCGCTCGGGCGGGTACAGGGCCGAGCGCCTGTCCTGACCTGAACCCGGCCGCGAAGTGAACCCCCATATCGGCAGGAGACTCCGGTATGGCATGGTGGGCGGCGGTCCCGGCGCCTTTATCGGCGGGGTGCACCGGATGGCGGCTGCGCTCGATGGGGAGTTCGAGCTGGTCGCGGGAGCTTTCGCGTCGCGGTCGCAACGCTCGCGGGAACAGGGTCGCGCCCTCGGGCTCGACGAGCGGCGCGTCTACGACACCTGGCGCGAGATGGCCGAGGCGGAGGCCGCGCTGGGCGAAGACCGGCGCATCGAAGCCGTGTCGATCGTCACCCCCAACCACCTCCACCACCCTGTCGCAACCGCCTTCCTGAAGGCGGGCATCCCCGTCATCTGCGACAAGCCGATGACCACGACCATGGCCGACGCCGAGGACCTGTGCGACACGGTGGAGCGCACCGGCCTCACCTTCGCCCTCACACACAACTACACGGGCTATCCAATGGTGAAAGAGGCCCGCCACCTGGTCCATACGGGACGGTTGGGCACCGTGCGCAAGGTCGTGGCCGAGTACCCGCAGGGGTGGCTCTCCACGCGGCTGGAGGAGATCGGCCACAAGCAGGCGGGCTGGCGGCAGGACCCCGGCCAGGCGGGGGGGTCGTCGGCAGTGGGCGACATCGGCTCGCACGCGCACAACCTGGCGTGCTACGTGACGGGGCTGGAGATCGATGCGGTCTTCGCGGACCTGTCGGCCCAGGTCCCGGGGCGCGTGATGGAGGACGACGCGGGGGTACTGGTCCGGTTTGTGGCGGGTGCCCGGGGTGTTTTGATTGCCAGCCAGGTGTCGACGGGGGAAGAGAACGGGCTGACGCTCAAGGTGTACGGGGAAAAGGGCGGTCTGGTGTGGCGGCAGGAGCGGCCGGACGAGCTGCACCTGCTCTTTCCGGACGCGCCGCGACAGACGCTCACCCGGGGAAGCCCGTGGTTGTCGGCAGGGGCGCGGCACGCGACGAGATTGCCTCCGGGGCATCCCGAAGGCTTCATCGAGGCGTTCGCCAACATCTATCGGAGTGCGGGGAGGGTGATCGGGGCGGCGCTTGCCGGGGTGGAGTCGGATCCGCTGGACCATGACTTCCCGGATCACCTCGACGGTGCCCGCGGGATGCACTTCATCGAGTGCGTGCTCAGGTCGGATGCGCGGGAGCGGTGGGTGGGGATGGGGGGATTTCGGTCGGGACGCGGGCCGGGATCGTGGGGCGCGGACGGTTCGCCGGTGGTGTCCGCAGCGACGGGAGGGGACGCATGAGGCGCCAGGTCACCCTCTTCACGGGCCAGTGGGCCGACCTGCCCCTCGATGTCCTGGCTGAAAAGGCGGCTGCATGGGGGTACGATGGGCTGGAACTCGCTTGCTGGGGCGACCACTTCGATGTGCAGGCCGCGCTTGCGGATCCGTCGTACTGCCAGGGCCGGCGCGACCTCCTGGCCCGGCACGGCCTCGGCGTATGGGCGATCAGCAATCACCTGGCGGGACAGGCCGTCTGCGACCCAATCGACGACCGCCACCGCGCCATCCTTCCCGAGAGGGTCTGGGGGGACGGCGACCCGGACGGGGTGCGCCGCCGCGCGGCCCGCGAAATGGAGGACACGGCGAGGGCGGCGGCGCGGCTGGGGGTGGGGGTGGTCAACGGGTTCACGGGGAGCCCGATGTGGCATCTACTCTACTCCTTCCCGCCGGTGCCGCCGGAGTGGATCGACAAAGGATTTCGCGACTTTGCCGCAGCTTGGACACCGGTCCTCAACGTGTTCCAACAGGAAGGCGTCCGCTTCGCGCTGGAAGTACACCCCACCGAGATCGCCTTCGACATCGTCACCACGGAACGCGCGTTGGCCGCGCTGGACGGACACGCCGCGTTCGGCTTCAACTACGATCCGAGTCACCTTGCCTACCAGGGCGTCGACTACATCGAGTTCATCCGCAGGTTCGGGGACCGGATCGCGCACGTGCACATGAAGGACGTGTGGTGGTCCTCGCGTCCGGCGCAGGCGGGCGTCTTCGGTGGACACACGGACTTCGGCGATGGGCGCCGCTTCTGGGGTTTTCGCTCATTGGGCCGCGGTCGCGTAGACTTCGAAGAGGTAGTCCGCGCGCTGAACCGGGCAGGGTATGCCGGTCCGCTCTCGGTCGAGTGGGAGGATTCCGGCATGGACCGGGAGCACGGCGCGGCCGAAGCGTGCGATTTCGTGCGCCGGTTGGCGTTCCCGCCGTCCGATACCGCCTTCGACGCCGCGTTCGGTGGCGGTGAATGAAGTTGCCCCGCAACGGGGCGGCCAGAAAGGAGACGAATTTCGATGCGCTTGATGATTGCAATGGGGACGATGGTGCTGATCGGTGCGGGGGGATGCAGGGGTGGAGGGGGAAGTGGGGGTGGGAGGGACGGTGACGGGATGGAGACCGGTGCCGTGGAGAACCGGGAGGCCCCGGTGAACCGGCTCACCGCCGAAGGACAGGAGGCCGGCTGGAGACTTCTCTCCGATGGCACCCTCGATGCGTGGCGAGGCTACCGGCGGGACGATGTTCCCGGTGGGTGGTCGGCGACCGATGACGCCATTGCATTCACCCCCGGGGTGGAGAGCGGCAGCATTATCACCAGGGACCAGTTCACCGACTTCGAACTGGCCTTCGAGTGGAAGGTGGAGGAGCGCGGCAACAGCGGCGTCTTCTACAAGGTGACCGAGGCCGAGCGCGCACCCTACTGGACCGGCCCCGAGTATCAGGTGCTGGACAACGCAGGTCACCCCGATGGGGGGCAGCCCGGGACCTCCGCCGGTGCCAACTATGCTCTCCACGCTCCGGTCGAGGACGTGACCCGCCCCGTTGGAGATTGGAACCAGGCCAGGATCGTGGTCCGCGGCCCCCATGTGGAACACTGGATGAACGGGGTGAAGATTGTCGAATACGAACTGTGGACGGACGAGTGGCGGGCGCTGGTGGCGGAGACAAAGTTCGTCGAATGGCCAGGTTACGGGATGGCGGAGAGGGGACACATCGGGCTTCAGGACCACGGAGATCCGGTCTGGTACCAAAACGTTAGGATCAGGGAACTGTGGGAGCCTTCCGTGCGGTTCGACCGGCGTTCGCTTGACAATGCCGGAACTCTCTCGTCATCTGAGAGGTATAGAAGAGGTTGTCACAAGGGTCATGGTCGCCCGCCACCGACACGGGACAGTCCCGCGTTACGGCTTGGCCCCTATCAGAGAGGATGATGCGATGAGGAGGTTGGTTCCGAGGGTCTTCTGTGTCGCGGCGGCGCTTGCCGTCGCAAGTTGCGCGGATCTGGCCCTGAAGCCGGATGTGCTCCCGCACGACATGGAAATCCTGCCCAGGGACACGCTGATCACCGCGGGCGACGAGCTCGAGCTGACCGTCATCGTGTACGACGAAGACGGCAACATCATCGATGGTCCGCCATCATGGGCACCGCCGAGATGGCATGCGAACGTCGACGGCGCGGTCGACATCAAGCCCAACGGGGACTTGATCGGTCTGAAGGGCAGCGCGGTGAACGTGACCGGCCGCCTGGCGGACATGGAGGCCTTTACCCGCCTGCGGGTCAATCCAACTTCCGTGAATCTGTCGGTTCCCGTGGTTTACTTCAACCAGGTCATCCAGAATCCGGACGCCACGGTTCCGATTCTCGCGGGCCGCGATGCACTCCTGAGGGTGTTCGCCGTCGGCCACGAAACCAGCTTCTACGAGCCGAGTGTGCGCGCCGACTTCTACCGGGACGGGCAGGTGATCCACACGGCACTGATGGAGCCGATCTCGAGCCAGCTGCCCGACCACGTGAACGAGAGCCGCATCGACCGCTCCTACAACGCCGAGATCCCCGGCCACGTGCTGCAGCCCGGCGTGGAACTGGTGATCGTGCTGGACCCCGAGGGACTGGTTCCGCAGGGGTCGAACAGCCAGGACCGGTTCCCCGCCCAGGGCACGATGCCGCTGAACATCGTGGCCCTTCCCACCCATCGGCAGACCCTTGTTCCCACCATGCTCAGCTGGGCACCTGACGAGCGCGTGTACAACTGGACCCGCGACGTCGACGGCGACAGCCGACACATGCAGGATCTGCGAATGTTCATGCCCATCGCGGACATCGAAGTGATTGCCCACGAGACCTTCAACACCAATGCCGACATCCGGAGCATCGACGGCTGGGATCAGTGGATCCGGGAAGTGAGGGCCATTTGGGAGATGGAAGGGCGACAGGGGTACTACTACGGGGCCGTGCAACTCCCCTATCAATTCGGGATCATCGGATATGGGTATATTGGCAACGTTCATGTGAGCGTGGGTGGGACCAGATCCGACACCTTCGCCCACGAGGTGGGACACAACATGAGTCTTCGGCATGCGCCGTGCGGAACCAATGGCGATCCCAACTTCCCCTACAGCGACGGGGGCAGCGGCATGTGGGGATGGGACTTCGAGCGCGATCGCCTGGTAGATCCGAAATCGGTCAAGGACCTGATGAGCTACTGCGACCCGATCTGGGTGAGCGATTTCCACTTCAACAAGGCGTTGCAGTACCGGCTGACTACCGAAGGAACCCCCCGTCCCCGGGTTCCCGAGCCGGAAACGACCCTGATGCTATGGGGCAGTGCCAGCGACAGGAGCCTGCTGCTGGAGCCGGCCTTCCTCGTCGAAGCGCCGCCGACGCAGCCGACCTCGGGGGGACCCTACCGTCTGGAGGGCTTCGGCCCGGCCGGAGAGGTACGCTTCTCCTTCGACTTTACCCCGGATCCGGTGGAATATGACGGCGCCCAGTTCCACTTCAACCTGCCGTACGACCCCGTCCGTGATGGAGCGCTGGAGCGGGTCGTTCTATCCGGGCCCGCCGGGGAAGACTCTCTCAGCCCGATGAGCGCGCCACCCATGGCGATCGTCCGCAACAGCGTTTCCGGTCAGATCCGGGCCTTCATCAGGGATTGGGACGGCACGGTGCCGGCGGCCGTCCAGGGCAGTACATTCGAGATCATGTTCAGCGATGGGATTCCAGGAGGTGTACGATGAACCGCAGATTGATGCAGACCCTGATTCTGGCCGCCGCCTTCGCGCACGGGTCGGCTTCGGGCCAGATGCAGGCCGAGGTCCGCGGGGGCCTCACGATCGGGAGCCACTCCGCTTCGTTCGCGGCGCTGGACATCAAGCCGTCCATATCTTTCGACGCCGTCGTCAGGCGGCAGATCCATCCGCGCTTCGCCGTCTTCGGTGGATACTTCCGGACGGCCTTTGGCTGCACCGAGGGATTCTGCAAGGACCAGGACCCTTCCATCACCATCGTGGGCAATCACGGTGTGCTTGGTGTCGAATGGGGAAGTGGCGGACCCTGGCTGCGAACCGGGCTCATGCTTGGCACTACCGGGGCCGGGTCGCGCGGAGACGCACCCACCATCGGGATCGGTTTTCATGCAGCGGGCGGGCTCACGGTGGGATCGGGCGGCTTCCGGTTCCTCCCTGGACTCTCGTGGCGGCGGATGCAGGCGAAGTCGGCGTCCGACAACGATCATGCCACCGCGGTTTCCCTGGACTTCGGGTTCGCCTACCGGCTGGGCGGAGGATAGCGGCGACGCAGCTGCCATTCGGGTAACGGTCCGACCTTGGGTGCGGACCGGACAAGGAGGCCGAGACGATGAGATCGGCGTTGCACAGGACTCTCTGGCCATTCGCGTTGGTTGCCGCCGCAGGCTGCGGCGACCTGGCACTGAAGGCTGATCCGGAGCCCGCTTATATAGAGCTCACGCCCGAGGACACGGTGATTGCTCCGGGCGACGCCGCCCAGCTCGAATTGCGGGTATTCGACAGGGAGGGCAATCCTCTGCCCGATCCCCCGGCCTGGGCCCCCGTGAGGTGGGAATGGACCGACACCAGCGCCGTGGAAGTCGCCCCAAACGGGCAGTTGCTGACCCACAAGGGAGCCGACGTGTGGGTCACCGCCCACCTGGCCGGGTTGCGTGACTGGACCAGGCTGAAGATCAATCCGGGCAGCATCGCGCTCACGGCACCCTCGATCTACCTCAACCAGGTCATCCAGGACCGCGAGGGCAGCGTGCCGCTTATCGCGGGACGCCCGGCCCTGCTGCGGATCTTCGCCACCGGCGACCAGGTCAGCTTCTACCGGCCGACGGTGCGCGCGGATCTCTACCGGGACGGCGAAGTCGTTTGGACCGCCGTGATGCCGTTGGAGTCGGAAGTGCTCCCGGACGAACCGGATGAGAGCAGGCTCGACCGCTCCTTCAACGTGGAGATCCCCGCGGAGTTGATCCAGCCGGGTCTCGAGCTGGTCGTCGAGTTGGACACGGAGAACACGGTTCCCAAGGCTCCGGGGAGCATAACGCGATATCCGGCTCAGGGCGCCATGCCGCTCGACATCGTCGAAATGCCCGTCTTCCAGCAGACGTTCCTGCCCACAACCGACTACTTCGTACGCGACACTCGCATATTCGACTGGCTGAAAGGGATCGGCCCCGAAAGCCACCATGTGCAGGTCGCGCGCACCCTCCTGCCCATCGGGGAGATGGAGGTCTTTGTACACGACACCCTGTACATTAATGAGGACTTGACGACCAAACAGGGGTGGAGCAACTACCTTCGCTACGTCGAGTCGATCTGGAAAATGGAAGGGGAGAAGGGCTACTACTACGGTGTGGTGGTGCCGCCGCGCGGAACCGCCTGGAGTGGCCTCGGGTTTTACGACAGGCGCGTAAGCGTCGGGTCGACGTCCCCCCGTATCTACGCCCACGAGGTGGGCCACAACATGAGTCTCAGGCATTCTCCCTGTGGGGACGCGGGTTCGCCCGATCCCACATTCCCGTTCCCCGACGGCAGCATCGGGAGGTGGGGATACGACTTCCAGGATGGCCGGGTGATGAGTCCGGAATTTCGCAAGGACCTCATGGGGTATTGCGTCCCGGCATGGATCAGCGACTATCACTTCAAGAAGGCCATGAGTCACCGGTTGACAACCGGGGAAGCGCCCGCCGAACCCGCGGCGACCAGGCAGACGCTCATGCTGTGGGGGAGTGCGAGCCACGAGGAGGTGCTGCTGGAGCCGGCCTTCCTGGTCGAGGCGGCACCCGATATGCCCACCGGGGGTGGCGCGTGGCGACTGACGGGACTCGGTCCGGGCGGTGAGCGTGTTTTCGACTTCGGTTTCTCGCCGAGCGAGACGGAACATGGCGGTGCCAACTTCAGGTTCAACATACCCTACGATCCGGAGCGGGACGGAGCGATCGAGAGCGTGGTCCTGTCGGGTCCCGACGGCGAAGTCACGCTGGGCCGGTCGAGCACCCCGCCGATGGCGATCATTCGTGACCGCGCCACGGGTCAGGTGCGGGCGATCCTGAGCGACTGGGCAGGTGATCTCGGCCGGGTCGGTGGCGATGTCGAGATCATGGTCAGCGAGGGCCTGCCCGGAAGTGGCAACTGAGCTTTCGGCGCTGGACATCGCGCCGTCCATCTCTCGATGTCGCTGTGAGAAGACAGGTGATATCCGCGCTCAGGCGCCCGGCCAGCCCTTGACGGTGTGCAAGGTGGCCGGGCGCTTCACATTCCGGGTTTCCGGCGCTGAGGAATTCGGCGCGCCGGGGGGTTGGCGGGTGCTCCCCGACCAGGGCGATTTGCCCCCGGCCCGCACGGCGCTTACGATAACGACCGTGTAGCTGCTATTCGGGTAGCGGTCCGACTGCAGGAGCGGACCGGACAAGGAGTCCGAGACGATGAAAGCGACGTTCTACAGGATCCTGTGGCCATTTGCCCTGGTTGCCGTCGCGGGCTGCGGTGACCTGGCGCTGAACCCTGGCCAGGAGCCCGCCATTATCGAGCTCACGCCCGAGGACACACTGATGACCGCGGGCGATGCCGCCCAGCTGCGGATACTGGTCTTCGACAGAGACTACAATCCTCTGCCCGGGCCCCCATCCTGGGCGCCGCCGACGTGGGAATGGACGGATTCCGGCGCGGTGGATATCGCGACTGACGGGCGGTTGCAGACCAACACCGGAGGCGACCTGCGGGTCACGGCCCACCTGGCGGGGTTGTCTGCATGGACCAAGCTCCGGATCAATCCGAGCAGCATCGTACTTACGGCGCCTTCGATCTACTTCAACCAGGTCATCCAGAATCTTGAGGGCGACGTGCCGCTGATCGCGGGGCGCCCGGCATTTCTGCGGGTCTTCGCCACCGGCGACGAGGTCAGCTTCTACCAGCTGAGCGTGCGCGCTGAACTCTACCGGGACGGCGAAGTCGTTCAGTCCGCCGTGATGCCCTCGGGATCGGATGTGCTCCTGAATGAACCCGATGAGAGCCGGCTCGACCGCTCCTTCAACATGGAGGTCCCCGCGGAGCTGATCCAGCCGGGTCTCGAGATGGTCGTCGAGCTGGATGTCGAAAACACGGTTCCCAAGGCCCCCGGCAGCATAACGCGCTACCCGGCCCAGGGGGCCATGCCGCTCGATATCATTGAAATGCCTGTGTTCCAGCAGACGTTCGTGCCCACGATCCTCAACCGGAGCCCCGACCATCGCGTGTTCGCATGGCTGAGAGGGATCGGCCCCGACAGCCGCCATGTGGAGATAACCCGCACTCTCCTTCCCATCGGGGACATGGAAGTCGCAGTGCACGACACCTTCTACACGGATTCCAATCTCACGACCAACAACGGGTGGCAAGCGTACCTTCGCGAAGTCCGGGTGCTCTGGAATCTGGAAGGGAGGATGGGCTACTACTATGGTGTCGTGCAGCTGCCGGCCGGATCCGCTTGGGGCGGCCTCGGCTACATCGATGGCACGCACGTAAGCGTAGGTGCGACGAACCCCGATACCTACGCCCACGAGATCGGCCACAACATGACGCTTAGGCATGCTCCCTGCGGTGGCGCAGGTTCGCCCGATCCCGGGTTCCCGTCGTCTCACGGCAGCATCGGAAGGTGGGGATACGACTTCCAGGCCAGCCGGTTGATCAGTCCGAGCCAGTACAAGGACCTCATGGGGTATTGCAGCCCGAACTGGGTGAGCGACTATCACTTCAAGAAGGCCATGGACCACCGGTTGGCGACCAACGAAACGCCCGTCGCGGCTGCGTTGCCGGAGCAGACGCTGATGCTGTGGGGGAGTGCGAGCCACGAGGAGGTGCTGCTGGAACCGGCCTTCCTGGTCGAGGCGGTGCCCGACATGCCCACCGGGGGTGGCGCGTGGCGGCTGACGGGATTCGGCCCTGGCGGGGAGCGGCGCTTCGACTTCGGGTTCACGCCGAGCGCGACGGATCACGGCGGTGCCGACTTCATGTTCAACATCCCCTACGACCCGGAGCGGGATGGGGTGCTCGAAAGCGTGGTCCTGTCGGGCCCCGACGGCGAAGTCACGCTGGGACGGTCGGGAGCGCCGCCGATGGCGATCATCCGCAATCGCGCAACCGGCCAGGTACGGGCGATCCTGCGCAATTGGGCGGGCGGTTTCGCTCGCGTGGCCGGCGATGTCGAGATCATGGTCAGCGAGGGTTTGCCGGGAGGCGGAAGCTGAACGCTCGGCGGCGGGTTGTTCGCGACCGGCCGGGATCGCTGTTCGTAGTCTTGACGTTGGCGACCGGCGCGTGCAGCGACCTCGCGCTCGAGCCGGACCGCATACCCTCCTTCCTGGCGATTGCGCCGGCGGACACCCTCTTGCGCGTGGGCGACACCGTTCAGTACCGGGTGATGGTTCTGGACCAGGATAGTGCAGTGATGGATGACATACCGGATTGGGTCCATCCGTTGTGGACCACCCCGGTACCGCAGGCCGTGTACATGACCGAGGACGGGCGGGCGGAGGCTGCCATTCAAATCGAGACGGAGGTGCGGGTGTCCTTCGCCGGGGTGAAGGCACGGACGCCTCTCAGGGTGAATCCGGATGTGCTAACGGTCAGGACAGCCGCGTACACACTGACGCAGGGAGTCCAGAACGAGGAAGGAACCGTGCCGCTCATTGCGGGGCGAGCGGCTTTCCTGCGGGTGTTCGTAACCGGCGACCTGCCTAGCTTCTACCAGCCGCGCGTAAGGGCTTCGTTCTACCATGGCGCCCGGTTGGCCCACCGGGTGGACATGAATCTCGACTGGAACCGTCTGCCGACCGAGATGGAGGAGGGTCGACTGGACCGGTCCTTCAATGCCCGGATTTCGGGAGGCACCATCAGGCCCGGCACCACGATGGTAATCGAGGTGGACCCGGACGGGGTGATCCCGCATAGCCCCGAGAGCCGATTGAGAGTCCCCGAGCAGGGACGTATCGAGCTCGATGTGCGGAGGCTGAACCGTCTGGAGCTCACCGTGGTGCCGGTCGTGGTCGCGTCGGACACGGTGTCGGATCAGCTTGCCTTCGACTGGGCGGAGGAGCTGGTGGCGGATGGCGATGACCTGCGGTTGACCCGCTCCGTGCTCCCCATCGGCGGCATGGCGGTGCGGGTCCATGAGGGCGTAGTGACAAACGCCGACCTGAACACGGGGATCGGATGGGGCGACCTCCTGGAAGAGATCACCCTGCTGCGCGTCAGCGAGGGGTCGCAGGGGTACTACTACGGGGCGGTCGCACCGATTCCGGGCAGCCGGTGGAGTGGCCTGGCCGTCGTTGCCTTCCCGGTGGCCGTGGGTATCGCCGACGGTGGGACCCTGGCGCACGAACTGGGCCACAATCAGGGGCTGCAACATGCACCCTGCGGGGGGACGGGCGGGGCGGACGAGGACTACCCGTACGAAGGCGGAGTCACCGGTGTTTGGGGCTATGACATGTATGGGGACCGACTGGTGAACCCCTTCCTCTACAAGGATGTGATGGGGTACTGCAGCCCCACGTGGGTCAGCGACTATCACTTCAACAGGGCCATGGACTTTCGCGAGACCCGGGAGAGCGAGTTGGTTGGACCGCCGCGCACGGCGATCGCGGGGACCGCCGAGGACCGGACGTTGCTGCTGTGGGGAAGCACGGGTGATATGGGACTGGAGCTGGAGCCCGCCTTCATGACCGACCTTCCCGTCACCCTTCCGGAAGCCGAGGGACCCTATCGCCTGGAAGGTCTGGGGCCTGCCGGGCAGCGCCGTTTCTCCTTCAAGTTCGCCCCCCGTCCAACGGAGTTCGGCGGCGGGAGCTTCCTCTTCGCGGTGCCCTACGACCCCTCGCGGGATGGGGCGCTGGAGCGGGTTGTGCTATCGGGGCCCGAAGGATTCTTCGCCCTGGAGCATTTCGGAACACGGCCGATGGCGATGATTACCGACCGCAACACCGGACGGGTACGCGGGGTGCTTCGCAACTGGAACGGCGGCTACGAATTCGTCGATGGCGATATCGACATTGTGATCAGCGAGGGCCTGCCACGCTGAAGTCGGGACGGCCGGATTCGAACCGGCGACCCCCTGAACCCCATTCAGGTGCGCTACCGGACTGCGCCACGTCCCGAGGGTGATGAAGCTAATCCTTCCGTACCCGGTGGGGAAGCACCGCCTTCATCCGCCCGATGTCCTCCGGTCCGACGCGGCAGCAGCCCCCCACCCCCACCGCCCCCGCCGCAATCCACCGCCGACACGCATCTTCCCAGTCGTGAGCCTCTTCCGCGCGGCCCCAGCGCTTCGTCTCCGCATCCCAGGCGCCACCGCCGTTCGGGTAGACCATGACGGGTTTGCGGGTCCCGGCCTTGAGTGCGCCGATCAGGCCCGGCACCAACGCGGCCTCGGTGCAGTTGACGCCGACGGCGCTCACGCCCGCGGTGTCATCCGCCCACGCGGCCACCTCGCCGATCGGGGTCCCGTCGCCGAGGTGGCCGTCGTCGCGGCAGGTGAAGCTGTACCAGGCCGGTTTCGCGGGCACCTCCCCTGCCAGGGCCGCCAACACCCGCGCCTCCTCGAGAGACGGCAGGGTCTCGCACGCCAGCACGTCGGCGGGACTTTCCGCGAGAAGGTGCATCCGTCGACGATGGAAGCCGGCCAAGTCTCCCGCGCCGATCACGTAATCACCACGGTACTCGGAGCCGTCCGCCAGGAAGGCCCCGTACGGCCCGATGCTGGCCGCGACCACTGGCCGAAGACGCCCGCGGTTCGGCTGGGCCGCCCGGAACCGGTCTCGTGCTTGCACAGCCAGCGCCACCGCCCCCAGCAGAATCTCCTCGGCGCGGGCGCTGCCGATGCCCCGCGCGGCAAGCCCCTGGAAGGTGGCCTGATAGGTCGCCGTGGTCACGCAGTCGGCACCGGCTTCCAGGTAGGCCAGATGTGCGGCCACGATCGCGCCGGGGTCTTCGAGCAGTACTTTGGCGGACCAGAGCGGATCGTTGAGATCGTGGCCCCGCCGCTCCAGCTCCGTCGCGAGTCCCCCGTCGAGCAGGATGAACCCCTGATGGGCAAGGAGCGCCGAAAATCGGTCCGGGGGCACCTTGCTAATCGGGTGCCCGCCACAGAAACAGGACGACATACAGCGCCACAACCACCGCCGACCACCCCAGGAACGCCACCGGGTTGCCCATGCCCACCCCGAACGCTCCCAAGAGCACCAGGGACACCGCCACCGGAATCACGAAGCGGATCAGAGGCCGCCACCACCGGCTCACGGTGACACGTCCGGCCGCTCCCCGATTGGCCTCTGCGCGGAAGGCGCTCCACCCCCATTTCGACGCCACGTACAGCGCGGTGAGCAGCCCCACCACCGGCAGGAGGTAGTCGCCCGAAACGCGGTTTGCGAAGTCGAAGAGGTTCATGTCCGCGACGAGGAAGTCCGACCACGGTCCCAGCGACAGGACGACGGGCACGCAGACGAGAAACGCTGCCGCGGCGCAGATCGCGACGGCCCGCAGGCGGCTCATCCCCGTGGAATCGGTGATCGAAGCGACCAGAACTTCGAAGACGGCGACCTGCGAGGTGAACCCGGCGACCAGCAGAAAGAAGAAGAAGGCCGCGCCAAACACCCCGCCTCCCGGCATCTCGTGGAAGAGGGAGGTCATGGTGACGAAGAGGAGACCCGCACCCTGGTCGGGATCCATCCCGAAGGCGAAGAGGGCGGGGAAGAGGACCAGCCCCGCCACCACCGCCACCCCCGTGTCGAATGCGACCACCATCGCCGCGTTGCCCGGCACGTCGCTGTCGCGCGGATCGAGATAGCTGCCCAGTCCGAACGCCGCCGCCATTCCGATCCCGATCGAGAAGAACGCCTGTCCCAGCGCGGCCAGGATGGACCCGCCGCTCAGCGCCGAGAAGTCGGGTGTCAGGTACCAGGCCAATCCGGCGCTGGCCCCGGGGAGCGTCATCGCGCGGATCGCGAGCGCGGCGAGCAGCACGACGAGGACCGGCATGAGGAACCTGGCCGAGCGTTCCACCCCGCGGGTCACGCCCCGGCTCACCACGAAGGCGATCAGCACGATGACGACCGCCGCATAGCCGACGACCGGACCGGGTGTGGCGACGAACCGGTCGAAGGCGGCCCTGGTCTCGTCGGGCGTTCCCCCCATTCCTCCGCCCCCGGCGAAAGTAACGAAGTAGGCCGCCAACCACGCGATCAGCATCACATAGTACGCCGTGATCAGGGCCGCGGTGGCCACGCCGAGCCAGCCGATCAGGTTCCACGGACTCTTCCGCGATCCGGTCAGCCGACGCATGCCCGCGATGGGCGTCAGGCGCGACTTGCGGCCCAGGCTGAGTTCGGCGGTCATCAGGGGGATGCCGATCAGGATTGCGAAGGCGACGTAGACCAGCATGAAGGCGCCGCCGCCGTTTTCTCCGGCCAGGTAGGGAAAGCGCCAGATGTTTCCCAGACCGATCGAGAACCCGGCGGTGGCCAGGACGAACCCGATCCTGCTGCTCCATTGTTCGCGCATGGTGTCTCTGTTCCGCCGGGCCGGATCGGTCGGCCCGGCCAGGCGAGGGGGATTGGCGAACTTGGCTAACTACTTAGTCAAGTCCTCTGGATCCTCCGGAAGCTAGGTGAAAAACGGCTCCGGTCCCTTGTCCCCTTCCCGGACGAGGGCCAGGATGGCCGCCTGTGGCACGACCAGGTACTCCTTGTCCTCGAAGCTGATCTCCACGGCCGCCTTGCGGAAGAAGATGGCGAAATCGCCAACCCGGGCCTGCACGGGCAGGTAGCGCGCCTCACCGGATCCGATCTTCCAGGGCTCCTCGTCCAGCTCGGTGGGCGCGCCGATCGGGGTGCCCGGGCCGGTCGCCAGAACCCGTCCCCCCTGGACGGACTGCTTGTCCACCGCCGAGGCCGGCAGATAGAGCCCGACCGTGGTGCGCTCCTCGCCTTCCTCCGGTTCGATCAAGACCCGGTCCCCGACCACGATAAGCTGTTTTCCGCGCTTGCCTTCCATCGTGTGCTCCCGGTGGTGGTCGCTCGGCGACCAATGTCGTCGCTCGTGTCCGTCCCGACAACCGTGGTTGGAAGGGAAGGGGCTACGCGAGCCGGGTCAGAGCGCCGCGAAGCGCACCGGCCACGGTGCGGATCTGGTCCGAAGTCAGTTCCGGGTAGATGGGCAACGCAATGGCGCGATCGGCCGCCCGCTCGCTCTCGGGCAGGTCGCCGCGGCCGTATCCGAGAGCGGCGAAGCACTCCTGCAGGTGGAGGGGCAGGGGATAGTAGACGGCGGTGCCGATATCGGCGGCGGCGAGCTCTTCCCGCACCCGGTCGCGGTTCGCCACCCGCACCACGTACTGGTTGAAGACGTGCCTGTCGGTGACGATTCCGGGCAGGGTCAGTAGCGAGGGCTCCCGGTCCGCGAGATCCCCCAGGAGGCGCGAATAGAGGGCCGCGTTGGCACGGCGCGCGTCGCTCCAGCCGTCCAGGTGCGGCAGCTTGGCCCGGACCACCGCGGCCTGCAGCGCATCGAGGCGAAAGTTTCCGCCCACGACGCGGTGATGGTACTTCACGCCTTCGCCGTGCACGCGCAACGCCCTGACCCGTTCCGCCCGCGCGGCGTCGTTCGTGACGACCATTCCGCCGTCGCCGAAGCAACCCAGGTTCTTGGACGGGAAGAAGGAGAAGCAGCCGTAGTCCCCAATGGATCCGGCGCGCCTTCCCTCGTGGGCCGCCCCGATCGCCTGGGCCGCGTCCTCGATCACCACCAGGCCGCGCGACCGGGCTATCTCCATGATCGGCGCCATCTCGGCCATCTGCCCGAAGATGTGCACGGGAATGATGGCGCGGGTCCTCTTCGTGACGCTGTCGGCCACCTGCCCCGGATCCAGGTTGAGGGTGACCGGATCGATGTCCACGAAGACGGGCGTGGCTCCTACCCGCGCGATCACGCCGGCGGTGGCGAAGAAGGAGTAGGGGGTGGTGACGACCTCGTCCCCGGGGCCGATGTCCTCGGCCATGAGGGCGACGAGCAGCGCGTCGGTTCCCGATGAGACGCCGATCCCGAAGGCGCTTCCCGTGTATCGGGCGATCGCGTCCTCGCACGCTTCCACCACCGCGCCGAGGATGAAACGCTGGGACGTGACGACCTCGGCCAGCGCCGCGTCGATCTCGTCCCTGATCGTGCCGTACTGCGCGGTGAGGTCCAGAAGCGGTACTTTCATGAGTCCCCCAAGCTAAACGGTCGAGCAGTCCGTGGATATGTCGCCCCTACACCGTGAACAAGTGAAGCCCAGCGGCCCGGTCCAGAAGCGCCGCCGCCCGAATTCCGCCGGAGAGTTGTCCGCCGGCCACCGGCCCGTGACGCCGCTTCGACGACTCGCGATCCCGACATGCACCGCCGCCGTGGCGCTGGTGCTCTCCGCGGCGCTCCTGGTGCGCGGCGGCGGCGGCGCACCCTTCCACACGGTAGACGCCGCCGTGACCCCGACGGTGGAGACCGAGGGATTCCCCGCGCCGAACTACCCGGCCGGCGCCGCCGAGTTGGCGGATGTCGACCGCCTCGTGCGGACCACCCTGGTGCTCCTCGTCCTGGCCGCCGCGACCGCACTGGTGAGCCTGCTGGGCGTCATCGCGGCCGAAAACCTGTCGCTCGAGGGACGGCGGGTGATCGAGGTCATGCTGGGCGCCCCCCCGCGCCGAATGGTGGGCGGGACGGCGCAGTGGTGGGGCCGCTGCCTGCTGTGGAGTCTGGCGGTTGGAGGTGTGGTGGCCGCGGGCACTGCTTTGGTGATGGCGGGTCTGGCACCGTCCGGCATCTCCTTTGCCACCCCCTCCTGGCTGACCGGAGTGAGCGGCCTGCTTGTCCTTGCCGGCCTCCTGGCGCTGGCCGCACTCCTCCCGGTCTGGAGCCTGTACAGCCCCACGCGGCCGCTGGTGCAGGAAGCGGAAAGCCAGCACCTCACCGACCCGCGGCCGAGGCGTTTCAACCGGGTCCTCACGATTGTTCTGCAGCTCACGGCGGCGGTGACGATCGTGACGGCGTCGGGTCTCTTCCTATTGTCGCGCGGCGGGGATCCGGGTGGCGTCTCCGGTCCCGCCGCCGCGGGCGGCCACACTGTGCTCGGCGTGCTCAAGCCAACGGGGGACGCGGTCGAGAACGGAGCCGCCCGCGCCGCCCTCTACGAGTCGGCGCTGGCCACCGTGCAACGCGCACCCGCACTCGTCGCGGAGTCCCTGGCGACACCGGGGGCGTGGATCGGGCGCGGCCCGGAGGTGCGCACCGCAAATGAATGCGGCAATTGCTCGGACGGCGGGATGCCGCACCCGATCCACATCGCGATCGTCAAGCACCACGCCGTCATGCCGGGCTTCTTCGCGGAGCGCGGGCTGCAATTCGTCGCCGGACGCGGCTTCAGCCCGGACGGCACCCGGGCTGAGGAAGCCCGCGAAGTGGTCATCAACCAGGCGTACGCAAGGGCGCATTTCCTGGAGCCCCCGGTCATCGGGCGACGGGTGGCGCTCGGGGGACTGCACGGGGAGTGGCACGTTGTGGTGGGTGTCGTGCGTGACGCCGCCGGTCGGGGACTGGGCGCCTCCGGGTCGCCCTATTCGGTCTACTTCTCGGCGCTGGACCACCCGCCCGCCCGCATCGAACTGGTGGCCTCGGTGCCCGCCAGCGCGGCGGCGGACGAGGAAGACTCCGTGCGCATCGTGGGCGAGTCTCTGGCTGCGCTGCCCGGAAGTGGGCTGTCGGTCACCGGGTTGAGGCCCGCCGCCGAGGAACTGGAGCGGGTGCACGGTACGGCCGTCTGGCTGGGGGGCGCGTCGCGGGTTGCCGGGTTGGTGACCGCGCTGGTGGCCGTGTTCGGCATGGTGGGCACGATGCGGGCGCACATCCGGTCCCGGTTGCGTGACATGGGCATCCGGTCGGCGCTGGGGGCCGCGCCGCGCGCGCTCAGGCGGCTGATTCTGCGTGAGGCGCTGAGGATGGGGGTGGCGGGGGTGGGGGTGGGGCTGTGGGGCGCGATGCTGGTGGTGGGCGTCCTGGCCCCGCCGGGCGTGGCCATCTTCAACGCGCCGCTGTTCCTGGCCATCGCCGCGGTCTTCGTGGGCGGGTCGGTCGCGGCGGCCGCGCCGAGCGCCAGGCTGGCGGCCACGGCGGAGCCGCGTGAGGTGATGGACGCGTAGCGGTTCGTGGGACAGACCCGCCCGAGCTCAAAAAAGGCTCGTCTGCAGTCCCCCCGCCTCCAGGTCGAGAAGGCGTCGCTTGCGGCCCAGACCGCCGCCGTAGCCCCCGAGATCGCCGTTGGCGCGGATCACCCGGTGACACGGCACCACGATCGCGATCCTGTTGTCGCCATTGGCCCTTCCCGCCGCGCGCGATCCTCCCGGCGATCCGGCCCGGCTCGCCAGTTCATCGTAGCTGATCGTTCGTCCGTACGGAATCTCGATCAGCCGGCTCCAGATCCGCTCCTGGAACCCGGTTCCCGCCAACACCAGCGGAAGGTCGAAGTCGCGCCGGGTGCCGCCGAAGTACTCGTCCAGCTGCGTGTCCAGCCTATCGAGGTGTGGATGGCTCCCGCTTGCCGGCGGTCCAATCCGCTCCTCGATCCGCTCGAGCTGGGTCGGAAGCAGCGGGCGGTCCGCGAACTCGAGTAGACAGACGCCGTCGGCGGTAGCTCCGGCCACCATGGATCCGAGCGGGGTTTCGAGTCGCTTCGTGGCGACTTGGGTGCGACTGGCAGTCATGTCCCCTAACCCCCCTTCGCCTCGTCGCAAAGTCGGTACAGCACCCACGTCGCCACCGAACGCAGCGGCCGCCACGGATCGGCCCGTTCCAGCACGACCCTTGCCGACGGACGCTCCTCCAGCCCGTCCAGAATGCGCACGCCTTCCCGGACCCCCAGATCACCCGCCGGCATGACATCGAGGCGCCCCAGCCGGAACATGAGAAACATCTGTGCCGTCCACTCCCCGATCCCCCACACCGCCGACAGCATTTCGACCACTTCATCGTCGGACATACGGGACACGCTTCGAAGGCGCACCGAACCGGCCGCGCACCTGGCGGCCAGATCCTTCACCGCGCGGGTCTTGGCGGCGGAGAATCCGGCACCCCGGAAGGTCTCGTCAGGGAGCTCAAGGCATTCCTCCACCGTGGGAAACCTCGGTCCGGGGGTCAGGGCGCAGACCCGGCCGTAGATCGTACGCGCGGCGGCCCCGGCCAGCTGCTGGTAGGCGATCGAACGCGCGATGGCCTGGAAGTGGGAGCCGCGGGCGAGCGGTCCCGCGGGGAAGCTGGGGAAGGGGGCGACGCGCTCCATCGCGGCCCCGAGTTCGGGGTCGCGGGCGGCGAGCTTGCGGAGCTGGTTGTCGGTTGGTTTCATGTAGCGAGCCCGGGGATCCCGACCATCGGATCCACCTCGGCGCCGTAATCCACCCCCGGCACCTCGAATCCGAAGAGCTGCAGGAAGGCTTCGCGATATCCGTCGAAGTCGGACACCTCACGCAGATTCTCCGTCGAGATCGAGTCCCACACGTCCAGCACCGCAGCCTGTGTCTCCGGCTTCATCTCGAGATCGTCCAGGCGGATGAAGCGGTCGTCATCCGTCTCGATGCCGCCGGGACCGTACACCTTGTCGCCGAAGAGCCGCCGCGCCTGCTCGATGGGACCCTCGTGGTCGCTCTTCTTCTTCATGATCCCGTACAGGATGGACACGTAGAGCGGCACGACCGGGATCGCCGCGCTCGCCTGCGTCACCACCGCCTTCATGATCGCGATGTGGGCCCCGCCCCCCGTCGCCGCCAGCTCCGCGTTGAGCTCGTCCGCCGTGCGGTGCAGGTCGGCCTTGGCGCGCCCGATCGCGCCGTCGCGGTAGATGGGCCAGGTCAGTTCGGGGCCGATGTAGCTGTACGCGAAGGTGCGGCATCCGGGCGCCAGGACGCCCCCGTCACGCAGCGCGTCCATCCACATCCGCCAGTCCTCGCCCCCCATGACCGCGACGGTTGCGTCGACCTCGTCGGGTGTGGCCGCCGCCAGTTCCACGTCGGTGACCCGCGCCTTGTCGGTGTTCAGCGTCTTCGATCGGTACACGTCTCCGATCGGCTTCAGCACCGAGGTGAATCGCTCCCCCGTGTCCGGGTGGGTACGCCGGGGCGCCGCCAGCGAGTTCACCACGCAGTCGACCGGGGGAAAGTCCCGCTTGAGCGCCGCCACGACCCTCGCCTTGGCGTCGTGCGAGAAGGCGTCGCCGTTGTAGCAGGCGGACTTGAGCCCCGCCCGGGCGGCCTCTTCCTCGAAGGCAGCCGTATTGTACCACCCCGCCGTGCCCGGCCGCCGCGCGTTCGGGGCGCGGTCGAAGAAGACGCCGAAGGTGGCCGCTCCGCCGCCGAAGGCCAGCGCGATCCGCGACCCGAGTCCGTAGCTGGTCGAGGAGCCCAGCACGAGGACCGAACGCGGCGGGTTGGCGATGGGGTGGGCGCGGGCGTGCGCGATCTGGGCCTCGACGTTGCGCGCGCATCCGGTGGGGTGCGTGGTGACGCAGACGAAACCGCGAACTCGTGGACGGATGATCATGGTTGCGTGGGTTGTGGTGGTTGTCGGGCGGGAGCGTATATCATCGTGGGTGGGGTACCCGTGCGAAGGTGCCCTGCAATGCTAACGCTAACGCATGAACGGGAGAGGTGGACACAGTGCCCGAACTGCCCGAAGTCGCCCTGTACCTGCACGCGCTCAGCCCCCGCATCCTCGGTGAGCGGATCGAACGGGTGCGGATCGCATCCCCCTCTCTGCTCAAGACCTTCGATCCCACCCCCGCCGAGCTTCACGGCAAGAGCGTGGAGACCCTGTCACGGCTCGGGAAGCGCATCGTTCTGGGACTGGAGGACGACCTCTTCGCGGTCGTCCACCTCATGATCGCGGGCCGCTTCCAGTGGCGGAAACCCGGCGCGGCCGTCCCCCGCAAGCGCGGCCACGCCGCCTTCGACTTCGCCCGTGGCACCCTCCTCCTCACCGAGGCCAGCACGCACAAGCGCGCCTCCCTGCACCTGGTTCGGGGCGAGGCGGCGCTCAGGGAACTCGATCCCGGCGGCATCGAGCCGCTCGAGGCGCCGGCCGACCTCTTCGCGGCCGCCCTCCGGCGCGAAAACCGCACCCTGAAGCGCGCCCTGACCGATCCGCGCATCCTCTCCGGGATCGGCAACGCGCACTCGGACGAGATCCTGCTCAGGGCGCGTCTGTCGCCGGTGCAGCTCACTCGGCGGCTGAGCGACGAGGAGGTGGAACGCCTCCGCGCGGCCACCCGGTCCTCGCTCACCGAGTGGTCGGCGCGGCTGATCGAAGAAGCGGGAGACGGTTTCCCCGCCAAGGTGACGGCCTTCCACCCCGCCATGTCGGCCCACGGCAAGTACCGCGAACCCTGCGACCAGTGCGGGACCCCGATCCAGCGCATCGTCTACGCCACCCGCGAGACGAACTACTGTCCTGCCTGCCAAACGGGGGGACGGCTGCTCGCCGACCGGGCACTGTCGAGGCTGCTCAGGCGCGATTGGCCGCGCAGCGTGGAAGAACTGGAGGAACTCAGGCGGTCGCCCGAGCCGGAATCATGAACCGGAGGACTCTGTCTTGTCCGGCTTTTCCTCGTCCTTGTCCTTGTCCGGCTTTTCTTCGTCGACGATGAGCTCGGGGCGGGGTAGGCAGATCTTGCCTCCGCCAATGCCGAACTTCCTGCCCAGTCGATCCAACCAGCTCTCCTCTTCGCGGCCGTTGCCCTCGCCGTGATCGTGGCCCTCGTGGGGGTCCAGCATTGCGACGGGCTGGCGGGCCGACTTGGGGAGTTCCTTCAACATGCCGAAGCGGGGCCTCAGGGACTCGGCCAACCGGGCGGAGGGACCCGACTCGGCCAGCGTCGGGGTGGAGGGGAAGGCGTCGCCTTGGGCATGTACGTCGACACCCGTGACGGCGTGGGAGGGGGGCGCATCGCCGGCCTTCGCCACGGACACGTCGCCGGGTGCGGGCTGCGGCAATTCCTCCGGGGTGGGTGTCGCCAGCGCGGGGCGTGCCTGGACGTGGATCGGTTCGAGCTCGATCGGTTCCCTGACTTCGTCGATCTGCACAATTTCAATCGCGGGTGCCAGGAATGCCACCGGATCCGTCACACCGGCGGGCGCCTCGGAGGGTGGCTCCGGCACCTGGAAGGTCAAGGCGCCCAGCAGGACGCCGTGCACAGCCACCGAAATGGTGAAGCAGGCCACCACGGCCGCCCGGCTCTGTCTGTTACGGATTCGACGAGTGCTCAATGCACCCTCCCCTCATTCCTGCAAGAGTCGTATGCTCTCATCCAATGTACACTACCTGATACCTGCGCGCACGGCCCAAGGTTCCGGATTTCGGGTTCCTGCCCGCGCCGAAGGACGCGTGAGGTTCTCATCCATGGACGATCGCCCCCCCGTTTGGCGATCGGCTCAGAGGTCGAAGTCCGCCACCACCGGCGCATGGTCCGACGGCGTGTCGTGCTTCGGCCCTTTGCGCTGGTCGCGGTCCACCCAGGCCGCCGTCGACGCCTCCGCCACCGGCAGAGTGGCGAAGATGTGATCGATGCGAAGGCCGTCATTCCTGGGGAAGGCCAGCCGCCGGTAGTCCCACCAGCTGTAGACGCCCCCTTGGGGGTTGTGCTTCCTGACCACGTCGACCAGCCCCCAGTCGCGGATCCGCTCGAGGGCCTGGCGCGCGTCGGCGTGACAGAGGACGCTCGCGGCCCACTTCTCCGGGTTCGCGGCGTCCTGGTCGTCGGGGGCGACGTTGAAGTCCCCCGTCAGGACCACGGCGTCGCGGGGATCGTGACGGGTTTCCAACAGCTCCAGGACGCGGCCCATCCACGCCAGCTTGTACTCGTACGCCTCCGACCCGACGCTGCGCCCATTCGGGAAGTAGGCCGAATAGACCGTCACGCTCTGCACCATGCCGCCGATCAGCCGCGCCTGGGGATCGTCGTCGCCGGTGCCTCGTGTGACTTCGGTGATGGGGTGGGGGCTCAGCAGCGCGACTCCGTTGTAGGTCTTCTGGCCGAAGGTGGCGGAATCGTAACCTTCGGCGCGTACGGCTTCGGTGGGATATGCTTGGTCGAGGGTCTTGATTTCCTGCAGGCACAGTGCGTCGGGGCGGTAGTCGCGCAGCCACTTGAGCAGCCGCGCCTGCCGCGCCTTGACCGAGTTCACGTTCCAGGTTGCGATGCGCATGGTGGTAAGTGGCCTTCGGTTCGCCCGCTACCCGTCCGCCGCCGGCTTCACCGGCCGCAGATGCTTCTCGAACCACGTCAGAATCCGCTCCGACACGTCCATCAGAAACTTGGGCTCGCGCGGACCGTGCGGCGTGCGCGGATACACGACCATCTCCGTCTCCACCCCCAGCCGCCTCAGCGAATTGAAGAACTCCTGGCCCTGCGTGAAGGGGACGCGGAGATCCTGCGCACCGTGGATGACCTGTGTGGGCGTGGTCACGTTGCCGATGTGGTAGATGGCCGAGTGGCGCTCGTAGGCATCGTAGTTCTCGAAGTACTCCTCGCCCATGTGGCCGACCAGGTAATCGCCGATGTCGGTGGTCGTCACCATGCTGATCAGGTTCGGGAGTCCGGCGCCCATCGAGGCGGCGCGGAAGCGGTCGGTCTGGGTCACGGCGAACGAGGTCATGTAGCCGCCGTAGCTCCACCCCATGAGGAGCAGGCTGTCAGGGTGCGCGACCCCCATCTCGATCACCTCGTCGACGCCCGCGAGAAGGTCGGAGAGGTCGCCGTAGCCCCAGTCCATGTAGTTGGCGTAGCGGAACTCCTTGCCGTAGCCGGTGCTGCCGCGCGGGTTGGGACGGAGGACAGCGTAGCCCTCCTGCGCGAAGTACTGGATCATGTAGATGCTCGGGCTTCCGGTGAAGGACTGGGAGAAGACGCCTGCGGGTCCGCCGTGCACGTTGAGGATGAGGGGGACGGGGGCGCCGTTTTCGTAGCCGACGGGGTAGGTGAGGAGGCCTTCGACGGGGCTGCCGTCGGGGGCGTGCCATGCCAGTAGTTCGGTGCGGCCCATGGGGGGGCGGGGGGCGTCGGCGTTGAGGGTGGTGACGGGGGCGGGGGAGAAGGTGTCGAGTCCGGTGACGTAGACTTCGGCGGGGTTGTCGGTGGTTTGCCAGGTAAGGGCGAGGCTGCCGGCGTGCGCGGCGATTGCGGCCGAACCGATGACGCCGGCTCCCTCGGTCACCTGGCGGATCTGGCCGCCGCCGGTGGGTACAGCGAGGATGTGGCGTGTCGTCCCCAGCGACTCGTTCAGGAAGACCTCGTCGGAGTCGGCGGACCAGCCGAGGATGGACACGCTGCGGTTGGGGGTCTCGGGGAGCATGCGGGATTCGCCCGTCGCGGGGTCCACGACGTAGAGGTCCGCCAGGCCGATCGGCTCGGGCTGGTTGCCGGTCGAGGCGTAGGCGATGAGCGAGCCGTCGGGGGACCAGCGGGGGGACGACTCGATTCCGGGGCCGGTCAGGAGCTGGATGACTTCGCCGCCGGCCGCGTCCACGATGGCAATGTCGCCCGAAAGCCGCCCCGTATTGATGCGGGGGTCGGCCTGGTGGGCGAAGACGATTCGCTGCCCGTCGGGGGACCAGTCGAAGCTGGTGACGTGGAAGTCGCCCTCGGTGAGGCGGGTCGCCTCGGCGGTCTCGGTGGCCGCCGGGTCGAAGGGGACGGTGTAGATGTGGCCGTACTTGAAGTTCTGGTCGACGAGGATCACGTCCCGCTTCTCCTTGGTGGCCTTCTCCTCCTCTTCGGTTTGCGGGTCGCGCATGAGGAAGGCGAACGCGCCTCCGTCGGGGGACCAGCGGTACTGTCCGACCCCGGACTTCGCTTCCGTTACCTGCCGGGCTTCGCCGCCGTCGAGGGGGAGGACCCAGATCTGGTTCTTCCCGGAACGCGCGGTGGTGAAGGCCAGCCAGCGGCCGTCGGGTGAAAAGGCGGGGCCGGAGGCGGATGACTCGCCGCGGGTGAACTGGGCGTTGCGGGTGCCGTCGGCGTCGGCCATCCAGATGTGGCTGCGGTATTCGGACTTTTCGCCTTCCATGAGGGGTTCGCGCACCACGTAGGCGATGCGGGAGCCGTCGGGGGAGATCGCGACGCCGGAGGGCTGGAGGTAGTGCATGCTGAGGGCGGGGGTCCAGCGGTCTTCGGGTGGTGGGTCGTCCGCGGGTGTCTGAGCGGTGGTGGGAATCGCCGCCGTGGCCAGCGTGGAGGTGGCGAGCAGCAGGGCGGTCCACAGCGGACGGGCGTGTCGGAGGCGCGATTTGGACATGGTCGGTTCCTTCGGGGAGCGGACGGTGCGGGGCGGTTTCCCGTGCTGCCATTATGGGCGGGTGGACCGGCGCCAACAAGGCGGATTGCGGGCGGACACGGATTGTGGGCGCGCCGCGGTACTCCTACCATATCAGGTATGCAACAGCGACCGATTTTTTTCCGCCCACGCGATGGGGGGAGACAGGCCGGCGACCCATGTTCGCCCGGTGGCTCGTTCGCGCGCTCCACGCGAGCAGGGACCATGACCACGGACCAGCCGCGGGGGCGGACACGGAGGCCACGCCGCCGGGCACCACGTGTGAGCGTGGGGGTGGTTGTTGGCCTGCCGACATTGAGCCTGGCGGGGATGGCTGCCTGCACCGGTCCGGATGCGCCGTCCAGGGCCGGGGCGGACACGGAGGCCGTCACCCGGGAGGTCGCCGCTGCCAACCCACTCGTCGCTCCGGCGGGGGCGCGACTCTACCCGGACGTGGCGCTGGTCGGGGACGCCGTCCTGCACGATGGCGTCTGGTTCGTGCTGGATGGCCGCGCCGACCGGATCCACCGGATCGGCACGGACGGAACGTGGCAGGGGAGTTTTGCCGGGAGGGGTGAGGGGCCCGGCGAACTGCGGGCCAACGCTGGCCGGATTGTGGTGCACGGGGACTCGGTCGTCGTGCTGGACGACTGGGGGGTCCACCTCTACCGGCTCGACGGAACGCCCCTGGACGACCGGCGGGTGCGTGACGATTACTGTGCCGTGTCGGCGGTCGTGGACATGGCGACGAGTCCCGCGGGCCTGCTCTTCGTGGCGCGATGCTATGAGCGCTACGGAGCGGAGACGAGACCGAGGGTCGTGGTGAACGACCACGCGGGCACGGCCCGTACCCTGGTCACCGACACGGCGGACGTGACCGAGTTCCGGTGGGATCGGGGATACGCGAGGATTGCCGCCCACCCGCACGGCTTCGTCTTCGGTCACACGGGCGAGGATTGCCTCGGCCTGTTCGACTTCGAGGGCGAGCTGCTGCAACGGATCTGTCACGACTGGATCAACCGGGTGCCCGTGCCGAAGGAGTTCGCCGACGAATACATGGAGATGAGCAACCACAACGCGGGGATCCGAGTGCATCGCCCCGAGCACTTCCCGCCCTTCTTGGCGTTTCGCGCCGCCGGGGACGAAGCGCTGGTCTATCTGTCGCCGATAGACCCCGAGGAATGGGTTGGCGTGTGGCTGCTCACGCGGGGCCTCGATGGCGGACAGCTTGTTCTTCCGGTCCCGCGGGCCGCCGCGATCTTCGTGAGCGGGACGGCCGCGCTGGCGGCGTGGTATGAACTGGACGGAACGCGGATTCAACTCTACAACCTGGACTTCGACAGTCTCACGGCACAACCGGTCTTCCCGGCGCCCGGCCGGGACCGCCGGGACCCCTGACACCAGCTGAAAGGCCATGGACGAAATGCCCGCCGACGCCTGGGATCCCGAGTCCCACTTGCGGCACCCGCGACTCTCTTCCGTACGCTTCGGCACCCCCCCCGACCGCGACCGCGACCGCTTCCCCTTCAACATCCCGGCGCTGCAGGGTCTCCACGAGATCGGACTGCCGGGCCCAGTCACCTTCTTCGCCGGCGAGAACGGCTCCGGCAAGTCGACGCTGCTGGAAGCCCTCGCGATCGCGACGGACCTCCCGTCGGTGGGCAGGGCCGACGCTTCAACGGACGACTCGCTGGTCAGTCAGCGGAGGCTGGCCGGGTTGCTGAGGGCCGTGTGGCGAAGACGGGCGCACCGCGGGTTCTTCCTGCGGGCCGAGGACTTCTTCGGCTTCGTGCAACGGCTGCAGAGGGAGAGGGCGGAAATGGAAGCGCGGATAGAGCAGGTGGAGCGGGAATACGAAGGGCGGTCCGAACTGGCGAAGCGGCTCGCCATGGGGCCCGCCGCCGCGTCGCTGGGGGCTATGGAGGCCAGCTACGGACGCGATCTGGATGCGAATTCACACGGGGAGAGCTTTCTGCGCCTCTTTCGGGCTCGTTTCGTGCCGGACGGCCTGTACCTCCTGGACGAGCCGGAGGCGGCCCTGTCGGCACAGAGCCAGCTGGGGTTCATCGCGATGATGAGGGAAATGGTTGCGCAGGGGGGTCAATTCATTGTCGCGACCCATTCGCCGGTGCTGATGGCCGTGCCCGGCGCGACCATCTACAACTTCGACGAGTCGCCGCTCCGGGAGGTCGCGTACGATGCCTTGGAGGGAGTTCAACTCGTCAAGGCGTTCATGCAGGAGCCCGAACGGTACTTGCGGCATCTGTGGCGGGACCCGGGGGACGCGGAAGGCGCGGCACGCTGAGAGATTGCGAAGCCGGTGGTGGAGCCTCCTCCCAGGCTTCTATTCCTCCTTGGCTTCGGCCGGCTCTGCCTCCTCCGCCGGGGCGCTGTCCCCCGTGGCGCTTCGTCTCTCCGCCTTCGCGGCGCGCCAGCGCTCACGAGCCTCGTCCCAGGCGGTGTCCATGTCCTTCACCGCCCGGTCGAGCACGTCCTTCATGTCCTTGAACAGCTGCTCGTCCTCGATCCAGCCGAGCGCGCTCTGGAAGGTGGTTCGCGCCAGATGAGAGAACTTTCGCGACAGCTCGGCCATGTCGCGGCCGAAGATGCGGTCGCTGAACCGGGAAACGCGCTCGAAGATGCGGTTCACATGGTCGCGGTTGTCGTCCAGGTAGGCACGGCCTTCGTCGGTCATCGAATAGATCTTCTTGCCACCATGTTCGCGCGCACTGAGCAGCCCCTGGTCTTCAAGGAGCTGCAGAGTAGGATACACGGAGCCGGGACTGGCCTTGTAGCACCCCGCTGACTGGTCCTCCAGAGCCTGCATGACCTCGTAGCCGTGCATGGGCTTCTGCTCGATCAGTCCGAGGATCGCGAACTTGAGGTCGCCGCGCTCGAACCACTTCCAGCGGGTTCGCCGCTGCCTCTGGCGGCGCTGCCACGGCGGGGTGCCCGGGCCGAAAGGCCAGGGGAAGGCGTCCAGGTCGAAGAGATCATCGAATCGCATTTTCTTGGGTCCTCCGTTTGCTCTTGACTGTTGGCGATGTTGCGGGCTGCAACGCAGGATGCTGCGGCCCAACAGGACGTGGGAAACGTTGTTATTCGATATATCGAAATAATATCGCGAAAGTTCCAGAATGGGGAAAGGGGTGAGGAGAAGGTGGGTGTGTGGGGAGGGATCGTGTTGGGGAAGCAATTCAGCGGGTCGCACACACAGGGTCCCTCCGTCGCCGGGAGGGTCGGCCTTCCGAAGCCGTGAATCGGGGCTTGGGCGTGTGGCTGGGTAGCCCCCAATCCAGGGCGACTGGAACGCGGGAACCTTTTTCATGGATCGTCCTAACAGGACCGCAAGGGTTCGGCGACCGTCCAATCCGAAACGGATCCCGTGACCGCAAATCACTGTGGCTAGCGAACATCCCACTCTTGGTTTCGGTCATCGCGGCGTGCTGTCGCGATTCTGGAGAGGAAGGAAGACCATGGAGCCCTGTCGCTTGCTGTTCCCAATGGCGAGAACATTTCGCATTATGCTTCAAGTGCCTTGGTCGTACCCGAGAACCCGCCCATCGGGGTGGAAGGAATATGGTTGCACAATGACGGATTCGTTCGTCGAGTCGACAGTAAGCTGGCGGTGCGCCTTCGGGTTGCTCCTCGTGATCGGTGTGGCGGTGTTGGGGACCGACCCTGTCGGCGCTATGCCCGTCTCGCAGACTGTTTCCGCCCGCCCGCTGGCTCTCACCCCCGAGCCGCTCGAGAATCCGACGGTTTCGGATTCGCGTCGGGCGGCCGAAGAGGGGCCGGATTCGACGCGGACAGCCACCACGGCCGTGGCGGACCCCCAATGCACGGTGAAGTTCCAGTACGACAGCCATGGGATCGACGAGGCACTCACCCTCACGGTGCTGCATCTCGTGCACAATTGCGCGGACGAATCCAACGCCTACATCGTTCTTGGCAGTAGACCGTTCGGAGGTGCAAAAAAGGGCGTCGACTACTCTGTCAGTTCCAGAAGAATCTACCTGGACGACTTGGACGGAACCGGAAGCTGGGGCTTTCGAATCGTCGACGACGACATCTTCGATCCCGGTGAGGGAGCGTATGTCTTCTTCGACACGCTGTCGTCCGGCGTTACGGTCTCGGGGCCCGACAGTACGAGAGTCGACATCAAAGACAACGACGACCCGACCAACACGGTTCCGGGAAGCCCACAGAGCCTGTATGGAACTCCGGGAAACCGGCGCGTTACCCTCTCGTGGCTACCGCCCTCCAGCGACGGCGGATCCGCGATAGGGCGGTACGAATACCGGTACGCGGTTGAGACGGAGACCTTCCCGACCAGCTGGAGGACGGTTTCCGGCGGTGCCGACGCCCGAACCGTGACGGTCTCCAGCTTGAACAACGGGACGACCTACAAGTTCCAGGTGCGGGCGGTCAACGGCATTGGTGAGGGTTCCAGTAGCCAAACATCGGCGACGCCGAGCGCGGGCGGCAGCACTTCCTCCATGCGCATCAACGACATCACGGTGGGCGAGGCGGCGGGGACGGCACGGTTGACGGTTACGCTGAGCCCGGGCACCAGCCAGGTGGTGACGGTCGGGTGGGCCACGGTGAACGGCAGCGCCCAATCGGGTTCGGACTACACGTCACGAAGCGGGAACGTGACATTCCCCCCGAACACGACCACCCAGCAGGTGACGGTTCCGATCACGGACGACGAAGATGTCGAGAACACCGAGATCTTCACGGTCGTGCTGAGCAGTCCCCAAAACGCCACGATCAGCGACGGAAGCGGCCAGGTCACGATCCTCGACAACGACGGAGGAAGCACACCGTCGGTGGCGATCAACAGCGTGACGGTTGGAGAGGGGGGAGGGACGGCAACTCTGCTGGTGACTTTGACCAACGGGGGCTCGGATCCGGTTACGGTCAACTGGACCACAGAAAACGGCACAGCGACATCCGGCCAGGACTACCAGGCCGGCAACGGGACGCTGACCTTCGCCGCGGGCGTCCCAAGCCTTGGCATCAGCGTTTCGATCAACGACGACAGCAGCGACGAGAACACCGAGACCTTCACGGTCAGGTTGACCAACGCCCAGGGTGCCACAATCACCAACGCGTTGGGTCGGGTCACCATCACCGACAACGACGGAAATGACGACGACGACGAGACATCCGTGAATCCTCCGTCGGCACCCCGCAGTCTTTCCGCGGATCCGGGCAACGCCCAGGTCACGTTGTCCTGGTCGGCGCCGACGAGTACCGGGGGCGGGACGATATCGGGTTACCAGTATCGGTACGCCGCAGGTACCCTGGACTTCCCCGAGAATTGGACCCCCGTCGGGGGCGGGTCGGGCGCGACCCAGGTCATCGTAGGCCAACTCGCCAACGGGACGACCTACCGGTTCCAGGTTCAGGCGGTGAATGAGGCGGGCGGGGGGACTCCTGCCACGACGACGGCGACCCCGGTCAACCCGACGGCGGATCCATCGCTGGCGGTGCCCGATCTGACGGTGGGCGAAGGAGACGGCAACGCTGTCCTCAGGGTTACGCTGGCCCCCACGAGCAACCAGACGGTGACGGTCCAGTACGCGACTTCGGACGGGAGCGCCACCGAGGGTGACGACTACACCGAGCGGACCGGCACCCTGACGTTCACGGCAAACCAGTCCGCGCAAGAAATCAGTGTTCCGATTACCAACGATGGCGACGACGAGGGGGACGAGACCTTTACCCTGACGCTCACCAACGCCCAGGGCGCCGATATCGGTCGCGCGACCGGCACGGTGACCATCCAGGACAACGACGGAGAGGGGACGACTATCATAAACGCCCCTTCCGTACCACAGAACCTCGTCGCGGAGGAAGGGGACGGCGAGGTGACCCTGTTGTGGTCGCCGCCCGCAAGCAACGGCGGGTCGGAGATCGTTCGCTACGAATTCCGCTATGCGGAGGGCTCGGACCCGCTTCCGGATGACTGGACGGCGGTATCGGGTGGTGATGCGGCGAGAGAAGTCAGGATCACGGGGCTCAGCAATGGGGAACCCCACCGATTCCATGTGCGCGCGGTGAATGAGGCCGGCGGCGGCGACGCGGCCCAGGAAGCCGCGACCCCGCAGGGTACCGGCCCGCCGCTGTCCCTGTCCATCGACGATGTGGAAGTTGGAGAGGGGTCAGGCACCGCGATCCTGCGGGTTGCGTTGTCGGAGGCGGCCGACGAGGAGGTCACCGTGAGCTATGCCACCTCGGATGGGAGCGCCACAGCGGGGGAGGACTATACATCGGAGGATGGTACGCTGACCTTCGAAGCGGGCGCGACCGCACAGGAAATCAGCATCTCGATCACGGACGACTCCGACGAAGAGAGCGACGAGACCTTCACCGTCACGCTGAGCGATGCCCAGGGAGCGGGTATCGGCGACGGGTCGGGCCAGGTCACGATCCTCGACAACGACGGAACGTCCACTACGACAAATCCCCCGGGAGCGCCACGCGGCCTTGAAGCCGATCCAGGAAATGGCAGGGTGACACTGTCCTGGACGGCTCCCGCGAGCGACGGAGGGGCGCCGGTCACTCGGTATGAGTACCGCTACACAACCGGCACGTCGGCATTCCCCGACAGCTGGACAACCGTGCCAGGCGGGGCCGATGCCCGGGGGGTCACCGTCAGCGAACTCTCCAGCGGCACCAGGCACCGCTTCCAGGTACGGGCGGTCAACTCCGCCGGCGAGGGAGCCCCCGCGGAAGCAAGCTCGACTCCCTTCGACCCCGCCGACGGTCCCTCCCTGTCCATTGACGATGAGACCGTGGACGAGGACGGGGGCAACGTCGTGCTGAGAGTCACTCTGGTGCCTTCCAGCGACGAGGTGGTGACCGTCAGCTATGCGACGGACGATGGTATTGCTGTCGCGGGCAAGGACTACAGCGCGGCGTCGGGCACGCTCCGCTTCAACCCGGGCGACACCTCCGAGGAGATCCGGATCCCCATCATCGACGACAACGAGGACGAGGCGAGCGAGATCTTCTATGTAAGGCTCCGCGGCGCCCGGAACGCGTCCATCCGCGTGGGCACGGCCGAGGTGACCATTCGCGACGACGAGTCAACCGAAGGGGCCGGTCGACCTGGCCCGCCGCGCGACTTCATCGGAGTGGGCCAGCATCGCCGGGTGACACTCACGTGGTTGCCGCCCGAGGACGACGGCGGCGCACCGATTTCCCACTACGAATACCGGTTCGTCGAGGGATCGAACCGCTTCCCGGCGGTGTGGACACCGGTCGACGGAGGGGCACGGGTGCGACGGCTACGACTGAGCTCGCTGACCAACGGCGTCACGTATCGCTTCCAATTGCGTGCCGTTACCGGCGGCGGGCGCGGTCCCGCGGCCCTCGCCGAGGCCATGCCGGTCCACCGTGATTCCACGCCCTCGTTGCAGATAAGGGATGCGGATGTGGGCGAGGGGGACGAAGAGGCCACGCTGACCGTCCTCCTGAGTCCGCCCGCCACCGCGACGTTCAGCGTCAGTTATGCCACCTCCGACGGAAACGCCACCGCGGGCGAGGACTATGCGGAAACCACGGGAACGCTGAGGTTCTCGACGGGCGACAGCCGCCAGACGATCACCGTACCCGTGCTCGAGGACGAAGTTGAGGAGGGGGACGAGACATTCTCGGTTACCCTGAGTCTGACCGGGAATGCCGACGCAAGGATCGACCAGGGAACGGGTGTGGTGACGATCCGCGACAACGACGGCGAAAGGGAGTTGGCGCCTCCAGGTCCGCCCGCAGGATTGTTCGGAGTGGGAGGAGACAGTCTGGTCACGCTCTACTGGTCTCCCCCGGTGAGCGACGGTGGGTCTGCAATCACCCACTACGAATACCGCTATGCGAAGGTGGGAAGATCGTTCAGAGTGCGCTGGACGGGAGTTGTGGGGGAGGGCCGCGCGAGGCGGCTGACCATCAACGGGCTCGAAAACGGAACGCCGTATCGGTTCCAGGTGCGGGCCGTGAACCAGGTGGGACCCGGAGAGCCGGCGGAAGCGAGGGCCACACCCGGCGAGGAGGGTACGAGGCCGGGGGTGACAGTGGAGCCGTTGGAGCTGGAGGTGGAAGAGGGCGACAGCGCCGAATACACTGTTGTCCTCGACGCCGAGCCCTTCGCCAACGTGACGGTGCGGATGACGGCGAATCTGGCGGACACGGATCTCGAGGTCGAGCCGACCGAACTCGTGTTCAGGCCGACGAACTGGGACGAGCCGCAGACCGTACTTGTGAGGAGTTCGGTGGACGAGGACCGCGAGGATGACCTGGGGATTGTCCTCACTCACGAGGCAAGGGGGGGAGGCTACGACGGCTTTGAGGTCCCGTCCGTCACGGTCGACATCCTCGAGAGAAGGGAACGCACGTTGCCAACGGTGGGAGCGGCGGCCGGCCGGGGCACGGAGGGAACCGGGGCAGAAGTCATCTTCTACGTTGCGCTGAACAGCCCCAGCAACAGCGTCGTGACCCTCAAGTACGAAACCGCCGATGGTACGGCCACCGCCGGCGAAGACTACGAGGAGACCTCCGGGACGCTCGCCTTCGTCCCGGGAACGGTTGCCAACGGGATCTCGGTGCCATTGCTGAACGACGCCCTGCAGGAGGACGAGGAGACCTTCCGGGTGGAGTTGTTCGACCCGGTGAACGCGACTTTCGAGGACGGGGTGGAGCGGCTGGTCGTGACCGGAACGATCGTTGACGACGACGTGACGGCGCACGTGTCCTTTGGGGAAGCCAGCTACGAGGTGACCGAAGGCAACGCCGTTACGGTGACGGTTGAGCTGAGCCGTGATCCGGGGGGCGAGGTCCGAATCCCGATCGAGGTGGCGCCGGGAGAGGGCCTGGGGAGCGACGAGTTCTCCGTTGCGGAACTGGTGACCTTCAACCCGGGGCAGACCAGCGCCGATATCCAATTCGTCACCTCGGACGATCACGTCAACGAAGACGACGAAGTGGCCGTCCTGACACTGGGCGCCACATTGCCCGACGGCTTCGTGGCCGGGGAACCGTCCAGGACGGAGATCACGATTGTGGACGATGACCCACTCGGTGTGAGGCTGTCGCCCGAGGTCCTCGAGTTGACTGAAGGGGACAGCGCGACCTACGCAATGGAGCTGACGAGCGAGCCGCCGAGCGGCGTGACGGTACGGATGACCGCGGACCTGTCCGCGACCGACCTGGTGGTGGACCCGGTCGAGGTCGTCTTCTCACCCGCCGACTGGAACGTCCCGCGGACGATCACGGTGCGGAGTTCGGTGGACATTGACCAGGAGGACGATCCGGGGATCACCCTGACCCACGAGGCAAGCGGCGGCGGGTACGACGGTGTGCTCGTCCCCACGGTTACGGTGGACATCATCGACTTGAAGATGCCCGTGATCCGCGGCGAGGATGTGGTTGCCCAGGAGGGTCCAGGGGGCGCGATCTCCTTCGTCGTCCGGCTGAGTACCCCGAGCAGCACCGTGGGCTCGGTCGAGTATGCAACCGTGAACGGAACTGCGGTTGCCGGCGAGGACTATGCGGCGCGCGGCGGAACATTGCACTGGTCACCTGGACAATCCGAGTTCTTCCTGTCGGTGCCGCTGCTGGACGATTTCAAGGTCGAGGGTACGGAGACCTTCCGTCTCGAGCTGTTCAACCCGGTCAACGCGCTGCTTGCAGAGGGCGCCGACCGCCTGGTGTTGACGGGCACCATCGAGGACAACGACGAGCTGGTGGTGGCGACCTTCGGGGCGGCCTCATACGAAGTGCCGGAGGGTGGCGCCGTGACGATGGCGGTGGAGCTGAGCGGCGACCCCGGGCGTGCGATCGAGGTCCCGATCGTGGTGACGGAGGGGGCGGGTGCCGAACGCGGCGACTTCTCGGTTGCACGGAGCGTAACGTTCAATCACGGAGAGAGGACGGCCGACCTCACATTCAGGTCCACCGCAGACGACATTGACGAGGACGACGAGCGGGTCACTCTCGCGTTCGCGGCGACGCTGCCGGAAGGTGTGGTTGCCGGAGATCCGGTATCGACCGGCGTGACCATCGTCGACGACGACCAGCGCGGCGTGGATGTGTCGGTCGACGCACTGGAGGTGGAGGAGGGCACGAGTTCCACCTACACGGTCCAGTTGACGTCGCAGCCGACGGGCACCGTCAGGGTTGCCGTCACTGGAGACCCAGCCGACTCGGACCTGACGATCGAACCCGCGAGTCTCTCGTTCACGCCGCGGAACTGGCGTGCAGGGCAGACGTTTACGGTCACTGCGGCGCACGACCGGGACGCCATCGACGAACCCGTGATCACCTTGAGCCACAGGGTGTCCGGAGCCGACTACGCCGACGTTGAGGCAAGCGGCGTGACCGTCACGATTCTCGAAGACGACACACCCGTGCTCTCGATGGCGGACGTGCAGGCGATGGAGAGCGATGGTGAAATGGTGTTCGAGGCCGTCCTGGACATCCGGAGCAGCCGCGAGATCCAGGTGGACTATGTCTCGGTGGCCGGGACGGCGACCGAAGATGAGGACTACGCCGGGCAGGCTGGCACGCTGGTGCTGGCACCGCTGCAGACGACCGCGCGGCTCGTGGTGCCGTTGATCGACGACGAGGTCGACGAGCCGGCGGAACACTTCACACTGGATTTTGCGGACTTCACGAATGTGGCCCCTCCGGGCGACCTGCTGTCGGTGACCGGGACGATCCTCGACGACGACCTTCCTCTTCTGTCGATCAGTGCGGTGGACCAGACGGTGCCGGAAGGAACGGACGCGCGCTTCCGGCTCGCTCGCGTAGGGGATCTTACCGTGACCATGAGTGTGCCCGTCACCGTAGTAGAGAGTGGAGACTTCCTCGCGGGCACCTTGCCGGACGCGGTCGACTTCGAGGTTGGGGCGGCGGAGGCGATCCTCGCGCTTTCCACCGTGGACGATCCCCTCGACGAGAGTGACGGAACGGTCGAGGTGACGATGGCCGCGAGCGACGATTACGAGATTCCCGGGTCGCCGACCGCACGGCTGCTCGTCACGGACAACGACCGGACGCCGGCGGTCATCGTAGCCGGCGCCGAGGTGGCGGAGAGTGCGGGCGAAATCGTGTTGCCGGTCACCCTCAGGGGAGCCAGCGCGTCCGAGGTGAGTGTGGATTGGATGACCGCCGACCTCACCGCGCGCGCGGGCGATGACTACGCCGCCGCCGCTGGCCGGATTACCTTTGCCCCCGGAGAAACCACGGGCGAGGTTCGCGTTACCGTGATGGACGACCTGGTCCCCGAGGACCCGGAGGAGCGGTCACCTTGTCCAGACCGGTGAACGCCGTCCTCGAAGTGGGTGCCGCGACGGTCACGATCACGGACGACGACGAGGCAGTGGCACAGGCATGGCTGTCGCGTTTCGGACGGACGGTGGCGAGCCAGGTGGTGGAGGGGATCAGTGGGCGGGTTGGGGGAAGCGGCGGTGGGATTTCGGGGCTGAATACGGCAGGTGTGCGCGGTGCTTTGGCCGGTGAGGCGCGACAGGCTGGCCTGGGCGACCTGCTGGACGGCAGCACCTTCCACTTCTCGCAGGGTGGCGTCGGGCAGGCGCAGGCGGGATCCGGTGGAGCCTGGACCGCGTGGGGCCGAGGAATGCGTGCCGGCTTCGAAGGGGCCGGGGAGGGTGTGTCGGTGGATGGCAGTGTCCTGACTGCGCTGGCGGGAGTGGACTACGAGAGCGGACCGTTCCTGGCGGGGATTGCCGCGTCGCACAGCCTGGGTGACGGCACACTGGCCAGGAGGGCGTCCGGGACCTTGCGGGAGCGTCCGGAAGAGGTCGAATCGTCGCTCAGCAGCGTGTACCCGTACCTTCGAGTCAACGTCGCTGACCGCGTGTCGGTCTGGGGGCTCGGGGGCTATGGCCGCGGCGACATGTCTTTCCCGAGTGCCGCAAGCGCGGACGGAACCGGGATCGAGATGAGAATGGGAGCGCTCGGAGCCCGTGCCGCACTGCTCGGCCCGGAAGGGAGCGGGTTCAGCGTCGCGCTGAAATCGGACGCGTTCCTGGTACGCATGAGCACCGACGCCGACGCAGGCGCCAGTTCCGTGGATGCGGACGCGAGCCGGATACGTCTCCTGCTCGAGGCTGCGCAACACATCCGGACGGGGACGAACGGAAATCTTGCACCCCTGGTCGAAGTGGGTGTCCGTCGTGACGGCGGAGACGCCGAGAACGGCATGGGGGTGGAAGTGGGTGGAGGCTTCAGGTACGCCCACGAGGGGCTGGGCCTGAGCATCGAGGGCACGGGACGGGTGCTGGTGAGCCACCAGGACACCGCCTTCAGCGAATGGGGCGCGGGCGGTGCGCTGGTCTTCCAGCCGGGCGGATCCGAACAGGGGTTGTCCGTCAGGATGAGGACTTCCTGGGGCGCGGCCGAGGGCAGTGCCGCGGATCTCTGGTCACCGTACGAAACCGGCAGCCAGGGCGCGCGTGAGCGACGGGCAGCTTCGGCGCGCGGATCCGAAGGCCGTCTCGCGGCGCAGGTGCACTACGCGATGTCCCCGTTCGGCCCTGGTCTATCCATCGCGCCGTACGCCGTGGTCGGGCTCGCCGGGGACTCGGACGGTGAGTCATCGCGGGTTGGTTGGCGCTTCGACGTAGTGGAGTCGCTGCGGCTCAGCCTCGAGACCAGCCTGAAGCGAGCGAATACCGGGGGAGGAGGACGTGGCCTGATCCTTCGAGGCAGGTTGCTTCGGTAACAACCCGTGGACGGATTCGAGGCCGAGGTGCTCGGCGCAATCGACGAATCGTGGGTGCTCGAGACGCTCTCCGGGCTGATCTCGATCCCGAGCTGGGAAGGCCGCGAGCGTGCCGCGCAGGAGTACATGGCCGCCGTCATGGACGGGCTGGGGATGGATGTCGACGTCTGGGAGATCGACGAGGCCAGGCTCGCCCGGCACCCGGACTACGCGACGGAGATCGAGCGACAGGATCCGCTGGGCGTGGTTGGAAAAGCCCGCTGGGGTGACGGGGGACGGACGCTGGTCCTGAACGGCCACGTCGACGTGGTGCCGCCGGGGGACCGGTCGCGCTGGGCCACCCCGCCGTTCGAGATGGTGCGGAAGGGCGATCGCGTCCACGGGCGCGGGGTCGTGGACATGAAGGGCCCGCTCGTGGCGGGACTGGCCGGGGTCGGGGCGGTGCTGGCAAGCGGGGCTTCGCTGCGGGGATCGCTGCTCTTTCAGAGCGTCATCGGCGAGGAGGACGGCGGGCTCGGCACGCTGGCTTCGGTGCTGCGCGGACATGTGGGCGACGGGGCCATCGTGCTGGAGCCCACTGGGCTGTCGGTCGCGACGGCCCAGGCCGGGGCGCTCAACTTTCGCCTGACCGTGCCCGGGCGTGCCGCGCACGGCGCGCTTCGCTACGAGGGCGTGAGCGCACTGGAGAAGTTCATGCTGGTGTACCGGGACCTGGTGGACTTCGAGCGGGAGCGCAATCGCGGGGTGGACGACCCACGGCTGAGCCACCTTCCTGTGCCGTACCCGATCTGCGTGGGGACCGTGCGGGGTGGGGACTGGGCCTCGACCGTGCCGGAATCGGTCCGGGCGGAGGGGAGGTTCGGGGTGGGTGTGCGGGAGGATGTGGTCGCGGCGCGGCAGGCGCTGGAAGCGCGGGTGGCGGCGTGCTGTGCGCGGGACGGCTTCCTGCGCGACAATCCGGTGCGGGTGGCGTGGTGGGGCGGGCAGTTCGCTCCCTGCGAGACACCGCGGGACGCCGCGATCGTGGACGTGGCCCGGAGCGTGGCGCGCGATCTGGGGGTGGGCGGCGACGATGTCGTCGGCGTGCCGTACGGCTCCGACCTGCGCCACCTGGTCAACGCCGGCGCGACCCCGGGGATCCTCTTCGGCCCCGGCGACGTGAGCGAGGCTCACCGCGAGAACGAGTCGATCCGCGTGGAGGAGCTGGTGGAGGGGGCGCGCGCCGCGGCGCTCTGCGTGATGAGGTTTCTGGCGTAAGCCGCGCGGGTCGACCGATTCCGCCGAAAAGCTGGCCAGATTTTCAGGCTAGACAGAAAAGCTGGCCAGATCAGGCCGATGTCAGTTCGACCTGACCGCCGAAAAGGTGCCGGTTCCCTCTCCCATCGCCCAGGTGCCCTCCAGTCCGGTTTCCGTGACGGTGAGCGCGATGATGAGGGGGCCTTCGGGGCCGTCCGCATGGATGGTGACGGTCTGGTCGACGACCTCGACCGCGCTGATGGGGGCGGGGGGCATGGGGACCGACGCGGCCCGGAGGATACC
Organism: Longimicrobiales bacterium; assembly: GCA_965208295.1. Lineage (GTDB taxonomy): Bacteria > Gemmatimonadota > Gemmatimonadetes > Longimicrobiales > Gaopeijiaceae > Bin94. Next base: position 2,489,481 of record OZ242328.1, on the reverse strand, counting down.
GGTGTATCCGTCCTCGTCCGCTTCGATGGTCATGGTTCCCGAGATGTTCTGTCCCTCCACCATGGCGGTGAACTCATAGCTGCCCACGGGATCGTAGGGTGGCGGTCCGGAGGGACCGGAGGCGCAGGCGGCCGCCACGGTCGCGGCCAGGGTCACGGCAAGGAGTCGGATGGTCATACAGGGTCTCCGGATTGGGATGAGTGGGAGACAGGAACCGGCGACGCGCCGTTGGGGCGTTGTCCCCGGGTTCTGCCGATTTGGTGGACTGATTGTCTTTCGCCATCGGTCCCCAACGCAATCAGCGGTCTGGAGGTTTCGGCCTCCGCCAAGTTGGGATGGTAGCGGGATCCACGCCACATCGCCGCGCGAAGTCATCGATCAGTTCACGCGCGATGCTGTATTCCGGAGGGACGGGGGGAAGGGCGTCGGCGGCGAACCATCCCACGTCCTCAAGCTCGTCGTCGCGGTTGAGAATGGTGCCGTCGCCGTCGCAGATGGCCGTGAATCCCACCATGAGGGAATCCGGGAAGGGCCAGGGCTGACTTCCGAAGTAGCGGATGTCACGGACGCGCACGCCCGACTCCTCTTCCACTTCCCGGCGCACCGCATCCTCCAGCCTCTCTCCCGGGTCCACGAAGCCCGCGAGCACGGAGTAGGAGCCGCGAGGGTGGCGCCGGGAGCGGCCCAGCAGAATCCGGTCGCCCCGGGTCACCTGCACGATCACAGCGGGCGAGATCTTCGGGAAGGCGAGGTGGCCGCACTCGGGGCAGACCCGGGCCTGGTGGTGCGGTGAAGGGACGGTGGCCGTGCCGCACACGCCGCAGAAGCGGGAGGTCCGGCGCCAGCGCACTAGGTGGGCGGCCGTCAGTGCCAAGCCGGTTTCGGCCGCGGGCAGGAAGGACAGGGCTGTGCGCAAACCGACGCCGACAACACCCTGCGGGGGTGTCCACCCCGGGTCCGCCAGCGCGGCCACACCCGGTTCATCGTCCCCACCCGACGTGACCTGGAACCATTCCTCCTCCCCCGTACTCCACCTCTTCGCCTCCTCCACCGAAGGGAGACGGTGAGCGTCGTCGGCCAGAGCAAGGCGGCCGCGGATGAAGAGGCAGGCCTTCACCGGCGCTCCGTGCCATTGGCCGGAACAAGGCAGCCGCGGGTGAGGAGACGGCCCCTCACAGGCACTCCGGGCCATCGGCGGGACCAAAGGCGGCCGCTGGGGACGCCACAGGCCTCCGCCGACGCGGGGTGCCGTCGGCCGGAACATGGCGATTGCTGGCGTTTCGGGAACATGGAGCCCGCAAGTTATCGATTTCGCCGCACCCGGGCGCGGGGTGCCTGTTCGGAAGGCGCCCATCTGTCTATTGTCAAGACATGGAACCGGTGAACGGCGCGTCCCGCCCCGCATGGGCCAAGGTGGTCGACCAGACCCGGTGCATCGGCTGCCACGCCTGCACCACGGCCTGCAAATCCGAAAACGAAGTCCCCCTCTCGGTGACGCGCACGTACGTGAAGTACGTCGACACCGGAATCTTCCCCGAGGCGCGGCGCTCCTTCCAGGTGACGCGCTGCAACCAGTGCGCCGACCCGCCCTGCGTGGAGGCGTGTCCCACGTCGGCCATGTTCCAGCGTGCCGACGGGATCGTGGATTTCGACAAGAGCGCTTGCATTGGGTGCAAGGCGTGCATCGCCGCCTGTCCCTACGACGCGATCTTCATCAACCCCGACGACCACTCGGCCGAGAAGTGCAACTTCTGCGCGCACCGTATCGACATCGGGCTGGAGCCGGCGTGCGTGGTGGTGTGTCCGACGGAGGCGCTCCTGGTGGGCGACATGAACGACCCGTCCTCGAAGGTGGCCGGGATCATCAACCGGGACCCGGTGGCGGTGCGGCGGCCCGAGAAAGAGACGAGGCCGAAGCTGTACTACAAGGGCGCCGACCAGGTGACGCTCGACCCGCTCGCGGCGCAGCGTCCGGGCGGCGGCCTCTTCATGTGGAGCGAGCAGGGTGACGTGGACCACGGGGTCCCCGCCGGGCATCCCGGGCCGTGGAACTCTTCGGCGGCGGCGGTGCTCAGCTACGACATCCCGCACACGGCGCCGTGGGACTTCCGCGTCTCGCTCTACACCTGGACCAAGTCGATCGCGGCGGGGGCGTACCTGATCCCCCTCCTTCTCCTCATGACCGGAGCGATCGGTGCCGCCAGCCCGCTCTGGACCTGGGCCGCGCCGATCGTAGCCGGTGTCTTCCTGGCCCTGACCGGCGCCATCCTGATCTGGGACCTGGAACACCCCGAACGCTTCCACCTCATCTTTCGCCGCCCACAGTGGCGAAGTTGGCTGGTACGGGGAGGCTTCATCATAGGCGGCTACGGTGCGGTGCTGGCCGCCCACTTCGCACTCACCCTGGCCGCCACCTCCCCACCCCTCTGGCTCGGCTGGACCGGTGCCGTCCTCGCGGCCCTCACCGCCGTGTACACGGCCTTCCTCTTCGGGCAGGCCAAGGCGCGCGACATGTGGCAGAACCCGCTGCTGCCGGTGCACTTCCTGGTCCAGGCCGGCGTTGCGGGCGGCGGCGCGACCACCCTCGCCTGCCTCGCGCTCGGGACGCCTGCAGCCGTCACCGAAGCGGCGCTGCTGGCCTTCGCGATCTCCAGCGCGGCCCACGCCCTCATGATCGCCGGCGAAGTCTTCATGCCCCCGCCCACCGCCCACGCCCGCCTGGCCGAACGCGAGATGACCCACGGCCGCTTCCGTCGCTGGTTCCTCCTGGGCGTGCTCGGGGCGCTTACCGGTGCGGCCGCCCCCTGGCTCGGGTGGGCCGTGGTTCCGCTGGGACTAATCGCCCTGCTTGCCTACGAGCACGCGTATGTGCAGGCGGGCCAGTCGGTGCCGCTGGCATGACGCCAAACGACCGAGGCGGCCCCGCGCGCGGCGATGGACCGGCAGCAGGCCACCCGCGTACCCTCGACGACCTCAACCGCCGCGTCTCCGCCGCCCGGGCCGAAACGGAGGCCCGCGGCGAGACCTTCTACCCCGGCGCCAGCCGTGTCCACCTGGCCGCCTTCCCCCCGAAGGAGCGCTGGAGCGACTGGGTCGAACTCGACTCGAAGGCCTGGCCCGAGCGCGTCGAGCGCCGCTACATGCTGGTCCCGACCACCTGCTTCAACTGCGAATCGGCGTGCGGTCTGCTCGCGTATGTGGACCGCGACACCCTCGAAGTCCGCAAATTCGAGGGCAACCCGGAGCACCCCGGTTCCCGCGGCCGCAACTGTGCCAAAGGCCCTGCCACCGTCACCCAGCTCACCGACCCGGACCGTATCCTCACGCCCTTGAAGCGTGCTGGGGAGCGCGGGGAAGGGAAGTGGGAGCCGGTCGGCTGGGACGAGGCGCTGGACGACATCGCCGGGCGAATCCGCGCCGCCATCGACGAGGACCGGCACGACGAGGTCATGTACCATGTCGGACGCCCCGGCGAGGACGGCTTCACCGAACGCACGCTGGCCGCGTGGGGCATCGACGGACACAACTCGCACACCAATATCTGCTCGTCGGGCGCGCGCGCGGGCTATCATCTGTGGATGGGGATGGACCGCCCCAGTCCCGATCACGAGAACGCCCAGGTCATCCTCCTGATAAGCAGTCACCTGGAGGCCGGCCACTACTTCAACCCCCACGCCCAGCGCGTCATGGAGGGGAAGAAGCGGGGCGCTAAGCTGATCGTCTTCGACACCCGCCTCTCCAACACCGCCACCCACGCCGACCACTGGCTGTCCACCTACCCGGGTTCCGAGGCTGCGGTGCTGCTGGCGATTGTCAACCACCTGATTACTACCGGCCGGTACAACAAGGCCTTCGTGGAGCGGTGGTGGAACTGGCGCGAGTACCTGGAGGAGAACCACCCCGGCGAACCCGTCACCTTCGAGACCTTCGAACGCGCGCTGCGCGATCTCTACGCCGAGTACACCTTCGACTTCGCGGCCGCCGAAAGCGGCGTTTCAGCTGAAACGCTCGCGGCGGTGGCCGAAGTCGTCGCGGGGGCCGGCACCCGGCTCTCCACCCACAACTGGCGGAGCGCGGCCGCCGGCAACCTCGGCGGCTGGCAGGTCGCGCGCGCCCTCTTCATGCTGAACGCGCTCCTCGGCGCCATTGCGGTGCCCGGCGGGACGTACCCGAATTCGTGGAACAAATTTGTTCCACGGCCCATCCGCATGCCTCCAAGGCACCCGAAACACTGGAACGACCTCACCTGGCCCGCCGACTACCCGCTCAGCTTGATGGAAATGTCGTTCCTGCTGCCCCACCTGGTTCGGGAGCAGGACCGCCGCCTGGATGTCTATTTCACCCGCGTCTACAACCCCGTCTGGACCAACCCCGACGGCTTCTCCTGGATCGAGATGCTCACCGATCCCGATCGCATAGGGCTGCACGTCGCGCTCACCCCGACCTGGAACGAGACCGCCTTCTTCGCCGACTACGTCCTGCCGATGGGCCACTCGTCGGAGCGCCACGACCTGACCTCGTACGAGCAGTACGACGGGCTCTGGGTCGGTTTCCGGCAGCCGGTGCTGCGCGCGGCGCGGGAGCGTCTCGGCGAAGAGATCGCGTCCACCCGCGACGTCACCCCGGGCGAGGTGTGGGAGGAGAACGAGTTCTGGATCGAGCTGACCTGGCGGATCGATCCCGACGGCTCGCTGGGGATCCGCGAGTTCTTCGAGTCGCGCGAGCGGCCGGGCGAGAAGATGACCGTGGACGAGTACTACGGCTGGATCTTCGAGAACTCGGTGCCGGGGCTGCCGGAGAAGGCCGCGCGGGAAGGCCTCACGCCGCTCCAGTACATGCGCCGCTACGGGGCCTTCGAGATCGACGCGACGATCGGGGCGGTCTACGAGGAGCCGGTTCCGGACGGTGAACTGGACGATGTGCATGTGGACGCTGACGGGCGGGCCTTTACGCGTGCCGGGGCGCCGCCGGTGCTCAACGTGGTGCCGCTGCCGCCGCTCGATGGCGACGGGGAGGGGCGGCGGCGGGTGGGCGTCGAGGTGGACGGCGCGGTGCGGAAGGGCTTTCCGACGCCCTCGGGGCGGCTCGAATTCTGGTCGCGGACGCTGTCCGAGTGGGGATGGCCGGAGTTGGCCCTGCCGGGCTACGTGCGCAGCCATGTGCACAGGTCGAAGCTGGACAGGGACCAGATGTGCCTGATCTCGACCTTCCGGCTGCCGGTGCAGATCCACACCCGCAGCGCCAACGCGAAGTGGCTGAACGAGATCGCGCATACCAACCCGCTGTGGCTCCATCCGCGCGACGCGGCGCGGGTGGGTGTGGAGACGGGCGACCTGGTTCGGGTCGAGACCGGGATCGGGCACTTCGTGGTGAAGGCGTGGGTGACCGAGGGCATCCGTCCCGGGGTGGTGGCGTGCTCGCACCACATGGGGCGGTGGAAGACGGGGGACGGGCCCCGCCAGTCGATGGCGACGGTGGCGCTCAACCGCGAGGGGAGCGGGTGGGGGATGGAAAGGAAGCGGGGGACGGGGCCGTTCCGGTCGAACGATCCCGATACTTCGCGGATCTGGTGGACGGATGTGGGCGTGCACCAGAACATGACCTTTCCCGTGCAGCCGGACCCGGTGTCGGGTGCGCACTGCTGGCACCAGGCGGTGCGCGTGAGGAAGGCGGCGGCGGGCGACGGCTATGGGGACATCGTAGTCGACACGGCGAAGTCGCGGCGGACGTTCCGGCGCTGGCTGAAGCTGACCCGGTCCGCCGCGCGGCATTCTCCCGATGGCACTCGCCGGCCGCACTGGCTGTTGCGCCCGGTGAGGCCGGAGCGGGAGGCGTTCCGGCTGCCGGACGAGGCAGGCAATGGTGGCCGGAGCGCGGCCGACGGGGAAGTGCGGTCCGGACGCGGGCCGCAACCCGATCCCTAAGCGGCGCGTGGACAGAATTCGCTCTGCGCTGCTTTCCGGCTGATGGAACTCTTCCGCGCACTCGGTTCGCTGATCGAGTCTCCGTCGCCGGAGCATGCGCGGGTCGCGGCGGCCCTCGGCCTACCGGCGGTGCCTACCCCGGCGGAGCAAGCGAGGGTGGTTGTGCAGCAGCGGTATCCGTACGCGTCGGTGTATCTCGGGGCGGAGGGGATGCTGGGGGGCGAGGCGCGGGACCGGATCGCGGGGTTTCGGCGGGCGCTGGGATTGGAGGGGGATTCGGGTAGGGCCCTTCAGGGTGGCGGGGAAGTCATTGGAGCCGATGGTCCCAACCGTGAAGCCGACCACTTGGCTGCGCTTCTCGGATTGCTGGCCGCTCTGGAACAGTGGCGCGGGGAGGAGTCCGACCCCGCGCGGCAGGCCCTCCTCACACAGGCCCGCGCGACCCTGCTCTGGGAACATCTGGCGTCGTGGACCGGGCCCTATCTGACTTCCTTCGAGCGTTGCGGCGTCGCCTTCTACGAGGTGTGGGCGGCGCTTGTGCATGACGCGCTGTCGCAACTGGACATCGAGTCCCCCAACTATCTCCCGGCCGCGTTGCGCAACGCTCCCGGGTTCGCGGACCCGCGCATTGAAGGGGGCGCGGCCTTCATCGCTTCGCTGCTGGCGCCGGTGCGCTCCGGCGTGATCCTCCTGCGGGACGACCTGGAGCGCCTCGGGGAGGAGGAGGGGTTAGCGTGTCGCGCCGGCGAACGGCGATACGTCCTGAACGCGTTTCTGGCACAGGATCCGGGACGGACGCTGAGCTGGCTGGCCCGCCACGCCGAAGACTGGAGCGACAGGGTCGCGGTGAGGGGACCCGCCCCGATTGCCGCGTGGTGGTCGAAGCGCGCCGAGAAAACCGCCCTCGTGCTGAACGAGCTGTCCGGCGAGGTTCAGCCCGGATCCACTTCCGGGCCCCCGGATCCGGTGCCGGACGAACCCCGAAGCCACAGTGACCGGTCCACCACCGCGACCGCCCGATGAGCACCCCCAATCCGAGTCGCAAACGCAACGCCGACGCCCCCGTCGTCGGCGCCGAAGCCTGGACCGGGCGCCGATTTTCCTCGCGGGACGTGATCGCGGGGCTCAGCGTCACCCTGCTTATCATCCCCCAGAGCATGGCCTATGCCGAGCTGGCGGGCCTGCCCAGTGTACACGGCCTGTACGCATCGGCGCTTCCCCTCCTTGCGGCGGGCGTCTTCGCATCGTGCCCCTACCTGCAGACGGGCCCCGTCGCCCTCACCGCCCTGCTCACCCACGGTGCCCTGGTCACCATTGCCGTGCCCGGCAGCTCCGACTATGTGCGCGCGGCCGCCCTTCTGGCCCTCATCGTGGGCGTGACCCGGCTGGCCATCGCCATGGTGCGAGCTGGCAAGGTCACCTACCTCATGTCGCAGCCCGTGGTCCGCGGCTTCACCTCCGGGGCGGCCATCCTCATCCTCCTGTCCCAGTTCCCGTCCACGCTGGGCGTGGCGTCGGCGGGCGAGAGCGGACTCGTCGGGAACACCATTCGCGTCCTGGGCAGCCCGGGTTCGTGGAATCTTGCCGCTCTGGCGCTGACCGTCCTCACCGTGGCGATCACCCTGCTGGCGCGCCGGATCCACCCGCTATTTCCCGGCGCCCTGGTCGCCGTGCTCGGCGGGGTGCTCTTCTCGGTGCTGGCCGGCTATCAGGGCCCGATCGTGGGCGACATTCCGGGTTCGCTGCCTCCCATCAGCCTTGCCCTGCCCTGGGGGATGTTGCCCGCGCTGGTCGTCCCGGGCGTGGTGATCGCGCTCGTGGGCTTTGCCGAAACGACCGCCATCGCCCGCAGCTTCGCCAACCAGGACCGGGCCCACTGGAGTCCGGACCGCGAATTCCTGGCCCAGGGCGCGGCCAACCTCGTGTCGGGGGTGTGCGGCGGAATGGCGGCCGACGGATCCCTGTCGCGCAGCAGCCTCAACCACCTTTCGGGCGCGGGCAGCCGCTGGTCCGGCGCCATCACCGGACTGGCCGTGCTCGTCTTCCTCCCCTTCGCCGGGGTCCTGTCCTCACTGCCGAAGGCGGTGCTCGCCGGGATCGTGATCGCCGCGGTGGGCGGACTGGTGCGGCCCCGCCTTCTCCTCAACGTGTGGACGCTTTCCCGGATTCAGGCGCTCGTGGTGTGGCTCACGCTGGCCCTGTGCCTGTTGCTGGCGCCCCGGATCGAACAGGCCCTGCTGCTGGGGATCCTCATGTCGCTGGCCATTCACGTGTGGCGGGAACGGCGCGCCGGTTTCCACAGCTGGATGGAGGGGGATGTGCTGCACCTGGAGGTGATGGGAATCCTCTGGTTCGCCTCGGCGCCCCGCCTGGAAGAGGCGCTGATGAGCCGGCTCACGGATGCGGGTGGCGTTTCCGAGGTGGTCATTCACCTCGAGGGTCTGGGCCGGATCGATCTGACCGGCGCACTGGTGCTGAAGCGGGCGGTGGAAGAGATGCGCGCACTGGGGATTCCATCGTCGCTCAAGGGCGTCCCGCCGCAGGCGCGCGAACTGATCGACAACATCTTCGGGATGCCGCCGGCGACGTATCTTTAGGGCTGCCGGCCGCGCGATTTGGCCACCTTGCAGGATCCCACCACCCGAGAGGCAATGTACCGGACATGCATTTTCTGCAAGAAGTCCCTCGGCTCCAACGAGGTCGTCGAGGCCTTCCCGGTCGGCCGTCGCCTTGCCTTCGATCCGGCGAAGGGCCGCCTCTGGGTGGTTTGCCGCAGCTGCGAGCGCTGGAACCTCACCCCCCTCGAAGAGCGCTGGGAGGCGGTCGAGACCTGCGAAAAACTCTTCCGCGCAACGCGGATCCGCACGTCCACCGAGAATATCGGCCTGGCGCGGCACAGCGAAGGCCTCGAACTGGTCCGCATCGGCGAGCCCCTCCGTCCCGAGTTCGCCGCCTGGCGCTACGGCGACCAGTTCCGCCATCGCCGTCGGCGCTGGATCGCGGCCGGGTCGGCGGGCGTCGTGGCGAACGTCGCCACTTCGACGACCATCAGCTTGACGATGGGCGGATTGATCGGAGGAGCTGCGGCAGCTGGGCTGGGCGGCGGAGTCGGCGGGGTGGTCCTGGTGACGGTGCAGAGTTTGCTGAACAGACAGGCCGATTCAGCCCAGTTCCGGCGCTCCGACGGCACGCCCTGCACGCTCACACGGGCACAGGTCACCCAATTCGCCCGGATACTGGCCGACGACGACGAGCCGGGCTTTCGCATCGAGATCCACAAGTGGCCGTTCTCACGGAAAGACCCGGACTCGTTCGAGGGCGACGATGCCGCGCGAGCCATCAACACCATCCTTCCCCTGGTCAATGGCGCAGGCGCTACGGCACACCACATCCGGGAAGCGGTGTCCCGGATCGAATCGCACGGCGAGCCGCATCGGTTCATCGCCGATTCCACCACGCGACGGTCCGCTGCCACTGTGCGCGATTCCCGCACGCCCGGGCGCGGGAGAAAGGCCCGGCTGTCCGGGCCCGGATGGGTCCGCAAGATGCGCAAGCCCACCCGCCTCGCGCTGGAGATGGCGCTGCACGAAGAGCAGGAACGCCGCGCGCTTGAAGGCGAACTGGCGCAGTTGGAGCAGGCGTGGCGCGAAGCCGAGGAGATCGCGGCGATCGCCGACAACCTGCTCCTTCCCGAGCACACCGACGAGTTTCTGGACCGCCACTCGACAGCTTCTCGTTCGCCAGGGGCGGAGGAGGCCCGCTCCCCCAAGGACTCAACCGTTTAGGCGGGGAGGATCAGGATGCCCCAATGGACGAAGGTGCCAATCCGGTCAGCCCCTACCCACCTCGTCCCCGGGTCCACCGTCGCCTTCGGCGTCCCCCTCGTCCTCCTCTGAATCGACCTCGGCCTCGGCCTCCCTCTCCGCCTCCCATCCGCGCATCCGCTTCTCCATCACCAGCTTGTCGATCGTCTCGATCAGCGCGCCCCCGCGCTTGTTCACGTGCAAGATCACACCGTCCTGATCGAGCACGAAGATCGTGGGCCATCCGTACACGCCCCACTCGGTTGCGATCGGTCCCTCGGCGGCCACGATCTCGGCGTCCGGCTGGCTGTGCCCGTCCCACCAGGTCCGGTAGCCGAGGCGCTCCTCCTTCTTGGCTTCGACGATCGTCTCCAGCTCCGCGTCGCTGTTGACGCCCAGCAGCGCGACGTCCGCTTCCTCGAAGAGATGATCCAGCATGGCACGCTGGTAGGGATACTCGCCGCGGCACGGCCCGCACCACTGCCCGGAGAAGATCACGGCCACGATCTTGCCGCGGTAATCCTCCAGTTCGAACTCGACGCCCTCGGTGTCCGTGCCCACGATGTTGGGGGCCACCCGGCCCGGCATCAGGTACTCGATGTGGAATCGCAGCCTGTCGAGCGCCTCGGCGGCGGCGGGATACGCTTCCTTCAGCGCCACCAGCTCTTCCGCCATGCGCGCCGTCTGCTCGTCGCTCATGCGTCCCCGCTGCAGTCCCCAGCCTATGCTCGACATGGAGACCTCGACACCACTCTCGAAGTCGGCGGTTGACTCGGGAAGGGTGAAGACGGCATCGAGGGCCGCGACGATCCGGTTCAGCTGGGCGTCCGTGAACATCTCGCCGGCGCTCGGATAAACCATGAGTCCCGGCACAGACAGGGCGCGGCTGACAAAGGACGGCATCTCCGGCAGGGCGGTCGCGTAGTAGCCCAGCATGTTCCTGTTCTGCTCGATCATGTCGCGGCTGTCGGGGTGCTCCTCGGCCAGGGCGTCCAGGTAGTCGTTGATCTTCTCCTGCTGCTTCTCGCCGACTTCGGGGACGGCGATGCGCCGCGTGAAGCTCCAGAGATGGAAGTTTGCCTCGCGGTCGAAGTCGGCCAGAGTCTCCTCGTCGGCCATGGCCACGTGGAGGGCCTTCATGAGCTCCTCGAAGCTCTCATCCGATAGAGGCTTGCCACCGTTGTCGTACTTGGCCGCGTCGGGGAACCAAAGGCGCTCGGCCGCGGCCGGGAACTCCAGTTCGGAAGGCGGAACTGCTTCATCGCCGGTGCCGGCGCCCGTGCTGCCCGCAACCAGCACACCCACCCCAAACGAAACAACTACCGCACCGATGATTGCCAGGGATCGACGCATTTTTCCTATCCTCTCTCCGCTTCAGTCGCGGAATTGCCGTCTGCCTTACCCTCCTCGTTCGTTTCCCCCTCGTCCCCTTCAGCCTCCTCCGCCTCCTCCGTTTCCGCCTCCGCCTCCGCAGCCTCGCGCTGCGCCTCGAACTCGCGCATCCTCTTGTCCATCAGCAGCGCGTCCACCGCGGCAATCAGCCCACCCCCGCGCTTGTCCGTGTGCCGAATCACGCCCTCCTCGTCCAGGACGTAGATCTGGGGCCAGCCCAGCACGTTCCACTGCGTTGCGATCGGCCCCTCGGTAGCCGCATACTCGGCGTCCGGCTGGTCCTGCCCGTCCCACCAGGTGCGGTAGGCGAGGCCCTCCCTCTCCTTGGCCTGCACGATCGTGTCCAGCACGGCGTCGCTGTTCACGCCCAGCAGCGCCACATCGTCCTCCTCGAAGATGTCCAGCATGGCGCGCTGGTACGGGTATTCGCCGCGGCACGGCCCGCACCACTGCCCGGAAAAGATCAGGGCGACGATCCTGCCCCGGTAGTCTTCGAGTTCGAAGTCGACCCCCTCCGTGTCCGTGCCGACGATGTTGGGGGCTACCCTGCCCGGCATGAGGTTCTCGATCAGGTACCGCTGCTGGTCCACCTTCTCCGCGCCGTCCGGGTACTTCTCCGCGAGCTTGTCCAGAAAGGCCACCACGCGCGCCGTCTGTTCCTCGCTGACGGCTCCCCGTTGCAGCTGCATCCCCAGTTGCCAGAGGGGGACCGAGGCTTCCTCCTCGAAGTTGCCGGTGGCTTCGGGGACGTTGAGCGTGGCATCGAGGATCGCCAGCAGCCGATCGACCTGTGCGTCCTCGAAAGGCTCACCCTCGGTGGGCAGCCCCTCCGGGTCGGGGAACAGCGTGGCAAAGCCGACGAACGACGGCATCGTCGGCATGGGCGACGAGTAGCTGTCGATGAGCATCCTGCGCTGGCTGATCGCCCGGCTGTCGGGGTGCTCCTCGGCCAGTGCATCCATGTACGCGTTGATTCGCTCCTTCTGCTCGTCGCTGACTTCGGGGATCGCGAGCCGGCGGACGAAATTCCACAGGTGCAGGTCCGCCTCCCGCTCGAAGTCGGCCAGGGTCTCCTCGGCCGTCATGGCGACCTCGAGCGCCGCCATCAGCTCCTCGAAGCTCTCGTCGGAAAGGGGTTCGCCATCGTTGTCGTACTGCTCGGCCGGTGGGAACCACATGCGCTCCGCCGCCGCGGGGACGACGAGTTCCCAGGTGCTTGCCTCGGTCTCGCCGTCGGGGGCTCCGATGCTGCCCGCCAGGAGCACCCCCAGTCCGAAGGAAACGACTACAGCGCACACTACTGCCAAGGGCTGCCGCATGGTGGACCTCTCTTCTTGCGGGGATAGCTGGATGCGGCCAATCAAGGGCCGATGTTGGGGCCCACGTTCACACTACGGCTGCAGTGCCGCAGGCGCAAACGAAGATGGCGTTGGCGCTTAGTCAGCCGGCGCAACGCCGACTGGCGACCGCAGCGTCAACTCGTGCCGTCCCCCGGGTCAGCCTTGGTCCCGTCTTCGTCGCCCTCGCGTTCCGCTTCGTCCCCGGCCTCCTCAGCCTCGGCCTCGGCGGCCTCCCGCTGGGCCTCCCATCCGCGCATCCGCTTTTCAATGACGAGCGCGTCGACCGCCGCAACGAGGGCACCCCCGCGCTTGTTCACGTGCCGGATCACCCCCTCTTCGTCGAGGACGTAGATCGCGGGCCAACCGCTGACGTTCCACTCGGTGGCGATCGGCCCCTCGGTGGCGGCCACGTCGGCGTCCGGCTGGCTGTGGCCGTCCCACCACGTCCGGTACGGAAGCTCTTCGTCGATCTTCGCCTGCTGGATCGTTTCCAGCTTTGCGTCGCTATTGACGCCCAGGAGCACTACGTCCTCCTCGTCGTAGATCTTGAGCATGCCGCGCTGGTACGGATACTCACCACGACAGGGGCCGCACCACTGCCCGGAGAAGATGAGGGTCACGATCCTGCCCCGGTAATCCTCGAGCGCGAACTCGACGCCCTCGGTGTCCGTCCCCACGATGTTCGGCGCGACGTTGCCGGGAACCAGGTTCTCGACCAGGAAGCGCTGGCGGTCGATGAACTCCGCGGCGTCCGGGCTCTTCTCCTTCAAGTCCTCCAGATACGCCACGATCCGCGCTGTCTGCTCATCGCTGGTCTGCCCCAACTGCAGTCGGTTGCCGAAGCGCCAGAAGAGGGTGCTGGCTTCGCCCTCGATATCGGCGGCCACCGCGGGCAACGTGAGCGCGGCGTCGAGCGTGCCGAGCAGGCGGTCCACCTGTGCGTCGTCGAAGGGCTTGCCGTCGTTGTCGTACTCATCGGCCATGCCGAAGAACATGACGGTCATGGTGGCGGGTGGGGCCTCGGGCATTGAGGCGGCGTAGGAATCGAGCATCACCACCTGCCGTTCGATCAGCGAGCGATGGTCCGGATGCTGCTCGGCCAGTTGCCCCAGGTATTCCGTGGCCCGCTCCTTCTGCTCATCGGTGACCTCGGGTACTGCCAGGCGGCGGATGAAGGCCCAGATCTGGGCGTCGGCTTCGGTCGCGAAGTCGGCGAGAGTCTCCTCGGCGGTGAGCGCCGCTTCGAGGTCGGCAAGAAGGGCGTCGAAGCGCTCGTCGTCGAGTGGCTCACCCTCGGTGTCGTATTCGGAGATGGGCGGGAACCACTCACGCTGGAGCGCGACGGGGATACGGTCGAGGGGCGACCCTACTGCGTCATCCGAAGCGGGTGAAACCGTACCTCCGGCCAGGAACATTCCCAGTCCGAACGAAACGATGACTGCGCACACTACTGCCAGGGGCTGCCGCATGGGGAACCTCTCTTTTCTGCGGGGATAACGGATGCGGCTCTACGGGGACCGGCCAAGTCCCTTCTCTCACACTAGGCCCCCATTGCCGCACCTGCAACTGACCCCCCCCCGCCCGTGTCAGCCGGTTCCGTCGTCGGTTTCGGTCTCCTCCTCCGTCTCTGTCTCGCCCCTTGCCTCTTCCGCCGGAGTCGCCGGCGTCATGCCCACAGGCCCGGACGCCTCATAGTCGCGCATGATTTTCTCCATCCACAGCTCATCCAGCGCCGCGATGAACTCACCCCCGCGCTTGCCCACGTACCGGATCACGCCCTCCTCGTCGAGGATGTAGATTTGCGGCCAACCGGTCACATTCCAGCGGGTCGCGATCGGTCCCTCGGCGGCCACGATGTCGGCATCCGGCTGGCTGTGGCCGTCCCACCAGGTGCGGTACGGCAGATTTTCGTCGATCTTGGCCTGGCGGGCCGTTTCGAGCTCCGCGTCGCTGTTGACTCCCAGCAGGACGATCGGGCGGTCGCCGTAGTTCTCGAGCACGAACCGGTGGTACGGATACTCGCCCCGGCACGGCCCGCACCACTGCCCGGTGAAGATCAGGGCCACGATGTTGCCCCGGTACTCCTCGAGTTCGAACTCGAGTCCGTCGGTGTCCGTCCCGACGATGTTGGGGGCGACGTTGCCCGGAACGAGATTCCTCACGACGAAGATCTTGTCGTCGATCATCTCGGCGGCTTCGGGGTGCTTCGCCTTGAGGTCTTCGTAGTAGCCCGCGACCCGCTCGACCTGCTCCGGCGACAGGCGTCCCCGCTGCAGGCGGCCGTTGAAGCGCCAGAAGTGGAGGCGGGCTTCTTCCTCGAAGCTTGCCAGCGTTGCGGGGATGTTCATGGCCGCGTCCAGCCGGGCCATCATCTCGTCGAGCATGACGTCGTCGAAGAGGCCGCCGCCCGGGTTGAATTCGTCCCCTGTCCCGAATAGGAGCAGTGAGCCGGACAGGGAAGGTGGGGGACGGTCATTGGGTTCCGCGTAGCTGTCGACGAGTGATGCCCTGGCGTTGATCACGCCCGCGTGATCGGGGTGCGCCTCGGCGAGCTCGGTGAGGTACGACTTAACCCGCTCCTTCTGATCTTCGCTGATCTCGGAAGGCGAGAGGCGGCGGATGAAGTTCATGAGGTGGACTTCGGCCTCCTGCTTGAAATCGGCGTGGGTCTCCTCGGCGGTCATGGCCTGGTCGACCGCGGTCATGAGCGCCTCGAACTTCTCGTCGTCGAGCGTTCCCCCTTCGGTCGCGTAGTCGCTGATGGGTGGGAACCACTCCCTCTGGGCCGCGACCGGGAGCTGCCATTCGGATTCGGCGGGGGTCGCGGCGCCTGCGCCGGGAAGGACGAACTCCGACGCGACCACGCCGAGGAGGAACGACGCGATCGCGACCATCAGGACTGCCTGGGGCTTCTTCATGGAAGGCCTTTCTGCTTTGGGGATGCTCGATCAGCCCGTGGACAAAATCGATTGCAATGTAATGTCAACATTACATTATGTCATGTGTAGTATACATTATTTGAGCGCCCGGACGGCTTCCGGGTTGGGCATCTTGTCCAACTCGGCCTGTATCTCCCGATTCTTCTGATCTTGCACCAGTTCGTCAACGGCCGCAACCACTTCGGCCTTGTTGATGCTCGCGTACCGGATCACGCCTTCCGCGTCCAGGACATAGATGACCGGCCATCCATGGACGTTCCACGCGGTGGCGATCGGCCCGCCGGTGGACTCTTCCTCGTGTCCATCCCACCAGACCCGGTAGGCGAGTCCCTTCTCCTTCTTGGCCGTTCGGACCACCTCGAGTTCCTCGTCGCTGTTCACGCCCAGCAGGACCACGTTGTCGTCCTTGAAGTGCTCGAGCATGAAGCGCTGGTACGGATACTCCTCGCGGCAGGGCCCGCACCACTCTCCCGAGAAGATCAGGACGACGATGTTGCCCCGGTAGTCCTCCAGCGCGAACCGCAGCCCGTTGGTGTCCCTGCCGACGATGTTCGGGGCGACGTGGCCCGGCATCAGGTGGTCGAGCATGTAGCGAGAGCGGTCGACCATCGCGGTCTCGTCCGGGTGCTGTTTCTCGATGTCGTCGTAGTAGGCGTGGATGCGCGCGGCCTGCTCCGGCGCCAAGCGACCCTGTTGCAGCAGCGAGTTGAAACGCCAGAGCGCGGACTCGGCGCCGTGGGTGAAGTACTGTGTGCCCGGTTCATAGCTGGAGAGGATTGTGTCAAGCTTCCCCAGCAGGGCGTCCAGCTCGGCGTCGATGATTGGGCGGAGGTCGGCGGAATGGGGGTGGGGTCGCGACCACTCGGCCAGTGAGCCGGGTGGCAGTGTGGCCGGTCCGGTCGGGGCGGTGGCTGTTTCGGGAGTGGTCCAGCCGAGGCTGCCGGCGCCCGCCAGCCCCAGGGCGAAGGCGGCGACCGCGGTGATGAACACGACCAGCAGGGTCCGTTGTCCGTTCGCTCTATGCACTGCGGGCGTCCTTTCTCGACGCGGCCGGGGGTGTGGAGGCCCGTGGCGGAAAACCGCGGCTCCCTACAGCGCCCCCTTCAGAAACTCCAGGAACTCCTCGCGGTCCCGGGTCAGCCCCAGGAAGGTGGCGATCGTTTCACCGTCGCCGTCCAGCACCGCATACAGCGGCAGCGCGATCGTACCGAAGGTCTCCTTCTGGTAGTCCATCTGATCCTCGTAGACCTCGCCCTCTCCGTCGGTGAAGAGGCGGGCCAGGATGAATCGCTCCAGCTGCTCCGCGACTTCGGGAATCGTGAACATGTTCGACTCCATCCAGCGGCAGTTGGTGCAGGTGTAGCCGGTGAAGTCGATGAAGACGCGGTTGCCACTCTCGCGCGCGGCGGCGAGAGCGCCGTCGAGGTCGTTCTGATACCAGTGGAGGCCATCGTGTTCCTCGCCCCGTTCGGCCATGGCAAGCGCCCCCGCCGGGGTGTCCTCCAGGCGGGGGGGCAGGAAGGACTCGATCTCGCCGAGCGGGCGTCCGTCGAGGCCGAGGGTGAGCCAGATGCCCAGAACGACAAAGCCGCCCGCGAAGCCGAGGCGGACGGGTTTGGGTCGGGCCGTCGGTCCGCTCCCGCCGGCCACTGCCGCGGCGGAGCGCGTGCTCAGCAGGATGTAGGCCGCGATCACAACGCAGAGCACCGCCCACGACACGAGGACCAGCTGGCGGGTGAAGATCCCCCACCCCAGCACCAGGTCCGCGTTCGAGACGAACTTGAGCGCGGCGCCCAGCTCAACCAGGCCCAGCACCACCTTGACCGACGTGAGCCAGCCCCCCGACCGCGGCATGCGCTTCAGCATGCGCGGCGCGAGGGCGAGGAAGAAGAACGGCACGGCAAAGGTCGTCGAGAAGACGAGGAGTCCCACCACGGGCTGCTGCCACTGACCCTGCGACGCCAGCACGAGCAGGGTGCCCACGAACGGGGCCGTGCAGGTGAAGGTGGTGACCGCGAAAGTCCCACCCATGAGCACCGCGCCCACGCCCCCCCCGCCCGAGCCCTGCTCACGGCTGACCCGGTCGAGGCGGGTGAGCAGCCCGGAAGGGATCCGGATCTCGTACAGGCCGAAGAAGTTGAGCGCGAAGGCCACGAACATGGCCGCGATCGCCAGGTTGGTCCACGGACTGGCCGCGAAACGGGCCATCCCCGCGGCGCCGACCAGAATCGAGGTCGCGAGCCCCACGGCGGTGAAGGTCCCTATAATCCCTCCCCCGAAGAGCAGCGCATTCTTGACCGCCGCCCGACGGCTCTCTCCCCCATGCTTCGCGAAGTACGAGGCCGTGATGGGAATCATCGGGAAGACGCACGGCGTGATGAGCGCGAAGGCCCCCGCCGAGATGGCGAGCCAGAAGAAGGCGCCGTCGATCATGGTCTAACCCTTCTTCTTTCTGGCGACCTTGCTCTTCGAAACGATCTTGACCGGCACCGAGATCTTCTCGGTCTGCGCGGGAAGGCAGACCCGGTTGGTGCACGCCTGGTAGCGGGCGCGAACCTCCATCTCGCTGACGTCGGCGCCGACCTCCGCCGACACCTGAATCGGCACCGTGTAGGAGACCTTGCCCTCGTGCACCTCGACCTGCATCTGGAAGTTCTGGTCGAACTTCACCACGGGCTTGGTGCCCTTGACCTTGCCGGCCAGGGTGAAGGGCTGGTCCGCGCTCAGCGAGATCTTGCTGGGCACGGGGCCGCCCTCGCCCTGCGTGATCGAGTAGATGTACCAGCCCGCGTCGATCGTCGCCTTGACGGCCACGGTCACCTTCGCCCCCGGCGCGAGGCTCTCTTCGTCGATCTCCGCGGTCCAGTGGACCGGGTCCTGGGCCTGGGCGCTGCCCGTCACGAGCGCCGCCGAGACCGCCAGCGCCGAAAACAGCGCCGTCCGCGATATACTTTTCGATATCATTTCGCTTCTCCCATATAGTTTAGTATATGAAACGTGTGATTTGATTTATCATTCGATCCCGAACCTCTTCAGTTCCTCCCGGATCATCGGGATCGAGATGCCGTATTTCGAGATCGCCCCGGCGATCCTGCCGTCCGGATCGATGATGTAGTGCTTGCCGTCGTAGGCGTTGTAGTTCTGGTAGACCTGCGGCAACGAGACGTAGCCGAAACCGCTCTCGTCCAGCACGCCGCTCGGGTCGGGCAGGATGGGGTGCGTGACTCCGTTGTACTCGACCAGGCGGCGGACGCTCTCCATGTCGTCGAAGGTCACGGTGATCACCGCGAGTCCCTGGTCCTTGAGCTCACGGTAGAGCTTTTCGGCGTGGGGCATCTCCACCCGGCATCCCGCGCAGGAATACGACCAGAAGATCATGAGCACCGCCTTGCTCTCGGCCGCCAGTTCGGAGAGCGTGACCGTGCCCCCGAGCGATGACTCCAGGGTGAAGTCCGGCGCCTGCGTCCCGATGGGGAGATCGGCGTACGCGCCGCTGGAGAGTCCGTGGTCGGGGTCGACCGCCTGGCAATCGGTGCCATCCGGAGGTTCGAAGGCGAAGTCCGCCGGGTCGGCCTCGCCACCTTCCGCGATCTCGGTGATCACCTCGTCCGCGTCGCCCGTGTTCCACACGCTGCCGCCCTTACCCTCGGTGGTGGTCACGATCTTGCGGGTGAACCCGTCCTCGCCGATGTAGAGACGGCTCTTGTACAGCGGATCATCGTCCGGGTAGTTGTACGCGATCTTGTAGTGCCACTCCACGACATCCACCGGGACGCCGTTCACCTCGTCCTTCCCGATGTACTCGACGGAACGGAGTCCCGGATCCTCGAGGCGCCACTTCGTGGACCAGTGCCCGGTCACCGCGGAACGAATGAGCCACTGGCCGAGATCGAAGAAGCTCCAGTGGATGGTGTTGAAGGTGTCCACCTCGCGCATCTGATCCGGCGGTCCCATTTCGGCGGTCGTGCAGTAGGACGGTGCGCCCTCGGTGGTCCTGACGCTCCACTTGGTCGTTCCGTCGGAGGCCAGGACGTGCTCGCTGGAGGACTCCCTGCGCATCGGCGTCGGGTTGTCCTGGCTGGTGGGTCCCTCGTAGGCGTAGCTGCTCTGCGTCGCGACGTGGAAGAGATTGGGGCGGGCGAGGCGGAGCTCGGTGCGCTCGGTTCGGTCGAAACTCTCCGAAGTCGAAGTCATCTGGTGGGTGGCGATGAGCGACCGGCTCTTGGCGAAGGCATCCTCGCTCGCTTCCAGGACGGCTACGGCGCGGGCGTCGATGCGGGGATCGCCGGGCTCGCCGGTGCCGGTTATGGGCCCGTTCCCGCTGAAACGGAGCCCCAGAACGACGGCCAGGGCGCCCAGCGCCACGATGAGGAACGCACTTCGGGTGGTTCTGCGCGCCAGGTCGGACATCGCTCTGCTCCTGTGTTGGCTCCGGGACACTTCGCCAACAGATTAGCGATTGCGCACGAGCCGAGGCAAGTGCGATTGAGACAGGCGATGTCAAACCGGAATAGAAATGTCCGGGGGTAGAGCGAAATAGAAATGTCCCCCCCTGGGTGAGTGTTTGCCACCCCCGGCCAGCCTGAGCGGGTTGGGGGTGGGGTGGGTAGTGGGACCCCCCGATCGGAGGGACGGGCTTGCCCGGCCCGGAGATCGGGGGGTTGCCGGCGGTCGCGTTGGGTTGGGTCGACCCTGTGTTGGCCGGTCGGTGGGGCCATGAGGCGGTGATCATACCGATCCCGCATCCGATTTCCGGCGAGGTCCCCGGCCATCAGCGCCGCTCGCGAGTCCGGCATGCGGCGGCTCGGCAGGCTTTCCATTGCTTCGCGCAGCCTCTTCCGCGAGCCGCTGGTCCCGCCGGGCCGTGGCCATCTGGGCATTCGCGTGGTTTTGCTTTCGCCATGGATGGTCCGGTGCGGGCTTCGGCGGCTTGGACCCCGGCTTGCGGGGCTTCGCGCGCTGAGTCTTCGTCGGTGTTGTCGGAGGACCGGCCCGACCCAGGGACTCGACGGCCAGGTAGCGTTGGCCGATCCGGAAGTGGATGTCCCCGCATAGTCGGCGCTCAACGACGACCTCGTCACCCGGCCGAACACCGCGGGCCTCCTGCTCCGGGATCTGCCAGTACCGGTTCTTGAAGCGGATGATGAAGTCACGGGCCACCTTCCGAGTCTCCGTCTCGGCAAACAGGGCCTCCAGGTCGATGCCGGCCGGCAAGGGCCGGTGCGCGTCGAGGGCATTCTCGGGCTCGACCACGAAGCGCTTGTTCCAGAACGGAACCCAGGAGTCGGCCAGGAAGCGGTTCGCTGCGTCAAGGGTGGAGATCCCTGCCACCCGCATCTCCTTGATCAGGCGGTCCTGCGCCGTACCGAAGGTCCGCTCGACTCGTCCCTTCGCCTGGGGAGAGCCCGCCAGGATCACCTCGACCCCCAACTCGCCCAGCGCTCGTGAGATGATCGTATCGGTCCGCTCCTCCTTCTTCGCCAGCCACTGCCCGAAGTGTCCGGCGTGGTCCGTGTAGACAGCCAGGGGGCGGCCGTGGCGCTGTAAGTATCCGATGATCGCCCGGCGGTTCTCCGCACCGTCGTCGCGCTCGACAAAGCGGGTCATCATCAGCCGGCTCGTCGCATCGTCATGGATCGAGATCAGCACCTGGTCGCCCGCAGCCCGGTCCTCCAGCCACGCATGCACCGAGCTGTCCCACTGCTCCAGCTCGCCCAGCGCCGCCCGCCGCGGACGCCGGCTGCGGTGCTTGGCCCGTCTGCGCTGCCGCTTCCACAGGCCGGCCTCCATCATCCAGCCCCGCAGCGTGTCCGGGCTCACCCGCAGCGCGAAGCTTCTCTCCAGGTGCTCGGCGAGCAGCGTAGGCCCGAAGTCTCGGTACAGCGGTTCCCTCGCGACTTCCAGCGCCCGCTCTCGAAACCCCCGCGGCAACGCCCTGTTCGACCGCCGCCCGCGCAGTCCGTGCACTACGGCCGCATCGCCCTCAGCCTCGAACTTCCGGCGCAACCTGCGAAAATGCCGTCGCGTCACCCCGAGCCGCGCCGCCCCCACAGCCACGCTAAGCACTCCCTCCTTCACCTGTCTCAACACCGAGATGCGATCCCTCTCCTTCAGACTCAAGTCCATGTGCTCCTCTCCCGGATCCGGTTTCGTCGTTGACCGACCATGATCCGAAAGAGGACATTTCTACTTCGCTAAGGGAGGACATTTCTAAATCGGCGCGACAGCGATTGAGACAGGCGACAGCGACGATCAGGCCGAGTCGCTGGCGGGCGATCAGTGGAGCGCGGGGTCCGGCAACTCCAGATCCCCGATGTCGTACCAGTCGATCGCCCTCGCCGCAATTCCGCTACGATCGGGTTTCCGCTGGACAAGGGCCACGAGCGTCGACCCCAGGATGTCGTATGCCATCAGTCGGTCGCGTATCCGCACGGTGCCCGCATAGCCGGTTCCGACCCAGACGTCCAGGTAGGAGAAGTGGTCGCGGTCCCGGGAGGTGGCGTACCAGAGCCGGTCTCCGCCGTCGAAGGCCAGGGTTCGAGGACCAAGAAACGCGTTCTTGGGCTGCGCCCGATACTCTTCCTCATACGATTTCTGCAATTCTGGCGGCAGGGGCCCGGAAAACCTCATTCCTTCGATATGAGCAGCTACATCCCGGTCGTTGGGGAACTCCGGAACATAGGTTGGGGACTTCACCAATCGCCCGCTCGTGTCGTCCCGGTGATTCAGGAAGTAGAGGTCACCGCTACACCCCTTGAAGACCCACCCCCCACTGACCCGCGGGATGCCCGGGATGGGAAAGCAGCCGTCGTCGTCGAGGTAGTCGAGGTCCTGGCGCGTCCAGAGGACCTCGCCCGTCCTCAAATCCACTTCGAGCAGCCTGATCGCCTTGGGGCCCAGCCCATCGCTCGGCACCGAACCCATGACTACCGAATACCCTGACACGGTCGACAGGAAGGAGCGAACGGGAGCGAAGACAGGAGGTACCACCGTTTCGGAAACCCGGGTGCCATCGGGCATGAACGCGGTCATGCGCGAAAGACCCCAGTCGAACACCCCGATGGTTCCACCCGGTCCACGCGCCAGAGAGCTTATGGTGTTGAACTCCCCCGGCCCATCTCCTTCCCTGCCGAAATCCCCGACCACGTTTCCGGTTCGGTCAACGCAGTAGACCCGCTTTCGGTAGCGCATGTTGACACAGGCCGTGGCCTCGCTCGCAAGCGTGATCTCCCTGCCAAAACCTGGAGCCGGTGAAACGGCGACGGGAACCAGGTCGAGAAATGGCTCGGTGGGAGGTTCCGGGGTGCAGGCCGCCACCGCCAAAACTGACAAACCGGGCCACGTCCGCGCCACGCCTAAAACCCGACCCCGCTGATGTCATACCAGTCGATTCCGCGCTGGGGAATCCCGGCCGGATCGTCCGAGCGGATCGGCCGGTCCACCAGGACCACAAGAACCGACCCGGCGATGTCCATGCCGATCAGGGAATGCCTGACCCGAACCGTGCCGAGGTAGGCGACTCCCTCGTACACATCGATGTAGGAGTAGTCGCCCGCGCCCCGGTTGGTCCCGATCCATCCCCTCCCCCGGCCATCGAACCGAAAGCGCGACGTGTACCAGTTCCGGGGCCGGTTCCGGAACGCCTCCACGTCGGAAGTGGAGGGAGCGACGCCGCTGGCCAAGCGGGTCAAACCCCGAATGTAACTCTCGACCTCGGCTTCTCGCGGAAGCGTGCTTCTGTAGGTGGGTACCACAGCCACTTCAGCAGGCGCCTCGTCGTCGCGATCGGCGTACCAGACCAGAAGCTGCCCGCGACAGGCTCGAAACAGCATGCCTCCCCGAGGAGTCGGAAACCCGAATCCCGACCACGCGAAAGGATCCTCTGCGCATGCCGGCGCGTCCAGACCAATGGGACGCGGATACAGTCTGCTCCACGTGATGTCTCCCGAAGCGAGGTCGACCTGAACGTTCTCGTTGGAAACCACCGTCTTGCCAAGCAGCGAACCAGCGATGCGACCGGTGGGGAAGAAGGCAGCCGGGGCCTTTGATTCCGACAGCAATTCACCCGTCGGGCGAAACCACAGAAGGCGAGCGCGCTCCATGTCCGTGACGACGATTCCGCCGTCCGGTGCTCGATCGATCGAGGTGGGACGAATGAATTCGCCGGGGCCGTCGCCTTCTCTTCCGAAAGAGCCGATCATTCGGTTGTCCTGGTCCACGCAGTAGATGCGGATCTGGTAGGAATCTATGACGCATGCGATCCCTTCCAGAGCAACCGCGATCCTGTTGCTCTGGCTGAGTGGCGCTGTTGATTCGGCTGAGGGTTCCAGGGAGACGAATGTGTCTCCGGGGTTGTCCGCCAGCGCGCACGCCGCTGGAAGCGCCATCGTGGCGCAAGCGGCGAGTGCCATGCCGCGTAGCGGGGACTCTGTGGAAGAGGTCACGTCACCCCGATCCCGGCTCCAGAATGGCATCGATCCTCGCGACGATGTCCTCAAGGTGGGCCCCCGTCACCCGATCGGCGACCCCACGGTTCACCCGGCGTGACACCGCGTCCCGCAAGTCGCGCAACTGCTGGCGCACCAGAGGTCGAATATCCGAGGTGCTCACATCCTGCGTAACCGGCCCGAACGCGAAGGCCGGCGGCTCCTCCGTCATGAGCGACTCCATGCGTTCCAGGTAGGCCCGCTGCAGGGCGCGCCGGTACGGACCGATCTCCGACACCCGAGCCAGGTCCTCCCACACCGCCCCCCGCACATCGTCCAGGAAGTCGGCGAGCGGATACGCGTCGTCCGGCTGTGTAACTTCGAGCTCCGCCAGGGCCGACATCCGCGACGTGGACAGCAGCTGGTTCAGCACCGAGCCCTGCAGCCGCGAAATGTTCGCCACACTCGCCCCACTCGGACCGATCTTCTCCAGAATCGCCGGCTCGTTGAGCCATGTCGGCGCCGTAAAGGCCTCACGCGCAAGCCACTCCATGGCCCGCTTCTGCTCGGCCCGCGGCAACCCGTCGAACACCGGTCCGTCCTGGTCGGCAGTCTTCAGATCCGCATGCACACCGCCCACCAGCGTCACGATATGGCGCACGTACCGCGACCACTGCGTGACCGCCTCGCCGTAGATCTCGGCCAGGTCGCTGTAGTCTTCCCCCGGCTTCGTGGTCCACGCCACCAGGTTGGGCACGATCCGGCGCAGGTTGTTCATGCCATAGGTATTGGCGCGCACAAGGTCGTCGCCCATGTCCTCCGTCTGCGCGCGCGGATCGGTCACCCCGAGTCCACCCGGCAGAAACTTGTACATGCGGTCGTCCGCGCGGTCGACGATCCACTGGTTCAGCGTGGGGATTTCGTCCTCGGGGGTTTCGGCGTCGGGGATCACCCGGTACCCCCAGTTCACCGAATAGTGGTCATAGACCCCGATCCGCCGCAGGAAGTCCTTCGGCTCCAGCCCGTCCTCCGGCTGCGCAATGTAGTTCTGGCGCGCGTAATCCATGATCGTCGGCGCGACGCCCATCCTGCTCGCAAAGCTCTGCGAGCGCAGCGAATCGACGGGGTACGACGAGCTGGCCACCATGTTGTGCGGCAGTCCGATCGCGTGCCCGACCTCGTGGGTGATGACCTGCTCCATCGCCTCTTCCATCAGCTCGTCGGTGAGCGGGAGCTGGCGGGCGTCGGGGTTGGCGGCGCCGGTCTGCACCATCATCCAGTTGCGGTATGAACGCATGTGGTTGTGGAACCAGACGATGTCGGATTCGATGATCTCGCCGGTGCGCGGATCCGAGGTGCTTGGCCCGACCGCGTTGCGAACCTCGCTCGCCGACCAGCGCGCCACCGAGTAGCGCACGTCCTCCGGGTCCCAGTCGGGGTCTTCCTCCTTCGACGGGGCCTCGAGCGCGACGATCGCGTTGCTGAACCCGGCGGTCTCGAAGGCTGCCTGCCAGTTCTCGATGCCGCGCCTGACCGCGTCCACGTAGCGCTCCGGCGTGGCCGGGTCGACGTAGTAGGTGATCGGATTGACCGGGTCGACCATTTCACCGCGCGCATACGCCTCCGGATCGGAGGGCTCCATGCGCCAACGGCGGATGAAGGTCTCGGTGGCGGCCTTCTGTTCGTCCAGCCCGTAGTTGATGCGGCTCACGGTGAAGTAGCCGACGCGCGGGTCGGAGTAGCGGGGACGCATGGGTTCGGCGGGGAGGAGGACGAGCGACTGGTTCATCTCCAGCGACACCGTGTTGGTCAGTGCGTCGTTGGGAGGCGATCCGGCGTCCCAGGTCAGCGTGTGACGCACGTTCACATTCAGCGGATAGCTCCGCATGCGGCTGATGAAGCTGCGGTCGGCGTCGAGGCGCCGCACTCCGTAGTCGCGGCGCTGGAAGGAGCTGAGGCCCGAGATGGAGGGCGTGTCGCCGCCGAAGAAGTCGGTGACGTCGATGACCGAGCTTGTCGAATCGGGGCCGCGCGCCTCGATCTCCCACGACTCGAGGATCGGCGCGAAGTAGTTCGCCTCGACCGAGGCCGCGATGGCCAGGGTGTCGTCGGCGACGGCCGTGCCGTAGTGCTTGCGCAGCATGATGCGGTCGCCGCGCCGTTCGAAGCGCAGCATCTGGCGGTTGACGGCCGATCCCGCGGGGGTGAATCCGCCCATCCCGTCCATCTTGCCCGCGATGCGGCTGATGAGAAGCAGGTCACGGCCCAGCAGCGAGTCGGGGATCTCGAAGAGGTAGTCCTCGTCCTTCTTGTGGACGGTGAAGAGGCCTTCGTCGGACTCGGCGCCCTCGATGACATCTTCGTAGGTCTTCTCCTGATCGCTGCCCGCGCCCGGGCGTTCGGGACCGCCGGCCTCCTGGGGCCCCGGGCTGGGGGTGGCAGGTGCGGCGTTGGTGGCCGCGCTCCCGCCGCATGCCGCGGCCAGGGCGATCGAGAGGACGGCGGTCCAGGTGCGCAAGTCGTTCATCTTCGGTTCTCGGGCTCCTTCGTGGGGCTTAGGGGGATTTGCGCAGGGGCGCTCCGGATCTCGCCAACCCCGCGGGTCCGGTTCAACATGAAGTCGAGCGGCGCGAGGTGAAACCCCGTCGCTGGGCTCGGCCAACCTTTCGATGTTCCGTCGGGGTGTAATACGTTGCCCCAGGACTGCCAGTGGAAGTCCTATCGCAATGTGAACTTTACTTTACAAAATGTCATGTACAGTATACTTCTCATCCCCCAGGCTTCCGAAGGGACCTGACAATGCCAAGACTGCTCGCACTCGGCCTCGCCGCCTCACTGCTGTCGCTCGCGTGGTTGGTTCGCCCGCCCGCGGACAACCCCGCCGCCACCCACATCTCCGCCGCCGACATCCTCGCCACGATCGAGAACGCCCCGGCGGGCCGCGTGAGCGACCAGCAGATCCGTCACATCGACGCGGGCGGGCACAACGTGGGTGTGGGCGTCGTGCAGCGGCCTCCCACCACATCGCTCGGCGCGATCCAGCACCACAACCAGACCGAGGTGTACTACGTGGTGTCGGGGCGGGGGACGATGGTGACGGGTGGGGAACTTGCGAACGGGCGTGAGCTCAATCCGGATGGGGCGGTGGTGCGTACGCTGACCGGGCCGAGCGCGGTGGGGGGGATCGAAGGGGGCGCGAGCCGGGAGGTGGGGCCGGGTGACATGCTGATCGTCCCGGCGGGGTCGCCGCACGGCTTCAGCGAGATTAAGGAGACAATCACCTACATCGTGGTGCGGGTGGATCCGGACCAGTTGGTGGAGTTGAAGTAGGGCGTCCTACTCGTTCGGCCGTTTCGCCGGAACCGTCCGCATCGCGGGAACGAACTCGACCTGCTCGGCGTCCGAGTTTGCGAGTTCGCGAGTGCGCATCTCCATCAGCATGTCGCCCACCTTGGCGATCAGGTGTCCCCCCCGACCCCCCACGCTGCGGATCACCCCCTCCTCGTCGAGCACATAGATCGTCGGCCAGGTCGTCACACCCCATTCCATGGCGATCGGCCCGCTCGTGTTCGCCCCGGCGTGGCCGTCCCACCACGTCCGGTACGCCGGCGCCTTGCCGCTGGCCTTCGCACTGCGGATCGTCTCCACATCGCGGTCGCTGTTGATGCCCAGCAGAACGACCGGCTGCCCCTCGTACTGTTCAACGATGAAGTGGTGGAAGGGGTACTCGCCAACGCACGGCCCGCACCACTCCCCGGAGAAGATCAGGACGACGATGTTGCCCCGGTAGTCCTCCAGTTCGAACTCCACCCCTTCGGTGTCCTTCCCGACGATGTTCGGTGCCACCCGACCGGGGGTGAAGGAAGCGATCCTGAACCTGTGCTCCGCCAGCGCCCCGGCCAGCTCGGGATGATTCGCCTCGACCTCGTCGAAGTAGGCGTCCACGCGCGCGAACTGCTCCTCGCTGATCCGGCCTCTCCTGAGCCGGCTCGCGAAGAGCGAGAAGTGGTGTTCGGACTCGGCCACGAAGTCGGCCCGGGTCTCGGGCAGTTCGAGCATGGCGTCGAGTGAAGCCAGGATGCCGTCGATCTGGGTGTCCGAAAACGGCTCGCCATCGGCACTGAACCAGGATCGATAGCTGTAGTTCGAGACCTTCGACGAGAACGCGGGGACCCTCTCCGACGGACCGGCATAGCGTTCAAGCCCCGCCATGTTCGATTCGACCACCTCGGCGTGGTCCGGGTACTCTTCGGCGAAACTCGCCACATATGCCGTTACCGCCTTTCGCTGCTCCAGGGTGATCCAGGGAATGGCGAAGCGGCGGATGAAGTTCCAGATGTGGAGCGGGGCCTCGCGGTCGAAACGGGCGAGGGTCTGCCGCGCCGTCAGGGCCTCATCCAGCGCGGTCATCAGTGCGTCGAAGCGCTCGTCGTCCATCGGTTCCCCACCGGTGTCGTAGTCCCCGATGGGTGGGAACCAGGCCTGGGTGGCGGCGATGGGGACGTTGATCGGCGGGTGGTCTCCGTTGGCCGACGTGCCGCCGCGCTCATCGGCGATGACGAAGCCCAATGCGAAACAAACGATTGCCCCAGCGACAATGGCCAAAGGTTTCTTCACGACATGTCTCCGTTGCGTGCTGTGTACATGGTGTCGACCTGCGGATCCGCGCCGGGCGCTGTGGACTCGCACCGCCGAAGACTTGAACATGGAGCGGAAGCGGGGGATTGGCCAGTGGAATATGGGCGATCCGCCCGTCGCGCTATGTCGATCCGCCCGCCCGCGTCTCCTCGAGCAGCTGCTCGACCGCCTCGCTCATCCTTTCCGCCCGCCTGTCCAGAAAACGGATCACGCCCTCTGCGTCCAGGATGAAGGTGCTCGGCCACTTCCAGACGTCCCAAGCGTTGGAGATCGGCCCGTTGGTGCCGCCGTCCCACCAGGTGCGGTAGTGCAACTGCTCCCGTTCCTTCGCTTCCCGGGCCGTCTCAAGCTCGTCGTCGCTGTTGACCCCGAGCAGGACCACGTTCTCGCCCTTGTAGCGCTCCAGCATCTCGCGCTGGTGGGGGTACTCTTCACGGCAGGGGCCGCACCACTCGCCGGAAAAGATCAGCACGACGATGTTGCCGCGATAGTCCTCGAGGGTGAACCTGACCCCGTCGGTGTCCGTGCCGACGATGTTCTGGGCGACCTGGCCCGGCGTCAGGACGAGCAGGCGCCGCTGCTCGTCGATCATATTTGCGTGGCGGGAATGATCGGCCTTGAGGCCTTCCAGGTGCTCGCCTACGCGTTGGCTCTGTTCCGCGGTGACGAGTCCCTTCCCCAGCGCCCAGCGGAAACCCTGCAGGTAGCGTTGGCCCTGCCGCCTGAAGCTCTTGACGGTTTCGGGGAGCGCCAACACCGAATCGAGGGTCGCGAGCAACTGGCCGACCTGTTCGTCCTCGAAGAACGTACCTTCCGGGTGACCGGTTACGGTGCCGCGGAAGTCCTCGTGCGCGATATCCCAGCTGCCTGCGCCGCAGGCGGTCGCCAGGGAGATGGAGAGAAGGGTGAGCCATCTGGCGGGGCCGGTGCCTCGCCGCTTCCGGTGCTCGCGGGGGCCTGTCGACGGAGTGTTGGCGGGATTGCTCGTGTTCATTGTGGACCTGCCTTCCTGAAGGGCATCGCGATGAAGGGTCCTGCTGTCATATTTGACGACATTGGGTGATGGGTGGTTTCCCCGCAACGGCGGGCTGCTCCGCTCGCGGGCGCTTACCGTCTGTTGCGAGCTTGCGTAACCCCGCCCGCCCGGCCACGATGGGCGGCAGGAGGACGATATGGACGACTACGAACACAACGACGGCCACGATCACCACGATCACGGCCATGGCGGCCACCACCACGACCACGATCATCAGGACGTCCCCGCCGACATCGCGCTTCGGGTGAAGGCGCTCGAGTCCGTGCTGGTCGAGAAAGGGATGGTCGATGCGGCGGAGCTCGACGAGATCGTCGACAAGTTCGAGAACCGGGTCGGCCCGCGTAACGGGGCGCGGGTGGTGGCGCGCGCGTGGGTCGATCCCGAGTACCGCGAGCGCCTGCTGGCCGACGGTAGCGGCGCCATCGGGGAACTGGGCTACCTGGGTGGCCAGGGCGAGCACATGAAGGTCGTCGCGAACACGGATCGGGTGCACAACGTCATCGTCTGCACGCTCTGTTCATGTTATCCGTGGCCGACGCTGGGTCTGCCGCCGTCCTGGTACAAGTCGTCCGCGTACCGGGCACGCGCCGTGATCGAGCCCCGCGAGGTGCTGCGCGAGTTCGGTCTGGACGTGCCGGGGGACGTGGAGGTGCGGGTCTGGGACAGCACCGCCGAGATCCGCTACCTGGTGCTTCCCGAACGGCCGCCCGGAACCGAAGAGCTGACGGAAGAGGAGTTGGCGGAACTGGTGACGCGCGACTCGATGATCGGCGTGGCGACGGTCCCCGCGCCGCCGTCCCCGGGAGGCGGATCATGAACGGTATCCACGACATGGGCGGGATGGACGGCTTTGGGCCCGTGGAGCGCGAGGAGAACGAACCGGTCTTTCATCATCGCTGGGAGGGCCGGGTCTACGCGCTGACCCGGGCGGTCAAGCGCTGGGGCGTCGGCCGCAACTGGCCGGGGTTCCGGTTCGTGCTCGAGAGTATTCCGCCCGTCGACTACCTGAGAATGTCGTACTACGAGCGCTGGTTCCACATGATGGTGACCCGGCTGGCCGGAAGCGGGCTGGTGAGTGGGACCGAGCTGGAGACTGGCCGAGCGGATCCCAATGCGCCAAAGCCCGAGCTGCTGCCGCCCCACGAGACCGGATCGCTCGGCTTCGGCCTCCTCGACCTGGAAGTCCCCGCCCGATTTCGTCCGAATGACAAGGTGCGCGCCCGCAATCTGCACGCGTTCGGGCACGCGCGTCAGCCGCGTTACGTGCGGGGAAGGGTGGGGACGGTCGTGGAGGACTTCGGCGTGTATGCGCTGCAGGACAGCGACGAGGGGGGAACGCAGCCGTGCGACCGTCCCCAGCATGTCTACTCGGTTCGCTTCGAGGCACGGGAGTTGTGGGGGGAACGGGCGGCTGCAGGGGACGCCGTCTACGTCGACCTGTGGGAAGAGTACCTGGAGGCGGTGTGACCTCGCCGCGGCTCGACCCCGGCCACCTCGCCGCGCTCCCACCGCTGCCGTGTGACGAGGAAGGCCCGGTCTTCGACGAACCCTGGCAGGCCCAGGCCTTTGCCCTGGCCGTGAAGCTGTCAGAGCAGGGCCACTTCACCTGGAAGACCTGGGCGCAAACACTCGCGGAGGAACTCGCGGCGGCGGCGGCGCGCGGGGAGCCGGACGACGGTTCGCGCTACTACCATCACTGGGTGGCGGCGCTGGAACGGCTGGTTGTGGAGCGGGGGCTGAGCGGGGATGCCGCCCTGAACGAACGCAAGCACGCGTGGGCCGACGCATATCGTCACACGCCGCACGGGCAGCCCGTCGAACTGCGGGAAGGGTCACCCTGAAGACCGTCCTCATCACCGGTTGCTCGTCCGGCATCGGCCTCGACGCGGCCAGGACCCTGCACCGTCGCGGATGGCATGTCTTCGCCACCTGTCGGCGGGAGGAGGACTGCGAGCGCCTGCGCGACGAGGGACTCGAGAGCTTCCCGCTCGACTATGGCGACACGTCCTCGGTCGAAGGCGCGGTGGCGGAAGCGCTGTCACGCTGCAACGGCGCCCTCGACGCCGTCTTCAACAACGGTGCCCTCGCGATTCCCGCCGCGGTGGAGGATCTCGGCCGCGACGCCCTGGACGCCATCTTCCACGTCAACCTCTTCGGCCCGCACGAGGTCGTGCGACGGGTGCTTCCCGCAATGAGGGCCCGAAATCGCGGCCGGATCGTCAATTGCTCCTCGGTGCTGGGCTTTGCCGCCATCCCCTTCAGCGGCGCCTACGCCGCAACCAAGCACGCCATGGAGGGGTTGACCGACACCCTGCGCCTCGAACTTCGCGGCACGGGCATCAAGGTCTCCCTGATCCTGCCGGGTCCCATCCACGGCACTCCTCTCCACGAGAAGGCGCTCTCCCACATCGATCGGTGGATCGACGACGAAGACAGCGTCTGGCGCGAGTTCTACCAGACGAAGATGAAGCCGCGCATGGCCAGTGCGAATCCTTCCCGGGCACCCTTCAGTCTCGGCCCCGAGGCGGTCACGGCCAAGCTGGTCCACGCACTCGAGAACCCGAGGCCCCGGGCGCGCTACTACGTCACTCGGATGGCCTACCTGGCCCGGTTCCTACGCACCTTCGCCCCGCCGAGGCTGCGCGACGCGATAGCGGCCCGGTTCTGACCTCTTCAATCGCGAATACCCTGACGCTTGCTATGCGCGCGCTCTTCGGCCGTACACGTGGATCCGAAAATCCTCCTGCAGGGCCAACATCGCCTTCTGCACGCCCCGTACTTCACCTCGAAGCTCAGCGAGTCCTTCGCCTACGCTGACGAGTCCGTCCAAGATACGCGTGCCCCGATGAGGATCACAACTTCCGGGGCCGAGACAAGTATCGCGGCTCCCCTTGGGCGCCTACATGGCAGGATGGGCCAAATCCACCGCCCGCCCCTCCCGCAACAAGGCGTCCACCGCCTCGATCAACTGCTCCAGGCGCGGGTTCACATGCCGGATGACGCCCTGCCCGTCCAGGATGTAGGTCGTCGGCCAAGCCCACACCACCCAGGAAGTTGCGATCGGGCCCCGGGTGGACTCGTCCCACCAGGTTCGGTAGTCGAGCGCCTCCCGCTCCTTGGCCTCCTTCACGGTCTCGAGGTTGCGGTCGCTGTTGACCCCCAGCAGAACGACCTTCTCGTCCTTGTAGCGTTTCAGCATCCGGCGCTGGAACGGGTAGGCCGCACGGCAGGGCGCACACCACTCACCCGTGAAGAACAGCACCACGATGTTGCCCCGGTAGTCCGCGAGCCGGAACTCGTCCCCATCGATGTCCGTACCCACGATTTCGGGCGCGACCTTCCCCGGCGTCAGGTTCTCGACCAGGTAACGATGTTCCGTGATCAGCTTGCGGGCTTCGGGATGTCTGGCCAGGAGCTCGTCCATGTAGGCCACGATGCGCCCCGTCTGCTCCGCTGAGAGAAGCTTGCTGCGAAGAGAGTCGTTGAACGCCCGCAGCTGCTTGCGTCCCTTGTCGAAGATGTCGTAGGCGTTTTCCGGAATGGTCATCAGGGAATCGAGTCGGGCGAGCCACTCGTCGACTTCCGTGTCTTCCGGCCGGGTCGGGACGACGAGGGGGTCGGTCGCGTCGTCGGTGGAGGCGAGCTGGACAGCGGGGACCGGAGCAGCGGATGCCGGGTCGCCCTCGACCCGATTCGCTCCCTGGCAGGCACCGGCCAGCGTGATCGCCAGTGGACAGATCCACTTCGCCAGAGTGTTCATATCGACTCTCCCTGAGGGGGTGACTTCAATACGCGACCGCGTAGGCCTCCCGGCGCGGATCCGATGCGGCGGTCAGCGTCCCGTCGCGGTCGCGCAGGATCATCTGCGCTCCGCCAAAGGTCGCCGTCCACCCGTGCACGACCTCGACATCATGGCCCATTTCACCGAGCCGCGCCAACACGGCAGGCGTGAAGCGGTCCTCGAACGCTACCCTGAGCCCTCCGTAGCTCCGGAACCGGGGCGCCTCGATGGCTGCCTGCGGCGTCATCCCGAAGTGCACCATGTTGTTGACGATCTGCAGCAGGCTCTGCGGCTGACTGTCCCCGCCCGGCGTGCCCAGGGTGAAGGCGAAGGAGCCGTCGCCGCGTAGCGCCATCATGGGAGTCAGCGTGTGGTAGGGCCGCTTGCCGGGCGCGATGACGTTGGGGTGGTCCGGTTCCAGGTTGAAGAGCGCACCGCGGTTGTGCAGCACTACCCCGGTCTCCGGCTCGAGCAGCCCCGAACCGAAGCCGGCGAACAGGCTCTGGATCCAGCTGACCGCGTTGCCCCAGCGGTCGACAGCGGTCAGGTAGACGGTGTCGCCGGAGTCGTCTCTGGATGGGTCGCCGGCGTCTCGCCTCCTCGGTGCACGGCCTATGCGGACGGCCGTTCCTACCAGGTCGCCGGCTGTGCCCACAACCGCCATTGCCCCGCCCGCAACACCAGGATCACGAGCCTCGGCCGCCCGCCCCGGATCCACCAGCGCTGCGCGCCCCGCCAGGTACTCCGAATCGAGCAAGTCCCCGAGTGGAATGTCCGTAAACTCGGGATCCGCCGCCCACAGATCCCGGTCCGCGAAGGCGAGCTTCTTCATCTCGACGAGGGTGTGCAGGTAGTCGGCGCTGCCCTGGCCCATCCCCGCGAGGTCGAAGGCCTTGGCCATCTCGAAGAGCTGCAGTTGGGCGATCCCCTGCGTGTTGGGCGGCAGGACGAGCATGGTGAAGTCCGCGTAGTCGCCCCTCAGCGGCTCCACCCAGGTGGTCGTGTGCGCCGCCAGGTCGGGGGCGCGCAGGTAGCCGCCCTCGTCTTCGAGGAATGCGGTCAGCCGTTCGGCGACGTGCCCGCGATAGAAGCCGTCCTTGCCCTCCTGTGCGATGCGTTCCAGGGTGGCCGCGAGTGCGGGGTTGCGAAGCAGCGTGCCGACCGCAGGGGGTTCACCACCGGGCATGTAGAGTGCGCGGGCATGGTCGTTCAGCGCGCCTGACTGGGCCGTGAAATCACTGGCGAGCCGGGTGGAGACTGGGAAGCCGTCGCGGGCGTACCCGATTGCGGGGGCCAGCAGTTCCGCCCGAGGCAGGGTGCCGAAGCGGTCCAGGGCGTCGACCCAGGCCGCGACCGCGCCGGGGACCGAGACCGAGAGCGGGCCGTTCCCGGGCATTTCATCGAGACCCTGTTCGGCGAAGAGGGCAGGGGTGGCGAGTGCTCCGGCGCGACCGCTGCCGTTCATGGCGTGCACCTGGCCGGTCGCGGCTTCGTAGTAGAGGGCGAAGGCGTCCCCCCCGACGCCGTTCATGTGCGGGCGGACCACGGCGAGTACCCCGGCCATGGCGATCGCCGCGTCCATCGCGTTGCCGCCACGGCGCAGGACATCGTAACCGGCGGCCGCGGCCAGTGGGTGCCCGGCCGAGACGGCGCCGCTGACGCCGCGCACCTCCGGGCGGTTGGTGGCGGGGAAGATCATCTCGCCTGCTCCTTCGACGGTGTCGTTGGCGCGGCCCGGCGGCTCGGCGCTTCCGCACGCCGTCCCCAGGACTGTGAACCCAGCGAGTACGAGTGCCGGCAGTCCGTGGACAATGCCGTGGGGATTCTGTCCCCGGGCTGAAAAAGCACCCTCGCCGAGTGCGCTTCGCCACGCACCGATCAATGTCTCCGGCATCGCGTCCTTCTCCTGGAATATTCATCCGTGGTGAACCCCGCGCGGCGCAGATCCAGGGAGTCTCCTGGCAAGGGGCCGTCAAAGGACTGGTCGTGGGGGTCGGGCTTGGCACGTTGGCTCCTCCCCGGTGTTCGCGCCACCCCGCGCCAGGTTCGTCCTGACCGCCAAGAGCGTCGTCCCGTGCGTGGTCGGGGGAGTAAGCGGTTGCCCGCGCGCCCGCGTTCAATACAAGGGTCCCCGGGTAACCGCCCCACGAAGGGAATCCCCAATAGAATGCTCCCGCATCCTCGAAACGGTCCGGTGCGCCCGCCCGTAGAGGCCATGGAGTCCCCGGACCACCGCCCCACGAAAGGAATCCCCGAATGAAGCGCCCCCACCTCCTCATTCTTACCGCCGTCTTACCCCTCGCCCACGCATGCGACAGCGGCCCCGCCCCAACCGACCCTGCCATGGACGCACCCCTGACCGCCACGACCGAGGACATCTACACGGTCGGCACTAGCGCCGGAGAGGACTGGGAGACCTTCGGCGGCATCGGCGCGGTCGCCTTCAACGCCGCCGGCGAACTCTCGATCTTCGACGCACAGAGCTACCGGGTCGTCGTGGTCGGTGCCGACGGCGGCCACCTCCGCACCTTCGGACGGCAGGGCGAGGGACCGGGCGAACTGCGGGCGCCGCTCTCCTTCACCGTTCTCCGTGACGGGCGCGGGGCCATCTTCGACTTCGGCCGCCCGGGCGCCTTTGACGTCTTCGACGCGGCGGGCGAATTCGAGACCAGCGTCACGGTCGACATCATGCAGGGGGTGCCCGGGAGCCTTCTCCTGCCCTTGCCCGATGGACGCCTGGTGTCCGCCGGCGGGCCCCGCTTCAGCTCTCCCTCTTCCGGCGACGAGTCATCGGAAGAGGAAGACTATCGACGCGATATCCATGTCTTTTCACTGTCCGGGAATGACCCCGAAGTCCTGTACAGGGCATGGGACCTTCCCCCCACCGAGACCGACGTGACGGTCGAGAACGAGGAGGGGCGGACGGAAATGACCATCAACCGCATGCGCGCCTTCGAACCCGGGCTGCACCTGG
Organism: Longimicrobiales bacterium; assembly: GCA_965208295.1. Classification (GTDB taxonomy): domain Bacteria; phylum Gemmatimonadota; class Gemmatimonadetes; order Longimicrobiales; family Gaopeijiaceae; genus Bin94. The sequence continues at coordinate 2,453,228 of OZ242328.1, read as the reverse complement.
CCGTCCGCGCCGATGGCCACCTCGCGGTTGCGGACTCGACGACCTACGAGGTGAAGCTGGTCGACGCGGCGGGAAACGTGACCGGGACCTTCGGCAGGCCCATCGCGCCCGCGGTGGTGACCGAGGCGATCAGGGAGGCCACGAGGGCGTACCGCATCGAACAGCTCAGCATCTCGTCGCAGATCGGACTATTGGGACAGCAGATGTCCAGCGCCGAGGCGGCCCAGTTCCGCGAGATGCTGGTGGAGCAGGTCGAAACCATGATCTTCGCGGACGAGATTCCGGTGATCGCGGGAATGGCCGTGGACTGGGAGGGCCGGATCTGGATTGCGCGTTCGCCGTCGGAGGTGGGTGGAGAAGGGCTTACCGACATCCTGACTCCCGAGGGGGATTACCTGGGGACGCTGCCGGCCGGTGGGCTCGCGATCCCCGACGCATTCGGCCCGGATGGGCTCCAGGCCTACATCGAGGCCGACGAAATGGGGGTTCAGCGGGTGCGGGTCATCAGGCTGGTGGCGCTTGATGGTGAAGTCTCGTGAGGCCCCGACTTGCAGTTCGGGCGTCCTGCTTGCCCTTGCTACTGGCCTCACACGTGCAGGGAGGCGAATCCACGCCGCCTTGCACGAGGTCGGCGGAGCGTGATTTCGCAGTGGGCGACGTAACCGAGGTCCGGGATCGGAAGCCGCCCTGCCGCATCGAGTTTCGCGAGACAGGCGTGCGCCTCCGGGCGGTGGCCGATGGATCGAGACCGGATCCTGGTCTGACCGTCCTCGCGGATTCCGATGGTCGCTTCATCTCGGCCAATGCGCCCGGATGGACCTCGGTGATAAGCGTATGGGACTCACGAGGCAGGTATCTATCCTCCTTCGGGCGACAGGGAGAGGGTCCCGGAGAGCTGAGTGCCAGGGGGGCGCTGAACCTGTTCATTGACGGCAGGAACAATCTGCATGTGCGGGACGGCGCCCAAGGCTGGTCCGTTTTCTCTCCAGAGCACGAATTCCTCCGACGGGTCCCCGCCAACCACATGGGAGGGTTGCGGCAAACCACGATCATACTTGACGATGGATCGGCCGTGGCCAGCGATGGGGTGTTGGGAGGCGGTCGAGGGCACTACTTCCGCCTCGCGGATTCCACGGGCGCCCTCGTTCGGACATTCGGTCCGGTCAATCCCGGGTCAATCGGCACCGGCGGACGACCGATCACCTATGCCGGTGGCGAGACCTTCTGGGCGGGGCCCGCCGAGGAGGGTGCGGGCGCCTACGTTGTGGAAGAATGGGGAGTTGACGGCGAGCTACGGCGCACGTTGCGCCGTGATGTTCCGTGGTATAGATGGAACGGGAACCGAGAAACATCACCCGTCGTGCGCCAGTTGCACATCTCGCAAGGGGGTCTTCTCTACGTCATGGTGGTGCGTCCGACCGAGGATTATGCGAGAGCTTTGAGCAGGGGCGAGCGCGTGTCGAGGGAACAAAGGGACCTGTTGACCGAAGTCGTACTCGAAGTGATCGATACGAGATCGGGAGAACTCCTCGCCTCGGAGGTCTACCCGGCCTCACAGGCGAGGGAGGTTTTTCCGAGGGGCCTGTTTCGGGGGTCCCTGGTCGGGTATCGGTATGTGGAGGACGAGGGTCCCTTGCCGTTCGTGGAGATTATTGAGGTGGAACTGGTGGCGCGATGAGCTGCAGGAGGCGAGCGGGGGTAGAGAGATCCCCCGGACCGACGGCTTTCTGCGTTACGATCACGTGCGCATCGCTGCTTGTTTCCACCGGGTGCGCTGGCGATGAGTCGGCAACCGGGGCAACGCCTCTCGGGTGGAACGGTCCGGTCACAAGTCGCGAGGAGCGGCTGTGGTCGCGCGAGAGCATTGACTCGGTGCCGCGATGGACTGTTGCAGAGGAGCCGTCCTTCGTGGTTGTGCGCGACAGTCAGGGAGTGGACGAACAGCGAGAGTTCGAAGAAGCGGCCATCTACCCGGATGGACGAGTCGTGATCTATCTGAGTCCAGACCAGTCCAGGCAGGAATCCATCCTGTTGCATATCTTCGATCCATCGAGTGGCGAGGAATCCGTGATTGCGGCCCCGAAAGGGGAGGACGGCCAGTCTTTGTTCTGGGGTAACTTCGGCATGGTTGCCCCTGACGGCGGCATTGTCCTGTATGGCAACAACCGGATTGGCGAAAGACGGGACGACCAGGACATATGGTACTTCGACTGGGAAGGCCGATTGGCTCGACCGCCGTTCTTTGCCCCGCCGGGGGCCGTATTGGGGTTGTTTCCGGATGGATCACTGGTCATCGCGGGCGCATCGGAGCCGGACGCGGTCGATCCGCGCCTGGTATCCGCGTTCATGTCCGTTCCAGTTGCGGAAGCCGGAAACGAGCCGACGAGAGCCCACGAGCCGGAACTCCTTTTCCTGACCGCCATTCCCACGGACCCCACGCTGCAACAATACGACGTTCCAGCTCGCTGGGCTCATGCTCCCTGGAACACCAGCGGAGTTGCAGGGGATACGATCTGGACTGTGCCAACGGAAAGACCGGAGCTCCTGGCCGTAGATCGGTCGGGCAACGTTGTCCTCAAGGTACGGTGGGAAACGGAGGACCGAACCATTCCGCCGAAAGCATCCGCATTCGGAAGGGGAGCGGAGCGTCATCCGGCGGTGGTCGACCTCGAGGTTGGAACCGATGGTCTCATCTATGTTCTGGGGCTGTGCTTGCGCGACGGACGTTTGGTCCGGTGCCCGGAGTGGCTCGTCTTCAGCCCGGCCGGGGAACTGCTGGCCCGCCTGGACCTTCCCGGTAGTCAGCAGGCACTGGCGTTCGGCGACGGTGTGGTAGTGACGACAGGGGAGAACGAAGTGTTAGGTGCCATTGAGATCCGCTACTACGAACTGACAAGGACCCCATAGGCCAGAGGACTCCAAATCCTGCGGGCCGAGGGAGGGGGAGCCCGAGTGTTTTCGAGCCGAGGGCCCTCGCGGGTCGATGAGGAGCGGCTGACTCCGTCACGGCGGATCAAGCGGCCCCATCGCCGGCCCCACCAGCGACGACCCCCACCTCCGCGCCCGCCGAAGCGCCACACTCGCGACGACCGCCATCACCGCGGCCAGCACGTTGAACAGGATGTCGACCGGGTCGAAGACGCGGCCGGGAATCAGCTTCTGGATCCCCTCGTCGATCACGCCCACCAGCGACGCGGCCACGATCGCGAGCACGGCGGGCACGGGGACGCGGCGGCCCTGGCTGGCGCGCTCCGTCAGCGCCTCATGGATGAAGACGGCCACCACGCCGTACTCCACCAGGTGCGAGCGCTCCGTCGGGGCCGACATGCGCACCAGGATCAGCAGGTAGGCGGCCGCGACCCCGAGCGCGACCGCGATCTCGGCGCCGCCGGGCCGCACCTTCAACCCCTGCGTGATGACGGTCAGCAGAACCAGAATGCAGCCGAGCAGGAAGAGCCATACGGAGAAAAAGTCGTTGCCCAGCGTGTCGGTCAGCGTACGCGCGAGACCAAGGGTGGAGTAGATGGCCGCCACGACGACCGCTGTCCAGACCCAGAGTCGGCGCTCCCGCCCGGAAGAGAAGAAGGACATGGGGTGAATCTAGCAGCCCATGGACAAAATCCCCCCGGAATTCGACCGGCGATGCATCCGCGCTGACCGCTTCGCTTGAGCTAGTCACGATGTAAAGTCCGCATTACATTATGTCATGTTCAGTATACATTATGCCTTTCGGAGATCCCACGTCGCCGTCGTCTTGCTCTCGGCAGGGTGCGGCGTTTCCGACCGGAGCGAGGCAATCGGTCCGGGCCGTGCAGACAGCGCGGGGGTGGAGATCGTCCGGAACACGGATGAGCCGCTGGCTCGCGGAGAGCTCGTTCAGCCCGCCAGGCGCGTCTTCGGTTCCGAGGAAGAAGGCCCGGAACTCTTCGGTAGCGTCGGCACCGCTCGATTGCACCCCAATGGATCGCTGTGGATCGCGGATTCGCAGGCCCAGGAGATTCGGGTATTCGACCCCGGCTCCGGTGCGCATCTGTTCACGATCGGTGGGAGAGGCGACGGCCCCGGTGAGTTCCGGCGGAGTGCGTTCCTCGCGTTCGATGGCGAAGGGAGTGCCTACGCGTATGACTTTGAACACCGGCGACTATCGGTGTTTTCCGAGAGCGGTGAGTTCCTGCACAGCCACCTGATGCCGTCGTCCCTCGGCTTCTCGCCGCGGCCACTTCACGTAACCCCGGCGGGAACCCTCCTTGGCCAAATCCCGAGAGAAATAAGGCGCATACCGGTGGACGGCTCGACTGTGAGGGATACGGTCAGAATCTGGACCATGCCGCTGGACGGTACGGCCCCCACTTTGGTGTGGAGGGCCCCGAGCGCACTGTGGTACTTCCGGGATGGAGTGCAGGTCGTCGTTCCGTACACCGGGCCCTTTCCAGCACCTTACGCCGGCGGTTCACTTTGGGGGCTCCGGGACGACCGGGTCTACGTGACCGATGCCGCTGGGGAGGCGTCGTATTCGGTGTACGGCCCGGCAGGTCTCGAGCGCAGGGTCGAGATCGATCGGGCGCCCCGCCAGATCGATGACTTCTCCGCGCCGAAGTTCGTTGAGCGCTTGCGGGGCATCGGCCTTCCCGAGTCCCGGGTGCGATTCTACGAAAGACACTTGTCCGACATGCCGATTCCCGAGGCACAACGACGGCCCTGGGATGCCTTGGTGGTCACGGATGAAGGTGGCGCGTGGCTCCTGCGAACGGGCGACGCCGAAGCGGTGATGGCCGGCGCCCCACCGAACGATCGAACCTGGGACGTATTCGACGCCGAGGGTGACCTCGTCGGCCATGTACGACTGCCCTCCAACGTCGTGCCGGTGCAGGTGAGCGGACAGTCCGTGCTGACGATCGTGGTTGACGAAATGGGTCGTCGCACGGTCGCGATCCATGATGTGCGCTGGACCGGGTAACACCTCTCATACCGATGGACAGCCCGTCTCGCAGGGTTGCCGGGACGAACCCTCCATTCCTACCTTGAAGCCAGACCCGCAACCGCCCGGACCGCCCACTCGGTTGCAACAGCGCCAGGAGGATGAAGATGCCCAGTCTCTTTACCACAATGTTCCTCGTGTCCGCCGTCGCGTCACCCGCGGGCGGATTCGTGCTTCCCGGCGACGAGCTCAAGTGCCAGGCCAGGGGCGGACCCGGTGACATGCCGGACGCAATCGTACTCCTCGACCACAAGGTGCTCGACGTTGACCGGGAAGACGCAAGAGTCCAGATCACCTCGTTGGGGGATGATATCGCGTCGGTGCAGATCGTCTGCTGGCGCTGGGTCGAAGCACAGTACGGTATCAAGGTGCGTTCAGGGGCTTCGTATATCCTGACGAAGGGATGGATCGAGCAGACCCGGAAAGACCGGATCGCCGCACTGGAAGCGCTCGTCTCCGCCCAGGACCGGCATCGGGAGCTGACCGGAGAATACGCCGCCCGGGTCGAAGACCTGCCGGATTTCGGCGCCCTGTCCGACTACGGCCTGCCGGACCACCTGCAACTCGACCTGAGCACGACCGGCAGCGGCTGGAAGGCGCGGCTGGAGCCGGTGGAGGGGTGGGCGACCGATGCTCACGCCAACCTCGGCCCGGTGTACCGTTGCTTCGCCTATGCGGGTGAGGCGCCCGAGGGATGGGAGATGTTGCGCGACGGACAGCCGGGGCCCGCGGAGCGGAAGCCCGAGTGCTTCGAGCCGGGGACCCTGGCCCGGGCCATGAAGCGCTAGCCGAGGCCGCTGCTTGTCCGCCACTTTGAGCCCTTAGCAGCCCGTGGACAAAATCCCCCCGGCATTCGAGCGGCGATGCATCCGCGCTGGCCGCTTCGCTTCGCCTATTTGCACTGTAAAGACAACATTACATTATGTCATGTACGGTATACATTCTTCCACCCCGAGGCTACGCTCTGCGTTGCTCCTCGGGCGAATAGCCCTGCTATTCACCTTTCGTCGCGCCTTGCCAGCCCGGCGCCTCACCGCTCTCGGTGCTCGGGCGGCTTCATCCACGGGCTGTTAGTGGCCGACAAACCCACTATTAGGAAACGCGCGTGACCTTCGGCGTGAGCAGCATGGTGGCTCCCCTCCGCCGCGTCGCGATGCGCCGTCCGGGCCCGGCCATCTTCGAAGCCGACCCGGAACTCTGGCACTACACGCGTCGGCTGGACGCTACCCGGCTGGCTCATCAATACGACCTCTTGGCGCGCCACATCGAGCATGCGGGCGCCGAAATCGAGTGGATTCCCGGCGCGGACGACGGCCTGGCGGACTCGATCTTCGTCTTCGACCCCTCCTTCATGACGCCGCACGGTGCGATCGTCCTGCGCCCGTCGAAGGCGTTGCGGGTCGCGGAAACGGCCCTCCACGAGACGGTCTACAAGCGCCTCGACATCCCCGTGATCGGCACCATCGAGGAGCCGGGGACCGCCGAGGGCGGCGATCTGGTCTGGATCGACGAAACGACACTCCTCGCGGGGCTCGGCTTCCGGACCAACCAGGCCGGTATCGACCAACTCCAGGACTTGCTGGGACCGCTCGGCGTCGAGATTCATGTCTTCGATCTGCCAATGTGGCGGGGAAGCGCGGCCTGCCTGCACCTGCTGTCACTGATGAGCCCGCTGGACCGGGATCTGGCGCTGGTCTATCCGCCGCTCATGCCCGTGGCGCTGTACCGGATGTTGCGGGAGCGGGGGATCGAGTGCCTGGAGGCGAGCGAGAAGGAATTCGTGGCATCGGGAGGACTGAGCGTGAACGTGCTGGCGCTGGGGCCGCGGAAGTGTCTGACGCTGGCGGGGTTTCCGCGGACGCTGCGGACGATGAAGGACGCCGGGTGCGAGGTGACCTGCTTCATGGCGGATGCGCTGTGTCTGCCCTGCGAGGGCGGGCCGACGTGTCTGACGTTGCCGGTGTGGCGGGGGTGAGCCCCATCTCTCCCGGCAATGTAGTACCCTTCATCCACAACGCCGACCCGCGTCCGCTCACTGTCCACTGCAACATGGGGTCAACACGTCATGGCCTGGGAATTCATCGCACGCATCTCCATCGTCTTCATCCTCACCGCCGGCGGGGTGATTCTGCTGCAACCGGTCATGACGCGTCTCGGAGCCCTGCTCGACGCGCTGGCGCTCCAGAAGACCAGGGCCCCTGACGAGGAAAATCACCGCCTCCGCAACACCGTCGAGACGTTGAACGAGAGACTGACGCTGATGGAAGAGCGGCTGGACTTTACGGAGCGGCTGATCGGGAGGGGTGGCTCCCCCCCTCCTCACGCGGCCCGAACCTCACCAGCAACCCCCCGACCACCGAAATCAGGAACCAGGTGACGAACGCCATCCCGAACACCTCCTCCGCCCACAACACATCGGCGGCCCAGGCACCCACCGCGCCGCCGAACCAGACGGCCAGGTTCTGGAGCTGGAAGTCGAGTTGGGCGCCCCGCTTCATGCTGTTGAGGGCGCGCGTGACGAGGTAGAAGACGGTTCCCCCGAAACCCAGCCAGGCCACACCGAACGGCATTCCGGCGACCGGATAGAGATCGGCGAAAGAGACGAGAAACCCCAGGGCCGTGCCTACAGCGCCGCCCGCAAAAATCCAGCCGGGGTTTGGAACCCTCGACGGTTTGGCGGGCACGGCGGCCGGCTCGGGGGCCGCCAATTCGGTGGCGGGCTCCCCGTCGGCCGTGATCTCCATGATCGCCCGGTCGGTCGCCGCCGGATCGATCCCCGCCTCGGCCGCGACGCGGCGAAGTTCCTCGACGGTCAGGGTGTCGCCGCTGGCATCGATCTCCGCCGCGCGCTGCAGGATGAGAGAAACCTGCGAAGCGGATATCTGTGTTAGCACATCGGTCATCGGTCACACCTCCGGATCGCCGGTCGCGGCCAGCAGTTTCACCAAGGTTACCCGCCAGAAACTTGGCTGAATGACCCGCCGGGTCAACCGCCCTGACCCCGCCACCGCCCCGAGCAGCCGGAAATACCTGAGCGCGGCCGAGTGACTTCCCTTCGCGGGTCGGCCCCGTCCGGGACACCCATGTCGCGCACCCGTTCTCGGACGGGCCGGGTTCCCCGGCCATATCAAGCCGTGCAGCTGATCGACCATCCCACAGAAGACGGCGCTACAGCGAAAACCATGGGTTGCTGAAGAACCATGGACTCTCGTACCGGTTGATTGGCGCGTCATTCTCAGTTGCACGAAATGGAGTCACCCGGTATTCTGCAGCAAAGGGGACATATCATCCTTCAACCAGCTGTCTTGGTACAACCAGAGTCAACCTCGAGGAGACATTGATGCCTGGCCGTGACCGTGCGAAAAGGGACCACCGACCGTTCTTCAGGTTCATTTGGGCCGCCTTGGCTGTCATGGCCTGGACCTATGCTTGTGGCGGTGACGAAGTGGCACCGGACCCACCGAATCCGGCGCAGGTCACGGTGATTCCGGCCACGGCCGAGTTGACGGCCCTGGAAGCGACCGTGCAGTTCACCGCCGAGGTGCAAGACCAGAACGGCCAACTGATGACAGGAGTGACCGTGTCCTGGGCGAGTGGGAGCGCCGCGGTCGCGACCGTGGACATCTCGGGTCTGGCGACGGCGGCGGGCAACGGCACGGCGACCATCGTGGCTACGGCGGGATCGGTGTCGGGCAGCGCTACGGTAACGGTGGGCCAACAGGTGAGTACAGTGGAGGTCACGCCGGAGGCTGACTCGTTGGTGGAGGGAGATACCCTGCGCCTGGGTGCCGAGGCGAAAGACGCCAACGGCCATGTGGTTGAGGGCGCCGAGTTTGCCTGGTCGTCGAGCGACACGGCGGTGGCGGTTGTGGATGGGACGGGGTTGGTGACGGGGACCGGGGCGGGGCAGGCAGAGGTCTCGGCCACATCGTCGGGCGTGACCGGGGGTGCGATGGTCAAGGTGGTAGCGCCCCTTCCTACGACGATTGCCGTGACGCCTGAGATGTTGGTCTTCGAAGCGCTTGACGACACGCTGCGGATCGCGGTGGATGTGCGGGACCAGATCGGGCGGCCGATGCCCGAGGGTACGGCCACCTGGGAGAGCAGCAACACCATGGCCGCGGTCGTGGATCCGACCGGGTTGGTGACAGCGGCGGGCAACGGGACGGCGACCGTCATCGCAACGGCTGGGTCGGTGGCGGACAGCGCGACGGTCACGGTGAGCCAGCAGGTGAGCACAGTGGAGGTCACGCCGTCTGTCGACACGCTGGTGGCGGGAGATACCCTGCGCCTGGCGGCCGAGGCGAGAGACGCCAACGGCCATGTGGTCGAGGGTGCCGAGTCCTCCTGGTCGTCGAGCGACACGGCGGTGGCGGTTGTGGATGAGACGGGGCTGGTGACGGGGACCGGGGCGGGGCAGGTGGAGGTGTCGGCCACATCGTCGGGCGTGACCGGGGGTGCGATGGTCGATGTGGTGGCACCCGTACCCACGACGGTAGCCGTGACGCCGGAGACGTTGGTCTTCGATGCGCTTGGCGACACGTTGCGGATCGCCGTGGATGTGCGGGACCAGATCGGACGGCCGATGCCCGATGGTACGGCCACCTGGCAAAGCAGCGACACTGCGGCCGCGGTCGTGGATTCGACCGGGTTGGTGACAGCGGCGGGCAACGGGACGGCGACCGTCATCGCAACCGCGGGGTCGGTGGCGGACAGCGCGACGGTCACGGTGAGCCAGCAGGTGAGCACGGTGGAGGTCACGCCGTCTGTCGACACGCTGGTGGCGGGAGATACCCTGCGGCTGGCGGCCGAGGCGAGGGATGCCAACGGCCATGTGGTCGGGAGCGCCGAGTTCTCGTGGTCGTCAGGCGACACGGCGGTGGCGGTTGTGGATGGGTTGGGGCTGGTGACGGGAACCGGGGTGGGGCAGTCGGAGGTGTCGGCCACATCGTCGGGCGTGACCGGGGGTGCGCGGGTCGATGTGGTGGCACCCGTACCCACGACGGTAGCCGTGACGCCGGAGGCGGTGGTCTTCGAGGTGCTGGGCGACACACTGCGGATCGCAGTGGATGTGCGGGACCAGATCGGACGGCCTATGCCCGACGGTACGGCCACCTGGCAGAGCAGTGACACTGCGACCGCGGTTGTGGATTCGACCGGGTTGGTGACAGCGGCGGGCAACGGGACGGCGACCGTCATCGCAACGGCTGGGTCGGTAACCGACAGCGCGACGATCATGGTGAGCCAGCAGGTGAGTACGGTGGAGGTCGCGCCAGCGGTAGACACGGTGGCGGAGGGAGATACGCTGCGCCTCGCGGCCCAGGCGAGGGACGCCAACGGCCATGTGGTCGACGCTGCCGAGTTCTCCTGGTCGTCGAGCGACACTGCGGTGGCCCCCGTGGACGATACGGGGGTTGTAGGGGGGGCGGGAACCGGGACGGCCACGATCACGGCGACATCCGGCGGCGCCAGCGGGACCGCAAGAGTCACGGTGATGCACCCCGACCGGATCGCGCTGGAGGCGTTCTACCATGCAACGGACGGGCCGAATTGGGCCGACAACGACAACTGGCTCACCGACGCACCGCTAGGGAACTGGGACGGTGTTCGGACCGATGCCTCGGGCCGGGTCGTCAACCTGGATCGCGTGGCCCAGGGGCTGAAGGGTCCGATTCCCGCCGAAATCGGCAGGCTCGCAAGGCTGCGCGCGCTCTGGCTCCCAGGCAATAGGCTCTCGGGGGAACTTCCGCCCGAAATCGCCAACCTCGCCATTCTGGAGCACATCAATCTGAATGGGAGCGATCTGACGGGGCCGATACCGGCTGAACTCGGCAACATGGCCAACCTGATGACCTTGGATCTGACTGAGAACAATCTGACGGGCCCGATACCGACCGAACTGGGCAACATGACCCGTCTGATGACCTTGGATCTGTCTGGGAACAATCTGACGGGCCCGATACCGACCGAACTCGGCAACCTGACCAGTCTGACGCTCTTGCATCTCGGTGGGAACCATCTGACGGGCCCGATTCCGGCCGAACTGGGTAGCCTGGTCAATCTGTCGGTGCTTGTGCTTGCCGGAAACGGGCTTGAGGGCCCGATACCGGCGGAACTAGATATCCGATGTCCCATGTAATCCAATTGAGGTACATGAGTGCTTCCATAACACGCTATGGGACAACCGTGTGTTGTGGTATAGCTTCGTTCCATCGTCCCTTGCCGTCCGTTACGATCCCGTGTATTCTTCCCTGTATAGTGATTTGGTATGTGATACACAACATCGGAAAGGATCGCATGACGAAGCGACCCAGGACGCTCACCGCCGCCTTCGTTCGGACGGTCGGCCGACCGGGCGTCTACGGCGACGGACGAGGGGGCCGGGGACTGAGCCTCCGGGTGTACCGGACGGTCAACGGCCGGATCACCAAGACCTGGCGGCAGCGCGTCCGGATCGCCGGGCGGCTCACCTCGATCGGACTTGGCCCGTATCCCGAAGTCACGCTCGCCGATGCCCGGCAGAAGGCGCTGGACAACAGCCGCATGGTCCGCCAAGGGCAGGACCCGCGCGGGCGCGGCGTGCCGACCTTCGCCGAGGCGGCGCGGCGGACCATCGAGCTTCACCGCGACTCGTGGAAGGCCGGGAGCCCTCTGCCCCAGCAGTGGGACTCCACGTTCCGGCTCCACGCCGTCCCGCTCCTCGACAAGCCGGTGGACCGGATCACGAGCGCGGACGTGCTCGGGTGCCTTGGCCCGATCTGGAACTCGATGCCCACGGCCGCGCGGAAGGCCAAGCACCGGATTGCCGCCGTGTTCCGGTGGAGCATCGGCCGCAACTACCGCCGGGACAATCCGGTCGACCGAGCCGTTGCCGCGTTGCCGAAGCCGAACGGCAACGCCGGAGGCCATCACCGCGCCCTGCCGCACGGCGCGATCCCGGCGGCCCTTCGTGCCATCCGCCGGGTGGGGGATGGGAGTCCGGCCGCGTTGTGCGCCGAACTGTTGGTGCTCACGGCGGTTCGTCCCGGCGAGGCGCGTGGCGCGCGGTGGGACGAGATCGACATGGACGCGGCAAGGTGGACGATTCCGGCGTCGAGGATGAAGGCGGGACGTGAGTTCACGGTCCCGCTCAGTACTGGTGTGCTGGAGGTGCTAAGGAAGGCGCGCGAGCTGTCGGACAAGTCGCCGCTGGTGTTCCCGTCGCGGACCGGCCGGACGCTTGCGCCGAAGACGGTGTCGCGACTGCTCCAGATCGCCGAGGTGGACTCGACGCTTCACGGATTCCGGTCGAGCGCCCGGTCGTGGATGGCTGAGACCCGCGTCCCGGCCGAGGTTGCCGAGGCTTGCCTCGCCCACGTTCCCAAGAGCCGGGTCGTTCAGGCGTATCAGCGCTCCGACCTGCTGGAGAGACGCGCCGAAGTCTTGCAGGCTTGGAGCGACTACCTCGGGTAGCCACTTGCCTCCCCCGCCGCCGATCAGCACCACCCTTCCACCTCCGCAGCGCGGTTCGGCGGTCGCCCGCGACCGCGTTGCCGGCATCCACGGCCGCAAACCGGGTCGAACCGTCCTGGTCGGACCGGTTTTCACACCTCCGGACGATCACTCCGCGGTTCGCCAGGGGGGGGTCTTGCCACGCCGCTGGCGGCGACCGCAAACGGGTCATAGACGGCGTTGGAACCCCATGGAAGGCTATGGAAAGGTAGGGAATTCCCGACCGTTGACGCCGTCCCGAATGGTCCTCCAGCGTTCAGGCATGGAGACGCTGGAAGAGCTATTCAGATCGCGGGTTAGCGCGTTCCTCGGGCGTTCGGGCCTGAGCCCGACGGCATTCGGCAGGAAGGCGCTGGGCGACCCGACCCTGATGCGCCCGATCGGTCGGGGACGCTCGCCGACGCTGAGGACGGCGAACCGGGTTCTGGCGTTCATCGCGGAGCACGATGGGGCATCGGGCGGTGGACGCGATCCGCCTCGACGCCCGTGAGACCGGAGACCGACCAGCAAGCAGCGAACAAGGAGGAGGAGAAGGACGATGACCGAGACCCCAATGAAGCAGAGAACGAACCCGCCGATCCGCTTCCTGCGGCTGCCCGAGGTGATGGCGCGCACCGGCCTGTCGCGGAGCACGATCTACGTGCGGCTGGCAGAGGGGCGCTTCCCCCAGCCGGTCGCCCTGGGCGGCCGGGCCGTGGGGTGGATCGAGGCCGAGGTGGACGAATGGGTCCGCGAGCGCATCGCCGAGAGCCGGTTCGAGGGCGAGCGGGCCGGTGAGCGGGGCGAGGCCGCGCGGGCGATTCGCCGGGTGGCAGAGGTCGGCCCGGTTCGATGAGTCGGCGCGCTTCGCGGCGGCCGGGGAACAGCCCGTCGGACGCGTCTAAGGCCGGGAAGCCAGCACACGCGACAAGATTAGCCGATTATACAACTAATTGCACCCGATGAACTTACGCGTCTCGTGGGCCGGATTCCCGCTGAATGATTCCCGCTGGTCGGGATTTCAGCCGCGAGCCCTGCCGCGGCCTTCCAGTGCCGTCCTGAGTTGTCCCGCGTCGGGCCTCTGGTAGCACCTGAGCACCGTCGTGGCATCCTTCCACCCGCCAAGCTCGCAGAGCACCTTGAGCGGAAGGTCCATCAGGTCGCTGGCGAACTTGCGCCTGAGCGAGTGCCAGCCCCGCCGCGCCTTCGGCTCCAGTCCCGCGAGCGTCTGGGCCTTCCTCCACCACTGAAACGCGGTAACGCGGTGCATGCACCGCGTGGCATCCTTCGACGAAGGCAGTACCGGCGCGTCGCCTGTCCCTGTGCCCATCCTGCGCGCTTCCCTCAAGGCGGTGAGCGCCTCGTCGGTCAGCGGCGTGACGTGCTCGTAGCCGGTCTTCTCGTGTTCCGCCCGCCACCGCACCTCACGGCCCTCGAAGTCGATGTCCGTCCACCTGAGGTTGCGGATGGCTCCGATGCGGTGGCCGGTCTCGTGCGCGAGCACGAGGGCGACGTGGAACCGCCAACCGACCTGCAGCGAAACCCCCAGCATCGCCCGGTACTCGTCCTCGGTGAGGACGACCCGGGCGGGGTTCTTCTCCCTGGGCTTCCTGAGGCCCTTCAGCGGGTTCCTGTCGAGCAACAGGCGGCCCCGCTCGTCCTTCGACCTCTCGGCCCAGTTGAAGACCGCCATGAGGAACGTCAGGTCCCACTCGATCGTCCGGTTGCCCACAGGCCTGCCCGAACGGCCGGCCCTTCCGGCCCGCCGCGCTTGGATGAACCGATCCCAATCGCGCTGCGAGAAGGTGGCGGGGGCGCGGTCCCGCCCGAAGAAGTCGAGGAACATCGCGGTCGCGACCCTGTCGCGCTCGCGCGTCCGCTTCCCCTTGGTCGGGGTGACCTCCTCTCCGTAAATATCAAACAGCGCGCCCAGGGTGAGCGGCTCGGGCTCGGCTTCCGCCTTGCCGTTCAGGTCGGGGCTTGCGAACCCAGCGGCGAACTCGTCCGCGTGCCGTTTGGCTCGGGTCCAGTCCCGGTGCCCGAGCGAGCGGGTCAGCCTGCGCCCGTTCTCTCGCCACTCCATCTGGTACAAGCCGGTTTTCCGGTCGGGGAACACCCGGACCCGGTTCCGGCCCCATTCGCCGGCGCCGTAAGAGCGCCGACTTCGTTTCGTGCGTGCCATCGTTCGATACCTCCGAATTGATGGACTGCACGATCTGCGCAACGGAATCTCGCTGGACGAAGGCTGCTTGACCAGTGCGGCAACCGCGCCGTTTCGCTTTTCGAACCGCACCCGAGCACTCGTCGGGCTCTACGGGAAGTGATGGAGGAGCTACTGCCGCAGGTCGTTCAGCATCCGGCATCGCACCGGACGGTTCGGAACATTTGCCCGCAGTTGCGACTTTATCGGGCCTCCCCGGAGGCATGATCCACGGCTATTCGATATGGCGTTCGAGCCGGTTTCGAGGGGAGGGATCTTGACCGGCGATCGGCCGGGGTCGGTGGCGTACTGCGCGTGCACATCGACATCGGGGTGCATGTGCACGGAATCGCCGTGTCCATGTGCGCGGACAGGGGCTCCGCATGTCGCTGCCCGCGTTGCGGTTGCACCACGCCCGCACGAACGGCGGTGCCGTTCCAGAGTGCGCGGTTGTGGCGGGAGCGACCCCTGTACCTTCCAGACATGCTTCGCGTTAGATCGAAAGATCCTAACAACAGCGGCAGGCGACCAGGCCGGGAGTAACCTGAGCGACCCAGTGCGACAGAGCACCCAAGGTGGACTTGTACCCCGGCCCGGAGCCGCGATGGATGCCCAGTGGGGAGTTCGCGCCATCGAGCGCCAGTACAGGGACCGGCGGGCATCGCGGCGTCCACCAACCTTCGCCTGTCCAATAACCTTTACTCGGGAGGGAGCATGGTAGAACCCAAGGCCTGGTTCGCCGGCGTGGACTGGGCATCGGAAGCGCATCACGTCTGCGTGGTCGGCGGCGACGGATCGAAGCGGGAGGAACGCATCTTCCGCCACGGGGGCGCGGGGCTGGCGGAGATGGCCGATTGGATCGTCGCCATGTGCGGAGGATCGGCCGCGGACATTCCGGTGGCGATCGAAGTCCCGCACGGGCCGGTCGTCGAGAGCCTCATGGATCGGGGGTTCGCGGTCTACTCGATCAACCCGAAGCAGCTCGACCGGTTCCGCGACCGCTTCTCGCCCGCCGGTGCCAAGGACGACAGCCTCGACGCCAGAGTCCTCGCCGATGCGCTGAGGACCGATCTCCATCACTTCCGCAAGATCGACCCCGTCGACCCCGTGGTCATCGAACTCAGGGCATGGTCGCGGATCGACGAGGAACTCACACGGGACCGCACCCGCCTGTCGAACCGGGTGCGTGACCAGCTGTGGCGCTACTACCCGCAGATCCTCGAAGCGGTCGGAAGCGTTGCCGAGCCCTGGTTCCTCGACCTCTGGGCGAAGGCTCCGACGCCCGCGAAGGCCCGGCGGATCCAGCGCCGGACCCTCGAAGGCCTTCTCAAGCGCCACAGGATCCGGCGGATCACGGCCGACCAACTCTTCGAAATCCTCCGCGCCCCGGCCGTTGCCGTCGCACCCGGAACCACCGAGGCTGCGGTCGCCCACATCCGTAGCGCTTCCGAACGCCTACGCCTCGTACAGCGCCAGTTGGCCGACGCCAAGCGGGAGATCGCCCGCCTGATCGACGCCTTGGACGACAGCGAGGACTCCGGCTCCGACCAACCCGGCGGGCAGCGCGACGTGACGGTCCTCTCCTCCTTGCCCGGAGTCGGCCAGACCGTCCTCGCCACGCTGCTCGCCGAGGCGCCCCAAGCGCTGGCGCGCCGGGACTACAAGGCGTTGCGGTGCCTCACGGGTGTCGCGCCCGTCACACGGCAATCCGGCAAGTACAAGCTCGTCATGCGCCGTGTGGCCGCTCACGCCCGCCTTCGCGACGCAGTTTACCACTGGGCGCGGGTCGCGGTCCAGCACGATCCCGTCAGCAAGACCAAGTACGCCGCACTTCGGGGGCGCGGCCACGGCCACGCGCGCGCCCTCCGTTCGGTCGCCGACCGCCTGCTCGCGGTCGCCTGCGCCATGCTCAGAACCCAGACCTGCTACCGGCCTCCACGCCCGGCGGAGGAAAATGCGGCCTGATCTCCTCTCCCGGCGCGGGCCAACGGGGCGGTCCACATCCGCGTGCGCGCTACGACCTGAAGCGGCGGCAAGGGCCTTCGGGAAGCTGGCTCCCGCCCTGCTAATGGCCGGGAGCTAGCATACCCTCCGTGGCCACGCTCCGCACGTCCCCGGCAGGGGCTGGCGAGGGGATGCTGTGCTCCCCTTCGAACCCCTGGCCAAGGTCGGTGCCGACCTTGGCTCCGAGCACCTCGTCGCGCTCCACAGTGCGACGCTCGGCCAACATCCGCCAGCACGCCCAGCGACACACTGCCTAGCCTGACTGGCCCCCCGAAGCGGGGTTACAGCCCCGTCTTCAACAGCGTTGACAAATGGTGGGGAGTCCACCCTTCGGGTGCCTGGTAGGGCACGGCGACGGTCGGGATGTGCACTTCCATCCCACCCTCGCCTTGGGTCGCTCCCGGTCCATCAATCCCGTGCGGGAAGGCCAAACTGCGAGCCGGCGCGGGCGCGTCCCGGATTTGACCGCCGATGCCGGACGGTCCGGCGGCCAGGTGGTCGGGAAACAGGTCCGCCGCCGCATCGATGCGGCGCTCAGCCCCCTTCCTGGAAGGATTATTGGCCCGGAGCGACCTCCCGTGGAGGACGGCATGGGCGTGTCCATGCCGATCCTCCCCGATGGCACGCCACGCGTCCAAGGAGGGGGGTTGCTCCGGTCACAACCGCACCCTCCCGCGTGCCACGAACGCCACGGCAGTCATAGCGCAACCATCAGGCGGCCAATGACATATGAAACCTGCGAGGTGTCCGGTTGAAGGACGTGTTTGTGTCCGAGCACCCCCGATGTCGTGCGGACACTCTCCCTACGGCCCCGGCGACACTGGTTCCGGATCGAAAACGCGCTACGGATCTGGGTGTCCCGAAGTTGCCGTTGGTCCCGATTATCTTCCAGAGTTGCCCGATCACGCGGCAAGCCGCGGATCGTCCTGTTTCGAGAAGGTGCGATGAACGGACCCGACAAGAGGCTGAGCGCTACGGTGTTCCACTACCGGGGCGGCTGATGGTCGCGAAGGTCCTTGGGCTCGGCCGCTCGTTCACCCGCCTCGCGGCGTACCGCCTCGAGAAGGACGGGCGGGTCGATTGGGCCGACACCCGGAACCTGCCGACGCTCGATCCGGGACGGGCGCCGCGGCTGATGGCCGCGACGGCGAAGGCCGCGCCCGACCTCAAGCGGCTGGCGGGCGGATCGATGGGGGGGCGGAAGCTGGAGAAGCCGGTCCTGCACTACACGCTCTACTGGCCCCACGATCAGCGGCCGGGCCGGGCCGAGATGGAACAGGCGGCCGCCGAGTCGCTCGCGGCGCTGGGGCTGGAGCGTCACGAGGCGCTGATCGTGGCGCACCCGGCTCACCTTCACGTCATTGCGAACCGGGTCCATCCGGAGACCGGCAGGGCCGCGAACCTCGCCCTCAGCTGGATCAGACTGTCCGAGTGGGCGGAGCGGTGGGAGCGCGACCACGGTGGCATCCGGTGCCACGAGAGGGTCGAGAACAACGCCCATCGGCGGTCGAGGCTCGCTCGCTGACACCCGGACAACCGTCGCGAGGCCTCGGCCAGGCGGATTTTCACCCGACCCGTACCCATCGGGAGGCCGGGCTCGTCGATCTTGGGCGATCCTACAGCCGTAGGTTTCCCGAAGCTCGGTCCGCGCACTCTGCGGGACCGCGATTCTCGGGGGATCGAAGGGGGGCAGGGCCACCCCTCGCCGGCCCCTGGGTTATACCCAGGGTAAGCTGGCTGAGCCATCGAACAGTGGACAAGCCAGCCCCACGGCCACCCGCGAAACCCTCCCCGCGCGCCGCCCGAGACGGCGGTGGTCCAGGCCGTCGCAGGCGAGCTCCTCGACCTCTTGGTCACCAGCCTCACGAACGGCGAGGGCGAACAGGCCGACCCGTCACTCCTTGGCGACGGCGGCGGTCTCCCGCGCCGCCCGCTTTCCGCCCCGTAACTTTGTCAGCACAGTTGGCGCCATGTCGAATGGACGTGAGCGCAGTACGGGTGACTGGGCCGGGAGTAACCAATTTCGCCCTGTGCCCGGGCCGAGCACCTGGGTAGGACTCGTACCGTACCGC
Source organism: Longimicrobiales bacterium (assembly GCA_965208295.1). Classification (GTDB taxonomy): domain Bacteria; phylum Gemmatimonadota; class Gemmatimonadetes; order Longimicrobiales; family Gaopeijiaceae; genus Bin94. Next base: position 2,434,504 of record OZ242328.1, on the reverse strand, counting down.
GGCCCGGAGCCGCCCCGTGGGGAGTTTGCGCCTTCGAGTGCCAGTACAGGGATTGGCGGGCATCGCGGCACCCACCCTGTTGCAGACCTCCCGCGGCGCGTCGGTCCGCTCAGCCGCCCAGTCGCGGAAGCTCGAACGGAATCCGTGCGGCACGGTCGGGATCCGCAACTCCCTGAACAGAGCGCTGAGGGGCGTGGCTTGCAGCCGCACTCCCCTCGCGGACTGGCACGCTCCACTCCGACCGGGGCGTGTTCGCTTTCGCCTCGGTCAGAACTTCCAGCGCACGGGCCGACAGCGGCACCCAGTGCTCACGCCGGTTCTTCATACGCTCCGGCGGAATCGTCCACACCCCGGCCTCCACGTCACCTTGGTGAGCCTCTCTCCCGTAACCAGCGAGGCCAGGTCGGCGGAAAGGTCGGAGTCCTCGAGGTCAATCTCCGTCCAGCGCGTCCCGCGCACCTTCCCCGGACCGGCATGCCGTCAGCGACAGGAACTCAAGGGCCAGCTTCACCGACGCCCCCGCCTCCGGATCGCCGAATCGTCTCGATCGCCCCGGCCACCTCCCCGTGGGGCAGTGCCTCGCGGAAGGTCGCGTCCCGCCTCGGTGCGGCAAACTCCGGATCCGCGGCCGCCTACGGCCCCCACCATCTATCCAAATCCGGCCGCTTCGTGCGTCCGGCGGCGGGATCGCCGTCGGCGCCGCGTTGCTCCCGGCCAGCACGCCACCGTGTCCCGGAAAGATCCACACCCTCCACGCCCGCCTACCGTGTGGCGGACGCGACAGCGGAACCACGCATCATCTGTGCCTTTTGTAGAGGAACCACCCGCCGACACCGATGCCACCGGATACGACAACGTACGGCACGCAATAGCCTCCAACCCCATTGCTGACGCAGGCAGCGCTGCCGTACAGGAAGTTGAGCCCCCCCACGACCATCATGCCGACGCCTACGTACTTGAGCACAGGGTCCTTCTCCTCCTGCTCCTGTCGGAAGTCCGCGAAGACGCGCTGGAACGATTGTCGGCCATGCAACGAAGTCGTCAGGGTCGCGCCAGCGGGTGCCGCACGCGAGGCGTTCAAGTCGGCCGCCGGATTCGATGGAAACGGAAGCGGCTCTGTGAACGCAGAGAGTCTCGGTGCCACCGCAACATTCCCGCTCCGCAGCGTGCTTGCAGGAATGCGGCTGAATGTGACGACGTCGGGGAACAGGAGCGCTCGGCTGGTGAGGGCGCGTGAGGCTTCTCCGGCGCCAAGAGAAGGGAACGTCTGGGCGTCTGCGGGCACCGCCTCGAGCGCGGCCCCGACCATGAGGAGCTTGATGATGGTTCGGATCGGCATTGCTTTTCTCTTTCTCGGTGTTGGGAAATCAGGGACAGTCGATTGAACCTTCGAACCGCAGCCCTTGGGCGGGCTCCTCGCCGATGAAAAAGAGCACGAGCTTCGCGCAGATGGAGACTGCCGCTGACCCGAGGGTGGACACACTTCCCCTACCACGACGACTGTTTCGAGTCCGTGGCGGTGCATCCGAGTACATTGGTTGCGTGGCCGGACCTTCGACCAAGCTGGGCGGCCTACTAGATGGTGTCGGCCTGCGTCGGTGAGGGGGCGAACAGGCGGGGCGTGCCTAGCAGCAGGGCGACGAGAAGGGAGGGAGAAACGGGGGCGGTAGCGCCGGAAACGCGCGTCAGGCTCGGCTCGGCTCGGCTCGGCTCGGCTCGGCTCGGCTCGGCTCGGCTCGGCTCGGCTCGGCTCGGCTCGGCTCGGCTCGGCTCGGCTCGGCTCGGCTCGGCTCGGCTCGGCTCGGCTCGAGCTAACGATGGGGCGTAACGGAACGACGTCATCGTGTCAACACCCTGTAGGATGGCTGGTTCTCGGGCAGGCACGGGGCATGCCTGCTCCAGCAATCAAAGATAGTCGAAACGCCTCATCCAGACAAAGCGCGGATCGCCGTTCCTCCCGTGGACGGCGGGCGGGAAGCGCCGGGAGGCCTTCCGCTCGGCCGCGCCTACAAGGTGCTCCACGGTCCGGCGGGGCCAGGTGGGAACGCCCGCCCGCTGCCCCGGCAGCGGCGCGGAAGCGCTGGGGGTCCAAGAGGGGCGGAGCGTCCCCTCGCCAGATCGCGATGCTCAACTGAGCGTCGCCTGGCTTACGCACAAGGGCGTGAGACAGCCCACACGCCGCCGCCGGCCTATCACTGCGTGACGTGGTTGCCCCACGCCCTTGGAACCACGGCGCGGTGTTCCGGCAGGTCGAACCGCCGATACGCCCGGACGAAATGGCTTCCCGGATGTGGGCGGAAGGTCGGCTTCCGGGACCTTCGGCGAGTGGCTACGGCGCGAGCGGGAGTCCCGCCATTCAGTTCCGGTTTTCCCGCTTTCGCGGCACGGTCCAGCACGATCCAGCAAGACGGCAGGAAACGCAGATCGTGCAGTCCCGGTTGACTTTACGTGACTTCCTGTCGTGATTTAGGCCCTAGGCGATCCGCACACGCGATGTTGAACATCGCGGCTGGCGAGGGGAGGCTGCGCCCCCCTTCGAACCCCCGGCCTTTCGCGCCGCTGGCGGAGCAGCGGACGTGCGGGGGCGAGGCCCCCGAACCCCGTCGCCGGTGCGTTCATGCCTGAGCATCGCACCGTGATGGTCGCCGCCCGGGTCACGCCCGCGGAACACGCCGCCTGGCGGGAGAAGGCGGCTGCGGCGGGCGTGTCGCCGTCCGCGCTGCTGCGCGAGGCGATGGCGCGGACGCGGACTTGGACCGCATCAGCACGGGCCGTCGAGCGCGAGCGCACCCGCCAGATCGCGCGCATCGGAAACAACCTGAACCAGCTGGCGCGCTGGGCGAACACACACGCCTCGACGGCCGAGGCCGTCTCGGTGATCGCCCACTTGGTGTCGTTCGAGCGGTCGCTGCTCGCCGTGGCACGCATCGGCGAGGAAGCCCGCGATGCTCGTTAAGTTCCTCTCCCACGGGAAGGGCTCGGCCAAGGCGGCGGTCGAGTATCTCGTCGGCGAGCGGGACGCGGCAGGACACGAGCGCGAAGGCGTCGAAGTGCTGCGCGGGAACCCGGACATGGTGGCCGCCGTGGCCGACTCCCTCGACTTCGAGCGCAAGTACACGTCGGCCGTGATCGCATGGGCGCCGGAGGACCGGCCGACCGGCGAGCAGATCGGAGCCGTCCTCGACGAGTTCGAGAAGACCGCTTGGGCGGGACTTGAGCCGGACCGCCACGCGTGGACGGCGGTCCTGCACCGCGAGCGCGGCGGCGGCGTCCACGCGCACGTCCTCGCCGCGCAGTGCGACCTCCAGACCGGGCGGAGCCTGAACATCGCGCCGCCCGGCTGGGAGCAGACCTTCGCCCCGCTTCGCGACGCCTTCAACCACGAGCACGGATGGAGCCGACCCGACGACCCGGCGCGAGCCAGGGCGCAGCGGCCGGGCCACGTGGCCTACATCGAGGCGTCGAAGCTGCGGGCCGGACTCGAACACGAAGCGGACCCCCGCACGCTGATCCGCGACTACCTGGTGCAGCGCGTCGAACACGGCGCGGTCAAGGGCCGCGCCGACGTGGTCTCGGCGCTGGAGGACGTGGGGCTGGAGGTGCCGCGCCAGGGCAAGGACTACATCACCGCACGCGATCCGGACAGCGGCAAGCGGTGGCGGCTGAGAGGAGAACTGTATGAGCGAGACTTCGAGCCCGAACGACTTGACGTCCCGGCTGAAGAGCCGGCTGGAGGCCGACAGGAAGGAGATCGAGGAGACGGCCACGCGCGAGCTCAGGTGGCTTGGCGAGAGCTTAAGCGCCGTCAGAAGCGACGCGCTGCGTTCCATCGAGGCCGATACGGTCGAGGCGACCGGGCGGATGCGCGAGTTGCTGATGAGGGCTTGGCTCCGGCCGCTGGTGGTCGGCATGAGCCTCTTCCTCGGTATCTGCGGCGGCAGCTGGGCGACGATGCACTGGTTGTCGAGGAGCATCGACGCCCGGATCGAGACCCTGGCGGAGGTCAAGCTCAGAATCTTGCGGGCGCGCGACACCTTGGCGGTGATGCACGAGACGACCTGGGGCACCGAGTTGATCGAGATCAACGGGGAGCGGTACGTGGCGCTGCCCGCCGGCACGCCGGGCCGTCCAGCCTTCACGATGGACGGACGGCCCTATATGAAGCTCTCGAGAGAGTGAGGAGGGATCTGCATGACCGATTTGGAACGGCAGTTGACGACCGCCTTGGAGCGGTTGTCCGCGCAAGCCGCAGGTGAAGCGAATCACGGCAGGGAATCGTATAAGTCTAACTGGGACTGCACGATCTGCGTTTCCTGCCTTTGGTCCGCGTCCACTCCAACCGCGCTCGGATGCGAGAGAAGTCGCGTCAAACTGCGGGAATCGCGGCTGTTTGGCGTGAAGCGTGAAGCGGGCCGATGATGCGCCTTGCTAGGAGGTATCCTCGAACAGATCTCCCGACTCGGCAAGCGCTGCGACTGTCTCTTCGAAGACTTCCGCCTTGTCCGCCAACACCTCGCTCAAACGCTCTTCAATCGTTTCCGTCGCTTGCAAGTAGTAGACCGTGACTGGCCGCTGCTGTCCTATCCTATGAACTCGGTCGACCGCCTGCGCGTTGGAGGACGGATTCCACCACCGGTTGACCAGCACGACGTGCTGAGCTTCGGTCAAAGTCAGACCCTCGCCTGCGGCCCGCAATGACGCCAGCAATGCTCCGCCTCTGTGTAGCGCCCGGAATGCTTCAATCATCCGCTCCCGCGCTTCTGAATCCAACTGCCCCTCGTATATGCCACAGAATGGCAGGCCTCGACCCTCCAGCCGCTCTTTCAACAGACGCAGTGGCTCTAGCAGATACGAGAACACGATGGCTCTCTCTCCGGCTCCGGCGATGTCTTCCAAGAGCTCCACAACTCGGTCGAGCTTGCCGCTATCACCTGACTTCGGATCATAGTCGCACAGCGTTCGCAGTTGGCCGAACAGCACGATGGGATTCTCGGCCGAGTGTGCCATACGGCGAACCCTGTCATACCGCCGCCGCTGTTTCGCCGACAGGTTCACGTGTTCTAGTCGATACGTAATCGGAGGCAACTCAGCTAGGACATGCTGCTTCTCTCTGCGAAGGGTGTGCGGTCGAATCTTCGCGCGGAGCAACCAGGGGGGTAGGCGCTCGTCGCGTCGTCTAAATGCGCCAGGGACGAGCAAACTCATCAAACCGACAAGGTCGATTCTCCCCTTCTCGAGCGGTGTGCCGGTCAACGCCCACATGTACTCCGGTTTCAGACTGCTGATGCCACGTACGGCTTGGTTCTCCCAGCTCCTAACACGATGAGCTTCGTCCAGCACGACAATACTCGGCATCCTTGTAGTCAGGGGCTTTGGTACCGACCGCAATTGTTCGTAGTTCGTAACAAGTACGTGCGCGTAGTTCCAGCATTCCCGGATGGTTGTCCGTGCCGTCGTTCCCCCTCCGACCCGAACACTGATCTCGGGAGCCCACTTAAGGCACTCCACTGCCCAGTTCGTCAGCAGCGACGTTGGAGCTACCACCAACACGCGGTAAGCGCGCCCAGATTCAAGCAGTCTTTTGAGAGTGGCGACCACCTGCAGCGTCTTCCCAAGCCCCATGTCGTCCGCCAACAGCAATCGCCTCGCGCGCAACAGCCGGCTGACGCCCTTGCGCTGGTAGGGATAGAGGGGGAGGGGAACTGTCTGCCGAGTTAACAGGGGCAGGAGCGAATCACCAACCTTGGGGCGGCTCCGAACGTACGCGGCGGCGTCCCGCGTCAAGCTGGGAAGCGGTATCGAGACCTCACCCCCATTCCTCAGCCGTCCGGCCACCCAGTCATCCAATTCGCAAGCACGCCACAACGCATGCAAGAACCGCGCGGCTACCCGGTCACGATCAGAAGGGATATCCGTCGGGGCAATTGAGAATCTTGCGTGGCCTTTCGCAACACCGCACACGATCCGGTAATGCGTCGTTTCACTTGCGCCCGGCACGCGAGCGGCAACAACTCTCTCCGCCTCGCAGTAGTCTCGCATCATGCGTGGCTGCCTTAGGTGACCCGCCCAGCTTCGATGGCCGCCCACCAATTGTCATGGCGCGAAACCTGATCAGGAAGAAGAAGTAGGTGTCCGTGCCAGTCGTCTCTCAGTTCTTCGAGTTCCTCCCGGTTTAGGGGCACCTGTCCCAACTGCCACCGGAGGATTCGGTCAACGACTTGAACACATTTCTTCCGTTCCTCACTGCGAATCCTCCAAGAGCCTTTTCCGTCTCGCACCAACATGAGGTGACGCCAAGGAGGACAGTGAAGGGAGGCCTCGAATTCGCCGAGCACTGCCAACCGCTCCTGAACCGATTCGTCGCCACTTGGTGCATCGAGAAGGTCACGAGCGATCCGGACGATCAACTCCTGCGTCACGGGCCAGAAAAGCCCTGAATCCTCGCCGGTGCCCTCTTTGTGACACCGCATTTCAGCAGGAGGCTTTTCCAGGTCGGGAAGCACGGCGATCAGCGCGTCCCATATCTCGACTAGTTCGTCATACAAAGCATCCAATTCATCGTCCAGACGGCGAAACATCGTAAACGTCTTCGCCTTCCAACCCGATCTCTCCCGCTCGGCCGACATGAGGAGTGTCCTATTCATCATGTACAACGTCTCCAAGCTTGTGAAGACGCTGCTCCCAGCCCTAACGGCCTTTCCTTTACGCATCTTGATGCGACCGGAGTCCTTCTGCCGGCCTGGAGCTTTGAAGAAGTGATGATCCGTGATCAGGCGGCGCGTGAGGATCGCAAACGTGTCGTCCTCATCCATGACGATATTGGTGAAGTGAGACGTTGGCTTTGCGTAACGATTGAGGTTGCCGAACAGGCGGCGATAGCGCTGGAGAAAATCCTGCTTCGTCTCCGCTTCGTCGGGCGTCACGACCAGAACTGCTACTTCCTCGTCCGCAAAGTGCGGCGGAGCATCCCTCCAATGATCGCTGTCCTTGTCCAGCAACTGCTTGATTGCCGACAAGCGATGTTGCCCGTCAAGGGCATAGTATTGTTGTTTACCATCAAAGGCCAGCAGCCCGAACGTGGTCCGGAGCCGGTCATCGTCGGCGAAGATCTGGAACCGAGGGTCGTCGCTGATGTGAACGGGATGCCATTTGGGATTTCCGTCAACAGCGGCGACAACAAGCGATGCGAAGAAGCGATCGTCTTGTCGCTTGAGGTACTCAACTATCTCCTTCTGGACGCGGGACTTGCCGATCTCACGCTGGACGGCTTCGTCCAAGGTCTGATCGTCGTAGTACTCCGTCGCGAATTGTACCATCTTGGATAGTTCGCGCATTGAGAGCTTGACGATGAAGTACGTCCACCGTCCCATGCTGCCACGAATCGCAGGAAAGTATTCCACGTCAGGTGCCTTCCTTTATGGGTTTAGGTTTGAGGGTACCAACCGGTACCGGAGTTCCGATCGTCATTGTGATCGCGTTGCGGGTGTTGCCGACAGGGCCGAATGCGTCGATCAGCAGTTGCTCGAATCCGCGGAGTTGAGGTGTGGATCGGTCGACAAGCGGCAGATGATAAAACGACACCTTCAAGAACACGAAGCGCAACTGGCCGACATCTCCTCCGAGGTGGGTCCGGAATCGGCTGCGGAGGTTGGTGGTGTGCCCGACGTAGAGGGGAGACCAAGCTTCCCCGAAAGGGCCCTGGATCGGGGGAGAGCCCGTAATCGCGTAAACGCCCGGAATCTCCGGGATCTTGGCGATCCAACTCGGGTGGAATGGGCTGCGCAGCCAAGGTTCCGAAGCAAGCTGGTTCTCGAAGTGACTCCAGATGTCGGGCTCTTGGGTCCACCCATGCGTAAGGCGTGACATGTCATGACCCTCCCAGCTGACTTGAGCTGGGTACAGAGGAGCCAGGCGAGGTGGCCCCGTGGCACCGATTGAAGGCAGCCACGATTCCGAAAACGGCATCCCGCATCTCTTCAGTGGTAGTGAAGCGTCCCAACGAACGGCCCGAGACGCACCCGGCGCGAAAGGGGTCCGGGCCGCCAACTCTGGACGACGCGCCCGCACGGCGCGAAGACACCATCGAGGAGTCAACGCCGTGGGCCACGTCGCTCACAGGGCACACACGGTGCAAGGGGTTGTATCGTCGTCCTCTTCGAGGGCATCGACGAGGGCCTCGATAAGAGGGAGGTTGGCTTGGCGAGTTGCCGCGCGCGACATGGCGGCTTCGTGGCGAGTCAAGATCTCGTCACGACGGGACCGCAGCTGGACGAGTGTTTCGCCACCCGACCAAGTGTACTGCCTCCCCCGCATTGCACGATCGCTGAAGTCAGCCTCGCCATCTGCGCCAGCTTCAAGTAAGACCTTCTGCTCGATCGCTACTGCCCGCTCGAAAAGCTCCGGATGACGGTCGGCGAGGCCGATCCACTCCGCCTTGCGCTGGTAGAAACAGAAGTAGCAGCCGGAGCGCGTCCGCCATTCGTAGTACTCGGGGAGACCGATGCCTGCATCCTCAAGGATCCGCATCACGCCGGCACGGTCGATCCCGTCTTCGATGAAAGGAAACCGGGTCTCGATGTTCTTTTTGGTAGAGATGTATCCCTTCCGGTTAGACTCGTCGGCTCGGATCGCGACATAGGACAGCGCAGCGTCATCGCCGATCCATTCCTCGATCGGCTTGATCTTCATGTTCTTGGTGCACCATCGCATTTGCGGCGAGGGCAGGGTGCCGCGAAAGAGCTCGAACCAGTGGTCAAACCCGCGTCGGGCATTCAGACGGGCGATGGGCTTTCCGAGGATCACCTCGAGTCTCGTGAGGTATTCGTACGTCTCCGGGAGTTCAGCGCCTGTATCGCAGAAGAAGTACTCCATATCCGGAACGCGCTCACGCATGTGGACCGCGAGGGCACTTGAGTCCTTGCCCCCGGAAATCCCGCAAATGTGCCGGACGGGTTCAGGCATGTTTCTCGCTCCTGATTTTCGAGTCGGTTGCTGGTTCTGGATCGTTTTGTTTCGTTCGCGGGAGCAGTCGGTCTCCGAGGCACGCGAGGAGTGATTTCTCAGCTTGCCCCAACGAGCCCAGATTGCTCTCGAGGCTGGCAAGAGCATCTGCGAGTACCTGCTCGGCGATGGGACGGTCGGCGTCGTCCACCGCTACGAGGCGGTCGTGCTCACGACCGTCCGGTCGAGTGATCGTGATGCGAAGCGACTGGAACGACCCACTGCCCCGGGCGCGACCCGCGGCATGCAGCGCCATAAGGCGCTGGAATGCGGCGATCTGTACATGGAGTTCGTGTCCGAAACGGGCGAAATCCTGGTCCGTCCACTCCGTCGGCGCCTTCTTCGACAGGACCGTTGCGATTGTGCTCACCCACTCGGCGTCACTTCTGGCGGGATCTCCCCGGAGAGCCAGCACGAAGGCCCGAACTACGGGATCGAGAACTTCGCCGTCCAGGGCGGCGGCCTGACCGCTGACCGCCAGGCGAGTCTTCTCCGTAGCGGTAAGAAGAAGGTTCGACAGAAGCTCTTCTTGCAGCTTGGCGTACCTTCCGCCCAATTCATCCATTGCGGCGCCGAGGCGCTCGGCGTAGGCGGACTCCTCCTGATATTGCCGTGCGTCTGCCGCGATGATCGGCAGACCGAACGATCCGGGAAGGTGATCGAACAAGAGTTCGTCCGGTTCCACGGCGTCCACAATGGCCGCCCGTGCCGCCCAGGCGTCAGGGCTGATCGTACGCGTTCGCAGCGTGAAATTGTCGAGACGCCGGACGAGGGAAACGAGATGCCCTGCGATTTCCAAGACGTTTGCGACTCTGTACTTACGGAATACCGGACGAACGCCGAGCCGCTGCGCCAGAGCGTTGATCAAGCGCCTTCGGGCGCCAGAGGTGTTCGCGAAGTGCTTGATGTCGAAGTGGTAGGGATTGCGCACCATCCGCTCGGACACCTCTGGAGCCAGCAACGGCCTGAAGGTGCCGTGCTCATAGATGGCAATCTCATTCCGATGGGCCAGGAGCGCAGCTGTCAAGAAGACCGGAATAACCCCGTCCTTCATTCCGATCGGACTCGACAAGAGCGCCGCATGGATATGCTTGAGATTCACGCGGCGAGCCCTAGCGCGTGCGAACTGCTCTTCTACCACTTCCCACGCGTGCGCGAGTGAATCCGTCGCGGCCGGCGCTCCGAATGAGGGACGATTTCCTCTCCTTGTGAGACGGTGGATGCCCGTTCGCTGAAGGAATGCCCGGTACATCGCAACTTCGGGGCCATACCCGTCGAGTCCCAAGCCGGGCTCGTTTCCCCGCTCGATCATCGCACTGACAAGGAGGCGTCGCGCCTTGGCACCCTGTGACGTAAGCTGTGTGCGATTCAGCACTTCGTTTCCGATGATCGGTGTGAACTCGAAGGCCACGTCGGCTGCATGCGAGAGCGCGTGGCTACCTCGCCCCGCAGGCAACGGCCTCGCACCCGCGGGCTCCAAGAGAATCCAGCGACACGCATCGGCCCGAAACGTCTCATGCACCTCCGCCTCAAGATTGTTCTCGGCCTGGGCGAGCCACTCGGCCAGTTCGCGGCGAGCCACCCAGTCCTCCGCTACGAGCGGCTCCTTTAGACTCGTCCTCACCGCCAGTACCTCCCGCGCCGCCTGGTCCAGTCCTGCCACATCCCTCGGGATTGCGGCAACGATTGGCTTGGCCGTCCGCGAGCCGTCGGAAAGGTTCGGAGTCGCATGAATCGAATCAACGATCAGTAGCGCCTCACCGTCATAATGGGAGAAGGGGTCGACGGGCTCGACGGGTTCCGCTGCATCCGCGTACCGTCTCTTGAAGACCCTCAGCACGTCGTTCTCGGCGCTGTGTCGAGCCGCAACCACGGGATCCAACGGACTAGATGCCGAAAGGACCTCTACTAGCGGCCTCCGCTGGATCCGTGCGCGCGCGCCTTCAACCAGACGACGTACGTCCACGTCGGAGCCCTGCCAAATCCGGTACTCGTCGGCAAAGTCCCGGTACGTCGCGATCCCGCCCGCTTCGAGGTCCCTCAAGACCACGTCCGCGTTGGAGTCCGTTGCCGACAGCACGGCCCGGGACGCACGAAGGACGCCCGTCGTGGAGACCAGGTTTAGTACGGCGATCCGCTTGGCCATGCGGCTCTGTCGTCTTGATAGGCCGACGGCGTCCCTCAGTCGCGTTGCGATTTCGGACCATCGGCTGGCTTGGCGGCCAGACTGCGGAGCGAGTACGCTGTTGCCGACGAAATAGTCGTAAACGGACTCAAGGCCGAGCGACGGCAGCAGGCCGCGTGGAGGTACGCTGGTCGTTTCCAAGAACCGCATGGCACTTGCGGGGTCTTGACTCGTCAGGAATGAGAACAGCGTCCGCTCGTGTTGCCCGTACCGGCTACACAGTTCGGGCAACACCATTGCCGTCAAGGGGTGCAGGGGGTAGCAGGACTCAAGCGCCTCCGCCTCCGCGAGTTCCCGGATGCCGAGGGAACGCATCATCGTCGCTTGGTGCGAGGCCCAACGGGCGATGCGACCCTTGATCGCGCTGTCTCTTCTCTTGAAGACGCTCCCGATGAGTGCGCGAAGTTGGCCGGCGGATTCAACGAACGACACGTCTTCGAAGCGGCCTTGGACCTTTGCCCATTCGCGCCTCTCAGCCCTGCCGCTCCCCACCAAATAGTCCTCGAACGAAAGGTGTTGCAAGGTCACCAGGAAAATCGGTCGTCCTGATCCCTGACCCGCCTCAGCTAGCTGCTGCAACAAATAAGGGTCTCCGTGACCGTCACGGACGGCCTCGAGGCTTTTCCCGAACTCGTCGATGACGAGTAGAAGCGGTGCATCCTTCGCCAGTGCGCACGCAGTCCGGACGATGGAGGATGGAGCTGGTCCGACACCCGTCTCATCGTAGGCATTTTCTTCCCGCAAGACGGCAGCGGCTTCACTGTTCCTTGGGGCGAGTGCTTGCGCTGCCCGCAGGGCACGAAGGATCGTGAAGGCGATCGGCTCGCGGCTGGCCGTCACTAATCCACGACGGAAACCCGTCTCCCAAGTCCCGTGGCGCTTGTGCGCCGCCGTGATCGCGTCCCTCACGTCCGAAGAGGCGTTGCCGATCAACCGGAGGGCTGTGTCCCGCGCCGGCGTCGGCGGACCGAATGCCGCATCGATCAGAAGGGCGAACGAGGATTTTCCCGATCCGTAAGGACCAGTCAATGACCACGCGCCACCGGCTTCGCCTTTTCCGGCGGTGACGGCAATCCGTCCCAGCACGTCAAGGACCCGCGCCGTGACCACATATCCTTCGAGTGGTTCAGGCCGCGCAAGATCCCGCTCGACGTTGGCCGAACGGGCGAAGCGGCTTCGGATGGAGATGCGATCCGCCAGCACGCCACTCACGCGGTCACCTTCCCGTTGGTCGAAGGAAAATCCGGTTGGGAATAGTAGTTGTCCATAATCGCGATGGCGATGTCGCGCGGATTGCCCGACCAGCCAAGCTGAACAGCGCCCGATACAGCAGTCAGCTTGATCCTCGCCGAGTCTGCGGCGACCGAAGCCAGCGCCATGTGTAGATCGTTCTCCAATAGCTTGAACACTCTCCCAGGCCCACCCGGGTCCTGCGCGAGGTGGCTGAGCGTGACCGTGTTGCTCCCTGAATTCGCGTGCGCGACATAGTCCATGGCCGCGAAGGCGACGACAGCCGCCGGTAAGGTGGGCTTCGCGCCGGTGGCGAACCGATACCGTTGCGTCGCCTCCGAGCGACCGATGAGACCGAGTTCGCGGAATGGGCAGTTCAGCATATCATCGATCCCCACGCGGGCAGAGCGGTCGGCCGGTGTGTAGGTGCGCAACAGAGCGCGTACGTCCTTGAGAATCGATGACCGGTGCGGTGTCTTCCACTCCGGGGCGAACTCAAGCTGCGCCAGGACGATCCTCTCCAAATCGTCCTCGCCGAACTCGATCGCATGAAACTCGTTGAAGGCCACCCACCAGACGGGCAGCAAGCACGGTGGGGCCAGCAGCATCCAGTGCAGCAGCCATAGAGTCGCTGGTTCCTCCATATACGGGTCCCAGCCCTCGCTGCCGAACAGTTGGATGCCCAGTTGCGTCTGCTCCATGCTGCCTGAACGCTTCCGGGAGTCGCGTTTCTCCGCTATCAGCTTGGCCGCCGTCCCCCAGAACCGGATCGCTCGCACCATGTTCTTGCCGACTCCCATTCGGATCGGCGCGTCCCGGAGCACGAAAATCTTCGAGTCATCTCCGACGAACGTGTAGGCCTTGCGGAACCACCCGTATCGGGGATGGAATGTTTCGTGCCGTGCGAAGACTCGTTCGGCGGCCTCGACCAACCGCATCAGATGGTCTTCACGGTCATTTCGCGGACGTACTGGACCGCTTCAACAGCGCGAGCCACGGCGACTTCGATGTCGGCGTCCGTCGTGAAGCGACCGAGACTGAAGCGTACACACTCGAAGGCGGCGGATGGGGACATACCCATCGCCAGCAGAACCCGTGAGGGCTCGATGGTGCCGGTGCTGCACGCGCTTCCCGTCGAGGCTGCGACCGATTCCATATTGACGGTCACCGCTTCGGCATCGGCATTCCTGAAGCGGAGGCAGGCGGTGTTCGGGAGCCTCCGTTCGACATCTCCGATTTGGATGACCCCGGGCAGTGAGTTCTCCAGACCGTCGGTCAAGCGGTCCCTGAGGTCGGTTACCCTAATCGACTCTTGGGCTCGCTCGGCAGCCGCAATGGCCGCAGCCTCTCCAAACCCCACGATACCAGGCACATTGAGGGAACCGGATCGCAGGCCTCGCTCGTGTCCGCCTCCGTGGATTACCGGCTTGAGACAGGCCAAGGCCCGTCGGGTGCCGATGAGCGCCCCAACTCCCATCGGTCCACCTAGTTTGTGGGCACTGACAGAGACGAGATCTGTGCCAACATCTTCTGCGTTCAGTGGCAGGTGGCCGACGAACTGCGTGGCGTCACAGTGAAATAGCGAGCCATGAGCGTGAGCCAGTTCCGCGATTTCCACGATAGGGTTTAGTACGCCCGTCTCGCCGTTGGCGGCCATGACTGACACGAGGAGGACCTCGGGGCCGAGCAGCCGCGCTAGAGCGTTCAGGTCAACGAGACCACTGCGGGTTACAGGGACGATATCGACTTGCGCAAGGCCGCGAGCCCCGAGCCATTCGGCGGTCTTGAGAACCGAGTCGTGCTCGACGGCAGAGACCAGGATCCGGGGTCGGTCCTCGCTTGCCTCCTGCACGGCTCCGTGGACCGCAAGATTGTTCGCTTCGGTCGCGCTCGCGGTGAATACGACGTTGGATGCGGGGCTGTCGACGAGCCCCGCGACTTGCTCCCGGGCGTCTTCCACCAGGAGGGCCTGTCGACGACCAGCGGTGTGAACAGACGCAGCGTTGCCAACCTCCGTCAGCGCAGAAACCATGACCTCGGCGACGCGCGGGTCGAGCGGAGCGGAAGCATTGCAATCCAAGTAGACTGGGCGGGGCCGGGAGGCGGTCGAAGGCACTCGATCCTGCGGTGCTGTACTGGCCGTAGCGCTGCCGGCTCCCCAATCGTTCGCTCGGGTGCTCATGGCACTCAAGATAGCGACTTCCCCCTCGCGCGCTCGAATCGCTGAGGGCTTGGACTCGCCACTGGAGTCCGAAGCGCGGAGTTGAAGCCGACGCTTCACACTTGGTGTCGGTGGCGGCACTGTCGCACGATGCGGGAGCTTGATCGGTCCTATTCTAGCCATGCGTGTTGGCTCTCTCCTCAATCACGGCGCACCGCTCCATGACCGTGCCAAACGACTCGTCCACGTCCAGCAACATCCCCGTGGATAGCATGCTGGCGTAGTCGGCCGCAAGCGCCTCTTGGGCGGCTCCAGAGGGAACGAGCCTGAGGTTTCCCGAGACCGCGGCGTGGTAGTCGATCCGCTGGCGGTTTGAATCGTTCTCGCGGAAGAACATCGCCTTGTGGCGGGCAACCGAGAGAGCGAGTTCGTGGTCTGCCAAAGCCCGTTCCGCGATACCTGCGTCGTCCAAGCGGACGAGGTCGTGCCAGTGCCTCGACCATCGCTCGCCCCGGACGCGCCCCTGCAGGCAGTAGACGTGCATGGAGGTCGCCTTTTCCCAGAACGTCCGCTCGGCCAACATCACAGCTGGCAGCGCTTCCGGGAACGCGAGGCCGGGAAGGTGGGCGGCGGCGTCACACACCACGGGACGAACGGCGTGCGGCTCTCCCGTGGAGCGCGCGCCGAAGTCCACCTGGACCTCCGGCCTCACGATGCCGCGCGGCTCGAACAGCGGTTCGTAGCCGATGTAGAGCCGCTCGGCCTCCGCCCGTACCCGCGCCGGGAATCCGGCGCGTCCGAGCTCTTCCCGTACGAGCGGGCCGGCGGTGTCGCGCACCCAGTCGGCGAGGCGCGGTCGGATCGCCCGCGTCCAGCGCCTCTCCTGGCTGCGCGTGGGCGGCAGCGCCTCCTCGTCGCCGCCCACGACGAGATCGGGGGCGAAGCCGCGAATGTCGTAGGTGATGTCGATGTCCTCGGAAAACCGGCGGATCGCGCGCCACACCTTGGAAAGCGACGTGCCGCCCTTGAACACGAGGTGTCGTCCGAACGGTGCCTCGAACAGCACACCGAGCGTTGCCACGATCCAGGTGTCCTTCTCCAGCAGGAAGGTCTCCTGTCCTCGCCGCCGCGCCGCAACATCCAAGGCGTCTCGCCTCTCGATCGCCAAGAGGCGCTGAAACCGGATTTCAGCCATGCACGAGCCGTCTGTCTAGCGGCTCCGCCATCCACGCGGGCACGACGTCCCGGGCGGCGGCGAGATCGCTCAAGTCCTCCCCGGTGAGCTGCGGAATCACAGCATCGAGGCTCTTCTCGACCTCGTCGGGGCCGAGCCACGCCAGCGCGCGAATGACCACGCCGGCGGTCCGATGCGGCGCTGTCAATTGCCACGCCGGGGCGTGACGCAACTCGACCCGGTGAGCCCCGAAATGCAGGAGGCGGTCGGGACCGGAGGTGAGATAGACCGAGCGCACGGTGTTCTGCGTTGTCAGCCCGAGCCAGTTGGCCGCGCCGCCCCCGTTCGGAACGATGATCTCGCCCCAGAGCGCCGACAGGGAAGCAAGGGCTTTCTCCAGACGCGGTGCTCGAAGGCCGAATCTGGTTTGGATCGGACGCATGTAGACGCCACGGCAGATTCGCAGGAGCCGCTCGAAGCGCACGAGGCGGGATAGCGACCGGGCCACCGCGGCGCGGTCGCCAAGGTGCAGGAGGTCGTCCGCCCGGATCGGCGTGGCCTCCGGCTTGGCCTCGGCGTACTCCATGATCCGCTCGGACAGGGTCTTCATGGCTTCGGCGTCTCCATCGCAAGTCGAATTCGGTCAACCCAATATAAGCGTGCGTCGTGGACGAGCGACTCGACCACGGGCGGGATCCACCCGGCCAAGTCCGACCCCGGCCGCTCGCGCGGACCCCGCCCCGAGCGAAAGTACCCGTCTCGTCCGGTCCTCCATTCGGATCATCCCGGAGGCGTCGCCCGCCGCCGGACCGGTCGTCCGACCAGGCATCCCAGTTCCACCGTTTGAGCCCCGGCTCCCACCCGCAAGGGGGGTGTTTTCCGGGCCACTGGCGGAGCCACCGGGCAGACTGCTTGTCCTACTGACTATCTATAGCCGTTACAGGCACTTGGGAGATTTCCCATTGGTTGACGTTCCTGTTTTTCAGCCTTCAACGTTACTGGCATGGACACGTGGGCGCAGCAGTTCAAGTCACGGGTGGATGCGTTCCTCGAAAGCACGGGCATCAGTCCGACGACGTTCGGCCTGAGGGCGGTGGGCGACCCGCACCTGATGCGCGAACTCGCCCGCGGACGCTCGCCGACGCTGAGGACGGTGGATCGGATTCTGGCGTACATCGCCGCCTTCGAGCTGGACGGGGGCGGCGCCCGGGCTCCGCCCCCGCCCGTGCGGGGCCGCAGGTCTTCGTCACGGGCGAGGAGAACGAGGAGCAGCAGAGCGATGACTGAACAACGGACGGAACAGAGAGGGAACCGACCGATCCGCTTCCTGCGGATGCCGGAGGTGGTTTACCGGACGGGACTGGCGCGGAGCACGATCAAGGAGCGGGTGCGCGAGGGGAGCTTCCCCAAGCCCGTGTCGTTGGGTGCGCGGGCCAAGGGCTGGATCGAGGCGGAGATCGAGGAGTGGATGCGCGAGCGGATCGCGGAGAGCCGGGGCGACGCCGAGGCCGTCGCCTACTGACCACAAGAAGAAAGGAATGAGACGATGAAGATGTTGCAGAGAACGATATGGGCGACCATGTGCGCGCTGATGCTGATGCTGATGCTGACGCCGAGCGTGCTCATGGCGCAGGGCACGAGCCCGTGGGTGGATGCGGTGGCCGAGCTCGAGACGCAGTTCACGGGACCGATCGCCCGCGGGCTGTCGCTGATCGCGATCGTGGTGGGCGGGCTGATGTTCGCGTTCGGCGAGGGCGGCAGCAAGCGTACGCTGGCCGGGATCATCTTCGGGATCGGGATGGCCGTGGGCGCGGTGAACTTCCTCGCCTGGCTGTTCTGATGCGGGGCCTGAGGCGCTGGCCGGGCTACGCGGCGCTGAACCGTCCGCTGACGGTGCTGGGCGTCGAGCGGCGGCTGTTCCTGCTGGGCGCGACGCTCGCGGTCGCGGTGTGGAACGCGACGGCCTCGTTGGTGGCGGGCGGTTTGGTGTTCGCGGTGTGCTACGGCGCGGGCTGGCTCGCGGGCCGGAGGGATCCGGCGATGCTGGCGGTGCTCCGGGCCGCGGCGCGCTATCCGGCGCGGTTCGATCCGGGCAAGTGGGCGGACCAGCCGTGGCATCTGACGATCCGGCCGAGCGACCGATGAGAGTCGCCGACGAACGCCGGGCCTACGAGGCGGCGGGCTCGCTGGCCGAGGAGCTGCCCTACTGGGGCTGGCTCGATGACGGCCGGAGCTGCCTGACCCGTTCGGGCGAACTGATGGCGGCGGGCCGGATCCGGCCCGCCGTGACCGACGGTAGGACGCCCGAACAGATCGACCGCGTGCTGGGACTCTGGCAGAGATTGATGTCGGGCCTGGGTCCCGGTACGCGGCTCCACTTCCACGTGCTCCGGCGCCCCAGCCGCGCCGAGAGTCCGCAGGACAACGGTTCGGACATCGCGTCCGTATCGGGGCGCAAGCGCCGCGCGTTCCTCGCCGGACGCGTGCAGCGTCTCGACGCGTACGCCGTCTGGACGCACGACCCGGGGCTTCGCTCCGTCTCCGAGGAATCCCGGCGGGGCCTGTTGTCGAGGCTGGCCGGGTGGCGGAGGAGGAGAAAGGGTGCGCCGACCTACCTCGCGTCGGAGATCGAGGCGGCGGCGGACCGGTTCCGTGCCATGATCGACGCGGGCCGCTCGCTCGTGGCCGAGCACACGCCCGTCGATTTGCTGGGAGCCGTTGAGGCGTCCCGGCTTCTCTCGGAGCTGACGAATAGGCCCGGCACCCCTTGGGACGGCGCGACGGGCAGCGGCATGAACTGGCGGCTCGCGCTCTCGGAGCTCGATGCGGAGCGCTCGCATCTCAGCCTGGACGGCGAGTCGGTCATCCTCTATTCGCTCCTCTCACCTCCCGGCCAGGCGCACGCCAACCTGCTTCGCGACCTCTACTGCCTCGATGCAGTGACGACCGTGTCGCTCGAATGGCGACCGTGGACGGTCGAAGCGGCGCGTAGGAGGATCCGAAGCGCGCAGCGCCACTACTTCGCGCGGCGCTACTCGATGATGGCGCATGCGCAGGACGCGCAGGGCACGGCGGCAGCGATGATGGACGCCGCCGCGGCCGCCGAGTCGGACCGCCTTGGGAGCGCGCTGGTCGAACTCGAAGCCGACGGGGTGGCCTACGGCGAGGCTTCGCTCACCGTGGCGCTCCACGGCGAACTCGAAGAGATCGAACGGCTGGACGGAGATGTGCGTCGCCTGTTCGCCGCGCACGACGCAAAGGTGATCCGGGAGGGCTACGGCCAGCTTCCCGCATGGTTCGCGCGGCTTCCGGCCCAGCCGCGAAGTCGGCAGGTGCGAAGGGTGTTCCTGTCGGCCGGGCTCGCCGCGTGTCTCGCGCCGGTGTTCGGGCCGCCGAGGGGCAACAGAAGGTGTAGCCATCTGGACCGTGAGCCGCTGGCCGTGTTCGAGACCCCGTGGCGCACGGGCTACCACTATGACCTGTTCGCGGGCGATGTCGGCCACACGCTCATCCTGGGCGCGACGGGTTCGGGCAAGAGCTTCGCCTTGAACTTCCTGCTGGTCGAAGCGCTCAAGTACGACCCCCGCGTCCTGATCCTGGACCTGGGCGGCTCGTATCGCTGGCTAACCCGGTTCCTGGGTGGCCGGTATCTCGAACTCGCGCCCGACGAAGCGGAGCCCACGCTCCGGCTTACACCCTTCGCGCTGCCCGCGACCACGAGGACGTTCCAGTTCCTGACCGGCTGGGTGCTCCGGCTCCTGAAGCTCGGAGGGTACGAGGCCGACGGGTCGGACACGAGCGAGATCCGCGCGCGGATCGAGGACCTCTACGCGCTCGGGACGGAGCGGCGCACCCTGAGCGTGCTCGCCGGTTCGCTCCCCTCCGCGATGTGGCCGGCCCTGAGCCGCTGGACGGAGGGCGGCGCGTGGGGCGCGTTCCTCGACAACGCGCCCGACGGCGGGACCGACATCGAGTTCCGCGACTGGCAGGTGATCGACCTGGCGGGCGCGGCTGAGCATGCGGACCTCTGCGAAGCGGCGCTGTCGTACCTGCTGGAGCGCATGCGCCTCGAGATCGAGGACCCTGACGAAGCGGCCCGTCTCAAGCTGATGGTCGTGGACGAAGCGTGGCGCTACCTGCAGGACCCCGCCGTGCTGAACTACTTGGCCGAGGCGGCGAAGACGTGGCGCAAGAAGAACGCCGCGCTCGTGCTCGCCACCCAGTCGGCCGTTGACGTAACCGGGACGCCGGGTGCTTCCGCGCTCCTCGAATCGATCCCCACCAAGCTGTTTCTCGCCAACCCCGAACTCCCCGGCGAAGCCGGAGCGCTGTTCCGGCTGAACGAGTCGGAAGTGGCCCGGATCCGGGAGTTGACGCCGAAGCGCGAACTCTATCTCCGCCGCCCGGACGAGGCGGCGGTGCTTCGACTCGAAGTCGATCCCGAGAGCTACTGGCTCTACACCTCCTCACCACTCGACGCGGAGAGACGCGCCGAGGCCGTGGCGAAGCACGGACTGGTCCGGGGGCTCGAAGTGCTCGCCCGGCCCCAATCCATTCCGCCCCACCCCACACACGCAAAGGACGTAACACCATGAAAACGCCAACCGCAGCGATCCTGCTCGGGATCGTCGTTGTCCTGCTCACGCTGCTTCTGGTGGCGCTCCCCGGCGAGGCCTGCGCGCAGCAGCCAAGCGGCGATGCCGCCTACCTGCGCGTGCCGGTGCCCGAGGAGGGCGATGAGCGAATTCCCCGGCTCCGCGCGCGCGTGCGCCATACGACTGTAATCGTGCTTCCGGCCAGCGAGCGGATCCTCGACTTCGTGGCCGGCGACTCCGAGTACTGGCACCTGACCGGCGCGGCGAACGTGGCGTACCTCAAGCCCTTGGCGGAGGACGCGGCGACCAACGTCGCACTCGTTTGCGAGTCGGGGCGTATCTACTCGTTCCTCGTCTCCGAGAGCGGCGAGAAGCCGCCCCACCTGGTGGTGCGCGTCGAGGCGGGCGCGGAGGCGGCGGCCATGTCCGGCGGCAATGCGGGCGGACCGGCGTTCGTCGCCCGGAGCGAAGTCGCGGCCTACCGGCAGATGGCGGCCCAGGCCGTCGATGCCGCGGGCATGGCGCGCGAGGAGGCCGAGGCCGGGATCGCCGAGGCGCGGGAGCAGGCGGCTGCGGAGATCGAAGCGTTCCGCGCCTCCTACCCGGAGCGGCTGAGGTTCGAATATCGGCTGGACCGGAGGGCGTCCGAGCGTCCCTTCCGAGTCGAGGCGATGTGGCACGACGGGCTCTTCACCTATCTCCGTTCGCGTGCGCAGGAGGCCCCGGCGCTCTACGAACTCACCGACGGCGAGCCGAGCCTTGTCGCGTTCGACCTGACGGAGGACGGCCTCTACGTCGCGCGCCATGTCCTGGGCGACGGATGGCTCCAGATCGGCGACAAGCGGCTGCACTGGCGGTTCGAGCCAGAGGCGGGCTCCAGGTGAGCGGCTGGAAGCGGTGGTTCAAGGAGCCGAAGGGCGCGCTGCCCGGTGGCATGGTCACGAAAGTCGGGATCGCCCTGATCACCGTACTCGTGGCGGGGCTGCTGTTCTCCTCGTCGCTGTCGGGTCCCGACGAGACGGTCGAGGGAGCCGCACCCAATGAGGCGCGGCCCGTGGACGATCGCACGGGCCGTTCGCTCGACGGGCGCCTCAGCGCCGAGACGGATCGCCAGAGCCAGCAGGCGGCGGCCGATGCGGACCGGGAGCGGCGCCAGTCCGATGACGCCGGGCAGGAACCGGCCGGACAAGACGCGGGGGCGGATGCGGGCAGCGCCGGAACCCAGACGGGTGTCGGTCAGGCCGAGTTCGAGCTTCGCGAGGCGCTCCGGCTCGAGGAGGTCGAGCGCAGGACGCGCTCGCTCCGCTCGCTACCCGTCGCGCAGTCCCACCGGGATCCGAACCGGGCTTCGGATGCGGCTACCCTGTCTCCGTTGGCACCCGAGTCACCCGATGCCGCACTCGACGGGGCGCTCGCGTCCCTCGGGCAGTCCTTGGCTGCCCTCGAAGCCGAGATGGCGGCCGGATTGGCCGCCGGAGAATACGCGCCCAACGTGGAAGGCCCCTTCCCGCAGGCCGCTCCATCCTCGCCCCGCACATCCGAGCCCGGCCACGCCGTCCAGCCCGCGGATCCGCCCGGCTGGGAGCGGGTCCGCGAGGGCTCGTTCCTCGAAGCGGTGCTGCTCAGCCAACTCTCCGGTGAGTTCCCCGGCCCGGTGCTCGCCATGGTGTCGGTGCCTCTGTATTCGGCCGACCGGCAGCGCGTCCTGATCCCGCGCGGCGCGCGCGTCGTCGGTACCGCGAGCGCCGTCCAGAACCGGGACCAGAGCCGTCTCGCCGTGGCGTTCCACCGCCTCCTGCTCCCCGACGGAAGCTGGGTGGACCTCGAATTCGCCGGCCTGAACCAGGCGGGCGAGAGCGCACTCCGGGACCAAGTCAACCGGCGCTACCTCTCGACGTTCGCCGCCGCCGGAGCGGTCGGGGCGCTGAGCGGTCTCACGCTCGCCGGGGCCTCCCCCTACGGACTTCAGGCGGGCGTCGGCCAAGGGCTCGGAAGCAGCGCCACCTCGATGCTGGACCGGTACCTGAACCGCCTACCCGAGATCACGATCCGCGCGGGCCACCGGCTCCGCGTCTGGTTCACCGCGGATGTCCTGGTCCCAACCCCCACCCGTACCACGCACCGCTGACACGAAAGGACTCTTCCATGCGCCACCGCATCCTCATCCCCGCTCTTCTTGTTCCCGTTCTGCTACTCGCGAATGCCGCTCCCGCGAGCGCGCAGTTCGATTTCGGCAGCTGGTTCCAGCGGGCCACGATCATCGCAAACCAGATCACGCAGATCTCGCACCAGGTCAGCCAGATCCGGTCGATGGCCCGTCAGCTTACGGAACTCGAGGACCAGCTCGACCACATGGAGCGCGCCGCCAAGGGCGAAATCGACGCGCTCTTGCAACCGTTCTCGGACCTCGCCGCCGATCCCGTCGGGCTCGTGCGCGACGGACTCGGTTGGCGCGGCGATTTCACGGGACAGGCCCGCGGCACGGTGGACGCCGTCCGGGCAATGGGAAGCGGCCGCTCGGTCACCGAACTGTGGCGCACCGCGCACGGCACGGCCGACCGGGTGAACGAGGCCGACATCCTGGGCCTCTTCCGGAACCTTCCGCCCCAAGCGGCGACGCGCGCGCTGGAGGACTACCGCCGTGCCCGCGAGGCGGCCGACCGGCAGCGGGTCCTCGACTACGCGGCGCTCGACGCGGCCGCCGCACTCGCGGAGACCATCGAGAGCGCGCAGGGCTCGTTCGCCGACCTGACCTCGAACCGGAACGTCTCGAACACAGCCCTCCAGCAGGCACGGGTCGCCGCCGCGCTGAGCCAGGGGCGCATAAGCGCGGCCGCCGGACAGGTGCTCGCGCACCAGGCCGCCGCCGAGGCGAGCCGGGCGCGTGAGGCCGAACTCGCCCGGCTCGAATGGCTTGGCCGTTGGCATGACGGCCGGACGCGCGCAAACGCGCTCGCAGGGACGATGCGGGACGCAGCTTCGCTGAACCGGGCAGCGCTTCGGGACGGGCTCCTGTTCCGCGTCCCGTCGTTCTACCGGTAGGGGCGCGACGGCCATGCAACTGCCTCCGCAGTCCATCGACCCGAACGTCCCGGCCCAGATCCCGGCCGACGAGCTTCAGGACTTCAAGAGCTTCCTCGATGTGGTGCTCGACACCGTCGTCGGAGGAGCCGCGCCCGACGTGCACGCGCTGGGGCTCCAGCTCTGGGGCGGGCTCGCCGCCGTCATGGTCGCCTGGACCGGACTCAAGATCGCGTTCAGCGGCACGTTCCAGCCCTGGGATATCGTCAAGCTCGTGATCGGGATCGCGATCCCCCGCACGCTGCTCCACTACTACATCGTCCCGATCCCCGGCGTCGGGCTCACGTTCCCGGCGATGGTCGCCGGAGGCGGGATCTGGCTCCAGAACCTGTTCCTCTCCGACGTGGTGTCCGCGGGCTACACCGAGATGACCGCGCTCGTGCAGGCGTACAGCGCGCACCTGAGCGCGGCGTGGTCCACGGGCAACCTGCTCTCGATGGTGACCGCCGGCACCACGGTGATCTTCTCCTCGCTGGTCACGCTCGCGATGGGCGCCTCGCTCGTGGTCTGCCTACTCGCGCTGTTCTGCGTCACCTACGCGCAGGTGATCTGGGCGCAGGTCGCGATCGCCATCGCGATCCTGCTCGGTCCGGTGTTCATCGCGTTCCTGCTCTTCGAGCCGCTCTCGTTCCTGTTCTGGGGATGGTTCCGGACGCTGATGGTCTACACGCTCTACGGCGTCGTCGCCGGAGCCATTCTCCGCGTCTTCATGGGCGTCGGCATGGGCTACATCACGACCTACGCCGATGCGCTCATGGGCACCGGCACGGCCGACGCGGGCGAACTCTGGCTCTGGGCCGTCGTCCTCATGCCGCTCGTCGTCTCCGGCCTCATGGCCGGGCTCAAGGTCGGCGAGCTCGCCTCGATGCTCGTCTCCGGCTCCGGCTCCGCCGGGTCCGGGTTCGTCGCCCTCGTCATGCAGGGAGCGAGCAAGGCCGCCGCCCCCGCCAAGCCCCCCGTCTGAGTCCCTGGGAGAAGCCGATGATGAAACGTGACCGTGACGCTGGCCGTGAGTACGCCGAGATCTGGGGCGAGGCGGTCGAGTCTAACCGGAAGCTGCGACGGATCCTGATCCTCCTCTCGGCGAGCATCGTGCTCGGCGTCCTGGTCCTGCTCAGGATCGCGGGCGCGGAACCGCCCAAGCCGATCGTGATCCGGGTCGACGAGGTGGGCCGCGCCGAGGCGCTGGCCTACGAGGCCGCGACGGCGCAGGCCGATCCGCTCGATCCGACAACGAAGTACTTCCTGAACCGGTTCGTCCACGATTTCCACTCGCGGCGGCGCGCGACGGCGCAGGAGCACTGGACCCGCAGCCTCCGGTTCCTGAGCACCGATCTCGCCAACGCGGCGTTCCAGCGGGACGGGGCCGAAGTCGCGGCCACGGCGGCCGGAACCGCCGAGACCGAACTCGAAGTCGAGCAGGTCGTGCTTCGCATCCACCCCGCGCCCGAGCCGCCGCACGGCGCGACGGCCGACTTCGATCTCGTGCACCTGAGGGGCGAGCAGGAGCTGAGGCGCGAGCGCTGGACGCTCACGCTCCGGTTCGAGTTCCTGGAACGGGTCCCACCGGACCTCGTCGTCCACAACCCGATGGGGCTTCTCGTCACCTACCTGCGGGCCGACCTGGCGCTCGTGACCGGGAGCGACCGATGATCGCGCACCTGAAGGGCCGCGAGCAGGCGCTTGAGACGTTCGGATGGACGGGGAAAAAGGCCGAGTGGATCGCGCTCGCGTGCCTCCACAGCGGCGTGTTCACCCGCGATCAGCTCTGCGACTGGCTCGGGATCCACCGCCACACCGCGCGCCGCTTCGTCCGGGACATCCTGGACCGGAGACTGGGAGCCGAGGACGCGCTTGAAGGCCGGAGGGTCTGCCGGATCGCCGCGCGCGCCGTCTACCGGGCGCTCGGAGCCGAGGACATCCGCCACCGCCGGATCGCCTCACAGGTGGTCCTGATGCGCCGTCTGCTCTCCCTCGACTACGTGATCGGCCACACCCCCCAGGCGTGGCTCCCGACCGAGCCCGAGAAGGTCGCCGCGTTCGAGGCGCTCGGCATCGACCGCCGGGTTCTGCCCGTGCGCGTGTACCGGGGCGCAGCGGGCGAAACCCGGCGCTACTTCCCCCTCAAGCTGCCCGTCGCGCTCGGCGCGGCGCGCGCGTTGTTCGTCTACGCCGATCCGGGCCACGACACCGCGACGGGCCTTCATTCCTGGGGCCGTGCCCACCGCCAACTCTGGGAAGAGCTCCAGGAGCGAGGCCGGTCCGTCGAGGCGGTGGCCGTCGTTCGCACTGACAGCGAGTTCGACCGGGCGGAGAAGGTCCTCGGCAACTGGGCCGATCCGACCCGGTCCCCCGGCCGCTCGCGGGCGTCCAAGACCGGTCGTGAGATCCGCCGCGGGATCGAACGGATCGAACAGGGCATACGCCGCAGGGACGAGAGCGTGATCGAAGAGCACGGCAGCGTCCGAGGCTGCCTGGCCCGGCTCGCGGAACTAAGAGCCGCGCTCCCGAACGCGCCCTCGGAAGCGATAATCGACGGTTTCACGGTGTGGCAGTCTCGCCGCCTCTCGGGGGATCTGTATTGAGCGCCGGGCGCCCGTGCCGATGCTGGTCCGCGAGTGTACATGGTGCTTCGGGGGTCTCCGGACACGAAACCGCGTCTGCGATGGACAACCCTCCGGGTTCATATGTCGCTGGCGCGCTTGCGGTTGCGCCACGGCTGCCGGAGCGGCGATGCCGATCCGGCCATCGAGGCCGTGGCTGGGAGCGACCCCCCATCGAGGCATGCCTCGATCGGCATCGGGCAGGATGGCGATGTACATCCCCATCCTCCCCTCCGCCGCGGGGTCGCTCCCATCCAGCAGTCCCTCCGGGAAGGGGGTTGAGCCGATGAGGTCCGGTACCCTCGCCATCATCGGGAGCGCGGTCGGCGCGGTCGCCGGCCAGGCGCTAAAGGCGCCGTTCCCGCCTCCGGGCGCGAGCCCGTATCTCGACCTGATCGCCTTGCACGATCCGGGCCTCTACGCCGCGCTTCGCGTCTGGTACTACGCGTGGCCCGCCGTCCTGGTCGTGCTCGCGGGGTCGGTCGTGCTCTCCGTCTGGCGGGTCTGGTTCCAGCCGCTGTTCAGGCTCCGGCGGCGGGGCAAGCTGCCCCCGTGGCCCACCGCGCCCGAGGACGAGGCGCCCTCGCTCGTGATCGGCGAGTTGCACCATCCGACGGTTGCGCGAGAGAGCGAGCAGCCGTCGTGGCTCGTCGTCCCCGAGAAGGGGCTCTACACCGGCACGCTCATCGTGGGCGCCGTCGGCACCGGCAAGACCAGCGGCTGCATGTATCCCTTCGCCCGCCAGATCCTCTCTTGGCGGGCCGACGATCCCGGCCGCCGCGCGGGCGCGCTCGTGCTCGAAGTGAAGGGCGACTTCTGTCACCAGGTTCGAGGCATCCTCGAGAACGCCGGGCGCGCGGACGACTACCTCGAAATCGGGCTCGGCGGGTCGCTCCAGTGGAACCCGCTCGACGATCCGCTGCTCGACTCCTACTCGCTCGCATACGGCGTCGCGTCGCTCATCAACCAGCTCTTCGGCAAGTCCCGAGAACCGTTCTGGCAACAGGCGTACACGAACCTCGTGCGCTGGATCATCGAACTGCACCGGCTCCTGCCGGACGGCTGGGTCACCCTCCAGGACATCTACCGCTGCACGGTGGACGCAGAGCTTCTGGCTCACAAGATCGCCGAAGCCCAGATGATCGCCGACGGGATCTCGCCGGTGGACGCCGTCCTTACCAATGACCACATGATCGCGCACGCCGGCGCGCTAAAGAAGTGGGACTGG
Organism: Longimicrobiales bacterium; assembly: GCA_965208295.1. GTDB lineage: Bacteria > Gemmatimonadota > Gemmatimonadetes > Longimicrobiales > Gaopeijiaceae > Bin94. The sequence goes on along the minus strand of OZ242328.1, from coordinate 2,407,247 downwards.
GAGCCGGTCGGCGACGACCGGATGCGCTCGCGGTTGGACGCAAAGCTTCGCGCCAAGCTCGCGAAGCTCGAAGTCACCTACGCGGTGGAGGCGGCCGGGGGAGGCACGGGCGGCGAGTACAGGGAGCGGGTCGAGGCCATCGAGCGGTGGTACGACAAGGATTGGACGGAACTCGACGCCAAACTCCGCACTTCGATCGTCGAGGGGATCAGCGTATTCCTCTCGCTCTTCGACCAGCCGGACGTGGCCGGCGTGTTCTGCCCGCCGCCGCCGGAGGACGATCCCCCGGCCAAGCGGACGGATGGCGAGGACGAGGAGGAGGTCCCGAACGTCCCCACCATGCCGGGCCTCCGCCGGAGGCTGCCCCCGCTTGCCGACCTGATCGAGAGCGGCAAGGTCCTCGCGCTCAACATGCCCGCAGGGGCGAACCCGGCCCTGGCGCGCGCCATCGGCGTGCTGCTCAAGAGCGCGTGGATGCAGGCGCTGCTCCGGCGTCCGGTCGAGGCTGCCCGGCGACCCGACCGCTACGTGCGGCCCGCCGTGTTCATCTGTGACGAGTACCAGGCGTTTGCGACCGTGGGCCAGGACGATCCCTCCGGCGACGAGAAGGCGTTCGCGCTCACGCGGCAGTGCCGCTGCATCCCGATCGTCGCCACGCAGTCGCTCTCTTCACTCCGCTCCGTGCTTCCTTCCGGCGAAGCGTGGCGCACGCTCGTCCAGACGCTTCGCACCCGGATCTTCCTTTCGCTCTCCGACGAGGCGTCGGCCAGGATCGCGTCGGAGATGTGCGGCTCGGTCATGAAGACCCAGCCCTCCTACACGTTCAGCGAGACCACCGGCAGGCCCGAGTTCTCGCTGCTGTCCGGGCGCGCCGGAGGCGGGCGCGGCACCATCGGCGCGAGCAAGTCGTTCCGCCAGAGCTTGCAGCCGATGTTCACGCCGCGCGAGTTCGGGCTGCTGGCCAACTACCAGGCCATTTGCCTGCCCTACGACGGCGTGAAGTCGCTTCCGCCCCGGCGCGTCTACCTCAAACCCCACTACCTGCCGAAGACGAAAGGCTACTGGCGGCTCCGCGCGGAGGGCCGGATATGAAGCGCGCGAGCGGCGTCGGCCACCTGACCCCGTTCCTTCCGGGTCTGGAATCCCTCCTCGAGGACCCGGAGGTCTCGGAGATCATGATCAACGGACCCGCGAACGTCTGGGTCGAGCGCGGCGGTTGCCTCGAGCCCCACGAGGCGCCCGAACTCACCGCAGCGTGGCTCCATCGCGCGGCGATCCACATCGCCCGGCCGCTCGGGCTCGATCCCGCCGCGAAGCCGATCCTGGACGCGCGGCTCGACGACGGATCGCGGGTCGCCATCTGCACCCCGCCCGCGAGTCCCGAGGTCGCCATCACCATCCGCCGGTTCGGGGGCCGCGCGTTCACGGCCGATGACCTGGTCCGCCTGGGATCGCTGCCCGAAGACATCCTCGAAGCCGCACGGAGCACGCTTGCGTCCCGCCAGAACATCCTGGTCTCCGGCGGCACCGGCTCGGGCAAGACCACGCTCCTGAACGCGCTGATCGAACTGCTGCCGGAAGACGAGCGGATCGTCGCCATCGAGGACACCCTCGAACTCCGGATCGACCGGGCGAACTGCCTCCGGTTCGAGGCCGGGGCCACGCTGTCGGAGACGCCCGTCGAGATCCGCGACCTGGTGCGCCACGCGCTCCGCCATCGGCCCGACCACATCGTCGTCGGCGAGGTCCGGGGCGGCGAGGCCGCCGACCTGCTGCAGGCGCTCAACACCGGGCACGGCGGGTCACTCACGACCATCCACGCCAACAACGCGCGCTCCGCGCTGTCCCGGCTCGCGAGCTGCGCCATGCAGGCCGGTGACGCGCTGCCTTGGGAGGTCACATGCCGGGGCGTCGTCGACGGAATCGCGCTCGTCCTGCACGTGGCCCGCCGGGATGGCCGGCGGTTCGTCGAGGACGCGCTCGAGGTATGCGGCTACGACGCGCCCACCGGCCACTGGATCACTGCCCCGTCTGGAGCGCGGCCCGGGACGCAACCGGAGAGTAGAACCCACATCCATCCACCGAAGGAGGTGAACCCATGACCTGGAACGGCGAAGCCATCGCCATCAACACGTTCGAGAACTTCGACCGCGAACTCGCCCGCGACGGCGGCGAGACGCTCGAAGTTCGGGCCTACCTGGCCGAGGAGTACGGCCTCTTCCCCGAGGAGGTCGGAACCGAGGACGAAATCCTGGCCGCCTGGGAGGATCCGCACGGCGGCGCCGGGGAGGAGGACGAGCGATGAAGCACGACGAGTATCACCGCAAGTTCGCCGACGCAATCATCGAGCAGATCAGGCAGGGCACGGCGCCCTGGCAGAAGCCGTGGGCACCGGGTGAGCGCGTGATGCCAACCAACGTGGACACCGACCGCTCCTACCGGGGCGGCAACAGCCTGCACCTCGCCGCCATGCAGCAGGAGCACGGCTACGGGGACGTGCGCTGGGGCACCTACCGGCAGATCCAGAACCGGGGCGGTCAGGTCAGGAAGGGCGAGCGCGGCACGCGCATCCTCTCCTTCCAGGACAAGAAGCGGATCGCCGTGACCGACGAGCGCGGGCGGCCCAGGAGGGACGCGGAGGGCAAGCGCGTCTACCGCTACGAGAAGCTCAAGGCGCCGTTCGTGCGCCAGTACACCGTGTTCAACGCCGAGCAGGCCGACGGGCTGCCCGAGCGTGTGAACCCGACGCCCGAGCCGCTCTGGAAGGTCCACCAGGAGGCTGAGCGGGTGATGGAGGACGGCGGAGTCCCCGTCCGCCACGTCGCGGGCGACCGCGCCTACTACCACATGAAGCGCGACGAGATCGTGCTGCCCGAGCGCGGACAGTTCCCCTCGGCCAACCACTACTACCAGACCGCGCTCCACGAGCTGGGCCACAGCACGGGCCACAAGGACCGGATGAGCCGCGAGACCCTCATCGAGGGCATCGACGGCGGGTTCGGGTCGCCTCAGTACGCCCGGGAGGAACTCCGGGCCGAGATCAGCGCGATGATGACCGGCGAGCGCGTCGGCGTCGGCCACGACCCGAGCCGGGGCGCGGCCTACGTCGAGGGCTGGATCCAGGCGCTCGAGGAGGACCCGCGCGAGATCCGGCGCGCCGCCGCGGACGCGCAGAAGATCTCCGACTTCGTGCTGGTGCGGCACCGCGAACGCGTGGCCGCGCGCGACCCCGTCGCCGTCGCGGCCGTCCGCACGCCCGGACCCCAGGGACCGCAGAGGATCGTCGTTCCCGTGCCGAAGGTTCCGGTCCCCGAGCGCGGCTTCGGGCCGAGCCGCTGACCCGTGAGAGGGAGAGAAACGTTCGGCCGCACGGCCGAACCGGACCCGCGCCCCGCCGCGCCACCCAGCCGCAATCGCCAACGCATGCGGAAAGGCCACCGCCGAGAATACGCCGCGGACCGGGCGCGCGGGTCCATCTCCTTCTCCGAACGCTGCGACGCTGCGCTCACCGACCTCGGCGTCTTCGGCGCGGTCTCCTACCGCGACCTCGCCGAGGCCCGCTTCGGCGGACACCCCCACACCACCGGGCGGGCCGTCAACGACTGGATAGGCAAGGGATGGGTCGAAGAGCATCGGGCCACCGGCCCGAAGGGCAATCCGTTCAAGATCCTCTCGCTCACCCGCGAAGGCATCGCCGAGGCCCGCAGAAAAGCTGCCAAACGCGGGATGGATCCCGCCCAGCGGATCCGGACCGAACGAATGAGGCCCGCCGAGGCCGGGCACGACACCGCCATCTACCGCGCATGCCAGAAGGAACGGCAACGCCTCGCCGAACAGGGCGCCACCGTCAAGCGCGTCCGGCTCGACGCCGAGCTCAAGAGCGCTGTCGCGCGGGCGAGCGAGGCCGCCCGGCTCAAGCACGGCAGGCAGGCCGCCGATGACGAACGCCGCCGGATCGCTCGCGAGCTCGGGCTCCCCCTCGATGACCGGGGCAAGGTCCTCTATCCGGACGCGCAGATCGAGTACGAAGACGCCGACGGGCGGACCGGGCGCGTCAACGTCGAAGTAGCGTCCGGCAACTACCGCGAACCGGCACTGCGCGCGAAAGCCGCTGCCGGGTTCGCCATTCACGCCAACGGCCCGGCCGCGGCGAGCCTGCTCAAGAGGCTTGGGCTCGGCGGTGGCGAGAAGGGCTCCTGGCTCAAGGGGCCGGTCGACCGCAATCCCGCCTCAGTCGAAATCTGACCAAGGAGAAGTACACGATGCAGCCATGGAAGATCAGCGCGGGACTCACCGCTGCCATCGCCGGATCGGCATTCCTGATCGGCGGATCCCGGCTCGCCTACCTCGCCCCTTTCTGGGGAACGATCTTCGCCGAGCACGGCCTCACGCTGGCCCTTCACGTCGTGCTCATCCTCACCGGACTCGCCTCGGCCATCTACGTCATCGCCCGAACCACCGGGCTTGCCGACCTCGGACGGCGGGTCGATCTGGCCGAACGGTCCACCCGGCGCGGCGAGGGGGATCCAGGGCTCGAAGACGCGCTCCGACAGGATGAGGAAGGAGAGTGGGAATGACCCGGAAGGCCACACGGAAGACCAAGCCCGCATCCGTCGAGGGCCTGCCCGCCGACTGGCGGAAGCAGGCCAAGGCGCTCCGGCGGTACGGAGGCGAGACCCCGGCCACCGCCATCGAGCGCTGCGCCGACGACCTCGAAGCCACCCTCGTCGAGAGGGACGAGACCACGTTCTCGCTGGTCGAGGCCGCCCGCGAGAGCGGATACACCGCCACCCACCTCGGAAGGCTCGTCCGCGACGGCAAGATCCCCAACGCCGGGCGGCCCAACGCGCCCAGGATCGCCCGCAGGCACCTGCCCCGAAAAGCGCCGGCCGAAGCGCCACTTGCGGAAGAACCCGGCCCGCGCGAGCGTTCAAACACGCAGATCGTGCAGTCCATCATCCAGAGAGGAATGGAATGATGGCACGCACGAAACGAAGTCGGCGCGCATACAGCGCCGGCGAATGGGGCCGGAACCGGGTCAGGGTGTTCCCCGACGCCAAGACCGGCTTGTACCAGATAGAGTGGCGGGAGAACGGGCGCAGGCTCACCCGGTCCCTCAAACACCGCGACTGGTCGCGGGCAAAGCGGCAGGCCGACGAGTTCGCCGCGGGGTTCGCCGGGCCGGAGCTGAACGGCCGGAACGAGCCCGAGCCCGAGCCGCTCACCCTGGGCACGCTTTTTGAAATCTACGGTGAGGAGGTGACGCCCTCCAAGGCGAAGCGCACACGGCAGCGCGACAGGGTCGTGACCGCCATGTTCCTCCGGTTCTTCGGCAGGGACCGAAGGCCGGAGACCCTATCCCAGCGCGACTGGGACCGGTTCATCCGGGAGCGGCGCGCGGGCAGGACCGGTCTCACTGGCCGGCCGGTGAGCAACCGGACGATCGAGGGAGACCTGACGTTCCTGATGGCGGTGCTCAACTGGGGTGCAAGGTCGAGGGACGATCAGGGACGCCTGTTCCTCGACAGGAACCCGCTCAAGGGCCTCAGGAAGCCCGTCGAGAAGAACCCGAACCGGGTCGTTCTCGATGACGCGGAGTACCGGGCGCTCCTTCGAGTGTCACGGCAGGTCAACTGGCGGTTCCACGTCGCGCTCGTGCTTGCCCACGAGACCGGACACAGGATCGGAGCGATCTGCAAGCTTCGCTGGCCGGATATAGACTTCGAGGACAGGACCATCCGCTGGCGCGCGGAGCACGAAAAGACGGGCTACGAGCACACCACGCCCGTGACGGCCGAGGCGATCGCGGCCTTGGAGGTGGCACGCCGGAAGAGTGATGGCACCGGCGATGCTCCGGTGATGCCCGCAGGGACGGATCCCACCAGATGCATGAGCAGCGGCTGGGCGCACTGGTTTTGGTGCAAGGCGGAGACGCGGGCGGGGTTGGAGCCCAAGCGCGGGCGGGGCTGGCACTCGCTGAGACGGAAGTTCGCGAGCGACCTCATGGACCTGCCCCTCAAGGTCCTTTGCCAACTCGGGGGCTGGAAAAACGCACACACCGTGCTCAGGTGCTATCAGAGAGCCGACGAGGGACAACTCAGGAAGGCGCTGGAAAGCCGCCCGAAGGTTGGTGTCTGAGAGTTCCCAATCGGCGGGAGTCAATCGGCGGGAATCCGAGCTGCGGAATCCGTAAGTCCAACGGGCACACATAGATCTACACACTCGTCCATCTGCTGTCCGCGCAGTACGAAACGGAACAGCGGCGGCACTGCGGACAGATCGAAGCGTTGCGCGAGCAGGTCGAAGCCTTGCAGCGGCAGGTCGAGCGGCTCAGCGGGCGGGTGACGGACTTGACCGGATACTCCGGCACATACGGCGCAGGGCCAGGGCGCGGGTGGAGATGACAAGGCGGCTGGTCGAAAGGGTGAGGCCGCGCGGGCCGGATCGGGACTCGGGGCCGAGCCGGTGAAGAATGCCGGAACCGCACTGGGTCGTAGCACGGTAACCTGTCGCGGCTGCAGCCGATCTGGCGATGACCCCCGTTAGGCTGCCGCCCCGGTTTGGTCGCCATTAGATTGGTGGTTCACTCGGCGGGAGGCGGACAGGGGCGGCGAGCTACTAGGGGCGGTACCGACCTCGATCCGCATCTCCGACATTCCCTCAGCCAACAACCAAGAGAAGGAGCAGCGCCTTGGGTAAGGTCATACTGATAACAGGAGCCTCCTCCGGCATGGGCCGGGAGGCCGCGATCCTCCTGGCCCGCAGGGGCAACACAGTCTACGCCGGTGCTCGCCGGGCCGAGCGAATGGAGGATCTGTCCGAACACGGCATCACACCGGTCGAGATGGACGTCTCGAAGGGCGGGGACAACGAACGCGCCGTGCGACGGATCATCGACGCGGAGGGCCGCATCGACGTTCTGATCAACAACGCGGGGTTCGGCCTCTACGGCACGGTCGAGGACATCCCGCTCGAAGACGCGAGATACCAGTTCGAGGTCAATCTGTTCGGCCTCGCCCACCTCACCCAACTCGTCCTGCCGCACATGAGGGCGCAGGGCGCGGGCCGGATCGTCAACACCTCCTCGATGGGCGGCCGGATCTTCACGCCCTTCGGGGCCTGGTATCACGCGACCAAGCACGCGCTCGAAGGCTGGTCGGACTGCCTCCGCATCGAGACCGCCCCATTCAACATCCAGGTCGTCCTCATCCAGCCGGGCCTCATCCAGACCGAGTTCGGCCACGTGGTGGGGGGGAGTCTTCAGAAGTACTACGCCGACAGCGCCTACAAGGCCGGTCTGGACCGGTTCTTCGCGATGGCGTCCGATCCCAAGGCCGCGAGCCGCGGCACCGACGCCAAGGTGCTCGCCCGGGTGTTCGTCGAGGCGGCGACCGCAGCCCGGCCTCGGCGGCGGTACGTGAAGGGCGCGACGGCGCGCCCGCTGATGTTCATCCGCAAGTGGTTCGGCGACGGCATCTACGAATCCGTGCTGCGACGGACCTTCGGCTGACCGGTTGGTCCATGGCGTCACCGGCCGCTGCGGAGCGGTGGACCCGAGAATTCACCCGATCGCGGAATAGCATCAAGGGGCTGAGACCAGCACGGCGCGGGCTGGAGCCACGACCTGTTTGCCGGCGGAACAGCGTGCTCGCGGGCCCGGTGGTCAGCCGATTGGGAAGACGAAGCCGCTCTGGATGGTCAGGTGCCGCGTCTTGGAATCGTCGTCTATCGAGGCGAGCCCGAGCGAGTAGAGAATGTCTAATCCCAGCCGGAGGCTACCGGCGAGCGGAAGCTCGACACCTCCGCCGAAGGCCAGCCCCCAGTCAAAGGGCTTGATGTCGAAGTCCGTGAAAGGCGGATCGACGCAAGGCGTGACGACGCTCATCCCTTCCAGAATACCCTCCACTTCGCACGAGAGTCGATAGGCCGCCCATGGGCCGGCCATCACGCCGACCGAAAATCCGCCGTCGCCGGACGTGCCGATCCTCGCCAAGGCCGAGAGTTGGACGTAGTCGAAGCTGAGCGTGATCTTGCCACCCTCGACGTTGCCGCTGCCGCCCTTCTGCGCGTACGATCCGCCGAACCTCAGGCTCAACACGCCCGACACGGGAACACCGAGATCCATCCCCGCGACGATGCCCGAAACGGATTCTTCCTCGACTCCCGTCTCCTCGATGGTCACGGTACCGAAGCCGACTCCGCCTTTCAGACCCAGGGTGGTCTGAGCGGTTGCCGGGGCTGCGATCAGCACAAGGCCTGCCAACACAACGAGCTTTCGCATAGCAGATATTCTCACTTTCATTTGGGTAAAGGGTGACCGAGGACCGTAGCGTGGCTCCGCCAGCGCCTCCCCTCAGGTCCCGGGACGGTAGGTCACGGATAGCTTGATGCGCCTGCCCTTGGGGCTGTGGGTGAAGGCGTCGTAGGACTGTTCCCAGTTGACGAGCGGCGGATCGGCGTCGAGGACGTTGCCCACAGCCTGCGGAGACCCCTGCTCCGCCAGCGTCCTCCGGCTTGAAACGGCCACCGCGTAGGGCAGCTGCACCAGTGACTTCAAAAAGGCGGTGCCCGTCATCCACCAGTTCCGGCGAGGCCCAGGACGGCCGGTTCCGGCCTGAACTCGACGGCCGCAGCCCCGCCTGCGGTCACGGTTACGTTCATCGAAGCGGTTGCATAGCCCAGCCTCTCGGCACGGAGCTCGTGCGTGCCTACGGGCACGTCCGGCAGCCGGAACATCCCGCTCTCGCTGGCGAGCACACCGATCCCGAGGGCGGGCACCCTGATCTGCGCGCTGGCCAGCGGCTCGCCGGTCGCCGCGTCTTCAACGGTGCCCGTAATGGTGCGCGTCTGCTGGGCGGACACCGGTGCCATCGAGGTGAGTCCCGCGGCCATCATGGCCAAAGCGAACGTCACCACCTTGAAGCCCCGGCTGTGGGCGACCGGCTGCGGGAGCGACGTGGATTGCCGGATCCACGTTCCGCGCGGTTTCGTTGGCTCCCATGTCGATCTCCTGGGCCCGGGATCGGTAAGAGGTCTTGTTTTCAATCTAATGCTACTGGCGAAGGCTCGAGAACGTAATGTCGAATGGTACCGGAACACTCGCCCCGGCGCTACGGAACGGCCTGAGGGGATTTTCCCCGCACGCCGAACCCGGAAATCTCCCGTCAAGAGTTGCGGGTTTTTCCTCTCGGAGCGCCGATTCGCGTTGCCCATTATTGGACACACCTTCGCGCTGTCTCCCTGGAACCGCTGGGGGGATCACCGGCCCAAATCATCCGAGAGGAGGCTCTCATGAACAGGTGGCTGACGCGTTTCGTCCTCGCCATCACCGCCGTGGTTCTGGCCATGATGCCCGTCAAGGTGGACACCCGGGGCGCTGACTCCGCCTTGGCCCGCACCTCCGACCGGATCGAGGATGGCTTGGCGCGAATCGAGCGGACCTGCGGCGGCTGGGACGGTCGTCCTTGCGACCCTACGTCGAGATCAAGTCCACCGGCAGCTCGTGACGGGTTGATCGAGGAGGAGGTCGGCCGATGGCTGGATCATTGGGTGACCAAGGGGCGGGGTCCGGTGCATCGCGGCCTGAAGCGAATGGGCAGGTACGAGGACTACGTCGACGCCGAGTTGGCGGCACGGGACCTGCCGCCCTCGCTCCGCTATCTCCCCCTCATCGAGGCCGACTACTACCACTTGGCCGTTTCGCCGGCGGGGGCGGCCGGGCTCTGGCAACTGATGCCCGAGACCGCCCGGTGGCTTGGGCTCGAAGTAAACTCGATCGTGGACCAGCGCTTCGACGTGCACGCGGCCACCGGGGCCGCGCTGGACTATCTGGTTGCTCTCCATGACCGGTTCCAGTGCTGGTTTCTCGCTCTGGCGGCCTACAACGCGGGGCCGACGCGGATCGAGCGGGCGATCCGGCGGCACGGTGGAGCCCGGCCCCGCAACGACGACCTGTTCGGGCATATCCGCGACCGGTTGCCGAAGGAGACCCGGGACTTCGTTCCCCGGTTCCTCGCGAGCGTTCGCCTGGCCGGCGACCTCTCGGCCGTCAGACGTGCGGCGCCCGAAAAGGATCCGCCGGAGCGCTTCGATGTCGTCCGTGTCGAAGGAGCGGCGTCGGCGGATGTCCTCGCCGAGGCCGCGGGCATCGCCGAAGACGAGTTCAGGACGCTGAACCCGCACCTCCGCATCGGTCTGGTCCCGGCGGGCGGGTCGACACGGTTACGCATCCCCGCCGGTGCGGGCGAACGGTTTCTCGCCCACATCGCCAACATCCCTGCCGGGGACCGCTCCACGCTTCGTGAACACACCGTCGCCCCGGGCGAAGCGTTGGCGCGCATTGCACGACGGTACGGTGTTCCGCTGGACGCCTTGCGCACAGTCAATCCGGACGTCGAGCCTCGGCGCATGCGGATCGGGACCGTTCTGTTGATCCCCCGCAGTGCAGGGACGATGCCTGCCGGCTCCCGAATTGCATCCAACGCATCCTCAACCCGGTCGACGAATGGACGGGATCTCCAGTGAACAGAACGGATCTTGGGCTCGACTCCGGTGCCAGGAGCGGGCCAAGGAGCCGCATGTGGAGGAGCTTCGCTTCACGGCCGCCCCTTCGCATCGGTTGGCGGACCGAAGACGCGGCCGCTCCGCACCGGATCCGCTTCCGGGCTCCGTGGCGGCGCGGCGCGATTACGCCCGACCAGCTCAGGCAAGACGGCCTGATATGACATGCCAACGCGGACCCCAGCCCTTCTCCCGAGCGGTTGAGTTCCGCGCCCGGAACCGCAACAGTCTTCGGTGCCCACGGACCCGACGACGATTCGCTCTTCCATTGACATTCCTTGGAGACGCACATCTCATGGGTGAACACCGGGCAGTGCCGGGACGTGGTTGCGTAGGCGGGCTGTCGGTCCCCCCAAACGAATGGACGGAGCCGGGAGTGCTCAAGCAAAGAGACTACACCGCCGTGTTCGACGCTTCGCCGGACGCGATGCTCGTCGTGGATGCGGACGGGGTGATCCAGGACGTCAACCGGCAGGCCGTCGCGATGTTCGGATGGAGCCGCGACGAGCTTGAGGGCAGCGAAGTCGAGCGATTGATTCCCGACGCCAGCCGCGTTCGGCACCGCCGGCACCGCCGACGCTACGGCGAGTCGCCGCAGCCCCGCCCGATGGGCGAGGGACTCGAACTCGAAGCCCTGCGCAAGGACGGCATGATGATTCCGGTCGAGATCAGCCTGAGCCCCTCGAAGCTGGGACGGGGCCGGGAACACGTGATCTGCGCGGTCCGCGACATTTCCGCCTGGAAGCGGATGCGGCGCCTGTCGGGCATGATGATCGCGGCGGCCGAGCAGGAGCGGAAGCATCTGTCGCGCGAACTGCACGACGAGTTCCTCCAGAATCTCGTGGCGCTGAAGATCCGGGTGAAGCTGTTGGCCGACGAGAGGGATGACGGTGAACGGGAGCGTGCGCGTGCGCGGGTCGCCGAGGACATTCGAGGCACGATCCTCGGGATCAAGCGGATGATCCGGGGACTCCTGCCGCCGGAACTGGACCACGGAGGGCTTCCCTCCGCCCTCAGCTCCGTCTTCCGCGACATCGAGGCCGTGTACGGGTTCACGGTCAAAGCAAGATTGGGCTTGGTGGGCGGCGAGTTGGACGAGGTCGCCACGCTCGCGCTGTACCGGATCGTGCAGGAGGCGGTGGGCAACGCGGTGAGGCACGCGGGGGTGAACGAGGCGATCGTGACGGTCAAGTCGGCGAATGGGGCGGTCACGGCCACCATCCGGGACGAGGGGTGTGGGTTCGAGTTGCCCGACGTGGAAGGACTGCCGGGTGAAGGCTGCGTGGGCCTCGACGGGATGCGGGAGAGGGCCGCGCTCGTCGGGGGCTCCGTCGTCGTGCGGACCTCGCCGGGCGCGGGAACGACGGTTCGCGCCTCCGTTCCCGCCCGGAGTGGGGGCCGACGGGACGGATGAGGGACCGGCGACGATGGTGAGGGCGCTCCTGGTCGACGACCACGCGGTCGTGCGCGCCGGTCTCCGGGCATTGCTCGAAGCATCGGGAGGGGCGGAGGTGGTCGGAGAGGCGTCTTCGGGCGAGGAGGCGGTGGCGAAGGCCCGGAGCCTGGAGCCGGACATCGTCGTCATGGACCTGGCGATGCCCGGCATGGACGGGGTCCAAGCGACCCGGCGTATCGCCGCCCTCGGCATCGAAACGAAGGTCCTGATCCTCACGGTCCACGACGAGGACGAGTTCCTGCTGCCCGCCCTCGACGCTGGCGCGGATGGTTTCCTGAACAAGTCGGCCGCCGACACCGATCTCATGGGAGCCATCGAGGCGGTCGTGCGCGGTCACTCGTATCTGCCGAGACGCGCGGCCGCACTCATCGCGCGCCGGAAGGCGGAGCGGCGCGGCGCGGGCGAAGAGCCGGAGCCGCTCTCGGATCGCGAGCGGACCGTGATCGAGTTGACCGCGCGCGGGTTCTCCGCCGCGGAGGCGGGCCGGGAGATGTGCCTCAGCCGCAAGACCGTCGAAGGCTACATCGCACGCGCCAAGTCGAAGCTGGGCCTCAAGCACCGGCGCGACATCGTGCGCTTCGCGCTCGAAAGCGGGATCCTGCGGGCCGAAGCCGAGGAATAGCGGAACCCCCCAGCCCCGCTGGCTTCCCCCGGCCCGGTCCTCGTCCTGACGGGAATCTCCCGCCAAGACGGTTGCGGGTTTCTCCCCCCACAATTCGCGGAATTCTCCTCTCAAGGCCCGTTGGCGCGATCCTGCATATTGGTCGCAGGGCTTACCCCGAAGCGAATCGGGGGTGTGTCACCCGAGGCAAGGAGTCGGGAACCATGCAGCAGGAGACCCCAAGCTACGAAGCCATCGTCGACACCCTGCGTTGGGCCGCGCAGGGCTACGTGATCGGCCGCGGAGAGGCGGTTCGGCTCATGCCCTGGCGGCGGATCCTCGATCATCTGGCCGTGCTCGGACGGGACGAGTTGCTGTGCATCGACCCGTGCGCCAACGGCACGGCAAGTGGAATCACGGTCATGCGGATCGCCGCGAATGGACGATCCGGCACGAAGCCGTCCGCCATGAATGGCTCGCGCGAGACGACTTGGACCGTGAACACCCGTGAAGGGTCGAGGGCGGTGGCGCGGTTCGCCCAGCGCATCGAGATGGCCGTGCGAAGCGGCCAGTACCGTTCCGCGACCTGCATGCGAAGGGGATCGAGGATCTTCGCGGTGACGACCGGCGCTTCCGCACCCGTCACAAGGTCGAACGGAAACCACCGCCCGCCGCCGCCTCGCGTTCGCCCCTTGGCGTCCGCCAGGGGACTTCACCGAACGACTCGGTACCAGAGGCGAAATCGAAGGAACAGGTACATGGCGTACATGACCGTGGCCGCGTCGTTGCTGCTGTCCGTGGTAGCTCTGCTATCCGCCGCGACCGGGCGCAAGGAGCAACCCCCGCCACCGATACCCGCCAACGCCATCGTGGGACAGGTGCTGATCGGGGGACGTGGTACCGAGGGCGTGACCGTCGCCCTCGACGGCCGGACCGCAACCGTCACGACCGGCGGGGGCGCGTTCCGGTTCGATGACGTGGAAACCGGCATCCACACCATCACCATCAGCGACTATCCGGCGGACGCGCGCTTCGACCGCACCTCCGCCACCGCAAGCATCGACACCGAGGGACAAGCCGCCACCGTCAGCTTCTCCGGTTCCTACATTCGCAGGTCTCGCATCACAAGGCCGGCCGTGATGGCCCAAGGTGGTGGCACCGGGAGGCAGTCGCCGCCGCTGGCTTCGTGACGCCGCCGGGCGCGACGGCGGGTCTGCTGATGTACATCCGCAGAGGGTTCGGCGACGGAGTCGACGAATCGGTCTATGGGTCGCTACTTTTCGGTTGAGGGCACCGACGCTCGGCCTGCCGCGCAAAAGCCGATCCGGACGTTGCCAACTGCGAGTGGGCGTGATCTTATTCAGGGCACGGTGGATCGATTTTTCTTGGCGCTCGACAGGTGGCGTTCGCGCGCACACGCGCTTCCTTCGAGGATGGGCGAGAGGGGCATGGGCGACATGGTTGGAGCGCATGGTCGTGAAACGAACAAGGATGTCTCGGTAATCGGCCCGGGCATGGAGATTCTCGGTGGAATCAAATGCGAAGGCGCGGTCCGCGTTGAAGGCAGGATCGGAGGCCCCGTACACACGTCGGCTTCGGTCGTCGTGGGCAAGGGCGGACGGATTGATGGCGATGTCGAGGCGGTGGAAGTCGTGGTTGCGGGGGCCGTCTTGGGGAATATCGTTGGCGCGAGGCGGGTGGAGCTGCGGGAGACCGGTCGGATCAAGGGCGATATCCAGACCGAGCGGATGAAAGTGGACGAGGGCGCGCAGGCTGAGGGCCACCTTCGCTTGGGCAAGACCGCAGCCGATACAGCGGCAGGCTCCCCGACGCCGGGAAAGAAGCGTGCGGACAAGGCCAAGAAGCGTCGCGCCTGACCGAAGAGATGGTGCGCTTCCCCAAGGTCTCGAAATCGGAGAAGCTGTGGGCTGACGACCCGGAGGCCCCGGAGACGGAACCAAGCCCCACGGCCTGCCCCAGCGCGATGTCCGCTCCCCGGCCTGTGGGTGCGGGTTGGCTGGCCCCACCTTGGTAGTGCTCCCGTATCCTGGACCCGTTGCCGCCACAGGAGGGTAGCTTGACGAACGATGCCAAGAAGGTGCTTCGCCGTTGGCATCACGGGTCGCTCTTCGGCCTCCGCGCCGTGGCCGACCTGCTGGGGTGCAACCATCGACGCGCCAGGATAATCATTGCCCGGTTGATCGACTCGGGCTGGGCCATGAAGGTGGACCGCAAGCGTGACCTCTATCGCCTTACGAGCCAGGGATGCGAGCTCGCACGGGGGATCAACATGGCTCAGAACCCGCCGTCAGTCGACAAGGAAGCGCAAGGCCGGATTCCGAGGCTGCCTCCGGGGCGCGGCACCCTCCCTTGAATGCGGCGATTCCCTGCCCAAACCCGCCCGCGGATTGGCGCCGAGGCGGGGAAACCGAGGTCTTTCAGAACGAGACGGTGGCGGTCATGGGGAAAGCGGGGTAGGTGCATGGTGCACTGGTCCATTACATTAGTGTCCCACGCCCGAATTCAAGCCCGCGAGAGAGGTTGACACCATGATCGTCTTCGGCTCCACCTTGATCGTCAAGCGAGCCGAACCGCGGCGGATCTTGGCAAGCAGTACTCATTTCTGGCTGTCGTTGGCGTGCTTGGCCGTGGTGCCTTCGCAGGTTCAGGGGCAGGAGGCACCGGACCGTCGGGAGGTAGCGGGCCGTTTCTTGCTCGAAGCCGGGATCGTGGGGGACAACCAGTGTCCAGGACAATACGTCGGCATCAACGGGCGGGTCGCGGGGCCGGTTTCGCTATACGGGATGGTGGAGACCTACCGGTGCGCCGGCCCCTACGTCACGGACCTGGGCGGCAACACCGGCATGACCGGGGTCGCCATCCCTCTGTTTCGTCAGGCAGGGTCGCGCAACCATATCGGCGCCTCGGTCCTGCTTGGACGTTCCAGTTGGCTCGTTCGCCCGAGGTTGCGCGTGGGGATGCACTACGACGGCAGCGACTATGTTGAGGCGACCGCCGGCGCGAGCTTGACGTTCGGACGGCGCTACGGGGCGCGCTTCATCCTCCACGTCGACGAGTCC
Source organism: Longimicrobiales bacterium (assembly GCA_965208295.1). Classification (GTDB taxonomy): domain Bacteria; phylum Gemmatimonadota; class Gemmatimonadetes; order Longimicrobiales; family Gaopeijiaceae; genus Bin94. The sequence continues at coordinate 2,391,550 of OZ242328.1, read as the reverse complement.
GACGAGCGTTTCCAGATGGGCGGATACGTCTCGTTTTGAGCCCCCCGGGGGAAAACGATGTCGCGCGCCAGAGAGCGGGGACCGGGACCTAACCTTGACATGAAGCGTGACTTGCACGCTTGGTCGATTGCGAGCGCGTTCCGGCAAGAGGCCGACCGTCTCCCTCGAACCCCTCGCCCGGCTTTGGGCGTAGTGGCTGTTGGTCGTCCTCGCCGCCGTCCCGATTGCGTGGCTTGAGGCTTGTCGCGGGCAGAGCCGATGCGCCTATCGGCTACACATTGCTACAACCTGCTGATGACGGTGGTAAGGAGAGCATGGGTGATGGGAAGGGACCAGAACGCGGTGGAATCGTCCAGCCCGGACGCTTCCCCCAGATAGAAGAGCCCAAGGCCGAGGCCGACACCCGCTGCCGAACCGAGCAAGCCCCGGCTGAACCGAGCCCCCATGATGCTTGAGACCGCTGGTGGTCCCGCAACCAAGGTCGCCGCGCCCAACAGCAGCCCGCCCGTACAGTCACTGGTGCTGCCAAAGCAGTTCAGGAAACCGTAGAAAAACGCGGCCTCCGACAAGGCAACGGCTCCGAGCGTCGGCCAGAAGACCCTGTGGAAGGACGGTGCCTGGGCGGAGTCAGGATCCGGTCGATCTCCGACATGGGGACCGGGCAACAAGGCCAGCTCGACGATCGTGAGCCCCTCGACATTGCTCGTCCTATGGAACGGACTCCGCCGCGCTTCGGCCATCGCCGCGCTGAGCGGCGCTGGTTCCACGGGTGGCGGCGCGGCTTGTGCGCCCGCGCCGACCGGGAAGGCTACGGATGCGGCCAGCATGAGGCTCGGCGCGAGGGTGTGTGCGATTCGCGGTTTCGTGATCATTGCCCAACTCCCGTTCGATGGCACTGTGGTGCTTACCCTCCAGCGGAACACTGGGTGACACCTGCTCGCGAACGGCGGTCGCGAGAGCCGAGTTTCCAGAACGCACCGGCGCTCGGCCCGCGAGCTCCGACTCGGGCCCGGCCCCGTCGTCGACCACGTCGACGATGAAGGGCGGCAGCCAGTCGCCACGCCCCCAGTTGTGGTGGCGGTAAACGCCGGCGCTGAGGGAGATCCGCGTCGCTGAAAAGCCGCTGGTAGACATCCTCGTGGATGTCGTCGTAGGAGAGGTAGCCGGTGAGCTCCACGTTGCCGTGCGAGGACACGATCTTGGCGGCCAAGTGCTCCCGCTCGTTCCTCGCCGAGCCCTCCATCCAGTCGGTCGCCTCCTGCCGGATCGCGGCGACCCACGCCCGCGTCGTGCCGCCGAATAGCGATCCGGTCTCGACCCGCGCGGGCGAACCGCTGGCCCTCGTTCTCGCCGATCGTCACGGAGGCCGTCTGACTCGCCTCCTCCGACGGATCGGCCGTCAGGAAATTGAGCGTGCCGCCCAGCGCCTCGACCGACCGCGAGGCGATGTCGGCGGTCCCCTGCGACACCTCGACGCCGCCGAGGTTCATCGGGTCGACGAACCGGTTCGCCTTCGCGCCGCTCCAGTAGTCCGACTTGCCGTTCGGGAATCCGTCGATGGTGGTGCCGATCTGTGCGTCGTTGTAGGTCGTCTGGAACCCGCGCATGACGACGTTGCTCGACCAGTCGTCAACGGAGTACGCGTCCCCCTCCTGGACCGAGACGCCGGGAAGGTTGTCGATCACCGACGTCACGGCCGTGATGCTCGACTGCTGCCTCATCATCGGCTCCGCGACGAAGTTGCGGGCGAAGACCGTGGGCTCCTCCGCCACCACGCTGAGCGGAGCGATCTGGAAAAAAGGGTGCAGAACGATCTGGACCGTCCAGACAGCGCCCGCGCGCACGGTAACTGGAATCACCCGCGTCGCGTAGCCGAACAGGCTGGCGGTCAAGGTAAGGTCGCCGGGTGCCACGCCGGTGAACTCGAAGGCTCCCTCCGCGTCCGTGAAGGCTTCCGCGTCCACGCCGGGACCGGTCGCCGTCACCGGGACATCCGGCAAGGCGGTGCCGAACGCGTCCACGACCGTGCCCCGGATGGTTCCACCAGACTGCCCAGCCAGCGGCGTGGCGGCCAGCAGCAACAGCAAGGCGGCGCGGGTAGAGATGGCGGCGAATGGGCTGAGGTTCTTCCGAAGGGTTGGCATGGCGACGAGACTCCCATTCTTGCGGACGCTGCGGCAGGGTAGTTGACTCTCCGGGTCCGTTCGGTTGCAGCCGCAATCCAATTTAGCGGCCATGCCGAGCCTCAGCGAACGCAGCGACGCCTCCACTCCAGTTCGGCCAGCGGGTCGCGAAGACGGACTGTATGCCGCGAGCCCCCGGGGAAGCGCAAACACTCGGGAGAGAGAGAGGCGGCGACGGCGTTGGGGCATGCCGGAGACGAACGACTGCGCCGTCCATGGCCCCGGCGACGATGCAGTGCCCGAGATCCCCCGCGAGTTGGTCGCCTGCACTGGCCGACGGCTTCTCACCCCCGCAGGCGCGGTCGGGCGCCTGTGGACGGGCCGAGAAAACCACTCATTGGAGCCGGGAGAGCGTCCGGTTGCGAGGTGGCTTCACTCCCTTCCACGCCCGCGGGACTGTCAGATTTTCTGTGTAAATGACCCTTGCACTCATACGGTTACTCGACCGCTCCGCCGGTAAGTCCCCCGCTTCACCAGCGGCGTCTACAGGGCCTCCGGCTGGATCCGCGTCGGCACCACCAAGGGACGCGGCCGCTACGACACCGCCAAGCAGTACGGTAAGCCCGCCAAGGATGCTTGGCTCTGCCCCCTCGCCAAGCACTGGAAACGCATCCTCCACCGGTGAACCCACCCCCCACGATCCACTCACAGGGCACGCTCGCCACGACTTGACCGACGCTTACCTCCGCCGCGTAACCGTTCGGTCAAGCCGTGGAGAAACGGTCGGTCGACATCCTCCACGCATTGATCAAGGCCCAAGGCGTCGGCTGGCTCAAGGAAGCAGGCCGATGGCGACTGCCCACCGTCCGGGATGCCTACTACAGGTCGCGCTTGCGCATGCTCAGAAACGCGACCCCGAGGAAGATGGCGCTGTAGGCCAGCGCCGCGACGGCGAGCACCTCGACATCGAGGAACTCCCAAGATTCGAGTCCCCGTTCCGTGCGTTCCGCGTTGACATCGGCCAATACCTCCGGGTAGTGGGCGAGATCGTCGCCGAGTTGATCGAGAAGGCTGAACGGAAAGTATTCGGCCGAGCGCCGCAGAGCCCCGCCCGTTCGCGAGATCAGCCCACCGACCGCCTCCTCGACGATGAGGCAGAGGAAGAGGATGCCCAGCGCGGGTCCCGAGGAACGAATGAGCACCGAGAGCATCAGCCCAGCACTCCCGACGAGCAGCAGGCTCAAGGCGAGACCGCCCATGTAGCTGAGATCCGTCGGCCGCAGGATGCCGAGGCCGCCTTCGCTCGGGCTGAGCAGCGTCCCACCAACGCCGATGAGCACCGCCGTTGCGATGAAGAGCAGGACGAGTCCGGCGAGCAACATGACCTTCCCCGCGTAGAACCTCTCCTTGCTGAGGCCGTCGATCACGTTCTGGCGCGCCGTGCGCCAAGTGAACTCGGGTGCTACGAGCAGGATCATCAGCACGCCGGCGAATAACGGTCCCAGCCCGGTCGCGGCGCCCAAGATGTCAGGCCAGCTCTCCGGGAGGGCATATGACAGGTTCGGATTCCGGCGGGCGCTGCGGACGCCTTCGACTGCGGGGATCGCGGTGAAGACGGCAAATGCGCCCACGGCCACCCAGAAGGCTCGCCGCTTGACCGTCTTGAGCCACTCGATCCGCAGAAGCACGCCCACGATCTTCAAGATGCGATCTCCGTCATCGAATCCACGGCAGCTTGGGTAGCGTCGATGAAAGCCTCCTCCAAGCTCGGCCGGTACGGTGCCAGATGGGACAGGTAGATCCCCTGTCCCGCCAGGTAGCGTGTCACGCTGGCCAAGTCGTCCACTTTCAGCGTAGCGACGATGCCTTCGTCGGACCGACGCACCGAAGTCGCTTCCGGGTACGTCTGCATTGCGCCCACGAGGGCTTCGGTGTCTTCCGCGCGTAGCAACACCGCGCTGCCTTCACCCACCACCTCCGCCACGGCACCCCAGGCAACGATCCTCCCTTGGCGGATGATCGCGACATGAGAGCAGATGCGCTCGACTTCCGCGAGCAGGTGGCTCGACAGAAAGATCGTCTTGCCGCGGTCGGCAAGGATGCGGATGATCTCGCGGATCTCGCGGATCCCCTGTGGATCGAGCCCGTTGGCGGCCTCGTCGAGAATGATCAGTTCGGGGTCGTTCAGCATGGTGGCCGCGAGCGCCAGCCGCTGCTTCATCCCGAGCGAATAGGTCTTGAAGCGGTGCTTCGCGCGGTCGGACAGGCCGACCAGTTCCAGGCACTCCTCGATGCGGGGGCGGCCCACTCCCTTGACCGCCGCAGCAACGAGCAGGTTGTCGCGACCGCTCATGTGCGGGTAGAAGTTGGGCGTCTCCAGCGTGGCGCCGACGCGGGCACGGGCGGCCATGAGGCCCTTGGGGCCGGAAGCTCCCAACAGCGTGAAGCGGCCGCCCGTCGGCTTGATGGTGCCCACGAGCATCCCGATAGTGGTCGTCTTGCCGCTTCCGTTGGGACCGAGGAAACCGAACACCTGGCCCTCCTCGACGGCGAAGGAAATCCGGTCCACTGCCAGCACCGATTTCGCGGCGCGCGTGCCGTAGCGTTTGGTCAGGTCGAAGGTCTGGATTGCGTGCACGTCGGGCCCGTGTGGTCCAGTGTTTGCCGTATGGACGGTTTACGCAGTTGCGGCGGTCGGCGTTTCGTTCCCGGACAGGGACATCCGCCGTTCAGTCGTGCCCGCCCCCTTACGCGGCTGGGGATCCGACCATATCGTTGCGGCACCACGGGTCTGTCTTCGCCCGCCGCTCCGCGACCCGATGGTGGTGGGAGGCAGGCGCTTCGTCGATTGCTCGGTCCCCGTCGATGGCAAACCCGCAGGAGATCGGGCCCACGGCGTGACCCAACGGTTACTCCGCCGGGATCCCATTTGATCCGACGAAATCCCGCTCATTTCTGCATACCCTAAGTGATACATGGCTCGCAATGTCCACTGTAACATGTTGATGTATAGTCATTTACAATTGACCACAGTAGTTCCGGCGGAACTCGGCAACCTGACCAGTCTGACGCATTTGTATCTCCATAGTAACGATCTGACGGGCCCGATACCGGTCGAACTGAGCAACCTGACCAGTCTGACGCTCTTGCTTCTCAGTGGGAACGATCTGACGGGCCCGATACCGGTCGAACTGAGCAACCTGACCAGTCTGACGCACTTGTATCTCGATGGGAACGATCTGACAGGCCCGATACCGGCCGAACTCGGCAACCTGACCAGTCTGACGCACTTGTATCTCTTTAGTAACGACCTGACGGGCCCGATACCGGTCGAACTGAGCAACCTGACCAGTCTGACGCATTTGTATCTCTATAGTAACGATCTGACGGGCCCGATACCGGCCGAACTCGGCAACCTGACCAGTCTGACGCACTTGTATCTCTTTATTAACGATCTGACAGGCCCAATACCCGCCCAACTCGGCAACCTCACCAGTCTGGCGGTGCTGGCTCTCTATCAAAACAATCTGACGGGCCACATACCGGCCCAGCTCGGCAACCTGACCAATCTGACGGACCTGCATCTCGACGATAACGAGCTGACGGGTCCGATACCGGCCGAACTCGGCCATCTCGTCAATCTGGAGTACGTGGATTTCGAGAATAACGGTCTGAGGGGTTCGATTCCCGCCGAATTCGGCCGGATAACATCCCTCCAACGGTTGCAGCTCACCAACAACGCCGGGCTGGCCGGTGCTCTCCCGCCCGAACTGACGGCGCTTACCCGTCTTGAGGAATTCCTGGCGGGAGGGACAGGTCTGTGCCTTCCCACGGAGCTGCTCGCCTGGGCGGAAGGGATTGTCAGGCGCCGGATCGCCCGCTGCGAGTGGGATCCGCCGATGGCATACCTCACCCAGGCAGCGCAGTCAATGGAGTTCCCGGTGCCGCTGGTGGCTGGCGAGGAGGCGCTGCTGCGCGTGTTCCCGATCGCCCGGCAGGCCACGAACCAGGGCATGCCGGCGGTCCGCGCCGTCTTTTACCTCAACGGCCGGCAGGTGCATGTGGCGAACATCGACGCGACATCGGTGCCGATCCCCGATCGCTTGGACCAGAGCGATCTCTCGAGGTCGGCCAACGCGGTGATTCCGGAGCAAGTGATTCAACCGGGACTCGAGATGGTGATTGAAATCGACCCGGAGGGAACACTGGACCCCGGGCTGGGAGTCCCGACACGAATTCCGGAGTCCGGTCGCCTGAGCGTCGATGTCCAGACCGTGCCCCTCCTCGACCTGACGCTGATCCCCTTCCTCCTGAGCGGGGATCCCGATTCGTCGGTCGTCGAGCTGGTCGGGGACATCGCTGCCGATCCCGCAAACCACGAAATGCTGCAATACACACGGATGCTGCTGCCCGTAGCCGATCTGGAAGTGACGGCGCACGAACCCGTGCTGACTACGGCGGAGGATATATTCGCCATTCTTCTTGAGACCGGGATCATCCGGATCATGGAAGGCGGTACAGGGCACTATCAGGGAATGACGGGGCAGCCTCTGGCTGGGCGGGAAGTGGTGACGTTCCTGCCGCCGGGGCGGTCCAGCGTTTTCGCGGCAATTCCGCGCAATCAAGCGCGGGGATTGGCGGTCAACATGGGGCTGCGGTCGGTGTCGTGCGACGACACCCGGACAGGGTTCTACAATTTCCCCCATGCGTACGGGTCCATCGGTGTCTGGGGCTACGATTTCCGGGACGGCGGGCGACTGGTACTCCCATCCACCCCAGACCTTATGAGCCTCTGTGATCCACCTGCCTTCTGGATCAGCGACTACCATTTCACCAACGCGCTGCGCTTCCGTGTGAACGACTACGATCAACCCGCGCTGTCGGACCGGGCAGGCCAGGGGACGCAGGAAAGGACACTCCTTGTGTGGGGGGGCGTGGGCGTAGACAGCGTGCCCTTCCTGGAACCCGTGTTCGTGATGGACGCCCCGGCTTCGCTGCCTGAAGCCGCCGGCGACCACAGGATCACCGGACGGACCGCCGACGGCGGCGAACTCTTCTCGCTCAGCTTTGCCATGCTCGAGGTTGTCGGCAGCGACGGGAGTTCCGGCTTCGCCTTTGCGGTACCGGTCCAGTCTTCCTGGGGCGGAACCCTCGCCACCATCACGCTTTCGGGCCCCGGCGGCTCCGTCACACTCGACGCTGACAGCGACAGGGCGGTGGCCATCCTCCGCAACCCGCGCACGGGACAGGTACGGGGGATACTCCGCGGGGCGTCGGCCCGTAACGCGGCACAGGCGTTCGAGGAGGCCGTGTCCAGTGTCGGCCCGGAACTCGAAGTCATCATCAGCCGGGGGGTACCGGATTCCGGCGCGTGGCGGCGGTGACGATGGAGGTTGGGGGAAACGATGACTCCCGGCGGCTCGGCGGAGGGGATGCGCCCCACGGGTCAAGCGCCCTCATCCCGCCACCGCCTCGAGCAGCCGGGGGAACCTCAGCACGGCCGAGCGCCTTCCCTTCGAGGGGACGGCCTCCTCGAGCACACCCTTGTCGCGCAGCCGCGACAACATCCTGCGCGCGGTCCGCGACGGGATCCTCCCTGCGGCCGCGAATTCGCTGGCCCGGAACACGGGTTGCGCGAAGAGACGGTCCAGCGCCGCATCGACGTACCGGGCCCGTGTGCGACGCGGCACATGCGATTCCGCTTCGGCGCGCAGTTCGAGAATCGTGCGGATGGTCGCCGCGCCCTCCTGTGCCTGTGTCCGGATCGCGTCGAGCAGATAGAGGCACCACCCTGTCCAGTCGTCATCGCGGGAGACGCCGAGGAGGGCGTCGTAGTAGAAGACGCGACGCGGCGCGATCTGGCGGCTGATACAGAAGACCGGGGTGCCGATCAGGCCGTACTGCCGCATCAGAAGCGGGATCAGCATGCGCCCGAGCCGGCCGTTGCCATCCAGGAACGGGTGCACCGCCTCGAACTCGGCGTGCTGCACCGCGACCTGGACCAGGCGGTCGGGGGAGTCGGCGTGGACATAGCGTTCCCACGCGCTCATGCCGTCGGGCACCATCCCGGCCGGGGCGGGCACGAAGGTGGAGGTCTCGGAGGTCGATCCCGGCCCGCCGATCCATACGGGCGAGTGACGGAAATCGCCGGGAGACTTGTCGCGGCCCCGCTCTCCGGCGAGCAGCCGGCCGTGCGCTTCGCGGACCACGCGCAGGGACAGCGGCTTTTCGGGGAGCATCTCCGCTGCCCGCCGCTCCGCCGCCAGGTAGTTGAGGACTTCGTCGGCGTCTTCCTGCGAGTAGGGGTTGGCCGGCTCCAGCCCGGCGTCGGTCTCGAGGACCTCGGTGACGGTTGTGAAGATGTTCTCGATGCGCGAAGAAGAGACGGCCTCCTGCACGCGAAGGGCGGCCAGCGTGGCGTGCGCGCTGGGCACGGTGCGGAGCAGGCTGTCGTACCTGGCGACGGCGGCGGCGGTTGGCCCGATGAGCGGGATCAGCCTGCGCCAGTCGAGGCGGTCCTCCGGGGGGAAGCTGTCGGGCTGGTAATGGACAGGGGGCATGGGGTGGGGGGTTTTATCGTGTCGGGGGGGATCTGGGCTCAATCCGGGCTCGACAAGCTGGTTTGTCCGCCACTAAATGGCAATAGTGGCCGACAAAATTGTTTGTCCGCCACAAAGAGGCAATAGTGGCCGACAAAGTCGGTCGCGGAGACCTACCCCGCCCCCCGCAACCTCCTCGACGCCCACTCGAGCATCAGCAATCCCATCAGCACCCCGAACAGGAATGGCAACAGCCGCGGATCGTCCAGGATTCCCGCGAGTTCGAGTTCCCGCGGTGCTGGCGCCCCGATCCTGTCGACCATTGTCGCGAGCGGGGTCGGCTCCACCTGGCCGGTGATCCGGCGGTCGAAACGCGGCGCATGCGCCACGCCACTCGCCAGCGCCGACCACCACAGGCGGTGCGCTTCGACCGCGTCCTCCGCCGGGCCGGCCATTCGCCAACGCCAGGTGCCCAGATAGCCGATCTGAATGACCCGCCCATCTCCCACGCGCCAGCCCGCGACGGCCACGTCGTCCTCGCGGGTCTCCAGCACCATGGCGCCGTCCTTGAGGTTGTACAGATCTCCCAGCGCGAAGGACTGGCGCGGATCTTCGGCGGTCTCGGGCCGGAAATCGATCGGGCGGCTCGGGATGCCCCGGCGGGCGGGGAGCAGCGGCGCAAGCGCGGGCAGCGAGGACGCTTCTCCCACGACGATGAGCCCGCCGCCCTGCTGCCTGACGTAACGCGGCAGCTGGTCGGCGTAGCGCTTGATCACCGAGTCGACCGCGACCACGAAGGAGTAGCGGGCGGTGTCGAGCCGAACCTGCCCGGTTCCCTGTTCCACGTCCCCGGAGGGGGCGACGGCGAAGCGGGCGTCGACCTGCCAGCCGCGCTCCTCGAGGGCCGCGGCGATGAACTTGCCTTCCCATCCTGCCATTGCCACGACCAGCGCCGACTTGATCGAGACGGAGTCCTGCAGGTCGTTGGTGGCGAGACCGTTTCCACCGATGCTCGCCTGGACGCGGCCTTCCAGGCGGGGGAGGACGAAGACGGTGCCGAATCCCTGGGCGGTCGTGCTGTCCAGGGCGCCGAGTTCGTCGCGCAGCTCGACTTGCGCTCCGGGCTGCGTGGCGACCCACACCCTGGACGGCTTCTGCGGATCGGCCACCGGCTCCACGCTCACGGCGCTCGGCGCGGGGGTCTGCCCGTCCCAGCTGGCCTCGGTTCCCGCGCCCGGGAAGGCCGCGATCCAGTCGCGAATGTGCGGTGCGGGGATCGAATCGAGGGCCGCGTGGATCCGGCGCGGGGATTCGCTCGTGCTCCAGCGCGCGAGGGCGTCCTCGACGGCGGCGCCGTCCGCGCGCAGCGAGGGGCGTTCGCGCAGCGAGTAGATCGCGTGGCCGATGAGGAGGACGATCAGCGCCAGCGAGGCCGCGCGCGTGGTGCGCTCGAAGAGGAGGCGGAGCCGGTGGCGCAGGCGCATGGTCGCCTCGATGTCGCGGTCGGGAGACGCGCCGGGTGGGGTGGTGCCGGGTGCGCTCGGGTCTTCCCGCGAGGGGGGACGGGGCGGGGGGTCAGCTGGTGAGGGCATAGACGACCAGGTTGACGCCGAAGCGGGTGGGATCGACGGCGATGAATCGCTTGGTGTCGGGGCCGAATGACCACTCCGACGTGTAATCCTTGCTGCTGTAGAGGAGCGAGATGCGTTCGCCGCGGAAGACGCCGTAGAGGTGACGGTGCAGGAGGTTGTCGCCCCAGCCGTTCAGCTCGTGGGAGGTCGCGGGCGGCCCCCGGTCGAATTCGAAGAACTTGGTGTAGAGCTCGTGATCGTTGGGGATCTCCTGGAGCGCGTCCGGCCCGAAGGTTCTGGCGATCTCCTCGTGGGCGGTCTTGTGGAACTCGCCGTCGATGTCGTGGTTGTGGTCGTCCATGACGATGAAGCCTCCCCGGTCGACGTACTCGAGCAGGTTTTCGCGTTCCTGTTCGGTGAAGGCGAGCGGGAAATGGCCGGTGAACCACACGAAGGGGTGCTCGAAGATCTGCCGGCTTCCGAGCGACACGATGCTGCCGCGCGGGGCCACGGGAAGCACGGTGTAGCGGGCGACGGTGTCGATGAGGTTGGCCACCATGCCGAGGCCGCTCTCCCAGTCGCCCACCTCGTATTGGACCGAGGTCCAGCGGAACTCCTCGGCGGGGAGGGAGTGGTTGAGGGGTGCGTGGTGGTGGGCCGCGCCGTGGGGGACGCGGGTGGCCGACGGGCTGGAAGCGAGCGGGGCCCCGGGCTTGCGCGCCCAAGGGTGGGTCACCCGTCCGAGTGTCTTAGCCATGAGGGGGTCGGTCGAGTGTCTGGCCGCCGGCTTCATTACCGCTTCTCCCATAACGCGCTCCACGATGTAAGTCGTCTCCTGATGATCGTCCTGCCTTCGAGCGAACGCCGCACCTCGGCGAGCGACGCGGTGGCATCCTCTCCGGCGCGAATGGCCGCCACAGCCTCCCCCAGCACCGATGCCAGCCCCGGGAACTCCCGCAACGCTTCCACCTGCATGCGCATGAGCGTGTTCATGGCGCTGTCGGGAGCCGGTTCCAGCAGACGCACCGACTCCACGTAGCTGGCCATCAATTCACGGCGTTTCTCGCCCGACATTTCCCGCCGGACACGCGGCGCGGCGTACCCCGTGTCCTTCCCCTGCATTCGGACCCGCCCGAGGTTCACCAGAAGTTCAGGCGGCTGGCCCCGGAAATAGTACCGTTCGGTCAGCGCAAACTCCTGCAGCAACTTGAGCGCGGCCCACATGGGCGGCAGCGCCTCTCCGGTTTCGGCGATGTAGAGCGCGCGCACCCCCTCCCAGAGCGCTTCGTGAGCCTCCGCCAGGAGCGGATTGGGTTCGAAGACGCCCTCCATCGTCCACTCCCGCTGCATAAGCTCGACGGTGCGGATGACGCGCCGGAGCTGGATTCCGATCGACTGCGCCGAATCGACAAAGAGGTCGCGGGACATGGTGCGCCTCTCGGCGTGGATCTCCTCGGTGAGCTGGATGATGTAGCGCAGGCTCAGGAAGAGGCTGTCGTCGGGCGGGGGCGCGCCTTCGATGGCGAGCGAGTCGTACTCCGACGAGGTCGCGAGGCGCAGGACGCGGGTCTCCGAGGTGGCGTAGCTGGGGCCCGTCAGCGTGTTGTTGTCGAAGGTGACGGCGCGCAGCGAGAGCATGTCGCCCTCCTCGAGCCGGAAGTGGGCCAGGGGCAGGGTAAGCGAGATCTCTCCGCTCCGGTCGTTGCCGAGTTCGCGGTGCTCGAGGGTGTCGCGGCGGAAGGTGATGTGTCCCTCCTCCTGTCCCATCGTCACGATCGATTCGAAGAAGGCTCCACCGAGACCGATGTCGTCGCTCATTCGCGCGTGGAGTTCGATGTCGCCCTCGATGGTGCGCACGGTGGTGTCCCGCATGGGAAGCAGCAGTTCGACCGAGGGCGTCGCGTCACGCCGGGGATCGATCACGACCAGCCGCTGGTACTGACGGTCCCTGAGTTCGAGGGCCACGGCGGAGTCGGGCAGGGTGAAGGCGGATTGCCAGCCGTCGTCCCCCTCCGGGCCCGCTTCGAGGGGGGTCTCGCCGAGGAGGATCTCGATCCCGTCGGGGATGCCTTCGCCGTGCAGGTCGACGGTGCTGCCGGCGAGGCCGGCAATGGTTGCCGGATCGTCGAATTCCTCGCGTCGCAGTCCGCTTCGCCGGGCGTAGGCGGGTGGAGTCACCGAGCCGCGGAGCGCTTCCAGGCGGCTGGGCATTTCGGTGACTTCGGTTGTTGGGTCCACGGCCGTTCCGACGACTGCGGTGCGCCAGTTCTGCGGGACTGCCGAGTAGGAGACGCCGGTGACGAGGAGCAGGATGGCGGCCGGGAGGAGTGATCGCAGCGCGGCGCGCCTGACGAAGGCTCCGGGATCGACCCGCGCGATGATGGGGGCCAGGCGTTCGCCGAAACGGTCGGCGTAGCGTGGATCGATGGCCGTGACGAGGGCGTAGCGAAGCTCCGGGGCGCGCTCCTCGACCCAGAGTGCGACGCGTGGCAGGGACCAGACGAAGCGGCGGCGCCAGAGCAGGAGGACGAGGGTGGCGAGGCCTGCTGCGATGGCTGCCGGGAGGATTACCGGGCGGACGCCGGGGGGGAGGGGGAGGGCGAGGGAGAGGAGCATCGCGGCCACGAGGAGGCCGAAGGTGACGCCCGCGCCGAGGAAGAGGGCGGTGAGGGTCGTGAGAAGACCGAGTCCGCGCTTGGTGCGCCGGACCTGCTGGAGGGGCGTCATGCTGCTCTCCTTTTGCGCTGGATCCGCCGTGGGATGGCCATCATGCAGCCCTCCTTCCCTTGCGCGAGGGACTCCCGCCGCGATTGCCACGTTGTGGGCGGCCGCTCGCGGGTCCCCTGTCGGATCCACTTGCCAGCCGTCGTCTGGCCCAGTGCTCGGCGAGCGCGACCAGAAGGGCCAGGGCGAGGATCCAGGGAACGGCTGGGGTCACCCGTTTCACCTGTCGGCCGATTTCGGATGCGGGTGCGAGTGGGCCGTCGCCGGCGAAAGCGGTCAGGAATTCGTCGGAGAGGGGGGTCGGATCGCCGGGTTCGCCGCACGGGGTGTCGAGGCCGGACAGGAAACGCTGGAAGGCGGGGCGGAGGATCGCGTCGCCCTCGGTGGGGAGGGGGATCGCGATGGAGCGGACGCAGCCGTCGGCGGTGGCGCGTTCGAAGGCGGCGGGTTCGCCGTCCATCCAGCGGGCGTAGACTCGGGGGTTTTCGGTGGTGGGGGATTGGCTGCTGGTGGAGAGTGCCGGGGGTGTCGCAGCGGCGGGTCGCCAGCGGCGCTCGAAGGGGTAGACCATGACGGCGTCGTTCGCGCGTACTCCAGCGATGGTGTCGGGGATTTCGCGTTCGGCCCAGAGTTCGGACGCGGTGGAGTCGGCCCATTCAATGCGGACGCCCGAGGTCTGCGTGGGCGACTCGGCGGCGGTTCCTGTGGGCGCTCCTGGTGGCAAACCGTCCGCGGGGCCCACCCCCCCCACCCTCACCACCTCGATCCTGCCCGGCCACAGGGCCCGCATCCGCTCCGTCGCGGCATCCCTCTCCTCCCGCGCGAACGGCGAAATCACGACCAGTTGCAGCGAGTCGGCCCCGTCGCGCAGCCTGGACGCGGTGCGGAGCGCGGCGATCATGGCGCTGGAAAGCGACCCCTTCTCGGCGCGTGTCCACCGTTGCGTCCCGCCACGCGCTCCGGTCCCCTCACCGGCGAGCCCGTCCCCCGAAACCGGTGCCCCTTCCGCCAGCACCTCGAGCGAATCCATCGCCCCATCCCCCACCTCCCGCGCCTCGCGGTCGAAGAACACCACCGCCGCCGCCCCCTCCACATACCCCCGCGCACTGTCCGCCAGCTCACGCGGACTCTCCACCGCCCGCGACACATCCACCACCGCAATACTCTTGACCGGAGCCGCGAGGGGGTGAAGCAGGGGCCGAGCCAGCGCCGCTCCGAGAAGCAGGATCAGCAGCACCCGCAGCACAAGAAGCCAGGGGTCGCTGAAGCGCATGGTAATGGTGGTCGCCTGCACCGGCACCTTCGGAATGAAGCGCACGGTGGGGAGCAGGTCGGTGTCGGGCTCCCGGGTGGACAGGAAGTGGAGCGCCACGACCCCGGCCGCGACGGTGCCCGCAACGATGAGGTAGACGGGAGCCAGGAAGATCACGCGCGGCTCCCGGTTTCGGGGGGACGCACGATCCGCTGCACCGCCTGGGCCGCCCCCTGGCCGGTCACCACCTCGGTGTACGAGGCGCCGGCCATGCGCCAGTCCCGGGCCAGCCGCTCGCGCCAGGCGCCGAAGTTCTCGAGGTAGCGGAGCCGTGAGAGATCGGTGAGGGGGCGCTTGAGCTGCGCCTCTTCGGGATCGACGACGAGGGCGGGGCGGGTGGGGGGGGAGATCTCGGTAGTGTGTATAGTGTGTATAGCGTGCACTTCGCGGCCCGCGGCGGACCTTTGAGTGGCCAGGGTGAGGAGCTCGTCGGCGTCGCCGAGGAAGTCGCTCACTACGGCGATGCGGGCGCGGGGATTCCGCCGGGCGACGGCGTCGAATACGGGGGCCAGGCGTGGGGTGCCGGCGGGGTCGACTGTGCCCAGGAGCGCGAGGATCTGGTGGACGATGCCGCGCCGGGTTCGTGCCGGGAGATAGTGGCCGCCGGACTGGTCGGTGGCGACCGCGATGCCCACGGGGTCGCGGCCGTTGTGCGCCGCCGAGGCCAGGCCGATGGCGATGTGGCGGGCGAAGTGCCACTTCTCCAGCGTTGCCGCCGGGAAGGCCATGGAAGCCGACGCGTCCAGGACGACCATGGTGGGAAGCACCGTCTGCTCGGTGGACAGGCGGATGTAGGCGCGGTCACGCCGGGCCAGGAGCTTCCAGTCTATCTTGCTGACCTCGTCGCCCGGGCGGTAGGCGCGGTAGTCCTCGAACTCCGTCGAGATTCCCCGCATCCACGAGCGGTGGTCGCCCGCCAGCCCTGCCGGCGCCTTGAGGCGGGCGGGCCAGCGCAGCGAACGCACGGCGTCGAGGAGCGCTCCGTCGGCCGCGTTCATGGCCATCGGACCGCGGGCGCCGGGAGTCGCATCTGGCAGTGACCCTCTGTCACCGGCCGCTACGCCGGGATGCGGCTCTTGGGCGGAGGCACCGCTTCGAGGAGGTGGTCGATGACGTGCTCGATCGTGATCCCCTCGGCCTCGGCGGCGAAGTTGGGCAGCACCCGGTGGCGCATGGCCGGGTGCAGCACACGCTGAATGTCCTCCGGGGACACGTTCAGTCGTCCGTCCAGCAGCGCGTGCGCCTTGCCGCCCAGGATGAGCGCCTGCCCAGCCCGCGGGCCCGCCCCCCACCGTACGTACTGCCGCACCAACTCCGGCGCTTCCGGTTCGGCCGGCCGGGTGGCGCGGGCCAGCGCGGCCGCGTATTCGAGCGCGGGCTCCGGAGCGGCCACCTCGCGAATGAGGCGGTTGAGCGCCAGCAGCCCCGGTCCGTCCAGCACCGGCTCGATGTCGGCGTCACCCACCGCCGTGGTCGCCCTCAGGATCCCCACCTCCTCCCCCTGCGACGGATACGCCACCCGGATGTCGAAGAGGAACCGGTCCAGCTGCGCTTCCGGGAGCGGGTAGGTCCCCTCCTGCTCGATCGGGTTCTGGGTGGCCAGGACGAAGAACGGCCGGGGCAGGTCCATCGTCTCGCCCCCGGCGGAAACGTGCCGCTCCTGCATGGCCTCGAGCATGGCCGCCTGGGTGCGGGGCGGCGCGCGGTTGATCTCGTCGGCCAGGATGATGTTGGCGAAGATCGGGCCGGGTACGAAGCGAAAGTTGCGGTGCCCGGTGGCCGTGTCCTCTTCCATGACCTCGGTGCCGGTGATGTCGCTGGGAACGAGGTCGGGCGTGAACTGAATGCGGCGGAAGTCGAGCGACATGGCCCGCGAGATCGTCTGGATCAGAAGCGTCTTGGCCAGTCCCGGAACACCCACCAGGAGTGCGTGCCCGCCAGCAAGAATCGCCAGCAGGACCTCCTCGATCACCTGCTCCTGTCCGACGATGACCTTGCCCACTTCGCCCTTGAGCCGTGTCACGCTGGACAGCAGCTCGTCCCTGGATGGGGCGGCCGGCCTCGCCGCCGCCCCGTCCCCCGATGGTTCCGTTGTCGTTCCCGGACCTGGGATCACAGCCGCCTCAGACCGCATCGGCGATCGCCGTGAAGTTGAAGTCGCGAGACCGGACCGGCGGAAGCACGAAGCTGCCGCCGGCGGTCAGCACGGGTTCGCCGATCGCTTCCAGGTTGTTCAGGAAGAACATGTGCGAATCCACGTAGCGCATGTTCGCGATCGGCCGGGTAATCTTCCCGCGCTCGACCAGCCAGGTACCGTCGCGGGTCACGCCGGTGAAGACCAGACGCCGGAAGTCGGCGAACTGTGTGGTCAGGCGCGTCACGTAGATGCCCCGCTCGCAGGTTGCGATCATCTCTTCGAGGGTGGTCAGCGTCGTCCCCTCTCGGGGCTGGAGCCTCACCGCAACCGGATTCGCCAGGGGATGGTCCTGGCCGCGCTCCTCTGCGACGCCGTCGCCGTAGCTCAGTGCGCGGAGAATGCCGTCCCGGACCCAATAGGTCTGGTCGAAGGGAACGCCCACCGGGTTGAAGGGACAGAAGGGTCCGTCCGGGTCCATGGGATCCGAAACGAACGAAAGCCGGTCGTCGAAGACCTGCTGCCCGATCTTGGTTTCTCCGTTCGGGGCCGCCCAGACCGAAAAGCCCGACTGGGCGGAGGGAAGGTCCATATGGTAGCGCATCATGAAGAAGATCATCTGCGCGTAGGCGTCCGGCTCGAGGATCACCGTGTAGCGCGCAGGTTCGATGGCCTGCGGTTCGCGGGAGCGCGCCGCCTTGTCGGTGGCCCGGTTCGCGATCCCCGTGCCGTCCAGGTCGTTGAAGTCGTAGATTGCCTTGCCGGCCCACCCCGACCCCGTGTTGTCGTTCGTGCGGGCCGTGAGCGACAGGGAGCCGTTCGTACTGCGGCAGTAACCGACCAGCCCGGCGGAGTTCGCCACGAGCATGGACGCCACGCTGAGGTCGACCGTGCCCGCCGAAACGTACCCGTCGGTCCCCTCGATCGCGCTCACCGCCTTCTGGATGCGGTCCTCGATGTCCACCGCGCGGCTCGCCTCCGACCACAGACCGGGAGGGACCGGGTAGGTGCGGGGCTGGACGAGGCGGCTCGTCCCGTGCTCGCCGGGACCGTCGCGCGTGGCCTCCTCGGCCCAGCGCACGGCCTCCATGAGCCCGTCGTCGTCGAAGCGCTGGGTGACGCCGTTGGCGGTCTTGCCGTTCAACATTGTGGTGACCGTCACCTGGCCGAGCGACGCGTCGAGCTGCGTGGTGATCTCGTTGCGCGAGAAGCGCGAGTTCTGCGCGTTGCTCAGCTGCACGTTGACGATCGTGTCCGCGCTCGGGTCCGCGAAGTCGAGCACCTTCTGCGCAATCGCCATGGCCTCGTCCTTCGAGAGGATCTTGGCCGTGCTCGCCGCGGCTGCCGGGGTCCTGTTGTTTCGCCTGCTCATGATCGCCTCCCGTAGGTGAAGACGTTGATTTCTCTGAACCGGGCCGCCGGCGCCCCCACCGTGCGCCCGATGTTCTGGAACGGATCGCCCTTGCCGGTGCCCCCGCCCTGGTAGCTGAAGGTGCTCGGTCCCCCGATCATGTCCATGGAGCGCCAGAAGTCCGGAGTCCGGGCCAGAAAAGCAGGACGATTGAGCGGTTCGCCGAGCTTGCCGTCGCGGATCTCGTGGGCCATGCCGCTCGCCGAGAACTGCAGGTTTAGCATGGGCGGATCCACGTAGCCGAAGCCGCCGCGGTGCATGTAGATGCCGTCCTCGGTCTCGGCGATCATCTCCTCGACGGTGACATCCTCTTCGCCGGGGTCCATGATGGCGATGCTCGGCGCCACCACCTGAATAAGCGCCGATGCCTGTGACCCGGCCGCGCCTCGCGACTCCACCGGCATCCCGTTGCGCCGGTACCACCACTCCAGCTGCGGTGCGAACTCGCGGGTTGTGAAGTAGTCGACCAGCACCCCTTCCCGGATGAGCTGGTAGTCTGCGGGCGCAACGCCCTCCACATCCCACTTGTACATGCCGCCGGCCCGGGGCGCCGACCCCGTGGCCCGCACGTTCAGCTTCGGATTGTTGAAGGAGAACTGCCCGAGCACCTCTTCAGGCGGCGCGAGGTAGCTGGTCCCGCCCGCGTGCATCTCGTAGCCGAGCACCCGGTCGAACTCAAGCGCGTTGACGATCGAGGAGTTGAAGACCGAAGACACCGCCGACGAGTCGAGGACCAGGTCGTAGCGCCCGACGTCGGGCTCCTTCGCGTTCATCGCCATGATCGCGTCGTCCACCGCCTGTTCGGCGTCCGCCGCGAAGGGGACCCCGTCGATCGCCTCCCAGCCGTAGCCGCCCGTCCTGAACGATTCCGGGCTGCTCGAGCCGAAGTTCATGCGGTCGTCCGACATCACCTGGGCGAGGTAGTTGTTGCCGAAACCATGGAAGCGCTGGGCGATGTACGACCCCTCGCTCGACGCGAACACGACGTCGCTCTTGCCGAACAGAAAGTCGGAGAATGAGGTGACCCCGGGCATCCCGCGCGACTCTCCGACCTTCATGATCGCCTCGTTCGCCTCGATCTGAAGCTCAAGCTGGTCCTGGATCGTGTAGTTCCACGGGTCGGCGTCGATCGGAGTCTCCCACTGGCCGTCCTCCACCACGGGAGCCGCGGCGAGCTCCAGGGTGCGCGTCTTCCCCCAGGGGTTCAGCGACGACTGGCGCACCGCGAGCTGCGCCACCCGGGCAGCCTCTTCCTCGGTGACGATCGTGGACGACGCGAAGCCCCACGCGCCGCCCACGCGCACGCGCACGCCAAAATGGAGCGACCCGGAGGTCAGCTGGGTGAGCACCTGGCGGTCCTGCACGATGGTTCTGCGGGTCGCCCCGCTGGCCACGCGCACGTCCGCGTAGCTGGCACCCGCCCCCTTTGCCGCATCGAGAGCGGTCGCCGCGATCGCGCGCACGTCGGGGTCCTGGAGCAGCGGGCGGAACGGGCGGTACTTGCGGGCCGCCGCGTAAGGGTCGGCCAGCAAGGTCGAATCGAGGCCGACCAGCCCGGCCGCCGCGAAGGCCGAACCCGTTCGTACGAAATCCCTTCGGGACCAGGTCATGTCACGGTTTTCCCTTTCTGGAGTGACGCCAAGGACGCAACACAGTAGGTCGGCGGAGAGACCGAGGCAACGAACGCACGATCACCACGAGTAGGTGAAGACGT
Source organism: Longimicrobiales bacterium (assembly GCA_965208295.1). Lineage (GTDB taxonomy): Bacteria > Gemmatimonadota > Gemmatimonadetes > Longimicrobiales > Gaopeijiaceae > Bin94. Next base: position 2,372,022 of record OZ242328.1, on the reverse strand, counting down.
TGACCTCCCGGAACCGCGCCGCCGGCGCCCCCACCGTGCGCCCGATCTGCTGGAACGGATCCCCCTTGGCCGTTCCGCCGCCCTGATAGCTGAAGGTGCTCGCGCCTCCGATCATGTCCATCGAGCGCCAGAAGTCGGGGGTCCGGGCCAGGAAATTGGGTTCATTGATCGGCTCGCCGAGCTTTCCGTCCCGAATCTCGTGGGCCATCCCGCCCGCCGAGAACGACATGTTGAGCATGGGAGGATCGACGGAGGCGAAGCCGCCGCGGTGGATGTAGATGCCGTCCTCGGTCTCGGCGATCATCTCCTCGATGGTCACGTCCTCCTCGCCCGGATCCATGATCGCGATGCTCGGTGCCACGAGCTGGATCAGGACGGATCCTGCCGACCCGGCCGTGCCCCGCGACTCAACCGGCATACCGTTGCGCCTGTACCACCACTCCAGCTGCGGCGCGAACTCGCGCGTCGTGAAGTAGTCGACCAGCACCCCCTCCCGGATAAGCTGGTAGTCCGCGGGCGCCACCCCCTCGACGTCCCACTTGTACATGCCCCCGGCCCGGGGTGCCGACCCCGTTGCCCGCACGTTCAGCATCGGGTTGTTGTAGGAGTACTGCCCGAGCACCTCCTCCGGCGGCGCGAGGTAGCTGGTGCCGCCCGCGTGCATCTCGTAGCCGAGCACCCGGTCGAACTCGAGCGCGTTCACGATCGAGGCATTGAAGGCCGCCGACACCGCCGACGAGTCGAGAACCAGATCGTAGCGCCCCACATCGGGGTCCTTCGCGTTCATCATCATGATGGCGTCCGCCACCGCCTGCTCCGCATCCGCCGCGAAGGGGATGCCGTCGATCGCCTCCCAGCCGTAGCCCCCCGTCTTGAAGGACTCCGGCACGCTCGAACCGTACCGCTCACGGTCCTCCGACATCGCGCCGGCGGAATAGACGCTCCCGAAGTTGTGGAAGCGCTGCGCGATGTACGACCCCTCGCTCGAAGCGAAGACGACGTCGGCCTTGGAGAACTCGAACCACGAGTAGGCCCGGACTGCGGCCTGGCCCTCGGTCTCGCCAACCTTGATGATCGCTTCGTTGGCCTCGATCTGAAGCTCCAGCTGGTCCTGGATGGTGTAGCTCCAGGCGTCCTGGTCGATCGGCGTCTCCCACTGGCCGTCGGCCACCACGGGAGCCGGCGCCAGATCCAGCGTGCGGGTCTTCCCCCACGGGTTCAGCGACGACTGGCGCACCGCGAGTTGGGCGACGCGCGCCGCTTCCTCTTCGGTCACGATCGTGGACGACGCGAAGCCCCACGCCCCGTCCACCAGGACGCGCACGCCGAAGTTGAGCTGACCCTGTATGGCCTGGGTGGCGACGCGCCGGTCGAGAACGATGGTGGTGCGGGTGGCTCCGCTGGCGATGCGCACATCGGCGTAGCGCGCCCCCGCGGCGTTTGCCGCCTCGAGCGCGGCCATCGCGACCGCGCGCACATCGGGGTCGTCGAGGAGGGGCCGGAAGGGGCGGTAGCGGTGCGCGGCAAGGGTTGGGTCGGTCAGCAGCCGCGAGTCGAAGCCGACCAGGCCGGCCGCTGCGAAGGTCGAGCCGGTACGCAGGAAGTCTCTGCGGGACCACGTCATATCGAGTCTCCTCGCCGTTGGGAATCACTGCAACGGGTTACACCGGGACCGATAGTAGGGCGTGATGGGCGGTTGTGGCAACGGAGAGCCGGGAATTCCGGACTTTGTCCGCCACTGAAGGGCGAAAGTGGCGGACAAAGTCAGCCTGGTCGGCCTACCCTTCCAGTTCGGGCATCAGCACATGCCGCACCCAGGCGTATTCCGGGGCAATCTCCAGCGCCCGCTCATACGCCGCGCGCGCCTGGTCCACGTCGCCAAGCGCCGCATGCGTCTGCCCGAGCCACGCATACGCCTCCGCGTGACCCCACGCCGGGAGCGGTGTCTCCGGCTCGTCTTCGGCGAAGAGTTCGATCGCGGCCTGGAAGTGGCCGAGCGCCGCCATGTGGCCGCCGCCCCACATCTCGGGCGTATGGAAGGCCGCGAGTCCCTCCACGAGACGGACGCGTGGGTTCCGCGGTCCCAGCGCTCTCGCGTTCCCCATTTCGATTCCCGACTGCATTCCCAGCGTCATCGCCTGGGACGGGTCGACGATCTGCAGGCCCAGCACGGACGACAGCAGTGCGTGCGACTCGGCGATGGGCTCGATCTCGATCGACCGCTCGAGGAACGACTGCGCCTCGGCGAGCATCGCCATCGCCCCCCCGTCCGCGTCCGTCTCTATCGTCGCGCCCGCGAGGCGGTAGAGGGCGTAGCCCAGGTAGTGATTCACGAGCGCGTCGTCGGGGAAGGCGGTCACGGCGCGGCGGGCCAGGGTGACCATCTGCCTCGTGGCCTCGTCGTCGCCGGTGATCTGTGCCTCGTCGAGTCCCGTGCGCAGGCGTTCCGCGATGGCAACGGGATCCAGGTCCTGGGCGGTGAGGGTGAGCGGGGCTGCGATGAGTGTGGTGGCCAGCACGGCGGAGGCCGCCGCGAGTCTCTGAAGGAAGGACATCGTGTTGCTCCGGTTTTGAGTTCAGAAGGGCAGGTTGGTCGTCACCCCGAAGTAGACGGTGCGGGGGAACGGGGTCTTGAGGGGGATGCGCTCGGAGTAGTCGGCGCTGTACCGGTAGTCCCGTACGTTCGACCGGTCGAGCGAATTCATGATCGAGACGAAAAAGACGGTCAGGTTGCCGGCCCAGAGGCTCCGCAGCACGGTGGCGGACAGGTCGAGCCGGGTGTAGGTGGGCAGCCGCTCGCTCATGGGCGCCCCGTAGACGGGTTGCCACAGGTCGCGGTCCGGATCGAAGGCCGCGCCGTGGACGGGGGTGAAAGGGGCGCCGGTTGCGGTGCGGAAGGCGACGCCCGTCTCGAGCCAGCCGCTGAAGCCGCGGTTCAGGACGACATTGAGCGTGTGGGTGATGTCGAAGGGCGACGGCGCCAGCGCGCCGCTGTCCGGGTCCGTGCGCTCGGAGCGGATGAAGCTGTAGGCCATCCGTCCGTCGATACCCAGGAGGGCGAATTCCTCCTTGACAAAGAGATCGATACCCGTGGCCGTGCCGGTTCCGCCTCCGCGGGCGATGCGGTCGCGGGTCTGCGCGGCAAGCGAATCGTAGCGCTTGCGGTAGGCCTCGATGCGGATAAGGCGCGCACCGTCGTCCCAGGCCGCGCCGCCGATGAGATGGCGCGCGGACATGGCCGGGAGCGTGGGGTCTCCCAGCGTGGGCTCGAAGAGCAGGGGATCGGGGACCTGGTGGAAGACGCCCCACGCGGCGGTCAGGGTGAGGTGTTCGGCCGCGCGCCAGGTGGTGGACAGCCGGGGGTCGGCGGTGACGCGTCCGGTGAAGGTGGAGCGGTCGGCGCGCAGGCCGAGCAGGAGCCGCAGTGCGTTCGAGGGCTGCAGCTCGAGTTCGCCGAAGGCTCCCAGGCGCGTGCCGTACTCGTCGCCGGAGAAGACGGTGGTGGACGCGCCGGGGGCGTTGTCGTAGGCACGTGTGGGGATCGAGCCCGTGAGGTCGGCGGTGCGGTGCTCCAGCTCGGTTCCCGCGGCGAGCGAGGCTCCGCGTCCCAGCGGCACGTCGACCCTGGCCCGTGCCTGGGTCAGCCGGTCTTCTCGCTCCAGCCGGAACGCGCCGAAGTCCTCGTCCTTGCGCGAGCCGCTCGTCGCCAGCCCCCACGACAGGCCCGGCCCGCCGAAGTCCTCGAGCCCCGCGAGGGAGAAGAGGTCGGCACGCCCGTCGGAGCGGTAGATGCCCGAATGCCCGGGGTCGTCGGTCCGGACTCCCACCTGGTCGGTCTGAAAGAGTCCGAACGCCTTGAGGCGGCCACCGTCGCGGTACATCCACTGCCCACCGCCGCTCAGATCGCTGGACCGGGGGACTTCGTCGAACTCGTCCCTCCTGCCAGTCATGCGCATCAGCAGCCCGGTGTCGGTGCGCGTTGCGGTCAGGCGCAGCCCTGCCGTCTCCGACAGGTTCAGGTGCGCGCCCGCCGAGACGGCCCCGATCGCCGCAGTCACCCCGAGCTCGCTCTCGGCCGGTTTGCCGACGCTCTCGAGGTCCGCGATCGCGGAAAGGGCGTCGCCGTACTCGGCGCCGAATCCGCCCGCGGAAAACTGGATTCCCCGCAGCTGGAAGGGGTCGAAGCGGCCGAAGGAAATGGTACGGTCGGTGTCGAGGCGAAAGGGTGAAAGAACCGTCGCGCCGTCGAGCAGCACCCGCGTCTCGGAGAGGTCGCCACCGCGCACGAACAGCCCCGCCCCCTCGCCCACGCTCTGGATTCCCGGAAAAGTCTGAATCGCGCGGAACGGGTCGGCCGCGGCGCCTGGGGTGTAGACGACTTCCAGTTCATCGAGGGCGACGTCGGGGAGGTTGCCGAGCCGGTAGGTGCCGGCCTCGACGGTGATGGCTTCCAGGGTGACGGGGGCCGGCTGCATTGCGATCGAGACCGGGCCGGTGAGGGGCAGGTCGAGGACGCGGCGGACTTCGAGGTAGCCGGTGTGCTGGACCACCAGTGTCGCTGGGCCGCGTGCCGTGGTAGGGAAACGGAACACGCCCGCCGAGTCCGTGGGGGCGCCCTCGAGGGTCTCCAGGAGGAAGGCGTCCGCTCCGGCAAGTAGACGGCCTGCGAGGTCCCGGACGCTGCCGGTGACGGAAGAAGTCTCCTGCCCAATGAGACCGAGGGGCGCGAGGGCAGACGCGAACCATATGGCGCACATGGCCGCCGCGCGCACACCCGCGCGCCGACGCAACCCGGTCCCCATCCCAATCGAGATCACCACCTCACCCCGCCGCCTTTCCCTCGAGATCCTCCGGTTCGGCATTCAGCAACCGTTCCAGGTTGTCCACATACCCCTGGAACGCCCGCCGCCCGATGTCGGTGATCCGGTACCGCGTGTGCGGCTTCCGGTCGACGAAGTGCTTGGTCACCCGAACATAGCCGCCGTCCTCGAGCTTGCGCAGATGGGCGCCCAAGTTGCCGTCGGTGGCCTTGACCTGCTCGCGCAGGTAGGTGAATTCGGCATCGTCGACGCTCACGAGAATGGCCAGCAGCGAGAGCCGGATCCGCGAGTGGACGAGTGGGTCGAACTGGCGGTAGTCGTAGGTCTTCATGCGACGAGGTGGAGCCGGAAGGACGTGCCCCGGCGGGCCCGGAGCGCCACCCCGGGCACCACCATGAACAGGACCAGCCCACAGGCGATCACCAGGTTCGAAACCGGAGAGGGCCAAACCAGCAGCGCGCCTCCGAGGATCCACCACGCGGCCGCGAGCAGCCAGTAGCTCGCGTAGTTGGGGAGCACCGCCGAAGCAAAGAACGCGGTCCCGATGACGACGGCCTCGACGCCCGGCGCGACCTGGTGCGGCAGTGAGTCGAACCCCTGGCCGAGGAACCCGACCAGTGACAGCGAGAGCCCGCATCCAAGCCAGATCGAGGCCAGAATCCGGTTCACCAGCGAGTTGACCGGAGCCCGCTTCCGGTTGCGGTTTCCCAGCAGAGCCGAGCCGGCGAAGCCGATTCCGACCGTCACGGCCCAAATCACGGTGATCGAGACGGCCACCTCGCCCTGGCGGATCAGGTACGTGAGCGTGTGGGCGGCCGCCAGCAGGGAACCCCAGAGGATGAGGTGGCCGCTGCCGTCCGAGGCGGTTTCCCGTGCACCCTCCATGACGCGGCGGATGAAGGCGAGGTCGTCCTCCGGGCGGGGGGTGGGAGTGGGGTCGGGCATGGCGTGTCCCTTGTTGCCGGGTTCGTACAATGCGATTGCAGAGTACTCTATAAGTCAGAGTAGCCACAAGCAACACCAATATCAAGGCGTGGTCAACGGGGACTTGGTTAACGGGGACTCCTCAGGGGAGGGAAGGCTCTCTCGGCCCCAACTCCCTACCGTGCCGCGCGTCTCGTCGGCCTGTCCCGGCGCACCGATGTTTGAGTGTGGATCTTGTCGGCCACTATTGCCATTTAGTGGCGGACAAACCTGCCGGATCCCCCGTTGTCGGCCACTATGGCCTCGAAGTGGCGAACAAACCCGGCGAATCCCCTGTTGTCGGCCACTTTCGCCCCGAAGTGGCGGACAAACGGCTGCCCTCAGCCCGGCTCCATCCTCCGCGCTACCCGAAAGCCTCGGCCCCCCCCGGCCCGTGGATGGTCGCTGCGAAATCCAACGTCCATGTTCCCACCGCTACGGGTGGCGGCACGGACGGTCCAGGTGAAGTAAGGCCAACCACCCCCTCGCCAGGTGGCTCGCCTGCACTCCCCGTCGGGCCAGCCCGCCGGCGCCTCCAGACGCGGCGATCCGTCGCCCGGATGACCCCTGTAGCTCTCGTGCCAACAGTCGGCGACCACTTCGGACACATTCGAGAGCATGTCGTGCAGACCCCACGGGTTCGGTGGAAACGAGCCCACCGGCGCGGTCGACCGATCGTCCCAGCGGCTGCCGCATCCATCACAGACCGCCCTGCCGGCGCCGAGTTCATCGCCCCACCAGCGGGCTGTGGTCGTGCCGGCGCGGGCGGCGTACTCCCACTCGGCGCTGGAGGGCAGCCGGTACGGTTGCCCGGTAGCCTCGCTCAGCCACGCCAGGTATTCCTCGGCGTCCAGACGGGAAACATGGATGACGGGTTGGCGACCCCGCCCAAATCCTCGGTCGGTGGGTCTGTAGCCGCAGCCGCCATCGTCGACGCAACGGTCCCATTCGTCGAAGGTGACTTCGTACTTCCCCAGCGCGAACGGGTAGGCGATCTCGACCTCGACTTGCGGTCGCTCGATGTCCCGCGTGCGCTGCGGCCGGTTCGGATCTCCGTCATGCCCCGTTCGCTGCTCTTCCCCCTGGCCCCTTCCCATCAGGTAGTGTCCGGGGGGAAGCTCCACCATGAGTGGACAGGCCGGGCAATCCCGGAACTCGCGGAGGCCGGCCGGGTTCGGAGCGGGCTCCCGGGCCGCGGCGAGGTCCTCCGTCGGGTCTTCCGTCGCTTCTTCGTCCACTCGCGGCCACGAAGCTTCCCGCCCGGCAACAGCCTGGTCTCCAACCGCGCCCGACAACCCGTCCCCCAGCACGTCGTAGATCGACGCCAGCACCTGTCCCGTGGACAAATCCAGGCGCACCCCGACAAATCGCGACTCGGAGAGAAATGCGACCGGAAGCACGTCCGCGGCCAGCGTCCCCAGGTATTCGCCCTCGGCGTCAAGGATGTCGACCGCCTCGGGAGCCAGTCCGCTGCCCCTTCGGGCCACCCACAACCTGCCCCCGGGATCCACCGCCAGCCCCACCACCGGCGCCATCTCCTCCTCGTGACCCACCGCGTCGACCAGTTCCTCCGCCGAGATGCCGCACTGCCGCATGAACGCTCCGTACGGCCCGGGACCCAGCCCGGCCGCCATCACGGCCATCTCGCGCGAAACCGCGAGCGGCCCGATCGGGCGCCGGAAACTGCCCGTCGGCGCACCATCCGACCAGACATCGATGCGGTAGCCCGAACCGTTCAGGTAGTAGAAGATGCCCCCCCCGCGCGCCCAGACCACGTCCGGCGAGAAGACCCTGGGCGCGGGCATGGTCGCGCACGGCAGCTCCATCACGGTCATCTCGTAGGAGACTTCGTGGATGACGCGGCTGCCGTCGCCCGTTTGCTCCTCCAACCGCTGCACGACCCCCATCCCCGCGCTCCGCGAGGAGGTAACGGAAGCGAAGTAGCCGGGGCCGACGGCGAACCCGGGTCCCCAGTAGTCCGTCGGCGTGCGCTCCTCGCCCAGGAATCCACCGCTGGCCGACCAGCGGCTCAGGACGGCGCGCCGCGCGTCCAGCACCACCAGCACTTCGGCCGGGCCGCGCAGACCGTGACAGGACTCACTGTCGCAACCCTCCACCGCGAGCGCGCTGGGAAGCTGGAATTCACCCGGACCCTCTCCGGCCCGTCCCAACTCCCCGAGGAATCCGCCCGCGGCATCGAAGACGGCGACCCGCCTCCCCGCCCCGTCCGCCACGAATACGCGCTGCGCTGCCAGGTGCGCCACGACCCCCCACGGACGCGGGGAGAGTGAGTGGTCCGGTGTCGCCAGGTCGGCCACGTGCACGATCTGTCCGTCGAATGGGCGGTCCCCCGCCGGGTTCTCGACGATGGCGATACCGGCGGAGTCGCGGTGCACGGCGGCAGCGGGGTCAGTGGCCGGGTCCCCACCGCAGGACGGTGCCGTGACCAGCGCGGGAATCAGGATGGCTGCTTTGCCCGGCGGCCCGCGGACCCGGCCGCGCGAGCGCCGAGGGCGGGGTCGTTGGAAAAGGGCAATCCGCATGGCGTCGAGCTGACTGAAGGGCGAGTCATTGCAAGGGGCCGCAAATGCCGCCGCCGAGATGTATCAAGATATCATATATATAACAGATCTATATATCAAGAAACCCGTAGATGAACCCGCAGGCGACACCCACCGCTCCCCCGTTTACGATACGCCACGGAGAAAGCAGGATCATCTTCTTCATGGGAACCTGCGTGTTCCTCTCCGCCACGGCCGATCCGGGTTCCGGCGACGTCAACGACCCGCCCTCCTCTTCCACCAACAACTCCCGGATCGCCTCAATCGGGTGCCTTGGGATCGATCGCGGCTTCGGCAGCGATGGCGCGCAGTTCGTCGGCGCTCATCAGATCCCCTGAAGGGTGGGCATCCCCGCCTCCGCCACCAGCAGCAGCAGCGCCCTCTGTATCGCGAGGTGCCCGTCCACGTTCACCCAGTACTCCCCGGGCGAATGCGCACCGAACCCGACCCCGCCCCGCCCGATCGTCACGGCCGGGATCCCCAGCGCAATCGGAATGTTCGAGTCCGTCGACGAGCGGCGCAGCTGGCCCCTCACGCCGAAGTGCGCGGTTGCCGCCATGGCGCGCTGCACGAGTGGCGCATTCGGATCGCCCTCACCCGAGGGCCGGTCCCCGATCTTGAGCTTCTCGACCGTCAGGGGAGGACCGTCGCGCCGCAAATTGTTCTCCTCCTCCAGTGCCCGGTCCATGGCCGCGAGGAACACCTCCTCGATCCGGGCCAGGCTCTCGGGGCTCACCGAGCGCATGTCGACCTCCATCCAGCTGTCGAATGGGATCGCGTTGACCGAGGTGCCCCCGCCGATGCGCCCCACATTGTAGCTCGTGCGGGGGCCGCTCCGGGTCAGCGTGTCGGCGGCGTCCTGGAAGTGGCGCACCGCGCGGCTCAATGCGTGGGCCGGATTGGCGAGTCCGAACGCTCCCCAGGAGTGCCCGCCCGGGCCCTTGAAGTTGACCCGGTAGCGCACCGATCCCAGTCCCATGGTGACCAGTCCCGCCAAGCCCCCGCCGTCGACCTCGATCCACGCGTCCGGGCCTGCCTCCGGATTGCGGTAGATGTGCTTCATGCCGCGCAGATCCCCCAGCCCCTCCTCGCCCACGACCCCCACGAAGACGATGTGGTCGTCGGTCTCGATCCCGGCTTCCTCCAGTGCGCGCAGGACGGCTAACACCACGACCAGCCCCCGCGTATCGTCCCCGATCCCGGGCGCGAAGAGCGTGTCGCCGCGCTGGCGCACGGTCACGTCGGTGCCCTCGGGGAATACGGTGTCCAGGTGGCCGCCCAGCGCCACGGTGCGCTCGCCCCGCCGTCCGCGCCGCAGCCCGAACACGTTGCCCTCCGCGTCCGTCCACACGGAATCGGCACCGCACTCGGCCAGCAGTTCGGCGAACCGCCGGCCCCGCGCCTCTTCCATGAAGGGTGGGGCGGGGATTTCGTTGAGTTCGACCAGGCGTTTCAGCGCCCACTCGTCCAGTCCCTCGATGATCTGGAAGGAGTTGCGGACCAGGGGATTGGCGGCCAGGTCTCGCACTTCGCGGGGGTAGTCGGGGGAAACGGCGGCCTGGGCGCAAATGCTGGGGTGGGACATGATCGAGAGGAGCAGGGCTAGCAGTCCGTGGATGAAGCCGCCCGAGCACCGAGAGCGGTGAGGCGCCGGGCTGGCAAGGCGCGACGAGAGGTGAATAGCAGGGCTATTCGCCCGAGGAGCAACGCAGAGCGTAGCCTCGGGGTGGAAGAATGTATACCGTACATGACATAATGTAATGTTGTGTTTACAGTGCAAATAAGCGAAGCGAAGCGGCCAGCGCGGATGTATCGCCGCTCGAATGCCGGGGGGATTTTGTCCACGGGCTGCTGGGGCGGTGGGGATGGAAGCTAACAACCGGGTGGCGTACGAACGGTTGGACATCCGTGGTTCACGGCCATGCCGTACACGCGTTGGTGAGAAAACCCCACGTCGCCACCCGAATGTCGGGGGGGTTTGTCCACGGGCCAACTGCTCAGCCCCCTCCGCCCGTCACCCCCGCCATCGGTTCGTCGCGGCTGACCACGCGCGTCGCGGGTCCGGCGATTAGCGGATCGGGACTGGTCACCACCTCGCTGTCCTTGTCCGGGTACTCCAGCCTGGACAGGAAGTACTGCATTGCGGCGATCCGCGCCCGCTTCTTGTCGTCGGACTTGATGACCGTCCAGCGTGCGTCGGCCGTGTCGGTATAGAAGAACATGGCCTCCTTGGCCTGTGTGTAGTCGGGCCACTTGTCGAGCGATGCGAGGTCGACCGGGGAGATTTTCCACTGTTTGAGCGGATCGGTCTTGCGGCTGTCGAAGCGGTGCGCCTGTTGCTGCTGCGACACCGAGAAATAGAACTTGAAGAGCAGGATGCCGCTGTTGACGAGCATGCGTTCCAGCTCGGGGCACTGGCGCAGGAACTCGAGATACTCCTGTCCGGTGCAGAAGCCCATGACCCGTTCGACACCGGCGCGGTTGTACCAGGAGCGGTCGAAGAGGACCATTTCGCCGGCCGTGGGCAGGTGCTGGACGTAGCGTTGGAAGTACCACTGCCCGCGTTCGACGTCGCGGGGTTTGTCCAGGGCGACGACGCGCGCTCCACGGGGGTTCAGGTGTTCCATGAACCGCTTGATCGTGCCGCCCTTGCCTGCCGCGTCCCGGCCTTCGAAGAGAATGACGATCTTCATCCCCGATTCCTTGACCCAGCGCTGCACCTTGAGCAGTTCGACCTGGAGCTCCGCCTTCTGCCGCTCGTATTCGCGCCGCTTCATCTTCGTGGTGTAGGGATAGACTCCCTCCTTGAACACCCGTCGGATGGTCTCGGGGCCGAGATTGCTGTTGGGGCTGGGAGTGTCGCCGGTCATTCGCGGTCTCCGATGCGCTGAGTCAACGTCCATTTCAACTTAGTTGCGGGGCGGGCGGGCGAAAGGTTGGGGCCGGGCCGGGTGGTCAACCGAGCGACCGCGGAATGATGTAGTCGAGCAGTTCTCCGCCTTCCCCCACCTCGCTCCAGTCGTCGCCGTTCAGTTCGATGACCGCGACCGCGCCGGTCGGGAAGGAGCGGATGATGCGGTCGCGCCGGTCGGTGTTGCCGGTGCGGGACAAGTAGGCGGCCAGCGCGTGGGTCGAGGGATTGTGCCCGAGGACCATCAGCGTGTGGACCGTGGCGGGTGCCGAGGCGATCGTGCGCAGCACCTCGCGCGGCGGAGCGAGATACAGTTTGGAGAAGTACTCGACGTGGGGATGGCCGCCGAATCGGGGCGCCATGCGCTCCCATGTCTCACGGGTGCGGCACGAGGAGCTGGAGTAGACGGTGTCCGGGGCGTAGCCGCGCTCGGCGAGGGCGGCGGCGACGAGTGGTGCGGCGCGGCGGCCCCGCCCGTTCAGAGGCCGGTCGTGGTCGGCGAGGGTCGGGTCGCCCCAGCTCGACTTGGCGTGCCGCGCGAGTAGCAGACGGCGCATGTTGCCTCCGGTCCTGATCGTCGTGGTGCTCTGGTTGCCCGTGAAGCGAATCGCATAGCCTACGATTACACGCGGTGCGAGGCAATGTTCACCTGTTCAGGAGCCGGGCACCGCGATCCTGTAGCGAACCACTCGCTGTACATCCAGCTCGCCCCGCTCGACCGCCCAGACAAAGGAGCCGCCGAAGACGGGAGGAGCCGAAAGGCTGAATCCTTCGGGCGGGACCACGGCCCCGAGGTACGTTCCGTCGGCTTCGAACACATCGTAGCGGAGCGGCTCGACCCAGGTGAACGGAGAGGAGTCGGGATTGCCCGGATCGTGATCCTCGTTCGCGACCTGTTGCGCCTCCGTCCAGAGACTCACCCAAATCCGGCCATCGCTGCCAGCGTGAAGGCCCCTGAAGGGCGGCTTGTGATCCGGTATGGCGGGACCGTTCCAGTTCCAGCCTGCATCCCGCCGGCGCATCCGGTTCAGAATCCCCTGTTCATGGCGGTCCCGCTCATCGTCCGACACCGCCACCGGCGTGTGGTTCCTCCCGATGCGCAGAACGCCATCGTCCTGCTCGAGGTTGATCCGGTACGCCGTGGACAGGGCCGACAGGAAGTGGCCGGCAGGGTGGACCGTCCAGTACCAATCCGGACTGAACGGAACGGTCGCGCCGACGGAGATCCACCGGTCTCCGCTCTCGACCTCGGCGCTCATGCTGTATTGGTCGCCGTCGAAGTCGGCAGGGGAGTCTGGGGGTGAGATCGTATCGATTTGCTTGCCATCGGAGTCCATGACGAGGAAGCGTTGCTCTTCTTCGGTGATGTCCACATAGATTCGGCCGTGATCATCGCGGTACAGCGGGGTATTCGCGAAAACCTCACTCGGCAGGTACCTCCACTCCTCGTTCTCCCCCGTCTCCAGCCCGAACAGCTGCACACGCCCGTTCGCCGGATCCCTCACGAGCAGGCGGCCGTCGGAGATGGCCAGCCCGATGGGCACCTTGAACTCACCCGGCCCCTCGCCGTCCCTACCCAGCGTCTTGACGTAGGTGCCCTCCGAATCGAAGACGCGAACGTGCCGGGCCTGTCTATCCAACACGTACACGTTGTGGTCGTCGTCGACGGCGATCGCGCTTACGGAACCGAAGAGGTACTCCTCCGGGCCGTCGAGCTCGCCGACCGAGACTTCCGGCACGAGCGTGGCATCTCCTCCCCAGACGCTTCCGCTCACGGTCCTGACCACGGTCGTGTCGCCGACGGTCTCGGTCTCGACGACGGTCTCGGTCGTGTTCCGCGAGTCGGAGATGGGTCCGCAGGTGAGGGGGAGGGAGGCTACTGCCAAAGGGACGGCTATTCTGCGGATCGGTGTTGTCATGAGGGGGGGCTGGGTGGGGGTGGGAACCACGGTCGTTCGCGGTACGTCGCAATATGCGCCTCGACGGAGCGCCCTGCCCAGCCAGGCGTCACCGGCCGAACGGCAGATCTCCGATGTCGTACCAGTCGAGCATCCGGTCCGGAATCCCGTCGGAATCGTCCGGGCCGACCTGCCGGTCAACCAGGACGACCAGAGTCGACCCGAGGAGGTCGGAAGGCCCTGAGCCGGTCCCTGATCTTCACCGACCCGGCGTACTCGGCATTCTCGTACACGTCCAGGTAGGACCATTCGTGCGTGTCGCGCTGCGTGGCGACCCAGTAGCGGTTGGCGGCGTCGAACAACTGGTGTTCCGTGCCCAGAGTGTAGCGCTTGGGCCTGGCTCGATAGTCTTCCAGCATCTTGTCGACCAATGAGCGGTATGTGCCGTCCGGACTGATTTGGCGAACCCTGGCCATTTCGGGCTCCCTCAATGGCCCGCGTTGAGCCCTCATCCTTTCTTCTTCCCTTGCCACGTCCCGTTCGTCCGGGAGTTCCGTCGGCGCACGCAGCACGGTGGCGTCGCCGGTGTTGTCGACGAATTACTCCGTCGTAGGTGATCAGCCAACCGTCAGTGACCGTGTCCCACAAGACAGTCCACACCCTCCCGGAAACCTGAACGGACTTGGTGAAGCCGAGGTCGCTCGAGTAGAAATGCAACCTGGGGCTACCCGGCTCGAACAGGACGACTCCACCAGCCCCCATGGCGAACGTGGGCTCGCCGCGAAGCTCCCCGGGCCCGTCACCCTCGCGGGTCAGCTCCCGCTGGTAGCGGCCCTCCGAGTCGTAGACGATCACCACGCCGCCGAGGACTTCGGAGCTCACGAGGTATCCCTGGTCTCCCAGGTCGAGAACCTCCGCGAATATTCCGACGCCGGCAGGATCCTCCGCCGCGCCCAGTGTGTCCGTGGGTTCGAATTCGATGGTGCAGCCGGCACACAATTGAATCGCGCTGACTGCGTTCAGAAGCGGGCTCATGGGCGTATCTCCCTGGTCGGTTGCCGGCTCCACCGATGTACTTCGATGGAGCCCACCATCGATTAGCAATGTATCTTACTCATCAATGTATGGGACTGCAAGCGGGAACCGCAAGCTCCGCTTCAGGGAAGGCGTGTCAGTCGCGTGAAGGGACCGCCAACCGGGGTCAGCCGTGATTCCCTTGCCAGGACATCTCGAGGGCCCGATGCACCGTCTGCCAGTTCTCACGGTCGGCGGCCGGTTGACCCTTCCCGCGGGTGGTCAGCCGGTAGTACTTGCGGCGGCGTCCTTCCTCGGTGAGCTGCCAGCGTCCCGCGATGAGCCCGTCGCGCTCCAGACGGTGCAGGACCGGGTATAGCATTCCGTCGGACCACTCCAGCTTTCCCCCGGAAAGCAGCTTGACCTGCTTGAGGATTTCATAGCCGTAGCTCTCGCCGCCCGCCAGGATGGAGAGCACCAGCGGACGGGACGAGGCACCGACGAGTTCCCTGGAGACCGGCTTCGTCATTGGCATGCTCCCTGATCCGGGACTCCGGTCCACGGCTCCGGCTTGGCCGATGCCCACTCGCGAGCGCGCAACTGAAGTGCGGCGGCCACGAAGATCAATGAGGCGCTCCAGGCCCAGAATCCGATGCCAATGGCCGCGGGACGGATCGTGAAACGGGCTGAGTGGACCACCGCGGCTCCGACCGCACCGACCCCTGCAATGCCGAGCAACCACTTTAGGCAACGAGGGGACGGGGGCTTGCGGCCCAGGAGCACCGGGGTCGTCATGAGCATCACAAGGTTTGGAAGGAAGGCGAATGCCAGGATCGTGGGATAGGTGAGATCGCTCAACGTGAAGTCGAGGACAAACTGGTAGCCGTGATTGAATCCGAGTTCGCTCGACGGCAAAAGGAATGAAGCCGCGTACAAGACCCAGCCCTGCACGAACATTCTTCGCCACCTCGCCTTGCCCACCTTGGCGAACTCCTTCGAAAGCACGGCGCCCGTGCCGATCTCACGGCACGCGACCCCGAACGCGCGGGGAAGTCCCAGCACCGGATTCAACGCCATTTCGAGGTCGACATGTGCCCTCAGGTGGTCCTCCAGCTCGTCAAGCTCGCGCGGAGAGAGCGACGAGGTGCGCTCCTGCCACCTCCGCCACTCTGCAACCTGCGCGTCGACGTCGAAGTGTCGGCGTTGTTCCATGATCTCCTCCTTTGCGTTTCGGAACGGGTAGGGTATGCTAACGCGGCTCCGACCGAAGGGGCAAAGCCACCCGCCAGCTAGCTAGCCGCAGTCGCCCTGGAAACCCACCCGGACTCGCCCGCCGCCCCCCGGTCCCCTATCTTGGGAACGTTCATCACCGTACACGCCACGGAGGGCGCCCAGTGGATCACCTGAAAGCCATCAACCAGAAGGCCCGGCGGATTGAGGAACACGTGGGCACGCCGGATCCGGCCACGCTCGCGACACCCGAGCCCGCCGGAAACGGCGACGCCGCGGCCCCCACCCCCCCCGACCTCGACGTCGTGGGCCTCGAAAGCCGCTCCGGCCCCCACATCCCCCTCGGCTGCTCCCTCGTCTTCGCCCCCGGCTGGGAAGTCGACTCCACCGGCGGCACCGCCGGACTCTGCCAGCCCGTCGAGCGCGACCTCTTCGACTGTCACCTGGCCTGCTTCTGGCCCGCGCACGTCCCCGACCAGCTGAACCACGCGCCCGACTGGACCGGGAAGTGCGCGTCCGCCCAGAAGGACTGGCGCAAGATCGACCTGATCTTCCCGTGATCAGGGGTTCATCCGCCGCGCTCGCCGCCGCGGCCCTCGCCGCCCTCGCCCTCCCCACCGCCCCCGCCCACGCCCAAGGTGGCGGCAACGGCGTCATCTACATGGCCGCCTACGACCAGTCGATCCTGGTCATCGACGAAAACACGCTCGAGGTAGTGGACCGGATCGAGACGACGACCGGAATCCCCATCAGCCTCACGCTGTCGCAGAACCACGAGCGCATCTACCTGCGCAACGCCGAGTTCGAGGAGATCGAGATCATCGACGTGGCGGCGCGCAAGTCGATCGACAGCTTCACGCTGAGCCGGGGACGGTCGAAGGTGCGGATCTGGGGGATGACGGTGGACCCGCAGGAGGAGTTCGTCATCCTCAACACGATGCGGTACACGAAGCGGATCGACCGCTGGGAGATCGACGACCCGGTCCTGCTCAAGTACGACCTGGAGGCCAAGGAGGTCACCGACACGATCCCGTGGCCGGACGGCGAGGAGCGCCAGCGGGTGCGCCTCATGTTCTCGCCCGACGGCGAATATCTGTACTTCTTTGGTAACGATATTCTCGTGCTGGAGACGGAGAACTATACGGAGGCGGATCGCTGGGAGCTGTCGCGGCCGCTCGAAGAGGGACTGGGCCGCTTCAGCTTCGGCTTCCCCCGGAGCTCGCACGACGAGCCCGGCATCCACACCGGACTCTTCAACTTCACCGACCCGGTGCAGAACCGCCGCATCATGGGGATCGCGCGGGTCAACCTGGCCGAGAAGGAGTTCGACTTCTTCACCCTGGGACCCAGCCAGGGGGTCAGCTTTCGGCTGGCGCCCGGCGGCAGGAAGGGCTACGGCCTGGTGCAGCGGATCGGGAACTACGAGTTCTGGACCTTCGACCTGGAGGGGCGGCGGGTGGAGAGTCGGCAGCGCTTCGCGGGACGGCCGCGGATGAGCCTGGAGGTCAGCTCGAACGGCGAACTTCTGTACATCTACAACGCGGGCGCCACGATCGACGTGTACGACGCGGATACGTATGAATTTCTGCGCACCGTCGCGTACGATGCGGACATGACGTCGTTCATCATGATTCCGGAAGGGACGGGGCCGGGGGGCGGCTGAAGGAAGGGTGATTTCGGCGCCTGCGATCGTGGCCGGGTGGACACGGGGTGTGGAAAGATGGACACGAGGGGGAGGTGTGGGGGGGGTGGTGGGAGTGTGATTGATGGGACTTGGGCGACGAATTCAGGAGTTGAAATGCGCTTTCCGGTGGCCCCGTTCTTGCCTGTAGTTGACAGTGATCCCCCGGCGTGAAGGCCGCCGGGCGTGCGTTCTCACGTCAGCGCCAGGAATTCGCGGATGAGCAAGCGGTCCGTCGTCGCCTCAATCCTCTTCTGGGCCCTTGCCTGCGCCGACGTTGCCGAAGACCAGAGCACTGGGGACCCAGTCGCCGAGTCGTCCCGCACACCTCTCGGCCCGCCTACCGCGATCTTCGCGGAAGACTTCGGATACCTGCACTCGGTGCGCGAGCTGCCCGACGGCGATGTCCTGGTCGCCGACCTGCTCGACGAGGCGGTTTACCGCGTCGACATGGAGACGCAGACGCGCACGATGGTGGGGGGCCGGGGCGAGGGTCCCGACGAATACCGCGAGCCGGATGCCGCGTGGCCGCTGCCGGGAGACTCCACACTGCTGGTGGATGTGGGCAACGGCCGCCTGGTCAGAATCGGGCCGGATCTGGCGTTCGGTGCGATGCGCTCCATGACCGTCCGCCCCGAGGCGGGAAGCGTCGTGCTGGCGGTACCCCACGCCGTCGACGGTCGCGGGAACATCTACACCACACCGGAACCGTGGCCCCCAACCGGCGCCGACACCGCCACGATTCTCCGCATCGATCCGGTGCGCGAAACGGTCGACAGTCTGCGGACGATCAAGACCAGGTGGCCAGGACCCCTCATGCCGCACGACGCCTGGGGCGTGGCTGCCGACGGTTCGGTCGTCGTGGCGCGTGCCTACGCGTACGGCGTGGACTGGCTCTCGCCGGATGGCTCGGTGATCCGCGGCGACACCGTGCCCTATGCCCCGGTCCCCGTCACCGTTGCCGAGAAGGCCGAGTACTATCGCGACCTGCAGCGCCACTCCCGGATCATTCGGAGTGTGGTTATCGGTGCCTACGGCGCACGTTTCATTCTCTACAGACGCAACCCCGATCTGGAGCCGGAGTTTTACGACCGGGATTACTGGCCGGACGCGTTGCCGGCCTTCCACTACCAGACCGTGCGGGTCGACCCGATGGGCCGCGCCTGGGTGCACCGCCACGATTCGGCCGGCGGAGACAGTCCCTACGACATCTTCGACCGGCAGGGGCGGCTCGCGCTGCGCGTCGTGGCCGACGGCGACCGGCGCGTGGCGGGCTTCGGGGCCGAGGCCGTCTACATCGCGGCTTTCGACGACCTCGACCGCGTGTTCCTGGAACGCTACCAGCTGCCGGACACCTGATCCATTACGACACACTCATCCCACCATCCACGTACATCCCACCATCCATGTACACCACAGGGAGTCCCCCCGATGTGCAAGCCGACCGCTCTCTCCACCCTCGTCGCGATCGTGATCACCGCAGCAGCCTGCGACCCGCCCGCGGTTCCCGGCGCAAACGGCGCCGGCTACACCGTTCACGACTCCGCGGGCGTCGAGATCGTCGTGAACCACACGCCGGAACACCTCGCCGGGCAGTTCTGGACCGTCGACCCCGAGCCCGAGATCGTGCTGGGCGGGGACGAGAACCCGGGCGGTGTGGCGAACGACTCGGCACAGCTGATCTGGGACGTCGTCGGAATCGCCCGCTTGACGGACGGACGAGTGGCGGTTCTGTCCGGGGAAGGCCAACAGCTGCTCCTTTTCGAAGCCTCCGGAAAGCTGTCCGGCACCATCGGACGTCCGGGGGAGGGTCCCGGCGAATTCATTCGGCCGGAGCGGCTGCAGTACCTGCCGCCGGACACGCTGGTCGTGTGGGACTACCACATGACATCGGTCAATTACTTCGATACCGGCGGATCGCTGTTGCGGGAACGGACCATCGACCTTGCCGTCCTGATGGAGCGAGTGCCCGGCGCCACCGGCGAGTCCATGAGAATGACCCTTCCGGACGGGTCCTTCATCGTGGGGGGCGCCGGTCCCGCAGGGGCCAGGGAGTACAGAGAACCCGATCCCGGCAGCACGTACAGATATATGCCCGAAGAATACGTCAGGGTCGACGACGAATACGGCACGCAGTCCTTCGGGAGGTGGGAGGGCATGGAGATGTGGGTTCCGAAGATGGACATCGACCCCGACTTCGCCGTTCCCTTCGTACCCACCTTTGCGCTCGATTCCCACGTCGCGGCGGGAGGCGATCCGCTCTCGGTCTACATCAGCGAGGGCGACCGCAACGAGATCCTCCAGTTCTCGCTTGACGGAACGCTGGTGCGCGTGATCCGGCGCACGACCGATCCGCTGGCCGTATCCGACAGGTCGCACGGCGCGTGGATGGACGACATGTACGCGTTCGGCGAAATGATCGGCGATCCGCTGCCTCCGGGCATCTTCGACGAGATGCCCCGCAAGGAATCGTATCCGGCGGTGGGCGGACTCGTTGTCGATGCGGAAGGCTATCTCTGGGTCAGGGAGTGGTCGGAGTCGGAGAGCGGTTGGCCGGACCGGTGGAGCGTCTTCAGTCCGTGGGGGCGCTGGCTGGGCGTCCTGGCCGTCCCGCCGGAACCCGCGCTCTCGGATCTCTTCATGTGCTACAAGTTCTTTGTACCCTGCTGGGTGGACAGGGATATGTTCCTGACCATCAGGCGCGACGAGTATGGTGTGGAGAGGGTGGAGGGGTATCGGATTCGGCGGGGGGAATAGGGTGAGGCGGGTGGTTGGGCGGCGGTGCGCGGCCTATCTTGCGCGCAACCGGGGTCGAACTTGAAGGAGGGTGAATGAGAAAGGTGGCTGTTTGGGCGGCAGCGGCGATCCCGTGCGGGGCGCTTGTGGTGACGGGGTGTGGGGACAGCGGTCCCCAGGTGGAAGAAGGACCTCTCGGCTGGAACGGGCCCGTCGAGGCTCGCGAGGTACGGCAGTGGTCGAGGGAGAGCATGGACACGGTGCCGCGCTGGACGGTCGCGGAGTCGCCCACCCTGGTGATGGTCCCGGATTCGACGGCGGAAGTCGTGTATGGGCGCGACGGGGAAGTTCTGCGCAGGATTGAACAACAGCGATATCCGGAAGGGGCCGCATTCCTTCCGGACGGACGCATTGTCCTCGCCTATTTTCTGGCGTCGCCGGATTCGATCCTTCTGCATTTTCTGGATCCGGCGACCGGCACCGATAAGCCGATCGTGGCCCCGAAAGGCGACGACGGCGATGATCTACAATGGGGCCACACAGGTGGCCTGGCCGCTCATGGCGACGGCATCGTGCTGCTGGCCGACAACGCGCCGGTGGGGGGCCGAAGGAGAGGATCGGACATCTGGTACGTCGACCTGGACGGCCGGTTCACGCGGCCGTCTGCCTACGTCAACGTTGAGGGGTGGCTGTTCGGCGCCTTTGCGGATGGGCGAGCGGCGGTCATGGAACGCTGGAACCGGGTCGATACGACCCTCGTGTCTCCGGTCGTCTCCATATTGCCGTTGGAGGCCGGCAGCGAGCCTTCGGACGCTCACCGGGCCGAGGTGTTGTTCTCAGTGGCAACTCGCGGGGATCCGATCCATGGGTATGAAACACCGGCGCGTTGGAGCGTACATCCCCGTCGAGCGACAGCCTTGGCCGGAGAGAGATTCTGGATCGTCCCCACCGATCGGCCCGAGCTTTTCGCCGTGCATCGTTCGGGAGAAGTCGTGCTGAGGATCGAATGGGATGCGGGAGACCGCAGCCTTCCGGCCGGGGCGCAGGAATACTGGGAGGGAGCCGAGCACCTTCCGGTCGTCGCCGAGCTCATGGCCGGGACCGATGGCCTGGTCTACGTGCAGCGGTGGGCGGTGCGCGATGACCGGCCGGTCCGCGGCCCGGAATGGCTCGTGTTCAGCTCGGCCGGGGAGTTGGTGGCCCGGCTTGAAGTGCCTTCGGCCTGGCGGGTGCTGGCATTCGGCGACCGTGCCCTGGTGGCGGTGGTGTACGTCGACGGTGACTTTGGCGAGGTTCGCGTCTACACCCTGGACGGGGCGTAATGGATCACTTCGGGATGGGAGGTTGGCCAATGAGATGTTGGAAAGGTCTGGTTGCGGCTTTGGTGGTCTGTGCTCCCCTGCCGCCGGGCAGAGCCGCGGACGCTCAGGAAACACCCTGCCCGAGAAAGGCCGAGCGCTCCTTCGACGCGGGCAGCACAACGGTCATCAAGGACGGGCGACCGCCGTGCCGGATCGTGTACCGCAAGACGGGGATCCGGCTCGAGGCGGTGGCCGACGGGTCGCGTCCGGACCCGGGCCGCACCGTCCTCGTGGACTCCAACGGCCGCTTCATCTCGGCGAACGCCCCAGGGTGGG
Source organism: Longimicrobiales bacterium (assembly GCA_965208295.1). Classification (GTDB taxonomy): domain Bacteria; phylum Gemmatimonadota; class Gemmatimonadetes; order Longimicrobiales; family Gaopeijiaceae; genus Bin94. The sequence continues at coordinate 2,350,571 of OZ242328.1, read as the reverse complement.
GCGTGGTCATCAGCGTATGGGACTCGCGCGGCAGGTACATGCATTCCTTCGGGAGAGAAGGGGAGGGTCCCGGCGAACTCACGGCGCGCGGCATGATCAGCATGTACATCGACGGCCGCGACAACCTGCACGTGCGGGACGGTGGCTTTCGCTGGTCGGTCTTCTCCCCCGGGCACGAGTTCCTGCGGAGCGCTCCTGCCCAGGTGTTGGGAGGGGCGTCGGAGCAGAACACGTTCATTCTCGACGATGGATCGGCCCTGGCCAGCGATGGCTACACCAGTGACCGACCGCACTATTTTCGCGTGGTGGACTCGACGGGCGCGCTTGCGCGGACGCTGGGACCGGCCACGAGCGGGTTGGGAGGATACCTGGAGCGGCCGATCTCCCATGCCGGGGGCGACAGCTTCTGGGCGGCACCGCCGATCGAGGGCCCGCAGGAGTACGTCCTGGAGGAGTGGGGACTCGATGGCGAGCTGAGGCGAGCCTTTCGGCGCGACGTTTCGTGGTACGAGTGGCGCGGCGAGCAGGAGATCTCTTCGGCGGTGTCCCGGCTGCATGCTACGCAAGACGGACTACTGTATGTAGTGGCCCCACGTCCGACTGAGGACTTCATCAAGGCGTATGAACGTCCCCAACACATGGAGGGTCCGTACGAGGACGACGAGGACAGCGAGATCATGGAGCTGATGGAAATCGTCATCGAGGTGATCGATACGAGATCGGGTGAGCTCCTCGCCTCCGACGTCTTTCGCGTATCGGAGTTGATGGAGACCGCCGCAATGGAGCTCTTCCGCGGTTCCCTGCGGGGGTATCGATACGATGTGGGCGACGACGGTCTGCCCTTCGTCGAGATCGTGGACTTGGAGCTGGTGCCACGGTAGGGTTGGACCGTCCCGGATTGCACGAACTGTCCGCTCACATGCGGCGGTCTTTTCCCCTACCAGTCCGTGGATAAGCCGCCCGAGCACCGAGAGCGGTGAGGCGCCGGGCTGGCAAGGCGCGACGAGAGAGAATAGCAGCGCTATTCGAACGAGGAGCAACGCAGAGCGGAGCAACGCAGAGACGGAGAGTATGGTAAACGTGACATCTTGGAACTGGCGTTTACAGCGTGATCGGGTCGGCGCAGCGGTCCAGCGCGGATGCATCGCCGGTCGAATGCCGGGGGGATTTTGTCCACGGGCTGCTACACCCCCACCCGGGCGAACAGCTCCGCGTCGCTGTCACAATCCATGATCGCGTCGGCTACCTCAGCAAGCTGTTCCGGATCCGCCATGTCATCCAGGACCCGGGACAGTTGCTCCGCGGTCTGCGCTCCGAACTTCCTCGTCGCCAGACGCCCCACGAGCGCCCGCCCCTCGGCGCGCCCGCGCTCCAGACCCTGCTCCAGACCCTTCTGGATACCATCCCGGTGAACCTGCTCCCGCATCTCCTTGACTCTCTCGTACATCGTCTCTTCCTCCGTCAACGTCTGCATCTTTGCCAACTCCTCTTTGGGAATCTGCCACGCTTCCGCGGCACCCGCCACCCACGAAAACAACGCCTTGCGGAGCTCGGCGAACCCCGTTCCCCAAAACCGGCCGGTCAGATCCCGCATGACACGCTGCAGGTTCTCGGGTGAGGGTTCCCGCTCCATCTTCCCGAGCGAAGTCACCAGATCCGTTGATGGCGGATCCTGCGCGCCGATCCTCTGCAAGTCGAGCAGGAGAAACTGCGCCCGCGGCAAATAGCGCGCCAGCGGCGTCGGCACCCGGGCGATTAGCTCCGAGATGTCCGTTGAAGCTCGCCACCGGGCCTGGCCGTTGTAGATCGTGACCGGCAGGACCGGCGGCAGCTTGTCGCCTGCCTTCAGTTCCCTCCGGCGGAGCAATTCTTCGTAGGTAAGACAGATGTAAGTCAGGATGCGGAGAGCCATGAAGTAGTCGCTCTCCGACTGGAATTCGAGAAGGATCAGCAGGTAGAGCCAACTGCCCCGAAAACGAATCTTCCAGAGCAGATCGACCTGGCGCTGAACCAGGCCGCCGCTGATGCGATCGGTCGGAAGGGCCTCGAGCGTGTCGAAGTCAAGTTCGTCGGCCAGGTCCTCGCCCACGAAGTTGCGGACCAGTTCTTCGACCGCCACGCGCTGGGAGAAGATGAACTTGTAGGTCTCGTCGTGTTTGCGGGCCAATCCGGGCTCCGGCGAGGGGTGTTTGCGTGATGGCAGTAGTTGGCCCTGCCTGCCGCCGGAAGTATCGGATGGTCCATGGGGCGCATACATGGTGAAATAGGCAACCGCGTCGCTGGCGGTCGGGCTGGACCGATCAGGACTTGATGCACCAGACCACGAAGGGGGGGCGACCATTGCCGTTGGAAGCCGGGAAATGCACGTTTGCCCTTGGAGGGGGCGTCACGAAACGCATCGGGATGGGAGCTTGAACGGAAGGAGTTTCGCAAATGAAGTACCATCGCATCCCCGCACTCCTCGTTCTTGGCGCCCTGCTCGGGCTTGTCGGCGCGGTCCACGCCCAGCGGCCGCGACCTCAGCCAAAGAGTCCCGAGGAACGCTACGAGGACATGAAGAAGACCCCGTTCCTCGCTGCAACGCTCGAATGGAGGTCGTAGAAGTTAGTCAGGTTATCTAGTCATGTTTTGGAAAGGAGGCCGCGGATGTTCAGGCGAGTCACCATCTTTGCCTCGCTCTCCCTCTCCATTCTGGCGTCCGGCTGTGAACAGCCCGCGGACGACAGCGTGGCCGAGGCGGATCCGACCTTTACGGTTTGGGACTCCGTCGGCATCGAGATCGTCGAGAATCACGCGCCCGAACACGCCGCCGGTGAGTTCTGGACCATCGGCCCCGAACCCGAATTCGTGCTGGGCGGGTCCGAGAAGCCTGGCGAACTCGCCAACGACTCGGCCCAGCTGATCTGGAGCGTGGTCGGATTGGCGCGGTTGCCGGACGGCAGGGTGGCCATCCTGTCCTCCGAGAACAAGCAGCTCATGCTCTTCGAACCCTCGGGTGAGCTGTCCAGGATTGTTGGTGGGCCGGGGGAAGGGCCGGGCGAGTTCACCCGTCCGGAACGGCTGCAGTATCTGCCGCCCGATACCCTGGTCGTCTGGGACTATTTTCTGCGTGCGATCGACTACTTCGATTCCAGCGGAAAGCTGCTCAGGGAACGCACGGTCGACTACGCCAGGCTGAGGGACCTCGGCGCCTGGGGCGAGTCGCGCCGGATCCCGCTACCGGACGGGTCCTTCCTGGTCGGGGTCATGGATACCATTGCCGACGAGTCGCCCGAAGATTGCACGCACCTGACGATTACGAGTCAGTCTGCCCAGTTTGGGGAAATGGTCCTGCACGCGGAGGAACTTCTGAAGATCGACGAAACCTACGCCGCGCACTCGTTCGGATGCTCCAGCAGTTTCGTCAGCGCGATGGCGGCGGGAGGCGATCCCCCCTCTTTCTACATCCGCAACATGGGCAATGAAGTGCACCAGCGAGCGCTGGACGGCTCCCTGCTACGAATCATCCGTCGCACGGCCGAGCCGCCGCCCATCACCGAAAGGGCGTGGCTGGCCGAGTTGGAGCACCGGAAGGCGTACAATGAAATGATGGGCTGGCCATCGATTCCAGAAGAACGGGAACCGATCCCCAAACCGGAGAGGTACAACCCGAGCGCATCGATCCTGGTGAGCCGGGAGGGATACCTGTGGGTGAAGGAGTGGTCGTTGTCGGAGTCCGGGATTGCGGACCAGTGGAGCGTCTTCAGCCCGGAGGGGCGATGGCTGGGAGTCCTTCCCTTCCCGCCGGATCCCGCGGCTCCGGACTTGCAGATGTGCGGTCGCCAATCCACTCCCTGCTGGGTGGGGGGGGACTACTTCCTGGTCGTCAGGCGCGATGAGCTGGGGGTGGAGAGGGTGGAGGCCTACCGGATTCGGCGGGAGGAAGGCAGGGAGCAGTCATGATGTGCCAGCGATCGGGCACCCTTGCGGTGCTCCTGACGACCGTCGCGGTATCAGCGTGTGACCAGGCACCCCGTGACCGAAGCGATTCCACCGAAGCCCCGACCTTCACCGCGTGGGACTCCGGCGGCATCGAAATCGTCGAGAACCACGCGCCCGAACACGCCGCCGGTGAGTTCTGGACCATCAGCCCCGAGCCCGAATTCGTACTGGGTGGGTCCGAGAACCCGGGCCAGCTCGCCAACGACTCGGCCCAGCTGATCTGGAGCGTGGTTGGCCTGGCCCGATTGCCTGACGGTCGCATCGCGGTCCTTTCATCCGAGAACAAGCAGCTCATGCTCTTCGAACCCTCGGGTGAGCTGTCCCGAATCATCGGCCGGCCAGGCGAAGGCCCGGGCGAGTTCACCCGCCCGGAAGAACTCCAGTACCTGCCGCCCGACACGCTGGTCGTGTGGGACTACCACATGACTTCGATCGACTACTTCGACACCGCCGGCACGCTGTTGAAAGAACGATCCGTCGACTACCTGCGGCTAAGAGAGCACGACCTCTGGGGCGAGGGGTTCCGGTTTCCCCTGCGCGACGGATCGTTCGTCTCGTCGAAGAAGGTCCAGGAAACCGAATCCGAGCCCGCATGGAGCGACTGTTCGCCGACGCGGCGCTGGATGATGCGGGGTTCGGAAACTGGTGAGCTCGTCGGTGGGCCGCAGGAGTCCGAGCATCGCGCAGACGAATTCATCAGAGTCGACACTGCGTACGGGGCCCACTCGTTCGCGTGCCCCAGGTTCATTGCGGCGCGACGCGATCCTCCTTCGATCTATGTGAGCCGCAGCGACAGAAACGAGATCCATCAGTTTTCGCCCGATGGGGTCCTGCTCAGGATCATTCGGCGCACGACCGATCCGCTCCGCGTAACCGACAAAGCACGGAGGGCATGGGAAGATCGGAATGCCAAATACTATGAGTCGCTCGGCTTCTCGCTTCCAGAGGGCGAACTCGAGGCGATGCGAAGCGTGGAGACATATCCGCCGATCGACGGCCTCATGGTGGATGCGGAGGGGTATCTGTGGGTCAGCGAGTATTCCGACTCGGAGACCTGGACGCCGGATCAATGGAGCATCTTCGGTCCGGACGGGCGATGGCTGGGTGTCCTGCCCAAGGACGTGCCGGTGTTCTTCCTGTGCCGCGACTTTCAATTCGTGTGCTGGATCGACAGGGACTTCCTGCTGGTCGTGGGGCGCGACCAGTTCGATGCCGAGCGCGTCGAGGCCTACCGCATTCGCCGGGACAGCCCCAACCTGTAAACCCCAGTTTACCAAATGTCATGTTTGGTATACTCTCCGCGTGGTGCAGGGCGAAACGGAGTCCGCCCACAGGCGGCATGGTGACGGGCGGGAGCGATGAACTAACGCCGGGAGACCCGGGGCTCCAGGAGGTGAATGAATGGCACTCCGGCATCCGTCTCGTCATACGCGACTACGTACCTGGAACCGCCAGCAAAGCCCAGGAAGATGCCGTCCTGATGATGCCGGCCAATTGTCCGCCCGGTATCTGGATCCACCAGGTCCAGCCAGCCGTCGGAGAGCTTGACCACGAGGGACAGGATGTCTCCCGAGCTCAACGACTCCTCCGTCGATTCCGGATCCGGAGTATGCCAGATGATCCAAAGTCCCCGGTCGTCCAGCATCGCCCCCGTATTGCGTCCGCTCTTTCTTGAACCGGGGAAGTTCTCGACAACATGGGGTGGAGGAGCTCTGTCGAACTCCACGACGTGCCGCTCGATTCCGACGGGGTATCTGGCGAAGGCGGCGCTCCTCGCCCAAAGTCACTGAATGACCATTCTCGACCAGGAAATCCGCCGCGGCCTCGCCTACATCCTCCCCTACAAAACCCGCCTCGCGGCCATCCTCCTCCTCAACCTCGCCGGCACCGCCCTCGCCCTCTACGTCCCCTTCCTCACCCGCACCCTCGTCGACGACGCCCTCCTCGGCCAGGACACCGACGCCCTCACCCGGGTCGTCGTCCTCTTCACCCTCGTCACCGCGGCCAGCTTCGTCCTGAACTTCGTCAGCGGGATGCGCTACACGAAGGTCTCGGCCGAAATCCTCTTCGACATGCGCGTGACCGTCTACCGCCATCTCCACCGCCTGTCGCCACGATTTTTCGCAAAAACGCCTCTTGGTGAAATAATTTCACGAATTAACAACGATGTGAGCGAAATTCAACGCGTTCTCTCCGACGCGGCGCTGTCCTGGCTCGGCAACGTGGCCTTCCTGGCGGGCGCGGTGGGGATGCTGCTCTGGCTCGACTGGCGGCTCTTCCTGGCGGCCGCCGCCCTTCTGCCCCCCGCCATCTGGGCCATCGTGGTCTACCGCCGCCGCCTGGTGGTGCGCGTGCGCGACATGCGCGAACGGAGCGCGACCATCGGCGCCTTCCTGATCGAGACGCTGCGCGGCGTGCGCCTGGTGGCCGCGGCGAACGCGGGCGAACGCGAGGCCGGACGCTTCAGCCGCCTCAACGACGGCTTCGTGGCCGCGCTCATGAAGATGCAGCGGCTGAGTTACCTCGCGGGCGGTCTGCCGGGCATCCTGCTGTCGGCCAGCACGGCGGTGGTGTTCCTCTACGGCGGTTCTCGCGTGATCGACGGGGCGATGACGCTCGGGACCTTCACCGCCTTCATGGCCTACCAGATCCGCCTCATCGGCCCGGTCCAGGGTCTGATGGGACTCTACACGGGACTAGGCGCCGCGCGGGTGTCCCTCAAGCGCGTGCACGAGCTGCTCGACGAACCGGTCGAGGTCGAAGATCCCGCGCAACCAGTCCCCCTCGGCCCCGTGCGCGGCGAGATCGTCTTCGAGGACGTGTCGTGCGGCCACGGCCGCGGCGCCGATGTGCTGGACGGCTTCGCGCTCACCGTCGCGCCGGGCGAGGTGGTGGCTCTGGCGGGACGGTCGGGAAGCGGCAAGTCCACCGTCGCCGACCTCCTCGTGCGCCACCTGGACCCCGACCGCGGCCGCGTCCTCCTCGACGGTGCCGACCTGCGCACCGTCGCCCTGGCCGACCTGCGCGCGCAGGTGGCGGTCGTGGCGCAGGACACCTTCGTCTTCAACACCTCGATCCTGGAGAACGTGCGCTACGCGCGGCCGGATGCGGGTCGTGATGCCGCGTCACGGGCCGTGGAACGCGCCGGACTGGGGGACTTCGTCGCGTCGCTTCCGGACGGGCTGGACACGGTGGTGGGCGAAGAGGGCCGGGCGCTCTCGGCGGGGGAGCGGCAGCGCGTGGCGATCGCGCGGGCGCTGCTGGCCGATCCGGCGGTCCTGGTGCTGGACGAGGCGACGAGCGCGCTGGACGCGGAGGCGCAGGCCACGGTGGTGTCCGCCTACGCAGAGGTGATGAGGGGGCGGACGACGGTGCTGATCTCGCACCGGGAAGAAGTGCTCGGGTCGGCGGACCGGGTGGTGGTGCTGGAGGGGGGGAAGGTGGCTCCGAAATCGCAACAAAAAAACACCTGACTGACAGGGGACGGATCGTTAGCCCCATCACTGCATCCCGCAGCCCATCTACGAGAGCCGCCCCTGCCAGCCAGGCAAGTCCTGCTCCGGTCGATACTGCCCCGGTCCTGCTTCCCGCGCTGTTTGCCACCGTTCCCCGGCGATGGCCATCATCACGGGTATGTGCGCTACTACCAGCCTCGCGAAGAAAAGTTCCCCTCATGGAATAGTGCCGGTCGGATGATCCCCGAAAACCCGCGTGAACCCAAGCCCGGACGCCCTCCGGCTGGCCGGATATGCATCCACTCCCCCCGGTTCCGCGATCTCCGGGGCCGCGGTGTTGCGGTCGCGGTCATCGACAGCGGGGTGAATCCGGAGCACCCGCACGTGGGCACCGTGGCGGGCGGAGTGAAGATCGGCCTCTCGGGCGAGGTCTCGGAGGACTTCGTGGACCGGCTGGGCCACGGCACGGCGGTCTTCGCGGCCATCCAGGAGAGGGCGCCCGCGGCGCACCTGTACGCGGTGCGCGTCTTCGACGATCGACTGAGGACGAGCGTGCGCGCGCTGGTGGCGGCGATCGACTGGGCGGCGGAGCGAGGGGTGCGGGTGGTGAATTTGAGTCTGGGGACGGTTCGCGAGGAGCACGCCGGGATGCTGGCGGAGGCGGTGGGGCGGTTGGGGGACGTGGGGGGTGTGGTGGTGGCGGCGGCGGAGGCGGAGGGGCAGCGGTGGTGGCCGGGGTCGCTGGCGGCGGCGGTGGGGGTGGTGATGGATGAGGACTTGCCGCGCGATTGTGTGGAGGTGCGGGGGGAGGGGGCGGACGAGGTGGTGGCGGCGTCCCCGTATCCGCGGCCGATACCGGGGGTGCCGGTGGAGCGCAATCTGAACGGGATCAGCTTTGCGGTGGCGAATGTGACGGGAATGGTCGCGCGGGGGGTGGAGGGGGGTGGGGGGATGTTCCCTGCTACGTGAAAGGCACGAACTCGTGTGCGAGCCCCGGCAGGTCGAGTCGCAGCGCGAGGTCGCGCGCCCGGGTGGCGAGTTCGGGTTGCGGGTTGCCGCTTCGACGTGCGAGTCGAACGCGGTCGAGAGTCAGGCGGAGCCAGTGGAGCGGCCTCTCGGCGCCATGAGGCTCGGCGACGCGCCCGAGCAAGTCCAGGGCGCCCCGCACGTCCCCCTTCCGCGAGAGCAAACGGGCGTGAAAGAGGACGAGGTCAACCGGGACGTTGTGCAGCGGCTCTTCAACGGGACAACGTCCGGCTACTGTGGCAGCCTGCTGGAACTTGCCGGTTTCCAGGAGCAGGTTCCCTTCCAGGGCGGCCCATGCCCCGGCGAGGTATGGTGGAGCGAGTGAATGTCCGGCTTCATCGTCGGGCAGTTCGCCGGGGGTCTCGCCATGGAGTGTGGTCGTATCTTCGGGGGCACTCCAGGTTGAGGCGCGCAAGGTATTGGTGGTGGCCAGGGCGGTCGGCAGGTCGCCGCGCGCCAGGGCCAGGTTTCCGCGCACCATATTCGTCAGGCACCGGATCTCCGGACAGTCGGTGTTTTCGGCGAGCACATTCTCCAGAAGCGCTGCCGCATTGTCCAGGTCGCCTGTCGCTGTGTGCCACTTCGCCAGTTCCAGCAGGATGAGAAGGTGTGAAGCGAGGTCGTCGCTCCTCCGTACCGCCGTTCGAGCCTCGGCTACCGAAGTCCTTCCCTCTTCAGTGGCGAGCAGGCCGTTGACCACCAGCGCGGCGATGTGACGTTGCCGGACAAGGATCACTTCACTGTGCAGATCGTGCTCGCGAGCAATGGTCACGGCTCGACGCGCACAAACGAGTCCCTCTGCGGGATTGCCGTACCCGGCCTGCATGGCCAGGATCGCCAGAACGCGGCAATTGGCCACCGGGTCGCGAAGACCCTCCAAACGCTTCACCCGGGCGAACAGACGCCTGACCCCGTCTCGGTCGCCTGCCCTGTGGAGCAGCCGAAGTCTGGCATCCAGCACCTCCGCCAGGACCGCCTCGTCGCCACTCCCGAGGGCCGCCTCTTCCAGGTTTGCAAGCTCCTCGAGGGTCGTGGAGGCCGGCTTCACGCCCAGTTGGGCGCGGATGTCGGCGACGATGAGCCGAGCGGTGCAGGATTCGGCAGGAGACAGGCTGTGTTCCTCTCGCAAGGCTGTGCTGGCGTACCGCACCGCGGCAACAAGTTGACGGGAGCGATGAAGAGCGCGGGCAAGGGGAAGGGTCAGGCGCTTTTGCCGCGGTCCCTCGCTCGTTTCATACGCGATTCTCACGAATCTCGAGCGGTCCCGGGGCTCAAGAGTCACGGAAGGTCTCGTTGCCTCAAGCGCATAGATACAAGCCAGCTGGCGTTCGCCGGCGAGATGGTAGTGCTCGGCGATGCGGTCGGGTCGAAGATTCCGAGTTCGCGAGCGAAGTACCTCGGCCGTCAGGCTGTGGAGCAGGGATCGACGCGTGGGACTGAGCCCCTCGTACACTGCCTGGCGGACAATGTCCTGGCGAATCCTGACCTGGTCGCCCGTCCGCTCGACCAGCCTCCGCGCGTGCAGCATGTCGAGTGCATCGATGCAATCGTGTTGCGGGTGCCCGGTGATGCCCGTGAGGCATCGGACAGTAGTGGGATGCCCGAACACGGCGAGTGCCGACATGATGCTCCTGGCCATCGGCGCCAACGCGCGGATGCGTCGAACGATGCTCTGGCGTACCGATATGGGGATGTGGATCCCCGGGTTCGAACTGCCGCTGCCGAGTGCGGCGGCAGTGATTTCGATCAGGTAATGGGGATTGCCGTCCGCGAGAGCGAGGATGTCTTCGACTGCGGACTCGGCAAGCTTGTCCGCGCCCAGCAGCACAACAAGTTCTCTCGCCGCCGAACGATCCAGCTCGTGGAGGCGAATGGCCCTGGCCTCCGCTTCCAGCTCGTCAACCAGTCGCGCCGCGATTTCGTTGCGATCCAGCTCTTCCTGCCGATAGGCGAGCAACAGGGTCAGATTCCCGTTCCGCCACCGTCGGTGGAGGAACTGCACGACGGTGGCGGTTGCTTCGTCGGCCCAGTGGAAATCGTCCAGAACCACGATGGCCGGTTGGGACTTCGGAATGGCGGCGAACAGGTGCAGGAACGCTTCACAGGTATGACGTTGCAACCGTTCCGGCTGTTCACCCGGTCCGTGCGGAGGCGGCTTCCCATCGGGGTCGAACTGGGGCAGAAGAGACAGGAGATGAGAGCGCCATGGGTCGGGGACGGATGGCAACATCGGTCCCACCCAGGGTGCGTTGAGGGCTTCCAGCAGTGGACTCAGCGGAATATCACGCTCGAATTCACCCGGGCACGCGTACATGACCCGGCAGCCGTCGATTCGGGCGCCCTGCATTGCCTCTTCAATCAGGCGGGTCTTTCCCAGTCCCTGTTCACCGTTGAGGGTGACAATGCACCAGGAGCCCCGGGAACGGCGGGGCGAGATGCTCCGACCGAGGTGGGACAGTTCGTTCGCACGCCCGGTCAAGGGGACATCCAGATCCTGTGTCCTCGTAATCCGTGACTTGTCGTCGGGTCGCTTGTGCACGGATTTCACGCTCCTGAGCAGCCTCGTCGTCGCTGTTTGCGGAGCCCAGCCGCCGGAGGGGTCCGCACGCTCGGAGAAGGAACGGTATTCTGCCTCGGCTGCCGCCACCCTGCCGCCCATCGCGTGCGCCCTTATGACTCGCCGAAGAGCGGCTTCGTCATCCGGGTCAAGGCGGGAGAGTGCCTCCGCGGACGACCGTGCGGCGGCCCACTCGTGAACTGCCTGGGAGGCGTTCCAGTCTGCCAACGCCCGGTTTCGCAACTGTGCGCGTATCCCGATTTCCCGTGTTTCCGCCCAGTCCGAGAACGCTTCGGTCTTCCTGTTGGGGAATGCCGACAGAAAGCCGCGCTCGAGGATGTCGCAGGCCGTCCCGAAATCGGAGTTCCGAATCGATTCCGTCAGGTCCTCGAGATCGGTAGCGATCACTTGAGCGTTTGCGTGGAGGTGTTCGCCCATCAACTCGATGGCTTTGGCGTCGCACCGGTGGTTCGTCTGGTAGACGAGCTGGCTGAGCCGATGCCTGACCAACTTGCCGCTGTCGTGGTTCCATAGCAGGGATTGAACGATCGACCGGGGCATGCGGGCCTGACCGGTTCCGAAGGCCAGGGACAGCAACCCGGCCTGGAAGGGAGAGATTCGGACGGGCGTGTCCTCGCGCCAGAGTATGGGTCCCCCGAAGAACTCCAGCCGTAACTCCGGGTGTGAAATCGGCCTCTTTGCGGATGACATGGACACTTGGGGAGTGCCGCCTTCAGAGGGCGGCGCTGGCCGGAGGTTCGGGAACACTCGTCTCGCTCCTGTCGGGCGAGGCGAAGGCGACGATGGAGGGGCGGGCGCGCACGGTTTCCGCCGCGATTGTGCCCCGTTGGGCCTCGCGCGCCACCCATGTCTCGAAAACCCACTCCCAGCCCAGTCTTTCGCGCGCCTCCAATGGCCGAATGCTCAGCAGCCGACTCATCTGGTTGCTCAGGGAAAAGCCATCGGGATAGCCCAGCGACGACGCGACCCGGAAGAGACTGGAATCCGAGTTCTGCAGCCTGATCGTCGCCCGCAGGATCCTCGATATCTGCAGCCAGTGGGACGGTACCGGCAGACCCTGGTTCAGCAGGCGGCGTCCCAGTGCGCGCCTCGACATGTACAGGTTCTTCGCCAGGGCGGTGATGGTTCGCACCCTGTCGCTCAGCTCAATGGTCCGCCGGATGATGTTCCGCGTGACGGGATCCAGCGGTATGCCCCTCCACTCCAGGTATTCGGTTACACCGGACGCGAGCGATGTCGGGGGACGTCGAATCACGCTGGCGATCTCGGAGGGACTCGGCACCCTGTGATAGGGGATGACCGCCTGGGGGCGTGTCTGCTCGATCACCCGCAGGATCCTCAGGACGGACAGTTCGTCGTTCCCGCTCGGCAGGATGATGACGAGCGGGATGCCCGCGGGACGCTCCGCGACGACCCGGTGCCCGTCGCGCCATCCTTCACTGCCGAGATTCCACAGCATGGCCCAGCCGCCCTCCTGGGGCAGCACGGGATCAGCGCGATCAACGGCCTGCAGATGACGATATGGCGGGCCAAACAGAAACACAGCTTCGCGACGGCTGTCGGTGACCTGCATCGATGATAGCTCCTTGGCTCTTGGCGGCTTGTCGGACCGTCAGCCTAAGCAGCTGCCATCATCAACCGATCATCCCCGCCCCAACCCCTCCACCCATTTCGCACGCGGCACCGCACCGAGCCTCCCGGCCAGCCCCGCCCCCCGACCCCGCCCCGCAACCCTGTTGCGCCCTCACCACCCCGGAAATGATCTTTCCAGCGGGATCGTACGGTCACCATACGGCCCCCACCCCCCGCTGTCCACCCCCGACCATACCGGAAAGCACGACCCACCTTGCCCGACATAGCCACCACCGCCCCCGCCGCCCCCGACCCCACCCTCACTTCCGCGCTCCGCAACCTCGGCGGCCGTGCCACCCTGGGCGACGTCGTCTCGGCCACCGGCCTACCCGACCACGAGGCCGAGACCGCGCTCAAATCCCTCCTCGAGACCCACCGCGGCCACCTCGAGGTCTCCGACTCGGGCGACCTCCTCTACCAGTTCGACCGCAAGCTCATCGCGCGCGACCAGGTGCCCTTCGGGGTCCGCTTCCGCAAGGCGGCCTGGTCCGCATTCAAGACCGGGTTCAAGGTCATGACCGCGGTCATCCTGGTCGTCTACGTGGTGATCTTCGTCATGCTCATCATTGCGCTCATGTTCGCCAACAAGGACGACCGGGGCGGTGGCTTCGGGGGGCGCCGGGGCGGAGGCTTCGGCATCGGGGACTTCCTGATTCTCCACTGGCTCATGGGGGGGCGCGGCTGGAACCGGCGCGGCCTCTACTACGGCGACCGCCACGCCAGACGACTGCCCAAGGAGGCGCAGCCGCCCTTCTACAAGAAGGTCTTCGCCTTCATCTTCGGCCCCGAGGAGCCGCGTCCCACGCAGGTGCAAAAGGACCGGAGCCTGCTCCGGCTCATCCGGGCGCGCAAGGGCGTGATCACCTCGGCCGAACTGGTGGAGCACACGGGGCTGTCGCTGTCCGACGCGAACGAGGAGATGGGACGGCTGACGGGCGCCTACGGGGGCGACCCCCGCGTCTCGGACCGGGGCGAGGTGGTCTACGCCTTCCCCGGCCTGTTGAAGAGCGCCCACGGTCGCGTGCGCGCGAAGGAGCCCAACCCGGCGTGGATGCGCCTGGAGTACCCGAAGAAGCTGACCGGCAACGCCACGAAGTCCAACGTGGGCATCGGCGCGCTCAACGGGTTCAACCTGGTGGCGTCGTTCGTGCTGGGACTGGGTCCCGCGCTGGGGACTGCGGCGGTGGAGGCGGTGCCGGTGGGCCCGCTGTGGTTCTGGGGCCTCGGCGTGGTGCCGGCCACCTTCAGCACCATGTTCTTCGGCATTCCGCTGCTGCGCTCACTGGCGCTGAAAGGGGAGAACAGGGGGCGCCAGCGGCGCAACGTTCGGCGCCTGCTGATCGGTCTGGTCTATGGGCGGAGCATCTCCGCGGTGCGCTGGATTACGGTGGGCGAAGCGATTGGGCACGTGCAGAAGCGGATGAAGGACTGGGAGGTGAGCCCCAAGGTCGTGCTGCGCGAGCTGGAGAAGCTGGCCGCCGAGTTCGACGCGGCGGTCGAGGCGGACGACGCCGGGTTCCGCTACCGCTTCCCCGCCGTGCGCGAGAGCTTCGTCGAGGCCGAACTGATGCGCCGCCGGCTCAAGCTCCAGGACCAGAAGCTGGGCCGGATCGTCTACGCCACCTCCGATACGGGCACCGAGGCTTCACGGCGCGACCAGGAGGCCTTCGACAAGGAACTGGCCCGCGCCGAGGTCGACGTGTCGCGCTACCTGCCCTCGCCCGGCCGGGTGGGCTACGAGGAGGACTTCGAGGTGGTCATGGAGGAGGCGCCTGTGCGGAAGCCTCGCCGCCGGCAGCGGCCTGCTCGTCCATCAACTCCTCCATGGCACTGAAGAACTCGACCCACCATTCCAGCGGCTGAGCGCCCATCACGGGGACCGTGTTGGCCACGAACGCCGGCGTGCCGCGCACCCCCAGGTTGCGCCCCGTCACGACTCCGCTCCGCACCCGGTCCTCCGGCCGCTCCTCCTCGATGCAGGCGTTGAGTTCGTCCACATCGACCCCCGCTTCGCGCGCCAGCTCCTCGTAGACGGGGAAGGGGTCGCCCTGGTTCTTCCAGTCCGCCTGTCGCTCGTAAAGCAGGTCGTTGACCGGCGCGAAGAGCCCCTGCTCGCCCGCGCACTCGGCCACGAACGCCGCCGACAGGCCGTTCTGGAACATTCCGCTCACGTAGGTGATGTACTTCCAGTGCACCTTGCCGGTCTCGATGTAGTCCTTGAGGAGCGTGGGGAAGGTCTCGGTGTGGAACTGCCGGCAGTAGCCGCAACCGTAGTCGCTGAGCTCGATCACCCTGATGCGCGCGCTATCGGAACCGAAATCGAAGCCGAGTTCCTCGAGCGGGACCTCCTGGGCCGCGGGCCGGAAGGCGACGCCCCCTTCGGACAGCATGTCCGCCGTGACGGACTGGCCGGGGTCGTCGGCCGAGGCGTCGGCGTTGGCGTCGTCGCTGCCTCCGCCGCACCCGGGCAGAACGAAGGCGAGGGCGAGGGCGAAAGCGCGAACATCCGGCATCCCCTGGAACCTGTCCCGGATGCACTCGGTCAGCGTTTTATCCGCGTCCATCGGCCAGGCTTTCCAGATCCCAAATGGAAAGTATGATTTACGAAATGTCATGTGTGATTTACTTTCTGTTATCGGTCGGCTGATTCGCCGAGCGCGGTGCCCTGGATTGCTGTCGACCGCTCATCATCGTTTCATCATCGTCGCCTCAACAGCCCTCCCAGCACCAGTCCCATCCCCAGCCCGGCAAGCGCCGAGGCGACCAGCAGCTTCTCCAGATTGCGGGGTGGCGGCCTGGTCAACGCCTCCGTTTGCGGGTCGGTGCGGGATTGGGGAAGGCCCGGGTCGGCGGCCGCCAACTCGAGCGCCGAGGTGGCGTCCTGTTCCTCCAGGTAGTCGCGGACGTGCTCTTCCTCGTCCTCGAGGCCGCAGGTGGTGCAGGACACGAAACCGCGCTCGCGCGCCGTCCGGTTCGAATACGCCATCTCACCACCGCCGCACGGACAGCGAAGCTCGGCGGCCATGGGGGTGATGATCTCGTAGAGAGCGCCCTTGGAGAGGTCGAGTTCCCGGGTGAGCTGGTTGACGCTGGCGCCCGAGCGCCAGTAGAGGTCGTTGGCCCGTTCGACCACTTCATCGGGGACGGCGTTCTGCGGTGCGGTGGACGGCTTCAAGGAGATCATGTCTTTCGTGCCCGGGGTACGGAATCGGCGTGCGCGCTACCTTGAAACATACGCTGCAGGGTACGATGTATGTACGGGCGGCGCGCATCGGGGCGCGTCGTTCCCCGCGCCCAACGCGAACCGGAAGGTGGACATGCGCACCAGGGACGACGTCATCGAAAGCCTTGAGAGGGTGTACCGCGAGGCGTTCGAGAAGGCGGACGGGGCCGATGACCGAACGCGCATGGACGCGCTGGATTTCGGCTTTCAGCGTGACCAGGTCATGCTGGAAGCCCTGCTCGACGTGCGTGACCTGCTCTCCGAGATCCGCAGCGACGGCGCGCCCCCGGAACCGAGCCTCCTGGACAAGGCCCGCGCGATCCGGAAGTTTACGAAGCTGGGCGTCCGGTGAAGATCTACACCCGCCGCGGCGACACCGGCGAAACCGCCCTGTTCGGGGGTGGGCGCACAAGCAAGGACGACATCCGCGTGGAGGCGTACGGGACGGTCGACGAGCTGAACGCGGCAATCGGAAACGCCTCCGTTCCCTTGGCCCGCGCCGCCACGCGAGAACGGCTGGCACTCCTCCAGTCGGACCTCTTCGCGATCGGCGCGCACCTGGCCACGCCGCCCCCGCGCGCAGGCCGCAAGTCCCCGGCGCTTCCCGAACTGCCCGCCGGCCGCGCCGCCGAAATGGAATCCTGGATCGACGAGGCCATGGAGGCGGCGCCCCCGCTCAGGAACTTCATCCTGCCCGCGGGCAGCGCCGGGGCGAGCGGCCTCCACCTGGCGCGCGCGGTGTGCCGGCGTGCCGAACGGCGCGTGGTCACGCTGGCGGCGGCGGAGGCGGTCGATCCGGTGATCATCCGCCACCTCAACCGGCTCTCGGACTACCTTTTCGCGGCGGCCCGCCTGGAGAACCTCGGCGAAGGCCACCAGGACCGCGAATGGAAGGGACGTCCATGAGACACGACCGCGTCGAGACCACCCCCCCGCACGGCGACGTCATCCGCGCCGACATCCGGTCCCCCGCCCGGGGCGGCCCCCGCACGGCCGTGCTCGTCGCGCACGGCTTCAAGGGCTTCAAGGACTGGGGCTTCTTCCCCCATCTCTGCGAAAACCTGGCTCGCGCCGGCCACCTGGTGGTCTCCTTCAACTTCTCGCTGAACGGCACGGGCCCTAACCTGGTGGACTTCACCGACCTGGAGGCGTTCGGCCGCAACACCCTGTCGCGCGAGTTGGAGGACCTGCGCTGGATGCTGGACCGCACCATGGCCGGCGAGTGGAGCGGCGGGCGCGCCCCGGCCACGGTTGGCCTCCTGGGTCACAGCCGCGGTGGCGGCACCAGCGTCATCGCGGCGGCGGAGCACAGCGGGGTGGCGGCGCTCGTCACCTGGGCCGCCGTGTCGACCTTTCAGCGCTGGGGGGAGGAGCAGGTGAAGGACTGGACGACTCGCGGCGTGACCTTTGTCCCCAATGCGCGGACCGGCCAGCAGATGCCCCTCTACCGCACCCTGTGGGACGACCTGCGGGCCAACGCGGACCGGCTGGACGTCACGGCGGCGGCGGCCATGGTGCGCGTGCCGTGGCTGATCGTCCACGGCGAAGAGGACGCGACGGTGAATGTGGCCGAAGCCCGGCGGCTGCACGAAGCGGGTCCGTCGTCGGCGCTTCGGATCATTGCCGGATCGGGGCATACCTTCGAGGCCGTGCACCCGATGGAAGCGACGACACCCGGTCTCGAAGCCGCGATCGAGGCCGCCGCCCGCCACTTCCGCCAGTCGCTGTAGAACAGAGGGCATCAAGGAACCCGCTCGCAGGGTTGCGGCTTCAACCCCGTTCCGCAATCATTGGGGCGCCGAAACCCCGCGAATCACAGAGGTGATCTGTTGACCTACATCATTACCGAACCGTGCATTGGAACCAAGGACGCCAGTTGCGTCGAAGTCTGTCCGGTTGACTGTATCTACGAGACCGAGGACCAGTACCTGATCCATCCCGACGAGTGTATCGACTGCGGTGCCTGCGAGCCGGAGTGTCCCGTGCAGGCGATCTTCCCGGATACGGATGTGCCGCCCGAGTGGAACGACTACATCGAGAAGAACGTCTCCTATTTCGAAGAGTAGCAGTCCGCAGCCGTGGAAAAAAAGAGACGACGAGGGGGGCGATGCGCTGTCGCGTCGCCCCCCTCGTCTCGGGTCAGGCCCGGAAACCCGCGGCGGTGTACACCGCGGGCCGGATCCCCGGGACGGCTAGATGCCCAGCTCTCTGAGCCTCTCCAGCCGGATGTTCGCGGGGACCTTCTCGCCCGGCGGCACACCGTCGCCCTTCACCCCTTCGGGCTCGGGACGGTCGTTGCCATGCCGCAGCAGAGCCAGGCCGGCGGCCACCAGTGCGGCCGCGCCCAACAGGTTTACGGTTGACTTGCGAATCGCTCTCCTCCCGCGCTGTCCGTGATCGGTCTCGGGTGAGTCCCATGACCTGTGGTTCATATGATAAGCAAAAACCGTGCCATCCTGTTTTCATGCGCATGAGAAGCTCCGTGTGGTGCCGGGATTCCTTTCTGTTTGCTACGTTTTTGGCTGCTCGACGTTCCCTTTTCGAAGACGCGTCCCGCGTCGCTCTCGTGTAGTGGTTTCGCGACCACGGGTGAAAAATGGACCCAACAGGTGACAGCGTTCCGGGAATGCCCAGCGGCGCATCCCCGCCCCCGGATCCGGTGACGATGGCGCGGAGGCTGGTGCAAACGGCGTCCGTGAACCCCGTGTTGGAGGAGGGCGGGACGGGGGAAGTGGAGATTGCCGCGCTGGTCGCGGGCTGGCTCGACGGGTGGGGATACGCTACCCGGACGGCCGAGGTGGCGCCGGGCCGGGTCAACGTAGTGGGGCGGCGAGGAAGGGGATCCGGTCCCGTGCTGCTCCTCAACGGCCATCTGGACACGGTGGGGGTTGAAGGCATGTCTGGTCCTTTTTCCGGCGAGGTGCGCAAGGGACGGCTCCACGGCCGCGGCGCCGCCGACATGAAGGGGGGCGTCGCCTGCATCCTGGCGACTGCCGCCCGCCTGGCTGCCGAAGATGTGCCCGGCGAACTGATCGTGGCGCTCACCGCCGACGAGGAGCACGCCTCGCTGGGCATGGAGGCGCTGGTCGCGTCCGGCATTCGGGCGGACGCGGCGGTGGTTTGCGAACCGACGGGCCTGGCGGTGATGCCGGCCCACAAGGGTTTCCTGTGGATCGAGGCAGAGGTGAAGGGGCGGGCAGCCCACGGGTCGAGGCCGGAGCTGGGCGTCGACGCGATTGCCCACGCCGGACATCTGCTGGTTGCCTTCGAAGCCGAGGCGGCCCGGCTGGCCAACGACACCGGCCACCCGCTTCTGGGGCCGGCCTCGGTTCACGCGGGGACGGTTTCCGGGGGGAGCGCGCCGTCGGTCTACCCGGATCGCTGCAAAGTAGTGTTCGAGCGGCGGACGTTGCCGGGAGAGACTGCGGACCAGGTCATGCACGAGGCCGAAAGCGTGCTGGCCCGGGCCGGCCAACGGTGTCGGGGGCTGGACGCCCGCCTGGAGCCGGGGCTCTACCGGGCGGCGACCGAGGTGCCGGTCCGGTCACCGGTGGTTCGGGGGCTCCTTGCCGCTTGTGAACGCTCGGGAGTGCCGAGCACGGTGGCGGGCATGTCGGCGTGGGTGGACGCCTGCTTTCTCAACCGGAACGGAATCCCCGCGGTCTGCTTCGGGCCGGGATCGATCGCCCAGGCGCACACCAACGAGGAATGGATTGCGACCTACGAAATCGAGGCCGGTACAAAAATCCTCGCCGATTTCGCGTGGCGCTTCCTGACCTGCCGGAAATGACCCCGGCGGGCCCCTCCCCGGATGGCTACTGGCGGCGGGTAGCTATCTCGATTGCCCCGGCCCCGTGGCCCGTTCCGTAGCGCGTCGTGGCATCCGAGGCATTCATGTACTTCATGGACTGTATAGCGGTGACGGTCATGCTGGAGAGCACGTCCTCGGCGAACCCGATCCGGTTGCCATCCTGGTAGACCACGGGGTCTTGCTCGGATCCCCGTCTCTGCAGCCAGCGCGGCCGGAGGCGCTGGATGACTTCGAGACAGGTGAGACTCGTATAGCTGGCGAGTTCCTCGGCGGTAATGACGTTCGGGTCTGCCCTCGTACCCCCTCCAGCACCGCCGCCGCTAGCGCAGCCGGCGGTCAGCGCGGTGAGGCCACAGGCGGCGACGAAGGTGAAGATGATCTTACGACGATTCGGGTGCATACCGTCTTCCTTTTTCTGGGGGGGCATCGCAGGCCCGCGTCAAGAACGCACGAGCCATGGTACCGCCTGCGTGAGGCGGCGTCCTCGCCGGTTCAGCGAGGTTTCAATATCGGTCGTGATGCCCCCGTCCTGTCAAGCGCCGGAATCGCCGGACGGACTACCCTACCTCCGGCGCGTGGTCACCTCGATCGCGCCGTTGACCACTGTCTGGCCGTACCGCACCCTGGCGTCCGCGACGCTGTAGTATTTCAGCGACTCGACATCGCTGGCGCGAATCCTGTCCAGGAGGCTCGCCGACATGTGGCTGCCGTCCTGGACCACGAGGGGACTATCCGTGCGCAGGAACCAGCGCGGCCGGAGCTGCCGGATGGCCTCCCGGCAGCTGAGGTTGGCGTGGGGAGCCAGTTCCTCGGCGGTGATCAGGTTGGGGTCGGCACGGGGGGCCTGCTCTCCGCCTTCACCGCCGCCGCTGGCGCAGCCTGCGCTCACGGCGGTCAGCCCCAGGGCGGCAACAAAGGTCAGGATGGCTTGGCGACGACTCGGGTGCATTCCGTCCTCCTCTTCTTTCTTGGGAACAAGGCCCGCGCCACGGCGCTCGCTTTCCCGCGAGCTTGTTGGCCTCGCGCGGCTTGCTCACCAAACAACCGTTCGTGACATAATGCGTTCCATGGTCCCCTTGCTGTCAAGCGCCGAGGCCCCAGCCCCTGCCGGGGGCAATCCTCGACAGCGCCGGGATGTTCCCTTGAACGGCGTGACCCGCTAGCATTCGGTTGAATCCCAACTGGAGATGAGATGCGGCAAAGGTTTGCGATATTGGCGGCGGTGGCGCTGCTGACCGGATCCGCGGCGACTGCCCAGGCCCAAGCCGCGTTCGGAGTCATCGGCGGGGTCAGCCAGGCGACCTTCACCGGCGGGGGATCGCAGGGGATCACCTGGCGGACGACCTTCCTCGCCGGTGCGGTTGGCGTGATTCCCCTTGGCAAGGTGCTCGCGATTCGACCCGAGCTGCACTACGCCACCAAGGGCGCGCGGGCGCGGGTGGGAAGGACGGCCGACGACGCGCTGGAGCTGGCCTATCTGGAGTTGCCGGTTCTCCTGCAGGTTCGTACGGATCCCGAAATGCTCCTGCGTCCGCAACTGTACGGTGGAATGTCCGTTGGGATGCTTCTCAACTGCATGCGGGAACAGGTCGATTGTGACGCTGATCCCGACTTTGTCGGCCACACCTTCGGTTCCAGCCTTGTCGTGGGGGGCGAGGTGGAGGCCTTCGGCGCCGCTGTGGGTGTGCGCTACGAGGCTGGTTTGAACGGAGTGCGGGCCGGCCTGGAGGGACTCGAGATCGTGAACGGTGTGTTGTCCGTCACGTTTCGCTACCTCTTCCAGCGCTGAGAATCCGGATCAGGCGGACCGAAAGAACTCCCTGACGAATTCGGTCGCCGGGTGTGCGGCCAGGTCGGCGGGCGAACCGCTCTGGACGACCTCGCCCTCCTCCATGGCGTAGACCGCTGGTGCTTCGAGAGCGTGTACATCCCGCACATCGTGGGTAACGACGAGTGCGGGCTTGCCCCGTGCGGCCAGGTGGCGGGCGAGGTACCCGCGCATGTCTCGGCGGGTTGCTGCGTCGAGCGCGGCCAGGGGCTCGTCGAGGAGGAGGAGGTCGGGCTCGGAGAGGAGCGCCCGGGCGAGGGCGACACGCTGTTTCTCTCCCCCGGACAGCGTGGCCGGAAGGCGCTCGGCCAGGTGCCCGCAGTCGATCTCCCGCAGTAGCGCCGCCGCTGCCGCACGGCGCTGGACGCGCGATCGCCCGGCCCGTGCCGCGGCCAGGCCGAAGGCAACGTTCTCGAGTACGCTCAGGTGCGGAAAGAGGCCGTACCCCTGCGGCACGTAGCCGGTGCGACGCTCCTCGGGGGCGAGGCAACCCCCCCCGTCGGAGTCGTAGAGGACGTGGTCGCCGACGCGGATGTGGCCCGCAACAGGAGGATGTCCCCCCGCGACGACCCGCAGCAGGGTGGTCTTGCCGGAACCGTTGGGGCCGATCAGAACGACCGGGGCACCGTCGCCCGCGACCGCCGCGTCGAGATCGAAGCCTCCAGCGCGCGCGCGAATTCGTGCGTGCCACCTCATTTCGGCTGCGCGTGAACTTTCGGGGATCGCGAAGGGCGGTCCAGCCTGCGCGACAGCAGCGACGGAAACGTACGAAGGGGGACGAGGAGCAGCACGCTGGCGGCCGCCAGGACCAGAGCCAGCGCGACGGCCACCCGTGTATCGGACTCCAGCGCGGTGTAGATGGCCAGCGGCATGGTCTGGGTGGACCCCGTGAAGTTGCCGGCGAAGAACAGCGTCGCCCCGAATTCGCCCAGGGCACGGGCCCAGGAGAGGGCCGCCCCGGCAACCATTCCAGGCAGCGCGAGAGGTACCGCGATCCGGAAGAAGGCCCCTGCCGGGGACTGCCCCAGAGTGCGGGCGACGATCAGCAGGTCGTCGTCGACGCGGCGGAAGGCGGCGGCCGCCCCCTGGATATAGAAGGGGGCCGAGACCACCACCTGGGCCACGACCACGGCGGTGGTGGTGAAGGGGAGGCGGACGCCGAGCGATGCCAGGGCCGGGCCGAGGAGGCCGTGTGGGCCGAAGGTCTGCAACAGCGCGATGCCCATGACCGCGGGAGGGATCACGACCGGGAGGTCGACGAGCAGCTCGGCGGCGCGGGCGCCGCGGCCGGAGGACCGCGCCAGCCACCAGGCCAGTGGCGTGCCGGCCATCACGATCACGGCCAGGCTGGCAACGGTGGTGCGGGCGCTGAGCCACAGGGCCGGTGCGAAGAGAGGGTGGCGGGCGCCGGCGGCGATGTCGGAGGGCGAGGACGCGCTGGCGAGCGCGATCAGGGGAATGGTGACGATGGCCAGCATGGGGATCGCGGCGAACAGCGCCCCACGTCCCCCCCACAACCCCCCGCGCGACCCCCTCACCACGCGGGCGCTGAGCCCGGGTCGGTCCTGGCGCGGCCGGCGATCATCCCGACCCTCTCACCACGCGGGCGCGGAGCCCGCCTTGAAGCCCCGGCGCGACAGGATCTCCCGTCCCGCGGGCGACGCAATGAAACCGATCCACTGCTCCGCGCCTTCCGGGTTGGCCGATCCGGCCACCGCGCCCATCAGGTATCCGGCGCGCACGTTGGCCCAGCCCGGCACCGGAATCGAGCGCACCCGGCCCGGGGCGTCGTCGGTGCGGTACACGATGGCCGCGTCGGCCACCCCCAGCTCCACCTTGGCGCGCACCAGGCG
The DNA here is from genome assembly GCA_965208295.1 of Longimicrobiales bacterium. Lineage (GTDB taxonomy): Bacteria > Gemmatimonadota > Gemmatimonadetes > Longimicrobiales > Gaopeijiaceae > Bin94. The sequence continues at coordinate 2,327,184 of OZ242328.1, read as the reverse complement.
GGCATTGCTCTCCTCGGACACCACCCTGTCCAGCACCGCGGTCTCGAATTCGACGCCGTTGTGTGCGCCGGCGCGCCGCAGCGCCTCACGCGTGTATGCGCCCACCGGCACGTGTTCGGTCCCGACCACCAGGCGCCGTGCGCGCGGAAGGTCGTTGAAGGACTCGATCCCGGCCGGGTTGTCCGGCGGCACGATGACCAGCAGTTCGTTGCCCGCGAATTCCGCGTACTCCGGGACCAGCCCCGCCCGCTCCAGGGATTCGATGTGACGCCGGTCCGCCGACGCGAAGACATCGGCGCGCGCTCCCTGCGCGATCTGCAGGCGCAGGACCTGGCTGCCGGCAAAAACGAGGCTGACGTCCGTGCCGGGGTGCGCGGATTCGAAGGCCGTCTCCATTTCGCGGAAGGCGTCGGCCAGCGACGACGCGGCGAAGACCTGCAGGGTCCGCCGTCCCTCGCCCTCGTCATCCCCCGCAGCCAGCGCGGCCGCTCCAAGAATGCAGAGGAGGGTGACCGCGACGGCTGGCAGTCTGCGGGCTGCCAGGGAGCGGAATCTCACGCGGCGTTCACGGTGGTGGTGTGCCCACTCTGCGAGCTGTCATATCCGGGCAGGTGTTCCACCTCGGCCCGGAAGGCCGGATCGTCGAGCATCTCGATGACCCGGGAGACCGGGTCGTTCGCGGCGATGTCGGCGGGAACCACCAGGTCGAAGCGCTCCGAAACCATCGGGATGAAGTCCAGGCCCTCGGCCAGGGCCGCGCTTTCGATCGCGATGCCGGCATCGGCGGCGCCCGAGCGAACCATCCGCGCAACCTCACGGTGATCGGCGGCGAGGGGTCCGTCCTGGTTGTCGCTGGCGCCTTCCGTCAGCTGGGAGGCGAGTGAGTGAGCGCCGGCGCCCTCTTCGCGGCGGGCAATTCGGAGACCCGGCCGCATCAGGTCGCCCCCGGCCGCGAGCCCCAGCGGGTTGCCGGCGGGCGTGACCAACCCCATGCGCCAGCGCGTCAGGTTGGCGACCAACAGCCGCTGGCCCGGAAGAGCTTTCTTCGCCGCCTTTTCCGTTGCACCGCCACCCTCGTCGGAGAGGTGGAGGCCCGCCACATGGACCAGCCCGCCCGCCAGGAGCTGCATGGAGCGCCGGTTGCCCCTCGGCAGCCAGGTAACCCGCGCGTCGTTGAAGCGCTGCCCGACGCGAGCCGCAACGGCCCCGAGCAGAGGCGCGCATCCGGCAACCAGGACGTTGCGCCGGAGGCTGCTGGAGCTCACGAGCGGAGTCACCTTGACCATGTCGTCGTCGGCGCCGGCGATGGTACCGTCGGCGGCGCCGACACCGTGAGAAGGCAACCGGTGCGCGACCCAGCGGTCCGCAACCCGGCCCAGCGCGACCCGAGTGCCGCCCTCGTTGGCGGGAGGGGCGGGCGCGAGGCGGGCCTGGATTCCCGGAGCCGGAGCCAGCTGGAAGATGTCTTCGACGCTGCAGCCGAGGGCGTAGGCAAGCTTCAGTCCCAGACTGGTCGAGGGCACGTTGCGGCCGGCTTCAACGGCCAGGATCGCCTGGCGCGAGACCCCCACGCGCTCGGCCAGTGCGTTCTGTGACAGACCGGCGGCCTTGCGCTGGTGCTTGAGATGGTTTTGGAGACGGGATTCGGACATCGGTTCCTCCGTTGGACGGGTGGACGTGGACGGTTCGGGGACGGAACCACCCCGGAACAATGTAATGTCTACATTACAAGATGTAAAGCAGGGTTGTCAGAACGGAGCGCTGACGGAATCTGTCGCGCGGATCGGCGGAGATCGGCGCGGTCGCCGTCCGTTAGGCCATGTGCGGCCGGATCGCCTTGGCCAGCGAGACCTCGATGTCCCAGATGGCGGCCGTGACCGCGCGCCCGATCAGGTCCATCTTGCGGATGAGTTCGATGCGCGGCAGCGCGTGACGCACCTCCCGCTTCGAGAGCAGCTCGGTGAAGATCCCGCAGGCGTCGGCCAGGCAGATGATGACCACGTCGCGCGGCGTGGGGATCACGTCGCTGAAGAGTACCTCCATGATGCGCAGCTTCACCTCGCGTTCGGCCCTGCCGTCGACCAGCGGGTAGCGACGAGACCGGAACACCCACAGGAACCGGTCCTCGCGGCGTTCCAGGATGCCGCGCGTGATCAGCCTCGCGATGGCGGCTTCGCGGGTATCGTCGGCACGGTTGGCGGCCCTCTCCACCCAGTAGCGCGCATCGTGGGTCTCCGTCGCTGCCACGATGTCGGCCAGCACCGGGTCGAGGATGTCGTCCCCCACTGGCGCCGGGTCCACCAGGATCAGCTTCTCCAGGTCGGTGTCGATCCGGTCCTCCATGGCCAGGTCCATCAGGATCCCGCCGGCGAGCGCGTAGCGCAGGGACCAGTCGGGCACCCGCAGGAACCTCTCTCCCTCGTCGTCGAGGAGCAGGAGCATGATCTCTTCGGCAAATCTCAGCATTGTGGGCCTTCACGCATTGAAAGGGTTCTTGCGCGGAAGTTGAAACTGTCCACGCGGTTGCGTGTCCACAAGGACAGGTGGGTGTCAGCCGGGCACTGTGCGCCCGAAGCGCCAGATGTCCCACACGGCCGCCATGACCGCGCGGCCGATCAGGTCCATGCCGCGGACCAGCTCGATGCGCGGCTGCACCTCCCGGAGATCTTCGCTGGAGAGCAGTTCGTTGAAGATCCCACAGGCGTCGGCCAGGCATATGATGACCACATCCCGGGGCGTGGGGACCACCTCGGCGAAGAGGACCTCCATGATGCGCAGCTTGACCTCGATCTCGGCTATGCCGTCAACGGGCGGGTACCGGCGCGACCGGAACATCCACAGCATCCGGTCCTCGCGTTGCTCGAGGATGCCGCGGGCGATCAGCCGTTCCATTGCCGCCTCCCGGGTCTCGTAGGCGCGGCCGGCGGCCTGCTCCACCCAGTAGCGCGCGTCGTGAGTCCCGGTTGAGGCGGCGATGTCGGCCAGCACGGGGTCGAGGATGTCGTCCCCCAGCGGAGTCGGGTCCACCAGGGTCAGCTTCTCGAGGTCGGTGTCGATCCGGTCCTCCATCGCGAGATCCATGAGCACCCCGCCGGCGAGCGCGTAGCGCAGGGACCAGTCGGGTACCCGCAGGAACCGTTCTCCCTCGTCGTCGAGGAGCAGGAGCATGATTTCTTCGGCAAATCTCAGCATTGTGGGCCTTTCAAACGGTGGTGTAGGGGTTCGCAGGGCCGACCAGCTGAAGCTGTTCGAGACCCAGGGTCCCCAAAGTTTGTTGAATTTGTGACCATGGAGGGCACAATAAGCAACAATCTCGGGCCCGTCCCGTTGGGAATCCGCCAACCGGCGGTACCTCCTAGAAGATGTTCACCTCCACCTCCACCCCAGCCTCCTCGAACCTTCCGTGCCGAAACGCCGTCACGTCCAGGGTGTGTGAGCGGCCATCCGCGATCAGTTCCGACACCGCCAGCCCGGTCGCCGGCGCGTGCATGATGCCGTGGCCGGAAAACCCGCAGGCGTCGACCCAGCCGCGGGCGCCGGGGTTGTACCCGATCACCGGGCTGTTGTCGGGGGTGACGCCGTAGTAGCCCCACCAGCTTCCCTGGCGGTCGACCCCCAGGTCCACCCACCAGGGGAAACGGTCGACTCCGGTGAGCAGCACCTCCTCCAGCCAGCTCCAGTCGACGCCTTCGGTGAAGCCGTCGGCGGCGTGGGTGTCGAGGCCGAAGAGGATGCGGTCGCCTTCGCTACGCAGGTAGACGCCCGTCTCCAGGTCGATGGTGAGGGGGTAGACGCGCTCGTCGGCGATGGGTCCGCTCAGGAAGATCTGGATGCGCTTGGGGCGAACGGGGACTTCGAGGTTGGCGAGGCGGGCGATCACGCCGGACCAGGCGCCGGCGGCGTTGACGAGGTGGCTGCAGGAGAAGGACTCGGTGGCGGTGCTGACGCGCCAGCCGTCCCCCTCCGGACGGAGCGCGGTGACAGTATGGTTGAAGCGGTAGTCCACCCCGATCGCGCGGCCCATGCTGACCCAGGCGTGGGTGGCCATGTGGGGGTCGATCACGCCGTCCCAGGGGCCGTAGGTGGCGCCGGCGAGGCCATTGGTGGCAAGGGGGACGTAGCGCAGGGCTTCGTCCGGGGTGAGGATGTCGACCGGGGCGCCGAGACTGTGCTGCAGCGCGACCGATGCCAAGTGGTCTTCCCAGCGGTCGGGGGGGACCAGGAACAGATAGCCGATGTCGCGGTAGCCGATCTCGAAGCCGTGCCGCTCGCGGAAGGTGCGGTAGACGGGCAGGGAATGCATCGAGAGTTCGATGTTGGGGCGGGTGGTGAACTGGACGCGCACGCCGGCGGCGCTGCGGCCGGTCGAGCCGAGGGCGGGGGCATTCTCGCGTTCCAGGACGGTGACAGCGAGGCCGCGTGAGGCGAGCGCGTGCGCGCAGGAAGCCCCGACGATGCCGGCGCCGATGACGATGATGTCGGGGTGATTGGTCACGGGTAGCGTGCCGAGTCGTGGGTCCGCTGTGGGGGAAGGAGGGCCAGGGGTCGCCGTCCTGGACGGATGGCCGGGGGGCTGGTGCTGGGGGTGGAGTTGGACGACATGGATGTGGAGAGCCTGGTGGTGTATGAGTTGGTGGGTGGGTAGGACGCACGCGCCCACTGTGCCGAATCCCTGGCGAGCACCTCGTGGGCGAGGCGGCGATCTTCCTGGGCAACCCTATCCATATGGACGATTGTCCACAATGCAGGAGTTGCCCCTGTCCCCCTTGGGAGACCCACACGATGAACCGCTGGATTCACGCCGCCACCCTGTCAGCCCTGGCCGTGGCTGTCGCACACCATCCCGCCCGCGCGCAGTCGGCCCAGCAGAGACCGGCAACCGAATTGCGCCTCACGCACGAACCCGTCCTCTCCATCGGCCTGCTCGAAGGGCCGAACGAGTACCTTCTGGCCGGGATCAACGCCGGCGCCCGGCTCGCCGACGGCAGCGTGGTCGTGTCCGACCGGCAGCACTTCCGGGTTCAGCGGTTCAGCGCCCAGGGGAAGCACTTGTGGAGCCGCGGGAGGGAGGGAGAGGGTCCGGGCGAGTTCGAGTACGTCCGGATCGCGGAGGGGTGCGCGAGCGAGGAGGCGATCGTCGTGTACGACATCTGGTCCACACGGGTCTACGTGTACGACGGGGAGGGGAATCTCGTGGACGAGTACCGTCTCCTGTACAATGGGCTGCCGCTGCGCGACTTCGCGTGTGCGCCCGGCGGGCGCCTGGGCTTCATGGGGTCCAGTGTCGGGATGGGAGAGGAGGGTGTCGAGCCCGGGGAACTCTTCCGGGAACTCGTGTCGCTGGGTACCGCGGAACTTGGGACCACGGCCACAACAACGCTGCGCGACAGTATACCTGACTCGGAGCAAAGGCTCCTCGGTCCGGGCGACTCCATGCCTGGCAGCATCTGGGCACACGACGTGGTGCTGGCCGCGACCGACGAGGGGTTGTTGCTCGGGACCAGCGAGGACTACGAGCTCGAACTCATCGGCTGGACGGGCGAGACGATCCGCCGGATCCGCTGGGAGGGGCCGGACCTGGCGGTGACCCAGGAGGATGTCGACCGGTATCGAGGCACCCAGGAGGAGCGCTACCGCGACGACGATGATCCCGACTGGCGTGCGCGTTTCGAGAGCTTCTGGGAATGGCAGAGCGAGATCGTGCCCGAGGAGTTCCCGGCGTATGACAGGCTTTTGGTGGGGGATGACGGAGTGCTGTGGGTGCAGGACTACGTCCGTCCGGGGGAACGGAATGAGTGGTTCGGGTTCGACGAGGAGGGGAGATGGGTGCGTGCGCTGGTGTTGCCTGCGCGGACGTATCTGCTGGATGTGGGGGACGATTGGGCGCTGGTGCGGACGCTGGATGATCTGGGTGTGCAGCGGGTGGAGGTGCGGGGGGTGGTGAGGACACAACCATGATCGATCCTGGATCGCCCCGGCACACCGTGGCCAGGTACCTGCCGCTTCTGGTTCCCGTCTTGCTTGTATTCAGCTGGGATCAGGAGCCCGAGACCCCTTCCGGCCTTCAATGCGAGCCCCATTCGGAGAACGTGGACACGCGGGACTTCGCCGACGCCTTTGCACCGCTTGAACCTCTGGTGTTCCCAACCGCCGACCCCAGTCCCGTCCTATCCGTCCGGGCGTTGAGTGTTTCCCCGTCGGGCCACTTCCTCCTGACCGACCGCCGAAGCAGTGACCTGAAGGTTGCGGCCAGAGACGGCCGCGTCATTCGGATCCTTGGTGGCGAGGGCGAGGGTCCTGGAGAGTTCACGGCTCTCTTCGACGCCGTCTTCCTTTCCGACGACCGGATCGTGGCGCTCGACGGAGGCAGAGTGCTTGCCACGCTCTTCGACTCATCGGGGGAAGTACTGAACACTTTCCCGCTCCGCGAGCAACTGGACCCTCGAGTCGTGGTGGCCATCGATGATTCCACCTTTCTCATTGGCGGCCTGGTGGGCTCGCCGGGCGGCAGTGACCACCTGGCCCGAGTCTATTCCCTCGACGGATCCGTTTCGGAATCGTTCTTTCCCGCGGACCGACTCCTCTTCGACACGCAGATGATCGTCGACGGCGTATGGGGCGTCGCCCTGCCGGGCGGTTCGCTGGCGCTTGGGCTTGATGTGACGCCAGCGGTTCACCTGTTCTCGGAAACCGGCGCTCACATCTGCACGCAGGCGTCGGAGCCGCCCCAGTGGTCGCAGTTGCTGCCGCGCGACGAGCCGGTTGCCATGGATCAGGCAACGCGCGAGTGGATCCAACGGGCAACACTCACCGCGGGCGCCGCGTATGCCGGCGGCAGTCTGTACAGGCAGTATGGGAGTTCGGGAGAAGGCGGCGTGTCCCTGCTCGCCGAGTATGACGATGCTCTGAATCTGCGTGACGTCTACACCGGGTTTCCGGGTCGCCTGGTCGGGGGGGACGGGGAGACGCTCTTCTTTCTTGGGGAAGAGACGATCGACGCGACTCGGCTATTGAGATTCCAGCGGTCCGGGCGGGAATAGGTTGAACGGCGGGGCCAAACGCCTTCTCGATACGCAGCGCCATGAGACCCGACAGATCGGACCGGCCATTTCAGAAACACGGACAGCGCCGGCGTCGGTTGACCAAGGGATCGGCTGAAGAGGAGGAGTTTTCATCAGGACTTGATCAAGAGGTGGTCGGTCGTCCTCGCCCACCGGTATCTTCTCATTGACCTCCGAGCGGAATCGCCCTGTCCGCCCCTGCCCAGGACGCCATGAGACTCCCACTCCCCACCCGACCCCACCCCCCCGTGCTCCTCGCACTCGTCGCGGTCGCAACCGCAGCCTTGCAATCCTGCGATTCCGATCCGGCTCCTCCCACCTCGGGGACGCCCGAAACGCTGGACCCATCAGGCTGGCCCGCAATCGAAGCGGAACGGGTCGCCACGACCGAACTCACCTTCAACCCGCCCGGCGCGGTCATCTCGGCGAATGGAGACGTGTACGTGACGCAATGGCAGGACCGGACCATACAGGTGATCGGCGAGGCGGGCGAAGTCATCCGCACGATCGGACGAAGCGGCGAGGGGCCGGGCGAGTTCATGTCGCTCTCGGCCATCTGGCTCGCGGGCGATACCCTGGTCGCGACCGACCGCCAGTTGATGCGCGTCAACTCGTTTGCGACCGATGGGCGATTTCTCGAATCCCGCACGTGGGTGGCCGACTTTGAACGCTGGAGCGTGGACGAAGCCGGCTCACGGGTAGTCTACGCGCCGGGGTCGCCCCCATCAGCCATCCTGGCGAACGGCCTGGCGCTGGTGAGCCCCAACTGGATGTTTCGTCCCCCCCAGGGCATTCCCGATCCCGGACCTCGACGGGTAGGATTCCGCTCTCCGTTGCTCACGATGGACGAACACGGCCAGATCGTCGACACCCTAGTGTGGGACGAACTCTATTCGACCGAGTTCAACATGGCTCACGACGGCCGTCACTTCCGAATCCAGGTCCCATTCCAACGCGAAACCCACACGGCCGTCATACCGGGCGGAGGTGGAGTGATCGTGGTTCGTGAAGACGACGCTACGGGCCCTTCGGCGCTGGTCACGCGCATCGGTCCCTCGGCCGACACGGTGTTTTCGCGGACGTACTCCTACACCCCCGCGCCGCTCACGGACGACCTGCTGCGCCGGGCGCTGAGCGAGACCGAGGTGCGTGAGACGTTCCCGATGCAGGATGGCGAGAGAAATGGCGCGCCGGAGAGCGCCGACTTCGAGGGGCCCGTGCGCCGTTCCGGAGTGCTTCCCGAGACCTTGCCCGCGGTCACCAGCCTCGTCGTGGGCCAGGATGAGTCAATCTGGCTTCGCCGGGAGGAACCGGAGGGAGAGTTTGCGCAGTGGACGGTATTGGACGGAACGGGCGAGGTGCTCGGGGTTGTGACGCTGCTGCGGAGGCAGGAGGTGGTTGCGGTGCGTGGGGCGGTGATGGTCGCGGTGGAGGAGGATGAGTTGGGGAGGGTGAGTTTGGTGAGGTATCGGGTGGGGCGGGGGTCAGAATGACAAGTGGAGTTGTCAGATTGCGCTGGCGTGCGAGATTGCCGTGGCGGGCTGTGGGGGAAAGCTGATCGCTCCGGTACGGGGGTGGCGTTCTTGGGTAAGCCACTCGAAGTGGTGAAGTGGCAGGTCAGTTACTTGGCCGGGGTCGGGTGAGGACAGACCGGCTCCGATGGTCGTGGCGGGGCCGATCCCCGGATCTTCAAGGCGCAAAGCCCGTACTTGGCACGGACTTACCAATTGCCCGGACGTTCGCCCCCCTCCCTCACGCCGCGCTCGGCGAACCCGTTTCTTCCACGGCCTTCCAGGTCTGTGCCACTTGCAGCATCGATTCGGTTCCATATAATGATAGCGTGCCACCGGCGCATGAATCGAAGGGATTCGGTTACTTGTTACCGAGGTGCGTTGCCCGGCCCGGTGGTCGGAGAGCGGAGGCAGTCCATCGGGTGTACGGTGGAAGTGAAAACGGAAGGGGGAAGTCAGATGGAGCGATGGAGGGCGGGAGACGTGATGTTGGCGCTGGCGCTGTTGGTCGGGTGTGGAGGAGAGGGAGTGATGGAGCCGTTGTATCCGGTCGGTGTTGTTGTTTCGCCGGCGGCGGCGGGGCTTGGGAGGGTTGGTGAGACGGTTGAGTTGGTTGCAGTGGTACACGACCAGCATGGTGGGGAGATGGACACGGTGAGGGTAACGTGGTCGAGTTTGGACACGGATGTGGTGACGGTCGGTACAACGGGGATGGTGGTTGCGCGGTCGGGGGGGGCGGCTGGAGTGGTAGCAAGGGCGGGGAGTGTGTCGGATACTGCGACGGTGACAGTAGATTTGATTCAGCGGCCTGCGTTGCTGGCGACCTACGAGAAGCTGGGGGGCGATGAGTGGACGAACAACACGAATTGGGGGACGCATAGGCCGCTTGACACGTGGTTCGGAGTGGCGATGGACGGAACCGGTAACGTTGTGGGGCTGCTTCTGCAGGACAACGGATTGAGTGGCGAAATGCCAGTGGAGGTGGTCGAGCTGGAGTACCTGGAGCGTTTGGATTTCGGGTTCAATTCGATCAGGGGTACGCTTCCGGCCGGGCTTGGACAGATGGCGCACTTGAAGGTGCTGCATCTGCACCACAACCGATTGATGGGGTCGTTACCCTCGGAGCTGGCGAACCTGGACTTGGATACATTGGACATTCACCAAAACCAACTGACGGGCGAGTTGCCGGAGTGGCTTGGCAGTTTTCGTATGCTGAAATACCTCCAGCTGTGGGGGAATGATTTCACGGGTTCGCTCCCGGAGTCATTGGGCGACACGGACTTATCCTATCTTACCGTTTTCCGAAACCGGTTGAGTGGCCCGTTGCCCCGTTCGCTGATGGAGCTGGACCTTCGCATTTTCTACTGGGACGAGACTGATCTGTGTTCTCCGCCGGACAGTGCGTTCCAGGCGTGGTTAGCGGAGATTCCCATCCAGCTTGGGGAAGGGGCATGCGAGTCGTCCCATCCTGCGCGAAGACCCGACACGGAATGAGCGAAGTAGTCGGGTAGTGACGCTGCCGCGGAATGCAGGAGTGTGGTTGCGGCGCGTGGGGCGGTGATGGTCGCCGTGGAGGAAGATGAGCTGGGGAGGGCCGTCGAATGATGCGAGCCTCCCTCAGAACAACGCTTCCAGCGCCTCCGCCGGTGTGATCGCCGGTATCGGGGAGCGCCTGAAGTCCCCCGTGCTCCTCGTGACCACGTAGCGGGCTCCGCAGGCGCGTGCCGCGCCGACCTGCATGGCGACCTCGAAGTCGGCCATTTCGAGTTGGGTAGCGTAAGCGATCCCGTTCGTGTCGCACTCCGCGACAGCCACGAAGCGAATCAGCTCGGCGATGAAGTCCCGCGCACTCGAACCGCCCCCTGTTGGCGCGACGAGGTGGTAGAAGTTCGACAGGGTGTGCCACGCGACGAACGCACGCTTGGGGCCCGTCTGCAGGCGATCGAGGAGTTCGGAAGCCTCGTCGGAGAACGGTTGACGGTCGAGCGCCACGTCGACCAGTACGTCCGTGTCGATCAGGATCACAGGTGCTTCCGGGCCAAGCCGGCGTAGCGGGGGTCGTCACGGTTTGCGGCGCGGAACTGGCCTCTCCAGCGCGAAGTGAAGGATGGCTCGCCGACGGCAGCTTGGTCCCGCAGCGCGCGTTCGATCAGCGACGACAGCGACACGCCGCGGGATCGCGCGTATCGCTTGGCGGCAACGAGGACCTCGGGGTCGACGGTGATGGTGAGCTTCTGTTTCATGGGGCAGGGCTATGGTATACGTATACGTACTGTCTATTACCGTATACGTGACCGGCGCGTCAAGTCAAGGTGGATCCACCCTCCGCACCACCACGCTTGCCACGTCAAACTCATCCAACTCAATGAACGCAATCAGCCCGTCCGGCCCGAACGCGTCCGGCATCTTTGTCGCCCCCGTACGGTAGGTCCCGACGTACTCCCCGTCGGCGGTCAGCACGTCGATGGGTCCGTCTTCGAGGAGTTCGTCGCCCTGTCGCATGACCCATATCCGGCCTTCCCACGTTGCGCGCACACGTCGGATGACGGGGATTACCGGATAGAACGACTCCCGCTGAAGCGTGATGCTGATTCGACCAGCGGGAACGTCCGGCTCCCGCTCATCCCGCTTCCGCCTGTACTCTTCCTCGATCTGCGGCGTCACCGGCTGCGGGTGGAACGGCCGCGTGATCGTCCGCACCGTCGGTCCGCCGCCGGGACCCGTGATCTTGAGCGCGTACGCCGTTGAATCGGAGTAGACGATCCCGCCGTCCGGCAGCAGGGCCATCCGCACGGCCGGCTCGAAGATGGGAGGGTTCCGAAACGCGCTTGCGCCCGCGTCCAGCGTGCTCCGCAGTTGCCTGGAAATGATGTCCCTCGTGTCGTCGGAGCCGGACACACTGACGCTGCTCTCCGTGTCCCCGCGAGGTGGATGCCATGCACGGACGGCGGCGCTGGTCTCGACATCCTCCCCGTCGAGGCGATGACGCGCGATGGTCCGGAACGCGGGCGCCAACCTTTCCCCAGCGGTGCTGTCCGTGGTCTCCGCGTCCTCCAGCGTGTAGACTGCCCCGCCCCTGGGGTCCGGCTGAATGGCCCGCACGACCTGGAGTGTAACCGTCACGTCGCCCACCCGGCGGCTCGTCTCCGTCCTGGCCATGCGCACCAAGCGCAGGAATTCGCCGGTCGGGTCGAAGAGCTGGTACGCCTCGTGTCCGATATCGCCTACGACCACCGTGCCGTCACGCAGAACCGCGTAGCTGCGTGGCTGCCTGAATTCGCCCGGCCCGTCGCCCACCGATCCGAATTCGCGCACGAAGGCGCCCGAGGGGTCGAAGATCACAACGCGCAGATCGGCGCTGCTGCTGCCGGGCGCGCGGTCGAAGACGTAGAGGTTGCCCCGGGCGTCGAATGCGACCCTGGGAATCGTCGCGAACATCTCCCAGGGCTCGCCGTCGAGGACGCCGACGCGGAAGACTTCCTGGAAGACGGGATCGAGGGGGTGGTCTCGGGAGGGGAGTTGGGTGACTTGTTGGGGGAAGAGGGGGGTGGGGGCGAGAAGGGCGGCCGTGAGGAGGGTGATGGAGAGGGGAGGTGGGGTGCGTGAGAGCTGCATGTTGTGGTTGCTCCTCCTCACCGGTGGGCCGAAGCGTATCGGAAGTAGGGTCCGCTGGGTTGGTCCCGGAAGGTCGTCCTCCTTATCGGGAGTCGCAATCCGTCTTACTCCTCGCCGTCGTCGGACTCCTCGATTCGGCTGGAAGCGGAGTCACTGACTGGCATGGCCAGATGGCTGGATGGCCATCTGCCGGGGGAAATCTCCGCGCGGCCACGCGCGAGTGTGAGTGACGGGTGATTCCGTCAGGGCTCCTGCGGCAGGGTCATGCCGATCGAAGCCCGCTGCCGCCCCCTTCAATCAACTCATCCCGTTCGAGGGTCAGTCTCTCTACCTCCTCCATCAGCTCACTGATCCGCGCGTCCCTTCTCTCAATCTCAGTCTTCAGGAACGCAACCCGGTCGCGCAGTTCGGCCACCTTCGATCTCTCTTTCGGCTTCTCGCCCACCGCCGTATCCGCGTTTTCCCGTGCCTCCGCCGCGGCGGCTTTTCTCGCCTTCGCCGCCAGCGATCGGAGCGTTTCGGATCCCGTGGCCAGCGCTTCCCCGTGCCCAGCCCGAATCTGCGCCTTCACCCGCTGGATCGTTCGCGTGCTTACGCCCGCGCGTGCAGCCGCAGTTTCGTTTGATAAGGGTGACACAATGTCGCCCTTTCCTCGCGACGCCGGCCGATGTGCCGGCATCCACTCGACCGCGAGCATCACGACCGCCGCCCGCTGCTCAGCCGTCATATGGCGACGATGGGCGTTCTTTCCCAGGACGTACTCCACCAGTTCCAAGCCGTCCGGGAGGGCCCGCGTCTTCGGTTCGCGCTCCAGCAACTGGCAGGCTCGGTACCGATGCCATCCGTCTACAATCTCGTCGCCGACTACATCGATCGGCTCGAGCTGCCCCTGTTCCCGGATATCATTGACCAGAGCCTTGAACGATTCCGCATCCATGTCACCACAGAGGGACGAAAGGGGGTGGCGGGAAAAGCGTTGATCGGTCATTCCTCTTCTTCCGTTTGCCTGAAGTGCCCACCTCGCATCGCGATCCGATTGCGCTAGGATGGCGGTTGGTGTGGAGGGTGTCAAGCAAGGGAGGGGCGCCACACGCAGTGGTTAAGCTCCGTTGACGTACAGGAATGGGCCCTGAACTGCCTCAAGGGGAAAGTGACCGCTTTGAAAGGAGCACTCGCATCGGCGGTCGCTAGGACACAACCATGATCAACCTTGCATCACCTCGCCAACCGGTGGCCCAAGTAGCTTCCGCTGCTCGTCTCGGTCTTTTCTCGTCTTCACCTCGAACTAGGAGCACAGAACCGCTTCTGGCGTTCAATGCGACCCCCACCCGGCGGACGTCGATGTACGACACTTCCGTGACGCCCTCGCGCCACTTGAACCTTCTGGTCTTCCGCACTGCCGACCCAGGCCCCGTGCGATCCGTGCGGGCATTGAGCGTCTCGCCGTCGGGTCACCTCCTCCTGACCGGTAGCTGCAGCTTTGACCTAAGACTTGCGGACGGGGAACGGCACATCATTCGGGGTCCTGAATGCCCGGGGCGAGGATCCTGGAGAATTCCGTGATCTCCACCACGCCATCTTTCTGTCAGAGGATCGAATATTGACCGATTGCTGCCGGGTAGCGTGCCTGCCACGCCCTTGGATCCGCCAGGCGACCCCCAGCGTGACCGCTGCGTATGCCGACGGCAGTCAATATAGACAGTGTCGCAGCTTCGGAGACCACAAACCGCCATCGCCTCTAGGACTGCGTGTCAGCCGAATACCGTCCTTGGACACTCAAACATCTTTCCACCCTAGTTGGGTTCTCCCAAGTTCCTCAAGCCTCTTCCTCGCATCCGTAGTAAGCCAACTCCCAATCTCAGTTGGTCTATCATTGTCATTCACCCGCTTCCTCCCCCGCTTCTCTTCGTCAACGGCCGCGTCTCTGAATGTATCGGCAAGCCAAACCAATCGGTTGTCTCCTTGTTCACCAATCTTTTCCAACACGACCTCCTTTCCCCCAACCTTCGACAGCAGGTACAGCAAATAGTACCATCGTGTCCCTCTCCAGAAGGTGGACTCCCTCTCTAGTGCTTCCAGTATCCTCTGCCGCATCGCCGCCTGTAACGCCTGCGTCCCAGCGGGACCGACAGATTCTCTAAACTCACGGGTAAACACATCCTCAAATACATTTGCTACCGTAAACACACAGTCGCCCTTCTCTACTGTTTCCCGGAGAACGGCCCTCCTCTCGTCGGCGCTATCGCACCATACCATACATGCTTGGACTACTCGACTCAGTTTCCTATACTCACGATGCGTATCGTCAAGCAAAAGGTCATCTCTCCGATCGAACCCGCAAATGTCTCTCGCCAACGCTATAGCCTGATCCCCTCTCAGGTTCCTCGCCAATCCTTCCAGCTGTTTCAATAGATCACTGATCTTTCCTAGCCGCCGGGCCCGTCCGATTGCAACACCCAGCGCCGAAACATTGCCTATCGCCGCACCAAGAGCCATCGCATCGCGGTCGGTCAACTGGTCGCCCGGTTCGGATAGCAGAAAATAGTTGTCAAACGCCAAGGCTGAACACGCACGACGTTCCCTCGCCCAGCGACTCCGCTCTGCGTCTTCCCAACTCACTCTTTCCCAAGCCTTCCGTATTGCACTATCCCAATCCTCTTCAGGCGTTGCGCTGTCGACGGAACTAGCTGCTGTTAGGTCAGGAAAAAGACTCACGAGCAATTTGTGCACAGCATTCTGGAGACGATCCTCGACACTCGAGTCAGAGAACAGATCCCTAATCCACTTTACTCTCTCCTTGTCCAGCGCTAGTCGCGTTTTGGTATCGCGAGGAGCCTCACTACTCCGCGGCTCGATCGCAAGCAACGCCTTCGTTCGATAAATCCGCTCATACACGTCCGGATACAATAGCCGGAGCAGTTCGATGATGTAAAAATCCACCAGATTCACGTCACTCACAACCGGGCCGAGTCTTAGTCTGAGTGCGTTCACATACCGGGTGACGATCCGAAGAGTGGTAAAATGCGCGACAAACCCTTCGCGAAATAGCTGAGAATAGCGGCGCTCATCAAGTGCAAGGGGCTTCCTGTGAGAATTGGCTGCAAAGGACCTGCGAATATTCGCTAGTTCATCTTTCAATATCCAGCCCACCTTTTGGAGATTCGGCGAAGGGATGTCATAGGACACTTGAATGATCTTGTCCAAGTATTCTCCACCAGGAGTGTCGGTGTCGTGTGTCAAGTGCTTCTCTACTACCGAACGATCGAATGCTAGTACATACGTCATGTATTTCAGGTTGCCATTCAGACGGACCATTCGGAAGAGCAGCCTGGTTACATCACGTTCAAGGCGGTCAATGTCGTCGATGAAGACGACAATACGACCCTGAGTCTTGTCTTGCCAAATCTGGAGAGCGTCGTTCACCTTGTCTTTGGTGCGCTCAAGTTTTTTGACTCCCGTTGACAATTTTGGCTCGCTACTTGGGAGGAAGCCGAACACATTCAGGGCAAAGTGCTGTACGGTTGCGTTGGCAACATACGAAGCGAAGGTTTGAAGTAGTGTTCGCAACGCACGCTCGGCCTCGCTGTCCGCTCCAACCCCGTCAGCGATGGCGTGGAAAAACATTAGGACGAGTTGATCGATGTTGCCGTATAGCCAAGGATTGAATCGGACTATGATCTGCCCGGATTCGGGAGCCAATTCCTTCTCGAGGAGATTGAGAAATGAGGATTTGCCGGCGCCCCATGGTGCATTTAGGCCTATCGTGATCGACTCGGATCCCTTGGTTGCACTGATTTGGCTTGCTATGGCCGCGACAAGGGTATCACGATCCAGGAGATCTCCATCCTTCGTCTCAATTGGCTCGTCAGAGCGTAAGCCGTCCTCCTCGGGACGTGGTTCGGCATTGTGTGGCATGGTGTCTTCTCCTCAAGTGTTTCGACTCGGTCGAATGGTAGGGGCCTGACGCGACGGATGGACAGGCATCGGGTTGTCGTATGGACAGGATGATCGAGTTCCCGGCGGACGCCGGTCGGGTTTGCTAGGTGGCCAGGTCGGCGCAACGTTCTTGCTCCGGCAAGCACCCACTGGGTATCGCTCGCGATGACGGGACTCCGGAATTGCCCCAAGGCTTCCTCAAGGGGTCCGAGCATTCCACCTGGCCGCCTCCTCTCGTCCACAGCCGATTGCACATGGTCTCTCAGTCGATACAGGCCTGGCAGCCGAATCGACGTGTCCCGCGAATGGTTGTGGTCACATTAGTGTTCGGGTCGCAATATCGCAACCTTGGCTCGCAACCTGGAAGAGGGTGCGCCGGGCGATGGCCTGCTCTGATCAAGCGTCGGCGGTGGTGGCGAGGAGCTGATGTGGGTCGGCGCGCGACCCAATGATTACCCGGTAGTGACGGTGATGGCTGGTTTGATTTCGGTCGAGGAGCTCCCGGACGTTGAGGTAGAGTTGGAGCGGAATCAGTTCCGGACACCGACGTGTGCACCTCGGGAGGCTGTTGGCGGAGTGACCCCGGCCATTTGCGAGGCTCCGGGAGCTTGGCGGCCGCCTTCAAAGAACGGCTGGCGGTCGAGCGCAAGATCGAGGAGTACGTCCGTGTTCGATCAAGGATCAAGGTTGTTTTCGGGGCAAGGCATCGTACCGGGGATCGTCACGGCTCGCAGCCTGGAACGTGTGCGTAGCGATGGTATGCGTGTGCTGAATGTGGTGTCAGGTCAGGTAACGTGGAACGGTCCCCTGATCTCCCTTGCGAGGCCTCGGGCACGTCGTAGATTCCACTTCTCCAGCTCCCCTTGCTTCGGTAACTCCCGGCGCCCGACAGAGCCCTCGTCCCACCTGCATCCGCGCCTGGCCACGCGCTCCCCGAGCCTCTAGACATGCATCAACTGGATCGATGACCGACGGCCTCCTCCACCAGTTAGGGTGAGATCTTTCGAGGACTCGAGAATAGTCCTTACCAAGCACTCCCGGTATTCCTTCAGGTTGTCACCCTCCCAGAACCTGCCGACCGGAGATTCCACGACCTTAATGGCTGGCCACGACGGGCCTTTACGTCGAAGAGCGGGGCGTGTCTCCTTCGTGAACGGCACTCTGTGCTTCTTGACACCGGTGCAGACTCCGCAGATCAGGTGTCCATGGGGAGGGAAACACGCCGACTTGCGTGACCATTCCAATCGCACATCCGCGTTCTCATCATTCTTGGGCCAATCTTTTCGACCCAAACCCAAACTCGGCCAGTCTCCTGTCATTCCGCCAATGCGAGAGCACTACCCCCTTGACTCCCATCGGCGCCGACACGGGCTCCCCGGTGCAGTGCTCCACCAAGCGCCTGACAAGCCCACAACCGAGCCCGTGGCATGACGTCGGCCTCAAGAGCCTAGGGTCGTGTTGGGTACACGAATTTGGGGCCTGCCACGAGCTGACTCTATCAAACTGGACTAGGCTCAGGGGACACACCGAGTTCCGCGGGTATATCGACCTCAGTCATCTTCAGCCCTTGTCGAGGCCGTCCCCTCCGGCGACTCCGCCGCCTTCACCGGATAGTCCCCCCGCCTCCCCGTATCCCCCCACTGGATCACGAAGTCCCGCCGATCCCGATACAACCGCGCCCGATTCAGCACCTCGTCTTCCTCTGCCTCGAGATCCACCTCGTCACACTCCACCATGATCCAGTACTTGTAGTCTCCCAGGAACAGGTACGGTCGCGTCTGGTGGAAAAACCGGCACTCGACCCCCTCGCCCCGCTCGATCCGCTCGCAGAACGCGGCGAGCAGTTCCTCCTGACCATCCTTCCTGACGACCACGTACTCGTGGGGCCAGGTGTCGCGGTACGTGACGGCTTCGCGCCACGGTGCGTTCGCGATCAGTTCCATGATGTGCGCGGCTTGCCGCGTCGTTTCTTCCATCTCCATCCTCATCGTTCCGCTGACTGTGTACCGATTCCCCTGTTCGCGGTCTTACCGCCCGGCGATCCGCAACCTAGAGTTGACAACAGTATCATCGGGCGTGTATTGTGTCAACCATCGGTCCCCCGAAAAGCGGAGACGCGGCATGTTCGGACAGCGACTTCGGCTCGCCCGCAAGCGGGAAGGCCTTTCCCTGCGGGCGCTTGCCGAGCGGATGGACCCGAGGGTCAGCGCGCAGGCGATCAGCAAGTACGAGGCGGGCAGGATGATGCCGTCGTCGGCTGTTCTGGCCGCTCTCGGCAAGGCGCTCGACGTCTCGCTGGACTTCCTCATGAGTTCCCGGATCGAGGTCCTCGACGGGCTTGAATTCCGCAAGCACCCCGGCACTTCCGGCCGCGACCGCGCCAGGGCCGAGGCCGTCCTGATCGACAATCTCGAGCGGTATCTGACGATCGAGGAGATTCTCGGCATTGCGCCGGCGGGCGATTCGTTCGTGGACTGTCACTGCGACTGCGTCGCCACGGTGGACGAGATCGACGAGCGTGCCGATCGACTTCGCAGGGCGTGGGACCTGGGCATGGATCCGGTGCCGAGCCTGTGCGCGCTTCTGGAGGAAAGGGGGATCAAGGTGGTCGAGGCCGACCTTCCGGAGCGGATCAGTGGGCTGGCGTGCCGGGCCATGCGGCAGGGCAGGGTCGTGGCCGATGCGGTGGTCGTGTCCAGCCGGACGAACGTGGAGCGGAAGCGCTTCACCCTGGCTCACGAACTCGCGCACAAGATCATCCGGTCGACCGGGAATCCCGCGATCTCGCTGGAGAAGGCGATGGACAGATTCGCGGGGGCGTTTCTGGTTCCGGGGCGGCATCTGCGGGAAAGGGTCGGGGCCGGGCGACGGCGCGTGACCTATTATGAGATTGTGCGGCTCAAGCATGCTTATGGGGTGTCGGCGGCGGCGATGTTGGTGCGGCTTGGTCAGGTGGGGGTGCTGCGGGCTTCCGCGGTTCGGCGGGCGTTTGCGACGTTTGCGCGGGGCTGGCTGGCGTCGGAGCCGGAGCCGATGGGGGATGAGCGGGGGTTTGGGGTGTTTGAAAGGCCGCAGAGGTTCAGGCGGCTGGTGTGGCGGGCGGTGGGGGAGGAGTTGATATCGCCGGTTCGGGGGGCGGCGTTGCTGGGGGAGTCGCTTGAGGTGGTGGAGTGGCAGGTTTGTGGGCCGGGGGTGGGGTGAGGGTTTGACCGGCTCGGTGGTGAGCTGCGCGCCTTATCCCTGTCTTCCGTCAGGCCGGACCGAGCGGCGGTGTATTGGGTATCTGGGCGGCCTAGTCCGTGGCATTCGGCGTGGATTCCGGCGAGGGACGATAAGGCTCCACAACGAGTTCCCCCTCCCGCTTCCGGGTGCGGGCGATGTCGTAGTTCGCCTGCATCCGGATCAGGGTGTCCATCTTGACGCCGAATGCCTTCTCGATGCGCAGCGCCATGAGGCCGGACAGATCGGACCGGCCATTCAGGAACGCTGACAGTGCAGGCCGCGACACACCGAGCACGCTCGCCGCGGCAGCTACGGTGAGGCCGTGCGGATCGATCACTTCGGTCCTCACAAACGCACCGGGATGGGGGGGGTTGAGCATACGCATTCTGGCACTCCGTTCAGTGGTAGTCCTCGAGGTTGAGGTCGGCGATTTCGTCGGCGGAGACGTAGAACGTCAGCCGCCAGTTGCGGTTCACGTGGAGGCTCCACAGGTCCCTGCGATCCCCGACCAGGCGATGTGCCCGCCAGATGCCCAGTGCGCGCAACTCGCTCGGATCCTCCATGTCCTGCAGGAAGGCCAGCATTTTCCGCAGCTTGTCGACGGAGGCCGGCGGAACGCCGCGCGGATCGTCCCTCAGAAACAGGCGACGCAGACCTCTGTGAGCAACGCTTCGGATCTTCACCGTATAGTGTGGCGTGACGGTTTACGGGAGTCAAGATCGGTTGGGCCGGGAGCGGCCCAAGGTGGGACACATCCATCAGAAGCCGGTCATGGTGTCGGGCGTTGGGCACACTCCGCAACCATTTCGCCACGGCGAGCCTCTATGACTCGGCCCACCATCCCCCGGCGAATAGGACCGACGATTTATGACCAGGAGCTGGGACAGGTTGAGACTCCGCCCAGGTTTCGGATTCTCGATGTGGCTGGGGGGCTTGTGCTCGGGGTGCTGAGGGACGAAATGGATGTGGAGAATGTCGTGGTGTACGGGTTCGACAGCCCCCCCGAATAGCCAGCCGGAGAGCAATCATCAGAGGCATCGAAGCAAGAATGGCATTGACGTCGCTCCTGACCCCCTTGATTGTCGGTTGCGACTCGCCCCGATCCGCACCTTGTGACATCACCGACCCCAATGGTCAGGCTGTAACGAACACGAGCGTCGGGGCTTGGCCCGCGGAACTCTCCTGGCGCGAGGTTTGGCGGGCAGGAGGTCTCGATGACGCCCAGGCATTGGTCCGGCCGGCTGACGTCGCCGTGAGCCCTGACGGATCGGTTGCCATCGTGGATTGGGGCTTGGCCGAAGTCATCGTCCTGGGTCCCGATGGAGAATGGCAGGGGACGGTCACGGAACGCGGCGAGGGTCCGGGCGAGGTCCAGGCACCCGTAGCAGTGACCTGGGCAGACGCCAATACCCTCCTCATCCTGGACGTGACTGCATTCCGGATAGTCACACTCGACCTTTCTTCCCGTTCGGCCAGTGTCACTCCCGTCGATCCGGCGTTCATGTCGCCGGTGTTCGCAGCCGGCCAGGTCAGATTCGTGGCGCTGCAGCCGGACCGCACGGTTTGGCTGGAATTCCCCGGCCCGACTGTGGATGGCTGGGAGGAGCGATCCTTCGTCCGCTGGTCTCCCGACAAACCCGTGAACGATACGGTCATGTCGTCCCCTGCCAGAGGGTTTGCAGGTGCGACGCTGGCCGCATGGCCGCGGTCGTTGCTGGGTGTGGGTGCGGAGACCTGGGTCGTCTCCAGCCCGGACGGGCGTTACGAACTGGAGGTATTCGACCGGAATGGCAGGAGCCTCGTTCGGTTCTGCCATGCCGGGGAGGCGCTTCCGCTCTCGCGTGCCGAGCGCGGGGAAGATGCAGATGAAGAAGTGCCTGGCGGGTGGCGGGACACCCTCCGGAAGCTCGGTGAGCCGCCGAACCCGGCGATCATCTCCCGAATAGTCGTCGACCTGGACGGACGGATATGGGCTCAGCGAGATCGCCCGCCGCCCGGTGCATTCGACGGGCACGGAGCACCGGGAGCCATGTATGACGTGTTCCTGCCGTCCGGGCGGTTTCTTGGCTCGATCCGCCTTCCGGACGAACAGCGATTGATGGAAGCGAGAGGGGCCAGTGTATGGACGCTCCACACCGGCAGTCTTGGCGAATCCTCAATCGTGGCACTCGAAATCGAAGGGCTTTGAATCCACCCGCCAACGGAACCCTGGCGGTAGCTACGACACCGACGGCAGCATTCCCGGGCACGGCTCCCCGCTAACCCGGCGGAGCGGGTGGAGCGAGGCTCTTGTGGCAGAGTCCATAAGGATGCTATTGACCGTGCGCCCCTGCTGGTCGGTAACCTCACGAGTGGCGTTGCGGAACACCAGCACGCTGTCCGCGTGGACGACTATCGGCATGTTGCGGGCGTCCTTGGCGGAACCCATCGGTGAGCGAATCAGGGCGTAGCAGCCGGTCTCGGGGTTGATGATGGCACCGTGCGTCCGCGAGTCCATGCCGAAGAGAACGAGATTGCCAAGATCGTCCATTGACAGATCCGCGCTCTGGCTCCAGTGGGGGCAGGGGACTGTCCGCTGGCGTCCGCCGACCGTGATTTTCTGCTCACACTTCGCTTGTCCATAGGCGCCCTCCGCCGGGACCGCCAGCCTCCCCTCCTCGCCGTTGCGGCGGTACACGAGTATGGAGTCCACCCCCGCCCCACTCCCCTCCCGGCCAGCCATCAGGTAGCCCTTGGACATCAAGACATAGGCCGCATCTTCGGAGCAGGCGAGCTTGGCGTTCAGCAGCCCAAGGAAGATCGCTTCGGCCTCTTCCGGCGTTTCGACATCAAGCCGCGCCGAGCCGGGCCCGATGGTCTCGTCCGTCCCATTCGGGCCACGCCTGATCACTCCCCGGCGAGTCAGGACCGCCGGTGCGCCGGCGAAGTTGCAAATCTCGCCGCTCGACGGAGCTGACGGGCGCCAGGAGTCGATGGGCCGGTCCTGCGGATCGTACTCCAAGGCCCTCACCCGGCCTGAAACGTAGAGACCACCGCCGGGAGCGATGGCGAATTCCTGCCGGCCCTGCGAGAACTCGTGCGGGCCATCACCCCTCGGAGTCGAGATCGTCCGGATCCACTCCCCGGTCTCGAGGGAGAAGGCCATGATCCCATCCGGTTCCTCATCGTCGTCGACGTAAAGGATGTTCCTGTCCCAGTCAGCGGCCACCAAGGCTGACATTGACCGCCATTCGTCGTCGATGATGGTGCGGCCGGTCGTGAAATCGATTTCGAGCACTTGCTGGGCATCGACGGCAGGGGCCAGCAGGGTAGCGAGGGCTGCGATCGTGGGGAGAGTTGGTCTTGGCATGGGAATTCCTCGGTGGGTCATGTCTCGGGCTTTCCGGGTGCAAATGTAACCGGTGGATCCGGCTTGAGAATCCACTCGTTGGGCTTCAAGGCTAATCCATGAGGCCCACAATTCGCCGAAAATGACAACTGGCGTTGTCATGATGTAAAGCAGAGTGTACATTGCCACTACTTGGCCGATTCCGCTATGGACGCGTCCCGGAATCCGCTCGAAACTGGGATCAGTCGGATTTGGACCACCCGCCTGGTTCCCCACATCCAATCACCGAAGGGACCAGCAGTGCCCCAAGTGAACCCCCAAATCCTCCGCTGGGCCCGCGAGACGGCCGGGCTCAGCCCGGAGGACGCGGTTATGAAGCTGGGGATCAGGGACGCTTGGGGCGTGGCAGCCATCGACCGGCTGGCGGCCCTGGAAAGCGGAGAAGTCCCGCCGAGCCGGGCCATGTTGTCCAGGATGGCCAGGAAGTACCGCAGGCCACTCCTGACGTTCTATCTCGCCCAACCCCCTCGCCGCGGTGATTGGGGCAAAGACTTTCGTGCGCCGATGGTGGGCCGCTCCCACGAGGACGAAGCGGTGTTGAATGCTCTGGTCCGCAACGTCCAGGCCCGTCAGGGACTCCTTCGGGAGGCGATGCTGGACGAAGACGACGACCTTGCACCGCTGTCTTTTGTCGCGTCCGCAACCACCGATACCCCGGTAACGGCGTCGGTCGCCTCGATTCGCGACACGCTCGGGCTGCCGCTTCATGCCTTCCGGGCCGGCAGGAATCCGGACGAAGCGTTCCGCTTGCTGCGATCCCACGCGGAACAGGCCGGCGTTTTCGTGCTCGTGTTGGGCAACCTGGGCAGCCACCACACCGATCTGGGGGTGGAAGTGTTTCGTGGGTTCGCCTTGGCGGACAACGTCGCTCCGTTCGTGGTCGTCAACCCGAAGGACTCGGCGGCTGCAAGGTGCTTCACTTTGCTCCACGAACTGGCGCATCTGTGGGTCGGCGAGCCCGGAATCAGTGGTGGAGACCCCATGGATCCTGTTGAGGTGTTCTGCAACAGGGTGGCGTCCGGCTTCCTGCTCCCGGAGGAGGAGTTGGCCGCGTTCCAGCGTCCCGCGGGGAGCAGCGTGGACGCTTGGGCCGCAGCGATCGCGGTGTTCGCCGCGCCCCTGAACATCAGCTCTTCGATGGTCGCCTATCGGCTCCACCGCCAAGCTGTGATCGATCGCGAAACCTGGCGTGGTCTCAACCGCCTGTTCCGGAGCCGTTGGCTCGATGGCCAGAGGCGCCAGCGTCAGAAGCGGCAGAGGAGCGACGGTGGTCCCACTTACGGTGTACTCGTCCGACACAGCCTTGGTCTGGGCCTCGTCGAGCTGGCCGGTCGGCTGGTTTCCTCGGGATCTCTAACAGCTACCAAGGCGGGCCGGGTCATGGGCGTCAATCCGCGGAACGCCCATGCGGTTTTGGATGCGTCGTGAGCGAGGCCTCGGGTTCGGGATCGGACCTCCTCTACCTGCTTGACGCCAACGTTCTGATTACCGCGAATCGAGACTACTATTCGGTGAAGCGCGTTCCCGAGTTCTGGGCCTGGCTCGCGCATCACGCGGAGGCGGGTCAAGTGAAGATGCCTGCCGAGATCCTCGACGAAGTGAAGCGTGGCAGACGGCGCAAGGGCATGGATGACCTGCTCGATTGGCTCAGAGAAGACAGCGTGAAGGGAGCGCTGGTTCTTGATGAGGAACCAGCGCCGGTTCTCGTGAGGCGGGTCGTGGAGGACGGGTATGCCTCGGATCTCAATGAACACGAACTGGAGAAACTGGGCCGCGATCCTTTTCTGATTGCGTACGGGCTCGTGGACCCTACCCGGCGCCGTGTTCCCGCTTCCGCGCCCGGGCCAGATCGTGGGTGGCCTGCCTGCGCAGCCAGAATCCCGCGTTGGACCAGCCCGCTTTCTCCAGGCGAATCGCCATCGCCGGGGAAATCGCCGCGCGGCCATTCAGAACACGTGAGAGGGTGTGACGGGCGACGCCAAGGACTCTCGCCGCCTCAGGTACGCTCAGGCCGAGCGGGTCCAGGCAGTTCTCCCGGATGCTGCGGCCCGGGTGCGAGGGGTTTTTCATGGCCACGGTGCTCTCTCCTGCTGAAAGAACGACTTCGCGTAGCGGAATGTCAACTACACTTTACATTCAGTAATCGCGAGATTACATAGCGGCCCTCAGAGCCGGAGGGAACCGAACGACGGCACTCGCAAAGGAGGATCCTTGGAGACAGCTTTAGCTCGAAGGCTCGATCGCATACACCTGACTCGCGAAGGGCGAAGAGACTAAAGCCATGAAGATATTCACGATCGGCTTTACGAAGAAGCGCGCGCAGGAGTTCTTTGAGTCGCTGCGTGATGCCGGGGCGAAACGGGTAGTGGATGTACGCCTCAACAACGTGTCGCAACTGGCTGGATTCGCCAAGAGGCACGACCTCGCCTATTTCCTCCGCGAGATCTGTGACGTGGACTACGTACATGTCCCGAGCCTCGCGCCAACAAAGGAGATCTTGGATGCCTACCGGAAGCAGCGGGGGACTTGGGAGCAATATGAAGAACGCTTCATGGCATTGATGGCTCGTCGGCGAATCGAGGATGCACTTGATCCGGCACTCCTCGACGGCGCCTGCCTGCTCTGCAGCGAGCACCGGCCCCATCA
This sequence comes from Longimicrobiales bacterium, assembly GCA_965208295.1. Lineage (GTDB taxonomy): Bacteria > Gemmatimonadota > Gemmatimonadetes > Longimicrobiales > Gaopeijiaceae > Bin94. The sequence continues at coordinate 2,301,805 of OZ242328.1, read as the reverse complement.
CTGCCACAGACGCCTGGTTGCGGAATACCTCAGGGAGCGGTGGGGAGGTATCGAGATCGAACATCTGGTGACGGGCGGGAGATCCCCTTCCTCCACTCGCAGCCCCACCGCCACTGACACGGAGCCTCTGATTCCAAAAGACGCCGAGCAGAAGACCGAGCCGGTCCGGACGATTCACCACACCGAGAGCGGCCATTCGGTCGATCGTGCGCAGCTGCTTCGGAGTGAGCGAGTTCGGAAGATCATTTCCGAGGTCGCGGACAAACTGAAGGTTCCCCGGACGGTGGAGTCTCGGGGCACGACCTCGAAGTCCACTTCGTAGTTTTCGTCGCAGCGAGCTGCTAGCCCATCGGCAAGTGGAGGCGATACACCTCGACCGTCTGGATTCCGAGTTCCGTCTCGGCAACCAGGAGGACATGGTCGCTGCCGAACTCCCAGACCGAGCCGGGGAGTTGGGCCAGGTGACAGACGAACTCGCCCCCGGCGCTGAAGCTCAACCACCCCTGATCCTCGCGTGGCCGGTCGTACTGGCGGACCCAGATGCGCCCGTCCCTGCCGACCATCATGATGGAAACCGACGGGAAGAGTTCGGCCACGGGACGATTGGTGCTGACGCGCGCGTCGTCGTACCGGCTCCAGGGCGCGGACGCGGGTTGGTTGCGGCTCTCGATGTAGTCCTCACGCCACGCCTGCACATCCGCGCCGGTGACCTCGCGGTCAGGCTCGAACCACCGGATGATCGTGCGAAGGTTGAACTCGTCGTCAAGGACCCGGACCTCGGTGTCCCGGCCGGGTGCCAGCGCGATGGTGGACCCCACGGCATCGACCCGGGCAAACGACTGGAAGAGCGGGGAGAGCCAGTAGCCCGGTACCTCGTTGACGACTCCGCTGATCCGATAGGGCATCCGCGCGAGAGTACCGACGAGGTTGCCTTCGGGATCGTGGACCTGGACGAGCAGCGTGTCGGGGTTGCTGAAGTCCTCACGGCGGGCGGACTTCAACTTCGAATTCACGCTGTAGCCGTTGTCGAGGACGCCGCCCTGTATCCAGTTCAGGAACAACGGGTTCAGCTTCACCTGCCTTACGAAGTCGCTCTCCGCGGTGAAGACGTTGTAGCGCCAGGGCGTCGTTGCGTCCGCCACCCACAGCGTGTCGCCAGCCGTGACCCAGAGCTGGAAGAGATCGTCGAACTCGCTGGGCCCCTCGCCCTTTCGGCCCATCGACCTGAGGTGTCCGCCGGTCTCGTCGTAGATGCGCACTTCGCCGGTCGCGCGGTCCGCTGCCACGATGGATCCGTCCGACAACCGTCCCGCCCCCTGGATAGAGGAGAACCACTGCCGCTCGTCAGTCTCGTCGTCTCCGATGACGACGCTCGGCTCTTCGTCGATCGTACAGGTGGCGTCCGAACTCGAGGGGTCGCTTTCCACGATCCTGACGCCCGCGCTGTCAATAGGCAGCGTCGGGGAGTCGAGTTCGTCGTCCCGGTTGCAGGACGTGAGGAGGAGGACGGACAATACTACGGGAACAGGACGGCAGCTTGGAGCGGTCAGCATTGGGGTCACCGGTGGAATCGAGAAGAGCGAATGTGCGATGCCCGGCTCTACGGGCCTGCTGATGAGCGGGTTGCAGGATTCGCCATCCTCTCGCCGCTTCGGTTGACGAGGAAGACGGTGGGCATTGGCCGTGATCCGGGGCGGCGGAACAGCGCCACGTCAGGTGGGACAGGAACGACAACTGGAGTTGTCATTATGTAATGTGAAGTGTACATCTCGCGCTGCTGACCGGCGGCTTCGGGCGGAAACGACTTGCCGCCCCAGGGGCATGGCTGGACCGGTTGTGGTATCCTACACTGCTGACACAGGAGGGCAGCATGCACTCACGATCGGGCAGCCAGATTCGACACGGGTACGCCGTGATCCGGGTCAGTCTGGACGACCATAGCAACCACACCGTCCCTGTCGGCGTCGTCGCATGGCAGACGACCAACCCATGGTACGGATGGCGGTGGCTGGAACACGACGAAAAGGTGCGCGGCGTCGATCCGGCGACCCGGAGGCTCATGCGCATTACGCGGAACCAGATCCGCCGCTGGGCCGGGAAGCGGAAGGTACCCTACGAGCCGGAGCCGGTGGAACCGACAACTGACCGCTTTTGGAAGGCCGTCTCCGAGATCCTCACGACCGCAGTGCTTGTCGACCTCCCGAAGGCGATGAATCCGATGGATGAACCCGACACGGGAATCGAATCGCTCTTCGAGGCAGTGGTTCAGCCCGGGCGGACGGTCCGCAAGGAGGCATCGTGAGTCAAGGACTCGCCCAGCCCGGATCACCGGCGCAGACCACTGTACCAACGGCGGATCCGGTCTCCGAACTCCTGCATCATCTGGACGATGTGCGGCGGGCCCGGAACAAGGATTCCGTCCGTCTCCTGCAGGAACTGACTCCGCATCTGCACGCGGCCCGCGCGGTCGAGCGCGAACTCGATCGCCATCTCGCGCGCCGCTTCAACGTCTTCCGCTACCTCCGCGACGACGAGCTCGGCCTTTCGCGGATCATCGCCGAATTGCTCGATCCGGACGCCGAGCACGGCCAGGGCACGAACTTTTTGGAAGCGATGCTGGAGCTGCTGGGGGTTGCTCCTGAGGCGGGTGATTCGGTCCGGTCCGGTCACGGTTTTCCTGGCGGACGCACCGCAGCGGCGACCTGGCGGGAGCATTTCGGTCAGCTTCGGTCCACCACCGCCGACAAGATCCGGGTCGTGCAGGAGCGCGGGCTCCCTGGGCGCAGGCGCATCGACATCACGGTGGACATTCCGACCGACGAGGGGACGTTCTGCCTCGCGTTCGAGAACAAGCCGCGCGCCGACGACCAGCCGGGGCAATGCAGGGACTACCTGAAGTTTCTCGAGAAGCACTACGGCCAACGCTGCCTCCTGGTCTATCTGCCACCGCGCTACCGGTTGCCCGACAAGTCCAGCCTGTCGCCGACGGATCGCGAGCGCTGGAAGAATCAATTCCGCGTGCTGCCCTATGTTGCGGACGACGCGCCGCTCGGCGACGACGATCCCTCCGAGGCGGATGACTCGGCGCTCGCGCTGGCTGACTCTGGTCGGGACGACGCGATTGCCGGGGACGACGCCACTGATCACGATTCCACGGCCTCCCAGGATGACGCGGCCGTCGGTGACGGCGCCTCGCTGGCCGACTGGTTCGGAACCTGCTGCAAACTCAGCGACGCCGAGCGGCTGCGCTGGTTTCTGCGAGAGGCGCAACTCTACTGCCAACACCATTTCGGAGATTCAACCATGACCGACACCGAAGCTCGCTACATCCGCGAATACCTTGACACGAACCCGAGACACCTGCACGCGGCGTTTGCGGTGCATCGCGCGTGGCCTGCCGTCAAGCACGATGCGTGCCAGCGGTTTCTGGAGCACCTGAGGGACCGGGTCGCGGAGCGGGTTCGGGAGAAGTTTCCGGAGATGGCTGGTGACCTGAAGGTCGCGTGCCACTACAGCGGGAAGAAGAAGTGGCGGTCAGACTACCTGTGCGTTTACCGATCTCGATGGGTGCGGTGCGAAGGCGCACTTGATCTTGGATCGGACGGGCGAACTGCGGTGGTGCTGACATGCGGAGGGGCGACGGACTGGCTCTGGGGTGTGTTTACCGGAAAGAGCAAGAAGGATATGTCCGAGGAACAGAGGCAGCGCTGCCACGAACTGGAAATCGCGCTGAAGGAGCACGGTCTCTCGCTCCCGTCGGCCAGCAATTCCTCGCCACAGTTTCAGTGGTCCCCAGACTGCAAGGACTGGAACGTCATCGTCCCTGAACTCGTCCAGGGACTTACCGACGGCGGCGGCAAGATCACCGACCACTACGTCAACGGGCTACTCGGGATCGCCGAGAAGGCAATCCCCGCCATCGACGAAGTGGAGAACAGGAGTCCTTCTGACTCGCGGGATTCCTGAGCCGCACCACCCTGACGAAGCCATCAGTGACCTCCCTCGACGTAGTTGTTCGATCAGGGTGAGCAGTTCGCCCAGTCCCGCCCTTGGCGAGTACTTCGGCGCGGTCACCATGAGATCGGGAGGGAGCGAATGGCCCTGGTCGTTTTGAACGATGCGGACGATCATCGTTCCGGGGTGGCCGCCGACCACCGTCAGGCCCCGGCTCTCGGTGTAGGAGGTGTCGTCCGGGCTGGAAGAACTCGTCCGGTACTCCATGGAGGACTTGTCGCAGGTAGAACCGGAAGTCTTTGTCGGCACTTGGACGGACCACGTCGATGTACCGGAGACCGAACCTGTGCGCGGGCACGGTCAGGAGTCGATCACCGGATCCGTGGTCGGCATCTGCGGAATGCACACGTGTCAGAATTCGAGATCGCGGAACAGCTCCTCGGCACTATCGAAACGCTGACCCCCACCTACGTCCAGCTCCTTCATGGCCCTGACGGTCGCCGAGTTTGGTGCCTGGACGCCGGACTGCCGCGTCTCGGCACTCAAAGACCGGGATGACACGGTCAGCGGCCGGTCCGGCGCGGTGCGTTCAGGAGTACGCGACACTGCACTTCAAGGCGACGCCAGTAGTGCACGCCTGACCGCGTCGGGATCGTGCGCGATGATGCGCAGAAGAGTTGCGGCCGGTCCGCTGACGCGGCGCGTTCCCTGCTCCCATTTTCGGTAGCCCGACACGCTCATGCCCATCAGGACGGCCATCTGGGCCTGGGTCAGCCTGGCCAGCTCCCGGACTTCGCGCGGCGCTACCGGCGAGTGAACAATGGCAGGGCCTTCGCCCTTCGCATGGGCCAGTGCTTCGCCCAAGGACTGGATCAGCTCTTCTCCGAACGTACTCATTGTCTTTCCCTCCCGTGACTCTTGATCGCCTCCACCAGCGCGGCTACTGCTCGCCGCCCGCGATGGCCTAGATCGGTCTTGTCGGATTTGGAGAGCACTGACGAGGACGTTGGTATCGAACACATATCGGGTCATCGATCATCGAGAATCGATCGCAAGATCTCCGGGGTCAGGCCGCGTTCCTGCCCGCCACGGCTGATCTCTTCCATGATTTCACGGAGAGATTGGCTGCTCCTGGTTGCTTCGCGTAACCGGAGGTTGACGAGGAGGTCCAGTTTCCGCCGATCGCGAGCCGAAACCGTCCGGTAGGCCTCCGCCACGTCCGCATCCACGGCAACGGTGATTGTATTCATCGGTCTTCCTTTCTTCTTCCTCAGGTTCCGTCACGGGTGGTCCTGGTCGATCGCGTGTCACCCAACGGAAGATTGCATGGGCGCGAGGCGTGTCAAAGCTCCCGCAGCCAACCGCCCACCGCACAACCACCTCATCAATCGCTTCCTCGCCCAGCACCAGCAGAGGCCGCCCACCGGGCTCCACTGCAAACCTGATAGGGAGGGGTGTCGGCTGAGGGCGCGGGCCCCTACCCCTGCCGACCCTTCCGACTCGGCGACTGTCCAGAACTCCTGACGAGCTTGCCACCCAGCGCGGGTTCCAGCCGGTACCCGCCCACCTTGACCCCCACCTCGGCGAGCTGTTTCGCGGCTTGCTGGCTACGATCGATTGCCGTTCGATCGATATTCGGGTTTCTCTTGAGAATCCTTGCCAGGTGATCCTTTTCCATCCGCAGGTCTCCGGTCTGGGGTTCTAGAAAAAATAGAGCGTGTGGACGAAAGTTGCCAAGCCGTTTCTCGCCATGTGGTCTCGGAGGAACCAGAAGTAGTCCCAGACGGCTTGCTTGAGCGCGGGTTCGGCACCGAAGTCCGTGATCTTCAGTGACAGCTCTTCCTGCAGGGTCCCCATGTCGATTCCCCGACCGTGCGTCAACCACCGTTCCTGGTTGTTCAACTGCGTCGCGATCCAACCGGCTCGCTCTTCCTTCATTTCCTGCGTGACTGGAATCCCCCGTGTTTCGGTTTCGACCCAGTCCTTGAACTTGTAGCTGGTCAGCCACCGCTTCAGCAGGTCGATCGAAAGACCGCGGGCCAGCTCGAACTGATGGAGTTCCGCCAAGAACAATCGCATTGTCCGGTTAGCGGACGCCTATACGGCGTTTCTTGACAATTTCCGTCCCCTTACCGATCTTTCTCTCCAGCCTGGGTTACGTCGGCTCGACGACGTTCCAGATGGGAATCCGCCAGGGGTCAAGGAGGTGCCCGATGCTTTGTGTACCCGAAGAACAGGTCACTGAGGTGATCAGTGGCCACACCTTCCAGACTTCCAGCGGCCGAGGTGCCGTTCGCCTCGCCGCACCGCCGATGTCTGGCGACACGTCAATGGCGAGTACGAATACGTGAATGCACTCACCCGGGTCAGCCACAACTAGCGAGGTCACTGAATGGCGATTACCCAGTCCGAACTCGCTCGCCGTCTCCGGGCCGCGCGGAAGGCCTGTCGAGTCACCCAGGCGAAGGCCGCGAGAGCCCTCGGGATTCCACGCTCCGCGGTGTCCCAGATAGAAACGGGCCAGCGTGGTGTCTCGGGCCTGGAGCTTTACCGCCTGGCGCAGCTCTATTCCCTTGATGTCGGGGATTTCCTGGAGGACCGGTTCGAGGAGAGAAATCCGGTCACGGCGATGTTCCGTGCGCATCCTGAGCTGAGGGGAAGTTCGGTCGCGACGGCGTCTCTTCGCCGCTGCGAAGAATTGAATCGTGAGGTCGCGAATCTCCACGACCTGCTGGAGCTGGACCGCGGGATCTCGACCATCCCTGAATACTCTCTACGCGTCCCCAAGTCGAAATGGGATGCCGTTCAACAGGGAACCGCTGCAGCCGAAAAGGAGCGTCGGCGCCTCGACTTGGGCGTCGCTCCACTCCCCGACGTTGCCAACCTCCTGGGAGCACAGGGTATCGCCACCGTTCTAGTGGGCATGGACGACGGGATCTCCGGGCTCACTCTGATCGGCGCTGATGGCAACGTCCTCGTTGCCGCAAATCGGAGGCATCCCATCGTGCGCCGCCGCTTCTCGTTCGCGCATGAGTACGCTCATGTCCTCCTGGACCGCGAGCTGAAGGCGATCCTGAGCCACACTCGAGACCGGTCCAGCCTGATGGAAGTGCGGGCCAACGCGTTCGCGGCTTCATTCCTCATGCCCGCCGAGGGCGTGCGAAGCTACGTCAACACCTTATCCAAGGGGCTGGGTAGCCGAACCAGGGCGGACACCTTCGATGAAGAGGCGGTAACGCGCGTTGAAGGTAGGAAGCGCGTCGATACACAGAACATCGAACTGCACGATGTGGTCAGGATGGCCCACCACTTCGGAGTCAGTTGCACCGCCATGCTCTACCGGCTGAAAGGGCTTGATTTCGTGACCGAGGAGGAGCGCTTATCTCTGGCCGAGCAGGATAGCGCGGGGCTCAGCAAGGCCCTCAGGGGCTTCCTTGGCCTTCCGGAACCCGACAGTTCCCACGGCAAGATCCGGGTCCATGCCAGGTTCGTGGCGATGGCGATCGAGGCATTCACGCGCGCCAAGATCACGCGGCGCAAGCTCGACGAGTTGGGAAGTCTGGTCCGGGTACCGGATCTCAGCGAGCGCCTCCGGCGGGCCGGCTTTGGGACGAAATGCGGCCCTGTCCACGAAGAAGTCCAATGAGCACCCGGCGGGCGGACCAAGTCGGGGTCCGATGCCGCCGACGGGGCCATGGCATGTAAATCGCACTTTCCATTAAGTGAACTCAAGTTTACATTGCTTAGCCTATCGACAGCCCACTTGTGGCTACCCGTGCCGCTTGCCAACAGTCACCGGCCTCATCAATGTCGGAGGTTACCGGCTCAACCGGCCACCCGCTGCTGAATGGCGCAGACGGGCCACGCGGATCCTGGCCACTGAACCAGATTGACAACGAGGCGAGACCATTGAACGACACGAGCATCTTCCGCGCGACAGGGGACGAGATGAAGGGGGTGCCGCGATGAAGGACCTATTCCAATGGGTGCCGTGGTTTCGGGAACTGGCCAAGGCGGTGGGGGAGGGCCGACGGGAGGGCCGACGGGAGGGCCTCGTGGAGAAGGCCAAAATGGTCGATTGGGCGGGGATGAAGTGCGCCGTGCTCGCGGAAGGAGAGGACAGGGCCGACCCACTGACGTTCTTCTACCATCTCGCGTCGATCGCGGGTGGCAAGCCGGTAAAGAGGGAAACGGTTTACGCGAGTGTCGCGGAGGTGTTCGGGATAGAGAGCAACTTCGACTACAGCCGCGAAGACGGATTCATTTTTCCGACACCGCCAGGACTACAGGTGCGGTTCAACAACACTGGAGCTGATCCGGACCTGCTTTGGGAGATGTTCGATCGGGCACGCGGCCAAGATGGCACATCGTACGGCGCCGACGTCGCCGACACCTTCACCAAGACTCTGCAGATCAAGGGAGTCGGGGTCCCGAAGCTCACGCAGGTCCTCTTTCTGATCAATCCGAGAGCTTTTCTGCCCTTCGACGCGGCGGCCGTGCTGCCGCTGGGTATCGGTACGCTCAAGAAACACCCGGCCAAGATGCCCTGGGATGAGTACGTTGACGAAATGGGCAGGATCCGGGCCGCGTTTCCCGGCTGTCAGTGCTACGAGATCAACGTGATCGGTTACCTCTGGACGAGTGCGCAGCTGCCGCGCAAGGACAGTCGCTGGTATCAGATCGGCACGGGTGAAGACGGGTGGCGCGATTTTCGGGACAACCACTGGGTTCACCTCGTCGGGCAGGGAGACATGGAGCGGCCTGAGGAAGGCGAGTATCCGATGGGCGAGCCCAAACGCGGTGATGTCGTCCTCGTTCGCACGGGGACGCAGGAAGGGCGCGGGATCGGAATCGTTTACCGCAACGACTACGGCGAGCGGCCACACCGGAGCGACCGGATCCAGGTGCTGTGGGTGAACAAGAAGCAGGCGCCCCTGGCCAGCCAGATGCCGGCGATCGCTTTTTCGGAAGCTGATCGTGCGTCTTACGAGGCTTTCGCTAAGTCACCTGCCTTTTCGCCGACCTTGGACTTGCTGCAACCGCCGGACCTTGGACTCCCGCCTGCCACCTCCCTCACCCAGTCCCTCCGAGACGACGGCCTGCTGTTCTCCCAGGAAATCGTTGCCAACTACATCCTCGCCCTGCAGACCAAACGCTTCGCCATTCTTACGGGCATCTCGGGCACCGGGAAAACCAAGATCGCCAAGGCCGTGGCGGAGCGCTTCCGGCCCGCAGCTAAGACTACAGTGCCCGACATCCCAGATGATGCCGTCGGAGTCGAGGTGAAGCCCTCTTACATCAAGTCTTCAAAGTTCGTCTTGCCTGTGGCGACAAACGAGCACCTTAGCGTCGGGGCGGGAAAGGGTCCCGCTAGCGGTCCAGAAGTGTGGGTACGCTATCCGGACAATCGTATCAGGCTTCGCACCTTCGTTACGGCGGGCCAACACCTCATGCTCTTGTTCAAAGGGGACTTCAAGAAGTGGTTCCAATCGACATTCGAAGTCGGAGAATGGTTCTGGCTTCGGGTGCATGAAAGCGAAACGCCCGACTCCGATGAACTCGAAGTCGGCCTCCCGACCAAATTCGTCGAGCAACCCCTCGACCACTATGTCGTCGTCCCCGTCCGCCCCGACTGGGTCGACAATCGCGGCCTCCTCGGCTACCTCAATCCTCTGACGAACGAGTACTCGACCACCCCGTTCCTCAACCTCCTCCTGCGAGCCCGCAAGGAGGAAGAGAGAGCCGCCGCCGACGGCGAGAACCCCCACCCCTTCTTCGTAATTCTCGACGAGATGAACCTGGCCCGCGTCGAACACTACTTCTCGGACTTCCTGTCGGCCCTCGAGTCCGGCGAGGACATTCCGCTTCACGAGAACGAGGCAATCGAGAGCGGCGAGGCCGAGTCGGGCCCGCAGGTGCCGCGAAAGCTGAAGGTGCCCGGCAACGTTCTCTTCACCGGCACAGTCAACGTCGACGAGACGACCTACATGTTCAGCCCCAAGGTGCTCGACCGCGCGTTCACCATCGAGTTCGACCAAGTCGACCTGAAGGGGTTCTCGGAGGACACCAGCGGCGAGGACACGTCAGGATTGAATCTCGACGGGATCCAAGGCTCACTCGATCTCCTGCCATCCGGCGGGTCAGGAGACGACGACTGGAAGCCGAGCCGTGAGGACTGGGTGGAGTTCAGCAAGGAGACACCAGGACACCACAAGGCCCTACTGAGGCTCCACGGCATCCTCGAAGCTCAACACCGCCACTTCGGATACCGCGTCGCCAACGAGATCGCCCGATTCGTGAACTTGGCCCGGGAGCAGGCGAAGGAGACGGACGCGGCGATTGACGCAGCCTTCGACCTGGCCCTCTTGCAGAAGGTCCTCCCGAAGTTCCACGGAACCCAGCAGGAGCTGGAGTCTCTTCTCGAAGAGATTTTCCAATTCGCCGTGCATGGCGGCGGCCACATCCCAAAGAAAGACCGGGTGGTCGAGCTCGACGACTGGAAGGTGGTCAAGGGCCGCCTGGTGACCAGGTCCAAATCTCCGGCACCCTCCCAACCACCCTCCGGCGACGCCGGCGCCGAGGGAGACGAAGCGGATGCCGGCACCGCGGAAGCTGCCGATGCCGACAATCCGAAAACTGCGGACGCCGACGCCAAATCCCCGGCCTACCCGCGAACCGGCGCGAAGGTCTTGAGAATGCTCAACCGGGTTCGGGACCGCGGCTTCACGTCGTTTATCGAGTGACCGGGCTGTGAACGGTTCCGCTGGGGTGGGACGGACGCGAGTCACCATCCACGCTTATGGCTCGCGCGAGCCGGCCCAGGAAACAGACCGTGGATACCGCTTGCGCAGCGAACGGAAGTGGGTCGTCGAAGGGGACGATCAGGCACTCACGCTGATAGAGACCCAGCTCCCGAGCGCAAGTTGGACCCGGGTGGGAAGAAACACGCTCATCCTCAACCTCGTCAACTCGGTCGGCGTCCTGAATCTGCCGCACCTGGGAGAAGTGGAACTGGTCACGGGCAAGTTCGGCGCAGACCAGTTCGACGCCATGCTCCGAGACCTGACCGAGTCGGCGACCACCCTTCCATTCTCCGCGGGCGATGCGGCTGCCGGACGCTACTCGGTCAGCACGGCACCTCGCGACGAGGTTCTGTACCACGCGTTCGTCTACCTGCGTTACATCCTTTCGGACAGAGCCCTGGAGCGAGTACGCCTGCTTCCCGCCCTTGAGATGATCGTCAGGGAGCCGCACCGGTTGTGGCGCAGCGATCGCCGGGACGTGCGGATTGAAGCCATGACCAGAGTAGACGCGCATACCCCACTCGATCTCGTGACCCGGCCCGGGATGGCCGTGGTGCCGTCGTCACTCTCACCCTCGGGGGCGAGGCTCGCTGAACGGCTGGGTTGGCGTCTCCCGGAATTCGTCTCTGAGCGGAGGATCAGGCCGACAACCGATACCCCCGAGAACCGGTTCGTGAAGGCGTTCATCGGGCAGGCACGGACGATCATCGGCCGGATGCGGTCGGCGGTGAGCTCGCGGCGGACCGACGCGTTCCGACGGAACCTGCTGCGGGATTGCGATCGCATGGAGGCGTCGTTGATGCCGATCGCCCGGCACATCATGTGGGAAGAGGTCGGAAGAATGGTGCGGATCCCCTTCTCGTCCACCGTGCTTCAGCGACGGCGCGGGTATCGCCGCGTGCTCCAGCACTTCTCCCGGATTCGCCTTGCCCCGATGATCCCGCTCGACAGGGACGGCATGCGCGACCTCCTCGAACTCAAGAACATCGCGCTTCTGTACGAGCTTTGGACCTATTTCCGCCTGGTTCACGAGATCTCGGCGGTGTTGGGGCGCCCACCCGATCGATCGGGGCGGCTGACCAGTGGTCCGTTCCAGACCGATTTCGCAGCCGGCGGGACCTTCGAATGGGATCCGGGCGTGCACCTGGTGTACAACCAGCGCTTCTCCAGGTCACGGAAGGGACAAAGGCACTCCTACTCGGTGCCGCTGATTCCCGACATTGCTCTTCAAATCCGCGACGGGCCGAACGCCGGGCTTCACCTCTTCGACGCGAAGTTCCGGGTTTAGGCACTCACCGACGTGGGACTCGCCACGGACGACAAGGACGACGACGACGAGAAGACCGCAGAGAGGGCGGGTTCGTTCAAGCGTGCAGACATCTACAAGATGCACGCGTACCGGGACGCGATTCCGGAGGCGCGGTCGGTGTGGATCCTGTATCCGGGCGGGGAGTTTCGGTTCTTTGGGGTGGCAGGGGGTGGGGGGGTAGCTGGTGGTCGGGTGGTGTCGTCGGCTGAGGAGTTGTTGGGGGAGGTGGAGGGTGTGGGGGCGATTCCGGTGGAGCCTGGGGGTGGGGGGGAGGGGGGCGGTGGTATGGCGGTTGGGAATGATGGCGTCCTGCGGGCGACGTTGGGGGGGATGGTCGGGCGTGGAGCAGGAATGTAAACTGCACTATACAATTAGTAAACTCGACTTTACTTTTCGTGGCCTCGGCCGTCGGCGGCAATCATGACTGTTGGTGGAGAGAGGGGGAAAAGGGCGATCATGGTAGTCCCGTCCGAAGTCCGTGCCTCTCCGACAAGTAGCGCCGTCCGAGAACCAAGCACCTGTCGCGCCGATTTAGAAATGTCCTCCCTTAGCGAAGTAGAAATGTCCTCTTTCGGATCATGGTCGGTCAACGACGAAACCGGATCCGGGAGAGGAGCACATGGACTTGAGTCTGAAGGAGAGGGATCGCATCTCGGTGTTGAGACAGGTGAAGGAGGGAGTGCTTAGCGTGGCTGTGGGGGCGGCGCGGCTCGGGGTGACGCGACGGCATTTTCGCAGGTTGCGCCGGAAGTTCGAGGCTGAGGGCGATGCGGCCGTAGTGCACGGACTGCGCGGGCGGCGGTCGAACAGGGCGTTGCCGCGGGGGTTTCGAGAGCGGGCGCTGGAAGTCGCGAGGGAACCGCTGTACCGAGACTTCGGGCCTACGCTGCTCGCCGAGCACCTGGAGAGAAGCTTCGCGCTGCGGGTGAGCCCGGACACGCTGCGGGGCTGGATGATGGAGGCCGGCCTGTGGAAGCGGCAGCGCAGACGGGCCAAGCACCGCAGCCGGCGTCCGCGGCGGGCGGCGCTGGGCGAGCTGGAGCAGTGGGACAGCTCGGTGCATGCGTGGCTGGAGGACCGGGCTGCGGGCGACCAGGTGCTGATCTCGATCCATGACGATGCGACGAGCCGGCTGATGATGACCCGCTTTGTCGAGCGCGACGACGGTGCGGAGAACCGCCGGGCGATCATCGGATACTTACAGCGCCACGGCCGCCCCCTGGCTGTCTACACGGACCACGCCGGACACTTCGGGCAGTGGCTGGCGAAGAAGGAGGAGCGGACCGATACGATCATCTCACGAGCGCTGGGCGAGTTGGGGGTCGAGGTGATCCTGGCGGGCTCTCCCCAGGCGAAGGGACGAGTCGAGCGGACCTTCGGTACGGCGCAGGACCGCCTGATCAAGGAGATGCGGGTGGCAGGGATCTCCACCCTTGACGCAGCGAACCGCTTCCTGGCCGACTCCTGGGTTCCGTTCTGGAACAAGCGCTTCGTGGTCGAGCCCGAGAATGCCCTCGACGCGCACCGGCCCTTGCCGGCCGGCATCGACCTGGAGGCCCTGTTTGCCGAGACGGAGACTCGGAAGGTGGCCCGTGACTTCATCATCCGCTTCAAGAACCGGTACTGGCAGATCCCGGAGCAGGAGGCCCGCGGTGTTCGGCCGGGTGACGAGGTCGTCGTTGAGCGCCGACTATGCGGGGACATCCACTTCCGGATCGGCCAACGCTACCTGGCCGTCGAGTCCCTGGGTCGGGCCGGTCCTCCGACAACACCGACGAAGACTCAGCGCGCGAAGCCCCGCAAGCCGGGGTCCAAGCCGCCGAAGCCCGCACCGGACCATCCATGGCGAAAGCAAAACCACGCGAATGCCCAGATGGCCACGGCCCGGCGGGACCAGCGGCTCGCGGAAGAGGCTGCGCGAAGCAATGGAAAGCCTGCCGAGCCGCCGCATGCCGGACTCGCGAGCGGCGCTGATGGCCGGGGACCTCGCCGGAAATCGGATGCGGGATCGGTATGATCACCGCCTCATGGCCCCACCGACCGGCCAACACAGGGTCGACCCAACCCAACGCGACCGCCGGCAACCCCCCGATCTCCGGGCCGGGCAAGCCCGTCCCTCCGATCGGGGGGTCCCACTACCCACCCCACCCCCAACCCGCTCAGGCTGGCCGGGGGTGGCAAACACTCACCCAGGGGGGGACATTTCTATTTCGCTCTACCCCCGGACATTTCTATTCCGGTTTGACATCCGAGAACCAAGCACCTCTTTCCAAAGCGACTGTTGAGACGATAGTATTCTTTATCGAGTCCTCGACGCACGGTGGACTCTACCACTACCAGCAACTAGTGACCCCCGATCCTCTTGACCTCCAACCCTCCTACGCGATATCTCGGTTTACCAAGCCGTCGCGGGCCCACTCTCCTCGCAGTGCGGACCGCTCGCCATCCTACCCGACGATGCTCCGGTAGTCGGCCTCAGCAGCCTGTGCCAGGCGTGCCAAATCCCTCTCCACTTGTCGCTCCTATGCCACGGTTCTCAACCGACCTCGATGAACCCAGCCATTTACAAATCGCGACGCAATCCGCCGCAGGAACACGATGACTGACACTCGCCTCTTCGACGAACTCAATAACCGGATCTCCCTAGACCAGCAAGACGGAGACTCCTCCTACTTCCACGCCCTGACTCTCAAGCTAGAGTATGTCACCAAGCTCGTAATTTCGGGAGTGGTCGCTTGTATCGGTGAGGATACAGATCGGCAGCGCTATTCCCTGGAATACGATCTCGTACGCGGTGATTCTCTCGGCATTTGGGTACGCACCCTGCATCAGGCCTTGACCGGCCAAGCGGCCCGCTTTGTTCGCGACGGTGCCCGGGACATACTCCGGGACCTGACCCAGCGCGCAACCCGTATGGACTGGCGACGCGACGCCGTGACCGCCATTCATGAGGCGTCGTTGACAATCGGCGCTCCCCCAACGGATATTGGAACCCGCCCTCGTCTTCAGCAGTTCTTTGATATTGGTGTCGCTCTCCGTAATCGCAGTCGCGGCCACGGTGCCCCAACCGCCGATCAATGCAGCGCGGCTTGCCCCCTCCTTTCCACGGCCCTCGATTCTCTCGTAAACAACCTCACCCTTTTTCAAATCCCTTGGGTTTACCTTCACAGGAATCTCTCGGGGAAGTATCGCGTTTCACCTCTCATAAACGATCCAGCACAATTCCACTATCTCAAGCGAGAGACACGGGTCAATGTTCCCGATGGCGTCTACCTCTATCTCGCTCAACCAATTCCGAACCCGTTTGTCTTCTCCGACGCCGGCGTTAGTGACATCAGCGTTGCAAACGGCGCCTACAAGAATGAGAGCTTCGAGACACTCTCCTACATCACCAATGACACCCGGAGGCGTGACGGTTCAGCTTGGAGCAATCCCCCTGGACGCCTTCCCTCGAGCGACACCGAAGGCCGAGGACAGCTCGAGGTAGTGGGCAACACGTTCACGAATGTCCCTTCCATGGTCGCCAGTCACGTTCCTAGACCCGATCTTGAGGACCTAGTGCGGCACCAACTGTTCACGACAGAGCGGCACCCTATAGTGACATTGACCGGACCAGGAGGAATCGGGAAGACGACCATTGCGATTGCTGCGGTTCATCACCTGGCCTCGGCTGTCGAGTCGCCATATGACGTGATTCTGTGGATCAGCGCCCGCGACGTTGATCTGCTCGAGTCAGGTCCTAAGCCAGTTTCCCCAAAGGCCGTGACTCAGCAGGACATCGCCACCGTTGGAGTCTCCTTGTTGGAACCGCACGGGATGCGGAATAGGGGATTTGATGCGAAAGCCCATTTTCAGCAATGCCTAGCGCAGGGAGCGGCAGGGCCAACCCTGTTCGTATTCGATAATTTCGAGACCGTTGAACGGCCCACCGACGTGTACAGGTGGATTGACACTCACATTCGGCCACCGAATAAGGTGCTGATTACAACCCGCGTCCGCACCTTTGTGGGCGACTATCACATCGAAATCGGCGGCATGACAGAGTCGCAAGCGCGCCGATTGATTGACCAGCATGCGCGACGATTGGGTGTTCGCGATCATTTGGGCTCAAAGTATGTCGACGATTTGATTCGTGAATCGAGCGGCCATCCGTACGTCATTCAGATTCTCCTTGGTGACGTTGCGAGGGAGCGCAGGGCCGTAACTCCGAAGCGTGTGGTGGCGTCGAACCAGGAGATGCTCCGAGCACTTTTTGAACGGACCTATAATTCGATTAGTCGCGGGGCTCAAAGGGTGTTCCTCTTACTCTGCAGTTGGAGGGTATCGGTACCTGAAGTCGGCGTCGAGGCTGTGCTGCTACGCCCTGGCACAACGAGATTCGATGTCTCCGGTGCGCTTGAGGAACTTGATAGGTATTCGTTGGTCGAACGGGTTTTTGGCGATGACGACGAAGCCTTCGTAAGCGTGCCTTTGGCGGCGGCCGAATATGGGAAGAGGAAGCTCAAGGTCAGCGAGTTCAAGATTGAGATTGAACACGACCTTAAGCTGCTTCGAGAGTTCGGCGTGGGAAGGAGCGGAACCCTGAATGATGCCAGGTATGGAGTATTCCCGCGAATCGAGAACCTCGTTCGGTCCATTGCAAAGCGACTCAGCGATGGTGACGGACGACTTGACCGAGAACTCCCAGTGCTTGAATTTCTTGCATCGCGCGTTCCGAAAGCCTACTTGCGGTTGGCGGAACTCGTTGTGGAGATCGAGGGTACACGGCAAGGTGCCGCAAGGGCGAAGACCTATGTCCGGCGGTACTTGGAGTGTGATCACCCAATGGATCGCTCCGAGGCTTGGCTGCTACTTGCAGACCTTTGCCAGTCAGACAGAGATGTGCAGGGTGAGATTCACGCGTTGTGCGAGGCCGCACTGCTAGTCATGGCGGATCAAGAAGCGTTGGGAAGTGTCTTGAATCGGATCAATCTTCGGCTCAAGAGGCTGAAGGATGATAACGCGGAACATGCACGTTCAAGTGCCGTACGCGTATTGCTCGAGCGTGTCTGCGATAGAGTGTACGCTATCAGGTCGACGCTTGAGGCAAAAGACTGTTCGCGATTGGCATGGCTGTGTCTTAATATTCGAAAGCCAGAGCGCGCTCGCGAAGCAACAAGTATCGGGCTGAAGAAGGAGCCAACGAACGAACACTTGCTGAACCTTTCTACCCGATTGTATGGGTACGGTGGCTGGTAAGGACCTTAGGGCTCGGTCCCGTCAACTATGCCCGCGGCAATGCGTGCTTCTCTGCACTTGGCTCGACCACGTTCGTCCGCCAACAGCAGTCATCTCGATCCTCATGATCGTCACCCCCCCACCACCCCCATCCAACACACCACCCCCACATCCTCCCCGGAAATCTCCTCCTTCTCCGGCGCCTTCTCCACCTTCCGCAGTCCGAACATCTTCACGATATCCACGACCCTCTTCGCCGCCCCCGTCCTCGTCACCTTCTCACCGTCAAGCAGCCTCTTGACCTCACCCAGCGCCCGCCGCACCGGCTGACTCCGCCCCACACTCAGCGCCTCATACGCGTCACCGCCTGCCACCGGGAGCGCAATCGCTGGATCGGCGAGCAATTCGAGTGCCCATCGCTGGAGCGAACCCAGCGACTCCGACTTGGGTGTAAGCGCCTCCTCGTTGTGCTCCTCCACAATCGATTCCACAGCCTTGGCCCACGCGGCCTCCAGGTCGATCGCCGGATCGTCTACACCAAGCGCATACCCCGGGTCGATTCGACGGAGTATGGTCGCCGGTTCACGAACCACACCGTCGGCGTCCACATACCGCCAATAGCGCTCGCCCTTCGCGCGGCACGCGAAGAAAACGCCCGGCGGCCCCGAAGAGGGGGCATCCGGGCCCTGCCGGAACGCCGCTCCGATCCCCCACGGCAGATTCCTCAGCTCTTCGCCCCGTCCCTCCTCCAATTCGCGCCGCAGTTCTGCCCGCAGGGCCTCACCCGAGAATCCATGGGTCCCGCCTGGCTCGTCGTCTTCGTCCAGTAGTGTCTCATCTCCGTCGAACACACGGCGCGCATACGCCCGCGCCTCCTGTTCCATGTTGTCAACGACGTCGACCTCCATGCCGTAGGGTCGGGCAGCCACGATCTTGCGCCGTATCGCGATTTCCAGCTTGAGGATCTCCTCCAGGTCACCGGCCTCCGGCAGCATGGTGGTCAGGGACACCTCGTCGTGCGGGCACTTCAGACGGATGACCCGGCCGTAGCGCTGGACCATCCGCTGGGGGTTCCAGGGCATATCGTAGCTGATCACGGCACCCGCTTGCTGGAGGTTTTGTCCCTCGGAGAGAACATCGTTGCTGAGCAACAGGTCCACTTGCCCGTCCTCGGGCGTGTAGCCCGGGCGGACCACCGTGTCAGGGCAGAAGCGGGAAAGGAGGGCTGTGCGATGGTCGGTTGTCGTGTCGGCGCCAATCACGGTGACACGCTCGCGGCCGGCGACCAGTTCTGGCAGCTGCTCGTCGAGGTATTCCACCGTGTCGGCGAAGGTACTGAAGACCACGACTTTCCTGGACGGCGACTCCTCCAGCACACGCCGGAGCAGCTTCAGCTTGGGATCGTGAGCTGCGTCGAGCTTCTCCAGCCGTTCTTCAATCTCCTGAAGCAGAACCCGGTCGTGCTCGACATCGTCACGGAACACCGGAACGTAGTCGTCCACCGGCTCCTGCCCAACTTCCTCTTCCAACCGGTCTTCGAGCCACTGCGCTGCAGCGGTTTCGTCGAGTTCGGCCTTGGCCGCTTCTTTCAGCGCCTGGCGGCTCAGTACATACCCTGAATCCCAGGCTTCGAGGAAAGCGTGGTGAGCCGCGAGGATGCGTCTGATGGTCAGCAGGCACGCGTACCAGCAGGATTCGAACCGCTTCAGGATCCCGGACTGGAGCAAGGCGCTCAGGGTCGCCTCCCGGGACTCCTCGGCCGTCCCACGGTGATAGTGGCTGGGTCGGTACCGCGCCATCTTCAGGGCACTCACCCTGCTTGTGATTTCTTTCACAAGGTCGGGATACGCGTCGTCGAGGTCGTAACGCTCGGTGGTCAAGTAAGGCGTGGGTATAGTGCCCCCGATTTCTCTGGACAGTAGTTTAGCAACCCTTCCGGGGTCCAAGAGAGAGGAGGCACGGGATGTCTCGGAGTACGAAAGAGCAGGATTTGGCGAAGAGCCGCGGCCGGCCGGAGGGCCTGGTCCTGCCCGATCGCGACAAGAACCTTCGCGAATACCGGATCGCGGAGCTCCAGCCGTTCCAGTAACTCGGCACCGTCGAAGTCCCGGGCTGCGAATAGCGCGCCATTGTAGGCCGGAACGTCCCATGCCGGGTTTCCATCTCGCATCGCCCGAACCAGCCGCACGAACCCGGACCACAGGGACGAAGAGGCCGAACTCAGTCTGGCCATGGTGTCGTGAGCTTCCCGGACGAGCGAAGACAGCGACACCTTCTCGTAGGTCGGATTCCCCATTGGGAGGTGTCCGGCGCTCTCGCAGAAGAGGATGAAGACGACCCGGAAGACCAAGGTCAGCGCCGCTCGCTCAAGTTCCTCCCGCTCCCGGTCGTCACCGAGGTCCATTCCGCGCTCCCTCGCCCAGTTCTGCATACCCACCGCAAGGGCCGGCAGTGCGTCTTGGCGAACAGTGCGGTCCAATCGTTCGTGGAGAGCGACTCCGAAGTTCCGGGCCTCGTTCCGTACGGCCGCGAACCCGCCATCGGCCAGGAACGAGGGCGCCAACAGGGCCAGGAACGGGAGCCGGTCTTTCCCCAAGAGCCGGATGTCCATTTCGAGCCATTCACTCGCCGGAGAGGCGGACCGAGCATCAAACAGCCGGAACCGACTGCCTTGAACCAGAATCCCGAATTGGGCCCCCTGAGCCTCGCAGTCCGAGAGGAGGAGACCCTCGGGTGGGCGTCCCTGGGAATCCACGCGCGCGAGGTCACGGGCCTTCCCTTTGGGATGAATCAAGGCAACCGGCCGGCCTTGGTGGCGAGCAAGATACCCGCGCCTGGGGAGCTGCTGGACCGCGTAGCCGAGTTTGCGCAGGACATGTTGCCAGGAGTCGGCCGGTTTGACAGATCGGACTTCCTCGCTGGCCGACTCCCATCGAGCAGGGTCGCCCTTGAAGCGGTACTCGAGGGTGTGGCGGGTCAGAAGCCCATTGACAGTGAGGCCATCGCCACCGATCCGGGTGAGGTCATCGGCGATGCGGCGGATCGCATCGAAGGCCGGGAGCTTCGCGACTTGATGGAGGGAGTCCGGTAGGAGCTCGGCGCTGACCGATTGGATTGGTCGCTTGCCGTGGGAGGGGCCCAAGACGCGGATGCGGTTGGTGTGTTGGGGGTCGTCGGCGATGAGGAGGTAGGGGACTGCTGAGCCGCGCACGCGTTCCTTCCAGCGGGCGCGCATGAAGGTGTCGCTGGGTCGTTGGGATTCGGCTACTTCGATTGGGCCGACGGCGACGGCTCGTGTGGTGCCGGGTCGGGAGGGGAGGGGGCGGGCGGCGCCCTGTTCGGTAAGGTTGTCGAGGAGAGCGGATGCGGTCACGGGGGTGGGTTACTCCTTATCGGTAGCTTGCGGGATCACCGGACGGTATGGACCTGTCCGATCCCGACCTATGGAAATCGGAGTTGACCGATAGTCAAGTACAGTTTCCATTGCTAATGCTCGGCTGACCACTCTAGTAGCGGGGGGACAAGCGGAGTCATCATTTGGCCACCCAAGGTGTCACGTCGGTTGGACACTCGCCAGTAGTAGCGCCGAGCATTTCGGCTAACCCCTGGTCCACACTCGCGCATCCTAGTTTCGGCGGCTCGCTGGACTCCCGGATCTCCAGCGAGGCACTTTTCGCGCCAGATGCCACCTTCAGGATGGGTCGGACGACAGGGTGTATACTCTTCGACGATCTTCCTGACGCTACTCTCGAGCCCTCCGTCCAGATTCCACGGATCCCTTGACGATCCACCCTATGGCACCGCCGACAATCTGCGCTGTTCGCATAGAACGGGCAGCCAACGCTTGGCCGCTCGACGGCGCAACCGGCAAAGGGAGACAGTGAACGTTGTCCAGATCCAACTCAACCTGTCAACGCCTCGCCAATGAAGCGAGTGATTCGGTCGCTGTTCCCGCTGAAGCTCGAGTATTGCCGGTCGCATACGTCCGTCAAGCGAGCAAGCACCTTTCGGCCAATCCTCTCTTGGTCCTCAAAGATCGCAAGCGACCGGAACTGCATACCCCATTTCTCGAACTTGTAGAGCGAGATCGTCGCATCTCGTGTCTTGCCGTTACCTGGGAGCCCAAAAATCAACAGGGGCCGCTGGCTTGACCCGTTCATCCGGCAGTCCACCGAGTAGATTTGCTTCGGGTCTCGCTCCGGGTGCGCCCAGTCGAAAACGCGTCGCTCTGCGGGAATGACATCAGCGAGAAAACCGCGGAAATCGTCCAGAAATGTGGACCGCACCTGTTCTCTGGACAGATACGACACGTCGGCAATCTTCAGAATCGCCTGAATGTATGAGAATAAGGCATCCCCGAATCTCCGCTGAGGTACTGGCAGGACGTACTCGCCGTCGCGGTCTTCGACTTGGAAAGCACTTAACGTATTCTCGATGATCTTTTGGCGAGTTCCCCGGCGCAGGTCGGCCTCGTCTATGTCGTAGGTAAGGCGCATAACGGTGTGGCCCTCGTCGGTCAGAATCCACCCACCCTCGTGCCGTCTCAGCACGACGACAAGTGCATCTCCGTCGTCGAACTCAAACGGAGTGACAACGCGGTAGCGATCTAGGCCTTCCGGTTGAAGATTGATGTGGTCGCACACCTTGTCGCGGAAACTGGAAACGATACCCTCGGTATTCACGATGTTCCTCCAGGGAACAGATTCGTCTGCAAAGTGTTTGGCGGCAGTGATACCGCGAGGCGACAGTCGGCAACGGCACATTTGAGCGCCCCGCTATAGTCTCCGTACCTATCCGTCGGCTCTGCGTAAAAGTCCTCGCGGGTCCCGAGTTCCTGATACCGCTCGGTTGCTGTGTGCATATGGAAGTCGTAGAACGCGTCCCCCTCGATCCTGTTTCGATGGTTGTGGCTTTTCCCGTTGTACCGACGAAGCCTGAAGAAGCGGTTCGAGTTGGGTAGCCGGACTGCGAGAATCACCGAGAAGTCGAGCGGGTTGATGAGGTTTTGTCGGAGTATCATCCTAAACTCGTTGCCGTCAGCATCTTGAAAGTCAGATCGCGCCTCTAGGTGCTGACGCTTCCGCCGAAGTGCGGGCAAGCCTCGCCCGCTTCGTGGCACCTTCGGCACGTCAATTAGATTCGTGATTCGGGGGTCACTCAAGACTGCCGCCATACCTACCTCCAATGCCTGAAACGCTAACGACTCTTGCGACTAAATCCGGGTCGACCAGCAGCCGCGCTGAGCCAACATCGCTCCACTCGGTCCGGTTCGGTTCCATGCGCTCGGTCCTGGCGTCCAGGTGTTTCGCTGAATTGAGTAGGCAGCAGTCGCCAGCTACATGTCCCCCGCTTACAACACCACCCTCACCACCACCCACATCCGGCACGATCTCCCCCACCCCCAACTCCCCCTCCAAAAAGGCCTCCACTTCGCGCATCACCCCCTCCAACCTCCCCAACAACCCCTCCAACCTCCCCCTCATCACCCCAAACACCTCAACCATCCCCTCCCCCAACCTCCCATCCCCCCGCTCCGACATCGACAGCAGATTCGCCAACCGACTATTCGCCGTGATCGGAAAGTTCAACGGATCCTGGTTCGACCGATTCCGCACCTGGTAGATCTCCCCCTCGATCCCCTCCAACGCCGACGCGTCGATCAGCCTGACGCGCCCGAAGCCCGGCATGTCCGGCGGCGTCACATTCTTCCAGCTCTCGCCGCCGTCCCTCGTCACGTGCACCAGTCCGTCGTCCGACCCCGTCCAGATCACGTCGATGTCCACCTTGCCGGGCGCGACCGCGGGGATCTCGTCCGCGGGCTGCGCAGCCTCCGGGCCGTTCATGTCTCCGGGGATCGGGCCGCCCGAATGGCCCAGCGTCATGGGGTTCGCGCGGGTCAGGTCGCCGCTCAGGCGCTCCCAGCTGTCGCCGCCGTCGGTGGTCCGCCAGAGACGGTTGGACGACGTGTACAGGACATTCGGATCGAGGCCACTCCCGTTGGGCGCGATGTAGCCCGGCTCGGCGCTGCCCGCCCGGTAGTGCACGTTCATTGAGGCGCGCGTGATCGCGCGAGGAGGGTGGATGCGCGGGCGCGGGCGGGAATAGGGGTGAGTCCCACGGCGGGTTTTCCGGTGGTTGCGGGAGGGTTGGGGCGAGTCAACCTACAGGACGGGTGGAGGTTGGGACAAGCTGCGGGGTTCCGCCGACTCGCCGGTCAATTCAAGGTACAGGGAATCAGCACAGATCTCGATCTCGTCGTTCCACGCCACAGCACCGTGTGGTGCGACATGGACCCGCTCGAATCATCCTCCTGCTCCTTGGAACGTCGCTGTGAGTCGCGGTCACTCCACGGCAAGTATGACATGACTGAGTGGAGGGTCAAGGAAGTCGGCTACTTCTCCGACTGACACGTCAGCAGGGATCACGGCCATTGCTCCTGGAGGGAACCTCGCCTAGGCTAGAAGTACACCCCACGACTACGGAGAGGCCCCCTCGCTCAGCACCGCCAACCTCACACGCCGATGAATCACAGGCCGAGCACGTCCTACGACATCAGAGATGCTCCGGCCTACTCCTTCCTCGAAGCCTCCCGGTACCTCGGAATGCCTCAGGCTACACTCCGCTATTGGGTGCTCGGCCGCAGACTGCGAGAAGAACCGGAAATAGCGGTCTCCGAACCACTGATCCGCGCCCCTTCTGGAAGCAGGAAGAGGATTTCCTTCAATAACTTGGTGGAGGCCCATGTTCTTCGCGCCCTCCGGACCGGTCGTGGAGTCAGGATGGCGGCGGTTCGCGACGCCCTCACCTATGCCGAGGACGCTCTGGGAATCAAGCGGCTGCTCTTGCGGGACGAACTCCGCACCTCAGGCCAGGACATCTTTCTCGAACACCTTGGGACGTTGATCACGCTCTCGCGTTCCGGACAAATGGCTATGCGCAAGCTTCTCGCGGCGTACCTGGAGAGAGTCGAACGCGATGACGATGCTCTGCCGTTCCGACTGTACCCGTTCCGCGCCGAATGGTCCGCGGACAAGCCGATTGTGATCGATCCACGTATCTCCTTCGGCCGACCGACCGTAGCGGGATCCGGAGTCTCCACCGGGGCGCTGGTGCAGCGTATCGATGCCGGTGAAACCGTCGAAGCGCTGGTGCGGGACTACGGGCTGGAGATCGCCCAAATCGAAGACGCGATCCTCTACGAAAGGGCCGCTTGAGCCGGGTATTCTTCGTCGATCGCGACCTGGGCCGACATATCTTCCCTGATGCCCTCGAGGCCGCGGGCTTGGCCATCCAGAGACACGACGATCATTTCGGGCCAGAGACACCCGACGAAGTGTGGGTACCCCAAGTTGCAGCTCAAGGGTGGATCGCCATCACCGGAGATCAGAAGATTCTCCGTCGGCCGCTGGCGCTCGCGGCGATTGAACGAACTCGAGCAACCTTGCTGGTCGTTGTCGGGAATCATGCTCCAACCTGCGAACTCGCAGCGAACTTCATCAACACGTTGCCGAAGATCGAGCAGCTCTTGGAGACCATGGAGCCTCCGGCGGCGGCCAAGATCTATCGTCCGACTCCAATGGAAACTCGTTTTCGAGGGCAAGGCTGGGTCGGTCATGCAGGTCGCGCTAGCCTCGCCCGGTCCACACATCGCCTAAAGGCCACCCCCACCGGTCGGGCCACGGGGATTGCAATTCCATTGCTGATGCCATTGCAATTCCGTGATTGCCGTCACCATCTGCCCCTCTCGCTAACGAAAAGTTCTTTCCCGACCGGCTTCCTAACAAAAGCAAACACCGACACGCTTTCGCTACGTGGCCGGGTCGGGTCGGGTGAGCAGGAGAGTTCTTTCCCAACGGAGACGCTACCGAAAGCGAAAAGCTTGAATCTTTTCTACTTCCCTTCCATCTTCGAGTCCCTTCACCAACTCCCACCAACCCCCACCCCCCATGCACCGCAACCCCACCGGCACCTACCAAACCACCCCCACCCCCGGCAACCCCGTCCGCGCCTTCATCCCCCACCCCCTCCCCCCCACCCCCCAAATCACCCCACGCGAGACCCTCGGCCACCTCCTCGAACAGGCCGCCACCGCCCTCGGTCGCCTCGACGCCGTCACCACCCTCCTCCCCGACCCCACCCTCATCACCTACGGCCACATCCGCAAAGAAGCCATCCTCTCCTCCCATATCGAAGGCATCCACTCCTCGCTGACCGACCTCCTGCTCCACGAAGCAGGACGCCCCCCCACCGCCAACCCCACCCCCAACCCCACCGACACCCTCGAAACCTCGAACCTCGTCACCGCCCTGAACCACGGCCTCGACCGCCTCCGAGCCGGCTTCCCACTCTCCAACCGCCTCCTGCGCGAGATGCACGCCCTCCTACTCGCAAGCGACCGCGGCTCCGCCAAGATGCCCGGCCAATTCCGGCGATCCCAGAACTGGATCGGCGGCTCGCGTCCCGGCAACGCGGTCTTCGTTCCCCCACCGCCCAGCCACGTTCAGCAGTGCATGGCCGACCTGGAGCGGTTCATCCACGACCCGGACGACGGACTTTCCGTTCTCGTCAAGGCCGGCCTGGCCCACGTCCAGTTCGAGACCATTCACCCGTTCCTCGACGGCAACGGTCGCCTGGGACGCCTCCTGATCACCCTCATGCTCTGCGACGCCGGGCTCCTCGGGGAACCGCTTCTGTACCTCAGCCTGTACTTCAAGCACAATCGGAGCACCTACTACCGGCTCCTGAACGACACCCGGCGCACCGGAGACTGGGAAGCCTGGCTGCGGTTCTTCCTGGAAGGTGTGCGGAAAGTGGCCGAAGACGCGGGCGTGACGGCCCGGACCGCCAGCGAAACGATCCGCGACGACCGCTCGCGAATCGGTTGGCAGGGACGGCGTGCGGGATCCGCGCTGAAGGTGCACCGCGCCCTCGTCGAGCGTCCGGTCGGGAACATCGGCCGCCTCGCGTCGCGTACCGGGCTTTCCGCGCCAACGGTGGCCGCCGCGCTCCGGCTCCTCGAGAGTCTCGGCATCGTGCGCGAGATCACGGGGCGGCAGCGGGGGAGGGTGTTTGCGTATGAGCGGTATCTGGCGGTGCTGCGGGAGGGGACGGAGGGTCCGTGTGGTAGTTGAGGTCGAGCTACCGATGCGCCACCCCCGCCATTTTGTGGACCGTTGGCCCGTCGCAGGGGTATTCTCTCCGTAGATTCCGCCGTAGAAGCGGCAAGAGTGAACAGGAGGAAGGCTCGTGAACCACGCTCCACTCAACGGACCCGGCGCGTCCGTCGGCGCCCACCCGGCGCGCGCGCGTCCCGCCCTTCGTCACCCGGCACGGCTGGCCGTCTTGATCCTCACAGCCGCGCTTCCCGCCTGCACCGAAGACCTGGTGGAATTCAGGCGGGATCCGGTCATCGGCCATATTCCCGAAGAGGGCTTTGCGGACCCGAGGTATCAGCCACGGATACCTCACACGGCATCCGTCTGGGTTCCTCTGGAGATCACGTTCTGGACGTGGGGTGGCGGCTGCATGGACCGCGCCTACACCGAAGTAGTCATTGCCGGTCGGTCTGCTGAAGTGACCCCCTACGATCTCCTTACAACGGGACCGATTGTCTGCACTCTGGAAATTGATCTCTACGAACACAGGGCAAGCGTGATGTTCGCGGAATCCGGAACCGCGGAAATCGTGCTTCGGTACAGCACCAGAGGCGGCTCCTCGCCCGATGACTTCGAAGGGGATGGGCGGATGGTCTATACCGTGGAGGTGTCGGGGCGATCCTCCCAGGACGGAAGGGAGCAAGCCTCATGAATCACCTTCCCTTCATCCCGCCGAGCCCGTCCGTCAGCACCCATCTGGCACGGTTGGCGGTCGCAATCATCGCGGTCGCGCTGACCGGCTGCGAGCCGCGCGCGACGGAACACCGTGTGATCGGGACCATTTACTTCGACGAACCTCGCGTCCCCGACTGGCCGTTGCCGCAGGTCCCCGACACGGCAACCGCCGGAGTCCCGCTGGAGATAACCATTTGGACAGAGGACACCAACTGCGCCATGCGGAAAGGGGACACGGAGGTAACCGAGCTGGGCCGGTCCGCTGTGGTCGTCCCGTACGATATCCGGACAACGTACGAGTGGGGGTTCGATCCTTTGGGTCTTCTTCCGGTCAATGACCCGGGTTGTTATTTGATTGATCTCGAGTTGGAGCACAAGGCAACGGTGGTCTTCGAGGAGCCCGGGACCGCGACACTCTGGCTTGTGTACAGCAAGCTAGGCGGGCCACGGCCCGAGGACAAAAACAAGGGGGATGGACTCAAGGTGTACACCGTGGAGGTGTTGCCCGCCGGGGGGTAGATCGCGCCCCTGGAACTGATGGCCACGGAACGCCACCCCGTCGCCAGGGTATTCCTACATACCCGCATGGTTCAGGACAAAGACTGAAGCGGAAAGAGAGAAGCCCCATGAACAACCTTCCCTCCACCCCACGCATTCGTTCGACTGGCGCCCCCCCAAAACGCACGCGCCCACTCCGTCGCCACCTGGCGATGCTGGCGGTCGCGATCGGCGCTGCCGGCCTTTTCGCCTGCGAAGAGCAAGAGTTGGAGCGCGGCATTGTGATCGGGAAGATCGACTTCGACGATCCCGCGTGGCCGTTGCCGCAGATCCCCGAGACGGCAACCGTCGGTGTCCCCCTGGAGATTGCGGTTTGGACAGGGGGCAGCGGCTGTTACGAGTATGGGTGGACCGATGGAGGCGTCGACGGTCGGTCGGCTACAGTACTCCCGACCGACTACTTTATTGTTGGCGGTTGCTCGACCGATCCCGAGTTCGTCGAACACAGGACAACGAGGGTCTTCGAGGAGGCGGGGACCGCGGAGATCACGCTTTGGTACAGCGACGGCGGGGCGATTACGCGCGAGGATCACTCGGGCTCCCAGAGCAAGGTGTACACGGTGGAGGTGTCGCCCGCGGGGTAGGGCCGCCGGCCAGCCGCAGCACGCCCCATCTCTTCAGTCCCGCTTACCCCCCGCCCTTCTTCCGCCCCAGGTACATCAGCCCCTCCGAGTCGTCCCCGGTCAGTGAACAGTCCTCCGCGGTACCCAGCGCCGTCCCGACCAGCACCATGTCCCCACCCTCGCTCACGTGGCCGTGGTACGTGTTCCAGACACAGCCACTGTTGAACGACACCGTGAGTGCAGGCGGATCGCCAGGGGCCACGGTCCCGCCGAACACATAGTCGTTCTCGTACGTCACCGTCCCCTCGTCGCTCGTGAGCATTCCGGAGATCAGGCCGCTCCCGTGGATCGAGTCGGCATCCTGGGCCACGGTCAGCACCAGAACCGAGAGGTTGTGCCGATTGTCGGACCGCCACACGCCCGTGCCCACATAGTCGCCGGACAGGTCGGGGTAGGCGGATGGAGCGGTGTCGATGCAGGCTGGGAGGAGGGCGGTGGCGAGGAGGAGGGGCGGGATGGTGATGCGTCGCATGGATGGGGTCCTGTGGGAGCGGGAGGGTTGGGCGAGTCAAGCTATTGGGGGGATGGAAGTTGGGACAAGCTGGGGGATTGGGGGTTCGGTTGCCGTGGCGTGCGGGAACAACGGACATCCGGCGTCTTGCGGCCGGCTGGCTGCGGACCGCCTCTCGCCGCTCGGGTATTCCTCACCCATGTTTCCATCGTGTAGCCAGCACGAATGACTCGGTCCCCCGGACACGGAGACTCCCATGAAGCGCCCCCTCGCAATCGCCTCCATCGCGCTCGCTTCCCTCGTCCTCGGAGGCTTCATCTCGGACGCCGCCAACTGGCCGAACCTGTTCGCCGAGAATCCGGAAGGGGAGCTCCGCGTCGCCCTCCCGGCGGCGGTCACCCAGACGTGGTTCCGTTTTCTCAGCGACTACGACAACGGCGGAGAGCCGATGGACAACGCACTCTTTGACGAACTCATGACGGCGCTGGACGTGGCCATGACCGGGCCTGAGACGCAGGCGGACTTCGGGAACGAGGGCAACCTGCACCTCACGAACTTCAGCAATCGTCTCACGGTCGCGGAGATCACCGACGAGCAGCAGGAACGCGTCTCCACCTATCTCGACGACCTCCTGGAGCAATACCCGGAGGACCGTCACATGATCGAACAGCGGAGAATCCTGATACGATACGACCCCTCTTCCGCCGACTACATGTGGCCCCTGTTGAACGAAATCAACCTGTTCGACGACGCGGATCATCTGGATCCGGACGGGAGACCCTTCGAAGACCGCCAGGTGGAAGAGATTCTCGCCCGTTTCGACGCAATGTTCCGTATCCCCGGCGTGCCCATCGAGGATGTCGAGCAGGACGCCATGCTGCCTTTCTTCATGGTGATGCGCTATCTCGAGATGGGAACCCTTACGCCGGAGCAGACCGGGCAGGTCGCCGCGTATTTCGAGAAGTTGAAGGAAGAGTACCCCGATGGTGCGGAGTTCCTCGACGAGAAACGCTACGTGGTCGAGAATCTCATGCCCGGCAAGGTCGCGCCGAATTCGATCGGGAACGACATCGACGGGGTGGAATTCGCGCTGGAAGAGTACCGGGGCAACATCGTGGTGCTGGTCTTCACCGGCCAATGGTGCGGACCCTGCCGCAGCGAGTACCCCTACCAACGCGCCATGCTGCAAATCTACGAGGAGCGGGGCGACCCCGTGGTGCTCCTCGGCGTGAACTCCGACGCGGTGCTGGACACCGTTCACGCGGTCAAGGAGAGGGAAGCGCTTTCCTACCGCACCTGGTGGGACGGGCACGTCGAGGATGCGAGCACCAACGGTCCGATCGCCACGCAATGGAAGGTCGAGGGATGGCCGCAGATCTACATCCTCGACGACCTTGGGGTCATCCGGCATTCCGGGGGGCGGGGCGGCGACATCATCACGGCGGTGGACGCGCTCCTCGCGGAAAAACGGACGCGCGACTATGCCTCCTCCTCGCAGATTCAAGCCCTGGAGCTGGAGGAAGAGCCCGAAGCGGGGGAGGAGAAAGAGGACGGTGGCAACGTCGACGGTCGGTAGCGTCTGCTCACCCCCACAGCGCCCCGACCGGCACCGCGAACAGCCCCTCCCCAAACGCCGTCGTGTGATCCCCGTCATACAGCAGTACCCCCATCCGAAACCGCTTCCCCGCCACTCGCCGGAACTTCTTCAGCCCGACAAAATCTCGCGCGCGCAACGACGCCGCCGCCTTGACCTCGACCCCGTAGCATCCACCCGACGCGCTCTCCATCACGATGTCCACCTCGACCTTGTCCTTGTCGCGGTAGTGATGGAAGGCCAGAGGCTCGTCCACCCAGAGCGCCTGCTTCCTCAGCTCGTTGTAGACGAAGGATTCCAGCAGCGACCCCAGGTCGGCGGGGTTTGCCACCAACCTCCGCCGGCCGATCCCGCGCACCGCGCACATCAAACCGGTGTCGACGGCGTGCATCTTCGGCGTCTTGACCAGGCGGGTGACTTCGGCACCGTGCCATGCCGGGACGCGCTCCACCAGGAAGAGCTGCTCAAGAAGGGCCAGGTACTTCCCCACCGTGACCCGGTTCAGACCGAGCCTGCCCCCGAGGTCGGTGAGGTTGACCAGTTGTCCCGAGAGAACGGCGGTCAGGCGAAGCAGTCTTGTCATGGCCTCGAGATGGCCGATTCCGGGCAGATCGGTCACATCCCTCTGAATGAGGGTGTTCACATACTGCCGATACCAGGCCGCCGCCCGTCGTTCGCCCGCACGCAACACCGGTTCCGGAAAGCAGCCCGTCACAATCCGGCGCACCAGGTGATCCCTGACCCGCACGTCCTGGGCCGACGGCGCCTCGCCCCGGAGCAGGGCGCCGAGGAACCTCGGCTCACGACCCGCAATCTCGCATTCGGACAACGGCGCGAGCCGAACGGCCTCCATCCTTCCGACCAGCGCATCGGAGACCCTGGGGCGCAGCAGCGCGTTGGCCGATCCGGTCAGCAGGAAGCGCCCGGGCGTCCGGTCCTCGTCAACCGCCTGCTTGATGGCGAGCAGAGTCTCCGGCACCCGCTGCACTTCGTCAAGCGCGATCCTCCTGGCGGGAAGATTGCGGATGAAGCCGACGGGATCCGCGCGGGCCACCTCCGCCTGCGCGATGTCGTCGAAGGTGATGTACTCCCAGCTGTCGTCGATCAGGTTCTTGACCAGGGTCGTCTTCCCCACCTGCCGCGCGCCCATGACGAAGACCACGGGCGTGTCGGCGAGTGCTTCGCGCACGAGGTGGGCGCTGAACCTTGGGAACATGGCGGTGGGCTCCTGCGCTGGGGAACGGCTCCGGAGACGGCGGGAGGGGCTTCGGCCGATTGTCAATCGTAATAGCGTCCAATCGTTATTGGAAGAGCGGCCAATTGTCGATTGAAGGAGCGTCTAATCGTTATCGAGGAGGCGTCAGCCGCCGGAATCGCGACCCCCGAGCCTGCGCGCAGCAGCACCCGCCCCCTGCGTGACCAGGTTCCCCACGATCGCGATCAGGGCGGCAAGGGCGTTTGAGAAGACGTCGAAGTTGTCGTAGACGCGGTTCGGAAGCAGCGACTGGATTCCCTCGTCGAGCCAGCCGAGCAGCGCGGTCGCGACCAGGGCGAGCACGGCCGGCACCGGCACCCGCCGACCGTTCCGCGCGCGCTCGCCGAGAGCCTGGTAGATGAGGACGGCGACGATGCCGTACTCGAAGAGGTGGGTGCGCTCTTCGGGACTGACGCCCATCCTGAGCGCCGTCATTCCGTAGACGGCCGTGACGCCGAGCGCCACCCAGACCTCGCGCCGCCCGGGACGCCGCTTCAACCCGCTTCCGACGATGGTGGCCACCGTGAGGAACATCATGAGGAAGAACGCGGGCGTCATGAGGTGGTGTTCGCGCATGACCGCGGCTAGCTGTCCCGCCAGGCCCAGGGTGGAATAGATGGCCGCGACGACGGCCAGCGAGGTGAGCCAGAGTCGGCGCTCGCGTCTGGAGGTGAAGAGGGGGGAGGGGTTCACCTCCGCACTATCGCCCACCGCGACAACTCTTGAGGATCGCGGCCGACGACCCCTTGAGCGACCATGCGAAAGGAACGGTCCGGCCACCATGCCAGGGAAACGCGGTGGCGAACTCCGCACCGGCCTTGAGGCCTCTGATCAGACTGCGGCCACCGCCGAAAATGTGGACCTCTCTCTGCCTCTTGTAGGTGTCCTCATGATAGGCCATGATGGACGATGGGCGGAAGCTGTTGTCGATGACGTACCCCATCCGGAAAGCACTCTTCTGCAGGTCCGGAAACGCCGTGAAATGCACCCAGACCGAGTCACAGGCAACCATGATCCTGGCCTTCGGGAAATTGTCCGGATTGCGCATGCGGGCCGAAGAATACTCACTGACCGCTACAGTC
Organism: Longimicrobiales bacterium; assembly: GCA_965208295.1. GTDB lineage: Bacteria > Gemmatimonadota > Gemmatimonadetes > Longimicrobiales > Gaopeijiaceae > Bin94. Next base: position 2,269,129 of record OZ242328.1, on the reverse strand, counting down.
ACCGTGGAGCCATACATGGTGACGCCTACCGTAGACCAGGCATTTTGCGCGTCGGCGGAATCGAGCAGCGTTTGCGCGTCCACGGATCGCGGGAAGGCGCCCTCTCGCGCGCGGGCGGAATCGAGAGACTGGTAGCCATCTTCGGTGCGATCGACGTCGGGACTCGCGGGGGCGGCAACCACCTCGGCCTGCTGCGCCTCGTGGGTGGGCGCGTCGTCACGGCAAGCGTGTGTGGCGACGACGGTGAGGAAAAGGAGGGTCCTGGCGATCATGGGGCGCATGACTTCCGGGTCACATCCGAAGGTGGCGGGATCGGGGCAGGCGGGAACCGTACGGCACCGGCAGGTGGGCCACAATGCCTACGTGGGGTTGTGGGTCGCCCTTCGAGTGGGAATCCATGGGACTACGGGAACCGAGTCGGCGGGCCGCCCGCGATTGGCAAAGCTAGCCGACCAGCTCGATCCGCAGATTGAGGCCCAGGACGTTCGCGGCCGCGGCGAGGGTGTCCAGTCGGATGTGGTCGTTGTCCGGATCCAGAATCCGGTCCAACTGGCTGCGGCTCGTCCGCATCGATTGAGCCATGGCGCTCTTGCTCATTTGCCGCTCTTCCATCGCCTGTTCCAACTGCCAGGCCAGGACCCGCTTTACGGCGATTGTGCGGGTCTCTTCGAGAGTCCCCTGCTCGGCGAGGTAGTCCTCGAACGACGATCCGATCCGTCCCGTTTTTTTCGTCATGATTTGATCTCCTTTGCGCGCTGCTTCGCGAGGAGCCAGTCCCTGACCGGTTCCTTACCGCTCGGGGTTTGGTAGAACGCCGCAGGCAGTCTCTTGAGCTCCGGCAATTCGTACCTCACAAGGTACACTCTCCTGAGTGAGGCGCGAGTGGCGGCGCTCCATTCTGTGGCATGGATGGCCCGAATCGCGTAGCCGCCATGTAAACCCGAATTGACAGAATGGAAACCCGACTTTACATCCGCTCTCCCAAACCCTCACGTAACGTCAGGCTTTCGCCCCAATTGTAACAAGACCTTGCCCTGGGGTGTTATGCTACCCTAACCCATTGATCGAATCGCGGGGGACCCCTGGGCGACGCGCCCTGGGACACCTCGCCACCAAGCGGGCCGGATGAGCACCCACCTCATCCGGCCCGCTTTGCGTTTATTGCCCCCGCGACACCCCCGGCATTGCCGCCGGATCGATCACAACTTCTTCGTTACGGAGGAACCAAATGAGCTGGTCCGACCTGATGGAACGCGCCGAAGCCAAGACCGAAGAGCGTCGCCGGCTGGCCGAACTGGGCGCAGTCGAGAAGCACCCCGCGGCTGCCTGGATGCTGTGGCTGTGCCTCGGCTGGGTGGGTGCACACCGGTTCTACCTGCGGAAACACGGATGGCTCATGCTGGCCTGGCTGGTCGGCGCGATGGCCATCCTGACCCCCCTTCTGCCGAACCCGGAAACGGGGCCCATGGTGTGGCTCATCGGCGTGCTCTGCTGGGTGGGTGCTCGACGCCTTCCTCCTGCCCGGATGGATTCGCGGCTTCCAGGCCAACCACTCCGCTGCGGCCGAGCAGCTCGAAGCGGAAGACATGGTCCAGGTGCTGACGATCCCGATCATGAGGGCGGCGCAGAAGCAGGGCGGCACACTCACCGTCCCGCAGGCCGTCGTGGCGACCGGATTCACCTTCACCGAGGTGGAGAAGTGCCTGACCGAGATGGCAAAGACAGGCTACGTCAAGATCGAGAACACCGATGACGGCAACCTGCTCTTCGTCTTCGGCGACCTGCCGGAGTTCGACGAGGCGGAGTACGAGGAGGCGTTGGCCGAAGCGAGTGCGCTGGCGATGGCCGAGGCCGCCGACGCGCTGGCGGAAAGCGCGGAGCGAGTGGAGGACGCCGAGCGGCGGGCCCGGAGCGACTCTCGGGGGTCGTCCGTGCTGCGCGGTGCGGTGGCGGGGCTAACGGCGTTCGGGCTGCATTCGATCTTCGATGACGATGAATGACGTGCGGCAAGCGGGGAGGTGTGCCCGTGAGTTGCCGGCCTGCCATCCCCTCGCCGGTGTGCGATGGAGCCGACATGTGAACCCGGGTTGACGTTATGTAAACCCGGGTTCACATCCGGCCTGCCTTGCGCTCACGGAAATCCCGCGCAACCGTCTTGCCATTGCGAGCCACCACAGGTCAGGTCAAGGAGCGACACTCATGACGGGAAGAACCACCATCGCAGTTGCCCTGGCCTACCCGGTGCTGGCCGCCCTCGCGGCGTGCGCCGACGACACCTCGACAACCGCCGACATCCCCGTCCAGATCGAGGACAGCGCGGGCGTGCGGATCGTCGCCTACCAGGGAACCCCGCCCACCAGGACCGCCTTCCACCTCGCGGCGGAGCCAAGCTACCGCCACGGCGCCGACCCGGGTGGTTACACCTTTCAGGAGGTCAGCATCGGCCGCCTCCTGCCCGACGGCGCCGCGGTCGTCTTCGACCCGTGGAACAACGAACTGGTCGTGCTCGGCCCGGACGGCGCAACCTACAGGGTACTCGCCGGCGAGGGCGAGGGGCCGGGGGAAGTGGGCAACGTGGACGGCCTGTTCGCGCTCTCGCAGGACAGCATCCTGGTGGCTGACCATTCGGTCCACCGGCTGACGCTCTTTGTCGGCAATTCGGTCGCGTACGCCACGGCCCTCAGGCTCGCCCTGGGTCTGAGCGTGCACGGAGTCGGTTTGTCCGGCGAGTTGCTGGTGGCCAACTACTGGGGTCCGTCCGGACTCGACGTGGATTGGCTCCCGGGTCACATGATCCGGCTGGACATGGAGACCGACACCCGTGACACGGTCGCATCGTACGACTTCATCCCGCGGATCCCGCAGGGGCTGGAGTGGAACCCGATCGCGGCCGCTGGCGAGGTCATGGTCTCCGCCGGGCACTTCGTCTACACCAGGTCGGACAGGGCGGAAGTCACCTGGAGTCTGACCGACGGCACCGTCACGCAGATCGTCCGCTGGCAAGCCGACCCGACCCCCCTGACCGAGGACCTGCTGGAACCCATCGAGGCCGAGCGGCGGAAGCTTCTCCGCCAGCACAACCCCCAGATCTCCGATGCCGGGCTCGCGGAAGTCACCCGGGAACAGATGGGGAACTTTCGCGCGGTCATCGGTCGGCCGATGCCGCTCTTCGGGTCCCCGTTCGCGGACGCCGAGGGGAGGGTATGGCTGCCTTCCTACAAGACTGGCGGCGAGAACAACACCACTTCGCCCTACACGGTGATCGGGCCCGATGGGGAATGGCTAGGTATGGTGGAGACGCCGCCACGGTTCCGGATTCTGGATGTGGGAGGCGGGCTGGTCCTCGGGGTCGAGCTGGACGAGATGGATGTGGAGAGCGTGGTGGTTTATGAGTTGGTGGAGGGGTAGCCCCCCGCCGCCGCAATCATCGCCGAAATCACCGCCGGACTCAGCCCGATGCGCCTCAGCTCTCCCAGCGTCGCGGGCGACACGTCGAAATCCACCTCCGAATTCCTGATCACCTCAATGATGATCTCGTCCTCCAGCCCGTCCTCGAACATGGCGATCACCACCTCATTGGTGACCACCTCCCCCGCCTCTTCCTGCACCTGAACCGACGCGTCCTCTTCCGCGCGGGTGAACTCCCTGGCCACCGCCTCCGCCGAGATCGCTTCCCGGATCGCGCTCCTTATGACGCCGTTGTCCGGGTCCGCCGCACGGCCCTGCTCCAGGCTGGCCAGGGCGGGGCCGAAATCTCCCCTGATTCGGTGCAGTATCCCGACGTTGTAGTGCGCGGCCGCCAGGTCCTTGGTCGTGATTTCCGTCTGCGGGTCGGGTTGGCAGGCCTCCACATTCGCACGCGACAGCACCAGTGCGCGCTCGTAGTTCCCGGCTGCCACGGCGCGGAACGCCTGCTTCAAACCGCACCTGTCGTCGTCGAAGAACACCAGTTCCCTCCTCTCGGTCCAGCCGAAGAAGAGGGGTCTGATGCGGCGTGTCGTCCTTCGATAGGCTTCGCCGATCACATCGTTCGCGGACGGGTAGTCCGGATAGTCCCTGTTCCCCACTTTGGTACGCCGCGGTTCAAACTCGTAGCTGCGACTGAGCATCACATTGCCCGTCGACAGGTCGGTGACTTCAAACAGCGCTCGAAAGTACACCCTTGTATGCGCATGGTATCTCGTGGCCGTCCGGCGGCGACCGGCGCTGTCCGCCCTCTCTACGACCACCTGCGATGTGCTCCGCTCCTGTTCGCCATCGCACCTGGTGACGCTGATCGAGATGGCCACGTCGGCCTGCGCGGGATTGTCGTCGCGGGTGACTTCGAGGCCTTCTTCGAGGAGCATCCGCGTGAGCCGTTGCTGCAATTCCGCTCCGCAAACGGCGGATGACAGCCCGAGGTTGTCCGAAAGGAGGTCGGCGAGGCCGGTGCGCGCGGGCAACTCGTTCTCCGACGAGAAGGTGACCGTCGCGATTCCAAGTCCCAGATTGGGCGGATGCTCGACGTTGACATCGACCGTGGGGTTCATCAGTGACGTGTAGCGCAGGCCGCCGCATGAAGTGAGAGCGAGGGCCGCGAGAACGACCGCGGCTGCCCGCGTGAACGGGTGACCAAGGGTCATGCGATGCATCAAGGCGTGGCCACCCCGTCCCCAAACAACTCCGCCCGCGTGGCTTCGTCGGCCCCCGCAGCCTCCAGGATCACCTCGTAGAGCGCCTCGACCTCGTGCGACCTGCCGAGTATCACACCCTCCCGATCCACGGCGATGTAGGTGGGCACACCCTGGATCGACCAGTCGTCGTACAGCTTGGACTGCTCGCCGACGAACCAGTTGACGAAGGGCAGGTCCATGCGGTCGTTCATGAACTGCTCGACCAGCTCGGTGTTTTCGTCGATACTGATCGTGATGACCCGGAAATCCCGGTCCGCGAGCAACTCCTGGAGCTGCGTGACCTCGGGCAGGCTGGCGATGCACGGGGCGCACCAGGTCGCCCAGAAATCGAGGAGCAGGACGCTTCCCCGGTACTGGCTCAGCGACTCCTCGTCTCCGCCGATGCGCAGCGCAGTGGCTTCCGGGAGCGCACTGCCCGCGGTCACATTATCCAAGGCGTACAGGACGGGCTGGATCGCCTCGCCGCCCGCCTCGCCCCGGAACACATCCACGTCGGCGTACTCGTCGACCACCAGTTGCGCCATGCGGGTGACCTCCTCGCGCACCTCGGCACGCTCCGCCGCCGTGGCTCTCAGGTCGTCGACCTCCATCAGCCGCTCGGTGGCGGACCAGAAGGCTCCCCGGGCGCGGAGCCGGCGCTGATTGCTGTTGGCAACGACCTCGTCGATCAGATCCACGCCGCCCTCGCCGCCGAACCGGATGAGGCCCAGAAGCATGCGGTCGAGTCGCAGGTCGTCGATATAGTGCGCCCCGAGGAATCCGTAGACTTCGTCCCGGATCTCCTGCCGCTCCGGATCGTCGAATCCCATGTGCTCGTAGAAGGCGAAATGCAGCGCCAGGAAGCCCAGGTCATCGGTGGGATTGGTCCTGGCGACTTCCAACGCGGCTTCTACGGCCGGACCCGGGTCGAGCGTCTCCAGACCCAGCGCCTCCTCCGCTTCCTCTCGTGACTTCCCCTCGTGGCCCGGCTGCCTGAGCCACTGTCCGGCGCGCAGAATGTTCATCCTCTGGTCGATCTTGTAGCTCTCGACGGCCTGCCAGGCGTCGATGCGTTCGGGGCCCGCGTCGGTCGCCGAGTCGGTCTCCGTGCCCGTGCAGCCGGCAAGGGTCAGGCCGGCGAGCATTGCGGTTGTGCGCTTGATCACTTTGTTTCCTCCAGACGAATTGGTCATTTTTCCTTGATCGCCAAGGGCAGAGTAGTCGTTGGTTGGGGTCAGGGGAAAGGGGGAAGGGTATGATGACTCGTATCACCACAACTCTCGCCGCTCTCGCTTCGATGGCCTGCATGGGGAGCCAGGACAGGCTTTCCGGGCAGCGCACCGAGTTTCGTGATAGCGCCGGCATCCGCATCGTCGAAAACACCCGCCCTCCAGAGGGCTCGCGCCTGGATTGGCGCCTCGGGCCGGAGCCGCTCTTCTCCATCGGCAAAATGGAGGGCGAGGAGCCGTACCTGCTGCACGACGCCAACGGCGCGACGATGCTGTCCGACGGACGAATCGTCATCCTGAACGACGGAACGAAGGAGTTGCGGGTCTTCGACGGGACCGGAGCCTACCTGGAGACCTGGGGAGGACTGGGGGAAGGGCCGGGGGAGTTCCGTGAGGGAAACCAGCTCTGGGGAATCGTCACGATGCCGGGCGACTCGGTGATCGTATGGCACTTCTGGTACCCGCAGGTGAGCGTGTTCGGCCCGGACGGAGAGCTGGTGCGGCGTCTGATTCCGGAGCGGAGCAGGTGGCGCGATTCGGATCGCAGGGGACATTTGTGGCTCCACGACGTGACGCGCAATGGTTTGATCCTGGCCGGCCAGGACTGGGCATACTACGACCCCGTGGAGATGGAAGTCTGGGACGCGGCGGGTGAACTTCGGGGTTCATTGGGGGCGCATCCCGTGGAGCGCCTGACCCGTCAGGGAGAGGGACGTCCGGCGTTGATGTTCCGCCCGTATTTTTTTCAGCGGGTCTGGGGCGACCTGTTCGTCATCGGCCCCAGCGACCGCTACGAGTTCCGGGCGTTCGCGCTGGACGGATCGCTGGCGCGGATCGTCCGCCTCGACCATGTTCCGCGCGCGCCGACCGAGGCTCACGTCGAGGCGTACATCGAGGAGCTGCTGTCCCTGATTCCCAGCGAGCGCACGGACCTGCTGAGGGACCGCCGCAGGGAGTTGCAGGCCATGCCGGTCGCCGAGCGCCTGCCGGCCTACACCTTCTTCACGGAAGACGCGCTGGGCTACCTCTGGGTCTACGAATACGAGGCCCCCGGAGAAGAAGCGCCTGGCCAGCTCAACACCATTTTCGATCCCGAGGGCCGCGTGCTGGGGTACTTCGAGACACCCGAAGGGATGTCGCTCCTGGAAATCGGCGCGGACTACATCCTGGCCAAGGTCAGGAACGACCTCGATGTGGAATCGGTGCAGCTGTGGCCGCTGGAGCGGGGAGGTCGGTGAGCGGCAGGAACTTACCTGGACCGGGGACGGTCAGTATTGATAGCGCGCACCAAGGAAGTGGACCCGGTCATCAGTGACCTGGTAGACCAGCCGGTGTTCGATGTCGATCCGGCGTGACCATCGACCGGCGAGTTCGCCGCGCAGGGGTTCGGGCTTGCCGATTCCGTCGAGGTCGGCACCCCGGGTCACTCTCGATCCCCCTGCCGGCGTGCCACGGCAGCGCTCGCACGCGAGACAACGAGGTTCGCCACGATCGCGATCAGGGCGGCGATGGCGTTGGAAAGGACATCGAAGTTGTCGTAGACGCGGCTTGGCAGCAGCGCCTGGATGCCCTCGTCGACCCAGCCCAGCAGCGCGGTCACGAACAGGGCGAGCACGGCCGGCACCGGCACCCGCCGACCGTTCTGTGCGCGCTCGCCGAGAGCCTGGTAGATCAGGACGGCGACGATGCCGTACTCGAACAGGTGGGTGCGCTCTTCAAGGCTCCCGCCCATCCTGAGCACCGCCATCCCGTAGACGGCCGTCACGCCGCACGCCACCCAGACCTCGCGCCGCCCGGGACGCTGCCTCCGCCCGCTTCCGATGATGGTCGCCACCGTGAGGAACATCAGGATGAGCAGCGCGGTCGGCAGCAGGCTGTGCTCGCGCAGTGCCTCGGCCAGCGTTCCCGCCAGCCCCAGCGTGGAGTAGATGGCGACGACGACGGCCAGCGCACAGAGCCAGAGGCGCCGCTCGCGGTCGGAGGTGAAGGGGGAGGTGGCGGCCATCTCCAGCTACCGCTCCCAGAGCTCGCTAAGGGGCACGGCCAGCATTCTCGCGTCGGCCAACGGCAGAATGTCCCGACCGTGCAGCTCCCGCCAGAAAGTCAGCAAGAAAGAGCCCGAGCCGACGCTCCTTTTCGGCCTCGGAAAAGGGCATGAGATAGCGGCCATGTGTCGGTTAGGGAAGCGTCCAATTGGCGGTTAGGGAGGCGTCTATGTGGTGGTTGGAAAGGAGATTCTCATGGCTACACCCCGTCCGCCCTCTCCAGCGGCCACAGCTGGATCGACTCCACGCCGAGGTCGTCCTCGGTGCGCCCCAGAATGTAGTCTTCGCCGATTTCGAGGATGGCGAGACCGTTGGGCGTCTCGACGAAGCCGAGGACCCGTCCCCCGGGATCGAAGACGGTCCAGAGTGGGGCGGGCCTGGGCTCGCCGGGAAAGTCGTATTCCCGGACCCAGAGGTACCCGGCGGCATCGCCCATGGCCTCGGAGAACGCCGGGAAGGTCTTCGCCAGCGGCGTGGACTCGAATACCTGACGATAGGTGGCCACCTGGTCGGGTGTGAAGTCGGGATAATAGGAGAGTTGCGACTCCACGTAATAGTCGACATCGGCCTGAGTCGTAGCGCGGGGAGCGTGGTCGCGCCGAACGATCCGGGCCAGCCTGCCGTCGGCCCCGAACGCCTTGATCTCGTACCGGTTGGTGAAAGCGACGAAGACGAGGTCACCCCAGAACCCTGTCGCGATTACAAAACCGTAGGCGATGTCCCGGCTCCCGCGCCCCCCTTCGGGTCTTTCGTATTCGTAGACCTCCATCATGGGAAAGGTGCCGATGGAGAGGGCCAGGGTGCCGTCGCCGTTTCGGATATCGACGATCCCTTCGCCGTCACCCGCCCACGCGCTCGCCAGGATCGTGCCGCCCGTGCGGACGGCCACGGGGGATGGAAAGCGGCCCGGCTCTCTTTCCAGGAAAAACGAACGCCCGAACTTCCCGTCGGCGCCGAAGACGGAAAGTCCCTCTTCAGAGCGAAAGTCCCAGGCGATGATGGAGTCACCAGCCCAGGGTCTGACCTGACGCAAGTCACCGGAGAACTCTCCCGGCCCCTCCCCGCGCCCGCCCCAATTCACCAGATGGGTACCGAACCCGTCGAACACCCTAAGCTCGCTCGAGCCGGCGTTCGCCACGACGATCCTCCCGTCGGACAGCCTGGTGGCGCCAAAGGCGTTGTGGAGCATGTACGGCTCTTCGCCCTCGCGAACTCCGATCGACGCGGACGGCTCCGGTCCGATCCGCCAATCCAGCCGCGACCCCACGGCCGGACTCGCGTTCTCGACGATGTGGATGCCTGCACTATCGCGCTCCTGGACACCGGCGGCGAAGGTGGCAGCCGGCAAGATGAGGAGTGCGGCGGGGATCAGCGCGGCGTGTGTGGCCCGTGTGCCGGGGACGCGCAGGGTGCGTGTGATGATGGAGGACTTCATTGTGGAATCACCTTTTTGGGTCCCGCTCGGGATGCCGCCCCTTACTCCACCAGCCAGACCCGTCGAAAAATGGCGTGCCTGGTCGAGGACGGGGGCATGCTCGCTAGGGTCGAGGTCCCCTCCAGCGCCTGTTCGTATTGCGCGTAAACCGGCAGGCCCCGTCGGGGATCCCACAGAATGAGACCTGTTGCCTGCCCCTCGCTACTTGAGCTCAGCGCCGACGGGCCCACCTGACCTTCGGTTTCGAACGCCGCCTCCCCCGCCATCGCAATGTGCAGGAGGGGTCGACCGTCGACCACCGTGTCTCCCACAAGCGTGTAGGTATACGCCCTGGTGAATGTTGTTTCCGTCCGCATCGATGCCGAGGACCATGTCACCGTGTCCAACCAGGTGTCGCCCGGGTCCACCGCGCGATCCGGCAGCCGGGGAAAGAGTTCGTGGGCGATGGAGGCGAAAGGAGAAAAGGCAGCGTCCTCGCTGGGCAACTCGGGCAGGGACGTGACCTCGACTTCGCCGCGGGGGTTCACCACGAAATCGAGGTCCCCCGTCAGGTCGGCAGGGCCCGGCAGTGCGCCCGCTGACACAACAACCCCGCCCTTCAGGGAGACTTCGAAATGTTCCGCGATCCCGGTGACGCCAACTCCTCCGGGCACTCTTTCGAAGGTCAGGCGCAGGGTCGTGGCGGTTGTGATCGTGGTCTGCCGTCTCTGCAGAAACGGCCGGTTCTCAACTACCGCCGAGTCGGTCACGTGATATTTCGCCGTCGGCGGCGCCGGAACCCGGTAGGCCAGCCCGCCGGGTGGCGATGGGGCGCCGGAACCCGCGCAAGCGGCCGCTGAGACCACGGCTGCGATCAATAGACACGTTCTTCCCATCATACCCCCCTGCCTTGTGTAGTCCGAAGAGAGACCTATGCTCAACGGAAAGGCCTCTGTCAACTCCCGCGCGCTGTCCGCCTTGGTGGCGCTAGCAGCCCCTCACCTCTCCAACCGTATCCGCGTCGGCCCCGTAACCGCCATGCCCATGGTCCCCATGTTCCCCGCGGACATGGTCCCCTCGACATCCCGTTCGTACTCCGCCTGGACGACCAGTCCGCGCTCGGGGTCCCACAGGAAAAAGCCGTCCGCCGAGCCCGCCGTATTCTGGGTGATCGACATTCCTCCTTGGTCGGCCTCGGTCTCGGTGGTGATTTCGGTGTCGACCGCGATGTGCACGAGCGTCCGGCCGCCCACCAGCGTGTCACCGACGACCGTGTAGGTGCTGAGCGTCGTGCTCGACGTCGACCATTCGTCGGCATCGGTGGACGCGGTCACCGTATCCACCCAGGTGGCGCCCGGGTCCACATCGCCGCCGGGCATGCGCGGGAAGAGCAGGAATGCCATTGCCGGAAAGGAAGACATCTGGGCAACCGGGCCGGAGAGCACCGGGACCAACGCGATTTCTTCCACCCCCTGCCGGCTGATGAAGACCGCGAGGCTTCCGCTCACATCGTCCAGGTCCGCGGTCCGCGTTCCCATCATCGGATTCGTCATGAAGCCGTCGAAGGCCTCGACAGTTCCCTCGACGAACACGAGGCCGTCACGGTCGGCCTGAAAGGCCAGCGCCATTGTCACGGAACCCGCGCCCGTGATCGCCATGCCGCCCGTCGGCGCGTCAATCTCGATCGACATGCTGTCGTCGATCTGGTAGACGGCGCTTGCCGGCGACGGGACCGCGTAGGAGAAGGGCGGGCCGCCGGTGCGGACGCAGGCGGCGGTGGCGGTGGCGGTGGCGGCGATGATCGTGAGCAGAGTTCTTCTGGTCATTGTTGTTTTCTTTTTGGAGGTGTGCAGGACTCTCCCCGGGCAGATCCGCCAGGGACCTCCGTTCTCCGGCCTTGTCCTGGGTGACCGGTCTAATCCTAGGCGAGTGGATTGGCGGGCGCTATGGATGTCAACCCAACGTTACATTTTGTAAACTGTGGATTACAGTTGTGCGCCCTGCTGCATTGCCCTGCCGAGCGCCTTGACTCTCGCCGCTTCTCCGTTAGCGCCCAAGGTGCATCCTCCTGCGCCCCGACAGGCTCGCCTTGAAGGACGAGTCTTCCCTGGTCACCGTCCCCACCAGGTCCTTCTCGTACTCGTGGTGGGTTACCAGTCCGCGTTCGGGATCCCAGAGGATGAAGCCGGTCAACGGTCCCTTCAGCCGGCGAACCAACAGGTTTCCGGGCTCGTCCCAGGCCGTGAAGAACTCAACCTCGCCCGCGACCGCGATGTGCAGCAGGTTCCGCCCGTCCACGACGGTGTCTCCCACGAGCATGTAGGTGTAGTTCGCAATGTAGGACTGCTCCGCTTCTTCCTGGTCGGTGTGCCACGACACCGTATCAGCCCAGGTTGCGCCCGCGCTCGCCGTGTCCCCGGGCAGGCGGGGGAAGAGATCGTACGGCAGCCCGGCGAGCGAGAGTTCCCGGGCGGACAGGCCGGAAAGCCGCGGGAATGACTCGACCTCGACAACGCCCCCGGGATTCGCCACGAACTCGATGGTCCCGACCAGGTAGCCAAGGTCCCCGAGCGGATCCGACAGGGAGCCCTCGAAGCTCTCCACGATCCCCCTTACCCGCATCCCACCCGGGTCCATCTCGAAACCCATGTCGAGAGTCAGGGAGTATCCCCCGGCAACCTCCCAGCTTCCACCGGGCGCTGCGATGTAAACCTCCACGGTTTCGTCAATCCGGTAGACGGCGTCCGGCGGCGACGGCAATCCGTAGCCCATGGTGGCGCCGGGTTTTGCACAACTGGACGCAACGGCAATCGCGATGAGCGCCGAAAGAGTGATCGCCCGCACCGCATGTCCCGGGGCGGAGGCAGGTCGAAGCTTCAAAGTGACTGTTTGGGTTTGGTGCCGCATGCAGCGCCTCCGCCGCCAATAACCGGGTGAATCCTAGCGTTTTAGTTTTTTACGCCGCTCACCTCCGTATTGTTCCGTTCACGGGCTAGCCCTCCAGCCGGAACACCGTCGGCCCGGTAGCCCCCACCGGGATCGCGGGCATACCCGGCACCGTCATGTCCCCCTCCAGGTCGCGATCGAACCGGCCGTACGCCACCAGCCTGCGCGCCGGGTCCCAGAGCACGAGTCCGTTCGCCGAGCCCGCGAGCGTCTGATCGAGCGAGGTCCCCGCCTGGTCCGCCTCCAACTCGATCGTGACCTCGGACGAGACCGCGATGTGCAGAAGCGAAAGGCCGTCGACCATGGTGTCGCCCACGAAGGTGTACGTGCTGGCCATGGTGGAGTTCAGGCTCACTTCCCCTTCGAAGGACATCGTCGCCGAGTCCGTCCAGGTCGCCCCCGGATCCAGCACGCCCTGGGCGAGGCGGGGGAAGAGCAGGTAGGCGAGGACGGGGAAGGAAGACGTCGGAGCCAGGGCGTCGGAGACTTCGGGGAACGAGGCCACCTCGACCACCCCGTAGCGGCTCAGCAGGACATCGAGGGTGCCCGAAACGTCGTCGAGATCCGCGGTTTCCGCGGGCCCGATCGGGTTGTCCATCGTGGCCTCGAGGCTCTCCACGGTGCCCGTGACGCGCACGCCCCCCGGGTCCGTCGCGAAAGCCAGACCCATGGTGACGGTGGCGCCCGAAACGATCTCCAGGGCGCCGATGGGCGAATTCACGCCGAGGACCATGGTGTCGGCAATCTCGTAGACCGCGCTTGGCGGCGACGGGAGCGTGTAGGTGAAGGTGTCTTCGGGAGACGGGCCGCCGGGTCCCGCGCAACCAGCGACCACCGCGGTCGCAGTAATCGTCTTCAGTGACCTTTTGTTCATGGTTCCTCTCGGTGTGGCACGCTGCATCCTCATCTTGTTCGCCATATTCTGGTCGGCCCGGTGATGGTCCGGGCGGGGCGGGATGTTTCTCCGCTTTCGGTTTTGGCAACTCGCCAGTCCCGGTGGTACTCCGCGTAGGCTACCATTCTGCGCTCCGGGTCCCACATGATCGAGCCGTTCATCGTACCCGTCACCTCCCCCCTGATCGGCATTCCCTCCCCTTCGGTCGCACCCTCCATCGTGACCTTGCTCGCCACCGCGATGTGGATGAGCATCAGGCCCTTCACCAGGGTGTCGCCCACGAGGGTGTGGGTTCTGATCCACGTGGTTGCAGGTGACGCTCCCTCCCCGTCGTCCGTGACTGTAACCGTATCCACCCAGCTGTCCCCCGGATCAACCCAGGCTGTGGGCATGCGAGGGAAGAGAGCGTGGCCGAGCGTGGGGAAGAGATGGTCGTCCTCGGCCGCACCCGATGCCGCAGGATGCGACGCCAGTTCATACAGTCCGTGCCGATTGATCATCGCCCGAAGGTTCCCGGAGACATCGTCGAGGTCTCCGGACACGACGCCCCTCGCCGGGCTGGACTGGGTGGCATCGAAGCCCGTCACCCGTCCCCTCACGCGCATGCGGCCCGACAACACCTTCATGGGCTCGCTGCGGTCGAAGGTCGTCGCGACTCTGCCGCCCACCCTGATGGAGCTCAAGAATTCCAATAGCAGCGTCGTCGAGGACGCGGACGTGACCACGGAAGCTTCTCCCTCCGGCGTGGTCATTTCGGTCACGATGGTATCGACGATTTCGTAGACGGTGTACGATGTCCCGGGAACCCCGTACGCCAGGTGCCCCGTGGCAGCCGGGACGCCGATTGTGACACAACCGGCGGCAATCCCGATGGCGGCGATGGTCAGCAGAGTTCTTTTGTTCATTGGTCCTCTCCGTGCAGCGTTGTGTCTCCTCACCCCCCAATAAACCCCTCATCACGGTGAGATCCGTCGCAGAACGGTTTCGTTGACGACGCCCCGCACCTGCAGAGCGCCCCTTTCGTCCCCTCGGAGGTCCCCCCGTCCGATGCCACCACCTTGAGCGGCCCGCGCACCAGCAGCGGACCGTCGGTGGCACAGACGATCGTGACCCCATCGCCCGCGTCCGCCCCACCAGCCCCCACCAGCCGCCCCCCCTCGATCACGCCCGGGTCGTCGAACCCGACCGTGCGGTGAGACCCGTCGCAGTACGGCTTGTTCCCCGAGTGACCGCACCGGCACAGCGCGACATCGTCCGTGTCGGCCACGACTTCACCGCCCACCTCGACCTTGATCCGCCCGGTCAGGCAGAGCGGACCGGCCGGCGGCACTTCGGCCACATTGCCGCTTCCTCGTCCGTCGCTCATTGTCGTCTCCTCGCTCGGGGTCGTTTTTCCAGCGGGGGCCCCCGCGCCCGCCAGCCCGGGTCACATTCGCCGATAGCGCGGCCCGCTGCCTCCCTCGCGCGGCGCCCATCTCGGGCCCAGCACGTCGGTGGCCTTGCAGTCGACGCAGTTGGGCGCATTCACCCGCAACCGGTCGCCGTCACGCTCGTACACGCCCGCGGGACACATGTGAACGTACATCTCGGCCGCCTCGGCGGATACGTCTTCGCCCACCGTCAGGTGCGACGGGATATCGTCGCGGGTCTGGTTTCCGCTCTTGAAGACGGCGTCGACCTTGGACACGGCCAGGGGGCCGGCACTCCCCGCGGCGGCTGTCCGTCCCCCGATCCTCTTGGTCTCCGCGGCATCCGTCTCCGTCGCGATTCTGCCTCCCGGGATCCGCCCGCCCGTCACCGTCGCCAGGCTCGCCTTGGCGCCGCCCAGGAAGAACCCGCTCTTGAAGGCCAGCCGCATGTTCCGGTTGCGCCGCAGGTCGCTCGCAATGAACGACCGGTCCACCGCGGCGGTGTAGCTCGCCAGCCCCACCTCGGACACGTCGTCCGCCCTGAGGGCCGCGTAGATCGCGCGCGCCGCCAGGATTCCCGAGTGCATGGCGTAGTGGATCCCCTTGAGCGACGCCACGTCCACGTAACCGGCGGCGTCGCCCACGATGCAGATCCCGCTTCCGTGCCGGCGCTCGGGGAGCGAATGGTAGCCGCCTTCCGGTATCGTCTTGGCGCCCCATTCCACCATTTCGCCGCCCTTCAGGATGCCGTGAAAAAGCGGGTGATGCTTCAGCCGTTGCAGCAGTCCGTGCACATCCAGGCGCGCGTTGCGGTAGTCGAGGCTCACGACCAGGCCGAGCGCCACCAGGTCGTCGGCGAGCGGATACGCGAAGGTCCCCCCGAAACCGTCCCTGATGAGCGGCCAACCCATGGTGTGGATGATCCGGTCCAGCGGCCGCTTCACCTCCCACAGCTCCTTCACGCCCAGCGAGTAGATCTGCGGATTCGCCGACCCGCTGCCCTGCCAGTCGAGGTACGCCTGCGACAGCGCACCCCGCGTCCCCTCCGACAAAACCGTTACCCGAGCGGTAACGTCCACGGGCGGCATGTAGTTGGCTCCGGCTCGCTCCCCGTCGCGGTCCAGGCCGCGGGGCGCGGTTCGCACGCCGATCACGTCCCGGCCGTCCACAAGCAGCGCGTCGGCGGGGAACCCCGGCAGCACCATCACGCCCAGATCTTCGGCGCGCTCGCCCAGCCACCGCACGATCTCGCAGATCGAGGCGATGTGGTTGCCATGGTTGCGCATGGTGGGCGGAGCGGGGATGCGCACTGCCCTCCGCTCGGTCAGGAAGTACACGGCCTCGCGCTCGACAGGACGCCGTAACGGTAAGTCGGACCATGACATAGATGGAAACAGCTCTCGCAGCGAGCGTGGGTTGACCACCGCGCCCGAGAGGTTGTGATCCCCCAGCCCCTCGGCCTTCTCCAGCACCCCGATCTCCACCTCGCCCACCCCGTCGCCTGCTTCGTTGCCCTCGGCCACCAGACGCGCCAGCTCGATCGCCCCCGCCAGCCCCGCCGGCCCCCCGCCCACAAACACCACGTCGAGCGGCACGGCCTCGGCGTCGGGCGGCTCGCGCACGATGAGCTGCTCCGTCGGAAGCGCCGGCTGGTGCCGGTGCGGATGAACGGTACTCCCAGGTTTGATTTCGGTCACGTGTTAACTTACCCCCATGACGCAACCAGCACCCACCACCCTCGGCGAGCTCCGGGCCACAGGTTACCGCACCCGCACCGTCCGCGACGAGCTCCGGGACAACCTGATCGGCCGGATCGGGGCCGGCGAAGACCTCTTCCCGGGCATCCACGGCTACGAGGACTCGGTCGTCCCCCAACTCACCAACGCCATCCTGTCCCGCCACGATTTCATCCTGCTGGGGCTGCGCGGCCAGGCCAAGTCCCGGATCCTTCGGCAACTCGTCGGCCTGCTCGACCCGCACATCCCCGTGATCGCCGGCAGCGAGGTCAACGACGACCCGCTCGCGCCGATCTCGAAGCACGGCCGCATGATGATCGAGGAGTGCGGCGACGCGACGCCCATCGAGTGGCTGGCGCGCGAACAGCGCTACCTGGAGAAGCTCGCCACCCCGGACGTCACCATCGCCGACATCATCGGCGACCTCGACCCGATCAAGGCGGCGCGCGGAGGCCACATCCTCTCCGACGAGCTCACCATCCACTACGGGATGCTGCCGCGCGCGAACCGGGGAATCTTCGCCATGAACGAGCTACCGGACCTGTCGCCGCGAATCCAGGTCGGGCTCTTCAACATCCTCGAAGAGGGCGACGTGCAGATCAAGGGCTACCCGGTCCGCCTCCCTCTCGACCTCCTGATCGCCTTCACCGCCAATCCGGAGGACTACACCGCGCGCGGCAAGATCGTCACCCCGCTCAAGGACCGGATCGCCGCCGAAATCCGCACCCACTACCCGCAGGACCTCGCGACGGCGCTGGCCATCACCGAGCAGGAGGCGTGGGTGTCGCGCAACGGCCTCCCCGTCTCCATCCCGCCGTTCGTGCGCGAGATCGTCGAGCGAATCACGGTGCTGGCGCGCATGGAGAACCGGGTCGACCAGACCAGCGGGGTCAGCCAGCGCATGCCGATCGCGGTCATGGAGACGGTCGTGTCGAGCGCGGAACGGCGCGCGATCCTTCAGGGCGAAGACGAGGCGGTCCCGCGCATCGGCGACATCTACGCCGCGCTCCCCGCCATGACCGGCAAGCTCGAGCTGGAGTACGAGGGGGAGATGCAGGGCGCGCGCCGGATCGCGACCGAGCTGGTCTCCGCGGCAGCCGGACTGACCTTCGAGGAAGTGGCCGGAGGCGCCGACTGCGACTCGATCGTCGAGTACTTCGAATCGGGCGGGGTCATGCAGGTCTCGGAAGACGCGGCGGCGGCGGCGTGCGTCGAGGGGTTCAGCCAGGTGCCGGGGCTGGTCGAGATGACCGGGCTGGTGGGGCTGGCGCCGGAGGACAGCTCGGCCGGCGTGAAGGCGGCGGCGTGCGAACTGGTGCTGGAAGGACTGGTCTCGAACCGGAAGATCAGCCGGACGCGCGGGGGAGGTTATCGCGCAGCCACGCCCTGAGCTGCGCCGCGATCTTCTGCTGGGCGACGGGGAGGGGGAACTCGTTGAGGTGGGCGAGGGGGATCCAGGTGGGGGTGGGTGGTAGATCCGCGCCATTGTCGCCGGCGCGTGGTGGGATGGGGAGGGGGGTTGGGTGGGGGATGGGAGGGGTTGGGTGGGAGGCGCGTGGGGTCGTGGGGGGGATGGGAGGGGTTGGCGGGTGCGGGAGGCAGATGATGGGGTGATAGGTGGCGTGGAGGTGGGTGAAGGCGTGGCGGATTGGGGGGGAGGGGGGTGGCGGGGTGGGCGGGGACGCCGAGGTCTTTCAGCAACCGGTTGGCTGCAGCGCCAATGCGTACGCCGCCGGGCTTTTCATCCCCCGACAACCGGATCGACGGAAACTCCCACATGCTGGCCAGGAGCCCCGATTCCGGACGTTTTCGGAGAAGGGTGACGGTCGACGAGGGGCCGCCACCCACCACCACCGCCACCCCATACCCCACCCGCGCCACCTCCCTGCGCGGGCGCCGCGCGGGCCGCTCATCCACCGTCCCCGCCCCCCTCGCCCCACACCATCCCAGCACTGGACACCCCCCACACCCCGGCGCCCTCGGCGTACACACCGTCGCCCCCAGCTCCATCAGCGCCTCGTTGAAGTCGCCCGGCCGCCCCGGATCGACCAGGCGAGCCGCCTCCTCGCGCAGCCGGCCGGCCGTCGGCGCCTCCATGTCGAACAATCGACACAGCACCCGCCTCACATTCCCGTCCACCGCCGGAACCGCCCGCCCAAACGCAATGCTGGCCACCGCGCCCGCGGTATACTCGCCCACGCCGGGCAGCCGCTTCAGCGCCGCGGGCTCCTCCGGCAACTCGCCCCCGAACCGCTCGCGCACCACCCGCGCCGTGCGGTGCAGATTCCGGGCCCGCCGGTAGTACCCCAGGCCCGTCCACTCCCGCAGCACCTCGTCCTCGCCGGCTTCAGCCAGCGCCTCCCACCCGGGGAACCTGCGCAACCAGCGCTCGTAGTAGGGGATGACCGTCTCCACCCGCGTCTGCTGCAGCATGAACTCGGACACCATGACCCGGTACGGCGTCCGCTCCGACCGCCACGGCAGCACGCGGCGGCTCCGGTCGAAGTGGTCCAGAAGAGTGCGGCGGAAGCCGGGGATGTCGCCGATCATGGCGGTGCACACCCGCCGGGCGCGGCCGGGCCTGATCCGGGCCCGTACTGTTGGCGCACGCCGCCCTTCATGGCGCGTTCATCGCGTCCCGTCTTACTGTTCATCATGCGATTCACCACCTACACCAAGTACCGGAAGAGCTGGCTCGACGCCCTTAACCTCGAGAAGCTGCTCGAGAAGCTCTCCGAATTCCTCCTCGACGGCGGCTTCGCCGGAGGGCCGCACTTCCACCCCTACTGGGGCTGGTCCGGGACTGAGGATACCTCTTCGCTCGAGGCGCTGAAACAGGCACTGCTGCGCGCGCTCGCCCAGAGCGGCCAGCTGACGGAGGAGATGATCGAGGAGCTGCGCGGCGAGGGTCCCGGCAATCCCGAGGTCCAAAAGGAGATCGCCGACCTGCTCGACGAGATCATCAGGAAGATGGTCGAGGAGGGGTACATCACTCTGGACGGGCAGGCGGGGGGGCTGGGGGGATCGGTGGAGGAAGCCGTCGGCGAAGGCCAGGTCGACGAAGCCCGCGAGGCGGCGCAACTGGTCAACTTCAACCTCACCAGGAAGGGACTCGACTTCCTGGGATACCGCGCGCTCCGGAACCTGCTGTCATCCATGGGCAAGTCCAGCATCGGTTCCCACGAGACCAGCGAGTACGCCACCGGCGTGGAATCCGACGCGGGGAGCAAGCCCTACGAGTTCGGCGACACCCTCAACCTGGACCTCCCCGAGACGCTGAAGAACACGATCGCGCGCGAGGGACTACAGGTCCCGCCGCAGGGCTGGGGCAAGACCGCTCCCGGCGCCGCAGGCGGACCGACTCCGGGGCCCCCGCTGCTCAACCTGGACTACAAGGACCTCATGGTCCACCAGACCGACTACCGCTCCTCGTGCGCCACCGTCCTTATGCTGGACATCTCGCACTCCATGATCCTCTACGGCGAGGACCGTTTTTCGCCGGCCAAGAAGGTGGCGCTGGCCCTCTCGCACCTCATCCGCACCGAGTTTCCGGGGGACTCGCTCAGAGTCGTCACCTTCGGCGACCGCGCGCAGGAGATCCCGCTGGGGCAGCTGGCCAAGGCCCAGGTGGGACCCTTCCACACCAACACGGCGGAGGGCTTCGAGCTGTCGCGCAGGCTGCTCAAGGCGCAGAAGAAGGACATGCGCCAGATCATCATGATCACCGACGGGAAGCCCAGCGCGATCACCCTGGACCGGGGCCGGATCTACAAGAACTCGGCCGGGCTGGACCGCCACATCCTCCGCGCGACCTACCGGGAGGCGTCGGCGTGCCGGCGCGCGGGCATCCCGATCAACACCTTCATGCTGGCCAACGATCCGTACCTGGTGCGGTTTGTGCGCGAGGTGAGCAAGATCGCGCGGGGGAAGGCGTATTTCACGTCGACAATGACGCTGGGGCAGTACATCATGATGGACTTTTTGAAGGGGAAGCGGGCGGCTTGAGCTGGGGATTTTGTCCACGGGCCGCTCCTACGCCACCCCTTCGAACGCCTCCGGATTAACCGCCGCCGCCCGGCTGGCACGCAACTCCGGCATCACTTCGCGCTGCGAATAGCGCACCAGGAAAGCCCCCTCGATCGTCAGGCCGAAGACCGCCAGCCCCACCCCCAGCACCGCCCCGGTCACGCCCGTGCCCTGCACCACCAGCGCCGCCGCCACGAGACCCGAGATCCGCAACACGGCTCCCGCCCCCACCACCCCCGTCCGCCCCGATCGCACGAAGAGACCCTGGTAGTACTGGCGGATCGCGTACAGGAGCGGGTACGCCGCCGCGATCGGCAGCGCCGCCCCGGCCAGCGCCACCAGGTTCGCGTCCAGGGCGAACACGTTGCGCAGCACGGGCTCCCGGATCGCCGGAACGGACAGGACGAGGAGCACCGCCATCATCGAGAAGGCAACCGTGGCTCCCCACCCCTTCACGCGCCGATGCGTCTCGGAACACTCCACCAGCGCAATGCTGGCGTGCTGCAGCTGCCCCACCGGCGCCGCGATGAACCACGCCAATCCCTCGACCACCCCGAAGGCGGCCAGCGCCGGATCAGGGTCGGCCGTGCGCGCCAGGACCGCGTTGATGATCAACGGTGTGCCCCACCACAGCAGCACGTTGAGCATGAGCGGCGCCGAGAAGCGGGCCACGTTTTCCCTGTCGGCCTCGCAGTCTTCGCGCTCGAGCTGGAGCTCCGGGGTGCGCGACCACATGACCACGAGCGTCTCGACGACCAGCCCTCCGGTGAAGGCAGCCGCCCCGACCCACGCGCCCCCACCCGTCGCCAGTAGCGCAAAGGACACCACCGCCAGCACCCCCGTCCGCCCCCCCGTCGCGGCCGCGATCGGAACCGTGCGGTGCCCCGCGACCAGCCGCCCCTGGTGCGCGGCCCTCACCGCGGTCAGGAACGGCACCGGCCACAGCCACTGCATGGCGCGTACGGCCTCGTTCAGCACCTCGGGGCCGACCCCGACCACCGTCGCGAAGACGAGGTCGCCGGCGACTCCGGTGTACGCGATCAACGCCCCGACCACGGACATCACCGCGCCGATCAGGTAGGCAAAGCGCTTGACGGGCGAAAACGACGCCTCGGCGAGGAGGCGCGCGGCGGCAACCTGCTGCATCACGAAGAGGGGGGCGTAGAGGACGCCGCAGACCGCGAAGGCGACGCTGTATCCGGCCAGCGCGATGACGGGGTCGACCGACCGAGCCAGAGCTGCGGCCAGGATGGGGTTCGTGGCCGTAAGCAGGAGGCTGGTAGCCGCCAGCGGTGTGTAGAAACGGGCGAAACCGCCCGCCGTGACGAGACCGCCGGGGTTGGTCACCCGCGCTCCAACGTGGATTTTGGCATTGCTTTACCGGCCTTTCGACCCTTGCGGTCCCCGCTGAAACCGCGCTCCGTTCGAGCAGCCATGCAACTCCACCAGGGAACTGGCGGCCCGTTGAAAGACCCCCGGCGCGGCTGGCGCGTTGCGACACGGGGACTTCATCACCAGCCGTCCGAGAGAAATGACCGGTCGAAAAATCCCATACTACACTGTGGACGCCTTCACCGATACCCCGTTCCGGGGCAATCCGGCGGCTGTCTGCCTCGACATCGACGAACTGACCGATTCAGCCATGGCCCGGATCGCCGCCGAGATGAACCTGTCGGAGACGGCGTTCGTCTACGCGCCCGGGGACGCGGGTGAGCGCCGGCTGCGCTGGTTCACTCCGGTGGCCGAGGTCCCGCTCTGCGGCCACGCGACGCTTGCGAGCGCCCAGGTGCTGCTGCGCGAACTTGGCGTGGCCGGCCCGGTGAGATTCCGGTCGCTTTCGGGCACGCTGACGGTTCACGACGAGGGCGGTCGGCTGCGCATGGACTTTCCCGCGAACCCACCTGTCGAGGGGGCCATGCCGGCAGGGTTGGCCGAGGCGCTGGGGCTCGGTGCCGGCGGCGCTGGCAGCGCGATCTTCACCACCTCGGAGAAGGTCGCCCTGGTGGTGGTCGCGTGCGAGGACGAGGTGCTGGCGGTGCGGCCGGACTTCGGCGCGCTGGGCCGGGTGGCGCTGCCCGGCGGCGTGATGGGGGTGGCCGTGACGGCCCCGGGCGATGATCCCGGGGTCGACTTCGTGTCGCGGTTCTTCGCGCCATGGCTCGGCGTCGACGAGGATCCGGTGACCGGGGTCGCGCACACCACCCTGACCCCGTACTGGGCGGCCGTCCTCGGCAAGCGCGAGATGGAGGCGCGGCAGAGGTCGGCGCGGGGCGGGACTCTCACTGTGCGCGAGCGGGGCGACCGGGTGGAGCTGCTCGGCCGCGCGGTGACGGTGGCGGCGGGGCGGATGGTGCGGCCCGGGTGAAGGGGGGTGCGGAGCCGGGGATCTGCCTCCAACCGGCCCATCCGCCTATTGCGTCGCCCTGCAGCTGGTGCGGGAGCCGCTCAGAGACCGGCTACCTCGATCGACTCGTCGATGAGCATGATCGGGATGCCGTCCCGGACGGGATAGAGGACCTGGCCGTCTTCGCGCAGGAGTCCTTCCGTGACGGGATCGGTGACCGGGTCGCCGCCGCGGCTCACGGTGTTTCCGGATTCGATGGCCGTGTTGAGACGGGCGAGGAGGTCGGTCGGCGCGGCGGCGACGGGCTGTCGGCTCTCGGGGCAAACGAGGATGTCGAGAAGTGCAGGGTCGAGGTTCATGGGGGGGTGGGGGTTGAGGGCGGGGAGGGAGGTGGGGCGGCTGCGAGGGGCGGGCTGGGTGCGGGCGAGGTGGCCGGTCGTGTGGGGTCGTCGGGTTGGAGGGAGCGAGCGCGGGAGCGTAAGTTAGGCGGGGAAGCGGGGTGGGGGGAGGGCGTGAGATGGCGGAGGCGGTTCGGTCGGCATGGAACACAAGGTGATTGGCATGAGAATGGCAGACGCGTGGAGAAGGTGGTCGGCGGGGTTGTGGGGGGTGGCGGTGGTTGTTGTGGCGGTGATGGTGGCCGCCTGCGGTGGAGGGAACGGAGGTGGAGGGGTGGAGCAAACCGCGAGCCTGGAGGCCGCCGCGGCCGCGCAGGAACCGGGCCCCCGCCCAGCACCCGGAAAGGCCTGGGTCATCTTTGGGACCGATACGGTGCTGGCGGACGTGGCAAGTCTCCCCGACCAGCGCGCCCAGGGCCTCATGAACCGGGATACGGTCCCGGACGGAACCGGCATGCTCTTCGTCTTCCCGACCGTCGAGGAGCGGTCCTTCTGGATGAAGGATACCCGCGTGTCCCTCGATGTCGCCTTTTTCGACGAGGCCTACCGGATCATCACCATCAAGCAACTAGAGGCGCTCGACGAGACGATTGTCGACTCCGGTGCGCCTACCGCCTTCGCCCTGGAGGTGCGAAAGGGATGGTTTGGCGAGCAGGGGATCGAAGCGGGGGGGATCGCGAAGGTGGTCTTCGGGCCGGGCATGACGGTGCGCTGAGGGGGGGCGGGACCGGGGTCGCGTTGTGGGGCGCCGGGGACATCGGCCCCGAACCGGTGGGGCCCGATAGTCCGCTTCAATTGCTGGAGAAGACGATCCCCGTGTGGAAAGTGAGGGTTCGAGTCTTCATCGTGATATGATCGGTCCATGCCTCGATGTCCTGAAGGCCCCGCGTGTGGAGCAGGTTGAGCAGGAGCCCGAGTCTGTCGGAAATCCACATCTCCATCGAACCTCCGCCGACCACCCCGAGGTCCAACGATGATGTCTCGTCCACACCGCAGGGTGTGCGATGTCCGGTGGTCGTTTGTCTGACGGTAACCTGGCCACCCCGGTAGCAGGATGTCTGTCTGGCCACGGCGGGGCCTGCAAGGAGATGGAGCTTCACACCGCCAACCGACTGGTAGACCAGCGCCTTGCCCAGCATCCGCAGTTCCAGATAGTCGAGTTTCAACGAACCCCGGTATTCCGAGAGAGCCCTGTCCCGAAATGCAGTCCCTTTTTCGGAGTAGCTGCCACCCAGGTGAAGACTCAGGCGCTGCGAAAGCGGGATCGTGGCGTCCAGGCCGATTGAGAGACGCATGATCCGCCTCACGTAGTCATCGTTATCGCCGTCCCTTTCGATGGCAAGGGACGCGAGGTTCGTGCCGCCGGTCAACGCGATCGTGGTTTGGCCCAGAACGGGCGCAGCGGGCAGGAGGGGTGCCGCGGTCGCCAGGAGGAGGGATGCGATGCGTTTCATTGGGAGCATTCCGGCGGGAGAAGACGGGCGTTGCAGATTCAGGCTAACCACCCGACACCACCTCGGCAAAAGCCGCCACCAGCGCTTCCACATCCGGCGCATCGTTGTAGACATAGGGCGACACCCGCACACTGCTGCCCCGGAACGACACCCCGACCCGGTGTCGCGCCAGGCTTTCCTTCAGCCGCTCCGCGTCCACACCCGGCGGCAGCCCAAGCCCGAAAAGGTGCGGAGAACGCCACCGGTCGTCCTCGACCCTCAGTCCCAGTTCGCGCAAACGCGGAAAGGCTTCGGCCATGAGGACCCGGCAATACGCGGAGACCCTTTCCGGCCGCCATTCCAGCACCAGATCCAGCGACGCCGAGAGCGCCGGGATCAGCGCGAAGTTGCTGCGCTGCCCCACATCGAAGCGCAGCGCCCCGGGCTGGTAGTCGTCCGCATAGTCGACCAGCCCCGCGAAGTTCTCCGAGTCTCGTCGCCCGATCCAGGTCTCTTCCAGCGGGATCCCGTCCAGGTACCGCTCGCCGAACCACGCCAGCGACAGCGAGTACGGACCCAGAAGCCACTTGTACGCCGCCACCACCAGCGCATCCGGCGCCAGCGCCTGCACATCCACCGGAACGGCGCCCACCGTCTGCGTCCCGTCCAGGATCATCGCCGCGCCGACTTCCCAGGTTCGTTCACGCACAGCCTCCAGATCGAAGCGCGTCCCGTCCGTCCAGTGTACGGTGCCCATTGCGACCGCCGCCGTCCCCGCGTCGATCCGATCGAGTATGCGATCGGTCCAGCCCTCACCGCGCACCCCGTCCCCCGCGGGCTCCACGACCCGTAGTTCCCCACCCTTCTCGTCCACCAGCCGGCGCCACGGGTAAACGTTGCCCGGGAACTGCTCGTGCACGATCACCACGTTGCGGCCCGGGCCCACCTCGGTGTTGCGCGCAATTGTCGACACGGCGTAGGACACCGAAGGCACCGTCGCGACGCGGTTTGGCTCCGGCGCGTTGATAAGGCGCGCGAAGCGGGCACGGAGTTCGTCGGCGGGGCGGAAGAAGTCCTCCGGCGCGATCGCCTGGGGAAAGCGCTTGGCCCTCAGGCCCTCCATGCCGGCGCGTTCCGCCGCGAGGGGGAGCGGCCCCATGTAGGCGCAGTTGAGGTAGTGGAAATCGTCGGGCAGGGAGAAGTGGTGCCGCTGGCAGGTGAGGGGGGGGATCATGGGGAGCACCTCGCCAAAGTCATCTGCCCCCGCCCACCAGATTGGCATCCACCCACGCCTGCGTAACCGCGTGCAGGCCGATGGGAGCCTCGATCAGTGACGCCATGTCGATCTGGTTCACCATGTCATGAACCTGGGCCAGCGCGTCCCGCTCTTCTGCCAGCACATGGACCACGTTGCCGACAACCTCTTCCGGCAGGTCCGCCATCCCGATGACCCAGTTCATGACCGCCGCGGTCGGGATGGGCGCTTCCATCCCCGGATACGAGCCCGCCGGGATCGCGCCGTGGACGTAGTAGGGGTGCTTTTCGCGCAGGAAGTCGACCCGGTCCGCTGCCATGGGAAGGATGCGAGCGCCTCCGGTGGTGGTCGCCTCCAGCACGGCTGCGGCCGGGTAGCCGACCGAGATGATCGCGGCGTCCAGCGCGCCGTCCCTCAGCGCGGTGGCCGACTCGTTGAAGCTCAGGTAGCGGGGCGTCACGTCGTCGTAGGTCAGACCGTAGGCGTCGAGGATCTGGCGCGACATCTGTTCGGTGCCGCTCCCCGGCGGACCGACCGAGACGGTGCCGCCGGCCAGATCGGCGAGCGAGTTCGCCGTGGACCCGCGGGCCACGACGATGTGGGTCATGTTCGGGTAGAGGGGGGCCAGTATCCTCAGGTCCGCAACCGCCTGCTCGTAGTCCTGGCCGCCGGTGGCCGCCTCGTAGATGGTGTTGCCGGTGGCGAAGGCGAGATCGGTCTGGCGCTCGCGCAACCGGTTGACGTTCTCTACCGATCCGCCGCTGACCTCGGCGGTGTACTGCCGGACGGAGTCCATGACCGAGAGGCGGGCCGCTATGGCACCGCCCAGCGGATAGTAGATGCCGCCCGTGCCCGCGGTGCCCAGGCTGAGGAACTCCTGGGGGCCGGAATCGGAGCAGGTGGCCGATCCAACTATTGCGCACGCGACTGTAAGATAGTATGTGATCAGTTTTTTCATGGTTTCTAGTGGACTAGTTATGATGCGTCAAGACAATTGGTTAGGCGAGGTCGACGCACGAGTGTCGTCCGAGCGTGGCGGCTCCGCAAGGGGTACCCCCACCAGCCCCGCCCCCACAAGCGCCGCGAGCCCGATCCCGTCCCACACGAACCCCGGACTGATCAGCGCGACGGCCGCCCCCAACAGCACGACCCTTCTCACCATCCCGATCGGACCCCGCACATACCCGATCACGGCCCCCGCCAGCCCCACCACCCCAATCAGCGCGGTAAGCGTAGTAATCGCGATCGCCCCCGCAGTCCCGTCCAGGATGAGCGGCGGCGCATACACAAACATGAACGGCACCAGGAATCCCGCCGACGCCAGACCCATTGCGGTCCACGCCGTCCTGAGCGGTGGCGACCCCGCGATCCCGGCGGCGGCGTACGCGGCCAGCGAGACGGGCGGCGTCACATTCGAGATGCACCCGAAGTAGAAGATGAACAGATGCGCCCCCAGCAGCGGCACCCCGAGCTCGACAAGAGCAGGCGCACCAAGCGCCGCCAGCACCACGTACGCCGCGGTCGTGGGGAGCCCCATTCCCAGCACGATCGAGCCCAGGGCCGTCAGAATGAGGGCCACGAGCAGGTTGCCCTGCGACACCACCACGATCAGCTCCGACATCCTGAGCCCGATCCCGGTCAGCGACGCTACCCCGACCACGATTCCCGCCGCCGCACACGCCGCCGCCACCTGGACCGCGCCCGAAGCCGCCGATCGCAGCGATTTGGCCACCGCGGCCAGCCCGGGACGCGTGTGCCGCACCGCGCACGCCGCCAGAACCGAAGTCACCACGCCCCAGAACGCGGCCCGCATGGGAGAGCGTCCCAGCGCAAGCATCACCACGATGATCAGCACGGGGAGCAGCAGATGGATGCGGTCCAGGACGCTCTCGGAACGCGCGCCGGCCGACCCCTCGATACCCATCTTCGCGGCGCGAAAGTGGATCGCCCACAGCAGGGCCGCATAGTAGAGCACCGCTGGGATCGCGGCCGCCAGCGCCACACGGCCATAGGGAATATTCGTCCACGTCGCCAGGATGAAGGCGCCCGCACCCATGACCGGCGGCATGAGCTGCCCACCCGTGCTCGCGGCGGCCTCGATCGCGCCCGCGAAAAATGGACGGAAGCCGGATCTGCGCATGAGGGGGATGGTGAAGGTGCCCGTGGTGACCACGTTGGCGACCGCGCTGCCGGAGAGCGATCCCATGAAGGCGCTCGCCACCGCGGCGGTCTTCGCGGGGCCACCCCGGGTCCGCCCGGCCACCCGGTCGGCGAGCGCTATCAGGAGTCCGCCGCCCCCCGCGATGTCCAGGAAGGCCCCGAAGAGCACGAACAGGTAGACAAAGTCGGCCGACACTCCCAGCGGCACGCCCCAGATCCCCTCGGTCGACAGGAAGAGCTGCTCGATGACGCGGCCGGGATCGTAGCCGCGGTGGGCCAGGACGCCGGGAAGCCACGGTCCCGCCAGTGCGTAGACCAATGCCGCGCACGCGACCGCGACCAGTCCCCACCCGGTCGCGCGCCACGCCAGCAGCAGCACCGCCGCCACCACCACCGCCCCCGCGACCAGATCCACGCCGGTCGGACTCCCGGACCGCGCCACCAGCGCCTCGTTCTGCGAGACCAGATAGAGCGCGCTCGCAACCAGGAGAGCCCCCAGCGCGACGTTGAACCCCCAGCCCGCGCGCGACCGCGGCAGCGCCCGCACGCCCACGCCCAGCAGCGCCAGCGTCCCCATGAGCGCCAGGTGCACGGGGCGCTGCACAAGCGCGGTGAATGGGGAGATTCCGGCGCCGTAGAGGTGGAATGCCGCAGCCACCGCCGCGACGATCAGGACCGCCTGTGCGCGTCGTCCGCCGCCGGACTTGTTCCCCCCGTCGCTTCCCTTCTCTTCAGTGTCGGACGGCGCCCCGGTCAAGGCACGAACAGAGCCCCGACCAGGACCAGGACCAGGAAGATCAGGAGCAGAACGGCCGCGGTGGGTGCCCAGCGCCGGCGCGGATCGATCACCGACAGTCCGAGTCCGGCCACCACGGTCGCCCACAGCGCGAACAGGTCGAGCAGGTTCAGCACGTTGTACAGGTAGCCGTCAAGGAACGGAGTCAGGTCTCCGAGGGCCAAGTTCTCCTGGACATTCATGGTGGCGATCCGGATTGGCGCAATCAGGAGGGACCCGATTGCCGTGATGATGCCCGCGTGAGCCATCACACAGAGGTGCTGCTTGAAGGTCGCCCGGTCTCCCCGCATGAAAACGAAGATCACGTAACTGACAAGACTCAGAAAAACCGGTCCGATGGGCGCGAACAGCACAAAGGCGGCTGCCCAGGGCCACTTGATCAAGGCCAACGGCACTTCCCGCATCTCCGCCACCTGCTCCGGCGGCATGTTCGCGGTGGCAGTCTCGTAGAACGCTTCGGCCGGGAGGACGGCCATCGACACGCCGATGACGAGGCCCGAGAACGCCGCCATCGGGAACCAGGCGGGGTTGGCGGCGAGCGCCTCAAACAGTTCCCCCGGTTTGGCCAAGACCATCCACAGCCGCTTGAAGAAGTTCGGGCGGGGCGGGGGTTCCTCCGTGCCGGGTACGTCTGCCGCGTCGGGGTCGTCCCAAGCCGTATCGTAGCGGTCGGTCATGTCATCAAAACTCCCGCCACATGCGCTGCAGTCCCTTCAAGGTGACCGTAACCGGGGGACCCCTGCCCATATCCGCCTTCCCTGTGAAGTCACTCATGAGTTCGGCCGCATGGAGGAGCCCCGCCTCGGCATCCCAGAAGTAGTTTCCGGTCTGG
Organism: Longimicrobiales bacterium; assembly: GCA_965208295.1. Classification (GTDB taxonomy): domain Bacteria; phylum Gemmatimonadota; class Gemmatimonadetes; order Longimicrobiales; family Gaopeijiaceae; genus Bin94. Next base: position 2,239,559 of record OZ242328.1, on the reverse strand, counting down.
GTACCGCTGTACGTCCGGTCCTGGGTCCTTCCTCCCTGGCTTGCCTCGCTGGAGATCTCCTCGGTGGCCGACACGCCGATCATCTGTAGCGTGCGACCCTCGACAACGATCTCCTCGCCGAGGGTGAAGGTCCTGATCCTGGTCGAACTGGTCCGCGCTCCTCCGGCGGTGGAGGACCATGTCACCGTATCGGTCCAGCTGTCACCGGCCGCCACCGCGCCCGCCGGCAACCGGGGAAACAGATCGTACCCCAACCCCTCGAAGAGGGTGAACTGGCCCGCCTCGCGCGATAGAGTCGGCTTGGCGACCAGCTCGACCAGGCCCTGGGGCCCGACGACCGCGACTATGGCCCCGCCGACGGCGTTGCTGCTCATCGTCCGCGTTCCCATCTGCGAATTGCCCGCGGATCCGCTGAATTCGGTGACCTCGGCCGTAGCGCGGAAGCCGGCGGGATCCGCCTCGAACGACACGGCCAGCGTGGCGCGAGCCAGGTTGGTCAGGTCCATGGGTCCCATCGGGGTCTGCATCGACATCTGCGTACTGTCCGCAACCCGATAGGTGGCGGCCTCACCCGGTGACGACATGTAGGCCAGCGGCTCCTGGAGGGCGGACAGGATATGACCGCCGGGGATTGCGCCATCGGGAACGAAGGCGCCCAAGGAGAGTAGCGGTGGGGCCGCGAGGGCCGCTGCCATGCCGAGAAGCGCTCTGATCCGCATCGGTTTCGACTCCAGTCTCGAGATAGCCACGAAGGTCCGCAACGCGGACAACGGAACAGTGTCCGCCACCAAGCTAGGCGACCGATTCTGGCCGGGCAATACGGAAGGGGTTATGCTTCTCGGCCCCGAACGCGACCGCGGAAGGCCGTGACAATTCAGGTGGAATCCAATGCTGGACGGTGCGACCGCCTGCGGGCGACGCACCCCCCGACCGATCGCCATGAGGTGAAATGAGCTACAGGACCAACCCCGACAGAATCCTCGAGAACATCGACCGGGCCCGGAGCCGCGACATGGAACGCGCGCTCTCGCTGAACGATCGGCAGGCGCGTGGCAGGGAGATGGACACCACGGTTCCCGAATCGGACGCGACCACGCCCGAGCGTATGCGCAGGCTCTTTACGGTCGTGGACTCCGGATACCGAAAGGCCGCCCACAGTACCGCAATCACCCCGCTCGCGGCCCGGTTTCGAGCCATCGGCGACATATCGCACCAGATGGCGCGGGGCGACGTGAGCGTCTCGATCCAGTACCTGGACCATGAGCGCCACGACGATGTCGGGGTGGTGCCCTTCGAGATCTCCCCGCGCGACCTGGAAGAGGCGAAGAAGCAGACTCGTACCAGCCGGCCCGACGTGAACGCCGTGAAGGTGCTGCGGCTCCGGCTGCGCGATGGCGTCCTGGCCGCCTACAAGAAGATCGATCCGCGCCTGCGGGACGCGCTCAAGAACCGGGCCGACCTCGGACACGTGGCGGCCGAGGTGACCCTCGACCTGCGTCCTTCCATAGCGACGCCGTAGCAGCGCACCCGGATCTCCGCGGCACCTTTCTGCGGGGGTGGCCTCGGGCTGAAGGCGGGGGACTGAAAGTCCCGTTTCGCCATGTAAGCGCCCCGCTCCGCGCCCCATTCTTCATCCACCATGACGGGGCACGACGAACTACTGGGTCAGCTGTTGCTGGACGGCGGCCTGATCACGGCCGAGGCGCTGCGCGATGCCGGCGAGGAGCAGCTTCGCTCCGGACGACCGCTGGGCGACATTCTGCTGCGCAAGGGAGTGGTTGACGAAATCCAGTTGGGACGGGCCCTTGCCGCCCAGCTCGACATTCCCTTCGTTCCGCCCCCGCTTCGCCCCCAGCCCCGGGCGCTGGACAGAATCGAGGCCGGGCTGGCTCGCCGGAAAAGCGTCATTCCCCTTGAGCTCAAGGGCCGCCGCCTGACCGTCGCCATGGCCAACGCACTCGATACGGACACGCTCGACGACCTGCGCTTCCAGTCCGGGTGCCGGATCGAGGCGGTCGTGGCTCCGGCATCGGAGGTAGGGCGCGCCGTCCAGGAAGCCTACGGCGGCGAGCTCCCGGAGCTCCTTGACAGTCTCGAGGGCCCGGGGGGACCGGAGCCGACGGGCGGCCTGCAGGTCCTCGAACAGGAAGCAGGCGCCGCCCCCATCGTGAGGGTTGTCGATCACCTGCTCACCACCGCCATCGACAGTCGGGCCAGCGACATCCATATCGAGACCAGCGACAGGGGTTCGCGGGTCCGGCTGCGGGTCGACGGACTTCTGGCCACCGCCATGGAACTGCCCCCCGGTTCCCACGATGCCGCGATTTCACGCATCAAGATCATGGCGGGATTGGACATCTCGGTCCGGCGGCGCCCGCAGGATGGAGGCTTCACCCTCAAGAGACGCAGCACCGAGCTAACCGTCCGCGTCTCCACGATCCCGACCCAGGGCGGCGAGAAGGCCGTGCTGCGTATCCTCGACCCGGGTGACGCACCCCGCAACCTGGCCTCGCTGGGACTGTCTTCCGACGATCTCGGCCGCCTGCGCCAGCTCCTGGACCGTGGCCAGGGCGTACTCCTCGCCGCCGGGCCCACTGGGAGCGGCAAGACGACCACGCTCTCCGGAGCGGTCGCGGAACTGGCCGCGGGAAAGGTCAACATCGTGACGCTCGAGGACCCGGTCGAATACCGGTTCCCGGGTGTGGCCCAGATGGAGATCGACCGGAAGGCGGGCGTGACCTTTCCGTCGGGGTTGCGCGCCATTCTGCGACAGGATCCCGACGTGATCCTGGTGGGCGAGGTGCGTGACCGGGAGACCGCCGAGATCGCCATGTCGGCCGCGGTGACCGGTCACCTGGTCCTGTCGACGATACACACGGTCGATGCGCCGAGCGCGATCGTGCGGCTGCTTGAGATGGGCGTGCCCCCGTTCCTTGTGGCCGGAGGGCTGGCCGGGGTGGTGGCCCAGAGGCTCGTGAGGAGGGTGTGCTCGCGGTGCGGGGGGCGGGGCGGGGGGGACTGCGGCGTGTGCCGCGACGGCTATCGCGGCCGCAGCGGGGTCTTCGAGGTCCTGGTCGTGGACGACGAGATCAGGACGGCGGTCACTTCCGGGGCGTCGATTACGACCCTTCGCACCCTCGCGCGGCAGAGCGGCACGGGATCCATGGCCCGCGACGCGATGCGGCAGGTCGCCGAGAACGTCACAACGCCGCACGAGGCGGGGCGGATCATCGCACTCACGCGGGGCGCCGAGGTGAAATGCCCGGGGTGCGACGCCGCGATGCCGCCGGCTGCAAGGGGCTGCCCCATGTGCGGTCGCCCTCGCGCCAACACATGTCCGTGCGGCGAGCCGCTGGACAGACGCTGGCGTTACTGTCCCGCTTGCGTGCGGACGGTGTCGCCCTCAGGGTAGGCGCCGCCGGACAGCTACGCCTCAAACACCTCCATCCGTGTCGTCAGGCGCTCAATGCGCTCCTTGCGCGGGGTCACGCCGATCCCGGGTCCGTCCGGCACGGGCATGAGGCCATCGTCCATCCGGAATTCCGGGAAGACGATGTCCTCGGCCCAGTACCGGCTGGAATTCGAGATGTCCCCCGGCAGCGTAAAGCCCGGCAGGGTGGCGAGGGCCACATTGTGCGCACGGCCAATCCCCGACTCCAGCATTCCCCCACACCAAACGGGCCACCCCGCCTCGCGACAGGCATCATGAATGGCCAGCGAGGAGGCAAGCCCACCCACGCGTCCCGGCTTGATGTTCACGATCCGGCCCGAACCCAGATGCAAGGCCAGGCGCACATCGCCATGGGAACGGACCGACTCGTCGAGGCACACCGGTGTTTGAATGCAGTGCTGCAGGTTGGCGTGGTCCAGAAAATCGTCGTGCGCCAGGGGTTGCTCGATCATCATCAGATCGAATTCGTCCATTGCGGAAAGACGCTCAAGGTCGGCGGGCAATGCGTAGGCCGAGTTCGCATCGGCCATAAGGGGTGCATCCGGAAAGCAGGCCCTGACCGCTCGCAACATATCGACATCGCGCCCCGGCTTGATCTTGATCTTGATCTTGCGATAACCCTCGGCGAGGTATCGACCGACTTTTTCGATCAGCGCCGCATCCGATTTCTGAATGCCGATCGAGACACCCACCGGTACCGACCCGTTCACCCCGCCCAGCAGCTCACGAAGCGCCACGTTACGCCGTTTCGCCTCAAGGTCCCACAGGGCCATTTCAACCGCCGCCCTGGCCATGCGATGACCCCTGAGCCACGGAACCGGAACCAGAGTGCGGGCATCGTCTGCTTCGAGTTCCATCAACGCCGGCAGAAGCCAGCGTGTCAACATGTGCCACGCGGTTTCGGTAGTCTCGTAGGAATAGCCCGGGGTCTCTGCCGCAACGCACTCGGACCAGCCCTCGCAACCGTCGGCCTCAAGGGTCAGCAGGACGATACGGCGCGCCTGGGTACCCCCGCTGCTGATCTCGAAGAACTCCTTGAGTTGCAGGGGCAATTCGCGCAGCACGGCTCTCTGGATCCTCATGCCGTCAAGTCTGCTTCCCGGCTGAGCGGCAACCGGACTGCCAGGCATGGTCCGGCGCCGGCGCCGCTACGGCGCAGGGGCTCCGGTGCCGAACCCATCGCGAGGTTCTGTTGGGAAGCTTTTGCTCGGAGCGATTGCCCTTTCTTCAGGTCGCTGCTGCCGCCTTTTCGGCCTCCGCCTTCAGCCGGTCACGGCGCCTGACGGAGTGGATCCCCGTGAGCAGGGAAGTGGGGGAGCTGGACCTTACCCCGCCCTGGATCAGGGCATCCCTGATCTGGGGCACGGTATAGCTGTCACCGTACATCTCGATGAACTTCCGATAGGCCGCAGTAGGTCCGGTACCTCTGAACGTGCCCGACGGGACCTCCGGATGTCCGGCGCCCGCACTTCTCCGGCGACGACGGGTACGCTTTGCCATGACCGGTTTCCGAGGCGTCCTTGCACGCGCCTTCACTGCAAGCAGGTTTCTCAGTCCTTCGACCGTTGCCCGCAATGCGTCTCCGCGCTGCTCGTGTGCGGCCAACTCCGCTTCCGCCTGCTTGAGGGCCGCTCTGTAGTTCCGTCTCGCTTCCGCATCCATTGGATCGCGCATCCTCCTCTTGATTCTGGTGGTCTTTGGAAGACCCGAACGTGCTTTGCGTTTCGGGTCGGGGCGTGCACGACTAAACTAGACATTAACGATGTCGCGGGCAACACCCGTTGGCGTCGATTCTCTACAGGGATTCGAGAAGTGCAGCGATCAGGGCAATCCGCCGTGGCACATCGTCAACCAGGATGTGTTCATGCAGGGTATGCGCCCCTCTCCCGTCGGGTCCCAAGCCATCAAGCGTGGGACACCCCATTGCAGAGATGAGGTTTCCGTCGCTCGCGCCGCCTGTCGATTCTTCCCCGAGTTCGAACCCCAATGTCGTTGCCAGAGCGCGAGCCCGTTTATAGATCAGGCTCGATGCCTCCGACTTTTCGAGGGCGCCGCGATTGAGACCACCCTTCAAAGCCAAAGTACATCTGCTGTCAAAGGCCACTGCGCTTCTGAGTGCTTTATCGATTCGGTCGGATTCCGTGTTGACAAAGAACCTCACGTCGATGCTGCAGCTCGCGGCGTCCGCAACGACATTCTCCGTGGTTCCACCCTTGATGACTCCGACGCTTACACTCGTTCCGGCCGTCGGCTCGGCCAGATCGTAGATCCAGCATACCTGGCGTGCCAGTTCATGAATCGCGCTGGCTCCCGCCTCGGGCTCGATTCCGGCGTGCGCCGCCCTGCCCGCCACCTCCAGCACATACGCGCTCACGCCCTTGCGGCGGCTCTTTACCGCACCACCCGGCGCAGAAGGCTCCGGCACCAGCGCGGCACGGTGCGCACGTGCCTCCACTTCGATCCGCGCACGCGAATCCGGCGATCCCCGCTCCTCGTCGCAGGTGACAAGAAAGGTGACATCCGAAGCGGGGCCGCGGTTCATCCCGGCCAGGATGCGCAGGGCCGTCAGTACAACCGCGAGGCCGCTCTTCATGTCGTAGATGCCCGGACCCTGCGCCTTGCCGTCGACGATCGCGAAGGGAAGACGCTGCAGCGTGCCGACCGGGTGAACCGTATCCATATGGCCCATGACCAGGACGGGACCCCGGTCACGCTTCACCCCCCGGAAGCGGCCGAGAAGATGCACCCCCAGGCCGGGCGCGGGTACTCTCTCCACATTGCCGCCGGCCCGGATCATCGCGTCTTCCAGCAAGCCGGCCACCCGGAGGTTGCCGTCCCGGTCGCCGGTGGGGGACTCGCACTCGACGAGCGCCCGCAGCAGCGCCAGGCACTCGTCCGCGTGTCGCTCGGCACCGGCGACGGCCAACGAGGGAGCGCTCAAGGTGCTTGCCCTTCGTACAACCCGGCGCGGCGATAGCTCTCGTCGACCACTTCCACCAGGTGAAGGACGGGAACCGCGCTCCCGGCCAGCGCCAGGCCGGCCCCGATCTGCATCATGCATCCGGGATTTCCGGTAACCAGCGCGTCCGCCCCCGTTTCGAGGACCGCGCGGACCTTGTCCGACCCGATCCAGCCACCCAGATCCGGGTGCGTGATGCCGTAGATTCCCGCGCCGCCGCAACACTCCGCCGCACCGGCCAGGGAGACGACTTCCACCTCCGGCACCGACTCCAGGATCGAAAGCGGCGGGGCCGCGACGCCCTGGGCATGCAGGAGGTGACAGGGGGCGTCGTAGGTGACGCGAAGGGGAACGGGAGCGCCCGCGACAGGGCCGCGATCCGCCAACAGCTCGGACACATCGCGGACGCGCGCAGCGAGCTGCCGGCCCCGCCGTCCCATGGTTTCATCGTTCGCCAGAAGTGCTCCATATTCCGACATTGCCGCTCCGCAGCCGGACGCGTTCATGGCGATGAAGTCCACCTGGGCGTCGTCGAAGGCCGCGACGTTGCGGCGGGCCATTTGTCGGGCGGCCTCGAGAGCGCCGCCGTGCGCGTGGAGGGCGCCGCAGCACCCCTGTCCCGGCACGGTGACGACACGGTAGCCGTTGGCGGCCAGAACGCGTGCCGTGGCCTCGTTGACGCGCGAGAAGAGCCCCGCCTGGACGCATCCGGTCAGCAGTGCGACGGTGGGTCCGTTCCCACTGGCCGCAACCGGTGCCGGAGAGGCCGTCGCCTTCGTGCGGTGGGCGTGCCCCGACACGCGCCGCTCCTTGTGCGCGCGCCCCGCGGGCTTCTTGTGAAACAATTCACAAGCGGGCGACGAGGCCGCCAGCATCGCCAGGCCCAGACGCGCACCGGTGGCGATCCGCGCCAGGGGGCCGGGCTCTTTCCCTTCACTCCGGCTCATGTCGAGCTCACCAGTGCCAACGCCGTCTCGCCGGGACAGCGCTCCGACCGCGAAGCCCGGCAATCCCGTGGCGCGCACCAGGCGGGCCGCGAGCATGGCCGGGCGGGCCAGCCAGACCGTGCCGAAGACGCGCAGGAGGAGCCGGGCGAGGAGCGTCGGCTTGCGGGCATCACCGCCCACCTGCCGCGCGAGTTCCAGAAGGTGGCCGTACTCGACCCCCGACGGGCACACCGGTTCGCACGCCCGGCACCCGAGACAGCGGCTGATGTGGGTCTGGAAGGCGTCGGAGCCCGCGTCGAGCCTGCCTTCGACTACCGCCTGCATCAGGTAGAGGCGACCCCGGGGGGAATCCGCCTCGTCGCCCAACCGCCGGTAGGTCGGGCAGGCGGGCAGGCAGAACCCGCAGTGGACGCAGTTGAGGAGCCGCTCCTCCTGTTCCTCGATCGCCCTGGCCAGGGTACTCTGTGCGATCTTCACGGACACCTGGATTCCAGAACCGGGCGAGGGTCGAAGAGGGACTTGAGCTTCTCCGCGAGTACTCCCCCGCCCCCCCCGCCCCCCGTCCACCCCACCGTCGCAGCGACCTCGCGGGGCGCCCTATTCAGCGTCATCGTGCCACCCACCGCCTCGATCTCCCCCCTCACACGCGTCAGGGTTGCAGCCAGCCCGTCCACCCCACCATCCCCCAGCGACCCCTTCACCCGCACCACCCCACCAAGCACATCACCCAACACCTCCCCACCGATCCCCCCTGCCACCTCGCGCGCCCGCTCCATGGTCGCTCCTAGCCGGCCAGGCAGAGCGGCCAGGCGCACCACAAGCGGCGACCGTCCCTCCCACTCAATGCGGCGGCGGTGAAAGACCTCGCTCTCCCCACCCCGCATCGTCCCCCCCGGCGCGGCACCGATCCCGGCCACCAGGCGCGAGCAGATGTCTTCCGCCTCCTCCCGGCCGCCGAGCACCCGCACCGCCAGCTCCGCTTCTCCATCGGCCAGCCCCGCCCCCCGCACAACCAGCTCGGCCGACGCCACCGGGAGAGGGCTCGTGCGCACCACCCGTGCAACCTCCAGCACCTCCTCCACCCCACCACCCTCGAACACCATCGTCACGTCCGCCTCCGGACGCGGAAACAGCCGCACCGACACCCTCGTGATCACCCCAAGACTGCCCCGGCTGCCCGTGAAGAGCCGCACCAGATCGTAGCCGGCCACGTTCTTCACCACGCGACCGCCGACCCGCAGCAGGCGGCCGTCGCCCGTCACCACCTCGAGGCCGAGTACGTTGTCGCGGACGGCTCCATAGCGCGCCCTGAGCGGCCCCGGCACACCGCACGCGGCCGCGCCGCCCAGCGTCCCCACCCCGACACCGGGGCCGTCCACCGGGAGCCACTGTCCGTTGGGCTCGAGCAGGGCCGACAGCTTCCGCCAGCCGAGTCCGGCCCCCGCCGTGAGCGTCAGGTCGGCGGGTTCGTAGTGGAGAACCGAGTCCAGGCGCGCCGTCGAGACGATCACGCCGCCGGGCCGCGTCCATCCGCCGGCGTCCAGCCAGCTTCCGGCACCCGCGGGCAGAAGTCGCGTGCCGGTTTCGTTGGCCGCGCGCACCAGTGCCTGCACCTCGTCCGTGTCGGCGGGAAACAGCACGGCTTCGGCCGCCATCCCCCCCGTCCATTCGAATGCGGCCGGCCCGGTCAGCACGCGGCTCTCCGGAAGCAGGCCCGACAGCGCCGCGGGAGCGGTTGCCGTGCTCATGGCGCCTCGCCCACCGCCACCATCGGTTCTTCCGCTTCCCGCACGTCCCCCTCCGCCGACCACCCGGGCGCCGTGTCCTCCGGCAGCACCTTGCCCGGATTCATCGTGCCGGCGGGATCGAAGACGCGCCGCACACCCCACATGGCATCCAGCTCGGCCGGGCCGTAGATGAGCGGCATATGGTCCTTCTTGTCGAGGCCGACGCCGTGTTCGCCGGTGATCGTGCCGCCCGAGTCGACGCAGAGCTGCATGATCTCCTTCGAGGCCCGCTCGACGCGCTCCAGTTCGCCTTCGTCGCGGCGGTCGAAGAGGATGTTGGGGTGCAGATTTCCGTCGCCGGCGTGGAAGACGTTGGCCACGACGAGGTCGTACCGCTTCGCAATCTCGGAAATCCCCTTCAGGATCGATGGGAGGGTGGTGCGGGGAACCGTCGCGTCCTGCACCAGCAGGTCGGGCGCGATCCGTCCCATCGCGCCGAAGGCCTTCTTCCGCCCCTTCCAGAGCGCCATGCGTTCGTGCTCGTCGCGGGCGCTTCGCACTTCGCGGGCACCGGCTCGCTTGCAGAAATCCGCTGCCCGCGAGGCTTCGGCATCCAGCCCAGCCTCCACTCCGTCGAACTCGATCACCAGGGCGGCCTCGGCGTCCGTTGGGTATCCAGCCGCGAAGACGCTGTCCTCGACGGCCCGGATCGTGGGTCCGTCTATGATTTCCATGGCGGCCGGGAGCAGGCCCGCGCTCACGATGTCGGAGACTGCCCGGCCGGCGTCCTCGATGCGGTCGAAGATGCCCAGCAAGGTGCGAACCCCCTCGGGAAGGGGCAGAAGGCCGACTTCGATCTCGGTCGCAATCCCGAAGCACCCCTCCGAGCCCACGAAGAGACCGACGAGGTCGTACCCGGGCGCGTCGCGGCCCTGTCCCCCCAGCTTCGCCACCGACCCGTCGGGCAGCACAATGGTCAGACCGGTCACGTAGCGGGAGGTCACGCCGTACTTGAGGCAGTGGGGCCCGCCCGAGTTCTCGGCCACGTTGCCCCCGATCGTACAGGTGGTCTGCGATGAGGGATCGGGGGCGTAGTAGAGCCCGTGGGGACGGGCGGCGGCGGAGAGTTCGGCGTTGATGACCCCCGGCTGGAGCACTGCCCGGCGGTTTGCGGCGTCGATCTCGAGGATGCGGTTCATGCGAGCCGTCCCCACCACGACTGCCCGGTCGAGTGCCACCGCGCCACCCGACAGTCCGGTGCCGGCCCCCCTGGGCACGATCGGGAGGCCATGGCGGGCGATGGCGGCGACGGCACCCTGGACCTCGGCCGTGGTGCGCGGCAGAACGACGGCGCCGGGACGGTGCCGGTACGCGGTCAGCGCGTCGGACTCGTAGACGAGGAGGCGGTCCTCGTCGACGATCACGCCGTCGCGGCCGCAGATCGCGACGAGAGACTTCGCCAGGGTTACCGGAATCATGGGGGAAGCTTACCCGGAGCCGGAAAGGTAGTCCAGAATCCCCTCCACCCCGGACGCGGCCATCTCGAAGATGTCGGGGGGCAGGGCGCCGTAGACGTGCCGGGTGAGGGCGCGGGCGTCGGTGGTGGCGGTTTGCGCGACCGCGCGACGGACCTGGTCGATCCGCGACAGCCGGTGGCGGCGAAAGCGCGCGATGGCGGCGGCCGGGTCGCGCAGCGGGTTTCCGTGTCCCGGGTAGAGGATGTTCGCCTCCAGCGCCTCCAAGCGGTCCAGCGAGGCCAGGTAGTCGGCGACGCCGCCGGGGTACTCGCCCACCCAGGTCGTATCGCCTTCTCCCAGGATCATGTCGCCGGTGAAGACCGCGCCCAGATCAGGAATGTGGAAGCAGAAGTGGCGGCGTGAATGTCCCGGCGTGGAAATGGCAATGACGGAACCGGCGTCGGTGGTGAAGGCCTGGCTGTCGCGAAGGTCGCGCTCTTCGCCTGGACCCCACACCTCGGCACCCGTCAGTCGCCCCAGTTCCTCCGCCCCGGCGGTATGGTCCCCGTGCCCATGCGTGACCAGCACCACCACGGATTCGGCCGAAACGACCGCCGCCGCGAGCCTGCGGAGGTGACCTTCGAGCCGCGGACCCGGATCGATGATGGCCGTACGACATTCTCCGACGACGTAGCTGCGGGTACCGTCAAGGGTGAAGGGACCCGGGTTCGGGGCCAGGAACGGGCGGACCTGTTCCAGCTCTCAGCGACGCTCGCGCGCGATCTGCTCCGCCAGCTTGTCGGCGACCATCTGGACCGCCACTTCGTCCTGGTTCTCGAACGCGGCGGGGCGGTGGGAATCGATGTCGAACTGGCCGTAGATCTCGCTGCCGGCGCGGATCAGCACCACCAGTTCGGACTTCACGTCGGGATTGCACGACAGGTAACCCTCGAACTCGGCGACATCGGGCACATTCTGGTTGGCGCCGTGGGCCACGGCGGTACCGCAGACGCCTTCGCCGACCGGGATCTTCGCGTGATCGGTGGGGGCGCCGAAATAGTTATGGAGCCAGAGTTCGGCGCCATCGTCGTCCAGCAGGTAGACGCCTACCCAGTCGAAGCGGTCGTCGACCCCGTAGAGGGTCCTGGCTGCGTGGCGAAGAAGGGCGTCCGAGAGATGCCCGTCTTCACGCATCTCCTGGAGGTCTCTGATGACGGCGCGGGCGTCGACCATGAGGCTCCTTGCTGTTGGGGGTGGTTTGGACCAATGGAACGGTAGAGAGGGGGGACGTCAATATCGCGGCCTCTTCTTCAGGTTCCCGATCGAAGAGGAGCAGACGGGCTTGCGACCGATGGAGAGGTGGATCGCTCGGTACCGCTACACCTTGCGGCCTTGTGCCCGTCTCCATACAGTGAGGGCACTCCCGTATGCACTGTTTTCTGTGGGTAATGGTGGAGGATCCCCATCCAAGCCAGTTGTTTTCGGTTTGGCCAGCCGAGGAGGTCAGCGATGCTCGGAGGAGCGGCAGGGATCCGTTCGCCCTGGAAAAAGGGCGAGTGGTTTTCAGTCGAATGGGACCGACGGGCGACGCGGACGAGAACGCGGAGTGCAGGAACCTCCTCGCGGCGCTTGAGGCCCGCACCGTCCAGGCGGGTGACCGGGTTTCCCCTGACCCGGGCCGCTATCGGGTCTTTGCTGTTCTTCGCGGCCTGTGGCGGCGACCCTCCGCCGGTGGACATTCCGGACCCTCCCAGAGCGGTTGCCATTTCGATTTCGCCGGCCACGGCCTCCTTTGCGTCCATCGGCGATACGCAGGTCTTTACTGCGGCGCTGACCGACCAGTACGGGGCCGAGTTCAATGGCACGGTCACCTGGACCAGCGAAGACACGGATGTCTTCACCGTAGACTCCAATGGCTTGGTCACGGCGGCCGCCAACGGCACGGGAACGCTGCGCGCATTCTACCAGCAGCTGAGCGCCACGGCACAGGTTACGGTCCGCCAGGTGGTGGCGGCGATCGCCGTCTCTCCCGCCCTGGACTCGCTCTTCGCGATCGGCGACACGGTGACCTTCACGGCTGAGGCGACGGACGCCAACGGCTACGAGGTCGTTGACGCGATCGTGGAATGGGAAAGCAGTGCCCCCCGGATCGCGACGGTGAACGCAGGTGGCCTCGTGACCGCGGTGGGGGAAGGTGAGGCGCGAATTTCGGCGGGTTCGGGTCAGGTAAACGGCAGCGCGCTCGTCGTGGCTGCAACGGTGACCCGCATCACTGTCGCGCGTCTCGACACGACCGTCGTGGTGCCGATCGAGACCGGCGGCCAGAGTTGGACCTACCAGGTGACCGAATCTCGCTGGTTACCCGAAATGCCCGTCGCCAACGTGATCCGTCGGGAGTCCCCTCCCGGAGTGGCGGTCGAGGTTCTCGGCCCCGGCTGGGTGCAGCTCGATCCAGCCGCCGCCGGACAGCCTTTGAAATCTGTGCGCGTCGAGGTGGCGCCGCCTCGTCCCTTCGTGGTGTCCCTGAAACAGGAGGATTGGCCCGCCAGCGACGTGGTCACGGCGCGGGGGTACGCAGTGGACCGCATCTTGTTGCCAGCCTTCCAGGTGGGGGGAGAACCCGCTCTCGAGGCCTTCGGCGACAGCGCGGAAATGCGGTTCGTGCCGACCCCGCTGCACGCGGGCGAGTGCATGGGGAATCCTCTGGGGACAGGAACGGTTGCGGTTGTCGGTGTTGACGTAAATGGACCGGCATCGGTGAACCGGCTGGCCGGGCCGGTCGCCAGGCTCGACGTGGGCGAGTCCTTCCGGATGGACGGACCGGACTCGTGTCTTCGCCTCTGGGCACAGCCGGGCGCCGCCTATGTCCTGGCCGGTGTCGAACGAAGTGCCATCGATGCGTCCCGCTATGACCCCAGCCCCGTGGAGTACGGGGGCGGGGCGCCGTACGTGATCGAGGTGACCGACCGCACGGTACAACCGTCTCCCCGTCTCTGGCTCCGTCGGGCCGAGGAGGCACATCCGGAGGCCACGCACCGACCCGCCCCACCGAGGCTTCATCCAAGCGCCTACTCGGTGCAGAGCGACTCTCTGGAGGGGCTGGACACGCAGACGGACAAATGGGAGGTCGGCGACGAGTTCGAGTGGTACACGAACGACGAGCGCGCGGGAGTCTTCCGGGTCGTCGAACTCTATCCCCCCAACGTGGTCTTTGCCGTGTTCAAGGAGGATCTGGATTCGATCTGGACCGACACCCGGGCCGCCCAATTCGACGAAATCATGAACTGGCTGGGGTCGGATGAGGTGCAGGATCTCTACAAGACCGTGTTCGGGCCACGCCTGCCGATCACCAACACCAACAACGAACAAATGGTGGTCATGTACAACGCGGGCAGCGATGAACACAGCACCGGCGTGATGATTCACAACATCGACGGAGAGCGGACCACCACAACCGTACACGTGCGCGACGCCGAATGGGGCGACAAGTGGTGGTACCACAGTCTGACCGCCCACGAGTTGGCCCACGCGTGGGACCGGCGCAACAACGCCGGGTTCGTCGGTCCATGGTCCAGCGAAGGGATCGCGAACTGGTTCGCGGACGAGAACAACAGGCTTGCAACGAATACCCCACTGGATGCGAACTGGGACCTTGAAGTCGACTTGCGCGGCTTTCGCCTGCGACTGCCCTGGTTCGGGGATTTCCTTGCCGGCTACAGAGAGAGTCACCCGTACCTCAGGTTTCTCGTCACACGACTGATCTTCAATCACGGCCAGTCCTACGCATCCGCGGCCCGGCGAGTCATCAAGGGGGCTGCCGAGGACTGGTACGGCCACTATTTCGTCGAGTGGAACCAATGGCACCTTCGCGGCAAGGGTCCCGGCCTTGTCGAGCGCATGCGCGAAGTCGTGCCGGGCTGGGACCCTGTGGAATCCCGCCTGGACTGGATGGTCTCCTTCGCCCTGGACGACCGGGGTGGACTGCCCGAATACGATATCCCCTTCATCGACCGAGCGTGGCAACACTTCGAGCCCTGGGCGACGATCAGCGTCGGTGCGGGGCAAGCCGCGGGCGGCCAGTCCGCGATCGGCGGAAACTACTACTTCCTGGTTAGCGATCCCCGGGGCATTGGGGGCAGCGTACAACTGGAGGTGACCGATGGAGGCGCGCACATGGAATGGAAGCTGGTGCGATACCGATGACCGGCTCGCTCCCGTGGAGAGCCGACAAGGAGATGCTGCGATGACACGGCCATGTCGAATTCGCGCGCGGGCAGTCAACGGGCTGCTGGCGTGCCTTCTGCCAGCCGTCGCCTGTCATCCCGACGTGGATCCGACGGATCCCCTGGAAGATTCTTTAGAGGCCTCCGCTGCTGCCTTCGACACGGACGGGACCGGAATGACTGTGCGCGTGTCCCCGCGCGCGGCCATGGTTTTCTCCCGCGTGGGCCAACCCGCCCGCACAATTGATTTTTCAGCCCAACTGCTGGATTCCGACGGCGCACCTGCTGTTCCGCCCCCGCCCGGAATGCAATGGGGGGTGTCCGAGCAAAGTGGCCTGCGCCTCGGCGAGACGGGCGTGTCCGGCGACAGCCTTACCGCCAGCGCCGATGTACACCCCAACCGTCCCGGCCGCGACACGCTCTTCGTCCGGTCCGGAAGCCAGACCGGACATGGAGTCACCTCCAACTGGGAGTGGGTGAGCGGCTCCTGGCGCGGCCCCAACTGGGTCATCCCGGGTCAATCGGGATGCCTGGAGCTGGCCGGACGTGATTCCGACGGAGAGGCCGTTAGCCTGCTGGAATTCGACTACATCTCGCGGCAGTCGTTCGACCCGGAGGTCCTGGCCGTCGACTCGCTCGTCGTCTCCACCGACAGCACCTCCGCAAGGTTGTGCGTCACCGGGCGCTCCGCCGGGCGAGGGCGAGTCGGAGTGAGCGCCTGGGACACCACGGCCTTCAAGTACCTGGGCGAGTACGCGCACTACCACGTCCTCCAGCCGCCCCTGACCGTCGCGCTTGCGGCTGCCAGGTGGGAGCTCGGGGTCGGACAATCCCATCCGGTATCGCTGATCCTCACGGACGACCACGGAACCGCAGTGCCGATAGATCCGGAGTGGGCCGATTCCTGGGCGGTATCGGACGCCTCGATGCTGGAGATCGACAACGGAACGCTCACCGCAAAGACAAATGGATCGGGCGAGTTTCGGGCTACGTATCTGGACCAGGAGGTTGTCGCTGACGTCGAGATCTACGCGATCGTGGAGGGTCGCTTCAACCAGGACGTCATGTGCGTCCTGACGGAACGGGGCGCGGTGAGGTGCTGGGGAGACCGCCGGCAGCCTCTGTGGGCCTACGGCCGGGCGACCCGGGGCTTCGTGGGGCCCCCGGACGTCGGAGACATGCCCCTCGGCGAGCTGGCGGTACAGTTTCGTCTCGGACGCTCGAACGAGTGCGTGCGTACGCTGGCCGGTGACGTCCGGTGCTGGGGAGATGCCGACGGCGGCCTCCTCGGTTACGGCAATCTCAACCACATCGGTGACGACGAAACGCTCGTCGATGTGGGTCCCGTTCCGATCGGGATCAGCGGGCGCGTGGTGGACATCGGTGGCGGGGACGACTTCGTGTGCGCCGTGTTCGACTCGGGCAGGGTGCGCTGTTGGGGAAGCAACCACGCCGGCCAGCTGGGCATGGGGCACCAGGACCAGATCAACGTGGGCGACGACGAGACCCCGGCGGAGATGGACAGTGACGTGCTCCTGGGCGGCAACGCCGTCCAGGTAGCCGGGGGACGCTACAAGGCGTGTGCGCTGCTCGACACCGGGAAGGTGCGGTGTTGGGGCATCAATGCCGAAGACTGGGACTGGGAGAACAAGAAGGTCGTCGGACGCAGCTATGGCCTGGGTTACGGGGAGTTCGGCACGATCGAACCCATTGGCGACGACGAACCTCCGTCGGAGGCCGGGGACCTGGAACTCCCCGGGACGGCGACGAAGATCGCGGTCGGTGGATACCACATGTGCGCGCTGATGGACGATGGCGCGGTGCGGTGTTGGGGAGACGCAGCCAACGGCAACCTCGGCCACGGCAACAACTGGTGGGAGCACATCGGAGACGACGAGACCGCTGCCGCCACCGTGCCTCTGTATTTCGAGTCGCCCGTGGTCGACCTTGCGGCCTCCTACTGGCACACGTGCGTGCTGCTGGAGAACGGGTCGGTGCGGTGCTGGGGAGACGGCGATTCTTCCGGGCAGCTCGGCCTCCCGGACATTACCAGGTTGGGTGACGATGAAGAGATTACGTCCGTCGATCCCGTCAGGGTCGGAGGTCCCGTCGCAAGGATCTTCCTCTACGAGGACGGCACGTGCGCAGTCATGCGGGCCGGTGGACTCCGCTGCTGGGGGTATAACGGCGGCATTCTGGGGTATCCCTTCAGGCAGAATATCGGCGACGACGAACACCCCGAGAGCGCCGGCGACATCAAGCTGTTCCCGGGGCCGGTTACCCGTGGTTCGCAGACCACGCTTATGGCCAGCTATCCCGACCTGGAGGACCCTCTGGCCGGAACGGTCGTCGTGCTTCCGGTGGCTTCCGTGGGCGCTGACCTTCCATGGAAGGGGCCGCTGGCGGGCGTGGGCGGAGTCATTCTCCCGGATTCGGTGCCGGGAACCGCTGGAAACCGATAGACCCACCCCGCCTGCCTATCGGCTGAAATCCACCCCCTCGTCCAGCCGCTCCACAAAGGCCGCCAAAAGTTCCGCCGTGTGGAACAAGTCCGAAACGGCCACCATCTCGCTCGGCGAGTGCATGTAGCGGTTCGGCACCGACACCAGACCCGTCGGCACCCCGCCGCGAGCGAGATGAATCGCATCCGCGTCCGTGCTGGTGCGCAGCGGCGCAGCCTGGATCGAATACGGGATGTCCCGGTCCCCGGCGAGCTCGGCCAGCAACTCGAAGACCACCGGGTGCGTCGCCGAACCCCTCGTCAGCACGGGACCCCCACCCAGCGAGTGCTCCCCCACCTCGCTCTTGTCGACCTCGGGCACGTCGGTAGCGTGCGTCACGTCCACCACCAGCGCCACATCCGGCGACAGTCCGAACGCACTGGCGCGGGCCCCACCCCCCGAATACCCGATCTCCTCCTGCGCGGTCGCCACGGCCACCACCCCCGCCCCACCCTTCCCTTCCGCCACCAACCGGAGCGCCTCCAGCACCACGAACGCCCCCACCCGGTTGTCGATCGCACGGCTGGCCACCCGGTCCCCCGCCAACCGCACCATCCCCGCGTCCAGCACGGCCGGGTCGCCCACGCGCACCCCCAACTCCCCAAGCTCCTCCCTCGATCCGGCTCCCACATCGATCCACAACTTCTTCACCTTCACTGCCTTGTCGCGCTCCTTCGGCTCGATCAGATGAATGGCCTTGCGACCGATCACCCCGGGCACATCGCCCTTCGCACCCAGCACTCGCACTCGCTGCCCCACCAGTACCTGCGGGTCCCACCCCCCGATTCCGCCAAAGTAGAGGAGCCCGGACTTGTCGGCGTGGGTCACCTGCAGACCGATCTCGTCGATGTGCCCGGCCAGGAGCACCAGGGGCCGCGCGTCGGGCCGGACGGCCGCGTAGCTGTTGCCCACAACGTCCGCCCAGGACTCGGCAAAGGCCTCCGCCTCACGCCGCCAGACCCGCGCCGCACGTGCCTCGAAGCCAGACGGGCCGGGCGCGTCGAGCAGACGTTCCAGAAAGGTGATGTCGCGGCTCATCGGCGATCTTCCTTGCTTGGGTCGCGCGTATGCACCTCCGCACGCCGGGTGGTGGAGGCCCCGTCGGCGCCGTAGACCTGGAACTCGACGGTCCCCTCGCGAATGCGCCGCTCCAGCCTGCGTCGGACCAGGCGCTGCAGCCACCGCCGCGACGCCGGAATCAGAAGACTGAACCCCACGAGATCGGTCAGCACGCCCGGCGTGAGCAGGAACGCACCCCCCACGAGGATCGAAAGCCCGTTCAGCAGCGACCGCGCCGGCAACCGGCCGGCCGCCAGCTCCTGCTGAACGGCCAGAAACGCCCGGACCCCCTGCTGGCGGGCCAGTGACGCCCCCACGACCCCGGTCGTGACGACTAGCGCGACGGTGGGCCCAAGGCCGATCCACTGGCCGATGCGCAGGAGTATGACCAGTTCCAGCAGCGGAACGGCAACGAAGATGAAGATCAACCTGCTCAGCAAGGCTCGGCTCCTTTCGTGGGCCCGGCGGCCTGCGGCGGTCCCCAACATTTCGTGCGGCGATGTCGCCATGGACACCCGAGAATACCCCCGGCCCGTCCTGCAATGTATATTCATCCCCACCACTCGGGGGTCCCGGGTCTCCCTCCAGCCGGCCCGGCCTTCACCTCTCCGTCCCCCGAAACCACGGCAGGCAGCCACCATGCAGCAGACATATTTCCGCAGGGGCTTCGGGCTCAAGGCCACGGTCCGGCCCATCATCGATTCGGAGTATCACTCGGCTATCGTGGAGCGGATCCGGTCGCGTGCGTACACCGATCGTTTCGGCAACATCACGGTGCGTCTGGCCAAGCACTTCGGTTTCTGCTACGGGGTGGACCGCGCGGTGGACTACGCCTACGAGACGCGCCACAAGTTCCCCGACAAGCGCATCTACCTGGTGGGCGAGATCATCCACAACCCGCATGTGAACACCCGGCTCGACGAGATGGGGATCGAGTCGATTCTGCCGGGGGACGACGCCGTGTTCGACTTCGGGCACATCACCGCGGACGACGTGGTGATCATCCCGGCGTTCGGCGTCACCCTCTCCGACCTGAAGAGGCTCCAGGAGATCGGGTGCATCCTGGTCGACACCACCTGCGGCTCCGTGCTGCTGGTATGGAAGCGGGTGAACAGCTATGCCAGGGATGGCTTCACGGCGGTCATTCACGGCAAGTACACGCACGAGGAGTCGCGGGCGACGGCCAGCCAGGTGCAGCGCTACGAGGGGGGCAGGTACATCATCGTGCGCGATATGGCCGAAGCCGAGGAGGTGGGCGCCTACATGACCGGGCGCCGGGACGCTCCGGGCCGGGAGTCGTTTCTCCGTCGTTTCGCGGTGCGCAGTTCGGACGGCTTCGATCCCGACCGTGACCTTGCGAGGATCGGCGTGGCCAACCAGACCACCATGCTCGCCACCGAATCACTGGCCATCGGCGCCCGGCTGCGCGAGATGATGGCCGAATCGTTCGGCGAGGAGCACGCGGACGAGCACTTCCGCTCCTTCGGTACCATCTGCTCCGCCACGCAGGAGCGCCAGGATGCGATCCTGGAGATGATGCAGTCTCCCCCCGACATCATGATCGTGGTGGGCGGCTACAACTCCTCCAACACGAACCACCTGGCCCACCTCTGCCGCGAATACACCACCACCTTCCACGTGAAGGACGCGTCCTGCATCGACACCGTGACCGGGGTTATCCACCACAAGCCCGAACTGGACCCCCACACTCCCGAGGTGACCGAGACGGATTGGGTGCCGGCCGGGCCCTTCCAGCTGGGCATCACCGCGGGCGCGTCGACTCCGAACAACAAGATCGGCGAAGCGGTGGCGCGAGTGTTGCAGATTCGGGGGATTGACCTGGAGTTGTAGTTACATCTCCGGTGGGGTAAACCGCCCGTCGATCGCCGTCCAGCCTCCGTCCGCGAAGAGCACCGTTCCGGTGACGTAGCTCGCCGCGTCGGAGGCGAGGAAGACGGTGGGGCCCGCCATTTCGCGCGCCGTCCCCCACCTGCCGAAGATGTTCCGCCGTGCGTAGGCGTCGTACCACTCGGGCCGCTCCTTGATGGGCGCGGTCAGGGGCGTGTCGATCACGCCGGGGGCGATGGCATTGACGCGCACGCCGAAGGGGCCCAGCTCGGCCGCGGCCGCCCGCACCATCTGCACGATGCCCGCCTTGGTGGCCGCGTAGATCCCCTGGCCCGGCTCGACCACCACGGAGCGGATCGAGCTGAAGAGCACGATCGAGCCGGATCCCTGCTCCCTCATGATGCGTCCCGCCGACTGGATGACGTGTGCGCTCCCCTTGAGGTTGAGGCCGAGGACACGGTCGATCTCCGCATCCGTGTAGTCCAGGAGGGGCTTGCGCACATTGATGCCCGGGGTGGAGACGACGATGTCGAGCGAACCCTGCTCGGCCGCAATCTCTTCGAAGGAGGCGGTGACGGCCACACCGTCCATGATGTCGAGGGGGGCCGACACAGCCGCGCCCCCACTTTCCCGAATCGCGGCGGCGGTTCTGCCCGCAGCTACCGGGTTCACGTCGAGACAGCACACCCATGCACCCGCTTCGGCAAACCCGACGGCGACCGCCTCGCCGATACCCGATCCGGCGCCCACCACGGCGGAAGAGCGGCCCGCCAGGCTGAACATGGAAGTCACGCGGGCTCCTCTTGTAAAGTGGAGATGACACAAAGTAATCTGGAGTTTACTATGCCCAACCAACCCAATCGCGCAAGGCCTCCCGAGCGGGCCGATCAGGTTCTCGCACAGGTCGAGGCCGCCCGCGAGGAGATCGTGGCCTTCACGACCGAGCTCATCCGGGTTCCGACGGTCAACCCGCCCGGCGAAGCATACCGCGAATGCGCCGAGCTGATCGGGCGGCGGTTGCACGCCGCCGGGCTTGACGTGCAGTACGTCGAGGCAGAGGGGCTTCCCGAACACACGGCCGAGCATCCGCGCGTGAACGTGGTGGGGCGGGGAGGGGGGACGGGCGTCCGTAAGCGAATTCACCTCAACGGCCACTTCGACGTGGTGCCGCCGGGCGAGGGCTGGACGGTCGACCCGTTCGAGGGCGCGGTGCGGGACGGGCGCATCTACGGCAGGGGTGCTTCCGACATGAAATCCGGGATCGCCGCGGCCGTCTTTGCGGTTGAGTGCATCCGGCGCGCAGGCGTGGATCTGGAGGGCGCGGTCGACATCAGCGCGACCGTGGACGAGGAGAGCGGCGGCTTTGCGGGCGTGGCGCACCTATGCCGGACCGGGCTCGTCTCGGCGCGGAATACCGACTACGCGATCATCCCCGAACCCTTTGGCCCGGATCGGATATGTGTCGGGCACCGGGGCGTGTACTGGTTCGACGTGGTCGCGCGTGGCCGGACAGCGCACGGAAGCATGCCCCACCTGGGGCGCAGTGCCATTGATGACATGGGCGTCGTGCTGGAGGCCTTCCGAACCTGTCTCGCCCCCGCCCTGGCGTCTCGCTGTTCCGCGCTGCCCGTGGTCCCCGAGGCCTCGCGCCGGCCGTCGCTCAACGTCAACGCCGTCGTCGGAGGGCAAGCGGACGAGGTCGTCCAGTCTCCCTGCGTCGCCGACCGCTGCACCGCCACCTTCGACCGCCGCTTCATCCCGGAGGAATCCTTCGACGAGGTCAGGGAAGAAGTCGAACGCCTGGTCGCACGGGTAGAGGCCGAGGACCCCGGGCGGGACCTGACCGTCGTGGACCGCATGGTGGTGCATCCCGTGCAGGCTCCACCCGGCTCACCCCTTGTTGCGGCCCTCTCGAACGCCATCCGCACCATCAGGGGACGCAATCCCGCCCTGGTGGCGAGTCCCGGCACTTACGACCAGAAGCACTTCGCCCGCATCGGCGGGGTCCGGCACTGTGTGGCCTACGGTCCGGGGGAGCTGTCCCTGGCACATCAAGCGGACGAATCCTGCGATGTGGATGACCTCGTTGCGTGTACCCAGGTCCTCGCGCTCGCAGTGCTTGAGCTGGCGGGATTTGAGGCCGGCCCAATCCGCGGATAGGACCCGCGCGAGCACCGGGAGCGGTTTAGGCGCCGGCCTGGCAAGGCGCTTCCAAGAGCTCCCGGACGACGGACCCCGGCTTCTCGGCTCACCTCATATGTGCAGCGCCCGCCCCAGCGCCCCCAGCGCGCCTTCTCCCACCGCCTCGGAAAGCGTCGGGTGCGGATGCATGGCCCGGTCGATCTCCTCGACGGTCGACTCGAGATGCCTCGCCATGACGAACTCGGCGATCAGCTCGGTCGCGTGCGGCCCCACGATGTGCGCCCCCACTACCTCGGAATACCGCTTGTCGCGGATCACCTTCACGAAGCCCGTGGAATCGCCCGCCGCCAGAGCCCGCCCGTTCCCAGCCCACGGGAACTTCCCCACCTCGATGTCCAGGCCCTGCTCGCGCGCCTGTTCCTCGGTGAGCCCGACCGACGCCACCTCGGGGTGGCAGTAGGTGCAGTTGGGGACGTTGCCGTAGTCGACCGTGTGGTGCCCCGCGCCCGCGATGTGTTCGGCCGCGACCACCCCCTCGTGCATCCCCTTGTGCGCCAGAAGCTGGTTGCCGGCGCAGTCGCCCACCGCCCACACGCCGGGCACGTTGGTGCGCGCAGCCTCGTCGATCGCGATGAAGTTACCGCGTTCGGTCAGCTTCACGCCCGCCGAGTCGAGCCCGATGTCCTCGGTGTTCGGAATCCGCCCCACCGCCGACAGCACGTAGTCGACATCGAGGGTGCACGCGTTGCCGCGCTTGTCGGTGAAGGAGATCGTCACCCCGTCGTCGCGGGCCACGGTGCTCTCCACCCGCGCGCTTGTGAAGATGTCCATCTTGCGACGCTTGAATGCCTGCGCCACCGCGCGCGACGAGTCCTTGTCCTCGAGCGGCAGGACCCGGTCCAGCGCCTCGATGACGGTGACTTTGGTGCCGTATGCGTTGTAGATGTCGGCGAATTCCATCCCCACCGCCCCCGCTCCCACCACCACCAGCGACTCCGGCGCCGTATCCTGAAAGAGCGCACCCGTAGACGACCAGATGCGGTCCTCGTCGATCTGCAGGAAGGGCAGGCTGCGCGGCCGCGACCCCGTGGCGACGATGATGTCCCCGGCGGTGATGGTGCGCTTCACGCCGTCCTTGTCCACCTCGACCGCACCGCCGCCCCCCAGCAACCGCCCATACCCCTCGATGTGGTCGACCTGGTTCTTCTTCAGCAGGAACTTGACTCCGTTCGAGAGCCGGTTCGCCACCTTGCGGCTCCGCTTCTGCGCCGGCCCCAGGTCGACATCGAACCCTTCGAACGAGATCCCGTGACCGCCCGCGCCCTTCAGCTCGTTGACCAGGAGCGCGCTGCTCAGGAGCGCCTTCGTGGGAATGCAGCCGATGTTCAGACACACGCCGCCCAGCTTGTCGGCCTCGACACAGGCAGCCTTGAGCCCCAGCTGGCCCGCGCGGATGGCGGCGACGTAGCCACCGGGGCCGCCGCCGATGACGATCACATCGTAGTCCGTGTTTTTCTGTGTATTGCCTGCCAAGGGAAGACCTCTCTTCAGGGTGTGACTTCCGGCCGGGGGCCTTGTGCACCTTACATCAGAATCGCCGCCGGCTCCTCCAGGAACGACTTCAGCGTGGCCAGGAAGCGGGCCCCCTGGGCACCGTCGATGACCCGGTGATCGCAGCTCATGGTGACGCGCATGCGCGGCTGCACGACCACCTCGCCGCCGACCACCACCGGCCGCTCCTCCACCGCCCCAACCGCGATGATCCCGGCCTCGGGCGGGTTGATCACCGCAGTGAACTCCTCGATCCCGAACATGCCCAGGTTGGAGATGGAGAAGGTGGACCCAGTGTACTCGTGCGGCTGCAGCTTCTTGTCGCGGGCACGGTCGGCCAGCTCGCGAATCTCGGTGCTGATCTGCCCCAGCCCCTTGGCGTGCGCGTCCCGGATGACCGGGGTGATGAGGCCGTCGGGCACTGCGACCGCCACGCCGATGTGTGCCCGGTGGAAGCGCCGGATGGAGTCACCCTGCCACCAGGCGTTGCACTCGGGATGGTGCGTGAGCGCGACCGCCGCCGCCTTGATCACCAGGTCGTTGATCGAGGCCTTGGCGCCGCGCGCGGCAAGCAGTTCGTTGACGCGCTTGCGCGCGGCCAGGGCCCGGGTCATGTCCACGTCGACGGTGAGGAAGAAGTGGGGGACGGGGCCGAGCGATTCGGTCAGGCGGCGCGCGACGGTCTTGCGCATCTGCGAGAGCGGGGCGTCCTCGAACTCGGTGTCGGGGGGGGACGGCCACGGGGTGGGGGCAGCCACGGTGGGAGCCGCCGCCGCCTCAGCCGCCGCGCGGGCCGCGGCTTCAACGTCCCGTTTGATGACGCGGCCGCCGGGGCCGGAGCCCTGCAGGGTGGCCACGTCCAGGCCGGCGTCCTGCGCGAGGCGCCTGGCCACGGGTGAGGCCTTGACCCGGGTGGGAGCCGCCTGGGCCGGTGCGGGAGTCGCAATCTCCGCCGAGGGAGCCGCTTGGGCGGCCGCGGGAATCTCCGCCTCCGGCGTGGTGGCAGCCGAGGTCTCCGCCGCCGAACTCGGTGTCCCCACAGTTGCCTCCGCACCGGGCGCCGCCGGATCCGCGGCCCTCGCCGCCCCCTCGTCCGGCGGACCCTTCCCGTCCTCCGCCGCCCCACCCAACCCCGCCACCAGCGCCGCGATGTCCTCACCCTCCGCGGCGATGATCGCGATCACGTCCCCCACCGGCGCGGCCACCCCTTCACCCACGAAAACCTTCCGAAGCACCCCCTCGCCCCGGGCCACCAGCTCCATCGTCGCCTTGTCCGTCTCGATCTCGGCGAGAATGTCGCCCTGTGCGACCGCATCCCCTTCACCCTTCAGCCACTTGACGACCTGGCCCTCCTCCATCGTGGGCGAGAGCGCTTCCATGTGGACCCTGGTTGCCATTGTCTTCGTCTTCGCTCAGGTGATGGTGTCCGGCATGTAGAGCACCTTGCGGCACGCCTCCACAACCGCCTTCACGCCCGGCTTGGCCAACTGCTCCAGGTTCTTCGCGTACGGCATGGGAACGTCCGCCTGGGTCACGCGCAGCACCGGGGCGTCCAGGTCGTCGAATGCCTCGTCCTGGATCAGGGACACGATCTGTGCCCCGACGCCCGCGAAGGGCCATCCTTCCTCCAGGTAGACCACCCGGTTCGTCTTCGCCACTGTCGCCAGGATCGCGTCCACGTCGAGCGGCCGGATCGAGCGCAGGTCCAGCACCTCGGCCTCGATCTCCTCGCGCGCGAGTGCGCGGGCCGCCTGCAGCGCCACGTGCACCATCTTGCCGTGCGTGACGATGCTCACGTCGCCGCCAGAGCGCTTCAGGTCGGCCACGCCCAGCGGGATCACGTACTCCTCGTCCGGGACCTCGCCGCGCACGTTGTAGAGGAGCTCGCCCTCCATGACCGCGACCGGATCGTCGTCGCGGATGGCGGCTGCGAGGAGGCCCTTGGCGTCGGCGGGCGTGGCCGGGGTGACCAGCTTCACGCCGGGCGCGTGCACGTAGTAGGTCTCGCACGCCTGGGAGTGCTGCGCCGAGAGCTGCAGCGCCGCCCCGCTGGGACCACGGAAGACAATCGGGATCGGGGTCTGACCGTTGGTCATGTACAGCATCTTGGAGGCGCTGTTGATGACCTGGTCCAGGGCGAGGAAGGAGAAGTTGAAGGTCATGAATTCGCAGATCGGGCGAAGTCCGGACATGGCCGCGCCCACGCAGAGGCCGGCGAATCCCAGCTCGCTGATCGGCGAATCGACCACGCGCCGGTCGCCGTAGCGGGCCAGCATTCCCCGCGAGACCTTGTACGCGCCATCGTATTCGGCCACCTCCTCGCCCATCAGGAAGACCGAGTCGTCCCGGTCCATCTCCTGGCACATGGCCGCGTTGAGCGCGTCCCGGTAGGTGAGTTCAGCCATGGGGGGCCTTCCGTCCATCCAGGAACAGCCGTCCGTGCGGGTTGATCTCGGCGTAGACGTGGTCGTAGAGCGTTGACGGGTCCGGCAGCGGCGAGGCGTCCGAGAACTCCGCCGCATCCTCGCAGACCGCGCGCGCCTCCGCGTCGATCGCTTCCAGCTCCTCCTGCGTCAGCACTCCGGCCTTCATCATGAGGTCCCTCAGGATCGTGATCGGGTCCTGCCCCTGAACGTGGGACTCCACCTCCTCCTTCGACCGGTAGGTTCCCGAGACCGGATCGGACATGGAATGGCCGCGGAAGCGGTAGGTGACGGCGTTGACGAACTGCGGACCCGCCCCGCCCCGCACCTCCTCCGCCAGCCCTTCGAAGAAACGGTACGTCTCCAGCACGTCCTGCCCGTCGACCGTATGCGCCGGAATCCCGTACGCCCCCGAGCGCGCCTCCATCTCGGTGACCGACACGCGCGAAAACGCCGTCCCCATCCCGTACCCGTTGTTCTCGACCACGTAGATGACCGGAAGCTGCCAGATCGCCGACATGTTCAGCGTCTCCAGGAAGACCCCCTGGTTGACCGCCGCGTCCCCCATGAAACAGACGCAGACCTGGTCCCCGCCCCGGTACCGGATCGCCCACGCGAGCCCCGCGCCCAGCGGAATCTGCCCGCCCACGATCCCGTGACCGCCGTAGAAGCCCACGGTGGTGTCGAAGAGGTGCATGGAGCCGCCGCGACCGCCGGAACAGCCGTCCACGCGACCGTACAGTTCCGCCATCGCCGCCCGCGGAGCCATCCCCTTCGCGATGGCCATCGTGTGGTCACGGTACGCGGTGATAACCAGGTCGTCCCCGCGGAGCGGCCTGATCGCGCCCGCCGCCAGCCCCTCCTGCCCGATATGCAAGTGACAAAAGCCGCCGATCTTGCCGATCGCGTACGCCTCCTCCGCCTCCTCCTCGAAGCGCCGGTAGAGGAGCATGTCGGCCAGCAGGCCCCGGAGCTCCTCCTCGGAAAACCCCCGGAGAAGGTCCGCGACGGCGGGATCCCCGCTTTCGCCGGCCCCCGGAGCTTCGCCGTTCTTCGTTGCGGTCTGCGTCGCCTGCGCCATCGCCTCAGCCTCCCGCCCCGGCTGCTCGTTGCGGCCCGCGCTCGTTGCGAAGCTGGATCAAGGGCCCGCCCCGGCGCGGCGCCTCCGGGGCCGCGGCGATCCCGGTCGCCTCCAACCCCACCACCTCCGCCGGGGCCGGCACATCCGCCTCCATCACCTCGCGGATGCTCCCCGCCCCCCCCGCCTCCACCTCACGGGCCTGTTCCTTTGCGTGATAGCTCGAACGCACCAGCGGCCCCGACTCCACATGCCTGAACCCGTACTCCTCCTCGCCGATCCGCTTCCAGTCGCCAAACTCGTCGGGCGTCACCCAGCGGGCTACCGGAATGTGCTGCCGCGAAGGCCGCAGATACTGCCCCAGCGTCAGGATGTCGACCGCGGCCTCACGCAGGTCGGCCATCGCCTGGCGGATCTCTCCCGCGCGCTCCCCCATTCCCAGAATGATGCCCGTCTTGGTCAGCATCGAGGGGTCGATCCGCTTGGCGCTCCCCAGGTACGAGATCGAGCGCCAGTAGCGGCCCCCGGGCCGCACGTCGGGATGGAGCCTCTCGACCGTCTCGAGGTTGTGGCCGAGGATGGCGGGCCGCGCCTCCATCACCGCGCGGAGCGCGTCCTCGTCGCCCTTGAAGTCGGGGATCAGCACCTCGACGGAACAGTGCGGCAGCCGGTCGCGCACCTCGCGGATCGTTGCCGCGTAGATGCCCGCGCCGCCATCGGCGAGTTCGTCCCGGTTGACCGAGGTGATGACAACGTGGTCGAGATCCATCGCGGCGATCGTCTCGGCGACG
Source organism: Longimicrobiales bacterium (assembly GCA_965208295.1). GTDB lineage: Bacteria > Gemmatimonadota > Gemmatimonadetes > Longimicrobiales > Gaopeijiaceae > Bin94. The sequence goes on along the minus strand of OZ242328.1, from coordinate 2,211,402 downwards.
CGGCGGGGCTCGTCCAGGTCAAGTTCGGTGGGCATCCCGTGCGCGACCGCGCAGTACTTGCAGGCGCGGGTGCAGACATCGCCCAGGATCATGAAGGTGGCGGTGCCGTCCTCCCAGCACTCGCCGATGTTGGGACAGCCGGCCTCCTCGCAGACGGTGTGGAGCGACTGGCTGCGCATGAGGCGCTTGAGGCGCAGGTAGTTGGGCCCCCCGGGGGACCGCACCTTGAGCCACGACGGCTTCCGCGAGGTGATGGGGATGGTGTCGATACCGCAATGGGCCGGGATCCGGGACGAGCCCTTCGGCTTGACCGTGCCGGTGTCCTTGCCCGTGGGCGCGTAGCCGCCCGTCTTCGCGGACGCGCGCCCTCTATTTGTGTCTGACGGAATCACTTCCGGTGGATCTCCGAATCGTCGCTTTTCGTTCCCCTTGGCACCGTCCCCCTACGGGTTCGGCCGAATCTCCCGGGTGCTTCGTCGCGGGGTCGGGGCCGACGGCGCAGGGCCGTCAATCATAAGAAAGTCAAGCATTTCGCACCATGACGGAAGTGCGGAGCCTCCGTGCCTCTCTACCGCAACACCGCCGCCACCCCGAACCCCAGGTACGTCCCCACCGCGTACCCCAGCAGTCCCACCACCACCCCCGGCAGCACCAGGTGCCGCCACTGCCGCGAAATCGCCACCGCCAACGCGCTGGACGGCCCGCCCACCGCCGCCTGCGAAGCCACCGCCACGGTCCCCATATCCAGACGCAGCAGCCTCCCCACCCCCAGCACGAACACCGCGTGCACCGCCACCACGATCAGCGTGAAGAGGAAGACCTCGACACCCACCGCCGCGATCTCCGACCACCGGGACACGATGCCGATCAGCACGAAGAAGAAGTGGAGGCCCACCGAACCGAGCTGCATGGCGCCGCGGCCGTCGCGGAAGAGGGGCGAATGGCCGAGCGCCAGGGCCAGAGTGGTGAGCCAGAGGATCGAGGGGACCGCCGGCCAGACTTCGCCCAGCCATTCCGCCGCGAAGACGAGGATCAGTCCGGCGGCGACCAGATTGGCGATGGACAGCGCCGACAGCCCTTCCCGCGCGAAGTAGGGGTGGCGGGCGTGGCGCTCGGACTCGGTGGCGGGTGCGGGCGATTCCGTTTCCGCAGGGGGTGACGCGGTCTCGTCGTCCCCGCCCCGCACGGGTGCGTAGAACCGCCCGATCCAGAGCGGCAGCACGAGGCAGGCCGCGAGCCACAGGCCGGTCACCACCGCGTCGGCGGCGTTCAGCCCGGCGAAAAGGGCGCCCGACAGCCCCAGTTCGCGCCCCACCGACACGAAGTTCACCGAGCCGCCCGAGTACGTGCCGGTCAGCGCGCCCGCCATGCGCATGGTGTCTTCGCCGAAGTGTGCCCCGTACAGGGCGGCGGCCACGAAGGCGCCCAGGACCGTCCCGGCCACGGCCACCCCGAATGCGCCGACCATCCTGGGGCCCGCCTTCCTGAGGTCGCGCAGGTTCACCGACAGCAGCAGCCACGCGATCGCCACCGAGGTAACCGGGCCGAATACCGCGTCGTAGACCCCCGATTCGACGGGTACCAGGCCCGTGTTGGAGAGGATCGCGCCGAAGATGAGCGCCAGCATGGAAGCCCCGACCTTCCCCAGCGCGGGGACGCGGTAGTCGAGCCAGAAGGCGAGCGCGGTGGCGGCGGCGATGGTGGTGGCTAGCGCCAGTGGTGACTCGATCATGGTCCCGGGTCCTCCGGCTGTGAATCGCCAAGGTACGCCCGCGCCTCCTCGCGCAGCAGCGGCAGCAGGTTTGCATGTCCACCGGCATCCTGCGGACCGTACTCCACCAGGCCGGCTTCGATCTCTGTCTCGTAGACATCCACGAGGGTCTGGTAGTAGGCGCGCGCCTTGGCTTCGTCGGCCAGCATGAGCGCGGCTTCCGCGGCCGCGGCGAGGCACAGGAGGTGATTGGGCCTGACCGCCAGTCCCGCGTCCGCCACGGCCAGGGCAGCAGCCCCGTCGCCACCCAGGGCATGGAGCAGCGAGAGGTGGAACCGATCGTCCAGCGTCAGGGCGGTGATCCTGTCGTAGGAGGCGATGGCCATGGGCAGGAACAGTTCCGCCTGCGCCGAGTCACCGCTCTCGAGGGTGGTCATGACGCGAGCGAAAAGGCGGTCGGCCGCCTCCCGGGGGGTCATGGCGTCGAGGTCGACCGTCGAAGTGGGGCCGAGTGTACCGGGTGGGGTGACGGGGGGACTTGCTACAGGGGTGTCAGACTTACTAGTTTGCTGGACAACTAGCAGGACAATAGCGATCAGCGCAAGGGCGCTTACCAGCGTCAGCGGAGAACGCACACCCGGGAGAGCAACCTTGGGCCTCGTCGCCCGCACCCCCTCACCACACTCCGTGCAGAACCGGTCCCCCACCTCCGTCGGCGCCCCGCATCCGGGACACGTCGGCCCCCGCAGCGCCCCCCCACAGCGCGAGCAGAAGTTCGCCCCGTCCGTGTTCTCCGGATACTGGCAATTCGGGCAGACACCTGTCGCCGACGTCATCCGATCCACCTTCCCCCCAGCGGGGTGTCCAAAGTCGACCTCGTCATCCAATCAACCTTTCCCCCGCGATGGCGTTGAAGAAGAGCGGCCACGTCACGATGCTCTGCCCCCGGTAGTTAGGCTGGAATCCGAAGAGGATGACCTCCCCCCGCCCCACCCTCGCCCGCAGCAGCGCCGGCTGCCCGGCCAGCTTCTCCGGCCCCAGAATCCACCCCGCGATCACGGGGTTGTCCCCCCCGTACCTCCCCAACACCTCCACACGCTCGTCCTCCACCGTAAAGGCGCGGCTGCTCCGCCAGTACCACGCGGCCGTCGACCCGTCATACCCGGACGACAGCGGCCCCGCCTCCAGATCCACGCGCAGGATCGACCCCGGCACATAGAAGTCGGTGCTCGACAGCCCCTCCGTCGGATCGCCCACATCCAGCCCGAAGAGCCCGATCGCGAACTCCGCCGCCTCCTCCATCACCACCAGCCGCCCCCCCGCCTCCACAAACTCACGCACCGCCGCGCGCCCCTCCTCTCCCAACCCCCCCGTATACCGTTCCGGCAGCGATCCCTGCGCATTCCCCCGGCTGATCGACCCGTCCGACTGGCTCTGGAAGATCATCACGTCATAGTCGTCGCCCAGCGATCCCGCCCGCACCCGCGCATCGTGCAGCGAGTCGTAGCGCATGCCGTGCGTATCGAACATCCACCGCGTCCACCCCGCGATCATCGGCTCCTGGTACCCCTTGTACAGCCCCACGCGGGGCGCGTCCGGCCCAGTCAGCACCTCGGGCAACCGGTACTCCACCGCGGGCACCTCGATCGGATCGCTCAGCGCCACCTCCGGCACATCCTCCAGCGCCGCCGCCTCGACCCCCATCAGCAACGGCAGCGTGTGCGCCGTCACATCATACGGCCGCTTCGGCGGCCCACCCGGGTACTCGCGCATGTCGGGGTACTCCTGCACCGTCAGCATGGTCTGCGCAAAGGCCGCGTACGGTTGCCGCATCACCACCACATGTGACCCCGCCGGATACGTCACGCCCCCCACGCTGAAATCGCCCCCGGCCCGCCGCACCTCCACATCCCCCATCGTCAGTATCCGCAGCACGCTCTGCACCCCGACCTCGTTCTCCTGCCCCCCCGGAATCACCCACGCCGCCGGCCAGCTCTCCCACCCCGCCACCGCCCGCTCGTTCACCCGGTAGAAGTTCTCGAGCCAGAAACGCCGGTTCTTCGCCGCGTTGACCAGCAGCGCCACCGCCCCCGAGAACTGGTACTCTACGATATCCGGCAGCCCCCATTCACCCCCTCGCCACGGCCACGGAAAGTTCCACGCCGCCTGCGAAGCCTCGTACTCCCGTCCCCCGCGCACTTGGCTCTGCGGCACGTTCACGGTGGTCGCCAGCCGCGCCGAGGCGGTCTCGCTCAGGATGCGCGCACCCCCGTGGTAGTGCATGTAGGCGCGCCCGGGGTGGAACCCGTCGTAGATGGCGTTGATCACCACGCCCTGCTTCCCCTGCGAGGTCAGCTCCGCCGCCATGTACGCGCCCAACTGGTTGACCGCGCTCACCAGCCCCGGGTCCACGTTCGGCTCAATCGGGTCGATGTACGGCGGGAAGAAGATGCGTGCGCCGCTGCCCCCCATCTGGTGGATGTCGTGCACGATCTGGGGGTGCCAGTCGTTCTGGGCACGGACCGTGTGCTGCGTCTCGTTCTGGTAGAAGGTGAACCAGTCGCGGTTGTTGTCGTGGCCGGTGTAGAAGTGGTAGAGCCAGGGCGGGGAGCGCCCCTCGAACTCGGTGCCCGCGTGCTCGTTGTAGAAGTCGTTGACCCACTGCGTGCCGTCGGGGTTGAGCGACGGGATCTGCAACAGGATGACGTTGTCCAGGATCTCGCGGACGCGTTCATCGTCCGACGAGGCGAGGTGGTGGGCCAGCTTGGCGGCCACCTGCGCGCTCCCCACCTCGGTGGAATGGATCGCGTGGGTGATCATGACGATGGTGCGGCCCTCGTCCAGGAGGCGCTCGAGTTCGTCGGTACCGCTCACCGTACGAGGGTCGGCCAGTTGGCGCTGCATGCGGTGGAGGTCGCCGAGGCGAGCGTGGTTCGCCGGGCTGGTGATGGTGAGCATCACGAAGGGGCGGCCCATGGTGGTGGGGCCCAGGGTGTCCACGGTGACGCGGTCGCTGGTGCGCGCGAGAATTTCGTAGTACGCGCTGAGGTCGTCCCAGTTGGCGAGCTTGCCGGCGGCGCCCATGGGAAAGCCGAAATGGTCGGTCGGGGTGGGGACCTGGGCCGGCAGGGCGGCTGGAAGGGCGGTGGCCAGCGCCGTAGCCAGGGTCAGGAGTGAGCGTCGCATGTCTTCTTCCGGAAGTCGTTGTCGTTTCGTGGGGGCGGACCGCTCGCCACGTCCCCGCTTTACAATCCAGTAGGCGAGTCTACGAAACGGCCCTCGATTCCGAAACGGTCCTCCAGAAGATCCCTGACCGCCTTCACCCCCCAGACCTCGGTCGCATAATGGCCGCCGAGCAACACGCTCACCCCCGTTTCGGCCGCCTCGATCGCGTGATGATGCGACGCTTCCCCCGTGATCAGGACATCGAGTCCCCGAGCCGCCGCCTCGTGCAGCATCGAAGCGCCGCCCCCGGTCACGATACCCACCGCGGTCACCGAATCCGGCCCACCCGGCAGCGTCTGCACGCGGTCGCCGGTCAGGGTGGAGAGGGCGGCCGCGAGGTCGGTGAGGGGTGTTGCGGAAAGGGTGCCCCTGCAGCCGATGTGCGTCCCCTGGTATTCGCCGAACGGCTCCGGCGACGCGAGGCCGAGCCTGTGCGCGAAGACCGCGGCGTTGCCCACCTCGGGGTGTCCGTCCAGCGGAAGGTGTGCGCCATAAAGCCCCGTTTCGCTCTCGACGAGCAACTTCACGCGGCGGAAGTGCGGCCCCGCAAGCGGTTGCAACCCACTCCAGAAGAGCCCGTGATGGACGATCAGAAGATCCGCCCAACCGCAAACCGAATCGATGACCGCTTCGCTGGCGTCCACCGCCACCGCAAAGCGCCTGACCCGCTCGGGGCCCTCCACCTGCAGGCCGTTCAGCGCGTTCGGGTAGTCCGGAAAGCTCTCGACATCGAGGTACTCGTCGAGGAACCCGACGAATTCCGCCAGAGAGACTCCGGGCGTGGTCGATGATGACATCGCCGTCTTCAGCCGGTGTCCTGCCGCAAACACACTCCGGTCGAACCACCGCCGCTGGCGCGGGGCATCTCCATACACATCCTGTAGAGGGGCGTCCGGGAGTACGAAGCGCCTACCTGGCGGCCTTCGCCTTGGCCTTGCCCCCGCGCATAAGGCCGGCCGGCTTCTCGTTGGTCTGCGGACGCGCCGCCTGACCTCCCGGCGCCGCACCCACCGGAGCTCCCCCGCCGACATCCTTCCGGCCAATGCTGACCGTCCCATTCACTACGCCTCCTTCGTCCAGCTTGAGGCGCGTCGCCCGGATTTCGCCGTCGATCACGCACGTCGCCTGGAGCTCGAGCCGGGAATCCACGTCCAGCGCTCCCCTGACCATTCCCGCTATCACGGCGTCCTGGGTCTGGATGTCCCCGTTCACGCGGCCGCCCTTGCCGATCACCACCGCCTTCTCCGCGCGGACGGATCCTTCGACCCTGCCCTCGATGCGAATCGTGTCCGTGGTGTCGCAGTCGCCGACGATGTGCATGCCCGGCCCGATGATCGAAATGATCTTGTCCGCCGAAGCGGCCTGGGTGGCGCGACCTTTGGACATGAACTGCCCTGCCTTTCTCTACGTGTGTGATTTCGTCCGTTCGATTTACGGTGGTGTGACCATGGAGAACGGGTCAACCGTCATGCCGTCCTTCAATATCTCGAAATGGAGATGCGGCGCGGTAGACGCGCCCGTCGATCCCGACAGCGCGATAACCTCTCCCTGCCGCACCGTCCAGCCTCTCTGGGCGGTAAGATGCATTGTGTGACCGTAGCGGGTGCGCACCCCGTTTCCGTGCTCAAGAAGGATGAAGAGCCCGTAGACCGGGTGCTCGGTCGCTTCCACCACAAATCCGTCTCCGGCCGCCCTGACGTACGAACCGCTCGCGACCGCGATATCGATCCCGGGATGGTCCGCACCGGCTCCACCCAAGTGCCCCCGGGTCACGGCTCCGGCTACGGTCAGGGGCCAGGCGGTCGGCTCCGTACCTGCCTCTCCCGCCGCCAGCGCTTCACTAGCCCGGGCGGTACCGCCGCGAGCCGGGACCCAGAACGCCGAATCGGCCGCTCCGGAGAGCCCCAGCAGCTGCTTGTAGGTGTCCTCCCTGCCTTCCAGCTGCGCAAGGCGCCGCGCGACGTTCTCGATCCTGGTCTGGTGCGTCGTCAGGGAGTCGACCTGGCGAGCCAGATCGTCGGACTGAGCGGCACGCCTGGCCATGGACACCCATGTCACGGACATCACGACGATGGCCACGGAGAGAAGCGCACCCGTAACACTCAGCACGCGGATCCACCGCCCCGAAAGATGGACGCCGCGTGCCTCGCCCCCATCGTCGGGGACTACCATCAAGGATAGGCCTTCGTTGTGCCTGGACATCGTCGTTTGCCGCTTTCGTCCCGCCGGGGGCCATGTTGGCTTCCACGTGTGCCGGCATCGAGGCGAAAAACCTCGCCCGCATTCGCCAGAAGGTGGAGACGGAATATTCACCGGGCGGTACCCGCTTGCCAAGTCAGAGGGCTCGGCCGAGCGCCGGCCGCTTGCCGCAAACCTCACGCGCCCTACGGTACGCGAAGGCGCCGGGCAGTGTCGGGACGGAACAGACGCCGAGCACCGGAAGCCGACGCGGGCAGTCCGGGGTCGAGACCGGCGTAGACAGGTCTTCCACCGGACCAGCCGCTTGCCGTAGCGGCTACCCGACGAGTTCCGCCGCTTCCCTGCCCGTAACCGCCTCGAAGACGCGCTCCAGATCCCGAACTCCCCGGAAGCCGATCCGGATCGCGCCGGTGCCCTTGCCCTTCCATTGTATGGCAACCCGCGCACCCAGGTGGGCCCCGAGCGTCTCCTCGAGAACATCGATGGCGGGATCCCTTGTCGCAGTGACGTCCGCCTCCCGGTCTCCGGCCGCGGAGTCACCGGGTTGGAGTTCGCGGATTCGCTTTTCCGTCTCGCGCACCGACCACCCCTTCGCCACCGCCTCCCGGGCCAGGTCCGCGGCCTTGACCGGATCATCCACCGCCAGGATCGCCCTCCCATGGCCCATCGAGAGATCTCCTTCCTCCATGAGTCGCCGGACGGAGGGTGGAAGGGTCAGGAGGCGGAGCATGTTGGCGACCGTGGGGCGGCTCTTCCCGACCGCATCGGCGATCTGTCGCTGCGAGTAGCCGAACGTATCCCGAAGTGATGCATATCCCTGGGCCTCCTCGAGCGGTCCCAGGTCCTGGCGTTGCAGATTTTCCACCAGCGCGAGCACCAGGAGGGTCTGGTCATCGACGTCACGAATCTGCGCCGGGATTTCTCGCCAGCCGAGCTGCTTGACCGCCTTGAGCCTGCGCTCACCGGCGACCAGTTCGAAGGTGCGCCCGGTCACCGACCTCCTGACCACGATCGCCTGCAGGAGACCGTTGACCTTGATCGAGGCCGCGAGTTCCTCCAGTTCCGCGGCCGCGAAGATCCTGCGGGGCTGGAAGGGATTGGAGGCGATCGTCCTCACCGGCAGTTTGGTGGGGGCCGGGCTGTCGGCGCCCTCGGCGAGCGGCTCTCCCGCGTACTCGCCGAGAAGGGCGCTGAGACCCCTGCCCAGGCGGTCGGTTCGGCTCATGGCTCTTGCTGCTCCTGTTGGTCGTGCTGCTTTCTGCGGGATCTGATTTCTCTCGCGAGGTCGGCGTAGCGGCGCGCTCCTGCAGACGACGGCGCATAGTCCGCGACCGGCTTCCCGAAGCTCGGCGCCTCGGCAACGCTCACGTTGCGTGGGATGACGGTGTGGAAGACCAGGTCGCCGAAGTACCTCTTCGCTTCGGTAGCGACCTGGCGGGAAAGGCTCAACCGCTGGTCGTACATGGTCAGCAGGACGCCTTCGATAGTAAGGGCCGGGTTGAGGCTGCGCTGGACCAGCTTCACGGTGTTCAAGAGCTGGGACAGCCCCTCAAGCGCGTAGAATTCGCACTGGATCGGGATGAGTACCGAGTCCGCGGCCGCCAGGGTGTTGAGCGTGAGGAGCCCCAGGGACGGCGGACAGTCGATGAAAACGTAGTTGTAGTCCCGCGCGACGGGGACGAGGGTTTCGCGCAGGATCGTCTCCCGGTCCCGCACCCCTACAAGCTCGACCTCCGCCCCCACCAGATCCCGGTTCGATGGGAGCAGATGGAGGTTCGAGTCGCCGTCGGGGCACTGGATCGCCCTGAAGGCGGGTAGTCCCCTGATCAACACATCGTAGGTGGTCGGGATCTTTCCCCGGTCCACGACGCCGAGCCCGCTCGAAGCGTTGCCCTGCGGGTCGACATCCACCACGAGAACACGTTCGCCAGCCCGGGCCAGCGAAGCTCCCAGGTTGACGGCAGTCGTCGTCTTGCCGACACCACCTTTCTGGTTCGCGAGGGCGATGATGCGGGTCAAATCGTCAGGCCTTTCCGGGTACTCGGGAACCCTTCTCTGTTTGGGCGGACTTAGCTGCATCGCCCCTCCGTTCCAGTCGTCATGTCCGCACGCTGGCCGGTGGGTCGCATGTGGGCGGGCACGTTGGTGACGATCGACCACGATAGGGCACCGGCGAAACCGCCGCGGGCAACGAAGGGAATCTAACATGGACGGGGTGTTCCACGTGGAACAGTCGCTGATGAGGCGATGACGACGGCTTCTTTTGCCAGGGGCATCCCAGCGCCGTTGGGCACCTCGCATTCCTTTTCGACTCCCCGAGGGGTGGTTGACGCGGTTGGGAGACAACGTTCCACGTGGAACAAGCCCCCAGGACCGGGTGGGGGCTGGCCCAACCATGCGTGCGGGTGGCAGCTTCGGTTCTCAGCTCGAAACAGTCGCCGGCCTGGCCTCCGCTTCGGGCTTCGAAGACCTCAATCTCCGCACTTCCATGACGAGGTTCTGGAGATCCGCCGGGGACACACCCGGGATCCGTCCCGCCTGGGCCAGGTTCTGCGGCCGAATGTGGGACAGCTTCTGGCGCGCTTCGATAGACAGGGTCGCGAAGTCACCGTACGGCGCGTCCGCCGGGATCGCGAAATCCGCCTGGGCCCGCAGTTTCAGCGCCCGCTCCACCTCGCGCCGCACATACCCCTCGTACTTGACATCGATTTCGATGGTGGCCAGCACGTCCGGATCAAAGTCAGGCACATCCTCTCCGGCCACCTCTCCAGCCGCCTGAAGAAGTCCCTCCGCCGTAACTCCCGGTCGCCGCAGGAGTTCCCGCGCTCGTAACGGTTGCTTAGGAGCCCCGCCACCCGTCCCCCGCAACGCCGGTTCCGCAGCCTCGGGCGTCAACACATGGCCACCGAACCACGACCTTGCCCGTTCCTCCTCACCCAACCGCTCCTTGAGCGCGTCCTCCTGCTCCGGCGTCAGCAGTCCCACGGAGCGCGCCAGCGTACCCAGCCGGCTTGGACCGTTGTCCTGACGGAGCAGCAGACGGAATTCGGCCCGTGAGGTGAAAAGTCGGTACGGTTCGTCCACGCCCTTGGTGACCAGGTCGTCGATGAGGACCCCGATGTAGCCCTGGTCCCTTTCGATGACGAACGGCTCCCTGCCCTGCACGGCCAGCGCCGCATTGGCACCGGCAATCAGTCCCTGCCCCGCGGCCTCTTCGTAGCCGGTCGTGCCGTTGATCTGTCCCGCGAAGTACAGCCCCGGCATCCCCCGAACCTCAAGGGTGTGATGCAGCTGGTGGGGCGGAAAATAGTCGTACTCAATGGCGTACCCGGGCTTCGTCATCTTCGCCTCCTCCAACCCCGGAATCGACCTCAGGAAATCGAGCTGGACCCCGGGAGGCAGCGACGTCGACAGGCCGTTCACGTACAGCTCGGTGGTCTCCAACCCTTCCGGCTCCAGGAACACCTGATGCCGGCGCGCATTCGGAAAACGCACCACCTTGTCCTCGATCGAGGGGCAGTACCTGGGGCCCTGGCCCGCAATCTCCCCGCCGTAGAGGGCGCTCCGCCTCAGATTCGCCGCCACGATCTCCTTCAGGCCCTCGCCCGACCAGGTAATCCAGCACGGGAGCTGTCTCGGCAGCGGTTCCCGCGCATAGAAGGCGAACCGGAACGGATCGTCGTCCCCGTCCTGACGCTCACACCGCGCAAAGTCCACCGACCGACCATCGACCCGTGGAGGCGTCCCCGTCTTGAACCGCGCCATCTCCAGCCCGCGCCCCTCCAACGCCTCGGCAAGCTCGATCGAAGGCCCCTCCCCCGCCCGCCCCGCCCCCTGCGCCGCGCTGCCACCCACATGGATTCGCCCCCGCAGGAACGTCCCGGCCGTGACTACCACCGCCCGCCCTTCAAAGGTGATCCCGCCACGCGTCTCCACGCCCCGCACCCCACCGTCGAAATGGAGCCCCGTCACCATCTCCTGGAAGAGGTCCAGGTTCTCCAGCCCGTCCAGAATCCGCCGCACCGCGATCGGGTACAGCGCCCGGTCGCATTGAGCCCGCGGCCCCCAGACCGCAGGCCCCTTCGAGCGGTTCAACATGCGGAAGTGGATGCGCGAGGCGTCCGTGGCCTGCGCCATCACGCCGCCAAGCGCCCCGACTTCACGCGCCACCGTCCCCTTGGCCACCCCGCCGATCGCCGGATTGCAGCTCATCTGCGCGATCCGCGTCAGGTCCGGGGTGATGAGCACGGTCTTCGCGCCCAGACGCGCGGCCGCGGCCGCAGCCTCCGTGCCGGCGTGCCCGCCGCCCACGACAATTATGTCGTAAGTCATTGTCATGACTTCACTTACCTATGCAGAAGTCGTTGAACACGCGGTCCAACACATCGTCCGTCGAGATGACCCCGAGGATCTCCTCGAACGCGCTCTCGGCGCTCTTCAGGTGCGCGGACGCCACCTCGGGCGGGATGCCCCCGGCCAGCGCTTCCCGGAAGCCCCCGACCTCGTCGCGGGCCAGCCCCAGGAGATCGGCCTGGCGTCTGCGGGTCACCACCGGCACCTCGTCGCGGTTGTCCACGACGCCCTGAAACGCGTGTTCCCGCAGCTGGCGTTTCAGCTCGCCCAGACCGTCGCCGGTCTTCGCCGAAACGGCCACCTCGCCATCCTCCGCAACTTCGTCGCGCCCGGCAAGGTCCCATTTCGTGCGCACGCGCACCACCGGTGCCGCCAGACCCTCCAGAAAGCGGCCCTCCCGACCCGTGGCGGCGAGCCCCGCCTCGCGGCAGTAGAGCACCAGGTCGGCCCCGGCCAGGTAACGGCGCGCCACCTCGATCCCCAGCTTCTCCACGCGCTCCGAGGCACCACGCAGCCCCGCCGTGTCCACCAGTCGGAACGGGAATCCGTCCACCTCGACGACCGCCTCGATCGCGTCCCGCGTCGTGCCCGGGATCTCGGTGACGATGGCGCGCTCAACACCCACTAAAGCGTTGAACAGACTGGACTTACCAGAATTCGGCGCCCCTGCCAGCACGGTCACCGCTCCCTCGCGCAGCATCTCTCCCGCCGCCGCCGTCGCCAGGAGGCGCTCCACCTCCGCCACCACCAATTCCGCCTCGTCCGCGATGGCTTCCAGGGGTGTGGGCGCGTCGTCCTCCTCGGGGAAATCGATGTGCTGGACAAGGAGCGCCGACAGCCCGATTACCCGGCTGCGAAGCGTCGCGATACGGTCCCCCAGCCCCTTCTCGAGCTGGTGCAGCGCCACCTCCCGCCCCTTCGCCGACCGCGCCGCCACGAGATCGGCGATCGCCTCCGCCTGGGTGAGGTCGAGCCTGCCGTTCAGGTAGGCACGCCGGGTGAACTCGCCGGCCACCGCCTCCCGCGCCCCCAGAGCTACGCACGCAGCCACCACGCCGGCCGGGATCGCGTAGCCGCCGTGGGTCGACAACTCCACCACATCCTCGCCTGTATAGCTCCCCGGCGCGCGGAAGATCGTCACCAGAGCCTGGTCGAGCGTCTCTCCCGAGCCGGGACGAACGAGCGTGCACAACCGGCTGGCGCGGCTCGCCCAACCGTCCAACGCACGGGCCTCGCGCCCCATGAGCCGGCCGGCGATGTCCAGGGCGTCCGGTCCCGTTAGGCGGACCACCGCGACCGCGCCGAATCCGGGAGGGGTCGCCTGTGCCACAATGGTGTCGACCAGCGCCTCCCGCCCCGGAAAAGGCTTGCCGACGGGTCCCGCCATGTCGAAACGGGCCGGCTCAGCGGCGCGGCCCGGGCGCTGGCGCCGACACCCCCGGCGCCGCCTTCTTGCGCTCTCTCGCGATCAGAATCTGCTGCGGAATCGTCGCCACGTTGAAGGCGGCATAGTACAGGTTCAGTCCGGAGGCCAGGCGCCAGAAGATCACGACCATGACGATGGGGAGGATGTACATCATCATCTTCATCTGCGGGTTCGTCGTCGCCATGGCCCTCATGCTGATGAACTGCAGCAGGAACATGCTGGCGCCGAGGAAGATGGGGAGGATGAAGATGGGGTCGGGCGCCGAGAGGTCCGGCAGCCACAGGAATGGCACGCCGCGCAGCTGGATCGTGTTCTGGAAGACGAAGAAGAGTGCGATCAGCACCGGCCAGGGAATCAACAGCGGCAGACACCCCCCCAGGGGGTTCACCTTGTGTTCCTTGTACAGCTTCATCGTCTCCTGGTTCATCTTCTGCGGATTGTCGGCGAACTTCTTCCGAATGTCCATGGCGAGGGGCTGGACCGCCTGCATCTTCATCTGCGAGCGCATTGCCCTCTGGTTCAGCGGCCACAGAAGGACCCGTACCAGGATGCCGATCACGATCAGCACCCAGGCGTAGCCCAGATTGAACTGGTCGTGGAGCGTGTTCACCGTCCAGTGAATGATCCCCACGAAGGGGCGGATGATCGGACGCAGGAAGGCGAACCCAACCGGGTTCACCTCCTGCAGATCGTCCCCGACCGCGGCCAGACGCTCCGGCTCGATGGGGCCCAGGTAGGCACGGTAGGCGTAGCTGCCATCCGCCAGTATCGGCATTCCGACACTTACCGCGGCCCGGTCCCGCTCAGCGACCGGATCGGCCCACACCCCCGACAGGAAACCGTGTTCGCCCGTGCCCGTGCCGGGCAGGATCACTTCGACGAAGTACTTGCTCTTGACCGCCGCCCACCGGAGCGGCCCTTCCATGTCTTCCGGCTCGCGCACGCTACGCAGCGGCCGCGCGCGGATGCCGTCGCCGACATGGTTGCCCGAGAAGGCCATCGCGCGGCGATCTTCGGCCTCCTTCAGCTCGTTGATGGCGAGTCCCACCCCGAGGTCCACGAAGAGCGCGGCCCGCTCCCGTGCCGGAAGCCGCCCCTCGACCGTGACCAGGTACGAATCGGGGGAAAAGGTGTAGCGGATCTCGCTGACGACGCCTTGGGTGGGATTCTCGTAGCGGAAGGTGAGCGTGCGCGGGCCGGCGCCTTCGCTCAGCCGGATCCCGTCGGCGGGGCTGACCTCGTAGGCGATGCGGGTCAGGTCGACCTCGTCCGTGCCGACCCGCCATGTGCCTGCAAGCACCGTCGCACCATCCGGGACGAGCTCGACCGCCCCATCGCGCGCGAACGACATGTGCCCGGTAAGCCGGATGGAGCGGGCCGCCGCACCATGGTTCGAGAAGGTGATGGTGTAGAGCGGTGTCTCGACCGTCACCAGGTTCTCGCGCCGTTCGTCCCCTACACCCAGCAACCCGCCCGCTTCACGGTCCGGCTCCGCGAACCCGGGTTCCGGATCGACCTCCACCTGGCCGGCATCCACCGGCTCGGGCTGCTCGGGAGGCGGATCCGGCACGATGGGCGGAAAGAGCATGTTGGTCACGATGATGACCACCAGCATGAGCAACATCGCCAGGAAGAACCGGAGCCCGGTCTTCATCTATCGAGCCGCCCCCGGCGGCGAATCGTGGCGCGTGTGTGGATTTCCGCCGGGTGTGGAAGGGAGGTCGGGCACCGGGTCGTACCCGAACCCGCCCCACGGGTGGCAGCGGCCGATTCGCCTGAGGCCCAGCCAGACGCCCTTCAACGGCCCGTGCGACTCGATAGCCAGGCGTGTGTACTCCGAACACGTCGGATGATACCGACAGCAAGGGGGCTTCAGCGTCCCCAGCCAGCGCTGGTAGAACCGGATCGCCCCGGTCATCAAGTTTGCGAGCATGTCTTCTCCACGACGCTCATCCATTGATCCTCGAGTTGCCCATACGTAGTCCGGTACCCGCTTCTTCGCACCCGGACCAGGACATCGGCACCGCACCCCGATTCCCGAAGGCGGGTGAGCACCCGCCGCCGGCCGATATCCCTGAGCCTCCGCTTCAAGCGGTTCCGCGCCACGATGCCGTTGCCCAGCTTCGGTACGATCCAGCCGACACGGGGGAGTCGCTGCTCGACGTTGGAGGGGCCGGACGGGGGAGGGAGGACGTAAACATCCAGCGCGGGGGTCCTCCTTCGCGTGCCCCGGCGCAACACCGCACGGATGTCCCGGGTCCGCCGGATCCGGGCCGCACGGGGGAGCCGCTCGTGCTCCGCCTCCACCGGGCGTGTCAACCGCCGCGCTTGGATCCGATGCGCACGACGAGCGACCGCCTGCCTCGGCGGCGGCGGCGGCTCAGCGTGGCTCGCCCTGCCCTGGTGCTCATTCGCGCCCGAAATCCGTGCTTGTTCACGCGCTTGCGGTTCCGGGGCCTGTATGTCGGTTTCATCTCGTGGATACCTGGAGCAGTGTGGTGCGGGTCTGCGTCCGCCGGTGGCGGTGGACGAAAACCAGTGGAATCGGTGTAGCCCTTAAACGTATCGGAGTGGGTCTCCGATGGTCAACAGCAGCGGTTTCAGCGGATCCTTGCGGCGCGGTCGCCGCCCCGCCGCTCACGGTTTGACTTCGACCGAAACCGGGGGTAACCTACGCGCCCCCCGTCCCCCATTACTCGGTCAAGACACTGGGCGCCACCGACCTCTGGAACCGCATCCTGGAACAGGCCAGACCAGGCCTTCCCGAACAGGCATTTCGCACCTGGATCTCCAGCGCGAAGGCCGTCTCCTGGTCCGATGGCATCCTGCAGGTCGCCGCCACCAGCAGATTCCACGCGGAGTGGCTTGAGGACAAGTACGGCGACGTGGTCCAGGACATCGCCGAGCGCGTTGCGGGCGAGCCGGTGGAGCTGCGGTTCACCTCCGAAGGACCGCCGACCGAGAGGCCCTCTCCGGAGATCACCGTCAGCCAGGTGGTGGCACCCGAGCCCGTCTCCCCAGCTCCCTCTTCCCCGCCTCCGCCACCCGCCGGCCTGAACACTCGCTACACCTTCGACCGTTTCATCGTGGGGGACAACAACCGGCTCGCGCATGCCGCCAGCCTTGCCGTCGCCGATCGTCCGGCACGCCTCTACAACCCGCTCTTCCTCTACGGCGCCACCGGCCTCGGCAAGACCCATCTCATGCAGGCGATCGCCAACCGGATGCTCGCGGGCGGAGAGGCCGCACGGATCTGCTACATTCCGGCCGAGCAGTTTGTAAACGAAATGGTGACAGCGATTTACGAGCATTCAACCGATGCATTCCGTGCGCGTTATCGCTCCTATGATCTCCTTCTCGTGGACGATGTGCAGTTCCTGCGCCGCAAGGAACACACCCAGGAGGAGTTCTTTCACACATTCAACGTCCTCTACAACGCCGGCCGCCAGATCGTACTGACCAGCGATCGTCATCCGAAGGAGCTCGAGGGGCTGGAGGAGCGCCTGGTTTCCCGCTTCGAATGGGGCCTTGTCGCGGACATCGACCGGCCCGACTACGAGACGCGCGTCGCCATCCTGCGCAAGAAGGCCGACGAGGACAAAGTGTTCATGGCGCCCGAGATCCTCGACCTCATCGCGCGTCGCTGCACGGCGTCGGTGCGTGAACTGGAGGGTGCCATCATCAAGCTGCTCGCCTTCTCGTCGCTGACCCGCCAGGAGCTCGACCTGGACCTCGCGCATGTGGCCCTCGCGGGGCTGGGGGACCCGAAGGAGCCGCCGCTCCTGAATCCCGCGGCCATCCGGGACGAGGTGGGCAAGGTGTGGGGTGTGACGGGCGATGCAATGGCGTCGGGTGGGCGCAGCCGGACGATCACCGTGCCGCGCCAGGTCGCGATGTTCCTGATCCGTGAACTTCTCGACACACCGCTCAAGCAGATCGGGCGCGTCTTCGGCGGGCGCGACCACTCCACGGTCATCCACTCGATCCGGAAGGTCAAAGCACGGATGGATGACGATGACGACTTTCGGGCCCAGGTCGACGGTCTGCGCCAGACGCTCCAGAAGAGTGCCTGAGCGGCGGGTCTTGAAGAGCTCGTGGCTGAGGACCGGCTGTGTGGAAAACCGTGTGGGAAAGTCGGTCGAGAGGCCCGTTTTTCCACAATCGCCGTCCTGGTGTGGCCAAATCCGTCTCTTTTCCTCAGGGTTTCCAAGTCCGCCGGTGCGCCCCGCTCGTCCCACTGCCATTGGTCCCCCGCCGGTCCTTCACCAGTCGTTTTCCACCTTTCCACACCCCCTATGATGACGATTTTCTGTTTACTTGTTACTAATTCATAGGAGGATCCCCGACACCTGTGGATTTCGTCCTCAAATCCAAGACCATCCAGGGCACTCATGAGACTGACCATCACTCGGCAGAACCTTCAGCGTGGGCTGGCCGCGGTTTCCGCGAGCATTCCGGGCAAGACCACCCTTCCCGTCCTCTCGAACGTCCTGATCGAGTCCGAAGACAACTCAGTCTGGATCAGCGGCACCGATCTCGACGTTTCCATCCGTGTCCGCGTACCGGCCGAAGTCACACAAGGAGGGGCGATTACGGCTCCGGGCCGCAAGTTGCTCGAACTCACCCGGGAGCTGCCGGACCAGCCTGTCGAACTGCGCGGCAGGGGCCACCAGCTCGAAATCGCTTGCGGGAACAGCCGGTTCAAGCTGAACGGGTTGCCGAGCGAGGAGTTCCCGAACCTTCCGGCGATGGATTTCGAGGAGGGTTGGGGCGTTTCGGAAGACTCTCTGCGCCAGCTGATTCGGGGGACGGCGTTCGCGGTTTCGACCGAGGAAAGCCGGCCGATCCTCAACGGGGTGTACTGGGAGCTCGGAGACCGGATGACGATGGTGGCGACGAATGGGCACCGGCTGGCGAAGATGGAGGTGGAGGCGGTGGGGACGGGGGGCGAATCGGGAGCGTCGGACGCTTTCATCGTGCCGCCGGCGGCGCTTGCGCAGGTAGAGCGACTCTTCGACGGCGCTGGGGAAATCAAGGTGGGAAAGGGTGGCAACCATCTGGGCTTCCGCTCAGCGAACCAGGAGGTCTACACGCGCCTGATCGAGGGAAGCTATCCGAACTACGAGCAGGTGATCCCGAAGGACAACGACAAGGTGGCGCGGGTGGACAAGGAGGCGATGGAGGCTGCCGTGCGGCGGATGGCGGTGCTGGCCAGCGACCAGACCCATCGCATCAGGATGTCCTTCGAATCGGACCGGGTGCACCTGGATGTGATGACGCCCGACCTGGGCGAGGCGCACGACGAGCTGGAACTCGACTACGAGGGGGAAGCGCTACGGATCGGATTCAACGCGCACTATCTCATCGAAGTCCTCAAGAACATGCCTGCCGGCGATGTGAAGGTGGCGTTCAAGACGGCGGAGCGGGCGGCCACGGTCGTGCCCGCCGAGAGCGAGTTGGACTACCTGTGTCTGGTCATGCCGCTGCGACTGGTCGACTAACCGCGCGGGAGGGGCAGTCCGCGGCGGTGGCTGCTGCGGCTCCGCGCGTGCCGCCGCTACAACAGGTCGGTGGCGTTGAAGATCGCGCGGAAATCGTAACCGGCTTCGAGGAGGCGTTCCGTGCCGCCTTCGCGCCGGTCAACGAGGGCAAGCACCCCTGCGACAACCGCACCGTGGTCTTCGATGACCTTCAGCGCGGCGAGAAGGCTTCCGCCGGAGGTGACGGCGTCCTCGATGACCACAACGCGGGCTCCGGCCGGGAGGCCTCCCTCGATTTGCCGGCCCGTGCCGTGGCCCTTGGGACGCTTGCGGACGGTGAAGGCGTCGAGGGTGTGGCCCAGGCGGGTGGCGTGATTGGCGATGGCGTATGCGATGGGATCGGCGCCCAGGGTCATGCCGCCGACGTAAGCGGGCTGCCAGCCGGCATCCACGATGGCCTGATGGCAAACCTCGCCGACGAGCACCTGGCCGGCACCGCTCATCGTCGTGAGGCGCGCGTCAATGTAGTATCTTGAACGACGACCGCTGGCGAGCGTGAAGTCGCCGATCTTCATGCTTCTCTCGTGGAGAAGCCGGCGGAGGCGAGAAAGGGAGGTAGACATGGCGACCGAAAGATACATGGCACGCAGCCGGGGAACAGGCCCACGGATGCCGGGGGGATCACAGCCGCTGGCTGAGGGACTGCCACGCGGAAGGAGTTCGAGGGCTTGGACGAAGTCGCTAACCGCAAGTCTGACCATCATTTACGGAATATTGGCAGGGTGCGATCCAGTGGGTCCGGGGCCCGGCGAGTCATGGTTCGGGTCGGAGGGTCAGGTGCGGGTGACCGTCGAGGTGCCGCTTCAGGGGGGCATCGGCTGGATGCAGCAGGTGCTGACCTGGGACTCCGACGGGGCGTGGAAGCTCTACGAGGAAATCGGCTACGACAGCGTGGCGGGGAACGACCACCAGGTGCGGAATCCCGGCCTCCCATATCTGTACGCGGCGAGCTACGAGAGCCTGCTGCAGCTCGTCTTCGACAACCAGGGCACCAGGCTCTGGGAGCCCCCGGATCGGGTTGACGATTGCGGGATCAGAAGCCGCGTGAGCGTGCTTATCAGGGACAACCCGAAAAACGCAGAGAAGGAATGGGCTCGCTGCGCCGCCAACGCGAACGCGCTGGGCAACCTCAGCACAGTGGGGTTCGAGCCGGACGACGGTGCCGCCCGGGTCATCCAGATCGCGCTCAGGGCAAGGGACTTCACGGTGGGCGAGGACTACAGCGAGTATGCGTACACCGGCAGCCTGCCGTTCGCGACCATTGAGCGCGGCACGCAACCCGGAAGGGAGCTGGAAGACACCGTAATCGTGTTCCGGTCCACCGACGATGCGGGAGAGGGGGCGGTACCCGATGGGTGGGAGCAGTTCTGGCAAGACCACACGGGAGGGGACAGGGCACTGCCGGAGATCGACTGGGCCCGGGAAATGGTGATCCTCGCGGCCATAGGGAAACGGGAGACTCTGGGGTTCTCGGTGGAGGTGCGCCGGGTCCTGCAGATCGGGGACGCAGACCGTATCACCGGTACCAAGATCGAGAAGGTGGAGCTGGTTCCCGGAGACTACTGTGCACCGGCGCGCCGGATCGAATGGCCATACCATCTCGTCCGCACCCCGAGGGGTCACCCGCAGCCTTCAGCCTCCCCGACCACCGAACGAATCCCCTGCGAGGCGTAGCGGCCTTGCGGCCCTGATCGAGCAACCCGTGAATAGTCCTCGCGACATTGGAGACGGACGATGAGGCTGCGCAATCGTTTCGCTCTTTTCTTCGTCACCTTTGCCGTGGTGGTCTGCGCCATCCAGGGGTTGCTGAGCTACCAGGCGTCGCGGGCGGCGCTGGAGGCCGAAATCGACCGGAAGCTGGTGGATGTGGCGGGCGTGGTCGGCAAAGTCAGCTTCGGGGGGAGTGATGTGCTCCTGAATCTGAGGGCCGGCAACGAAGACGGAGACGCCTGGATGGACTACCATAAGCTGCTGAGGCGGCTCAGGGAAGGCGGCTATGCAGACGATGGCGACTTTTTTCGCTGGCCCCCGGGCGATTCGACGGCCACACTCCTGGTGGGCATGGAACCGCCTGACTCCGGCTTCATCGGCCAGGAACTCAGCTGGGTGGAACCCCACCTCGAGGCGGTCAGGGAGGCGCACGAACGTGGCAGCGCCACCACGGAACCGTTCCAGAGCCTGGACGGACGAACGCTGAAGTGGGGAATCGTGAGCCTTGGTCCGAAGGCGGAGGGAATCTTTCTTGGCCTCCGCATGCCGGTGGACCACCTGGAGCCGCTCAGCACGCTGGGCTGGACCGTCGTCGTGCTGACGGCGGTATCGGCGGTGGTGGCGGCGTTGCTCGGCTGGCGCCTTGCAGGGGGCATTGCCTCGCGCCTCGAGGTCTTGAGCCGCGGGGCACTGCGGATCCAGCGCGGTGCCGTCGACCGCCCCTTCGATCTGGAAGGCGAGGACGAGATCGGCCGGTTGGCCCGGGCCATGGAACGAATGCGCACCGGAATTCGGCGCCGGGATGAGCAGCTGCGCCTCATGTTGTCCAGAGTGGCCCACGAGATCAGGAATCCGCTCGGGGGACTGGAACTCTTCGCGGCCGCTGCCCAGGACACCGAGGACCCCGGGGAACGGCGCCGGATCCTGGAGCGGGTGAGGAAGGAAGTCCTGGGCCTGAACTCGATCATCGACGAGTTCCTCGGGTTTGCGCGGCCCGGCCGCACGGAACCACAGCTTCACGACCTCCGCCAGTCGCTGAACGAGGCTGCGGAGCTGGCGGAAGCCGAGCTCGACAAGAAGGGTGGCACGCTGCACGTGGAGTTTCCGGCAAGACCGCTCCTGGCCATCGCGGATCCGCTTCAGGTGAAGCGCCTGGTCCTCAACCTGCTCCGCAACGCATCCCACGCGGGCGACCGGGTGTGGCTGGAGGGCGCGATGGTCAACGGCGAGGTCAGGGTTGTGGTCAGGGACAATGGCCCGGGAATTCCGCGCGATATACGGGAGAGAATCTTCGAGCCGTTCGTCGGCGACAAGTCGCAGGGCGCGGGGCTGGGGTTGGCGATCGTCAAGGAGATGGCAGAGGCCAATCACGGGCGGGTGGAGTTGGTCTCGGATGCGGAGGGGGAGGGCGAGGCGAGCTCCGGGGCGGAGTTTCACGTTTACTTGAGCGGCCCGGAAGATCCCCCGGGAGATAGCTCGCGGCAGAAGTCGGCTCGGGAGGACACAGCCAAATGAGCAACTTGAAGCGGGTTCTGATCATCGACGACCACGACTCCATGCGGGAGGGTCTCGAGCTCCTCATGCGCCGCCGCGGCCACAGGACCCTGTCCGCCACCGACGCGAAGGAGGGGTTGCAGATTCTGGAGGACGAGGGAGCGGATCTGGTCATTACGGACATGAAGATGGCCACCGAAGAGGACGGGATCCGGGTGTTGGAGGGTGTCAATCTCGGCTCCCCGAACACGGATGTGCTGGTGATCACGGCGCACGGAACGGTCGAGAGAGCGGTCGAGGCGATGAAGCTCGGTGCCCGTGACTTCATCTCGAAGCCCTTCTCGCCCGAGGAGTTCGGCATCAAGGTGGACCGTCTCCTGCGCGAACGGGACGAGCGCCTGCGATTGGAGCAGGAGAACCTGGCACTGCGGGTGGAGAACACCTATCTGCGGAGCGAGTCCGGAGACGGCGACACCCCGTACGGCGACATGGTGGGGCAGTCGGAGGGCATTCTGCAGGTGAAGCGGTTCGTGGAGCGGGTGGCGCCCTCCGATTCGACGGTCATGGTCTACGGCGAATCCGGGACCGGGAAGGAACTGGTCGCCCGGGCGATCCACGCCCGCTCCACCCGTCATGAGGGCCCGTTCATCCGGGTCAATTGCGGCGCTCTGCCGGAAGGCCTGCTGGACTCCGAACTCTTCGGCCACGAACGCGGAGCCTTCACCGGGGCGGCAAAACAACGCCGCGGCCGTTTCGAGCTGGCCGATGGAGGAACCCTTTTCCTGGACGAGATCGCCACGATCAATGCGGCCACGCAGGTGCGTCTGCTGCGGGTGCTCCAGGAACGGGAACTGGAGCGTGTCGGCGGCGAGGAAACGATCTCGGTCGACGTGCGCATCGTGGCCGCCACGAACACGCCGGCCGACGATCTCCTGGCCGCCGAGGGGTTCCGCGAAGACCTGTACTACCGTCTTCACGTCGTGCCCGTCACGGTCCCGCCACTGAGGGAGCGCAAGGACGACATCCCCCTGCTCGTCGAGCACTTCCTGGGCAAGCTGAAACGGCGAACGCGCTCGGCGGTGACAGGGATCGATTCCGCCGCAATGAAGCGGCTCGCCGGGTACGAATGGCCGGGCAACGTTCGCCAGCTGGAAAACGTGATCGAACGTGCGCTGGTACTCGCGGAGGGCGAAGTGCTCGAGAATGACGATCTGCCGCTGCTCGTCAACGTCAATGGCCCCGATTCGGTTGCTTCCTCGGCGTTGGGTGGCGCCAACGCAGAGGGCATCGACCTGGACCGGGCCGTTGTCGACATGGAGGAGAAGATGATCCGCCAGGTCCTGGAGAGGACCGGAGGAAACAGGGCGGCGGCAGCCAGGATCCTGAACATCACGAAGAGCAAGCTGCTGTACAAGATCAAGAAGTACGGGATCGGTGGATGAGACGCCTCCTCGTCGTCCTCGGCCTGTTTGCGACGGCGCTCGTTCCCCCCGGCCTGTCAGCACAGGAAAGACCCACTTCGGCGGTCCAGGAAGTAGAGCGCCGGCGGGTGGTGTACAAGGCGGCAAAGGAGCAGTACGAAGCCGACGAGGCCGAGGTGCAGCGCATCCGCTTCGATTGGAACCAGCTGATGGACCAGCATTCCGCAGCACATGCGCGCGGCGACGACGATGACGTGGCGCGCCTCCGCGGCCAGCTTCAGGAACTGGCCGGGGACAAAGACAGGGCCGAGAATGCTCGTCAGGCAAGCCGGGAGAAGTGGTTCGACGCCGGTGAGCAGCTGATGGATGTCCTGAACGACTACCTTGGTATGCTCGACACCCAGATCCGGAACTCGCAGCTGGGGTCCGACGATACCGCGAGCACCCTATACGACGAATACGAAAATGAGCTCCGGGAATTGGAGCAGGAGTTGGCAAGCGTGCCACGAGAGCTGCCCGAGCTGGTCATGCCCGAAGTGGAAATCCGCCCGGAGGACGGACCGAGGGATATCCAGCGCAAGCTGAACCTGCTCGAAAGCAGGGAGCAGGAGTTCGAGAAACTGCTCGGGGATCTGGACCGGGAAATAGAGCGGCTCACCCTGCGCCAGGCCCGGGAGCGGAGAAGGAACCGCGGGGCAGACATTTTCGACGACAACAGGGATCCAACCGGGGTGGGCACCGACGTGACGGGCGGCACGGGAGGTGCGGACACGACGCGCGTGACCCTAGCGGCCGTCAAGCCGCTAGGGGAGCGGATCGCGGAGAAGAAGGAGTTCCGGGAGCAAGTTAACGATCTTCTGACGCGGCTGAAGGCGAGGGTGGAGGAAGTCAGACGCATGGTGAGCGGAACATGAGACGACAACGCGTTCACGGGACCGGTATCGGCGCGTCCCGGCGAGGAGCACGATGGGTTGTTCCGACGCTGGCTCTGCTCCCGTTTCTCTCGATCCCTTCCGCAGTCTCCGGTCAGTCGTGGCTCAGGGATTTCGTGATTACCGCCGGGCTGACGGGCGAGGCCTGGTGGGGAGATTTCTCGGCCATCGCCGTACCCGAGTTCGATTCCACCGAAAGTGTGAAAGCCGGCGTCGGGGAATGGAGTGCACGGGGAGTGTTCTCACTGCTCAGCGGGGCCAGACACAGCCTGGAGGCCACCCTCGACGGTGGAATCCGCCAGTCCGCGGCGCAAGGATTCCGGATGCGCAACTACGCGCCGCGGGAACAGAGCGGGCGGCTGACGGTGACCTCCCGGCACCTCCTCGGCGGCGGAGTGGCTTTGGCGGAGGCGACGGCTCGAAGTCGTCGCATCGTCGATCATCCCCCCATGCCGCTGTACAAGACTCCCGGATACGACATCTACAATGTGCAGGCAGGGTATGCGAAGAGCGTGCGGGCGATCAACGTCGATGTGAAGGTGGTCGGCGAGCAGGCGGATTACAAACCGCCCCCGCAGCTCAGCCACCTTGATTTGCTGGACCGCAACTCCGTGGTCGTGGAGGCGGGTGGCAGCAGGGTCTTCTACCTGTCCGGGGATCCAGAGGACTACGAGGACCCGAGGGACTACTGGACGTTCCGTCTCTTCGGTTCCTTCGGCCGCCACAGCTACCCGCGGCAGGGCGACGAAGTACAGCGCGTCGACCATGCCATGCGCCTTGGCGCGACCTTCGGACTGAGAACGAAGCAGCTCGAGATCAGCACCACGATGGCCGGCACCCGTAGTCGCTCCACCTCTCCGCGCGTCGAGTACAACCATGGACGTCTTCATGTACAGGCAACCTGGGTGTGGGACGATACCGACCTGAGCCTGGTCGGGACCCTGGCCCGAAAGCGCTATACCCAGCCCACTCAGGATGCCCTGGTCGCCGGGGAGGAAGCGGACAACGCATCGGTTCTCTATGCCGAGGTGACGAGATCTCTGGGGATGCGCGTCAACGGCGCCTTCAGGATCGGGTGGCGGAAGGTGGAGACGAACTTCAGCGGCGCCTTCTACACGCGGTTCGGGGGGGGATTTACCCTGAGTGTGAGGCCGTGGGGGTAAGGGGCGGACCGGGTGGCTCAGGTGGTCGTCGCGCTTTGCCAGCCCGGCGTTTCGCCGCTCCCGGTGCTCGCGGGGCTCTGTCCACGGACTGCTAGCGCGCGGCCGCCAGCGCCTCGAGGACCTCGTCGATCCCGGCCTCGGTGTGGTCTGCGTTGATCTGGAAGCGGATCGATTCGTCGCCCCGGGGCACGACCGGGAAGGCGAGGCCGGTGGCGAGGACGCCGGCGTCGAAGAGGGCCGCCACCAACCGACGCGTCTCGTCCGTGTCGCGCACCATGATCGGGGTGATGGGGTGGTCGCCCGGGATGATCTCGAAGCCGTTTGCGACCAGTCCTGTCTCGAAGCGCTTGGTCAACGCACGCAGGTGACGTAGCCGCTCGGTCCCCTCCGGACCCTGCAGGATTTCGAGCGATTTACGGGCGGCAGCGGCTTCCCCTGCGGTGATCGGATTTGAGTAGATGTACAGCGGTGACGACTCGCGCAGAAAGCGGATCACCGGACCACTCGACACCACGTAGCCGCCGTTCACCCCGAAGGCCTTGCCCAGCGTGCCGACCAGGATGTCGCAAGGCGGGCTGTTCGTGTACTCCTCGGTGCCGCGTCCGGTCGCGCCGAACCCCCCCACCCCGTGCGAATCGTCCACCACCACGACCACGTTCTCGGAAAAGTCGGCGTCGTGCCGCTCCGCGATGGCCATGATTTCATCCACCGGTGCATGATCCCCCCGCATCGAAAAGATCCCGTCGGTCACCACGATCACGCGTCGCGCCCGTCCCTTAACCTCTTCCAGCCGGCGGTCCAGCGCTGCCAGATCCAGGTGCGGATAGATGGCCTTCCCCGCCGGCCGCGACATGCGGATCGCGTTGATGATGCAGTTGTGGTTGAGCTCGTCCGAGATCACGAAGGTGGTCTTGTCGGTGAGCGAGACGATTGCGCTCACCACCGCCGCGTACGCCGACGAGAAGATCATCCCCTCCTCGCGGCCGTGAAAACCGGCCAGGTCCCGCTCCAGCGCGACATGCGGCGTATGCGTCCCGGCGATGAACCGCACCGCCCCCGGCCCCGCCCCCATCGCACGCGCCGTCGCTTCCTCCGCCTCGATCACCTCGGGATGAAGGCTCAGGCCCAGGTACGAGTTCGCGTTCATGCGGATAAACCGCTTGTCGCCCTGCCCCTCGAGCAGGAAACGCGGCCCCTGCCCATCCGCCGCCGGGATCACCTCGCGCACCACCACCTCGGCCCCCTTCGCGGTGCCCTGCTCCTCCATGCGCGCGACGAGGTCGTTGACCACGCCCGTCAGCCGGTCCATCGGCATCGTGTCCCCTATCTCCCGGCGGCGCCCGCGGTTTCGCGGGCCAGGTGCACTTTCAGTCCCCGGAACATGTCCGCCACCATGTCCGGGAGCTCGTATTCGTGGCGCCACCCCCACTGTTCGCGGGCCTCGGAGTCGTCGAGGCGCTCGGGCCACGAGTCGGCGATCGCCTGGCGCAGGGGGTCGGGGTCGTAGTCGATCCGGAAGCCGGGCACGTGGACGCGGATCTCGTCGGCCAACTCGGCCGGCGTGAAGTGCACGGCCGTGACGTTGAAGGCGTTACGGTGCACCAGCGACGCGGAAGGCGCTTCCATGAGCTCGATGATCGCGCGGATCGCGTCGGGCATGTACATCATGTCCATGCGCGTGTCCGGCTTGAGAAAGCAGGTATAGCGGCCCCGGTCGAGGGCGGCGTGGAAGATGTCGACCGCGTAGTCGGTGGTGCCGCCGCCGGGGGGCGTCGTGTAGGAGACGAGGCCGGGAAAGCGCAGGCCGCGGGCGTCGACGCCGAAACGCGCATGGTAATAGTCGCAGAGCAGTTCGCCAGCCACCTTGGTGACGCCGTACATGGTCGTGGGGCGTTGCAGGGTGGACTGGGGGGCGGGGTTGCGGGGGGTCTCGGGGCCGAAGGCGGCGATCGAGCTGGGGGTGAAGACCCGGCAGCCGGTCTCGGCCGCCACCTGCAGCACGTTCACCAGACCGTCCATGTTGATCTGGTAAGCGCGGAGCGGGTTCTCCTCCGCGGCCGCCGACAGGATGGCGGCCAGGTGGAAGATGTCGGTGGCGCCGAAGCGGCTGACCGCTCCACGCAGCGCGTCGAGGTCGAGACAGTCCAGTTGTTGGGCCGGGCCACGGGTCGCCCACAAAGCAGGGTCGCGGATGTCCGTCGGCATGGTCACGCCGGGCCCGTAGCGGTCCCGGAGGCGCGAGGCCAGCTCGGTCCCGATCTGGCCGGCGGCGCCGGTGATGAGGATGCGCTTCATGGGGGTGGGTCTTGCCGACTCTCGTTTGCGGGTGGCGGCGGGGAACGACCGGTTCCCCGTTCAATCTACCGCCTTCCGCGGCCCCAGTCGCGGCCTCTCAGCCCGCGCTCGCGGTCATCCCTCAGGAACCTGAGGAACCGCTTGTGCTGCTCCGGCGTGAGGATGCGCTCGAACTCGGCGTCAAGCGAGTCCCGCTGAGCCGCCAGAACGGGAAGAATGTCGTCCCAGACCTGCTGGGCATCGGCCTGGTGCCGATCCATCGCCTCCCGGATGGCATCAACCTGCTCATCGGTCAGGTCGAGTGTCCCAACCAGACGGTCGGTGACACGCACCCGCGCAAGTTCCGACCACGACCGATCGCCGCGCGAACCTCCAGGGCGGTCCGGGCGAGAACGGTCGCCCCAGGGACGGTCGGGCCGGAAATCGCGGGACCCGGTGCGGTCGAAGTACTCACCGGGGCGATCACCACGGTGTTCGGCGATCCGAAGGATCCCCAGGGTCACGGCCGCGCCAGCGAAGAAGACGGCGGCCAGCATGAGCGCGGCGGTCCATTTGCGGTTCATGGCAGATACTCCTCAACGGCCAACACCAGTTCGCCCGCCGTGGGTGCGTAGCTTCCCTCCATCCATGCCGCCACGGACCACGGCATCATCACCTCGGCGAACGAAACCTCCTCGGCCCCGGCGTCTCCGCCGGGCAGGAGCAGAAGCACGGCAGCCGCGGCGGCGGCCAGCCCCGCCGATCCCAGCATGACCGGGCGGCGCCAGCGCGAAAGCGTTCCCTCGAGGGTCTGCTGCCGCCGCGCCTCGAGAATCGGCTGGGCCCGCTCCATGATTCGGGCCATCATCGACTGCCAGCGGTCCGGGTGCAATGCGGGATCGAGTTCGAACACCACCGTCTCCGAATCCGGACCGCCGCGCCCGTTCGTCTGGTCATTCTGTTTGTTCATCGGTCACATGCTCCCCAGAGCGAAACGGCCCGATAGAAGCCGTCGCATCGCCTTTCTGGCGACGTGCAGGTGGACACGGGAAGAGCCGGCGGAGATCCCGAGCTTGCTCGCGATCTCGCCGTGGCTCCAGCCCTCCATGTCGTATAGTACGAGGACCTTCCTCTGCAGGTCGGTCAAGTGGGTCATCGCTTCCGTGAGGTGGCCGCGCAACTCGGACCGGCCGGCGTCCGCCAGGGGATCGTCGCCCGAAGCGGCCGACACGGCCTTCTCCAGGGGCACCGCCGCGCGGACCTGGTTGTACTGCCTCCGGTTGTGGGCCGTGTTGCGTACGATCGTCATCAGCCACGCCTTGAAGCGGTCGGGGTTGCGGCAGTTGTCGATCTGCTGCAGCGCCCGGATGAACGCATCCTGGCACACGTCGTCCGCATCGTCGGGGTTGTCCAGCGTGGCCCGGGCGACGGCGTGAGCCGTCCTGAGATGCCGGCGGACCAGTTGGTCGAACGCCCTGCTGTCACCGCGCCGGACCCGAGCGACCAGGAGTCCGTCGGTCTCCCCGTTGTCCATTCAGGTGCGGCTGGTTGAAGTGAGTCGAACGAAGCGTGCCCTCTTCCTTCGGACAGACGGCAGGGGCGAAGCGTTAGCGCACCCTGGGCGTCCAGCGATTGCTGTCGCGCTCCTCGTACTTGTCCATGGCCCGGTCGAAGGCCCGGTCCAGGTCGATTCCCTGCTGATTGGCCAGGGAGATCAGCACGAAGAGGATGTCTGCAATCTCCAGCTCCAGCTCGGCGGGCGCCTCGTCGTCGCGCTTGGGCTTGGAACCGAAACGGTGATTGATCTCGCGCGACAGTTCGCCGACCTCCTCCATGAGACGGGCCAGGATCGCCAGCGGCGGCCAGTAGCCCTCTTCGAAG
This sequence comes from Longimicrobiales bacterium, assembly GCA_965208295.1. Lineage (GTDB taxonomy): Bacteria > Gemmatimonadota > Gemmatimonadetes > Longimicrobiales > Gaopeijiaceae > Bin94. The sequence continues at coordinate 2,182,073 of OZ242328.1, read as the reverse complement.
CGGCTGATCCAGCGGTCGACCCGGTCCTGCGCGTCGCGGAAGGTCATGTTCCGGCCCTCGTCGGGTCGAGCACCAGCTTGCCGAACACCTCGCCCGCCTCGAGCATTTCGTGTGCCCGCCGCGCTTCGTGGAGCGGCAGCACGGCGTGGATCGGCGGGGTGACCTTCCCGCGGAACACCATGTCCATGGCGTCGCGGAACTCTGCCGGGGTACCCATCGTGGATCCCAGAATCGAGAGCTGCCGCCAGAAGAGGAGCCGGATGTCGACCTTCGCGGCGGGCCCGGTCGTCGCCCCGAACGATACCAGCCGGCCCCTGACGGCGAGCGCCCGCAGAAGTTGCGGCCAGATCGCCTCGCCGACGGAGTCCAGGCAGAGGTCCACGCCCCTCTTGTTGGTGATTCGGTGGATCTCGCGGCCCCAGTCGGTGGTGGTGCGATCGAAGACGTGGTGGGCGCCCAGCGCACGCACGCGCCGCACGTTCTCCTCCGACGACGTCACCGCGAAGACCTCCGCCCCCGCCTCGTTGGCGAACTGCACCGCCATCGCCGACACGCCCCCGCTCGCGCCCGTGATCAGCACTCGGTCGCCCTTCCGGAGCCCGCCGCGCGTCATGAGCCCGCGCCACGCCGTCACTCCGGCCAGCGCGGCCGCCGCCGCCGTCTCCGCCGGGAACCCGTCGGGCAGTTCCACCACATTCGACGCCGGGACAACCGCGAACTCCGCGAATCCCCCCTGTGTATGCTCGCCGATGACCCGGAAAGGCTCCCCGTCATACCCGCGCAGTCGCGCGAGCCGGTACCAGTCGTAGTCCAGCGACGGATCGACCACCACCCGTTTGCCGAGCAGGGATCGCACGGTCCCGACCCCGCACTTCTCCACTGTCCCCACGATGTCCGACCCGCCGATGTGCGGCATCGGAATCTCGATGGGGAGGCCGCGCCGCATCCACAGGTCCAGGTGGTTCATGGAGGAGGCCTCGACCCGGATCCGGACTTCTGCCGGCCCGGGACGGGGAGTGTCCATCTCTTCGACCCTGATGACTTCGGGGCCGCCGTTTTCGTGAAAGACCGCAGCCAGCACCGTGAAGACCAACCTTTGTGCAAGGGGGGATTGTGGGAGCGGGTCCGGTGGGAATGCCCGCCCCGGAACGTGATGAAGATAGGGCATGGCGCCCGCAAACGGCGATGTCGCCACGACGGATCGTTTACTTTTCGGGCCGATGGGCGCCGGAACCGGACCGACCGGAGACCCGGCGCCGCAAGCACGGGAGCGAACCACGAATGACCAAACCCGCGGGCAAGCCCGAGGCCGGCAAGGGCGAGGAAGACCACACCCTGGGCGGGTATTTTTCGGTCCATACCCGACCGCCCGGCTTCGAGGCGGCCGACGGCCAGCCGTACACCGTCTCGATCGAGACCGAACAGACGGGTGACCTGAGGGCGCCCGTGGCCGGGTACCTGGTGTTCCCGCGCTGGGCCGCGACCGGCCTGGGCATCGTGGGCCACGTGGAGACCCCGGTGCTCTGGCGCGGGGCGAGTCGGCAGGCGGTGGCGGAGGAGGCGGGGGCGCTTACCCTGCACGATGTCCAGCGCCTGTTGAACGAGGCGGTGGCGAGGCAAGTGGGGGATGGGGGGACGTCATGACGCGTGGCCGCCACGACTCCATCCGGATCACCGAGATCTTCCACTCCATCCAGGGCGAGTCCACCTGGGCCGGCCTGCCCTGCACCTTCGTGCGCCTCACCGGATGTCCGCTGCGCTGCGTCTGGTGCGACACCGCGTACGCCTTCCACGGCGGAACGCGCCGCACGATTGACGAGGTCGTGGCGGAGGTGGCCGAGAAGGGATGCCGTCTCGTCGAGATCACCGGAGGGGAGCCGCTCGTGCAGCCGGGCGCGGCCGTGCTGGCCCGCCGCCTGGTCGACGACGGCTACACCGTGCTGGTGGAGACCTCGGGCGCCGTGGACGTGAGCGTCCTGGACGACCGCGTGCACCGCATCATGGACCTTAAGTGTCCGGGATCGGGCGAGGAGCGCCGCAACCTGTGGTCGAACCTGGAACACCTGACCGGGCGCGACGAGGTGAAGTTCGTCGTGGCGGGGGTGGGGGACTTCGAGTGGGCCGCCGAGACCATCGGGCGCCACGGGCTGGACGAAAGGGTGCGCGATGGGTCGCTGGGCAGCCTGCTCGTGTCGCCGGTGTGGGGGCTGGAAGAGATGGAGGAGCTGGCCGGGGCCATCCTGGAGAGCGGGCTGCCGGTCAGGTTCCAGACGCAGCTGCATAAGCACATCTGGGGGCCGGAACGGGCGGGGGTGTGAGGGGTTCGTGGCGATGCCGCCGCTGACCCTTGCCGGGCTTTCCGGAGCGCTGGCCGAGCACTTCGGTCCAGTCGAGCCGGCCGTCGCGGATCGCAACCGTCGCAACGCCGCCGTCGCGCTGGTGCTGCGGGGGCCGCCGGGTGTGGCCGACCCGCCCGTGCGCGATTGCGAGGTGCTGGTGATCCGCAGGGCCGATTCGCCGCGGGACCCGTGGTCGGGCCAGATGGCGCTGCCGGGAGGGAGCCTCGACGAGGTGGACGACGGGCTGCTCGCGACGGCGATCCGGGAGACGCACGAGGAGACGGGACTGCGCCTGGACGGTAGCCGGGATGTCCTCGGTCGCCTGGAGACCGCGCGGCCTCTCGGTGTCCGGCTTCCGGTGATCACGATCTGGCCCTTCGTCTTTCGGGCCGTGCCCGATGCGATGGCCCGGGTGGGGAGCGCGGAGGTGGCGTCGGTGCACTGGTTCCGGATGGAAGACCTGGCCGACGCGGGAAACCGGGATTCCTATCCGTGGAGGGAAGGTGGCCTGGTGCGTTCGTTTCCGTGTATCAAAGTGGAGGGGCGGGTGATCTGGGGGCTCACGTACAGGATTCTGACGGGGTTCTTGGGGGTGGTGGGGGATTAGCAGCAGGTGGACGAAGTCTACCGGGAGGGGATGAAGCAGCAGCCCCCCGGATGGGAGGACAGCCCTTCGGGGCCCTTCCGCCGAGAGATCCTTGCGCGAAGCCGCTCCAAAACGCCACGCTATCCTCGGCACGTCAAGTCATGAAGGCGGGTTGACCCCATTGCCCTCGGACTGTTCCAACGAAGTAGGGCCACTTTCACGGCAACAGTATAGGAAGCACGATGCAGCGTCCATGTGTGCACCGGTGTGCATTGCCGGTAGTCCCTGCCTCCTGCCTTCTGTTCACCGGGTTATTCGTCACTGCGGCCTGCGAGTCTTCGGCTGACACGGAACTGCCTGGGGGGGTGCCCTTCCTGGAAGAGGATAGCGCCGGTGTGCGGGTGGTGACGACCTTGGGCACGCGCGCGAGATTCCCGATCGGATGGGTGGTGGATACCGTCCCCGAGTATCAGTTAGGGGAATTGGATGGGGAGGAGCCGTATCTCTTCACGAGCGTCGGAGGTGCACGCCAACTGTCCGATGGCCGTGTTGTGGTGCTGAACCGATCGGGTTGCGAGTTGCGCTTCTTCGGCACGGATGGAGTCTTCCTGAAGCGTGCCGGAGGCAGGGGGGAAGGGCCCGGGGAATTTCGCCGGGATTGCCTTCTGGTGCCATCGGCGGACGTCGATTCGCTGTTCGCATATGGGAGCGGCAGACTTAGTGTGTTCGACGACCGGGGACGATTCATCCGTAGCGCGAACCTGCGCTGGCCAACCGTGGTGGGCGTCGCTGACGGCGTGGCGGGAGTGACAGCAGGAGTCTTTAACATCCCGCCAGTTGGTGACCTGTCCTATCCCCCGGAGCCCGTCGACTACGGAATGTTGGAGTTGGAAAGCGGACGGGTGCTGTGGGAGGAGGATGGCTTCCAGGGGCAACGAACCTACAGCCTCGCGGCGGATGGTTCGATGATGAGCGTAGTGCCCTTTCCTTTTGACATAGACCCGTCCGCGGCTATGGGGAGGGATGGGCTGTATGTCACACTTGGTGAGAACCAGGGCCCGCAGATCCGACAGTACGGCACGGCGGGCCTCCGCCGCATCATCCGTCTCGCCGAGCCCTTGGCAAAGGCGCCCTCAGCGGAGGACGTCCACAGCGAGGTTGAGTTTTATTATGAACCCTACGAGATGCCGGACAGCACCCGCGAGCGGATCTCTGAAGTTCGCCGACGTAGGCACCTTGGAATGCCGCTGCCCGAGATCATGCCCGTCTTTTCGCGGCTCCTGATTGACGACGCAGGTTGGTTGTGGGCGGAACTCTACCGGTTTGAGGTCCTTGCACCCGTCCGATGGCTGGTGTTCAGCCCGAATGGCGAAGGGGTTGGAAGCGTGGACATGCCGCCGGACCTGCACTTGTGGCAGATCGGCCAGGACTTCGTGTTGGGAGTGTGGAGGGATGAGCTCAGAGTCGAATACGTCCGGCGCCACGCCCTCATTGGGCGAGGGTAGGACTTTGCCGTTGCCCTAGGGACCGCCCGCGCCAGCAATCGCCCCGGCATGCGACCGGTGGGGTGGGGGGCTGGCGGGGGAGGAACGCAGCCGCGTTTTGTCAACTACAATATACTCTATGTAAACTCCAGTTGACAGCGGGCCCTCCTACTTCGCGTCCAACCAATCCACCAGGAACAGGTTCGTGTTGCCCTCGTGCGACATGTTGCGGTTGGAGCCGAAGACCAGCTTGGTGCCGTCGGGGTGGAAGACCGGGAAGCCGTCGAAGCCTTCGGAGTAGGTCACGCGTTCCAGGCCGGTGCCGTCCACGTTGATCAGGTAGATCTCGAACTCGCGCCCCTGCGGATCGTCCATGTTCGACGAGAAGATGATCTGCTCCCCCGAGGGGTGCCAGTACGGGGCGAAGTTGGCCGCGCCGTTGTCGGTGAGCTGGCGCGGGTTGGAGCCGTCCGCGTCCGCGACCCAGATCTCTAGGGCAGAGGGGCGGATGAGGCCGTCGGCGAGGAGCGACAGGTAGTCGTCGCGGGCCTCGGGGGTGTCGGGGTAGTGCGCGCGCCACACGATCTTCGTGCCGTCGGGGCTGTAGAAAGCGCCGCCGTCGTAGCCGAGGCGGTCGGTCAGGCGCTGCACGTCGGAGCCGTCGGGGAGCATGGAGTAGAGGTCGAGATCGCCGTCGCGCACCGAGGTGAAGACGATGCGGTGGCCGGTGGGCGAGAAGGTGGCCTCGGCGTCGTAGCCGGGTTCGGTGGTGAGCTGGACGGGGTTCGAGCCGTCGGCGTCGGCGGCGAAGATGTCGAAGGTGGGGTAGATGGCCCAGACGTAGCCGCGTGAGCGGTCGGGAGGGGTGGGACAGGCGGGGTCGTGGTGGTGGGTCGAGGAATAGAGGATTCGGTCGCCGGCGGGGTAGTAGTAGGCGCAGGTGGTGCGGCCCCGGCCGGTGCTGACGAGTTGGCGCGCGCCGGTGGTGGGGTCGAGGGTGTAGATCTGGTCGCAGCCTTCGCCGGGGACGGGGGTCGACTGGAAGATCAGCGAGGTGCCGTCGAAGGCCCAGTAGCCTTCGGCGTTTTCGCCTTCGAAGGTGAGTTGCTGGATGGCGCCGAAGCGGGTTTCGCGGGGGTGGACGAGGTTGAGGTCGATCGTGGTGGGCGCACCCTCGGAGGGGCTGGTTGCAGCGGGTGCACTCTCCGCGGGCTGTCCGCCGATGGGCTGTCCGTCGTCCGGATGGCCGTCGCCTGACTCACGGCAAGCGGCGGTGGGCAAGGCCATGGCCAACAGGGCCAGGAGGGGAAGAGGGGAGGCGTGGGCCATTGGGATCCGGGGTCGTGCGGTTTGTGTGTGGATTCGGTCTGCATGGAACAACGAAGCCGACCAAGTTAACATCGGGTGGCGTGTAAGCGGGGTCTGGAGTGTTGTCCAACGGCAGGTGAGCCTAAACGGGATTCCGGTTTCCAACGGGAGATGAGACCTCGCTTCGGCCCGTCATGACCCAGGCGCAAGAACCCCGTCTGATGCCGGCGTGGCGAAGAGCCTATCCGCTGGCGTCCGCGCTGGTCTCCGAGAAGTCGACCCGGATATCCCGCCGTCGCAACTCGGCCACGAAGGCATCGGGCGGGATCACCTCGTCGGGAGTGCCGACACCCGGCTCGGCCACCTCCCCACGCGCCTGCATCCTCGCCACGATGGCGAGGGAAAACCCCGTGGTCCGCGCCATGGCCGTGATCCCCGTTGCCGGGTCGTGATAGTCGATCACATCGTACCGGACCCGCGCGGGCCGCCCGTCCCGCTCGCCCGCCGCCTCCACGCGCGCGACCACCATGTCGTCCCCGTCTTCATTGGTGAGCAGCGGCGTGACCCGCTCGATGAAGAACCGGCGCGGGTTGACCCTGGTCCCGTCGTGCTCGACCTCGGTGTCGCTCAACAGACCCAGCGCGCGGATCGCCCGCATGATGTGCGCGTGGCCCGGGTACCGGAGCGTCTTGTACTCGAGCGACCGAACCCGCCCCTCGTACCGGGCCGGCAGGGTCGAGGTGCCGCCGCCGGTGTGGAAGGCCTCGAGTTGTCCGATCGGGTCGGGGAAGTCCAGGGACTCGATCTCGGAGAGCGCCTGGACAGTCGTGCGCCTGCCGTCCTGCAGGATCTCGGCGGGCGTCACGTAGTAGTCGAGCATCCCCTCGAGCGAGTACACGATCTGGTAGTTGAGGGGTGGTTTGGGGTGCTGGGGAAGTCCCCCGACCCAGAGGCGCACCGAGTCGGTGATGTCGAGCCGGTCGATCCCGCCCTGTGCCAGGATGTTGACCATCCCCGGGGCGAGCCCCACGTCGGGGACGATCGAGAGTCCGGCCGCGCGGGCGCGGGCGTCGAGTCCCCTCTGCCGCTCCACGATCGCGGTGTTGCCGCCCAGGTCGGTGAAGTGGGCGCCGGCGTCGACCGCGAGGCGGGCCATGTCGTAGTTGAAGTAGTAGGGGAAGGCGCAGAGCACGGCGGCGGCGCCCTCCATTGCGGGGGCGACCTCCCATTCGCAGGTGGCGTTGGCGCGCACGGTGGTCAGGCGGTTGCCGAGCCACGGCCCGAGAGCGGGGTGAAGCGAGTCCGTGCGCAGATCCGTGATGACCACCTCGCAGTCGGGGTCGCTGTGCAGCAGATCGAAGGCGGCGGCGGAACCCTGGGTGCCCGCGCCCAGCACGAGGTACTTCATGGGGTGCTCACGGTGGAGACAGCAGGTCGAACCGAGGTTCGCTTTCGGGTGCGTCGCCCGAGAGACGCGTGACGTCCACGATACTGTCACCGGGACCCGGGGTGACGATCGGTCGGACCGTTGCGTTGCGGCGCCTGAGCGGCACAGTGGCCGCCTCGACCCCCGTCACCGCGCCGGCCGCCGAGACGAGCACGACCTTGTCGTCGTCCAGCGCCTCAAGCGCGGCCACCAGCCTGGCGCCCCCCGCCTTCGCCGGCATGGCCAGCGTCCCCAACCCCCCCCGCCCCTGCACCGGAAACTCCGAAATCAGCGTGCGCTTGCCGGCCCCTGAATCGGCCACCATCAGCACCGGCGCCTCACGCTGCGCCACGATCAGCGCGATCACCTCGTCGTCGCCCCGCAGCCCGATCCCCTTCACCCCCTGCGCGGTGCGCCCCACCACCGTCACCTGGCGCTCCGGGAACCGGATCGCGCGGCCGTCCCGCGTCACGAGCAGGAACTCGGTGTCGCCGGTGGTGGTGTTGACGTCGAGGAGCGCGTCACCCGGCCGCACCCCGGCTGCGATGAGGGCGCCGCCCCTGGGGTTCGAGAACTCGCCGAGCCGGGTGCGCTTCATGAGCCCCAAGCGCGTCACGAAGGCAACGAAACGGTCGTCTTCCAGGTCGTCGACCGAGCGCGTGGCGACGATCGGGTCGCGCCGGTCGATCCCCAGCAGCGCCCACACAGACTTCCCCCGGGACGCGCGCGACCCCTCGGGGATGTCCTCGACCCTCAGGAAGTACACCTGCCCCGAACTGGTGAACGAGAGGAGCCAGCCCCGCGTCCGCGCGACCACCACCGTCTCGAGGTAGTCGCCCGGAAAGCGTTCCATCGCGGCCAGCGCCAGACCGGTGGCCACTCGGCGGCGGTAGAGGTGCATGGGAATCCGCTTCAGGTACCCCTGGCGCGACAGGGTGACCACCACGTCCTCGTCGGCCACCTCGGTTGCCACGTACGCGAATCCGCTCTTGTCCTTCCCCTCCAGAATCACGGTGCGGCGGGCGTCGCCATAGCGTTCGACGACTTCGTCCAGCTCCCCGAGCATGACCTCGACCTGGAGCGCCTTGTCCGCCAGCAGCGAGCGCAGTTCGCGGATCGTCGCCCGCAGCGAAGCCTCCCGCGCCCGCAGCTGGTCGCCTTCCAGCGCGGTAAGCCTGGCCAGCCGCATGCGCAGGATGGCCTCGGCCTGGACCTCGCTGAGTCCGAAACGGTCGCGTAGCCGCCGCGAGGCCTCGGCGCGGTCGGCGGAGCGCTTGATCTCGGCGATCACCTCGTCGATGTGCGCCAGCGCGAGGAGCAGCCCCTGGGTGATGTGCAGGTCGGTCTCGGCCTTTTCCAGGTCGAAGCGAGAACGCCTGCGGATGACCTGGAGGCGATGATCGCGGTAGTGGCCGAGCAGCTCCTTCAGGGTGAATTCGCGCGGCTGCCGTCCCCCCTCCAGCGCCAGCAGGATCGCGCCGAAGGTGCACTGGAGCGGAGTCTTCCTGAAAAGCGTCGCCATGATCTTGCCGGCGTCGGAGCCGCGCTTGAGCTCCACCACCAGGCGGATGCCTTCGCGGTCGGACTCGTCGCGCAGGTCCGCCACGTCGGGCAGAGCGCCCTTGCGCGACAGCGCCGCGATCTGCGCGATGATCCGCGACTTGGAGACCGCGTACGGCAATTCGGTCACCACCAGCTGCTTCCGCCCCCCCCGCACCGCCTCCGTCACCACACGCGCCCGCATCATCATGCGGCCACGCCCGGTCTCGTACATCGACCGGATCCCCTTCCGCCCGACGATGTACCCACCCGTCGGAAAATCCGGACCCGGCAACACCTCCATCAGCTCCTCGGTGCGGCAGTCCGGGTTCGCGACCAGCAGGCGCAGCGCCGCGGCCACCTCGCGCAGGTTGTGCGGCGGCACGTTCGTACTCATCCCCACCGCAATGCCGGAGCTTCCGTTCACCAGCAGGTTGGGAATCCGGCACGGGAGCACCGACGGCTCCTGCAGACGGTCGTCGAAGTTGTTCTCCCACTCGACCGTGTCCTTCTCGATCTCGGCCAGGATCTCGGTGGCCACCCGGGCCAGCCTCGCCTCCGTGTAGCGATAGGCGGCGGCGGGGTCCCCGTCGATCGAGCCGAAGTTGCCCTGGCCGTCCACCAGGGGATAGCGCAGCGAGAACTCCTGCACCATCCGCACCAGCGCGTCGTACACCGCGGAATCGCCGTGCGGGTGGTACTTGCCCAGCACCTCGCCCACCACCGTGGCGCTCTTCTTGTAGCCGCGGTCCGGGTGCAGGGACAGCCCGTGCATGGCCACCAAAATCCGCCGGTGGACCGGCTTCAGCCCGTCCCTCACGTCCGGAAGCGCCCGCCGCACGATCACGCTCATCGAGTAGTCGATGAACGACTCGCGCATCTCCTCCTCGATCAGCCGGGGGACGATGCGGTCGCGCATGCGGGATACCGTCATTCAGCCTCCCGGCCCGTGGGTAACTCGCCGTGCGAATCTCGCGAAGAAGTTATACATCGGCCGTGAGCCCCGCGCCCGGTATGATCCCCCTCTCCAGCACCGCCACCCGGTCCCCCACAGAAATCCGGCCGGCCCCGTCGTGCACCACATTCACCCCGAAATACACCGCCGACTCGATCCGCCGGTACAGCGCCAGCGTCCGGAGCGGCTCGCGATCCGGGTCGCGCACGCCGGTCTTCTGGTCGGTGGTGGTGACCTTGCAGCGGGTGCAGAGCTTGACCCCGCTGAAATCCATGCCGCCGAGGGTGAAGCGCTGCCACTGGTCCTCGTCGTGGGGGTGCGCGCCGGTCACAACGATGTTGGGCCGGAAGCGCTCGACCGGAATCTCGCGGCCGCTGCGGCGCGCCAGCTCCTCCACCGAACGTTCGCTGACCAGGAGCGCGGGAAACCCGTCGGCAAAGCTGACGCGGTGGCCCTCGGCGTAGGCGGGATCCGTGTCGCGCGCGTCCTCGTCCCGCATGAAGACGAGCCGGCGGTCGGCGCCGAGCACCGAGGAGATCCATGCGTCGGAGTCGGGAGATACCGCGCAGCCGACCGCGCCCGTGCCGTGGATGGTTACCCCGACCGGGTCGCCGCCCGGAGTGACCGGCAGCGCCAGCGGGTCCATGCCGTCCGCCTCGAGCCGCAGTGCCCCGTTGTCCAGATGCGGATGGACGACAGCCAGCCGCGGCGTGTCCCGCTGGGTCACCATCCCACCGTCGGGACGTACCACCATCCAGCGCCGATCCCACCGCGGCCCCAACGCGTCGAACTCCATGGACTGAAGTTCGGTCGCACGCGCCCCCTTGAGCGGGTGGATCCGGAGACGGGTGACGCGTCCGGCGGATCCGGGAGCGCGGGAGTTCACGGTTGGCCCGGTCACGCCATCGCCCCGCCCATCCGCCGGCTGACGATCGACAGCGGCAGGGTCGCCTGGTGGCGCCCGTCGACGAGGATGTGAAAGGTGTGGATCCCCTCTTCCTGAAAGACGATCCCGTCCAGGTTGATCACATGCGGGACGCGGATGCCCGTCTGAAGGCTCTGGCGCCCGGGCGAAACCTTGAGTTCGCCACTGAGCGAGACCAGTTCCTTGCTCTTCGGGCTCGAGAGCTTGATGGTCAGCTTGTGGGTGCCCGCGTCGCCGGCGCCGCCCAGGAAGCGCAAGACCAGCGACAGCCGGCCGTGTCGGGCCGGGAAACGGCGCACGCTGATCTGGTCGAATACTCCGAGAAGATTGAGCTTCCCCGACCCGTCGATGGTTGCGGCGTCGGCGGTGAGCACGAGGTCTACGTCCACTTGACTCCTTCCATGGCCGGCCCGGCCGGCGGTTCTCCCAGAAGTGACTTGGCAAGGACCAGCCCCAGGATCAGGTCCAGCGCCGCATGCGCGAAGATCGACGGCCAGAGGCTTCCCGTCCAGACGACCCCCGCCGCCAGCATCCCGCCCATGACCGCGGTGCGTGCAATCCCGTGACGACCCTGATAGGCATGAAGGAAGCCGAAAATCACCGCGACTGGCAAGGCGCCCCCCAGGTAGGAGCCCGTCCAAGGCACCAGGAACAGCGGCAGAAACCCCCGGAAAACCAGCTCCTCGAACACGCCCGCCGCGAGCGACAGAAGCGCGAACACGCCCTTCTCCCCGCCCGTGGCCGGCATGATTGCCCGCACCACCCCCGTCTCCCGCCACCCGAAGCGCGCGGAGAGGCCCCGAAAGGCATAGACGACTCCGAGGCCGCCCGCCGTCAGCAGGATCGCGGGAAGCAGAAGGGCGCCCGACGGCGATGGCCATGTCCGGAGAAGGCCCGACGGCTGACGGAGGTCCGGCGCGACGACGAGGGTCAGGAGCCCGGCCGCCGCGAGGAACACGATCGAAGCGGCGTAGAAGCCCATCCGGTGGGCGCGGATCTCGTCCAGTGGTGGCGGTCGCTGCAAGAGGGCGGCAACCGGGATGAGGACGAGCCAGATTGCCGCGACGGCGGAAGCCGCGAAGCCGCCCGTGTCCGCAAGGACGAAAGCTGCGGCAAGGACGGCACTCCCGGCCACCGCCGCCAGGACACCTCGACGCTCCCGGGTCATACCTCGCTCAACTCCCTGCCCACCTCCACAACGCGGTCCAGCACCTGCATGACGTCGTCCTCCGTGGTCAGCGCATTCAACACGCACAGTCGCAACGAGAATCTGCCACCCAGGCGTGTGGAAGAGATCATCGCGAATCCCGACTGGACGATCCGGTCCTGGATTTGCCGGTTCAGATCGTCGAGGCGGGCGGCGGAGAAGGCCCCTGTCGTGCCCCGCCCCCGATAGCGGAAACAGACCACCGCCAAGCTCTGCGGCGCCAGCAGCTCGAGCTCCCCCCCGGCGCGGATTCTGCCCGCGGCGCGTTGCGCGATGGCGATGGAGCGCGAGATCTCCCGCCGGTGCGCGGCCACGCCGTACCGTTGCACCGCGAGCCACACCCGCAGTGCGCGGAAGGCCCGCGTGAGCTGGAGCCCACGGTCGCAGAAGTTCACATTCTCGCGCCCCCAGTCGGCGTCCTGCAGGTAGTCGGGCATGATGCGGAAGGCCGACTCCAGACGGCTCACGTCGCGGACCATCAGACAGCCCGTCTCGTACGGCTGGAAGAGCCACTTGTGCGGGTCGAGGGTCACGCTGTCGGCCAGTTCGAGGCCCCGCAGAAGGGGCCGGACCTCCGGGTCGAGGACCGCGAACCCCCCGTACGCGGCGTCGATGTGGTACCAGACCCCTTCCGCACGCGCGATCTCCGCGAGCTCCACCAGAGGGTCGATCGCGCCGGTGTTGGTGGTGCCCGCGTTTCCCACCAGGCAGAACGGCGCCAATCCCTCCCGACGGTCCCGACGGATGACTTCCCGAAGCCTCGACGGCACGATCCTGCAGGCTTCGTCGGTGGGCACGATGCGCATCCGGCCCGAATCGATCCCGGCGATGCGCGCGGCCCGGCCGACCGAGCCGTGGGCCTGGTCGGAGACGTAAAGAGTACCGCGCTCCGGATTTCCGGCGGCCTCCCGAGCCGTCACCAGCGCCATCAGGTTGGCCGCCGAACCGCCGCTCGTGAACAGCCCGCCCGCCCCCTCGGGGTAACCCAGCCAGCCGCGGATCCAATCGGTGACCGTGAGTTCGATCTGGGAGGGGCCCGCGGACTCCAGCCACGTACCCTGGAAGACGTTGTACCCGCTGATGAGGAAGCTGGCCAGGACCGAAGCCCAGGAGGGGCTGGAGGGGATGAAGGCGAGGAAGCGCGGGTGGTCGATCCGGCCCGCGAGCGGCATCACGTCGCGGACGATCGTCTCCAGCAGCGGTTCCAGCTCCCGGCCCTCCTCCGGCGGCGGCCCGTCGAGAAGCGGCCCGGTGACGTCGCGGGTCGCGGCCTGCCAGGGAGGATCTTCGGCGAGATGGCTCCAGCGCCTCACGATGGCGTCGACCACCCGGTACCCGGACAGGCGCATCTCCTCCTGGTCCTCCAGCAACGACTTGGTCCCCGCCCCAAACCCGGTCCGATCATCGTTCATGTTGTTGACGCCTCGGCGCACTCCGTTCTAGTGTTGGTCACGCACGGGATTCTGGCCACATCGCGGCACCGGTCAACCCCTGCCGGCCTGGCGCGACCGCCTCTTCGCCGCGAAAACGCCGGGCCCAACCCGATATCACCGCAACCGAGGACGACTGTGACGACATCGGCACCAGCCAAAGCCACCTACCGCGTCATCGACAACTACGATCACCCCCATGGCGGCTGCATTCTGCGGTTGCGTCTCAGCCGCGGCCGGGCCTTGACGGTGAAGGAACTGAAGGGCGGAACCATGGTGGCCACGGCCCCCGACGGCTCGGAGTCGTCCATCCGCGTGGAGGGATTTGCGCTGTTCGGAGGAAAGCCCGGCAACGCCCGGCTCGCGCGCACTGGCCGCGTCGATGTCCATGTGCGGGATGCCGCCGCGGGGGACATGGGCCCCGGCTGGACGTTGGCCGGCCCCGGGTAAGTCCGCCGGCTCTGCCCACGGAATCGGTCCTTCTCCGCCCCCGTCAGCGCTCTCCGGTACCCCCCCGCACACCCGGCGGATCGCGTTCGAAGGCCGTGCGGAACCAGCCGATGAAGGCATCGCGCGCATCCGGATTCTCCTCCATCCAGACCCGCCTTGCGTCGACGAATTCATCGGGACGGGCGGTGAGGATATAGGCGTCCAGGTAGTCGTTCTCCTTCGAGTAGAGCAGCTCTTCCAGGAGGTCGTAGGGCCGGGCGTCGTAGATCGACCGCTGGTACAGCCACGCATCGGCCACCCGGGAGAGGATCGCCTTCTCGATCTCGTAGGGGGTATCTCCGCCGGTTTCGGGGAGCCATCGGTCCAGACGGCCGCGTGCCACCATGAGGTGCAGGTGGGCATAGAGTATGTACGCGCCGCCCACCCCGGCCCTGTCCTGGTAGTAGATGTTGGCGGTGTCGAGTTGCTCGTTGAGCTGCAGGGTCTCCCAGAGGTATGCCGGCCCTTCCTGGCCGCCGTGGATGATCCAGAAGGAGGGGTCCTGGTCGATGCTGTCCAACTGCTCGCGAAGCCAGACATCGATCTCCTCCATGCGCTCCCTGGTGGGCGCCAGGCGCTCGCCCGAGTGGATGACCAGGCGGCGCGGGTCGCGCAGCACGGGTTCCGCGCTGGCACAAGCCGCGGCCGTCAGAACGATGACGGCGAGCAGGGCGCAACGAGTCCATCCCTCAGCGCGGATGCATCGCCGCTCGAATGCCGGGGGAATCTTGTCCACGGGCTGCCGGAGGCGGCGATTTCCGGCGCGGGTCGCCGAAGAGGTCGTGACGCCCGGAGCGGTGGTCGCGGCACTGTGATTGTGTGTTGTGCTCATGTCGGGCCAGTCGGTTTCCGCGGGATCAGGGGAGAATGGCAGGCAACCTTACTCAACCCCGCGCCCGGGGTCCATGTTCCGTTGCTCGGGGGTAATATGGCGGTCCGGGGAGCGTTCCACCGCAGGGTCGCCTCCGTCGTTGGCGCTCGGGGCCGCGTCCCGCCAGCGCAGAAACTCGAAGGGGCTGCGGCAGTCCGCGCACCAGCAGGTCGTGAGCGAAGCGTGGCTGCCGAAGAGGGACATGACCTCGGTGCGTTCGCCGCCGCAGAAGGGGCACGGGGGCGGTTTGGCGAAGGCGGAGGTCTCGGCCTGGTCCGGCACGGCCCTACTCGACGAAAAGGTCACGGTTGCGATCGCCACGGGCACGCTCGACGCCTTCTTCGCCGGGCGCGCCGGGGCCGCGGCGGCGTTCCGCGTCCCAGCCGTCGCGGGCCGGCTCGATATCGGCAAGCGTGATGCCCGCCCGGGCCAGGGTGGCGGCGAGCCGGTCCAGGCAGCGTTCCCGCACCTGCTCGGCGGGCCGGACGCGTTCCTCGACCACCAGGTCGTCGTAGACATCGTCGCCCGGAAGCAGCCACGCGAGTGTGGAGGGGAGCATGGCCATGGCCGACTCGTGCAGGCGCGTCCGCGCAACCCCTCCCGCTTCGGCCAGGCGGGCGAACCACGCCGAACCGAACTGGCGGTGGTACTCCTCCTCGGCGAGCATCTTGGGGACGCGTGTGCGCGCCAGCGCGAAGTTCCCCGCGGCAAAGCTCTCCAGCGCGACCGCGAGTGCGCCGTCGACGACCACGACCGCAGCCGTGAAGTCCGCCCAGTCCTCAAAAGGGTGGTCCAGCGCGGGGGCCGAGTAGTACCGGCCGGCCGGGCGGGTCTGCTCCACCTCGACGGGGTCGTAGCCGAGCTTCTTCAGCATCGCGTAGAGAAGGCGGGCGTGCCCCCACTCGTCCTGCGCCATCGACGACGCGGCGATTCCCGTCTCGATCGAGGGGCTGCCGAGGATCCAGTCGCTGTAGCGTATGCCGAGCAGACGCTTGGTGTCGGCCAGGGTCAGGATGTGGCGGGAGAGGGGTCCGGGTCCGGGGGCGCTGTCCGTCACCGCTCGTCCCCCTCCTTCGGCAGGTTCCGCGCCCATGGTCCCTCCGGCCGGTTAACGGGGATCACCGCCCCCCTCGGCACCACGCACATCTCGAACCAGTTCTCCTCGTCGTACGTCTTCCACGCGTAGACCCGGGCCAGCTCCACCCCCGGCGCGTCGACGTACCCGATGTGGCGCAGCGGATCCCCCCGGCTCTTCCGCGCGAAGACCTCGAACACGCTCTCGCCGAGCGGACTCACGCCCCCACCCCCAGCCGCCCCAGCTTCCGGCGCCCGGCTTCGCTGATCCGCGCGGTCGTCCACGGCGGATCCCACACCTCGTTGATTTCGACCGCGTCCACCCACGGCTCGCTCCCGATCCGGTCGCGCACGTCCTCCTTGATGAAGTCCATGCAGGGACACGCCGTGGCCGTAAAGGTCAGGTCCACGCGCGCAGTCCCGTCGGTGAAGTCCACGCCATAAACCAGACCCAGCTCCACCAGCGAAATCGGCAGCTCCGGGTCCAGCACCTCACCCAGTGCCGCCCGCAATGCACCCCGCTTGTCCACCGGCGCCACCGAAAGCGGAGCGGACCACCGGTCGCGCCCCCCCGATGCGTGCACCATCGGGGCCGGCTGCTCGGCCAGCAGCGTCTTCAGCCGGCGCCGGGGACGGGCCACTCCCCCATCCCCCCTCAATTCAGCCACGAGCCCACCACCCCACGCGACCGCCGCACCGACTCGACATACCGCTCGTTCATCGGCCCCCGCCCCTTCCACCGCTCGAACACCGCCTGCCACGTGATCTCCCCGTCCTCGAAGAGCCACCGCTTCACCGCGGGGTCGTACTCGCACGGGAACGGGTACTCCAGCACGTACTCCTCCTTCTGCTCGTCGTAGTGGGCCGGCACCTTCAGCCCCAGACCCTCGCACAGCGGGACCGTCGACGACATCCACAGCTGCCGCAGCTCGTCGTTGGTGAGCCCCTTCAGCTTGTAGTTCAACTGGCCGCTGTGGCGCTTCAGGCCGTCCGGCAGGCCGAACCACTCGATCGTCATCGGGAACATCCAGTCCACGCAGCGCTGCAGCAGCTCGGTCGCCGCTCCCCCGGCCCGCGCCAGGCGCCGCATCCACACCTCGCCGTGGCGCAGGTGGAAGGTCTCCTCCATGTCCACCTTGACGAGCGCGCGCTTCAGCGGCCCGTACGAGGTGTTGCGGTGCACGTCCCCCAGCAGACAGATGCCGGCCCGGTCGAAGAACCCGTTGGCCACCACCAGCTCGGCCCAGTTGTCCAGCGGCTGGTCGAACCCGTAGGGGTGCTTGAACTCGTGCGGTTCGCGACCGTACACGAGCTTCTCCTTCGACACGCCCATGTCTTCGAGCAGCCGGTACGCGATGTTGGCGTGCGCCAGCTCGTCCTGGATGATGGCGTGCGCGCTCACCTGCGTGTTGGTCGAGGGCGCGTGCCGGGCGGCGAGCCAGTAGGCGGGCGCGCTCATCAGTTCCGTGTCGGCCTGGACGGTCAGCTGCACGATGATCGCCTTGCGGTATCCGGGCGTCATCTCCTCGGGGGACTCCAGGATATAGCCGCCGTGGATCTTCGCCTTCAGTTCGTCTTCGGTGTATGGGGACATGTGCTGCTCCTTTCAGATCCCCAGCGCCGAACGGATCAGGGGGCTGATTCGCTCGGGGGTCCAGGGAGGGTCGAAGGTCAGGTCCACCTGCGCGTCCTCGACCCCGTCCACGCTCGCCACGGCGGCGCGCGCGTCCTGAACGATCTGCTCCGCGGCCGGGCACATCGGCGTCGTGAGCGAGATCGTGGCCTTGGCGCTGCTTCCCTCCACCTCGATGTCATATACCAGCCCCAGCACCACAAGGTCCAGGTTGAGTTCCGGATCCTTCACGGTCTTGAGGGCGTTGCGGACGGCTTTTTCGGTTACGGGCACGTTGCGGACCTCCGGCTGCCTGGGTCGTTTACCCGACGGGGACGGCCAAGATGCCGCCCGCGCCGGGGCCCGTGCAAGTTAGCGGGGCGGGGAAGAGGACGGCGCCCTTTGAATGCCCGCCCCCGCCCGCGTACATTCGCCCTGACCCCAGCCAACAAGAGGAACCATGCGCATAGCCATCAACACCGGAGGCGGAGACGCCCCGGGCCTGAACGCGGTCGTCCGGGCCGCGGTGCTGTCCGCCGAACGCCGCGGCTGGGACGTCGTCGGCATCCGCCGCGGATACGACGGGCTCTTCAACCTCGGGGGCGTGGTGCCGCTGGATGGCGTGGCGGTGCGGGGGATCACCCACCTGGGCGGCACCATCCTCGGGACCACCAATCGCGGCAGTCCCTTCTCCTTCCCCGAGGAGCAGCCGGACGGCAGCGTGCAGCTGGTCGACCGGTCGGACAGGGTGATCGAGCGGATGAAGAGGCTGCGGATCGACTGCCTGATCGCCGTGGGGGGCGACGGATCGCTCCGGATCGCGAGCGACCTGGCCAAAAAGGGCCTCAACGTGATCGGGGTGCCCAAGACCATCGACAACGACCTGCACGCGACACAGGTCACCTTCGGCTTCCACACCGCCGTGCAAACCGCCACCGACGCCATCGACAAGCTCCATTCGACCGCCGAGGCGCACCAGCGCATCATGGTGGTCGAACTCATGGGACGCCACGCCGGATGGATCGCGCTCTTCGCGGGATTCGCGGCCACCGCCGACGCGATCCTCATCCCCGAGGTTCCGTACGACATAGAGAAGGTCGCGGCGAAGATCAGGCAGAGATACAGGGAGGGTCCGGAGTTCGCGATCGTCGTGGTGGCCGAGGGGGCGAAGCCGAAGGGGGGCGAGGCCTCCTACCTGGACGAGACCGGTCTGGGTGGCGCGCCGCGGCTCGGGGGCGTGGCCAAGCGCGTCGCGCGCCGACTCCAGGAATTGACCGGACACGAGGCGCGAAGCCTGGTCCTGGGCCACCTGCAGCGCGGCGGCCGTCCGATCGCCTTCGACCGGCTGTTGTCGCTGCGTTTCGGAAGCGCGGCGATCGAGCTGGCGGCGGAGGGACGGTTCGGGTGCATGGTGGCGCTGGATCCGCCCGTGGTGAAGGCGGTGCCGCTGGCAGAGGCGGTCGCGAAGGTCAAGACGGTGCCGCCGGAGCACGAGGTGGCGATGGCGGCGCGGGGTATGGGGATTTCCTTTGGGGACTGAGGGAGGAGCCTTGAAATGAGAACGAAACTGCTGCTGTTGCCGACGATTGCGATTTCGGGTTGCGCGGGCGGCGCCATGACGGTGGAAAAACCGGAAAGCCTCGGCGGGGAGATCGTCGCGGCCATCGCGAAAGTCGTGGGCGAACCGCCTCCTTCGTCGTACCCGATGTTTCGAGCGTATCAGCCCGGCCCTCTGAACCTTGCGGAGACCGTCATCGACGCCGATTGGGACCACATCCCCGACCCGTACCTGGCGGCGGCGGTCGCGAAATACGCAGAGGAGGAGTTCCCCGGAATCCTCGTGGAGTGCCCGGAGTACAATTGTGGACCGCTGTCTCCGCCCGGAACCCCCGCGGGGTGCCCGGAGTCCGGCTGCGGGCCGGTCGATCGACCATGGAAGCCGCTCGAACTGCCGCCCGGGGGGCTCCTGAGTTTCTGGCACATACCCACGGAACCCCTAAACACGGTCGGAGCCTCCCACCTGGTGTTCGTCCCCCTGGCCGAAGTGATACGCTCGCTGCGCGCGAAGGGGAGGGAAGACCTCATAGGCGATTACCGCGAAAGCAATTCCAATGGCTGGGTGCTGATGGAAACCGTCTACAGCGTGGAGGTGGAGCGACTCGAGACCGGGGGCTGGAGGGTCGGGAAGGCGGAGTACAAATGCTGCGCTTGAGTGGATCGAGGCGGTGCGGCTCCTGCTGACCAAGGTCGCGCACGAGAAGGCGCTGCCGTTCGCGCCGCTGGTTCCCAATGCCGACACCATCGAAGCGATGAGAGAGGTCCGCCGGGGCAACCTCCCGCAGTTCGCGACCGTCGAGGAACTCTTCGAAGATCTGCATGCGGTCGATTGAGCGGACCAGCCGGTTCTACGACACCCCCCGCCCCCAGTCCCCCGCCCTCAGCGACACCAAGTTCGCGAACAGCCGGTACGCACCCGCCACCCCCGCCGGAAACTGCCGGAAAAACGCCAACCCGATGTACACGTAGAGCCCGTCCCCCACCGGAGCCACCAGCAGTCCCCCCCGCTTGGGCTCCTCGCCCGGGTCGGCCATCTCCATGACGGGCGTGTAGCGCTCGTCCCATTCACCGAGAAAGTAGAGCCCCCGCTCCTGCACCCATCCCTCGAAATCGGCCGGGCCGATCGCGTTCGGGCCCGCGAAGACGGGTGATTCGGGCGCGAGCATTGTCACGGCCGCGGTCTCGTCGGTCACGCGGTCGTGGGGCCTGTTGATCGTGACGGGATACGGGGCGAACCCGCCCGCGGGGAACTCGTACTTGTTGTACTGGACGATCACCGTGCCGCCCGCACGCGCGAAGTCGAGGACCGCTTCGTTGGCGGCGGCCAGGTCCGGGCGCGTCTCGTAGGCGCGGATGCCGAGAACGAGCACGTCGTAGCCGGCGAAATCGCCCGCGCGCACCACCGCCGGGCCGAGTTCGTCGACCTGCATGCCGATCTGGCGTAGAACCGTCGCACCGTCGTCTCCCGAGCCCATGATGTAGCCCACGCTGAGCCCGGTGGCGGCCGCGACGGGGACGACCGAGACGCGCACATTGGCCTCGCGGACCATCATGGCGCGCGGAATGTGCGGATAGTCGATGATGTCGGTCTCGGTGACAGATTCTACCCCGAATCTGTCCGGGAATCTGTCACGGGGCTCTGCGGAGCCTTCTGACGGCGCGAAATCCTCGGTCGCGATTGCCCGTATGACAGATTCCCCTCTGAATCTGTCACGGGGAGGTTTCACCGCGAAGATGAAAGATCCGCTCGCACCGTCCGATTCCAGCGCGAAGGCCACGCTGGAGGGCTCGACCGACCACCCTTCGGGGACCTCGAGGCGCAGCGACCCGGAACGCGCCGAAGCGGAGCTGTTGGTGAGGGCTACACCGATCTCCCTCGCCTCTGTCACACCGCTCGGCCACACCATCCACGGAGGATCCACCGCCACGTCGATGCCCGGCGCGACCAGCACGCGCTTGCGGTACTCGCCGGTTGCGCGGTCCACGCCGATGAACTCGCCGTCGCGTACCACACGCATGGCCACGCCGTCCAGTTCCAGCGTGATCCCGGCCCGCACCGGGGCGGGGTCGAAGGGCATCGCCCACAACTTCGCCTCGTCCGGCCACCGGTACATCGCCCCGTCCCGCTCCTCGGCCAGGTAGTACGGTGCCGACGGCGGCGCACCCGAAGGCACGGTCACACGCCAGCTCCACCTGCCCAACTGTCCGGCCTGGATCCGCCCATCGGCGGGGGCCCCGACCGACGGCCCCCTGAAGAAGCGCGACCGCGACGACGCCTGCGCCGACTCCTCGGTGCGCGACGCCTCCCAACCCGGGGGAAGCAGTAATGCAGGATCCACCTCCACCAACCCCGCCCTTCCCCCGTTCCAAACCGTCACGTCCACCACGACGGATTCGCCCGGAGTCAGCAGGTCCCTACCAACCCTCACCTCGGTCACGACTCCCGCCGCCGCCAGCCCCGCCTCGGACACCTGCGCCAGCCGCCGCTCCAACACGCGCTTCCCTTCGCCCTCGGGCGCCTCCGCCACAAGTCCCCGCAGGATCCCCGCCCCCTCCACCAGCCCCGCCACCGCCCCGTCCGACCGCGCCCCCGAAAGCCCCCGCCCCGCCTCCCCCAGCGTCTCACGATACCGGCCCAGCCGCACCTCCGTGTCCGCCGGCCATCCCGCAGGCAACGGTGTGCCCAGCTGCCCGAACAGCGTGGTATCCACCCCCGCGAAGACCCCATCGTCCTCCATCCCCTCCACCACCGAAGCCTCGAGCCGCAGCGAACTCGCGCGCGGCCCCATCGCTTGGCCCGACCCCATCTCCTGGGAGCGATGCCGGCTGCGGCTCTCCATGGCCAGCTGGAAGTGCGATCGCCCCAGCACGGGATCGAAGTCGCCCGACGGCACGCTCAGCGTCGCTTCCTGCGGGGAGAAGCGAACCGAACGGTACAGTTTGGCGGGTGCCCAGGGTGTCACCCCGGCCGCCGCCAGCTCCGGAAAGCGACCCGGGTCCCCGGCCGCCGCGAAGGCTTCCCGCGCCGCCACCCCCGCGAGCTGGTGCTGCCCGTGCCCGTCGCGGCGCGTCCCCGAAAACACCGACACGATCACGTGCGGGCGGAACTTGCGGACCACGTAGACGACATCGCGAAGCACCTCCTCCAGCGGCCAGAACTCCAGCGCTTCATCCAGACTCTTCGAGTAGCCGAAGTCGAAGGCGCGGGTGAAGTACTGCTCGCCGCCGTCCAGGGCGCGCGCCGCGACAAGTTCGCCCGTGCGGATCACACCGAGTCCCTCGTGCAACCGCGGACCGATGAAGTTCTGGCCGCCTTCGCCCCGGCTGAGCGAGAGGTAGGCGGTTTCGGCGCCCATCCCGCGGGCCAGCGTGGCCAGCAGGCTGGTGTCCTCGTCGTCGGGGTGGGCGGCGATCATCAGGACGCGCTTGACGCCGTCGAGTTGGCGAAGGTGGAGTGCGGTGGCGGCGACGCCGTGGTCCTGCTGGGCGATAATGGGGGCGGTGGGCCACACCGCCAGCGCCGCAAGTGCCGCCGCAATCAGAATCTTGCCGTACTTCATTGGTCCTCGTCCAAAGTCGTTGGGTCGGCCGGGCCACCCTCGCGCGAACCGGCACCGGGAAGGTAACCTGCCAGCCGGGCGCCCCGCCCCTCTCAGGGGTCGCGGGGACTCGTTCCCGTACTGCCGCCCCTTTCACAACGGTCACTATGGATATTGCCAGGACGCTCAGGAGCTACGACGGGAAGCGGGTGGCGCCGTTCCGGGCCGTGGCGGAAGCGGTGCAGGGAATGCCCCGGGAGGCCGTGCCGCGGCTGCTGGATCTGGCGGCGAGCGAAGAGCCTGAACTGCAGGCCGGCGCCACCTGGGTGATCAAGTACCTGGCGGAGCGCGGGGTCGAGCTTCGCGGCCCGCAGGCAGGCGCCCTGTTGCAGCTCCTGGGCCGGAGGATCGCGCCCCACGCCACGCTGCATGTCCTGCAGACGCTGCCGTTCGTTGAGGTTGCGCGTGCAGACGAACCCGCTCTGAAGAGGGCGCTCCTCGCGCTGATCGAGTCCAGGAGGGTGTTCGTGCGGGCGTGGGCGTACAACGGTCTGGGCGTGCTCGCGGTTCGCAATTCCGAGCTGCGGGGCGAAGTGGAGAGGTTGTTCGATCTGGTCGCCGAAACGGAGACCGCCGCGGTCCGGGTGCGGATTCGTCACGCACGGGCGGCGTTGGTGGCGAGGCCCGCGAACGAGGGGTAGGATGCCTGGTGGAGGAGAGAGCGGGTGTGGACAAACGCAAGCATAGGGGGTCCGATGGCCGGGGCTTCAATCAAACGATTCGGGCGGGGCCGGGCGCACATGGCGGTGGCCATCGCGGGTCTGGCGGTCGCGTGTGGGGGTGATGCGGACCAACGAGTGACCGCGCAGGTGGACACCATCGGGGGAGTGGTGGTGGTCCGCAACGGGACCGGGCAGTGGCGAGAGTCCGAGCAGTGGCGGGTCGTCGAGGCTTTCAGGGTGGGGGGAAGTCAATGGGGAGAGAATCCGGGCGAGGAGCTCAGCTACTCATCTGACGCCAGCGTGACCCTCGGACCGAATGGCCAGATCTTCGTGATCGAGTTCAACGCCGACCGCGTGACGGTGTTCAGCGGCGATGGTGAGTTCGTGAGGAGTTTCGGGCGCCTTGGTGAGGGTCCGGGCGAGTTTCGTAGACCGACGGCCATGGCGTGGGATGGGATGGAGCGGCTTTGGGTGTCGGATTTCGATGGACGCTACCACGTCTTTGACGCCACAGGCACTTTCCGGAAGACTGTGCGACCCTTTTTCCGTTACTTCACGCGCTTTCAGCATCCGCTCGTATGGGAGGCCGCCGGCACCCTTGTCGAGGAGGTGGGTGAGGAGGGGATGGTGCTGTATTTGCGTGTGGACACTCTGGGCCACCTTGTCGACACGGCGGCGGTGATTCCGACGCTCGATCTCCCGGGGGCGTTGCGGGACGTCCGCATCCTGTCGACCTGGGAGTCGATGCGCTTCGTCAAAGCCCACTATATCCCGGCAGCGCGATGGAGCCTGGCGCCCGACGGCACGACCTGGTCAGCGGTGTCCGGGCAACTTCGCCTGGTGCAGACCACTCCGGGCGGCGACACCATCCGGATCGTCGAGACCTCGCATCGCCCCGCGGAGTTCGATGACGCGGACCGGGCCGTGATCGCGGAAGGCCTCAAGGAGGCTGGCATCTCGCGGGACGACATCGAGTTGGTCCGACCGGTCGTCGACGCGATCCATGTCATGGACGACGGCCACATTCTGGTCGGAATCGTCGAGAAGGTGGGAGAAGCCGGCAGCACCTTCGACGTGTTCGATCCGGAGGGGTTCTTCCTGGGCACCATCGATCTGGGCTTCGCGATACCGGACCGCAACATCCCCGCGATCGTCGGCGACACGATCATCGCGGTCACTCCCGGGGATCTCGACCTGCCCTATCTGGTGCGCGCCACGATCCAGCGGCCTCGGTAGCTGCCGCAAACCGCTTCACCGAGGCCAGGGAAGCGCCAGCCCCTCCGGCGCCCGCGCCCGCCCGAACCACCCCGCCAACGCCGCCAGACTCAACACGTACGGCAAAGCCAGAAACAGCGGATACGGCAGATTCGCATCCACCGCCTGCAACGCGAACTGAAGCGCCTCGGCCCCCCCGAAGAACAGCGCCGCCGCCACCACCCCCTTCGGACTCCACCTTCCGAGCACCACCACCGCAATCGCGATGAATCCCTTCCCCGCCGACATGTTCTCGGCGAAGGTCCCAGTGTGCACCAGGCTCAGGTGCGCGCCAGCCAGCCCCGCCATCAGCCCCGCGAAGACCACAGCCAGCATCCGCGTCCGCACCACGGGCACGCCGGCCGCGTGGGCCGCATCGGGCGACTCGCCCACCGCCCTGAGCGCCAATCCCCGGCGCGTCCGAAAGAGGAACCACCCCAGCACCGGCACGAGCGCGTAGGCCAGGTACGCCGTCACCGCCTGGTCGAAGAACGCCGGTCCGAGCACCGGGATCCGCGACAGGAGCGGCACCTCCCAGGCCGGAACCGTCGGCAGTTCCAGCGCCAGCCCCGTCGTGCCGAAGCGGCTCTGAAACACCGCCCCCGTGAACCCCAGGCTGCCGATCGTCACAGCCGTCCCCGTGATGATCTGGTCGGTGTTGAGCCACACCGCGAAGACCGCGAATAACAGCGCCGCCATCCCCCCGGCGAAGGCCCCGGCCACCAGTCCCGCATACGGTCCCGCCGCGAGCGCCCCCAGTGCCCCGCCCAGCGCCCCCCAGATCACCGAGCCCTCGAGCCCGATGTTGATCACGCCCGCCCGCTCCGAGACGGTCTCTCCGAGGGCGGCCAGCGCGAGCGGCACCGCCAGTCCCACGGCGGCGACCAGGAAGGAGGAGAGGGCGCCGATGTCAGCCACGGGAACCTCTGCCTGCCAGCGCCTGCCAGCTTCTGTCCACGGTGAGCACGGCGAGGATGACGAGCGCCTCGATCCCCCGAACCCAGACTTCCGGCACGCCCGCATCGCGCTGCATGGCCCCGCCCCCCGCACTCAGCGCCCCGAACACGATCGCCGTCACCACCACGGCCAGCGGATTGAGCCGCGCCAGGAGCGCCACGGCGATCGCGGTGTAACCCCACCCCGGCGACAGATTCTCGTACATGCGGTGGGTGATGCCCGCGATCTGCACCCCCCCGGCGAGCCCCGCGATCGCCCCCGACGTGAGGAAGGCAAGCCACACGACCGGCTTCGCGCGGAACCGCCCGCTCACCTCGGCTGCGCGTGGCGAGGCCCCGACGGCGCGCAGCCGGAATCCGCCGGGCGTGCGGGTGAGATACAGCCAGAGCGCGACGGCGATCAGGACACCGATCAGGAATCCCACATGAAGGCGCGTCCCGGGAATCAGGTCCGGCAGGTGGGCCGCCGCGGGAATCTCGTCGGTCTGGTTGAAGACGCCGCGCGACTCGCGCAGGGGGCCCTGCACCAGGAACTGGGCCATGAAAACGGCCACGAAGTTCATGAGCAGGGTGGTAATGACCTCTCCCACGCCCATCCCGGTCTTCATCGCCGCCGGGACGGATGCCCACAGCGCGCCGGCCACGGCGGCGGCGAGGAGGGTGGTGGGGATGAGGACCAGGCCGGGAGTGCCGGGCAGCGCGACCGCGACGGCCACGCCGGCGAGCGCACCCGCGTGGAGCTGTCCCTCGGCGCCGATGTTCCAGACGCGCGCCCTGAAGGCGAAGGCGACGGCCAGGCCGGTGAGGAGGAGGGGGGTGGCGCGGACCAGGGTGAAGGAGACGAAGCGGTCCCAAGAGCCGAAGGCGCCCCGGAAGAGGGCGGCGAAGGCGTCGCCGGGTGAGTAGCCGCCGAGCGCGAGGAGGGCGGCCGCGACGGCCAGGGTGGCCAAAAGGGCGGTGGCGGCGGTGAGGGCGGGGGTGAGGGACCGTTTCACCGAGAACCGCCGCTCTGCTGCGCGCCCAACATCAGCTCTCCGATGTCGCGGGGGTTGTGCGAGTCGCGCGGGACCGGGATCAGGCGTCCGCGCACCATGACCGCGATCCGGTCCGAGAGTTCCAGGATCTCGTCGAGGTCGGCCGAGATGAGCACGACGCCGGGGGGGCGGTCGCCTTGCCGTGCCAGGGCGGCAATGCGGGAGCGCACGGCCACGGTGGCCTTCACGTCGAGGCCGCGGGTGGGTGATTCCGCCACGAGGAGGTCCTCGCTGCGGAGAAACTCACGCCCCGTGACGACCTTCTGCTGGTTGCCTCCCGACAGCGTGGCGGCGGTGGCCGCGGGCGAGGTCGCGCGCACGTCCATCTCGCGCACCAGGTCGGCCGCCGTGTCTTCGATCCCCGCCCAGTCCAGCCACGGGCCCCTGCGACAGTCGTCCTTTCCGTGGAGCGCGAAGGCGACGTTCTCGGAGATTGTGAAATCGTTCACAAGACCCTCGGTGTCCCGGTCCTGGGGGATCCAGCCCACCTCTTCCGGAAGGATGGTGTGGCCCTCGTCGGGGCTGCGGATTCCGGCCAGCACCCGGGCCAGTTCGCGCTGGCCGTTCCCGTCGACGCCCGCGATCCCCAGCACTTCGCCCCGCCGTACCTCCGCGGTGACATCCCTGAGCGCCGGCTCTCCGTCGCGGGTGACGGTGACGCCCTTGAGTGACGCCACCGGTGCCGGATGGGTCGTGTCGGGGCCGTTGCCCGGGGGGCTTCGGTCCGCGTCCGTGGGGACCCCGTCGGGCTCATCTCCACCTCGCGAGACGCCCCCCACCACCCCGCCCACCATCGCCTCCGCGAGCTCCCCCGCCGCAACCGCCGCAGCCTCCTCGGTCATCACCCACCTCCCCCGCCTCAGCACCGTCACCCGGTCCGCCGCGGCCAGCACCTCGTCCAGCTTGTGCGCGACCAGCACGATCGCCGTCCCCGCCCCCGCCACCTCCTTCAGCACGGCGAAGAGCCCGTCCACCTCGCGCGGCGCCAGCACGGCCGTGGGCTCGTCCAGCAGCAGCACACCCGTCTCGCTCATCAGCGCCTTCAGGATCTCGATCCGCTGCCGCGCCCCCACCCCCAATCCCTCCACCGGCACATCCAGCTCCACCTCAAGCCTCAGATCTCGAGCGCGGGCCTCCACGCGAGCGCGGTAGCCCGGTGCCGCAGTCCCCCTCCCGGTCCACGCCCCACCGTTTAACAGCGCGATGTTCTCGAAACCGGTGAAGCGCGGGACCAGCGAAAAATGCTGGTGCACCATCGCGACGCCGAGGGCGCGGGCATCGCGAGCACTCCTCAGCGTGACCTCACGTCCCCCGATCTCGACACGGCCCTCATCCGGGGCCAGAAGTCCGCCGAGGACGCGCGCAAGCGTAGTCTTCCCCGCGCCGTTTTCGCCGAGCAGACCGTGGACCTCGCCCGGGACGAGGTCGAACGACACACCACTCAGCGCCGTGACCGCCCCGAACCGCTTGGTGACGCCCCGCAACCGGGCGGCCAATGCCGGCGATTCGCCACCGCCGCGCCCCTCCCCCGCTCCGCGCCGAGTGCTCACCGGTAGTTCACCACGGCCGCTCACGGCCCCTCACGCCGGTCACCCGGAGGAAACCGGATCCTCTTCTTCGATGAAATCGATCGAGGGCACCACCAGAGTGCCGGCAATGATCCCCTGCCGTGCCCGGTCAATCCGCTCCAGTGCATCCGCCGGAATCAACCCCTCCTGCGCCGGATTGGGGACGAATTCCACGGTCCCCGTCGCAAGTCCCGAGTAGACCGGGTCATCGCCCAGAGTCCCGTCCCGCCACGCCTCGGCCGTCCGCAGGAACATGCCCGTGTAGTCGATCACCGCGCTGCCGACGATCACGTCGGGCGCTACGTCGTTCTGGTCGCGGTTCATTCCGAAGGCCCACGCCACACGGCCCCTTTCGCGCGCCTCTCGCACCGACTGGAAGAAGGCGAAGCTGGCCGCGTCCACGTTGTGGATCAGCACATCGGCGCCCTCGCGCAGCTGCGCGGCCGCGGCCTCCTTGGCGGCCGACGTGTTGTCCCAGCTGCCGATGAAGGTCTCGAGCACGGTCGCGTCCGCGCGCACCGCCTTTACCCCGGCCTCGAAGGCCACGAAAGTCCCCTTTGCCGTCGGAATCTCGACGCCCCCCACCATCCCCACGACCCCGGATCGCGTCACCGCGCCCGCGGCCATCCCCGCCAGGTACGATGCCTCGTTGAGCTGGAAGATGAGCGCCACCACGTTGGCCGACGGCCGCGATCCTCCCGAGATCACGAAGGTGACCTCCGGGTACTCGGCGGCGACCCGGCTCGCGGCGTCCTGGTACTCGAAGCCGTGCGCGAAGATCAGGCCGTAACCGTCGTCGGCGTACGAGATGAAGGCCTCGTCGAACTCGGCGGGGGTGAGGGTCTGCTGATGGGAGATGTGGAGCCCAAGGGAGTCGCCGATGCGCTGGAGGCCCTCGTAGGCGCCGGCGTTCCAGCCCGCGTCGCTGACGGGACCGGGGGTGAGGAGGGCGACGCCGGGGGTGGTGGCGTCGGTCGCGTCGTCGGAGGCGGGCGCGTCGCCGCCGCAGGCCAGCGCGGCCAATAGGGCGAAGGCTGTGGTGCCGGGGAGGTGGTGGTTCACGGTGCGTCTTCCTGCGAGGGTGATGCGGGGACGATCCAGGGGAGGTTCGGTCGACGGTGCGAACCTGTCCAGAGGCCGAAAGATACCATGACGGGGGGCAGAAGTCCTCTCTCTCTCAAACGCCGAAAAGGGGGAAGGGGGACCGGTCGGGAATCACATGATCGCGCACCGCCCCTTGCCGTTGGAGCGGCGGAAGCCGAGTGTCTTCGCGACACCATGTTTTCCGGGAAACATCTGTGACGACGACGACGACAACGGTGACGACCAAGGCG
Organism: Longimicrobiales bacterium; assembly: GCA_965208295.1. Classification (GTDB taxonomy): domain Bacteria; phylum Gemmatimonadota; class Gemmatimonadetes; order Longimicrobiales; family Gaopeijiaceae; genus Bin94. The sequence goes on along the minus strand of OZ242328.1, from coordinate 2,152,864 downwards.
CCTCGCTGGGTGACCCGTGTACGAAACGCCCCGATTGCACCGTCTGTGTCGGTAGCACGAGCGCTGGTAGTGGCCTCGGCCCTGGCCTGTCCGGGCAAGCCGGTGCATGGCCAGGTTCCGCCGGTTTCGTGCGGAGTGGTTGCCGCCGATACTCGTTGGCTCGCCGAGTCGTACAGAGAAACCGACACGTATGGTGTGGGATCCGAGGAAGAGTGGATCGCTTCCTACGGTGGATTGGCCGCCAGAGGCGACAGCGTCTTCTTCTATGACCATACATGGCCGCGTATCGTCCACCTTTCGGGAGTGCTGGAGGAGCGGCATGCGTTCGGGCGGCGGGGGAAGGGTCCTGGCGAGTTCCACGTCTCCTGGCCGTTCAGATGGTTGGACGACATCTCGGAAGGATTTGTAGCCTTCGGCGGGCGTCAGGTGGTAGTCTACGACCGCTTGAACCTCGCTTCCTTCGATACCGATGGAGAGTTCCGGTGGTCTGCCCGGCGGCTGTCCCCCGTCCCTTTGAGCGGCGTGCGGTTCGTCAGTCCAGTGGACGAGAGCGAGTTGATCTTTGGAGTCGACTCGCTGGGAGTCCAAAGTCGGCGCCTTCAGCTGTGGAGAGTGCGACGCCTGGACCCGAACCACCACGACCTCCTGTGGGATCGTCCCATTCCCGGACGCACCAGCAACGATGGCCTGGTGCTGCCGCACAAGCGGGGAGCACGGCCCTACTGGGCGCGGCACCGCAATTGCGTCGTGGTTTCGGATGGCGGAAGCAGCTTTCTCTGGGTGGTCGACCTGTCGACCTTGAAGACGGATTCAATCGCCCTTCCCGAGTGGGAGATACCGGCGTTCGGGGAGCTCCCCTCCGACCAGCAGGTGTTGAACCTCGGCGGCCGTGACCTGCAGACACCTCAGGAGCCGGCGCTTCTCTCGCGGTGGACTGGACTCATCGTGGATCCAGACGGTCACGCCTGGCTGCGGGCGTGGACCGAATCCCGCGAGGAGTTCCAGGTCTTTGTCGTATCACTGGCCTCCGGGGCGTCGCGACGCTTGAGTCCGCCCGGCTTCCCCACCGCATTCGGCGTCCCAGGCGTCTTCTACACGGCCCGAGCCAAGCCCGAGACGGACGAGCACCAAATCGTCAGGTTCAAAGCTGAGCGGCAATGAAGGAGAAAGGGCGCCGCAGGCGGCGGGAAGGGTCGGCCCTTCGATGTGCCCTATCTCGTTGCGAGCCACGATAAGACTGTCCTCAGTAGCTTCAGGGAAGTCGCGAGGGAAGGTGTGGGGGGCGCTTCCTCGGCTAATGCCGCTGGTGGCCCGGCACCCGGGATCGTAGAATACAGACGCGAATCCCGGATCACCCCCACCCCAACCGGACCCCCCCATGAGCCAGTCCCGCGACCATTGGAGCTCCAACACAGGCCTCGTCCTCGCCGCCACCGGCAGCGCGATCGGCCTCGGCAACCTCTGGAAATTCCCCTTCATCACCTGGGAGAACAACGGGGGTGCCTTCGTCCTTGTCTACCTGGTCTGCATCGCCGCGGTCGGCCTGCCGATCATGGTGGCCGAGCTGCTGATCGGGCGCAGGAGCCAGAAGAGCGCGGTGGGGGCGCTGAAGGAGGCCGTGAGTGCAAGGTGGCCCGGGCTGGGCAAGCTGGGAGCGCTGGTGGGGGGCTGGGGCGTGCTGGCGGGCTTCATCCTGCTCAGCTACTACACCGTCATCGCGGGGTGGTCGCTCTTCTACTTCGTGAAGACCATCGGTTGGACCTTCGGCGGATACCCGGCGGGCATGTCGGCGGTCGATCTCTTCACCGGGCAGGCGCTCAACACCGGCCTGCAGCTGATCCTTTCGCTGGGCTTCAGCGTCGGGACCATCGCCATCGTATACTTTGGCGTCAGCAAGGGGATCGAGCGGATCGCGAGGATCTTCCTGCCGATCCTCTTTGGCATCCTGATACTCATGCTGGTCAGCGCGCTCAGCATGGACGGCGCCGGCGAGGCGCTGGCCTACATCTTCCGCCCCAATTTCGCCGAACTGGAGAGGGGGGCGGTCCTGGAAGCCCTCGGCCACTCCTTCTTCACCCTGTCGCTCGGCATGGGGGCGATGATTACCTACGGTTCCTACATCTCCCGCAAGCACTCGGTGGTGAAGGCTTCGGGAGCCATCGTCGCGCTCGACACGCTGATCGCGCTGGTCGCCACCGTGATCATGTTTGCGGTGATCTTCTCGGTGGCCGGGATGCGCGATGAGGTCGGCGGCTCGACGGTGGGGATGCTCTTCATCTCGCTGCCGGAACTCTTCTACAGCGAGGTGCCCTTCGGCATGGTGCTGGGGCCGCTCTTCTACGTGCTCGTGGCGCTGGCCGCGCTGACGTCGACGATCTCGCTCCTCGAAGTCGTGTCCGCGTATCTGATCGACCAGCGCCGGATCACGCGCAGGAAGGCGACCGTCGGCGCCGGGGCGGCGATCTTCGTGTTCACCACGTTCGCCGTGTTGTCGATTCCCGGACTCCTGGGAGTCCCCTCGGAGGGCTTCTTTGCCACCATGGAGGTTTTCGATGGCAAGATCGGCTGGTTCGCCACCGCCGACCACTTCGTGTCCAACTGGATGCTCCCGACGGGCGGGTTCTTCATCACGCTGGCGGCCGGCTGGTTCATGACCCGCGACTCGACCCGGAGCGAACTCATGGACGGCAGCGAACCGCGCTGGTTCCACTACGGCGCGTGGCGCTTCTTCATCCGCTGGGTGGCACCGATCGCGGTGGCGGCGATCATCGTGTTCGTGATCCGCGGGACGGACTTCAGCTGATGGGAAGGTGTCGGTGAGCGTCGGACAGACCGCACAGCGAGTCCGGAAGCGGCCGCCGGAGATCTCCTTCGGCGGCCGCGTCCTCTTCCTCGCGGACGACGCCGAACTGATCCGGCAGCAACTCCACGAGGGGCTGGACCCGGAGTTGACGCCCGAACTCAGGGCCCGCCTCCGCGACCAGATCAGCACCGACGAGATCACCCCCGCCTACATCTGCTTCTTCTACGACGAGACGCTGGGCGAATTCCCCTACCTGGGCCTGGAGGCCGCGAGCGGTAACGGGGGAGCCGAAGCGCCGATCGAACGGGGGACCGTGAGGGCGGGCGGTTTCGTGTGTTCGGTGGCGGGGAAACGGCGGGGGAAGGGGTCGAGCCGCGAGCAGAGCCCCTACGCGGAACTCATGGCGGGGATCAAGGTGGTCGTGAGCGAGAGCATCGAGCGGATCTACAACGAGAACTGCCAGAACCTGGGCATTCTCACCACGACCGACTTCGGGCTGATCGAGCGGATCCGCTCCGGCGAGCCGATTCCGCTGAGTGAATTCACGGCGGGGACGGACGACATCACGCGGCAGATCATCGAGTATGGGGGGTTGTTCGAGTTCAACATGGCGCGGCTGGGGGGCCAGGTGACGCTCCCGGCGCCGCGCGCGCCTGCCGGGGATCCCGCAGGCGACACGGGGATGCCGCCAACCGTCGCGCCGAACGGGCAGCCGAGCGACACCCGTCGCGCTTCGTCCCCCCACCCCATGACCCTCGGTGAGAAGATCTTCGCGCGGAAGTGGGTTGTGGACGCCGCCGAAGGACGCATCGGCACGGACCGGACCGAGCCCGGCGAGGCCGGCTTCTTCCGCGCCGACATCCGCTTCTCGCACGAGTACGTGACCCCGATGGCCGCCATCTTCTTCGAGCAGAAGATGGGTGCCGACGCGAGGGTGCTCGACCCCGACTCGATCCTCTTCTTCCGCGATCACCTGACCTTCCTGCACAAGGTCATGAGCCAGGAACGGATCGAGCAGGGCCTGCTTGCGGTCGCGAATGAGCTGGAGGTCAAGCAGCGGGAGTTCGCCGTAAAGCAGGGTATACGGCTTTACGGCGAGCAGCAGGGCCACGTGATGGGGTCCGAGGCGATCTGCCATTCCAAGATCCTGGAGGACTACGCCGAGCCCGGGATGCTGATCATCGGGACCGATTCGCACACGCCGCACGCGGGCGCGGTCGGGGCCCTGGCTTTCGGGGTGGGCACCACGGCGATCTTCAACTCGTGGATCACGAAGGATGTGCGCGCGCGGATCCCGCCGTCGTTCAAGGTCGTGGTGGACGGGACGCTGCCCGCGAACTGCACCGCCAAGGATCTCATGCTCGAGATTCTGCGGCATCCGTATGTGCGCGACGGTCACGCCATCGGGCAGATCATCGAGTACGCGGGGCCGGTGGTGGAGCGGTTGTCGGTGGACGAGCGTGCGACGATGACGAACATGGCCGCCGAGGTGGGCGCCTTCACCGGCGTGGTGGCGGCGGACGAGCGCACGGTCGAGTTCCTGGTCGAGGAGCGGGGGATGGAAGAGGGGCGGGCGCGGGCGCTGGTGGATGGCGTGCACAGCGATCCCGGCGCCGGGTACGTCAAGGTGATCGAAATCGACGCTTCGCGGCTGCGGCCCATGGTGGCGCTGCCGGGGGATCCGGGGAACGGGCTCTACATCGACGATCTGGCGGAGCCGGTGGAGATCGAGATCGCCTACGCGGGGTCGTGCACGGCGGGGAAGAAGGAGGACATGGACATGTACGCCCGGGTCTTCCGCGAGGCTTGGGAGGGGGAGGGGCGGGGGGTGCATCCGGGGGTGAAGTGCTACATCCAGTGTGGCTCGACGGATGTGCGGGAGTATGCGCGGGAGCGGGGGTATCTGGATCTGTTCCGCGCGATCGGGGCGGAGTTTGTTGAACCGGGGTGCGGGGCGTGCATTGCGGCGGGGCCGGGGATTACGCGCACGGCCGAGCAGGTGTCGGTGTCGTCGCAGAACCGGAACTTTCCGGGGCGGTCCGGGCCTGGGCAGCTGTATCTGGTGTCGCCGTATTCGGTGGCCGCGTCGGCGGTGGCTGGGAGGGTGGTGGGGTGGGGGGTGGGAGGGTAGGCGCAGCGAAGATCGGCGCCGGTCTTCTGCTGTGCGCCGGCTGCGCGGCGGATCCCGGCGGACGGCCGACCACAGAGGGGGTGATCGCCCCCGACCGCAAGACGGCCTGCGTTGACGCGCCGGTGCCGCACTTCAAGGCGATGCGTCCGATCCATACGGTGGTGCGCGACATCGTCTTTCTCCTCGACCGCCGATTGAACGAAGCGGAAGACGGCTTGGAAAGCTGGGTGCGGATGTACAGCATCGACACCTCGGAATGCACCTGGCTGGAGTTGAATTGACCAGTCGAAGTCGAGCCTCAGGTGGTCCTTTGCGGCTTCAGCGGGCCGCGGCAGCTGTACCCTGTGTGTCGCCGTTCGCCTACAATTCCTATCGTGCGAGTCCGTACACCAGTCGATTTCGGCCTGATGATCCGCCGGGCCAGGCGGTCGCGTGGGATGACCCAGCAGCAACTGGCGCGTGCCGCGGCTGTTGGGCGGCAGTGGATCGTAGAGATCGAGGCCGGGAAGCCGCGGGCGGAGTTGGGCAGGGTGCTCCAGACCCTGGCCGCGCTGGATCTGTCGCTGACCATACACGGCGAGGGGATTCCGGAGCTCCGCAAGTCCGGCAAACCGACCGAAGTCATAGATCTGCAGGACATTCTGGATGCGCATCGGCGCAAGTCCCCATGACCGGCCGCCTGATCGCGGTGGCCAACGGCCGGTCGGTCGCCGACATCGCGCGTGACGCCAGAGGACAGCTCAGCTTCGCATACGACGCGGCCTGGAGGGAGGACGACAGGGCATACCCGCAGTCCCTCTCGATGCCGCTGACAGCTGCGGGACACGATCACGACAGGATCGAGCCATGGCTCTGGGGACTCCTCCCCGACAACGAAATCCCGGCTTCCCCGGGCACTGCGAGAACGAGCACCTCTGCCTGCAGCTCGCCCGTGCCCTGAGCATCCCGCCCGCCCGTTCCCGCGTCAGCCGTTTTCACTTTTCGACAGAGATCGGAGTCCTTCCACTCGGCGTCATTCAGCTATCCACGGTACTTACTGACCTCGTCATTGGTAAAGGTCGAAGTACGGGGGATATCCGGGGGATCCGATGTCAGAGGGGCTCTTGGCGTTCGGGGGTATTCGCGGGGGCAACCCGTACTTGATCTTGCCGTGAAACTCGGGCGGGAGCGTATGCTCATACTCCCTGAGTCCCATTGGCAGGCCACGACGGTACTCCTCGATCTCATCCGACCATGGCAGCTCGTTGAGCGGGAAATGGCCCATGTAGACCCCGTCAGGTCCGCCCGAATACTCGAATCTGGCCGTGTACACGACATCATCCACCAGATGGAGCGCCAGCGCGGGGGTAACCGAGTGCCTTTGGGACTGGACGGACACGAAGTCGGTGGCGAGTGCTTCCTTATCCTCGTTGAAAATCTTGTCGCCGATCTCGTAGGGCCAGCCGGGGGGGGCGTAGTGGGCCGGATCGCCCGGCTCCGGGGTTTCGGCGTCGGTGGGTTCCGGGCTGTCCTGGCAAGCCGTCAGCAACGGCAGGCCAAGAACAGTCACAAGCAAGGTAGTCAGTGTCCGTTTCATCGGTCTTCTGCCTCGTCTGAAAAGGATTGAATCGGGCGGGTACGCGAATCAGACTCGCCCCATATTGCGCGTCGAGTCAATTTGACCGTCTTCCTGTCGCCGTGCGCGAAGTGCGCTGGCATTCAGCCGTCGAACGGATTCAGAAACGCCACCCCGAGTTGTCGGTAGTCCCTGACATTGCGCGTCACGACCGTCAGACGGTGCACGACGGCCGTGGCCGCGATCATCGCATCCTCCAGGAGCGCCCGCGACCTGCGACACTCGAGCCGTGCCCACTCTCTGAATGCCACAACATCCATGGGCAGGACTGCATACGAGGCAACAACGGCGTCCAGCCAGACCTCCAGTTCGTCGGCCTTGCCGGGACTCCGCTCACGAATGTTCTCGATTCCGGCCTGAATCTCACCCACGGTCACGGACGAAAGGAAGAGATCCCCGGGCGGTATCTCCGCTATCCATCTCGTCACCGAGGGATTGGGTCGGGGGCGGCGCAGTTCGGACACGACGTTGGTGTCGAGCAAGTACATGGGACTATTCCAGAGGAGGCGGTTCCCGGTGGCGATGCGGGGCCCGGGGTGACACCAGATCCTCCGTGCGGGCTTCAGGAGCCAGCAACAGCTCCTTGATGTCTCGCCTGGCCGACCGCTTGAGTCGGTGCCACTCGTCGATCGAGACCAGCACGGCCGTTTCCACACCTCGCTTGGTGGCGAAATGAAGTGACAAGCCCCGTCGACGGTCAGTCAGTGATGACGACGTCCCCCGCCGCCCCATCCACCACCTCCCCCACCACAGCAGCGACATCTCCCGCCCCATCCAACGCCCCTAACAGCTCCTCTGTCCGCTCCGGCGGGCTACAGATCAGCAGACCACCCGAAGTCTGCGCATCCGCCAGCAGGATCTGAACCGTCTCCGGCACCTCGCCCTCAATGGAGAGCGCAGACTCCGCGTCCTTCTGATTGCGCCGCGTTCCCCCCGGCACATGCCCCGCTTCAACCAGATCCGCCACCCCGTCCAGCACCGGGACCCTGAACGCCTCGACCCGCGCCGACACGCCCGACGCGCGCGCCATGTTGCGAAGATGTCCAATAAGCCCGTAACCGGTAACATCCGTGGCAGCCCGCGCACCCACCGCCACCGCCGCCTCCGCCGCCCCCCGGTTCAGCCTGGCCATCCATTCGACCGCATCGCCCAGCAACCCCGCCGGACACTTCCCCGCCTTCACCGCCGTCGCCACGATCCCCGTACCCAGCGGCTTCGTCAGCACCAGATCGTCGCCAACCCGCGCCCCGTCGTTGGCAAGCATCGCGTCCGGGTCGACCTCGCCCACCGCGACCATCCCGTACTTGGGCTCGGCGTCGTCGATGGAGTGGCCACCCAGCACGGGGATCCCCGCTTCGGCGGCCTTTTCGGCCCCGCCGCGTATGATCTCCTCGGCCAGGCCCTCGTCAAGAAGCCCGCGCGGGAACGACAGCAGGTTGAGCGCGAAGAGTGGCCGTCCCCCCATTGCGTACACATCCGACAGCGCGTTGGCGGCCGCGATCCGGCCGAAGTCGTACGGGTCGTCGACGATCGGGGTGAAGAAGTCGAGGGTGACGACCAGGGCCCGTCCGTCGCCGAGACGGTACACGGCGGCGTCGTCCCCGGTGCTGGCGTCGACGAGTACGCGGGGATCAGCGGTGGGGAGGAGGGGGCGCAGGACCTGCGCCAGCTCGGCCTGGCCGAGTTTACACGCTCACCCGGCGCCGTGGGACAGGGTGCTGAGCCTGATCCTGGGTCTCTGGTCGAAAGGTTCGGTGGACATGGATCAAGCTAACACCGGATCGGCCGCTCTCCGTTGGCGGCTTCAGCAGTCCCCCAGGGTCAGGATGGGCCGCTCCAGCCACCCCGGGAGATGCCCGGTTCACCGTTCAGAGTTTACGTTATCGGGACACCGCGACCCACAACCGGATCGAAAACCAACCTTGACAGCAACCTCCCAGCCATGAGCGCACCGCCCGCCTGGTCGTCGCGCCAGGAGTTCACCCGCGAGGTGGAGCGCCCCGACGAGGAGATGAACCTCGCCCGGGCGGCCCTCCTGGTGGCGCGGGAGGAGTACGTCCAGCTGCCGGTCGAACGCTACCTGTTGCGCCTCGACCTGCTGGCCGAGGAGACGCGTGACCGGCTCGGGTCCGAGAGCGTCCCCCCGGTCGTGCTGTCGGAGGCGATCCGGCACCTCTTCGTGGTGCGCAAGCTGCGCGGCAACCGCGAGGAATACCACGACCCGCGCAACTCCTTCCTCAACGACGTGCTCGACCGGGGGCTGGGCATTCCCCTGACGCTCGGGATCGTGCTGCTGGAGGTGGGGTGGCGGCTGGACCTGCCGATGGAGGGCGTGAACTTTCCGGGCCATTTCCTGGTTCGCTACCGGGGCGAAGTGAAGCAGTTCCTGATCGACCCCTTCCACGGGGGGATGATCCGCTCGCGCAAGGAGGTGGAACAGATCCTGGTCAGGTACCAGGGGGTGCCGGCGCGCCTCGATGACCGTTTGCTCCGGACGGCGTCGAAGCGGGACATGATCATCCGGCTGCTGCTGAACCTGAAGGGCATCTACCACCGGTCCGGGGACGACGCGCGGGCGCTGGCCGCGGTGGAGCGCATCCTGGTCGTGTCGCCGACGGCTCGCCGGCAGATTCGCGACCGGGGCTACCTCCTGGCCCGGCTAGGGCGGGACGAAGAGGCGGTGACCCAGCTCGAGACCTACCTGGCGTTCGCGCCGAACGCGGGCGATGTGGAGCGGGTCGAGGCGTTGTTGCGGGATCTGAGGGCCGGGGGGCGACCGCTGTCGGGGTCGTCCTGAGCGGCTGACCCGATGGGCGATCTCCACGAGCTTCTCCAGGCGAGGGGCGCAATCTTCACGGGACAGGGGGACGGGCGCACGCCGCGCCACTACGGCGACCCCAGGGGCGAGTACCGGGCCGCGACGGAGGCGTGTGGGGTGGTGCAACGTGGGGACCGGCGGCTTCTGCGCGTCCACGGCCGCGGCCCCCGGCAGATGTTGCACGGGATTCTGACGAACCGGATTCCGGAGCCGCCGGGCGAGGCGGGGGCGGGCGAGGCGGTCTACGGGACGATGCTCACGCCGAAGGGACGCATGGTCACCGACCTGACAACCCTCTGGTTGGGGGCTGGCGAAGGGGAGGGGCTGGGGCTGGATGTCGCCACGAGTGGGCACGCGGCCGTGTTGGAGCACTTCACCCGCTTCCTCCCCCCTCGTTTCGCACGAGTCGACGATCTGAGCGATCGAACGGGACTGGTGACGCTGGTGGGAACCGGGGCGGACGCGGTGGTGCGGGACGCTTTCGGAACGGCTCCGGCGGCGGGTTATGTGCTTGTTGACGGCGGGCCTGCTGACGGCGGACTGCTGGTGGCTCGCGGGTTGGAGCAGGTGCCGTCGTGGAACGTGTGGGCTTCGGAGGACGACATGGCCGACGTGTGGCGGCGGCTGGAGACGCGTGGCGCGGCGCCGGTCGGTTGGGCCGTCTGGGAGACGCTGAGGATCGAAGCGGGGCTGCCAGCGTTCGGCGTCGACATGGACGGGACGACGATTCCGGTTGAGGCGGGCCTCTTGGACCGGGCCTTCGACCACGACAAGGGCTGCTACACCGGACAGGAGGTGATCGTGAGGATTCGGCACAGGGGGCGCGTCAACTGGCACCTGCGGGCGCTGCGGTTCGGGGACGCGGCGCCGGCTGCGGGTCGGAAGCTGTTCGAGGAGGGTGAGGCGAGGGTCAGGGGACGGGTGACTTCGGTGGCGCAGTCGCCTCGGTTCGGGCAGGCGATCGGGCTGGGGTATGTGCGGCGGGAGATTGAGGTGCCAGGGGTGTTGCGGCTGGGGGACGGCTCGGGACCCGAAGTGGGGGTCGAGCAATGCTAAGCACCTTCTATCCTCTGCTGGCGCACACCTGGGGTGGGGTGATCATCGCGGTGGCCGTGGGGGCGATTGGATGGGCGCTGCTGACCTGGGGACGGCGGTCGGCCTCGCCGCACCGGGGTCTGGTGAAGCTGTTCGGGTGGGTGGTCTGCGTTGGGTCCGCGCTGCTGCTGGTCGGTGCGGTGGTTTCGGTGGTCACGCTGATGCGCCTGGGGGCTCGGCACCCGCCGCCGGGTGAACTGGTCGACGTGGGTGGCTACCGGATGCACATCCTGGCCGAGGGGGAGCGCCGGGGTGGGGCGACGGTGGTCTGGATTCCGGGCGCGCACGCTCAGGGGCTGGCGCTGCACCATCTGCATGTGGCGATTCGCAACGAGGCCCGGTCCGTTCTCTTCGACCGCCCGGGGACGGGGTGGAGCGATCCGGGGCCGTTTCCGCGCCGCACCGCAACGGAGGCGGACGAGCTCGCGAAGCTGCTGGAACGGGCGGGCGAGCGCGGCCCGTTCGTGCTGGCGGGCCATTCGTACGGGGGACTGTTGGCGGCCAACTTCGCGCGGCGCTATCCGGATCGCACGGCGGCGGTCGTGCTGCTGGACGCGTCGCCGCCCGATGCGTTCATCTACGCGCCGGTGTACGGGGCGGGTGCGCTGGAGCAGCTGGTGGGGGATGGAGAGCGTGAGGGGCTCGCCAAGCTGTTCGCGCGCTGGACCGACCCTGAGCCGGCGCTGGCGGAATCGGGGGGCGAGATCGGCCGCATCCTGCGCCTGCAGAACGAGTTGCTCGCCGACGTCAAGCCCGCGATGGATGCGAACCGGCGCCGTCCCGCCGCCTCCTTCGCGCAGGCGTCGATCTTTCGCGAGTTCAGGGCAGGGACCGTCACTGCCGAAGTCCCCGACATCGTGGTCTACGACGGCGAGCTTGGCGACCTGCCCGTCCTGGTCGTCATCCCCGACGAGGACCCTTCAGCGATCATCGACCCACTGGGGCTGGACGAGGCGGCGGCGGAGCGCGCGAAGAACTTTTTCAGGCGTGCGCGGGTGCGGTATCTCGAAGTCTCGACCGACACGCGGCTCATCCACACGCCGCCCGGGACGGGGCACAACTACCCGTACGAGACGCCGGGGTTCGTGATCGAGGTGGTGCGGGGGGTGCTTGCGGAGCTGCGAGCGGACGGATAATGTAATCTCTACATTACTTTATGTCATGTAGAGTATACATTGGGATGAACCGACCGAGCTTCAGCACGGGTGCTACCTCGCCCGGTCGCCGAGAACCGACAGAACGGCCGTCGCTCCAGCGTGCAGTGCCGGTGCGACAAAAACCCCGAACTTGTCGAACGCCTTGGCGAACAACGCTCCGCTTCCGAAGCCCAGAGCCGATCCGGCCAGGGCGAACCCGGTTCTGGCCCCCGTCAGTTTCGCGATGAGCGTCGGCGCCGCGATCGCACCAAGCGAAATCAAGGGGTTGAGGCTGAACCCGTCGTCACCGATCTCGGCCAGGACAAGCAGATCGAGCACTGCGGCGACGGGCAGGCTGAAGAAGAAGATATTCCCGCCCGACACGGCGCGTTCGCGCGAGTCGGTGGCTTGGATCGGCAGATGGGACAACGGTTGGGGGACCTCGTCGGGGGCAGGTGTCGGCAATACGGGGCCGTGCGAAGCGTGGAACGGACTGCGCCGCACCTCCTCGATCGCGGCGCTGACCGAAAAGAGCTGTTGCCCGGCCCGGTCCTGGGCAGTGGCGGCGTCGGCGCGGACGAGGCAGGCGCCCGCAAGCACGCACGTCAGCGGCCACATTCCCAAGCGTCGAGTATTGGTCATGACATCCTCCCGTTGGGAAGAGTACGCCGCGTGTTGGTCTCGGTTTACAGGTCGCGGTCCTGGTCACTTGCCGCCGGACAGCCGCCGGTAGTGCAGCATCCGCGCCGCGTGGCCGAAGCCGAAGAAGTACCGGCGCAGTCCCTCTGCCGAACCGCTCGGTACGTCGGGGTCGAAGAACAGGCGGCAGAACTCTTCGCGCGCCCGCAGAATCTCCTGACAACGGTGGCCGTGCCAACGGGGGTCCGCGGCGGTCAGGTCGAAGAGCTCGAGGGCCCGTTCGAGAGCGCTTTCGAAACGGCTCGTTCGGCCCGCCTGGTGGGCTCTGATCGTGCGATCGACTTCGCTGCCCACGTTTCCCAGCTGCTCGACGAGTTCCAGGCGGGCCCAGGTGCCCGCGGCGGCGCGCTTGTGGAGAGTCCGGGTCATGTCGGCGCGAGTTGCGAACGCGGGATGGGTGACGAGATCGTCCGTCCGGTCGTCACGGCGGCGTCTCCTGGCAAAAGTCGATTGTCGGGGGCCGGAAGGTAACTTGGGGTGAAACCGCAAACCAACCCACGGAGGGTCATATCATGGCCGAGAACCTGGCAGGAGTCTCCAAAGCGCTCATCGAGGCGGTGGAGGAGGCGGCGTCTCAACTGGAGCCGAGTGATGCCCGGATTTTGCGCACGGCACTGGAGGACTACCTGGAGGAGTGCGAGGTTCGGGAGCGGCTTCGCGATTCAAGCGATCCGATCCTCGACTGGGACGAAGTCAAACTTGAGCTGCTCGATTCAGACTAGGCGGAACGCCGTTGGGCAGGTTGTACGGATCCGCCGACGCGCATCCGCAGGTTGCCCTTGACGCCCACCGTGGGGAAGTTGGAGCATCCCGTCCACCCTGCCTCCATCCCATTCGAGCCCCGTGACTCCCGAGCCCAAAATGTTCCAGCAAAACCGATCCTGCCCGCGAATCCCGCGCGCCCAGCCGGTACGATCCACCGCCAGCCTCGTCCTCCCCCTTGCTGTCACCCTCATCCTCCTCAGCTTCGCCACCCCCACCCCCGCCCATCCCCAGTCCCGCTTCGAGCCCATGGACGTCTTCCAGCTCGAATACGCCGCCGACCCGCAGATCTCGCCCGACGGCAGCCAGGTCGTGTACGTGCGGACCTCGATGGACATCATGAAGGACAGGAAGCGCGGCGAAATGTGGATCGTCAACGCGGACGGCTCCGACCACCGGCGCCTGGCCGCCGGCAGCTCCCCCCGCTGGTCCCCGGACGGCACCCGGCTCGCGTACACCGCGGACGGCCAGATCCACCTGCGCTGGATGGACACCGGCGAGACAGCGACGCTGACCCAGCTCCTCAAATCCCCCCGCAACCTCCGCTGGTCCCCCGACGGCGCGCGCATCGCCTTCAACATGCTGGTGCCGTCGCCGCCGCCGAGCCTGGCCGCGCCACCGAAGCCCCCCGCGGGCGCCGAGTGGGCGGCCCCTCCCATCATGGAGGACCGCTTCAAGAGCCGGCAGGACGGCGTCGGGTACCTGGACTTCGGCTTCAACCACATCTTTGTGGTCTCGGTGGACGGCGGGACGCCGGTGCAGGTGACTTCGGGTGACTTCCAGCATTCGAGCGCGGCCGCGTGGACGCCGGACGGCAATCACCTGGTCTTCTCGTCGAACCGCAGCGAGGGCTGGGAACACGACTATCGCAACTCGGAACTGTACATCGCGTCCATCCTGACCGGCGAGATCGGCCCCCTCACCGACCGCCCCGGCCCCGACCACAGCCCGGCCGTGTCACCCGACGGCCGCCGCATCGCCTTCGTCGGCTACGAGGACCGCACCCGCACCTACCAGGTCAGCCGCCTCCAGGTCATGAACATCGACGGGACCGGCGCGCGCGTCGTCACCGGCGGTCTCGACCGCAGCGTCTCCAACCCCGTCTGGGCCGCGGACGGCAGCGGCATCCACTTCCAGTACGACGACGAGGGCAACTCGAAGGTCGCCTTCACCACCCTGGACGGTGACGTCACGGTCCTCGCCGGCGACCTCGGCGGCACCTCCTACGGTCGCCCCTACGGCGGCGGCTCCTTCTCCGCCGCCAACGACGGCACCCTTGCCCTCAACCAGACCCGCCCCGACATGCCCGGCGAGGTCGCGGTGGGCCGGCGCGGCGGCACGGGCGCACGCACCATCACCGCCCTCAACGATGACCTCCTCTCCGGCAGGACCCTGGGCGCGGTCGAGGAGATCTGGTGGGAGTCGTCCTTCGACGGCCGCCCCATCCACGGCTGGATCGTCAAGCCGCCGGACTTCGACCCGAACCGCCGCTACCCCTTCATCCTCGAAATCCACGGCGGCCCGATCTCCAACTACGGCGACCGCTTCTCCGCCGAGATCCAGCTGATGGCCGCCGCCGGATACGTCGTCCTCTACGCCAACCCGCGCGGCAGCACCAGCTACGGCGAGGAGTTCGGCGACCTGCTCTACCGCAACTATCCCGGCGAGGACTACGACGACCTCATTTCAGGCGTGGACGCGGTGATCGAGCGCGGCTACGTCGACGAGAACAACCTCTTCGTGACCGGCGGCAGCGCGGGCGGAATCATGACCGCGTGGATCGTCGGCAAGACCGACCGCTTCCGCGCCGCGGTGTCGCAGAAGCCCGTCGTCAACTGGATCAGCAAGACGCTGACCGCCGACAACTGGTACGGCTACTACTTCAGCCGCTACGAGGGGCTGCCGTGGGAGAACCCGGAGCCGTACTGGCGGTTCTCGCCGATTTCGCTGGCGGGGAAGGTGACGACGCCCACCCTGTTCATCACCGGCGAGGAGGACCTGCGGACGCCGCTGTCGGAGTCGTACCAGATGTACCACGCCCTCAAGATGCGCGGGATCGACACGGCGGTGATCCGGCTGCCCGGTGCGTCGCATGACATGAGCCGGCGGCCGAGCCAACTGATGGCGAAGGTGGCGAACATTGTGGCGTGGTTCGAGAAGTATCGGGTGAGGCCGGCGGCGAGCTGAGTTCGGGGTGGCGAGGCATGCTGCTGGGGGTGCCGCCGGGGGCGGGGGGGCGAAGCCGAGGCTGCTCTCGGGCGGGAATCCGCAGATTCCGAAGGGTGACGGGGATGGGCCGGTGCAGGCGTATATCGCGGCGATGCCGGGGTGGAAGCGGGGGGTGGGGCGCTCGCTCGACGCGCTTGTGGAGCGGTGTGTGCCCGGGGTGCGAAAGGCGGTGAGGTGGAACTCGCCGTTCTATGGGGTCGAGGGGCGGGGGTGGTTCCTTTCGTTTCACTGTTTCACGAAGTATGTGAAGGTGACGTTTCTGAACGGGGCGTCGCTGCGGCCGGTGCCACCGGTGGCGTCGAAGCATGAGGTGGTGCGGTATTTCCATATACATGAGGGGGAAGAGGTCGACGAGGAGCTCTGGGGGAGGTGGCTTGAGCAGGCGTCGGGGTTGCCGGGGGATGAGTTGTTTTGAAGGTTATCTTAAGTTTATCTTCTCGCGTGCTTCGGGAATCAAGGAGTCGCCGATGTCCACCACAATCAACGTCAAGACGCTCCGCTACGAGATGCGGCGGATCATCGAGCGGGTGAAGCGGGGCGAGGACTTCACGGTTCTCTACCGCAGCCGTCCCGCGTTCCGGATCGTTCCGCTGCACGGAGGGGTCGCCGTCGGCAGACCCGAAGACGACTCGCTGTTCGGAGCCGAGGCGCTGGGCGCGTCGGGGGACGGACTGGCCTCCGCGGGCCATGACCGCGTCCTCTATGGCAAATCCGGCGAGTAGCCCGGGCCTCTTCGTCGATACGGCGGGCTGGATGGCCATGGCCGACGCCTCCGATCCCGCGCACGAGGCCAGCCGCCGCGCACGCGACTCACACCTGCGCGACGGCGGGCACCTGGTCTCCACCGACTACGTGATCGACGAAACGCTCACCCTCATTCGGATCCGTCTGGGACTGCGGGCGGCCGAGCAGTGGTGGGCGCAGGTCGACGCGAGCTCGCGCGTTCGGTGGGAACGGATCGGCGCGCCCCGCGCCCGGAAGGCACGCGAGTGGTTCTTCGAGTGGCGCGACAAGGGCTGCTGCTTTACTGATTGCACCAGCTTCGTCGTGATGAAGGAACTCGGCCTCACGAGAGCGCTGACGACCGATCACCACTTTTCCCAGGCCGGTTTCGAGACGGTGCCGCGCGATTCGAAGGGATCTCGCCGCCGCCGATTCCAGAAGGATGCAGAATGAAGATTCGTCGACAAGGGACTGCGGGATTCGCGGCCACCGCCGTCTTCGCCCTCGCCACCTCCGCCCTCCTTGCTCCCACCACCGCCTCTCCCCAGGATCCCCCCGACTCCCTCGCCACCGAGTCCCTCCCCCTCGAGCCCACCCGCCAGATCCGCTTCACCACGAACGAGGGCTCCTGGATCTCCGTCGACATCAGCCCGGACGGCGCCACCCTCGTCTTCGACCTCCTCGGCGACCTCTACACCCTCCCCGTCGAGGGCGGCACTGCCACCCCCCTCATGACTGGTCCCGCCTTCGAGAGCCAGCCGCGCTACAGCCCGGACGGCACGGAGATCGTTTTCGTCTCGGACCGGAGCGGGGGGCAGAACCTGTGGGTGCTGGCCGCCGACGGATCGGACACGACCCAGATCACGCGCGGCAACGGCAACCTGTACACTTCCCCCGAGTGGGCGCCGGACGGCGAGTACCTGGTCGCTTCGCGGACCTTCAGCCCGCTGGGCGGCGCGGCCAAGCCGAGGCTCTACCACCGCCGGGGCGGGAGCGGGGTCGCGCTGATCGGCGAACCCGACAACCTCAAGGCCATCGGGGTCGCCTTCGACCCGACGGGGCGGTACATCTACCTGGCGCAGGGGACGGGGGACTGGACCTACGACGCCATGTTCCCGAAGTACCAGCTGGTGCGCTATGACCGCGAGACGGGGCGGCGGCCGACGGTGACCGGGCGCTACGGTTCGGGATTCCGGCCGGCGGTGTCGCCGGATGGGGCGACTCTGGTCTACGCCACGCGCCACGAGGATGCCACCGGGCTGCGTGCGCGCGACCTCGCGACCGGCGAGGAACGGTGGCTGGTCTACCCCATCCAACGGGACGATATGGAGAGCCGGGCCACGCTGGATCTGCTTCCCGGGTACGCGTTCACGCCGGACGGCGCGGCGCTGGTGATCTCGTATGGCGGGCGCTTGTGGCGGCTGCCGCTCGACGGGAGCGACGCGGTCGAGATCCCCTTCGAGGTGGACGTCACGATCCACGCGGGGCCGCGCCTGGATTTCGACTACCCGGTCGAGGACTCGCCGACGTTTCGGGTGCGACAGATTCGCGATGTCGTGCTGTCGCCGGACGGGAGCGAGGTGGCGTTCACGGCGCTGGGGCGGTTGTATGTGATGGAGGCGGATGGGGGGACGCCGAGGGAGGTTGGTGCGGAGGTGGAGGCCGCGCTCTTCCACCCCGCGTGGTCACCCGATGGGGAGACGCTGGCGGCGGTGAGCTGGCAGGAGCCGGGTGGCGGCCATCTTTACGCGATCTCGGCTGAGGGCGGGCGCGCTCGCCAAGTGTCGGAGATGGCGCGCTACATGCAGTCTCCCGCGTGGTCGCCGGACGGCGGGCGGATCGTGGTCCTGCAGGCGCCGGTGAGCGGGCGCCTGATGGCCCAGGGCGGGAGCCCCACCAACATCGCCTGGTACCCGTCCGGGGGAGGCAGCGCCACGGTGGTTGCCGAGGCGCTGGGCCGCTCGGGACCGCACTTCCGGGCCGAAGAGCCGGAGCGAATCTATCTGCACTCCTTCGGCAGCGGGCTCGTTTCGGTTCGCTGGGACGGGACGGAGGAGAAGGCGCATCTACAGGTGACCGGGTTCTCGGCAAACCGGGGCGGACCGCCGGCGCGTGCGTCGTCGATCCGCATGGCGCCCGTGGGCGACCAGGCGCTGGCCAGGGTGGGCAACGATCTCTACGTGGTGACCGTGCCCCGCGTCGGGGCGGAAGCCCCCACCGTCTCGGTCCGCAATCCCTCCAGCGCCGCGGTCCCCGTCACCCGCGTTACCGAAATGGGCGGCGAGTTCCCATCCTGGAGCGCCGATGGCGGCACCGTGGCGTGGGCACTCGGCAACGCCTACTTCGGCTACGATCTGGACGCGGCGCGCGCCTTCGCGGACAGCGTGGAGGCGGCGGAGGCGAGCGAGCCGGACGAAGCCGCAGAGGAGGAAGAAACCGAAGAAACCGGCGAGGCGGCGACCCCCGAAGACCTGGAGATGGACGACAAACCCGCCACCTACCGCCCCACTGAAGTCCGCGTCGCCCTCGACGCCCCCCGCGACCTCCCCGCCGGCCACCTTCTCCTCGCAGGCGCCCGAGTCATCACCATGCGCGGCGACGAAATCCTCCCACGGGGCGACATCCTCATCAACGGCAACCGCATCGCCGCTGTAGGCCCGTCCGGCACCCTCACCGTCCCCGACGGCACGGTCACCCGCGACGTCTCCGGCATGACCATCACACCCGGCTTCGTCGACACCCACGCCCACCTGCGTCCCCCTTCCAGCATCCACACCACGCAGCCCTGGGGCTACCTCGCGAACCTCGCTTTCGGCGTCACCACCACCCGCGATCCCCAGACCGGCGTGTCGGATGTCCTCACCTACGCCGACCGCGTGCGATCCGGCGACATTCTGGGCCCACGCATCTACTCGACCGGCCCCGGCGTCTTCGGCGACTACCAGGCGCTGGAGGGCATCCGCGACCTCGACCACGCCCGCGACCTCCTCAGGCGCTACTCCGACTACTACGACACCAAGACCTTCAAGATGTACCTCTCCGGCAACCGCCAGCAGCGCCAATGGCTCATCATGGCCGCGCGCGAACTGGAGCTCATGCCGACCACCGAAGCCGGCCTCGACTACCAGGCCGACCTCACCCACGCGATGGACGGCTACCCCGGGATCGAGCACAACGTCCCCATCTACCCCCTCTACCACGACGTCGTCCGCCTCTTCTCGGAGACGAAAGTCCTCAACACCCCGACGCTGATCGTCTCCTTCGGCGGCCCGATGGGCGAGATCTACTGGTTCACGCGCGAAGATGTCCACGGGAACGAGCGCCTGGCGCGGTTCACCCCCCACGCGACTCTGGACCGGTTGACGCGGCGGCGTGCTGGCGCGGCCGGGGCGGTGGGCTGGGCTGTCGACGAGGAGTTCGTCTTCGAGGATCACGCGCGATTCCTGGCGGATGTGGTGGCCGACGGTGGATTCGCGGGGGTCGGCAGCCACGGGCAGCTGCAGGGGCTGGGCTTCCACTGGGAGCTGTGGATGGTGGCGTCGGGCGGGATGTCGAACCACGATGCGCTGCGGGCGGCGACGATCTTCGGGGCGAACGGGATTGGGCTGGAGAAGGAGTTGGGGTCGATCGAGGTCGGGAAGCTGGCGGACCTGGTGGTGATGAGTGCGAATCCGCTCGAGGATCTGCGGAATACGCTCACGGTGGAGCTCGTGATGGTGAATGGGCGGCTGTTCGAGGCGGAGACGATGGACGAGGTGTGGCCGCGGGAGAGGGCGCTGGGGTATCGGGGGTTTGTGGTGGATGAGCCGGGGGGTGGTCGCTAGCCTCGGCGGGTTTGAAGAGCGAAGGGAAAGGAGCGGTTGATGGCGATCTCCAAAGCGGCCCGCGTGGTCCTCATTGTCTCTCTGTTGGCGCTGAAGGGCCCTGCCGCTGCGCTCGGCGTGGCCGGGGTCACGGCCCAGGCAGTGCCGGAGCTGTACACCGCCGAGACGCCTCTCTTCCATTCATCGACCTCTACCGACGAGCGGGTGTTGCTGATTGGGCGGCTCCAGGGCGCGAGGCTGTTGTCGCCCGACCGATTCGTCTTTGTCGACGGCTCCTTTCGACGGATTGTGTTCGTCGGTATTACCGATGGTCGCGTGATTTCCGCGGGCCGTGAGGGTGAAGGGCCCAATGAGTTCAGTATCCCCTTCCTGGCGGGCCGGTCGGAGGACGGAGGGGTCGTCGTCTGGGACCCTGGGCACCGACGTATTGCCGTCGTCGATGCCGACGGGACGTTTGCCGAACCACCGGTCTACGAGAAGTCGGCGCTCGACCGCACCCCGACCCGGGTGGTTGCACGATACGCGGGCGGCACGCTGGTGATCGCCGATGATGCGTTTCCGATTGGTCTTCCGGGCGAACAACCTCAGCCCGGTACATTTAGGAACACCGTGCAATACCAGACCCTGGCCCCGAATGAGCCGGCGCGCTCGCTCGCCCAGTTCCTCGATGCCGAGATGTACTACGAAAAGCAGGAATCGAGAGGCAGAACGAGATCGATCATCTTTGCCCACCGACTGCACGACGCACAGGTCGGACAGCACCTCGCGGTAGCGCAGACGGACCTGGGGATGGTCCATGTCCTGGACTTGGCCGGCGCAACGGTCGCTGAAGTGCCACTACCGCCGGGCATCGTCATGTCGGAGGATCGGATCAAGGCTGTGCGGAAGGGTATCGAAGAGAGGGCGACGGCCGGCGCGAGGAGGCGGAGCCAGTCGGGAGTTCCTGGGGTCTTGCCGGGGTCTGCGCAGCCGTTCCTTTTTTCGAAACCTGCCTGCCAACAATGTCGCCCCAGCGATCAACCGTATGCTGGGCGACCTGGACGGCCGCCTGTGGCTGCGCATCTTCCGTCCTGACGAGGAGGCCGAGTACTGGCAGGTGTGGGACATCGCCGGCCCAAGCCTGGAGTTTACCCTGACCCTTCCCGAGGGCGAGGAACTGCTGGATGCCGCGGGGGATCGTGTGCTGGTCAGTACACGGGACGAGTTCGATGTGGAATACCTGGTGCTCAGGGAGATCGAGGGATACTGACGGGTCCGTTCCAGCAACCCCCACCCGGTTTTGAGAGGCTCCCTCGAAGCCCCTCACTCCTGACCGCGCCACCGCGCTGAACGCGGCACCTTCCCCGAGCTTCCCAGCACCACACACCCTACCCGCACGATCCGCGTGAAGTGCGCATCGTGAGTCAGCACCACGCCGGACGTTCGCGCAGCACATGCCGCAATCCAGATGTGGTTCGGGGGCAACGGCGTGCCGGCCGTTTTCAGCTCCGCGACAATCTGCCCGTATTGGCGCGCCACCTCCGGGTCAACGTGGATCGGCTCGACGACCGGGTGCGCCAGGAAGTCTCGGAGACGCGCCTGGTCCCCCGCGTGCTGGCCGCTCAGAGAAAACCCCGAATGGAGTTCCCCCAGGGCGATCACCGGAAAGCCGACCCAGCTCGCGCCGTCGATCGCGGCGACGGTTTCCGGGTCGCGACGCAGGAAGTGGATGTAGGCCGACGTGTCGAGGCAGTAGCGGCTCACTTCCACATCCCGGAGTCGATTTCGTCGAATGGAGCGAGAGCCCTTTCGAAATCCCGGGCGCGTTCGTCGCTCCATCCTCCCGCCAGGCGGGCGAGGCCGTTGGAACGGGGGGTCCCGACCCCGAGAC
Source organism: Longimicrobiales bacterium (assembly GCA_965208295.1). Classification (GTDB taxonomy): domain Bacteria; phylum Gemmatimonadota; class Gemmatimonadetes; order Longimicrobiales; family Gaopeijiaceae; genus Bin94. The sequence goes on along the minus strand of OZ242328.1, from coordinate 2,131,159 downwards.
CCTGCTTGAGCAGGTCGATGGCGGTGCGGTTGAGTGACTGGCCGCGCCGTCGCTTTTCCCGGTTGAGGGCTTCGGCCAGATCGGGTGGCACGTTTCGGAGGGTGATTGCTTTCATGGTGACTTGATAAGAGTGCATTCAACTGATGTCATATAGTGATGTCATACGGAACGGCGGTCAAGGCCCGTGTTCGCGTGGGATCTACCGAGGGATTCTCCTGTCGTCACACCCCGTCGTTGCTTTCGCAGGGCCACGCCGGTTACCTCTTACCGCCCCCGCCCACCATCGGAAGCAACCCATGCACCACAAGACACCCGCGTTCCTTCTCGCCACCCTGGCCATCTGCGCTTGCGGCGACCGCGCCTATCCCCCCGTCACCGAACTCACCATCGACACCCTCACGGACGGGTCGGTTTTGGTGGCCAATCCCTCTCATGGCCTCTGGGACGCGAACCCCGGCACGCGCTGGCGCCTTGCCGAAAGCCTGCGGATCGGCACTGCCATTGCGGGCGGCCCCGATGCGTTCGGTGACGCCAGGTCGGTCACGCTCGACGAGATGGGGCGCATGTGGACCGTGGACTATCGGGCCAACGAAGTGAGGGTATTCGACGGCGACGGGCGGTTCGTGCGAACCATCGGTGGCCGTGGCGAGGGGCCCGGCGAGTTCATGGGGATAGGCTTCGTGCTTCACGGGCCGAACGGCGAGATGTGGGTGGAGGACGATGGTCTCGACCGCTACGAGATCTTCGACACCGCGGGTACGCGGACCGGGAGACAGCGACATCCCACCCGGTTTGGCGGTGGCTGGAGGAACGGGCTCTATCTCGCATATGACAGGATCGAGGACTCGGACCGAGCCGTGTACCGGGTCTATCGACGCGGGGCGACGGGTCGCCTCGAGCCCGACGGGCGGGTCTTTGAGCTGCCGGAAGACCCTCCTTACCCGCCCAGGATCGATTTCACGCAGGGGCGTTCCACCGTGTCCCTGCCGGCGCCGTTTACCCGGAATCGCTCGCGCGTGACCGGCCCCAGGCTGGATTTGTGGTGGTCGGACGGGTATGACCTCGGTGGCCGCTATGAGATTCTTCATATCGACCTGGAGAGCGGCAGGACGCTACGCAGGATAGTCCAGCAATACGAGCCCGCCGCCATCACTGAGGCCGTGCGCGTCGCCGCCGTCCAGGCGGAACTGGAACGCGTGCGGCACGACAACAGTATCCCGGGAGCCCGGCACCCTCCGCCGGAAGCGATGGATGCGGTGCCCAGGGTCTATCCCCCGTTCGAGAGCTTTCACCTGTCCAGGGACGGCACGCTATGGGTCCGCCGCATCCTCGGGGACGGAGTGGTGGGATTTGATGTGTTCGACAGTGAAGGGCGCTACCTCGGGCAGCCGGAGATGCCCGCCGGGCTGGTCAACATGTCGGTGCAGTTGATCACCGGAGACCGGATGTACGTGATCGATTCGGATGAGATGGGGGTGGACTACGTCGTTCGGCTGGAGATTGTGCGGTCGCCGTGAGGGCGTCCCCTCATCAGGCGGGAGAATCACCGACCTGACAGTCACCCGTCCTCCCCGCAATCCTCCCACTGGAGCAGCTCCGTCCCCACCCCCTCAGGCGCCTCCAGAAACCGCGACACCGGCGTCGCGTGCTCCGTCAGCCACGCCCGCGTGATCAGCTCCGCTTCGCCCGGCCCGGGGTCTCCCGTGGTCACCGCCACGATCTCCACCGCCGCCGCGACCGGCTTCCCCTCTTCCTCCAGCAACGCCCGGCGCCACCTGAGCCGCGCATAGTTGATCTCCGCGCAGCGCGGCTCCATCTCCATCTCCCTGGCCAGCGCCACCACCAGCGTGTCCCACTCGCGACGCGCCCAATCGCCCTCCATCTCGTCCCTGACGTGATCGATGTAGACCAGACGGGATCCCCGCCGGGGTGGGCTCGCGGTGAAGCCGTAGTGATAGAAGCCGTGCATGAGCACTTCCACGACCCCGGTGTCCGGGACCAGCTCAGCGCCGGGACGGGCGCTGGTGAGCTCGTCGTAGGTCATGTTGAGGTGAACTCCGCTCGTCGGGAACTCGGCGGACTCCGGGAGCGGGACGGGTGGGTCGCCGCAGCCGGTTGCGAGTGCGAGAAGTAGTGGGAGGGAGAATGTCCGCATTTGTTCTACTGCTTGCTTAGGAAGTTCACCGGGTCGTACCTTGGGGATCCAATATCCAATGTACCGGCCGCACTTCCCGAAAGCGCTGGAAGCCGGGTTGGAGGCGTGTGTGGGGATAGCGACACCTGAGCTGAGCTGAGCCATGGCCGACGGAGTTTCAATGGTGATCCGATTGGAATCGTGGATCCCATCCCTTTCCTCGGTGGCTCTGTGCGCTGCCATTGCAGCTTGCGAGGGTATCGAGACCGAAACCCGACCCCCCGCCGTCACCATCCGCGACTCGGCCGGCATCGAAATCGTCGACAACCACGCCCCTGAATGGGACGAGGGCACCTCCTGGAGGGTCGCCCCCACGCCCGAAATCGTCATCGGTGGCTACCACGACGTGATTGAGCCCGATTCGTCTCATCTGGTTTGGAACGTCGACGATGTTTCGCTCCTTTCGGACGGTCGTGTTGCCATGATTTCCAGGGGTGAGAGAAAGGTACTCGTCTTCGAGCCGTCGGGGGCGTTTTCGCGATCGATCGGTCGGGTGGGACGTGGTCCGGGCGAGTTCGGCAACCCTGACCACCTTCAGGTCCTTCCGGGCGACACCCTTGTGGTATGGGATTTCATGTACGGCCCGGTGGCCTATTTTGATTCCTCGGGCAGGCTCTTGAGGGAATGGCGCATTGATGTCGATGCGGTGTTTGAGGCAACGCGCAAGCCGAATCAGATATCTCCCGAACGAGTGCACTTGCCCTTGCCGGACGGGTCATTCATTGTCGCAGCCGCCTTGGTACCAGGTGATTTCATCCCGCCCTTCGGAGAACCCTACCGGGTCCCCGTGGAGTTCTTGAGGATCGACTCCACCTATGCAGCTTATTCGTTGGACCGGTGGGAGGAAGGGGAGCGGGTCTATCTGCAGCCCCCGGGTCCTCCGCGCATCCCGTTTCCTTTCGGAGTGCAGTTGGCGGCGGGGGGAATCCCTCTCTCTGTGTACATCACCAATACTGACCAATACGAGATTCACCAGTATTCCAGCAACGCGGTGCTTCGCAGGATTGTCAGGCGCACGGCAGACCCTATGCCCGTTACGGCCACCGACCTTGAGAATTGGAAGGAGCAATGGGCGGCCTGGACCGGAAGATCCGAGGATTGGAGCTCCTGGGACCGGGCAATGGCTGGGTTGCCACAGCGCGTCCGGCCACCCCTCGCCGACCTCCTGGTGGATTCCCGAGGCTACTTGTGGGTGATGGATCGATACCGCATGGACCGAACAGCGAGTGAATGGAGCGTCTTCGATCCGGCTGGCCATTGGCTGGGTACGTTGGACGTACCGTTGGGGCGGGTCGATTGGATTGGGGAGGACTTGATTCTTGGAGTCAGTCAGGATCTGGAAACCGGGGTGCAAGTGGTTGAGGGTTATCGGCTGAACCGGCACGGGGGGGTCCATCCTGGCGGGGCGTTGATGAGTCCGCGCGAGCCACGCCGCCGGTAACTGCCGCGAGGGCGCCAGGCCACTGCCCCGGTCCCGCGCCAGGCCTAACCCCCCGCCACCGCCGCCGCGATCAGCGCCCCATGCTCGCGCCCGTTCTCGATAAAGATCTTGTTCGCGTTGAACCCGGCCGCGATCACCCCCGCGATGTACACGCCGGGGACGTTCGTCTCCATGGTCGCGCGGTCGTGGTCGGGGATTCCCGTGCGGAAATCGGTCCGCACGCCGAGGCCGTCGAGCAGCGTGTGGTCGGGACGCCATCCGGTCATGGCCAGCACCCAGTCGTTCGCGACCTCGGTGGTGGCGCCGGTGTCGTCGCGCACGATGGTGGCCGTGCGGGGTCCGAGCGCCGCGATCCGCGACTTCCAGTGCATGACGATCTCACCGTGCTCGATGCGGTTGTCGATGTCGGGGCGAACCCATGGCTTGACGCCCCGGTCGAAGACATCGGCGAAGTGCACCATGCGGACGCGCACGCCGCTCCGGTGAAGCTCCAGCGCCGCCTCCACCGCCGAGTTGCCGCCGCCCACCACGGCCACGTCCTGGTCGAAGAACGGGAAGGGCTCCTTGTAGTAGTGGATGATCCGGTCATCGGGCTCGCCGGTGGGGAGGTCCAGCCGGTTGGGCTCGCCGAAGCCGCCCGTGGCGATGACCACGGCGCGGGTGCGCAGACGGTGCTCGCGGCCGTCGCGGGAGCGGGTGTGGATGACGAAAGTGTCGTGATTTTTGCCTTTTTCGCCCTCTAACCCCCGTTTGTCGGCCACTTCGGGCCCATTGTGGCGGACAACGCGGGTTACTTCCTCGTATTGGCGGATCGCCAAGGCATGATGCGCGACGACGTGCCGGTAGTACGCCAAGGCTTCCCGTCGGGTCGGTTTCGCCTCCGGGATCGTGAACGGCACGTCACCGATCTCGAGGCGCTCGGCCGTCGAGAAGAAGGTCATGTAGTAGGGATAGTGGGTGAGGGACTCGGTGATGGTGCCGCGGTCGAGGATGGCGAAGTGGAGTCCGCGCTCCTTGGCGGCCACGGCGACGGCGAGGCCGCAGGGGCCGGCGCCGATGATGGCGAGGTCGAGGGGTGGGTCGATGCCGGTTGTCTCGGCGGAAGAGTCCTCTGGATGGGCGTGGTGCGTCAATGCGGTTTCCTGGTCGTGTCGGTGGCGGAGTAGAGGTACACGGGTGCGAATCACGTCGCAACCGGTGGGACGCAGGGGGCGAGGCGCCCGGGTGATGCGATTGGTCTATTGGCGCCCGCCGCCGGTGCCCGACAGAGCCACCGACCAGACCACGTACTTCGGCTCGCCCAGGTCGCTGTGTTCCGCGTACGAGTAGAACCCGTCCCTCCCAACCAGGCCGAGGGCATTCTCATCAACCCGGGTGCGCGCCAATACCGTTCCCGAACGGGTGTCCAGCACCTCGATCACGGTGTCGAAGAGCTGCTCGTACTGTGCCGCAGACGTCAATTCGTGGCCCTGCACAACTCGCGCGGGGGGCAGCGGTTTCCAGTTTGCGTCGGCCACGTTCACGACGACCATCAGGAGTCCGTCACCCCAATCCCGAACACCGAGGATGACCGGCAAAGGCTCGAACTCGCGCGGCAAACCGGGTCCCTCTTCCCAAGGGCGAAACCACGGCGCGTCGCGCTCGACTCGGATGATGCGGTCCCCATCAGGGCTCCATTTGTCGACCCGGTAGCGAGTCCAGCTGGCCGCCCAGATCTGCCCGTCCGCGGCCGGCGCGACGCGACGTCTCACCTCCGTCGGAGGTTGGTCGGCCTGGAACGAGCGAACGCCCTCGCCGCCGAAAGAGTGTGTGACCCGACCACTTGCCTCGTCATACACGTGGAGCGGTTGACCGGATTGATCGGGCTCGTATCCGAAGCCGTTGTAGATGTGACGGCCGTCGGGCAACACGGCTTGGTCGTCAACCAGCAAGGGCAGCCTGGTTGTTGCGATCGCGCCGCCACGGATGGTCGTAAGGCGAAAACGCCGAATATCCAGAATGGTCAGGGCATCGGCGACCCCTCCCACCAGTACCGGCCAGACGTACTCTCCCGGCCCCTCGCCGGGCCGCCCAATCGCATCCCGAAAGACCCCGTCGGGTGAGAATCGGAGCAAGCGTCCTTCCTGCACGAGCGAGGAAACGTAGTAGTCGCCATCATCGGAGCGGCTTATCTCGGCTTGTTCCCCGACGATACCCGTTCCCTCGCGATCGCCGAGCTCGACGACGGCGGACACGATTAGCGAGCAGGTGGCACAGGCCAGGGTGTTGGGTACGACCACGACCGAGTCCTGGGCGGCGAGAGGTGCGGCGAGAATGCCGAGCAGGAATATGGGGATGACCGCCTGGTGAGACCGACACCCTTCGCGCCCCATCCGCAACACGCCCCTCACCTATCGAGAATACCCCGACAGAGCCACCGACCAGACCACGTACTTCGGCTCGCCCAATTCGCTGTGTTCCGCGTAGGTGCAGAATCCATCCTGCCCGACCACACCGACGACGCTCTCATCGACTCGGGTGCGGGCCAGGACGGTTCCTGAGCGGGTATCGAGAACCTCAATCACGGTGTCGTAGAGTTCGTCTTCCCGCGAGAGGGGAATCGTTTCGTGGCCGGGCAGATCCTCAAGCGTGGGAAGTATCGGCCTCCAGTTCGCATCAGCCAGCCTCACTACGACCATCAGCAAATCGTCGCCCCAGTCCCGTACGCCCACGATCACCGGGAGAGGCCTGACTTCGAAATCCACCCCGGGCCACTCTTCCCAGGGCTGAAACCAGGGCGCGTCACGCTCGATACGCGCGATGCGATCCCCGTCCGGACTCCACTTGTCGATTCGGTAGCGGTTTTCGCGCGCCACCCAGATGTTCCCATTCGCCGCTGCCGCAACGGCGCGCCGCAAGTGTCCCGAGTCATTTCGCCGGCTTCGGTCCACGCGAACCCCCTCGTCGCCAAAAGAGCTTGTGATTTGGCGACTCGCCGGGTCATACACATGCACGGGGTGACCGACTCCCTCGCGCCAGGATGAAAGGCCGTTGTAGACGTAGCGTCCGTCAGACAACACGGCCCAGGTGCGAGCCATGAACGGCAAACTGGTCGTCGCAACCTCCCCGCCGTGGATGGTCGTCAAGCGAGCAAACGAAGGATCCAGAATGGTAAGGTCACCGGCGCTGCCTCCCATCAGCATCGGCAAGTTGTACTCGCCCGGCCCCTCACCACGCCGTCCAATGGCTTCCCGAAAGACACCGTCGCTGGAGAAGCGCAACAGACGTCCGTCCCCCAGGTACGCGGGAACGTAGTAGTCGCCGTCGTCGGAGCGGACGACACGGGCCTGTGCAAAGGGTGCGTTGAGTTGCGCGACGATACCTGGCCCCTCGCGGTCGCCGAGTTCGACCAACGCCGAGATCTCAAGCGAGCACGCGGCACAGGCCGGGGCATCGGGCACGACCACAACCGAGTCCTGAGCGCCGAGAGGCGCGGCGAGAGCAGCGAACACAACGCACTGGCCTACGCCAGGCGCGCGTAGCCGTGTGCTTTCACATGCAAAAGAACCAAGCACGGCAAGCCTCCTTGATCGAGGAACCTCTGCGGAGGCTAACGCACCCCCTCCTCACCACCCCACACAGTAACGGTCCGCATTCGCCTCAGACCAGTGTGAATGCCGCTCTCCCCCGTCCCACCTCCCCCCTCAACTCACCGGCCGCCCACCCCGCACCACCACCACCCCAGGCAGCTCATCCGTAAACTCCCCCCCATCCACCGTAAGCACCCCATTCACCATCACATAGTCCACCCCCTCGCTGAACAGATCCGGCTCCAGCACCGTCGCCCGATCCCGCAACCGCCCCAGATCGAAGATCACCAAATCCGCCTTGTACCCCTCCCGCACCAGCCCCCGGTCCTGCAACCCAATGATCCGCGCCGGCAGCCCCGTCATCGAACGCACCGCGAACGGCAGCGAGATCGCATTCAGGTCCTTCACGTAGCGTGCGATCTTGCGGGTGAAGGCGCCGAAATGACGCGGATGCGCGCCCGCGACTGCGGCGAAGGGCGTCCCCGCCACCCCGCTCACCCCCGCATCCGACGCGGTGGCCGTGTACTCCTGCCTGTAGTAGTTGACCACGTCCACGTCGTGAATCCCGTACCCCCGCGTCCTCGCTCCGCCGATCATGTTCGGGTACCCGTTCAGCGCCATGTGCACGACCACATCCTGAAACGTGCCCCCCCTCTCCTTCGCGAGCTCCGCCAGCGTCTTGCCCACGAACGCCTCGTCCGGGTAGCGCAGCACCACCACCCGCTCCGCCCCCCCGTTGTGGTCCACGATCCAGGCGATGTCGCGCGAAATCAGCTCCCGCGTCGCGGGATCGTTCCAGCGCCGCTCCAGGTGCAACCGCGTGTCGTCGTAGATGCCCGGCCGGTTGTACACCGGACTGTCCCGCCCACCGCTTGTATCGACGGTGTCGTGCACCAGGCTCCACTTGGGGATCATGGGACGCGCGCCGCCGCCGAAGGTCTCATACGGGTACACGTCCAGGTAGACCTCGAGCCCCTCGGCGCGGGCCGCGTTCACCACCAGCGTGTCGTGCCCGGAGCGGCCGAAGCTGGATCGCCCGCGCGCCTTGTGGTGGCTGGCGACCACGCGGATCCCCGCCTCGCGCGCAATGTTGATCGTCTCCTCCAGCGCCTGCAGCCCGTCGACCGGCCAGTCGTCCACGTTGCTCGGCAGCTGCCAGAGCGGCATCGATGCCTCGCTGCGCTGGTGCGCGATGTAGAATCCGTCGTAGGGCGCGATCGTCTTCGCCAGCGCGACCAACTCTTCGGGATCGCTGTACCGCGCCGGCCGGTATTCCACCCCGGCACCGAGTCCCCATGCCCCCGCCTCCATCCCCGCACGCACCAGATCCTGCATGCGCGCGATCTCGACCGGAGTCGCGACGCGCTCGTAGTCGCGTCCCATGACCTGGAGGCGCACCGTGCTGTGGCCCACCATGGGCACGAAGTTCATGGCGTGGCCCCGGTCGCGCATCGCCGCGATCTCGCCGGTGATCGGCCAGCTTCCGTTGCGCCCGTCGGGGGCCCCGATGATCGTCGTGAGGCCCTGGCTGTTCAAGCTTTTCGCGCGGCGTGCCTCGAGGTGCTCCGAGGTCATGGCGCGGTCGGCGTGCGAGTGCAGGTCGATGAAGCCGGGGGACACGTACAGGCCGGTCGCGTCAATGGTGCGATGGGCCGTGGCGTCGGGAAGACGGCCAATGCGCTCGATGCGGTCGCCGGTGATGGCGATGTCGGCGCGGAACCAGTCGTTGCCGGTGCCGTCGAGGACGCGGGCGTTGCGGATGAGGATGTCGTAGGGCTGGGCGGTGGTGGCTTGAGGGGTGGGAGCGGACAGTGGGCGGCTGGTGGCCGGGAGGGCGGACGCCGGAATGGCCCCTCTCGTCGATTGCGCCTTTTTTCCCACCAGTGCCCGGCCCGGCATCGCCCCGTCGACGTTTTCCCCATCCCGCACCACGAACTCCCCGTTCACCAGCACATGCATCACCCCCACGGAATGCGACAGGTCATCCTCGAATGTGGCCGTGTCGATGATGCTGTCCGGATCGAACACCGTGACGTCGGCGTCCATCCCCACCTGCACCCGACCCTTCCGCCGCGCCTGGTCCGTCATCCGCTCCAGGCGCCGCGCCGGCATGATCGTGATCCGTTCCAGCCCCTCCATGAGCGGCATGAGCCCCTCGTCCCTCACGTACCGCCCCAGGAAGCGCGAGAAGGTGCCCGCACTGCGCGGGTGCGCCCCCGGAGCGTACGGCATCCCGTCCGACGCGACCATCACGAAGTCGCGCGACAGCGCCTCGCGGATCCACTCGTCCTTCATCATGTGGATGATGACCGTGCCGCCCTGGGCCCGGTAGCTCCGGAAGGTCTCGGCGGTGAGGCGCTCGCCTGTGTCCTGCCACTGAAGGTCGCCGTGGCTGATCTGCAGACTCTCCTGCCACCCGGGGTCGAAGAGGGCGGACTGGAGACCGGTGGAGGCGGCCGTGTAGGGGTAGGCCTCGGTCGTGACGTCGAAACCGCGGCTGCGTATGCCGCCGATGAGGTCCAGGATCGGGCCGATCCGCCACAGGCTGGAGCTGTTGACGTGCACGATGTGGAGCGACGCGCCGGTCGCGACGGCGTTGGCGAGGACCTCCTGCATGGCGCCGATCCCCATGTCGCGCACATGCGTGTGGATCGTGACGCCCTCGTCGGCCGCGAACCTGAAGACTTCGAGGATCTCTTCGAGGCTGGCTCCGGGGTAGTACTGGTGCGCCATGCCGATCCCGAGGGCGCCGTCGGCGAGGCCGCTTTCGAGGGCGTCGCGGAGCGCCGGGTAGTCGTCTGGCTGGACCGGGTCGTAGCGGACCCTCGATGCGACCGTTCCGAACCGGCGGAGTGCGCCGTCCGGGTTGCTGTCGATCATCGCCATCACGCTCTGCACGGTGTCGGCCAGCCCGGGCATGGCGCGCGTCCGCACCGACATGTGCGAGACCGTCGCGCCGAAGTTGAGGATCGCGCCCTCGCCGCGCCGGGCCAGCCAGGCCGCCGGCAGCGCCACCCCGCTCTCCAGCTCAAGCGCGGTGGTGACCCCGTCCCGGGCCTGGAACTCGTTGGCGCGGTTGGTCTGCCCGTGTGAGTGCAGGTCGATGAAGCCGGGCGCGACGACGAGGCCGGTCACGTCGAGGACGATCTGGCCGGAGAGGGGGTCCTCGGAGATCGCGGCGATCTCGCCATCGCGGATCCCTACGTGGCGAATCGCGTCGAGGCCCGTTTCGGGGTCCATGACGCGCCCGCCGGCGAGGACGATGTCGTAGGGGGGCTGGGCGGTCAGGGGGGGTGGGAGAAGGGTGATGGCCGCGAGGAGGATGGCGGTGAGGGGGAGGGGGGTGAGGGATCTGAAGCGGGGAGTCCCGCGTCTTTGTTCGGGTGCGTTCAACAGGGTGGAGCCTCTACGTTGATGGTGTCGTGGAAATAGTAGAGGTACACGGGAGTGGGCCTGGTAGCAAACAGGGAGGTGCTCGGATGTACTCACGAGGGTTGAATCACCGGTGTCCGCCCGGAAGACGATGGGGCGTGCTTGCCGGCCTATGCCTCCTGATCGCGACGGCCGGGTGCGAGCGGGAGAGCCCGGAAGTCGAGGCTCCGCCCGAAGCCCCCGTCCAACTCGTCCTCGACACCGTCGCCATCATCCACAGCGACCTGTTTCACTACGTGGGAGGCGTGGGACGGCTGGCCAGTGGCGATCTCGTGGTGATGAACTCGGGCTCGGTGGATGTGTTGCTGTTGGACGCAAGCGGCAATCAGGTCGGGACCGTCGGCCGTCTGGGAGAAGGTCCGGGCGAATTCCTGGGCGTGCTGGATATGGACACCAGGGGCGACTCGATTCTCGTCCTCGACGGGCTCAGGCGACGGGTCAATCTCTTCCATCGGGACTCGTTCGTCGCCATGTGGTCGCTCCGGGGAACCACCGGCATTCCTGGGCAGGTCGGGTTCAGCTCCAGCGGAACCCCGGTGGCGACGGTCGCGAGGCGGACTGACACCGGTCAGGAGAATGCCGGGAAGGTCCTGAGAGACACGGTGGAGTTCTATCGAGTGGACCAGACGGAAGCGGCGCTGCCGACACCGATCGAAGTCCCGGGTGACGAGCACTTCGTGTTTGAAGCGGACGGGGGGCTGGGGATGGGGGTACCGGCGTTCAGCGCGTGGGGCACGTACGACCTGACACTGACAGGGGTGATCTTCGCGGATGCGAGGGACGGGCGCGTGATGTCGTTCGGGTGGGATGGGCAGGCGGTGCGGACTCTGCGACCCGCTTCGCAACCGACCTTAGTTTCCGAGGCGGAGCTCGACCGGGTCCTGGAACGCAACGAGGCTGTGGCAAGCCAGCGGCCCAGCTACTACATGGCGTTCGTGCGACAAGCGATCGAGGTCTGGGGCGAGTCGGTACCGCGCCCATTCTATTCCGCGGTGATCAGCGACGGATCCGAGACGCTCATCGAACATTTCGCGCCACGTTCGGCCGACAGAGTGGAGTGGTCCCTCATGGGCGAGGACGGCACCACGCTCGGCACCTTCAACCTCGGCCCGACCACGGAGCTCCACTCGATCCAGAACAGGGAAGTCCTCGGCGTCGGCCGCGACTCGCTGGACGTGGAGCATGTGATTGTGTTTCGGATTCGCGAGGCGGCTGAGTCCAGCTGAGTCGTCACGCGCAACACGCGCCACTTCGAGCCGACAGGAGTCCCCATCCTCGATCCCGCCGACGCGACGGACGCCACCTACGACACCCGGCTCCAGGCCGCCGCCCGCCGCCGACGTTCCTCGACCGGCGAGTAACCGTCCTTCCCCGTCTGACGAACCCCACCTCCGCAGCGCCCGCAAAATCTGTCCCATTTTGCCGTTGCTCCGCCCGTAGCCCGGCACCATCCTTCATGTCATGAAAACCCCCGAAGCCGAAACCCGCCGCGCCCTGGCCAGACTCCGTCGCGCGATCGAAAAGGCGCGCCGCGAAATCCGCGGGCTGCGCGACCTCCTCGACCAGACCGAAGCCGAGAGCTTCCCCGCGGACGACTACGCCGAGATGGACGAGCACCTGTCCGAGGTCACCGAACTCGTGGGTCGCGAGCAGGCCCGCCAGCAGGCGAAGATTCTGCGCGCCGGGGGTATCGGCGCGAACCGGCTGCGACGCTCCGCGCGTTCCCCTGGCGGAGGTTCCGGGGATGAAGGACGGCGACCTTGAAGCGGCGCGACTTCGTCACCGACGGCACCAAAGCTACACTGGTCGGGCTTGCAGGGCTCACGGGCCTCGGGGCGAGGCCCGCGACGCCCCCGGTCACGGGACCCGGCACCGCAGCCCGCCTTGCCCGCGCGCCCGGAGGCCCCGCCCCCGTCTCCCGCACCGACCTCGTCATCCGCCACGGCACCCTCATCGACGGCACCGGAGCCCCCCCGCGCACCGGTGACATCGCCATCACCGGCGACCGCATCAGCGCCATCGGCCGGGTCCCCGCCACCGGCACCGTTGAGATCGACGCCCGGGGCATGGCCGTCGCCCCCGGATTCATCGACATCCACTCCCACGCCGACCTGTCCCTCCTGGTCAATCCCCGCGCCGAGAGCCGCGTGCGGCAGGGCGTCACGCTGGAGGTCGTCGGCCAGGACGGCAGCTCGATCGGCCCCTGGAGCGACGGCGCCTTCGAGTCCACGCGCGACCGCTACCGCCGCAACTACGACGTAGAGATCGACTTCCGCGACATCGGCGGCTTCCTCGACCGCATCGACCGGGAGCGCCCCGCCGTGTCGGTGGCCTCGATGATCGGCCACGGGACCATACGCGGCTACGTGATCGGCGGCGCCGACCGCCCGGCCACCGACGCCGAGCTGGCCCGGATGCGCGCCCTGGTGCGGGACGGCCTCGCCGCCGGCGCGGTCGGCCTCTCCACCGGCCTCGAGTACACCCCCGGCAGCTTCGCCACCCGGGACGAACTGGTGGCCCTGGCTACCGAACTGCGCGGGACGCCGTACCCCTACGCGTCGCACATGCGCAACGAGGACGACCGCCTCCTCGCCGCCGTCGAAGAGGCGCTGTACGTGGGACGGATGGCCGGCGTCCCTGTCCAGATCTCGCACCTGACCGTGCGGCTCCTGCGCGACGCGGGCGGCAGCGTGGGAATGATCGGCTTCGGCATGTCCGAGGAGAACACGGAGCGCATACTGGCGCACCCGCTCGGGATGGTGTGCTCGGATGGGGGGGCGTACGCGCCGTACGGGGCGCTGTCGGGATCGTCGCCGCATCCGCGCGGCTATGGGAGCTTTCCGCGGCTGCTGGGTCATTACGTTCGCGACCGGAAGTCAATGGCGCTGGAGGTCGCCGTTCACAAGATCTCGGGGCTGCCCGCGCGGAAGCTTGGGCTGGAGGACCGGGGCGTGCTCAGAGTGGGGGCCGTCGCGGATGTGGTGGTGTTCGATCCCGGCAGCGTGGCCGACCGGGCTACGTTCGAGGATCCTCACCAGTACCCGGTGGGGATTTCGCATGTGGTCGTGGGGGGTGTGCACACGATCCGTGACGGAGAGCAGACGGGGCGGATGGGGGGGCGGGGGGTGCGGGGGGTGGGGGTGGGGCGGTAGGGTGGCGTGAACGGCGAAATGGTGTCGCGAATCGCGGGTGCGCGCCCGCCGTCTCCCGACGCTTTGGGCCAGGCGAGCGGGGGGACTCCTGTCATGCCGACGATTCTGGAGGAACTGGCCGAGACGTTCCGGGAATGGGGCGGCGATGTGCCCGGCGAGAGCGCTGATCCCGCCAATTCCACCGTACCCAACGACGCGGTCGAAGGACGCGACGACGCCGTTGTCAGGGAAGCCCGCGCCGTACATCAACCTGGCACTCTCGGGTTCTCGGCTCCCCTCGCCGCCGGCGCCGCGTTCCGCGAATCCCTGATGGGCTGCGCAGCAGCGGACCTGGTCGACGACTCCGCTTTCGACACCCTCGCCATGCACATCCACGCCGCCCAACGCGCGGCCAACCCCATTCTGCGCCGCTTCTGGGACGCCTCGCGCGGGGACCCGCCCGCCGTCTGGCGTGAAATCCCGCCCGTCCCCGCAACCGCTTTCAGGGACATCCCGATCGTGTCCGGCACGCCCGAGGTGGTCTTCCGCACCAGCGGGACGACGGGTGGAGATGGCGCGCGCGGGGAACATCACGTACTCAGCCTCGCCCTGTACCGCGCGGCCGCGCGCGCCAATTACCGCCGCCACCTCATCCACGGAGCGATCCGCTTGCGCCTCGTGTCCCTCATCCCCAGCCCCAACACCGTTCCCGATTCATCCCTCTCCACCATGGCGGGCTTCATGGCCGCCGAACCCGAGGTGACGGGCCCGGTCTGGGCGTTCCACCCGGAAGACGGCGTCGATATCGATGCCGTGCGGGATGCCGCCACGACGAACGACCCCGTCCTTCTCCTGACCACCGCCTTCGCCCTCGTCCACCTTCTCGACGCGCTGGGCGACGAGCGCATCCAACTACCCCCGGGCACCCGCATGATGGAGACCGGAGGCTTCAAGGGCCGCGTGGCCGAAGTGGACCGGGCCACGCTCTACGGCCGCGCCGAACACGCCCTGAACATCCCCCTGTCCCACGTCGTGAACGAATACGGCATGACCGAACTCCTGTCACAGGCATACGACGGCGTCGCGGGCACCGCCCCGCCCCTCCCCTCCCGTGTCCATCGCTTCCCGCCCTGGGTGCGCACCCGGGCACTCGCCCCCGCCACCCTCGCCCCCCTCCCTTCCGGCGAACCTGGCCTCCTCGCCCACTTCGACCTGGCCAACGCGGGTTCCGTCTGCCACATCCTCACCGAAGACTTCGGCCACACCACCCGAGACGGCGGAGTGCGTGTGTTGGGGCGGGCCAAAGGCGCCACCCCACGAGGCTGCTCCCTGGCGGCGGAGTCTTTCCTGCGAGCAACCGGACCTGCCCGATGAGGGCCTGTGATGACCTGCGCCGACTCCCGTCCCCCGCTGTTGCGGTCGGCCCGATGATCCCGCCCCAATCCTCCGGCCGACCCCGATGACCGCGCCGAGCCCGTTCCGAATCGACGCCTGGTTCTTCCCACCGAAGATTGCCGCACCCACCGCATTCGAGCACATCGATGCGGGTGCTCTCGGAGTACGTTACCCCAAGTCCGACCACCACTTAGCACAAGATCTGACATCTTCGCTGCGCACCGCGCACGCCAGCCTTGCCGCCATGAGCACCGAAGACCTCATCACCCTCCTGGGCTCCGTCGGCGAACACTTCCCCCACACCCTCGACGACGACGCCATCGCCGAAATCGCCGCCAACAGCGGCCTCTCCCCCGCCATGACCCGGGAAACCCTGGCCGGAATGGCCGCATCCTGGACCACCCGCGCACTCCACCGCCTGGTCCGGGCCGAATTCCCGGACCCGCGCGTGCTGGACGGGTTCGTTGGCGAAACCGATCGCTCCGTGCGCGCGGCCGCGCCGGGAATCACCCTCCACTTCGGCGCGGGTTCCGTACCCGGCGTCACCGTAACCTCCATGATCCGGGCGCTGCTTGTCCGATCACCCGTCCTCGCCAAGCCCGGCGCCGGGGACGCGGCCCTCACCACGCGCTTCGCCCGGGAACTTCACCGCGCGGACCCCCGTTTCGCGGCCGCCGTCGCCGTCCACTACTGGCCCGGCGGCGCACCCGCATGGCAAGCCTGGGAGCGGGAACTCCTCACCCGGGCCGACCAGGTCGTCATCTACGGCGGCAACGACACCATCGAGTCCATCCGCGCACGCGCCCCCGCCTCAACGCGGCTCATCGAGCACCCCCACCGCCTCGGAGTCGCCATCGTGGATCCGCGCGCGGCCCCCGGCGCGGCCGCCGAAGCCGCAAGAGCCGTCTCCCTCTTCGACCAGAAGGGTTGCGTCAGCACCCACCTCATCCTGCTGCTGGGGGACCGCGCCGAGGCGCATCGCTGGTGCGGCCGCCTGGCCGAACACCTCACACGAACCGCCGCGACCCTTCCCGCCGGATCCCTCGCACCCGGCGAAATGTCCTCGCTACAACAACTCAGGGGCCGCCTTGCCATGCGCGGAGCCGAGTCCGGAGATGTCGAAATCTGGTCCCCCGCAGACACGGACTGGACCGTTGTGCTCGCGGCCGCCGAACAGTGCGAGCCGGTGGGCGGACGCACGGCCTGGGTCGTACCGGTTTCCGACCGTGAAGGCTGCCTCGAGATCCTCGCCCCCCTGTCCCCGGTCCTCCAGACAGTGGGCCTGGCGGGCGTGGGCGATGAGACGGTGGTGCCGAGGTGCGTTTGCGAGAAGCAGCCGGCTGGGAAGGCGGGGATCGGCGAAGATCGCGCGGTGGAGCGGGTGGCTGATCGAACCGGCATCGGGAGCTTTGCCGAGGGACTGGCCGCACTCGGCGTCACCCGCATCGTACCACTGGATGAAGTCCCCTACCCGCAACCCGAATGGCTCCACGACGGGAGCCGCCCGCTCGGGGAACTCGTTCGCTGGTGCGAACTTCGCTCACCCGAACGGGCTTAGTGTCAGCTCAGTCGTTCGGTTCGGCCTTGGCCCGCCACATGACCAACTGACGTATCCCTTCAGGATTCTCTTCCACCCGTACTGTCATAGTGTCGCCGGCACGGATCCCACAACTTTCCCGCATTGAGAGCGGAATCGTCATTCGTCCGCCGGTTCCAACTGTCACATCACCGTAGAAGAGCGTTCGGTAGATTGCCACTACGACTCCTCTGTGCTTGGGCCCCTCCTGAGGTGACCCGCGACGCGGTCCATCTGCGTCCACGGATCCCTTTCCGACCCCTTCGGCATCGTCCGATAGGGCCCGCCACGATTCAACGTGCAATATAGGCCAATGCATCCCCCCAAAGTTCCACGGGGTTCCCACAAGGGGTCCCGAGGGGGCCTCGGCGAGGGCCGCTTTCCGGCCAAAAAAGCTTGTCTTTGCTTGCATGGAGCGCCGCGAAGGGGTTGCCGGGAACGATCGCGGCCGTTGGCGGTCCGCATCCAGTCATGAACATTCGGCCGTCTCATCGCGTACATTTGCCTGGTTGCGAACGGCAGCCCTCCTGCCGGAGGCACTCCTCCGGAAAAGCGAACTCAACCAGGAACGATTCATGGCGGAAGCAGCGGTACGCCTCGCCGGTGTGACGAAGAGCTTCGGCTCCCACACGGCGGTCTCCGACTTCGACCTCGAGATACCCCGCGGGGCCATCCTCGGGCTGCTCGGGCCGAACGGCTCGGGGAAGACCACGTCCATCCGCATGATGATGGCCATCCTGGTCCCGGACCGGGGCACCGTCGAGCTCTTCGGCGGCTTCCCCGACTTCGAGCGCCGCAGCCGGGTGGGGTACCTGCCCGAGGAACGGGGCGTCTACGAGAAGATGAAGGTGCTGGAGCAGCTCGTCTTCCTGGGCGAGATCAGGGGGATGGACCGGAAGATTGTGCGCAAGCGGGCGATGGAATGGCTGGAACGGCTCGATCTGGGGGAGTGGGCGGCCAAGAAGGTCCAGACGCTCTCGAAGGGCATGCAGCAGAAGGTGCAGTTCATCGGCACCGTGCTCCACAAGCCCGATCTGCTCATCCTCGACGAACCGTTCAGCGGGCTGGACCCGATCAACCAGGAGGTACTCGAGTCGATCGTCCTGGAACAGCGGGAACAGGGCGCCACCATCCTCTTCTCCACCCACCTCATGGAGCAGGCGGAACGGCTCTGCGAGCGGGTCTGCCTGATCTCGAAGTCCCGCAAGGTCCTCGACGGGAACCTGAAGGAGATCAAGCGCCGCGAACGCTCCAACGTGGTCGCGGTCGAATTCGAGGGCGACGACCGCTGGCTCACCCGGCTGGGCGTCACGGAAATCGAGAGGGTGGGCTACGCGCACCACCTCACCCTGAACCCGCGCGTCGACAGCGACCGCATCCTCGCGGCCGCCGTGGCGGAAGGAGTCAGCCTCCGGCGCTTCGAGCTTCTGGAGCCGACGCTACGCGAGATCTTTGTCAGGCACGCGGGCGACCCGGCCCCCGAACCGGCCCTGAAGGCCGCGGGAGGTACACGATGAATACGGCATGGAAGCAGGTATGGGCCGTGCTGAGGCGCGAGTACGTCGAGCGCGTAAAGACCAAGGGGTTCGTCATTTCGACGATCGCGATACCGGTGCTGATGCTCGGCATGATCGGGCTGATGGCCTTCATGGCCGTGCGGGCGGAGCAATCCCAGCGGCAGTTGGCGCTCGTCGACTTCACGGGGGAGGTCGGGGAAGAGGTCGCTCGCCGCATGGGAGCGGCCGGATACGACCTGGAGATCGTGGACTCGGGGATCGGGCTGGAGGAGCTGGACCGCCGCGTTCTCGAAGAAGAGATCGAAGCCTACATCGTCCTCGACGAGCTGACCCTGCAGGAGGGGGCTTTCGCGTACCGGAGCAGGGAATCCCCGGGCCGGATTCGCGGTGCGCTGATGGAGAGCATCGTCGTGGAGACGGTGCTGGAGTTGCGGCTGTCCCTTACCGAGAACACGGAAGGGGTGCGCGAGTTATTGGGTGGCAGCCACCTGAGCTTCGAGCGACTCGGCGAAGAGGTGTCCGAAGTGGAAGAGGCGTCCGGGATCGTGACGGGGGTGGCCGGCGCCCTCATCCTGTACATGTCGATGTTGCTGTACGGGCAGTTCGTCCTGCGTTCCGTCCTGGACGAGAAGCGCAACCGGGTGGTCGAGGTGGTCATCTCGGCGCTGACGCCCGGACGCCTCATGCTGGGCAAGATCCTCGGCGTTGGCTCCATGGGAATGACCCAGCTCGGGATCTGGGCGGCGTGCGTGGCGCTGATCGGTCTTCTGGGCGTCCCCATGCTCGCTTCCAGCGTGCCCGAGGCGGACCTGAGCCAGCTCGGCGAGGCCCTCCCCGGGGTCGGGGCGCTGGCCCTCCTCCTCGCTTACTTCATTCTGGGGTTTTTCCTCTACTCGTCGCTTTTCGCGGCAGTGGGTGCGATGTGCAATACGGAGGAGGAGGCGCAACAGGCGAATTTCCCGGTCATGATGCTCATCATCATCCCCTTCATGCTGCAGATGTTCTCGTTGGACGGAGGCGGGTTCGCCTGGATGGACTGGGCTGCCGTCTTCCCCTTCTTCTCCCCGATCATGATGTTCCCGCGGGCCGTCTCCGGGTCGGTCGAATGGTGGATGGTCGGGCTGTCGCTGTTCTTCATGGTGATCGCGGTGGGGGCGACGGCGTGGGTGGCGGGACGGATCTACCGCGTAGGGATCCTGATGCAGGGGAAGCGGCCGACGCTGAGAGAACTGGTGCGCTGGGTCAGGGAGGCGTAAGGACGGCCTGCCCTGGCGGTCCAGCCGGTCAATCCCCCACGAACACCTCCACGAACCGCGTGAGCAGACGGGTCGTCTCGGGGGTCTCCTCGAGCTTGGCCACGATCTCCTCGTAGGTCTCGCCGGACACTTCGGTCAGGTACCGGGGATAGGCCGACAGGCGCATGAGGATACCCGACACGTCCAGCTCGGGATGAAACTGCGTGCAGTACACGGGCGCGTCCTCGAAACGGTAGGCCTGGTTGGCCACCCTCGACGACGAAGCGAGCAGGGTGGCGCGCGGCGGCAGCGTCTTCACGAGGTCTTCGTGGCCCATCTGCGCCTTGAAGGCTGCGCCCAGGTGCCCGAAGACCGGGTCGGCGCGTCCGGCGGCCGTGAGTTCGAGGGGGTGCGTTCCGATCTCGGCCCGGCTCCGATCGTTCACGACTTCGCCGCCCATCGCCGCGGCCATCGCCTGAAACCCCCAGCACGACGCAAAGGCGGGGACGCCGGACGCGTACACGTTGCGCAGCGAATCGAGGGCCATCGGAAGCCAGGCCCCTCCGGTGGCGGCCGAGTAGGCGCCGCTGCCCCCCATGAGCACCAGGTCCACGCCTTCCAGGTCCTCGTGCGTGAGCATTCTGTCGAGAAGGTCGAAGATCTCGATGCGGACGGCGCGGGGAGAGAAGGCGCGCTCGAAGGAAGCGATCTCGTGGCCGCTCATGGGGTCGTCGGGGTCGCGAACCTGAAGGAGGAGGGAGCGGAGGGGTCGGGTGGTGGCGGTCATGGCTCGGCGCGAGTCACTGCAAAGGAACGGGGCGAAAGGGCTGGCGCGGCCAGCTTCAGGTTACCGACCGCAGCATGGCCACGAGATTGTAGCGGTTCAGCGCCTTGGCCGCGCGCAGCGCGTGCTGCCGGGTGGGTTCGATGAAGATCACGGCAGTGCGCGCGGGCTCCTCGTGGTCGGCCCGGTCGGTCGGCACGAAGCAGACCCGCGCCCGGCACGATTCGGGATCGCGCGCATCCTCGACGAACTCGAGGTGGGCATCCCAGAACCTGCCCTCGTGCGTGAACGTGCTGAGGTGGATGTGCAGGGACGCATCGGTGCGCTCGTCTTCCGGCAGCGCGGAACCGCCCGGGGGAGTGGACATTGGCACCATGAGCAGTAGTGTAGCGAAGCCGGGGCGCCGCCGCATCCCGCGACGCAGCGCCGGTGGCGGCTCCACCGATGCGCCGGGCGTCCGTCGGACGCTTCGCGCGTCGAAGGCGTCCCTGAATCCGCGCACCCTGTCAGGCGCCGCCCTTCTCGTTGACATCGTTGGAACCCATTCCTACCTTCGTTCGGCTTTGCCACGCATCTCCTCCACTCCCATCAACCCTCAACTCGACCCGTTGTCCGGGTCCGCGATTGCCTACCGCTCGAATGAAAAGGTTGTGGCTGGCGACCCTGGTGGGAGCTCTCACGGTCCTCCTGGCCGTCGTTCTCATCGGCTTTCGGCAGGCCCCCGAAGGGGATGCACCCCCCGAGGCGGCCGACGCGGACGTGCAGTCCCAGCCGATCCTGTTTCCGCACGACACGCACGCCGGCCAGTTCACGATTCCCTGCCAGTACTGCCACTTTTCGGCGGAACGGTCGGTGGACGCGGGGATCCCACCGATGGCGACGTGCATGGGCTGTCACCAGGAGGGGATCGTTGGAGGGCGGACCGATCAGGCGCAGGCGGAGATCGCCAAGGTGCGCGAGTACTACGAATCGGGGACGCCGATTCCGTGGAAGCGGATCTACAAGGTGCGCGATCACGTCAAGTTCCCCCACATGCGCCACATCGCGGCCGGCGTGACCTGCCAGACCTGCCACGGCGAGGTGCAGGAGATGGGGGTGCTCGGAGAGATGGCGCCCGAGGCGGGGGACCTGAGAATGGGCTGGTGCGTCTCCTGTCATATCGAGCGCGGGGCCTCCCGCGACTGCACGGTATGTCACTACTGACGGCGTGCGGGTGCAGCCCGCGAACCGTGGCCGGGGTCGCGAACCCCGTGGAGGAGCGCACATGAGCGACGGCCTCAAGCGGCGCGATTTCCTCAAGGTGGTCGGTGTGGGCGGCGCGGGCGCCACGGTGGCCGGGTGCTCGACCGACAAGGTGGAGCGGCTGATCCCCTATGTGGTGCCGCCGGAGGAAATCACCCCGGGTGTGGCGACCTGGTACGCGTCGACCTGCGGCGAGTGCACGGCCGGTTGCGGGATCCGGGTGCGGACCCGCGAGGGACGCGCCGTCATGATCGAGGGCAACCCGGATCACCCCGTGTCGCGGGGTGGTGTGTGTTCGCGGGGTGTGTCGGCGTTGCAGGGACTCTACAATCCCGATCGCGTGGCCACGCCGTTGCGCGCGGGCCCTGACGGTTTCGAGGCCATCACCTGGGATGAGGCGCTGGCCATGCTGGCGGAGAGGTTGGGGGCGGGGGGCCGTTCGCTCTTCCTGACCGGCCGCAAGGGCACCACCGAGGCGACGCTGCTGAACGGCTTCGTGGAGGCGGTGGGGGGGGACCGTGTCATCCACGATCCGCTGGACGATCCGGCGCTGCGCAGGGCCGTCGAAATCGCCTTCGGAGTTGCCGCCCTGCCCCGCTACGACATCGCCGCGGCCGATTTCCTGGTCTCGTTCGGCGCTGATTTCCTTGAGACATGGGTCTCGCCGGTGCGTTTCGCGGCCGACTTCGCCGAGATGCACGCGGTGGACCACGGCGAAAAGGGCACGTTCGTCTTCGTCGGGCCGCGCCTGTCGCTGACGGGGCAGAACGCCGACGAGTGGGTTCCTGCGCGGGCCGGCTCCGAGGCGCACATCGCCCTGGCGCTCGCCGGAGAGCTGGTGCGGCGCGGCGGAGACGCCGGCCCGTACTCGGAAATGGTCTCCCGGTACACACTCGAGGACGCCGCGCAGGAGGCCGGTATCGAGGCCGAGGCGCTTGCGGCACTGGCCGATCGATTCGCAGAGGGTTCGGCGCTGGCGCTCGGACCCGGTTTTGCGGGACACCACGGTGGCGCCACCGCGGCCAACCTGGCCGTTCTGATACTGAACGTGGCAGCTGGAAGCCTGGGACGGACGCTGCACATCGACGCGGTTCCCGAGACGGAGGCTTCGTCGTACGGGGCGATGGCGAACGCGATCACGGCCATGAACTCGGGCACCTATGGCGTGGCGGTCGTCTCCGGCACGAATCCCGCGTATTCGCTTCCGACCGGTTCCGGCTTCGGCGAAGCTTTCAGGGCGGTCCCCTTCAAGGTGGCCTTCGCGACTGCCCTGGACGAAACCTCGGCGATGGCCGACCTGGTGCTGCCCGACGCCCACCCCCTGGAGTCGTGGGGCGACAACGACGCCACGCCCGGCGCGTACGCGGTCCGTCAGCCGGTTACGCGGCCCCTCCCGATGTACGACTCGCGCCCCATGAGCGACGTGCTCCTCGCCACGGGCCGCACCCTGGGCCACGACGGCTTCGGCGCGGCCACCTTCCACGAGTACCTCCGCACCGCCAACGCCGCGTGGCTGACGGAGTTCGGCGCCGATATCGGAATCACCGGCGACCCGGATACGCTGTGGCGTGAGCTGCTGCGCAGCGGCTCGTCGTCCTATTCCGTCGAGCTGCCGCAGGTCGCCGCCCTGCTGGCCCCCACCACGGCCGTGGACTTCACCCCCCCCACCCTGCGGGGCGACGGCGACTTCACCCTGGTCGTCCACCCCTCCCCCCGTTTCGGCGACGGCACCCACTCGAACCGGCCCTGGCTGCAGGAACTGCCCGACCCGGTCTCGAAGGTGATGTGGCAGTCCTGGGTGGAGATGAACCCGGCCACCGCCGAGCGTCTGGATCTCCGTACCGGACACATCGTCAACGTCGCCACGGAACAGGGCACGGTGGAGCTTCGCGTCTGGGCATACCCCGGAATACGCGAGGACACCCTGGCGATCGCGATGGGCGGCGGCCACACCGACTACGGACGGTTCGCCAACGGCAACGGCGTGAATCCCATGGAGCTGCTCCCCGTGGCGGTCGACGGCACCTCGGGCACACTGGCGCTGGTCTCCACGCACGCAACCATCGACGCGACGGGCGCCTGGCGCCGGCTCGCCTCGACCGAGGGTTCGAGCGACCAGGACGACCGGAACGTGACGCCGGCGGTGGCGCTCTCCGCGCTCGGCCACGCCGCGGTGGCGGAATCGCAAGATGGCCACGGCCAGGTCCGCGAGCTGAACGAGGCCGGCGGCTTCCAGAGTGTCGAGACCGAGGGCCGCGCCGAGGATTTCCCGCTGCCGGGTTCGGACTTCGGGGAGTACGGCGAGGACCATCCGCGCTGGGCGATGGCGATCGACCTGGACAAGTGCAATGGCTGCGGTGCGTGCGTCACCGCCTGCCAGGCCGAGAACAACATTCCGTGGGTGGGCGAGAACCAGACCCTCATGGGGCGCGAGATGCACTGGCTGCGCCTGGAGCGCTACTACGAGACGGTCGACGCGTCGCACTCGGGCACGCTGGACATCCGTTTCCTGCCGATGCTCTGCCAGCACTGCAACAACGCCCCGTGCGAGCCGGTCTGCCCCGTCTTCGCGGCGTACCACACGCCCGACGGGCTCAATGCGCAGGCGTACAATCGCTGTGTGGGGACCCGCTACTGCGCCAACAACTGCCCGTACAAGGTCCGAGTCTTCAACTGGTACCGGTACACCTCGGAGAACATCCCCGAGCCGATGAACTGGCAGTTCAACCCCGACGTGACCGTGCGCGACAACGGCGTCATGGAGAAGTGCAGCTTCTGCGTGCAGCGGATCCGCGAGGCCGGGAACCGGGCGGCGCTGGAGGGACGCGAAGTCCACGACGGCGAGGTCCGGCCCGCCTGCCAGACCGTGTGCCCCGCCGAGGTCATCACCTTCGGGAACATCAAGGACCACGATTCGCGCGTGGCGGAGCTGGCACACGACGAACGGACGTACCGGGTGCTGGACGCCTTCATCAACACGCAGCCCGCGGTCCACTACCTCAAGAAGGTCACGCACCACGACCTGGACGAGGGCGGGCACTAGGCGATGGCGACCGCCGACCTGACCAAACGGGGCGCGCTCCCCAACCCGGACGTGAGGAAGTACGAGGACGTCAACAAGGCCGTCCTCAAGGTTCTGGGCAGGCCCGGCAAGGGCTGGTGGGCGCTCTTTTCGATCGCGGTCGCGGGGGTGGGCGTCTTCCTCACCTCGTGGTTCTACCAGATCTACAAGGGGATCGGCGTTTCGGGGCTGAATGCGCCGGTGGGGTGGGGGGTCTACATCACCACCTTCGTGTTCTGGGTGGGCATCGCGCACTCGGGCACGCTGATCTCGGCGATCCTTTTCCTGTTCCGCGCGCCGTGGCGGCAGGCAATCTACCGCGCCTCGGAGGCGATGACGGTCTTCGCGGTCATGACGGCGGGGCTCTTCCCGCTCATCCACGTGGGCCGGGTGTGGCACGCTTACTGGCTGGTCCCGTATCCCAACTCGCGCTTCCTGTGGCCGAACTTCCGGTCGCCGCTGGTGTGGGACGTCTTCGCGATCACGACGTATTTCACCGTGTCCGCCGTCTTCTTCTACCTGGGGACGATCCCCGATCTGGCCGCGGCGCGCGACCACGCACGGGGCATCCGCAGGAAGTTCTACCAGATCATCTCGCTGGGGTGGCGCGGGACCGACCGCGAGTGGCACCACTTCTCGAAGGCATACATCTACCTGGCCGCGCTGGCGACGCCGCTGGTGCTGTCGGTGCACTCGGTGGTGTCGTGGGACTTCGCCATGGCGATCGTTCCCGGGTGGCACACCACGATCTTCGCGCCCTACTTCGTGGCCGGCGCGATCTTCTCGGGCGTCGCCCTGGTGATCACGCTGGCCGTGCCGATGCGGAAGTTCTTCGGGCTCGAGGAATACCTCACGGTCAAGCACTTCGAGGCGATGGCGAAGCTGTGCATGCTCACCAGCCTGATCGTGCTGTACGCTTACATGGTCGAGTACTTCCTGGCCTGGTACTCGGGCGAGCCGCCCGAGCGCGGGTCGTTCTGGAACCGGGTCTTCGGACACTACTGGTGGGCGAACTGGATCATGCTCACCTGCAACGGGCTGATTCCGCTCATGCTGTGGTTCCGACGCGTGCGAAGATCGATCGCCGCGCTCTTCGTCATCTCGATCTTCATCAACATCGGGATGTGGTTCGAGCGCTTCGTGATCATCGTGACGTCGCTGTCGCATGAATACGAGCCGTGGGCGTGGGGTCTCTACCGGCCCTCGGTCGTGGAGATGGGGATCCTGTTCGGCAGCTTCGCCTGGTTCGGCTTCTGGTTCCTGCTCTTCACGCGCCTGTTGCCGCCGGTGGCAATCGCGGAGATGAAGGAAGTGGTACCGCCGCCGAGGCGGAGGAAGGCCGCGTCATGATCTTCGGAGCGAAACGCCGGCGCGGACACCAGGGCTTCTTCGCCCTCTTCGAGCACCTCGACTCCACCGTGGACGCGTGCAAGGCGCTGCGGGCCGCGGGCCACAAGGGCTTCCGGGCCTACGCCCCCCTGCCGGAGCACGAGCTGCTGGAGGAAGGACTGGCGCTGACCCACAGCCCGGTGCGGGTCTTCACGCTGGCCGGCGGCCTCACGGGCGCCGCGACCGGCTTCGCCTTCACTTCGTGGACCTCCATGGACTGGCCGCTGGTCACCGGCGGGAAACCGATCCTTTCGATCCCGGCGTACGTGATTATCGCCTTCGAGTGTGCGATCCTCTTCGGGGCGCTCTCCACGGTGATCGGCCTCTTCATCAACGCGGGGCTTCCGAACTTCCGGCCCATGGTGGCCTACCACCCGGAGTGCTCGAACGGCAGCTTCGGGGTCTACGTGACGGCGCCGCCCGCGAAGGCGGACGAGGTGAAGAAGCTTCTCTCGAGCCACGAGCCCGCCGAGCTGCGCGAGGAACCGGAGGGGTTCGATGTGTAGACGATTCCGTACCCGGTTCCTCCTCACCGCGATCGTGGCTGCCGCCGCGTCCGGCGCGTGCGTCCCCCTCGACGACTTCATGGGCGATGTCTTCGGCCGCAGCATGCGCGACCAGCCGTCCTTCGATCCCTACGAGAACACGCTGCTGCCGCCGGAAGGCTCGATACCCTTCGCCGCCGGCAACTACCCGGCGGGCCCGTACGACGTGAATGTCGGACAACCGGAGGGAAGTCCGGACCTGCCCCCGCCCTTCACGGCGGAGGACATGACCGAGCGTCCCAATCTCCTGGACGACCTTGTCAACCCGGTCGCGCCGACCGCCGAGTCGCTCGCGCGGGGCAAGGAGTTGTACGAGCGCGTGTGCGTCGTCTGCCACGGCCCGGACGGCGCCGGAACGACCGGCTACATCTTCGAGGTGCACCCGACGATGGCCGCTCACCCGTTGAATGGCGGGTTGGCCATGACGCGCAGCGACGGCTACATCTACGGAATGATCCGGGTGGGCCGCGTCCTGATGCCGGGCTACGGACACCAGATCGCCCACTACGATCGCTGGCACGTCGTCAACTACGTCCGCCAACTCCAGGCGAACTGACCGATGGCCCACCACTCGATCCCCAGCGAGATCCCGGTCCGGTATGTGAACCGGAGCGCCACCGGGACCGCGATTCTGCGGCTGATGGTCCTGGTCGGCGTGGTGTCGTTTTTCGCGACACTGTGGCAGAACCCGGCGCTGGCGTGGAAGTCGTACGTGGTCAACTGGAGCTACTTCGCGTCGATCGCCATGGGCGGCGTGATGGTTGCTGTGGTGACCTGGATCGTGAAGGCGAAGTGGAACTGGCCGGTGCGCCGCATCCACCAGTCATTCGCGGCCTACCTGCCGATCGCCTTCGTCCTTTTCATCCCCATGCTGCTCTCGCTCAGGGAGGACTACTTCCCCTGGATCGAGATGATGGCCGACGACCCGATCGTGCAGAAGAAGGCGGCCTGGCTGAACATCCCCTTCATGGTGAGCCGCAACCTCGTGGGCGTGCTCGCCCTCTTCAGCATGGCCTGCGGCTTCGTCTACCTGGCGCTCAGGCCGGACCTGGGCAAGATCGGGCAGGCGCGCACCGCCGGGGAGCGCGACGACAAGGGACGCAGCTGGTGGCGCGAGCGCTTCACCCGGGGATGGGTGGGCCAAGCCTGGGAAGAGGACCAGAGCTATCACCGCATGACCCGCATGGCGCCGCTCCTGGTGATCGTATTCGCGGCCGTGATGACAATGGTGGTCTTCGACTGGGCCATGTCGCTCGAACCGCACTGGTTCTCGACGCTCTTCGGGGGCTGGTACTTCATGGGTGCGCTCTGGGGCGGCTTCGCGGCCACCGCGGTGGTTGCCGTCTGGCTCAAGCGGCGCGAACCGATCTTCGCCGACAACGTCAGGAAGTCGACGCTCTGGGACCTGGGCAAGATGACCTTCGCCCTGGCGGTCTTCTGGACCTACCTCTTCTTCTCGCAGTACATCGTGATCTGGTACGGGAAGCTCCAGTGGGAGCAGGCGTGGATCAACACGCGCGTGGCGGAGCCGTGGGGCGCCTTCTCGGCGGCGGTGATCGTGCTGTGCTTCGTGGTGCCCTTCGCGGGGCTGCTCGGGGCGCGGCCGAAGAAGACAGGCTTCATCCTGCAGACCTTCGCCTTGGTGGTCCTGACCGGGCAGTGGCTCTGGCACTACATGCTGATCTTCCCATCGCTCCACCACGAGGGCGATCCGGCGTTCTCGGTGGCCACTCCGCTGATCGGGCTCATGTTTCTGGGGTTGTTCCTGATGGCGGTGCGCTGGTTCCTGGGGACCTTCCCGGCGGTGCAGGTGTGGCAACCGCAGGTGGATCCGGAACCGCTGGAGGCGGAGGGGTAGTCAGCGTTCCCTCACCGCCGGAATGATCCGGTCCCGCATCGCCGTCCAGCTCGCCATCTCCGTGCGCTGGTGAAGCGTCCACCCGTTGAACACCGAGACCAGGTCGTGCTCGGGGACGACGTGCACGAACTGTCCCCCGTAGCCGTTGCCCGCGAAGATCCGCGTCTCGCCGTCCTCGTGCACGGGAATCCACCACTGGTACCCGTAGCCGCTGTCCTGGCGGTCGTTGCCGGGATACACGTCGGGGATGACGGGCGAGGTCGACGCCCGCACCCATTCCCGCGAAACGATCTGCCGCCCGTCCCACTCGCCTTCGCGCAGCATGAGGTAGCCGACGCGCGCGAGGTCGTGCGCCGCGAGGTATAGGCCGCCCTCGGTGTCGACCTCGCCGAGGGGCGTGATCTTCCAGTAGTACTCGTCGATCCCGATGGGGCCGAAGAGGCGCTCTTCCGCCCAGGCGTCGATCCGCTGTCCGGTGGTTTCGCGCACGATCTTGCCGAGCAGGACGCTCACGCCGTCGTTGTAGTCGAAGCGGGTCCCGGGATCCGTGCTCACGGGCCGGCTGATCGCGTAGTCGATCCAGTCGTCGCTGAGCTCGAGCTCGATGGTGGGGTGGGTGCCGTCGTCGTAGGTCTGGCCTGGGCGGGCCCAGTCCATGCCGCTCCGCATGGTGAGGAAGTCTTCCAGGGTGGCGGCGGCGCGCCGGGGCTCGGAGGGGTCCGCGCCGTAGGCCTCGAAGTAGGGCCACACCGGTGCCTGCGGGCCCGGAATGTGCCCGGCGTCATGCGCGATGCCGAAGAGGACCGAGAGGACGCTCTTGGTGACGGATTGGAGGCTGTGGAGGTTCGTGTCGCGGTAGTAGGGGTGCCACGCGGGGTGGTCGTAGTTGAACTGATGGTTGACGGTGTCGTCCTGTTCGAGCAGGAGTTCGGCGTAGCGGTTGCCGTGGTCCCAGTCGTGGTCCGCGATGACGCGGCCGTTGCGGATGAGGAGGAAGTGGTCGATGAGGCCGTAGCGTCCCGCGTCGATGTCGGCGACGAGAGCCGCGATGGCGACCGGGTCTACCCCTTCGGCCTCGGGTGTGGAGATGGGCCACTCGGCGCCGGGCCAGGTGGGGGGGTCCTGGGCGGTGAGGGTGGGTGGGGTGAGGGCGAGGGAGGTGGCGCCGGAGAGGGTGAGGAGGGTGAGGGTGATGAGGAGGTGGCGGGGGGTGGGGAGGATGGGGAGGATGGGGATGGTCATGTTTGGACAGGTCCGGGTTTTGTGATGGTTAGTGGTGTCGGCGGTGCGGTCGGGTTGGTTGGCCTGGGTCGGGTGGTGGATAGGGACTAAGTCCAGTGGACTAAGTCCGCTCATCGGGTCGGGTGTCGGCGGCGGGCGGCACCTTGCCCTCCAGTCGCTCCAACGTATTGCGCACCTGGTACCCGATGGAGGCGATCAGGCGCGCCTCGTGCGCGTCCAGACCGGTCCGTCCGAACACGGTGCGCACGATCCGCATGACGCTCTCCGCCTTGCGCGCCTTGAAGAACTCCGCGCGGTCGAGGCCGGCCTCCAGCGCCGCATACATCTCTTCCAGTTCGGCCGTGGTGGCCGGTCCCAGGGAGCGCCGGCCGGAGGGGAGCGTGTCGGGGGTCTCCGCGCGGGCCAGGAAGAGTTCGTAGCTGATCAGGAGCACCGCCTGGGCCAGGTTCAGGGACGGGTATTCGGGGGACGTGGGAATGACCATCACCTCGTGGCACAGGTCGAGCGCCTCGTTGGAGAGTCCCCGGTCCTCGCGGCCGAATACAATCGCGACACGGCCGGTGTGGGCGCGCCGAAGGATGCGGGGAGCCAGATCGCGGGGACGGCGGTAGTTGCGCTGGGCGGTGCGGGGCCGGGCGGAGGTGCCCACCACGTAGGTCGCGCCTGCCAGGGCCTCTTCCAGCGTGGCGGCAAGCCGCGCGGCTTCAACGACGGGTTCCGTGCGGTGAGCGATTCCGGTGATCCGCCGGGTGTCGAACTCGGCCGGGTCGACCAGGGTCAGGCGCTCGAGACCCATGTTGGCCATGGCCCGGACGGCCGCCGCGATGTTCACCAGGTCCTGGGGCTGGTGGAGGACGATCGTCGGCATCACGAGGGCGCCTCGCGCGGTTGCAGGATCCTTGTCGCGACCGCCCCCGCCACGAGGATCAGGACCGAGCCCGCGAAGTAGGGTAGCGCCAGGCGCACGTCGTAGAGGTTCCCCGCCAGGATGGGCCATACGACCCTGGCTGTCGAACCCACGCTCTGGCCGATGCCAAGGACCGCCCCCTGTCGCCCGGGATCGGTCGCGCGCGAGAGGAGGGCGAGCACGTTCGGTACCGATCCCCCGTATCCGATTCCGATCAGGACCAAACCCACAAGGAGAACCGGTGTGGTGTTGGCCACCCCCACAGCCACCAGTCCCAGGCAGAACGGAATTGCGCTGGCCCTGAGCAGCCTGCGTTCCCCGAAGCGGGGCACGAGCTTGCGCACAAGGCCACCCTGCACGATGACCGACACGATCCCCAGCAGCGCGAAGAGGTACCCCGCCTGACGCGTCCCCATGGCGAAGCGTTCGGAAGCCAGCAGCGACAAGGTGGGCTGCAGGGTGGAGAAGGCCATGGTGACGAACAGGTAGACCGCCAGAACGAGCTGGATCTGTCTGGATCCCGCGACCTCGGTGAGGGCGGCGCGGAAGTTGAAACGGGAAATCCTGGTCGCCTCGCCGGGCTGGCGCGACTCGGGGAGCCAGATGAGCGCGGCCAGCGCGTTGACCAGGCAGAGCGCGGCGGCGGTGTAGCCGGGGGCGGCGGGGGATGCGGGAGTCACGTCGGCCAGGAAACCGCCCAGCGCCGGGCCGATCACGAACCCGAACCCGAAGGCGGCGCCGATGAGCCCCAGGTTGCCTGCCCTGCGGGTGGGCGGAGTCACATCGGCGATGTATGCCTGGGCCACGGGGATGGTCGAGCCGCCGATGCCCCCCACGATCCGGGACACGAAGAGCATGGCCAGCGAGTCGGCCCGCGCGAAGATGACGTAGGCCGCCGCGCTGCCCAGCAGCCCCAGGATGAGGACCGGTCGGCGTCCCACACGGTCGGAGAGACGCCCCCACAGCGGTGCCATGACCAACTGCACCAGCGAGTAGACGGCGACCAGGAGCCCCACCTGAAAGCCATCTGCGCCGAAGAGGTCCCTGGCGTAGAGGGGAAGCAGGGGCAGGACGATCCCGAAACCGACGAGATCGACGAGTACCGCGAAGAAAAGGAGGCCGAGGCGGCCCTTGGGGGGTGTGGACTGCAAGGGTGGCCCGCTACCCGCGCGGGTCGTCAGCGTCCCCGGAGTCGTCGCCCGTGGGGGCCCGTATCGATCCCCTGAAGTTGCGAATGCCGGACCCGAGTCCCCGCGCAATATCGGGGAGGCGCTTCGCACCGAAGATGAGTGCGAAGATGAGCAGGACAAACAGGATTTCGCGGATACCTATGGAAGGCACGATGCCTCCTTCCGAAACCGCCCGGGGGCGTCAGGAGCCAGAACTGTGAAAACCGGCCGCGTTGTCGCGGACGGAAGATTCGCTCCTCCCATCCTAGCGCCCCACGGATGAATCCGCACGAGCGCAAGGGGTGGCGCGCCGCTACTCACGCAGCAGATCCTTCGCGATGGTCTGCAGCTGCATGTTGTCGGTGCCCTCGTAGATCGTGCCGATCTTCGCGTCCCGGTAGAGCTTCTCCACCGGGTACTCCCGCGTGAAACCGTAGCCCCCATGAAGGTCGATGCAGCGCGACGCGACCCTCTGGGCCATCCGTGACGCGAACAGCTTGGCCATCGCCGCTTCGCGCAGGAAGGGCTCCCCTTGCCCCTTGAGACGGGCCGTATTGTAGACCATCAGCCGGGCCGCCTCGATTTCGGTGGCCATCTCGGCCAGCTGGAACTGCACCGCCTGGAACTCCGCCACGGGACGGCCGAACTGCTCGCGCTGCTGCACGTACCTGACCGTGTGGTCGAGCGCCCCCTGTCCGAGGCCCAGCATCTGGGCGCCGATCCCGATCCTTCCCTCGTTGAGCGTCTCAATCGCCACCTTGTAGCCCCGGCCCACTTCTCCCAGGACGTTGCCGCCCGGCACCCGTACCTCGTCGAGCACCAGCTCCGTGGTGGA
Organism: Longimicrobiales bacterium; assembly: GCA_965208295.1. Classification (GTDB taxonomy): domain Bacteria; phylum Gemmatimonadota; class Gemmatimonadetes; order Longimicrobiales; family Gaopeijiaceae; genus Bin94. Next base: position 2,098,637 of record OZ242328.1, on the reverse strand, counting down.
CGATGCGCAGATGCCGAGCTTCTCCTCTCGCTTGCCCACGGAGAAGCCCGGCATGTCCCGTTCCACGATGAACGCGGTGATCCCCTTGTACCCCAGCTCCGGCCTCACGTTGGCGAAGACGATGAACAGGCCGGCTTCGGCTCCGTTGGTGATCCACATCTTCCTGCCGTTGAGGATCCAGTCGTCCCCGTCGCGGGTGGCCCGGGCGGCCAGCGCGAAGGCGTCGGAGCCGCTTCCGGCCTCCGACAGGGCATAGGCACCGACGGTGCCGGTGGCCAGCCGGGGAAGGTGCCGGTTCAGCTGTTCATCCGTGCCCCACTTGACCAGGGCGTTGTTGACCAGGGTGTTCTGAACGTCGACCAGCACCCCGACCGAAGGGTCGATCCGGGAAAGTTCCTCCACCACGAGGACCGCGGTGAAGAAGGAGCTGCCGATGCCGCCGTAGTGTTCCGGGATCTCGATTCCCATGAAGCCGAGCTCGAAGAGCAGGGAAATGAGATCGGAGTCGAGCTGGTGCCCCGCGTCCATTCGCGGGACCCTCGGCGCGACTTCGGATTCGGCGAACTCGCGGACGGCGTCGCGGAATGCGGCCTCGTCCTCGTTCAGCGTCGTGAGCGCGGGAGAGTGGGTCAGCGTGGTCATACCTTCAATAATGTAATCCACGCCGAGAGGTTCCACAGGACGGCGACCGGGCGGGTCTTTTCGGACACAGGGCGGCCTCGGCGCGGCGCGCCCGCTTGACGCCTTCGCCTCCGACGGCTTTTTTTGTGTCGCTCCAAACCGAAAGTCCGGCGGAACCGAACGAAACCAGCGGAGACGGCGATGTCCCATATCCCGGAAGGACTCAAGTACACCACCGAGCACGAATACCTGAGACAATCCGACGAGCCCGGTGTCTTCCAGGTCGGGATTACCGACTATGCCCAGGGTGAACTGGGTGACGTGGTCTACGTCGAACTGCCCGAACCGGGAGACGAATTCGCTCCCATGGATACCTTCGGGACCATTGAGGCGGTCAAGGCGGTGAGCGACCTCTACTGCCCCCTGGCGGGCGAAGTGGTGGGCGTGAACGAGGCGCTCGACGACGATCCGGCTCTGGTGAACACCGATCCCTACGGGGAAGGGTGGATGATCCTGTTGCGGGTCGACGATCCGCTCGAGTTCGAGGAACTGCTGGACGCGGACGGCTACGGGGCGCACATCGGCGAATAACGAACAGCCCAGTCCGGGGAACCCAATGTCCACCCCTATCGATCATCATCCCGACTTTTCTGCCCGGCACCTGGGTCCGAATGCGGACCAGATCCGGGAAATGCTCGCAGTAGTCGGCTGCGACAGCCTCGACCAGCTCATGCAGGAGACGGTGCCGGACGCCATCCGGCTCGGAAGGGAGCTGCGGATACCTGAGGGCGTTCCGGAGGCGGAGCTGCTCGCGCGCCTGAAGGAGATCGCCGCCGCGAACGAGACGTGGCGCAGCTACCTGGGTCTGGGCTATTCGGGCACCATCACCCCCGGGGTCATCCAGAGGAACATCCTGGAGAACCCTGGATGGTACACACAATACACACCGTACCAGGCGGAGATCGCGCAGGGCCGGCTGGAAGCGCTGCTGAACTTCCAGACCGCGGTGATCGACCTGACGGGGATGGAGATCGCGAACGCCTCGCTGCTCGATGAGGGGACGGCGGCCGCCGAGGCCATGTTCATGCTGCTGGGCAAGGGGCGGAAGCGCCGCGGGCACGTTTTCCTGGTGGCCGAGGACTGCCATCCCCAGACGATTGCCGTAGTGAGCACCCGGGCCGAGCCGCTCGGGGTGGAGGTGCGGGTGGGGCCGAGCGGGGACTTCGCCTTCGACGAGACGGTATTCGGTGCGCTGGTGCAGTACCCCGCCACCGACGGCGGCGTGCACGACTACCGTGCGCTCTGCGAGGCGGCGCGAGCGGCGGGCAGTCATGTGGTGGTCGCTGCCGACATCCTGGCGCTGGCGCTGCTCACGCCGCCGGGCGAATTCGGGGCGGATGTGGCGGTGGGGAACTCGCAGCGCCTTGGGGTTCCCATGGGATACGGTGGCCCCCACGCGGCCTACATCGCCTGCCGGGAGAAGTTCAAGCGGCAGCTGCCGGGCCGGATCATCGGAATGTCGAAGGATCGGCACGGCAACCCGGCGCTGAGGATGGCGCTGCAGACGCGCGAGCAGCACATCCGGCGGGAGCGCGCCACCTCCAACATCTGCACGGCGCAGGTGTTGCTGGCGGTCATGGCGGGGATGTACGCGGTGTATCACGGGCCCGGGGGGCTGCGGCGCATCGCGGAGCGGATCCGCAAGCAGACGGCGACGCTTGCGCGGGGGCTCGAAGCGGCCGGGAACGGTCTGGTCCATCGGACATTCTTCGACACCGTACGGGTGAACCCCGCGAACGGGGCGGACCAGGTGCTGGCCGCCGCGCGTGCGGCCCGGATCAACCTGCGCGACTTCGGTGACGGAACGGTGGGCGTTTCGCTCGACGAGACCGTCACCCCCGCCGACCTCGACGACCTCCTCGCCGTCTTCGGCGCGGGCGGCTCGTCCGGAGAGCTGGCCGTCTCGTTCGAGCCGGAGAGCTACCCGCCCCACCTTGCGCGCTGCAGTCCCTATCTGACCCATCCCGTCTTCAACAGCTACCACTCCGAGACGGAGATGCTGCGCTACATCCACCGCCTCGGATCGCGCGACCTCTCGCTAACCACCAGCATGATCCCGCTGGGTTCGTGCACGATGAAGCTGAACGCCACGACCCAGATGATCCCGGTCACGTGGCCGGAGTTCGGGGGACTCCATCCCTTCGCCCCGCGGGAACAGGCGAAGGGATACGCGCGGATCATTGCCGATCTGGAGGCGTGGCTGGCTGAAATCACGGGTCTGCCCGCGGTGTCGCTGCAGCCGAATTCGGGGGCGCAGGGAGAGTACACGGGGCTGCTGGTCATTCGGGCGCGGCTCCGCGCGCTGGGGCAGGAACACCGGGATGTCTGCCTGATCCCCTCGTCGGCGCACGGCACCAACCCCGCGAGCGCCGTGATGGCCGGGATGAAGGTGGTGGTGGTGCGCTGCGACGACCGCGGCAACGTGGATGTGGCGGACCTGCGGGCGAAGGCGGAGCAGCACGCGGACCGGCTGGCCGCGGTCATGGTCACCTATCCGTCCACACACGGTGTCTTTGAGGAGGAGATCCGCACGGTCTGCGACACCGTGCACCAGCACGGCGGGTACGTCTACCTGGACGGCGCCAACCTGAACGCCCAGGTCGGCCTGTGCCGTCCCGGCGACTACGGCGCGGACGTGATCCACATCAACCTCCACAAGACCTTCGCGATCCCGCACGGCGGCGGCGGCCCCGGCATGGGCCCCATCTGCGCCACGGAGGAGCTGGCCCCCCATCTGCCCGGCCACCCGGTCGTGCCGGTCGGGGGCGACGAGGCAATCGGGGCGGTCGCGGCAGCCCCGTGGGGGAGCGCGAGCATCCTGCTTATCTCGTGGGCGTACATCGCTCTGCTGGGCCGCGACGGAGCCACCGAAGCGACGCGCACGGCGATCCTCAACGCCAACTACATGGCGATGACCCTCGAGGACCACTTCGACATCCTGTACTGGTGGGGCAGCGGGAGCGGCCGTGTGGCCCACGAGTTCATCGTCGACCTTCGCCCCCTCAAGAAAGCCACCGGAATCACCGAGGAGGATGTCGCCAAGCGCCTCATGGACTACGGCTTCCACGCGCCCACCATGGCGTTCCCGGTCCCCGGCACGATCATGATCGAACCCACCGAGAGCGAGTCCAGAGCCGAGCTGGACCGGTTCTGCCAGGCTCTCATCTCGATCCGGGCCGAGATTCAGCAGGTCGAACTCGGGCTCCAGGACCGGCTGGACAACGCCCTCAAGAACGCGCCGCACACCGCGCCGGCGGTCACCACGGAGGCCTGGGAGCATGGCTACACCCGCGAGCAAGCCGCCTTCCCGGCGCCCTGGGTGCGCGACCACAAGTTCTGGCCATACGTGGGGCGCATCGACAACGCCCTGGGCGACCGCAACCTTGTCTGCTCGTGCCATCCTGTCGAAGCCTACGAGGCCCCGGAGGCGGCGCATCGCTGACGTCTTGACCACCCCGGCCCGGGGGAGCCAACAGCCCGTGGACAAAATCCCCCCGGCATTCGAGCGGCGATGCGTCCGCGCTGGGCGCTTCGCTCGCCCCGGCCACACTGTAAACTTTACTTTACATTATGTGATGTATACTATACTCTTCGCTCGTTCGTGGCTTCGCTCTGCGTTGCTCCTTGGACGAATAGCGGTGCTATTCGCCCTTCGTCGCGCCTTGCCAGCCCGGCGCCTCGCCACTCTCGGTGCTCGCGGGGCTTCATCCACGGACTGTCAACCCGGGCTGCGAGGATCGAATCCGAGTTCACCCACAAGACAATTGGAGGAGTTCCCTTGGCCAAGCTGACATTTCACGGCCAGTCCACATTCACCATCGAGACCGACGACGGCACCCGGCTCGTCATCGACCCGTTCTTTGACGACAACCCGGTCTCGGACATCAAGCGGGCAGACGTGGGCGCGGTGGACTACATCCTGTGCACGCACGGCCACTTCGACCACTTCGCCGACGCGATCCCGCTCGCCCGCGAGACGGGCGCCACCCTGATCTCCACCTTCGAAATCGTCTCCTTCGCCGAAACGCAGGGGGTGACCAACGGCCATCCGCTTCACATCGGGGGCGGCTACGACTTCCCTTTCGGGCGCGCGAAGATGACCCCGGCCATCCACGGCGGACAGGTCCACGGCGACACCACGGGACAGTTCACCACGATCCCCGGCGGTTTCCTGCTGCACATCGACGGCAAGCGCATCCATCACGCAGGAGACACGGCCCTCACGCTCGACATGCAGCTGCTGCGCGGCAAGGTCGATGTGGCGATCCTGCCCATCGGCGACAATTTCACGATGGGGCCGGAGGACGCGGCCACCGCCGTGGGCTTCATCGAGCCCGAGATAGTGATCCCCGTCCACTACAACACCTGGCCCCTGATCGAACAGGACCCGGAGCGCTTCCGCGCACTGGTGGGTGACCGCGCTCACGTCCAGGTCATGGCCCCGGGGGATTCCTACGCCCCCTGACCCGGGCCTGCCCGTCCGCTTCCTGACCATCCGCCGCGACCCGCGTACACACCCCTCCGTGAACCACACCACCCCCCTCTCCTGGCGCGTCCTCGTCGACGACCCGCTGCCGGGACCCGCCAACATGGCGCGCGACCAGGCGCTGGCCGAGCTGGCCCGTCCCGGGACCGGCACGCTGCGCCTCTACCGCTGGAGCCCGGCGACGCTCTCGTTCGGGCGCAACGAACCCGTCACCGTCGGGTACAGGGATCTGCTGCGGCGCCACCCGGCGATGGGGGTGGTGCGGCGTCCCACGGGGGGCCGCGCCGTGATCCACGACCGGGAGCTGACCTACTCGGTCGTCTTGCCGGTGCGGGCATGCGGGGGACTTCGCGCGGCGTACCGCAGGATCAACGAGGCGCTGGTGGCGGGGCTGCGCGGTCTCGGTGTGGGTGCCGGCCATGCACGCGGGCGGGCGCTGCGCCCCGAGTCGGGGCCTTGTTTCATGGAGGCGGCCGAGGGGGAGGTGGTGGTGGGGGGGCGGAAGCTGGTGGGGAGCGCCCAGGCGCGGATCGGGCGGACGATTCTGCAGCACGGGTCGCTGCTCCTGGTCGCGGACCAGACGGCGCTGTTCGCGAATGGGCGCGGGGGGAGGGCGGACCCGGGCGTGGGTGGCGGGGGTATGAAAGCCGGACGCCCCCGGCCTGCCACCCTTGCCGAAGTTCTGGGCGAGATTCCCGCCTGGGATCGGCTCGTGGCGGCGTTCAGCACGGGGTTCGAGGATGTCTTCGGGGGAAGCTGGAGCAGCGGTGCAATGTCGGAAGGCGAAAAGGCCCTAGCGGCGAAGCTGGAAATGCGATACGGTTCGCGCGAGTGGACGTGGCGGCGATAAGGCGCCTTCGGCCGGGGATCGGTTCCCGCCTGGAGAAACGCAGGCTTTCGTTGTTTCGTCCCAACGATTTGACAGCCCCGCTCGCCGGGTACATTTTGGCGAGCCTTGCGAAACGGACCCGAGGGTCCCAGACTCCATGGTCGCGCCAGGGGGCGTGACGAAACACTCACACAGGCTTGAAAGCGGGAGGAACCGTTGGCCAGCATGATGAACATCTACAACATACTGCCTCAGCTTCCGGGAGTGGACGCTCCGGAGCGCACCTACATGGAACAGCTAACCGAGGCCTGGAGTGGCTCCGGAGTCATGCGGTATCCGCTCGTCACCTGCGTTGCTATCGGTGTCCTGGTGATCATCTGGAAGTTTTTCGACATCCTGATGAAGGCCGGCGCGACCAGGAAAATCCTCCGGGAGGTGGACGAGCTGCTGGCCCAACGGCAGGTCAAGGAGGCTCTCGAGCTCACCCGCGAGTCCAATTCGCCCGCCGCCAACATCCTGCACGCGGGTCTGGAGCGCCGCGACGAGGGAACCGAGCGGGTCATGAAGGCGATCGAAAACCAGGGGCTGATCGAGCTTTCCAAGCTGGAGAGAGGCCTCGTGGTGCTCGCGACGCTCACCAACATCGCGCCGCTCATGGGTTTCCTCGGCACGGTCATGGGCATGATCGAGGCCTTCCAGGCGATCGAGTTCGCGGGCGAGGTGGACGCGACCACGGTGGCAGGCGGCATCAAGGTGGCGCTCTACACGACGGCAGCGGGACTCGCGATCGCCATCCCAATAAGCATCTGCCACAACTACTTCGTGTCCAGGATCGACCACCTGGTCATCGACATGGAGGAGTCGGCGCAGAAGATGATCGATGCGCTGTTCGCCATTCAGCTGGGGCAGGAAGCCGGGGACTGAGCACCCTTACAGCCAGACCGTGGTGATGCCCCGCCCGCTCGTATCGGGCAGAGGGCCTCGCCGCCAACCTCGAGCAGCCCGCGCCGACACTCCCGAGCGGAGTGATCCGGCGCGGGCTGCCGGTGCGTTCAAGGTGCTTGTCGGGGTGGCGGTGCTGGTGGTTGCGGGGGTTTGTCCGGTGGCGGTGGAGGGGGTGGCGGCCCAGTCCGGAAGGGCCTCCGAAGGCGCGTCGACAATCCCGGATTCAATACGGCGGGACATGGCCGACGGGAGGTACTGGAAGGCCAGCCGGGCCCTGCGCGTCCACCTGGCGCCGCTGGGGTCGGCCACGATGGAGGACCGGACGGTGCTGGCGGAGGCGGAAGCCGGGTGGAGGAACTGGGAGGGGGCGGTCGCCGCGCTGACCGGGGATGGGGGCGATACCGACGGTGCGCCGTCCCGTTACTGGTACCTGCTGGGGACTTCCCGCGCGCGAACGGGAGACCGTGCGGGGGCCGTCCGGGCGCTGACCCGCTTCGTCGAGGCGATGCCTGCCGATGCTTCAGATGGGCTGGCGGCCCGGTCGCGCATTGCACGGGAGTTGGCGGAGAGCGGGGCCGTGGGCGAGTCCGTGGAGGGGGTGGAAGTGTTGCGTGGGTTGTCGGCCGCGTTGGGGGAGTGGACGGCTCTGGCCGTTGCGAGAACGCTGGGGCGGCGGGGAGAGGGGGCGGCGGTGCGGGAGGTGCTCGCGTCGGTCGTCGATCCCGAGGTGAGAAGGCGGGGGTGGCGGCTCGAGACGGACGCGTGGGCCCTGGCGGGGGACACGGTGCGGGCCCTGGAGGCCCTGATGGAGGTGCTGGCGGGGGGAAGGGAGAGTGGTGCGTCCCGCACGGAAACGCTGGCGCTGGAGTGGCGCTACAGGTTGGCGGGGGGGGACGCGGTGGGGGCGGTTGCCGCGATGGAGGGACTGCTGCGCCGCACGACCCGGGGTGAGGAGGCGCTGGACGCCGCGATGGCGCACTGGAGGGTGGCCGCGAACTCCGGGCCGGAGGTGTTGCGCACGGTGGCAAGCGCGCTGGGCAACGGCGGCGAGTTCGGCACGGCGGTGCGCGCCTGGAGATTGGCCGAGCGGAGGGGAGCCGTTCTGACCGAGGGGGAGCGTGCCGCGCTGGCCCGGGCCTACAACGGCAGCGGGGACCGCGACGGCGCGGTTCGCGTGTACCGGGAGCTGGCTGCGTCCGGGGACCCCGCCGTCGCTGCGCCCGCGCTCCAGGCGTGGGCCGCCATCCGGACCCGCCAGGGTCGGCACGGCGACGCCAGCACCCTGCGGAACCGGCTCGTGGAGCGCTTCCCGTCGAGTGCGGGGGCGCTGGACGTGATCTTCTTCCGGGGCGACGACCACCACGACGCCGGCCGCGTCGACCAGGCCATCGACCACTACAAGCAGGTCATCTCCATGTCCGCGGCGGCGAACCGTGCGGGGCTGGCGCGCATGAGGTGGGGGCAGCTCCACCTGGGGCGGGGGGAGCTGGGGGCCGCGCTGGGGGTCTTCCAGGGCTATCTGGAGGAATTCCCAAACGGTAGACGCTGGGAGGAGGCCAGCTACTGGGGGGCGCACGCGGCCGCGGCACTGGGGGACACCGCCGAGGCGCGCAGGCTGCGGGCCCGGATCCGGCGGGTAAGTCCTCTGTCTTACTACGCGTTTCTGTCGGCCCGGACCGAGGGCGCCACCTTCGCGCCCGGCCTGCCCGAAGGCCCGGCCCTGCCAGACCCGGAGTGGCTTTCCCGGGACCTGGAGACGCTCGCACTGCTGGAGACAGCCGGCCTCGAGGAGGCGGCGGACGCGCACGTTGCCACGATGAAGGCCGCGGCCGCGGAGTCCCAGGAACTCCTCCTGCGCCTGGCCGTCGCCCTCCACGAGGCCGGGCGCACCCTGGACGGGATCCGACTCGGGCTGGAACTGCGCGGGGATGGCCGCCCATGGGACCTTACCCTGGTGCGCGTTGTGTACCCCTTCCCCTTCCGCGAACTCGTGACTTCACGCGCCCGGGAACTGGGGCTCGACCCCTACCTGCTCGCCGGTCTCATCCGGCAGGAAAGCGCCTTCGTGCCGAACATCGTGTCGCCGGCGGGGGCGACCGGCCTCACGCAGGTCATGCCGGCCACGGGGAGACAGGTTGCGGGCGCAATCGGGCCCAGGGGCTTCCGCACGGAGATGCTGGAGACCCCGGAACTCAACGTCCATCTGGGCACGCATTTCCTCTCGGAGCTCTTCGGCCGCTACGACGGGGACATTCCCCTGGTCCTGTCGGCGTACAACGCGGGGCCGACCCGGGCCAATCGCTGGCGCCGCCTTCCCGAAGCCGAGGACCCCTACCGCTTCACCGAGCGCATCCCCTTCGCGGAGACCCGCGGGTATGTGAAGAACGTGACCCGGAACCGGGCGCTGTACCGGTGGCTCTACGGAGGGGAGGAAGCCGGACCGGAGGAATCGCCGCGCGGCACGTCGCCCCGGGGTGCGGCAGGGCTCGAATGATCGAAACCCAGTCACTCAGCCGCTACTTCGGCGACAAGGCTGCGGTCGACAACCTGGACCTGCGGGTGGAACCGGGAGAGATCCTGGGCTTTCTGGGACCGAACGGGGCCGGCAAGAGCACCACGGTCAAGATCCTGACCTGCATGATCAAGCCGACGCGGGGCACGGCGTGGGTCGCGGGCTACGATGTCGAGCACAAGCCCATGGAGGTGAAGCGGCGTCTCGGCTACGTGCCGGAGGCGGGGGCGCTCTATGAATCCCTCACCGCGGGCGAATACCTCACCATGGTGGCGAACCTGCGGGGCATCGAGGGGGGCTACGCCGACAGGAAGGTCAGCGAGCTGCTGGATCTCTTCGGCATGCTCGACGCGCTCGACAAGCCCCTGTCGGAGCACTCGAAGGGGATGAAGCAGAAGGTGCTGATCAGCGCGGCGCTGATGGGCAACCCCGAAGTGCTCTTCCTCGACGAGCCGCTGAACGGGATCGACGCCAACGCGGCGCTCGTGGTGAAGGAGCTGCTGCGGGAGCTGGCCTCGCAGGGCCGCACGATCCTGTTCTGCTCGCATATCCTCGAGGTGGTGGAACGCATCTGCACGCGGATCGTGATCATCGACCAGGGACGCAAGGTGGCCGAAGGGACCGCCGCCGGCATTGCCGACGAAACCGGCACGGACTCGCTCGAGCAGGCGTTCGCGCACCTGACCGGGGTTCGCGACACCGCCGAGGTCACACGGGGGCTCCTCTCCGCGCTCGATGCCCCGGAACGCGCCGGCGAGGACGGCACGTGAAGCCCGTGCGGTGGGCGGTCGAGGCTCTCGGCGCCGACTACGCCCAGTGGCGCGTGCTCAGCCGGGTGTTGCTCAAGACCGACCTGCGTTCCTCGTCGGCCATGCAGATGCAAGGGGCGTCCGACAAGCCAGGCGCGAAGGTGCCCTGGCCCATTCTGTTCCTGTACTCGATCTACGGGATGTTCCTGGCAGTGGTGGCGGCGGCTGTACCCGGGGGCTACCTGGCTGCTTCGATCGTCCTGTTGATGATCTCGATGATGGTCGCCATGGCGATCCTCATCGACTTCCAGTCCGTCGTGATCTCGCCGAACGACTACGAGATCCTGGCGCACCAGCCGGTGTCTTCGCGCACCTACTTCCTCGTCAAACTCACCAGCATCCTGCTGTACACCGGCATCATCGGGGCGCTGATGGGCGGCTTCGCGACGATTGTCTATCTGTGGAAGTTCGGGTTCCTCGTGGCGTTGGCGTGGGTGGTGGCGGTGGCGGGAACCGTGGTCTGGACCACCCTGGCCATGGTGTTCGTCTACGCCCTGATCCTGCGCCTGGTCAGCCCTCGGCGCCTTCGCCGTGTGCTCGGCTATCTGCAACTTGTCATGACGATGGCCATCTTCGTACCGGTAATGCTCGACGACACGCTCGAACGGGTGGTGATGAGCCTGGGCGAGCCCCCGGTGGCGATGCTGGTGCTGCCCTCCACCTGGTTTGCGAACCTGCTTCCCCTGGCCGCGGGTAGGTGGAGCCTCACGGGCGTTCTGGTCGTACTGGCGGCCCTCGCCAGCATCGCCGCGCTCTTCCACTTCGTGGGGCGCAGACTCTCTCTGTCGTACGCCGAGCGGCTCGGGGTGCTGCTGGCCGAGAGCCAACCGAAGTCGCGCAGGACCGGGAAGCGTGGTTTCGCGGTACGCTGGTTCTCATCGGAGCTGCGCGTGGTTTCCACGCTGTTGCGCGGCCAGTTCCGCAATGACATGAACTTCCGGCTGGCCGTGCTCAGCATGCTGCCGATCACGCTTCTCTACGTCTTCATGTCGCTCGACGACGGAGGCCTGCCCGACCCCTTCGTCCACCTGGGCTACGAAGCGCGCGGTCTGGGTCTGATCCACTTCGCGGTCCTGGGAATGCCCATTATCCTCATGGAGAACCTCTTCAGGAGCCAGTCCTACAGGGCTGCGTGGATTTTCTTCTCGACGCCGGTGGACCGGGCCAGACTGGTCGGCAACGTGGGCAACAGCGTGGCGATCTTCTTCCTTCTGCCCTATCTGGCCATCGTGGCGGGTGTCTTTGCGTGGGCCTTCGGCAACGTGTGGCACGCCTTGATCCACGCGGCCGTGTTGGGGCTGGTGGCCCACCTCGCCATCCAGATGATGTTGCTGGTGGCGCCCCGCCTGCCCTTCGCGCAGCCCGTTCGCAAGGGCGCGCGGATCGGCACCTTCATGGGGGCCGTGCTCCTGGCCGTTCTCGCCCTGGCCCTGCTGCCGCTCATGCTGTGGGTCTACGGGCGGCCGTCGTGGACCGCGACCGCGATCGTGGTCCTGGCGACCGTGGCCGTACTGGCGCCGCGGGTCGTCACGCGCCAGATCCGCGGGCGCGTGGGGCGGCTGGAGTTCACCGGGTAACAAGGAACGGTTCCTGCTTGACGACTCGCGCACATGCCGCCATCATGGAGCCGTCAGTCTGGCACGGCCCGTTCGGGTCGTCCACCGCAGTATCATTTTCAGGTTTCTGGAGGATGGCTGAATGGCCAAGGGAACGGTCAAGTGGTTCAACGACGCAAAAGGGTACGGATTCATCTCCCAGTCGACCGGGGACGATGTGTTCGTTCATTTCAGTTCGATTCAGGGTGACGGGTTTCGCACCCTTGCCGAAGGGGAAGAGGTGGAATTCGAACTCCGGGAGACGGATCGAGGTCTGCAGGCGGCGAATGTGACTCGCGGCTGACCGGTCCCGGCCCCGGCGGTCGGCTAGTGCAGGATATTGCGGGATCGCAGGTGCGCGATCACCGCGCCGATCATCAGGGGCCGTAGCCGGTAACGAACCTCGGGGGTGGGGGCGTTGGGATCTTGCGGCTCCTCATGCGGGGGCCGGGAAGCCTCGATGAAGTGATTCTCTTCGAGGGACCGGAGCGTGTGCGCGCACTCCCTGGCCGAAGTTCGCAGGACCTCGCAGTACTCGCTTGCGCTCAGTGTGCCGTGATCGAGGATTGCCTTGAGCGCGAAGCTCCGTGTCAGGTCGAGCATGTCGGTCGGGGGGCTCAACGACTCCAGCGGGCGCACGAGGAGGCTGCCTTCGACCGTCGTGAAGTCGGCGGAGCGCAGCCAGTGGAAGAGCGCCAGGCGAATCGACCCCAGCGATGCCCGATGGAGGCGTTCAAAGTAGTTCTTCTCGATCAGCTGCTGCTGCCGGTCGGTCGTGTGGAGCCGGCGTGCCCGGGTGCGCAGTGCGTCCGCTCCGGCCCTTGGCTCGACGTACTCCAGGGGCAGTCCGCTGCGCAGGTGACGGGAGGTGATGGCCTGCCGCAGTTCGTCGGGAGAGAGGGGCTGAAGGACCAGCTGTGCTGTTTCGCCCGCCATTTCGGGCGCACGCGTGCGGACCAGCTGCCACGCGGACGAGGTCATGGAGAGGATCCAGAAGATGCTGGACTCGGTGCGCGAGACGAAGGTCATGAAGCGCCGGAAGACTCTTCCGCCCTCCGGCGCGCGCATGTGAAGGTGCTCGATGCCCTCCAGGGTGACCAGGCGGGGGACCGATCGGTCGGTGCTCGCCACCACACTCTTCGCCAGTTCGTCCAGGGTCTCCGTGCTGTCGAACCCGAGCCAGAGGGCGATCCGGGCCGCGAGGTCCGCTTCGTTGCGGCAGCGGTCACGCAGAATCCGTCTCACGCTGCGCGGCTCTTCGTCCGCCAGGCGCGTCGAGACGACGTTCAGAAAGCTGGTGACACCCGCCCCGGGCGGGTCGACGACAACCAAACAACCCGGTCCACCCGCCTTCCAGCGTGCCCATGTCGCCTCGACCTCCGCCAACTCGTCGTCGCGCCCGGCAAGAAACTGCGGGTCCGTCAGCGGCTCGAAGGCGAAGAGGCGCTGGTAGACGACGGGGAGGGTCCGAACGAACTCCGCCGCCGTGGCAAGCGTTTCTTCGGTCCGCTCGAGGGTCCGGGCCGGCTGCGGGCGAATGCCCAGCGCGCTCAGCAGGCCTCCGACACGTCTGCCGAGGGCCCGAATGCCGTCCCAGGCCCGGCGCCCGTTCTCTGCAACACGTCCCCGCCACTGCTTCCAGTCCTGCGCGACCTCGGTGGCCAGGTAGGTGCGGGCGTCGAGGTAGCCGGCACGCAGGCGGTCCGCGGTCACCCGCCGGACCAGGTGCACGGCCCCCTCCACTATTTCGTCGCGGACCCGGCTTGAAGCCACCTCAAGTCCCGTCCAGAGCTCGCCCCCGGCGGTCGCCAGCCTGTCGCCGGCGCGGGAGAGACCGTCGGTGACGAGCACGCGGGCGTTGCCCGGCTCGCCGTCCGCGCCGTCCGCCAGCTCGCCGAGCGCGGCTTCGTACGCGTAGTCCGAGACGACCCCGAGCTCCCGAACCGCGGTGCCAGCGGCGTCCCACGCGTCCGCGATCGCCGACGGGGCGGTGCGAATCCTCTCCATGCGCAGGGTGTCGAATGCCTGCACCGCGAGTTCCCGGGTCTGAACCACACGGGAATCGTCGTCTGGGCGCCGAATTACCTTGCCGGCATCCGGCAGGTCGTGGAGAGCGACTTCCGGCAGCTGGAGGTACATCGCAACCAGATCTTCGATCGCCTCCTCGGCGTGTCTGGCAACGTCCCGAAGGAAGGGCGCGGGGTCATTCAGGTTGGCGGTGGGTCCGCTCAGATCGGAGGCGGTTCGCGCGCGTTCCGAGGCCAGGACGCGCCGCAGTCCGTCGTCACCCTCCGGCAACGCCTCCGTGCGGACCATTCCGCCGTCCAGGGCAGCCCCGATCCGGTCCAGGACGGCATGGACGCGCTGGTTCGTCTCCTGCCAATGGCCGACCAGCCGGGCGCCGATGGCATGGGCAGCGGCGCGCATGGCCAGGAGACCCAGGTGCAGCTGCAGTCGGCCCGCCGCCTGCTTCGCCCAGTCGTCCCAGCGACCGGCCAGCATCTCGTCGTCCCGAACCGGCATCGCCCGTGCTGGACCCGGCGCGACAAAGGTCCCCGCCACCGCCACCATTGCCGCGAGCACCTCGGAGGACCGCCGGAAGTCTCCCCCCGCCCCCCATCCCACCCCGTCGCGCAACGCCACCAGCTTCCCCTGCAACGCCTCTGCGGCGGCCACCCGCGCGCGCGCGGCCTCCACCACCCCCGGCTCCTCCGCCCCGGTTTGCCCCTTCGGCGGCAGCAACACCGCCCTCGTCCACACGGCCCAGGCCCGCTCCACCCGCCCCAGCCACCCCGCGCGGCGACGCTGGCTGGCGCGAAAGGCGCGGCTCTGGCGCGGGAGCACGTCGCATTCGAGGTATCGGCGCGCAACGGACCTCGCCGCCACCTCGTGGACCTCGATTTTCCACACGATGGGACGCAGCAGGCGTGCCCAGAGCCGCTTCACCTCCGTCACGGGCCCCAGTCCGGCGGCGGTGGTCAGCGCGTCCGGCGACACCGGCGTCTCGGCCGCCTCGGGCAACGCCCGCACGGCCTCGCGGGCCTCACGGCCGGCCGCGACCATGGACCGGTGCAGCGTCGCAGCGGGGCTGCCGTGGCGAAGCACGAGATGGAGGGGCTTCAGCACGTTGCGCGACACATCGCGCCGGTACTCTGCAAGTGCACGCTCGGCGGCCGCGTCGTCCAGCGAGCCGTTTCCGGCGTCCATCGCCCCGGTGAATGCCGCCAGCGCGCGCTCGTGGGCGCTCACGGCCTGCTCCAGGGTGCGGCCGATCCGTCCCCGGTCGTGCTCCTCGTGACGACGCCAGGCGGCTGCAAACGGCTCCTGAACGGCCTCGGCGATGCGCGCGACGATCTCCGCGTCGGTCATCGGGGCGAGAGTCACCGGATCCGCGCTCTCCCGATCGGTCCCGCTCACGACGCCACCGGGTCACCCGTCTCGGGCGTGCCGGATACCGCCAGCGGATACCAGTCGTGTTCGGGAGCGAGCCCGGCCGCGCGGAAGCCGTCCCGCGCGCGCTCGGTGATGTCGCTTTTCAGCAGGAACTCGAAACGGGGGTCCAGGACGTAGGCCCGCACCTTCACACGCGTGACGAAGGTGGTGTGGAACTCGTCCTCGATGAACACCTGTATGGGCTTTCCGAGAAAAACGTACTTGGAATTGACCGCGGCCTCGAAGGCGATGTCCTTCGCCGCGCTCTCGTCGACGCGTCCCGGCAGGTAGAGGTTCGTCAACACCTGGCAGTTGAGTTCTCCCGCGTTGGCGTTGGCCACCTGCTCCTCGACGACCTGCGAATTCGGCACGGACACGAAGTCGTCATCCGCGGTGACGATGCGGGTCGAGCGCAGGCCGATCGACACCACCTCGCCGTATGTGCCCCCCACCGAGATCTTGTCGCCCACCTGGAACGGCTGGTCGAAGACGACGATAAGGCCGCCGAAGACGTTCTTGAGCAGGTCCTGAGCGGCGAACCCCAGCGCCACGCCGAGCGCCGCGCTCGCCGCGAGGATTCCCTGGGCGTCGACCTGGAAGATCTGGCGGACAATCAGGTACGCCGCGATCCCCCAGAGCAGCATGCGCGTGATCGGGATCAGCCACTTGAAGGTGAGGCGCCTTCTAACGCTCCGTTCGGCGAGTGTCTCGAGGATCCAGATCAGGCCCCGGATCAGGAAGCGGAAGGCGACCAGCACCAGGATCGACCAGAAGATGGCGAGGCCGAGGTTCGTGACTTCGTCGCGGGCTTCCTCCAGGTCGAGGACTCCTGTCTGGTTGTCCGGAGCGGCGCCCTCGACCTCGGTCTGGCCTGTGGACTCCATCGAGTCGAGACGCGCAAGGATTCGCTCCTGCGCTGCCATGATGCCCGACAGCGTCAGGGCCATCGAGTCCTGGGCGGTTGCCGGAGGGGTGCCGGGTTGTTGTTCGGCCGATACAGGGGGTGCGGAGTCGGGGGAAGCGGTGTCGGTCCCCGCGCCCGGATCCGGCTCCTGGGGCTGTGCCGCTTCGGCCGTGACGGAGTCATCCGGGTTCGCGGCCTCCGGGTCGGTCGGGGGGGCCGGCACGGACGACACCTGGGACGCCGAATCCCCGGCTTCCGGCTGCGCCTCGCCGGACTCGGAGTCCGGTTGGCAGCCGGCCAGGAACAGCACGGCGACGACACAGACCAGCCGCAACGGCCGCGCGGAGCAACCTGCCGGCGCTGCGCCACGCCGCGCCGATCGCTCACGGGAATCCATCCGCGCGCTACCGCATCTGATCCTGGGCGGGCGTGTGTGCATGGTTCAATCGCTTCCTGTTGCGGCGTCACGGCGGGGGAACTCGTTATATTGCCCCGCCAGCGTGGTACGCAAGTCCCCGGGAAAGCCGTTCCCCGGGCGAACGGCGCGTCCCAGCGGCACTTTCCAACCCATGGACATCCCTCCCAAGACCGCCCCGCGACTCTTCCTGATCGACGCCTACGCGTTGATCTACAGGTCGTTCTTCGCCTTCCTGAACCGCCCGCTCACGAACGCGCGCGGCGAGAATACGTCCGCCCCCTTCGGGTTCGCCAACTTCCTGTACGGCATCCGGGCCGAGCATCACCCCGACTACATTGCGGTAGTGTTCGATTCGGGGCGCAGCCATCGAACCGAACTCTTTCCGGAATACAAGGCCACTCGCGAGAAGATGCCGCAGGAGCTTCGGGAGAGCCTGCCGCGCGTCCGCGAGCTGGTGGAGGCCTTCGGCGACCGCGTGGTGGCGGTCGAGGGATGGGAGGCCGACGACGTGATCGGGACGCTGGCCGCGCGTGCGGTCGAGGCGGGGTTGGAGGCGGTTATCGTCTCGGGGGACAAGGACTTCTTTCAACTGGTGCGCCCGGGGGTGCATCTCCTGAACCCGGGGCGTGGCGGTCCTCACGGCGTGGCGGCCAACTGGGTCGACGAACGGAACGCGGGGGAGAAGTTCGGGGTGCCGCCGGGACGGGTGGTGGACTACCTGGCGCTGGTGGGCGACAGCTCGGACAACGTGCCCGGCGCCCCGGGGATCGGCCCCAAGACGGCGCTCAAGCTGCTGGAGACGTACGGCAGCGTCGAGGAGATCCTGGAACACGCCGAAGAGGTGAAGGCGAAGCGGCCGCGGGAATCGCTGCTGGCCAACCGGGAGCAGGTGGTGCTGTCGAAGGATCTCGTCACGATCCGGACCGACGTCGAGGTCGATGCCGACCTGGAGGAACTGCGCGTCTCGGAGCCAGACAACAAGCGGCTGCGGGCGCTGTACGTGGACCTGGAGTTCCGCACGCTGCTGGAACGGCTCGACCGGGAGAGCGGCCGGGCGGCGGGGGAGGGAGCGCCCCCGGTGGCCGAATACGTGCTGGTCACGGATGCGGACGGGGTGGCGGGGATCGCGCGGGCTTGCAGGGAGGCCGGATCGATGGTCGTGGCGGTGCTGAACGGTACGCTGCAGCCGGTGCGGGGACGGGTGGCGGGGATCGCGGTGGCCGCGGATGGGGACACGGCCTACTACCTGCCGCTGGCGCACGGTGGAGCGGTCGCGCTGGAGTTGGGCGACCTCGACGCGGGGCGCGACCCCAACCTGCCCGGCCTCGACACGGACGCCCTCGAGCCGCTCCGCGCCGTTCTGGCGGACCCGTCCATCACCAAGGTGGGCCACGACCTCAAGCGGTCCCTGATCGCGTGCCGGCGCGCAGGCGTGGAGCTTGCGGGGCCGCTGCGCGACGTGATGGTCGCGTCGTACGTGCTCGATCCCGGGCGCCGACGACAGGACCTGGCCGCGCTGGCCACCGATTTCCTCGACCGCGACGTGGTGGCCCCGGCGAGCGTCCTGGGGACGGGAAAGAAACGCCGCGCCTTCGCCGATGTCCCGGCTGCGGAAGCTCTGGCCTTCGCGTGTGAACAGGTGGAGTTGCCGCTGCGCCTGTGGGAGCGATTTGCCGCCAACCTGGCCGCGCAGGGCATGGAGGAGCTCTTCGACGAACTGGAGACGCCGCTGATCCCCGTCCTGGCCGGCATGGAGATGAACGGCGTGGGGATCGACGCCGCAATCTTCGCGGAGATGAGCCGGCGCCTGGCCGGAGAACTGCGCCTGATCCGCGAGGACATCCACCGGGTCGCGGGCACCGAGTTCAACATCAACTCGACGCCGCAGCTGCGCGAAGTCCTCTTCGAGCGCCTCGAGCTGCCGGTCCTCAAGCGGACCAAGACGGGTCCCTCCACCGATTCGTCGGTGCTCGAGCGTCTGGCCGTGGACGGTCACGAACTGCCGCGCCTCATGATGGACTACCGGCAGCTGGAGAAGCTCAGGAACACCTATGTGGACGCGCTGCCGGCGCTGGTCAATCCGGAGACGAGGAGGATTCACACCACCTTCAACCAGACGGTCGCGGCAACCGGCCGTCTTTCGTCCTCGGAGCCCAACCTGCAGAACATCCCCATCCGCACCGACGTGGGCCGCGAGATCCGACGCGGCTTCGTGGCCGCCCCGGGCACGTTGCTGGTGACCGCCGACTACTCCCAGATCGAGCTCCGCATCCTGGCCCACTTCTCGGGCGACGACGTCTTCGTGCGCGCTTTCAGGGAGGGGAAGGACGTCCACCGCGAGACCGCGGCCGTGATCTTCGACGTGTCCGTGGACGAGGTCGCGGGGGGCATGCGCGACCGGGCCAAGACGGTGAATTTCGCCACCCTGTACGGCCAGGGCCCCTTCTCGCTCGCACGCCAGCTCGGCATATCGATGGACGAGGCGAAGCGGTTCATCGCGCAGTACTTCGAGCGCTTCGCCGGGGTGCGGCGGTTCCTGGACGAACA
Source organism: Longimicrobiales bacterium (assembly GCA_965208295.1). Lineage (GTDB taxonomy): Bacteria > Gemmatimonadota > Gemmatimonadetes > Longimicrobiales > Gaopeijiaceae > Bin94. Next base: position 2,079,479 of record OZ242328.1, on the reverse strand, counting down.
GGTGGCGCAGGCGAAGCGGCTGGGGTACGTGGAGACGCTCATGGGGCGGCGGCGTTTCGTGCCCGAGTTGCGGGCCCGGGCGTGGAATATGCGCCAGTTCGGGGAACGGGTGGCGCAGAACACGCCGATCCAGGGGACGGCGGCCGATCTCATCAAGGTGGCGATGATCCGGTTGGGGAGCGTGCTGGATGGTGCGTCCGGCGTGCGCATGCTGCTGCAGGTGCACGACGAACTGGTCTTCGAGGTCGAGGAGGGGCGCGTGGAGGAGGTGACGGGGACTGTGGTGGAGGTGATGGAGTCGGCCGTGGAGCTGAAAGTGCCGCTGCGGGTGGACACCGGGGCCGGGAGGACGTGGTACGACTGCAAGGGGTGACGGCATCCCTTCTCCTTACGCCCCCGGGGTAGTCTCCGGTCCCCGCGGAAATCAGTCCCGAATTGCTATGTGGGCGCCCCGTTTGAGGGCCGATCTTGTCCGTCAACAACAGTCACCGGGAACCAGCCGGCGGGAACCGCACCGGGGTGCCGCCAGGTTGGACCCGAAATCGCAGACGGAGGATCGACCGTGAGCCGTTCGGTAAACAAGATCATTCTGGTGGGCAACGTGGGGAACGACCCCGATGTCCGTGTCACGAGCGCCGGGGTGAAGGTGGCCCGGGTCTCGCTCGCCACGAACTGGCGCACCGGCGGCGAGGAGCCGGAGGAGCGCACCGACTGGCACAGGGTGAACCTGTGGGGAAGGCTGGCCCAGGTGACCGAGGACTACGTGTCGAAGGGGGACCGGCTGTACGTCGAAGGCTATCTGCAGTACGACTCCTACGAGCGCGACGGGGTCACGATCCCGACCGCGGAGATTCGCGCACGCGAGATGATCATGCTGGGCTCGCCCAACGGGCAGTAGCCGTCAGTTCGTGATCCAGAACCCGGAAAGGGAGTCGCCCTGGGGGCTTTCCCGGAGCTTCTCGAAGGCGCGGTTGCGGATCTGGCGGATGCGTTCGCGGGTCACGCCGAGGAGCGAGCCGATCTCTTCGAGGGTGCGTTCCTCGCCGTCGTCCAGACCGTAGTACAGGTAGAGGATCTTGCGTTCCCGCTCGGTGAGATAGCTGTCGAACATGGTCTCGAGGTAGTGGCGGCGAGCCGTCGCCTCCACATCCTCTTCGATCTCGGTGCCGTCCGCCCCGGCGAAGCGTTCGCCGAAGCTGGCGCTGTCGCGGTCGCCCCGGTCGAGGGGGGCGTCCAGGCTGAGTTCGGCGGCGGCCACGCGGCGCAGGGCGCGCACGGTGTCCAGGGGTTCGCCCATCTCGCGGGCAAGCTCCTGGTCGGTCGGGGTGCGGCCGAGTTGCTGGGTCAGCGCGGTATTGGTGCGCGCCAGACGGGCCAGATTGGAGTTCTGGTTCAGCGGGATGCGGACGGAACGGGTCTGCTCGGCCAGCGCCTGCAGGACCGTCTGACGGATCCACCAGACGGCGTACGAGATGAACTTCACACCCTTGTCGGGGTCGAACTTCTTGACCGCCTTGAGGAGGCCCTCGTTGCCGATGCACACCAGCTCCGCAAGGCCCAGGCCGCGGCCCTGGTACTTCTTCACATAGGAGATGACGAATCGGAGGTTAGCGGTAACCAGTCGCTCCGCCGCTTCCTTGTCACCTGTTCGAGCTCGCCTGGCCAGAGCCCTTTCTTCCTGCGGGTCCGAAATGAGTGGGTATCGCTCAACGTCTTGAAGATACTGATCGAATGAATCGAGGCCTCGCGAAGCTCCGAACAATGCCGTCCTCCTGGAAAGATGGTTTGCCCTGGCCTGTTCCCCGGCAGCTGAGGTGCCGAACCGTCGTGCGGCGGCGAGAATCCACTTGTGTACGGTTCTGGATACCGGGGAAAGTGGAACCATTGTACCGCGATCGGTGTTCCAAGTCAAATGTTTTCGGGCCGAATGTCGCGATTCACCCCCCCGTCTACCGATTGCCGAAGATCGCTCTGGCGGCGCTCGCGATTCGGCTCCGCCGCGCCTGCCGGTTCCCGAAACCAGTCAGCAGGCTGACCGGGTCGGCACCGATTCGGAACCGATAATCGCTTAGCCCGCCAGCCTGCAGCGGCACCGCCACATCGATTCTCACGACCTGTCTGCCCCCGGGCGGGAGAGCGATGCGCAGCCCCGCGCCCGCCGCCGCCTTGAGACCGGCATCCGCGCCGAACGGAACGCCTCCATTCCAGCCGGTACCCACATCGGCAAAAAAGGTAAGGCCGAGATCGAACAGGCCCGGCAAGGTCCCGAGTGCAACCCTGTCCTCCATGTGGGCCACGAACCTTCGGCCCACCGGGAAGTCCTCCCTGCTGTAGCCCCGCACTCCGCCTGGCCCGCCGAGCGTGAGCTGGAACGGAATCGAGTTGTCCCATCCGCCCGCCCCAGTCATCCCCAGTACCAGTGTGTGCCTGGGCGACCGCGCGCCCGCATCCCCTTCCCTTCGCAGGCCCGGCTGCCAGTAGAGGTAGGCGCCGGCCTCGGCGAGCACGTCGCGCAAGCCGCCGGCCCCTGCTCCGATGGGCCGCGCCGCTTCGATCGTCAACTCGGAGTTGAAGACCCAGCTGTCACCGGCCGCCCCGCCGAACAGGGAGACCCAGCCACGCAGTTCGTGGTAGTCGTCCTCCCCGGACCAGGTGGGCGTGCCCAGCGTGGTGGCGACGGTGAAGAGCGCCTGCGTCCCCACTCGTACGTCCTGTTCGTCGCGGAGTGCATCCAGCCCGCGACGGGTCACAAACCCGATATTGCGCTTGCCGGCCATGAGATCGAGACGGGCGGCACGTCTCCGGTTGACGTGGGGCAGCAGCACCTTCGCAGTGGCGGCGTCCGCCGTGTCGGGATTGGAGAAGTCGAACCCGGATACGACGGTGACCCCACCGGGATAGTCATCGAAGGAAATGTTCTCCCAGGAGACCCCCGCACCCACCACCGTCAGGTCCCCGGGCGTACCGAAACGACGCGCCAGCATCGTCGCCGCGTGGGTGGTCCGCATGGGGAGATTCACGTGTGTGAAGTTCGAATCGGCGCGAACGACGTAGCGGAACAGATCCTCCCTGTGCGAGTAGAGTTCGACGAACGCCCAATGGCCCACCTCGCCGACGAACGGGTAGGTGAGCGATTCGTGAAAGAACCTCCCTGTGCGGGTCCTGCCCGCGCCGATCCGTCCGTCCGTGCGCGTCCCGCCCAGGCGCGGCGTGCGCAACTCCAGCCCGACGTCCCGCCGCTCGTCCAGTTCGATCAGGTAGAAGCCGAAGAGGGTTCCCGTGCCCAACAGGTTCTCCTCGGTGACCGAAGCGTGCGTGATCCTGATACGCTCGTCGAACTCGGGACGGATATCGAGCTTGAGCGTCCACTTGTCGCGGGTGTCGACGACGACATGGACCTCCGTGTCCGAGACCGTAATGGGGTAGACGTCGGCATCCGCGATAAACGGCAGGGCTCTCAGGATGCGTGCGGACTCCTCGATGAGGAATGGGTCGAAGCAGTCATCTTCCGCGAATAGCAATTCGTCGCGGATCAGATTCGGGCGGGTCCGCCGGTGGACCCGGTTGGCGACCCAGCTTGCCAGGCGGCGGACCCAGTTGACGGATTGACCGGAATCCGGCACTGGCGGATAGATCGTGTGGTTCTCGATAAGAATCTCGCGGATGACGGGCCCGTCGCAGGCGGTGTCGCCCGCCGGGTCGCCGAATTCCTGGGCAGATGCGCTGGTCGGCCGGCCGGCGTACGCCAACGCGATGACCGCGGCAGCCGTCCAGCGGAGGATGGCGGCCCGCGGAAAACGCCTCCCGGGATTCGAGCGGCGATGCTTCCACACTGAATCGCGTTGCGGATTTGTCCGCGAGATGGCTCCGGTCATGATTTCATGGCAATGCTTGAGCCCGGTCCCGAAGGGTAGAGGATTCGTCACTTGTGAAGATGGTTGCGCCGGGAAGGGCGTCAAAGGGTTTGCCCGTTGACGGGGCTTCGCCGTTACGGATAGGATCCAAGCCGGAAAGGGTTGGCCTGGTTCGCTGCGCCAGCCCCGCAGAACACGGGAGACGATTCGTTGTCGACATTTGAGAGCGACGCGCTGGTATACCACGCGGAGGGCCGCCCGGGGAAGATCGAGGTAGTCCCCACCAAGGCGGTCGCCACCCAGAGGGACCTGACCCTCGCCTACAGTCCGGGTGTGGCCGAGCCGTGCATGGCCATCCACCACAATCCGGAAGAGGTTTTTCGCTACACGGCGCGCGGCAACCTGGTCGCGGTGGTCTCGAACGGGACCGCGGTCCTCGGGCTGGGCAACATCGGCGCCCTGGCGGCCAAGCCGGTCATGGAGGGCAAGGGCGTCCTCTTCAAGAAATTCGCGGGGATCGACGTCTTCGATATCGAGATCGACACGGAAGATCCGCACGAAGTCATCCGCTTCTGCCAGATGCTGGAGCCGACGGTCGGCGGCATCAACCTTGAGGACATCCGTGCGCCCGAGTGCTTTGTGATCGAGGAGACGCTGCGCGAAACAATGCGCATTCCCGTCTTTCACGACGACCAGCACGGTACCGCGATCATCGGGGGGGCCGCGCTGGTGAACGCGCTCGAGATTACAGGGCGGGACATCGGGGGCGCGCGCGTGGTGTTCGTGGGAGCGGGGGCGTCGTCGATTGCCACGGCGCGGCATTGTCTGCGCCTCGGGGTCCGGACCGAAAACCTGGTCATGACGGATCGGGTGGGCGTGATCCATGAGGGGCGCCAGGAGGGGATGAACGAGTACAAGGCGCAGTTCGCCACCACGCGACCCTTCCGCACTCTGGCAGAGGCGATGGAGGGGGCCGATGTGGTCGTCGGGCTGTCGGCGAAGGGCCTGATCGACAGCGCGATGGTGGAGGCGATGGCGCCCGCGCCCATCATCTTCGCCTTGGCCAACCCTGACCCGGAGATCACCCCGGAAGAGGTGGCTCGGGTGCGCGACGACGCGATCATGGCCACGGGACGGTCGGACTACCCGAACCAGGTGAACAACGTGCTCGGCTTCCCCTTCCTCTTCCGTGGCGCGCTGGACGTGCGCGCGCGCAGGATCGACCAGGGGATGATGCTCGCCGCCACCCGCGCCCTCGCAGAACTGGCCCGCGACGAAGTGCCCGAGTCGGTGGTGAAGGCCTACGGCGATGTCGGCTTCGAATTCGGCCCCGAATACCTGATCCCCAAGCCGTTCGACCCGCGGGTGCTGTTGCACGTGTCGCCGGCGGTTGCGAAGGCGGCGATGGAGTCGGGGGTCGCACGCATCAACGTCGACCTGGAGGAATACCGGGACCGGCTTGAGGCGAGCCTGGGGCCGGGCCGCGAGGCCATGCGACGGATTCTCGGACGGGCCAGGCAGGAACCCGCGCGCATCGTGCTGGCCGACGGTTACAACGAGCGGGTGCTTCGCGCCGCCGCGCAGGTGATGGAGGAGGGGACCGCCCGGATCGTCCTGATCGGCAAGACCGGGAAGATCCACCGCTTCGCCGACGAACTGGGAATCGACCTGCGCGGCGCGGAGTGCATCCATCCGCCCGCGGTCGAGTCGATGCGCTACGACTACGCCGAGGCGTTCCACCGGCGCCGGGAGCGAAAGGGGCTCACCCTGGCCGAAGCCCGGGCCCGTGCGTACCAGCCGGTCTACTTCGCGGCCATGATGGTTGCCGCTGGCGACGCGGATGCCATGGTGGCGGGGATCGATTCGAACTACCCGCAGATCCTGCGCCCGGTGCTGGGGGTCATAGGCACGTCCGAGTCGGTGGGGAAGATTTCGGGGCTGCACATGGTGGCCCTCCGCGACCGCGATCCCCTCTTCTTCGCCGACACCACCGTCAACATCGATCCCGACCCGGAGACGCTCGCCGAGATCGCGATTTCGGCCGCCCGCTTCGTGCGCGACCTGGGGATCGAGCCGCGCATCGGGATGCTGTCGTTCTCGAATTTCGGCTCCGTGCGCCACCCCGAGGCGGCCAAGGTGCGCGAGGCGGTAGACTGGATCAAGCGTCTGGCGCCCGATGTGCTCGTGGACGGCGAAATGCAGGCCGACGTGGCGGTCGACCCGCACATCATCGCGACGAAATACCCATTCAGCGACCTGACCGGGCCCGCGAACGTCCTCGTCTTCCCCACCCTGAGCGCCTCCAACGCCTCCTACAAACTTCTGGCGCAGCTGGGAAACGCCGAGGTGATCGGTCCCGTACTGCTGGGGATGAAGAAACCGGTGCACATCCTGCAGCGTGGGTGCAGCGTTCTCGATGTCGTGCACCTCATCGGGATCGCGTCGGTGGACGCGAGGACGTGACCTGCGTGTGCGGCCCGGATCGGTGCCTCGACTCGTTGCGTCGGTGGACGCGAGGACCTGACCCGGTAACGCGGCGGGACGTCGGGAGTGCAGCGCCATCGGTGGACGCCCGGACGTGAGGCGGACACATTATCGGGTTGCCCGGTTTCGCGCCGCGAGACGGGCTCGATATCCAATGACCAGGAAAACCAGGCCAATTCGGAGGCTATAGAAGGTGGATCTTACCGCGCAGGGACTGGCCCCCAGTGGGCGCGTGCGCCGAAATCTCTCTCCCGCTGAACTCTATGAAGAGACGCTGCGGCTGGGGACCGGCAGACTCGCCCACGGAGGCGGACTCGTCACCAACACCGCGCCCTACACCGGGCGCTCCCCCAACGACCGCTTCATCGTGCAGGAGGCCGGGTCGGCCGGCATCATCGACTGGGGGGATGTCAACGTCCCCATCGGCGAAGAGCACTACGCCCGCCTCAAGTCCGAGATCATCGAGCGCCTGAACGAGTGCGACCTGTACGTCCGCGACGCCCGGGCGGGGGCGGATCCACGCTATGGGATCAACGTGCGCGTGATCTCCGAGAGTCCGTGGCACGACCTCTTCGCCTACAACATGTTCCTGCGGCTCGCGCCCGGGGAGGAAGACGGCTTCGATCCCGATTTCGTCGTCTATCACGCCCCCTCCATGCAGGCCGACCCCGAGCGTCACGGCACCAATTCCGGCGCGTTCATCGTCGTGCACTTCTCGGAACGGGTCGTGCTGGTTGGCGGCACCCCGTACGCCGGCGAAATCAAGAAGTCCATCTTCGCGTCGCTCAATTTCCTGCTGCCGGCCCGGGGCGTCCTTCCCATGCACTGCTCCGCGAACATCGGCGACGGGGGCGACACGGCGCTCTTCTTCGGACTCTCCGGCACCGGGAAGACCACGCTGTCCGCCGACCCCGACCGACAGCTGATCGGCGACGACGAGCACGGCTGGAGCGACGACGGCGTCTTCAACTTCGAGGGCGGCTGCTACGCCAAGACGATCCGCCTGTCCCCCACCGGCGAGCCCGAGATCTACCAGGCGACGCGCATGTTCGGCACGATCCTCGAGAACGTGATCCTCGACGAACGCACCCGGGAAATCGACTACGACGACGGCTCCATCACCGAGAACACGCGGGCGTCCTACCCTCTGCACTTCATCGACAATGCGGTGGCCTCGGGACGGGGCGACCACCCCGAGAACGTTGTGTTCCTCACCGCCGATGCCTTCGGTGTGCTGCCACCGATCGCGCGCCTGAGTCCCGAACAGGCCATGTACCACTTTCTGTCGGGGTACACGGCCAAGGTGGCGGGCACCGAGCGTGGGGTGACCGAGCCCCGGGCGGCGTTCAGCGCCTGTTTCGGGGCGCCGTTCCTGCCGCAGCACGCAACGGTCTACGCCGATCTGCTAGGGGAGAAGCTGCGAACGCATGGATCCCGGGCCTGGCTGGTCAATACCGGGTGGACGGGGGGCCGCTACGGGGTGGGCAGCCGCATGAAGCTTGCGTACACCCGGGCGATGGTCGCGGCCGCGCTGAACGGCCACCTCGACTGCGCGCCGACGACGGTGGATCCGGCCTTCGGTCTGCATGTGCCGACGCAGGTGCCGGGAGTGCCCGCGGAGGTGCTGCAGCCGCGCGACACCTGGGCCGACGGAGGTGCGTACGATGCAGCCGCGGCCGAATTGGCTGATATGTTTAGGAGGAACTTCGAACAGTTCGCGGGCCGCGTGCCGCAGGAGGTCAGGGCCGCGGGACCTGCTTGAACGGGCAGCGAGGATTTCTGCCGCAGGCTTCACAAGGAGAACCATGGGTCGACCACGATGCCGGCGGTTCTGGCCGATCGCGCTACTCTTGTTGCTTGCTGCCTGCGAGCAGACGGAGAAGCTGCAGGATCGGTTCCGTGATCTGACGCCCCACGAGACCTATCAGGCGCAGCTTGCCGACGCGGGGCTTGCCGAGACGGCGCTGGGGAAGGACTGGACGCAGGCCGGGGAAAGCGCCCTCGAGGACGCGACCACCATCACCCTCCCCTTCCAGGAGACGGGCCACATCACGCCGGAGCGTCCCTCGGCGGTGGGCTACCGGATCACCATACCGCGGGGCCGCAAGCTGACCTTCGAGGTGTCCCTCGATTCCGAAGAAGGCACCCGGCTCTTCATCGACCTCTTTCGGGTCCCGTCCAACGAGGAAGACGACCCCTTCCGGCCCGTGTTCTCGTCCGACTCGGTGTCCCGCACCTTCGAGCACGAACCGTGGCGCGGGGGCGACTTCATCCTGCGGGTCCAGCCCGAGCTGCTTCGGGGTGGGAACTACCGTGTCACGCTGCGCGAGGAAGCCCAGTTGGGGTTCCCTGTCGAGGGGCGTGGGATGGGGTCGATCCAGAGCGTCTTCGGGGCGGAGCGCGACGGAGGGCGGCGACAGCATCACGGTGTCGACATCTTCGCGCCGCGCGGGACGCCGGTGCTGGCGGCCGCCGACGGCAGGGTGCGCCGTGTCCGGGAGACGCGGTTGGGCGGCAAGGTTGTGTGGGTCCGTGAGTCTGTCCACGACGCCAGCCTGTACTACGCCCACTTGGATAGCCAGCACGTGAGCAATGGGCAAATGGTGGAGCGCGGGGACACCGTGGGCTTCGTGGGGAATACGGGCAATGCGCGGACGACGCCGCCGCACCTGCACTTCGGGTTGTACCGGCGGGGGCCGATCGACCCGTGGCCGTTTCTGGATCCTCCGCGCAGGGAGTTTCCCGAGCTGACGGCGGACCTGGGGCTGCTTGGGGTTCGCGTGCGTCCGGTCAACGAGGGGATTCGGCTGCGTGCGGCGCCGGGGAGGCGGGGTGAGGTGGTGCGGGAGCTGGACCCGGGGGCGCGGCTTCAGGTGCTCGGGGCGTCGGGTGACTGGTTCCGGGTGCGGCTGCCCGACGGGTCGATAGGGTTCGTGGCGGCGCGGCTGATGGAGAGGGTCGAAGTGGAGGTGACGGCGGAGGGGGGTGGGCGGGGGTAGGAAGAGGACAGATTAGTGAACTGTGGTTGACAAAATGTAAAGCACAGTTGTCATGATCTGCGTCCCGCCACATACTGCAGCGCAAGCCAGGCCACTGCCGCCACACCCAGCAGGAAGAACCCTGCGACGGAGGGGCCCAGCGCAACCCCGACCCCGCTCCATGCGGTCGGCGCGCTCACCGTGCCCGCCTGTACCATGACGTCCGCCACAACACGGACTCCGATCAGGCTCCCCAGGATTCCCACGCACGCACCAAGGACCCCGAGCACGAGAATCGAGTGGGTCCGCAACGGACTACCGGGGCCATCCGAGCGAACCAGATCGGCGATGCTGCGCACGATTTGCGCGAGCATGAGAAGGGTCACGATCCAGAGAGGGTATTGGATGCGTCCCAGAGACTCGATGAAAGCCATCAGGGTCCTCCTTTGTGTTCGTGGCCTAGCCCGGCGTCAGAAGCGAGCGCAAGGTGGCGCCGCGCTTGCGCGAAAAAGTCGGCGATTCGGCGTTGTGCCTCTTCGTCGGTCAGCAGGCGGGGCGTGAGCGCGAGCCACCCGAAGAGTCCGAAAACCGCTGCGGCGAGCCCGGTGCCGGCAACCGTGGCCATCTGGCCAAACGCGTCCCAGTCAGGGGGCTCGCCCATTGGCCCCTCCGGCGCGGATATCCGCAGAAGCTCAAGCGGGCCGAGCGTCACCCGGCCCACCCAGGCGGCGCCCAATGCCCCGAGCGCAACCGCCGCGACCACCAGACCGGCGTGCCGGTTCCATAGCGACCGGCGCTGGAGGGGACGAAGATCCCCATGAATCAAGAGCTGAATCGCGGCCCAGGACAGGTTCGCGGCGAGCGCGGCGATCACGACCGCAAGCGGCCACGTCACGAAAGCCGCAACATCGGGCACACCGGATCCATACATCGCGACTACGGCGATGAGGCCGGCCAAAGTCGCCGCCAAAGCCACGCCCAGCACGATCGCCCGGTCGGCCCAGCCGCCGGCGCGTGCCCAACGCCCCAGCCGGGGAGCGTGCCGGGCTTCCAGTTCCTCGAGCGCCTCGTGGGTGGGCACAACCCGTCGCAGCGCTGCCCGGCGAGCCTGGCCTGGAGTCCGGCCGCGCCGCTCCAGTTCGGCCTGCATCGCCCGCGCGTCGGCATCGACCTCCTCGATCAGGTCGAGGCGTCGCCGCGGCGCGACCTTCAGCTCGCGTTCGACCCGCTTCAGGGGGTGGTCACGCGGCATGAGTGCCTCGGATCAGGCCGAAAAGGGCTCGAAACTGCCGCTCCAGCTCGGCCGCTCCCGACGCCAGTTCGGCACGCCCCGCAGCGGTGAGATGATACGTCTTGCGGCGCCGGCCCTGTCCGTGCCATTCGCTTCGCAATCGACCCTCCGCTTCGAGCCGGTGCAGGATCGGGTAGAGGGTGCCGTGCTGGAAGGAGAAAGCGCCGCCGGTCCGTTCCTCGACCGAAAGCGCGATCTGGTAGCCGTGCGCGGGGCCGTGGTCCAGTACGGCCAGCACCAGCAGTTCGTTGATTCGCTTGGAGAGGGTGATCTGTTGCACGATTGTCTCGCCTCGTTGGGAAGTTGGTCGCGGCCTCGCCGTAGCGCGATGTATCAGGACCGGGTCACGTCTTGTCCCCGCCGAAGTCTGTGAAGCTGAATGCGGGGAATATCAAGTTCGTCCAGCCGGGCCCCGAGCAGGTAGTCGTCCCCGACCTCGTAGAGCCAGAAGTATCCGTCAAACCGGATTTCGCCGCGGAACCGGCCCTCATGGTCGAAGGCGTCATACACGGTCGCGTCCCGCATTCCCGGAAGGGGGGCTCGCCTGACCCACACGTCTCCCTGAGTCCCGACGGTCAGTCCGAACGCGGCCGGAACCAGATCGGGTGTCTCGGGCGTGGCCGGTGCCGGCCCCATCGGAAAGAGCCGCATCGCCATTTCCAAAGCGGCCTCGATCTCGGGGTCCGTCGGGGGGCGCCGGCCGTCCTGGCGACGGATGATTCGGCGCAACTCTCCATCCGGACTCCACACTTCAACCGAATACTCGGGGTTGGTCACGATCGCGACGCTCATCGGCGATCCTCCGGAGGCGAACCAGGTGCCGAAGGAGAACAGCACGCCCGCGTTCGGCCCGACGAAAAGCCCCATGGGGTGCTCGGCTCCGTCGGCGGCGATGCGCAAGAGGCGGGCGACCCGGCGGGACTCCCCGCGACCGCCGTCATCGGGCTGGCCGGGTTCGCACAGGAGCAGTGAACCATCCGCGAGAAGTGGGTTCGGACCACAGAACGCACGATCGCGGGCGTACACGCCCATGACATCGATCGCTTCCTCGCGGGCGTAGTCTCCGTTGGGGGAAAAGAGGATGTGGCGGTTTCCCGCGTCGACGAGCAGCGTGTCGCCCGGCAGGCGCACGAAAGTCGCGGCGTACTCGAATTCTCCCGGTCCCTCGCCTCTGCCCCCGGAGGTGCGCAGGTGTCGGCCCTCGCTGTCGAAAAAACGCAGTTCGGAAACCTCGCTCTCCAGAACCACGATGCGCCCGTCACTGAAGCGAGTGGCCTGGGTGACGTTGTTGAACATGGCCGGGGGATCGGCCGATGCCCCGCCGATCGACAGGAATGGCTCCGCTTCCACCACCCAACTGTCCTCGGGGGACGGGGAGCCGGTGTTCACGGCGATCGGTATCCCTGCGGAATCCCGCGTTTCGTAGACGAGGTCCGACGCCGGGGCGGATTCGGTCTGGCAACTCGTGGCAAAGGTCAGACTACCGGCGACGAGCGCCTCGGTGAGGTGGGGTTTCCGCTTCATGTCCTCTGCTCCTTCTGTGCGCCGCCTTGGCTCCTGTCGGGGCTCCTGGTCCGGGAGGGTGAAGCAGGTAACGGTCTGTCACGGGCCACAGGGACCGTACCATCCGAAAAATATATCGTGAATCTTTATATCACAAATCTTACTGTCCCCCCGCGCGCCTGGCGAAGCGCACCCTCTTGACGATCACGTCCAGATAAGGCGCGGACGACGGGCGCTCCGACCCGTGGTGACATCCCCCACTGGAGCGGACCGTCGCAAGACGCGGAGAGGGAAACCCTTGCTTGACATCATACGGCACTATGTAGTAACATTACGTCACGTTGCCGTATCACTGGATCGAGGACAGGAGAGGACACCGCCGTGAGCATGCCGAGACTACCGAACTCCGAACTGGCCGTCATGGAGCTGCTCTGGCGCAAGGGCCGTCTGCCTGCACGGCAGATCCTCGAACAGCTCTACCCGGACTCGGCCCGTTCCCAGCATGGCGCCGTCCAGAGCCTGTTGAAACGCCTCATGGACAAGGGATTCGTGGTCCGTGACCGCGACCTGGGTGTCTACCTCTTCTCCCCGGTCCCGAGCCGGGAAGAGTACGCAAGCGACCGGTTGGAGGCGCTCGCAGGCCGTGTGACCGGCGGTTCGGTGGTGCCGATCATCACGCAGCTGATCGAGGGGGACAGGCTGCCGCGCGAGGAGATCGAGAGGCTTCGCACGATTCTGGAGGAGTGGGAATGACCGACTTCCTGTTACAGATCGCTGCTACGAAGCTGGTTCTGTCGATCGCCTTGGCCGCCGTGGTCTGGGTGGTTCAGAAGCGCGTGACTCGGCCAGCCATCGTCCACACCTTGTGGTTGCTGGTCCTCGGCACACTGCTGATTCCTGCGGTTGTTCCTCTGCGTGTACTGCCCGAACCGGCCGAAGTGGAGGTCGTAGTGGCGCCCGGAGGAAGGCCCCACGCGGTGCAGGGCACCGGGATCAAGGGCCGCGAGATGGGGCCGCAACAGTGGCTCGGGGGAAACGTCGAGTCGCTGGTGGTGCTCGCGTGGCTCCTGGGCTCCGCCGGCTTCTTCGGGTGGACGCTGGTTCGAACGGTCCGTTTTCAGCGCGAGCTGACGAGGGCTGCGCGGCCAGCCCGACGATTGCGACGGCATGCGGCCGAGATCGGTGTCAACCTCGGACTGCGTCGAGTGCCGCGAATCTACACCACAAATGCACGTTTGCGTCCCATGGTCTGGTGGACGGGTGGCCGCGTCCGGATTCTGATTCCCTCGGTGTTCCCCGCCGAACTCGACGAGACGGAGCTTCGCGCCCTGCTGGCGCATGAACTGGCCCATGTCCGGCGCCGGGACCATCTCGTGCGGGTGGTGGAATGGCTGGCGTGCTCGGCCTGGTGGTGGAACCCGATCGTCTGGTGGGCCAGGCGCGAACTGCGATCGGCGGAGGAATCGAGCTGTGACATCCTCGCGGTCTCCGCAATCAAGGCAACGCGCGGCCGGTACGCCGGATCGCTGCTGCGGGCGGTCGAGGTCCTGTCGGCCGCGCCGGTCCAGCGGACGCCGGCCCTGGCGAGTGCGGCCGACATTGGCCGGGATTCGAAGCGGCTGGAGAAGAGGCTCCGGGCGGTTCTCGGAGCGGCTCCGGATTCGGCCGCGCCCCGGTGGCTTCGGGCAGCGGGCAGGGTTGCGCTGGCGTGCGGTCTGTGCATTGGACTTGTCTATTGCGATGCCGCCGAGCGGGTGGAAACTTCGGAGTCGGGACAACCGCCTGGCACACAGATCGGGGACACCGCCACGTTTCTGTTCGCTCCGGACACGCTGAGGGACTGGTTGGTCTTGTGGACCCCGGGAAGGTACCCGGAAGGGTGGTATCCGGGAGAATACATACGAGGTCCCGGCCCGCTGGCCATGTCGCGAGACCCGACCACAAGCTGTCATCTGGATGCGGCAGCGTGGAACGAGGGGGACCGACCAATGTGGAATTGCATCATCATCAATCCCGATGACGCGGCGCTCGTCACGGAGGTGCCCGTAAATTCCGTCTCTGCGAGCGACAGCTCGCGGCTGGCATCGCTTCTCAACAGGAACCGCAGGAGGCTGTATGGGGCGCTGGATTCCTCTCCTGGCTTTGCTTCCGGCTATTTCCTGCTCTCAGGACCGGGACCCCGATAGCGCCGGAACCCGCAACGACATTGAGGCCGGCCGGGGCTTGGCGTCGACCGACACAATATGGAGCATCGACCCGGAACCAACGCTGGTCCACGGCCGGCTCGAAGGCCCGGACGAGCACCTCTTCTCCCAGATCCGCGGCGCCGTCCGACTCTCCACCGGAACCATCGTCGTGCTGGACGGCGCTTCCCGGCAGTTGCGCGCCTTCTCCCCCGACGGCACCCATCTCTGGACGGCAGGCGGCCCCGGCGAAGGCCCGGGAGAGATGCGAAACCCGACACACATCGAGACCCTCCCCGGCGACACCCTCCAACTGCAGGACGGCATCTCCAGGATTCGCTACGCCCCCGACGGCACCCTGATCGCCCACGAACGTCTTGCCACGGCGGACCTGATGAGATTCGGCCGGTATTACGCCTCCGAGTGTGCCGTCCCCAGCTTTGTTGGGAACCGCGTACTCGCATGTTCAAGTGACGGTTTCGATGTTCGCGATACTCCCCGTGACGAGGGCCCTTGGCGAGGCGACACCGAGCTGGCCGTGCTACCGTGGAATCTGGACTCGATTGCCCATCTGGGAGTGTTTCTGAAAGAGGAGGGCTGGGCGCTCCCGTTCGAGGGCCTACCGCCCCTCTCCGACCAACTCGTGATACTTGGTGGTGGTGGGATGGGATACGCCTCCCCGCCCATGTCCCGGAAGGGGATCTTCGCGGTGGGTGGATGGCCGCGGAAGCTGGTGGTGGCGGACGGCTGGGGGGATGAGGTACAGACCTTCGACCTTGGGGCGGACCCGGCGCTCCCCGGTATGACCATCCCCATCCGGAATGTCCGTCGACCTCCTACCGCCGATGAACTCGCGGCCGCCTGGGAGGCTGTTTCCGCCAGGTGGAGAGTGGGTTCACCGGAGTACGTCAGGGAGCATCTTCCCGCACCCGACTCGATACCCAACGTCGATCATCTCGTGGTCGATGAACTGGGCATAGTGTGGGTCGGGTCGTACCAGGCCGACGCGTCCGCGCCGCGATTGTATCACGTATACGACGCCGCAGGGCCGTTCCTGGCCCACGTGACGATGCCGGCGGGCGTGGAGGTCCTCGAAATTGGGGCGGACCACGTCCTCGGAATCACGCGCGATGACCTGGATGTCGAGCGAATCGTCCTGCTCAATCTGGAAAGGAGCCCGTAGAAAGGGCGGACCCGGCCCCCCGGTTGTATCTTCGGAAATCCCCTTCACCCTCCGGGAGACCCCCATGCCCCGCCAGCACTGGCTCATGAAGAGCGAGCCCTACGTCTACTCCATCGACGACCTCGAGCAGGACGGCACCACGCACTGGGACGGCGTCCGCAACTACGCCGCCCGCAACCTCATGCGCGACAAAATGAGGATCGGCGACCGCGTCCTCTTCTACCACTCGAACGCGAAACCCCCCGGCGTCGCCGGAATCGCCGAGGTCTGCCGCGAGTCCTACCCCGACTTCACCCAGTTCGACCCGGCCAACAAGTACTTCGACCCCAAGGCCACGCCCGACAACCCCCGCTGGTTCATGGTGGACGTCCGCTTCGTGGAGAAGTTCGCGCGCGAGATCGGCCTGCCCGAGATCCGCGCCACGCCGGAGCTGGCCGACATGGTGCTGGTGAACCGCAGCCGCCTTTCGGTGCAGCCGGTGACGGAAGCCGAATTCGAGCACATCGTCGCGATGGCGGGGAGTGGGCCGTGAAACTACGGCGTCCTGCCCGGGCAGCCCATGGCGGCTTTGTCCACGGATTGCTCGCCATGATCGGCGGTGGGACCTTCTGCCTTGCTTGCACGGATGTGCCGGACGATCTCCAGCAATCGGAGGTTGCGGAGTGGGAGCTCGTCGAGGATCTGCGGCTCGACGCGAACGCCGAGGATTTTTCCATGGTCCGGTGGGTCTTCGTCGGACCACAGGGTGAGATCGTCGTGCATGAGCCTCAAGACATGCGGGTGCGGCTCTATGACTCGACGGGGACCCTGGTGGCCGCGGTCGGAAGGAGTGGGGAAGGGCCCGGAGAGTTCCAGCATTTGGGTTCTGTCTTCTGGGCCGCGGACACGCTGGTCGTATGGGATGCGCGGTCGGACCGCGTGACATACCTGCGACCGGATGGGACCTTGGTCCGCACGGCGACCGTCCCGTTCCGAGCCCCGAACTGGGGTGGAGGCAGCAGCTTCAACACCTTCAATCCGACAGCCGTCGATGACCAGGGTGCAATGCTCGGGGTGGCCTATGCGGATGATGTTTCAATCGGCGGCAGGAGCGACCCGGCGCGACTGGTGATTCTGCGGGTGTCGCGTGATGGCGAACCGAGCGTTGTCGCCGTGCCTCCGCGATGGGACGACGAACGTTGGAACGTCACCATATCCGGCCTCACGAACCCGGTTCCCTTCGCATTTCAGCCATGGCCCAAAATCGCACCGGATGGAAGCCGATTCCTCTCCATGACGGCTGATCAGACGACCCTCGACGCCACCTACAACCTGACCCTCGTCCGTCCGACCCATGACACGATATTCGCGCGGTCCTATCCGTACGCCGCCGAGCCGATCCCCGATTCGGCAATGGACCGCGGCATCGCCGGGATGGTGCCGGAAAACAACCTTGCCCGCCGCTTCAGAGCCCTGGCCCGCGAACGCGCGCCCGTCGTGTACCCCCCGACTGGCGTTACGCTCGGCCTCGACGGGACGATCTGGGTAACCCTGCGCCCCACGGACCACGGAACGCCCGTGCACGTGCTGAGCGAGACAGGAGATCCGATTGCTTCTCTGCTTCTGCCGAAGCGAACGCGCATCCAACAGGCCAGCATGACGCACGTGTGGGTCACCGAATACGACCCCCTGGATCTCGCAAGCGTGGTTCGCTACCGGGTGGTTCGACACCCTGGCACAGGTTCCGAAGGAGGGATGGAAGAATGACGACCACCTCACCCCGCGCCGTTGGCAACTACATAGCCGGTGAGTGGCTACCCAGTGACGCCTGCGGGAGGCTGGCCATCACCGACCCGGCCACCGCCGAGACGCTTGGCACCGTCCCCGACTCGGGACGGACCGAGGTGGACTGCGCCGTCCAGGCCGCCCGCGCCGCCTTCCCCGCCTGGCGCCGCACACCCGTCCCCGAGCGCGCCCGCGTCCTCTTCCGCCTCAAGGCGCTCCTCGACGAACACCACGACGACCTCGCGGTCAGCCTCTCGCGCGAACACGGCAAGAACGTCGCGGAGACGTGGGGCGAGGTTCAGCGCGGCATCGAGAACGTGGAGCACGCGACCGGTATGCCCACCCTCATGATGGGCGACACACTCGAGGATATCGCGCGCGGCGTCGACTGCGAGACTGTGCGGCAGCCTATCGGGGTCTTCGCGGTGATCACCCCGTACAACTTCCCCGTCATGATCCCGCTCTGGTTCTGGCCGTACGCGGTGGCCGCGGGCAACACGGTCGTCGTCAAGCCGAGCGAGCAGGATCCGCTCACGCACCAGCGCGTGGTCGAGTTGGCCGTGCAGGCGGGGCTGCCGCCGGGCGTGCTGAACGTGGTGCACGGGCGGCGCGAGGCGGTGGAGGCGCTGCTCGATCACCCGGATGTGGCGGGCGTGTCGTTCGTGGGGTCGAGCGAGGTGGCGAAGATCGTGTATGCGCGGGCGGGGGCGGCGGGGAAGCGGGTGCAGGCGCTGGGGGGCGCCAAGAACCACATGATCGTTCTGCCGGACGCCGATCCGGAGATGGTGGCCGAGGCGGTGGTGGGGTCGGTGTTCGGGTCGGCGGGGCAGCGATGCCTGGCGGGGTCGGTGGTGGTGGGGGTGGGGGACGTGTACGAGCCGGTGAGGGAGGGGATTCTGGACGGGGCGGCGGGGTTGCGGATGGGCAGGGGGCTGGATGAGGGGGTGGACATGGGGCCCGTGATTTCGGGGCCTCACCGGGACCGGGTGAAGGGGTTCATCGACGAGGGGGAGCGGGATGGGGCGCGGCTGTTGATGGACGGTCGTGGTGTGGAGGTGCCGGGGTACCCGCGTGGCCACTGGGTCGGTCCCACCGTCTTCGAGGACGTGACGCCGGAGATGCCGATCGGCCGCGAAGAGGTGTTCGGGCCGGTGGCGGGGCTGGCGCGGGCGTCGAGCCTGGAGGCGGCGCTGGAGATGCTGGCGAGGAGTCCGTATGGCAACGCGGCGTCGATCTTCACGAACTCGGGGCGTGCGGCGAGGGAGTTCCGGTACCGCGCGGGAATTTCGATGATCGGGGTGAATATCGGGGTGGCGGCGCCGATGGCGTTCTTTCCGTTCGGGGGGACGCGGAATTCGTTCTACGGGGATTTGAAGGCGCAGGGGAGGGATGCGGTGTCGTTTTACACCGATCAGCGGGTGGTGATTTCGCGGTGGTAAGGTGTGACGAACCGCTGATTGGGCGGGGCCCCATCTTCGGCCGAGACACCCTGAGCCCACCCGCTTGACGTCTGTAACCCGTTACGCGACACTATACGGCGAAAATCAGAAACGTTCCCCACCGGGGCCTGCGCCGCTTGTTCCTGAGAGACGATCCCCGAGGGGTGGCCCCGCCAACCATCGAAAAGCTGAGGAGGCCGGAGCCGCCAAATGCGCATGCTGAACCCTCCCCACCCTGGTGCATTCGTGAAGACCGAAGTGATCGAGCCTCACGGTCTGACCGTAACCGCCGCCGCAAGGGTGCTCGGCGTAACCCGGCCCGCCCTCTCCGCGTTCCTGAACGCACGGTCGGACCTCTCCGGCATGATGGCGCTGCGGATCGAGAAGGCGTTTGGCGTAAGGATGGATACGCTTATGCGCATGCAGGCGTCCTACGACATCGCCCGCACGCGGGGGCGGGAAGGAGAACTCAATGTCGAACCGTATCGCCCGGCCGCCCGGTAGCCTATTGACGGAATGTCAATCACGGTTGTCGTCGGTCGCATGATCGCTCCTGCAACTGGACGGGAGAGTGGGGCCACGCGAATATCACTCACCTCCCGATCGTAACGATCCCCGCGACACCCACGACCTCCATGACCACCACCACTCGCGGCGCTTCGCCCGCGGCACCCAGCGTCGGCCGGGAGCCCACTCCCCCCACCCCCACCCCCCCCCTCCTCGCCGCCCAGCGCCGCCACCTATTCGACTGCGTCAAACCCCTCTACGACGAGCCCCTGGCCATCGCCAGCGGATCCGGCTGCCGCGTAACCGACTACGACGGCCGCGAATACCTCGACGCCTTCGCCGGCATCCTCACCACCTCGCTCGGCCACTGCCACCCCGCGGTGGTCGCCGCCATCCAGGAACAGGCCACCCGAGTCGGCCACCTGTCCACCCTCTACGTCAACGACCGCCAGATCGAGGCCGCCCGCGCCCTTGCCGAAATTGCCCCCGGCGACCTCTCCCGCACCTTCTTCCTCAACAGCGGCACCGAGGCTATCGAGACCGCCCTCGCGACGGCGCGGCTCCACACCGGACGCTCCGAGATCATCGCGCTGCGCCAGGCGTACCATGGCCGCACCAGCATGGCCGCCGCCCTCACCGGACACGCCCCGTGGCGCGTCCTGCCCAGCACGGTGACCGGAATCACCCACGCGCTTTCCCCCTATCCCTACCGCGCCCCCTTCGGCGACGCCTCCGACGAGGAACTGGTCGAGATCTACGCACGCGACCTGATCGAGGTCATCGAGACCACCACCAACGGCCGCCCCGCCGCCTTCATCGCCGAGACCATCCAGGGCGTGGGCGGCTACATCGTCCCCCCACGGGGCTACTTCCAGCGCATGGCCGAGATCATCCACTCGTACGGCGGCCTCTTCATCGCCGACGAGGTGCAGGCCGGGTTCGGGCGCACGGGCACGCACTGGTTCGGGATCGAACACTGGGACGTCGTCCCCGACATCATGGTGATGGCCAAGGGGATCGCGGGGGGGATGCCGGTCGGGGCCGTGACCGCCACGAGCGAGATCGCGGGGAGCTGGCGCGGCAAGACCATCTCGACCTTCGGCGGCAACCCGGTGTGCATGGCCGCGATGGTCGCGACGCTGGGCGTCATGCACGCCGAAGATGTGAGAACCCGGGCTCGTGACCGCGGCGCACAGTTGCGGCGGTCCCTGGACGACCTCGGCGCGCGCCACCCCTGGATCGGCGACGTACGCGGCATGGGCCTCATGCAGGCGGTCGAACTCGTCGAAGACCCGGCCACCAAGCAGCCCGCCCCGCGCCTGGCCGGAATGCTGCTGAACGCTGCCCGCGACGAGGGCCTGCTGGTCGGCATCGGGGGCCTGCACGGCCACGTGATCCGGCTGGGGCCCTCGCTCTTGATCTCGAACGACGAAATGGAGGAGGTGACTGTGGAGCTTTCCCGCGCCTGCGCCGCCGTGGAGGCGGCCCGATGATCGCCGGACTTTCCCTCGGCACCTGGCTCCTGATGGCGGCCAGCACCGTGCCAGGCGTGATCCTGGTCGTGCTCGCCTACCGGATCCACCGCGACGCGGACCTGCGCAAGGGTGGGGAGGGCTCCGATGGGTAACGCCGGCGCCAACACCGCCATCATCGCGGTTTTGATCGGCTACTTCGCGATCCTGGTCGGCATCGGGTGGTGGGCCAGCCGCGAGAGCCGCTCGGTCAAGGGCTTCTACGTGGCGGGCAAGAAGCTCCCGTCGTGGGTGATCGCGTTTTCGTCCAACACAACGGGCGAGAGCGGCTGGCTCCTGCTCGGCCTGACCGGCATGGGGTACCTGGTGGGATTCCACGCGCTCTGGGTAGTTCTGGGCGAAGTGATCGGGGTGGCGCTCGCGTGGTCGATCGTGGCGCGCCCGTACAAGGAGTTCACCGACCGCTACGACGCGATCACCGTCCCCGACTACCTGTCCGACCGCTTCGCCGACCGCGCCCACATCATCCGCTTCGTGAGCGCGGTCATCATCTTCAGCATGGTGTGGGCGTACACCTCGGCGCAGCTGACCGCGTCGGGCAAGGCGTTTTCGTCCTTCCTGGGCACCAGCTACGAGGCGGGCGTCCTGATCGGCGCGGGCGTGATCTTCCTGTACACGAGCATCGGCGGCTTCAAGGCCGTGGCCTACAGCGACGTGCTCCAGGGCGTCCTCATGTTCCTGTGCCTGCTGGTGCTGCCGATCGTGGGGATCTGGCATGCGGGGGGCTGGGGGGAACTGATGGCCGCGATCGGGGCGGCGGATCCGGCGCTGCTGAAACCGATGGGTGAACATGGCCTGACGGTGACGGGAGTGATGAGCGCGGTGAGCTTCGTGGGGATCGGCCTGGCCTTCCTGGGGGCGCCGCAACTCCTGACGCGCTTCATGTCGGCGCGCAGCCGGGGCGAGATCCTCGGGGGCGGGGTGATGGCGGTCGTGTGCATGATCGTCTTCGACATCGGGGCCGTGCTGACCGGGATCGCGGGACGCGCGCTCTTCCCCGGCCTGGCCGACCACGAAACGATCCTCCCGGTCATGTCCACCGAGCTGTTCCCTGCGATCGTCGCGGGGGTGATTCTGGTGGTGGTCCTGGCCGCGATCATGTCGACCGTCGACTCGCTGCTGATTCTGGCGTCGTCGGCGGTGGTGCGGGACGTGGTGCAGAAGGTGTACAGGCCGGACTACCCCGACCGGAAGCTGTCGCTGATCGGGCGCCTGCTGACGATCGTGATCGGCCTCGGGGGACTTGCGGTGGCGCTACCGGAGAGCCGCATGCTCTTCTGGTTCATCCTCTTCGCATGGTCGGGGCTGGCTTCGGCCTTCACCCCGGTGGTGCTGTTGTCGCTCTTCTGGAAGCGGACCACCCGCGCCGGGGTGATCGCGGGGATGATTTCGGGGTTCCTGACGGCGGTGATCTGGACGCTGTTCATCAAGCAGCATGTCTACGACCTCTACGAGATGATCCCCGGCTTCGCGGTGGGCTTTGCCGTGACGATCGTGGTGAGTCTCTTCACGGAACCGCCACCCGAGGCGGATGCCATCATGGACGACGTGAGACGGGTGGTCGGCGGACCGTTTTCGGCTGGGGAGGGGGACTGAAAACGAGCGCGGATCCCACGTGCTTCCGCGCCGGCGCAACAGGAGCAGCGACATGAAGTCATTCACCCGAGGCCAATTCCTTGGAGCCGCGGCGGGCGCGGCGGGAGTAGGACTGCTGACCGGCTGCGAAGGCCGTGAAGTCGTGCTCCGGACCGGCTCGGCCACCACCCCCGCCCCCGACCTCATCGCGCACGGCCGCCTCATCCACACCATGGACGACGCCAGCCCCACCGCCGAATCCCTCGCGGTGAAGGACGGGCGCTTCATGGCCGTCGGTTCGCGTGCCGACATCGAATCCCTTCGCGGCGCTGACACCCTGGTCCTCGACCACCGCGACGCCGTCATCACCCCCGGTTTCATCGACGCGCACACCCACCCCGCGGGCGCCGGAGTCCGCGAACTCAAGGACGTCAACGTCGACGTGCGATCCATCGCCGAAATCAAGGACCGCATGGCCGCCCGCGCCCGCGAGACGCCACCCGGCGAGTGGATCCGGGGCTTCAAGTACGACGACACCAAGCTCGCCGAAGGCCGGCCCCTCAACCGCCTTGACCTGGACGAGGCCGTGCCCGACCACCCGGCGGTAGTCGGCCACCGGGGCGGCCACACCAGCGTCTACAATTCGCGTGCGTTCGCGCTGGCGGAAGTGACCGCCGAAACCCCCGACCCCGATGGCGGCAAGTTCTACCGCGAAGACGGCGAGCTCACCGGCCTCGTCGCGGAGCGCGCCAACTACGTCATCTCGCGACTGATCCCCAGCGCCCACACCGACGACGACCGCCAGGCCGGCGTCAAGCTCATCACCGAGCTGATGGCCAGGGCCGGCCTCACCTCGTTCCACGACGCGGGCACCTCGTCCAGCAGCCTGCGCGCCTATCAGGCCGCCTATCGCGCGGGTGAATTGTCAACTCGGGTTTACATGATGTTACGTGGACCTTACAGCAGCCTCCGCGAAGCCGGCGTCTCCACCGGGTTCGGCGACGAATGGCTGCGCGTCGGCGGGGTCAAGTACGGCGCGGACGGTTCGGCGTCCGAACGCACCATGCGCATGAGCACCCCCTACGTCGGCCGCCCCAACGACTACGGCATCCTCACCATGAGCCAGGAGGAGATCCACGAGGTCGTCGAGCGCGCCCACCGTTCCAACTGGCAGGTCGGCATCCACGCAAACGGCGACGTCACCATCGACATGGTGCTCAACGCCTACGAGCGCGTGCAGGAGATGTGGCCGCGGCCGGATCCCAGGCACCGCATCGAGCATTGCTCACTGGTGAACCCCGACCTCCTCGCGCGAATCAAGGCCGTCGGCGCCGTCCCCACCCCCTTCTACACCTATGCCCACTACCACGGCAACAAGTGGGTCGAGTACGGCCCCGACAAGATGGAGTGGATGTTCGCGCACCGCTCGTTCCTCGACTACGACATCCCCGTGGCCCCCGCGTCCGACTACACCCCGGGCCCCTACGAGCCGCTGATGGCCATCCAGAGCATGGTCACGCGCAAGGACTTCGACGGGCGCGTGTGGGGGCCGAGCCAGCGCATCACGGTGGCCGAGGCGATGAGGATCTGCACGATGGGCGGAGCCTACGCGTCCTTCGAGGAGGACATCAAGGGGTCGGTGACGGTGGGGAAGCTGGCGGACTTCGCAGTGCTGGCGGCGGACCCGCATGAGGTGGATCCGGATGGGATCAAGGAGATTCCGGTGTTGAGTTCGGTCGCGGGGGGGAGGGTGACATGGGAGGGGTGAGGAATATCTAGATCATTGCGTAATATTCTCCATACATCCATCTTGGAATCATGAAGACCACCGTAGATATTCCAGACGAAGAGCTGGCAGACGCAATCAGGTTCACCAACGCGAAGACCAAGCGCGCGGCCATCGTCGGCGCCATTATGTACTTCAACCAGCGCATGCGAATGGCGGAGCTCACCAGGTACGCCGGCAGCTGCCCCGACCTGGTCACGCCGGAGGAGATTCAGGCGATTCGCCGGAGGGGCTGAGCCATTGATCCTCGTCGACACTTCGTCCTGGATCCACTTCCTCCGTCCGCATGGCGATCCGAGGGTCCGCGCACGCGTTGAAAGGTCGTTGAGGAGTGGGGAAGCCTGTTGGTGTCCACTGGTTCAACTCGAACTGTGGAACGGCGCCCGCGGGAAGCGCGAACGGAAGGTGCTGCGGGAATTTGCCCGTGTGTTGCCGGAGCTGTCGATCGACCAGGAGGTCTGGACCAGGGCGTATGAGCTTGCAACCGGAGCCCGGGAGCGAGGAGTCACCGTTCCGGCCACCGATGTCCTGATTGCAGCCTGCGCTCTTCGGCACGGCACCGGTCTGGAATCCACCGACCCTGACTTCGATCACCTGACAAGCGTCGGGGGGGCAACGCGCCTGGTGCAGACACGATCCAGACCAACACATGGGGAGTGAGGCCGCGGAGGCTGGGTACCGCAACCTCGCGCCGCCGGACATGAGACCTGTGCTGCCTGTACCAACTGCCCGCCAACCGCTACCGTAGCAGCCGACCCCCACCGTAGCACCGGACCACCACCACCACGGAACCCAACCCCATGTTCGGACTGGACTTCATCCCCAACCCCCTCGAAGGCGCCCCCTTCGGAACCGCCCTCGAGGTCTGCCTGATCATCGCGTTAGTCGCGTGGTTCCTGTCCGTCGTCACACGCGAGTCCTCCTGGATCGACCGCCTCTGGTCCCTCTCTCCGCCCCTCTTCTGTCTGATCGTCGCCTTCGCGACCGACTTCCAGTGGGCGCGAGTCAACGTCATGACGCTGCTCGTGGTCCTGTGGGGCGCGCGTCTCACCTTCAATTTTGCCCGCAAGGGGGGCTACTGGAAGGGCGGCGAGGACTACCGGTGGGCGCATGTCCGCGAGAGGATGAGTCCGGCGGCCTTCCAGGTGCTCAACATCACCTTCGTCCACCCTGCCCAGATGGTTCTCCTGTGGCTGTTCACCTCGCCGGTGCACCGGGCCTGGGAGTTCGGCGACGCACCGCTGGGCGGGCTCGACTTTCTGGCCGCCGGGCTGTTCTTCGTGCTCCTGATCGGACAGACCGTCGCCGATAACCAGCAATGGAACTTCCAGCAGGACAAGAAACGGCGGATCGCGGCGGGCGAGGATGTCGCGCAGCCGTTCCTCACCACCGGGCTCTTCCGCTACAGTCGGCACCCGAACTACTTCTGCGAGATCGCCATTTGGTGCGTGTTCTACCTGTTCTCGGTGGCGGCATCCGGCCAATGGCTGCATTGGACGGGCCTGGGGTGCATCGGGCTGATCCTGCTGTTCATCCCGTCGCTGCGCATGACCGAAGAGCTTTCCGCTGCCAAGTACCCGGCGTACAGCGACTACCAGGCCACCACCTCGGTGCTCATCCCGCTGCCGCCGAAAGGGAAGTAGGTCAGCCCCGGTCAGGGATCCGACCCCCTGCCGATTCCCACCGACAGGGAGAAACCGCTCACCGCGTAGTCGTAGTCAAGCCCCAAGTTCGGCTGCGAGATCACCCAATCCACAACCGACCTGAAATAGCGGAGCCGGATATCCACCGGCCACCTCCTGTCCAGGGTCGCCCCGATTCCGGCGCTCACGGGCCAGTGGCCGCGCCGCGCGCGGTCCTCGCCCGCGACGCCGGTCTCCGGGTTGGTGCCGCCGGTGGCGAATTCCCCCCACGACCGGCGCATTCCAAGGAGCAGGTAGACCCGGCCGTCCCCGTCGTCGACGCTTCGCCCGGCCAGCAAACTGCCCCCCATCCCGAACTTGTCGCTGAACTCCCAGCGCCCCGCCCATACATCGTGGGGATTGCCGCTGTTGGTCGCCCCGATCGTGCCCTTGATCAGGCGCGGTGACGGGACGACGACTTCCAGCTCGCTGCCGAACATCCACCCTGCCGAAGGAGCGGAACGGAACCCTCCAGTCAGGATGACGGCCGCTCCGAACCCGCTGGCCGACGAGATGCTGGTGCTCGATCCTCCTCCGATCGTGACCGTCTTCGTGTGCTCGACGGCGACGACGCTCACCTCCGGGGCGAGGCGAACGAAGAATCCTGTCTGGGCCTGTGCCGGAAGCGGATGGAGAAAGCAGGCGGTGAGGCAGGCCAGGACGAACGGTGCGCGTGACCCCTTCACCGCCCAGGATCCCCCAACGATTGGCTGCTAGTACCGAATCATCGAGAAGATGATCGCGGGCACCAGCGGCTCGCCCTCGGGCTGGATCGCCTCGATGCACATGTTGGCCTCGGGGTTGCTGGCCGACATCATGACCTCGACCACGTCACCCGCCTCGAGCGGCACGATGCCCTGCGAGATGATGACGTCCTTGGCCATGCTCCCTTCGTCCTGGCAGAGCTGGACGTTGGAGTTGCCCACGTCGGTCCCGTTGACGCGCAGCCACAGATCGAAGCAGCCGTAGGGACCTCCGCCTTCGCGTCCGACCTGGGGCGCGGCTACGATCAGGTACGCACCGGCCTCGGATACCGTGAGCTGGTTCGCGGCCATGGAAACGCCGCTGGCGGCGTCGGTGATGTCCATCGCGACGAGCGTTGGCTCGGTCCCCGGGCACTGGGTGACGGACGACGACGCCTGCAGGTAGTGCGCGGCGCTCTGCGCGGGCTCGGCGTCGGTTGCGGCCTCGGCGTCGGACCCGTTTGCGCTCTCGGTGCAGTTCGCCGCGACCAGGACGACCAGGAGGGTGAGGGATGCAGCAGGGAACTTTCTCATGGTTTCTACCTCATTGGGTGGGAACAATGGACTCCAGAATCACTGAAAAGTAAGTGCAATGGGCTACTGGACTTGAGGATACGGCGCAGGTTCCCTGTTTGCAACAGGATGGGGCCCCATCGGCCGAGAATCGATATCTTGGGTCCCCTGTGCACCCCGTCTTCAACCCAACCTCCCCCAAGGTCGCTCGAGAATGTCCTTCCCCATCCGCTGTCTGGCCACTCTGGGCGCGGCCGCCCTCCTCGCCCACGGTCCCGCCTCCGTCCTGGCCCAGGAGACCGCCACACCAGCCGTCTCCCCGCCCGCCGCCCTCACGCCCGCGCCCACCACCCTCACCCTCCCCAACCTCCGCGCCCCCGTCGAGATCATCCGCGACCGGTGGGGCATCAACCACATCTACGCCGAGACCGAGTACGACCTCTTCTTCGCGCAGGGATACGCGGCCGCCCGCGACCGCCTCTTCCAGTTCGAGGTGTGGCGCGCGCAGGCCACGGGCACGGTCGCCGAGATGCTCGGCCCCGACGAGCTGCAGCGCGACATCGGCTTCCGCCTCTTCAGGTACCGCGGCGACATGACCGCCGAGATGAACCACTACCACGACCGCGGCTCGGTGATCATCCCCGCGTACGTGGACGGCGTGAACGCGTACATCGCCGAAACCGAGGCGAATCCCGAGCTGCTTCCGATCGAGTTCGAGCTGCTGGGCATCCGCCCGAAGCCCTGGACGCCCGAGGTCGTGATCTCGCGCCACCAGGGGCTGCTGGGCAACATCGGCTCGGAGCTGAGTTACGGGCGCGCGGTGGCTGCGCTGGGAGCCGAAGCGGTCAAGCGTGTCGCGAATTTCCATCCGGGCGATCCCGACATCACCCTCGATCCGGCCATCGACGGCTCGCTTCTGAGTCAGAACATCCTGCGCCTCTACAACGCCTTCCGCGGCCCGGTGCGGTTCCGGCGCGAACACCTGGTCCCCGAGCATCGAGGGGACGATGAGGCTTTTGGGAGACTGGAAGCGGGTGCCGGCGGCGTGCGCGGCGCCACGGCACCGCCCGGCGCGGCGGCGGAGGCCACCCGAGTTGTCGCAGGAACGTTTGCAGACGCCCTCGACCAGGCGGGTGTCCTCGCCTGGCCGGAGATCCCCGGCCGGCCGGTTGCTCCAGCCCTGGAGGCCTTCGACCGGCCCGGCGCCGTCACCTGGCCGGACCTCGAGAGCCTCGGCTCCAACAACTGGGTCGTCAGCGGGCGTCTGAGCGAGAGCGGCTACCCCCTCATGGCGAACGATCCCCACCGTGCCCAGTCGGCGCCCTCTCTGCGCTACTGGGTGCACCTCGTCGGCCCGGGCTGGAACGTCATCGGCGGCGGCGAACCCGAGATCCCGGGGGTCAGCATCGGCCACAACGGGTACGGCGCCTGGGGGCTGACCGTGTTCAGGACCGACGGCGAGGACCTGTACGTCTACGAGACCGACCCCGACGACCCCAACCGCTACCGCTACCGCGACGGCTGGGAGAAGATGACGGTCATCGCCGAGGAGATCCCGGTGAAGGGGCAGGCGCCCCACACGGCCGAGTTCAAGTACACGCGCCACGGCCCGGTCGTCTTCGAGGACACGGAAAACAACGTCGCCTACTCGGTGCGCGCGGCGTGGCTGGAGCCCGGCGGCGCCCCCTATCTGGCCAGTCTGCGGATGGACCAGGCGAAGACCTGGGAGGAGTTCGTGGAGGCGTGCAACTACTCCAACATCCCGGGCGAGAACATGGTGTGGGCGGACCGGGAGGGGAACATCGGCTGGCAGGCGGTGGGGATCGCGCCCATCCGGCGCAACTGGTCCGGCCTGGTCCCCGTCCCCGGCGACGGCCGCTACGAGTGGGACGGCTACCTGCCGATCCGCGCCAAGCCCAGCGTCTATAACCCGGACGAAGGCTTCTTTGCCACCGCCAACAATCACCTCACGCCCGACGACTACCCCCACATGGACGCCATCGGCTTCGAGTGGTCCGACCCCTACCGCTGGG
Source organism: Longimicrobiales bacterium (assembly GCA_965208295.1). Classification (GTDB taxonomy): domain Bacteria; phylum Gemmatimonadota; class Gemmatimonadetes; order Longimicrobiales; family Gaopeijiaceae; genus Bin94. The sequence continues at coordinate 2,050,429 of OZ242328.1, read as the reverse complement.
CGCGCGCCGTGGAAGTCCTCGGCTCGGGACGACTCCATTCCATGGCCGACATGATGGCGCTGCAGACGGACTACCACTCCATCCCGGCACGGACGATCGTCCCCATGCTTCAGCAAGTCGGACCGGCCACGGATCGCGACATCGAACGGGCGCGCGAGCTTCTCCTGGCGTGGGATTTCGTGCTCGACGCCGGTTCCGTCGCGGCGGGGATCTACACCGCCTTCGAGTCGCGTGTGCGGGCGAATGTCCGCGACCTCTTCGTCCCGGCGGCGGCACGGGGACTGCTGCGCGGCATGGCGATGGTCAAGGTGATCGGCCACCTGACCGCGCCCGGCGGGGAGTTCGGCGACGATCCCATCGCCGGGCGCGACGGGGTCCTGCTGCGCAGTCTGGAAGAGGCGGTCTCCGGACTGCGCGAAAAGCTCGGCGGCGACATGGACCGGTGGCAGTACGGCCAGCCCGGCTACAAGCACGCCACCATCTTCCACCCGCTCTCCCGCGCCGTCCCGGCCGAGATCGCCGCGCGCCTCACCGTCGGCCCGCACGTGCGCGGTGGCAACAGCTACACCCTCAACAACACCGGCGGCGGCGACAACCAGACTTCGGGCGCGTCGTTCCGGATGATCGTCGACACGGGGGACTGGGACCGCACGGTCGGCAGCAACACCCCCGGCCAGTCCGGCGACCCGGATTCGCCCTTCTACGACAACCTCTTCGAACTCTGGGCCAACGACCGCTTCTTCCCGGTCTTCTACTCGCGCGAGCGGGTGGAGTCGGTCGCGGCCGAGCGCTGGGTGCTGACGCCGCGGTGAGCCACGGTCGAGCAGGCACCGGTGAACCCTCGCGCCCCGGCCCTCCACCACCGACGGGCCCGGCCTTCTTCCCCACCCCCGCCCACCTGCGCGCCTGGTTCGAAGCCCACCACGACAGCGCCGACGAGCTGTGGGTCGGCTACTACAAGAAAGCAACCGGAATCCCAAGCATCGACTGGCCGGAATCGGTGGACGAGGCGCTCTGCTTCGGCTGGATCGACGGGATCCGGAAATCGATCGACGACAAGAGTTACAGGATCCGCTTCACGCCACGCCGCAAGGGCAGCCACTGGAGCGCGCGTAACCTCGGTCGCGTGAAGCACCTCATCGAGGCGGGGCTGGTGACGGCGGTGGGGATGACCGCCTACCGGGCCCGCGACCCGGAGAACGAGAAAAGGGCGGCGTACGAGCAGGGGGAGGTGTCGCTGCCAGCCAAGTACGAGCGGCAATTGAAGGCCGTGCCGGAGGCTTGGCGCTACTGGGAGGAAGAACGGCCGTCGTACCGGAAGCAGGTCACGTGGTGGGTGGTGAGCGCGAAGCGCGAGGAGACGCGTGAGCGGCGGTTGGGGATCCTGATCGAGTCCTGCGCACAGGGCGAAGTGATTCCGCCGATGCGGAGGATGGCGAGGGGGAGGTAGTGGCGGGAACGGACTGGCGGGAACGGACCCTTGCCGATAAGGAATAGTGGACTAAGTTCACTAAACTAAGTCCATACGCTCCTGCCCCGAATGGGAAAGATCCGATGCGTGTCTACAACATCCACGAAGCCAAGACCCACCTCTCACGCCTGATTCGCGCAGCCGCGGCCGGCGAGCCCTTCATCATCGCCCGTGCCGGTACGCCGCTGGTGAAAGTGGTCGCGGTGAGCGCGCCGGAGGAAGGGGATGGCAACCGCACGGGATTCCTGGCCGGCAGAATTGCGGTTCCCGACGACTTCGACCGAATGGGTGGAGACGAAATCGCCGCCATGTTCGGAGGCGCCGAATGACCGTCCTTCTGGACACCCACGTCCTTCTGTGGGCCGCGGGCTTCCCTGACCGGTTGTCGCGAGGGACCCGCGACCTGATTGACGACGATGAGACGGAGCTCCTCTACAGCGCGGCTTCGATCTGGGAGGTGGCGATCAAGAGTGGTTTGGGGCGCGCCGATTTCGATGTCGATCCGCCGATCCTGCGTCGCGGCCTGCTCGAGAACGATTACACGGAGCTTCCGGTTACCGGCGCGCACGCCGCTGCGGTCGACCTGCTGCCGCCCATCCACGCCGATCCCTTCGACCGCATCCTGATCGCCCAGGCCCGCATCGAAGGGGTGATCCTCTTGACCGCGGACAGGATCGTGGGCCGCTATCCGGGGTCGATCCGGGTGATTCGGGGGCGTGCGGGCGCTTCCTAGGCCGGCTTCCTCGCCCGCCCCTTCCCCACCACCACCCCACCCAGCCACCGCTCCGGCCCCACCGCCCTCTCCCTCTCCCCCGGACGCCGGTTAAACCACGTCACCGTCAACAACACCTCGGCGGCCGCGTCCCCATCCAGTCGCCCGTCAAGGTCCGCCGGCACCGGCTGGAACACCTCCTCCACCACCTCGTTGGCGCGTCGCCGCGCGCGGTCCGATTTCGGCCACGGCAGGTCGGCACACGGACGTCCGCGGCGAATCAGGTAGATGCGGTCGTCGCCCTCGTACCCGGGGACGGAGTAGACCAGGTTGAGGTTCTCCACCTGGCCGCGGAAGCCGGAGAGGTGGTTCCACAGCTTCTCGAGCGTCTCCATGCGGTCGCGGATGGTGGCCGCGTACTCGAAGTGCAGGTCGGTGGCTGCCTGCTTCACCGAATCCGCCAACTCGGCCAGCGGCGCGCGGCTGCGGGCTTCGAGGAAGGCGCGGGCCAGGCGGAGGCGCCGGTCGTATTCGGCGGTCGTGCAGCGGCCGGCGCACGGTGCGGGGCAGGTCCCCGTGTCGGCGCGGATGCAGCGGGGCACCCTGCCGCCCGAGAAGATCTCGAGTTGGTCGCCGAAGTAGATCGGGGTGTGGGCGGGGCAGTCGCGCAGCCCGGTCGCGATGGACAGGTCGTGCACGGCCTGCGCGAGCCAGCCGGCCTGCGCGAAGGGTCCGTAGTAGCTCGCGCCGTCGTTGTGGACGCGGGAGACGGGAATCAGGCGCGGGGCCGGCTCGCGCGTGATCTTGATGAAGCCGTACCGGCGGTCGCGCTTGTGCTGCACGTTGTACTCGGGCTGCCACGCGCGGATGAGCCGCATCTCGCGGATGAGCGCCGCGAATTCGTTAGGCTTCTCGTCCCAGGTGACGTCTTCGGCCTCGGCCACCATGCGGGCCGTCTTGCCGGTCTCTTCCCGGAAATAGGAAAGAAGGCGCGACCTCAGCCGCACGGACTTGCCGACGTAGAGAATCCTCCCACCGGCCCCGAGCCAGCGGTAGACGCCGGGGCGGTCCTCGGCGTACGCGCGGACCTTCTCTCGGAGCGGGCCGCGGTCCTGGCGCAAGCGCCGGCCCTCTTCCTGGGTGCGGACCTTCTCTCGGAGCGGGGAAGTTGCCATGGGGATTGCAAGTTCGTGATTTATTCGGGTCGGGTCAACGAAGGGTGCGTAGCGACTCAGTCCCAAATCCGTATTGCGGCGTCCCGCCACGTGCACTATAGTGGCCTTCCATGCAAGGGCATGGCCGCTCCCTCGTCATACGCGATCCGGTTTGGAACACGATCCGGATGGGCTCCGTCGCCGTCGCCATCATGGACACGGCGGCCTTCCAGCGTCTCCGCTACATCCGTCAGTTGGGCCTGGCGCACCTGGTGTATCCGGGGGCCACCCACACGCGCTTCGATCACGCGCTGGGCGTCTATCACCTGGCGGTGCGGGCGCTCGAGATCCTGAAGGCGGGTCCGCCGGTTCCCGACCACGTCTGGCGAGACGCTCATCTCATCCCCTACGCCGCCCTTCTCCACGACATCGGCCACTACGCCTTCTCGCACGCGCTCGAGGAACTCGAACCCGAGCGGATCGCGGGCGACCACGAGGAGATGAGCGCCCGGTTCTTCGAGTCGGCTCCCCTGAAGGCGGCGCTGGAGCCGCTGGGTGCGGGCGCCGCCGACGAGATCTACCGCATCATCAGGGGAGAGGGGGGCAACGCGCTGCGCGGTCTGGTGAGCGGCAGCCTGGACCTGGACAAGATGGAGTATCTGCGCCGCGACGCGCGGTTCTGTGGAGTGCCGTACGGCGAGGTCGACGTGGAACGATTACTGCAGGGCCTGGCCGTCCTGCGGGATCCGGTCACGGGCGACTGGGAGGTGGGCCTGCGCGGCAAGGCGATGAGCACGCTGGAATCGCTTCTCTTCTCCAAGTACCAGATGTTCCGGACCGTGTACTGGCATCACGCGGTCAGGGCCGCCACGGGTCTCTACAAGCGGATCGTCGAGACTGCGGTCGAGGCGGGGCTGGTGTCTCCCCTCGAGCTGATCGGCCCCACCGACGAGGAACTGCTCTACCAGCTCACCGAGCGCGCCCGCGCCGATCGGGGCTCGGCCGCGAACCGTCTGGCAAGCCGCTGGCTGCCCGCCCTGCGCGAACGCCGGCTCCCGAAGCGGGCAACCGAAATCCCCGCCTGGCAACTCGAAGATACGACGCTGCCCGATTGGGTAAGCGGCGATACAAAGGCAAAGCGGCGCTGGGAGGACGGGATCGCCGCCGAGCTGGGGCTCAGCCCCGGCGAAGTGATCCTCGATTTCCCCGTCAAGAAGGCGATGTTCCAGCTTGACGTACTTGTGGACAGGGGTGGTCAGGTGGTGCGTCTCGGACGCGAGGGGATTCCGGGGCTGATCGACCTGCCCAGCCTGGCGGAGGAACTGTACCGCACGGCGCGGGTGCTCCGCCTCTTCACCTTCAGGCGCCGCGAGGTGGCGCCGGAGTGGTTGCTGGAGAAACTTGCCGGTGCGGGGAGATCCGGGAACCCAAGTGCCGCCAGCGCCGTAGGGGTTCCGGTATGAAACACCCGGGAACCAAATGGCGGACGGGGGTACATGATGGCGTCCGCGGTGCTGCGGGCAACGAAAAGGGCACTTGAGGTGTCTTTGACAAACGGAGAATGCAACCTTACCGTAAAAGGCTGTATATGCTACACACGTGCGGTCGGGACGTGAACCGGCCCGCACCTTGGAAACCGAGAAAGAACCATGGCCACAAAGACACGGCGGGGCCGGCGCCCGAAGGGGCGGGTGAACCCGCTTACCGGATTCGACGCCAGCCTGGACGAGCAGACCGCGCTGGATCAGTATCTGCGTGATGTCAGCCGTCACGAGCTGATCACGCCGGATATGGAAAAGATCCTGGGCGCGCGTGCCCAGAAGGGTGACGAAGAGGCAATTCAGGCGCTCGCCAAGGCCAACCTCCGATTCGTCATCAGCGTCGCGAAGAAGTACCAGAACCGGGGCGTCTCCCTCACGGACCTGATCCAGGAGGGGAACGTGGGACTCGTAACCGCGGCCCGGAAGTTCGATCCCGAGCAGGGAGTGAAGTTCATCTCGTACGCGGTGTGGTGGATCCGGCAGGCCATTCTGGCTTCGCTGGCGAACCACGGACGTCCCGTGCGGGTGCCGCTGAACCGCGCCTCGGACCTCGCCCGGATCTTCCGCGAGAAGGAGCGCCTCAAGCAGGAACTGGGCCGCGACCCGACCAGCGAGGAACTGGGCAAGGCGACCTTCCTGACGCCGGCGCTCGTGGAGTCGCTGCAGACGCTGAATGCGGCGGAGATCCGCCTGGACGCGCCGATCGGCGACAGCGAGGACTCGCAGCTCGTGGAGCGCTTCATCACCGAAGAGGCCGCCGAGCCCGAGCTGGAGGTCGAAAACCGTCTCCTGACGGAGGCGGTGGGGAACGCGCTGGGAACGCTGGAGTCGCGCGACGCCAAGGTGCTGAGGCTGTACTTCGGCCTCGAGGGCGAGCGCGAGCACACCCTGGAGGAGATCGGCAACATCCTGGGGGTCACCCGGGAGCGGATCCGCCAGCTCCGGGACCGGGCGCTCAAGCGTCTGCGCGAAGGGGACAAGGGCAAGGCTCTGAAGTCCTTCGCGGCATAGGGGTCAGCGCCACGCGCCTCCCGATGCGCGAATTGGAACACCCCCGTGGCGGCACAACCGTCGCGGGGGTGTTTCGTTTGCGGGGAGATAGCGCGTGACGACGGGCCAGGTGATCGAGGCCACGGGGGGTATCTACACGGTGCGTACCGGCGAGGGCACCGTGGAAGCGACGGTGCGGGGGCGGCTCAAGCTGTCCGGAAACGTGCGCGACAAGGTGGTGATCGGGGACCGGGTGGGGGTGGTGGAGGTGTGGGGTGGCGGCAGGGTGATCGAGTCGGTGGAGCCGCGGCGGACGTACCTGGCAAGGCGGGCGGCGGGCGGCCGCGTGGCCAAGGTGGTGGCGGCCAACCTGGACCGTCTGGTGGTGGTGGCGTCGGTTGCGGACCCGCCCGCGACGCCGGGAACGATCGACCGGATGCTGGTGATGGGAGAAGCGGGGGGGATGGACGCGTGCGTCGTTCTGAACAAGGTGGACCTGACGCGTGGCCGCGCCGTGGCGGCCGAACTGGCGGGGTTGTACCGCTTCGCGGGCTATGGCGTCGTGGAGACGTCGGCGGTCACGGGCGAAGGGATGGAGGCCTTTCGCGAGGTGATCCGGGCCGGGTCGTCGGCGCTGGCGGGGCCGTCGGGGGTGGGGAAGTCGACGCTGTTGAACGCGGTCGACCCGAGGCTCGAACTGCGGACCCGCGAGGTGGGGAGGAGATCGCGGGCCGGGAAGCACACCACCGTCTCCAGCCGGCTGATCCTTCTGGATGGGGGAGGGGTCGTTGCCGACACCCCGGGGTTCAGCGACGTGGGCCTGGGCGATGTGTCGCGGGCGGAGCTGGACCGCTGCTTCGCCGACTTCCGTCCCTTCCTGGGCGGCTGCCACTTCAACGACTGCGTCCACATGCACGAACCCGGCTGCGCGGTCCTCGCTGCGGTGGCCGCGGGAGAGATCCGGAGGGCCCGGTACGACAGCTACGGGACGATCCTCGAAGAGTTGTAGCAGCTGTACGGCCAGGCCTGTCGCGAACAGGGCGGGTTGGTCCCCGGTCCCCTGAGAGGGTAGTATCCTCCATGAACAAGCATCCCGGCCGACCGGCCATGAAGTCCCGCACCAGAGGGTGCCGATGAATCGCGCCCGGCGTGTGATCTGGGTGCCCTCGCTCCTGGTGGGCGCCGCCGTCGCCACGGCCGTGGTGACCGGTGCCGGGGTGCTCCTCTACGACTCGCAGGGCCTGGCGCGGGAGATCATGAATCCCGGGCGCGAAGGTTCCCTGTTCGCCCTGCTGCTTGACGACTCCGAGGGGCTCGTGCGGGCGGCCGCCGTGCTGATCGGAGTGGCCGCGCTGTCGCTGGCCACGGGGCTCCGGATGGGGAGGGCCGGGGACGAGGACCAGGCCATTCGCACGGCGGTGCGGTGGTGGGTGGGGTTCCTCGTGACGCTCCTGGCCGGGTCGGGGTTCACCGGGGCGTGGGAGCTGATGGACGGATTTGCCGCCACGTCGGTCACCCAGGGCCTGGGGCTGGCGGTGACGGGTGCGCTGCCGGCGTACTTCGCGGGCGGGGTATGGGGACGCCTCGGGCGCTTCGCCGCGTCGCTGGGCGCGGGAAAGCAGGTCCTGATCGGAGCCGTGACCGGGGTGGCGGGGGGGGGCGCGCTGGTCCTCGTCCTGCTGGGGCGTCCGGTGCTGGCGGTTACGGCCTTCCTCGGTGCGGCGGTGTTCGCGTCCGGTGGGGCCCGCTGCCAGGGCTGGATCCTCGACCGGGTGCCGCGCCGTCGCGTCGTGCTGCACGAGACCACGCGGCCCGGACTGCTCTTCGAGGCGTGGCACACGGCAGTGCCGGAGACCGAGGTGAAGGTCCTCTGGGACGGTGGACGGGAACGAATGGTCGATCCGCCCCCTGCGGGAGACTGGCGACTCGGCGTGGCCGGCACGCTGGACGGAACCGGTCCGGTGCTGTTCGTGGGTGCCGGGAGCTGGTTTGCCCGGGGAGGAGGGGGCGGGTGGCGGTTGCATGAGCCGGATGTCGATGTGCGGGCGTTGGTGAAGGAGGGCTTCGAGTGGGAATCGGAGTCGTTTGCGGGCTCTCCCGTGCCCGAGGAGCCGGGGCACACGGTCATCCTGGACTGGGAGACTGTGGGGCAGGGGTTGAGGGAGAGGCTCGTCGTTGGTGAGCTGCTGGCGGAGTTGCGCGAGGCCGGAGCCGAGAGGGTGTGGGTGCGTGCAGCGCGCGGGCATCTTTCCGGTGAGCTGGCCGAATCGGCGGCTGCGGTGGGGTTCGGGGTGGCGCGTTACCTGGCCGTGGTGCCCGCTGTCCCGGGACCGCCCCGGTTGGCGCCCCGCGGGGACGAAGTGTGGTGTCTCGATCCGGGAGGGACGCCGCCCGGAGCGGTCGCCGGGCTGAAGGTGTTGGACGCGGACCTCTGATGAAGGTGGCCCACCTGTCGGATCTGCACCTGGGATACGCCGGGGCGGGGCCGGGGCGGGCGGGAGATGTGCTGCGGGTCTTCGAGAAAGCGCTGGCCCGCATCGCGGAGCTCGGTCCGCACCTCGTGGTCGTCGCGGGCGACGTGTTCGACCATCCCGAGGTGACCGCGTCGCCGATCGCCACCTTTTCCAGGGCGGTTCGCAAGCTGCGCGACAGCCTTCCCGAGGTGGTGGTCGCGGTGGCCGCCGGAGTTCGCGACATCCCCCTGGAGGCGGGCGCGCAGGGGCCGCTCATGGTGATCGGCGCCCTGCCCGGCGTCGAGGTGGCCACGACGACGGTGCGGCGCCTCGCTCTGCACGATGGAGAGCTCTGCGTTACCCTGCTTCCCCACCCCGCGGTCATGGCCTCCCGTTCGCTCAATGTCTCCCCCGACTCGGCTGCGAAGTGGAATGTACTGGTTGCCCACGCGGCGCTGGCGTCGGGGCGCTCGCATGCGCCGGCCATCGCGCGCCGGGGCTGGGACTACGTCGCCCTGGGCTCCAGCCACGCCTACACGCCGGTGGCCGAGCGGGTCTGCTACAGCGGTTCCCTGGAGCGCGTCGGCACCAATCCGTGGGAGGAATCGGCGATCGACAAGGGTTTCGTCACCGCCCAGCTCGAGTCGGGAAAGGTGACCTTCTGGCCGGTCGAGGCACGTGCCGCGGTGAGCCTGGCTCCGATCGAGGCCACGGGAGGAGGCACGGCCACGGTGGCGCGCCGGCTGGGCGAGGCGCTGGCGGGTGTGCCGGGGGGAATCGACGGGAAGCTCCTTCGGGTTCCGGTGCGCGGCCTGTCCGCCGGGGATCTGGCCGCGCTCGACCGGGAGGTGCTGGCCGGGGTGCGCCGCCGGGTCGCCGAACTGAGGGTGGAGGCGCTTCCCGGGCAGGGCGCGTCGCATGGGGTGGGTGGGGCGGGGGCGTGGCGCGATGCAGCGGCCGTGGGTGAAGGGTCTTCGCGTGCCGAGAGGCGGGGGCGGATGGGGGCGCGAGCGGTGGGCCGATGAAGATCTCGTCGCTGCAGGCTGGGTCGCGCGGTCCGGTGCTGGACTTGCGCGGCTCGCGCGGGCTGGTGGGCTTCGTGGGCGAGAGCGACCCGCTGTGGGATGAGTTCCTGCTGGACCTCCGTACGGCCTACGGCAGCAGGGGCGGTCACCGCGGTCCCGGGCCGGTGGTGGAGGGTGCCGAGGGACCGGTCGGTGTGGGGACCGGTGCCTTTGAAGCGGAGCTGGAGGCCGTGCTGGCGGCGCACGGGCTGCGGCGCGAAGAGTACGGGGCCCTCTGGTTCGGCGATGGGCCCGCGAGGACCTGGCTGGTCGCGGCGAGTGCGCTGCTGCTGGGTCCGGTGAGGGCGGACGAGATGCGTGGGGGTGGGGGGGGTGGGGACGGGTCGGGGGGTGATCTGGCGGACGTGTGGGTGGCTCGCCTGGCACGGGATGCGCGCAGCGAGGTGGAACGGCTGATGCGGCTGGGGGAAGAGGTGGCGGGACTGGAGGCGCGACTGCGCGAAGCACGCGGAGAGGCGGCAATCGCCCGTGGCGACGCCGAAGCCGTCACGATGGCGTGGGTGCGCGAGCGCCAGGACGCCGAGACCCGCCTCCTGCTGTATCGCGACCGGGAACGCGAACTGCGCGGGCAGTTGAAGAGCACGGACGAGGCGGGGACGGACGGTCCGTGCGGCAGATGCGGCAGGGAGCTTGGAGATCGTGCCGGGCCGGTGCGGGAGGCGCTCAGGGAGGAGTGGGAGTCCGTGGTGCAGGACGGGCGCTGGTGGCGCCGCCGCAGGGACCAGCTCGAAGGCAAGCCTGACGACCTGCAGACAAGCGAAAACCGGGCCATGGCGCTTGGCGCGGAGGCGGAGAGCCTGGCCGAAGAACTGGCCCGCCGGAAGGTGCAGGGGTTGGAGTTGGAGGCTGCGTCACGGCGGCTGGATGAGCTGTTGGAACTGTCGGCGCGGTTGCGCGGGGGTGGTGGTGGCGGGGGGGAGGACCGGCAGGAAGCGGGCTCGGGCGGGGAGGAGAGGAGAGCCAGGTTGTTGTCGGAAACGCGCCGTCGCGCGCGGGCGAGGATTCACGGCAAGGTGGTCGCGCTGACCGGGGGACGGCTGCTCGGGGCGTTTCCGGAGCTGTTCGCGGTGTGGGCGGGGGGTGGGGGGCGGGGTGGGGAGGACATCGCCGTGCTCGAGGTGGCGGCGCGGATTGCCCTCGTCGAACTGGCGGCGGACGCGGGAGCGAAACTGGACTCGGTCATCTTCCCCGAGGGCCTCGACCGGTTGCACCGGGAGGACCGGGCCCGCGTGGTGGCGGCCCTGGCGCGCCTGGCGCGGAGGATACCGGTTGTGCTGGTTTGCGCGGCGCCGCGCGTGGCGGCAGCCGTGCCCGAGTGCTTCGACTTCCTCTACCGGGTGAGGGGCGTGGCGGAGGGCGGCGGGATTCGCCGCCAGAGGTCAGGACTCGGGGCTGTCTGGCTCGGGGGGTAGCTCCAGGGAATTGGCGAGGTCTTCCCACGCCCTTTGGCGAGCTGCGATTCTGGCCCGGGTTTCCGGGTCGTCGAGGTGTGCCGGATCCTGCGACAGGGCGTGGTAGACCCAGGAATAGTAGTTCGGTATTCCCCGCGTGGATCGGTCCGGCCAGAACGACCACTCGTCCGGAATGCCGGAGCGGTGCACGAAGACGCTGTCGGCCAGCAGCCTGGTGCGCTCGATGTCCAGCCAGGTGCCAAGCACCGGAGCCCTGTTGGTCGAGTCCCGGTTCGGTATGATGCGCGGGATGAGTTCCGGAGGGCTGCCCGGCACCAGCCGGAAGGCGACACCCTGCCGGACCAGGTTCTCCATGATGCCGAAGGTGGCTGCCGGGGTGATGGCGGACGCAAAGTACACCGGCCTGTCGCCGAGCGAGTTGGCGATGGCGGCGAGGGTGAACTGGTGCCAGGGGTAGAGGTATTGGCCGCCGGCCATCGTCGCAGTGAGGGGACCCAGGTCGTAGCTGCGGTTTTCGCGCAACGGAGGGAGGAGGCCGGCCACCTGCTCTATCGTGGCGTCCGTCAGATCGTCGCGGAACATCCCGCGGGAGGGGACGCGCACCGGTTCGGCCAACAGGATCGGCACCTTGCCGGCGGCCCTGGCCTCGGCGGGGTCGTGGGTGTACATGGCGTCCGTGTTTTCGGCCGTGTAAGGACGCTGACACAGAATGAGGGTGGGGTCCGCGTCCGGGTCCTGGCCGGGCTCGCAGGGACGGGTGAGGTCGCGAAGCTGCGCCACGTACCAGGGCGTATTCAGGTATGAAGTCACCGCTACTTGCACATCGCGCCGGATGCCCTCGACATCCTGCAGGTACCACAGCGGGAAGGTGTCGTTGTCGCCGTTGGTGAAGATCACCCCGTACGGCTCGACGCTCATGAGGAGGTTGTGGGCCCAGTCGCGCGCCGAATAATCCCCTGCCCGGCTTGCCCAGCCGAAGTTGAGGACGAGGGGGATGAGCGCCAGTCCGAGCACGGGCGAAGTGGCCGCGAGCGAGCGTCCGGACATGCGCGTGACCCGGTCCCAGAGGGCCGCGATCCCGATTCCCGCCATGAGCCCCCACACCGAGAAGCCCACCACGAAGAAGTAGTCGCGTTCGCGCACCTCGCGCAGATCCCCGATGGTACGCGCGTTCCTGTCCTCCATGAGCTGCCGGAGCTCGTTTTCCTCGGGAAGCGGCATCGAATACCCGTACTTGAAGTTGAGGTAGTAGACGAGGCCGGCGGACAGGACCCCGAAGAGCGAGATCATGTAGACCCAGCTGACCCGGTCGCGGCGGTAGTGTTCCAGGATCCCGAAGATCCCCAGGCCGATGAAGAGCGCCGTGATGGGGATCCGCGCCCGGCCGAAAACCATGTCTCTCCTCGACAGCGAGCGGGCCCACTGCCAGTCGAAGTACTGCAGCCAGTTGCCGGCCTGGGAGACGAGGGGCGCCTGCCGTGCGGTGAGCGGGGGCTTGGAGTACTGCTTCCGCGCCAGCGCATCCGAAAGGTCCTCGCATCCGGCGTTGCCGTAGGTGACGACGCTGGTCACGGCCGCGCCGATGTTCTCGCAGGTGGGCTGGGCTTCGTTGATGATGGGTCCGAGTTCCGAGCGGATCGGCAGGAAGAGATGGACGGAAAATCCGAGCACGATGGCGGGCACGCCGAACAGGTACAGGCGGGGATTCAGGAGACAGCGGGGCCGCACAAAAAGGACGAAGAGCAGGAGCGCCGGAGCCGCCAGGAAGGCCATGAGGTGGTTCCCCACCGAGAGCGCCAGCACGAAGGCCATGAGGACGAGGAGGTTGTCGTCGCCGGACTTCCCGATCCTCTCCTGCCAGCGGAAGGCGAGCCACGACAGCAGAGCGATGGTGAGAAGCGAGACCGTGTAGACCTTCTCGTTCACATTCGACTGGTTCCAGACCGTGAAGGCGGTGGCGCTGACCAGCACGGCGGCGAAGGCGCCGACAAGGCGGAAGCGCTGGTCGTTGGAGAAATGTCTGAGGATGTGGTGTACCACCAGGAACCAGAGGCCGTGGGCAAGCGCGCCCATGAGGGCGGAGAAGAGGTTGATCCTGACGGCGGTGGAGAGACCAAAGATCCCCAGCAGGATGTCCCAGGTGCGGGCCAGAATGATGAAGAGGGGGTTCCCGGGGGGGTGGGGGATGCCCATGATGTGTGCCGTGGCGATGTACTCGCTGGTGTCCCAGAACGCTGTGGTCGGCGCCAGGGTGACGGCGTAGAGCAGGCCTACCGCGGCGGCTGCGAGCGCCGCCCACCTGTATGGAGGCGAACCGTCCTGGGTGCTCCGGGGGGTCTTTGTGTGGGGCCGCATCGGCACCTCTCCTTCGTTGACTTTTTTCGTGGATCCTTGGAAGCTATCCGTTCTCTCCGAATCAGACCTTCCCTACCTGACACTTGAACGTCGAACCCACCTTCGAATCCTTCCTCGAGGATGCCCTGCCGGGCAGCCGCATTCCCGTCTGGTGCGAGTTCCTCTTCGACTCCGACACGGCCGTCACCGCGTATCACAAGCTGCGGGGCGGTGCTTTCGGGTTCCTCCTCGAATCCGTCGTGGGGGGTGAACAATGGGCCCGCTACAGCTTTCTGGGAAGTCGGCCGCGCGAAGCGTGGATGCTGGAAGGTAGCGATGTTTCCGTCTGGAATCCTCAACAGGGGTGGCGTCCTTGCGAGACCGACGACCCTCTGGCGGACCTGCAGGCACGTCTGACCGCATCCCGCCCCCGCCCCGACCCCCGTCTCCCACGCTTCTGGGGCGGGGCCGTCGGCTACTTCGGCTACGACCTCGTCCGGCGCATGGAGCGGCTGGGACGGGGTCCCCCCGACGACCAGGGCCTGCCCACCGCGATGATCATGTTTTCGGACGTGGTGATTGCGGTCGACAATCTGCACGGTCGGGCCAAGGCGATCACCACCGTGGAGACCGGTGACGCCACCGGCCCCGGCGCGCTCGAGGTTCTCTATCGCGAGGCCGTGGAACGCCTGGAGAGGGTTGTGGGGAAGCTCCGTACCGCCCACGGTCCCGCCCCCCTGTCACTGGAACTCGGGCAGACCGAGGCCGACATCTCGTGCGAAAGCAACGTTGAGCATGACGATTTCGTTGCCGGAGTCCGGCGGATTCAGGAGTACATTGCGGCGGGCGACGCATTCCAGGTGGTGCTCAGCCAGCGCCTGACGACCCGGTTCGAGGAGGACCCCTTCGATCTCTACCGGGCGCTGCGCACCATCAACCCGTCGCCGTACATGTACTTCTTCGAACTGGACGGCTTGAGCATCGTGGGATCGTCGCCGGAGGTGCTGGTGCGTCTCGAGGACGGGGTGGTTACCGTGCGGCCCATCGCCGGAACGCGCAGGAGGGGCCGCACTCCCGCCGAGGACCGGGAACTGGCGCGCGAGCTCGCCCGGGACGAGAAGGAGCTGGCCGAGCACCGCATGCTGGTGGACCTGGGGCGCAACGACGTGGGGCGCGTCTCGGAGTACGGAACCGTCACCGTGCCCGAGCTGATGGCCGTGGAGCGGTACTCGCACGTCATGCACCTTTGCAGCCAGGTCGAGGGCCGGGCGCGCGCGGGGCTGTCCGCTCTGGACGTACTCGGTGCCTGCTTCCCCGCGGGGACCGTGTCGGGGGCGCCGAAGGTGCGCGCCATGGAGATCATCGACGAACTGGAGCCCACCGCGCGCGGGCCGTACGCGGGTGCGGTGGGGCACATAGGGTGGGGAGGGGTGCAGATGGATACCGCGATTGCCATCCGCACGATGGTGGTGCGGGGTGGCCGGGCCCATGTGCAGGCAGGGGCGGGGGTGGTGGCGGACTCGGATGCGGAGGCGGAGTTCACCGAAACGATGAACAAGGCACGGGCGCTGCTGCGGGCAGCATGGATGGTGGGCTGCTCGCAAGAGTAGGTGGGCAAAGCAGTTGGCAACGTTGTCAACAACCGAATCTGTCATGCCGTGGCATGCGCCGACCGGGGCAACAATGTATTCCGGGTGTTGTGGATTCCAGAATGTCTCCCATAATATTCATCAACGAGGATGGCTGACCGACCACGTGTGCATGAGGATGGGGGCAACAGGGTCAGAGGCTGAGGTGTGGTCTTACAGGGGAGCACGACGACGATGACAAAGATGACAGGGTGGCTCGACGGGGCCGAACGCGGGGTTTCATTTCACAGGTGGTTGCTCGTGCTGTCCCTGGTCGTAGCGGGAGCATGCGAAAACCCTACCGAAACTGACCGACCGACGGGGCCGGTGCCGGCCACCGTGACCGTCACGCCGGCGTCGGCTGTGCTGACGAGTTCCGGAAGCACGGTGCAGTTGACCGCAAGGGCATTCGACGCCAACGGAAGCGAGATCCCGAACGCACAAATTACCTGGTCGAGCGCCGACACCACCGTGGCAACGGTGGACGCGGGTGGTGTCGTGACCGCCGCGGGTATGGGAAGCGCGACAATCACGGCCAGCTCCGGCGAGGCCTCGGGACAAGCGTCGATCTTCGTCAGCGATGACCCGGAAAGGAGGGCGCTGGCCGCTCTCTTCCACGCGACGGACGGCTATAACTGGGGCGACAACACGCACTGGTTGAGCAACCAGCCTCTGCACAACTGGGCCGGAGTCCAAGCCACCGTTCGAGGTTCGGTGACCTCGTTGCGCCTCGTACGAAATGGGCTTTCGGGCTCCATCCCGGCCGAACTTGGTGAACTGGAGAGCCTGAGCTATCTCAATATGGCCTCGAACGATCTGACCGGTGAGATTCCCGAGACTTTGCGCGGCCTGACATCCCTCAGGTCTCTCATCCTCTCAGGAAACGAACTGAGCGGTCCCGTTGACTGGCTGGGTGATCTGGAGATGCTCGAGGTTGTTGATTTCGGCGGCAACGCGCTGTCAGGCGTACTCCTGTCGGAGGCGGCCAAACTCTCCAGGCTCCGGTTTCTCGCGGTGGGGGGCAACCGTCTGTCGGGACCCATACCCGCGGAGTTGACTGCTCTTCCGGCGCTGGAGGCTCTCGCCGTTGGGGCCAATTCACTCGTCGGAGGCCTGCCGGGCGAGTTCACGGAATCGCTACGCACCCTCAGAGTGGGGGCAAACGATCTTGTGGGACTTCTTCCGGACGGCCTTATGAGGCTCGATCTCAATGAGTTCCTCTTCCCGAACACCGGCCTCTGTGCGCCGCGTACCTCCGGTTTCGCGGAGTGGATGGAAGGGATTGGATGGGTGCAATCGGAGGAGTGTTCGCCAGGGGAACACGATAGACTCGTGCTGACTGCGCTCTATCATGCCATGGGAGGCGACGACTGGACGCGCCGCGACGGCTGGCTTTCGGATCAGTCGCTGAGCACCTGGGAGGGGGTGGACACGGACGTCCATGGGAGGGTCACCGGGCTCAACCTGGCGGCCAACGAGGTGGTGGGGGTACTTCCGGTGGAGCTGACCTACCTGCGTGAACTTGCAGAGCTGGACGTAAGCGGGAATCCCGGTCTGGCGGGCAGATTCCCGCCGAACATCACCCACCTGGATCTGGATTTCCTCAGCTTCCAGGACTCGGGGTTGTGCGCGCCCCTCGACCAGCGGTTTCAGGGCTGGCTTGGCGACATAGCGGAAGTGCTGGGGGATCCGTGCATGAATCCCGATGCGATCACGGTGTCCGTTCCGGTCGTGTATCTGAACCAGGCAATCCAGGATCCCGGGGCGAGTGTGCCGCTGGTGGCCGATCGAGAAGCCTTGCTAAGGATTTTCGCGGTCGCCGACGAGTGGAATTTCTTCGATTCCGAAGCCCGTGCAACCTTCTTCCGGGAAGGGTCGGAGGTGTACACCGTCGATATGGCCTCCGATGGCGCCTGGGGCATAGGCACCGAAGTGGATGAGGGTCGGGTGGAAGGAATACACCAGGCATTGATCCCCGGTGAGATCCTGCAGCCAGGCCTGGAGATGGTGGTGGAGGTGGACCCACGGGCCGAGTTGCCGTTGGAGGAGGGCAGCCGGCTCAGATTCCCGGAGACGGGCCGGGCGGTGCTGGACGTCCGGGAGATGCCGCAGTTTGAATTGACGTTGATTCCAATGATCTCGATGACGAATCCCGATTCGTCCGTGATCCGAGCCACGGAGGGCATCACCTCGGAGAGTGCGCTGCTGAAGCAAACCCGGCTCCTTCTGCCGGTCGACAGCATCGTTCTGGGCGTACGCCGGCCTCTTGTGACATCGTATGAGGTGAGCTTCGAGAACATTTTCTCATTGCTCGAAGAGATTCAGCTCCTCCGGGTAGCCGATGGCGGGTCGGGACACTACATGGGCCTGATGCCACCGGTTCAGGGCGGAGCGGCCCACCAGCCCGGGTGGGCCGGTGTTTCCGAGATCCACGACGGGGTGATTGCTCATGAACTCGGCCACAACATGAACCTGGGTCACGCGCCGTGCGGGGTTGCAGCCGGCACCGATCCGAACTACCCGCACGGAGGCGGGCGCATCGGGCACTGGGGATACGATTTGGAGGAAGCGGCACTCGTGCGGCCCGCCCAGTCCGATATCATGTCCTACTGCTATCCGAGTTGGATCAGCGATTTCAGTTTCATGAAGGCACTGGAGTACCGCGTGAGGGCGAATGCGCCGGGAATGGGGACCACTATGGCCCGGACGGAGCGGACGACAACGCTCATTCTCTGGGGCCGGGCTGGCCCGGATGAGACAGTCCTCCAACCTGCGGTGGTGCTGGATGCACCCGTGTCCCTCCCGCTCACCGACGGGCCCTACAGGATCGAAGGCCTTGGGCCGGACGGGGCGAGCCTCTTCTCGCTGAGCTTTGCCCCGTCGGTCGAAGCCGAATCGGGCCAGGGACACTTCGCGTTCAGCCTTCCCGTAGACCCGGCGTGGGCAGGCTCGCTCTCACGCATCACACTGACCGGCCCTGACGGGTGGGACACGCTGGACCGCACCACGAACCGCCCCATCGGGATCTTCACGGATCGCAGCAGCGGACGCATTCGCAGAATTCTGCGTGGTTCATTTGCGCTTCCGAATCCGGCAGAGGGTCTGGATGTGGCGATCAGTCTCGGATTGCCGGACCCTGCGGCGTTGAGAAGCAGGTAGCGCACGGCTCCGGGTTGTGCCAGCAATCTGGCTACCTGGGGTCGCTCCCGCCGCCCAGCTCGTCGTACAGGTGGATCAGGGTGTCGATCCCCTTCTCGAAACAGTCCGTCGCGAACCACTCGTTGGGTGCGTGCATGTTGGCGCCGGGGAGCGCGAATCCGAGGAGGAGCGAGTTCGCGCCCAGGATCTCCTCGAACTCCCCTACGATGGGGATCGTGCCGCCCTCGCCCGCCAATACGGGACGCGCCCCGAACGAGCGCTCCAGCGCCCGCGACGCGGCGTCGAAGAGCGGCCCTTCCAGCTGGGCGCGCCAGGGACGGCCGCCGTGCAGCTCCACGACCGTAAGGTCCACGCCAACGGGAGCCACCTTCGCCAGGTGCTCCTCCAGCAGCACCTTCACCCGATCCGGCGACTGCCCCGGCACCAGGCGGAAGCTGACCTTCGCCATCGCCTTGGCGGGAAGGACGGTCTTCGCCCCCTCTCCCGTGTAGCCGGAGAGCATGCCGTTGACGTCGCACGAGGGGCGGGTCCACAGGCGCTCCAGTGGTGAATAGGCCGACTCGCCACCGGCGGGAACGGTGCCCACCTCGCGCGCGTAGGCCTCGGCGTCGAAGGGAAGGGAGAGAATCCCCGCGAGCGTCTCGGGCGACGGGGCAATGATATCGTCGTAGAAGCCCGCGATGGCGATCCGGCCCGTTTCGTCGTGAAGGCTGCTGATAACTCGCGACAGCGCGTTGGCGGGGTTGGGGATCGCCCCGCCGTAGGCACCGGAGTGGAGGTCCGAACGGGGCCCCTGTGCGTGAATCTCGAAGTAGGCCAGGCCGCGCAGCGAGAAGAGCAGCGATGGAACACCGGGAGCGAACATGGCCGAATCGGAGATGACCACCGTTTCGGCCCCGAGGCGTTCCCGGTGTGCCTTGACGAAGGGGACGAGGTTCGGAGAGCCCACCTCTTCTTCCCCCTCCGCGAGAACGACGACGTTGACCGGCAGGCGGCCGCGCGTGGCCAGATGCGCCTCGAGAGCCTTGATGTGGAGGAAGAGCTGCCCCTTGTCGTCGGCAGAGCCCCGTGCATAGATGCGGCCGTCGCGGATGGCGGGCTCGAAGGGGGGGCTGTCCCACAGATCGAGCGGCTCCGGGGGCTGCACATCGTAGTGCCCGTAAATGAGGACGGTCGGCGCATCGGGGCCCGCTCCCCGCCATTCGCCGAGCACGACCGGGTGGCCGGGGGTGGCGAGCGTCTCGGCCTGCAGGCCCGCGCCTTCGAGCTGGCCGCGCACCCACTCGGCGGCGCGCTCCGTGTCCCCGTCATGCTCCGACTTGGCCGACACGGAGGGGATGCGCAGGAAGTCCCACAGCTCGTCGTAGAAGCGGGCTCGTTCCCTGTGTGCGTATTCGACGGGGTGGGTCATGGCGGTGGGTGGTTCGCGTACGGGTGCCTCAGGTGAGACCCTTGATGCCCCAGCGGTAGACCCAGGTCAGGAGCACCGCCAGACCGACCGCGCCCGCCATCCCGCCGAAGCTGAGCGCCACCGGATGGTCGAACTCGAGGATGCCCACGCCCAGCATGCCGCCGATCACCGCGGCGAAGGCGCCCAGCACGCACAGAACCCGGGTGTGTCCCGGGGTGGTATCGGGGCGCTTGACGACCACCTTCATCCCGAGGCCGATCGCCATGCCCATCACGATCCAGACTGCAACTCCGATCCAGTTTTCCATGCCCCGAATCTATCAGTTCGCGGACGGATTTGCACCACCATAGAGACCGCGAGGCACGGTTGGCTAACCTTTTCGCATGCGGCGCTTCAAATCCTCCAGACGGGCGTCGATCGCCTCCTCCCGCGTCGACGCCCCCAGCTGCTCGTCGAAGTCGCTGGCGTCGTCGAAAAGCGCCTCCTCCGCGCTCCCGGCCGCCTCGCTGTCGCCAATCCGTTCGGCCATCCGGTCCAGCTCCCCGAAGAGGTCGTCGGAGCCGCCGAGCGCATCGCGCGCCTGCGCCCGCCCGGCGCTCGCTGCGAGCTTGTCCCGGTTGGCGCGCGCCTTCCTGATCTGCGACATCATCTCGGTGTACTCCGCCTCCTGCAGGCGAATCTCTGCCTCGATGGCCTTCGCCTTGTCGGAGAGGACCTTGCGCCGGGCGTCGTGCTTCTCGGCGTAGGTGGCGGCAAGGTCGGCGGTGTCGCTGTCGCCGATATCGCGCGCCATGGTCTCGCGCCGCCTGCAGACCTCGACGTTGTGCGCCTCTTCGCTGGAACGCTTCCGCGCGACGGCCAGCTGCTTCTTCAACCCCTCCAGCGCCGCCTTCGCGTCGACGGCCTCCTGCTGCATGCCCCTGAGCAGCTTGTCGACGGCTTCGGGCACGGCGTCGCGGTCGAGCTCCTTGTTGAAGTTGTCGACGGCTTCCCTGAAGGCCCGGCGGAGATTCTCGAACATGA
Source organism: Longimicrobiales bacterium (assembly GCA_965208295.1). Taxonomy (GTDB): domain Bacteria; phylum Gemmatimonadota; class Gemmatimonadetes; order Longimicrobiales; family Gaopeijiaceae; genus Bin94. Next base: position 2,030,056 of record OZ242328.1, on the reverse strand, counting down.
GGTGAATCCTATTTCCCCCTGCCGTCCACCGCCAGCCGCCCCTCCAGGCCATGCAGCACGCCGCCCTCGGAGATTCCCTCGAAAAGGGCATGCTCGGGGGGCGGCCGGTCGTCGCGCGACGCCAACGCCTCCTGGGCAGCGCGCTCGACCGCTTCGGTGGCGTTGGCCTCCACCTCCGCGAGCGTGGCGGCGGGGATGCCTTCGTCCAGCAGGTACGCCTCGAAGAGGCCGACCGGATCGCGGCGTCCCCAGTGTTCGAAGAGTTCGGCGGCGAACGTCTCGCGGGCCTCCCGCTCGTCGTGGGTGGCGTGCCCGCCCATGCGGAAGGTCTCGGCGACGACCACGGCGGGGCCGTCGCCGCGCACGCACCGTCTTCGGGCCAGGGTGGTGGCTGCGAGGACATCCAGCACGTTGTTCCCGTCGCAGAGCAGGGGGGTGATGCCGTGGGCGGCGGGGACATCCTCGGGCTTGCCCGCGCCGTGCTGGTCGACACGGGTGCCCAGGGCGACCTGGTTGTTCTGAATCACCACGATCGCAGGCACACTGAGCCGGGAGGCGAAAACCAGACCCTCGTGGCAGGCCGCGGTCTTGGTGGCTCCGTCACCGGTCCAGGTCAGCGCGACGCGGTCTTCGCCCCGGTTCCTGAAGGCCAGCGCCGCGCCGGCCGCGACCGGCACGCTGGTGCCCATGTGGCTGACCGGCTGGATCACGCCACGGGCGACATCGCCGTAGTGAAAATCGCGCCCGGAGCTGGGGCTGCCGGCGGTGGCAAGGTAGGAGGTGAAGCCGTGCACCAGCGGCAGTCCCATCATGTGGCCCGCCCCGGCGTTGCGGATCATCGGAATGACCACGTCCCGGTCAGGCTCCAGGGCGGCCACGCATCCGACCGTCACCGCCTCTTCGCCGACGCCGAGCCACGCCTTGCTGATGACGCCCTGGCGCACCCAGCGCTTGAGCCCGATGTCCTGCAGACGCGTGAGGAGGAGGTCGCGGTAGAGGTCGAGCGGGCGATCGGCCGCGAGTTGGCGCACCACGCTGTCGCGCTCTGGGTCTTCGCGGATCCGGCGGCGGTACTCGCGCAGCAGGTCCGCGTCGAGCTGCCAGTTCCGGTATTCGGGCGGGTCGAAGGCCGCGTATCGCTTCAAGGACGGTGTCGAGGGGAAGTGGGTGAAGGGCGGGTTTGGGTGAGAGTCCCGATGGATCGGGCCGGTGGACAGCGGCAACGCAGGGGACCATTCGTCACACCGGAAGGTAGTAAGGCGGAAGGGGGGCGGGCAATCGCTGGTCCCCGCTGCCGCCTCCGCGATTGCTCCCTACCGTGCCGATTGGTCAGATTGCAGGCGGGCCGGGTGATCTGGGCACTGACGTCGACAGAAACGAGATCCGCAATTGAGCGAAGTCCACAAGCCTCGCGTGGCCGCCCAGGTCGCCCTGTCGCTTCTCGAGGCGCTTCGGTCGGTGGACAGCCCCGGCGAGAAGCTCGAAAACGAAGTGGTCGCCCGCACCATCCCGCGCAGGCTGGGGCTGAGCGAGGTCGTCGGGCGGCAGATCGAGCTGTACCGGGAACACGCCCGCAAGGGGAGGAAGCTGTCGGACGCAGAGCTGGCGGAATTCACCCGGCTGGTCAAGAAGCGTCCCGACGCGGCGAAGGTATTCTTCGAAATGGGGACCAGGCTGGCCGAAGAACACATGCCGCGACGGAAATGGTGGCTTCCGCGGGTCTTGCGGTTCCGCATGGTGAGGCGCGCAACCGGGCGCACGTTGCGCAAGCTGTTCGGCCAGCGCGTGGGCGGCTTTGTTTCCGGAACCTTCTCGCTCGAGGTCTCGGCGTCGCCGCTGGTGCAGATGGACCCGGGCGGAGACGCCTGCGCTCTCGTCACTGGATTCTGCCAGCGCGGGGTGCGGAAGGGGGTGGGGGGGGACCTGAAAGTGGTCAAACATAGCTGCGAGACCAGGGGGGACCGGGTCTGCAAGTGGTCCCTGAAGGAGTAGCTGTGGGTAGCTCTCGCGGGCGCTAGCCGTACGCGTGGTAGAGCATGTAATAGACGAAGAGCCCGGTAACGGAGACGTAAAGCCAGATCGGGAAGGTCCACCGGGCCAGTGTTCGGTGCGCCTTGAACCTGCGGTGACTCAGGAGGTGGAGAAGGCGGAGGACCAGCGGCACCACCGTTGCGGCCAGGACCATGTGGCTGAAAAGGACCACCAGGTAGATGCGCCGCATCATCTCGGGCCCCTCGAAGGTGTGCGTTCCGGTCAGCGAGAACCGCACCAGGTAGAGAACGAGGAAGAGGGCGGAAGCGGTTACCGCGCCGACCATGAAGCGGCGGTGTTTTCTAACCTCCCCACGGCGGATACAGCGGACGCCGGCCAGGAGCAGCACGGTGCTGGTCAGGTTCAGCCCCGCGTTGACCGCTGCCAAAGCCTGGCCGACCGTCTCGACGGTCATTGTGGCGCGCGCTCCCAAGCGTGGGCGGCCATGGCCACACCAAGCGATAGCAGTATCGCGGCCATGAGGGTGTGCGCGGAGACGTAGGGGGGTGCAAGTCGGCCCGCGACCGAGGCGAACCCGAGGAGAACCTGGGCAACCACGCCCGCTGCCAGGGCCGTGGCCATCTTTCTCGCGAAGGGCGCCCGGCTGCGCGCCATCACCAGCCAGGCGTAGCGGAGCGTCACCACCGCCGCCACGATCCCCAGCACCCGGTGCAGGAAATGGAGCTGCACCGTCGGGTACTCGAGCGGCGGGATCACCCGGCCGAGACACAGGGGCACGTCGGGGCACGCCATCCCGGCGTCGGTGTGGCGCACCAGTGCCCCGACCACCGACTGAGCGAAGACGAGTCCAGCCACCACGAGTCCGGCTCGCCGGGCCAACCGTCCTTCGTCGCCGGCGTCCCGGTAGTCGCCGGTTTCCGGTCCTGTCCGCACCAGGATCACGGTGACCAGCGCCAGGAACAGGAAGGCCAGTGCCAGGTGGGAGGTCGAGATCGCGTCGGGCAACTGGAAGATCACCGTGAGGCCGCCCAGCACCGACTGGACGAGCAGCAGGCCGATTCCGGCAAGGCCAAGACGGAAGAGGATCACCCGGTCCGGATGCGCGCGGCGAGTCAGGATCACCGCCACGGGGAACAGGACCAGGAGTGCGCCGGCCCAGAGGCGGTGGAGGTGTTCCCAGAAGACGCCACCGGTCATTTCGGGCAGCATGGTGCCGAAACAGGTGGGCCAGTCGGGACATGCCAGGCTGGCTCCTATCGCGTGCACGATGCTGCCCAGGAGCAGCAGCGCCAGGGTCCACAGGAAGACGAAGAGAAGAAGCGGGCGGGTCATTCCGGAGGTGCGCGTGCCGTCAGCCGGGAACGGGCTCTGCGGCCCGGCGAAGCTCCGGCTCGGGGTGGGGCGGGGTGGGTGGGGGTGTTGACGGGGTCGCGGCGGACTGGTCCGCGAGTCCCTTTTCCAGCCACTCGTAACGGTCGTCCATTGCGCCGCGCGCCACCTTGTACATGTCGGTGTCGTCGTTGCGGAAGACGGCGCGGAAGTTTGCCCGGATGCGCCGGCGTGCCAGCTTGCAGGCCGCGTCGGCGAGCTCGTACGGTGTCCGGTCGGCGGGTTCCTCGCGGACGAGCTTGGTGGCGCGCACGCAAGCGGCCGTCATGACGAACAGGTCGCCGCCGATGTCCACGAGCCTGCCGAGCACCGCCTGCCGCTGCTCGAGTCTGGGCCCGAAGCGGACCATGGCGTGGAAGAGGGTGCGGGCCAGCTTTCGCGAGGCGCGATTTGCGAACCGCACATGTCGCGCCAGGGGGCCGAAGGAGCTGTAGCGCGGCCACCGTCCCCATCCCAGCCACCTGCCCGGATACCAGAATGCATAGTGCAACCCCGCCTTGAGGAAGGCGACCATGCGCGTGGACAGCGGCAGCCGCGGGTCGATGGCCGCGCCAGCCACGGTCAAATGCTCGTCGACCGCTTCGCGCGCGATGAAGAGCCGCATGATCTCGCTCGACCCCTCGAAGATGAGGTTGATGCGCGAGTCCCGCAGGACCCGTTCGACCGGAAAGGGGTCCTCGCCGCGCTGTCTGAGGGAGTCGGCGGTCTCGTAGCCGCGCCCTCCCCGGATCTGCACCGCGTCGCTCACCAGGTCCCAGGTCTTCTCGCTGTGCCACAGTTTGGCGGTGGCCGCTTCGAGGCGAATGTCCAGGGTGCCCAGGCCGGACATGGCCGCGGCCAGCTCCACGGCGGCTTCCATCGCGTAGGTCTCCGCCGCCATGCGTCCCAGCATCTGGGCGACGGCGTCGTGCTTGCCGATTGGCGCGCCCCACTGGACGCGTTCCCTTGCCCACTTCCGGCACGCACCCAGCAGTCCCTTGCCAGCGGCGGCGCAGAAGGCCGGGAGCGCCAAACGGCCCGTGTTGAGCGTGATCAGCGCCAGCTTCAAACCCAGTCCCTCGCCCCACAGCAGATTCTCGCGGGGAACCTTCACGTTGTGGAAGTGGAGCACGCCATTGGAGATGCCGTGCAGTCCCATGAACCGGCAGATGTGTCCCACCTCCACCCCCGGCCACGCCGTCTCGACGATGAAGGCGCTGATCGGACGCTTGCCCTTCACGCCCTCGCGCGGGGCCGTGCGCGCCATGACCACAAGCAAATCGGCGCGGGGACCGTTCGTGGTCCACAGCTTCTCGCCGTTCAGGATGTAGTGCGTTCCATCCGCCGAAAGTTCGGCGAAGGTGGACATGTTGGCCGGGTCGGATCCCACATCCGGCTCCGTCAGGGCGAAGGCCGACAGCTCGCCGCCCGCGGCGCGGGGAAGGTATTTGCGCTTCTGTTCCTCGGTGCCGAATAGGACCAGCGGCGTGGGCACCCCGATGGACTGGTGCGCGGACAGGAACGCCGCCGTGGAGGCGCAGCGGCTGGCGACGAGCGCGAGGGCCCGGTTGTAGGATGTCTGCGACAGCCCGAGACCTCCGTACTCGCGCGGAACCTTGATCCCGAAGGCGCCCAACTCCGCCAGACCCTGCAGCACGGAGTCCGGCACCCATCCGTCGCGGTCGACGGCGTCGCCGTCCACATGCTCCTCCGCGAAGCGGCGGATGCTCTCGAGGAAGGGTGCGGCCCGGGCGGCCTCCTCGGGATCCTGTTCGGGATGGGGATGAACAAGGTCCAGCGACAGGCGGCCGCCGAAGAGCTCCTTCATGAAGCTCCGTTTTTCCCACCTGTCCTGCCGGGCCCCTTCGGCGACTTCCCGCGATTCACGCGCGTCGCTCATCTTGCCGTGGTCGTTTGAGGCGCTCGTGTTCACAGTGCCCTCCTCGGTTCGTCGGTTCATTCAATTTCTCGCAATGGCGGGACCGATTCCGCTGGCGCCTGACCCGGCTCCAGCAGCTCGGCCAGATCTGCCTCCCGGGCCTCGGCGTCGGCCTCGCCTACTCTCATAAGTTCGCCCAAATAGTCCGGTTGGAACATGATCAGGCTGAGGAAATCCGGCGTCTCCGTGTGCCTGGTACCGAGTCCCCGGGTCATGTAGCGAATCGCCCTGGGCAGCTGCGGCTCGAACTTGCCGGCCAGCCGCCCCAGATCCACCGACGGCCGGATGGTAAGGAGCCGGATGGGCCGCATTCCCTGGCGCGCTTCGGGTTCCATCCCCGCCAGCAGTTCGTTGATGCGGGAAAGCCGCAGTGAATCTTCGTCCAGCAGGTCGAGAAAAATAGCGTTCAGCAGGACGCCCGCGACCTGGACCGGAGGCGGATAGCCGGTCACCGAAGGCGAATCCGCTTCGCTATGGGAACGTGCCCGGCGGGTGCTGATGGCCAGGATGCGGTCGGCCCCCAGGTGCAGTGCCGGGGACAGCGGCGCTGTGAGCCGAATGCCGCCGTCGCCGTACCAGTGTCCCCCGATGGGCACCGCCGGGAAGACGATGGGGAGCGCCGCCGACGCCATGACATGGTCGACGGAGAGCGTGGTGACCCGGGAGCGTCGGTATGGACGCTCCCACTCTTCGACATCGTGGCCCTGTACCCAGAGAATGGACTGCCCGGTCGAGTAGTTCGTGGTGCTGAGAGCGGCGGCCCGCAGCCTGCCCGTCGCCAGGTTGTAGTGGATTCCCGTCAGCTCGCCGTCCACCGCGTGCATCGCTTCGGTGAGGTATTCGCGCAGGGGCTGGGTGTCCAGGAGGCCCCGCACCTTGAGGCGGCCGCCCTTGCCCCCCGAAAGCAGTTGCCGGCTCCAGCGGAACAGGTGCCGGCGAAGCGACCCGAGGTCCGTGCGGAAAACCCTGTCGACCGTCAGCTCGCCCCAGAGCTGGGTCAACTCGTCCGTCGCCTGGCGGAAGGTGCCGTGGTGCGCGGCCAGGTGGGCCGCATTGATGGCTCCGGCACTGACCCCGGTAATGATCGGGATCTCGAGATCCGGAAAGCGGCGCGACAGGTATCGCAGAACGCCCGCCTGGTAGGCCGAGCGAGCGCCGCCGCCTCCCATCACGAAGGCGAGCAGCCCGGAGTTGCCGTTGGTGATTCGGTGTGTCATGTCGGGTTCAGTCTAACAGGTTGGGCCCCGGATTTCCGCCGTGGCCCTGACGTTGCCGTGTCCGGCGAGGGGGGGATCTGTGTGCCGGCGCGGGTTGTGGCAGTGGTGCTAAAGCAGACTAGTCTGACTAGTGCGGCCACTTGAGCTGCGGACGCACGGAGCGTGACTTCTCTCGTCTTCGTCATTGCCGCGTGCCGGCTTCCTTGCCACGGGGACCCCTTACCCGGAAGTTCACGGGTGCGGCAATGGAATCAGCAAGAATGGGAGAGGTGCAGTCATGCGAGCTTTTGGACGGTTTGTCCTTCGGGGTGGTCGGTGGGTGGTCGGGTTGATTGCGGTGGTGGTGATGGGGGCTTGCGGTAGCGCGCGCCAGGAGCCCGATATCCCGGTGTTCGAAATGGTGATGATGGACGGGTTTGGGTTCACACCCGAATTCACCGCCGAAGACAGCGCCACCATCGAACGTCTTGAGAACGGTGAAGGACCGGTGCGGTTCCGGATGGTGATGTGCGACGAGGTGCTCGTGGACGAGGTGGTGTCCAGCGACGAGGAGCTCAGCGAGGTGATGCAGCGTCCGGTCCTCGAAATGTTCGAGGAGAATGAAGAGTCGACGGACGAGTTATTGGCGGAGCTGCAGGCCATGGATCCGGATTCGATCGCCGCGGCCTGGGAGGCCTCGTGGGAAGCGATGACTCCTGCCGAGCGCGACGAATTCAACGCGGAGATGGAACGGCTCATGCCGATACTCGGTACGGTTCTCGGCGAGACCAGCGCCGACGAGCCTGACGTGGAAGCCCTGCAAGAGGCCCTGGACACCCTGAACAGCATGTACCCGGACATGCAGGTATCGCAGTGCGAGGAGTGGCGGAAGATCCGGGCGGAGCTGCGGAAGAAGGCGGGAGAAAAGGGGTAGGGCCGGGGAGAGCAGGGGTCCGGGTAGCCGAGACCCCTCTCCTACATGGTGCTCTGGAATACCCCCCGCCCAATCGCGAGAATCCCCGCCGCCACGAGCCCCAGCGCCACCACCGCCCCCACCAGATGAGGTCCGTAGGTCTTCGCTTCCTGTGGACGGCGCCTGACCACGCTGCTGGTAAGCTGGGCCACGGCGGCCGCCATCAGCATCAGGAAGAGATGGCCGATGATGCTGTTGTAGAAGGGCCGGGTGAAGAGCACCGCCACCCCGGTAAGCACCTGGAGGTGCAGCAGTCCCGTGAAGACGGCGGCGAGACGACCCATCGCGGTCGAGTATTCGCGCTTGCCGAAATGACCGACCAGCGCATAGAGAACCACGAAGAGTCCGGCCAGCAGGACCAGAAAGCGGAGGCCGGAGTGAGCGGCGAAGAGCATGCGGAGTCTCCCGGAGTCGGTGGTGTGCGACGTGGGGGAGTCTGCAATGTGGACCGGGGCGGGGCAATGGGTGGTCTCAACGGCGCGCTATCCCGGCGTGTCTTTGGTGAGGGCTCGGAATCCGCACCCTGAAACGGCTTGAGCAGGGTGCCGGGCGGGCACCATCCTGTCACTTGACCGCAAGGACTTCAACACAGATGACCATGGAAGGAGTGCGGAACGCGACCGCGCCGGCACGCGAACCGCAACGATGCTGACCCGCGGCGCGCTCCATCGCCACGCCCGGGCCTTATTGTTCCCCGCGCTCGCCACGCTGGCGTGCGCGGCCGGGCCCCTCTCCGCGCAGCAGACCGAAGGCGTGAACGGCGACCGGCCGAGCGTCTTCCTCGACTGTGCGACCCGCGGCTGCAACCGTGAGTACTTCCGCACGGAGCTCACCTGGGTGAACTGGGTGCGGGTGCCCGAGAGCGCCGATGTCCACGTCATCATGACGGGCCAGACGACCGGCGCCGGTGGCCGCGAGTACCAGCTGGACCTCATGGGCAGGGGAGACCTCGAGTACGAGCACCAGCTCCTCTACCAGGCCCCGCCGACCGCCACGGACCGCGAGACGCTCGACGAACTCGTCCACACCATCGGCGTGGGGCTGCTGCACTTTGCCACCGTGAACGGCTTCTTCGAGACGGTGGAGGACTTCCATGAGATTGCCGACATCGTGGACGCCCCCACCGAGGAATTCGATCCGGGCGAGCGCGTCGTGGCCCAGGACGAAGTCGACGACCCGTGGAACTTCTGGGTGTTCCGACTCGGGGGACGGACGGAGCTCGACGGCGAGCAGACGCGCCGCACCAACCAGATCACCGGAAACATGAGCGCGTCGCGCGTGACCCCCACCTGGAAGATGAATTTCCGGGCGGACGTGGAGTACAACCGCCGGGAAATCGACCTTTCAAACGACTCGACCTTCATGGACCGGCGGACGGACTGGGGGTTCAGCGAACTGATTGCATACTCGCTGGCCGATCACTGGTCGATCGGGATCGAGGGCGAGGCCCGAAAGATCGTCCGGTTCAACCAGACCTTCCGGATCGAGGCTACACCTGCGCTCGAGTACAGCTTCTTCCCCTACGAAGAGGCCACGCGCCGCTCCTTCACGGTCTTCTACCAGATCGGGCCCGCTTACAGGCGCTACATCGAAAAGACCGTCCACGGGCAGCTGGAAGAGACCCGCTGGGAGCAGGCACTCGAGATCGAGCTCTCCCAGCGCCAGCAGTGGGGCGACGCCTCCATCCGCCTCCAGGGGTCGCATTTCCTCCACGACACCGACCTGTACAACATCTCAATGCGGGGGGACGTGGACTTCCGCATTGCCCGCGGCCTGAGCATCAGCGGCGAGGCGAATATCTCCTGGGTGAACGACCAGATCTACCTCTCGGCCGAGGGCGCCACCGACGCCGAGGCATTGCTGAACCTCCAGCAGCGGGCCCAGGATTTCAATTACAGCATTGAAGTCGGCTTTTCCTTCCAATTCGGTTCGATATACAATAATGTGGTTAACAACCGGTTCGGGGGTGGCGGCTTCAACTGGTGGCGCTAACCTAATGGAGGGGAAAAGCTAATGCGTCTAGTCATGATCGGTGTACTGTTTCTTGTGGGTATCGGTCTCGTCGCTTCGGAAGGAGTGACGGCACAGGAGAATGATCAGGCCGAGGGCAGGCTCGTCAGCCTTGTCCTGCTGCCCTACGCGGGCGTCTCCGACAATCCGCGCGAGATCAGATTGCCGGTCTCTCCGATGGCGGGAATGCGCGCCGCCGCCGAGATCCGGATTCCGCTTCCCACCCCCGTCCAGCTCGCTGCATTCGTGGGGGGTGCCGGTTCCATTCTGGCCGTGAACTCCGAGGCCGGCCTGGAAATGGACTACCTGACAACCGTCGAGGGCGGGATCAGGGTCGATGTCCCGAGCCAGCCGTACCTGATCGGATTCGTCGGCCGGGCTTATCCCGTGGCCAACCGGACCTACGACACGGAAGCCCGCAAATGGTTGGGCGGGGACTCGGTGGTCTACGGCTGGGGCGCGGGACTGTCGCCGGTTGTGGGAAGGTCGTCCTTCAACATCGAGGGACGGTACCGGCGGGATCAACGTTTCGATGCGCACCTCGACGAATCGTTCGAGATCCTGTTGGGGTTCCCGACGAGGATCCGTTGGTGATGGTGACTATGCCACCAGCCCCATCCGCCGCAGCGCCTGCCTGATCCTCTCCAGCTGTTCGCGCTGGGTGGTGGTCGGGGGATGTAGCGTGCCCTGCCGGACCCCGCCGCCGTTGATCGCGCTGTAGAGCTGCGTGAGCTGGCGACGGTAGCCGATGGCGTCGCCGTTTCCACCCTCGCCAAGCAGGCTGGTCAGTTCCAGGATCTCGAGGAGGAAGGCTTCGCGCTCGCGGTAGTCCTCCACGGTGAGGGGCAGATCGGGGTCGCCCGCCACGCTCACGTTTCCCGTCACGGTGGTGCCGCGCGCGGAAAGCTCCAGCGTGTAGATGCCCGGTGACACGAAGGGGCCGCGCCGGTCCAGGGTGCGGGGGACCACCGCGGGATCATGCGCGGCCCACTCGGAGCCGTCGGCACCCGGGAGCGCGTGGCGGAGGTCCCAGTCGACCCGGTGCAGTCCCGGCGCCGAGGGTACCGCCAGTTCCCGGACGACATCGCCGGCGGCGTTGCGGACGGTAAGCCGGGCGGGCCCGGAACCCGGGCTGAGGCTGTAGGTGACGAGCGTCCCGTCCACCGGATTGTCACCCATGAAGGTGGCCTGGGCGCGGTATGAAGTGTCCTTCCAGTAGTTCATGATCGTGCCGGGACGGGTGTTGTAGAGCGCGGCGGCGTCGGCGGTGGTGGCGCCGTAGCGGGCCAGCGGGCCGACATCGTCCAGGATGATGATCGAGCGGCCGTGCGTCCCCAGCACCAGGTCCTTCTCGCGGGGGTGGATGACCATGTCGTCGTAGGCCGTGGTGGGGAGGGTGGGGAAACGGGCCCAGGAGTCGCCCCGGTTGGTGCTGGCGAAGACGTGGTGTTCGGTGCCGAGGAAGAGCACGTCGGGGTTGTCGGGGTGCTGCACGATCACGTTGGCCGAGCCGGAGGGAAGGTCGTCGTGAAGGGGTGTCCAGGCGGCGCCGAAGTCGTCGGTGCGGTACACATACGGACGAAAGTCGCCATCGCGGTGGGCGTCGAAGGTGACGTAGGCGGTGCCGCGCTCACCGGCCGAGGCGAGGACCCGGCTCACGTAGGTACCGTCCGGGAGCCCCGGGGCGCCGCCCGAGACCTCGTTCCAGCTGCGGCCACCGTCGGTCGAGACCTGAACATTGCCGTCGTCGGTCCCCACCCAGAGCACGGCCGGGTCCAGAGGCGACTCGGAGATGGTCACGATCTCGCCGTAGGACGAGGTGCCGTCGTTGCGCGACAACTCGATGTCGGCGCCGCGCACGCCCATGATCTCGAGCGTGTCGCGGTCCTGCCGTCGCGTGAGGTCCTCGGTGCGGGTGAAGCTGTCCCCCCGGTCCCGCGAGATGAAGAGCCGGTTCCCGCCCAGGTAGACCACGTTGGGATCGTGGCGCGAAACCAAACTGGGCGACACCCAGTCCCAGCGGTACGACTCCTCCCCCTCGGGCGTGCTCAGGCGCAGGCTCATCATGTCGCCCGTCACGTTGTCGAAGCGGGTCCAGCCCCCGTTCTGCGTATTGATGTAGATCGTGCGCCCGTCTGGATCCGCCTGCTGGTACATCCCGTCCCCAAAGCCGCTCTGCCGCCACTCGTCGCCCACGATCCCCTCCCAGGAACGGGTCGCCGACGGCCCCATCCAGGAGTGGTTGTCCTGCATGCCCCCGTAGATCCGGTACGGGTCGCGATTGTCCACGGTGATCCCGTAGAACTGCCCGATCGGCAGGTTGTTGATGCGCCGGAAGGTGACGCCCATGTCGTACGTTTCGTGCAGGCCGGCGTCTCCGGCCAGGTAGAAGTGCTCGGGGTCGCCGGGGTCGATCCACATGGTGTGATGGTCGGCGTGGACGCCCACGTCGTAGGTGGGGCGCTCGGCGATCTCGACGAAGGTGCGGCCGCCGTCCTCGCTCCGGTGCGCGGAGGTGGCCAGGGTGTAGACCCGGTCCTGGTTCGTGGGATCGATGAAGACGTGCGAGTAGTACATGGGACGGATGTTCTGGTCGCTCACCTTCTCCCAGCTCTCGCCGCCGTCCTCGCTGCGGTAGCCGCCCGACTCGGTGTCGTGCTGCACGAGCGCGTTGAGGACCCGCGGGTTCGACTCCGAAATGGCGATCCCGATCCGCCCCTTGTCGCCCTCGGGCAGCCCGTTGGTCATTTCACGCCAGTTTTCGCCGCCGTCGGTCGTCTTGTAGATGCCGCTGCCCGGTCCGCCGCCGTTGAATCCCCAGGTGCGGCGCTGGCGCTGGTACATGGCCGCGTAGAGCACGTCGGGGTTGGAGGGGTCGATGACGAGGTCCACGGCGCCCGTGTTCTCATCGATGTAGAGAACCTTGTCCCAGCTGTCGCCACCGTCGCGGGATCGGTAGACGCCCCGGTCCGGCGAAGGGCGCCACAGGTTCCCGAGCGCCGCCACGTACACCACATCGGGGTCCGCCGGATGGACGCGAACCCGCCCCGTGTGCCGCGTCTCCTCGAGCCCCAGATGACGCCAGGTCGCGCCCGCGTCGTCGGAACGGTAGACGCCGTTGCCCCACGACGTGCTCTGCCGGTTCTGTTGTTCGCCGGTGCCGGCGTAGAGGATGTCGGGGTCGGACGGCGCGATGGCCAGGTCGCCGAAGGTGCTGACCGGCATGTGCTCCCAAAGGTTGGTCCAGGAGATGCCCCGGTTCACGCTCTTCCACAGCCCGCCTGAAGCGGTGGCCACGTAGAGGGTCGACGGGTCGCCCGGCAGCGCTTCGACGTCGTGGATGCGGCCACCGGTGACAGCGGGGCCGACGTGACGGGGGTTGAAGGCGGCCAGGTCGGCCTCGGTGACGGCCTGCTGGGCGGAGAGGGGGGCGGCGGGGCTCGGGGCGACAAGGACCAGACCGGCGAAGGCCGGCAGTCCGCGGACGCCGCGAAGGAAGTGCTTGACTGTGAGGGGCATCGTGTCGGTCTCTCCTGACCGGTTTGTTTGGGGATGGCTGGCGGCGCAAGCGCCACCGTTCTCTCGACTGTTGCTCAGGCCGATGGGGGCCCTGTGGGCGGATCCGTCACCTCGATGTCCTGCCCGAAGAGCAGCACATGCCCCTCCGGGTCGACGACCTCGAACTCACGCAGTCCGTAGAAACGATCGACACAGTCCGTTGCGGGCCAATCCGCCTCGACCACACGACGGCGCAGCGCGGCCACATCGTCAACGTACAGATAGCAGGCGGCCTGGGGATAGCGACCGTCCACGCGGGGCGCTTCCGGCATGTAGGTGGGGCTTGCGAGCATGATCCTCGCGGGGCCGCTGCCCACCGTCGCGAAACCGGTGGCTCCGACGTCGTTCATGCGGTCCAGGACCTCGAAGCCGAGCACTTCGGTGTAGAAGGTTACCGATCCGGGCACGTCGCGACAGATCAACAGCGGTACCAGGTCGCGAAATGCGAAGGCGGGGTCACGGCTCGTCATGGCCGGTTCCCGATTGCCGGCGCCACCAACCCGGTCAAGCTTCGCCTTGCGCGGTCACGGGGCGGGTCTGGTGCCCAGGGCCGCACGCACCGCCTCCAGCACCTCGTCCGGCATGTCGTCGGCGCGCGTCATCCATTCCAGGTAGTCGGGGGCGGTCCGGGCCACCTCGGCGAGCGCGACGCCCTTGTGCTTCCCCCGGTTGAACACGAGCTCCCCACCCTTTTCGGAGAACCAGCGGTCGAACTCGGTCACGAAGGGCCTCCACTCGTCGCAGTAGGCGTGGAGTCCGGCCACGTCGCGCGGCAGGTGTCCGTAGCGGTCCAGTTGGGCCGTCAGGACCGCGGCGGTGGTGCGAATGTCCCCCAGCGCGGTGTGCGCGTCCTGGTGGTCCCGGGCCAGGTAGAAGCGGGCCGCCGCCGACAGGTCGCGGGGCTCTTCGCGGTGAAAGATCACCTTCATGTCGATCAGGCGGCGCCCCTTCACGTCGAAGGTCACGCCCGCGCGGCGAAACTCGGCCAGCAGGATGGGCAGGTCGTAGTCGCGAATGTTGAAGCCGGCCAGATCGCACGGCTCCAGCAGCTTGGCGAGCGACTTGGCGGTCCTGCGGAAGGGGTGCTCGTCGGCCACCACCTCGTCGGTGATGCCGTGGACGGCCGCCGCCTCGGGGGGAATGGGGATTCCGGGATTGTAGCGTCGCACGCGCTCGAAAACGTCGCCCTGTGGCGATACGCGCAGGACGGCGAGTTCCACGATCCGGTCTCGCGAAAGGTTGAGACCGGTGGTCTCGAGGTCGAAGAAGATGACGGGGCGGTCGAGGTCGAGGGGCAGTTTCATGGACGGTAGTCTAACGAGTCGGCGCGGAGCCGGCATGATCCCGGGTCGGTGTGCCGGAGAATCGTCCAGCTCGACGACTTTGGCGCCCGGGGTCACGGGGCCGGGGTCATCTCTTTCGCGGGCCTGCCCTATATTGCTCGGATGCGCGCCGTTGTTATCCCCGAATTCGGTGGGCCGGATGTCCTCCGGCTCGCTTCCCTGCCCGACCCGGAGCCGTCCCGCCGTGAGGTCCTGGTGCGGGTGCACGCGTCGGGCGTGAACCGCGCCGACCTGCTGCAGCGCCGAGGCCTCTATCCGCCGCCACCGGGCGAATCCGATGTGCCGGGGCTTGAGTTTGCCGGCGTGGTCGAGGAGGCAGGCGTCGGCGTGTCTCGCTGGCGGCCCGGCGACCGTGTGATGGGGATCGTGGGGGGAGGAGGGTACGCGGAGCGTGTGGTCGTTGACGAGCGGGTGGCCGTCGGGGTGCCGGAGGGCATGCCGATGTCGATGGCCGGAGCGATCCCGGAGGTGTACATGACCGCCTTCGACGCGGTCTTCCGGCAGGCGGGGCTGCGGCGTGGGGAGACCCTGCTGATCCACGCGGTGGGCAGTGGGGTCGGAACGGCGGCCGTGCAGTTGGCGCGCCGCGCCGGGGCGCGCACGATCGGCACGTCGCGCACGAAGTCCAAACTGAAGGAAGCGGCTGAAATGGGTCTGGACCTGGGGCTGGATGGGGGGAGGGCGTGGGAGCGCGACGTCCTCGAGGCGACCGGTGGCACGGGGGCCGACGTGATTCTGGATCTGGTGGGGGCGCCGTATCTGGCCCGGAACCAGGCCGCGATCGCGGGGGGTGGGCGGCATGTGGTGGTCGGCGTGCCCGGAGGGAGTCGGGCGAAGATCGACCTGCGGGCGCTGATGGCGCGGCGGGCGCGCCTGTTCGGGACGGTGTTGCGGGCGCGCGGGGTGGAGGAGAAGGCCGCGCTGGCGAGGGAGTTCAGTGAGGAGGTGGTGCCGGGCTTCGTGGATGGATGGCTGCTGCCGGTGATCGACAGGGTGTTTCCTGTGACTGAGGCGGTGGACGCGCATCGCCGCATGGAGGCCAACCTGAACTTCGGGAAGATCGTGATGGCGTGGGGTGCGGGGGGGCGGGGGGGCGGGTAGGTTGGAGGGGTCTTGCGGTTGACTTGGCTTACGGAATGAAGGAATGAGGGAAATGGTACTTCGAGGATCGACGAGAGCGGGCCTTGCGGTTGTTCTCATCGCCGTGGCCCCGCAGGCGCTCGGCGCCCAGGCACCCCCCCAGACCGACGTGCGCATCTACGACATCGTCGCGGCAGCGTCGGCGGAGCGCGTCGAGGCCGACATCCGCATGCTGGCCGGTTTCGGCACCCGCAACACCTTCTCCGACACCCTGTCGGCAACCCGGGGGATCGGCGCGGCCCGCCGCTGGATCAAGGCGGAGTTCGACCGTATCTCGGCGGGGTGCGGCGGGTGCTACGAGGTCGTTTACCAGCGCAACCTGGTCACCTCGGAGCAGAGCCCGCGGATCCCGCAGGACACCTGGGTAGTCAACGTGCTGGCGATCAAGCGGGGGACCGTCGACCCGAACCGCTATGTCATCATGTCGGGCGACATCGACTCGCGCGCCTCGAACGGCTCCGACGGGGAGTCGGACGCGCCCGGCGCCAACGACAACGCATCGGGGATGGCGGGCGCGATCGAGGCGGCGCGGCTGCTGGCCGACTACGAGTTCGGCAATTCGGTCATCCTGGCCGGGCTATCGGGGGAGGAGCAGGGGCTGTGGGGGGGACAGCACATGGCGAGCGTGGCCCGTGATGAGGGATGGGAGATCATCGGCGTCCTCAACAACGACATGATCGGCAACATCGAGGGCGTCGACGGAGTGATCGAGAACAACACCTTTCGCGTCTTCTCCGAACCCACTCCGGTGACGGACACGGAAGCCGAAAGGCGTCGCTACCGCGTCTACGGGGGCGAAGTGGATGGCCCGTCCCGTCAACTGGCCCGCTACGTGGCCGCCACGGCCGACGCCTACATCCCCAACCTCGACCCCATCATGATCTACCGCCTCGACCGCTTCGGGCGCGGCGGCCATCACCGTCCCTTCAACGACCAGGGCTTCGCGGCGGTGCGCATCATGGAGACGCACGAGGACTACACGCGGCAGCACCAGGACATCCGCACGGAGAACGGTATCGCGTACGGAGACGTCATTGAGGGGGTCAACTTTGAGTACGCGGCGAAGATGACCGCGCTGAACGCCGCCGTGCTCGCGCAGCTGGCGTGGGCGCCACACGCCCCGTCCGAGGTCAGGATCGGCGGTGCGGTTCGTCCTTCCACCACCCTTCAGTGGGAAGCGGTCGACGACGCCCGGCTGATCGGCTACAAGGTCTACTGGCGCGCGACCACGTCGCCGCGTTGGCAGCACTCACGCTGGGTGGGCGACGTGACCGAGTTCACGCTGGAGGGGCTGGTGATCGACAATTACCTGTTCGGCGTGGCTGCGGTGGGCCGCGACGGGAACGAAAGCGCAGTCGCATTTCCGTCCGGGCAGATCCCTCGGCGCAGGTGAAAGGTTCGTTGATCGATATGGGAACGTGGGCTAGGTTTAGCGGGCGTTCGAATTTCGGTGTGCGGCGGCCGCAGTCACCAGTCCCTTTCCCGACCCGGAGATGACCCGAGTGAAACCCCGCGACGTCGCCACGGGAACGGCCGAATCCGCTTGTGAAACGTTTCACATGACGCGCAGATCGCTGCTCCGCTCCGCAGCCGGGGTGCTGCTCGGAGCCCCGCTGGCAGGTCGTCTGACTGCCGAGACTCCCGCCGCCCCCTACATCCTGCGCCGCCCCCCCCCGCCCGGCCCCGTCCAGGACGACGAGATCGTCCTCGGCGTCTCGGCTGCCTTTTCCGGCCCCTCCCGCGCCCTCGGCACCGAGCTCTACCGGGGCTCGATGGCGTACTTCAACCAGGTCAACGAGAACGGCGGGGTGAACGGGCGCAGGATCGTGCTCAAGCTTCTCGACGACGGGTATCAACCCGATCCGTGCGTGGCGAACACCATCGAACTCCTGCAGGACGAGAGAGTCTTCCTGCTGTTCAACTACGTCGGCACGCCGACCGTGACACGAGCGCTCCCGGTACTCAAGAAGTTCCGCGACCAGCAAGTCTACCTCTTCTTCCCGTTCACCGGCGCCGAACCTCAGCGCGAGCCCCCGTACGGCGAGTTCGCCTTCAACCTGCGGGCATCCTACCGGCAGGAGACGGCCGGCCTGGTCAACAATTTCCTCGGCATCGGACGCCGGCGGGTTGCGGTCTTCTACCAGAACGACGCCTATGGGCGCAGCGGCTGGGCAGGGGTGCGCGAGGCTCTGGCAGCCCACGGCGAGACGATCGCCGGCGAGGCGACCTACACCCGCGGCACCCAGTTCGGTACCCCCATGCGCGATGCGGTCGAGATCCTGCAGGCGCGGTCTCCGGACGCCGTGATCTGCATCGGTGCCTACCAGGCCTGCGCCGCCTTCGCCCGGGACGCGGAGATGCTCGGACTCCACATCCCGGTTGCCAACGTCTCCTTCGTGGGGAGCGAGAACCTCCTCGGGCTCATGCGGGAGAATCACGAGGACCCCGACGCGCATACGCGCTGGCTGGTGAATTCACAGGTAGTCCCCAGTTACCAGGACACTTCGCTGCCGGCGGTGCGGGAGTATCGCGACCTCATGGAGCGCTACAATCCGCCCCCGCCGTCCACTGAAGACGTCGACCGCATCGCCGAGGGCGAGTCGTACGAAACTGTTCCGCAGAGCTTCGTGAGCCTCGAGGGCTTTGTGAACGCGAAGCTGATCACAGAAATCATCAGGCGGATGGGCGACAACCCGCAGCGGTCCCGGATCGAGGAGGCCGTCTTCCAAGTGCGCAACTACGACCTTGGCGTGGGCGAGCGAGTGCGTTTCGGCGCCAACCGCCGCCAGGGGCTGCAGAGAGTCTACTACACGGTCCCGGAGGGCGACCGCTTCGTGGCGCTTGACGACTGGGAAGCGAGGTTCGGCCTGTCATGAAACGCGGAACCGACCGGTACGCGGACGTGCTGAAGGTCCGCAAGCTCTTCCGCAAGACGCGTTTCGGATTCTTCTCGCTCTTTGCGCTGGTCGTCCTGTCGATCTCGATCCTCTCGATTCGGACCGTCTCCCGGGAGTTGCGAGAGGAGTACATCGGCAACAGTGAAAGCATCGCGAAGAACATCGCCGATTCCAGCGTCGATATTCTGCTTAACCGGAACCTGGCCACGCTGCAGTCGCTCATCGACCAGTTCGTACAGATCCAGAGCATCCGGTACATCTACATCACCAGCGACACCGGCGAATTCTTGGCGCACACCTTCGTGCCCGGGATCCCCGAGCAGATCCTGGCGAGCGATCCGACGGCCACCGAGCCGGTCGAGCGCGACCTGCCGGGATTGGGCGAATTCGTCGAGGTCGGAAGCCCGATCCTCTCCGGCGTGGCGGGCAATGTTCATGTGGGCATGGACCTGGAGCTCCTGGGGCTCAAGATCCAGCGGGCGATGGGTCGGCAGCTCGCCCTGCTCTGCATCATACTTATCGGTGGTGTCCTGGCGTCGATCTGGCTGGTGAACCTGGCGTCGAAGCCGCTGACGGAGCTGCTCGGATATGTGGCGCAGCTGGCCCGGGAGCGCGGCGGGGATGCGCCGCCGGACAACGCGATTCTGGTCCGCGACGACGAGGTGGGCGACATGGCGCGGCTGATCCAGTACGTAGCGACTCCGTCGGACGACGCGAGTGGGCGGAATGGGGGCGCCGAGTAGGGTGACGAATCGGCCCACGCGGTTGCCGAGGAGCGTCATCGCGCTCTTCTGCACGGTCCTCCAGGTCTGTTTGGGGACGGTCTACGCGTGGAGCTTCTTCCAGACCATGCTGGTGCGGGATGTCGGCTGGACCTTCAGCCAGACCGCTGCCGCCTTCAGCATCACCATCTTCACCCTTGGGGTGTCGGCTGCGGCGGCGGGACAGGCGCTTCCCAGACTCGGCCCCCGGTTCCTCGCGGTCCTTGGCAGCGTCCTCTTCTCGAGCGGATACCTGCTCGCCAGCCTGGCGCTCTCGCTGGACTCGATCTGGCTCTTCTACCTGGGGTACGGGGTGATCGGCGGCGCCGGGATCGGGATGGGGTACGTGACGCCCGTCGCCACGGCGGCCAAGTGGTATCCGGACCGCAAAGGGCTGGTGACCGGCATCGTGGTGATGGGATTCGGGGTGGGCGCGTTTCTGCTGAGCAAGGGGCTGGCACCCTTTTTGGTCGTGCGTGCGGCGGGCGACCTCCAGCTCGTCTTCCTGTGGCTGGGGATCTTTTTCGCGTGTGTCCTGATCCCTTGCAGTCTGTTCCTGAGCGACCCGCCGCCAACCTTGACGGCCGGTCCGCCGCGAACCGGCAGGCCGGCCCGGCCTCCAAAGCCGGAACCGACCGCGCCCTACATGCGCACCACCCAGTTCGCGATCATGTGGACGGTGTTCTTCTTCAACATCGCGGCCGGCATTTCGGTGATCAGCTTCCAGTCCGAACTGCTGCAGGAGGTCTGGGGTCTGGCCGACCCGACGATCGGGCCCGCGCAGCTCGCCGAGTACGGGGCCACGCTGATCGCCGTGAGTTCGCTGTGCAACGGGGTGGGGCGACTGTTCTGGGGACTGCTTTCGGACAGGCTGGGGCGGGTGAGCGTCTTCCGTATCCTTCTCGCAAGCCAGATGGTCGTCTTCGGCGTCCTCATGACCGAGACCAACCCGTGGATCTTTTCGGTGCTGGTCTGCTACGTGCTGCTCTGTTTCGGCGGAGGCTTCGCGACGATGCCGTCGTTCATCGTCGACGTCTTCGGTTCGAAGAACATGTCGAAGATCTACGGGACGGTGCTGACGGCGTGGTCGGCGGCGGGGATCATCGGGCCGATGTACGTTGGGTACCTGAAGGACACCTATCCGGACCGCGCGGTGATGTACTGTTTTCTGATCGGGATCCTGATGCTCGGGGCGGGTTACGTGTTCTCGTATCTGCTGGATGACAGCAGGGTGCGGCTGGGGCGACCGACGATGGAGGCGACGCTCAGGCGGTATGGGGTGGCGATGTCATCTACAGTTGACATAACGTAAAATATAGTTGACAATTTGAGCAGAACTGGGGTTGGAATCTCCCCCTACCCCACCTCCTCCACCCGGTGTCCAAGCTCCCTCAGCTGCGCCACGATCTCCGCCACATGCTCCCGCCCCCGCGTCTCGACCTTCATTTCGATCGCGACCTTGCCCACGGCGATGTCGCCGAACGCGCGCGTGTGCTCGATGTGCAGCACATTCGCACCCGCGATGGCCACCACCCCGGTCACCTCGTTCAGGTAGCCGGGACGGTCGCGCACCACCACCGACAGGCTGGCCAGACGCCCATCGGCCCACAGCCCCCGGTCGATAATCCGCGACACCATGTTCATGTCGATGTTGCCGCCGGAAAGGATGCAGACGACGGTGTCGCCCTCGGCCACCCCGATCTTCCCTTCGAGCAGCGCGGCCACGCCCACCGCCCCCGCCCCCTCCACCACCAGCTTCTCGCGCTCCAGCAGGAAGAAGATCGCGCGGATGATCTCCTCCTCGCTCACCAGCGCGACATCGTCGGCCAGCGCCTCGAGGTGCGGGTAGGTCAGGTCGCCGATCCGCTTTACGGCGATTCCGTCGGCAAGCGTGTCCGACATCTCCACGTGCGCGGGCGCGCCGGCCTCCAGCGACCGAACCGCCCCGGGTGAGGCCTCGGCCTCGACGCCGATGATCCGCACACCGGGCTTCACCGCCTTCACCGCGGTGGCGATACCCGAAATCATCCCCCCGCCCCCCACCGGTACCACGATCGTGGTCACGTCGGGGACCTGCTCCAGGATCTCCAGCCCCATCGTGCCCTGACCGGCCATCACGGCCAGGTCGTCGAAGGCGTGCACGAGCGTGAGTCTCTCTACGGTGACCAGGCGTTCCACCACTGCCATGCCGTCCGAAAGCGTTTCTCCCGTCTGAATCACCCTCGCCCCGCTCGCGCGCGTGTTGCTGACCTTGATCAGCGGCGCGTTGGTGGGCATCACAATCGTGCAGGGGATCCCCAGCCGTGACGCGTGGCGCGCCAGCGCCTGGGCGTGATTTCCCGCACTGGCCGCGACCACCCCGGCGTCGCGCTCCGCTTCACTCAGCAGCAGCAGCCTGTTCAGCGACCCCCGGTCCTTGAACGATCCCGTCCGCTGTCTGAATTCGGCCTTGAGGTACACGGAGCAGCCGGCGGCTTCCTCCAGGGCGGACGATTCCGGGCACCCCGTCCGCAACACGTGAGGACCGATGCGGTCGCGAGCGGCGGCGATGTCGGCAGCGGTGAGCACTTCATCCACCGACGGCCAGCGCCCTGACCACGATGTCGCGCTGTGCGACGGCGTGATTGCCGGGGTTGCCCTCGGCGGGGCTCGCCCGCTCGGGACGCGACACATGCAGCAGCCGGACCTCACGCGGGAAAACGCCCCGCAGGCGCGGCAGGATGTAGGTGAGCGCGCCCATGTTCATCGGTTCCTCCTGGGTCCAGATCACCGCCTCCACATTCGGGTAGCGGTCGTGCAGGGCCCGGATTCTCTCGGCGGGGAAGGGGTAGAGCGTCTCGACGCGCGCGATCGCGGCGTCCTTCGCCTCGGCCCGCTCCTCCGCTCCAGCAAGGTCGTAGTAGACCTTCCCGCTGCACAGGATCAGTCGCCGTACCTGCTCCGCGTCCTCCGTCCCCTCGATCACGGGGTCGTCGATCACCTGCCGGAAGCCGCCCTCGGCGAGTTCGCGCACCGCCGACTTCGCCTGCGGGTGCCGGAGCAGGCTCTTGGGCGACATGACGATCAGCGGCCGCTCCGGTTCACTGAAGGCCTGCCAGCGCAGGAGGTGGAAGAACTGCGCCGGCGTGGTGGGATAGACCACCCGCATGTTGTCCTCGGCGCAGAGCTGCAGAAAGCGCTCCAGTCGCGCGCTGGAGTGCTCGGGACCCTGGCCCTCGTACCCGTGCGGCAGCAGGAGGGTGAGCCGCGAACGCTGTCCCCACTTCGACCACCCCGCCGACAGGAACTGGTCGATCATCACCTGGGCGACGTTGACGAAGTCCCCGAACTGGGCCTCCCAGAGCACGAGATCGCGGTCGGCGGCGACCGCCACGCCGTACTCGAAACCGATCGTGGCCGCTTCGGTCAGCGGAGAGTTGTAGATCTCGAGGCGGGTGTCCGACACCTCTGCCAGCGGCGAGTACTTTTTACCGGTCTTCGCGTCGTTGAGCACGAGATGGCGGTGGCTGAAGGTGCCCCGCTCCGAGTCCTGTCCGGTGAGCCGGATCGGGATGCCGTCGGCCAGCAGGGACCCGATGCCCAGGGCCTCGGCCTGTCCCCACGCCACCCTGAAATCCGGTCCGAAACCCTTGCCGCGCCGCGAGAGCTGCCGGGCCAGCTTGGGGTGGACGGTGAAGCCGTCTGGAACGGTCAGCAATGCCCGGTTGATTCGTTCGAGCTCGTCGAATGACACGCCCGTGTCCCGCTGGAACTCCTGGTCCACGGCGCTGTAGCTGGGCACCTGCCAGGGTGGGGCGGACTCCTCCGGCGGGCGCTCGCGGCCATCCTTGATCTCACGAAGCCGGTCGGCCATCGTGCGGACCCGCTCGTTGGCGTCCCTGGCGGAAATCAGTCCGCGCGCGACGAGTTCCCCGGCCCACTGCATGCGCACGGTGGGGTGGTCGTGGATCCATCCGTAGAGGACGGGCTGCGTGTATTCGGGTTCGTCGGCCTCGTTGTGGCCGTGGCGCCGGTATCCCATCAGGTCGATCACGGCGTCGGCGTGGAAGCGGGCCCGGTAGGCCATCGCCAGACGCATCGCGGCCAGGCACTCCTCCGGGGCGTCGCCGTTGGCGTGGATGACCGGGATGTCGTACCCCTTGGCGAGGTCGCTGGCATAGCGGGTGGAGCGGCCGTCGCCCGGGTCGGTCGTGAAGCCGACCTGGTTGTTGCCGATGATGTGGATGGCGCCCCCGACCTCGTAGCCGCGCAGCCGGGCCAGGTTCAGGGTCTCGGCCACGACGCCCTCGGCGGCGAAGGCGGCGTCCCCGTGGATGAGGATCGGCACGACCAGCGCCGGATCCCGCTCGTCGCCACCGTTTCGATCCACGTACTGCTGGGTGCGCGCCATTCCCAGAATGACCGGATTCACGAATTCGAGGTGGCTGGGATTGGGAGCCATGGTCACCCGAACCGTGGCGCCCGAGCGGAGCGGATAGTCCCCCGTGGCGCCGTGGTGGTACTTCACGTCGCCTGTGCCGGGGTCGGGCACCCACAGCGCGCTGCCGGGGGCCGCACCCTCCTCGAACTCGGCCAGAATCTCCGCGTACGACACCCCCATGATGTGTTTCAGCACGTTGAGGCGGCCGCGGTGCGCCATCCCGATGACGATCTCGGTCGCGCCCTCCGCCGCCGCCAACTCGATCGCTTCGTCGAGCATGGGGACCACCATGTCGATCCCCTCGATCGAGAAGCGCTTCTGTCCCAGGTAGGCACGGTGCAGGAACTGCTCCAGCCCCTCCACCTGGGTGAGCCGGTCGAGCGTCCGCACGCGATCGCCGTCGGTGTAGTCGGCGAAGTGCGTGCCGCGCTCCACCTGTTCCCAGAGCCACGCCACCTTCACGGGATCTTCGAGGTGCTCGAACTCGTAGCCGAGGTCGCCCCCGTAGATGGCCTTGAGCCGGTCGAGGGTGAAGGCGAGCGGGGCCTCGCCGCCTTCGGGGAAGAGCACCGAGGTGGGAATCTCTTTCAGCTCCTCCATGGTGGTGCCGAAGTACGCGGGGTCGAGCTGGGGGTGACCGGGTGGCTTGCTCCCGAGAGGGTCGATGCGCGCGGCCTGGTGGCCGTGTTCGCGGAAGGCCTGGAGGAGGTTCGCGGCGCGCGCGACGAGAGAGAGGAGGCGGGGGTCGGGCTTGGCGGGGAGGGCGGGTGTGGCAGGTGGCTCCGGCGCGGATGCGGGAGTCCGGATGGGCTCCGCAGCAGGTGTCGGGACTGCACCGACGTCCGTCGAATCCGCCTGACCGTCGGCCACCAAAAGCCCAGCCTCCAGGAGCTCGCGGTGGCCGCGGCGGAAGAGGTCACGCCACTCGCGCGGCACGGCCTCCGGGTTCCGCGTGAAGTCCTCATAGAGGGCCTGGACGTAGGCCGCATTCTGACTGTCGAAGTAGCTGCTCATGGTGTGGAGAAAGCTAGTACCTTTTCGGCGCGGGGGGAGAGCCGGGCGGAGGTTGCGCCCGCGCCGTAGCGGTCAGTCAACAGTCGGTTTGAAACCCTGGCTTGTTGTAGACCATAAGGCCCCACATGAATCGGATTCTCCCACCGGAAGCAGGAAGTTCACATGAAGCGAATTCCAGGAAAGACAGGGATAACGCTGCTGGGTGTCGCGTCGGCGGCGCTGGCGGCTTCCCCGATCGAGGGGCATGCGCAGAGTGGGCTGGCAGATCAACGGCAGCTGCTTGAAGCGCTCGGCGCGGCGATCGCGGAGGTGAAGCGGAGTCCGTTTCACCGCGGTGGCCAGACCGGCCCCGGCGTCAACCCACGGACGGTTGTGAGTGCAGCCTGGCCGCTTCAGGCGGATGGTACCGCGCTTGCGATCGAGTCGGGAGCGTCTTCGCCCCAGGAGGCCGCGCACGCCGATTTGGACGACGGGCCCCGTTACGCGACTCTTGCGGCGGTGCTTGGGGTCGCGGCGGGAGATCTTGCGAGCTTTGCTCTCGCGTCAGCTTCCGATGGGCGGGGTTTGATCTCCATTTTCACTCTTTCGCCATCCGTGACTGCACTGGCAACGAGCTTGGCCGGAGTGTCGCCCGGGGCGTCGTTCGCGTCGTCATTCCTTGGAACCGGGCTGGGGATCGGAACGGGTCTGCTCACGTTGAAAGCGCTGGAAGAGCCTCTCTACCTGGCGGCGATCTATCCCGCGGCGATCGTCTACTATGGCGTGCGCCTCGGGGTCGGCCTGGCCACGATCAAGCATTTTGAGCGAAAGCGCCGAGGATAGCGGACGTGGCGGCCCAGGGACCAAATGCCCCGGTATTCGGGCAACAAAGCGTCCGCAGTGGATGATGGCCCGGTGAGCGCCCGGCACTTTCCCATAACACCCGTGCCGGAGTGGGAGACTCGCTTCCCGTGGCTGCGGGCGGGAACCACCCGGCCCGCGGATCCGCAGTCCGATGCGGACCGCCTCGGCTCCGAAACAGGGCCCGGCACACCCGACTCCATTGCAGACCCGGGCGTCCCGCCCCTTCAGGACATGCTTCCGCTCACTTCGGGACGGCCCTGGCGATCGGTCGTCCGCAGCCGGCAGGTGCACGGATCGCTCACGCTGGCGCATGTGGACGTGGCCGCGGGCGCGGGCGTGGCAGGCGAAGCGGATGGGCATGTGACCCGCCTGGCGGGCGTCCTGCTGACCGTGACGATCGCCGACTGTGTCCCCGTGTTCGTCGCCGACCCGATGCGCCGGGCCGTCGGGCTGGTCCACGCGGGCTGGCGGGGGGTGGCGGCGGGAGTCGTGAAGGGAGGGATCGCGGCGCTGTGCGAGAGCTTCGGAAGTAGCCCGGGGGACATGTCGGTTCATCTCGGACCAGCCATATGCGGGGCATGCTACGAAGTGGGACCCGAGGTCTTCCGGGCCATCGGCGAGCCCACACCGGCGACACCGCGGCCCATCGATCTCCGGGGCGTGATCAAGGAACGGGCGACAGGGTTGGGTGTCCGTCCCGAGCAGGTCTCAGTGAGCGGGGAATGCACCCTGTGTGGCGACGGAAGGTATTTCTCACACCGGCGTGGTGACGCAGGTCGCCAGCGGAGCTTCATCGGAGTTGTCGCGTAGCCGGCCTGAGTGGATCGTTTTCGGAACCGCGCGGCCACCACTCACGATGGAACGCGATGGAACCTCGGAGCGACGAGTCCCATACGCACCGACATGTTGGATCGAACCCGCACACAAGACTGATGGAGGTGGATGATGAGATGGCCCCTTTTCCCCCGGATTGGCGTGCTCGCCTGCGTGTTTTCGGCCGCGTTCCTGTTGCCGGCGGAGCAGACATCCGCCCAGCGTGGGCCGCAACGGGAGGGCCAGTCGCTGAGCGCGGCCATCGCGGAAGCGAAACGGAGTCCGTTTCATGCTCGCGATGATGTGAGTGGCTCGGTCACGCCGGATACCGGGCCCGCGGCCCACTTCCGTAGCGGGGTCAGCCTGCTGGTGGCCGGCCAGGAGACGGGCGATGCAATGCCCTCCGACGGTCCGTCCGCCCGGAGGGTCTTCCTGGCAACGGCGATCGCGGCCCCGGTCGCGAACGTTGTGGGCCTGGCCCTAATCTGGAGGGGCTTCTTGGCCGACGCCGACGGTGAGTCCGGATGGGACGATATGGCGGCCTTGAGCGGTGTGGGCATCGCACTCCTCGGGCCTCCGATCGCCGCGCGGCTGGTCGGGGGAGGCTTTGGTCGCGCCGTGCTGGGGTCGGTGGTGGGGACGGGCCTGGGAATCGTGACACTCAGCCAGGTGGGGGAAGACAGGAACGACACGACCTGGTTACTGTCCCTTTCCCTCTATTCCCTCATACACGCCGGCGCGACGACCTTCTTTGAGCAAATCGGACGGTAGGCAGGGGCAGGTGCACGAAAGTGCCGGCTGAGCCCGGCGGTTCCCCCACGCGAGTCGGCCTCTGCATCCGGTGCATCCGGATGCGCCGAGTCACTTCGCGGCGGGGCTCCGTCTTCTACCTCTGTGGCCGTCACACCGAAGACCCTACCTTCCCCAAGTACCCTCCGCTCCCGGTGCTCCGGTGTCGCGGGTTCGAGCCAACCCCTCCCGACCATCCCGAATGACCGACCTCCTCAGCGTCGTCGCGGTCTCCCTCTACGGCGGCGTCCTCGCCCTCCTCCTTCCCTTCGCAGCGCACCGGATAAGCCTGCTTCTCCTGTCACGACGGCCCGCGCCCGGCAGCCTGTCCCCCACCCCGCCCCCCCACCCCCGCGTCACCGTCCAGTTGCCCATCTACAACGAGCCGCACGTCGTCGAGCGCCTCATCGACGCCACCTGCCGCCTCTCCCACCCCCGCCACCTCCTCCAGATCCAGGTCCTCGACGACTCCACCGACGACACCGCCGCCCTCGCCCGCCAACGCGCCCACGAGTGGCGGCGGCGAGGCATCGACATCACCGTCCTCCACCGCACCAACCGGCACGGCTACAAGGCGGGCGCCCTCGCCGAGGGGCTCGACTCGGCCACCGGCGACTACATCCTGATTCTCGACGCCGATTTCGTCCCCCAGCCCGGACTCCTCGAAGAGCTTCTGCCGTCCATGGCCGATCCCCGGGTCGGCATGGTGCAGGCACGCTGGGAGCACCTCAACGAAAACGAATCGTGGCTGACCCGCGCGCAGGCGCTCCTGCTGGACGGACACTTCCTGGTGGAGCAGAGGGGACGGTACCGCGGCGGCCGCTTCTTCAAGTTCAACGGGACGGCGGGGCTGTGGCGCAGAAAGGCGCTCGACGACGCGGGCGGATGGGATCACGACACGCTGACCGAGGACCTCGACATCAGCTACCGGTCGCAGATGGCGGGATGGCGCTTCGTGCTGCGCGACGAAGTGGGCGTCCCGGCCGAACTTCCGCGTACCTCCGGCGCGCTCCTGGTGCAGCAGAGGCGTTGGGCCCAGGGCGGTGTTCAGGCCGCGCGCAAGCTGCTTCCCCGCCTGCTCCGCAGCCGCCTTAGCCCGGTCGTCAAGTTCGAGGCCGTCGTGCATCTGTGCGGCCAGTTCGCCTACCCCCTGACCTTCGCCCTCGCGCTCCTCATCGTGCCGGCCGCGTTCGCCCGGAGGCAACTGGACATGGACGCGCTGTGGTGGCTCGACCTGGCCCTCTTCGCCGGTGCGGCCGGCCCTTTCATCGTCTACTACCTCACGGCCGCGCGGCGGCGGGGCCGCGCGTGGGACCGGTCGATTCGGCGGGCGGTGGACGCGCTGGTGCTGGGGGCGGGACTGTCGGCCCTGCTCAGCCGGGCGGTGTTCCGCGGATTCCGGCCCGTCCGCGATCCTTTTGAGCGGACGCCGAAGACCGGTACGTCTGCCCTGACGCGAAGGGAATTGCCGGACGGGGCGTTCCAGGGTCGTGCGGTGGCGATCGGTGCGGGTGCGTACATGGTGCTGGGCGGGATGCTCGCGCTGTCGGCCGGGTATTGGGCCTCACTGCCTTTCGTGGCGCTCTTCGCGGCCGGGTTCCTCGCACTCTGGAGCGGGGGCCGACCGCCGCCTGGCGCCCTCCGGGACAAGGCGCCAGAGGATCAATCCCCACACCGGCACCCACATGGCCGCGCGGTTCCATCCGGGCTGGGGCCAGACCCCGGTGGCCTCGAACGAGGCAAGTCCCCAGTAACCCAGAAACGCGAGGCCGCCGACCAGGAGGAAGGGGGTGTGGCCCCTGAGCGCGGCCATCGGGAGGACCCAGAGCGTGTACCAGGGGTGAACGGTGGGCGACAACAACAGCCCGGCGCCCAGGATCCACAGCAGCGCCCGCTCGACGGAGAAGCGCCTCCAAGCCGTGTAACCGGCGACCGCCAGGACCATGACGGCAACGGCCGCGCGGGCCAGCACGGGATCCCGGGCCAGATGGAGGACGAGGGAGAAGGCCCCCTCATTGGCCGACCAGTGCCGCGCGTAGGTGCGCAGGCCTCCGGTCAGCGCGGAGACCCCGGCGCCGGCGAACGGGAGGTAGAAGACGGCGCACACCGCAGCGAAGGCGACGGCGGCGCGTAGGCCATGGCGCCGCGCCAGGGGTGGCAGGGCGGCGGCGGGCGCGAATTTGACGAGGGTGGCCAGGCCGAGGACGGAGCCGAGGGCGGCAGGGCGCTTCCAGGCCCGAAGGAAGCGTCGGGCGAAGGACCCGTCCGCATCCGCTGGTGGTGCTGCGGGTGAACGCGTCCGCTCGTCGCCCCGCCTCGCCACCGCTACCCAGATCAGCGCCGTCACGAAAAAGAGCCCCACGGCGTCGAAGTGGGCGCTCCACGCCGTCTCCACGATCAGAAGCGGCGACCACAGGTACCAGACCAGCACTTTGGCAGGGTTCCGACCGGTGCGGGCGGCGATCTGCTGCAGGAGCACTGCGCATCCGAGGTCGAAGCCCAGCCACACCAGCTTGGCCGCCAGGATGGTTCCGCCGGCCAGGTTCACCAGTCCGAAGAGCGCCTGGGTCAGCGGCGGGTAGATGGTCGATACGTGGGGATGGTTGATCTCTCCGTGCCACTCCGTCCGGATGGCCGCGAGGGCCTCGTGGTCGGGAGGATGAGCGTAGGGATTGATGCCTTCCAGGAGAACGTGACCGTCCCACAGGTACCGGTAGATGTCGTCGGAGAGTTCGGGGGTGAGGGGAAGGAGGGCAACACGGGCAGCGATGCCGACTCCCCACAGGAGCAACAGGGGAGGGGGGGGGCGTCGGCCGATGCCAAGCCCCGCCGCCACGTAGCAGAGGAATGCGCCAGCGGGCAGGAGCAGGCGGGGCAGCGGCAGCGCGATCCCGTCCAGCCATCCAAAGGCGCTGAGAGCAGCGACTTCGAGGAGGCCGCACAGGAGAACGAGTACGATGGGAGAAGGTGTCGCTCCCCGCACACCCGTCGCTGGCCGGTAGTGACTGGAGATGTTCAGTGCAGGTTCGAAATCCGTCGAGCGGGGGTTTTGCTTTCGTCTCCGGGAGAAGGTTAAGGTGTGGACAAGCCACCCTGCAATCGCAACCGCGCCATTCTCCCGAGGTGCCACGCGGAGCGAAGCCATGGAGAATCATTATGTATACTACACATTACATAATGTAATGTTTACTTTACTAGTTGACAGACCTGAGCATACCGGACCGGTACGGATGACTGCCCCTCGAACCGACGACCCCCCGGACTCTGACCTGCTTCCCGGCACCGCCGTCCTGATCCCTGCGCTCAACGAGGAGCAGGCCCTTCCCGCCGTCCTCGAAGCACTGCCCATCGAGCGCCTCCACTCGGTAGTTGTCGCCGACAACGGATCCACCGACGACACGGCCGCCATCGCGCGCGCAACCGGCGCGGTGGTCGTCCGGGAACTGCGGCGCGGCTACGGCGCCGCCTGCCTGGCCGGCATCCGGCACTTGTCGGCGCTCGCCACCCCCCCCGCCGCCATCGTCTTCCTCGACGCCGACCACCCCGAGAACGCAAGCCGGCTCCCCATCGTCCTCGAACCCCTGGCGCGGGGCGCCGACCTGGCGCTCGGCGTGCGCGTGGCACCCGGGGGCGGCACGGGCAACCGCCGCGCCCACGCCCGCTGGGGCAACCGAGTCGTCCTCGTCACGGCCCGCCTGCTCTTCGGGCACCCCTTCGAGGACCTGCCACCGTTTCGCGCCATCCGCATGGACGCGCTCGAACGCCTGGCCATGGACGACCGTGATTGGGGCTGGACGCTCCAGATGCAGCTCCGCGCGGTGCGCCACGGTCTCGTGATCGCGGAGGTGGACGCGCCCAACCTGCCACGCAGCGCGGGTCGGTCCAAGATCTCCGGGCGCCTGGGGATGTCGGTGCGCGTGGGGACGAAGATGTTCTACACGCTTGCGCGGGAACGCTTGCGTCCCGTCGGAACCGCTACCAGCTGCTGAAAAACCGGAACACGAGTGAGGTGCCCGCCGCGACGTTCTTTCCTCCCAGGGCAAAACGCACACCGCTCTCGAACTGTCCAACACCGGCATCGTACTGCAGAGCCGGGAGCAGCTGCACCAGGTCACGTTCAAGACCCTCGCTCGGGGTACCCACAGTGCCGGGCGCGGCCCCATTCCACCCGTCGAGGGCCAGCTTGTATCCCACCGGGCCCACCAGTCCCCCGATCTGGGCGTAGTAGAACACCTCGTTCCCGAATTCCCTTCCCGATTCCGCGTTGTCTTCACGCCACCGGTGGCCCAACCACCCGGACACGTAAACCGAACGGGGCCAGAACGAGTGTCCAAGTTCGGCGATCACCTCCCAGTCGCGCTGCCCGTCTCCGAGCGGGACCTCGTCAACACCCAGGTTGTCGAAATCCCCGAGTGGAACCTTGAAACCGGCCCGGATAGCGAAGGGCAACCGGGAACCCAGCCATTTCAGGGGCGCGGCCCGCAACCAGAGCCGGGCGTCGCCGAGTCCGCTGGACGAGCGCTCCGCCGCCGCATCGTCGTAACGGAGACGGTTGAAAGAAGCCTGGCCCCAGAGGTCCACCCCGTCGAAGAGACCCAGCGCCAGGGTCATGAACGACGAGGTTGCGACTGCATGCCCTTCGGAGGACAGCGCCTCGGTGTCGCCGTCGGGGCCAAAGCGCTCCCGGGTATCCTGGTGGTAAGCGGCCAGCGAGATCCACCCATTTCCGGGCTCCTCGACCCACTGGCCGCCCGCGCCGTCCACGCTGCCGAAGAGTCCTGTCAGCGCGACCGCGAGCGACGCCGCCCACTCCACGACCCGTCGGAGCCTGCCCCGCGACAGTCCCCGAGGGTGGTCAGATCCAGTGCTGTTCAGTGTCAGACTCCTTCCGGGTGAGGCGCGGCGCATGGTTGCCCGAACAGGCCCTTGCAGACCGACATGACAGTCCCAGGTTGCATGTCGCTGAAAGGTACTCTTCGCTTGCCTGCCCGGCCACTCGCGGCGGGTCGATCCCGCCCTCCCCCATCACCCCGCCCCCAACGCGATAACCCGGGCCCCCCGGTCTTCCAGCTCTGCGGCCATTGCGGGATGGCAGGTAAAGAGAAACAGCTGGCGATTCTCCGCCATCCGCTCCAGCAACTCGAAAGCCCGGTCGCGGCGCCAGGCGTCCCAGTTGACCAGGGTCTCGTCCATGAAGAGGGGGAGGGTTTCGCCGTCGGCGTCCAGGTGGTCGACGATGGCGAGGCGGAGCGCCAGATAGACCTGCTCCCTGGTGCCCTGCGAGAGCGATTCACCGACCTGCCTGGGCTCGCTGGCGGCCGGGCCACACAGGTACAGGGACTCCTCTCCCGGACCGCCGAGTTCGAGAGCGTCGTAGCGGCCCCGGGTGATGTAGCGGAGGTGGTCCGCGGCGCGAAGCAGCAGGTCGGGCTGGTGCTCGTCCCGGAAGCGGCGGTCGGCCTCGCGGACGAGACGCGCCAGCACGAAGGCGCGGTCGCGGCTCTCCCGGGCGTCCTGAATCCGCGCCTTTAGGGACTTGATCCGGCCCGCCAAACGGTCGGCCGTCTCGCCCTCCCGCAGGTGCCTGACCTCGGAGTGCAGGGTGCCGATCGCGCTTTGGAGCTCCTCGGCGCGCGCGGCTTGTTCGTCGCGGCGCGCGGTCGCGGCGTCCAGCGATTCGGCCAGGGAATCCCACCGCTCCCCGGCCTCGTCGGCCGCGCAGATCTCGGCTTCGATTTTGGCCAGCGCGGTGTGCTCCCGCTCCAGTTCGCCTCTGAGCTGGCGCGCCCGGTCGAGCGCGTCGCGGCGGCGCTGGGCCAGCTCCGCTCCCCGCTCCGCGTCGCCGTCGCCCAGGTCGCGCAGCCGCTCTTCGAGATCCGCCAGCGCCGCCTTCGCCGCCTCGCGCCCGGCCTCCGCGCGCTCCCTCCTGTCGCGCAGCCGCTCCATCTCCCCCTTCACGGCCCGTTCAAGGTTGAGCCTGTCGGCCGCCACGTCTGCCAACCGTTCGAACGCGGTAGGCAGATCGTGCCCCGGGTCTTGCAGCAACGAGGTGCGCACAGGAAGCCCGTTCAGCGCCTGCACGACCGCGCGACGTGCCACCTCCTCGCTCTCCTCGAGTCCCATCAGTTCCGTGCGCCGTCCCCTCTCCGCGCTCTCAAGTGCGCTGCGGTACCGCCGCCGGTGCCGCACCGTATCGAGCCAGAGAATCATGCCAAGCAGGCCCAGGGCGCCCAGGCCGAGACCCACGCGAAGAACGATCGAGGGACTCGCCTCGACCGCGGGCACGGGGCGGAGGAAGTCGGGGAAGTAGCGCGCCACGGCGGCCACACCCCCTCCCGCCAGAAGCCCCGTCAACCCCACCCCCAGCCGCCACCGGCCGGAGGGCGCCACCTGCCGCAGGCCTGAAAGCGACTCCTCGCGCAGACCTTCTTCGGCGATCCGCCGCTGCTCCCGCTTGGCCTGGTATGCGTTCACCATGTCGCGCAGGTCATCCACGGAAACAGCCGCCATCTGTTCGGGATCGACCTCATCCCACGGGACCGAGAACAGGCGGCTGCCCTGTTCGGCCAGGCGGGCGCCGATCTCGTCCGGCTCGCTGTCCCCGACGACCACCCCGCCCCCCAGCACCTCCACTCCCTCCTCCGCGCTTCGAGCCGCGCGTTTCAGCTCCTCCAGTCTCGCCAGCGGGTCGGCCGACAGCCCGGCCAGCTCTTCCACGCGCCCCGCGTCCCTGCGCAGGTCGTCGATGCGCTTCAGCGTGCGCCGCACGGGAAGCAGGCGGTTGAGACGGTATGCCATCGTGCGGCGGCGTTCGCGTTCCCGCGCCCTCTCCTCGCGGAGCGCCTCCAGCTCCGCCTCCGCGGCCGCCATCCCGGCCACCTTTTCCCGCAACATCCGGTCGCGCTCCAGCACGTCGCGCCGCTGGTCGTTCAGCGCCCGCAGCCTGCCCTGCAGAATGCGTGCGCGGGGGCGGCCACGCTGGTCCGGTCGCCAGAGCCTGACCGCCTCGACCTCAAGTTCGTCCGCGACCACCCGCGCTGAGCGCAGATCGGGCGCGGCCATGGCTCCCACCAGGCGGTCCTGCACCAGCTCCCAGCTCTCTCTCTCGAGCCCCGCCAACTCGGACAGCGTCAGCGCGTAGACCTGCCGAAACACAATGCGCCTCACATGCTCGGCACCGGGGACCGGACGATTGTCGATGCCCTCGTCCTGGCCGCCCACCGTCAGGCGGGCGCGGGCGGTCGACAGCAGGCGCCGGTGGATCTCCCGCACCGTGTCGTCGTCCATGCGGAGGCGGGCCCACCCTTCGGGATTGCCGCCCGTCCACGGCGCAAAGGGGTGCCGGTCGCGGGTTGCAGGGCGGAAACCGTAAAGCATAGTTGTCAAAAAGTCAAACAAAGTTGACTTTCCGCTCTCGTTGGGGCCGAGTACGACGACGATCGAAGGGAGGGGCGCTTCACCGGTGGCCACGTCCGCCAGACAGCCGTAGCGGGCAACTTGAATGGAATCGAACCTCATTCGGGGCCGCCTCCGGAGGTGAGCAGCATTCGGGTCAGGATCTCCTCGGCGGCGCCGTCCAGCAGGCGGTTGAGGTAGGCGTCCAACGATCCGTCCCGCTCCGCGTCGAAGCCGGCCAGATCGGTGTCCGAGAGATCGAGCCGCTCGCCGCCCCCCCTCACCTCCGCGCAAAGATGCAGGGCCGCGCCGAGGACATCCTGGCGGCCGGCGTGGTCGGCCACCAGCGCGGGCGAGTGCACCTTGCTCGCCTGGACATCACAGCCGAGCGTGCCGAGCCGCATCGCCACCTCGTCGGCGACCGTCTCCAGCTCCTCCGGGTCGCGCAGTTGGCGCCACAGCGGCGAGGGGCCGGCCAGGTCCACCGCCACCATCCACTCCGTGTCCTCGTTGCCGGGATCGTCCGACCGTGCCCGGTCCCACGCGCCGACCACTTCCGCCACCAGCTCGTCCAGGGTGTTCGCACCGCCGATTTCGCCGACGGCGAGGTGCTCCCACCGCACCTGCGAGAATTCCCGGAACTCTACGACGGGGTGGCCGGGATCGCTCAGGTCCACCAGCAGGCCTCCCTTGGGTCCCGTCTCACGCGGGTGGCGCCCCTGGAGGTTGCCGCTATAGTGGACGGGGGGGTCGGTGGAGAGCTGCCGGCACTGGTGAACGTGTCCGAGTGCCCAATAGTGGAAGCCCGCGCCGCGCAGGTGCTCGAGGTGGGAGGGGGCGTAGCGCTGGTGCGTCCCGGAGCCTGCCACCGACATGACCAGGGTGTGCAGGAGCGCGACCTGGGGGAGGGGGGTGGCGGGGGTGGGACGGAGGAGTTGGGAGAGGTCGGTGGTGACGCGGCCGGTGGCGTGGCCCGCGCCCGCGACGAACCCCGCGGTGTCGCCGTCGCGGCCCCGGATCGTGACCGTGACCGGCTCTTCGGCGTCAATGACGGTGACGTTGCGGGGCCAGTCGAGGCCGCCGGCGCGCAGCGCGTTGCCGGGGTCGTGGTTGCCCGTTGCGTAGACGACCTGGATGTCCGCGTCCGCCAACTCCTCCAGCCGGGCCAGCAGAAAGCGTTCGGATGCGAAAGAAAGCTGCGCGCCGTCGAAAAGGTCGCCGGCGATCAGGACCGCGTCGACCTTCTCGGCGATCGCGACTTCCACGCACCGCGCGAGGGCGTCGCGGGAGGCTTGCCGCAACCGGTTGCGCGTGTCGTCCGACCGTCCGGCGAAGGCGGTGTCGAGGTGAACATCGGCGATGTGAATGAAGCGCATCGGGGGACTCGGGGCTCAAGGGAAGCCGACCGTTCAAAGGTAACGTCTGGCGGTGAGGGCGGGGGGTTGTTTAACGTTGGTCGCCGTCCCCCTCTCGCCAGCTTCACACTGTCTCCTTCACAGCGAGCCCGTGAAGACATGATCCAACCAGACGGTGCCTCCCGGTCCCCGACCGACCCGGCCGTCACGGAAGAAGTACTTCAGGCCCTGCGCGATACCGTCGACGACGACCGGTTTCGCCTGCTCGAGAAGTTCGTGCCCTTCTTCCTCGGCAAGGCCACCGCCGAGCTGCTGGAGGAGCGAGCGACCGAGGACCTGGCGCGTATGTGCCTTGACTCGCTCGACTTCCTGGACCGGAGCCGTCCGGATCGTATCGACGTCGAGGTCGTGAATCCCGACCAGGAGGGAGGGGGCTGGACGGCGCCGGTCACGATCGTTCGCACCAACGTCTCGGAGCGACCCTTCATCGTGGACACGATCCGCGAATTCCTCTCCTCCGAGGACCTGCAGATCGCGCACTTCGTCTACCCGCTCATGACGGTCGAGCGCGACGAGGACGGCTCAATCACCGATCTGCTTCCGTCGGGCGAACGCACCCGCACCGAGTCCATGGTCTACGCCGAGGTGGCGCGGGTGGCCGACCCGGAGGTGCGCGAGTCGCTTCAGACCGAGACTGCGCGCCGTCTGGAGGACGTGGTCAAGG
This sequence comes from Longimicrobiales bacterium, assembly GCA_965208295.1. Taxonomy (GTDB): domain Bacteria; phylum Gemmatimonadota; class Gemmatimonadetes; order Longimicrobiales; family Gaopeijiaceae; genus Bin94. The sequence continues at coordinate 1,993,526 of OZ242328.1, read as the reverse complement.
CCACCGACGACTTCGGCCTCATGGTCGACAAGATCGGCGATGTGGTCTCGGAACTGGGCTTCCGCATGCGCGACGTAACCCACCGGCGGGACGAGTTCCGCGAGATCCAGGCGTTTCTGCGCTGGCTGCGCGACGGGGGGTTCGTCTTCCTGGGCTACCGCTCCTACACCTTCCAGCCGCTGGAGCCCGGGGGCGAGGATGCGGTTACGGTCGACCCCGGTTCGGGACTGGGCATCCTGCAGGACGAAGAGAGGTCGAACTACGCGCGTCCCGTCTTCGTCAGCGAGATGGCCGACGAAATGCGCGAAAGAGCGATCTCGGGACCCGTTCTGATCATCAGCAAGACCAACGCGGAATCGACCGTCCACAGACGGGCCCGCATGGACTATATCGGCATCAAGAAGCTGCGGCGCGATGGCACGGTGGCTGGTGAACACCGTTTCCTGGGCCTCTTCACTTCGGCCGCATACGCGGAGCCCGCGCAGGACATCCCCATCCTCCGCCAGAAGCTGAAGAGCATCTTCGACCTGACCGGCGCCGCCGAGGGATCGCACGACTACAAGGAAACCATCACGATCTTCAGCTCCCTGCCCAAGGAGGAGCTCTTCCTGGCTTCGGCGGAGGAGATCGCGAAGGACATCCGCACGATCCTCATCCGCTACAACACCTCGGAGGTGTTCGTGTCGGTGCGGCGTGACGCGCTGGGGCGTGGTGTGTCCATCCTGGTCGTGATGCCGCGAACCCGCTTCTCCGGCACATTCCGCCGCGAGTTCGAAGGCGTGCTGGTCCAGCGGTACAAGGCCGAGATCCTCAACTACCACCTTGCCATGGGAGCCGGAGACCAGGCGCGTCTCCACTTCTACCTGGGCGGCCCTCCCAAACGCCTTGCCGAAATCGAATGGCCGGACCTCAAGGCGACGGTCACGAGTCTCACCCGGTCGTGGCTGGATGAGGTGCGGGACCTGCTGAGCGAAGTGCGCCCCCCCGAAGAGGCGGTCCGCATGGCGCGCCACTACGCCAACGCCTTCGTGCCGGAATACAAGGCCGCGACGGACGCGGCTTCGGCGGTGCGCGACATCATGGAGCTGGAGTCCATGAAGGCCGAGGGGCGGATGGAGTCGGTCCTCTTCTTCGACGACACCACGCACGGCGGCAAGTTCGACCTGAAGGTGTACATCCGCGAACACCGGATCATCCTCTCGGACTTCATGCCGGTGCTGGAGAACTGCGGCCTGCGGGTGATCGCGGTCTCTCTCTTCGAGCTGCGCGAGGGAAGCGGCGAGACCGATTCGTCGATCTACAGCTTCGACGTGCAGACCTCGGCGGGGGACCGCATCGATGTGGACGCGCTCGGCGGCGTGTTGTCGGAGGCGATACTGGCCGTGCGGGCGGGCGACGCCACGAACGACTCCTTCAACCGCCTGGTCCGGCGCGCCGGGATGGCGTGGCGCGAGGTGGAGGTGCTGCGAGCATACGCGCACTACGCCTTCCAGATCGGGGCCGTGCCGAGTAGGCATGTGCTGCGTGCCGCGCTCAAGAACCACCCGGGAATCGGGCTGCTTTTCTTCCGCCTCTTCGAGGCCCGCTTCGACCCCGGGAGCGGCGACGGCATGAGCGAGCGGGAGGCGAAGGCCACCGAACTGAGGAGCGAGATCACTCAGGAGCTGGTGGGGGTGAGCTCCCTCGCCTTCGACCGGGCGCTGCGGGCCTACCAGACCGTCATCGAGAGTACGATACGCACGAATTACTACCGGAGTGGGGGCCGCACGCCGACGGTTCGTTCGGGTGGCGTGCCGTACATCTCCTTCAAGTTCCAATCCGAACGGTTGCAGGCGGTGTCGAGGAGTCGGCTCATGTACGAGGTGTGGGTGCGGTCGTCGCGGATGGAGGGGATCCACCTGCGGGGGGCGGCGGTGGCGCGCGGGGGAATCCGCCACTCGGATCGTCCCGACGACTTCCGCACCGAGGTGATGGGGCTGGTGCTGACCCAGGTGGTGAAGAACGCGGTGATCGTCCCGAGCGGGTCGAAGGGGGGGTTCGTCTGCCTCCGGTCAATGCCCGACCGCGAGGCCATGGCGCACGAGGCGCGGGAGCAGTACTGCACCCTGATGCGCGGGCTGCTCGACATCACCGACAACCTGGACGGGGAGGACGCACCGCCCGAGGGCGTGATCCGCTACGACGGTTTCGACCCCTATCTCGTTGTGGCGGCCGACAAGGGGACCGCACCATTCTCGGACACCGCCAACAGCGTCGCCGCCGAGTACGGCTTCTGGCTTGACGACGCCTTCGCCTCCGGCGGCTCGAACGGTTACGACCACAAGGAGGTGGGGATCACTGCGGCCGGCGCCTGGGAGTCGGTGAAGCGGCACTTCCGGGAGATGGGGCGCGACATTCAGAAGGAGCCGTTCACCGTCGCGGGCATCGGCGACATGAGCGGCGACGTCTTCGGCAACGGGATGCTGCTCTCGCGCCAGATCCGGCTGGTCGCCGCCTTCGATCACCGCCACGTCTTTATCGATCCCGACCCGGATCCGGAGACCTCCTTCGAGGAGCGCGAACGGCTCTTCCATGTGGGCCGCTCCACCTGGGACGACTACGACCGGGACAAGCTGTCGCCCGGCGGGATGATTGTGCCGCGGGGGGCGAAGTCGGTGGAGCTCTCGGAGGAGGCACGGGTGGCCCTCGGCCTCCGCCCCGACGAAGCCACCCTGGACGGCGAGAGCCTCATCCGGGCCGTCCTTGCCGCGCCCGTCGACCTGCTCTGGAACGGCGGGATCGGCACGTACGTGAAGGCGAACGAGGAGAGCCATGCCGACGCCGGCGACGCCTCGAACGACGCGGTGCGGATCGACGTCGAGGACCTGCGCGTCAAGGTGGTTGGCGAGGGCGGCAACCTCGGGTTCACCCAGGCGGCGCGGGTCGAGTACGCGCTCGGCAGCGGGCGCATCAACACCGACGCGCTCGACAACTCCGGCGGCGTGAACCTCTCCGACCGCGAGGTCAACCTCAAGATCCTCCTGAACGAGGTCATGAACGCGGGCCTGGCCACGCGCGAGGAGCGGAACAAGCTGCTGGAGCAATTGACCGACACCGTCGCCGGGCTGGTGGTGCGCGACAACGAGACCGGCTGCCAGGCCATCTCCCTGGACGAATACCGCGCCCGCCGTGGCATGGACCACTACTGGGCGCTGATGGGCGACCTCACCCGCATCGGCCTGCTCGACCGGGACGCCGAAGGCCTCCCCTCCTGGGACGACCTCACCGCCCGCAAGGAGGCGAACAAGTCCCTCACCCGCCCGGAACTGTCGGTGCTGCTGTCCTACGCCAAGCTGCACCTCAAGGCGGCGCTCCTCGCCTCGGATCTTCCCGACGACCCTTCCGCGTCCGACTACTTCTTCGGCTATTTCCCACCCGAGGCGGTCGAAGCGGTCCCGCGGGAACTGGCGGTGAACCATCGCCTGCGCCGCGAGATCGTCGCCTGCCAGCTGACCAACGACCTGGTCGACCTCATGGGTTCGGCGTTCATCGGCCGGTTGGTGCGCGAGACCGGAGGGGACGCCGTGGAGATCGCGCGCGCCTGGCTGGTAGCCGCCAGGCTCACTCGCCACGACACGTTGCTGGAGAAGATACGCGACCGCGAGGGAAGCATGTCGGCCGCGGTGACCTACCGCTGGACGATGGGACTGGCGCGCGTGCTTGAGCGCACGACCCGCTGGGTGCTCGCCAACTGCGATCCCGAGGAGCCCACCAGCGCGCTGATCGAGGAGAGCCTGGAGGGCCTGGAGGCGCTACGCGAGAAGTTCCACGAGATTGTGGCCGGCCAGGACCGGGAGAACTTCCAGAATCGTGTGGCCGCGCTCATGCCGCAGGTGGGGGACGAGGACTTCGTCCGCAACCTCGTGTCGCTGCGCTTCCTTGACCACCTGCTCGAAATCCTGCGCCTGGCCCGCGACAGCGACACCGATCCGGTGAGTGCGGCCCGCATGTACTACTGGGTGACCGAGGAACTCCGCATTCCGTGGCTGGTGGGGTGCATCGAGAGGACGAGCGGCGAGGGGAAGTGGCAGCAGCGCTGGGCGTTGGGCCTGATCAACGATCTGGGTGCGATCCGTCGCAAACTGACCGAGGGAGCGCTCGACGGAGAGGGGATGCTGGCGGGCGCGTTGGGATTCGGGGGTGAAGATGCGCACCTGGATCGCTTCCACCAGATCCTGGAGGAGGTGGAGGCGGAGGAGACGATCAGCCTCGCTGGGCTGTCGGTGGCGATTCAGCAGATACGGCATCTGGCGAAGTAGGGCGGAGGGAGCCCCCAGCCACATCCAGCAACACCCCCTCCTTCACCCCCACGCTCGGCACCACGATCTGTCCCGTACCCACCATCTGCGCGAAGTGCCGGTAAACCAGCGCGGCGGGCAGGATCACGTCGGCGCGGTCGGGACGCAGTTGTAGCTCGTGAATCCTCTCCCGCACGGTCATGCCCGACAGCATGTGGATCACCGCGTCGAGCCGATTCGAGGGCAGAATCGCGATCTTGAGGGGATCCAGATAGCTGAGCGCCAGCCGTGCGATGGCTTCGATGTTGCCCCCGGTCGCGGCGAAGGCCGCGGGACCCGGATACCCGTTTGCAGGCGGGATGGTGAGGGGACGGAGCTGGAGGCGCACCCAGGCGAGCAGCGCGTCCTGGCATCCCCTTGCTTCGGTCAGGGTCTCCAGAAGGCGGACCGTACCCACCTGGTAGGACTCACTCCAGAGTATGCCTGTCTCGTCTACCAGGGACACTTCGACGCTGCCCCCTCCGAGATCGACCAGGACCCACCGCCCTTCCGACAGGTCCACGCGCCCGCCCACGGCCAGGTGGACCAGGCGCGCCTCCTCCCGTCCGCTGATCGGTTCCACGGTGATTCCGGATTCGGCGAGGATTCTGTCCAGGAAGGCGTCGCGGTTCACCGCTTCGCGAGTGGCGCTGGTGGCGACGGCGCGAAAACGCTCCACTCCGAGCGCGTCGATCTGCCGGCGAAAGAGCCGGAAGGCCGCGACCGCGAGATCCATGGCTTCCTCGTCAAGGGCACCCCCGGTGAAGACGTTGTGGCCGAGCCGGATCGGCTCGCGGATCTTGTGGACGATGGTGTACGACAGCGGCCCGTCGAAGTCGGCCACCACGAATCGGATCGCGTTCGACCCGGCGTCGATGGCGGCGACGCGGGTCATCCTGGGCGCGTGCTGTGCATGTTCTTTCTCACCAGTACTCTACTGTGAGGCCATCGACGCGGTGGAAGCTCTTGCGGTCCCTGGTGGCCACCCGGTAGCCGAGGTGCACGGCCGTGGCCGCGACCATCAGGTCGTGCGGACCGATCGGGGTCCCGGTACGCGCCAGGCGGACGCCAAGGGTCGCGTGTACTCGGGCGACCTCCAGACCGAAGGGTATCACGGGTAGCTCCTCGATCCACCGATGCGCGAACCTTTCCGCGCTGACGCGTCGGACCCCGCCCAGCCGATGGAGACCGTGGAGCATTTCGGTCACGGTGATCGCGGCAATCGCCACGGGCCGCTGTTGGTGGTCCGGGGTGACGAACACTCGATCCGTTGCGAGCAGGCCCTGTTCCACTGCGATCAGGACGCTCGCGTCGATCAGCGTTCCCAAGGACTCTTCGGCACCTCGGCCCGGTTGAGGAACGCAACCCCTTCCTCCACCGCGCAAGCGTATTCCGGACCCGCCGACGGATCCGAGGTGGAACGGACGAGTTCGACGAAGTCCGCACCCGTGAATGCCCTTTCCTCCACCGGAATGATCTGCGCCACCGGTTTTCCGCGCCGCTCCACAACGTAGACTGCACGCTCCTCCCGGACACGGGCCAAGACCTCACCGAAGTTCTTCGCAGCTCCTGTGGCGCTGACCACACGTGGGCGGTTGGGTCCTTCGATTCGTTTTGACATGTCCACAAGTTACGGAATTTACGGATATTCCGCAATTCCCCATCGTGCGCCCGTCTGGTTTTCGGCCGCCTTGCAATCAAGCGCATACGGAATCCCCGCCCCCCGGCCCGGCCAGTGCCGCCGCAGGTACCACACCAGCACCGGCAGCGTGACCGCCACGACAGCAACCCCCCAGAGCCCGAGCCCCGTGTCACGGATTTCCTGAATCCTGGCCGCCACATCGATGGGCTCCAGCGGACCCGCCCTGAACTCGGGGATTGTCGCGATAAGGTTGTTCGCGGCGTGAAAGGCGATGGGGACGAGAAGCGTCCCGGTCCTTAGGTAGAGAACGGCCAGGACGAGACCCGCCACGGTGATTCCGACCGGGTTCGCGTGCAGGATTCCGAACGCGAGCGAAGTTGCGACCACGGCCTTGCCGACGCTCCACTTTGCCGCCCAGCGATTGAGCAGGACTCCCCGAAAGAGCACCTCCTCGATCACCGGCGCGAGGACCACCGCCACCGCGACCATAGCCACCTGGTACGCAAGCGGCGGGTCGGGCATGCTCTCGACCGCCTCGAGCAGGAATTCGAGCACACCAGGTGCGACCACGGCCAGTCCGTAGGCGAAGACCTCCCACGACGCAAGCGAGAAGATCATGGTCACGGCCAGCAGGCCCAGGGTCGCCAGCCAACTGTGCCCTTCCGGCAACCTGCCCACCAGCCGGCGCAGACTGATTCCGGATCTCCTGCAGACCCACACGATCCAAGCCAGCAGGGCACCATAGAACAGCATGCGCCTGACCTCTCCAGTGGCCGGATCGCCAGGATCCAATGGCGTGACAAGGGACAGGAGATACACGGCGGCAAGGAGGAGCAGACCCCCCAGGATCGTCCACGGAATGAGCGTGCGGGTGCGAAGCGACTCGAAAGGGTTCGAAAGCTCTTCTTCCAGGCGCGTCTCGATGGGGATCTCGGATGGGGTCCCGGTCGTCGCCGACTCAGGGGGCTCCGTCACATCCCCGTCAACTCACCGGCCCAGGCCGCTTCGCCGCCCCGTAATGAATCCCGTTGAAGAGCAGCGGAAACGTCCCGTGAGGCTGCGACCGGAAGGTGATCTTGGGACCGAAGAGGAAGAGCTTCCCCGCCCCGATATCGGCCTCGATCATGCTGGTGCCGCCTTCCAGGTGCTGTTGCCCCCACGCCCAGCCGCTCACGAGCGGTGCAGCCGTGTCGTACCACGCCAGACGGCGCACGTTGGCGGCGCCGTCCTGGATCCGGTAGACCGGGCTGTGGCTGTGCAGCACGTTGACGCGGTCTCCCAACCCGTGGGTGACGGGGCTGACGTGCTCGACGCGGATGTCGTGGATCGAGCCGGGGGTGAAGTAATCGTCCCGGCCGAGCGGGCGGCCGTCGTCGCCGACCATGAAGTTGGCGAGAGGAAGGCCGAGATCCGGCCCCAGCGCGGTGGACGAACCGATCGCGATGACCGCGCCGCCGTTCTCGATGAACTCGCGCAGCGCGGGAACGCTGTTGTCGCGCGACAGGCTGCCCAGCCGGCCGCGCAGCGAGTCCGGCAGGCTGGCCGCCAGGTTCCCGCCGCCGCCGCCGAATCTCCCGCCCCCACCCCCCGCACTCATCGCGCCGTCGGGCAGAATGATCACGTCGAAACGATCGTTCAGCGACCCCGCGTCGATCTCGGGCGGGTAGACCACCTCGAAGTTGAACTCGAAGTCCTCCAGCACCAGGCGGGTCCAGCCCGACGGCATCGACCCGCCGTAGCGGTCCCACAGGCCCACCCTGGCATGGGTCAGCTCAAAGGCGCCCTCGGGCGCTGCCGCGACCCCGTGAAAAGTCACGCCCAGCTGGACGGCCCACTCTTCCAGCCGGGACCGCGTCGCGGCCCCCGCCGGGATGTAGAATGCACCCGGCTCGAGCGACACACCTTCCGCGTCGACCGTCCCTTCAACCCAGAACACCTCTCCCCCGCCCGCCAGCACCCGATTCACCGCGGTAAACGCCGCATTCACATGGTCCACCACATACCCGGCCGGCGACCCGGCACCCGCCACTACCCCAGCCATCGGTTCGGCCAGCCACTCAATCTCCTCGAAAGGACCGCTGAACCCCTCCAGAATCCTGTCGAATTCCACCCCCATCTGGAGCGCCAGCGTCCACCCGGCGTTGTCGTACGGCGCGATCGGCGGCCCGCCCGGGTACTGGAAGTCGTTCGGATGGTTCTGCGGCTCGAACATGTCGAGCACGTGGGGCCGGAAGGCCTGCGCCGCGGTGACCATGTACGAGCCCGCGGGGTAGTCCTTCCCGGCCACGCTGAAGTCGGCGACCGCCCGGTGCACCTTCACGCCGCCCTTCAGGAGCGCGTTCACGAAGCGCGTCGCGGAAGGGAAGTCGCGCTGGTCGGCGGGCAGGATGTAGCCGCGAGCATCGCGCTTGTCCGGGTCACGCAGGTAGCGGTCGTAGTCCTCCTGCGAGGGACGGCCGCTGACCTCGTCGGCCACCCGGTCGATCCAGCTCGGCAGCACCGTCCACGAGTCGCGGCCGCCCCGCTCGATCGAGTTCATTCCCATGCGCCAGATGTTGAAGAGCAGGTGCTCGCGGTTGCGCGACGCGTAGTCGAGCACGGCCCGGTTGGCGGTCTGCGAGTAGTCCACCGACTGCCGGAAGTGCCAGGTGCCCGGAGTGACCGGAAGCGGCAGATCGGCGTGGGTAATCTGGCGGTTGGGCAGGAAGGGGATCGAGATCGGCGTGGGGTGGCCGATGGTCTCGGTCAGCAGGCCGATCATGTTCTTGAAGTAGGGCGTGGTGCGCAGACCGCCGTTCCACCAGGTCGAATAGCTGGCGCCCCGCCGCATGGTGGTGCCGCCCTTGCCCTCGACGACAAAGCGGTGGTGCATGGCCGACCCGACCTGGTCCAGGCTGGTGATGATGATGGGGTCGAGGTTGTGGTTGGGCGGATCGCGAAACGGCGGCGCGAACATGACGGTGCCCGACGGGCCGGTCTGGTGATGATTGTAGACGATCTGCGGGAACCACTCGCGGTACATGACCCGGTTCATGTTCTCGGTCTCGGCGAGCGAGGCCATGTAGAAGTCGCGGTTGTTGTCGTGGCCGGCGTACTTCTGGTAGAGGACCGGAATGCCGCGCGAGGAGCGCTCGAGCGGGTCGTCGCTCCGCATGTACCAGTTGGCGACCAGGGCGTGGCCGTCCGGGTTGGCGTGCGTGGCCAGGAGGATGACGTCGTCCAGGAAGCGCATCGTCTCGGCGTCGTCGCGGCTGACCATCTGCCACACGAGCTCCATGAGCTGCTGGATGCCGAGCACCTCGGTGGCGTGCAGGCCGCCGTCGATCCAGATGACGGCCTTGCCCTCGGCGGCCAGCGCGCGCGCCTCCTCCTCGGTGATGCCCTCCGCATGCCCCAGTCGCCGTGCGATTTCCTTGTAGCGTTCCAGGTTGGGCCGGTTGGCGGGCGAGGTGATCGTCGCCATCCACTGCTCGCGCCCTTCCGAGGTCTTGCCGATCGACTCCAGCGTCATGCGGTCGGACTGCTCGGCGAGGAGGTGCCAGTAATCGGTTAGGCCCTGGTAGTTGACGAGCTGGTAGTCGGTGCCGATCCGGTAGCCGAACTGCTCCTCGGGGGTGGTGAGCTGGGCGGTGGCGGGGGTGGCCAGGGAGGCCAGGGTGAGGAGGGCCGCGATGGCGGTGGGGAGACGGAATGGGGAAGGCGTGGCGGGGCCAGTGTTCATGGGGTTTTCTCGGTTCTCTTGGGCTGTGCTGCGATCGGATGCTGGCTGGTAGGGTAGCGAGTGGAGGTGGGGTGGGGAAAGGCCTTCATCCCCCGATCAGCCAGGCGAGCATCCCGGTCGGTATCGCCATCACCTCGGGATCGCTCAGGTCCAGCGCGTCCCGTGTGGCAACGATTCCCCTCCAGGGCGAAGCCATGAGGGTGGGGATGGCCCGCCGCCACCGATTTCCGGACACGTACTTCGACTCAAAGGCGACGCCTCCGAAATGCGGTCCCACGAAGTCGATCTCCTTGCGGGTGGGTGTACGGTGGTGCAGGACGGCTTCATAGTCGAGGAATGTTCCGGGCGTCGTGCGTTCCTGCGAGCGGAGGAGCGCAATTCCCAACTGCTGCTCGCTCAGGATGCCCAGGTGGAGCCCCTGCTGCGGATGCCTTGTCAGCCGCGCAAGGACCGGATCCATGAGGTAGACTTTCTCCTGGGCGCGGAGGTGGGGTTGCAGATTGCGTTCCCGGTGGCACGGCCAGACCGTGAATGCGTCTCTCAGAGCGTTGATCCGATTGCGAACGAGCGTGGCCGATCCACCGATATCGGTGGCGATATCGGAGCTGTTCGCTGGAGCTCCCAGACCCCTGGCCAGACGTCTCACGAACGCGTCGGTCTGGGATTTGGACCACTGGGCGCGCCGCAGCGCTTCCCCGTACACGACGTCCAGGAGTTCCTTTCGGAAGGACTCGTCATCTGCTCCGCGAATGTGGAAGTCGACCGATCGAGGGAATCCACCCACGGACAGATAGGCTTCCCAGCCGCGCACCAGATCGTCGATCCACGGGACAATTTCGGGTGTCGCGGTGGCGAGTGCGCCCGGGGTAAGGTCGGCGATGGGCAAGGGATTGATTCGGTCCGCCGGGGGACCCCCACGCGTGAGGTGGAGGAAGTCCCGAAACGGCATCGGCAGGAGCACGCGGTCCGAGTCGGTGGCGCCTCCTCTCCGGCCGGCGAGCGCCTTGACCGCTTCGTCCAGACCGGTGGCGGAAGATCCCGTCAGAACGACCGTGTCGGCGCTGAACTTCGGGTCGTTGTCGCGCAACCACTTGATTTCGGCGGGCCAGCCGTCCGTGATGGCGGTGATCTCGTCGATGAACCAGAATCGGGGGCCCTCGACTCGGGATGTCGCCGTTGACGCATCCGCCATCTTGCGAAGGTCACGGGCACTCAGGTTGTCCGCTGCGACGTGCAGGATGCTGCGCGGATTCTCGCCACCCTCGATGAGCCCTCGGATGGTCTTCTTGACCTCGACCGATTTGCCGACGCGCCTGGGACCGCGCAGGAGGTAGAGGCCACCGGGCAACAGATTCCGGAGCGCGCCCGCGGTATACTCGAATGACGAATTGCGGGCTCCGCGCAGATCCGGATCGTCTGCGGTCCATCTGCCGGGCCGAGCCCACCAGGGGGTGCGGGCCAGCCTTCTCTCCATCTCGCTGGTGGTGATCATGGTTGATTTGGTGATGACCGCGGCTGTAGGGTCCGGCGACCTGCCGTGGCTGGCGACAGACGGGCGAGTTGGGATGTTGTGTGAATTTAGTATACCATTTTCAATGACCAAAGTCTATTTTGGTATACCTAATCCCTCTTTGCAGCCTGTCCAGCCCCATCCTCCACCCCCGCAGCCTTCACATACACCCTCCTCGGATCGTACGGCCCGGTCCCCACCTCGCGCACGAGCCCGCGCTTCACCAGGCGGGCCAGCCGGGTCCGCGTGGACCGCGTCGAAAGCCCGATGGCGTCGGCGATCTCGCGGGTGGCCCGCCCCTCGCCGCCCTCCAGCAGACCGAGAATCGTCCGGTCCTTCGGGTCGATGCTGGGCGGCCGGATCACCTCGGTCCGCAGGGTGACGCGGACTCGGAATCCGATCTCCTGCCAGACCGGCGCGGGCAGCCCGTCTTCACGGCAGGCGGCGATCATCCGCTGCGCCCCGCTTCCCCACTGCTCCACCAGTCCCAGTTCCTGGAAGATCCGGCCGATCACCCGGTTCCGCACCTTGGAGACCCCGAGCGGCAGATCGTCCAGAGTCAGCCCGAAGGGGAGGAGACCCGGGTTCTCGACCTCCAGCCGATCGTCGAAGATCGCGACCCGGATCGGCGTGCCGCGCTGCGAATAGTCGGCGTGGACGACCGCGTTCACGATCGCCTCGCGCACCGCCTCCGGGGGCAGGCTCCATCGGTCCCGGCGCCGCACGCGACCGATCACGGCGCCGCGCATCGAGTGCTTCTCGACGAACGCCACCGCTTCGTCAATGGCCCGCACGGGGTGCATCTCAAGTCGCGTGTGATCCAGGATCGTCGCCTTGTCCTTCCCGGCGAAGCGCCCCGCCTGGATCCAGGCGTCGGGGAAGCGGTCGATCCGGCCGCGTCCGAAGAGGAGGATGCCGCCCACCGTCGGCACCAGCCGGCCCTGGTGGGGGGTCAGGAGGCGGAGGGTCTCCAGGTCCCGGCGTCTCAGCTTCCGCACAGGTGCGAAGGACTCGGAAGCAAGTCGGAAGTTTAGCGCTTCCGAGTTCGCTTCAGGGATCGGCCATTCGTCGAAGGACTCGCCGATGGAGAACCGCTGCATCTCGGCGATGAGCTGCGCGTCGGCCTGCCGGTTGGTGGAACCCACGCGGACATAGGTGCCGCTCCTGCGCCCGGTCCTCTTGATGAAGTGGGGACGGGAGGCGCTCGGGTGGACTCGCACCGCGAGCAGCTGCCTGTCCAGGTAGCTGAGGATCTCGAGTTCCGGAAGGAGTCTGGGCTGAATCGAGTCGGTGATGAGACTTGCCGTGCGTTCCTCCAGGGCGAGGGGGTCGGCGACTCCCCGAACTTCCCTGGTCCGGTCCGTGACGCCGATGAGAATCGTCCCGCCGGCGGTGTTGGCGAAGGCCGCGACAGTGCGCAGGAAGCCGCCGGGCGAGGACAGGTCGCGCTTGAACTCCAGCGTCTTCCCCTCGGGGCTTCGGAGTATGTCTGTGAGGTGCATTCGGCATTGCCCCGGTTGGCGGCTTCCCAAAAGCGGGGTCCACGGGTTTGGCTGTTCCTTAGAGAAGAACTAGGAAATATACTCTGAAGTCATCCTCTGCGGGAAGCTTCCGGGTTGAGTGTGCGACTGAGAAATCATCAGTCCGTCATCCCTCGCTGCGCATCACCCGCCCACCATCACCCTTCCCCCCACATACAACCCCCGCCCCGGCGCGGCAAAACCCCACACCTCCTGGTACTCCGCACCCAGCAGGTTCTCGCCCCGCACGGTCAGCGCAAACCCCGGCCTCCCCCCGCGTCCCCCCGCGATCTCGACCTCGGCCGACAGATCCACCACGGTGTAGGCCGCCAACGTCACCGGAGTCGCCGGATACGTCGCAAAGTCCCGGTCCGAACGCTCACCGGTACGGCGCGCACTCAGTTGCAGCCCCACCGCCTCCGCCACCCGCACGAACGCCGTCGCGCCTGCCGCATGCCGTGGACGCCGCAACAGCGGCTCGCCCTCCACAAAGGTCGCCCCGGCACCCTCGTCGAATCCGGCGTCCTCGACCTCGGTGTCCAGCCAGGCGTAGCTGGCCGTCAGTTGCACCGGCCCGCCCCCGGCCGCCACCTCCGCCTCCACACCCCTGCTCCGCGCCTTCGCCACGTTGAAATAGTTGGGATCCCCCTGCGTCGGCGGCGAGAACGTGTACTGGATCAGGTCACGATAGCCCTGGCTGAACCCGGTGAGCGACAGCCGAGCGCCGCCGCCGAGATCCTGGTCCACCCCCGCCTCGAAGCTGGTCGAATGCTCGGGCTCGAGCTCCGGATTGCCGGTGGTAAACCCCGTCGCGTAGGTCTCGAAGAAGGTCGGCTCCTTGATCCCGGTCCCCGCCGCCAGCCGCAACCGGGTACGCTCGGAAGCGGATTGCCAGGCCGCGCCGGCCTTCCAGGTGGCAGCCGTGCCAAAGCGCTCGTTGCTCTCGGCACGCACGCCGCCGTTGAGCGCGAGGCCGCCATTCAGCCACGAGAGCTGGGTGTAGGCGGCGTGGTTCCGCCGTTCATTCTCGGAATTGGACGAGCTCGGTCCGTACTGCGAGAACGACCGGCTGAAGGCACGGATGGTCTGCTGCTCCAGCTCGTACCCGGCGGCCAGCACCGTCCCGCCCGCCGGACGCCAGATGGCCCGGGCGCCGCCACTCGTCCGCCGGATGTCGTTCAGGTTGCTGTAGCCGAAGAAGCCGAGGGTGTCGGCCGGTCCGTCGGGGGCGTCGTCGCTGCCGCGGTCGGACTCGTTGACGTCGAAGGTGAAGCGGGTCTCGAAGGCATCGTTCCAGCGACGGCCCGCGTCGAGGTTGAGGGTGAGGGCGTCGCCGTAGGTGTAGGCGTTGCGGTCGACGAGGGCGCCGGATCCGTCGGTGGGAAAGTGGAAGCGGCGGTCGTCGTAGCGGACGCTCAGGGTGGCGTCGGCGCGGGAGCCCAGCAGGCCCTGGACGCGGCCGGTGAAGGTTGTCTGCGTGTGGCTGTTGTTGTATTCGAGGATGCCGTCGGTGTCCTTGCGGCCCAGGGAGAAGGCGTAGGAGAGGGCGTCGGAGCCGCCGGAGAGCGTGCCCTGCCAGCGGCGGGTCGCGAAACTGCCGGCGTTGAAGGACACGGTGCCGCGGGCCGGGCCGGCGCCCCGCCGGGTGAAGATCTGGATGACGCCGCTGACCGCGTCGGAACCGTACAGCGCCGAACCCGGTCCCCGGATGATCTCGATGCGCTCGACGTTGTCGGTGGTGAGCGAACCGAAGTCGAAGGCGCCGCCCGGTTCGTTGACGGGGACGCCGTCGACGAGCACCTGGACGTAATCCGACTCGCCGCCGCGCAGGAACACCGAGGTGACCGCGCCGAAGGAGCCGCCGCGGACCACGGCCATGCCCGGTACGCGCCTGAGCGCATCGGCGACGTACTCAATGCCGGCCCGCTGCAGTTCGATGCCTTCGATGACCGTCGCGTGGGCGGCCACGGTCCAGGCGGGCTCGGCCCAGCGGTTTGCGGTGACGAGGAGGCCCTCCAGCTCGATGGGGTCCTGGGCGGTGAGGGGTTGGGGTGCTGCGGTGGCCAGGGCCAGAGTGGCGAAGATGGCCGCGAGCGCGAGGGTGGGGCGGTTCACGGAGTGTGTCATTTCGGCTCTCCCTCCCCGCGCGGAAGATCGAGGGAGATGCCGGGGCATCCGGTGCAGTCGTGATGAGATCCCCGCGTCAGGGGTCTTTGCCACGAGCTGCTTCACCCTCACCTCCCCGCGGAGGTGCTTGGCGGCGCGCGGGTCTGGCCGCGCGGGCCGCGTGTGGGTGCCGGACGGGCACGTCTCCTGGCTCGAGGCCGCCTGACCCGCCTTCCCGGGATCCAGGTCGGGTCCCAGTGGCGTGTCGGATCGGCGTTCCGGGAATCCCGGACCTCTCACAGTGGCGGGGCCGCGCCGGACTTGCACCGGCTTCCGTTGGCCCCTCCGGCCGATTCGTGTTGAGGTGAGGATGGTAGTGGGGGAGGAGAGGGTGGGCAAGGGGACGGTGAAGCGGACCCCTGCTCGCATGTCTCACAGCCCGGGAAGCCACTTGTTCCGACAATATGGACCATGATATCATACAATCCATCACTTTCCGTCCAGCATAATGGTCATAAACATGCCAACACCCATCAAGGGCACGATCCCGCTCCCTGTCCTCCGTCTTCTCGGGAAACTCGGCAACGACATCAGGGATGCACGGCTTCGCCGACGCATTCGCACGGTAACTCTGGCGGAGCGGGCACTGATCAGCCGAACCACGCTGCACAGGATCGAGCGGGGCGACCCGGGTGTCTCGATGGGCAACTACTCGACCGTCCTCTTCGTGCTGGGTCTGCACGACGGAATCTCGGAGCTGGCCGATCGCAGCCGCGATTCACTGGGTCTCGACCTCCTGGAGGAACGGCTGCCGCAACGCGTCCGGTTGCCGCTCGGGAGCGGCGGACCCCGAGCGCCCGGTGGGGAGTAGGACGCTGTCGCCATGGAGAGCGAGATTCTGGTCCACGCGGAGATGGAGGGCACTCCCGTCCTGGTGGGGCGACTATGGGTCCGGGTGCGCCGGGGTCGCTGACAACGAGCGGCGCTCGTACCTGGAGATCGCCGACGCGGTCCGGTCGCACGGCGCCGCCCCGAGAAGGGATCTGGAAGAGCTGTGGCGGCGTGTGGTCTTCAGCGTTTCTTGTCTCGAACACCGACGACCATCTGCGGAATCATGGATTCCTGTACGAGCGCGACAAGGGCTGGCGCTTGTCTCCAGCCTTCGATCTGAACCCAGCGCCGACCGATGAGCGCGCGCGGGTACTCGCCACGAACATTGACGAGCACGATGGCACGGCTTCGCTGGATCTGGCTTTGGGGACCGCCGGGTACTACGGCCTTGGTCCGGGTGATGCCGGGCGCATTGCGGGTGAAGTCGGGCGGGCGGTTGGGGGATGGAGGGAGGTGGCTGGGGAGATGGGTGCGACGCGACGAGAGTCCGACCGGATGGAGTCGGCGTTCTCGCATGAGGACCTGGAGGGGGCGCTCGGGTTGGGTTAATCACCCTTCCTCGGCGTTCTGCGACAGAGCCAACGCCTCCGCCAGCGCATCGAACGGCAGCACCGCACACCGCACCCGGCTGGGGAATCGCCTGACCCCCGCCAGCGCCCGCAAGTCCCCCAGCTTCTTCGGGAACTCGGGACCATCCGGGGCCAGCCCCTCGGTGAAGGCGTGCCGCAGATCGCCGACCGCGCCGACCTCCTTCCCCGTCACCAGCGCGGTGAGCATCGAGGCCGCCGCCTGCGAGATCGAGCAGCCGCGGCCGTCGAAGCTCGCCTCGGCGATGAGACCGTCCTCGACCCGTGCCCAGACCCTCACCGTGTCTCCGCAGAACGGATTGTGGGCGTGGCCGCTGGTGGCCGGAGCGTCCAGGGGACCGCGGTTGCGGGGTCGCCTGAAGTGATCGCGGATCACCGCTTGGTGCAGTTCGTCGCCTGAGTTCGCCGCCAATTGTTGCGTCCCGCGCCGCGAGGTTAGCTTCCGGTCCCATGGACCAGCCGAATAGCAGACACACGAACGCCGATCCGGTCCTCGCGCAAGCGGCCGAGTGGCTGGACGAGGGTCGCCGGATCGCCTTGGCAACCGTCACGCGCACGTGGGGGTCGGCGCCGCGCCGCGCCGGGAGTCACATGGTGATCGCGCACAACGGTGACTTTTCGGGGTCGGTCTCGGGGGGGTGCATCGAGGGGGCGGTGATTCAGACGGCGCTCCAGGTGATCGAAGCGGGCGAAGGGCGCACGCTGGAATTCGGGGTGACCAACGAGATGGCGTGGGAGGTGGGGCTGGCGTGCGGGGGGAGGGTGCATCTGTTTGTGGAGCCGGTGGTGTAGCAATTCCCGGAAGAAACGCCCCGCCTCTGTCGTAGCGGCTGTAAGTCCGTGACGATACGAAACCAGAGGACTATGAAACGGAGACTGGATGATGGCTGATCGCGAATCGACGCCACTCTTTCACGCCATGTACGTCGGCAGTGCGGTCCGAATTGGCACCTCGGCGGACCGTTATGGGGATTTTCTCCTGGAGGGCGAAGAGGTGCGAATGGAGTTCAAGGGCGCTCGGGACGCGCTTGTGTTCACCGACATCAGGATGATTGTGCTTGATCCGCAGGGCCTCAGGGGGAAGAAGGTTGCGGTCGTGTCGATACCCTGGAAGTCGATCACGGCCTTTTCGCTCGAGAATTCCGGCAGGCTGGATTTCGATGCCGAATTGAAGGTGAGCGGTTGCGGATTCGGGATTTGCGAGTTGTCCTTCGCGAAGGGCACGGATGTCAGGGCGGTGAATGCGTTCCTGAGCAGCAGGATTCTTGGGGGTGTGTAGCAGGGTGCGGATGCCCTGCGCTGGTTCCGGTGCTGGTCCGGGAAGGACTGGCTGATGAAGGCGAGCGTTCTGCGCGGGGTGGTAGCGGCACAGAAATCGGGTCGCGACGTGGTGCTTGCGACGCGACCTGGCGATGGCAAACAGGAGTTGATCGAAGCGGGGAGCAGCGCGGGCAGTCTCGGAGTGGGCGGCGACGTGCTGGCCGATGTCCTGCGGGTGGGCGAATCGCGAACGGTCAAAACCCAGGATGGGCCCGTCTTCCTTCGCCCCTACATCCGGCCACCGCGGCTGATCATCGTCGGGGCGGTGCACATCGCGCAGGCGTTGGTCCCGATGGCGACCGTGGCGGGATTTCAGGTGACGGTGCTGGACCCGCGAGAGGGGTTCGCGACGGAGGATCGGTTCCCGGGCGCGGTGCTGGTGCGGGAGTGGCCGGACCAGGCCATGGCGGCGCTGGGACTAGACGGTCGCACGGCCATCGTCGCCCTCACCCACGACCCCAAAATCGACGATCCCGCATTGATTGCGGCGCTGGAGAGCGACGCGTTCTACCTGGGTGCGCTCGGGAGCCGGAAAACGCAGGGCGCGCGGCGGGAGAGGCTGGGGGAGGCGGGGTTCATGGATGGGGACCTTGACCGGATCCACGGGCCGATCGGGTTGCCGATCGGGGCACGCACGCCGGAGGAGATCGCGGTGGCGGTGTTGGCGCAGGTGATCGGGGCGTTGCGGCTGTAGGGGTTGTGGTGTAGTCTTTACTGGCTACGAAAAATTTCGCAGTTCCGGGAGGGTACCGTCGTGGGAGACTCGCGCTTGTCGTGGGGGATGTTTGTGCTGGCGCTGGCGCCGGGGCTCGCCAGCGTGGCGGCGGTGCTGGAGGGATTCCGTGGCCCGGATGCCGACGCCCTCCAGCCCTGCGAGTCGGAGTTGATCGAAGAGATGCGAATCGGGTCGCTTGGCGGCCCCGCCGAATATTCGTTCTCGGACATCAACTCGATCGCGGTTTCGCAGTCCGGAACGGTCTACGTCTACGACACGCACCCGCCCACCATCCGGGAGTTCGACCCGGACGGGCGGTTTGTAGGGTCGATTGGCCGCGAGGGCGAAGGCCCGGGGGAGTTCAGGTCGATTGCGGGCGTATCCGTGCTGCCGGACGGGAAGGTCGCGTTCTGGGACCGCGGCGCTCGCCGGATCACCGTGTACCGAACCGACGGGGAGCTCGACGAGATCCTCCGCATCGAGGGGGTGAATCCCCCCTATCCCTTTGCTGACCGTTCCTTCCTGACGGACGTGGAAGGCAACTACTACCTGAGGATCTTCGTCGAACCTGCGTCCTCCGGGCGCGAATTGGCCGCAATGCGGTACGGCTATGCGCGGATCTCCCCGGGCGGCGCAGTGCTCGATACCCTTGCGGTGCCCGAAGCGCCCGGGACCAGCGGCCAGTCGATCGTGATCTACACCCGTGCGGGCGACCGCAATCCGTTTCTGGAGGAAGCGCTGGACGCGCTGAGCCCGTTCGGCTATCTGGTGGCCGGGTTCAACGGGACCTACGAGTTCTCGATCCTGGATTCGGCCGGCATGATCGAGGTGGAACGGGAGGGATTCCAGCCGGTGGAGGTCAAAGCCGGGGAACGCGCCGAGTGGCAGGCGCGGGTGGCGCATGCCGAGCGCAGGTCCGGAGGATCGTATGCGGAGGTCCCGCGCAGGAAGCCGGCGTATCGGGACCTGTGGGTCGACTCGGATGGGCGCATATGGGTCCATCGCTACGCGGAAGCCGTGCAGAGGGATGAGCCGATTCCGGAGTTGTGGCCGGAGGTCCTCGACGGAACCGAGCCCCCGATTACATGGGAGGAGCCTTCGTTCTACGACGTGTTCGGGGCGGACGGTCGGCTGCTCAGGTGCGTCGGGGTTCCCGCTGACTCGGAAGTGATGGCGAGCCGGGCGGCACTCGTGTGGGGGATTTCACGCGGTGAACTGGATGAGGAGTATGTGGTGCGGTGGCGGATCGAGTAGGGGGCGGCTTGCTGCCTGCGAACAAAACCCCTCGGCATTCGGCTGTGCGCTGCCAGGAGTGAACCGATCAGGGTGAGCCGGGTCGTTTCTTGAAGAGGACGTGGATGGCGAAGGCTCTCTTTTCTGCGGGATTCTCGGCTTCGACCGCCGTGAGGATGTCGCTTGCGGTGGCGATATGCTTGATGGCGTCCGCCTTGGAGAAACGCGCCTCCGGATCGTAATCCGCGTGATGTCTCCACGCTTGCATCGCGGCCAACTCGGTAGCGAAACGGTGCATCGTCCGCGACAGGCTCCGGGGGACTCGGCCTCGGCGGCACTGCTCCCGCACCTGTCGATGATCAATGCCGCGGTAGGCCCGGGTCCAGCTCCAGTCCCCCTGCCGGGCGCCGCCGGCGAATGCGTCGGCCGCGGTACTCGCCAGCCAGTGAAAGAGGGAGTAGTACGTCATGCTTACCGCGCACCGCAGATTGACTTGCCGCGGGGCTCCACGTCGCTGCTCATGAACAAGCTGCTCGGCGGCATCCAGCCAGTGGCGCGGATTCATGGCGACTATTCCCGCATCGCTTCTTCGAGTTCGGCTCGCAGGTGGAACCGAAAGAGTGTATCGATAAGGAGTTCCTCTTCAATCATTCCATCGTCAATCTGCATGCGGAAATCCAGCATCTTCTGCCCCCCCAGGTCGGGAGGCATCTCGTCGAACACGAAGGCGACTTCCACGATGTCGTAGCCGTAGTGGTCCACCCACGCTTTGAGGGTGAGATCCCCTTCGCGCTTACCGAATTGGCCGGCGTAAGCCCGCTCGACGATGGCCCTGATTCTCGCGAGTTCGTCCTTTGTCACCATCTCGCCCCTCCTCGATCGTGAAGAAGACAACATAACGCCGGGCCGTCAGCGGTACATCATCAACGCGTGATCCGTGGCGGCACCCCCAGCCGCTCCACATTCGTTCCGAGTACCGACTCCACCGCGGCGGCACGATCCAGAAGGGCGTAGTCCGTCCCGGTGCGGCCGATGAGCTGCAGACCCACAGGCATGCCGTGCTCGTCGAGGGCGGCGGGGAGACTCACGGCGCACATGTCCAGCATGGAGGCCGGGCCGGTCCCCGAGAGCATGTCGCGGTTGACGGCGCGGTAGACGTCCAGTTGAGATAGCGTGGACACCGGTGGGGGGGTGATGGGGAGGGTGGGGGTGGCGAGGATGTCGATGCGCTGCGTGTCCAGACGGGCGTGAAGGGTGGTGGAGAGGCGGTGGCGCAGGCGCAGGATCGCGACGTAGTCGACGGCGCTCACTTCACGGGCGGATTCGAGACGCTTCCCGACGGTGGGGTCGAGGATGGCCATCCAGCCCGGGAGGTCGCGTTCGAGGGACTCGAAGCGTTCGGGTTGGACGAGTTCGCCGGCCAGGTAGGCTTCGCCGGCCTCGTCCAGTTCGGGGGCTTCGAGTTCGACGATGTGGGCGCCGGCGTGTTCGAGGTCGTCCAGGGCGCGTCGGACGACCGCGGCGATGCCCTCGGTGGCTCTGGACCAGAGGTTGGATCGCGGGACTCCGATGCGGAGACCGGATACCTGGTTCGGGCCGGCGTCTGGCCCGGATTGGGGGGAGTGGCCCGCGAGCCTGTCGATCACGCCAAACGCGTAGCGCGAGTCTTCCACCGTTTGGGTAAGGACTCCGACCGTGTCCAATGTCGTGCTGAGCGGCACCACGCCGGTGGTGGGCCATCGCCCCGTTGTGTGCCGATGCCCGACGACACCCGTTGCCGAGGCCGGGATCCTGACCGATCCGCCGGTGTCGCTCCCGAGCGCCAGCATGGCCGACCCTTCCCACAGGCTCACACCAGCCCCTGCTGACGACCCGCCCGGCACGCGGTGCCTGTCCGCATCCCAAGGGTTCACCGGGGTGCCCGTGTTCGGGTTGAGTCCGACCCCGCCGAAGGCCAGCTCAACGGTGTGCGTCTTGCCCACGATCACTCCGCCGAGCCGCCGGATCGCCCGCACGAGAAAACCCTCGCGCTGCCAGCGGACCGGGAGCTCCCGCCTGGTTCCGGCCTGGATCGGGAGTCCTTCGACCCCGTAGAGGTCCTTCACCGACACGGTGATACCCGCGAGCGGACCGGGGTCTTCGCCGCGCGCCACGGCCGAGTCGACCGCGGCTGCCTGTGCGCGTGCGCCGTCGGGATCGAAGACGATGTAGGCGCCAAGATCGCTGACTTCGTGACGTCGAATCGCGTTTTCGACCACCTGGAGAGCCGATTCTTCGCCTCTTCGCACGCGGGCGGCCGTCTGGCGGATGGATTCTCGTTTCATGGGGTATACGCGTGGGTGGAGCGCCGCGACGGACTCGCGCGGCAGAGTGTAACCCTCAATATCGGCTAACTTTGGAGATGAGGATAGCGGTCGTTGGGACCGGGATTTCGGGCCTCGGTGCAGCCTGGCTGCTCGCCCCGAAATACGACGTTCGCGTCTTCGAACGCGAGAACCGGATCGGGGGTCACACCCATACGCGCCGGGTAGCCGGACCCCGCGGTTCCGTCGCGGTCGACTCCGGGTTCATCGTCTACAACGAAACGACCTATCCCCTTCTGACCACCCTCTTCGAGGCGCTCGGCGTTCGCTCGCAGCCGATCGACATGTCGTTCTCGTTCGAGTGCGAGCGCTGTAGGGTGGTCTACAGCGGGCTGGGTATCGGTGGGGTCTTCGCCGATCCGGTCAACGTGCTGCGGCCGGGGTTCCTGAGGTTTCTGGGAATGATCGGGCGGTTTAATGCGGCGGGTAGAGGCGGGGGGCACCCCGATCGGGAGCAAACGCTGCACGGCTTTGTCTCATCGGCCGGACCGGAGGTGCTCGGGCGTCACTATGCGTATCCGCTGGCCTCCGCCCTCTGGTCGACCGGGATCCCCGCCGTAGAGCGCTTTCCGGCCGCGACGTTTGTGGACTTCTTTCGCCGGCACCGGCTGTTCCAGTTGCGAAACCGCCTGCAGTGGCGGTCGATCACCGGGGGGAGCCGAAGCTATGTGGAGGCCATGCTGGGTCGGCTGGATGGCCGCGTCCACACCGGTTCGCCGGCGCGGGCGGTCACGCGGACGAGCGGGTATTGCCGCCTGCACTTCGCTGATGGCGCCAGCCAGGAGTTCGACCGGGTCATCCTGGCGACGCACGCCGACGAGGCCCTGGCCCTGCTCAAGGAACCCACCGACCCCGAGCGGGAACTTCTGGGTACATGGGAGTATGCGACGAACGACACCTGGGTCCATTCGGATGCCGCCTTCCTGCCGTCACGCCCGGCGGCGCGCGGCTCATGGAACTATCATGTCGCGGACTGCCGCCACCCGTCCCCCGTCACGACCATGACCTACAACCTCAACCGACTGCAGCGCCTCGACCCGGCCACCCCCTGGCTCGTCACCCTGAATCCGTCCCGGCGCCCCACCCGCGTCCACGATCGGGTCAGCTACACCCACCCTGTCTACACGGCGGAGTCCGTGGCCACCCAGGCCGGGATCGCGGCGCTCAACGGCAGGCGCGGCACGTATTTCTGCGGTGCGTACCTCGGTTTCGGATTCCACGAGGACGGGTTCCGCTCGGCGGTTCAAGCGGTCGAACCACTCGGCGGGAGGTTGCAGTGAGCACCCCGCTCCGCTCCGGTCTTTACCTGGGCACGGTACGGCACCGGCGCTCCGCACCGCGCGAAAACGCCTTCCGGTACGGGGTCTATCAGCTGCTGCTGGACCTCGACGAGCTTCCCGCCATCGACCGCGCGATCGGGTTTTTCGGGTACAACCGCGCGGGACTGGTCTCGTTTCACGACCGGGATCACATGGGGGACACGGGCGAACCGGTGCGCGCCAAGCTGGCGCGCTGGCTCGGTGGCCAGGGCCGTGAGCTTGGCGATTCGCGGGTCATGCTGCTGACCAATCCGCGCGTGCTGGGCTACGTCTTCAACCCGGTATCGTACTTCTTCTGTCTGGACGGTGCGGGCGGGCTCCGCTTCACGGTCGCAGAGGTCTTCAACACCTTCGGCGAGGCGTACTGCTATCTGCTCGACGGGACGGAGGCGGTTGGGGGCAGGGCGGTGCGTTCCAGGGTGGACAAGCAGTTCCACGTCTCGCCGTTCATGCCGATCGAAGGGGTCCGCTACGACTGGATCGTGACACCGCCGGGGGACCGACTGACCATCCACATCGACGAGTTCGATGCCGGGGAGAAGTACTTCGACGCGACGCTCAACCTGACCCGCCGGTCGCTCACGGGTGCGACGCTGGGCCGCACGATGCTCCGGTATCCGCACCTGACGGCGCGCACGATCTTCCTGATTCACTGGCAGGCGGCGAAGCTGTGGGCGATGCGGGTGCCGTTCTTCCACAAGCCCGAGCCGCCCGACAACGGGCTGGGGGGCTGGCAGCCGGGGCGGAAGGGGGGACGATGGCGGACCTTGTGAGGACGGTGGCCGAGGGAGCGCGTGCGCCGGAAACCGGGGAGCGGGCGGGACCCACAGACGATGTGGGCCGAGTTGCGGGACTGCGGTTGCCGGTGGGACTGCGGCCACCCACCGGGCGTAGGGCGGGTGTGGTGGAAAGGCTCGCGCGCGCCATCATCCTGGGCTCCTTGAGGCGGGTCGGTCAGGGATGCCTTTCGGTCCGGACCCCCGATGGGTCGCTTCATCGGTTCGAGGGTAAGGACGCGGGACCCGAGGCCACGATCACCGTCCACGATCCCCGTTTCTTCCGGCGGATGCTGCTGGATGGCGAGATCGGCGCCGGCGAGGCGTATATCCGCGGGGAATGGTCGGCGGATTCACCGATGGACGTGGTCCGCCTCGGCATTCTCAACCGGCGGTTTCTGCGGCCGCTGGTTCCGTTGCTGTGGCCCGCCGCCGCGATGGCGTGGCTGGCGCACCGAGCACGCTCGAACACCGTGTCGGGGTCGCGGCGCAACATCACGAAACATTACGATTTGGGTAATGAGTTTTTCGCACTTTTTCTCGATGTCTCGATGACCTATTCGAGCGCTTACTTCGACGAGGACGTGCTCGCGGCGGACGGACGGGAGCATGGGCCGGGGGACTTTGCGGAGCCGTTGCGGGGGAAGCCGGAGGGGCCGGAGCGAAGCGCTTGGGGCCGGGAAGCCTCCAGAATCGACTTGGGGACCCTCGAAAGGGCCCAGCGGGGCAAATACCGACTCCTGGCGACCAAGGCGGGCCTTCGTCCGGGGTCTCACGTGCTGGAGATCGGGTGCGGCTGGGGGGGATTTGCCGAGGTGGCCGCGTCGGAGTTCGGCTGCCGGGTTACTGGCCTGACGATCTCGCGGGAACAGGCGGCGCACGCGCGCGAGCGCATGGCCCGCGCAGGGCTCGCGGACAGGGTCTCGATCGAGTTGGTGGACTATCGGGAGGTCACCGGCATGTATGATTTTGTCGTATCGATCGAGATGCTCGAGGCGGTCGGCCACCGCTATCTGCCCGCGTACTTCCGGAAATGTGACCAGGTGCTCAAGCCCGGCGGGCGAGCCGTGATTCAGGTGATCACGATCCCGGACAACCGCTACCTGCGCTACCGGCTGCGCCCCGACTACATTCAGCGCTTCATCTTTCCGGGCGCGCACCTGCCGTCGCTGGGGGCGATGAAGCGGGCACTGCGCCGGACCGCGCTCCGGATCGTCGGCCGGGAGGACCTCGCACCGCACTACGGCCCTACGTTGGCCGCGTGGAGGGAACGGTTGCTGGAACAGCGGAACGCCTTGTACGACCTGGGGTTCGACAAGAGTTTCCTGCGGCGTTGGGAGTTTTACTTCGCGTACTGCGAGGCGGCGTTCCGCACTCGCTACGTGGCCGACTGGCAGCTCGTACTGGAACGGAAGGGTGAGACGGTGAAATGATGAGCGCTGCACTCGCCGTGGGGGTGGTGGCGGCCGCGATCGTTCCGGTGATGGCCGTTCTGTGGTACCGGCAGCTCCGGACGCAGGAAGCCGATGTGGTGGACCTCGCGTGGACGGTGGGGTTGGGGGTGGCGGCGGTGTTCTATGCGGCGGCCGTGCCGGTGGGGGTGGGGTGGCGGCGGTGGATGGTGGCCGCGATGGCGGGGTTGTGGTCGATGCGCCTGGCCGGGTACCTGCTGGGGCGGGTCAAGAAGCCGGGTGAGGACGGTCGCTACCGGGATCTGCGTACGAAATGGGGTCGCGCCGCGCCGGTGAAGTTCTTCGTGTTCTTCCAGGCCCAGGCGGCGCTGGTGATCGTGCTCTCGGTGCACTTCCTGCTCGCCATGCGGTCGCCGGATGCGTCGCTCCGGGTCGCGGATATCGCGGGCTTGGCGATCTGGTTGGTGTCGGTGGTGGGCGAGTCGGTTGCGGACAGCCAGTTGGCGCGCTTCCGCGCCACTGCGGGCAACGAGGGCCGTGTGTGTCGTACTGGCCTCTGGCGCTACTCCCGTCACCCCAACTACTTCTTCGAGTGGCTGCACTGGCTGGCCTATGTGCCCGTCGCGTATGGCAATGCACCACTGTGGGCCATTCTCTTTGCCCCCGTCCTCCTGCTACTCTCAATCCGGTTCATCACCGGAATCCCGCCCATTGAGAGGCGCTCGGTGGAGCGTCGCGGCGAGGAGTATCGGCGGTATCAGCGCACAACCAGCGCCTTCATCCCCTGGTTCCCCAGGAGGGACCAATGACCGTAAAGGAAGTACTGTCTCGATCGGCCTTCTCGGCCGCCGAGTCTGGAAAGTTGCCCGACGCCGCCATCCGAACCGGGATACGAGCCCTGTTGCGGGAACGGTTGCGCTCCCTCGCCGAGGAGCCTCCTCTGGACGAGGCTACCCTGCGCACCGGACCCATCGCACAGGCGCCGCGCGAAGCGAACGAGCAGCACTACGAGGTCCCGGCGGCGTTCTTCGAACTGGTTCTGGGTCCCTGGCAGAAGTACTCCTCCTGCCTTTGGCCCAACGGCGACCAGGACTTCAACCTGGAGGACGCCGAGCTCGCCATGCTGCAGCTCACCTGTTCCCGGGCCAAGCTGGCGGATGGCCAGGATATCCTTGACCTCGGTTGCGGCTGGGGCGCACTGACCCTCTTCGCGGCGGAGCAGTATCCGCGGAGCCGGATTGTCGCGGTGTCACATTCCGCCTCGCAGCGGCGTCACATCGAGGATCGGGCGCACCAGCGGGGCCTCGGCAACGTCGAAGTCATCACCGCGGACATCTCCGACCTCGACCTCGAACCCGAGAGCTTCGACCGCGTGGTCTCGGTCGAGATGTTCGAGCACATGAACAACTATGAACTCCTTGTGAAAAAAATCACAAGCTGGATGCGGCCCTGGTCACGGCTCTTCGTCCACGTCTTCTGTCACCATTCGCACGCGTACCGTTTCTCGGGAGAGGGACCCGGCGACTGGATGGCCCGCGAGTTCTTCACGGGCGGTCTCATGCCCAGTTCATCGCTGGTGCCGAAGTTCCGCGGCGAACTGATGCCGGAGGTCGACTGGTTCCTCGCGGGAAGTCACTACGCGCGCACCGCCGAAGCATGGCTGGACAACCTGGACGCCGCGCGCGACGAGGTGGCGTCGATCTTCGCCGACACCTACGGCGCCGGGTCCGCCGACCGCTGGGTGCAACGCTGGCGGCTGTTCTTCCTTGCGGTCGCCGAGACCTTCGGGTACGGGGGCGGCCGGGAGTGGGGGGTGTCGCACCACCGGTTCCTCAAGCAGGAACGATGATCGAGACCGCGTCCCGGGAACACATGGACCCCGATTCGCTGGCCAGCGCGGACCGGATCGACTTTCTGCGCAGCTATGCGTTCACGGGAGTGCACATCCTGGCGCTGGGGCGCTGTTCACCGGCGTGAGCGCGCCCGCGCTGATCGCCCTTCTGGTCACCTTCTGGGTGCGCCTTTTTGGCATCACCGGCGGCTATCACCGCTACTTTGCACATCGGTCGTTCAAGACGAGCCGCTTCTTCCAGTTCGCCCTGGCCTGGCTCGGCGCCTCCGCCGGTCAGAACGGACCGCTGTGGTGGGTGTCGCACCACCGGCTTCACCACCGGCACGCCGACACCGATCACGACGCTCATTCGCCCGGGCTCAGGGGCTTCTGGTGGGCCCACGCCGGCTGGATCATGTCCCGGCGCTACGACGGATACGACGAGTCGCTGGTGCGGGACCTTCGGCGCTTCCCGGAGTTGCGCTTCCTCGACCGGCTGCACATGCTGGCGCCGCTCAGCCTCGGCATCGTTCTCTTCGGGGTCGGCTGGTGGCTCGAGGCGGTGTTCCCGGGGCTCGGCGCGACACCCTGGCAGATGCTCGGGTGGGGTCTGTTCGTCAGCACGGTGCTGCTCTATCACGTGACCTTCCTCGTCAACTCGGTGACCCACATGTGGGGACGGCGCCGCTACGCCACGAAGGACCATTCGCGCAACAACTGGTGGGTGGCGCTGCTGACTCTGGGCGAGGGGTGGCACAACAATCATCACCGGTATCCGTCGTCGGAGCGGCAGGGGTTCTACTGGTGGGAGGTGGATGTCACGCACTATGTGCTCAAGGTGCTGGAGATGGTGCGGCTGGTGTGGGATTTGCGGGAGCCGCCCGAGACGGCGTACGGGGAGCAGGGGAGGGTGCATTCGTGATTGTCCGATCGGTGCCCGACTACATCCCGGACCAGGTGTTGTTCGCGCCGTTCCCCGAGGCGCTCGTGATTGAGGCGGACTCAGGGAAGGGGCGGAGGGGGTGAGGGGGGGGACCTTCACCGCGTCCAGGTCTCGAAGAACCCGTCTCCGGTTGCGCTGACCACCGCGCCCCGCAGACGTCCAGACAGCGTGACCGCACCCCGCATCTGGAAGAAGAGCGCGGTCGAGCTGTCCACCCACACCGGGACTGGCGTGGCGCGGGTGTGGCCGACGGCGACGTGCAGTTCCAGGGAATCGGCGCCGCTCGTCGCGAGGATCGAGATGGACTCGGGTGCGGCCTGCTCGTCCTCTCCGGGCCTGTGGGTGGTCAGGCTGCGGATCGGGAAGATCCCTGCGAACCCCATGTCGTCGGTCAGGTAGAGGATTCGCGGCCCAGTCACTCCACGTTCGCGCTCACCGTCGCTGACCCCGCCGTACAGGACCGAGTAGTCGCCCGCCCGCGCCTGTCCCCAGTCCCAGGTGACGCCGCCCCAGGTGCCCCAGTTGTGGTCGTGATAGGTCCGCGCGTCCTCGATCTCCCGGCATCGCGACCCTTCGCACACCCGCCCGGCGGCGCGCGCGTCGAGGAGCGGGACCGTGTAGCCGGAGACGATTCCCTCTCCGCCGATTTCGACCGGCGGCAGATAGCGGCGTGACCGCGCGGCCACGGTGAGATCCAGCACGAGCGGGTCTCCGCTGGGCTCCGCCGGGATGCGTGCGGCCAGGGTATAGCTTCCATCGTCCTCGATGGTCACGCTCGACCGGCCGATCGCCAGGTTGGGCCACCCTTCCCGGAACTCGACCTCGCTGGCGGGCAATTGCTCGGAGTACGCGCTTTCCGGGAGCCCGGGCCGCACCCGCGTCGCCAGCATGCGCCCTCCCCAGCGCCCGTCCGGCACGTCGCCGGCGATCATGTAGGTCAGGTAGAGCCAGCCGGAATCGGGCAGGAGCACATTGAAGTAGTGCCACTC
The DNA here is from genome assembly GCA_965208295.1 of Longimicrobiales bacterium. Lineage (GTDB taxonomy): Bacteria > Gemmatimonadota > Gemmatimonadetes > Longimicrobiales > Gaopeijiaceae > Bin94. The sequence continues at coordinate 1,964,332 of OZ242328.1, read as the reverse complement.
GGCCCAGGTGGAGTCCGCGGCCGCGGCGCCGGTGGGATGGTGCAGCGCGTCGAGCGATCGATAGAGTTCGGCATCGGTCGGGGCCCGCCAGCGTCTGTCGGCGTCGAGATCATCCCAGGTGCCCGTGACCAGCTCCGGGGACACGTCCAGTCGGGCGGCGAGTCCGGGAATGGTGGCGCTTGCGGAGATCGGCACGAGGCCCGAGTCCGCCTCCAGGTAGAGGAGCTCATCGTCGATCCAGGGGGCGGCAGCCGCGATCCGATCCTCGAACCGCGTGCCCGCGAGGATCTGGCGGTAGAGGAGGGACGACTGCTCGATCGAGAAGTACATCGAGCTGGCGCCGCCGGTCTTGAGCGTCTCAAGGTCGATGCCGGTGGGCAGGACGACGAGGTCGCCGCCGCCGACCAGCTCCTTGTCACGGGCCTGTTCCACGAGGGCGCCGCCGACGGACAACAGCACGATAGTGACGCCGACTCCGAGCGCGTACCCGCCCAGTAGCAACAGACTGCGCGCCGGACGCTGCAGGAAGGACGCCCATACCAGGCGCGCGATCACGGCCGTGTCATCCCGTCAACGACCTCTATGCGGCGACTGGCCCCCGCGGCGAGTTCGAGGTCGTGGGTGGCGACAACCAGAGTGGTGCCGGTGGCGTTGAGCTCCTGGAAGAGCGTGAGGACGCGCCGCGAAGTGGCCCGGTCGAGTTCGCCCGTGGGCTCGTCGGCCAGTACGAGCGCGGGGTCGTTGGCCAGGGCGCGCGCGATGGCGACCCTTTGACACTCACCGCCGGAAAGCTCGCCCGGACGGTGGCGCAGCCGGTCACCAAGACCGACGCGTTCCAGCACGGCGGCGGCACGTTCCCGGCGTTCGCGGCGCGGCGCCCGCACGGCCGCGAGGGGAAGCTCGACGTTCTCGATAGCGGTCAGCATGGGGAGCAGGTGGAAGCGCTGGAAGACAAGCCCGGCCTCGCGCAGGCGGAGCGCGGCCCGCTCCTCGACGGACATCTCGGCCAGGTTGCGTCCCAGGAAGTGCACGTGGCCGGATGTGGGGAGATCCACGCCGCCCAGTAGGTGCAGCAGGGTGGACTTGCCCGATCCGCTCGGCCCGGTCACGGCCAGAAAGTCGCCTCTCGCGACCGCCACGTTGGCCCCACGCAACGCCCGCACCCGCGTGCGCCCCTGCCAATAGTCCCGCGTGACCTCTCGCGCCACGACGATCGTGTCCGGCGCTTCGCCCGAGACCGACCCGCCAGTCCCTACGGGCGCGCCGCCCCCACCCCGCTCCGACACCCCGTCCACCTTCTCCGCGCTCACGGTTCCTCCTTGTGCAGCAGCGTGGTCACCTCCAGCCCGGTCGCGCGCAGCGCCGGCACCAGCCCCGCCACCGCCCCCGACGCGATCACCAGTCCGTACGCGGTCACGAGACTTTCCGGTCGCAGCACGAAGAACCGCACCGCCGTCGGCAGGCCCGGGAAGCCGGCCAGAATCGACTCGAGGTATCCGGCCACGACCACCGAAAGGACGACCCCCACCCCGCCCCCGACCACGCACAGGACCACGCTCTCGGCGGTCAGGTCGCCCACGATCCGCCGCCGCGACACCCCGATGGCCCGCACCGCCGCGATCACACCGAGCCTCTCGCTCACGGAAACCGCCGTGATCGTCCCGATCAGGAGCGCGGCCACGAACAGGCTCACGCTTCCCAGGATCACCGCGACCTGCCGGAAATAGGACAACCGTTCGTCCAGCTTCTCGGAGATGCCCGCCAGAGTGACCACCTCGACCCGCCTCGCCAGGGCCGCGATCCCGTCGCGGACGACTTCAGGGTCGTGCCCGTCGCGCACCCGGATCATGGCGAACGAGACCTGATCCTCGAGCTCTGCAAGAGCCTGCAGGTCGCCCAGAGGCATGGCCACCGGCATGTCGCGCGCGGTCGCGAAGACGAAGTCCCCCGTCCCCGCCACCCGCACCGACGTGGTACGCCCCCACGTGCCGAAACCGCTCGCAGTCGCCAGCCGCAGACGATCGCCCGGGCCCACGCCCAATTCCCCCGCCAGCCTCGAGTCCGGCACCGCCTCGCCAGCCCCCGGCGCATCCCCGTCCACCAGCCCGTACAAGCTGCGGTTCCCCGGATCCAGCCCCAGCGCGAGCGTCCGCCTCGTATCCCGCGACCCCCCATCCTCCCCACCGCCCTCCACCTGCACGCTGACCGACATCGCCAGCACCGGCGCCACGCGCCCCACCCCGGCCACCCCCGCAATGCTGTCCTGCAGACGCGCAAACCCCGGGATCGTGGCCTCGGTGTCGAACGGCAACGTCCCCTTGGGCGACACGCGCAACTCGTAGCCCCGCGACTCAAGCAGGTCGCCGAAGCTCTGCTGAATGCCCCCGCCGAGCATGAGCATGTCGGCGAGCATGGCCGTCGAGACCGCCACTCCTGCCACGGTGAGCAGTGTTCGGAGCGGCCGGTGCCGCAGTTCGCGGATCGAGTTGCGCGCGAGCATCGGCGTTCCCTACAGTTCCAGCGGGTCGGCCGCGAAGAGCCGCGCACCGGCTACCAGCCCCGCCCCCATCCCCAGCACCACCGCGAGCACGAGACCCTGGACCACCATATCACCCGTCACGATCGAGAACCGCAGGGTCGTTTCGTAGACGCGCCCGAAGTAAGCGTTCACGATGGCCGAAGCGGCGAACCCCACGCCCAGCCCGGCCAAGCCCCCCAGCGCCGACAAAAGCGCGGCCTCGGCCACCGTCCACCCCATCAGAATCCGTCGCGGGATGCCCGCCAGCCGCGCCGCCGCGACCGCCGCCCTCCGCTCCTGCACCTTCAGCACCATGATGCACGCCAGAAACACCCCGCCGGCCACCAGGGTGATCCCCGCGATGGCCGCGTGAAAGCGGCTGACCACGCGAAAGGTGGTCGACGCGCGGTCGGCGACCTCGGCGGCGGAGTGCACGCGGGTCCCGACTAGGAGCGGTTCGAGATCCCGGGCCGCCTGGTCTACATCCACGCCCGGCCGCAACTGCACCGTGAAGTAGTCCACCTCTCCCTCGCGGCCCGCCAGAGCCTGCAGCTGCGGCAGGTGAAACAGCACCCGCGGCCGAGTGCCCATCAGCTTTGAAGGATCCGCCCGCGGTTCGAAGAGCCCGGCCACCAGGGCCTCGCAGGGTTCGGCGTCCGGCGCGACCCGCAGCCGCACCGTCGACCCGGCCTCGATCCCGGCGCGGACGGCATAGGGCCGCTCGATCAGGACCTGCAGGTCATCCGGGCAGGGGATCTCCTGCGCATATGGGGGCGTTCGCTCACTCCGGTGATCGGGATTGTCCGAAAGACCTACCGGCGAAGCCGCCTCGGCACAGAGTGCAGGGCCGGTCCAGCCTGCGAGCATGACCGCGGCCAAACGCAGTCCATTTACCCGGTTGGCCCGGCGGCTATCGAGTGTCTTCCCCATCGACAATCTCCCGGAGTGGTTTCAGGAAACCTACACTCGTAAGTTGCAATCCCGCTGCGCCGCTTCCGAAACCCACCCTCCAGCCGTGACGAGGAGCCAGGCAACCATCGAACAGACGATACTCATCACCGGCTGCTCTTCGGGGATTGGGCTGGAATCGGCCAGAATCCTGCAACGTCGCGGCTGGCGGGTCTTTGCGACCTGCCGGCGGGAAGAGGACTGCCAGGCGCGCCGCGACGAAGGCCTGGAGAGCTTTCCACTCGACTATGCGGATCAGGGATCGGTCGAGGTGGCCATGGCCGAGACGCTGTCCCGTTGCGATGGTGCGCTCGACGCGGTGTTCAACAACGGCGCCTTTGCGCTCCCGGGTGCCGTGGAGGACCTTGGCCGCGACGCTCTGGACGCCGTCTTCCAGGTCAACCTCTATGGTCCACACGAGGTTGCGCGGCTTGCGGTGCGGGCCATGCGGGAGCGCGGGAAGGGTCGGATCGTGAACTGTTCATCCGCGGCGGGCATCACCGCGCTTCCCTTTGGCGGCGCCTACACGGCGACCAAGCACGCCCTGGAGGGACTGACGGACTGCCTGCGCATCGAACTGCGCAAGACTCCGATCAAGGTCTCGCTCATCGAGCCCGGGCCCATCCGCGGCACGTCGATCTATGTGAAGGGCCGAGCACAGCATGACAGATGGATCGACTCCAGCGGGAGCGTCTGGCGGCAACACTACGAAGAGACGATGAATCCGCGGCTCGCCAGTTCGGATCCGGCCAGGGATCCATTTGAGCGCGGAGTGGGCGCGGTGGTGTCGAAGCTGGTCCACGCCCTCGAGAGCCCCCGACCGCGGGCACGCTACTTTGTCACCGGCACGGCGCATCTGGCCTGGTGGTTCCGCTTTCTGGTGCCGACCAGGGTCAACGACCTGCTGGCGGCGAGGCAGTTCGGGCCGCGCTGACGGCCGGGCGGCCTCCAGCGGGCGAGCGCGGTCGGAATCTCCAGAGCGGTGCCTGCGGCGCCCGGCGCCACAAGCCGAAAATGTCGAACTACCGCGTCCCCGTCGCCGTCATCCCGTCCGGGAAGATCTCCTTCCACGCCACCAGGAACCGCTTCATCTCCTCCTCGGTCCCGATCGACACCCGCAGGTAGTCGAGCATGGGCGGAAAGTCGCGCCCCACGGCGACATCGCGCTTGCGGAACTCGGCCCGCACCTCGGATGCCGGACGCCCCGTGTGCACCATGAAGAAGTTCGTCTCCGACGGAATCACCTCGAAGCCCTGCGATCTCAGCTGCCCGGCCGTGGCCTCCCGCAGCTTGATCGTCGTGTCCTTGACCCACGCCTCGGACTCGTGGTCCTGCAGCGCCGCCACCGCGCCCCACCTGACCAGCGCGTTCACGCTGCCGGTGGCGTAGGTGCGCATCTGGTCGATCATTTCTGTTGGGGCGATGCCATAGCCCAACCGCAGCCCCGCCATCCCGTAGATCTTGGAGAAGGTGCGGGTGACGATGACGTTGCGGCCCTCCTTGATGTACTTGACCGCGCTCGAGTATGACGGATCCTGGATGAAGTGGTGGTACGCCTCGTCGATCAACACCGGGATGTCCTCGGGGATGCCGTCGAGGAGCTGCCGGATGTCCGAGTCGGGGACGATGACGCCGGTTGGGTTGTTGGGGTTGACCACGTAGACCAGCCCGACATCGCGGTAGTTGCGACGGGTGACCTTGATCAGATCATCGATGTCCTGCGTGTGATCGGACAGCAGCGGCCGCGCGATCACGTCCGCGTCGATTCCCGATGCCACGCGGTACACGCTCGTGTAGGTAGGCTCGACCCCGACCACCTTCTCCTTGTGCTCAAGGAAGGTGATACCCGCCACCTTCAACGTCTCGCCGGACCCCGCGTTCATGATGATGTTGCGGGTCGAGACCCCATGGTGCTCGGCGATCTTCTCGTGGATGTCGCCGTCGGGATAGCCGTACCGGTTCGAGTACTTCCAGGCCGCGTTCATCGACGCCATCATCTTGTCGGACGGGCCGTACGGGTTCTCATTGGAGGACAGCTTGGCCAGGTCGTCGTAGGGGTCGAGCGGGGTGAGGCCGGGAGGGGGCGGGCGCAAGGTGACGCCGAGGGCCGATTGCGGGCGCAGGCCGAGTGCGCCCAGGGCCGCGGCGGCGCTCCCCATGAAGTGTCGGCGAGAAAACCTGGTGTTCATGCTCGATGCTCCTTCCTGACCGGGATCCACCTCGTTTCGGGCCGCCGCCCGTCACACTGGCCGGCGCACCTTGAGGGCATGATAGGCGCGGCAACGCCTGGCGCGCCAGTCGGGCTGCCTCGGCTTGCCGAGGGCCAAGCCCTGTCTATGATGCCCGGCGAAACTTCACGACCGTTCCCCACGAGGTGGGGCAGGGGGGAAGTGACCGGGCCGGCGGGGACCGGACTGCTACTCCGGGTCCAGGTCTCCCACATGCACCACCCGGTCCCCCAGGTAGGGATGCCTGCTTACCCTCTCGTAGAACCGGGTGTCCGCCGTGACGACCGGGTAGTCTTCGTGAATGGCCAGCGCAAGGTAGAAACAGTCGTACACCGGATTTCCGAGATCGACCGCCAGGCGGGCGCTGGAGGCGGCGAGCTGCCGCATTGAAAGCGGGGTAGCCACCGGCGCAACGCGGAGCAGGTCCACGGCCTCCGCCAGCTCTTCCCGGTTCATCTCGCCGTGCCGGTGCTTTGCTGCCAACGCGCTCGTCGCCTCGGCAAAGAACAGATCGGGGACGAGGAGTGTGGCATCCGAATCGAGGAGGGTCGCCGACTCCTCGGAATGCGGCTCGGCCACCAGCCACTTCACCGCTATGCTCGCGTCAACGACATAGCCTTTCATTCGCCGTCCCGGTAGCGGTCGGCGCGGATCGTGTCGGTGCTGTCGATGGAAGACGAGACGCGCTGGCGCATGGCCCGGGCGCGGTCGGCGAAGCTGCCGTCGGCGCGGAGCAGGGTCTGGCGAAGAATCTCGCGGTGCTCGGCCTCGGCGGACCTGCCGTTGACGGCTGCGCGTTGCTTGAGACTGTCGACGATCTGCCGGGGCAGCTTGCGGACGGTCAATTGGGCCATGGGTGGGGTCCGGTTAGATTTGAAGGCAATGACAGCAATAGTATGAAATGACGGCAGTGACAGCAAGTCACGCACCAGATGTCACGATCTGCTACGAAAAGTGGCCCCCCCGTCCCCCAAGCACCTCCGCCAACTGCGCCAGACTCTCCAGATTGTGCACAGGCCGATGCTCGTCCACCTCGGGCAACAGCGCCCGGATTCCCGCCGCCCTCGGCGCAAAGTCCCGATACCGCAGCAGCGGATTGAGCCACACCAACCTCCGGCACGACTTCCGCAACCGCCGAGCCTGCAACCGGATCCCCTCCCCCCCCTCCCGGTCCAGCCCGTCGGTCACCAGTAACACCACCGCCCCCTGAGCCAGCAACCGGCGCGACCAGTGCAGGTTGAAGGCGTTCAGCGCGGCCCCGATCCGGGTGCCGCCGTACCAGTCCTGCACCGTGTTGCCGACACAGTCGAGCGCGCGGTCCACGTCGCGGTCCCGCAGCAGCCGGGTGATGTTGGTGAGGCGGGTGCCGAAGACGAAGGTGTGGACCCGGTCGCCGGCGTTGGTGAGCGCATGGAAGAAGTGGAGCAGGACGCGCGAGTACGCCTCCATCGAGCCGGAGATGTCGCAGAGCGTGACGATGGTGGGGCGCCGCGTCTTCGTGGACTTGCGCTCGAGCGGCAGGGGGCACCCCCCCGTGCGAATGCTGGTCCGCAATGTCCGCCGCATGTCGATGAAGCGCCCTCTCGGATCGGCCTCGTGGCGCCGTGTCAGCACGGGACGCAGGTCGAGTCGCAGCGACCTGATGGCCTCTTTCGCCTGCATCACTTCAAGCGCGGTCATCTCCTCGAAGTCCTTCGTGCGCAGGACCTCGGCGGGTGAAAACGCCATGCGCAGCGGGATCTCCTGTACGGCTTCACGGGCGGGGTCGACGGAGGGTTGCAGTGCGGACTCGTCTTCCGGGGACAGCCGTGCCGGGGCCCGCGAAGGCGGCTTCTCGTGGGGGATTTGCGACCGTGATAGCAGCGCCGCGAGCGCCTCGTCCGCCCCGAACGGATCGCGCCAGAAGAGCCGGAAGGCGCTCTCGAAGATGTGACGGTGCTCGCGCCGGGCGACGAGCGTGCCGTGCAGGGCCCAGTAGAACTGCCGCCGGGCCGTGACGTCGACGGCCGCCAGCGCCCGCACCGCCGTGATCGTGTGGCCAGGTCCGACGGGCAGTCCGGCGGCGCGCAGGAGGCGCACGAAATGCGCGACGTTTTCGGGGAGGCGGCCGGGTGGGGTGGGGGTCATACTCAATCAATACGGCCATTCCGGGTGAAACGCGCAACTGGCGACGGGTTTCGGTGTAAGCAAGGGCATCAACCAGGCGTAGCAACTCACGCACGCGGTACTGCTGAAGACGCCGACACCGGACCTCGGCGAGGACGGAAGGGTGAGATGATCGATACCCGATCGCGGTCCGACGCGATTCCCCGGAAGGAGTCCCGGATGTGCGCTTGCGTGGCCGCGGCCCCGCTCGCGCTCCTCGCGTGCCTGGCGATGTGCCCCGTTGCCCCCCGCGAAGCCGGCGCCCAGGTCATCCGCGGCGTCGTGGTGGATTCCGCGAGCCAGCAACCGCTCACAGCCGTCCTCGTGTCCCTGGCCGACAGCGCCCACGGGAACCTCCAGCGGCTCCTGGCAGATGCCGGCGGCGAATTCCGCTTCTCCGTCCCCCGTCCGGGACGGTATTCGATACGGGCCGAACGCCTGGGGATGGCGACGGCAACAGTCGAGCAGATCGACGTGGCCGCCGACCAGACAGTCTCGCTCAGAATCGCCCTCTCCCACCTCCCCATCGCCCTCGAGGGACTTCAGGCTTCGGGGGACCGGCGTTGCGAGCTGTCCCGGGACCTCGGCATCGAGACGCTCAGAGTCTGGGAGGAGGCCCGCAAGGCGCTGAACGTCGCCGACTTCACCAGCTCGGCCGGCGTGTATGTCCATGACCTGGGTAAGTACGTCCGGGAACTGGAGCCGGGTTCCCTGAAAATCCTGAGCGAGACGCACAGCTTCTGGAGCACGACGAACGAGCGTCCGATCGAGAGCCGTCCCGTCGAGGAGCTGCTCGACGGTGGCTGGGTGGTCCGGGAGTCCGGAGGGAATCGCTACTTCGGCCCCGATGCGCACGTGCTTCTCTCCGATGAGTTTCTGGACACGCATTGTATGCAGCTGCGCCCCCTGGACGAATCGAACCCGCACCTGGTCGGGCTGGAGTTTCGCCCGGTCCGGATTCGGTCGCGGCGGACCCATATCCAGGGTGTCCTCTGGCTCTCGCGCGAGACGGGCGGTTTGGAGTGGCTCGAGTTCAGCTACCTGAACCTGCCGGGTCAGGCCGAAGCGGTAAACAGCGACCAGATCGGCGGGCGGGTCGATTTCCGGGGCCTACCCGACGGGACCTCGATCGTGTCGAAGTGGTACATCCGCATGCCGCGGGTGGTGGAGGAGCAGCGGAGGGTCCTGCATTACAACGTTCGGCGCCCGCGGCTGAAGGGAATCGTCGAAGTGGGCGGATGGGTGATGGAGGCGCGCACGCGCGTATCGGGCAAGATCGCATTTGCGGAGCACGGCGGCGCGATCAAGGGGCAGGTTTGGGAGAGGGGCGACGCCGCGATGGAATCGGGGGGACGGGTGGCGCTTGTGGGTGTGGGTGTCGCGGTCGATCTGGATTCGGAGGGACGATTTGTGGTTCCCGGGTTGCCGCCGGGTACCTATCAACTGTCGTATCTTCGCCCGTCCCTGGGCGGGCTGGACCGGGACTATCCGCTGGCCGACGCTGTCGTACGATTCGGAGACACGACGACCGTCCGTCTCGAGGCGGCGGATACCGACGCGGTGCTGGCACGGGCCTGTGGACTGCGGGAATGGACTCCTTACACCGGCGTAATACACGGACATGTCCAGCTGCCGGATTCCAGGTTGGCCGCGTCGGGGACCAGGGTCGTGGCCCGGTGGGAGGAGTGGCGTGCGACAGGATCCGGGCCCTTGCAGGGGAGGGCCATGCACGTTGCCACGGAAACGAACACGATCGGGGCGTATCGTCTTTGTGGGATCCCTGCGGATCTTACGGGTGTCGAGGTGACCGCGGATGAGGGCAGGGACCGGGTGTCCGAGACCGCGGTCCTGTCCGAGGACAAGCCCGTGGTCACGATCACCCTGGAGTTGGTCCGGGAGCCGCGTTTCAGCGCTCGATAGTTCGCGCGGAGGACACCGGCCCGCGATGTTGAGGCAGTCGGAGAATCCGGAGGGGGACTTTGTGACCATACTCAGAACTGCACCCACCCTTGCACTCCTCGCGTGCCTGGCACCGGGACCCTGGGCGGGCGGAGCCGGTGCGCAGCTCATCCGAGGCGTTGTCGTGGATTCCACGACCCGGAGTCGGATCACCGACGTACTCGTGTTCCTGAGCGACAGCGCCCACCGGGAGTTGAAACGCCGCCATGTGGGCATGGACGGCGAATTCGAGTTTTCCGTCCCCGGTCCGGGCCTGTATTCGGTTCGGGCGGAGCGCTTCGGTATGACGACGGATACCGTCGAGCGAATCGATGTGTCTCCCGGCGATACCGTCTCGATCACCATGGAACTTGCACAGCTGTCCGTGGCGCGGTTGGTGGAGGAGTTGGCAAAAATCGTGGATCTTGACGCCGAACGGCTGCCCCCGGCCGAAGAGGGCGGAGGGGTGTCGGAGGGCGGCGCGCGCGAGACGGACTGGAGCGCTTATGACGAGGATGGAGGCGTCATTGTGGGGCAGGTCCGGGAGGCGGGCGCCGCCGTGATGGAAGCGGGGGGGCGGGTGGGACTTGTGCACGTTGGCCTGGCCGCCGATGTGGATGCGGAGGGACGGTTTGTGATTCCCGGGTTGCCGGAGGGCACCTACGAACTGGCGTACCTTCGCCCATCGCTGGGTGAACTGGGTTCGGAATACCCTCTGGCGGAGGTCGTCGTCCGACTCAAGGACACGACGACTGTCAGTCTTCAGCCGGCCCATCCGGACCGGGTGCTGGCCCAGGCGTGCGGACTGGACCTGTGGAAGCCGTACACCGGTGTACTGGAGGGCCATGTGGTCCTGCCCATGCCCGGGTCGGTCGCTCCGGGGATCAGGGTAGAGGCGGAGTGGTTTGAGGCCCACCCGACGGATCCGTTGAAGGGAAGGGCAATGACTGCTGTTGCCCTGACGGACTCGAAGGGTGCGTTTCGGTTTTGCGGGATTCCGACGGATCGCACGACCGTGGAGGTGACCGCGGGCAAGCGAACGAACCGGGTATCCCTGACCATGATCATGTCCGATGACAAGCCGGTCGCGACGATCACCTTGCAGTTGCCTGGGGCGCCGCCCTCTGGCGGTGGCCGGTGAAGCCGCGCGTTGCCACTGGAATTCGATCGGGATTGGTCAGCCCGGGACCGGTCAGCCGTCACCAGCCCTTTCCGCAAACTTCTTCAGCGACCACGCCATTTCGTTGAAGCCGCGGCGGACGAGCCGGCCGAACAGGAGGATCACGAGCGGGGTAAGGAGGCCGTTGAACGCGTCGGTCGTCAGGTAGCGGCAGCGCGTTTCGCCCAGTGCTTCCAGGCGCTGTTCACGTCGGGCGGATACCAGGACGCGATGGCCCACCTTCGTGCTCCAGACCAGCAGGTGCGGTGGCTCGACGGCCTCAATTCGCTCGGGCTGCTTCAGCTTGAACGGCCCGAGCGTGACATACAGGTCGACCGGCGAGCCGATTTCGAAGTCCGTATCGACGCGCGTCGTGAAGGGGTTCCATTCACCGTATCGGTCCACGTCCACGAGGATCTCCCACACCCGTTCGATCGGGGCTTCGATCTCGACGGGGTCCGAGGTGATCAGGTGCCGGAACACGGTCCGTCGCCACCCTTCGCATGCCTGGCCAGCAGCGCGGCGCTCGCATCCCACAGCTTGGCCCCGGCGTCCTCGTCCATGGCCAGCGCGGCCGGCTCCTTCTCCTGCATGAGGTGCAGGTAGACGCCGCTCCGCCGCCCCATCTCCTCCGCGCAGCATGCATACGTGACCGGCGCCGCGGCCTTCCCGGGCGCCGCGAAGAACATCCGCATGACCGGTTGGAGAAGGGGTTTCAGAAACACCGGCGCTTCCCGCGCGAGGTTCGAGTTGACTGCCCCGGGGCAGAGCGACGTCACCGCGACGCGCACCTCGCCGTCCGGGTTCAGCCTGCGCGACAGTTCCTGAGTATATGTGCATATGTGCAGCTTGCTCATCCCGTAGTGCTTCAGGCCGTCCTTCAGGCCGTAGTCGGTGAAGACGCCGAAATGGTCGAAGTCGATCGGGCCGGCGGATCGATGCGTTTCGGAGGAGACGAAGACGATTCTGGGGGTTTCCCCGGGGCGCCTGGTTGGCCGGATCGTGCCGGCGGCCAGCAGGCGCTGGATCAGCAGCCGATTGGCCAGAAAGTGCACGGCGAACATGAGCTCGTAGCCCTGGGCCGACCTTCGGGCACGGCGCGGCATCACGCCGGCGTTGAGCACGGTGATATCCAGCCGGATGTCGTGGCGCCGGAGCCGGTCGCAGAGCGCGAGCACGGACCCCAGATCGGCGAGATCCACCTTCAGCATCTCGACATTGTCGGAGCCGGAGAGCCGCTTCACCTCTTCGCCGGCCTGGGGATGTCCGCTCCGGCAAGCCATGAGCACGCGCCCACCGCGCTTCGCCAGGTCGACCGCCACCGCCTTCCCCAGTCCGCTGTTGGCCCCGGTGACGAGGCAGACCTTGCCGTCGATCCGGACGCTCTCCGGCACGGGACGCAACGATTTCCGCTGCGAGAGCCGGTCGGCGATGGCGCTGGATACCGCGCTGAAGATTGTGTCGCGTTTCGTGGTCGGCATCGGGTCACCCGCTCCTCGTCGCGGGCGGCCGCGAGTCGTCCCGTGACGGGCCGTCCTCAACAGCTATGCGGTACTTCCGCCGGTAAGCATCGAAGCGTGTGGCGATGGTGTCTTCGTCGAGACCAAAACTGGCGGGCGAGTAGACATGCCGGCCGTGCCGATTCTTCGTGTTTCGCGTTGAGGCGGACTTCACCTCCTGCTCGGCCTCCTCGCTGAAGTCGATGCCCGCGGCCTGGTAGATCCTGCGCACCTCGCCGAGCGGACACTGGACCAGGTCATAGTACGACACATCCACGAACGCGCTATCGCCCGCGCTTCTTCGCACGGCCATCGAGCGCTCCATCATGCGGAGAATCTTGCGCATCCAGTGCGCCCCGATCTTCCGCGGTTCGACATGATCGCTCAGAATCCCCCGCCCATGAGCCACCATGCTCAGGAACGACGGTATCGACTCCTTCGGATCACGGTGCGTCTGAACGATGCGGACATCGGGAACGACATCGAGAATGACGTCCAGATACTCCATGTGGTGGGGAGTCTTGAGCACCCAAAAGTCGCCCGGACGCTGCCAGTGCAGGATCTTCAGGAGGGTGAGCAGGTACTCGTAGCACTTCGTGTGATCCTGTACCTCGAGCCAGCGCGAATAGCTCGGCACGTGCATCATCGCTTCCGGCGACTGGCTCATGAACGACAGATCGAGGAGAAGGACATCCTCCTCGGGCGCGTCGTACGCGATGGGGTGAATGGCGAAGAAGTCCGGTGCCAGATAGCTGATCGTGCGGGCCGCCATCTTCGCGTGACGAATGCGGCGCCGGGGATCCCCATTCCCTTCACCACGGAGGGGGACCGGGTTCAGCGCCTCCCAGGATCGCAACGCGCGAATTCGGGGATCCGCGGCGATCAGCCGGTGCAACAGCGTTGTTGCGGTGCGCTGCAGGCCGGCGATCACGATGATCTTCCCGAGGTGGATGTCGCGAATCTCCGGGTGAGCGCGCAGCAGCGCCTCCGCACGGAGCCGGGCCGACAACGCCGACACGATCCGTGACCGCTGAATCCTCTTCCCGAGCGCCGTCAGCCGCGCTTCCTCGTTGATCGACCGGACCAGCACTTCGAGGGGCTCCAGAAACCACTCGTCACCGAAGTCGGAGAACCCGGTCTTCTTCCTGGCCGCATCGATCATTGTGTCGACATGGAGGTCGCCGTTGAATCCGACCCTCCGGGCCAGGCGGCCGACCCGGTTGAAGATCGAGACCGGGAGGGGGCGGTACGGGTTCCCGTAGTCGGTTGAGGTCTCCAATGGGTTCCCTACCCGGCTATTGCTCGCGACTCGTGGACGGAGTCCCGGGGGCGTCCGGGGTAGCGAGGTCGCCCAGCTCCGAAACCTTGACCACCCGCGTCCTCGGCTGCGGATGCTCCGCCGCCCTGATCCAGCGAAAACACATCGTGCCCGACGTGTGACCGGCGGTCTCGATCCAGTTCGGCACCCCGGGATCCTCGTGGGCGACCACGATGCGCACGGATCCGTCTTCCTCGTGGTGCGCCAGGTGCTTGTTGGTGTGGATGGCGTGATGGCGGTAGTCCAGCGACTCCATCCAGTAGTTGTTCAGCTGGAAGTTCCAGTGCTCGCACTCGGGCGGCGTCGCCTCGATTACCAGCGCTTCGTCCTTGGCCACGGCCCAGTGACTGTGATAGTAGGCGATGTTCGGGTCGCCGCCCGCCGCGAGCGAGACATCCGGGTCGAACATGGGCAATGTGTTGGTGTGCTTCTGGAAGCCGCGGGCCCAGTTGGCGAAAAGCATCGCGGCGCCCGCTACCAGCGTGCTGGCGGACTTGAGGCCTTCGTCGATCTGTTCGGGGGTCAGGGGACGGGGCCGTTTCTCGTCGTCGGGGCAGTTGATGCGTTCGATGTGCAGTTCGGCGGGGACTTCGGTCTCCCGGTCCAGAAAGGTCTGGCGCACGATCAACGTGCCGCTCTCCGCCGTCATCGGAAGCCAGTTCCCGTCATGGTGCCGGCTGCTGACAACCAGTTCGAACCGGCCGTCCTCGTCGATGTCGAGCTCCGCGGCCTCGATGTAGCCGGTGGGAGGCATGCCGCCGCCCTGCCCGTAGTGCCCGGCCTGGGTGCCGAAGCCGAGGTACCGGACGGTGTTGCGCCGGCCGGTGATCCGGTAGTCGAAATCGCCCCGGATGGCGGCCGTCTGGTAGTAGTTGTCGGGGTTGTCGCTGCCCAGCTTGACCGTCTCGTGGGCCACGCGGTGGAGGACCGGCGCGCGTGGATCGGCGTATTCCACGAACGCCATCAGTCCCCCGCGGGCCAGGCGGCTCAGGTAGCGGTAGCCCTCCGCCTGGTTGAAGGGATCTTGAGGGGCGCCCGGAAAGCTCAGCGCGGCCCCGGCAGCCTTCAGCGTGTCGCAGTACTCGTCCCAGGCCTTGCCGCCGACCACGCGCTCGGCGGCGGCCTCGGCGGGCGTCTTGCCGCGCAGCTTCAGCAAGAGCAGCGAAACGCGGCGGAAGAAGGCCAGCAGTCGAACAGCGAGTTTTCTCATCGTGCCGCCATTCTGTCGAGCGTGACCTGTCCGGTCCAGAGGTGCGGTCGGAGGGGCAGGGGCATCCGCTGGCCGACTGTCCCCTTCAATAGACCCGGGGCACGATACGCCACGGCACCTTCGCGCGATACCGTTCCCAGAGCGGCCCGTACTTCGCCGCGCAGCGCCGGTCGTCGTCGCGCTCCCGGGGGACGAGCAGCGCCACGTAGTACAGCGGGTACAGCCACGGCCCGAGCACCAGCGGCCACCCCAGCACCAGCGCGAGACCGGCCGCCATCAGGATCTCGCCCAGGTAGTTGACGTGCCGCGACACTCCCCAGAAGCCGCTGCACAGCACATTCCGTTCGCCGTCCGAGAGTGCTTTGGGGACGAGACCCAGGAACACCCGCTCCGGATCCCGCTTGAAGTGGAACTTCTGCATGTTTGCACCCCGCGCGAGCGTCCATCCGCCAAAGAAGACGACCGCGGCGAGGACCGTCAGCCACACAGGCGCGTCCGGGTTGGGGAGGTCCGCCACCGCCCACAGGCCCACCGCGTAGAAATACGGATACCAGCAGAGACACCCCCCGACCAACTTGAACCCGAGGCGCTCGGCGAAGAGATCGTACGTCCAGAGGTGGACGCGCTCGAAGACGAGGTAGTCGCAGACGAACCAGCTCAGGAGCACGACGTATAGCACGACCCCGGGCGAAGGGTCGGTGGGGTATGTGAGAAAGTGATGGGCGGCGAACGAGAGCAGGTTGAGTTCGAGCAGGATGGCTCCTGCCAGGTACAGGAACATCTTCGCGTCGGCGCGGCCTCCGAACATCTGCGGATTGATCCGGCGCCCGAGATAGAGGTCCGCGAGAAGGTTGTCGCGGCCGCCCGGCGCGGTCAGAACGACTCCGGCGGTCAGCAGCAGCCCGAGGGTCAAACCTCCCGCCGCACCGGACCAGCGATGCTGCCAGAGCCAGTCCCATGGCATGAGCCCGCTGTAGCCGGCGGCCACCCAGATGCCTACGCTCACCAGGAACACCGGCAGCCCGTTCAGGCGATAGCGCATCGGCTCGCCGCTGTGCTCGTCGCACACATATCCCACGACGCGGCGGGCCGGCAGCACGAGGTGGAGCCCGAGAATGCCTGCGAACACGGCCCAGGGCGCGAAGAAGCCGACCAGGAGATCGGTCACGTGATGTGCTTCGTGTTTCTGGCAATGAGCCGGATCGCCGTCCTGCGGGGCAGAAAACGCCCCATGACCTGGGCCGCGATCCGGTTGACCAGCCCCGGCACCAGGCGTGGTCCTTTTCCGAGTGCGTCGAGTGTCCGCCTCGCCGCCTCGTCGGGAGACAGCATGCCGGGCACGTCGCGGTCGAAGGACCGGTCGTAGCCCGGGGTACGCATCGCGCCAGCGCAGCAGACGGCCACTTCGACGCCGTTTGCGCGCAGCTCGTACCAGAGCCCCTCGGCGAGAATCGCGTTGAAAGACTTGGTGGCCGCGTAGACGGAGACATGGGGTGCCCCCTGCAGGCCCGACAGGGAGGACATCAGCACCACGGCGCCTCGTCCACGGTCTCTCATGGCGGGAAGTAGCGTGTGCAGAAGGAGAAGCGGGCCCCGAACGTTGACGTCGACGGCCCGCTCGATGGAATCCTTTTCGACGTCCACGAAGGGGCCCACCGGTACATGTGCCGCATTGTAGATCACGATCCCGAGATCCAGTTCGCCGACGGCATCCGTGAGGACCGCGGCGAATCCGGAATCCGCAAGATCCAGCACCAGGCAACGGACTTCGACCCCGAATTGCTCGGTGAGCCGCTCCCCCAGCTCCTCCAACAGGTGTCCGCGGCGCGCGATCAGCACCAGGTGCATTCCACGCCTGGCCAACTGCTCGGCGAAGGCAGCGCCGAGCCCTTCGGAAGCACCCGCCACCACGGCCCACTTCCCGTAGCGGTCCGGAAAGGTGCTGGCCCGCCGAACTTTTTCCCGGGTGCTGGGCAACCGACCTCCGGTGTCAGGTGTGAAGTTCACCCTCGCAGGAGGAACCCCGGCGATGGCGGCTGGCGAAAGCCTCCCGGCACCCACACAGGCCAACGGTTGGCCAGCCTCCGGGAGACAGGTGAAGACGCACCCGATCTTACGTTCCCAAGGGATTCCCGACAACGCACTTGGGGCGTCGACCCCCAACCCCGCCCCTCCTCCCCCTCCAATGACAACCCCGGTTTTACATTATGTACCCCGCGGTTTACCATCTCCACTCAATTCATATCGCCAGACACCCGATACAGCATCCCTTGGGGTCGGGCATCACCCATCGGAAATCTCCCCAATGAACAAGCGCCCCCTCCGCCCCACCCCCCTCCTCGCCGCATTCGCGCTCCTCCTCGCCGCCGCTCCCCTCCCCCCAGCCCCCCTCTCCGCCCAATCCACCGAACTGCGCCGCGGCCGCACCCTCCCCGGCACCCTCGCCGCCGGCGACACCGCCCGCTACACCTTCGATGCCGACGAAGGCGACTTCATCCTCGGCGAAGTCAACCAGATCTCCATCGATGTCACGATCCGCGTCCTGGACCCCGACGGGCAGCAGCGCGCCCGTTTCGGCGGACTCGGCCGCGGCCCTGAACGCTTCAGCGGCCAGACCTCCGCGACCGGCACCTTCACCGTCGAACTATTCGTAGCCGGTGACGATGACGACGCATCCGGCAACTACGAGATCACCCTTCTGCGACAGGAACGCGTCGCCACCGACCCGAAAAAGCTCGCCGACCAGTTGATGGCGCGCTTCGACGGCGACCATTCGCCCGGCGCCGCGGTCCGCGTGTGGCGAGACGGCAAGACCCTCTACTCGAAGACCTACGGGATGGCCAACCTGGCCTACGACATCCCCTTCGGCCCCGACACCCGCACCAACATCGGCTCCACCTCGAAGCAGTTCACCGCCTTCGCGATCATGCTCCAGGCCGAACGCGGCCTCCTGTCCCTCGACGACGACATCCGCACCCACATCCCCGAGCTGCCCGAGTTCGAACACACCGTCCAGGTGCGGCACCTCATCACCCACACGACGGGCCTGCGCGAATTCCTCAACCTGCTCAGCATGACCGGCCGCCGCCTCGACCGGGGCGACTGGATCGACCGCTCCGAGATCATCGAGATCGTGCAGCGCCAACCCAGGCTTCAGAACGTCCCCGGCGCGGAGTGGAACTACAACAACACGGCTTACGGACTTGCCGCGGCCATCGTGGAGCGCACGTCCGGGCAGGATTTCCACGTCTTCATGCAGGAGAACGTCTTCGGCCCGCTCGGGATGACCGGGACGATGGTGCGGCCGTCCGTCCGCCACATCGTGCCGAACAACTCGGAGGGCTACACGCCCACACCCGACGGATACCGCCAGATCGGGGACTTGGGCGGGGCGGTCGGGGCCGGCGCGATGTACAGCACGATCGCCGATCTCCAGACCTGGATCGAGAACTTCGCCAATCCGCGCGTCGGCACCCGCGAGAGCATCGACGCCATGATGACCTCGTTCGTCCTCAACGACGGCGAGGAGACGGGATACGGGTACGGCCTCTTCATCGACGAGCAGGGCGGGCTGAAGCGGGTCCAGCACGGCGGCGCCGACGTGGCGCACCGTTCGATGCTCGTGTATTACCCGGAGATCAACGCCGGTATTACCACGCAGAGCAACCACGCGCAGTTCGGCAGCAACGTGACCTTCGAACTGGCCGAAGCGTTCTTCAAGGATGCGATGGAGGTGGAGGAGGAGACCGAGGCCATTGCAGAGGCCGAATTCGATCCGGCCGCCTACGACTCCGAGGACTTCGACGAGTTGGTGGGCCGGTATGCGCTCGACGCGTCGCCGACGTTCATCCTCACCTTCACGCGCGAGGACGGCACCTTCTTCACGCAGGCGACCGGCCAGCAGCGCCTCGAGATCGTGCCCACCTCGGACTCGACCTTCCGTCTGCTGGCCGTCGAGGCTTCCGTCACCTTCACGCGGGGAGATGACGGCGAGGTCGAGGGGGCGATCCTGCACCAGAACGGGCAAAACCAGCCCGCAACCCGCCTGGAGGGCGAAGCTCCCGAGGAGTGGGCGCCGACGGAGGACGACCTGGCGGATTACGCGGGGCGGTTCTACAGCGAGGAGCTGGAGACCTTCTACACCTTCACGGTGGAAGAGGGGAAGCTGGTCATGCACCAGCGCAGGCTCGGCGAGGTTACGCTCGAGCCCGGTGAAGAGGAGAACTTCACGGGGGGGAATCTCACGTTCGCCTTCGAGCGCGACCGCAACGGGGTGGTGATCGGGTTCTACCTGTCGAACGTGCGGACGCGGGATGTGCGGTTTGGAAGGGTGGGGTGAGGTCTACCCGGGATAGCCAAGTGGTCCGTCTGCCCTCCTGGCCTGCGAAATGGAGGACCTGAGTGCCAGACGTAGACGCCTGCGCAATCTGCGCGGGCAAGTCGAAGGGGACGGCTTTGACCCGTGACGGGTTTGGGAATGAATGCCCACGGTGTGGAACGTTTAAGATCACCGGGACGGCGGCCGCGTTAGAAAAGACTCCTGACCTGCGCCGCAAGCTGTCCGGGTGGGTTCACGGTCGGAATCGCGACGGGATCGTCCCGCTAATCGCAAGCGATACACTTGCCCGGATCGTTTTGTTGCAGCCACGTACTCTTGGGACATCGAGGAGACGCGCGTGCTGCAGCAACTGCTGAAGCGCCGCGGATGGATTGAGACCGTGGCCTACGGGCCTCGGGGGGCTGCAGTCACCGTGGAGGGCTACATGGCAGCCGACGAGCTGACTGCGGAGCGGGCCCGGTCCGAGGAAGTGTTCGTCGCGATGTCATTCTCCCCTCAAATGACGTCCGCTTACGAAACAGGCCTCCAGGTCGGCGTCGAACGTGCGGGCTATGTCCCCATCCGAGTGGATCGTACCGAGCACGTCAACCGCATCGACGATGAGATCGTCGCACGGATCCGGAGGTCGGCTTTCGTCGTGGCCGACTTCACCGAGCAAAAGTCGGGTGTGTACTTCGAGGCGGGCTTTGCGCTGGGCCTGAACCTGCCAGTCATATGGAGCTGCCGCGAGGACGACATCGACAATCTCCACTTCGACATCCGGCAGTACAACTGCATTGCCTGGACGGATGAGGCCGATCTCGCGAGACGGCTTCAGCTTCGGATCGAAGCGATCATCGGACAAGGCCCGAGGGCGGCATGACGATTCTTATCCCCAATTCATTCCCACCCAATTGAGAACTAAGGCGTCCGTATCAGCCGCCATGCGCCGCTTGCCGGTCGGATGCGCTTGGCCGCTCCGCGACCGCAAGTTGTCCAGGTGCGTATCCATGCAGTTGGCCGGTCAATCGCCCGTCGCGTCGGGTGGTTGGATCACCCAACTCGCCTCCCGCGCCAGCTTCCGCTTGGTCGAAGCCGTTTTTTTTCCGAACACCCACAGGTGGCCGGGATCGTCGGTCGGGGGTTGTGTCGCGATTCCCAGCTTCAGACCGCGTACGAAGCGCACGGAAAGACCCACCATCAGACTGTCTCCAGCATTCGCCTCGGCCGGAGACCCGTAGCATCTTGCCCGGTGGGCAGACATCGGCGACCCGTCGTGGGAATCACTGAATATCCCACTCATCGGTCTAAACCTGTCTGCGGTTTTGTCGTGGTAGACCATGTTGGCGGGAATTCGGCGCCAGATTTCCTCGTCATTTCCTACTGACGGGTCGTCTGCGTACTCGGGAGCGGCGTCGCCGGGGCTCAACCGACGTTTAGAACGGCAGCACGCCGGTATTGAGGAAGCTGACGAAGTGCTCGATGTCGCCTTCCAGTTCAGGCCTGCCTGGGGACTCGTACGCGAATGAGAACCCCTCGTTGCCGTCCAGGTCCACAGTCAGTGTCCTATCGGATTCCTCCCATTCCAGGAGTACGCCACCCGAAGATTCCGGGCAGACCACGGGTCGAGAGAAACCGTATGCGGCCATGATCGTTGCGATCATAACTGCCATGTCCACGACTTCTGTGGGAACCGGCCCGGCGCCGTATGAATCCCAGTTAGGGGCCAGGTTCAGGTAGCTCCGCATCTCGCCCTCGACATCGACGAGCCAGTGGGTCTCATATGAACCCTCGAGAGGTGTCACGACGTGAGGGGCAGTCAGAAATAGGCTGGGTTCCGGGCTCTCGGCCACACTGATACTCGTGGGCCGCAGGTCTCCAGAGTCCGTCAAGCCTCTTGACCAGGAATCAGGCTGAAGCTCCACAAAAGGCTGCAGGGTAGTCATCGCTCTCGCTCCCAGTGTCGGTGCATTGTCTTCGAGGTCACTTCCGCAAAAGCTCGTACGATCCATTCGCGGCCCAAGTCCAACCGAGACTCAAACGTACTTGTGGCACCCTGCCCCAAGCCCCCCCGCGCGGTGAGCGTGAGCCCGAGGACCGGACTTCCAGACGCATCGAATCCAGGGTTGGCCACGATATGTAGTCTGGAGACGCCTCCCTCTCCGTCCGGCATTCGGTAACGAACCCGTAGCGCGATGTCTTCTGGCTCAGGCAGAAACGCGCGCTGGCCGCTTCCGACCAGTGCCGGAACCACTGAGCCCAGTTCACCGTGCCGGTACCAACCTTCGCCAGCCGGAATGTGGTTGACGTAGGTGAGTTCCCACTGGTTCAGCTTGGGCCCACCCAGTTGTTCGTCCGCAAGGAACTCCTGAAAGATGCCGAAATTCTCGTCAAACGACCCACGGACTTGCTCATGCCTGGGATAGTCTTCTCCTGCCATCCTGCGCCAATTGAAGACGAATCTGTCCTGTTGGACCTGAATCAAGTGTGCTTCGTTAGCCCCGATGAACCACGCGCGAGATGGGGGAACCGTTTCGAGCTTGAACCGGAGTCCCTTCCCTGCGGCTGGGCCAGATCGCTCAACCTGCGGATCTAGAGCCGGGTGCACCTCCAGCTTCGGAAACGACTCCCGATACCGTTGCCACAGCAGTCCCATGAGCGGGCCGGTCAATCCGCGAATACCGTCAAACTGCGCGGCAATCGCCACTTCGGCCACGGGTGGCTTCTTGAACGAGGGTAGCTGGTTCACTTAGCCTCCACGTGAGGGCCGCTCTTGCTCTTCTCTTTCCACGCGGGATTCAGGGTCCTCAAGACGAGCTTTCGGACTGTGGTCGTGGCTCTGACATCGCGGGACTGCCTTTCGAATCCTGGTGCCCGGATCGGAAGTTCACTTCGCTCATACTACCGTCGTAGACACGAAAGGGTTCAAGCGCACGCGCCGACGCCACCCTCGCAGCCCGACTGGGACTACGGACAATTCCCGGTCGGAGTTCCGGCGGCTTTGGGGTCGCACCTTGACCGAAGCGAGAAGGGGGGAGGCTGGCCTGATGCTGGCCCTCCGTGGCGCTGATGGTCGCGGAGAGTGGAGGATTGATGGCGGTCAGCATGGAAGAATCTATGAGAGCCCGTCAGAGCATTCAAGATGGTTTGATGGCTGGGAAGTCGGTCTCCTCCGATGACAACCGCAGTTTCCATCTTGTGAGGTGTGCTTTACACCGCCTGGGATTCGTAGATCTCCGTCCGGCGCTACGGTCCCCTTGGCGACACCGTTCACCCCACCCCCATCACCTCCTCCACCCCACCCTCGGCCATCCTCTCCAGGTCATCCTGGTATTTCAGCAACACCCCAAGCGTCCGGTGCGCCGTCTCCCGGTCGAGCGTATGCCGGTCCAGCGCCATCAGCGCCTTCGTCCAGTCCAGCGTCTCCGCCACACCCGGGCGCTTGAACAGCTCCAACTCCCGCACCTTCTGCACGAACGTCACCACCTGAACGCTCAGCCGTTCCGGCGCATCGGGCACCCGTGACGCCAGAATCTCCAGCTCGCGCGCGGCGGTGGGATAGTCGATCCAGTGGTAGATGCAGCGGCGCTTCAGCGCGTCGTGGATCTCGCGCGTCCGGTTCGAGGTGATGACGACGTGCGGCGATTCGGCCGCGCTGACCGTGCCCATTTCCGGGATCGTGATCTGGAAGTCGGAGAGCACTTCCAGCAGGTAGGCTTCGAAGGGCTCGTCGGTGCGGTCGAGTTCGTCGATCAGGAGGACCGGGGAGACGCCGTCTGCGGGGTCGAGGGCGGAGAGAAGTGGACGCCGGATGAGGAAGTCCTCGGAGAAGACGTCGCGGGCGAGGTCGGTGGTGGAGGATTCCCGGCCATCCGCCGACCCCTCCCCCCCCTCCGCCGCCCGGATATGGATCATCTGCTTCGCGTAGTTCCATTCGTACGCGGCCGACGCCAGATCGAGCCCTTCGTAGCACTGCAGCCGAATGAGCGGACGCCCAAGCCCCGCGGCCAGCGTCTTCGCCACCTCGGTCTTGCCCACCCCGGCCTCACCCTCGAGCAACAGCGGCCGCCCCAACTCCAGCGACAGAAAGAGCGCAGTGCCGAGCCCCACATCCGCCACATACCCCTGGCCGCGCAACAACGCGACCGCGTCCTCGACGGATCCCGGCCTCGGCGCGGGAGGCCGCTGGCGAGCGGTCACGTCACCACCCGCCCGCAGCCCGGCTCGCTGACGCCGGGCACCACCCGGCACCCGTTTCGACGCGGTGTCTCGCCGCCGCCCGCTATTCGCAGGCCTCCGCGGCCCTCTTCGCCATGACCGTCACCAGGTGCGCCCGGTACTCGGCCCCTGCCGCCGTATCCGACAGCATCCCGTCCGTCGACACCGCAATCCCGGCTACCGATTCCCCGCAGAAGCACGCCTCCAGCGCCTCTTCCATCTCGGTCACCCGGAACACGCCGTCACCCGACGCACCCGTCACGGCCACCCGCACCCCGGTGCCCCTTCTGGCGACCATCACCCCCGCGACCGCGTACTTCGACGCGGGATTCGCGAACTTGGCGTAGGCCGCGCGCTCCGGCACGGGGAACCGCACTGCGGTGATGACCTCGTCGTCCTCCAGCGGCGTCATGAACATGCCCTGGAAGAAGTGGTCGGCGTGGATCTCGCGTCGGTCGGTCACGATGGTGGCACCCAAGGCCACACAGGCGGCCGGGTAGTCCGCGGCGGGGTCGTTGTGTGCCACCGAACCCCCGATGGTCCCCGCGTTGCGAACCTGAGCGTCACCGATTCCGTCGGCCATCGCGGCCAGCGCCGGAATCCGCGCCTGCACGATCCCCGACCCGGCCACCTGCGCGTGGGTGCACATCGCCCCCACCGTGACCGAGTCACCGCCGTCGGCGATATCCGCCAGCCCCGGCACGCCCGCCAGCGACACCAGGTCACTCGGCGCGGCCAGGTTCAGCTTCATGACCGGCAGCAGGCTCTGCCCGCCCGCGATCAGCTTTGCGCCGCCGCCAAGCGCCGCGACGGCTTCGTCCATCGATGTCGGTGCGTGGTATGTGAAATCTTTCACAATGTTCTCCGATCAGCCCTGGGCCTGCTGGATCGCCTGCCACACCCGCTGCGAGGTGGCCGGCATGGACATGTCGTGGACGCCGAGGGGGCGCAGCGCGTCAATCACCGCGTTGATCACCGCGGGCGGAACCCCGATCGAACCCACTTCGCCGACGCCCTTCGCGCCGAGGGGATTGTGGGTGCAGAGCGTCGTGTTGTGGTTGATGCTGAAGGACGGCAGGTCGGCCGCGCGGGGCATCGTGTAGTTCATGTACGACCCCGTCTCGAGCTGCCCGTCGTCCTGGTAGACGCACTCTTCCATGAGCGCCTGCCCGATCCCGTGGGCCAGGCCACCGTGCAGCTGGCCGGCCACGATCATCGGGTTGATGATGCGCCCGACATCGTCCGACCCGGTCACCGCGACCAGATCCACCTCGCCCGTCTCCGGGTCCACCTCGACCTCGGCCACGTGCGTGCCCGCCGGGAAGGTGAAGTTGAGCGGATCGTAGAAGGCCGTCTCCTCCAGCCCCGGCTCCAGCCCCTCGGGGTAGTTGTGAGGCACGTACGCGGTCAGCGCGACCTCGCCGATCGACTTCGACCGGTCCGTCCCGGCCACCGTAAAGGACCCGTTCTCGAACTCGATGTCCTCGACCGAAGCCTCCAGCAGGTGCGCGGCGATCTTCTTGCCCTTCTCGATCACCTTCTCGACGGCCAGGTAGATCGCCGTCCCGCCCACCGCCAGCGAGCGCGAACCGTACGTCCCCATCCCGAACGGGATCTTTGCCGAGTCCCCGTGTACCACGTCCACCGCGTCGAAATCGACCCCGAGCATGTCGGAGACGATCTGCGCGAAGGTGGTCTCGTGGCCCTGCCCGTGGCTGTGCGTCCCGGTGAAGACCGAGACCGACCCCGTCGGGTGGACGCGCACGCTGCCGGACTCGTACAGCCCCGCACGCGCGCCCAGCGACCCAACCACCGCCGACGGCGCGATCCCGCACGCCTCGATAAAGGTCGAGATCCCGATCCCGCGCAACTTCCCGCGCGCCGCCGATTCCGCACGCCGCGCCTCGAAGCCGTTCCAGTCCGACGCCTCCAGCGCCAGGTCCAGCGTGGCGTCGTAGTCGCCCTGGTCGTACTGCAGCGCGACCGGTGTCTGATAGGGGAACTCGCGGATGAAGTTCTGGCGCCGGATCTCGACGCGGTCCATGCCGAGCTCCGAAGCCGCCTTGTCGACCAGACGCTCCAACAGGTAGGTCGCCTCGGGCCGTCCCGCGCCGCGCAGCGCGTCGACCGGCACCGTGTTGGTGAAGAACGACTTGACCTCGCAGTAGACGGCCGGCGTGGTGTACGGTCCCGCGAAGAGGATGCCGTACAGATACGTCGGGACGCAGGTGGCGAAGGTGGACAGGTACGCGCCCAGGTTGCACTTGGTGGAGACGTGCAGTCCGAGGAACTTGCCGTCGGCGTCCAGCGCGAGTCTGGCCGTGCTGATGTGGTCGCGGCCGTGCGTGTCCGACTTGAAGGCGTCGATGCGGTCGCAGGTCCACTTGACGGGCCGGCCGAGCTGCCCGGCGGTCCAGGTCAGGATCGCCTCTTCCGCGTAGTGCGGGATCTTAGAGCCGAACCCGCCGCCCACGTCGGGCGCCACGATCCGCAGCTTGTGCTCGGGCAGTCCGAGGACGAAGGCGCCCAGCAACAGCCGCGTCAGGTGGGGGTTCTGGCTCGTTGTGTATAGTGTGTATTCGCCGGTCGCGGGGTCGTAGTTGGCGATGGCCGCGCGAGGCTCGATGGCGTTGGGGATGAGGCGGTTGTTGACGACGTCGATCGATACGACGTGGTCGGCGGCTTCGAAGGCCGCGTCGGTGGCGGCCCTGTCGCCGACCTCCCAGTCGTAGCAGACGTTGCCGGGGGCTTCGTCGAAGACTTGGGGCGCGCCGTCGGCCTCGGCCGCCTCGATGGAGGCCACCGCCGGAAGCTCCTCGCGCTCCACATCGATCAGGTTGGAGGCCGCCCTGGCCTGGTCGGCGGTCTCCGCGACAACGATCGCCACACAGTCCCCCACGTACCGCACCTTGCCGAGCGCCAGCGCCGGATGCGGCGGTTCGACCATCGGCGAGCCGTCCTTGCTGTGGATCAGCCACCCCGTCGGGATGCCGCCCACCCCCTCCATGTCCTTGCCGGTGAAGACCGCGTGCACGCCCGGAGCCGCCTTCGCGGCGTCGGTGTGGACCTTCCCGATCTTCGCATGCGCCATTCCCGAGCGCAGGATGTACCCGTACAGCTGACCGGGCAGATTGATGTCGTCCGTATAGCGCCCGCGCCCCGTCAGAAAGCGGGTGTCTTCCTTCCGCTTGACGGATGCTCCGATTCCCGTGCCATTGCCGCTCATGATCCACCTCCCATGGCCTGGGCGCCCGCCTGGACGGCCTTGACGATGTTGTGGTAGCCGGTGCAGCGGCAGAGGTTGCCCTCGAGCCACTCCCGGACTTCGTGCTCGCTCGGGTCCGGGTTCCGGTTGGCCAGATCGACCGCGCTCAGCACCATGCCCGGCGTGCAGAATCCGCACTGCAGCCCGTGGTGCTCGCGGAAGGCCTCCTGCATGGGGTGCAGGTCGGTGCCGTTCGCGAGGCCCTCGATCGTGGTCACGTCCGCGCCGTCTGCCTGAACCGCCAGACAGGTACAGCTCTTCACGGACGTGCCGTTGACGTGGACCACGCACGCGCCGCACTGGCTCGTGTCGCAGCCGACGTGGGTTCCGGTAAGACCGAGATGTTCGCGCAGGAACTCGACGAGGAGGGTTCGGCCCTCGACGGTTCCCGAGCGTTCCATCCCGTTCACGGTCATCGTGACGCTTGGCATGGGCGCCTCCGGGGTGTGGGGTTGGGGTGTTGCCGCGCGGCGGCTATCGCCTCTTGGGGAAAGAAGGTAGGCGCTGGGCGGGTGGACAGAATGGGGAGGGGTGGGCGGGGGCGCAATGGGGGATTCGGCCGACCGGCAACTGCAAGGGGACGATCCGTTCAACGCGAGTTGCCAGGTTGGTGCTTTGGTGCGAATATGTCATGATGACCTGGTGCTATGACTAACCACCGAAGGACTCGCCGAATGCCACGTCTGACCATACGCCTGACCGATCGGACACACCGCGCGCTGAAGGAGGCGGCCGCGCGGCAGGGCCGTTCGATGGGGGCCCTCATCGAAGAAAGCCTGGAATTGAGAGGCATCCTCCCCACGGATACCGCGCGGGAGATCGTCGCCCGAGCACGTTCGAGCGCCGGACTGGGCGACGACGATGCGATGGCCATCGCGGTGCGCGAGACCCGGTTCCACCGGGCCGGGAAGCACGATTGACCCGGCCGATCCTGGTTGTGGACACCAACGTAGTCGTGTCCGGGACCATCGGCTCCGACCCGGCAAGTCCCCCTGCGCGGATTCTAGACGCGATGCTCGACGGACGCCTTGTCTATCTCATGTCCGGCGACCTCTTCACCGAGTACTCGGAGGTTCTCCATCGCCCCGCCGTTTCGCGGCTTCACCGGCTATCCGACGACCAGGTCGCCCGGCTGCTGACAGTCCTCGCTGCGAACGCGATGTGGCGCCAGGCCACCACCGCGGCCCCCGCTCCCGATGCCGGCGACAACCACCTTTGGGCTCTTCTCGCAAGCTGGCCCGAGAGCCGTCTGGTTACGGGCGATCGGCGCCTCCTGGACAATCCTCCCCGTCTCGGAGCGGTGCTGACTCCTCGTGAGGCCAGCGGGTTGATCGCATTGACTTGATCGTACCGGTTCGCATAGCCCCGAGGGTGGATCGGGGAACCAGACCATGCGCTTGGCGACCGCCAGCAATTCCGGGGAGTGGGGTGGGTTCATGGTGTCTCCTGGGGTCAGCTTCCGGGGCACACCCTCTATTCTATGCCCGGAAGGCTGCTGGGGCGCGAGGAAGCTACTTAGTCACTGACCAAGCTGTTGCGGCCCTTCGGCCACTTGGTCACTCTTCGTGCGAGGGCTTTGCGCCTACGGACGCCAAAGGAACCGGGAGACATGAATCACGAGGAGACTTCAGACCGGATGGAGCGGCACGGGTGGCCGGACCCCGAGCGCGACGAGCATCGCATCTCGCAGGACGACGGTTCGGACCAGTATGACGGCGGGGTCTTGGAGGAGCTGGAGGCACACCAGTTCTTCCATCCCCCATCAGTGCGCTGGTACCGGTCGATTTTCTCTGGCCGCAACCCCGGCGAGGCGCAGGACCTAGGTGATGTGGAGTTCCTGCACGACAGGGGATTGGTGGTGGAGTGCGGCGACCGGTTGGCGCCGACGCGGGCGGCGGTGCTCGTCTTCGGCAGGCCGCGGTACGTTCGGCAGGTCCTGCCCCGCCCGGTCATCGACTGCCAGTTCATCGGTGCCGCCTACGACGAGGGGCCGCCTGAACGCCACTGGACCGACCGCATCGTCGTCGAGGAGAACCTGCTTCAGGCCTGGCTGATCGTTGCCGAGCGCTACATGCGGCATGCGGAGCGCCCATTCCGTCTCGACATGCAGACCATGCGCCGCGACGACGTTCCGCCTGGCTACGTGTCCATCCGGGAGGCTTTCATCAACCAGCTGATCCACCAGGATTACGGCGACCGCGGGCGCACGGCATTCATCCGCTTCTATCGCGACCGGATAGTGTTCTGGAATCCGGGGCATGCCGACGCGCCGACCGGAGAGCTGCTCGACCGGACGGCGAAGGAGGTGCGCAACCCGTTGATCGCGGGCGCGTTCCGCGGCATTGGCTTGGCCAGGCAGGCGGGTACCGGAATCCGGGCCATCTTTAGAAACTGGCAGGGGCTTGGCCACGCCCTTCCCGTGATCCGTAGCGACGAGGCCCGCAGCGAGTTCGAGTTGACGCTGGTGGGGGAGGGGGTGCCGGGCGAGGAGCGGCGGCTGACTGGGGGGACGGGTGCGGAACCGGTCGAGGATCGCGGCGGCGACGACCGTCCCGTGGATCCACCGCGTGCGGACTTGGTCAGTGACCATGGTGACCAAGTGCGCGACGACGTGGACGGTGGCCATGTATCGGTGCGGCTGACCTCTCGCCAGCGCGCCATCGTGGCGGCGTGCGACGTACCGCGAAGCCTAGCCGAACTCATGGAGCGTGCGGGCGTGTCGCACCGCTCCCACTTTCGCCGGAAGCATCTGAAGCCGCTGCTGGAGGCCGGGCTGGTCCGCATGACGAATCCCGCCAATCCGAGAGCGCCGAACCAGAGGTACGTGCTGACGGATGCGGGGGTGGTGGCCAGGGGGAGGTGGGGGGTGGGGTGAGGGGCTGGCTGTGTTGCTGGATCCATGTCACTCCACGCGGTGCGGTCGCGTGGAAACCACGAAATCAAGCTTTGTGCTGACTACCTGTCCCTAACTAACTTAAGTCATGGGCACAGCGTCGTTTTGGCTATTGCTGGTCAGTGGCCGTGGCGGTACTTGGCAAGTGACCAAGGCCACGATTCTCGATGCGACCTTGGACTGGCCGGGCCGTCTCTACCGCATCCCGGGTGCCCCCTTCGCCAAGTGGCGGGTGGGGCCGGTCACGGTTGGAACTGCTCTGCCACGGGTCGCTGCGCAGCTGTCCCGTGACTGGCGCAGCAGTGACAGATCGTTCCGGGCAAGTTGGGGATCGACGTTGTTCCTGAGAGTCCAGACGAGCCGCCTGTGACACTTGCGGATCTTCTTTCCGCTGCTGCAGGGACAGGGATCGGATGCCTTTGGATGACCGTGAGATGCCAACACGATCAGGAACCGCTCGATCGTGGCGACGTTCGGTGAGCCCAGTTCGGAAAGGGTGTCGCGGAAACTCTCGACGATGCCAGCGGAGTCGTGCGAGCGCTCCTGGCCGGGTGGCCACAGATCGTGGGTCTGGTAGTAGGCTTGCCGCGCGAAGTACGGTACGACGAAGCACTCAAGGAAGTCCGTCAGGTCCGATCCCCGCGGCCAGTGAAGACGGTATTCCGAAGACACACAGAGGCATGCTACTCCCGAGCCCATCACGTGGCGATCCGCGGTCCAGGGAACTTCCTCCTTACGGCATACCAACCGGGGGATTCCCTCGGGATAGTCGTCCGGTATCTGGAGGTCAACGGTGAACCCGATACCTGAATCGAGCCACAGTGTCCCGGTGACGGTGGCTGACTCGGCGGATGTGTCCAGTGTGAGCGAGGGAAACGCCGCCACGAGTCGCTCGCGCTCACGGCTGGCGATTCCGCAATTCGCTGGTCGAAGAAGTCTGTGGAAAAGATCTTCTTCCAGGCCTTGAGTGTCTCCGACCGGGTGCAGTTCGGGCGGTCGAGGGCCGCGAGAGTCTCCACCAGCCTACCCAAGAGCTCGCCAAGCTTCTCGTTCCGGTGCTTCGTGTCCTCATCAATCAGCCATTCTCCGAACACAACCGGGTGCGCGACCATCAGATTGTTCTCGAGTCGACGGTGGATGGCCTCGATGAGCGCCCGGAGTTCGATGTCGAGGTGCCCGTCGCACGACTGATAGCATTCCTGGACCAGCACGGTGAGTACGAAGCCGCTCGGGAGGGTGGTGTACGACGGCCGGTTCTTGCAGATGGCCTTGAGCAGTCGGATGAGTTCGCGAGAGCGAGCCATGCCAGCCGCCGCCTTCGCCTTGACCCACTCCTGAAACCACCTGTTTACCCCCTCCGGGTCCGACTCCTTCCAGTCGACGCTGGCCAGCTCGTACTTATCGTCGCCGTTCCAATCTTTGGTTGACCGGTAGACCGGGATGTCCACGTGCGGTCCGTCGTCATAGTAGACGCGGACGCAATTGGTCTTGATCTCTGGGTCAGTCTTGAAAGAGCCATCGTCCACCGCATTTCGGACCATCTTGCGTGCATCTAGGGCCGTCTTCGATGCGCCTTTTGGTCCGAGCAGGGACTTCGCCGTGAAGACTACGCCGTCATCAATGTCGTAGGCGCTCTCCGGTTCCTGGATGACGGTTCCCATCGCGTACGATCCCTGGATCACCGACTTCACGGGCGCTGGGTCCCCGTTCTTCTTGAGGCCGCGTCGAAGGCGGTCGCGGTTCGCGTCCCTGCGGTCGCGCAGCTTCTTCTTCTGGTCCTCCGTAAGCCTGACACGCTCATCGTGGTAGGCCCGAATGTCCTTATCGCAGTCCGTCATGTTTCTCACCTTCCGGGTTGGGGGTGGTTGTCGGTCTCCGGCATCCGTTCGAAGACCTGCTTGAGAATGGCCCCGCGGCGATCGTCGCCTTGGGTCCATCGGTATGTGTCATGGGCGTCAGCGTTTCCCAATTGCTTCATCAGCCGCCGGGCCTCCCGGGATGCGGAATCGAGTTGGAGGAGGTGAGCTTGCTGACGAGACGGTTTGGACTCCGCGCACCGCAGGATGTCCACCTGCTTTCCCAGCGGGGCCAGCTGTTCGGCCAGCAGCGTTGCGGCGTAGGTTGCGGCCTCCGCTTGGGTGTCCATGCCGAGCGTGAGCGGCAAAACACCCACCCGCCACTCAAGAATCCCGCGGGCGAGCCTGGGGGATGGATCGGCACCTACGGGGGCCGGGCACGTACCAACGGACACGATGACAATCGGTTGTTCCGGTTTGGTGATGGCCAGCCCGTCGATGAGTCCCAGAAGTACCGGATTGTTGGCCCACAGCCCGCCGTCCGCGAACACCTGCCCTTCGATCCCGTCCTCAGTAATCGAGGCAAGAGGGAGATAGATCGGGGCCGCGCTGCTTGCGACGCAGGCGTCCACCACCGACAGGTCATCGTCCCGGTCCTTGGACGGGATATGGGGCGTCTTGAAGACCCTTGGGCTGTGCTGTAGCAGCCGCGTCGCCGAAATGGCGAGACCGATGCCGCGGCGTTCGTAGATCTGGCCCAGCGTCATCGTACCGAAGATGTCGCGGAGAGCGGACGCCAGTTCCCCGCTGTCACCCGCCGAGTGGCGGAGATGACGGACACCCCATGTCAGGAAACGTGCCTTATCGCGCCACCGAAGCGACACTGGGCCGGGGGGCATGGGACGTGGGAAGATCCGGGGGCCGATCTTCTCGTAGAGGTTTGCGATCTCGTCGATCCGGATCCCGGCTGCGATCCCGGCTGCCAGGATTGCCCCGGTACTTGTCCCCACTACCAGATCGAAGCCCTTCCCGATGTCGAGGGGGCCGGACTGCTGTAGCTTGGCGAAGCGTTCGCCGAGCACCTTGAGGACCGTGGCGGAGTAGAGGCCGCGCATGCCGCCACCGTCCAGCGAGAGTACGTTGAGATTGTTCATGCGTACAATCTACGCGTACGTTGTCGTACACCGCAACTCCGTCCGGTGGTTTGCCTAGCCAGACGGCTGGGATGTCGCTGGAGTCAGGGAGCGCGATTGAGCTAAAGGGTTCCCTGGTCGTCCGAAGGGAAGAGACCTGTGAGCCTGATCCTCGCTACCGCCGGGTTCACGTCAAACACCTCCGCCACGAGACGGGCGGCGGGCTCACGGTGGGTGGACGCAAGCACACGGGTGCCGAACAGCCCCTGCTCCTCGGTGAGCGACTCCACACTCATCTCAACGAGCTCCCGGGGCAGGAGCAGTCCTCCGATAGCTTGGTTGGCTTGCCACTCCCACCACTTGCCGTGGTAGCTCGTGCCAGTTGGTCCGATGTCAGCCTCACGACAAAGAATGCGCCGCTTCTCATAGTCGAAGCAGTCATCCAACAGGGGATGACGGAGCTTTCCCTGCGCGAACAGGGGCCCATGCAGGAGACCGTGGCCAGCCTCGTGGGCCCAAGTGGAGCGAGCCCGACGCTCACCTACTCGGCCGTCACCGGACAGTGACCTGGAGACCGTGATCTCCTCAAGGCCACCATCGCTCCTGAACGCGGCGGCCCCCAGTACGCCTGTCGGCAAGCTATCGTAAACCGCCCTGCAATCGAACGCCTTTTCGACGAAAAGCTCGATTTCCACTGGGGTGCAGGTGGTCGGCAGGCATCCAGCCGACTTCAGGGCATCAGCGCAAATGCGCTCGATTTCGCCATCCTCGAAGTAGAGCCGCCGCCCGAATGGCTCTCCCGGTGTTGGTCTCTCCCTCATCGGTCGTCGCTCTCGGGCTCGGGCTCCGTGAGCCGGTGGATCATTTCCTCCGGGGTAAGGCCCTTCCTGATCTGGGCAGTGGCCGTCCGGAGGGCAAGCCGCCACTCAGGGTCATCCATGGAGAGCTTACGCAAGGTGGTGATCGATTCACGGTGGTCGTACTCCTTGAGGTGGGCAAGCTCGACCCGGAGTTCTTTGGCGATCGCCCGGAGAACGCCTTCGGAGGGGAACCGGCGTCCCAACTCGATGTCGGAGAGGAAGGGTGCCGATTTGCCAACACGGCTTGCCAACTGGCGGAGCGACAGATTTCGGTCGAGCCGTAGCTCCCTGATCCGTTCCCCGAAGGTCGTACCGTCCATGTCCGAATACTCCCGGTTCTGGTCCAAGGCGAGCCCTTCCAACCAAGGTAGGCGAAGCCGTTCCACAGGACTAGCCACGGCGGTCCCAGGGGTAGAACCGGATCGGGTGGGCCGACGTAACTTCTGGCACCGGGCCCAGCGATCGAATGGGACAACCATGACTACTTGATCAGCCACATGGGCAGTGACCATGTCGATCAGGCAGCCGACATGGCAGGTGACCATGCTCTGAAGCGGCTGACGGCCCGCCTGCGCGCCATTGTGCAGGTGTGCAATGTTCCGCGGAGCCTGGCCGATCTCATGGAGCGTGCGGGCGTATCGCAACGCTCCCATTTTCGCCGGAAGCAACTGAAGCCCCTGTTGGAGGCAGGCCTCGTCTGGACGACGAACCCCGGCAATCCGCGAGCGCCGAGCCAGAAATACGTGCTCACCGATGCGGAAGGTGGAATCAGGGCGGAGTGAGGGCTCGTATCACTGAACCGCCTGCGGCCGTCTGTGCCCTGCGATCTATAGGACACCCGCCCAGGCGCAAAGTGAGCGGGCGGCTGGCCGGTTGCCCTCCCGCCTACTCGTCCCGGTCGTCCCGGTCCGGGTGACTCCCAAGCGTGGCCCGCCCGACACTCGCCCACTGCCCCAGCACCGACGCGTCGGTGTCATCATCTTCGGTGGGAAATTCTGCGGGACGGTGCAGCAGGACGACATCGATCAGGTAGGAGATCATCCTGGCATCGTAGTCGTCGTTCGTGCACTGGTATTGCTCGTAGTCCCGATTCACCTCGGCGCGCACCATCCGCCACGCCTCACCCTCCGAGGCAAAATGGACGACGTAGGTGCAGTTGCCGGTCCAGCTTCGGTGGAAGTACAGAGCCTTGTCGTGCCAGCAAATGAACCACTTGTCCTCCATCATTTCGGGTACCAGGCCATTGCGGATCCGATCCATGTCCTTTGGCGAAAACACCCGGTCGAGGGCGATGGTGGTACGCTGCTCCGGGAGAGGCTCGGTGTTCCAGTCTGTGGGGACGGCTCGTTTGGCAGTCATGGCGTAAGGTCGGGTCTTGTTGATCGACTGTAAAGCGTACCCCCCACTTGCGACCGCGCCGCCATCTGCCAGCTTACCCCTCATCGCCCTACCTCATCGCCAACCGCCCCGGAGCCCAAGCCGATGTCTCGCCCCACCCTCCCAGCTGCCTTCGCCACCCTGGCTCTGACCCTCACCCTCCTCACCCCCCTCCCCGCCCACCCCCAGGGCACCCGCTTCCTCCGCCAGCCCGACGTCAGCCCGACCCACATCGTCTTCACCCATGCCAACGACCTCTGGCTGACCGCGCGGGACGGCGGCGACGCAATCCGCCTCACCAGCTCGGAAGGCGCCGAAACCGACGCCGCCTTCAGCCCGGACGGCCGCTGGATCGCCTTCACCGGCCAGTACGACGGCAACACCGACGTCTACCTCATGCCGGCCACCGGCGGCCAGCCCCGGCGCCTCACCTGGCACCCTTCCGGCGATGTCGCGCAGGGGTGGACTCCCGACGGCGACATCCTCTTCCGCTCCGGGCGCGACGGTGTCCCCACGCAGCTCTGGAAGTTCTACACCGTGTCGCCATCCGGCGGTCTCCCCACCCCGCTCGCCCTTCCGCAGGCCTATCTGGGCGGCATGTCCGCCGACGGCGACCACCTTGCCTACCAGGAGATCGGCTACTGGGACCCCGAGTGGCGCAACTACCGGGGCGGCCAGGCGCAGCCGATCGGCATCGTCTCCACCTCCACCTGGGAACGCACCACACCCCCGTGGGAAGGCGAACGCCAGATGGACCCGGTGTGGATGGATGGCGTGGTCTACTACATGTCCGAGCGCGACTGGGCCAGCAACGTGTGGTCGTTCGAGCCGAGCACCGGCACCGAGCGCCAGGTCACCCGCCACGACGACTTCGACGTGAAGTCCCTCGGTGCGGGCGACGGGGTGGTGGTCTACGAGCAGGCCGGGTACCTGCACGAACTCGATCCGGCCACCGGCGTCTCACGCCAGCTAGTCATCAACGTGGCCGGCGACATGAACTGGTCGCGTCCGCGCTGGGAGGCCGTCGCCGCCGGTCAGCTGCGGGACGCCCGCCTCTCGCCCACCGGCAAGCGGGCGCTCTTCGAATGGCGCGGCGAGCTCTTCAGCGTGCCCGCCGAGGACGGCTCGTGGCGCAACCTGACCCGCAGCCCCGGGGTGGCCGACCGTCACCCGGTCTGGTCGCCGGACGGGTCGCGCATCGCCTGGTTCAACGACGACGGCGACGAATACGCACTGGTGATCGCCGATCAGGACGGGTCGAACCAGCGCCGGATCGAGATCGACGAACCGTCCTTCTACTTCCGCCCCGAGTGGTCGCCCGACGGGACCCGCCTCGCCTTCACCAACACCCACTACCAGGTGCTGGTGCTCGACGTGGAGTCGGGTGACGTGCAGCACATCGACACCGACCGCTTCGCGCACCCCCAGCGCACCATGAACCCGGTGTGGTCCCCGGACTCGCGCTGGCTCGCGTACGCCCGCCGTCTCGACAACCAGCTGCGCGCAATCTTCGTCCACGACACCGAGTCGGGCGAGACGCGCCAGCTCACCGACGGCATGTCCGACGCGATCACGCCGGTGTGGGACGAGTCCGGCAAGTACCTCTACTTCCTCGCCTCCACCAACTTCGGGCTCAACACCGGCTGGCTGGACATGACCTCGTACGACCGTCCGGTCACGCGCACCCTCTACCTGGCGCTGCTCAGCGCCGATGAGCCGTCCCCCTTCCTGCCCCGTAGTGACGAGGAGGAGGTCGAGGATGAGCAGAGCGGCGAAGCGGATGAAGGGGAGACCGAATCGGGTGCCTCCGACAGCGACGACTCACCCACGGTAACCATCGACTTCGAGGGGATCGCCGGACGAATCATCGATGCCTCCGGGCTGAGCACGGGGGACTACGCGGGCCTGATACCGGGACCGTCCGGATCCGTCTTCGTTCTGGCGGGCGGCGGCTTCGGCGGCGGCTCGGTGCTCAAGTACTCCGTCGAGGACCGCGAGGCGGATGACTTTCTGGAGCGGGGCGGTCGGCTCACCGTCTCCCACGACCGCAGCAAGCTGCTGTACTACAGCGGCGGATGGCGCATCGTCGGCACAGCCCGTCCTCCCTCTGGCGGCGACGGCGCGCTCGATCTGAACAACTTGCGCGTGCGCGTGGACCCCACCGCCGAGTACGCCCAGATGCTCCGCGACGGCTGGCGCTTCATGCGCGACTTCCTGTACGTCGACAACCAGCACGGGGCCCCGTGGGACGATGTCTGGGACTGGTATTCGGCGTGGCTCCCCGATGTGCGCCACCGCTCCGACTTCAACCACCTGCTCGACATGCTCTCGGGCGAGATCGCGGTCGGGCACTCGTACGTGAGCGGCGGCGACTATCCCGATCTGGACAACCCGCGCACCGGTCTCCTGGGCGCCGACCTGCGGGAAGAGAACGGGTTCTACCGCATCGCCCGAATCTACGACGGGGGCGACTGGACACCCGGGCTTGCCGGACCGCTTTCCCACCCGGGACTGGACGTGCTGGAGGGGGACTATCTGCTGGCGGTGGACGGTGTCGAACTGCGTGCTCCCACCAATCCGTACCGCCTTCTGGAGGGTACCGCCGGACGCGTGATCACCCTGACCGTGGCGTCGTCCTCCTCCACCGACGACGCCCGCGAGATCCTGGTCGAGCCCACCGGCAACGAGGGCACGCTCCGGCGCTGGGCGTGGGTGGAGGCCAACCAGGCCCGCGTCGACGAAATGAGTGGAGGGCGGCTCGCCTACGTCTGGCTCCCCAACACGGGACAGGGCGGCTACCAGTACTTCAACCGCATGTACTACGCCCAGCAGGACCGCCAGGGTGCGGTCATCGACGAACGCAACAACGGCGGGGGCTCGGCGGCCGACTACATCGTCGACATGTTGGACCGCGAACTCACCGGCTACTTCAACTCGCGTGCGGGGGACCGCAAGCCCTGGACCCAGCCCATGGCCGCCCTCTTCGGACCGAAGGTCATGGTGATCAACGAGCGTGCGGGGTCGGGGGGGGATCTGCTGCCCTACCTGTTCCGCTTTCGGGGGATCGGCCCGCTGGTGGGCACGAAGACCTGGGGCGGGCTGGTGGGCACCTGGGACACTCCGCCCCTCATCGACGGGGGCGGCTTCGTGGCCCCCCGGGGCGGCTTCTTCGACGTGAACGGCGAGTGGGCGGTCGAGGCCGAGGGCGTGGCCCCGGACATCGAAGTGCGCAACGACCCTGCTCCGGTGATCGCCGGGGGCGACCCGCAACTCGAGGCGGCGGTGCGCGAGGCGCTGCGTCTGCTGGACAACGGCGGCAAGGTCACCTTCGAGGACGAACCGCCGCCGCCGGTGCGTTGGAGGCGGCCGGGCCGGTAGTCAACACAAACGAAAGGATGAATCATGAAACGCTGGGGACTGTTCCTGTTGCGGGTGACCATCGGGTGGCTGCTGGTCCTGTGGGGCATCGACAAGTTCCAGGATGTCGCGCACGGCCAGGCGGTCGCGGAGACGTTCTACTTCGGGATCGGGACGCAGGCCGCGTTGCTTAAGCTCTTCGGCGCGTTCGAGATCCTGATCGGGGCGCTGGTCGTGCTCGGGCTTTGGCGGAAGAGGGTGTACCCGGTGATGTTCGCGGTGCTCCTCATCACCGCAATCGGGGTCTGGAGGTCCGTCGTCGATCCCTGGGGCTGGTTCCTGGACGGTTCCAACGTGCTCTTCTACCCGTCGGCGGTCATCGCGGCGGGGGCGCTGCTGCTCTGGGGCACAATGGACGAGGACGGGATGACGCTTGACGGGGTGCGGGTGAAAGGCTAGCGTGGCCCTTCCCGTCTTCCGGTGCAGAAGTTGGTTGTCGGTGTTCGCGGCCAAACGAGGAGAAGGCCATGTTAGCCATTGCGCCCAAGCGGCTCTTTCTTCTGACGGCAGTACTCCTGTTGCCGACAGGGTGCGACAGCACCTACCCGCCCAAGCTGAACGGGCTCTACTCGTTGGAGTCGGCGAGATCGCCTGACTGGACGGGAGGTGCCACGATGAATCCGCCCGCCGTCACGGGTTCCCTGCGACTAGCGCAGTGGTCGGTGGGTCCGGAGTGGACCTACGGGCATGTGCGGATCGAATTGACCCACTCTTCCGGACCGTCCGGCAGCCAAACGCGCTCCTGGAGTGGCAGCTACGGGAATGATGGGACGGGACAAATGATGATGACACTCGATGGTGTCAAGTTCGAGGGTCAATTCGACCGTGACGGCGAGACCCTCACCACCGATCTGTCCGGCGCCCATTCCGAGTCTGGACCCTCTCCCGTCGGGACACTGATCTGGAAGCTGGATCCGGAATCGTAAGGATGTCGAGCGTGGACGCCAAGATGCGCCGCTACTATGATGTCGCTCTACGAACGACACTGACTTCGGCGTGTACGCCACAGGAGGCCATGGCACTGCCTGCTTGACCCCAACCGAGGGATTCGATGTCACACCACACGCGCAGGACGTTCCTCTTTACGACGGCGACGCTCATGTTGCTGGTCGGCTGCGGAAGCGGGGATCCGCCCAAGCTGACCGGGGCCTACTCTCTGGAATCGGTCCAGTCCGCTGAGTGGACGGGAGGCAATACGCTGACTCCGCCCGCAGCCACGGGTGTCCTCTTGATGAGTCAGGCCCGGTTCGACCCGGGGCTGGCCTATGGGCATGCTCAACTCGAACTGACGCACTCCTCCGGAGCCAGCAGTCGCTGGACGGGCAGCTACACGAATGATGCGGGCGGAATGCTCTCAATGAGACTCAATGATGTCAGATTCGAAGGGCAATACGATTTTGGCGACGATGTCCTGACCATGGAATTGGCGGGCGAACACTCCGAGACCGGGCCTCCCCCGTGGGGACACTCACCTGGAGGCTGGAACCGGAAGAGTCCTGAATGCCGCGCTGATGCTGGAAGACAGCTGACGCTCCTCCGACTCGCCCCGCCGCCCCCATCCCCCTATTATGTCCGCGAATAGCGGATCCGCCCCTCTATCCCCGCGAGGTGCACACCGATGTTGGAAACCGAGGTCATCCAATCGAGACGAGGCGGCTTCACCCGCCGCAAGTTCATCAAGGGAGTGATCGCCACGGGTGCCACCGCATCCGTGTCGGGATACCTGTTCCGTGACAGCGGGGTGCTCGCGCCGGCGCTCTCCGCGCAGGGGGCGGTCGAGCGGCTGGTCACTCTCACCGTCAACGGCCAGCAGCGCCGCGTGGACGTTCCCAAGCACGAAACGCTGGCCATGACGCTCCGCTACCAGTTGGGCCTGACCGGCACCAAGCTGGGGTGCGACCGGGCCGAGTGCGGGGCGTGCACGGTGCTGCTCGACGGCGTCACCCACTACGGCTGCTCGATCCTGACGCACTCGGTGCTGGGCCGCGAGGTCACCACCATCGAGGGGCTGGAGACGGATGGGCAACTCCACCCCGTGCAGCAGGCCGTGATCGACGAGGGCGGCTTCCAGTGCGCCTTCTGCGCCCCCGGCTTCACGATGAGCATGGTGGGCATGCTGGCCAAGCATCCGAATCCGACCCGGGAGGAAGCCGCACACCTGCTGTCCGGCAACCTCTGCCGCTGCGGCGACTACGACAAGATCCTGAATACGGCGATGCGGGCGGCCGAGCTGTCCCGCTCCCGGGCCTAGACCGAAAGGCGAATCGAGATGGCTGAGAACGTAATCGGCACCGACATCTCCCCACCGGATCTGCGGGCGAAGATCACGGGCCGGGCGCGCTACGCCGAGGACTTCCGTGCCGACGGGATGGTTTTCGCGAAGCTGCTGCTGAGCCCGATGCCGCACGCGCGGGTTCGCGGTGTGGACACGAGTGCCGCCGAGGCGATGGAGGGGGTGCTGGGCATCCTGCGGGCCGATGAGTTGCCAGTGCAGGCGGAAGGCACGCGCGAAGGCGCACTGACCGACGAGCCGAAGTACGAGGGCGAACCGATCCTGGCGGTGGCGGCGGTCGACGAGACGATCGCGGCGGCGGCCGTCGAGGCGATCCGGGTGGACCTGGAGCCGCTTCCCTTCGTGCTGGACCCGCTCGACAGCCTGCGCGAAGGCGGGCCGGATGCACATGTGGGCGGAAACATGGCTGGAAGGGGCGAATTAGGGAGCCTGAAGTGGCCCGCATCCGTCTTCGAGGAGGCGGGAGCGGAGAGGCTGCCGATGGGTGAGGCCCCGGCGGAGTGGGCCATCGGCGACATCGAGGCGGGATTCGCCGAGGCGGAGGTCGTCGTCGAGGAGTCGATCGTGCACCAGTCGGTCACCCACCATCCCATGGAGCCGCGCAGCTGCATGGCGTACTGGCAGAACGGGAAGCTCTTCCTGCACGGATCGACCCAGAGCACCGAGCGCACGCGCGGCAGCGTGGCACGCATGGCCGGTGTCGAGCCGGACGATGTGGTGTTCATCGGGGAATACTGCGGCGGCGGCTTCGGCAGCAAGATCTCGGGTTCACCGATCATGGCGGTACCCGCGGTGCTGTCGCGCAAGATCGGCCGTCCGGTCATGCTGCGCATCACCCGCTACGAGGAGAACTACATCGGGCGGGCGCGGGCGGGGTTCCAGGGCTGGGCGAAGATCGGCTTCCGCGCCGACGGTCGCATGACCGCGCTCGACCTCTACCTGGTGCAGGACAGCGGGCCTTACGGGGCCAGCGACTTCTTCACGGCCGGAACCGTGGCCACAGCGTCGTATCAGCCCGAGAACATGCGGTTCCGCGGTGTGGCGATCCTTACCAACACGCCACCCCGTTCGGCGCAACGGGCACCGGGAGGTGCGCAGATCGTCGCCATGCTCGAGCCGCTGGTCGACAAGGCCGCGCGCGAACTCGACATCGACCGGCTGGAGATCCGCAAGCTCAACGCGCCGGACAGCGACGGCTGGCTGGGTCCGCAGCAGGGACCGTTCACCAGCGCGTACGTACGCGAGGCGCTCGACCTGGGGGGCGAACTCTTCGGCTGGGAAGAGAAGAAGCAGTTGTCCGGTCAGCGCAACGGTACCAAGGTCACCGGCGTCGGGATGGGCCTCAGCCCCTTCACCGCGGGCAGCACCGGCCGCGACGGGCTGCTGGTCATCCGCCCCGACGGGAAGCTTCATGTGCACCAGGGAATCGGAAACCTCGGCACGCACTCGATCGCCGACACCGCCCGCCCCGCGGCCGACGTCCTGGACCTCTCGTGGGACCAGGTCGTGATCGTCTGGGGCGACACCAGCAAGCACCTGCCCTTCAGCACCGTGCAGGCGGGCAGCCAGACCACGCACGCCCACACTCGCGCCAACCACGCGGCCGCGACCGCGATGGTCGGTCTACTGCAGGAGCTGGCGGCGCGCGAGCTGGGCGGCTCACCCGGCAGCTACCGGGTCGCGGACGGCCGCGTCTTCCGCGCCGGAAACCGCGCGGCCGGCATGAGCTTCGCCGAGGCGGCCCATATCGCGATGGAACTGGGTGGCAAGTTCAGCGGCGGTGAAGTTCCGGAGGACCTCAACGATGCCACCAAGGCGGCCGTGGCCGGCCTCGCGGGCGAAGGTCTCATCGCTGCCGCGCGGGACAACTACGATCGCGCCGGTGCCGTCTACACCTGGGTCGCCACCTTCGCCCAAGTCGAACTCGATGTCGAAACCGGCGAGGTGGAGATCATCGACCTGGCCTCGACCACCGACTGCGGCACCGTCATGCACCCGCGCAGCCTGGCGGCCCAGACCAACGGCGGCGTCTTTCAGGGAATCGGGATGGCGAAGGGCCAGCGCTGGGTCTTCGATCCCAAGTGGGGCATCCCCTTCACCAAGCGCTTCTACACGGCCCGCCCGCCCGGCATCCTTGACGTGCCGCTGAGTCCGCGCTTCGCGGCAGTCGACAAGGCCGATCCGTACACGCCGGTCGGCGCCAAGGGCATCGGCGAGCCTCCGGTGGGCGCCGGGGAGGCGGCCTACGTCTGCGCGGTGGCCGACGCCATGGGCGGGCAATGCCTGTGCCGCACGCCGCTCACCGCCGACATGATCCTCGCGGAGCTGGAGGGCCGGCCGCGGCCCTACGGCCTGCTGGACACACACGTTTAGGATCCGGTTAGGAGAACCACAATGGCCGTCATACGTGACATGATCCCGCCGTTCGAGCTCTTTCAGCCGGCGGGCGTCGACGACGCGGTGCGCCTGATGCGGGAGCACGGCGACAAGGGGTGGGTGCTGGCCGGGGGACTCGACACGTTCGACTGGTTCAAGGACCGGATCAAGCGCCCCGAAGCGGTCATCGACCTGGGGGGTGTTGACGAACTGAAGGGGATCGCGGTAGGGGACGATGGGGGACTTGAGATCGGGGCCATGACGAGCCTGACCGACATTGCCGAGAACGGGGATGTGCGGAGCAGCTATCCACTGCTGGCGGACGCCGCGGGGCTCGTTGCGACGCCGCAGATCCGCAACCAGGGGACGCTGGGTGGCAACATCGTGCAGGACACCCGTTGCTGGTACTACCGGAGCGGCTGGCCCTGCTACCGTGCGGGCGGAAACATCTGTTACGCGGCCACCCCCCGCTCGATGAACCGCGAGCACTGCATCGTGGGTGCCAGCCGCTGCGTCGCCGTCAATCCGTCCGACACCGCGCCGGCCCTCATCGCGCTGGACGCCGAGATGGTGGTTGCGAGTACCGGCGGCGAGCGCACCTACGCAGCCGAGGACTTCTTCATCGGTCCCGACATCGACATCGAACGCATGACCGTGCTCGAGCCCGGCGACCTCCTCACCCGCATCCGCCTCCCGGCCCCGTGGAGTGGTGCCCGCTGGTACTTCGAGAAGATCCGCGACCGCAAGGCGTGGGACTTTTCCCTGGTGAGCGTCGCGTCGATGGTGAACGTCGAGGGCGGGGTGATCCGGGACGCGCGCATCGTGGTGAACGGGATCGCGCCATACCCGGTGCGGGCCACGGCGGCCGAAGCGGCCGTACGAGGCCAGGCTCCAAGCGACGAGACCGGCCAGGCGGCGGGCGAGATCGCGGTCCGGGGCGCCCGCGCGCTCAGGCACAACGACTACAAGATCGCGCTCACCCGCAACCTGGTGAAACGGGCGATTCGGGATGCGGCGTAGCGCGTCGGTGGCGAAATCACGCGTTGCCCCGGAGCTCGCGCGGCACCGGACTGCTGACGCTCACCCCCGAAAGGGAGGGTAGGCGATGGAATTCCTGCGGCGTGCCCTGAACCCATGGGGCGAGGATGTCCCGATCGGCGTCTCCTGGGACCTGATCTGGGCGGCCGTGATCATCGGCGCGATCTTCGTGGTGGGCCACGCGCTCATGGTCCCCAAGAAG
Source organism: Longimicrobiales bacterium (assembly GCA_965208295.1). Taxonomy (GTDB): domain Bacteria; phylum Gemmatimonadota; class Gemmatimonadetes; order Longimicrobiales; family Gaopeijiaceae; genus Bin94. Next base: position 1,920,183 of record OZ242328.1, on the reverse strand, counting down.
GTCGACACCGGCGAGATCGACCCGGACGAAGCGCGCGGTCTGCCCGAGAAACTGCAGCGCCACACCGTGGGCGCGCGCGGATTCCACTGGTCCATGTCCGCGACGATGTTCGCGCTGCTCATCACCGCGTTCTTTCCCGTGATCGGCATCCAGTTCCCCTGGGTCACCATCCACTGGATCGCCGGGGTGCTGCTGATCCTCACGCTGCTCTACCACATCTACCACGTCTTCGCCAAGCAGGACTTCTGGGCCATGTGGATCGGACGCCGCGACATCGAAGAAGGGAAGCAGGGGCTGAAGGCCGCGCTGGGTCGGTCCGGGGTGAAACGCCCCCGAGCCGCCAAGTATCCGGTCGACCAGAAGATGTTCCACCACGCGGCCACCATCGTGACGATCGGCGCGGTGGTCACCGGCGTCCTCATGATGTTCCGCGTCGACAACTTCCTGCTGCCCCAGAACATGTACCTGTTCAGCGATTCGGTGTGGGGGTGGGTCTATGTGATTCACGGGGTGTGCGGGATCGGTCTGATCTTTCTCGTGATCGCGCACGTGTATTTCGCGATCCGCCCCGAGAAGCGCTGGATGACGTGGTCGATGATCAACGGCTGGATCGACCGCGACCGGTACCTGGAGAACCACGACCCGGAGAGATGGGTGGTGGGGGAGCGGGGGGCGGGGGGAGAGTTGGAGGGGTCGGGGGGTGGGGGTGGCGGCACCGGGCAGCCCGCCCTGAGCGACAAGGCGTAGCGGCCAGCTTGTGAAATCGTTCACAAGCGGTGGCGGCCCGGGGTGGACCGCGTGTCCGGTGGCGCGGAGACCTGTGGTCACGTGAGCCGCGAGGACCTGAAGGCCCGTATCGACGTCATTGAGGAGGGTTACGAGTTCTTTCTCGCGTACGCGGCCCAGGGGCTGACCGATGACGCGTCCAGCAAGATCGGCACGCAGGTGCGCGAGTATTTCGGCCGTTACGAGGCGGCGCTGGATGGGCTTGACGAGGCGTTTCGGACGCAGCTGCCGGCGGGGGAGGCCACGGAAGCGGCGCTGGAGGTGTTGAAGCGGGACGCGGAGGCGTCGCGGGCGTTCGTGGGGCTGGTGGCGGGGCAGGCGGTCGTGTCGTCGCAGCTGATCGACAATCTCAACGCGTCGATCCACCTGCGGGCGCTGCTGACGGACGTGTTCGTGCTGGGGGAGTTGGTGGGGGTGTAGGGGGGTGAGGCGGGCCACGGGAGAGAGGTCTTCCGCGGTCCGGCCTGGGAAGCCGTGTAGGCCAAGGGTGAGCCAGTCGCCACGGTAAGTATTGACTTAAATGGATACGGCCATACCATATATTATGGCCATAACCACCATCAAATCCACTTACTCCCTCGACGTGGACTCGGTCCGCACGCTCAAGACGCTGGCGGAGCGCTGGAACGTGTCCAAGTCCGAAGTCATCCGGCGCTCGCTGCGGATCGCGGTGATGACAGGTGACCACGCGGAAGACGAAGTCGCCCTGGATGCCCTCAACCGCCTGCAGGACACTGTCCGGGCCCGCGGCGTGGACCTGTCGGAGTGGGGACGGGACCTCCAGACCGAACGCGCTGTAGCCGGTCGCCGTCTTTGGACCGGCGGCGAATGATCCACCTGGACACGAGCTTCCTGATCCGGGCCCTGATCCAGGGAACGCCCGAGGACCGAACCCTGCGCCGATGGATCAGCGGCGGCGAGCAACTGGGGATCAGCGCGGTCGCATGGACCGAGTTCCAGTGTGGACCGCTGATGCCGGCGGAACTGGCGACGGTCGCCGCGATCATCACCAATCATCTTCCCTTCACGAAGAACGACGCGGAAGCTGCCGCCCGCCTCTTCAACGAATCCGGACGGCGGCGTGGCTCCCTGATCGACTGCATGATCGCGTCAGCGGCCCTTGGGGACGACGCTGCAGTCGCCACCGCCAACCCCGCCGACTTCGAGCGGCTCCAACCGTTCGGCGTAACAATCGCCGCCTGATCCGGGACCCGGCTGGCCGTCCCTACGCCCCCGCCGCCCGCAGCCTCCGATACTCCCGGAACGAGATCAGCTTCCTTCTCCCCTCGTCCCAGAGCGCCAGGTGCAGCGTCTTCAACCCGTCCCACATCGTCATCGTCGGCGCCTTCCACAGGTCCGGGTTCTCGTCGTGGCAGCGCTGCAACCGGTAGTTGGGGATTCGCGCGCTCAGGTGATGGACGTGGTGAAGGCCGATGTTCGCCGTGAACCACTGCAGCACCCTGGGCAGGCGCAGGAAGGACGATCCGAAGAGCGCCGCGTCGTAGTAGTTCCAGTCCTTGTGCCAGTTCCAGTAGGCGTCCTCGAACTGGTGCTGTACGTAGAAGAGCCAGACACCGATCGCGCATGAGATGAAGGTCAGCGGCAACTGGATCATAAGGAAGGGGCCGATTCCAATCGTCAGCCAGGCGCCGCCCACGATCGCGGCCAGGGCCACGTTGGTCCACCACACCGATTGCCATTCGCGCTTCCACGTCCGGGGGACATCCCACGGGAATCGGTGCTTGACGAGGAACTGGAAGGCGGCGCCGGGACCGAAGAGGATGACTGGGTTGCGGTAGAACCGATAGCCGAAGCGCTGCAGGAAGGACATCGCCTCGTATTCCTTGACCGTGATCGTCACGATGTCGCCGAAACCGCGGATGTCCAGGTCGCCCGAGTGCGCGTGGTGGATCGCGTGCGTCTTCCGCCAATAGTGGTAGGGCGTGAGGGTGAGAACCCCGATCACCGAGCCCGTGACGCAGGCCAGACGCCGCGACTTGAAGTAGGACCCGTGGCCGCAATCGTGCTGAAACATGAACATCCGCATCTGAATGCCGGCGATGGGGACGGCCAGCAGCAGCGTGAGCCAGTAGCCGACGCCAAGGCTCAGGTACATCAAGGTCCAGCCCGCGACGTACAGGAGGGCGGTGTAGCCTACCTGCAACGCGCTGCGGCGGTTGTCGGGGCCGTAATAGGGGGACAGGACCTTCTTCCAGTGTCGCACCTGCTCGCGGTCGATCTTCATGTGGCTCCGGGTTGGTGTGGTGGTTTGAAGTGACTGAATGGTGGAAGGGTTGCCGTGGTGTGAAACTGCACCCCGCGCCGGCGTCGAACAACCGGGGGACGGAGGCATTGTCCGGGATTGGAGCGGTCTGGTCAAGGGATGACGGATTCGGGCTGGCGGGCGGCATCGTCCGCGGGGAACCAAATTCGCCACTTTCATACGAGGGGCTCGGGTCCGCCGACCGGCCGCCGGGGAACCATGCGAACCTGTTCACCCGGAACCGGGTATCCTATTCTGCCCGCTCCCTCGAACACACAGGAGATCCGGACCATGTCCGATCCTTCCAACGGCGCTTCAGGCTCCGAGACGGCCTCCGGGACCGGCTCCGATTCGCGCCCCCGGCAGACCGGCAACGGCCCGCCCGCCGACCAGCCCTCCCGCATCCGCTGGCTCAAGGTCCTCGCCCCCGACGAGCTGCCCGAGGGCCGCGTGATGGCCGTCAGTTGCGGGCGCAAGACCGTCTGCATGACCCGCCACAAGGGGATCTACGCCGCGCTCGACAACAAGTGCCCGCACCAGGGTGGGCCGCTGGGGGAGGGGTCGATCGAGAACGGGTGGCTGCGCTGTCCGTGGCACGGGTGGGACTTCCATCCGCTGACGGGGAAGCCGCCCGGGGGCTACGACGATGGGGTCGATACCTACAAGGTGGACGTGCGCAAGGACGGGGTGTATGTGGGATGCCGGAGGACGAGCTTCACGTGGAGACGGTCTCGGACGTGATGGCGAGGACGATGGTGAACTGGGGGGTGAGGTGGGTGTGGGGGATGGTCGGCCACTCGAACCTGGGGTTGGCGGACGCGATTCGGCGGCGTGAGGCGGCTGGCGAGATGACCTTCGTGGGGATTCGGCACGAGGGGGCGGCGTCGTTTGCGGCTTCCGCGTACGGGAAGTTGACGGGTCGCCCGGCGGCCTGTTTGTCCATTGCGGGGCCCGGGGCGACGAATCTTCTGACCGGGCTGTGGGACGCGAATGTGGATCGGTCGCCCGTGCTGGCGCTGACGGGGCAGGTCGACACGCAGGTGCTCGGGCCGGGGGCGTTCCAGGAGGTGGATTTGCAGGCCGCATTCGGGAAGGTCGCGCAGTGGAGCCAGCCGGTCCTTCACACCAGCAAGCACGCCGAGCTGGTCAACCTGGCGTGCAAGAGCGCGATCCTGAACCGGGGCGTGTCGCACCTGATCTTCCCTGACGAGGTGCAGGTGCTGCCGGCTGGAGAGGGGAGTGATCCGGGAGGGCCGGCCGGGCGAATGACCCGCCGGACCATTGCGCCGCCCGCCGACGCGCTCGAAGAGGCGATCCGGCTGCTGCGAAGCGCCGAGCGGCCGGTCATCGTCGTCGGGCACGGCGCCCGCTTCAACATGGAGCGGATCACGGCGCTGGCCGAGCGACTGCGGTGCCCGGTGATTACCACCTTCAAGGCCAAGGGAGTGATTTCGGACACGCATCCGCTCGGTTGTGGGGTACTGGGGCGGAGCGGTACGCCCATCGCGAGCTGGTTCATGAACGAGAGCGATCTACTGCTCGTCCTGGGTGCCAGCTTCTCCAACCACACGGGGATCACGCCCAAGAAGCCGACGATCCAGGTCGACTTCGATCCGATGGCGCTGGGGAAGTTCCACGCGGTGGATGTGCCGGTGTGGGGTGAGATCGGGGTCACGGTGGACCGGTTTGCGGCTGCGGTGGCCGAGGGCGGCGCGGCCTCGCTCGATCATCGCGACGAGATCGCGCAGCGGTGGCGGATCTGGCGCACCGAGAAGGCGCGGCGCGAGGCGGACGACCGGGGTGAAGGCGTCAACTCGGCGGCCATCTTCGCGGCTCTGGCGCGCGTGGTGGACGACGACGCGATCCTGACCATCGACGTGGGGAACAACGCCTATTCGTTCGGCCGCTATTTCGAGTGCAGCCGACACGCGGTGCTGATGTCGGGGTACCTGGGGTCGATCGGTTTCGCCTACCCGGCGGCGCTTGGGGCGTGGGCCGCCGCCCAGGAAGAGGGGACGCCGTTCAGCGGGCGCCAGGTAGTTGCCGTCTCCGGCGACGGGGGCTATGGGCAGTACCTGGCGGAGATCACAACGGCCGTGAAGTACGGCATGAACATCACCCACCTCGTGCTGAACAACGACGAGCTGGGCAAGATCTCCAAGGAGCAGCGCGCCGGAGACCTGGACGTGTGGCAGACATCGCTCCACAACCCGGATTTTTCCGAATACGCCAAATTGTGTGGGGCGTTCGGGGTGCGGGTGCGCCGCGTGGACGAGTTGGACGATGCGCTGGCGCGGGCGCTCGCCTACGACGGGCCGGCCACGGTGGAGGTCATCGCGGATCCGACGTTGGTGTAGCTGCGCGCGGCCAGGATCGCTCTGCCATTCAAGCGGCGATGCTTCCGGTTGTCCCGGACGCGGGCAGAGTTACGGGTCGCCGAGCACCCCCCGCAGTGCCGCAAGGTGCTCATCGGTCAGTCCGTGCATTTCGAAGGTGGAGATACCCGCCGCGCCTGCGTCTTGCGCGGTGGCCACCGCCTCGGCCAGCTGTGCAGGCTCGAGCACGGGCAGGTAGAGCCCCGCGTTGAGTGGCGTACCGGGGCGCGGACCGTCCTCGAGGTCACCACCGGCGAGTGCCGCGACACCTTCTCGGACCCCGTCTCCGATCCAGGGGATCTCCTCGAGGTAGAAGCTGTGGTAGAGCATCGGGAAGAACCGGTCCAGGGGCCACTCGTCCCACGCCTGGCGGACCAGGGTGCGTGCGATGGTGGGAGTGGGGAAGACGGCGGCGGTGATGGGCTTTCCCCGCTCGTGCACGGCTGCGGCCAGCTCCCGCACCGTCCCCGTCACGCTGTCCCAGCGGATCGCCGGAGGCCTTAATCACAGCAGGAAATCGTCTAACTACATACAGGACTGCACGATCTGCGTTTCCTGCTGTTGGGCCGCGATGGGTTTCGCCGTTCTCAGACGGAGGGTAAATTGCCATCGAATGGCGGGAAGTCCCGTGTCACCGCAGCCCGTCCATCGACACCGGGAGCGACGAACGACGTTCGCTCCTCGCCGCACCGCCCGGACGCTTGGGAACGGTGCGGGAATCTGGCTGTGCGAGCAGCCTAATCCTGCCTGTCAAGCATCGTCCGAAACAGCTTCCTCACGCAGCCAGCGCGTCCGATCCGGACGGTGCTCGGGCCATCCCGTTAGGGCAGGTCTCTCTAGGCCGAGGTCGGTAGTTCGGCGACTTGGGACGCCAGCTCACCTTCATAAACGTAGTCAGACCCGATGACGAGATACTTGGTCCACAGCCGCCACACCGCCTTCCATCTGTCGCTCTTCGGGTCAGCTTCCTCGACGGGCAGCCCATAGCGCTTTGCATCGGACGCCGAGACGATGGCCCCATGGTCCTTCGGTTCGCCGATCAGATGTTTCCGCAGGTTCTCGGCCAAGGCCTCCACTTCATCACTGGATCGAGAGCGAACGGACGCCAGAGCCTCTTGGATCAGGTCGCCCGTTCTGTCCATCGCGTCGCGGGCCTGCTGCACCATAAGGGCTGTGATGTCGGAGAGTAGCGCGGCATGGAATGCGTACGTCGTCGGATGTTGCTGAATCCGTCGCTCCGCCTCTTCCACGGCCGCGATGATTGCCCTTGCTGCAGCGAGCGACCCGTTCGGCAAGAGGAACTGAGGGTCAACCGGTCCGAGGTCGCTGGTCGGCCCCATGTATACTCGGTGAGCCCCAAGGACGAACATCGTACCGGCGCTCTTGGCCTGATTCGGTACGATCACTGTGAGCTCACGGCAGCGGGACTGTGCTTGTCGAATGAGGCGCAGAGCGGTCTCTCCGTCGCCCCCCGGCGTATCAAGCATGACGTGGAGATCCTGCTCCGGATCCGCATCGAAGAGCGTCTCCTCGAAGAACGGTACGCACCGGCCGAAGATCGCGTCTCGCATGACGACCAGACGGCAGGCATAGGCTTCCTGGTACTCCCGGATTAGTTGCTGGCGCTCATACCGGGCAGCGTTGGCAGCTTCGTAGAGGGGCGTGCGGGCCGTCACCGTCGGAACTGCATGGGCGGCCCGTGCATGTCGAACGTGGAGGACTTGTTGCCGCGTGCCTTCCTGGTCTCTTCACGACAGCGCTTGGCGATCTCGATCCGTTCCCGCCAATCGGGATCGATGCCTGGCGGTGGGGGAATCAGCGCCGGGGAGGAACGAGCCGGGGCTCGCTGTCTACTCGTAGGACCGGTTTGTGGCTCAGACACTCTGCTCATCCGCCTGAAGGAGTCGTGGCCGCGCAGGCTCCGAGGTGGATCATCCAAGCTAATAGCTAGGACGGACTTTAGGGTAGGCCTGGTCTCGCATGAGATTCCCCCCCGTGGCCGGGTGCAGACGCCTCGAGTGCTGCACTCTCACTCTCACATCGTGGTCCCGGCGGACTGACGGGACACCGCGAGGTGCGGACCCTAAGACGCGGATCGCGGATTTCGGTGTATCGCCGAGCACGGCCCAGCTGTTACCGGGCATGCAACATTGCGGGATCGTGGGCATTGAAAATGTCAGGGTTGAGCCCGGTGGCGGGGGTTCGGCCATGGGATGTTGGGCGAAGGCGGGCAAGGGCCGAGAACGGGTTGGCTACCATCGCGTCTCCATTGAACGAAGGAGACGTGATGATCGGAAGAGAGACGCGGGTGCTGTTACGGCACTATCTGGAACAGGGACTGAGCAAGGCCGCGGTGGCGCGGCGTTGCGGGGTCAGCGAGCGGACGGTGTACCGCTGGATCGCGGCGGGGCAGCTGGACCGAGAGCTTGACGACGGGCCGGTCCGGTACGGGCCGAGGCGGCCCCGGCCTTCGCGGCTCGATCCCTACAAGGAGATCATCGAGACCCGCTTGGAAGCGTATCCGGATCTCAGCGCGGTGCGGCTGTTCGAGGAGATCCGGAAGGCGGGCTACGAGGGCGGCTACGACCAGGTGAAGCGGCATGTGCGGGAGGTCCGGCCGCAGCCGGAGCCGGAGCCGGTCAGGCGCTTCGAGACCCCTCCGGGGCACCAGGGGCAGGTGGACTTCGCGGAGTTCAAGACGCCGTGGGGGAAGCGGCACGCGCTGGTCGTGGTGCTGGGCTACTCGCGTCTGATGTGGGTCCGGTACTACGAGCGGCAGACGATGGCGGTGGTGATGGAGGGGCTGGAGTCGGCGTTCCGGTACTTCGGGGGCGTGCCCTCGGAGTTGCTGTTCGACCAGATGAAGGCCGTCATCGTCGAGGACAACCGCGAGGTCGGCGGGCGGCTGATGGAGAACACGGAGTTCCTGCGCTTCGCCCACCACTGGGGCTTCCGGATCCGGGCGTGCCGACCGTACCGGGCGCAGACGAAGGGGAAGGTGGAACGGCCGGTCAGCTACATCCGGCGGAGCTTCTTCTACGGACGGGACTTCGTGTCGGACAACGACTTGAACGCCCGGGTGCTGGGCTGGCTCGACAGGGTGGCCAACGTCCGCGTCCACGGCACGCTGAAGGAGCGGCCCGTGGACCGGTTCGAGGCAGAGCGGCCGCACCTAAAGCCCTTGGCCCGCTGGCCTTACCGGCCCGTGACACCGCTGCGCCCCGAGCCCTCGAAGGAGCGGGATGAAGCGGCGGCAGACTCCCGGTTCGTCGAGGTCGAGCGCCGTCCGCTGGCCGAGTATGCCAAGATCGCGGGAGGTGTGCGGTGAGGCCGCCATCGCGCAGGGAGCGGATCGCGGCCCAGCTCGCCGACCTCAAGATGCCCGGCGCGCTGGAGGCGCTGGACGGTGTGCTCGCCGGGGTGGACGGGGGAGGCACGACCGCGGCCGAGGCGATCGAGCGGCTCCTGGCCGCCCAGATCGAGCTCCGCAACAGCCGGCGCCTCGAAGCCGCCATGCGCTCCAGCCGCCTGCCGTACGTGAAGACGCTGGCGGGCTTCGACTTCGCCTTCCAGCCGTCGATCAAGCGCGAGCAGATCGACGCGCTGCACGAACTCGGCTTCGTCGAGCGCCGGGAGAACGTCGTCTTCCTCGGCCCGCCCGGGGTCGGAAAGACGCACCTGGCGATCAGTCTGGCGATCGCCGCGGCCGAGAGCGGGCGCAAGATCTACTTCGGCACCCTGACCGACCTCGTCGACTCCCTCGAGGAGGCCAAGGCGGCCGGGCGGCTCGACCGCCGCCTGAAGATCCTCACCCACCCGGCACTCCTTATCGTCGACGAGATCGGCTACCTGCCGGTGACCCAGAGCGGCGCGGTCCTCTTCTTCCAACTCGTCAACCGGCGCTACGGCAACGGCTCGACCGTGCTCACCTCCAACAAGGGCTTCGAGGAGTGGGGCCGCATCCTCGGCGACGAGGTCATGGCCGCAGCGCTCCTCGACCGGCTGCTCCACCGCTGCCATATCGTGAACATCCGGGGCAACAGCTACCGGATGCGCCGCCACGCCAAACTCTCCAAGGCGATCCACCCCCTCGCGAGCCGAGTAGACGCCGAATCGCCGGCGTCCGGAGAGGGTCAGTCGTGACGACCGCGCTCCCGGCCCGCTGCCCCGCTCCGGTCGCTCCGCTCCCTCCGCGGAGCAGCGCTCGGACCCTGACATTTTCACTGCCCAATACCCTGACATTTTCAATGCCCATTGACACCAGCTCCCCTCTTCCTCACCCCCTTGAACCGGACCTGATCGCCCCTCCTCCGCTACTTGATCGCCCTCGTCCGTCCCAATGAAGCCCCGGGTGGCGACTCACCGGTACTTGCGGAAGCTGGATGCCCGACACCCAATTCCATGGTCAGGCGCACCCCGATCCCCTTACCCCACGAGCCCGCCCGCCACCGGCGAGCGAGAGGTTATCCATGCGAACACAGAAGTACTCGGGTCGTCTGGAACTGACATGGACGAACAAGCAACACCGTCTTCTCGCGCATCGAGACGAGGGCTACGAGTGGGTCCCTCCCCACGATTACCGAGTGTCTGAAGTGCGCCTGCTTCGTGACGCGGCTCTGGTAGGTCGAACGCGAGCGGAGGATGCTCGAAGCTCGGACAATCTACTGATCCGCGGCGACGCTCTCCACGCGCTCGTGAGCCTTTCAGAGCTGCCAGCGTTCGAGGCCGAGTATGTCGGACGTGTGCGGCTGGCCTACATCGATCCCCCCTTCAACACGGGCCAAGCCTTCGAGAACTACGACGACAACCTCGAACACTCCGTCTGGCTGACGATGATCAGGGACCGGTTGGCGCAGATCCGCCGTCTCCTGTCGGAGGACGGTTCCGTCTGGCTCCACCTGGACGACACGCAGATGCATCGGGCGCGGTGCGTGCTCGACGAGGTGTTCGGTGCGTCCAACTTCATAGCCAACGTGATCTGGCAGAAGACCTACACAAGAGAGAACCGGACCGATATCTCCATCAGCCACGATAACCTGATCGTTTACGCGGTAGACAAGCCGCGTTGGAAGAAGGCGAGGAACCTGCTGCCTCCTTCCGAAGCGCAGCGCTCGCGATACAGCAACCCGGACGACGATCCTCGCGGCGACTGGGCATCGTTGCCCGTCCATGCGAAGGCCGAGAAGGGCAGGCGGAAGGAGCAGTTCTTCACGATCACGTTGCCCTCCGGTCGAAGGGTGGATCCTCCGCCCGGTAGGTGCTGGCTCTTTACTCGGCCTCGATATGAAGAGATGGTTGCGGACGACCGCATCTGGTTCGGGGAGGATGGCGATTCGATGCCGCGCCTCAAGAAGTTCTGGAGCGAGGTGCAGCAGGGGCTCGTGCCCACCTCGATCTGGCCCTACGATGAAATGGGTACCACCGGCACTGCGAAGGGCGAGATTCTGGCCCTGTTTCCCGATCTGACGCCTTTCTCGACGCCGAAGCCCGAGGCATTGATCGAGCGGATACTCCACATCGCCTCAGACCCCGGCGACATGGTTCTGGATTGCTTCCTTGGTTCCGGGACGACTGCGGCTGTTGCTCACAAGATGGGACGCCGCTGGGTGGGCGTTGAGTGGCGGGAGGACACGGTTCGGAACTTCGCTCTGCCGCGTCTTGAGAAGGTCGTCGATGGCGAGGATCCCCGGGGCGTGACCGATCTTACGGGATGGACGGGAGGCGATGGATTCCGTGTGCTCGATGTCGCTCCTTCGATGTTCGAGGAGTCCGATGGCGTCGTGTACCTTTCGGATTGGGCCGTCAACGGCGCGCTGGCCGAGGCCACCGCCGCCCAGCTTGGTTTCGCGTATGCGCCGGACCATCCGTTCGTCGGACGCAAGGGACGTAGCCGCCTCGCCGTCCTCGACGGGCATGTGTCGGGCGCGGTTGCCGATCTGTTGACAGCATCGCTCGAACCGCAGGAAACGCTCGTGATATGCGGCACGAGCGTCGATCCGGCCGTCAAGGAGCGCATCCAAGCCACCGCGCCCGGTTCGGCGGTTCGCAAGATTCCGGCTTCCATCCTGACCGAATACAGGCTCCGCTACCGCGAGCAGCGCCAGCGGGAGTTGGCTCGCATCGACGAGCCCGACAAGGTGCCTGCATGACCGGCAGTGCGGTCAGTCTCCTCGATCCGGGGACGCTGGACATGGTGGCCTCCAACTTGGATCTCCGGTCCCCGAACAAACGTGCAGTCAAGACGATAGCGCTTTGTGTCGGCGGACATGAGGCCTCGGGTCCGGGCGGGATGTTCGAGGGGGTGATCGATGCGGCTGTAGGCATGGGGAAGACGTACATCATGGCGGCCACGATGGACTACTTCGCCATGGGACAAGGGGTTCGGAACTTCGCCATCGTTACGCCGGGAAGCACGATCCTCCGGAAGACCAAGGCCAACTTCACCAGCAACCATCCGAAGAGCCTCCTGCCGGGTCTCGCGGTGCGCCCCGCCATCATCACGGCGGAGAACTTCAACACGCCGTCCATGAGAGCTGTTATGGACGACCCCGTGGCGGTCAAGCTCTACATCTTCACCGTGCAGTCCCTCCTGAAGCCGACTACGAAGGTGGGCCGACGCACTCACAAGTTTCAGGAAGGGCTGGGCCGAGGATTCTACCAGCAGCTACGAGACCTCGATGATCTCCTGGTCTTCGCGGACGAGCATCACGTCTACGACGCTCCGAAGTTCTCCGAGGCGGTGCGGGACTTGTCGCCGCGCGCACTGATCGGGCTGACGGGCACGCCCACCAAGAAGATGGGCAATCGGGTCATTTACCGGTTTCCCCTGGCTGCGGCGATCGCCGAGAAGTATGTGAAGACACCCGTAATCGTGGGCCGCAAGGATGATCGTGACGATCCCCGGACGAAGCTGAGCGACGGTGCGCGGCTGCTCGAATTGAAGCAGCAAGCCGTGGAAGAGTTCGCCGAGCGTGAGGGTGCCGACCCGGTCAACGCCGTGATGCTCGTCGTCGCCCAGTCGATTGAGGAAGCCCGACTGTACACCGATCTCCTTGAGTCCGAGTCGTTCGCCGAAGGGAAGTACGCTGGACATGTTCTCGAAATCCACTCGAAGTCTCCGGAGAAGGACTTGGCCGCGCTGGACGCCGTGGAAAATCCATCGTCTCGCGTGCGCATCATCGTCGCAGTGGACAAGCTGAAGGAAGGCTGGGACGTGCGGAACGTCTATGTGATTGCCTCGATGCGGGCGTCGATCTCGAAGATCCTCACGGAGCAGACACTCGGCCGCGGGCTCCGCCTCCCCTTCGGTCGCTACACGGGGGTCGAGTTCTTGGACACTCTGGAGGTGCTGGCGCACGAGAGCTACGACAGGCTCTTGAAGGCCCGGCAGGTGTTTCAGGAGACATTCATCGACCACCGGACGCACGCGGTTGTGAGGACCGACCGAGCGGGGAACCCCGTCGTCCGCACCGAGACCGAAATCGCGCGTCCAGACGAAGGAGGGGCAGGAGGAGGGGCTGCCGGTCTGGCTCCGCCCACAGCGGCGGTGACGACCGTGGAGAATCGCACGACGGAAGCAGTGAGCACAGTGACCGTTCTCAGGTCCGAGCTTCGAGCGAGAGACGACGTTGATCCAATTCGCGTTCCGCGGCTTCGGATGAGCACGATTGAGAGCCGCTTCTCGTTGGGCGACTTGACGGACATGCGCCCGTTCCGTGAACTGGGTGCGAAGATCGCGGCGGATCCGGCCCAGGAGTTGCGCCGGACACTGTTTTCGGCGCGGCGGGTTGTCGGTCCCGATGGCCTGCCGCAGATGCGAGTGGTTCGCCGGGAAGCTGCCGACACCGTCGAAGCCTCCTCCGACCTCTTCCCCCTGGACAAGTTGCGCTCCGACCTCACGCGCTTGGTGCTCGCCGCCGATGTGGTGCCCGGCCGCATCGAGGAGAAACGTCACTTCGACAAGATTCTGGCAGCGTTCCTCGGGGGACTCGGCACAAAGGCCCAGGAGGCGCTGAATCACTATCTGGGTCGGGCGGCGTGGCGACTCATCCACCTGATCGAGGAAAAGCAGCGCGAGGCGGCTCCACCTCCGTCGTTCAAGCACGATCTCGACCTGGTGGAACTCACTCCCGTGCGCCTCGGCCGCCCGAAGACCTCGGAGGATCGTCGCGGCCCGTTTGAACGCGGGGTCGGCTATACGGGCTGGTCCAAATCGCTCTACGCGGAGGTCTGGTTTGACTCGAAGCCGGAGCGGGACGTGGCCAACATTCTGGATGAAGACGATTCCGTGTCCCATTGGGTTCGCCTCCACCGGAATGACCTCCCGATTCTCTGGGACAACGCCGGGCGTGACTACAATCCAGACCTCATAGCCATCGAGGAGGACGGAACACACCTGCTCATCGAGGTGAAGGCGGATCGCGACATCAAACACATCGATGTCGCCGCGAAAGCTGAGGCCGCACGACGCTGGGTCAACCGCGTGAACGTCTCCGACAAGGTTCCGGCGCAGTGGCGTTACCTGCTCCTTTCCGAAACCGACATCGCCCAGTGCAAGGAGTCGTGGGCGGCACTCCAGCTGTTGGGTAGGCGATAGGGTTCGACGGCAAGGCGGCATCGACGAATCGCCGATACCCGGGGCCGCACCGCAAGCGCACCGCAGATCAACGCAGCTTGAAGGCGTTCGCGCGGACATGCGTAAACCCCGATGTCTGGGAGGCTTCCCAGCATACCTTCAACTGCTCCAGCCGATGCTCAACAACCGTGAATTAGCCGGTCTGATCTGGGTCAGCGTCTTCCTCTTGTGGGGTTTCTCGAAGAAGAGCGTGCGCGAAGGTTCTGTGGGGGTCGTCAGGGCGTTCCTCAAGCCCCAGATCCTGCTCCCCGCCGTAGCGATGCTGGTCTGGGTCGGCCTTGAGCTTTGGGTCGGTGTACGGCTCGCGCTCTGGAGCCCAGCTCTCGCCAAGGGCACGATCCTATGGACGCTCGGATCTGCGGCGGTCCTCCTATTCAACTGCGCGCGGCTCGACTCCGGCGGCGGCGACCTGAACTTCCTTCGGCGAACGATTCTAGCGACGGTCGGCGTGGCCGCCTTCGTTGAGTTCTTTCTGAACCTGTATGTGATGAGCCTGCCCGGAGAACTCATTTTCCAGATGGTGGTGGCTGTACCAAGTCTGATGGTTGCGGTGGCCGGCCAGAAGCCGGAATTCAAGTCCGCGAAGGTGTCTTGTGAGTGGGTGCTGGCCGTGATCGGGCTTGCGGTGCTCGCTTATTCGGCGCAGCAGATCTATCTGGGCTGGTGCCACCTCGACGCACGGGAGCTGGTGCTCGACTTCGCGCTGCCAATGTGGCTGACGGTCGGTTTGGTGCCGTTCCTATACCTCTTCAGCGTCTATGTCGCCTACGATGCGGTCTTTCGCCGCATCGGTCGGGAAAAGACTGGTAGATGGTCGCGCTGCCGATCCCGGCTGGCCCTGGTGTCTGTCTTGCACTTCCGTGTGGGCAGCGTACGAAAGCTCGCGGGTTACTGGTACTTCACAAGGAAACTCGGTGAAGCCCAGACGTTCTCCGCCGCAAGAGGCGTGGTCGCGGAATTCCTCGACACCTTGAGTCGGAAGGAACAGGCGAAGACCGATGAGGAGGAACGCCTACGCCGGCACAGTGGCTCTCAGGAGCTAGACGACGAGGGCCGACGCCTGGACCGCCGGGAGTTCGCAGAAACGATTGATGTTCTACACTGGTTGGCAACCTGCCAGATGGGGTGGCACCGAAACGGCGGCCGCTACCGCCGTGACCTGCTCAGGGTCCTCGGCGACGACTTCACGCGCCACGGGTTGCCCCGAGAATCGGACATCACGCTCCAAGTCGCCCAAGACGGTCAGTCTTGGTACGCGTGGCGGAGGACGGTGACGGGCTGGTGTTTCGCTATCGGAGCCGCCGGACCGCCGCCCGATCAGTGGAGGTATGATGGCCGCGAGCCGCCAAGGGGCTTTCCCGGCCAAGACGCTTCGTGGGGCGACGGACCATTCGCGGATCAGGTCAGTCGGAATTGGTCGTGAGGGTGCCGATCCTCCGATGGCGTCTCGGCTTGGGCCACCCACGTCCAGGCCGAAGCCGGGTACCCTGCTCAATGCGGCTCCGTCCGCTCCATCGCGAATCGGCGACTCCCCGCCGTCAAATCCGGTTTCTCTGAGCGCCTCGCCTCCTCCGACCCGAATGCCCGTCCAACCAGATTGAAACCAATCGCGGATGAACTCCGTAATATGTCACCCTTCGGCTCACCGAAGCGTGGAGGGCAGCACGAGCAAACGAGGCGAAACACCGGAGGAGACGCACGTAGTCAGGTTGATCCACCCCACGGCGGAACCGGTGCCTGCGCCCCTCGACAGGGACGCTGGTGGGATCGGTCGGCGCTTTGGCTTCGGGGGTACATGGATGGCGCGGCATTGCTGGCCACCATCCCACCGTTGGCCGTGCTTCGCGAGGCCCGTCTGAACGGGTTCCCCGGAGCGCGTGCGGTGGTGCGCCGCCACGGTATTGGCGGCAGCCGACGACGGGTCTCGGACACGTCGCCGACGGGCTGGTCGGGCGCTGTTAAGGCGTCCAGCCGATGGAGTGGACGCCCCCTCCCGACGGCATCGCGATGTGCCAAGATGGTACTGAGCGATCGTTGTCGAACCATCTGAGGGAGGAGGCACCCACATGGAAGAGGTTACCATCATCGGGATTGATCTGGCAAAGCGGAGCTTCCAGGTGCACGGGGCGAAGGCGGACGGGTCTGTGGCCTTCCGCCGGAAGCTGAGCCGCGGGAAGGTGCTGAGCTTTCTTGCCTCGCAGCAACCGTGCACGGTTGCGATGGAGGCGTGCGCCGGCGCCCACTACTGGGGCCGGGAGATCGGGGCACTCGGCCACGAGGTGAGGCTGGTTCCCCCGATCTACGTGAAGCCGTTCGTCAAGCGGAACAAGAACGACGCGGCGGACGCGGAGGCGATCACGGAAGCGGCCGAGAGACCGACCATGCACTTCGTGGCGGTCAAGACGGAGGCGCAGCAGGCGCAGGCGATGCTCTTTCACACCCGTGACCTGCTGGTGCGCCAGCGCACGCAGACGATCAACGCGCTTAGGGGCCACCTTGCCGAGTACGGCGTTGTCGCTCCGAAGGGCAGGGCCCGGATCTGGCAGTTGGCCGCGGTGCTCGAAGACGGGGACTGTGGCCTGCCCGAGGCGGTCGTCGAGCTGGGCAGGCTGCTGTTCGGGCGGATCGAAGAACTCGATGAGAAGATCGACGAACTCGACCGTGGACTCCTGGCGAGGTCGCGGGAGGACGAAGAGACGGCGCGCCTGATGACGATCCCGGGCATCGGGCCGGTCACCGCGATGGCGTTGCAGGCCTTCGCGCCGCCGATGGAGAGCTTCCGGCGCGGTCGCGACTTCTCGGCTTGGCTCGGCCTCGTGCCGCGGCAACACACGACCGGAGGCAAGCCGAGGCTGGGCGGGATCTCGAAAATGGGTCAGCGCGATCTCAGGCGGCTCCTGGTCTCCGGAGCGATGACCGTTGTCACGCATGCGATCCGGCGCGGCGAGATCACGGATCCGTGGCTGGCCGGGATGCTGGCACGCAAGCCGAAGAAGCTGGTGGTGGTCGCGCTCGCCAACAAGACCGCGCGGACGGTCTGGGCGCTGGCCACGAAGAAGGAGACCTACCGGGTTCGCACTGCCGCCTGATCGGGCGGAGAAAGGAGAAGAAGCGAAAAGCAAAGACGCTGTCGGGGAGGTGTGGGCAGCAGGACGCAGAAACGGGTAAGGGCAAACGGTCGGCAAGACGGGATCGGAAAAACCAGCGTAGGCTGATGGGCCTCTGAGCCCGCCTAGCCGATTTGGATCCGATCCACGAACACCATACGGGCCCGCAGCCAAACAGGGCTGCATCAAGAGGCCGGACATACGACAGTACCTGGCCAACTGCCACCAACTCGGTTCCGAATCCGCGCTTGCTCACCTGGGGGCGTCCACATACAGCCTACCCCTTGTCATACAATGGGGCTGGCGAGGGGCTGGCTCCCGCCCCCCCTTCGAACCCCCCGCTGTTCGCGCTCCCGAGGAGGTCGCGGATGGGGGCGCCGCCCCCTTTCCCCCGTGTCGCTGCGGCGTGATGCCTGAGCGCCGCAACCGCCGTCGTCACCGCCCGCGTGTCGGCGGCCGAGTCCGCCACAGGGTTGTCGCCGAGGCGAAGGCGTACCCCGATGGCGTCTCTACCTCCAACGTCCTCCCCGTGGTGGCATTCGAGCCGTCTGTCGGGGGGACCCGTTTTGACCGCCGGGCGCCCGTACCGATGCCGATCCACGAGTGTACATGGTGCTTCGGGGGTCGCCGGACACGCAATCGCGTCTGCGATGGACACGCCGCCGGTTCCGTATGTCGCTGGCGCGCTTGCGGTTGTGCCACAGCCGCCGGAGCGGCGATGCCGATCCGGCCATCGAGGCCGTGGCTGGGAGCGACCCCCCACCTCGGAATGCCTCGATCGGCATCGGGCAGGATGGCGATGTACATCCCCATCCGCCCCTCCGCTGCGGGGTCGCTCCCAGCCAACAGTCCGTCCCGGAAGGGTGTCGAGAGTCGTTTCGAGGCGCTGGAGGACCCGTTGCCCGACCACTTGGCCGTGGGGCTGTCCGGCATCGCCGACCAAGGCCGGGACGCGGTCGTCCCGGGTGCCCAATGGCCTTCCTGCAAAGGATCGCTGGCCCGGAGCGACCTCCCGCGGAGGATGGCATGGGCGTGTCCATGCCGATCCTCCCCCATGGCACGCCAGGCGCCATAGGCGGGGGGTCGCTCCGGTCACGCCCGCAAGCTCCCGCGCGTCACGGTCGCCCGCGTGGCCATGTCGCAACCGAAGGGTTGGCAGCGACATGGGGAATCGCGGGCGTGTCCGCTGAAAGGGCGTTTTCGTGTCCGCCCACGCCCAACGTCGGTCGGACACTCGCGCTACGGCCCCGAACCGCGCCGAATCCGCCGTTCGGATCGGCTCGGGATCGCATCTCTTTGCGCAACTGGCGGAGATGGCTTCCCTTCGCGAAATTGCTGGTACGCAGATCGTGCGGTCCATCACGAGAGGAATCGAATGATGGCACGCACGAAGCGGGACCGGCGCAGCTACAGCGCCGGCGAGTGGGGCCGGAACCGGGTGAGGGTGTTCGCCGATCCCAAGACCGGCCTCTACCAGATCGAGTGGCGAGAGAACGGGCGCAGGCTCACCCGGTCCCTGAAGCACCGGGACTGGACGCGGGCAAAGCGGCAGGCCGACGAGGCCGCCGCAGGCCTCGCGACGTACGAGCCCAACGGCAAGGCCGAGCCCGAGCCGCTCACGTTGGAAGGGCTTTTTGAAATCTACGGCGAAGAGGTGACGCCCACCAAGGCGAAGCGGACGCAGGAGCGCGACAGGGTCGCGATGCGGATGTTCCTCGGGTTCTTGGGACCGAACCGAAGGCCGGAGACACTCTCCCAGCGCGATTGGGATCGGTTCATCCGGGAGCGCAGGGCGGGCAGGGTGGGTCCGAGCGGGAAGCCCGTGTCGAACCGCATGATCGAATACGATCTGAGGTTTCTGATCGCGATCCTGAATTGGGCCGCCCGGTCGAGGGACGAGGAGGGCCGTTTGCTCCTGGAATCCAATCCGCTGAGGGGCCTGAAGACGCCCGTCGAGAAGAACCCGCTCCGCGTCGTGCTTTCCGGCGAGGAGTACCGGGCGCTTCTGAAGGTGTCCCACCGGGTCGACTGGCGGTTCCACGTCGCCCTCGTGCTCGCGCACGAAACGGGACACCGCATCGGCGCGATCCGCAAGCTGAGATGGTCTGATATCGACATCGAGGGGAGGACCATCCGGTGGCGCGCGGAGCACGAGAAGACCGGATACGAGCACACCACGCCGCTGACCGACGAGGCGATCACCGCCCTGGAGACGGCGCGAGCGAGAAACCCCGCGAGAGGCAACGCTCCGGTGCTGCCCTCCACGCAGGATCCCTCGATCTGCGTGAGGCCCTGGATGATCGGCGAAAGGTGGCGGACAGCCGAGAGGCTCGCCGGTCTCGAACCGAAGCGTGGCCGGGGCTGGCACTCGCTGAGGCGGAAGTTCGCTTCCGATCTCATGGACCTTCCCCTCAAGGTCTTGTGTCAGCTGGGCGGATGGAAGAACGCGAAGACGGTCCTCCGCTGCTATCAGCAGGCCGACGAGGGACAACTCAGGGAGGCTTTGGAAAGCCGCCGCGGGGTTCAGGCCTGAGAATTCCATTTGCCGGGACTCAAACGGCGGGAATCCGGCCTACTGAACCTCTAAGCTCAGCGGTTACAACACGATACGAACCTGATGGCATCCGCTGTCCCAGCGGAAACGCCGCCATGCCTCGTCGGCCGGAGGGTCGGGAATCTCGAGCGGGTCGCGGCCGTCGAGCGCGGCGAACTGCTCGCGGCAGACGTTGCAGTAGCAGAAGTCGAACTCGGGGAGCTCGGTGTCCTGCACGAGGTCGTAGGTTTCCCACAGGCCGCGGGGCAGGATCACGTCGCAGTGGCGCACGTAGTCGAGGTGGACTCCGTCGACGGCCGGATTCGAGGCCAGCTCGCCGACGCGGCCACTCAGGTACTCGCGCACGGGTGCACGTGAGGGGCACACCCACTTGTAGTAGCCTACGTAGGGCGACTCCTCGAGCGAGGACTCCAGGTTGCGGCTGACCGTAAACCACTCTGGGTGATTCTCCTGTGCCCAGCTGTCGCCGTTGCGGTTCATCGTCCAGAACCAGCGGTGATACTCGAGGCCCTCGGCGTGAGCGGCCCCCGAAACCAGTTCGATGTCGCCGCCGCCGACCAGTACCGCGTGGAAGCCGGACTCCCGCAGCCGGGCGAAGCGGCGGCGCCACTCGTCGGCGTCGTAGTCGCGGTTGCCGTGTACCCAGGTCCAGACGGTGAAGGGCGCGTCCCGGCTGGAATCGGGGGCACAGCCGGTCAAGGCGGTGGCCAGCGACGAACTTCCCGCCAGCGCGGCTGCCCCGCCTGCCGTCTTCAGAAAGTCCCTCCGTCTCATCGGCCCGCTCCCTCCGTGAACCGCACGATCCCCCACTTCTCGGGGATATGCATGTTGATCTCGCCCTGTGGGGACCAAACCCAATTGTGCTCGGGGTGCCGGTCCTCGGGGCCTGGTTCCTTCGCCCTACGGTAGCCACCCGGCACGACCTCTACCGGCCACTGCACCCGCGAGAAGTTGATGCGCCATTCGTCGCCCACCCCCGGCCCGGCGCCCGCCCGGTGCCGGCCCTCTGCAACCGTCGCATACCGGTCCGTCTCCCTCGGATCATCCGAGGCCGCACCCCCCGCCGGCGGCCTCAGTGCGGACCACGGAATCGCGATCTCCACCGTCCACCCCCGGTCCTCGTCGGAGGGGTCGTTCAGGGTGCCGTCGAGGGCTACTGCCGTCCGCAGCCCCACCATGTCCCACCCCACGTTGGCCTTGCCCTTGCGGTTGTAGGGCCGCGGCAGGAACAGGTCGAACTCGGTGCCCAGCGCGTTGATCTCGAGCTCGTAGTAGTCGAGCGCGTCCCCGTCGGGATCGATGAATACCTCGAAGTCGTGTTCGCGGTAGAGGATCGCGTCGCGGTCGGCGAGGGTGGCCCAGAGGTGGGGCTCCTCCAGTTCGGCGGCGATGTAGAGGTGGTTGTGGTCCCAGGTGATCTTGGCGCGCGTCTCCCAGGCTGGTTCGTGCCACTCCGTGCCCCGTATGTCGATGAAGGGCTCGGTCCAGGGGGCCGCGCGCCAGGCGGGGTCGTCGAGGGTGCCGTCGATCGTGGGTGGGGAAGCCGCTCGCGGTGCGTCGTACGTGCGAGGTTCGGTGGACAATTGAGCGATGGCGTCAACGGCCGATATCCCGGTAACCCCGAGGGCGATCGCCATGGCCCCCAGGAGCGCACGGAACCGGTCGCCGCTGCCTTCGGCCAGCAATGCACCCGTTCGCGACCATCGCACCGGCTCAATCACACTGTCAACTCGACTTTACATAATGTCACGTCTACTATACATCTCCCATCAGAATTCGGCCGGGGCCGGTGAGCTTTCCAATGTCCACTGGCCGGCAGGGCAGTGCAACCCGCGCATCCGACCAAATCGCCGCAAACGCCGCGGAAACTCCGCCACTGCTTGACCATCCACCCCCACGCGCCCCAATTTCCCCGCGAAGCCCGCCCCACCAGCGGACAGCCCCCCAAGGAGAGACCTCATGGAATACACCCCGGGCCAGGAATGGTACAAACGTCTTCACTGGCAGGTAGGCATCGCGATGGTAGTCGGGGCCGGTATCGGCCTTACCGGGGCCGGCGGATGGTTCGCGGAGTACTTCGGCTGGCTCGGCACTCTGTTCATGCGCCTCCTGCGGATGATCATCGTTCCCCTGGTCATTACCTCCATCATCTCGGGGGTGGCATCCGCCGGTGGCGGGCGCGTCGTGGGACGGATGTTCGGCAAGACGCTCACCTACTACCTGGTCTCGAGCTTCCTGGCCGCGCTGACCGGGCTGATCCTGTTCAACCTCTTCAATCCGGGACGGAACTACCCGGTCACCGACACCGGAACGGCGCCCCCCGACCTCGCGATCCCGGATTCGTTCAAGGACCTGCTCCTCGACATCGTCCCCACCAACTTCTTTGGCGCGGCGACGGCGAGCGACATGCTGCAGATCATCTTCTTCTGCATCGTCTTCGGCGTGGCCGTCACGACCCTGCCGGAAGATCCCCGCAAGAAGGTCACCGGCCTGATCGATGCGCTCTTCAAGGTGATGATGAAGCTGACGCAGGGCATCATCAAGCTGCTCCCGATCGGCGTATTCGGACTGATGGTTACCCTGGTCGCCGGGACGGGCCTCAGGGCCTTCGGCAACCTCGCCCAGTACGTCGGGGCGCTGGGAACCGGTCTCGGCATCCACTTCTTCATCACCCTGCCCTTGCTGCTGTACTTCTGGGCGCGCGTCTCCCCCTGGAAGCACATGATGAACATGCGGGAACCGCTGCTGGTGGCGTTCTCGACGAGTTCCTCGGCCGCCACCCTGCCCGTCACGCTCACGACGGTCAGGAAAAGAGTCGGGGTATCGAATCGCGTGTCCTCGTTCACGCTGCCCATGGGCGCCACCGTCAACATGGACGGAACAGCGGTCATGGAGTGCGTCGGCGCGCTCTTCATCGCGCAGGCCCTGGGAGCCGACATCGGGTTCATGACCCAGGTCGTGGTCGTCTTCACGGCGCTGCTGGCCTCGATCGGCGCGGCTGCGGTTCCGTCGGCCGGGCTGGTGGTGATCTTCATCATCCTCGGCGCGATCGGAATCGGGGACAATCCGGAGGCAATGCTGATCGTGGGCGCGATGCTCTCGATCGACCGGCCCCTCGACATGGCCCGCACGGCCGTCAACGTCTACAGCGACTCTTGCGCGGCGGCGGTGGTCGGGAGGTGGGAGGGAGAAGAGGGGATCGACGCGGAGATCCGGACGTAGGGGGCGCTGGCAGGCGGGTGGGGCCTCAGCCGATCGAGTCGGCGAGGCCCCGCCCGCAGGGTCAGGTGATCCACTGCATCACGCCCTTGACCACCAACCCGTCGGTCCCACGGGTGACCAGGACTCCCTCGCCTCCCAGTTCGGCTTGGGGTCGGCCGAGGCGACTGGAGGGAAAGCTGCTCAGCCATTGGACGTGGACTTTGTAGCCTTCCTCTCCGGCAACGGGTTCCACGCGGAATCTGTCGAACGAAGACGATTCGGGTTTCTCCGCGTAGTCCTCTTCTCCTGGCCACGGCCATACGGAAAAGGTCAGATGCAGCTCGGCGGGGTTCTTCAAACGACAGTCGCCGCCGGGGAAGGCACAGTCCCCGGTGGGCACCAGCGGATCTTCCGTGGACCAGCGCCAGCCACGCGCTTCGAAGGCCTCGTCCAGGAAGGTCCGCGTGGATTCGGATAGCGGTTCCTCCCCTTCATACTTCACGGCCGCCTGTCCCCTGACCATGATCGTCCCGCGCTGTCCCCACTTGGCCTCGGCCACTTGCTCGAGCGCGGCCAGAACGGCTTCGCCCTCGGTGACGGGCGGATCCGCTTCGAGGACGGGCTTCGCGCAACCTGCGGCGTGTACACCTGCCATCGCGACGATGACGGCTCCCGCCAGCAGGGGGCTCCCGGAAGGAGTGGCGGTGCGCAAGGTGTCGATCATGCCGGGTTCCCTCTGGTCTGGTGTATGGCGCTGTCGATCTGCGTTTCGCGGTCCCGCAAGGATAGTGCGCCCCCACTCGACGCGCGACGGTTCTCGCCGGGTTTGACTACCACCGCCCCCCCGCCATCACCACCACAAGCGGCCGCAGCGTGTGCAGCACCGTCACCGTCTCACCCTGCGCCGCCAGCACGTCGGTCAGCCTCCGGTACACGTGCGGACTCTCGTCCACCCCGCCCCCCCGCAGCACCACCCCCTTCCCCTCCACCCACTCCGCCATCATCTCGCGGCTGACCTTCCCGCGCTTCAACACCTTCCCCGACCGGCGGTGACGCTTCCCCATCGCGGCCGTGCGGCTCATCACGCGGCCGGCGCCGTGCACGGTCGAGTACAGCGACCGCGCCTGCATCTCGCCCACCGGCGACTCCGGCCCGCTCCCCCGCGCCCCCTCCAGAATCACCGCATCGTCCCCCATCGACCCGCCCACGAACCCCTTCTGCCCGGGGAACGCCGGCGTCGCTCCCTTGCGCACCACCACGAAAGTCCGCCCGAAATGCTCCTCCTCCCAGGCGAAGTTGTGGTGGTTGTGCACCATCTCCACCTCGCGTCCCCCTATGATCTCCACGGCCTTCCGGGCCGCCCACTCGCGACCTGCGTACGCGTACCGTCCCGCCAGCTTCATCAGCGCCCAGTAGTCGTGTCCGGCGGGGGCATCGAGGTCGAAAATGATCTCGGCCTCGCGCACCCGCGTCCCCCACTCGGCGCCCTGCCCGATGGCCAGAAACGACGATGCCACCGTGTGCCCGAACCCCCGCGATCCAAAGTGGACCCCGACCCAGATCCGGTCCTGTTCATCGGCGAAGATGTCCACGTAGTGGTTGCCCGATCCCACCGAGCCGAGTTGCTTGCGGGCCTTGTCCAGCAGGGCGGTCCGGTGGCGCTTGGGGACGGCCTGCCACGCCGAATCCGCGAAGAGCGGGTGATCCGACGGCGCGTCCGGTGACCGGTTCACCCCGCCGATCCCGAACGAGATCCCGGCCTGCAACTCGTCGCCAATGAACTCCAGATGGCGCCGCAACCCACCCGGCCGGCCCGCGAGATCACCCAGCCCAAGATCCGTCCGGATCGCCGCGTTGCCGCACGCGATATCGAACCCCACCCCCGCCACGCTCACCTGGTTGCGGTACGCGGCCACGCCCCCGATCGGCATCACGTAGCCGAGGTGACCGTCGGCCATCAGGGCCGCGTGCTCGGCCCGCTCGGCGACCCGTTCGAGCTGGGCCAGTGTCTGTTTCTCGTGTTGGCCGACGATCTGCATGGGGTGGGGCTCCTTGCGTCCGGTTCCACAGCGCCCTCGGTGCCCGATCGCACCGCAACCATTAGCTTACGCGCCCCCCACCACCCCGTACACCAGCCACACGAGTCACCCATGTACCATCACCGCTCCCTCGCCCTGGCCGCCGTCACCTTCGCCGCCGCCGCGTCCACCCCGACCCCCGCCGCCCCCCAGTCCCCCTCGGCAGTCCCCGATCTCACCGACATCGCCGCTTTCGAGACATCGAGCCTCGCGACGGTGGTGAACCGGTTCAGCTCGGATCTGGCCGCGCTGGAGCGCAAGTGGGCGGGCATGCCGAACTCGGCCGCACGGCACGAACGCATGCGCGAGTTTCTCGACCGCTGGGCCGAGGCGCTCGACGCGCTGGCCGTTGGCATGGACGATGTCGACGGAAGCATCGACCACGTGCTCCTGAGCGCCGAAGTGCGGTACCGGCAGGAGCTGCTCGCGCGGGAGGAACGCACGCTCGCCGAGGTGGTGCCGTTGCTGCCTTTCGGTGGGAGGATTCTCGAATTGCTCGAAATCCGTCACTCCGGGCGAGAGGTCGATGGGGAGAAGATGGCGTCGAGCCTGGCCGGGCTGGCCGTCGCGGTGGAGTTGGCCGAGGACGCGCTCAAATCCGGCGCCGCCGCCGGGGGGGCTGGTCTGGGGGGGGATGGGCGGCCAACCCCGACGCCGATCACCGGACTCAGGGCCGTGCGCGTGCTTCAATCCTACCGCAGTACCCTCGGCAGCTGGTACCGCCACTACGCCGGCTACGACCCCCTCTTCACCTGGTGGGCGAAGCAGCCCTACGAGGAGGCGGACCGGGCCCTGGGCGGCTACCTGTCGACGCTGCGGACGCAGGTCGTAGGCTGGCCGGAGGGGGGCGAGGAGCCGATCGTCGGCAACCCGATCGGGGCCGATGGAATGGCCGCCGACCTGGCCCGCGAGATGATCCCGTACACGCCCGCCGAGCTGATCGCGATCGCGGACCGCGAGTTCGCCTGGTGCGAGGAGCGGATGCTGGAGGCGTCCCGTGACCTGGGGTTCGGGGATGACTGGAAGGCGGCGCTGGAACACGTCAAGACGCTGCACGCGGAGCCGGGGGGGCAGCCCGAGGTGGTCAGGATGCTGGCGCAGGAGGCAGTCGATTTCGTCGAGTCACGCGGCCTGTTGACCATTCCGGCCCTGGCCAAGGAGGGATGGCGCCTGGAGATGATGTCGCCGGAACGCCAGCGGATCGCCCCGTTCTTCCTGGGCGGCGAAGTCATCCGCGTCTCCTTCCCCACCGACGAGATGACCCACGACGAGAAGCGCATGAGCATGCGGGGCAACAACATCCACTTCTCGCGCGCGACGGTTCACCACGAGCTCATCCCCGGGCACCACCTGCAGGGCTTCATGAACGAGCGCTACAACTCGCACCGGGGACTCTTCCGCACGCCCTTCTGGACCGAAGGCTGGGCGCTCTACTGGGAGATGCGCCTCTGGGACCTGGGCTTCCCGACCACGCCAGAGGACCGCGTGGGGATGCTCTTCTGGCGCATGCACCGGGCCGCGCGGATCATCTTCTCGCTGAGCTTCCACCTGGAGCGCATGACCCCGGGCGAAGCGATCACCTTCCTGATCGACCGGGTCGGCCACGAGCCCGCCAACGCCACCGCCGAGGTGCGCCGATCGTTCAATGGGAGCTATTCGCCGCTCTACCAGGCCGCGTACATGCTGGGGGGACTGCAGATCCGGTCGCTGCACGAGCAGCTGGTCGTCGGGGGGCGGATGAGCGAGCGCGAGTTCCACGACATGATCCTGCAGGGGGGGACGATGCCGATCGAGATGGTGCGGGCGCGGCTGCTGGGGGAGGCGCCGGGGGGGGATTTCGAGACGGGGTGGCGGTTTTATGGGGATCCGATGGAGGGAGAGGACGGGTCGGACAGGGATGGAAGCGAGGGTGATATGTAAACTACAGTATACATAGTGTCATCTGTGATTTACATGTTGGTCCACTATCCACGGCGAAATCGACGGGAGCGCGGAGACTCCGCGGTGGCCGGCGTCAGCGCGCCCGCCACTCCTCCAGAACCTGCCGATCCCGCTCCAGGTTGAGTTCGAAACCGTTCCGCCGCTCCTCGGGCAGCGACCTGAACCACTCGAGCGTGTCGAGCGCCGTCACCGCCAGCGGCCGGAACCTCAGCCCCGCGGCCACCCCCTTGTGCGACCTGACCCGCGAGAGGCCGCGGATGGCGCCTTCGGTCGGGGGATACCAGAGCTGGAACCGCGCCTCCCGGTCCACCAGAAACTGCTCGTCCACCCAGGTGAAGCTGAGCGGAGTGCTGGTGATCGCGCGGACCCCGTACAGGAATTCCGCCATGGAGGTCTCGTCCAGCGCGGGCCCGGCTGCGTTGTAGGTCCCCCCGATGTCGCGCTCGATGAGGTGGACCATGAACTCCGCCAGGTCGCGCACGTCGATGTACTGGACCGGCGTGGCCTGGCTGCCCGGCGCGATGATGTCGCCGCCGCGGTCGATGCGCACCGGCCAGTAGGTGTAGCGGTCGGTGGGATCTCCCGGCCCGGCCACCACGTGCAGCCGCAGCACCGTTCCGCGCTCGCCGTAGGTGTCGGTGACCGCGTTCTCGCACAGCACCTTGAGCGGCCCGTAGTAGCGGTTCGTATCCTCGCTCGCCGGGTCCTCGATGGGGAGGAGTTCGGCGTCCTCGGTGAGTTCGTCCTGGTCGAAGTTGTACACCGATCCGGTCGAGGTGAAGACGTACCGCCCGACCGAATCGCGCAGGAGTTCGGCCGAGTCGCGGACGTGCCGGGGGACGTAGCCGCTGTTGTCGATGACCGCGTCCCAGCGGTGGCCGCGCAGGACGTCGAGCTGGCCGTCACGGTCGCCGATGAGTGTCTCCACGCCGGGGAAGAGACCGGGGTTGGTGCGCCCCCGGTTGAAGAGGGTGACTTCGTGGCCCCGGTACATGGCGTAGCGCACCATGTGGGGGCCGATGAATCCGGTGCCGCCCAGGATGAGGAGGCGGAGGGGGGAGGAGCGGGTGTGGATCACGGGATCAAACCTCCCACCCCGGGCGATACTCGCGCGTCAGAAAGCGGTTTGCTTCCTCCACATTCGTGATCCGCATGGCGTCTGCATCGTAGTGAATCTTCTGACCCTGGCCGGCCCGCAACGCCACCACCCCCAGCAACATCACCTCCGTCAGCCGCGACGCGTAGGAGAAGGGACTCGACGCCTCGCCGCCCTCCTTGCAGGCATTCACCCAGTTCATCTGGTGCGTGTCCTCGATGCGCGGATAGGTCTGCGGCACCGATTTCGCCTCGGCCGCGAGCGACTCAGGGAAGAGTCTGGGGTTGCGGCCATACGTACCGTGCATGAGGATGCCGCGCTCGCCCATGAACATCACGCCGCCGCCGCGGTTCAGGCGCACATCGTCGGGCAGCGACTTCGGGCGCGGGGGCATGAAGCCGCCGTCGTACCAGTGCATGTCGACGGGAGGCATGCCGTCCCGGGCGGGGAACTCGTAGTGGGCGCGCATGGCCTGCGGGTACGATGCGGGGTCCTCGGACGGGCCGCCCCACGGCGAGGATGTGGCCTCCACGGTAGTGGGGTAGGTGAGGCCGAGGGCCCAGTAGGGATGGTCGACCAGGTGTGCGCCCATGTCTCCGAGCGCGCTCACCCCGAAGTCGACCCAGCCACGCCAGTTGAAGGGGTGGTAGACGGGGTGGTAGGGGACCTCCTTGGTGGTGGGGCCCAGGTAGAGGTCCCAGTTCATTCCCTTTGGCTGGGGATACCCGGCGTCCATCACATCGGCCATCATGGACAGCATCGTGCCCCGGTTCCACTGCTGGTACCAGCCCGGGTTCAGACCGCCATCCCAGCGGCCGGGGCGCTGGAAGCCCTGCGGCCAGATGGGACGGTTCGTCCAGATGTGCACCTCGGTCACGTCTCCCAGGATTCCCGCCTCCACCCACTCGTTGATCTGCCGTGCGCCGTCTTCCGAGTGGCCCTGGTTGCCCATCTGGGTGACAACGCCCGTTCGCTGGGCGATCTCATTGAGCGCGCGCGCCTCGTGCACGGTGTATGTGAGCGGCTTCTCGACGTAGACGTGCTTGCCGGCCTCCATCGCGGCCTTGGCGATCGACGCGTGGAGGTGGTCGGGGGTGGCGATCAGGACCGCGTCGAGGTCCGCTTCACGGTCGAGGAGCTCGCGAAAGTCGGTGTACTGGCGCGCCTGCAGGAACTGCTCCTGCCATCGGTGGCCCTTCTCGCGCGGGTTGCCGTCGCCGTCGGTCATCCGTTCCCGAACGCGCCGGTGCACCACCCCGAAATCCACATCACAGATCGCCGCGATGTGCTCGGTGCCGAACTCCTGCGCGTTCTCGGTCCCCTGACCGCCCACCCCGATGATCGCGAGGTTGAGCATGTCGGACGGCGCCTGGTACCCCGGTCCCCCGAGAACATGGCGCGGCACGATCATCGCCCCCATCGCCAGCTTGGAACTGCGGTCCACGAAATCCCTGCGGTTCAGCTTGTCGGACACGGTCGGTTTCTCCACGTTGGGGACCGGGAGGCGCCGCGGCGCGCGCGGGTGCTCTCCCCGGCCTTCAGCAAGCGAGGTAACACGATGACCCGCGACTCCTTTGGACGGCAAGCCCGGCGCCTGCTGGCCACTCTGCTGCTCCTCGCCCTCTCTCCCTCCCTCCTCTCCGCCACCTGGTCCGTGATCGCGGTCGACACGCGCACCGGCCAGGTCATCATCGCATCGGCTACCTGTGTGGCGCAGGGGCGGTTCGCGGGGTTCCCGGCGAAGGGTCTCATGGACATTCAGGCCATCGTGGTGCCGGGTGTTGCGGTGGCCGCCGCCCAGGCCGCAGTGGACAACACGCGTGAAAACCAGCAGCTCATCTACCGGGAGCTCAAGGCGGGAACGCCCCCGGAAGAGATCATCGAGATGCTCTCGGAGGATCCGCGCTTCGCGGGACGCCAGTTCGGGATCGTGGACCTTCAGGGGCGATGTGCGGGCCACTCCGGCAGCGGCAACGGGGCCGCATCTCTCAACGTCGCGGACAGCATTCCGGACGAGGGGATCTTCTTTTCGATCCAGGGCAACATCCTGGCCTCGGATGACGTGGTACACATGGCGTTGGAGGCTTTCAAGAGCGAGGGCGGCACCATGGCCGACCGGGTCATGGCCGCCATGGAAGCCGCTGACGCCCAGGGCGGCGACCGGCGCTGCACCTGCGAATCCGAGCCGGTGCTGGAAGTCCCCTGCGACGGCAAGACCTCACACGTGGCCTACATCCTGGTCGCCAACCCGGACGACCCGGAGGGCGAGTCGTTCAACGACGGCGAGTACTCGCTCTTCATCGACGTCCACGACGAGAACATCCAGGCTGGCGAAGACGCCAACCCGGTCAGGACGCTGAGGATGCGTTACGACGCCTGGAAAGCGCGAGGAGGCTGAACCCCCGGATCAGGCGTCTGTCCCCCCGTCCCCCGTGATTGCGGCGATGGCCTCGGCCTCGGATTCGTACACCGTCACGACCCGGTCAAAGCCGCTGGCGGCCAGGACCTTCCGGACCGTGCGGGTCAGCTGGCAGATCGCGAACGCCCGGCCGGGCTCGTTGAACTGCTTCGCCGTAGTCAATAGAACCCGGAGACCCGCGCTGCTCAGGTACGGGACGTGCGTGAAGTCGACCAGGAGTGCGGTGTCATCCGGACTGATCCCGCGCTCAAGGGCGGTCTGCCAGTCCAGGTAGTTCGAGCTGTAAATGCGACCTTTCGGCCTCGCGATAAGGATTCCACCGTCGCGTGACCAAGTAAGATCAAGTTCCATTGGTTTTCCTGAAATTCTTGTGAGTAATTACGCCCGTGCCGCCCATGCCGCGAGCAACGCGGCCTCCTCTTCCAGCATTTCTTCCGTCGAGATCGCCTGACCGCCGCGAGCTCCCGGCCGACGCGGTCCGGCCCGCAGCGCACCGCCCGGGCGGTCCTCCTCGCCGAGGCCGTTCCACCACTCCAGCGTGTCGCGCACGGTGTCGGCAACCGACCGACTAGTATACCCCGTGGCGATGGCTCGCGAAATATCGACCCTGTGCGCCCCCCCGAAGTCGCCCGTGGTGGGATTCCAGATGGGGAAGAAGACGTTCTGCTCCTGAATGAACTCGGCGTCGACCCAGTGGAAGACGGCATCGCCGCCGCTCACCTCTCGGCAGGTCTCCAGCATGCTCCCCATGTTCAACGGCTCCACCGGTCCGATGGCGTTGTATACGCCGCCCACTTCGTTCTCGAGCATGCCGATCATCCAGCTGCCCAGGTCGCGCGCGTCGATGAACTGAACCGGATCCTCGCGCGTGCCGGGGACCAGCATGTCGCCTCCCATCGAAACGCGCACCGGCCAGTACGTCCAGCGGTCGGTGGGGTCGCCGGGACCGACGATGTACCCTGGGCGCACGACGTTGGCGCGATCGCCGAACACCTCCTGGACCGCCTCTTCGCAAAGCGCCTTGAGGGGGCCGTAGGTCTGACCCGTGACTTCCTCCACGGTGGGATCGTCGAGGCGGCCGACGGGGTAGTCTTCCGTGATTCCGTCCGGGGTCAGATCCTGGTAGGCGGAGATGGACGAGACGAACATGTAGCGTCCCGAATCGGCCAGCAGCTCCGCGGAATCGCGCACGAGGCGGGGGACGAAACCCGAGTTGTCGATGACCGCGTCCCACGTGCGGCCCTCCAGCGCGGTGAGGTTGCCGTCGCGGTCGCCGACCAGCTTCTCCAGCTCCGGGAAGAGGTGCGGGTTGGTGTGGCCACGATTGAAGAGGGTGACGGTATGGCCGCGCGACACGGCGTAGCGCACCATGTGGGGGCCGATGAAGCCGGTGCCGCCCAGTACCAGGATCGAAAGCGGGGAGGGGGGGGAGTCGGCGTCCGCGCCGTCCCAGGCCAGGCCCAGCCCAACGGCCCCGGCCGCCGCCACGGTAGTCTTCAGAAATTCGCGTCTGTTCTGCAGGTAGATCATCCTGGCCCGCTCCTGTGTCCTGTCGGTCGGCGTGGCGGATTCCCGGAAGCACTGTGGTCAGCGATACTTGACGGGTTTCGCACCGTGACGCGCCAATGTATGGAAATGCGCGCGATTACGAAACAATCGGGGTGACGGGGTTGCTTTCGGCGGCTGGATGGCCGCACGCTTGAGGCAACCGGTCCCGCCGGGGGCGCTCTGGCTGGGCCGGATGAACGATCAAGATCCAATCCGGGAGGGCACTTCATGCCAATGGACCGCCGCGTGTTCCTGAGAAGGCTGGCTTCGGCCGGCGGCACCGCAATGTTCACGCCCTCGCTGGCCGGGCTGGTCAACTGGAACCGGATGAGCGGGCCGGCCACGGCGCACACGGAGTACCGTCCGTACGGCAACCTGGTCATCAGTCCCGACTGCCCCGAAATCGAAATCCCCGAGAGCTTCCGGTGCGTGCGGCTGAGTTCCGGGGGCGTGGCGTCGTCGGTGCGGGATGGGCTCACGGTGCCCAACGCCTTCGACGGCATGGCCGCCTTCCCCCTGCCGAACGGCAACATCCGCCTGATCCGCAACCATGAAATGGTCGACGAAGCGGAGGCGGCGGAGCCCATCGGCGAGCCTTATTACGACGCGCGCGCAACCGGCGGCACGACATCGCTGGAGGTGCGCATCTCGGGGTCGGGTGATGACCTGAGCGTCGAACTGGTGGACGAATTCGTGTCCTTGGCTGGGACCGTGGTGAATTGCGCGGGCGGGCCCACCCCCTGGGGCAGCTGGCTGTCCTGCGAAGAGATCACCTGGGGACCGGAGAGGGGCCACGAGCAACCCCACGGCTACATCTTCGAGGTGCCCGCGAGCGCGACCGGGCCGGTCGACCCGGTGCCGCTGCGCGAGATGGGACGATTCATCCACGAGGCGGTGGCTGTCGACCCGAACACCGGAATCGTCTACGAGACCGAGGATACCTGGTACGTCCCGGGACAGCGTCCGGGCGCGGGCTTCTACCGCTTCATCCCCAACCAGCCTGGCGAACTCGCTGCGGGGGGCAGACTGCAGATGATGGCGGTGACCGGCAGTCCCGGGTACCTGACGGCGCGGCGCCAGACTCCCGGAACGGTGCTTCAGGCCCATTGGGTCGACATCGACGACCCCGATCCCCCGGAGGCGGAGGAGGACTGGCTCGCCGTCTTCTTCCAGGGGGTTTCGAAGGGCGGCGCGAGGTTCGCTCGTCTTGAGGGCGCGTTCTACGGAGACGACGGGATCTACGTCGTCTCGACGAATGGAGGGGACGCCGAGGCGGGACAGGTCTTCCACTACCGCCCCACATCTGATGACGCCGGCGAGCTCACCCTGGTCTTCGAATCGCCCTCGCATGACGTGCTGGACAGCCCCGACAACATCGTGCTGAGCCCGAGAGGGGGCTTGGTGATGTGCGAGGACGGCAGCGACGACCAGTACGTGCGGGGACTGGACCGCGAGGGACGCATCCTCGATCTGGTGCGGGCGCCGGTCGTGGGCGAGTACCAGCCGGGTGAATTCGCGGGGTCCTGCTTCAGCCCGGACGGACGCGTGCTATTCTTCAACACGCAGGGGTCGCGTGAAGTGGGCGGCCTGCGGGCCAGCGCGACGTATGCGATGTGGGGGCCTTGGGGGGATGGGCCGCTTTAGCAATCCGTGAAACCCTTTGGGCCCGTCCCGGGTCCGACTTGGAGGGGACTCCCGATACTGGGTGCCGGAGGGAAGGCTGACAAATGAGCGACGACAAGCTGCCGAAGATCCCGTCCTTTGCGGAGCTGGGGATCAGCGAAGACGAGATCGAGGAACTCGAGCGCGAGATGGAGAAGGAGCTGGAGGAGGCGCGGGCCAAGGAGGAGGGGCGTGACCCGGTGCCTGTGCCGGAGGGGGGGAAGGCGGGGGTGGGGGCTGCGGGCGGGAAGGCGGCTGGAAAGGGCAAGCCCCCACGGGGGAAGAAGAAGGGGCGGGGACTGCGATTCGGTGGGCGCAAGCGGAAGAAGGCAGCGGGGATGGAGGCCGAGGGGACGGGCGTGGAGGGCGGTGCCGGTGCAGCCGGCGCGACGGCGCCACCTCGGG
The DNA here is from genome assembly GCA_965208295.1 of Longimicrobiales bacterium. Classification (GTDB taxonomy): domain Bacteria; phylum Gemmatimonadota; class Gemmatimonadetes; order Longimicrobiales; family Gaopeijiaceae; genus Bin94. Next base: position 1,886,113 of record OZ242328.1, on the reverse strand, counting down.
CGAGCGTGGGCGACGTTGGGAAGACCCCGAGGGGTCCCCGGTCCGGTGGGCCCGTGCCCGGTGAGCCGCAGCCCGGCGCGCAGGCGCGGGCCGGTGGCAAGTCCGGTCTCGGCAGGAAGTCCGAGCCCGTTGAGAAGGCGAAACCCGCTTCGAAGCCGACGGCAGAGCCCCCGCCTGAGTTGGCGCCAGCCCCCTGGAACGGCCTGCGAGGTCCCATCACGCTCGCGCTGCTGCTCATCGTGGCGTGGTTGTCGAGTTCCTTCCGGACGATCCCGTCGCCCGTTGAGGCCACCGCCCCCGACTCGGTCTTCTCGTCGGGCCGGGCCATGTCCCATCTGGTCCGCATTGCCTCCGAAGCCCACCCCCCCGGCTCCCCCGCCCACGCCGACGTTCGCGAATACCTCCTGGCACAACTTCGCGCCCTTGGACATGAGCCGTCAGTTCAGACGACCACCTCGGCCCCCTCGGGCGACTTCTTCACCAGTGTCGCCACAATCCGCAACATCCTGGCACGCATCCCCGGTTCGCAGCCCGGCGGCCCCGCAGTACTCGTCACCGCCCACTACGACAGCCGCGAAATCGCGCTGGGAGCGGGCGACGATGCGTCGGGTGTGGTCGCCATCCTGGAGTCGCTGCGCGCCCTGGGCACGGGCCCACCGCTCCGCAACGACCTGATCGTTCTCATCACCGACGCGGAGGAGGTGGGACTGCTCGGCGCAGAGGCCTTCGTCGCCGAGCACCCATGGATGGCCGATGTGGCGCTGGTGATATCCATCGAAATGCGTGGCGGCGGCGGCCCCTCGATGATGTTCGAGACAGGCGCCGAGAACGGCTGGGTGATCGACGCGCTCCGCCGCTCCAATCCCCGTCCCGCTGCCAACTCGATCGCATTCGAGATCTACCAGCACATGCCCAACGACACCGACTTCACACCCTTCAAGGAGGCCGGGAAGCAGGGCCTGAACTTCGCCGGGGTGGCCCGCGCGAACGTGTACCACCAAGTCTACGATTCGCCGGAGAACTTCGACGAAGGGACGCTGCAGCATCAAGGGGTGCAGGTGCTCGCCATGCTGCGCGAATTCGGGAACGCCGACCTGGGTGCGGTGAACGCCCCGGACAAGAGTTACCTCTCGGTGCCCGTTGTGGGACTGGTGACGTACGGCCCCTTCTGGATCTGGGTGCTGGGGTTTGCGACTGTCGTGCTGTGGGTGGTGGCGCTCGTGGCGGTGAGGTTCGGTGGGGGGCGGATCGGGGGGTTTGTGGCCGGGTTCGTGGCGTCGGTGGTGCAGCTGGGCGGGGTGTGGGCGGCTGCGTATTTCCTTTTCGCGTGGCGGCGGGGCGCGCATCCGGAGTTCGGTGCGCTGCACGCGGGGGCGTTTCACAGCGAGGGATGGTACGTGCTCGCGATCGTGGGCGTGGCGTTTGTTCTCGCGACTCTTTCACTGACGGTGCTGCGAAGGTGGTTCGCGACGGGTGAACTGGCGGTGGGCGCGATGTTCCTGCCGGTGGTGCTGGCTGGCTTGACCACGGTGGCCTTCCCGATGGCGGCGGTGAACTTCCAGTGGCCGGCGCTTGCGGGTTGCGTCGCTGCGCTGGTGTTCACGAAGGTCGACGCGGGCGCAAGGCCGGGATTGTTGCGCTGGATCGGCGCGGTGATCGCGGCTCTGCCCGTCGTGGTCGTACTGACGCCTCTCAGCGAGGCGGTGTGGCTCGCAATGGGACTGGAGCGGCCGCGGGAGGTGGCCGCTCTGGTCAGCCTGGTCGGCCTGGTCTTCCTTCAGACCGTGCCTATCCTCGACACCCTGCGCGAGCCGAACGGTTGGTGGGCGCCGGTGGCTGGGCTGGTCCTCGCGGGTGTTTTCCTGGCGGTGGGGATGTCGACTGCAAGGCCCTCGGCCGATCGTCCCGCCCCCTCGACCCTGGTGTACCTCATGGACCGGGAGACCGGCTCGGCGTACTGGGGGACCGATCCCACTCGGGACGATTCCGACCCGGGCGTCGCGTGGGCGGCTGCGGCGGTGGGGCCGTTCGACGCTGGAGGATCCGGGGAAGTGCGCGAGACATTGGATGCGGAGGCGGCTTCCGGCGCGCCCGCGCAGGCGACGGAAGTCCGAACCTTCACCCGTGGCGACGAAGCGGCGGTCAGGCGGGCCATGATGGCGGCGCAGCCCGCGAGAGCGCTACGGACCTTCAACACCCGTGGCGTGCGCTACGCCCTCGCGGCCGTCGAACCGGTCGACCTCCCACCCCCCACCGTCACGGTTGTAACCGACTCCACCGCCGGGCCCGATGTGCTGCGCGTCTCCGTCACTTCGGCGATCGGGGCCGAACTCATGCTCTTCCGTCCCGGCGACGCTGGAGCGCGTCTGGCCGCAATCAACGGAAAGACCGTGTCGAGTCGTGCGGGTTCCCGGCACATGGAGCACTGGGGTGAGCCCGAAGGGGGCGTGCTCCTGGATTTCGACCGCGCCTCGGTCGGCGACGGCGTGTTCAGCTTCACGGTTACCGAGCACCACCTGCGTCCGGGCGAGCTTCTCGGCAACACCATCTTCGCGCGTCCCGACGATCTGGCCCCGAACATCCGCATGCTCTCCGACCGGGCGATGATTCGCACGACGGTGAGCGTGGATGTGGGGACGGGTGCTGTCACGTTCGTGAGGGCAGGGACTGACGAGGATGTAGCGGAACCGGCGGATGGCGAAGGGGACGAAGAGGCCGCTGCCGGTGACTCGGCGGATGTGGTGGTGGCGGATACCGTTGCCGCTGCGGACACCACGGCGACCACGCCCGACACAACGACACCCCCGGACACGGGATCGGTCCGGCGACGGTAGCATCCCCTACCCACCCCCCTCACCACCCGACGCCACATACCTCTCCCACGCCGGCGGCTCCACCCCCAGCAGGTGCCTCACGAAGTAGTCATTCCGCTTCCTCAATCCGAACGACCCCCCCGCACCGTGCCCTCCACCCGGCACCAGCAGAAAATCAAAGTCCTTGTCCGCCTCGATCAGCGCATTGACGACCTGAAGCGTCGACGACGGGTCCACATTCCTGTCCTGTTCCCCCACGACCAGCAGCAGCTTCCCCTGTAGACGCCATGCGTTGTCCACGTTCGACGACTCGGAGTAGTGCGGGCCGATCGGCCAACCCATCCACGCCTCGTTCCACCAGATCTTGTCCATCCGGTTGTCGTGGCATCCCACCGACGAGAACGCCACGTCGTAGAAGTCGCTGTGCCAGAGAAGGGCCGCCATGGCGTTCTGCCCGCCGGCCGATCCCCCGTAGATCCCGACCCGGCTCACATCGTAGTAGTCGTACTGCCGCGCCACGGCCTGGTGCCAGAGGATCCGGTCCGGGAAGCCGGCGTCCCTGATGTTCCGCCAGGCCACGTCGTGGAAGGCCTTCGAGCGGTTGTTCGTCCCCATGCCGTCGATCTGGGCCACGATGAACCCCAACTCGGCCACGGAGGTTCTGCTTGCATGGATGCCGAACGTCTTTGGGACGTGCGACCCGTGGGGTCCGGCATAGATGCTCTCGATGACCGGATAGCGCCGATTCGGATCGAAGTTGGTGGGGCGGATGATGATCCCCCAGATGTCCGTCACCCCGTCCCGGCCCTTGGCCACGAAGACCTCGGGGTACTGCCATCCCTTGGCCAGCAAAGCCGTAGCGTCGGCCCGCTCCAGCTCCATGACGAGCGATCTGTCCGAGGTCCTGCGGAGCTCGGCGATGGGCGGGAGATCCACCCTGGACCACTGGTCGACATAGAACCGGCGGTCGGGCGAGAAGGTGACCTCGTGCATCCCGTCGGCCTCCGTGTAGGCGACCAGCCCGGTACCGTCGAAGTCGATGCGGTAGTAGTGAATGAAGTAGGGATCCTGATCGGGGTTCATCCCGCTCGCGCGGAACCAGATGTGACGGTTCTCCACATCCACGCTGTCCACGCCCCGAACCGGCCACTCGCCCTTCGTGATCTGGTGCTTCACCCGCCCCGTAGCGCCGTCGAGCATGTAGAGGTGGTTCCACCCGTCGCGCTCCGACATCCAGATGATCTCCCTGCCGTCGTCGATGTCGTGGCGGAACCGCTTGTTGGAGTAGTTGAAGAAGGTTTCGGGCTCCTCGGAGATCACGGCACGTGTCCGACCGGTTTCGGCGTCGACCTCGATGACCCGGTAGACCTGGTGCCCCCGCTGGTTGTACTCGAAGACGACATGCTCGCTGTCCTCCCTCCATTCCAGGCGGGAGAGGGTGTAGGCATTGGGGAAGAGTGCGTCGTCGATGATCGTCTGCCGTCCCGACTCGACGTCCAGGATGACCGGGACCTCCTTGTCGAGCCGATCGCCGGGCTTCGCGTAGAGGAAGGTCGAGTGCGTGGGCTGGAGCTGGTCCTCGGGTGAGGATTCGACGTAGTGCACGACCCGCTCCTGCCCGGGCACGACCCGGTAGACCGCCACCTTCCTGGAGTCCGGCGACCAGGCGATCGAGCGGTCGGTGTAGGTGTTCCCGGGCGTGCCTTCCCAGGTGAGCATGGTGTAGTCGCCGGCGTCCGCGCCAACTTCCCGGTAGGCCACGTTGTAGTTCTGGATGAAGACCTCGCGAGTGCTGTCCGGCGAGAGGATTGGCTCCGTGCTCAGGTTCCGCCAAAGCTGGCCGGGGCCCGCCGACCAGGACACACCGCTCGGGTTTGCCCCGCCCCGTCCACGGCGTTGGGGTGCGCCCTGGCTCTCGCACTCATAGGTGTCCAGGTCGCACTGCCAGGTGAGGTTGTTTGCGACGAACTCGATGGCTTGCTCGTCGTCGGTGAACTCGATTCGGTTGAAGGGGAGATTGACGGCCGTGAGGGTGTCGTCGGCGAAGGCGGGGAGGGCCGAGAGGGTTGATGCGAGGCGGTCGTGATCGAAGGCGGGGCCTTGGGCGCGGGTTTCGGCGTCGACAAGGAGGAAGTTGTGGCCGCCTTCTACTGTCTTGCGGTACCAGAACCGGGTGGTCTCACCGATCCAGGAGGGGCGTTCGGCGATGTCCACGACGAGGCCCTGGAGGCGATCGCCAAGGCTGTTGGCTCGGGCGTAGTCGGCGAGGGTGCCCTGGGCGGTGGCGGGGAGAGGGGTGAGGATGAGGAGAGGGGTGAGGATGAGGAGAGGGGTGAGGATGAGGAGCAGGGCGAAGCGGTGGGGGAGGGGGCGGACGGGCATGGCTCGGACTCCTGCGTTGGATCGGGGCTGCGATTTGTGGGATTGGATTTGACGCGTGATGTAATGTGCAGATTACAACTTGTCAACTGTAGTATACTTTTCAACATGGGCGGTCGGGCCGGACCTCCCGCCTGCCTGCGCAGGTATCGCTTCTATCCCATTTATCCGGCATGAATCGCGTATCGCACTGGAACCAATTCGCAAAGTCGAGGGTATGACTCTTCATGCGTCCCGCATCCATTCTTTCCCTCTTCTTCCTGACCGCCCTGGTCGGCTGCAGCGACCCCGTCGAGACCCCAAGTCTGGGGGGGGAGTGGACAGGTACCACCAGAGGATCCGACCATTGGACGTTCAACTTCGACGACCCCCGCAACCCGGGCGATCTCACGGGCACCGTGCTGCTCTCGGCAGGCGGAACAGCCAGGGGCACCATCTCGGGCACCTACGATCATCCAGCCCTCACCCTCGATCTCCGCGTCACGGTTGACGGGGTCGATCCCCCTGTCGAGCACCCAGCCGAGTACTTCGGCACCGTCAACGACCGGATGGATCAGATGGAGGGCACGATGGTCATTGAAGAGCGGACGTACCCGCTGAACCTGTCCCGCACGCAATGAACCGCCCGGCATCGATCCGGCTTGCCCTTGCCACGATCGCCTGGGCGGCCGCGTGCAGCGAACCGAACCAGGCTCCGTTCTCGTGCGGGTCGACCCCACCCCAGACCGTGGACATGCACGACTCCATCTCGTTCCTGCCCTGTTTCACGGATCCCGACGCGGACCCCCTCACGATCAGCGCCGAAGTCGCCCATCATCAGAAGGTTTTTGTAACAGCATCCGTGTCCGGCGAGACTGTAACGCTCCACGGGACCCGCGAGCATGGCCTGCTGCCCGTGACGGTGACCGCGACCGACCCCGCCGGACTGGTTGCCGCGGAAGAGGTGGAGGTGACGATCCGGGGCCTCCACGACCTGACCGTGCTAGCCGCGGGGCCGGATTCGCAAACTGTCCGCGACGGAATATTCAGGCTGTATGCCCGTATCGCGAATATCGGTGAAAGCGTGGCGAAGGTTTCCACGTGGACCGTGCGTCTCTCGAGCGACTCCGTCATCACCACCGCCGATTCGATCTATGACTTCGGTTTTGTTGCCTACAACATGCCTGTGGGGGACGGAGGCCCACTGCAGATCGAATTCGGCAATCACGACGACCCGGGCAAGCCGTACTTCGGCTGGTGCGGCGAATCGGCGACTCCGGAGTACAACCTGGCCAACAACTGCTCGAAGGGACTGAGGGTGGTCTTCCCCGATTCGACCGCCGAGGGGCCGCGCCACTCGTCGCCGAGCGGATCCCATGAGGTGATCGTCCGCCGCTTCCCGGCGCGCAAATCCGTCTGGCGCCGGAATGATTCAAGGTAGGGAGAGGGTCGCCTAGCCGATCCAGTAGCTCAGCTTGACCATGAACACGTCCTCGCCGGGCTGCCCGAACAGTGTCCCGAGGTCATCGCCCAGCGAGAAGTCGCCGGTCTGCGCGAAGTGATCCCTTCCCTGGGACCAGACGGCGAACAGCACGGAGCCGGGGCGGTACTCCCAGCGCAGGACCGCGTTCGAACGGAACTGCTTGAAGTTGAAGTCCGGGTTGGGGAAGGTCTCAGCGGTGCCGTCGCCGTTGATGTCGGCGCTGACCGTGCCATCGCTCCCGGCGCTGGCCTCGATGTCGGCGAAGCGGTTGGCATACGCGTCGGCCCGAGGGTCGGTGATGCGCCTCAGGTCCCCGTAGTCGCCCGCCGACACGAAGGGCTCGGCGTAGACCTGAAGCGAGAGGTTGGGCGAAAAGGTCCAGTCGACACGGGTGGTTACGCCGGCGGTGGTCTGTCCCAGCTGCGCGAAGATGTAGTTGGCACCATCCAGGTCGAAGCGCCCCATCCACTGCAGGTCTTCCTGGCGCCAGTTGACGAACGGGCCGGCCGAGAGGGAGGCGCGCGACACCGGACGCCAGCGAAGACTCGCCCTTGAGCCGTACGTCCAGGAGTCGGCTTCAGGGCTCAGCTGCCAGTTGTTCTGCACCTCGGCCTGAAGCTGCTTGCGGGAGTCCGACGAGAAGCCGAACCATCCGCCCCAGGAAGGATCCTGCCGTAGCAGGGGACCGCCCCGCAGGGCCGTGTAGGAAAAGCCCGCGGACTGTCGCATGACCCCGGCGAAGCCGCTCCAGAAGTTGTTGAGGGTGAAGTTGCCGTTGAAGTTGACGCCCTTCCGGTATCCCTCTCCGCCGAAAGAGTAGGGGGCCCAGGTGTCGACGCCCACACTCCAGTTCTGGAAGTGCCAGGCGGGGCGGAAGTGCTGGTACCCGAGCCAGGCGAAGGGCAGGACGAAGTCCGCCTCGCGCATGAACCCGAGATCGTTGGAATCGAAACCGGGGGAGCGGGCCATCGCGCCGGTGGCGAAGCGCCAGTACCCGCCGGAGATCTTGGCCAGGGTGGCCGACGCGGCCCATCCGTTCAGGGAGGTGCGAGTGGGGTCGTACAGGGTGTGGTCGCCATCGGGGCGCTGGTAGTAGCGCGCGGGCGAACGCTGTGTGCGGGCGATGGCCGCCTCCGAGCCCCGCACGGTGGACCCGAGGAGATAGCCGGTGACGATGAACCGGTCGCCACCGAAGCGGTGACGCGCGTCGATGCCACCCGTGTAGGCACCCTGGTGCAGGGCGAGTTCGGCGGCCGGGCCGGAGCCGCGCCGCGTCCAGGTCGAAATCATCCCCACGGCGCTCCTGCCTTCACGGAAGTCCCTGCTGACCCTCGCCAAGCCGTAGTGCGCGGTGGGCTCGACCATCTGTTCGCCGACCGTCCCGTTGATGTCCGCAATGCGTGCCTCCTCCCGTCCGGTCACCGCGTGCAACAGTCCCAGCGACCAGCCGGAACCGGTCTTGCCCGAGACTTTCATCGCGCCGAGGATGCGCGTCCTTTCGGGCGACTCCTCGTACGCCGCGTCCCGCACCCGCCCCCGAGGAGGCCTGCCGATGCGCCTCGAGTAGAAGAGGCCCTCGCGGGCCATGTCGCCGCCCCCTTCGGAGAAACGGAAGGCGAAGATGCCCGATCCCTCGACGAAGAACGGGCGGCGTTCGGGGAAGAAGGTCTCGAAGGCCGAAAGGTTGACCTCCGCCGGATCGGCCTCGACCTGGCCGAAGTCGGGGTTGACGGTGAGGTCCAGCGTCAGGTCCGTGGTGAGTCCGTACTTCACGTCCGCCCCCACGGTGGACGAGTAGTCGTGCGGGTCGTAGAAGGGGTCGGCGGTGCTGCCGGGGAACCTCTCCATGCGAACCACCGAGTACGGCATGATCTCGAGCCGGGTGGGCGGCGACAGGTCGCTCAGCCCCTCCAGGTCGCCGAAGCGTGACACCAGCGCCCCGTCCCCCCTAGAGATCGGCGCCCAGAGGCTCATCTCCAGGTGCCGCGCGATGAACCGGGCAAAGTTGATGCCCCAGGTCTGCCGGGCCGCCCCGTCGAAGCGCAACTGGGAGTACGGGATCCGGAACTCCGCCGTCCAGCCGTTTTCGTCGGTGTGCGTGGCCACGTCCCAGACAGCGTCCCAGGAGTCGTCCTCCTCGGTGTCGTCGAACATGTAGCCGTCGACCTTGACGCCCGCGGGATTGACGCCGAAGCGGAAGGCCGTACGCCGGTCGTGGTAGCTGTCGATGACGACGTCCACCCAATCCGAGTGCGCCCGCTCGTCACGTCGCGCCAGACGCGTCACGATGGAATCGGGGGCCGTGTCGAAGGCGCGGATGCCGACGTAGATGGCCTCGTCGCCGAAGAGGACACGGGCCTCGGTCCGCTGGGAGGGAGTTTCGCCCTCGTTCGGTTCGAAGACGGTGAAGCGGGTGGCCACGCTGGCAATGCCCCAGTCGGGTTCGGTGAGGAGGCCGTCGAGTGTGGGTGGGGTGGTGAAGCGGTGGGCCTGGAGGGTGGGGGGGGTGGTGCGTTGTATGTGAGGCGTGGCATCGTTGCCCTTGTCGAGATCCTGGCCCGCGAGGGGACCGGGAGCCCCCATGGCGAGCGCCAACGATAGAGCCAGGGACGGCGCCAGCCTCGCCGGGCCTGTCTTTCCTTCGGTATCGATTCCGTGCCGATCGGTCATCCGTGATTTCTCCGTAACACCAAGATCCCTTGCGGGTTCGTTTCCAGTTGGCGCGCTTCGGTTTCCGCGCTTGCCGACCAGGTTTCGGTTTCGGCCTGGAACGGCGGCTACGGGGGTGTAACGGGTGAAGCGGGCGGAAGGTTTCGCTTGCCAGGCGGTCCGGACCAGAGCCTTGTCCGCAGACTGCCGACTACCCCACCCCCGCCGGCAGATGCTCCAACAGATACCGCACCATCAGCATCCGAAGATCCACCAGTCCCTTGACGATCTCCAGGTGCGTGTTCGTCTCCCTGGTCCTTGCCGGTTGCGTGCCAGCAGGTCAATTGTCTTCGGGACACTGGAGTGGCGAGCGCGATAGAGGTTGACACGAGATCGGAGCTAGCGATGGAGCCGGCACTCGCTCGGATGATTTCAACAGGGCCAAGACGGAGACGCTCGCCTCTTGGGATCGTTCTTCTTTGCGTAGTCATCGCGGGATGCGGTGCGGAGGCCCCCCCGACCGAGACTTCCGGCCCATGCCCTCCGGGCGACTGCCGGATCGAACTTGAACACATCGCACGTATCACCGACGCGGACGACCCCGGTATTCTGCCAACACCCCTGGTTTGGCTCCAGGAGACCACAGCGGGGACATTCGTTTCGGCAAGTCTCGATATGACACAGATCGCGGAGTTCGGCCCGGATGGTCGCCTCGCCGGGGTGATTGGGCGGGCGGGCCGGGGGCCGGGGGAGTTCCTACGATTGGCCACCCTAATCCCGGGACCGGGCGACACGTTGTTCGCTCCGGACTTGGGGCAGGGACGCATCACGATGTTCGGCCCTGACCGCGCGCTGGCCGGGATACTTCCAATGCCTTTTGGGCTTCCGGATCTTGTGATGCCTGATGCGTCCTTCCTCGTGGCCTGGCCAATCAGGAGAAGTGAGACGATCGGCTATCCCATGCATGTCGTCGATCGAGAGGGCCGGGTGGTTCGATCATTCGGCACCGACGAACCACAGTATCGCCCGGATTTGAATCACATCCTGACGCGAAAAGTCGCGCTAGGTCAGGACGGCACGGTTTGGGCGATCGCTCCCGCCAGGTATCTCCTTGAGCGCTGGGATCCGTCTACTGGAGAACAGCTACTGTCGACCCGGATTCGGTCCGACTGGTTCCGTGAGTCTATCGAGCCGTACACAGATGAGACGGTGCGCCCACCTCCGCGAGTTGTGGGGTTGTGGGAAGATGAGGATGGGCTTGTCTGGACCATCGTCCGCGATGCGGATGTCGACTGGGAACCTCCACCCCGCGCCAACGAGGAACGTCCTCTCGACCTGCAGGAAAGGAACCAGCTTTACGACTGGGTGATCGAGGTCGTGGACCCAAGCTCGTGGCGTGTGCTCGCAAGCCGGCGGTTCGATGAGACGCTCTGGTACCGCCCTCCATCCAGGATTCTCGTGTCTCCCGTAGACACAATCCTTACCATCGTCGCATACGACGTGTGGAAACCCACTCTCCAGCAAGGGAGGTAGGCCTTATCGCGTTCACCCTGCAGGCGCCGGCGAGACCGCCCCCGCCGGCAGATGCTCCAACAGATACCGCACCATCAGCATCCGAAGATGCACCGCCGTCCCCTCCCCCTCCGACAATCCATGGTTCCGGTTCGGATACGTCATGTAGTCGAAGGTCTTCCCGAGCTCCACAAGCCGATCCACCAGCCCCTCGACGATCTCCAGGTGCGTGTTCGTCTCCCCGGTTCCGTGAATGATGAGCAGGTCCCCCTCCAGCCCTTCGGCGTAGTTGATCGGCGCCGAGACCCGGTAACCCTCCGGATTCGTCTCCAGCGTCTCCATGTAGATCTCCTGGAACCACGCGTTGTAGAGGTGCGGTTGGGGCTTGGGGACCACGGCGATCCCCACGTGGTAGACATCGGGCCTTCGGAACAGCGAGTTCAAGGTGTTCGATCCGCCCCCGCTCCATCCCCAGATCCCCACTCTGGACAGATCGACGTAGGGGAGCATCCTGCCCATCTCCCGGACACCCGCCGCATGCTCCTCCGTCGACTGCACGCCGATCGTCGGAAAGGGCGCCCTCCGCCACGCAGCACCCTTCGGCGCCGGCGTACCCCGGTTCTCGATCGACACGACCAGGTACCCGAGGTCCGCGATCGCGCGATGGTAGTTGCTCCGCGTCGACCACCGGTCCAGCACGGTCTGGGCGTGCGGTTCACCGTAGACGTAAATGAACACCGGGTACCGACGGTCGGGATCGAAGTCCCGCGGCTTGATCATCCACGCGTCCATCACCACCCCGTCCCCGATATCCAGCTCCAGGAACTCGGTGGGATGGGAGATCGTGGCCTCGGCCCGGCGCCGAACCACGGCGTTGTCCGCCAGGACCCGGACGACACGGTGGTCCGGCAGGCTGATCAGCGCTGTTACCGGAGGGGTGTCGAAGGTGGAGTACGTGTGAAAGGCCCACCGGAGGTCGGGTGAGAAGTCGTAGAAGTGGGTCCCCGGCTGGTCTTCGGGAGTGACTCGCTCGGGCGCTTCGCCGCCGTCCAACCGGACCCTGTAGAGATACCGCTGGGTGGCGTTGCCGGGCGAGGCGAAGAAGTAGAACCAGCCCTCCCCTTCATCGACCGGCCCCCGCTCCATCACATCGCTGTCTCCCGGCGTCAGGAGCCGCTCCTCCCGCCCATCGCGCGAGTACACGAAGGACTGTCGCCACCCGTCCTTCTCGGTCAGGAAGAGGAAGGAGTCGCCCCCCCGGATCCACTCGAGCCCGGCGTTCAGCCGATAGCTGGCGACTACCCAGGCCGGATCGGACTCGTGGTAGATCCGTTTCACCTCGCCCGTGGTCACGTTGGCAATGAAGAAGTCCCGTTCGTCCCGAAACCGGCTGAGCTGCTCCACCAGAAGCTCCTCGGAGTTTCCGGCCCAACTCACCTGCCCCAGATAGAAGCCCTCGTTTGGGGACGGGATGGAGACCCAGCGGACTTCCCGTCCTTCGGCGTCCACCACGCCGACCCGCAGCTTGGTGATGATCTCGCCCACCCTCGCGAACCGGACCTGTCGGAGTTCGGGATAGGAGGGATCGGTGGGGACGAGCATGGACCTCATCCGCACCCCGGAGGCGTCGGACTGGACGAAGGCGACCCGGGTTCCGTCGGGGCTCCATGTGGCGCGGCCGTTGGAGACGGACTCGGCGGTGGTGTGGGTCAGGCGGGTGGTTTGGGTGGTTGCGAGGTCGTGGACGTGAAGGTTTCCGTCGCGGGTGAAGAGGATGCGGCGGCCGTCCGGGGAGATCGTGTTGCTGCCTCCGGCGTCCACCTTGCTCAGGGTGGAGGTAGCGGGTTCGAACATCCAGAAGCCGTCGCCGCGGGTTTGCAGGAGGGCCCAGGTGCCGTCCGGGGCGAACTGGTAGCCGGAGATGGTCAGGGGGTCGGAGGCGCCGGGGGGTGTGAGGTGGGGGAGGGAGGCGAGGACTGTGCGGGTGCCGGTGGCGGCGTCGTAGCGGATGAGTTCGCGGTGTGAGGTGCCTGGGGGCGCCTCCAGGGTTGTGTAGGCGGATCCGTCGGGCAGCCAGGTTGCCTGGAAGGAGCGAGCGTCGAAGTCTCGCGCCTCGAAGATCGATCTGAGGCGGGCTTCGGTTTCCGGGGGGACCTGGGGGGAGGCCGGGGTTGGGGGAAGGGTGGGGACGGCGAGGGCACTCGCCAGCCAGAAGCTGCGTGCGATCTGTTTGGCGGTCATGGCTTGGTTTGGACCTCGGCTCTCATACAGCTCCGGGGCGTCGAGGATGATGGCGGCCTGTTGTTCCGCCGGGACCGTGATTTCCTGATCGGCGCCACAAGCTACTCCCTGTCGTACACCAGCACGACCTCCTGGAACTCTTCCCGGGACGTTCTGCCCGTGCGGGTGATCCGTAACTGGGAGTCGACAATCTCGAACACCTCGTGAATGTGGCCGTCCGGGACCACCTTGTGTACGATCGCGGGTCGCGAGCCGGCCCAGCCGAGCCTCGTGACGACGGACTGCATGGCGTCCACCCGTCCCATCCAGTAGGACACCGGTGTTCCCTCGAACGGCAGCGGGAGCCTCAGTCCGGGTGTCGGACTGTAGATCAGAAGCCCGTCCTCGACCGCGAGGTTCAGCTTGAACGGGCGATAGCGCAACAGATCAATGGTGGCCATTCGGATGACCGCCACCTTGTCTGCTTCCTCCACCTCCATGCCAACAGGGTTCAGGTCGTCAGCACTCACGCCTTCGGCCTCACTCTCCATCACCCTGATCGGTCCCAGGAGGAGGTGGTCAGACCCCGAACTGGCGGATGCGTTCAGCCTCCAGTCGCCCGCGTAGGTTGCCAGCGCTCGTTCGACCGCTTCAGGGTCTGCAGCAGGTAGTGCCACTTCCTCGTAAGCGCTTGAGGGCCCCTGACCCCTGACATGGAGGCTGCTCGATCCACACCCGACGACGAGAGTCGCCACTACGATACTTGTCGGAAGGGTTGTTCTGTTCCTCATGCCTCGTCTTACTCCAGTCTTACCGCGGTCCCGTACGCCATCAATTCAGCGGCCCCGGCCATCACCTGGGACGTGCTGAACCGCAAATTCACCACCGCGTCCGCGCCGAGCGCCCGCGCCTCCTGCTTCATCCTCTGCACACTCTCGTTCCGCGTCTCGGTCAGCATCTCGGTGTACTCCTTGACCTCTCCGCCGACGATGTTTCGCAAGCTGGCCATGATGTCCTTGCCGAGGTGCTTGGCGCGAATCGTGCTTCCGCGAACGACGCCGAGCGCCTCGACGACCTGGCGACCCGGGACGGTTTCGGTGTTGACGACGATCATTTCTGCTCCTTCGTGGGGTTGGTGACTGGTTTCGAGACGGCGACTACTTCAAACGGCGACGCGATTCGGGACGGTCCTCCAGCAGCTTTCGGTCCGCTTCACGCTCCCCGATTCTCTCCGCGATAAGCGACCCCATCAGAACGATCAGCCCCAGCGCCGCCGCTCCCATGCCGATCTGGATGGCCGGGGGCAAGGCAAGGAGCGCCGGCCAGATCACGCGAAGCGGTCGAATCGCCCAGACAAGCAGGACCAGGGCTCCGCCGCCGATGAGCAGGAAACCGGTGATGCGCAGCAGGCGGGTCATTCTTCGTAACTCCTTTCCCCGCGGGCATCTTCGATCTGTTCCCGGACGACGGAAACCAGGACGAAGAGGGCGCCGGCAAGAAGCAGGGTGACTGCGGTTTCGAGGACGGGGTCGGTGATACGCAGAATAAAGCGGAGGGCGAGGAAAAGGAAATAGGCGGCGACGATGAGGATGCCGGCTCGCCAGAGGATCAGGCCGAGGGTTTGGGTCTTCTTCACGGTTTGGTATGTAATGTGGACATGACAGAATGGAAAGTGGAGTTTACATGGTGGGTGAGGCCCGGCGGGGCGAGGTGGTGGACGTGGACTTGGTGGTCTCTACGAATGGGGGGGAGGGAAAGATCATTGGGGAGACCGGGGGTGCAGGTCGTCGAGCAGGAGAGATCCAGGAGGCGCGCTAGAGCTTGGCCGGAATCTTGTAGTTCGTCGTCAATGCGCTGCACGGGATCGAGAAACCCGCAGGGGACTCGTTTGCGATCTTGGCAAACCCGGAAATATGGACGCGTACCGAAACGGAGAATGTGGCTGATTGGTTGAAGTGGCCCGTCTTCGAAGTCGATGGCCTGACGTACGACCTCGAGATGACGATCAAGATCGTTGCGGACAAAGAGGGCGCCCACATCGACCAGGTGGTGGACTCGGAGGGATTCTACACGGGCAACAGCGCCAGCGGAGTCGGATCAGTGTCCAACGCCGACGCTTACGTGAGGTCCCGCTTGGTCAAGTTCGGGCCGTTCACATATCCGCACATCGTAGTCTTCTGTGTGGCGAGGTATCTGGTGACTGTCGCGAAGGAGGCCTTGACGGTACACTCCGGGCATGTGCGATCCCTTTCTCAGCAAGTTAGCCTCACCCACTCCAGGCCAGCAGCAGTTCGGGAGCGACTGGAGATCATCATGGCGTGCCCGAGTATCGGAAGGATCGAAGGGCTTCCCCTAAGTGTAAGACCGGAGCGGCTGGTGACGAGGCCGCCCACGGCGATGGGACTGGCTTCCTTTGACGACGAGCAGAAGCAAGCCTCCACACTCCCGCAGTACGGCGAGACCTGGATCGGTGCTGCCTGTCCCACGGAGGGAGTGGGAAAGCCGACATAGCGGTAAACGCGGTAGCCGACCGCGGAAGTAGCTCATCCCGCCGGCCCGGCCAGACCAACAGATCCTTGTTGGCGGGAGCGCTTTCGGCGATCAGGAGGGTGAGCGCGGTGAGCGCCTGGGGGTTCAGGTCGTGGTGCAGCCCCTCCTGGCGAAGGTAGAGCAGGAACAGAAGCGAGCCGATGCGCTTGTTGCCGTCGGTGAAGGGATGGTCCTTCACCAGGAAGTAGAGCAGGTTCGCGGCCTTCTCCTCGCGGGTTCGGTAGAGGGGCTCTCCGAACATGGTCTGCTCGACGTTGCCGAGAATCCCTTCGAGCGCCTCGCCCCGGGGATTCCCGAAAAGGGGCGATGCTTCTCCGCGCGCGATCAGTGCCGCCCTGAAGTCCGCAATCGCCGCGACCGCCTGTCCGTGGTCGAGAGCGGCGGACGGCGGCCGCGTGCCGGCCGGAGCCTCGAGGCGATCCTCGTCGTATTCGAGCAGTAGCCGCCAAGTGTCGGCGTAGCGCGTGACGAGTTCCAGGACTGCCCGGCCCGTGTCTTCCACCAGGGCCTGATTCCGCAATGTCCGAGCGAGCAGGTCGAGCGTATCGCGGGCCTCCCGCAGACCGCGCTCGGCGAGCCGTTGCCGGTTGAGGGTGTAGCCGCTGACCAGATGCTGGCGGAGAGTGCGGGTGGCCCATTGGCGGAACCGGACGGCGCGCTTCGAATTCACCCGGTAACCGGCCGAAATGATCGCGTCGAGGTTGTAGTGCCGGATTCGCCGCTGGACCCGTCTGTCTCCCTCGGATCGAACTAACAAGAAATCCTTGGTAGTTGCCGATTCCTCCAACTCGCCGTCAACAAAGATGTTCCGCAGATGCTGCCGGATGTTCTCCGTGGTGGAGGTAAACACTGCCGCCATCTGCTCTCGGGTCAGCCAGACGGTCTCCTGTTCCAGGCGCACGTCCAGTGCGACCTCGCCGTCCGGGGCCTCATAGACGACGACCTCGCCGCCCGGGCGGGGTTCGCGGGTGTCGGTCACTTGTCAGCTCCTTTCCTTAGAGGCGGCGCACGGCGATGCGTGAACCAGTGATCCGTCGCGTGAGACGCTGGAAACTAACGACTCCGCATTACCCGTCCGAAACTCGCCCGGGATCAGCCTCGGACCAATCCGACTTCACCCCCCAAAAACCCCCTTCGGCATATGCATGCTCACCAGCATATGCGGCACATCCACCGTCTCCGAGATCTTCAGATCCCCCGCCAGCGAGCACAGCACATAAGCCTCCTCCGGCGTCAGTCCATGCTCCGCCACCAGGTAGTCGATCATGTACCGGGTCGCCTTGCGCGCCGCCTCGTCGATCGTCGTCGCGAACCCCGTCACCGCGTAGTAATCCCCCGTCTCGTACTGCGGCTCGACCATCCCCCGCGTGTTCTCGACGACCTCGAGCGTGAGCACGATCCGCATCGGCGCCTCGATGGCCGTCCCCGATACCTCGCCGTCCCCCTGCGCCGCGTGCGTGTCGCCGATCGAGAAGAGTGCGCCCTCGACCTGAACGGGCAGATACACGGTGGTCCCTGCGGTCATGTGGCGGTTGTCCATGTTGCCGCCGTTGGTGCGCGGCGGGATCGTCACCAGCATGGAATCGGTGGCGGGCGCGACGCCCAGGACGCCGGCGAAGGGCGCCAGCGGCAGCGTGATGTCGTCGTTGAAGCGAACCTCGGTCGCGCCGGGCTTCATGGGGAAGCCGCGGATCCAGGGCTCGGTGAACTCGTCGGCCAGGAATCCGAATCCCGGCAGGATGGTCGCCCAGCCCCAACCACTCACTTCGACTTCGTGGATGGTCACCGCGAGCACGTCGCCCGGGCTGGCGCCCTCCACATGGATCGGCCCGGTCAGCGCGTGGATCAGGCCGAAGTCGATGTTGGCCAGGTCGTCCGCCGTCGTGGACTCGGTGATCTGGCCGTCGGACGCCTCCTTGGTGTGCACCTCGACAACCGCTCCCGAGGGGACGGTCAGGACCGGCGGAATGACGGCGCTCCAGCGGTTGTGCGTGTTCTCGGTGCCCAGGGTGAAATCAGGCTCCGGGATGGGCAGAGTATACTCCGGGGTGGGCTGAGCATCCGTTGACGTGGGCTGAGCATCCTCCGGGATGGGTTGGACCTTACAGGCCGCGAGGGGCAGGGCGAGGATCAGGGCCGTCTTCAGGGTGGGAGAACGGGACATGGGGCAGCTCCTGTTGGGGTCCGTTTTGGGGTGATGTGGGGGTGTGATGACGAGCGCCTCGGGCACCGGGTTGGATCGCCGGGACACGGGTCAGAGTCCTTGCAGCGTCTCGACCACCCGGTCGATCTCGCCGCTCGTGTTGTAGACGTGGGTGGAGATGCGGATCGCGTTGTGGCCGTCGCGCTGGTGCTCGTCAATGTGGATCTTCGCGCGCTCCTCGACGAGGGGGACGGCGGCGATCGCGTCGACGCCTTCCAGTTCGAAGATGGTGGAGCCGGGGCAGGAGGTGGCGGGGGTGGGGCCGCTCAGCAGGGTGACTCCGGACAGGGACGCGAGCCGGGATTTGAGTTGGTCGGAGAGGTGGCGCGTCCGGGCGGCGACGTTCTCGATCCCCACCGCTTCCATGAAGTCGAGCGAGGCCGCGAGGGCGGCTCGGGTGGGGAGGGGGGAGGTGCCGGGGGGACGGTAGGCGGTGGTGTCGGTTGTGTCCTCTGGGGCGAAGGCCGACCGGACGCGGTCGCGGGCATCCGCCCGGAGGTAGAGGAACCCGGTCCCCATCGGTCCCAGCATCCACTTGTGGAGGCTCGCGGAGTAGGTGTCGCAGCCCAGGTCGTGCAGATCGACGGGGAACATCCCCACCGCCTGGGCCCCGTCCACATGGCTCACGATCCCTCGTTCGCGCGCCAGTGCGCACAGTGAGCGGACCGGATAGAGATGGCCGCCCCGGGTGACGTGGCAGAACGCAATCGCACGCGTTGCGGGGGTGAGGGCCGATTCCACGAGTTCCATCACCTCCTCTTCGCTCTCGAAGGGGCTCGGGATGAAGACGGTGTTCACCTTCACCCCGTGGCGCGCGGCCCGGTACTCCCACGGACGGCGCCCGGCCGGGTGCTCCTGGCTCGTGATGAGCACCTCGTCCCCCGGTTCCAGGCGGATCCCGACCGCTCCCATGTGCAGCGCTTCACTGGCGTTGCGAGTCAGTACGATCTCCTCCGGGTCCGCCCCCAGGAAGGCGGCGAGTCCGGGGACCACGCGGGTGGCGATCACCTCGCCCAGGTCGTGCTTCCCGTGAAGGGGCTCGCGGGAGAGGGCTTCGTAGCCGGCTCCGACTGCGGCCCCGACGGACGCCGGAGGCATGCCGAGGCTGGCGTTGTTCATGTATGCGGTGCCGGGCTCGAGGATGAACCGGGCCCGAATGTCGGCCCAGTCGGCGTCTTCCAACCCGATGGGCGATGCAATGGGCGAATGGGTCGCAGGCGCGTCGTCCTGTCCGGTGCCATCGGAGCAGGCGGACAACGAGACGCCGGCGACTCCGGCCGCGCCCGCTGTCAGAAAGCCGCGGCGGGAGAGGGGGCCGGCCGCCGTTCCCGCCCGCGCCCGCTTCGAACCTTCGGTCATCGGATCGCTCCCGGCTGGTTGCTTCCAGGCCGGTCACGGGCTTCCGCCACCGGCCGCTTCGGTGTCACGTTTTGGGGTAACTCTGCCAAGGTGACTTCACAACATGTCCAAGACCACCCCCTCGCCATGAGATTCGGACTCGCGGGTTTCCCGGGTTCCGGCAAGACGACCCTCTTCAACGCCATGACCGGTCTGAACGTGCCCGTCGGCTACGGTGGCGAGGTGCGGGTTGGCACCGTGCGAGTGCCGGATCCGCGCGTAGACTTCCTATCGCGCGCCATCTCGCCCAAGAAGACCACCTACGCGACCATCAACCTGCGCGATGTGCCGGGAGAATACGGCGCGGGCGCCAAGGTCCTGTCCCCCGGAAGCCTGCATGAGATCAGGGATCGCGAGGCGCTCTGCCTGGTCCTGCGCGACTTCCTCAACCCCGCCCTCGAAGGCGATCCCGATCCGCTCGGCGACCTGCGGGCCTTCCACGACGAGTGCGTCCTGGCCGATCTGGCTGTCGTGGAGCGCCGGCTGGACCGGGCCCGCAAGGAACGCGCGGACGTGCGCGAAATCGACGCGTTCGAGACGTGTGCCGGCGCGCTGGAGGAGGGAAGGGCGCTTCGCGTGCTGCCCGCTACCGAGTTGCACCGGGGATTCGTGAAGGGGTACGGACTGCTGACCGACATGCCGCTTCTGGCCGCGGTCAACGTCGCCGAGGACCAGGCGGGCGAGGAGCTTTCACCGGAACTGGCCCGCGAGGTGGACCAAATGGGGGGCGCCGCAATGGTTCTTTCGGCCAGCGTCGAGGCCGAAATCGCCATGTTGGAGCCCGACGACCAGGCCGAGTTTCTCGAGGACATGGGACTGCCCGAACCCATCCTGGCGCGGTTCATCCGCACAGCATACGGCCTCATGGACCTGATCTCGTTCTTCACGATCGGCAAGGAGGATGTGCGTGCGTGGACGATCAAGCGGGGCACTGTGGCGCGCGCCGCCGCGGGGCAGATTCACAGCGACATGGAACGCGGCTTCATCCGCGCCGAGATCATCCCGTATGAGGTGTTTGCCGAGTATGGGTCGGAGCAGGCCGTGAAGGAGGTGGGGCTGATGCGGGTGGAGGGGAAGGAGTATGTGGTGGTGGATGGGGACCTGGTGCATGTGCGGTTCAATGTTTAGGGGGACATGATAGGTCGCTGATTCCCAGGCGTCAGATTGGGCCACTTCCGCCGCGGGCATTGGTCAGATACTCCAGGACGTATTACAATGTATGACATGAAGACTTCCGCAGTGACGATTAGGATTGACCGCGAAATGGAGCGTCGGCTGGACCGCGCCGCGCGCCGCAGCGGCCGCAGCAGAAGCGCATTCGTGCGTGAGGCCCTGAAGCGCCAGCTCGCGTTGGACCGGCTGGCCGACCTACGTGGCCGGATCACCCCTTTCGCCGAAGCGCGCGGCTATCTCACCGACGAAGACGTCTTCCGCGACATCTCTTGAGGGTTTTCCTGGACACGAACATCCTGGTCAGCGCCCTGGCGACGCGCGGACTCTGCGCTGATGTGCTGAGGATCGCAGTAGCGGAGCACGACCTGGTGCTTGGTGAAACGGTGCTCGGCGAGCTTCGCCGGGTGCTCCGCGACAAGATGGGAGTGCCTTGCGCCACCGTCGATTCCACCGAGCGGTTCCTTCGTGAGCAGGGTGGGGTGGTCGGCCGGCGCATCCCGCTGGCGATAGAGTTGTGTGATCCGGATGACGTCCCCGTGCTTGAGGAAGCAGTGGCGAGCGAAGCCGACGTGCTCGTGACGGGTGACCGGGACCTGCTGGAGGTTGCCGGACGGGTACGCATCGAGATCACAACCCCTCGCGGGTTCTGGGAAGCGCTCCGGGTGTAGGAAATACGCGCCGAGTCGGTTGACGACCATGCGCATCCGGTGCGATTATTCACGCCGTTCCCACCAATCCCGCGTAGCTCAGCTGGTAGAGCAGACGGCTGTTAACCGTCGGGTCGCAGGTTCGAGTCCTGCCGCGGGAGTTGCTTCTGGAGCCCTGGTCAGACGCTTGGCCGGGGCTCGATTCGCGATCGCAACCAATCGGCGATCGCATCCTCGTCCAGGTTGCCGGACGCCAGAGCCACCATCCTCTCGACCACTTCCTCTTCGGGCGCGACGAGTGCGAATCCGTTGAGGCCGAGAAAGACGACCGCGGCCAGGAACGACATCCGCTTGTTTCCGTCCCGGAACGGGTGGCCGGTGCAGATGCCGAAGGCGTAGGCGGCGGCGAGGCTTGCCAGGTCCGGCTCGGCCGCATATGCGCATCTGTGCCTGGGCCGCGCCAAGGCTGCCTCGAGTGCGTTCTCATCCCGGATGCCGATCAGTCCGCCGTGTTCGCGAATCTGGTCGAGGTGGACAGCCTCAATGACCAGTCGGGGAACCCACCTTGGCTCCCGTCCGGTCACTTGGCGAGTTCTCTAAGGGCTCCCCGGTATCGCTTCTGAGCCTCAACGGCGATGGCCAACCCTTCCTCCACGTCCGGATCATAGGGGCTCAGCAGGACTCCGTTTGCCGTCTCGACGGCCAGCACCTCGTCACCCGCTTCCAGGTGAAGGCGTTCGGCCATGTCTTTGGGCAGGGTGGCGCCGACGGAACCCCCCATTCGGCGCAGTTTCACACTTCGGACCATGACTTCCTCCTTGTAATAGCACTTTCATGCTACTTGAGACGGGCTCTCCTGACAAGGGATTGTCTCTGACGCACTGGATTCCGCACGTGACCGGTCCCGACAAATAGACCGGAGCTGGTTGAGCACCTCTCGGTCCGGACGGGTAGCAGCCTCCCCTCCCGCACCCTATTCTGACGGTCCCGCACGCCGTTCCCCCTGCACGCCGGAGTCATCATGTCGCGCCCCCTCTCCGCCAACCTGGTCCCTGCCCTGCTTTTCGCCACCACCCTCCTCCCCCTCCCCCTCCTCGCCCAGGACACCGACGCCACCGATCCCCCCGAATGGGACGTCACCCTCGCCCGGGGCGAGACCCGCGAAATCGACTTCGAGACCGACGAGGGTACCTGGATGTCCGTCGACATCTCCCCCGACGGCCAGTGGATCGTCTTCGACCTCCTCGCGCACGTCTACCGCGTCCCCGCGGGCGGCGGGCAGGCCGAGTGTCTCACCCAGGAGAGCGGCGTCGCGGTCAACTATCACCCCAGGTACTCGCCGGACGGCCGCCACATCGCCTTCGTCTCCGACCGCAAGGGCCAGAACAACCTGTGGGTGATGGACGCGGACGGGTCGAACCCGCGCCAGGTGCAGTCCAGCCAGGACACGCGGGTCACCATGCCCGAGTGGACGACGGACGGCGAGTACATCCTGGTCGCGCAGGGCGGCGCCATCTGGATGTACCACATGGATGGGGGGACCGGGATTGAGGTCGTGTCCTCCGAAGAGGGGTCGGCCGCGTGGCCTTCCACATCCGCCGATGGGCGCTACGTCTACTACCACATCCGCACCCCGGGTTCGACCGTGCCCTGGGCGGTGGACCAGGTGGACGGCGAAGTGGTGCGCGACGCGCTGCAGGGGACGATGAACCTGCGCCGCATGGACCTGGAGACGGGGGACGTGATCCGGGTCACGAGCGGGACTCCGTCGCGGCAGTACCGGCTCTCGGGTGGTGGGGGATTTGCCGGGGAGATTTCCCCCGATGGTCGTCAAGTCGCCTTCGCGCGCCGCCTTCCCGATGCGACGATCGAATGGAAGGGACACGAGTTCGGGCCCAGCACGGCGCTCTGGATCCGTGACCTGGAGACGGGTGCGGAGCGGATCGCCATGGACCCGATCACGCAGGACATGTCCGAGGGGATGAAGACGATCCGCGTCCTGCCCGGGTACGCATGGGCGCCCGACGGGGCGTCGATCGTGATTGCGCAGGGAGGCAAGCTGCGGCGTCTGGATGTGGCCAGTGGCGAGGTGGCGACCATCCCCTTCACGGCGCGCGTCCACCGCGTCATCTCGGAGCAGGCATATCAGGCGTTCCGGATCGACGACGGGCCGGTCCCCGTGACCTTCACGCGCTGGCAGACGGGTTCGCCGGACGGGTCGCAAGTCGCCTTCACCGCCGGCGGGCGCGTGTGGGTCATGGACCTGCCGGACGGCACGCCACGCCGTCTCACTTCCGACGCGGAAAAGCAGTTCGAATACGCCCCCTCCTGGTCCCCGAACAGCCGTTCGCTGGCCTACACCACGGTGGACGAGAACGGAACCGGCCACGTCATGCGCATCGGTGCCGACGGGAGCGATCCCCGCCAGGTGAGCAGCGAGTCCGGCGAGTACGCCCACACCCAGTGGAGCCCCGACGGCACCGAGATCCTGGCCACGCGCGGCTCCGGCGCGACCGTCCGCTACCGTTCCCTGGCGCACAACCCCTGGTACGACCTGGTCCTCTTCCCCGCCCACGGACCCGGCGGTGGCGCCGAAACCCCCGGCCAACTCGTCGTCCGCGTCGCCGGCAACTCCCTCCCCACCCGCACCCAGTTCGTGCGCGGCTCATTCGGTCCGGAGGGCCGCATCTACTACCGCACCATGGGCGACTCCACGCGCCTGGTGTCGGTCGCACGGGACGGCACCGACCGCCGCACCCACCTCGTCCTCCTCTGGGCCGACGAGATCATGATATCCCCCGACGGCCGCCACGCCGCCTTCAACGAGGGCGACAACGCGTACCTGGTGCCGGTGCCCGGCCCCATCGGCGGCGAGGCCGTGCCGGTCGCCCGGAAGAACGGCAAGCTCCCCGTGCGGCAGCTTAGCACCCAGGGCGGAATCTTCCCCGGTTGGCGCGACGCGAACACGATCGAGTTCGGGAGCGCGGCCACCTACTACACGCACAACGTCGAGGCCGAGACCACCGACACCTTCGCGATCGATCTCGACCTCCCGCGCGGTTCGCTCGCCCGCGGCACCGTGGCCATCACCGGTGCGCGCATCATCACTCTTGAGAGCCGGCAGGTCATCGACAACGGCGCGCTGGTCGCCACCGACGGCCGCATCACCTGCGTCGGCGCAATGGCGGAATGCGACACCTCGGCGGCCGATCACACCATTGACGCGACCGGCAAGACCGTAATCCCCGGCTTCGTCGACATGCACTCCCACTTTTTCCGCGAATACCGGGGAATAATCCCGCCCAACGCCTTCGAGATGGCGGTCGCGCTGGCGTACGGCGTCACCACCAACCTCGACAACTCGCAGTGGTCGCAGGACATCTTCCCCGCGGTGCAGATGATCGAGACGGGCGTGATCGTCGGGCCCCGCACCTACACCACCGGCGACCCGCTCTACCGCGGCGACGGCGCCCGCCGCAACGAGCTGACCAGCTACGAGGCCGCCGAGGACGACGTCGCGCGGCTGCAATCCTGGGGCGCGGTGTCGCTCAAGCAGTACCTGCAGCCCCGCCGCGACCAGCGCCAGTGGGTGTCGGACATCGCGCGCAAACGGGGCCTCATGGTGACTTCGGAGGGGAGCGACCTGGCGTTCAACCTCGGCATGATCATGGACGGCCAGACGGCGTGGGAGCACCCGATCAGCTACGTGCCGATGTACTCCGACGCGGCCCGCTTCTTCGGGCGCGCCGAGACCGTCTATTCGCCCACCTTCGTGGTCGGGGGACCGGGTCCGTGGAACGATGAATGGTTCTTCCAGGAGACCGAAGTGTGGCGCGACGAGAAGCTGAGGTTGTGGATGCCGTGGAAGCAGCTGGTGCCGCACTCGCGCCGCGTCTTCAAGCGTCCCCGCACCGACTACAGCTTCCCCATGCTGGCCCAGGTCCTTGCCGACTGGATGGCCGAAGGCGCCCATGGAGCCATTGGCGCGCACGGGCAACAGCATGGTCTGGCGTCCCACTGGGAAGTGTGGATGGCCGCCGAGGCAATGGGACCGATGGGCGCGCTGGAGCTGGCGAGCGTCGAGGGCGCGTACTTCCTGGGCGCCACGGAGGACGTGGGTTCGCTGGCGCCCGGCAAGCTCGCCGACCTGATGATCCTCAACTCCAACCCGCTCGACGACATCCGGAACACCACCGACATCATGCTGGTAATGAAGGGCGGGATCCTCTACGACGGACTGACGCTCGACGAACTGTGGCCGAATGCGCGGCCGTACGGCGCGCGGCCCTGGTTGCACGAAGAGGTGTGGAGGGCGGGGCCGCGGCCGGTGAACCGGTAGTACGGACGGAGGGGGCAGGCTCGTGAAGAAGGCGACGAAGGAAGACGGTCGGACGATAGCGACTCGTTTTCACGGACGGATCTGGTTGCCGCTGGTGGTCGTCGGGCTCGCAATGTGTACGGCGCCCGACGACCCCGCGCCCGAGTTCTTCCCGGACATCGTCATCGTGCGGTCGGGCGACACCTTGGCCGTCTTCCCCCCGCCCGGCGACACATCCGTGTTCCTTGCCCGAGTGAACGGCCTGGCTTTGGCAGACGACGAGCAGAGCGTCTACATCCTGGATGACGGGAACTACCAGGTCCACCGTATCGATCTGGATGGAAACCTGTTGGCGTCGATGGGCGGTCAGGGGGAGGGGCCTGGTGAGCTGGCAGGACCCGTCGCAATCCATGCCGCCGAGGGAGGGGGGGTTTGGGTCCTGGACAATGGAAACGGAAGAGTGACCCGCTTCAGCCCGGACGGCGCGCTCGTAGAGACGGTGAATGCGCAGAAAACCCCGGGGATGACGTTTGCGCCCTTTGGCAACGGAATCCTGGTCCCCACGACGGGGGCACATCCCCTCGAGGACCCGGACGGGAAAGCCGAGACCCTGCTGTCCTTCTTCAGCGCCGCAGAGAACAGGGAATTGGTCAATCCCGTGGTGGTCCCTTCAGCTCTGGCCAGTGCCGAGTTCTTTGAGCGTGTGGCTGGGTGGAAGCTGGCTCCGATCGCGCCGGGAGAAGTGGCGATTGTACTGAATTCGAGTGATCCTCGCGGATGGCGGGCGTTTGTCGATGCTGCTGCCACACGGGTGGACAGCCTGGTGCCGTTGCCGATCCCGGGCGATGTACGCCAGCGTCTGGCGGAGATCGTGGAGGTCGTGGCGGAGCCCGACGCCCAGCTCCGGCCGTTTCACCGGGCGGAAATGATAGGGGACAGGCTCTGGATCGCTTCGGTCGGCATGGTGGACCCAGTCGCCTTCACCATCCCACTCGCCGAGGGGGAGCCCTCGATGAGGGTGTTGGCGGAGGGACTCAACAGGTGGAGAGAAGGGTTCCGTGTCGAGGACATCATCGTACTCGATGACCGCATGATCGTCGCGAGGGATATCGAGGTGCTGATTCTGGAGTGGTCGCCGGAATTGGGGTGACCTGGGACGGGGGTCCGTTGCCACTTACCGCGCTGTTACCGGGCGCCGAACCCGCCGACTGCCGCAAGCCATTGCGCCGCCCCGATCCCGTTGGCTACCATGCCGATCCCGACGATCCAGCCCCACCAGGAGTCACCCATGTTCCCCGGCACCATCACCCGTCCCGGCACTCGCATCGCGGCCCTCGCCCCAACGTGCGCCTTCGCGTTCCTCGCGCTCGTCACCGCTGCCGCCTCCCCCCTCACCGCCCAGTCCGGCGCCTTCGGCCACCAGGTCGTCATCGACGGTACCGAAGTCCTGATCGCCGAACCGACCACCAGTTTCCGCCCCGGCGCGGTCTACATCTACAGCCAGTCGGGCGGCGCATGGCGCGAGTCCACCGTCCTGCACGCCCCCGATTCGGAGGATGCGGACGGCTTCGGGACGCTGCTGGCAAAGACCGGCAACACGCTCTTTGTCGGCCAGCGGGGCGGCCCGATTCACGTCTTCGAGCGCGAGGACGGCGGCGCATGGCAGGCCACGGGAACGATCGAGGGCGACGAGATCGCCGGAGAGTCCCCGACGTGTCGCTTCGACGGGTATTGTGGCACCGAGTTCGGACTTGGCCTGGCGGCCGGCGGCGACTGGCTGATGGTGGGCGTGCCGGGGGTACCTGTCAGGCGATTCCCGAGACCACCGGATTCAGACGAGGAAGAGCCGACCGATCCCCGGGGCGTGGTGCATGCGTATCAGCGGGACGGCGATGGCAACTGGATCCAGCGCGGCCGGCTGCAGCCCGGCGACGGCACGGACGGCGACCTCTTCGGCGCGGCCATCCTCTTCACCTCGCATGGGGTGTTGATCGCGGCTCCGCAGTGGAGCACGGGGGACCCGGCAGGCGAACAAACCGGCCGTGTCTATCGGTTCAGCCTGGGCAGCGATGGTTGGGAAGA
Organism: Longimicrobiales bacterium; assembly: GCA_965208295.1. Taxonomy (GTDB): domain Bacteria; phylum Gemmatimonadota; class Gemmatimonadetes; order Longimicrobiales; family Gaopeijiaceae; genus Bin94. The sequence goes on along the minus strand of OZ242328.1, from coordinate 1,858,707 downwards.
GGCCGGAGCCCTCGAAACGGACGCGGGGGGCAACGCCCACTTCGGGTCTGCCCTCGCGGCCTCGGGTGACAGGGTTCTCGTCGGCGCCCCGGGCGCAAACGACAGCCGGGGCGCGATGTACACGTACACGTGGGCCGCCGACCGGTGGGTGCCCGGCGACGAGCGGCTGACTTTCGCTGGTGGAGAGAACGGCGACCGCTTCGGCACGGCGGTGGCCTTTGCCGGGGACGACGTATGGGTCGGCGCGCCCACTACGCGCGGCTACGAACTCGGATCGGCCTTCGTGTACGAGGCGCAGGCGGATGGTTCGCTGCCCGCCCAGCCACGCCGCATCCAGCTCCCCATGGAAGAGACGGTCGAGAGCGACAACTTCGGCGGCCTGGTCGTCGCGGACGCCGGGATCGTTGCCGTCGGGGCGCCCGGCATGCACCACCAGGCCGGCTCGGTCCACCTCTTCCAGCGCAACGGCGGCGACTGGGGCGACGGCCAGATGCTCGTGAGCGCGCCCGACATGCTCGCGGCGGTCGTCGGCGAAGAGCACCGCTGCCCTGAAGAGGGCCGCGTCGGCCTCTTCGACTGCGACGAGATCGAGCTGCTCGCGTACATCCCGCCCTCGCTTCTCCGGGCCGGGGACCGCGCCCGCGGCGTGCGCGCCAACGACAACTGGGGCTGGACCGACCCCGAAACCGGGCGCGAGTATGCGCTCGTGGGACGCAACGACGGTACATCGTTCGTCGACCTCACCGATCCCACCAACCCGGTCCTCGTGGGCGACCTTCCCAAGCCTTGGGGCACCCCGCCATCGCAACTCTGGCGTGACATCAAGACGTACAAGAGTCACGCGTTCGTGGTAGCCGACGGCGCGGGCGAGCACGGCATGCAGGTCCTGGATCTCACACGCCTGCGCGATATCACCCCTGACGAGATGCCCGTAATCTTCGAACCCGATGTGCACTACCGCCGGATCGGCAGCTCGCACAACATCGCGATCAACGAGGAGACCGGCATCGCCTACACGATCGGCGGCGGCGGCGCGGGCGACACCTGCGGCGGCGGCCTCCACATGATCGACATCAACGATCCGAAGAACCCGGAGTTCGTGGGTTGCGCCCCTACAGGCGGCACTCACGACACCCAGTGCGTCACCTACAGTGGCCCCGACGAGGACTACCAGGGACGGGAGGTGTGTTTCAACTCGAACGGCCAAACCTTCCAGATCCAGGACGTCACCGACAAGCAAAACCCGGCTACCGTGGGGAGCGGCTCGTCTCCGAATCCCGCCTACATTCACCAGGGCTGGCTCACCGACGACCACCGCTACTTCTACCAGAACGACGAGGCCGACGTGATCGCCGGCAACGCGGAGACCACGCGCACCCTCGTCTGGGACGTCACCGATCTCGAAGACCCCGTGCTGGTCAATGAATTCATGGGCTCCATGCCCGCCAGCGCGCACAACCTGTACATCAAGGGCGACCTGATGTACCAGGCCAACTATCTCTACGGCCTGCACATCCTCGACATCTCCGACCCGGAAAACCCGCGCGAGGTCGGCTACTTCGACACGGCGCCGCACGCGGAAGGGCCGGGATTCGGGGGCGCGTGGAGCAACTACCCGTACTTCGAGAGCGGCACGATCATCGTGACCAGCATGCAGGAGGGGCTGTTCGTGTTGAGGAAGAGGGTGCGGCCGGTGAGTTGACAGGGTCGAAACGGGCCGGAAGGACGGCGGTCCCCCGTATCAAACCCGAGCGTTCAATCGGACCAACGGCCCCTGCCAATCCAGGATGCGCCGGTCTGAAGTCAGAAGGCGATGTCCCTCCAGTGAGGCAGCTACAATGATACGGTCGGCCGGATCGCCGTGGAAATCGGCAAGACATGCGGCCCGTATCCCACACCTGCCGTCAACCGGGATTTCCAGCAGTCCCTCGTCAAGCAGGGTGTCGCGCCAGGAGTCGAGGTCGTGCCGCAGTGTCAACCGTCCCGACTCCTGGAGCATTGCGATCTCCCAGAAGGAGATTGCGGACACCGCGGCGTCGCCGGCTCTCCATGCCTCTTCGGCTACTTGACGCGCGCGCGGCCCCAGCCGCTCGCTACCGAGGCGCAACCAGACGAGAACATGGGTATCAAGGACGATCAACCGCCGGACTCTTCGCGGACTCCTTCCGCAGCCTCCCAAACCACCGGCACGCGAGCGACGATGTCACCATGGATTTCGATGACGTCGCTGTCGATCCCGAAGACCCGGTCCGGTTTCTCCCGGTAGGGTACCAGTCGCGAAACCGGGCGACCGCGCTTGGTGATGACGATGCTGCTCCCGGTTTCTGCCACTTCGTCCATGAGTTGCAGGCACTTCGCCTTGAATTCGGACGCCTTGTAGGTTCTTGATTTGACCATGGTCATGACCATAGTCATATCTTGGTTGGCATGTCAAGTGCCGTCCCCCTCACACCGTCTCCTTCAACCCCTCCACAAACCCATCCACCTCCTCGACCGTGTTGTAGAAGTGCGGACTGACCCGCACCACGCCCGGCCGACTGTCCACGATGATCCCCCGTTCGCCCAAGGCGACCACTGCCGCCCCAGGATCCGGATGCCGCACCGGTACGATCGCCGACCGCGTCTCCGGGCACCCGCTCACCCGCAACGAGAATCCCGCCCCCCCACACCCCTCCACCAGCCGCTCCGTCAACTCGACGTTGCGCGCCCGAACCGCCTCCATCCCCACCCCGTCCACAATCTCCTGCCCCCCCAGCGCGGTATGCACCGTAGCCAGCGCCGGCGTACCCAGCTCGAACCGCCGCGCGTCATCGTGATACCGGAAATCCCCCGAGTTGAAGTCGAACTGGTCCCGCGTCGCGAACCAGCTGGTGATCCTCGGCTCCAGGTCCCCGATCAACTCCTCTCGAACGTACAGATACGCCAGCCCCGGCCCCCCGCACAACCACTTCAGCGGCCCCGCCGCGTAGAAATCCACGCCGCTCTCGGGCAAATCCAACGGCACCTGCCCCGCCCCCTGGTACCCATCGATCAGGCTGTACGCACCCGCCCGCCGCGCAATCTCCCCAATCGCCCCCAGATCCTGAATCGCGCCGGTCGTGAAGAAGACGTGACTGGTCGCGATCGCCAGAGTCCGCTCGTCCACCGCGTCCGCGTACTGCTGCGGGTCGATGTGGACGCCGTCGTGGCTCTCCAGCACGACCATCTTCGCATCCGGGCGCACCTTCCACTGGTAGAGCAGGGTGGGGAAGTCCAGTTCGGTCGTGACGATGCGGTTGCGCTTCGTCCAGTCGAGACTCGACGAGACGGCGGCCAGGCAGGCCGAGGTGGAAGGCATGAGCGCGACCGTTCCGGCGGGGGCGCCGAACATCGTCTCGACGCGGCCGCGCAGCTCGGCCAACAGTCCCCACCAGTGCTCGTACCAGGCCGAGGCGCCGAGGTCGTGCCACGTGGCGACGAAGTCGGACAGCCGGTCCTCGGCCCGGGTGGAAAGGGCGCCCAGCGAGCACGAGTTCAGGTAGTTGCGGCGCTGCAGGATGGGGAATTGGGCGCGGATCTGGTCGAGGTTCATGATGGGCGTCGCCGGGGCGACGGGATTTGCGAGTGGGTTGTCCAGGGGCGGATCAGGTCCAGTTGAAGCCGCCGGTGTGCTTCAAATAGACCTGTAGCTGGGGCCACGGGACAAGGAAACGCCACTCGTCACGTCCAGTGAAAGCCCCCCGTGTGCTTCAGGTAGATCTGTAGCTGGGGCCAGGTAATGAAGAGCTCCCACCAATTGAAGGAGCCGTTGTAGTCCGACAGCACGACGCGTTTGCCAACACCAAAGAAGACGAACAATCTGGCTGGCAGCGGGTAGGGCTCAAATCCCACCGGAACGTGGATGACCGCGCGGTAGCCGCCCGTCGCGCCGGGCGGCGGCGGGGCCAACCGGAACCCGAGGCCCGCCGAGACTCCGGACCTCGTAGTCTCCCGCAGGTTCAATCCGAAGCTCGGTCTGGCTTTCTTGCTGCCGCCCTCGCGCACGAATCTGGACAGCCCGATCACCAGTTCCACTTCGGTCGTGCCGCCGGTGAGGCCGGACTCGCGGCGGTCGTCCGTGTTTCCGAGGTGCATGCCCATGTGAGCGGCCACCGTGGTCCCGCCTCCCAATGAAATGCCAAACGACCAGTATTGGGCCGTCGCGCCGGCGGGAAGCAGTGCGGCTACGCACGCAAGCAACGTTGTCGCGATGGCGGATCGACGTTTCATGGGACGGCACTCCTTTCGACCTTCCCCTGGGTCGGTTGCGATCCCATGACCGCAACGTCATGATCGCATTGCACTACGCCTGACCGGCTTTCCCGGTTTCCCGAAGAGAAAGGATCGCACTGTGGAGCAAAGGGATCGGCCGCGCGCCACCGACAGCGGCGGGAGGCCGAACGACTCGTTGGTCCACACCGACCGCGCCCTCGCCGAAGCCCGCACCCTCGGCTTCGAGATGGCCGGCGTCGTCACCAGGAGCGATAGCGAGCACATGGTCCACTTCCGGCGCTGGCTCGAGTCTGGCCTCCACGGCCGCATGGACTACCTGTCGCGCCCCGACGCCGTCACACGCCGCGCCGACCTCGACCACACCCTTCCCGGCTTCCAGTCCGCGCTCGTCGTCACCCACTCCTACGCCGACGACGAGCCCACCACCCCACCCATCCACCCCTCCCGCGCCATCATCGCGCGCTACGCCCGCGGCCGCGACTACCACCACGTCATCAGCGAAAAGCTGGACACCCTCGCCCACCGCCTCGAAGTCCTCGCGGGACGCCCCCTCCGGCGCCGCGTCTACGTCGACACGGGACCGCTCCTGGAACGGGAACTCGCCGTCCGGGCCGGCCTCGGCTGGTTCGGCAGGAACACCATGCTCATCCACCCGCGCCGGGGGTCGTACTTCTTTCTGGGCGTCCTGCTTACCGACCTGCCGCTGGAACCGTCCACGCCCTTCACCGAGGACCACTGCGGCACCTGCCGGCGCTGTCTCGACGCCTGCCCCACCGGCGCCCTCCTCGGCTACGACGAACACGGCGCCCCCGTCATGGACGCCACGCGCTGCATCTCCTACCTCACCATCGAACTCAAGGGGCCCATCCCGGTCGAGTTGCGGCCCGCCATCGGCAACCGCGTGTACGGCTGCGACATCTGCCAGGAGGTGTGCCCCTGGAACGAAAGGTTTGCCTCGGCGACCGCCGAGCCCGCCTACTCGCCACGAACGGAACTGGACAACCCCTCGCTGGTCGACCTGGCAACGCGCCTGCTGCAGATGTCCGGCAAAGCCTTCCTGCGCGAGTACCGCGATTCGCCGGTGTCGCGGGCGCGGCGGAACGGGCTGTTGCGGAATGTGTGCGTGGCGCTGGGCAACTGGGGGGCGGCAGAAGGGGTTCCGGTGCTGGAACGAGCTGCTGCGGACCGCTCGGCCCTGGTGCGGGAGCACGCTCGATGGGCCCTGGAGAGGATTGCGAGCGAAGACGAGGGCACCCCAGCCGGCTCTCCCGTCCTCTGGTAGCAATGACACGCACCGCGCCCGCCACCATCATGGAACCCGACCGTTACCCGACGGGTATCCATTATGTGCTGGTCAACGGTCGATTCACGGTTGACAACGGCAAGCCCACCGGCGCCCTGCCCGGTGCGGTCCTCGATCGACGAGGTAAGAACAAGACTGCAAGCAACGGAGCGAGCGAGTAATGTCAACAATCACAAAGCCTTTCACGAGCAGGATCATCCTGGCGGGGGCCCTGGCCCTTATCGGGCTCGCGTCGCCCGAGCGTGCGGCCGCGCAGTGGGACGACGCGAAGGGCGAGGTCTTCGGCTACCTCGATCTCGCCATCCCCATCGGGGACTTCTCGACCTACGTCGACAACCTGGGGGGCGGAGGTGGATTCGGTGGCGTGCTCTTCCTGGGCGACAGCAGGCTCGCGGGGCTCCGCGCCGAGGGGAACTTCATCATCTACGGGGCCGAGCGCCGGGCGGTCCCCTTCAGCAACACCGTTTCATTCGTCAATGTCGAACAGGAGACCACCAACGGGATCGTATCGGCGGGCCTGGGTCCGCAGATCTACATGGGCAGCGGGCCGATCAGGCCGTTCATCTACGGGACGGTCGGCTTCTCGTACTTTGTCACCTCCACGAGTGTAAGCGGGATGTATGAGAATGAGCCGATTGCGTCCACGACCAACCACAGCGACTTCCGGCTGGCGTTCACCGGAGGCGGGGGACTGTCGGTCCGGCTCCGTGGGGGACAGAATCCGCTCTCGCTGGACCTGTCGGCCTCCTACAAGCACAACGGGCTGACCGAGTACCTGGCGAACGGGGATGACAACCTGATCAACTTGCGGGGCGGCGAATGGAAGGCCGATCCGATCGTGAGCGACGCCAACCTGATGACCATTCGGGTGGGGATTTCGGCCGGGGTGGGATAGGACCGGAAACGGGAGTACGAAAGCCCCGCGCCGCGGTGATGAGCGGCGCGGGGCTTTCGTTTGGGCCGTTGGGTCGGCGTCCGGCTTAGCCTGCCTCTGCGGCCAGGCGACGGACCGCGACCAGCAGCTCGCGGACCTTGGCGGAATCCGCCGCACCGGGCGCCGCTTCCCGCAGCCTTCTGGCCAGGGCCACCAAGTTATCCTGCCGGTCCTCTCCCGACGCCGCTTCGGCCGCATCCAGATCCTGGCGCGCCGAGGCGACCACCGAGGCCGACACCCCATGCCAGCGCTCCAACTGGTCGACGTACGCGCGTGCCAACGCGAAGGTGGCGGGCCACTCGTAGATGGGCTGGCCCTGTGAGTTCAGATGCGTCAGCACCACCGAGTTGGCCGCGTCGATCTCGTTCTGGGTGAGGATGTCGCTCGGCGTCAGCTCGAAGATGTCGAGGCCGCGCTTGATCTCGGAGTTGACGATCACGCCGTTGTACCAGTAGACGGACCATGAGCCGGCGCTCATCATGCGCTCCGCGTTGAAGGGGCCGCGGTCGTGGAACGCGATCTCGACGGGGTTCTTCGGATCGGTCCAGTCGATGAGCGAGATGCCGCCCTGGTACCATCCCTGGATCATGATGTCGCGACCCGGTATCGGAATGAGCGACCCGTTGTGCGCAACGCAGTTCTCCAGCGTGGTCTGCGGCGCGGGCAGCTTGTAGTAGCTCTGGAAGACCATCTCGCCGTCCTCGATGGTGAACACGGCGTTGGCGCCCCATTCCTTCGGGTCGTCTTCGCGGCACTTGGGCGCGCCGCCGCCGCCCCACTCGTCGGTGAACATGACCTTGCTGCCGTCGTTGCTGAAGGTGGCCGAGTGCCAGTACGAGAAGTTGGAGTCGGCCACCGCGGCCAGGCGGAAGGGGTTCGCGGGATCGGTGATGTCGAGGAGGAGGCCGTAGCCGCCGCAGGCGCCGCCCGCCAGGCCGATGTCGGGGTAGACGGTGATGTCGTGGCACTGGGTGGGGCCGGGGCGGGGGCCCTGGGGCATCTGGGCGCGTTCGGCGGCGCGGGCCTCGGCGTCGGCGTCCATCTGGAGGAGCATTTCTCGCAGCGCCGCGCTGTCGGCGGCGGTGACGCCGTCGCCACCCCGCGCGTCCACGATGCTGTCCAGTAGCGGCTGGACGAACCGGTCGGGCATGACCGACAGGCGGCCACCGCCGAATTCACGCACGAACGCACCCCGCTCGCGTGCGGCTTCGGCTTCGGCCCGCGCCTCCTCCTGGGCCCGGATGTCGCCCGGCGCCAGACCGTGCCTCGGCGGCGCGACCAGGTCCTGGAAGATGCGCGGCGAGGTCACGATCGCGGCGGACTGGGGGTCGTCCAGCGGGACGCGGATCACTTCGATGCGGAAAAGTGCCGAGTTGGGATCCTCGTCCGGCGACAGGGCCGAACAGCCGGGGAGTTCCTCGGGGGGCCGCACCTGGGACGAGCCAGAAACGTAGATGTAGACATTGTCGTCGTCACCCGGGTGCTTGAGCACGGTGTGGGTGTGCGAGCCGCGGCAGGTCTGCACGTTCGCGACATACTCCGGGTTCCGGATGTCCGAAATGTCGAAGATGCGGATGCCGCGGAGCCGTTCGTGACTGATACGGGCGCGGGCGCCCCGCTCGCAGTCGAGCCGTCCGCCCAGGCCCTCGCCGGACACGAAGAGAAGGTTCGCGTACACCGAGACATCGCTCTGTGACGCCGGGCACACGTAGGTGATCACCGAGACCGGATTCGCCGGATCGGAGATGTCCCACACCTGGACGCCGTCGTAGTTGCCCTGGATGGCGTAGTTCCCGGTGAACGCCAGGTCGGAGTTGGTGGTTCCGACGAAGGGTTCCTCCGGAGGCGTGGTCGACAGCATGCGCATGTTCCAGATGGCCTCGCCCGCGTCGAACATTCCGGGCTTGAGGCCGACGCGGGGGTCGGGGGTGGGCGGGTTGACGTGCAGGCCGGGGGGATTGGCGAAGGTGGCCGGCGCGACGGGGGTCATGGCGGTTGTCGCGCCGGGATCGGCTGCGGGCTGCGACGCGCAGGCGTGCAGCGTGGCCATGAGGGCCGTGAGGGAGAGGAACGCCGCGAGGCGTACGAGGGGGCGGCGATGGCCGCTGGTGGTGCTGATCGGGGTCATGTGGCTGTCCTGACGTTTGATGGGGTGACCCTGGGGAGTGAAAAGCGTGGCCGTTTCAGCGTGCTCCTTCGAGCGCGTCGAGCATGAGCTGCATGCGCTCGATCTCGGAGCTCTGATCGGCCTGGATGTCGGAGGCGAGCTTGAAGACGAAATCGTCCTGGGCGGCGCCGTCGGTATCGAAGAGTTCGAGCACCATCGTGACGGCGCCCTTGTGGTGCATGATCATGTACTTCAGAAAAAGGCGGTCGAAGTCCGTGCCCTGGGCCCGGCCGAGTTCCGCGAGCTGCTCCTCGGAGAGCATGCCCGGCATGTGCATGGCGTGCTCGGGGCCGTGGATCATGAGATGGCCGTCGGCGATGTGGATCTCGGGCACCTCGAGCCCCCGGTCGCGCAGCCACGCCTGCATGACGTCGATCTCGTCCTTCTGCGCGTTGATAATGCGCGCGCAGAGCGTCTGGATGGTGGGGCTCGCACCATTTTCCGGTGCGAAACCGGACATGACCAGGGCCTGCGCGTGGTGCCCGATCATGCCGGTCATGAAGTGCACATCGGCGGCGTGGTAGCCTGTGAGGGCGCTGTCCGCGCGGGCCTGGTAGAGGGCTTCCAGTCTGGAGATGGTGGCCGCGTCGGGGCGGGTCACGGGAGGGGCGGGGTCGGCGGCGGGGGGCGGGACGTTGGGCTGGGGCTCAGGGGCCGGTCCGCCCGCGCAACCGTGGACCACGCCGCTCAGGAGCGCGGCGAAAAGGATGTGACGGTTTTTCATGGCAACCTCCCTGATTCAGCCTGCATCCGCCAGGCGCTGAACCGCGTCGGCCAGCTTGGCGACCTTGTCGGAATCCGCCGCGTCCGAAACGTGTGCGGCGAGCGCGTTGGCGAGCGAGCGGAGCGTATCGCGGCGGGCCGTCCCCGAGCCGCTCTCGGCCGAGTCCAGCGCGCTCCGTGCGGCGGCCACCCGCGGCGCATCCATTCCGTGCCAGCGTTCGAGCTGGTCCACGTAGGCGCGGGCCAGCGCGAAGGTGGCCGGCCATTCGTAGACGGGCTGCCCCTGCGAGTTCAGGTGCGTGAGCTGCACCGAGTTGGCCGCGTCGATCTCGTTCTGTGTGAGGGATTCGCTGGGGACCAGCTCGAAGATGTCGAGTCCGCGCATGATCTCGGAATTCACGATGACGCCGTTGTACCAGTACACGGACCAGCTGCCGGCCATCGCCATCTGGTTGGCGTTGAAGGGGCCGCGGTCGTGGAATGCGATCTCGACGGGATTCTTCGGGTCGGTCCAGTCGATCAGCGAGATGCCGCCCTGGTACCAGCCCTGGATCATGATGTCGCGCCCCGGAATCGGAATAAGCGAGCCGTTGTGGGCGACACAGTTCTCCAGCGTGGTCTGCGGGGCGGGGAGCTTGAAGTAGCTCTGGAAGACCATCTCGCCGTCCTCGACGGTGAAGATGGCGTTGGCGCCCCACTCCGCCGGGTCGTCCTCGCGGCACTTCGGCCCGCCGCCGCCGCCCCACTCGTCGGTGAACATGATCTTGCTGCCGTCGTTGCTGAAGGTGGCCGAGTGCCAGTACGAGAAGTTGGTGTCGGCGACGGCGGCGAGGCGGGTCGGGTTGGCGGGGTCGGTGATGTCGAGGAGGAGGCCGTAGCCGCCGCAGGCGCCGCCTGCCAGGCCGATGTCGGGGTAGACGGTGATGTCGTGGCACTGGGAGGGGCCGGGGGCGGGGCCGTCTTCGGGTGATCCCCCTCCCGCGCCGGCCATCATCTGGGCGACCATTTCGTTGAAGTACTCGCGCAAGGCGGTGCTGTCGGCGGCGGTCGGGGCACCTTCCCCTCCCCGCTCTTCGACAATGCTGTCGAGCATCGGGGTGACGAACTGATCAGGCAGAACCTGTACCTGTCCCATGATCTCGAGGACGAATTCCCCCCGTGCACGGGCCTCTTCGGCAAGCCTCTCGTCTGCCGGGGAGGCGCCGTGCTCGGGCGGTGCCACCAGGTCCTGGAATATGCGGGGCGAACTCACGATCTCGGCAGACGCCGGATCGGCGAGTGGAACGCGGATCACCTCGATCCTGAAGAGTGAAGAGTTGGGGTCCTCTTCGGGAGAAAGAGCCGAGCAACCCGGCAGCTCCTCGGCCGGCCGCACCATCGAAGAACCGGACACGTATATGTAAACATTCTCGTCATCACCCGGATGCTCCAGTACCGTGTGGGTATGAGAGCCCCGGCAGGTCTGCACGTTTCCGACGTACTCCGGGTTGGCGATATCGGAGATGTCGAAGATGCGGATGCCGCGGAGCCGTTCGTGGCTGACCTGTTCCTCGATCCCTTGGTCGCCGCAATCCAGGCGCGCGCTGAAGTCCTCGCCCGAGACGAAGAGGAGGTTCTCGTACACCGACACGTCGCTCTGAGAAGCGGGGCAGACATGGGAAACAACGGACACCGGATTGGCCGGATCGGAAATGTCCCAGATCTGGATCCCGTTGAAGTTGCCCTGGATGGCGTAGTTGCCAGTGAAGGCGAGGTCGGAGTTGATCCCGCCGACGAAGGCGTCGGGCGGGGGCGTGGTCGACCGCATGCGGAGGTTCCAGATGGCTTCGCCCGCGTCGAACATGCCGGGTGCGAGCCCGACGCGCGGATCCGGTGTGGGGGCGTTGACCTGGAGGCCAGGCGGATTGGCGAACTCGGCGTCCCCCTCGCCAGTGAGTGAAAAGAAACGAAGGAGTGGCGGAACCGCGCGCTCCGAATTCTCTGCCGGCCCCGGCGTCCCCTGCGTAGCGCATCCCGTCAGGATGGCCAGCGCGGCCGGGAGGGAAAGGAGCGCCCCGAGGCGCGCGAGCTTCCGGGAACGGTCGTTCACGGTGGTGATCGGAGTCATCTTGTCTTCCTGTTCTGGGCTGATCTGTGTGATTTGTCGTAGATGCATGTTGGTGGGTGTCGAAGCCGATGGCGAGGGGTCAGTCACCCCCGTCCGCCAAACGCTGAACCGCGTCGGCGAGTTTCCGGATCCTGTCGGAATGCGCCGCATTCTCGGCGTGCGCATTCAGTGACCGTGCCAAGGAACGGAGCGCATCCCCCCGAGCCGTCCCCGAAGCCCTCTCCCCCGCCGCCAGCTCCGTGCGCGCCGAAGCGATCTCTTCCCCCGGCAACCCCCCCCAGCGCTCCAACTGATCCAGATACGCACGCGCCAGCGCGAAGGTCGCCGGCCACTCGTAGACGGGCTGGCCCTGGGAATTCAGGTGCTTCAGCCGCACGGAATTCGCGGCGTCGATTTCGTTCTGCGTAAGCGCCTCGCTGGGGACGAGCTGGAAGATGTCCAGCCCGCGCGCGATCTCGGAGTTCACGATCACGCCGTTGTACCAGTACACGGACCAGCTGCCTGCGGCCTGCATGCGTTCGCCGTTGAAGGGGCCGCGGTCGTGGTAGGCGATCTCGACGGGGTTCCGCGGGTCGGTCCAGTCGATGAGCGAGATCCCGCCCTGGTACCACCCCTGGATCATGATGTCGCGTCCCGGTACCGGAATGAGCGAGCCGTTGTGGGCGACGCAGTTCTCCAGCGTGGTCTGCGCGGCGGGCAGCTTGAAGTAGCTCTGGAAGACCATCGTGCCGTCTTCGATCGTGAAGATGGCGTTGGCGCCCCATTCCATCGGGTCGTCCACGCGGCACTTGGGCGCCAATCCGCCGCCCCACTCGTCGGTGAAGAGGATCTTGCTGCCGTCGTTGCTGAAGGTGGCCGAGTGCCAGTACGCGAAGTTGGAGTCGGCCACCGCATCGAGCCGGAACGGGTTGGCGGGGTCGCTGATGTCGAGAAGGAGGCCGTAGCCGCCGCACGCACCGCCCGCCAGGCCGATCGCGGGGTAAACGGTGATGTCGTGACACTGGGTGGGACCGGGGCGCGGACCATCGGCCGGCTGGGCCCGGCGCGTGCCCATCGGGGTGATGGCCGCAGGCATCGAGGCTCGGCGCGTCGCTTCCAGTTGGTCGCGCAAGGCCACACTGTCGGCGGCGGCAGGCGGGCCCTCTCCCCCACGCGCCGCAACAATGCTGTCCAGTCGCTCCCCGGCCTCGGCGGCCGACAACGTCACCACCAGATCCGCCGTTTCCACCACGAAATCACCCCGCTCACGCGCCTCCCGGGCACGAGTCTTCCTCTGCTCTTCGCGCACCCTCCTTCTCTCCTCGGCCCGCGCCATCGCCTGCTCCATGGCCACGATGTCGCCCGGCGCCGGACCGTGCGTCTCCGGCGCAACCAGGTCCTGGAAGATCCGGGGCGAAGTCACGATCGCGGCCGCCCCGGGGTTGTCGACCGGCACGCGGATCACCTCGATCCTGAACAGCGACGAGTTGGGGTCCTCCTCCGGCGACAGCGCCGAACAGCCGGCCAGCTCCTCGGACGGGCGCACCGACGACGAGCCCGACACGTAGATGTAGACGTTCTCCTCATCGCCTGGGTGCTCTAGCACCGTATGGGTGTGCGACCCGCGGCACGTCTGCACGTTCGCGACGTACTCCGGACTGGCGATGTCCGAGATGTCGAAGATGCGGATGCCGCGAAGGCGCGCATGGCTCACTTGCTCGCGCACGCCCTCGTCGCCGCAATCCAGCCGCGCGCTCAGGTCCTCGCCGGAGACGAACAGCAGGTTCCCGTACACCGACACGTCGCTCTGCGAGGCCGGACAGACATGGGTCACCACCGACACGGGATTTGCCGGGTCGGAGATGTCCCACACCTGGATGCCGTTGAAATTCCCCTGGATGGCGTAGTTGCCGGTGAACGCAAGGTCGGAGTTCATTGCGCCCACGAACTCCTCGGGCGGCGGCGTGGTCGAGAGGAGTTCGAGGTTCCAGATGGCCTCGCCCGCGTCGAACATGCCGGAGGCGAGGCCTACGCGGGGGTCGGGGGTGGGGGGGATGGCCTGGAGGCCGGGGGGAGTGACTGCCGGGGGTGCGAGGGGCTCCGCGCCCGAGGTGGTTGCCGCGTATGAGGAGCAACCGTATGAGACGGCCACCCCCAGGCAAAGGAGCGCCACGAGCGCCCGGTGGCGAGCATTCGCGGTGGCGATGGGAGTCATGTGATGCGTCGGGTGTGTCAGGCTGGCCACCGGACTCCTCTTCCGGCTGACTTGGGAAAGGGGCGGAAAAAACCGCCAAGCCTTGAATCATATGGTTCGGCGGCGTTGCTTTCCAGTCGTACCAAGGACACCGAAAGGATCAACTCCGTTGGTGGCCGGCGGGCGGACTTGACCTCAAACGGCTGTTTGCGGAAGGTGACTCGGCTCAGAGACTTCACCTCCCAACCGGCGAACCCGGAGAACCGACCGGATGTCCCCCTCCGCCGTGCGCATCGCGGTCATCATCGCGCTGGCGCACGGCATCAACGACGCCTACGCCTCGATCGTGCCGCCGCTGCTGCCGCGGATCATGGACGATCTGGGGATTTCCATTGCGATGGCCGCGGTCCTGGGCGCCGCGTTCTCCATCGCGACGGCGCTTCCCCAGCCCCTCTTCGGCTACCTGGGGGACCGTTTCGGCCGCAGGACTCTCGCAGTGGGCGGAATGCTCGTGAGCGCGGTGTTCGTGTCTCTGATCGGGTTCGCCTCGTCGTACTGGGTTCTGCTCGTGCTGCTGGTGGTCGGGGGACTGGGAGGCGCGGCCTTTCACCCGCCCGGGGCCTCCTACGCCGTCCGCTTGTCCGAGGGGAAAGGGGGCGGCGCCCGCTACTCGATCTTTTCGTTCGGGGGTGCGGCCGGATACTCGATGGGGCCCCTGGTGGCGGTGGGACTCGTCGCCTGGGGGGGGATGGAGAGGCTTTGGGTCGCGATGCTGCCCGCGCTCCTGCTTGCCCCTTTCTTCTTCCGGGGACTGCCCAGCGGGCGAATGGAGGCCCGGAGCGCCGCGCCCGCGCCTCCGCCGTCGGAAGTCCTCCGCCAGCTTGCCGGCCCCCTCGGCATCGTCTTCGGGATCAGCTCGGCCATGACCTTCGTACAGCGGGCCTTCCTGACCATGGAACCGATCATCGTGGCCGAGATGGGGGGCTCGGAGGCGCTCGGCGCGGTGGCGCTCTCGGTGTACCTCGGCGCGCAGGCCTTCGGCACGGTGGCGGGAGGGGTCCTCACGGACCGGATGGACCGTCGCAAGCTGCTCTTCCGGCTGTGCGCGCTGGCACTTCCGGCGCACCTGCTGGCGGTTTGGCTGGGACCCTGGAACGGGCTCGGCCTCGCGGCCATTGCGGTGGCGGGCTTTCTCGGCATGTCCACGCTGCCCCCCATCGTCGTCATGGCCCAGGAGATGATTCCGCGGGCACCCGGCGCCAGTTCGGGGATCGTGATGGGGCTCGCGTGGACGGTGGGTTCGGTGGGGGTCATGGGGACGGGAGTGGTGGCCGACGTGGCGGGGCCGCAAACCGCCGCGCTGCTGTCGATGCCGGTGGCGGGTCTGGCCGCGCTGCTGGCGCTTCACCCCGGGTTGAAGTGGATGCGGACGGGTGGCGCCGGGTAGGCACTTGCCCGACGGGCCACTGTCAACCCACGATTCCTGACTTCTAACACACGCGCGATGGCTTGCGAACAACCGGGGAAGCGACTGCGGCGTCGCCTTGATTGACCGTGGCTTTGGTCAAATTGCCAGGGAAAGGAACAGGGAGATGAAAGACGGACCGAGTGGACTGGACAGGCGGGATTTTCTCAAGGCCGGAGCGCTGGGGCTTGCCGCCGGAGCGGTTTCTGGTTGCGGAGAACCGACCACCGGCCAACGCACGCTGGCGAACGCGTCGGCCGTTCCGGGGAGACTGGCTTCGCCCCCGGTGCAGCCCTTCGCCGCCCCACCAATCGACAATGTCAGGATCGGATACGTCGGAGTCGGCGGCATGGGCACCGCGCACGTTCGCAACCTGGTCCGCATCGACGGGTGCGTGATCGCAGCCGTCTGCGACATCCGCGCCGAGCACGCCGAGCGCGCCGCCGACCTCATCGAGGAAGCTGGCCACCCCCGCCCCACCCTCTACACGGGCGGCGAGACCGACTACGAACGCCTCTGCGCCGAAGAGGATCTGGACCTCGTCTACAACGCCACCCCCTGGCGCTGGCACGTCCCCATCTGCGTCGCTGCCATGGAGAACGGCAAGCATGCGGCCACCGAAGTCCCCGCCGCGTACACCCTGGACGGCTGTTGGGAGCTGGTCGAGACCGCCGAGCGCACGAACCGTCACTGTTCCATGATGGAGAACGTCAACTACGGACGCGCCGAGCTGCTCTGCCTGAACCTCGTCCGCCAGGGACTGCTCGGCGAAATCCTCCACGCCGAGTGCGGCTACCTGCACGACCTGCGCGGCATCAAGTTCGCCGACGGCGGCGAAGGCCTCTGGCGCCGCGACCACTCCTGGACCCGCAACGGCAACCTCTACCCCACGCACGGCCTCGGCCCCGTCGCCAACTGCATGGACATCAACCGCGGCGACCGGTTCGCCCACCTGGTCTCCATGAGCAGTCCTTCACGCGGCCTCCAGGAATATGCCATCGCCAACTACCCCGAGGGACACCCCAAGCGCGCCGAGACCTTCGCGCTCGGCGACGTGAACGGCAGCCTCATCCAGACCGCGATGGGCAAGACCATCTACGTCGCTCACGACACCAATCTCCCCCGCCCTTACGACCGCATCAACAAGGTCCAGGGGACGCGCGGGATCTTCCAGGGGTATCCGGACCGGGTGTACATCGAGGGACGGAGCCCGGGACACCGCTGGGAAGAGGCGCAAGCCTACTACGAGGAGTTCGAGCATCCGTTGTGGAAGGCTCTGCAGGAGGAGTCGATCGGTGCGGGGCACGGTGGGATGGATTTCATGGAGGACTACCGGCTCATCAAGTGTCTTCGCGAGGGGCTGCCGCTGGACATGAACGTCTACGACGCTGCGGTGCTGAGCGCTGTGTGCGAGTTGTCGGAGATCAGCGTGGCGAACGGGAGCGCGCCGGTGGAGTTTCCGGACTTTACGCGGGGGCAGTGGCGGGAGTGGGCGCCGTGGCCGGTGGTGGGGGCTTAACAGCCCGTGGACAAAATCCCCCCGGCATTCGAGCGGCGATGCATCCGCGCTGGGCACTTCGCTCGCCCCGGTCGCACTGTAAACTCGACTTTACATCATGTAACGTCTACTATACTTGTCGCTCGTTCGTGGCTTCGCTCTGCGTTGCTCCTTGGACGAATAGCGGTGCTATTCGCCCTTCGTCGCGCCTTGCCAGCCCGGCAGGTGGTCGCATTCTCACAATCCGTTGCGGGTGTTGAACTTGGGAGTCTGACAGGCCCGATTCCCGCCAATTGACTCCCGCCGATGGGCGACCTCAGCCGCGAGACCGCCGCCGAGCTTCCAGTGCCTTCCGAAGCTGTCCTTCGTCCGGTCGCTGGTAGCATTCGAGCACCGTCTTGGCGGTCTTCCAGCCTCCCAATGCGCAAAGCACCTTGAGCGGCTGATCCATCAGGTCGCTGGCGAACTTCCGCCTCAGCGAGTGCCAGCCCCTGCCGGGCATCGGGTCCAGCCCCGCAAGAATCTGGGCTTTGCTCCACCAAGCGTGCAACCGTGCGGCACCCGTGCACGCCAAAGGATTGCTGGGTGCGGGCAGCACCGGCGCCTCCCCGGTTCCGGGGTGGCTCCTGCGCGCCTCCTTCAGTGCGGAGAGCGCTTCGGCGGTGACGGGCGTGACGTGTTCGTGGCCCGACTTGTCGTGCTCGGCGCGCCAGAGGATCGTCCCGCCCTCGAAGTCGATGTCGAACCACCGAAGCTGGCGTATGGCTCCGATGCGGTGGCCGGTCTCGTGCGCGAGCACCAGCGCGACGTGGAACCGCCAGTCCACCTTGCGCGACACCTCCAGTAGCGCCCGGTACTCGTCCTCGGTGAGCACCACCCGGGTCGGGTTCTTCTCCGCAGGCTTCCTGAAGCCCTTGAGCGGGTTCCGGTCGAGGAGCAGGCGGCCCCGCTCGTCCCTCGACCTCGCGGCCCAATTCAGAACCGCGACTAGGAACTTGAGGTCGTACTCGACTGTCCGGTCGGATACGGGCCTTCCGCTCGGACCGATCCTGCCCGCACGCCGTTCCCGGATGAAGCGGTCCCAGTCCCGTTGGGAGAGTGTCGCCGGGTCGCGGTTCCGTCCGAAGAACCGGAGGAACATCCTCATAGCGGCCCGGTCGTGCCCCCGCGTATGCGCGCCCTTGGTGGGCGTCACCTCCTCACCATAAATGTCAAGAAGCCCTCCCAGCGTGAGCGGCTCGGGCTCGGCTTCCGCCTTGCCGTTCAGGTCCGGGCCGGCGAAACCAGCGGCGAACTCGTCTGCCTGCTTTTTCGCCCTCACCCATTCGCGGTGACCCAGCGACCGGGTGAGCCTTCGACCGTTCTCGCGCCACTCCATCTGGTATCGGCCGGTCTTCGGATCTGGGAACACCCGGACCCGGTTCCGGCCCCACTCGCCGGCGCCGTAGGAGCGCCGACTTCGTTTCGTGCGTGCCATCATTCGATTCCTCCCGATTGACGGACTGCACGATCTGCGCGGAAGAAACATCGCGGGGGGAAGCTTTCTCCGCCAGATGTGACGCTCGGGAGAGTGGAAATCCTGGCGGCAGCGATGCGTCCGACCGCCGTGCCAGAGCTTGTCGACTATCGAGTGGCAGGCCATGATTCTGAGGCGGTCTTCGACACCCCCGATGCCGATCCGTGCTCCTTGACCGTGGCTGGGACCGACCCCCATCTCGGCATGCCTCGATCGGCATCGGGCAGGATGGCGATGTACATCCCCACACTCCCCTCCGCTGCGGGAAGGCCAAACGGCGAGTCGCGCGACCCCCTGTTCTTGATCGGCGATGCCGGACAGCGCCGTCCCCGGCGAACCGGGACCTCGGCTATGAAAAACCATCCGCAGACCTCTTCGACGGTTGCTTCAACGGCGTCGCGACCGCGATTTGACACCGATCAATGCGACCTCCAAGTAGGATCGCCGATCAGTCCTTGGACACCTCTTCGGCGAAGTCGTCGATCCAATAGATCCGGTCAGCTCTCGCCTGAAGATCGGTGGACACGCCCTTCGTGAAGACCGCGAGTTCGATTCGTTTGCCCCGTTCGGCCAAGAACTCGACGGCGTCCAGCAAGGTCACCATCACCGGAGGACAGAACCAGCGTGTCATATCGGTCACGGTGAGTCAGCGCGAGAGTCGCGAGCGCCACGTCCACGCCCCTCTGTTGCTTGTTGGCCAAGTGGTGCCCTCTACCGACTGGGCAAGAGAGGGTGACCTTAGCCTTGCAGTGCTCACAGAATGCGCTATCGGCCCGTACCCTCTTGAGTTCGTAGAGCTTCGTGACCAGTTTCGGACCACGAGGGGGGGCCGATCGAAGCCAGCGATGGAAAGCGTCCTGTTCGTCCGTCGGGGGGTGCGGCGTCGAATTCAAGTAGTACGCGCGCCAGAAGCTGCCATCCTGTTCAATCTTCTGCCGCAGCTTTCCGTAGTCGAACCGATAGTCCTCCCGCACTGAATGCCGGGCGTTCAACAGGTATCCTGCGTCAATCAACCACAAGCGCATCGTCATCGCTCCTGTAGCGTAGGGGATCGCGCGCCGGGTACAAATCGCGGGAACACGGATTGAAGATAACGCTGCTGCGGATCCCCGGGGCAACAACTGTTGGGGATTTCCATTCTCGGGGTTGCCCGGGTTTCCCGGCGGAGATATCGGGGGTCAAAGGCTTGGTTCGACGGTTCTTTCCGTCCTACCTTGCGGGCGTCAGGTCGATGGCAGGGTTCTGGCTTCTCAGCCGGATCGCCCCCTAAACACCAGAGCCAGATCGGCGGCACGCCCAACGGGGCCGGGCGAGCCCGAACTTCCACCAAACCGCTGAGCGGCCAGTGATAGGTTCCCGAAGATCGACCACGAGACTTCCCGCTTGGAACGACGAGTCAGTGTACGCGCAAGGCCGATTCGGCCAGTGGCATCCCGGCCCCCGCAATCCGCGAAATGTCCGAGAGCCGACGGGAGACCCAACCGGACCCGCAGTCGACCAGAAGGTCAGTAGGCTCGGTGAGGAATAGCCCGCCCTGCCTCTTGCCCACTACCGTCCCAGCACTCAAGATATGATCCGCCTTTCCCATTCTCCCAAGAGACCTACCGCTACCATGAAGAGGAACGACCAACCCGCCGTCCGCTGGATACTTGGCTTCATCGTCCACAACGGAGGGGGCGATAAACATGAACCGAATTTTCCGCCGTTTGATTTCTGGCAACCTGACCGAAATACCTGTGAGGCTGAAGGACGCCGGGTCCTGCTGGAACTTCGCGAACGCGGAGACGAGCGAAACTGGATGGCCTATGGCCATCCCGATCCATATGAGGTGGGTGCTGGCAGACACCCGGCGAGACAATGGATACAGCGGCTCGAGGATCTTCAATGAGGAGGCGACCACCAAGCCGTTGGTGAGCAAACAAGACTGCGAGCATCCCGAGCCACTGGTGCACACCCCGCCTCACCCCGACTCCAGAACGACGCGGAGAGAGAGGGTGGGACGCGGACATCCTCCCCGATGATGGCCTGCTCGATCCGGGCGAGCTCGCGCCGGGTCTCCTCGTCGACTTCAGACGGGCGGGGATACCGTCCCCAGCAGGCGTGCGGGCCGCCCCTCTGGCGCCCATTTCCTCCCCGCCGTCGTTAGCCCGCGAGCCTTCGCTGCGCCTCGCGCTTCGGACGCTCGGGGGCCGCTTGCGTCCGAGAGTTCTCGGGCTCATTCCCGGTCGGCGCCCCCGGGCATCGGGAACGAGGTGGTCAAAGTGCAGGACGGCTCCGGGCATCGTAGGGAAAGTGGCTGTCAGACTGCGGGCCGGTGCTACAGCGCAAGGGAGTTGACCCGGTGCCAGAAAGGACTAGTTTCCAAGTTCCCCTGAACCCCGACCCTCGATGAGAGGCTATCGGGCGTGCGGGATTGTCGGGTCTACGGGGTGGGCGAGCGGTCTTCGCTCGCTTTCATGGAGGGTCCAATTCTCTGTGAGTCCTAGCGTGGCTAGGATCATCCTGTAGCCCGATTCTCCCATTTCGGTGTTTCAGTGACCGGGTGAGCCTTCTGCCGTTCTCGCGCCACTCCATCTGGAGGCCGGTCTTGGCGTCGGGAAACACCCTGACCCGGTTCCGGCCCCATTCGCCGGCGCCGTAGGAGCGCCGCCTTCGTTTCGTGCGTGCCATCATTCGATTCCTTTCGAAGATGGACTGCACGATCTGCGCGAACGAAACGTCGCCTGCGACGGGGCGTTTGACCAGTGGCAGGTCGTCCAACAGATCGGGTTCGTCCCGATCCCAACGGTTCAGGCGCACATTATCGGGGGCCGGAAGGAGTCTGGCGCGCGCGAACGTCGGGGGAGACGGTTGGTCGGACTCGGGACGCGCGTCCGGTGCCGTGCGAGGGCCGCACATGTGAAACAGACCCCGATGTGCGCGAAACCCCGGATCGGAGGTGCATGTCGGCGACTGCGTATGTCGTTGTCCGGATTATGGTTGCATCACGGCCTCCGGGGCGGCTGCGCCGCGCCGGAACCGGAGGCCGTGGTCGGAGCGACCCCCCTTTTTCGATGCCCGGTGTGGCATCTGGGAGGGTTCGGATGTGCACGCCATCCCACCCTCCCCGGGGGTCGCTCCGAGTCCATCAGTCCTTTGCAGGAAGGCCGCTCGGCCCGCCGGGGGCGTCCGGCCCTCAAAGAGAACCGGGCACGCTTCAAGATACTCGCCGGAAGCGTACCCTCACCACGCGTTGCACATCGAGTTCGTCACGCGTCGTAGCGAGCATCACCGATTCGCTGATCCACGGAACCGACCCCGGATTGACGCGGCCCGGCCAACGATACCGCGCCACCAGCGTCGAGCCTTCGTAGACGTCCGCATCGCGCAACTCATCGCCTTGGGCACGGGCTTTCTCGACCCACAGCCGACCCTTCTGGTCGAAGTAGATCGCGGCTAGTGGCGGCTTGTGGTCGGGAACGCCGAACGGGTGATCGTCAAGGCCGAGCCGCTGGAGGTCACGGGCGATCCAGTCCTCGGCCCACTCCCGCTCCTCGGGGGAGAGGACCACCCTCGGCGGCGCAGAACCCTCGATTCGAGACTCGCCGCCATCCGGGCGGTGATGGGCCACGGAGTACTCCGAAGTGAGCGTTGTCGCCCAACCGCCGCCGGGGCCATGAGCGTGCAGCCACGTTGGCCCGAAGGGCTGGTAGACGTACAGGACAACGGGTGTGTCATCCAACTGCCGCTGGACCGTGGTCCTGCCGGCTGACTGTGTTTCGGGATCCGCCATGACCACTGTATCCACCGTCCCGTCCCGATACCTGTGGAGGCGAGCCGACAGAGGGTTGCCCTCGGGATCCTGGATCACCCCGATGTCAACCAACCGACCCGAGGCATCGAAGGTGACAGGCGCGACCATGCCTATGCCGACATGCGCTATGCGCAGTCCGCGTTCATAGCGGGCGCTCTCCGGCCCCAGCGCGAAGGCGCTGTAGCGGCCGCTCTCGCGCACCCAGAGCAGGCCATCCGGCCCAAATGCCAGGCAGCAAGGAAAGGTCAGGTCGCCGGGACCCTCGCCCTCACCGCCGAAGAGGTACAGGAAACGGCCTTCCCGGTCGAACACGCGGACTTCATGCGCCTGTAAATCGGCGACGATCAGGCGTCCGTCGGCGTCCGCGACGATCGATTCGATACGGGAGAACAGGTAAGGATCCTCACCGGCAATGTCGCCGAATTCCAGTTCGACCGTGCCCTCGAAGATGGGGACCTGCGCAGTGACTCGGTGACCCTCGCTCCAGAACGGGTTGAACACCAGAAACGCGGCCACCGAAGCCGCGGTCGTGTCGGCGGCTACACGCTTCGCCAGCTTCCGGCCCGTCCCGCAGCCCATGGCCCGTTCTCCCTGCTGAGTCTGGGTTCATTTCGCATCGGTCACCTCACCACTATCCATCCCTTGTCACTTAGACGCTCCCAGGACGAGTTTGGTTTACCCAAGGGGTTTCGATGACCGCGTTCGGGCATCGTGGAAAAGGGGGATGGTGCCCGGATCGCGAAGGTCCAATAATCCCGGTCATGCAGGCCGGTTTGAGCGCCGGTGCAGCCGGTGCCCGTCCTTGGGCAGCCGCACTTCCGGCAGACATTGCCATCGCGGCGAACACCTCGCCCGCGATCCTGCGCGTGGTGGCGCGGGACCTTTCGGGGGTCGAGGGGGCGGAGCCCCTCGTTCGTCAGCCTCTTCGTGGCCACGAGGGAGCAGCGGATCACCTGAGGCGCGAATCACGGCAGGGAATCACCGTAAGTCTAACTGGCACTGCACGATATGCCATTCTTGCCGATGGGGCGTGTCCGGGTCTGCAGTGCCAAAATGGTGGACAAATCGGATCGAACGGCGGGACTCTGGCCGGCCTCGCCTACCAACGATCGAAACCGGGTAGTCGGTTCGTTCCCGATCTCGGGGCTTGCGGCCCAAGCTTTCCATGAGTACCATGACAATCTGAGATAGAGGTCATGCCCACTCCCACAATCGGAGAAACACGAATGAACCCTGCCTTCTCTTGGAGCCGACCCTTCCAACTCATAGGCCTGTTGCTGATCGGCGTGTTGTCGATCGGAGCAGAAACCGCCACCGCGAGCAATACGCGTCCGGTCGCAGAGGACGTGTGCTGGGACAAAGATGGCTGTCGGGTGTGCGAGAACCTCCTCAGTAAGTGCAGAACGTGGATCTGCCCGGTCGGTGACCCTCGTGGAATCGGAATCAGCTGCCCGAAGAAGTAGCGGATGGAACAGGGTCGTCAACATCGCGATCCTGATCACGCTCGCTTTTCTCCTGCTGAATCCGTCGGGTGTGGTCGGAAAACGGATAGTCGCAGGGTACAAGGAATGGCAGGAGCAGCGCCGTATAGCGCTGATCTGGAACGAGTTGGCCAGCGCTCCAAGTCACTTGGGGCGACCGCCCGCAATAAGCCGCCGCGTCATCGTCGAATTCATGGACTATGACTGCCCGGCCTGCCGGACGGTGGCTCCGGTCGTGTTGAAGGCTACTCGCGACTCGGGGGCTACGGTGGTCGTCCGTCATGTCCCGTCTACCCGGGGTGGTCCAGGCGCGAGAGAAGCGGCCCTCGCCGCGATCTGCGCGGAGCGGTACGATCTTTTTCCTGAAGCGCATGAGGCGCTCGTTGCGGATCAGGAGTGGCTACGTACCCGAGATTGGGCCGGTCTTGGGCTCAGCCTGGGCGTTCGCGATTCGGAGTCGTTCGGTAGCTGCGTGGGTGAAGAAGCGACCCAACGTCGTCTCGCCCGCGACATGGCGTTGGCCGATGTCCTGCAGATTCCCGGGACCCCGACCTTTGTCTCGGCGGAAGAGTTGCATCCGGGTACAGGCGGGCTGGTCTCGGCGTTGGCCGCCGCGTCCCAGGCTACCCCGGCGCAGGATCCTGCCCACCTCCGTCCCGCAGTCGCGTCCCTCTTCGATTCGTCGGAGCATCCGACTCTTTCCGACATGCTGCGCAGAGTCAGCGCTGGTTTCTTCCTACCGAACGACGGTGTCGCCCTAGTGGACCCCACCGAGATCCACATTATCGATCTTTCGTCCGGGGATATTCGAACGGTTGGAAGCGAGGGTGAGGGACCGGAGGAGTTCGGCCACATTACGGGGGCGGTTCGCGCTCCGCGGGGTATCGCGGTCTGGGACATGTACCGGTATCGGGTGGGGTTCATCGCTCGCGATGGCGAGTTTCTCCACTCGCAATCGTATCTTGATGTTCC
The DNA here is from genome assembly GCA_965208295.1 of Longimicrobiales bacterium. GTDB lineage: Bacteria > Gemmatimonadota > Gemmatimonadetes > Longimicrobiales > Gaopeijiaceae > Bin94. The sequence continues at coordinate 1,834,324 of OZ242328.1, read as the reverse complement.
ATTCAAGGGCTTCATGAATGTGAGGCCGGTGGCCGCTCAGCCAGATGGAAGCATCGTCTTCCGTGACGGAGTCAGCTTGGGGTCCGGCGAGTACGAAGGTCGAGTCCGGCATCAGGCGCAGTTTGTGGCTGTGCGGCATGACGGTGGTCTTCAGGTCGTCGCGGAGGCCAAGGGCGACGAAGAGCACTACGGAACGAGGATTAGGGCTTCCGTGCTGTTTGGGCAACGGACCTTGGAAGCCGCAGGAAGAGACCGTTTCATGGTCGCCGACACCGATCAAGGAGCCATCGTGGTGTTTGACTGGAGCGGAAGGGAGGTGGCTTCCATTCCGATGTCGCCAGGCGTCCGGCTGTCTGCGGACGATGTGCGTATGGCGAGAGAGTTCAAGGCGGAGGAGTGGCAGAGGAGGAAGGAGGAAGTGATGGAGGAGGGGACGGCAGGCAGGATACCGTTTTACTCGAGCCCGGAGGAACAGGTAGATTTCCCCACGCTACCGCTGGATTGGCCGGCAAACGAAGTGGCTCCCCCGATCGATGCCATGTTGGCCGACTTTGACGAGAGGCTCTGGGTGAGGGATTTCCGTCTTCCCGGCCAGGACAGCGTGACGTGGCGGGTCTGGGACATTGACGAGGCACGACTCCTCTTCACAGTAAAGATGGATGGTGAGGACACGTTGCTCGACGCGCGAGGAGACTTGTTGCTGGTGCGCCGATTGGACGTGTTCGATGTCCCACTGGCTGTGGTCTCCCGACTACGTACCGCGCGGGACTAGTGCTACGCGTCTTCTGGGACTTCCCCAGGAAACGCGCAGTGTTGGTGGCTGGGAGCAGCATACTCTCCGTGACCACACTCCGTGCGTCTCCCGAGTATGGGCTGGCGGGGGGCCCCCTCTGACCCCCGGAGATCGGCGGTCGCCGAAGACCACCGTGCAGACGGTCCCCGGAGACGGGTGGTCCGGGATGGTGGGGGCGGCCGCTTACAGTTTGTCGAGGTGAAGGGCCTGTAATGACTGCGGGATACGGGTGCCGGAGAGAGAGTGAGTGTTGACAGTTGGGATGAGGCTGCGTACAGTGTCCGAAAACCCCTTCTGGGAGAGACCGCCTTCTGGGAGGGTGACTTGAAACCCTCACAAAGAGGAGGCAGCATGTTTGCCAAGCATAGCGTTCTTGCCCTGATGCTCGCGGTGTTCGTCGGGGTCTTAATGTCCGCCGTCGTTCCGGAGCCGACCGCCGCCCAGGGCTGCGGCTGGTGCGATCAGCGCAGGAAGATCGTGGCGTGGCCGCCGTTCAAGCTGGTCCACTCGTTCCCGGGCGGAAGTAACTCGTGCTTGGAGGACGACCGCACTGACACGTGTTCCCGCTGCGGGACCGATTTGGGTTGCCACACCTTCGAGGACGGTGGCGGGTGCCACATCTTGTGTGGCCCAGCGGGCGAGCCGACGGCTCTGCTGGACGTTGTCGAGGAGATCAGAGCGCTGCTTGACGCCGGTGATGCTGCGGTCGCCGCGGCCATGGTCTTGGTCGATCGTGTGGATCTCACGGTCGCATACGAGGGTGCTGCCGGCCGGATCAACTTCACCTTGCCTTGTGATCCGGCGGTTCCGGCGGCCACGGTCGCGGTCCTCCCCAGGGTGCGAGCTTCCTTCGAGGCGGCGCTTGCCGCAAGTTCCCCGGCGGCGGTGGCGCTCGGACCCCGCGACGACCGCATTCGCGCCACGCCGCAGTGATCCTTCCCCCCGGTTTACGGCCGGAAGGCTCGAAACACGCCGGTCGACCGTGGCTCCAGCCGTTTCCGGTCCTCCCGGTCGCCATCGCCGCAATGATGGGAATGGTCGGCTGTGACGCCGGATCGTCTGCGGGCGGCGTGCCTGCCGATGAGGCTGCCGTCACGATTCGCGACTCCGCCGGTGTCGAGATCGTGGAGAACCACGCCCCCGAGCAACCCCAGGGGCAGTTCTGGACGCTGGACGCGGAACCCGGATTCGTACTGGGGGGTAGAGAGGGCGTGAGTGGCGCAAGGGCGGAAGCGGACCGCGACGACCGTGACGGCAAGATCCTTTATGTGCGGGGACTGGCGAGGCTGGTGGACGGCAGGATAGCAGTGCTCTCCGAAGGCAACCACCGGCTTTTCATCTTCGAATCTTCGGGCAAACTGTCGAAGGCGATCGGTGGCAGAGGGGAGGGCCCGGGCGAGTTTTCCAGGCCAGTGCGGATGCAATACTTGCCTCCCGACACGCTGGCCGTGTGGGACCAGTGGATGGGTCCCGTGACCTACTTCGATACGGCGGGCGTGGTGGTGAAACGCAGGCCGATCGATCTCGGAAAGCTGCTCGCGGCGGTGCCCGGGGCGTCGTACGAGTCGCCCGTGATCCCCCTCCCCGACGGCTCCCTCGTGGTGACGGTCCGTCGCAGGGATCCCCAATTCGCGCGCCCTCCGGCCGGCACGTTGGTGCGATATCCTCCGGTCGAGTACGTAAGGGTGGACCTCGAAACATACGATGCCCGGTCGCTGGGAGTCTGGGACGGCGAGGAAAAGTGGGCGGTTCCCATGGATGTTCTGGCCACATATCCGGTGCTCCGCGAGCTAATCGACGGACAGCACGGCCTGTCCAGCACCGACCAGGTGATGACCTCGCACCTCGAGGTGGGGGGGCGTGATGCGGCGATCTACGTCGCCAACGGGGAAAGGAACGAGATCCGGCAGTTTTCGTTCGACGGAAGCCTCCTGCGCATCATCCGCCGCACCATCTCTCCCGTCGTGGTCACCGCGAAGGCGGACCGCTCATGGCGGGGCCACCTCCTGGAATTGGCAGGTCCGCAAGGGCGTGACTTGGGTGTGGAAGCGTGGCCGAGGCGGGAACACCACCCTGCCGTCGCCGGGCTGTCGGTGGACACCGACGGGTATCTGTGGGTCAGGGAATGGTCGGAATCGGAGTCGGGCATGACGGATCAGTGGAGCGTCTTCGGTCCGGAGGGGCGTTGGCTGGGGGTTCTGCGGATGTCGGCCATACCGTGGCTGTGCCGCCATGGGACTTGCTGGATTGACAGGGACTGGCTCGTGGTCCTGAGACTCGATGCGCTGGGTGTGGAGAGGATCGAAGGCTACCGCATCCGCCGGGACGGTCGCGAGCGGTGAGCGCATTCGTTGCTTAACGGCTCCGGCCGTTTTCGGTCCGCCCCGTTGCCATTGTGGCAACCATGGGATCGGCGGGCTGCGACGTCCCCCCTGCTAACGCGCGGACGAGGGGCGGGGCCGGTGCGTGACTCGGCTGGGATCGTAATGGTGCAGAAAAACGGGGGTCGGTCGCTACGCGGATGGTGGTCGAGGCGTTCCAAGATTGCGAGGTATGTCCGACGATGATCGTTGTTCCCGCCGGGATTTTCCTAATGGGGTCTCCCGAGTCGGAGACCGAAGGTTCCGCCGCAGGCACCGATGGCGAATGCCGGAAGTCCAGGCACCCAGAAGTCCCGTCAGTCGTCAGCAACCAGCCTTGCGATTCGAGGCCGGACCCCCCATCTTGGCGATACGGTGGTCCGGTTCACTCTCTCTAGGCAAGCCGGATCGCCCGAAGTCAAGTCCACGATGTGGAGGGCGGGAAGCTGAATCATAGGCCGGGCTGGGAGGCTGTCGCAAGCGAGGCGGGATGGTGGCGATGTGAGGGGATGAGGTATGGAGGAAGCTGACGTGCCGCCGACGCGACGAGGGATCCTCTCGGCCGCTCCACTCACAACAGCTCGGTTGGGCACCCAAGCCACCGGTACTACTGCTGAACGGGGAGAAGTGCGGCGGGCTGTCCCCTGGGGCTACAAGACCTTCTGGTCTGCAACGTCCCGCGGGTCCAGTGCCCGGAGCACGGAGTGGTGACGATCCAGGTGCCGTGGTCGGAGGGGAGTTCGAGGTACACGGCCCTGTTCGAGGCGGAGGTGATCGCGTGGCTGAAGGAAGCGAGCGTCAAGGCGGTCGCCGGGCGGATGCGACTGAGCTGGAACGCGGTCGAACCCATGCTCCTCCAGCAGCCCGTTCAGCGCCCGGCCCTTCCGAAGCTGTCCCTCGTCGGCCCTCTGATAGCACCCGGCATGCCCATTGACAATCTGGAGGCGCACATGTGAAACCGGGGTCGATGTGCGCTCGAACGTGTTTCGTACGTGCAGGTCCGCCCCTTGCGGATGTCGTTGTCCAGCTTGTGGTTGCACCACGGCCTCCGGGTCGGCTGCGCCGCAGTGGAACCGGAGGCCGTGGCCGTAGCGACCCCCCTTTTTCGATGCCGGTGTGGCATCTGGGAGGTTTGGGATGTGCACGCCATCCCAACCTCCCCGGGGGTCGCTACGGTACAAGCGATCCTTGCAGGAAGGCCGTCAAGTGCCGCTCCGCGAAGACAGATCCTCGGGCCGGGAATGCCCCCGTCCGTCACCGGCATCCGGCGCTTTGCCCGAGCGTGAGGACTGCCGCCCGCTTCGCCGAAACGGTGTGGTCTTCTCGGCATGGAAACCCGGTCGGACGGGGCTGCATAGTGTACCAGACCCGGATCACGGTGTGGATGCCCGGATCGTGGTGGGCGATCAGGTCGAGGTAGGGGTTCTCGCCCAAGCCGGGGAACGGCGCGCCGATGGCGCGTCCAAGCGCGGCCCCGACGGCCGCGCCGATGATGACGAGCGTGCCGAGTTTCATCGTTGGTTCAACCTTCCCGTAGGGATTGATGCTGCGGTAGCGACCCCGAGGGGGCGGGGGCAGGGGTGCGTAAACACACCTGCGCCCGAACCCGTACCAGGCCCTCGGACTGGGGGGTCGCTACCGCCACGTGCCCAGCCGCTCGTGTGCCACGGGCTACCGGGCGGCGTGGCCGCTAGACGTTGTTGCGCCGGGCCGAGGACGGAAACCTCAGTGCGCATCGCCGGAAGGCCGAAGTGCGCATCGGCACCCCGTGTCGTTTTCGCACTCCAGGGCGGTCGCAAGTCGAGCGCCGCCCATCGGTTGGCGCGATGGGCCGGAAGCGCTCGGCCCGCTGATGGTGTCCACGGCGAATCGATCCCTTGCCCCTGACCGCAACGAGGCGCGGAACGTCGCCGAGCGTGCGGACAACTGGCGGCGCCGTGTGAATCGCCGGAGGCCCGGACTGTGAATCGACCCTCGATGTCGTTTTCACACTCCGGTGCGGCCCTAAGCCGGAGCGCCGGAGACGGTACGGGATCTCAGATCTCCGTCGACTTGAGAGACCCAGGAGGGGCGTCGCGGAGTGCTCGTCCAGAGCGACGACACCGACTTATTTCGAGGCATCACCGGATGCCTTGTTCGTTGTGGATTCGGAGAGGGTGATCCGGGATCTCGACCCGCAGGCTCCCGCGATGTTCGGATGGAGCCGGGAAGAGAAGAAGGTCAGCTTCCGGTGGAACTGCTATATTCCATTCCTCGTTCCCCTACCTACGACGGCAAACGAAGAGTTACAGGAGAGAAGGCCCATGACAGCGTCCCCTTCGCCCGATGTGTCCGTTCGGCTCGTGCCCCGATACGGCAAGCGCCCAGTCCTTCGCCGCTTGACGATGCTGGCGGTCGCGATCGGCGCTGCCGGTCTCCTCGCCTGCGAGGAGGAGTGGGTCGATACGGGCATCGTGGTCGGGAAGATCGACTTTGACGATCCCACATGGCCGTTGCCCCAGATCCCCGAGACGGCAACCGTCGGGGTCCCCTTGAACATTGCGGTTTGGACAGGGGGCAGCGGCTGTTACGAGTATGCGCGGACCGAAGGAGGCGTCGACGGTCGTTCGGCTATAGTACGCCCAATAGACTTCTTTACTGTTGGCGGTTGCTCGACCGATCGCGAGTTCGTCGAACACAGGACAACGAGGGTCTTCGAGGAGGCGGGGACTGCGGAGATCACGCTTTGGTACAACGACGGCGGGGCGATTACGCGCGAGGATCACACGGACGATGGGCGCAAGGTTTACACGGTGGAGGTGTCGCCCGCCAGCCGTGGTACGTGACCCAAACACAGCCACTGTGAACGGAGTTGCCCATGACCGGCGCCGCCCTGCTGATCGCCGCCCTGCAGCAGGCCACTCTGACGGGCGTGGTCCGCGACAGCGTGGATCTCGAGCCCGTCGCGGACGCCCAGGTCACGGTCACCGCCACCGCCGGCGAGGCGGAGGCCGCAGCGGGAGTGTCGGATCGGTATGGTGCGTTCGTGGTGCCGGGGGCGCGGGGGGAAGGGGCGGTTCGCGTCGAGGTGGCGGCGTTCGGTTATGCGCTGTGGACGAGGATCTACGAGACTCTGCCGACGGAGCCCGTCCGGGTGTTGCTCGGTCCCGCCCCGATTGCCCTGGAGGGTCTCGAGGTAAGCGTCGCCGGCCGCGCCGGGGATCCGATCTCCCGGTCCCGGGACGCCTTCGTCATCGATTCCGTTCTGCTCAGGACCCTACCCACGATCCTGGAGACGGACGTGCTGCGGGCGACCGCGGTCTCCCCCTCCGCCTCCGCGCCCTCCGACTACACGTCGGTGCCTTTCATCCGGGGGGGCACCAGCGAGGGCACCCCGGTGCTGCTGGACGGCGTGAGGCTCTTCAACGCCTTCCACCTGGGGGGCTTCCTCTCGGCGATCAACGCCGAGGTGGTCGAGCGCGCGTCGATCCTGGCGGGATCGGGCGGCGACGGCATGGCCATGGGGTCGCTGTCCGGCGCGATCGATATCGCCACCCGTGACGGCGCCCGCGACGAGATGCGGATGGCCGGCTCGCTGGGCCTCGCTTCGTCCCGGCTGTCCGTGGAGGGGCCGGTCGGGAGCAGTGTGTCCTATCTGCTGGACGGCCGGCGCACCTACATCGACGGGTTCACACTGGCGCTCAAGAAGCTGGCGTTCACCTCGGGTCACCTTCCCTATTTCTTCCAGGATCTGCACGCCAAGGTGACGGCGGACCTGGGCGGAGTCCGCCGCCTTTCGGTCAGCGGCTACCGCAATTCCGAGTCCCTGCAAGTGTACGACAGCGAGGAGACCAACACGCTGGGGCTGTCGTGGGGCAACTCCGCGCTCTCGGTTCACTACCGTGACAAACTCGGGGACAACGGGATCGTCGACGCGAACCTGGGACACAGCCGCTTCACGAGCGACCTGTTCGCGCTGGGGGGCGGGTCCGCCGTCTACTCAAACGACGTGCGCGTGGAGTACACGCCACCCACCGACACGCTGCTGTTCGGCGACGGCATCATGAGCGAATTCCGCGCCGACCTGCGGGTCACCTGGCGCACCGGCCGGGCCACGATCACGAGTGCTGCACAGGCGACCCGGTTCCTGGGCGATCACGACTACGACGTGACCGAGGATTTCGACGCGGACGAAGGCTTCTTCTTCTCGCCGATCACGCTGAAGGAGGCAAGTTGGCGCCTGGCCGCATATTCGACTGTGGATATCCCGTTGCAGCGCGGGTTCGCGACCCGGGCCGGGCTGCGGATCGACCACTTCCGGAGGCTGGCGACCACCCTGGCGCCGTTCGCGGAGCTGAGCTACGCGGGATCGTGGTGGGACGCGCGTATCTCGGCGTCGCGTTCCCACCAGGCGCTGGCTTCGGTGCGCGACGAGGAGGCGCTGGGGGCGAGCTTCCTGGCGTACGACCTGCTGGTTCCCGTGAGCAAGGCCCCGGTGCCGCGCAACACGGAGGTCGTCATCGGGTGGGAGGGTTCCCGGGCGGGGATCCGGGTCCGCGTGGACGCCTATGCGCGTGTGCTGGACAACCTCAGGCTGCCCGAGCTCGGATCCAAGCCGGCCACCGGCGCCGCGTTGGGCGATCCGTCGCTGTGGGTCGTTTCCAGCGGTTCGGCGCAGGGGGTCGAGACATCGTGGAGCTGGATCACCGACGCGGGATTTTCGGTGCTGGGGAGCTACCGCTGGGCCCGGGTATCGCGGACTGTGGGCTCGATAACCTTCAAGCCGCGATTTCACCGGAACTACGAGTTCGAAATGGGGACCTCCTACGGGCACGGCGCGTCGTCGTGGTCCGCGCGTGTGTCATTGCGCTCGGGTCAGCCCACCACGCCGGTGCTGGCGGTGGTGCCCGTCGAATTTCATGGAACGGGACGCACCGAACTGGTGCCGCTCGGAGGGGAGTACAACTCCGGAATCCTGCCGCACTATGCACGGATCGATGTGGGCTGGCGCCGGGAAAGCCGGGTATCGTGGTTCGGCGGCGGGTCGATTGTCCCGTATCTGTCGGTGGCCAACCTCTTCAGCCTTCCGAACGTGGTCGGCGGGTACGTGGAACGTCGCTTCAAGAGGGTTTACCTGCCGCAGCTACCCATGATTCCGTTCTTCGGCGTGGAGTTCAGGTTTTGAGTGCGCGCGCGGCGTTCCGGTTCGCGGCGGCACTGGCCGCGGTGGCGGCGTCCCCGGCGTGCGAATTCGTCCGCCCCCTGGATGTCGATCCGGACGTGGTCTCCGTCGCGATGATGCTGGTGGCGGGCGAACGCGAGGCCCGCCTGCTCGCGGCCCACCCCCATCGCCAATCGGACGAGGCACCGCCGACGCTCACCGCGACGCTCAGGGGACCGGGGTGGACGGCCGCTTTCTCTGACACCCTGGAACTGCGGGCGTGCACGCATGCCGGCAGCAACTGGCCGGGACCGGCGCGGTGCCTGCGCGCCGTGCTTCCGGCGGAAATCCAGGGGGGCGAGGGTTACGAGATCGAGGGAACGGCACCGCTGGGTTCGTTCAGCGGCGAGGTCGTGCTGCCAGCGGCACCGGTTCTACTCGAACCGGGGGACAGTCTGCACCTGCCCCTGCCGACCGAATACGAAGGCCAACTGATTCCGATGAAGTACCGGATCGGGTCCGATATCGGCACGCTGCTGGCGGATGTGCTGGACGCCTTCCGGATGGAAGAGGATGGCACGGAGACGGAAGTCGAATCCCGCTTCCTGGTCTCTCTCTGGGAACCGCTCGAGGGCGCCGAAGCGGATACGGTCCTCATCCGCTACCACGAAAAACCGCTACGCTTCTCGCTGCGGCTTCTGGGAATCGGTTGGAACTACACCAACTTCCTGGAGAATGAGGGCATCTTTCCGCTGCCAAGGCCGTGGCCGAGCTTCGGGATCGAGGGAGAGGGCGTGTACGGCTACTTCGACGGGGTCGTTCCGTCGCGGGTGTCCAGGGTGTGGGTCAGGTGAACGGCGTCTCTTCCCGGGTGTCCGGCCGGGACAGACCCAACCTCCGGTGACGGTCCGCGAGCGATGGCGCGATCCCGGCCACACCCCCGGCCCGGGATCTGCTTGCACAGCAGTCAACCCGCAGGTAACGTCCTAATGTTCCACGACGTTCTCAGTGTGGGGTGGTCCTACGCGATAGGCTTCGCCCCGGCGCCTGCCCGCCCAGCGACGAGTGCGGGCGCACCTCGTTGTCAAAGTCGATCCGGGAGCCGATGACGCGTCCCGCCTCCATTCCGTCGCGAAGCTCGTGGAGGTACACCGCCTCGTACTTCAGCGACCTCCACAGCCGCCCGATGAAGATGTTGTCGAGGAAGCGTCCCCGGTCGTCCATAGAGAAGCGGATATCAGAGGCAAGGACGCGGTTCGCGCACGCCTCGCTGGTGAACTGGGACCCTTGTCCGTGTTGAGGATCTCCAGAGTCCCCCGGGTCAGCGCTTCGTCCACACCGCCACTTGACCACCTGACGCGGGAATATCACAATAGCGCTGGGACTCCCGCCATTCGATCCCGGTTTTCCCGCTTTCGAGACGCGATCAAGTCAGATGTGTTCGAACGGTAAGAATCGCAGATCATGCAGTCCTGATTGAACTTACGTGACTTCTTGCCGTGATTTGTGCCACATGCTCCTTGCCAGCCCGGCGCCTCGCCACTCTCGGTGCTCGCGGGGCTTTATCCACGGACTGTTAGGGGAACTACAGATCCCGCGGCCAGATCTCGGGCCGCCCCTTCAGGGTCACCGCCCCGAAATCGCGTAGGTCCAGAGTCACGATCGCCCGTGCTTCAAGGCGCTCGGCCACCGCCATGACGACGCCGTCCACCAGGCCCAGCGAGAGGTCGCGGTACTTCCGGTTGAGTTCCAGCGCCCTCCGCAGATCATGCGGATCACCCCACTCGACCTGGAACCGGCCTTCCGCCAAATCGGCACCCACGACATCGGCAGCGGCTTGTCCAAGCTTCTTGCGGGAAAGATGATCGAGCTCCGGTATGATGGCCCATGGCACGATCCAGTCGTAGACACCTGCATCGAGCGTTTTGCGGAGTGCCAAATGGTGCGGATCCCTGATGTCCATCAGCGCGAGCAGCGCGCTCGTATCGGCGACGATGATCAATCGTTCTACTCCGACATCCCGCGGCGCTTTGCGTTGGCGGGAAGAGTGCTGTTGGGGAGGCCAGCCTCCTCTTCGATGTCCTCTTCGCCGAAATCATCGAGGAGCTCCTCGGACCGCTCGGCGAAGTGCGGGTCGCCGCTGTCCGCAATCCCGATGGATCTCGGCCGTAGGCGTTGCCGGGCATGTGCCGCATACTCCGTCACTGCCTCCCGCACCAGTTCCGCAGCCGAGCAATCCTGCTCCTCGGCCAGCGACTTCAGCCTGCGGTAGTCCGCCGCGTTCAGGTACACCGTCGTCTTGATCGTCTTCATGGATCATATGGTATATGGTTGCCATATATGCGTCAAGTCCGTGGGTCCAACCACCGTTGCGCCCCGCCGATGGCATCGGGTATCGTCCAACTTCCAGCGGTTCGTGGGTCAACCCGCACGGGCGTTTTCGACGGACCGCAAGCCCAAGACCAATGGCGCAGGCCTGCGGCCCGCGTGGAGAAAGAGTCACTGCATGAGAATTCCAACCGGCACGGCCGTTGCCCGGACCCTGTCCCTCACGGCGGCCACTCTGGCCCTCTCCCTGAACGCAACCCCCCTCCACCCCCAGGTCCCCACCCCCGAGTCCGTCCTCGGCCAGCGCGTGGGCGCCGACTTCTTCCTGGCCACCTTCGAAGAATCCATCGACTACTTCCAGCAACTCGACGCGGCCAGCGACCGCCTCGAGCTCCGCGAAGTCGGCCGCACCTCGTTCGGCCGTCCCGTCTACATCGCCCTCATCTCCAGCGCCGAGAACCTGCGCAACCTCGACCGACACCGCGAAATCGCCCTCCGCCTCGCCCACCCCCGCGGCCTCACCGACGCCGAGGCCGGCGCCCTCGCCGACGAAGGCCGCGCCCTGGTCCACATCGACGGCGGCCTGCACGCGACTGAAGTCGCTACCGGGCAGCACACCATTCAGCTCGCATACGACCTCGTCACCGGTGACGGCGACCCCGAAATCGCCGCCATCCTCGACAACGTGATCCTCATGCTGTGGCCGTCAATCAATCCCGACGGGCAGACGATGATCGCCGAGTGGTACCGGTCCAACCTGGGCACCCCGTACGAGGTCTCGTCCGCCCCCTTCCTCTACCAGAAGTACATCGGCCACGACAACAACCGCGACGGCTACATGATCAACCAGATCGAGTCGCGGATGGCCACGCGGGTGGCGCGCGAGTGGGAGCCGCACATCTTGTACAACCACCACCAGAGCTCGCCCTTCCCCACACGCATCTGGATTCCGCCCTTCGCGGAGCCGATTTCGCCGCACGTGCATCCGCTCATGTGGCGGACCGTCAACCTGATCGGGATGTCGATGGCGCAGGCGCTGGAGGAGCGCGGCCAGAAGGGCGCCATGCACATGGGGACCGGGTTCGACAACTGGTACCCGGGCTTCATGGACCACGCCAACAACTTTCACAACGTGGCGTCGTTCCTGACCGAGACGGGCCTCTACCGCTACGCGACGCCGGGCTTCTACACGATTCAGGACTTTCCCCCGCGCACGCGCGAGCTGCGCCCCGAGTCGCTCTACAGCAGCCCCTGGGAGGGTGGCTGGTGGCGGCTCCGCGACGCGGTGGACTACATGCTGACCGCGTCGATTTCGGTGCTGGATTTCGCGGCGAAATACCGGCGCGATTTGCTGTACAACCGCTACCAGGCGGGGCGGGACATCGTCGCGCAGTACACGGAGGGGCCGCCGTACGGATACTTCATTCCGCGGGAACAGCGCGATCCGGTGGCGGCGGTCGAGATGCTGCGGCGCCTGGCCTACAACGGGATCGAGGTGCATCAGCTGAGCGAGGCGGTCACCCACGACGGGATCTCGCACGCGACCGGGACCTGGGTGATCGCCATGGACCAGCCGTTCGCCAACTTCGTGAGGCAGCTCTTCGCGGTCCAGGACTATCCGGATCTGCGCCAGTACCCGGAGGGGCCGCCGGACCAGCCATATGATGTGTCGGGGTGGACGCTGCCGTACCTGATGGACGTACGCGTGATCGAGGCGGCGTCGCCGCTGGGTGACGGGGTGCGGGGCGCGATGACGGGGCTGGGTGATGATGGCGGGGCGGGCGATGCAATGGTTGCGTGGGACGCCGAGGTGGATGATGCCTCCCCGTTCGACTCGCCCCCGGGGGTCGGGTTCGACAGCCATCCGGTCGCGGCTGCAATCGTGCCGCCGCCGGGGGACGATGCGGGGGGTGGGGCGCTCTACATCGATCCCGCGCAGAACAACGCCTTCAAGGCGCTCAACCGGGCGTGGGCGGCGGGGGGGCAGGTGCGCTTTGTGCCGGGTACGGCCGGCGAAGAGGGGGCGGCGGGCAGCTCGGGGCACTATGTGGTCGAAGGTCTCTCCGGCAGCGTGCGCACCGCCCTCGTGTCCAGCCTGCACCTGCGCGCCGCCGAGCGTGGCGGCGGCGGGGGTGTCCGCCTGCCCCAGCCCCGCGTCGGCCTCTACCGCCCCTGGAACGCGTCCATGGACGAGGGGTGGACCCGCTGGCTGCTCGAGATGTACGACTTCGACTTCACCAGCCTCTACAACCCGGACATCCTCGCCGGCGGCCTGCGCGACCGCTACGACGTGATCGTCATCGCCGACATGGGCGGGGGACAGATCCTGAACGGCTTCGCCAAGGGGTCGGTGCCGCCCCGTTACGAGGGGGGGATCGGGGGGAGGGGGGTGCGGGAACTGGACGCGTTCATCCGCGCCGGGGGCACGCTGGTCACCCTCAACAACGCGAGCATGTTCGCCATCCAGCAGTTCCATCTGCCGGTCCGCAACGTCACTACCGACCTCGAATCCGCCGACTACTTCATGAGCGGGTCGATCGTCGAGATGGAGGTTGACCCCTCCCACCCGGTCATGTCGGGGATGCCCGAGCGCGCCAAGGTGGTGGTGGAGCGCAGCCCGGTCTTCACCACGGAGGAGGGCTTCGAGGGAGCGGTCCTGGCGAAGTACTCCGAGGAGGGGTCACCCCTGCTTTCCGGCTACCTCCTCGGCGAGGAGCACCTGCAAGGCTACGCGGCCGCCCTGGACGTGGCCCACGGCGACGGCCGGGTGGTGCTGCTCGGCATGAGGCCACAGTGGCGCGCCCAGCCCTTCGGCAATTTCCGGATCCTTTTCAACGCGGCGATGTACAGTAGGGGTATGGCGACAGTTGCGCCCTCGAACCCAGACTTCTGGGAGGCCCCTGAAGAAGATGAAGAGGAAGAAGGTAGGGATGGGAACGACGGAAGGAGCGGGAACTGACCGGTACGGGGGCGCGACACAAAGTCGCACCGTCTCTCGTCTTTACGTCGTGGCCGGAGTGATCCGCTGCGGAGGTGGCGAGGTCGTGGCATCCGGTCCCGAAGCTCCGGAAATGCAACGCTACCACCGGCGGCCGCTGTCCTACATGAAGAGAAACCGGGACACAGGTTCCCGGAACCAAACAGGAGGAGAACCGTGGCAATGACCACGCAACTCGGCAGGACCCTCTTTCAGTGCGCCCTGCCAGGGCTTCTGCTCATGTCGCCGCTGGCTCTGGGCGCCCAGCAGGGCACCATCACCTACACCCACTCGATCAATATGGACCTGGAGTTGCCGCCGGAACTCGCGATGATGGCGGGCGAGATCCCCTCGGCGATGTCCCGGGACCTGCTCCTGCACTTCGATCCGTCGGCGTCGCTGATGGTCCCGGCACCGATGGGGAAAAGAGAGGAAGGGAACAAGAAGGTGGAGGTGATGGAGGCGGCCATGTTCGCGGAAATGGCCATGTTCATGGCTACGAGCGGCATGAAGATCGGGGGGAAGCTGACAAACACCGAGGCCCCGGCCGCGGAGTCGTACATCGACCTTGCCGAGGGGCGGATCGTCGAGACCCACGAGTTCATGGGGCGCACCTTCCGCGTTCTCGACGAGCGGCCGGATTACGAATGGCGGATGACCGGCGAGCAGGCGGTGCACCTGGGCTACATGGTGATCAAGGCCACGGCCGAGCACGACAGCACCACCATCGAGGCCTGGTTTACGCCGGAGATCCCGGTCGGAGCCGGGCCGGGGCCTTATGGGGGCCTGCCGGGGATGATCCTCGTGCTTTCCGCAGACGACGGTCACATCAAGTACTTCGCGACCGAGATCGCGTTGGGGGACGTTGAGGAGGGGCTCATTCAAGCGCCGGACGAGGGTAGAGAAATGTCCAGGGAAGAATACGACAGGGTTGTTGAAGAGAAGATGGAGGAAATGCGGAAGATGATGGGCGGGCGAATCCGTGAAATTGGGGGAGGTGGCCGATGACCAGCCGACGCATTAGTCGATGTTGCCGCCCCGGTGTGTTGGCCTGGTGTGCCGTATTGGCCCTCGTCGCAGTGGCCGCGCCGCTACAGGCACAGGAGGAATACGAGGTGAGCGGGCAGGTGACGGACTCGGCGGGGACGCCGCTGAGAAACGCGATGGTGGTGGCGCTCACGCAGACGGATTCGGTGCTGACCGAATACGCTCTGACGAATGGCGAGGGCCGTTTCGTCATAGACGGCCTTACCCCGAACCGGTACATCCTCCAGGCTACGCTGATCGGCTACGCGACCTTCCGGCGTGACTTCGAGATCACCGACGCCGATGTCGACGCGGGCACGGTCAACATGTCGGTGATGGCGGTGGAGCTGGATTCGCTCGTGGTGAGCGTGGAGCACGTTCCGTTTATCAACCGGGGCGACACGCTAAGCTACAATGTGCTCGCCTTCCCGACCCCGCCGAACGCCATGGTGGAGGATCTGCTGAAGCGGCTGCCCGGGATCGAAGTGGATGAGGACGGAGGAATCACCGCGCAGGGCGAGCAGGTAGAGAACGTGCTGGTGGACGGCAAGGAGTTCTTCGGCAAGGACCCCAAGGTCGCCACGCGCAACCTTCCGGCCGACGCCGTGAAACAGGTCGATGTCTATGACAAGGAGTCGGACATGGCCGAATTCACCGGTATCCCCGACGGCGACGACGAACGGACCATCGACCTCAAGCTCAGGGAAGAGGCCAAGCGGGGGTACTTCGGCCGCATGTCGGGTGGCCTGGGGGGGGATGTGAACAGTGCGGCGCGCCTCGGCGAATTGGCGACGAACGATCTGCGCTACAATGGCGCGTTCACCCTGAACCGCTTTTCGCCGACCATGCAGCTGGCCGTGAACGCGAACACGAACAACGTCAATCGGGCGGGGTTCTCGGTAGGCGGCCTGGAAGGCCTGATGGCCATGGGTGGCGGGCAGTTCGTCGTCGAAGAAATGATGGCGCGCGGGGGGTTTTCCGGAGGTGGAGGTGGCGGATTCGGTGATTCGAGGGGTGCCGGCGTCAACCTGAGCCGCGACTTCGGCGAAAAGGGGTGGATCCGGAGCAGCTATTTTCTCAGCGACGCCGACAGCGAGCAGGACCGCACGCTGCTGCAGCAGGCGCTGTTCGGCGCCAACGTTGCGTCGATCATCGACGAGACCAGCAACCAGGAGTCGGGCAACACGAGTCACCGGTTGAACCTGAACGGCCAGTACGCGTTTTCCCCGGGACACCAGCTGCGGATCAGGGTGAACGCCAACCGGACGGCGTCGGGGTCGAGATCCTTCCAGCAACGCGAAACACAGACGGTTGGTGGTCAGGCGCTGAACACGGCGGTCACCTCCTATTTCGCCGACGGCAGCAATTCGAGTGGCAATGCCCAGCTGACCTGGCGCAAGCGGTTGGGAGAGGGTGGTCGCAGCATTGTGGCCGAATTCAACAGCACCCTTCGGGACAACGATCAGTTGGCGGACCTGGAGTCGACCATCACCGGCGAGTTCACCGGCAGGTCCGGCAGCGGCGGCGCGCAGGACATCGAACAGGAGCAACACAACACGGGCCGGAGCTGGAACAACTCCGCGCGGGTCTCGTTCACGCAGCCGCTGGGAGAACGCTACGTGATGGAGGTCTTCGGCCGGGGCAACACCACATCGCAGGACCAGGACAGGGTGGTGTCCGACATCGTCGACGGCGTTCTGATCCGCAACACGGAATTGAGTTCGGGGTTCGAGCGCAGCTACAACTACTACAACGCAGGGGCCCGTCTGAGCCGAAACAACGAAAAGTCGTGGGTCACGGTGGGGCTGCGCGCGCAGAGGTCCGATCTGAGCGGGACGATCGTGGACCGCGACGAGACGATCAGCAACGGCTATACCCATGTGCTCGGCAACGTGGACCTCAAGTGGGAGGTGATGGACGGCCAATTCTTCGGCGCCGGCTACAGCACCTCGACCCGCGAGCCCTCCCTGAACCAGCTGCAGCCCTTCATCGACAACCGGGATCCGATCAACGTGTACGTCGGCAACCCGGATCTGGAGCCCTCCTACTCGCACCGGCTGAACACCGACTACCGCTTCTTCGACCAGTTCAGCTTCGTCAACTTCTCCACCCGGGCCGGATTCAACTACACAAGCAATCCGATCGCCAACTCGCGCGTCTTCGACGACCAGGGCTTTCAGACGATCTCGCCGATCAACACCGACGCCTCCTGGTCCGTCAACGGCAACACGAACTTCGGGACGCCGATCCGGAAGCTGGGCATCGACATCAACCTGCAGTACGGCATCAACTACTCCCAGGGCACGGAGGTGATCAATCGGTCCCTGAACGACAGCCGGGTCATCGGCAACACCGTCGGAGCCAGCCTGTCGAACCGGAACAAGGAGAGATTCGAAATCACCGCGGGCGCGAACTTCACCTTCAACGATGTGGAGTACTCGCTGAACGAGGCGCTCAATCGTGACTACATGAACAGCCGGTACTCCGCAAGAGGCACCCTCTACCTGGGTTCCTGGACCCTCGGTTCGAACTTCAGTTGGCGGGTCTACGACCAGGACATGTACAACCTGGGTGCCGGGGCACGGGGGGAATCGTATTCGCCGTCTCCGGGCCGCAACGTCGCCCGCTGGGATGCGAGCGCGTCGCGGCGGCTCCTGAATGATCGGGCCGAACTCGAACTGCAGGCCTTCGACCTGCTGAACCAGAGCCAGGCGGTCAACATCTCCAATTCGGGCAGCTTCATCCAGGAGTCGCGCACCGAATCGCTGGGCCAGTACTTCATGGTGCGGGTCATGTACCGGCTGGGGATGGGGGGATTCGGGCGGCCTGGGCGGGGTTGAGGAGATGGGGGGCAGGCAGGGACCGCGAGGGCGGAGAGGGGTGACTCTTTCCGCCCTCGCGGTCGTTTGCGGGGGGTGGGGCGGGTGGGTTGTGGAGGCGCCCGCTGCTGACCTGGATTGGGTTTGATCTCACAGTCCTAACGGAAGTGGACCCGAACGTGTCCCAGTAAGTGGGCGGATTGGTGACGCTGCAGAACGCTCCGGCTCACCGGTTGGCCCCGGGAAGTCCCCCCACCAGGAGACCCGCAAGTATGCGCTTGTTTGCACCTTCCGTTCGAGTCCGCCAACGGATTCGCTCCGAAATCACCGGACCGCCGCACCGTGGCGCGATTGCATCCCTCCTGGCCGTTCTGGGCCTGGCGCTTCTTGCGGCATCGGCGCCGCTGGCGGCCCAACAGGGGACCGTCACCTACGACCATGTGGTCAAGCGGGAGCTTCCGCCCGGCTTCGCGGAGAGGATGAGGGAGCCTCCGCCACCGCAGACGAGCACCATACTCGTCCACTTCAGCCCAACGAACTCGCTGATGGTCCGGGGCGCAAATCCACGTCGTCAAGGTGAGGGCGGACGGCGCTTTGGCGGTGGGGGTGACCGTGCGGGGGATGGAGCCGGTTTTCGTGATCGACGAGGAGGGGGGCGCTTCGGGTTCGGGTTCAGACCGGATGCAGGTCCGGACCAGGTCACTACCCTGCAGGCCGCCTACCTGGACTACGCGGAGGGGACGATGATCGAAGCCCGTGGTTTCCTGGGCCGCACCTTCCGCGTCGCGCGCGAACGGCCTGCCTACGGTTGGCGCATCGGGACCGAGCAGGCGGAGCACCTCGGCTACACGGTGATGAAGGCCACCGCGGAGCACGACAGCACGACCGTCGAGGCCTGGTTCACGCCGCAGATCCCGATTCCGGGTGGCCCGGCATCGTACGGGGGACTGCCCGGCATGATCCTCGTGCTCTCTCTGAATGACGGACAGACACAGTATCAGGCCACGGAGGTGGCGCTACAGGAACTGGAAGCGGGACTGATCGCTCCGCCGGAAGACGGCGACGAGGTCTCTTACGAGGAATTCGAGAAGCTCGTCAAGGAGCGGATCGAGGAAATGACAAGATCGAGAAGGCCCCCCGGTTCGGCCGGCGGGCCATTGGAGAATGAACAATGATGACCTGGAAGCAATACGCGATGATGTGCCGGAATGCAGCCCTTCGGGGCGCGCATGCCCGGTGCCTGCCGGTCCTGGTGTGCGCGGTCGCGTTCCTCGCCACGGCAGCGCCCGTCCGGGCACAGCAGGAATACGATGTGCGCGGCAAGGTCGCGGATTCCGCCGGTCTGGCCATGCAGAACGCCATGGTGGTGGCCCTGAGCCGGGAAGACTCGGTGCTCGTGAAGTATGCCCTCTCGAACTCCGACGGGAACTTCGTCATCGAGAATCTGCAGCCCGGCGCGTACATCCTGCAGGTCACGCTGATCGGATACGCCGCCATTCGCAACGACTTCGACGTGACCAGCGCCGACGTCGACCTGGGTTCCGTGACCGTGACCATGCAGGCGATCGAGGTCGATTCCCTCGTAGTGAGCGTCGAGCACGTCCCCTTCATCAACCGGCGCGACACGCTCAGCTACAACGTCAACGCCTTCCCGACCCCGCCGAACGCGATGGTCGAGGAGTTGCTGCGCCGGCTACCCGGGATCGATGTCGACACCGACGGCACGATCACCGCGCAGGGCGAGGAGGTGCAGAACGTCCTGGTCGAGGGCAAGGAGTTCTTCGGCCGGGATCCGAAGATCGCCACGCGCAATCTTCCGGCCGACGCGGTCGAGCGGGTCGATGTGTATGACAAGCAGTCGGACATGGCCGAGTTCACGGGAATCCCCGACGGCGACGACGAGCGCACGATCGACCTGAGGCTTCGCGAGGAGGCCAGGGTCGGGTACTTCGGCCGTGCGACCGGCGGCTTCGGGGGCGACGTGAACAATGTCGGCCGCCTGGGTCCCACCGTCGGCAGCGACCCCGTCGGAAACGACCTTCGCTACGACGGCAGGTTCAACCTGAACCGCTTCTCGCCGACCCAGCAGCTGGCCCTGACCGCGAACACGAACAACGTCAACCAGGAAGGGTTCTCGTGGGAGGATGGGGGAGGTCGCGGCGGTGGCGGCGATGATGGATTCACCGAATCGGTGGGGCTCGGGCTCAACGCCAGCCGTGACTTCGGCAGCGACAACACCTGGATCAGGAGCAGCTATTTCCTGAGTGCGGTGGACAACGAGCAGAACCGGACCCTGCAGCAACAGGCGCTCTTCGGCGCGAACATCGCTTCGCTCGTCGACGAGACGCGTGACGAGGAGTCGGGCAACAACAATCACCGCGTGAACCTGAACGGACAATACACGTTCTCGCCCGGTCACCAGCTTCGCGTCCGCGCAAACGTGAACGCCGGGTCTTCGTCGTCCGAGTCGTTCCAGGATCGCGTGACCCAGACGGCTGAGGGCCAGCCGCTGAACACCGCGTCAACCACCAATCTCGTGGAAAGCAGCCAGCGGCGCGGGGATCTCCAGCTTACCTGGCGCAAGCGCCTGGGCGACGGCGGCCGCAGCGTGGTGGTGGAATACCGCGGCGGGCTTCAGGACTCCGATCGCGTGACCGATCTGGAGTCGACAATCGAGGGCCAGTCGCGCGGCGGGCGCGACCAGGTGCAACACATTCTGCAGGAGCAGAACAACACGGGGGAGACCTGGAACAACTCCGGCCGGTTCTCGCTCACGCAGCGGCTGGGGGACTCCTTTTCCATGGAGGTCTTCGGCCGCGCCAACACCGTGGACCAGGACCAGGACCAGTCGGTGTACGACCTGACCAGCGATCAGCGGATTCGCGTCGCCGATCTGAGCTCGGGGTTCGAACGCGCCTACAGTTACGTCAACGCCGGGGCCCGCCTGAGCCGCAACTCGGAGAACTCCTGGATCACACTCGGGCTGCGGGGACAGCGGTCGTCACTGGAAGGGACGATCGTGGACCGCGACCAGACGATCACCAGCGGCTACACGCACCTGCTCGCCAACCTGGACTTCAGGTGGCAGTTCAAGGAAGACCAGACCATCAGCTTCGAGTACGACGGTTCGACCGACGAGCCGTCCCTCACGGAGCTCCAGCCCTTCGTCGACAACCGCGACCCCATCAACGTGTACGTCGGCAATCCCGATCTGCAGCCCGAGTACACCCACGAATTCGAGGCCGACTACCGCTTCTTCGATCAGTTCAGCTTCCTGAACCTGTTCGTGCGGACGGGCTTCGAGTACACCGACAACCCGATCGCGCGCGCACGCATCTTCGACGAGCAGGGGTTCCAGACGATCACTCCGATCAACACCGACCCGCAGTGGGCGGCCAACACCCGCTTCAACTTCGGGACGCCCATCAGGAAACTGGGCGTCGACGTCGATCTGGAGTACCGGGTCACGTACACCAAGGGATGGGAGCAGGTGAACCGGGAGACGAACCAGAGCCGCGTGGTGAGGAACACCGTCGAGGCCAGCCTGGAGAACCGCACCAAGGACCTCTTCGACCTTCGCGTGGGTGCGAACTACACCTTCAACGACGTGGAATACTCGCTGAACCACTCGCTGAACCGCGACTACGTGAACAGCCGCTACTTCGCGAACGGGACCCTCTACCTGGGGTCCTGGACCCTCGGGTCGACCTTCAACTGGAGGGTGTACGACGAGGACATCTACAGCCAGGGTGGCCAGACCGGCGGCGAGGTCAACACGCCGGGCAGGAATGTCGCGCGCTGGGACGCGAGTGCATCGCGGCGGCTGCTCAACGACCGGGCCGAACTGGAGCTGCGCGCCTACGACCTGCTGAACCAGAACCAGGCCGTGAGCATCTCCAATTCCGCCAGCTTCATCCAGGAGTCGCGCACCGAGTCGCTCGGGCAGTACTTCATGGTGCGGGTCATGTACCGGCTGGGGATGGGGGGCGGCTTCGGGCGGCCAGGTCGTGGTGGGGGGGGACGGGGGCGGTAGGGGGTTGCGGATGCCCGGTTCGGAGCGTGACCGTAGAGGGGTTGTTGACGAGCACGCTGCGGTCACCGGGAGGCGAACCGAATGTCGGTCGATGTCGACAGTTGTGCTCCGCCGCCCTCATCGCCCTTTCCGGGTGTAGTCCGGGCGGCGACTCGCGTCCGCCCGTCCCCGTCGTGTGGACCGATGGCGTGTTCGAGGAATGGGTGGGCGTCGCTCCCGCCGTGGTCGATTCCGCGGGCGATGTACCGCAGGGCTCGCCGGTGGACCTGCGGGCGGTCTTCGTGCACGACGATCCCCGCTTCGTCCACCTCCTGATCGACCTGGGTGACACGATCACGGTGCAGGGTATGCCGGGGAGTGTTGAGATCGTGCTCGACGTTGACGGGGATGTGGGGACGGGGGAGTCCCATGGTGGGGTGGCGGGTGCCGATCTGGCCATTGTCCTGTCCCGGCAGCGGGATCCGGCGGCGGATGTTCACGGAGCCGGCGTGGGGGTTCGCTGGATCGGCAGAGGCGGTGCTGGCGACATCGAGAGCGCGTCAACGGTTGGTCTTCTCGTGTCCCCGACCTACTCGTCGGACCGGTTCGAGGTGCGGCTGGACCGGCTCAGGCTGCGGGATCGGTTTGCCGAGCGATCGGATGGGGCCGGCGCGGAGGACGAGCGAACGAGGCGCCGTGCGGTTGTCGCCGGGAGGGTCCTGAGGGGGCGGATGCGCTATCTGCGAGCGGGCGCCGTGGTCGACGAAACCCCGGTCTTCACGCACACGCTGGCCACCGAGCCGGGTGAGTCCCCGCCGTTGCTGGACGCGGACGCGGTGGCGAGAACCCCCAACGCCCTGCGCGTCGTCACCTGGAACGTCTCGGACGGAAACTTCCGCGACCGCCCGGAGCCCTTTCGTCGCGTACTGGCCGCCCTCGAGCCGAACGTGGTTCTCCTCGACGAGGTCTACGCCGATGTCGCCCTGGCGGACCTTTCGCGCTTCAGCCGGGGTCTGGGCTCCGCGAGCGAATCGTCGTGGAACTGGTGGCTGGCAGCGGGCGGCGGCCGACAGCGCACCGCCGTCGGCACGAAGGGGCTGGAGTTGCGCGGGGAGACCGCATTGGCCCGGGTGGACCACCCGCCGGGGGCGCTTGACCAGTGGCTGCGCGAGGTCGGCGACGAGCCGGAGTCGCCCCGCATGCCTCCGCCTTCCAGGCTGGCCCGCGCGGAAGCGGCCGGCGGCCTTTCGACGACCGGAGCCTGGGTTACGGTGGACGGCCAGTCGATCCTCTTCGTCCCCGTCGACCTGCAGAGCGCGGGATACGACGGTTCTCCGCGCGACCGGCTGCGCGAATTGCAGGCGCGTACCCTGAACCAGGCGATCGTGGCCGTGCTCGCCGACCGGCCCGACGCCGGGCTCGTCATCGGCGGCGACCTGAATGTGGTCGGATCCGCTCGCCCGCTCGAGGCACTGCGGTCCGGCCTCGGGGTCACCGGTGGCAACCTGAACGTCACCCGGCTGGAACGACTCCGCGATCGCTCCCTGGCGACCTGGCGCAGCACCCGCGCCGGGGACCCGTTCTCGCCCGGCAGGCTGGACTACGTCCTCTACCGGGGGACGGTGCTGCGCATCGAACGCGCTTTCATCTTCGACGCAGCCGACCTGTCACCCGAATCGCTGGCGCAGCTCGGCGTCCGCGAATCCGACACGCTGCAGTCCGACCATCTGCCGCTGGTGGTGGATTTCACGCTTCGTTGAGCGGCCGGCATCGGGCCTGCACACCCTGCGCAGTTGCAACCCGGGGCTCACAATCTGCGTCCATTGAGGTTGAGATCGTCGACCTCCGCTCGATACGGGACCCCCGCCACCCCCCGCACCCATGAAACCTCCGCCCGGTACACATTCCGCATTCGCCGCCGCAGTCGCGCTTGCCGCCGCCCTCGCCCCACCCGCCTCCGCCCAGTCCCGCTTCGTACCCGGCGCCTTCGAGGACCCTGTCGCGCGTCAACTCTACAGCGACGCCTACGACCGCTGGCACGCCCTCGACACGGCGGTCGCCAGCTACACGGCCCTGATCCGGCAACGTGTCGCCGGCGCCGTGCGCACGCCGCTCCGGGACCGGGTCGTGTACAGCAACGAACACGCCGTGCGCACCTGGTGGAGGCGGGGAGCGGACCCCGTCACGATGGTCCTCGGGAACCGCACCCGCCACCCCGGCCGCGACTTCATGCTGCGGCGGGGCGAGGCGGACCGGCTCGATGCGATGCCATACGCCGAACCGTTCTCGCCCGGCGACGACCACCTCCTCTTCGGCTGGAACCGCGAAGACGAAGTGGGTCCCCCCGGTGCCGACGGCCGCGCGCTCGTGCATCCTCTCTCCCATGGAGCCGACCAGGCCTACCGCTTCCGCAGCGGCGACACGATCACCGTGTCCTTTCCGGACGGACGCCAGGTCAGCGCCGTCGCGCTGCAGTTCATCCCCTATCGGGCGGAAGCGTTCCTGCTGACGGGCACTCTTTGGATCGATCCCGTGTCGGGCGTGCTGATACGCGCGGTCTACCGGCCCAGCGTGGAAATGGACTTCCTGCGGGACGTCGACGACCCCGGCACGCCGGGAGCGAACCTGGCGCTTCGTCTCATGCCGGGCGTCTTCAAGCCGGTCAGCCTGCGCCTCAATTCGATCTTCGTCGACTACGCGCTGTGGGAATTCGAGCACTGGCTGCCGCACAGGGCCCGCTGGGAGGTGGTGGCGACCGCCGGGGCCCTCAAGGGCCGGGTCACGGTCGACGTGTCGTACGAAATCGAGTCCTTCACCAGCGTGTCCGAGGATCCGGGCGCCGCCGCGGGGCACGACGAGGCCGCCGACAGCGCCTTCGTCGCCACGCTGCTCTCCCGGGCAGGCGATGGATACGAGCTGACGAACCAATCCGTGGCTCAGGGCAAGGACACCAGGTTCATCGTCCCGAAGGACCGCAGGCTTCTGGAAATCAGCCCCGAACTGCCGCCGCCGATCTGGGAGGACGCGCCGCAGTTCGCGACGATCGGGGAGGTGGAGGACCTGGTGGGCACGCTCGCCCAGGTGCCGGTCGCCTCGTACAGTCGCACACCGTGGGCGTTCCGGTACGGCTGGGGGAGTCCCGAAATGGTTCGTTACAACCGTGTCGAGGGTCTGGCGGCCGGGTTGGAGTTCGACGCGGTGATTGGCGGCCCGCACAAGGTGCTTACCTCCACCTCATTCGGCTTGGCCGACGGCAAGTTGAAGGCGCGCATCGACCTTGAGCGCTCGACCGAATTGCGCAGGCTGACTCTGGGGGGATTTCACGAACTTCGCAGCACGGACGCGGATGCGGGCCACTTCCGGTTCGGCAACTCGATCACGGCCCTGGTCACCGGGAGGGACGAGGGCGAGTACTACCGGGCGACGGGCTTCGATTTGAGGTGGCGGTCTCCGGAAGGTGAGCGGGAGTCGTTCGTTTTTCGGGCGTACGGCGAGCGTCAGGAGGCGGCGGAGACGCGGGCGGGCTTCGCGTTCTTCCAGGCGTTCGACGACGAGTGGAGCTTCGCGCCCAACCTGAAGGCCGACGAGGTGGATGAAACGGGGGCCGAGGTGACGGTGCGGTCATGGTGGGGGGAGGAGCCGGATCGGGCGCAGGCGGGTGTGGAGTGGTATGGTCAGGTTGCGAGGAACCGGCCGGTGGGAGGGGAGGGGGAGGTGGCGAGCTTTTTCCGGAGCAGCGCTGTGGCGCGGGCGAGGATTCCGTTTGCGGGGGATGAGTGGACGGGGTGGCGCCTGGGGCTGGAAGCAGCGGGGGGAACGACCTGGGGGGATGCACCGGCGCAGCGGGCATGGTTTCTTGGCTCGGCGGCGACGCTGCGTGGATACGAGCCGTCGGTGATGGGGGGGTCGAGTTTCGTGCGCGGTCGCGTGGAGGTGGCCCGGGTCTTCGAGGGGGTGGGTGTGAGCGTGTTCTACGATGTGGGGTGGGCGGGGGAGCGGGGTGGTTTCGACGGCAGCGACCTGTTGTCGGCGGCGGGGTTGGGGCTCACCGTGCTGGACGGGCTGGTGCGGGCCGACATCGCGAACGGGTTGAGGGGACCGGAGAAGCGGTTCCGGTTCTATCTGTACGCGGACGCGATTCTGTAGGGGGCCAGGATGTAAAGGGAGTTCATTCGAGCCGAGGTAGTCGAGGAGTTGGGACTCAACGTATCGAAGGCGGCCCGGATTCTCGGGGTGCGGCGGGCGACGCTGTCGGACCTGCTAAACGGCAGGGCGTCGCTTTCTCCGGAGATGGCGTTGCGACTGGAGAAGGCTTTCGGGGTGAGCATGGACATGTTGTTGCGGATGCAGGCGTGGCACGATGCCAGCCGAATGCGTGCCCGGGCGGACGAGGTTGAGGTGCGAAGATACGAGCCGGAACGAGGACCGGGAGAGGACCGGTGACAATTCGTGCAACGGTTCTGGCAGGGGACCTCGACTTCTCCTCTACCTGCAGCCCCCCGGCGACCTGAGTTCGTATTGCACGATGAACGGCACCTCCAGTTCGGTGCTGCCCGTCGCCCAGACCCGGTCGCCGAGGGCGGCCTTGAAAATGATGCCGGTCGGGGCTTGCACGCGGAACTCGGGTTCGCCGTCCGGGCCGAGAACGACCCAGAGGGCTTCGTGGCCCTCCGTCGGCGCCGCGTCGCGCAGCCACGCGCGTTCGTCGTGGGTCAGGAAAAAGGATGAAATCGGCTCGAAGTAATCGTAGAGGAGCAGGCCTTCCGTGACGGCGGCGCGAAGGTTAGTCGGGACTTCCCCGCCGTACTGGCGGGCCATTTCCGCGGCCCGCTCCGCCATTTCCACGCCTTCGTCGATGAAAGCGTCGCGTGCTTCGGGAGACACCCTTCGCAAGTGCGATCCGATCGAGGCCTCGCTGGCCACGCGGCCGGTCAGGTCGTAGCGGCGCAGGATGACCTCGTCCGGACGATCGGGTTCCCAATCGACCGTCGTGACGCCATCGCCGTTCGCGTGGGTTCGGTAGAGCGGTGGCACAACGATGGGTTGGTGGCCGAAGGTACCCATCTCCATGATCATGGCCGTGAAGTTGTACTTGAAGTCCAATGTGTCACGGGATTCCGCCGAACGGATTCCGACCAGCATCGGCAGCTTGACTCGTTCGAAATCGGGGAATTCGCCGCGCTCGAGGTCCACGTCCCCGATGGGGGGAATGTAGAATCCGTACCCCCCGGCAAGCGGGATCGATGTCCTCCGCAGTGAAGGTGCGGAGCTTGGCAGGCCCCGGTCGGTTTCGGTCCTGATGTGCGCACCCGCTGTGTCGAAGAGCGCTATGTGCAGCTCAAACAAGTGCTGTAGCCATACCGTGTCGCCCACGAAGCCGAAACCGCCGACATGGGCGAACTCGCCGGGTCCCTCACCCTCGCCGCCGATGTGTCGCACGAAGCCGCCATCGGGATCGAGCACGGCAACGTGCGGGTCCCCACCCCTCAAGTAGAGTCTTCCCGCGGGATCGAGCCGGAGCGCAGGCGTCCTCGAGAAAGCGAGCCACTCGGGGACGTCGAGCGCGCCGCCCAGGCGGAGAACCTCGCACGCCTCCTTGAACTCGGCGTCGGCGACGAGTTGCGCGGCAGCGTGGGTGGCCGGGAAGGCGACGGTGGCTGCGGCTGCGGCCACTGCTGCCAGTGGGTGCGCCAGGGTCTTGATCGTCATCATTTTCGTCCGGTCTCGATTGGGGGGTCACCCTTCGTCATGTCAGTCAGGTCATGTCAGTCTGCCAAGTCAGTACAGCAGGTACCGCTCCACCGACGCGTCGAAGGCCTCCAAATCGGCCTTCTCACCCTCCAGAATCTCGTCGGTGGCCGCATCTTCTCGTACACCTTCACGCAGCCCCGAGTGCCCCCACAGAATGTCGATCGGGGGCAGGCTCTCTTCGTATTCGTAGGGGGGTTGCCGCCAGCCGAAGTCGTGCGGAGCCAGCGCGCGGGCCGCGACGAGGATCTCGACGGCGGTGCGGACCGGTTCGAAGGCGATGGGGTCGGTGATGTGCAGCTGGGCGCCGCCGCAGAGCGTGCCCGAGTGCTTCTGGAAGGTGGGTTCGAAGTGGCAGGGGCGGAAATGGACGCCGGGGAGGTGGGCGTCGGTGAGCCGGGCGGCGAGGGCGGTGGGGTCCAGCCAGGGGGCGCCGAAGAGTTCGAAGGGGCGGGTCGTGCCGCGGCCTTCGGAGAGGTTGGTGCCTTCGAGCAGCACCATGCCGGGGTAGACAACGCAGGAATGAGGGGTGGGGAGGTTGGGGCTGGGCATCACCCAGGGGAGACCGGTGTCGGGCCAGAGCATGGAGCGGTGCCAGCCGTCGCATGGGATGACGGTAAGATCGCAGCCGATGCCGCGCTCCTCGTTGAGCCAGCGAGCCATCTCGCCACAGGTGAGGCCGTGGCGGAGGGGGACCGGGTGAAGGCCGACGAAGGACTCGTAGCCGGGTCGCAGCACGGGGCCCTCGCGCCGGATCCCACCGATCGGGTTGGGGCGGTCCAGAACGACGAAGCGGACCTTCGCCTCGGCGCAGGCTTCCATGGCGAGGGCCATCGTCCAGATGAAGGTGTAGACGCGGACGCCCACGTCCTGGAGGTCGAAGAGGAAGGCGTCGAGTCCGGCGAGCATTGCGGGGGTAGGCTTCCGGACATCCCCGTAAAGAGAGTGGACCGGGATGCCGGAGACGGGATCCGAGTAGTGGCCGGACTCGATCATGTTGTCCTGCTTCTCGCCGCGGGCGCCGTGCTGGGGGCCGAAGAGGGCGCGGAGGTCGTAGCCGGCGTTGCGGATGGCGTCGGCGGCGTGGGTCAGGTCCGAGGTGACGGACGCGGGGTGCGCGATGAGGCCGAGGCGCTTGGTGCGGAGATCTTCCGACTCGGCGGCTTCCCCGCTGACGAGGCGATCCAGGCCGGGAGTGACGGCGTGACTCACGGTCGGGGTCAATCCCCCCCCGGCGGCCCCTCACGCTGCCAGTAGAACGGCCCGGCCGTCACCTGCTCCGGCCACACCTGGTCGAGCGTGTCGCCGTCGTACAGCCGCCCGTTCATCATGACCTGGTGGATGGCGTTCGAGTTGCGGATGTCGTCCAGCGGGTTGTCGTTGAGGATGACCAGGTCGGCGAGCTTGCCCACCTCGATCGAGCCCAGATCCCGGTCCAGCCCCAGCGAGTGCGCGCCAATGATCGTCGCCACCTGCAGCGCCTCGTGTTCGGTCATGCCGCCCGACTGCGTGGCCCACAGCTCCCAGTGGTAGCCCAGCCCCTGCAGCTGGCCGTGACTCCCGACACCCGCCCTTCCCCCCGCCCGGATCACATCGCGCACGAACGCCGACACCAGGTCGAAGGTGTGAACATCTCGGTGGAACCAGCCGGCGTTTCGGCGACTCGCCTTCTGGTGAATCTCCTCCTGGGGGGTGAAACGGGCCAGCTTCTCGTCACCCAGCACATCTTCGGTGGCGTAGAAGTAGTTCTCGGCCCAGGGACCGCCGTAGGTCACCAGAATCGTGGGAGTGTAGGCCATCCGCGACTGCGCCACGAGTTCGACCATGTCCGCGTACATGGGGAATCCGGGCATGTTGTGCTCCATGCCGGAGTAGCCGTCGATGGCCATGGTCATGTTTTCCTTGGTGTCCAGGCCGCCCTCGGTGGTGGGCATCAGTTCCAGTTCGCGGGCCGCCTCGATGATCCACTGGCGCTGCTCGCGGTTGCCGGCGCCGTACATCTTGATCGTCTTGGTGTCGTAGTAGTCGCTGTAGCGGCGCAGGATGTTCCGGGCGTGGTCAAGGTCCTTCACATTCTCGGACGAGAAGACGCCGGGGCCGGTGGAATAGATCCTGGGGGACAGGATGCGGCCCGCGCGCACCAGATCCTCGTAGCTGATGACGTCGGTGGTGCCGGTCTGCGGATCCCGGGTGGCGGTCACCCCGTAGGCAAGGTTGGCCGCGTAGGACCAGGGCTGGCTGCGATGGATGTTGACCTGGGCGCGGAGGTGGGCGTGCGTGTCGATGAAGCCGGGTACAATCGTCTTGCCGGTGAGGTCCACGGTGTCGGCGCCCTCGGGGACGGTGAGCGTGCCGGTGGGGCCCACGGCGGCGACGCGGTTGTTCTCGACCACGATATCGCCCTGCTCGATGATCTCGTCGCCGTCCATCGTGACAATCCTGGCGCCGGTGAGGAGCGCTGCGCCCCGGGGGATGTCACGGGGGATGTCCACCTGGATGCGCACCTCGGCCGGGCGGTAGCGGGCGTCTTCATCGTCTTCCTCCACCGGCTCGTCCTCGACTGATTCGGCCTCCTCCTCCTCACCCTCGGGCTCTTCCCCCTCTTCCTCGGTTTCCTCCTCCGTGCCCTCGTCCGACTCCTCGTCACGGGCCGCGGCCGCCACCGAGTCCTCGAAGGCCTGCGCGTCATCCAGGTTGTAGACCAGGTGCGCGTTGCCGATGGTCCAGTGCACGGTGCGTCCGTCATGGCCCCACGCCGGGAACTCGGTACCGATCTCGGTGAGTTGCCGAGCCGGGAACGACGCGTTGTCGGGATTGGCGACGCTGATCGTGGGGGCCTCGCCGCCCACCACCGGGACCGTGACCGTGTAGAGATGGTTCCCCACCCGGGCCAGCGCCTGGTCGCCGGTGGGCGCCATCATCACCAGCGACGCCGAGGGCGACCCGCTCGAGCCGGGCGCTCCGGCGCCGGTCACCCGGACGTGCTGCTTCTTGTCGGTGCCGTCCCAGCGGAACGAGATGAGGCCTTCGCCGAACGCGTAGGCGTAGATCCGGTCCGGATTTTGGGTGAAGTGATGCGCGGTGTAGCGCGCCGGCGCGATCACCGTGGCGTCGCCCCCGTCGGCCGGAATCCACACCAGGTCCTCGGCGCCGCCCGGCACGCCCCGGGTCAGGGCTTCGTCGTAGGCGCGTCCGGGTCCCCGCACGGCCACGATGCGCTCCCCGTCCGGGGCCCACGCGGGCTGGTTGTAGAAGGCGGGCGCGGTGGTCAGCCGCTCCGGCTCGCCGCCGTCCGCGTCGACCCGGTAGATGTGCCCGCCCGCCTGGTCGTCCCAGGTAGCGTAGGCGATCGACTCGCCGTCGGGCGACCACACGGGCATGTGCTCGTTCACGTCGGCATCGGTGAGCCGCCGCGGCGTCCCATCGGGCCATTGCATGACGTACACCCGGGACAGCAGCGCGAAGGCGATGCGGTTGCCGCTCGGGGACGGGACCGCGTCGCGCACCTGCTTGGCGACGAACGTCTCCGTGTCCTCGATGCGGTAGTCGAAGTCGACCAGCGGACCGATCGCCAGTTCCACATCGACGCGGAAGGGGATCGGGGCCGCCTCCGAACCGTCGATGGGTATGCGCCACAGTCCACCGCCGTGGTAGGCCACCACCTCGCGCGAATCGGGGGTGAAGGACATGCCGGGATAGGCGTCCCGGGTCGCGATCGACTCCTGGTCGTCACGCTGCACGGGGAAGGCGAGCCAGCGCTCGTCCCCACTGGCCAGATCGCGGACACGGAGTCCCGTCTCGCCGATGTGGCGCGACCCGTAAACGAGCCAGCGGCCGTCCGGGCTCAGGGCCGGGCGAAAAGCGCCGCCGTAGCGCGAAGACCGCGTCGTCGACTCGCCGGTCTCGCGATCGTAGACGGCGAGCTGGTATTGCCGCATGGACGAGTTGTACTCCCACCCGCCGGTCCGGTACGCGTACCAGATGTAGCGATCGTCCGCGCCGAAGGCCGCGCCGGTGGTGCGCCGGCTCGCGGGCTCGTCGATCAGCTGGATCCCGGAGCCACCGTCGACATGGTACATCCAGAGCTTGCCCTGCCCGGGGCCCTGCCGCGTGGCGAGCACGTAGTTCCCGTCCGGGGTCCACTCGGGGGACTGGTAGGCGCTGGATTTGCCCTTGGTGACCTGCACGGTGTCGGTGAGGTCGAGCGAAATGATGTGGATGCCCTCGCCACCGGTCCGGTCGGAGGTGAAGACGACGCGGGTGCCGTCGGGGCTGAAGCGCGGCTGGCCGTCGAAGGCCATGCCCTGGGTGAGTGGCGTGGCCGTGCCGCCGGTGATCGGCATGGTGTAGAGGTCGCCGAGGAAGTCGAAGACGAGGGTCTGGCCGTCCGGGCTGACATCGACCGACATCCACGAGCCTTCGGTGAAGCTGGTGGAGATGGTGCGGCCGGGGGCGAGGGGGAGGCCTTCCTGGCGGGGGTCGGGGGTGGTGTCGGGGGGTTCCTGGGGGAGGAGGGGGGAGGGGAGGGCGAGGAGGGCGATGGCTGCCAGGGCGGGGAGGGGGCGAAGAAGGGCCTGCAGACCTGGCCAGAAAGACTCGGTATCCGGTTTGAGTGCCTTCATGATTGCTTGCGGCCTTTCGCGGAGATCGTTCGGTGGGAAGGGCATGCCATCATAGCCCGGAACCGTCAGCCCGTGAAAGGAGGGGTCTTGTGGATTGAGGTAAGACAATCATCTTACTTATCATGAAAACCGTCATTTCTACCAGGGGACAGATGGTGCTGCCGGCCGAGTTTCGTAAGCGCGACGGCGTCGTGCCCGGCCAGGAGTTCGACGTCGAAAGGCTTGGTCCGGGAGTCTATCGCCTGGCCCGCGCGGGTACGCCGGAGAACAGCGGCCTGGTGGACTGGCTGCTGGCCTGTCCCGAAAAGGACTGGTTCGTGCCGGTTGCCTCGGAGTCGACCGCATCGCTGAAGCCACGAATCGGCGGTCAGTGAAATACCTCGTCGACACCAACGTCCTTTCGGAGACAACCAAAGCGCGCCCCGATCCCGGGGTCGTGGAGTGGCTGAGGGATCATGAGGAACACATCTGCGTGAACCCCGTCATCCTCGGGGAAATCCGGTTCGGAATCAGGCTGCTGGCGCCGGGACGGAGCCGTGACGCCCTCGACTTGTGGTTCACTGAAGTCGTGCGCCGAATCCGATGCGTGCCGATCGACACGAAGACCGGCCTCCGCTGGGCGGAACTGCTGGTGGCTCTCCGCTCGCGCGGCAGGTCCATGCCAATCAAGGACAGTCTGATCGCGGCGAGCGGGCTGGCCCAGGGCCTCGTCGTGGTCACGCGCAACCGGAGGGATTTTGAAGCGGCGGGGGTGGAGATCGTGGACCCGTTCTCGAGGGGCGGGTAGGGGAGCGTCCCCCTGCCTTCATATCGGGCGCGGATTGAGGCTCGCCGGGCCAGGGTTGCTCAGCGCACCGAGGGCAGCATCCCCGGGCACGGTTCACCGCTCACGCGGCGCAAAGGATGCATCGACACCCGGTAGGCGGAGTTCCCGGTGACATTGTACACGGTCCGGCCATCCTTCTCGGTCACTTCGAAGGGGTTGTGGAGCACCAGCACGCTGTCCGCGTGGATGCGAATCGGCGTATGCTGACCCCGTGTCGTGTTGCGTATCAGTGCGTGGCAGCCGGTATCGGGGTTGACGATGGCACCGTGAGTTGCCCAGTCGTAGCCCAGAAGCACGATGTTCTCCAGGTCGTCGAAGGACATCCGCGCCCGCTCGCTCCAATGGGGGCAGGGTTCTCCGTTTATCGTGCACCCGGTGCGGTCCGTGGCGCCCTTGACGGGAACCGCCACCATTCCCTCCTCGCCGCTTCGATGGTACACGAACACAGACGCTGGCCCCTCCTCGTTGGGCATCGCGACATAGGCCGCACCATCCAGACAGGCGATCCTGGTGTCCAACCGTCTCATGACGATTGCACGGACGTCGTCGATCGTTCCGGCTACGACGCCACGGCTTTTTCCCTGGCTCGGCCCGAAGGCCTGGTCCATTCCGGCGTCGGGCCCACGCCTGATCACTCCCCCCTCGGACGGGACGGCGGGTGCCCCGCCGAAGTTGCACACTTGCCTGCCCAGGTTTGATTCCGGGCGCCAGGAGTGGATGGGCATGCCCTGGGGATCGTACTCCACGACCCTCATCATGCCGGAAACGTAGAGACCGCCACCGGGAGCGAGGTCGATGCCGGACCGGCCCTGCGGGAACTCGTACGGCCCCTCGCCCTCCGGGGTCCGAATCGTCCGGAGCCAGTCCCCCGTCTCCAGAGAAAAGGCCATGATCCCTTCCGGCTCCTCCTTGTCGTCGACGTAGAGGATATTCCGTTCCCAGTCGACGGCCACCAGGCCGGAATAAATGGCGCGCCACTCGTCATCGATGATGGTCCGGCCGGTGTCGAAGTCGATCTCGAGTATCTGCTGTGCATTGGCCGCGGGGATCGGCAGGATGGCGAGCGCGGCGATCCATGGGAGGGTGGGCTTTGGCATGAGGTTTCTTCCAGGCGTGTGGATGGTTGGCCGCGCACCGGGGCGTGGGCTGCTTCCGCAATGGCAAGGTGCTGCTGGTCCGTTGGATAGCCCGCGGAGAAAAAGCGGTTGTCCCGCCACCCCGCCCTACCCCTCCTCCGGAAACAACCTCCCAATCGTCCCATCCAACGCATCACCCACCCGACCGCACCGCCCCTCCTCCACCCCGTACGCCGACAGCCACACCCCCATCTTCCACCGCTCCCCGCTCCCCTCCATCTCCACGTGCAGCACGCCGTCGTTCAGCGATTCCACCATGCCGGCGAACGACCACGGCCGATCCGCGAACACGACGGTCCCCGAGAGCACCGTCCCACCGTCGAGGACGAAGTGAAAGGGGTCGCCCTCCGCGAGCGAACGCCCGTCCTCCCCATCCCCGCCGACCCCCTCCTCCCCGAAAACCCGCCCCCACACCTCGTCGCGGCTACCCGTCACCCATGGCCGCGCACTGATCACGCGCCGCGGGACACCAGGGTGCCGCTCCACCGCATGCTTCAGGTTCCAGAGGAAGACGCGCCAGCCGTTCGTCATCATGCGGAAGTGATTGCCGAAGTCCGGTGTGCCCGGCAGGCCCGTGTTGACGAGGTGGAACCGGGTCTTGCCGTCGGCGGTGCTCAGGTGGTAGTCCACGGTGAGGGCGCTCCCCGCGTCGACGGCATCTACATCGGAAAGGTCCACCAGCCGCAAATGCTCGCCCGGTCGCCACACGGTGATCCTGCTCGGCCAGTCCGCGCCCTCGGCCCACGCCACGGCGACCGTCCCTCCCTCCCCCTCCTCCACCGACGCGAACGGCGCGAACCACCGCTTGATTCCATCGCCGGTGGCAATCGCCTCCCACACGTCGTCAACCGGGGCGGAGACCTCGATCGAGAGTTCGATGTTGCGGGTGTCCGGCGGACCGGACGTCAACGCCCGCCTCTCCCGCTCCCGCGACTCCTGGCCAACTCCTTGTAATACTTCTCGACCAGGGCACGGTACTCCTCCGGCACGTCACCCGACTGGTAGAGCAGGAGCTGATCCTCGTCCTCCGCGCCGAAAAGCCGGCGGAGCTGGAACTCCAGCTGCTTCATTCCCTCCACCAGCTCGGCCTGCAACCGGAGCGCCTCTTCGGGATCATCGTAGGTGGCGGCGCGGTCGAGCGCGCGCATGGCGTTGATCATGGCCTGGAGTTCCTGTGGATCCGCGCCGGCCCGTTCGATCAGTTGTGCCAACGCCCGCGCTTCGCCCAGCCGCACACGGCCCTCTCTGCGCATCTGCCGGACCAGCTCGGGGTCGAAGATCCCGGGACCGCCTGGACCCGTCCGCTCGGTGTCGCGGTTGCCGGAGTTCGCGGCTCTGTCTCCACCACCACCGCCGGTTTGCGCACCCGTCTCCAGGCGGCGCTCCATCGACTCCAGGCTGCGGGTCAGATCGCGGGCCGCCTCGAGGGCGTCGTTTTCGGTGTCGGCGACAGCGCCCCCCTGCACGGCCTCGTCGGCTTCTTCCAGGCGGTTCCGGAGTGACTGGATGGCCTGCGCGGTCTGATTCTCGAAGGCCTCGGCGTACTCCTCCTGGCCGCGGCGCCCCACCAGGTTGCGCGAGTAGAGCAGACGTTCGCGCAGCTGGGTCTCGCGGATTGTGGTGCTGGCCTCTTCCAGTTCGTCGGCGCCGTCCGTCCCGTCGCGCCGGGCGCTGGCGGCGAGCTGGTCGATTTTGGCCAGAAGGTCGCCAACCTCCTCCGCCATTTCGGTCTTGGTCTCGATGACGCGGTCCCGCTGGCTCGCTGATGGACGGTCCGCCTGCCCCATCGCGTCCATGCGGTTCTCGATGTCCTCCTGCTGGCGGGCGAGTTCCTCTACCCGCTCACGCGCGTCGCTCAGGTCGCGCTGCAGGCGTTCGCCCTGCACATCTTCCAGCTCGTCGCGCGCCTCGCGAAGGCGGCGCAGTGCCGACTGGGCTTCGGCGACCCCGGCGTTGCCTCCCTGCGCGGCCGACCGGCGCATCGCGTCGGCGACCTGTTGCAGCTCCCGCGCCACCTCCTCGAGCTGCCGCTGCCCGGCCTCGCGCGAGAGGCGCTCCAGCTGGCGGGCCGCCTCTTCAGCCTCCTCGGCGAGCTCCCGCGCGCTCTGGCCGCCACCACCCTGCTGACTCTGCTGGCCCTGCTGCGCCGCCGCCCGACGACGCTGCCGTTCCAGCTCCTGCTCCTGCCGACGGGCCAGCTCGCGCAGCTTCTCGAGCGTCTCGTCAATTGCCTGGTCGGCGCTCTCCTGCTCGCTCCTCTGCACGGTCTCGTACTGGTTGCGCAGCGCGTCGGTCTCCAGCTCGAACAGATCGGCCAGGTCCTCGGCGCTGGGGCCCTGCTGCCCCCCGCCCCCCCCGCCACCCTGCTGTTGCTGGTTCTGCGACACGAAACGCTCGTACGTCTCCTCGGCCTTCTGCAGTTGCCGCAGAGAGCGCTGCTGCGGTGCGATGGCACCCTGCGGGTTCAGCTCCCGCAGCGAGTCGACCGCCTCGTTCATGGCCTCGACGCTCGTCGGCAGCGCGTCGGCGATGCGCTGGAAGGTCTCGTCAGCCCCCGAAATCCCCCGGTTCACGATGCGCTGCCGCAGCGTCTCCACCTGCTCCCGCAAACGCTCCTGGTTGAGCGCGATGCTGATCACGTTCTCTTCCCACACCTCCTCGTCGTAACTGTCGCGGTCGCGCTCCAGGTTGAAACTGGCCGCGATGATCTGCCGCTGCAGCCCCGACAGGTCGTCGTCCATGCCGCCTCCGCCTCCTCCACCCCCGCCGCCCCCCTCCTGTTCGCGGTACTCGCGTTCGAAGGGGCGCACCTGCAGGAAGTAGATGTCCGTCAGGGCCTCGTTCGGCGTCGGCGCGTTGTCGCGAGCGATCGCGTGGTAGGCCACGAGGTCCCCCACCTCCAGCTCATAGTCCTCCATGAAGACCGTGTGCCCCGCGGTCACGGCCGGCATCGGCGCGCCCGACGCAGCATGCAGCGGTACGGTGTCGGAGGGACCTCCGTTCACGTTGTAGACGAGCAGGATCTCGGAGACGCCGAGGTCGTCGTCGGCGCGGGCCTCGAGGAACACTTCCTCGATGGCGCTGACCGAGATGTCGCGCCCGGGCTTCGCGAAGGAGACCGACGGGCCCTGGTCGCTCAGGACATCGATGCGGTAGTCGGGGGCGCCGGTGATCCAGAGATCTTCGTGGGTGAGGAAGCGGATGCCGTAGAAGCCGCGCTCCCGCACGATGAACGAGCCGGTGAAGGTCTCCTCGGGCCCGGCTTCCATGGCGATCGTGTCGCCGGAGTCCATTACGAGGAGGCCTCCGGGTGTGGGGATGGTAGAGGTCACGGTCAGTGCAACCCGCGTTCCGCGCAGCGCGGCCACGTCGCCGCCGTACTCGAAGCTGCGCGGCGTGAGACCCGTGTAGGCGGGGAAGTGGTAGACCATCTCGAGCCGGTCCACCGCGGGCAGGTCCGCGACGCCCAGGGTGAAGGTCGCGGAGCGAACCCCGGCGGCCTCCACGTAGTAGGTGGTCTCTTCGGCGACGTTGAGCAGGAGCCCCTCGAACGACCCTGTGCCGTCCTCGATCATGGGCAGGGCCACGAAGCCGCTCGCCCCCTCTTCGCGGGTGTAGAGGACGACATCGTCGGAGGCGAAGCCTGCCAGGTTGGCCGAGACCAGCAGGTCGGAATTGCGTGATATGGTGGTGTCGCCGGGCATCACCGCAACGCTGTAGGGGTTGACCGCCTCGGCGGCGCGCACGGGGTTGAAGAGGGCGGACATGCCGTGGCGCAGGAAGCCCGGGCCGAGGGCGACGAAGAGAATCGAGGCGAGGACGATTGCCCCCACGGCCGCGAGCGAGCGGCGCAGCGAGGTCCGTTCGATGCCCCGCCCATAGTCGATTCGGCCGCACTCCCTGACCGCGTCCCACACCACCTCCTGCAACAGCGGCGACTTCTCCAGTTCATCGCTTTTTTGGGTCGACTCGACGGCCGCGAGGACGCGGGACTGCAGCGACGGCTCGTTCTCTTCCAGGTACAGCGCCACGCGTTCGTCCGAGACGCGGCGGAGCAGGGGCCAGAGGACGGACCGGATCAGGAAGAAGCCCACGACCAGCCAGAGGACGATGCGGAAGGCGGTGATCGCACCGGGCTCGAAGCGCAGGAACTCCAGGGTGGAGGCGGAGATGAGGAAGGTGAGGAGGGTGCCGCCGAGGGTCAGGGCGAGCCCGCGCAGGACGAGCTTGGTGCGCCAGCGGCGACGGACGCGGCGCACGATGCGCAGGAGTTGGTCTCTGCTTCGCCAGTTGCTCGCTATGGACATATCTCCTCCTGGTTTTGTCGCGGAATTCGTTTCGATCCCGCACTGGCCCTTCCGGGCCTCCTCAGTCGACCATGGCCGACGCTTCTTTGATCCTACGACGCGACAGCCGGTTGGCCAACACGGTCTCCGAAACCATCAGCAGAAAGACGGCCGCCAGCAGATAGCGCCAGAACGACTGCCGGCTCTCGAAATCCGCCGCCTGCAAGTCGGGTGCGGCCCCGTCCATCTCCGCCGCCCCGTCCTCGGCCTCTCCCTCCGCCGGCTCCCCCCCCACCGCCCCCACGAGCTCCTCGACGTCCAGCCTGGTCAGATCCGACTCCGTCACGTCGACGTTGGCCGCCAGCGCCATGGGGTTCTCGGGCCGCGCTCCCGGCGGCCGGATCTCCCAGATGCCCCGGCTCTCCAGCCTCAACAACGCTGTCGCCGGGTCCACCGCCACCGAGCCGCCGCCGGGCTCCATAGCCACAGCGCCGGGCGGAATCTCGAGCGTGGTGCCCGCCCTGGTCAGCGCGGAGAGATTCACCGTCGATCCGGCGGGGTGCCAGGGGGCGACCTCTCCGCGTCCCCCCAGGAAGCGCGTCATGCGGTGGACGAAGGGCAGGTACACGGGCTGCAGTGCCAAATCGTTCCAGAAGCGGTCCAGCCCGGATGCCCAGATGAGGATGCGCCCCTTCCCTCGCCTGCCTTCGACCAGCGCCGGCGTACCGTCGTCGAACTGCGCGGTCACGCGGCCGTCGGTCATGTCGAGGCGGCGGGTGCGGTAGAAGTTGGCCTGGGAGAAGTCGCCGGAGCGGGGGCCCATGAAGGCCTCGAAGACGGCGTGGTCGTAGTCGACGAAGCCGAGGCGGCGCTCCCCCGTGTCCTCGGTGACCGGCCCGACCGTGGCGGGCAGGAACTCGGCGTGGACCGACGGTACGGAGCTGCGCTGACCAAGCACGAGGAGAAGGCCGCCGCCCTCTTCCACGAAGGCGCGCAGACGGTCGCCCGCGTTGCCGCCGGGGAAGGGCGCGCCGTTGAGAACGACCACGTCCGAGGCCGCCAGCTGGTTGTCGCTGGGCGCGCCGCGGGTCAGCACAATGGCGAAGCCGGCGCCCTCGGCGATCCCCAGCGCCCCGCGCAGGTAGAGGTTGGAGTCCCCGCCGCCGAGCGGGTCGACGATCAGGACGGAGAGGTCGC
Organism: Longimicrobiales bacterium; assembly: GCA_965208295.1. Lineage (GTDB taxonomy): Bacteria > Gemmatimonadota > Gemmatimonadetes > Longimicrobiales > Gaopeijiaceae > Bin94. The sequence continues at coordinate 1,795,054 of OZ242328.1, read as the reverse complement.
CGCCGGGGGACGCGACGAAGTGCAGCACGTTGTCCTCGCCGAGTCCGGTGCCGGGCTCCTCGGCGACGCGTACCTCGCCGCGGGTGAAGGGGTGCGTGAGGGTGAAGGGGTCGAAGGTGACGGGGATGGCCCCGCCGGCGGGCGCGGTGACGGTGGCCGTGCCTACGTCGGTGTCGTCGATGGCGAGGGTGACTTCGGTGGTGGATTCGGTGTCGCCGGTGTTGATCAGGCGGGCCGAAACGGTGACGCGTTCGCGGTTTCCGGCCGATTCGCGGCCGAGTTCCAGGTCCGTCAGGGCGAGGTTGGCGGTGCCTCCCTCACCCATCACCACCGGCTCGATCGTCACTCCGGCGGGGAGCGTCGCGTCGGGGTCGGGGCGCCACCCGGTGCGCTGGAAATCGCTGATCAGGACGACGCGCTGGCGGGGCAGCTCGGAGGCGGCCAGCGTCGAGCGGGCCAGCTTGATGGCCGGGCCGATGCGCGTGGCCAGCGAGCCCGTGCGGAGCGTGTCCAGGGTGGCGGCGATCCGGGCCGGGTCGTTGATCGAGCGGTGGACCAGGTGCGGCGTTTCGGAAAAGGTGACGAGCGAGATGCGGTCCTGCGGCCTGAGCGCCGCGGCGATGTCGTTCGCGTGGGACAACGCCCGCGACCAGTTGTCCCCCAGGTCCATCGAGTAGGAAACGTCGAGCAGGATGACCACCTCCTCCGGCCCCGGCCCTCCCACCGAAGCGAGCGCCCCACCCCGCACAAACGGACGCGCGAAGGCCGCGACCAGGAGTCCCAGCGCGGCCAGCCTCATCGCGAGGAGCAGCCAGTGGCGAATGCGCCGCCTCGAAGTCTCCTCGAAGGGGATGCGCTTCAGGAACATCAGCGACGGGAAGCGCAGCGGCTTCCCCTTCTCCTGGCGCGTCAGATGGATCAGGACCGGGATGGCGAGACCGGCCAGGCCGATCAGGAAGAGGGGGGTCAGGAAGCCCACAAAGTCTACCGTCCGACCGCGTCGACCGAAGGCCACGCGGACCGCGCGCCGTGCACCGTCATCGCGGACTCCGAACCATCTTCTGGCGGAAAACCAGGTACGCGTACAGCGCCTCGTCCAGCGGCTCGGCGGTGTTGAGGAGGACATAGTCGACCCCCTGCCTGCCGAACCCCTTGCCCAGCGCTTCGATGTGGGCGCCGATCTGCTCCTGGTAGGCGCCGGCGTACTTCTCCGGCTTCACCGGCATGATCTGCCGCGTTTCCAGATCCTGGAAGTTGGTGGCCTGGGTGAAGGGGAAGTCGATCTCGGCGGGATCGAGGATGTGGAAGGCCACCACGTCGTGCCCCTGCGCGCGGAAGAAGCCGAGCCTCTCCGTGATGTCGTCCGGGTCGGTGTAGAAGTCCGACGCCACCGCCAGGATCCCGCGGCGCAGGAAGGTATTGGCCACGCGCGCCAGCGGACGCTCCCAGCCCCCGGTGCGGTCGGCCTTCACCCGGGCCACCGCATGGAGCACCTTGTCGAGGTGGGCCGCCGAGGGTCGCACGTGCTCGACCACGTCGCTGTCGAAGGCGTACAGTCCCACCCGGTCCTTCTGCCCGGCCGAGAACCACGCCAGGCTCGCGGTCAGGAAGCGCCCGTAGTCCAGCTTGGTGATCTCGCCCGACCCGTATCCCATCGAGGCCGATGTGTCCAGCAGGAACGCCACGTCCGCGTTGGTCTCCGCTTCGAACTGCTTGATGTAGAAGCGGTCTGTGCGGGCGAAGAGACGCCAGTCGATCCTGCGGATGTCGTCACCGGGCATGTACGGGCGGTGCTCGGCGAAGTCCATGCTCACACCCAGGTAGGGCGAGCGGTGGATTCCCTGCATGAAGCCCTCTACCACGGTGCGCGCAAGCAGTTGCAGATTGTCGATCCTGGCCAGGATGTCGGGGTCCAGGAACGACGTGCGTGCCGCAGGCGAGGCGGTGGCCATGGGCGTCTAACGGCCCGGGCGGGCCGGGTGCGAGTGGGGGACCGCGCTGGTCATTCGTCCCCTACATCCCCGAACTGGGAACCGGCACGGAGTCGAGCAGCATCTTCACCAGCTCATCGGTGGTGCGCCCCTCGGACTCGGCGTGGAAGTTCGTCAGCACGCGGTGCCGCATGACTGGTAGCGCCAGCGCCCGAATGTCGTCGAAGCTGACGGTCAATCGCCCCTGGGTGAGCGCGCGCGCCTTGCCCCCCAGAATCAGGTACTGCGCCGCCCGCACGCTGGCCCCGTGCGCAACCCACTTCTTGATGAAGTCGAGGCCACCGTTCGGGTTCGGCCGGCTGGCCCGCACCAGACCCACGGCGTAGCGCATGACCGGCTCGGCGACCGGAACGCGTCGCACCAGGTCCTGGAACGCGATCATGTCCTCCTGCGACACCACCGGGTGCAGCTCCGGCTCGACCTCGTCCGTCGTCTCCCGCACCACCTCCATCTCCTCCTCCTCCTCCAGGTGGTCCATGCGGATGTGGAACATGAACCGGTCCAGCTGCGCCTCTGGAAGCGGGTAGGTCCCCTCGAGCTCGATCGGGTTCTGCGTGGCGAAGACGTAGAAGGGCGGCTCCAGTTCGTAGGTGTTGGCCTGCACGGTGACCCGGTGCTCCTGCATGGCCTCGAGCAGCGCGGCCTGGGTCTTGGGCGGCGTGCGGTTGATCTCGTCGGCGAGGACCACGTTCGCGAAGATGGGCCCGGGCGTGAACTCCAGGCTGCGGGTTCCGTCCTCGCGCTGCTGGATGATGTCGGTGCCGGTGATGTCCGACGGCATCAGGTCCGGGGTGAACTGGATGCGCGAGAAGTTCAGGTCCAGCACCTGCGCGATCGAGTGGATGAGGAGCGTCTTGGCCAGGCCGGGAACGCCCACGATCAGGCTGTTGCCGCCCACAAGCAGGGTCAGCAGCACGTGCTCGACGGCCTCGTCCTGCCCGATGATGATCTTGCGGACCTCGGAGAGGATCTTCTCGCGGCCCTCCTGGATGCGCCTGGCGAGGGCGACGTCGGCCTGGGGCTCGGTGGTGGGGGGGGTCAGGGTGTCTGTGGACAAGGGGTTACCTCTGTGGGTCTTCCGGTGGAGGGGGGTTTCGGAGATTGGGGCGGGGGTTCGTCCTTCCGCGGCCCGCGGACTTCAACGGTTCATCGCATAGATCACATAGTTGACACCGAACTTGTAGGCTTCGTTAGACAGGTCGATGGGATAGTACCCCATGTCCGAGTACTCCCAGTAGTCGCCGATGTCGTTGTTGAAGTTGGCAATGACCATCAGACGCCCCTCGGGATCGTTGCCCTCGTGGATTCCCAGAAAGATAGGCGTGTACTGCTGGAAGGTCGGCGGGGGCAGGTCCAGGGTCTCGATCTGGAAGAAGGAGTTGAAGATGGGCTCCTCCAGCTCGAGGATGCTGAAGGTGTGGCCGGGGAGGATGACGTTGAAGATCGCCTCCACCTGGGCCCACTCGCGGTTTCCGCGGAAGTCGTCGAGGATCAGGAAGCCGCCCTTGCCCAGATAGCTGGCCAGGTTGTCGACCTCGGCCTGCGTGGGGGCCCACTCGCCCGGCTCGGAGACGTACGCGATCGGGTAGTTGTGAAGATCGGGGTCCTCGGCGTCGATCACGTTCGTGCCGTCGGTGTTGGGACCCAATAGCGTCACTTCGTCCAGGATCTTGATGAAGTTGTCGTCGGCGTCGGGGTAGTCGTGGGCCCACCCGGGGCCGCGCCCGCGCCCGAAGCCGCCGCCGAAGCCGCGCCGGCCGGTGTTGAAGCGGACCCGCACGAAGGTGTAGGTGCCGTCGTAGGGGACGCTTGGGAACTCCTGGAGGGTTGCACGGGGGGATTGCGGGACACCCCCCCCGGGGATAGCCGCGTAGCCGGGTGCCGGCGTGGGAATGGGTTGGGCCAGCGGAGGATCCGGCCGGAGGGCGGGCGACTGTCCGGCGGATCGGGTGGCCGATGACCGCGGGCCGACCAGAGCCGGCAGTCCCACTCCCGCCGCGAGCACGCCGAGGCCGGTGAGCAGGACCAGGACGGTGACCCTCGGCGCCCTCATCTCCCCGCCCCTCCACGCCGCAGCTCCAGCAGCAGGTCGAGGGCTTCCTCGTAGTTTGGCGCGATTTCCAACGCCGCGAGAACCGCGCTGCGGGCCGCCGCGCGATCCCCCTTGAGGTGCAGGAGGCGGGCGACCTGGTAGTGTGCCTCCGCGCGATCGACCGGACGGAGGGCGAGGACCGCGCGCCGTTCCAGCATCGCGCCGTCCAGATCGCCGACCTCCTCCATCAGGGCGGCCAGGTGCTCGTGGTCGGTGATCTCGTAGGGGTGAATGTAGGCGAGGTGGCGCAGGACCTCGGCGGCTCCCGCCTCGTCCCCGCCCCCCAGCAACCCCGCCAGCGCTACCCGCGCCTCGTAGTGACTCTCGTTGAGGGCGACCAGGGCGCGGTAGTGCGTGACCGCCGCCGCCGTGTCGCCCTCCTCCTCGCGGATGCGGCCCAGGAACCAGTGCGCGCCATCGGGGCCACCGTACTGGGGGAAAAGTTCGAGCGCGGCCTCGAAGTGTTCGGCCGCCTCAGCGCCGCGATCGTCCCGGAACAGGGCCTGCCCCAGGGCCATGCGCGGCGCGAACCGGCCGGGATCCCGCGCAACCGAGGCCTCCAGCGTGGCGATGTCGGGCACGATGTCGGGCATCATGACCGGAACCGGCGCGGTCGTCGCCTCCTCGGTCTCCCCTCCCACCGACTCGATCGCCGCCGCAAAACGCTCCTTCAGAAAGTCCTCGAAGTCCCCGTCGAAGTCCTCCAGATCGACCCCCAGCGCCCTCTCGAACGCCTCCTCGTTGGTCGCGCCGTCACGGTACGCATGCAGCATCTTCACGATGGCAGGGAACCCGTACCGATCCTCGATCACCTCGAAGACCAGCGACGCCTGGTAGTAGCTGTTTCGGACCTCGCCCGGATGGCGCGGGCTGGAAAACCCCCGGTCCAGCTCGCTGACCGGCCGCAGTTCGCCCGCCGCCAGCGACGCGACGAAGCTCGCCCCCGCCTGATGGCCCCAGCCGCCGTCCGCCTTGCGTTGCTCGTGCACGGACAGCCCTTCGGAGAACCACCTCGGCACCTCGCTGTTCGACACCCCGATGTGGAAGGAGTGCGCGATCTCGTGCCAGAGCGTCGAGGCCCAGTTGAAGTCGCCCGGATTGCGTGCCGTGGGCGAATCAATGGCCAGGGCGGGCCCGAAGCTGACCCCCAGCGCCCCGATCCCCACCAGCCCGACCGTGCGCACCGAGAAGTCGGCGTGGCGCGGGTAGACCTCGACACGGATGGGCTCCTCGGGCGCGTACCCGTACCGCTCCGACATCTCGCGCCAGGCCCGCTCGGCGATCACCTCCATGTACGGCCCCAGCAGGTCGGCCTCGTCCTTGTGCAGGACAAGATGGAAATGCGGCGTCTCGATGGTGCGATAGTCAGCGAAGGTGTCGAGCAGGTCGAGGGTGTTCTTGAACCAGAGGTTGAAGGGATCGCCCGCGAACGCCTTCTCCAGGTTCGTGCGGCCCGCCTCGACCCGGCCCAGACGGACCTGGTTGAGCCCCATGAGGCCCCATCCGGCCCAGCTCTCGGGGTCCGCTTCGGCGGCTTGGCGGGCGAAGGCGAGAGCGTCCTCGTACTTGCGGTGATCCGCGTGCAGTTCGGAGAGGACGATGAGGGGGGTGGTGGGGAAGTCGGTGAGGGAACGGACCGTCTCCATGACGGTGCGGAAGCCCGGGTCGTCGCCGGAGAGGTGGAGGATCGCCGCCTTCGTGCCGAGCGCCTCCAGATCGGCGGGGTTGACCTCCAGGGAGCGGCCGGCTTCCTCGAGCGCCTGACTTCGGTTGCCCTCCAGCAGCCGCAGTCGCGACAGGAGCGTGCGGGCGCCCGCCAGGTTGTCGTTGGTCGCGAGTGCCGCTTCGATCGCACCGGGCACATCGCCGCCGCCCTCGAGACGGGCGACCCGGGCCAGGCCCAGCAGTGCCCCCGCGTGGGCGGGGTTCTCGGCGAGGACGTACTGGAAGGCTTCAGCCGCCTGTCCCGCGTCGTAGCGTTCCAGGAAGAGTTCGCCGGTGGCGAGCTGCGGGGCGTGGTCCAGGGGGCCGGCCGCAACCGCCTCGTCGAGGGCCTGCAGCGCGTCATGCGCGTACTCGTAGTCCCAGCGCGACAGGTGCATGAGCGCCCGGCCGACCGCAGTGAGTTCGGCGGCCGAGAGGTCGCTCGCGTTGTTGTAGTAGTCGATGAAGCCGTCGAAGAGGTCGCGCGCGGCGCGGCGGTCTCCGTAGCGGTATTCGAGGATGCCGAGTTCGACGCGGGCGAGGGCTCCGGCATGGTCAGGTTCGAGTGCGCCCGCTTCGAGGGCGGCGCGGGCCTCGGTGATCCGGCCCACCTCCATCTGCGCGGCCCCCAGTAGCGCCCGCGCTCCCGCAACCCCCCGCTCCACGCCCCGTTCGGCCGCCTTGACCGCGCCCTCGTAGTCGCCGGTCTCGCGCAGCGCGGTGACCCACCCGGAGAGCGCGGCGGCGCTGCCGTCGAGGGCTTCCGCGCGGAGGGAACGCACAGCTTCGTCGTAGCGGCCGGCGCGCAGGTGTTCGAAGCCGGGGGGGTCCTGGGCGACGGCGCTTCCGAACGCGGTTGCCGCGGTCGCGAGGACCAGAAGTGTGGTCACGGCGAGCGGTCCGAACGGGCGGTGGAGGCCGGGTGGGCGTGGCGCGAAGAACATCCTCGAAAGGTGCACTTTGCGGGGGCGGGGCGCCACATCGTCCGGCTGTCATTGCACCGGTCGGGTGCCAATACCCGGCAGCGCTCGCCGAATCGTCTTGCGCGAGGACCCGGGGCCAAACTCGAGGTTCCCCGCCTGGACGTCAGCCTCCGAGCTTCAGATCCTCCGCGACGCCGGCCAGTCAGCGGGCCGATGGGAGTCGAGTACCGGCGCTCCCCGCGGCCGACGTGGCCGGTGCCCGGCGATCTGGGGCGCTCGCGGTGGCGGTGACCTCTTTGGTCGGCTCGGGCGAGGCCTCGGCGACGGCGACTGCCGCGATCCGCGACATGGCGTCCGCTCTGGCACGGATCAGTGCGGCCATGATGCTCTCATGCGACGGTTCGCCGTCTGGAAACCTGCGTGGACTGCTGGTCATGGGGATCCTCCTCCGTTGGGCGTCCTGGCCATCGTGGTCCGCGGTGGCGGGGAGCAACTCTGCAACAGTGTCATCGAGCACGGCGCTCGGCCGGGGCTCCCGAACCCCGTGTGGATTGGAACGCCGGATGCCGGGCGGGACCTTCCAAGGCCTCCTACGGCTTCACAACCCTCCCCCGCACCAAGTACAGCACCCCGATCTCATCGCTCGTCACCCCGTAGAGAACCCCCTCCCGCACGATCGGCGCGGGAATCGAATTACGCAGCTCGAACGGCAGCCGCAGCATCCCCAGGTACCGCCCCTGCCCGTCGAAGAGATCGAAAAGCCGCCCCGCATCGTCCTCGTCGGCAATCGCAACCTGCCGTTCGACCCACAGATTCTCCTCGTCGTCAACAAAGAATGAAACCGTGGACGGCTTGGTCCCGGGGAACTTCGACCGGTCGATCTGCCCGCCCTGGCTGGTGAACCACTCGAGGTTCTCGATGGCCTGCTCCCGATCCCCGTCCGTCACCGGAAGGGGTTCATGGTCCTTCGTGATCGTCCGCAGCACCCTTCCATCGATCGTCATCTCGGTCAGCTGATAGCGTCCGGTCAGGAGCGTCCACACGGTCCCCGTCGGCGAGAAGCGCCAGGTCATGTATCCCTGGAAGGGGACTCCGACTCGCATCCTGGACGAGCCGTCCTCGCCCACTTGTTCGAAGAACTCGCCTTCCTCCGGATTCTCGGGAAGGGAGATCGTGTCGATCGGGGTGTACGACTGGTCGAAGCGCGCCATCGTACGCATGCCCCCGGTCGGAATCAGGACGTTGTAGCGGCCCATCGGGTCGAATCCACCGGGGTAGGGCTTGACGATGAAGCCTCCGTCGGTCCGTTGCTGTCTCAGAAAGGTCCCGGCCGTATCGAAGATCGAGACGCGTCCCTGGCCCAGCCCGATCACCCAGATCTCTCCGTTCCGCGAGAGGTCGACCGAACCGGCTTGCGTGAACTCCCCCGGCCCCTCCCCCCTACTCCCGACCGTCCGCACGAACGCGCCTTCCGAGTCGAAGATGCGAACCTCCTGGGCCTGGTCGTCGAGGACGAAGATTCGGCCCCACGCATCGACATCGAAGGAGTAGATGCCTCCGAAGAGGTCGGGCCCCTCGCTTATGGCCTGGCCGATCCGCAGGTCCTCGACGACCCGCCACGCCTGCTCCGGCGTCCAGAGCGGATCGATGGTGTTGCGGACGACGATCTCGCCGGAAGGGAGGGTGTCGACGGTGCCGGACCAGCCGGGGGCCGCGTCGGAGCCGGAGCCGCAGGCCGTGAGAAGAAGCGTGAGGGTTGCGGTCAAGGTGGCGTGGGCGGGTGTGCGGGCGAAGGATAGGGCCGTAGCGGACATGGCATGGCACCTTGATCAGGGAGGCGAACGGGACCGGGGCTGGTCGTAGCCCACCAGGCTCGCAGCCTCGTTGGAACGTTTCAGCTGAAACGCAAAGAGCGCAAAGTCGCGGGTACCACTTTGACGCTCGCAGGCGCCGAAGGGTTTACACCGCCGGTCAGACGGACCCGCCCCCCACCGCCCGAATCTCCCGGTTCTTGATCGCCAACTCCACCAGCAACTCCTCCAACTCGTCCTCATACCGCTCCCGCGACATCTGCCCCTTCACGCGCCGCAGATCCGCAATCCGCGCCTCGATCGCCGCCTTCTCCTCGTACAGCGCACGCAACTCCGGCGTCACCTCCTCGTCCCCCCCAACCCCCCCGATCGCCGTCAGGAACACGGTCCGCGCCAGCGCCCCGTCCCCCTCCAGGTCGTCCACCTCGTGGCTCCCCTCCCCATCCCCGTTGTCGTCCAGGACGGCGTGCTCGGTCATCAGCAGGTTGGCGCTTTCGTACTGGCGCTGGACCTCGAGCCTGGCGTACGAGAAGGCCTCCAGCATGGAGATGCGCGAGTCCTTGTCGACATCGGCGCCGTCGGCGGCGAAGGCGTCGACGAAGTGAAGGCCGAAGCGGGTCACGTTGCGTTCGCGGCCGGTGCGGGTGGCGGCGATGATGGTGCGGTTGGGGCCGGAGAGCGGCTCGACGAAGGGTCCCGACGCGGTCGCGGTGTTCACGAAGGTGACGCGGCGGTCGCCGAGCCCGGCGAGCAGTACGCTCACGTCGGCCGGGGTCAGGTCCGGGCCGGGGATGTTGAAGCGGGCGGTCCCGTTGCGGAAGGTGCCGTGGCCCGCGAGGAGGATGACGAGGTCGTCGGTTGGCGCCATCGCCTCCACGATTTGGGCGAAGGCGGCGCGGATGTTGTCGGCGGTGGAGCGCGCGCGGATGCGGGTGGGGTCCAGATCGGTCTTTTCGCCCAGGTAGGTGATCCTGTCGGGGGGAATCCCGTACTTCTCGGTGGCGGCGTCGGCGAAGCGGCTTAGCCAGCCGTGGAAGGCCTCGGTGTACTGGGGGTCGCCGCCGAGGCCGGAGATGAGGAGGATGTGCGTGTTCTGGGGCTGGGCGGTGGCGGGGAGGAGGGCGAGGAATAGCGCGCCCGCCAACGCAGCCGACCGTTCTCGGCCCGCCGCCACGCCTGTCGCGTGCCGCACCGCGCCCGCCAACGCAGCCGCGAGAACCGCGCCGCTCAAGCCAACCCCCTCTTCCGGCGATAGCCCCACTCCGCCCCCAGGAGCCCCGCCAGCAGCAGGAAGAGGATCGGCATGTCCCACAGGTCGCGCTCCTCGGTTACGGTGACGCCGCCGCCCGAGAATTTCAGGTCCTCGGGAAGCTGGCCGGCGGTTTCGGGGGTGTAGTAGCGGCCGCCGGTCTCCTCGGCGATGCGCTCCAACAGGCCTCGGCGCTGGCGCGGATCGCGGAACTCCCCGGTGCCGGGAGCCACGCGCACGCCGGTCACGCCGGTCCCCAGCGCCACCGTGTCGCGCCCGGCGGCGACGGACACCTCGTAGATGCCGTCCATCTCGGGGGTAAAGGGGACGGTGTACATGCCGTCCTCGGCGACCGACCACTCCATGGGGAGTTCCTGCTCCTCGCCCGTCGGGGCGGTGATGCGGGCGGTGACCCGGGCGCCGTTCACCTCGACGAAACCCTCGTCGAGCACAGTGGCCTCGAGGGTGACGGGCTCGCCGGCCTCGACGGACTCGCGGGCGGGAGCGGCTTCCACCGGATCGGGGGTATCGGCGATCATCCAGCGCAGCAGCTGGCGCCAGAAGGTCTCGTGGCTCTGATCCTCGAGGGGCACGGTGTGGTGCATCTGCCAGAGCCAGACGTCCTGCACGGCCAGCACCATGGAGCGGCCTCTGCCGTAGCGCTGAAACGCCATGACCACTCGGTCGGCGGCCCCGTCCTCGCCCCCCGCCACCACCTCGCCCTGGAGCAGCTCGGTCGCGCCCGGCTTCAGTCCCGTGACGACGTTGATGGTGGAGAGGGGCGGGAGGGTGTCCCACCGGACCGCCGACTCTTCGGCCGACCCGTCGATGCGGGTGGCCGGGTGGTTCGCGCCGGCCGGGGTGGGGGTCACCTTCACGTGGGCGAGGCGCTCGGTCGGGGTGGTGTTCGTGGGTTCGTCGAGCACGACCGGGAGGACGTCCTCGAGCGGGGTGCCCTTGTAGCCGCCCTCGGAGAAGGCGCGGCGTCCGCCCAGCATGAGCAGGGTGCCGCCGCGCTCGCCCACGAAGTCGGCGATCATCTCGAGTTGGCCGTGGGTGAAGAAGCTGGCCTCGACCGAACCCAGGATGAGGGCGCGGTAGGGGTAGAGGTCCTGGCGGGTGGTCGGGAAGCCTTCGACCAGTTCGAGCGGGTCGTCCAGGTTGCGCCGGAAGAACTTGTTCTCGGCGGTGCGCTGCAGGAGCACGACCTGCAGGTTCTCGTCGGGGCGCACGGCGCGCAGCATGAAGGCGACCTCGTACCGGGGCTCGCCCTCGAAGTAGAGGATCTTCTCGGTGCGGTCGCGGACCTGGACGACCGCGTGGAGCACGTTGTTCTCGAGGACCCGCTCGCCCTCCTGGCCGGGAATGCGGAAGGTCAGCTCGCGCGTGCCGGGAGTCTCGAGGGTGATCGCGACGGGGGTGACCAGCGGCTGCCCGTCGGTGGGCAGCGTGACCACTTCGGTGGTGACGATGGTCCCCATGTCCTCGACGATGATCGGGACGTCGCGGCCGCCGTACCCGTTCGCTTCGACGATGACGTTGACGATCGTCGAAGTGCCCGCGAGCGCGCGTTCGGGCATGTCGGCGCGGGTGGCCTGGACATCGGCCTCCATCTCCTCGTCGCCCAGCCCCACCGTGAAGACGGGCACCGACGCCGCGCGCAAGGGCAGCAGCGCGTCGCCGATGGCCTCGTCGCTGTTGTCGCCCCCGTCCGAGAGCACGACCATTCCCGACAGCGGCACCCCCTGCAGCTCGTCGCGGGCGTAGGCCAGCGCGTCGCCGATCCGGGTCTGGCTGCCATCGAAGGTGAGCCGCTCGACGCCCTCGACCCTTCCCGGCCGGGACGAGAAACGGAAGTAGCGTAGCGTGAATTCCTCGCCGAGAGCGCCCACCAGCTCGCCCTCGGGGTCCAGGAGCGCGGCAGCCTGTTCGGCGCGGGAATCGCCGTCGCGGTCGTCGATCGTCATGCTGCGCGAGTCGTCCACGAGCACCGCCAGGAAATTCCGCTGCGGCACGACCGAGGTCAGGACCAGCCCCGGCTGCATCACGATGAAGAAGAGGAGCAGGAACGCGGCCCCGCGCAGCACGCCCAGCACCCAGCGGTCTGCCTTGCTGCTCTTGCCCCGGGCGCGCAGGTAGGTGAGGACCGCCGGCACCGCCACCGCCGCCGCGATCAGGCCCGCGGTCGTCAGCGGCCACGGCGACAGGAAGGAGAAGTCGCCCTCCTGGTAGAGAACCGGCCGGTACTTGAAGAGGAATTCGAAGAGACCGCTCATGGGATGGTCACATCCGGCCTGACGGGAAGCGTGCCGGAGGGGGATCCGGGCGTGGAGTTACTCATATACTCATATACTCATGTGCGCATGGGGCAGGGGTCAGTGACTCATCGCGTAGACGATCATGTTCACCCCCATCTGGAAGGCGAAGGTGGAGAACTGGAGCGGGTAGTCGGGTTGTTCGGCCCACTCCCAGGCGTCGCCCAGGTCCGTGTTCCAGTTGATGATGACCATGAGCCTGCCGTCGTGGTCCTCGATGCCCTTCACGTAGGGCACGTACCCGTCGCGCTCGCTGGTCTGCCCGCCCCGGTACCGCCCGTAGGCCGGCACCTGCAGGATCTCGTCGATGTCGTAGAAGGTGTTGAAGACCGGGTGGTCCAGATCCAGGTCGATGATCGGATGGCTGGGGAAGACGAGGCCCATCTGGTACTCGAACTGCGCCCACTCCCGCGACCCCCAGAAGTCGTCGATGACGAGGAAGCCGCCGGCCATGAGGTACGCGCGCAGCCCCTCGATCTCTTCGTCCCTGAGGCTCATGTACCCGACTTCGAGGGCGTACAGGAAGGGGAAGCGGCGGAGCGTGGGGTTGTCCAGGGTGACCGCGTTCTCCCAGTCGAAGGCGTCCAGGTTGGTGAGGCGTTTCAGGACGGTCATGAACTGCCGGTCGGACTTGGGATAGTCGATCGACCAGGAGCGGCGTCCCCAGCCGCCGCTGGAGTAGGCGGCGCGCGTGAAATAGAACTCGTGCCACTCGTAGTCGGGGCGTTGGGGGGTGGGGATGGTTTGCGTGGGGGTGGTTTGCGTGGAGGTGGGGGGGAGGGATGGTGGGGACCCGAGGCGGAGGTAGCCGGGTGGGGTGGACGACAGGGTTGTCGGCGCAGGGCTCGGCGCCCGATCGGAGGGTGCGATGACCGCGATCAGGGTCGCGACGCCGCACAGGGTCGCGCACAGGGCCGCGGCGGCCTTGCGTGATTGCGTGGACCTGGCCGGTCGCGAACGCGCCAACTTCACCTTCCTCGGTTCGGGTTTGCGGAATGTCCGTCTTCTGCCCGGTGGTACGACTCAGGACACCCGGGGGCGCCGAAACGTAAGTGCGGCGGGGGAGTGGCCGCTACGCCCGTCGCCCGATTGCACTGCCGAACGAGATCGCCTCAACGCTGCCGCCGGTAGGGGAATCCAAGCCACCCCTCGGCCTCGTGGGTCCCGAATCCGATTCCAGGGTGAACCCCGTCGGCCAGTGTTCGACCGCCGTGAGTAGTTCGTCCTGCACCGACTGCGGCGGTTCGTCATCCGTGACGGGATCGCGGGTCCAGTAGTGGAACTCGGAACGACGGCTGGCTTCGGGGTCGAACACCCAGTCGCCGCTGTAGAGCGCGAGGTCGCTGGGGTCGGGGGCCTGGCCACCCAAGGAACTGGCGCAGCCGGCCACGGTCAAGGTGGCTGCGACGATGGCGAAGCAAAGGCGAGCGTTGCGATTCATCGGTTCTTCCTCCTCACTTCCGAACGATTCTCTTCGGCGTCCGCTTTCGGTAGGCCAGCCTCACCGCGAACAACGCCGCCAGCGTGAGGGCGGCCACGAGCGGCCAGAAAGTGTCCGCCCTCACCTTCCAGTAGAAGTGTAGTACACCCAACGACGCCGAAAGATACGCCAGCCTGTGCAGCTTCCTCCATCGCTTCCCCAGGCGGCGGATCCATCCCTTCGTCGAGGTCACGGCCAGAGGGACCATCAGTACGAGCGCGGCGAAGCCGGCCGTGATGTAACGCCGGTCCAGCACGTCTTCGATGATGTACCCGATGGCGAAGAGCTGGTCGATTCCCGCATAGGCCAGGAAGTGGACGCAGACGTGGAAGAAGGCGAAGAGCCCCAGCAGGCGGCGTATCTGGATGATTCGGTTCCACCCGGTGATTCGGCGAACCGGCGTGACCGCCAGGGTGGCGAGCAGGAAGACGAGCGTCCAGCGCCCCTCGACCAGGATGATGGTGTCGACGGGCAGCACGCCCAGGGTGCCGCGGAAGAAGCCGACCGTGAGCCACACGATGGGCCCCAGGCCGATGAGCCAGATGGCGGTCTTGAGGAGCAGCATCCGGCGCCGGGGGTTGGCGGCGGGACGCTTCACCACGGATGGCCGGCGGACCTGCGCGTGATCGCCCGCGGGACCGCCTGGTATGGACTCACCCTCAGAAATACTTCTTCAGGTCCATCCCTTCGTACAGGTGCGCGACCTCGTCGGCGTACCCGTTCAGGAACAGGGTGTCGATGCGGCGGGAGCCGAACAGCTTGCTGCCGTCAATGCGCTTCTCGGTGGACTGGCTCCAGCGCGGGTGGCTGACGTTGGGGTTCACATTCGAATAGAAGCCGTACTCGCGCGGGCTCTGCGTCGCCCAGGTGGTGGGCGGCTCGTCGGCGGTGAAGGTCATGCGCACGATCGACTTGATGCTCTTGAAGCCGTACTTCCAGGGCACGATGAGCCGCAGAGGAGCTCCGTTCTGGTTGGGAAGCTCCTTGCCGTACAGCCCGTTGACCATGAGCGACAGGGGATGCATCGCCTCGTCCATCCTCAGTCCCTCGCGGTAGGGCCAGCCGATCCGGGGCTTCCAGCGCCGCTCCGGCATCTGGTCCGGGTCCCACAGGGTATCGAATGCGACGTATTTTGCGCCTGGGTCGGGCTCGGCCCGGTTGATCACGTCGGCCAGCGGGAAGCCGCGCCAGGGGATGACCATCGACCACGCCTCGACGCACCGGAAGCGGTACACCCGGTCCTCCATCGTGGACGGCTTGATGAAGTCTTCGAGCGCGTAGTCACCGGGCTTGTTGCAGAGGCCGTCGACCTTCACCGTCCACGGCTTGGTGATGAGCGTGTGGGCGTTCCGGGAAGGATCCTTCTTGTCGAGCCCGAACTCGTAGAAGTTGTTGTGGGAGGTGATCTCCTCCCAGGTGTTGGGCTCTTCCTCCTGGCGGATGGAGAGAGCGGAGGCTGCCGCGTCGCGCGAGAGGAAGGCGGCGGCGCCGATCCCGGCGGACGCGCCGAGGAACATGCGGCGGTTGATGTATACCGACTCGGGGGTGATCTCCGCGGAGGGGATGTCGCTGTTCTTCCGTGTCCGGATGATCATGGGGACTCCTTCTGGGTGGGCGTGGGCCGGGGGCGCGGTGGGCGCACCCGGATGTGACGCCTGATCTTACACTCAGCGTGGATGATCGATCCGGGGTGTGGGGCGTGTCAAGACGAAGGGGTGTCGAGACCGGTTGGCGATACGCGCATGAATGGCGGAAGGTCGGCAATGCGGTTCGTGCGTATCATGGCGTTCGCTTCGGTGGGGCTTGATGCGGGATTGCGAAACGTCAACGGCGGAATCTCCGTCAAGGTATGGTACCCCTGGCCAGGTTGCGCGGTTCCCGGGTGAGACTTATGGCTAGGGGCCGTGGATGGGTCGGCGCTTCAGCGGGCCAGGCATCTTGTCCATGGACTACTCGGGAGTCACCGCGCCGACTCATTGTCCCGAATGCCCCGGAGGCGCCCAACCATGTTACCCGCATCGCCAACCGCCGTGCGTCGCCGGACGAAGCGCGAGCCCGACGTGGTCGTGATCGGGAGCGGGGTGGGGGGAAGCATGGCCGCGCACGCGCTGATTGGTGCCGGGATGGAGGTTCTGATGCTCGAGCGGGGGGTGCCCGTCGAGCGCGGCGAGCACAACTGGGATCGCGACGCGGCTTTCGAGTTGAGCCCGTACTTCAACATGGAGAGCCACTACCGGCTTCGGGGCGAGAGCCGGGGTCGGAAAGGCACCTTCCAGTGTGTGGGGGGACCGTCGGTCTTTTATGGGGGCGTTGCACTGCGGCTGCGGGCGGCGGATTTCGACCGGAGAGCCGAGATCGTTCGCGACACGGGTGCGGCGTGGCCCGTCTCATACGATGACCTGGCTCCGTATTATCGGGCGGCCGAAGTGGTCCTCGGCGTGGCGGGTAGGCCCGCGCGCCACCCGGCCGATCCCGCCGACACCGTTGTGCATCCCTGCCGGGCGCCCGCTTTCCGGGGCCCCGCGCGAATGATCCGGGATGCCGCGGCCGGCCTGGGACTCCATCCATCCCACCTGCCGCTAGCGATCGACTTCGAGGGGGACGGAGCCGGGAGGGGAACGTGCATGCAATGCGGTACCTGCGACGGGTACGTGTGTGCGGTAAGCGCCAAACGGGAGCCTGGGACCGCAGTCCTGCCGGAGCTGGTGAATGAGGGGCTCAGGCTGGTCCCCAACACGGTCGCGGTGCGGATTCTGTGGCGTGGCAGGCGGATCGTCGGCGTGGTCGGGATCGATCGGACCAGCGGTCGGCGTACGGTCTACCGGGGAAAGCGGTACATACTCGCGGCCGGGGCGCTTGGCTCCGCCCACCTGGCGTTGGCTTCGGGGTTGGAAAACGCTTCTCCGGCGGGCGATTGGGTGGGGCGATGTCTGATGCGGCACTGCAACATGATCGCATTCGGTGTATTCCCGCGGCCCTTGGAGGGAAGCCGCTCTTTTCACAAACAGGTGGGGATTTTCGATCACTACGGCATCCGCGACGACGAGCCCAGACGCGGCGTGATCCAGTCGATCCAGCCACCTCCGCCCGGCTTGATCGCCAATCGGTTGCCCGCATTCATGGCAAACGCCGCGGACCCGTTCATCGATCGGTGCACGGGCCTCCTGTCGATCGCGGAAGACGAGCCTCGCCGGGAGAACCGGGTCGATGTGAGCCGGACCCGCAGCGACCGTTACGGGATTCCCCGGGCGATTGTCACGCACCGTTACACGCGGCGCGATCTGGCCGCGCGGCGTTACCTCGTCAGGGTGGCGAAGAGCGTTCTTCGGGCCGCCGGCGCGTGGGCGACGCCGACCTTCCGCATCCATACCTTTTCGCACGCGGTGGGGACGCTCCGCATGGGCCACGACCCCGCGACGGCCCCGCTGGACGCCTGGTGCCGGTTCCGGGGTCTGGACAACCTGTGGGTGACGGACGGCAGCTTCATGCCGCGTTCGGGCGCCGTGAACCCGAGCCTCACGATCGCGGCCAACGCACTGCGCGTGGCCGGGCGAATTGGCGGGAGGCGGCGCGAAGGGCGAACTGTACGGTACGTACGCCTCGTGAGAAGCGAAGCATGACGAGGGGACGGGCCCGCCTGGGCGTGCTGATCGTCGGTTCGGGTTGGGCGGCCAGGTGGCACGCGCGACTTCTGGCGAAACACCATCGAAACGTGTCGCTCATGTTCTGGGGACGGTCAGTGGAGCCGGTGCGGGTGCTGGTGGGGAAGTTCGGTGGGGAGCGGGTTTCGGGTGACTGGGAGGAAGCCGTGCGCGAGGAGCGGGTCGACGCCGTGTTCATCACCACACCCCCGGATACACACTGCGAGATCGCGGTCGCGGCGCTGGAGGCGGGGAAGCACGTCATCGTCGAGAAGCCCGCCTTCATCGACAGCAGCGAGTTCGACGCGGTGGAAGCGGCCGCCGCGCGCCATGGCCGCCAGGTGCTTGTGGCGGAGAACTACCTCTACAAGCCGCTGCTGCGCGCGATTCGCGCCCACATCCGATCCGGCGCACTCGGCCAGGTGCGCTTCGTCGCGATCGACGCGGTCAAACACCAGGTCGCCGATGGCTGGCGGGCCGATCCGGCGCGCGCGGGCGGCGGCGCGCTCATGGAGAGCGGTATCCACTGGGTCGCCTTCATGGACGCCCTCGGGCTGACGATCCGCCGCGCCGAGGCGCACTTCCCGGATGCCCCGGGAGGACACGAGCGAAGCGTGACCTTCGTGGTCGAGTACGATGAGGGTGCCGTCGGCGTCCTGAACCACTCCTGGGAGATCCCCGGTCTGCTCAAGGGTTTGCGTCTCTCGCGGATCTACGGGACCCGCAGTTCGCTCCTCTTCGAGTCGAACGGACTCTTCCTGCTCAGGGGGCATCGCAGGCTCTCGTTCCCCGGGCTTTCCGATATGTTGGGGTACCGGGCCATGCTCGCCGACTTCGTCAGGGCGCTGACGACG
Organism: Longimicrobiales bacterium; assembly: GCA_965208295.1. Lineage (GTDB taxonomy): Bacteria > Gemmatimonadota > Gemmatimonadetes > Longimicrobiales > Gaopeijiaceae > Bin94. Next base: position 1,776,994 of record OZ242328.1, on the reverse strand, counting down.
GGCGCGGAACCCGAATTCACGATCGCCGATGCGCGCAGGTGCATCGAGCTGATCCAGCACACCTACAGCGCCGACCGGGGGAACGATCCGTGAATCTCGTCTTTGAACTGCTGGTGGGGGCCGCCGCCGGAGCACACACCTCGACGTGGGGGATGTACAAGGACGCGATTCACGAGGGCTTCACGGTGCCGCGCTACCTGCGCAGCACGATCATCAGCCTGGTGTGGGCGCCGATCCTGGCGCGTTGGCTTGAACTCGACGCCACGACGGCCGCGGGCATCGTGGTCCTCTTCGGGCTCACCTACGCGGTGGAGCGGGCCACGACCGAGTTCTGGAAGACCTTCATCCGCGACGAGGACCAGTCGAAGTACTTCATCCCGATGCAGTTTCATGTGTTTGGGCACGTTCCGCGGGGTCGGGTGACGCGGCTGCTCGTGGGGCTGGGGTACGTGGGTGTGGGGGTCGCGCTGCTTTGGCTGGGTCTGCGGCTCCAGCCCGCGCCGGGGGTCGAGGGGCCGCTCTGGCAGGTGTTGCTGGTGGCCAGCCTGGGGGGCTGGTATTCCGCCTGCGCTGGGGCCTTCAAGGACGCCCCGATCGAGGGGTTCGAGTGGCTGAAGTTCTTCCGCAGCCCGTTGTGGGCTGCCTTCTACGGGTTCCTGGTGTCGCACTTCACGACCAGCTATGTGCTGATCGCGCTGGCCGCGGTCGGCTACACGGTGGCCACTCTCGAGACGTACAAGACGTTCTTCTTCCCGTCGAGGCCGCGCGGGAAGTTCGCCGGGAAGCCGATCACGCATCCGGAGATGCTCAAGACGCGGCAGAAGTTCGTGCCGCTCTACGTGGCGATCTGGTTGGGGGTGGTGACGATGTTCGTGGTGGGGTTTGTCTGAGGGGGTGGGTCCGGCTCACCAGTCGCCAGCACTGTCACGGCGTCTTGAAGGCCTTACCAATCGGTTTGATGTTCCCAGGTAGTGTCACCAATTCGCTCCGCGCAGGGCGACTCTCGTTACGTCGGAAAACGACCGCCGCCGGGTGGATGGCATCGACGTCAAGCCCTACCAGGATTCCTTGCGGGAGCTGTACGCCGGGAAGATCCTGCAAGAGCCCCGCGATGCCCTTCTGGCCCGGGCTGCGCGACAACCTCAGGGAGACCGCACCGTGAAGACATCATCTATACCCGCCGTGACGCTCCGCGCATCCGCGGCGCTGGTAGTCTCGTTTTCGGCTTGCACCGCACCCGCTCCAGAGTTTTCGGAGGACGCCGCCCAGGGCCCCTATCACATCCTCGTCACCAACGACGACGGAATCGAGTCGCCCGGCATCCGGGAGCTGGCGGATGCGCTGCGGGAGGTGGGCGAAGTCACGGTTGTGGCGCCCTGCGGGCAGCGCAGCGGGAGCAGCATGTCGGTTCAGCTCGGCCAGGGCAAGCGCCTCATGCCCGTCGGCGAAGATGACGCCCCATGGGGACACTGCGTCGAGGGCACGCCCGCCGACGCGGCGATGGTTGCGCTCGAGGGACTGGCGCCGGAAGGGGGCTTCGACCTCGTCGTCAGCGGGATCAACGCCGGCGCGAACACGGGCGACCTGGGGCACATGTCAGGGACGGTCGGCGCGGCCATGATGGGGGCGTACTACGGCGTGCCCTCGGTGGCCACTTCCCTCGGCGGCCAGGTGATGGACTTCGGCTACGCGGCCGCATTCATGGCCCGCTTCGTCGAGGAGCTGCGGCGCCGGCCCCCGCGCCCGGAAGTGGTGCTCTCGGTGAACTTCCCGGCTGCGACGGAGGACGCGATCGCCGGGGTGGCCATCGCAAGAATGGGTGGGAGCTACATCCAGTTCGGCTACGAGGAGGTCGAGCCCGAGGACGGCGTGCGCCGGTTCCGGCCCCGCTACACGCCGGCCGAGACCCATCCGCCGGGAAGCGATACCGAGGCGTTCATGCAGGGCATGATCACGATCGCGCCGCTCCGCTTCGACTGGACGGATGAGGACATGCTGCGGGAACTGGGGACCTGGGACCTCGTCCATCGGCTTTCACCGCCGCCGGAGAGCTGAGACGCAGGCTCTGGGGCTGGGAGGGGACGTTAGGAGTCAGGATATCGCGTCCCACGCCTCCCTGAACCCCGCCGCCATCCGCGGTCCCGCCCCTTCGTCCTCATGCTTGAAGAAGACGAACACGTCGCTCCATGCGGGACGGCGCAGCGTGGCCGCCCACTCCGCGAGGTCGGCCTCCCCATACCCCGGCCGCCGCAGCCGCGCATACCCGAACGACGCCGTTTCCACCACCGGGGCCTCGCCCTCACCCGTATCGGCCGTCACCAGCGCGGCGCCGTGATCGGACAGCGCCTGGTACACGTCGTCCACAAACCAGCTCTCGTGGCGGAACTCGAAGGCGGCGCGCACATCCTCCGGCACAATTGCGAGGAAATCGCTCAGGCGCGCCACGTCCACGCGCAGGTACGGGGGTAGCTGGAAAAGGATCGGACCGAGACGGTCGCCCAGTGCGCCCACGGCCGTCCGCGTCAGGTACTCGAGGGGGTCCCCGGCGTCCTTCAGCCGCGCCATGTGCGTGATCCGCCGACTGGCCTTCAGGACGAACGAGAAGTCCTCCGGCACCTGCGTCGCCCACTTCTCCAGCATCTCGGCCCGCGGCAGCCGGTAAAATGTGTTGTTGATCTCGACGCTGCGGAGCTGCCGGGAGTAGTACTCGAGCATCCGGTTGGCTGGCAGCTTCTCGGGGTAGAAGCTCCCCTTCCATTCCTTGTAGGAGAAGCCGCTGGTTCCGGTCCAGAGTCTGGTGTCGCTCATCACGCCCCTCGTTTTCGATGGTCCGAAGGTGGCCATCGCCGTATGATGTCCCCATGACACCCCGACTCGCCATCCCCATCGCCCTCGCCGCCCTCGCCACCGCCTGCGCCGGCTCCCTCGAACTCACCCCCTCGGACGCCCCCACCGTCCTGTCCGGCCACCACCTCGACCACCCCAACCCCGCCCTTCCCGGCCCCCACGACGTCCTCACCCTCTACTACGGCTCCGGCACCGACAAGAACCGCCCCGAGTACCGCGACTCGGTGGCGATCGTCACCGAACCGGTCGACGCCTCGAAGCTGGTCAGCCTGGGCGGCTCGGCGAAGTCCCGGAACGAGTACTGGGGATTCCCGCCCGACAGCTTCCCCATCAACGCGCGCGTCTGGTACCCCGACGACCCCGGCCCGCACCCCCTCGTGCTGGTCGTGCACGGCAACCACAACATGCGCGATTTCTCGGACCCCGGGTACGACTGGCTCGGCGAACTCCTCGCCAGCCGTGGGTACATCCTCGCCTCGGTGGACATGAACTTCATCAACGGGGGCATTCGCGGCGAGAACGACGGACGCGGCTGGCTCCTGCTCAAGCACCTGCAGGCGTGGCGGCGCTTTGCGGACGACCCGGAAAACCCGTTCCACGGGCGGGTCGACATGGCCAACATCGGGCTCATCGGGCACTCGCGCGGCGGCGAGGCGGTGGCGCTGGCGGCCGCCTTCAACCGTCTGACGCGCTACCCGGACGACGCGTCCTTCGAGTTCGACTTCGGGTTCGACATCAAGGCGGTGATCGCGATCGCGCCGGTGGACGGGCAGTACCTGCCTGCCGAGCAGCGCGCTCCGGTTCACGACGTCAACTATCTGGTCTTCCACGGTTCCCACGATGGGGACGTGACCAGCTTCCACGGGCTCCGGCAGTTCAACCGGTTGGGGTTCGGCGGCGGCGCGGGCGTGACCGACTTCTTCAAATCCGCCGTCTACGTCTACCGCGCCAATCACGGGCAGTGGAACACCGTGTGGGGCGCGCACGACAACGGCCCCCGCAGTCCCCGCATCCTCGAACTGGACGGACTGCTCCCCCCCGAGGACCAGCGCGAGTTTGGCCGCGTCTTCGTCTCGTCCTTCCTCGACATCACGCTCAAGGGCGACGACCGCTACCGCCCAATCTTCCGCGACCACCGCGTGGCTGGCGGCTGGCTGCCCAAGACGATGTACATCACGCGCTTCATGGACTCGTCCTTCCGCCCGCTGGCCGACTTCGAGGAGGACATCGACGTGACCACGGGGTCGGCCGCGGGCGTGGCGCTGCACGGCGCCGACTTCAGCACCTGGCGGGAGGGGCGGCTGGCCCTGCGTTCCGCCAACCGCACCAGCACCTCGTCATCCCAGCTCAACCAGGCGCTCTGGCTGGGGTGGAACAACAGCTACCGGGGATCGGACGAACCGGCGCCGCCCGCTGTTTTCGCCGTCACTTTGCCCGACGCGTTGGCCGGGGATTGGGCCGTGGGGCCCGAGACGAGCCTCGAAGTGCACGTCGGCGGCCTCGACGACGAGCCGGGGCCGCGCAAGAAGCCCGAGGAAGAGGGGGATGAGGAGGAGGGGGATGAGGGCGACCCCGGTGGCGCGGAGAAGGAAGCCGAAGAGGGGCGAGGCGACGAGGACACCGAAGACGAAGAGAAACCGCCGCTCGAGCTGACCGTCGCGGCGGTGGACGCGGACGGCGACACCGCTCGGGTAAGCCTCACCGACTACGGACCCCTGCGCAGACCTCTCACGATTCGCGTGCTCCGCCGCAAGGACCTCGAAGACAACCGCTTCGCCAACCCGTGGGAGCTGATCCTGCAGCACTTCTCCATTCCGCTGGCGGACTTCGCGGCGGCCAACCGCGCCTTCGACCCGGGGACGCTCCGCGCCGTCCTCCTGGTTTTCGACCGGACGGAGAAGGGGACGGTAGTGGTGGATGATGTGGGGCTGTCGCGGCTGCACCCGGGGTTCCGGGGGGCGAGGGTGCCGCGGGGGTAGCAAACCCGTGGACAAGATCCCCCCGCTTTCGAGCGGCGATGCATCCGCCGTCGCGGCTTCACTCACCACTTCATTTCATATAGAAAACTATAACATTTCAGCCGATCGATATAGTTTACCGTATCGAAATGCCGATTTGATGCGCCCCGAGCATCGGATCATGTTCGCTGAACGAATAGTCGACCCTGATCCTGTCGCCCTCGAACCCGGCCCCGAAGGTCACGGGCAGACCGTCCCCCTCCACCACCCGACCCGCCCCGACCCGCACGATGAACACCCGGCGCACGATCGGCCAGTACGCGATCTCCACCCCCCCGCCCGGCACGATATCGCCGCCGCCTTCGCGTGCCACCTGTACCGCCCCCCCGATGTCGAGCGGCCCGACCGCCCTTCTCCCCCCCGTCCCCGCCCCCAGCACGACACGCTTCGGCAACGGCGTGCGAGTGCTTCCGAGCATCAGGTCGGCCCCCAGATTCTGCACCGTAAGCGCCGCCGAAACCGGCCCGACCCCCCGCGCCACGCCAAAATCGACCGCGACCGTCCGAGCGCGTCCCCCCGCCACGCTTTGCCCCACCACCTTGGCCGCCGCCCCCACGTCGAACCCGAAGATTTCGCGCGTGTAACCCACCGTGCCCACGAACTCGGTAGCGCCCCGCCATGACTGCCCGGCCGCGACCGCGCGGTCGGACCCGTCGTGATCGCCTCCGGCGCCGTAGTCGAAGACCGCCAGGCCCGCCGCAACCGTGCCTCCCAGCCACGCTCCGCTCGCGCCCAGCACCATGTGGATGGCGTCGTGGCGGGCGCGGTGTGAATCGTTGTCGTCGCTGAGGTACCCCTGCCGACCGTGTTCCCGGGATTCGTGGTCGTCCCGGTCGTCGTCGCCATCGCCCCGGTAGGAGCCCCCGAGGGAGAGGTCGAAGCCCTGGCCGGAGATCAGCGCGGGGTGGTGGAAGACGGCGTGGGCCCCGCTGCCGATCCAGAATGCGCCCCCGAGCGCCAGAGCCCTCGTGCTCGCGAGGAGTTCGAGGATAGGAGGCCCGGGGGGGTGGTCGCGTTCGCGCTCGAGCTCCTGCGCAGGCAGGGAAATAGCGCCGCATAGGGACGCCAGCACGATCCACGCCAATGCGGGCAACACCGGCCGTGTCAGCAGCGAGAGGAGATGGCCGCGGTTCCGGGGGAGAGTTCTTGCGTTGGGGAGCACGCTTGTTCGTCTCGGCGGGTGAGGCGCCCGGGCAGATCTACTCCAGTTCGGTCTGGACAACCACCCGCTTCATCCCCGCCTCGACCAGGGCCTTCTGCACCTCGTTGACCGTTCTGTAGGTGACTTCGGGCTCCACCTCAACGCTCACCACGCGCGTGGCCTCGATCTCTGCGAGAGCTTCACCCAGTTCGGCGGTTGTCATTTCCACATCGTCCAGGAGGACTGTGCCGTCGTCCTGGATCGAGACCGTGACAGGGCCGTTGTCCTCATCGGGGGTGGCGTCGGGAGGTGGGGCGTCGCAGGCGCTCACAGTTGCGAAAATCGCCAAGGTCAGCAGTGCTCTCATCATGTTCTCCATGTGGGGGGCCGAATCGGGCCCGGTGCGGTGCAGGTCCATTGTGGGCCGGACTACCAATGCCGGTCAACTGTGATACCCGCCAGTCACGGCCAGGTTGCGAAAGCAGCCCAAGGGCCCGCGCGAGCGTCTGCAGATTCCCTGCGCAGGCTGCCAGGAGCAAGCGTGGCCCGCTTCACGGCGCCAATTCGCCCGCCTCCATCCCCAAACTCCTCCGGCACCCGGAGCACCGCACAACCACCCGGTCACGCACGTAGGAAACGTCGTCCCTGGGCGTGGTGTGGATGACCGCGCAGGAGGCGCCGCACCGCGGACACCTCGGGTTCGGCGTGCCCCGGGCCAGTTCCTGCGACAGGATTCGCCGCTCACGGGCGTTGTAGGCTATTGTGTCCATCCTGGAGTCAGGAGTCCGGAGAAGGATCCCCCCCGGCACTCCTGGACGCCCCGGGGCCAACGGCGCCATCGTTTCGGGTGTCCTTGCGGGTTGGGTAGCGGTGATGCCGGGGGAAGAGGATCAGAGTACGGAGACCAACACGAGGCTTACAGATAGATGATCGTATTGCTGGCGGCAATGACGGCCGCAGTCGGGCAGGAAGTGGTAGTGGGAGAGAACGATTCTGGAACGGATGGGACGGACGCCGCGTCGGCCGAGGTCGTCTACGACGGCAGCGCGGGACAGCTCGAAATCCCCGGCCCCATGGTGGCCGAAGCCGATATCAGCATCGACGGCGAAATCAACGAGGCTGCATGGGCGAACGCCCCCGTCCTGACCGGCTTCACCCAGTTCGACCCGGTCGAAGGCGTCCCCGCCACGCAGCGCACCGAGGCGCGGGTGCTCCTCACCGACGACGCCATCTATTTCGCCGTTACCGCCTGGGACGACGTGGAGGACGGAATCCGGGCCACCCTCGGCGACCGCGACTCCTTCGCCCGTTCGGACGACTACGTGCGCATCATCCTCGATACCTTCGACGACCACCGGCGCGGCTACGTCATCATGGTCAACCCGCTTGGGGTCCAGCAGGACGGGCTGTGGGTCGTGGGGGGAGGGGGCGAGCGGCGCCGCAGGTGGGGCCCGCCGATCGACTGGAATCCGGACTTCGTGTGGGATTCGAGCGGCCGCATCTTCGACGGGGGATACACGGTCGAGGTGAAGGTGCCCTTCAAGAGCATCCGCTTCCGCAAGACGCCGGAGCAGGACTGGGGACTGCAGATCCACCGCCGCATCGCGCGCAACGGGTACGGTGAATCGTGGGCGCCGGTGACCGCCGACGTGGCCAACGAGATGGAGCAGTTCGGCACGCTCACCGGGCTCCAGGACCTGAACCCGGGACTGTTCCTCGAGGTCAACCCGGTCCAGACCTTCAGCAAGCAGGGCGCGTACGACCCCGGCGCGGACGCGTTCCAGCGCCAGGGGATCGATGGGGACTTCGGGCTCAACCTCACCTACGGCATCACCTCCAACCTGACCCTCGACGGGACCTACAACCCGGACTTCTCTCAGGTCGAGGCCGACGCGGGCCAGATCGCCGTCAACGAGCGCTTCGCCCTCTTCCTGCGCGAGAAGCGCCCGTTCTTCCTGGAAGGCACGGAGATCTTCCAGCTTCCGCAACAGCTCGTCTACACGCGCTCGATCGTCAATCCGATCGTGGGGACCAAGCTGCAGGGCAAGATCGGCTCCTTCAACGCCGGATACCTGGGCGCCCTGGACGAAGTCGACGATCCCGACCAGCCGGGAGAGAACACGCACGCCGTGGTGAACCTCTTCCGTCTGCGGCGGGACCTGGGAAGCACCTCCAACGTCGGCATGGTGTACACGGACAGGGCCTTCAACCGCAACCGCTTCAACCGGGTGCTGGGGGCGGATGGTCGCTTCCAGCTTGACCAGCGGTACACGGTCACCCTGCTGGCGGCCGGGAGCCACGCGGCCCACGGGAGCCCCGAATCGGTCAACGGCGGCCTGCTCTCGGCGCAGCTGGAGCGGTCGGGCCGCAACCTCCAGTTCGAGATCGGCGGGCACGACATCTCCAACGACTTCGAGGCCGGCAGCGGCTTCCTGCGACGCACCGGCATCGCCCAGCTGCAGTCGCGGGTGAGCTACAACTTCCGCGGCAAACCCGGCGACCTGATCGAGCGCTGGGGCCCGAGTCTCGAAACCGAAGGGTTGTGGACCCACGATGACTTCTGGGCCCGACAGCGGGCCCAGGAGGCGAGTGTGCAGCTCGGGGGAAGCGTCTCCTTCCGCGGGAACATCACGGTCTTCGGCAATTTCTCGCGTTCCTACTACCGCTTCGAGCGGGACAGCTACTACAACCTCGTCTCCACGAGTGCCGGGGGCGTCAAGCAGGCCTTCTTCCCCGACCAGTCGCTCTTCCAGGGGCTGAGTTCGGGCACGGTCTTCTTCTGGATCAATTCCTTCGACCGCGTGCGGGGCAATGTGCGGCTTACGCGGTCGGAGTCACCGCTCTTCGACTTCATCAGCGACGCCCCGGTGGACGTGGCTGATTCGTGGTCCGGCGACGCCAGCCTGAACCTCTTTCCCACCACCAATCTCAGCGGTGAACTGGGCGTCCGGCACACGAGCCTCTTACGGCAGCGCGACGGGTCCCTCTACTCGCGGGCCACGATTCCGCGGGTCCGGGCGCAGTACCAGTTCAACCGCGCGCTGTACCTGCGGGCGATCGTGGAGTACGGCAGCCAGAGGCGGGGCTCCTTGCTTACACCCACCGGGGGGCACCAGGTTTCCTATTGTTCGGACGGGTCGTGTTTCGACCTGCAGGGGTCGGAGTCCAACGATTTCTCGTTCGAGACGCTGCTGAGCTACGAACCGACCCCGGGGACGGTCTTCTTCATGGGGTATACGCGCCGCATGGAAGACATGGAGGCCTTCCGTTTCCGGGATGTGCGACCGGAGGCCGAGGGGCTGTTCGTGAAACTTTCGTACCGGTTCCGGGGGTAGGGTAGGGGACCATTCCCGGAATCACGAAAAGGAGATGATGGAATGACGATAAGAGCCGTCAGTGCGGTTGCTGCGACCGGTGTGGTGAGTTTCATTCTGCTGAAGCTGCTCGCGGCCGTCACGGCACCGCTGGTAGGCATGTTCTTCAGCATTATGGTGCTGGCCTTCAAGGTGGGGTTGGCGGTCGGAGTCGTGTACTTCCTGTACCGGATGTTTCGGAGGCGGCAGGAAGAGGAGATCGTCGCGTAGGTCAAGCCCGGCCATATCGGCCAGGCCAGCCATTTCAGCATTCATCCGGCGTTCGTCGGCAAGCGTGATCGCCTGCGGCCCGATGCGGTCACCGGTGTTCATGCCCGGTGGGCGTTTCGCTATTTGCCTCGCGGTCGTGGAGGCTTTCCCCCCGGTGGCCACCCCTTTCCACCGGAGCGTCCGGGCTTCCGGCCACCGGGTGACCGCTCTTTGCCGCCCGGCCGCCGTTCTCTGCCGCCGGGCCGCCGTTCTCTGCCGCCGGGCCGCCGTTCTCTGCCGCCGGGCCGCCGTTCCTGGCTCCCCGGCCGCCGTTCTCTGCTTCCCGTGTGCCGGGGCTTCCGTCCCGAGTGTCCTTCCCGGCCACCCTGCCGCCCGTCCCGCCCACTCGGCTGCCACTCCTTCCCTCCCGGCCGCCGCTCCTTCGCGCGGTCGTAATCCACGCGCAGGCTGCGCCCCCCCAGCGTGACGCCGTTCATCGCCGAGATCACCTTCTTCGCGTCGCTTTCGCGTACCTCGATCAGGGAATGGCTTTCGCGCACGTCGATGCGCCCCACCCTCTTCCCGGGAACGCCCGATTCGTTGGTCAGGGCGCCCAGCAGGTCGCCGGGACCGAGGTCGTCGCGCTTGCCCGCGGATACGAAGAGGCGGGCCCAGCTTTCGGGCGCGGAGGCGTTGGCCGCGCCGACCGCGGGGGCCTCCTTCTTCGCGCCCTTGCGGTCGAGGAGCATGAGGGCCGCGGCCGCGATTTCGGCTGCCGAGAAGCGGTCCAGCAGCGACTCGACGAGCAGGTAATAGGGGGCCACTTCGGGGGCGCGGACCGCTTCGTGCAGTTCGTCGATACGCGCGTCGAGGGTGGCCGAGACGCGGGGAGGACGGGTGGGGCGGACGCGTTTGAGGCGCAGGCCGGCGTCGGCGGCGACCTCCTTGAGGTGGCCGGTTTCGCGCACCGCGGCAAGGGCCCAGGCGGGTCCGCCGGCCGTGTGACGAAGGGTCGCGGCGGCGCTTCCCGTGGGGACCGAGCAGGAAAGCGTTGCGACGGTTTCGGGCTCGACCATGGCGTCGAGGGCCGCGCGGGTGGCTTCGTCCTCGCCGGGGGAGAGCCAGACGGGGACGGTCTCGTCGCCCGGGGGGCCGGAGCCGTAGCCGTGCATGGCAAGAAAGTCCCCCAGGTCCGCCGCCTGGTCCGCCGACGAGGCGAAGATCAGCACGTGGCGGATGGGGTCGTCCAGCAGCGTGGCGGTGAGCGCCAGCGCCGACTCCCAACGGTCCCCCTCGAGCACGATGAGGTTGAGTTCGCGGGAGGACTCGTCGGTCGATGGCTTTTTCTTGCGGGGTTTTCCCGCGGATTGACGCGGCCCGGCCGGAACGGTGGCGGCCCGGTGCGTGAAGCGTTGGGCGAGCGAGCGCAGCGGGAGGCCGAAGGGAAGGCCGCAGAAGATGCGCTGGCACTCCTTGGGCAAGCCCGTCAGTAAAGCCTCGAGGTGATCGGCGGGGACGCCCTTGACCACACCGTCGCCGTCGTGCAGGACAAGCGCCTGGACGTGCGTGACGTCGATGGACCGGTCGTACAGCGCCTGCACGCGGTCGGCTGGGACGAAGAGGAAATCGGCGCGTTCGGGGAGCAGCCAGTTTTCGGCCAGCGCGGCGGCGCGCGCTCCTGAGGCCTCGCAGAGGCGCGCGAAGGACCTGGCAAGTTCGGTGGCCTGGCGCTGTCCCGCGCAGAGGACCAGGCAGACGGGCGCGCCATGGCCCCCTTCGAGCCGGTCCAGCAGGGGGGCGCCGTAGCCGACCAGGGTGCCGCTGCCCGGCCCGGCCCGGCCCATAAGGTCGTTGCCGCGGGCGATGACGGGGATCGCCGCCGCCTGAAAGGGCGTGGGCGTCTCAATGCCCTCGGCCGCCAGCGACGCGACGATTTCGGGGCCGAGGGAAAGGTCTTCGAAGGATGTCATTGGCGGGGGGGTGTCCTAGTTGCTAGTCGGGATCGCCCGAGCCGGGACCGCCCGCGTCGCCGTACTCGTAGGGGAGGTGGTTGAGGAAGCGCTGGATTTCGTAGTCCATGCGCGATGTGCGGAGCCGGTCGGTGCGCGCCGTGACGTCCGTGAAGGGGCCGTGCCGGTGGACGGAGAGGACGACGGTGCCTTCGTCGCCGGTGTAGGTGGCGCCATGGGAAGACTGCTTCGACCTGCTGAGGCCGATGTAGACCGGCAGGAGTTCCTCGGCCCGCGCCAGGACCTCCGCCGGAGCGAGCGCCGTCTTGCGTTCGTATCCCGCCATTCCTGTTCCCTCTACTTGTTGGTTTCTGCTGTGAGTTCGTTCCTGATCCACCGTGTCCACCGCGTCGTCCCGGCCATCGTGGCCAGCCCTTCCAGGCGACGACCGCCCGCGACGAGGGCCGGAACCGTCGTGACCCCGTGCTCCAGGGCCGCTTCCCGCTGCTCCAGGACGACACCGGTGAAGCGGTCCACGTCCAGCACGGCCTTGGCCTCGGTGCGGTCCAGTCCGGCGCGGTGCGCGATGTCAACCAGCAAATCTATCCGCCCGATGTCGGTTCGGTCGACGAAGTGGGCCTCGAACAATGCGCGCCGGACGCCGTGGTAACAATCCCCCTCGCGAGCAAACTCGGCCAGTTCGTGGGCCTTGCGGGTCCACGGCACGAACTGCGGAGTCTGCATGGGGATGCCGAATTCGTGGGCGCATTCGACTGCCCGGGCCTGGTAGGCAGACCAGTCGGCGGAGGTGGGATCGATCAGGGGACGGGGGGGAGGCCGGAGTTCGAAGCCCCGCCATTCGACCGTGTTCGTGACTCCGGCTTCATCGATCAGGTGTGCGGCGAGGCGTGAGCCGGGATCGGTGAAATCGAAGTAGAAGGCGGGGGCGTGCTTGGGCATGGTCGCGGTGTACGGGACGGCAGGCAGGGTTGCCAAAGATACCTCCGCGAACCGATTGTGCGACGGCTCCGCCGGAAGCCGCAATCCCATTGAGTCCTCATACTAGCCCCACCAACCCATGACCTATTCCGAGAACATCGCAAGACTGCAGCCGTCGGCCACCGTGACGGTGAGCACCCTGGCCAAGAAGCTCCGTGCCGAAGGGCGCGACATCATCAACCTGAGCGCGGGCGAGCCCGACTTCCGCACCCCCGAAGGGATCGCCGAGGCCGGCATCGAGGGGATTCGGCAAGGGCGCACGCGGTACACCCCCGCTGCGGGTCTCCCCGAACTGCGGGCTGCGGCCGCCGAATACATGACCGGAGGGACCGCCTACGCGGCCGATCCAGCCCGCGTGGTGGTGTCGGCGGGGGCGAAGCAGTCTCTCTTCAACGCCTGCTTCTGCCTCTTCGGGCCGGGCGACGAGGTGCTCATCGGGTCGCCGTACTGGACCTCCTACCCCGAGATGGTGACGCTGTCGCGGGCCGAACCGGTCCCAGTGGCCGGGAGCGAAGCCCGCGAGTTCATGCTCACCCCCGACGACCTCGAAGCGGCGGCGACGGAGCGAAGCAAGGGACTGATCCTCTCGACCCCGTCGAACCCCACGGGCGGCGTGTATTCGAAGGCGGCGCTCGGTGCAATAGCGGATTGGGCGAGGTCACGGGGCGTCACCCTGATCAGCGACGAGATATACCAGGAGATCTACTACGGCGAGGGGGACAGGGCCCCGGGCGCGCTCGACATTGACCCTGACGCGGTGGGCGACCTGGTGGTCACGAACGGGATGTCCAAGGCGTTCGCGATGACCGGGTGGCGGGTCGGGTTCTCGTATACCACGCGCGAGCTGGCCGCGAAGATGTCGGCGCTGCAGAGTCATGTGTCGCTGAACGCGGCCACACCGTCCCAGGTGGCCTCGCTCGAAGGCCTCACCCGGGGCGAGGAGGGCGCGCGGGACCGGGCCGTCATGCTGGCCGCCTTCCGCCGGCGCCGCGACCTGGTCACGCGCCTCTTCGACGAGCTCCTCCCGGGGTGCTTCTACGTGCGGCCCGAGGGCGCGTTCTACCTGTATTTCCGCGTGGACGGCGTCTTCGACGGGGACATGACGTGCGCCGGCGATGTCTGCACGCGCATCCTGGAGGAGGTGGGCGTGGCGATCGTGCCGGGCGAGGCGTTCGGCGACCCGCGCTTCGCCCGCATGAGCACCGCTTCGTCGGACGAGGACATCGAGGAGGGGGTGCGGCGCATGGCCAAGGTGTTGAATGGGTGAGGGGAGGGGGGGAGAGGGGGATCCCGGCGCGGCGGACGCCCTGGTAAGCGGCGCGCCCGCGCCTTCCGAACTGGATCACGACCGGCTGGACGAATACGTACGCCGACTCTTCGCGCGTGAAGACGACTGCCTGCGCGCGATACGCGCCCGTGCCGCCGAAGCCGCGCTGCCCAGTATCCAACTTCCCCCGGCAACCGCACGCGCCGTGCAGATCCTGCTGGGGGCCATCGGCGCGCGGCGGGTTCTCGAGATCGGCACCCTGGCCGGCTACTCGGCGGTGTGGATCGCGCGCGCACTGCCGCCCTACGGCAAGCTGATCACCCTGGAGATCGACCCCGACCGGGCCGCCGTGGCCCGTGATTCCGTGGAAGACGCCGGACTCGCCGACCGGGTCGAGGTGCGGGTCGGCGACGCGCTAGACCAGATGGTCGCGATGGACCCGGATCCCCCCTTCGACGCGGTCTTCCTGGACGCCGACAAGGAACGCTACTGCGACTACCTGGAGCAGGCGGCCCGTCTTGTCCGCCACAAAGGGCTGTTAGTGGCCGACAACGCGCTCTGGCGCGGCGAAGTTCTCGATCCCGAGGGGTTCGGGGGGCTGTCGGTGCATATTCACCGGTTCAACGAGCGGGTGGCCGCCGATCCGCGCTTCGAGGCGACCATCCTGCCGGTGGGGGACGGGTTGATGGTCGCGGTGAGGGTTGCCGGGTGATGTGCTAGCAATTTGTGCTGGCACTCGCCGCCGGGGTCGCTTCGGCAGGGCGGTCACGCCGCTTGACTCCCTACCGCGCCGCCGCGACCACGGCTTCCGCGGCCCGCACCGACCCCCCTACGTAACCACCCCCGAAGAGCCGCGCGTGGACCAACAGCGGATATAGCTCGTACGCGGGGCGGCGGCGTTCGTGACCCGGGTGCAGCGGCCAAGCCTCGTCGTAGCCACGGTAGAAGGCGCGAGGAAAGCCGCCGAAGAGCCGTGTCATTACCAGGTCCACCTCCCGGTGGCCGACGTACACGGCCGGGTCGATGAGTACGGGTTCGGCGTCGCCGCCTCGCCGCCCGGCGCGCCCGCGGGCGAAGAGGACGTTGCCGGACCATAGGTCGCCGTGCAGGAGTGACGGACCGTCGGCCTTGGCGGCGGGGGTGAGGAGAGCAGCCGAGCGGTCGGCTGCCTTCTCGATCGTGGCCAGCTGTCGCGTTGACAGGGCGCCGCGGGTGGCCAGTTCCCGGGCGAGGGGACGGATGCGCAGTTCGGCCCAGAAGTCGCCCCAATCCTCCGTCCAGCGGTTCGGTTGGGGGAGTGAGCCGATCACGTTGTCGGTGTGCCAGCCGTGGCGGCCGTCGCCCTCGGAGCTGCGGTGCAGGGCGGCGAGTTGGCGTCCCAGCCGCCGCCACGACCCATCGCCGGGGACCGCTTCCTCGATCCACTCGAGCAAAATCCACGCGACCGTGTCGGCCTCGCGACTGCACGCCAGCACGGCGGGCGTCCTGACGGCGCCGGCCGCTGCGAGCGCTCCGAGTCCCTCCGCCTCCACGCGGAAAAAACGATGTCCCACGTCCGCGTTCCACTTGAGGAAGATGTCGCCTCCCCTGGTCCGCACCTTCAGCCCCTCGTTGACGCAGCCGCCGCCGACCTTGCGCGTGCCCAGCACCTCCGCCGGGTCGATGCCCGCCGCTCGGCAGGCGCTGGGGACGACAGTCGGGTCCATGTTCGATCGGCGCCGACCCGTCAATCCCGGCCGGGGCCCGCCAGTTCGTCGAGGAGGCCGCGGCAGGAGCGCTCCAGAATGCGGTAGACCCGCTCGAAACCGTCGTGGCCGCCGTAGTAGGGATCGGGGACATCGGCGTCGCGTGCGTCGGGGTCGTAGTCGCGCATCATCACGATGTCGGCCAGGCCGCCCCGGCCGCGACCGCACCGCTGACGCAAACGCTGCAGGGAGCGCTGGTTGCTGCGGTCCATCGCGACGATGACGTCGAAGCGCTCCATGTCGTGCGGAGTGACCTGGCGGGCGTACCCGGTCAGGTGGACGCCGTTCGCTGCGGCCACCGCCGTGGATCGGGAGTCGGGCGGTTCACCAGAGTGGTAGCCCGCGGTCCCGGCGGAGTCCACATGGAAGTCGCCATCGAGACCGCGCTCCTCCGCCAATGCGGCGAAGATCCCCTCGCCGAGGGGAGAGCGGCAGATGTTTCCGAGGCAGACGAAGAGGACGGATGTGGTGGGGCGGGACATGCCTGAAGATGGCGAGAGGGTGGGCCGGAGTCACCCGTTTGCCCGGCAAGATCCGACAGGTTGAAGCCTGCGGCACCGCAGGCGGTCTGCATGGCAGCCCCGTCTCTCCGTCTGTCAATCCGGAATGGGAGCCGCCCACCGCGTCCTCCCTTAGGTTGTTCGGGATTGGCGGACCTTGTTACATTTTTCACAAGCCCAAGGATGTGTCGCCGGTTTGAGTTGAAGCGGGGTTGCTGCCGCGGGCCGCTAATCGGGCGATAGCGCCCGGCACGCCATTGAACCGCCACACATGACTTGACCGAATCGACCAACTTTTCGGCCTTCGGGCTCTCTCCGCTCCGACTGGCCGCCATCGAATCCCAGGGCTGGGCCCTGCCGACCCCCATTCAGCAGCAGGCTATTCCTCTTGTCGCGGACGGGCGGGACGTGGTCGGGATCGCCCGTACCGGGACCGGGAAGACGGGCGCCTTCATGCTGCCCGCGCTGGAGAGAATCGAAGAGGGGGCCGGGCTTCAGGTGCTGGTGCTGTGCCCCACCCGCGAGCTCGCGCAGCAGGTCTGCGAGGACACCGACGCGCTGGCCGCCGGTTCGAAGGTGCGCTCCGCGGTGATCCACGGAGGGGTTGCGTACGGGCCGCAACTGGATGCGCTGGCCCGCGGGGACGAAGTGATCGTCGCCACCCCGGGACGCCTCATCGACCTGCAGCAGCGCGGCAAGGCGAAGCTGAAGGGCGTCCGCCTGCTGATCCTCGACGAGGCCGACCGCATGCTGGACATGGGGTTCCGCCCACAGATCGAGGAGGTCGTGCGCGGACTCGGGCGGCGTCCGCAGACGCTCCTCTTCTCGGCCACCATGCCCAACGCCGTCCACGCCCTGGCGCTGCGCATGACCCGCGACCCCGCCTGGATCGAGGTTTCGCCCTCGGGCACCATGGCGCAGGGGATCTCCGAGATCGCGTATTCGGTGCGGCCGGAACTGAAGCCCGACCTTCTGATCCACCTCCTTGCCCAGCCGGGGTGGGAGCAGGTGCTCGTCTTCACCCGCACCAAGATCGGCGCGAATACCCTGCAGTCGCGGCTGGAAAAGGCCCGGATTTCGAGCGACGCGATCCACTCCGACCGGCAGATGCGCCACCGCACCCGCGCGATGGAGCGGTTCAGCAACGGCGAGGTGCGGGTACTGGTGGCCACCGACATCGCGCAGCGGGGGCTGGACATCGAGGGGATCTCGCATGTGGTCAACTACGACGTGCCGCTCGACCCGGGCGACTACGTGCACCGCATTGGGCGGACGGGGAGGGCGGGGGCGACGGGCGAGGCCGTGACCTTCGTGACCGCGGCGGACATTGGAGCGTTTCGAACCCTGGAGTTTCAGCTGGAACGCCGGCTGGACAAGGTGCACCATCCGGACTTCGACTTCGCGGGAGGCGTGGTCATGGAGCGCAGGGAGCCTTCGCGGGCGCGTTCCAGGTCGGGGCGCGGCATGGGGAGCAAGGCCGGGAAGCAGCTCGCGCCGGAGGAGTTGGCGGCGCTGCTGAGCCACGAGGACTGAGGAACGACCGCATGATCCTCAGGCGATACGGGAAGTGGTATCACAGCGTGCAGCCCAACTTCAACCCCGCCGCGATGACCGAGATAGGATTCCAGCGCGATCGGGTGTTCTCGGTTTCGGCGGCGGACTTTGACGGCGGGTACCGCACGGTTGATACGGAGGAAATCAGTGCCGAGGCCGACGGCGACGTGCAGCGTCACGCCGAACGGGAGCTGTTGGCGAAGCTGGAGCAGGCCTTGCGGGATCATGTGGCCGCGCTGGGGTCCGGGCAGGTGCTGGTGGTCATGAACGGCCGCACCGACTGGCCCAAGACGCGGGAACGGCGCGAGGGAGTGATCGTGGACGGCGAGAACCGGTTTTACTTCCATTGGTGGGTGGATCCGCCGCTCAGGGTGGGGGTCTTCGCGGGGGAAGTGGCCGGGTGAGGGGGACGCCGAGGTCGCTCGGCCTCCGGGGGTGCGTCGCCGTCGTCGTTGCACTGGGGACGGTGGCCGCGACGTGGAATGACGCGCACTCCCAGCAGTCCCGCCCCAACGTCTTCCTCGACTGTCGCGAAGCACGGTGCAACTATGAGTATTACCGCACCGAAATCGACTGGGTGAACTGGGTCCGCAACAGGGAGGTTGCCGACGTCCACGTCATCATGACGGCCCAGGGGACCGGGGCGGGGGGCAGGGAGTATCTGTTCGACTTCATCGGCACCGACGAGGAGAATCCCTACAGCGACGAGCATTCGTACCAGTCCCTCCCGACCGACACCGACCGCGAAGTGCTGGACGCCCTTGCCAACACCTTGGCCCTCGGGTTGGCGATGTTCGCGAACCAGTCGGGGTATCGCGGGCTGGTCACGCTCACGGCGGCGGAGTCCGGGCAGCCGGAGGGCCTGGTGTCACCGGACGAAGTCGACGACCCCTGGAATCTGTGGGTGTTCCGGGTTCGCGGCGAAGCCGGCGTCGATGGGGAGTCGAGCTACCGCAACGTCTCCCTCGAAAGCAGTCTCGCCGCCTGGCGCACGACGCCAACCTGGAAGTTCAGCGTTTCGGGTGGAATGGGCCACAACCGCCTGCAGATCGACCTGTCGGAAGGGACGTTCAAGGACAACCGCACACGCTGGAACGTCGACTCCCGCCTTGTATACGCGCTGGCCGAGCACTGGTCGGTCGGCCTTATCGGATCCAGCGGGCGATTCCTCAGCTACAACCTGGATTTTCGCGCAGCGCTGTCCCCCACGATCGAATACAGCGTCTTCCCCTACGATGAGGCGACGCGCCGCTCCTTCACCTTCGTGTACGGAATCACCGGCATGTACCACGACTACACGGAGCGCACCGTCTACCTGGAGACCGCCGAGACCCGCTATGAGCAGATGCTGGAGATCCGGTTCGACCAGCGCCAGCCCTGGGGCAGCGCCTGGTTCGGGACCAGCGGCACGCAATTCCTGCACAATACCGATCTCTACAGGATCTCCTTCTGGGCCGGCGCGTCGGTTCGGGTCGTGCGCGGCTTGTCGGTCAATGTCTCGGGGAACGTGTCGTGGGTGAGGGATCAGATCTTCCTGTCCGCGGAGGGTGCGACGGACGAGGAGGCCCTGCTGCGGCTCCAGCAGCGCCCGACCGACTTCGACTACGGCATGGAAATCGGCTTCAGCTACCAGTTCGGGTCGATCTACAACAACGTGGTGAATAACCGGCTGCGGCCGAGGCGGTAGCCGAACCCGGATCGACGAAGGGCCAGTCGTTCCTGCGCTCCGTCGTCTATCGCGCAATAGAGCGAGCCCCCATATTGCGCCGCAAGTCACTCTCTTGCCGCGATTTCCGTTCTCTGTAACACCTTTGTTCCCCAGACCACAGGAAGCGAACGCAATGGCCCAGCAACCACGCCGAACCGGTACCGGAGTCCGCTTCGAACCCCACGAGAAACCCAGCAATCCCGTCACGATCGGACTCGCGGCGCAGTACTGCCTGCTCACCCTGGGGCCCATCGTACTCACCGTCGCGATCGTGGTGCGGACGGCCGGTGCCAGCGAACTCTTCCTGTCCTGGGCGGCCTCTGCGGCGCTCCTGGTCAGCGGCATCACGACGATGGTGCAGGCCAGGCGGTTCGGGCGCTTCGGAGCGGGGTACATCCTGCTGATGGGCACGTCGGGGGCCTTCATTGCGGTGTCGGTGGGCGCTCTGGCGCAGGGCGGACCCGGCATGCTGGCCACGCTGGTCGCGACCTCCGCGCTCTTCCAGTTCCTGCTCGCGTCGAGGCTGTCGCTGCTCCGGCGCCTGATCACCCCGACGGTCGCGGGAACCGTGATCATGCTGATCGCGGTAACGGTCATGCCGCTGGTTCTCGACCTGGTGGAGCGGGTGCCCGAAGGGGCCGCCCCGTCCGCCGGGCCCGTGACGGCGCTGGTCACCCTGGGTGTCACCATGTTGATTGTGCTGCGAGGCGCCGGAGCGATGCGCCTCTGGGGTCCCGTGATCGGGATCGTCGCGGGGAGCGCGGTTGCCGGGTTTTTCGGCCTCTTCTCGTGGGATGCCGTGGGCGCCGCCCCCTGGTTCGGGCTGCCGGTCGCGGGCTGGCCGGGGTTCGACTTCAGCTTCGGGCCTGTCTTCTGGGCGCTGCTGCCGGCCTTCGTGTTTGTTACCCTCGTGGGTGCCATCGAGACCATCGGCGATTCGGTGGCCGTGCAGCGGGTGTCATGGCGCGACGATCGGGCCACGGACTTCCGCGGGGTGCAGGGCGCGGTCATGGCCGACGGGCTGGGGAATTTTCTTTCAGGGCTGCTGGCGACCGTTCCCAACACGACCTATTCGAGCAGCGTGTCGATCGTCGAGATCACCGGCGTCGCCGCGCGGCGGGTGGGGGTCGGCATCGGAGTGGGATTCTGCGCGCTGGCCCTGATGCCCAAGCTCGTCGCGGTGATCCTCTCGATTCCGGACGCGATCATCGGTTCCTACGTGGTCGTTCTGATCGCAATCCTCTTCGTGCTGGGTATGCGGATCGTGGTGAACGACGGGATGGACTACCGCAAGGCCGCGATCGTGGGCGTCTCGTTCTGGGTGGGGTCGGGCTTCCAGAGCGGTGGCCTCTTCATCGACCATATGAGCCCCTTCTTTGCCGAAATGCTGAGCAACGGCATGACCTCGGGCGGTCTGACGGCGCTCGTCCTGTCGGCGTTCGTCGAGCTCACGGGCCCCCGCCGGAAGCGCTTGATGACGACGCTCAGCGTGGATGCGCTGGCGGAGATCCGCACCTTCCTGGAGAGTTTCGGCAGCCGGGTGGGGTGGCGCGAAGAAGCGACTGAGCGGGTCCAACTCGCTGCCGAGGAGGCGCTGGTGAGTCTGATGGGGGATGAGGGGGAGGAATCCGGTCCTCCGCGCCGCCTGCGCCTGAGTGTGCGGTCGCAGCGCGGGGCGGTGGAGCTGGAATTCCTGGCCGTGGCGGGTGAGGGCAACCTGGAGGACCGGTTGACGCTGGCCGGAGAGCAGTCGTTCGAGATCGCGGGCGAGCATGATTTTTCGCTGCGGCTGCTACGTCATCTGGCTGCCTCGGTCCGGCACCAGAAGTACCACGACACGGATATTCTGACGGTGAGGGTGGATTTGCCGGCGGCGGCGTGACGGTTTTGGTGCGGCGCCGGCGGAGGCGACCATTACAGGGAGGTCATTGCAAATGAAGAAGATCGGAACCCCCGGAGCGGCGACAATGCTCGCCGTTGCAACCGCCATCGGCGCGCCCGTCGCGGAGGCCCAGCAGGTGCTGGAAATCGACACCGCGGCCGGACGGGTCATCATCGACGACATATGGCGCGCCATCGGCACTGTCGACGACATTGTCCTGGACCGGGACAGGGCCATTCTCTACGTCACCGATGCCGAGGAGCCGGAGGGGGTCATGGCCTTCTCCCTCGGGACGGGGGAGTGGATTCGGACCATTTCAACCCCTACTGGAGATGGTCCGCACGAACTTTCGGAGGGCCTGACCGGCATGTCGCTCGCTCGAGACGGGGGACTCTACGTTTCCGGCCATTTGAGGATCCTCGAGTTCGACGCGCTCGGCAGTTTCGTCAGCTATTGGCAACCTCGCGCGGAACCGCGCAAGAAGGTCTGCGGATTCGACGGTCAGCCGGCCATCCCGGTCCGGGGTGGCCTGATACGGCGTGGGCCCGACGGCACCGACGAGGGCGTGGGTCCGGGCGAGGTGGATGGTCGGGGGGCGGATCGCGTGATCTGGAAAACGGAAACGGTGGAGGGAAGCCGGACAGGCCGCAGCGGATGGACGGCTGTTGCACAAGTCGCCTGCACGGACGCCGAAGCCTACGTCGTGTTGAGTTACGGGGAGGGTCCCGATTCCGTGTTCGTGTATCACCGCGACGGCGAGATGCAGACGCTGGCGGTCCCCACCGATTTCGCCGAGGTGCGGGACGGTTGTACGGTGAAGGTGACGATGCCGTCCGGGCGGTCCGTGGATTGGCCCTGCGGTCGCTGGAACCGGCAGCTGCGACCGTCCCTGGACGACCGGGGCGACCTCGTGCTGCTCGGCCGGAACGTGGAGGTTCCGGGCACCGTCGTCGACCCCGAAACCGGCTGCCATGCAATCGTGCGCAAACCGGGACCGTCACTTGACTTCGACGCATGGCACATCTACCAGGACAGCGCCCTCGTGTTCGAGTACGCTACCGGGTCCACGGATCGAGGAGGCTCCTACATTTCGCAACAGGCCAACAGGGTATTCCTGCGCCCGCTGCGACGGATCAGCGGGGAGCCTTGTCCGGGGATGTTGCCCTCCGTGGATGGTGTTGGGTAGGGTGGTGGCGTAACGGCGACTCCTCCCGGGGCGGCTACGTCACCGGCCCTCCCCTCCGATGCTTCTCGAACCACTCCCGCAGATAGATGTGCGTCCGCAGGAAGTTCGACGGCCGCGAACTCGTCCCATGCCACTCGTTCTTGAACCGGATCATCGCCGTCGGAACCTTCAGCACCCGCAACGCCTGGTAGTACTCCTCCGTCTGCGGCATCGGCGTGCGCAGGTCGCCTTCGCCGGTCATCAGCATGGTGGGCGTGGTGACGTTCCCCACGTACATGAGCGGTGAGCGCCGCAGATGCTCCGACGGATCGTCCCACGGGAACTTCTCGAAGTTGCGGTACCAGCTGGCCCCGTCCGTCGTCCCCACGAAGGACAGCCAATTGGTCACGGGGCAGTTGGCAGACGCCGCCGCGAAGCGGTTGGTGTGTCCCACCACCCACGAGGTCAGCACGCCGCCGCCCGAGCACCCGTACACGAACATGTTCTGCTCGTCGATGTAGCCGCGCCCGACCACCAGGTCTACGCCCGCCATGAGGTCGTCGAAGTCCTTCCCCGGATAGGCGTTCTTGATTGCGTTGCCGAAGGCGCTGCCATAGCCGGATGAGCCGCGCGGGTTGGTGTAGAGGACCACGTAGCCGTTGGCGGCGTGGTTCTGCCAGCCGAAGTTGAAGCCCACGTTGTACATGCCGTGAGGTCCGCCGTGGATGGCGAGGATGAGGGGGTACTTCTTCGACGGGTCGAAATCGGGCGGCTTGATGACCCATCCCTGGATGTCGTAGTCCTCGACCGACTTGTACCAGACCTCCTCGACCTCGCCGAGGGTCACGCCGGTGAGCACGTCGTCGTTCACGTCGGTGAGGCGGGTGATGTTGCCGGGGTCGGAGAGCCGGAAAGTGACGATGTCGCCGGGGTTGTGGGAGTCGGAGCGCGTACCCACCGCCAGGCCCGACTCGATCGACGAGACGCTCAGCATGTGGTTGCCCTCGGTGACCGGCATGACGCCCCCGTCCACCGACGCGAAATACACGTTGCGGGTGCCTTCGCTCGAGACGTTCAGGTAGAGGCCGCTGCCGTCCTCGGCCCAGGTCATGCCCGAGGCCTGGCGGTCGAAGCCCTCGCTGATCATGCGCGAGTTCGACCCGTCCCGGTTCATCACGTAGATCTTGCGCGTGATGTAGGTGTCGGTGGTGAGGTCGTTGCCGGTGTAGGCGATGAGGCTGCCGTCCGGGGATGGGACGGGGGACCCGTCGGGCCCCGAGCGGTGGGTGAGCTGGGTGACCGCGCCGCCGGCCACGTTGACCGAGTAGATGTCCGACTGGCGCCACTCGTGTTCGGCGTCCTCGACGCGTAGCGAGGTGAAGAGGATCTCGGCGCCATCGGGCGTCCAGGTGACGCCGTTGTGGTTCCAGTCCCCGTCGGTGAGCTGGCGGGCAGTCCCCCCGTCGGCCGGGACGACGAACAGGTGCGTGTACCCCTCGTCGATGTAGCCGCGCCGATCGCGCCGGTAGTAGAGCCGGTCGACCACCTTGGGTGCCTCGGTCCACCTGGCTCCGTCGGGACGGCCCGGCACGCTGATGGGCCACGGGTGGTCCGAATCGACGGACATGGTGAAGGCGATCCGCGTCCCGTCCGGCGACCACTCGACGTTGCCGGGGCCGTTCTCAAGGTGGGTGACCTGCGTTTCGGCGCCCTCGGCGTCCATCCAGCGCACGAAGATCTGGGTGCCTTCGTCGTCGCTGCCGCGTGTGAAGAGGATGCGGTCCCCGCTCGGCGACCACTTCGGCGACGACCCCTCCGTCAGACGGCGCTTCCGGCTGCCGTCCGCGTTCATGATGTACACCTCCGAGTCGCGCCGGTCGTTGATCTTGTCCACCCAGCTGCGGGTGTAGATGATCTGGCTGCCGTCGGGCGAGAGTTGGGGGTTCGCCACCCACTCCCAGTCGAGGTAGGTGACCAGCTTCAGGGTCCCGTCGGGCTCGTTCTGGGCGGTGAGCGCGGTGGGGAACAGGAAGGCGGTCAGGAGGATGGGGAACAGGTTTGGGGCGATGCGGGGTCTGGTCATCGGTGCCTCCGGGATGGGGTGTCCGGGTGCGTTGGTGGTGCTGGGTGGGGGAGGGGAAGGTACGGGGTCGAATCAGGCCGGGAAAGTGCGGCGGGAATCCCTCGGTCTCGGCATTTCTAATATGGAAACTGGAGATTACATAAAGTAATGTGTAGTTCACATTCTGGGCCACCGAGGAGAGCGCTGGGGGGTAAGATGGGGGCGCTCAGGCGACAGAGGACGCTCGCCGACCGCCTGCAACATCCCGGATGTCCGCACGCAGCGCCGCGATATCGGTCCGCATTTCCGTCCTGAGGCCCGAAATCTCGATGCGCAGGGCCCCGAAGTCCTCTCTGGACGGCTCCAGCGGCTCGCCGACATGGCCCGTGGACGGCGAAGGCCGGACCGGCGGATGTGGCCGCGGCGGAGACTAAGCCACCGGTACGACGGTTGTCGTAACCTCGGGCCGTCATTAGACTGAAACCCTGCCCGCGGATTGGTTGCGGATTCCGGCGGAGTTCGGGTCCGGCGGGCTGACGGCCTACGATCGATTCAGACGAGATGGACGTTCGGACCGTCCGTGTGATCCGCCTGCTGTCTCTGGATCGCCGGTAGGTCAAGCTACGGTAACCGAGCCGAAGGAGGATCCGAAGAGATGAATGCGAAACATGTGACCCTGTCCATCACCGTTTGCACGTCGTTCCTGCTGGGCTGCGGCGACGCGGGGACGCCCGGTGACACGAGCGGCAATGATCCGGGCGGTGCCGATGTCCTGGTGACACCCGTGACGGAGGAGGTTTTCACCGTGGGGGCCCTGGAGGGCAAGGACTGGGAGATCTTCGGGCGAATCCAGTCGGTCCGGTTCGACGCCGATGGCAACCTCCACATCTTCGACCGGCAGGCGGACCGGGTCGTGGTGATGGGGGGCGACGGCGGCTTCCTGCGCACGGTGGGGAAGCCGGGTGAAGGGCCTGGCGAATTCTCTTCACTCATCGGGCTGTCAGTTTTCAGGGACGGGAGCTATGCGGCGATCAGCTTCGGTTCCATACACCGCTTCGATGTCGAAGGCGAGTTCACCGGAACCGTGCCGGCCGATGCCTCCACGGGAATCCCGCTTCGGGCGCAGGCGTTGCCGGACGGGCGGCTCCTCAGCACGAACACATTCAGGATGAACATGCCGATAGCGGGGCGATCGGTGTCGCTCTCAACGAACGAAGATTCGGAGGGCCGTCCGATCGAGATCTTTTCGCTCGACGAGGGTGCGTCCGAACTTCTCTACACGGCTTGGGAGCTGCCTGAAGAGGATGGCAACAGCAGCGAGATGTCGGTGTCCGGGTCTTCCGCCGCCGTGAGCATTAGCATGCAGATGAAGCCGCCGCGGGCCTTCGTTCCCGGGTTGCACGTCGGAGTGCTTTCTGACGGGAGGGTTGCCGTGGTGGACTCGGTCGGGTACCGGGTGAAGCTGGTGGGGATGGACGGGAGCGTGACCGGGACGGTTGAGCGGCCCATTGCACCGACCCTGGTGACCGAAGCGATCATGGAGCTGGAACGCGAACGACGGCGCGCCGCCCGCGAGGAGGGAAACGAGTCAGCCGAAGGAGGTTCGTTCATCGCGGTGAGTGGAAGCAGAAGCAGTGGCTCCGCGTCGGCCACAGTGAGCTCAATCAACCCTGACGACGTGCAGAGTATTGACGTGATGGGCGGCTCGATCGAGGACATGACCTTCGCGGACGAGATCCCCGTCATCGACGACATCGCGGTGGACTGGGAAAACCGGATCTGGGTGGAGCGCACCGGCGAAAACGGCCAGGGACCGGGGCCGATCGACGTCATGACCCCGGATGGCCGCTATGTGGGTACGCTTCCGATCGACGGGCTGCGCATCCCGAGGGCGTTCGGGCCGAACGGGCTGATGGCCTACGTGGAGTTGGACGAGTACGAGGTTCAGAGCGTGCGGGTGATTCGACTGGTGTCGCTGGAGCGCTAGCGTTGGAAGCGCGGGGCTGACCATGCCCCGCGATCGCGATTGGCGCGCCCGGGCTGCGTGATCCCGGGCGTGAGCGGACCGCTACCGAAAGAGCGCCGGGTGACCGCCGGTGTGCAGAAAGACCGCGTGATCCCCCGCCGAGATCGTTCCGTCCCGCAGCCGGGCGACCAGGGCCGCGGCCGCCTTGGCGGTATACACCGGATCGAGGATGACGCCGGCACGGGCGCCGAAGAAACGCGTGGCCTCGTCGCCTTCGGGAGTGGCTATACCGTACCCCGCACCTACGAAGTCGTCCGTGACGGTCACCGCGTCCGCCGTTTCGCGAACGCGGTCTGCCAGGTCCATGTCGCCGCGCCCCGCGCCCGGGTCGGCACCGCTGAGGTCCTTTTGTGGATCGGGTTCGCGTCCAGGCAAGCGAGCCGCCGCCACGGCCAGCCCGGTCGCCGTCTCCCTTATGGTCGCCGCCGGCTCATCCGCACTCACGGCCACCAGCCGGGCACGCCAATCGAGAATCGCACACCCCAGGATCAGGCCCGCAAGCGTACCCCCCGAAGACGACGAGGTGAAGATCCAGGGTGGCGCGTGGTCGCTTCCGAGTTGTTCGTGCATCTCGGCGACGGCGTGCACGTATCCCAGCGCTCCCCTCGCGGTCGAGGCGCCGATCGGCACCACCAGCGCCTTCCCTCCGGCCCCCGCGATACGGTTCGCCTCATCCTCCATGGCGGCACCCCGCTCCCCTCGCTCCCCCACCGTCACGATCCGCGCACCCAGCAGCCGGTGCAGCCGAGCGTTTCCCCGCTCCGGGTCTTCCGGTTCGCCGTTCACGACCAGCGTACACCCCAGCCCCAGCCGCGCCGCCGCGGCCGCCGTCACGCGGCAGTGATTGGAGTGCGGCCCGCCCGCCGTCACCAAATGGCTAACGCCCTGCAACGTTGCCGGGTCCAGTACGTACTCCAACTTGCGCACCTTGTTGCCGCCGAGTCCCAGACCGGTACAGTCGTCTGCCTTGATGGAGATGCGGGCGCGGGTCCCCAGATGGTCGGCCAGGCCCGGTGCCGGAAGCAGGGGAGTGGGCACGGTCGCCAGGCGAGTGCGGCCGATGGCCTTCAGCCGGTCGAGCGCCGGACCGGAACCTGCGGAACGAAGAACTCTCATTTGGGGAAGATGAGGGTGGGACGGCGATTCCACCAAGAGTCCCGACCCAGTTACAATTCAAGCAGCCCGTGGTGAGGGGTTCGCCAACATGTCCAACAAGTCGCCTGCCAACACGATCCGCCCGCCCCTGTCCCGGGGGTGCTGGACCCGAGTTGTTCGGGGTCGCGACGGCAGGGACGCCAAGCGAGTGCAGCCGCGTTCGTGGCTGCTCGCTCTCGCCGCCGCCCTCCTCGCCCTCGCGCTTCCCCCTGCCGCCTCGGCCCAGAACAGCGCGATCAGCGGCCGTGTCTGGTCCACCGACGGCCTCCTCCTCGGCTCGGCCGGCGTCCGCCTCGTCGCGGCCGCCGATTCTACCCGGCGGCGCGTAGCCGACACGGACCGCCTCGGGTTCTTCGCCTTCACTGACGTGCCCCCCGGTGCCTACGCCCTCACGGTGACCCGGATCGGGTACGCCGCCTATGACGGGCGGGTCGAAGTCGCGGCCGGGACCCCGCTCGAACTCGACATCAGCCTGGTGGCACAGCCGATCGCCCTGGAGGGGATCGCGGTCGAGGCGGAGCGCAGCCGCGCCCGTGCCCGTTTCGAGGAGTCGGCGGGCGCGACGGTCCAGGAGATCAGCCGCGTCGAGATGAAGTCTCTCCCGATCCTGGTGGAGACCGACCCGATACGGGCGGTGGAGGTGCTGCCGGGCGTGACCACGGTCTCCGACTTCACCGCGGCCTTCAATGTGCGGGGCGGGTCGGCGGACCAGAACCTGATCCTCCTGGACGACATCCCCATCTTCAACCCCTTTCACCTGGGCGGCGTCTTCTCGGTCTTCAACGCCGACATGGTGCAGCGCGCCGAATTGCAGGCGGGCGGCTTCCCGGCCGAGTACGGGGGCCGCGTATCGTCGGTCCTCACGGTGGAGACGGATGTGGGGGACGGGAATATCGGCGTGGATGCCGGAATCAGCCTGCTGGCGTCGCGGATTGCCGTGAACGGGTCCCTGCCGAAGGGCTTTACGGACCAGGTGGGCCTCGCCAACACCCGGTGGCGCGTGTCCGGCCGCCGCTCCTACTTCGACGTTCTCGTCAGGCCGTGGTTCAAGTTTCCCTATCACCTGACGGACCTGCAGGGAGCCTTCGAGGCGTGGACGAAGGGGGGCAACCGCTTGCGCTTCACCGGCTATACGGGGCGCGATGTCCTCGACCTCTCGGATGTGGGTGACAACCCGCTGCCGATCCAGTGGGCGTGGGGGAACGACGCCGTGGGCGGCTCCTGGACGAATCCGATGAGGGCGGGCGGATCCATGGATGTTCGGGCCTCCTTCTCCCGCTTCACCTCCGACTTCGAGTTCACGGAAACGGGGTCCCGCTTCAATTCCGACATCCAGGAATCGGCGTTCCACACCAACCTCGAACAGCGTCCGACCGGGCGGACACGGTGGAAGTCCGGGGTGGCCGCCAAGAGGCTCGTCTACGAAAACCGGATCGTGGCGGGGGGCACCGTCTTCGCCGAGAGCGCCGGGAGCGGATGGGAGGGCGCGGTGTACAGCCAGATCGACTGGGATCCCAACTCCCGTTGGCTGCTCGAGGGCGGGCTGCGGGTCGACCATTGGATTCCCGACCGGGGCGAGAGCCGGACGACCTTGTCACCACGCTTCGCGGTCAAGCGCTTCGTGCGCGACCGGAACGCCGCGGTGCGCCTGGCCGGGGGACGGTACACCCAGTTCCTGCACTCGCTGCGCGACGAGGAGTTACCCCTCGGCATCGACATCTGGGTGCTTGCGGGCGCCCGCGCGCCGCGGATCGTGTCGGACCAGATTCAGCTGGGCCTCGAGAGCTTCTTCGGAGCCGACGACGAATGGTACTCGTCGCTGGAGGGCTACTACCGGACCTTCGACGGGGTGACCACCGTGAACACGGCGGACGACCCGAACGACGAGCTGGACGACCTCGTCTCGGGGGATGGCTGGTCGTACGGCGTCGACCTCTTCGTGCGGCGCGACCGGGGCATGACGACCGGATGGATCACGCTCTCCTTCCTGAAGACCGAACGTACCTTTCCCGACACGCGGTCGGGCCTGGATCCCCCTCCCGGCCTGACCTATCCGCCCGTCTTCGACCGCCGCCTCGACATCGATCTCGTGCTTCGCCGCTCACTGGACTGGTGGGGCGTGGAGGCGGGCCTGCGGGCGAACTTCGGGACCGGGACTCCCTATACCCGGCCGCTCGGCCAGTTCGACATCTACCGCCGCCGCCCGGTGGAGAGCGTTGTGGAGTTCAACAACGGGTCCGCCGTGGCGCTGGGGCCACGCAACGGTTCGCGATATCCGGCGCGCCACCGTCTGGACCTGTCACTGAGGAAGACGATCGAGAAGGACTGGGGACGGGTGATTCCGTACGTGAGCGTCATCAACCTCTACAACCGCAAGAATGTCCTCTTTTACTTCTACGACTTCGAACCCGACCCGCCCACGCGTTCGGGGGTGTCGATGATCCCCTTCCTGCCGACGCTGGGCGTGGAGGTGTCGTTCTGATGGCAAACGTCGCTCGCTTCCCGCTGTGGCGCCGGGATCCGGTCACCCCCGCGCTCCTCTCACGATGGCTCGGCCGCGCGATCGCGATTGTCGCCGTCCCCCTTGCGGCCGTGGGCTGCGAACTGACCGAGGTCACGGTGGAACTCCCTCCGGACGTGATCGTGGCCGAGGTGCAGGTCGTGCTGACGCTGGACCTCGAAGATGACGCGCCGTCGCTGACCGCATGGACGCTGCTTCACCGCACCTACCAGCCCGAGGGAGCCCCGAGCCTGTCGGGCGCGGTGGTTACGGTGTCGGGCGAGGAGGGCGATACGGTGCGCCTCGTGGAAGAGGACGGCATCGAGCCGTGCCTGCTGCCGGACACCGTCGAGGACTTTTCTTCGCCCGGTGCGGCCTGCTACCGGGCCGAGGCCACGCCCGCCCCGTTCGCACCCGGCGAAGTGCTCTCGCTGCGCATCGGGGCCGCCGACGGACGAGTCCTCACCGGAACCAGCCTGGTGCCCGGCGCGTTTTCCATGACCGGGTTGACTCAGGAGAACGGCCAGTGCCGCATGCAGCCCGACACCAACAACCGCTTCCAGTGGACACCGTCGGACGACTCCTGGGCGTACATTACCGATGCGCGGCTCGAAGGCCTTGCCGCGGCGTTGGCCTCCCGCGGCATCAACGCTCCCGACACGCTGTACCTCGCGGGGGTATCGATCGGGCGCGAGGACACGGACATCGTCTTCCCGAGGAACCTGGGCGTCTTTGATTTCTTCGACGGCGACGAGGATGAGCGCGAGGTCATTCGCGCGCTCAAGAAAGGGCTCCCGGAAGGAACCCGCGCAGGGGTGGCGGTCACCGCGGTGGATCGCAACTGGGTGAACTGGGCGCGCGGCGGCAACTTCAACCCGTCGGGCGAAGTGCGCATTCCGTCGGTGTTCGGGGAGGGGACGGGGATGTTCGGGACCGCGATTCAAAGACGCGTGCGGATCAGGTCGAGCCTGCGTGGGGAAGGGGAGCCGCCCCGGTGCGGGCCGGTCTGGAATTGAGGGGCGGCGGTCGGGTCCCCGGTCGAGTCCGCAAGATGTAAACTACAGTTTACAAAAAGTATACCTTGGTATACAGTCCGGCTTCCTGAAAGCCCGGATGCATCGCCGGTCGAATGCCTGGGGGAGTTACTCTCCAGGCGCGGATGTCTCCGAAACCGTCACCCGGCTGGCGACATTCCTCTCGATCCGAAAGGGTTCCGCACCCCCCTCCACCGTCACCGTCACCGCGCCCTCCTCCCCGCCGCCCTTCCGCACGACGGCCTTCGCCCCCGGGACCAGTCCCACCGACTTGAGGTAGCGGAGCCGGACGGGATCCTCGTCCGCGACCGAGCGCACCACGACCCTGCTGCCCGATTCCACCTCGTCGAGGCGGTTGGCCGGCGTCGGGTCGATCCGGCCCGCGCGGGTCGGGATGGGGGCCCCGTGGGGATCGGTGGCCGGATGGCCCAGCGCCTCGGCCATGGCCTCGATCAGGCGCTCGGACGCGGCGTGTTCGAGCCGTTCCGCCTCGGCGTGCACATCGTCCCAGTCGTACCCCAGCCGCTGCACCAGAAACGACTCGATGATGCGGTGGCGGCGGAGGATCTTGAGCGCCTCGCGGCTCCCTTCCTCGGTCAGCCGCACCCCCCGGTAGGGCTCGTGTTCCAGGAGCCCGTCCCCGGCCAGCCGCCGGATCATCCCGCTGACGGAACCCGGGCGCACGGCGAGTACGCGCGCCAGCTCGTTCGTGCCGGCCGGACCGCCACCCTCGTTCAGCGAATAGACCGCCTTCAGGTAGTCCTCCACCGAGGGCGACAGAGAGGGAGATTTCATGGGTGCAAGATAATGCAGGGGAGGCGGATTCGGGCAAACTCGCAGGTTGTGTGGACCCGTGTGCTTCCCGGCGCGGCCAGCGCTCGGACGAGGCGGCGCGAATGGCGCCCGGGCACCCAACGAAAACAGGTGTTCACGTTACCTTGTGAGTGTCTGGATGATCCTTTCCCCGGGAGGCCCGATTGGAAGACACGGTTGCTATTGACGCCAAGCGCATCCTGTTGCGCTACGGCACTCCGATTCTGGTACTCGACAAGGTTCCGTCGGAAGAACGCATCAAGCTGGCTCGCCAGATCGCCAGAACCCCGCTTCCGGAACGCGAGACCCGTCTGCGCGAGTTGCTCGCGGAAGCCGGACATCTCTAGCCTGGCCTAGCCCAGCAACCCCGCTCAGCGAACCAGCCGCAGGCTCCTGAGCCGTCCCAGCGCGGCCGCCACATCCTGTACGCGCGGCAGGGCGAGATCCCCGTTCCTGCCCGAGTCGAGCACGTCGAGTCCCTCCTGCTCCAGCGCTTCCTCCAGCGCCGCGAGGATGTCTTCCACCGCGATTCCCGCGCCCATGTAGTTGCGAACGAGGTCAACCGCCAGCGCGATCGCTCGAGTCTGCGCGTAGGATACGATCTGCCGCACCCCACCAAGCTCGATCCGCTCCTGCCCGAAGTCGACCGTGTCGCGGCTCCGCACCTTGATCGAGCGTGCGCGCCGGCCCCGCCGCGCCGAAATGGAGTGCGGATCGAGGAAGCGGTGGCGGGCCGGCCAGCGAACCGGTCCCTCGTGGGTCCGGCGGCCGGTGGGAAGGGCGGCCGCGACTTGGCGTGCCGCTTCGGTAAGGTCGACGGGGCGGTACCGGATCATTCCCACCACCCGGTCCGCCACATCCAGGTAGTCTCCCGAGCCGCCGATCACCAGGAGCGTGCTCGCGCCGACATCGTCGCGCAGGCTGCGCACCCGGTCGATGAAGGGCGTGATGGGCTCGTCGTCGCCCCTGACCAGCGCCTGCATGCGCCGGTCGCGGATCATGAAGTTGGTGGCCGCGGTGTCCTCGTCGATGAGGAGCAGCCGCGACCGGGCCTCCAGCGCCTCGATGATGGCCGCGGCCTGGCTGGTCGACCCGGAGGCGTTGGGCGTGGAGAAGGCGCGGGTGTCCTGGCCGCCGGGAAGCGCGCCGATGAAGGGCGAGATGTCCACGCCCGCGACCGAACGGCCGTCTTCGGCCTGGACCATCATGGCGGTGGGGTCGGTGACGACGCATTCGCGGCCGTCGCCCGGACGGTGGTTGTAGACGCCTCGGGCCACCGCGTCCAGCACCGTCGACTTGCCGTGGTAGCCGCCGCCCACCAGCAGGGTCACGCCGCGCGGGACCCCCATGCCGGCGATGGACGACGCGTTGGCGCGGTCGAGAGTTACGCGGAGGCTGGGGGGGGACTCGAAGGGCGTGGCCTGGTCGGCGTCGAGGGGCCGGTCGTCGATGCCGCTCCGCCGGGGCAGGATCGAGCCGTCGGCGATGAAGGCCACGAGGCCGCGCTCGTCCAGCTGGCTGCGCATGAAATCGGCGTCTTCGTTGACGTGGGCGTGGCGGGCCAGGGTCTCGGGGGGGTGGGCGCGGTGGGGCAGGGTGGACTGAACCAGCGCGGGCAGGGTGTCCAGGAGGAGGCGTTCCGCCGCGCGGCCCAGGATGCGCCGTCCGGCGGCGGGCAGGCCGAGGGTGAACCGGGCCTCGATCGTCCCGTCGGCTCCGACGAGCACGGCCGTGTTGGAAAGGACGACCTGCCCGGGATCGGCCATCGCGATCTCGCCGCTTCTTCCGCTGCCGCTCCCGCGGCGGGTGCGCCGGGCGGCGGCCGCAAAGGTGCGGGCGAGGAGGCAGGAGAGACCCGTTCGGCGGGAGGGCGTGGCCAGGGTGGCCGCGTCGTGGCCGGCCCGCGCGGGGTCCAGGATGACCGCGACCAGCGAGGGGGCCGCGAAGGGGTCTCCCTGGACCCGCCGCACCTCCAGGGTGTAAGGTGGGAGGCGCCATACGCCCTTGAGGTCGCGGTACGCGGGGTAGCCGCGGCCTTCGATACGGCGCAGTGTCTTGCGGAGGTCGTCTTCGGTTCGGTGCATGATTCCGTGGTTCAGGAGGTTTGTATGTCGCGTTCACAATATGGCCGGATGGCGCTGCTCGGGGTTATGGCCTGGCTCGCCGGAGCGTGCGGAGGTTCGGACACACCGCCCGAAATGTTGGAGTGCGGGGACCTCGATCCCGCGTACCTTGCCGATGGCGGGGTGGGGCGGGACGGGATCCCGGCGCTTACCGATCCGGTATTCGTCGCCATCGACGATGAGGAACAAACCAGGTATCTGTCGGAGGAATCACGGGTGATCGGCGTGGAGGCGGATGGCGAATGGCTTGGGGTCCCCCACAACGTGATGTACCGGCACGAGATCGTGAACCTGAACCGCGACGATGGGATGTTCGCGGTGACCTACTGCCCCCTCACCGGATCGGCGCTGACCTTCGACCGGGGGTCAGTGAACGGCGCCGAGCTCGGCGTTTCGGGACTGCTCTACCAGGCCAACCTGATCATGTACGACCGTAGTACCGACGATTCGCTGTGGCCCCAGATGGCCGGCGTGGCCGCGTGCGGACCGAGCGAGGACCAGGTCCTGGTGCGCCGCCCGATGGTCGAGATGACGTGGGCTGGATGGAAGGAGCTCTTTCCGGATTCCAGGGTGATCGGGATCGATGCCGCGCGGACCTTCACCTACAACATCAACCCGTACGGGATCGGCTACGAGAACGTGGACAATTCCGACTTCATAGGCTTTCCGCTCCCGCGCGAGGACCTCAGGCGCCGGCCCAAGGAGCGGGTCATGGGCCTGCCGGCAGAGGGAGGGAGGGCGCCGCTCGCATTCCCGTTCCTTGCCATGGCCGATCAGGGTGACCACTGGACTGCCGAGTTCGACTACGCGGGATCCGCCGCCGTGGTGTTCTGGGACGCGGAAAAGCAGGCTGCCGTGGCCGTGCGGCCCGTCGCCGGTAGCCAGGCTCTGACCTTCCGGATCGAAGAGGGTGGCTTCGTGGACAACGAGACCGGATCGCGCTGGGACGTGGCCGGCAGGGCAACCGCGGGGTCCCTGGAGGGCGAGCAGCTCGAGATCATCGCCGAGGCCTACGTCGCCTTCTGGCTGCCGTGGGCCGCCTTCCATCCGGGGACGAATCTGTTCATTGAGTAGTGCCGGAGGTGGTGGGTCGTGGCTACATCAGCCCCCTGCCGGTCCGGCGCCCGGCCGCTTCCGGTGCTCCCGGAGACTCGTTCTAGGACTGGTGACGGCCGTGGTTGCGGGGCTGGGCGTTAGCGCCGACGGTCTGGACGGCCAGTGGGTGGAAGAGCCCGGAAAGGGGTGGGTCACACTGGCCGTGTACCACCAGGATACACGGGACCGCTTCGGAATCGAAGGGGATACCCGGGCGTTGTCCGCCGAAGGTCGCGCGGTCACAACCTCGTCGTTCCTGACCCTGGCCATGGGTCTCGGCTCGGGGGTCGACCTGTGGAGCCAGTTTTCCTTCCACCGGCTCCGCTACGACGATGTGGGGGGGAGGCGGTCGTCCACGGGGATCGGCGACACCAGGCTCTGGGTGCGTGCCGCCCCGCTGCAGTGGCTGGGTTCGGAATTGCCCTTCGCCATCCGGGCCGGCTTCAAGGTCCCCATCGGCGACTTCGATGTTGATGCCGAGGTCATCCCGCTCGGAGACGGACAGCGCGACTGGGAGGTGATGGCCGAACTGGGACACTCGTTCTGGCCGCGCTCGCTTTACCTGTCGGGGTGGGTGGGCTACCGGTGGCGGGAGGAGAACGCCGAATCGAGAAAGGACTTCGGGGACGAGGTGTTCTACTTCGCCCAGATCGGGGGACGCCTGGGCCGGTTGGGTTGCAAGCTGGCCGTCGACGGGTGGGACGGAGCCGCGGGCGTCACCGAGGGGATTCCCATCCCGAGTTTTCAGCGCGACCTGGTGCAACTTCAGCCGTCGCTGCTGTATGATGTCGGTCCAGGGCAGATTGAGGCGGGCGCGCGCTTCGCGCTGGGTGGCAGAAACCTCCCGGCAGGAACCGCGCTCATGATACGGTACTTTACCGGATGGGAGCCGTTCTGATGGATGGATTCGTCGGGTTTCGAGGGGCCGTGAGCCGCCGGCAAATCGTGGGACTGGCGGTTCTTCTCGGTGTGTGGGCATGTGGGGAGGAGACCGGACCACTTCCGGACGACCTTTACGGTGCCGCCCAGGTGGCGCGGTCGGGGGGCGGGGTGGTGGTGGCCGCGCAGCCGCGTGCGGCGGAAGCCGGGGCGCGGATGCTTCGCCGGGGCGGCAATGCGGCGGATGCGGCGGTGGCGGCGGCCTTTGCCGTGTCGGTCGTGGAGCCGTCCATGAACAGCATTGGTGGCCGTACCCAGATTCTGCTCCGTCTGCCGGACGGCACGGTAGCGGGGATCGACGCGACCACCCAGGCGCCTTCCACCTACGACCCCGAGACGGCGCCCCAGGCGTCCTACGGATATCCGACCGTGGGCGTGCCGGGGG
This sequence comes from Longimicrobiales bacterium, assembly GCA_965208295.1. Taxonomy (GTDB): domain Bacteria; phylum Gemmatimonadota; class Gemmatimonadetes; order Longimicrobiales; family Gaopeijiaceae; genus Bin94. The sequence goes on along the minus strand of OZ242328.1, from coordinate 1,740,524 downwards.
CGGTGGCGGGACTTGTACGCCTCCTTCGCGAACACGGGACACTGCCCCTGGCTGAGGTCATGGTCCCCGCGATCGAGTTGGCCGAGGAGGGCTTCGAGCTACTGCCCGGCGAAGCGGCGCGGCACGCGGCTGGCGCGGAACAACTGGCCGAATTCGACGGCTCCCGCGCCCACTTCCTCACGCCATCCGGCGAGACCCGCGCAGCCGGCGAGGTCTTCGCGCAGCCCGATCTCGCGGCCACCCTCACCGCCATTTCCACCGGCGGCGAGGACGCATTCTACCGCGGTGCCATCGCGGAGCGGATCGTGGCCGACATGGCGGCGCACGGAGGCGCCGTCACCGCCGGGGCGCTGGCCGAATACCGCGCCCTCGACGCCCCGGTCGTGCGTGGGAGCTACCGAGGCTACGAGTTGGCGGGCACCGACCTCCCGGCCTCGGGTGCGGCGACCATAGGAATCCTTCACATCCTGGAGCACTTCGACATGGGCGCCCTCGATGCGGACAGCTGGGCGGGGCTGGTGGGGACGGTGGTCGCGCGGGTCTTCGAGGAGCGCGCCGCCGCGCGTTCGGAGGGTGCGCGGGATCTCGCGTTCATGACCGGCAAGGAGTGGGCGGCCGGTGTTGCGGCGACCATCGAGGTCCCCGGGGCGGTGCTCAGCACGGCTGGCGCGACCTCGGGGGATGTGAGGACGAGCCGGCCGACATCGCTCGTTGCCCGGGTGGGCGGCGCAATGGCGGATTGGGACACCGGTGAATGGGGTCCGGCGGACGGTCACACCACACACCTCTCCGCCGCGGACGCCGACGGCATGTACGTGGCGCTGACGCAAACCATCGGTCCGAACCTGGGATCCAAAGTCGCCACACCCGGTCTCGGCTTCCTGTACGCGGCGACCGTGGGCGGCTACCTCGGCCACATGGAGCCCGGAGAGCGGGCGAGATCGAGTATTTCGCCGCTCATGGTCCTCCGCGACGGCAAGCCGGTGCTGGTGCTGGGGGCGGCGGGCGGCGCGAGGATCATCTCGGCGGTGGTGCAGGCGGTGCTCCGCGTGGTGGACCAGGGCATGTCCCTGCCCGATGCGCTCGCCGCCGCCCGGGTTCATCCGATCGACGGGGGCATTGCAATGGAGACCTCGCCGGGGATCGGCTGGGCAGCGGACGATGTCGCCGAGGTGGAGTCCTGGGGGATGGTGGTGCAGGAGGTAGAGCGGGAAGGCGCCTTCGGACGGATCCACGGGATTTGGGTGGATCCTGCCACGGGCGAGGTCGTGGGAGTGGCGGATCCCGATTGGGAGGGTGCGGCTATCGCGGTGGAGGTGACGGGACGGTAGCCGCGCCTTCCTTTCAGCCGATGGGGAAGAGAACGCCGCCCCGGAGGGCAAGGCTGCGGTTCTTCCGGAACGGTTCATCTCCCCCGTCCGCGTACGTCAACCCGTTGTTATACAGAAAACCTGCCATGACTCCCATCTTGTCGGTCAACGCGATCTCGAGGTTTCCCCCGAGGGCCAATCCGTAGTCCATCGAGTTGAACTCGCCGTCGCTGCAGGGGTTTTCGCGCTCGCAGGACATCAGCCAACCCAGGGTGGGACCGGCCTGGACATGGACAGCCAGGGGTTCGATGACCAGCGGCACCCTCACGTCGATCAGGGCCGCAACTTCCAGGTAGTTCAGGCTTATGGTACCCGCGCTCAGACCTTGCACATCGGCCCCGCGCGGGGCGTATGACCCGCTCAGCTGGATTCCGAGGCTGTTGACGCGCTCCGGTGGAGTCAGTCGAAATGTGGCGGAAAGACCAAAGTGCGGTTTGGCAATCCGCAGATAGTTCAACGGCAGGACGGTATCCCGTATCTCGTTGGTCAGGACTGCGAGGTTGAGCCCGCCATGGAGCGAGAAGGTGGTCTGCGCGGACGCGGATGACGCGGGGAGGAGCAGGCCGGCAACCAGGAGGATACTGGGCAGGCGTTTCATTGGAACCCTTTCGATGAACGGGAGGTGTTAGTGCAAGCTAAGCGTCAGGCGGTGCGAGAGAAACCGAGGGTGTCTACCGTGCGCGGGCCGTGCGCCCTTGCCGGCATGCCACGCCAAGCCACTTTGTGTTGGTCCTTTCCTTCCCCATACGGAGAGCCTTTGATGAAGACTACACCCCGCCCCGCACAGTTGATCCCGTTCGCCCTCCTGGCCCTGACGACCTGCGCCCCCGACCCGTACGACACGATTCTGCGGGGCGGCCGCGTCCTGGATGGCACCGGCGTTCCCGCCCGGGAAGCGGACGTCGGCATCCGCGACGGTCTCATCGCGGCGGTGGGCGACCTGGGCGGTGCGGCTGCCGAGACCGTACTCGATGTCACCGGACTCCATGTCAGCCCCGGCTTCATCGACACCCACTCCCACGCGGGGCCCGGCCTGGCCACCGAAGGACTGAGCCACGGCGAGCCACTCCTGGCACAGGGCCTCACAACGGTCGTGGTCAATCCTGACGGGGGCGGTCCGGTCGACCTGGCCGAACAGCGGGCCGAGCTCGAGGAACACGGCCTCGGCGTCAACGTGGCACAGCTTGTCGGGCATGGGTCCGTGCGGGGACGGGTCCTGGGCAGCGAAGACCGTGCGCCCAGCGACGACGAGCTAGACGAAATGCGCTCCCTTGTCCGCGCCGGGATGGAGGCGGGGGCGTGGGGACTTTCCTCCGGGACCTTCTATGCCCCCGGCAGTTACTCGGAGAACGCGGAGCTGATCGAGCTGGCACGGGTGGCCGCGGAGTTCGGCGGGATCTACACCAGCCACATCCGGGACGAGTCCAACTACACGATCGGGGTGATCGCAGCGGTCGAGGAGGTGATCGACGTGAGCCGGCAGGCGGGAATCACGGGGGTGGTGACCCACATCAAGGCGCTGGGTCCGCCGGTGTGGGGTTCCTCTGCGGCCATCGTCGAACGGATCGACGCGGCGCGCGCGGAGGGGCTCTCGGTCTACGCCGACCAGTACCCGTACCTGGCCTCCGCGACGGGGCTTTCGGCCGCGCTGCTGCCCCGATGGTCCCAGGCCGGCGGCAGCGATGCCTTCGCGGAGCGGGTGGCGGACCCCGACACCCGGACTCGTATTCGCGAGGCGATGGTGCAGAATCTGGCCCGGCGCGGAGGCGCGGACCGGATCCAGTTCCGGCGCTTCACGGAGGATCCGTCGATCGAGGGACGCCTGCTCTCCGATGTGGCCGAGGAGCGGGACGAGGACCCCGTCGACACCGCGTTGGAGTTGATCATCCAGGGTGGTCCGTCGATCGTTTCCTTCAACATGAGCGAGGAGGACCTGCTGCGGCTCATGATGCAGGAATGGACGATGACATCGTCCGATGGCGGTCTGCCGCGGTTCGGTGTGGGGGTGCCGCACCCCCGCTCATACGGGGCGTTCGCGCGCAAGATCGGGAAGTACGTCTTCGAGGAAGGCGTGATGACGCTGGAGGCCGCAATCCGGACCATGACGTCGCTCCCCGCCGAGGTCATGGGGATGGCGGACCGGGGCCGGATTGCGGTGGGGATGGTGGCCGACCTGGTGGTCTTCTCGGATCACTTCAGGGACAACGCGACCTTTACCGAACCGCACCAGCTTTCGGCGGGGGTGGTCCACCTGTTCGTGGGCGGGGAGGCCGCGATCCGCGACGCGGGGTTCACGGGGGGGCGGGCGGGACGGGTGCTGGTGAAGGGGGTGGGGCGGTAGTGGTCCGGCGGGAGGGGTCCGCCTTCTAGCGCTCGCGGGGCGCGGGGTCTTGCCGTGCCACCGTGCCTTGTCGTCGCACGGACCAAACGACCACTACCGCGCTGACGGCAACCAATCCCCCCAGGCTCGCCTTCCATACGGCCACCGTTCCCATGATCCCCTCATAGAGACAGGATGCTGCCGCGAGGGTCGACAGGATGCCCAGCACGAGGCCGGTGGACCGCAGGATCCGCATTCGCCGAGTGTCCGGGCCCTGGTCCCTGATGGCCAGGATGCGGGTGGACACGTAGATGCTTGGAAAGGCGGCCATGAATACCAGCGCCATCGACCAGCCGTGTCCTCCGTCGATGAGGTCGATCGATCCGGCCAGGACCCCGCCAACGGCCATCACCGCGATCAAAGGGAGGGACCAGCGAGGGTAAAGTTGTGTCCGCGAACGCTCCATTGACCGACTCCTCTGTTCAGCGATGCGGGAGCGAGTTGAACCGCTTCGCTCTACGTTGCTCCTCGGGCGAATAGCTCTGCCGATAACCTCCGGTCGCACCTCACCACCCCGGCGCCACGCCGCTCCAGGTGCTCGCGCGGGTATAATCCCCGGACTCCTACCCGATCGGAAAGACCAGGCCTCCCTGTACCGTGATGGCCCGGTTGTGCACCGTCCGGTCCAACTCGCCGGCGTAGATGGACCGTAACCCGTAGGTGTAGAGAAAGTCCAGCGACAGCGCCGTCCGTCCCAACATGCCCAGCTGCACGCCGGCTCCCCCGACCACTCCGACATCGATGGCATGGGTCGGATTGTAGGTTTCCTCGTCGGTGCATTTGCCCGCCAGCGTAATGGGTTGAAGCGCGTATTCGACCTTCACCTCGCAACTCATCTCCCGTGCTACCGCAGGACCCCCGAGCAGGTGGATGGAGATTCGCGAGCCTGCCAGCGGCACGGAGACCCTTCCCAGGGCGGACAACTGGACGTAGTCGACCAGTGCGCTCACATCCCCGAGCTTGCCGTCCGACCAGGTGGCGCCTCTCTGGACAAACGAGCCTTCGAGCCGAAGCCCGAGGGACTGCGACAAGAAAAGGGTTGCAGATGCGCCCGCCGCGATCCCTTTGCGCGACTCCTCGCCCCGGATCTCGAGCCCGGTAAGGCTCACCATCGACGAGCTCCAGCCGGCGGTGACACCGAGCGTCACCTGACTGGCTGCAGGGCTGGCCGCGAGTCCCGCGACCAGAGCGCATGGAAGAAGGGTGCGGAGTCGGGTCATGGGGCCTCCAGCGGGAGGAGGTGGCGACCCCGCGCGGGTTGCGGTCGTCTCGGGAGAGAGCATCACTCTGGCACCACCCCGTACCGCCGAAGCACTTCCATTGTCGCTTCGATCGGCAGGGCCTCGCGTGTCCCGAAACGGCTGCTCACCGTGACCGCCTTGAAGATGGAATTGTAGATGGCTTCTTCCGTGGCTTCCACGGTTGCCTGGAAAATTCCCGAAATCGCGTTGTTGGCAAGATCGTCTACCGTCCGCATCGCGTCGCCGGAACGCCTCCGCACGCCCGGGGCGGTGGAAAACGCGATCACGTAGTCCCCCGACCCGTTGCTCGCATACGAGCCCGTGCGCGACAGTCCCATCACGGCCCGCATGGCCACGCGGCGGAGATTCCGTTCCGACAGCGGCGCGTCGGTCGCTACCACCATCATGATCGAGCCCTGGGACTCGCCGCCGCGCTCCTCGCCGAGGCCGGGTCCACCCGCCCCACCCGCGCCCTCACCACCATCGGCCCTGCCGCCGGATCCGCCCCCTCCCCCAGCCCCCCCACCCCCCCGCTCCACCTGCCCCCGGAACGCGTACCGCCCCAGCTCCCGCCCCACCGGCGCCCCGGCGATCTGCAGGATCCCCCCGAAGTTGGACTGGACCAGCACCCCCACCGTGTAGCCCCCCAACGCCGCCGGCAGCACCCTGGAACTCGTCCCGATCCCCCCCTTCCAACCGAACGCCGACGTCCCCGTTCCGGCCCCGACCGCCCCCTCCTCCACCGGCCCCGCCCCCGCCCCGTCCAACGCCGCACGCACATGCGCGGCGGTCACCGGCCGGCCGCGAATGTCGTTCAAACCCCCATCGTTCGTCTCACCCACCACCGGGTTGATCGACCGCACCCTTTCCATCCCCTCCATCTCCAGCGCCCATTCCACCATTGCGTCGGCCGCCTTCCACACGCACAGCGTGCACGTCAGCAGGATGGGCATCTCCAGTTCGCCCAACTCGCCGACCTGCGTCACGCCCAGCAGCTTGCCGAAGCCGTTGCCCACGTGCATGGCGGCAGGCACCCGGTCGAAGTAGAGGTTGCCGCCGTGGGGGCGGATTGCAGTCACCCCGGTGCGGATGTCGTCCCCCTCGATCACGGTGGCGTGGCCGACCAGAATGCCCTCCACGTCGGTGATCGCGTTGTGCCGGCCCGGCTCGAAGATCCCGACGGCGATGCCGAGGTCGCGGGCGCGGGGGCGGTCCGGCTCCTGGGACGCGGCCGGTTCGGCCAGCGAAAGGAAACTCATTACCAAACAGGTAACGAAAACTCCGAGCCGCATTCCCAATGAGTTCGGCCGACGTTGAATTCGCGTCCTACCGTCATACTCCCGTGGCCATTCTGTAAAGTTCAGTTTACAAAATGTCATGTTTACTTTACTCTCTATTTTTGGGTGGCCCGCTCGATCGCCCGGCCATCACAGCGCCCCGGCAACCATCGCAGCCAGCAGCAGCGGGTGGTACAGCAACGACCCCAGAAACACCCGGCTGCAACGTTGCTTGCTTGGCTTCAGCAGGAACGCCACGGTGACCGCGAGCATCCCCCCGCCCAGGACCAGGGCCCCGGCGAGGTATACGTTTCCACTCATCCCCAGCACACTGGGCACGATACTCAGCGGCAGCAATACCACGGCGTTACCCACCATGAGCCCGGAGATCAGCCGGTCCGATCCGGGGGGAATGAGATGGAATCCGGCCCGGGCGTAGTCCTGCCGCAGATTCCATCCCAGCGCCAGCACGTGAATGAGCTGCCAGAGGAAGAGGATCCCGAAGAGGGTCATTCCGCGGGCATCGATGCCTCCCGCGTGTGCCGTCCACCCGATCAGGGCGGGCAATGCACCTGGCACGGCGCCCACCGGCGTCGCCAGCGGGGAGCGGAGCTTCAGGGGGGTGTAGACGGCGTCGTACAGGAGCGCGGCGGTGGCGGTGACCAGGGCCGGGAGCCAGCCGAGCCAGAACCAGAGGTGCCCGGTGCCGGCCACGATCAGCAGCCAGCCGAAGATGCGCGCATGGCCCGGCGGAACCCGTCCGGAGGGCACGGGGCGCCCACGGGTCCTGAGCATCACGCTGTCGGGTTCGCGTTCCAGGTACTGGTTCAGGGCCAGCGAGCCCGCGGTGCTCAGCGTGATGCCGACGACCAGATGGAGGAGCGCGGGAAGGTCGACCGCGGGGATCGCCGCCATGAGGTAGCCCGCCACGGCTGTGACCGCGACGAAGATCGTGATCCCGGGCTTGGTCAGCTCCAGGTAGGCAGAGACTCGTCCGCCCCGGCCCGCCCGGATCCGCTCCTCGACGCTCACCGGACCCGCCGTCCAGGGGACAGTTCCGGTCGCGCGGCTCTCAAAGCAGCCCCTGCACCAGGCCGCCGTCGATCTGCAGGGTGTGCCCCGTGACGTAAGATGCGGCCTCGGAGGCCAGGAAGACCACGGCGTTGGCGAACTCCTCGGGGCGCCCGATGCGTCCGGCCGGGATGTCGGCCGTGATGCCATCCAGCACGACCTCCCGTGTCGCCCCACGCGCCTCGGCCTGGCTCGCCAGGAGCGATTCCACCCGCGCGGTATGGATGAAACCGGGCGCGGCCACGTTGCAGAGAATGCCCTCGGCGGCCAGGTCGCGCGAGATCGTCTTGATGAAGCCCACGACCCCGGGCCGCGCGGTGTTGGAGAGGAGCAGCCCCTTGACCGGCTGCTTCACCGCCACCGAGGTGATGGCCACGATGCGTCCCCACCCGTTCTTCCGCATGTGGGGCAGCGCGGCCAGGGTCAGCTGCACCGTCGACATGAGATTCAGGTCGAGGGCTGTGCGGTACGCCTCGGGGGCGAAGTCGTCCACGCCGCCGGGCGGCGGCCCTCCCGCGTTGGCGATCAGGATGTCGAGACGGCCGAATTCGGCCACGGCACGCTCCGCGAGAGCCGCGCAGAAGTCCTCGTCGGCCACACTCCCCGCCATCGCGACGATCCTGCGCCCGGCTTCGCCCGCGATCTCGCGTGCGGTGGCCTTGAGCGCGTCGGGGGACCTGGAGTTGATGAGCACGTCGGCGCCCTCGTGCGCCAGCCGCTCCGCCACCGCCCGACCCAGCCCGCGGGATGCGCCGGTGACGAGCGCGGCCCTATCTTTTAATCCGAGATCCACGGAAACTCTTCTTCCCAGTGTGTGAACGCCGATGCGCTGCGGGGGCGAAAGGTGATCGGGACCCGGCGGCCAGGCAAGTCGGGGCTGCCGTCCAGGGGCAACGGCAGCCGAAAACCCGATCGAGAGGAAACCCTCTACCCGCCCCGGTGGTACTAAGGACATACGCGCAGCAGGATCGAATACGCGGCCCAATCAGCGGAGACAGATGAGCACCCCCAACGTCAGGACCCGGCGCCGCAACGAACGGAAGCTCTGGAGGACCGCCCTTGTGGTGTCTCTCCTCTTCCACCTCCTGGTGCTCGTGTTCGGCGGCCGGCGCCCCATTCCCCTGTCTCCCTTCGCCGCGGCGGGACCCAAGGCGGGCGACGCCCGTGCGGCGCGCGGCGGGATGCAGACGATGAACATCACCGTCCCCCCGCCCCGCCCGATCGTGCCGCCGCCGATACCGGTGCTGGCGGAGATGGAATTCGAGCCCGTGGAATTCGACTCGGAGCCGCAGTTCGACCTGGCCGCGCTGCTGGGGGAACGGCCGGGCGATGGCCCGCCGGGTCTCGATGGGGACGGCGAGGGCGACGGGGGCGATGCGACGGAGGGGACCGCGACGGTGACCCCGCCCAAGCCCCGGGGAATGATCTTGCCTCCCGACCACAAGGACCTCAAGAACAACGAGGTCACCGTCTGGGTCTTTGTGAACAAGCAAGGCCAGGTGGTTGCCGACTCGACGCGGCTGGAACCGCCGACCCGGAATCGCGACCTCAACCGGCAGCTGATACAGAGAGCGGCGCAGTGGATCTTTCTCCCCGCGACCCGGCACGGGCAGCCGGTCGCCGCGTGGACCAACTTCAGGTTCGGCATGAGCGGCACAACTCGCACTCCGTCGCGGGACCGCTAACTTCACCTCCATGCAGCGTGCCGCCAAACGGATCCTCTGGGTCGACGACGAGATCGACCTTCTGCGTCCGCACCTCCTCTTCCTGCAGCAGCGGGGCTACCACGTCGACGCCATCACCAACGGCGACGACGCGCTCGCGCTGCTCCGCGACCACGCCTACGACCTGATCCTCCTCGACGAGCAGATGCCGGGACGGCGCGGCCTCGAAGTCCTTCGCCTGATCCGCCGCGACGACCCGCACGCCCGGGTGGTCATGGTCACCAAGTCCGAAGAGGACCACACCATGAACGAGGCCATCGGCCGCCAGGTGGAGGCCTACCTGGTGAAGCCGACCAGTCCGCGCCAGGTGCTGTCGGTGGTGACGCGCATCCTGGAGGGCTCCACGATTCAGCAGCAGCGCGCGGCCCAGGACTTCGCGACCCGCTGGCCCAAGCTGTCGCAAAAGCGGGAGGAAGCGTCGACGGCCTCCGACTTCGCCCGCGTCTACCAGGAGCTGGTGGACTGGCATCTCCGCCTTGAGCGGGCCGGCGAGACCGGGCTGCTCGCCACCGTCGAGTCGCTCCAGCAGGACCTGCGCCACGACTTCGGTCCCTGGGTCATGCGGGAGTACCCCCGCTGGGTACGGGGCGGAACGGGGGCGCCGCCGCTCTCCGTCGACGTGGTGAAGACCCACCTCGTCCCCCTCCTGGGCACCGAACCCGTCTTCCTGGTGGTGCTCGACTGCATGAGACTGGACCAGTGGCGGGCCATCGCCCCTCTGGTGGGCGGGTTCTTCGACATCGACGAAGACTACCACTACTCCATCCTGCCCACCGCCACTCCATACGCGCGCAACGCCATCTTCTCGGGCTTCTTTCCCGACCAGATCGCGGCCAGGCGCCCCGGCTGGTGGGACTCCTCCGACGATGAGGGGTCGCTCAACGCCTTCGAGGACGAGCTGCTGCGCGACCAGCTCCAGCGGCTCACGGGCCGGGAGGTGCAGGTCCACTACGAGAAGGTCTTCACCGACCGGGACGAGGCGCAGGTCCGCGGCCGGCTGCTGTCGGCTCTGCGGGCCCGGGTTCCCGTGGTCGCCATGGTCTTCAACTTCGTGGACCTCATGACGCACGGACGCTCCGAGTCCCCCATCCTGATGGAGGTCGCCAAGGACGAGGCCGCGCTGAGACAGCTGACCCGTTCCTGGTTCGAGCGTTCGACGGCGTTCTCCGTGCTGAAGGAGGCCGCCGCGCGAGGACACCGGGTCATCCTCACCACCGACCACGGATCCATACACTGCCGGCGTCCGGCCACCGTCTACGCCCGGCGCGACGCCAGCCCGAGCCTTCGCTACAAGTTCGGCGCCAATCTGCGCGCGCGGGATCCGCGGTCCGCGTACGCGCCCAAGAGCATAGCGACGCTGCGGTTGCCGAAGGGGCCGGCGGGAATGAACTGCCTGGTCGCGCTCGACGACTACTTCTTCGTGTACCCTACCAAGCTCCGGGAATACCAGCGCCGCTACCGCAACTCGTTCCTGCACGGGGGCATCTCACCGGAAGAGATGATCGTTCCCGTTTCGGTACTCAACCCGCGGCCGCGGTGACGGCTGCTCGCCGGCGAAACGGCTGACCTTGGCGGGCTGGCGCAGGATCCTTTCGTGCCTCGGGCCGCACCGGGGCGTTCTGCTGCTGGCGGCGCTGGCCAGCGTGGCCTACGCGGCCCTCGACGCCTTCTCGATCGTGGTGCTGATTCCTTTCCTGGGCGCGGTCTTCGGGGCGGGTGGAGGGGACGGCGATGCCGCGGCCGAGCCGGGCCAGATCGACCGGGTGCTCGATTTCACGGTGGGACGGTTCATCGACCTGGACGGCGACGCACAGACGGCGGTGGCCGGGATCATCGTCTTCATCCTGGTACTGGTCGTGCTCAAGAACGCGGTGGATTTCGCGCGCGCCAACCTCTCGGCACGCGTCGAGCAGGGGGTGACGCGCGACCTGCGCAACCAGGTCTACGGCCACCTGCTGGAACTCGATCTCGCCTTCTTCGGACGGGTGCGCACGGGCCAGATCGTGTCCCGCCTCACCCACGATGTCGAACAGCTCCGCACCCTGGTGACCGCGGAACTCATCAGGGCGCTCTCGTCGGCGCTGGTCTTCCTGGCCACGCTGTACTGGATGCTGGTGGTGTCGGTCCAGCTGACCGTGGCCGCCTTCATCGTGGTGCCGCTGACGATGGTCATCTGGGGGCCGCTCATCCGCCGTCTCAGGCGCGGCGACCGCGAGGTCCTCGACATGGCGGGCGAGGTGAGCTCGCACATCCAGGAGACCGTCTCGGGCATCCGCATGGTGAAATCCGCCGCCGCGGAGCCGCAGGAGCGGGGGCGTTTCCTCGCCCTGACCACAAGCTACTTCGAGACCTTCCTGCGCACGGTCCGCATCCGCGCGCTGGCCGGCCCGATCACCGAGGTCTTCGTTGCGCTCGGAACCGCGATCCTCCTCTGGTACGGCGCGCGCATGGTGGTCGTGGACGGCACGCTCAGCGGCGAGGCGTTCGTCGGGTTCATCTTCCTGAGCACGAAGCTCTATGCGCCGGTCAAGTACCTGAGCAAGCTGCCGACCGTCATTCAGCCGGGCCTCGTGGGGGCCGAGCGCATCTTCGAGTTTCTGGACGCGCCGGCGGGAATCCGCGACCGGAAGCGGGCGCGGCCCTTCACCGGGGTGCATGAGGGGATCCGCTACCGGGGCGTGCACATGGAGTATCGCGCGGGCGAACCGGTGCTCCAGGATGTGGACTTCTTCGTGCCGGCTGGGGCGGTCGTGGCGCTGGTGGGACCCAGCGGGGCCGGGAAGACGACCATCGTGGACCTGCTGGCCCGTTTCTACGATCCCACCGCCGGCGCGGTCGAAATCGACGGGACCGACATCCGCGACGTGCGCATCGCGTCGCTGCGGGGCGGGCTCGGGGTGGTGTCGCAGGACACGGTGCTCTTCCACGACACCGTGCGTGCCAACATCGCCTACGGGAACGACGACGCCCCGCTGGAGAAGATCGAGGCCGCTGCCCGCACGGCACACGCCCACGACTTCGTGATGAAGCTTCCGCAGGGCTACGACACCGTGGTGGGGGAGCGCGGCACCACGCTGTCGGGCGGCCAGCGCCAGCGGATCGCGATCGCGCGGGCCGTGTTGCGCGACCCCCCCGTCCTGGTCCTGGACGAGGCGACCAGCGCGCTCGACACCGAATCGGAACGGCTGGTCCAGGAGGCGATGGAGGCGCTGCTCCACGGCCGCACCGTATTCGTGATCGCGCACCGGCTGTCGACGATTCAGCGCGCGGACCGGATCGTGGTGGTGGACGGGGGACGGATCGTGCAGCAGGGCACGCACGCGGAGCTCATGGAGGAGAGGGGGCTGTACCGGCGACTGCGGGAGTTGCAGTTCCGGTGAGCGGGCTTACCCGGTCGAAGCGGGTGCGGCACCGGATGGAGTATATGGTGCTGCGTGTGGTGATCGCGGTCTGCCGGGCGGTGCCGGCGGTGGTGGCGGACCGGGTGGCGGCCGGGTTGGGGTGGGCGGTGGCGCGGGTGTGGCGGCCGCGGTGGGATGTGGTCATGCGGCAGCTGCGGATGGCGTTTCCGGGGGAGGACGAGGGGTGGCGGCGGCGGGTGGCGCGGCGCTCGTACGTGCACTTCTGCGCCGAAGCGGTAGGGATGTTCCGGCTGGCGGGGGCCCGGCGTGCGGGGATCCTCGAACGGACGCGGCTGAACGGGGACGAGGTGCTCAAGGAGGCGGCGCGGGAGGGGCGGGGGGTGATGCTGGTGAGCGGCCACCTGGGCAACTGGGAGGTGGGGACGGCGGGCGTGGTCGCGCGGGGATTTCCGATGGACATCGTGGCGGCACGGCAGCGCAACGTCCTCTTCGACCGCTACCTGACCCGGTCCCGCGAACGGCTGGGCATGAGAGTGATCCCCCGCGAGGAGGCGCAGCGCGGCGTGCTGGCCTCGCTCAAGGCGGGGCGGGTGATCGGGATCATGGGCGACCAGGACGCGCGCCGGGCGGGCATTTTCGTGGACTACTTCGGGCGGCCGGCGTCCACGGCGCGGGGTCCCGCGGTGCTGTCGCTGCGTGCGGGGGCAACCGTCGCGACGTTCTACACGATCCGAAGGGCAGGATGGAAACCCCGCTACGACATCTACATCGAGCCGGTGCAGGCGGTGGGGGGTGGCCGGGGCCGCGCGGCGGTGGCCGCGGTGACCCAGGCCTTCACCACCAGGCTGGAGGAACATGTGAAGGAACACCCGGAGCAGTACCTGTGGCATCACCGGCGGTGGAAGACGCCGCCGCCAGGCGAGCAGAATCAGGAACCACGACCCACCGAGAATGTGTAGATTGACACCATGATCCGCATCTGCATTCCCTGCCGCGACGAGGACCGCACCATCGGCGTCCTGCTCTGGAAGATCCGCGAGGTCCTGCTCGGCATGGACCGCGACTTCCACGTCTACGTCCTCGACGACGGGTCCACGGACGGGACCGGGGCCCTGCTGGAAAAGTACCGCCAGGTGCTGCCCCTGACCGTTCTCACGGAGCGGCGGCCCATCGGGTACGGCCGCGCCCTCGAGAAGTTGCTGAAGAGCGCAGCCGGAGGGACACGGTATCCGAAGCGGGACGCGATCGTCACCATGCAGGCGGACTTCACCGAGCACCCGAACCACCTTCACGCCCTGGTCAAGACGTTTGAAGGAGGCGCCGACATCGTGGCCTGCGAAGCCGGGGCCGAGTCCGCGAACCCGCCACGGACCGTGCGCCTTGCGCGCCGGCTTGCCCGGTTCGCGCTGGGACGCCCCGCGCCGGACGATCCCGGCATCGATCCCCTGATGGGCTTTCGGGCCTATCGCGCGGTCGTGGTCAGGAAGGCGCTGCGGGCCGCCGCCGGCCGGCCTCTCGTCACCACCGACGGGTGGGCCGCCAACGCCGAACTCATGAAGGTGCTGGCGCCCTTCGCCCGGCGGGTCGCGAAGGCGCCGCTGGGGTTGCGGTATGATATTCGCTGGCGGGGTTCGCGGGTGCGTGTCCTGGGGACCGTGCGGCAGGTTCTGCGGGTCAGGAAGGTTGCAGCGCTGGAGGCGGAGGGTCATGGCGCGGTTTAGTGGTCCGCGGGCGGTTGCAGGCACTGCCCTGGGTGTCCTGATGCTGGCACCGATGGCTGCCGGAGCTCAGGAGCGGGATATCCTGATCCGGGACTCGGTGACCGCGTCCGGCCAGGTGGCTTACGCCGTCCCACCCTGGATCGGCGAGAATCTCAGATACAAGATCAAGTACGGGATCTTTGGGGTCGGCGAGGGCATCATCGGTGTTCCGGGGATCGACACGATTGACGGCTGGACGACCTACACTGCCGAGATGAGCATCAAGGGCGGCATTCCGGGAGCCCGCATCGATCAGAAAATCTACAGCTGGATCGACACGGAGAAACTGTTCTCCAGGCGCTTTGTCAAGGACGAGGAGGGTCGGCCCCGCGAATACAATTTCCATGCCGAGGAACATCTGGTCCACCAGATCCAGCACAAGGACACGACCTGGACAATCCCGACCTCGGAGCCCCTCGATGATCTCTCCCTGGTCTTCCTTGCGCGCGCCCTTCCCCTGGAAGTCGGGCAGATCTACACCTTCAACCGATACTTCAAGGAAGAGAACAATCCGATCGTCCTGAAGGTGCTGCGCAGGGACAAGCGGGAGGTGGGGGCGGGAGAATTCAATACCATCGTCGTGCAACCCATCATTCCGGAGAGCGACCTGTATTCCGAGGGTGGGAATGCCGAGATCCATCTCACCGACGACGAGCGGAGACTGCTCGTATACATGAAGGTGGACTTCTACCTCCTGAACCTCACCCTGCATTTGGAGGAGTTTCAGGAAGGCACCGCGCTCGGGGACGACCGCGATGCGGAGGAGCGGAATGGCGACGAGGACGGCCCCGAGAGATCCACCCCGCGCAATCCGCCGGTCACCCGCTCCCGCTGAGCCAACGCGCGAGCACCGGGGACAGCGAGGCGCCGGGCCGGTGAGGCACTCCAGTGCTCCACGAACCCCGCCAGGAAGCTCCGTCGTCTGTGCAAGACACTGCCAGTTCGTAACTAAATGTAAATTCTACATAACATTTTGTCATGCGTAGTTTACATTATGTCTCGGTAGGGCTTCGCTCCGCCTCGCCCTTCGGGCCACGGGTGCTCCCATTCCTCATGGCACTCGCCTGCCTCCTCCCCCCCCACCCCACCCGTGCCCGGGTCGACACCGTGGCCATCCCCGTCCCCTTCGGCCCCGGCGAAGAGGTCCGCTACAAGGTCAAGGTCGGCATCTTCTCCATCGGCGAGGCGATCATGCGAATCCCCCGCATCGACACCATCCGCGGCGTCCCCGCCTACGCCATCGAGTGGACCATCGACGGTGGCTTCCCCGGCTTTCGCATCCGGGACCGTTTCTTCAGCTGGGTGGACACCGGGCATGGCCCGTGCGCAGACGAGGGAGTCTTCCGCTGAGACTGCGTCGGCGGGCGGCGCGTCTGTGGGGGGCCTGGGTGCTCGCACTCGTCTACTTCTGGCTGGCGCGCCCGGACGCGGTGTCACTGTGGATGGGGGGCGCGGTCATCCTTGCAGGGCTGTTGGTTCGCGGCTGGGCGGCGGGGGTCCTGGAGAAGGACCGGGAACTTGCCGTGTCGGGACCGTACGCCTTCACCCGCAACCCGCTCTACCTGGGCAGCTTCGTCATCGGAGTGGGTGCGGCGGTGGCGGGTGGCCGGGCCTGGATCGGCGTGGTCTTTCTGGCCTTCTTCATCTGGGCGTACCGGGGTCCGATGGTCCGCGAAAGCGGCAGACTGCAACAACACTTCGGCGAAGCCTACCGGTGCTATCGGGATGCCGTCCCCGCCTTCCTGCCCCGGCTGACCCCTTACCGTCCACCGGCAGAAACCATGCCCGCCCCGACGCGCTTCTCGCTCGCCCGCTACATCCGCAACCGGGAATGGGAGGCTGCTCTGGGGGGGATGGCCGCGATGGGGCTTCTGGCCCTCAAGGCGGCGGGCCACCTCGGGTGACCGGCCCAGCTATTGACCCGCTCCCTCCTCCACCGCCACCAGGTGCAGCGTCGGTCCCGCCAGAACATTGCCCTTCACCTTTACTTCGAATTCGTATCGTCCGGGAACGGGGAAGACCACATCCTCGAGCGGCATGACCAGCTGGGTGCGGGGGGGCGGTCGGTCGGCGGGTCTTGGGGTCACCTCGGATTGCCCCTCGACCGTCAGGGTGGGCCGTCCATCGGGCCCCCGGACGTCGACGCGAAACGAGTGGCGACCGGCGTCGCTCCGGTCCCACTCCAGCGAAAGCACTAGCGTCATGCGATCCTGACGGGCCGGAAAGCCCGGCGCGTACAGATCGTGGAAGACGCCGTGCAGGTTGAATTTGCCGTCGGGGGTGGCGGCGGCGTGATCGCAGACGGCTGACGCGAGTATTCTCATGGGTTGCGCGGTTCCGGCGACCGCCGTGCGAGGGGGTTTCTTGCCATTAATGCTCCTTCACGTAAGTTAGGGGCTTCGTTCGGGCGGCACCGGGTCGTCGGGACAGGAGGCGGGTGGACCCCGCTGGACCGACCAATTACAAGGAGGAGTAGTGGCGAAGCAAGAGCCGATGGATCGAGCGCGGGACGAGTTGTTCAGTCATATCCACCGTTGCGGCGTTCTCCAGGCGCACGAAGATGACCAGGATTCGTGGATGACGGAGACGATCGAATACCTGGCGGAGCGCTACCCGGACCTGGGAGTGCCGGAGCTGACGCAGCTCAAGGCGGTGGGAATGCAGTTCTGCAAGCCCGTGATCTCGCGGCTCAAGCGCGAGGAGCCGGCCGTGCAGCCTGCGGTGGACGAGGAAGACACCGAGGCCCTGCTCGGAGCGCCCCGAGAGGCTTGACCACATTCGGGAGAAACAACACATGACGAGTCGTCGTGACTTTCTGAAGACTTCAGCCGGGGTGGGGGTGGGGGCTGCGGTCGGCATCGGTTCGCCCGGGGCGCTGGCCGGGGCACCCGCCGTGCTGCGGAGCAGGGCGGCTCCCGTCGCCATCGCCAGCGGCAATGGGATGGAGGCCGTTGCGACGGCATTCCAGGCTGTCAGCGCGGGCGGCGACACTCTGGACGCCGTGGTCGAGGGCGTCAACATCGTCGAACGCGACCCCAACGACCGGTCTGTCGGCTACGGCGGGCTCCCGAATCTGGACGGCGTGGTCCAGCTGGATTCGTCCGTCATGCACGGCCCCAGCCGGGGCGCGGGCGCGGTCGCGTGCATCGAGGGGATCAAGACGCCCTCGCGGGTCGCCGTGGACGTGATGCGGTACACGGATCACGTGCTGCTCGTCGGCAAGGGAGCCCAGCGCTTCGCCGTGTCGATGGGACACCAGGTGGAGGACTTGCTCACCGAGAGCACCCGGCGCAGATGGGTCGAGTGGCGCGCGCGCATGAGCGCCACCGATGACTACCTCACGCCCGAGGAGGCCGGGATGAGGGTTCCCCCTTTCGAGGACGCGGAAGACTACGGACTGGGACTGCTGGATTCCCACGACGGGGTCCGTCCGCAGGGTACGATCAACTGCAACGTCATCAACCAGGACGGTGACCTGTCCGGCGTCACCACTACCTCCGGACTGGCGTGGAAGATTCCGGGCCGGGTCGGCGACTCGCCGATCGTGGGTGCGGGCCTGTACGTCGACAACGATGTCGGGGCGTGCGGGTCGACAGGGCGCGGCGAGGCGGTCATCAAGACGTGCGGCTCCCACTCGGTCGTCGAACTGATGCGCTCGGGCATGTCGCCGGTCGATGCCTGCCTGGAGGCGCTCAGGCGCGTGGTGACCTTCACCGCCGAGGCACGCCTCCGCAACGAGCAGGGACGTCCGAACTACAACGTGAACTACTACGCCGTGAACAAGAACGGCGAGTACGGTGGCGCCTCCATCTGGTCGGGCGCGCGTTTCGCGGTGTGCTCCGGTGGCGAGAGCCGCCGTGAGGACTCGGCCTACCTCTTCGAGAGGGGCAGTTGAGTACCGGGGACGCCGGTCACGGCGAAGAAACCGGCCTCGGCGAAAAAATCGGCCTCGACGAAGAGACCGGCCTCGACGAAGCGACCGGCCACGGTGAAGAGACCGGCCACGGCGAAGAGACCGGCTACGGCGAAGAGACCAGTCACGGCGAAGAGACCGGCCACGGCGAAGAGACCAGTCACGGCGAAGAAACCAGTCACGGCGAAGAAGCCGGCCACGGCGAAGAGACCAGTCACGGCGAAGAAACCAGTCACGGCGAAGAAGCCGGCCACGGCGAAGAAGCCGGCCACAGCGAAGAAAAAGCCACGAGCCCGCCAAGGGCCAGGCCCCCAAAGCCGAAGCCCCTCGGGTTCGGCGTGGAGGAGCTGGCCGAGGTCAAGAAGATGGAACGCCTGCACTGCTCCGGTCGGCAGGTGCCTTCTCCCATGGGTGGGTTTCTCATGGATCTGGGCGTCCGGCAGGAGCTCGACGGAACCAGCACCATCCTCTTCGAGTGCAAGACATCCGCCCTGCGCTACCAGCTCCCGCTCAGGATCAGCACCTGGAGGGAGCGAAGGAAGGTGAGGGTCCAGGCCGACGAAGCTCTGGATCCCCTCTGCCCGCGCGGCGAACTGGGACCTCCGCTGGTTCGCCGCGGGAAGGACTTCTTCTGCCCCCGCTGCAACATCATGTTCGGGAGGGTTCCGTAACGGCATCGTGGCCAGAGTCGCACTGATCGGAGGGGATGGGATCGGCCCCGAGGTCATCGGGGCGGCCGCGGGGGTCCTTTCAGCCGCCGCCGTCAAACACGGCCTCGACCTCACCCTCGACCACTGGGACCTGAACGCGGAGCGCTTCCTGCGCGACGGCGTCACCATCACCGACGAAGAGCGCGACCGCCTGATCGCCGAATACGACGCCGCGCTCCTGGGCGCGCTGGGCGACCCCCGCGTCCCCGGCAACGAACACACCCGCGACATCCTCCTCGGCCTCCGCTTCGGCGCGGACCTTTACATCAACTTCCGTCCCTGCAAGCTCCTCGTCCCCGCCCTTTCCCCCCTGAAGGACCCCCACCCGGCCACCGACATCGCCTTCTTCAGGGAGAACACCGAGGGGCTCTACGTCGGCGTAGGGGGGAGCTTCAAGCGCGGCACTCCAGACGAAATCGCCACCGAGCAGAGCGTCAACACCTGGAAGGGGGTCGACCGCATCGTGTGCGCGGCCTTCGAGTACGCGGCGGCGACCGGGCGGGGGCGCGTCACGCTGGTGGACAAGGCCAATGTGCTCCTGCACGAGGGCGGGCTGTGGCGGCGCGTCTTCGCCGAGGTGGGGGGCGCGTACCCCGACATCGTCCAGGACGCGATGTACGTCGACGCCATGGCGATGGACCTCGTGCGGCGGCCGGAACGCTACGAGGTCGTGGTCACCTCCAACCTCTTCGGCGACATCCTGAGCGACCTGGGGGCGCAGGTTACGGGCGGGCTGGGGCTGGCGCCCTCGGGGAACCTCAACCCGGGGTCGTGGGCGCTCTTCGAACCGGTGCACGGGTCGGCCCCGGACATCGCCGGACGCGGGATCGCGAACCCGCTGGCGGCGGTGGGATGCGTGAGCCTCGCCTTCGAACATCTAGGCATGGGCGAGGCGGCGGCCGATGTGGACGAGTGCATCGTGGCGTCGATCCGGGAGGGTGTCACCACGCCCGATCTGGGAGGAAGTGCCACGACTCGGTCGGTCGGGGAGTGGATGGCCGGACGGTTGGCCGGGTGAGGCGCTCCCGACGGCTGTCGGCGGGCCGGCGTCCCGCTTCCGGAGATGGCCGCGCCTTGAACCGCCCCTTCTCCCGCAAGTAGGTTTCAGCCCCTTCACGAGGGAAGTGCGGGAGCATGCGGAGGCGAAGCGGGTAGGCAGGGGTCGAGGCGGAAGGGGTCGTGCGGGGGTCTGGGCAAATGAACCAACAAGAGGCGGGAAGACCGCCACGGGAGCGATACATGGGAACGCAGGGATTGGAGAAGGAGGTCGTCTTCCTTTCGGGGAAGCGCACCCCTTTCGGCACTTTTGGCGGCTCACTCAAGGACTTCACCGCGACCGACCTTGGCGCGCACTCGGCCGACGCCGCGCTGGAAGCGGCCGGGATCGAACCCGCGCAGGTGGGCCACGTCTTCTACGGCAACGCCCTGCAGACCTCGGCCGACGCCATCTACCTGGCGCGGCACGTGGGTTTGCGTGCAGGCGTCCCCCACGAAGCGGGGGCCCTGACGGTGAACCGGCTGTGCGGCAGCGGCTTCCAGGCCATTGTGTCGGGCGCGCAGGAGATCCTGCTCGGCGGTACCGAGGTGGCGCTCTGCGGCGGCTCCGAGTCGATGAGCCAGGCGCCGCACGTGGTCCGCGGCGCCCGTTGGGGGCAACTGCGGCTCGGGCCGGCCGGCAAGGGCTTCGAGGACACGCTCTGGGAGGCGCTTCTCGACTCGCACTGCGGACTCACCATGGCGCAGACCGCCGAGGAGCTTGCGGAGCGGTACGGCGTGACCCGCGACGAGGCGGACCAGGTGGCGGTGAACAGCCAGAGGCGGGCCAGCGCGGCCTGGGACGAGGGCCGCTACGACGCCGAGGTGGCGCCGGTCACCGTCCGGACACGCAAAGGCGAGAAGCAATTCGCCGTTGACGAGCACATGCGTCCCGACACGACCATTGAAGCGCTGGGGCGGCTGCGCCCGTACTTCAAGAAGGACGGTCTGGTCACGGCGGGCAACGCCAGCGGCATCGGGGACGGGGCGGCTTCGGTTGTGCTTGCCGAGCGGAGCTGGGCCGACGCCAACGGTGCGACGCCGATCGGCCGCCTGGTCTCGTGGGGGTTCGCGGGCGTCGACCCGCGGATCATGGGGCTTGGACCCGCGCCGGCTTCGCGGGCCGCGCTCGCGGCGGCCGGACTCTCGCTGGAGGAGATGGATCTGGTCGAGGTCAACGAGGCATTCGCGGCCCAGTACAAGGCCGTCGAGAAGGAGCTGGGGCTGGACCCCGAACGCACCAACGTGAACGGTGGCGCGATCGCGATCACGCATCCGCTGGCCGCTTCGGGGGCCAGGATCACGCTGCACCTGCTCCACGAGTTGCGGCGCAGGGGGGCGCGGTACGGTCTCGGGTCGGCGTGCATCGGGGGTGGCCAGGGTGGGGCGGTCGTGGTCGAGGCGTACTGAGGCAGCTGGACGAATGCGCCGATGAGTTCCCGGGGACCGCTGACGCGGCGCGATTTCGACGAGGTCATGCGGCGGGCGGCCGAGCTCGCCGGTGACGATCCGGGGGGCGCCGAAGACGCGTTCAGCGATGCGGAGGTGGTGCGCATCGGGCGCGAGGTGGGGTTGCCGGAGCGGCATGTGCGACGGGCGCTGGCCGAGCAGCGGGCTGCGGGTGGAGGGGCGAAGGGGGGGTGGAGAGACGTGTTGGGGATGTTGCTTCTGCGCGACGAGGTGGAGGCCGGCCGCACCATCGCGCGTCCCAGGGCTCGCATCAGGCGGGAGCTGGACGACTTCATGGTGGGCGGACAGCTGCTGCAGCGGGTGCGCGGCAAGGACGACCTGCTCCAGTACCGGCCCGCGGTGGACTGGGCGTCGAGGGTGGCCCGCGCCGCCAGTTTCAGGTCCCGGAAGCACTACGTGGCGTCGGCGCGGCTCGTTGAGGTCCGGCTGGAACGGATGGATGCCGAATCTACGCAGGTGGACATCCGTGTGGATCCGGGAATCGCGGGCAACTACCGCAATTGGTGGGTGCTGGCCGGGGTGGTTGCGGGCGGAGTGGTGGGTGGGGTGGGTGCCGCGGCGAGCTGGCCGTTGTCGCTCCTCGGTGTGGCGCTGGTGGTTGCGGGAGGAACTGTGCCGGCGCTCATGGCTCTGCTGGCCTTTCCGGGCTTTCGGCGCCGGGTGGCCGACGTGCAGACCGAGGTCGAGGGGATCCTGGACGGACTTGGGACCAAAGACGGCCTCGAACCGCCGCCGCCCGCGTGGAGACGGTGGGTGCGGCGCCACTTCCACGGGGTCGCGCGCGAGATGATGGAGACACCGGGAGATTCACAACAACAGGGAGATCCGACTTGGCGATCGAAAAAGTAGGCGTGGCCGGCTGCGGCCTCATGGGGAGCGGCATCGTGGAGGTGTCCGCGAAGGCGGGCTGCGACGTGGTGGTGCGGGAGATCGACGACAGCGCGCTCGCGGCCGGGAAAGCCCGGATCGTGAAGTCGCTGGACCGAGCGGTGGGGAAGGGGAAGCTGGACCCCGCCGCCCGCGACGAGGCGCTGGCGCGCATCACCTTCACCACTTCGCTGGATGCCTTCGCGGACCGCGACCTGGTGATCGAGGCGATCGTCGAGTCGCTTGACGCCAAGAACGAGCTGTTCGGCTACCTCGATGGCATCTGCCCCGAAGGGACGATCTTCGCGTCCAACACGAGTTCGCTCACGGTGACCGACATGGCGGCAGCCACCTCGCGTCCCGACCGTTTCGTGGGCCTCCACTTCTTCAACCCCGTGCCCGTCATGAAGCTGGTCGAGGTCGTCAGGACGATCGTCACCAGCCAGGAGACCTTCGACGCTGCCTCCGCCTTTGCCACGCGGGTTGGGAAGGTGCCCATAGCCGCGCGCGACAACTCCGGCTTCGTGGTCAATCTCCTCCTCGTCCCCTACATGCTCGACGCGATCCGGCAGCTGGAACGCGGCGTCGCCACCATCGAGGACATCGACAAGGCCATGACGCTGGGGTGCGGGTACCCGATGGGTCCCTTCACGCTCGGCGACTTCGTGGGACTCGACACCCTCATGCACGTCGCCGAGATCATGTACGGCGAGTACCGCGAAGAACGCTATGCCGCGCCGCCGCTCCTGAAGCGCCTCGTGGCGATGGGGCGGTACGGACGCAAGACGGGCGCGGGTTTCTACGACTGGACGCCCGATGGGCCGGTGGCCCTGAAGATGTGAGGGGTCGGGGAAGGTCCCCCGAAGTCAGCCAGGCAGGTTAGCCAGATTTGGCCAGGCCAGGCTCGCCAGACTACCGGCGCGTGCCCCGCCGCTGCCGCCTGCGCTCGCGGCGAATCGCCGCCTCCCGCCGCCGTTTCCGCTGCGCGCTCGGCTTCTCGTAGAACCGGCGCTTCCTGAGTTCGGAGTAGAGCCCCGAGCGCTGGACCTTGCGCTTGAACCTTCGAAGAGCCCTCTCCAGGCTCTCGTTTTCCTTGATGAAGACTTCCAACCGGATCACCCCGCTGTGAGGCCGTTCATGTTTGCCGGGAACGCCCGGCGCGTTCAAAAGGCCGCCTGAAGCCCCGCTCCAGCCGGCCGCGTCATCCGAAGAGGTCCGGAGACGGACGCTAATGATAGACCCGGGGGGGCCTGGCTGGCAAGTCGAAGTCGAAGTTGAGTCGTCCCGGCTGTCATCCCCCCAGACCGTTCGCCTCCCAGCCCTTGCGCCGTCCGTAAACAAATGCTTACGATTTGCCCCCCCCATTTTCAACCGGCTCGCTCATGCACCCGACCACCACGACGGAAAGCCGTCCCGAGGCGATGGCCGATGTGCCGGGGATCTGTGAACTCCCCCTCACTCGCGCCGTGGTGCAGTACCGTGATGCCCACGAGGTGAATCGTTCCGGCGGGCGGATCCAGGACATCGGGCTGGCGGTGGTGGTCGAGGGTCGGTTCGCGTCCTCGGTGCGCGCCATGGACCTCGGTTCGGCGGAGGTGAAGTACCTGAATCTCGCCTCCGAACTGGTCATTCTGGACTGGGTGTACGACCCCACGCTGGCGCACATCCGGGCCCTGGCGGGAGCCGGCCGCACCACGGCGGCCACGGCCGGCCTCGGCCCTTCCGGCGAACTCAGGCGGTACTGCTTCGACCTGGCGCTGCGGGTACTCGATCGGCGTGGTTTCTCTCATCTGACGCGTCCCACGCTGCTCAGGATCGGGTTCCGCGATCTCTGCAAGGATCTGGACCTGCACGAGAGCACCGTCGTCCGCATCGTCACGGGAAGGGACGAAGTCACCCGCGTCCACCTCGACTACGACGCGAACGCACTCGTCTTCCGCTCGGCCGGGCCCTCGCTCGGGACGAAGATGAAAGCCGCGATTCGGGAGATCTTCCCTCACCTGCCGATCCAGCGCCCGGCCGCCGACGATGCGGGCGGGTCCACGGCCTGGCAGGTGCGCTTTGGCGTGCCGGTCACCTTCGCCGAACTTCGTGCCGGCCTGTTGGCCATGCGGCGGGGCCTCAATCACCTCTTCGCCCGCTTCGAGCCCGATAGATTCCGGTCGGTCGAGGGCCTGATGGACACCTTCGGCGAACGCGCCACCCTGGATATTCTGGCTCGCCACGACGGAAAAGGGGACTGGCGGGAGACGCGGGACCGGAGCCCGTCCCGGGGACAGGGTGCCTCCGTCTCGGCGGTCGACCACACCACGCCGATGTCGGTTCACTGAACGTACGATGCAGACCATGGACCAGAGCGTCGCGAAGGCGTGGAGCTCCCCGGGGGACCGTCCCGCCGAGACACCGGAGGTACTGTACTTTCGATACCTTGCCTACCGGCGGCGCCACGCCGACCGACTCGTCCGGCTGATTCCCCGCGACGCGGTGCGCGACCTGTATGGGAAGGCGCGCGACTGGGCCCTCGAGGAGGGGGTTCACGATTCGCGCGACCCGATGGCCACCCTGACCCGCTTTGCCGAGCATCTCCTGCCCCTGCCGCCCTTCGAGGTGTGGTTGGCCGACCGAACCGTCCACCCCATCCGTCACATCGAGGATTCGAGCCGGACATCACCGGTGTCGCCCCCGGCGCAGCCCGCCAGGGTCGAAGAGCGGCGATTCGACTACGAGGGCCGGATCTGGATCGCTTCGCTGCACGTCTTTGCGGTCGGCACCCGGTGGCGGGGATTCCTGCGTTTTCGGCAATCGGGCCACGCGCGCCGGTATCACACGGCCCACATTTTCCTGGAGGAGACAGCCCGGGAGGTGCGGAGGAGCTTCCGGGGGTTCGACGGGGCTGCGTTGGGGGCGTTTCTGCGCTCCGTATTGCCCTGACGCGCCGGCCGAAACGGCTCGCCGCGCCGATCGAAGCCCACCCTGTTTTTTGCGAAAAATCCGTTTCTGTTTCCCATTCCGTCATGCATTCGGCGAATGTACACAAACCGTTATCGTCTTGGCACTTAGCCCATATCGATTCCGTAACGCCCAGATCGGCAAACTCCCCCGGAAACAGGTGGTTTAGCGATGAAGGCGCGTTTTTGTAAATCCTTTCAGGACAACGAGTTAGGTAAACCATGAGTCCGAAGTATCCCTCCTTGCGAATCCACAGTTCCGTCCCATATTGTTGATCGCCTGACCAAAACGGCGAAACGACGAATACGGAGACCACGCGGGCTCCCCGCTCCGCGGATGGTTCCGACAGGAAACCGAACAGAAATCCAAACTTCTTCATACAGGGGTCCAGTGCTCATGTGGAACACGCGTTCCGTCCAGTTGAATGTCCGCCTCCCGCAGGATGTCGCCGCCGAAGCTGAAGAGGTTCAGCGCTCCGATCCCGACTTCCTCAGCCGGATTATTCAGTACGGCCTTACGCGACGCGCCATCTACCGCAGCCTCCGCGAGGTGGAACAGCGGGAAGCACCGATGAGGCCCCTGGCGGCGGACGCCGCTCCCGGTTTCCTGCAGCCTTAGGGTCCTGCGAATCTTCCTCGCTTGAAGTCCCTTCATTACCTGTTTGGTGCAGGATTTGCTATGATTGGACTACTGGTAAACGGTTGTGTTTTCCAGTATCATAGCCGGGACTCAAGTGCAGGCGGAGGAGACGATGGCGGACCGGGATGGAGAATCCGTACTTCGGGCGAAGTACAGAGACTACTGCTCCGCGCGGGTGGCCGATGCCCTATTGTCCCTGTCCCCGGAGGAGGTCTTCGCGTTGGCGGAGGCAGAGGCACGCGCGTCCAACCGTATTGCGCCGAACTCCCACAATGAGGCGATCCGCCTGGCTACGGGCAGGATTCGCGATCGACTGGAGTTGCCCGATTACAGGTCCTGGGCCGAGGAGTACGTGAAGGACCCTTCGAGGTTCGACCCCTACCTGATGGGACTCTGGAAGTCGGAAGAGTGAACGTCGCGGCCCTTGCGCGGCCGCGCGGTCCTCACTTGTAGCGGTAGGTCACCCGGCCCCGGGTCAGGTCGTACGGCGACATTTCGACCTTGACACGATCTCCTGCGAGTACGCGGATGTAGAACTTCCGCATCTTGCCCGACAGGTAGGCCAGGATTTCATGGCCGTTCTCGAGCTTCACCCGGAAGTTCGCGTTCGGCAGCACCTCTGTTACGGTGCCCTCCATCTCGATTGCGTCGTTGGCCAAGAGCCTCAGTCCTCGCTGTGCTGTCCCGTGCCCTCCGTCAGAAGGGCAGGTCGTCGTCGGGTTCGGTTATGGGTGGGGTGGGCGCGGGTGCGCTGTAGCCGCCTCCGCCCCCCTGGGAGGGCTGCTCGGCGCGACCGCCTCCCGTCGATCCAAGCATGATCATCTCGTTCACGATAATGTCGGTCCAGTACCTCGTGCCGCCGCGATCGTCCTGCGTCTGGGAGTACTCGATCCGGCCCTCGACGTAGAGGCGGTCCCCCTTCTTGACCCACTGCTCCACCACGTCGACCAGGCGGCCGAAGAAGGTGAGGCGGTGCCACTCGGTGCGCTCCTGCTGCTGCCCCGACCGGTCCGGAAACGACCGGCTGGTGGCCAGCGAGAGCTTGCCCACGCGGTTGCCGGAGGCGGCAGTGCGCACATCGGGGTCGCCGCCGGCGTTGCCGATCAGGGTGACCTTGTTGAGAGATCGTGCCATGAATTCC
Organism: Longimicrobiales bacterium; assembly: GCA_965208295.1. GTDB lineage: Bacteria > Gemmatimonadota > Gemmatimonadetes > Longimicrobiales > Gaopeijiaceae > Bin94. The sequence continues at coordinate 1,713,615 of OZ242328.1, read as the reverse complement.
TCGAAAAGATGTGGTTGTCCACGGACCTCGGGTCCGTCGGGTCTTCCGCCTCCCCGTCCCGTCATCCGCCTGGGGACCCGGCGTTGGCTTTCCGGAAATCGGTTGATGCAGTGAACCAGCGCACCACCGGAAGAGGCCACAGGAAGGTAAGCCGCTTCCGCCGTCGCCGCTACGTCCGGGGCCGCTTGCGTCCCGTTCCGACTTGGCAGAGTCCCGTTGCGCCATCTAGCTTCCCCGGCGCCCGCGAGCGCGCTCCCCCGAGGGCGATTTTGAAACGACCATCCAACACCCGAATCCAACACATGACCGAGAACAAGTACGTCAGGACGGAGACCCGCGGCGGGATCGCCACGGTGACCATCGACCGCCAGGCAAAACTGAACGCACTCAACCCGCAGGTGATCGCCGGGATCGACGCCGCCTTCACCGCGCTGCGGTGCGATGCGGACCTTCGCGCGGTCATCCTCACGGGCGCGGGTGACAAGGCGTTCGTGGCCGGGGCGGACATCGCAGTGCTCGCCGAGATGGGACCCCTGAGCGGAGCCGAGGTAAGCCGCGCCGGACAGGAGGTGCTGCGGCGGATCGAGCGCTTTCCGAGACCGGTGATCGCGGCGGTGGGGGGGTACGCGCTGGGCGGCGGTTGCGAACTGGCGCTCGCCTGCCATCTGCGCGTCGCGAGCGAGCGCGCCCGCTTCGGCCTCCCCGAAGTCGGGCTGGGGATCATTCCCGGGTATGGGGGGACGGTGCGGCTGGCGCGGCTGGTGGGACTGGGACGTGCCGCCGAGATGATCCTGACCGGCGAGATGATCGACGGGAAGCGTGCGGCCGAGATCGGGCTCGCCAACGTGGTCGTCCCGCACGAGGAGCTTATGGACCGGGCGAGGAAGGTGGCCGGGCGGATCGCGCGGAATGCTCCGGTGGCCGTCGAGATGGCGCTGGCGTCGCTGTACGGGGCCGAGGAGAACACCATGGAGCACGCGCTGGCTTTCGAGGCTACGCTCTTCGGGCTCCTGGCCTCCACGGACGACATGAAGGAGGGGATGGCGGCCTTCCTGGAGAAGCGCAGGGCGGCCTTCAGGGGGTCCTGAAAACGGCGGTTCGCGGGGCCTGCAAACGGCGATTCCCAAGGGTTGGCCGGGGGTCCTGAATCGTCGTCCGAAACAGGCCGAATCCTGTTATATTCATACATGTCTGGAAACTCCTGTTCGCGGTCTCGTCCCGCTTCGTGGTCTTGAGGGAACTGGAGCTGCGCCACTTCCGAAACCTGGGGGTCCAGGAGCTGCATTTTCCTCCGGAAGGGGTGGCGGTGATCGGCGACAACGCCCAGGGGAAAACGAACCTCCTTGAGGCGATCTACTACCTGGAGAGCTTCCGTTCCTTCCGGGGCGCGGGCGACGGCGAGCTAACGGCGTTTTCGGAAGACGTGTTCTACCTCAAGGGATCCGTGGAAGGGGAAAGGCCGGCAACGGTGTCCGCGGGCTTCGACCGGAAGCGGAGGAAGAAGAAGGTGTCGGTGGACGGTACCGATGCGCTGCGTATGTCGAGTGCGCTTGGAAGGCTGGGCGCGGTCGTCTTCTCTCCGTCGGATGTGGAACTGGTCAGCGGGGGGCCGAGCGCGCGGCGGAGGTTTCTGGACATCCTGCTGTCCCTTAACCGGGAAGGATACGTGGAGGCTCTGGTGGGCTACAGAAAGGCACTCGCCCAGAGGAACGCGGCGCTCAAGGCGAACGCCGGTGCGGCGGCGGTCGGTGCCTGGGATCAGGGGCTGGTGGGACACGGCGCGCGGGTCACGCATATGCGCCATGAGTGGGCCACCACCTGGTCGGGGGCGTTTGCCTCGTACTGCGCCGCCATTTCCGAGTGCGACTCGGTTGCCATGACGTACCGGCCGGACCTGGGGGACGCCGGGGGTGGAGCCCGCGTCGGCGAAGAGGGGTTCGGGGACGACGAGGGCTTGGTACGGGAGCGGTTCCGGGCCCGGCTCGCGGAGAGCTGGGGGACGGATGTGCGGCGGGGTGTCACCACCGTCGGGCCGCACCGCGACGAGCTCCTGTTGACGATCACGTCGCGGGGCAGGTCGCTCCAGGTCCGGACATTCGGATCCGGGGGACAGCGCCGCACCGCCGCGCTGGCTCTGCGCCTCGCGGAGGCCGCCACCATACGGCGGGAGCGGGGCACCGAGCCGATCCTCCTCCTCGACGACGCCTTCGCCGAACTGGACGAGGGCCGCTCACGGCAGGTCATGGAGCTGCTGCGCGGCGAGGGCACGGGGCAGGTGGTGCTCACGGCGCCCAAGGAGTCCGACGCGCGGCTCAGAGGGCCGTCCCTGGAGCGTTGGCGTATCCACCAGGGAGTGATCGAGGCGTGATGGGGACGGAACGGCGAGAACGCGGCGGCGAGCGCCTCGCGCCGGTGGCCGAGGTGCTCGAGGGCTACCTGGACCGCACGGGGCTGGGAGACTCGCTGGCGCGGCTCGCGGCAATGGACGAATGGGCCGCCGCCGTGGGCGAGCGCGTCAGCGCGGTGACCCGGCCCGTGGAGGTGCGCGGGGAGACGCTGGTGGTCGAGGTGCTCTCCAGCGCGTGGATCAATGAGCTGTCGATGATGGGCGAACTCATTCTGGAAAGGCTGAACGCCAGGGGAGCGGGGCCGCCGATCGGGCGAATCCGCTTCCGGCTGGTAGAGACGAAGGACAACCTGACACAATCTTCGGGGCGACCCAATGGCCACGGATAACAGCAACAGCAAGAGCGGCGACTACACCTCCAGACGGATCCAGGTCCTCAAGGGCCTGGAGGCCGTACGCAAGCGGCCCGGCATGTACATCGGGTCCACATCGGCGCGGGGGCTTCACCACCTGGTCTACGAGGTCGTGGACAACAGCGTCGACGAGGCGATGGCGGGGCACTGCTCGTCGGTGAGCGTCGTCATCCGGCCGGACAACATCATCAGCGTGGACGACGATGGGCGCGGCATCCCGGTCGACATGCATCCCACCGAGGGCGTGCCCGGGGTCGAGGTGGCGATGACCACCCTGCACGCGGGCGGAAAGTTCGACAAGAGTTCGTACAAGGTGTCGGGGGGGCTGCACGGGGTGGGGGTGAGCGTGGTGAACGCGCTCTCGGAGTGGCTGGAGGTGGAGGTGCGGCGGGGCGGGAAATGCTACCACCAGCGCTACGAGCGCGGCATCAAGTCCACCGAACTGAAGGTGATCGGCTCGGCCAACGACACCGGCACGCTCGTCACCTTCAAGCCCGACCCCGAGGTCTTCACCGAGCTGGGCTTCAACTTCGACACGCTCTCGGCGCGGCTGCGCGAGATGGCCTTCCTGAACAAGGGACTCGAGATCATGCTGCGCGACGAGCGCACCGACGAAGAGACGGAGGACATCTACTGCTACGAAGGCGGGCTAGCCGAGTTCGTGGAGTACCTGCGGGGCTCGCGCGCCGCCATCCACCCGCAAGTGGTCTACTTCGAAACGAGCCGGCCCGAGGCCGAGATCGAGCTGGCCATGCAGTACGACGACGGCTTCTCGGAGAACATCCACACCTTCGTGAACAACATCGGCACCCACGAGGGCGGCACCCACCTGACCGGTCTCAGGTCGGCGCTCACCCGCACGATCAACGACTACGCGCGCAAGAACAGGATCTTCAAGAAGGACGAGAGCCTGTCGGGCGACGACGTGCGCGAGGGCCTGACCTGCGTGCTGAGCGTGAAGGTGATGGAGCCCCAGTTCGAGGGGCAGACGAAGACCAAGCTGGGCAACTCGGAGGTTCGGGGCGCGGTCGAGATGGCCGTGAACGAGCACCTTTCGGCCTTCCTGGAGGAGAACCCCAGGTCGGCGAAGGCGCTGATCGAGAAGTCGCTGCAGGCGGCGCGGGCCCGGGAGGCCGCGCGCAAGGCCCGCGATCTGGCCCGCAAGAAGAGCGGTCTGGAGGGTGGGGTGCTGCCGGGCAAGCTGGCCGACTGCTCAATCGCCGACCCGGCGCTCTCGGAGATCTACCTGGTCGAGGGGGACTCGGCCGGCGGGTCGGCCAAGCAGGGGCGCGACCGCTCCTTCCAGGCCATCCTGCCGCTCAAGGGCAAGATCCTGAACGTCGAGAAGGCGCGCATCGACAAGATCCTCTCCAACGACGAGATCCGCGCCATGGTCACGGCGATCGGCGCCGGCATCCGCGACGACTTCGACATCAGCAAGGCGCGCTACCACAAGATCATCATCATGACGGACGCCGACGTGGATGGCGCCCACATCCGCACCCTGCTGCTGACCTTTTTCTTCCGGCAGATGCGGCAGCTTATCGATCAGGGCTACATCTACATCGCGCAGCCGCCGCTCTACCGCGTTCAGAAGGGCAAGACGGAGCGCTACGCCTACACCGACGACGAGCGCGATCTGGAGATTCGCAAGCTCTCCAACGGGAAGGACGGGAAGGGAATCTCGATTCAGCGCTACAAGGGGTTGGGCGAGATGAACCCGGAACAGCTCTGGAAGACCACCATGGATCCCGACGCGCGCACGATCCTGAAGGTTACGGTCGAGAGCGCGACCGAGGCGGACGGGATCTTCAGGAGGCTGATGGGTGACGAGGTGGAGCCGCGGCGGGAGTTCATCGAGAGGAATGCGAAGTACGTGCGGAACCTGGACGTGTAGGGAGGGGGTGTCAGGTGTCCAGGTCGGTGGGGGGTCCGATCGCAACGAAACAACCGATGCAGTTCAATCGAATCGTGCGCGGTGTCGCCTCGCTGGCCGCGATTGCGGCACTGGCGTGCTTCACCGTCCTCCCCGCCGCGGCCCAGACCGGGTCGGTGCGGGGATTGGTGCTGGACGGGGCGTCACGGCGCCCCCTGGCCGACGCCCAGGTGCACATCTTGGGCACCGGGATCGGACTGCCGACCAACTCGGCGGGCCGGTTCGTGCTGCTGGGCATACCGACGGGTGCGCAGGTCGTCCGGGTCAGCCTGATCGGGTACGGAGAGTTGGACACAGACGTGACCGTGGCGGCGGACGAGGCGGTCTCGCTCGAGATCGAGATGACCGCCACGGCCATCTCACTAGACGAGATCGTGGTGACGGGGGTTGGCGCCGAAACGGCGCGGCGAGCCCTCGGCACGACCGTCGAAGTGCTCACGGCCGAGGACTTCGAGCTCGCTCCCGTGCAGTCGATCGACCAGGTGCTGCAGGGCCGCGTGGCCGGTGCCACCGTGAGCGCCACATCGGCACAGCCCGGGACGGGTTCGCTGATTAACTTCCGGGGCGTATCGTCGGTATTCGGCGCGCAGACGCCGGTCATCTACATCGATGGTGTCAGGGTCGACAACGACCAGGCCACCTCCGCCGGCACGGGGGGCGAGCAGTCGTCTGCACTGTCGGACCTGCTTACCACCGACATCGAGCGGATCGAGATCACCAAGGGGGGTGCCGCCTCGACGCTCTTCGGATCGGACGCGGCGACCGGGGTCATCCAGATCTTCACCCGGAAGGGGTCGCCAGGTGCTCCGCGGATCACTGCCCGCATGGAGCAGGGGCTGGAACTCCCCGAGCTCAAGTACATCTTCGACACGAGGGTGATCTTCACGCCTCTCGTCGACTCCGGCTACGTGTCGCCCACCTTCATGGAGGACCTGTACTTCAAGCGGGGCACCAGCCAGAACTACTACCTGGGAGTGACGGGGGGGACCAGCGACGTGACGTACAGCGTCAGTGGCCGCATGGAAGACAGGACGGGGACCCAGCCCAGGGACGGCAGCACCAACTACAATCTGCGCGGCGGACTCCAGGCGTCGGTCACCGACGACTTCACGATCGAGTTTTCGGGCAGCTACGTCCGCCACAACTTCCAGCGCTTATACAACGGCGCGGCCATTGCGGACCCGCTCACGACCTTCGAAGTCGGCGATGCGCTCGCATTCTCTGGTGCTTCCACTCTTGTCGAGGCGCTCGAAATCTTCCTCCTTCCCGAGATCGGCGAATCGGTCAACCGCTTCATTCTCGCCGGCGGCGCCCGCTGGAACATCCGTGACGACCTGACTGCCCGGCTCACCGTGGGCGCGGACAACCGCTCGAACCAGCAGCGCGTCTTCCAGCCGATCGGATTCACGCCCGGCGAGCCGACCGGTCAGCTCAACCGCCGCGACCGGTCCTTCACCTCTGTCTCGTTCGATGCCGGGGCCACCTACAGCTGGCAGAACGCCGCGGGTTCGATCGGCTCCTCCCTCACCGTGGGAGTCCAGGGTTTCCGTGAAGAGGAGAGCATCATCAACGCCAACGGACGCGGCTTCTCTCTTCCCGGAACGACGGACTTCGACGCCGCCGCTGTCATCACCGCCTTCGAAGGAAACGTGGAGGTCTTCAACGGCGGCCTCTACGTGGACGAGCAACTGAGTCTCCGGGACAAGCTGTACCTGGGCGCCGGATTCCGGCTCGATGCCGGCTCCAGCTTCGGCGACGAAATCGATACGGAGCTCTATCCCAAGGCCACCGCGGCATACGTCCTGACCGACGACATGTCCATCCCGTTCGTCGACGAACTCAAGGTGCGGACGGCCTTCGGCCAGACCGGCAAGTTCCCCGGCGCCTTCCTCAAGGACCGGACCTTCTCTGCGACGCCGTTCAGGGGCGAGTCGGCCCCCCGCTTCTCGAACCCGGGCAACGCGCGGCTTCGACCCGAGAAGACTTCGACGATCGAGGCGGGTCTGGACGCGGCGCTGTGGCACAATCGCGCCGGGCTCGACGTCACCGTGTACGATGCACGCACGACCGACGCGCTCTTCCAGGTGCCCCGTCAGCCCGTGACGGGCCAGGGCACGCAGCAGGAGAATGTGGGCGAGATCTGGAATTTCGGAGTCGAGGTAGCCCTCAACGTGCAGGTGCTGAACGCCCGGCGCTTGGCGTGGTCCGTGGGCGGCCACTTCCAGTTCAACCACAACCGGGTGACCGATCTGGGCGGCGTGCCGGCCTTTCCGGTGGGCGGGCTCCGGCCGCAGCAGTGGGTGACGGGGTGCTGGAGGGTGAAGGTGGAGGGCGACCTGGACACGTGCGTCGGCGGCCCCGTGGGAGCCTGGCTTGTATCCATGCCGGTGGATACCAACGGCGACAGCCTGCCCGACGCCAGCGTAAACCAGTTCAGCGGCAAGGGTGCGGTGCCCACCAGGAGCGGGGGGCTGAACTCCACCATATCGGTAGGGAACAACCTGACGATCACGGCTTTGGCGGACTGGGCCGGCGGGCATCAGGTGTTCGACTGGGGGTCGGTGTGGGCGACCTTCAACGGAATCTTGCGGAGGCAGAAGATCCGCTGCGGGATCTACTGGATCAACCCGGTGACCGACACAAGGCGACCGGAAGAGCGTGACGAACCGTGCGACTACGCATTCCCGCTGCAGTACAATCCTGACGGAACCGTCCGAGGCGTGTACAGCGAGTCGGCTGCTCGCAACGCCTTTCTTTACGACGGCGACTACTTCAAGCTGCGCGAGGTCTCGGTGCGATACGTCCTTCCCGAAGGCTTCGCGTCCCGCATGGGCGCCGACCGCGCCACCGTCTACCTGAGCGGCCGCAACCTGTGGATCTGGTCGCGCAACCAGCTCGTGGACGGCGAACTCAACGGGGTCGGTTTCGGCGGTGGTTTGCAACTGGGGAGCGAGAGCAGCGTCACTCTGCCCCCGAACCGGATGTATCGGCTCGGGGTCGAGGTCGTGTTCTGACCGGCTGTGGGAGAGGACAAGGAGACGACCATGAAGAACGCACCGATGCGTGGATGGAGCGCGAGAAAGGCCGGTCTGGTACTGCTCGCCGTTCTCGCGGCCAGCGCCTGCGACGCTATCGACCCCACACGCGTCAACAACCCCACAACGACCGACGAGGATCTCTCCAAAGCGAAGAACCCCACCGCGGCCCTCATGCCGGGCCTGCGGGCGCAGTTCGCCCGCATGATCAATGCGTACGTGGTGGCAACTGCGGTCATCAGCGACGACTACTCCATCCACGGCACGGGCATCGTGGTGGACATGGATGAACCCCACCTGGTGACCCCGACCCTCGTCAACTCAACGGGAACGAGCGCCAGCGGGGTGTACTGGAATGTGCAGGAACTGCGTGCCCTGGGCGACTTCGTGATCGACGTGATCATTCCGGACGACGATGAGCCGGATCCGAAGCACATCGCCGAGGCCCACTACTACCGTGGGATGGCCTACCTGACGCTGGGAGAGATCTTCTCCCATGCGCCGCACGAGGAAGACGGCGAACCGGAGCCGTCTTCGGCCGCCCTTGGCAAGGCTGTGACCGACCTGCGGAAGGCCACGGAATTCGGACCGCAGACCCAGGCGGCGCTGGCGCGTACGCACCGTCTGCTGGGCGACGCCTCCGCGGCCGAAACAGCCGCCACCAGCGTACTCGACAGCATCCCGGACTTCCTCTTCGCCCCGCCGTACGACGAGGCCTTCCTCCCCAACACGGCCGTGGCGTTCCTGGTGCTCCGCGCGCTTCAGGAGATGCAGCCGCTTCCCCGGCTCGACTTTCTGGATCCCAAGTACACCGAACGGGGATCGCCGATTGCGATCGCCAAGGCGGAGGAGATGCACCTGATCCTTGCGGAGGCGGCCCTGTCCAGGGGCGATCTGGCTGCCGCCCGGATCGGGCTGGTGAACGCCATCAACATGGCGGAAACGCGCGGCACGGTCGGCTTCGATGACAATGACGAGCGCCGCAACGCTGATCTGAGCATCCGGCCGCGGAGTTCGGAGATCCTCATCCGTGCCGACTCCGACAGTCCGTATCGCGCGGGGCTGGTGGTGGACCGCCCGGCCGACGGATTGGAGGTGCCCAGCGTCTCATCGACCTCTCTGGGCGCCGACAGCGTCGCCGGGCTTGGCAGCGCCGACGAACTCTGGCACGCACTCTGGCTCGCCCGCCAGGAGATCATGCTGCTCGAGGGGCGGCGCCTTGCCGACCTGGGGATCAAGCTGCCGATGATGCGCCGCGAAATCGACCAGAATACAAGCATTAGCGAGGGAGATCCGGGGACGGTGGCGGTCGTGCCCGGCTACATCCCGCAGACGCCGCGGTACGCGATGGACATCTACTCGCCGGTCGAGATCTACGACGGGACGGGTCCTGATGCCCAGCTCCTCGTGACCGAGGTAACGATGCAGGTGGACATGAACAGGGTGCTGGTGCAGAACAACGCGTCGCCGTTTCAGTAGGCGGCGACGGACCTGAGCTTCCAGGATTCCGGCCGGCAGGTGCTTCGGGCCCTGCCGGCCGGTTTCTTGTCGGGAGGGCCGCGGCGTGGCACCGTAAGACGATGGAGGCCGATCGGTTGGAAGCGGAGAGGAAGCGACGGCTGCTCGCGCGGCCGGTCGAGCATATCGATGTGACCGCCTTCGACGGGCGTGCGGTGGTGGATTCGTACCGCAACGCCGCTTTCCAGGCGCGCAACCTGGCCGAGGCGGCGGATATCTTCGCCGAGATGGTCGAGGAGCCGGACGGCGCCGTGATTCTGACGCTGGCGGGGTCGCTGGTGTCGGCGGGGCTCAAGGAGGCGCTGCTCGCCCTGGTGGAGTGCGACATGGTCGACGTGATCGTGGCCACGGGGGCGATCGTGGTCGACCAGGACTTCTTCGAGGCGCTGGGGTTCCGGCACTACATGGCGCCGGGATCGCCCGAGGCGCCGGTGGTGGGGGACGAGGAGCTGAACCGGCTTGAGATCGACCGGATCTACGACACGTACGTGGACGAGGTGGAGATGCGGGTGTGTGACGAGACGGTGGCGGGGGTGCTGGATGGGCTGGAACCGCGCCCGCATTCGAGCAGGGAGGTGGTACGTGAGATGGGGGCGTACCTGGACCGCCACCACGGGGACGCGCGGTCGATCGTGCTGGAGGCGTACCGGCGCGAGGTGCCGGTGTTCGTGCCGGCGCTGAGCGATTCCTCGGCGGGGTTCGGGGTGGTGTCGCATCGGGTCAGGGCGGCGGGAAAGGGGCTGCCGCATGTGGCGTTCGACTCGGGGAAGGACTTCCATGAGCTGGCGAGGATCAAGCTGGAGGTGGCCGAGACGGGGCTGCTGATGGTGGGTGGGGGGGTGCCGAAGAACTTCGCGCAGGACGCGGTGGTGGCGGCGCGCATGCTGGCGGAGGGGGACGACGCCTCTTCGCGGGACGTCCCCATGCACAAGTTCGCCGTGCAGCTCACGGTGGCCGACGTGCGCGACGGCGGCCTCTCGGGCTCCACCCTGCGCGAGGCCGCCAGCTGGGGCAAGGTGGCGACGGCGCGGGAACGCATGGTGTACGGGGAGGCCACCGTGACCCTCCCGCTGCTGGTCAGCGACGCGTACCACCGGGGCAGCTGGCGCGGACGGAAAGCGCGGCGGCTCGGGTCGCTCTTCGCTCTGGAGCCGTCCCCATGAGCCAGCTCTACCTCGACTTCGACGCGAGCGGCCCCAACCCCACCCCACCCCCCCCAACCACCCCCGCCTCCCCCTCCATCCTCGTCCAGGAACTCGAACGCATCGCGCGCGACGGCGGCCGCTCCCGCAAGGTCCTCCTGGCCCGCACGCGCGGCGAGGGAAAGGAGCTGCTCAGGCAGGCAGTGGTGCGCGGCACCTCATGGGTCGGCTTTGAGGTCAACACCTTACGACCCCTCGCAACGGAATTCGTTGCGCGCACCGGCGCCTTCGCGGGCCGCGCGATCATCGACGCCTTCGACGAACACGCACTGGTCGAACGCGCCATCGACGACGCGATCCGGTCAGGCCGCGGCTTCGGCTTCCCCGGTCTCGCCGAGAAGGTGGGGTTCCGCGACGCGGTGCGTCATTCGGTGGCCGCGCTCCGCCTGGGTGGCATCCGGGCCACTTCGCTGGCGCGCGGCTCGAGCACCCCCCGCTCGCGCAGACAGGCCCTCGTCACCGCCGTCCTCCGCCGCTACGAAAACCTTCTCGACGCCGACAACCTGGCCGACAACGCCCACGTCCTGGCCACCGCCATCGAGATCCTCGAAGACGACTCGCCCCCCCCACCGCCGCGAGCCCCCACCTTCCTCCTCCCCGGCCTCCCCGACCGCGGTCTCGCGGGCCGGTTCGCTCGCGCCCTGCAGCGCCGCGGCGCCACCCTCCTCAAGACCGACCCGGTCGAAGGCCTCCCCGTCCCAAAGGGGATCCTCTGGGACGTCGCCCCGCCCGTCGCGCCGGGAAGCTTCCTGCACGCCGTCGAGCGCCACCAGGGCCCCCGCCCGCAAATCGAGCTCTTCGCCGCGGGCTCCGTCCAGGACGAGCTTCGCGGCGTCCTGCGCCGCGCTATGGACCTCCGCGCCCACTGGGACGAAGTCGAGATCATCGCCACCGATCCTGCGGTCTACGGTTCCGCCCTGCACGCCCTGGCGGATCCGCTCGAAATCCCCGTCACCTTCGCCGTCGGTCTCCCCGTCGAGCGCACCCGTCCCGGCCGCGTGGCCACCGCCTACTTCCAGTGGATCGAGAACGACTTCCAGGAGGCGCGCTTCCGGGCCCTCGTCGAGGCCGGCGACATCACGTCCCCCCGTCCCCACCACCGGCTCCCCGGTCCCCGCCTGGCCCGCTCGCTCAGAAGGCTGCGGATCGGCTGGGGCAGGGAGCGCCACACCGCCAGGATCGAGCGCGCACTGAAGGATGTGGAGAAGATGAGGCAGGGCCGCTATCAGACCGAGGAGCAACTGGAGCGCCGTAAGGAGCGCACCCGCGACGACCTTCTCGCGCTCCGGGCGCTGCTACGCCCCGTCCTGGCCGCCACCCCCGACGTCACCGGCAACGCATCCCCCGCCCAGGTCGCCACCGGCGTCAAGAGCCTGCTCGCCCGCACCACCCCCGGCACCGACACCGACGACACCGCCCGCGACCGCCTGATTCGCCAACTCGACCGCATCGAAGCCACCCTCAAACGGTCCACCGACTACCCCTCCGCCGCCGCCATCGTCAAGTCCTTCCTCCAGATCCGCATCCCCGCCCCGCGCGCCGAAGGCCTGGCCCCCTGGAGCTCCGCGTCCGGCCACCTCTACCTCACCGATCTCGCCCACGGCGGCGCCACCGGCCGCCCCTACACCTTCATCGTAGGCATGGACTCGGCCCGCTTCCCCGGCTCCACACAGGAAGACCCACTCCTCCTCGACCGCGAGCGCTGGGACCTCGGCCTCGGCGAACTCCCCCTCGCGAGCGACCGCACCGCCGAGACCCGCTTCAACTTTGCCCAGCTCGTCGCGCGCCTCCGCGGCACCGTCTTTGTGAGCTACTGCCGCTGGGATCCCGGCGAATCCCGCGAACTCTCTCCCGCCCCCGAACTTCTCCAGGCCCTGCGTCTGCGCCAGGGCGACCCCTCTCTCAATTTCGAACACCTCGAACACCACCTCGGCCCAAGCGAGTCCCGCCTCCCCCGACCGGCGTTGCACACCAACCTCGACGAAGCCGACGTCTGGCTCCGGGCACTCGCCACCTCCGACGGCAGGCTGCGCGACGGACTCGACGCCGTGGGCCGCGCCTACCCCCGACTCGGCCTCGGCATGGCCGCGGCGAACGCGCTCGACGACGACGAAGCCACCGTCCACACCGGCTTCCTGGGCACGCCTTCGCCCCCCCTCTCCTACCAGGACCTCTCCGGCCACGCCTTCTCCGCGAGCCGCCTCTCCGACCTGGGCGCCTGCCCCCGACGCTTCCTTCTCAAGCACGTCCTCAAGGCCTATCCGCCCGACGACCCCGAATTCGATCCCCACTGCTGGCTCAACCCCCTCGAGCGGGGCAGCCTGCTGCACAAGGTCTACGAAGAGACCCTGAGGCTGGCGCGCGAACGCGAAATCGACCCCGACGACGACGATTTCCTCGCCCTCGCCCTGTCCGTGGTCGACCGCGAGGGTGCCCGCAAGCTGTGGGAGCTTCCCACGCCCAGCCGCGCGGTGCAGGAATGGGAGATGAACGCGTTGCGCGACGACGCCCGGTCCTTCGTCGAGATGATCCGCGGCGACCCGCCGCCCTGGATCGAGCTGGAGATGCCCTTCGGGATGGGCGACGACACGACCCTGATCGACGCGGCCGGCAGGCCGGTGGCGGTGCGCGGTTTCATCGACCGGCTGGACGACCACGGCGCGGAGCTGCACATCGTCGACTACAAGACCGGTGGAGACTACGGGTACGGCGGCAAGTCGGGCGTGTACAACGGCGGCCGGCGCCTCCAGCACCTCATCTACACCCTGGCCGCGAGCGCGATCAAGGGCCGTCCGGCCGCGCGCATGGAGTACCACTTCCCCACCCGTCGCGGCGAAAACCGGGTACGGGCCTTCGAGACCGGCGAGCTGACCTCCGGCGGCGGCCTGATCGCCACCCTGCTCGACGGCGTCGCGGCCGGCCGGTTCCCCGCCACGGACAAAGCCGGGGACGACTGCCGCTTCTGCGATTTCGCGGAGGTTTGCGGCGTCCGCACCGACAAGTTCGGACGAAACGCGTCGTGCCGGCACGCCGAATGGACGGCCCGCAACCTGGGCGTCCTTCCCGAGCTCGAGTCGCTCAAGCGGGCACGCAACTGGGAAGACGAGGAGCCGGTGTTTTGAAGGAGGCACGGATAGATTCACCACCAGCCCCGCGCCCGCCGCCCCGGCGCGAACCCCCCGACCAGGCCTCGCGGCACCGCATCGTGGAGGACCTCGAGCGCAACCTGCTCGTCGAGGCGGGGGCCGGATCGGGCAAGACCACCTCCCTGGTCGACCGCATGGTGGCCCTGGTGCGGCGCGGCTCCTGCACCGTCGACCGGATCGCGGCGGTCACCTTCACCCGCAAGGCGGCCGCGGAGCTGCGGCAGAGATTCCAGGTGACGCTCGAAGCGGCCGCGGCCAAACTCGCACCCGATAACCGCGACCACGCGGTGCTGCAAAAAGCCATCCGCGACATCGACCTCGCCTTCCTCGGGACCATCCACGCCTTCTGCGCGAAGCTGCTGCGCGAGCGGCCGCTGGAGGCCGGGCTCGATCCGGGCTTCCGCGAGGTGCAGGAATCCGAGGCGGACCGCATGCAGCGCCGCTTCTGGGTGGAGTTCCAGGAACGCCTGGCCACTGACGGAGACCCGCGCCTGGGCGAGCTGGACAGGCTGGGCATTCTGCCCGACCGGCTCGAAGACGCCTTCCGCGAGCTGGTGGAGAACCCGGACGTCGACTTCGGTTTCGAACCGCGGGATCCCCCGGACCCGGAGGAGATGCGCGGCGTGCGCGCCAACTTCGAGGAGCTGCTGGACCGCGCCGAACGGCTCATGCGGGGCCGCGAGCCCCCGGACGGCTGGGACTCGTTTGGGCGACGCGTGCGCACCCTCCTCTACTGGCGCCGCTCACTTGACTGGTCAGACCAGTCAGCGTTTTTCGATGCCTTGGCCCGGGTCCACCTCAAGAAGGGCGGTCTGGTGCAGAAGCGGTGGTCCGACACCGCACTGGGGAAGGCCGAGGCCAAGCGCCTGTGCGCGGAGTTCGTCGCCTTCGCGGGGGCGGGTGGCGCGGCCGACAGGGTGCTGCGCGAGTGGTGGGCGTACCGCTATCCCGTCGCCATCGGCGTGGCCAGGGATGCGGCCGACGCCTTCGCCGCGCAACGGAAGGACCGGGGCGACATCAACTTCCAGGACCTGCTGGTCCACACGGCCGCGCTGCTCCGCGACGACCCCGGGGCGCGCCGCGATCTGGGCAGGCGCTACCAGCGCGTCCTCGTCGACGAGTTCCAGGACACCGATCCCCTGCAGGCCGAGATCCTGCTGCTGCTCGCCAGCGACCCTGAGACCGGCAACGACTGGCGCACCGTGACGCCCCGCCCCGGCGCCCTCTTCGTGGTCGGCGACCCCAAGCAGAGCATCTACCGCTTCAGGCGCGCCGACATCGCCCTGTACGAGGTGGTCAAGAAGCGCTTCGAGGTCTTCGGCGATGTCCTGCTCCTCGAGGCCAATTTCCGCTCCCTGCCCGCCATCGAGACGCTGGTCAAGGGCGTCTTCGACCACGAGGACCGGTTCGCGCGCGAGGACACGGACCGCCAGGCGGCGTTCGCCCCGCTCCTCACGCAACGCGACGATGGTCCCGGGCTGCTGGCCGCGTACAAGGTGGCGGGCGGCAAGCAGGACGAGGTCGCCCGGGACGAGGCCGCACGCATCGCGGCGGAGATCGCCCGCCGGGTCGAGGCCGGAGAGCGCGAGCCCGCCGACTTCATGATCCTGACCCGCACCCGCAAGTACCTCCCGGTCTATGCCCACGCCCTCGAGGACCGCAACCTGCCCGTCGAAGTGTCGGGCGCGGGGGTCGGCTTCGAGGACGAGCTGGCCGCGCTGCTCCTGCTCTTCCGCTGCCTGGAGGACCCCGCGCACCAGCCGCGCGTGCTCGGGACGCTGACGGGTCCGCTCTTCGGGATCACGCTCGACCGGCTGGTGGCGTACCGGGACGGCGGCGGCCGTTTCGCGATCAACGCCCCGGCCGGGGGCGACGGCGAAGTGGCCGGCGCGATCAACGTGTTGCACGCGTGGTGGAAGCGCGCGCGCCGCGAGCCCGCGGATGTGACGGCCGAGCGTCTGGTGCGGGAGATCGGACTCTTTCCGTTGGCGGCGGCGGGCAAGCTGGGGGGACTCCGTGCCGGTGCGCTCGCCTACCTGCTCGACGCGGTGCGCGCGCGGGCCATGGAAGGGGACACGTCGATCGCGGGGGCCGTGGACGCCATCTCGACCGCTTTGGACTGGGAGGATGCGGAGGCGCCGCTCGTGCCGGGACGCGGCAATTCCGTCCAGGTGATGAACCTCCACCGCGCGAAGGGACTCGAGGCGAAGGTGGTCTTCCTGGCGGCGCCCTTCGGGGAAAGCGACTGGCCGCCGCGTATGCGCGTGGCGCGCGACGAGGAAGGCGTGGGGCATGGCACGATCCCGATGGTGGAGAGGCGGGGGTTCCGGACCGAGATTATCGCGCAGCCGGGGAGCTGGGAGGA
Organism: Longimicrobiales bacterium; assembly: GCA_965208295.1. Lineage (GTDB taxonomy): Bacteria > Gemmatimonadota > Gemmatimonadetes > Longimicrobiales > Gaopeijiaceae > Bin94. Next base: position 1,697,653 of record OZ242328.1, on the reverse strand, counting down.
GGACCAGGCGATCGAGCGCGCGTTCGAGGCGGCTGAGAAGGTGCGTCTGCTGTACGTGGCCGCGACGCGGGCGAGGGACGAGTTGTGGATTGGGCGGGGGGCGGGGTTGGGGAAGCGGAGCCGGTCGCCGTGGGAGGCGCTGGAAGAGTGGGTGACGTTGCGGGCCGTGGGGGTGGGGGAGGGTGGGGGGGGCGAGGAGGGTGAGGGGGGGATCGCGAGGCTGGTGGAATTGCCGCGCGAGGGTGCGCCCGAGCCGGATGTTCTGGATGCCGGGACGGATATGGAGGCCGCAGTTGCGGAGATGGTGGCAGCGGGGGAGCGTACGCGCCGGTCGACGTACCGTTTGGAGACGGTGACGGGGCGGGCGAAGGGGGTGGGGGGGGTGGACGCGGAACCGAGTGTCTCGGATTCCGCCGTGCGCACGGACGACTTTGCCCCGGCCACCCTCGACCCTGCGAGCGGCGGCTTCGAATGGGGCAGCGTCGTCCACGCGGTCCTTGCGGCGGCGGGTGAGGGCATGAGCGGCGAACCCCTCGCCCAACTGGCCCGGGATCTTCTCATTGAGTTCGAGCGCCCGGTGGACAGCGCGGGTGCGCCCACCGAACTGCGGGCCATTCTCGCACTGGTGGGGGCGGCGCGCGATTCGGGGATCTGGCGGCGCGCCATGGAGAGTGACGAGCGCTACACCGAGGTGCCGTTCGCGGTGAACCTGCGGGCGGGAGGGGGGGGACGAGAGGTGCTGGAGGGCGTGATCGACCTGGTCTTCCGCGAGAACGGCCACTGGGTGGTCGCGGACTACAAGACGGACAGCGGCGAGGATCCCGAGTTCGAGGAGCGGGTGGGGCGGTACCGCGCCCAGGTGGACCTGTATGGTGAGTGTTGGGAGAGGTTGACGGGTGAGGTGGTGGGGGAGCGGGTGCTGGTGTTTACGGCGCAGGGGAGGGTGGAGGGGTGGTGAGGGGGTGCCGGATGATGCGGCCTCCCTGGAGGAGCAGCCCACTGCCTGCGCCGTCCATCGCGGCGCCCCTCGTATGTCTCGGCTGCGGCGAAGACGCCCCCCCCAACACGCATCTACTTCGCCGAGGATGGTGGGTTCACGGTTAGGGTGGGATGGGGAAGGACGAGGTGTGGATCAAGACCTTCGAGAGGTCGGACACCCTCCGGGTCTGATACACCCTCCCGCGCGGCGACACATCGGGGGAGCTGTAATCAGGACGTCTGGCTGGCAGCATGGACGACGTTTGGTCGGTGGCGAGACCGGATGCCGCCACGCAGGTTGCCACCTGGGCAGTGATACGTTACAGTTCTCACACGATGATCTCCGGCTTTCGCCACCGAGGCCTCGAACGTCTGTTCGAGAAGGGAGACCGCAGGCGGATTCCCCCGAACCTGGTCGCCAAGGTCGAGCGGGTCCTTGCCCGCTTGGACGTGGCGGATAGACCGCGGGACATGAACTTGCCCGGCTTGGGGCTTCACCCACTGAAGGGCGACCGCGCGGGTTACTGGGCGGTGAAGGTGTCCGCCAACTGGCGCGTGGTCTTCCGCTTCGACGGGCGGGATGTCAGGGATGTGGACTTGACAGACTACCACTAGGACCAGGAACAGGAGACCGCGACATGCCGATGAAGAACCCGCCGCATCCGGGCCTGTCCGTGCGCCACGACTGCCTGGAGCCGCTTGGCCTCACCGTGACGGAGGCGGCGCGGAGGCTCGGGGTCAGCCGCAAGCAGCTTTCGGAACTCGTCAACTGCCGTTCGGGTATCTCTCCCGAAATGGCGATTCGCCTGGACAAGGCGTTTGGAGGTGGGGCCGAGACCTGGTATCGCCTTCAATCGGCGTACGACCTTGCACAGGCCATGAAGAGTGCCGACCGCATTGATGTCGAGCGGATAGCTATCCTCGTTTGATGCTCCGGATGTGACAACGAATGACACGGATCGCACGGGCGGTTGCCCCCTTCTGGCTGGCCGCCTACGCCAGCCCGGCCGCAGATGACCTGCCGGCCCAGGAGCCGGTAAGAGTCTCCAGCGAGGTCGTGTGCGGCGACTGCGTGATCACGATCGACACCCTGGTGACGCTCGGCGGCCTGGAAGGCGAGGGAATGGAATCGATCTTGCCTCACTCGAGCATCGCCATCGGCCCCGGAGGCCGCATCCTGGTGACCGAAGTCCGCATGCCGCAAATCTTCGTATTCGACATGGCCGGCGCGTTCCTTCGCACGGTCGGGCGGGGCGGCGAAGGACCCGGCGAGTACTTCTTCATCTACCACGTCAACGTCGGCCCCCGATACATCCACGTCTTCGACGACCGCGGACGAACCCTGCTCGACCACGACTTCACGTTTGTCAGGCGCGACCGCTTCCCCGGCCAGTTCAACCAGTCGTTCATGATGGATGGGGAGGTGGTCGCTCTGGCGGGCAGCGTACCCGCTCCGGACGCGGTCGGGCATGAGCTCCATCTCCTCGCTCCGTCCGGCGAGCTGGAATCCCACGGAGCCGCCGATTCGGCGTACCGGGCGTGGGCAACCACCACACACTACCTCACCGGCGGCGGGAGGTCGCTGTGGACCGTCGCACAGGAGTCCACCCGGGTGACCCGCTGGGATCTTCTGCCGACGCCCGCCGTCGGGCGTATCTGGGACCGCACAGTTGAGGAGTGGGACCGGCACGACCGAGGACCCCGGGGATTCGCCTCGCCGAGACCCATAACAACCGGCACCATGCTCGACGAGGACGGGCTCTGGATCATCTGGCGGACGCCCGATCCCGACTGGGAGGGCGTCCCCTCCGAAGAAAACAGACCGGTCACCGGTCCTCGGCATCTGATGTGGGACAGCTGGTTGGAGTTGATCGACCCCGCGACGGGCAAGACACTGGCAAAGCACTACGACAAGGGTCTCTTCAAGACGTTCGTGCACGGATCACAATCACGCTATTTCTACTCCTATCATGAGACGGATGCGGGTGTCCCTTACATTCATTTGCTTGAGGCGTATCTGTCCCGGCGGGCGGGCGGGCGGCGGTAGCAGCCGGGTCGCTGGGGAATCCGCGTACGGCTTGTCCTACAAGGAGACTGCTGCCAAACTGGACAAGACCGTCGGGGCCGTGAGGATGCTCCGCCAACGGGCGGTGGGCAATCTGAAGAAGGCGCTGCGCCCCCCCAGGCATATGCACTCCGGCACTGACCCTCCAGAGTCCGACATCCAGCCTACCGACCGCAGGAGACGACATGACTGACGCGATGTTCAAGCGTACGGGAATCGCCGCCCTCGCCCTCACCCTCATCACCACCCTCACCCCCGCCACCGCCACCGCCCAGGAGTGCCCCGAAGGCGAGTTCCCCGAAGGTTGGGAAGCACGCTTCGACCGTGAAGGCATGAGCATGGACGACCTCTGCATGGTCACCATGCTCCCCGGCCTCCACATCAGGACGGGCCCCAGGCTGATCGCCTACCACCCCGATTCGATCGCCTCCGGCGACTTCCGGATCGAGTCCGAGACCTTCCTCTTCGACCCCGAGGGACGGCGCGAGGCCTTCGGCTTCTTCGTCGGCGGCAGCGATCTGCAGGATCCCGACCAGCGCTACACCTACTTCCTCCTGCGCGAAGGCGGCGAGTTCCTCGTCAAGGCCCGCTCCGGCACGGCCACGCCCGTGGTCCAGGACTGGACGGCCCACCCGGCGATCGCTTCATACGCCACGAAACCGGCGGACGCCAGCTCGGCCAAGAACGTCCTCGCACTGGAAGCCGACGGCGACGAACTGCGCTTCTTCGTCAACGGCGAGCAGGTGTGGTCGGGACCACGCGGCGACCTGGCAACCGACGGCGTCTTCGGCCTCCGGGTCAACCACAGGCTCGATCTGCACGTGACGACGATCATGTCGGGGGCGGTGAACTGACTGCGGTTCGGCATTCAACTTGACAGACTAGTCAGACTAGTTAGATTCTGCGGTCATGAATCCCGTCTACTCCACCTCCGAGGCCAAGGCCAGGTTCTCCGAGGTTCTGCGCCTGGTCCGCGAGGGCACTGCGGTCACCATCAGCTACCGGGGCGACCCCGTGGCGGAGATCCGTCCCCTGGCGCCCGAAGCCACCACCGTTGAGCAGCATTTCGCACGGCTCGAGAAGCGTGGGATCGTGATCCCGGCGGAGGACCCGCGTGGCCCGCTCAACCCGGGGCCGCCGAACCCCGGGGGACTCGCCCGCTTTCTTGCCGAGCGCAACGAGTGAGCGTCGCGTACGTCGATACTTCGGTCGTCGTCGCCCTGGCCTTTCACGAAGAGGGCGCGGAGTCTCTCGCAACCAGGCTGGCGGGCTATTCCCGCCTAGTCTCTTCCAACCTTCTCGAAGCCGAACTGAGGGCGGCCTGCCGGCGCGAAGGCCAGCTGGTGCCGACCCACCTTCTGGCCCGAGTCAGCTGGATCCTCACCCACCGGCCCCTCTCGCCGGAGATGGAGACCGCGCTCGAAGCGGGCAGCCTGCGAGGCGCCGACCTCTGGCACGTCGCCAGCGCCCTCTACGCGGCACCCGAGCCAGGGGCGATCGCGTTCCTCACTCTTGACCGTCGACAGGCCAGGGTCGCCGCGGCGCTGGGTTTCCGGGACGCCGAAGCCGGGTGTGGGCCAAGCTCCGAAATCCGCCCGGCGTCCGGGTCATCCCCCCCTCAGAAGTCCAGCCAGTAACTCGCCTTCACCAGCAGCACATTCCGCATGGGGTCGTTCCACAGGTCGCGCACGTCGTCGATCCCGTCCAGGGTGGGGTCGCCCGCGCGGCCGAACCGGTCCTGCGCCCAGACGACGAACAGCGTCGATCCCGGCAGGTACTCCCAGCGCAGCACCACGTTGCTCCGGAACGAGCGCACGCGGAAATCGGGGTTGGGGAATGCAAGGGCCCGGCTCGGCCCCGGCCCATCGGCGTCCACGCTGTAGAAGTCGCCGGTCTGCTGGATGGTCGATCCGTTTTCTCCGTAGCGCAGGAAGTCGTAGGTGCCGGGCGTAACGAGCGCGCCGAACCCCTCGTAGTCGCCGCTTGACAGGAACGGCTGCGCGTAGACCTGCAGCGTGATCACGGGGGTGACCGCCACGTCCACGCGTATGGTCGCGCTGAGCGATGTCCGCTCGAGTTCGGAGAAGAGGTAGCGCCGGCTCCAGGTCCTGCCCGCGAGGGGATCGCCGACCTGGCCGACGTAGAAGGCCGGTGTCCAGCTCCGGCTCACCCTTGGCCCGACGCTCCAGCTGAGCGATCCGTCGCCACGCCCGCGGATGCTCGGCGACAGGGTAATCCCGTACGCCCCCTCCTCGTTGCCCGAGTAGTTGATGTTGAGGCTCCCCGATATGCTGTTCCGTCCGTCCCCGTTCAGGTTGAGGTTCGCATTCCAGTTCATGGGACTGAGCATCGAAGGGCCGCCGCGGGTCGAGCGCGTGTCCAGGCTGCGGAAGCGGAAGTTGCTGCGCAGGCGGAAAGAGCGGAAGCCGTTGGTCTGCCCGTTCGCGTCCAGATAGAGGCCCCGGTCGATGATCTGGTTGCCGAAGTTGCGGCTCTCGCTCCCGTAGAGGTTGACGCTGGCGCTGCGGAAGATCCGCCCAGGCACCGTCCAGCGCTTGCCTCCTCCGCCCGAGACGGCGAAGAAGTCCCCGATGGTCTGGAATCCCGCGTCGTTCATCTCGAAACCGGGCGAGACCGCGCTGCCCTCGAATCCGTACGTCCACTCTCCCGCGTTCTTGCGGAAGGCGAGTTGCCCCGCGAACCCCGTCATCGAGGTGTTCTCGGGGTTGAGCGTCACGTAGTTCTGGTCGGGACGCTGGTAGTAGCGCACGGGCGAGAGCTGGGCGCGGAGCATCGAGATCGCGTCTCCGTGCACGTAGGACCCTGCCGCCCAACCCGAAAGCGAGTAGGTGCGGTTGTTGAAGCGGTGCAGGAAGTCCACCCCTCCCGCGAAGGCGCGGTCGCGAAGTCCGTTGAACGCATCGTCGTTCAGGTCGCGCACCACCCCGGTGGCGATCGCCCCGATCAGGGTGTTGCCCTCGCGCATGTCCTTGCGGATCCTCAGCGCGGTGATGTTGGACAGCGGATCGACGGGTGCCTCGCCGATGGGCATGTCCGTTCCATCGGTGTACTTGGCCATCTCGCGCTGCGTGGTGGCGTTCATGAAGGCGACGATCAGGTTGGATTCGGTGCGCCCCGTGATCTTGGCCGCCCCCAGGATAGTGGAGGACTGCGGCTGGTCCACGTACGTCCCCTTGCCGTAGGCCGAGAGTACCGGCCGCTGCCCCACGCGCCGCGAATAGAAGAAGTCGAGCCCCCGCATGCCGCCGAACGCAAAGAGGCCGGACCCTTCGACGAAGAACGGGCGCCGTTCGTCGAAGCGGGTCTCGAAGGCCGAGAGGTTGACTACCGCGGGGTCCGCCTCCACCTGGCCGAAGTCGGGGTTGAAGGTGGCGTCGAGCGTGAGACCGTTGGTCAGCCCGTACTTGAGGTCGACCCCCGCGTTGCCCGTGGTCAGCGACCCGTTGTTAAAGGGGCTGGCCGGATCCGCCCGCTGGTCATGGGAGGAGTTGCCGACGGCATACGGCAGAATCTCCAGACGCCCCGGCCGCCGGATCCCTTCGAGGCCGAGCAGGTGGCCGAACTGCGAGGTCCAGCCGGGTTCGGTCGGGGGACGCCAGCTCCAGGTGACGCCCTCGCCCAGGTGGAAGATGTCACGCCGGAAATTGATCCCCCACACCTGGTCTTCGCCTTCGCCGAAGCGGAGCTGGGAGAGGGGGATCTGCATCTCGGCGACCCACCCCAGCGAATCGACCCGGGTCGCGGCGTTCCACACCGGGTCCCAGCCGGCGTCGATCCCCTGGTAGCCGTCGTTGGGGGCCACCAGGTCGTTGCGCCCGCCCGCGGGCGTGACGCCGAAGACGAAGGTGGTGCGGTGGTCGTGGTAGGAGTCGATCTGGACCTGGAACTGGTCGTTGGCCTGCATGAAGGAGTCGCGCCGTCCACGCAGCTGGGAGATCGTGCCCGGGTCGTCGGCGTACATGCGCGCGCCGACGTAGATGGCGTCGTCGGTGTAGGCGACGCGGACCTCGGTGCGTTCACTTGCGGGGTTGCCGTCGCCGGGGCGGTCGCGCCGGAATCCGGTGACGGGTATCGCGATCTGCCAGACGGCGTCGTCGAGGCGGCCGTCGAGGGCGGGGGCGATGTCGGCCCGGACCGCGGTCACGGTGGGGGGCGTGTAGCCGCCCCGGTGCGTGAGGGTGGAGTCGGGGGGGGAGTGGGTCTGGGCTCCGGCCGGTGCGGCGGCCGCCGCGAGAAGGGTGAGGATGGCGGCGGTACGGGTCATGGGATCCTGGTGTCTTGAATGGGGTGAAGGGCCACACTCAAGGTCCCCCGGGGGGACGCTTTTGTTGACATTGGCCCCTACACTTCGTACTCCCGAAACACCTCCTCGTTGTGCTCTCCCAGCTTCGGGGCACGCCGCCGCCCCTCCGGCATCCCCAGCGGTGTGCGCACCTGCAGCGTCCCTGGCGCGTCTTCGTCCGGGATCTCGAAGAAGACCCCGCGTTCGCGGTGCAGCCCATGGTCAGGCACCTCGTCCAGCTCCAGGACCGGTTCGCAGCAGCAGTCGTGCTCGGCCAGGACGCGCGCCCATTCGTCCCGCGTTCTGCTCGCGATGACACGGGTCAGTTGGCTGCGAAGTTCGGCATCTCCCTCCGGACCCGCTCGCAATTCCAGACCGGCCGCCCCGGCCAACCGGCTCAGAAATTGCGGCTCCAGCGCCCCCACGCTCAGGTACTTGCCGTCGCTCGTCCGGTAGACGCCGTACCGCGCCGCACCGCCGTTCAGCAGCCCCGTCCCCCGCGTCGGAGGCGACGCTTCGGCGTGCACGATCCCGAACTCGCTGGCCAGCATTGCGAGCGCGCCCTCGGTCATCGAGATGTCCAGGTGGGCGCCCCGGCCGGTGCGGTCCCGGTCGACGATCGCGGCGAGGATGGCAATCGCGCCCCACATGGCGCCGCCGCCCAGGTCGGCGATCTGGACGCCCGCCAGCACCGGGGGACCATCCGGATCCTGGCCGCTCATTCCCAGCACCCCCGCCAGCGCCAGGTAGTTGATGTCGTGGCCGGCACGGTCGCGGTACGGACCGGTCTGCCCGTACCCCGAAATCGAGCACAGAATGATTCTCTCGTTGCGCGCGCTCAGCGCGGCCCACCCCACCCCCAGCCGGTCCACCACCCCGGGCCGAAAGCTCTCGACGACCACATCGGCGCGCTCCGCCATGCACAGAAAACGCTCCCGCTCCCCCTCGTCCTTCAGGTCCATCGTCACCGAGCGCTTGTTGCGGTTGACCGAGAGGTAGCGCCCGGACGCCCCGTCGCCGCGCGGCGGAAAGTCGCGCATGTAGTCGCCCCGGCGCGGTTCCTCCACCTTCACCACGTCGGCGCCGAGGTCGGCGAGGATCATGGTGAGGAAGGGGCCGGGGAGAAGTCGGGACAGGTCGAGTACTTTGACGCCTTGGAGCGCACGGGCAAGTGACATGTTGGTGACTCTCGGTCAGGTGTGGGAAAAGGTCTAGCGAAAACGGCAATGGTACCCCTCCCGAAGCCGCGGGCGCCATGCGTGACCGGGTTCGCCCGTCAACGGTTACGACATTGTTACCCGCTCCGGGAAGGCGTCGTTACGTGGGACCCGGAAGTTGTATCCACGGCCGACGACCCGCCACCGGAATCCGGCCATGACCGCGACCGCGTTCCACGGCAAGGAGCCAACGTCCATGCACCAGTACACCAACCGCGTTCCCCTGCTTTCGTCTCTCCTGATCCTGTCCGTCCTCCCCGGCGCGGCCGCCGCGCAGGCCGGCAAGATTGTCGGGCGCGTGGTCGACCGAAGCACGGCGCGGCCCATTCCCAACGTCCGCGTGCTGCTCCAGGACGAGTCGGCCGGCGATCGCTCGTCCATGGACGGGCGCTTCGTGCTGCGCATGGTCCCGGCGGGAACGCACTCGGTCGTGGTCGAGAGGCTCGGCTACTCGAACAAGACGGTGACCGGCGTCGTGGTCGGCACGGACAGCGTCACCACCCTCGACATTTCGATGGAACCGGCGGCGCTGCGGATGGGCGGGCTCGTGGTCGAGGCCACCGTCGAAACCGGATCCACCGCGGCCTTGCTCACCGAACGCCAGTCCGAGGCTTATGTGGTGGACGCCATCGGCGCGGATCAGATCTCAAGGTCGCCGGACGGGGATGCCGCCGCGGCCCTCAGGCGGGTTCCGGGACTGTCGGTGGTGGACGGGAGGTTCCCGTACGTGCGCGGTCTCGGCGAACGCTACATCGGAACCACCTTGAACGGCGCCCCCCTGGCGTCGCCGATGCCCGACCGCAAGGCCGTACCGCTGGACATTGTGCCATCGGACCTGATCGAGTCGATCGTGACCGCGAAAACCTACTCCCCCGATCATCCCGGCGACTACGCGGGCGGCCTCATCGAACTGCGCACCAAGGACTTCCCGGCGAGGCGGATCCTCTCGGTGTCGGCGTCGAGCAGCTACAACAGCGCCTCGACCTTCCAGGAGGGCCTGCGTTACGCGGGGGGCGGGCTCGACTTTCTCGGCTTCGACGATGGAACGCGCGATCTTCCCGCGGCGCTCCCCACCGACCGGCGGGTGATCTACCCGAACTTCTCGCGTGCCGACCTTGAGCGCTTCGGCGAGGCATTCCGGGGTGACTGGGGACCGGTCGCCGGCACGCTGCCCCCGAACACTTCCTTCGGACTCTCCTTCGGAGACGATCTCGAGGTGTTCGGCCGCTCCTTCGGGATCCTCGTCTCGGCTACCCACTCGAACTCCTTCAACCGCACGGACGGGATCATCGAGCGGGTGTTTTCGGCTTCCGGCGTTGACGACCCGGAAATCGACTACGCTGGCAACGCCTCCACGCGCTCCGTCTCGCTGGGCGGGCTCGCCAATCTGTCCTACGAGCTGAGTCCGACCACCCGGATCACCGCGAATCTCCTGTACAACCGTCTCATGGACGACGAAGCGCGGACCTACCAGGGCTTCAACCTCGACACCAACACCGACCAGCGGAATCACCGCCTCCGTTTCCTCGCCCAGACTCTGACCAACGCCCAGCTCAGGGGAGAACACGTGCTCGGCTTTCTCGGGGGCGCCAAGCTCGACTGGAGGGGCGCCCGGTCGCGGGCCCAGCGCCACGAACCCAATACCCGCGAGGTCCTGTATCGCGAGGAGGACGGCCAGTTCCGGTTCTACAACTTCGTCTCCTCGGGATCGGTCTTTCACCAGAAACTGGTGGACGACACCTACAGCGGTGCCGCCGACCTGGAGCTGCCGTTCACCCTGGGCGGCGGAGATCGCAACGCGAAGATCAAGGTCGGGGGCGGCATGAGCACGAAGGACCGCTACGCCTTCACCCGCCGCTTCCGCTTTCTCGCCATTCCGGGGGGCGTCGTCAACAACGCCGTCCGGGGGCGTGACCCCAACGATCTCTTCGACAGCGAGACGATCGGCTCCAACGGGTTCGAGCTGCAGGAAGCCACCTTCCGGCCCGACAACTACGACGCCGAAGAGAGAATCATGGCGGGCTACGCGATGTTCGACGGCGAGATCACCGGGTCTCTGAGACTGATGATGGGACTCAGGGTCGAATCGGCGACGCAGGAAGTGGCGCCCCGGGACCTCTTCGACATGGGTCTCGATCCGCTCGACGCCGCCCGTCTCGACGACGCCGACCTGCTCCCGGCCCTGAACATCGCCGTGCGGCTCACGGAGCGCATGAACCTGCGCCTGGGCGCCTCGCGGACCCTGGCTCGCCCGCAACTGCGCGAGCTAGCGCCCTTTTCCTTCGCCGACTACGCCGGAGGATACCTGACCGTCGGGAACCCCGAGCTCCGGCGATCCACGATCCGGAACTTCGACGTGCGCTGGGAGAGCTTCCTCGGGGGAAGGTCCGTCGTCGCGGCCAGCGCCTTCTACAAGACCTTCGACAACCCCATAGAGGTTGCGGTCCTGCCATCCACCGAGCTGCTCAAGACCTGGGTGAACGGCGGCAGCGCCGACAACTGGGGGGTCGAGTTCGAACTCCGGTCCGGCCTCGAAGGCATCTCGCCGGCGCTGCGGGGATTCTCGCTCAACACCAACTTCACACTGGTCCGGTCCTCGGTGAGCGTGCCGGACGTCATCCGCGTGTACATCCCCGGCGAAGGCGGATCGGACCTCCCCGTGGTGGCGAAGGACCGGGCACTGCAGGGGCAGTCGCCGTACATCGTCAACATCGGGCTCACGTACGCGCCGGAGTCCGGTTCGGCCGGCGGCGGGCATTGGCGCGACGTGACCGTGAGCGTGCTCGTCAACCGCTTCGGCCGCCGCATCGACGCCGTCGGCGGGCAGGCGACGCCGGATATCTACGAGGAACCGCGGAGCCAGCTCGACATCGTCGCGGAACGGACGCTGTTCGGCGGCGCCAAGCTCAAGCTCTCGGCGAGCCGCCTCGTCGGCGGCGAGGTGAGGTTCACCCAGGACGGTGGGCTGCTGCGCCGCTGGGACACCGGCAGAACCGTGTCGCTGTCGCTCGGGTGGGAGACCTGAAACTGAACCATGAGTAGGAAACGCCCGATCATCGCCGAATCCGGCACTCAGGTCCGGACGCGCGACGGGCGGCAAACGGGCGAGAGAACGCCCACGCCAACCAACCAGAGGAGGAATCGGAGAATGAGTCGCAAGGGACACAAGTCTTTCGGAGTATTCGCAACAGTGGTGATCGCGCTGGCAACCGCCTGCGGCGGGGATGAAGAACCCCCCACCGCCCCGACGGCCCCGCCGGCCCCGACCGGGGTCAGCGCGATCGCCACCGACAACGACGTCACGGTGACTTGGAGCGGCCAGGGCGACACGTACATCGTGGAGCGCCAGACCGCCGGTTCGAGCTTCAGCCAGATCGCCGGCGACATCACCGGGACCACCTACACGGACAGCGGAGTGGACGAGGGCGCGTACGCCTACCGCGTGATCGCCGTCGCGGACGGCTTGCAGTCGGACCCGTCCGACCCCGCGCTGGTGACGGTCGTGGGCGTGGACCTGCGCACGGATCTGACCGGGACCATATCGGGCACGCGAACGCTCAACGCGGACTCGATCTACGTACTGCGCGGGATCGTGACGGTGGACGACGGAGCCGAACTGCACATCCCGGCGGGTACCCTGCTCCAGGGTGACGCCGCCACCCAGCCCACCGCCCTCATCGTGAGGACCGGCGGCAAGATCTTTTCGGAGGGCACCGCGGACGCTCCGGTCGTCTTCACCAGCACCTCGCCTCCGGGCGAGCGGCGCGCCGGTGACTGGGGCGGTGTCGTGATCAACGGCAAGTCGCTCTGCAACTTCCCGGCCGACGAGTGCGTGGGCGAGGGCTCTTCGGGGACCTACGGCGGTACCGAGGTGAACGACGACAGCGGCGTGATGGTGTACACGCGCATCGAGTTCGCGGGCTTCGAGGTGTCGTTCGGCAACGAGCTGAACGCCCTGACGCTCAACGGCGTGGGCGCCGGCACCGAGATTCACCATGTTCAGACAAACGTCGGTCTGGACGACGGAATCGAGTTCTTCGGCGGAACGGTGGACCTGAAGTACGCCCTGGTCACCAACGCTTCCGACGACAGCTTCGACTACTCGACGGGGTGGCAGGGCCGCGGCCAGTTCTGGATCGCGCAGCAGAACCCGGACGACGCGGACAACGGCTTCGAGGTGGACGGCAACGAGGACGACTACAACGCCACGCCCTTCACCGCCCCGACGATCTACAACGTCACGCTCGTGGGGAACGGGCCGGGAGGGGACGGGGGGGAGAAGTCCGACATCGGTCTCCTGCTTCGGCGTGGCACCGCCGGCGTCATTTATAACGCGGTGGTCATCGGTTTCGGCGACCAGGCCCTCGACGTGGACAACGCCGAGACACTCGAGAACGGGCTGGAGCTCCGGAACACCGTCTTCGCCGACAACAGCGCACCGTTCGCAACCGATGACGACGGGATCGAAGAGAGGGACTGGTTCATGAACGATAACTGGTCCAACCGCCTCGAGAACGACGCCCTCCTGATCGATCCCTACAACCGGGAGGCACCGGACTTCAGGCCGGCCAGCGGCTCTCCGCTCCTGACCGGAGCCGCGACCCCGCCCAACGACGGTTTCTTCACCATCACGGACTTCATCGGCGGGGCCGACCCCGATGGGGAGATGTGGTGGGAGGGCTGGACCTCGTTCGCGATCAACTGAACTGAAGTCGTCCACCCAGTGCAAGCGACCGGAACACAAACCCGTGGAAACGGTCTCCGCGCGCCGCCGGGGGAGGGGGCGCGCGCCCGGCGACGCCTCCTCCTCCCCCGGCCGGTCCAGGGGTTCCACGCCCTTCTCCCGGCGCTGGCCGTCGCACTCGGTTGCGGCGGCCAGCCCTTCCCCGGTTCGTCTGCGAGCCTGGACGAGCTCGGTCGCGCCGCGCTGGAGGCCTTTTTCAACGATGATCGCGAGGCCCTCGAGGCTCTGCGCCTCTCCGAGACCGAGCACAACACCCGCGTGTGGCCCGAGCTGCCGGCGGCCCGGGGTGAATCGCCCTTTCCGATCGACCTCGCGTGGCGAAACATCCAGCTTCGCAACCGGCGGGCCGTTTCACGGGTTTCCGCCGTTCTGGCGGCGGCGCAACCGATCGAATTCGAGTCGGTGGAGTGCAACGGCGAGACACAGGTCTTCGACACCTTCGTGGTCCACACGGACTGCCACACCCGGTTTCGGACCCGGGGAAGGCTTTACAGGATCCAGCTATTCAAGGATGCTCTGGAGAGAAACGGCGGATTCAAGATCTTTCGCTACTACGACGAGGACCCTGAACTTGTGATCGGCGCGGGGTGGCCGGACGACGGGGAACGATCTCGTGGGGGAGGGAGCATGAGACCGCTACCCCGTGGACAGGGATCCGCGACCGGTGCGGCCAACCCCCCGGGCCCATGAGAAAAACCAGAACCCCGCCGCGCGTGCTGGTCGTCGAGGACGAGCCCGAGATCGCCGCCCTGATCGCCTACCAGCTCACGCGCGAGGGCTACCGGGTCGAAACGGCGCTGCACGGCGCCGCGGCCCTGGACGCGCTGCACCGCGGTCTTCCCGATCTACTTGTCCTGGACCGGATGTTGCCGGAGATCTCCGGAGACGATGTGCTCATGGCGCTCCGGGGCGATCCCGCCACCGAGGCCGTGCCCGTCCTGATCCTCACCGCGAAGAAGGACCAGGCCGACCGCATTCAGGGTCTGGAGCTGGGCGCCGACGACTACCTCACCAAGCCCTTCAGCCCCCGTGAGCTGGTTCTCCGCGTGGACGCGATACTCAGGCGCACCCGGGCCTCTCGCGGCGCCGCGAGCGGGGGCGGACCCATCTTGCGCGCCGAACCCCTCAGGCTGGACGCCGGCGCGCACTTGGTGACGCTGGAGGACGAGGAAGTCCGGCTCACACCGACCGAATTCCGCCTCTTGCGGACTCTGATGGAGCGTCGCGGCCGCACCCAGAGCCGTAGCCAGCTCCTCACCGAGGTCTGGGACGTGGACTCGGTCACGGCGCGGCGCATGCACACCCGCACCGTCGACATGCATGTGCGTCGGCTAAGGGGGAAGCTCGGCTCCGTGGGGGATTGGATCGAGACCGTGCGGGGATTCGGGTACCGGTTTCAGAAGCCCGGCGCCTGACGCGGGCACGGACTGCCTGTCGGCGACCAGATCGCAGAAGACGAAACCGTCCCGCTCCACCACCTCGCCGAGAGTCACGGGGACGGGACGGGGGAAGATGGGACCGTCGGTGACGAAGGTGTGAAACTCGCCGTTCTCGCCACAAGGGTCGGCCCCGGCGGGCAGGTCCGCGAGAAAACCAGCGTCGAACGCACGTCCCACGAAGGACGCGTCCAGCATGGACAGGCTGACGCAAACCGTCACCGCATCGAAACCGTCGCGAATGAACGCGCGCGCCAGCCGGTCCGTCGCCTGTCCCCAGATGGGGAACACCGCCTCGAGCCCGCACTCCGCCAGCTGCCGCTCACGATACTCGCGCAGATCCTCCAGGAAGATGTCCCCGAAGGCGACCCGGCGAACCCCCGCGTCGTACTGCCGCCGGAACTCCCGCCCCATCGCGCGCTCGTACACCTCGTTCGAGGACCGCGGCGGCACCACCACCTCGGCCAGCCCGATCCCGAGCGCCGCCGCCTGTTCGCGCACCAGCGAACGCCGCACCCCGTGCATGCTCACGCGGTCGTAGGCGTCGGTCACGGTCGTGATCAGCGTCTCGACCCGGTACTTCCCTTCCGCCTGCAGTGCACGCAGCGCAAGACAGCTGTCCTTCCCCCCGCTGAAGCACATCGCGATCGGTTCCGGCAATGTTCACTGCCTCCGTGGCCGTCCGTGGATGAATCATGGCGCAACGCGCCCGGGACGACCAAGATTACCACCATGATGCCCAACAGGACTACGCCCCTACCCTTCCTCGCCGCGCCCGCCGCCGCGCTGATCGTGGCCGCCTGCTCCAGCGCCCCGATCCCCACCCCCTTCACCATCCGCGAAGCCCCCGTCGACTTCACGCAGGTCGGCGACACCATCCCACCCGCGCCCGACATCGAGGCCATGATCGCGCCGTACCGGGATCAGCTCGAGGAACAGCTCGACGTGGTGCTCGGCCACGCGGCCGGCGAGTTCACCAAAGCCGACCCCGAGGGCACGCTCGACAATCTGGTAGCCGAGGCGCTGCTGCACGCGGCCCGCGCGCGATCGAGCGACACCGTGCACGCCTCGCTCGTCAACGAGGGCGGCCTCCGCGTGCCCCTCGCTGCGGGCCCGATCCTGATGCGGCATGCGTACGAACTCCTGCCCTTCGAGAACTTCGTCGTCGTACTGTCGCTCACCGGCGCGCAGATGGAAGAGCTGGCCGACCAGATCGCGGCTACGACCGGGGAACCGATCGCGGGGTGGACCATGGAGCTGGATGGCCGCGACGCGGTCGGGGTGCGGGTGGGCGGCGAGCCGGTCGACCGGGACCGCACCTACCGCCTGGCCACGGTGGACTACCTGGTCAACGGCGGTGGGGCGTGGAGCGTGCTGTGGGAGGTGGAGGTCGGGGCGCGCGAGGATCTGGACATCCTGATCCGGTCGGCATTCGTGGAATACCTGGACGAGATGGGCACGGTGACCCCGGTTCTGGACGGCCGCATTCGAAGCGCCGGCGGCGCGGAAAGGGAGACCACTTTGCCACGGAGATCCATGCGACAGTCGAGAGCGACATCGTCGCCTGCTCTGGCCCTGTGCGGCGCACTTCTCGCCCCGTCGGCCGCGCCCGGGCAGGAAACGGTGCGCCGCGTGTCACTTGCCGAGGCGCTGGAGGCGTTCGCCGGCAATAGCCTCGAGCTGAAGATCGCACGGTCCGAGACCGCTGGGTCGATGGGCATGGCCCGACAATCCCGCGCCTACTTCAACCCGGAGTTCTCGTTTGAGCGGGACGACCTGAGTCACAATGACGAAAAGGTCTGGGAAGAGTCCTTCCTGCTCCAACAGCAGGTGGAGTGGCCCGGCCGGACCACCGCGCGGGCACGCGCCGCCGGGCACGCGATCCGTGCCGGGGCCGCCCGCTTCCGCGCCGACTCGATCGCGTTGGCCTTCGAGGTGCGGGAGTCATATGTGCGGGCCTGGTTCGCGGAAGAGGCGGAGTCGATTGTGCGGCGGACCGCCTCCGTGATTCAATCGGTGGTGGAGGATGCGGAGGTCCGTCTGGAGGCGGGTGATATTTCGGCCTTCGAAGCGCGCAGGCTGAGGCTTGCGCGCGCCGAGGCCGACCAGGAGCTGGCGGAAGCCGTGCTGCGCACCCGTGGGGCGAGGCGGAATCTCGGGCTGCTCATTGCGCCGGGAACCGCAACGCAGGAGGTCGGTCCGTCGGAGGGGCCGGATGGGGTGCCGCCCATGATCGGCCGCGAGGCCGCGATGGCCGCCCTCGATGGCCGTCCGGATGTGGAGGCGGCGGCAAGCGAGCTGGACGCGGCGCGGGCTGGTGTGGACGTGGCCGCGACCTACTGGGTGCCCGTCCCGAACCTCGGACTTGGATACCGGCACTATGATGATGGTTTCGGGGGCGCCAGCCTTGGGCTCGACCTCGCCCTGCCTGTGTTCGACCGGGGGGCCGGGACCAGGGAGGAAGCCGCCGCCCACAGCTCCGCCGCCGCGTACCGTCTCGAACTTCGGAGGCAGCTGGCGCGCAACGACGTGCTGGCCGCTTCGGACCGCTATGCGTCCAGCCGGGCACGGCTGGAAGCCGCGGCGCAAGGTCTCCGGGCCGATGGCGAGGCGCTGTTGGCCTCAGCGACCGCGGCCTACGCCGAACACGAGATGACCCTGCTTGAGCTCCTGGACGCGGCGAGTGCATTTCAGGGAGCCCAGTTGAGCGCGCTCTCGCTGGAGACCGAGGCCTGGGTCTCGTACTACGACCTGCTTCGCGCCACCGGAAGTGCTCCAGAGGACGAACGATGAAACGGCGCGACTTCATGCGGGCGCTGGGCCTGGGGGGAGTGGCGGGGCTGGCCGGGGTCGAACCGCTTTGGGCGGGGACGGCTACCCGTTTCCGAGGCGGTGGGCGAGACCTCTCCTGCACCCCCCTCCTACACGACGACGGCGTCAGCCTGGTCGTGCTCCACACCAACGACACGCACTCGCGGATGGACCCCTTCCCCATGGACGGCGGGCGCTTCGAGGGACTGGGCGGAGCGGCCCGGCGGGCGACCCTGATCCGGCGCGTGCGCGAGGCCAACGAGCACGTCCTGCTCCTCGATTCGGGGGACATCTTCCAGGGGACGCCGTACTTCAATTTCTTCGGCGGCGAGCTTGAGTTCCGGGCCATGACCGCCATGGGCTACGACGTGGCCACGCTGGGCAACCACGACTTCGACAACGGCGTGGACGGGCTGGTCGCGATGCTGCCGGAGGCGGGCTTCGAGTTCGTGTCGGCCAACTACGACGTGAGCGGGTCGGCGCTGGCGGGGCACGTCGAGCCGTACACGATCCGCGAGTTCGGGGGCGTGAGGGTTGGGATCTTCGGCCTGGGCATCGCCTTTGAGAAGCTGGTCCTGGCGAGTCTGCACGAGGGCGTCGTCTACACGGACCCGGTAGCGGCGGCCCGCAAGGTGAGCCGGGAGCTGCGCGAACAGGAGTGCTCCCTCGTCATCTGCCTGTCGCACCTGGGGTATCGCTACGGGGATTCCGCCCGCCCCAGCGATCAGGTCCTGGCTGCCGAGGTCCCCGAGATCGACCTGATTCTGGGCGGCCACACCCACACCTTCCTCGACGATCCCGATGTCCTGGACCAGGGATCAAACGGGTTCACGGTGGTCAACCAGGTGGGGTGGGGGGGGATGAGACTCGGTCGGATTGACGTGAGTTTCGATCCTGCAGGACACACATCCGGGCTGGCGACCGCCGGCTACGCTATCGACAACCGCCTGGACGGGTAGGTCCGGAACCCGGGATTCCCGGGGAAATGCCACGCTACGTCCGCCACCCGCGCGCCGTCCTGCGGCGGCCATGGCGGACGCAGCGTGTGGTGATCGACTGGGACGCTAGGCGTCGCCTCCTCCGGCGGGGGCCATCGCCACTGCGGCGCCGCTGACACCGTACACCACGATGCCGGTGACGAGCGCACCGATGAGACCCATCACGTCGAACGTCTCCATGCCGGCGAAGCTGCCGCTCAAGGCATGCAGGATGCCCAACGTGGCACCCGCTTTCGCACCGTCGCCAGCGTCGCCCGTTCCCCTCCAGCCCAGCACGAGGGCCAGGACGGAACCGGCGAACAGGTGTCCGACAATCGACTGCCAGGTACCCTCGGCGGCCATCGCTGCGGACATGAAGTCGCCGCCAACCGCACCCACCAACATGTTGAGCACGAACATGGCGACGGCTGCTACGACAGATGCAACTACCCAATTCTTGTCCACGATTTTCTCCTTTGCGGAAGTGGACCAGTTGCGGATGAGCGGGGCGAAAGTGGGGCGCGGTTTCCGGCTGCGCAAGAGTTTGGATGCGAAATGGTGTACAAATTGCCCGAAAACGGCGGTTTATTGGGAATATTTCCCTAGCGAAAGCCCCCCAAATTGCCGATTGGCACCCGACATAAGCCGGGTATTTCGCGTCTGTCGCAGGCTTGCCAAACCCCCTCGCCATACGGACTTGACGAGCGGGTTCTACGTTCCGTCAACTGTCGTAAACGAACCGCTCCACCTCGCCGTGAATCCGCTCCACCGTGGCCGCGGAAGGCGGCCGCGTGAACCGCGACACCACGATCGTGACCACAAAGTTCACGGCCAGCGACCACAGCGCCTCGTGAACGCCGAACGGCTGCGGGAACGCGACGCGGGTCAGGTAGAGCGTGACGAGGCCCGCCAGGATCCCTGCCACCACACCCGTCGCCGTGTGAAGCCGCCGTCCCGGGTAGCAGACGCCCAGGATGGCCGGCATCAGCTGCAGCGCGCCCGCGCCCGAGAGCGTAACGAGCGTAACAAGGAAATCGAGTTGCGAGACGGTGAGATAGAAGCCCACCGCCAGCAGCACGACCACCACACACCGACCGAAGGCCAGGTAGTGGCCCTGGCTGCGGTCAGGCGCGATGTAGCGCTGGTACACGTCCCGCGTGAGCACGGTCATGTTGGAGTGCAGGATCGAGTCCAGCGTGGACATCGCCGCGGCGGTGGCGCCGGCCAGGATCAGGCCGGTCAGCCACGGCGGCGCGAACTGGAAGAGCAGTTCCGGGAAGACCCGGTCGGGAGACGCGAGATCAGGAAGGATGAGCGCACCGCCGAGCCCCACGAACGCCGCCGGAATGAAGAGCGTCATGAGGTAGATCGGGGTGGTTGCGCCGAGGACCTTGAGGGTGCGGTCGGAGGCGGCCGTGAAGTAGCGGATCATCATGTGCGGCTGGAAGATGATCCCGAAGGAGAGCGCGATCGTCATGCCGACCCACATGCCGGGGGTGAAGAAGCCCTCCGGGCCGGGCAGGCTCAGCAGGTCGGGCCGCTCGGCCATGAGCCGCTTCCACAGCTCGACCGGTCCGCCGAAGAGCTTGTAGGTGAGCAGCAGGCTGCCGGCCCAGACCGCGATGTACATCCAGATCCCCTGGATCACGTCGGTCCAGTAGACGGCCCGCAGTCCCCCGACCATGAGATACGCCGCCGCGACCACGAGCAGGATCAGCGACGCCAGCTCGAATGAGATCCGGTCGCCGGTCGCCACCGAGAGGATGTACCCCAGCCCCTGCGCCTGCACCTGGATGTAGATGAGCGTGAAGATCACCGACACGAGGGCCACGATGATCCGCACCGCCTCGCTCTCGTAGAAGTCCGCGATCAGGTCCGCGGGCGTGATGTAGCCGAACTTCTTGCCCAGCGCCCAGATCCGCGTGCCCAGCGTGTACGTGATGGCCCCGACCATCACCGTCCAGGTCCCGGCCATCCAGAACCCGATCCCGTGGGTGAAGAAGAACCCCCCCGAGCCCAGAAAGGCGAAGGCGGAATGAAACGTCGCCACCACCGTCAGGTAGAGGACGATGAACCCGGCCTGGCGCCCATAGAGGAAGAAATCCTCCATGCTGGACGTGCCCTTCCGGTTGGCCACGATCCCGATCACGATGGTCGCGATCAGGTAGATGAAGATCAGCGAGGTGGAGACGACCCAGGGTTCCATTTGGCGGCTACACCCCTTTCCGCAGCGTCCAGACGAGGACGCCGATCATGAGGCAGTAGACGCCGAGGAGGTAGGCGAAGATGAAGGGCGTGCCGAGGATGAGCGGCTCGGTGCGGTTCATGAGGCCGTGCACGATGGGGGGCTGGGCGAGGGCCATGGCCGCGATGAAGGCGATCGTGGCGATTCGGCCACGGCGCGTGCGGGGAAGGTAGTGGGAGCGGGGTGGGGTCATGGGGTGGGCCTGGGGAGCAGGAGGTGGGTCAATGGGCCGCGTACAGTGTCCGGTAGGTTAGGGGTGTGGGGGTGGGGGGACAATGGGAGGGACGTGCTCACGTGCATCACGTATGTCAACTTGGCATTACAAAATGTAACCTGCGCATGACATTGTCTTCTTGCAGCGGTCACGAGCAGGTTTCTCGCCGTATCTGTTGACACCGTCCCGACGAATGGCGACTATTCGTGCCCATGAACACCCGCGCCCACACCCCGTCCCATCATCACCACGGCCACCGAGAGGCGGTCGTGTGACGGCATAGCCACGCCCCGACGGGCGGCTTGACCGGCACCGGCTTCCTCGACGGGAGGCCGGTTTTTTTGCGCATGGGAGTCAGGTTGCGGAACTGCTGGAACCCTGCGGAGGCCGAACACGGCGGCTCGCGGAACGGAGGCCACAAAGTGAAAACGCTGTTGGAGACAAAAGACATCGAAGGCGGGCGCACCGACCGCACAGGCCAGGTCCGCATCGGGCTGCCCAAGGGAAGCATGCAGGCGGGCGTGCTCGCGCTCCTGGCCGACGCGGGCGTGGACGTCCGCGTGGGCGAGCGCAACTACCGGCCCGCGCTCTCGTGGCCCGGCTTCGCGGCCAAGCTGCTCAAGCCCCAGAACGTGGTGGAGATGCTGCACGCGGGGTCGCGCGACGTGGGCTTCGCGGGCGCGGACTGGGTGGCCGAGCTGGACGCCGACCTGGTGGAACTGCTGGACACCGGACTGGACCCCGTCCAGGTCGTCGCGGCCGCCCCTGCCGACCTCCTGGTGGACGGCGCCCTCCCCCCGGGCCGCCTGGTCGTCGCCTCCGAATACACACGCATTACACACCGATGGATCGCATCCCAACCCATCGACGCCGTCTTCGTCCGGTCCTACGGGGCCACCGAGGTCTTCCCACCCGAGGACGCCGACCTGATCGTCGACAACACGGCCACCGGATCCACGCTGCGCGCCAACGGACTCGCGATCGTGGACACCCTCATGCGCTCCTCCACCCGGCTCTACGCCGGCCGCCCCGCCCTCGACGACCCCGCCCGCCGCGGCCCGATCGAGGACCTCGTCCTCCTCCTCGAATCGGTCCTCGAGGCACGCCGCCGCGTGATGCTGGAACTCAACGTCGCGGAGGCCGACTTCGAGCGGGTCGTATCCATCCTGCCCTGCATGCGCGAGCCCACCGTGTCGCGCCTCCACGGAGAGAGCGCCTACGCGATCCGCGCCGCCGTCCCACGCACCGCACTCCCGGCGCTCCTCCTCGACATCAAGGCGCGGGGCGGCACCGATCTCGTCGTCTCCGAGCCCCAGCAGATCGTCCCATGAGGCCGCCCCGCCGCGACATCATCGACCTCAGCATGAACGAGGGCGAGCCGCCCAGCCGCGCCTGCCTCGAAGTCCTCGAACGCCATGGCCCCGCCCTGCTCCGCAAATACGCCGACCCCGCCCCCCTCGAAGCCGCCTACGCGGCCTACCTCGGCACCGACCCCGCCAACGTCCTTGCCACGACCGGCGGCGACGACGCCATCGACCGCGTCTTCCGCGCCTTCCTCGCGCCGGGACAGGAGATGGTCTTCCCGACCCCCACCTTCGAGATGGTCCCGGCGTGCGCCCGCATGGCCCGGGGAGACCTCGTGCCCATCGAGTACGAGTGGGGAACGCTGCCCCACGACGAGATCCTCGCCGAGGTGAACGAACGGACCGGCGTGGTGGCGGTGCTCACTCCCGACAACCCCACCGGGCGCGCCTTTTCCACCGACTCCCTCCTCCGTCTCGCCGCCGCGCTCCCCCCCGAAGTCACCCTGATGGCCGACCTGGCCTACGCCGAGTTCGCCGACGAGGACCCCACCCCCGCCCTCCTCGAGGTCCCCCGCGCGATCATGATCCGCACGATGTCGAAGTCGTGGGGTCTGGCGGGCCTGCGCGTGGGCTTCGCGGTGGGCGCGAAGGAGCGGATCGACGTGTTGCGCGGCTACGGTGGCCCCTACGCGCTGACCGGGCCCTCGATCGCGATCGCGCTGGACCGGCTGCAGAATGGCGTCGACGAGATGCGCGGGTTCGTGGAGTACATCCGCTCCCGTCGCGAACGGCTGGCCGAGGTGCTGCGCGACGTCGGCGGCGCCCCCGAGCCGTCGCAGACCAATTTCGTGCTCGCCTCCTTCCCCGACGCGCGCTGGATCCAGCGGGGGATGGCCGCGCAGGGTGTGCTGGTGCGGTACTTCGAGCATCTGCCCGAGTACGTGCGCATCACCGTGCCGCGCGACGATGCCGAGTTCCGCCGCGTGGAACGCGCGCTGAGGTGTCTCGATCGCCCCGAGGCGCTGCTTTTCGACATGGACGGCGTGCTGGCCGACGTCCGGCGGTCGTACCGCGAGGCGATCGTGCGGACCTGCGCCTCGTTCGGGGTGGAGGCCGGCCGCGACCTGATCGAGGCCGTGAAGGCGGCCGGGCAGGCCAACGACGACTGGGCGGTGACGCACGGCGTGCTTGCGGACGCGGGTGTGCAGGCCTCGCTGCCCGAGGTGACGGCGCGCTTCGAGGAGTTGTACCAGGGCACCGATGACGAGCCGGGACTCCGCCGCCACGAAACGCTGATCCCGTCGCGCGAACTGCTCGCGGGGCTGGCCGGTCGGTTCAAGCTGGGGGTCGTGACGGGGCGGCCGCGCGGCGATGCCGAGCGGTTTCTGCGCGAGGAGGGTGTGCGCGGGCTGTTCGGCGCCGTGGTGTGCCGCGAGGACGCGCCGCTCAAGCCGGATCCGGCGCCGGTGCGGGTCGCGCTGGAGCAGCTGGAGGCGCGGACCGCGTGGATGCTGGGCGACACCCCCGACGACGTGCGGGCGGCGGTGGGGGCGGGGGTGGTGCCCGTGGGGGTGGCGGGGCGGGGGGGTGGGGAGACCGTCTGGACGGCGCTCGAAGAGGCGGGCGCCGCGCGAATCGTCAAAGCGGACGCCGACTTTGGAGGATTGTTCGATGGCTGAAGGAAACGGGACCCGGGGCGAACGCGGCAGAACGGCCCGCGTGACGCGCGAGACCGGCGAGACGAAGGTCGAGGTGCGCCTCGATCTGGACGGGCGCGACAAGGCTCTGCCGGACGATGCGGTCACGATCGAGATCAAGTCAGGAATCGGTTTCTTCGATCACATGTTGCACGCGCTGGCCTTCCACGGGGGATGGGAGTTGAGGCTGAACTGCGACGGCGACCTCGATGTCGACGACCACCATACAGTCGAGGACACCGGGCTGGCGCTGGGCCAGGCGGTGGCCCACGCGCTCGGCGACCGCAAGGGAATCGCGCGATTCGGCCATTGCTACGCCCCTCTCGACGAAGCCCTGGCGCGCGCCGTCGTGGACATCTCCGGCCGCCCCTTCTTCGCCGGCGAACTGGACCTGCGGCGCGAACGCGTAGGCGGCCTCTCCACCGAGATGGTGCCGCACTTCTTCCATTCCTTCGCCCAAGCCGCCGCCCTCACCCTGCACGTCGACGTGATCCGGGGCGCCAACGACCACCACCGGATCGAAGCGTGCTTCAAGGCGGTCGCGCTGGCGCTCAGGGCCGCGCTGGCCCCGGCCGGCGGGGACCGGGTGCCGTCGACGAAGGGGGTGCTGTGAGGTCGGTGACCGTCGTACGCACCAGCACGGCCAACCTGGCCTCGGTGCTGACCGGTCTGGAGCGGTTGGGGTGCCGTGTGAGAACCACCGTTGATCCGCGTGAGGTGGTGGACGCGGACCGGGTGGTGTTGCCGGGTGTGGGCGCCTTCGCGGCGGCCCAACGCGCCATTGGCGCGCACGGCCTGGCCGATTCGTTGCGCGAGCGTGTCGATCGCGGCCGTCCGACCCTGGGCATCTGTCTCGGCATGCAGTTGATGGCGCGCGGTAGCGAGGAGGCGCCCGGGGTGCCCGGGCTGGGTGTTCTCGACGGGGAGGTTGAGAGCTACGAGCCCGGCGAACAGGGCTGGCGCGTCCCGCAGATGGGCTGGAACCTGGTCGAGCCGCAGGACGGGTGCCGGATCGTGCCGCGCGGCTATGCCTATTTCGCCAACTCGTATCGGCTGGCTGCGGCCCCGGAGGGGTGGCGGCCGGTGTGGAGCGAGTACGCGGGCAGGTTTGTGGCTGCGGTGGAGCGTGGTCCGGTGGTGGGCTGCCAGTTCCACCCGGAGCTGTCGGGTGAGTACGGCAGGGCGTTGCTGGTCCGCTGGCTGGAGGCGTAGGGGATGAGTGCCGAACCCGTGGGATCACGGTCCGAGCTGCGACCCTTGCGGCCGTCGCTTTCCGCCACGCGGGCGGAGGCCTGAGCTGTGCTCCCCGTACGCATCATCCCGTGCCTGGACGTCCGCGACGGGCGGGTTGTGAAGGGCGTGAAGTTCCAGGGCCTCGCCGATCAGGGCGACCCGGGCGAGCTGGCCCATGCATATGAGGAGCAGGGGGCGGATGAGGTAGTCGTTCTGGATGTGACGGCGACGCCTGAGGGGCGGGGCACCCGCCGTGACACCGTGGCCGCCGTGCGGGCACGGCTGTCGGTGCCGCTCACCGTCGGGGGTGGGATCGGCGGGGTCGGGGATGCGGCCGCGCTCCTCGAGGCAGGTGCGGACAAGGTGGCCGTAAACACGGCTGCGCTCCGGCGCCCCGAACTGCTCACGGACCTGGCCGCGCGGTTTGGGTCACAGTGCGTCGTGGTCTCGATCGACGCGCTGCGAACGGGCGGCGCCCGCGCCGATGGCGATGCCGGCGCCCGGGCGATGCAATGGCTCGATGGGCCGCCGACCAACCATCGCGACGCACACGAATCCTCCTACGAAGTCGTCGTACTCTCCGGCACCGAGCGGCTGTCCCGTGATGCGGTCACCTGGGCGCGCGAAGCGGTGGACCGGGGCGCCGGCGAGATCCTGCTCACCAGCATCGACCGAGACGGCACGCGCAGCGGCTACGAGCTCTCCCTGTTGCGTGCGGTGCGCTCCGCCGTGCGGGTCCCCATCGTGGCGTCGGGAGGCGCGGACTCTCCCGCGCACATGTCCGAGGCAGTGCGCGCGGGGGCGGACGCGGTGCTGGCCGCCTCGATCTTCCACCAGGGCAACTGGACGGTCGGTGCCGTGAAGGAGGCGTTGGCCGGGCTCGGCGTGGCGGTGCGACCGAACTACACGGCGGAACCCGCGCGCACAGCCGCGCCGCCGCCGCCGGCCGCGGCGGACAGAGTGCCGGTTCCGGGGGGAACCCCATGATCATCCCTTCCATCGACCTCATGGACGGCCAGGCGGTACAGCTGGTCCAGGGCCGCCGCAAGGTTCTCGAAGCCGGCGATCCCCGCCCCATCGCCGAGCGCTTCGGCCGGGTGGGCGAGGTGGCCGTCGTGGACCTCGACGCGGCGCTGGGTCGCGGCTCCAACACTGCGGTCATGGAGGAGTTGTGCCGATTGGCCCCCTGTCGCGTGGGCGGCGGAATACGCGACCGGGACGCCGCTCTCGCGTGGCTGGACCGCGGCGCGGCGAAGGTCGTGCTCGGCACCGCCGCCGTCCCCGAGGTGCTGGAGGGGCTGCCGCGCGACCGCGTTGTCGCGGCCCTGGACGCCTGGGAGGGCGAAGTGGTCGTCAAGGGATGGACCGAGCGCACGGGCCGCACCGTTTTCGACGGCATGCGCGAACTGCGCGGTCTCGCGGGCGGCTTCCTGGTCACCTTCGTCGAGGGCGAGGGCAGGGAATCCGGGTTTCCGTGCGACCGGATCGAGGCGCTGGTCAAGGCCGCCGGCACCTCGCGCCTGACGGTCGCCGGCGGCATCACCACCGCGGAGGAGATCGCCTGGCTGGACCGCGCGGGCGCCGATGCGCAGGTCGGGATGGCGCTCTACCGCGGCAACCTGGACCTGGCCGAGGCCTTCACCGCACCACTCCGCAGCGAGCGCCCCGACGGACTCTGGCCCACGATCGTGACCGACGACCGGGGCGGCGCGCTCGGCCTGGTCTGGTCGAGCCGGGAGAGCGTCCGCACGGCGATCGACGAGGGCCGCGGCGTCTACCACTCGCGTTCGCGGGGACTGTGGCGCAAGGGCGCGACCTCGGGTGCCGCCCAGGCCCTGCTCCACATCGCGCCCGACTGCGACCG
Source organism: Longimicrobiales bacterium (assembly GCA_965208295.1). Lineage (GTDB taxonomy): Bacteria > Gemmatimonadota > Gemmatimonadetes > Longimicrobiales > Gaopeijiaceae > Bin94. The sequence goes on along the minus strand of OZ242328.1, from coordinate 1,670,565 downwards.
CGACGCCCTCCGCTTCACGGTCGCGCAGGCTGGCGACGGGTTCTGTCACACCGGGGACTGGACCTGCTTCGGCCCCGCGCGGGGACTCCGCGGGCTGGAGCGCACGGTGAGGTCGCGGCGGGCCGAGCCGGTGGCCGGGTCGCTGACTGCCCGGGCGCTGGCGGACGATGCGTTTCTGCGCGGCAAGCTGGTCGAGGAGGCGGGGGAACTGGGGGATGCGGAGGGCGCGGACCGCGTCGTCGAGGAGGCGGCCGACCTGGTGTACTTCCTGACCGTGGCGCTGGAGCGTGCCGGCGTCGGCATGGCCGAGGTGGAGCGCGAGCTGGACCGGCGCGCCATGAAGGTCGGCCGAAGAAGGGCGTCGGAGCCGAAGGGGGCGGGACGTGGGTGAGGGTCGGTCGCGCGGGTCAACCCAGCGGGTGCGAGCCATGGACGGCGCCGCGGGTTCCGGGGCTCGTGGCCAATCCGGATCGGGAGCGCCCGCACAAGTCCGCCTGAGACGAGTCCCGGCAACCGAAGCCGCCCGCGCCCGCCAGCCCGCCGTCCGTCCCGAGCTCATCGCGCCGGTGCTGGAGATCGTGGAATCCGTGCGACGGGGGGGAGAGGCGAAGCTGCGCGAGTACGCCGAACGGTGGGACGGTCTGGAAGCCGGCGGGGCGCTGGTCCACACCCCCGCCGAGATGCAGGCGGCGCTGGAGTCGCTGCCGAGGTCCGATCGCGAGGTGCTGGAGCGCACCGCCGGCCGGATCGGGCACTTCGCGCGCGCCCAGATGGCGTCGGCGGTGCCGGTGGACGTGGCGGTGGAGGGGGGGAGGGCTGGCGACCGGGTGGTGCCCGTGCGCGTGGCCGGGTGCTATGCGCCGGGGGGGCGGTATCCGTTGCCGTCGTCGGTGCTCATGACGGCGGTGACGGCCAGGGTGGCCGGGGTGCGTGATGTGTGGCTGGCTTCGCCGAAACCGTCCCGCGAGGTGATGGCGGCGGGGGCGGTGGCGGGGGTGGCGGGGCTGTTGGGGGTGGGGGGGGCGCAGGCCGTGGCTGCCATGGCGTACGGCGTGGGTCCCGTCCCGCGATGCGATGTGGTGGTGGGGCCGGGGGGGGAGTGGGTGACCGCGGCCAAGCTGCTCGTGTCGGGTGTTGTGGGGATCGACCTGCTGGCGGGCCCTTCGGAGTTGGCGGTGCTGTCGGACGAGGCCGGGGATCCGGTCCTCATCGCCGCGGACCTGCTCGCGCAGGCGGAGCACGATCCGACCGCGCTGCCGGTCCTCATCACCACTTGCCTCGACCTGGTGGAAAGGGTCGAGACGGAGCTGGCGCGCCAGCTGTCGGACCTTCCCACCGCCGGCATCGCGCGAGTGGCCCTCCGCAACGGATTCGCGATCGTCGCCCCGGAAGATGAGGCGCTCCGCTGCTGCGAGGAACTCGCCCCGGAACACCTGCAACTACACGGTGGTCGCGTGGAGTGCTGGGAGAAGGCGCTGGACAGATTCGGGGCACTATTTGTCAACGAATCTGTCACGGAGGTGTTGGGGGACTACGGAGCGGGTCCGAACCACACCCTTCCCACCGGGGGCACGGCCCGGTTTACGGGAGGTCTGTCGGTGCTGTCATTCCTGCGTCGGCCGACTTGGCTAAGGCTCGAAAGAGGGCCGGAACTCGAAGTCCTTACTACAGATGCGACCAGGCTTGCCCGCATGGAAGGACTCGAAGCCCACGCCCGCGCGGCAGAACTCAGGAGGGGGCAGAGGGACAGTGCGGACAGATAACCCCCAGAATCTGGCAACAAAATCAGGAAACTGAAGAAGCGGTCAGATTCATGCCAGAATCTGTCCACGGACCGGACGCCCAGGAAACCAGGACAGATTCCCCCCAGAATCTGTCCGCGAATCTGTCACGATCCCGCCGGTGGCCGTTCACACCCGACCGCCCACGTTCCGGGCGATCCGATCCTGAACCGGGCAGACTCTCTTTCCCGCAACCCCCGATCACCCCAAGTCCCCCCGGTCCCCTCCCACCATCCCCACCCCCTGGCCGATCTCGCCGCCGCCACCGTCACCGAACAACTGGTCAGGGTGGCACTTCCGGTATAGGCACCCTGCATTGATCCCGAGGCGTCACCGCAGTAGATATCGGACGAATTCGGAATGCCGGCCAACCACTGCATGAACGCTTCGGTATTCGGGGCGCACAGTCCATTGTTTCCTCGCCAGAGCAACGACTCGAGGCGCCTCATGCGCAGCATGGACACCGGGAATTCACCCGCGAGCCGATTGGCGGCAAGATTCAGGTGCACGAGGTCGGTCAGGTCGCCCAATTCCGGCGGCAAGTCTCCCGTCAGGTCATTCGCACAGAGGTAGAGACGGCGGAGATTGCTCAGTCTGCCGAGTTCCCCGGGAATCGAGCCGGACAGGTTGTTGGGGCATACGTTCAGCCAGGCCAGCCGGGTAGCCCCACCCAGTTCCGGAGGAATCACTCCCGTCAGCTCATTGGTCCCGAGTTCCATGAATTCCAGGCTCGTCAGGCGACCCAATTCGCCCGGGATGGTTCCGGTCAGGTTGTTGCCGCCCAGGTCGAGTTTGAAAAGGCTCGCGAGGTTTCCGACCTCCGGCGGGATGATGCCGGTCAGAATGTTGTCGCCGCTGCTGAACCCCCGTCCCAGCAACAGAATGTGCAGTTCCCCGAGGTTTCCGATTTCACTCGGAATCGGCCCGGTCAGCCGGTTTCCGTAAATCGACATGTACTCAAGATTGGTAAGATTGCCGAGCTCCGGGGGGAGGGCGGTGAGCACGTTGCTGTAGAGCGCCAGCGAATCGAGGTTCTCCAGCCTGCCGAGTTCCGGGGGGATCGGCCCTTCGAGCCGGTTGGCGCCCAGGTCGAGCAGCTTGAGGTTGGTGAGGTTGCCGATCTCGGGAGGGATCGTACCGGTCAGGCGATTGCCGGCTTCGGGGTTCGTGTCGATCCCGCAAAGCGCCAGTGTCTCCAGTGTCTCGATACGGCCGATCTCCGGCGGAATCGGGCCGGTGAGCTTGTTGTAGCACAGGTCCAGAAACCGCAGACTCTGGAAGTTGCCGATCTCCGGCGGAATCGACCCGCTCAACTCGTTGCCGAAGAGACCGAGATACCAAAGGTAGGGGAGATCGATGACTTCCAGCGGAATGGATCCGGTGAAGCTGTTGTATGTCAGGTCCAGGACCTCCAGGTACTCGAGACGTCCGATTTCGGGCGGGATCGGGCCCTCCAGGTAGTTCCCGAACAGTCCCAGCCACTGCAGACTTTCCATCCCTCCGATTTCGGGCGGGATCGGCCCTTCGATGAGGTTCTCTTCGAGGTGAAGAGTCTCCAGCTCAGTGAGCTTGCCGATCTCGGGAGGCAGCCGGCCGGCCAGGTTGTTCTCGGAGAGATCAAGGGACCGGACCCGCCCGCGCTCATTGAGTTCGATGCCGTACCATTCGGAGAGCGGCGCCTCCGTGCCCCAGTTGGTGTTTGCGGCCCATAACTGCCCGTTGACCGACTCGAAGAAGGCCAGGAGAGCGAACTCGTCCGGGCCGATCGCGGTCACGGGGGCGGACGCGCTCAGGTCGTGCGAGGTCGCGGTGATCTCGACCGTTCCCTCGCCGACCGCGCGTACCCATCCCACCGGAGTCACCGTCGCGATGGCCGTATCGCTGGAGAGCCACGTGAAATGGCCTGCGGGGATCGGGCTGCCGCCCGCGTCGTAGGCTTCCGCCTCCATCCGGAGCGAGTCGCCGACCGCCATGAGATCCATCGGTGACCTGACCTCGAGACTCGTCGGCACCTGCTCCACCTCGACCGTGATCGAGCCTGAGGCGCTCAGGGCGGTTGCCGAGATGGTCGCGCTGCCGTTGCCCGTCGAGGTGACCAGCCCCTCGCGGTCGACCGAGGCGATGCTCACGCTGCTTGTGGACCACGACACGGACAACCCCGGGACCGGATGGCCGTTCGCGTCCACCACCTGCGCGGAGAGCCGGGCAGTGTCTCCGAGCGTTACGAAGGTCGGGAGGTCGGTGGGGCGAATGCGCACGTCTGCCGGGACTTGCCTCACCTCGGCGGTGACGGAATCCGCAAGCTCGCCCAACGTTGCCCGGATAGTGACAGATCCGGTGGCGACCGCGGCCAACAGTCCATCTTCGCGCACGGTCACGATCGCCGGGTCGCGGCTGGACCACGACACCACGGCATCCGCGATCGGACGTCCGTTGGGATCCAACACCGAGGCCGTAACGCGCACGGTATCTTCGAGTGCATTGAGCACGGGCCGCCGCGGGGGAGCGATCCTTATCGCGGCCGGGTGCTGCTGCACCTGGACGCGGGCCGAGTCCTTGGCGTCGCCGGCGGCCGCCACGATGTACGCCGATCCGTTGTCGACCGCGGTGACCAGGCCGGCCTGATCGACTCGCGCGATGTCGAAGCTGGAAGACTGCCAGACGACGGCCGCTCCCGTCATGACATTGCCATTCTGGTCGAAGACCGTGGCTTCGAGCCGGACCGCTGCGAAGAGCGCGTCGAAGTCGAGCGACTGCGGTGAGACCTCGAGTGTGGTCGGGACGAGGTCGGCAGGATTGATGCCCGGGTCCGCACAGGCGGTGGCCAGGGCGAGGAGGGGCAGGATTGAGGAGCGGCGTGCCATAGGTGTCGACTCGTGTGGGACCATGCCGGCGGGCGGGGTGCCGTGCCATCCCGGCAGGGGACTCCAGGTGCTGTGCACGCAAGCTAGCAGGTAGTGTGGGGGTTGGGACAGAGACTTGCGTCGCGGAAAGTCCAGGCTCGATGCCCGTGTGATGCCAGCGTGGCCGTTGACAAAGGCGTTGAACGGGATGAAGATAGGCGGGCTGGATTGACCAATTGCATTCCCCACTACCGAAGAGACGCAACGCCGCATGTCCACCACCGAAACCCGCCTCAGAGAGTTGGCCCAGCAGCACCTCGGTCTCGACCGGGAACCGAATTTCGAGAGAACACTCGCGGATTCAGGTGTTTCCTCACTGAACGCGGTTGCCTTCATGAAGCTCGTCGAGAAGGAGTTCGGTCTCTCGCTGTCTGCCGCCGATTGGTCCAATATCGGAACACTGCGCGGATTGGTTGACCAGATCGACTCGTAGTCAGCCCGACCCGGGGTTCCGCGTGTCATTGGGGGCCGCGGGTCCGACTCCGGTCTCTGGTGCAAGTTGTGCAGCATGCCCTGAGGACCGGGGGTCTTGAACGTGGCGGTTGAGCCGGTGTGGGAGGTGCCCGAACCGGCTGACCGGCTTGAGGTTGCTCATGAAGACGGCAGCGTCACGATCGTGCGTCGTCACGGGAATCCCGCCGGTCCCAGGCTCCTTCTGAGCCACGGCAACGGGCTGGCGATCGACTTCTACTTCCCCTTCTGGTCGCTGCTCTTCGACGACTTCGACCTGGTCCTGTACGACCTGAGGAACCACGGTTGGAATGCCGTGGGCGATCCGAAGGAACACAATTTTCCGAATCTGATTCGCGATCAGGACGACATCGTCGCGGCGGTAGCGGAGCGTTATGGGGACAGGCCGACGGTCGGCGTATTCCACTCCGTGTCGGCGCTGGCGACGCTCGTCTCGCCGTCCCTCGGATCGCGCGCCGCCCACCGGCTGTCCGCCTGCGTGTTCTTCGATCCTCCCGTACACAAACCCGGCCTCGGCGACCAGGAGTTCGACGACGCAACCGAAGTGGCGGCCCGGATGGTCCTCCAGCGCTCCCAGCGATTCCATATGAGGGAGGACTTCACCGAGGTGCTCCGGTACATGCCCCTCCTCATCCGGGCGGTTCCCGGCGCAGGTGAGCTGATGTCCAGAACCGTCCTGCGAGAGTCCGCCGACGGACGGTTCTGGGAACTCCGGTGTCCACGCGACTACGAGTCACAGATCGCCCGGTACGTGAGGACCTATTCGTGCCTGGTGGATTTCGCCGCGATGCCCTGTCCGACGAAGGTCATCGGGGCCGATCCGACGGTGCCCTACTCGTACCTGCCCACCCTCGATCTGGGCCATGTCGTAGCTGTCGAGTATGATTTCATGCCTGAAACCACCCATTTTCTGCAGGTCGAGAAGCCAGCGGAGTGTGTTCGGGCAATGTGCGACTTTCTGGAGAAGAGCGGGTTGCTGTAGCAGGTGGACTTGCGGCCGCCAGCGGCTGTTCGATGGTTCACGGGGCTTGCACACGCAGGGTCACGATGTCCGTGTCGTGGTATTGCCGGTGCTTGACCGAGGACGCGAGGTGTCGCAGGAGTCGCAACGACACCTCGCGCTCGACGGAGGTCTCCGCGGTCTCCACCGACATGAGGGCCAGCCGGTCCTGAATGTTCTCGTCCGAGGGCGCGACCACGAGCTCGAGCACCGCGCTGTCCCCGTCCCGGCGGGCGTTGAGGAGGAGGCGGCGACCGGTTTCCCGTTCTTCGGCAGGATCGGTGGGTTGGTCGAGGGCGAGTAGCGTCTCCTCGGTGGCGGCGGCCAGCCGGTGGGCCATCTTCGCGCCCCAGCCGTGACGCGCGGAAAAGTCATCCAGGAAGTCGCGGATCGCGGGCAGTTCCGACGGGTCGGCGCGCGTCGCGAGCCGGCTGGGCCGGGTATCGGCAAGGCGCAGGAAGAGGGTCATCAGGATTGCTGCGAAGCCGCCCGCGTTCATCCCGTTCTCGAAGAGACCACCGGCGAACCGGGACGCCTGCTCGGGCAGGATCAGGCCGTACTGAAAGCTCACTCCGGCGAGGAAGGCGATGCCCACCACCATTCCCTCACGGTAACCGAGGCCGTCCTGCATCACGATCTTCATCCCGATGGCGAAGAGCATTGCCAGCAGAATGACCAGGTAGCCGGCAAAGACGGGATCCGGGATGGCCAGCACCGCCATGAACGGCTTCGGCAGGAAGGCGAAGGCGACGAAGGTCGCGCCGGCTACGATACCGACGGTGCGGGCGGCGACTCCTGTCAGCTGGGTCAGGGGCAGGCTGGTGGTAGTGGCGCTTCCCGGGACTGTTCCCGAGAGTCCCGCGAGCAGGTTTCCCACGCCGTCCACCGCCACGCCGCCCTGAACGGCGCGAAAGTCGATGGCGCGGCTCCTGCGCCGCCACGAAACGCGCTGAACCGCGATGGAGCTGCTCATCGTGCGGACGCTCGCGATCACGGCCACGAGCAGGAATGAGGGGAGCAGGGTCCAGAAAGCGAGACCGAAGTCGAGAGCGAAGCCGGGCGGTTGTGGGCTTGGAAGGTCGATCCAGCGGGCGGCGGCCACACGTTCAAGGTCGTAGAGGCCGTACCCGGCGGCGATCGCGGAACCCGCCGCCACGCCGATGACCGGAGCCCACAGACGCAGGGCGCCCGTGGCCTTGAGTGCCAGAACGCCGATGACGAGGACGGTGACGAGAAAGCTGAGCGGCGCACCGGGGGGCACGGCCGCACCGGGGGCGCCCGAAAGCAGGCCGGAGACGAACGGCATGACGGTGATCGGAATGAGCATGATCACGGTGCCCGATACGGCGGGGGTCAGGATTCGCTGAAGGAGCGACAGGCGCCATGAGAGCAGGAGGGGGACCAGCGCCGAGATGCTGACCAGGGTTGCCAGCAGCGCCGGACCGCCGGCGTCGAGCGCCATGATGCAGGCCGGGATGAAGGCGCCGGAGGTCCCCATGACCAGGACGTGCCCGGATCCGATGCGGCCGGTGCGGGTGGCCTGCAGCATGGTGGTGGCGCCGCAGATGGCAACCGAGGCGAGCACGGCCCAGGAGAGTTGCGTGTCGGTGGCCCCGCCCGCCCGCATCACGACCATCGGAATCAGCATGATGGCGGCGATGTTGAGGACGGTGAGCTGCACACCAACGCCGAGCGCGAGCCGGAACGGGGGCCTCTCGTCGGGCTGGTAGCGGATGGTGGGGCCGGTGGCGCTCAACCGATCGGTCCGAACCAGTGGCGCTCGCGCTGGAACGGGTAGCCGGGCAGCGAGATCCGCCGCCGCGATTCTCCGGCAAACATCCCGGCGAACGAAACCGGCAACCCGGCTTCGTAGGCCTTCGCCACCGATTTCGCAAAGTCGTGCTCGTCGCGGTCGGGGCCGTCGGGCCAGTCCCGCAGGGTAATTGGGCCCGTCGTGGGGCTCGGGCCGATCTCGACGACGGCTTGCACATCGCGCTTTGCGAGCGCCCTGGCGATCTTGCGGGGCGAACCGGGTGCGCTGCCGGCCCACTCGCGCCAGTAGGCTGGGTCGAGTAGCGCGTCCGGCTCGGGGACATCGCCGTTGGCTTGGCCGAGGATGGGTAGCTCGGGTGGCGAGATGTCGATATCGGCGAGAACCGCCTCCAGATCGACCAAGCGATCCTGGCTGTCACCCGACGGATCGCCGCCCGGTACGGCGGCCGCGATGCGGGCTCTTGGCACCGCCATCAGCGCGCCTCGGGCGGCCGCGAGGCGAAGCCCGTCTTCCAGCGTGAAGACTCCTGCGGCCTGCGCGGCGGCCAGCTCGCCGATTCCGTGTCCGGCCACGATGCCGGGCTGCACGCCAACGCTGGTCCACAGCGACGTGAGGGCGCACTGCAGCGCGTAGACCGCCGGCTGCACGCAACTGGCGTCCTCGAGGTCGCGGTCCGCGCCTGCCCGACCGAGGATGATGTCCACGAGCGAAGCGTTGCCGCCCGCCTCGCGGAAGACGGCGTCGCAGCGGTTCAGGACCGCGCGGAAGAGGGGCTCCGTCTCATGGAGGGACTTGCCGATACCGGGCTGGAGAAGCTCGTCGCCGGCGTAGACGAAGGCGGTCTTTGGTGGCGTCGGGGGTTCGGGTGCCTGCGTGGGCTCCGGCTCGCCGTTCCTGTGTGCCAGCGCCTTCAGCCGGCCCCGAAGCGAGTCGGCGTCACGGAAAACGAGGCCGGCCCGGTGAGCGAAGTGGCTGCGTCCGGAGCCCGCGGTAAAGGCCATGTCGGCGAGTGCGTCGGCGTCGGAAGAGTGGCCGTCCACGTCGGAAGGCTCGCCGTCCACCTCGGTAGAGCTGCCGACGTTCGTCTCGAGCCATGACAGATAGCGCTGTGCGACTTCGCTCAACGCCTTTTCCGACTTGCCGGACAGGGGGAGGATCCGGGCGGGCCGAGGGGCGAATTCGCCGGCAGTTGGGGTAAGGTCCGCCAGCGGCGCCGGGATGCGGGCGGACACCTGTGCGGTGGGGCCGGGGGGCGCGCCGATGCCGGGGCAGCCCTCGACCACGACATGCGCGTTCGCCCCCGACATGCCGAACGAGCTTACCCCTGCGACGGGCGGTCGGTCGGATCGCAGCGGCCACGGCGTCGGTTGGCCGGTGACCCGCACCGGAAGCTGGTCCCACTCCAGGTGCGGGCTGGGATCATGGAAGTGAAGGTGCCTGGGTATCACACCGGCGCGCATGGCCAGGACGGCCTTGATGAGGCTCGCGATCCCCGCCGCGCACTCCTGGTGCCCGATGTTGGTCTTGACCGACCCGATCAGCAACGGCCGCTCTGCCTCCCGGCCGCGCCCGAAGACGGCCGCCGCCGCGCGCACCTCGATGGGGTCGCCCAGGTCGGACCCCACGCCGTTGGCCTCCAGGTAGTCCACCTCGGCGGGCTCCACTCCCGCCCTGGCGAGCGCTTCCTCGATCACACGCTCCTGCGCCGGCCCGTTCGGGACCGTGAGGCCGGCACTCGCCCAGTTCTGGTTCACCGACGACCCGCGGATCACGCCCCAGATGCGGTCTCCGTCCGCTTCCGCCGCGCTCGCGCGCTTGAGCACGATCACTCCGCAGCCTTCTCCGCGTACGAACCCGTCGGCCGAGGCGTCGAAGGTGCTGCACCGCCCGGTTCTGGACAGCATCCCCATCTCGGCCATGGCAGCCGAGACTTCGGGGGACAGGAGCGCGTTGACGCCTCCCACCAAAGCGAGCTCCACCTCGCCCTGGCGGAGTGCGGAGACGGCCTGATGGACCGCCGCCAGCGACGATGCGCACGCCACGTCCACCGGCACGGCCGGCCCCCCGAGTCCCAGCACGAAGGCGATCCGTCCGGCGGTCACGCTGGGCGTCGTGCCGAGGTAGCCGCAGTACTCGCCGGCCGCCACGGCCAGTTCACGATAGTCCCCGTTGGTGACGCCGATGTACGCGCCCGTGGGGCTGCCGCGGAGCCCCGCCGGGTCGATGCCCGCATCCTCCAGCGCGTGCCAGGTGGTTTCCAGGAGGAGGCGCTGGCGGGGATCCATGGTCCGCGCCTCGATCGGGGGGATGCGGAAGAACCTCGCGTCGAACCGGTCGATCCGCTCGAGGAAGGCGCCGCGCTTCGTGTAGACATCGGTCGAGGCAGGGTCTCCGGCGACTCCCGTCCAGTCACCCGGATCCCGGCGACCGTCGGTGACCGCGTCCTCGCCGGCTTCGAGCAGTTGCCAGAACGACGCCAGATCCGGAGCGCCGGGGAACCGGCAGGCCATGCCGATGATCGCGATTCCGTCGTCTTGGCCCTGGACGGCGGGCCGGGACTCGGGTTGAGGCTGTGGGTCCGGTGCAGGTGCAGGGGTGGCGGCGGTGTCGGCCAGTTCCCCGGCCAGGTGGCCGGCCAGGGTTGCGATGTCCGGATAGTCGAAGACCACGGTGTTGGGGGCCACATACTCTCCGGCGACCGCGCGATTGATCCGGTTGCGGAGCTCTACCGCCATGAGCGAGTCCATGCCGAGGTCGAAGAACGCGATGGTGGGTGCGGGAGCGGAAGGCAGGCGCAGAACCGCCTGGATTTCCTCCTGCAGGAAGGACACGAGCAGTTCCTCGCGGGCGGCGGGAGGCGTGGCCCGCAGCGTGGCCACCAGGTCGTCGGCCAACGCGGCGGCTGCGGTTCCGTCGTCGGCGTCGGTGGCGAGCAGGTCCTCGAGGAGGGGGGGACGGCTTTCGATCGCCTCGCCGTAGACCGGCCAGTCGACCGCGGCCACCACGGCGGCGGTGACATCTTCGCGCACGAGCCGGTCGAAGGCGCGCATTCCCTGTTGCGGGCTGAACCAGCCGGTCCCGGACGCGGCCAGCTGGCGGGCAATCCGCTCGCGCTGCTCCTCCGCTTCCCCCAGCCCGGACCAGGCGCCCCACGCGATGGCCTGTCCCGCGAGCCCCAGCGCGCGGCGATGCGCGGCCAGCTGGTCGAGGAAGGCATTGGCGGCCGCATGGTTCGCCTGCCCGGCGTTGCCGAGAACACCGGCCACGCTGGAGAAGAGGACGAACATGTCGAGGTCGCGGTCGGCCGTGGCGCGGTGGAGGTGCCACGCTCCCAGCACCTTGGGCCAGAGAACCTGCTCGAAGCGCTCCCAGCTCTGGTTGCCGAGCGACTGGTCCGACAGCACGCCTACGCTGTGAATCACTCCGCCGAGCGGCGGCAGGTCGTGGTCCATTCGTTCGAGCATGGCGTCGAGCGCCCCGGGGTCGGTCACGTCGGCGAGCTCCACACGCACCGTTGCGCCGCCCCGCCTGAGCGCCGCGATCGTCTCCTCGGCGTCCGCGTCCGGTGCCCGCCGTCCGTTCAGGACGATCGCCCCGGCGCCCCGGTCCGCCAGCCACCGCGCGACCAGGCACCCGATGCCGCCCAACCCCCCCGTCACCAGGTAGGTCCGGTCGGGCCGCAGGCTCCCCCGCGCGAGCGGCGCAGTGGTGAACACGATCTTCCCGATATGCCGCGCGGCACGCATGAAACGCATCGCGGGCGCCGCTTCCGCCAACGGCCAGCGGCTGTGGATGATCGGCTCGATCTCGCCGGCCGTGAACAGTTTCATCACCCTCGCGAGTGACCTTCCCGGCCACCCGGGATCGTGCTCCTTCAGCGTGTCGAGCTCCAGGATGTGGTAGTCCACGTCCGGACGGACCGCCGCCATCTCCTCTTCGCTGAAGATGTCGCGCCGGGCCAGCTCCACGAACCGCCCGCCCTTCGCCAGGCATGACAGGCTGGTGTCGATGAAGCCCTCTCCGGTCAGGCTGTTGACGACCACATCGACGCCCTCGCCGCCGGTCGCATCGAGGATCTCCCCCCCGAAGGCTGTCTGGCGACTGTCGAAGACGTGCTCGACACCCAGCGAGCGCAGGTAGTCCCATTTTGTAACGCTCGCCGTGGTGAAGACCTCCGCGCCCACCGCCTGGGCCAGTTGAATCGCGGCGATCCCGACGCCACCGGCCCCTGCGTGGATCAGCACCCGGTCGCCGGCCTCAAGCTCCGCAAGCTCGTAGGACAGGTCGGCGGAGACGAACGCGGTGGGCAGGGTGGCGAGCTCGGTGACGGGTTTGTCCACCGGCGCCGGGCACAGCATCTCCTCTCGGGTGACCGCTTCCGGTCCGAACGTGCCAAATGCAAGTCCGACCACGCGTTGGCCGACCTCAACCGTCGTAACTTCCGGCCCGGTTTCCACGACGGTGCCGCACATCTCGCCGCCGAGCACCCCTTCGTCGATGAAGCCGATTGAACGGAAGACGTCCCAGAAGTTGAGGCCGGTCGCCTCGACCGCGACGCGCACGTCACTGGGACCCAGCGTGCGCGGAGGCAACGGCTCCACGCCCAACCGTTCGAGGGCCCCGGCGGCGTCGGGTTCCAACAGCCAGTCGGTGCCGTCGGGCAGGGACAGGCGTTCCGAGGCGGCGCCGGCCTGCACCAGGCGCGCGACCCTGCGGAAGCCCGCGCGGTAGGCGATGTGGGTCTCGGCATCGGGGTAAAGCAGCTCATCGGCAAGACTGGAGGCCGAGAGCCCCGATTCCGGGTCCAGGTCGATCATGCGCGGCTGCAGGTGGGACAACTCCTTTGCGACAACCTTGCCGAAGCCCCAGAGCAGGGCGCCCGCCAGCTGGCCTCCGCGTTCACGCTCGAGCACCTGGCCGCCGCGCGTGATCAGCCAGAAGCCGTTTGCCGGCACGGCGTCGGAATCGGCGAGACCCTGCACCAGCGCCAGAGCGGTGCCGGCGGCGCGGGCATCGGCTGCCATCTCGGGGGTGGTCGCCTCGGGGCCGTGGCCGTCCAGGGCTCCGAGATGCACCACGCCGTTCAGCGGCAGGTCGTCCGGGAGGCCGTCAAGCAGCGTCCGCCACTCCTCGCGCCCTTCCGCGTTCGCGGCCGCGCGCACCACCGTCTGGTTCCGCGCCTCAAGCTCGGCCGCCAGCGCGTCCCCCAGCCCGCCCTCGTCCGCCGCGATGACCCACACACCCGGCGGCTCCGCCACCTCGGCGGGCCCCTGGGCCACGATCACGCCCCGGTCGGGTACCGCGGCCGCGTCCGACCTGTCGACCCCCAGCACCTCGACCTCGCCGAACTCCGCGTCGGTCAGCGCCCGCGTCCACACCTCGGGGCTGGCCAGCGCGTGATGCGGGCGGTAGTCGTCGGCGAAGCGCCACCACCCGTCGAGCTGGCCAAAGGTCAGATCGAGCCAGCCCTGGCCGCGGAGGTTCTCCAGCGCGACCAGTTGGCCGGAGGGGGCCAGGAGTTTCCGGCAGTTGGCGAGGGTCTCGTCCAGATATCGGGTCGCGTGCAGCACGTTGGACGCGATCAGGAGGTCATAGCCGTGCGCGTCGAACCCTTGCTCCAGCGGGTCCTTCTCGATGTCCAGCACCCGGTAGTCGATCGCTGCGCCGGTCTCGGCGAAGCGCGCCTCCGCTTCGGCGAAGAAGCCGGCAGAGATGTCGGTGTAGACATAGTCGAACCGGCCCTCGGGGAGCTCCGGGAGCACGGATCCGGTGGCCGACCCGGTTCCCGCCCCCACCTCGATCACCCGCAGCCTGCGTCCTTCGGGCAGCCCGGCGACCAGGGTGCGGATGGCGCCCGCGAGCATGCGGTTGGCCGCGCGGGCCACCGGCGCCTTCAGGTACAGGTCGGCCGCGGTCGGCTCTCCGCTGCTGAACAGGAGTGTAAGCGGGTCCTCACGGCCGCGAAGCACGTCGGCCAGCGCGTCGCCGCTCCGTCGGAAGAGCCCGATCTCGTTCGAACCGTGCGCGTAACGCCCCGCCATGTCGGCTGCGTACTTGTCCGGCACGGCCGGCATTCCCTCCGGCAGCGGGTCGGCTGACCCGACGATCACCCGGAACCCTTCGCCCTCCGCCTCCAGCACCCCCGATCGGACCAGCATCTCCAGCATTCGCCGGAAGACGCGCTCGTGCTCATCGAGCACCTGGAGGTCCCGCCTGAGACTCGTCGACTCGACCACCGTGCCCACCCGGCGCTCCCACCCCAGCCGGTCGAGCGTCAGCAGGGCGTACGACCGCGACAGACGCTCCAGATCGTCGAGGAGCGAGTCGCGCTCGGCGGCGCCGACACCCTCGTCGGCCAGGTATCCGGTGAACAACCCCGATTCGGCGGCGACGGCCAAGGGGCTCGGCAGGAAGCCGGCGTCGGGCATGCCGGGCGGCAGGGCCCGGTCCCGCCAGGCAACCTCGTAGAGGAGTTCGCTCAGTCCCTCCACCGCGGAGAGCAGGGCCGCCCGGGTCGCGCGCTTCACCGTGTATCCGGTCAGGCCGCCCAGGAGGAACCCGCTCAGGTCGTAGATCCGCAGATCGCCGGCCAGGACCTCGGCTGCTTCGGTCCCGCTGTCCAAACCATCTTCACCCTCGCCCTGATCCCCACGCCGGCCCTGTGGGCCCTCGCGCAGGCGGACGTGACAGATCACGCGCTCCGGCAGGCGCGCAGTGAGCCACAGTCGTTCCCACCCGAAGGGCAGATAGGTGATTCCGTCTTCGGTCGCGGCGGGTCCGCGCGCGGCGGACATGACCTGGAAGCAGCCGTCGAGCAACAGCGGATGCACCTCGGCACCCCCTCCGTCGAGCCCCTCCGGCACGGCCACTTCGCCAACCGCCTCGCCGGTGCGCGACCAGACGGCGGCCAGCGTCCGGAACGAGGGTCCCAGGTCGATTCCCACTTCGGCCCTGGCCCGGTAGAAGCCCGACACCTCCCGCGCCTCCAGACCACCCTTCAGCGCTTCGATGTCGACCCTGCCTTCGCCCTCCCGTTCCGCGGCGCCGGCGGACACCCGGCCTTCGGCGTGCAACGTCCACGCCTCCGCGCCTTCTCCCCTGCTGAGGAGCCGAACCCGGCGCGGCGCCCCGTCTTCGGGCGCTTCGAGCAGCACCTGCACCTTCCGTCCCGCCTGTCCCGCCCCGCCCTCGTCCTCCTCGTCGGAGAAGATGAGCGGGCTCTGGAGCTGCATGTCCTCGAGCGCCTGTGCTCCGTCCCCTTCGGCCAGGCAGGCCGATACCGCCATCGCCCCGTAGAGAGCGCCCGGCGCCACCAGCCGGTCGAAAACCCGGTGATCCGTGAGCCACTCGGGATCGGAGGGGAAGATCTCCGTCTCGAAGGTGATTTCGCCGCTCGCCGACTCGTGCCGGGTGCCCAGAAGGGGATGGTCGGTACCGGTCCGCCGCCGCTTCGCCGCCTTGACCCAGTGGCGTTCCCGCTGGAAGGGATACCCCGGCAGCGAGATCCGCCGTCGTGCTTCACCCGCGAAGAGACGCCGCAACGCCACCGGAAGCCCGGCCTCGTACGCCTGTCCCACCGCCGTCACGAACGAGTCCTCGGACTGCGGCGCGGTCACGTAGCGCCCCTGCCGCAGGAGGCTCGGGATGACGGCCGGCGCCCCCCCCGCCCCCGGCCACGCCAGCCCGATCATCGGTCCCAGCACCGAGTGCGGACCCACCTCCACCACCACCCCCACCCCCGATTCGGCCACCGTCTCGACCGCCTGCCGGAAGGCCACCGGACTGCGCGCCTGGCGCCGCCAATATGCCCCGTCCAGCGCCTCCCCCGCCCCCACCACCCCACCCGTCAGCGTACTCACGAAATCCACCGAAGGCTGCGCGACCCCGACACCCTCCAGCGCGGCTTCCACATCGTCCAGCACGGGCTCCACCAGGGCGCTGTGGTAGGCTGGACTGCGCCGCAGCCGCCTCACGCGCACATCCTCCGCTTCGACGCGCGCGAGCACCGCCTCGACCTCGGTCGCCGGACCGCTCACGGCCTGGTGCGCCCCGTTGTCGGCGGCGACGCTCACGCCAGGCCCGTCCGACATCGCGTTGTGGGCCGCCACCGCCTCGGCCACCCGGGACGCACTCGCGAAGATCGCGGCCATCGCACCCTCGCCGGGCAGGTCGCCCATCAGCTCCCCGCGCGTGGCCGCGAAGCGCAGACCGTCCTCGAGGCTGAATACCCCCGCCGCCTGCGCCGCCGCGATTTCTCCCAGGCTGTGCCCCATCACCACGTCGGGCCCGACACCCAGGCTGGCCCAGAGCGCGGTCAGCGCGCACTCCAGCGCGTAGATCGCGGGTTGCTTGAACGCCGGATCGTCCAGGTCGCCGGGCGAATCCCCGCGGCCGAACATCGCGTCCAGGAGCGACGTGCCACGGGTCTCCCTGTACACCTCCTCGCAACGTTCCAGAACGGCGCGCGCCACCGGCTCGGTCTCGTAGATGCGGCGGCCCATACCGACCCACTGGCTGGCCTGCCCGGTATAGACGAAAGCGATCCGCGGATTCTCCCGCGCCGGTTCCGCCGGGGTCCCGTCCGCTCCCTCCGCCAGCCCCCTCAGTCCTTCCCGGAGCGACTTCGCGTCACGGAACACCAGCCCTGCGCGGTGGCTGAAGTGGCTGCGCCCGACTGTGGCCGTCCAGGCCAGGTCCGAGAGCAGCGGATCGCTGGCGCTCCCCTCGGCGGCGAGCCGTGCGCCGTGCCCGTCCAGCCAGTCGAGATATCTGTCCGCCACCTGCCGCAACGTGTCGTCCGACCTGCCCGACAGCGCCAAAAGGCGAGCCGGGCGGGCACCCGTCGCCGCCTGCTCGGCACCCGGGCCGTCCGGAACGGCCGCAGCTGTCGCGGCACCCACGGGCGGCCCCCATCCCCCCGCCCCATCCCCTGCCCCGTACCCCTCCAGCAACACATGCGCATTCGTCCCCGACCACCCAAACCCGCTTACCCCCGCCGTCGGTGGACGCCCGGACCGGCCTGGCCACGCCATCCGCTCCGCCGTCACCTTCAGCGGAAGCCGCTCCCAGTCCATCTGCGGGCTCGGGGTCCGGAAGTGCAGGTGACGCGGGATGGTGCGATGCCGCATGGCCAGCACGACCTTCATCACGCCCGCGACCCCCGCCGCCGCCTCCAGGTGGCCGATGTTCGTCTTCACCGACCCGATCAGGAGCGGGTCGGCGTGGTCATGTCCCTTCGCGTACGCGGTCCCCGTCGACCCCGCCTCGATCGGATCACCCACCTCGGTGCCGGTCCCGTGCGCCTCCACGTAGTCCACATCCGATGCCTCCAGCCCGGCCGTCGCCAGCGCATCGGCCATGACCCGCGCCTGGGCCGCACCGCTCGGCACCGTCAACCCCGGGCTCGCGCCGTCCTGGTTCATCGCCGCCCCGCGGACCACACCCCAGATCCGGTCGCCGTCCGCCTCCGCCTCGCTCAGCCGCTTGAGGACGACGATGCCACAGCCTTCGCCCCGCACGTAGCCGTTCGCCGTGGCGTCGAAGGTGGCGCAGCGACCGTCCGGCGACAGCATCCCCGCAGTGGCCCGCATCTCCAGCAGCCGGCCGGAGAGGATCGCGTGCACACCCCCCGCGAGCGCCAGGTCCGCCTCGCCCCGCTGCAGCCCCGAAACCGCCTGGTGGATCGCCACCAGCGACGATGAACAGGCCGTGTCCAGCGCGATCGCCGGTCCCTCCAGTCCCAGCGCGTAAGCCACGCGTCCGATCGCGGTGTTGAAGGAGGTCCCGGTAACGGAGTAGAGGCTTGCCGCAGGCTCGGACGTGTCACTGACGTCGAGCACCAGTCCCCTGTACTCGTTGTTGCTGATTCCCGCGTAGACGCCCGTGCGGCTGCCCTTCAGCCGGTCCGGGTCCATTCCCGCGTCCTCGAGAGCCCGCCAGCTCGTCTCCAGCATGAGCCGCTGCTGGGGGTCGAGGAGCTGCGCTTCGACCGGGGAGATGCGGAAGAAGGACGCGTCAAAGAGGTCCAGGCGGTCCAGGTAGGCACCGAACCGGCAGGCTACGCTCTGGACCTCGGCGTCGGGGAAGAGTTCTCCGACGCGCCCGACGCCCGAACCCGGGGCCCCCTCGGTGACAGCGGTCCTGCCCTCCTCCAGAAGACGCCAGAAGGCTTCGATATCGTTCGCGCCGGGGAACCGGCAGGCCATCCCGACGATCGCGATGGGCTCGTTGGTGGACTTGGGCATGATTATCAGGTTGGAGTGAATTGCGGACAGATTCAGGGGGTTATCTGTCCCAGATCACTTGACCGGAGTCCGGAACACCGGTCTATACAACAGCAATTGACCAATACAGTGCCAGATTCCCTATAGAATCTGTCCAACAATCTGTCCACGGCTCTGGATGGCTTCCGGGCCGATCCATCGCAGACCGCCCGCGGCGGGCGTCCGCCGACCCTCGGTACGACGTGGACGCGGCCAGATGTCGGAAATGCCTGTTGCCAAGGAAGATAGCGTCCGTCGCATCCCGCGGCAGCCGTTCGGGGCGCTTTGAGGGAACGTTTTTCCCCATGTGTGGTCTAATCGGAAGTAGCTCGCCAGATTGGATGTTGCTTGCAGGACTCATACTGTCCAGACCGAACAGCCTTGCAGACGCCTTGATATGCCCTATCTGATCGCCTCGCTCGCGGCCCTCGCCGCCGGACCGCTCCT
Organism: Longimicrobiales bacterium; assembly: GCA_965208295.1. GTDB lineage: Bacteria > Gemmatimonadota > Gemmatimonadetes > Longimicrobiales > Gaopeijiaceae > Bin94. Next base: position 1,651,927 of record OZ242328.1, on the reverse strand, counting down.
CGACGCGGGCGCGGGTCACCGGCGCGGCTTCGTCCCCGTGCTCGACGGCCTGTCCCGGACGGCGATCCCGGGACTGGTCTTCCTGGCGTTCATTCCCGCGGCTGTCGGGGCGGGGGACTGGTTCGTTCTGCTGGCGCTCGCGGTCGGGTTCCTGGTCCCCGTTGCAATCGAGAGAACCTCGCGCCACGCCACGCGCCCGGCCCACCGCCTGGCCCTGCTGGCCGGCCTGTCCGGTTTCGTCATTCATACCGGGCTCGACGGGGCCGCGCTGGCCACGCTGCCGGTCGATGGCGGCCCGTCATTTCCCATGGCCGTCGTCCTGCACCGGCTGCCGGTGGGTGTCGCGGTCTGGTGGCTGGTGGCCAGGGAGATCGACCGCCGGGCCGGGTTCGCGGCGATCGCGGCTCTCATTCTCGCGACCGTTGGGGGATATGTATTCGGGGTGGTGGTGGGCGGCGTCGTGTCCGATTCCCCGGCGTTGACGCTCTACCAGGCCGCAGTCGCGGGCTCGCTCGTGCATGTGGTAGTCCACCAGCACGGAGCGACCACCAGTCCGGATGACCGCCGCCGCGAAGGGTGGGGCGCGATTCTGGCGCTGGCGCTCCTCCTGGCCGTGTTCGTGATCGGTGCGGACGCCGGTGACAGTGGGCCGGCGGCCTTCGTGTCGCGCCTCTACGTGCTGACCGCCGAGAGCGCGCCCGCCCTCCTGCTGGCCTACGTTTTCGCTGGCCTGCTGAGCGCGTTCCTGCCGCAGCGGTCGGTGCGGTGGATGGAGAAGGGCGGCGGGATCTCCCAGTCCGTCCGGGGAATGGCGATCGGTCTTCCCTTTCCGATCTGCTCGTGCGGCGTCGTGCCGCTATACCGCAGCCTGATCCAGCGGGGCGCCCCGCCCGCCGCGGCGATGGCGTTCCTGGTGGCCACCCCGGAACTGGGGCTCGACGCGGTCCTGCTCTCCATTCCGTTGCTGGGGCCGCAGGTGACGGTTCTGCGCCTGGTGACGGCGGCGCTGGTGGCGATGCTGGTGGGGTGGTGGGTGGGGGGAAGGCTGAAGAAGGCCGAGCGCGCCGAGGAGTGGATCGGGACGCCGGGGGACGAGCCGAGCACCCGAGAACGCCTCGTCGCCGCGCTACGAACCGGGACCGGGGACGTGGTGGACCACACGGCTCCCTGGATCGTCTTGGGACTGGGTGTCGCCGCCCTCGTGACGCCCTTCCTGGAGAGCGGCTGGCTCGGCAGCCTGCCCCCGGTGGCCGATGTCTTCCTCTTCGCGCTGCTGGGCTTCCCGACCTACGTCTGCGCCGCCTCGGCCACGCCCCTGGTGGCCGCGTTTCTGGCGACGGGGCTCTCGCCGGGGGCGGGAATCGCGTTCCTCATCACGGGACCGGCCACCAACATCTCGACCCTGGGTCTGGTCAGCAGCCTGCACGGGCGGCGCGCGGCGATCGGCTTTGCCGTGGTGATGGTGACGCTCGCGGTGACGTCCGGCATCGCGATCAACAGCGCGTTCGGGGCGCTGCCGGTGCCGTCTCTCGCGACGCTGATCGAGGAGGCGCCGAGCCTGTTGCAGCAGGTCAGCCTGGCGTTGCTCCTGGGTCTCTTCCTGCGTTCGGTAGTGCGGCGGGGGCCGCGGGCCTTCGCGGGTGAGCTGAGGGAGGGGTTGGGCTGGGCGCATTAGCGGTGGTTCTGGACCCATAGGCAGCCGGGTGTTGCGAACACAAACACGGCTCCTCTGTTTCGGCTTCGTGCCTTATTTGAAAGTCAGCCCGGATGGACAGCGCGTCTTCGTGCTGGAGTATGACCTGGCCCGAGTGTCGGTCTGGTCGCCCGAGGGACGGCTCCTATTGGACTTGGGGGGGCGAGAGTCTGGTATTCCATCGAGCGGGGTGACACCGAGTCACCGCCCCGGCGCGTTCTGCTCCCCGAGTGGTTCCAGGTCATGGACGCAACCGAAACCCATGTGTGGGGTGTCTGGACGGATGAACTGGACATCAACTACATCGCAGGTCGGCGATTGGCGCTACGTTAGCGTTAGCAGGCCCCGTGGACAAATCTCGATGAGCCTGCGTACGACTCGCACTTTGCGTTAGGTACGGACTGAAATGCCGAAGCTGACAGGACGAAGAACGACGACATCGCGACCGCGCTGCCTTCCGCGGCTCCTCCCCCTCGCGCTCCTGGTGGCCTGCGGCGATGCCGGGGACGGATCGGCCGCCGGCGCCGCCGGAACGCTGGATGGCCCGGACGTGATCGTGAACGCCGTGACCGAGGAGGTCTTCACCGTCGGGTCCGTTGTGGGCGACGAGTGGGACACCTTCGGCAGCATTCGCTCGGTCCACTTCGACGCGCAGGGCAACCTGCACATCTTCGACCTCCAGGCCGAACAAATCCTGGTGGTCGGGCCGGACGGGTCGCTCATCCGCACGGTCGGAGGGCGGGGAGAGGGACCCGGAGAGTTCGGCAGCGTTACCACGGCGATCGTCGGACGCGACGGCTCCTACACGGTACTGGGGTTTTCGCAGATCGACCTTCTCGAACCCGATGGCGAGTTTGTGCGACGAATCACTTTAGACCCAATGACGACGGGAATAGTCATAGCCAACCTGGCGCTTCCCGACGGCCGCCTGGTGACGGGCGCGATTATGCGCTTGGGCGATGACGACGAGGAGGCGGAAGAGGGCCATCCCATTCATATCTTCCCACTCGACGGCACCGAGCCGGAAGTCCTCTACACCGCCTGGAGGCCACCCGACGAGGAGGAGGACGGAATCAGCGTGAGCGGGACGCGCGAGAGCGGCAGGCGTGTGGCCTGGTCGGCGGGCCGCGCCTTCGAGCCCCTCCTCAGCTATGACCTCCTGAACGATGGCCGCGTCGCATTGATTGACTCGATTGGGTACCGGATCAAGCTCATCGAACTTGACGGAAGCGTAGCCGGAACCATCGAGCGACCGATTGCGCCGCTTGCGGTCGACGACGCAATCAGGGAGGCCGCACGCGAGCGTTACCGGGAAAGCACGGCACGCGCGAATGCCACGAGAACCAACTCGCCCATCCAGATCGAGAGGGAGGGCGTGGAGGGGCTCACCTTCGCCGACGAGGTGCCGGTGTTGTTTGGCTTGAAGGTGGACTGGGAGGACCGAATCTGGGTCAAGCGACGGGGTCCCACGGGCGACGACGATGGCCCGACCGACATCGTGAGGCCCGACCGGGACTACGTCGGCACCCTGCCGCCGGAGGGGCTCAGGACGCCGGACGCCTTCGGCCCCGGCGGGCTTCTGGCCTACATCGAGCGCGGCGAGATGGACGTGCCGACCGTGCGGGTGATCAGGCTGGTCGCCCTGGAGCCTCAAGGGTAGAGCAGTTCGCGAGGTCCGCCGACGTCGAAATTCCGGTCGGGGTGACCCGGAACCAGCCATTTGTCCCCGCCCCGCCATTGACGAAACTGCCCCCGGTTCCCCATATGCAATCTGGTGTATTCACCGGTTTCCAATTGAGCAAGGGCGAGGGAGGTGGCCACCGTGATACCCGCCACACAGCAGTACCCGCCGATCCGCGGCCCCGTTGACGCCTTGTCAGGCAGCGAATGCTGACCCGTTCAATCGGGCGCGCGCTCGGGATTGCGGCCGTCGTCGCCATCGTCGTCGCTCCCTTCGGCTACGCAATCACCGGGGACCACTCCGATGTTCTGAATGGAGTGGGCTGCGGGCTTGCCGTCGGCGTGGGCGTCGGCCTCCGGGGAGGCTCCCGGAGCGGCCTGTGGACCGGCGTCCTGATCGGCTCGATCGTGGGGATCGTCACCTCGCTGATCGCGGGCCATGTCCAGGGGTTTGGAATCTTCGTCCCGCCCGCCCTTGGCCTGGCGGTCGGCCTGATCGACGGGCTCCGCGGTTCATCCCTCGCCGGGTATCGGGACATCAGCCGCGAGACATTCATCGCTTCCGCGTTGCTCGCCCTGGGACTCCTCCCCGTCCAGATCGCGTCCGGCGGGGTGCGCTTCGCCGTGACTCCCGTGGCGTGCATGCCCTGGATGGCGCTTATCGTCGGTCTTCTCATTCACCGCCGCGCGGGGTGGCGCGACCCCCGTCCTCCGCGGCTCCTGGTCTTCGGTGCGGTTGCTACGTTGGCCCTGCTGCTCTTCCTGATGCTGTCCGAGGAGATCGGATACGGCCGCCTGATCCCGGATTTCATTCCGGTTCTGCGGGAGGCGGGTCTCACGATCCTCTGGCTGGTGGCGATATCCGCGACCTCTTTTGCTCTGGGACGAGTCGTAGTCACCTGGCTCCAGCCCCGGCTGCGGGTGTACGGTCACCTCGCCGACTACCTTCGCGTCATGTGGGTCCCGATCGGCGGGTTCGCGGTCGGCTACCTGACGATCATCGTTGTGTTCGCCGGGTTCTACGGCATGCTCGAGCGGTTTCAACCCGGGGCGTTTGCCGGCGCCGAGGGCGGGATCACCGAGTGGCTGTCCTTTTCTTTCTTCAATGCCCTTGCCCAGGACTACGCGAGCTTTGCGCCGGTGTCGGTTGGTGCCCGGGTGCTGGTCGGAGCCCACCTGATCCTCTCGGTGGGGTGGGCGCTGGTGTTGTTCGCGGCGGTGATGTCATCCATCGGGCCGAAGCTGGACCGGATCGCGCGGCGTCTCGCGGAACAAGACGATGAGCGGGACGATGACTCTCCGGCTGGGGCGACTTCCCGTGGGTAGCGGAATGCTGACCCGTTCAATCGGGCCGGCGCTCCGGATTGCGGCCGCAGTCACCCTCGTCGTCGTCCCCTTCGGCTATGCCATCACGGCGAACCACGCCGATGTCCTGCTGGGAGCGGGCTACGGGATCGCGGTCGGTGTGGGCGTCGGGCTGCGCGGAGGCTCGCTGAGCGGCTCGTGGACCGGCGTCCTGATCGGCTCGATTGTGGGGGTCGCGTCCGCGCTGATCGCCGGTCTTCTGCCCTGGGACGGGTGGGTATTTCTCGTCTTGCCGGTGCTTGCCCTGGCGGTCGGCCTGATCGACGGGATCGGCGGCTCGACACTTTCCGGGTATCGGGATGTGAGACGGGAGGCGTTCATCGTGTCTGTCCTGCTCTTACTGGGGCTCTGCCCCGCCGTGTTGGCGTCGGAACCGTTTCCGGAGAATGTCCGTGACTTGCTCTTCATGGCACCCCTCCCGTTCGTGTTGATGCCTTGGGCGACCCTTTTGGTCGGCCTTCTCTGTCACCGCCGCGAGGGATGGCGCGACTCCCGGCCTCCGCGGCTTCTGTTCCTGGGTGCGGTCGCGTTGCCTGTCGTCCTGATTGTCCTGCTAGCGCTGGGAGTGGTGGATGAAGGTGCGACGATATGGGACATGGCCGTGCTCGTGCCACTCGCAGTGCTGGGGTTCCCGGCGGCAGCGTTTCTCATTGGTCGCGCCGCGATCATCTGGCTTCGCCCGCGCCTTCAGGTGTACGGCCAGCTCGCCGACTACCTGCGCGTCATGTGGGTCCCGATCGGCGGATTTGCGGTCGGCTACCTGACGATCATCGTCCTGTTCGCCGGGTTCTACGGAATGCTGGGGCGTTTCAGCCCCGCCGCGTTTGGTGGGGCCGGCGAGGGCGCCGGGATCACCGAATGGCTGTCCTTCTCGTTCTTCACCGCGCTCGGCCAGGACTTCATCACCGTCGTTCCGGCTTCGCTTGGTGCAAGGGTGCTCGTCGGCGCCCACCTGATCCTCTCGGCGGGCTGGGCGGTCGTGCTGTTTGCCGCGGTAATGTCGTCCATCGGGCCGAAGCTCAACCGGATCGCGCGGCAGCTCGGGGAGGAAGGGGATCCGTGACCGAAACCCGGCGCCCACCCCCCCTCTGGACCCCTTCACGGGAACGCGTCCACGCCACCGGCCTCGCCCGCTTCACGGCCTCGCTGTCGGCACAGGGCCACGCTGTGGGCGACGACTACGAGGCACTCTGGCGCTGGTCGATCGAGAACCAGTCCGCCCTGTGGGACGCGGTGTGGGACTGGTGCGGGGTCGTGGGCGACAAGAGCGGACGCGCAGTCGAAACCGGCGACCATCTCCCCGAGGCCCGCTACTTCCCCGACGCCCGGCTCAACTTCGCTGAAAACCTCCTTCCCCGGCGCACCGGGACCCCCGCGATCATCGCGCGCAATGAGAGTGGCGGTCACCGCGAAGTCAGCTGGCGTGAGCTGTACGATCTCACATCGCGACTCGCCCAGGCCATGCGCGCGGCCGGCCTGGAACCGGGTGACCGGGTAGCCCTTCTGCTCCCCAACATCCCCGAGGCTGTCGCCATTGCGCTCGCGGCGGCTGCAATCGGCGCGGTCATCTCCTCCGCCTCTCCCGACTTCGGCGTGCGCGGGGTCGTCGACCGTTTCGGACAGGTCGGTCCCCGGCTGCTTTTCGTCGCCGACGGCTACACCTACCGGGGCAAGCGCTACGACACCCTGGCGAAAGTCCCCCGTATCCTCGATGGGCTGCCTACCGTCGAGCGGACCGTCGTCGTCCCCAATTTCGACGAGGCCACTCCATCCACGGCAGCCTACTCAGTCACCCTCGACGACTTCATCGCCCCCCATCCCCCCACCGACATCCACTTCGCCCGTCTCCCCTTCGACCACCCCCTCTACATCCTCTTCTCGTCGGGCACCACCGGTGTGCCCAAGTGCATCATGCACCGCGCGGGCGGTGTGCTGCTCCAGCACCTCAAGGAACACCAGCTCCACTGCGACATCCGCGCGGGCGACCGCGTCTTCTACTACACCACCCTGGGCTGGATGATGTGGAACTGGCTCGTCTCCGCCCTGGCCTCCGAGGCGACGATCCTCCTCTACGACGGCTCGCCGGTGCACCCCACCACCACCACCCTCTTCGATTTCGCCCAAGACACCGGCATGACCCTCATGGGCACCTCACCCGGCTACCTCGACACGCTCCGCACCTCCCACGCGAGCCCGCGCCAAACCCACGAACTGTCCTCGCTCCGGACCATCGTCTCCACCGGCTCGCCGCTGCCCGCGAACGGGTTCGTGTACGTGTACCGGCACGTCAAGCGCGATGTGCACCTGGCCTCTGTTTCGGGCGGCACCGACCTCTGCGCCTGCTTCGTGGGCGGCATCCCGACGCACCCGGTCCATCCCGGCGAGATCCAGGGTCCCGTCCTCGGCATGGCCGCCGACGTCTTCGACACCGACGGCTCCCCGCTGGGCGCGGGCAAGGGCGAGCTGGTCTGCACCCGGCCCTTCCCGTCGCTGCCCCTCGGATTCCTGAACGACGACGACGGTTCCCGCTACCAGGGCACCTATTTCGACCGCTTTCCCGGGGTGTGGTGTCACGGGGACTACGTCGAGAGGACGGGGACCGGCGGCTACGTCATCCACGGCCGTTCGGACGCGACGCTGAATGTGCACGGGGTGCGCATCGGGACCGCCGAGATCTACCGCCCGGTGGAGGCGATGGACGAAGTCGCCGAGGCGCTGGCGATCGCGCAGCGCCGGGGGGACGACACGCGCATGGTGCTCTTCGTGCGGCTGGCCCGCGGGGTGCGTCTGGACGCGGCACTCCGGCGCCGGATTCGTGCCGTGCTGAGGAGGGAGGCGAGTCCGCGGCACGTGCCGGCGAGGATCGTTCAGGTGGGGGATATTCCGCGGACGCGGAGTGGGAAGATTGTGGAGCTGGCGGTGCGGGCCGTGGTGCACGGGGAGCCGGTGCGGAATGTTGAGGCGCTGGCGAACCCGGAGGCGCTGGAGGAGTTCAGGGGGTGGGTGGGGGGGTAGGGTGTGCTAAATCTTCTTCAACAACCACTCCAGCACCCAGCGAACCACGCGCTTCACGATCTGTGCCATCGGTCTTTCCCTCGTCTGAAGTCCCCCGGGGAGCGCCGGCCATGAGCGCCGCGACGCAGCCGACGGAATCTCGTCTCCTTACGGCCGACGCTCCTTCAAAGGTTCACTTTCCGGGCGCGACGCGCCAGCCGCGCGCGAGGAACCATCTTGCGGAGCGCCACACTGGAGCGTAAGCGCAGTAAACTACAGTTGTCTCAAATGTCAAGCATAGTTGCCATCTGCTACGACGGGCCCACCCCCAAGTCCCTCGAATCGGTCGTCACGCCCGCCGCACTCGATTCAGGAACTCGTCTGCGGCGCCGCTGTCGAAGAGCGCCGCGGTGGCCCGCGCAATTGGCTCCGGGCCTGGAGTACGCTCGAGCATGCTCACCAGTTCCTCGGCCACAGCGGGGCCGAATTTCCGTGCGGTCAGCTGGCTGAGAACGCTCACCTGCCCCTGTTCCCGCCCCACTGCGATTCCCCGTTGGTGCCCTTCCTGCCTGATCTCGTCCAAGCTGCGCTGAAATGCCGTCGCAACGGTTCCCATGGTCATCGCCTCCTCCAATTGCTCACTGGACATCCCCTTCGAACGTAACATCGCCGTGACCGCCCGGGTCAAGAACCGGTCGAAGTCCTCGTCTTCGCATTGATCGACCACCTGGCGTACCGCCGCCAACTCGTCCCGCATTCTAGAAGCCGTGGACAGGCCCACCATCGCCAGCGCCATCTGCGGCAGGTCGAGCGGGGTCGGCGGCGGAGCTTCCGGCGGCCTCGGCGAGACTACCCGGTATGTGTCCGGGGCGGAGTCGCGAAAAAGGTCGCGCAGACGGGTCGGAGCGTTCCACGGCCGGTCTCCATGGTGCAACACCAGGCACGCTACTGACAGGTCGCGGTCGCCGCGCTTCAAGTCCCTGTCGTCGCGGAGAAGTTCCTGGACTGCGAGGCCGGTATAGACGGTGGTTCGAAGGGCCATCTGCTGCTCCGGCCGGCCCTGGAACTCCAGGAGGAGCACGTAGTCGGTCTTCTCGTCGGAGAAGCGGCCCCGCCAGATCTTGTCGGCGTAGCGCCGCTGTAGTTTGTCGTTGACGAGTTCCGCGGGCAGCCGCTGGAGCGACGAGTAGTCGAACTCTTCGGCCCATTCGGGAATCTGGGCCCTGATGAGGAGCTCGATCATCCGAGGATGTGAGAAAACCGTCTTGAAGAACGCGTCTTCCAACGCATGGCCCGGCTGGTGTGGAACGGTAGTGCCCGCAATGGACTTCGGGCCACGAAGCTACCCGGGATCGCCGGGCGCCAGAATGTTCGATTGGGACTGAAAACGGCCGAAGGGGGATGGAATCGCCGGGTTTACGAGATCCTGCGCCCCCCCACCCTCCCCGCCATCGCCCCAAAGAACGCCGCATGATCCGCCAGGATCCTATCCGTCTCCGCCGGATCCGGCTCCGGCGTCTCAACCCCCGTCTCGAACGTCCCCCCCAGCAGGATCCCGTCGCTGCGCGGGAACATGTAGTGGCTGCCGCGTGTCGAAAACCGCCCGCCACCCACCGTCAGGTAGTCGATCTCCGGCTGCGGCCGCAACACAACCAACTGCCCCTTGATCGGCACCAGCGAGTCATCGCCGAACAGCTCCCGCGCCCCCATCCCCGTGCAGTTCACAATCACCGGCTCGGCCATCCCCGCCAGCTGTGACACATCGGCGATCTCGCCCACCACCACCCCACCCCCCGCAATCCGAAAATCCCGCAACACCGCCCGCAGATACCGATGCGGCTCGATGAACATGGTCGCCACGCGGCGCGCGTAGCGTGTCGGGAAGGGGTGCTCGTCACCCTCGAGTTCCTCCCATTCGGGGAACAGATCGCGGATCCGCGAAGTATATCCCCCCGAGCCCGACGGCCGTTCACGCGGAAAGTAATTGTCGATCCAGCGCACCCCGTACTCGGGCCCGACCAGGTTCTGGAAGTGGCGATACGCAAGTCGGGCGGCGCGCTCAAACCGAAGACCGAACGGCCCGTCCAGGTTGTCGGACACGGTCGACGGCGACCACTGCGCCCCAGCGATGTTCGAGGTCGTGTTCGGCGGCAGATCCCGCGCGTAAATCGTCACCGTGCGGCCCCGACGCTGCAGCAGCCGGGCCGTCGCCAGCCCCACCGCCCCCGCCCCCACCACGGCCACGTCACCCTCCCGCCCGCCATACGTCACCAGATCCGCCGCCATCTCGGCCGTCCCCCACGACAGCGTCACCCCACCCCCACCGTGCCCGTAGTTGTGCACCACCAGCTTCCCCGCCAGCCGCTCCGCCCGCACGACGAACCCCTCGGCCCGGTACGGCCTCAACCCCGCCACCACCCGAATCACCCGATCACGCGACACCCGCACCGGCCGCAACGGCGTCCACGGGGGCGCGGCATCCAGCCACCCCTCTGGCCGCGAAGCACACCCGGTCGCCCACCCCCCGGCGACGATCCCCGCCGAAACCTTCAGCCACCGCCGCCGGTCAAGCACCGTCATAACCCCCGCTCGCGCGCACCGGCCACCCCTCCCTCAGACCACCTCCAACTCCGTCGTGATCGCTATACACCCGTGCAACGTCCGATACACCGGACACCGCATGGCATGCATGTCGTACGCCCTCCCCACCGCCGCCTGGTCCGCCCCGGCCGCCTCCAGCCGGTACTTCGCGTGAATCTCCCGCACCACCAGCACCCCGTCCTCCTTGCCCACCCTCCCCTTCACCTCGGCCGTGAGCCTGCCGCCCGACGCATCGATCCCGCGTGCCTCCAGCACGCCTCCGAAGGTTCCGACCAGTCAGCCGCCGGTCGCGGCGATCACGTAGTCGAGTGTGGTGGTGGTCTCGGTCTTGAGGCGGACGCCGTAGTGCTCGGCGATCGCGCCGTGGACGCCGAACTCGACCGGGCCGTCGTGGGCGGGCAGCCAGGCGAGGCGGTGAGGGCCGCGCGTGCGTTCGATCCGCACGTCGGCTTCGTAGACGATGTCGCTCATGGGGGAGGTGCTCCGTTTGGTGGGTTTGGGGGTTTTGGGGGATGAGGGGTGTCACATGGGCCACAGCCAGGCGAAGATCCCGGCCGTGAGCAGCGCATAGGCGAGCCCGTCGAGGGCGTGCTTGAAGGCGACCCTGCCGGGGAGTCCGAACCAGATGCTCTCCTGGAAGCCGATGAAGCCATGGGCCATGAAGGCCGCCGTGCCGGTGACCTGGAAGACCGAAAGATACGACGCGCCCACCTCCAGCGTGCTCGCCGCCAGGTAGGCCACGAAGACCGCGACGACGAGATGGAGCAGAACCGACTTGGCCATCGCCGGCTTCATGTCGATCACCGTTGCCGGGTCGCGCACCCGCAGAATCCCCACCGGACCGGCGGCCAGCCTTTCCTGATAGTCCTCGCTGGACATCTCGCTGTCCGGCGCCCACGGGAACATGTAAATGCCGGGACCGCCGCAGCGGCGGACCGCGTCCATCAGGCCGTCCTCGTCGTCGGCCCGGGCGAAGTCGTTCTTGTGGTGCGGCATGACCATCCAGACCATCGCGCTGACCACGAAGACGACGACGGCGGAGAGCAGGATGGGCAGCCAGAGGGCGGTGAGGGTGACCACGGCGGTACTCCTGGGAAGGGTGGGCAGACTGGACCCCGGCGACCCGCGACAATAGTGTTTCGGGGCCCCACAGGCTAGCCGCCAGATCCCGTCAGACCGTTAAAGGCCGAAATGACAACGATTACGCACGACTTCCGCGACCGGCGCGCGCCGCCAATGGCGCCTGTCCGGTCCAGGGTGCGGATGCTGTCATTGACAGCGCTGTCAATGACAGCACTCTTCCTCGCGTCCCTCCTCCCGACCCCCGCCACCGCCCAGACCGACCCCCGCGTCCTCGAGATCATCGACGAGGTGGACCGCCTCATGCGGGGCGAATCGAGCACGGGTCGCATGCGCATGGAGATCGACACCGAAAACTGGTCGCGCTCTCTGGAGATGAGCGTCTGGTCGCTTGGCACGGAGTACTCGCTGATCCGCGTCGAGAGTCCCCCGCGCGAGTCCGGCACCGCGACCCTCAAGGTCGAGAACGAGGTCTGGAACTACCTGCCCCGCGCCGACCGAACCATCAAGATCCCGCCCTCGATGATGCTCGGGTCGTGGATGGGCTCGCACTTCACCAACGACGACCTGGTCAAGGAGAGCCGCCTGATCGAGGACTACGACATCGTCATCTCCTTCGAGGGCGACCGCGACGGCGAGGAGGTGTGGGAGTTCACGATGACGCCCAAGCCCGAGGCGCCGGTGATCTGGGGCCGCATCGAGCAGCAGATCCGCAAGCGCGACCGCATGCCGACGTGGGCGCGCTACTACGACGAGGACGGGACGCTCTCGCGCAGCATGACCTTTTCGGACATCGCCGTCATGGGCGGCCGGACCGTGCCGACGCGCACGGTCATCCAACCGGCGGACGGCGAGGAGCGCACGGTGGTGATCTACCTGGAGCTGGAGTTCGACGTGGGGCTGAAGGAGGACTTCTTCAGCTTGCGGAATCTGCGGGCGAGGCAATGACGGCGACGCCCGTCCCGGTGACTCCATGAGCCGCACCGCGAAGCGCATCTGGTGGCGGATTGCGTGGCGCAACCTGGGGCGGAACCGGCGCCGCACGGTCCTCACCGCGTCGGCGCTCTCCTTCGGGTTCGTGGCATCGGTGCTGATGATAGGGTACATGGACGGCATCGTGGAGGAGCTCGTCTCGAACGGGACGCGCGTGGTGACAGGGCAGGTGCAGATCCAGGCGGAGGACTACCAGCCGGAGCGCAGCATTCACAAGACGATGGGGGGACGCGAGGGTCTGGACGTGGACGAGCTGCTGGCCGCGGTGGAGGCGCAGGACGGGGTGACCGGGGCGGCGCCGCGGCTCTACGGCGGGGGACTGGTCAGCTCGGGTGACGAGACGGTGGGGGCGGTGCTGATGGGGATCGACGCGGCCCGGGAAGAGACGGTGAGCCGGTTCGCGAGCGGGCTGGTGGCCGGGCGGATGCCGGGGCCGGGCGAGATCGCGCTGGGCGAGGCAATGGCCGAAACGGTCGAGGCCGGAGTGGGGGACGAGGTGGTGCTGGTGGCGCCCGCGGCCGACGGGTCGACGGGGAACGACCTCTTCGCCGTGTCCGGGATCTTCAGCGTGGGCGTCGGGGCGTACGACGACAGCTACGCGCTCCTCGAGATGGGGTCGCTCGCCGAGCTGATGGCGATGGACCCCGGCCGCATTCACGAAGTGGTGGTGGCGGTGGCGCGCATTCGCGAACCGGAGGTGCCGGCCGCCGAGATCAGGGAGGCCGTGGCGGCGGTCGCGCCGGGGCTCCGTACCGAGCCCTGGTCGGGCTTCCTGGACCAGCTCTACTTCATGGTCAACTACGTCGACGCGGTCAACTTCGTCGTCGCCATCCTGATCTTCGGAATGGCCTCGTTCGGGGTCGCCAACGCGATGCTGATCGCGACCTACGAGCGCCGCCGGGAATTCGCGGTCGCGCGCTCGCTGGGGACATCGGGGGGCGGGATCGGGCGGATCGTCATCTACGAGGGGCTCCTCCTTGGGCTGGTCTCGCTCGCCGCGGGCGCGGCGCTGGCGGCTCTTCTCATGTTCTATATCCACAACAACCCCATCGACCTGAGCAGGTTCGTGGGCACCTATTCCTTCGTGGGCTCCGCGGTCCGGCCCATGCTCACGGTCGAGTACTCCGTGTGGGGACCCTTCGTGAGCGCGGTCGCCCTGGTCGGCACCGGCGTTGTCTCGGCGCTGCTCCCCGCCTGGCGGGCGGTCCGCATACCCCCCGCCGACGTGCTGGCCAACCGGTAGCCGACAGATGGTACGCATCCCCACCCTGACCTGGCTCGCGCTCCGCAACCTGGGCCGCGAAATGCGCCGCAGCGCCCTGACCGCCGCCGCCATGGCCATGGGTCTGGCGCTCCTGATCTTCTCGCGCACCCTTGCCAACGGCATGCACGAGGACTGGATCGACTCGGGTGTAGGCCTGGGTTCGGGTCACGTCACCTTCCACGCGCCCGGGTACCGCGACAGCGAGAGTCTGGACGACCGCATGAGCGCGGCCCAGGTGGAGGCGTCGGTGGCCGCGGTCGCCAAGGCCGAGGTCCCCGAACCGGCACTGGCTTCGGTCCGCGTGGCCACGCGCGGCCTGGCGTCGTCGCCCGAGGGCGCGCTCCCGGCGTTCATCATCGGGGTCGACCCCACGACCGAACTGGCGTTCTCGAAGCTGGGCGAAGACGTGGTGGACGGACGCTACCTGGAAGACGGCGACCGCCTCCACGCCTTCCTGGGCCAGGCGCTGGCGGAGCGGCTCGGGGTGCGCACCGGGTCCCGCATGGTCCTGACGGCGCAGGCCGCCTCGGGCGACATCGAGGGGCAACTGGTCCGCGTCGTGGGCATCTACCGGACCGGGATCGACGCCCTGGACCAGACGCTGATCCACATCCCGCTCGGCACGGCCCGCTCCTGGCTGGGCGTGGAGGGCGCCACCGCCGTGGCCGTGTTCCTGCCCCACTCGTCCTTCACCGACCCTGTGCTGGAAGAAGCCAGGGCCGAGGTGAGCGGGGCCGGCGTCGAGGTGGTGGGGTGGCCGGAGTCGTCGCCCGACCTGTACTCGGCGCTCAAGCTGGACGACGGCGGCGACTGGGCATTCCACGTCATCCTCTTCGCCATCGTAGCCCTGGCCATCCTCAACGCGATCTTCATTTCGGTGCTGCACCGGAAGCGGGAACTGGGACTGTTGCGCGCGCTCGGGCTGAGCGGCCGCGAGACGGGGCTCGTGGTCTACATCGAGGGGATCCTGCTCACCTTCGCGAGCGGGATCGTCGGCGTGGCCGTGGGGCTGGCGGTGGTGTACTTCCTTCTTAGCGACGGTCTGGACATGTCGGGCCTGATGCCCTCGGACCTCAACTTCGGGGGGATCGCCTTCGACCCGGTCATGGTGCCGGTCATCGAAGCGAAGCCCGTGATCCAGAGCGTGGTGATGACGGCCCTGATCGGCCTGTCGGCGGCGCTCTACCCGGCGTGGCACGCGGCCCGCCTGGACCCGGCCGAAACAGTCAAGGTGGATTGAATGCAAGAGAACTCGACGGCAGGAAACGGGACGAATGGGGCGGGGCAGCCCGCCGTGCACACCGAGGGCCTGTGGAAGATCTATCCGCAGGAGCCGCGTCCGGTGGAGGCGGTACGGGGGGTGGATATCGAGGTGTCCGCCGGCGAGTTCGTGGCGATGGCCGGGCCGTCCGGTTCCGGCAAGACCACCGTCCTCAACCTGCTGGGAGGACTGACCCGCCCTTCAAAGGGGAAGGTGTGGATCGCGGGCCGCGAGATCTCGGAACTGCCGGACAAGGAGCTGGCGAAAGTACGCCTTTCGCGGATCGGATTTGTCTTCCAATCCTACAACCTGCTGCCCGTACTGACCGCCCAGGAGAACGCGGAGTTTACGATGCTGCTACAGGGGCTGCCCGCGCGGGAACGCCGCGAGCGGGTGCGGCGCCTGTTTGCGGAGATCGGGCTGGAGGGGCTGGAGGACCGGATGCCGCCGAAGCTGTCGGGCGGGCAGCAGCAGCGGGTGGCTGTGGCGCGCGCGGTGCTGGCGGAACCGGCGCTGGTGCTGGCCGACGAACCCACGGCCAACCTGGATTCGACGATGGCCGAGGCGCTGCTCGACGTGATGGAGAAGCTGAACCGGGAGAAGGGGACCACGTTTGTGTTTTCGACGCACGATCCGCGGGTGATGGAGCGGGCGGGGAGGTTGATTCGGCTGGTGGATGGGCGGGTGGAGGGGTAGGGGGGGTGGGGGGGTCGGGCTCTTGTTCCGTCCGGTTCTCCCATCTCAGCGGCCGCCACCTTGCCTTCCCCGACGCCCACCAGGTAGGATTTACGTTCCCGCGGCCACATCCTCACCACGACAAGGGAAAAGCCAGTAATGCTCAACGACTGCCCAGAATGCTTGACCGCTCCGCCTGCGTTGGCGGGCCAGCGGGTTGCGAACCATGGGCGAGGACGGATTGCGGGGGAGGTGGCCCTGACGCGGCTTTCGCCGGATGAGCGTGCGGAAAGGCACTTAGTAGCCCCGTCTGCGAGTTCGGTCCTGATCGTTCCCGTGAAAATCTGCTGACACCGAAAGATACGCCTGGAGCAGTCGTGGCGATCCCGTAACGTATTGATTGCCAATGACTTATCTGGATACGGCATTTGCACGGATTGTTAAAACAATAAACTGAGCAGTGTGACACCGACATGACCCCCGTCCTTGAGGTACTCTCCAAAGAGGGACCGGCCCGGGCAGGCCGTCTCGTTGCAACCCTGACGGAGTCCCTGGGCATCTCTCCCGGAGCAGCGCGCCAGCGTCTTTCTCGGGCCCGTGCGCCTGTTGAGCGGCGTTCCGGCCTACTGCCGAAACGTGAAGCGTTCTTCTACCTAGATCGCCAGCGGAACACGCAGCGCTACTGGGACCATCTCCTGCGTGACCTACGTGAGACGCGCACCGTCTATGCCTGCGCCATAGACGGTCTCCGTGCGCGCGGTGGCATCGTACCGGTAGATGAGTTTGCCGTAGTGAGTGGTGCGCCCATTGAGCTTAAGAAGCAGGTCTCCGCGAGCAGTGTGCGGAGAGAACTGGTTTCTCTCGGAATCATGAAGGAAGAAGAACTTGGCGGTCTCGGTCGCTGCTACATTGCGGAATCCAGCGCTGTCATGGCACCCCTGGACGCGGCTCGCGTCAACGCTCGACGCCTGACGGAGAGTGTGATTCTCGATGGCCTTCGCGAGTGGGCGTGGAAGAACGGCATCGGAAGCCGTGACAGGATCACCATTCGTGGTGAAGGTGAGCCTTGTAGGGTGGGGCAGTTCAAGTGGGACTTGACGGGTCCGTGTTATCTTCTTTCGCTCCGGCGGAAGAACCGCAAGCATGGCTTCGTCGTGGCCGATGTGTTCACCGAAGACCGACTGGATGTTCCCCATATCCAGTACTTCATCCGCAAGGTACAGGTCTACGAAAAGAGTTCGAACAGCGGAGGTCTGTTCCCGATCATCATGGCCGATAGCTTTACCGGAAAGGCCCTAACCGAGGGCCACAGAGCTGGGTTGATGATGGTAACGCATGAAAGTTTGTTTGGTCGCCACACGGCGTCCGCCATCACCAACTTGATGGCAACCCTTAGAAGAGTTGCTACGAATGTGGAAGTAGACGGTGAAACCTTGTACCAACTGCTCAACCAGCTTTCTGAAATCGAAGGCCGAGCGGGCAATATGCGCGGCATCATATTTGAACTGCTAGTCGCCTATGTCGCCACGCGTGCGTATAGTGGAAGAGTCGATCTCCGCGTTGTTCATACGCATCGAAAGAGCGGAGCGAAAGCTGAGATCGATGTGGTTTGTGCGAGGAATAGTAATGAAGTCTATATGATCGAGTGCAAGGGGAAGATTCCTGGTGGCACCGTATCCATCGAAGAGGTGGAACACTGGCTCAGCAAGCTTGCCATCATGAGGGACTATGTTGCAAGTCGAAGAGATTTGCGCGAATGCAAGCAGACCTATGCGTTTTGGACCACCGGTAAGTTTCACCCGGATGCCATTGCAAAGCTGACGTATGAACAGCAACAACGGACGAAACGGCCGATCGAATGGAAGGATGGCGAGGCCGTGCGGAAGATCGCTGCTGAGCTCAACCTTAGATTCATCCGTGATGCGTTGCGAGAACATTTTGTGCAACATCCCGTGGCGAAGCTGAGATCACCGTAGAAGTGACCACGACTCCTACGAACAGCCTACCAGTCAACAACGAACTGGGCAGCCGCGGACACTAACTTAACTAGAGGCTTTCCGTTCCTCCGGTGATCGTCGCCAACCAATTGAGCCCGGGCGGCGTCCCCAACGTGTCTCTCCCTGCCCTTGTCGCCGGGCAGCCTCAAGATCCGCCCGAAGTCGCCCGATCGGGAAAGACGGAGAAGCGACCGAGACTGATGTCGTATGCCAGCAAGGAGGGTGGGCCTGGGGTTCCAGCCGGACCAGCCGCCCAAACTCGTCGGGAAGCTGAGGCTCGGGTGCCGACGCGATCCACGGGAGCTCACACGGAGTTGCCGTTCACGGGCAGTGTGTAACCGCTACACACTCCATAGGACACTTTGGAGGAAGACATGGCGAGACGGGTCAAACTCATGCTGGACGATGACTCATGGCGAGTCATCGAGAGACTGCCGCGCGGTACTCGCAACCGCGCCGTCAAACGCCGCCGTCCGGTTCCGGCAAGACCACCATCCTCAACCTGCTGGGAGGACTGACCCGCCCTTCACGGGGGAAAGTGTGGATCGCGGGTCGGGAGATCTCGGAACTACCGGACAGGGAGTTGGCGAAATACGGCTTTCGTGGATCGGATCATGGGCGTAGTCGTCGGCTGTCCTAACGGGTGATCGCGCGCGAGTCGAGAGAAGGAACGGTGATTCCCAGGTGCAGGAGCCAGACCGAAGTGCTGAGCTTGTCGCCGCGGATCTCGACCGCCCCCGCAAGGCGGAGCCGAAGGTCTAGGCTTTTCCGGGAATGGTTCCTGACGATGGCGGCCAAACGAGTGCCGGGCCACGGCCGTCAGAACTTGACCCGAGCGCGCACCCATCCCGGCGTGGCGGCGGCAGCTACCGGCTGGAATTCTCGTGAGGATGAGATACCTGTATCTTTCGGAGGACTTTGGCAACCATCGGCCGTTCCCGAGGTGCGGAGCCACCGCAACATGCGAGAAAAGCGAACCTGAAGACCGAGGACACCATGAGCGTGATCGCGATGGACCAGGAAGTCGTAGGCCCTGCCGGCAGGAGGCTCTACCTCGAGTTCCATGGCCGCGTGATAGAGCACTTGGGGATTCAGATGTACCAGAGCCCCGTGAACGCGATCGCTGAGTTGGTGGCGAACGCTTGGGACGCGGACGCGACATCCGTGGAGATCGAACTCCCGGAGAGCGTTGCCGACCCAAGCACCACCTTCGTGATCAGTGATAATGGCATCGGCATGGGTTTCGACGAGTGTCAGAATCTGTTCCTAGCAGTGGGACGTAACCGGAGGGGAGACGAGGCCGAGGAGAAGACGGCGGACGGTCGACCCGTGCTCGGGCGAAAGGGCATCGGGAAGTTCGCGGGTTTCGGGATAGCAAGCCGTGTGACCGTCGAGACCGTGAGCGCAGCCACGGGAGAGCGCACGGTGTTCCGCCTCGATCTCGAGGCTCTCATGGCGGACGACCAGCCGAGCGCGGCTCGAAAAGAGATCAAGGTCATCGAGTACGCTGCTCCAGACGAGGGGAGAAAGGAGCGGCGCGGGACGCGCATCACCCTTTCACGACTCACGATCCACCGGACCCCGGCCGAGAATCAGTTTCGGATCAGCATGGCCAGGAGGTTCTTGCTTCATCAGGAACAAGCAAACTTCAGGGTGTTGGTACAGGGGGAACCTATCCCGCCGTCGTACGATGTCGCCGGATTCGAGTATCAGTTCCCGAAGGACCTGCCGGAGCCTATTGAGGGCGTCGAGATCGTTGGGGATGGCTGGGGCCTAGAGACCGTCGACGGTAACGAGATCCGCTGGCGGTTCCTCTTCCACGAGGACACCATCGACGAAGAGGAGTTGAAGGGAGTCGCGGTCTACGCAGGCGGGAAGCTGGCGCAAAGGCCATTCTTGTTCAATCTGACTCGTGGACTCACGGGACAGCATGGGGCCGAGTATCTTGCGGGGCAGGTCGTGGCCGACTTCATCGACCGGCTTCCAGCCGACCTGATCGCAACCGAGCGACAGCGCGTCAATTGGGACAGGGGCGAGACAAGCCCCCTTCTCCTGTGGGGCCAGAGTCGCCTTCGGCGAGTGTGCAGAGTGTGGGCGGAACTGAGGGCTGAGGAGAAGACGAGACGTCTCGAAGAGAAGCTCGTGGGCTTCGCCGCCCGTCTGGAGCGCCTGCAGAAACACGAGAGAAAGATCGTAAAGCGAGCGCTGACCGCGCTAGGCACCATCCCAACCCTATCCCAAGAGCAGTTTGACAACTTGGGGGGAGCCGTTTTGGCAGCCTGGGAGCAGGGACGCCTCAAGGAGCTTATTGCCGAGATCGCTGAATCGGAAAACTTGGACGAGTCAGCACTCCTTGACGTGCTGGTGGAAGCGCGGGTCCTAACGGCTCTCCAAACAGTGGAAGTGGTCCACACCAAGCTGGAGGCAATCCAAGGTCTAAGGAGACGGATCGAGGCGAAGGAACTGGAAAACGCCGTGCGGGACTTCATCGCGAAAAACCCA
Organism: Longimicrobiales bacterium; assembly: GCA_965208295.1. Classification (GTDB taxonomy): domain Bacteria; phylum Gemmatimonadota; class Gemmatimonadetes; order Longimicrobiales; family Gaopeijiaceae; genus Bin94. The sequence continues at coordinate 1,631,822 of OZ242328.1, read as the reverse complement.
TGGCTCATCTCACCTGAGTGGGAGACTTTCAAGAAGGAGTCCGGCCTGCGCGGGACCATTGAGGAGGCTGCCGCGACGGCCGAACTGTCGGCTGATGTGTACAGGGGCAGGGTAGACCTAACGATGGCCAGCGGTCGCCATCTGCTTGTCTTGGAGTTCGTGCGACCAGGGCTGGCAGTCGACTGGGAGCATCTTTCGCGCTTTGAACTGTACGTCCGATCTATCAGGTCACGGGTCAGACCGGTCACTGGGGCAAGATTCCGACAAATCACTGGGTACATCGTCGCGGATCGCCTGAACAAGGAGCCCGAGTTCACCGACAAGATCGATGCGATGGTACGTGACGACATGTACGCTCTCGACTGGGAGGCGCTCCTAGACCAAGCCGAATCAGGTTGGAGGGACTTCCTATACATCCTCGCGGAACGGGGTGAAGGCGACTTCCGAATGGAGGAGCACTTTGACGCCGTCCGGGAGAAGGATCAGGAACAGAGCACTCCCGCATCCGCTAACACGTCTCGGACGCGAGTAGAGTCCTGATGATTCTGAGTGCCGTTAGCCTCTTCACGAATTGCGGAGCGGGCGATGTCGGGTTCGCCGAGGCGGGCTTTCGGTTCGAGGTGTTGGCCGAGATCGACCGCCGTCGACTCGCGGTTGCCGCCCTGAACTTGCCGAATGCTTCCGTCATTCCTGGCGACCTACGACATACTTGGCCGGATGTCGTTGCGGCCTACCGTGACCGGGGGGATCAAGAGGCTCCCGCACTGTTGGCGGCGTGCCCCCCATGTCAGGGTCTTTCGACCGCCAATGCGAGAAGAGGAATGGGGCAGGACGCGGACGCAGGCGCGAGGGACATGCGGAACCTATTGGTAGTCCCGATCGCCGAGGTGGCCACTGCTCTCGCGCCGCGGGCAATCGTGGTGGAGAACGTACGAGCATTCCTGACGAGAAAGGTCCGGGACCCTCGCACACAGAGAGCCGTGTCGGCAGCTGCGCTTCTGATCTCGCTGCTGAAGGACCAGTATGTGGCCTACCCCCTAGTGTCGGACTTGGCGGACTACGGTGTGCCGCAAACCAGGGTGCGGTCCTTCATCACGTTCGTGCGGCGGGGTGAGGGGTGTCTTCAGTTCCTGGAAGAATCTGGCACAGTTCCTTATCCGACACCCACCCATGCGCCGGATCACGGGGGCGAGCCCATTTCCTTGGGTGAGGCGTTGGACTCGTTCGAACTCCCCGCGCTGGACGCCAGCTCGGTCTCCTCGGCGCGCTCCGACCGATCCCTTCACTTCGTCCCGGTATGGAGTCCGGAGCGGTACCGTATGGTGGCGGCAATCCCCGCGGGCGGCGGGGCCAGCGCATGGGAAAACGACGAATGCCCCGACTGCAGTGGCTCGGGACTCCCGCGTCATCTCGCCTGTTGTCCTAGGTGCAACGCTCGGTTGCTGCGTCCCCATGTCGTCGAGAACGGCCGGGCTCGGCTGGTGAGAGGATTTCGCCGGTCGAGCTATAGGAGACTGTCACCTAACCGCCCCGCAGCGACGATCACCACTGCCAGCAACCGGATCGGGAGTGATCGGACGATCCATCCCTACGAAAACCGCGTCCTGAGCCCGCTTGAGTGTCAGAAGCTGCAAACCTTGCCAGGAGATTTCGAATGGGGCGAAGGCGACGCCAAGTCCCGCTCGGGTCTTGTGAGAGAGATGATCGGAGAGGCTGTGCCGCCGCGCTTCACCAAAGCTCACGGCAGGGTGCTCGCCGAGCTGCTAGATGGCCATCGACCGCAGGAGCTTCTCCCTCGCAACGATCGACGCGCGTCGAACGCGGTTCGCAAACTCGAAGCCGAGAGTGGTGTGTTATGATCCCGATGGGAGTTTCAACATGCGAGTTCGATTCGGCGGGACACCAATAGGACAGGAGGCTGACCGGTGACGGCCCAAGGCATACCCACCTACGACGACTTGCTCTGGCCGACACTGGCGGCGTTGAAGAACAGCGGCGGTTCCGCGTCCATCCAGGAACTCCTGGAACACGTCACGCGAGACCTGGCTTTGCCGGATGAGGTTTCCGACATCCCCCACAACGACGGTTCGCAGACAGAAGTTGCCTACCGTCTCGCGTGGGCACGGACCAACCTCAAGTGGGTCGATGCAGTCAACAACACCGCACGGGGTGTTTGGACGATCACTCCGGCTGGCCGGGCGATTCCTTCGGAGGAGAAGGTGCGGGATCTCGTCCGCAAGGAGCGCAGGCGGCGCCAACGCAACCGCGTCAAGCCGGCACCTGTCGTCCCCTCCGAGGATTCCGAGACATCGAGCGAGAGCGACTGGAAGGAAGATCTGTTGGCTATCTTGCGGGACTTGGAGCCTGACGCCTTCGAGCGTCTTTGTCAGCGTATCCTGAGGGAATCGGGCTTCACGAAAGTCTCGGTAACGGGCCGGTCTGGTGACGGAGGTATCGACGGGGCCGGGGTGCTGCGGGTCAATCTCATTTCGTTTCACGTGCGATTTCAGTGCAAGAGGTATGCGGGTTCGGTGGGAGCACGCGAGATCCGCGACTTCAGAGGTGCAATGGTCGGCCGCGCAGACAAGGGGCTGTTCATGACGACGGGCAGGTTCACGAGGGATGCAGCCCGGGAAGCCGTAAGAGACGGAGCGCCAGCCATCGACCTCATTGACGGAGTGGATCTCTGCGGGCTCCTGAAGCAGCTCGAGCTCGGGGTAAGCACGGAGTTGGTGGAGTCGACCAGACCTCAGCCGGGGTTCTTCGCCGAGCTTTGAAGATGGGTCGAGGGTCTGGAGGTGACTCGGCCATGTCGGCGCGGCAGATGCTCGGCATCGCCACCCTTGTCTCGATAGGTCGTGCTCGACCGTGAGGTCGGACACCGGCGTCTCGCTCGGCCCGACCTTCCCTGCGGGCCGGGCGTGGATGAACCGGTCCCAGTCACGCTGGGAAAGTGTTTCGGGTCTTCGGTACCTGCCGAAAAGCCCGAGGAGTATCGCCATCACGGCTCGATCGTACCTACGGGCACCGCCGCTTTGGGTGGAGGTCGCCTCTTGGGGGAAAGCGTTCCCAGCGTGAGCGGGCACTGGGCTCGGCTTCGGCCTTGCGGTTCAACTCCGGCTGATCGCCGCGAATCCCGAGATAGTAGATGCCTCCCGGCCAACCGAACCGTGATACCTTTACCGCCTACGACGAGGCGATACGCGACCGGCGATCTGAAGAAAGAGAAGTCATCTAGCTGGAAGGCTCTCGAGAAACGGAAACAAAGGGAGAGGATTCAATGGCAGTCAAGGACGTTTCGGGCATCGTGAAAGCCGTCCTCTCGGAAGCAGAGGGTTCCGAGGAACTGAGGGAAGCAGGGCTATCGTTGGCTCGGACGGCCCGCAACGTAGCGACGACGATCGAGGTCGGGTTGCTTCCGTTGGCTGCCGTGCATCACGCCTACGGCAAGGCGAGAGTCTACTTCGAGCGCAAGTTTCCCGCTGAAATGGCAGAGCGCCTGGCCACGATACCCGAGCAACGGTTGGTCGAACCGGAACCATTTGTCGCGGCGAAGGCTGTTGAGGGCTTAGCCTATTCGCACGAAGAATCGGAGCTCAGGGAGATGTACCTGAGCCTGCTGGCAACGGCGATGGACAGCAGCACGGCAGCGAAGGCTCATCCTGCTTTTGCCAAGATCATCCATGAGCTATCACCAGGCGATGCTCGCTTTTTCAACAGGTATGCTCTTCGCCGCAGGGTCCCAATAGTGAACTTGGTGTATCGTCACGACGGAAGGCTGCGAACGACGGCGCTGCCCGCACTGCTGGATACGCGCGACGACAACGGAGAGCAAGTCTACATACCGCAGGGGTTGCCCGAAGCGATTGTGAACTGGGAGCGACTCGGGTTGGTATCTGTTACCTATGCGCGCAAGCTTGGGTCAGACGATGCCTACGATTGGGTGAAGACACATCCTGAATACACGGTGCAGGATCGCCGTGCCCTTGTAGCACGTGCGCGCGACGAGGAAGCCCTGTACGTCGACAAAGGCATCCTAGAGGTCACCCCTTTCGGCGAGCAATTCATCCGCGCGGTTCAGGCGAACCGCCCTGCCCACCGCACCGCATAGGCGCAAAACCCAGCGACAAGATTCCCGCTGTTCGGGCACGACAGGCCCGATCACGGTCTCACGGCAAGAACGGCAGATCGTGCAGTCCTGTAAGACTTTAGACGATTTCTTGCCGGGATTCACGCCATCTGGGAGACACCTGATAAGCGTGAGGATTCCGGGGATCGGATTCGCGCCAAGTATGGGCTAGGAACGGCCCTTTCGGCGGTGTTCAGAAGACCTTCCCGAGGTGGTATGGATCGGCTCGCAGGTAGCACTGGAGCATCGTCCTGGCCCTCCCTTATGGGGTCTGCGTAGTCATCGTCATGGGGCTCAGGGGCTGGCAGTCGCGTGGCAGTGTGTAATCCTTACACATCCTGCTGAGACATGTTGGAGGAGAGCAACCGCCGGAGGCATCTTCGCCTTCCAGACCCCGCCAAATCGGTCCACGCCAACCACCAAATCACCCCCCCGCCCGCCCAACCACCACCGTCTCCCGGTCCAACTCGTCAAAATGCAGAAACACAGCCCTGTCCCCCGACACATCCAGAATCCGCGCCGTCCCGCCGAACCTAAGCCTCCCCTGCCGAATCCACCCACCCCCCGACTCCCCAAACACATGAAACACCGTGGATTCGTCCGCCTCTTCCACGACCCACAACGACCCCTCCCGGCTCGCGAGCATCCCGCGCAACCCCCGCCGCGGCAACCCCGTCAACTCAACCGGATAGCGGGCCAATTCGCCCGCACCGTCGCCCGCGCGATAGGCGGACACCTCCAGCGAATCCCCGCCGAAGGTCGCCACGAAGAGCCGTCCCCCTCCTCCGGCAATCGTCGCCCAGGCGGCATGTTCGTCGCGAATGAGCTCGAAGGATCCCGTATCGGGCCCCCGCTCCCACAGGCCGTGAGGGACGCGGGCGACCGTGTTCGAGACACCACCCTCGGGGGTCACTTCGAGAACGGCCACGGTGTCGCGGGCCTTCGTGCCGGGCGGCGTTGCCAACCCCATGAGCCCGGGCGGTGCCCCCAATGACAGCGCCGCCCAGACCCTCCCGCCCATCCGGGTCATCGCCGCGACGTCTCTCCCCCTGCCCCCGTCCCCGGGCAGCGTGAAGATCCGGCCGAAGTCGCCCGATCGGGAAAAGACGGAGAAGCGGCCGAGACTCATGTCGTATGCCAGCAGCGAGTCCGGGCCGTGGGGTTCCAGCCAGACCGGCCGCCCGAACTCGCCCGGCCCCGAGCCTCGCCTGCCGATGCGACTGGTCCGCCCACTGCCGATATCGTATCGAATGAGCTCGCCATCGCCTCCGTTGACCAGGAAGACGGCGTCCCCCTCGTTGTCGAGGACGGCATCGAATACCTGGTAGAAGGGCGGCTCATCCCACATCGGGCCGCTCCCCAACACGGCGACCGTGTCGATGCGGTCCCACGGGAGCTGGCTCGGATGGACATTGCCGGCGGGCAATTCGGCGCCCGGCGGATCCGAATCCCCCGCGCCGCCGGCTACCGGCAGGACCAGGAGCATGGACATCATCGCGCGGGCCAAACTGGTCATGGCTGCATCCTTTGGTTTGGGAGTCCGACTCCATGGTGGCGATCCACGACAACCACGGTTCGCTCCGGTAGAGCCTGGTCGGCCGGAGCCGGCAGGTCAAGCGTCTCGCCGATGACGAGCAGAGCGTTCCCCAACCCCTCGGCTCCGCCACTGCGCGGTGGTCCTCAGTTGCCCACTGCCCATTCCAGCGATGCCGACCACCGATTCCGGCAAGCCGATCGCAGATTCCAGGTCATGCCGATCATCTTGGAGGAGCGGAGGTCCATAGGGGCGCTGGGCGAGGGGGTTGAGGGTTGGAGTCTAGGGTGTGGAGTTGGTCTTTGTCGAGTCGTAGAGCCTTCTCATCGAGGCGCCCTTGAGGGTGATGCGGTGGGCGTTGTTGAGAAGTCGGTCGAGGATGGCGTCGCCGAAGGTGGGATCGCCGACGACATCGTGCCAGTGGTCGACGGGGACCTGGCTGGCGAGGAGCGTGCCACGGCGGGCATAGCGATCGTCGAGGACCTCGAGGAGGTCGTGTCGTCCCTGGCCTGAGAGCGAAGCGAGTCCCCAGTCGTCGAGGATGAGGAGCCACGTCCTGGCGAGCCGCTGGATGAGTTTGGGATACGACCCGTCGCCCCGGGCTAGCGTGAGCTCGTCGAGGAGCCGGGAGACGCGGTAGTAGCGGGTCGAGATGCCAGCGCGGCAGGCCTGGTGGCCAAGGGCACAGGCAAGGTACGACTTCCCCGACCCGGTTGCGCCGCTGACGAGGACGGTCTGGCCGTCGCGGATCCACTGCCCGGAGGCGAGGCGCAACACGAGGGAGCGGTCGAGACCACGCGGGGCCTTGAAGTTGAGATCTTCGATGGTGGCGTCGAGGTGGAGCTTGGCGAGGCCCTTGAGGCGCACGTAGCGGCGCTGTTCCCGTTCGGTCTTCTCGCGTTCGAGGAGCAGGGAGAGGCGGTCGTCGAAGGAGAGTTCGGCGATGTCGGGCATGGCGGTCTGGTCCTCGAAGGCCTGGGCCATGCCCGTGAGCCGGAGTTCGTGGAGCAGGTCGAGGGTGGGTTGGCGAAGCATCTTCGTCAGGACTCCTTTCCGTTCTGGCGAGTGGTGGTGTAGTACTGCGGCCCACGGATGTGGGCGTGCTCTGCGGGCAGGGAGAGTTCGTGTTGCTCGGCGGCTGCGGTCTGGTCGCGGCCGGTAGCGAGGATGGACTTGACGGACCGGTAGCTCAGCGTGCCGATCTCCAGCGCGTGGCGGCAGGCGGCCTCCAGACGTTCGGCAGAGTAGGCGCGCAGCAGACTCATGAGCCCGAGGCAGCTGCGGTAGCCCTGTTCGGGGTGGGGCCGGCTCTCAAGGAGTCGTTCGATGAACGCGACCGTGTGCGGTCCGGCTTTGCGGCCCCAGGCGATGAGCCGCGACGGCGTCCACTCAGCGTGGGCGCGGTGGGCAGCCGGCATATGCGACGGTTCGGTCGCGTATCCGCCCTTCCTGTGGACCCGGAGGTGCGCGGCGACCCGGCGGTACTTGTGGAAGATCTCGACGGTCTGGGCCGTGAGCCGAACGTCGACCTCGCAACGGCCCAGCTGGTGGGGCACGCTGTAGAGCGCGTGCTCGACCTGGATGTGGTAGTCGATGTTGACCCGCGCCTTGCGCCACTGGGCGTACTCGTAGCGCTCGGCCGGAAGCGGCCTGAGCGCCGGCCGGTCCAGATCCTCGAACCAGCTGCGGCGGCTGCCTTCGGTCTTATCGAACGGTCGTTCGTTTAGCGCGGCCAGCAGCGGCGCGATGGCCTCGCGGAGTTCGCCGAGCGAGAAGAACGTATGGTTGCGCAGCGGCGCCATGATCCAGCGCTCGACGTGCTGGACCGCGGCTTCGGCCTTGGCCTTGTCCCGCGGTGCCCGGGGCCGCGCCGGCAGCACCGTGGTTCCGTAGTGGGTGGCCAGTTCCTGGTACGTCGGGTTCAGGTCCGGCTCGTAGCGGCTGGCCTCACGGACCGCCGCCTTCTCGTTGTCCGGGATCACGAGTTCGGGCACCCCGCCCCAGAACTCGAACATCCGGACGTGGGACATCGTCCAGTCCGGTAGCGACCGGGTCCGGGTCACGTCCACGAACGTGTAGTTCGAGGCGCCGAGGACGCCGACGAAGACCATGGCATCGCGCACCTCCCCGGTGCTTCTGTCCACAACCGGGAACTTCGGGCCCGCGTAGTCGACGAACGCCTTCTCTCCCGCCCGGTAGACCTGCCGCATGACCACGTCGAGCTGCTTCCGCCACGCCCTGTAGCGCTCGCAGTACCAGCTGTACTGATAGCCGTCCGGATGAGCCGCGCGGTACTCCAGCCACAACAGCTGCAACGTCACGCCCTTGTGGCGGTGTAGCTCCTGGTGGACGCGTCCCCAGTCCGGCTCTGGCCGGCGAACCCGCGACGGCGGTGGGGCCGGGAACAGCGCCGCCTCAAGCGCAGCGTCGTCCAGCCCCGCTGGCAACGGCCACGAGAAGCCCGCCGCCCTTGCCCGCCGCAGGTAATCGCTCACCGTGCTGTTGGCGATGCCGACCGACGCGGCAATCTCTCGGTGGCTGCGCCCGAGCTCGTACTTCAGGCGCAGAAGCTCTCGAATCTTCCGCATGGACAACCTCTTCTGTGACACCCTCTCTCTCCTCGTCTCAAGGAACCTCGGCGAGGATGGAAGAAGGCGTCGCTACAACAGGTTCTCCAGCGCTCCTACTCGCTCACTCCAGGGTGATCGGCATGCACCGGAATCCGTGATCGGCATGCACCGGAATGGGTGATCGGCATGGAATGGAATCACTGATCGGCATGCGCCGGAATCAGCACCCACCACGCGGCAGTGTGTAATCGTTACACACCCCAGAGTCCTCGACGGACGCTTATATTGGGCTTACCGAGTCGACTTGCGATGGAGAACGCGGACGCGATGAACAGCTTGCCCGAGCGGATAATGGAATACGCCGAGGCCAAGCCGGAGGCCACGCCGATACAGGCGGACAACCTCCTGCACCTCGGCGACCGGGCAGCGGTGGGCCGGGCGCTGTCCCGTCTCGCCCGGTCGAGGCGGCTCCTACGGATTTGCCGTGGCGTCTACATGCGTCCGATCCAGACGCGCTTTGGTCTTCGCGCACCGAGTCTGGAGCAAGCCATCACCGCGCTCGCGGGCCTCTGGGGTGAGACCATCGTGTCGAACGGCGGAGACGCGGCCAACTGGCTCGGCCTTACAACGCAGAACGCCGTACGCACGGTCTATCTCACTTCCGGTCCCGACCGACTCCTGCATTTCGGGGCCCATCAGGTCAGACTGCTCCATGCTCCGCGTTGGCAGCTGGCGGCCGGGCATGGAACCGCCGGCACCGTCATCCGGGCGATCTCGTGGCTCGGTCCCCACGAGGTTGAGAGGAGCCTGGATGCCGTGCTGCCCAAGCTCTCGCGGAAGGACATGGACGAACTGGTCGCCGCACAGGCCATCCTGCCCAAGTGGATGGCGGAGCCGCTGAGCAGGCGTCTCGCACATGCCTGAGGTCCAATACCATCGTCTCCCGGCAGCGGAGAAGCGCGAGGCCCTGCAGGCGGCGGCACTGCTCTGCGGTCGGCGGACCCAGCTTCTCGAGAAGGATGCCACCATGTTGCCCACCGGGATGTTGCTGGACGACGATGAGCCGTTTGACTCCCTGATGGAGCGATGCGCGATGCTCGAGACGAGGGCCAACGCTCCCTGGAAGATGGATGAGTAGCCCGGCCATGGACGTCATACCTCTGGGTGACGAGGCGATCGACAGCCGGTCCTACTCTGCCTCGCCGCCATCGGCTGCCGATCGCCCCCGCGGCGGCCTCCATCATGGACCAGCCCCCGACCAGGGATCGATCACATTCAGTGCCGTACCCTCGAAGTCCCGCACATTGCGCGTGACCAGAGTGGCTCCGCGTGAGCGGGATATCGCGGCGATCTGGCAGTCGGCCTCGCCGATTGGCCGGCCCGCGTGTCGGCGCTCGGCAGCGATCGCCGCGTAGGCTCTGGCCGCGGCGCTGTCGAACGGCAGGATCCGTTCTCGAAAGCCGAGATCCAGCCAGCTTGTCATGGCAACCTCCAGCGCGTTCCGCCGCTTGCCGGTCGGCATGATCGCGACGCCGTAGAGGAGTTCCGCTTCGCTCACGGCCGTCAGATACATGTCCTGCGCATCGCGCTCACCGATCCATGCTGCTACTGCCGCCGTCGGTTCGGGGCGCATGAGTTCGGACGCGACATTCGTATCTATGACGAACATGGAAGCTCAGGAGAAATCCGGAGGCCCGCGCATCGGGCCGCGCGGGGGCAGTTCGAGTTCAACGCCGCCAAGTGACGCGAAGCACTGGCGGGTGAACGTCGCGAGATTCCGCGGACCGGCGCGACGGTCAGTCACGGCTTCACGCAGGATGATTCGCGCTTCTTCCTCCATCGAACGGTGATGCTCGGCGGCGCGTACGCGAAGGCGCGTTTTGACGTCGTCGTCGAGATTGCGGATCGTGATACTCGCCATTGGCCGTTACCTCCTCGTGGTGTGGAACGTGCGGAGAAGGTTACCGCGTGATTGCAGTGCAATCAAGAGCATCGACCCCTCCCTGCTCGCAGATTGCTGATCGCGGTCCCGTACCGGACAGCCTCTCGCCGGTGGAGGGCACGGCTCCCTCATGCCGTCGCACCCGCACCCACGGGAAGAGCAGCCGTCAACTGTCCGCCAAATGCCCGCTATTTGGACTGATTGTCCCGCCATCTGAGCACGACAGACCCCATTACGGCCTCACAGCCGCCCGCCCAACCACCACCGTCTCCCGGTCCAACTCGTCGAAATGCAGAAACACAGCCCTGTTCCCCGACACATGCAGAATCCGCGCCGTCCCGCCGAAACTAAGCCTCCCCTGCCGGACCCACCCACCCCCCGACTCCCCAAACACGTGAAACACCGTGGATTCGTCCGCCTCTTCCACGATCCACAACGACCCCTCCCGGCTAGCGATCATCCCGCGCAGCCCGCCCCGCGGCAACCCCGCCAGCTCCACCGGATCTCGGGACAATTCCCCCGTACCGTCGCCGGCCCGATAGGCGGACACCTCCAGCGAATCCCCACCGAGGGTCGCCACGAACAGCCGTCCCCCTCCTCCGGCTATCGTCGCCCAGGCGGCATGATAGTCGCGAATGAGCTCGAAGGATCTCGTATCGGGCCCCCGCTCCCACAGGCCGTCCTGCCCAAGTGGGTGGCGGAGCCGCTGAGCAGGCGTCTCGCACATGCCTGAGGTCCAATACCAGCGTCTCCCGGCAGCCGAGAGCACTTGCCGCCTCACGGGTTGTCGAAATGGCCGGAAAAAGGGATCTGAATGGCGGGAATTCGTGTCCAATCAAATCCCGCACACCAGGTAGTCGGAAACGCGAAGCAGCCGGTACGCGACGGTGATTTCCTCGCGGAGCGCCTCCGGAAGGCTCTCGATCCCAACGGCGAAGGTGCGGCTGGACCGGACCAGAAGCGTGTGCAGGGAAGGCATGGTGGATTCTCCACAGCGCGCGCGAGAGGATGCATCGCCGCTCGAATGCCGCAGGGGGTCTGTACCCGGGCTGCTACCTGCCAACCGGCCTCACCAGTTGATCGATTTCGCCGTGTGGACGTGGTCGGGCATCCTGTAGCTCAGTCCTTCCTCGTCGTACACCGAGATCTGGAGAAGCTGAGTGAAATTGTGGGCCCGAACCTTCTGGGTCCCCGCCAGACATCGCAGCACTCGCTGTTTCGTCCGGTACTGGAAGAGTGTCGCAACGTCCCAGGGCGACTTCTTCGGAAAGTCGAAGGCGGTAGCGAGCCTGTCGCCGATGAGCGATCGCGAAAGGCGGTACGCCAGCCTCACGAGCTTCTTCTCCTCGGTCGGGTCCGTGACGTCCGCTACGGACGGTATCGACTGGATCAGCATGTTGGCCACGGCTACCGAATCGGGGTGTCAAACCGGAATAGAAATGTCCGGGGGTAGAGCGAAATAGAAATGTCCCCCCCTGGGTGAGTGTTTGCCACCCCCGGCCAGCCTGAGCGGGTTGGGGGTGGGGTGGGTAGTGGGACCCCCCGATCGGAGGGACGGGCTTGCCCGGCCCGGAGATCGGGGGGTTGCCGGCGGTCGCGTTGGGTTGGGTCGACCCTGTGTTGGCCGGTCGGTGGGGCCATGAGGCGGTGATCATACCGATCCCGCATCCGATTTCCGGCGAGGTCCCCGGCCATCAGCGCCGCTCGCGAGTCCGGCATGCGGCGGCTCGGCAGGCTTTCCATTGCTTCGCGCAGCCTCTTCCGCGAGCCGCTGGTCCCGCCGGGCCGTGGCCATCTGGGCATTCGCGTGGTTTTGCTTTCGCCATGGATGGTCCGGTGCGGGCTTCGGCGGCTTGGACCCCGGCTTGCGGGGCTTCGCGCGCTGAGTCTTCGTCGGTGTTGTCGGAGGACCGGCCCGACCCAGGGACTCGACGGCCAGGTAGCGTTGGCCGATCCGGAAGTGGATGTCCCCGCATAGTCGGCGCTCAACGACGACCTCGTCACCCGGCCGAACACCGCGGGCCTCCTGCTCCGGGATCTGCCAGTACCGGTTCTTGAAGCGGATGATGAAGTCACGGGCCACCTTCCGAGTCTCCGTCTCGGCAAACAGGGCCTCCAGGTCGATGCCGGCCGGCAAGGGCCGGTGCGCGTCGAGGGCATTCTCGGGCTCGACCACGAAGCGCTTGTTCCAGAACGGAACCCAGGAGTCGGCCAGGAAGCGGTTCGCTGCGTCAAGGGTGGAGATCCCTGCCACCCGCATCTCCTTGATCAGGCGGTCCTGCGCCGTACCGAAGGTCCGCTCGACTCGTCCCTTCGCCTGGGGAGAGCCCGCCAGGATCACCTCGACCCCCAACTCGCCCAGCGCTCGTGAGATGATCGTATCGGTCCGCTCCTCCTTCTTCGCCAGCCACTGCCCGAAGTGTCCGGCGTGGTCCGTGTAGACAGCCAGGGGGCGGCCGTGGCGCTGTAAGTATCCGATGATCGCCCGGCGGTTCTCCGCACCGTCGTCGCGCTCGACAAAGCGGGTCATCATCAGCCGGCTCGTCGCATCGTCATGGATCGAGATCAGCACCTGGTCGCCCGCAGCCCGGTCCTCCAGCCACGCATGCACCGAGCTGTCCCACTGCTCCAGCTCGCCCAGCGCCGCCCGCCGCGGACGCCGGCTGCGGTGCTTGGCCCGTCTGCGCTGCCGCTTCCACAGGCCGGCCTCCATCATCCAGCCCCGCAGCGTGTCCGGGCTCACCCGCAGCGCGAAGCTTCTCTCCAGGTGCTCGGCGAGCAGCGTAGGCCCGAAGTCTCGGTACAGCGGTTCCCTCGCGACTTCCAGCGCCCGCTCTCGAAACCCCCGCGGCAACGCCCTGTTCGACCGCCGCCCGCGCAGTCCGTGCACTACGGCCGCATCGCCCTCAGCCTCGAACTTCCGGCGCAACCTGCGAAAATGCCGTCGCGTCACCCCGAGCCGCGCCGCCCCCACAGCCACGCTAAGCACTCCCTCCTTCACCTGTCTCAACACCGAGATGCGATCCCTCTCCTTCAGACTCAAGTCCATGTGCTCCTCTCCCGGATCCGGTTTCGTCGTTGACCGACCATGATCCGAAAGAGGACATTTCTACTTCGCTAAGGGAGGACATTTCTAAATCGGCGCGACACGGCTACCGAATCGGGGTCTGGCGGCGGCTCGCACTGATAGCTGATTTTGTAGATTCTCTCCGCATCCGAGGTGGTGGCGTAGAGAATGCTCTCCGGGATGCCCATCACGTATCCGGCGTAGCGCCAGACATCCATTACGCTCTGTTGTTCTTCCTTGGTGAACTGGGCGCCCACCAGCAGCGAGTACTCCAGCAGCCGTTTTGAAAAGACGGAAATGGCGAAACCGAGGTGCGCCGCGCTGACCGGGTTGCCCCAGGCTTCGTGGTCCCAGTCGGCCGACTGGGCGAGCAGGCTCCTGATCCGGGTATGCACGAAGCGAATGCGCGCGGACAGCTTCCACCCGTCGCCTTCTCTCCGCAGACCGTGGGGGAAGAAAATGTCCATCATGTGGCGGTTGTTCTGCTGCAAGCGCCTTGTCGTCGACCCCACCCGCCCGGTGATGTTGAACGACTTGGCGATGAGCGTCGAGAAGCCCTCCACAAGCACGCCGGTGACGAACGCGACCAGCATGAGGTCCACATTCTTGTGGAAGGCGCGGATCCCCGGACGCAGGGCTTCATAATCCAGCCAGGAAGGCTCTTCAAGGTTCTTGAAGAAGTCGCGCAGGAGCTCCGGTGCAGCGCGCAGAACGTGATCGTGCCCCTCGATACCGGCCCCGATGAAACGGTGCAGCTCGCCCGGAGCCATGTCGGAAAGCTCCTCCATGATCGGGTCGAGCACCGGGTCGCCGATGCCCGTATGCCTGATATAGTTGTCCACGGCCACCGGATCGTGTGGCCGGGCCTTCACATAGTTTTCTGCGTATGCCGTGGGGATTCTCACTCGCTTTCGTCTCCGATCTCTCATCAAAAGGGGCTCACTGCTCTCAGCTTCAAGGCGCGACCCTGATCGGGACCAGCGGGACGGCCGAAAGGCCCCGGCCCCACGCACGATGATGCGGCCAGCGGTGAACGTCACCTCCTCGCGAAGCTGCGACATCTCGTCCCATCCGGCCCCGCGCAGGGCGGATATGATGAACTTCGTGCAAATGTCGCGTTTCCGAAAGCTCCGCTTGTCCATCCGCTTGTCCATCCGGCTCAGCGGCCTCCCGTCCGATCCATGCTGCTACTGCGGCCGCCGGTTCGGGGAGCATGAGCTCGGACGCGACATTCGTACCGAACACGCAGGACCCGGTGATGCATCGGCGTGCCCGGCAAGGCCCAGCAGGGGACCGGGATCGACGAGAGCCGAGCGAGCGGGCGTATTGTCCGCCAGGTCCGCGACGAGCAAAGTGGGAAGGATCGTGAGGCGGAGGCGGCTTCGTCTTCGTGGCTGGCGGCCGGGTTCCAGGAACCTGTGAAGAACGGCGAACCCGCAGGCGCAGAGTGTTGTATCCGACCGGGGCAGCCTGACGTTTTGAACGTCCCCCCATGCCCTCAGCCTCGACGCGCCGCCGCCCGATCCGGAGTGGCTGGATCAGTCTGCCTTTCAGCCGGGCGTCCGGTCCTTTCAGAGAAACTCCGTCCTCGTCCTCTCGGCCTTCGTGGCGGGCGTGCTGATCGACGGCTTCTCGACGCTGATAGCCAAGTCGTTCGTACAGACCGGACGGATATTCGACAACGGTGTCTGGCGGCTCAAGCAGAAGGGAGGATTCGGGGTTTTCGCGGACCTTCTTGGGGCGTCGGCCTATGAGGACGCCGGTCTCAGCTACCGGTTGCCCGACCACGCCCACGACGAACTGTCCACCAGGTGGTGAGGCGGCCCGTATAGCGCTCCCCAACCCCTCCACGCGACCGTGTGTAGTCATTACACACTCCACTGGGACACCCTGGAGTAGAACGACATCTGATGTAATTCGTTGTGCAGGTCATGAGGAGTCCATTCTTCCACCCAGTCCTGGGCTATACATGGATGGATGGAGATCGGGATGCCTGAAGACAGGACGCGCGTCGACATCTACGTCGGCCGATGGGCTGCTTGCCGTACACCACGATATTACCCACAGTATAGGGCACGACGAGCCACGGATAGGCCACGAAATGCGTGTTTTCAAGGTTATACACTTCCGTCCATCTTCCTGACCCCAAGGAGTGCTCTCCATGCCACAGAGGTCTGCTCGGACCCGAGGTCGTCATCACGCCGAACGTCGCACCAGATCGCTTACCCATCGAGGCGCCGGCCCAAGCCGCGGGCGCTCGCCTGTCCGGCGATTCCCGCAGCTCGCGTTGGCGGGTCTCGCTTGGGCCGCTGCCTGCGGGGACGGCGCGACAGAGCCGCCGCCCCCCGAATTGCCCCGTGCGACAACGGTCACTGTCACCCCCGCCACTGCCCAGCTTGTGGCGCTGGGCGCGACCGTGCAGCTCTCCGCGCAGGTGCTGGACCAAAACGGGCAGGTCATGGCGGACGCGGTGATGACGTGGGAGTCGAGCGACGACGCGGTGGCGACGGTGGACGGGTCGGGTCTGGTGACGGCCACGGGCAACGGGACGGCGACGGTCACGGCCACGGCGGGAGAAGCTTCGGGATCGGCGGTAGTGACGGTGGCGCAGTCGTCCGATTCGGTCGCCGTGGTGCCGACTGAGGCGACCATCGCCGCTCTGGGCGACACCTTGCGGCTGGACGCCGAGGCGTTCGACGTGAACGGGCACGCGGTGGCGGACGCGGAGTTCTCGTGGGAGTCGAGCGACGACGCGGTAGCGACGGTGGACGGGTCGGGTCTGGTGACGGCCACGGGCAACGGGACGGCGACGGTCACGGCCACGGCGGGAGAAGCTTCGGGATCGGCGGTGGTGACGGTGGCGCAGTCGCCCGATTCGGTCGCCGTGGTCCCGGCGGAAGCGACCATCGCCGCTCTGGGCGACGCCTTGCGGCTGGAGGCCGAGGCGTTCGACGCGAACGGGCACGCGGTGGCCGCGGCGGAGTTCTCGTGGGAGTCGAGCGACGACGCGGTGGCGACGGTGGACGGGTCGGGCCTGGTGACGGCCAGGGGCAACGGGACGGCGACGGTCACGGCCACGGCGGGAGAGGCTTCGGGATCGGCGGTGGTGACGGTGGCGCAGTCGCCCGACTCGGTCGCCGTGGTCCCGGCGGAAGCGACCATCGCCGCTCTGGGCGACGCCTTGCGGCTGGAGGCCGAGGCGTTCGACGCGAACGGGCACGCGGTGGCGGACGCGGAGTTCTCGTGGGAGTCGAGCGACGACGCGGTGGCGACGGTGGACGGGTCGGGCCTGGTGACGGCCAGGGGCAACGGGACGGCGACGGTCACGGCCACGGCGGGAGAAGCTTCGGGATCGGCGGTGGTGACGGTGGCACAGTCGCCCGAATCGGTCGCCGTGGTGCCGGCTGAGGCGACCATCGCCGCGCTGGGCGACACCTTGCGGCTGGAGGCCGAGGCGTTCGACGCGAACGGGCACGCGGTGGCGGGCGCGGAGTTCTCCTGGGAGTCGAGCGACGACGCGGTGGCAACGGTGGACGGGTCGGGCCTGGTGACGGCCAGGGGCAACGGGACGGCGACGGTCACGGCCACGGCGGGAGAAGCTTCGGGATCGGCGGTGGTGACGGTGGCACAGTCGCCCGACTCGGTCGACGTGGTGCCGGTGGAATCGACCATTGCCGCGCTGGGCGACACCTTGCGGCTGGACGCCGAGGCGTTCGACGCGAACGGGCACGCGGTGGCGGGCGCGGAGTTCTCGTGGGAGTCGAGCGACGACGCGGTGGCGACGGTGGACGGGTCGGGTCTGGTGACGGCCAGGGGCAACGGGACGGCGACGGTCACGGCGAGCGCCGAGTCTGTCTCGGGTATGGCAGCGGTTACGGTGATACAGGTACTCGACTCGGTAGCGTTGTTGCCCACAGAAGAGACGATCACGGCTCTGGGCGACACGTTGCGACTGGCGGCCGAGGCCTTCGACGTGAACGGGCACGCGGTGGCAGAGGTGGAGTTCTCGTGGGAGTCGAGCGACGACGCGGTGGCGACGGTGGACGGGTCGGGCCTGGTGACGGCCACGGGCAACGGGACGGCGACGGTCACGGCCACGGCGGGAGAAGCTTCGGGATCGGCGGTGGTAACGGTGGCACAGTCGCCCGAATCGGTCGCCGTCGTGCCGGCTGAGGCGACCATCGCCGCTCTGGGCGACACCTTGCGGCTGGACGCCGAGGCGTTCGACGCGAACGGGCACGCGGTGGCGGGCGCCGAGTTCTCGTGGGAGTCGAGCGACGACGCGGTGGCAACCGTGGACGGGTCGGGTCTGGTGACGGCCAGGGGCAACGGGACGGCGACGGTCACGGCGAGCGCCGTGTCTGTCTCGGGAATGGCAGCGGTTACGGTGATACAGGTACTCGACTCGGTAGCGTTGTTGCCCCCAGAAGAGACGATCACGGCTCTGGGCGACACCTTGCGACTGGCGGCCGAGGCGTTCGACGCGAACGGGCACGCGGTGGCGGGCGCCGAGTTCTCGTGGGAGTCGAGCGACGACGCGGTGGCGACGGTGGACGGGTCGGGCCTGGTGACGGCCACGGGCAACGGGACGGCGACGGTCACGGCCACGGCGGGAGAAGCTTCGGGATCGGCGGTCGTGACGGTGGCGAAGTCACACGCGCTTGAGATCACCGGAAGCGAGCCTGCGACTATGGTCGAGGGCGGGTCGGCCACCATAAGAGGTTGGGGCTTCTCGTTCGTTCCGGCCCAAAACGCAGTGTCCGTTGGCGGGCTGGCCGCTGCCGTGACATCGGCAACTGACACCACCCTGACAATACAAGTTCCGCGCAGCGACTGCCTGCCCCCGCGCGGCAGTCAACTGCAGGTGGCTCTGGTCAACGAGATCGACACGCTAACCGTGGGTGTGACGCCACGTACCAGGGAAGACCTCGATCTCCCTCAGCACCACTTCCGCTACACTCGTCCAGGCAACGGGTGCCTGCACCTGCCTGGCAATGTGTCAGGTGGAGAATACCTGATCGGCGTCACCTCGATCTCTGAGGATCCGAGCTCCCTCACGGCAATCACGCTACACGGAACTCCGGGTGATCCTTCCGTCGTCAGTGCCGCCTCGTACGTCGCTCGCATTCCGGCGTCACTGGCGGGTCTGGAGGGGACGGGTACACTGGGATCCAGCCCCGTCTTGCCAAGGGCGGTAGATCCGCAAATCCACTTCGGCGAACTTCAGAATGCCACCGACACACTACTTCGGCGGAATGCACACGCTCACAGTGATCTGATGGCGAGGAATCTGGACCTGGTGCGGAGATTGGGACGCACGACAGCTCCTGACCGGGGTCGACGAGCAAGTCGAGCGGTGCGATCACTGCAGGTTGGCGACACTCTTGTCGTCTACGCAGACGTCAGGCGAACCTGTACAACGTCGGAAGAGGTGACCGCGCTGGTCCGCCTGGTCGGGGAACATTCGATCTGGCTGGAAGATATCGACAATCCTGGCGACAGGTTCACCGATGCCGAACTGGCGGATCTGGACGCCTTCTACACGTCCAGCGCCAAGATGGTTCACGACAGCTATTTCGGCTCGCTCTCGGACGTCGACAATAACGATGCGGTTCTCGTACTTATGACCAAACAGGTGAATCGGATCGAATACGTCGGCGGATGGGTCTGGTTTGGTGATCTCTACTCCAAGCAGACGTGCCCGACGAGTAATCATGCCGAGATCTTCTATGTGATGGTTCCAGACCCGGCCGGATCCGTTGGGAGGAGGGTAACCAAGCAGCAATTGCTGGGTTACTATCCCAGGTTGTTGACGCATGAAGTCACCCACCTGGTTCAGGCAAACGCCAGGGCTTTCGGCTCAGCAGGGCACAACACCCTTTGGGAAATTGAAGGAGGTGCGACGTTGGCCGAGCAACTGGTTGCATACCGCGTGTTCGGACACGAGTCTGGCCAGAACCTGGGATGGTCGGACTACAGACGGGGAGCGAACTGGTACTGGGGCGCGTGGGTCGCTGACTTGGCGAACTTCTTTGGATGGGATTCGGACAACAATGGCCGCGTTGAGAATGCGCCCGAGCAATGCAGTTGGGTCGGTTACCCCAGAGAAGGGAATGATGGCCCTTGTAAGAGGCCGTTTGCCGCCGTATACGGCGTGCCTGCCATGGTTTTGCGGCTCGTCATGGACACTTGGGGGACCAGCTATCCCGGTGGTGAATCCGCGTTGATGAAGCGCCTGACGCAGTCGCCCGAGAGAGGGTTCGCGTCCCTTGAAGACGTCAGTTCCGTCAGGATCGAAGAAATTCTGACCCACTTCTACATTGCATTGTGGGCGGACGGAAGAGAGTATGACGGAGTCACATTTGATGTTATGAAGTCCTGGAACCTCTATGATATCATGAGCCATCTCCACGCCGACCTCCAGTTGATGCCCTACGCCACCAGTTCGGCGGAACCTGGTGTTACGGCGAGAATTCGGGCAGGTTCCTCCGTCTATCTCCATTGGACTCCCAGCGGCGCTCTCGGCCCTACGAGTATCAGGGTGACAGCTCCAAACGGCGGAGCTGCGGACAATATATTCGTTTGGGGACTCAGGCTTCGATGAGAGCGGCCGGCCAGGCGAGACGGGCGTCCCCGCTTGTACAGGTACGGTATTCACGAGACACCCGGCCTCGCCGAGGCGAGACCCTCTGGGTTCCGCCACTGCGCGGTATTCCCCAGTTGCCAACCACGCGGCAGTGTGTAACCATTACACATCCCACCGATTCACCTCGAACGAGAACGACATGGCCAAGCGGGTCAACTTCATGCTGGACGACGACTCCTGGCGCGTCATCGAACGGCTGCCGCGCGGCACTCGCAGCCGCGCCGTCAACGCCGCGATCCGCGAGTGGGCAGGCACTTCCAAAAGACAGGACGCCACAGCCCGGATGGATGCCCTGCGCGCCCGCTTGCCCGCGATCCGGACCGACCGGATCGTCGGGTGGATACGTGAGGGGCGGGAGCAGGGACTGTCGTGATCGTAACGCCCGACGCATCGGTCCTTCTGAAGTGGGTTCTTCCCGGGAACGACGAGCAGGACACGGACGCTGCCCTCGCGCTGCGCGACGGAGCGGTGGCCGGGACCATCGACCTGGTCGTTCCCCAGCTTTGGATCTACGAGGTGGGCAACACGCTGGCGAGGCGGTTTCCGGATGATGCCGGCGAGATATTGGCTTCGCTGTCCGACTTCGGCCTGACCGAGGCCCCACCGGACTCCGACTGGACAGTCCGGGCCGTGTCCCTGTCCGTGAAGTACGGAGTCACATTTCACGCCGCGGCGTACCATGCCGTGGCGCTCGGCCTCGGGGGTGTGTTCGTCACGGCGGACGAGCGATACGTGCGTCGCGCCTCGGCGGCCGGGGGCGTCTCGTCCCTGCGGCTCTGGCAAGTCGGGTGACGGGAACCAGGCTGTCCGCGGGCGCTCTGGCGGCCCTTCTCATCCCCATTTCCGCCGCCGCCCAGCAGCCAGGACTCTCCGGCTACTACCTGAACGTCGGGACTCACGTCGCGGAAAGCCTGTACGAGTCCGCCGGAGCCTCCGACGTCCAGCGGCTGCGCGTCATGTGGAACGCATCGCCGGGGCCGTTTCGACTCGACGCGGCGTACGAGCATACGCTGACCCTGCGCCAGGCCGGGACCTCGGTGGGAGCGCAGCTTTTCACGGCGACCGGGACCGAAACCGGAGGCGACTGGCTGCCGCTGGACGGCGAGATCGAATCGAGCGACCGGATGTTGTGGCGACACCGGGTGGACCGGCTCAGCGTGCGGGTCGACCTGGGCGCCAACGCCGACCTGATCGTGGGACGACAGCCCGTCTCGTGGGCGACGACCCTCTTTCTGACCCCCGCCGATCCCTTCTCCCCCTTCGACCCTGCGGACCCCTTCCGCGAATACCGGGCCGGCGTGGACGCGGCGCGGCTGCGCGTCTACCGGGGCGCGTTCACGCAGTTCGAGGTGGTGGCGCGGATCGCCGCGCGGGAGATCGTCACCGTGCTTGGACGCGTGAGCTCCAACGTCGGCGGCTGGGATCTGGGCACGTGGGGCGGTGTGGTGCACGACACCTTTGGCGCGGCCGCGTTCCTGAGCGGGTCGGTGGGGCTGTGGGCGCTCCGGGCGGAGGCCGCGGTGCGCGAGGACGGCAGCTCGGTCGCGTTGCGGGGCGCGGTGGGAATGGACCGCACCTTCGCGGTGGCCGGGCGCGACCTGTACCTGGTGGTCGAAGTGCAGCGCGACGGGCTCGGGGCGACCTCGCCGGCGGGATTGCTTGTGGCGGCGGCGAGCCGCGCGTTTTCCCAGGGCGAGATGCAGGTGCTGGGGCGCGAGGTGGGGGCCGTGCAGCTGTCGTACACGCTGCATCCGCTGGTGTCGGCGAGCGGGCTGGTGCTGGGCAACTTTCGCGACGGGTCGTTTGTTGCGTCGCCGGGGGTGAACTGGTCGGTGTCGGAGAGTGTGGCGGTTCGCGTGGGGGCGTACTTCGGGGTGGGGGATGGGGTGGTGGTGGATGGGGAGGATGTGGGGTTGGGGTCGGAGTTCGGGGCGCTGCCGCGGGTGGTGTTCGGGTCGTTGAACTGGTTTTTCTAGAGGGGGAGCGTGCGGTGATCGCCTTGACCGATCAGCGTCCCTGTATGCATGATATTGTAATGCAAATCACAAGAAGGGAGTGCTCGACATGCCAAACCACCTCGTCCAGGCCCGCATTGACAAGGCCGTCAAAGAGGAGGCGGCGGCAGTGCTGGCGGCCATGGGCCTGACCGTGTCCGGCGCGGTGCGGCTGCTGCTGACCAAGGTCGCGCACGAGAAAGCGCTGCCGTTCGCGCCGCTGGTTCCCAACGCCGACACCATCGAGGCGATGAGGGAAGCCCGCCGGGGAGACCTCCCGCAGTTCGCCACCGTGGAGGAACTGTTCGACGATCTGCATGAGGACGATTGAGCGAACCAGCCGGTTCAAGCGCGACTACAAGCGGGAGTCCAGGGGCCGGCACCGGACCTACCTCGATGCCGTCCTGACCCCCGTCGTGGAGGCCCTGGCAAGCGATCGGCCGATGGAGCCTCGGCACCACGACCACTCGCTGAGCGGTGAGTGGGGAGATTTCCGCGACTGCCACGTGAAGCCGGATCTGCTGTTGATCTACCAGAAGTCCGGCACCGACATTCTGCGCCTGGTGCGGCTGGGGTCCCATAGCGAACTTGGTCTGTAGAGCGCTTCCTACATCCGCGGGGCCCACCGAAAGCAGGACGCGCCGATGCAAAACCTCATACTCCGGAACTTTCAGTCGCCCGGTGACATCGTGATGCTCACGGCCGCGGTCCGTGACCTTCACAGGTGCTACCCCGGACGCTTCCAGACCGATGTCCGCACATCGTGTCCGGCGCTGTGGGAGAACAATCCGTACCTCGTTCCGTTGAATGAGGACGATCCGGACTTGGAAGTCCTGGACTGCCACTATCCGCTGATCCACAGGAGCAACGACACGCCCTGTCATTTCCTTCACGGCTTCATCCACTATCTGAACGAGCAGTTGGGAGAACTTGTCCATGCGCGGTCGCAACCCCCTCGCTCGCCTCTCCATCCTTCCCCTCCTCGCCCTGCTCGCATTCTCCGCCTGTGGGCCGGACTTGAACCTGGATGCCGGCGAAGAACTCCACCCGACAGACGAAAACGGGCCTCCGGCGGATGCGGCCCTGATCACGGTTGGCGGCGAACCCGTCGGGCTTTCGGCGGAAGCGCTGGCCGAGTGGCACGCTGCCCGCGACAGGCTTCTCGGCGCCCACACGACCCGGGCGCTTGGAACAAACCGTGGCGAGGGTCCGGAGCTCTTCGGCATGATCGGCGATGTCACCTTCGACCGCGACGGGAACGTCGTGGTTCTCGACGCGGTGAACTACGATGTGCGCATCTTTCGTCCCGATGGAAGTCATCTGCTGAGCTTCGGTCGCGAAGGCGAAGGCCCCATGGAGTTCGACACGCGTCCGCACAGCGTCACGGTCCTCTCTGACGGGAGACTTCTCGTGGGGATGCGTGCCGAGATGAAGACGTTCGCTCCGGTGGCGGGCGGTTACGAGTACCTGGACCGGATTGCCGTGCCGTCCCGGGACATGTGCGTGTCGGCCGGGGAGCGGGTGTTCGTCACCGTACACCACACGCGCACCAGCGACCGGGTGCTCCACGAGGTGAACCTGACGGGCGATACCACGCTGAGCTTCGGGCACGGGTACCTCCACGAGCAGTGGCTGTTCAGGAACCAGCTGTCCGACGGCACGATCGCGTGTCTCGACGATCCGCCCGCCGTCCTCTTCGCCTTCAGCGAGCACCCGATTCTGCGGTTGCACCGTCCCGGCGAAGACGATCCGGTCTGGACCGCGGCGCTGGAGGACTATGTTCAGCCGCTCTATGCGGGCGCCATCGACGGCAGCCGCATCAGGATGCTGAGCAACAGCGCTGAAATCGTCGACAAGCCTCGCCCGTTCGGGAATAGCCACATTGTCCTGCAGACCGGCTACCGGCGTCTGTTCTCGCTACGGGTCCGCACCTACCTCGTCGATGCGGCGACGGGACAGGGGGCGCTCATCTCCGAGGACTTCCCGAGGATCATGAGGATGTTCCCGGGGCGCATCGTCGCGGGCTGGAACGATCCCTATCCGCGGATCGAGGTGCGGGAAATCCCGTGACCGCACCCCGCATGTCAACTGTGGATGACAAAATGTAAACTGGAGTTTACTGTGCGCCCTTCACTCCCTCCCCAACAACCTCACCACCTCCCCCACCGTCATCCCCCCCACATCACGCGCCAGCCCCGCCTCCCGCACCGCACCAATCGCCCGCTCAAACCGCCGCCTTTCTCCCTCCTCCAGCTCGACAATCTCGACCCCGACCCCCCGCGCGAGCTCCAGCGCCTCGGTATCGACACGCTCGAACGCCATGGCCCCGGCCACCGATAGCGCGCTGTCCGCCGCCTCGTCGATCCAGCCCCGCTCCTCCGGCGACAGGGCCTCGTATGTGTCCCGGTTCATGAGCAGGGCAAACGCCAATCCGGAGATGGGCAGCCAGGTGGTCAGGTAGGCGGCGGGCTCGTGCAGCCGGAACGCGACGATTCCGGACGGCCCGATGGCGACTCCGTCGATGACACCGGTGGTCAGGCTCTGGTGCAGTTCCGTGGCCGGCTGCATCAGGGCGCTGGCGCCGAGCGCTTCAATGAACGGGATGTCGCTCCGTGACGACACGCGGATCTTGAGGCCGCGGATGTCATCGAGTGTTCGCACCGGAGTCTCGCGGGTAAGGAGCACGGGCGGGGTGCTGGACCAGACCGCCAGCACTTTGGCATCGTACTCCTGTTCCAGAACGGGCCAGGCGCGCTGCAGCGCCTCGGTGCACTCCAGCGCGGTCTCGCAGACGCCCGGATAGCCGATGAGGTCGGTCTTCGGGAAGAGGTCGGGCGTGTAGGCGGGGACGACAAGGGCGATGTCGGCCACCCCGCCCAGCAGCATCGAATACTGGGCCGGGGGGGACGAGTTCAGGATGCCGCTCGGATATTGCCTCACGGTCAGCCGGCCGTCCGAGAGCTCGGCCAGCTTTTCCGATAACGGTGTGAACACGGCATCGTTCAGAACGTGATCCGCCGGCAGGAAGTGCGCGAGCGACAACTCGGTGCCTTCCTGCGTTCCCCCGCATCCGAGGGCGATCGACACGCTGGCCGCGAGCAGTCCGCGGATAAACCCGCGCGTGCGTTTCATGGGTAGTCTCCCGTCATCCGAACATGGCGTTGGGCAAAAGTGTGGCGAGACCGGGCAGCAGCGCGATCAATATCAGCGCCGCGAGCATCGCAAGCCAGAACGGAACGATGCCCCGGAACATCGTCCCGATCGGCACGTCGGGAGCCACGCCCTTCACCACGAAGATGTTCAACCCGACCGGAGGCGAGATCAGGCCCATCTCGAGCGTGATCACGATCATCACGCCGAACCAGATCATGTCGACGCCCAGTGATTCGAGAATCGGCTGAACCAGGGGAACGGTCAGCACGAGCATCGCGAAGCCATCGAGGAAGGTGCCGAGCACGATGAACATGACCAGCACCAGCATGACCACCTGAGCCCCCGAAAACCCCTGTTCGGTGACCCACTCCGCCGCGACGAAGGCGATTCCCGTAAATCCCAGGAAGACCTTGAACACGAACGCGCCGAACAGTACCAGGAAGGCGGTGCCGCTCGCCTTCAGCGTGGCGCGGACTACTTCGTTCATGGCACTGCGGTTCAGTGCACGCCGCACGGCGGCCGCGACCAGCGTCAGCAACGCTCCCACCGCGGCCGCTTCGACGGCGGAAAAAACGCCCGCGTAGATGCCGCCAATGGTCACGACGACGATGCCGAGGATCCACATCGCGCGTGCGGTAGCCGTGAGACGATCCCGCCACGGGACCGGTGCGCTGGCGTGGGGAGCCTTCTCCGGATCGCGTCTGACGACGATCCAGACGGCGAGCACGAACAGCAGCGTGAGGAGAATCCCCGGCACCAACCCGGCCATGAACAGTCGTCCGATGCTCTCTTCGGTGATGATCCCGTAGATGACCAGACCCGCAGACGGCGGGATCAGTATGCCGAGCGTTCCGCCGGCGGCGATGGCCCCCGTGGCCAGCGAATCGGCGTACCTGTACCGTCGCATCTCGGGAAGCGACACGCGCCCCATGGTGAGCGCGGCGGCCAGCGACGAGCCCGAAAGCGCGGAGAATCCGGCGCACGCGACGATCGACGCGGAGGCGAGACTGCCCCTGACGCGGCCGAGCCAGCTGTGGGCGGCCTGGTACAGGTCCTGGCTCATCCCCGAGATCACCGCCAGATTCCCCATCAGCATGAAGAGCGGCAGGATGGTGAGGGAATACCGCGAGGCCACCCCGAAGACCTCCCCCGCCAGCACCGGCACGACCGCGCCCGGACGAATCAGGGCGATTCCGGCCACGCCCACCACCAGCATCGCCAGCCCCACGGGCACGCGGATCACGAGCAGCGCCAGGAGGGCGACGAATCCGAGCAGGGCGATGATGCTCCCGTCCATCAGTCGGCGGGCTCGTTGGGGTCTTCGCCGTGCCAGGTCGCGAGCCCCAGGAACAGTTGCGACGCGAGCAGCATTCCGTAGGCGGCGAGCGACGCGCCGAGCACGTAGTAGAACGGCGTGTGGGAGATGGAGACGCTGGGGGTCGCGGCCCCGCAGTCGGCGCCGCAGCTGCCGTGGACGAAGAGGGCGTAGGCGGCGGTGACTGTGACGGCCACTCCCAGCAGGCGGGCCACGGCGTCCGTGATTCTGGTGATGCGCCGTCCGGCGACGCGCGCGATCAGGTTGACGCAGACGTGGGAGCCTTCGCGGGCACCGTACGCGATCGCCGACGCCACCACCACCGCGAGCGACATCGTGGAGACATCCTCGGCCCAGAGCAGCGAATTGTTGAGGACGTAGCGCCAGAAGACCTCGGCCACGGTGACTCCGAGCAGCACCGCGAGCGCGATGCCGCCCGCAACCGCGAACGCCGCCGTCACGCGGCCGCAGTACGACTCGGCCTGCGCGAAGCGGTCGGCGTTCACCGCCCCGGTCGCGCGAACGCCACCAGCGCCGCGTCCGCCCCGCCACCCGTGGCGATGACCACGAACTGCCGCCCCGACCGCGTCCGGTAGGTCATCGGGTTCGCGCTGGTCCGCAGCGGCGTCGCGCCACGCCAGATTTCGTCACCGGTCGCCTTGTCGAACGCGTACAAGTACGGTTCGCCGCCGCCAAGAAGCACGAGTCCCCCCCCGGTCACCAGCAGACCCGGGTTGCCCATCGTCCCGAGCCGCTCCGGCAGATCGACGCCGCGAAGCAGCCGGTGGGTGCGGATCTCCTCGCTCCCCTCCCCGAATGGCACCCTCCACGCGATCTCACCCGCGTTGAGATCGATTGCGACCAGGTGCGCCCAGGGCGGCCTGGTAATCGGGATCGGGCCCAGCTCGCTCTCCGGGGTCTCTGCCGTGCCCGCCCCGCCAGCCTCCTGGAACATGACGAGCGTCGCGCCATAGGGGCAGTTGTTGCTGTATTCGACATCGACGCGCGGGTCGTCGCCCATATTCGCGCAGAGCTGGTTGGGGTCGACGTCTTCCGATGTCCGCACGTACAGAATCCCGGTCTCGGGGTCGAAGGCCGCCCCGCCCCAGTTCGCCCCCCCGATCGTGCCCGGGCGCTGGAGCGTTCCCCGAAGACTCGGCGGCGTGAAGAGCGGGCCCAGCCGGAATCGCTGCATTTCCGCTACCGCAAGCGCGTGGATCTCCGGCGTCAGATCGTTCGCGTCCTCGAGCGACACGCCCTGCATGCCGAAGGGCGGCGGCCGGGTCGGGTACGGCTGCGTAGGATACAACACCTCGCCCGGCACGTCCGTCGATGTGTCTACCGCACGCTCCTCGATCGGCCACACCGGCTCGCCCGTCACCCTGTCGAACACGAAGGTGAAGCCATGCTTCGAGACCTGGGCCACTGCGTCGATCTCGCGCCCGTCCACGTTGATCGTCACCAGGTTCGGCGCCGCGGCCAGGTCGTAGTCCCACACGCCGTGATGCACGGCCTGGAAGTGCCACCGCCGCTCGCCCGTGCGCGCATCGAGGCACACCAGCGACTCGGCGAACAGATTCGCCCCCCTGCGGCGTCCCCCCCAGTAGTCGCTGCTCGGCGTGCTCGTCGGCACGTAGAGAAGCCCCCGCTCGGCATCGAGCGACATCAGCCCCCACACGTTGGCGTGGCCGGTGTAGCGCCATGACTCGTCCTCCCAGGTGTCCGCGCCGAAGTCGTCGCTCGACTGCGGGACGGTGAAGAACACCCAGCGCCGCTCGCCCGTGCGGACATCGAACGCCTGCACCGTCCCGGGGGGGTCGAACCTGCGCTGCACCCCGTCGGGCACGCGGCTCCCCACGATCACCAGGTCCTCGAAGACCACCGGAGGCGAGGTCTGATCGAACTCGAAACGGGTGACAGGGCGGCCATGCCCCTCGGTCAGCACGATGCTCCCACCCTCCCCAAAGTCCGCGTCCAGGTCACCGGTCGCGGCATCGATCGCATACAGCCGGTCGCGGCTGTTGAGGAAGACGCGCTCTTCGTCCCCGTCGCTCCACAACGCGACGCCCCGGTGTTTGAAGCCGCGCGGCCCCGCACCGACCGGTCCACCCTCGTACGCCCTCGGGTCGAAGGTCCAGAGTTCAGCGCCCGTTTCGGCGTCGAGCGCCGCCACCCGCGTGTACATGGTGGACAGGTAGAGGACATCGCCGACCAGGATGGGGGTCGCCTGGAAGGAGCCTGGGAGCGTGCCGTACTCCTCGAGTGGCGCCTCCTTCGGCTCCCATGTCCAGGCGATCTCCAGTTCGGCGACGTTGGCCGCCGTGATTTCGTCCGCCGCGGAGTACTTGGTGTGCGCCTGGTCGGCGCCGACGAACGGCCAGCCGGTCGTGGCATCGGGTTCCCGTCCGCAGGCGATGGCGGCGGATATCAGCGCAATGAGGGCACAGCGCCTCATGAATCCGACTCCGATCGGGAACTGGATTCCGGTGGGATGGCATCATCGCGCACGGAGACCGTCGGCTCGCTTGCGAAACGTCCGGCCAGCAGGTGCCGATACAGCTTCAGCGCCAGGTGCTCTTCCTCCTCCTCCAGCCTGCGCCGGGCGGCCGGTGTCAACAGCATCGTCGTGCACGCCGCGTCCGCGCTCACCGTGGGGGCCAACTTGTCCGAAGGATCGACGGGCCAGATCGCATCGCCCGGCGCGTAATGGCGGAAGCGCGTGCCCGCGGCATCGTGGGCGGAAGCCCGGCCGGATGTCAGCAACTGGAGGCCTTCGCCCGGCACGTCCGGCCCCGCGAGGACCTCGCCGGGGGCGTACCGGCGCGGACTCAGCCAGCTGTGCAGCTCCTCGACCATGTCCTCGAAACGGGTTCGCTGCTCCAACTGGCTGTCCAGGTCGGCGGCGGCGCGCTCCAATACCGAGGCGCGGTGCTCGTCGACCGTGCCAGCCTTCGCCTTCCACGACTCGATCACGATCTCTTCACAGTGTTCGAGCGCTCGGTCCGCATTCGGCTCGACCCCAAGAGCGGCAAACTCCGAGGGGGGAAGGTTGCGCTCCAGGCCGGTCCTCACCTGCTCCGATGGCGCGCTCAGGACCACCTTCACGCCGGCTCTTTTCGCCGTTTTCAGAAACCTCGCGAGGACGTTCACCGCCGAGAAATCGAAGCCGGAGACGTCCGTGAAATCGAGCATTACGCAGGCGGGGCGCGGGTCGGCGCTCAGCGATTCCCTGAGCTGGTCGGCCAGCGGGTACACGCTTCCGAAGAAGATGTAGCCGCGCAGCCGCCACACCAGCACGCGCTCCCCTTCCTCCTGGAGGATGACGCGGTCCGGGACCGAACGCCCCTTGGTGCTCCGGCGCTCGCGCGCCGTAAAGCGTGATCCGACCGGGTCCACCCGGCTCAGGCGCACGGCGAAGAAGAGCAGAGTGGCCAGCATCCCGGCGCCCACACCCTCGAACAGCCCGAACACCACGGTGACGCCCGCGATCAGCACGATGACGCCGTACTCCGTCCAGGGAAGTCGCTTTCGGCTTCTCACGAGCCCCTCGTCCAGCATGCCGAGGCCGGCGAAGACCAGAATGCCCCCCACGAGCGGAACCGGGACCAGATCCAGCATCCCATCGCCCAGAAACAGGGCGGCCGCGATGACAAGGGCCGCGATGATTCCGGTGAGGCGGGTGGCTGCTCCGAAGAGTTTGCTGCGCAGCGACGCGGGCACGATCATGCTCGCGGGCGTGCCGCCGCCGAGGCCCGCGACCACGCTCGCAAACCCCGTCGCGCTCAACTCGCGGTTCCAGTCCAGATCCTGGTTCGCCGCCATCTCGAGGCCAGCGAGATTCATGATCACAACGATGAGCGCGACCAGCACCACGAGAAGCAGGGTGGGCAGCTGCATGGCCATCGCCGTCCAGTCCATATGGGCCAGATCCGCGAGCCCCAGGGCTGGCCACAGGTTCGCTTCCGAGGTGCTCGTCAGCAGAAGACCCTCCGCCCTCGCCTCGTCGCCGGAGATGCCGAGGAGGGCCAGCGCGAGGTGGTATGCACCCACGGCAAGCGCGACGCCGACGGGCAGGATGAGCGGACGGCCCCACCGCTTCATCGCGAAGTACAGGACGGCGCCGAACACCAGCCCGGGGCTCCACTTCCAGAGCTCCGGCGGCTGCAAGAGCGCCGGAATCGAGCGCCATCCCGTCTCCACTCCCATCAAGGTCATGGCGGCCAGGCACACGGCTCCCCCGATCCCGGCCACGAAGCCGGCCGCGACCGAAAAGGGGACGAAGCGCACCAGGTTGGCGAGTCCGCATCGCCCGATCACGAGGAAGCACGTGCCGGCGGCGACCGCGCCGATCATGAGCGCCACCGTGGTGGTGACGAAAAGGGAGTCGCCCTGGGCACCCATCGTGGCGCCGACCTGTGCCATCACGATGACAAGCGCGGGAGACAGCCCCGATATCGCCCCGCGAAAGCCGCCCGTGAGGGCAATGAGGAAGCAGGCGGCGAAGTTCCCGAACAGCACCAGGCCGATGCCCTGGGAGGAAAACGGAGCCAGCGGCCCTGAGAATATCAGGCTCCCGTAGGCGACCTGGGCTACGAGCAGAGCGAGGCCCGAGGTGAAGCCGGTAGCCAGCGCCGGTACAGCCTTCGTCGAGAAGGTGTCGGCGCGAAGTTCCGACGCGAGACTGCGAAGCGATGACCTCACGGGCTCGTTTGCGAGGGATCTGCAGCACCCGCGGACATCGCCAGGCATACCGGCCAGGAAAACCGGACTCGGCCTTGTTTGCGCGTCAAGAGCTCACTCCCCCTGGGGCCTCGGCCATACACGCTCGTCGTGTCCCTCCAATCTACGCCTGACGAGACATCCCATACCAGCGGAAGCGCGCCTGCGCGGGAATAGCGCGGTGGCCAGCATAACGTAAGCGACTGCAAGGTGATGCACCGACGCGGTGTCGGGCGATGCCGCAGTCACAGCAACCCCCGCACCCCCCCCACCGCCCTCTCCGCGCTGCCACGATTCCGCTCCAGCGCCATCCGTCCCCCCGCCACCACCCCCCGCGCCGCACCCGGGTCTTCCAGCCACCCCGCAATCACCGCCATCGGATCCTCGCTGACCACCAGTCCCCCCGCAGCCACCAGTTCGGCCACCACCCCCGCAAAGTTCTCGTGGTGCGGCCCGATCACGGCCGGCTTCCCCAGCGCCACCGGTTCCAGCGGGTTGGACCCGCCCAGCGGAACCAGACTCCGCCCGACGAAAACCGCGTCGGCCAGCATGTAAGCCGCCGACAGCTCCCCAATCGTATCGAGGAGAAAAACACGTGGTACACTCTGCCCACCCTTATGCACACTCAGCCCACCCCCACGCATACTCTGCCCACCCACACGCATGCCCTGATCATACTCCTCCATCCCACCGACCCCACCTCCCATCCCACCACCCCCACTCCGCCGCCTCATCCCCTCCACCATCCCCGCCACCTCGTCCCACCGCTCCGGCCTCCTCGGCGCCAGCAACAACTGACACCCCCCGGGCACCCCGCGCAGCAGCACCTCCTCCTCCCCCGGCCCCGTCGACCCGGCCACGATCAGCGGCCTCCCCCGGTCGATCCCCAGCGCCTCTGCCAGCGCCTCCGCCTGCGCCTCATCCGGCTCCTTCAGCGCCGCGTCCCACTTCAGACTCCCTCCCACCACCAACCGGTCCGCGGGCACCCCCAACGCCACGAACCGGTCCCTGTACACCTCCGTCTGCGCGCTCACCCAGGCCAGGCGCCGGAACATCCGCCGCGCAAACGGCCTCCACCGCCGATACCCCCGATAACTGCGCTCCGACAGCCGCCCGTTCACCACGCACACCGGAATCCCCCGCCGCGCGCACGCCGCCAGAAAAGACGGCCACAACTCCAACTCGCCCAGCACCACCAGATCGGGACGCACCCTGTCCAGAAAACGGCCGACCATCCAGGTGAAGTCGAGCGGATAGCGCACCACTTCATGGCGCCCCCCATGGATCCGGCACGCCCGTTCGAACCCCGTCTCCGTGCTCGCGCTCACCACCACGTCGGGCCCGAGCGGGGAGGCCGCCAGCGCGTCAACGAAGGGTTCCAGCGCATGCGTTTCGCCCACGCTCACGCCGTGGACCAGGATCCGCGGTCCTTCCGCCCGCCGCTCCAGGCCGACCACCCCCCCGCTGCGGGCCTTCACGCCGGTGGGCCAGCTTCCCGTCTGCAGACGCTTCTTCACGGCGTAGGCGACGAGTCCGAGGGCGAGGGCGAAGTCGCGCAGTGGTCCGGTCATGGAGAGGTGCGTGGCAGGGGGTGAACTGCGGCCGGAGACGGGAGTTGTCAGGCTAACACGCTATCATAACCTTCAAGTCATGATTCCCCCCATGATTCCCCCCGATGCGCGCAAGATCCTCGTGGTGCGCCTCTCCGCGCGGGGCGATGTCGTGCTCTCGTCCCCCCTGGCGGGAGCGCTGCGCCGCCGCTATCCAACCTCCCACATCGCCTGGGCCGTCGAGGAACGCACCGCCGACGTGATTCGCCACAATCCGCACCTGGACGAGGTGATCGTGTGGGAGCGCGCCGAGTGGAAGCGGATGTTGCGGACGGGGCGCTGGGGAGCGTTTGTGGGGGCAGCCGTGGACTTTTTCGCCGAGCTGCGCGACCGGCGTTTCGATATGGCCATCGACGCGCAGGGACTGCTGCGGAGCGGGGCGCTGGCCTTCTTCTCGGGGGCGCCGGTGCGCATTGGGCTGGGGTCGCGCGAGGGGTCGGGGCTGCTCATGACGGAGGTCGTGACGCGTGAGTTCTTCACGCGCCGGATCGCGTCGGCGGACGCCTCCTTTGCCCGGGCGCTGGGGCTGGACGCGACCTCGTTCGCCATGGAGATCCCGCGCGGCGAGGACGAACTGGCCGCGGTCGACCGGATCGTTGCCGACGAGGGACTGGGGGACGGTTTCGTGGCGGCGGTTCCGTTCACGACCCGGTTCTACAAGCACTGGTTCGAGGACCGCTGGTCCGTGCTGATTCGGGAGATACGGGAGGATGCGGGGCTGGGGGTGGTGCTGCTGGGGGGTCCCTCGGACCGGGCTGCCGCGGACCGGATCCTGGAAAGTGGTGGGAACGGGCCGGTGACGGGCGCGCCGCTGGTGGACCTGGTGGGCAGGACGACTTTGGGCGAGGCGTCGGCGGTGGTCTCGCGGTGCAGCGTGCTGGTTGGCGTGGATACCGGTCTCAGTCACATGGCGCATGCGTTCGACCGTCCGACAGTCCTGATCTTCGGCTCCAACGCGCCGTACCTGGACCCGCCTACCCCGGACGCGCGCATTCTGCACTCGGGGCGCGACTGCTCTCCGTGCTGGGGCAAGCTGACCTGCGGCGGGCGCATCGACTGCATGGACGACATTTCGGTCGCCGAGGTGCTGGCGGCGGTGCGGACGGCGGTCGCGTGAGCGTCATCCATGTCGAGACGGGCCGGGATCTGTACGGCGGCGCTCTCCAGGTGCTGTATCTCGCGCAGGGGCTGCAGGAGCGGGGCGTGGATTCGGTCGTGCTTGCGCCGAAGGGATCGGAGGTAGCCCGCGCGGCGCGCGCGCGCTGGCTGCGCGTGGAGGAGTACGCCTTTCGCGGTGAAGCGGACGTGGTCTCGCTGGCGAGGATGGCGTGGCGTTTCAGTCGGCCGGATGTGGAACTCGTCCACCTCCACAGGGGAGAAGGTGCGGACAGACTGGGTGTCATGGCGGCCACCATGGCCCGCGCGCCGGTAATCCTGACGCGGCGCGTGGCCAACCCGGACGTGGCCTGGATCGTGGGTGCGAAGTACGGCCTTATTCGCCGCGTGGTGGCAATCTCGGCGGCCGTGCGCGACGTGCTGGTGGAACAGGGCGTCCCCGCCGGGAAGATCTCGCTGGTGCACGATGCGGTTGACGCGTCCGACTGGCAGGACCCGTGCGGGCCCGCCGAGCGTGACGGGGAGTTTGGGCTCGAACCCGGTGCGCCGACAGGGGCGATGGTCGCGCAGTTTCAGTCCCGGAAGGGGCACTGGGTGCTGATCGACGCGCTGGCCATCCTGAAGCGCCGCGGGTTGGTGCCGAACGTCGTGCTCTTCGGCGAGGGACCGCTGGAGCGGAACGTCGCCGCGCTCGCGGAGGGCGCGGGCGTGGAGGACCAGATACACTTCGCCGGTTTCCGCGCCGACCTGCACCGGTGGCTGGGGAGCTTTGACTTCTGCGTGCTGCCGGCGTTGCGGGAGGGTCTGGGGGTGGCGGCTCTGCAGGCGGGGGCTGCGGGGGTGCCGGTTGTGGGCGTGCGTGCGGGCGGTATTCCGGAGGTTATCGAGGACGGCGGGACGGGCGTGCTCTGTCCGCCGGGAGACGCGGGGGCGCTGGCCACGGGGATTGCGGGGATCGTGGAAGACCGGGAGGGTGCGCGAGCCATGGGCGATCGGGCTCGGGCCCGGGTCGAGTCCCTCTTTTCCGTGGGGGCCATGGTGACGGGGAACCTGGATGTCTACCGTGATGTGGTGCGGACGCGCGGGAACGGACCCGGTTGAGCGTGCGACTTTCGGTTATCGTCGCCACCTACCAGTCATCCGAATGGCTCGAGAAGGTGCTGTGGGGGTACCTCGCCCAGACTCACCGCGACTTCGAACTGCTGATCGCCGACGACGGGTCGACGGACGAGACCGCGCAGGTGATCGCGCGTTACTCGGACCAGGGGGTGCCGATTCGCCACGTCTGGCAGCGGGACGATGGATTTCGCAAGTCGAGGATTCTCAACAAGGCGATCGGGACGGCGCGGGCGGAATACCTTGTGTTCTCGGACGGCGACCTGATTCCGAGGGGTGATTTTCTCGCCGCGCACGCGGGGCTGGCTGCAAGGGGGCGTTTCTTGTCGGGGGGGTGCGTGCGGCTCCCGATGGAGGTGAGCCGGATCGTCACACGCGCCGATGTGGTGGAGGGACGCGTGTTCTCGGTGCGGTGGAACCGCGCCCATGGCGGGGGCGCTTCCAGGGGCTGGACCAAGCTCGCCGTACCCGGCTTTGCGGCTGCCGCGGCCGACTGCATCACCACCACCCGGCCCACCTGGAACGGAGGGAACGCCTCGGGGTGGCGCCGCGACCTGATCACCGTGAACGGCTTCGACGAGCGGATGGGCTACGGCGGACAGGACCGCGAACTCGGCCGACGTCTCGAGAACGCGGGGGTGCGCGGCTACGGTGTCCGCTACCGTGCCCTCTGCGTCCATCTGGACCACGGCCGCGGTTACGCCGACAGTGAATCCATCCGCAGGAACAAGAAAATCCGGCGGCGAACGCGGTCGAAGCGCGTCACCTGGACCCGCTTCGGGATCGAGAAAGGCCGCAAGCCCCCGGAATCCTCGTCCGCCCCGGCCCCTCCCGGTCCACGTCCCTGAATCCCGGCACCCCATGAAGCCACTCCACTCCTTCCGTGCCGAGTTCCCCGTCTCGCGCACCCACATCTTCCTCAACCACGGGGGCGTTTCCCCCACCTCGACCCGGGTCGTCGACGCCGTCCACGCCTTCATGGATTCCACGGCCCGCGTGGGGCGGCCCAGCTTCGACGACTGGGAAGCGCTGGCCACCGACTGCCGCGAGCGTTTTGCCCGCCTGGTGGGCTGCGCCCCCGATGAGGTCGCCTTCGTGCGCAACACCTCGCATGGGCTGTCGCTGCTGGCTGCCGGGCTGGACTGGCGGCCGGGAGACCGCGTGGCCGCGGCGGCTTCGGTCGAATACCCCTCCAACGTGTATCCGTGGATGGATCTGGAGGAGCGGGGGGTGGCGGCGCTGGACGTGATCCCGGTGGACGAAGCGGGCACCGTCACCGTGGAGGCCGCGGCCCGCACGCTGCGGCCCGGGACGCGCGTGCTGGCGGTCAGTTCGGCGCAGTACGCGACGGGTGCGGTGACCGATCTGGTGGGGCTGGGCACGCTCTGCCGCGAACGGGGCGTGCTGCTCTGCGTGGACGGAATCCAGACGGTGGGGGCGCTGCCGCTGGATGTGAAGGCGGCGGGGATCCACTTTCTGTCGGCCGACAGCCACAAGTGGATGCTCGGAATGATGGGGATCGGGGCCGTTTTCGTGGACCGGTCGGTGGTGGAGCGCATTCACCCGGCGCTGATCGGGTGGCGGAGCACGACCGACAACTTCAACTTCGACCGCGTCCACTACGAGTTGCTCCCGGACGCCGGGCGCTTCGAGGAGGGGAGCCTGGCCTACCCGCTGATCGCGGGGTTCGGGGCGGCGCTGGAGCTGCTCGAGGAGGCTGGGATCGAGAGAATCGCGGCCCATGTGTGCGGTCTGGTGGCGGACCTGGCCGAGCGGCTTGAACGCATGGGTTGCGAGACGGCTCCCGCCCCCGGGGAGCGACGCCACATGGTCACCTTCCGGCACCCGGATGTCCCGGGGGAGGTGCTCGAAGAGGGTCTCGCCGAAGCGGGCGTGGTCGTATCGCTGAGGCGGGGACGGATTCGCGTCTCCCCCCACCTCTACAACACAATCGATGAAATGGAACGCGTGGCCGACGCGGTGCGCGCCTTGCTTCCCCACCAGCCGAACCGAGGAGAATCACCATGATCCGCAGCTACCTCATCCGCTCTGCCCGCGGTGTGGCCGCCCATATCGCGGCCGCGGCAGTCGCCGTTGCCCGCACGACGGCCACCCCGGCAGCGACCCTTGCCGTGGCCGCCACGATGGCCGCCGTCGTCGCGCCGGCCACGCTCGCCGCCCAGGACAGGCCCGGCGGTCCCTCCACTCCCCCTACCATCGAGGAGAAGACCGCCGCCATGGAGCGCATGGACGGCTTTTTCCCCATCTACTGGGAGGAATCGGCCGGCAGGATCTGGCTCGAAATCGGCCTTTGGGACACCGACGTGCTCCACGCCGCGGGAATCGGCGCGGGCCTGGGTTCCAACGACATCGGCATCGACAGGGGACAGCAGTCCGGGTCGCGGGTGGTGCGCTTCCACCGGGTCGGCCCGAAGGTGCTCATGATCCAGCCGAACTACCGCTTCCGCGCGTCCAGCAACAACCCCGCCGAGCGCAAGGCGGTGGAGGATGCCTTCGCGCCGTCGACGCTGTGGGGGTTCACCGTGGCGGCCGCGACCGGAGACCGCGTGCTGGTGGACTTCACGCCCTTCCTCATGCAGGACATCGCCGGGCTCGCGGGGCGGATGCGTCCCGGGACCTACCGTATGGATGCGAGCCGCAGCGCGATCTACATGCCGATGGTGATGAACTTCCCCGACAACACCGAGATGGAGGCGTCGCTGACCTTCGTGCGACAGGCGGGCGGGGGCGGGGGGTTCGGGGGATTCGGCGGTGGAGGCGCCTTCGAGGGTGTCGGCAGCGTGGCGGCGTCCGCAGCGGCGGCCACGGTCCGCATGCACCATTCGCTGGTGAAGCTCCCGGAGCTGGGGGAATACACGCCCCGCGCCCACGATTCCCGCGCCGGATACGGGGGCATGTCCTTCCAGGACTATTCGGTGCCCCTGGGCGAACCGATGACGCAGCGCTTCATCCGCCGCCACCGTCTGGAGAAACGCAACCCGGGCGCCGCAATGAGCGAACCGGTCGAGCCGATCGTCTACTACCTCGATCCCGGCACGCCCGAACCGGTCCGCTCGGCGCTTCTGGACGGCGCCCGCTGGTGGAACCAGGCCTTCGAGGCGGCGGGCTTCATCGACGCATTCCGCGTGGAGCTGCGCCCCGAGGACGTGAGCAGCCACGACATCCGCTACAACGTGATCAACTGGGTGCACCGCTCGACCCGGGGGTGGAGCACCGGCGGTTCGATCACCGATCCGCGCACCGGCGAGATCCTCAAGGGCACGGTGACGCTTGGGTCCCTGCGGGTCCGCCAGGATTACCTGATCGCCGAGGGGCTGCTGGCGCCCTACACCAACGGCGACGAGAACCCGGCGGACATCGCGGAGTGGGCGCTGGCGCGGATTCGCCAGCTCTCGGCGCACGAAGTGGGACACACGCTGGGGCTCTCCCACAACTACTACGACAGCGATCTGGGCCGCATCTCGGTCCTCGACTACCCGCACCCGCTCATCACGCACGACGGCGATGACTTCGACTACTCGGAGGTGTACGACGCGGACATCGGCGAGTGGGACAAGGTGGCGATCCGGTACGGCTACGCGCAGTTCCCGGCGGGCACGGACGAGGCTGCCGAGCTGGAGCGCATCCTCGACGAGGCGTGGGAGGACGATGTCCGCTTCTTCTCGAACCAGGACGTCTCGGCACACGCGCGGGCCGATCAATGGTCGAACGGGACGGATGCGGGCGCCGAGCTGGACCGCATGCTGGACGTGCGCCGCGCCGCCCTGGAGCGCTTCGGCGAGCGCGCGATCCGCACGGGACGCCCGATGGCGCAGATGGAGGAGGCGCTCGTGCCGCTCTACCTGCATCACCGCTACCAGGTCACGGCGGCGGCCACGGTGCTGGGAGGGATGCACTACACCTACGCCACCCGGGGCGACGGCCTCGACCCGGTCCGCGCGGCTTCCGCAGCCGAGCAGCAGCGGGCGCTCGACGCGCTGGTGCGCGCCCTCCAGCCCGCCGAACTGACCATCCCCCGATCGGTGCTCGACGACCTCCCGCCCCGCCCCTCCGGGTCCGGCGGGTCGCGCGAACTCTTCCCGCGCTACACGGGCCCCATGTTCGACGCGATCTCGCCGGCGGTGGTGGCCGCGGCACATGTGGTGGGGAATGTGTTGAATGGGAGCCGTGCGGCGCGGCTGTTCGAGCAGCACCTCCTCGATCCTTCACTGCCCGGTCTGGGCAACGTGATGGAGACGCTCACCGCGGTGGCCGAGCCCGATGCGGGGGACTCCCGCTACGAAGCGGAGGTGAGGCGCGCGGTCGGAAGGGTCGTGGCCGACGGCTTGATGGGACTGGCGGGTGGCGCCTCGATGCCCCAGGTGCGCGCCATCGCCGCCCGGCATCTCGGGCGCATGAAGTCCATGGCGCAAGGTCTCGCCTTGAGCAACGACGAAGCCGCCCCCCACTTCACCCTCCTCGCGGACGACATCCAGCGCTTCGAGGACCGGCCCTTCGACTCCTGGACACCCACCACCGCCCCGCAAGCCCCCCCGGGCGCTCCGATCGGGTCACCCGCGATGGACTGGATCGGGGAGCGGGGCGACCTGGCCGGCATTCTGCTGAGCCGCGCGGGCCTGCTCATCGATCCCGGACTCGCGGGAGCCGGCTGGCTGAACGCACTGGCGCCGTTCTGCGCGGTGGAGGAGTGGTGACGGTGTTCCGCCGACCGCCCTTCAGCCCGTCTCCCCGAACCGGTCGATGACCACGACCCCGAGCACGTTGTAGTCGTCCATCCCGGTCAGCACCTCGATCCCCTCCTCGAGGTTGACCGTGCGGGTCACGAGCCGGGCCGGATCGACGAACCCGGATGCGACCATCCGCAGGATGCGGTCGTACTCGTGCGCCTGCAGACCGTGGCTCCCCACCATCTCCAGCTCCCAGCCGATCACCCGGTCCATCGGGACCCTGGCGTTGCGGTGGTCCCCGGTCATGAGACCCACCTGCACATGGCGCCCACGCTTGCGCAAACACGCGACCGAGTTGAAACAGGTGTCGGGATGGCCCAGCGCATCGATGGAAGTGTGCGCCCCGCCGCCGGTTACGTCCCGCACTTCCCCGGCCACATCCGCCGACATGGAGGCGTCCACGACCGCCACAGCCCCCACCTCACGCGCCATCCGAAGCGCCGCGCGGCGAATATCCACCGCCACCACATTCGCCCCCATCGCCGTCGCGATCATCACCGCCGCCAGCCCCACCCCGCCACACCCGTGCACGGCCACCCAGTCCCCACCCGTCACCCTCCCCTGCCCCTGCACCGCCCGGAACGAGGTCGCGAAACGGCACCCCAGGCTCGCGGCCTCGACAAACCCCACCTCGTCCGGAAGGGCGGCCAGGGTCAGATCGGCGTGACGCAGTCCCACGCGCTCGGCAAACCCGCCCCAACCGTGGAAACCCGGCTGGAACTGTCGGTCGCAGACCTGCTGGTCGCCGGTGCGGCAGGGACGGCACCGCCCACACCCCGCAATGAAGGGCACCGAGACCCGGTCGCCCGGCTTCCACCGCCGCACGTCACGCCCCACCTCCTCGACCACCCCCGCGATCTCGTGCCCCGGCACATGCGGCAGCACGATGTCGGGGTCGTGTCCCACCCACCCGTGCCAGTCGCTGCGGCAGATCCCGTTCGCCTCCACTCGCACGACCACGCCGTCGTGAGCGGGCTCCGGATCCGGCAGGGATTCGATCCTGATGGGGCCACGGTACTTACGGTAGATTGCGGCTCTCACGGCATACTCTCCGGGTGGGCGTCAGCACTGTTTCTGACGGCGGCATCTTCCATTTTGGGGTGTTTTGGTACACATTCCGGCACACAGTCTCGCGGGATGTTGGGTGTCGGGGCCGGGAACAACCGGGAACGAACGAGGCAGTTGAGGGGAAGTATACCGAACCAGAACACGGCGTGCTCGTTGCGCGTCGCTCTCAACGCCCCGACTCTGGCCGAGTACGGGGCACCAACCCAACAAGGAGCAGTTGCATGAACAAGTCCGAGATGGCCAGGAAGCTCGCGGCGAAGTCTGGTTTGACCCAGGCTCAGTCGGCGGACGTGCTGGAGATGGTTTTCAGCCCGGCTCACGGTGTCATTGCCGACGAACTCGACGCGGGCGGAAAGGTCTCGATCGGAGGCTTTGGAACCTTCGAAGCGCGCGAGCGGGCAGCGCGCGCCGGCCGCAACCCCCGTACTGGAGAAGCGATCACGATCGCTGCCAAGAGATATCCCGCGTTCAAGGCCGCGAAGAGCCTGAAGGATCGGGTTTCGTAGGTATCGCGGGCGCAGGAACAGAAGTTGAGGCGGGGCGGCTTCGAAACCCGGGGCCGCCCCGCCTCGTGTAGATGAGAGGGCGACGTCAGGCCACCGCGCTACAGAGGAAGGCAAGCAAATGAGCGACTTTGCGACACCCGCATTGATCGGCGAGCTGGTCTTTCTGGTGCTCGCCGTCGCCCTGGTGTGGATCGTGTTCAAGGAGTTCATGCGCATCGCGATCCGGATCATCGTGCCGGCGGGAATCCTGCTCGGGGTGGCCGTGTGGGTCGGGTGGCTCGACGAGACGGCGGTCGGGAACCTTCTGGCGGCGGTGGGGGAAGGTGTGCTGACGGGGGTGCGCGCGGTGGCGGACTGGATTGCGGAAGCGGCGCGTTCGGGGTGAGACGGATGTCGACGGGATCCCGCCACATGCCGCTGGTACTCATCTCCGGGTTGCTTCCCGGTTGTGCCACGTCTCCTTCCCGCGCGATGGAGGAGTCGATCCTGGATCCGGTGGGGACCTACGACCTGTCGATGTCGTCAGTGACCCAGGTCTCCGACGGGACAATGACGATCCGCGGCGAGCCGGGAAACTACCGCGGCACCTTCTCCGTGGGGGTCCTGTCGGCGGCGATCGGGGGGGTGGAGACGGGGGTCGCGGTGCTCAACGTCCACGCCAACCTTGCTCAGGGCACACTCATTCTGCGGCTTACGGGAGACGGCTTCTGCTACGCCGGAAACTGGGTGCTGGGTACCCAGCGCGGTACGATCACCGCCGAGAAAAAACCGCGGCCTCAAGGGAGCAAGGGCTGCGATCCGTAGAGCGTTCCGTCAGTCGATGACGTCCGGGGGACCCGTGTCCACCGGG
Organism: Longimicrobiales bacterium; assembly: GCA_965208295.1. Lineage (GTDB taxonomy): Bacteria > Gemmatimonadota > Gemmatimonadetes > Longimicrobiales > Gaopeijiaceae > Bin94. Next base: position 1,589,739 of record OZ242328.1, on the reverse strand, counting down.
AGGTCGTCGCGACCGCCCCACTGCGACCAGGACCCATCGTAGATCGCGACCTCGCCGTGCCCCGCACACGCCATCTTCCAGGCAAAGGCGCACGCGCTGGTGCCCGAACCGCATGTGCCCACCAGCTGCTTCTCGGGATCGACCCCCGCGCGGGCCAGCACCCTCGCCAGGGTCCGGTCGTCGATGACCAGACCGGTGCGGGGGTCCACGAGATCGGTATAGGGCACGTTGCGGCTCCCGGGCACGTGGCCGGATCTGAGCCCCGCCCGTGGTTCCGGCTCGGTTCCCGCAAAACGGCCCGCCGGCCGCATGTCCACGATCCGGGTGTGCGCGGCGCCGATTGACGCGAGGACGTCTTCGGCGGTGCGGACGAGGTGGGGCCGGGGCCGGGGGGTGAAGGGGGCGGGGGCCTCGAGCGTGCGCAGGGACGGTCCCGACTCGGTGGGGAGACCCGATGCGATCCAGTGTTTGAGGCCGCCGTCCAGCACGGCCGCGTTGTCGTGCCCGAAGTAGCGGAAGGTCCACCACACCCGCGCCGCGCTGAGGTTCACGCCGGAACCGTCGTAGACGACCACGGCTGAGGCATCCGACACGCCCGCCTCTTCGGCGCACTTCCGGAAGTGACCCGGTCGGGGAATGGTGTGGGGGAGCTCCGCATCGGGGTCGCTGCACACATCGATATCGAAGAAGCGGGCCCCCGGAATCCGCCGCTCCTCGAACTCCCGGGCCGTATCCCGTCCGGACCCGGGCAGATACCACGAACCGTCCAGGACCACCAGTCCGGCCCGGCCCAGATGGGCGGCCAGCCACTCGGCGGATACCGCCGGTCCGGGGACGATTGCGGGCGAGTCTGTACGGGAGGACGTCATGAGTTCGATTGTAACCGCCGCCGTCTCGCAACGCATCCCTGCACTCCACGCGGGCACGGTCGCCCACCGCGCAGTCCGGCGCGCCGCCCGTCACTTCGTTACAGTACTGCATGAAGTTGTGGATGCGGCTCACTCTCTGCGCCTGGCTTTCGGCGTGCGGATCGGGACCGGCTCCCTCCGGACCCCCGCCCGGACCGACGCCCGGACCCGTGACCCCACCCACGTCCGTGCGCCTGCCCTCGTTGTCGCCCGTTGGCGCAGCGACCCCGTGCGTGCGCCCCGCGTACGGCAGAAACTCCGAGTACGCCCTGCTGCGCGTGGGGTGCGAGGATCGCCTCGAGCCCGGAAGGGCGACCTGGACGGTCACCGGCGACACGGTTGTGCTCGAATTCCTGGCCGAGTCGCCGGGACCGAAGGGCATGGAACTCGTCAATACCTGGCCGCCGCTCGACCAGCCGCCCTGGCTCGGGCACAGGGTGAACCGGGTCGCGGTTCTCGGGGACGGGGGCATCCGGGTGGAGTTCGGGGATCCGGTGCGCGATCCCGCGCGTGTCTTCGTGGATCCCAGGCTGGCGGGCGTGCCGCTCCCGGCGTCGGTCGGCGACGTCCGGGACGCCATCGATGCGGATACGGGAGAAATCGTCACCCGGCACGACGCGTCGATCGAGTACGCCCGGTCGCTGGGCAGGAGTGTGCAACTGGCGGCGTTCGACCGCCTCTATCTGGTCGCCTTTGCCGGCAGCACCGGGGACGAGGCCGCCCAGGCCCTGCGGAACGCCGTGGGAGTGGCATGGATCGACCGGGGTGCGACGCTGTCCAGGCAGCTTCCACTTCTTCGCTGGGAGTCGGTCGTGGAAGCGTGCGGGTCGCGCCCGGCGAGTGTGGGCGTAGGGGTGGACGGGCCGACAACGCCGTCACCTCCCACGGTGAGTTATCCGGAGGACGATCGCGCGGCCCGGCAGATTGCGGGCCGGATGGTCTCTCTCGGGTTGCCCGGCGGCCCGCTCGCGAAGACGGTCGCCGAGTTGACGGGGGCGGGTGAGCGAATGGTGGTGCGCCCGGTTGCGCCCGGCGGCGACCGCTGGAGCGACACGGACGTGGCGGCGGTGATGTCGGTGGCCGCCGGACCCGTGCATCCGTGCTCCCTGTACGCCGAGGTGGGCGACAGGCTGGGCGCGTGGGAAGGTGGACCCGAACAAGGGACCCCGACCGTGCTCCTGATCGGCGAGACGGCGTCTTTCGCGATCGGGCCCTCATCCGCACCCCGCCCATGAGCTTTCGAGCCCGCATCGTCATCGCCGCGCTGGTGGTAGCCTGGATTCCGGTTCTGGCGCTGGGGCTGCTGATGCGTTCGGTCGGTGCGAGGCGGCTGGCCGAGGCCGACGGTCTCCGCATGCAGCAGCGCGGAGACGCAGTCGCGGCATCCTGGCAGGAGGATGTCCGGCGCCTGGAAGCCCGCCTTGAGAGCCTGGAACGTCTGCTGGCGGGAGACAACGCGGTGAGGGTGGCGCTCAGGTCCGGGCGGGGCCAGGCGCTGGACGATGCGCTGGCGCATTTCGCGTCGGCCGGGGGTGTCGGGGTGGCCTGCGTCCTGGACGAGTCCGGCACGATCCTGGCGGCCAGCCACTTTCCGGGAGACGCGGGGCGGCGCGATCCCGTTCTGGCCGCGGCGGCGGAGGTGCCGGACGGGCCCGTCGTGGGTGTGGTGTCCCTGCCGGGGCGTGATGAGACCGCGGTGCTCAGGTCCCGACGGATCGATGTGGGGGGCGTTGGCGTGGTCGCGGTAGTGGGGACGGGGCTGGCGGACCTGGAGGCCGTGCCCGCGGGCCGGGACGTGTGGCTGCTGGCACGCGCGGAGGGGGATGGGGGCGGGGAGGAGCGGGTGGTGCCGGGCCCGGGTGGGACGCTGCCCGGCCGCGCGGAGATCGATGGCCGGCGCCGCATCGGGGGTGCGGGGTGGCTGGGGTGGGACGACGAGACCGAATTCGCCGATGTAGGGCTGTATCTGGCGTGGCGGAATCCGGTGCTTGCCGCCATGGTCCGGGACTGGGACCGCGCTCTCCTGCTGTCTCTCGCGGGCTCGGCCCTGCTGGCCCTGCTGCTGGGCGGCATTCTCGCGCCCCGCCTGTCGGGTCCGGTCGAGAGGCTCGCCGATACCGCGCGAAGGGTGCACCTGGGACGTCTGGACACGACCTTCGGGCGCGGCGGCGGCCGGGAGCTGGACCGCCTCAGCTATTTCCTCGACGGCATGCTGAAGCGGATTCGCGAAGAGGTGGCGAGGGTCCGCGACGCCGAGAAGCGTGCCACGGTGGGCGAGTTGGCGCGCCAGGTCAATCACGACGTGCGTAACGGACTCGTCCCCATACGCAACGTCCTGGACCACCTCGGCCAGGCGCACCGAAGCGGCCCCGGCGACCTGTCCGATGCCTTCGCGGCGCGGTCCCGCACGCTCGTCGATAGCCTCGACTATTTGGGTGACCTGGCCGATCAGTACCGGGCGGTGGCCGTGCACGGCCGCAAGGATCGCGCGGAGCTGGCGGGGGTGGCCCGTGCCGTCGTCGCGTCGTACACGGAGGTGCCGGAGGGGGTGCGCATCGTCGAATCGCTGGGTGCGGAGGAAGCGTGGGTGGAGATGGACGCCGTGTCCCTCAGGCGCGTGGTCGAGAACCTGGTGACGAACGCGGTGGCGGCGGTGGAGGGGGAGGGGGGCGAAGTGGTCGTGTCGCTGGGGGATGCGGGGGGGGAGGGAGCGGCGGCCTACACGCTGACGGTGGCGGACGACGGGCCCGGAATCCCCGCCGAGTTGCGCGCCCGGGTCTTCGAGCCCTTCTTCACCTCGCGGCGGGAAGGGACGGGGCTGGGCCTGGCGATCGCCCGCCGCCTGGTCACCGATGTCGGTGGCAGGATTGTACTTGAGAGCGAACAGGGACGGGGGACTTCCGTGCATGTGATCCTCGTTGCGACGGAACCCTCGGAGAGCGCGCACCAAAAAACGGTGCGCGGTACCCGATCCACGGACTGCGAGGAGGTGTAGTGCGAAAGCTGGTGCTGATCGTGGACGATGTGCGTCCCTTGGCCGAGCAGTACGCCTATGACCTCGAGCGCCTGGGGCGCTTCCGTACGCGGGTGGCGGGCGGAGGGGCGGAGGGTCTCGACATCCTTGCGCGCGAGGTGGTCGACTGCGTGATCCTCGACCTGGAGATGCCCGGCCTCGACGGGTTCGACGTGCTCAGGGCCATGGAGCACCAGGAGATCGACGTGCCGGTCATCGTCTACACCGGGACCGGGAGCTTCGACCGCTGCGTGGAGGCGGTGCGGCTCGGGGCCTTCGGGTTCGTCGACAAGGCCGAATCGATGGAGCGCGTGGTGCACGAGGTCCGCCTGGCGCTCCGCCAGTCCGACCTGCGCGACCGGCTCGGCCAGCTGGAGGAACAGGTGTCCGGGTCCTCGCCGCTGATCGGCGAGAGCGAAGCCATGCTGGGGCTGCGGTCGGCGATCGGCCGCCTGGCGCGCATTCCCAGTCCGGTGCTTGTCCTGGGCGAGAGCGGTACCGGCAAGGAGCTGGTCGCGCGGGAGCTGCACCGGCTGAGCCCGCGCCGCGACGAAGCGTTCGTCCCGGTCAACTGCGGCGGCATATCGGAGGGACTGGTCGACAGCGACCTCTTCGGGCACGACCGCGGGGCCTTCACGGGGGCGGTCAAGGCGCGGCGGGGCGCCTTCGAGCGCGCCTCCGCCGGAACCCTCTTTCTGGACGAGATCGGCGAACTGCCGGGAAGCGTGCAGGCGCGTCTCCTGAGGGTGCTTGAGGGGGGCGAGGTGACGCGCCTCGGTGGCGAGGACGCCATTGTGGTCGGTGCGCGGGTGGTGGCGGCCACCCATCGCGACCTCGACGCCGAGGTGGAGAAGGGATCCTTCCGGGAAGATCTGCTGTACAGGCTCAACGTGCATGTGCTGCGTGTGCCGCCGCTGCGCGAACGGCCCGGCGATGTCCCCCTGCTGGCCGCACACTTCGCGGCCTCTCTGGCGCCCGCTCTGGGGTTCGCGCCGCGCCCCCTGTCGGACGAGGCCGTGGCCGCGCTCCAATCGCGTCAATGGGGACGCAACAACGTGCGGGAGCTGCGGAACACCGTCGAACGCATGATCATCGCGTCGGACGGGGCCGCGCTCGAGGCCGGCGATCTGCCGCCCGACCTGGCGCCACGCGACGCACGGCCGGGGACGGCGGCCGGTCCTCCGCCGGGCACCTTCCGCGAGCAGAAGGTCGTCGCGGAGACCCGGATCGTGCGCGCCGCCCTCGACGCCAACGACTGGAAGATCGGTCAGACGGCCCGCGCCCTCGGTCTCGCCGACCACTCCAGCCTTCTCAAGATCATGAACCGTCTGGGGATCCGCCGCCCGACGGATTGAGCGCCGGCGCGAATCCACCGCCCGTCTCCCCTCCCGCCCCGCAACCGGTGGCCCCGCGATCACCACCCCGCCTTCCCACTCGTGTCCGTTCGTACACGAACAGCCAATCGGATTCGCGTCCCACACGACGCCCTCAGTCACCCAAATCCCGTTATCACAACGCCTTAGCGTCCTCCAACCTCCCTTCTCGGCTTCCTGGCCCGCCCATTGCCCCTATGGCAGGCAAGTGCAACGGCCCTGGCGCCCGCGGCTGGAACGAGATCCGGCCGGGCAGCCGCGGGCCAGGGAACAGGAGGACAGGATGAAGAGCAGAAACGCAGGAAACGATCGTTCGGAGAGAGTGCTGCGCTGGACAGCCGCGGCGCTTGGGGCCGCGCTCTTCGCCGCCGCGATGGCGTGCGACGGCGAGAAACGGGACGACCCGATGGAGGAGGTCGCCTATGTCGAGGTTGGCGCGCAGACGGTGATGGCCACGCCGGCCCAGCCTCGGATGCCCGTCGCGGCCGAAGTCACCATGCCGTCCCCGTCGCCGGACACGGCGGAGATGAAGGCGAGCGAGGTCGCAGACCCAACCGAAGACGAGACTCCGGAGCCGGAGACCACCGCCACCCCGATGTCTCCCTGGGAGCACTACGACGAGGGAATCTCCGCCTGGAAGGGTGGTGAGACGACCGCCGCGGAGAGCCATCTGCGGGAGTGGGTGGCGTACGCTCCCGACCATGTGAAGGGCAGGGTGAACCTGGCCCGCGTGCTCATCGAGATCGGGCGTCCGCACGAGGCGAAGGAGCACGCGACGCTGGCCACGGAGCTCGACCCGTCGTCGGTCGCCGCCAGGCGCGTCCTGGCGCGGACGCTGGCCGAGGGCGGAGACCCGGTCGCCGCGCTCGAGATGTACGAGGAGGCGCTGTGGCTCGACCCCGACGATCGCTGGTCGCTCAACAACATGGGCTACCTGCTCATCCTGCGCGGCCGTCACGACGAGGCGGTGGGGCCGCTGGCGCTGGCAGCGCAGCTGGACAGCACGAATGCGATGTTCCATTCGAACCTGGGCGCGGCGCTGGAGGGAGCGGGCTACCCGGCGGCTGCGCTGCAGGCCTTCGCCGCGGCCGTCGCCATCGACCCCGACCACACCCGGGCGGCGGCCAGCGTGGCCCGTCTGCGGGAGCTCGTGGGAGAAGAAGCCGTGCCCGAGGTGGACACGGACCTCCTCGCGGACGATTATCGGAAGGGACTGGTGGGCACGCCGGAGGGGGAAGAGCCGGGTCCCGTTGAATACCCCTGGCAGGGCCGTTGGCAGGCGGATTGAGGGGGACGCACGACCGCTCCGGACCACCAGCCCACTCACCCGGGCAGCCCGCCCCCCGTCGCCAGCAGCGCGCGGGAGGCGGGCCGCTCGTTTCCAGCAACCCAGGACGGGACCGGAGGAAGTGCGCGAGAAGACGAAGCTGCAGCCGGCCAGAGTCTGGAAGGAGGCCCGCGAGATCATCTGGCGCTACCGCCGCCGGGTGGCATTCGGTCTCGTGGTCATGGTCGTGGGTCGGCTGGCGGGGCTCGTCCCCCCCGCCTCCTCCAAGTTCCTGATCGACGATGTGGTGGGGCAGGGGCGCGCGGAGCTTCTGGTGCCGCTGGCCCTCGTCGTCGCGGCCGCCACGCTCATCCAGGGCGCCAGCACCTTCTCGCTGTCCCGGATCCTGGGCGTCACGGCCCAGAGAGCCATCACCGAGATGCGCAAGACCGTACAGGCCCACGTGGCGCGGCTTCCGGTCGGCTACTTCGATTCCACCAAGTCCGGCGTTCTCATCTCGCGCGTCATGACGGACGCGGAGGGGATCCGGAACCTGGTCGGGACGGGTCTCGTGCAACTCACCGGGGGCGTGGTCACCTCGGTGGCCTGCTTCGCCATCCTGCTCTACCTGAACTGGCAGCTGACCGTCTTCACCATGGCGGTGCTTCTCCTCTTCGGGGGTGCCATGGCCTTCGCGTTCCGGCGACTGCGGCCGCTCTTCCGCGAACGGGGCCGCATCAACGCAGAGGTGACCGGGCGGCTGGGCGAGAGCTTCGCGGGGGTGCGCATCGTCAAGGCGTACACCTCCGAACGCAAGGAGGACCTGGTCTTCGCGCGCGGGGCCCACCGGCTGCTGCGCAACGTGGCCCGGTCGATTCTGGGGGTCTCTGCGGTGACATCGTTCTCGTCGGTGATCGTCGGTTCGATCAGCGTGGTGATGATCGTGATTGGGGGACGCGCGATCCTCGGCGGCGACATGACGCTGGGCGGCTTCGTGATGTACGTCTTCCTGACCGGGATGATGGCCGGTCCCCTGGTACAGATGGCGAGTATCGGGACGCAGATCACCGAGGCCTTCGCCGGGCTGGACCGCATTCGGGAGCTGCGTTCGATGTCGACGGAGATCGACGGCGACGAGGGAAAGGAACCGATTCGGGGGACGGAGGGCGGAATCACCTTCGACAACGTGTCCTTCGCATACGACGAACAGGTACCCGTGCTGCGGGGCGTGTCACTCAAAGCGCCGCCCGGTTCCACGACCGCGCTGGTCGGATCGTCCGGTTCGGGCAAGAGCACCCTGGCCAGCCTCGTCCTCTCATTCAACGCACCCGACTCCGGGCGCGTTCTGATCGACGGCCGCGACCTGTCCCGCCTGCGGCTCGCCGACTACCGGCGCCATGTGGGCGTCGTGCTCCAGGACAACTTCCTCTTCGACGACACCATCGAGTACAACATCCGCTACGGACGCACCCGCGCCACCCGCGACGACGTAGTGCGCGCGGCCAGGCTGGCGCACTGCCACGAGTTCATCACCGCCTTCCCCGACGGCTACGACACGATCATCGGGGAGCGCGGCATCAAGGTGTCGGGCGGGCAGCGGCAGAGGCTGGCGATTGCCCGCGCGATCCTGGCCGACCCCAGGATCCTCGTGCTGGACGAGGCCACCTCGAGCCTCGATTCGGAGAGCGAGGCCCAGATCCAGGAGGGATTGCGCGCGCTCCGCCGCGGCCGCACCACCTTCGTCATCGCCCACCGGCTCTCGACCATCCGCAGCGCGGACCAGATCCTGGTGGTCGAGGAGGGCCGGATCGTGGAGCGGGGATCGCACGAGGAACTGATGGAGGCTCAGGGCCGCTACCGGGAGCTGCACGACCGCCAGTACCGGATCGAGATGAACCGGTTCGTTAATCCGGGGGAGGAGCTCCTGCCGGGGTCGGGGGCGGACGACAACCCGGTGTGAGGCCCCGACTTGAAGTTTTCGCTCCCGGCGGACGTAGATTAAGATTGGGCAGGATTCCAAAATCACCCCGAATCGGGAGCAATCCAGTGAAGAGACGGCGTCTGTGGCTGATGGGGGGAATGTGCGTACTGGTCGCGACGGCATGCGAACCGGCCGAGACCGGCGCCGACGCTGCGGAGGCGGAGGGACCGCCCCTCAGTACCACCACTACCCAGTCGGAGATGCTGGCCGACCTGGGCGAGCTCCGCGAGAAGTACCTCCGCCTGGCCGGGGCCGTGCCGGAGGAGGCATACGGGTGGAGTCCGGAGGCAGGCGTCCGGTCCGTGTCGGAGGTCTACATGCACATCGTGGCGGCCAACTTTGGAATCGTCGCGAGCGTGCTGCAGGTGCCGCCGCCGGCCATGGCCGATCCCGCCTGGTACGATTTCGAGAACGCCGAATCGATCACAGACAGGAAGACCATCCTCGAAGCGCTCGCCGCATCGTTCGACTACGTGGCCGAGGTCGTCCAGAACTCTTCGGATGCCCGCCTGCAGGAGGCCGTTGACCTGTTCGGTCGCGAGACCTCGGTAAGGGGAGCCCTCCTGCTGGTGATCACCCACTGCCACGAGCACCTGGGACAGTCGATTGCGTACGCACGCATGAACGGCGTCACGCCTCCGTGGTCGGAGGGCTGACCGAGGGTGACGACTCAGAAGGCGCGCGTGGTTGCGCAATGTTCCCTGACCGCGCTCCTGTGGTCGGCGGCAACGACCTGCGCGGCCCCCGACCCGGATCCGCCCCACGACAGCGCGGAGCCGGGCAGCTACGCCGACCTCACCACGCTCTTCGCCGAGTGGCGCGCATTCGAGGCCCCGTCGTTCGCAGACGGAGTGCCCGACTATTCAGCCGACGCGATGGCCGCACAGTACGAGGAACTGCCCCGCTGGCGCGCGCGCCTCGACGCGATCGACCCGAAGGACTGGCCGGTCGCGCAACAGATCGACTGGCACCTCGTGCGCGCCGAGATGAACGGACTCGACTTCGACCACCGGGTCCGGCGGCCGTGGGCCCGCAACCCGGCCTTCTACGTCACGATCTTCGCCGCGCAGAGCGACGTCCCCGCCCACGAGGGACCGGTCCACCACGGCTGGATCGATCTGTGGACCTACGAGTACCCCCTCTCGGCCGAGGCCGCGGAGGAGCTGGCGGCCGGGATCGGCACCATTCCCGCGCTGCTGGACCAGGCGCGCACCAACCTGACGGGCGACGCGCACGATCTGTGGGTGGCGGGCCTGAGGTCCTTCCGGGCACAGGCACGGGATCTGGACGCGCTGGCCGTGCGGGTGGCCGGGACGAGCGGGTCACTGGACGCGGCGATTGCATCCGCGCGGACCGCCACCGACGAATTCCACGACTGGATCGGGGGTCTCGCCGACGCGAAGACCGGCCCATCCGGGGTCGGCAGGGACAACTACACCTGGTACATGCAGAACGTGCACCTGGTCCCCTATTCGTGGGAGGAGCAAGTCACCCTCATGCGCCGCGAACTGGCGCGCGCCCACTCGTCGCTGCGGCTGGAAGAGCACCGCAACCGGGGCCTCCCCGAACTGCAGCGGATCGCCAGCGCGGAGGAATACGACCGCCGCCTGAACGAGGCCGTGACCGAATACATGCGCTTCCTGGAGGACGACGGGATCCAGACGGTGGAGGAGTGGATGGACCCCGCGCTGCGGGCGAAGAACGGGACCTTCACCCCAACCGCGGCTCCCGGCGAAATCCGTAACTTCTTCAGCGAAGTGAATTACCGCGATCCGATCGTCCTGCGGGCCCACCTTCACCACTGGATCGAACTGGCGGCCATGGCCGAGGCGTCCCACCCCAGTGTTTTACGCAGTACGCCGCTGCTATATAACATTTGGGATGCTCGATCGGAGGGTCTGGCTACGGGAATGGAGGAGATGACGATGCACGGGGGCCTGCTGGACGGAAAGCCGAGGTCCCGCGAACTGGTGTGGATCATGCTCGCGCAACGCGCGGCCCGTGCCCTCAGCGGGCTCTATCTGCACGGCAATGTCTTCGACATGGAGGAGGCGGTCGCGCACGCCACCGAGTGGACCCCCCGGGGCTGGCTGCCCGATGCCGCGCTGGTCCGAAACGAGCAGCACCTCTACCTGCAGCAGCCCGGCTACGGGACCAGCTACCTGACCGGCAAGATCCAGATCGAGGAGCTGATGGCCGAGTGGGCGATCCAGGAGGGCGGCGACTTCACGATGAAGGGCTTTTTCGACGCGTTCTTCGCCGCGGGGGTGATCCCCGTCGTGCTGACGCGTTGGGAGATGACGGGAACCCGTGACGAGGTGCTGAATGCGGGTTCACGGTGAGAAAACAGTGGCCATGTCGGCCCCGAATGGCCATCTTGGTGTAGCAATGTGGTGCTAATGGGGGCTGCCGGGGTAATCACCGGCGGCCTATTGCGTTACGATAGATGGGTAGTCACGGATCATCGATTCGCCCATGCACGAGGCCAGTAAAGTGCGAGAAGGCTTGCAGATGCGAAGACGTGACTTCATAAGGGCGGGCACGCTCGGGGGACTTGTGGCGGGGGCGGGCGGAATTGGGGGACTTGGGGACCCCCTGGCTGCAATTGTCGGCGGCCCCGGGCGCGGTGCTGCCGATGGTCGCGTGCGCCTCAGCTCCAACGAGAACCCGCTCGGAATCTCGCCGGCGGCGAAGGACGCGCTGGTCGAGGCCATCGTGCTCTCGAACCGCTACCCGGCGGACCAGCACCGGGCCCTCGTGGCCAGGCTGGCGGCGGCGCACGAGGTGGGCGAGGACCAGGTGGTGCTGGGAACGGGGTCGGCGGAGGTGCTGCAGATGGCCGTCCAGGCGTACGCCGCGCCGCGTGCGAAGCTGGTCATGGCGGAACCGACCTACGAGGCCGTGACCAACTACCAGCGCACCGAAGCGTATGAACTCGTGAGGGTGCCGCTGACTCCCGGGTACGAGCACGATCTGGATCGCATGCGCGAGGCCGCCGAGAGTTCAGGCCACCCAGCGCTGGTCTACCTCTGCAACCCCAACAACCCGACCGCGACCATCACGTCGAGTGCGGCGATCGACGCCTGGATCGCCGACGCGCCGGATCACGTCTTCTTTCTCTCGGACGAGGCGTACATCGAATACGTCGAAGACGAACGCATGTGGAGTTCGCTCCCGTGGATCGCGAGGAAGCGGAACGTTCTCGTGGTCAGGACGTTTTCGAAGATCTACGGTCTGGCGGGACTTCGGATCGGGTACGGGATCGCCCACCCTGACACGGCGGCGCGCCTGTCCGACTTCGCGTCGCGGAACAACATCAACCAGCTCGCGATCGCCGCGGCCGGCGCGTCCTTCCGCGACCAGGGCCTGATGGAGAAGAGCCGCGCGGTCAACCGCGAGTCGCGGCAGATGGTCGAGGCCACGCTGGACGAACTGGGGTTGGAACGCATGCCCACTCAGGCGAACTTTCTCATGCACCGAATCAACGGCGACCTCGCCACCTACCGCGGCCGAATGGCCGAGGCGGGATTTGTTGTCGGGCGGGACTTCCCGCCCATGCTGGACTGGAACCGGCTCTCCTTCGGTCTCCCGGAGGACATGGGCCGATTTTGTGACACACTGCGCGATTTTCGCGGAAAGGGATGGATCTAGCCAATGAAATCGAAATTGATTCTGATCGGAGCGCTGATCACGTTTGCCCAGCCCGGTCTCGCCGCGGCTCAGGGTACGCTGCGGGGCACCATCACGAATGCTGCCACGGGGGCGGCCCTGGAAGGGGCCTCGGTCTCGGTGGCGGACCTCAACATGGGCGCCAATACCATGGCTGGCGGCGCCTACGAAATCACCGGCATTCCGGCCGGAACCCACGAGGTGGTGGTCCGGCTGATCGGGTACCAGCTCGCACGCCGGGAAGTCACCATCACCGAGGGCGGCACGGCCCGGCTGGACGTCGCGCTGAACGAGATGGCGATCGAACTTGGCGGACTGGTCGCCGTGGGCAGCCGTGCGGAGCCCAGAACGGTGACCGAATCGCCGGTGCCGGTCGACGTGATCCAGACCAGGGAGTTCGTCAACCAGGGGGACACCGACTTCGCCAACCTGATCCGCAACGTGGTGCCGTCGTTCAACGTCAACACGCAGCCAATCAGTGACGCGGCCACCTTCGCGCGTCCCGCCAACCTGCGCGGGCTCGCGCCCGACCACACCTTGGTGCTCGTCAATGGGAAGCGGCGCCACCGCACCGCGGTCATCACCTGGTACGGCAACGGGTTGGCCGACGGCTCCCAGGGCCCCGACATCGCGCTCATTCCCGGGCTGGCTCTCGAGCAGGCCGAGGTGCTGCGCGACGGCGCGTCCGCCCAGTACGGCTCCGACGCGATCGCAGGCGTCATGAACTTCGTGCTGAAGAACGACCGCTCCGGCGGCTCGATCGAGGTGAAGACCGGCGGCAACTTCTTCGGCCAGACCAGCGAGCGCTTCGAGGAGGGGACTTTCCCCGGTGACGGCGAGATGTACACCCTGTCGGGCAACGTGGGTCTGCCGCTCGGATCGACCGGCTACCTGAACCTGACAGGCGAGTACGGCAACGCCTACCCCACGGACCGCAGCACGCAGCGCCTCGACGCGCTCGCACTGATCGCGGCCGGCAACACGAGCGTCCGGGCGCCCGCGCAGGTCTGGGGTTCGCCCCAGGTCTCGAACGAGACCAAGCTGTGGGCGAATATGGGCTACGTGTTCGACAACATGTCGTTCTACTCCCACGGGAACTACGTGAGCAAGCAGGTCGAGGGCGGGTTCTACTTCCGTAATCCGGGCACCCGCAGCGGCGTCTTCGGAACGAGGAACGCCGACGGCGACCGGATCCTCCTGGTGGGCGACATGCTCGACGCGGCGGACGGCGTGCTGGACGGATCGGCAGGCTGCCCCGAAGTCCGGGTCGACGACAACGGTGTGGTGCTCGACCAGGCGGCGTTCGCCCAGATCATGAGCGATCCCAACTGCTTCAACTTCCGGAAGCTCTTCCCCGGTGGGTTCACCCCGCAGTTCGGCGCGTACGTCTTTGACGCGTCCGCGGTGGCGGGGCTTGAGGGCACCAGCGGCGACCTGCGCTGGGACGCGAGCGCCAGCTGGGGCAAGTCCAACATGGACTTCTACATGTACAACACGGTCAACGCATCGCTGGGGCCGGACCAGCCGTGCGCCGGAAGCGATAGGGAGATTTCCTTCGTCGTGCCGGATCAGTCCTGCACCCCGTGGTTCCATCCGGGCATCTACGACCAGCAGGAGACGAACTTCAACTTCGACCTTTCTTACGCCTACAGCGAAATGGTCAACGTCGCGGGCGGCGCCGAGTGGCGAAACGAGAGCTTCGAGATCGTCCCGGGGGACAGGCCGTCGTGGACGGAGGGTTCGCTCGCCACCCAGGGCTTTACCCCGGGTTCCAATGGCTTCACCGGCTTCGGGCCGCTGACGGAGGGGGTCTGGGATCGAAATAACTTCGCGGGCTATGTTGATGTCGAGTTCAGCGATCCCGACGGCGCGTGGCTGCTGGATGTGGCGGGTCGCGTCGAGCAGTTCTCCGACTTTGGTACCACCTTGAACGGCAAGTTTGCAGCCCGCGTCAGCGTGTCGGAGCAAATGGCACTGCGAGCCAGCGCCAGCACCGGCTTCCGCGCGCCCACGCCTGGGCAGCAGAATGCCTTCAACATCTCCACGATCTACGATCCCGCGATCATGGATCTGACGAACAACGGAACGATCCCTTCGACATCGCCGTTGGCGGCGAGATTCGGTGGCGATGCGCTTACGCCCGAAAAGTCCTTCAACCTCGCGTTGGGGACCGTTTACAACAGTGGCCCGTTCAATCTCTCCATGGATTTCTTCCAGATCAGGGTGTCGGACCGCCTGACGACCAGCGCCGACAGGCAGCTCAGCCCGGAAGAGATCGACCAGCTGATCGCCGAGGGCATTATCCGGCCGGGTGGCGTGCTCGCACGGTTCCGCTTCTTCATCAACGACTTCGCGACAACCACGACGGGAATCGACCTGGTGGGTGCTTACGACATCCAGGGTGCCGGCGGTTCAACCACGACCATCAGCAGTGCCTGGAACTGGACCACGACCGAGGTGACGGATTTCGACGCGGCCACCCTCACCAAGCACCGCATTCGGATCCTCGAGGAAGGACTGCCCAACGTGCGCGGCAACATCGCGCTCAACCATGTCCTCCCGGCCGGCACCCGCTTCCTGGTTCGAGGCAGCTATTGGGGCGGCTACTTCGACGGTGAGCAGCCGTACTACGACCCTGCGGACCCGCAGCAGGAGACCATCGACTACCCGGCCCGTACGCTCTTTGACATGGAAGCGGCGCACACCTTCGCGGACAGCTGGACCCTCACCCTGGGTGCGCAGAACGTGCTCAACACCTACCCGGAGGAGTATCCCGGCGCGGCGGCCGGTGTCGGCAACCGGTTTGGCCAGTTCACGCCGTTCGGCTTCAACGGCGCGTTCTACTACAGCAGGATTACGTACTCCTGGTAGACAGCCTCTGACGGCCAACCGCAACCCCGGCCCCGGGTCGGCCTCGTGCCGGTTCGGGGCCGGTGGTTTATGTTGAGAGCCGGTCATGAGCACACACCCCACCTCCCCTCCCGTCGGCCGGGTCATCGGCACGGACCCGGCCACCCCGCTGGAGTTCTGGGTGGCGGTGGGCGACGACTGCTTTCTGCAGCTCGACGACGTGGTGGTGGTCGAGCGGTCCCTCCCCGGGCGCGCCGAGCCGATCCGCATCTACGGCATGGTCTCCGACCTGCGCGTCCGGCACGAAGGCGCGCGCTTCGACAGCGATGTCTTCCTGATCGAGGACGGGGTACTCCCGGCACAGGTCACCGAGGCCGCCAAGGTGCTGGCCACCCGTTTCGAGCCGGAGGTGTTCGTGCCGCCGGTGCCGGGCGAGATCGTCCGCAAGGCCGTCGGCGAAGCCCGTGACCAGGCCCTCTTCTTCGACGGCATGGAGCGCCGCATCCCGGCGGGCCTCTCGCGCGACGGCGAGGTCGTCCACGCCAACCTTGAGTTCATGGATGGCACCCGGGGTGCCCACGTGAACATCAGCGGCGTCTCGGGCGTGGCCACCAAGACCAGCTACGCCGTCTTCCTGCTGCACAGCCTCTTCACGTCGGGGGAACTGGGCGCGGGCGCCCACAACACCAAGGCGCTGATCTTCAATGTGAAGGGCGAGGACCTCCTCTTCCTTGACCGGCCCAACCGCCACCTCGACGGGGAACAGATGGCGCGCTATGCGACACTGGGTCTTCCGGCCACGCCCTTCGCGAGCGTCGAGCTGTGGGCGCCGCCCCGCCGCGGCGATCCCTCCGCCGCCCCCCGCACCGGCAGCCGTGCCGACGGCGTGACCTCGTTCTTCTGGACGCTGGCCGAGTTCTGCCGGGACGAACTGCTCCCCTTCCTCTTCGCCGATGCCGGGGACGAACGGCAGCAGTACACGATCGTCGTGCACAACGTGACGGCGCGGCTCCGGCGAGAAGCCAAACCGCTCGACGACGGCGGCGTGCGCATCGGCGGAATCACCTGCCGCACCTTCGAGCACCTCATTGACGTGATCAGCGACCGGCTGGAGGACGATGCCGACCGGGGCGAGTGGGCGGGCCGCTCCATCGGCACCGGGACCATCAACGCCTTCGTGCGCCGCCTCTACGCGTCGCGCCGCGACGCCGAGCACCTCGTTCGCGGCGACGTGCCGAACCCGGGCAAGCACCGCATCGGCATGCAGGGGCAGGTCACGGTGGTGGACATCGCGAAGCTGTCGCGCCGGGCGCAGCGGTTCGTGGTCGGGGTGGTGCTCCGCAAGACCTTCCAGGAGAAGGAGGAGACGGGTTCGCGCGAGCCGCTCCTCTTCGTCGTGCTCGACGAGCTCAACAAGTACGCGCCCCGCGAGGGACACAGCCCGATCAAGGAGATCCTGCTGGACATGGCCGAACGGGGGCGTTCGCTGGGCGTGATCCTGATCGGGGCGCAGCAGACGGCCAGCGAGGTGGAACGCCGCGTGATCGCCAACTCGTCGCTCCGGGTGGCGGGCCGTCTGGACAGCGCCGAGGCGGGGCGGCCCGAGTACGCATTCCTCCCGACGGCGCACCGCCAGCGTGCCACCATCCTGAAGCCCGGCACGATGATTCTGTCGCAGCCGGAACTGCCGGTCCCGCTCGTGCTGGAGTTTCCCTTTCCGGCGTGGGCCACGCGGCCGGATGAGGTGGGGGATGAGCCCGGCGACGCGGAAGACACACGCGATCCATTTGAAGGGCTGGAGGAGTGAGACACCCGGATCGCCGCACGCTATGATCCGAAATGTAATGTTTGATTTACAATATGTAAACTTTAGTTTACAGCTTCTCGAGCGGACGCCCCCGGGGGCCACCCTCGCAAGCCCCCCCCACCCCCCATCGTGAAGATCCTCCACACCGCCGACTGGCACGTCGGCAGGACCCTGCGCGGCCACAGCCGTGCCGACGAGCACAGCGCAGTCCTCGACGAAATCGTTCAGATCGCCCAGGACCACGCGGTCGATCTCGTCCTCGTCGCCGGCGACCAGTTCGACCGCGCCGTCCCATCCCCCGAGTCCGAGCGCATCGTCTACGACGCGCTGCTGCGCCTGGCCCGCACAGGCGCGCAGGTCGTTGTCATCGCCGGCAATCACGACAACCCCCGCCGCCTGACCGCGGTCCGCCCCCTGCTCGAGCTGGCCGACATCACCGCGGCCTCCTCCGTCGCGGCGCCCGGCAAGGGCGGCGTCGTCCGCCTTGCCACCCGATCCGGCGAGACCGCCTGCATCGCCCTCTTCCCCTTCCAGTCGAAGCGCGGAATCGTCAAGGCCGAAGCCCTCATGACCGGGGACCCCGACGACCACCAGAAGGAGTACGCCGACCGCTGCCGCGCGATCGCGGGCGCCCTGTGCGCCGGCTTCGCGGCCGACACCGTCAACCTGGTCGTGGGCCACCTGACCGTCGTGGGTGCCATGGCCGGGGGCGGCGAACGGACGGCCCACATCTTCGACTACTACGTCCCCGCCGACATCTTTCCCGTGGAAGCCCACTACGTCGCTCTCGGGCACATCCACCGACCCCAGCGGATCCCCGGACGCTGTCCCATCCGGTACGCCGGGTCGCCCTTCGCCCTCGACTTCGGGGAGACCCACGGCGAGCACAGCGTCACGCTCATCGAGGCGGAGGCGGGAAAGCCGGCGCACGTCGAGCAGATCCCCCTGAAATCGGGGCGGGCGCTCACCACTATCCGCGGCGGCAGCCTTCAACTGGAGCAGCTGGCCGGCACCTCCGGCGACGATTTCCTGCGCGTGTTCGTCGAAGAGGCGCCCACACCGGGTCTGGCGGAGCGGGTGCGGGACATGTTCCCCCACGCGGTGGACGTGATCGTCGCCCCCCCGGGAAAGACCGCCACCGAGCGAAAGGCGGTCGACCCGGGCGAACTGCGCGACCCGCGTGCCCAGTTCAAGCGCTATCTCAAGGAACGCGGCATCGAGGGCGACGAGCTGTCGAAGCTCTTCGCCGAATTGCTGGAGGAGGAGTATGCGTCCCCTTCGGCTTGAGCTGGAAGGCTTCACCTCCTACCGCGAGCCCACGGTCGTGGACTTCGCCGACACCGACCTCCTCGTCTTCACCGGCGCAACCGGTTCCGGGAAGTCCAGCCTGATCGACGCGATCATCTTCGCGCTCTACGGGTCGGTTCCCCGCTACGAGCACGCCAGCCTGATTGCGCCCGTCATCAGCCAGGGGAAGGTCCGCGCCCGGGTAAGGCTCGACTTCGAGGCGCGGGGCAAGCGCTACACCGCGGTCCGCGTCGTGCACCGCACCGCGACCGGCGCCACCACCCGGGAAGCCCGACTCGAGGAACTGGCCGACGGGAAGCCCGTCAAGACGTTGGCCGCCACCGAATCGGACCTGTCGGCGCGTGTCCAGAACGACGTGATCGGGCTCGGCCTCGACCACTTCACGAAATGCGTGGTGCTGCCGCAGGGCGAATTCGCCGCCTTCCTGCGCGCGAAACCCGCCGAGCGCAAGCAGTTGCTGGAACGGCTGCTCGGACTGGGCCTGTATGAGCGGCTGCGCAAGGCGGCCAATCTGCGGTGGAAGGTCGAGGAGGGCCGGGCCGACAACCTGCAATGGCAGCTGGACTCGGTACTCGCGCACGCGACCCCTGAAGCCGTCCGCACGGCCGAGGGACGGGTCGCGGTGCTGGACCGGCTTCGCGAGAACTTCGACGAAATCGCGGTTCAGTTGAAAGCTCTCGACTCGAAAATCCAGGCTGCGGCCGATCTTTGGACACAGGCCACCGCGCAACTGGACCGTCTAGCCAGCGTCAGGGTCCCGGGTGGCACGGCCCAGCTGGCGACCCGCTACCAGGCGGCCGACCAGGAGGTCAAGCGGTCCACCGAGGTCTGGACCGCCGCCGCCCAGCGCTTGCGCGACGCCCGGTCGGCACGGGAGGACCTGCCCGAGAAGGCGGCCATCGACAAGGTGGTGGAGAAGCGCGACCAACTCGCGCGCCGGGAAACCGAGATAGCCCGGACCAGGCGCGACCTCGATGTGGCGACGGAGATCGTCGCGGAGGCCACCGAACACGAAAAGTCCATCCGCGAGGAGTTCGCACAGGCCAGACTGCGTCTGAAGGAACTTCCCGAACAGTCGGAGCTGGACGCCATTGCCGGGAAGCACGAGCAACTCCGCCAGCTGGAGCGCGACCTGGAGCGGACCCGGCGCGAACTGGCCGAGGCCGACCAGGCCCACACCGCGGCCACCCGGCGAAAGACCGACGCGGACCGTGAACTGGAAGTCGTGACACAGGCATTCGAGACCCTGCGCACCGCCCACAGCGCGGCCGACATGGCCCATCACCTCCACGCAGGCGAACCCTGCCCCGTCTGTCTCCAGACCGTCGCCACCCTACCCGACCGCGCCCCCCCCGCCGACCTCGACGCGGCCCGCAAGCGAACTGACGCCGCCCGGGAATCCTCCACACAAGCCACCGCGGAACGCGACCGCCGCGCCTCGGCCCGAACCGCCCGCACCACCACCCTGGAACTGCAGACCCAATCCGCGCAGTCACTGCGGCAGTCCCTGGCGGAGGCCCCCCCCGAGGCGGAGATCGCGACCACGATGGCCGAGGTCGCCAGGACGGAGTCGCGCGTCCACCTTCTCGAAAAGCGCCTGGGCGACGCGGCCACCGAGCGAACCAGACGGGAACGCGACGCCAACCACGCCGCCGCGACGCTGAAACAGCAGGAGAAGTTCGCCGCGAGCCTGCGCGACGAACTGGCCACCGCCCCGTCTCCCGAAGAGACGACCACACTGCTGGACAGAATCCGCTCGGCCGACGAAGCGGTCCTCAAGGCCCGAACTGAAGAGGAGTCCTCCCGACAGGCGCACGACGCGGCCAAAGAGGCGCTGCAACGCTGGAAGTCCCGTCTCGGCGGCGCCTGGAGCGAGTACCACACCGCGCGCGATTCGGTCGCCGAAATGCGCCCCCCGGACATCGCCGAGGGGGACCTGGCCGGCTCCTGGGAAACCCTGTCGCAGTGGGCCGAAAACACCCACGTGGCCACAAGAGCCGTCGTTGCCCGGGCCGACGCCGATCGCACCGCCGCCTCCCGCGAAAAAACCCGCCTCGACGCCCAGGTCCGGGAACGCTGCGCAACGGACGGCCTCACCCTCGACCCGGACGAAGACCCCGCCCGGAAGATCTCGGAAGCGCTCGGCGCGTCCCGCGGGGACCTCGACCACCTCCGCACCGCCACCGACGAGCGCAAACGCGTTCAGACCGAAGCCGACGAGACCCGCGCCCGCGCCCTCATCGCCAAGGATCTGGGCAGCCATCTCGGCGCGAAGAAGTTCGGCGCCTGGATGCAGAACCAGATCCTGACCTGGCTCGTCGAGGGCGCCACGGCACGGCTGCGGGAGCTGTCCAGCGGCCAGTATTCGCTCGATCTGTCCGATCGCAACGAGTTCCTGGTCATCGATCACCGCAACGCCGACGAACCCCGGCTGGCCAAGACCCTGTCCGGCGGCGAAACGTTCCTCGCCTCGCTGGCCCTCGCGCTGTCGCTGGCCGAACAGGTCGCCAACCTGGCGGCACGCGGCAGCGCGAAGCTCGAGGCGCTCTTCCTCGACGAGGGTTTCGGCACCCTCGATTCGGAGACGCTCGAGGTGGTGGCCGCCACCATCGAGCAACTCGGCACCGAGCGAATGGTGGGCCTCGTGACGCACGTGCCCGAGTTGGCCGCCCGCATTCCGGTCCAGTACCGGGTGACTAAGGTGGGCAACTCCTCCTCGGTCGAGCGTGTGGAGACGTGACGTGGGGGAAGCCATGAATCGCGTCGAATCGCTGGCCCTCGAAGGCTGGTCCCCCGAATTCGGCTCCCCGGTCGAATCGGACAGGGAAGAGGTCCCCGCCGCGCAGGTGGACGCGGGCGCGGAGCTTCCGCCGGAAGAGTGGCGTCCCCTGTCCGCGGCAGCCGACGCCCCGACACCCGCCCGTGTGTATTTCGTCGACGGTGTGCGCCGGATCGAGGCGAGGGTGTGGATGAGCCACGGGGGCGAGCCGAGTCTGGGGATCTGCGCGTCCTACGGGGCCGGGGTGGTCCGGTGCGGCCGCAGGGCGGAGATCGTGTCGGCCAGCGTGCGGCGCGGCTTCTTCGGCAGAGCCGGCGTCCCCGCTCTCGTGACCCGGGCGGGCAGTTTCGCGGCGTGCCCGGTCGCCGACGACGACATCCAGCAGTTGGTGAACGGCCTGCAGGAACGAATGGGGCAGCTCGAGATCGAGGTGGCCGAGACCGCGCTGCCTTCCGCGTCGCGCCCGTCCCGCGACGATGCGCTGCTGATGGTGGACGGCCCGCTGCGCGGAAGTCAGCGCATTGCCGGAGCCACCGGTTACGTGAAGAGCCACCGGGTCCAGTACCTGTCGGGCCGGCCGCGAGCAACCGTCGCCCTCCTCGGCCCGGGCCAGCGCACACCCGTCTTCCTCATCCAGACCACCTGGACGCGCTACTCCTGGTACCTGCGCCTAGTCGGGGCCGAGGGTCACCCCTGGGCCGGCATTGTGCGGTGCGAAGCGTGGCACGACACGGGACTTGACCAGGTGAAGAGAATCGCGAACGCGACGGCCGCCGTCCTCCCGCGCTTCGCATCCGAGCCCCACAAGGACGACCGCGCACCCCAGAATCTCTACCCGATCGCGGGCCTGGAACGCGAACTGAGACGGCGCCTCGGTGACACCGGCGTAGTATACCGCGCGCTCAGACTCGCGGCCGACAACTACCGTCCCCCGGCCTGACCCCCACTGGCCCTGCTCCGGTCACGACCCCACTTTGAACCAGGAGACCTCACGCGGCCCGATGGTCCCCACGGTGGGCCTCTGGGCACCCGCGCCGGACTCCTGCCCGACCCCACGCAGCCGGAGGTACCCGATGTCATCACGCTTCCCATTCCCCCCGCCCATCCTCCCGATCCTCGCGGCAGCGCTGGTCCTCTGTGCCGCCACCCCACCGGACGCAACCGCCCAGCGCAAGTTCGCAACCGTCGATTCCCTGCGGCACATCCAGTCGGTCGAGCCGCGCACCGGTCCCCCCGGCACCGTGGTCAAGGTGTACACCGAAAACCTTCCCCTGCAGGCCAAGATCCATGTGGGTGTGGGCGCCATGCGGGCCGGTTTCGAAGCGTTGGCCGAGGGTACGCAGGAGATGTGGGGCGAGGTCTCGGCGACGGTACGGATTCCCGACTACGCCACCTGGGAACGTCCCCTCGTCTTCATCGTCTTCAACGGCATCTTCAGCCCGATCGGGATTTCGGACCCCTTCCACGTCACCAACGAGGAAGGTCTGGTCCAGCGCGCCGGCCGCATCACCGACGAGGGCCTCGGTTGCGTCACGCTGCGCGACGGCGACCAGTACGTGTACGCACTCACGGGCGATCTGGGCGACCTCAAGCCCGGCGATGAAGTGGTCGTCGAGGGAACCATAGCCGTGGACGGACCCTGCGAGGGAGCCGACCAGATCGCGGTGGCGAACCTCAGGCGCAGCGGCTGAAACGCGGCCCGACCCCCGTTCTAACCCACCGGCTCCAGCCGCACGATCGGCGTCTGCTCGTCCCCCCGGCTCTCGAGCGCCACGTAGATGTACCCGTCGGGGCCCTCGCGAACATCGCGCACACGCCCCATGCCCTGCAGGATGGTCTCGCTCGCCACGACCACCCCGTCCTCAATGACCAGGCGGTCGACCTGCTGGCCCGAGAGACCCCCCGCGAAGAGGTTCCCCCGCCATTCGGGGAACTTGTCGCCCGTGTAGAAGGCCAGTCCGGAAACGCCGATGGAGGGCACCCAGAAGTGGAGCGGCTGCTCCATCCCGTCGGCGTGGGTCGAAGCGTGGATCGCCGTGCCGGAACCGTAGTTGACCCCGTAGCCGATCACCGGCCAGCCGTAGTTGGCGCCGGCTGTCGAGACGTTGACCTCGTCGCCTCCCTGGGGTCCGTGCTCGGTCAGCCACACCGCCCCGGTCTGGGGGTGGATCGCCAGCCCCTGCGGATTGCGGTGGCCGTAGCTCCAGATCTCGGGCATCGCCCCGGCCCGGCCGACGAAGGGATTGTCCTCGGGGACGCTGCCGTCGTCGTGGAGCCGCACGATCACTCCGTGGTGGTTGGAGATGTCCTGCGCCGGGTGGGCGGCGAGATCACCGGTCGTACGTGCCATGCGATCGCCCACCGAGAGGTAGAGGTAGCCATCGGCGTCGAAGGCCAGCCTGCACCCGTAGTGCCCTCCGCCCTGGGACACCGCCTCGAAGATCTCGTCCACGAGTGTGAAACGGTCGTTCTCGAAGGTGCCCCGAATCACCGCCGTCGTGCCCCCCCGGCCCAGATCTTCCCTGGGCTTGGAGTAGCTGATGTAGATCATCCGGTTCGAAGCGAAGTCGGGATGGGGGACCACATCCATCAGCCCGCCCTGGCCGCGGGCCACGACCTCGGGAATGCCCGGGACGGGATCGGGAAGGAGCTTGCCGTCGCGCACGATCCGAAGCCGTCCGGCGCGTTCCGTGACCAGGATATCGCCGCCCGGAAGGAACGCGATCGACCAGGGAACCTCGAATCCCTCGGCCACGGGAACCACCCGGTAGTCGTGATGGGCGGTTCGCAGGGGGCCCGACTGGGCCGAAACGGGGGAGCAAATGGAGGCGAGAACCGCACTGGAGAGGAAAAACGACACTGCACGAGTCATGAATCTTGCCCTTTGGAGCCGATTGGTTTGCGGGATGCCTGAACGAAATGGATACCGCCATTTCGACGGTCAGGCCAGTCCTCGCATCGGCCCTCAGTGTCGATTCGTGGTGGGCCTCTTGACCCGTAAGCCACTACAATGCAACATCTTACCCTCATAGAACCTCGTCACATCGGTTCTGCGGGACGGCCCGGAGGAGTGACGGATGGGACAACCCGGGCCGCACCGGGACCTCGATCCAGCCGGTGCGCTGCAGGTGCGGCGGTGTATCCGGATGGGTATTCCAGACCCCCACTCGCGGGTCCGGGTTTGCGTTTTGCGAAACGGCACCGTATTGTGTGAGCGTCGGCAGTGCCGTCCGAAGGAGTCGGCGGCCGGCAGCGTGGACACATTCACCTCTTGAAAGGAGATGTCAAATGTCCAATCGCTACTGCATCAGCGGTGTGATTGCGGCCCTGGTACTCGCTCTTAGCGTAGCCGGAGCCACGAACCTCGCCGCCCAAACAGGCGCCGTAACCGGTGCGGTTACGGATGCCACCACAGGCCAGCCCCTCAACGATGCCGCCATATCCCTGGTGGATACCGAGGTGACGGGGCTGACCGCCACCAACGGACGCTATCTGCTCAACAGCGTTCCCGTTGGTGTGTACACCGTCAAGGTCGTGATCCTCGGGTACGCCACCCAGGAGAAGGAGGTCACGGTCACGCCGGGGAGCACACAGCAGGTCGACTTCGCGCTCGAAATCTCTGCCATCAACCTGGACGAAATCGTCGCAACGGGTGTGGCGGGGGCGGTGGAGCGCAGGAAAGTCGGCGTGTCGCTTCCCTCGGTCAAGGTGGACGAACTCACCGAGACCATGCCGATTGACAACTTCTCCCAGATCCTCGAGGGCCGCATTCCAGGTGTCCGCTCGATCGGCACCAACGGCTCGATCGGCGGCGGGCGCCAGCTCCGCATTCGCGGCGTCGACACCTTTGGATACACGAATGTGCGTCCAGTGGTGTACATCGATGGCGTCCGGGTCGACACGAACAAGGCGGACTGGGGCTGGATGGCCGGTGTTTCCTGCTGCTTCTTCTCCGGCGGGGCTGGCGAAGACCGGCTCGGCGACCTCAATCCCGAGGAAATCGACCGGATCGAGGTCCTGAAGGGCCCGGCGGCAGCGACGCTGTTCGGTTCCGAGGCGGCCGCCGGCGTTATCCAGGTGTTTACGAAGCGCGGTCGGAGCAACACTCCGTCCGCCTTCACCCTCAACACCGGTGTTGGCATGAACCGCCTGCGGGCGAACCTTCCCACGAAGTTGCGAGGCAACTTCCGGGGACCCGACGGCTTCGTTCCGTGGGATCCGAATGAGACGCTCATCGAGAACGGTCTCGTCAACACCTACGACCTCTCGGCGTCGGGCGGCGGCGAAGACGTCACGTACTTCGTGTCCACCGGGCTGAGCTACGAGGAAGGCTCGATCAAGCCCAACGACGCGACGCGCGGCAACATCCGCGTGAACCTCAACTGGACAGCATCCGAGAATCTCTCCCTCGGCCTGACCTCCGGGTACGTCCGCAACAAGATCTGGGCGTTGCAGACCGGAAACAACTGGCTGGGCATCTACACCAACGCGATGCTGAGCAACCCGTTCAACGCCACCGAGGAAGAGCCCTACGGCGGCGGGCTGGACGTGAACGTGGAGAATTCCCAGGCGATCAAGACGTTTTCCGACGCGGATCGCTGGACCGGCAGTGTGACGCTGAACTACACGCCGATGCCCAATTTCAGCCATCGCTTCACCTTCGGGCTGGACGCGGTGAACGACCAGAAGACCCGGCACCTGCCCTGGGGCCGCTACTATACGTATCTCGGCGAGCGGGGCGAGAGGAACATCGGATACCGGTCGGCCCGGAAATTCACGAGTGACTTCCTGTCGTCCTACGACTATGACAACCTGTTCGGCATGGACTTCCTGACCGGGTCACTCTCGTTCGGTGGACAGGGCTACTGGGATGTCGCGTCGAATTCCATGGCGACCGGCAAGGGCTACGCCGCCGAGGGCGTATCCACGGTGAGGGGCGCGTCGGAGACCATCGGGGACGAGTCCTTCTCAGAGGAGATCAACCTCGGGTTCTTCCTGCAGAACCGCTTCGACCTCAGCGACGACCTCTTCCTCACGACAGCGGTCCGCGCGGACGGCAACTCCGCATTCGGTGACAACTACGGATTCCAGGTCTACCCCAAGGCCGATGTCGCCTACAACATTCCGCAGTCGGTCCTTCCCGAGATGGTCTCGAGCCTCAAGTTCCGTGCGGCCGTGGGCATGGCGGGCAAGGCCCCCGGCGCGTTTGCCAAGTTCCAGACGTTCTTCCCCATCGTGGTGCTCGACGACAAGCCCGGTGTGGCGCCTGCGGGTGCCGGCAACCAGGACATTGAGCCCGAGAACAAGCGGGAAGTGGAAACCGGTCTCGACATCGGCCTGATGAACAACAGGATCGGGATGGAGCTGACCTATTACGACGCGCGTACGATCAACGCTCTGTTCTACCTGCCGAAGGCACCCAGCACGGGCAGCTACGGACGGACGGAGAATTGCTGCATCTGGCTGAACCGTGGCTTCGAGGCGGCTGTGAGCGGATCAGTGATCGAGTCGGCGTCATTCCGCTGGAACATGAACCTCACCTACGAGTGGAACTTCAATCGCCTCCACGACCTCGGCGACGCCGCGGTCGACGATTCGGTCCCGATGTACACGCAAGACCTTGAAACCGGGTTCTGGCAGTTCAGCCACTGGCGGCAC
The DNA here is from genome assembly GCA_965208295.1 of Longimicrobiales bacterium. Taxonomy (GTDB): domain Bacteria; phylum Gemmatimonadota; class Gemmatimonadetes; order Longimicrobiales; family Gaopeijiaceae; genus Bin94. The sequence continues at coordinate 1,563,126 of OZ242328.1, read as the reverse complement.
ACCAGGCAGTTGAGCGGGTGGTTCGAGGGTGAATCCATCGGCAACCTGTGGGGTCGGTACATCAACGGCTGGGATCCGGAAGCCCGGGTACACACCTATACGGACCACGCCTTCAACCTTGGCTTGAGATTCCCCACGCACATGGGGTCGATCAACAATACCTTCCAGATCATGAGTGATCTGACGGTCAGGTTCCAGTTGCGGGGCGAGACCGGTGCGAAAATGCAGAACGCGGACCGCGCCTACGGGATCCGCCAGTACGGCTACGACGAGTTGCTGGTCGAAGCCAACCCGGACGGGACTTTGACCCCGGTGGGCGACTCGATCCTGGACTTCCACCGCAAGGTGTGGTCGCTTGACTCGCGCGCGCACATCCGTCTGCAGGAGTTGTCGTTGGCGTACACCGTGCCGGAGAGCGTCAGTGGCCGGCTCGGACTGCAGCGGACGACCGTCATGCTGTCGGGGTACAACCTGCACTGGTGGGACGACTGCAATTGTCAGGATCCGAATGCGTCCTACCACGCCAGCGACTTCGACGGCTTCCCATTCCTGAGTCCTTCGCAGCCGAGAAAGTTCCAGCTTTCCGTGCGAACACGGTTCTAGCCGGGGCGATCCCAGAAAGAGGAAAGAAAAATGAACTGGATAAAGAAAGGGAAGGTCCTGAGCGTAGCGCTGCTCACGGTGTCGCTTGGCGCCTGCGACCTCCTTACGGTAAACGACCCGGGGCGGTACACCGGCCCCGACCTTGACGGTGCGCTGCAGGCGGTCGCCGACGGCGTGGAGGGTCGTTCGCAGCTGTACGTCATGTACTTCGCGGTGTACACCGCACTGATGGCGGACGAATACCAGCACACAGGGACATGGTCAGGCTTCGACGCCATGGACCATGGCACCGCCCTGAAAACGTGGTATACCTTCTTCTCGCATTATCACACGCACGGGAGAGTGTTTTCCGAGCAATCCTGGGACAGGTTTGAAAGGGTCCTCGGAGCGGCGGAAGCCGCAAGCAGCTCGCAGGGCGCCCAGGTCAAGCTGGCCAGAGCCACATACACCCTGTTGTCGGTTTGGCACAATTGCGAGGCGGTGACCGAGCCCGCCCCGTCGCCGAGTCTGTCCGATATCGAGGTCCGGAAGGTTGCCGCCCAGCAATTCTCCGATGCGATCAGTGTGGCCCAAGCATCCGGCGCGCCCTTCTACCTGAACGCGGCCCGTGCAGGCAAGGCCATTGCGCTCTACCAGTCGGGTGACTACGCGGGCGCGGTGGCGGAAGCGTCGCAGGTCCCGGATGGCTACACCTATGGTCAGATCTTCAACCAGTCGTTACGGAACTACATCGTCACGATTACGACGAAGGGCCACAACGAGGCCGCGGGGCTCATGTCCTGGCTCTGGCCGCGGATCGACCAGACCGAAGACAGTCACACCTATGTCAGGGACTGGGCGACCAACGAGCATGACATGCGCATGCCGGCATGGTTCGACGGCGAGATCGCAACGGACAACATCACGCCGCACTACAGCCAGTATAAGTACCAGACCGACATGGACCCGATTGCCATCTATCATTCTGACCACATGAAGCTGATTGAAGCGGAAAGCATGGTTATGAATGGTGACTACGCGGGAGCGACGGCGGTCCTCAACGGTCTGCGGTCTGCGGTTGGTCTGGCTGCGCTGGACGTGCCGGACAACGAAGAGATGATGATGGAAGCGCTGCTGAACGAGCGCTTCGCAGAACTCTTCATGGAGGGATGGCGCTGGGCCGACCTTCATCGCTTCGGGCTGATGCGGGAGCGCTTTGATTCCTTCAACGATCCCGAGCGGCCCGGTGCTGACCGACCGACGCAGTGGGCGGGCAGCACCAGCGAGACTCGGTACAATGACATGATCGAGGACGACGATGCGTTGCGCTGCTGGCCGAGGGCGTGAGGTTGCGTATCGAGTGAACTCGGTGATCGGGGTGAGCAGTTTTAGCTCACCTGTTGCCGAAGACTGAGACGGAGCGGGGTCGGGCCGGAAGTACTCGGCCCGGCCCCGCACCGCTAGTGGGGGTGACCGGATGGAGTCAGCGAATCTGCGAGGCAGGGAGGGGCGCATGGTAGGGCCCATCGCCCGGGTTGCCTGTGCCCTTGCGTTCACGGCCGCTGCCGGATCGCCGGCTTCCCCGGCATTGACCGCTCAGGAGCCCGGCATACACGTTGGAGCCATCGCCGGGCAGGTGTTCGACCAGGACACAAGGAAGTGGATCGCCGGGGTCGAAATCACGGTCGACGAGATGGAATCGGTCATCACCGATGTGGAAGGCCACTTCAGAATCGACGGTATTCCGGTTGGGTGGCATCTTATGGTTACCCGGAGGATCGGGTACGAAACGCGTGTCGATACCGTCGCGATCCCGACGAATTCCGTACTTGCGATACGCGTGGCGCTTGCCCGGGAACCCGTGGTCCTGGAGCCGCTGTCGATCACCGTGCGCTCCGCGACGCTCGAGCGCAACGGTTTCTACACTCGTTCTCAACAGGGGTACAGCGGAGTCTACCTGGACCGGGCCAAGATCGAGTCCATGCGCGCAGCGACGGTCACCCACTTGTTCCGGAACATGAACGGGATTCGCGTAGTCTATGACGGGCTGTACGGAGCGCGCCTGATGATCAACCAGGTAGTCAGTCTGAGTGATCCGAACCAGGAAGTCGGCGGTTGCGAGCCGTCATACTGGATTGACGGCATCCGTTCGACCATGACTACTCCCGATATGATGCGGCTCGACGAGCTGGAGGGCGTTGAAGTCTACCGGAGGGCCGGCGCACCGGGGAAGTTCATCGACTCGTGCGGAACCATTCTCTTCTGGACGCGAGTGCCGATCAGGTAGGGCTGCGATCGTCAGAGCGACTTGAGGAAGACGACCAACCGGTGCTTGCGCGCCGGTGAGAGGCGGTTGAACGCCTCGCGCGCGGCGCTCGCTTCCCCGCCATGCGCCTCTATCACCATGGTAAGGTCCAGGAAGTCTAGGCCGCGATGCAGAAACGCATCGCGAAATCTGAGGCCCACCAGTGGCATCGTGCGCCACTCACCGGGTACGCTGCCCGGAGTGCAGATGTCCGCCAGTTCGCGCCCCATGTCGTGAAGCAGGAAGTCCGAGTAGATGCGGAAACGCTTGCGGTCCAGGGCCGGGTTGTCGTTGGGCGCGGTCGTCATGGTGGGCGTATGGCATTCGGCGCAGCCGAGATCGCGAAAAATCTCTTCGCCAACCGGGTCAGGGGTGGTGGGCTCGGTGGGCGCCAGGAAACGAACGTAGTCGGACAGCAGCTCGATTTCGGTATCACCCACTTCGGGGTCGGGGGCCGGATCCATGCCGGGCGGAAGCGGTTCGCCGTTGGGCAGCATCTCGTCCGGGTGCTTTGGGGTGGTGAGGCCCATCTCCACGCGGATCGCTTCCTCGATGAATGAATCGAGCGTGGCGTGTGTCGCCCGCAGACCGAACCGGGCCAACCGGCCATCGGCGTCGAGCCCCGGCCGGCCGGAGATACCGTCGCCATCGACGTCTTCGGGGTCGGACCTGGACAGAATGGCCTCCTCAGACAGCGCCTCCACCAACCCGAGGCCGAAGAGCGGCGGTGGAGTAATCATGGTGACTCCGGTGGCTTCGCGCGGAATCCGTTCAGGCTGCAGACCGGCTTCCCTCATGGCCGGGACGATCACGGACTGTAGCAGACTGCCTCCCAAACGGGTGAGAGGATCACAGCCCGTATCCGGATCGTAGTGGCTGATTTTGGTCACGGGTTCCGCGCCGTGCCCGCCGCTCTCGGGCAGGTCGTGGCAGGACACGCACCTGGCCTGATTGAAGATCGGCCCGAGGCCCTCTTCGGGGGTAAACGCCCGACCGAAGAGGGCGCGTCCCTCGCGGAACCGGAGAAGTTGGTCTTCGGTCAGGCCGGGCAATGGGGTGCCCGGCTCGCCGTCGATCAGAGGGGCTTCGATCGACGCGCACCCGCTCAGCGCCAGCAGAAGGCCGACGCGCAGTGGGGCGGGAACGAAACCCAACAGGGTCACCCGCCGCGGACGGTGGGGTCTTCGGCCTGCAGGTCGTGGTACTGGTAAACGAAACGCAAGCGATCCCGATCTCCGTCTTCCCGCATTGGGTTCAGAAGCCGCTCGACGTCATACCACTCCCTGCCGTCGATATCGACCGTCATTCGAACGACCGCCTGGACTTCGTCCACGGGAAAGGTCTCGACGATGATCTGGTACCGGTCAGTGAACTCGAAGGTGTTGGAATAGGGGGACGAAACGACGATCGTATCCGCCGATATGATACGCTCGATCGTCGGACATTCCGGGTCCCCCGCGCACACGGGTTCCTGAAACCGCTCGAAGTGTTGTGAAACAACAACGGTGAGTTGGGTCACATCTTCGCTCGAAATCTCGACCTGGGCTTCGTCCGGCGGCCCTCCCGGGCGAAGCCAGTCGCACCCGGCCGTCAGAATCAGGCCGATGCCCGCCACGACTTGAAGTGAATGGTTCTTTTTTGCCATGGGCGTAATTGCTCCTGCCGGCGGGTCAACCGAATGCTGGTACTGATAGCTGGCGGTCCCCTGGACCTCCCCCGGCACTGGCCGTGGACCGCAATAGAACGCTAGGACGGTTCCCCGTGTTTCGCAAGCTTCGTTTCGCCCCTTCATGGGGGGCAGTCCGAGGACAGTATTGCCTCGTCATTCGAGCGGCGACCTGGCCGTGCGTGCCTGGATTCGCGCTTGACGATCCGCCGGGGTCGACCGAATACATGATACCTGCCAGCACGGGTTGTCCGGTTTCCGGTCCCCGACGAGTTCACTTACCGCAGCGGAGGTTCCCATGACATCCAACGGACGCCTGGTGGCGCGATTCTGTCTGTCTCTCCTTTCGATCTCCCTGTTCGGGGTCGCCTCGGACGCCCAGGAAATCGACGTGACGCGCTATCATCGCGCGGAGCGCCTGCTCGCCTGGAACCTCAATCCCCTCATCGGCGGGGGTGCCGTAGCGCCCCGGTGGATGTCCGGTGGGCACCGCTTCTGGTACCGAAACCAGACCGGCGACGGGGCCGAGTTCGTACTCGCCGATCCGGAACGGAGGTCGCGCACCCTCCTCTTCGACCACGACCGGCTTGCCGCCGCCATGTCGCTGGCCGCGGACACCGCCTTCGACGGCCGGAAGCTGCCGTTCCAGACCTTCGAGTTCACCGATGGCGAGGCCGGCATCGTCTTCAACGCCAACGAGCGCGGGTTCAGTTGCGACATCCGCGGCTACCTGTGCGAGGTTGGCGACACGCTGCCCAACCGGACGCCCTTCGTGCGTTCTCCCGACGGCCTCCTGGAGGCATTCGTACACGAACACGATCTCTGGGTGCGAGCGGTGGAAGGTGGCGATTCGACCCGGCTGACCACGGACGGCGAGGAATACTGGTCCTACGGGGTCACTTCGCCGCGCCCTTCCCAGATTATTGCGTCGCTGCCCGCCCGCCCGGTCCTGCAATGGTCGCCCGACTCGAAGCGGATCGCGGTGCAGCGCATGGACGAACGCCACGTGGAACGGATGCCGATCATCTCCCACACCTCGATACGGCCCAAGCTGTACACGTACCCCTACGGCCTCCCGGGGGACTCGATCGTGGCGACCTTCGACATCCATGTGGTCGATGTCGAGAGCGGCGGGAACCTGAAGCTGCAGACCGACCCGCAGCCGTACCTGACCTTCACCGCGACGGGAATGCGGGACTCCACCTGGGTGACGGTGAAGTGGAAGGAAGGGGGCGGGCGTCTGTACTACGTGCGGGGATCGCGGGGTGGGAAGAGCGTGACGCTGTACGAGGCCGACCTGGAGACCGGGGAGGCCCGGGAGATCATCGAGGAGAGGCGCGCCACGCATGTGGAGCTCAACCTGGACCTGGTGGGCGGGTATCCGAACTGGGATGTGATCAACGGCGGCCGCGACGTGATCTGGTTCTCGGAGCGGGACGGATGGGGGCACCTCTACCGGTTCGATGGCGATGGGGAGCTGAAGGGACGGATCACGCGGGGGGCGTGGACGGTGGGCGACATCCTGCAGATTGACGAGGAGGCGGGGCGGATCGTCTTTACGGCGAGGGGGATGGAGGAAGGAAGGATTCCGACGATGGCGGACCTGTACGCCGTCAATCTGGACGGGTCGGGGCTTGAGCGGCTGGGGGGGGAGGATGCGGACCACACGGTGCGCGCCACCCCTGACGGCCGCTACTTCGTGGACAGCTGGTCGCGTCCGGACGTGCCGCCGGTGAGCGTGGTGCGGGACCGTGCGGGCCGGGTGGTGCTGGAACTGGAGCGGGCGGATGTCTCGCGCATGGAAGAGGTGGGATGGTCGCCGCCCGAGGTCTTCGAGTACAAAGCCCGCGACGGGGTGACGACGATGTACGGGCTGCTCCACAAGCCCTCCGATTTCGATCCCGGGAAGGTGTACCCGATCGTGGAGTACATCTATCCGGGTCCGTTCATCGGGAGCGTGGGGCGGTGGAACTTCGGCGGGGGGACGCTGGGGACCGCGCTGCGCGGCGACCAGGACGCGTTGGCCGAGCTGGGGTTCATCGTGGTGCAGATGGACCACCTGGGCACGCCGTTCCGCTCCAAGGCGATCCAGGACAACTATTGGGGGAACATGGGCGACAACGGGATCCCCGACCACGTGGCCGGGGTCAAGCAGCTGGCCGCCCGCTACCCGTGGATCGACCTGGAGCGGGTGGGGATCTACGGGCACTCGGGCGGCGGCTTCGCCTCGACCGACGCGATCCTGCGCTACCCGGACTTCTACAAGGTGGCGGTGTCCACGGCGGGGAACCACGACAACCGCAGCTACCACGCGGCCTACGCCGAGAAGTACCAGGGTCTCCTGGTGCGGGACACGGTGAAGGGCACGGACAACTATGCCAACCAGGTCAACGCTTCGCTGGCGGAGAACCTGAAGGGGAAGCTGTTCCTCATGACCGGCGACATGGACGACAACGTGCACCCGTCGATGACGTACCGGGTTGCCAACGCGCTGATCGCGGCCAACAAGAACTTCGACTTCATGATCCTGCCGGACCGGGCCCACGGCCTCAATGAGCCGTATGTGATCCGGCGGCGCTGGGACTACTTCGTGGAGCACCTGCTGGGGCTGGATCCGCCGGCCGACTACGTGATCCAGCCGCCGCCGGGTTGAGGAGATGAGCCCCGAGAAGCTGTTCAGCACCGTGCCACCTGCCAGCCCCGTGGCGCCTGCCGGGCCCGTGACGACTGTCGGCCCGGTGACGCCCGCCAACCCCGCGACGCCCGCCAACCCCCTGCCCGGCCGCCGCGGATGTTCGCCCGGATCCATGTTTTTGCTCCTGGCAGTCGTGGCGCTGGGTGGAGATGTTGCTCCTCGCGACGCTTCGGCCCAGGCCCGCGTGACCGAAGAGGTCCGGGTGATCGAAACCTATCCGTTCTCGGAACCGGATCCCGTGCCGATCCTGGTGAGCGATCCCCGGCTGTACCCGTACCATGCCTTCCGCGGCTACTCCGCGACCTCCGAGCCGCGCGAGTGGAAGGTGGTGAAGCTGGAGAACGACCTGATCGAGGTCTTCGTGCTGCCGGAGGCGGGCGGGAAGGTGTGGGGTGCGGTGGTGAAGGAGACCGGCCACGAATTCATCTACCGCAACGAGGTCATGAAATTCCGCGACATCGCGCTGCGTGGGCCGTGGACCTCGGGGGGGATCGAGTTCAACTTCGGGGTGATCGGCCACACGCCCGCGACCGCGACCCCGGTCGACTACGCGGTGCGCGAGAACGCGGACGGCAGCGTGAGCTGCATCGTCGGGGCGATGGACCTGCCGTCGCGCACGCACTGGCGGGTCGAGATCCGGCTGCCCTCCGACCGGGCCTACTTCGAGACCCGTGCGCTCTGGTACAACCCCACGCCGCTGGAGCAGCCCTACTACAACTGGATGACCGCGGCGGCCTTCGCGCAGGACGACCTGGAGCTGTTCGTGCCCGGGGGGTCGTACCTGGAGCACTCCGGGCGTGAACGGCCGTGGCCGGAGGACGAATCGGGCCGCTTCCTGCCGCTGTACCGCAACAATGACTTCGGTGGTCACAAGTCCTACCACGTGGTCGGCGAGCTGAACGATTTCTTTGGCGGCTACTACCACGACGACGACTACGGCTGGGGACACTGGGCCCGCTACGAGGAGATGCCGGGCCAGAAGATGTGGCTGTGGGCGCTGTCGCGTCAGGGAGGCGTGTGGGAGGACCTCCTTACCGACACCGACGGGCAGTACGTGGAGTTCCAGGCGGGACGGCTCCTCGTGCAGTATTCGCCGGGCGATCATGTGAATCCGGTTACCCAGGCGGGCTTCGATCCGCTTTCGGCGAGCGCATGGACGGAGACGTGGTTTCCACTCGAGGGGATCGGCGGGCTCAGCGACGCGTCGCGCGAGGGGGCGATGCATGTCGAGCTGGGGGACAGCTTGCTGCGGGTGACCGTGAACTCTTTCGGGGACGTGGCGGACACGATGCGGATCTGGGAGGGGGATCGTCTGCTCGTGAATGACGCGGTGGATCTGGTGGCGCTTGAACCCTTGGAGGTGACGATTCCCCACGTGGCGTCCGACCGGCGGGTGAGGGTGGAGCTGCCGGGGCTCGGGCTGGACTACACCACCAGCTCGGGGGAACGCACGCTGTCGCGCCCTTTCGAGACGGACCCGCGGGCTTGGGAGAGCATTCCCGAGGCGGACCGGCTGGTCCTTCAGGCGCGTGAGCTGGCCAAGGGGCGGCGCTACGGCGAGGCCCGGGTGATGTTCGAGGCGGCTGCGGGCGAAGAGCCGTGGAATCGGGGGGCGCTGCTTGGGCTGGCGGACCTGGCGCTGAGGTCGGCCCGTTACGAAGAGGGGTTGGAGCACGCGCGGCGGGCGCTTCAGTTGGACACGTATGACGCGGCCGCGAACTTCGTGGCCGGGAACCTGTACCGGGCTCTGGGACGCGATGCGGACGCGCGCGATGCCTTCGGCTGGTCGGCCCGTGCGGTGGCGTTTCGGGCGGCGTCGTATGTCCGGCTGAGTGAGATCATGGTCGGGGCGGGGGAGTGGGGGGAGGGGAAGCGGTACGCCGAGCTTGCGCTGGACTTCGACCGCAACAGCGTTCCGGCGTGGCAGCTGCTGGCGATTGTGGGGCGCTTGGTGGGGGAGGGAGAAGGGGCGGAACGGGCGCTCACGGCGCTGCTCGGAATCGACCCGTTGCACCACTTCGTCGCGGCGGAGCGATATCTGGCGGACGGAACGGGCGAGCACGCGGCCGCGTTTCGTGGTGCGATGCGCAGCGAGTACCCGAACCAGACACTGCTGGAACTGGCGGTGGGCTACGCCGGGCGTGGGCGGCTCAACGATGCACTCGCCATTCTTGATGTCGCGGCAACCGGCAATGACGAACCGCCATCCCGACCGACCCACCCCCACGCCGGCAGCGACCACCTCCGGCGCGGGCACGACGGACCCGTCCTGCGCGCCTGGCGGGCCTTCCTGAGCGAGGATCCTGGTGCCCTCGGCGACCCTGGCGACCTCGCGTTTTCCTTCCCCTTCCGCGCGGAAACCCTCCCGGTGCTGCGCTGGGCCGCCGACGAGAGCGACCATTGGGGTTGGCGCTACCTGCTTGGGCTCAACCTCTGGGCGCTGGAACGCAAGATCGAGGCCCGCCAGATTCTCGGTCAGCTGCGGGTCCGGCCCGATTACGGACCGGCCTATGCGGCGCGGGCCCACCTCGTCCGAGAGTACGGCGGCGACCCGGGCCCGGATTTGCAACACGCGCTCGACTTCGACCCCGAAAGCCGGATTCTGCGGGTGGGGCTGATCCGCTATCTGCAGGACGAGGAACGCTGGCTCGGCGCTCTGCAGGCGTCGGCCAGGGGGCGCGAAATGTTCCCGGATGACTTCAATCTCGATCTCCTGCACGCACGGTCGCTTCTCAACCTGGGTGCGTACGGCGATGCGATCGAGGTGCTCGCGGCGACCCATGTGCTCCCCTCCGAGAATGCCCGCGAGAGCCACCGGCTATACGAACTCGCGCACATCGGCGCGGCGCTGGGCGACCTCGACGCAGGCAACCCCGAGGGCGCTCGCGGCTACCTGGAGGCCGCGCTGTTGTGGCCGGAATCGCTCGGCCAGGGCCGCCCCTACGACCCGGACGAGCGGCTGGCCCGCTTCCTGCTCAGTGTCGCGGCGCGGGAAGCAGGCGACGAGGGTGTCGCGCGGGAAGCCCTCGAATCGGTTGCAGCCTATGCGGACGGGACGGCCGATCGTCCCCTGACCAGCGTGGACCTCCTCGTGATCGCGGCCCTGCATGGCCTGGGCCGAAGCCCCCCCGGCCTTTCGATTGACGACGTCCTGCTACGGGCCAGGGCCGAGAATCCCGAATCATTCTGGACCCTGGAAGGGCGTTTCGCTTGGCGGGCCCTGGTACTCGGCGGGTATACGGTCCCGCCGGGGGAAGAATAGCGGTCGCTCGGGACTACAGCCCCAACGCTTCCTCCACCTTCTTGACGATCAGTGCCTCCAGCTTTTCGCGCGTCGTACACTGGACCGGGTGCCCCGCATTGCTTCGGGGCATTGCGGACCCGTCAACCACCGTCGACACCTCGGTACGGTTTCCGTCGACCCTTTCGAGCGACGTGATCACCGACATTGTGACCTGGTAGTGGTTTGCGAGCGGGCCGTTGAAGTTGGTTCCGCAGTCCAGGTAGGTGTTCATCCTGACGCCGTCGATACGCCGGGTCTGGAAGCCGGCGTTGCCAACCGTCATGGTCCTCGTGTCTGTTGTGGTGACCGGGATGCCGATTTGATCGAAGACTCCCCCGAGGACACCCCACACCAGGTTGCTGGCCGCTGCGACGGTACTCTTCTCGGCGATCTTGTCGTGGGCCAGAATCTCGCGCCCCACGCCCTCGACCGCGACGGTGCCGATGGTCGATTCAGGTATCGCCGGTCCTCCCGGCGCCGAGGTGGCACACCCCGCGCCAGCGACCAGAACGGTCAGGGCCGCGATCTTCAGCGGATTCAGGGTGGGATCGAGGTAACGGGCTGGCTGGTTCATTCTGACTCTCCTCAGGGTGTTGATCAGGCCGGCTTTCGACGCTGGCACGCCCGCCGCCTGCTCCTTTTCAATTGGACACTCCACGAGGTCCAATCGTTGCCTATTCGACCTGGTGCGCCAAAGCGTCGGACTCGTAGATCTCGAACCCTTCCCCCGCCAGCCCCCTGCGGAGCTTTTCCCGCCACGACGATCTGCGTACCAGCACCAGTTCAATGTAGGGAGGGGGTTGGATGCCGTCCACGATCCGAACGAAATGGAGGTCTCCCAATTCTACCGGGTGAACGGTCTCATAGTTCCGCCCGGCCCACGCGAAGGGGATCCGCTCCGCGCTCTGGAAGTCGGCGGTCCTCCACCGCTGCTCGATGTAGACCTCGTCCTCGACGGCGTAGGTGTCCGGCCCGATGCGGTCGCCGCTGCGGTAGTAGAGCGGGTCGAAGTCGAGCCCTTCGTTGCGCAGGAAGGTCTGCTCCATGGCGTAGTCGACGCCGATCAGGTCGTCCCGGTCCGCGAGTGACTCCAGGTGATGGCGGAGTTCGTGGGTGAGCGTCTCCCAGATCTGCTCGCTCCAGTCGAAGCGGGGGTCCAACCTGGCGAGCGCCCGGAAGGAACCCCAGTAGAGGAGCACGACCGAGCGCACCGTTTCGGGTCCCTCCCAACTGGACGGGTACGACTCCGTCACGCATTCGCCGAGGGTGTACACGCCCGGGAAGCGCGGGTGGGGAAGCGGCCTGCGATGCACCGTGAGGCCGTCTACGCCCTCGCGGAACCCCTCGGGGATCTCGTCGAAGACGCGGCGCGATTCCTTTTCGAAGGCGTCGAAATCCATGCGGCGTTAGGTTGAGCGGTCTGTGGGTGGGGGACGGTCGGAAGTGCGGTCACGAGTAGCCGGGACCGAGATCGCGGGGACGGTCTCGCGGGAGGTTCGTTGTGACATCATCGGGTCGGGGCCGTCAGGCCGCCATGATTTTCATCCTCATCACGGTCTTCATCGACGTGCTGGGGATCGGTATCATCATCCCCATTCTTCCCGAGTTGATCAAGGACTTCGCCGGCGGGAGCACCCCCCTGGCGGGCCGGTGGTTCGGTGTGCTCGCCTCCACCTACGCGCTGACCCAATTCATCTTCGCGCCGGTGCTGGGGGCGCTTTCGGATCGTGTGGGGCGGCGGCCGGTCATCCTGATTTCGCTCTTCGGGCTCGGTGTGGACTATATCATCATGGGGTTTGCGCCTTCACTGGGGTGGCTGTTCGCGGGGCGGCTGGTGGCGGGGGTGATGGGGGCGAGCATTACGACGGCGAACGCCTACATCGCGGATGTGTCGAAGCCCGAGGACCGGGCGCGCAACTTCGGGCTGATCGGGGTGGCCTTTGGGTTGGGCTTCATCTTCGGACCGGGGTTGGGCGGGGTTCTGGGGGGGATCGACCTGCGGTTGCCGTTCTTCGTGTCGGCGGGGCTGGCGCTGGTGAACTGGCTGTACGGCTACTTCGTGCTGCCCGAGTCGCTGCCGCCGGAGAAGCGGGGTGCGTTCAGCTGGAAGAAGGCGAACCCGGTGGGGACGTTGTTCGTGCTCGGGTCGTATCCGCTGGTTGCGGGTCTGACGGCCGCATTCGTCTTCGTGGTGCTGGCGCAGCGGGGGCTGGAGACTGTCTGGGTGCTGTACACGGGCCACAAGTTCGGGTGGGACGAGCAGATGAACGGCTTTTCGCTCATGCTGGTGGGGCTGATGGCGACGATTGTGCAGGGGGGACTGGTGCGCCCGGTGGTGGGGCGGCTGGGGGAGCGGCGGGCGATCCTGTATGGACTGGTCGTGGCGGTGGTTACGTACCTCGGGTATGGGCTGGCGACGGAGGGGTGGATGTTGTTCGCGTTCATCGTGGTCGGGTCGATCGGGGGGGTGGCGGGGCCGGCGATTCAGAGCCTGGTAGCCGGGGCGGTGCCGCCCGAGGACCAGGGGAAGGTGCAGGGGGGAATCACGTCGCTGATGAGCCTGACGGGGATCCTTGCGCCGCTGATCTTCACGGCGGGGCTGTTCAGCTACTTCACTTCGCCGGGGTCGCCGGTTGAGTTGCCCGGGGCGCCGTTCCTGCTGGGGGCGGTGATGTACGGGCTGGCGTTCTGGTCGCTGGTGAAGCTGTTCAGGAGGATGCCGGGGTAGGGGACCAACCCACCGAGCCGGTCACGGAGTCGAACCGGTGAGGAATGAAGGAACGTCGCAGCACCGATTTGGGAGGAGATCCCATCTGATGAGATCCGCGCTGTTAGTCCACATGGTGTTGGCCGGTGTCTTGAGTCAGCACTCCGCAGCCGCCAGCCAGAACGCGACGGTCAGCGATTCCGCCGGCGTTCGGATCGTCACCAGCGCGGCAGGCGACATGATCTACGCGCGCATGGCCGGGGATCCGGCGCTGACCATTGGTGTTGTCGAAGGCCCTGAAGCACAGCTGTTCGAGCGAATCGTGTCGGTGGCCCGCGACGGAGAGGGCAATCTGGTGGTCGCCGATGCCGGGTGGTTCCAGATCCGCACCTTCAACGCCAACGGAGACCATGTGTGGACGGTGGGGGGCCAGGGGGAGGGGCCGGGCGACTTCGTGAGCTTGAGGGGGGCGTGGCCCCGGAGCGGAGGCGGCGTCATTGCCGTCGACGGGTTCCTGCAAAGGGTCTCGGAATACGGACCAGCGGGTGAACTGGAGCGAGTGGCCAGGCTCAGGGATGCGGGGAGCCCGTTGGCATACCGTTCATGGGGTCTTGACGGATCGGAATCGCTGCTGGGTTCAGCCACCAATCCGGCCTCCCCGGGGTTGTCCCCCGGAGAGACGGCGCGTTCGCTCGTTGATATCGTTCGACACGGGTTGGACGGAGCGATCCGCGACACGGTGTCGCAGTTCCCGGGTGTAGCCGGGGGTGTGGCGGAGTCCGGCGGGGACATCATCCGCATGGTGAATCTTCCGTTTTCGGCGTTTCCGGTGGCGGCTGGAGGGGCTGACGGCGTCGGGATCACGGGCGGCGAATCATACGAGATCCACCTCCTTGATCTGGCAGGGTCCCTGCGGCACATCGCCAGGCTCGCGGAAGCGCCTCCCGACTGGACCGAGGAACACCTGAAGGCCCTGGTGCCCAACGACCGGATGCGCGCGCTCTATGAGCAACTTCCCTTGCCGGCCACGCTGCCCGGGTACGCGAAGCTGCTGTTAGCGGACACCGGGGAACTCTGGGCGCAACGCTATTCGGTGCCGGGCACGCCGTCGTTCCACTGGGACGTTTTTCATCCGGACGGGCACTATCTTGGCCGGGTCGAGATCGCGTCGTCGTTTGGGGTCCACGCTGTTAGTGGTGGCCAGCTCCTGGGGGTGCACGAGGACGGTCTGGGGGTGGAGCGCGTGCAGGTTTGGGACCTTGAGCGGGGCGGTGGGGGGGAGCCTCGCGACTGATCGTCCGCCCCCGGGGTTCACTGGGCGGACAGCCGGTTGGCGTATCGCCGCATCGGAGACTGATGTCCGTCATATTGCTGACGGCGTAAGCATCGTATTTCTGCCGTTTAGAGCATCATAATTCTGCCGTTGTATGCGTCCTATTTCTGCCGCTATCCGTTGCGTAGATCAATTCGGCGGAGTTACGTTCCGCTGGTTGCGCGGTTCGTAGTGCGACACGAGTCTTCTGTCCCGAGAAACCCCACAATGAGACGATACCTCCCCAGGACCGCGGATCTGGAGATGCGCGAACTCCTCCGCGCCACCGGCTGCGTGGTGATCGAGGGCGTTCGGGGTTGCGGCAAGACCACGACCGCGAGGGAGTTTGCCACGAGCGAAGTCCTGCTCGACATCGACGAGGACGCTCGACACCTGGCGGACGCGGATCCGGCGGAAGTGCTGAAGGGGCCGCCCCCGCGCCTCATCGACGAGTGGCAGCTGGAGCCCAGGATCTGGAACCACGTGAGACGGGCAGTCGATGACCGGCGGGCGCCCGGCCAATTCATCCTTACCGGGTCGTCCATTCCCGCGGACGACGCCACCCGGCACACGGGAATGCGCCGCATCGTGCGACTTCGCCTGCGCCCCATGTCGCTGCACGAATCGGGCCGGTCATCGGGCGCGGTCTCGTTGAAGCGCATGCTGGCGGGGGAACCTCCCGAGGCTGGACGACACGCCATTCCCGTCGATGAGATGGCCGAACTCATCTGCCGGGGAGGATGGCCCGAAAGCGTGGACTGGCCGCTCGCGCGCGCCCTGCGGGCGAATCGTGGCCAGGTGGACGAAGTGGCCCGCGTGGACATTCGGGGAGTAGATGGCGTCCGCCGGGACCCACAACGCGTGAGGTTGCTCCTGCGTTCGCTGGCCCGCAATGTCGGCACCGCCGTTGCGACTTCGAAACTCGCCGCGGACCTGGGAGCCCGAGACAACGGGGGCATGAAACCGCACACCGCTGCGGACTACCTCAACGCGCTGGAGAGGATCATGATTGTCGAGAACCAGCCGGCCTGGGCAACTCACCTGCGTTCACGGGCGGTCCTCCGCAAGCGTCCGGTCCGCCACTTCGTCGATCCATCTCTGGCCGTGGCCGCGCTGGGTGCCGATCCCGAGCGATTGCTCAGGGACTTCAAGTTCCTCGGACTCCTCTTCGAGTCGATGGTCGTCCGCGATCTCCGCGTGTACGCGCAGGCCGCCGATGCCGAGGTCTTCCACTACCGGGAGGACGGACGGCTTGAAGTCGACGCCGTGGTGCAGGCCCGGGACGGACGGTGGGCGGCTTTTGAGGTGAAACTGGGCCCGAGGATGGTCGAGGAGGGTGCCCGCAACCTGCTCAGGCTCGCCGAGCGCGTGGATCCGGAGGTGGTAGGACCGCCGCAGGCCCTGGTCGTGATCGTGGCGAGCGGGTACGGGTACACGAGGCCGGACGGCGTGGGGGTGATTCCGATAGGGGCGCTCGGGCCGTAGGTCATGGGGCGCAGGGTCCTGCAGGTCGGAAGGCAACCGTTTCAGTTTGCGTTACGATCATAGTAGTATTACCATGATAGTATAGTCACGGACCGAGTGGGCCGTACCTGACCACCACGACCATGGAGGAACAGTTGAGACGCAGATCATTGAGCCGGCTGGGCGAGACCGAGATGGAGGTGCTCCACCATGTGTGGCGGTTGGAAGAGGCGTCGGTGGCGGACGTGCACGACAGAATCGTGAAGAGCCGGAATGTCGCCTACACCACCGTGATGACGGTCATGAAGAAGCTGGCGCGGAAGGGATTCCTCAACTGCGACAGCAGCGAGTCGCGGTACATGTACACGCCCGCGCGTCCTCCCGCGCAGGTGCGTCAGGAACTCGTACAGGACTTGTTGGACAAGGTCTTCCACGGGTCGGCGGCCGCATTGGTGCAGACCCTGGTCCGTGGCGATACGCTGTCGGCGGAGGAAAGCGCGGAGATCCGGAAGGTGCTGGCCAGGATGGCCGCCGATGGGGAGGAAGACGATGCTTGAGTTTCTCGAAGGGATTGGAAGCGCGAGCGTCTGGCCGTTCTGGGCTCCGGTCCTCGTCTGGACGGGGCTTGCGGGGGTGGCGGCGTTCGTTCTGGGACGGGCGCGTGGACTACACCCGATCGCCGGATACCGTCTGCGGCAGGCGCTGCTGCTGGCCCTGCCGGTTTCGGTTCTGGCCGTGCCCTGGGTTCCCGGGTTGTTGCCGGCCGCGCCCGCCCCCGGCGGTCCGGTGCCGTCGGTGAACGGCGCGCTGATTGCGCCCTCGGTTTCGGGCGACGTTGCCCTCGCGGCCGATGGTGGTCCTGGCTTGGACATCATCCTGGCCCTGCTCGGTGCTGCAACGCTCGCAATCGTTTTGCTGGCGATCGGGCGACTCGCCGTGCTGGTGGCCGACCTGCGGCAATTGCGAAGGCTGCGGCAGGTGGCCGCGCGCGTCGACGATAGTGGCCCCCGGCGCAGGCTGCGCACATTGGCGGAGCAGCTCGGCGTCCGCCGACCGGTGGAGCTGCTGGAAGGCCCCCCGGACAGCGCCCCCATGACCTTCGGCGCACGGCGGCCCGTCATCATGGTCCCGCGTTCCTTGCTGGACGCTCCCGATTCGCTCGATGCAGTCCTCGTGCACGAACTCGTCCACATCCACCGGGCGGACTATTCCTGGGCCCTGCTCGACTGTCTCGTTTCGGCGGCCTTCGCCTTCCATCCCCTGGTTTGGCTGCTGAGGCGTGGGATCGAGCGCTGCCGCGAGACGTCATGCGACGCCGAGGTGCTCGCCCGCGGTTTCGTGCGCCCCAGGCCCTACGCCGAACTGCTGGCGCACACCCATATCCCCACGCAATTCCCGATGCCCGCGGTGGCCGCGAGCCTGTCGGCACCGTCGCTCGAACTCAAGGAAAGGTTGGAAACCATGAAGAGCTTTGCAGACAAGAGACTCACGTCCCGGCAGCGTGTCGGGGTCGTGCTTGGTGCCGGGTTGGTTTGTCTGGTGGTTGCGGTTGCGGGTGCCTGTGTGAGCAGGACGGAAGAGGAGGCGGGAGGGCTTTCCGAGCCTTCGATGGCTCTTGAGGACCTTGCGCAGTTGGCCATGGTGCCGTCGAGGGCCGAGGAGGAAAGACGCCAGGTCGTCTACGAGTTATCTCGGGGGAGCGGGGCGAACCTGTACACCTACCGGGCCACGGAGGAAAAGGTGCTTGAGGCGCTGGCCCAACTCGATCTGGAATTGGCCTACCTGCGGGAGCAGATTGACGCGGCCGACGATGCGTACGGGGAACTCGAGCGTGCAGAGGGTGAGCTCGTCGCCAAGGGTGACGTGGAGGCCAATCGGGCGGAACTTGCCGCGCTGCGGAAAGACCTGCAGGAGCTGCGGGTCAGGTACCAGTTGCTTCATACCATGCGCGGCGAGCGCATGCGGGAGTCCGAGACGATGAAGATGCAATACACGACGCAGAAGAGGATGCGCGAGAGTCGATGACAGTCCCACGCCGGCGATCGACATGGCATGGCCATGCGGACCGCATGGTGGTGGGCGCAACGGTCCTGATCACGCTGCTCGCAACGACCTCCCGCCCCCTCGCCGCCCAGGTGGTGATCGAACTGCCGGCCCAAGACAGGTTCCTCGACGCCGACTTCGAGAAGATCTACCAGTTGGGCACCGTGGACGGCGGTGGCTGGGACACCTTCGGCAGCGTTGAGGGCCTCGGTTTCGATGGCGCCGGCAACCTCTACATCCTCGACACACAAGCGGTGCGGATCTCGGTGGTCGATCTGGATGGCAATCTGGTG
Organism: Longimicrobiales bacterium; assembly: GCA_965208295.1. Classification (GTDB taxonomy): domain Bacteria; phylum Gemmatimonadota; class Gemmatimonadetes; order Longimicrobiales; family Gaopeijiaceae; genus Bin94. Next base: position 1,544,776 of record OZ242328.1, on the reverse strand, counting down.
CGCCAGTTCATCGGGGAGGGGGAGGGCCCCGGCGAGTTCGAGAGCAACTCCGCCCGCGCGTTGGAGTTTGCCGTCATGCGGGACGGGCGGGTTGCCGTCTACGACCCGGGCCGCATCGGATTCGTGCTCTTCGGTGCCAGCGGCGAGTTCGAACGCACGATCCCTGTGGGCGGCGAGCGAAGGCGATGGCCGATCCTTCCCGACATCCAGGCCTTCCCAGGAATGGAGCGGGTGCTCGCCACGACCGTGGTCGGATACCTGTCGAGACCTGATCCAGGGCTGAGACCCCAGTTCCGGTACATCCTGAGCTACGACCTCGGCGGTGACGAGGCCGCCGTCGACACGGCCGCGACGGCATGGAACCGCCCCTCGGATCGGCAGATATTCGGGCCGGAGCTGATGGCGGGGGCGCTTCCCGGCGGGGGCGTTGCGTTTTCCGACTCCTCGGCCTACGCGATCAAGTTCGCCGCGCCGGGTGGCCGCGTGACCCGGATCGTGACCCGGCCGTTTCGGCCCAGGCCCGTAACGGACCGGATCAGGAACGAGGAGATCGACCGTCGGCTGAAGTCCTTCGAGGGGCGACAACCGATGACGGGCGACTCGGCGATGCAGGCGGCGGTTCAGGCGATGATCGACGCCCAACGCGTCGGGATCGAATCCATGGAGTTCTACACCGAAATGCCGGTCGTGCTCGCACTGCGGACGGACTGGGAAGGGACCGTCTGGGTGCGACGCCGGGGCGAGGAAGGGGCGGGGGACGACCCAATCGATCTGATCACGGCGGACGGGCGCTACCTGGGAACCCTCCCACCCGGCTCCACCGTGCTGCCCGAGGCGTTCGGCCCGGACGGGCTGGTTGCATTCGTGGAGACGGACGATCTGGACGTGCCTTACGTGGTGGTGAAGAGGTTCCGGTGGCCGGAAGGGGCGCCCGAATGAGCCGTTTTGTCATGAGTACGATACCGAAGAGTTGGAATGCGAGACCCGGAAGAGAATGCAGGGCCGCTGTAACGAACCCTATTGTAAAGAAAAGTTTACATAATGTCATCTACAATTGACATATCGCGGCTTCGCCGACTGGTTGCGACTGTCTGGGCGGCTACGGTGGTGGTTGCCGGCGTTCTCATCGCGGCGGGCGGCGATGAGTCGTCCAGCCGCGTGGCCGACGCACGCTCGCCCCAATACGGTGTGCGCGACAGCGCTGGAATCAGGATTGCCGAGAACCCGCGTCCCGCACCGGATTCGCGACTCGGCTGGGTAGTGAGCGCCGAGCCACTGGTCTCGATCGGGAATGTCGAGGGCGAATCGGCCTACCCGCTCCACAGGGTTGCGGACGCAACACGGCTCGCCGACGGGAGGATCGTGGTCGCGAACGGCGGCTCCCTCGAATTGCTGGTCTTTGACGCAGAGGGGGGCCACCTCGATTCCTGGGGCGGCAGGGGAGAGGGGCCGGGCGAATTCGAGGGGCTGAACCGGGTGCGGTCGTGGGCTGGGGACTCACTCATCGCGGCTGACCCCGAACAGGGCAGGATCTCCATCTTTGACGGGGAGGGCAGCCATGGGCGGACGGTGGTGCTGCATGCTCAAGGTGGCAGTGAAGGGATGTTGGCGACGGCCGCCGACGCGGTGCGGTCAGTGGGAACGATCAGCGCGGTGACCGCCGATGATCTGATCGGCGTGCTGCCCGACGGAACCCTATTCACGTGGGATTTCGACGTCATTGCGACTGTGGGGTTCGGGCGCCAGGAACACTCCTACGCGCTGAGGACCCTCGACGGCGACACGCGTGTCTCGCTCGGCAAGCATCCCGGGCCGCCGACCTACACCGAGAACTACAATGCGGGCCGCGGCTTCGTCTTCATTCCGCTGAGGCATCCATTCGGCCACACGACCCATGCCGCGGTCTGGGGTGACCTGGCCGTCATCGGTCGCACCGAGACCTACGAATTGCGGGGCTTCCGCAGCGATGGCTTCCTCGCGCGAATCGTGCGCCGCGGCTACGAGCCGGGGACTCCGACCCGGGCCGAGCAGGATGCCTACTTTCGGGGGATGGTTGCCGGGTATACGGAGGCGCGTGACCGAGGTGGCCGCGAACGTTCCGCTGGCCGACGCCTTCCCCGCCCACGGTGCCGTCATCGGCGATGCATCGGGCCATCTCTGGGTTGCCGAGTTCAAGCGCCCGGGCGACGAGTATCGGGGCACGCTATGGACGGTGTTCGATGGAGATGGCCGGATGCTCGGTCTTGTTGAGGCGCCCGATATTGTCACGGTGTACGAGATCGGGGAAGACTACATCCTGGGGGAAGGCACGGACGACCTGGGTGTCGAGTATGTCAGGACCTGGAGACTGACCCGATAGGAGTGCGCGCAGCACGCTACCCCTCCCCCGCCCACGGATACCCCCCCACCATCTCCACCCCACCCGCCTCAAACAGCAACTCAACCAACCGCTGCCACGACCGCCACCTCGTCGTCCGCCCATACGCCGACTTCGTCTTGTGCGCGATCACCAGGTCCAGCGCCGGAAACACGCTGATCCACTGCCCCACCGCCCCCCTCCCCGTGTACGCGCCCTCAAACGCGCCGCTCACCCTCGGCCCGTCGAACACCCACCACATGTAGCCGTACCCGAAGTAGCCGTCCCGCCTCCCCGCCGGATTCATCTCCTCGAGCGGGGTGACCACGCTGACGATCCGCCGCGCCCACTCCCGTGAGATTACCTGCTCGCCGTTCCACGCGCCCTCGTTGAGCATGAGGTGGCCGATGCGCGCCATGTCCCGCGTGGAGAGCCAGAAGTGGTAGGCCGGGTTTCGCGAGATGCTCAGGTTGCCGCTCTTTCGCTGCACGGACCGGTCCCAGTCCTCGAAGTCCAGCGGGATGGCGAGCTGCGCCTGCGCCTCGTCGTAGATGTCGCGTCCGGTGAGTTGCTCGAAGACGGCCCCGGCGGCGTTGAAATCCCAGTTGCTGTAGAGCATGTAGGTGCCGGGCTCCCGGGAGCCGCGCGGGGGTGCATCGGCCAGGTTGTCGCCGGAGTTGGACGCGGGGTGGTAGACCCCCGAGCGGGCGGTGATCAGGTGGTCGATCGTGGACTGGCGCTCGATCGGAAGGAGGCCGCCGATGTCGTCGACGCCCAGATCCTCCAGCGTGGCGTCCAGGTCGATGACGCCGTTCTCGACCCACGGGCCGTACAGGATCGCCAGGATACTCTTGCGCACGGAAGCCAGGTACGAGAGCTCCTCGATGTCGCCGAAGGTGAAGACGACACGGCCCTTGTGCGCGACCACCACGCCGGTCGAGTTGGCGCTGTCGCGCAGGAATGCGGCGGCTTGCTGGAGCACGTCCGAATCCCAGCCGTATGCGGCGAGGTCGGCTCGGCGCACCACTTCCCACCGTTCGCCGGGGAAGACGCAGTCGCCGCACTGGGCGGTGAGGGGTGGCGCGGAGGCGAGGACCAGGGTGATGAAGAGGGCCGCGCTGGCATTGCCATGGATCCGGCGCGTCATCGGACCACCTCCCCCCCCACCCCCAGCTGCCCCATGTGAAACGCCAGCTCCATCGCCGCGTTCCTCACGCTCCGGCTGAACGTCCGCCCCCCCGCATGCCCCGCGCGCGGATCATAGTCGAGAATGACCGGCAGACCCGAAGCAGTTGCCGCCTGCATCCGCGCCGCCATCTTCCTCGCCTGCAGGGGCGGCACCCGCGTGTCCAGGTCCCCCTGCATGATGAGCATGGCCGGGTAGTCCACGCCGTCGCGCACATTCTGGTACGGCGAAAACGTGCGCAGCACCTCGAACTCCTCCTTCACCGCTGCGTTCCCGTATTCGAGCAGCGCGGGCATGTTGTTGGTTTCGGTGAACTGGTAGAAGCGCACCATGTCCAGGTCCGGGACGCCGCAATAGACGGAACGGTACAGATCCGGGCGTTTGGTCAGCGCGCTGGCGACGAGCAGGCCGCCGTTGCTGCCACCGCGGATCGCGAGGCGGTCCGGGTTGGTGTAGCCGCTGTCGATCAGCCACTCGGCCGCCGCGATGAAGTCGTCGAAGACGTTGGGCTTGTTCTCGAGCATGCCGTCACGGTGCCAGTCCTCGCCGAATTCGCCGCCGCCGCGCAACGTTGCGATGGCGTAGACGCCGCCCTGTTCCATCCATACCGCGGCCCGCGCGTCGAAGCGCGGCAGCAGGTTTACGTTGAAGCCGCCGTAACCGTAGAGCAGCGTGGGCGTGTCGCCGTCGGGCTCGTAGCCCTTGCGGTGGGCGACGTAGAGGGGACCGCGGGTGCCGTCGGCCGAGGTGTACCAGTGCTGGCTGACCTCGTAGGCGTCGGAGTCGAAGGGGACGGCTGACGGCAGCCACTCGGTGGTTTCCAGCGTTTCCAGGTCGATTTCGAGGATGTGGGACGGGGTGACGAGCGAGTTCAGGGTGAGCAACGCGGTCCCGTCCTGCCACGAGCGCAGGTTGGCGACGGTGTGTTCGGGGATCGGGAGCTCGTCGATGAGGGTGCCGTCCATCGCGTAGCGGGAGATGCGGCTACTGACATTGTGGAGATAGTCGGCGTAGATCTTCTCGTCGATGATCTGGTAGCCGGTGAGGAGGTCGTCGGATTCGGGGAGGACGACGCGCCAGTTGGCGGGGTCGGGGTCGGGGCTGGCGGGGTTCACGGCGACGATCCGGTTCCTCGGCGCGTCCAGATTCGTCAGCAGCCAGAGCTCGTCCTCGACGAAACGGGTGCGGAAGCGCGCCGGGGCGCCGACGATCAGGGGCTGCGGCTCTCCGCCGGCCTGGGCATCCTGCAGGTACACATCGATGCGCGCCCAGCCGTGCTGCACGGTGTAGACGGTGTAGCGGCCATCCCCTCCGTGCGAGAACCCGACGAACTTCTCCGGGCCATGCCCCTCGCCGAACAACTCTTCGTCGTCCTCGATCTCCGTCCCCAGCATGTGCAGCCGTACCCGCCCACCCGTCTCCCGCGACCGGCTGACGTAGAAAAACCCGGTCCCGTCGTCGTTGAACGAGGTCCCGCCGTAGAGGAAGTTGGGGAGCCGGTCGGGCAAATCTTCACCGGTCGTGAGGTCGCGCACCCGGATCGAGACCTCATCCTGTCCCCCGTCGCGGATCGCGTACATCATGAGGTTCCCGTCCGGCGAGAAGTCGCGGATGCTGACGCTGGTGGTGCCGTCGGGGTGGATGTCGAGCGGGTCGAGCACCATCTCGAAGTCGCCGTCCGGGTCGATCGGCGCGTATTCGCGCTCCTCGGGCGCGGGACGCCGGTAGATGGCGCCCACCTCGCGGCCCGGCGGCCGTATTGAGAAGTACTGGTAGTCGCCCGCGCGGCGGGGAAAGAGCGCCCCGGGAACGTCCATCAGTTCGCGCAGGCGGGCCTCCAGTTCCGCACGCTGCGCGGTGTCGCTCACGATGCGCTCGGCGTACGCGTTCTGCTCGTCGATCCAGGCCCGCGTTTCGGGACTGTACTGGTCTTCGAGCCAGCGGTAGTCGTCGACGAACTCGACGCCGTGAATAGTGTCGACGACCGGGTCGCGGGTGGTGTCGGGTGGGGGTGGGTAGGGGGAGCCGCAGGCTGCTGCGAGGATGGCGACTGCGAGGGTGACCGCGGCGAAAGGGACCGGTCGGGAGGAGGGCTTCGGCATGGCTGGCTCCGGCTGGGGGCGACCGTGGGATAGCGACGGTGCTTGTGGCGGGCAGCGGGAAAGTGGTTTCGGGGAACGGTTTGCCGCAAGCAGGGATCCGTGCCGGAGAACGACCGCGCGGCGAGAGGCCCATTCCGTCATGGTTGCGCCCGTTTGTTGGCCCGAGTGTTTGAACGGGTGTTCGGCACCCACCTTGCGAAACCCCACCAGAATCGGAAAACAACTTGTCCCGAAGGCACGATCAATCCTACAAGCTCCTTTTCTCTCTCCCCCTCGCTATCGAACAACTGATCCGGGGCTACATCGGCGACGATCTGGCCGACGACCTCGACTTCGAGAGGATGGAGAGTCTGGCCACGGAGCGAACCACTCCCGGACTGATACGCTCCCAGGCCGATCTGCTATGGAAAGTCCACTTCCGGGGGAGCCCGCGATTCCTTCTTCTCCCGATTGAATTTCAATCGGCTGTCGACCGGTACATGGCCGTTCGGACTCTTCACTACATCGCCGCCGGCTATCACGGCATTGTGAGCTCGCGAGAGCGCCGACGAACGCTCGCCCCCGAGGGACGGTTGCCGCCGGTGCTGGCGGTGACTATCTACAACGGGCGACCGCCATGGACTGCCCCGGACGACGTGTTCGAGCTGATTGAGCCGGTGAAGGGCTGGCTGGCCAGGCGGCAGGCGCGGCTGCGCTACCAGGTGCTTGACCTGCGGACGCTGGCGCGCGAATCTCTACCTGAGTCGAACGTGGTTTCGTGGATCGCGAGCATGGAACTGGATTCGTCGGCCGACAACGTGTTGCGCGTGGTCCGGGAGGTGCTGACGCGATATCCTGGACCCGAGCATGCAAGGCTGCGCGAGGCCTTTCGAGAGTGGATTCTGGGAGGAGCGGAATCGTGGGTGATGGCGGGGGAGACTCTGGATCAGGTCAAGTCACTAAAGGAGGCGGGGATGGTTTACGCGGGCATCGAGGAATTGAAGGAACGGGCTCACCTGGAAGGGCTCGGGCAGGGCCGCAGGGAGGGACGCGTCGAAGGGCATATTCAAGGCCGTGTAGAAGGCCGTGTAGAAGGCCGTGTAGAAGGTCAGGCTGAGGGTCAAGCGGCCTTGGTTTGCCGGCAGGCGAGTCTCAAGTTCGGAGTGGAAACCGCCGACCGGCTCGGGCGCATACTCGAGGACATCACCGACCCGGAGCGAATCGCCCGAATCGGCGATCGGATCATCGAGTGCGAGACGGGTGCGGAATTGCTCGCGCGCGCTCGTGAGGTCTGATTCGGCCTGACGAGCGTGCTGGGCTCAGACCGGAGTCCCGCTCCGCGCCGTCAACTCTCCGTACAGCCGGCTGAGCCGCATCGTGACCGGACCGGGTGAGCCCTGCCCGATCCTCCACCCGTCGATCTCGATCACGCCCGCCAGCTCACCCATCGTTCCCGTGCAGAAGGCCTCGTCCGCGCGGTAGGCTTCGTCCAGCGACAGGTCCTTCACTCGTGACGGGATCCCCTCTTCGTCACACAGCTCAAGCACCGTCGCCCGCGTGATCCCTTCGGGGCACGCAATGGCGTGCGGCGTCATGACCACCCCGTCCGCGACAACGAAGAAGTTGGTCGCGTTGGTCTCGGCGATGAACTCGCGCCGGTCCAGCATGAGGGCGTCGTCGGCGCCGGCCGCGTTCGCCTCGATCTTTGCCAGGATCGACTGGAGAAGGTTGGCGTGGTGGATCCTGGGGTCGAGGGTGTCGGGATCGAAGCGGCGCAGCGAACTGGTGACGAGCCGCAGGCCCGAACGGTCGTAGACGGGAGGCTTGTGCTCGGCGAGCACGATCAGGGTGGGGCCCGACCGGTTGAGGCGCGGGTCCATGCCGCTGGTGTACTTGACGCCGCGTGTCAGCGTGAGGCGGATGTGGACGCCGTCGCGCATGTCGTTGGCGGTCAGGGTGCGGCGGATCTCGCGGATGATCTCGCCGTCGGTGGGGATCTCGGTGAAGGCGATGGCCAGCGCGGACGCGCGCAGCCGGGCGAGGTGCTCTTCGAGCTTGAAGATGCGGCCGTCGTACAGACGGAGACCTTCCCACACCGCGTCGCCGCCCTGCACCGAGGAGTCGAATGGACTGATGCCCGCCTCGTCGCGGTGAAGCAGCTTCCCGTTCACGTTGACGATCATGTCGCGGTTGCGTTCGTCGAAGGGCTGGAGCATTCAGATTCCTTGCTCAGGGAGGCTTGTAGACACAGAAATGTGAATCACAGATTACATAATGACAACTGGAGTTTACTTTTTCTGGGAGGTGCGAACCAGCACTCCGCGCAGCGCCCTCAGCTCGGGATCGATCACCACGGACTGTCGCGGCAGATCCATCACCCGTGCAATCCCCGACGGTACGGGCAGCTCCTCCCCGATCAGAGGCTCGACCGTCTCGGCGAATTTCGCGGGATGTGCGGTCGCCAGGACCACGCCCCGCGCCCCCGGCCGCCGCCGCAACTCGTCGCGCAGTCCCAGCAGCCCCACCGCCGTATGCGGGTCGATCGCCACGCCGCTGCGCCGCCACAGATCACGAATGCACTCGCGCGTCTCGTGGTCGGTCCAGGACGAGCCGGTGAACCAGTTGCGGAGGGTTGGCGGTGTGGGCTCCACGCCCGGGCCGTCCGCGACGGAACCGCCGTCGTGACCGCCACCCCCGAACATGTGCACAATCCGCCGAAAATTGCTCGGGTCCCCCACGTCCATCGCACTCGAGATCGTCTCGACGGACGCACGGGGATGGAAGCCGTGCCCCGCAAGGTACGCCGGCACGACGTCGTTCTCGTTGGTCGCGGCGACGAAGCGAGCGAGGGACATTCCGAGCGAGCGACGCGCGAACAGGCCCGCCGTGAGATTGCCAAAGTTCCCCGAAGGGACTGAAAACAGCAGCTCCGAATCCGCAGCCGCCGGCGCCAGCTCGGTCCACGCGTGCAGGTAGTAGAAGGTCTGGGGGAGGAGGCGTCCGATGTTGATCGAGTTGGCGGAGGTGAGCGACAGGCGGGCGTTGAGGTCGGGGTCGGCGAAGGTCTGGCGGACGAGGCGTTGGCAATTGTCGAAGGCGCCGCGGACTGCGATGGCGGTGATGTTGCCGCCCAGGGTCGTGAACTGGGCCTCCTGGCGGGGGCTGACCTTGCCAAGGGGATAGAGGACCGCGACTCGGATGCCGGGGAGGTTGTGGAATGCGTGGGCGACGGCGCCGCCGGTGTCGCCGGAGGTGGCCGTGAGGATCGTGATGGGGGGACTGTTGGCGTCGCGCAGGGCGGCCATCATGCGGGCCATGAAGCGGGCGCCGATGTCCTTGAAGGCGTGGGTGGGGCCGTGGAAGAGTTCGAGGAGGTGGACGCCGGGCTCGATTTCGCGCAGGGGGACGGGGAAGTCGAGGGCGTCGTGGATGACGGGGTGGAGGATGTGGTCGGGGATCTCGTTGCCGAGGAGGTGGCGTGCGGCGATGAGGGACCGTGCGGGGAAGGTGAGGTGGGGGAGGGGTGCGCGGTCCGAGGCGGGGAGGGGTGGGAGGGTGGCAGGGATGAAAAGGCCGCCGTCGGGGGCCTGGCCGTGGAAGAGGGCCTGCCTAAAGGTCCAGGTGGGGCCGTCCGGGCCTCCGCGGGTGCTGATCAGTTGCATGGTGACCGGGGGTCAGTCACTCGGTCTCCAGGATCCGTGCGCCAGCCGAGTTTGCGCCGGAGATCACGATGTCCGACTCCACGCCGGCCTCAAGCTGAAAGGCCTCGGCCATGGCGGCCGCCGCCGTCTCCGCCGCGATCCTTCCCCGGCAGAGCGCGAACACCGACGGCCCCGACCCCGAGAGCCCGGCCGCGACGGCTCCCGCCGCCAGCGCGCTTGCTTTGACCCGTTGGAAACCGGCCACGAGACCGGCCCGCGCCGGTTCCGCCACCGCATCGCGCACACAGCGGGCGATCAGCTCCCAGTCCCCCTCGAAGAACGCGGCCACAAGGCCCGCGGCATTGCCCCACTGCCGGATGCCCGCCGCGAGCGGAATGGTTTCGCCCAGGATCACCCTCGCGCCGAGCGTCTCCACTTCCAGCGCGGGATGAGCCACGGCGACGACCATCTCCGGTGGCGTTGGAAGCTTGACCATCTGCGTGGGTTGGCCCGGCAGAACCAGCACGAATCCCCCGGCCAGCGAGGGGGCCGCGTTGTCGGCGTGGTCGGCACCCGAGCCCTTGCTTTCGCCGATCAGGGCGCACTCGAGGAGGGCGGTTCGGTCGAGTCCGCCGCCCAGCAGCGCGTCGGCCGCCACCGCGCCGGCGACCGCGCTCGCCGCGCTGCCGCCCAGCCCCGAAGCGAGCGGGATCCCCTTTCGCACCTCGATCGCGACGCCCGCGTCGGAGCCCAGCCGGTCGAGCACGCCTTGCACCGCCAGCGCCGCGGCGTTGCGCAAGGGGTCCGTCGGTACGCGTCCACCGTCCCCGGTCACTGAAAGCGAAACAATCCCGGTCCCCGCGACGGCCCGCACCACCACCTCGTCCCCTGGACGCTCCAGCGCGAGCCCGAAGATGTCGAAACCGGGCCCCAGATTCGACACCGACGCCGGCGCGAAGACGCGGACTGATCCGGCGGATTGGTCAGTGGAGGAAACCCTGGGTCCCATTCAGCCCTCCAACCGTCCGCGTGCGTCGTCCGTCGCCTCGTCCCGCCGCCGTGCCCGCCGCCTCCTGAACGGCATCGCCAACATCCCCGGCAGCGTGGCCCAGTCGCGCCGCTCCGTATCCTCCAGCCCAAGCGTCAGCGCCCGCGGATCGGCGACCAGCCGGAAGCTGCCGAAGATCCGGTCCCAGAAGGAGAACACGCTCGAGTAGTTGGAATCCGTCTCGGGCTGGTAGTCCGAGTGGTGCACCCAGTGCATCCAGGGGGTGACGATGAGCCAGCGCAGCCAGCGGTCGGCGCGCGCGGGGACCCCCACGTTGCCGTGGTGGAAGAGGATGACGGGGAGCAGCACGGCTTCGTACAGCAGGACCTGGGTTACCGTCATTCCCAGGAGCGGCAGCACGGCCAGGCGCACGCACGAGGAGAGCACGATCTCGCCGGTGTGGAAGCGCAGTCCGGAGCTGGCGCTCAACTCACGGTCGGCGTGGTGGACGGCGTGGAAGCGCCACAGGAACGGCACCCGGTGGTTGAGCCGGTGCCAGAGGTACTGCCACATGTCGAAGAGGACGAATCCGAGCGCGAAGGCCCAGACCCCTTCGATGCCCAGCCAGTGGAGGACGCCGAAGGAGTTCGTCCGGGCCCACTCGGTCGCGACGAGGGTGGCCCCGGCGAAGACGAGGGCGACCAGGAGCGCGTTGGCGACCCCCAGCACCAGGTTGGGCGCGTCGTGCCGCACCCGGTCCTTGCGGCCCTCGAACATGGGGATCAGTCCCTCGAGGAGCCACATGATCGCCAGGGCCGCGGCGGCCATGACGGGCTTGAAGGCGAAGATCGACTCGGTCATGCGGATGTGCGGCTGGGCATGGCCGGAAAGGTAACCGGGAGGGGGGCGGGGCACGAACTGGGGGGAAGGCCACGCAGACGGCCAACATGAAACCCGGCAACAGGGTGTGTGCGGGTTGTGGTCTCGTGATCATTGCTCAACTCCTGCAGGGACGGCACTCTTGTGGCCGTTGCCACGGTTGTCCATCGGCAAACACCTGCGCGCGACCGGCCGCCGCGAGCCCCGAACCTGAATCCCATGGACGGAGGAAACACCTTGCCACCTCATCACCGTCGGCAGCCCGGCGGACCTGAGCCGCCACTTGAGACCGGGTCTCCCGATGGCCACCCCTACGCGGAGCCGGGCGGGCAGTTTCCCAGGTTCCCGATCGTCTCCATGGTCCTCATGGCCATCTTTCTGGTGGGCGGCAGCATCGGGCTTCTGGTGGACTGGCCAGCGGGCCCAGCCTACCTGGACTGGGGAGTATGGGTCGTCCTGTATGGGGGATATGGGTTTGTGATCGGCGCGGCGGTTTTCCACGCCCGCACGGGCCGCTGACGGGGCTCCCGCGCCATGGCCGAATCCGTCCTCTACACCGTCATCCTCGTCGTCTATTTCACAGGTCTGATGGGGCTCGGCTTCTGGTTCAACCGGCGAAACCGGTCCCGCCAGGAGTACTTCCTCGCCCGGGGAGATCTCGGCCCGGCCACGCTCGGGTTCTCCTACTCGGCCACGCAGATGAGCGGCAGCTCCTACATGGGCGCGGTCGGCACGGAGCGGGAGCTCGGCTACAACTTCGCGCCGGCGGGTGTGTCCTCGGCGGCTGCCGCCTGGTTCACCTATGTCCTGCTGGGCGAACGCCTGCGCCGCCTGGCGTCGCGGATCCGCTGCACGACGATCGTCGACGTCTTCGAGGCGCGCTACCGGGGCAAGGGGGTGAGCATCACTGCGACCCTCCTCATGCTCCTTGCCTTCGTCCCGCTGATCGCGGCCCAGCTCAAGGCAGCGGGCAACCTCTTCGAGGTGCTGCTGGGCATGCCGTACCTGCTCGGACTCGTCGTCTTCGGCGGAATCGTGATCGTGTACACGGTGATCGGGGGAATGCACGCGGTCGCGTGGACCGACCTGATCCAGGGCTCGATCATGATCGTCGGCTTCGCGGTGCTCGCGCCGGTCGCGGTCTCGGCGGCGGGCGGATTCGCGGAGATGCACCAGCGATACGCCGAGTTCAACCCCGGCGGGATCTCCTTCCTGGGCGACATGCCGGCGCTCTGGGTGGTGTCGTCGTTCCTGGTGTGGGGGTTCTTCCAGATCGGGGGCGCGCCCGCGGCCGTGACCCGCTTCCTGATCCCGAAGGACCGGGGGACGCTGCGCAAGGCGCTCGTCTTCTCGATCGCGTTTTCGTCGTTCATCTACATCGGCTCGACGGTGATCGCGATCGCGTCGGGGGTGCTGCTGCCCGACCTGCAACAGACCGACCTGGCGCTCCCCACGCTGGTGCAGCTGCTCATGCACCCCCTCTTCGGCGGGATCCTGGTCGCGGCGGTGCTGGGCGCCACCATGTCGACGATCGATTCGGTGCTGCTGCTGGCGAGTTCGCTGGTCGTGGAGAACCTGTACGTGCCGATGGCGCGCCGCGAGGTGTCGCAGCGGCGGGGGGTTCGGTTGGCCCGATGGACCACGCTGGGAATCGGGGTGCTCGCGCTGGTGGTCGCGGTGGATCCGCCCGCGACGATCCTCTTCATCGTGACGATGTCGTTCAGCCTGATGGCGTCGGCGTTCACCTTTCCGCTGCTGCTCGGGATGTGGTGGCCGCGCGCGACCCGGGCGGGGGGGCTGGCGGGGATGTTGGGCGGGGCGGCGACCTGCGTGGTGTGGTACGGCCTGGGCTACATGGAGCACGGGAGCTTCGACAACTGGATCGCGGGGCTGTGGCCGGCGCTCGTGGGGCCTGCGGTGTCGCTGGTGCTGCTGGTGGGGGTGAGTCTGGTGACGAGGCCGCCGCCGCGTGAGGTGGTGGAGGTGTTCTTTGGGGAGGGGGAGGGGGCGGACTGCTGACGGGGTGGCGGCAGCCCGCGGCTAGTAGTCAAGGTCGTGGAGGGCAAGCGTCAGGAGCGTGGTCACCGCGGCGTCAATCGCGGGGACAATCCACACCACCGGCCCGCTGTCCGGGTCGATCGCGCGCAGGGCCACTATTGCCGTGCCGGTGCCAAGCGCCGACCCCACGAAACCGGGCAGGAAGCGATCCGTAACCCCTCCGGCGGCGAGGGCCGGAACGACAACGGGAACCGTGACCCAGAGTGCCAGGTTGATTGCCTCGTCGTCGATGCAACCGCCACCTCCGCCGTAGTCCCAGCAGATGGCGGCCCAATAGCCCACGAGGTCCGCCAGGTAGGTCGCAGCCAGGGTCGGGACGAAGACCTTGGCGAACGAGGGGAGGCTGTCGAGGGCGGGCTCTTGGGGACCTTCCCGGGACAGGTGGGTGGGAATGTCGCCGACCAGGCGAAGGGCGTTCGACGCGTCGGTGCCGGTCCGGGCGTGGAACGGACTGCGGAGCGCCTCTTCGATGGCGGCGCTGATCGAGTGACCATCCCATTTGGCGAGGGTCTGAGCGGTTGCCCCGCCGGAAGTGGCCGCTGGAGGCGCGGCAATGGCGGTAAGCACCAGAAGAACCCGTGCTGGTATTGGTCTGATCACGGTTGCTCTCCCCGGGGCGCCAGGTTCCCTGCCTGATGGTGGTATCATCTGTGCGGGTGTACGCCTGATCGTCCATCCGGGTTTCGGTATCGTTGCACCCTCCCCCCGTCCCCCCTCACCCCCTATCCTATCCGTCATGACCACCGCATCCCCTCCCCGGCGGCACCTCGGCCTTCTCGGCGCGACCGGCATCGGCGTGGGCGCCATCGTGGGCGGCGGCTTCCTCGCGCTCGCCGGGATCGGCTTCCAGGCCACCGGCCCGAGCGCGATCCTGGCCTTCGCCCTGAACGGCGGCATCGCAATCCTGACGGTGTTCTCCTTCGCCGAGCTGGCCGCCCGGTTCCCGCGCTCCGGGGGCACCTACGCGTACGCGCGGCGTGTGCTCACCGTCGAGGCGGCGTTCGCGGTGGGATGGGTGGTGTGGTTCGCGTCGGCGGTGGCGGCGGTGCTGTACGCCATGGGGTTCGCGGTCTTCTTCGTGCCCTTCCTGGAGCAGATGCTGCGGTTGGCGGGCAACGAGCCTCCTGCGTGGCTGGGGGACCGTCTGGCGCTGGTAGGTTATGCGCTCTGCGCGGTGGCCCTCTACGCGTGGCGGCTGACCCGGTTCGCGGTGGGGGGACGCCAGTGGGAGACGATGGGGAAGGTGGTGGTGCTGGTCGTGCTGATCCTGGCCGGGTTCTTCGCACTCTTCGCCGAAGGACCCGCTCCCGGGGACCTGGCCGCGCGCTTCCGGCCGTTCTTCACGGAGGGCTTCACGGGGCTGCTCCAGGCCATGGGGTACACCTTCATCGCCCTGCAGGGATTCGACCTGATCGCCGCGGTGGGGGGCGAGGTGCGCGACGCCGAACGCAACGTCCCCAAGGCGATGTTCCTCTCGCTGGGCACCGCGCTGGTCATCTTCCTGCCGCTGCTGTTTCTGATCGTGACGGTGGGCGTGCCGGGCGGCACCGTGACCGAGTTGGCGGCCGAGAATCCCGAAATCCTGGTGGCCGAGGCCGCCCGCAACTTCATGGGTTCGGCGGGCTACTGGCTGGTCGTGGCCGCCGGCCTGCTCTCCATGCTCTCCGCGCTCCAGGTCAACCTGATCGCGGCGTCGCGCTTTGCCCAGGCGATGGCGACGGACCGCACCTTGCCGCAAAGGTACGCGCGCCTCACATCCGCGACCGGGACGCCTACGGCCGCGGTGCGCTTGACAGCCGTGGTGGCGGCATTTCTGCTGGTCGCGGTCCCCAATGTGGCGGCGGCGGGCGCAGCCTCCAGCCTCGTCTTCCTGGGCAGCTTCGCGCTGACCCACACGATTGCATATCTGGCGCGCAGGCGCGCCGGGCGGCCGCTGAGCTTCCATTCTCCGTGGTTCCCGGCGATTCCGATTGCGGGCGGCTCGGCGTGCATGCTGATTGGCCTCTACCAGGCGGTCGCGGTGCCCTCGGCGGGGGTGCTGGCGGCGCTCTGGCTCAGCGCCGGCGCCATCCTCTACGCGCTGTACCTGGGACCCCGGGCACGGGTGGTGGACGCGTCCTCGGAGGCGCGGGATCCCCAGTTGATCAAGTTGCGGGGACGCCGGCCGGTCGTGCTCACGCCGATCGCCAACCCGGCCAGCGCGCCGACGATGGTGGCGATGGCCAAGGCGCTCGCGCCGCCCGATGTGGGCCGCGTCCAGCTGCTCTCGGTGGTGGAATGGCAGGAGGGGGCCGAAGCGCAGGTTCTGCCTCAGGGGATCAGCGACGCGCAGGCGGTCCTCGGCGGGGCGCTGAGCACGGCGGTGGACGTGGATCTGAGACCCGAGGCGCTCATCACCCTGCACAAGGATCCGTGGAGCGAGATCGCCAGGGTGGCCGAGGCGGTTCGGTGCGAGAAGCTGCTCCTGGGCGTCGGAGAACTCGACGATTCGCTGATGACCGGTCCCCTGTCACGGGTCATCGGCGCGGTGGATGCCGACGTGGTGATCCTGCGTGCCCCACACGACTGGCGACCCGACCAGGCGCACAGCATCCTGGCCCCGTCACGCGGAGGACGCGACCAGAGCCCGGTCCGTGCGCGCCTGCTGGGAAGCCTGGTGCGGGACGCGCCCCGCGACGTTGCCTTCCTGGGCGTGGTCTCCCCGACGGTTGCCGGCGGCGCTCACCGCAGGGCCGTGAAGGATCTGGAGCGTCTCGCGTGGGACGAGGTGGGTGACCAGGCGCACGCCGAGCTGGCGGTCAGCGACGACGTGGTGGCCCAGGTGGCACGCAGGGCCGAGGAGTGCGACCTGCTGATTCTGGGCTTCCACCGGAGGCGTCGCCGCCGCGCCGTCTTCAGCAACCTCATGCTCAAGATTGCGCGGGCCACGACGTGTCCGCTGGTCATGATCAGTCACCGGCACAGCTCGTCGGTGATGGCGAACCCGTCGCTGCTGGGGAGCACGCAGGAGTCCGAGAAGTAGGGGGCGGTTCCGCCGCGAAGCAACTCAGCGCAACAGGTTCCGGTAGACCTCGATCGCGGTGTCCACGCGGGCCAGGAAGTGGTCCCGGGCCGCGTCGGTGGTCCAGCTGTCCCGCGCTACCACCCGTCCGCGAAAGGCCACCGCGGCCGCGAGGAGGAAGCGGATGTCCGCCTCGGATCGATACTCCTGGTCTCCCGCCACGATCCACACCGGGCTGGTCTGGGCGAAGGCGTAGCCGTCCGCGACCAGCGTATGACGGGGCCCCAGCGCCCGCGCGGCGACCCAGCCGCCCTCGTCGGTTCGCACGCGGGTCTCGAAGCGGAACCGTTCGTCCTGGTCCGCGGCGTCGAAGGTCTCAACAACCGTCCCGTTGACGATGATTTCAACGGTGGTCAAGGGGGTGATGGAGGCCACCTCCACCACCACCATCCGCTCCCCCCCGCCCCCTTGCGGCACGCGGATCTCCCCGCCGGGCTCCACCCCGTCGACCGTGAGGAAGAGCAGGGGACCGTTCGTCGCGAAGGTGCGCCGTTCGCGCACGGCCTCGAGCCATGGCTCCACGGTGAGGGCCGCGTCCGGCGGTGCGCCTGCCGCCTCGCCGTTTCCGTCCGCCGCCCCGCCGCCACCGCCCGCGACCTCGCCACCCCCGTCAGCCGCCTCTTCGCCTCCAGCGCGGGACGATCCCTCGCCCGGTACCTCCATCCGCGCATACGTCCGGCTCGCGCCCGGACCCGGATCGCGCCACACGTCCGAAAAGTTGTCCGTCCCGCCCGTGGCGGCCAGCCGAAATCCCGCGTTGAGCAGCCGGTAGTAGATCTCGGCGTTGTCGAGTTCGTCGTACCAGAAGCAGATCACGTCGTAGAAGTCGCCGGCGCCGAGGGCGGCGTCGATGGGAATCTCCGACCAGCTCACGTCTTCGGGCGTGTCCACCGAACCGTTGAAGGGGTGCATGAAGCCGCCGGTTCCGCCCTGCTCGCGCGCGGCGTCGAGGTAGTCCGCGTTGAGGAGGTCGGCGGCGAACGGGGTGTTGGCCGCGCCGCCGATCAGCGGGGTGATGAAATGGTCGATGCCCGCGAGGCCGACGTGGCCGAACGAACCGCGGAACTCCTGCGCGTACTGGAGGACGTGTTCGCCGGTGGAGAGGGGGTGGGGGCGGCCGGTGAGGTCGTCCCAGCGTCCCATGAGGCGGGTGCCGTCCATGTGAATGAGCGCGATCGCGACGCGCAGGTCCTCGCTGGCGATGTCGTTGAAGAAGTCCTCGTGGGTGAGGCCGTAGCGGCCCTGGTGGAGATCGTGAACGTGCGTGTCGCCGGCGAACCAGCCGAGGTCGCGGCTGTCGATGAGGCGGTCGAGTTGCAGGGACAGTTCGGGGTTGTCGCCTGGTGTGACCTCGACGGTGTGGTAGACGGGGCGGTACTCGAGGCCCTTGCGGACCTGGATGATCACGGGGCCGGCGGGCACCTCCAGTTCGAAGCTGCCGGTGGTGCGGAAGTAGTGTGTCTCGGTGGGGGTGAGGACGCGGTGGAAGCCGTCGCGGGGGGCGTAGCCGCGGCCGTCCGGGCCGTAGACGGTGACTCGCGCGGGGGTGGGGTCACCGGTCTGGTCCAGCACGGTCGCGCGCAGGCGCCCGACCGGGTCCAGGTACGTGCGGTCGCTCAAGTCCAACGTCTGCCAGGAACTCCGCGCGCCCCCCGAAACCGACATCACATGGAGCTCGGTGGGACCGTTTTCGTTGGAGACGAAGGCGATTCGGTCGCCATCCGGGCTGACTCGCGGGGTCAACTCGTGGCTCGTGCCGCCGGTCAGCCGGAGGGGATTGCCCCCACCGGCGCCGACCAGCACCAGATCGTTCGAGCCGGCCTCGTCCGACACGTACACCAGGGCGCTGCCGTCGGGAAGCCAGTCGGGCCGGGCGCGGTAGGCGGTCTCCTCGGCGCGCGCGAGCACCGACTCGCCGCCGACGGCCCAGAACCGGATATCGTCCCCCGGCTCCGGCAACGTCCGCGTCCAGATTCCCCCGCTTCCCGTCACCCCCGGCGCGGGCGCCAGGTAGGCCAGCACCCCCTGCGCGGACACCCGTGGCTGGTACTGGTTGCCCGGTCCCTCGACCACCGCTTCACGCTGACCAATCCGGATTCTCATCGGCGCCGACGGAGCGCGCGTCGGCAACTCGACCCGGTGAATGTCCATGCCCCTCCGGCCCGCCGTCGCGAAGTAGACGAAGCGCCCCTCCGGACCCCACGCGGGTTGCACTTCCACGCCACCGCCCTCGATCAGGAGCGTGACCTCACCCCCGTCCACCTCCAGCACCGCGATGTCCAGCCCGACCCCGGTCTCCACTGTCATCACGATTCGGGAACCGTCGGGACTCCAGTCCGGCTCGAAGTGGTACCAGGGCCCCCGTGTGAGCTGCTCGGCGGTGCCGCCTTCCGTGGGGATGCGCCAGATGTCGCCCGCCATGGCAAAGGCGATCCAGCGTCCGTCGGGGGACCAGGTTGGGCTCATCGGCCCGGTGCTGACCGGGGGCAGCATGTGCAGTTCGCCCCGGATGTTGCCGTTCAGGCTGGCGTAGCGCAGGACCGAGGTGCGCTCGGGCGTCTGGGCGGCGGCCGGCCTCGAAACCGGGGCCGCGCAGATCCCCAGGGCCGCGACGATGGTGGCGGTGGTTCTGGTGGACTTCGTCAGAATGGAAATCATGGTTTACATTTTGTAAAGTGTAGATGACATTCGTGCGAGTACAGGCTTCAACGGCGGTCGTCGGTACGGGGGAGGCCGCGGGTGAAGAGCACCTGCAGGCCTGACTCGCCGGTTACCGCGGACGTTCCCTGCCGCGCGGCCACGGCTGCGTCCTCGCCCCGCAGGATCGCGCGTACCTGACCGGTGCGGGGATCGCGCAGGATGGCGAGCGGCCGGTTGTCGGCTTCGTCCAGGGTGAAGGATCCCTCCGGTCCCGACAGGGTGATGGTGGAGAGGTCTCCGATCCGGTTGGCCGGCACGGGAAGGGCGTACACGAAGCCCGCGCTGCCGTCGCCGTCCTCCACCGTCGGCATCTCGAAGCGGAGGGAGAAGAGTTCGCGGCCGTCCCGGGTGCGCCCGGTGATCAGGTAGGGGCCGGGGGTGTGGGGGAGGGCGGGTGTGATGTCGGCCGCGAGGACGGGTTCCAGGTGCAGGCGGCCGTTGGCGTCCACGCCTCCCCACAGAAGCAGCGAGCTCTCCGGGCGTGCGTTGGCGTGCGAGGCGGAGGTGCGTGCCGCGGCAACCCTGTACCGGAGCGCTTTGGCGAAGTGGTAGTCGCCCACCCATCTTGGCGGGCAATAGGACATGAGGTCCTGTCTTCGGGGCGACACGAGTTCACCCCCCTCACGACTGTCGTAGCCCCAGGAGCCGATCGAACCGTCGAGGGACGGGTAGTGGGGATCCAGCCGCGTGGCACCGCCGCAGGAAGCGTGCAGGAGGCTCAGGTTGTGGCCGATTTCGTGGGCCATGGTGGTCGCGTGGGGTACCGAGAAGCTGGACCTGCCCGATACATAGGCCGCACCCCGGATACGATTGCCCAGGCGTCCCGTCATCATGCCCATGTAGTAGCCTCGCCCACCCTCCAATATCTGGATGGCACGGACCTCGTGGATCAGCTTGCTCACGTCGTTGGTGGGTGTCGTTACCGGGTCATGTGCCGTGAGGTCCAGGTCGGCGATCGGGAGGAGAGTGCGGGTGGCCCACAGCAGTTCGTGCCCGCCAGGGTCGGCGGCCATCGCCACAATCGAATCGATGACCGCCGAGTCGGGTGACGGCTCCCACAGGAAGGGGATCAGCGTGAGGTCGAACGCAGGCATCTCATGGACCGGAATTGCGATCCGCCCGGTTTCCGGTATCCGCTCGGGCAACCCCAGCGACTCGTCCATCGTCCCGGCCGGATCGACATTGATGACCAATTCGAGTCCCGGCTGCACCCGTGCGGCGGGAATCACCGCGTTCACGGAAAGACCCAGGTCGCCTTCGTCCACCTCCGTGGGCAGAGTGCCTGCCTTCCCCGGAATATCCGCGACATACCCCCGCTCCCCATGCAGATAGAAGGTGGCGCGAACGCGTGGAATGCGATCGCCTCCGGAACGCGCGGCGGTCACGAAGACCCTGAGCAGCGCCTCCTCGCCGGCCACCAGGGGGACCGGGTACTCCCGCGACTGAACTGCCTGTGTCAGGTACGCCGCCCACGCGTCGCAGCGGGCCACCCGGTTCTCGGGAATCCGTTCCAGCCATGCCAGGAAGGTCGGGTCGGAGGGTGCGCAGAGTGAGGTGCCTCCGGTCAGCAGTGTCCTCACCAGGTTGAGCGAGGCTAGGCTGGCGGGCAACTCGCCGGTGAGCTCCTCGTTGTCGGCGAGGTTCACCTGCCGGAGCCCGATCATGTCTCCCAACTCGGGTGGAACCGAACCGGCCAGTCCGTTGTCGTCCAGGTCCAGCCCGAAAACCCGCCCGTCCAGAGGAGCCTGGACTCCGTACCAGTTCCGAACCGGAGCCTCCGTCAACCAATCGCGCCGTTTGGTCCAGCCGGAACCCCCCGTCGCCTCGAAGAACGCGACGAGAGCCGCCCGGTCGCGGTGCACGACGGTGATCCTTGCCCCCCCGGTCTCGCCATCGACGGTTGCGCTGATTGTCGCCCTGCCCTCGCGTCCAGCCGTGACCAGGCCGCCGTCGTCCACGAGCGCAACCCCCGTGGCGCTGGTGGCCCAGGCGAAGTCTGCCGCCTGCACGACCTGGTGACCGTTGTCGTCCAGTGCGACCGCATCCAGGCGGAGGGTGTCGCCTCCCACGATGGTGGGCGTGGCAGGGGACACCACGACCGATCGTACCACCTGCATGACCGTGAGGCGTGCCTCGCCCGACACCGCGCCGGCCGTGGCACTGACCGAGGTCGTTCCGTTTCCGGCCGCGGTGGCCGTCCCGGCGGAGTCGATTGTAGCGACGGCCGAATCACCGCTCTCCCAAGACACCGCCGTCTCCGGCAACGGCCTCCCGATCTGATCGAGGACCTCGGCGGCCAGCGTCATCCGTTGGTCCAGCGCGGTGAGCAGCACGGAGTCGGGGCTGACCACGACGGTGGTGGGCACGGGCCGCTCGACGTCTGCCCCGATCCCGTAACCGGTCGCGAGTCCCTCCGTGTCGGTTGCGGTCACCGTGACGGTGGCCATTCCCTGCCCCGCGCCCGTAACCGTGGCCGTGTCACCGACCGTGGCGACCGTCACCACGCTCTCGTCGGAGGTCTCGGCCGCATAGACAAGCGCGTCCCCGTCCGGGTCGCTGAAGTAGACCGACAGGACGATCACGGCCGCTTCGCCTGTAATCAGTCCCAGCGGGGGGATGGAATCGGCCACGGGAGCTCGGTTCGGCACGGTCACCGGGAAGCTCTGCTGGACCGAGAGCCCGCCGGGGTCGAAGGCGGTAACGGTTACGGTCGCCCTGCCCTTTGCCACGCCCAACACGGAGAGAGTGCTCCTGGACACCGTGGCGATCGCCACCTCCATGTGGGAAGTCCCGGCCGTGTAGGTGAGCGCGTCCCCGTCCGGGTCGTCGAAGTGAACGGAGAGATCAACCGTGGCCGTCTCGCCAACGCTGACGGTGAGAGCGGGGATCGGGGCGACCGGTACGGGGGCGTCCGCGCAGGCCGCCGCCCAAACGACAGCCAGCAGTCCGTAGCGAAGTCCGCGCGGGCGCCGGGAGCGGGGAGTCACCGGGTTGGCAGGGCGCGAGAAGAGGGCAGTGGCCGGGCTATTCATCGGATGAGCCACGCGGAGTGCGGCGTTTCAAGGATATGATGTATACTCTACATGACATAATGTAACGTTGTCTTTACATCATGAATAAGCGACGCGAAGCGGTCCCGCACCGATCCGAGGCAGGAAACAGTACGCGCCGCGATGGTGCAGGAGCAAGGGCGGAGGGGCGAGGTGGACCGGCAGTTTTCTCTTGACATTCCACGAATCACCCCCTAATGTCTCCTAACGCCTTAGGAATTGAATCGAGCGGGGCCGCCTCGGTGACCCCGCACGCAGACCAGGGCGCGACACGCGCCAGCCGCGAAGGGCGAATCACAAGTGAGCACGCTTACCAGACGGGAAATGGATGTCATGGCGGTCCTCTGGGACCAGGGATCCGCCACCGTCGCCGATGTCAGGGACCGGCTCGACGACGACCTTGCCTACAACACGGTCCTGACCATCCTGCGAATCCTGGAGAGGAAGGGACTGGCGGGACGGCGGAAACATGGCCGTGCCCATCGCTATCGTCCGTTGCTGGGGCGGGCGGAGGCGGGCCGGTCGGTGCTCGGGCGCCTGCGCGACAAGGTGTTCTGCGGGTCGGCCGAACTTCTCATGACCCAGCTTGTTACCGAAGAGCAGCTGTCCCCGGACGCCGTGAGGAGGCTCCAGCGGCTGCTCAACCAGCAGCTGGCGGTCGTGGACCGCCCCGAACAGGAGGATGAAGAATGATTGCTGCATGGATGCTCTGGTCGATCGGAGCCGGGTTGCTCTTCCTGGTGGCGGGACTGGCCATGGAAAGACTGCTGAACAGGGGACGGCGGTGGGTGTGGGTGGCCGCGGGCGCGGGAACGGTGCTGCTTCCGGCGGTGCGGCTTCTTGCCGGCGGGGGCGCGTCGGAGGGGGCCGGGTCGACGGGTGCCGTCGTCGCCCTGGAGCCGTTGGTCGTCACCGTGCCGGGGGACTCGATGCTGCATTCCCTGGACGATGTGCTGCTCATGGGTTGGGTGGTTGTCTCGGCGCTGCTCGTGGTGGTGGCGCTGGCCGGTGCCGCGCGCTTCGCCTGGCGGCGGCGCGGGTGGGAGCAGGGGACGCTTCTGGGGCGCAGGGTCCTGTGGACGCGTGACTCGGGGCCGGCGGTGGTGGGGCTGGTGACGTCGCGCATCGTGGTGCCGGAGTGGGTGGCGGGGGCGGGGCGGGCGCGCCAGGAACTCGTTCTGGCCCACGAGGAGGAACATCTCGGGGCGCACGACGTGCAGGTGCGGTTTCTCGCGGCGCTGCTGCTCTTCGCCTGTCCCTGGAATCCGGCGCTCTGGGTCCAGTACCATCGTCTGGGTCTGGCGGTGGAGCTGGACTGCGACCGCCGGGTCATGGACCGGTGGCCGCAGCGGCGTCGGCTCTACGGGGACTTGCTGCTTCGGGTGGGGACGGGCGGCCGTGCGATTCCGGCCATGGCGGTGGCGGCCCTGGCAGAGCGGAAATCGCTATTGGAGCAGCGCATACGGAAGCTGTTCAGCAAGGCGCCCGAAGTGCGGATGGCGCAGGCGGCGTTTCTGGCTTTTTGCGCGATCCTGGTGGTGGGGGTGGCGGTGATGGTGCCGGGGCTTGCGAAGGATGAGGGGCAGCCGGTTGAAGAGTTGCGCTGGGATACGGAATCGGTCCCGTTCCCCGTTGAGCCGGCCGAGTTGGACACGGAAAGGCTCCCCCCTCTCCCTCCCCCTCCCGAAAAGGTCGAAGTGGATCCCTCCGAAGCCCCCATGTGGACCGACGTCGACATAATGCCCGCGCTAACCAATATGGAGGAGGTCCAACGACTTCTCACGCAGGAATACCCGCCGCTCCTGCGCGACGCCGGAATCGGGGGCACGGTCACTGTCTGGTTCTTCATCGACGAGACCGGCGGGGTCGTGAAGAACGAGATCCACACGAGTTCCGGACATGCTGCTCTGGACCAGGCGGCCCTGCGTATCGCGTCCCACTACAAGTTCTCGCCAGCCACGAGCAAGGGCGAGGCTGTTCCGGTCTGGGTTTCGCTCGGCATCGAATTCGCGACGCATTGAGCAGGGCCGGTCGTCCGGCGCGTCTCGTGCCGAGGACGCGGGACCAGCGCGATTCCGTGCCCCGGAGGCTTCCACGGTCTCCGGGGCACGCCATTTCCCGGGCGGCGCCGCAGGGGCGATACTTCTCGTCATGTCAACGGCTCGCCCGGCGCTCGCCGCGCCTCTGACCTTCGGGCCCCGCCTCAAGCACTACCTCTGGGGCGGACGCAGACTGAAGGAGCTCTTTGGCCGGCGGCTACCACACGGCGTCACCGCCGAGAGCTGGGAAGTATCCGGCCACCCCGCTGAGCCCTCGGTCGTCGTGGACGGCCCGCTGGCAAGCCGCGCGCTCCCGGACCTCGTCGCCGAATACGGAGTCGAGTTGCTGGGACGCCGCGGAGCCGCCGCTGCCGAACGCGGGACCTTTCCGCTGCTGGTCAAGCTCCTCGACGCCAGTCACGCCCTGTCCGTCCAGGTCCACCCGAACGACGCCTGGGCCGCCGCCCACCGCACCGGCGAGGCGGGCAAGGACGAGATGTGGTTGATCCTCCACGCGGAGCCGGGCGCGGGAATCATTCATGGGCTCGCGCCGGGCGTGGACCGGGTGGCCTTTCGGCGCGCGGTGGCAGAGGGGCGCGTCCAGGACGTGCTGAACCGGGTTGCCGTCCATCCCGGGGACTCGGTCATGGTGCCGGCGGGGACGGTGCACGGGATTCTCTCGGGCGTGGTCCTGCTCGAGGTGCAGCAGACATCGGACACGACGTACCGCATCCATGACTGGGACCGGCTCGGGCCGGACGGGCGGCCGCGAGAGTTGCACCTGGACAAGGCGCTGGAGGTCATCGACTTCGAGCGCCGGGGCGCGGCGCTGGTGGAGCCGCGGCTGGTCGAGGCGAGCGAGGGCGTCCGGCGTGAGGTGGTCGCCGCGTGCCGGCACTTCGTCGTGGAGCGGATCCGGGCCGATGCCGGCGCGGTCTACGCCGCCACCCTGGACGGCGAATCCTGCGAGATCTGGGGAGCGGTCGCCGGTACCGCCTCCCTGCGTGCTTCCCGCGCCCCGGCCCTCGACCTGGAACCGGCGCGCTTTTCCCTGCTGCCCGCGACCATGGGCCCGTTTGCGCTCCATGCCCACACCGAAACCGTCGCGATCCGCGTCTTCCTGCCGTGAAAAAGGGCGGCCGCTTCCGCGACCGCCCTCAGGTCACACCCGCAATCAGTGCCCCGCCAGGGACTCGAACCCCGAACCTGCCGATTAAGAGTCGGATGCTCTACCAGTTGAGCTAGCAGGGCCAGAACGGGTTCAAATGTAAATCACCGGCGATGGGTGCAACACCGGGCCGGGACCGCGGCCGGCCGATCATCGCTCCGCGAAAGGGCACCTGGGTTCGTCTCTACCCGCCGGAGCCGCCGGGACGCCTCCAGCCGCGCGAGCGGTCTCCTCCGCGTCCGCGGTCCATCTGTCCGCGCCCGCGTATGTCCCGCCCGCGGTCCATCTGTCCCTGCCCGCGTGTTCCCCGCCCGCGGTCCATCCCCTGCCGCCCACGCGTGCCGCGCCACCGATCCGTCTCCGTTCGGCCACGCACGGCGCCCTGGCGCCAGGCAGTCCTCCGGGTCATCTGTCTCAGTTGCGTCTTCTGCTCGTCGGTGAGGATGCCGCCGTACTGCTCCGTCAGTGTCTTCCGGCTTGCCTCGGCCGCCTCCCGGATGCCGACGAGCTCCTCCCGGATGGAGCCCCGTTCCCGGATCCCGGCGCGGATTTCCGACTGGAGGCTCATCAGCTTCGCGGAATGCTGGGCACGCTGCTCCAGCATGCCGACCCTGACCGCCTCCAGCTGGTCGCGCTGCTCCTGCGTCAGCTCCAGCCTCTCGGCGAGGCGAAGCGACTGCTCCACGGCGTTCGTTCCGATTGTGGCCCGCGCGGCCGAACCCCGGCGCTGGGCCGATAGGTCCGGTACGGCCACGGACATCAGGGTCGCGGCGGCAAAGGTGGCGCCGGCGGTTCTCAACACTGCTCTCGATATGGTGAAATGTGCGGGAATCATCGTTTTCTCCCTGCTATGGTGGGTTGTAATCGTGCACGGTATCGAAACGGGGTTGGGCAGCCCGCGGAAGAACCCTCCCGGCATTCGAGCGGCGATGCATCCGTGCTGGACCGCTTCGCTCGGCGTTGCTCCTCGGGCGAATAGCGGTGCTATTCCCCTCTCGTCGCGCCTTGCCAGCCCGGCGCCTCGCCGCTCTCGGTGCTCGTGCGGGTTTTTCCTCGGACTGCTACGTTAGATGTCCCCGTCTCGAAACGAGGACAGGCCGGGATCCCAGTCCGTTAGGAAAGCAGATGTTCTTCAAGCAGATCGTCGATGAGAAGCTGGCGCAGTATGCCTACCTCGTCGGCTGCCAGCGAACCCGCGAAGCTTTGCTCATCGACCCGCAGCGCGACATTGACCGCTACGTGAAGATTGCGCGCCGTGAAGGCTTGCGGATCACGGCGGTCACCGAAACCCACATTCACGCCGACTTTCTGTCCGGCTGCCGCGAGTTCGTGGAGCGGCGCGGGTGCCAGGCCTTCCTCTCCGCCGAGGGCGGGCCCGACTGGCAGTACGCCTGGGCCGAAGGGCACGATGGCGTCACCCTGCTCGGGGACGGCGACCGGTTCACCGTGGGCGGGATCGACTTCCAGGCGCTGCACACGCCCGGCCACACCCCCGAGCACATCAGCTTCCTGATCACGGACCGGGGTGCCGGGGCCGGCGAGCCGATGGGAATGGTCTCGGGAGACTTCGTCTTCGTCGGCGACCTGGGGCGGCCGGACCTGCTCGAATCGGCGGCGGGCCGGACCGGCGAAATGGAGCCTTCGGCGCGACGCCTCTACGGCTCGGCGCTCGGAGTCTTCGAACTGCCCGACTACCTGCGCATCTGGCCGGGCCACGGGGCCGGGAGCGCCTGCGGCAAGGCTCTGGGCGCCGTCCCCGACACCACCGCCGGTTACGAGAAGCGGTTCAGCCCCGCGCTGGCGGCAGTGAAGGACGGCGAGGATGCCTTCGTCGAGTACATCCTCGAAGGCCAGCCCGAACCACCGCTCTACTTCGGCCGCATGAAGGAACAGAACCGGCTGGGTCCCCCCGTTCTCGGGCCGCTGCCCCGGCCCCGGCGACTGTCGGGGGCGCAGCTCAGCGGGGCCGCCGCCAAGGACGCGACGGTGGTCGTGGACACGCGCATCGACCGTCTCGACTACTACGGCGGCCACATCCCGGGCTCCATCTACGCCCCGCTCAACAAGTCGTTCCCCACGGTGACCGGCTGCTACGTGGACCCGTCGTGGCGCATCGTGCTCGTCTGCCGCGAAGACGAGGTCGAGGAAGCGGTGCGGGACCTGGTGCGCATCGGGCTCGACCGCGTGACAGGGTGGGCGCCTCCCGAGGAGTTGCCCGCCTTCGAGGCCGCGGGCGGAGCGCTGGCCAGCATCGAGGTCATCGACTTCGACGAGGTGGGCCGCCGCCTTCCCGATCCGGAGGTTCAGGTTCTCGACGTGCGCCGCGCCGCCGAGTTCGCCGCGGCGTGCATCGACGGAGCGGCCAACATCGCGCACACGCGGCTGGCCGGGAGGCTCCAGGAACTGCCGCGCGACCGGCAACTGCTCGTCCACTGCCTGAGCGGGGCGCGGGCCTCGGCGGCCGTATCGCTGCTGGAGCGCGAAGGCTTCGAGGTTGCGGCGGTGAACGACATCTTCACGCAAGGGTACCGACATGCGGGATAGAGGCCTGCTTCGCCGGCGTACCATACCCCGCGCGTCGGTGCGCGTCGTGGCCATCGGCTGCCGGGTCGCGCTGGCAGCGGTTCTGCTCCTTCCGGCCGCCGCCTTTGCACAGGACCGGAAGACGGAAGCCGGGCGCCGCGCCCTGGTGGAGCGGATGGCCGCGGAGATCAAGGCCGAGCACCCCGATGTCGCCACCATCACCGCCGCCGCGCTCAAGGACAGTCTCCCGACCGGAAACTTCATCCTTGTCGATGTCCGCACCGACAAGGAGCGTGCGGTGTCCACCCTGCCCGGTGCGATCACCGCGAAGGACTTCGAAGCGCGGATGGAGGAGTTGCTGGCGGAAGGCCGCACGGTGGTCGCCTACTGCACCATCGGTGCCCGCAGCTCCTCGTATGTGCGCAGAATGGGAAAGCGCGGGATCACGATGCTGAACCTGGAGGGCAGCGTCCTGGCTTGGACCCACGCAGGGGGCGACTTCGTGAGCGGCTCCATGTCCACCCGCCGGGTACACGTCTACGGACGGGGCTGGAACCTCGCCGCCGACGGCTACGAGACGGTCTGGTAGGGAGGTGCGTCCGGACCACGGCACGCGAATCGGCGTGTGCGTGGCCCTGGTGGCGGTGTTGGCGCTTTCGCCGGCACCGGCGCGCGGGGCCGCCCAGACCGGGGACGGCTGGAAGAACTCGAGCGAACTGAGCTTCGTGCGCACGGGCGGCAACGCGGAATCCTCGACGCTCGGAATCTCCACCACGGTCACCCGTTCCTGGGAGCGGACCGAACTGAAGATCGAGGCGGGGGGAATCCGCACCCGCACCACGCGCTTCGAGCGGATTGCGGTGGGCACCGAAGCGGACTACCGCATCGAGGAAAAATCCAACAGCGAGGTGTCGGCCGAGAACTACCACGCCCGCATCCGGGTCGAGCGCCGGCTTGCGCGGCGGACTTCGGTCTTCGTCCAGTCGGGCTGGACCCGCAATACCTTTTCCGGGATCCGTCACCGCGTTGTGAACGTCACGGGGGTGTCGACGCGCTGGCTCGACCGCGAAAGGCAGCGGCTTCGCACGGCCTACGGACTCACGCACACGGTGGAGCGGGACGTGGTGGCGGATCCGGAGGATTCCGGCCGCTTCCTGGGGCTCAGGCTGTCCACCGAGTACTGGCTGAAGGTCACCGGCAACACCGAGTTGAGCAGCAACCTGGTGGTGGACGGCAACGGAAACGACCGGTCGGATCTGCGGGCCGACTGGGTCAACGCGCTGAGCGTGGCCATGAACGAGCACCTGGGGCTGAAGACCTCGCTCCGGACCACCTTCGACAATGAGCCCGCGCTGGCCAGACTGCCGCTACGGTCTCCAGAAGGGGAACAGGGCGGTACCGTGCTCGTTCACCGCGAAAAGCTGGACCGCGTCTTTACGGTGGCGCTGGTGGTGAGCTTCTAGCGGTCCGCGGAGCGCGCGAGCAACGGGGCGAGTTGGGGGGACGAAGCCTCAGCGGAGCTCGCGGGAGGTGCCGCGCGGCCCGCGTGGCGGTGGCTCGGCTCGCAGGCCGAAGTCGCGACCCTCGACGTAGGGCTCGCCGAAACGCAGCAGCGTCGTCACGGTCGACCCCCCGGGCCCGATCACGAGAATGTAGAGTCGGTCGTACTCCAGGTCGTCGATCTCGCCGCCCGGATCTCCGCCCAGCGCCGCAACGAGTTGCGGGGTCGTGTTGCTGTGCCCGGCAACGAGATGACGGCCGGGGGTGGCCATGATCCCGGTGGCCAGCGTCTCCAGCTCGCGGGGATCGTACATCGCGAGTTCCACACCGGCCTCTTCGGCGAAGGGGCGGGCGGTGTCGCGGGTGCGCTTCCAGTCCGTGGTGTGGACGTGGGTGAGGCTCACATCGGCCAACATCGTCCTTAGGGTCTGTACCCGGATCCGTCCGGCGATCGCGAGGGGTGGGTCGTCGGTCCCGTCGTCGGCCTTCTCGGCGTGGCGGACGAGGTAGACGACAACGGGTTCCTGGCGGGTGGGGTCGGGGTCCGCCGGCGCCTGGAAGGTGTGGACAGCGAGCGCCGGATTTGGAGAGAATCCGGGGGCAGCGAGGCAGAGCAGCAACGGCAGGGCCACTCTCATCGGGGCGAACCGGATTCTCGTCAGTCCCATAAGCAGGTTCCTTGGTTCCCTCTACGGATTCCCGACTCGGAAAAACGCTCCGACTCCAAGGATACACAATATATGGTAGAAGGGCAAGCCATTTGTTCCCAAGAGGCCACAATCACTTACGCGTCTCGCCAAACATTTGTTTCTCAAGATTTCGAATCTTCCCACAGGAAACCGGGCCAACAGATTGTGGCGGGACAGGCTAAACCGACCACGCTCAGGGACTGGCCAACAGACCCCGGTCGCCACCATCATTCGTAACCAGGAGGACGGGCCGAGGGATCGCCGCCGGGAGTCCGCAAGGGCTCGCCGGACGGAGGAAAGTCCGAGCTCCGCAAGGCAGGGTGCCGGGTAACGCCCGGGCGCCGCGAGGCGACGGAAAGTGCCACAGAGAGCAGACCGCCGATGGCCCCCCGGGGCACAGGCAAGGGTGAAAGGGTGCGGTAAGAGCGCACCGGGCCGCTGGCAACAGGGGTCGCACGGCAAACCCCACCCGGAGCAAGGCCAAATAGGGGACGAGGGACAGCCTGTCCCGTCCGAGTCCCGGGTAGGCCGCTTGAGGTTCGGAGCGATCCGGACCCCAGATAAATGATCCCGGTCCGCCCCTCGGGGTGCGACGACAGAACTCGGCTTATGACGCCCGTCCTCCTGGCACCTCTCCCCGACACCTCTCCCCGGGCTTGACCCGCGATCGATGCTCGTGGATCATTACTGCTCCATGCGCCCGTAGCTCAGCTGGATAGAGCGCTGCCCTCCGGAGGCAGAGGCCAGAGGTTCGAATCCTCTCGGGCGTACTCCCCCGCCGCTACGATTCCACGGACTGCTCGGTCGGGGCCGGCTTTCTCGGCGGACGCCGCAAGCGGATCGGTTCGCCTGCCCGGATCCGCAGGTTGAGCGCCTCGACGAAGATCGAGAATCCCATGGCGAAGTAGATGTAGCCCTTCGCGATATGCTGGCCGAACCCCTCCGCCACCAGGGTCATCCCGAGGAGCAGCAGGAAGCTCAGGGCCAGCATCTTCACCGTGGGGTGGTCGTTGACGAAGCGCGAGACGGCGGTTGCGGACAGCATCATCACGCCCACGGCCAGCACGATCGCGATGGCCATGACCGCGAAGTCCTCCGCGAGCCCCACCGCGGTGATCACCGAGTCCAGCGAAAAGACCATGTCCATCACCGCGATCTGGAGGAGAATGGCGCCGTAGCTCGCGGTGCGGATCGTGCCCGCGTGTTCGTCGTCCCCTTCCAGCCGATGGTGGATTTCGCGCGTGGACTTGGTAAGCAGAAACAGCCCCCCGACAATGAGGATGAGATCGCGTCCCGAGAAGGCGTGGCCGACCAGGCTGAAGAGCGGCTCGGTCAGCCGCATGATCATGTTGATGGTGCCGAGCAGCGCGAGACGGGTCGCCATGGCCAGCAGGAGACCCAGGCGCCGGGCGCTCGGCTGTTGCTCCGCGGGCAGCTTGTCCGCCAGGATCGAAATGAAGATGATGTTGTCGATCCCCAGCACGATTTCCAGCACGGCCAGGGTGGCCAGAGCGATCCAGGCTTCCGGGGTCGAGATCCATTCCATTGCGGTGCCCTTCCGGTATTGTTGGGGAGTGATGGAGCGCTACGAACCAGCGTCCCAGCGTGTTCAGCCAGACGGAGTTGGGAGACAGGAAGCTATATCTTCGCAAGGGCCGCGGCAGCCCTCGGCCGACTTCCCCGTGGGCTGTGCCCCGCGCCGGTTGCCCGGGGACACGCGGCTTCAGCCGGACAACCACAGCACGACAGGAGATGCAATGGCGGGCTACTCGGGCACGCGTCTCGCGAAGAAACTGGGTATCGGAGAGGGACACCGCGTCGGGTGGGACGGGGCGCCCGCGGGGTTCGCGGAACTCGTGAACCCGGGGGCCTCCGTGGTCGTCGACCTCGGGTTGTCGGAACGGCGCAGCTACGATGTCATTGTCGCGTTCCTGCCGGCGCGGGCCGCCCTGCCGGGTGTCGTCGCCCGCCTTGCACCGCTACTGAGGTGGAACGGCGGACTGTGGCTGGCCTGGCCGAAGCTGAGCGGCGCGCTGGCGAGCGATATCCGCGAGGCGGACATCCGCCGGGCGGGCCTGGAGGGCGGTCTGGTCGACAACAAGATTTGCGCCATCGACGAAAACTGGTCGGGGCTGCGCTTCGTATACCGGAAGGCGGACCGTCCCACGTAACGGCAAGGGATCAACCGGCGGTCCCCGGACAGCCGGATGGCCCGCTGAACACTTCCACAGGGAGAATGACTTCATGGAACATGGCCTGGAATCTCTGATCGAGGATTGGGACGGGTTGGGGGTGGCGACATCGTACCACCGGGAGAC
Organism: Longimicrobiales bacterium; assembly: GCA_965208295.1. GTDB lineage: Bacteria > Gemmatimonadota > Gemmatimonadetes > Longimicrobiales > Gaopeijiaceae > Bin94. The sequence goes on along the minus strand of OZ242328.1, from coordinate 1,512,539 downwards.
CGGAAGCTGGATATTCATCGCGCTCCACGACGCAACACTGGGGCGGCCGACGGGCGGATGCCGCCTCGGAACATACAGGTCTCCGGCCGCGGGACTTCGCGACGCCATGCGTCTGGCCGAGGGGATGACGTACAAATGGGCCGCGATGGACTTCCGCTACGGGGGCGGCAAGTCGGTGCTGGCGGTCCCCGGACCTCTGGAGGGCGAGCCCAGGCGCAGCCTCTTCGCCCGTCTCGGCCACCTCATGAACGCCCTGAACGGAGGTTACGGCGTGGGTGAGGATATGGGCACCACCCCCGAGGACATGGGCTTCCTCGCCACGGTCACCCCTTACGTGGCCTGTACGAGCCATGGTGACTCGGCTCCGGATCCCGGACCCTTCACCGCTGCGGGCGTGCACGCGGGAATCGAGGCCGCCGTGTTCCATCTCGACGGCAGCCCGGTGCTTGAGGGCAAATCGGTGCTGATCGAAGGGGCGGGGGACGTGGGGGGGCCGTTGGCACGGCTGCTCGGCCGCGCGGGGGCAAGGGTGATCGTCGCCGATCTGGACGAGGAGCGGGGCCGAAGGGTGGCCGCGGAGTGCGGGGGCGCCACGGTGGACTGCCGCGACGTGTACGGGACCGAATGCGATGTGTACGCCCCGTGTGCCGTCGGGGCCACGGTCAACGCCCGCACCGTGCCGCTTCTCCGCTGCCGGATCGTGGCCGGATCGGCCAACAACCAGCTGGAGACGCCCAAAGACGCGGACCGGCTTCTGGAGCGCGGTATCCTCTATGCGCCGGATTACGTCATCAACGGCGGCGGCGCGATGGCTTTCGGTTTGATGGAGCAGGGGATTCGCGACCACGACGAGCTGAACGCGCGGGTCCGCTTGATCGGGAGGACGCTTGCGGAGATCTTTGACGAGGCCCAGACGGGGGGCGAATCACCCGTCGTGGCGGCCAGGAAGCGGGCTCGCCGAGTGTTGCGGCGGGCCGGCCGCTAGCCTTCCCGACTGGCGGACAATTGCCGATGCGGTGACATTTGTAGAACCATTGGAGGCGCTGTCATGCGGTTCGCTACAATGATCAAGCGGTTCATCGGGACCCACGTTCCCGCCGTCATCCTGCTCTGCCTCGCGGCCCCCACGGCCCTCGAGGGGCAAAAGGGAGGCGCGGGCAAGTCGGATGAGGCGGCGTTTCTGCGCGCCGTCGGCGAGCACTTTGGCACGCCCCGGAGCGAGGTGCAGGTACTGACGCGCTGGAGCCTGTCCGCCAGGGAAATCCCCGTTGTTCTGCGGCTGGCGAAGCGCGCGGGGGTATCGCCCGATGTAGTGGTGGCCAAGAGGCGTCAGGGCGAAAGCTGGATGGAGATTGCGCACGGCTACTCGGTGCACGCCGGCGACTTCCACGTCCCGATCGGCGGGTCCGCCGGGTTCCTCAGTGCGGCGTACGAGCGCTTCGGCGCCCGTCCGGCCTCGGAGTGGCGTGACATCTCCCTCTCCGACGCCGAGGTCGTGGGGCTTGTCAACGTGCGGTTTCTCTCTCGTGCGCTGGATCTGCGCGCCGGGCGGGTAGTCGAGGCCATTGGCGACGGCACCGACGTCGTGGGCGTGTTCATCCGGCTGAGAGGCGGCGGTTGACCGCCACGCCGGGAGCAATCCGATGAGCGAGCCTCGATTCATTCCGCTGGACACCCATGTCGAGTACCAGCCGCGGGATATGATTCGCCGCGCCGCGGCCTTCCGCCAACGCGCGGCCCGTCGCCGCACGGTGCGCGAGTACAGCGACAGGCCGGTGCCCCGAGCCGTAGTCGAGGAGTGTATACGGGCGGCGGGCACGGCCCCCAGCGGCGCGAACCACCAGCCCTGGCACTTCGTCGTCGTCTCCGACCCCGAGGTGAAGGCTCGCATTCGCGTCGCGGCCGAGGAGGAAGAGCGAGCCTTCTACCGCGGCGGCGCCCCGCAGGAGTGGCTGGATGCGCTCGCCGCGCTGGGGACCGACGAGCACAAGCCGTTTCTGGAGACCGCGCCGTACCTGATCGCGATCTTTGCCGAGCGCTACATGCTGCGCGAGGACGGAGGGAAGCTTAAGAACTACTACGTTCAGGAGAGCGTCGGCATCGCCACCGGCATCCTCATCACCGGCCTTCACCACGCCGGCCTGGCGACGCTGACCCATACCCCGTCGCCCATGAATTTCCTGAACGAGATCCTCGGCAGGCCCGCCAACGAGCGGCCCTTCCTGCTCCTTGTCACCGGTTATCCGGCCGAGGACGCCAGAGTCCCCGCCATCACGAAGAAGCCGCTGGAGGAGATCGCGACCTTTCGTTAGCGCATCACGTCGCGATAAAATCCATCCCAGACCCGGGCACGATCCTCGTGCCCAACGAAGCCCCGGAGGAACAGATGGGCGTTGACGTTGCACCAAAGCGGTCGCCGGAAGCGATCCGAGTATTCACTCGCGCGCTTCTCAGAGATCTGAAAGCCATGGAACGGCTGCTCGCCGACGATCTGATTGAATCCGGCGTGCGCCGTTTCGGCGCCGAGCAGGAGCTGTTCCTCGTCGACGAGGCGTGGCGGCCCGCGCCGGTTGCGGTAGAGGTTCTCGAGGATCTCAACGACGATCCCTTCACCACTGAGCTGGCCCGCTTCAACCTCGAGGCCAACCTGTCGCCGCGACTGCTGGAGGGATCCTGCTTTTCGGACATGCACACGGAGCTCGACGGCTACGTCGGTCGCGTGCGCGAGGCGGCCCACCGCCAGAACTGCGAAGTCGTCCTGACCGGCATCCTCCCCACGCTCTCCAAGTCCGATCTCTCGCTCGACAATATCACGCCCCGGGCGCGCTACTATGCGCTCAATGATGCCATGAACGCCGCCGGGCAGGGCGCCTTCCGCCTGCGTATCCAGGGCACCGACGAGCTCATGATCGAGCACGACTCGGTCATGCTCGAGGCGTGCAACACGAGTGCCCAGGTTCACCTGCAGGTCTCGGCCGACGAGTTCGCCCACTTCTACAACGTGGCGCAGGCAGTGACCGGGCCCATCCTCGCCGCCTCGGTCAATTCGCCGCTCCTCTTCGGCAGACGGCTCTGGGCCGAGACCCGGATCGCGCTCTTCCAGCAGTCGCTCGATACGCGGGGCGCCGATCTGCACATGCGCGAAATGAGCCCGCGGGTCCGTTTCGGGGGCAGTTGGCTGAAGCGATGCGTCACCGAGCTGTTCCACGAGGATATCGCGACCTTCCAGGTGCTCCTGGCCACCGAGATCGACGAGGATCCGATCGAGGTTCTCGAAGCGGGCGGAGTACCTAAGCTGAAGGCGCTCCAACTCTTCAACGGCACGGTCTACCGGTGGAATCGTCCCTGCTACGGCATCTCGAACGGGAAGCCCCATCTGCGTATCGAATGCCGTGTGCTGCCGTCGGGTCCTTCGACGCTGGACGAAATGGCCAACACCGTGTTCTGGATCGGTGCGGTGCTGGGCGTCGCCAAGAGGTTCCCGGATCTGACCGAACGCATGGAATTCGACGACGCCAAGGCCAACTTCCTAGCCGCTTCGCGCCTGGGACTCCGTGCCGGGATGACCTGGCTGGACGGCGCCAGCGGTCCCGCCGACCGGCTTCTGCTGGACACTCTGCTGCCCCTCGCCGAGGAGGGACTTAGCGACTACCCCGTCTTTCGGAGCGAAGTGGACCGGTATCTGGGCGCCTTCGAGGAGCGTGTGAAGGCCGACGTTACGGGCTCCGCCTGGGTGCTGCGCTCGCTGCGCAATCTGAAACAGGCCGGAACCCGGGGTGAAAAGCTGGCCGCGCTCACCGCCGCCACCGTCCGGCAGCAGAAGGCGGGGATACCGATCGCACAGTGGGAACCCGCGGAGCTACACGAGGCCGGGGGGTGGAAGTACAACTATCTCCGCGTCGAGCAGTACATGACCACTACGCTGACCACGGTCAACCAGGAGGAGCTGGTGGAGATGGTCGCGTACCTGATGCACGTGCGCCAGATCCGCCATGTACTCATCGAGGACAACGAGCACAAGCTTGTGGGGATCGTGTCCTACCGTTCCATCCTCCAGCTGATGGCGGAGGGCCGGACGCGGACGGAAGTCGAGAACATGCCGGTCAGCGAAGTGATGGAGCGGCACCCGGTGACGGTGGCGCCGGAGACCCCCACGCTCGAGGCCATCAGCATGATGCGGGGCCAGCGGGTGTCGGCGCTGCCGGTGGTCAAGAATGGACAACTGGTCGGAATCGTGAGCGAGGTGGACTTCATGCCGATGGCGTACCACCTGCTCGAAGATGCCTTGGACGGGGAATAGAACCCAGTGGACGGGAGGGGAATGAACAGCTCCGGAGGAAACTCGAACCGAGATGCGAGGGACGGTCTGATCGGGTGGGTGAAGGGAGGCAGGGAGGGCCCGTTGCTCCTGTGTGTGGGTGGTCTCCACGGGAACGAGCCCGCCGGGGTGGCGGCGTTGGAGAAGCTCGTGGCCGAGGTCGGGGCCCGCAGCCACTTGGTCAGGGGGGACTTCGTGGCCCTGGCGGGCAACCTGCAGGCGCTGGCTGAGGGGCGACGCTTCATGTCCTATGACCTGAACCGGGCTTGGACGGCGTCACGGATCGGCGCAGCCCGCGACCGGACCCGGTCCGCCAATGGCAGCCCGGCCCCGTCCGAGGACGTGGAGCTGGTCCGCATACTGGGCGTCCTCGACGAGGTGGCGTCCCGGCGGAGGGGTCCCGTCTGGTTCCTGGACCTGCACACAACCTCGGGCGGGGGCGGCGCATTCACCACATCGGCCGACGAGCCGCGCCACAAGCGCTTTGCCATGTCGATTCCCGCCCCCCTGGTTCTGGGTCTCAACCAGCACCTCGAGGGGACGTTGACCGCCTATCTGGACGGCCTCGGGTACACGTCGGCGGTCTTCGAATGCGGACAGCACGAAGAGGCGGAGTCCCGGGTCAGGGCCGCGAGCGCGGTTTGGCTGGCGATTCGGGCAGCCGGGCTCTTGGCGGATGGGGATGCGCCCGAAGCGCGGAGTGGCTACCGGAAGCTGGAGACGGCGTACCGGCGTCTGCCGCGTATTCTGGAGATGAGGTACCGGCACCCGGTCGAGAAGGAGGACCGCTACGTGAGCCGACCGGGATTTCGGAACTTCCAGCCGGTGCGTGCCGGCGATGTCATCGGCGACGATCGCCGGGGCGAGGTGATGGCGCCGAAGGGCGGAAGGATCCTCATGCCGCTCTACCAGGAGCTGGGGGAAGACGGGTTTTTCGTGGTCAGGGATGTGGTGGCCGCGAGGTCGGCGGCACAGAGCGGCGCGGACCTGGCGGGAATGTCCGCCGGCCGTTAGCGGTCTTTCGGAGGGCTGACGCCCCATGTGTGGCCGCTTTACCCTGACGGCCGAACTGGGCCACGTCGCCGACACGTTCAGGGCTGGGATCTCGCCTGCGCTCGAAGGGTTTCAGCCGCGTTACAACATCGCGCCCACCGACGAGGTTCCCGTGGTCATCGCGGCCCCGGAAGGACGGCGTGCGGGGCCGATGCGGTGGGGACTCGTGCCGCACTGGGCCGACAGTCCCCGCGTCGGGGCCCGGATGATCAATGCGCGGTCGGAGACGGTCGCGACCCGGGGCGCGTTTCGCGAGTCGTTCCTCGCGCGCCGCTGCCTGGTGCCCGCCGACGGCTTCTACGAATGGGAGGCGCGCGCGACGGGAAAGCAACCGTACTGGATCCACCGTCCCGGCTCCGCCCTCTTCGCCATGGCCGGGATCTGGGCGATGTGGGGGGGTGGCGACGGCGACCGTCTCGCCACCTTCTCGATCCTCACGCGCGAGGCGCCGGAACCGATTCGCTGGCTGCACGACCGCGTCCCCGTCATTCTCCCCGAGCGCCGCTGGACGGACTGGCTGGCGCGGGGGACGGTGGTGGAATCGCTGCACGCGATCGTGACGGGGGCGGATACTCCCGAGCTGCGGCTGCATCCCGTGGGGAGGGCTGTCAACCGCGCCGGCTACGAGGACCCGGATTGCATCGAAGAGGTGCCGTTGGTGGACTGAGGGGGCGTCGGCGGGTCCGCGTGGGTTCCGTCTCGCGTCCCCAAGAAGTCAACTCCAGTTTCCATATTGTAATCCACACATGACATCACAACGATTTCGAATGTCAACTCCGATTTCCATTGTGTCAATCAAAGTTTACACCACGCCCGCAGTCGCAAAGACCGACCCCAGCCGCTCCAGCCCGCTCACCAGCTCCTCCTCGGGGGGCCCGAAACCGATCCGCATCGTCCCTTCGACCCCGAAGTGCGCACCCGGCACCACCAGCAGGCTGTGCTCATCGCGCAGCCGCTCGGCCAGCTCCAGCGAGGGATCCGGCGCATCGTACCGCACCATGCAGATCGCGCCGGCGTCGGGTGGGGTGCAGCTGAAGAGGCCGTCGTGGGACTCCACCCAGTCGGTGAGCACGCCCAGGTTGTGGCGAATGATGCCCTGGGTCCGCGCCAGCACCCGGGGCCGCACGGCGGGTGACAGCGCGACGGTGGCGAGCGCGTCGGAGATCGACGGCGGCGCGATGGTCGTGTAGTCTGTGCGTGCCCAGAGCCGCGCCACCACCTCGTACGGCCCCACCACCCATCCCAACCTCAGCCCGGGAAGCCCGTACGCCTTGGACAGCGTGTTCGTCACCAGGACCCTGTCGTAGCGGCCCCAGAAGCTCGGGACGGGTTCGGCCCCCACTTCGGCCCCCCGGTACACCTCGTCGGCCAGGATCCACGCGCCGTGCCGGTCCGCGAGCGAGACGATGTCGTCCATCTCGCCGGAGGTCAGGGCCACGCCCGTGGGGTTGTTCGGATTCGTGATCAGAATGAAGCCCGCCCCCGCCGCCAGCGCCGACGCCAGCTCGTCCAGGTCCGGACGCCACCCCGTCTCTTCCCGCAGATGGAACGGGATGAAGCCGCCGTCGAAGTTCTCGACCAGGCCCGGCACCTGCATGTAGTTGGGGAGCATGACGGCGACCGGCTTGCGGCTGTCCGCCAGCTCCCAGAAGGCCACGAAGTTCGCCTCGGCGCCCCCGATGGTCACGACCGCGGAGCTGTCCGAGGCGCCCGGGTACAGCGACGCGATCAGCGCGCGCAGCTCGTCCGTGCCGTTGGACTGGCTGTAGCCGAGCCGCACGGACGACAGGTCGATGCCGCCGTCGGCCAGGGCGAGAAGCTCGCCCACGGTGAGCGGGTGGACACCGCTCTCGGAGAGGTTGAACCGGACCCGGTGCTCGTAGGTGGACTGCCAGCGTTCCATCTGGAAGGGAGTGAATCCCACGTGAGTTTCTCCTGATTGGGCTGAGGTGCGCCTTGTGCCGGCCCGCCGTTCGCGAGACTGTTCAACGCTCGAAAGATGGTGCCGCCGAGGGCTTCGAGGAAATGGGTTCGGGGGAAAATGCTCGACATCCGGCAACATGTGCTCGACAACGGCCTCAGGGTGGTCCTTGCGCCGGACCGCACCACGCCGGTGGTGGGGATCAACCTGTGGTACGGCGTGGGGTCCCGGAACGAGCCGGAGGGCTGCACGGGGTTCGCGCACATCTTCGAGCACATGATGTTCCAGGGATCGGCCCACGTGCCCACGAACGGACACTTCCGCCACATCGAGCGGGTGGGGGGGTCCGCGAACGCCACGACGTGGTTCGACCGCACCAACTACTTCGCGACGGTGCCGTCCCACAACCTGGATCTCGCCCTGTGGCTGGAATCGGACCGCATGGGTTGGATGTTGCCCGCGATGACCGTGGAGAAGCTGGAGAACCAGCGCCAGGTGGTCATGAACGAGCGGCGCCAACGCTACGACAACCAGCCCTACGGCGACTGGGACGAACGCGTCCAGTCCCTTCTCTTCCCCGAGAGCCACCCGTACCACCACACCGTCATCGGCTCCATGGAGGACATCGCCGCCGCCACACTGGACGACATCCACGATTTCTTCGCGACCTACTATCTCCCCAACAACGCCGTCCTCTCGGTCTGTGGCGACTGTGACCCGGATCACGCGCTCGACCGCGTCCGCCACTACTTCGAGGGCATTCCCTCCGGCCTCGCTCCGCCCCCGCTTCCAGGCACGACCGAAATCCCCCTCTCCACCGGCGAGACCGTGCGTAGCGACGTGCACGCCGCGGTGCCCCTGCCCAGGGTCTACATGGCCGCCCGGGTACCTCCATTCACCACCGAAGCATTCTATGCCGGCGAGGTTGCGTCCAATGTTATCGGCCGGGGCCGCTCCTCACGGCTGTACGACCGGCTCGTGCGCCCCCGCGTGGCCAAGTCGGCCTCCTGCCATCTCCTGCCCCTCACCACCGGCGCGACCATGCTCCTGGTGATCGCCACGGGGTTCCCCGACACGCGCGCCAAGGACCTGGAAGCGGCCGTGAGCGCGGAACTCGACGGAGCGGGCGATCTCACGGAGGCGGAAGTCGCCCGTGCGGTGATCGGCAGCGAGACCCGCACCCTGCGCGCGCTGCAGCGGATCGAGACGCGGGCCGACCTGCTCTCCATGTACGCCACCCTCTTCAACGACGCCCGCCGCCTCAACGAGGACCTGCACCGCCTGCGGCGCGTCACGCCGGATCAGGCGCGGGAGTGGTGCGGCGCGTACCTGCACGCCGGAAACCGGGTCGTTGTGCGGTACCTGCCGGAGGACGGGCCGGGGGCACAGCCTGCGGCGGGCGCGGAACAGGGTGCGAGCGCATGACGAGCCCCGACACGCCGTCGCCACCTGGCCACATCCGTGAACGGAGCGTAAGCGTATGACGGGTCGCGAAACGCCGCCGACTGCCGGTCCGATCCGCCCCTTCGAGTTTCCGGCGGTCGCCGAAGAACGCCTGGGCAACGGGATGGAGGTGCGGCTGGTGTCTGGAGTTCCGCTGCCGGTCGTGACCGCCATGGTGGTGCTGCGGGCGGGAGAGACCGCCGCGCCCGCGGGCCGGGAGGGACTTGCGGTCCTGGCGGGAGATGCGCTGGAGGGGGGCACGACGCGACTGTCGAGCCGGGAGCTGGCACGGGCACTGGAAGACATCGGCGCGAGCTTCGGGGCGGCGACGGGGTGGGACTCGACCACGGTGGCCGTCTCCTGTCTGGCCGAACATCTTCCCGACGCAATACCCCTCCTGGCCGAAATGGTGCGGTCGCCGGCCTTCGAGGACGAGGAGTTCGCGCGGTACCGGGCCCAGCGCCTGGCGACGGCCGCCCAGCGGCGCATGGATCCCGCGGCGCTGGCCGCCGACGCGCACGCGCGCATCGTGTTCGCGGAGGGCGGCACCTACGCGCGACCGGTGGGGGGGACCGATGTCTCCATCGAGCGCATCGATGCGGGTGGTGCGCGTGATTTTGTGGCGGCCCGGTACGGGCCTGCGGAGGCGGCCCTGGTGATGGTGGGGGACGTGGAGGAGGACGAGGCGCTGGCCGTGGCCGAGGGGGGGCTGGGGGACTGGGCCGGGGTGGTGGGGGCGGTACCGGAGCCCGTCGCGTCGCCCCGGCAGCGGGAACGCGTGGTCCATGTGGTGCACCGGGCGGAATCGGTGCAGTCGCGGATTCGCGTGGGGCATATCGGGGTGCCGCGTTCGGTGGAGGACTACTTCGCGCTTGTCGTGCTGAACCTGGTGCTGGGCGGTTCGTTTTCCTCGCGGCTGAACCTCAATCTGCGTGAACGGCACGGGTTTACCTACGGCGTGCGATCCTCCTTCGCGCCGAGACGGGGGCCGGGACCGTTCGCGGTCTCCACCGCGGTCGAGAACGCGGTGACCGGGGCGGCGGTCGGCGAGATCTTCCGTGAAATCGAGCGGCTTGTGGAAGAGGGGCCGACCCGGGACGAGGTCGAGGCCGCGACGAGCTACCTTGCCGGGGTGTTCCCGTTGCGGCTGGAGACCACCGGGCAGATCGCGTCCAGAATCGCCGGGATGGTCGTCTACGACCTGCCGGGTGACTACTACCGGAGCTACCGCGACCGTGTCCGCGAGGTGACCGCGGCGCAGGTGGCCCGCGCGGCGCGCCGGCATATCCGCCCGGCCGAGCTGTGTACCGTCGTGGTGGGCAACGCGGACGATGTCGCGCCGCAGCTGGAGGGCCTGGACATCGGCCCGGTGAGCGTCCACGCGGAGGCTCCGACGAGGTCCGCACCGTGAGCGAGGACAAGCGCGCCCTTCTCGGCACGACCGTCATTCACGACGGACGCGTCGTCCACCTGAGCGTGGACACCGTACGCTTTCCGGACGGATCCGTGGGCAGGCTGGAACTGGTCCGCCACAGAGGCGCGGCGGCGGTGCTGCCGGTTCTGGGCCACAGGGAGGACCCCGACCCGGATGTCCTCCTCTTGCAGCAGTATCGATATGCCGCGGGCGGCGTGATCTACGAGGTGCCGGCCGGGATCATCGAGCCCGACGAGAGCTGGGAGGACTGCGCGCACCGTGAACTCGAGGAAGAGACGGGGTTCCGGGCCGGGACGCTGATGAAGCTGACGACGATTCACACCACCCCCGGCTTCACGAACGAGGAGATTCACCTCTTCGCGGCCTTCGATCTGACCGAGGGCACGGCGAGCACCGACGACGACGAGTTCCTCCAGGTGGAGCGGATGCCGCTGTCAAGGGCGCTTGAGTTGGCGAGGTCGGGGGTGATGACCGACGCGAAGTCCCTCGTCACCATCTTCTACGCTGCGCGGTTTCTGCTCGCCGACCGTAGGTGAGCCCGGACCAGGGCTTCGCCGTTCGAACGCCGGGGGGATTTTCTCCACGGCCTGCCAGAGGGTCCTCCGCAGGGGCGGTTCCGTCACCTTGCCGGGAACAAGGTGTCTCTCGGAGAGGACGCATTGTCGGCTTCGGGCCAATGTATACACTGCCAAACGGGTTGGCACGCTTTGTGCGTGTAGTGCGAGGTACCAAGACCTTGACCCGAGGGGTCCCGTAAAGGGATCCCGCAAACGCCCGCAAGGGCGAGGGAGATAACGATGTCCCGCGGCAAGCTGCTTCAAGCAGGGAATGGCGGTGTCGGGAACGCACACACAGCCAGAGAAGCCAGGCGGCGAATCGAGGCACTGAATGACGCTCAGGTCGTACAGCAGTTTCTGGATGGAGACGACAGGGCTTTTGCAGAAATAGTGCGCCGCTACGACAAGCGGCTTCATAACTTCGTCTCGCGCACCGTAGGAGACCGCGAGCAGGCGGAAGACCTGGTACAGGAGACCTTCGTGCGAGTCTACAGGCACCTTCACCGATTCGACCAGACGAGGAAGTTCTCCACCTGGATCTACACCATCGCCGGCAATCTGGCCAAGAACGAGCTGCGCAACCGCTCGAGGAACCCTTTGGTGCTGTTCCAGGCCATCATGAAGAACTGGGATGCCGATTTTCGGCCCCTGGAATGGGAAGACCCGAAGACTCGTCCCGACGACCTCTACCGCAAGCGCTTCCTGCGCGAGAAGGTGAACGAGGCCGTCGAGCAACTTCCCGAACATCACCGGACCGTGTTCGTCCTTCGGGAGCTGCACGGCAAGAGCTACGAAGAGATCGCCGAGATTACCGGCTGCAATCTGGGAACCGTGAAGAGCCGGCTGAACCGGGCTCGCAACAGCTTCGCCCAGATCATCGCGCCCATGATCGACTAGCGGTCTTCAGCGAGACTCCGGCCCCGGCCCGGCCGGACTGCCCCGTAGCCACCCCGCGGGCCGTGAGCCGACGCTCACGGCCCGCTTGCGCGGACCCTCCCCAGACCGCCGGTGCCGCCCCCTCGGTGGAACATCGAGTGCCCTTCGGTTGTACTTGTAGGCAAGCTCTCACGCGCGCTAGATTGGAGTTTGAGTTGAGCGGTCGACATCCGGTGAAGGGTTCGAGCCTGCTTGAGCCGCTCCGCATTTGTTCGCGCGTCGCCAAGAAATTCTCAAGCCTGGATGGGGCTAAGAGCATAGTGGACAGTAAGATCGCAGATCGAGGAGCTCCCGCGGGGACCAGCACGGCTTCCCTGCCCAAGGGGTGTCGCGAGTTTATCGACGGGTATTCGAATTTCCGCGACGGCCGGCTCGATATGGAGGATCGGTCGTTTTTTCTGGTCCATATGGCCGAATGCTCCGCGTGTGGACGCTATGACCGCGTGATTCGCCGGGGAGTCCAGGTTCTTCGCGAACCGGTTGAAGCGTCGGCGTCGGCACCCATGAGCATTGCCGAGGTGAGGTTCCGGGCGGCGGCCTTCGAGCGCGAGTCGCTGGCTCTGGGGACGGCGGGTTCGGGGGTGACGCTTTCGGCTGCGGTGGTGGTAGCTCTGCTCCTGGCTGCGGTCGCGTGGAGCCCCTTCTTTTCCGGGACCACACCCGAGGTCGAGATGCCGCCGGTGGTCGCCGGGACGCCGTCTCCGGCGAGCGCACCGTCCTTCGCGCCGCTGGAGAGGTGGAAGCCTCTGAATTCGGGGGAGCCGCAGCTGTGGGATGGTGTCCGCTCGATGGTCGGTGAACCGGGACTCGGCCGCGCGCGGGAGTCCGAAGCGGACACGGATCCGAACTGACGGGAAGCCGGAGTTGCTTCCCCGGTCGCTGACCACCGCGAAAGACGGCGGGGTTTTCTTTCTCCACGGCGGGGACGAGTATCGCAAAGCCATCGCCGCGAAGGCGTTGCTGGAGCGGTACGCGGATCCGGCCACCGAGGCCTTCAACGTGGACCGCATCGTGGGTACCGAGACCACGGTCGAGCGGTTGGCGTCGATCATCGCAACACCGCCCATGATGGCCTCCTGGCGGGTCGTTCAGGTCAAGGAGGTCGAGGGCCTGGCCGGCAGCCCGAAGGCGCGCGAAGTGGTGCTCGACGCGGCGAAAAACCCCCCTCCCGGGCTCGTACTGATCCTTCAGGCCACGGTCCCCGCCCGATCGAAGGCCAGGTTCTACAAGGATCTGGCCCGCATGGCGACGGCTGTCGAGTTCAAGCCCGTACCGGCCGACGCGGTGCCCGGCTGGCTGGTAACCTGGGCCCGGGACGAGCTCGGCGTGACAGTGGAGATCGAGGCCGCGCAGGCGTTGGCGGGAGCGGCCGGCACCGAGCTGGGCATGCTCACCCAGGAGGTGAGGAAGCTGGCGGAGATGGTCGGCGAGGGGGCCGTGGTGGACCTGGACGCCGTGAAAAGGGGAGGGCTCCGGTTGCCCACCCAGGATCGCTGGGCATGGTTCGATCTGGTCGGCAACCGGCGGATCACGGAGGCGGCGAAGGGTCTGCCCGTGCTTCTCCAACAGGGCGAATCGGTGGTCGGGCTGGTCATCGGGCTTTCGTCACAGTTGCTGCGGATCGGAGTGGCCATCGAAGGTGGCATCCCGGCGGTGCAGGCCGCGCTGCCGCCGTATCAGCGCTTCCTGGCCCGGCGCATCGTGGGGCAGGCCCGGCGCTGGACCCGTGCCGAACTCGCGGACGCGGTGCGCGGGTTGCGCCGGCTGGACCAGCTCCTCAAGGCCAGCGCGATTCCCGGCGACGTGCTCATGGAGGAGTGGCTGCTGGGGCTGATGGTGCGGGGGCGGGGGGGGGGCGCGTGAACGAGGCGGCCGGGGCGGTCCACGAGGGAGAGGGGGAAGCGCCGGGCGAGGAGGCGGGCGAGGTACAACTGCGCATCAGGGGGATGCACTGCGCCTCGTGCGTGAGGACGGTCGAGAAGGCGCTGGGGGCGGCGGAGGGGGTGGGGGAGGCCAGCGTGAGCCTGGTCGAGGAGGTCGCGCGGGTGCGGCTGGTGCGGGGGGTGGGGGATTCGGCCACGCTCGTGGGCGCGGTTGAGGAGGCCGGGTACGGGGCCGAGGTGCTGGGCGGGACGGAGGCGGTTCTGGACGCTTCCAGGGAACGAGACGAGGAACAGGCGACGGAGCGGGTCGAGCTGATGAAGCGGTTCCGGGTGGGGGTGGCGTGCGGACTTCCCGTGGTGCTGATCGGGCACTGGGAGATGATTCCGGGACTGCCGAGCCTGGCCGATGGCGTGCGCGTGGCGGGGGGGTGGCTCTCGGGTCTTCTGACTCTGCCCATCCTCCTCTACACGGGACGCGGTTTCTTCACCGGGGCGTGGACGGCCGCCCGGAGGCGTTCGGCCAACATGGACACGCTGGTCGCGCTGGGAACGGGCGCGGCCTGGCTCTATTCCACGGTGGCGATCGCGGCGCCGCACCTCTTCCCGGGGGGCAGCGGCCGACCCTTCTACGAGGCGGTCGCGGTGGTGATCACCCTGGTGGTGCTGGGCCAGGCGATCGAGGCGCGCGCCCGGGGACGCACCGCGCGGGCACTCCGCTCCCTCTTCGACCTGAGCCCCGAGACCGCCGATCGGGTCACCGAAGACGGGGTGGAGACGGTGCCCGTGGACGCGATCATTCCGGGGGACATGCTCCTGGTGCGGCCCGGGGCGCGGGTTCCGCTGGACGGACAGGTCCGCGACGGCGAGAGCGAGGTCGACGAGTCGATGATCACGGGCGAGAGCGCACCGGTGGCGAAGTCCGTGGGGGACGGGGTGGTGGGCGGCACGGTTAACGGCACCGGGGCGCTCACCGTCAAAACCACCCGCGTGGGCGCGGATACGGTGCTGGCGCGGATCATTCAACTGGTCCAGCGCGCCCAGGGCACCAAGCCACCCATCCAGAGGACCGTGGACGTGATCGCGGGCTACTTCGTGCCGGCGGTGATGCTGGTTTCGCTGGTCACCTTCAGTGTGTGGGCCCTGGCCGGGCCGGAGCCGCGAATCAACTTCGCCGTGGTGACCGCGGTGGCCGTCCTGGTGATCGCCTGTCCGTGCGCGCTCGGGCTGGCCACGCCGATCTCGGTAATGATCGCGATCGGCAAGGCGGCCGCTCACGGCGTGCTCATCCGCGACGGGGAGGCGCTGCAGCGGGCGCGGCGGGTGGACACGGTGGTCCTGGACAAGACGGGGACGCTGACCGTGGGCAAGCCGGCGGTGGCCTTTGCCGGTGGCGCGGGTGGGGTTTCAGAGAGCGAGATGCTCGAAGCGGCGGCGAGCGTGGAAGAGGCTTCCGAACACCCGGCCGCGCGTGCGATCGTGCGGTATGCGGGGGAGCGAGGGGTGAGGTGGCCGAAGGCGGGGCACTTCGTGGCGCATCCGGGGCGGGGAGCCTCCGCTTCGGTGGCCGGGAGGCGCGTACTGGTGGGGTCGCCGTCGTTTGCCAGGGAGGCGGGGGTGGAGTTGGGGACGGTGGGCGAGTATCTCGGGCGCGCGGAGGAGGAGGGGGCGACGCCGGTGGTGGTGGTGATGGATGGGGTGGCGGTGGGGGTGTTCGGGGTGGCGGATGTGCTGCGCGCGGAGGCGCGGGGGGCGGTGGGGCGGCTGCTGGGGGGTGGGGTGGAGGTGATGATGCTGACGGGGGATGAGGAGGCGGCCGCGAGGAGGGTGGCGGGGGAGGTGGGGATCGATCGTGTGGCGGCCCGGGTTTCTCCGGACGAGAAGGCACGTGTGGTGCGCGGCCTGCGCGACGAGGGGCGGGTGGTGGCGATGGTGGGGGACGGGATCAACGACGCGCCCGCCTTGGCGACCGCCGACATCGGGATCGCGATGGGCAGCGGCACCGATGTGGCGCTTCAGACCGGCGACGTGGCGCTGCTGGGCGACTCGCTCCGGGGCGTGGAGACTCTGCTGGGCCTTTCGCGCGCCGCGCACCGCAACATCGTCCAGAACCTGGTGGGCGCCTTCGCCTACAACGTGGTCGGCATCCCGCTCGCAGCCGGCGTTCTCTACCCCACGCTGGGGCTGCTGCTCTCGCCGATGTTTGCAGGCGCGGCCATGGCCTTCAGTTCCGTCACCGTGGTGGCCAACGCCAACCGGCTGCGGGGGTATCAACCGGCGGGATTTGTGAGTGGGCTGCCCGGTTGATCGCCGGTTCCGGCGGCGGTATCGTTGACGTGGCACCCACAGAGCGCCGGGCTTGGGGGCTTCGGCGCAAGGAGCCCCTCCACAGCCTTGGCGACCGCAAAAATCCGCAGCACCGACACCCCGCTCATGCGGCAATGGCGGGAGGTGAAATCCCGTCACCGGGACGACCTCGTTTTCTTTCGCGTGGGGGACTTCTACGAGCTGTTCTGCGAGGACGCCGAAGAAGGCTCCCGTCTCCTCGGCCTGACCCTGACTTCGCGCAACAACGGGGCCGCGAGCGGCGTACCGCTGGCCGGAGTACCCGCCAAGGCGCTCGACCACTACCTGGAGCGCCTGGTCAAGCTCGGCAGGAAGGTCGCGGTCTGCGAACAGACCGAGGACCCCGCCGAGGCCAAGGGGATCGTACGGCGCGAGGTGGTCGAGACGGTGACCCCCGGCACCGTGGTGGCGGACGCGCTCCTGAAGGCGGAGAGGAACAACTACGTCGTCGCCCTGGTGCCCGATGGCGCGGCAGTGGGGCTCGCGGCGCTGGATGTCTCGACGGGGGAGCTGGTCGTACTCAAGGCTGACCCGCCCGAGGTTTCCGGCGAACTGGAGCGCCTGGAGCCCAGCGAGCTTCTCATGCCGGAGTCCGCCGGCGACCCGCCCGAGGCCGGAACCGGAGCCGTTCATTCCGTCCGCGCCGATTGGCTCTTCGACGTGGACACGGCGCGGGACGAGTTGGAGCGGCGCTACCGGGTGCAGTCGCTCGACGGATTCGGCTTCGAAGCCGGGGACGAGCTGCTGGTGCGCGCGGCCGGGGCCCTGGTCGCCTACGCCGAGGAGATCCGCCCCGGCTCGGCCGAGCATCTGCGCGCACCCAGGATCCAGCGCCCGCACGCGGTCATGACCCTGGACACCATGACCCGCCGCAACCTGGAGCTGGTCGAACCGCTCCGCCCCTACGACGGAGACGCCTCCCTGCTATCGGTGCTCGATGCGACGACCACCGCGATGGGGGCGCGCCTGCTCCGGACCTGGCTCCTGAATCCACTCTTGAACGCCGATGAAATCCGGCGCCGCCACGACGGAGTCGCGGAACTCTCCGAGGATCCGGACGCTCGCGCCGATCTGCGCACGGCGCTTCGCAAGATCCGCGATCTGGACCGGCTCGGCACCAAGATCGGCTCCGGGCGCGCCACGCCCCGCGAGGTATTGGCGCTCGGACAGTCGCTCGGGGCGCTGCCGGCGCTCGCCCGCTGCGGAGAGGGGCTGGCGAGTGAGGCGCTGTCGGGACTGCTGACCGACATGGACACGCTCGATGACGTCGCGAAGCTCATCGCGGAGGCCATCGCCGAGGACGCGCCCGCCGCGCTGGCCGACGGCGGCGTGATCCGGGAGGGTTTCGACGAGGAGGTGGACGAGCTGCGGGCCATCCGCGACGGCGCCCGCGACTTCATCGCCCGGCTGCAGACGACGGAGCGCGAACAGACCGGCATCTCCTCGCTCAAGGTCGGTTTCAACAAGGTCTTCGGCTACTACCTGGAGGTCACCCGTGCGAACCTGTCGCGCGTCCCCGAGCACTTCATACGCAAGCAGACGCTGTCCAACGCCGAACGCTACTTCACCCTGGAGCTGAAGGAGTGGGAGGAGAAGGTCTTCGACGCCGACGACCGCATCACCCGCCTCGAACAGACGCTTTTCCTGCGGGTCCGGGGCGAGCTGGCGTTCGCCGTTGCGCGCGTCCAGGAGGTTGCCCGGCGCGTGGCGGAGCTGGACGTGCTGGCCAACCTGGCCGAGGTGGCCGAGAAGCGCGGCTACGTCCGCCCCGAAGTCACCACGGGTTTCGGGCTTCGCATCGCGGCGGGACGGCACCCGGTTGTCGAGACGATGATGCCGCGCGAGGAGTTCATCCCCAACGACCTGGAGCTGGAGGAAGGGGGGCGCATCGTGATCCTGACCGGGCCCAACATGGCGGGCAAGAGCACGGTGCTGCGCCAGGTCGGCCTTATCCAGCTCATGGCCCAGATGGGGTCGTACGTGCCGGCGGAAAGCGCCCGTCTCGGAGTCTGCGACCGCGTCTTCACGCGCGTGGGCGCCTCGGACAACCTGGCGCGCGGCCAGTCCACCTTCATGGTCGAGATGAGCGAGACCGCGGCGATCATCCACGGAGCGACCGAGCGCAGCCTCGTCCTCCTCGACGAGATCGGGCGGGGCACCTCCACCTACGACGGCGTGTCCATTGCGTGGGCGGTCACCGAGCACTTGCACGAGAACATCGGCGCGAAGGGGATCTGCGCGACGCACTATCACGAGCTTACCCAGCTCGGCGATCAGCTTTCGGGCGTCAGGAACCTGAACGTCTCGGTACGCGAATCGAACGACGAAATCGTCTTCCTGAGGCGCCTCGAGGAAGGGGGCGCGGACCGGTCCTACGGAATCCAGGTCGCGCGTCTGGCGGGTTTCCCGCCGGGGTTGATCGGGCGCGCGATGGAACTTCTGGCCGAGTTGGAGGGAACACACACAGGAGGGGGCAGCGGTCTCGGACGGAAGGGGAGCGGGGTGGACGGCACGGCGCGCGACGAGGGTCAGCTGTCGTTGTTCGAAGCGCGGCATCCCGTGGTCGACCGGCTCCGCGCTCTCGAGCCTGATCGCATGACTCCCCTGGAAGCGTTGAACGTACTGCATGCCCTGCGGGCGGCGGTCGCGGAGGGACAATAGAATGCCCGGTCACGTTGCTATGTCGGCGCTGGCGCTGGGGGCCATGGCGGTGCTCGGCTGCGGCGGCGATGCGGAGATCGAAAAACCCACGCCGCTCTTCACCCGGAGTCCCGTGGAATACCCGCTCGAGCTGTGGGACCAGGACGTCGAGGGGAGTACCCTGGTGCGGGTCCTGGTGAATGAGGAAGGCGGCGTCGACAGCGCGATGGTTATGGAGAGCAGCGGCCACTCGGCACTCGATTCAGCGGCCGTGCATGGGGCCCTTTCCATGGAGTTCGACCCGGCGACGAAGGAGGGCGAGCCGCTGCGGGTGTGGGCGCGCGTGCCCGTCCACTTCTCGAAGGACGCCCAGCCGGCGACCCCGGGCGGGGAGCCCGCCCGCGAGGGACCTACGGCAAACCCGGGCGAAGAGTCCTCCCGCGAGGGACCGGCACCAAACCCTAGCGTAACGTCAGGGTTTAAGGGATGACGGAGCGGCCCGGCAGGGGGCAGACGCGCCACCTGAGACCCTACGAGGGCGTCCTCGACCTCGTCGGGTGGACCCCGCTGGTCCGACTGAACCGGGTGACGACGGGCATCCGCACCCCGGTCTACGGAAAGGCCGAGTTCATGAATCCCGGCGGTTCGGTGAAGGACCGGATCGGTCTCGCCATGATCGAAGCCGCGGAGGAAGCCGGCCTCCTGAAACCGGGCGGCACCATCGTGGAGGGCACCAGCGGCAACACCGGACTGGCCCTCGCGATGGCGGCCGCCACCCGCGGCTACCGCTGCATCTTCACCATGCCCGACAAGATGAGCCGCGAGAAGGTCAAGCTGCTGCGCGCCTTCGGGGCCGAGGTGGTCATCACCCCGACCGCGGTGCCGCCGGACCACCCGGAGCACTACGTCAACCGGGCGCGCGCCATCGCCGAGGCCACCCCCGGCGGCTTCCTCGCGGACCAGTTCTACAACCGCGCCAACCCCGAAGCCCACTACCGCACGACGGGCCCCGAGGTGTGGGAGCAGACGGACGGCAGGGTCACGCACTTCGTCGCGGGCGCAGGAACCGGGGGGACGATCTCCGGGACCGGCCGGTACCTGAAGGAGATGAACCCGGACATTCAGGTCGTCGGGGTGGACCCGGCGGGATCGGTCCTTTCGGGGTTCTACCACACCGGAGCGGTGGAACGGAGCGAGCCCTACAAGGTCGAGGGTCTGGGCAACGACAAGGTCCCCGGAACGCTCGACATCGAGTACCTGGACGACTACCGCACGGTCACCGACGCCGAGGCCTTCGGCATGGCCCGCCGCCTGGTCGCCGAAGAGGGACTGTTCGTGGGTGGCTCGACGGGCCTGATCGTGCACGCCGCGGTGGCTCTGGCCCGTCAACTCGACGACCCGGACGCGTGCGTGGTGGCCGTGCTCTGCGACTGGGGCGAGCGCTACCTGACCAAGCAGTACGACGACGAATGGATGCGCAACAACGGGTTCCTGGCGCAGCCCCGCGCGACGGTGGCCGAGATGGCGGCCGCAAAGCTCGAACCGCTGCCCGGCCTCCTCACGGTGACGCCGTCGACTCCGGTACGCATGGCGATTTCCACGCTGTCGTCCCACCACGTCTCGCAACTGCCGGTGGTGGTGAACGGCGAGTGCATCGGGAGCGTCGCCGAACGCAGGCTGATGAGCGCGGTGCTGGCCGACCCCGAGGTGCTGGAGCAGGACGTGGAATCGGTCATGGAGGCGCCATACCCGGTTCTGGATGAACACGCCGACTCCGAGGCGGCGACACGGCTGCTCAGCGGCGGCGCACCGGCGGTCCTGATTCGGGCGAACGGATCGCTGGACGGTATCCTGACGCGCCACGACCTGGTGCGCGCGCTGGCGGCGGCGCCTTGAGGACGATGACCTGGGGGGAGTGGGGAGGCCGCAGGCTGGGTCGGGCCGAGGTTCGGAGGTCGGCTTGACCCGGGATGCGGGCGGGTCAGGTGGGGACCGGCTCAAGGTCGCCGTGCTCATGGGGGGCAGCTCCGAGGAGCGGGAGGTTTCGCTGGCCAGCGGCTGCGAGGTGGCCGCGGCGTTGCGCTCCAGGGGGCACCGGGTGACGAGCATCGACGCGGCGGTGGGGGTGATGGCGCCCGCGCTCGAGCGGCGGATTCTGGAGTCGGGGATCGGCCGGGCCGAGGTGCCGGGTCCGCTGCCGGGCCCGGAGGGTGTACTGCCCGAACGGGAGGTGATCGCTTCGGAGCGCGCTCTTGCCGAGGTGGATGTGGTGTTCATCGCGCTGCACGGGGGCGCCGGAGAGGACGGGACCATCCAGACCCTGTTGGAGGTCGCGGGGATTCCCTACGCCGGCAGCGGCCCGGTGGCGTGCGCGCTGGCCATGGACAAGGATCTGACCAAGCGGCTGTTCAGGGACGCGGGGGTGGCGACGCCGGACTGGATCGCGGGGGCGGCGTCGGGTGGGGAGGTGGTGGAGCGTTTGGCCCTTCCGGTGATCGTGAAGCCGATGTCGGGGGGCTCGTCGGTGCGGTTGGCGCTGGCCCGGTCCGTGGGTGAAGTGGAGATGGCGACGGGGGAGGCGGGGGGTGGGGGGGATGTAGTCATGTACGAAGCGTACGTGGAGGGGCGCGAATTCACCGTTGGGATCGTGGACGGGGAAGCGCTGCCGGTGGTCGAGATCGAGCCGGCGCGCGAACTCTTCGACTTCGACTGCAAGTACGAGCCGGGGATGGCGGCGGAGACGGCGCCTGCGCGGATTCCGGACGAGTTGGCCAGGGCGCTTCATGCAGAGGCGCTCAAGGTCCACCGGCTGCTCCGCCTGGAGCACTTTTCGCGGGTGGACTTCATGGTGGATGCGGACGGCGGCGTGTGGTGCCTGGAGGCCAATGCGCTGCCGGGGCTTACCGGGAACAGTCTTCTGCCGAAGGCGGCGCGGGCAGCTGGAGTGGAGTTCGCGGAACTGTGCGAGAGGATCTGTCTGTTGGGATGCGGGGAAGGAGCAAGACGTCGGGCCTGGTGAGATAATCCTTGAATATCCGCAATTGATTTGGGGATTTTCAAGGATTGTCCCGACCGGAACCGCCCCCACTTTTGCACGATTTGGAACCGGGAGGCGTCCATATAGGTAGAGGGGGACGCCTGCGGGCACGTCCACCGTCCTTACCCGGCGACCGTCCTTGCCCTACTCTGGTAGCGGGCGCCCGCGGCCGCCAACGGTCCCGACGCCGCGGGCGCCACAGTCACAATGGAGGAAACCGTGAGATACATGAGCCAGCCCCCGTCATACGGAGGCGCAGCCCCGCGCCTGCAGGTGACGCCGTGGGTCAAAATACTGCTCATGGCGAACGCGGGGATATTCCTGGTGACGGTCCTCGTGGGCCAGGGGGTCATGTTCGATCTCTTCGCCTTCTCGCCCGACCGGCTTCTGCAGCGGCCGTGGGGAATGGTCACCTACATGTTCATGCACGCGGGTCTGTGGCACCTGCTCATGAACCTCCTCTTCCTCTTCTTCTTCGGGCCGCCGCTCGAGGCGCGCTGGGGCTCGGACCTCTTCCTCAAGTTCTACCTGGTGTGCGGGCTGGGAGGCGTTCTGCTCAGCTTCGCCTTCTCCGATTCGGTGATCGTGGGGGCGTCGGCGGCGTGCTACGGCATCATGCTGGCGTTTGCGCTGGCGTGGCCGAACCAGACGGTCTACGTCTGGGCGCTGTTCCCCGTCAAGGTGAAGTGGCTGGTGGGGTTCCTGGTGGCGTTGAGCTTCGTGAGCGCCATCGGTCCGCACCGGGACGGGATCGCGCACCTGGCGCATCTGGGTGGGGCGGTCGCGGGATTCCTGATGGTGAAGAGCGGGTGGATGCCGGCGTACGGCGGGGCCATGCGCGCGAGGAGGGGGGACTGGGGGCCCGGGGTGGGGGGTGCGGGGGTGAAGGGGGGCAGGAGTAGGCGCAAGCGTGGTGGCGGCTGGCGCCAGCGCATTCGGACTCTGGGCCGAACCCCGTCCGGGCCGAAGCTGTGGAAGGGGGAGGGGGCGGGACGCAGGGCACCGCGGCCGGTGCGGGACTCCACCAGGGAGGCGGCGGCCATGCGCGTCATCGAGGAGCACATGGCCGAGGAACGGGTACGCCTGGAGCTCGACAAGGTGGACGAGGTGCTCGACAAGATCTCCGCGCGTGGCATCAATTCGCTGACCGAGGAAGAGCGCGCGCTCCTGGACCGCGTTTCGCGGCAGACCCAGGCGAACTGAACCGGAGTTCGTCCTTCCGGGCGCCTTGCCGGCCGTGCGCCCCGCAGTTCCGGGCAGGTCGGGCGGGGTTGTTCCACGGACCGGCGGACGCTTCTTCCCCAGGCCGCCTGTCCGTTCCGGGCGCCCGTCACCTTGACCCGCCCGCAACCGGGTTTCTACAATCCCCATCCCGTCGCCCATTCCCGAGGCGCACACGCATCTCTCGACGCGGTGGCGTCGCCGGCCTACTCTCGTTCGGCTGATTGGGTTTTCGAAGACAGTCCAAAAGGAGGTGGCATGGCCGCGGCCAGGTCGTTCAGAACGGAACAGATTCGCAATGTGGTGGTTCTCGGGCACGGAGGGTCGGGGAAGACGACGCTCATAGACGCGGTGTGTTTTGCCGCGGGGACATCCAATCGCAAGGGCAACGTGGGCGCGGGAACGGCGCTGACGATGACGACGCCCGAAGAGACCGGGCACGGCATGTCCATGCAGCTCACGGTCGCGCACGCCATCCGGGAGGGGACGAAAGTCAACCTCCTCGACACGCCCGGCTATATGGACTTCGTTGGCGATGCCACAGCGGCCGCGCGCGTGGCCGACGCGGCGCTCGTCACGGTGAGCGCCACCTCGGGGGTTGAGGTGGGCACCGAGATGGTCTGGCAGCTGTGCGACGACCGCACGCTCCCCCGCATGATCTTCGTCTCGATGATGGACAAGATGCATGCGAACTTCGGCAAGGTCCTGAACGAGGTCAGGGACGATCTCGCGCCCGGGGCCATCCCCGTCCAGATCCCGATCGGCGCGGCGAGCACCTTCAAGGGCGTGGTCAACCTGCTGACCAACAAGGCCTACGCCTACAAGGCCGGGTCCACGACCGGCGAGTACGAGGAAATCCCCATCCCGGACGAGGTGGCTGACGATGTCGAGAACTGGCAGACCGAGCTCATGGAGACCCTCGCCACGACAGACGAGGAGCTCCTGGACCGTTATCTGGAAGGGGAGGAAATCACCTTGGAGGAGCAGTTGGCCGCGCTGGCCGGCGCAGTCGCCGAGGGAGAGGTCGTGCCTGTTTTCTGCGGTGCCGCGGAGCAGTCCTTCGGGGTCCGCGAACTCACCGAAATGATGGTCGCGCTGCTGCCGCACCCCGGACAGGCGGGCGACGTGGAGGCAACGAACGGCGGCGGCGACCCCGTCCGGCTGCGCGCCGCGGACGACGAGAGCGTGAGCGCGCTGGTCTTCAAGACGAGCGCGGAGCCCCATGTGGGCGAGCTGTCGCTCTTTCGCGTGTACTCGGGGATGGTCGTCAACGGGACCGAGCTGCGCAACGTGGCCCGGGGTGCGTCCGAGCGCATCAATCACCTGGCCATTCCGCAGGCGCGCGAACGCGTCGAGGTGGACGGGCTCCACGCCGGCGACATCGGTGTCGTGGCCAAGCTCAAGTCGACCCACACCAACGACACCCTGAGCGCGCCGACAAACCCCGTGACGATCGAGGGCGTCGTCTTCCCCCAGCCCGACATCTCGATCGCCGTGCGCGGAGCCGCCCGTTCCGACGAGGACAAGCTGGGCGAGGCGCTGGGCAAGCTCCACGAGGAGGACCCCACCTTCGCCGCCGGGTTCAACCCCGAGATCCGCCAGACGATCGCGCGCGGAATGGGTGAGCTGCACCTCGATGTGCAGTTTGAGAGGATGAAGAGGAAGTATGGGGTTTCGGTGGAAACCGAGCCGCCCCGGATCGCCTATCGCGAGACGATCACCGCCGAGGCACAGGGGCAGGGGCGCTTCAAGAAGCAGACGGGCGGCAGGGGTCAGTTCGGGGACTGCTGGGTGCGGCTGCGGCCGCGCGACCGGGGCGAGGGCTACGAGTTCATCAGCTCGATCAAGGGCGGCGTGATTCCCACCAAGTACGTGCCGTCGGTGGGCCGGGGCATCGAGGAGGCGGCCGCGAGGGGCGTGGTTGCGGGCTACCCCATGGTCGACTTCGAGGCCGAGTGCTACGACGGCTCATACCACTCGGTGGACTCGTCGGACATCGCCTTCAAGGTGGCGGGGTCGTACGCCTTCAGGAACGTGGCCGAGAAGGCCAAGCCGGCGCTCCTGGAGCCGATCCTCGAGATCACGGTGACGGTGCCGGAGGAGTACCTGGGCGACGTCATGGGCGACTTGAACGGGCGTTCGGCGCGGGTGCTTGGCATGGAGCCGCTGGGGGGGAAGACGGCGATCATGGCTCAGGTGGCCGAGGCGGAGCTGTACAAGTACGCGTCGGTGCTGCGGTCGATCACGCAGGGACGTGGGTACCACCGGCGGAAGCTGCTCGGGTATGACCTGGTGCCGCCGATGAGGGTCGAGAAGATCGTGGCGGAGGCGGCGGAGCGGGAGGGTTGAGGGGATAGGGCCCGTGCAGGAAGTTGTTCGCAACGCCGAACCGGGGACTTCGGATGGTCACGTAATGTACACTGTAGTTTACATAATGTAATCTATTCTTTACAGTGCGGACCGGTGAAGCGACCTGGAGACCGCAATGCCAGCACTTTCTGCTGGCACTATCGGCCGGACCGCTCCAGCGGCCACACCTGAATCGACTCCACCCCGAATTCCTCGTCCTCCGTCTTGCCCAGGATGTAATCCGCTCCGATCTCGTAGATCTCCAGCCCCTCCGGCGTTTCAACGAAGCCCAGAACCCGTCCTTCGGGGTCGAAGACGGTCCAGAGGACGCCGTTCACCTCCTCCCCGGGCGCCTCGTATTCCTCGACCCACAGGTGGTCCAACCGATCGGACACGATGGAGGCAAAAGCCCACAATTGCTCCGCGACCGGGACGGTTTCGTACTCCCGGCGCGTTTGCGCCCTGACATCCACCATCTCACTCGGAATCCGGTTCACTTGCTCATCGATATGGGCCTGCAGGTGAGCGTCGGTCGGTGAGCGCGGCTCGTGGTTGCGGCGGACGATCCTTGCGACTGTGCCGTTCCGCGCAAACGCCTTGAACTCGTAGCGATCCGTCGGACTGATGACGACGAGTTCGCCCCAGGGTTCCAGGGTCAGCTCCCGGCCGAAGGTCGGCGGATAGTTCGTATTCCCGACGAGCGTTGTCGGTTCCCGAGCCTCGTGCGTCCCCAGTGATTCCCGCAGATTGCCCTCCGTGTCCCAGATCTCGACGGCCACGTCCTCGGCAACGGTCTGGTTCTGACTCGCCAGAATCGAGCCGTCGGGCGTCGCCGCCCGTGGGCCGAGATAGAGTGTCGGGTCATCGGAAAGACTTCTGTCCGAGAGAACGGCGCGAACGAACCCTCCGGACGGGTTGAAGACGGTCATGGTCGGGTCCAGCCAGCCCCACACGATGACCGAATCCCCCGGCAGGGGCTCGATGTGCATGACATCTCTGAACTCTCCCGGTCCTTCGCCGCGCCCCCCCCAAGTGTGCAGATAGGAGCCCAGCGCGTCGAAAACCCTCAGCTCCCTCGTGCCGCGGTTCACGACGACGATTCGCCCGTCGGACAAGATTGTGGCATCCGTGACGGCGAAGAGCATGTAGGGGTCGTCGCCCTCCAGTACGCCGATCGAGACCGCCGGCTCCGGCCCGATCCGCCAGTCCAGCCGGGAGTCGTCGGTTGGGCGGGCGTTTTCGACGATGCGGATGCCGGCGCTGTCGCGCATTTGGGTGTCCAACCCGTCCGCCCCCTCCTCCGACTCGCAGGCCATGATTCCGAGTGCGATCGACGCGGCCGTCATGCGCGTTTTCATCTTACCTGCTGCCTTTCTATCCATTGGACCGCTCCAGGCGCCACACCTGAACCGACTCCACCCCGAATTCCTCGTCCTGCGTCTTGCCCAGGAGGTAGTCCCGCCCGATCTCGTAGATCTCCAGCCCTTCCGGCGTTTCAACGAAGCCCACCACGCGACCCTCGGGGTCCAGGACGGTCCAGAGGACGCCCGGTTGATCTTCCCCCGGCACAGCGAAATCCTCGACCCACAGGTGGTCCAGCGCATCGGTCATGACGGAGGCGAAGGCCGGGAAGTGCTCGGCCACCGGAAGATCCTGCAGCTCACCTCGATACTGCACTCTGTACTCAACCATCTCGCTCGGCACTCGGGATACTCGGGCCTCGATGTAGGCATCGACATTTGCCTGCTCCGGCTCACGCGGCTCGTGGCCGAGGCGAACGATGCGGACCAGGGTTCCTTCCCTGGTAAAGGCCGTGATTTCGCCGTGGTCGGTGGGAGTGATGACGATCAGGTCGCCCCAGGCGGCCATCGCCAGAGTGCGACCGAAGATCACATGGTCGAGCGAGTTGGCCCGCTCGAGGTAGTAGTTTTCCCAACCGGCGTGGCTGCCCAGGGAGCGGCGCGATCCGCCCTCGGCGTCGAAAATCGCAACGTCAACCGTGTCGGGGTGGGATGGCTCCCGGGCAAGCAGAATCGAGCCGTCCCGCATGACCATGTACAGGCCAAACTCGAAGAGGGCTCGCAGGCTGACGATGGGAGAATCCTCCAGGCGGACAATGCGGCCCACGTTTCCGTCGGAGTCGAGCACGGTCATCGTCTCGTGCCGGAAGTCCCCGGCGACGAGCGAGTCTCCCAGCCAGGGGTCGGCCTGCCAGAGATCGATGAACTCGCCCGGCCCCTCGCCTCTTCCTCCCCAGGTCTCCAGGTAGATTCCCATCGGGTCGAACACCCTCAACTCGTTCGCGCCCACCACGACGATCCGTCCGTCGGAGAGAATGGTCGCGTCGCGGACGGCGAAGAGCATGTACGGGTCGTCGCCCTCCAGCACGCCGATGGAGACGGCCGGCTCCGATCCGATACGCCAACCCAGGCGGGATCCGTCCGGAGGGCGGGGGTTTTCGACGATGCGGATGCCGGCGCTGTCGCGCTGTTGGATGTCGGGGCCGCCCGTGGGCTCGGCGTCCGGCTGGCAAGCGATGAATGCAATGACAGTGATCGCCGCCAAGGTGCGCATGTTCATTCTCGGTTCCCCCTGTCTACCCGCTGGACCGCTCCAGCGGCCACACCTGTATGGACTCCACTCCGAAATCGTCGTGCACCCTTCCCAGGATGTAGTCCTCGCCGATCTCATGGATCTGCAGACCCGGCGGCGTCGCGACGTAGCCCAGCACGTGCCCTTCCGGGTCGAAGACGGTCCAGAGCGATCCGGACATGTCTTCGCCCGGCGCCGCGTATTCCTCGACCCAGAGATGGCCGAGTGCGTCGGACATGACGGTACCGAAGGCCGGGAGGTGATCGGCGACCGGTACGGGCCGGTCGTGTGCGCGCAACTTCGCCCGGGGTTCGATCGTTCCCCCGGGGGTGCGGGCAGCCTGCGCTTCGACGTAGGCATCTACCTGAGCGCGGGACGGCCTGCGCGGCCTGTGGTCGCGGCGGACAACTCGGGCCAGGGTGCCGTCGTTCGCGAAGGCCATGATCTCGTAACGGTCGGTCGGGCTGACGACGAGCAGATCACCCCAGAGCTCCACCGCCAAACTGCGGCCGAAGATGGCATGGGGATCCTTGCGGGCCTGCGCAAGGAAGTAACGTTGCAAGAGCAGATTGACCGCGGCCCTCTCCGGACGCAGGATGCGACCGAATTCTCCCTCCGAGTCGAGCACCTGCATGCTGCCTTGCCGCCAACTCCAGGCGACGATGGAATCTCCCGGAAACGGTTCGATCCGGAAGAGATCGGTGAACCTGCCCCCACCCCATCCCTGCCCTCCCCAAGTTGCCACGTGGGTTCCCGAGCGGTCGAACACCCTGAGCTCGCTGGTCCCCCGGTCCGCCACGACGATTCGGTCGTCACGCAGTATTGTCGCATCGGTCGCGTCCGTGAACATGGCGGCGCCCTCTCCTTCGCGCCCACCGATCGAAACCAGCGGCCGCGGCCCGATCCGCCAACCCAGCCGCGACCCATCCGGTGGGCGTGCGTTTTCGACGATCCGGACCTTGGTGCCGCCCGTCGCCATGATACGAACCGGGTGGGCCACGGAAGCCGAAACCCCCACGACACCAATCGCCGTCAGCACGACTGCCGTGAGGATTGTACTGCGGCGCGGCCGGCGCGGGTCGAGAATGGATGCGATTCTCCGCTCCAACCGTGAGCCCGTGTATCGGACCATGGGGAGCGACAGAGCGGGCGGGCCAGGGTTCGTGCCCCCTGCCGCCACGGCAAGCAGATGCCCCGCGTACCGCGAGGGGCGGGCGCCCAGTGCAAGCACCTCCTCGTCGCAGGCTTCTTCGCGCGCGGATGCCGCGAGCCGCGCGGCCACCCAGGCGAGGGGATGGAACCAGTAGAGCGCAAGGGCGGCCCGCAGTATCAGTTGCCGGAGGGCATCGCGGCGCCGGACGTGGATCAATTCGTGCGTCAGAACCGCTTGCCGACGTGCCGCGGACCACGCTTTCGCCGAGGCGGGAAGCAGGATTGCCGGCCTCCGGAAGCCTCCGGTCATCGGCGTGTTGGCTCGCGCGCTGAGGTAGAGCGGCACGTCGCTCCGGATGTTGAGGCGCGCGCGGACTCGTGCCGCCTGCCTGAGCCAGACCAGGTCATGAACCGGTCGCGCGTGGCGAACGAGTCTGCCGAAGCGAAGCATGCCCACCAGGAGAGCGATGAAGGCCGTTGCGCACCCCAGGGCCCAGAGCAGGAAGGGCAGCGAAAGCGAGTGGGATGATGTGGGGGGCTCGGCCGCGCGCATCGGGGGGGAAGCGGGGTTGGGGGACGGTTGGTTGGGCGGGGGTGGGGGGATTAGCTCGGTGGTCGGTTCCCGGACGATTGGAGTGGCAGGACTGGGCGTGGCGGGACGGAGGTCGGGTGTGTCGGCGGCAGGGGCGCGCAGGAGCGGGACTTCCCAGGCAGGGCCGAAGAGACTCAGCGCGGGTAACCCGAGCAATAGCGCGAAGGTCGTCGTCCACATCAGGTGACGGATCCGGGCAGGGCGCCGCCGGACGAGCCACGCCAGAGCCAGCGCCACCGCCAGCAGAACCGTGGCCCTGGTGGCAATTTCAAGCAGGCCATGAGAATCGGGTATCGTGAACATTGTCGGCTCACCGTCCCTCTTCGGATGCCTGGTCGATCAGCGCCTTCATGCGCGCGCGCTCTTCCGGCGTCAGGCTGGTGTCCTCCAGCTCAAGCAAAGTGGCCACGGCACCCTCGACCGACCCGCCAAAAAAGGTCCGGAGGACGTGCCGCATGACGGAGCGCCGGGCACGCTGGGCCGGGACCGTGGGGGAGTAGACCAGGCGGGGGCCATCGTATTCTTTGGCCAAATGTCCCTTTTCGACAAGGATTCTGAGTATCGAGCGGACGGCGGAGTCGGTGGGGGGTTCGGCCATTCGCTCACGGATTCGGGCGGCGGTGGCGTCGCCCATTTCGTGGACAATGTCCATGACTTCGCGCTCTCGTCTGCTGAGCGGTGGCAGGTCGGTCATGATTTCCTCCTCTCCCTTGTCGGCTGGGAAGATGGCAAGCCAGCCGCCATGCGGGGTGCGGAGCGATTGGCCTACTTTGATTAATACGTCAAAAATGCTGAAAAATCAACATACAGGTGAATTTTCAGCGTAGCCGCATCGTCCTCCACCCCTGCCCCCCGAATTCAACGGACACCGTCTGTCGGATCTACGTACCCTTCGCCCACTGATCCAGATGACGCGAAAAGACCTCGTCAAGGTCGATCAGGCCCAGGCGCTCGCGACCGAGCCGGACGGGGAGCTCGCCGGAGAAGCGCTCGTGCCCCGACCCATCCCCGAAGCGCCAGACATCGACCAAATCCTCGACCGGATCCACGATCCAGTATTGCCCCACCCCGTGACGCGCGTACAGATCCAGCATCCGCAGGACATCCTCCCAGGTCTTCGGTGCTTGAGTCTGCATGATGGACACCATCGTCACGAGAGACTGTCAGCCCTTGATGAGCCCGTAGACCTCCACAAAGGGCGCGTCGAATTCGTCGCTCCTCACCAGCAGGACATGGTCGTCGCCGACATCCATGAGGCGTGCGCCTGCGGGAACGGCGACCTCCCCGTGCAGCCGTCCATCCGCGAGGAAGACCTCGTACGTGTCGTGGGCAGCGTCGGCCATGTCGACTGGCAGCCTGCCCACCCAGATGTTCCCGCTTTGATCCACCAGCAACGAGTGGCCCGCCGGAACAGCCTCGGGAGCCGGGAAAAGGTCTTCCAACTCGGACGGGGTCAGTCCCGGCGCCAGGGCAGTGGCCCGCGCGTACATGGACGCGAATGCCTCCGGGGTCGGCTCTCCCGCTCCGTGTCGCCGGACAACGCGAACGACCTCGCCCGCGGTTGTCATCAACGTCAGTTCGTAGCGGTCCGCGCTCAATACAACCACGGTAGGGGGTGATCCTCCAGCCGCGATCAGATCCTGTCGCGTGAAGGGGTCCACCACCGTCCAGAACCGTCCGTCGGCAGTCCGGTACGATTTGGCGCCCGCCCCCGTGAAAAGACCCAGCGTATCCAGCCGCTCGCCCTCCCAATCGGTGCGGAAGAGTCGGAACCGGGGGGCGAGGATCCCGTCCCCCAGCTCGATCGCTCCGGGGCCGAAGTCGCACAGAAACACATCTTCGCCAACGAAGGTGAATGGACAGAGGAACTGCTGGAGTGGGGTCCAGTCGAAGCGTTCGTCGGAGATCAGGTCACCCGACGAGCTGAAGCGGATCCGCTTGTCGCCCCCCTTCAGCTGCACGCCGCCCGCGAACCGCGACAGATGCCCCGCCGATGTGAGTTCTCCTGGCCCCTCCCCCGGCCCCCCCACCGAGAACAGGTGGGCGCCCCCGCCGTCGAAGAAGCGCAGTTCCAGCGACTCGTCATCCAGGACCACGATCGTGTCGGGCGCAAAACGCAGGGCACCCACGATCCACGAAAACTGGAATTCGGGCCGACCCGTGACCGCCTCTCCGATCCTGACGAGCGGCTCCCCGGTCAGACGCCACCCATCCCCTCCCCCCGCCAACGGCCCCCACACGTCAACCACCTCGATCCCGGCGGAATCCTGAACCGTGAAGGCCCCGCCCTCGCGCGGCGCGCTATCGGCGCACCCGCCCCACCCCGCAACGCCTGCCACCAGGACGGCGAGGCGAGCCCGCGGGCCTACCTTCTACCCCCCCGCTGCGTGTACAGTAGCAACACCCCGTTCGCCCCCCGGTCCCCATAAAGGAACCCGGCCTCCAGCGGCGTGATGATCTGGTACCAGCGGATGTCCGTCGGGTTGAGTTCCTTGAGGAAGAACATCGGCTCCGGCACCGGTCCGTCGTTGATTCGGACTTCTACCATGTTGCACGCATTGGGCATTCCCCCGCCGCGCCGCCGCTGGATCTCGATGCACAGGCCCTCGCGCAGCATCCCGAAGGAGTCGGGGACCCACACGTTCCTTACCGACAGGCCCGGCATCTGCGACGCGCGCACCAGCGACGCCAGGTCGGCCACGCGCGGCAAAACGGAGTCGACCTGCGCCTCGGTCAGTCCGGAAAAGCGTGTCCCCGGCGTCGTGTAGATGGGGTCGCCTCTGCGCCCCGTGATGACGAGCGGGTCGAGCACGATGGCGTCGGTCGCGAGGAGGATCTCGAGTCCCAGGGCCTCCCTGCTGAAGGCGGTCAGCGAGTCGGTGCGCGTGGCGTACCCGAGATGATCGGTCAGGATGACCTGTTTGCCGGGTGGGACGGCCGCGAAGCCGAACTTCCCCGCCGAATCGGTGAGCATGTCGAAGGCGGTGCCCAGGAGCTGAACCCTGGCGCCCGCGAGGGGGGCGCGAGTGGCATGGTCCAGGACGGTTCCCGTGATGCTGACGGGGTCTGCGATCCGGATGCTCATGTCCAGGATCTGGGGGCCGGTCCGGGTGATGGCCGTGTGGTCGGTCTCGCTGGTGCCGAAGAAGGCGGTCACCGACAGGTCCAGGGAACCGTCCAGGTTGCAGAGCCGGAACTCGCCGGAATCGCCGCTGCGAGCCTCGGCGACCTTGCTCCGGCGAGCGAGCAGGCCGGTGAGCTGGGCGAAGGCGGACACCCTGGCTCCGGGAAGCGGCACACCGGTGATAACATCGGTGACGACCCCGCCTATGGAAGTGTTCCCCACGCCTTCCTCGATCGAACACCAACCGGCCAGGATCGTCTCCCGGGACGGAATCGCGAGATAGGTCTCGACGACGGACCCGGCGGCCACCACGATCTGTTGTCCGCCGCCGCTCACGCCCAGGGTCCCCAGGCGGGGGTGGAAGAACATCACCGTGTGCTCCCCGACGGGAACGTCCTCGAGCCGGAACCGTCCCTCTTCGTCCGATTCCGTCATGGCCGAGGTCCCCACGACGGCCACGTTGGCACCCTCGAGAGGGACGCTCGTCGTGCTGTCGTAGACGAGGCCCGTGACGGTACCGGTCGGGCCCTCCTGGGCGGACAGGCCCGGGGCCGTCAATGCGGGAAGAAGTGCGGCCAGGGCCGCGAACAGGAGGCGGTGGTGCATCATCCTCATCATCGGAATCCTACAGAAGCCACGGCGTCCCCTGCCGGGGGCGGATCCCGGTTTTCGGACGCCACATTGTATTATACCGCCAAAGCGCGTGAATGTGACATGTGCTGCTGATTTGGTGGGAATGCGGGCGGGGCGGGCTGGCTGCCCGGGGCGCTGAACCGGCCCCGCCGCAATCGGCTATATTACGGTGTTGACCGGGACGTGCGGACCGGATTTTCCACCGAAGAAAAAGGGGCGGATTGCCGCGGTCACCCTTCACGGAGGCGAGCTTTGGCGGGACACAGCAAATGGTCGAAGATCAAGCGCAAGAAGGCGGTTGACGACCGGAAGCGCGGCCAGATGTTCACCAAGCTCATCCGCGAGCTGACGGTCGCGGCCCGCGAGGGCGGCGGGGATCCCGACTTCAACCCCCGGCTCCGGCTCGCGGTGGACACCGCCAAGGCCGGCAACATGCCGCAGGAGAACATCGACCGGGCCATCAAGCGCGGGACCGGCGAGCTGGAGGGCGTCACCTACGAAGAGATCGCGTACGAGGGGTACGGGCCGGGCGGGGTTGCGCTGTACATCCAGACGCTGACCGACAATCAGAAGCGCACGGTGGCGGAGGTGCGCCACATCCTGGACAAGAACGGGGGGAAGCTGGGGACGGCGGGCTCGGTGGCGTGGCAGTTCGACCGCAGGGGGATCATCAACGTGGGTGGGGAGGAAGTGGATGAGGATGTGGTCTTCGAAGCGGCGGTGGAGGCGGGCGCCGCCGACGTGGGCAGCGAGAACGGGGAGTTCGTGGTGACCACGGGGGCGGCCGACCTGCACGAGGTGCGTCAGGCGCTCGTGGCGGCGGGCTTGCCGGTGGCGTCGGCGGAGTTGGCGATGGTGGCGAAGAACGAGGTCGAGGTGGGGGGACGCGAAGGGGAACGGCTCCTCAGGCTGCTGCACCTCCTCGACGATCACGACGATGTTCAGCAGGTGCACTCCAACGCCGACCTCGACGAGGCGGTTCTGGCGGGGGCGCCGTGACCGCCCGCCCCGGCGACGGGGGCGGCTGCGTGCTGCTCGGGATCGATCCCGGGACCGCGGCTACCGGCTTCGGGGTGGTGGAGGTTGACTCACGGCGGCGCGCCAGGCTGATCGAGTGCGGGGTGATACGGACCTCGCCCGGGGCGGACCTCGCCGACCGCCTGCTGGAGATTCATGAAGAGGTGGGCGCACTGATCGAGCGGTTCTCGCCCGCGGTGCTGTCGCTGGAGAGCGCGTTCTACGGGAAGAACGTGCGCAGTGCCCTGACGCTTGGGCAGGCACGGGGGGCGATCATCGTGGCGGCGGGGCGGTGCGGGGTGGAGGTCGCCGAGTACGCGCCCCGCGAGATCAAGAAGGCCGTGGTGGGCACGGGCGCGGCCACGAAGGACCAGGTGGCGTACATGGTGCGCCGCCATCTGCGCCTGCGCACGGATCCCACGCCGAGCGACGCGGCCGACGGCGTTGCGGCGGCCCTCTGCCACGCCTTCACAGGCCCGCTGCCGAGGCCGGCCGCCTCCGCGCTGGCCGCCTCGTGATCAGCCGAATCAAGGGCCGGCTGCTGAGCCTCGACACCGACCGGGTCGAGATCGAGACCGCCGCCGGACTCGTCTACGAGGTACACGTCCCCCTCTCGATCTTCCACCGCCTCCCCGGGGCGGGGACCGAACTGGAACTCCTCACCGCGTACGTCGTGCAGGACGAGAAGCCCCACCTGTACGGCTTCCTCAAGGAGCACGAACGGACGCTCTTCCACCGCCTGCTCGGTGCCCACAAGGTGGGTCCGCGCCTCGCGCTGGCCATGATGAGCACCTACCACGCGGGACGCCTGGCCCGCGCGATCGCCGAGAAGGACGCGCGCGCGCTCATTCAGGTCAACGGACTGGGCAAGAAGACCGCCGAGCGGGTGATCCTGGACCTGTCGGACAAGGTGGAGGACATCGCGGCGGCGGAGAGCCGTACGGGGCCCGAGGCCAAGCGGGCGGCCGACGCGGTGGCCGCGCTGACGGGGTTGGGGTACTCCTTCGCCGAGGCCGACGCCGCGGTGCGGGAGGCGTCCCGCGAGAACGGCGACCGGTCCACCGAGGAAATCGTCCGGACCGTATTGGCCCAACGGTCCTCCCGGAAGAAATAGGCGACCATGGCCAGACGCACCGAGATCACGACCCCGGAGGCCTTACCCGACGAGAGCGGTCCCGAGAGGTCGCTGCGGCCCCGGCGCCTGTCTCAGTTCATCGGCCAGGAGCGCCTCAAGGAAAACCTGCGCATCGCCATCGAGGCGGCCACGGCCCGGCGCGATCCCCTCGACCACATCCTCTTCCACGGTCCCCCGGGGCTGGGCAAGACCACGCTGGCCATGCTCCTGGCGCGCGAGATGGGGGTGGGCTTCACGACCACCTCCGGACCCGTGCTCGAGAAGCCGGCCGACCTCGTGGGCGCGCTCACCAACCTGCAGCAGGGCGACATCCTCTTCATCGACGAGATTCACCGCCTTCGCCCCGTGATCGAGGAGTTCCTCTACCCGGCCATGGAGGACTTTCGCGTGGAAGTGCGCCTGTCGGACGGACCGCGCGCCCAGACCATGACGATGGCGGTCGAGCCCTTCACCCTGGTGGGCGCCACGACCCGCTTTGGCCTGCTGACCGCGCCCATGCGGGCCCGCTTCGGGATTACCGAACGGCTCGATTTCTACCCGGCGCGCGATCTGGCGGTGATCATCGAGCGGAGCGCGGAGGTGCTGGGCATCGAGGCTACGACGGCGGGGGCGCGTGAACTGGCGGCGCGGGCGCGGGGCACGCCCCGGGTGGCCAACCGGCTGCTGCGCCGGGTTCGCGACTTCGCCGAGGTGCGCGCCGAGGGGGTCCTCGAGGTGGACGTGGTGCGCGCCGCGCTCGAGCTGCTGAAGGTGGACGAGTACGGACTGGACGCGATGGACACGCGGATCCTGGTGACGATCATCGAGAAGTTCGAGGGGGGGCCGGTGGGGCTGAATTCGCTGGCGGTCGCGCTCGGCGAGGATGCAGGCACGATCGAGGAGGTGTACGAGCCCTTCCTCATTCAGCAGGGCCTCGTGATGCGTGGTCCGAGGGGGCGTGTCGCCACCGGCAAGGCGTACAAGCGTCTCGGCCGTCCCGCGCCCGACGAGGAGGGTGGGGCGGGCGGGGGCCAGCCGAGTCTGTTCCACTGAGTGGGGGACGAGGTGCGCCGCCTGTGATGGAGGTCTGCACGACCGCGGACTTCGACTACGAACTGCCGCCCGGACGAATCGCCCGCTACCCGTCTGAGCGCCGTTCCGATTCGCGCCTGCTGGTGCTGAGCCGTTCCACGGGTGAGATCCGGCACCGTCGTTTCCGCGACCTGCCCGAACTACTGGATCCCGGCGACCTCCTGGTGGTGAACGACACCCGGGTTTTTCCGGCCCGTTTGCGCGGACGAAAACCGACCGGCGCGGCGGCCGAGGTGCTGCTGTTGAGACCGGCGGACTCGGAAGACGACCGCGTCTGGGAGGCGCTCGTCCGCCCGGGGAGAAAGCTGAAACCCGGCCGCCTGGTCGTCGTGGCTCCGGAGCTGTCGGTGCGCATCCTGGACGCGTGTCCGGACGGGCGCAGGATCGTCCGGATGGAGGGACCGCTGGGCGTGCGCGAGGCGCTGGAGCGCTTCGGGCGGCTGCCCCTGCCGCCGTACATGGAGCGGGACGACAAACCGCTGGACCGCGACCGCTACCAGACCGTCTACGCGCGCCACGAGGGTTCGGTCGCGGCACCCACGGCCGGCCTTCACTTCACCCCCGAACTCCTCGCGGAGGTGGACGAGCAGGGAGCGGCCCGCACCGCCGTCACTCTGCACGTGGGCACGGCCACCTTCCGTCCCGTCGAGGCCGAGGACCCGCGGGATCACGTCATGGATCGCGAGTACTTCGAGGTGCCGGACGAGGCTGCCCGGGCGTACCACCGCTGCCGCGAACGGGGGGGACGGGTGTGGGCGGTGGGCACCACGGTGGTGCGCACTCTGGAAAGCGTCGCAGAAGGGCGGGACCGCATTCGCGCCGGACCCGGGAGCACCGGCCTCTTCATCCACCCGCCCCACGACTTCGGCGCGGTGGACTGCCTCGTCACCAACTTCCACCTGCCACGCTCCACCCTGCTCATGCTGGTGGCGGCGTTCGCGGGTGTGAACACGGTCAGGAAGGCCTACGCGGCCGCGATCGGCGGCGGCTACCGGTTCTACTCGTACGGCGACGCCATGGCGGTGATCCCGTGAGGGGGGTGACCGGCGGTCCGCACTTCGTCCTCGAGGCGACCGACGGCCGGGCCCGCGCAGGCCGCCTGACCCTTCCCGGCGGCGTCGTCGAAACACCCGTCTTCATGCCCGTCGGCACGGCCGGAACCGTCAAGGGCGTTTCACCCGAAGAGCTCGCGGGCGCCGGCGCGTCGATCGTGCTGGCCAACACCTACCACCTGTACGTGCGCCCGGGGGCGGAGGTGGTGGGCGAACTGGGCGGCGTGCACGACTTCATGCGCTGGCAGCGCCCGATCCTGACCGACTCGGGGGGCTATCAGGTCTTCTCGCTGGCCTCCACACGCGACATCGACGACGACGGCGTCACCTTTCGCAACCACATCGACGGGGCCAGCCATCGCTTCACCCCCGAGAGCGTGATCGACACCCAGCGGCACCTGGGCGCGGACGTGATCATGGCCTTCGACGAATGTCCACCCGGGGGCGTCACGCACGAGGAGGCCGCCCGCGCAAACCGCCGCACCACCGCATGGCTGGAGCGCTGCCTGGCCCGCTTCGAAGTGACCCACGGCGACGCGCCCCGGCCGCAGACCCTCTTCCCGGTCCTGCAGGGCAACGTGTACGACGACCTCCGAGCCGAGCAGGTGGAGACGGCGCTGGCCATGGGCGACTGGGCGGGCTTTGGGATCGGCGGACTTTCGGTCGGCGAGGCCAAGCCGGACATGTGGCGCACCGTCGAGCTGCTGGACGGCCTGATCCCCCCCGAGCGCCCCCGCTACCTGATGGGCGTCGGCTACCCGGACGACCTTCTGGAAGCCATTTCGCGCGGCTGCGACATGTTCGACTGCGTCGCCCCCACCCGAAACGCCCGCCACGGCACCGCCTGGACCCTGGACGAGGGACAGATCAACCTCAAGGGCGCCCGTTTCCGCCTCGACCGCGCCCCCATCGACCCCACCTGCGACTGCTACGCCTGCCGCGGCTACGATCGCGCCTACATCCGTCACCTGCTCATCCTGGGCGAACGATTCGGCCACCGCCTCGTCTCCATCCACAACTTGCACTTCCTCCTGGCCCTGGCCCGCGCTTCACGGCAGCATATCCGCGACGGTACCTTTACCGGGTGGGTTCGGTCGTGGCTCGACCGCTACCGCGCCGCCCGGACCCCGCGCACCACCCCCTGACCCCGCACACCCAGGACGCCGACCCGTGTCACTCTTCACCAGCCTCACTACCGCAATCGCAGCTTCGCCGCCACCGCCCATGACGCCCCGCGAGGGCGGAGGCGGGATGTCCATATTCCTGATCCAGATGCTGGCGATCTTCGTCATCTTCTACTTCATCCTCATCCGGCCGCAGCAAAAGCAGCGGAAACAGCACCAGGAGATGCTGCAGAAGCTGTCCAAGGGCGACAATGTGGTGACCAACGGCGGCATCATCGGCGTGATCGTCCACGCGACCGAGCAGGCGCTCACCATCCGCACCGCCGAGAACACGCGCATCGTCGTGGACCGGGGGCATATCGGCCGCAGGATCGAGGAAGAGTAGGGGGGACGGGGCCGCGGTGGCACTTCTCGAGATCGAGGTCCTGGGGGCGAAGGTGCTGCGGGAACCGGCTGCGCTGGTCGGAGCCGTCACGGGAGAGACCCGGCGGCTGATCCGCGACATGTTCGACACGATGTACGAGGCGGAGGGGATCGGGCTGGCGGCGCCCCAGGTGGGGGTGTCCGAGCGGGTCATGATCGTGGACGTGCCCGACGAGGAGGGGGACCATCATGTGCACGCACTCATCAACCCGGTCGTCGTGGAGTCGGGCAGGGAGACGGACAAGGAGATCGAAGGGTGCCTGAGCATTCCCGGGCTCGAGGAGACGGTGACCCGTCCGGTTCGCGTCGTGGTGGAGGGGTTGTCGCCCTCGGCCGAGCCCGTGCGGATCGAGGCGGAGGGGCTCCTGGCCCGCGCGCTGCAGCATGAGATCGATCACCTGGACGGAATCCTCTTCATCGATCGCCTGTCGCCCCTTAAACGCGGGATTTTGATGAGGAAATGGCGGAAGAAGAGAAGGGGATAGTGCGGGTCCTCTTCTGGGGCACGCCCGAGTTCGCCCTGCCCGCGCTCCGGGCCGTCGAGGCCTCGGGCCATGAGGTGGTCGGGGTCGTCACCCGTCCCGACCGGCCGCGGGGGCGCGGCAGGAAGCGGGCCGCGTCGCCCGTGCGCCGTTACGCGGAATCGCGGGGGCACCGCGTTCTCACCCCGGAAAGGCCACGCGACGGGGCGTTCGTCGACCTGGTGCGGGAGATCGCCCCCGACATCTCGGCCGTGGTCGCCTACGGGCACATCCTGTCGCGCGACCTCCTCGACGCCCCGCGCCTGGGGTCGCTGAATGTGCACGCCTCGCTCCTGCCGGCGCTGCGCGGTGCGGCTCCCGTCAACTGGGCGGTGGCGCGCGGCCACACGGTTACCGGCGTCACGGTCATGCGCATGGTCGAGGCCATGGACGCGGGTCCCGTCCTGGCGCGCTCGGAGACCCCGATCGGCGAGACCGACACGGCTTCGCTCCTGTCGCCCCGCCTCGCCGAAATGGGCGCCACGCTCCTCGCCGAGACGCTGGCGCGCCTCGAAGCGGGCCCGGTCGAGGAGGTGGAGCAGGATCACGCCGCGGCCACGTACGCGCCGAAGGTCTCCCGTGCGACCGCACGCGTCGACTGGACGAAGGACGCACGCACGGTGGCCTGTCTGATCCGCGGGATGGACGCGGTGCCGGGGGCGTGGAGCGTGCTGAAGGGGCAGCCGGTGAAGCTGTTTGCGCCGGAGGTCGTGGAGGGTGATTCGGGGCGCGGCTTCGATCCGGGGCGCATAGTGAGGGCGGACCCGCGGGGGGGGCTTGCGGTGGCTGTGGGGGGGGGTGTGGTTCGCATCGGCGAGGTGCAGCCGGCTGGGAAACGGCGCATGGAGGCGGCCGCGTGGATCCGGGGGCGGGGGCCGGCTGCGGGTGACCGTTTCGAGTAGGGGCGTGGGGACTGCCGGCGGGCTTCCGGCCATTGCGCTGCCCCGGCTGCATGTGATTGCCGGGGACGAGGAGCTTGTGGGGCCGGGCTTCCGCGACGGCCTGGCTGGGCTGGTGGCGGTGGGCGGGCGGCGGCTGGCGGTGCATCTGCGTGCGCGCGGGATGTCGGCGGCGCGGCTTTATGAGGTGGCGAAGGAGGTGGTGGAGGTGGGGAGGACGGGGGGGACGCTGGTCGTGGTGAACGATCGGCTGGATGTGGCGCTGGCGGTGGGGGCGGATGGGGTGCACCTGCGCGAGGACTCGATGGGTGCGCGTGAGGTGCGCGGGGTGGTGGGGGAAGGGGGACGGGGGTTTCTGGTGGGCAGGTCGATCCATGCGCCGGAGCAGGCGGTTGGCGGGGTGGACTACCTGGTGCTGGGTTCGGTGTACGAGACCATGTCGCACCCGGGGGGACGATCCATCGGTCCGGGTGCGGTGGCGGCGGCGGTTGCGATGGCCTCCGTGCCCATCCTGGCCATTGGGGGGGTGGGGGTGGGGAAAGTCCCCAGATTGCTCGCGCTGGGTGCACATGGCGTAGTGGTGAAGAGCGGGGTCTGGGGCGCGGACGACCCGGCGCGGGCCGTCACTCGCTACCTTGAAGTGCTCCATGAGGAGGATTGAACCATGACGACATCGAAATCCGGCGGCATGCCGCCCGCCAATGTGTCGATCGTTCTGAACGGCGAAAGCCGCCGGGTGGCCGCCGGGCTGAGCGTGGACGGGCTCCTGCGCAGCCTGAAACTGGAGCCCGGCATGGTCGTGGTGGAACGCAACCGCGAGATCCTCGCCCGCGACGCCATCGGCGCCACGGCCGTCGAGAACGGAGACAGGATCGAACTCGTACACTTCGTGGGAGGAGGATAGATGGAGATGACCAGTCGACCCGATCCACCTTTCGTGATCGGGGACAGGACCTTCACCTCGCGGCTCATCGTGGGGACAGGGAAGTACCGGACCAACCGGGAGATGATAGCGGCCATCCGGGCCAGCGGCGCCGAGATGGTGACCGTCGCGGTGCGCCGGGTGGACCTCGACCGCAGCGTGGAGGAGGGCATCCTCCACCACCTCGATCCCGCAGAGTTCTTCCTCCTCCCCAACACGGCCGGCTGCTACACGGCCGCCGATGCGCTCCGCTACGCCCGCCTCGGCCGCGCCGCCGGACTCAACGACTGGGTCAAGCTGGAGGTGATCGGCGACGAGCAGACCCTGCTCCCCGACACCGCCGCCACCCTGGAAGCCGCCATCGAACTCGTCGCCGACGGCTTCAAGGTCATGGCCTACACCAACGACGACCTCATCACCGCGCTGCGCCTGGAGGATGCGGGGTGCGTGGCGGTCATGCCGCTCGCGAGCCCGATCGGGAGTGGTCTGGGAGTCGTCAATCCCTACTACATTCGCGAGATCAAGCGACGCCTCTCGGTGCCGATTATCGTGGACGCCGGGGTCGGCACGGCCTCGGACGCGTGCGTGACCATGGAGCAGGGCGTGGACGGCGTCCTCATGAACACGGCGATCGCAGCCGCCGAGGATCCCGTCCGCATGGCCCGCGCCATGAAGCTGGCCGTGCTGGCGGGCCGGGACGCGTTCCTGGCCGGACGGATGGAGGCCCGCGAGATCGCCGTGCCCTCGTCCCCCCTGGGCGGGATGCTGGAGCCGGCTTGACTCCCGGCCGGACCCTCGCCTCCTCCATCCTGGCGGAAGTGGAGTCCGGTCGCCGCCTGGACGTTGCCTGGGAGGCGTCGGGGGCCTCCGCGTCGCCCGAGCGGGGATGGATCCGCAATCTCGTGTTCGGCACGGTCCGGCTGCGGGGGAGGATCGACCATCTGCTGTCGCGATTCGCCGGACGCCCGCCCGCCCAACTCGATCCCCCGGTGCGCATCGCGCTGCGCATGGGGGCCTTCCAGATCCTGGAGATGGGTGGGGTGCCCGACTACGCCGCCGTGTCGGAGTCGGTGGAGCAGGTCAAGGGGACGCGCAGCCGTGCGGCGGCGGGGCTGGTCAATGCCGTGCTCAGGAAGGTGGCCGCGAGCTCCCGGAACCAGTCCCTTTTCCCCGCGCCCGGCTCGGACCTGGAGGCACACCTGACCACGTGGGGATCGCACCCGGCGTGGCTGGTGCGACGGTGGATCGAAGCTCTTGGGGTGGAGGCCGCCAAGGCGCTTGTCGAAGCCAACAACCG
This sequence comes from Longimicrobiales bacterium, assembly GCA_965208295.1. Classification (GTDB taxonomy): domain Bacteria; phylum Gemmatimonadota; class Gemmatimonadetes; order Longimicrobiales; family Gaopeijiaceae; genus Bin94. The sequence goes on along the minus strand of OZ242328.1, from coordinate 1,469,849 downwards.
GGAGCCGGACATCTACCTCCGGCCGGTTGGGATGGAGAAGGACGAAGCGGTGCGGGTGCTGGCTGCCTCGGCGTTCTGCGCGGTGGATTGCGCGGACGAGGATGGCGGCGGGCGCTCGATCCGCCTTCTGCCCCGGACCAACCCCGCCGAGGCCCTTGAGCTCGTGCCCGGCGTGATCCAGGACCCGGCCGCGTCGCTGGTGGTGGACTACGCAGCGCCTGATCCGGGTGTGGTCGTGGCCGATCTGTGTGCCGCGCCGGGGGGGAAGGCGCTGGTGCTGAGCGAAACGGTCGGGGGCGTTGTGGCCGCCGACCTCTCGCCACGGCGCCTGGGCCGGGTGACGCAGGGGGCGGCCCGGCTGGGTGCGCGGGTGTGGCCGGTGGCCGCCGACGCGCGCTTTCCTCCGCTGCGTGAGGCCGCGGCGGTGCTGGTCGATGCGCCCTGCAGTGGTACGGGAACGTTCAGGCGGCACCCGGACGGCCGTTGGCGCATGACCGCCGCCGACATCGGCAAGCTGGCCGCGGTACAGCGTGCGATCCTGGACGGAGCCGCCTCCGTGGTTCCGCGCGGGGGACTCCTTGTGTACGCTACATGTACCCTCGAGCCGGAGGAGAATTGGTGTCAGGTGGAGAGCTTCATGTCGCGGCATCCGGGTTTCCGCGTCGAGCCGGGGCCTGCCAGGGCCTCGTTTCTGGACAGGAGGGGGTGCCTGCGCGTGCTGCCCCATGAGAGCGGGTTCGACGGCGTCTTCGCCGCCAGGTTGAGAAGGGTGGGCTGAATGAATCTCGGTGGGTCGATCCGCCGCCGGAGGTCGTCGAAGGGCAAGGCGAAGCCGCGCGGCAGGAAGCCGAGTGAGATCGAGCTGCCGGCATGGAAGCTGGGTGCGCGGCATCGCAGGGGACTGAGGTGGCGGGGGTTGAAGCTGAACTGGGGATGGCGGCCGAAACGGGGCTGGAGGCCGAATTGGAGATGGCGGCCGAACTGGAGATGGCGGCCGAACTGGAGATGGCGGCCGAACTGGAGGTGGCGACCGAATCCGGAGTGGAAGCCGACCCGGGAATGGAAGCCGAGTTGGGAATGGAGGCCGAATTGGGGACGGAGGCCGAAACCGGGACGGAGGCCGAAAGCTGCCAGGAGGCCTGGCCGGCAACGGAAGCCGAGCCGGCAGCGAAAGCGGACCCGGGAGCGGAAGTGGAAGCCGAAAACCGTGGACTCCGGACGACGCCTGGGAACCCCCGCGACGCTGCTGATCGTGGTCGGGACGGGGTCGGCGGCCGGGTACGGCGTGTCCACGGTCTGGCTCTTCCCGTCCCCTGAACCACCGCCGGCGCTGCAGGGAGTGCCCGAGTTGCGGGGCGGCCCCATGTCCGGTGCGCTGGCGCTGTTGGCCGATTCCGGCCTGACCGCGGGGCGGGTGGATTCAATCCGCCATCCTGTGGCGCCGGCCGGGATCGTCATCGGCCAGAACCCGCTGCCGGGACGAACCGCGCTGGCGGGCGCGGAGGTGGGAGTCACGATGTCGATCGGGCCCGAGATCAGGTCCATCCCGGATGTGACGCGGCTGCGCGGACCGCGTGCGGTCGCAACGCTGGAGGCCGGGGGGTTCCTCGTGCAGGTGGACACCGTCCGCTCCGACTCGCCCGCGGGAAGGATCGTCGCAATCGACCCGCCCCCGGGCACCGTGACCACGATGCCGGGATCGGTGCGGCTGCAGGTAAGTCTGGGTCCCCCCACCTTCCCGATGCCCAACCTGCTCGGATACGGCGAAATCGAGGCGCGGTCGTTGCTGAACGCGCTGGGTCTATCGGTGTCTGAAGTAGACAGACGGTACAGTATCCTGAACGTAAACCGCGTTTTCGGCCAGAATCCTGAACCGAACGCCAATGTCCGCTCGGGTTCGCGGGTACGCCTGATCGTCGGTCAGTCGATGGGCTGGACCCTATACGAGCCGCTGAGCGAAGCCTTCCCCACGCCCCCCGACCGCTCGCGGACGCCACCCGGCACTCTACCGGAGGGGACCTGATCAGTGGGCCGGCGGCAGAGCTTCGGGGCGCCAGGGACCGCCAGGGCGCGCACGCTGGCGGTACTCGTCGCGGCCGGCGTCCTGGTCGCGCTCTGGATCGTCCGGCAACGGGACCAGCCCGTGGTCGCAGGTTTTCGCGCCCCGGACTTCGCCGTCGCGGACGAACAGGGCGAGACGGTTACCCTGGCCACCTACGGGGGCAAGGTCGTCCTGCTAAACGTCTGGGCCACCTGGTGCGGCCCCTGCCGCGAGGAAATGCCGTCCATGCAGCGACTGTACGATCGCTTCTCCCCCGAAGACTTCGAGATCGCGGCCATCAGCGTCGATGCGCTCCCCGACCGGACCGACGAGCAGGGCAACCCTGGCGGAGATCCCTTCGCCTTCGCCCGCGACCTGGGCCTCACTTTCCCCATCCTCCTCGACCCGGCGGGCGAGATCCAGCGGATCTACAGGACCTCGGCGGTGCCGGAGTCGTTCCTGATCGGCCGGGACGGCGTGATCTACAAGAAGGTCGCGGGCTCGACGGACTGGGAGTCGCCGGCCAACGTCGAACTCGTGCGACGGCTGGTGGAGGGCGGCTGACATGTCCTCCTTCCCCGGAACCCTCCTGCGCAACTGGCGCCTCAAGCTCACGGCCCTCGCGCTGGCCGTGGTCCTCTGGGTCACCATGCAGCTCACCGACGACCGGATCGACCGCCTCACCATCTCCAGCGTCGATGTGCGCGTCGAGCATGTGCACCGGGACTGGTACCTGGTGCAGCCGCCGGCCCCGTCCGCCGTGGAGATGAGCGTGACCGGTCCCCGTCGGAACATCCTGCGGGCCTCGATGTCCCGGCCCACGATCGAGATCCGGGTCGACACCGTGTTCCGGGGGGACTCGGTACTGACGCTGATCCCGGACTGGGTGACCGACGTGGACCGCAGCAGCGTGACCATCGAGAACTTCTGGCCCAGTTCGGTGCGGCTCCTCTTTGAGCGCAACAAGGAGGAGGAGATTCCGGTGACGGTGCGCCTTACGGGTGAACTGCCCGACTCCCTGGCCCTGGTCGCGGAGCCGCGCGCCAACCTGCTCTTCACAAGCGTGCGGGGTGCGGCCTCGGTGGTGGATGCACTCGAGACGGTCTTCCTGGAACCCTTCGACCTGGGTGGGGTCACGGGTGCCGGTCGCTTCGAGATCGCACTGGACACGGTGGGATTCGAAGGATTGGTGGTGAACCCCACGAGCGCCACGCTGACCGTCGACGCAGCCCCCATGCGGAGCCGCGTGCTGGCGCTTCCGGTGGAGTGGCCCGGCACGGGCGCCGAACTGGTGCTGGAGTCAGCCGTGGTCAACGTCACCCTCTACGGGGCGGAGGAGTTGCTGGTCGGTGCGGACACGGTGGCGCTGCGGGTGCTCGTGGACGCGGATGCGGCGGTCGTGCGGAGCGAGGTGGAGGAGGACGGAGAGGCGCGCGTCCCGTTGTCGCTGATCGGGGTGCCCTCGTGGGTGCGGGGCGAGCTCGAGGTGGACTCGGTGACCGTACGGGGGGCCGGGGGGCCGTGACGCGGCCGGTCCTGGGGATCGAGACCACCTGCGACGAGACCTCGGCGGCGGTCCTGGACGCGCGCGGGGCGATGCTCGGGCTGGTCATCCACTCGCAGGATGTGCACCGGGTCTACGGGGGCGTGGTGCCCGAATTGGCTGCCCGCGACCACCTCAGGCGGATCGAGCCCGTGGTCGAGGCCGCGCTCGGGGAGGCGGGGGTGGGGCGGGGGGATCTGGGCGCCATCGCGGTGGCGGCGGCCCCCGGTCTGATCGGCGCGCTGCTGGTGGGGGTGACCTGGTCGCGCGCGGCCGCCTTCGCCCTCGGCATCCCCTTCGTCCCGGTCCACCACATGGAGGGCCACCTCTTCGGCCCGGTGCTGGAGGACCCGGACGCCGTGCCACCCTTCGTCGCGCTGCTCGTCTCGGGGGGTCACACCCTGCTGCTGTGGGTCCCCGAGTGGGGCCGCTACCACCTCCTGGGCGAAACGCGGGACGACGCCGCGGGCGAGGCCTTCGACAAGGTGGCCAGGATCGTGGGGCTGCCCTATCCCGGAGGACCGGCCATCGAGAAGACGGCCGCCTCGGGCGATCCGGCGCGGTATCGATTTCCGCGGCCGCTGCTCAAGAAGAAGGGGGGTGCGGGGTCCGCCCGTGGACGGGCCGGTCTCTTCGACTTCTCGTTTTCGGGGCTGAAGACGGCCGTGGCGCGCACGGTCGCGGATGTGGAGAACGAAGCCCGCCTGGACGCGGAACGTTCCCACCTGGCCGCCTCGTTCCAGGAGGCCGTAGTCGACGTGCTGGCGGGCAAGACGCTCGCGGCGGCGGAGGTGGTGGGCTGCGACAGGGTGCTGGTGGGTGGGGGGGTGGCGGCCAACCGTGCGCTCAAGGCGCGCGTCCGCGATGGGCTCGGGCCGGGTGGCCGGCTCTTTGCGGCCTCGCCCAGGCTGTCCATGGACAACGGCGCCATGATCGCACGCGCGGGTCTCTATCGTCTGCAGAGCGGCGATTTCGGCGGTCTCGCGGAGGCCGCCGCCAGCGCGCCCATCCCGGGGGTGCTTCCGTGGCAGCCCGCGGACAAGATCCCCGCGGCATTCGAACTGTGATGCATCCGGGCTGGAGCGCTTCGCTCTGCGTTACTCCTCGGGTGAATAGCGGTGCTATTCTCCTCTCGTCGCGCCTTGCCAGCCCGGCGCCTCACAGCTCTCGGTGCTCGCGCGGCCTTGTCCACGGGCTGCTGGCAGTCCACGGACAAGATCCCCGCGGCATTCGAGCTGTGATGCATCCGGGCTGGAGCGCTTCGCTCTGCGTTACTCCTCGGGTGAATAGCAGTGCTATTCTCCTCTCGTCGCGCCTTGCCAGCCCGGCGCCTCACAGCTCTCGGTGCTCGCGCGGCCTTGTCCACGGGCTGCGGGCTTCCCTGGGAGCCGGATCCTCCCCACGATTCATCCCCCGTCCACACAACATCCAGCTGACAAGGCCAGGTCGCCGTGTATCCGAATCTATTTCACCTTCCTGAATGGTTCCCGATCCTGGGGGGCGCCCCAATCACCTCATTCGGGGCCATGATGCTGGCGGCCTTCCTGGTGGGAGGCTACGTCCTCAAGACCGAGATGGTGCGGCAGGGGCGCACGGCCGACCAGGCGTGGGACCTGCTCTTCTGGGCGGTTATCGGCGGCATCGTGGGGGCCCGGCTGTACTACGTGCTGCTCAACTACGACCGCCTGGCCGCCGATCCCCTGGGGATGATCTTCTCGCGGGGCGGGATGGTGTGGTACGGGGGATTTCTTCTCGCTGCCGCGCTGGTCTTCCGGCGGATCCGCAAGGTCGGCCTCCCCTTTGGGAAGACGGTCGACGCCGCCGCGCCCGGGCTGGCCATCGCCTATGCGGTGGGACGTCTCGGCTGCTTCCTGGTGGGTGACGACTACGGCCGCCCCACGAGTTCCTGGGTGGGGATCGCTTTCCCGGAGGGGAAGCCCGCCAGCACCGCCACCAACCTGAGCGCGCAGTTCGGCGTCGAGATCGACCCGGCCATGATCGAGCAGTACGGCGAGGTTCTCCCCGTGCATCCGACGCAGCTGTACGAGACGGGAATCTCGACCCTGATCTTCGTGGTGCTGTGGTCGCTGCGCCGTCACGGCCACCGTCCCGGGTGGCTGCTCGCGCTGTGGGTCGTCCTGGCCAGCGCCGAACGGTTCTTCGTGGAGATCTTCCGGGCGAAGGACGACCGCTTCTTCGGCCTGCTCACCCTGGCGCAGGTGATCTCCGTGATCCTGGCCGGAGTCGGCATCGCGTGGATGATGAAGCTGCGCAGGGCGAAGGGCGCCGCGACTGCGTGATCATCTTCCATGCGTCGGACATCCACTTCGGGGAGCCGCACCTGCCGGCACTCTCGGAGGCGCTTGTGCGCTTCGTGCACGAGCTGGGCCCCGATGCGGCCGTGATCTCGGGAGACCTGACCCAGCGGGCCAGGGCGGGCGAATTCCGGGCCGCGCGCGCCTTCCTGGACGCGCTGTCGCCGTGCCCCGTGATCGCCACCGCCGGGAACCACGATGTCCCCCTGTACCGGATCTGGGAGAGGGTCTTCGCGCCGTATCGGCACTACCGGTCCATCATCGGGCCGGACCTGGACACGGTTCTGGACATCGGTGGGGGACCGGGGGTGCCGGGTGGCGCCCGCTTCGTGGCACTCGACTCGTCCTCGCCGTGGCGGGCCATCGTGAACGGCCGTGTCACCGCGCGGCAGCTGGAGTTCGCGGACAGGTCTTTCGCCGCGGCCCCCGCCGGGGCGCTTCGCGTGCTGGTGGTGCATCACAATCTGGTCGACCCGGGCGATGGGCCCAAGGCTCCGCCGCTCCGGGGGGCGGGCCGCATTGTGGATCGGTTGCCGGGCTGGGGGGTCGACCTGGTTCTGTCGGGGCATATTCACCGGGCGTGGCTGGGGGGTGGTGGGGAGGGGGGGCGGGTGGACGGGGGCGTGCCCATGATTCTGGCGGGCACCGCTTCTTCGAACCGGGGCCGGGGAAGGGAGCGGGGGCGTAATTCCTTCAACCTGATCCGGGTTGAGGGATCGGGGATCGAAGCCACGGTGTATCTTTATTCCCGGGACGCCGGGGGCTTTCAGCCGGCGGAGAGCCGCCGATACCCCGGCACGTTCCGGTAGCCGTTCCGCGAACGGATCGGAAGTCAGGGGGATTTCAAGGCGGTGAAGACGGTCCAGATCATTGACAGGCGCACAGCGGCGACGGTAGTGGCCGCTGTCTTGATGGCGTCCCCCTGTGCCGTCTCCATCCCCCTTCCGCTGGCCGCCCAGTCCGCCCGCGAAGAAATCGCCTCGGTCGACTTCGTGGGCAACGAGGCCTTTTCCGATACCGAGCTCCAGCGTGCGGTCCTTACCAGAGCGTCGAGTTGCCCGTTCATCCTGGCCATCACCACCTGTGCGCTGGGCATCGAGTGGGGGCGCGACCGCTCGTACTTCAGCCCACGCACCCTCGGGCACGACCTGGAAGGGCTGACCACTCTGTACCGCGCGCATGGCTATCGGGCCATAAGCGTCCAGCCCGAGGTGGAGCAGAGCGGTGACAGCAGCGTGGCCATCACCTTCAGAATCGACGAAGGCACGCCGTACCGGGTGGGCTCGATCGGATTTGAGGGGGACTCGCTGCCTGCGGAGCTGGACGGGGAGGACGCGTTTCCGATCGGCGTCGGCGACCCCTTGAGCTTCCTTCTTCTGCGGGAGACCACCGACAGCCTGGCGCTCCGGCTCAGGAACCAGGGATACGCGTCGGCCGAAGTCTACCATCGCTTCTTCAGGGCGGCGGAGAGCGACAGCGCCTCGGTGACCTACCGCGTAGTACTCGGGCCCCTCATGACCTTCGGACCCATCCGCGTGACGGGCAACGAGCTGCTTGAAAGCAGCCTGATCCTCGACCGTCTGCCCTTCCGCGAGGGCGAACTCTTTCGCGAGAGCCGTATTCGGGAAGCGCAGCGGAGCCTGCACGAGCTGGACATCGTGGCGCGCGCGGTGGTGGGGCGGGACACCGCCCGCATCGAATCGGACTCGGTCATGCCGATCATCGTGGAGGTGGTGGAAGGGGACGCGCACCGGGTGCGCATGGAAGGCGGTGGCAACAGCGCCGAGTGCTTCAACTTCGAGGGACGGTGGACGAGCCGTAATTTCTTCGGCGGCGGGCGCACCCTCCAGGCGCGGGCACGCGTGTCGAATCTGCTGGCGTCGTCGCTGCAATCCACCGTTCTGTGCGCCCAGGCGGGAGAGGGCGACTACGGCCGCATCAACTGGCTGGCCGGGATCGACTTCAACCAGCCCTCGCTCTTTTCGCCCCGGGTGAACCTGGTCGTCGGAATCTTTGCCGAGCGCCAGTCGCTCAAGAACATCTTCGTGCGCAGGGGGCTAGGTGTGGATGTCGGTCTGAGCCGCACTCTGGGCGCCAACTCCTTCATGAACGTCAGGTTCCGTCCCCAGCTTAACCAGCTCGACGCCGCCGAGGTCACGCTCTGCGCGACGTTCCTGGCGTGCTCGCCCGAGGACATCGATGTGCTCTCCGGCTCCAGGTGGCTGTCCCCCGTTGCCCTGTCCCTGAACCGGGACGCAAGCGACGATATCTTCAACCCCACACGCGGGTTCAGGACTCTTGTGGACCTTGAGTGGGCGGACTCGTTCATGGGCTCGGACTACTCGTACCTTCGAGCCTTCGCGGACGCGAGCCTGTACCGGGGGATCGATCCTCACACGGTGCTCGCGATGCGCGTCCGGGCCGGCAACATCAGCCCGGGCGGCTTCGTGGGCACGCTCTCCGACATGGAAGGAGAACTCGCCGAGATCGTGCCGTCGGAAAAACGCTTCTACGGCGGTGGCGCGAACAGTCTTCGGGGCTTTGCGCAGAGCTCCCTGGGTCCACGCAGTCTCTCGATCCCCGTCGAGGATCTCCTGCGCCGGCAAGGCCGGTCCGAAGATCCCGCCTGCGATCCAGTGGCGATTCGGGATCTCACCTGCGACGGCGAGCCGCTCGCCGGTTCCGGTCTCTATCAACTGAGACCTATCGGCGGCCAAGCGACCTTCGAGGCAAGCGCCGAGCTTCGCTTTCGGCTCACCGACGGCCTGCTGGGCGGGGTGGCGTTCGTCGATGTCGGCCAGGTGTGGCGGCGATCGGTGGATCTCGGAGATCTGGAGTTCAGTCCGGGTGTCGGCCTTCGCTTCAACACGCTCTTCGGGCCCATCCGCCTGGATGTCGCGTACTCCTTCCGGGACCGGGAGGCGCTGCAGGTCGTCACCTCCCAGATCCGTCCCTTCGACCCGGCGCGGGACGACGAATCGGACAGAATCAACATCGCTCCCGGGGACGCGACGGCCGAGTACATTGATTGGGTCGTTTCCGAGAACCTCGCCCTGCTGGGCCCCAGGGTTCTCTTCGGCGACGAGCCGGGCTTTTCGCTGCGGCGCTTCCAGATCCATTTCTCCATCGGGCAGGCGTTCTGAGCGATGAGCGGCACCGAGGCACACGACGCGACCCCGGGTCGGTCCCGCAAGCAACGCCGCCCGTTGGGGCTGATCCTGCTGCGGGGCGTCATCGTCGCGGCAAGCGCGTTCGTGGCGCTGGGGGTCGCGGCGGCCGCGGTCATCAGCCACACCGACGCGGGTCGCGGTCTGGCCCTTGATTGGGCTCTCGAACGGGTGCGCCCGGTGCTCAACGGCACGCTCACCATCGGCGGCGTGGGTCCGAGCGGTCTCCTGGCCGGCGCCACCCTGTACGAAGTCGAACTCAGCGACGCCATGGGCCGCCGCGTCCTGGCCGCCGATTCGATCCGGGCACGCTACTCCATTGCGGAGCTGTTCGGAGGACCGCCCGCGATCGCCGACCTGCACATCTGGTCGCCCGTGGTGCACATGGAACCCGAGCCGGGTGAGCCGGTCAGGCTGTCCGAACTCTTGGCCGAGGTCGAGACGGAGGCGAACGCGGCGGCCGCCGAGGCCGACGAGGCCGGGTCGCCACTCTTCCGCATCCGCGGGGCGACGATTCATGACGGCGTCGTGGTCATCCGCGACAGCAGCGGTGCCGAGGAACGGGTGGAAGGGATCGAGGCGGCCTTTTCCCGGGTCGATATCGGGCCGGACGAGGATCCGGGTCTGGTGGCCGAGGTGGACGCAGTGGCGCTGTCCTATCCGCTCGGATACGGCCGGCTGGAGCTGTCCGACCTGCGGGGCGAGGTCGAGGTCGGCCCGGACGCCGTCGTGGTGCTGGCGGAGCGATTCCGGTTGCCGGGGTCGGAGGCCAGCGGCAGCATGCACGTCGACCTGCGCGACGATGACCGGCCAACGGCCTTCGATCTGAACATTTCACGGGCCGCCCTCGAAGACCTGAGCTGGCTCGATGAACGTCTCGATCACGGAGTGGCCAGCGGGGCCGTGCGCATTCGGATCGATGGAGGCGATGTACATGTCGACGTGCCGGAAGCGCGGGCCCGGCTGAACGGTGGCGATTTCGCCTTCTCGGGCGGCCTGTCCGCAACCGGAACGATGCGCTTCCGCTCCCTGCGCGTCGTGCCCGAAATGTTGTCGACGGCGGAGTTGGAACCGTGGCTTCCGGATGCGCTCCCGGTGACGGGACTCCTGTCGGGAGATGTCGTCTTCGACGGCGAACCGGGGCGCCTGGGGGTGACGGGAAGCCTTGCCCTGCTCGATCCGGCCAGCGGGGACACGTTGGCCGGCGCGACCGGGAGGGGCACGGTGCTGGACGGCGGCACGCTCGAGGAGACCGAGGTCGAGTTCGCCTCGCTGGAGTACGGGTTGCTGGTCCGCTTTCTGCCTTGGGTGTGGTGGGAGGGGCGCGGAAGCCTCGACCTGGCGGTGGACGGGGACCTGGCGACCGGAATGGAGCTGCACATCGCGGCGGACCACCGGTCCCTGGACGGCGGGCCACAGAGCAACATCGTGCTGGACGGTTTCCTGTACGGAGACACAACGATCTCGGTGGTCGACCTGGACGCAACGATAAGCCCTCTCGATCTGGCCATCATCCGCGAACTCCGTCCCGACTTCCCGTTGACGGGTCCGGTCGGCGGCTCGGTGTCGCTGACCGGCCCTCTGGAGCGGCTCGGGGTCGTCGCCGAACTGGAAACGACGGCCGGGCCCCTGTCGGCTGAGGGGTACTTCAATGCACGCGACCCGGCGGCCGGGTACCAGGTCCTTGCCTCGACCGTGGATTTCCGGCTCTCGGAGTGGTTCGGCGACCTGCCCGATTCGACGGTAGTGACCGCCACAGCGAGGCTGGCGGGGCAGGGACTGGATCTCGAGTCTCTGCGCGGATCCCTGGTTGCGAACGTGGGCCGGTCCACGATCGGCGGCCTGCGCGTGGACACGGCGGGCGTGAACCTGTGGGTGGACGAAGACGGGCTCATGCACGTCGAGACGCTCTACGCGGAGGCGGGCGGGGTGGTGGCGCGGTCGCGGGGCGGGAGCATCGGAGTTACGCCCGGCGTCTTCGGCGAAGGGGTGGCGCTGGCGGTTTCGTCCCCCTCGATCCAGCCGCTGCGTCCCCTCTTCATGGGCGAGAACCTGGTCGCCTGGGATGAACTGTCGTCGATCGAGCAGGACGTGATGATCGAGTTCGACGGCGTGGATCCCGACACCTTCCCGCGCGCGCACGAAATTCGCTTCGATGGCACCGTGGACGGCGATGTCCAGCTGCTAGGCTGGCTTGCCGACCTCGAGGCGGAGGCGACCGTTTCGCTTGGCGGGTTCGAATACGGCCCCAGCTCCGCCGCTGCCGTGGAGGTGGACCTGACCGCCGGGGGCCTGAGCCTTCTCGGATCGGATACGAGCCGGGGGTCGGCTCCGCTCCTCCTGGAAGGCGCGGTCACCGCCGACTCGATCGTAATCGAAGGTCGCGAATTCCGTTCTGGTCGGATGGACGGTCGTTTTGCCCTGGGGGAGGGCGGCAGCCTTCACACGCTGCTGAGACGCTCGGAGGAAGAGTCCTACGAAGCGCAGGCGGTGGTGCGTCTGGAGGAAGGCGGGGGGCGTGTCGACCTGGACCGGCTCAACCTGGTCTTCCCCGAGCGGCGCTGGGGTCTTCAGGGCCCTGCCAGTCTGGAGTGGACCCCGGATTCCGTGGTCGTCAACGACTTCGGCCTCATCCGCCCCGGCGCCGAGGGGCTGCGGTTGTTCGCCGACGGGCGTCTGGTGCGCGGTGAAGGCGAGTCCGACTTCGACCTGGAGGCGACCGACCTCGACCTCGGCGTGGTGTCGAGGGTGTTGCAGCTCGACGAGCCGCTGGCGGGAGTGGCGTCGGTCGGCCTATTCGCGTCCGGGACGGCGGAAAAGCCCGTGTGGGAAGGCTCGGTTAGGCTGGGCAGCCCCGTCTACCAGACCCTCGGTTTCGACAGCGTAACGGCCACGGGCACCTATTCCGATGGCGCCCTGTCCAGTCAGATCGAGTCCTGGTCCGCCGGCCGGCGCTCGCTACGCATTGATGGCAGGGTTCCCATGGATCTTCGGCTGGCCGCGGTGGAGGATCGGATGCCCGACGAACCGCGCCGCATCGAAATCGTGGCGGATGCCTTTCCCGCCGCCATGGTCCTGCCCGCGCTGACCGGTCTCGACGAGGTGGACGGCACCATTTCCGGCACTGTAACGATTGCCGGTACCCGTTCAATCCCACGGCCCGACGGCCACGTACGCCTGGAGAACGCCACCGGCTTCCTCGAAGCCCTGGGGGTGCGATTGGCATCGGTGAACGCCGACGCCCGCCTGAGCCCCGACGGGACCGTCGTCGTGGCGGGCACGGGCGCTTCGGGGGAGGGGACGGTGCGAGTAGGCGGGACCGTAGACGCCAGCCAACCCGACGACTTCCTCCTGGACCTGGCCTTCTGGCCGCGGGAGTTTCAGATCATCGACCGTCGAGACATGGAAATCGCCGTTTCCGGCGACTCGATCACACTGGGCGGATCCTTCAACTACCCCCTCATTCAGGGTCGGCTGGAGGCCAATGGCGGCACTGTGTTCCTGGAGGAATTCCAGCGCGCGTCCGAGGCGATCGACTTCTACGATCCGGTGCTGTTCAGCGCTGCGACCGAAGCGTTCGGGTTCGAAGGACAGGAGACGAACGACGGCACGGTGACACCGCGAAACCCGTTCCTGCAGAACCTGCGCGTCCTGGTGGACCTCCACGTGGGTCCGGGCAACTGGCTCAGATCCCGTGACATGAATGTGGAGACCACGGGCGACCTGTCGGCCACCTTCGACCGCCAGGGCAACCAGCTCATCCTGCACGGCGGGATCGACGTCGTGCGCGGCAGCTACAGCCTGGGTCCGCGGACGCTCCGCATGGCCGACGGGACCTTCCAGTTCGTGGGCACGCCAGGTTTCAACCCCGGCATTGCGCTGACCGCCGAGAGCAGCATGCACACCCGCGAAGGGGAGCCGCTGGTGATCACGGCCGACATCTCGGGGACCCTCCTGTCGCCCCGCCTCACGCTGTCGAGCGACGCGGAGGCGATCTCGGACGCCGACCTGCTCGCCTACATCCTCTTCGGCCGCCCCGCCTCGGCGCTGATCGGCGAGGGCGGCGCGGCCTCGGTCGGAGCGGGCAGGAACCTGCTCCTGGGACAGGTGATCAACCAGTTCGGCTACCTGCTGGCGCTCGAGCTGGACGTCGACCACCTGTCGGTGTCGCAGGCGGAGCAGAGCCAGGCCAACGCGGCCTTCGGGGCGTCGTCGCTGCAGGTGGAAGTGGGTTGGTACGTTGGCGAGAATGTCTTCCTCACCGGGGTCTATCAGCGAGCCTTCTGCGCCGACCCGACGTTGCCGGTGGGCAGTGGCGGGGTGCGGGTCGAGGTGGGAATGCCGCGGGACATGAAGCTGGAGGGATTCCTGGAGGGCAGGTGCACGAGAGAGCGGTACAGGGGACTGGGCGACCTCTCTCTCAAGCTGTCTCGCATATGGGGATTCTCGCTGTTCCGCGAATGGGGGTATTGATCGTCAACGCACTCGTAGTCCGCGGAGCGCGCGAGCACAACCTGCGCGACATTTCCCTGGAGATTCCCAGGGAACGCCTGGTCGTGGTGACGGGATTGTCCGGCTCGGGGAAATCGTCGCTGGCCTTCGACACCATCTACGCCGAGGGCCAGCGCCGCTACATAGAATCGCTCTCGGCGTATGCGCGCCAGTTCCTGGGACTGATGGAAAAGCCCGATGTGGACGCCATCGAGGGGCTCTCGCCGGCCATCTCGATCGAGCAGAAGACCGTGTCGCGCAACCCGCGCTCGACCGTGGGCACCGTGACCGAGATCTACGACTACCTGCGCCTGCTGTATGCGCGCGTGGGCACTCCCTACTGTCCCACCTGCGACCTCCCCATCCAGCGCCAGCCCGCCACGCAGATCGTCAAGCAGCTGCTGAAGATGGAGGAAGGCACCCGCATTCAGGTGCTGGCCCCCCTCGTGCGCGGCCGCAAGGGCGAGTTCCGGGATGTATTCGACCGCGCCCGGCGGGAAGGTTTCGTGCGCGCCCTGGTCGACGGCAGGGTGTTCGACTTGCGCGAGATCCCCCGCCTCAGCCGTTACGAGAACCACGACATCGGGATCATCGTGGACCGCCTGGTGATCCGCGAGGAGGACCGGGTGCGGCTCTCGGACTCGGTCGAGACCGCGCTGCGCGCAGCAGACGGTGTGGTCCAGGTTCTGGAGCGGCGCGGCAAGCGCGACGTCTCCCACCTCTTCAGCGAGCACTACGCCTGCGCCGACTGCGGCACCAGCTTTCCCGAACTGGAACCCCGCGTCTTCTCCTTCAATTCGCCGCACGGAGCCTGCGTGGAGTGCGGAGGTCTCGGCACGACCAAGGAGGTGGTGGGCGCGCTCCTGGTCGGCGGCCCGTCGCTGTCGATTCTGGAGGGGGCCATCCTGCCCTGGGGGGAGCCCGGGGGGAACCTGCGCGGTTCGGTGATTCCGGGGCTGGCGCAGGCATACGAATTCGATCCCCGCGAGCCCTGGCAGGACCTGCCGGCGGACGCCCGCGACGCGCTCCTCCACGGTTCGGGCAGGATGAAGATCCGCTTCCCCTACAACGCCGGGAAGATGAAGGGGCACTACGAGGACTACTGGGAGGGGGTGGTAGCCAACATCGAGCGGCGGTATCGGGAGACCAGCTCGGAGCATGTGCGTTCGCAGCTCGACCAGTACATGTCGAGCCAGCCTTGCGCGGAGTGCGGGGGGGCGCGGCTCGGGCCTTTCGGGCGGGCGGTGCGGATCGGGGGGGAGCCGATCAGCAGCGTGGTGGAGCGGCCCATCGGCGAGATCCTGGCGTTCATGGGGTCGCTGCCGGTTACGGGGGAGGAGCTTCCCGACGGGGTGGAGACCGCACCGGGAGAACCGCTCCCGGGCGAGATCGCAGGACCCATCCTGCGCGAGGTGCGGGAGCGGCTGGGCTTCCTGCGCAACGTCGGCCTCGACTACCTGACGCTGAGCCGTTCGGCGGCCACCCTGTCCGGGGGTGAATCGCAGCGCATCCGTCTGGCGACCCAGATCGGGAGCCGCCTGGTGGGGGTCCTGTACATTCTCGACGAGCCGTCGATCGGGTTGCACCAGCGCGACAACCATCGGCTTCTGGGCACGCTCAAGGACCTGCGCGACCTGGGCAACACGGTGGTGGTGGTGGAGCACGACGAGGACACGATCCGCGAGGCGGACTTCGTCGTGGACCTGGGGCCGGGGGCGGGGCGGGCGGGCGGGGAGGTGGTGGTGGCGGGGTCCGTGGATGACGTGATGGCTGCGCCGGAGTCGGTGACGGGGGCGTATCTGCGTGGCGACATGGAGATCGCCGTGCCGGAGCGGAGGCGGAGGCCGGATCCGAAGCGCTGGCTGACCGTGCGGGGGGCGTCGCAGCACAACCTGAATCACATCGACGTGGCATTCCCCCTGGGCTGCTTCATCACCGTGACCGGCGTGAGCGGGTCGGGGAAGTCGACGCTGGTGAACGGGACGTTGTACCGTGCCCTGTCGCGGCACTTCTACCGCAGCCGGTCGGTGGCCGGCGCCCACGACCGCATCGACGGGCTCTCCGAGGTGGACAAGGTGATCGAGGTGGACCAGTCGCCCATCGGCCGCACCCCGCGCTCCAACCCCGCCACCTACACCGGCCTCTTCACGCCCATCCGCCAACTCTTCGCCGGCGTCCCCGAGGCCCAGATTCGCGGCTACCAGGCCGGACGCTTCTCCTTCAACGTGAAGGGCGGCCGCTGCGACTCGTGCAAGGGCGACGGGCTGGTGAAGATCGAGATGCACTTCCTACCGGACGTGTACGTGTCCTGCGATGTGTGCCGTGGGCGCCGCTACAACCGCGAGACCCTGGACATCTACTACAAGGGGAAGAACATTGCGGACGTGCTGGAAATGACCGTTCGCGACGCGCTCGACTTCTTCGACGCGGTGCCCCAGATCAAGCGCCGCCTGCGGACGCTGAACGACGTGGGGCTCGGCTACATCCACCTGGGCCAGAGCGCGATCACGCTGTCGGGGGGCGAGGCGCAGCGGGTGAAGCTGTCGTCCGAACTGTCGAAGATCTCCACGGGGCGCACCCTGTACATCCTGGACGAGCCCACGACGGGGCTGCACTTCGAGGACGTGCGGATTCTGCTGGGTGTGCTGCACAGTCTGGTGGAGCGGGGGAATACGGTGGTGGTCATCGAGCACAACCTGCACGTGGTGAAGACGGCCGACTGGGTGATCGACCTGGGGCCGGAGGGGGGGGATGGGGGGGGGCGGGTGGTGGCGGTGGGGTCGCCGGAGGAGGTGGCGGGGGCGGGGGGGTCCTACACGGGGAGGTATCTGGCGCCGCTCTTGGAGGCGAGGAGTGGACTAAGTCAAGTGGACTAAGTTCATCTGAACGGGCATTCCTCCAAAGGACCTGTCGTCTGCCAGCATCCCCTCCACTGCGCTACCGCTGCAACCGCACCGCCTCCACGATCCCGCGCGTCGTCACCACTTCAAGCCCGCTGGTATCACCCAGCGCGGACGGCAGCCCCTGGTTCCAGTCCCGCAGAATTGCACGGATCCGCCCGGTGGAGGGATCGGTCACGATCGTAAGCGAGCGGGGATCATTCTGGTCCACCGTCACCTCCCCCTGGAGGCCCGTCAGCGTGATGCGTTCCAGCGAGTTCTCCCAGTCGGCCTCGATCGGGATGGTGAAGAAGAAGTACTTGTTGCCGTATTGGTCCTCTCCGGGCGTGAAGGAGAGCGAGAACTCGGTCTGGCCGCCGCGCCCGAACCCTTCGATGCGGTAGGGCCCGGCCTCCGCCGGCAGCTTCGGGGTCGTCTGCATCGAGTGCACCGGCTCGATCCGCAACTCGCCGTTCAGAACGCCGCCCCAGAGCACGAGCATCTCACCCTCGGGCCCGGCGCCGGACAGCTCTCCGTTCGTCCAGGTCTCGTCCTTGTTCGCCCGCACCCGGATGACCTTCTCGAAGTAGTAGTCGCTGAGCCAACCCCTCTCGTAACAGTACCCCATGATGTCGCGGCGGCGCCTCGGCGACACCAGCGTACCTTCGCGGAAGTCGTACCCCCACACGCCGATGCTACCGTTCGAATAGGGGAAGTCGGGATCTGTGCCCGATGCACCGCCGCAAGGGGCATGCAGGAGATCCAGATTGTGACCCACTTCGTGCGCGAGTTCGGTGTCCCAAGGTTTACCGAAGCTGACCAGTCCGTTCAGGCGGGCGATCCCGCGCACATACCCCTCTTCGCTGTCAGCCACGGCATACCAGTACCCCGTGGCCTTCTCGGCTCGGTACACCGGCTCCATTTCGAGGATCAAGGACCACGTGTTGCCTTCGTCGGTCAGGTCGAGCGATGTGACGTAGGGCTCCCGGTGCTTGGTGCTGAACTCCGAGAACGGGAACGAATACCTGAACAGGCCCACGTGCGGGCTCTCCTCCCCCAGCTCCGCGATGTTGTCGGTCCACGGGATTACCGATGAGTCGGGATTGTCCGCATACAGGACCGGCACCGCGGTCAGCTCGAGCGGCGGTACGTCGATCACACTCAGAGCGACCGAACCGGTTTCCGGGAAGCGGGTCTGGCTGCCCTCGGCACGCGGAATCGTTTCGGCGGAATCGGCCACCACCACCAGCTCGGTGCCCGGCACGATGTGGTCGGCGGGGATCACCGCATTGTACGACGTCACGAATCGGCCTTCATCCACCGAGGTGGCCAGCCGGTCCAGCGAACTCTCCATGAGCACCCGGTATACATCCCCGCCGCCACGGGTGAAGGTCGCGACGACCTCGGGCTCGAAGAAGGCGTGCTCCCGGTCGCTCACCAGGAAAACCCGGAGGAGTGCCTCACGGCCGGAGAGGAGCGGGATATCGCCGGCCGGCCTCTGTATCGCCTGCGTGAGGTAGACGACCGGCAGCGACAGCCCGACCTCCTCCGGGTTGTCGCAGGTTGCCCCATCCGCGATGTCCAGCCCATCGATCCATGCCTGGAAGGTCGCCGACGGAGATGCACAAAGGTCGGTGTCCGCGAACTGCAGCGCCTGCAGGCCCGTCATTTCGGTCATTCGGAAGGGAAGTGGCCCTTCCATATCCGAATTGCCGCTGACCCTGATCGTGTCCAGTGCGTCGATGGAGGCAATCGCGCCGCCAATCACCCCCGTGAGGTTGTTGTCGCCCAGGTCCAGGATTTCCAGCTTCCTCAGGCTGCCGATTTCGGTAGGCAGAGGTCCCCGCAGCCCGTTGCCGGGGAGTCTGATCTCCCGCACGAGCGAGTCTCCCGCCGCAACGGTGACTCCGTACCGGCTACTCAACGTGGCATCGCCGTCCCAGCCGCTTTTGTCGGTCCACGATTCCCCGCCGGTCGCGGCGTAGATTTCGTCCAGCGCGAACCCTTCGATCTGGGTTGTGGGACATGCCAGGCCCCGGACCTTCTCGATCCCGTCCACCCACTCCTGGAAATCATTGTCCAGCTGCGGACACAGGTCCGTACCACCGATGTCAAGGTAGTCGAGAGGAAGCCTCAGGACACTTCTAGGGAGCAGGCCCTCCAGATCGGGGTTGTCGTGCAAGCGCAGGTCATCCAGTGCACCAAGGTCGCCGATCTCGAGGGGAAGCGGTCCGGACAGGTTGTTGTTGTAGAGTGCCAATTGGACCAACGAGGACATCTGGCCGAATTCCGGTGGGATGGCACCGCTCAACTTGTTGTTCTGGACGCCGAAGTCCTCGACAGTGGACAGCTTTCCGAGTTCGGCCGGTATGGTCCCGGTCAGCTGGTTCTCACTGAGCCAGAAATCGAACAGGCTGGAGAGATTCCCGAGTTCCGGGGGAATCGCCCCTGTCAGCTGGTTTTCGTAGAGGCCGAGGTGCTCCAGGTTGGAGAGCTTGCCCATCTCGGGCGGAATGCTTCCGGAAAACCGGTTTGTGGACAGGATCAGCACTTCAAGGGAGGACAGATTGCCGAGCTCAGGCGGGATGGGGCCGTCCATCTGGTTGATCCACACCGAGAAGGATTTGAGCGCCTGAAGGTTGCCGAGTTCCGAAGGCAGCGGGCCCGTGATCTGGTTCCGGCCCAGCCACAGCGCCTCGAGCTTGCTCAACTCGCCCAGTTCCGGCGGGAGCGGCCCCTCCAGCCGGTTGGTATGGAGAATCAGCCGCTGCAGGGATTCAAGGCCGCCGATTTCCGGCGGGAGCGGGCCCTCCAACTGGTTGTTGGAAGCTGCGAATTCGTTAAGCTTCTTCAGCTTGCCGAGTTCGGGGGGAATCGGCCCGCTCAGCTGGTTCTCGAAGAGCCACAGCAACTCCAGATCTACCAGATTGCCGAACTCGGTGGGGATCGGCCCCGAAAGCTCGTTGGAGGACAGGTACATCTCCTCTACCCGGGTGAGGTTGCCGAGTTCGGGTGGGATCGGTCCCTCCAATTTGTTGCTGGAGAGAACGAACTTCCGGATCCCGCTCAGCTTGCCGAGTTCCGGGGGTATGCGGCCGATCAATTCGTTCCCGTAGAGCTCCAGCACCTCGAGGCGGCCGAGGTTGCCGAGTTCGGGTGGGATCGGTCCCTCCAATTTGTTGCTGGGGAGAACGAACTTCCGGATCTTGCTCAGCTTGCCGAGTTCCGGGGGTATGCGGCCGATCAATTCGTTCCCGTAGAGCTCCAGCACCTCGAGGCGGCCGAGGTTGCCGAGTTCGGGTGGGAGGCTGTCCGTCATGTTGTTCCAGGGCATGAGGATATCGGTGACGTAGCCTTCCGGATCGGTCTCGATGCCGTCCCATGTGTTGAGGCTTCTCTCGCTCAGCCAATTCTCCCGATAGTTCCACTCCGGCCCCCCGGTCTCGTTGTAGAGGGTGACGAGAACCTCCCGATCCGCCGCGGAGGCCGTGGGGTTCAAGTCCTTCGTGGGGGCGATTGGCGTATCGTCCGCACAGGCTTCCAGCAGGAACACTGCGGCGAGCAAGACGGCCGCGAGCAAGGTGCAAGCTGGGTACGAGCGAGAAACCCGCCGAGGTGAATAGGTGCGACCAGGGTACGGCATGTTTACACCTCTGCTTTCAATTCAGGGTAGTGGGTCGCCCACAAGAAAGAGCGCGACCGCAGGTATGCACCATGATGGTTTGACCCGATGGTTGTCAACGAGGGTCTGTTACCGGCCCAACCGCACCGCCTCCACGATTCCTCTTGTCGTCACCACCTCCAAACCGCTGGTGTCGCCCAGCGCGGCCGGCAGCGCCTGGTTCCAGTCCCGTAGAATCGCCCGAATCCGCCCTGTGGACGGGTCCGTCACGATCGTGAGCGAGCGCGGATCGTTCTGGTCCACCGTGACCTCCCCCTCGGGCCCGGTCAACGTGATCCGCTCCAGCGACCCCTCCCAGTCCCCCTCGATGGGAACGGCGAAGAAGAAATACTTGTTGCCGTACTGGTCCTCGCCCGGCGTGAAGGACAGCGAGAACTCGGTCTGGCCACCGCGCCCGAACCCTTCGATGCGGTAGGCGCCCGCCTCCGCCGGCAGCTTCGGGGTCGTGGTCATCGAGTGCACCGGCTCGATCTGCAACTCGCCGTTCAGCACCCCGCCCCAGAGCACCAGCATCTCGCCCTCCGGCCCGGCACCGGACAAGTCTCCGTTTGTCCAGGTCTCGTCCTTGTTGGCCCGCACCCGGATGACCCTTTCGAAGTAGTAGTCGCTGAGCCATCCCAGTTCGTAGCAGTACCCCATGATGTCGCGGCGGCGCTCCGGCGACACCACCGTGCCGTCGCGGAAGTCGTATCCCCACACACCGATGCTGCCGTTCTCGTAGGGGAAGTCCGGGTCGGTACCAAGGGCGCCTCCACAGGGCGCGTGCAACAGGTCCAGGTTGTGGCCCACCTCGTGCGCGAGCTCGTCGGGCCACGGCTTGCCGAAGCTCACCAACCCGTTCAACCGCGCGATCCCGCGCACGTAGCCGACGTCGCTGTCCGCGATCGCGTACCAGTAGCCCGTCGCCTTCTCGGCCCGGTACACCGGCTCCAGTTCGAGGATTATGCCCCACGTATTGTCCTCCACGGTAAGGTCGAGCGACGTGACGTAGGGCTCCCGGTGCTTGGTCGTGAATTCCGAGAAGGGGAACGAATACCTGAACAGGCCCACGTGCGGGCTCTCCTCTCCCAGGTCCGCAATGTTGTCGGCCCACGGGATCACCGACGAGTCGGGATTCTCCGCATACAGCACCGGCACCGCGGTCAGCTCGAGCGGCGGCACGTCGATCACATTGAACGTCGCGGAACCGTAATCCGGGTAGCGCGTCCGGCTGCCCTCGGCCCGCGGTATCGTCTCCGCGCTGTCGGCCACGACCACCAGTTCGGTGCCCGCCACCAGGTGCTCGGCGGGGATCACCGCGTTGAAGGAGGTGCGCAGGTTGCCCTCGTCCGCGGAGGTGACCACGCGGTCGTCGATGGACTGCATGACCACGCGGTGGACCTCCTCGCCTGCGCGCGTGAAGGTTGCGACGACCTCGGGCTCGAAAAAGGCATTAGCCTGGTCGCCCACCAGGAACACCCGAAGCAGCGCATCGCGCCCCGAGAGGAGCGGGACATCGCCCTCCGGCCTCTGGACGGCCTGGTTGAGGTAGACGATCGGTAGCGACAACCGGACCGCCTCGGCGTTGTCGCAGGTGGCCCCGTCGGCGAGATCCAATCCGTCAATCCATCTCTGGAAGGACACCGAAGGGGAGGCGCAAAGGCCGGTGCTGTCGTACTGCAGTGCCTTCAGCCCGTCCATCTCGGTCATCCGGAAGGGAAGCGGCCCCTCCATGTCCGCGTTGCCGCTGATCCTGATCGTGTCCAGTGCGTCCATGAAGGCGATGGAGACGGGGACTCCGCCCGTGAGACTGTTGTCGCCCACGTCCAGGGTCTCCAGCTTCTGCAGGTTGCCGATCGCAGGTGCGATCGACCCTGTCAGTCCATTGTCCGGGAGCGCGAGCCTGCGCACGAGCGTATCCGCGGTGCCCACGGTGACACCGTGCCAATTGCTGCCTACAGCGTCGCTGTCCCAACCGCTGTCGTTGGTCCAGGAGTCCCCCCCGGCCGCGGCGTGGAATTCCTCCAGTGCGAACCGCTCGGTGAGCGTGGGGGGGCACCAGAGGCCGTACGCTCGCCCGATCCCGTCCAGCCATTCCTGGAACTCTTCGTCGAGGTGGGGGCACACCTCGGTGGAGGAGATGTCGAGGTAGCCGAGTGGGAGGTTCATCATACTCCTGGGCATCAGGCCCTCGAGACCCATGTTGTTGTTGACGTTGAATTCCTCCAGGTTGATGAGGTTGCCGAGTTCGGGGGGAAGCGGGCCGGAGAGGTTGTTGTGCTGGAGTACAATGTTGATGAGTGAGGTAACCTGGCCGAGTTCCGGAGGGATAGCACCGGTGAGGTTATTGTACCGGGCACCCAGATACTCGAGCGACGACAGTTGACCCAGCTCGGGTGGCATGGGTCCGGTCAGCAAATTGTCGTTCACCGTCAAGTCCACCAGGGCGGACAGGTTGCCGAGTTCGGCAGGGATGCTTCCCGAGAGCTCGTTCTTGAAGAGCCAGAGCGTTTCCAGGTTCGAGAGGTTGCCCAGTTCCGGGGGTATGGAGCCGGTGAGGTTGTTTCGGGGAATGTACAAGGCTTCCAGCGCCGAGAGATTGCCGAGTTCGGGCGGTATGGACCCGGTTAGCTCATTGGTGCCGATAGACATGTTCACGAGCTTGGAAAGGTTGCCGAGTTCCGCCGGTATCGGCCCAGTCAACTTGTTGTCGAAGAGCCACAGCCACTCCAGCTTCGACAGGTTGCCCAATTCCGGCGGAATGCTGCCGGACAGCGAGTCCCTCATCAGGTACAGCTCCTCGAGCGATGCCAGATTCCCGAGTTCGGGCGGAATCGCCCCGGTCAGAAGGTTGTCGTTGAGCCCGAGGAATTTGAGGTTCTGAAGCTTGCCCAGCTCGGGTGGGATCGAGCCGGTGATCCTGTTTCTGGAAAGAGTGATGTCCTCCAGCGCGGTCATGTCTCCCAGTTCCGGCGGCAACGGTCCCTCGAACTTGTTGCTGCTCAGCCACATCGTCTTCAGCTTCTTCAGCTTGCCGAATTCCGCTGGCAGCGGCCCGCTCAACTCGTTCTGGAAGAGTGCCAGGTGCTCGAGGTTGACGAGGTTACCGATCTCGGCCGGGATCGGTCCCGACAGGTTGTTCCAGGAGAGCCACATTTCGCCGGCGCTGACCATGCCGCCGATCTCCGGCGGGATCGGTCCCTCCAATTTGTTGCTGGAGAGCGCGAACTCCCGGATCCTGGTCAGCTTTCCGAGCTCCGGGGGAATCCTTCCCGTCAACTCGTTCGCGTACAGACCGAGCACTTCGAGGCGGCTGAGATCTCCCAGCCGAGGCGGGACGCTGCCCGTGAGATTGTTCCACGGCATAAAGAACTCCGTGACGTATCCCTCCGCGTCGGTGATGATGCCTTGCCATGTGTTCAGGCTCTTGTCGCTGAGCCAGTTTCGCTTGACTCCCCAATTCGGCCCGCCGGTCGCGTTGTAGAACTCGACGAGAACATCGCGGTCGGCCGTGACGGGGATGCAGGGGAGAGGGTCGCTGTTTCCGAGCGTCTCGTACCACCCCGCCAGGGAGCGCGGCACGCACAGGCTGGTGCCGGAGTGGTAGAACCTGGGGACGGTCAGGTTGGCGAAGGTTTCAGGGAGGGGGCCGGAGAGAGCGGTGGAGCTCAGGTCCATGTATTCGAGCGCCGCCATGTTGCCCATCTCCGGGGGCAGGGGGCCGTCGAGTTGCTCGTTGTCTCGAAGCTTGAGGTCGCGCACGCCGACCAACCGGCCGATCGAAGTAGGAATCGGGCCGTTGAGATCGTTCCCGGACAGATTGAAGCTGAACAAGCTGTCCAGCAGACCGATGTCAGCGGGGATCTGGCCGGTCAGGTTGTTGTCGTTCAATTCCAGGTACTTTATCCGGCCGCTCTGGTGGACATCGACCCCATGCCACTCTGCCAGCGGCTGGTCGCTCAGCCAGTTCGTGTTGTTTGTCCAGTCGTTGCCGCCCATGGCCCGGTAGAGGGATTCGAGGGCGACTCGATCGCTCCCTGGGAGCTTGACCGCTACGTCGGCCGTCCCGGCGTTGACCGAGTCGTACGTGGCGGTTACGGTCGTGACGCCGATGTAACGAGCTGTCACCAGCCCGGTCGCGTCGACCCTCGCGACTCTCGTGTCGCCGCTGGTCCATGTCACCTCCGGAGCTTCCACGACCACTCCTTCGGGCCCGACCACCGTGACCGTCAGACGGACCGTGTCGCCGATGGCGCCGAAGGTCACCGGAGATGGGGCGACACTGACGTTGCTGGCGCACTCCGGCGGATCGTCGGTCTGCGGGATCGAGTCCAGCCACGATGAGAGCGACGGGGGCACGCACACGTCCGTGCCGTTGACTTGGAAGCTCTCCAGTTCGAGGTCGGCAAAGGAACGCGGGACCAGCCCGGACACGCTCGTGACCGCCACGTTGAAGACTCGCAGGCTGTCCAGCGTGCCCAACTCCGCCGGCAGTTCGCCCACCAGCCCGTTCACGCTCAGAACCAGCTCGCGAAGCAGGCTCAGATCGCCCACCTCGGCCGGAATCGGGCCGGCAAGCCAATTCCGCCCCAGATGCAGGGTGACCAGCCGGTCCAGCTGGCCGATGGACGAGTGAACTGGCCCGCGCAGATTGTTGTCGTCCAGCGAAAGACCTACGACGCGCCCGCTATCGTCTGTTTCGACTCCTGCCCACTCAGCGAGCGGTTCGTCGCTCCCCCAGTTGGTCCCGTCCGTCCAGCCGACGCCCCGCGCCCGGTCATGGAGAATCTCCAGGACATCGCGGTCGTTTTCCGGCAGGGCCACCTCCACTTCGATTGACGCGGTCGTGGAGTCGAAGGTGGCCGTCACTTCGGTCGTGCCCGTCCCGACCGCCGTCACCCTTCCCCAGGCGTCCACCGAAGCGACATCGGTATCCCCGCTCGACCAGTTCACCGACGCCTCATCTGTGGTATCTCTCTCGGCGCTCACGTAGGTGGCGGAAAGGGTGCCCGTCTCGCCCACGGCGTAGAAGGTCAGTGACGGCTGGTCGACTACTTCGATGGTGATGAAGGCCACGCAACGGTCCACATCATCGGTCTGCCCGATCCCTCCGAACCACTCGTTCAGCGAGGGCGGGACACACACCCCGGAGCCGGCGGCGTACAGGGTATCCAGCTCAAGATTGCGGAAGGAGCGCGGCACCACGCCTCTCAGGTCGTTGGTACCGATGTTCAGGTACCGGAGTCCGGCCATGTATCCCACATCCTTGGTCAGCGGACCCTCGAGCGCGTTGTCGTTGAGGACAAGGTCCCGCAGTTGCCGGAGCTCTCGCAGTTGCTCCGGAATCCCCCCGCCGAGCCCGTTGCCGCTCAAGTCGAGTGTGACCAGGTCGTCCAGCTCCGCCAGGAGACGCGGGATCGCCCCGGTGAGGTTGTTGTTGCCCAGCGAAAGGCCCACGACCTTGCCCGCTTCGTTGGTCTCGACTCCATGCCACTCCGAAAGCGGTTCATCGCCCAGCCAGTTGGCGGTGTCCGTCCAGTTCTCGCCACCTGTGAGCTGGTAAATGCTGTCGAGGACCTGCCGGTCGCTGAGCTTGAACTCGATCTCCACTTCGGCGGTTACGGTGAGCGAGTCGGAGGTCGCCGTGACCCGCGTGGCGCCGTAGTCAACCGAGGTCACCAGCCCGGTGGAATCCACTGTCGCGATGGTGGTGTCGGCGCTCGACCAGGCGATTGCCGCGTCGGGCACCGTGTCCCCTTCGGCGTTGATGACCGCGGCCGTCAGCCTGGCCGTGTCACCGAGAGGGGGAGCCTCGAAGTACAGGGACGGGGGATCGACGGCGATCTCGTCGGTGCAGAGCTGGTATCGGTTTTCCTTTTCGGGAACCGTCGTCAGCCATGCTTCGAGGTCGGCGGGGACGCACACTCCGTCGTGGTCGAAGTAGAAGCGGACCAACTCCAGGCTGGCGAAGGTCCTGGGGATTGGGCCGGAGAGGCCGGTCTGGTCGACGGTCAGGTATTGAAGCCCTTCCATGTATCCCAACTCCGCTGGCAAACGCCCTTCGATCCCGGGGTTCGTGCCCACGAACAGATCCCGCAACCGGTTCAGCTTCGAAAGCTCCGCCGGAATCGGCCCCGCCAACTTATTTGAGCGCAGGGCGAGAATGAACAGCTCCTCGAACCCCCCAAGTTCCGGTGGAATCGTGCCTGCAAGGTTGTTGTTTCGGAGCTGCAGGTAGCGCACTCGTCCACTTCTGACGGTCACCCCATGCCACTCATCAAGATCCGCGTCCGTCAGCCAGTTCGTATTGTCATCCCAGTCGTCCCCCCCCGTCGCCTCGTAGAAGATCTCGAGGATCTCGCGGTCGGTGAGCGGCAGCGCGACCTCCACCGTGGCCTCGGCAGTCGCGGAATCATGCGTGGCCATCACCTTCGTCTTGCCCAGGGCGACCGAAGTCACCACCCCCGCCGTATCGACCGTCGCGATGGCCGTATCGGCGCTCTCCCACGTCACGTGCGGCGCGCCCACCGTGTCTCCTGCGGCGTCGATCACCGTGGCCGAGAACGTCCCCGTCGCCCCGATCGTGTCGAGGGTCAGCCAATGCGGATCGATCACGATCCGGGTGCCGTCGTCGTTCATCCCCATGCCGGCTGCGACCGACGGATCCCCGCCAACGGGATCGGTCGGGGTCTCGTCGGCGCAGGCCTCCAGCAGCAACACTCCAAGGAGTCCGGCCCCGAACCCGGCGCAAACGAGCACCATCCGCCGCCGCGAGAGATTGAGAGAGGCACGGGGGGAACGGTACATTGTCACCCATGTAGGATCGCGCAAATCGATAATGCCGAGAATCCCAAATAATAGTGGTTACTGGCAATGGATGCCAACCTCCCTGACGGCGATTCGTTGGATTCCCTCGCCACGCTAACGCACGTGGGTAGCTTGAAGACGAACTTCCCGCAGACGAGGCAGGCCATGGTGATGCTGCTCTAGACGGCGCGCCTTCTCGACCGTTTCGTTCCAGCAGTTTCACCGCATGGAAGCGGTCGAAGGGGACCTCGGCGTCCGGGAACGACTCGGCTTCGAGAAGCAACGCCGTAAAGAGGATGGCTGCGAGGCAGCCACAAGCGACCCTGGATCGCGCTGACCGCGGACGCGAAGAGGTGCGAGGAGTCGGAATCGCATTCACCGCAGCCGCACCGCCTCCACGATCCCGCGCGTGGTCACCACCTCCAGTCCGGCAGTTTCGCCCAGCGCCGCCGGCAGCGCCTGGTTCCAGTCCCCGCAGGATCGCCCGAATCCGCCCTGTGACGGGATCCGTCACGACCGTGAGCGAACGCGGGTCGTTCCCGTCCACCGTCACCTCACCCTCGGGCCCCGTCAGCGCAATCCGCTCCAGCGACCCTTCCCAGTCCCCCTCAATGGGAACCGCGAAGAAGAAGTACTTGTTGCCGTACTGGTCCTCACCCTGCGTGAAGGACAGCGAGAACTCGGTCTCACCCCCACGCCCGAGCCCCTCGATCTGGTATTCGCCCCCCTCTGCCGGCAGCTTCGGGGTCGTCTGCATCGAGTGCACCGGCTCGATCCGCAGCTATCCGTCCAGGACCCCGCCCCACAGCACCAGCATCTCGCCCTCGGGTCCGTCGAACGCGCCACCGTTCGTCCAGTCCTCGGGTTCCTTTCCTCCCGCACCCGGATGACCCTCTCGAAGTAGTAGTCGCTGAGCCAGCCCCGTTCCTGTGGGCTCTCCGCCCCCCAATCCCCAATGCTGTCGACCCACGGTACTACCGACGAGTCGGGCCTTCCAGCGTACAGGACCGGCACCGCCGTCAATTCGAGCGGCGGCACGTCGATCACCTCCAGCGCCGCCGAGCCGCTGGCCGGGTTCCGTGTCTCGCTGCCCTCCGCTCGCGGTATCGACTCCGCCGAGTCGGCCAACACCACGAACTCGGTGCCGTCCACGATATGCTGGGCGGGGACTACCGCCTTGTAAGACGTGTGTAAGACGCCTTCATCCACATAGGTGGCCAACCGGTCCAGCGTGCTCTGCATGACCACCCGGTGCACCTCCTCGCCGCCACGGGTGAAGGTCGCGACGACCTCGGGCTCGAAGAGGGCCGTCCAGTCCGGTGCCGCAAAGGTTCAGGTCGTGGAGATGGCGCAACCGCCCGATCGCG
Organism: Longimicrobiales bacterium; assembly: GCA_965208295.1. Taxonomy (GTDB): domain Bacteria; phylum Gemmatimonadota; class Gemmatimonadetes; order Longimicrobiales; family Gaopeijiaceae; genus Bin94. The sequence continues at coordinate 1,441,578 of OZ242328.1, read as the reverse complement.
GGAGGGATCGGGCCGGCGAGGGTGGTGTCTCGCAGATGGAGACTGAGCAAGCGGTTCGGTGCCTCGCTCAGCCAGTTGGTTCCGTCCGTCCCACCAGCAATACGGGATCGTTGGCGCCGGGGACTCGAGAGGGCGGGGCGAGACCGTTGTCTGTTCATAGGGCAGCCCTCTTCCGGAGTCCGGCCATGTATCCCAGGCTCCCCGTGAGGAGACCCCCCAGCGCGTTGCCGTTCAGGAGCAGATTCCGAAGCTGCCGCAGTTCCCGCAGATTCCGCGGAATCCTCCCGGCGAGCGCATTCCCGCTCAGGTCGAGGGAGACCAGGCTGTCCAACTCCGCCAGCACGCCCGGGATCGCCCCGGTCAGGTTGTTCTCGCCGAGCGACAGCCCCACGACCTCACCCGACGAATCGCTGGTCTCGACCCCATACCATTCCCCGAGCGGTTTGTCGCTCAGCCAGTTTGTGGTGTTCGTCCAGTTCTCGCCGCCGGTGAGCCGGTAGATGCTGTCGAGGATCTCTCGGTTGCCGAGCTTGAAGACGATCTCCACCCGGGCCGTGTCCGCGAGCGAGTCCGAGGTGGCCGTGATCTCGACCGTGCCGTAGTCGACTGTGGCGACCAGCCCCGTGGAATCGACCGTCGCGATGGCGGTGTCGGCGTTCGACCAGGTGATCTCGGCGTCCGGTACGGTGTCCCCTTCGGCGTTGATGACCGCGGCCGCCAGTCTGACCGTGTCGCCGGGCGTGGCGAGTTCCAGGTAAAGCGAAGGCGGATCGATGACGACCTTGTCTGTGCAGAGCTGGTAGTCGCTTTCCTTCTGCGGAATCGAGTCCACCCACTCTTCGAGCGCGGCGGGGATGCACACGCCGTCCTTGTCGAAGTAGAAAAGGGTCAGGTCCAGGTTGGCGAAGGAGAGGGCACGGGACCGGAGAGGTCCGTAGCGTCCACGGACAGGAACTCGAGCTCCCTTGCATACCCCAGTTCGAGAGGCAGCGTGCCGCTGATCTCGGCGTTGCCGGCCAGAAACATGTCGCGGAGGCCCTCGAACTTCGAGAGTTCGGGCGGAATGTGGCCCGAGAGCTCGTTGTACCGCAGAACGAGGCTGAACAGCTCGTCCAGTCCACCGAGTTCCGGCGGAAGCGCGCCGTCCAGATTGTTGTCGTCGAGCTCCAGGCTTCTCGCCTTCCCCTGGTCCGCAAAGACCCCGTACCAATCGTTGAGGTCCTCGTCGCTCAGCCAATTCTCGTTCTCGGTCCAGTCCTCGCCCCCCGTGGCTTCGTAGAAGATCTCCAGGATTTCGCGGTCGGTGAGCGGCTTGGCGACCTCCACCGTGGCGTAAGAGGTCACTGAAACGTACGTCGCCGTGACCTTCGTCTTGCCGAAGTCGACCGAGGTTACCACCCCCGCGGTGTCGACCGTTGCGATGGCCGTATCGACGCTCTCCCACGTGACATCCGGCGCAGCCACCGTGTCCCCCGCCGCATCGATCACCGTGGCCGAGAAGGTGCCCGTCACTCCGATCGTGTCGAGGGTCAGCCAGTGGGGCTCGATCACGATGCGCGTGCCGTCCGCGTTGACTCCCATGGCGGTTGCAGGGGGCAGATCCCCGCCTGCGGGAGCGGTTGGGGTATCGTCGACGCATGCCTTCAGTAGCAGGATGCCAGGAAGTACGGCTGTGAGCCCGGCGCGGCCCAGCACCGGCCGGCGTTGCAGCACCGTCTTGCCGTGTCCCACGGCCTGCCCAGGCTCACCCGGCCGTTGAGCCTCGCGAGTCTGTGAACGAAAAGGAATGCGCTTCATGAGATCCTCGGATTGCTGCGTGGATCCCGTCCACCGGACCTACCTCTCCCGGGAGGCTCTCTAGTGCCCGCAGATTGGCCCCGATGTGCTCCTCATGTCGCTGAGCCAGGTTCGGAACGCCTCCGTGTCGGGAATGCACAGACCCGGGTTGTCGGACCACCAGAACACGTCCAACTCGAGATCCATGACGGACTCGGGAACCTCGCCGACCAAGCCGTTACCCTCGAGCACCAACACCTTCAGCCTGTCGAGGTCCGCCAATTCGGTCGGAATCCGGCCCGACAGGCCGCTGCTCCCGAGGCGCAACTCCGTAACCCGCACCTCCGAATCCAGTGTCACCCCGCGCCACGTCCTGATATCCGCGTCGTCCCCCCAGTTGGAGTCCGTCCAGTTCGACCCGTCCAGGGCACCGTGCAGCCCCAGCAGCGCCTCCCGGTCCACTGAGCAGAGCGACCTGTTCACGTGCCAGTCCGGGAACCCCATTCTCTGCATCCAGGCTCGAAATGCCGCGGTATTGGGAATGCACAGCCCCCGATTGTCCCACCAGGAGAACTCCTCTTCATCCAGGTAGAGGTTCAGAAAACTGTTGGGGATCGCACCCGTGAGCCTGTTTTGCTGGAGGGCCATCCTCTCCAGCGCGGCCAGATTCCCCAAGCTGCTCGGAACCCCGCCCGTCAGATCATTGTCCCAAAGGAACAGAAGCTCCAGCCCGGTGATGTTCCCCAGTTCCGACGGAATCTCGCCCGACAGGTTGTTTCCACTGATGTCAAGACGCTGCAGTGCGGACAGGTTCCCCAGCTCAGCCGGAATGCTCCCCGACATCCCGTTGTGGATGATGTACAGGATCTCCAGCGAGGATAGATTCCCCAGTTCCGGCGGAATCTCGCCCGACATGTCGTTGTGGCGGAGGTCCAGTGACTTCAGCAAGGCAAGATCCCCCAGCTCAGCCGGAATGCTTCCCGACACCGAGGTGTGGGCGATCGTCAACCTTCCCAGCGAGGAAATGTTCGCCAACTCCGGCGGAATGCTTCCCGACACGGAGTTATCAAAGAACTCCAGCCACCTCAGCGAAGAGAGGTTCTCCAGCTCCGTCGGGATGCGGCCCGATAGGCCGGTGTTGAAGCCGAATAGCAGATAGTCGACCGAACCGAGATCTCCCACCTCCGCCGGAATCTCCCCCGATAGCCCGTTGTTGCGGAGGTTCAGTCTGTACCTCCCGTCCGAGTACATCGAAATACCGTACCAATCGTCCAGATCCTCGTCCGACCCCCAATTGGTGTTGTCCGTCCAGTTATCGCCGTCCAGGGCGTCGTACAACGCCATCAAGGCCGTCCGGATGGCGTCAGTGGCACCAGCCTGCGCCGCCAACCGGTGCTCAGCCTCCCCGGGAGCGGAGACTTGAGTCGTGGGTTCCTCGCAACCACCGGCCACTGCCAGGGCCACGACCAGTAACAGGGCACTATGCGACTGCTCCGCATTCCATGGCATCGTTTTCATCGTCCATACTCCTTTCGTGCAACCGGGCCTCGCGACCAACGCTCTTCTAAAAGTAGATACCGGTTTCAGTGGTCGCAACTTTTAGTGGGTGACTCCAAGAACGCCTTGAGTTCCAAGTCTCTCGCATGGAAAACCGGTACGGCGCCCCCCCGCTACCGCCGCAACCGAACCGCTTCGGCAAGCCCGGTCACCGTCCTCACCTCCAGCCCGTCCGCGTCGCCAAGCGCCGCCGGCAGCGGCCCTTCCCAGTCGCGCAGGATGGCCCGGATCCGCCCGGTGGCCGGGTCCGTGACGACGGTGATCGACCGCGGGTCGTCCGAGCCAACCGTCACCTCGCCCTCGGGCCCGGCAAGGGTGATTCGCTCCAACGAGTCCTCCCAGTGTTCCTCGATGGGGAGGGCGAAGAAGAAGTACTTGTTGCCGTACTGGTCCTCGCCGGGCGTGAAGGACAGCGAGAACTCCACCTCGCCGTCCTGGTTCAGCCCTTCGAGCCGGTAGGGGCCGGCACCGTCGGGCAGCTTCGGCCTCATGAACATCGAGTGGAGCGGCTCGATCCTCGGTTCGCCGTCGCGGACGCCGCCCGACAGTATGAGAGTCTCGACCTTCGCCCCGGCGGCCAGACGATGCGAGGCCGCCGCGCCCCCTTCCTTCTCCTCGCGCACTTTGAGGACCTTCTCGAAGTAGTAGTCGCTGAGCCAGCCCCGGTCGTAGCAGTAGCCCATGATGTCGCGGCGGCGGATGGGGTGCACGGCGGATCCGTCGCGGAAATCGTACCCCCACGCACCGATGTTTCCGAGCTCATAGGGGAAATCGGGGTCGGTGCCAAGGGCGCCGCCGCACGGTGCATGAAGGAGATCGAGATTGTGCCCCACCTCGTGGGCGAGTTCCGTATCCCAGGGCTTGCCCAGGCTCACCCAGCCGTTGAGCCACGCGAGCCCGCGGACGTATCCGTTGTCGCTGTCGGCCACGTTGTACCAGTAGCCCGTGGCCTCATCGGCATTGTACAAAACCTCCATCTCCGTGAGCAGGGCCCACTGGTCCTCGACGGGATTGATCGAGGTGATGTGCGGGTCGCGTGTCGTTGCACTGAATTCCGAGAACGGGAACGAATGTCTGAACAGGCCCACCTGGGGGCTGTCGGCCGTGATTCCGTTCGTCCAGTCAAGGACCGATGAGTCGGGGTCCTCGGCATACAGAATCGGTACCACGGTCAGTTCCAGCGGCGGTGTCTCGACCACCTCGAGTGAATACCGACCGACCTCCGGGAACCTTGTCTCGCTGCCTTCGACAAGCGGCAGCGCCCCGGCGGAATCGACCACCACCACCATGTCGATGCTGTCGGCGATGACGTCCCCGGGGATCACCGCCTGGAACGTCCTCGAGACATCGCCCTCGTACGCGGAAGTGGGCATCTGGTTGTCGGCGACGGTCAACACCGCCCGGTGGATCTGCTCGCGGCCCTGCGTAAAGGTCGCGACGACTTCGGGGTCGAAGAACGCGTTCTCCCGGTCGGCCACCACGAACACCCGCAGCAGCGCCTCCCGGCCCGCCAGGAGCGGAACATCGCCCTCCGGTCTCTGGATGGCCTGGGTGAGATACACGAGCGGCAGCGACACCTGGACCGAGTCGGCGCCGCCGCAGATTTCCCCTTCCGCCACGTCAAGTCCTCTGAGCCAGTCCCGGAAGGTGCGCGACGGCGGGGCGCAGAGGCCGGTGCTGTCATACTGCAGGACCTTCAGGTCGGTCAGGCCGGTGATAGCGGCGGGAAGCGGGCCGTCCAGCTGCGCATTGCCGCTGATCCTGATCGTGTCGTGCGAAGTCAGGGAGGCAATCGCTGCGGGAAACCCCCCGGTGAGGGAGTTGTCGCCGAGGTCCAGGGTTCGCAACTCCCTCAGGTTGGTGATCTCGGAGGGCAGCGGCCCGGCCAGGCCGTTGCCGGAAAGCACGAGCCGGTGCACCAGCGAGTCTCCCACGGTCACGCCGTGCCAGCTGTCCACCGTGGAGTTGCTGCCCCACCCAGTGCTGTTGTTCCAGGAATCGCCGCCGGTCAGGGCGTGGATCTCGGAGAGTGCGAGACGTTCGATCTCGGTTGCGCCGCAATCGAGTCCCTGGTCGACCCGGCCTCCACCGGGTACGGTATCCTCGACGAAGCCGTCCAGCCAGTCCTCGAATTGAGCGTCGAGATGGGGGCACAGGCCTGTCGAATCGACACGGAACACCGCAAGATCTGCGAGATCCATGAGGCTTCGGGGCAGCAGTCCCGTAAGCTGGGGATTGGCCCCCAGAAGCAGGACTTCGAGCCGGTAGAGGTCGCCGATGTCGAACGGGACAGACCCGGACAGCTCGTTGCCGTCGAGCACCAGGTGGGTCAGGGACCAACGGTCCGTGAGTGTCGGCGGGATCGGCCCGGACACGCTGTTGCCCGAGAGATCAAGTCGCCGAAGCCCGTAGAGTTCCCCGAACTGCTCCGGAATGCCCATGCTGAGCTGGTTGTCCCCGAGGTACAATTCCTCGAGCGCGCCCAGCTCCCCCAGTGCGGATGGTATCGCGCCGGTGAGGCTGTTGTTCGAGAGATCGAGCCACCTGAGTCGGTAAAGGCTGCCGAGTTCCGCCGGGATGCTCCCACTGAGAGTGTTGTCGGCCAGGACCAGTTCCACGAGCGCTTCCAACTGCGCCAGTGCGGACGGAATCGCACCGGTGAGGCCGCTCCGCGAGAGATCGAGCCGCCTGAGCCGGGCGAGCGTCCCGAGTTCCGCCGGGATACCCCCGTTCAAGCTGTTGTCGGAGAGGCGCAGGACCTCGAGCGTTGCCAGCTGCCCCAGTGCGGACGGGATCGCGCCGGTGAATTTGTTCCCCGCGAGATCGAGCCCCTGGAGCGCGGCAAGCGTCCCGAGTTCCGTGGGAATGGCTCCGTCAAGCTCGTTGTCCGCCAGGTTGAGGATTTCCAGTTTGGCCAGATTGGCCAGTTCGGTGGGGACCCCGCCGGAGAGTCCGTTGTGGTGCAGCAACAACTCCGTCAGGTTTGCGAGGCCGCCGAGTTCGGGCGGAATCGGCCCAGTGAGGTCGTTTCCGGCCAGCGAGACGACGCTGGCGCTGGTCAATTCGCCGAGCTCCGAGGGAATCGCCCCGGTCAGCGCGTTGCCCTCCAGCGACAGCGTCTCAAGGCTGGCGAGGTCTCCGAGTTCCGACGGAATCGAGCCGGAAAGACCGTTGCGTCCGAGGTTCAGCACCGTCAGCTTCGCAAGCTTTCCGAGTTCGGGCGGAATGGACCCGGTCATGCCGTTGTTCACCAAGTCGATTCCGGTGACGAACCCGTCTTCGTCGGTGGTGACGCCTTCCCACGCGTTGACGCTCCCCGTCAGCCAGTTCCTCTCGCGGTTCCAGTGCCCTCCGCCGGTCCTGTTGTGGAGCGCGACGAGTACCTCCCGGTCGGCGGTATCCGGGATACAGGACAGGGCCTCGCTGGTCCCTTCGATCGACCTGAACCACGCGGCCAGGGACCGTGGCAGGCACAGACCCGTACCCTGGGCAAAGAACCTGTCCAGCGTGAGATTGGCCAGGGACGGGGGTATCGGGCCCAGGAGTCCGGTGTTGCCCACGTACAGACTCCTGAGCCGGGACAAATCGCCCATCCGGGGAGGCAACGGACCCGTCAGGCTTGGGTTGTTGTCCAGGAACAGGGCATCAAGGCTGCGCATCCGTCCGACCGCGGCCGGGATCGGACCGGTCAGAGAGTTGGCCCGAAGATCGAGAAGCACAAGACTGTCCAGCAAGCCGACGGCCGCCGGGATCGGACCGGTGAGGTTGTTGCTGCCCAGCGTGAGCAGTGTCACGCGACCGTTGCTGGCCTGAACCCCGTACCATTCGTCGATACCCTTGTGGCTCATCCAGTTGGTCGTGTCGCTCCATTTCTCGCCGCCCATCCCCCGGAAGAGAATCTCGAGGACCTCCCGGTCGCCGCCATCGACTGCCACGTCGGCCGCGCCGGTGTGCGCCGAGTCGTAGGTGGCGGTCACGGTCGTTGCGCCGATGGCAACGGCCGTCACCAGCCCCGCCGAATCGACCGTCGCCACGGCAGTGTCGGCACTCGCCCAGACAACCGCTGGTGAATCCACGACGCTGCCTTCCGGGCCAGTCACCGTGACCGTCAGGCGGGTAGTGTCACCCACGCTGCGGAGGGTGAGTAACGCGGGGCCGACCGAGACACGGCTGGTGCACGCGTTGGGATTGTCAGTTATCGCGATGGAGTCCAGCCAGGTGGCAAGCGAGGGGGGTACGCACAGCGCCGTCGCACTGAGATGCAAGGACTCCAGGTCGAGATCCGCGAACCCCGCCGGGACCCTGCCCGACAGACTCGTAGCCGCCGCACGAAAGTCGCGGAGGCTGTCGAGACCACCCAGTTCCGAGGGCAGCTCGCCGACGAATGCGTTGGCGCTCAGCGTCAACTCGCGAAGCAGGGCTAGGTCACCCACTTCGGCCGGTATCGAGCCGGTGATCCAGTTGCGGCTCAGGTCCAGGGACGCCAGCCGGTCCAGCTGGCCGATGGACGCGTGGAGCGGCCCCCGCAGGTTGTTGCCGCGCAGCGACAGGCTCACCACCCTGCCGCTGTCGTCGGTCTCGACTCCGGACCACTTCGAGAGCGGTTCCTCGGTCAGCCAGTTGGTCCCGTCGCTCCAGCCGTCGCCGCGGGCCCTGTCGTAGAGGGCCGCCAGAACCTCCCGGTCGTTTTCCGGCAGGGTCACCTTCACGCGGATCGATGCGGTCAACGAGTCGTAGGTGGCCGTCACCTCCGCCTCACCGTCGCTCGCCGCGGTCACCTTCCCGGATGACGCGTTCACCGATACGACGGAGGCATCGCCGCTCGACCATGCCGCCGCCGCTCCGAACGTGGTGTCCCCTTCAAGACTCACGTAGGTGGCCGAGAGCGTGGCCGTCTCGCCGACGGCGTACAGGCTCGGCGATGCCAGGTCGACCACATCGACGGAGAGCCTCGCCGCGCAGCGGGCCGCGTCATCGGTCCGCTCGATCGCCGAGTGCCATTCATTCAGCGAGGGAGGCAGGCAAACGCCGGAGCCGGAGGTGTAGAGGGTATCCAGCTCCAGTCTGTCGAAGGCCCCGGGAACCAAACCGGTTAACTCGTTGGTTCCGATGTCCAGATACCGCAGTCCGGTCATGAATCCGAGGTATCCGGGCAGCGGACCCTCGAGCGCGTTGTCGGACAGGAGCAGATCCCGAACCTGCTTCAACGCCCCCAGGTCGCTTGGAACCCGGCCGGTGAGCCCGTTCTCCCGCACGTCAAGGACTGACAGGTCCCCCAGTCCGGCCAGTTCCAGGGGCATCGGACCGACCAGGTTGTTCTCGGCGAGCGACAGCTGGGTCACCGTCCCCGAGTCGTCGGCTTCGACGCCAAACCACTCGTCGAGCGGTTCATTGCTCAGCCAGCTGGTCTTGTCCGTCCAGTTGTCCCCGCCCGCTTCCCGGTAGAGGATCTCGAGGATCTCCCGGTCGCTGAGCGGCATGGTGACATACACCACCACGATGCCCGCAAGCGGGCCGGAGGTCGCCGTGATCTCGGTCATCCCGTATCCGACCGAGGTCACCAGACCCGTCGAATCGACCGTCGCAATCGCGTCATCCGCGCTCTCCCACGTCACCGCCACCGACTCCAGCGCGTTCCCAGCCGCGTCCTTCACCGCAGCGGCCAGTCTGCCGCTCACACCGATCCCTTCGAGGGTCACCCAGTCGGGTTCCATCACGACTTGCGCGCCCACATGGCCCGTCTCCGCGGCCACTTCGGCGGAAGGGTCGGCGCTGCCAGGTTCGGTCGGGGCGTCGTCCGCACAGCCGGCGAGCCCGACAATTCCCAGTGCCAATAGTCCGTTGACTATCCCTCGCGAGCACCGAATGCGGCGAGACATCGGGCCGACAAGGCACGACGAGTTGGGGGAAGAAAAGCGTTTCATGGGATCCTCGGATTGCTACGTGGTTTCAGTCCCCGGACCTACCGTCGCGGGAGGCTTTCTAGTGCCCGCAGATTGGCCCCGATGTGCTCCTCATGTCGCTCAGCCAGGTTCGGAACGCCTCCGTGTCGGGAATGCAAAGGCCCGGGTTGTCGGACCACCAGAACACATCCAAATCGAGGTCCATGACGGACTCGGGAACCTCGCCGACCAGGCCGTTACCCTTGAGCACCAGCACCTTCAGCCTGTCGAGGTCCGCCAACACGGTCGGAATCCGGCCCGACAGGCCGATGCTCCCGAGGCGCAACTCCGTAACGCGCACGTCCGAATCCACCGTCACTCCGCGCCACGACCTGATATCCGTGCCGTTCCCCCAATTTGAGTCCGCCCAGTTCGACCCGTCCATGGCGTCGTGCAGCCCCAGCAGCGCCTCCCGGTCGGGTGAGCAGAGGTTCCTCTGCAAGACAAAGTCCGGGTACTCCAAATCTGCTATCCAGGATTTGAACGCCGCGGTGTTGGGAATGCACAGCGACGAATTGCCCTCAAAGTTGAACTCGTCCATGTAGAGGTTCAGAAAGGTGTTGGGGATCGCGCCCGTCAGCCTGTTATCCGTTATGGACATCCTGTGAACCGCGGTGAGGTTCCCCAGCCCCGGCGGAAGACCGCCCGACAGTTCATTGCCGTCGATAAACAGAATCTCCAACCCGGTGATGTTCGCCAGCTCAGGCGGAATACTGCCCGACAATCCGTTGTTGCGGAGCTCCAGCATTGTCAGTTCGGACAGGTTCCCCAGTTCGGCCGGAATACTCCCGGATATCCCGCTATTGTAGAAGCTCATTTGCCGTAGCGAGGAAAGGTTCCCCAGCTCCGGCGGAATCCCGCCCGACAGGCCGGGGTTTTCGCTGAGGTTCAAGTCGACGAGCGAGGACAGGTTCCCCAACTCCGGCGGAACCCCGCCCGACACGTCGGTTCTGCTGATCGTCAAGACCTCCAGCAAGGAGAGGTTCTCCAACTCCGGCGGAATACTGCCCGACATGGAATTCCCCGAGAACTCCAGCCACCGCAGCGAGGAGAGGTTCCCCAGCTCCGGCGGAATGCTGCCCGACAGGCCGGGGTTGTAGCCGAGGAGCAGCCAATCCACCGCACCGAGATCCCCCACCTCCGCCGGAATCTCGCCCGACAGCCCATTGTCGCGAAGGACCAGCTGGTACGTCCCGTCCGAGAAAGTCGCAATACCGTACCAATCTTCCAGATCCTCGTCCGACCCCCAATTGGTGTTGTCCGTCCAGTTATCGCCGTCCAGGGCGTCGTACAACGCCATCAAGGCCTCCCGGGTGGCGTCAGTGGCGCCAGCCTGCGCCGCCAACCGGTGCTCAGCCTCCCCGGGTGCGGATCTTGGAGTCGTGGGTTCCTCGCAACCACCGGTCACAGCCAGGGCCACGACCAGCAGCAGGGGGCTACGCGCCTGCTCCAGATTCCATGGAACCTTTTTCATCTTCCCTAATCCTTTCGGGCAACTGGGCCTAGTGAACAACGTTCTCGGTCACGTTCCTCTCAACCCAAATCTAGGTGCCGATGTCATTTGCCGCAATCTCAAGTGGGTCAGCATCAAAACCGAGACTCTGTCAGCGATGGTCGAGAGGGTCTGTTTGGCAGGCCGACGCTTACTGCGGATGCCTCATAGCCACACAAAACAGCACCGCCTCGGCGGGATATGGTAAGTGCATGTGCCGCATGAGCTTGAAGTGATTGTCGAGACGGACCGATGCCAATACCTGTGAAAAGGGGATTCCCCATCTCTACCACGGCGGGGATCGCCTTCTTGTAAGACGTGCGTAAGACGCCCTCGTCCACAGAGGTGACTAGCCGGTCGTCCACGGCTCGCATCGTGACACGGGTGGACCTCCTCGCCGACGCGCGTGAGGGCGCGTGAGGGTTGCCACGACTTCCGGCTCGTTGGAACGCCCGCCTGGTTGCTGACCATGAACACCCGCAGCAGTGAATCCCGCCCCCTTACGAAGGGAACATCGCGGATCGGCGCCTGGATTGCCTGGGGTCAGGCCGACGATCGGCAGCGACAGCCTCACCGAAGGGAAGCGCCCCCCCGTGTTTTCCGTCGGCGAGACCTCGGGACTGCCGTTTTCGTGCGGAACCCACCGATTGTGGCCCACCACAACATTCTCAGCCCACCCGCGTCAAACCCGCGCGCAATGGCGATTCGTCTCACCAGCACGAGTCCCGGACCCCCGGACGCTCCGTCCTCCGGGTAGTTGCGGGGCGCGCACCGCACCCTGCCCAAACAAACCGGCCGCAGCCCCCGTAATGCCTTGGACCACAAGGCCGGTCCATGTTAGGTTCCGGCCCACACCTTCATCGACAAACGGTAAGGAGAAGGCCATGGTCACCAGAGAAGACCTGGAAAGCTATCTGATCCGCATGGATGCGGAATTCGAGGAGGTGGACGACGGAATGTTCCTCGTCCGCCCCGAAAACGGCGGTGCGATCGTAGTCCACCACTCGGACCCGGTGCTGGTGGTCCGCATGAAGGTGATGGACCTGCCGGCGGACTCCGACGGCCTCGGCGATCTGTACGAAACGCTGCTCAGGCTCAACGTAACGGACGTGATCCACGGGGCCTATGGGCTCGAGGAGCAGGAACTGATCATCAGCGACACGCTTCAGCTTGCCACCCTCGACTTCGAGGAACTGCGGGCGTCGCTCGACAGCGTTCAAATGGCGGCATCGTCCCATCTGTCGCGGATCAAGACGCTGGCCGGTATCGAAGGGGGCGAATAGAAATGGGGATCTTCAGCAAGTTCTCGACGATGGTCAAGTCGAACATCAACGATCTGATCAACCGGGCCGAAAACCCGGAAAAGATGTTGAACCAGATCATCCTCGACATGCGGGATCAGCTGGCGAAGGCCAAACGCGAGGTGGCGGCCGCGATCGCCGACGAGCGCAAGCTCAGGGGCCAACTGGACGACGAGGTCAAGCAGTCGCGGGAGTGGGAGAAGCGGGCCATGCTGGCCGTCCGGCAGGGCAGGGACGACCTGGCCAAGCAGGCCCTGGTGCGTCAGCAGGAACACGCGGAACGCGCGTCGGCGCTGGACCAGACCTGGCGCTCCCAGTCGGCCGAAACCGAGAAGCTCAAGGGCTCGCTGCGCCAGCTCAACGACAAGATCGAAGAGGCCAAGCGCAAGCGGAACCTGCTCATCGCCAAGCAGAAACGGGCCCAGGCGCAGCGCCGCATCCACGAGACCATGTCGGGGCTGTCGGACACCTCCGCCTTCGAGGCCTTCAACCGCATGGCCGACAAGATCGACGAGGAGGAGCGTCGCAGCGTGGCCCACGCCGAGGTCTCCGAGGCGCTCGCCGGCGACACTCTCGAGACCGAGTTCCTGCGCCTGGAATCCGGGTCCGAGGACGCGGGCGTCGACGACAGACTGAGCGCGCTCAAGGCCGAAATGGGGCTGCTCCCCGCCGGTTCGCCCGAGGCTCCCAAACAGCTTGAGTCCGGTGAGGACGACGATGAAGCGGATGACGGAAGCGACGGCACCGACGCGGCGCCGGCCGAGGACGCCCCGATCCGCGAAGCCGAGCTCCTGGAGGAGTTCGAGAAGCTCGAGGGCGGAGGAGGGACCGGAGCCCGTACGTGAGCGTCGTCCACCTGAACGGCGACTACCTGCCCGCGGACCGGGCGAAGATCTCGGTCAACGACCGGGGATTCCTCTTCGGCGACGGCGTCTACGAGGTGACTCCGGCATACCACGGCAGCCTGTTCCGCTGGCCGCAGCATCTCGCACGCATGCGGAAGGGGCTGGCCGCGCTGGGGATCGACTACGACGCCGCAGAGTTGGAGGCGGTGAAACAGGGACTCCTGGCCAGAAACGGCCTGGAAGACGTCCCCGTCGCGTACATCTACGTGCAGGTGACCCGGGGGATCGCGCCCCGCACCCACGCCTTCCCCAACCCCCCCGCCCCTCCCTCCGTGTACGGCTTCGCCAACCGGTACATCCGCCCCGCCCGCGAGGTGTGGGAGCGCGGCTACCGTGCGATCACCGTCCCCGACCAGCGCTGGGCCCTGGCCGAGATCAAGGCCATCGCGCTGCTGCCCAACTGTCTGGCGCAACAGGCCGCGGTGGAGGCTGGCGTGAGCGACGCGATCTTCGTGCGGGACGGCATGGCGCTGGAGGGCTCCCACAACAACCTCTTCGCGGTCTTCGACGGGGTGCTCACCACGGCGCCCCGCACGAACTACATCCTGCACGGGGTCACGCGCGACCTGATGATCGAGCTGGCGGGGGAGTTGGGTCTGCCCGTCGAGGAGCGGGCGATTCCGCTGGCCGAGCTTTACCGCGCCGACGAGGTGTTCTTCACGGGTACCACGACCGAGGTGCGGCCCTCGGTGGAGGTGGACGGGAAGGTGATTGGGGATGGAAGGGTGGGGGGGGTGGCGAGGGGGCTTTTCGACGCGTTTCTGAGGGTGACGGGGAGCGGCTGACCGGACGCCTCGTCATTCGCGGGCACAACACAGGCGTCGACCGGCGGACCGCCGAGGGGCGGGTGCCCTCGCTCTACCGGTACAGCAGATTCCCCTCGCGCCGCTCCAGGTAGTCCCCCAGCTCCGCCCCCCACCCCTCCTTCAACTCCCCATACGACGCCCCTTCATCGAGCGCCGCCCGCAGCCCATCCGTCCCGGCCAGCCGATCGAAGTGCCCCACACGCCAGCCCCAGCGGTCCCCCGACATGGCCCTGATCTCGACCAGCAGCGCCAGTGCCGCCAGCGTCGGGTCATAGTCCGCGCCATCGGCCACCAGCCGCACACCGCCGACCTCCTCCCCCCCGAACTTCCCGTCCCCCGGCTCCCGCGGGGTAAACCGTACCGGCAAGAACCGCACATCCGGCACGCCGAGCGCCGCCAGCCGCGCCGCCAAGTCCTCCCCATCCAGCCACGGCGCCCCCACCTGCTGGAACGCAATCTCCGTCCCCCGTCCCACCGAGATCGGAGTCCCCTCGAAGAGGCAGGTTCCGGGATAGTGCAGCGCGCTCTCGACCGACGGCATGTTCGGCGACGGCGCGATCCACGGGATTCCGGTGTCCTCGTACGGCATGGTCCGCTCCCAGCCGTCGGCGACCGCGACGCTCAGTTCCACCTCCACGCCGAACTCGCCCACCGCCATGCGCGCGAACTCGCCGGCCGTGAGACCGTGCCGCATCGGGATCGGGTAGAGGCCGACGAAGCTCGCGAAATCCGGATCGAGCACGTTGCCCTGCACGGGATCGCCGCCGATCGGGTTGGGGCGGTCGAGGACCACGAAGGGGATGCCGTGCTCGCCGGCGGCCTCCATGGAGAGCGCCATGGTGGACAGGTAGGTGTAGTAGCGCGCGCCGATGTCCTGGATGTCGAAGAGGAGGACCTCGATGTCGTCGAGCATCCCGGTTGTCGGCGCGCGGGTCGATCCGTAGAGGGAGTGGATCGGCAGGCCGGTGCGCTCGTCCATGCCGCCCTCGACGCGGACTCCCGCCTCGGCGCTGCCGCGGATGCCGTGCTCGGGGGAGAAGAGGGCGACGAGGTCGATTTCGGGGTGGGCGGCCAGCAGGTCGATCGAGGGGGTGCCGCTCCGGTCGCGGCCGGTGTGGTTGGTGATGAGGGCGGCGCGGCGGTCGCGGACGAGGGAGAGGGAATCGGTGAGGAGGACTTCGATGCCGGGGCGGACGGCGGGGGTGGGGGACCGCGACGGGGTGGGCTCGACGTCGGCGTGGAAGGCGGGCCGGCCCTCGCCGACTTCGCTGCTGGTGGCGCGCGGCGCGGGTGCCCCATCGGCGTCGCCGCCGGGTGAGCAGGCGGCGGCGAGGACAAGCAGGCCGGCGAGGGAGAGTGGCACGGCTGGCAGCCCGTGGACAAAATCCCCACGGCATTCGAGCGGCGATGCATCCGCACTGGGCGCTTCGCTCGACTTAGTCACAATGTAAACTCTACCTTACCAAGAGTAATGTCGATTATACTTTTCGTCCCTTCGCGGCTCCGCTCTTCGTTGCTCCTTGGACGAATAGCGGTGCTATTCGCCCTTCGTCGCGCCTTGCCAGTCCGGCGCCTCGCCACTCTCGGTGCTCGCGGGGCTTTATCCACGGACTGCTGGCGCACTGCGCGGACGGCCGGGAGCGCGGGAGCGGGAGTGTGGGGGTGGAGTCACTGGGTTGCTTCATGTGGAGCTTGGAGGGGGGAGGAAGACCAAGCCTCCTGGATCCCCGAACCTCGGTGCACACCTGGTTCGACAAGACTTCCTCAAGGTAGCGCCGGATCGGGTGGGTCCACAGGTCCGGGCATTCGCTGTCACGGCGCTGAGGTGCCCTTGAGCAGCTCCTATTGGGACTCGCTCCTGAGTGGCCACCGGGAAATCTGATTGACGGTCGTGACCATTCACACCATAGTGGTTTCCACATAGCCGTGGCGTCCCGCGTTACGGCGGGGTTGCTCACTCTCGGGACGAGAGGAAGCCTGACATGCGATGTCGCCGCCTCGGCCGCCGCCGTGGCCGGGGATGGAACTCGGCGGGCCCCTTCGCGCTCCTGGCCCTGACGTCCGTGGCGTGGCCGCCGCTCACCCCCACCGTCGCGGCCCAGGAGCCCGATTCGGTGGAGGTGACCGTGACGGTGCGCGATGCCGGGACCACCGAGGCCTTGGCCGGGGTGGTGATCGAGCTGTCGGGCCTGCGGGAGCGGCACGTCACGGGCGATGACGGGACGGCGACCTTCGAGGTGCCGGCCGGGCGGTACCGGCTCACCGTTCGGAAGAGCGGCTACGCAACCGTCGAAAGAACCATCGAAGACGACCTTCCGGTTGCGCGGGCGATCAGGACCATCGTCATGATGCGCAGGCTGGCCGAATCCAACCTGGATGCTCCCGCGTCGCTGTTGGTGCAGGTAGCGGAATTCGGATCGGAACGCCCGATCGAGGCGGCGGAGGTTTCGCTTGTCGGCGGGTCCGCGCGGCAGCTCACCAACGCGCGGGGGATGGCCAGGTTCGGTGATCTGCGCCGGTCGCCGGTGGAGGTCTCGGTCCGGGGAATCGGCTACGCCACGCGCACGGAGCCGGTCCTCCTGGAGGCGGGGCGCACGACATTGGCGAAGGTCGAGATGACGGTGGAGGCCGTGGCCCTGGCGCCCCTGGAGGTGGTGGCTCGCTCACGGTTCCTGGAAAAGAAGGGAGTGTACTGGCGGATCGATCATGACAGGGTGACGCATCTGTTCGACTCGGACGATCTCATCGAACGCATGCGCGAGCGCGGCTCGCCGCTCCTGAGTCATGCGTTTACGAGGTTGCCCGGCCTCTATGTGGGGTATTATGGGGGCGCGCCGTTCTTCCTGGGGAGCAGAAGGTGTGAAATCCCGTGGTACTGGGACGGGATCATGTTTGGGTCCCCGGAAGGGGGTTTCGACGAGATTACGCCGGAGGCCGTTGAACTGGTCGAGGTCTACACGGGCCCGCGCACGCCCAGGCGCTTCCAGCGCTGGGAAGGGGATCTCAACGATTGCGGTGCGATCCTTTTCTGGTCCAAGGATCGTGCCAATCGGACCAGGAAGGGCGGGGAGGGGTAGGAGCACTGGGGTAGGAGCACTTGCCTGTCACGACCGTCCAACGGACTTGTCGGTCGACGTTCCACGAGGACCGCGGCCGAGATCGCCACCTGCTCGCTCCCGGCTTGGTTCGGGTACCTCGCGATGCTATACTGTGTAACCGTAGCACAGAAACTGCGAGACTGCATCAATGCGAAACATCACCGTAGCCGTTGACGAGGAAACCCATCGGCTCGCCCGTATCCGCGCGGCGGAGCTGGACACGTCGGTGTCGGCGCTGGTACGTGAGTTTCTGCGGCGTATCGCACCCCGCGACGGGCAACGCGAGCGACCGGATCCTCAACCCCTCGAGTCCGCGCTAGAGCGCAGACGCAGGCTGTTCGACGAGGTCTTCGCCGACTTCGACGCGCGCGGCATTGGGCTGCGCATGGCGGACAACCTGCCGCGCGCGGAGCTCCACGACCGTTCGGCGATCCGGTCCGAAGAGGATCCGGCCGGTCGCGCCGACATCGGCGGCTGATCGGCCAGGTGCGCTTCGTCGACACGAACGTGCTGCTCTACGCGGCGAGCATTCTCCCCGAAGAAGAGGCCAAGCGTCGCCGCGCGCGGGAACTCTTGGCGGAGCCGAATCTCGCCGTCTCGGTACAGGTTCTGCAGGAGTTCTACCACCAGGCGACCCGCGCCACCCGACCCGGTCGACTCTCCGACGATGATGCCGTGCGCTTCCTCGATCCGGTGTTGGAGATGCGGGTCCAGGCCGTAACGCTCACCGTGTTCCGGGATGCCGTTGCGATTCGCCGCCGCTTCGGTCTTTCGTATTGGGATGCGGCAATCCTCGCCGCCGCCCGGACGCTCGGCTGCGACGCCGTCTACTCCGAGGACATGAGCGCGGAGCAGGACTACGGAGGGATTCGAGTCGTCAACCCTTTTGAATTAAATTGAGCACTCACTTGCCCCATAAGGCTGCCGACCTAAGGCGGAATGCATTGGAGCCGTGAAGTGAAGAAGCCGGCTACGTCCCGGACCGACGATTGACGCCATCCCCGGGGACCGTTTCGCGCTATCTTGGATAATGCGCGCGCTCAACCGACTTGGCCGGTGCTGACCCACCCAGTGACCCCGCGGCCCGCCCCTCGTCGCCCCCGGCGTTCCCGGCCTCTCCGCCCCCCCTCCCCCCCGCGTCCCCCCCCGTTGCGCTCGCGGCGTTTCATCCACGCAGTGCTCGCCCTCGCGACCCCCGTCCTCCTCCTCTCCTCCTGCCACCTCTCCGAGCGCACCCCGCCCACCCCCACCCGCCCACCCCCACCCACCCCAGACACCACACAGACACCACAAAACGCATACTCCGCCATCCCACCAGCACCCTCCGCCCACCCACCGACCCCCACCGACCCCCTCTACGACGCCCGCACCTGGGCCGGACGCACCCTCGACCACCTAACACTCGAGGAGAAGGCCGGCCAGCTCATGATGCCCTTCCTCCTGGGCGACTTCGCCCCGGAGGGCTCCTCGGCGGGCGAACGGGCGCGGAGAATGGTCGAGGAGCACCAGGTCGGCGGCATCATCATCTCTGTAGGGTCGCCTACAGAGGTGGCCGCGAAGCTGAACTGGCTGCAATCGCTGTCGAAGCTGCCGCTGCTGGTGAGCGCCGACCTGGAGGCGGGCGCGGGCTTCCGCTTCGACGGGGTGGTGCACGCGCCGACCAACATCTGGCTTGGCGGCGCGACGCGATTCCCGGCGCTGATGGCGCTCGGCGCGTCCGGCGATCCCGGGCTGGCGTACGAGATGGGGAGGGTCACCGCGCTGGAGGCGCGCGCGATCGGAGTCCACGTCCCCTTCGCTCCGGTGCTGGACGTCAACAACAATCCCGAGAACCCGGTCATCAACGTGCGGTCCCTGGGCGAAGATCCGGAGCAGGTTGCCCTCCTTGGCACGGCGTTCGTGCGGGGCCTGCAGGATCACGGCGCGATCGCCACCGCCAAGCACTTCCCCGGCCACGGCGACACGGGCGTCGATTCGCACATCGCGCTGCCGGTCATCCGGGTGAGCCGCGAGCGGATGGACACGGTGGAACTGCTCCCCTTCCGCCGCGCGGTCGACGCGGGGCTGGGCGCGATCATGACTGCGCACATCACCGTGCCGGAGATGACCGGGGCGAGTACGCCCGCCACCCTGGCGCCCGCCGTGCTGACCGAGCTGCTCCGCGACGAGATGGGCTTCGGCGGCCTGGTCTTCACCGACGCCATGGACATGGCCGCGGTCGATCGCCTCTACGAGCGCGGCGAGGCGGCGGTGCGGGCCCTCGAAGCGGGCGCGGACGTGATCCTCATGCCGCCCGACCTGGGGGCGGCCCGTGAAGGGATTGTCGAGGCGGTGCGGTCCGGCCGGCTGAGCGAGGAGCGGGTCGACCGTTCGGTGCTGCGCATTCTGCGCGCCAAGGAGAAGCTGGGGCTGGAACGCGAGCGGACCGTGGACCTGGACCGGATGCGTGAAGTGGTGGGTGTGCCTCCGCACCTGGCCGTCGCGCGGGAGGTGGCCAACCGTTCCGTGACGGTGCTCAAGGACGAGCGCGAACTGATCCCCCTCCTGGGAACGCCGACCGCCTCCGTGTACTCGATCACCTACCGGCGGCCGAACGACCTGCGCGCCGGCCGAGCCTTCAACTCGGGGCTGCGGCGGACGTACCGGCAGCTCCGTACCGCTTACGTGGAACCGGGGACGACGGAGCAGGAGTACAACACCATCCTCGCCCGCGCCCGTGGCATGAACCTGACCGTCGTGTCGCTGCACGTGGGCGTGCGCACGGCGTCGGGGTCGGTCGCGCTGCCTGAGGAGGCCGTCGAATTCGTGAAGAGGCTGGCGGGCTTGCCGCGGCCGACGATCGTGGTGGCCTTCGGCAATCCGTACCTGCTGTCGGAGTTTCCCGAGGTGGGGACCTATCTGACGGCGTGGTCGGGGATTCCGGTCGCCGAGCGGGCTGCCGCGGACGCGATTCTGGGGCGGATCGCGGTGACGGGGAAGGCACCGACGCGGATTGCCGGCTTCGAGATCGGCGACGGGCTGAAGATCGAGGCGAAGGGGGATAACGGGAGGTGAGGGGGGCTTTCCGTCCGCGGGCGGCCATGATCCTGCTCCCGCTGATCGCTCTCGGTTCCTGCACCCGCGCCTCCGCACCGGTCGCCGGCTTCGGCCCAGCGCCTACCACCGCCGCCGCCACCCTCGACGACGACGCCCGTCTTTGGGTCGACCAGACCCTCGCAACCCTGACGTTACGTCAGGCTGTCGCCCAGCTCGTCATCCCCTGGATCCCCGGCGGCTACGCCTCCGAGAGCGACCCGGACTTCCAGGACCTCCTCGGCTGGGTCGACGAGGGCCTCGGCGGCGTTTCAATCTCCATCGGCGTGCCCGACGCCTATGTGGCGAAGCTCAACCGGCTCCAGTCCCGCGCCCGCATCCCCCTCCTGGTCACCTCGGACTTCGAGAACGGCGGGCCGGGCATGCGGATCAACCACAGCTACGCCATCCCGTCGCTCCTGGCGCAGGGCGGGGGCACGAGCTTCCCGCCGACGATGGCCTTCGGTGCCGCGGACGACGAGGAGCTTGCCTTCGAGTACGGGCGCATCACCGCCGTCGAGGCCCGCGCGGTTGGCGTGCACTGGCTCTTCGCGCCCGTCCTTGACGTGAACAGCAACCCCGAAAACCCGGTCATCAACACGCGCTCCCTCGGCGAGGACCCCGAGGCAGTGGCGCGACTGGGCACCGCCTTCATCCGGGGTGCGCGGGAAGGCGGCGCACTCACGACCGCCAAGCACTTCCCCGGCCACGGCGACACCCGCACCGACTCGCACATCGAGCTGCCGGTCATCGGGGCGGACCGCGAGCGCCTGGACCGGGTGGAACTCGTCCCCTTCCGCGCGGCGGTCGAAGCGGGTGTGGACGCGGTGATGACCGCGCACGTGGCGGTGCCGGGCGTGCTCGGCGACGACCGCCCCGCGACGATGTCGCCCGAACTCATGACCGACCTGCTGCGCGGCGAGATGGGGTTCGACGGCATCCTCTTCACCGACGCGCTGCGCATGGGCGCGATCACCGACGGGTACGGTGCGGGCGAGGCCGCGGTGCTCGCGCTCGAGGCTGGGTCCGACGTGCTGCTCGCGCCGGACGGGATCGGGGTGACGATCGAGGCGGTGGCCGGGGCGGTGGAATCGGGGCGTGTTTCGCGGGAGCGGATTGATCGCTCGGTGCGGCGGCTGCTGGAAGCGAAGGCGCGGCTGGGGCTGCATCGGGGGGCCCGGGTGGATCCGGAGGTGGTGGCGACCCGCGTGGGGACGGCTGAGCACCGGGCAATGGCTGAACGAGCGGCCGCGGCGTCGCTCACGCTGGTGCGGGATCGCGACGGGGTGCTGCCGCTGCCGCCGGGGTCCAACGTGCTGAGCGTCACGTATGCGCGGCCGGGTGCGCTATTGGCGGGACGCACCTTCGACGCGACGCTTCGGTCCTCGGCCGGGCGGATGTCCACCGCACGGGTTGGCCCTGACACGCCGTGGGCGGTCTACGATTCGCTCCTGCACGCGGCGCGCGAAGTGGACGCCGTGGTTGTGGGCGCGTACGTGCCGCCGCGGTCGGGGGTGGGTTCGGTGGGGGTTCCCGCCGCGTTCCAGGCCTTCGTCGAGAGGGTGCACGGGCTCGGCGGGCCCCGCGTCGCGATCGTCTCGTTCGGAAGTCCCTACCTGCTGGCCGCGTTCCCGGATGCGGGCACGTACATGGTGGCGTGGGGCGGCTGGGAGGTGTCGCAGAGCGCGGCCGCGAGGGCGGTGACTGGGGCCGCGCCGATTTCCGGCCGTCTGCCGATTGCGATTCCGCCGCTGCACGGTGTGGGGGAGGGGCTGGACCGGGGCGTCGCGGAGAGGGTGGCCGGGGGGGAGCAGACCGGTGAGCCGCGTCCGGATCCGCTACGCGAGGCGGGGTTTGTGCCGGGGGTGGAGGAGGGGCGCATCGATGCGGGGACTTCTTCTGGCGATCACGCGACCGGCGGGCCTGGGCGGTGGCGGGGCGGGGTGGCCTACCCCGACTGCGCGGACCAGCCCAACGGCGCCCAAACCCTCTCCGACCTCGCCGACACCTTCTGCCGCCGGGGCCACGCCGTCATCTCCCCACGCGAAGTCGACCCCGCCCGCGTCGCCATGAACGCAGACTCCCTCGCCGCCCTGGACGACTTCATCCTCGCCGCCCTGGACGACTCGGCCGCCTCGGGCGCGGCCCTGGCCATCGTGCGACGCGGCCAACTCGTCCGCCTGCGCGGCTACGGCCACCTCGACTGGGACCCGGACGCGCCCCCCGTTACGCCGGCCTCGATCTTCGACCTGGCCTCGCTCACCAAGGTGGTCGGCACGACCTCGGCCGTCGTCATCCTGGCCCAGCGGGGCCTGATCTCGCACGACGACCTGGTCATCGACCATCTCCCCTGGTGGGACGACGGCGACCCGGCCAAGTCCCGCGTCACCATCCGCCAACTCCTCGTGCACCGCGCCGGCCTGCCGCCCTTCCGCCGCTTCTTCCTCGAGATGGAGGGCCGCGACGCCTACGAGAACGCCATCGGCGCCCTCCCCCTCGACCACCCCCCCGGCGAGCGCACAGTCTACTCCGACATCGGCCTCATGACCGCGGCATTTATCGTCGAATCCGTCACGGGAATGGCGCTCGACGACTTCCTGCGCAGCGAAGTCTGGCGCCCCCTCGGCATGACCGACACCGGCTTCGCCCCCGATCCCACGCTCTGGGACCGCGTCGCCACCACCGAACTCGACGAGGACTACCGCGGATTCCACGTCCACGGCGCCGCGCACGACGAGAACGCCTACGCGATCGGCGGCGTCGCGGGACACGCCGGCCTCTTCAGCTCGGCCCGCGACCTCGCCGTCTTCACCCAGATGATGCTCGACCGCGGCGTCGCAGGCCCCTGCCGGGCCGACGCGGCCTCCGGGCTGCCCTGCTCCCGCCCCCGCTTCGCGCCCGTCTCGATCTTCGCGCAGGGATGGGTCGACCGGATCACCCGCAGACAGTCTCCCGAGTCCTCGCGCGGCCTCGGCTGGGACACCCCGTCGCAACGCTCGTCCTCCGGCGACTACTTTTCGGCGCGCTCATTCGGCCACACCGGCTACACCGGCACCTCGCTCTGGATCGACCCCACGCAGCAGTTGGCGGTCGTCCTGCTCACCAACCGGGTGAACCCCACGCGCAACAACGGCAAGCACATCCCCCTGCGCCGGGGGGTGCACGACCGGGTCGCGCGTGCGATCATGGACACGCCGCCTTCGTTGCGGCCTGCGCCTCCCGACCCCGGACAACCATGAACTTCGGCGGCCTCGACCTCGCAGTCCTCGTCCTCTACATGGCCGGCGTCACCCTCTGGGGCGCGTGGCTGGGCCGCAAGAACCGGGGCGGAACCGACTACTTCCTGGGCAGCCGCAACCTCCCCTGGTGGGCGGTCATGCTCTCGGTGGTGGCGACCGAGACCAGCACGCTGACCTTCCTGTCGATCCCGGGCGTCGCCTACCTGGGCACGCTCGCGTTCCTGCAGCTGGCACTCGGCTACCTCGTGGGGCGGGCCGTCGTTGGATGGATCCTGCTGCCGGCCTACTACCGCGGCGAACTTTCGACCGCGTACGCCCTCCTCGAGACGCGCTTCGGCGGCGCGGCCCGGCGGTCGGCCTCGGGCGTCTTCATGGTCACGCGCCTCCTGGCCGACTCGGTGCGGCTCTTCGCCACCGCGATCCCGCTGGCGATTGTCACGGGCTGGTCGTATCCGGTCTCGATCCTGGTGATCGGCGCGGCGACCCTGGTCTACACCTACTTCGGCGGCATCAAGGCGGTGGTGTGGGTGGACGCGCTCCAGATGACGCTCTACGTCGCGGGAGGGCTGATCGCGCTCCTGCTGTTGCACGGGGCCGTCGACGGGGGCTGGTCCGCGATCTTGGCCAGCGCGGGTTCGGCCGGGAAGCTGCAGGTGCTGGACTTCAGCACGTCGCCTGCCGTGGCGTACACCTTCTGGGCAGGCCTGATCGGCGGCGGCTTCCTGTCGATGGCCTCGCACGGGACGGACCAGTTGATCGTGCAGCGGCTGCTGACGTGCCGCGACGTGGTGCAGAGCCGGCGGGCGCTGATCGGCAGCGGGTTTGCGGTCATCGTGCAGTTCGCGCTCTTCCTCTTCGTGGGGCTCGGGCTGTGGGTTTTCTTCGAGGGACGCGATTTCGCCAGGTCGGACGAGATCTTCTCGCGGTTCATCATCGAGGAGATGCCGGCGGGGCTGCGCGGGCTGCTGATTGCGGGGGTGTTCGCGGCCGCGATGTCGTCGCTGTCTTCGTCGATCAACTCGCTGGCGTCGGCGAGCGCGTACGACTTCTGGGGGCCGCTCTGGCGGCGTCGCCGGTCGGGTGGCGAGGGTGCGGAGGTGGGTGGCGATCCGGTTGCGGCCATCGTCGCCGAAGCCGACCGCGACATCATGATCGCGGGCAAGGTCTTCACGCTTGTGTGGGCGGGCCTGCTGATTCTGGGCGCGATCGTGTTCATCCCGCTGTCGGAGGGCACGGCGGCGGTGGAAGTGGCGCTGGCGGCGGCCTCGATGGCGTACGGGGGGCTGCTCGGCGCCTTTGCCCTGGGTGTGCTCACCCGGCGCGTGAGCCAGACGGGCGCGATCGTCGGGATGATCGTCGGGGTGGGGACGGTGGTGACGATTTGGGCGACGGCCCGGAGTGCGGTCGCTTGGCCGTGGTTCGTGTTTATCGGGCTGGTGGTGACGGTGCTGGTCGGGCTTGCGTTCCGGACGCGGCGTTGAGGACGGCCGAAGAGACTCGCGAGGTGGCTGGGGGATCTCGTCCACATGGCAGCGACACGGCGGCAGGGATCTGCATCGGGGTGGATGGTGGGGGGACGCGATCGCGGGCGCTGGTGGGCGACGCGGAAGGGAGGGAGCTGGGGGCCGCCGACGGGGGGCCGGGGCTGATCGACCCGGCCGCTCCGGGTGAGGCGGCGAGCGTGGTTGCGGCAGTTGCGCGCGAGGCGGCCCGGCAGGGGCAGGTACGGCTCCCGGTGCGCGCCCTGTGGGCCGGGCTGGCGGGAGCCGGCAACGAGTCGGCCCGCGCGTTGGTGGAGAAGGAGTTGCGGGATGCCGGGGTGGCCCGGCGGGTCGTCGTCGGTTCCGATGTGGAAGCCGCGCACGCCGACGCCTTCGGCGATGAGCCGGGCGTGCTATTGGTGGCGGGCACGGGTTCGGTCGTCCGCGCGGTGGACCCGCGGGGTGAGGTGGTGACGGTGGGGGGTTGGGGGGCGCTGCTGGGGGACGAGGGGGGAGGCTACGGAATCGGTCTGGACGGGATTCGCGCCGCGTTGCGCTCGGCGGACGGGCGGGAGCCGGAGACGGCCCTCGCGCACGCGCTGCTTTCCGAGACGGGCGCGGCGGGTGCGCGCGAACTGGCCGACTGGGCGGTGGGCGCGAGCAAGGGTGAGATCGCGGCGCTGTCCGTGACGATCGCGAGGGTGTCGAAGACGGGTGATGTGGTGGCCGCGCGGGTGATTCACCGTGCGTTGTACGCGGTTCGCGAGCACCTGGAGGCCGTGCTGGGGCGGACGGGGGGGTGGGAGGGGCGGCCGCCGGTGGCCTTCGTGGGGGGGTTGATTCGCGTGGGGGGCGTGTTGCGCGAGGTGGTGGCGGAGGTGGCGGGGGAGGTGGGGTACGAGGTGCGGCTTGAAGAGGTGGTGCCGGAGCGTGGGGCGTTGAGGGGGGCGGTGGGGTTGGGGGGTTAGTTCCGTCCGCGTGCTCCCGGTTCCGGGGCCAGGGCCTCAGCGCACCGCCGCGGGAAGCCTCCGCACCACGACGCTCGCCACGTCGAACTCGTCGAGTTCGATGAAGGCCGCCATGCCGTTGGGACCAAAGGCGTCGGGCATCCTGGTGGCCTCGGTGGCATAGGTACCGATGTATCGCCCATCGGCGGTCACGACATCGATCGGCCCCGGGGTACGCCAACTGACCACCCGGCCCGGCAAC
Source organism: Longimicrobiales bacterium (assembly GCA_965208295.1). Lineage (GTDB taxonomy): Bacteria > Gemmatimonadota > Gemmatimonadetes > Longimicrobiales > Gaopeijiaceae > Bin94. The sequence goes on along the minus strand of OZ242328.1, from coordinate 1,415,700 downwards.
TTGTATTCGCCAGGAGGCAGGCCCCGCAGGCTGTCCAGATCGATCGGACCGGTCGACCGCGGGTTTCCCGCGTCTTCGCTCCTCCGCTGGACCCAGATGCGTCCCTCCCAGGTAGTGGATAGCGCCAGCAGAATGGAGACTTCGGGGTAAAACACCCGCTGCGGATGTTCGTAGGTGGATACTTCACCGGTAGTCCGGTTCACCCGGGTTCCAGTATTGCTGACCAGCGAGTTGTACGCGCTCTCCATCGCACCTGTGACCGGCCTGGGCCGAAGGGGTCGCCGGAGGACCCGGGGCATCTCGCCGGAACCCGGAGGCGTAATCTGCAGTTCATACGCGGACGAGTCGGAGTGGACCACGCTCCCATCCGGAAGAACAGCCGTCAGGAGTGATGGCTCGTACACGGGGTCCCGGCCTACGCCAGGCGGCGCGCCCGGTCGATCGGGGCCCACGGTGCGAGGCGCCAGCCACCCTTCGACAACGGTGTCGTTTCGCGCCTCTTCGCCGCCGAAATCCATACGCCACACGGGACGAGTCGTTGGTTCGGGCGGAGGCGCCGCCGGGTCGGAACTCCTCGTGACTACAAAGGAAACGCCCTCCTCCTTCGACATGAAGACGCCTCCGCCACGCGGGTCGGGAAACAGATTGTGGTACCCGATGTTGCTCCGCGCCATCCGCACCATGCGCAGAAACTCGCCGTTCGCGTCAAAAAGCTGGTAGGCGCGGTGTCCCAGGTCTTCTACGACGATGGTTCCATCCCGCAAGACCGCTATTTCGGTCGGCCTGTTGAATTCGCCGGGCCCTTCGCCCATGGAACCGAACTCGCGCACGAAGTTGCCGGACGCGTCGAACACCACGACGCGCGTGTCCATCTGAACGTACAGGCCGTCGACGACGTACAGGCTCCCGTTCGCATCGAAGGCGACCGACGCCACGTGCCCGAACATTTCCGAGTCCTCGCCCTCGAGCACCCCTACCCGGAAGATCTCCTCGAAGTCCGCGTCGAGAAGCTGGTCGCGGCCGGGAAGGTCGACGACTTCCTGGGCCGGGAGGCCAAGTGCGGTGGGAAGGATGACGAGCAAGGCAAGGACACTGACGGTGACGCGTTGGCGAACCATGCGTGGTTTCTCCTGCGGGGCCGAACCCAGAAAGCGATGTGGTCAATTCAACATAGTTGGACACGTTTTGGTGGCGAGGAGTTGTCAGGCGACGCCGGGCACACGGCATCGGTATCCGGGTTGCCCGGACACGCCGACCGCGACAGACTCCATCCCCTGCCGTGGAAGTCACCAACGTCCAGCCACGGTTCTGAAACTCGGGGAAAGAGAGGGAGGAGATCGATGTCCAACCGCTCCGTCGCGCTGCCCATTGCCGGCCTGTCGCTGTTCACCATCACCTGTCAACCCGGAGACGCCCCGGCGCCCGACGCCTTCTCGGTCACCGACAGCGCCGGGATCGAAGTCGTCGAGAGCGCGGCCCCCGCCTGGGGCGAAGACGGCTGGACCGTTGCCGACTCTCCGAGCGTCGTCATCGGCCAGCGGGAGGGAGACGATCGCTACCTCTTCGGTGAAGTCACCGGCGCCGTGGTGCTGCGGGACGGCCGCATCGCTGTTCTCGACGCGCAGGCCGCCCTGATTCGCGTCTATTCCTTCGAGGGCGAGCATATCGAGGACTGGGGCGGACAGGGGGAGGGCCCCGGGGAGTTCAGCTACCCCGGGAGTATCTTCCCCTACCGGGGAGACTCGATCCTGGTGAGCGAGTTCGTCGCCAGCAGCTTCACCATCCTCGACGACCGGGGGCAGTTCGGGAGACGCATGATCCCGGAGATCCAGCAGTCCTTCTACACCGAATGGCGCAGGCGCATGGAGGAGGGGGACCGCTCCGTGACGCCCGCCGAGAGTTGCTGCAGGCTTTGGGGACCGCTCTCGACCGGCGCCTTCCTCCTCTCCCATCCCGAGATGATCCCGCAAACGGGGACCGGGGCGAAGAGAGCCATGGTGACGGCGGCCATCAATCCGGCTTCCGACGGCGCGGCCGAGAACGTCGGCGACTTCGGAGGAGGAACCTACCAGCTCGGATTGCAGGACCGGCCCACGGGATTCCATTTCCAACCCTTGTTCACCATGGCTCCGGGACCTGACGGGTACTTCGCCACTGAGGGCGATTCATACTCGATCAACGAGTACGACACGGTGGGCCGCCTGCGAGGGATCATCCGGCTCGCCCGCGAACTCCGCCCCGTGACCGACGAAATCAAGGCGGCCTACGAGGAACGGACTCGTGAGATGATCATGGCGCCCGGCGCCCTAATGGAAGGTGGATCCCCCGAGGAAGTCCTGGAGATGATGCTTGCCGGTCCCTACCCCTCCCATCTCCCCACCTTCGCTCGACTCCGCGTGGACCCGGAAGGCAACCTCTGGGCCCGTCACTATCCGTACGGCACGGAGGACGATACGAACGAGTACTTCGTCTTCGCCGCCGATGGCCGCCACCTCGGCGTCGTCGAGTTGCCCGCGAGTCTGTGGGTGTTCCAGATCGGGGCCGATTTCGTTCTCGGCAGGGTGACCGGCGATCTCGATGTGAACTACGTGCACCTGTACCGGATCGAGAAGTGAGGGGACGGCCTGTCGGCCAGCAGTCCGTGGGCAAAGTCCCGCGAGCACCGAGAGCGGCGAGGCGCCGGGCTGGCAAGGCGCGACGAGAGGTGAATAGCAGCGCTATTCGTCCAAGGAGCAACGCAGAGCGAAGCCTTGGAAGGGCAGAATGTATACTATACATGACATAGTGTAATGCCGCGTTTACATAGTGAGCAGATGAAGCGAAGCGGTCCAGCGCGGATGCATCGCCGTTCGAATGCCGGGGGGATTTTGTCCACGGGCTGCTAGAACCCAAACCGGTCGAAGAACACCTTCCCCGCCAGCTTGCGGAACAGTCCCCGCGTCAGCAGACCCGCTTCCAGCGCCCGCGCGACCGGCAGGTGGTCGTAGCTCCAGCGGGCGAGACGTTTCCAGGATTGTTTCGGATACGCCCGGCGTACGACCTCGCCGGGGTGCGGTCCGCTCGCGTCCAGATGGTCCGCGATCGCCTCCGCGGCGACCCTGCCGTACCGATATGCATTGTGGATGCCACCAGCGGTCAGCGGAGACACCATGCCCGCCGCATCCCCGATGAGCATGACACGGTCCCCGTGGAAGTTGCGCAGCAGCCCGCCGATGGGAATGACCCCGCCGCGTCTGCCCAGAACAGCGCTTCCAGACAACCCGAACAGGCTATCGATGCGGGCAACGAACTTCCGCATGTCTGCCGGACGGTGACGATGGACAGCCAACCCGACCTGGGTGATGCCGACCCCGGGAACCACCCACCCGATATAGCCGGGTGCACACTCCGGGTCGATGAAGCAGTGCAGAGCGTCGCCGACGCTGTCCATGGCCTCGTATTCCCACTCGAGTCCCTTCAGCAACCTGACATTGCGGTCGAGACCGAAGCTCTCGGCGACCCTGGACCGCGCTCCGTCGGCCCCGACCAGGAATCGGCACGAGACGCCGACCCCGTCCAGATCCAGGCGAGTCCCGTTTCGCGTTGCGCCCGCATACTTCTCCCCGAAGCGGATCTCGGCCCCCGCGCCGCAGGTCTCGTCGGCGAGGTGGCGCAGAAGGGCCGCCGTGTCGGTTGCCAGAAAGAAGTAGTCGTCGCGCTTCAGTTCGACGGAACGATTGCCGGGGGTGTGGATTCGTACCCGGCTGACCTTGCGGACCAGCTCGTCCGGAGCCGCCCACTCCTCCCACGCCTCCTTCACGAGGATGCCGGTCGTGTGGATGCGCTCTCCCGGCTCGCGCTTCCGGTCCAGGACCACGACGGAGAGCCCGCGCTCGGCCGCCCGGCGGGCACAGGCGAGGCCGGCGAAACCGGCGCCGATCACCGCGATGTCGTAGTTGCGGGGCTCGATCACGAGGGGGTCACGCGCGCCATGGCGTCGCGGGCCTGCCGATTCCCCGCCGCGGCTGCGCGTTCGTACCATTTGCCCGCGTCCGCTCGCATAAGGGCGTTGCCCAGGTTGTGGGCTCCAAGGACATGTCTCCGTTTCACTATTCTGACTTGATCACTAAAATACAATAACGATTGCGGCGAATTGCCAAAAACAAAATAGCGCGAGGAGGGAGTGGCTGGAGGGCACGGGGGCCTCACGCCCCCGGTCGTTGGATTCGGCCTGCGGTTCGCAGGGCGCGAGATGCGTTATTATGTTTTCGTAGCAAAAACAGAATGGCGCCGTTTGCTATTCGTTTTTCCGAAACAAGGAAACCGGGTCGCGACATGCACCGAGGACAGACAGGAAGATACGAAGTCACCGTGACCGGCGGTGAGCGGGTGCGGGCGTTCCTGCCAATGCCACTACCCCCCAGCCCCCCGCTCGCACTGGATGGCCCTCTCCGTTCGACCCTGGAGGAGGCCGCCCTCAGCCTGGGTCGCCTAGACGGCATGTCGACCCTGCTGCCGGACCCCACGCTCTTCACGTACCTCTACACTCGCAAGGAGGCGGTGCTCTCGTCCCGGATCGAGGGCATTCAGTCCTCTCTGTCCGACCTCCTTCTGTTCGAAATCGAGGAGACCCCCGGAGTCCCCCTCGACGACGTGATCGAGACCTCGAACTACGTGGCGGCGCTGGAACATGGAAGGCGTCGGCTCGACGAAGGAACTCCGCTGTCGAACCGGCTTATTCGGGAAGTCCATGGGGTGCTGCTGTCAATGGGACCCGCGAGCAGCAAGGATCCGGGACATTTCCGGCGGTCGCAGAACTGGATCGGTGGCACCAGGCCGGGGAACGCCGCCTTCGTGCCTCCCCCGCACACCGCCGTGCACGACTGTATGGGACATCTGGAACGTTTCCTCCATGCCAGGGAGGACGATCTGCCTACGCTCGTCCGAATCGCCTTGGCGCACCTACAGTTCGAGACGATCCATCCCTTCCTGGACGGGAACGGCCGGGTGGGGCGTCTGCTCGTAACCCTTCTGCTCCTGGACGCCGGCGTGCTGGCGGAACCCCTCCTCTACCTCAGTCTCTACCTCAAGCAACACAAGAGCACCTACTACGCACTCCTCAACGAGGTACGAGAGACGGGGGACTGGGAGGCGTGGCTGGAGTTCTTTATGGAAGGGGTTCGGGTCACGGCCGAGGGGGCGGTGAGCACATCCAGGCGGCTCCTCGATCTGTTCGCGAATCACCGGGGCGTGGTCGAAGGGGCCGGACGCCGCGCCGGTTCTGCGCTTCGGGTCTACGCGGCACTCCGGGCCAGACCGATTCTGTCCATCACCGCGGCTGCCGAGCGTGCGGGCCTTTCCTTCTCGGCTGCGTCCTCCGCCATGCACCTGCTGGTCGACCGGGGAATTGCCCGGGAGACCACCGGCAAACGACGGGGCCGGCTGTTCGTCTACGACGAGTACGTGGCGATTCTGAACGAGGGTACGCAGGTGGGGGAGGGTGAAGCCCTGCCTTGGCGCTAACCTGACCGGGACGCAGGGCACATGGGCGCCAGGACCGGTTCCAGTGTTCCCCCGCTCAGCCCAAATCCTCCCCCGTCAGCCCCAGCTGCTCCAGCACCTCCGCCGGCGGCCCGTCAAAACTCGGCAGCGGCACATTCCCCATGTATCCCAGATCCCGCATCCCCTCCTCGGTGGTCCAGAACCCGGTCGAGACCCAGTCGCGGAACCCGTCAAAGAAGCGCGCCTGCGGCTTGAGCGCGTCCGGTGCGTCGGGCTCGAAGCAGATCTCGTCGCAGATTTCCTGCTGTTGGGCGGTGGTGAGGGTGGGAAAGTCGACCGCCCCGAAGCGTTCCCGCGCCGTGCGGTTGAGCCAGGCCAGCCCGCCGCGCAGCCGGGTCAGGTGCTCCTTATGGGCGGGCGCGGAGACGAATTCGTTGATGTAGTCCGGCACGCCCACTGCGCTGGCCGCGGGGGACCGCTCGTCGGCGGGGATGATCACGTCGGCCAGGGCTGCGACCTGGCGCAATTCCTCGTCGGTGAGGACCATCTCCCAGGGGACGACGGGGGACAGCATGTCGGGATCGGTCAGGGTGCCGGTCGCGCGGGGATTGGCGGGGGGGACGGGGTCGAAGCCGGAGAGGGTCTCGTGGGCGGAATCGGTGCCGCGCGTGGCCTCCTCGACGGTGCACGACGCGGCCGCGCCGAGGGCCGCCGTGCCCGCGATCACCTTGAGCGCGCCGCGGCGGGTGATGGTGCCCCCGGCCCCCGTCCCCGGCTCCTCGCGGGGTGCCGTTGGCTTGGCCCTTGCCGTCCCCTCCGGCCGGCCTTCGTCGCCCTTGCCCTTCGCCCGTTCCTCACTCATCCGATGCTCCTCCGCCCGAGCTGCTCCACGATGTAGTCGCTCGCCCGCCACGCGATTGCCATGATCGACAGCGTGGGGTTCTTGTCCGCGTTCGACACGAACGGCGCGCCGTCGGTCACGAACAGATTCGGCACGTCCCACGACTGGCAGTACTGGTTCAGCACCGAAGTGCGCCGGTCGTCGCCCATGATCGCGCCGCCCACCTCGTGGATGATCTGGCCGCCCTTCGAGATGGCTCTGGCCCCGTCGGTCTGCACGGTGCTGAGCAGCGTCCCGCCCATCTCGTCCACGATCTCGGCGAAGGTGCGCTGCATGTGCAGGGCCTGGTTGAGCTCGTGGTCGGCCCATTTCCAGTGGAACTTGAGCACCGGGATGCCGTAGCGGTCGACGTTGTCGGGGTCGATCTCGCAGTAGCAGTCCTCGTTGGGGATCATCTCGCCGCGGCCGTCGAAACCGATGAAGCTGCCGTAGTAGCGGCGGCAGTCGTCCTTGAAGCGCTGGCCGTAGCTGCCTTCGGTGAGGGGTTCGAGACCGCTGAAGGCGCCAAAACCGGGCATGCGCCGGCCGCCGCCGAACTCGATGTGGTAGCCGCGGGGGAAGTCGAGCCGGCCCGCGAGCTGCTCGCCGTAGAGCCACCACGGCATGTACATGTGAATGGCCGACGCGCCGTCCTCGTTGTGCGGGGGAAGGGACTGAAGCGCGGGGATGTGGGCGTAGCTGCTCGCACCGACGGTGTCCATGACGTACTTGCCCACGAGGCCGGAGGAGTTGGCCAGGCCGTCGGGGAACTGGCTGCTGGTGGAGTTGAGCAGGATGCGGGCGGACTCGCAGGCGCTCGCGGCCAACACGACCACGCGCGCCGCGGCGAATTCGTCGAGCAGCGTGGCCTTGTCGATGTAGTGGACGCCGGTGGCGCGCCCCTGCGAGTCGACGGTGACCTCTCGCACCATGGCTCCGGTGCGGATCTCGAGGTTGCCGGTGGCGAGGGCGGGGGGGATGAGGACGGTGGTCGACTGGAAGTTGGCGCGAATCGAGCAGCCGCGCCCGCAGGGGGTGGCCCAGTAGCAGGCGGCGCGGCCGCGCATGGAGTCGGCGGTAACGCGCCGGGCCAGCTCGTTGTCGGGGAAGATCTCGCCGGGGAGACGATCCGGATCCTGGGTCTCGGTCAGGATGGCCAGATGGCAGGGGATCACGGGGATTCCGAGGCGGCGGCAGGCCTTTCGGGTGAGAAGCTCGTACGCGCGCGGCGCTGGCGGCGGCTGAAGGACGCCCGGGGACGAGTTCGGCGTGTTCTCCAGTCCCTCGTTCGAGCCATAGACCCCGATCAGCGACTCGGTCCTGTCGTAGTAGGGAGCCAGATCCTCGTACGACATCGGCCAGTCGAACCCAAGCCCATCACGGGAGCGCGGCTTGAAGTCATACTCGCCCATGCGGAGCGAGATCCGGCCCCAGTGATTCGTCCGCCCCCCGAGCATGCGGGAGCGCCACCACATGAACTCCGAGCCGTCGGCTACCGAATAAGGCTCGCCGGGCACCTGCCAGCCGCCGTCCACGGTGGCGTCGTAGAACCCGAAAGGCTTTTCGGGTGTGCCGGCTCCCCGCAGCGGCGCGTCTTTCGGCAGTTGAAACATCGGGGTCTCGCGGAGCGGGTCGTAGTCCCGTCCCGCTTCCAGCATGAGCACGCGGAGTCCCGAGGTGGCCAGGATGAAGGCGGCGATCCCGCCCCCGGCCCCCGAGCCGACGACGATGGCATCGTAGGTGGGGGTCTGGCTCATTCGTGGGCTCCTTGCCGCCCCCGGCCCCCGATCAGCCGTCGTCGGGCGGTTCCGGGGCGATCCGGTCGGCTCTGAAGTTCGCGATCTCGAAGATGTAGGGACTTGCCGGCGAGAACGCGAGGAAATTGCTCTCCCCTTCCGCCAACTGCACGGAGGCGATCTCGTTGCCGTCCGCGTCCAGGGCCTGAACGGAGCGGTCCGGCGTTTCCGGCATCCGGGCATCCTGCGGCGCGAAGCCGCTCGCGCGCAAGCCCGACAGTTCCTGGAGCAGGTCGCGGACCGTGACGCCTTCGACCTCCTGGCCACCCATCGTCCAGACCGAGTCCTGGCGTTCGTAGACGGTGGTCGCCCCGTCCCTCGTCACATGGATGCTGGTCACGGCCGCCGTGTCAGCGCGCACCATCACCTTGTTGCGCCAGTCGAAGAGCGATCGCGTTGCGGCGGAGCGCAGGTCCCCCTCCACCAGGCTCACCTCGTCGGCCTCGGGGAGGCGCGCATAGAAGGTGCGGTAACGGTTCCCGCTGTTGCCGAGGAGCACCGTCGCCTCGCCGTCGATGGTCATGGTCCAGGCGGTCTCGGCGGTCACGCCCATGCGTTCGTGGTTGGCCGGATTGGTGGCCGCCACCGACCTGACCTCGACCTCGTCCACGGCGCGCAGGAAGCGGGCGACCGCGGCCGAGTCGGCGCCGAAGCCGTTCACGGTCCAGACGCCCCCCTCCTTCTCCAAATGGATGGCCTCGTCCGGACCGGCCAGCTCGGCCCGGGTGAGCCATTCGCCGTCCAGTTCGGCCAGCGCCGCCGCCAGGCCGGAATCGGCCGCGGGGCTATCTCCGCCACCACCCCTCAGCACCGTCACCAGCAGGTAGAGCACCGTCACCGCCCCCAGGAAGTAGAGCGATGCGCGCAGCGTCTTGTCACTCATCGTCGGCCTCCTTGTCCTTGGCTTCGTCTCTCGCTTCACCGTCGCGCCAGCGGCGTTCGGCGCGTTTGGTCCGCCCCGTCACGCGCGCGAAGCCCAGCAGGATGAAGAGCGCCGGCACCCCGATCAGCGAGGTCCACTTGAGCGCTCCCTTGCCGTTGTCGGACTCGAAAACGAGCGCGGGGGGCGTCCGGTCCTTGGAGCGAATGCCGATCAGGGCCTCGTCCTGGGTCAGCCAGTCCACGGCGTTGGCCGCGAAGGCCAGGTTCTGGGCGTTCTGCTGGACGAAGCCGTCCTCTAGGAAGTCGCCGTCGCCGACCACGATGAAGCGTCCGCCGGGCTGCCCCGCTTCGGCCTCCGCGGCACCGTCATCCCCTTCACCGGCCTCCGCCAGCGACGGGTCCACCGCCACCGCGTAGGCGTGGACTCCCGGCGCATCCTGGCCGGCCGCGAGCTCCATCCCGGGCTGAACGGGGGAGCCGGCCGGGCTCACGCCGCCGCTCTCGGTGGTTGTCCAGAGCGGCGTGACCGTGGCGTCGTTCTCCTGCCAGGTCAGGGGGGATGCCCACGCGAAGTGGATGTTGTTCAGGTCGCGGTTGGTGGCGTGGTCTTCGCCTCGGACGGAGATCGGCCACAGCGCGTAGGCTCGGACCACTCTGAAGATTCCCTGTTGCATCTGCACGCGCCCCGGCGACGCCGCATCGGACACGAGTTCGCCGGTCGACTTGACCCCGCGCCGGGCGAGCATGTCCTCCAGCCCGCTCGTGACGGGCATGGCCATCGGCGACTGCGGGTTGAAGGCGTGTCGCTCGATCAGCAGGAACGCCGCGCCCCCGGCGTTCAGGTAGCCGTCGATCGCGTTGGCCGCCTCCGGTGAAACCGGCATCTCGGGTGATGCCACGACCAGCACGTCGATGGAGTCGACGTCGAGGGTGGCGGCCGAGTCGGTCTCCATGTTGACGGAGGTGATGTCGTACCGGTCGGCCACGGACTCCCGGAACGCCCGGTAGTGGAACGGCTCCTTGGCCCCGAAACCCGTCATGAAGGCCAGGCGGGGCCGCTCCTCCGCCGTCATGCTGGAGATCGCCGAGACCAGCCGGAATTCGAGGTCGTCGGCGCGGTCGATCACCTGGATGATCTCCTGCTCGTCGGCGTAGGTCAGCGCCAGTCCGAAGTAGCCGCGCTTGACCTGGAACTCGTCGTCGCCGATCACGTTGAACTCGATCGCCATGATCCCCATCGACGACGCTTCCTCTTCGGCCTCGTCGCCGTCGTCCGGGTTGATCTCGCGGACCGAGAGCATTCCGTTCGAGGCCCCCTCCAGGTCGGCCACCAGATCCCGCACATCCCTCTCGATGATCTGGATTTCCTGGGGCAGGTCGTCGCTCATGAAGAGGGTCAGGTTGACGATGTCGTCCAGGTCGCCCAGGATCTCGCGGCTGCCGTCCGAAAGGGTGAAGAGACGGTCGCTGGTCAGATCGAGGCGTCCCCGCACATTGCCGCTGAGCAGGTTGAGCACGAGCACGGCCGCCGCGATCACCGCGGTCCCGATGCGCAGTCTGCGGAAGGCCTCGCCCTTGTGGCTGAGCCGTTCACGGCCCAGCGCGGCGACCGCGAGCAGCAGGAAGAGACCGCAGGTCGAGGCGAAGTAGAGGAGGTCCCTCAGGTCGATCACGCCCCGCGAGACATTCTCGAAGTGGCTGATCACAGACAGCTGGAGCAGCCAGCCCCCGATCACACGCGGCAGTTCGAGTTGCACGATCGGGGATCCGATGAGCACGAGCAGGAAGCAGGTGAAGGCCCCCAGGATGAAGGCGGTGATCTGGTTGCGGGTGATCGCCGAGGCCCAGATCCCGATCGCGATCATCTGCGCGGTCAGGAGCGCCGCGCCGACGTACTGGGCGAAGATGATTCCCGCGTCGGCGTCGGACACGAAGAGGATCCCGAGCGCCATGGGGAGCGTGCCGGCGAAGGTGATCAGCACGAAGATCCAGCTCCCCAGGAACTTGCCGAGCACGACCTCGGTCTCGCCCAGCGGCTGAGCGATCAGCCACTCGAGCGTGCGGCTGCGGCGCTCTTCCGCGACGGTCCTCATCGCAATGGCGGGGATGAACACGACCAGCAGCCACGGCAGCAGGTCGAAGAAGGGCCGGAGCGTCGCACGCTGCATGGCGTAGAGCGAACGGAAGGACAGGTACAGCCCGAGGCCCAGGAAGGCGACCGCCAGCACGTAGGCGGTGGGCTGGTCGAAGAAGCTGCGCAGCTCCCGGCGGGCGATGAGGAGGACCTGTTTCATCATGCTCTTCATGACTCGTCCTCCTCCTGGTGCGAAGCGTCATCCTGCTCCTGCGGGGATGACTCGTCCCCCTCCTGCGGAGTCTCCATTGTCAGCTCGTGGAATAGCTCCTCGAGGGTGGCCCGTTCACGGGTCAGCTCCCACAGGACCCAGCCGTGCTCGGTGGCCAGCCGGAAGATCTCGGGCCGGAGCTCATGGTCGCCCGTAGCTTCCAAATGGACGCGCAGGCGGCCGTCGACGGGCTCCGACGAGTGGTCGGCCACCCCCGGAAGCCGGTGCAGGGTCTCCGCCACGTCCTGTCCCTCCGCCTCAACCGTGTAGCGCGTCACGCCGCGTCCCGCATCCATGAGCTGGGCGACGGTGCCGTCCGCGGCGATCGCCCCGTTGGAGATGATCAGCAGCCGGTCGCAGGTGGCCTCCACCTCCTGCATTACGTGGGTGCTCAGGATGACCGTGCGCTCGGTGCCGAGAGCGTTGACCAGCTTGCGGATCTCGACGCGCTGGTTGGGGTCGAGCCCCTCGGTGGGTTCGTCGAGCACAAGGATCTCGGGCTCGTGCAGGATGGCCCCGGCCATCCCGGTGCGCTGCCGGTAGCCCTTCGAGATTTCACTGATGGGCCGGAAGAAGACGGCCTCGAGACCGGTCTCCTCGACCGCGCGTCCGATCCCCGCGCGGGCTTGCGCCGGATCCAGCCCCCGCAGCCGGGCCACGTAATCCAGGAACTCGCAGACGAGCATGTCGTCGTAGAGCGGGTTCGCTTCGGGCAGGTAGCCCACGCGCGACTTGGCGGCGGTCAGATCGTCGCCGATGGGCGAGCCGTCGAACCGGATCTCGCCCTCGTCGGGCTGCAGCGTCCCCGTCAGCATCCGCATCGTTGTTGTCTTTCCCGCGCCGTTGGGCCCGAGGAAGCCGACGACTTCCCCCCGGTCCACCTCGAACGTCGCCTGGTCGACCGCCACGATGGGGCCGTAGCGTTTGGTTACCCCTTCCACCGAGATCATCCGTGTCCATCTCCTGTGTTGCAACGAAAGAAAACCGCGCCGACCTGGTAGGCCCCTGCCAATCCTCCCGGCGAGCGAGCCGCGATGCTTGGGCGGATTGTTCCGCGGGCTACCTTCCGGCTGACGCGGTGGATTCCGCCTGGCGACCCGCCGGCTGTCCGAATGGAGGCGCCGTGATGGGCCGCATGCGTGACTGGAACCCCCAATCGGTTTGTTCCCGTCAGCGCATTGGCGGTTGCCGCAAAGGATTCTAGACCGATTCTAGGTGACTGTCCAGTGGCCCGAAACGGGGGTGGTGGGCGCCACTTTCCAAACTTGCCGGTGGGTCCACGGGCACGATCTTGTTACCATCACGTGACTGCGCGGAAGCGAGTGACGTAGTATGATGTCAGGAGACCGGGGCCGGGTGCGCCGGACCGAGGTGGCAGGACAATAATCCGGAGCGGGCGGCAGGCCCCTCCAACACCACATTCCAAAGGGAGGAAGAACGGATGAAACTACTTCGTCTAACACCAATCCTGCTGGCTTTTGCGCTGCCGCTCAGCGCTCAGCAGATGGGGACCGTGACGGGGACCGTAACCGCCGAGGGCGCCGGCGTGGCGGGCGCTCGGGTGGTGCTTTCCCACACCGAGACCGGAGCCGAGTACGGGGGCCTCACGACGGCCGACGGACGCTACGCCGTCCTGAATGTGCCCGCCGGAACCTACAACCTTGTGATCAACATGATCGGATTCAGCGCGGACGACGAGGAAGTCAGCGTGATGTCCGGCGAGACCACGACCCACGATGTTGCCATGGTGCCCTCGGCACTGTCGCTCGGAAGTCTCGAGGTGCTGTCCGAACGCGCGGAGGCGCGGAGGACGCCGGTGGCCTTCACCGACGTGTCGAAGGCGCAGATCCAGGCGCAGCTCGGATCGCGCGACCTGCCGCTGGTGCTGAATGTCACGCCGTCGGTGTACTCGACCGTGCAGGGCGGGGGCGCCGGCGACGCGCGCGTCAACGTCCGCGGCTTCAGCCAGCGGAACACCGCGGTCATGATCAACGGCGTGCCCGTCAACGACATGGAGAACGGCTGGGTGTACTGGTCCAACTGGGACGGCCTGGGCGACGCCGCCACCAGCATCCAGCTGCAACGCGGACTCAGCGCCATCAACCTGGCCACGCCGTCGATCGGCGGCACGCTGAACGTGATTACCGACCCCAGCAGCCGGAATCCCGGCTACAACCTCAAGCAGGAGTTCGGCAGCGGGAACTTCCTGAAGACGACGATGACCGCCTCGACGGGTCCGGTGGGCGATTTCGCCCTGACCGCCTCCGTGGCCCGCAAGACCGGCGACGGGATCATCGACGGCACCTGGACCGACGCCTGGTCCTTCTACATCGCTTCACAGTACAAGATGGGCGACCGGAACCGTCTCGAGTTCTACGCCCTCGGCGCCCCGCAGCGGCACGGCCACAACCTGTACAAGCTCAACATCGCCACGCTGAACCGGGACTTCGCAGCCTCGCTGGACGACTATGACCGTGCCGGGCTGGACCACTTCGCGAACGAAGCCGGCAGGTTCTGGAACCCGAACTTCAACGGCGTCGATCCCAGTTACAGCGGACGACAATTCACCAGCACCGGGCCCGGCAGCGGCGTCTTCAGCCGCCACAGCCGCAACTTTCTCAACGAGAGGGAGAACTACTTCCACAAGCCCCAGGTCAACCTGAACTGGTACTCCAACCTGGGGAGCGGGCTCACCGCGAACACGGTGGCCTACTACTCTGGTGGAAAAGGGGGCGGTACGGGGACGTTCGGCTCGATGCGCTGGGACTACACCTACAACCAGCGCTTCGTGGACTGGAACGCCACCATCGACCGCAACAGCGGCGCCAGCACCGGGTCGTTCGGCATCCTGCGCAACTCGGTCAACAACCAGGATACCTGGGGCTTCATCAGCAGGCTTCACAAGGAGTTCGCGGGTGATCTGAACACCGAAGTGGGAATCGACTGGCGGACCGCGACCATCGAGCACTACCGCGAGGTGCGCGACCTGCTGGGAGGCGACTATTTCAACGGGTGCTTCCGGGGCAACTGCCACTCCGACTTCTGGACCGAGGCGGACGCCAACCGCGGGCTGGGCGACAAGATCCACTACCACAACGAGAACGACGTCAGCTGGCTCGGCATGCACCTGCAAGCCGAGAAGTCCTCTCCAGCAGGCTCCTTCTACGGGATGGTCGGGTGGTCGCGCAACGTGTACGACTTCACCGACTTCTTCACGATGGGTCCCGGTGGCGGTCAGCTGGAACTCAGCAGCGGGGGACTCACCGGCTATCAGGTCAAGGGCGGTGCGGTCCGCAACATGGGCCCCGAGTGGTCCGTCTACGGGAACGCCGGCGTGGTCTCCAAGGTCCCAATCTTCGACGGCGCGATCGACGACATCAACGGGCTCCTGATCGATAATCCCACGAACGAAACCTTCCTCTCATTCGAGGCGGGGACCCGTTTCCGCTCCCTGAACCGGAAGTTCTCGCTGGACGCCAACCTGTACTTCACCCAGTGGAACGACCGGACGGCCAGGCGGTTCGCCAGTGACTTCTTCGGGGAGGGGAATGACGCGGTGATCAGGATGTTGGGGATGGACGCGCGCCACATGGGTGCCGAACTGGAGGCCGCCTTCCAGCCTTCGGACTTCATGCGCTTCGACGGCGCCCTCTCATGGGGCGACTGGAAACACACCGACAATATCCAGGGCTCGTACTCAAACGATGACAGGACCGTCACGGAGGAATACACATTCTTCGTGAAGGATCTGTACGTGGGCGACGCGCCACAGTTCCAGATGGCCTACGCCGTGTCGCTCTTCCCCTCGGGTGGCCTCTTCCTGCGGCTCCAGGGCAAGACCTTCGGAAAACACTACGCCAACTGGGACCCCTTCTCGCGCACGACCGATGAAGAAGCGGGCGTCCAGTCGTGGCGGCCGCCGGGGTATTCGGTCTTTGACTTCCACGCCTCCTACCGGCTCTCGGACGAGCTATCGGGGCCCTTCGGCGGCAACGTCAGGCTCTTCATCCACGGCTACAACATGTTCGACGCGATCTACATCCAGGACGCCACGGACAACTCGCGCTTCAATGCGTACGGGGAGAGGAACCACAAGGCCGACGATGCTGAGGTCTACCTGGGCTATCCGCGGAACTTCAACTTCGGGTTCCAGATCTACCACTGATCGGGTGACCGGGTCAGTCTTGTGCTGACCGGGCGGGCCCCCGCGCCGATCACCTCGGCGCGGGGGCCCGCTTGCCCATTCACCGACTACCATCACGGGGAGGGGACGGCATGTTCTTCTACGTACTGGCAGGCTGGACGACGATGACCCTGGCTTCGCTGCCGTGGCTCGCGCGGAAGCTGCCTGAATCGCAGCGCTCCGGAGTCGTCGTCTTCAGCGTGACCGAGCTGGCGGCCTGTTTCGTGGGCCTGATCGTGCTGTGGAGGACCGGATGGGGCGGGGCGGTGTCGGATGGCACCTTCGCGTGGGTCTTCGCGTTGTTGTTGACGGGGGCGGGTGTGGTGTACGTCGTGCTGCGCGACAAGGCCTGACCGGCGAACGATTCTGCGCGCTACACGCGGGCCACCAGCAACTCGTGCAGCGCCTCCGGATTCTCGGTGTTGATCCAGTGCCCACCTTCGACTTCGTGCAGGAAGACCTGGCCGGTGCGCCGCCCGGCCGCGCGAATGCGTGCCACGGCCTCGACACCGAGCACGCTCGACGCCGACGCCTTCACGAAGTGGATCGTCACCCCGTCAGGGGGCTCCTCGACCACATCCCAGGCATCCACGCGGAAGTAGTCGCGCAGGTAACCTTCCATCTCGTCCGGATCGAGCCGCCACACCCACCCCCCCACCCCGTCCCCCCGCACATTCGACGCCATCCACGCGGCCACCAACTGCGAATACCCCTCCCCCTCGACCGCGTCCGCCGCCTCGGCTCGGCTCCCGAACGGCCCCGGATACCGCCGCAGCACCCCCAGCATCCTCCACGCACCCCCCGCCGGACGCCCCGCCCCCGGCGCCGAGTCGATGATCCAGTACTGGCGGGGCACCGCCTCGGCGCGGCGGGCATGCATGAGCGCCACCTTGCCCCCGAACGAATGACCGAGCACGGCATCCGCGTGGGCGCCCAGACGGGCCTCCACGCCCGTCAGGTCGTTCGCGCAGGCCTCGATCGTGTGGGGCGCCAGGCGCGGCGACCGCCCGTGCGCCCGCAGGTCGACCAGCGTGACGCCCCAGCCGGGACGTGCGTTCACGAGGCGGCGCGCGACGGTGCGCCAGTTCCGTCCCGCGCCGTAGATGCCGTGCAGGAGCAGCATGTTGCGCGACGGCGCGGCCCCGGGGGCCGTGAGGGTGTCGAGGTGGAGCGGTGTCATCCCGTATCATATCATCAGGGGTCGTCGGCGAAGGACGGCCCGCGACCGCCCATCCAACACCCCAGGGGTGCACGGAACAAGTTTAGAATGTCATGAGAAGTTTACATTGAGTCATGTACAGTATACATCGCAATCACCGTTCCGCGAGCTGCCGGGCTGCCCTCCTCTTCACGGCCGCCCTCTCCTTCGCGCCCACCCTCCAGGCCCAGGACCCCGACCCGCTCCCTTCTTCCCCCGCCACCCCCATCACCATCCCCCGTCTCTCCGGCCCCATCACGCTCGACGGCGTCGTTGACGAGGCCGCCTGGGACGCGATCGCCCCCTTCCCCATGACCATGTACGCTCCCACCTTCGGCGGCCCCCTCACCGAGGCCACCGAGATCCGGGTCGCCCACGACGACCGCTACCTGTACGTGTCGGGGCGCATGTACGACTCCGAGCCCGACCGGATCCGCACCGGGACATTCTACCGCGACAGCTACAGCGGCGACGACATCCTGGCCGTGGTCATCGACAGCTACAACGACCATGAGACCGCGGTCTGGTTCGTCACCAACCCCGAGGGCGTCCGGCAGGATCGCACGGTGTCCAACGATGCCCAGTTCACCAGCGGCATGCCCATGAACCCGGACTGGAACTCCTACTGGGATGCGGCCGCCACGAAAGACGACCGCGGCTGGTACGCCGAATTCCGCATCCCGTTCTCGACCCTCGGCTTCCAGTCGGTCGACGGCGAGGTGACGATGGGGCTCATCACCTACCGGATGATTCCGCGCAAGAACGAGCGTCAGACGTACCCGGCCATGGATCCCAGCTCGGGGCGGCTCGGCTTCGCGCGGCCGTCGCGGGCGCAGCGCGTAGTGCTGAAGGATGTGCGCCAGGCCACCCCGATCTACGTGACTCCCTACGCGCTGGGCGGATTCCAGCAGACGCCGGTGCTCGTGCGCTCGCCGGACGGGACACGGCACGAGTGGCAGAGCGAGCGCGACCCCACCACCGAAGCCGGACTCGACATCAAGTACTCGCCGACCTCCAACCTCGCCCTCGACCTGACCGTCAACACCGACTTCGCGCAGGTCGAGGCCGACGAGCAGCAAATCAACCTGACCCGCTTCTCGCTCTTCTTTCCCGAGAAGCGACAGTTCTTCCAGGAACGGGCGTCGACCTTCGATTTCAACACCGGCGGCTTCTTCAACCGCCTCTTCCACAGCCGCCGGATCGGTCTCGACCAGGGTGAACCGGTGCGGATCTACGGGGGCGTGCGCGCGGTCGGGAGGCTGGCCGGCACCGACTTCGGCATACTGAGCATGCGGACCGCAGCCCGGGACAACGTTCCTTCGGAGACCATGAGCGTGCTGCGCCTCAGGCAGCAGGTCTTCAACCCGTTCTCCTCGGTGGGTGCCATGGTGACCACGCGGCTGGGGTCCTACACCTATGAGCGGGACTCTCCCGCTGGTGCGAACGCCGCGTACGGGCTGGACGCGGTGCTGCGGCTGGTCGGCGACGAGTATCTCATGCTCCAGTGGGCGCAGAGCTTCGACGAATGGCAGCAGCGGTTCGCCGGGGAGGAGCCGGGGCGGGAGTCCGGGCTGCTGCGTGCCAGGCTGGAGCGGCGGCGCGACGACGGGCTCTTCTACTACGGCGAGGCGATCCGGGTGGGAGCGCACTACCGGCCAGGACTTGGTTTCCAGTCGCGCAGGGATTTCAACTACGGGGCCGGGCAGGTGGGTTACCGGCAGTACCGGAACGCCGACTCGCCCCTGCGGTCGAGGGCAGTGAGCGTGGAGACGGCGCACTACTACCGCAGGGGTGACGGAACGGCGGAATCGCGCGAGATCCGCCCCGAGATCGAGTTCGACTTCAAAGGGGGCTCGAATCTGACGATCGGGACGCTGTCGAGCTTCGAGAGCGTGCGGTCCCGGTTTCGCGTCGCGGCTCTGTTCGTCCAGCCCGGCGAATACTGGTTCCACGAAGCCAACCTCATGCTGCGGCTTCCCCGCAGCGCCGCCTTCCGGGGCGAATTCAACGGGTCGGCGGGGACTTTCTACGGCGGCAGCCGCCTCAGCCTCTCCCTGTCTCCCACCTGGACCGTCTCCAGGTACCTGGAAGTGGAGGCCGGCTACGAGGTCAATCGCATCCGGTTCCCGACCCCGGTCGCGCGCGAGTCGCTGAACACCACCACCCACCTGACGCTCCTGAAGGTCAACACCGCCCTGAACCCGCGCGTTTCGATGAGCACCTTCGCCCAGTACAACAGCGCCATCGACCAGACCAGCGTCAACGTCCGCTTCCGGTATCACTTCCGCGAAGGCACGGATCTGTGGGTCGTGTACAACGAGGGGTTGGACAGCGACCGCGGCGTCGGGGCGTCGCGGCGGCCGCTGTCGACCGGGCGGGTGGTGATGGTGAAGTACTCGCACGCGTTTGTGCGGTGAGGGGTGGGCGAAACAGCCGCACTACCGATCGGGACAATTCGGGCTTGCGAGGGTGCACGGTCACGCTATTTTCCTGATCGGGAAAACGAACCATGACGACCGAAGAGCTGGGACGGATCATTCGCGCCGCTCGGCGCGAGCAGGGCCTGCGCCAGGACCAGTTGGCCGGGGCCGCGGGGGTCGGGGTGCGCTTTCTCTCCGAGCTGGAGCGGGGGAAGGAGACGGCCAGGGTGGGCAAGGCGCTCGCGGTGCTTGACGCGCTGGGTTGCAAGGTGCGGATCGAGCCGCCCGGCAGTCCGTGGACAAGCGCACCCGAGCCCCGATAGCGGTTAGGCGTCGAGCTTCAAGATGACGCGTTCGTCCCGCCCCAGCATCCCCCGCCTCCCCCTCGCGCTCCTCACGCTGGTCATCCTGGGCGCCCTCTTCGCCACCCCACCCCTCCAGGACGCCGCCACCGCCACCCCCGCCCCCTCCGCCCACCTCCACCACCCGCTCCTCTACCTCCTCGGCGCCCCCCTCTTCGGCATCTGGGACGCCATGTCCCTCCTCACGGTCAGCCAGCACTACGCTGTGCTTGTCACCGTGATCCTGCTCTACGTGGCCCGGAGCGTGTACACGCTTCGAACCGGGCGCCGCGAGCTCGCCGCCGACCCGGCCACCGCCGAAGATGCTGCCCACCCCGGTTTCATTGTGACGCTGGCCGTTCGGCAACTCCTCGGCGCCGTCGTCTTCCTGATCGCCCTGCTCGCCTTCTACGCCGCCGCCGTCTTCCTCCCGCGCCCCATGATCGCCATCCGCCTCGACGACCCGGACCTCCTCGCCGTCGACTTCCACTCGCACACCAACCACTCCCACGACGGCTGGTCCCGCTTCACGGCCGCGCGCAACCGCGCCTGGCACGAGAGCGGCGGCTTCGACGCGGCGTACATCACCGATCACTACACGTGGGCGGGGGTGGACGAGGTGGCGCCCGCCAACCCGGCCCGCGCGGGCGAGCGCACCGTGATGCTGTCGGGGATGGAGGTGCGGCTGCGCAACCGGCACGTGAACCTGCTCGGTGACCGCGACCGTTACGTCTTCGCGCTGGACAGCACCTGGCACCACCTCGACCCGGACTCGATTGCGGCCGCGCGGGAGAGGGGGGAGGCGCCCGTGACGATGCTGTACACGATCCCCGGGCCGCTGGACCAGATCGTGGCGCTGGGGCCGTGGTCGCCGAGCGGAGTGGTCGGGGTGGAGTTGAGCGACGGGGCGCCACGCGGGCTTGAGCAGTCGAAAGCCGATCGCGCAGAGATCCTGGCGCTTGCCGACAGGCTGAATCTGGCGGTCGTCGCGGGGGCGAATCTGCACGGTTGGGGGCGCACCGTGGCGGCCTGGAGCGTGATGAGGGTTCCCGGTTGGCGCGAGATGTCGCCGGACGAGCTCGGCGGCGCGATCGAGGCGACTCTGCACCGGGATCGTCGGGGCGCGGTGACGGTGGTCGAGCGGCGGATGCCGTACCACGATGGTTCCCGGGTGGGACTCGCGGCCACCGTGCCGTGGCTGATGTGGGAGCATTTCCGCATGTTGACGGTGGCCGAGAGGGGGTCGTGGGTTGCGTGGGTCGGAATACTCGTGATGCTCCGCAACGCTTTACGCCGCCTCGCACCGGGAAACGGTGCGCGCCACGGTACCCGTCCAGCCACCGGCAAACCATGATCAGCACCTTCACCGTCTACCTGCGCCTCGGCTTCGAGCACCTCCTCGACCTGCAGGGCTACGACCACATCCTCTTCCTGGCGGTCCTCTGCGCCGCGTATTCGCTGAAGCGCTGGCGCGAGCTCCTGGTGCTTGTGACCGCTTTCACGATCGGGCATTCGGTCTCGCTGGCGGTGGCCACGCTGCGTCTGGTGCGTGTGGATAGCGGCCTCGTCGAGTTTCTCATCCCCGTCACGATCGTGGCCACGGCGGTGACCAACCTGGTGGGGCTCAAGCGTGAGGACCCCGACGAGCATCGGGTCGCCGCGCGCCCCACGCGCTACGCCCTCGCGCTCGTCTTCGGCGTAGTCCACGGTCTCGGCTTCTCGAACTTTCTGCGGCTGGCGCTCGGAGAGGAGAGGAGCCTTTTCGTCCCCTTGCTGTCCTTCAACATCGGCCTCGAACTCGCCCAGATTGTCGTGGCGGCGGGGGTGCTGGTGGTGGCGCTGGTGGCCGTGCGCTCTCTTCGCCTCCCCCAACGGCTCTGGACGCTGCTGCTATCGGCGCTCGCGGGTGGCCTGGCAGCGGTAATGGCGGTTCAGCGCTGGCCCTTCTGACGGCCCCGTTTCAGTTGCCGATCGCCCGGTCCGGGGGCTCGGGCCAGAACCCGACGTTGTGCTGCACGTCGCCGTTCTCCGCGGTGAAGACGGTGACATGGCACAGCGTCGTCTCGTGGCCGTTCGCGGCGACAACCCTCTCACCGCTGTTCGTACGGTTCGTCACTTGGTAGGGTCGAGCGTTTGCCGCACCCGCCGTCACGTCCAGAATCGCCAGCGACGAAGGCTCGAAGTCGCTGCACACGAAGCGCTCCGCGCCGTTTTCGGAGCGCCACCAGTGCAGATCCTCGCCAAATGCCGACGTGGAGGAAGACCACGTCGTGGACCGCGCGCCCTCAATCCTGGTGGGCATACGCTGTTCACCGATGAAGGTGACGGAGTCGGTCACCAGGTCGGTCACCCACAGACCCCACCACTTCCCGCTCGCGGTCGTCCCGCTTGGACCCTCGCGCAGCTCGAACCTGTAGGCGCGACCCTCCACCCACTCGTACTGGAACATGATCTGGTGGCATCCGCACTCCGAGTTGGCGGGATCCGTGAGTCCATCGGTCCTGGCCGCGCTCGAACCCCAGATGGAGAAATTGACAACCTTTCCCCATCGATTGCGGTTCCCGACCCTGAGGTGCCCGTCCGACTGGAATCCGGCGTACCCGTATCCGACCTCGGGCGTGTAGTTCCGAAGCTTGAAGTTGTAGGCGTAGTAGTGCAGCAGGTCCTTTTCGCGCAGGCTCTCCGGGGGATCGATCGCCGGCTGGAAGGTCCACGCCAGGCTCTCGTATTCCACGCCCGGGAAGTAGTAGTCCGTATGGGTGTTGGCCGGACCCCACGCGCCGCGATTCTGGTTGACCGCGAAGTGGCCGCGGATGTCGTGTTCCCCCGTCACCTCCATCTGGTACCGGGCGTCGTTGGAGAGCGTCGCGCCGTTCTCGGTCCAGCGGTCGAAGTCGTAGCCGGGATTCGGGGTGGCGTGGAGGGTGGTCGTGACTTCCTGTCCTTCCTCCACATCCCATGTCCCCCCACCGCTCACCGTTCCTCCATTCGTGGGCGCGGGCAGGACGGTGACGGAACGGTCGCTGGCCGGTGGCATTGGCGTGGTTTCGGTACACGCGAAGGCCGCGAGCATGACGAGAATGGGTACTGCGCGACTGCCGCGCGCCCAACCTCTACACGAGGACGCAGAGCTGCTCATCCCCCAACAACGGGACACCCGTAGCAAACAGGGAAAACACTTGACGGCTCGCTTGTTACGCCGCCCAGGAGTGTTCGGGACGGTGGTCGGACGCCCAGGGGGTGGCTCCGCCCCGCACCACCCCGTTTGCACCGCCCCGGCGCCCCGCAGTAGGTTTTCCCACCCGGAGCCCCGCGCCCCCCGGCTTGCCGCCCCGACACGGAGATTCACCATGCCCCACAATACCATTCGCACCGCCACCCTGGCCACCCTTCTCCTCCTCCTCGCCGCTGCCACCCCACCCGCCCACGCCCAGTGGACCGCCTCCAAGCCCGGCAGCGACAACATCGACATCCTCGGCCACATCCCCCTCGGCCCGCGCCTTTCAGTAGCCGACCTCGACCTCGAGCAGGAGATGGACCGCCCCTACGCCTACGTCGCGCGCATGGTCTACGGCGACGTCGGCCCCAAGGGCCTCGACATCGTCTCCATCGCCGATCCCGAGCACCCCGAACTCCTCTATGAGTGGCGGATCGAGAACCAGGACCTGCACATGCGCACCGGCGGCATGGACGTCAAGCACTTCAAGCTGGGCGACCGCTACTACGTGGTGCAGTCGCTCCAGTTCGGGCAGGGCGGCCCCAACACCGACCTGGGCGCCGTGGTCCTCGACGTGACCGGGCTGCCGGACGCATCCACCGTGCGCGAGGTGGCCCGCATCCGCGAGCCCGAGCTGCCGGGCGGCTTCCACAACATCTTCATCTACAAGCACTCCGACGGGCGGGTGCTCCTCTTCACCACCGTCCGCGGCCCCTTCGCGCACGTCTACGACATGGCCCGGGTGGTGAACGGCGACCTCGACAACGCCCTCGTCGGCCGCGTCCCCGTCCCCGAGACCGAGTTCAGCCGCGGCGGGCGCGGCTACCACGACTTCTACGTCGGCTATCACCCCGACACCGGCGAGGACCGCTTCTACGGCGGCGGCACCGGCGGCTACTACATCTACGACGTCACCAACCTCGACGACCCCCAGCTGCGGATCACCCTCGCGGGCGTCAGCGGCGTGCGCGGCGGGCACACCTTCACCCCCAGCCCCGACGGCCGCTACGCCGTCGCCGAGACCGAGTACCAGTACGCCCCCATCCGCATCTTCGACCTCCAGCCGGCCCTCGAGAGCGAAGAGGTCACCAACATCCGCCGTCCCATCTCGGCCTGGACCGCCGACTGGGAGAACCTGGTCCACAACCACGAGGTCCGCTGGCCCTATGTCTTCGCGTCGGGTTACCTCGACGGCCTGCAGATCTTCTCGCTCATGGACCCCGAGAATCCGGTCACGGTCGGCTTCTACGACACCTACGTGGGCCCGCCCAACAAGGACCGCACGGCGGTGTTCAACGGCGCGTTCGGGGTCGACATTCGCAATGCCGACGGGCTGATCGTCGTGAGCGACATGACCACGGGGTTCTGGACCTTCCGCATGGACGGGTTCAGCGGGTGGAACGGGGAGCAGTGGGGGATGCCGAACATCTCGTCGGCGCAGGATTGGGACAATGGGCCGGTCAAGCGGCCGATCAGCTGAGGGGGTGGGGGGTGAACGCTTTGCCGACGTGCGCACCGCGCGCCGCGAGAAGGAGGATGGGAGGATGACTGGATTGCTGCGATCGGGGGGTTGGGTGGTGGTGGCGGTGGTCTTGGGCGCGGCGCCGGCCCGGAACGCCGCAGAGGGAGGGCGGGTGGCAGACTTGCCGTCCGAGGTGGCTGGCGTCATCGGCGGATGCGGGATTGTGCCGGGCTTCGTTGCGGGTCACGATGGCTTGCTGGGTGGCCCGGCGGTGCCGGTTCCCGGCCCCGGCGGCCTCGCACCTGGTGCCCCAGGGCCCGAGTACTACCAGTTCCCCATGGTGTCCACCAAGCGCGTCCCCGGAACCGGCAACGCCACCGGCGTCGGCGAGGTCGCCTTCACGCAGTCGCCCTTCGGCATCGCGCTGGCCGAGGACGGCAGCTACCACTACGACTTCACCGTCCGCTTCGAGCGGCTGAAACCGGCGCGGAGTGGCGCCTACGTGGTGTGGACGACGACCCCGGAGCTGGATCAGGTGGTGCTCGCCGGCGAGTTGGCGGACCCGGTGGTTTTCTCCGGCAAGGTCGCCTGGAACAAGTTCC
Organism: Longimicrobiales bacterium; assembly: GCA_965208295.1. GTDB lineage: Bacteria > Gemmatimonadota > Gemmatimonadetes > Longimicrobiales > Gaopeijiaceae > Bin94. The sequence continues at coordinate 1,390,893 of OZ242328.1, read as the reverse complement.
TCGTGGTGGTCACGCTCGAACCGGCCTTCGATCCGGACGCGACCATGTGGACCGGTCCGATCGTGATCCGGGGCATGTCGCGCAGCGGAATGATGCACACCATGGCGGGGCATGGACCCTTCGAGGAGGAGAACTGTGCGGCGTACGGGTATGAGTAGGGTATGAGTAAGATATGAGTAGGAAAAGCCGGTGGCCAGCAATCCCGTCACTGCTTCTCGCGTCAACCGTGGGCCTCGCCGCCGCCTGCGCCCAGGATGATGAGGCACCACCCGGCGACCTGACCACCACCTTCGACACAATCGGCGAAGTCGTCCACGTCACCAACACCGGCACCCCGCCCCCGGCACGCCTCGCCCCGGTGGTCTCGATCGGGCCGAAGACCCTGGCCGAAACCGGCTCGCCAGACGAGTTCGGTGGCGTGAACAGCGTGGCGCTGGGGCCGGACGGGGAAGTCTACGTGGCCGATGCCCGCAACTTCGAGGTAAGGGTTTTTGGGCTCGACGGGGCGCACCGCCGCACCTTCGGCCGCAGGGGCGAAGGGCCGGGAGAGTTCGAGACTCTCTCGTCGCTGGCCTGGGCGGGCGACCGGCTCCTGACCTATGACATCATGCTGGGCCGCGTCGGCGAGTGGACGGCGGACGGCGACTGGCTCGGACAGCGGCGGACGCGGGGGCGCATAACAGGCGGAGGCGGTACCATCCGGCTGTACTCCGTCGGCCCGGACGAGGTTTACCGGTATGCGCTCCCGAATCTGTATGTGGGCCTGAACAGCCGCGGGGAAACCGGCGACACGATGGTGCAGCAGACAGTCCCGTCCGACGCTCCCTCGCCGGTCATCATCTGCGAGTATGGGGAGGGGTTCATCACCGGCTTCTCGGTTCCCTTCGCTTCGGGAATGACGCAGCACCCGGGGCCGGGCGGCGTCGTCTACTCCGCATTCGAGCGCGACTACCGCATCGCGGTTACGCGGAACGACGGCGCCGACACCGTGCGGGTGATCCAGCGTCCCCTGCCGGCCGAACCGATCGGGGACGACGAGTGGGAGGAGGGCAACAGGGACTTCGATGAGTGGCGCTCGGAGAACAGGGGCGCGTCATGCGACCCCTCGAGCCCCACCCGTCCCGCCACAAAACCGATCCTCGGTGGAATCTACATCGCGCCCGACGGAAAGCTCTGGGTCACGGTGATGCGCGCGGATGGCAACCTCTGGGAGGTCTTCGACGCCGACGGCCGGCTTCTCGCCAGTGTTCCCCACGCTCCCCGCAAGAGCGGCGTCGCCCCGGCCTTCGACGCTTCCGACCACCTGCTGATCATCCGCCAGGACAGCCTGGACCTGGACCATGTGGACATCTGGCGGCTGGAACGGGGGAACTCATAGCAGTGGAACGGTTTCGTCCAAACCGATATCGAACTGGCGTGATGTCCGACCCCCGCCCGCCCCGCCCCCGCAGTCCCGTTGGTACGCGTGCACCGACGGCCCGAGCCGCCTCTGGTTCGACCGTCCTGCTGGCAGCCGCCCTCCTTGCCATTGCCCCGCCCGCCGCCCCCCAGGAGATGGACCACGCGGCCCACATGATGGGCGACATGGCGGGTGGCTGGCGCATGCCCCCCATGGACCCGAACATGCCGATGATCCCGGGGCTGGAGATGGCGCTGCCCCCGGTCGAACCCTTCCTCGCGGCCGCCGGGATCGACCTCATGACGCTCGCCGAGGCGCGGCCGAGCGAAGTCGTCTTCCTGGAGCCCGGCGACACCTTCGATGTGGACGTCACCATCGTGCGGCGGACGCTGCACGGTCACATGGCGGCGATGTACGGCTACAACGGCCAGTACCCGGGCCCCCTCATCCAGGCGCCGCAGGGCTCGACCCTCGTGGTGCGCGTCACAAACCGGATCGAGTTCCCCACGACCGTGCACTGGCACGGCCTCCGCCTCGAGAACCGCTTCGACGGCGTGCCTGGCGTCACCCAGGACCCGATCGAAGTCGGCGAGTCGTTCATCTACGAGCTGCGCGTCCCAGACGCGGGGATGTTCTGGTACCACCCACACGTGCGCGAGGATGTGCAGCAGGACCTGGGCCTCTACGGCAACCTCCTCGTCGCGTCACCCGACCCGGACTACTATGGCCCCGCCCACCGCGAGGAGATGCTCGTGCTGGACGACATCCTCATGGACGACCAGGGCTTCATCCCGTGGGGGAAGGAGGCGCCCACCCACGCGCTCATGGGGCGTTTCGGGAACGTGATGCTTGTCAATGGCGTGACGGGACACGCGCTGGAGGTCCGCGCGGGCGAAGTCGTGCGGTTCTTCATGACGAATGTCGCCAACACCCGCACCTTCAACGTCACCTTCGGGGACGCGCGGGTGAAGCTGGTCGCGTCGGACGTGGGGCGCTTCGAACGGGAGATGTGGGTGCCGAGCGTGGTCATCGCGCCGGCCGAACGGTACGTGGTCGACGTGGTGTTCCCCGAGGCGGGCGAGGTGGCGATCGCGAACACCATCCAGGCCGTGAACCACTTCCGGGGCGTGTTCTACCCGCATGTGGACACCCTGGCGGGGGTCACCGTCACAGGTCCCCCGGTCGACGACGAAGTCACGGCAGCCCACCCCACCCTGCGCGCCCACGACGCCGAAGCCGCCGAGGCGTCAGCCCTGCGCGCCCACCTGTCCCGACCCCCCGATCACACCCTCGAGGCCACCGTGCGCGTTCACGGCCTGCCCCTCCCGATCGTGCGCTCCATGGAGATGGACACCCTCTACGTCCCCCCCATCGAGTGGAACGACGCCATGCCCATGATGAACTGGCTCTCGGTGGGGACCCAGGTCACCTGGATTCTGCGGGACATCGACACCGGGCGCGAAAACGGCGACATCGAATGGACCTTCCAGGTGGGCGACCTGGTGAAGATCCGCGTCTTCAACTCACCCGATTCGTTCCACCCCATGAACCACCCGATTCATGTGCACGGGCAGCGGTTCCTGGTGCTGGCCCGTGACGACGTACCGAGCGAGAACATGGCGTGGAAGGACACGGCGATCGTGCCGGTGGGATCGACGATGGACATTCTGGTGGAGATGTCGAACCCGGGGGAGTGGATGCTGCACTGTCATATCGCCGAGCATCTCAGCGCGGGGATGATGTTCGGGTTTCGGGTGGAGGGTTGAGGGGGAGGACGGTCACTCAGGGACCCGCGCCGCCCGAGCGGCCTTACCGTCACCTCACCCCGGGCGGCAGCCTCCCCACGATGATCGTTGGCACGTCCAGTTCGTCCAGCTCGACCCAGGCAGCCAGCCCATCCGGGCCGAAGGCGTCCGGCATGGGCGGATCGTCGGGCGGCAGGGTGCCGACGTAGCGTCCGTCGGGATTCCAGACATCGATCACGCCGACCGCTCCTTCCCAGGGGTCGCCTTCGCGCCGGCGCCGCACCCAAAGCCCGCCCTCCCATGTGGCCCTGAGGGAGACGACGATGGGTATCTCGTGGTTGAACCGCATGGCCTCGATGCCGGCGCGCATCTCCGCGACCATCTCCGCCATGATCTCCGGCGGCGCCCGGTCCGGCCCCTGCGGGTTGGCGGGGTCGCCGTAGAGGCGCTCGAAGGTTGCCATGGCCGAATCCCGAACGGTCGTCTCGACCTCGGTGGTCACCGGCTCGGGACTGATGGGTCTCGCGATGGTGCCGATGGGTGCGCCGTCGCCCGCAACGAGCTTGATCGAATAGCCGGCGGAATCGGAATAGGCCACCGACCCGTCGGGCAGGACATCGAAGAGCAGACCCGGGTCGAACCTTCTCGGCTGGTCCGCGGCGCCGGACGCTTCCTCACCAGGCGGCGGTGCCCGTACCTCGCCCGCCTTGACGACGGGCTCGGCGGTGGTGCCCGCCGATCCCAGGGTCAACCGCTCCAGGCCTCGCGGACCGATGGTCGGGTTGCGCGATTCAATCCGTCGAAACATCTCTTGAACGTTGTTGCTCATGCCGCGCGCCACCAGCGCGCCGCCGTCGGGATGCGGCCTGGCACCGCTCCGGAACGCCATCATTCCATAGTCCGCGACGTGGCCCGCCGACATGTTCACCTGACGGTCGAAGGAGCCATCGGGAGCGAACACGACATAGGTGCCGCTTCCGCGGTCCGCCACGGCCACTGTGCCGTCCCGCCAGACGTAGATGTCGTCGGGGCCGCTGAACTCCCCGGGGCCCTCGCCTCTCCGTCCCAGGGTCCGGACGAGTCTGCCGTCGCGGTCCAGAACGGCGACGACCGGCACATCGGGGTTCAGGACGAACAGGTTGCCGCCGCCGTCGAACCCCAGGCTCGGAGGTGTCCCGAACTGAGCCCAATCGGGTGGGTCCATGTCACCCACCCGGAACACCTCGACGAACTCCGCGGTCAGGGGACGATCGGTGTCCAGGGTGTCGCCCGGCACGTCGGAGCAGGCTCCCGCCGCAATGGCCAGCGCGAGGGTCCGGAGGGCCATTCGTCCGTTCACAGATAGGGGTCGTCGCCGTCGACATCACCGATCTCGAGGTCGATGGTGCCCTCGAAGGTGGGGACCTCCGGCAGGGCAACATCGGATTCCCCTCCCTCGGAACAGGCGGTCGCGGCCAGCAGGAACGCCGCTGCAACGATGGGCAGGTATCGAACACGCTTCATGTCGTTCGTCACCGGCGAGCTATTCCACTTCCACGGTGGAATCCTGGTCGACGCTTCACGTATCCCCTGAGTCCGGGGGTTTCCAGCCCGTGCGCTTCTTCACGATGATCACCACCACGATCACCAGGAGCAGGAACGCGAACTTGGTCCAGATCGGCGCGAGCACCCACCACCAGGACCAGTCGATGTGATCGGTCAGCTTCAGCCCGATGAACATCAGGGTGAGGAGCGAAAAGAAGCCCGTGCCTCGCCGCTTCCATGCTTTTGCCACGGCCTCGACTGCCCGCCAGAAGGGGTCGGAGTTTTTTTCGCTGTTTTTCACTCGGGGTCCTCCATTGCGCGTGCGGGTTTGGGACTCGGTGGGGTTGGCCCGTGTCGGTCGGTTGAACTCGGAAATACGAATTCGGGGAGGGGGACCTTCAATGGGGTGGGCCCGTGGTGTCGGTGCAGGCGGTGGCATCGCGGGCGAAGGGTGATACCATAACGATATCGATATGATATCATCCAGCTGTCGCGCCACCTGATTGGATTGAAATCTGAACGGTGGATACTCAAATTTCAATCAATACTGCGGTTGATTCTCGCCCTGCACGTGGTCGAACCGACCCTCAGCAACCGCCCGTGCTGGCCCGCGCGACCACGCGGCTCCGGTCTCCATCGAACTGGATGACCATATACCCGTAGCCCTCGTAGTAGCCGCCCCGCAGGACGCCGAGGGTTGCGGCTCCCAGCGGGCCGCCGTCGAAGCGGAAGAGGCCCAGCCAGTCGAAGCGCCTGTAGCCATCGCCGTCCCTCAGGTTGGGGTGCGAGGGGGGTTGCTCTAGATTCCATCTCCGAGTCGCTGACAAGAAACCGAGGGAGGTCGAAGATGAACGGACCGACGCTGACGCCCTTCTGGACCACGGGGGTCGCATGGATGGAGTCGCTTGGAATTCTCGCCCTCACCGCCCTCCTCTGCCTCACGCCGCCCACCCGGTCGGCGCACGCCCTCGCTTCGGGCCAGGATCCCGGCCCGCCCGCCGCCAATCTCGTCTTCACACCCGAGGCCCCATCGCCGGGATCGACGGTCACGGTCACCTACCACCCGGCGGAGGCCCTCGCCGGAGAATCCGAACTCGTCCTGCGGGGTCACTTCCGCAGCGCAAGTGGAACCGATTCGGGGCTCGGTGTCCGCAACGAACGCATTGCGACGCTGACCCCCGCGGGCGGTGGTTCCTTCACCGCCTCGTTCAGGCTTCCGGAGCGTGCTTCGTACGGCACGTTCGTCGTGGAGGACATCGCGGGCGAGCGGCTCGATACGAACGGCGACAAGCACTTCGACCTGCTCATCCACGGCAAAGACAAGTCATCGCTGGCAGACGCACTGTTCCAGCGCGTGGACTACTACACGGATCGGGACCCCGCCATTGCGCGCCAGTCGATGGAACGCGCCGTGGAACTCTATCGCGAGGTGTTGGAGGAACAGCACCCGGGGGCCTCGATCACCGTCGCCCGCGCGGACTCTTCGGACGGGCCGACCGGGGAAGATCTGGAGAGGTTCGAGTTGCCACCGGAGATGAGGTGGACCCGCACATGGAAGCGGTGGGAGGAGAACGGGGACTCGCGCACGGCCCTGGACGCGTTCGAGGCCGAATGGCCGACAATCAGAGACAAACGTACCTCGATGAGCAACTCCGCATTGCTGATAGCGGTCCAGGCGCGGGATCTCGCTGCCGTGGACCGGTGGGCAGGGCGGATCCTGACCAATGGCTGGACCGATCCGTGGTCGGACAAGTTGATGGTCGCACAAATGATTTCGCAGATTCCCGGGCGCCGTGAGCGTGCGCTCGAAGTCGCACGCGGTGCCATGGCCGACCTGGATGCGGTGGATTTCGCTCGGGATCCCGGACGGCCGCTCGGACAAACGGCCGGTGAATACGCCGGCTTCATCGCCCGGACCCGGGCCGATGCTCTGGTCGAACACTACCGGCTGCTGGCGGAAGCCGGATTCGAGGAAGAATCCCTCGCCGTCCTTGAAGCGGCCACGGCCAAGTCCGCGGAACCCGGCCTCTTCCGGCGGTTGGGCGAACTCAGGCTGCGGTGGGGCGACACCGCGAGTGCGGCGCTTGCCTTCGCAGTGGTAGCCTCCGACCCCGGAACGCTTCCGGAGGAGGCCCGCACACTTGCCGGGCGGACCGGGCATTCGGCCGACAGTCCGGAGTGGCGGCGGCTCCTGGACTCGGCCGCCGCCACCGCCCTCGATCGTGCACTCGCGGGCGCGGTTCGTTGGCCGCTTCCGCCGGCGCGCGTGGCCGATGCGGAGGGGGAGCGGTTCGCTCTTGAGCAGATCGTCGGGGGCAAGCCGGCCGTCGTCGTCTTCTGGGCGCGGTGGTGCGGGCCGTGCATCGAGGAAATCCCCGAGGTGGCACGACTTTCCAGGTTGTTGGAACCACTGGGCGTCCGGCTCGTTTCAGTCTACACCGAAGATATGCCCGGGCCCAGGATGGACGCGTGGTTGCTGGAGCACCGCGTGACCTACCCCGTCTACTACGACCTCGACCGGGACGCCGCGGAGGCCTTTGGCCTGGACGGAATCCCGGCGGTCTTCGTAATCGACGGGGACGGGCTCGTCCGCTTCGAGGACTCGCATACCGAAGGGGTCTGGCGGCAGCTGGAAGCGCTCGGGCTGCTGGTGGGGGATCCGGCCAGGTAGATCGCAGGTTCCGAGCCAACGCGATCACGTTGGATGAGCGAGGGTCCATGACCATGGTTGGGTGGGGGGACACCTGCAGAGCGCCGCTGCTGGAGATGTTGGGGGAATTGAACAGGTGCGCGGGGGTGGGGGGGTAGGGCCAGGCAGACCCCGGTCCGCGCCCCGCTTGCCGGACCCGCGTTCAAGACTTCGATTAAGCAGCACTGTCTGAAGTCATCCCCTTGGGAGGTCCGAGCGATGAACTCCTTGCGCCGTGGCATGTTGGCGGTCTCCACCGCCATTCTGACGACCCCGCTGTCCCTTCTCGCCCAGGACCCCGATCCCCCCCAGGGCACCGACCCCACCCTCCAGGAATGGCAGGTCCCATGGGCCCAAAGCCGCCCCCGCGACCCCTACGTCGCCCCGGACGGCCGCGTCTGGTTCGTCGGGCAGCGCTCCCACTACGCCGCCGTACTCGATCCCGCGACCGGCGAGTTCAGGAAGTACGACCTTCCCGACGGCGCCGGCCCGCACACGCTGGTGGTGGGCGATGACGGCATCGTCTGGTACACGGGCAACCGGGTCGGCAACCTCGGCCGCCTCGATCCCGCGACCGGCGACATCGAGACCTTCCCGATGCCCGACGAGCGCGCCCGCGACCCGCACACCTTCGCCTTTGACGCCGCGGGCGACCTCTGGTTCACCGTCCAGGGGGGCAACTTCGTCGGCAAGTTCTGGCGGGAGACGGGGGACGTTCGGCTGGTCGAGATACACGAGAACACCGGCGGGCGCGGCGGATCGACCCGGCCCTATGGGCTCAAGATGGATTCCCGCGACCGGCCCTGGGCGACCCTCTTCGGCACGAACGAACTGGTCATGGTCGATCCAGAGACCTTCGAGCCCACCTACTTCGAGCTTCCCGACGGCGCCCGGCCCCGGCGGCTGGTCATCGACTCGAAGGACATCGTCTGGTATGTGGACTACGCGCGCGGCTACCTGGGCCGCCTCGACCCGGAGACCGGCGAGGTCACCGAGTGGGCCAATCCGAGCGGCGAAGGTGCGCGCCCGTACGGGGTCGCCATCGACGGTGCCGACCGGGTATGGTTCGTCGAGACGGGGGTGCGGCCAAACAGGTTCGTGGGCTTCGACACCCGCAACGAGGAGTACATCAGCGTACTGGAGGTCGAGAGCGGCGGCGGGTCGATCCGTCACATGTACTTCGATCCGAAGACCAACACGGTCTGGTTCGGCACCGACGCCAATACGATCGGACGCGCGATGCTTCCCCCCGTTAGAATAGTCAGCGAGTAGTATTGTCCCACCTCACAATGCAGGACCGAAAGAAGGAGTTGGACCCATGTGCAAGCGCATCATTTTGACCGCCGCGGCGCTGGTCGCCGTTTTCGCGACGCCGGGGTGTACTGAAACCGAAACGCCCACCCGACCGCCGGAGTTCGAACCGGGACCCCTGGGTGCGGTCATGTTGGAGGCGGACGAAGCCATACGGATCCGCATGCTGCTCTCGGTCACGGTCGCGCCGACGTTGGGTGCGGTGTCATGGCGGGGGGCCGAGTTCGCCGTCCGGGACATGGGTGCCGTCAGCGGACGCCGCGTCGAGCTGGGCAAGCCTGTCGACACGAGTTGCTCGCCAGCGGGCGGGCGGGCGGGTGCGGGCGGCATTGTCGGGGATCCGAAGGTGGCGGGTGTCATCGGCACGAACTGTTCGGCAGCGGCCGTGGCGGCGTCGCCCGTCATCAGCGAGGCGGGCCTGCTCATGATTGCGCCGAGCAACACCTCGCCGCGCCTCACCTCGGACCTGGCCGGCAACGCGAATCCCGACTATCACCCCGGCTACCATCGCGTGTCGTCCAACGACCTGCACCAGGCGCGCGCCCTGTCGGACTTCGTATACAACGAGCTGGAGCTGAGGAGCGTGGCCACCGTTCACGACGGCGACCCGTACACCTCCGCCCTCGTGGAGGCGTTCGCGGATGCGTTCTCGGCCCAAGGGGGCGAAGTTCCGGTCCAGGCCGAGATCGCAAAGGGCGAGACCGACATGACCGAGGTCCTCACGGAGTTCGCGGCCGCCGGCCCGGACGCCATCTTCTTCCCGCTGTTCGTGACCGAGGGAACGGCCTTAGCCGCGCAGGCGCGGGCCTTCGACGGGCTGGAGGGGACGACCCTGATTTCAGCGGCCGCCCTGCTGGTCTCCTCGTTCCTGGCAACGCCGCAGTCGGAGGGGATGTACTTCGCCGGACCGGAAGCGGACTTCAGCTCCAACGTGAACGAGCTGACGGGGCGGAGCGGACAACAGGTTCTCGACGCGTTCGAGTCCACGCACGGCGGGTTCCCGGAGTCACCCTACTGGGCGCACGCCTACGACGCGACCACCATGCTGCTATCGGCCATCGGGTCCGTTGCCGTGGAGGTGGGCGACAGGCTGTACATCGACCGGGCTCGACTGCGCCGGACGGTGGCGGCGACCGACATTGGCGGTCTGGTCGGGAGGGTGTCCTGCGACGAGTTCGGCGACTGCGGCACGGGACGGATGAACATCTTCCATCACACGGACACGAGCATCACCGACCCGTCCAGGCTGCAGGTGGTTTACGTCTACAGTCCGTGAGTGGGTTGGCTGCGGGCTAGGGTCCCTGTCCCTCGAAGGAGACGGTGGCCGTCTCGCGGCGCCCGACGGACACCGACTTGGTTGTCACATCGAAGCTGTACTCGGGGCCGTACTCGGAGATGGTCACCGTGTAGTCACCCGCTTGCAGGTAGTCGACCGAGTAGTCGCCCCTGGAATCGGTGGCCACGACGTGGTTTTCACCCTCTCCGTATACGGTGACGTGCACGCCTCCAAGCCCATCGCCGGAAACCGTCACCTGGCCGGAGATCGCAGCCGTCCGCAGCATGATGCCGGCGAATTCGGCAGTCGCGGTCTCCTCGAGCCCGATCGTCACGTTCACCGAAGTCACGTCGAAGCGGTACTCCTCGGTCGGGTAGCCGGAGATCCCGACCGCGTAGTCGCCAGCGCGCAGCTCCTCGAACAGGTACATGCCGGCGGGGTTGGTGGTCACACTCAGATTGTCGCCCCTGCCCACCACGCTCACGGTCACGCCCTCGAGCGGGAAGGCGTCGATGAGGGTGACCTGGCCCCTGATGGCGGAGGTGCGCACATAGGTTCCCTCGAAGTTCACGATCCTGGTCTCGTGCACAGCGACCGTCGTGGTCGTCGAAACAGGACCGAACTCGACATCCTCCGTGTCGAACCCGGAAATCTCCAGGGTGTAGGTACCCGCACGAAGATTGGCGAATTCGTACGCACCATCGGCGCCGGTCACGGTCCCGAAGTGCCCCATTCCGGAGATAGTGAGGGTAACCCCGCCGACCCCGTCGTTCTCCGCGGTGACCGTGCCCCGGATCACCGATGTCCGGAACCAGGTGCCGGTGAAGTCGAGTGTGTGGACCTGGCCGTCGGTGTGCACGATGACAGCTGCCGAGGTGAGACCGAAGTTCGCATCTGACGGGAGGCCGCTGATCGTCACCGTGTAGGGGCTTGCCTCGACGCCGTCGAAGCGAAAGGAACCTCCTCCCGAGGTCGTGGTCGTCAGACCAGTGCTCAGAGTCACGGTGACACCGTCGATCCCCTCCCCCTCGATCGACACCTTGCCCGTGATGGATCCAACGGGCGGCTCACTGCAGGCAGCGACCAGAAGACCGCCAAGCCCGTCAACGTGAAACGCCTGAGTCCGTTCATTCTTCATTCCTCCTCGGGTCGTCGGAGTCGTGCCGGTGGTTGCGTGGGGCGAGGCCCCATGGATCAGATGGGACCCGAACGCTTCCTGGATTCCGGACGTGGCATCATGCGCTGTTGTGCATTCACGGTGGGATGGGTAGGCATCCAGGGTCAAGGTTCAGTGCTGCGGGGCCATTGGTTCCCAGCCGTCAAGCAGAGCAGAATCAGTCGGGACGCAACTTGGCCCCTGACCCCATCCAGCAACCCCGGGAGACACACCATGACACGAGCCTCTCCATTCTCCGAACGAACCGAACGCCTGATTCTCGCCGTCATTGGCGCGGATCTGCTCCTCCAGTGCGTCGAGACCGTGGATGCGTTCGCTCATGCGGCGACGTTGTTCCGTTGGGCCAGTGTGAGCATCTGGGCCGTCTACACGGTGGAGTGGTGCGTCCGCATCCGCCGGGCTGAGGACTGGAGGAAATATGTCTTCAGCTTCATCGGGATCGTGGACTTCCTGGCCATCCTCCCGCTGTGGGCGTTCACGGGATTCGATCTGAGGGCGCTGCGTGCCTTTCGACTGTTTCGCCTCTTCGTCACAACGGCCAAGCTCGCAAGCCGCACCAGCGCGGTGGCCAAGCTCGTGAGGGCGTTCCGTTTCGCGATGGACGAGGCCGGGGCGTTGTTCGCCGGCACAGGCATCATCGTGATCACGGCGGGATTCGGCATGTACCACCTCGAAAACGCGGTCCAACCGGAGGTCTTCGCCTCGGTGTATGACGGGTTGTGGTGGGCGGTGATCACCCTGACCACGGTGGGGTACGGCGATATCCAGCCCATTACCGCCGGCGGGAAGATCCTGGCCACCCTCGCCATGTTCGCCGGAATTGGGGTCATCGGCTCGGCCTGTGGAATCATGGCGGACGCGCTACGGGAGGCGGGGGCTGGTGAGCAGGCTGGTTAGCGGGTTAGAGGTGTACACATCTCATAAGATATCATATCATATAAGATGCGTCTTGTTCTCGACACCAACGTCGTCGTCGCTGCCCTGAGGAGCCCGTCCGGCGCATCGGCTGCGTTGGTCGAGCAGGCGTTGGACCACCGATTCACTCTACTGCTCACTGTGCCACTCGTGCTCGAATACGAAGGAACCTGCCGTGATCCGACCCAGCGAATCGCCTCTGGTCTCAGCGAATCCGAGGTCGGCACCATCGTGTCCGCGCTGTGTGCAGTCGGTGAGCCGGTCATGGTATGGTTCCTTTGGCGACCGCAACTACGTGACCCGGGGGACGAGATGGTCCTCGAAGCGGCGGTTAACGGCAGGGCCGATGCCCTGGTCACATTCAACAGAAGCGACTTTGGCGACATTCCCGGGACCTTCGGAATCGAGATGTTGTCGCCCCAACAGGCACTGAGGAGGTTGGTAGAATGACGAAAAGACGGAAACAGACCAGCACCTACCCCCTGCGTATGCCATCGTCGCTGAAAGCGGCAGTCAGGGAGGTGAGTCGCAGGGACGGAACGAGCATCAACCAATTCGTGACCACCGCCGTCGCCGAGAAGCTCTCAGCGATGCAGACCGCGGACTTCTTCGCCGAGCGTGGGGCCCAGGCCGATATCGAGGCGGCGCGACAGATCCTGCGACGGCAAGGTGGACAGGCGCCTGATCCCGAGGACCGGTTGGAGTAGGCTCGGAACCGTCCGAAAATCGGGGCCTGGCGCCGGCATGCCCCCCCCATTCCCGTCGTCCACCCTGATGATGGAATCCCGCGCACCCATCCCGTCCGAGCCCACAACATTTGTTCCCCTGCAACCCCCCCGTCCCCCTCCCCGTGCGCGACGACCGCTCCCGCGTCATTCTCCCCCTTGAACATCCGCCCACCCGATTGCAGGTTCCCAATATAGCCCCTGCGTTTGCACCACACCCGACGGCCCTCCGCGGACACCCGCGCGGGCGCGTCCCAACAACACCCGGAGGACAATCCAGACATGAGCACCCAGAGACGTTTCGATTCCGTCAGCGCCGCCAAGACCTGGAGCCGGAGGCAGGAATCCCGATCAGGCGACCGGGACCTGCTGCCGCGCGTCTTCGGAGAGGACACCTTCGGCATGCGCGAGATGCAGTCACGTCTGCCCGACAACGTCTTCAAGCAGCTCGTGAGTACCATCGACCACGGCGAGGAACTCGACCCCGGTATCGCGGACACGGTGGCCGCCGCAATGAAGGACTGGGCGCTCTCGCGCGGTGCGACCCACTACACGCACTGGTTCCAACCCCTCACCGGCAGCACCGCCGAGAAGCATGACTCCTTCCTGAAGGTCGGCCGCGACGGCCGCGCCATGACCGATTTCGGGGGTGACGAACTCGTTCAGGGCGAGCCGGACGCCTCCTCGTTTCCGTCGGGGGGTCTGCGCGCCACCTTCGAGGCCCGCGGCTACACCGCCTGGGACCCGACGTCGCCCGCCTTCATCATGGGGGGCGAATCCGCCACCTACCTCTGTATCCCCACCGCGTTTTCCAGCTGGGGGGGAGAGAGCCTGGACGCCAAGATCCCGCTGCTCAAGTCAGTGGATGCGCTCGACCGGGTCACTCGGCGCGCGCTCAAGCTCTTCGGGGTTGACGCCGGCCGCGTTACCGCCAGCCTGGGCCCGGAGCAGGAGTTCTTCCTCCTCGACCGCGAGTTCTACTACCGCCGCCCGGACCTGATGACCTCGGGCCGCACCCTCTTCGGGGCGAAGCCGCCGCGGGGGCAGGAGCTCGACGACCACTACTTCGGCTCGATCCACGAGCGGGTGCTGGCGTGCATCCAGTCCGTCGAAATGGATCTGTACCGGCTGGGCGTGCCCATGAAGACCCGCCACAACGAGGTGGCGCCGGGCCAGTACGAGATGGCCCCGGTCTACGAGAGGGCGAACGTGGCCTCCGATCACCAGCAGCTGACGATGCGGATTCTGGAACGCAACGCGCGCCAGTACGGGTTCATCTGCCTCCTGCACGAGAAGCCCTTTGCCGGGATCAACGGGAGCGGCAAGCACGTCAACTGGTCGTTCGGGACCTCGGACCGGAACCTGGTGGATCCGGGCGACACACCCCACGACAACCTGATGTTCCTCTTCTTCTGTACGGCGGTGATGAGCGCGGTGGAGAAGCACCAGGATCTGCTCCTGGCCTCCGTCTCGACCGCCGGCAACGACCACCGCCTGGGCGCCAACGAGGCCCCGCCCTCGATCATATCGGTATTCCTGGGGCGGCAGCTGGAGGACATCTTCAACCAGCTGGAGGAGTCGGGCCGCGCCAAGGAGAGTGAGCGCGAGGGGCTGCTCGGTCTGGGCGTCAACGTGCTTCCGGATCTGCCGCGCCACTCAGGGGACCGCAACCGCACCTCTCCCTTCGCGTTCACGGGCAACAAGTTCGAGTTCCGCGCGGTGGGCTCCGCAGCCAGCATCTCGCTGCCGGCCACGGTTCTGAACACCATCGTTGCCGAGGCGATCGACGAGTGGACGGATGTGCTGGAGCCGATCGTCGAGGCCGGCACCTCCATCGAGGACGCGCTGTGGACGCTGCTGTCGAACGAGATCCCGTCCTTCAAGCGGATCATCTTCAACGGCGACAACTACTCGGACGAATGGGTCGAGGAGGCGGCGCGGCGCGGACTGCTCAACACGGGATCCGCGGTCGACGCCCTGCCGGCCCTGGCCGCGCACAAGAACGAGGTGCTCTTCGACAAGTTCGGCGTGATGTCGCCGCGTGAATTGGAGGCGCGCCTCGAGGTGCTGACCGAGCAGTACTTCATCAAGATCAACATCGAGGGCGAGACGGCGGCGCGCATCGCCCGCTGCATGATCCTGCCTGCGGCGGTCAGCTACCTGAACCAGCTGGGGTCGGCGCGCCACGGGGCCGCGTCGGCAGGTGCTTCCACGGCGGGTCTGGATGCCAACGTGGCCCGGATCTCGGGCCTCATCGACGAGCTCAGCGCGGCGCTGGACGAGCTGGACACGCAGAACGAAGAGCTGGGTGGCGACGAGGTGTCGTCGAAGGTGATCCACATGAAGAACAACGTGATCCCGGCGATGAACGCGGTGCGGGAGGTGGCGGACCGGATGGAGAAGGTGATTCCGGACGATCTGTGGCCGCTGCCGACGTACCGCGACATGCTGTTCGTCAAGTAGCCGAAAGGGCGGAGATCGCGATGCGCATGAGAGTGGGGGCCATTGGCGTGGCCGTGATGGTGGCCGCAACGGCCGCGTGCGAGGGTGGGGCGGGGGTGGGGGACGAAGAGGTCGCGCAGTTGGGCGAGCCCGAGGCCGTCTACCCGGAACCGTTCGCGGTCCTGTCCACGGTGCGCGAGTTCGGCGACGGCCGCGTGCTGGTGGCCGATCCGCTCGGGCAGGTGGTGGTGCGACTCGATCTGGACGCCGGCACGGCCGACACCATCGGGAAGGTCGGCGAGGGCCCCGACGAATACCGGCAGCCCGACGCGGTGTGGCCTCTGCCCGGCGGAAGGACGTTGCTGGTCGACCTGGGCAACGGGCGCCTCACCGTGCTGGGCCCCGATCTGGAGTTTGGCGAGACGCGTCCTTACGCCATACGAGACCCGGACCAGGGAAGTCTGCTCATGGTCCTGCCACAGGGGGTGGACGATCGCGGCCGGCTCTACTTCCCCGACGTCATGGCGATGGGCGGCGGTGCGGATTCCATGCCGATCGTGCGTCTGGACCTGGAAACAGGGATGGCGGACTCGCTGGGGCTGGTCAAGGGGCCGGAAACGTCACGGCGCACGACCGGGGGACCGGACAGCCAGAGAGAGGAAGTCAGCGCCATCCCGCTCTCACCGGCTGACGCATGGGGCGTGTCGCGCGATGGGCGGGTGGTGATCGCGCGGTCGAGGGACTATCACCTGGACTGGATCGCCGACGACGGGACGGCGACGAGCGGGCCTCCGGTGCCGTACGAGCCCGTGGCCATAGGGCGGGGAGAGAAGGTGGAATGGCGGGACGGCCGCTCCGAGATCGGCGGCGGATTCGGCATCGAGGCCACCGACATCAACGGCGTCATGACGATCCGCGCGACCCGGGGAGGTGCTTCCGATGACGACGACCTGGACCGATACCAGTGGCCCGATGCGATGCCGGCCTTCTACGGCCGCCCGATCCCGGTGGACGGACTGGGGCGGGCATGGGTACGGCGGCATCGGGAGGCGGGGAAGGCTCCCGTCTACGATGTTTTTGGCGGGTCCGGCGAGCGGGAGACGACGGTGGAGCTGGGAATGGGCCGGCGCGTGGTGGGCTTCGGCGACGGGAAGCTCTACGCGGTGCGAATGGACGAGTACGGCCTGCAGCTTCTGGAGCGCTACGCGTTGCCCTGACGGGGCCGGTCCACGCGCAGTCTGCCGTCTCGCAGGGTTGCCGGACACCCGTCCAGCCCGGTCAGCAGGCCGATCGCGGCCGGTTCCAACCGCAACAGCGGCACCGTGGGATGCCCGAGTTCGTCGGCAACCAGAATCCCCAGGACCAGGATCGCGTCGGTATCGGCGACGACGATCCCGGCCGGGGCGACCCCGTTGCGCAACAGCTCCAGCATGATCGCGCTCGACGAACTCGACCCGATCGTGCGCTCCATGACGAGGAGGCGGCCACTGGTGCGCGCCTTGTACTGTGGATGACGCGGATCGACAACGTCTCCGGTCAGCGGATCCACCCCGCCCCAGAAGCTGAGCGGTTTCTCCAGCACCAGTAGACGCCCCTCGGCGTGGCCGTCGCAGACCGGCGTTCCCGTCAGCTCCACGGGCTTTCCTCGGCGAGGCAGCCGCAAACCGGCACTCTTTTCAGCTCCACAGGCTCTCGTCCCTTGCGACCCGGCCCCGGATGGCGGAGCGAACGCAGTCCTCCAGGCTGCCGTAGATCACGCCGTAGCCGGTCGTGGAGGGTGTGTAGTGGGCGAACTTGCCCGAGTTGGTCATCAGGACCCCATCGGTCGGAGGGAGGATCGGGGTGACGACCACGCAGGTGTCCACCACGATTTCTACGTGTGCGTCCGCGAACCGGGGGAGCCGCCCGGCCGCTTCGAGTCGTCCGTACTCCGACCGGCCCGTGCAGACGTAGAAGGGGACCGCGAGCGGCGTCGCGGGGAGGAGCGCCTCGAGCTGCTCGAATTCCTCCAGGGAGAAGTGGGGACTTCCCACGGCCACCGCGTCGATCCTGTCGGCGTCCACCGTGCTCAGGCGGTCGCGCACGTCTCGAAGCGCAGCGGGCTGCACGGCGATGACCGCCTCGGGGTCGCCTCCGCCCAGAGCGGTCCGCAGATCCGGCGCCTCGGGTGTCACGCCCTCGATGTGAAACAGCCCCACCGCCCCCGAGGACGCCGCCGCCGCGCCCATCGCCTTCAACTGGTCTTCGCTGGCCGTCCCGGGAAGCCCCGTCAACACCGCCACCCGGTCCCCCACCTCGGCGCCCAGCCATGTCCCCAACACAGGGTAGAAGACGTCCCGCCGCTTCAGCGCGTCCTCCACCTCGCCCGTGTCCACTACCACCGTCGCGCGGCGGCGCTCGCTCAGGTGCAGACCCGTTCTCGGCGCCCGTCCCGTGAGCGCGCAGCAGATGTCCATGAAATCGCCGTACCGGTTCGTCCGGGCCCCGAGCACCGAGTTGGCGAATGCCACCGCGTTGCTCTCGCCCCACGCGACGTGATCGCCGGTGGCGGGGCGGTGGCCTGCCTGGTACGGCGCGCAGGTCCAGGTGGGGGTGCAGCCGAGCACCTGGTACGCCTTCATCTGACGCAAGGCCATCTCGCGCCGCCGGTCCGAAGCGCGCACACGGGCCGGGTTGAGGAGGTCGAGGGCGCCCACGTTCAGGGTGGCCGCAACGGACACGCGTCCGCCCAGCTCGACCAGGCGCTCCGCGAACTCGACGCCGCCGTCGCCGTGGTAGAGGCAGCCGTCGATATGCGCCGAGGTGATTTCGACCAGTTCGCGCGCGCCGAGGATCTCGCCCATGCGGACGACGATCCGCATGGCCAGCTGCGTGGCCGCGCCGGCGTCGCCCGCGAGGAGCCCGTTTTCGTGCGCGGAGAGCCGCAGCCGCGTGTGGTTCATGGGAGGGGCCGGGGAGGGGGCGCCCGGTATACGAGGGAGGGAAAACCAAGTAGACTCAAGTAGTTATCCAATGCATGTCAGGAACAATTCATTTGCGAGTTGGGTAACCCTACGAGGACTAGCTCGGGCCCCGGTCCGGTTCGAGAGTAGCGGGCCACCGCGATGGATGGCCAGAGGGGCGCAAACAACAATGGGACCGAATCACAAGAGGAGAATGACCATGTCGCTCGCACGAAAACTGATGTCCGGATTGGCACTTCCCCTTGTTCTGGCTGCGTGCGAAAACGACATGATGGAGCCGGAAACGGATCTCACCATGGAGGAGGCGGTGGCGTTGTTGAAGGGGGCGGGGGGGTTGTTGGCGGATACCACGCTGGAGCCGATCCATTTGTCCGAGGATAGCCTCGTGGTCCGGTGTCCGCTGGGAGGGCAGGCGAAGCTGGTCGGTACCCTCACGGAGGAACAAGGGGATACCTCTAGGCTGGGGGCGGATTTCCTCATCACTCCGACCGGATGCGTCTTGGCGGCCGACGGGTTGGAGTTCACGGTGGACCCCGGCCCGGCCCTGCGCTACCAGCTTCTCATCGAGATCATCGCCGCGACCTTTGAGTTCAACGTCTCGGGTATGATCACGGGTGGTGTGGACTGGCAACTCGATGACCGATCGGGCAACTGCGTGATGAACCTGACGCTCGAGGCGGTGCCGGACCTCTCAGACCCCCAGAATCCGGGGCTGACCGGTGTTTACAAGGGCATGTTATGCGACCACGAGGTGGAGATCCCAGCGGAGGATCTCGTTGTCGTGGACCTGTGACCAGACCCGGGTGACGAAGTACCCAGCGGGGGGTCCGGGGTCGCCGCTCGCCGGCGGGGACCTTCCCCCCCACCCCCCACCCCGCATGATCGGCCGCTCGCGCGACGGGCGGCCGATCTTCGCGTACCGGATCGGCGACGGCCCCGTGCGCGTTAGCCTGGTCGGCGGCTGCCACGCCGACGAGCCCGTCGGACCGCGCTTCCTGCAACGCCTGGCGCGCTTTCTCGCCAGCCCCGACGGCGCGGCCCTCCGCCACGCCGCCACCTGGTTCATCATCCCCCACCTCAACCCCGACGGCGCGGCCACAAACGCCGCCTGGCAGACTCCGAACGCCGACGGGTACGACTTCGCCGACTACCTCCGCCACCGCGTCCGCGAACTCCCCGGCGACGACATCGAGTTCGGCTTCCCGCGCGACGAGCACGACCGCGCCGCCCGCCCCGAGAACCGCGCCGCGTGGGACTTCTGGCGCGCCCACGCCCCCTTCGACCTGCACGTCAGCATGCACGGCATGAGCGTGGCCGCTGGCCCGTACTTCCTGGTTGAGCGGTCTTGGTGGCCTCGTTTCGGCGACGCGGCTGCCGGCCTCACCCGCGAGGTGGAGGCCGCGGGATACACCCTGCACGACGTGGAGCGGCACGGCGAAAAGGGGTTTCACCGTCTGGCGAAGGGGTTCTGCAGCCGCCCCGATTCCGGCGCGATGAGGCGGCACTTTCTCGATTTGGAGGATCCCGAAACGGCGGGGCGGTTCCGTCCCAGCTCAATGGAGGCGGTGCGGTCGCTGGGTGGCGACCCGCTCACGCTCGTGACCGAGATGCCGCTGTTCGTCACGCCGGGGGTGGGGGCCGTGCTGGGGCCTCCGGACCCCGTGCTCGCGAGATGGCGAGAGAGGATCGCGAAGTGGGACGCGCGGATCAGGGGGGTGGTTGATGCGCGGGGGGAGGCGGCGGCCACCCGCGTTCAGGCGGCGGTGCGTAAGGAGGCCGAGAAGACGGGACTCAGCGCGATGCGCGTCAAGGACCAGATGCGGTTTCAGTGGTCGTTCATCAGGGAGGGTCTAAGGGCGGTGGGGGCGAAGTTGCCGGAGGCGTGAAGTTGACCGCACACTCCCTACGCAAACGGATTGTGCGTCTTCAGCTCCGGGAAGAGGCGGAAGTCGCGGTCACGGGTAAGCAATTCCTCGATCCCGTGGGCCAGGCAGATCGCTGCAACGCGCGCGTCATGGACGACCGGACCGCGGACGCGAGGTCGCTGGACGAGCCGTTCCAGGAGGTCCAGGAAGTCACTCGTCTCCCCGAGGAGCCGGTTCGCCGGAGAATCCGTCCAGGCCCGCAGCTGACTCCACGCCTGGTCCGGCGTCGACTGCGCCCCCCGCCAGATGCGGCGATTCGTGACGACGCTCAGGAACTCGTAGCAGCAGGGCCAGGGGATTGCCCACGGCCGGTCGCCCTCGGCCAGCGCCCGAAGGATGTTCCGTGCTGCCTCGTGTACCCGTGATTCCCTGCGGTGGGCGTAGACGAGTACGTTCGTGTCGACCGCGATCACGAGTCACCGGGGTGCTCGTAGATCATCTCGGAGAGATCCTGCCAGGAGTACGCCTCCAGGGGATCGTCGTCGGTCGGGTCTCCGATGCTCAGGTCGGGGAGCCGGTAGGACTCCGCGGTCTCTGGGGCGGAGAGCACAAGCCGAAGGCCTTCCTCCACCACGGCCCGTAGGGGACGGCCGGTATTGCGCGCAATCCGCTTGGCACGGACCAGCAGGTCATCGTGGATGTCTATGGTGGTCTTCATGACCCATACTACCCATATCCGTCGATATGGGCAACCCATACCACTACTTCTCGGGCATGATCCGGAATGGAGAGAAGACGCAATCATGGAACATTCGGCGGATTGGTGAGGAATAATCTCCCATCGGGCAACCTCAATGGAACCGGAAACCACACGGGGGAATTAACATGTCGATCGCACGGAAACTCATGCCTGCAGTTGCGCTCCCCCTCGTCCTGGCGGCGTGTGGGGACGACGTGGTGGGGCCCGGGGACGAACTCACGGAGGAGGAGTCGGTGGGGCTCCTTCGGGGGATGGGGGCCGTGCTGTTCGATGACCCGGACGTGATACTCCAGTCGGAGGACAGTGTTGTGCTGGGGTGTCCACAAGGAGGGCAGGCGACAGCGATCGGCGAGCCCGCCGACGAGGAGTTCGTCGGGGACACCATCCGATTGGTGTTCGATTTCCAGATCACCCCAACCGGGTGCCAGGTGACAGGCCAGGGGATCCAGTTCACGGTGGACGGCGATCCGGGGTTCCGCTACCTGTTGGGCCTCGAGTCCATAGCATCCACTGAGGAGCTTCACATCACAGGCAGCATTTCCGGTGGTTTGGCATGGCAGCAGGAGGACCGCTCCGGGACCTGTGCAATGGACCTGACGCTCGAAGAGGCCGAAGCGGCGGGCGAAACGGTGACAGGAGCCTTCAGGGGCACGATGTGCGGCCACGAGGTGGATGTCGACGCGGCGGGGCTCGTGCCCGGCGACCTGTGACCAGGCGATCCGGGCGGGGATTCGGTCATGGCCCGGCAGCCCCCCCTCCCCTATCTTCCCCGCAGTCGCCGGGGGCATCCAGTCGCGCGTGAATCGCGCCCCGACGGGATTGAGACCGCACCCCAGAACCTGATCCGGCTGATACCGGCGTAGGAAGCGCGGCACCGGCGGGGCCCGATCCCGCCAGCGGCCGGCCGCTTCCCTCCGGCGACCACGCCACGGCCGGGGAAAACCCAATTCGCCATGATCAAGCCAGCCGGACCGCTAGCGCCAGCGGCCCCCCCTCCCCCCGTCCCCTACCCCGACGCCTTCCCCAACTCCACCCGCATCCACGTGGACGGCCCCTCCGGCATCCGCGTCCCCATGCGCGAAATCTCCCTTTCCGGCGGCGAGCCCCCCCTTCGCGTCTACGACACCAGCGGCCCGCCCGGCCACGATGTCCGCGAAGGCCTGCCCCCCCTCCGCGACCCCTGGATCGCCGCACGCGACGTTCGCGTCACAGGCCGCTCCGCCCCCCTCACCCCCGGCAAGCGCGACGACCCCCTCGAGTTCCCCCCCGCCCTCCGCCGCACCACCCGGCGCGGCAACGGCCCCGTCACCCAGATGCACTACGCGCGCCGCGGCCAGGTCACCCCGGAGATGGAGTTCATCGCGCTGCGCGAGGGCCTCGACCCGCGCTTCGTCCGCGACGAGGTCGCGCGCGGCCGCGCCATCATCCCCGCCAACATCAACCACCCCGAGCTCGAGCCCATGATCATCGGGCGCGGGTTCAAGGTGAAGATCAACGCCAACATCGGGAACTCGGTGGTGACGTCGTCGATCGACGAGGAGGTCGAGAAGCTGCGCTGGGCGACGCTGTGGGGTGCGGACACGGTCATGGACTTGTCGACAGGGAAGAACATCCACGCCACGCGCGAGTGGATCATCCGCAACTCGCCCGTGCCGATCGGGACCGTGCCGATCTACCAGGCGCTGGAGAAGGTCGGCGGCGTGCCCGAGGAGCTGACGTGGGAGGCCTACCGCGACACGATCATCGAGCAGTGCGAGCAGGGGGTCGACTACTTCACCGTGCATGCGGGGGTGCTGCTGCGCTACGTGCCGCTGACGGCCGACCGGGTCACGGGCATCGTGTCGCGCGGCGGCTCGATCCTGGCCAAGTGGTGCATGGCCCATCACCGCGAAAACTTCCTCTACACCAACTTCCGCGAACTCTGCGAAATCATGCGCGAGTACGACGTGTCCTTCTCGCTGGGCGACGGGCTGCGGCCCGGATCGATCGCCGACGCCAACGACGAGGCCCAGTTCGCCGAGCTGCGCACCCAGGGCGAGCTGAACCGGATCGCGTGGGAGTACGATGTGCAGGTCATGAACGAGGGGCCGGGGCACATCCCCATGCACCTGATCAAGGAGAACATGGAGAAGCAGCTGGAGTGGTGCGACGAGGCGCCCTTCTACACGCTGGGGCCGCTCACCACCGACATCGCGCCCGGCTACGACCACATCACGAGCGCGATCGGCGCGGCGATGATCGGGTGGTACGGGACGGCGATGCTCTGCTACGTGACGCCGAAGGAGCACCTGGGGCTGCCCAACCGCGACGACGTGAAGGACGGCGTGATCGCGTACAAGATCGCGGCGCATGCGGCCGACCTGGCGCGCGGCCACCCGACCGCGCAGCAGTGGGACGACGCGATCTCGAAGGCGCGTTTCGAGTTCCGGTGGCGCGACCAGTTCAACCTGTCGCTCGACCCGGTGACCGCGCAGGAGTTCCACGACGAGACGCTGCCGGCGGAGGGGGCCAAGGTGGCCCACTTCTGCTCGATGTGCGGGCCGAAGTTCTGCTCGATGAAGATCAGCGACGATGTGCGCCGGTTCGCGCGGGAGCGGGGGGTGGAGGTGGCGGAGGCGGTGGAGGAGGGGATGAGCGAGAAGGCGGAGGAGTTCCGGCGGGGGGGGAGTGAGTTGTATGTGGTGGCGGGAGAGTCGTGAACCGCTTCACCAGATCGTGGAGACATCGTACCAGTCGATGCCGCGGTCAGGGATGCCATCCCCATCGTTCTGGTCCAACGCGCGCTCCACCAGCGCAATGAGCGTGCCGTCAAGAATATCGAACCCCAACAGCCTGTCCTGTACGCGGACGCTTCCCAGGAAGGTCGTGTCGGTGTACACGTCGAAATAGGAAAAGCGGTCCATGTCTCTCTGGGTTGCGACCCACAATCGGTCACTCGCGTCATAAATCAGCGGCCGCCCGGTAATCCGGTCACGCTTGGGGGTCTCCGCGAATTCCTGCACCGCGGCGGATGGGACCGTGTCACCGAACCTGCTCCCCTCTCGGAATTCGGCGATATCCCGGTGATTGGGAAGCTCGCCAGTGTACGTCGGAGCGTCCACCAAAGTGACATCTCCATCCGCGCTGGTGGGGAAAAAGAGGAGCATACTCTCGCACGCTCCAAATGCAGCGACTCCCGTCTTGGTCAATGCGCCCCAGGACAGACCGCAGTCCTCATGTAAACCGAGCGCGGACGGACTGCCGAGCTCGCGCTCCCAGAGAATGACCCCACTCGGCAGATCGACCTTGGCCAGAACCTTGTCTGACGAATAAAGACCTGGCATGTAGGTCCCAATCATGGTTTCGCCGATTGGAGACATCGGCTCGAAGACCTCGGGCGTCGGCACTGCAGTAACCAGCTCACCTTTGGGCTTGAAAATGCTGACCCGCGAAGAAAACGGATCCACGACGGCGACCGTCTGTTCCGGGCCTCGCACCACGGCGCGCGGAAAGCGGAACTCGCCAGGTCCTTCTCCCTGTCTTCCGAAAACGCCAATGAGATTCCCTGAGCGGTCGAGGCACTGTATCTCATGCTCGTAGGAAACGATGACGCAAGCCGTATTGTCGGCGATGAGAACTACGTAGGGGTTCCTGCTCAGCTCGGTTGGCGTCGAGGCTACCGGAGCGATGGACCTGACCCTTGGCAATTCGTCCGACGAGCAGTTGGCTGACCACGCCGCCAGAACCCCGGCAAGGGCCAGTGATCGGAGCGGCTGAAAGCAGGACCTGGTTTCCGACACGTAGCGTGGCATTTCCAAAACATGAGGTCCGCGAACTCCCAGGTCCAGCCCGGATTGTTGACCCGGTGGCCAATGAAGGCTCAGTCGCTCGTGGGATCGGATCGGAGTAGAATGTAGCGAAGGTGCCCGCGCCGATCCTTGAAACAGAGCCCCAGCACCGGTTGCTGAGTGGAGGAAGGTCAGTGAAGGAAGAAAAGACTGTGAAAACACCAGGACTTCCAACGCGCGTGGCGGTTGGACTCGCTGTGTGCCTCGGTGCCTGCGATTCGGGGTTTCCCTTCGATCCGGCCGTCGACCTGGTAGTCTACGGAGCACGGGTCTGGGACGGCACTGGTGCGCGTGCGACCCAACCAGCGGTCGTCCAGATCGGTGGGGGCCGGATCCTGGCGGTCTCGGCGCTGCCGGAAGACACGGACCTCGCGGCGCTCGCAATCGAGGCTGGGGTTGCCGCGCTGGGAGCGGAGGATTGGTACCTCGTCCCCGGCCTCATCAACACGCATGGGCACGTGGGCGGCACCTGGAACCCGGGCATTGGAGTGGAATACGGGGAATACGCATTCAACGAGCTGGAACGCTACGCCCGCTTCGGCGTGACGACGGTGGCGAGCCTGGGCGGAGATCGGGCACTGTCGTTCGCGTTGCGGGATGCGAGTTGGGGGGAGGATGCGGACGAGGCCGCGGGTGATGCCGCCGACGCGCGCCCTCCACCCCGCGCCCGCCTCCTCGTCGCCGGCCCGGTCGTCACCGGTTTCACACCCGAGGTGGCCGTCGCCAGGGTCGACGCGGCTGCCGCCATGGGCCCCGACTGGATCAAGATCCGCGTGGACGACAACCTCGGCGCGACCACGAAAATGTCCCAAGCGACGTACGCTGCCGTGATCGCCCGCGCCCGCGAACACGGCCTCCGCGTCGCCTCGCACCTTTTCTACCATGAGGACGCCAAGGGGCTGTTGCGCGCGGGAACCGGCCTGGTCGCCCACTCCATCCGCGACGAGGCGGTCGACGACGAGACGATCGGGCTCTTCCACGAGACCGGCGTCTGCTACGTGCCTACGCTTACCCGCGAAGTGTCGACATACGCCTACGGGGACCGCCCCGACTTCTTCGACGACCCGTTCCTGATGTCGGATGTCGACTCTGCGCAGGTGGCGACGGTGAGCGACCCGGAGCGGCAGGCACGGGTGAGGGCGTCCGGTGCGGCCGAAGCGTACGGGCGCGCGCTCAAGGTCGCGCAGGCCAACCTGGCGCGGCTGTCCGAGGCCGGCGTGCCGATCGCCTTTGGCACCGACTCGGGGCCCCTCGGGCGCTTCCAGGGCTACTTCGAGCACATGGAGATGGAGCTGATGGCGGAGGCCGGGCTCACCGCGGAACAGATTCTGCGGGCGGCGACGGGGGTGGCGGCGGATTGCCTAGGCCGCGACGACATCGGGACGGTGGAGCCGGGTCGGCGGGCCGACTTTGTGATCGTGCGGGGCAATCCGCTCGAGGATGTGGCGAACCTGCGTGAGATCGTGGGGGTGTGGGTGGGCGGGGTGAGGGTGGAGGGGGCGGGGGGGTCTTGAAAACGCGGTGTTGCGTAAGGGCCCCTGGGGCCAGCTATTCTCCGGAGACGAATCCGGGAGAAGAGGCGGTGGGGGACAGCAACGGAATCCGCTGCCGCCGGTTCCTGCGGTAGATCTTGAAGTCGCGGTCCAGGGTGAGGACCGCACTGGTAGGGTGCAGTTCGGACATTCGGACCAGGCATGCGTCCGCGAGGGACATGGGGATATCGCAGTATTTTCCCATGAGGCGAAAGACCTCGTCAGCGTGATCAGCGAGGCTAAACGCCGGCTCAATGAGGCCGCGTCGGACCAGCGAGACCACACCTTCCTCCCCTCCGGGGCCGAGACGGCGGGCCAGGAAGCAAGCTTCTGTGAGCACGGCTTCGCAGGTGAGCAAGGGTGGCTGGATCCTGGCCCACTGTTCCAGCGCCCAGCGGTGATCCCGGTCGTGGGAGTTCATGAACGCGACCAGAGGTCCCGTGTCCAGGATGATGTCCCGGATCACTCACCGAACCCCTGCATGTAGTCCTTGTTGACGGACAGGTCCGCGGGTCCCTCGAAGGCGCCTGCCAGATCACGCGCAAGGTCCAGGGCCGAGCTCGGATGGTTGGCCTCATCACCGCTCAGGAACGTCTCGATGGCCTCGCGAATCAGCGCCGACTTGCTCACACCCCTGCGGTGGGCGACGGCGGCGACCTCCGCGGCAAGAGACTCCGGCATTTTCAATGAGACGCCTGTCATGGGTTCCTCCTGCTGCACGAGTATTACCAGATTCGACTATTGAGTATTACCGGCCGCATGAAAGCCGTCAAGTGCCGCGCTCCCACGATCCGGACCGTCCCCCGGACCAGGCAGCCTCGCTTTCCGCTCCCCCTGTCCCCGCCACGCTCCCACCTTATCCTTGAACCCCATGCCATCACGGTCTCCAGACCCAGCAGCCATGACCCCACCTCGCACCCCACCCCCCCGAGCCAGAGTCGCCGTCATCGGCGCCGGCATCGTCGGGAACTGCCTGGTCGAGCACCTCGCCAATCTCGGCTGGGACGACCTGGTCCTCATCGACAAGGGCCCGCTCCCCAACCCCGGCGGATCGACCGGGCACGCGTCCAACTTCATCTTCCCCACCGATCACGGTCGCGAGATTACGCTGATCACGCTCGAGAGCCAGCGCCAGTACGAGGCGCTGGGCGCGAATACGACCTGTGGCGGAGTCGAGGTCGCGCGGACCGAGGAGCGCATGGAGGAGCTGCGGCGGCGGATGACCTCGGCGCGGGTGTGGGGGATCGAGAGCGAGCTGCTGACGCCCGCGGAGGTGGTTTCACGCGTGCCGTTCGTCAACCCGGACGTGATTTTGGGTGGTTTCTACACGCCGAGCGTGTCGGTCGTCGACTCGGTCGGGGCGGGCACGATGATGAGGGAGCGGGCGCTGGCCCGAGGGGTGCTGACGGTGCTCGACGAGACCGAGGTGACCGGTCTCGAGGTGGAGCCGGTGCCGTTCGGGCGGCCGCGGATCCGGGCGGTGGCGACGACCCGCGGAACCATCGAGGTCGACCACGCGATTGTCGCCTGCGGCGTGTGGAGCCCACGCATCGCCGCCATGGCCGGCGCCACGATCCCGCTCACGCCCGCGGTGCACCAGATGGCCGACTTCGGTCCGATCGAGCTCCTCCTCGCGACCGGCAGCGAGATCGGCTACCCGATCGTGCGCGACATGGATTCCTTCATGTACGAACGGCAGAGCTACGGAGCGATGGAGGTGGGCTCGTACGCGCACCGTCCCATCCTGTTGCACCCTGGCGACATTCCCTCCGTGGCCGACGCGGAGCGTACTCCCACCGAGCTACCCTTCACGCCCGGGGACTTCGCGCCGCAGCTCGAGCACGCACGCGAGATCATGGGCGAACTCCTGTCCGGCACCGAGATGGAGTACGCCGTCAACGGCCTCCTCTCCCTAACCCCCGACACCCAGCAGCTGCTGGGCGAGACCGCCGAGGTGGCGAACCTGTGGTCGGCGGCGGCGGTCTGGGTGCGGGAGGGTCCCGGATCCGCGCAGCTCATCGCCGAATGGATGACGTACGGCTACCCCCGCCTCCTCGACCCGCACGGCTCCGACGTCACCCGCTTCCAGCCGCACGAGCGCACGGGGCATCACGTCCGCGCCCGCTGCCGCGAGCACTTCCCGAAGACGTATGGGATCGTGCACCCGCGCGAGCAATGGGAGTCGGCACGTGGCGTGAACCGGTCGCCCTTCCATCCGCGCACGGAGGCGCTCGGGGCCGAATACTACGAGGCGCGGGGGTGGGAGCGCCCGCAGTGGTATGCGTCGAACGATGACTTGGTGGCGCGCTACAGCGTCCCGGACCGTCCGAACGAGTGGGACCGGCGCTGGTGGTCGCCGATCGTCAACGCGGAACACCTGCACCTGCGCGAGAAGGTGGGCGTGGTGGATCTGGGAGCCTTCCAGGTATTCGACGTGTCCGGGCCCGGTGTGGTCCCGTACCTGGAGGGGATGACGGTCAATGCGTGCGACCGTCCGGTTGGCAGTTCCATCTATACCCCGTTGCTCACGCCGGACGGCGGCTTTCGCGCCGACCTGACCATCCAGAGGCTCGCACCCGACCGGTTTCGCGTCGTCACCGGCGTCTTTGACGGGGCGCGGGACGCTTTCTGGTTCCGGAAGTACTTGCCGGCGGATGGGTCGGTCCGGTTCGAGGACCGGTCATCGGCGATGACCACGCTTGGGGTGTGGGGACCGGATGCCCGCGCGCTGCTCTCCAGGGTGACGGACAGCCCGCTAAACCAGAAGGAGTTCCCCTACGGCACGGCGCTCCACGCCCTCATTGACGGGATTCCCGCGACGATGCTGCGGATCTCCTACGTGGGCGAGAGCGGCTGGGAGATCTACACGCGCACCGAGCACGGCCTGGCGTTGTGGGACACGATTTGGGGCGCGGGCCGGGAGTTCGACCTGCGGCCCGTGGGGATCGGTGTCTACGGCACGACGGGCCGCATGGAGAAAGGCTACCTGCTCATGGGTTCCGAGCTCACTTCCGAGTACTCGCCGGTGGAGGCCGGGCTGGCGCGCCGCGTCGTGAAGCGCGGGGACTTCATCGGAAAGCCGGCCTACATGAAGGCCCGCGAGCGGGGGCCGGCGGCGAAGGTCTGCACGCTCACCATGGACGATCACACCAGCGCGTCGGGCCTTGCGCGCTTCCCGACCGGCGGCAACGAACCGATCCTGACGCTGGACGGCGACCGGATCGTGGACGCGCTGGGGCGCGAATCCCGCGTGACCTCGGCCGGGATGGGCCCGTCCGTGGGAAGGTATCTGCTGATGGCCTACCTGCCGGCGGAGCATGCCCGCGTGGGCGAGCGGCTGCAGGTGAACTACATGAACGAGAACTTCCCGGTTACGGTGGCGGTGATCGGTGGGGCGCTGTTCGACCCGGCCGGTGCTCGGATGAAGGGGTAGCCGCCCGGCCCTACAACGCCGAGTCCTCACCCCGCGCCCGCGCCAACTCACGCGCGCTCGGATTCACCGACGGCCGGAACGGCACCTCGCACACCCGCGCCCACTCCGGCCTGCCCTTCTCGCTCGCGTATTCGTCCGGCAGCCACACGGCAAGCTCCGTCCCCACCCCCGACATCCCCACCGGCACGTACCCCAGCGAGATGTTGCAGCCCATCTCCGGCGCATGCCACGGCGAAGTCAGATACCCGATCGGATCCCCGCCCTCCGGCCCCGACACAAGCCAGAAGTCGGGCGCATAGTCGTCGATCGGCCTGCCGCCCATCTTCATCCCCACCATCACCATCGAGAACGGCGGCCGTCCCGCCTCGATCTCCGCGCGCATCCGTTCGAGCGCGGCCCGCCCGATGTAGTCACCCTTCTTCTCGCGGGGCACCTGGTACCCGAGGTTGCACTGGAACGGCACCGTCTCGTGGTCCATGTCCTGCCCCCACGAGAGGATCCCCGCCTGAATCCGGCGCTGATGACCCGGAGCGATCACCATCAGCCGGTGCGTCTTCCCCGCTTCGAGTACCGCCTGCCACAGCTTCTCGGCGTGCAGGGTGGCGTCCCTCAGGTAGATCTCGTAGCCCTTCTCGCCCGAGAAGCCCGACTGCGAGATGATCACCGAGCAGCCCGCGATCTCGGCCTCCAGGAGACCGTAATACGGAATGTCGCGAATCGTATTACCCACCAGGTCGGCCATCAGCGCCAACGACTTCGGCCCCTGGATCTGGAGCGGACACACGTCGATTTCGTCGATCTGGACCTCCATCCCCAGTCCCACGTTGACGCCCTGCAGCCAGAACAGCAGATCGGAGTCGGCCAGAGAGAACCAGAACTCGTTTTCCGCCAGGCGCAACAGCACCGGATCGTTGAGGATGCCGCCGCGCTCGTTGCAGAGGATGACGTACTTGCCATGCATCGGCTCGATGCGGGTGGCGTCGCGCGTGATGACGTAGTCGGTGAACCGTTCGGCGTCCGGCCCCTTCACGCGGATCTGTCGCTCCACAGCGACGTTCCACACGGTGACGTGCTTCGTCAGCGCTTCGTGTTCCGCCGCCGCTCCGCCGTCCTCGGGCCGCACGTAGCCGCGCGGATGGTAGATGCGGTTGTAGATCGTCGCGCGCCAGCACCCCGCCTCGTGCGAAAGGTGCCAGTAGGGCGACTTGCGGACGCGCGTGGAGATGAGCAGCTCCACGGGGGTCCGGCCCGTCTGGCGAAGGTTGATGGGGACGATGCGGTCCGACTGGTTGACAGTGCCGGGTTGATGGCGCATGCGTATCCCGGGCTGCGGGGCTAGCGTTTGCTGCGCCTGCCGGTCGAAAGCCGTGAGGGCTTTTTCACGCGGCTAGGTCTCTGAGCAATCGTCGGTCATGCTCCACGACTCGGCGCCGGGATTCAGGCCCTGTTCACACCGTCTGAGCCCAAGGTCGTCCAGTCCCAACTGCTCACACGCGATGCGGCGCGCGAGTGCCAGGGCCTTGGCCTCGGTGTCGTCACTTCCGGTTCCGACGACTGTCCGCCCGTCCATGACCACCGTCACTTCACATAGCCACCCGCTGCTGCCGCAGCTGATCGCCGCGACCAGAGCGAGTCCGAACACAAGGGCCCGCAACCCGGGCGCTCGTTGGTATGCTCTCACTGCCTCGGTGCCATGCTTCGGGGTTCTCTTGCCAATCATTCACTTCCTCCGGCGGTGTTTCGTGACGCAGCGGACCGACAGCCGGATAGCTTCCGATGAGTCGGTGACGCTTGGGATTACGATGATCGAAAACAAGATAAAAGGTCGCCTTGAGTCGGGATAGTGTCGCATTCCCGGCTGTCGATGCCTTGCGCCCCCTGTTCCCGCGGCGCTCCCGACTTATCCTTGTCCCATGCCCATACTGGAACTCGACGACCTCTCCCTCCGCTTCGGCGGCGTCACCGCGCTGTCGGACCTTACGATGGAGGTGCGTAAGGGCGAACTCCTCGCGCTGATCGGCCCGAACGGCGCCGGGAAGACCAGCGTGCTGAACTGCATCTCCGGACTGTACCGCGCGCAGGAAGGGACGATCACGCTCACGGCCGCCGACGGCACCCGCCACCCCCTCCACCGCCTCCCCCCGCACCGCATCGCCGCGCTGGGCATGGCCCGCACCTTTCAGAACATCGAGCTCTTCAAGCACATGACCGTGCTGGAAAACCTCATGCTGGGCCGTCACGTGCACATGAAGGGCGGGGTGCTCAGCGGCGGTCTCTACCTGGGCCGCCAGCGCCGCGCCGAGATCGAGCACCGCCGCCATGTCGAAGAGGTCATCGACTTCATGAACCTGGAGCCGCTCCGCGGCCGGGAAGTCGGCAACCTGGCGTACGGGAACCAGCGGCTCGTGGAGATGGCGCGCGCGCTGGCCCTCGACCCCTCCATTCTGCTCCTCGACGAACCGACGGCCGGGATGAACGCGGAAGAAAAGGAGTCGATGGCGCGGTTCATCCTCGATGTGCACGAGGAACGGGGCGTTACGGTGGTGGTGATCGACCACGACATCGACGTGATCATGGACATCTCGGACCGGGTGGTGGTGCTGGACTTCGGTCGGAAGATCGCAGAGGGGACGCCGGAGGAGGTGCGGGGGGATGCGGCGGTGATCGATGCGTACCTGGGGCGCGCGCGCGGGGATGTCGCATGACCGACACCCTCCCCGGCCTCCTCGTCCGGCGCGCCGCGGACGATCCCGAGGGCGTTGCACTTCGCGAAAAGGAGTTCGGCATCTGGCAGGAGATCACCTGGGCGGGGTTCCTGGACCGCGTCCGCTCCTTCGCGCTTGGGCTCGTGGACCTGGGGGTACGGAAGGGGGACCGGATCGCGATCATCGGCGACAACCGGCCCGAATGGGTGATCGCCGAGCTGGCGGCGCAGACGATCGGCGCGCTCCCGCTGGGGCTCTACCAGGACTCGATTTCGGCGGAGTTGGCGCGCATGCTCGAGGTCGCCGAGGCGCGCCTGATCGTCGCCGAAGACCAGGAGCAGGTCGACAAGGTGCTGGAAGTGCGGGACCGGGTGCCGGGGCTGGAGCATGTCGTCTACTACGATCCGCGCGGCATGTACGGGTACGAGGCGCCCGGTTTGATGGCCTTCGAGGAGGTGGAAGCACTCGGTGACGGTTTCGGTGACAGATTCCCCTATGAATTTGACCGCAGACTGATCGGAATCGGCCCCGAGGACGTCGCGCTGCTCTGCACGACCTCGGGGACCACGAGCGTCCCGAAGCTGGCCATGCTCTCGCACGCAAACCTCCTGGCCATGGCGGAGCAGCTGACCGGTGTCGATCCCATGGGGCCCGGCGACGAGTTCGTCTCGTTCCTGCCCCTCGCGTGGATCGGCGAGCAGATGGTCGGCGTGGCGAGCGCGATGCTGGCGGGCTTCACCGTCAACTTCCCGGAAGAGACGGCCACGGTGCGCGCGGACATTCGCGAGATCGGCCCCGCCTTCATGATGTCGCCGCCCCGGATCTGGGAGAACATGGTGTCGGATGTGCAGGTGATGGCGGAGGATGCGACCCGGCTCAAGCGGTGGATGTACCGATGGGCGATGCGGGAGGGGATGCGGTCCGCCGACGCGCGCTTCGAGGGGGGGCGGAGGGGGGGCGTGGACGCACGGCTGCGTCACCGCCTTGCCGACTGGACGGTCTTCCAGCCGATCCGCGACCAGCTCGGGCTCAGCAAGGTGCGGCGGGCCTACACCGGGGGCGCGGCGCTGGGGCCGGACGTCTTCCGCTTCTTTCACGCGATCGGCGTCAACCTGAAGCAGCTCTACGGCCAGACCGAGGTCTCGGGCATCTCGGTCGTGCACCGGGACGGCGATATCCGTTTTCACACGGTGGGGCGGCCGTTCCCCGAAACCGAGATCCGGATCTCCGACGAGGGGGAAATCCTGTGTCGCAGCCCCGCCGTCTTCGAGGGCTACTTCCGCAACCCCGACGCCACCGCCGAGACGCTGGTGGACGGCTGGCTGCACTCCGGCGACGCCGGCTACTTCGAGGATGACGGCCACCTGGTCGTCATCGACCGCCTGGCCGACGTGATGAAGCTCCCCGACGGGACGGCGTTTTCACCCCAGTTCGTCGAGAACAAGCTCAAGTTCAGCCCCTATGTGCGCGAGGCCGTGGTCTTCGGCGGGGGCGGCGCGCCATTCGTCACCACGATGATCGCGATCGACATGGAGAACGCGGGACAGTGGGCCGAGCGCCATCGCATCGCCTACACGACCTTCACCGACCTGGCCCGCCGCCCCGAGGTCTACGGACTGGTGCGCGACCATGTGGCCGGGGTCAACCGCGACCTCCCCGCCGCCGCCCGCATTCGCCGCTTCCTGCTGCTGCACAAGGAGCTGCACGCCGACGACGCCGAGCTCACGCGTACCCGCAAGGTGCGCCGGCGCCACATCGCGGACCGCTTCGGCGACATCATCGCTGCCCTGCAGGGGGATGGGGACTCGGTGACGGTGAGCACCGAGATCACCTACCAGGACGGCCGCACCGCGGAGGTGGCCCACGAACTACGCATCGAGACGATGGACGCCTGACCCGTGGATATCTTCCTCCAGCTCACCGTCTCGGGACTCAGCACCGGGATGATCTACGCGCTGGCCGCGGCCGGGTTCGTCGTCATCTACAAGGCCAGCGACGTGATCAACTTTACCCAGGGGGACCTTCTCCTTCTGGGCACGTACCTGATCTTCTTCGCCATCGGGCAGATCGGGCTGCCGTGGAGCCTCGGCGTCCTCGTCACGGTCCTGCTGGCCGTCGTGATGGCGCTGGCGATCGAACGGCTGGTGCTGCGTCCCCTCATCGGCGAGCCCATCATCTCGATGATCATGGTGACGATCGGGCTTTCGTCGATCCTGCGCGGCCTGGTGAACGCGATCTGGGGACCGGCCCCGCGCTCCTTCGATTCCTTCCTGCCCGAGGGGAGCGTCGTCGTCGGCCCGGCGGTGCTGTCGAGCGGGCGGCTGCTGTCGATTCCGATCGCCCTGGCCGTGCTGGCCGCGCTGGGACTCTTCTTCCGCCACACCCGCGACGGGATCGCCATGCGGGCCATCGCCGACGACCAGCAGGCGGCGCTGAGCATGGGCATCAGCATCCCGCGCGTCTTCGGGGTGGCGTGGGCGCTGGCCGCGGCGTCGGCGGCGATCGGCGGGATCATGCTCGCGGGCGTCGTGGGGGTGAGCCCGAATGTGGCCTCGATCGGGCTGCGGGTCTTCCCCGTGGTGATTCTGGGGGGACTCGACTCGATCAAGGGGGCCGTGATCGGGGGCGCGATCATCGGGCTGCTGGAGGCCTATACGGGGGGATACGTGGGCCACGGCCTCAACCTCGTGGTGCCGTACGGCGTGCTGATTCTGGTGCTGATGGTGCGGCCTTACGGACTCTTCGGAAAGGAGATCATCGAGCGCGTATGAGCCTCGAGTGCGGCGTCTTCCACACCCGCTACGAGTCCGACATGGGGCTCCGGCCGCGGCCCGCGCAGCGAATCCGGCTGGCGGCCCTCGCCGTCTTCGTGCTGGTCTTTCCGTTCCTTGCCGGACCGTACTGGCTCGACCTGGCCAACCAGATCGCCATCGCGACGGTGGGCGCGATCGGCCTGAACATCCTCGTGGGGTACACCGGGCAGATCTCGCTGGGACAGGGCGCCTTCATGGCCATCGGCGCCTACAGCGCGGGGCTCCTGACGCTCAACCTGGGCCTTCCGTGGGGGGTCAGCATCGCGCTGGCGTGCGTGATCACGGCGGTGGCGGGCTCCTTCTTCGGGCTCCCGTCGCTGCGCCTCAAGGGATTGTACCTGGCGATCGCGACGCTGGCGGCACAGGAGATCGTCGAGTGGGCGATGACGCACTGGACGGCGGTCACCGGGGGCACCGAGGCGATCGTCCTGCCCGCGCCGCGCCTCTTCGGGGTGAGACTCAACAGCACATTCGCCTTCTACTGGTTCGGCGTGGCGATGGCGGCCGGGACGGCGCTCTTCGCGGCCAACCTCTTCCGCACCCGCATGGGCCGCGCCTTCGTGGCGGTGCGCGATCAGGACATCGCGGCCAGCGTGATCGGCGTGAACCTCTTCCGCACCAAGCTGCTGGCGTTCGCCACCTCCTCCTTCTTCGTCGGGCTGGCCGGCGCGATGATCGCCTATTACCGCACGATCATCACCTGGGAGCGCTTCACGCTGGACACCAGCATCGTCTACCTGGCGATGATCATTGTCGGGGGGCTCGGCTCGATCCGCGGGTCGTTCTTCGGGGCGGCGCTGATCACGCTGCTGCCGGCGCTCATCGCCAACGCGGGACGCGCGGTCCAGGACACCGCGCCTGTGGTCGCCAACCTGCTGCCCTATGCGCAGCAGGCGGTCTTCGGCGTCGTAATCATCCTGTTTCTGATCTTCGAGCCCAAGGGACTGTCGAAGCTGTGGGGGAATGTGAAGGACTATTTTCATGTGTGGCCGTTTGCGTACCGGCGGGAGTGACCCAGCGAGGGGGCCATAGCGGTCGAAAATGTGAACCAAATATTACATTTTGTAATGTCTACCTTACAATGAGCAATCGAAGCGGCAGCGCATACATCTGCACGGTCCCCCGGTGGAACCGCAGCACCTCGTCTCCCGTGTAGAAGACTACGCCGTGCTCGAAGGCGGCCCCGGCAAGCTCGGCCAAGGCGGACAGGCCCTTGAAATCCTCGCGCCGGATCGTGGCGGAGGCCTTCACCTCGACGCCGACGATGCCCCCGTCGGGTCGTTCCAGCACGACATCGACCTCGCGCTTCCGCTTGTCCCGAAAGTGGTATAGCCCGACCTCCTCATCGGCCCACTCGGCGTGCTTGGCGCATTCCATGAAGACAAGGGTCTCCAGAAGCGCGCCGTAGTGCGGGCTCAGGAGAAGCCGGGCCTCATTGCGCAGTCCGAGAAGGTGGGACGCCAGACCGGTATCGATGAAGTGCAGCTTCGGCATGCGCACGGCCATGCGCCGGGCCAGGTTCTTGCGATAGGAGGGAACCCTGCGAATCAGGAACATCAGTTCGAGGATCTCCGTGTAGCTCCTGGCAAGCTTGTCGTTGAGTTCGAGGTCGTTGGCGAGGCTGGCATACTTGAGCAGGTTGCCGGTCCGGCCGGCGAGGTAGGGCGCCAGGACCCGAAGCCTCGAATGGTAGTCGCCACGGGCGGTGTAGAGAGTCTCGAAGTCCTTGAAGAACCGCCCCTCGGTGTAGGACCTGAACCAGATACTGCGGGCGCGGCGACCCATGCGCTGTACCTCGGGATAGCCTCCGAGCAGGATCACCCGCGCGATCTCCTCGCGGGTTGGGGCCGGGTGCGGGTCCAGCGACGGGAAGTGTCCTGCCAGCAGGTAGTCGGTCAGGTTGCGGCGACCGCCCCGAAGCTCGGCGACCGACAGCGGCAGGAGTTCCAGGCGGGCCATGTGCCCGGGGAGGGCCTCCTGGACTCGCGCCGAACGGAAGATGTCGGCAGAGCCGGTGAGGAGGAAAAGACCCTTGCGCGGCACTCCGGATGGCCCGCGGGTGGGGAGAGCACTGGCGTGCCGGTCCGATGCCTCCTTGA
Organism: Longimicrobiales bacterium; assembly: GCA_965208295.1. Lineage (GTDB taxonomy): Bacteria > Gemmatimonadota > Gemmatimonadetes > Longimicrobiales > Gaopeijiaceae > Bin94. Next base: position 1,353,693 of record OZ242328.1, on the reverse strand, counting down.
CGGCGGGTACCAGCTCGGGCACCTGCTGGAATTCGTCGAGGACGACCGGTTGGTCGGCGAATGACCTTACGAAGCCGTACGGATCGGACGCAGCCGCCGCCTGTACGGCCGGGTCGTCCAGAGTGAGATAGCGCAGACCCACCTCGGCGGCGACGCTGCGGACCAGCGTGGTCTTGCCGGACTGCCTGGGACCCGTGAGGTAGACGATGCGGAACTCGCCGAGCATGTCGCGGACGAGCGGATGAAGGTGCCTGGGGTACATGGTGACGTCGATGGGCAGATCGATCCTTATTACGAGAAAACCAGTCTCTTATTGCGAGAAATATGCCGTCTTATTACGAGAAATCAATGCCGAGACGGGGCAAGCGGGAGTATGACCGAGTGACGCCCCCGTATCTTTCCGGCGCACACGGCCAGCACCTATCTTCAAAAGTCCCCGATTCCCCGTTCTTTCGATCCAGGTGCGTCAATGGCCAACCGAACGATCGCGGCGGCGCTGGCCGCCCTTCTCACCGCCCCCGCCGCCGTGGCCGCGCAGGGGCTCTCCGACGAGCAGCTCGAGCCTCTCGTGGCCCGTGTGGAAGCGGGCGTTCTGGAGCGCGCCAAGCTGGCCCAGGTCATGGTCGACAAGATCTTCTCCTTCTCCGAACTCGGGCAGCAGGAGATCGAGACCTCGGCCTACATCACGGGGATCCTCGAGGAGAACGGGTTCACCATCGAACACGCGCCCGTAGGCATCCGGACCGCCTGGTTCGCGCGCTGGGGAAGCGGCGAGCCCGTGATCTCCTTCGGGTCGGACATCGACGGGATTCCGAAGGCCAACCAGAAGCCGGGCGTGGCCTATCACGATCCGCTGGTTCCGGGTGCGCCCGGCCACGGCGAGGGTCACAACTCCGGGCAGGCCGTGAACGTGGTGGCGGCGCTCGCGCTCAAGGAGCTCATGGAGGCCGAGGGCATGCAGGGCACGCTGGTCCTCTGGCCCGGCGTCGCCGAGGAGCAGCTGGGCTCGAAGGCCTGGTACGTGCGAGACGGCTACCTGGAGGACATCGATGTCACCCTCTTCACCCACGTCAGCAGCAACCTGTCGGTGAGCTGGGGACAGGGGGGCGGGACGGGGCTCGTCTCGGTGGAGTTCACCTTTGAAGGCGAGGCCGCGCACGGTGCGGGCTCCCCCTGGCGTGGCCGCAGCGCGCTGGACGCCGTCGAGCTCATGAACGTCGCGTGGAACTTCCGCCGCGAGCACCTTCACCCGAACCAGCGCTCCCACTACGTGATCAGCGACGGCGGCGACCAGCCGAATGTGGTGCCGTCGAGCGCTTCGGTGTGGTATTTCATCCGCGAGATGGACTACGAGGACATCAAGCGCAACTTCGACACGGCCATCCGCATCGCCGAGGGCGCGGCCATGATGACCGACACGGAGATGTCGTACCGGATCATCGGGGCCGCCTGGCCGCGGCACTTCAACAAGGTCGTGGCCGAGAAGATGTACGAGCACATCCAGGATGTCGGGCTCCCGGAGTGGACCGACGACGATCACGACTTCGCCAGCGCGGTGCAGCAATCGGTGGGGAGCGTCCCGTCGGGTATGCCGACCTCCCTTTCTCAGCTCGGCACCCCGGGCCCGCGCCGGAGCGGCGGATCCGACGACATAGGCGACATCTCTTGGAACGTGCCCACGGTGACGCTGCGCTTTCCGTCGAATGTGCCGGGCCTGCCGGGCCACCACTGGTCGAGCGCCATGGCGATGGCGACCCCGATCGCGCACAAGGGAGCGGTCGCGGGCGCCCGCGTGCTGGCCCGCACCGCGCTCCAGCTCTTCGCGCAGCCGGAGCTGGTCGAGCAGGCATGGACGTACTTCCGGGAGGAACAGACCGTGGGAGTCGAGTATATTCCCTTCATCGGACCCGACGACCCGCCCCCGATCGACCTCAACCGGGAGATCATGGACATGTACCGTCCCCTGCTGAAGCAGTTCTACTACGACGAGACCCGCTTCGAGACGTACCTGGAACAGCTGGGGATCGAGTATCCGACGCTCAAGCGGCCGATTTCGGAGGACGACCGGGGATCGCGCTGAGGACCAACGCAAAGAGGCACTCCTGATGATCGCAACCAGCCGCAAGTTTCTCTCCGCATCCGCCGCGTTGGTGGCGTTGGCGACCGTTGTCGGCGCGGGTGGCCTTCCCGAGGCCGTCACGGAGCACCCGGTCGACGCACCCGCCATCGCGCAGGTGGACGACACCACCGAGGTGGGCTGGCGGCTCCTGGCCAAGCTCAACTACAAGACCGGCGAAAAGACGAAGGAGCTGGCCGATCTGGACGGCAAGCTGGTCAAGATCCCGGGCTTCACCGTCCCGCTCGAGGACTGGGCGTCTTCGGCGACGGAATTCCTGCTTGTGCCGTACGTCGGGGCCTGCATCCACACGCCGCCGCCCCCGCCGAATCAGCTCGTCTACATCGAGATGGACGAGGGGAAGCGGGCGAAGATGGACGGCTGGAACCCGGTGTGGGTCGAGGGCGTGCTCAAGATCGAGATGACGGAGAGCGTGTACGGACATGTCGGCTTCACCATCACCGCCCAGCGGGTCTATCCGTACGAATCCTGATCCGCGAACCTGCCCCGTGGCGCGGAACGCACCGATGAGTCTCGCGATCGATGTCCGGCGCCTCCGCTTCCGCTACGGAAACGGTCCCTGGGTGCTGGACATTCCCGAAATGGCCCTGGAGCGGGGGACGCGCGCGTTTCTCTTCGGTCCCAGCGGGAGTGGCAAGACCACCCTGCTCGGCGTGCTGGCGGGTGTGCTCAAGCCGGACGAAGGAGAGGTCAAGTTGCTCGGCCGGGACCTTGCGTCCCTCTCCGGGGCCCAGCGGGACGCCTTTAGGGCGGAGCACATCGGCTACGTCTTCCAGATGTTCAACCTCATCCCCTACCTGTCGGTTCTCGACAACATCACGCTCCCGGTGCGCATGAACGCGAAACGCAGGGCGCGGCTGGACGGCGCGGGCGTGAAGGAGACCGCCGCCCTCCTCGCGGACCACCTTCAGATCGGCGATCTGCTGAAAAAGCCGGTGACGGAGCTCTCGGTGGGCCAGCAGCAGCGGGTGGCCGCCTGCCGGGCGCTGATGGGCTCCCCAGAGATCATCGTGGCCGACGAACCGACCTCGTCGCTGGACTTCGACCGGCGGGAGGCCTTCCTCGAGCTGCTCTTCGCGGAGTGCGAGCGCGCCGGCGCCACCCTGGTCTTCGTCAGCCACGACCGCACGCTTGAGGGCATGTTCTCCCGCACGGTTTCACTCCCCGACATCAACAGGGCGGCGTTCTGATGCTCGTCCTCGACCTCGCGCTCAAGTCGCTGCGAAACCGCGCCTTCAGCACCTCGCTCACGGTGGGCTCGATCGCGCTCTCCGTCGCCCTCCTGATCGGCGTCGAGAACGTACGCGTGGGCATGCGCGACAGCTTCTCCAACACCATCAGCCAGACCGACCTGATCGTGGGCGCCAAGGGGGGCACCATCCAGCTGCTGCTGTACTCGGTCTTCGGCATGGGATCGCCGACGAACAACCTGTCCTGGGACACCTACCGCGAGTGGGCCGAGCATCCGGCGATCGAGTGGACGATCCCCTACGGCCTCGGAGACAGCCACCGGGGATTCCGCGTCATCGGCACCAACGAGGACTTCTATCGGCGCTACCGGTATCGCGGGGGACAGGCGATCGCGCTCGCCGAGGGCCGCGCCGGCTCGGAGGTCTTCGACGTGACCCTGGGCGCGGACGTGGCGACCGAGCTGGGCTACGGACTCGGCGACGAGGTCGAGGTGACGCACGGGATCGGCGAGGTGGGGTTCCTGAATCACGACCACCTGCCTTTCGAGGTGGTGGGCATCCTCGCCAAGACCTTCACCCCGGTCGACCGCGCGGTCTACGTCACCCTCGAGGGCATCGAGGCCATCCACTTCGGGTGGGAGGACGGCGCGCCGCCCATGGCTGGCGAAGAGCACACCCACGAGGAAGTGCTCGCGATGGAGGAAATCGAGATCACGCAGGTCACCTCGTTCTTCGTGGGCACGACCAGCCGCAGGGACGTGCTCCGGCTGCAGCGCGAGATCAACGACTACGAGGGCGAACCGATGATGGCGGTCATCCCCGGATTGGCCCTGAACGAGATGTGGCAGGGGATCGGGTACGCCGAGACGGGACTGCGGCTGGTGACGATCTTCGTCGTGCTGGTGGGGCTGCTCGGCATGCTGGTCTCGCTCTACACGTCGCTCAACGAGCGGCGCCGCGAGATGGCGATTCTGCGCGCCGTCGGTGCGGGCCCGAAGAGCATCGTCGCGCTGCTGGTGCTCGAGTCGGTGTGCCTGGCCGCGGCGGGGGCGATCTGCGGGCTGGCGCTGGTGTACGTGCTGCTCTCGGCGGGGCAGCCGATCGTCGAGGCGCAGGTGGGGCTCTTCATCCCGATCCGCCCGCCAGGCTCCGTCGAATGGCTCTTTCTGGGCGCTGTGGTGACGGCCGGGTTCCTGATGGGATTCGTGCCCGCGCTCAAGGCCTACCGGACCGCGCTTCACGACGGGCTGGCGGTTCGGGTTTAGCAGGGTCCTGGTGTCCCGACTCCGGGGGCGGTTGTATCATCGAGCATTGAACAGGAGCGACTCCATGACCAGATCCCGACCAATACGGTCGAAACCCCATCTCACCGCCGCCCTTCTCCTCTTCCTCGCCACAGCGTGCGGCGGCGACGGAGGCGGCGACGGAGGCCTCGAGACCATCAGGATCGGCGCCATCTTCGACCTCACCGGACCCACCGCCGATGTCGGCACCGACTACGCCGACGGCATGCGAGGCTACGTGGACTGGGTGAACACGCAGGGCGGGATCGAGGGGCGCCCGATCGAGCTCATGTACCAGGACTACGCCTACCAGGTCGCCCGCGCGGAGCAGCTCTACCGCCAGTTCGTGACCGGGGGCGCGGTGGTCTTCATGGGATGGGGCACCGGCGACACCGAGGCGCTGAGCCGCTACATCGCCGAGGACGAGGTCCCCTTCAGCTCGGCTTCGCTTTCGCACATCCTGGGCGATCCGGCGGAGGCGCCCTACAACTTCCTGGTCGCCACCAGCTATACCGACCAGTTCCGCATCGCGCTGGACTGGATCGCGGGCAACCACGGCGAAGGCACCCCGGTCGTCGCCCTCATGCACAACGCGAGCCCCTTCGGACTTTCGCCGTCCCGCTACGGGGGCGTGGAGTTCGCGGAGGCGCTCGGCATCGACCTCACCCTCTACGAGATGCCGCGCGGCGCGGTGGACTTCACGGCCGAGTTTTCGCGCATCCGCCAGAGCGGCGCCCAGTACGTCGTCTTCCAGAACACCTCGGGCCCGGCGGCGGTGGCGCTCCAGAACGCCCACACCCTGGGGCTTGATGCCACCTTCATCTGCCTCAACTGGTGCGCCAACGCGCAGCTGGTGCGCATCGCCGGTGACGCCGCCGAAGGCGTGATGGGGACAATACCCTACGCCCCGCTCGGCGTCGACGTGCCGGGAACCCGCGTCATCCGCGAGTATCTGGACGCGAAGGGGGAATCGATCGAGGGCAGGACCAACGCGTTCACGCAGGCGTGGTGGACCTTCGCCGTCTTCGCCGGGGCGATGCGGCAGGTGCTGGCCGGGGGGGACGAGCTCACCGGCGCGAACATCAAGGCCGCGCTGGAGACCTTCACCAACTTCGACATGCAGGGCGTTACGGTGCCGCTGACCTTCACGCCGGACGACCACCTGGGCGCCAAGGGGCTCAGGATCTTCCGGGTGGATGGCGGCCAGTGGGTGCCGATGACGGAGTTCATCCAGGCGCCGGCGATGCGGTGAGCGACCCCCTGCTGCGCCTCAACAACATCGAGGTCCTCTACGACGACGTGATCCTCGTCCTGCGCGGCCTCTCCCTCGAGGTGGCCGAAGGGAAGATCGCCGCGCTCCTGGGCTCCAACGGCGCCGGCAAGACCACCACTCTGAAGGCCATCTCGGGCCTCCTTTACGTCGAGGACGGCGAGGTCACCGACGGCACCATCGTCTTCGACGGCGAAGAGATCCAGGGGATGGACGCGCACCGAATCGTCGAAAAGGGGATCTTCCAGGTACTCGAGGGGCGGCGCGTCTTCGAACACCTGACCGTCCGCGAGAACCTGACCGCCGGCGCATACACCCGTCGTGACCGGAAGGCCGCCGACGCCGACATGGAGAAGGTCTTCCACTATTTTCCGGCCCTGACGGAGCGCCGCCGGCAGATCGCGGGCCACCTCTCGGGCGGAGAGCAGCAGATGGTGGCGCTCGGCCGCGCGCTGATGGCGTCCCCGCGCATGATGCTGCTGGACGAGCCGTCGCTGGGCCTGGCGCCGATCCTGGTCGAGAGCATCTTCGAGATCATCCAGCGGATCAACCGCGAGGAGGGGACGACGATCCTGCTCGTGGAACAGAACGCGAGGCTGGCGCTCGAGGTGGCCGACTACGGGTACATCATGGAGGGGGGACGGGTTGTGCTGGAGGGGAGCGCCGACGAACTTCGCGCCAACGAGGACGTGAAGGAATTCTACCTGGGGCTGGGGGACGCCGGGCGGCGGTCCTACCGGGACGTGAAGCACTACAGGAGGAGGAAGCGGTGGCTGTCATGAGCGACGTGTTGCACAGATCGCCGTACGAAGTTCATCCGGACTGGCCCGCGCTTCAGGACAAGTTGGCGGAGGAGGCGGTCACGGTCGGCTGCACAAATACCCGCGAAATCCGGGCCCGGCTCACGGACGCCGGCGTGTGGCCGCGACATGTAAGGAGCGTGGCCGACCTGGGCGCCATCCCGGTGCTGGAAAAGGACGACCTGCCCGAGCTTCAGGCCGCGCATCCTCCCTTTGGCGGGATGCTGTCCTATCGTGCGGGCACGCTGAAGCGCATCTATCGCTCTCCCGGGCCGATCAACGACCCGCAGGGGGACACGGAGGACTTCTGGCGGGTTGCGCCCGCCGCCTCGGCCGCGGGGTTCCGCGCGGGCGACGTCGTGCTCAACTCCTTCTCGTATCACCTGACCCCCGGCGGCCTCATGCTCGACGCGGGGTTTCGCAAGCTCGGCTGTACCGTGATCCCGGGCGGCGTGGGCAACACGGCCGCGCAGATCGAGGTGGCGTGCGCGGCCGGCGCGACGGGCTACGCCGGGACGCCGCAGTTCCTGCTCACGCTCCTGGAGCGGGCGGTGGAGATGGAGCGCCGGCTCCCCTTCCGCCGCGCCCTGGTCACGGGGGCGCCGCTGCCGCCGTCGCTCCGCGCCCGTCTCCAGTACGAGTTCCGGGTCGATGTCTACCAGTCGTACGGAACAGCCGACGCCGGCACGCTCGGCTACGAGTGCGAAGAGAAGGACGGGTGGCACGTCGCGCCCGAAGTCGTGATCGAGCTGCTGGTGCCGGGGGACGATCGGCCGGCGGGCGAAGGCGAGGCGGGGCAGGTGGTGGTGACGAGCCCGAACGAGGTCTACCCGCTGGTGCGGTTCGGGACGGGGGACCTGTCGGCGTGGAATCGGGAGCCGTGCAGTTGCGGGCGGACGAGCCACCGCCTGGCGGGGTTCCTGGGCCGGGTGGGCGAAGGAGTGAAGGTGAAGGGGATGTTCGTGCACCCGCGGGAGCTGGCTGCGGCGCTGCAGGGCGATCCGGTGGTGGCGCGGTACCAGGCGGTGGTGACGGAGGGGGCCGGGGGCGAGGACGTGTTCACGGTGCGGGTGGAGGCCGCGCCGGGGTGCGAGATGGGGCATGAGGTGGTAGCCGCGCTGGGGGCGCGGATAAGGGAGGCCGTGAAGGTGCGGCCGGTGGTGGAGGTGGTGGGGGAGGTCGGGGAGGGGGCGGGGGGGGTGGTGGATGGGCGGGGTGGGGGTGGCCAAACCCTGACGTAACGGCAGAGTCAGGGGGAAGCGAATCACGGCAAGGAGTCACGTAAGTTCAACCTGGGCTGCACGATCTGCCATTCTTGCCGATGAGTTCGAATCTGAGTCCACCGTGCTGAAGTGACCGGAAAGCTGTGCAGAATGGCGGGAGTCAAAGCGGGATCCCGGGTGGCATCTGATGCGGCCCGGGGTGTTCGACTCGCGTCCGGTCAACCGATCGGGAGGGACAGACCTGCTTGAACGGTGAGGTGCCGTGTCTTGCTTTCGTCGTCGTCCACGGAGGCGAGCCCGAGCGAATAGAGCGCGTCGAGTCCCAGCCGGAGACTGCTCGAGACGGGAATCTCGACCCCTCCGCCGAAGGCCAGACCGAAGTCCAAGGTCTTGATGTCGAAGTCCGAGAAAGGCGGATCGTAGCATGGCGCTACGATGCTCGTCCCTTCGAGTGTGCCCTCCAACTCGCATGAGCGCTGATAGGCGGCCCACGGGCCGGCCGTCAGGCCGACCGAAGGCCCGTCGCCGGAGGTGGCGACCCGGGCCAACGCCGAGAACTGGAAATAATCGATGTTGAGCGTCACGGTGCCACCGCCAACCGATCCCCCGCCGCCTTTCCGAGCGTACGAGCCGCCGAGCCTCAGGCTGAACACGCTGGAGACGGGAACGCCGAGTTCCAGCCCCGCGACGATGCCGGAAACGGACTCCTCCTCGACCCCGGCTTCCTCGATGGCAATGGTGGCGAAGCCGACCCCGCCCTTCAGGCCCAAGGTCGTCTGGGCGGTTGCTGGGGCGGCGATCAGAGTGAATCCCAACAACCAAGTGAACTTACGCATGGCAGACAGGTCCTAGAGTGTGATGGAAGGCGTGTGAAGAGCAGAACCGAGCGTCCCGGTTCTCCCACCAAGATAGCGTGTAATGGCCCGACCGAATACGGAGCGCGCAAGCACCGGTTGCAGGCCGGGTCCTACAATTCGGTTGCGGCGTGCCCGGCGGCTTCCCGCACGGCCAACGGCGTTGACTGCCTTCCGGTGCCACCGCGTTCGGCCATCACGGCCGGCCTTGTGATGCGAGACCTGCGGATGTAGGAACCGGAGAAGCTGACGGTGGCCGCCCGACCGTCCGTGTCGATGCTCGCAGTGGCGGAGGTGCGGTCGAAGCGGGCATCCGCCGGGTAGTTGCTGATGGCGATGGTGTGGATGCCGGCTTCCACGTCATCGAACCGGAACGCGCCCCCGCCGGTCGTTACGGTTGCGGTCCGGCCGTCCAAGGCGACACTCACGCCGTCGGTTCCGCGTCCTTCGATCAGCACGTGTCCCACAATGGCGTTGGCGGGCATCGGTGGCGAGAAGTTGTCGTTGCGCCCGGTCGCGGCGGATAGGAGAACCGCGACGGACAGCAGCAACGACGCGGCCACGGTCATGTACGCTGCGTACCTGTTCCTTCGGGTTCGCCTCTGGTACCGAGTCATCCGGTACAATCCCTTGGCGGAAGCCACGGCGCGAACGCGGGGCGGCGGCTGGCGGCGGTTTCCGTTCGATCCTGTGGCGGGTGCCGAGCCGCCGATCATCGCCGCGAAGATCCTCGACCCCCTTCGCATGCAGGTCACCGAGCGGTACCGGCCGCTCCGCACGGCCATCTCGATGCGCTGGGCGAACCGTGCGCCCGCCTTCGACCCTTCACGGGTGCTCACCGTCCAAATCGTCTCGCGCGAGCCATTCGTGGCGGACGTCCTTACGACGGATCGTCCATTCGCGGCGATCCGCCTGACCGTGATTCCGCTCCCCGTGCCGTTGGCGCTCGGGTCGATGCACAGCATCTCGTCCCGTCCGAGCACGGCCAGATGATCGAGGATTCGCCGCCAGGGCATGGGCCGAACCGCTTCCTCTCTGCGACCGATCACGTAACCCTGCGCGGCCCAGCGGAGGGTGTCGACGATGGCTTCGTAGCTTGTGGTCTCCTTTTGCATGGTTCCCGACTCCTATGCTTCGGGTTGCACGCCCCCCGATTCGCCTCGGGGTGCCCTACGGTCAATATGCAGAACCGCGCCAACGGGCCTTGAGAGGAGAATTACGCGAATTGTGAGGGGAGAAACCCGCAACCGTCCTGACGGGAAATTCCCGTCAGGAGCCGGGGGAACGCGGGCTTCCGCTACTGCTCGGCTTCGGCCCGCAGGAGCCCGCTTTCGAGCGCGAAGCGCACGATGTCGCGCCGGTGCTTGAGGCCCAGCTTCGACTTGGCGCGTGCGATGTAGCCCTCGACGGTCTTGCGGCTGAGGCACATCTCCCGGCCCGCCTCCGCGGCGGAGAACCCCCGCGCGGTCAACTCGATCACGGTCCGCTCGCGATCCGAGAGCGGCTCCGGCTCTTCGCCCGCGCCGCGTCGCTCCGCCTTCCGGCGCGCGATGAGCGCGGCCGCCCGTCTCGGCAGATACGAGTGGCCGCGCACGACCGCCTCGATGGCTCCCATGAGATCGGTGTCGGCGGCCGACTTGTTCAGGAAACCATCCGCGCCAGCGTCGAGGGCGGGCAGCAGGAACTCGTCCTCGTCGTGGACCGTGAGAATCAGGACCTTCGTTTCGATGCCGAGGGCGGCGATGCGACGGGTGGCCTGAACACCGTCCATCCCGGGCATCGCCAAGTCCATGATGACGATGTCCGGCTCCAGGCTCCGCGCCTTCCTCACCGCCTCCTCGCCCGACGACGCCTCTCCGACCACCTCCGCCCCTCCCGATGCTCGAGCAATGCCCGGAGACCGGCGCGCACGACCGCGTGGTCGTCGACCAGGAGCGCTCTCACCATCGTCGGCAATCCCTCATCCGTTCCGTCGACCCCCACCCCGGACGGGAACGGATGCGCGAACCGTCGTTCCCGCGCCCGGCGAGGTCCGCACGACGACGGAGCCCCCGACGAGCGCGGCCCTCTCCCGCATCCCGTCGAGGCCCACGCAGCCGTCGCGCGGCAGTCCTTCCGCGTCGGGCAACTCGAACCCGCATCCTTCGTCCCGGATGGTGGCCGTGACCGCCCCGTTCGCCGCCTCGACCGTCACGGTCGCCTCGTTAACCCCCGCGTGCCTCACCGCGTTGCCCACCGCCTCCTGCACGATCCGGTACAGCGCGAGCGTGGCGACCTCGTCCAGCTCGCCGCCCACCAAGCCCAATCTTGCTTGGACCGTGAACCCGTATACGGCCTTGATGTCGCGGAAGACGGAGCCAAGGGCGGAGGGAAGCCCTCCGTGGTCCAGTTCCGGTGGCAGGAGTCCCCGGATCATCCGCTTGATCCCAAGGATCGTGCCTCGAATGTCCTCGGCGACCCGCGCACGCGCACGCTCCCTCTCGCCGTCGTCCTTCTCATCGGCCAGCAGCTTCACCCGGATCTTCAGCGCCACGAGGTTCTGGAGGAACTCGTCGTGCAGTTCGCGCGAAAGATGCTTCCGCTCCTGCTCGGCCGCCGCGATCATCATGCCCGACAGGCGCCGCATCCGCTTCCAGGCGGAAATGTCGCGGACCGCGCAGATCACGTGTTCCCGGCCCCGTCCCAGCTCCGAGGGGCTCAGGCTGATTTCGACCGGAATCGTCGTGCCGTCCTTGCGCAGGGCTTCGAGTTCGAGTCCCTCGCCCATCGGGCGGGGCTGCGGCGACTCGCCGGAGCGTCGGCGGTGCCGACGGTGCCGAACGCGGCTGGCGTCGGGAATCAATCGCTCGACTTCGCTGCCCTTAAGTTCCTCCCGGCTCCATCCGAACATCGCGACGGCCTGACGGTTGAGGTCCTGGATCACGCCGTCCGCATCCACGACGAGCATCGCGTCCGGCGAAGCGTCGAACACGGCGGTGTAGTCCCTCTGCTTGAGCACTCCCGGCTCCGTCTCTTCGTTCGGGGGGACCGGCAGCCCGCTCACGCGACCACGTCCCGGCACTGCCCGGTGTTCACCCATGAGATGTGCGTCTCCAAGGAATGTCAATGGAAGAGCGAATCGTCATCGGGTCCGTGGGCATCGAAGGCTGTCCCGGTTCCAGGCGCGGAAATCCACGGCTCGGAGAAGGCCGTGGTCCGCATTGGCATCGTCAGATCAGGCCGTCTTGCCTGAGCCGGTCGGGCGTAATCGCGCCGCGCCGCCGCGGAGCCCGGAAGCGGATCCGGTGCGGAGCGGCCGCGTCTTCGGTCCGCCAACCGATGCGAAGGGGCGGCCGTGAAGCGAAGCTCCTCCACATGCGGCTCATTGGCCCGTTCCTGGCACCGGAGTCGAGCCCAAGATCCGTTCTGTTCACTGGAGATCCCGTCCTTTCGTCGACCGGATTGGTGACGGGTTGGTCGCAATTCGGGAACCGGCAGTCATCGTCCCTGCGCTTTGGGGGATCAACAGAACGGTCCCGATCCGCATGCGCCGAGGCTCCACGTCCGGATTGACTGTGCGCAAGGCGTCCAGCGGAACACCGTACCGTCGTGCAATGCGCGCCAACGCTTCGCCCGGGGCGACGGTGTGTTCACGAAGTGTGGAGCGGTCCCCGGCAGGGATGTTGGCGAAGTGGGCGAGAAACCGTTCGCCCGCGCCGGCGGGGACGTGCAACCGTGTCGACCGGCCCGCCGGGACCAGGCCGATGCGGAGGTGCGGGTTCAGCGTCCTGAACTCTTCTTCGGCGATGCCCGCGGCCTCGGCGAGGACATCCGCCGACGCCGCTCCTTCGACACGGACGACATCGAAGCGCTCCGGCGGATCCTTTTCGGGCGCCGCACGTCTGACGGCCGAGAGGTCGCCGGCCAGGCGAACGCTCGCGAGGAACCGGGGAACGAAGTCCCGGGTCTCCTTCGGCAACCGGTCGCGGATATGCCCGAACAGGGCGTCGTTGCGGGGTCGGGCTCCACCGTGCCGCCGGATCGCCCGCTCAATCCGTGTCGGCCCCGCGTTGTAGGCCGCCAGAGCGAGAAACCAGCACTGAAACCGGTCGTGGAGAGCAACCAGGTAGTCCAGCGCGGCCCCGGTGGCCGCATGCACGTCGAAGCGCTGGTCCACGATCGAGTTGACTTCGAGCCCAAGCCACCGGGCGGTCTCGGGCATCAGTTGCCAGAGCCCGGCCGCCCCCGCCGGCGAAACGGCCAAGTGGTAGTAGTCGGCCTCGATGAGGGGGAGGTAGCGGAGCGAGGGTGGCAGGTTCCGCGCCGCCAACTCGGCGTCGATGTAGTCCTCGTACCTGCCCATCCGCTTCAGGCCGCGCTGCACCGCACCCCGCCGCCCGGTCCTCCAATGATCCAGCCACCGGGCGACCTCCTCCTCGATCACCCCGTCACGAGCTGCCGGTGGACCCGATCTCGACATGGGGTCGCAAGGACGACCGTCCCAGCCGCCGCAGTTCCGCTCGGTTCGCGCCAAGCCATCCTCGGTCCGGTGGGCAGTACGGGCCAAGACGGAGTCCCCGTCCCGGCTGTTCACCTTGACGGGCATCATGGTCAGAACCACGGCGGTGATGGCGAGGACGAAACGCGTCAGCCACCTGTTCATGAGAGTCTCCTCTCGGATGATTTGGTCGGTGCCTCCCCAAGCGGTTCAAGGGAGACAGCGCGAGGGTGGGTCCAATAATGGGCAACCGGGATCGGCGCTCCGAGAGGAAAAACCCGCAACTTTTGACGGGAGATTTCCGGGTCCGGCGTGCGGGGAGAATCCCCTCAGGCCGTTCCGCAGCGCCGGGGCGAGTGTTCCGGAACCATCGACATTCCGTTCTCGATCCCTGTGACAAGGCCCTTGAAGGGGCTGGACGCGACACGACTTCGACCTGGGGCTCGGCGCGAGGCGTGTCTCCGACCTCCAAGGTCAAGATCCACCTGCTGAACAAGCAGATGCCCTTGGTGCACGGCCTTCGCCAGCAGCATTAGATTGACAGGACCTCTTACCGATCCCGGACCCCAAGGAGACGGACATGGAAACCAACGAAACAGCACGGAGAGTGGATCCGGCGATCCACGTCGCTCCTGACGCCCGCCGTGCGGGCCGAGGCCTCAAGACGGTGACCTTCGCGTTGGCCATGATGGCCGCGGGACTCGCCACTGTGGCCCCGGCGTCCGCGCAGGAGACGGGCACCATTACGGGCACCGTGGAAGACGCGGCGACCGGCGAGCGGGTGGCCAGTGCGCAGATCAGCGTGCCCGCGCTCGGGATCGGTGTGCTCGCTGGCGCAAGCGGGCTGTTCCGGCTGCCGGACGTGCCCGTCGGCACGCACGAGCTCCGTGCCGAGAGGCTGGGCTATGCGGCCGCTTCGATGAACGTAACCGTGACCGCGGGCGGGGCTGCGGCCGTCGAGTTCAGGCTGGAACCGGCCGTCCTGGGCCTCGCGGAACTGGTGGTGACGGGCACCGCCTTCTCGGAGTCACTCGTGCAGTTGCCCTACGCGGTGGCCGTTTCGAGCAGGAGGACGCTGGCGGAGCAGGGGTCTCCGCAGGCAGTGGACTTCTTCCGCAACCTCGGATCGAGCGCCGGGGTCCTCGGAGACCGCCAAGGTTGGTACAATACCCGGCCCCCCGCGGCGGTGCCGGAAACGGCCGCCAGCGTCAACCTCCGGGGTATCGGGCCGTCCCGCACGCTCGTGCTGCTCAACGGGCGGCGCCAGGTGTATCTGCCAGCGCGGCTGTCCGGAGGGAGATTCGTGGACGTGAACGCCTTTCCGTCGATCGCAACGAAACGATCGAAGAGTTCACCGCGGCCCTTTCGGACGCTCAGTTCGGAGGTTGGGGCGGCGTGTTCGTGGACCCGCGCTGCACGGACTTCGGCGGGCACCGCGAGGGCGAGACCTGCCGCTTCCGCTACCAGCAGTGGGACAACCTGCTCCAAGCGTCCCGCCATGTCCGGACGTTCGCCGAAGTCAACGGCGACCTGGGCGACCGTTCGAGCTACCATGTCGAGGCGCTGTGGGCCGAGGCCGCGACTCCCGAGTGGTTCACGACCCCGTCCTACCCGCCCATCTCCCCGTACAACGGAGCCCAGGTGATCGAACCCGGAAATCCGGGCAGACAGGCGTTCTGCGGGACCCACGGACAGAGCGCCGGATTCGCGAGCGAGGCGGCCTGTCTGGAGGACAACTGGTACTTCTACGGTCGGCTCGTCGGCAACTCGGGACCCGGGCGGACGCTGGAGCGCGCGTCCCGCACCCAGAGGATCGCCGCCTCGCTGGAGCGTGGCATCGAGTCGCTGGGCGGGGCGGCCGTCGAGTTCTCCGCCAGCTATTCCCGGGCTTCCGGCAACGCGAACCTTCCGGCCGAATACGCCTACAGAAAGTTTCTGGCCTTCCGCGGCTTCGGAGGTCCGAACTGCGGCGTGACGGTGGTGGTCGACCCGTCGAGTCCGTCCGGAATGGCGCTTGGTCCCCTCAACGGCGCCGTCGCGGGCCGGGGCGACTGCCGGTACTACAACCCGTTCAGCAACGCGCACCGGCTCTCGGCGCAGCCGGACGCGCCCTACCGGGACCAGCCGAACCCGGACTACATGCCCGGACTGGAGAACGGCGCGGAACTGATCGACTGGATCAACGAGGAAGTGAACCTGGACAGCTCGGCGGATCTGTTCGTCGCGGACGCCATGCTCAAGGGGGCCGTCTCCGAGGGACTCGACTACGCCATCGGGTATCAGTTCCGCAGGGTCGGCGTCTCGGCGACCCCCAACCAGCCGGGAGACCTGTCGATCAACCCCTGCCCCGTACCGGGAGACCGCAGCTGCCTCGAAAAGGCCGGAGCGTTCACCTTCACCACCGGGCACTACGAGTACCACGACGCCCAGATGGTGAACAGGCTCTTCGCCGAGAGCCGCTTCTCGCTCGGTGGCAGGGTCGAGGGCCAGGCCGCCGCCAACTACGAGTTCCATGGCTCGGTGAGCAGTTTCGATCCCAAGCTGGCCGTTCGCGTGGCGTTGGCCGAACCGCTGGCGCTGCGCGGCTCGCTTCAGACGACCTTCCGCACGCCCTCGGTGGACGATCTCAACGAAGACCGCAGCACCGGGCTCGAATACGTGTCCGAGGCGGGCATCTACAAGGCGGTGGACGCGTTCGGCAACAGCCAGCTCGTGCCCGAGCGCGCGTTCACCTACAACGTGGGACTGACCGTGCAGCTTCCACGGTTCCGCGCCACGGCCGACTACTGGAGCTACGACTTCCGCGACGTGATCGACCAGGTGCCCTTCGGGGGCGTCACCAGGCTGTACGCGGCGGGCGGTGCCTCCCGGGCCGCCGTGCAGGAGTTCGTGACCTGCCCCGACGGTCCGGGGACGGGAACCTGCCATGTGTCGGCCGTCGAACGGATCAGGGTGACGAACGTGAACTGGCCGGGCATCCGGATGTCGGGAATCGACCTGCACGCGAGCACGCGCCTGCCCGCCGGCCAGGGTATCCTGTCGCTGGGTGCCGACGGCACCTACACGCGGGAGTTCTTTGTCAAGGCGCTCGAACTCAACGGGACCGAGGTCTTCGCCGCGCAGGACGCGGCGGGCCAGCTCAACTGGGGCAATCCGATCGCGCCCCCGCTGCCACAGTGGAAGCTCCGCTTCTCGGCCGGATACCATTGGGGCGACTACAGCGTCGTGAACTACTTCAACACCGTCTCGGGGTACGCCAACGAGGTGTTCCCCGACACCGAGTTCGAGCACATCGACCGGTTCGTGGCCTGGGACCTGAGCCTGCTGCGGCGCACATCGACCACAACCGATGTCGCGCTGTCGGTGATCAACCTTCTCGACGCCGATCCGCCGCTCGTCAACTGGGAACAGTCCTACGACGCCTTCACCCACAGCCCGAAGGGCAGGCGCATCAAGCTCTCGGTGAACTACCGTCCCGGGACCTGAGGGGAGGCTGGCGGAAGCCACGCTGCGATCCCCCGGTCACGCTACCCAACTGAAGTGGATGCCGTAGCCATTGAGGAGGCGGGAGTCGAGGAACCGTAGCTCCGCAGCATCCGATGACGCTATGGACCAACCGGTCAGCCGAAGGTGCGGCGCAACACGGATTCGTAGATCCCGTCGCCGAACCACTTGCGAATGAGCATCAGCGGACGCGCCGTCGCGCCCTTCACGTACCGCCGCCGCGGCCGGGCGGCAGTAGCCGCCTCGACGAACACCCGGGCGAGCACCTCGGCGTCGGTGCCGCGGCTCGCGGCCTGGGGATCGGACATCATCGCGAAGAACCGGTCCAGACCGGCCTTGTAGGCGCTGTCGGCGTAGTACTTCTGAAGACTCCCCCCCACCACATGGCCGAACTCGGTTTGGATGAGACCGGGCTGGATGAGGACGACCTGGATGTTGAATGGGGCGGTCTCGATGCGGAGGCAGTCCGACCAGCCTTCGAGCGCGTGCTTGGTCGCGTGATACCAGGCGCCGAAGGGCGTGAAGATCCGGCCGCCCATCGAGGACGTGTTGACGATCCGGCCGGCGCCCTGCGCCCTCATGTGAGGCAGGACGAGTTGGGTGAGGTGTGCAAGGCCGAACAGATTGACCTCGAACTGGTATCTTGCGTCTTCCAGCGGGATGTCCTCGACCGTTCCATAGAGGCCGAAGCCCGCGTTGTTGATCAGAACGTCGATGCGTCCCTCGGCGTCGACGATCCGGCGCACGGCCCGTTCGTTGTCCCCGCCCTTCGAGACGTCCATCTCGACCGGGGAGATGCCGTGTTCGGACAGGTCGTCCATGCGGTCTGCCCGGCGTGCGCCGGCGTAGACGGTGTGGCCCCCGTGGGCCAAGAGGATCGCGGCCTCCCGGCCCATGCCGGAGGAAGCCCCTGTGATGAGTATTACCTTGCCCAAGTCGCTGCTCCTTTTCTCGGTATTGGCTGAAGACGCTTCTCGCGGGAGCTTCGAGACGTGGATCGTCGTGGGAGCCTGCTTCCCACCGCGACCCATCACCCCTGTCCGGCTCCCGCCGGGGTGATCCGCTCAATCTAATGGCGACCGACCTGGGGTGGCGTCCCAACGGAGGTGATCGCCAACCGGGCGCGGTCGGGAGAGGATCCACTACACCCCCGATCGCCATGTTCGATTCGTTGGAGACACCGTGCACCGAACCGCAGTTTCGACTCGCGGCGCGGCGCACCGAGGTGGTGGTCGGCTGCCGTCCACGCGCATCGGCTGTTTCTCGGCTCGCCCCGGCTGGTTGCCGTGTTTCCACGTGTGGTCAGGTGCGGGGCCATCGGCGTCATTCCAGAGGGATCTCGCGCCCACCGAGCACGGTGATCCAGACGAGCAATCCGTAGAAGACGGGCAGGAGAATCACCGCGCCGAGCGTGGCCATCAGGGGGATCGTCCCGATCCCTGAAGAGCCGAGCGCGCCCACCACGGCGGCCGACGCGACGGTGACGCGTCCGGCGCCGCGGTAGAGTCGCCGGGCTGTCTTCGGGATGTGGATCAGCCGCATCAGCGCGGCGATGCTGAGCAGCGCCAGCGCCATGGCTCCGGCCAGCAGCCACCGCGCTTCGGCGGGCACCCCTCTGGACGCGTGCTCGACGATGTTGAGCGTAGCGGCCCCGACCGCGACGATCCCGAATCCCGTCGTGAGGTGGAGATAGATCCACCCGTAGCGCTTCCCGAAGCTCGGCGTGGGAGGACGATGCGAAACGAAGTCGAAGTAGAGCCACCACAGGCCGAAGGCGAGGAACATGCCGAGGGCAGCGGTGGCCCCCACCGTGGCGCCGAGTTCGTGACTTCCGGCGACGCCCCGGACCACGCCGACGATGACCTCGCCCAGCACGATGATGGTGAAGAGGCCGAAGCGCTCCACCGTTGACGCGGTCGTGCGAAGGCTCCTTTCAAGCTCGGCGGCCACGCCGGGATCGGACGTCCTCCCTAGGAAGACCGCGAACGGCATGACGAGCAGAACGACCCCGCCGCCGCCCCACAGGAACACGGCCAGCCCAACGGGCACGAGCGCCGATGCGGCGAAGGCCGCCGCGGCCAGAAGGACCGCCCCCGCGTAGTGGTTCGACAGTGATCGGTGCGCCGCGTCGTGGATGCCGGTTCGCCACCACAGGTAGGCCACAATGAGGAGGTGGGACGCGAAGGAAAGAGCGAAACCCACGGCCCCTTCGCCGAACGCGGAGTGCACGAAGACCGCCATGGCCCCAACCGCAAACATCTGGGCAAAGGTGAAGACCCGCGTGCGAAGGTCGTTGCGCCCGTGCCACTCGTGATACATCGAGCCGTTCAGCCACGCGAGCCACACGAGCGTGAACAGGAACGCGGCCTTGGAGATCCCCGCAGCGTCGACGTGGCCGGCCAGGTAGTGACCCACCTCCGCGATGACCACCACGTAGACCAGATCGTAGAAGAGCTCCAGGAAGGTGACCCGCCGGTCCTCGACAACTTCGCTCGAAGGTCGTGGCGGGCGCCACAGCGTCCGAAGGGAGATGCGAGGGATGTTCGTCATGCTTGGGCTACCCCGCGACCGTCGAGCGTCTCAGGGCTCGCCGAGGGCATCGCCGTCCTTCATGCACCGACGGACTCCTGGCTCAGCGACCACAGGCGCTCGACAGCCGCATTGTCGAGCGCTTCCCTGTCGTGCCGCCGGATCGCGTCCTCGTAAACGTACTGCCCGCTCACGCCGTCGTACCGCGGCGACAGCGCGACCGCGAGGATCCGCTCCGCCGCGACTTCCGGCGGGGACGCAAACGCCTTCATCAGCAGCCCCAACACCCGCCTCACGCCCTTCAGGTCTCGCACCAGGGCCGTCTTGGTGAATCCGGGATGCAGAACGTTGACCGTGACACCGGAGCCTTCGAGGCGGCGGGCGAGCGCCCGGGTCGCCATGTTCGTGGCCAGCTTGGATTGCGAATACGCCTTGAGCGCGCCCCAGTTGCGCGTAAGCTGAAGATCGTCGAAGTGGATGTGCCCCGTACCCGCCGCGGCGGAGGAAAGGTGGACGATGCGCGCCGGAGCCGACTCCTTGATCCGATCGAGCAGCAGTTGAGTCAACAGGTGCGGGCCGAGGTAGTTGACCGCCCAAGTCATCTCGTAGCCGTCCGGGGACAGGGTCCGGTCCCACACGATGACGCCGGCGCAGTTGACGAGCAGGTCGATGTGCGGACACTGCTCCAACAGCGTGACGGCGCAGGCGCGAACGCTCGCCAGCGAGCCCAGGTCGCACTCGACGCCGACCGCCCGCGCCGTGCTGGCCAACCGGTTGAGATCGTCAACCGTCCGCGCGGTCTTCTCGGGGTCGCGGCCAACGACATGGAGGGTCGCATTCATCCGCGCGAGCCGCCGGACCGCCAAGTGGCCCATGCCGTCAGTCCCCCCGGTGAACACAACCCGCTTACCGGTCAGATCGCGCCGCACCGACTCGGCGGGGTGCCTCCGCCTGCGCAACATGGCCAGATACATGTCAAGCCGGCCTCCAGACATCGTCGTGCCTCCATCCGTCGGACGCCGCCCCCAAGCTCGCCGGTCCGGCAGCGGCGGCTCGGGGCCTCCACTATCGCGCCAGCCCAGATTCTTCGGAGCAATGAGTTGGTCTCGAACCGCAGAATCTAACGGAACACGACCTCTGGAGCTTCGCAACAACCGCAAGCGAGGCCGCCATCGGAGGGCGATTGTCAAGCCGGTCGCGGTCGGGAGAGGCTCCACTACACGCCCGGCGCCACGTTCCGATTCCTCGGCAACTCAGCCCAAGGCCGCGGTTTCCGCTCGCGCCGTGCCGCACCGAGGTGGCGGTCGGCTGCCGCTCCGTCGACGGCGAGACGGAACGATTCTTGCTATATTATGAGTCCTTAACCGGCATTGGCAGAAAGTGGAAAGCGTATGGAATCCAGCCAGGCGACACGGTGGCCGCCTCGGCGGGGTGGTTCGCGGTTGGTCATCCTGCTTGGCATCGCATTGTCGGTGCTTTCCTGCCATGACGACGCGCCGGAGCCGATGAGCCCGTTCACGGAGACGGTGCCTTCGGCGCACGCCAGTCTCGCGGAAGCGGACCGCGCACCGCTTGTGGATTTCTATCGTGCGACCGGCGGCGACCGTTGGCGGCGGCGCGACGGCTGGCTTTCGGACGACCCCATCGGCACATGGCACGGCGTTAGGGTGGAAGGCGGCCGGGTGGTGCGGCTCGACCTCGGCGACAACAACCTGAGCGGACGGCTTCCGAAGGTCGTTGCCGAACTGGCCGGGCTTCGCGTCCTCAGACTGGATCTCAACAGGCTCTGGGGCCGGATTCCGCCCGAGTGGGGCGATCTCTCCGAACTGCGGGAGTTGGTGCTGTCGCAGAATCTCACCTCCGGCACCATTCCGCCCGAACTGAAGCGACTGTCGCGCCTGCAAGTTCTTCAACTGCGGTACGCGGGCCTTGAGGGTCCGCTGCCCGCGTGGCTGGGCGAACTGACCGACCTGTACGAACTGGGTTTGTCCGGGAACTACTTCGACAGCCCGATCCCTTCGGAACTCGGGAATCTGCGCAATCTGAGCACCCTTTATCTATCCGATGCCGAAGTCTGGGGACCGATACCGCCGGAGTTTGGCAACCTGTCGAAGCTCGAATACCTGTCTCTCACCGACAACCATTTCTCCGGCTCGATACCGCCGGAGCTGGGGAGACTCCCACGTCTACGTAAGATCTTCCTGTCGAGATCGAACCTGAGTGGCGCGATTCCCTCCGAGTTGGGGAACCTGACGGGGCTCACGCACTTGTGGCTGGACGACAACAACCTGACCGGGCCGATCCCTCCGGCGCTAGCCGATCTTGTAGACCTGGAGGATCTGTTTCTGTCCCGAAACCGGTTGAGCGGCAACCTGCCACCTGAGATCGGCGGACTGTCGAAGTTGGAGCGACTCCATCTGTCGGACAACGCGTTCGAAGGCGGCGTTCCGCCCGGGTGGGAAGAGCTGTCCAGCCTGCGCGAGCTGCTGCTGGGAGGGAACCCCGAGTTGGCGGGAACGCTTCCGAGCGATTTGACGCGTCTGGACCTGAATTGGCTGGATACGGACGGCTCGGCCCTTTGCGTCCCCGGAGGCCCCGCGTTCGCGGACTGGTTGAGCCGTATTGCGATTCAATCGGCGAAGCCGTGCGGACGCGGGGACCTCGACGCCTATCTCATCCAGGCCACGCAGTCCCGGAGCGGCCTGGTTCCGCTTGTTGCCGGTCGGAAGGCGCTGTTGCGGGCGTTCGTGACGGCGGCGGACGCCGTCGAGACGTTCCCGGACTTGCGGGGGCACTTCTACCTGAACGGCAGGCCGGCACACATTCTCGACATTCCGGGGAAACCGGCTCCGGTTCCAAGCGAGGTGGACGAGGGCGATGCCGCGATGTCCGCCAACGCCATGGTGCCGGGCTGGGTGATTCAGCCGGGCTTGGAGATGGTGATCGAGGTCGACCCGAACGGGGAGGTGGACGACAGCGTCGACATGACGCGCCGGATTCCGGGCGAGGGCCGCATCGAGGTGAACGTCACCGGGATGCCGGCAATGGAGTTGACGGTGATCCCCTGGGTGTGGCCCAAGGATCCCGAGGAGGAGATCGTGGACCTCATGCGGGACATCTCGGCGGAGTCGGAGGTGTTCCAGGAGACGCGGACGCTCCTGCCGGTCGGCGATGTCGACCTGACGGTTCACGAGCCGGTGTACACGTCGACGAGTGCCGGTTTCGATATCCCCTACGAGGTGCGGGCACTCCGGGCCATCGAGGGCGGGTCGGGGTACTATCTGGCTCTCACGGCGCAGGCGGACCGGGACATTGGCGTCTCCGGCGTGGCCCTGCGTAGCGCCTGGTCCGCCTGGTCGGTGTTTCAAGGCGGCACCATTGCGCACGAACTCGGTCACAACCTGAGTCTGGGCCACGCGCCCTGCGGTGTGCAGGGCGACCCCCGATATCCGCAGCGAGACGGGACGGTCGGCACGTTCGGATTCGACTTCGATACCGGGATGGAGTCGGTCGTGCATCCGAACACAAGAGACTTCATGAGCTACTGCAACCCGACGTGGGTCGGCGCGTGGCATTTCGAGGAGATGGCTCGTCACCGCCTCAGGCGGGAAGGCGCGTCGGGCAGAGCGAGCGGCGCGGCGCCATCGAAGGCGCTTCTCCTCTGGGGAGGGCGCGACGAAAGGGACGGGCTCTTCCTGAAACCGGCGTTCTGGGTGGACGCGCCGTATGCGCCGCCGCCCTCCGGTGGCCGATACGAGTTGAAGGGGTGGTCGGCGACGGGCGAGGAGTTGTTCGCCGTGCGCTTCGACATGGTCGAGTCGGAGGACGGGGACGGGCGCGCGGGGTTCGCCTTCGCGCTCCCCGCGCGTGCGGAGTGGGGCGATCTGGCGGAGGTCGCCCTGCGCGGTCCCGGCACCTCGGCGGTGTTGAACCGGGACACCGACCGACCGTCGGTCATTCTGCGGGACCCGGCGACCGGGCGGGTGCGGGCGATGCTCATCGACGCCCCGGCCGCCGCCATGTCCGCGAGCGCCGACGGGACGGCTTCTTCGTTGGCCGGTGCTCGCCTCGTGGCCGCGCGCAGTCGTGGACTGCCGGACCCCGCTGATTGGGAACCCGCGGGCGCGAGTTCGACCACGGGAGACTCAGGTACCGTGGCCTCCGTCGTGGTCACGCCCGGAGTGGCGACGATGGCCCTGGAGGATACGGTACGCCTCGTGGCGACCGCGCTGGACGCCGAAAGGTCGGAGGTGGAAGGGGTCGAGTTCGAGTGGGATTCCAGCGACACGCTGGTGGCGGTGGTGACCCGGTCTGGTCTGGTTACGGTGCTCGGCACGGGCTCGACCGTCGTCACGGCGACGGCGAGTGGGGTGACCGGAGCGGCTGATGTGCGGGCGGAACAGCGCGCCGTGTCCGTGGTTTTGTCGCCCGAGACAGAGACCGTGGCCGCGGGCGACACGGTACGCTTCACGGCGACGGCCCTTGATGCCCACGGCTCGCGCATGGAGGGCGTCGACTTCGAGTGGGCCGCGAGCGACACCTCGGTGGCTTGGGCCGGTCGTTCCGGACTTGTTTTCGGCTGGAGCGCTGGAACCGCCACCGTCTCGGTTCGCACCGACCGCGGCGTATCCGGCTCCGCGGACGTGGCGGTGGAGGGGGAGTTGGACGTGGAACGCTTCGCCCTGACGCGGCTATACGCTCGCCTGCGCGGACAGCACTGGCGCGATAGCGGCAACTGGCTCACGGACGCTCCGCTCGCTGAGTGGCACGGTGTCACCGTGGATTCGCGCACCGGCAAGGTCTCCGGTCTGCAACTCCGAGCGAACGACCTGAGAGGGCAGTTGGGTCCCGAACTGGGGGCGCTGGCCGGACTGGAAAGACTCGAACTCGGATACAACACCATCCGGGGCAGGATACCGCCGGAGATCTGGCGGCTCGACCGGCTTTCGGTGTTGGATCTTGGTGGCTTGGGCCTCACGGGCCGGCTATCGCCCGAGATCGGGAACCTCCCCCGGCTCTTCCTGCTGCAACTCGACGGCAATGCGCTGTCGGGGACCATTCCACCGACCATCGGCGAACTGACGAACCTGATCAGCCTGGGTCTCTCGGACAACGCCTTCGAGGGGTCGATCCCGGCGCAAATCGCGAACATCAGGGGTCTCGCGAGGCTGGCCCTGGACGGCAACCGGTTAGGCGGCGAAATCCCGGCGGGCCTGGGCGAAATCGCGAACCTCCAGTCACTCGATCTTTCGCGCAACCGGCTGACCGGCGAGCTGCCGCCAAGCCTCGGCGGACTCGAACTCCTGCGGGAGCTTGGCGTATCGGAAAACGGGCTGACGGGCGAACTGCCGGCCGAACTCGGCGGGCTTCGGGTGATCGAACGGATCGCATTGGAAGGCAATTCCTCGTTGCGGGGCGCCCTGTCCCCGGCCTGGGTCGAGAGGGACCAGACGGTGGCGGTGACGGCTGGGGGCACGGAGGTGTGTGCTCCCCGGCACTCGGGGACTGTGGACTGGCTGCGCATGAACGATCTGACGTTCATTCCGGTCTGCGCCGGGGGGGAAGCCGCGTTCGCCTATCTCGTGCAGGCCGTCCAGTCGCGACAGTATCCGACGCCGCTCGTCGCGGGCGAGGACGCTCTGCTGAGGGTCTTCCTGTCCACCGGCGGCCACGCAAGCATGCCGCGGGTCAGGGCCACCTTCCACGCGGGCGGTCGGATCGTGCATACGGCCGACATCCCTGCGGGCCAAGCGCGCATTCCGCAGGAGATCGACGAAGGTGACCTGTCGAAGTCGGCCAACGCGGTCGTCCCGGGAGCAGTCGTGCAACCCGGCCTCGAAATGGTGATCGAGATCGATTCGGACGGCACCCTGGACGAGGGACTGGGCATCCCCGCCCGGATCCCGGCGGAGGGTCGCGCCCCGGTTAACGTGCGTGCGGTTCCGGTGCTCGACCTTACGGCGATCCCCTTCGTGCAGGCGGACAACCCGGACTCGACGCTTATGGACCGCGCGAACGACCTCGAAGCCGACACCAGCCTCTTGCGCGCGGCGGACCGGCTCCTTCCGGTCGGCGAACTCGCCGTGACGGTGCATGAGCCCGTGCTGACCACATCCGAGTTCGCCTCCGACCTGCTGCACGAAACGGAGGTCATTCGGGTCATCGAGGGCGGCGACGGCTACTTCGTGGGCCTCTTCGGCCACATTCGCGCTGGCACCATCGGAGAGGCTTCCTACATCGGCGGCAGGAGTGTCGTCTCGCTCGCGCATGCGGGCGTTCTCGCTCACGAACTCGGCCACGCCATGAACCTGCTGCATACGCCGTGCGGCGTCCGGGGCGACGACCCGAACTATCCCTGGCGGGACGGCAGGACGGGTTCATGGGGATACGATTTCGCGACCGGCGCACTGGTGCCGCCGGAGGCCACCGACGTCATGGGATACTGCGGCCGCCAGTGGATCAGCGGGTATCACTTCTCGATCGCGCTCGACCACCGCTTGCGCACCGAAGCGGCGACGACGCCCCCAGCCGTGGCGGAACAGGCGCTCCTCGTCTGGGGAGGTGTCGATGCCGGCGGCCAGCCCTACCTGAAGCCGGCGTTCGCCGTGAAGGCACCGCCAACGCTGCCCGTGCCGGGCGGCGACCACAAGTTGACCGTCCTCGCACCCGGGGGCGAGACGCTGTTCTCGGTCAGCTTCGACATGCCCGAGACCGCACATCTGGATGGGGCATCGTCGTTCGTCTTCGCCATCCCCGCGCCCGAGGGATGGGCCGGCACCATCGGGCGCATTACGCTCGACGGACCCGGCGGGGCCGCAGTCCTGGACCCGGAGACCGGCGAACCCGCCATCATCGTCCGGAATCCGGCCAGCGGGCGCGTCGTCGGCCTGCTCACCGACCCGCCGCCAACCCTGCTGCCTTCCGCGGACGGCCGGGCGAACTCGTCGCTCTCGGGCTTCGATGTCGTCGTCAGCAACGGCTTGCCCGAGGTCCACCAAGAGGAGCGGTGACCCTCGCCAGCCGCAACACCGTTGTTTCGTGTGCTGGTGTCAATAGGCACGGAAAATGTCCCGACTGGCGTTGTGGATCGCGGCGACGGATTTCGGGCATTGTAGCACCATGGCAGCGGACAGTCGGGGTTCAAAGGGGGCGGCGCCTCCCCTTGCCAGCGCGCTCACGTCAACGTCGCGTCGGCTCGCTTCCCGGCCATAGTGGGTCATGCGCCAGCCCTGCGGACGCACTCGAAGCGTACGCCCGACGGAGCCCTTGAGACGGTCGTTGAAGGCGGGGTCCGGGCTACCGAGGTTGGCCATGTCAACGGCCTTGGCGGGGGGATTCTTGCGATGTTCGCGGATGTGGCCGTTCCTGCGGTGCTGCCGGATGAGGCGGGTGACCTGGGCCTTGGAGAAGCCCGTCACCTTCTCCAGGAACCGCTTGACCCGGGTCTTGTACGGTCTCCCGAGGCCGTGGTACTCGAAGCGGACCAGGGTGCGCCGCACGAAGGCGTAGGCGGAGGTGCGGTCAGTGAGCTCGAAGTCCGCGGACTCGTTGCCGTCGAGGAAGGCGCGGAGCTGGTCGAGGGTGCGTGTCCGTTCGGTGCGAAGTGGCACGATCATGCTCCAATGATCTCTTCGCCCCGGACCTCAGGCTCATCTCTCGCTGGAAACCGCCACGCCGTTCGGGCTCACTTGTCGTTGGACAAGACTTTGTCTGGATGAGGTGTTGCAACTATCTTTGATTGCCTGAAGCAGGCATGCCCCGTGCCTGCCCGAGAACCAGCCATCCTACAGGGTGTTGACACGATGAAGTCGTTCCGTTACGCCCCATCGTTAGCTCGAGCCGAGCCGAGCCGAGCCGAGCCGAGCCGAGCCGAGCCGAGCCGAGCCGAGCCGAGCCGAGCCGAGCCGAGCCGAGCCGAGCCGAGCCGAGCCGAGCCGAGCCGAGCCGAGCCGAGCCGAGCCGAGCCGAGCCGAGCCGAGCCGAGCCGAGCCGAGCCGAGCCGAGCCGAGCCTGACGCGCGTTTCCGGCGCTGCCGCCCCCGTTTCTCCCCTCCTCCTCGTCGCCTTGCTGGTAGGCACGCTCCGCCTGTTCGCCCCCTCGCCGACGCAAGCCGACACCATCTAGGCCGCCCAGCTCTTGGTCCAAGGTCCGGCCACGCCACCAATGTATTCGGATGCACCGCCACGGACTCTAAACAGTCGTCGTGGATGGGGAAGTGTGTCCACCCTCGGGTGACTCAACGGCAAGTCTCCATCCGCGCGAAGCGCGTGCTCTTTTTCATCGGCGAGGTGCCCACCCAAGGGCTGCGGTTCGACGGTTCAGTCGACTGTCCCTGAATTTCCCAACAGCCAGAAGGAGAAAAGTAATGCCAATCCGAACCATCATCCGGCTCCTCATGGTCGGGGCGGCGCTCGAGGCCGTGCCCGCAGACGCCCAGACGTTCCCTCCTCTTGGCGCCGGAGAGGCCTCACGCGCCCTCGCTGCCCGAGCGCTCCTGTTCCCCGACGTCGTCACATTCAGCCGCAGTCCTGCAAGCACGCTGCGGAGCGGGGATGTTGCGGTGGCACCGAGATTCTCTAGTTCGCAGAGCCGCTTCCGTCCATCGAATCCGACGGCCGACTTGAACGCCTCGCGTGCCACCCCCGCCGGCCCGACCCTGACGACTTTGTTGCAGGGCCGACAATCGTTCCAGCGCGCCTTCGCGGACTTCCGACAGGAGCAGGAGGAGAAGGACCCTGTGCTCAAGTACGTAGGCGTCGGCATGATGGTAGTGGGGGGGCTCAACTTCCTGTACGGCAGCGCTGCCTGCGCCAGCAATGGGGTTGGAGGCCGTTGCGTGCCGTACGTTGTCGTATCCGGTGGCATCGGTGTCGGCGGGTATTTCCTCTACAAAAGGCACAGATGATGCGTGGTTCCGCTGTCGCGTCCGCCACGCGGAAGGCGGGCGTGGAGGTGGACCCGCCGCGCCTTGGCAGGCGTGGGAACCCGGGCCCAAAGCTCCAGGAACCAGGGCTGGGCGATGTTGTCGGCAGCTTCGAGAATCTGCGGCTAGTAGCGCCAGGGCTGCTCGCGTACCCGGTTCGACAGGCGAGTGGGTCGCGTGTCAGTCCTCCGCGATGCGCGACCACTCCCTCAACTCGACGACGGTCGGATCAACGGGATTGATCCTGCGGAAGCAGTGGCCGTCTGTCCAGAGCGCGTCGGCGAGGACGCGGGCGTCGCGGCTGTCGTTCTTGGCACCGGCGGGCCAGAAGTGGTCGCGGAAGCGATCAAGTTGCTTCGGGTTGATCGAATGGACCGGAAAGCCCCGGTCCATCAAGCTCTCCACCACCGGGCCGTGAGGTCAGCCCAGACGCGCTGCTGTGCATGGAGGATGTTTGTAAGACGCCAGCATAGGGTCGCCGACTGACGGGGCGGGACCGGCACGGCGCTCACCGCTCTCCGGCGTTGTCTTCACCGCGCCACCGGGTGGGTGGACCGGCCCGCCTCGCCGGGTCGATCTTGCAGACGAACTCGAACGTTGCCGAATCTTGGCGAGACATGGACGACGGCGGCAGGCCGCCCCCTTCCCCCGAATCGGTGCATCCCTCCCCCAAGGTGGAGCGACAGAATCCCCATTCCTGCAAGGAGCAGGCCGCCATGACCGAAGAGCCCGCGATCAAACCGAGAACTCCCGACCAGATCTTCGGCGTCCTGAGCGAGGATTTCCGCCGCCGCGTGGTGAAGCGCGCCCTGAAGCACCGTTCCGAGTCCAAGGCGCTCCGGCGACAACGCGGGGCCGCCCTGCGGCGTCTTCGGGTGGACGGATACCGCGACGCCAGCCGAGCGCCCCGGCCCAAGCTCCTCCAGCCCGTGCTGGAGGCGCTCCGGCATCACGACCGGGACCTCGCGCGCGCCGTTCTCAACCATTGAGTGGACTCGCACGGCGCGCTTCGCGATCAAACCGCCGGGCACCTCGCAAGCCGGGGCATGCCCGTGCCCGAGCCACCGGACGCGTGCTTCGATGGCTTCTGGACACGCGAGCAATGGCGGAGCGAACGGGAGGCACTGGCGGCGGCGGTCTGATGCTCTGTCTCCTCGCGCGGCGGTTCCCCGCGCCACCGCCATTGGTGTCGCCGCTCTTTCAGGATTGGCTCGACATCCTTCAGGACCTCCGGCCCAACGCGCCTGAATGGGAGGAAGCCGGCACCCTCATCAAGTGGATGGATGACATCCGGCACGAGAAGGAGCGCGAACTCCTCGACTGGTGCCGGGAGCAGATCGCGGGCCTTTGCCGCTCCCTTCGCGAGCGGTTCGGCGAGGAACTGCGCTACCTCGGGGTTGACCCGGATCCCTGGCCCGGACTGGTCGATGCCCGGCCCGCGCTGATCGAAACGGCGCTTCCGCTCCTTATCTACCTCGAAGTCACCTTCGAGGAGTACGCGCCGCTTCGCCCGCAAGCCTCCTCGCGGGCCGAGGAGCTTGAGCGTTCCCTGAAGCGCGGTGAGTGCGAGGACGCGCTTCTCGGGGCGGTCGATGCGTGGCGGGAGCGCGTTGCCCAGCCCGACCCGGCGGACGAGGAGGCCTCCGGGAAGGTGGCCGATGCCGGAGAGGCGCGCCCGGCTTCCGGGGCGGCGAACGACACGGAGGCGGAGACCGAACCTGCCCCGGGCGCGTTCGAGAAAGAGGATTCCACCCGGCGCGAGATCGAAGTCCTTCGCGAGCACCGCGAGCGCCTCGAAGCGGACAACCGAACGCTCCGGGAGGGGAAGGCGCTGGGAGACGAGGAGGCCGGACGGCTCCGGGAGGAGGTTGCGCGAAGCCGGAGCATGGAGGAGCACTGGCGGCGCGCCTACGTCGAGGAGTGCAGGCAGGCCCGGACGAATGAGGGTGAGCCGGTGGCCGCGGAGCCCGTGGGTAGCGTCCGCGAAGCCATCGCGCAGGCGCGGCAGATGTTCCCCGACAGGCTGCTCATCAAGCTCAACTCCCGCTCGAACGAGGACACCCCGTTCGCGAACCCCACGGAGGTGTTCGACGCGCTGGCGTGGCTCGCCACCACCGGAGCGGCCCGACCGACCGAATCGGGGAAACCTGCCCCGGCTGGTTCTACAAGTCGAACCAGTCGGCGGCCACGATGGGACGGTTCCCGGATTGGTACCGGACCCGCGTCAACGGAACCGCATGGAAGCTGGCCACCCACCTCGGCAAGGGGACCAGTCGCGACCCGTACCACACGATCCGGATCGCCTTCGCCTGGGACGAGCCGAACGAACAAGTCGTCGTCGGGTTCGTTGGCCTGCACCAGAGGAACCGGGCCTCGTAGGTTGGAGCGGTGATCGATGGCTTCACGGCACGGCTGCCGCGAGGCCTGTTTCTAACGGACCACGGAACCGGGCGCGTCCGCCATGGGTTCGTCGCGGCTGACGACGCGCGTGGCCGGGCCGGCGATGAGGGGATCGGGTCCGGTCACGACCTCGGCGTCCTTGTCCGGGTATTCGAGCCTGGACAGAAAGTGCTGCATGGTGGCGAGCCGCGCGCGCTTCTTGTCGTCCGACTTGACAACGGTCCAGGGCGCGTCGGCGGTGTCCGTGTAGAAGAACATCGCTTCCTTGGCCCGCGTGTAGTCGGGCCACTTGTCGAGGGACGCGATGTCTATGGGCGAGATCTTCCACTGTTTGAGCGGGTCGGTCTTGCGCCGGTCGAAGCGGTACAGCTGCTCTTCCTGCGAGACCGAGAACCAGAACTTGAAAAGAATGATGCCGCTGTTGACCAGCATGCGTTCGAGCTCGGGGCACTGGCGGAGGAACTCGAGGTACTCCTGCCCGGTGCAGAACCCCATGACGCGTTCGACGCCGGCCCGATTGTACCAGGAGCGGTCGAAGAGCACCATTTCGCCAGCCGTCGGCAGGTGCTGGACGTAGCGCTGGAAGTACCACTGGCCCCGCTCGACGTCGCGGGGCTTGTCGAGTGCCACCACGCGGGCGCCGCGAGGGTTGAGGTGCTCCCTGAACCGCTTGATCGTGCCGCCCTTGCCGGCTGCGTCTCGCCCCTCGAAGAGGACGACGATCTTGATCCCGGAGTCCTTGACCCAGCGCTGCACCTTGAGCAGTTCGACCTGCAAACGCGCTTTGTGCAGCTCGTACTCGCGCCGCTTCATCCTGGTCTCATAGGGGTAGACGCCCTCGCGGAAGATCCGGGCGAGGACCTCGCGTCCAGGTTTTTCTTTCCGTTTCTTCGCCTCGCTGGTCACTGCCGCCTCCGGGGATGAAGCTCTGAGCGGAACGGGCAAAGTAACTCCGGAGCGAGGGCCACGCGATCAGCGTGCGCAGGAGTCGGACCCGCTACTCCAGCCTTCTCGGCAGGATGAAGTGCTTGAGCTCGCCACCCTGGTCGGCGCCGGTCCAGCTGTCCGACGAAAGGTCCACGATGGCGACGGCGCCGGTCGGGAACTTGGTGCGAAGCAGGTCGATCTCGCGGGGGTCGCCCTTGCGGGAGAGATAGGCCGCGAGAGCATGCGTGGAAGGGTTGTGACCCAGTACCATGACGGTATCGGCTTCGTCCGGTGCGTCGGCGATCGCGGCCAACACATCGTGCGGCGCGGCAAGGTAGAGCCCGCGATGGAACTCCACGCGGGGATGGCCGCCGAGGCGCGGTTCCATCTGCACCCAGGTCTCGCGCGTTCGGGTCGCGGTGCTCGAGAGCACCACGTCCGGCGGCAGCCCAATTCGCTCAGGGCCGCGCCGACGAGCTGCGCCGCACGGTAGCCGCGCGCGTTGAGCGGGCGGTCGTGGTCCGTGAGAACGGGGTTGCCCCAGCTCGATTTGGCGTGCCGTGCAAGCAGGAGGCGCCGTATGAGCCCCGTCCCTGGTGTCGAGGTCTTGCGACGAGCGCCTGCGCTGGCCGCAACCGGTTATTTGACCGCCGGAAGCGGGTATCCGGTGCCGGTCCTAGCGTGTCCGGCGCACTTTGGGGGTCGCCGGACACGAAATCGCGCCTGCGATGTACATGCCTCGGGTTCCATATGCCGCTGGCGCGCTTTCGGTTGCGCCACGTCCAGCGGAGCGCCGATGCCGATCCGCCCTCCTTGTACGTGGCTGGGACAGACCCCCCATTTCGGCACGCCTCAATCGGCACCGGGGGGGATGAGGCCGGACAGCCCCATCCCCCCCGCCGCTACGGGGTCTCTCCCAGCCAGCAGTCCCCTTGCGGGGAAGGTGTTGGGCAGCCGTCGTCCGCGCCCGCCTCAGATGTCTCGAAGCCGCCAAGGCGTCTGGCCGCCCGGTCAGGGGCGCGTGGTGCTCTCGACCCCTCTCGTTGTGCTCTAGCCGCGCGCCGCCTCCATGATCTCGGCCACATAGTCATCCAACCGGGCCATCACCTCGATCACTTCCGCCTTGCTTTCCGCAGTCGCGAGCTCCTTGGCCAGATCGAGCAGAAGACGGCGGACCGCAACCGGGTCGCCCGCCTGCGGCGGCGACGCTTCCTCGGGGGCAGTCTCTTCAACCGTTGGGACCTCCGGCTCCGGCGGCGTCTTGGGCTTGGGTGCGGCGGCCCTTGCGAGGCGCGCCTTCACTTGCAGGGGATACCTCGCGTGGAACTGCCGGGCCGTGAGTTCCGCAACCGAGGGGTCGATCTCGCGGGCACCCGCGAACAGGTCCGCGTTCGAGACGTTGGGGTCCGCTTCGAGCGTCCGCTCCACGAACTCCATGACGGCGGCGCCGTCGCCGGATGCCGCGGGCGCGGGGTCAGGCTCCGGGACCGCTTTGCGCTGCCGTGCGGGCTGCCGCTGCTCCGCCATCCGCCGCGTCACCGGCAACCGATACCTGGCGTGAAACTGTTGCGGCCTAAGCTCCCCGATCGACTCGTCGATCTCGCAGGCGCCCGCGAACAAGGTCGCGTTCTTCACGCCGGGGTCCTTCTTCATTTCCTGTTCCACGAACTGCATGACGGCATCATGCAAGCTGCCCATGTCCATTACCCTTTCTGGAGGCAGGTCCGCTCCCAATTGGGCGCGGATGAACCGGAGGTCACTCAATTGTACTCACCTTGGAATACTCAACGAGTGGTCGGGCAGGGTCAATGTTCGCCGGCGTTTACGAGCGGCTCCGCCCGTCACCTGAAGTAGCGCCAGTGATCTACGGCGTACATCTCGCCTGCCGGTCGGGGGATCGCCGACATCAGCCCCGAGGAGCGCCGGGTGCGTCCCGCCGCGAACCGGAAGCCCGGGCCGGAGGTGTGTTCGTCGCAGGCGAGACAGGGGTTCAGGTTGCCGTCTTTGTCCGCGTTCGCGCCGTCCATGTCGTTCGTCAGCACGTTCCACAGGCCGTGATGCCCGATGCAGGCCCCCACGCAACGCCGCCTCGTATGCAGCACGTTGTACGTCCACGTCTCGGCGCAGCGCTCCGACAGGCCGATCTCCTCCATGAGACACTTCTTGACGCCCCCGACCGTCAGCCGCCTCGCGCACGTCCTCGTGGGCGAAGCGAGATCCGGTGTCGCCATGTAGGCCGCGAGATCCCGCAGCGACGAACACGTGCCGCAGTGGCGGCGGTGGGTGACGACGTGATCCTCCGCGAGCGCGCTCTCCGCGTCGGGGAAGGTGCGCAGCCGGTAGTCCACGCGCGCGGAATCGGTGAACCGGACGGCGCACACTTCGGTGTCCGACCCCAGCGAGGAGAACCAGTCGAAGACCGGCTCCTGTCCACGGAACGAGAACGTTCCCGCCGCCTCGTCCCACTCGTAGCTCTGCGGGCGCTGGGGGAGCGGGGACCGAAGGTCGGCCAAGGTCGGGCAGGACTCGCGGTAGGGCGGCTCGTACGGACTGTGCGTAAGAAAGCCGCGCCCTCCGCGGGCAGGCGACGCGCCCTTCAGGCCAAGCCGGTCGTGGATCTCGCCCGCGTTGAGCAGGTGGGTCCGCCGCAACCGCTCGATCAATGCGCCGGTACCGGGAGGACGCTCCGCAACCTCACCGCGCTCGGTCGACGCCGGGTCGTCGCCCGAAACCGATGTCCCCCCGAGGCGCAACGCCCACACGATCAGCAGCAGCCCGGCAGCGCCGAGGACGACGACCGCACCGACGCGCCACATCCGTTCGACCATCACCGCGCCGACTCCCCAACCAGAGACGCCATCCGATCCGGCCAGTCGGCGGCGCAGCGGTGACCGCCGCCGGACGCCGAACGGCTCCTTCGTCCGAGAACGACGGTCGCTTGGAGCCTCGCCTTCCCGCAGGGATAATTCTTGGGGGAGCGACCCCGGGAGGGGGCGGGGACGAGCGTGTGAAAACGCGCACGGCCCCGCGCCCGAACCGGGCACCTGTGCCCCTGGGGGCGCTCCCCTCCACGCCCCAAGCGGCTCCCGTGCCACGGCCGACCGCGCGGCGAAGCCGCAAGACGTTGCCGCGCCATCGGATATGCACGCCGGGCGGTGCGCATCACGGGAGCGCCAGAATGTGCATTGACCCCCATTGTCTCTTGCACACCTCCGGTACGGCCCCGGACATCAGGTCTCCCAGTAGAATCGAGCCCACGCCAGCCGATCCGTCATCCATGTGTCGACGCGTTCCGTCAGCCCCCGTCCCGCACGCCTGCGCGCCCGATTCTCAAGGGCGATGGAGCGCTTCAAGGCGGCCTGCAAGCCGCCGTATTCGTCGAGGGTGCGGACATCCCCCCCGAGGATGGCCTGCTCGATCCGGGCGAGGTCGCGCCGGGTCTCCTCGTCGATTTCGGACGGCGCGGATACCGCGCCCAGTTGGTCAGCACGCTGCTCGTCCTACCATACTCCTTCCATCTCCGGGCGACCGCCCACCACTTCGATCTTGAGGCCCAGGTCCCAGAGCGCCTTCCAGAGATCGCCGTGCTTCGCGCCCCAGGAACGGAGCGCCGTCGCGGTCTCGTGGCCCGGCTCGGCGTAGACGAAGACGGCGCGCTCCGTGTCCAGCGCGATGGGAAGCCCGAGCGGGAAGAAGCGCCGGAGGCCCCCGAGCGCGCCTCGGTAGACCCGTTGGGGAAGGATCCCCCGTTCGATCCCGAGCGCCTCGAAGGCGGCCACCCGGTCCGTTTCGGTCGGCAGCCACGGCAAGCAGGGGTGTTCGAGCACGTAGTCGAGCGCGAGCAGGCGCCGCATCAGCACTTCCGGTGACGTTATCCGGCGTCGGCGGTGGTCCCCGGCACCAAGCGCCTTGTAGATCCTGCGACCGTGGATCCGGCAGATCCGGACGATGCCGTTGATGCCGGGCGGCTTCTCCTCGATGGCCACGCCTTGGGCGGCGAGCTTGCGGACGGCCCGGCCAACCTTCTCGTGGTGGCACCCAAGGAAACTCGTCCACTGCTGCCGTGTGAACACGCCACCGTGGAAGCATGCGAGCGCGATCCACTCGACGCGGCGTCCCTTCCAGCCCAAGGGCTCCAGCGCCCTTGCGCGTCTCTCGGCGGCCGTCCCTCTCGCCGCCGGGCCAAACGGTTGTTTCGGCGTGTACATGTCTAAAACGGTGACGAACCGTTCGCAGGCGAGTCAACCGGTGGGCAACACCCCATGCGCCGATAATGTTCAAAGGCGTTCAATACGGTACTCGTCCTGCCGGACACCGCCGTCAGCCGCTCCCCCCACGAAGACCGTCCATTCACCCGCCGGGGCACCAGTTACGGCTCAAGCTCCCCGGCAACGGCTTGAAACGCTTGCAGTGCGGCGTGCAGATCCTCCACGATCTCGGCGGCCAGCACTTCCGGTTCCCGGCCAGCGAACCGGACAGTTCACGGAGGTGCGCCAACACCCGGTCGGCGGTGCCCGCGGCGAAATCGTCCTCGAAGCGGGCCAGCAACTCGTAGTCCTCGGGGGTGCCGTCCGCCATGCGGGTGAAGCTCACCTTCGGACCGTTCGGCTGACCCATGTCTTCCATACCTGCCGACTTTCTCAAAGAGGGCTCCCCGTTGGGAGCGTGGGCGAAAGCGGAACGCCATGTCAAGGAGGGATGCTCCCAGAGACCCGCATCCAAACTCTCTTCGCGCACACCCGGAGTCTTGGGCCGCAAACCGAACGCCTCCGTCGGCGTCCGGCGCTTGACACGCGCGCGAAGGGCGCACTCTCATACTCCGGTAGCGCTGGCGTTCGCTGCGCTTCAAGCTCAGGCACCCATACCGAGCCCCTGCGGCCAAGCATGCTGACGGGGCGACCACACCAAGACCCAAGGGATCGACCATGCATCGCTCGATCAGCAGCCTCACCCAGAACTCCGATGCCTTGTCGGCAACTTGGAGCAACGGTGGGCAGACCGATCTTCCCTACCTCTGGATGCGCGACAACTGCGGTTGCAGCGAGTGCCGCGTCGTGCAGACGACGGAGAAGCGGTTCCACCTCTTCCGGGTCACCAGCGACTTGAGGCCGAAGCAGGTCAGCATCGAACACGCCGGATCCGAGGACGAGGCGATCTGCATCGCCTGGCCGGACGGGCACCGCACCCGCTATCGGTCGAGCGAGATCCACGGCTTTCTGAGCCTGCCTCGCTTCGAACGGCACACTTGGGACGGCGGGTTCCAGCCGCGGCGGTTCGACTACCAGCGGTTCCTGGCGAGCGACCGCTCGGCGGCGGAGTTGATCGAAGAGTTTCTGCGAAGCGGCGTCTGCGTGCTCGTTGACGCCCCCACCGACCCGGATTCGTCGGAACAGCTCACGACCCGTTTGGGACCGATCCGCGAGGTGCTGTTCGAGCGCATCCACAACGTCAAGGTCGATCCGAAGGGATACAACATCGCGCACACGGGTCTGGCCGTCGCGCCGCACAACGACTTTACCAGCTACACCTGGCCCCCGAACATGCAGGCGCTGCACATGCTCGTGAACGAATGCGAAGGCGGCGAGTCCATCGTCGTGGACGGCTTCGGCCTGCTCAACGAACTGCGCAGCGATCACCCCTACAAGTTCGACGTGCTGTGCGCGGTGCCGGTGCCCTCCCGCATCTTCAGCGACGAATTCGAGTGCTACGCGGTCAACCCCATGGTCGAGCTGGACAGCGCCGGCGAGGTCAGCCTAGTGCGCTTCAACACCGCACAGATGCAGGCCGTCCCCCTGTCGGAGCCTCGCCTGACCGACTTCTACGCCGCCTACCACGAGCTGTCCCGGCGCGTCAACTCCCCCAGCTCCCAAGTCACCTTCCGGTTGGAGGGCGGGCAGATCCTGCTGTGCGACGGGCACCGGGTGCTGCATGGTCGCACCGCACTGCGCTCGAACGGACGGCGCCACCTGCAGGATGCCTACTTCGAGCACGACAACGTGCGCAACCATCTCAGATGGCTACGGCTCAGCGGTCGGATCTGAAGATCGTCAACCCGCCATCGATCGGCAGCCCGCTGGCCGCCGTCAATCAGCCGGATTGTACCGAATGCCACTTCCTCCAGAGACCCGGACCGGTGCAGCGCTTCACGACCTGGCTCTCGGTGCATCCGTCGAGATCCCGGCGGGCCAAGTCCCCCCGCCGGAAGTTCTCGTCGGCCATCTCCCGCGCGGGTCCGCCGTCTATGTGCCGTTCCCACCGAAGGGCCGGTGGGCGGACACGGTCGCCGCGTGCGGACGGGTGCTGGCGGCCGGCATGATGCCGGTGCCGCACCTGCCAGCGCGCTCGGTGCGGAGTTCGGAACAACTCGGCGACTGGCTGTCCGCGCTGGTGGAGACAGGCGTGGACACCCTGATGCTGGTGGCCGGAGACTGCGACGTACCCGCCGGCCCCTACCCCGATACGCCGGCCCTGCTCGACTCCGGGCTACCCGCCAAGCACGGTCTCCGGCGACTTGGCGTCACTTCGTATCCGGAGGGGCACCCCCTCGTCGCCCCAGCCGATCTGGACGAAACACTCCGCCGCAAGACGGAATACGCCCAGGCAACGGGTACGGAAATCTGGATCGTGACGCAGTTCGTGTTCTCACCCGCCCCCGCGCTCGCTTGGCTGGCGAAGACGAGGGAGGCCGGTTGCACACTGCCGGTCCGCATCGGGGTGCCGGGGCCCGTCGCGCTGAGTGCGCTCATCGGCTACGCGGTCCGCTGCGGCGTTGGGGCGTCCGCACGGGCGTTGAAGCGCAGGCCAAGCATAGCGCGTTTGGCGGGCAGATGGTCACCGACCCCCATCGCGCTGGCACTGGCCCGGTATCTGGCCGATCACGAGAACATGCCGACCGTTGACATTCACCTGTTCACCTTCGGCGGTCTGGCAGATTCCGCCGATTGGCTGTCGGCTTTGCGAAACCCCAACCCGAGCTGAACCCCGCACCGAGTCAAAGAGAAGCCGTGAGTCGACGGGTGACCCCCTCAGACCGCCGCGTCGAGGCCTTGGGCAAGCGCCACCTCGCGGGCGCTGGGATTCACGGAGGGGCGAAAGGGAACCTCACACACTCGCGCGCGATCCGGTCGGCCCGGCTCGCTGGCGTATTCGTCGGGCAGCCACACCACGAGTTCCGTGCCGATGGCCGACTTCCCGGCGGGTACGTGCCCGAGCGCGATGTTGCAGCCCAGTTCCGGGGCGTGCCATGGCGAAGTGAGATAGCCAATGGGGTCGGCACCCTCCGCATCCGAGACGAGCCAGAAGTCCGGGGCGTAGTCGTCGATGGGCTTCCCGCCCAGCTTCATCCCGACCATGACCATCGCGAACGGGAGACGTCCGGCGTCGATCTCGGCGCGCTGGCGCTCCAGCGCGGCCCGCCCGATGTAGTCTCCCGCTTTCTCGCGCGGTACTTGGTAGGCCAGGTTGCACTGGAACGGACTCGTCTCGTGGTCCAGGTCCTGTCCCCACGACAGGATTCCGGCCTGGATCCGCCGCTGGTGGCCCGGCGCGATGACCATCAATCGGTGCGCCTCCCCGGCCGCGAGCACGGCGCCCCACAGCTTCTCGGCGTGCAGAGTGGCGTCCCGAAGATAGATCTCGTACCCCTTCTCGCCCGAGAACCCGGACTGGGAGACCACTACGGAACACCCGGCGATCTCAGCCTCCATGAGCCCGTAGTACGGGATGTCACGGATGCCTGCGCCCACTAGGTCGGCCATCAGGTCGAGCGACTTCGGCCCCTGAATCTGCAGGGGACAAACGTCGATCTCGTCGATCTCCACCTCCATTCGGAGCCCGATGTTCACGCCTTGGAGCCAGAACAGGAGGTCGGAGTCCGCAAGCGAGAACCAGAATTCCCGGTCGGAGAGCCGCAGCAGCACCGGGTCGTTGAGGATGCCGCCCTTCTCGTTGCAGAGGATGACGTACTTCGCGTGCATCGGCTCGATGCGGGTCGCGTCCCGGGTGATCACGTAATCGGTGAACCGTTCCGCTTCCGGTCCCCTGACCCGGATCTGCCGCTCCACGGCGACGTTCCACACCGTGACATCCCGGGTCAGCGCCTCGTGCTCCGCCGCGGCACCGCCGTCCTCGGGCCGAACGTAGCCGCGGGGGTGGTAGATGCGGTTGTAGACGGTGGCCCGCCAGCAACCCGCTTCATGCGACAGGTGCCAGTAGGGGGACTTCCGGACCCTGGTGGAGATGAGAAGCTCGACCGGCGTGCGGCCGCTCTGGCGCAGGTTGATTGGCACGATCCTGTCGGACTGGTCCACGCTGGTCGGTTGATACGTCATCGCCGGGGTTCTCCAGTTGCTTGGTCGGAGTTCGGGGGGGTCGCGAGCAAGACCGCTGGCGTGGATTCAGCTTGTAGGTCGGAACGTCGGGGAGCAAGCGGTTGGGGCAAGCTGCCAACGCTTTCCGGAGGTTGACCGGACGCTGCTGGACTCTGCGTGGCCCGCCTATTGGGGGCGGAAGTGGTGGCCGGTACATGGCGACAGCCAAGCAAACCGGTAAGGTCCGGCAGTTGGGGCGCACTCATTCCATTCGCCGGTGCTCATCACTGACGCTAGCTTGAGGAAGCCTGCAACCGACCGTCCAAGTACCGGGGACACAGCCATAGGAGGCCGCCGCGATGCCAATCTTTCGTCTTCTCGCTGCCATCGCTGGCCGCGCCGCGCTGCTGTTGCTGCTGGCCGCATCACCGGCGGCCGCGCAGTCGGGGGGAACCATCAGGGGCACGGTCGTGGACGTGTCCGGCAACCCCCTGCCCGATGTCCGGGTGACGGCGACTGGCTCCGGCGTGGACGCGGAAGCTGTCACGGATGCCGAAGGTGCGTACGAATTCACCGCTCTCGCCGCCGGCGACTATGTTGTAACCGCCACCCTGTTCGGCTATGCGGCGCGGGAGATTTCGGTCATGGTATCCGCGGGCGCGGTCGAGACGGTTCGGATCGTTCTGCAGCCCTTTTTCCAGCTCGCGCCGCTCAGCGTGGTGGCGGAGGAGCCCACGGTCTTTGCACGGAACTTCGTCGCGGAGCCGATGATGAGGCAGCAGTCGAGCATCACCGCAGTGACGTCGGTGATCGACAACCTTCCCGGCGTCTCGGTCCAGGAGGGG
This sequence comes from Longimicrobiales bacterium, assembly GCA_965208295.1. Taxonomy (GTDB): domain Bacteria; phylum Gemmatimonadota; class Gemmatimonadetes; order Longimicrobiales; family Gaopeijiaceae; genus Bin94. The sequence continues at coordinate 1,313,022 of OZ242328.1, read as the reverse complement.
GACGCGTACTCCTTTGACGACTGGTCGAGCAACGTCGTCATGCGCGGGTTCCAGACGACCTACAACGACGCACAGATCGGCACCACCATCGACGGATTCCCCAACGGCACGTCGGACTACTGGAGCGGCGCGAAGGCGAACCGGTTCGTCGACCCGATGAACCTCGGCGGCGTCGAGGTGTCGCAGGGGACCGCCGACATCGCCTCGCGGTCGGTCGAGGCGCTGGGCGGCACGCTCAATTTCCTGACGGCCGATCCGTCGGAGGCGGCGAGCCAAACGGCCTCCGTGACGATCGGCGAGAACGAGGGCCAGCGGTTCGCCGCGCGGGTCGAGACCGGATCGCTGTTCGGCGGCACGACGCGGGCCTGGGTCGCCGCGATCCGGCAGGAGGCGACCGACTGGATGGAGGGCTCGGCGAGAAACGAGCGGGAGCACCTGGCCGCCAAGATCGTGTCCTCGCACGGCAGCCTCGACCTTACCGGCTACTTCTCCCACGACGACATCCACGAGGATGTCTACCAGCGGCTCTACAGCGACGCGGACTTCCGGGCCGACCCGCGCTGGGACCGGTTGATCGGCCACTGGCCCGGAGTGCCCTATCTGAACCAGTTCTACCGGCCCGGCTGGCAGACGCGGCGCAAGAACACGCTCGCCTATGTGAAGGCCGACTGGTCCGTCAGCGAACTGATCTCCCTCAGCGTGGGCGCATACAACCATCATAACTCGGGGCGCGGCGACTGGTTGCCCCCGTTCATCGTGGACCTGGTCGACGACGGGGACGGACCGGAGTCGGAGCTCGCGGGCCGCGCGCCGGTGCAGGGCGGCAGCCAGCTCGGAGTGATCCGGTTCGTGGACGCCAATGGCGTGGCCGTTGGACCGGTGCCGGGATGCACGTCGTCCTACATCTTCAACTACTACGGCTCGGGCGGTCCCGAGGTCGACCCGGCATGCCACCCGGGGGCAACGGCGGTTCAATCGTACCGCCACAGCCACTACGGGAAGAACCGCCTCGGCGTGAACATCGACGGGGAATGGTCCGTGCTGTTCGGTGGTGGACGGGGCAGCGCGCTGCGCGCCGGCATCTGGTACGAGGACTCGCGCCGCGACCTTGGCCGGGACTGGCACCGGATACTGGATCCGGCGATCAACTTCAAGTGGGACGAGAAGGCCTACTGGCACCAGTACGAGTGGGACTTTCCGCAGGATATCTTCAAGTGGTACGTCGAGGAGACGCTCTACTTCGGCTCGTTCGAGTTGGCCGCCGGCGTCAAGCAGTACCTCGTCTCCGTGTCGCGCGAGGACCAGTTCGGCATCGACCGGGACCTCGGCGTCGATTCCGATTCGAAGCTGCTCTTCTCGGGCGGCCTCACCTACGAGACGCCGGTCGAGGGCCTCGACCTGTTCGCGGGCTACGCCGAGAACTTCCGTGCGATCGGCAGCCTTCTGCTCGAGGTGCCCGGACGCAGCTTGGACCAGCTGACGCCCGAGACGGCCTCGAACATCGATGTCGGAGTCCAGTACTCCGGCGGGCGGCTCGCCCTGAGCGCCACCCTGTATTCCATCGACTTCGACAATCGGATCTTCTACCTCGGCCCGCAGACTTCCGCCGGACCCAACTACCTGATCCCCGGAGGAGGGGCCTACTTCAACGCCGGCGGCATCGAAGCGAGTGGTGTAGAGTTGGCCGCCACGGTGGCGTTGCCGGGCCGGACATCGCTCTACTCCGCCCTCACGCTCAACGACTCGAAGTACGTCGGGACCGACGATCCGCTCGTCGACGCCAGCCAGGGTATCGTTCCCGGCACCGACGTGACGGGCGTGCCGCCCCGGCTGTGGGTCGTCTCCCTCGACCGCACCGGACCGCTGGGCGGAGGGCTGTCGGCCAAATACACGGCTTCGCGCCGCGTCAGTCTGACCGCGGACTGGCAGACCGACGCCTACTGGACGGTGGACGCGTACGTCAGCTTCCAAGGTGAAGCGTTGAGCGACGTGTTCCGATCGACCGAGTTCTCGATCGTCGCGAACAACCTGCTCGACACCCCCTACCTGTCCGCAATCACCGAGAACGCGGCATGGCTCGGCGCGCCCCGTACCATATCCATGACCGCGACCGTCTCGTTCTGACGGGCGCTCGATCCGTTCCCTTCAGGAGGACCGGATGCCGTCGCGAAGCGCCACGAATTCGTATCCAAGGGTCCGGGTGAAGCTTCGGCTCCCCGCCACTCCACCACGACGAACTGAGGGGGGAGTGGTGGTTCCGACCGACGGGGGCAGACGGCACCAAGAGCAGGGGCACGTGACACCGCGCTGGCGTCGGTGTCCGGCGGCTCGGATACCTCCCGGGCGTCCTTGGAACGCCTTGGAAGGTAGGATCCATCCGACCGGTTGAGCTCGCGCTGGACCCGTCTTCACCGTCCGGGCATGAAGATGCCCAAGCAGCAATTCCAATCGCAGATCCCTCCCCTGAAGGGACCCGAGGTAGGCGCTGGACTCCCTCCAGATCGACTAGCCTCCGAGCCGAATGGTGGACGAGTTTCCCAGCCTAATATCACGAGAGGGCCGGTCGCTTTGTCCGTGCTCTCCCGGGAGTCCTCCACCGAGTGAATTGCGCACCGGCAGTACCTCGGGTCAGGACCGTATGCGCCCGCGAAAACGACGTGGGGTGCCGATGCGCACCCCGGCGCTCCGGACGTGCGCACCGGCGGGGCGGCGGAAGCCGTAGCGCGCCAAGGTTTTGCGCCTCGTTGTCCCGGACGGGCCGGGGCCGCAGGGAACGCGCAGGCGGGGCTGGGAGCGACCCCCCAGTCCGAGGGACTGCTGCGGGTTCGGGGCCGGGCGCGTTTGCGCACCCCTGTCCCCGACCCCTCGGGTCGCTCCCGGACCAGCAATCCCTCGCGGGAAGGCGGTTATACCACCGCTTCGACACGGCGGAGTACCCGTTCCGCGACCGTCCGGTCGTAGGAAAGCTCTCCGTCGTCGAGTAGGGCGGGAGAACCCTTGGCTTGCACCACGCGCCAAGCGTCCCGCTCGGGACACGCGTCCGAAAGTGACCAACGGCCTCAATGCGAACGTGGGAGATGGGATAGGTAGTAGACCCCGCTTCATCCGCTTCTGATTGTAGCAGCCCCGAATCTCGTTCACGCGACCCATGAGGAGGGTTCCCGATGAAACAGTCATCGCTCGTTCTTCCCATCATCCTGTTCCTTCACGCTACCGCCACCCCGGCCTTGGCGCAGACCACGCTGTCGCTGACCGGCGGCCTCAACCGGACGACCATGACCGCCGACCCTCCCGACGGGGCCGTCTGGCGTTCCGAGTCGCTCACGAGAATGTCCGTCGGGTTGGCGGCGACCTTCCCGGCCTCGGAGCATCTCGGAGTACAGCTTGGCGTCGCATATTCCCAGAAGGGCGGCAGGTTGCGCGGACTGGACGGTGACGCCCTCGTCACCACGGAAATCGCGCTGGACTATTTCGAGTTCTCGCTGCTGGCCGTGCCGACGTTCGCCTTGTCGTCGTGGGATCGTTCCGCCGTCCGATTCTTCGTCGGTCCCACCCTGGCGAGCCGAATCGACTGCGACTTCGACGCATCGGCTCGGCTCGGAACGGAGCAGGTTGCTGCCAGCGGCGGTTGTGACGCGGGCGGTCGCGACGAAGTCGAGGCCGCGATGGACCTCGGGGTCGTCGTGGGCGGAGGCATCGCGGTCGGCGTGGCGGAGCGGGCCGATGTGAGCGTCGACCTGCTCTACACGCGCGGACTCATTCCCATCGGAGGGGCAGACTCGTACTGGAGCGGGCCGAGGCAACGTGTCCTGACGCTTCGGACGGGCGTGGCCCTTCCGGTCGGCTAGGACTTCGAGCGGCCAAGAGGCGACGGTCCGTCACTCGGGAGCAGGGTTGACGGCATCCTCGTGCTCGTCCGAATAGGTCGCCAACCTTACTGCTGGCCGCGGTGAGACAAGCGTCAGGTTTGACCGGCCCACCTCGACCGACGAGAAGCCTTCCCGCAAGGGATTGTTGGACCGGGAGCGACCCGAGGCAGGGTTGGGATGGCGTGCACATCCCAAACCTCGCCGTGCCGTACCAGGCACCCCGAAGGGATGGGTCGCTCCCGCCACGGCCGCACACTCTGGAACGGCACCGCCGTTCGTGGGGCCGTGGTACAACCGCAACGCGGGCAGCGACATACGGAGCCCCTGCCCGCGCACATGGACGCGGTGATTCCGTGCACATGCACCCCGATGTCGATGTGCACGCGCGGTACGCCACCGACCCCGGCCGATCGGAGGTCAAGATCTCAAGCGCATGGAGGCATGCGCCTCGCGCACGCCGATCGTGCGGGTCCTGCGTTCGGCCTCGGGCTTCCGGGGACGGACCATGACGGGCGGCCTTCCTTTGGGTGGCGCGCGGAATGTCGTTCGGGGGTCCGGGGGATGCTCCCCCGGCCAGAGGTTAACGTGAAGCGTTAACCCATCTGGCTCCTCCACAAACCGCAGAAACCAGCGCCCCCGTGGCGCGCCCGCGCCAGACCGGCCGGGCCGCCCAACTCTGGACGACGGGCGAGCCCTGCGCGAGGTTTCAAACGCGCAGATCGTGCAGTCCATCGAATCGGAGGTATCGAACGATGGCACGCACAAAACGAAGCCGCCGGAGCTACGGCGCCGGCGAGTGGGGCCGGAACAGGGTCCGGGTGTTCCCGGATCCGAAAACCGGCCTGTTCCAGGTGGAATGGCGCGAGAACGGGCGCAGGCTCACCCGGTCTCTCGGGCACCGGGACTGGGCACGCGCGAAGAAGCAGGCGGACGAATTCGCCGCAGGCTTCATCGACGCGCCCGACGGCAAGGCGGAGGCCGAGCCCGAGCCGCTCACGCTGGACAAGCTGTTTGAAATCTACGGTGAGGAGGTGACGCCCACGAAGGCGGAGGGGTCCCAGCGGGCCGACCGGGCCGCGACGAGGATGTTCCTCCGGTTCTTCGGACGAGGCCGCAAGCCTTCAACGCTCTCCCGGCGCGACTGGGACCGGTTCATCCGGGCGCGGCGCGCGGGCAAGGTCGGAGCGAGCGGCAAGCCGGTGTCCGACGCGACGATCGAACACGATCTGAAGTTCCTGATCGCCGTGTTCAACTGGGCCGGCAAGTCGAAGGACGAGGATGGCCGGCTGCTCCTCGGCTCGAACCCGCTGAAGGGTCTGAAGACGCCCACGGAGAAGAACCCCACGCGGGTCGTGTTGTCCGAGGAGGAATATCAAGCGCTTCTCGGGGTGTCCCGGGAGGTCGATTGGCGCTTCCAGGTCGCGCTCGTGCTGGCGCACGAGACCGGGCACCGAATCGGGGCCATCCGCCACCTCAGGTGGTCGGATATCGACCTTGAAGCCCGAGCCATCCGGTGGAGGGCCGAACACGAGAAGACAGGCTACGAACACCGGACTCCGATGACGGCCGAGGCGGTCGCCGTCCTTGAGCAGGCGCGAGAGCGGAGCGCCGGGATCGAGGTTGCTCCGGTGTTCCCCGCACCACGAGATCCGTCGCGGTGCGCGGGCCGGACGCTGGTGCGCTTCTGGTGGAACCGAGCCCAGAAGCTCGCGGGACTCGAACCCAGGCGTGGGCGGGGCTGGCACTCGTTGCGGCGCAAGTTCGCCAGCGACCTCATGGAGCAGCCGCTCAAGGTCCTCTGCGACCTCGGAGGCTGGAAGACCGCCAAGACGGTGCTCCAGTGTTATCAGCGAGCCGACGAAGGACAGCTTCGGAAGGCACTGGAAGCCCGCCCGAGACCTCGCGGCTGAGGTTCGCAATTCGGCGGGAGTCAAACAGCGGGAATCCGGCCTGACAATTCTGTAACTCTAACGACCACAGAAAGATACAAACATGATGCCGCATGACGTAACGTTAGGGTTGCGAAAGCGATCACACGATAGTTGCCTCGAGGTGGACGCCGTCGTCGACGCGGGCATGGGTCGATGGGCCGCGTTCGAGGTGAAGCTGGGTACGGAACGGATTGACGCCGCCGCCGCAACCCTGCTCCGGTTCGCGGACCGGGTGGACACCGGCCGTTGCGGAGAGCCCGCCGCGCTCGGGGTCATCGTCCACAGCGGCTACGGATACACCCGGCCGGACGGAGTGTCGGTGATACCGGTCGGGGCGCTCGGTCCGTAGCGGCCCCTACCGCCTCCCCGGCACGACGTACCGAATCACCCTGCCGTCACGATCGGCAACCGCCAGCGGGATCCTCAGGATGTCGCCGTCCCACCTGATCGGGTGCCTCAGATCCGTGGCAAGCCCCGGCGATGCTGTCAGCACCGCGAATTCGTCCGCGACGCTCAGGTCCACCTCCAGGTAGCCCAGGTCCTGAAAAGACGCGAGCGTGACCACGCTGAGCGGATTGAGGACACCGCCGTCCAGGAAGGGGCTCATCAGCTCAGTGTCGAACACGGACTCGCGCCAGTGTCCGTTCACCACCCCCCGGCCACCGAGATTCTGGGCCGGGACCGGCTCGCCCCCCGTGTATTCGTCGCCGCCGATATCGAGAAAAGCCTGGATCGCCGAATCTCCCACGAAGTGCGGATCCTCGTTGCCGGTCGGGTTGTCGGGGTCGACCGGGTCCTCCAACAGTCCCAGGTACTCCCACAACGTCCCGAACCCGATCACGTGAGCCATCTCGTGCAGGATCGTGCCGTCGAGGTGGCGACCCTCCTCCACCCGCTCCATCTCGTCCAGATCCTCGATGTCGAAGAACATGACCCCGACCACGGGCAGTGCGCTCTCCGCACGGATCTGGCACGGTCCCGCGCCCGCGAAGATCCCGCCCGCGCCGTCGACCTCACGCACGTCGGCGTAGATGAGAAGGTCGTCGACGACTCGGTCGCCCGGGACCTCGTAGTCGATTTCGGCGCGGGAGAGGCACCAGTCGAGGTCGCGCTTCCTCACCGTGCTCCAACCCAGGTTGCCCATGATGGCCTTCTCCCAGAACTCCTCGGCCTTCGCGAAGGCTTCGACCTGGCGCTCGGAGAGTGCCGACGGGTCGGCATGCACGATCACGAGATCGTAGACGGAGGGCGTGGCGGTGGCCGTGAAGCGGACCGTCCCCACCGTCTGCTCACCGTCGCTCACCTGGGCGGTGAGCCGGTATGTCAGATCCTCCGTGGCCCCCAGTATCCACCGGTCCACGCCAGCGAAGCCACCCGCGTCCGTCTCACTCTCCGAAGGGATGGCGACGCTGCCCCCGCCACTGCGGAACGACACGCTGAGCCCTTCGATTCCGTTCCCGTAGGAGTCCCGCGCCTGGATCATCGGACTCACGGGCACCGGCAGCTTCGCCTCGGATACCTGGTTGTCGCCCTCGACGATCACGATGTCGGATGCGGGCCCAGGAAGCGCGCGCGCCTCGATGAAGGACGGGTTGCCCTGGACCCCGCCGGCGTCGATGTCGGCCCTGAGCCGGTAAACGTCGGCGGTGGTCCCCAACGTCCAGCTGCCGACCGCGGCCCGGCCGAGCGTGTCGGTGGTTGCCTCGGCGCCGGTGATGGTGGCGCCTCCCCCGGCCAGGAAGGTGACGGGGATATCGGGCAGGGGCGTCCCGGAGGAATCGGTGATGAGCACCGTGGGTGGAATGGGGACGGCTGTGCCTACGGTGACCTCCTGGCCGGTTCCCGCCACCACGGTCATTTCCGCGGGGACACCCAGCGCGGTTGCGCGGATGGTGGCCGGATCCAGTCCGATGACGCTCGAGCGCAACGCCTGCGGACCCGGCGCGCCCAGGGTCCACGCACCCGGCGAGGCCAGGCCGCCACCATCGGTCGTTGCCGTGGCCGACTCGATCGACCCCCCCCCACCCGTCACCATGAAGCTGACCGTCACCCCCTCGAGGCCGGCGCCCGTCAACCCGTCCACCCGCACCTGGATCGGATCCGGGACCGCCGTCCCCGCGGTGGCGCGCTGTCCGTCGCCGGCGTGGATGACGAGGGCGGCCGGGACATCGCGTGCCGTCGCGCTGAAGACGACCGGATCCAATCCGGACACACTGGCGCGCAGTTGCTGCGGGCCGGGGTCCCCCAACGTCCAGGCGCCCGTAGACGCGACTCCGTTGCTACCGGTAACGACGGTGGCGGACGCGACGGAGCCGCCGCCGGTGGTCACGGAAAAGCTGACTGTGACGCCGCCGACTCCGGCCCCCGACGCCCCGTTGACCTGCACCGTCGGAGGGTTGGGGACAGAGGTGCCGGCATCCGCGGTCTGCCCGTCCCCGGAGCGAATGGTCAGCGCGGCGGGGGCCTCGGGGCCGCTGCCCGGTCCGCCGTCGCAGGATCCGAGGGCGAGCAGGGAGAACAGGGCGAGCAAACCGGGCATAGGTCGGCGAGGGTTCTTCCCGCGGGCCGTATACCCTCCGCCGATCGGGTACCTTCCGCTGACCGTCCGGGGCATCGGGCTTCGTAGCAACCTGGTCCTGGTGCACATTGATGCATAGTAGGTCAGGACGGTACCAGGGCGACACCCCGCCCCCCCCCGTTGCCCGGCACCACCCCACGCCGACACCTTGCCCTTCTCACTTCCCTGAACCCGGAGGCCTCTCCATGCGAGGTGAACCCGCCGCGCGGCCACGCCCGCCCCTCTTCCCCACCGCCCTCCCCGCCCTCCTCATCCCCCTCCTCCTCGCCGCGGCCACCCTCGTCACGCCCACCGACCCCGGCCCCTCCCGCCCCGGCATCGACATCGAGGGCTACCGCTTCGAACTAACCCTCCGCGACGACACCGACGAAATCACCGGCCGCACCACCGTCACCCTGCGCTTCACGGCCGACGGCGTCGCGCAAATCCCCCTCGACCTGATCGGTCGCGCCCCCGACGGTCGCGGCATGGAAGTCCTTTCGGTCACCACCCCGGACGGCGGGACATCCCTCACCCACCGCCACGAGGCCGACCTCCTCACCATCCACCTCCCCGAGCCCGGCACAACCGGCACCCTCGCCACCTTCATCATCGACTACCGCGGCACCCCCGCCTCCGGCCTCCGCATCGGCCCGAACAAGTACGGCGAGCGCACCTTCTTCAGCGACAACTGGCCCAACCGCGCCCGCAACTGGCTTCCCACCGTGGACCACATCGGCGACAAGGCCACGTGCGAATTTGTCGTGACCGCGCCCGCCCACTACCAGGTCGTGTCCAACGGCCGCCTCGTCGAGGAGACCGACATCGGCGACGGGATGCGCCTCACCCACTGGAAGCAGTCCGTCCCGATCTCCCCGTGGCTGTACGTCGTGGGCGTGGCCCGCTTCGCCGTGCAGCACCTGGGCGAGTTCAAGGGCGTCCCCGTGCAGACCTGGGTGTATGCACGCGACCGCGACGCGGGGTTCCACGACTTCGCCGTGCCCACCATCGAAGTCCTGCACTTCTACGAAGAGTACGTGGGCCCCTTCGCCTACGAGAAACTCGCCAACATCACCTCGCCCGCGACGGGTGGGGGCATGGAGGCCGCGACCGCGCTCATGTACGGCGAGAACTCGGTCACCGGCGAGCGCTCGGTGCGCTGGCGCAACGTCGTCATCCACGAGATCGCGCACCAGTGGTTCGGCAACGCGGTCACCGAGTCGGAGTGGGACGACGTGTGGCTCAGCGAGGGCTTCGCGACGTACTTCACCCTGCTGTTCCGCGAGCACGCCTACGGGCGGGACGACTTCGTGACCGGGCTCAAGGAAGCGGCCGAGCGCGTGTGGCGCTGGTACGACGACAACCCCGACTACCGCATCGTCCACGACGACCTGGACGACATGTCGCGCGTCACCAGCATTGCCACCTACCAGAAGGGCGCCTGGGTGCTGCACATGCTGCGCGGCCGGCTCGGCGACGAGGCTTTCTGGCGCGGCATCCGGCTCTACTACGCGCGGCATTTCAACGGGACGGCCACCACCGACGACTTCATGCACGCGATGGAGGAGGCGTCGGGGGATGACTTGCAGGCGTTCTTCGATCAGTGGCTGCGGCGTGGGGGGAATCCGGCGCTCGAGGGGTCGTGGCGGTATGATGCGGGGGCGGGGATGGTCGTTGTGGAGTTGCGGCAGGTGCAGGAGGGAGGGCTGTTCGCGGTGCCGCTGGAGATCGGGGTGTATGGGGTGGGGGACCTGGTGCCGGCCCGGGTGACGAAGGTGGAGGTCAGTGAGGCGTCGCACCGGTTCGAGATCGCGGTGGAGGGGGAGCCGGTGGATGTGCGGCTGGATCCGGGGACGTGGCTGCTGTTTCGGGGGGATTTCCTGCAGCATCAGGACTGACTACCGTACTCGTCCGATTCCACTGCCCTGGAGGCATCATGCACCGTCACCGCACCCTGTTAGCCCAGGCACTTGCTCTGGTCGTGGCTGCTGCCGCGGGCGGTTGCGAGTCCGGATCCAGTCGGGAGCAGGGTCCCGGTCCGGGCGGTCCGGTGATCGGCCTTGAACCCGACCTTCGGATCGGTGTGGTGGAGGGTGCGGAGGAATTGCAGTTCGGTGCGATCGGCGCGCTTGCGCTCGATAGTGCCGGAGCCGTCTACGTGGGTGACAGGGACAACTACGAAGTGCGGAAGTTCGACCGCAACGGGGAGTTTCAGCTGCGTTTCGGGGGAAGAGGGGAAGGACCCGGCGACCTCGGGGTAATTCGCGGACTGGCCGTTCTGAATGGCGAGCGCGTAGCCGTGGTCGACATCACCAACCGCAGGGTCTCGCTGTTCGATGGTTCGACGGGGCATTTCCTTGATTCGTTGGCCGGCGTTTCCGTCGCTTGTGTGGACAGACCGCTTGATCAGGCGGCGGCGGGAGGGTGGGGCATACCTGGGCATTCGAGCCGAGGTTCCCGCTGACGGTAGTCCGGTAGCCTGGCCGAGGCCGGTCCATGAAGCTCGAGACAGCGATGGGGTGATCCTCGATACCATATGGGCGCCCGAGCGATACATCGACGAGTGCGGCACTCCATCGAGCCGTGGTGTGCGGAGCGGATACTGGGAGGACTATCGGGTGCGCTACGCGCCAAAAGTGGTGTGGACGATTTCTTCGGCGGGTGACCTTGTAATCGGCTGTCCCCGCCGGATGAAGTTCGATGTCATCAAACCGGGTGGAGAACGGATTCGGAGTCAGGAGATTCTGTACGACCCCGTGCCGATCGCGCCGGATGAGATCAGTTGGTTTCGCGAGGTAGTGGCGGGCAGCATCGAGCGGACGAGGCGCATGAACGCGGCCGCGAACGTAAGTCCGGACAATTGGATTGCCCACCCGGACGAGGAGTCGCTGGGCTACGAATACCCTGAGACCAAGGCAGCTTTCAAGTCGATCGTCGTAGCCGACAATGGTACGTTGTGGGTCCGTCTTTCACCTCCAGGCGTCGAGTATGATCTTCCGGCGGGCGCGAGATCGCCTGCATCGGGGAACACTTACTGGGGCAACGGCCCCGGCGCGACATTCGAGGTTTTTTCGGACCGGGGTGAATACCTTGGCCGAGCCGAACTGCCCATGGATGTATGGAGCGATCCCGACGAGCCGGTTTCAGTCCCACCAGTGATAACACGGGCCCACCTCTGGGCTGTTACGCTGGATTCGCTGAACGTTCAGTACGTCACCCGGTTCAGGATCAATTGGGCTGTGGGGCGAGGCGACTAGCCGCCAGCCCCCCACCCCCATACCTTCCCCCTCCCCTGATTAACCCAATTCCCCGGGAAGGAGACCCATGCGCAACCCCATCACCCCCATCCTCCTTTTCCTGCTCGCCCTCAGCGTCTGCCTCGCGGCCCCCGACCGCCTCGCCGCCGCCCCCTTCTCCCCCCTCCCCCTTCTCCAGGAGGAGGAAGAGGAGCAGGAGGCGGACACGACCGAAGAGGATGCGGAGGAAGCCGACACCACCACCAAGTACACCGACGTCATCACCGAGGACGCGGTCACCAGCGAGGGCCTCTTCGACACCCACATGATCGAGGACAAGCTCTACTACGAGATTCCGCTCGACCTGCTGGACCGCGAGATGCTGCTGCTGACCCGGATCGCGCGCACCCCGGACGGGGTCGGCTACGGCGGTTCGAAGGCCAACACCTCGACCGTGCGGTGGGAGCGCAACAAGGAACGCATCTTCCTGCGCCTCATGAGCTATTCGAACATCGCCGACGACACCACGGCCATCGCGCAGGCGGTCAGGAACTCGAACTTCGAACCGATCCTGGCGGCCTTCGACATCGAAGTCATGTCGGAGGACTCGACGGCGGCCGTGGTCGAAGTCACGAGCATGTTCACCAGCGACATGTCGCTGATCGGCCTGCCCAGCTTCCGGCGGACGCAGTTCGGCGTGCGTAGACTGGACGGGGACCGCACCTACATCGTGCGGGCCACCGCGTACCCGAGGAACGTCGAGGTGCGCCGGGTCGTCACCTACGACGCCACACAGTCCCCCTCCTCGGGAAGCAACACGCTTTCCATGGAGATGCACCACTCCATGCTGCTGCTCCCCGACGACCCCATGGAGCCTCGTCTCTGCGACGAGCGGGTCGGCTTCTTCAGCAACAGCCGGACGGACTACGGGCTGGACGAGCAACGTGCCGTAACCCGCTGCTTCATCACGCGCTGGCGGCTGGAGCCGTCGGACCCGGCGGCGTACGCGCGCGGCGAGGTCGTCGACCCGGTCGAGCCGATCGTCTACTACATCGATCCGGCCACGCCGCCCAAGTGGGTGCCCTACCTGAAGCAGGGCGTCGAGGACTGGCAGCCCGCCTTCGAGGAGGCCGGGTTCAGCAACGCCATCGTCGCCCGCGACGCGCCCACCGACGACCCCGACTGGAGCCCCGAGGACGCACGCTATTCGGTGATCCGCTACCTGGCGTCGCCGATTGCGAACGCGTCGGGTCCGCACGTGCACGATCCGCGCACCGGGCAGATCCTCGAGAGCGACATCCAGTGGTACCACAACGTCATGAACCTGGTCCGCAACTGGTTCTTCGTGCAGACCGCCGCCGCCAACGAGGACGCCCGCGGCATCAAGTTCGACGACGCGGTCATGGGTGAACTCATCCGCTTCGTCTCGGCTCACGAGGTCGGCCACACCATCGGACTGCAGCACAACATGCAGTCGTCGGCCGCGTACTCCGTCGAGCAGCTGCGCACGCGCTTCGTCTGCGAGATGGGCGTGGCCCCGTCGATCATGGACTACGCGCGCTTCAACTACGTGGCCCAGCCCGGCGACGACACCTGCTACTACCCGGTGGTGGGACCCTATGACAAGTTTGCCATCGAGTGGGGCTACAAGCATTACCCGGGCGAGGACCGGTACAGCGAGAGGGAAGAGCTGCGCGACATGGTCGCCGATATGCAGGACGACCCCGTCTACCGCTTCTCGAGCCCGACCGGCATGGATCCCACGGCGCTCACCGAGGCCATCGGCGACGACGCCATGCGTGCGTCCAACTACGGCGTGGAGAACCTCAAGCGCACCGTGGATCAGCTGACCGACTGGACCTACCAGGAGGGCGAGGACTATTCGCAGCTGCAGGAACTCTACCAGAACGTGGTGTCGCAGTGGCAGCGCTACACGGGCCACGTGGCCGCCAACATCGGGGGCGTCGTCACGACGCGTAAGCGCCAGGGACAGGACGGCGTGCCGTACGAGATGGTCGACAAGGAGACCCAGGCGCGAGCCCTGGAATACCTGAACCAGCAGGTCTTCGCAACGCCGGAGTGGATGATCGACTCCGACATCTTCCGCCGCTTCCAGCCGACGGGTGCGCTCACCCAGATCCGCGGCGGCCAGTCTTCGGGGCTGAACCAGGTGTTGAACGTGGCGCGCATGAACCGGCTTGTGGAACAGGAAGCGTTCCACGGCGACGACGCGTACTCGCTCGGCGAGATGCTCGACGACCTGCGCGCGGGCGTGTGGACCGAGGTGACTTCGGGCGCCGCGACCGACGCGTACCGGCGCAACCTGCAGCGCGCCTACCTGGACCGCATGAAGACGCTCATGTGGGACGACAACGCCATGCAGAGCGACGTTGCGACCTTCGCGCGCGGCCAGCTGATGACGCTGAAGAGCGAGCTGGAGGCCGCGGTGGGCGGCCAGTCGCACCAGGCAACGCAGTGGCACTTCCAGGACGCGATCGTGCGCATCGATCTGATCCTGGATCCGGCGAACAAGCCGCCGCCTGGGGAAGGCGGGAACCCGCCGATCTTCTTCCCGTTTTTGAAGGGGAAGTGAAGGGGGACTAAGTACTTACGGCGACTCGCGGGAGTCGCGGGCGATAGTAGGGGCCCCGCGCGTTCGGCTTTGGCCGGGCGCGCGGGGCGTGTTTTTTTGGGGATGAAATCGGGTGATTGACGGTAGCCGTCCGGACTGCACCAATCGCGCACATGTGCATATACTCATATGAGTAGGTTTTCGGGTCCGGGTGGCGGTTGGGACCGTCAACGGTGAGGATGGCGACTTTGGCGTGGGGCGACGGGCCCCGGGAGGATGAGGATGAGATCGAAGCGGTTGCAGGTGCTGGTTACCGACGACATGGACCACCGTGTGCGGAGGGCTGCGGATCGAGCCCGCGTATCGCGCGGAGCCTGGGTCCGCCAGGCGATCCGGGAACGGCTCAAGCGCGAGTCCGGCCCGGTCCCCGCCGACCCGCTCGCCGAGCTCCGCACCCTGAACGGTCCCACCGCCGACATCTGCGGCATGATCGGCGAAATCGAGGCGGGCCGCTCATGAGGGTCTTCGTCGACTCGAACATTCCGATGTACGTGGCCGGGGCGGAGCACCCGAACAGGGATCCCGCAACCAGGTTCCTCGAGAGCGCCGGCGAGGCGGGTCTGGATCTGTGCACGAGCACCGAGGTGCTGCAGGAGATCCTCTTTCGTTACACGGTGCTGGGAAGGGCCGACTTGGCGGAGAGGGTGTACGACCTGTTCATCGCGCTGATACCCGAAGTCTTCAGCGTGACACTGGCGGACACGGACCTGGCGAAACGGATCCTGCTGTCAACGCCGGGGCTTTCCGCGCGGGATGCGATCCACGCGGGGGTGATGCTCAATCGGGATGTGACCTCGATCGCCACCTTCGATCGCGGGTTCGACCGGGTGGAGGGGGTGGGGCGGGTGGAGATGGGGTAGGGCTGGATTCCCCTTGTCTGACCGCAGCCGCATGGTCATGGTGAATCTCATGACGTATTGTGCCCACAATGCCCTTCGAGAGCGTCAACCCGGCTTCACCCGGTACCGGTATGCAGTTGCGACGATATTGGCTTTCTGCGCCGTGGCCTGTGGCGAAGAACCGACTGAGCCTCCGGACCCCCCCAACCGGGCGCCGGTTGCGACGGCCTCCATTCCCTCGGCGACCGTCCAGGCAGGCGAGTCTCTCCTGCTCGACCTGTCGGCATACTTCAACGACCCGGACGGAGACAACCTGAGCTTTGCGGCGGCATCCTCGGACACCACCGTGGCCAACACGTCGGTGTCGGGCAGTACGGTCACGGTGATGGCGTTGGCCCGAGGCACCGCCAGCGTCACCGCAACTGCGACCGACCCGGATGGCCTGACCGCTTCGCAGAGCTTCTCGGTGACCGTACCGAACCGTCCGCCGCTGGTCTCGGATTCCATAGGGGCCCGGGAGCTGCCCGTCGGCGACTCCCTCCTGGTCGACCTGTCGGCATACTTCAACGATCCGGACGGGGACAGCCTGAACTTCGCGGCGGCATCCTCGGACACCACCGTGGCCAACACGTCGGTGTCGGGCAGTACGGTCACGGTGATGGTGTTGGCCCGAGGCACCGCCAGCGTCACCGCAACTGCGACCGACCCGGATGGCCTGACCGCCTCGCAGACCTTCTCGGTGACCGTACCGAACCGTCCGCCGCTGGTCTCGGATTCCATAGGGGCCCGGGAGCTGCCCGTCGGCGACTCCCTCCTGGTCGACCTGTCGGCATACTTCAACGATCCGGACGGAGACAACCTGAGCTTCGCGGCGGCATCCTCGGACACCACCGTGGCGGCACCGTCGGTGTCGGGCAGTACGGTCACGGTGATGGCGTTGGCCCGAGGCACCGCCAGCGTCACCGCAACTGCGACCGACCCGGATGGCCTGACCGCCTCGCAGAGCTTCTCGGTGACCGTACCGAACCGTCCGCCGCTGGTCTCGGATTCCATAGGGGCCCGGGAGCTGCCCGTCGGCGACTCCCTCCTGGTCGACCTGTCGGCATACTTCAACGATCCGGACGGAGACAATCTGAGCTTCGCGGCGGCATCCTCGGACACCACCGTGGCGGCACCGTCGGTGTCGGGCAGTACGGTCACGGTGATGGCGTTGGCCCGAGGCACCGCCAGCGTCACCGCAACTGCGACCGACCCGGATGGCCTGACCGCCTCGCAGAGCTTCTCGGTGACCGTACCGAACCGTCCGCCGCTGGTCTCGGATTCCATAGGGGCCCGGGAGCTGCCCGTCGGCGACTCCCTCCTGGTCGACCTGTCGGCATACTTCAACGACCCGGACGGAGACAACCTGAGCTTCGCGGCGGCATCCTCGGACACCACCGTGGCCAACACGTCGGTGTCGGGCAGTACGGTCACGGTGATGGCGTTGGCCCGAGGCACCGCCAGCGTCACCGCAACTGCGACCGACCCGGATGGCCTGACCGCCTCGCAGAGCTTCTCGGTGACCGTACCGAACCGTCCGCCGCTGGTCTCGGATTCCATCCTGGCCCGGGAGCTGCCCGCCGGCGACTCCCTCCTGGTCGACCTGTCGGCATACTTCAACGATCCGGACGGAGACAGCCTGAGCTTCGCGGCGGCATCCTCGGACACCACCGTGGCGGCACCGTCGGTGTCGGGCAGTACGGTCACGGTGATGGCGTTGGCCCGAGGCACCGCCAGCGTCACCGCAACTGCGACCGACCCGGATGGCCTGACCGCCTCGCAGAGCTTCTCGGTGACCGTACCGAACCGTCCGCCGCTGGTCTCGGATTCCATCCTGGCCCGGGAGCTGCCCGCCGGCGACTCCCTCCTGGTCGACCTGTCGGCATACTTCAACGATCCGGACGGAGACAGCCTGAGCTTCGCGGCGGCATCCTCGGACACCACCGTGGCGGCACCGTCGGTGTCGGGCAGTACGGTCACGGTGATGGCGTTGGCCCGAGGCACCGCCAGCGTCACCGCAACTGCGACCGACCCGGATGGCCTGACCGCCTCGCAGAGCTTCTCGGTGACCGTACCGAACCGTCCGCCGCTGGTCTCGGATTCCATAGGGGCCCGGGAGCTGCCCGTCGGCGACTCCCTCCTGGTCGACCTGTCGGCATACTTCAACGACCCGGACGGAGACAACCTGAGCTTCGCGGCGGCATCCTCGGACACCACCGTGGCCAACACGTCGGTGTCGGGCAGTACGGTCACGGTGATGGCGTTGGCGACAGGTTCGGCCACCATCGCCGTCACCGCATTCGACCCGACGGGACTCTCGGCCTCGCAGCACTTCGCGGTCACGACCGTGGCCCGGACGATCGAAACGGTCGTCGTAACACCCGATTCCGTGAGACTCACCTCGGTCTCGGCGACGATCCGGTTGACCGCCGAAGCGTTCGACCAGTTCGGCAGGATCGTGAACGGGTCGGATTTCACCTGGTCGAGCGGGGACTCCAGCGTGGCCATCGTCAACAACGAGGGTCTCGTCCTGGCGACCGGGAATGGCGAGACGGTGATTACGGTCGCGGCCGGCCCGGCTTCCGACTCGGTGGTGGTGAGGGTGACGCCCCTGGTCCACGCCGTGACCGTGACGCCGGCTGCCGCCACACTTGTACCCGGCGAGTCGGTGCGCCTGACGGCATCGCCCGTCGACCGTCACGGGCACCCTGTTGCCGGAGCGGAGGTGCTCTGGGCCACGAGCGATAGGCTGGCGGTGGAGGTACGGGGATCGGAGGGCGCGGGCACGGCGGTCGCGCGTGGAATCGGTCAGGGATCGGCCACGATCACCGCCTCTTCGGGATATGCTCGGGGAACCTTGCGGGTGACCGTGTCCCTGGATCCGGACCGTGCCGTTCTGCTGTCGCTCTTCGAGGCCACCGGCGGGCCTGACTGGGAGAACAGCGCGAATTGGGGGACCGACGCGCCGCTCGGCGACTGGTACGGGGTCCAGGCCGATGTCGAAGGGCGGGTGACGGAACTCGCCTTGCCGGACAACAATCTGAAGGGACCCATCCCTGCGGAACTGGGTTCGCTCGCAAGGCTGACGGCACTCGATGTCTCACGGAACGGTCTATTGGGGGCGATTCCGCAGGAAATCGGCTCGCTCACGCGCCTCCGGGTGCTCCGTCTGGACACCAATTTTCACCTGACCGGGCCGATTCCGCCGCAGTTCGGTTCGCTCGCCAGCCTGCAGGACTTGCGGCTCACCTTCAACCGGCTGACGGGCCCGATACCGCCGGAACTGGCATCGCTGTCCAACCTGGCGCGCCTGGAGCTCGATTATAACGAACTGACTGGTACGATCCCCGCACAACTGGGGTCACTCCCCGAGCTGACGGTGTTGTCGCTCGCCCACAACCGGCTGACGGGCCCGATCCCGGCGGAGCTGGGATCGCTCGCCAACCTGCAAATACTGGGCCTCTCCAGCAACCGCCTCACTGGTGCCGTGCCACGGGAGCTCGCCGGGGCCCCACGCCTCCAGAGGCTCTCGCTCGACTCCAATCGGCTGGCGGGCACGATCCCTCGAGTGTTTCTGGGATCTCGGATGATCCGGTTCCACTTCGGGAACAACGATGGACTCTGCGCGCCGGGCACGAGTGACTACGTCGCCTGGCTGGCGAGCATTCGAGAGGCCGACGGATCGTTCTGCAACGCCGCTGACATCGCCGCGCTCATGTCCCTGTTCGAAGCGGCCGGCGGAAGGGGCTGGACGAACTCGGATGGGTGGCTCTCCGGCGTGGTGCTGGGCGACTGGTACGGCGTCACCGCGGACTCGGTGGGACGGGTCCTTGCACTCGACCTCGGCGGCAACGGTCTCGAGGGGCCCGTACCCGCCACCCTGACCCGGTTGGCCGGCATGACCGAGCTTCGGATCGACGACAATGCCCTTGTCGGCCCGCTGCCGGTGGATCTGGTCAATCTCCAGCTTCGTGCCTTCCACTATTCGGACACGGAGTTATGCACTCAGGCCAATGCACGGTTCAGGGGCTGGCTGGACGGCATCGCATCTCATCAAGGCACGGATGTGGAGTGCGGTCCGCTGTCGGACCGTGACATTCTGGTCGCATTCTACCACGCTACCGGCGGGCCCGGCTGGACGAATAGCGACAACTGGCTGAGCGGTGAGCCGCTCGACACCTGGGAAGGCGTACGACTGGATGACGATGGTCGCGTTAGCCGACTGCTTGTCGGCTTGAACAACCTGGCG
This sequence comes from Longimicrobiales bacterium, assembly GCA_965208295.1. Classification (GTDB taxonomy): domain Bacteria; phylum Gemmatimonadota; class Gemmatimonadetes; order Longimicrobiales; family Gaopeijiaceae; genus Bin94. The sequence goes on along the minus strand of OZ242328.1, from coordinate 1,293,670 downwards.
GGATCCATTCCACCGGAACTTGGCCAGCTCAGGAACCTGACAATGTTGTTCCTGGCCTACAACCACCTGACCGGCCCGATTCCGCCCGAACTAGGGGCCGCCACGGAACTGAGATTCCTGTACCTCGACCACAACGATCTCACAGGCCCGATTCCGCCGGAACTCAGCGACCTTTCCGACCTGGCGGTACTTTCCCTCGGCTACAACCGCCTGACCGGCCCGGTCCCGCCAGAGCTTGGTTCGCTGGACGACCTTGTTTGGTTGCGCCTCAACGACAACCAGTTGACGGGGACAATCCCGCCCGAACTGGGTCGCCTGGAGCGGGCGGACTCGTTGGACCTGTCCGGAAACGCACTGACGGGTCCCATTCCTCGGGCGCTGGGCCAGCTCACCAATCTGGAAAGTCTGTTCTTGGATCGAAACAACCTGACGGGCCCGATTCCACCGGAAATTGGCCGCCTTGGCAGGCTGCGGCGGTTGTCGCTCTCCCGGAACAATCTGGCCGGGCGGTTGCCAACCGATATCGGCAACCTGACCGAGTTGACCCAGCTGTCCCTCTACAACAACATGCGGCTGTCGGGCGCTCTTCCCGGAAACCTCACGAGCCTTCGACGGCTGCGGGAATTCCAGGCGGGCGGCACCGGGCTTTGTGCGCTTTTCGAGCCGGACTTCCTGCAATGGCTCCGGGAGATTCCGGTCAGCCGGGTGCGTCTCTGCGGGAGTGCGGAATCAACGGCCTATCTGACTCAGGCGGCGCAGTCCCTTGATTTCCCGGTGCCGCTCATAGCGGGCGAAGAGGCTCTGCTGCGCGTTTTCGTGACCGCTGGCCACGCCACCACCGCGGGCATTCCACCGGTTCGGGCCACATTCTTTTCGGGAGACAGTGAAACATTCGTGGCGAACATCCCGGGCCAGTCGTCGGCGATACCGACCGAGGTCATCGAGTCGTCGCTGTGGACGTCGGCCAACGTGACCATTCCGGGTCATGTACTGGAGCCGGGGCTCGAGATGGTGATCGACGTGGATCCGGACGGCACCCTGGACCCGTCGCTGGGCGTCAAGAGGCGAATCCCGGAAACCGGGCGGCTACGCCAGGATGTGCGGGCGATGCCCACAATGGAGCTCACCCTGATTCCCTTCCTGTGGACCGGGGATTCCGATTCCGCCATCGTGGACTTCGTCGAGGCCATGGAGACGGATCACGAAACTCGGCTATGGCCCATCCACACCCTGCTGCCGGTGGGTGACCTTGTCGTGACCCCTCACGAACCCGTCTGGAGTTCGAGCAACAATGGATTCGATATGCTCCAGCAGACCGAGGTGATCCGTGTCATGGAGGGTGGAAGCGGCTACTACATGGGTATGTCGAAGCGCTACTTCGGCCTGGGGGGAGTGGCGCGCCTGCGCGGAAAGTCGAGCTGGTCCGTAGCCGAACCGGTTGTCATGGCTCACGAACTGGGGCACAACATGAGTCTTCGCCACGCGCCGTGCGGAGGCGCGGGAGGGCCCGACCCCGGGTTCCCCGAACCGGACGGAACGGTCGGCGTCTGGGGGTATGACTTCCGCGAGAACGGGCGGCTGGTGAGCGCTTCCACTCCGGACTTCATGTCCTACTGCGACCCGGATTGGACCAGCGGCTACCACTTCGCCAACGCGCTGGGATACCGTTTGGAGTCCGACACCGAAACGCGAACCGCGGCCTCCGCTGAACCGGTCCAGTCGCTGTTGCTCTGGGGTGGCGTCGACACCGATGGATACCCGGTCCTGGAGCCGAGCTTCGTCGTCACCGTGCCACCCGTACTGCCGAGTGAGCCGGGCGACCATCGGCTCGAGGGCAGGACTGCGGGCGGGGACCTGCTCTTCGCGCTGGACTTCGACATGGCGGAAACAGAGGATGGCGACGGGAGTACGGGGTTTGCCTTTGCCCTGCCCGTGCAACGGGGATGGGCTGATGGATTGGCGAGCGTCACGCTGTCCGGTCCGGGTGGAGTGGCGACGCTGAACGGGGAGCAGGATCGGACGGTTGCGATCCTGCGTGATCTTCGGAGCGGGCGGATTCGCGGTTTCTTCCGGGGCCCGCCGGGAACCGCGCGGACTCAGGTTGACGAGTATTTGGCCGCGGTGACGGACGCGGAGGTCGAGGTCCTAGTAAGCGGCGGGATCCCGAGCCCGAGCGACTGGAGGCGCTGAGGGTCAGGTTGAGGACGGCGGCCGTGAATCGCTGGTGCTGCGCCAAGTGGGGGAGGGAGGAGGCGAGCAACGCGCCCACGACGACTCGTCGCGGGGCCGCGGCGGCGGAACGCCCGGGGGCGGCTACATCTCAGCCTCTCTTCGCCAGCGCTCGAGCTGCCGCTGGAGTCGGCGAAGCTGACCTGCTCATACCCAACTCCTCTCGTGTGTTCGTCCCATGAGCCGAGGCCGCTGCCCGCGGCCCCGCTCTCCCCGCTTGCGCCCCGCTCCGGCGCCGGATCAATTGCGCAGTCCCCACGCGGCTGAACCCGAACCAAACAATGGCCATGACGAACCCGACCGGCAAGCTGTCCACCCTCCTCCTCGCGTCCACCCTCGCCCCCGCCCTCGCCACCCTTTCCCCCCCGCCCCTCACCGCGCAGGAGGCCGAACACATGCACACCGGCATGTACGACGGCCCCACCGTGCTCCGCGCCGCCCGCCTCCTCGACGTCGCGACCGGCGTGATGCACACCAACGCGGTCCTCGTGGTCGAGGACGGGGTCATTACGGCGGTGAACCCCGATCCCGTCCCCGATGTCATGCACGACATGGACCTGGGCGACGTGACGCTCCTCCCCGGCTTCATCGATGCGCACACCCACCTGGCCGGCGAGATCAGCGCGACCTCCTTCACCGACGCGGTCACGCGCACCGAGGCGTTCGGCGCCATCAACGCGGTGCGGTTCGGGGCCATCACCGTGCGGGCCGGCTTTACGACCGTGCGCGACTTCGGCGGAGACGTGACGGTCGAGCTCGGCAAGGCGGTCGAGCGGGGCGACATCGACGCGCCCCGGGTGATCCCGTCGCGCAATCCGCTGGGCGTCACCGGCGGCCACTGCGATGTTACGGGGTTCGCGCCCGGCATCCGCGAGGGGGGCCCGGAGGAGGGCGTGGCGGATGGGCCGTGGGAGGTGGTGCAGGCGGTTCGGTACCAGATCAAGCACGGGGCGAAGGTGATCAAGACGTGCGCGACGGCGGGGGTGCTGTCCATGGAGGGGCCGGTGGGGGCGCAGCAGTATTCGCTGGAAGAGCTCACGGCGATGGTCGAGGAGGCCGCGCGGCACGGCATCAAGGTCGCCGCCCACGCGCACGGCTCCGAGGGGATCCTGGCGGCGGTGCAGGCGGGGGTCGCCTCGATCGAGCACGGTTCGATCCTGACCGACGAGATCATGGACCTGATGATCGAGAAGGGGACGTACCTGGTCCCGACCACCTATCTCGCCGACCGGATCCCCCTCGACGAGCTGCCGGCCCCGGTGCGCGCCAAGGCCGAGGAGATCCTGCCGATCATGCGCGTCAGCCTGCAGCGCGCCATCGACCGGGGCGTCCCGATCGCCTTCGGCACGGACGCGGGGGTCTTCCCACACGGCGAGAACGCGGGCGAATTCGACATCTACGTCGGGATGGGGATGAGCGAGCTGGACGCGCTCCGCACCGCGACGATCCACGCCGCTGACCTGCTCGATATACCCGACCGGGGTCGTCTGGCCGAGGGGATGCTCGCGGACATCATCGCCGTGCCGGGCAACCCGCTCGACGACATCGCCGTGACGAAGGACGTGCAGTTCGTAATGCTGGGCGGCCGCGTGATCAAGCACGTGATGGGCGGGCGTGACATGCACTCGATGGGACACTGAGCCAGCCCATGGACAGCTTCCCCCGGCCGGCCGGCTCGCTCCCGGGTGCCGGGGCGAATTGAGCCGCTGACCGCCGAGGACGGCATGAACCTCTCCCGCGAGCAGCTGGCGACCGCGGTCCGCGCCCTCTGCGCCGACTTCGGCCACGACTACTGGCAGCGAGCCGACGAGGCCCGGGCCTACCCGCACGAGTTCGTCGACGCGCTGACCGACGCGGGCTACCTGGCGTGCCTGATCCCCGAGGAGTACGGGGGAATGGGGTTGGGGATGCGCGAAGCCTGCGTGATCCTCGAGGAGATCAACCGCTCGGGCGGCAACGCGGCCGCCTGCCACGCGCAGATGTACACGATGGGGACGCTGCTCCGGCACGGCTCCGAGGACCAGAAACGGCGCTATCTGCACGGGATCGCATCGGGCGAGCTGTGCCTGCAGGCCTTCGCCGTGACCGAACCCGACGCCGGATCCGACACGACCCGCATCCGCACCTTCGCCGAGCGGCGCGACGACCGCTACGTGGTGAACGGCCAGAAGGTCTTCATCTCGCGGGTACGCCAGTCGGACCTGATGATCCTGCTGGCGCGCACGACCCCGATCGACGAGGTCGAGAAGCGGACGGCCGGGCTGTCGGTGTTCATCGTGGAGGTGCGGGACGCCGGAGACGCGATGCGCGTGAACCCGATCGACACCATGATCAACCACGAGAGCTGCGAGGTCTTCTTCGACGGCCTGGAGGTGCCGGCCGAAAACCGGATCGGGGACGAGGGCCGCGGTTTCCGCTACATCATGTCGGGGATGAACGCGGAGCGGATCCTGCTGGCGTCGGAGTCGATCGGCGACGGCATGTACTTCGTCGACCGGGCATCGGACTATGCCAGCGCCCGCAAGGTTTTCGGCCGCCGCATCGGCGAGAACCAGGGTGTGCAGTTCCCGATCGCGGACGCGTACATGGACGTTCGCGCGGCGGCGGCGGTGCGCGACGAGGCGGCGCGCGAGTACGACGACGGCGAAACGCGCGGCGAGGGGCCGAACATGGCCAAGTACCTGGCGTCCCGGGCCGCGTGGAAGGCGGCCAACGTGGCGATGGACACCTTCGGGGGATGGGGGATGGCGTCGGAGTACGGGATCGAGCGGAAGTTTCGCGAGGCGCGGCTGTACATGGTGGCGCCGGTGGCGAACAACCTGGTGCTCAGCCATGTGGCGACGCATGTGCTGGGCATGCCGCGGTCGTTTTGAGGTGGTGGCGATCGTGACGTGCGGTGGATGCCGGGGCTGGGGGTGGATTTGGGTGGGGCTGGTGGGGTGCGGCCGATGAGCCTGCCTGCGTTCCGCTCGATCCTCTTTGTGCCGGGGGACCGGCCGGACCGTTTCGAGAAGGCGCTGGCCGCGGGGGCGGATGCGGTCTGCATGGATCTGGAGGACGCGGTGGCCGATGGGCGGAAGGCGGCGGCGCGTGAAGCGGTGATGGGGTTTCTGGGGGGGTGGGGTAGTGGGGACCCGCAGCGGCGCACCTTTCTGATCGTGCGCATCAACGACCTGGGGAGCGAGGTAGGGTGGGGGGACCTGCATGCGATCGCGGACGGCCCCCGTCCCGATGGCGTGATGGTTCCGATGGTCCGGGCGACGGTTGAGGTTGGGGTGGTGGCGGAGCGCACGGAAGAAGAGGTGGCTGTCTCGCCGCTGATCGAGACGGCCAAGGGCCTGGAACACGCAGTGGAGATCGGGGCCGTGGTGGGCGTTGTGGGGCTGGTCTTCGGGGGATTCGATCTCGCGCTGGAGCTGGGGGCGGAACCCGGATGGGAGCCGTTGCTGTATGCGCGCTCCCGGGTGGTGCACGCGGCGGCGGTAAATGGGATTCCGGCCTATGACATGCCGTCGCGCGACTATCGTGATATGACGGGGTTGCGGAATGAGGCGGCGCGGGCGCGGGCGCTGGGTTTCTCCGGCAAGATCGCCATCCATCCGGCACAGATTCCGGTGATTCACGAGGTGTTCACGCCGTCGCGCGAGGAGGTGGAGCGGGCCCGGGCGATTGTGGAGGCCGATCGGGAGGCGGGGGAGGGTGCGGTGGGAGTGCGGGGACGAATGGTGGACCGTCCCGTGGTGGAGGCCGCGCGGCGGGTTCTCGAACGGGCGGGAGAGGTGGTGCGCCTGGATGGGGAGCCGGGTGGGGTGGGGGGATGAGTGGGGGAGCACCGCCGCGTGGGGAGCGAGTACGCGCCGAGGTCCTGTCGCGGGGACCGGCCAACATCATGCAGGCACTGCTGGATAGGGACCCGAACGGTCTTCGTGAGGGCGACCCGCTGCCGCTGGGGTGGCACTGGTTCTACTTCAAAAGACCTCTTCGAGCCTCGAGTCTCGGCGTCGATGGCCACGAGCATCGCGGGACGTTCATGCCGAAGGTGGACCTTCCCCGGCGGATGTGGGCAGGTGGGGTGCTTCGGTCGCGCGGGCCGCTGGTGATCGGGGAGCGGGCGGAACTGCGGTCCGTTGTGACGAGCGTCGAGGAGAAGTGGGGGAAGAGTGGGCGGCTCGTTTTCGTGACTGTGGGACAGACGGTGCTGCAGGGTGGGCGCGCGTGCGTTGAAGAGGAGCAGGTGATTGTGTACCGGGGCGCGGAGGTGCAGTCGCCGGCCCGTAGCGACGAGGGTGGGCCGGACGCGGACCCGGACGCCGTGTGGAGCGAGACGTTCCTGCCGACCGCCATCACCCTGTTCCGGTTCTCGGCCCTGACCCACAACGCCCACCGCATCCACTTCGACCACCCCTACGCCACTGAAGTGGAAGGCTATCCCGACCTCCTGGTGCACGGCCCGCTCACTGCACTGCTGCTGCTCGACGCGGCCGGGCGGCACGGCCCCGCACCGGTGACCCGGTTTCGCTATCGGGCGCAGGCGCCGCTGTTTGTGGACCGGCCGATCACGCTGGCGGGAAGGCCGGGATTCGCGCGCACGGAAGATGACCGCGTCGCGGGTATTGGGTCATCGCCCGCCGAGCGGGTTGTCGAGGCACTGGGGCCCGACGGGTCTGTTGCGATGCGGGGGTGGGCGGAGTAGCATGCAGTCATGCATCCGAACCGAACGATGCTCGCAGCCCTGGTGCTTCTGGCAGCCGGTTGCGCTACGGCAGTGGCGGAAGACGGCCTCCCTGGGTCCATCAACGGTGAGTACGAAGACGCCCCCCCGAAACTCATCAACGGCGAGCAGATTTCGCGCATGATGGAACGCGAGCTAAACGCGCTGCCAATTGCGCTCCAGGGCAAGGTCCGGGTGTGGCTGATGATTGACACCGAGGGACTCGTGCAGAGCATCGAGATCGCGGAGAGTTCCGGCAACGCGCAACTGGAAGCCATCGCCCGTCGCGTGGCGCGCCGATTGAGGTACAGGCCAGCCCGGAGTGACGGAAAACCAGTGGAGGCGCGGATCTCCTGGGGCGTCACCGTGGGGGACCGCTGATCTCACAAGCAGATGGCGCCCCGGGCTTGAGATCGTCGACCGCCATTGTCCGGGCCGGCAGCTGACGCTCGGCTGATTCGGTCGCGGACCTGGGCCCGGTCATGACTCCCCCACCGGCACCGCGATCCGCCCGAACAGTCTCCTTTCCGGTCCGGCCGATACTTCCAACACAGGGTCAAGGGTCATGAAAATGCCACAATGCAAGGTTTTCGGACGCGGGTCAGCGAAACGCAACCGCGCACTCGCCGCACTGGCGCTGATCGCCTGCAACGCCCTCCCCGCCTCCGCCCAGAAGCCGCGCGCCCGCGACCTCGGCGTCCCCTTCGAGGGCACCCCCGGACACCTCAACGCGATCACCGACGTGGACGGTGTGGAAGTCGGCCACGTGACGGTCGTGCGGGGTAGCGGCGAGCTCGTGGTCGGCGAAGGTCCGGTGCGGACGGGGGTTACGGCCGTGTGGCCGCGCGGCCGCGACGAGTCCGATCCGGTCTACGCGGCCTGGTTCACGCTGAACGGCAACGGCGAAATGACCGGCACGACCTGGGTGCGCGATTCGGGAATCATGGAGGGTCCGGTCATGATTACCAACACGCTCAGTGTGGGGATCGTGCACCATGCGGTCATCAGGTGGGGGGTGGCACGGGACTTGGAGCGGCGCCGGGGTGGGTGGCTCGCCGCGCTGCCCGTGGTCGCCGAGACGTGGGACGGGACGCTGAACGACATTCGCGGGCAGCACGTGACCGAGGAGGATGCGATCGCGGCGATGGAAGGGGCGCGTGGGGGAGCGGTGGTGGAAGGGAATGTGGGTGGGGGGACGGGGATGATCTGCCACCGATTCAAGGGGGGAATCGGGACGTCGTCGCGGGTGGTGGAGGTTGGGGGGGACGACTACGTGGTGGGGGTCCTCGTGCAGTGCAACTATGGGAGCCGGGAGCTGTTGCGGGTGGCCGGGGTGCCGGTGGGGCGTGAGATGGGGGATCTGATGCCTGCGCGAGAGGGGGGCGGGGGGGCGGAGGATGGCGGGCGCGCGGCTGGCCGGGACGGGTCGATCATCGTGGTGCTCGCGACCGACGCCCCGGTGATGCCGCACCAGCTGGAACGGATGGCGCGCCGGGTCTCGATGGGGCTGGCCCGCAACGGGAGCGTCGCGGCGAACAGCTCGGGCGACATTTTCGTGGCGTTTTCGACCGCGAACCAGAGGGCGGCGTCCGAGCCGGGGACATCCACCAACGCACGGGTGATGGCCAACGGGCTGATGACCCCCTTGTTCGCGGCCACGGTCGAGGCCACCGAGGAAGCGATCATCAATGCGCTGGTTGCGGCCGAGACCATGACCGGGGCAAACGATTGGACGGTGTATGCGTTGCCGCATGATCGGCTGCGCGAGGTGCTGAGGAGGTACAATCGGCTGGAGGGGTGATGGGCCTGTCAAAGGGCTCGGTCTCGGGCCCATCTACCGACAGCGACACGCGGCTTGACCCCGGCTTGGGCAACCATGGGCCCCTGCGGCGACCTGGGTACCAGGCCGCGAGTCCATGTCGACAGTCCCGTTTTACCATGTCAGCGCCCCGAATCCGGCGCGACTGTTCCACAAGGGACGGCCGTCCCTCGGAGCCCGACATGGAAATCCGGGAACCCTCGCCGTCCTCTGGCCCCCCACCCACGCCGGAGACCACAGTTGTCCCGAAGACACGACCAGTCCTTCAAGCTTCTCTTCTCCCTGCCGCTCGCGGTTGAACAAACCATCCGCCGCTTTATCAACAGCGATCTCGCCGACGACCTCGACTTCGAACGGATGGAAAACCTGGCCACGGAGCGGACCACGCCCGGACTGATCCGATCCCACGCGGACCTTCTCTGGAAGATCCATTTCCGGGGAAGCGCCCGGTACCTCATCCTGCTGATCGAATTCCAGTCGAAGACCTACAGGTACATGCCCGTGCGGATCCTGTACTACGTCGCCATCGCGTACCACGGCCTGGTCGCGGCGAAGGCCCGCCGGCGGAAAACGGCTCCCGGTGGGCTGCTGCCGCCCAGCCTGGCAGTCACGATCTACAACGGCCGCGAACGCTGGAAGGTGCCCGACGAGGTGCTCGATCTGATCGAGCCGGCGCGAGGCTGGCTGGCCAGTCGGCAGCCGAGTCTGCGCCACGAGATCCTTGACCTGCGGGCGCTGGATCCCCAAGGTCCAGCAGGGGGAAGCGTCGTGTCGTGGTTGGCGAGCATGGAGCTGGACTCGTCCGCGGCGAACATCACGCGGGTGGTCCGTGAGGTGCTCGCGGAGTACCCGGGGCCGGAACACGCGAGGCTTCGGGAGGCGTTCCGGGAGTGGATTCTTGGCGCGGCGGAAACGTGGGGAATCGAGGAAGAGGTATTGGAGCGAGTCAGGTCACTCAAGGAGGCGGGAATGATCTACGCGGGCGTGGAGGAACTGAAGGAGCGGGCGCACCGGGAGGGGCTGGGGCAGGGGCGTGCGGAGGGGCGTGCTTTGGTGTGCCGTCAAGCAAAACTGAAATTCGGGGTCGAGACGGCCGAGCGGCTTTCCGGGCTGCTCCAGGAGCTCTCCGACCCCGAGCAGATCGCCCGAATCGGCGACCGGATCATCCAATGTGAGACGGGTGAGGAGCTGTTGGCGCGCGCCCGCGAGGCTTGAGTTCACCCAGGCGGCAAACAGGGATGCCGAGCCCACTTCGGGGGGCGACCGAGGCAACGCGAATGTGCAAAATCCTCCCGCATGACCCGGCGCGGGCGGCCGCATTCCGTCCCCCCCTCACCTCCTCCTCACCGGCACCACCACCAACTCCTCCGCCTCCGGCCTCAGCCCCTCGGCATACACCCGGTCGTACAGCGCGGGCAGCCGCGCGGTGAGCATTTCGTTCACCCTCGGAATCAGCGGCGGCACCCCTTCCCAGGACATGTCGATCCGCCAGATCTGGTCCTCGGTCGGCAGGCTGGTTGAGCGCTGCATGGCGCCCCAGACGAAAGCGCCGTTGGAGACATCCCCAAACTCCTCCTCCAACTCTTCCAGGGCCTCGCCGAAGGCCTCGATCTCCTCGGCCAGCTCCTCCGGGACCTCCTCCGTCAGGCTCTGCACCTGGTTCTCGATCCGGCCCAGCTGTTCCCCGATGGAACCGAGGCGCTCGCGGAACGCCTGCACCGTGCCCGATAGCCGGTATGAATCCAGCATGACCGCCTGACGCGCTTCGAGGTCGCTCCGCGAAATGGAAACCCGGGGATCGAGCCGCACCTCGACGCTGGTCTCCAGTGTGTCCGCCCCGGCGGCCAACACGACGGTGTAGATCCCCGGCAGTACGCGCGGGCCCGGGTTCATGGGCTCTCCGTCGGGACCGTCCTCGACCAGCTGAAGGTCCCAGATGACCTCGTTCAGCCCCTCGTTGCGGCTCCCGTTCAGCTCGCGCACCACTCTGCCGGCCCCGTCGGTGATCGTCAGCGTCACGCTGTCGGACGACGAGCCCAGGTGGTACCGGATCCGCGCCCCCGCGGCCGGATTGGGGGCCACGTAAATCCCCGGCGACCACCCCTGCGGAAAATGGATGTTGTACGAGGCCGCACGCCGCACCGGGTAGAGATGAGCGGACGAAGCCATCACCTCGGCCGAAAGCCCCTGCAGCGGCCCGATGTCGTCCATGATCCAGATGCCGAGACCGTGGGTGCCGACGACCAGATCGTTGTCGCGCGGATGCACGACGATGTCGTCGACGGGCACGGTGGGGAGGCCATTCCTGAGCGGATGCCAGCGGGCGCCGCCGTCGAACGAGAAGTGGACGCCCACCTCGCTGCCCGCGAAGAGCAGGTTGGGGGCGGAGGGGTGCTGGGCGAGCGCGTTCAGGGACGTGTTCGGGAGACCCTCGGTGATCTTCTCCCAGCTCTCGCCGAAATCGTCACTGGCGAAGATATACGGGTCGAAGTCGTCGTTCCGGTGTCCGTCGAAGACCGCGTACACGCTCCCCGCCGCGCCCCGCGACGCCACGATCCGGGTCACGTAGGTGAACGGGGGCAGCCCGCGCACATTGCCGGTCACGTCCCTCCATGTCGCGCCTCCGTCACGCGTGACGTGCACCCGCCCGTCGTCGCTGCCGGTGTAGAGGACGGCGGGGTCCAGCGGCGACTCCGCGAGCGCGGTCAGGTTCCCGTAGTTGGACTGCCCGTCGTTGCGCGACATCTGCGCCTCGCTGCCCGCCACTCCCATCATGGTCAGGGTGTCGCGGTCGACGTTCCAGGTCAGGTCGCCGCTGATCTCCTCCCAGCTCTGGCCCAGGTCGGGGGACCGGAAGAGGATGTTGGAGCCGGCGTACACGACCTGGTCGTTGTGCGACGAGAGCAGGATCGGCGTGTCCCAGTTCCAGCGCAGCTGACGTTCCTCGCCGTCCTCCGTGGGCCGCGCCAGCGGACGTATGCTCGCCCTCTCGTTGGCCGCCCGGTTCACGCGCGCGATGTACCCGCCCTGCGACTCCGCGAACATGAGGTCCGTGTCGGTCGGGTGCATGACGGTGAAGAAGCCGTCGCCGCCGCCCACGTTGTACCAGTCGCGCGTGCGGATCCCCTGGTTCGACCAGGTGTCCGACGGCGCGCACCAGGAGCCGTTGTCCTGCAGGCCCCCGCAGACGTGGTACGGATCGCGCATGTCCACGCCGATCTCATAGAACTGCGCGAGCGGCAGGTTGCGCAGCTGGTACCAGTTCTCCGAGCGGTCCCAGCTGACGGAGACGCCGCCGTCGCCCGCCAGGATCAGGTGCTCCGAATTGGCGGGGTCGATCCAGAGGGCGTGGTGATCGAGGTGCACGTCGGAGGCGGCGTCCGGGGTGAAGTTGTTCCCGCCGTCGGAGGAGCGGTAGAGGTCGGCGCCGCCCAGGTAGATCCGCTCCGGGTCGTTGGGGTCGACGCGGATCTGGCTGTAGTACATGGGCCGATTGTTGGTGGTGCTGATCTGCTCCCAGCTCTCGCCCCGGTCCGTGGAACGGTAGACGCCGTTCTTCCCGCCCGACTGGCCGAAGCCCTGTCCCGGCCCGCGGGCGTCGGCCTCCACCAGCGCAAACACCAGGTTGCCGTCGCCCCGGTAGATGTCGAGGCCGATCCGCCCCTTGTCCCCCCCCGGCAGCCCGTCCGTCAACTCCGTCCAGGTGTCGCCACCGTCGGTCGTGCGATGGATCCCGCTACCCGGGCCCCCGCCGTTGAAGCCCCACGCGCGCCGGCGCCGCTGGTACATGGCCGCGAAGAGCGTGTTCGGGTCCGACATGTCCATGGCCAGGTCGATCGCGCCGGTATCCTCGTCGACGAAAAGCACCAGTTCCCAGTTCTCGCCCCCGTCCGTGGTGCGGTAGACGCCGCGCTCGGGGTTGGATCCCCACAGGTGCCCGACCGCCGCCACGTAGGCCACGTCCGGATCGCGCGGATGGACCCGGATGCGCCCGATGTGGTGCGTGTCCTCCAGCCCCAGGTGTTTCCAGGTGCGCCCCGCGTCGGTGGAGCGGTAGACGCCGTTGCCCCACGGCGAACTCTGCCGGTTGTTGGGCTCGCCGGTGCCGACCCAGACAACGTTCGGGTTGGAAGGCGCGACGGCCACGGCGCCGACGGACCCAGTCTCCTCGTCCTTGAAGACGTGGGTGAAGGTGATGCCGGCGTTCCCGGTCTTCCATACGCCGCCGCTCGCGACCCCGACGTAGAAGGTGCTGGGGTCCGATTCGACGACTGCGAGATCGGAGACACGCCCGCCCATGATCGTGGGGCCGATGGCGCGGAAGCGGAGGCCGTTGGTGGCCCGGGTGATAAGGTCGCCGGGTTCTTCCTGAGCCGCTTCCTGTGCTGCGAGCTCGTGTGGGCCTGCGGTGGCGAAGGTGGTGACGGCCAGCAGCGCGGTGGCGAGGACGGACGCCGTGGCGGGCGACAGTGCGGGTCGTGGCAACTCTGGGCGGTGCACGGTGAGTCTCCTTAGGGGAAGGGACGGTTCGGGTTGTCGGGACCGGCGGCGACCGGCATCATGCGTGGGCATGGGCGATACAATAGGCGTTTCGGCGTCCACACACACCACCGAATCGGAGAACGACGGATGACGACACGGCGTGAGTTCATCGGCAGGGCGGGCACGGTCGCGGGCGCCGCGACCCTCGGGGTGGCCGGATATCCGTGTGGGGCGGGGGCGGGGTGGTACGATCCTCCGGAATCGGGGGGACAAGGGCTGAACCAGCAAGGCCTCAGCATCCTCATCCTCGGCGGCACCGGGTTCATCGGCCCCCACGTCGTCCACCACGCCCTGGCGCGCGGCCACGAAATCACCCTCTTCAACCGCGGCCGCACCAACACCCATCTCTTCCCCGAGGTGGAGAAGCTCGTCGGCGACCGCAACGACGACGTGGCCGCGCTGGAGGGCGGCCGCTGGGACGCGGTCATCGACAACTCGGGCTACACTCCGGACCAGGTCCGCCTCTCGGTGGACATGCTGAAGGACGCGACCGGTCAGTACCTCTTCACCTCGACGCGCGCGGTCTACACCGACTACACCGCGCCCGTCATGAACGAGGACGCGCCGGTCGGTCCGAAGGACATTCCCGAGAGCGAATGGGGGGGCTACGGCCCGAACAAGGTGCTGGCCGAGCGGGTGGTGGAAGGGGGGTTCGGGACGCGCACCCTGATCGTGCGTCCCCCGGTGATCGTGGGACCGGGCGACCGAAGCGACCGCTTCACCTACTGGCCTGACCGGATCGACGCCGGGGGCGAGGTCCTGGTGCAGGGGGATCCGACGGATCCGGTGCAGTTCATCGACGTGCGCGATCTGGCGGAGTTCTATGTCCACCTCCTGGAGGAGGAGACGGCGGGCGTGTTCAACAGCGTGGGACCGGGTGCGCCGCTGTCGTCAGCGGAGCTCGTGTACGGAATCAGGGCCATCACCGCGACGCCGGTGTCGTTCACGTGGGTGGACTGGGACTTTCTGGCCGAGCGGGGGCAGATGCCGCAGCAGCAGCTTGCGTTCTGGCAGCCGCCGCGTGGGCGGTATCTCAACTATGGGCGGATGGACAGCAGTCGCGGCATCGCGGTGGGGCTGGGGTTCCGGCCGCTGGCGGTGACGGCGAAGGACACGCTCGACTGGCATCGCAGCCGCGAAGTGGGGGGTGAGTACCGGTTGCGCACCGGGCTGAACCGGGCGACCGAGGCGGAGTTGCTGGCCGCGTGGAGGGCGAAATGATATATGAAACTATATGAATTGGTCGAGTTGATATATGATCGTATATCGTTAATCGTGCCTTTCCGGGGATGGGGGCCGAAGGGGCGGGGTTGTGGGCTGCGTCGCCGCCGTGGGGGGAGATGCAGGACTCCGGTCACGAAATCGGCGCGGAAGGCCGGCTTTGTCCTCGTCATTCTCGCCTCCAACCTGCCAACCGCCTGCAGTCCGGACACCGATTCTGCCCCTGGCGATCCGTCCAACTCAGGTGTCACCACCACCATCGACACCATCGACGGCGTCGTCCGCGTCACCAACACCGGTGACCCTCCCCAGTGGCAACTCACACAAGTCGCCTCGATCGGCCCGAAGTCCCTCACTGACGACGGCTCGCCCGACGAGTTCGGCCGCGTGTACGACCTCGCCCTCGGGCCCGATCAGTCTGTGTTCGTCGCGGACGACATGAACCAGGAAATCCGCGTATTCGGCCTGGACGGCGCCCACCGGTTCACCTTTGGCCGCAAGGGAGAGGGTCCGGGCGAATTCGACGGGTTGTACTCGGTGGCCTGGCTCGGGGACCGGCTGCTGGCGCTGGACCCTCACCTGGGGCGCATCAGCGAGTTCTCGGAAGAGGGCGAATACCTCGGCCAACGGCGGATTCGGGGTGCGATCAGCAGCAGTGGTGGGCCGGGGTGGGTACGGTTCTGGCCGGTCGGCGCCGACCGGGCCTCTTTCGGCACGATTCCCGTGAACATGGCTCCCGGCCGGTGGTGGCAGTTGGTCGGCGTCGACAGCCGGGGTGAAACGGGAGACACCCTGGTCCAGCTGGCGGGACCGAACGCGGCGACGATCCGCTGCGAAATCGGAGACCGCATCAGCTTCTTGAACATCCCCTTCGGCACCGAACTGGTGCAGCGTCCCGGTCCGGGCGCCATGCTTTACTCGGCCATGACCGACGCCTATCGCATCGCGCTAACGAACGCCGCCGACGACACCGTCCGGGTCATCGAACGAGAGCTTTCCTCGGAGCCGATCTCCGACGACGAGTGGGCGGCCGGCAACAGCAGCTACCGGGCAGTCCGGGACACCTTCCCACTCATGCGCTGTGATCCACTGCGCCCCCCGCGTCCCGGCGCCAAGCCCTTCATCCAGCAGATCGACATCGCCTACGACGGCACGCTGTGGGTCGAAGTCCTCCGCGAGGGCGGGAACCGTTGGGAGGTGTTCGAAACCGACGGCCAGTTGCTGGCCAGCCTTCCAGCGCCGCCTCGAGGCCATCTGCCCCCCGCGATCGGCACCGATCATGTGCTGACCGTCCGCAGGGGGGACCTGGATCTGGAGTACGTGGACATCTGGCGGATCGATCGGGGCGGCTGAGCGGCAGCCCGCGGGCCACCGCAGTCCTTGCCCTCCTGACACTGGCCTCCGCCCGCCCACGTCGTGGCGCTTCCATGGCCGAGGGGATGCTCGCAGCCATCCTCGCCTTTTCCAGTACATGACAGCCATACGTTTCAGAGCATCACCCATCTGAGGCAAGCCGGTAAGAAAATGCTTGCGCCAAACAAAACTGGGACTTATGGTTCGAGGAAGACGTACACACGCCCTGGGCGCGGCCTCTTCCAGGAGGCAGGAGCAGGGGAATGACCAAGAAACCATGCAAAACAGCGCCGTTACCTGACATCCTGCTGCTGATCGTGGTTTTGGCAGTGGCTGGAGGTTGCGAGCAATCCACGAGTCCAGCCGCCGCCCCCGGGGGGGTTGGACACAGATTCGCGGTACAGGCTGGTGCCGCAGACGCCACCCGCCGCCCAGCGGCACCGGGCATGACCTCGGTCGAACAGACCATGGATGGGAATGCGATGTTTGCGGAACAAGAAAGCCATAATTGCCGGAGCAGTATTGTCGGCAAGCCGCGAGAAAATGCTTGCGTCAGACGGAACCGGAACCTATGATTGGACCAAGCCGCACCCATGGTTACCGGCGCGGCCATCACATTTTGAAGAGTCTGGGGGAGAAAATGGCAACGAAATCAACCAATACGACACGCGCGTCTGCCGCCCTGCTGCTGGCCATAGCCCTGACAATGACCGGAGGTTGCGAGGCGCCCACGAATCCTCCGGCCTCCCCGGTGGAGGCTGAACACCGGTTGGCGGCGCATGTCGGTGCCGCCAGCGACCGGGCGGCCCTGATGGCGTTGTACGACACCACCGGCGGCGACAACTGGACGGACAACACCAATTGGGGGACGGACGAGGATCTGGATGACTGGTACGGGGTGTGGACGGACTCGGACGGGCGCGTTGAGCAACTGGTCATCCGGGACAACGGCTTGTCGGGCCGGATTCCGGCGGCGCTGGCGGGTCTTAGCGCGCTGGGGAGGCTGGACCTCAGCTACAACCCGAACCTGGAGGGCAGCATACCGCCGGAGTTGGGTAATATCGGCGGCCTGTATGGGTTGGCCTTCGTGGAGACTTCCATATCAGGCGAGATCCCGCCGGAGCTGGGGAACCTCTCCTCGCTGGTGTATCTGGACCTCCGCCGCAACGGCATGTCGGGCGGGATTCCGCCGGAGCTGGGAAACCTGTCCTCGCTGGATATACTGTACATCATCGACAACGGCATGTCGGGCGGGATTCCGCCGGAGCTGGGGCAGCTGTCCGCACTGCGGCGGCTGCACCTTGGGGGCAACGACTTGGAGGGCAGCATACCGCCGGAGTTGGGAGGGATGACCGGGCTGGAGAATCTGTTCCTCCATAACAATGCACTGTCGGGAGGGCTGCCGAGCAGCCTCGGGGGCCTTGGTGCGCTGGCGAGGTTGACCATCACGCGCAACAGGTTGACGGGCGCGATCCCCAACACCTTTCTGAACCTCTACATGGACGAGTTCAACTTTGAGGGCAATTCGTCGCTGTGCATTCCCAACACCGCGGCGTTCAAATCCTGGATAGCAGATTTGGAGTACCCGGACTTTGTCTTGCAGAGGAACCTCTGCTCACCCGACCGTGAGGCGCTGCTGGGGCTGCACGACGCCATGGACGGGTCGAACTGGGCGGACTCAAATTGGGGGAACGGCACGGATATCAGGTCGTGGCGCGGAGTGACGGTGGATTCGGACGTGCGCGTTACGGAGTTGCGCCTCGGGAGCATCGGCCTGTCGGGCCGGATTCCGACCGTGTTGGCGGACCTCGACAGGCTGAAGGTGCTGGTGCTCGAGGGCAACGGCCTGGTCGGCGAGGTTCCCGAGTCCGTCATGGACCTCGATTTGGATGTGTTCTGGTGGTCCGACAACCCGGGCCTTTGCATTCCCGACACGGAGGCGTTCCGAACCTGGCTGAGCGACATGAGGAGCACATCCGGGCCAATCTGCGGGCACTAGAAAGCCTCCCGCGACGGTAGGTCCGGGGACTGAAATCACGTAGCAATCCGAGGATCCCATGAAACGCGTTCCTTCCCCCAACTCGTCGTGCCTTGCCGACCCGGTGCCTCGCCGCAATCGGTGCTCGCGAGGGTTGGTCAACGGACTGCTGGCACTGGGAGCTGTCGGGCTCGCCGGCTGTGCGGACGACGCCCCGACCGAGCCCGGCGCCGCCGACTCTTCGGCTGCGGTGGCCGCGGAGACGGGCCACGCGGGCACGCAAGTCGTGATGGAACCCGACTGGGTGACCCTGGAAGGGATCGGTGTGAGCGGCAGGTTGGCCGCTGCTGTGATGGACGTGGCGGGCAACGCGCTAGAGTCGGTGGCGGTGACGTGGGAGAGCGCGGATGACGCGATTGCGACGGTCGATTCGACGGGTCTGGTGACCTCGGTCGGATACGGGATAACCGAGATCACGGCGACCTCCGGCCCGCTTACCGGCATCGTGGTGGTGTATGTCACCATGCCGCTCAGCGACCGGGAGATCCTCGAGATCCTCTACCTGGAAGTTGGCGGGCAGAACTGGACGAACAGGACCAACTGGCTGAGCAATGAGCCGCTCGGCGAGTGGTTTGGAGTCGAAGCCGATGACTCGGGCAGCGTGACGCAACTTTCGCTCGCCGAGAACAACCTGGTCGGTTCGATCCCGCTGGAACTCGCGGGGCTCGGGGACCTGTCGGTCCTCGACCTGCGGGAAAACTCGCTCACCGGCCGGGTTCCAAGCGACCTTGGGGCGTTGAAGCAGGTCCGGGACCTCCTCCTGTCAGACAATGCGCTCGAGGGTCCGCTGCCCGGGTACGTCGGATTCATGACCGGACTGCGGTATCTGGACATCGGAGCCAACGAGTTGACCGGTGCGGTTCCCGGGGCATTCGACAGACTGGAGCTGGATACCCTCTACACCTCCGACTCCGGCGTTTGCCTGCCTCCCTCGCTGGATGAATGGCACTCGGCGATCGAGCGGACCGATGCCGCTGTCCGCTGTGTAGCGAGGCTCTCCGTCGATGTGGTCGACTTGGCATCGCCGAACCTGTACTCCGTCGACGAGACGGCCACGCTCTCGGCCACCTACGTGAGTCTCGAAGGGGACACCACGTTCGGGGCGGCGGCGGCATGGTCGAGCGGCGATGCCTCCGTCGTATCGGTGAACGCGTCATCCGGGAAGGTGACCGCGGTAAGCGCCGGTGAAGCGGAGGTGACGGCCACCCACGATTCGTTGACCGCATCGATCAGTGTGAAGGTGACCCTTCCGGAAGACGACCGGGAGGTTCTGGAGGCCCTCTACGACAGGGCCCGCGGCGACGGCTGGAACGACGGGACCAACTGGCTGACCGCGGGACCGCTCTCTGGGTGGTCGGGGGTCGAGACCGACGATAGCGGCAGGGTGGTGAGTCTGTCGCTGCGCGGCAACAACCTGCGGGGGCCGCTCCACTCTTCCATCGGCCAGTTGGAACGGCTAAGGACCCTGGACCTGGGCCGGAACTGGATCACCGGCTCGATTCCGGCCGAGGTGGGTGACCTGACCCTGCTTCGGGAGCTGGACCTCAGCGCCAACGCATTCGTCGGCGAACTCCCCCCGGGACTGGCAACTCTTGACAGCCTCCGCGACTTTCGTGCGACGGCCACGAGTTTGACGGGCAGGATCCCGGCGACATTCGCGGATCTCAAGCTGGAGTCCCTGCACCTCAGTGCGACGGCGCTGTGCGTGCCCCCTTCGCTCTCCGCCTGGCTGGACTCGATACCGAGCACCGACAATCCCTCCGATTGCACCAGCCGCGTCTCGGTCGGCCCCTCGTTACTCACCCTCCCCGGCGTGGGTGACACTATCCGCATGTCCGTCACGGTGATCGGTCCCGAAGGCAACGCCGTAGGTTCGCCGGCGGTTGTCTGGGCGAGTGCCGACACCGCCGTGGCGACGGTCGATTCGGCGGGGCTGGTGACGGGTGTTGCCACGGGCGCAACGACCGTGACCGCCACCTACGACTCGGCGAACAGCGGCGCGGCTGACGTGGCAGTCGCTGGCAGCGACCGGGAGGTCCTCGAGATTCTCTTCCGGGAGACGGGCGGCGAGAACTGGACCGACACGACCAACTGGATGAGCACCCAGCCGCTCGACCAATGGTACGGGGTTCAGACCCACAACAATCGCGTCACGGTGCTCACTCTGGGCAACAACAACCTGGCCGGCCCGATCCCGGCGGCCGTCGGGCTGCTGGAAAACCTTGAGCTGCTCGATCTTCATGCCAACGCTCTGTCCGGTCCGATCCCGCCCGCGGTCGGGCGGCTGCGCAACCTTGGTGACCTGTTCCTGGACCACAACCCCGGCCTGACCGGTCCGCTACCTCCTGGGATAGGGAAGTTGTCCGGTCTCAGGAACCTGTTTCTGGGCAACACCGGACTCCTGGGCCCGATACCTGCGTCCTTCGCCGATCTCAGGCTGGTCCGCTTCTTTGCACAGAGTACCGGTCTGTGCCTGCAGCGGTCCCTGGGCGCGTGGCATGGGACCATCGAAAGGACGAGCGATGCCCTGCCCTGCATCCCGGATACCGCGGATCGGGAGGTGCTCGTCACGCTGTACAACGAGGCCGCGGGACCGGGCTGGAACCACAAGACGAATTGGCTGGCAGGGAGTGTCAACGCGTGGGAAGGCGTCACCGCCGACGAAGACGGGTTCGTCACCGGAATCGATCTGGTGAACAACAACATGACCGGGTCCATTCCGCCAGCACTCGGAAAGCTCTCGAGCCTGATTGAGCTGAGCCTCGGGGAAAACGGTCTTGGCGGCTCGATTCCGTCGGAACTCGGAGACCTCGCCAGCCTTGAGACGCTGTCGCTGGAGGGCAACGGGCTGACCGGGGAGATTCCGTCGGAACTCAGCCAGTTGACCAGCGTCAGCGTCGTCTCCCTGGCCGGCAACGACCTCACGGGGCCGATTCCGGCCGAACTCGGCCGCCTCGCAAACCTGACGGAGTTGTTGCTGCACCAAAACGACCTCTCCGGCGGGGTCCCCACCGAACTGGCCAATCTGGCCAAACTGGAAATCCTGAACCTGGCCGATAACGCGCTTGACGGAGCCATTCCCGCCGAGCTCGGGACGCTTGCCGCGCTCCAGGGACTCGATCTCGCGGGGAACGACTTCACCGGCGCGATACCTTCTTCGCTGGGACAACTGGCAACGCTCCAGGTCCTGCGTCTGTCCGACAACAGCTTGAGCGGGGGGATCCCGGCGGAACTCGGGACGCTTTCCCGGCTCAGGCGGCTCGACCTCTCGCGGAGCGGCCTCACCGGTGCGATGCCCTCCGCATTGGGGCAGTTGAGGGCGATCGAGGAACTGGTCCTGGCCGACAACACTCTCACCGGGAACATCCCGGCGGAACTCGGCAACCTCTCCCGACTCAGGTGGCTCGATCTCTCGAAAAACAGTCTCACCGGCGCGATACCATCCGCACTGGGGGAGCTGGGCGCGCTCGAGGAATTGTACCTCGGGGACAACCAGCTCAGCATGGGCATTCCGGAGCAGTTCGGGGAAGTCTACGGGCTTCGGCGACTTGATCTCTCGGGCAACAGCGTGTCCGGGCCGATCCCGCCGACACTCACGGACCGTTGGTCCCTAACCCACCTGGTGCTCGACGGCAACGAGCTGTCCGGGCCTGTCCCGTTCGACATCGGTGACCTTGACCGGCTCGAAGTCCTGCGGCTGGAGGCCAATCCCCGGCTTACGGGACTGCTGCCCCGAAGCCTGATGGATCTCTCGGACCTTGCGGTGTTCCGCGCCGATTCGACAGGCCTGTGCCCGCATCTCGACGCTGAATTCGAGGACTGGCTGGACGGCTTCGTCGAAGATACCCTCCCCGGAGGAGGCCGGGTCGACCAGGGACTTCATTGCAGCGCAACCGAGATCGAACGTCTCGCACTCTCGGAGTTCTACGCCTTGACCGGCGGCGATTCCTGGACCAACGGCACCGGATGGGGCAGCAACTCCACGGTGGGCAGCTGGCACGGCGTGACCGTGGGAGATTCGCTGGTGCACCGGCTCGTGCTTGCCGACAACGGCCTGGCCGGACCGCTGCCCGCCGGGCTCACCAACCTGAAGGCGTTGCGAACCCTGGACCTCGGCGACAACTCCCTCACCGGGGGGTTCCCCGCGGCGATTGCCTCCCTGACTTCGCTCGACACGATCAGGATCAGCGACAATGCACAGCTGGACGGCCCATTTCCTGCCGCAATGACCAACCTGACGGACCTGAAGGTCCTGCGGTACGACAGCACCGACCTCTGTGCCCCGCCGTCGCGCGGCTTCCGGGACTGGCTCAGAGGACTCGACGTGGCGGAGGGGGACATCTGCGGCGGTGCCGACTCGGTCCAGGTGTCACTGCCGCTCGTGTATCTCACCCAGGCCATCCAGAGACCGGAGGGCGATATTCCGCTCGTGGCGGGCCGGCAGGCGCTGCTGCGGGTGTTCGTGGTGGCCGACCGGGAGAACGCGTTCTTCGATCCCGAAGTCGTCGCGACCTTTACGCAGGGCCGCGAGCAGATCCACCGGGCGGTATTGACCGTAGCCGACAACCAGATGCCCACTTCCGCGTACGAGGGCGATGTCTCAACGACGTTTCAGGCTGTGATCCCCGGCGAAGTCATCGCCGACAGCATCGACATGGTGGTGGTGGTCGACTCCGCCGGGGCGCTGCCACTTGTCGATGGCAGCGAAACAAGATTTCCGGAGGTTGGCCGGTATTCACTCGAGGTGGTCGAGACACCGCCGCTGGAACTGACCGTGGTACCGATTCTCTATGCCGAGGACCCCGACTCTTCGGTCCTTGACTGGACGAACGGAATCACGGCCGACAGCCCCCAGGTGGGCCTGTTCAGACACTCGTTCCCGCTCTCGGAATTCAGTGCAACGACCCGCGACCCGCACATCACCTCGATCGATCCCGTCGAGGACCAGTGGTCCCTGCTCATCGAGATGGAGGAGTTGTACAACGCCGATGAGGCCACGGGCTACTGGTACAACGTGGCCGACAGCGACAACGGATACGTCCGCGGACTCGCGTGGCTCAACGGCTGGGTGAGCCTGGGCAAGCCGTGGGACACGGAACTCGCGCACGAGGTGGGGCACAACCTCAATCTCCGCCATGCACCGTGCGGCAATCCGGCTAGCACCGACCCCGATTTCCCGCACAAGCTCGGGAACATCGGCGCGTGGGGGTACGACTTCCGAGACGGATCCGCACTGCACCCCATCCGCCGCCGCGACATCATGGGGTACTGCTATGATCGGGGCTGGCTCAGCGACTACTACTTCGAGAAGGTCCTCAAGGTGCGCGAGGAGAAGGAGGGGGGTGCGGCGGCCTCGCGTCGTCTGGCCGCCGGGGCGAAGGTCGAGACTCTGGTACTGTCGGGCGGCGTCCGCGACGGAGAACCGATGATCGAGCCGCTCCACTCGATGTTCATGAGGCCGAAGCTGCCCGACCGCGCCGGCCCCTACCGGCTCGAGGGGCTGGGTGTGGACGGCGAGGTGGAGTTCTCGCTGTCCTTCACGCCCGGCGAGGACCAGTACGGCAACAAGTACTTCTTCTTCGCCCTTCCCATCGAGGAACACTGGGAGGGCTCGTTGGAGCGAATCACCCTTACCGGGCCCGAGGGCGGGGTGACGGTGGACTCGGACGACCAGCGGTCGATCACGGTCGTGACGGATCCGGCGACTGGGCGAATCCGGGCGATTCTGCGCGACTGGGAGGGACCGCTGCCGGCGGCGCTTAGCGACACGGACGGGCTGGAGGTGAGGACAGTGACGGGGCTTGGCGAGGCGGTTCGGTTGCGGCGTTAGCGGAAATTGCCGGCCGGGCCCGCCGACCTGGGCGTCCCCTTCGAGGGCCCTCAAGGTGCACGCTTGAGGCGGCGGAGGGCAGTGGCGACGCCGGATGCCAGGGCCAACGACAGGACGGTGGCGGCAACGCTGAGCAGTTCAGAGTGAGTCTCGTGAGGAGAAGGGATGGTTGGGGTTGTGGGGACCGGCGGAGACCCGCATCATGCGTGGGCCTGGGCCGAGACGGGGCGACCGGGACGGAGTCGCTGGCCGCGTGGAAGGCGAGATGATATATGAAACTATATGAAATGGTTGTTTTGATATATAATCGTATATCATTAATCGTGCATTTCCGGGTGCAGTGCCAGAGCGGGTTGGGTGGTGGGCTGCGGCGGTGCCGTGGGAAGAGATGCAGGACTCCCGTCACGAAGTCGGCGCGGAAGGTCGGCCTTGTCCTCGCCATTGTCACCTTCACCCTGCCAACCGCTTGCAATCCCGACGCCGACTCTACCTCCTCCGATATCCCCTCCACCAACGGCGTCACCACCACGATCGACACCGTCAACGGCGTCGTCCACGTCGCCAACACCGGCGACCCTCCCCAGTGGCAACTCACCCGGATCGCATCCATCGGGCCCAAGTCCCTCACTGGCGACAGCTCCCCCGACGAGTTCGGCCGCGTATACGATGTCGCCCTCGGGCCCGACGAGTCCGTGTACGTTGCGGACGGGTTGAACAACGAAATCCGCGTCTTCGGCCTGGAGGGGTCACACCGGTTCACCTTCGGACGGAGCGGGGAAGGTCCGGGCGAATTCGCTCGCGCGTACTCGGTGGTGTGGCTGGGTGACCGACTGCTGGCCCTGGACACCGAACAGGGTCGTATCAGCGAGTTCACGGCCGAGGGCGATCACCTCGGCCAACGGCGGATCCAAGGTGGGATGAGTGGCGGCGAGGGAGAGGTTCGCTTCTGGCGAGTAGATACCGACGAGGCCTACTACTTCACGCGGGCCCTCGCGCCGGCGCCCGGCAGGTGGTCCGAGTTCGTCGGAGTGGACAGCCGGGGCGAAACGGGAGATACCCTTTTGCAGCTGGCGGGGCCGAGCGCGGCCACGATCACGTGCGAGCCCAGCAGCGACCGCAGCAGCTTCCTCGGGATCCCCTTCGGCGCGAGACTCGTGCAGCGTCCCGGCCCCGGCGGCGTGATGTACTCGGCCCTGACCGACGCCTACAGCATCGCGCTCACGTCGACGACCGACGATACCGTTCGCGTGATCGAACGCTCGCTCCCCGCCCAGCCCATCTCCGACGCGGAATGGGACGACGGCAACGCCAGGTACCGGGCCCTCAGGGACACCTTCCCACTCATGCGCTGTTATCCACTGCGCCCCCCGCGTTCCGACGCCAAGCCCTTCATCCAGCAGATCGACATCGCCTACGATGGCACGCTGTGGGTCGAAGTCTTCCGCGAAACCGGCAATCTCTGGGAGGTGTTCGACACCGAAGGACGGCTGCTGGCCAGCCTTCCGGCCCCCGCAAAGGGAAACCTCCCCCCCGTGATCGGCGCCCATCACGTGCTGACCGTCCGGAAGGACAGCTTCGGTCTGGACCATGTGGACGTATGGCGAATCGAAAGAGGTCCCCCATGAACCGTGTTGCCTTGCTGCTCCCACTCGCGGCCACGCTGTTGACCGGCTGCGCGCCGGACGCCGCGACCCCGTCCGGCGACCTCACCACAACCGTCGACACCGTCAACGGCGTCGTCCACGTCTCCAACAGTGGGACACCGCCCCAGTGGCAGCTCACGCAAGTCGCCTCCATCGGCCCGCAGTCCCTCAGCGAGACCGGATCCCCCGACGAGTTCGGCAGGATCTACGATATTGCGCTCGGGCGCGACCAATCCGTGTACGTGGCGGACGAAATGAACCATGAAGTCCGCGTCTTCGGCGTGGACGGCGCCCACCGGTTCACCTTTGGACGACAGGGGGAGGGCCCCGGGGAATTCGGGCGATTGTTCTCGGTCGCATGGCTGGGGGACAGACTGCTGACCCTGGACGGCCTGTTGGGCCGCATCAGCGAGTTCTCGGCAGAGGGCGAGTACCTTGGCCAGCGTCGGGTTCGGGGTGCCATGGGCGGTCCGCCCGGGTGGGTGCGTTTCTACCCGGTCGGCGCCGACGAGGCCTATCGCGTCACGCCGGCCGTCGACCCAACCCCCGGAAGGTGGTGGCGATTCGTCGGCCTCGACAGCCGGGGTGAAACGGGGGACACCCTGTCGCAGTTGGCGGGACTCAGTGCGGCCATGATCGACTGCGAGCCCGGCGACCGCATCAGCTTCTTCCAAGTCCCCTTCGGCACGAAGCTGGTGCAGCGTCCCGGTCCCGGCGGTGCCCTGTATTCGGCCCTGACCGACGCCTATCGCATCGCGCTCACGGATGCGGACGACGATACCGTGCGGGTCGTCGAACGCTCGCTCCCCGCCGAGGCCATCTCCGACGACGAATGGGCGGAGGGCAACTCGGAATACCTGGCGTTGCGCGACACCTTCCCGCTCATGCTGTGTGATCCCATACGGCCCCCGCGTCCCGACGCCAAGCCCTTCATCGAGGAGATCGACATTGCTTCTGACGGCACCCTGTGGGTCGAAGTCATCCGCGAGGGCGGGAACCTCTGGGAGGTGTTCGACACCGAGGGACGTCTGCTTGCGAGCCTCCCGGCCCCGCCAAGAGGCCATCTGCCCCCCGCGATCGGCACCGATCACGTGCTGACCGTGCGCAGGGGGGACTTCGATCTGGAGTATGTCGACGTCTGGCGCATCGACCCCGGCAGGCAGTGAGAGCCCACGCAACCCGGACCACTCGAGCGCAGCCCCGGATAGCGCCCACCCCACCAGGTAAACGCTCCTCCCGCTCCCATCGTCTCACTTCTCGAAACCACACGAGGAGAACGGGAACCGAGAGCGCCATGCTCTCCGACCAACACATCCTGGACCTGGCCGAAAGAGCCACCAAGGGGGAACGAGAGGCGCTCGGAAGGCTGGCGGGCGCTCTCCGTCCTCTCATATGCCGGTGGGCGCTGGTCATGACCGGGGACCCCAACGATGCGGAGGACGTCGCGCAGCAGGTGCTGATGAAAATGATGACATCCATGGAGGGATTCGATGGCCGTTCAAAGGTTACGAGCTGGGTCTACCGGATCACCAGGAACGCGAGCCTGGATCACCAGCGCCGGAGGAAGCGGGAGCGACGGCTGGCCGAGAAGGCGGAGTGGCTGGCCCGGGCGGAGGCGCCCCGGCTGGACGATCCACTGGACGACATCGAAATGAACAGAACGCTGCGACTGATTCGGACCTTGCTCGGGGAGCTTCCCATGAGGCAGCGGGAAGTCTTCGACCTGGTGGATCTGCAGGGACTGGAGCCGAAGGAAGCGGCGGAGTTGCTGGAGATGAATCCGAATACGGTGCGGGTCCACCTGCTGCGGGCGAGGCGGCGGATGCGCAGCGAGATGCTGGCGCAGGGATTTGCACTCGAGAACACGGGGGAATAATGGATCATCGTGACGATTGGCCGGACGGGATTCTGGAGGGGGATCTCGACGCGGTCTCAGGGCGGGACATGGCTGAACGGCGGAAAGCAGAGCGGATCGCCCGGGACGCGCGGAACATCAATGCCGTGCTTTCGGCGATGGCGGAGAAGGTGAGTGAGAGGGTTCCGACCCCGATTCATGCGGAGGCCGCGCCTGCGCGTCGACGGCTGGCCTGGAGGTGGCAGACCGTGGCACCGCTCGCGGCCGCCGCCGCGATCGCGGCGCTGATCCTGGTGCGCGGCGGCGAGAGGGGCGAAGAGATGGCAATCCTCATCCCCCCGCCCGAATCCCGTATTCCAAGCATGGTGAGCGAGATGGACGTGGAGGCCGACAGGCCCTTCGCGGTTTTTCCCACGAGCGATCCCGACATCGCCGTGGTATGGCTACTCAACCCACAGGAGAAGACTGATGACTGAGATGGTGACGAGGAGTATTCGATGCGGGCTGATCGGGGCGTTGGCCTTGGGGGCGCTTTCAGGCGTTGCGAGTGCACAGGAAGGCAATGAGCGTCCGCAGCATATCCACAACGTGCTGCTCACCTTTCAACTGATCCAGGCGGACGGCTTCACGGATGTGGACCCAGAGATCAGCGATGTTGTGGGAGAAATCAGGAAAATCTTCAACTTCCAGGGGTACCGGCTGCTCTCGACTTCGGTATTCAATGTCGGTTTGATGCCCAGCACCTCCGGGCGCTCCGCGTCCGGCTCGGGATTGCAGAGAATATACGCGAGAGATTCCGAGACGGCGTTGACGCTCAAGGCAGAGGTCAGCTCACAGCGTGCCACGGGGACCGTCCGAGCGAAGGTGACCCTCACCGACGAGACAATGCGGCGATCGGTAGGATCGTTTTCCGAACGCCTTCCGCTTCTCGAAATCACGGTTACGTTCCGCGACGGCCAGATGGCGGTGTTGGGATCGGCTCCCCGCACCGCCGAAGGGCCCGTCCTCATCCTGGTGGTAACCCCCAGGATCGACCCCTAAAGGTGCACGTGACCAACACCCGCCCCACCCTCCTGGCATCCATGTGCCTCCTGACCCTGTCGTGCGGCGACGCCACCCGGGACGCCACCACCACCACCACCGACATCCCCCTCACCCCGACCACCGAGTCCCTCTTCACGGTCGGCGCACTCGTGGGCGGGGACTGGGAGACCTTCGGCCGCGTTCGCTCCGTCCAATTCGACGACGAGGGCAACCTCCACATCTTCGACGCGGGCGCCCACCGCATGGTCGTGGTCGACGCCGATGGCAACCATCTCCGGACCGTGGGTACCCAGGGTGAGGGTCCGGGCGAGATCGCGAATGCCCACGCCGCCGCCGTCCTCAATGACGGACAGACCGTGATCTACGACTTCGGCAATCCGGCCGCCTTCGAGATCTTCGACACGGAGGGCGAGTTCGCGCGAAGCGTGACCGCCGACGTCAACCGCGGGGTACCCGGGGAGCGGATGCATACGCTGCCGGACGGACGCCTGGTGACCATGGGCGGTCCCAAGATCCGGATGTACGCCCCTGGGGAGGCACCCGACGAGTCGCAGGAGGAGGAAGAGGAAGACCATCGCCGCGACATCGACATCTTCTCGCTCGACGGCACCGACAAGGTGGTCCTCTACCGCGCCTGGGACCTCCCGCCCACCGACGCCGACGAGTCGATCGAGGGAAGCTCGGATGAGGGGGGAGGGATCTCGATGAGCTTCAACCGCATGCGCGAATTCAACCCCAGGCTCCTTATCGGGGTCCTGTCCGATGGCCGCGTCGCGGTGGTCGATTCGATGGCCTACGAAGTGAAGCTCGTCGCGATGGACGGCACCGTGGACGGGACGATCACGCGCCCGATCGCGCCCGAACCGGTGACCGAAGCGGTCAGGGAGGCCACCCGGTCCGCACGTCTGGAGGGGTTGGGCGAAGCGACGGGCGGCGGCGTGCGCATGCAGACCATGGGCGGTGACGTCAACCTTGGGGACATGCAGGACCAGATGCGCGCGATGATCGAGCGCCAGATCGAGACGATGGTCTTCACCGAGGAGATTCCGGTTATCGGCGATCTGGCGGTGGATCTCAGGGATCGGCTCTGGATCGTACGGATGGGTCCGGCGGGGAACGGCCCCACCGGTCCCACGGATATCCTCGAGGCGGACGGCCGGTACCTCGGCACCCTGCCCGCGGACGGGCTGCGCATCCCGGCGGCCTTCGGCCCCGGTGGACTCATGGCCTACATCGATTCGGACGAGATGGGTGTTCATACCGTTCGAGTCATCCGATTGGTGTCGCTTGATGGCTGATTGCTCCCGCCGGCGAGCCCGCCTGTCGACGCTCGCCACCGCAGCCGCGCTCGGCCTTGCCGCCTGCGGCCCCGATGTCGCACCCACCGGCCCAAGCATCCAGGTGGACACCATCGGCGACACGACGATCGTTCGCACTCTGTCGGGAAGTGTCTGGGGCGCGGAGGCGACGCTCGTCCCGGAGGTCTCGATCGGCGAACTCGAGGGGCGCGACGAGTATCTCTTCGGCCGGATCGGGTCGCTGGCGGTGGACAGCGACCGCAACGTCTACGTCTTTGACGAGCAGGCGCTCCACGTCCGTGTCTTCGACGCCGCCGGTACCTACATCACAACGCTGGGTAGGGAAGGGGAGGGACCGGGCGAGTTCGGTCGCGCCGAGACGATCGCCGTGCTCCCCGACGGCCGGTTGCTCGTGCGGGATCCGGGCAACATGCGGGTCCAGGTGTTCGACCCCGCTTCGGGCGGAACGGAGGAATGGGAGTACAATTCCGGCAACACCTACCGGGCCGGGGCGCCCCTTTACACCGATGTGCGCGGTCGAACCTTTCTGTTGACCAGCGACGCGTCATGGGACGATATCATCATACTTCTTGGCCCCGACGGCACACACCTGGATACGCTCCCCGAACCAACCACCGACTATACGCCGGTCGAAGTCAGGGCGGAAACGGAAAACAGTTCGGTTACCTCGCCCGTGCCGCTCACACCGCGATTTTTCTGGGCCGTTCACTCAAGCGGTCATTTCCTCACTGGCCTCTCCGCCGACTACCGCGTCGACCTCGCCCGAGACGACGGCGTGCTGCGGATCGAACGCGCTTACGACCCGGTTTCGGTGTCGGACGCGGAGCGGGACTACCGGCGGGAATCCAAGGTGCGGATGATCCGTTTCTCCGTTCCGGACTGGACTTGGGACGGCCCGCGGATCCCCGACCACAAGCCCGTCTTCACGGAGTTGCTCACCGGACGGGATGGACGGATTTGGGTGAGACTCTCAACCGAGGGGCGGCGCATCGAAAACGAAAACCACGACCCGGAGAACCCGTTTTCGGAGCCGGTCACCTGGCTGGAATCGACCCGCTACGACGTCTTCGAGTCCGATGGGACGTATCTGGGCGCCGTCGTTCCGCCGGATGAGTTCGCCCCATCTCCCGACCCGGTCTTTGTTCGTGATCACGTGTGGGCCGTGACCGTGGACGATCTGGGCGTCCAACGAGTGGTCCGCTACAGGATCGAGGTGAGGGCTGGAGAGGCCGGCCGGTTTTCCTCACCAGCGTCCTTCGTCTTTGAAAGGGCGCTGGGCAGCGACGGTGTCCACTGGATCCGGGATGGAAATCCCAAGATCGGCGTTTCCCACACCATCCTTTTCCCCACCGAGTAGTCATCTCTTCCGAGGAGTGCGAACCACCATGCGACACGCTACCGTGTCCCCGGCAACCATGACCTTCCGACCCGCAGTGACGATCCTCGCCTTCTACGCCCTCGCCGCCTCCCTTCTCACATCACCTCCGCTCGCAGCCCAGGAAACCGTCGAGATCACCGCCGCGGATCGGCTCCTCAAGACCGACTTCGAGGTGTTGTACCGCGTGGGGTCGATGCAAGGGGATCATTGGGACACCTTCGGTCGGGTCGGTGACGTAGCGTTCGACGACTCGGGCAACCTGTATGTGTTCGACACCCAGGGCGAGCGCTTCTCGGTTGTTGACCATGCAGGGAACCTGGTACGTCAGTTCGGCGGAGTGGGTGAGGGTCCAGGTGAGTTCGGCGCCCGGTCCGCAATCGTCTCCACCATTCTGCACGATGGGCGTATCGTCGCTTTCGATCCCGTGCGCCGCCATTTCGTCGTGTTCAGCTCCGATGGCGAGTTCGAACGGCAGCTTCCCCTGAGGGGCGCCCAATGGGTCGTGATTCCGGGACTACAAGCCGACTTGGGTTCCGGGTCCGTGGTATCAACCGATGAAGTGGGATACCTGGGTGCGACCCAAGACCCGGACGAGGACTCGGCCGAGCCATCTCTCCGGTACGTCATGCGCTACACGGTGAGCGGCGAAGAGGTCTCGGTCGACACAGCGGCGGCGGGGTGGAAGCCACCGGAAGACCACGAGTTCGCCCCTCGGCTGAGTGCGGGGGTGCTTCCTGATGGCGGCGTCGCGTTCATCGATTCGTCAGCCTATGCCATCCAGATCGCTGGGCCGGACGGTGAGGTGTCGCGTGTCCTGACCCGGCCTCTCCGTGCGGTACCCGTGACGGCGGACATGAGAGCCGCACACATCGAGCGCGAACTGGAGGATCTTCAGGATATGGCCGATCGGGGCGACGCGACGCAGAAGGCCATGGCCGATTTCCTGCGAGTACAGCTCGAGTCAACAGAGTTCTATCACGAAGTTCCGGTCGTTCGGAGTCTGCGGACGAGTCCGGAAGGCACGATCTGGGTGCGACGGAGCGGTGGTGAGCCCGGCAGCAATGGGCCCATCGACCTGATAACCGTGGATGGCCGCTATCTGGGGAGCTTCGCGCCGGCAGCGACAGGCCTGCCGGCCGCGTTTGGTCCAGACGGCCTGGTCGCGTTTGTGGAGAGAAACGACCTGGATGTCCAGACGGTGGTTGTCAAGCGCCTGCCCCAGGAGCTTCGGTGATGGAGTCAGACATGCCTGCGTCCCCTTGGCCTTCTCGCGTCTTCTTCCCGGATCCGGTTCCGTTTGTCCTTGCGTCTGTCCTCGCAACTGCCTGTGACCCACAGAACTCCACCACCAACGCCAACAACCTCAACACCACCTTGGACACAATCGGTGGTATCATCCACGTCACCAACACCGGAACCCCACCCGGGTGGCAACTCACCCAGGTCGTCTCCATCGGGCCGAAGTCCCTGACGGACGACGGGTCTCCCGACGAGTTCGGCAGGGTGAGCGCGGTCGCTCTCGATCCCGAGGGGGCCGTCTTCGTTGCCGACGCCGCGAACCTCGAAGTCCGCGTTTTCGGCCTGGACGGGGCGCACCGACGCACCTTGGGGCGGGAAGGAGAAGGGCCCGGAGAATTTGAGGGTCTCTATTCCCTGGCCTGGGTTGGAGACCGGCTTCTCTCCCTGGACCCGCACCTGGGCCGGGTCAGCGAATTCTCGGTTGAGGGCGAGTGGCTGGGCTCACGGCGGATCCGGGGCCAGCTCTTCGGTCCGCTGACCACCGTCCGGTTCTACACCGTCGGCCCCGATGAGACGTTCCGCTATGCGCAGGATATTCGACAAGACGCACCGGAGGGACCGGTCTTTGCTGTTGCGCCGGGGGATGGGACGATATTCGTAGGCTACGACAGCCGTGGCGAGACGGGCGACACGGTGCGCTGGACTACCGGCCCGGCGAGGCCCCCCGCGGTCATTGTCTGCCAGGACGAAGGGGGAATGACCCTGTTCACCATCCCGTTCGCGACCGAGATCTTGCAGCATCCGGGACCGGGCGGCGTGAGGTACGCGGCGATGACGGATGTCTATCGCATTGCCGTCATTCGGGGCGACGCCGACACCTTGCGGGTGATCCGGCGGTCCCTGTCGCCCGCGCCGGTCACGGATGCGGAGTGGGCTGGCGAACTAAGAGATTTCAACGAGTTTTCGGAGGCGCGACCGAACGCCTCCTGCAACCCGAGACCCAGCCGACCGGAGACGAAACCACTTATCCGGGCGCTGCACATCGCCCCGGATGGCAAGCTCTGGGTGGAGGTCATCCGCTCGGGCGGAAATCGGTGGGAGATCTTCGATGCGGACGGCAGACTCCGGGGGACCGTCCCCGCACCCCCGCACAAGGAAGATGTTGTGCCCGCCTTCGGTCCCGACCTGCTCGTGACGATCCGCCAGGACAGCCTCGATCTGGATCATGTCGACATTTGGCGGGTCGAACGGGACTCGTGAGCCGGCCCCCGATCATGGAGCCAACCATGCACGCCCGACCGTACCAGCCTCATGCCCTCTCCCTGGTCCCGCCCATTCTTGCGACTGTCCTGGTGCTCGCCTGCGACCAGCCGGACCCCACCACCAACCCCCACACCCTCACCACCACCTTCGACACCATCAACACCGTCATCCACGCCACCAACACCGGCACCCCACCCGAATGGCAACTCACCCCTGCCGTCTCCATCGGCCCCAAGTCCGTCACCGAACAGGAGACACCCGACGAGTTCGGTCGGGTCAGCGCCGCCGCCCTCGGCCCCAACGGCACCGTCTTCGTCGCGGACGCCGCCAACGACGAGATCCGCGTCTTCGGTCTCGACGGCGCGCACATCCGCACCTTCGGGCGGGACGGCGAAGGCCCCGGCGAGTTCGGAAGCATCTACTCCATCGCCTGGGTTGGGGACCGGCTCCTGACGCTCGACCCGTGGGTGGGCCGCATCGGCGAGTTCTCGGCCGCGGGCGAGTGGCTCGGCCAGAGAAGAACCGCGGGAAGCATCACCGGACCACCCACCTTCATCCGCTTCTTCCCCGTCGGTCCCAACGAGGCCTTTCTCTTTGCCTTCGGTTCCGATCGTGGCTGGGTTGGCCTCGACAGCGGTGGAGACACGGGCGACACGGTGCCCTGGGCGACCGCTCCGAATGACCTTCCGGGCCTGACCGAGACAATCCTGTGCGAGTGGGAGGGGGGAGTGGGCTACTACCCGCACACGGCCGGGGCGAAGTTCGTGCAGCACCCGGCCTCCGGCGGAATCATGTACTCCGCCTGGGGGTACTTCTACCGGATTGCCGTCACCGGGGCGGACGGGGACACCCTGCGCGTGATCGACCGCGACGTGCCGGCCGAGCCCATTACGGACGAGGACTGGGCTGCCGGAAGCGCGGAGTTCGAGGAAGCCAGGGAGCGGTGGCCGGACGCGTCCTGCAGCCCGCGCGGCTACACCCGGCCGGAACGGAGGTCCTTCATCGAGGAGATCTTCGTGGCTCCCGACGGCAAACTGTGGGTCGAGGTCATTCGCAACGCAGGCAACCGCTGGGAGTTCTTCGATACCGAGGGGAGGCTGCTCGGAAGCGTTCCCGCCGTACCGCACAAGGATCGCACCGTCCCCGTCTTCTACGCGGATCACCTCGTGACGATCCGGCAGGACGATCTGGACCTGGATCATGTCGACGTGTGGCGGCTGGAGCGGGTGGGGCGATAGAGCGGACAGCGGCCGCGCCCTCGCGTTCCAGAGCCGGCCCCATGCAACCCGACGCCAGTTCGCTACGTCTTTGAATCAAGGCCCGGCTACCCTTGGAGGACCGTCCGCGCACGCACGCCCGGCCGGTCCTCCGTCCCACCACCAAAGATGGAGTCAGGAATGCCCACCCGCCCTCGTTCGCCTCGCGTCCCCCTCTCCCCCCTCCCCGTCTCCCTCGTGGCCACCCTGGCC
Source organism: Longimicrobiales bacterium (assembly GCA_965208295.1). Lineage (GTDB taxonomy): Bacteria > Gemmatimonadota > Gemmatimonadetes > Longimicrobiales > Gaopeijiaceae > Bin94. The sequence continues at coordinate 1,258,717 of OZ242328.1, read as the reverse complement.
GTCGCCTGCGCCCAGGGAGATTCCGACTTCGATGCCGGCGACCTCACCACCGCCATCGACACCATCAACGGCGTCATCCATGTCACCAACGCCGGCACCCCACCCGAGTGGCAACTCACCCAGGTCGTCTCCATCGGCCCCAGCTCCGTCACGGAACAGGAGACGCCCGACGAGTTCGGCCGCGTCAGCTCCGTCGCCCTCGGCCCCGACGGCACCGTTTTCGTCGCGGACGCCTCGAACCACGAGATCCGCGTCTTCGGTCTGGACGGAACGCACCTCCGCACCTTCGGTCGAGAAGGCGAAGGGCCCGGCGAGTTCACAAGCATCTATTCGATCGCCTGGGCTGGGGACCGGCTGCTCGCCTACGATCCGCCGCTGGGCCGCATCGGCGAGTTCTCGCCCGAGGGGGAGTGGCTTGGTCAGAGGACTACCACGGGAGGTCTGACCGGCAGCGGAATCCGGTTCTACACGGTTGGGGCTGACGAGGTCTTTCGCTTTGCCCTCGGTTCGGATATGGAATCCCAGTGGGTAGGCCTCGACAGCCGCGGCGACACCGGCGACACCTTGCCCTACCTGCGGGCCGCCGAGGACCTCCCCGGCGCGACCCCTGCCCTTGTCTGCCGGTACGAGGGGGGAATCGGCTTCTACCCGCACACCGTCGGAGCGAAGTTCGTGCAGCAGCCGGCGTCCGGTGGAATCATGTACTCCGCGTGGGGGTACTTCTATCGGATCGCCGTGACAGCGGCCGGCGACACCCTGCGCGTAATCGAGCGTGAACTGCCAACCGAACCGATTTCGGACGAGGAGTGGGCAGCCGGAAGCGCGGATTTCGAGGAGTTTCGGGAGCGAAGGCCGGACGCCTCCTGCAACCCCCGCAGCTACAGCCGGCCGGAACGGAAGCCGTTCATCGAAGAGATCTTCGTGGCCCCCGACGGCAAGCTCTGGGTCGAGGTCATCCGCACCGAGGGCAACCGCTGGGAGCTCTTCGATTCAGAGGGGAGGCTGGTCGGCAGCGTTCCCGCCGTCCCGTACAAGGAGCGCACGGTTCCGGTATTCCGCAGGGACTATCTCGTGACGATCCGCCAGGACGATCTGGATCTGGACCACGTCGATGTGTGGCGGCTGGAGGGGGCGGGGAATTCCCGGTAGGAATGATGCGATATCAATACGATATCATACCGATATCATAGTCAAATCCTGGTCAGCACTGTCCGACAACCGTGGGAGGACTCAGCTACCCGCACGACGGAGCGGCAACTCGATTTCGTAACCATCCGGGTCATGGAGGATGCCGGTCAACATGTCGTCGCCTGCTCGAGTTCCCACCCATCGAAACGTCCAGGCGATGTCGTCAAAGAAGATGGTGAGTGTCATCCTCACGTCGGGGTGTGTGTACGATCCGGTAACGTCGCCCATATACGCTACGGGGTCTTGCGCTAACGATCCGGTACCCGCGATCACGCCGCCACTCTCCCGAAGCTCCCATGAGAATTCGATGATGTCGCTTCCAAAAGTGGCTGAGCCGGTCCACGTCCCGGAGAGGGGAATGTCTTCCGGTTCCGTCGCGCAGCCAGGGACCAGCACGGGCGCGAGGAGCACCAAGATCCTGAGAGAAAGAGGTCGCAAACGCATTTTCGCTGGATGCCGTGGCTGCGCTACATACCATGGCCTAGTCTGGCTGTTTTCGGCTCAGGACGGTCAGCCCTCACCCTCCCCGAACTCCCCCGTCCGCAGGAACCGGATCACCGCGTTGGCCGTGTGCCGGCTGTTCGCGATGAAGGCGTGGGACCGTGGCAGCACGAGCATCGGTACGTCGCCGATCCGTGCCTGCTCCACACTGACGATCCCGTCGTCCGGACCCGGAATCGCGGGAGGGCCGATCGGTTGCGTACTCCGGTTCCCCGCGATGATCCCCACTTCGTAGTCGGGCAGGGGAAGGGTGGCGGGGATGTCGGCGGAGTCGGTCCCGAGCGCGCTTCCCACCGGCCCGAGCACATCCGACGCGAGTTGCATCTCCTCCAGCCAATCCACGAACAGGCTCCCCTGGTTGGGGGGCGCCAGCAGGACCACCCTGCCGAGCGACGCGGGCCGGTGCTCCGCCAGGTGGCCGCGTATGACCAGGGCGCCCAGGGAGTGTCCCACGAAGTGCACCCGGGATGCGTCCGAGCAACATTCCTCGACGACATCGTGAAGGGTCTTCAGTTGCTCGTCAAAGGAGGCGGTGAGCGAAGGATACTCCGCGATGCGGACCTGATAGCCGGCCCACTCGAGCCGCTGCCCGAGGATCAGCATCGAGGACGGCGAACGCCCCAGGCCGTGGACGAGAACCACGGCCTCCTGGTGGGCATCCGGGCCTCCCCCACACCCCGCCAGGGGGAGCACCATCGCCAGGATCAGAATCCATTTCTTGTTCATGATGCCCGCCTATCAGTCCGTGGATAAAGCCGCCCGAATGCCGGGAGGGTTTGTCCTCGGGCTGCTATACCCCGGTCGCGGCTCAAGGATCACGGTTCCAGGCCCCTTGCCCGCGGACTTCCAACGCCTATCGCAGATTGTCTAAATCGGCGTGATCGGACAAGCCCTGACGAAAGGTGTAGGTTCCCCTGATGAGATTGGAGTTCATCAAGGCCGTTGTCATCCTTCCGGGGACGGTTCTCGTGTTCGTCCCCGCCTGGATCCTCCGGCTCACGGACGGATCTTCGATGGCCATGGCGCCCGCGGAATTCGCGGGGGTCCGATTCTGGATTGGCTTCGTCGTGGGCGTTGTCGGCCTGGGTCTGGTCGTGTGGACCGCCCGGCTGTTTCTGACCGTCGGCGAGGGTACGCCCGCCCCGTGGGCTCCACCGCGCAGGCTGGTAGTCCTCGGGCCGTATCGCTACGTGCGCAACCCGATGATCAAGGGGGTGTTCCGCGTGCTCTTTGCCGAGGCGCTCCTCCTCGGCTCATGGCCGATTGCCGGCTGGATGCTCGTCTTCTTCCTCGTCCACACGATCTACCTGATCCGTTTCGAGGAACCGGCTCTCGAGCGCCGGTTCGGCGAGGACTACCGGCGCTACAAGGCGAATGTCCCGCGCTGGGTCCCACGCGTGCCGCCGTGGAATCTCCCCTGACCAATCGGGTTCGAGAACAAGTCCGCATCTGGCGACGCGACCGGTTGACCGGCTAGCCTTCATCGAAAGTTCCGCTCCACCCGCATCAAGGAAGACCACGATGAAGTCGATCCAACGCCTCACGGCCACCCTCATCGCCCTCACGGCCACTCTCCTGGCCCCCCCCTCCACCGCCCAGCAGCCCCTCGACGAGGAGTACACCGCGCTCATCCGCGAGTTCACCACCGAGACCTTCTTCTCCACCCCCCTCGTCGACCACCTCCCCTTCAGCGAGACGGTGCCCACGCCGCTCGACCACCTCGGCCACATCTCCGGCGCGCCCGACATCCTGAGCTACCCCGACGAAGTGCACTCGTACATGCGCGCCCTCGCCGCCGCGTCGCCCCGGGTCGAGGTCTTCACGATCGGCACCTCCGAGGAAGGCCGCGAGATGATCCTGGTCGTGATCAGCTCCGACGAGACCATCGCGGCGCTGGAGGAGAACAAGGCCGGGCTCCGCGCCCTGGCGGACCCACGCGTCACAACCCCCGAGCAGGCCGCCGAACTCATCGGCACCACCAAGCCCGCGTACTGGTCCACGGGCGCGATTCACTCCACCGAGACGGGGTCGCCCGAGATGTTCATGGAGCTGGCCTACCGGCTGGCCGTGGGCGAGAGCGAGTTCATTCGCGAGATCCGCGACAACCTCGTCTACATGATCACGCCGGTCGTCGAGCCGGACGGGCGGGCCAAGGTAGTCGACCTGCACATGGGGAAGCGCATTGACCCTGACGCCAACCTGCCCACGCGGCCGCTATACTGGGGCAAGTACGTCGCCCACGACAACAACCGCGACAACATCGGGCAGGCGCTGGAGCTCTCCCGGGCCGTCACCCGCACCTACCTCGACTTCCGCCCGACCGTCTTCCACGATCACCACGAGTCGGCGTCGCATCTCTACACCTCGACCGGGCGCGGCCCCTACAACGCGTGGCTCGACCCGATCGTCATCAACGAGTGGAACCGGCTGGCCTACAAGGAAGTGAAGGACATGACGGCGTACGGAGTCCCCGGGGTCTACACGCACGACTTCTACGACGGCTGGGGCGCCAACTACATGATGTGGGTCGCGCACATGCGCAACTCGGTCGGACGCTTCTACGAGACGCAGGGGGCGGGGGATGCCTCCACGCGCGTCATCCGCTCAAACGTGCAGCGCCAGTGGCACCGTCCGAACACGCCGCTGCGTGAGGTGGTGTGGGGGATCAGGAACAACGTCAACCTGCAGCAGAGCGCGGTGCTGATCGCGATGCACGAGGTGGCGACGAACCGCGAGGAATTCCTTCACAATTTCTACGAGAAATCCGCGCGCTCGGTGGCGAAGGCCCGCAACGAGGGCCCCGCCGCCTACGTTCTGCCCGCCGACGACCCGCGCTCCGGCCAGCAGGCGCGCCTGCTCAAGGTCATGGAGGACCACGGATTCGAGGTGCACCGCGCCGACGAGGACATCGAGATCGGCGAGACGGTCTACCCCGAGGGCAGCTACGTCGTCCGCATGGACCAGCCCTTCTCGCGCGGCGCCGACATGCTGCTCGACAAGCAGTACTACAACCCCGACGATCCGCGCCCCTACGACGACACGGGATGGACGATCGGCCCCCTCTTCAACGCGAAAACGGTGCGGATCGAGGACACCGCGATCCTCGATGCCGACATGACCCTCGTCCCGACCGTGACGGTCGACGGCGGGGTCGAGGGGCGCGGCGGCACCTACCTGATCAACTACAACGCCGACAACACGCTGGCCCAGTTCCGCTTCGCGCACGACGACCTGGTGATCCACGCGGCCGAGTCCTCCTTCACCGACGACGACCGCGAGTTCAACGCGGGCACCTTCGTGATCCGCGAGGAGGACCACCCCACGGTCGACCTGTCGGCGGTCCTCGACCAGGCCGGCACCGAGTACGGCTTCACCGCCTACCGCACCCGCGACGAGCCCGAGGTGGCGATGCACGAGACGCGCGTGCCCCGGATCGCGGTCATGCACACCTGGACGAGCACGCAGGACGAAGGCTGGCTCCGGGTCGGGCTCGACGAGTACCGAATCCCCTTCGACTACATCTCGGTGCACGATGTGCGCGACAACGAGCAGCTCATCGACTCCTGGGACGTGATCGTCATGGGACAGAACCGGGGCAACGCGCTGAGCGTCGTGCGCGGGCTGCAGGGGGACGACCCGCGTCCCTGGAAGGCCACCGACCTCACCCCGAACATCGGCCGCCAGGCGTCCACCGACGACATGCGCGGGGGACTCGATCTGGAAGGCGTTCTGAACCTGAAGCACTTCGTCGAGGCGGGCGGCGTCTTCGTGACGATGGCGAGTGCGTCGCAGCTGCCGATCCACTTCGGCCTGGCCGATGGGGTCTCGATCCGCACGACGCCGGACCTGTGGGCGCGGGGCGGGGTTTTCGCGACCCGCGTGACGGACGACGAGAGCCCGATCGGGTACGGGTACGATGAACTGGGCGTGGCGTTCAACACGGCGCCGGTGTTCGCGACGGGCGGTGGGGGGTTCGGGGGGTTCGGGCGGTTCTTTGGCGGGGGTGGCGGTGCGCAGGAACGGGGTCCGGGCGACACGACGCGGCGGCGGACGGGGCGGGGCGGGGGGGACGAGCAGGACTTCGTGCAGGGCAGGGCGCGGGATCTGGGCGAGGCGGGCGTCGAAGCCTTCCGCGAGGCGCAGGAGGAGGAGGACGAGGATGACTCGCCGGAGCGCGGTGGGGATTCATCCGGTCCGGACCGCGTGCGGGTGGTGATGCGGTTTGCCCAGAGCGCGGAGGACCTGCTGATCAGCGGGGGGCTGCGGAATGGGCAGACGCTGGCGAACGCCCCGGCGGTGGTGGACGTGACGCTGGGCGACGGCCATGTCGTGCTGTTCTCGTTCAATCCGTTCTGGCGGTCGCATACGCACGGGTCGTATGCGCTGCTCTTCAACACGCTGATGCATCATGACGCGCTGTCGGCGGTGGCGGAGGAGATGGTGGCGGAGGAGGAAGAATCCGAGCGGCCGCCGGCGGGGCGGTAGGGGGGTGAGGGGCGTGCACCGGGAGGCAGGGCGGTTGGAACCCCGTCGGCCGCCCGCAGGTATCAACCAGTACTGCAAGCAGTTCGCGACGAATCCGCCCGATCCGGAAGGAACCCATCCAATGCGCCGATCCCGAGTCCCCGTCCTCGTACTCGTCGGTCTCGCGTTCACCTGCGAAAGTCCCACTACGCTCGCAACCTGCCGCGATCCCGGGGCCACGCAAATCTACCCTCGGTATTCCAAGGAACATGAAGTCTGCTTCGACGCGATCGGCGATGGTGCCACCTACACCGCGACGAGTTCCGACACGGACGTCGTCACCGCCGGCATCTCCGGCACCACGCTTACGGTGACCGGCCAGGAACTGGGTAGCGCCCGGGTCACGGTGACGGCCACGGATTCGGACGGGACCACCCAGACGGTCGTCTACCCGGTCGTGACCATGCATGCCGCACTGGGCAACTTCCACTGCAGCGTGGAGCTTGGCGACAACCCCGATACCTACGACATCACCTGGGAGGGGTGGGTGCTGCCCTATGTCGATCTTGCGGAGGTGTACGCCCGCCACACCTTCGACGACCAGTCAAATGTCACCCTCCTCGGTACGAACTTGAATCAAGGTCACACCCACACCTACTCCGGTGTCAGCCAGATCTGGACGGAATCGGTCGACAACGCCGAGTGCAGCATCGAGATCGCCGACTACACGTACGCCAGCGATTAGGTGACCTGGGGGTTGGCCACTACACGACAGTAGGGACCAGCCCGGACTCAATGATGAGCCGGTCCTGAGTAAGGAGCGTTGCGCCGAGAGTCCGCGCGGTCGCCACGATTGTCCTGTGCGCCGGGTCACGATGGAAACAGTCGGGGAGGGATGCGACCTCCGCTGCGATTGCCGGAGATATTCCCTGGCGTCGAACCGCGGGGGGCGCTACCGCCTTCTCCAGCCACTCACGCAGGGGAACCGTCAGTTCAATTCGGCCGAGGCTGTAGAGCGTTGCGATTTCCAGGATGGAGATCTCCGACACGATCAAGGGCGATCCGGTTCCGGCAGCATCCACGATCTTCTGTTGGGCTGCCGAGAGCCGCGCGGGGTGCAATAGCCACCACACCAGGATGTGAGTGTCGAGCAGCACTCTCACTTCCGCAGGCTTTCCCAGTGCTCCAACGGAATCGCGGGGCTCACGATATCGCCCTTTACGGTTCCGGTTCCCCTGAGCTCCTCCTGCGGGAATCTGGACTCGGAATGGCTTGCGGGCCCGAGCTCGGCCACCGGCCGACCCCGCTTGAGAATCACGATCCGTTCTCCGGTGTCCCGGACCCGGTCGAGGATCGCTAGGCACTTGGCCTTGAATTCGGAAGCGTTGATGGTTTCCATATGACTAGTTTTGATGACTGGTCATATTAAGTCAAGTCAGTCACCGAAGCGGTCTTGTCGGGCCGCACCCCGCACGAGGGTCGAGGTCTTCAAGACTTGGCGGTTGGCACCGTCCCGCACGCCGGGTCGATTGGCTCCGCACGATCGTCCCCAACGGGGGCGGCGCGGCCAACTGGCTTGGGTTGACGACGCAGAATCCGATCCGATCGGTCTGCCTTACCTCCGGCCGCAACCGGCGAGTGTACTTCGGCAAGGAAGCGGATCCGGTCGCGCCCGGGAGCGAGGGCGTTAAGTTCAAGCTTGATCGAATTCACGGACGGCCCGAAGCGGCGTCGCGGAGGAGGCAAGCTCATGACAGACTGGAACATCTGCCCGGCCAGGAGAATTCCGGGAAGTACCGATCTGAGGAACCTCGAGAGCGTGGCCCATCTTCCACCTCCGGACTCACGTGTACGTGGCGCTCACGTCGATCACGATCACCTTGATCTTGTGGCGGTGGGGGTCTGCGAGGTGCTCCTCGAGACGCACGCATAGCTCCTCGGGGGTTTTCGGACGCCGACCGGTGGGTGGCACCGGTGTCTTGCCCTGCCCGAACCACAACACGAGGTAGATCCCGAAGCCGGAGGACTCGGGAGCGGTCGTGTACTTCGCAATGAGTTGGTCTGCAACGGCGCTCCAAAGCCGCCGGTTGGAGTCCTTCTTGACTTCAACCGGGATCGCGTGGCCGTTGAAGAACACTCGGATGTCCGACCGCTTGTCTCGAGAGTGCACCGATTCACGGTGGGCATCCACACCGCCGGGAAGTTCCTTTTGCAGAGCCGCAAGGAGTGCCTTGCAGCAGGATTCCTCCCGCTTGGGTCTTGTCGGGCGCCCGAAGTCATCCTCATTCCAGTACTGCCGCCAATCGTCCGTACTCCCGTGACGGATCTCCCGGCCGAGCCGCTCCAGCCTGTCCGCGACCAACGCGGCCAGATCAGCGGGATTCCCAGGCTCTCCGTTCGCCAGGGTTTGTTGGACCGCACGCAGATCCGGCACTGCGAAGGTGGCGTCCCGCCGCGCCACTATCTGCTCGTCCCGCTTGCTCTTGAGCATGTAGTGCCACGGCTCGACGGCGGGATCGTCAGCGAGCGAATGAAGCGCTTCGGATGCCTGGCGGCTGGTACGGGAAGCCAAGGTGGTTGCCCACGCGGAGATCAGTTCCTTCACTTTCCAACGATCCTCGTCGACGACAGAAGCCATCCCCGATCCCTCCGGCCGCCAGGGCGAATAGCGACCCCCCATTAGCTTGGTCATCTCCGCGAGTACACGGGTGTCCCACTGCATCGGCAGTCGTGCCATCTCATCGGGGGCGAGCAGCCGCACGACCTGCCGCGACCGCGCCTCTTCACCGTCCTCCAGGAAGGCTGCAATCCGTTCCAGGTAGCGTTCGGGTGAGAGGTGCAGCCCCGCAGTGAGCCACAGCGCCCGCTGCGACACATCCAGACCGGGCTTTGAGACCCTTCCCCCAACGAACGCCCCCAGCCCGTCGACCTTCCATCTGAGGGCCGCCAGCAGCACCGAGTGCAGCGCGGAGATCTGAGGCTCGGTACACCGAGTGGGAAAAGCGCGCAGTAGAGGCACCGTAGCCAAGTGAGCGACATAGCGGTAGGAACCGTTGCGTCCAAAGTCCCAGAGGTAGTTGCAATCAAGCCGTCTCCGCACTCGCGACCGCGTCACCTTCAGCAATGCTTCCGAGATCGGCTCCGGCCGATGTTCGAGTGCCCACCGATACCAGGCCGGGTGTCCGGGCACATTGACGGGCGTCAGGTAGTAGAGCGCCGCGGCCCTCCCGGTTTCCGCCGGACTCCGGGATTCCAGCAGACCCGGGTTGGCGTCAAGAGCAGCGAGGATCGGGAGAGCGTAGTGCGACATCTGCTTCTGTTCATTCAGCCGGATGACTTCCCGCAGGGTGGGAAGGTCCTCGTGGTCGACTACGCGGCGGAAACCCCGCATGGCCGCGACTGCCAGATCCTGGTCGCCCTGGAGAAGCGTCAATACCCGATGCTGTGGGGTCGCCGCTCTCTGATCGAGAAAGAAATCATGATAGGCGACCGCGATGCGATGAAGCAGTCCAGGGGGGCACCGACCCTCCTGTAACTCTACAGCGTGCTTGCGCACATAGGTTATGAATTCCTCCTTCTTGCGTTGGCGCTCTTGTCGGTATTCGTTGTGCTGTTCCTCCCGCACCCGCCTCGCGGCCTCGTCGGCCTCCCCTTCTTTCTGGCCCTCAAGGAGATAGGCTACTTGGTCCCGTAGCGCCGGCACATCCCGAGTCGCAGCTCGCACCTCGTCGATCGACAGCCCTAAGCCGGAATCGTTGTGATCCCAGGGGCGGCTCCATTCCAGCAGGATCCGGGCCGTCACCGGGTTGGTTTCGGCTGTTGCCACAGCATGGCTCAGCGACCACGCTGAAAAGTCATCCGGCTTGCCGGCCCGGAAGACCGTCCATTTGATCTGCCTTGCGCGGCCGATGGCGGACGCTCTGGCATGGCCATGGTCATCTTGATGATCGGCCCCTTGGTGATGGGAACCGGGCGCGGACTCTGCGTCCCCTACACGCCTGTTCAAACCTTCCAGAGCCAGTTCCTTCTGGAGTTCGGGGCGTTCCGCCAGCCACTTGGTCACCGCCAGGTATTCGTCTGTACGGGCCAGAGCGGACTCGGGCGCCTCAAAGTCGATCAGCTCCAGCCAGTCGTACAGGGTTGAAGACGTCACAGTGTCCCCTGCGGTGTCGAGCGCCCTTCGGACCAGCTTCTGCAGCATGCTCCGCAGCCAGTACTCCCCGGTGTTCGAGCGGAACGCCTCCCCGCGCTCGCAGATGGACCGGAGAAGGGTGACCAGATTCTCCTCCCCGGTCTTCATGGGCAGATGGGTGGACCAGAATAGTTGATAGTCCGGCGACCCGAGTGGGACCAGGTAGTCCCCTATTCGCCCCGGACCCAGGTGCACGGGGTAGAGGTGATTCAGCAGCGTTCCCATCAGATCGCCATCCCGGTCTTCCACTCGGCCGTCCCGGAGATCGTCCACGAGCCGGATCAGTGTGGAAGATGCTTCATCCCCTGAATGGTACAGGAGCGCTTGCAACGCAGACTTGCGCACAACGGGGTTCCAGGTAGCGTCTTTGATTGCGCGCTCAAGGCTCTTGAGACACGGCCTTGCCCCCGCCGCACGCGACAGCGCGAACAGCAGCAGGTCGACAGTACCCTGCCTGCCCTCCGTTCGGTCATCCTCGTTCAAGTAGCGTGCAAGTACAGCAACAGCGTGCTCGTTGATCATTGAAGTCAACGCGACCGTCGGCCAGCCCCGGGGCCACACTCCGCCGGCTCTCTCCGCGAAGGCGTGCAGCAGGTGCTCCATCTCGTCGCTCCGGAAGCTGCTGACGTCACCGTAGAGGGCGACTCCCACCGGATCCGACTCGACCAGAGCGAGGCGTGACGCCCGATCAAACGCCGCCAGCCACGCCGCAAGGCCGCGCAACTCCGTAACTACGATGCCGTCATCCCCTGTCATCAGCGCCATGACCCGGCGAAAGGGGACTCCGGCCTCGATCCGGTCGTGGAGGAAGCCCGCGGCAAGGAATTCGGCCAACTGCCGATGAGGAGTTGCAAATCCACCGCCGAAGCGGTCTTCGAAGAGGTTCGATTTGACCGCGCGCATCAGGGCGGGCTGGTCGCCATCGGGAATGTTCTCGCAGTGCAGGTACTCGGAATCGTCGGAAGAGTCCAGAGAAACGAGATCCCGGCCGGACAAGAGGGAAAGCGCCGACAGGTGCCCTGCCGCCAGAACGATCCGGGCGCTCGACATGGGTGGCGCGTTGCGGTATGCGGCCCTGTGCTCGTCGTTCCATTCCCGCGCCAGCTCTTGGCAGGCAAGAGCCAGTGTGCCCCTGCGGTCTTCGGGCCACTGGCCATCCCGCGTGGCCTTTACCAGCAAACCGAGCAATTGCGGGTTGTCGAGCAACCCTCGCAGACCGCGACCATGGGCCTTGTCCAGAAATCCGGCCACGTCCGATACTCCCAGATCAGCGAGAATACGGGGAATGTCCGTACCGGTCAGCGGTTCAAGGTGGAGGACACGCAGATCGTCGTAACCTGCTTCCGAGACGATTTCCTGCAGGTCGTTCTGCCCCAGCCAGTCGGCCGCGCGACACGAAAGCCGGAACGTGGGCCTCCCCAGCCGCTCAAGTCGCTCGAGGACCTGATCAAGTGGCCGGCGTGGGTCGGAACTCCCGGCCCGCACCTCGTCCAGCCCGTCAATGAATAGCGTCTTCCCCACCCAGTCGGACAGCCGGTCGGTACCCTTCCGAATGAACCGGCGCGCGGTGATGAACTCGCCGTCATCATGCCCCTCACACTCCACGCGGAATGCCTCCGTCTTCCCCGCACCCGGATCGCCAAGCAAGACATACGCGCGAGCAGACCGGAACTCCTCCAGCGGGGCGGAATAACTCTGCTCACCGTCAACCACGGTCACCGTCCGGGGGACGATCAGTCTTGCCATGCTTCCTCCAGCCAGAAGGACGCAGGCTGCGCCAGAAACTCGTTCAAGGGAACCCCGCCTCTTCCGCCAACCAGCAACGTCCGTGCCCGCGGAAACCGCTTCTCGAACGCCGCCAGTCCCGGCAGTGCACGCACGCGTTGACTGCTCTTGACCTCGATCCCCAGAACACGCGGCCCCTGCGACAGCACGAAATCGACTTCGTGAGGATCATCCCTCCAGTAAGCGAGCCGCATGGATACCTCCAGCGTATTGTGGAGGTGCGCCCCGACCGCGCTCTCAACCAGCCGTCCCCAGAACGTTCGGTCCGCACGGGCCTGTTCGAGAGAATACCCCGAAAGCGCCGTCATCAAGCCCGTGTTCAGGACGTTGAGCTTGGGGTGGGATTCGGTCCTCCTCACTGCGCTTCCAGAATGATTCGGCAGTTGGGTAACGATGCCGGCGTCGGACAGCAGGTCGAGATAGTGGGCGACGGTGGCGGCGTGCGCTGCGCCGCGCAGCCGTCCGATCAGATGGTCGTACCTGACGATCTGCCCAGAATACTCCGGGACCAGGTCCACGAGCTGCCGCATCAGAGACGGTTTGTCCACCCGGGTGAGGGCCAGGATGTCACGACCGAACACGGGCGCGATGATCGAGTAGGCAACGTACCGCCGCCACTCTCCCAAGTCCCGGATCAACGGAGCCGCCCCCGGATACCCACCGAAGTAGATGTACTCGTCGAGAGTCAAATCGAACGCGTCCACCATCTCCGACAACGACCAGTGACGGACATCGAACGGTGTGAACCGGCCGGCCAGACTCTCGCCGCGGCCCGTGAGCAGGGCCCATGGCGCGGACCCGAGAATGATCACCTTGAGTGGACATCCGGTGTCGCGGTCGCTGTCCCAGAGCCCCTTGACCGCACGGGACCACTCCGGGATGTCCTGGATTTCGTCGATAGCGAGGACGAAGCCGCGGGGATGTTCCCAAGCCTGCTCGCGGCCCCATTTCCAGACACGGATGAGCCAATCGACGGTGCGGAGCCGCGGATCCGGCGCGACCGCCTCTTCGGACAAACGGCCGGACAGGCCATCCATCGCGTCAGGATCGTCGACCGCGATGCGTTCACCCTGGAGTCCGGCCGCGCGCACGTGCCGCAGCGCCTGGCGCACGATCGTGGTCTTGCCGGACTGCCGAGGGCCGGTGATGGCCACGATTCGGGGCGGACGGCGGTCGTCCAGCAAGAGGCGGACGAGGTCGTCGACGTGAGGCCGCTGGTAGGTAATCATGGATTATGGTAACTCGCATGCAGAAATCACACAATAAGTAATATAAACACAGAATCCACCACCACCATCTTGCGTCCCCGAAGCCCGCTGCCCCACTCTGAACCGGGCAATTCGGGGCTGGAGGCTACCGGCTGAAAGCACCGGGATCGACTGCCCCGGGACCACAGGACGCCACCGATGTCACCCAACACCTTCACCCGCCGAAACTTCCTCCGAAGCACCGGCACCAGCGTCCTCCTCGGCGCCGCAGCCTCTCCCGCGCTCCTGAATTCCCGCCCCGCCTCTGCGCAACCCACCCCCGCCAGACGAACCGGTCCTCCCGCCCAACGCACCCACCCCACCCCCACCCCCCACGACTTCGACCAGGTCTACGACCGCCGCGGCACCGACTCCGTCCGCTGGGACCGCGCGATCGACCAGTTCGGCCCCGGCATCGTGGCCGCCATGGGCGTCGCCGACATGGACTTTCGCGCCGCCCCCTGCATCACCCGGGCCCTCGCCGACCGCTGCGCCCACGAGAACTGGGGCTACATGCACCGCCCCGACTCCTACGCGGAGGCGGTCGCCGCCTGGAACCACCGCCGCTACGGCGTCGAAATCGACCCGTCCACTCTGACGTTCACCACCGGCGTCCACCCCGGGATCATCGCCGCGCTCCAGACCTTCTCGCCCCCCGGCAACCGCGTCCTCATGATGACCCCCACCTACGACGGCTTCTACGGCGACCTGAGATTCGCGCGCACCGTCCCCGACGACTGCGAGATGATCGTCGACGCCGACGGCCGCTACTCGGTCGACTTCGACGACTTCGAGCGGCGCGCGCAGCGGTGCAACACTTTCATCCTCTGCAACCCGCAGAACCCGACCGGCAACCACTGGTCCCCCGAGGTCCTGACCCGCCTCGGCGAGATCTGCCTCAAGCACCGCGTAGTCGTGCTCGCCGACGAAATCCACTGCGACTTTGTGACCGCGGGCAACCGCTACACGCCCTTCGCCACCCTCGACCCCGAGATCGTCGCCAACAGCCTGACCTTCATGTCCGGCAGCAAGTCCTTCAGCCTCGCCGCGATGAAGGTCGCGTGGTACTACAGCACCAATCCGGACCTGCTGGAGCGCGTCAAGGCCAATACCCGCGCCGACCTGAGCACGCTCGGAATGGTGGCCATGCGGGCGGCGCTCGAGGAGGGCGAACCGTGGCTGGACGAGCTGATCCCGTACATCGACGCGAACCACGACTTTGCCGAGTCGTACATTCGCGACAACCTGCCGGGCGTCCGCTACACGAAGGCGCAGGGAACCTACCTCGCCTGGCTCGACGTGGCGGAGTTCGCGGAACGGATCGGGGCGGCCGAAACCGCCGCGCGCGAGAGCGCCGAAGCGGTCAATCCGGTGACCCCCGAGGCGATCGTGCAGCGGTGGTTTGCGGAGCACGCGGGCGTGTATCTGAACCCGGGGCCCCGGTACGGTACTGGCGGGGCCGGCCGCATGCGCATGAACCTGGCCTCATCGCGCGGGATCGTGGAGTTGGCGCTGAAGAACATGGCCGAGGCGCTGGCTGAAGCCTAGAATTGGAAAGGGCCCGTATCGGTAAGGGCCGTGAGTCTGTTGGGGACTGGACTGCTGACACTGGAAGAATTCCCCGTCAGGGGAGGAGAGCTGAAATGCAGAGACTGAGCGCGACCCTGTGGAGCGCGGCGACCGCCGCTGCCCTTATCCTCGCTGCCATGGTCACGCCGCCCGCGGCCCACGCCCAGTTCGACGATGTCGGCGTCATCACCTTCCCGACCTCGGCGACCGGGGCGGCCCAGGAGCACTTCCTGCGCGGCGTCGCGATCCTGCACAGCTTCGGCTGGAAGCAGGCCCGCGAGCAGTTCCACGCGGCCCAGGAGATCGACCCGGACTTCGCGATGGCCTACTGGGGCGAGTCGCTGGCGTACAACCATCCGCTGGTCACCAACATGAACCCGGACGATCCGCGTGATGCGCTCAAGCGTCTCGGCAAAACGCCCGAGGAGCGCCTGGCCAAGGCCCCGACCGAGCGCGAGAAAGGCCTTCTCGGCGCGGTCGAAATCCTCTGGGGAGACGGCGAGCACCGTGACCGCGCGGTCGGCTACATGGAGGCCATGGCCGATCTGCACGCGACCTACCCCGACGACCATGAAATCGCGGCCTTCTACGCGCTCAGCCTGCTCACCGCCACCCGCGCCACCCGCGACCTGACCGATCGCTGGAACGTCCGCGCGGGGACCATCGCGCTCAAGATCCTGAACGCCAATCCCGTCCACCCCGGCGCCGCCCACTACACCATCCACTCCTTCGACCATCCCATCATGGCCCCGCTCGCCCTGGACGCGGCCTACGCCTTCGCCGACATCGCCCCGGCGGTGTCGCACGCCCGCCACATGCCCACGCACATCTTCATCCAGCACGGCATGTGGGACCTGGTTTCGGGCCACAACCAGTCCGCCTACGACGTGGCACGCGAGCTGTGGGAGCCGGGCGACCCCCTCGGCGATGCCATCCACGCCCTGGACTGGGGCCAGTACGGCGACCTGCAAAGGGGCGACTACGCCAAGGCGCGGCTGTGGATCGAGCGCTTGGCCGCGATGGTCGAGAACGACGGCTTCGAGGCGGGTGGTGCGCGTGGCGAGGCCGGAAGCAACCGGGCCCGGAACTCTCTGCCGCTCCTCAAGTCACGCTACACCGTCGAGACCGAGGAGTGGGAGGTGCGGCCCGTCGACGAAGACATGCGCACCAGCGAGCTGCTTGCGATCGGACTGAGCGCGGCGCGCACGGGGGACATGGAGGCGCTGGCGGCCGCCGGAAAGGCGCTGGGCGAGGAGTCCGACGGCGAGGGCTACACCCACGTCATGCACATGCAGGTGGGCGCGCTGCACCACGCCGCGATGGGCCACGCCGACAAGGCCATCGAGATGATGGACGATGCCGTCGCGACGGTCGAGGCCATGGCGCCGCCGCGGGGTTCGGCGAATCCGGTCAAACCGGTGCACGAACTGTACGGCGAGATCCTGCTGGAGTTGGGCAAGGCGGAGGACGCGGTCGAGATGTTCGAGACTTCACTGCTGCGCATGGCGGGGCGGCCGCGGTCGCTGCTGGGGCTGGCGCGGGCGCATGCGGCGAGTGGGAACGACATGCTGGCGGCGGAGGCGTATGGGAAGGTGGCCGTGCTGTGGGAGGGGCGGGAGGGGATTGCGGGGCTGGATGAGGCGCGTGGGTTTGTGGAGGAGCATGCGGGGGGTGGGGGAAGCTCTGACCGCCGGTGGAACTGAAGATTGACACGGGCGGTATGTTTCTGTACGCTTTTGCCCCCTTTTCGGGGAGCCACATGTCTCCAGACAGACGGTGAAGCCAGTGGGAGCTTTTCTCCGACAGATGGTTGACAGCTACACGGACGTCACGGACCTGCTAGTGTCTCTGGCGAAGCGCGGTCGTACCTCCCGCTACCCGTTGCAGGAGGGACGGTCGGATGGCGACGCCGTCATGTCCGATCTCGCGACGACAATCTCCGACCTTGGTGTCGCGTCCAGGCGGATCGTCGAGAAGCACTCGAAAACGCGAGTACCCTGACCGTTGGGGCGGCGGGGACGGAGGCGGGGAAAGCAGGATGGCAGCCTTCCTGCCGTCCAGGCGAGTGATCGATCGGAAAAACCGATCTCGGTCGAGACCGAGTTCACTTGGCAGGGTTCTTTACCGCCTCCGCATGTGCTTCAGGCTTTCCGCGAGGCGGTACCAAGGTCAGACGAAGTCATCCTCAGCGAGTTCGAAAAACAGGGGGAGCACCGGAGGTCGACCGAGACCCGGGACAGCCAAACGAGTGCGTTCGCCGTAAAGACAATCAGCGTCGGTACGGTCTTGGCCAATCTCCTGACGATCGGCGGTGGCATCTACCTTGCCATACTCGGGCATATCTGGGGTGCCGGAATCGTCGTTGGTGGTCCCTTGATCACCGTGATACTCAATCGGGGTAAGTCGAAGGAAGAGTAAGGTCACGGCGAGTGGACCGGTGCACTACCTCGTCAGTAGCGCTACCCCAACCCCACCCAGACCCCCACCGCGATCGCCACCAGCCCCAGCGCCACCAGCCCCAGATACACCTTCCCCGCCCACCGCAGCCAGTCCTCATACCGCACACCCGCCGACGCCAGCACCGCCATCAGCGCGCCATTCGTCGGCGTCAGCAGGTCACACAACCCCGCCCCATACTGATACGCCAGCACCGTCACCTGGCGCGACAGCCCCAGCAGGTCCGAGAGCGGGACCAATAGCGGCATCGTCAGCACGGCCTGCCCGCTCACACTCGGCACCGGCACGTGGACCGCCGTGTGCGCCCCCACCATCCCGAACGCCGACGCCAGCACCGGCAGCCCCTCGAGCGGGGTGAACATCCCGTGCACGATCGTGTCCACGATCCGCCCGTCCTGCAAAACCACGTAGATCGCGCGCGCGAATCCGATCAGCAGTCCCGCGTACGCCATCTCCCGGAACCCGCGCACGTACGCGTTGGCCGTCCCCCCCACCCCCATCCCCGCCAACAGCCCCACGATCACGCCCATGATGAAGAACGCCGCCGACAGCTCGTTGAATCCCCACCCCCACCCCATCATCCCCACCACGACCACCGCAAACGTCGCGGCCACGAGCGCGAAAACCCCCCAGTCCGACGCCCTCATCCCCTCAGCCTCCTCCTCGCTCACCGCCTCCGCCGGGCCCCGCGTCCGCCGCGCGTAGCGCATCGTCATCCAGATCCAGAAGGCCAGCGCGAGCACCAGGAAGATGCTGCGGAACACCGCCCCCGACCCCAGCGGCAGCTCGGCCAGCTTCTGCGCGATCGCCACCTGGAACGGGTTGATGGGACTGAACGCGGACCCGACGAAAGCGGCTCCCGCGCTCATCGCCACCGCCACCATCGGGGTAAATCCCAGCCTCCGCGCCAGGATCAGCAGCACGGGAATCAGCGGGATGATCTCCTCCTGCATGTTCTCGATCACGCCGCCGGTCGCGAAGAGGAGGGACACGAGCGGGATCACCAGCAGGTCCCGTCCCCCGAGCGAACGGATCAGCGAGGTCACGCCCCGCCGCAGCGCCCCGGTCCGGTCCACCACCGTGAAGGCGCCACCGATCAGAAAGACCAGGAAAATGACCTCGGCCGCGTCCGCCATCCCGCGCGGCAGCGCGACCACCGCTTCGAACGGCCCCACCGGGTTCGGCTCGACTTCGTGATACGTGCCCGCCACCACCACGCTGCGCCCCGTCACCTCATCGTCGCGCCGGTCATACTCACCCGCCGGCAGCACATGGCTGGCCACAGCGGCGAAGATCACGCACCCGGTCAGCAGCACCAGCGGGTGCGGGACCTTGAACTTCACGAAATGCCGACCCGCCCCCGCACGTCTTCCAGCATCTTCACCGAGTCGTAGCCCACGCCGTCCTTGAAGACGACCGTCACGTTGCGGATCACCGACGGATCCGCGGTCAGGTCACCGCTCATGACGACCAGGTCCGCGATCTTGCCCGCCTCGACCGTCCCCAGATCGTCGAAGAGGTCCAGAACCCTGGCTCCGTTCGCGCTGATCACCTGCACGACCTCGTGCGGCGCCAGTCCCGCCTCGGATAGCAGCTCGTAGTTCCGCTGGTCGCCGTAGCCGGGCAGCGCGCCGCCGTTGCCGGTGGGATCCACCCCGGCCGCCAGCACTCCACCCGCCCGGTAGAACGCCTTCTCGTACGCCATCGCGGTCAGGAAGTCTTCCTCGGACCGTCCGATCTCGTCGATCTGGGCCTTGTTGGCCAGGTAGTCCTCGCGCACGGCCGGGGCCATGGCGTCCAGCGAGCGCGCGTCGCGGGTGGGCCGCCCCTGGATGAAGAGCTCGTAGACGGCCAGCGTCGAGGTCATCGCCACGTCCGCGTCCATCATTGTCTTGAAGGTCGCCTGCGCCTCGGGTCCGTTCGGGTCGATGCCGACGGCGTCGTTCCACAGCGTCTGCGGGCACTCGTCACGGCCGCGGCCCGCCGAGTAGTCGCTGTTGGTGGCCAGACCGTGCTCGATGTTGTCGATCCCGAGTCCCACCGCCTCGGTGAAGCTGATCGAACACAGGTGTCCCGTCACCTTGATCCCCTGCTTGTGGGCCTCGTCGATCACCGCGCTTAGCTCCTCGGTGCGGATGTTCGTGTACGCCTTCAGCCAGGTGGCGCCCTCGGCGGCCCAGTAGCGCACGAAGCGGCGTGCCTGCTCGGGCGACTCGATCATCGTCATCTGCGAGATCCCGCCGCCGGCGGTGATGTACGGCGCCGTGATGTGGATGCGCGGTCCCGGTGCGCGCCCGGCGTCGATTTCGTCGCGCAGGTTGATTTCCGCGTACGGCTGCCGGCTTCCCGTCGTGCGCACGGTGGTGACGCCGCTCCCCAGGTAGAGACGCGGCGCGCTGTAGGTGAGCTGCGCCGACCGCCCACCCGCGGCCGTGTAGAAGAGGTGGTTGTGCAGCCCCACCATTCCCGGAATGACCGTGTGGCCGGACAGGTCCATCACCTCGGCGCCGTCGGGGATGTCCACGGTGCCGTCGGGTCCCACCGCGGCGATGCGGTTGCCGCTGATCACGACCGTCTGGCCGCGCCGCGCGGGTTCGCCGGTGCCGTCGATCAGGGTGACGCCGGTGAGCGCGACGGTCTCGGCCGTGACGGTCGCGTAGCCGGCCGCGGGGGAGTTTTCCACGGGCCGCTGGGCTGACAGGGTCGTGGCGAAGGCGACCGCAACCAAATGCGCGCCGCCGGTGTATCTAACGATAGTCCCCAAGCTCATACCGCTCTCCTCTGCTCGTTGCTGTTGTACGCATACTGCGTGGCATTCTGGTCCGGTCGGCGGGTTTGCGCCAGAGGATGAAGGTCACGATGGTGAGGTCCTCCCCGAACCCGCAGCGGAGGTGTGGCGCCGTGAACAAGTCCGCAGGTCCCAACTCCCGATCGCACCTGCTCGCCCTGCTGGCGGCCCTCGCCGCCTCGAGCCTCCCCAGCCAGGCCCTCGCCCAGGACCCCGAAAACGAGGGTCCCTTCCGTATCGGCAACGTGAGATGGGGCGACGCCCCGGACGGCATCGACTTCATCACGGCCGACGACACCATTCCCCCGCCCGCCGTCATGTGGGACGGATCGCACGCCTTCGTCCCCAACCGCGACTCGGGCACCGTCACGGTTCTCGACCTCCTCAACGACGAGGCCGACGCCACCGTCGAGGTGTGCCCGGAACCCCTCGACGGCGCAATCACCCCCGATCACGTCACGTACATCGTGGCGTGCGGCGGCTCCGACGAACTGGTGTTGATCAACACGGCGTCGTTCGCCGTTACGGGGCGGGTCTCCGAAGGGCTGGGGGAGCGTCCCGCCTCGATCGTGGTTCCCGCGCCGGGGCGTTACGCACTCGTCTACAACGCGGATGGCGGAACGGTGTCGGTAGTCGACCTCGAGACGCTGGCCGTCGTGCAGACCATCGACGTGGGTGACCAGCCGCTCGTCCTCCGCCTGGATGGGGATCCGCGCCATCCGGATGGCCAGCGCGTCCACGTGTCGAACCAGGTCGCGGGCAGTTTCGTCGAGCTGGTTCCGGTAGTGGAGCCCGTGGAGCGGCGCCCGGCCGGGGAAATTCCGCCCCTCAACGAAGTCGTCGTCGTGGGCATGATCCACGGTCGGCACGAGACCAGCGAGTCGTTCAGTCTGGAGGTCGTGCGCGATCTGGTCCGCGCGATCGACCCCGACTACTGGCTGACCGAAATCCCGCCCAACCGCTGGGACCGTGCGTGGGCCGAATACCAGGCCACCGGCACCGTCGAGGAGCCGCGCGTGCGCCGCTTCCCCGAGTACATGGAGGGACTCTTCCCGCTGTCGCGCGAGCTGGACTTCGAAGTCATCCCGACGGCGGGTTGGACGCAGCCGATGTCGGACTTCCGGGCCGCGAACCTGCGAGCCTACGAGGAGGATCCCGACCGTGTCCGGGGGTGGGCCGAATATCAGGCCGCCGCCCAGGCATCGGCCGAAGCGCTGGCCGCCGGAGGAGCCGCCGACGACCCCCGGTGGATCCACACCGACGCCTACGACGAGGCCTACGACATCCGCATGCGCACCTACGCCCGACTCTTCGACCGGAGCCTGGGCCCCGGCGGATGGGTGGCGATCAATGCGTCGCACTGGGCGAACATCGAACGCGCGCTCGACCGCCACCGGGGCGAGGGCGCGCGCTTTCTGCTGACCTACGGCGCCGGACACAAGGGGCCGTTCCTGCGCGAGTTGCGGAAGCGCGGCGACATCGTGTTGCTGGATGTGGGAGAGTTTCTGGATGGGTTGGAGGGGAAGTAGCACGCGGGCGGGGTGAAGCCCGCCCCTGCAGCCCGCGGACAAAATCCCCCCGGCATTCGAGCGGCGATGCATCCGCGCTGGACCGCTACGCTCTGCGTTGCTCCTCGGGCGAATAGCGCTGCTATTCACCTCTCGTCGCGCCTTGCCAGCCCGGCGCCTCACCGCTCTCGGTGCTCGGGCGGATTCATCCACGGACCGCCAGCAGCCCTTGACGCAGCACGTTTGCACCGCTATCCTGCACATGCACCACAATTATGCACAGGAGAAACCATGGCACGCATCCACTTCATCGTGAAGGAGACCGCGAAGATGCGCTACCAGGACCAGGCGCGGCGGGAGGGGAAGTCGCTCGGCGAGTGGTTCCGGGAGGCGGCCGACGAGAAGCTGGCCTCGGCGCGGCCCAGGAGGTTCACGGTCGAGGAGCTTCGTGAATTTGCCGCCAAGTGCGACGCGATGCATCCTCCGGGCGGACGGGAAATGGACTGGGAGGACATGAAGCGGATCATTATGGACTCCAAGATCGCCGGGCTGGACGACATATGATCTTTGTCGATACCAACGTGTTTATCCTCTTTGTGGGTCACGAACACCCTCACCGAGACCGGGCGCGGGATCTCCTGGAGGGTGCTGCGGAACGTGAACAAAGGCTGGTGACGTCGTCGGAGGTTCTTCAGGAGATCCTCCACTATTACCACCGACGCGGCAGGACACGGACCATGGACGCCGCCTTCGCCCTTCTCGACCACACCGTGTCCGATGTCTGGCCCGTGGAACGCGCCGATGTCGAGCGGGCCCGCAGTCTGGCCCACCGCTATCCCGGACTCGAAGCTCGCGACCTCGTGCACCTCGCCAGCTGCATCCGGCGCAAGGCTCGCGACCTCTTCACCTTCGACCGGAGCCTGGCCGCGGCGTGGGAGGCCCGGCGGTGTTGACCGTCGTCGCTACCCGCTACCCCGACCCTCCCACCTCAAACAGCATCCGCATCCCCGACTCCAGGTGCTCGGAGATGTGGCAGTGCGCCATCCAGCGCCCCGGGTTGGTGATCTCGAGCAGGATGTCGGTCGTGGTCCCCGCCGGAAGCAGCACGGTGTCCTTCCAGGCGAGGTTCTCGTTCGGCACGCCGTTGCGCTCCAGCACCAGGAAGCGCTGGCCGTGGATGTGGAAGGGGTGCTGCATGGCGTGAAAGGACCGCCGTTCGTTGTGCAGGCGGATCTTCACCACGTCACCCACCTCGAAGTTCCAGGCGATGTCCATGTTCTCGTGGCCCGTGGCGGGTTCCCGGATGATCCAGCGCACCTCCTGCGACGTCGAGTTCCAGTTCATCATCGGCATCGTACCGCTCCACTCGACGGGGTGGAAGTAGGCGGAATCGAAGCGCATCAAGCGGTCGACGATGAAGGGGATTCCGGTGGTCTCCAGGGTGAAGGTGAGCTCGTGATCGAGGGGGTCGTCGAAGTGTTCGCGGTAGAGCGCGATCTCGCGGGCGGCGTGGAGGTTGGCGCGGAGGGTGTCGAAGGCGAGGGCGGTGGGGGTGGGGATCGCTGGTGGTCCGGGAGCGCCGTCGGACGGAGTTGACCCCGGCGTGCCCCCGGAACCCACCCCTGGCTCGGCCGCCGCCACTCGCACAACCCCAAGCGTGTCCGTCTCCGCAAAGAACGCGCCCCCCAGATGGTCGATCCCCTGCACGCGGTTCACGAGCAGCGCGTCGCCCGGCTCGTCGAAGCGCACATGCACGATGTAGCGCTCGGCGGGACTCAGCACGATGCTCTCGATCCATTCCTCCCGCTCGAAGGCCCCCACATCGGTGCCGATGACCTTCATGCGGGCAGCCCCTCCCACGAACGACAGGTTGAAGGTCCGCGTGTTCGACACATTCGTGAGATACAGCCGCACCACCTCGTCCGCCGTGACGTCCAGCTCGTACTCCGGCTCGCCATTGACCAGCATGAGGTCGCCGAAGCGCCCCATGAAGGCGTGCGTGGAGCGCTCCTCGCCGAAGGGCATGGGGTCGTCGCCGGCCATGAGGAAGTCGTCGACCATGAGGAACTCCTCGCGGTCGGCGGGGCCGTAGTAGTCGGGGTAACGCGACTCGACGAGCATGTTCCCGTACAGCCCGAGGTCCTTGAGGACGTCTTCGCGGTGGTGTGGGTGGTACCAGTAGACGCCGGGGTCCTTGAAGTGCACCTCGTAGCGGAAGGTCTCGCCGGGCTCGACCGGGTCCTGGGTGATGCCGGGCACCCCATCCGAGGCGTTGTCGAGGCGGAGGCCGTGCCAGTGGATGGTGGTGGGCCAGGCGATCGAGTTGGTGAAATGGACGGTGACGGTGGCCGCTTCGGGGACGTGGAGGAGTGGTCCCGGGTATTGACCGTTGAAGCCGTACATGACGTGGTCGCGGCTGTGTATTCGCCGTCGCACGAGGCCGGCCTCAAGGGTGATTTCGTCGCCGTCGGCAAGGCGGAGGATGTCGCGGGGGCGGGCGAGGGGGAGCGTGGCGGGATCGATGCCGGCGCCGGGGAGGAAGGGGGTGGCGGCAGGGGGATCGAGGGCCATGAGGGCGGGGAACATGGTGAGGCCGGGCATCATGGGGGGGTGGGGCCAGGTGCCGTTGCCTGTTGCGGCGTCCATGGCGCCGTGCTGGTGCGTGGGCTGGGCGGTCCCCGTGGCCCCGAGAATGAACTCCTGCATGTCGGGTGGGGACATCCTCGAACTGGGCGAACTGGCGCGCAGCAATAGCCGGCCCTCCCATTCGGGCGCGTCGGGCCGCGCCTCGGCCGTGACCAGAATCATGAACTTGTTGAGGTCGATCTCGCCGATGCTGCGCGTGCCGTTGGCGACCGGGCCCAGGTTGATGACCGTGTCGAAGAGGGGGGTGGCCAGCCAGGCGACGATGTGGTCGTAGTCACCGAGGGTGGCCGGGTCGGGGAGCCCGTCGAGCGTGATGATTCCCTCGTAGAGGTGGTTTCCGGCGGCGTTCACGGCCACCCCGAAGGGGGAGTGGGGTGGGCGCAGTTCGAGGTGGCCGGAGAGGCCATCCAGGCCGGGGCGGGGGGCGAGGAACAGGCAGTAGAGGTCGCGGCTGGGCGCGAGGGTGGCGCCGGGGGGTGGGGGGGTGTCGTCGCAGGGTGAGGTGGTGGGTGGGGCCGGTTGGCCTGCCAGGAGCAGGAGGGCCAACGCGTTGGCGAGGAGAGCCAAGGGCTTTTTCCACGGGCCACTCATCGGGGAGGTCCTCTCTTTCGCGCGGTTGGACACCCGTGTGCGAGTCTGATGGCGGATGCAGTGTAGTGCCGGCATTTTCTGCTGGCAATCTACCCGATCTTGGCGCCGGAGGTCGCCCCGCCCGTGGTCAGCGCCGCCAGGACTCGGCGGTCGGAACCCCCCGGCTGAACAGCACCTCGAGGCCCGGCTCGGGCGACACTGCGGCGAGCGCGTCAGCGTGCGTCAGAACCGTCCCGGGAAGCTCCCGCAGGAAGCCGCGAATCTGCCCGGTGCGTGGATCCCTGAGCACGGCCATGGACAGATCACTCCCCGTGTCCAGGGCGAATGATCCACCGGGCCCCGAGAGCGTGATGCTGGCGAGAGTCCCCTCCCACCCCTCCTCCACCGGCAACACGAAGGCAAACCCCGAACTCCCGTCACCGTCCGCAACCACCGGCATCTCGAAGCCGAAGGAAAACAGCTCCACCCCATCGTCCGTCCGCCCCGCCAGCCGAAACCCGCCGCTCGACTGCGGCAACGCGGGCGGCGCGTCGACCACTAAGGCCGGTTCCAGGAAGGGCGCGCCGTCCGCATCGACCCCGCCCCAGAGGAGTAGCCCCTGAGTCGACGGGACAACCATCGGCAGTCCCACACTGTCCGCCTCGTTCAGGCGAAAGCGCAGCGCGTTGGCGAAGTGGTAGTCGCTGATCCACACGAAATCGCAGTACGACATGATGTCCAGGCGCGTGGGGGGCAGCAACCTGCCGCTGTCGCGCGGATCGTACGCCCAGACCCCGATCGCTCCGAGGGCATTGGGGAACGAGCGGTCCAGGCGGAGCACGTCCCCGCAGGGAGCGTCGCCCAGGAAGAAGTTGTGCCCGAGCAGGTGCGGGATCAGGGTCGGGTAGGGTTTGGAGAAGCTTGACCGGCCCGGGAGGTGAGCCAGGCCGCTGGGTCCGGAAACGGGCGGGGCCATCATTCCCATGTAGTGGCCCGTGCCGCCTTCCATGGCGCGAATTGCCGTGGTCTCCCGGAGCAGCACGGAAGAGTGTCTGCTGTCGCTCCTTACGAAGAGGTGTGACTTCACATCCAGGTCGGCCAACGGCAGTATCGTGCGCGTCAGGCTGAGCAACCCGTGGTTCTCCGGGTCCCTCGCCACCTCCCTCACGAGGTCCCTGACGGAAAAGTCGGGATCCTCTTCCCAGACGAACGGAACCAGCGTCAGATCGAGGACGGGCATCGCGCGAACGTCCACGGACAGGCGCCCCGATTCGGGGATCCGGGTCGCGACCCCGAGTTCCGGGTCCAGCGTACCCTCCGGATCGATCTCGATCACCATCTCGAGGCCGGGCTGCACCACGTGACCCGGAATCGAGGCGTTGGCGGTCGCCGACAGCAGGCTATCGACCAACTGGGTGGGGATCCGCGTGGGTTTGCCCGGGATCTCCTCCAGGTGCGTTTCCACACCGTCGAGGTAGAAGTGGGCCCGGACCGCCGGAATGGTCGCGGTGGTGCGACGCCCGGCGACCACGAACACCCGCAGCAGCGCCCCTTCGCCCGCGACCAGCGGTACCGGGAACTCGCGAGACTGCACCGCCTGGATCAGCATCACATTGGGTGGCTCCCCGCAGGACGCGATCCGGCGCTTGTGGACCCTTTCCAGCCAGGCGTGCAGTGCGGTGTCCGCGGGAACGCACAGGCCGGTGTCTCCGGCCTGGAGCGCTTCGAGCCGGAGAAGTCCCGTGAGTTCGGTCGGCAGCGGGCCGCCCATTGAGGGATTGTTCGCGAGACCAAGCGTGCGCAGGGTAGCCATGTTGCCGAATTCGGCAGGGATCGGGCCGGTTAGATCGTTGAAATCCAGGTGCAGGTACTCGATCTTCGCCAGGTCGGCCAGCCCCGGCGGAATCGGGCCGGTCAGCGCGTTGCGGTCGAGCGCCAGATAGGTCGCGCTGGCAAGGTTGCCCAGAGCGGGGGGTATCGTGCCGGAGAGCCGGTTGTCACCGAGAGCCAGGATCTTCACTCGGGCCAGGTTGCCCAGCTCGGGTGGAAGACTGCCGGTCAGCTGGTTGTCATGAAGGAACAGTGTCTGGAGGTTGACCAGGTTTCCCAGTTCGGGCGGAATACCGGTCAGCTGGTTGCCATGAAGGAACAGTGTCTGGAGGTTGACCAGGTTGCCGAGCTCGGGCGGGATCCCGCCGCGCAGCGTGTTCCCATGCAGATCCAGTCGCTCCAGGCCGACCAGGTCGCCGAGCTCCGGGGGAACGGGACCGTCGAGGTGGTTGTCGCCGAGCGACAGCGCTTTCAGCGCGGTGAGCTGGCCGAGTTCCCTGGGGATGCGATCGCGCAGGCTGTTGTCATCGAGCGACAGCACCGTCAACTCGGAGAGGTTGCGCAGGTGCGGCGGAATCCTGCCACTCAGTATGTTGCCGCTGAGCGCCAGGACCGTCAGCTCCGAGCGGTCCCAAAGACGACCGAGTCGGGACGGGATCGGGCCGTGCAGGAGGTTGTCGCGCAGGTCCAGTTCCCTCAGCTGGGCGAGGTCACCCAAGTCGCTTGGAATCTCGCCTGTGAGACTGTTGTTGCCGAGATCAAGCCGCGTCAGTTCCGTGAGATTGCCGAGTTCGGGCGGGATGTCTCCCTAGCAGTTCATTTCCCGCGAGGACCAGCGACTGCAGGCGTTCGAGGTTGCCGAGTTCCGGCGGGATCGGTCCCGCGAGACCATGACGCTTCCACTGGAAATCCTCCTCGCCCCATGTCCCGCTGAGATCGAGACTCACAACCCGGCCGGAGGCGTCGGTCTCGACCCCGTACCACTCCCCCACAGGCGCGTCCGTATTCCAGCCGTCGTTGTTGATCCAGTTCGCCCCGTCGGTGGCCTGGTAGAGCTTGAGCAGAGGCTCACTGTCGACCGGCGCGGGCGGATCCAGGTCCGGAGGATCCACAGGTTCCGTACCCTTCTCGCCGCACGCGGACGCGCACAGGATCGCCGACAGCGCTCCTATCCCGAAGATGGGGCGGTAATGGCTCATTCCTCCTGTCCCCTCGTCGCCGCATTGTAATCCCGGCCTGAACAGGCAAGGTGGATGGGAGCGAGGGCAGGGTCAAGGAATGCGGCGGCCAAACTCCCCCTACGGGCGTGAGTCCATCGCGGCCAGAGTGACGCCCCTTTTCTCCGCGGGCTACGGTCAGCGCCGCCAGGCTTCGGCGTCCGGAACTCCCCTGCTGAACAGGACCTCGAAGCCCGGCTCGGGCGACAGCGCTGCGGCCGCATCCGCGTGCGTTACAACCGTCCCGGGCAGATTCCGCAGCATGGCGCGGACCTGGCCGGTGCGCGAATCCCGAAGCACGGCCATGGAAAGCTCGCTCTCACTGTCCAGCGCGACCAATCCGCCGGGGCCCGACAGCGTGATGACCGAGAGAGTCCCCGCCCACCCCTCCTCCACCGGCAGCACGAAGGCAAACCCGGAACTCCCGTCGCCATCGGCCACCTCGGGCATGTCGAAGCTGAAGGAGAACAGCTCCACCCCATCATCCGTCCGCCCGGCGAGCCGGAATCCACCACTCGACCGCGGCATCGCCGGCGGCGCGTCAACCACGAAGGCCGGTTCCAGAAAGGGCGCGCCGTCCGCATCGACCCCGCCCCACAGGAGAAGCCCCCGAGTCGACGGGACAACCATCGGCAGCCCCACGCTGTCCGCGTCGCTCAGTCGGAAGCGCAGCGCATTGGTGAAGTGGTAGTCGCTGATCCACACGGGAGCGCAGTACGACATGATGTCCGGCCGGGCCGGGATTATCAGCCTGCCCGCCCCGCGTGAATCGTACCCCCAGACGGCGATCGAGCCGTCCGAATCGGGGAAGGCGGGGTCGGGGCTGGCGGGGCTGCCGCACGGCGCGTGGCGCAGTGAAAAGTTATGTCCCAGTTCATGCGCGATGAGGTCGGCGTCGGCCTGCGAGAAACTCGAACGGCCGGGGATCCAGGCCATCCCGGCGAACCCGCGTACGGGTGGCGACATCATCCCCATGTAGTGGCCGGTGCCACCTTCCATGACCCGAAGGGCCGAGGTCTCCCGGAGCAGGTCCCCGGAGTGGTTGGAGCTGGTCGTGACGGTCTCGTGGGCCTTCACCTCCAGCTCGCCCACCGGCAGAAGCGTTCGTGTTTCCCAGAGCAGTTCGTGGTTCTCGGGGTCCGCGGCCATGGATCTGGCCGTGCCCACGATTTCAAGGTCGGGATCCTCTTCCCACACGAACGGCACCAGCGTCAGGTCGAAGAGGGGCATGGCCCCCACCTCGATCGCCAGGCGTCCCGTTTCGGGGATCCGCGCAGTGACCCCGAGTTCCGGGTCCAGTGTTCCGTCCGGGTCCACCTCGATCACCATTTCGAGGCCCGGCCGCACCACGTCACCGGGGATCACGGCGTTGGACGAGTTCAGGAGAGAACTCTCGTCCACCTCGGCGGGGATCGTCCGGGAGTTGCCCGCGATGTCTTGCACATGGGTCTCCACGCCGTAGTGGAAAAACCGAGCCCGACTCGGCGGGGTTCCCGCGGCGACGGGGGCCGGGGCCGTCACGAACACGCGCAGTAGCGCATCTTCACCCGCGACCAGCGGGACGGGGAAGGCACGCGACTGCACCGTCTGGATCAGGTACGCCTGGAGATTTCCACCGGAGCAGGACGCCACGCGGCGTTTGCGGATCCCTTCCAGCCAGACCGCAAGCTCGGGGTCCTCGGGTATGCACAGCCTGGTCCCGCCGGCAAGGAGAACATCGAGCTGTCGAAGGGCGGTGAGTTCCGCCGGCAGGGGGCCTTCCAGGGCCGCGTTGTTGGTGAGGCCGAGTTGCCGCAGTCCGACCATCGTCCCGAACTCGGGTGGAACCGGTCCCTCCAGGTCGTTGTCGTAGAGGAACAGTCGCTCCATCGCCGCAAGGCCGCCCAACTCGGGGGGGATCGAGCCGGTCAGGGCGTTCTGGTACAGCCCCAGATATATGGCGTTGCGAAGGTTGCCGAGTTCGGGCGGGATCGCTCCGGTCAACTCGTTTTCGCTCAGCCACAGGATGGTCATGTCGGCGAGGTTGCCCAGCTCCGCCGGGATCGGGCCGGTTAGCGCGTTGCGCGCGAGGTAGAGCCGTTGGATGTTCGCGAGGTTGCCGAGTTCGACCGGAATCGTGCCCTCCAGGTCGTTTCCCTGAAGGAAGAGCCCGGTGAGGTTGGCGAGATTGCCCAGTTCAGGCGGGATCGTGCCCGTCAGGTGATTGTAGGACAGGGAGAGCCAGTCCAGGGCCGGCAGGTCGGCGAGCTGGGGTGGGATGGTGCCGGTAAGATCGTTGCTGCTGAGCGACAGGTACTCCAGGTTCGCGAGTTGGGTGAGTTCGAGGGGAATCTCGCCGGTCAGACCGTTGCTGAAGAGCACAAGTTCCTGCAGGCTCGAAAGGGTGCCGAGTGCGGACGGGATCTCGCCCGACAGATCGTTTTGCGAAAGGTTCAGCCTTGCCAGGTTGGAGAGGTTGGTCAGTGCGAGCGGGACCGGGCCGGTCAGCTCATTGTCCGACAGGTCGAGGTCCGTCAGTTCGGCGAGATCGCCGAGTTCGGGGGGGATCGGGCCGGTCAGGCTGTTGTCGCCGAGGTCCAGCAGTCCAAGGTCCGGGAGATTGCCGAGTTCGGGGGGGATGGGACCCGTCAGGTCGTTGCCTTCGAGGATCAGTCGCGTCAGGCGCGTGAGATCTCCGAGCTCCGGGGGGATCGGGCCGACCAGGCCATGGCGCAGCCACAGGCCGTTGGCGGCCAGAGTGCCGCTCAGGTCCAGACTCAGCACGCGGCCGGTGCCGTCGGTCACGACGCCGTGCCATGTCCTGAGTGGTGCATCGGTTCCCCAACCCTCGCTGTTGGTCCAATCCGGTCCGTTGGTGGCGTCATAGAGCTTCATGAGGGCGGCGCGGTCGGAATCGCCGTCGGGAGTGTCGGGTCCGATGCCCAGGTCGTCGCATGCCTGGGTACCCAGTGTGGCGACGAACGCGCACAGTGCGAATCGGATAATGCGGTATGCTCTCATTCCCGGTCCCCTCCAGACGTTGAGAGATGATGCGGCACTGCCACTTCCGAGTATCAGTACGCCGGGCTGGCCCACGGGTTCCAGCAGAGGTGCCGGTCCCTAGAGTCCCGCCGCCTCCTTCACGTACCGCGCCGCTTCCAGGTGCGTCGCGAACCACACGCCCTCGTGGCCCTTGATGTACCGGATCAGCTCTTCCAGCACGACGATCCGCGAGCGGTGCCCGATCACGTGCGGGTGCATGGTCAGGAGAAACATCGTGCCCTCCTTGTAGGCCCCGTCGAAGTCGTCCTTCCAGACCTGGAGCACGTCGCGCGGGTGCGAATAGCTGGCGCCGCGCGGGTTGAAGACCGGCGCATCGTCGAGGATCCACTCGACGGGCAGTTCGACCATCCCCGTGGGCTCGCCGTGGGCATTGATCTCGTAGGGACGGTCGTCGGCCATGAGCGACGAGTCGTAGAGGAAGCCCATCTCGAGCAGGATTTCGAGGGTGTTCGGGCTGAAGTTCCAGGACGGGGCGCGGTAGCCGACGGGACGCGTGCCGGTGACGTCGGTCATATAGTCGACGGCGCGCTCCAGGAGGGCGCGTTCGGTTTCGGCGTCGAGGCTTGAGTTGAGTTCGTGGATCCAGCCGTGAATGGCGAACTCGTGGTGTCCCGCGGCCTGGATGATGCCGACCTGGAAGGGGTTGAGGACGAGGCTGACGGCGGGGATGAAGAAGGATGCGGGGATGCCTTCGCGGTCGAGCAGGTCGACGACGCGGGGCAGGGCGACGCGGGCTCCGAACTGGCCCTGCGAGAGGGAACCGACGGTGGCGTCGCCGTAGCGCAGGCCGAGAACCGTCTCGTTGTCGACATCGAAGGAGAGGAGGACGGCGACGCGGGCGCCGCCGGGCCAGGTCTCGGGCTGCAGGGTGCGGCCGGCGCGGACGGCGTTGACGGTTTCCAGGACGCGTTCGTCGGACCAGCGCCAGCCGGGTTCGTTCTCGGGGGACTCGGTGGGGGGCGACTGGCAGGCCCAGAGGGATGCGACGGGGAGCAGGAGGGTGAAACGGAGGATCCTTGCCGGCCGCTCGGCCCGTTTCGCTGCCCCGAGGGGTGCGGCCGGGAGCACTGGGGCGAGAAATCGTGTGTAAAGTGTGTGTAACGGCGACGCCATACTCCTATCCCTCCATCTTCCAGAGCGCGATTCCGCCGGCCTGTTTGCCGATCTGCGCCGAAGCGACGCGATTGCCCGTGTCGATGTCGATGACCTCCACCGTGCCGGGATCGCCGCCGATCCCCTCGACCGTGACGATCGCGTATCGGCCGTCTGGCGTGGCCACGACGCCGTGGGTCACCCGCATCTCCGAGTCGATCATGTGAAGCAATTGGCCCGAGTCGACATCCCAGATGCCGAACTGCGCACTCCCCTTCAAGGTCGCGAGCAGCCGGGTCCCGTCGGGAGTGAGGTCGAGATTGTAGGGCGCGCCCGGGGCCTCGATGCGGCGTGTGACGCGCCATTTCTCCAGGTCGACCTCGAGGATCGCGTCGCCCTTGTTGCAGGGGACGAAGACGCGCTTGCCGTCCGGGTGGGGGGTCGTCCAGGTGGGCGAGCAATGCCCGTCGGGCGGCGCCATGGCCATATGCCCGTCCATTGGGGCGTGGGCCGGTTCGTTGGCGACCAGGTCGAGGCGCCGGCTCACGGCGAGGGTGGCGCCGTCGATCTCGACGAGCTGGTTGTCCATCATGCACGCCGAGTAGTGCTTCGTGCCGTCGGCGTTGAAGCGGGAGCCGTGCGGCATGGTGCAGGTGACCACGTCCGCGAGCGGGAACATGGTCTCCAGGTCGACGATGGTGACGGTCGAGGGGATGTGGTCGCCGTGGAAGTTGGCGTTGACGGTGAGTGCGACGGTGCCGTGCGGGGGGACGGCGATGGTGGCCGGGAAGAGGCCGAGGTCGGCGACGCCTGCCACCGTGTCGGCGCCGGTAGCGTACTTGACGAGGCGGCCGTTGGGGAAACCGTGTCCCAGGGTGAGGTACCAGTACTCGCCGCCGGGGTCCATGGCGAGGCCGTGCGGGGCCTCGATCTCGGCCAGGAGCCATCCGGTGGTGATCGTCTTTTCGACGGTCAGGTCGCCGCCGGCGTCGTACCGCAGCAGGGCGACTTCGTCTTCGGACTCGGCGGCCACGTAGACCCAGTAGGACTGGGCGGCGGCGCTGCCGGGAACCATGGTGGCGCCCAGGCAGGCGAGGACCGCAAATCGCACGAACGCGCGGGCGAAGCCATGGCCGCGCGGGACACGGCCGACCGCGGGAACGAGCGTCGGCGCCATCCGCCCCCTCACGGAATCAGCACGCGCCGCGGCTGCAGTTTCACCGCCCACATCCCCGAGAAATACTCGGCGAAGAACAGGTTCCCCTTGTGCATCTGCGGTCCCCATGTGAACGGCGCATTCGCCACCACTCCGTCCGGATCGAACGCCTTGTACACGGCGATCTCGCGTCCCTGGTGATACAGGTTCCCCTTCAGTTCGCCCGAGATGTCCACCACGCGCAGGCCGCCCTGGTAGAACGCTGCGTAGAGCCGGTCGTCCTCGATCCACATGTTGTGCGAACCGGCCTCGGGGATCTCGTAGCGGGCAACCTCTTCGGGGTTCTCGGGGTCGGTGAAGTCCACGATGTGGATGTAGCCCGACATGAAGTCCGGCGTGCGGGCGCGGTCCTGCCCGTCGAAACCCGGAGCCCCCCGCTCGTCCCCCATGAAGATGTAGAATTTGCCGGTCGGGCTCTTGTACGGGAAAGCCGCGTGCGTCGCGCCCCCGATGTCCCGGAAGCGGGAGATGAGGACCGGGTTGGCCGGGCTGCCGCCCTTGTCGCCGCCGCCCACGTCGATCACCGCCACCCCGTCCCCCCAATTCGAAGTGTACGCGATCCCGTCCACGATCCAGATGTCGTGGATGGCGTGCCCGGGCGTGTCGAGCTCGAAGCGCCCCACACGGTTCGGGTTCGCCGGGTCCTCGATGTTGATCACGTCGAAGCGGATGCCGTTGTTCACGGCGTAGACATGGTCGTCGTAGATGAAGAGGTTGTGCACGCCCCCGGTCAGTTCGTCGTCGAAGGTCGAGATGATCTCGATGTTGCGGGGATCCGTGCAGTCCACGATCACGATCCCGTTGCGCCGGTTCGAAGCGCCCTCGCGCGAGATCACGCAGATCTCGCCGTCCTCGGAGACTTTGACGTCGTTGGTTGTGCGCGCGTCCACCACGAGAGAGTCGGTCAGGACCGGGTTCGCGGGGTCGGTCACGTCCCACCAGTACGTGCTGCCGTGGGCGGCGTGGGTGCCGGTGATCGCGTAGTCGCGGCCATCGACGCCCTCCCACACCCACAGGTCCGAGGTGGAGACGTTGCGCACCGGGGCGTGGCCGACCAGCGAGACTTCCTCCACCGCGTGCCGGGGCAGGATTTCGACGGTAGTGTGGGCGGTGGTCCCCGGGACGTTGGCAGTGACCGTGTAGAGGCCCGGCCTGTAGGCCACGAAACGCCCCTGCTCGTCGACCTCGGCGGGCGGGAAGTCGGCGGTGGCGATCGCGTCAGGGTCGGCGATCAGCCCGAAGGTGACGGGAATGTCGTCGACCGTCGCGCCGCTTGCGTTCGATGGCGTGGCCGTGACGCGGATCACGTCTCCCGTCCGGCCGCGGGCCTGGCTGGCCTCCACGGCCATCGTTGTGACCGGGTTGTCCGCCACTTCATAGCGAATCCGGCCGACAACGCCCTCCGCCGTCGCTGAAAGCGTCACTGCGCCGGGCGCGTGGGCCCGGAAGACGCCGTAGCGGTCGACGGTTGCGATGGACTCGTCCGAGGTGCTCCAGGCGACGGCGAGGTCGCGGACATCGTCGGCCTGGTCGACCACGGCGGCCTTGTGGCGCACGGTTACGCCCACGTAGAAGCGGCCGCCCTCCTCGGAGATCTCCACCCGGTCGAGCGGTGGGTACGGGACGGTGACGGTAACCCTGCCGCCAGCGCCGCCCGGTGCCATCGCTCGTACCATGACTTCGAATTCACCACCCTTGAAGGCCTCGATGGCGCCCGTGGAGCGGTCGACCGCGAGCCTGCCGCGTCCTCCCCGCGAGAAGAAGAGGATGGGCACTTCGACCACATTGCCGTCCGCATCGTAGGCGGTGGCGGTGATCTCGGCCTTCTCACCGACCTGGAGGGTGAGTGTGGTGGGCGTGATCTCCACCCTCGCGACCTCCACCTCGGCGACCTCCTGGGCCGCGACCTGCGTGGTCGTAAGGACCGCCAGCGCCCCGAGCAGCGCGGCCAGCCGGATCGTTCTTGTCGTTGTCATTCTGTGGCATCCCCTTCCTGCGTTGTCACTTCGTGGCCGTGGCCGAGCCGCCGCGGCGAGGATAAGATTGAGCGCGACAGGGTGGGGGCGCAACGGAGAGGGTTTGATGAACGGACTCCAACGACACGGACAGAAAATGACAATCATGCGGAACCAGACCAGACGCGACTTCGTGAAGACCACCGCCCGCGCCGGCGGCGCCCTCGGCGTCCTGGGTGCCTTCGGCCCCCTCGCCTGCGCCGACCCCACCCCCCTCCGCATCCTCATCCTGGGCGGCACCAGCTTCATCGGTCCCCACCAGGTCAAGTTCGCGCTCGACCGCGGCCACGAGGTCTCGATTTTCACCCGTGGCCGGACCGAACCCCCCTTCTTCCACGACTACTTCGAACGCGTCGAGCACCTGATCGGCGACCGGGACAACGACCTGAGCGCGCTCGAGGGCCGCGAATGGGACGCGGTGATCGACAATTCGGCCTCGATTCCGCGCTGGGTCTCCATGACCACCGAACTGCTACAGGGCAACGTGCAACGGTACCTCTTCGTGTCCTCGATCTCGGCCTACGCCGACTTCGCCGCGGTCGGGATCGACGAGACCTACCCCGTGGGACAGCTCTCGTCCCCGGATGTCGAGAGCATGGGCGAGTACGGGCCGATGAAGGCGAGGTGCGAGGCGATCAACACGGAGGTGTTCGGCGAGAATGCGATCAACGTGCGCCCCGGGCTGATCATCGGACCGGGCGACGTCACGGACCGCTGGACCTACTGGCCGGTCCGGGTCGCGCGCGGCGGCGAGGTGCTGGCGCCCAATTCGCCCACCGACCCGGTGCAGAACATCGACGCGCGCGACCTGTCGGATTGGATCGTGCGGCTCGTCGAGACCCCCGGCCACGGCGGAACCTACAACGCCACGAGCGAGGTGCAGCAGTTCGGCACCATGCTGGAGCAGATCCGCGACGGGCTCGGTTCGGACGCAACCTTCACCTGGGTGTCCGCCGATTTCATGGCCGAGCATGAGATTCGGCCTTGGGGTCACATGACCAACTGGTTTCCCCCGGAAGGCGAAACGATCGGCATGAGCCAGGTCTCGGTGGCCGCTGCGGTCGCGGCCGGGCTCAACTTCCGGCCGATCGGCGACACGGCGCGCGACACGATGGAATGGTGGAACTCGCTGCCGGAGGAGCGGCGGGCGCAGCCGGGGGCGGGGCTGCCGGCCGAGAAGGAGGCGGAGGTGCTGGCGGCGTGGGCGGCGAGGGGGTAGATGCCAGCCCCTTGACCCTGCCATCAATCCAGGCGCGGCACCCACACCGCGACCGGTGGGGCCTCGGGCTCGCAAAACCCGAAGCCTCGCCGGTCGCGGTGCTCCATCGAAGGACGGTTACAGGCCGGGGACGGGCTTCTCCGTGCCGTGGGGCAAAACTCGCCCGAGGCAGTTCCATACTTTGCCCGCCACTCCCGTGACAACGATGTGGTCGAGATTGATGGCCGCAATCTCGAGCTCAAAGTCGGCCACCAATGCCTGGCCTGCCGCAACCGTGATCCGCCTTTCCTGGGTCGCGTAGCCGAAGATCACCACCTTCATGGCGTACACTCCGTCCGGGAGGTCCGGCAGAAGGAAACGGCCGGCCTGGTTGGTGAGGTCACCAAGGTTTCCGGGCCCATCCAACGTCACCACTGCGTGGCTGAGTGGATGCCCCGTCGTCCCGTCGGTCACGACACCCTCGATGGAGGATGTCGGCATCTGCGGGGTGACGGAGTCCGAGGCGGAACACGCAAACAGGGTGGTGATACCGATCGCTGAGAACAGCGTGGGAGAAAACGGTCTCATTTCATCCCTCCGTCCGTCTCCACCTTCAGCAGCCCCAGATCACGCGTCGCCTCCACCAGCCGGATGAACTCACCGCGATAACCACGCGGGTCATCCCCCTTGCCTCTCTCGGCCAGCTCCACCACATCGTCGAGCGCAAAGGTGCCGGCATACGGCGACTCTCTCAGCAACATGCCGAACCCCGCCACCGCTGTCGCGAAGCGGAAATCGGTGGAAGGCATCCCGCTCCGGTCGGCGACGGCCTGTCCGAGGACCATGCTCTTCTCCCCGTCGGGGTCCTTGTAGCGGACCTTGACGTACAGCATCTCGTCCTCGAACTCGCTGGGCGGTGGGTCATTCGCCCGTGGCTGGTAGCGAAGTTCGTCGACCACGCGAGGCACGTCGGCTTCCGCGGGCACCACCTCGTAGAGCGCGGTCACGGTGTGTCCGGCCCCGAGTTCGCCCGCGTCCTTCGTGTCGTCGTTGAAGTCCTCGTCGGCGAGCAGCCGGTTCTCGTACCCGATCAGGCGATAGCCGGCCACCCGCGCCGGGTTGAACTCGATCTGGAGCTTCACGTCCTTGGCCAGGGTGAGCAGCGTTCCGCCCATCTCCTCGACGAGCACCTTGCGTGCCTCCAGCAGGCCGTCGACGTAGTGGAAGTTGCCGTTCCCGTGGTTGGCGATCTGCTCCATCTTGGAGTCCTTCAGGTTTCCCGTCCCGAATCCCAGCACGGTCAGGAAGACGCCGCTTTCGCGCTCCTTCTCGATCAGCCGCACCATCTCGCCGTCGCTGGACGGGCCGACGTTGAAGTCGCCGTCGGTGGCGAGGACGATCCGGTTGTTGCCACCATCGATGTAGTGCTCGCGGGCCGTCTCGTAGGCGAGCTGGAGACCTTCGCCCCCGGCGGTGCTGCCACCGGCCCGCAGTTGCTCGAGTGCGGCCAGGATCCGGTCTTGCCGGTTGCCGGGGGTGGAAGGCAGTACCAGTCCCGCCGCACCCGCGTATACCACGATCGCGACCCTGTCCTGAAGCCTCAACTGGTCGACCAGCAGCGCGAACGCGCTCTTGAGGAGCGGCAGCTTGTCGGGCGAGTTCATCGACCCGGACACATCCAGCAGGAAGACCAGGTTGCTGGGCGGCAGGTGCCGGATGTCGACGGAGGGCGCGTGCAGACCGATCCTGACCAGCCGGTGCTCGCGCTTCCAGGGGGCTTGGGTCACCTCGGTGGTTACGGCGAACGGGTGCTCGCCGGCCACGTCGCCCCACTCGTAGGGGAAGTAGTTGACCATCTCCTCGATGCGGACCGCGTCGATGGGCGGGCGGGTGCCGTCCTGGATGAAACGGCGGACGTTGGCGTACGATGCGCGGTCGACGTCGATCGAGAAGGTGGAGAGCGGGGACGCGCTGACGAGCTTGAAGTCGTTCTCGTCGATGTGGGCGTAGGATTCGGTGTTGAAGGCGCCCTTGCCGCCGCTGTAGAAGCAGCATGTCACTCCGCGCATCCAGCTGTAGTCTCCGCTTACGCGAAGTTGTCTGCCTCCGCTGAACCCGTCGATACTCCTGCGCTCGACCGCGCCCGCCACTCCGGTGGCTACGATCTCGTCGAGGTTGATCCCGCCAACCTTGAGCGCGAAGTACAGCACCGTCGCCTGGCCCGCCGTGACCGTCACCTGCCTCTCCTGGGTCACGTAGCCGATGATGACCACCTTCACGGTGTGTTCACCGGTCGGGATGCCCGACAGGCTGTAGCGACCCTCCGTGTCGGTGAGCGCGCTGAATTCGGTGCCCGCCACGAACACCGCGGCGTCATTCAGCGGCTGCCCTGTCACCGCATCGGTGACGCGCCCCTCGATCGCCCCTGTCGGCGTCTGGGCGGTTACTGCGCCGGGGCCCGCAGAAGCGAGCAGCAAAAGCATCCCGGCAGTTCGAACAAAAAAGGTTCCCATGGTACCCTCCTGGGTTCTGGGATGGATGGCGGCGCGCCCGAATGGCGGCCGCCGTGGAATCAAGTCGGACCAAGTCATGGCGGTCGGGGGTCGGGAAAGAGTTTGTCTGCGGCCTCCTAAAACCCGTCCGTCTCCCTCCTCAGCAGCCCCAGATCCCGCGTCGCCTCCACCAGACGGATGAACTCGCCCCGGTACCCGCGCGGATCGTCACCCCGGCTCTTCTCGGCGAGCCCCACCACATCGCCCAGCGTCAGGTCCCCCGTGTGCTCCGAGTCTCGCAGCAGCATGCCGAAGCCGGCCACGGCCGCGGCGAAGCGGAAGTCGGCGGAAGGCATCCCGCTCCGGTCGGCAACCGCGTGCGCCAGCAGCCGGCTCTTCTCCCCGTCGGGGTCCTTGTAGCGGACCTTGACGTACATCAGTTCGTCCTCGAACCGACTGAGCGGCGGATCGTCGGGCTGTGCCTGGTAGCGGAGTTCGTCGATGGCGCGCGGCACGTCGGTTCCCGCGGGCACCACTTCGTAGAGCGCCGTGACCGTGTGCCCGGCCCCGAGCTCGCCCGCATCCTTCGTGTCGTCGTTGAAGTCCTCGTCGGCGAGCAGCCGGTTCTCGTACCCGATCAGGCGGTAGCCGGCCACGCGCGCCGGGTTGAACTCGACCTGGAGCTTCACGTCCTTCGCGAGGGTCAGGATGGTTCCGCCCATCTCCTCGATCAGGACCTTGCGCGCTTCCAGCAGCCCGTCGACGTAGTGGAAGTTGCCGTTACCGTTGTCGGCGATTCCCTCCATCTTCGAGTCCTTCAGGTTGCCGGTGCCGAAGCCGAGCACGGTCAGTTGGGTGCCCGCCCGGCGTTCCCGCTCGACCAGCTCGACCATCGCCTCGTCGCTGGCGGGGCCGACGTTGAAGTCTCCGTCGGTGGCCAGGATGATCCGGTTGTTGCCGCCGTCGA
The DNA here is from genome assembly GCA_965208295.1 of Longimicrobiales bacterium. Lineage (GTDB taxonomy): Bacteria > Gemmatimonadota > Gemmatimonadetes > Longimicrobiales > Gaopeijiaceae > Bin94. Next base: position 1,218,733 of record OZ242328.1, on the reverse strand, counting down.
CGTGATGTTCGCGGGCTATGTCGTAGGCTGCCTGCAGCGCAGGTCCGCCCGCGGTGCCGCCTCCGGCCTGAAGGCGTTCGATGGTGGCGAGAATCTCGTGCTTGCGGTTGCCCGAAGTGGACGGAAGGGCCAGGCAGACCTCGTTGGAATAGGTCATGACCGTCACCCGGTCCTCGGGTCTGAGCTGATCGGCCAGCAGCGCGAAGGCGCTCTGCAGGAGAGGCAGCTTGTTCGGCTCGCCCATTGATCCCGAGACATCCAGCAGGAAGACCAGGTTGCTGGGTGGCAGGTCCCGCGCGTCGACGGCGGGCGCGTGCAGCCCGATCCTGACCAGACGGTGCTCGGGCCTCCAGGGGGCCTGCGACACCTCTGTGGTCACGGCGAATGGGTGCTCGCCGGCCACGTCATCCCTCTCGTAGGAGAAGTAGTTGATCATTTCCTCGATGCGCACCGCGTCGATGGGTGGGCGCTGTCCGTCCTGGATGAAGCGGCGGACGTTGGCGTAGGAGGCCCGGTCGACATCGATCGAGAAGGTGGAGAGCGGTGAGGAGCCGACGAGCCTGAAGTCGTTCTCCACGATGCGGGCGTACGACTCGGTGTTGACGCCCGGCCGAACACGGAGTTGCCGGCCCGCGCCGACGGCTCCGCGTGACTTGAGGCTCGCGGCACTTACACGTGGCAAGGCGACCCCGGCCTTCCTTCGTTCGACTGTCCCCGCCACTCCGGTAGCGACAATCTCGCTGAGGTTGAGCGCTACGACCTCAAGCGCGAAGTCGGCCACCGTCGCGCGCCCAGCCGTGACCGTCACCTGTCGTTCCTGGGTCGCGTAACCGAGGACGACGACCTTCACGGTATGGTCGCCGGCCGGGACGCCCGGCAGGGCATAGTTGCCGGCCGTGTTGGTCAGCGTGCTGAGTGCGGTGCCCACGACCGAGACCACGGCATCGTTCAGAAAATGGCCGGACTTCGCGTCGGTGACCCGCCCCTCGATACCGCTCATCCCGGGTGGAATCGGGCGTTGCGGCGGAGGCGGCCGGCGGTGGGGCCTCGGAGTCCGGGCCCTTGGCGCGGCGCGCCAGATCACCTCTCCCGGGCACGTCAGGGAGGAGATGGGGTTGGTGGTGGTGAGGAAGTTGGATGTGCCGGTGGCCGCCAGGGCGGTCACTCCTCCGGGGCCCGTGGGCGTCGAGACCGTGTCGACGCCGAGCGGTGCCATCGCTGCGCTGGCGCCCGCGAGCGCCAACAGGGCTGCGAATGCAGCAGTTCGAACAAAAGTGGAACGCATAATCCCTCCTTGGGATCAGGATGGATGGCGGCAACGCCCGAATGGCGGCCGCCCAGGCTTCAAGCCATACCGATTGATACCAGCCGGGGCGGGGAAGGTTGCGGATTCGGGAGATTCAGTGGTCGCGAGCCGCCTCCGGGCCGCGAAAACGCCCCCGCCCCCTCACTTCGACCCGCGCCCCTCCCCCCGCAGCAACCCCAGATCCCGCGTCGCCTCGACCAGCCGGATGAACTCCCCGCGATACCCGCGCCGATCGTCCCCCTGCCCCTTCTCGGCGAGCCCCACCACATCGCCCAGCGTCAGGTCCCCCGCGTGCTTCGAGTCGCGCAGCAGCATCCCGAACCCCGCCACCGCCGTCGCGAACCTGAAGTCCACCGACGGCGACCCCGACCGATCCGCGACCGCCTGCTCCAGCAGCTTGCTCTTCGTCCCGTCGGGGTCCTTGTAGCGGATCTTCACGTACATCATCTCGTTCTCGAACGCACTCGCCGGCAGGTCGTCCGGCTGCGGCTGGTAGCGCAGGTCGTCCACCTCCTCGCGCGGCACCGGAATCCCAACGGGCACCACCTCATACAACGCCGTCACCGTGTGGCCGGCCCCCAGCTCCCCCGCGTCCTTCGTGTCGTCGTTGAAGTCTTCGTCGGCCAGCAGCCGGTTCTCGTACCCGATCAGGCGGTACCCCGCCACGCTCGCCGGATTGAACTCGATCTGCAGCTTCACGTCCTTGGCCAGCGTGAAGAGCGTCCCGCCCATCTCCTCGACCAGCACCTTGCGCGCCTCCAGCAGCCCGTCGACGTAGTGAAAGTTCCCGTTCCCGTGGTTGGCGATCTGCTCCATCTTGGAGTCCTTCAGGTTCCCCGTCCCGAAGCCCATCACGGTCAGGAAGGTGCCGCCGTCGCGCTCCTGTTCGATCAGGCGCACCATCTCGGCGTCGCTAGAGGCGCCCACGTTGAAGTCGCCGTCGGTGGCGAGGATGACCCGGTTGTTCCCGCCGTCCATGAAGTGCTCGAAGGCCGTGGCATACGCGAGTTCGAGCCCCGCGCCCCCCGCCGTGCTGCCCCCGGCCTGCAGCTCGTCGAGCGCCGCCAGGATCTTCTCGCGCTTGTTGCCCGGCGTCGACGGCAGCACCAGCCCCGCCGCGCCCGCGTAGACCACGATCGCCACCCGGTCCTCTGGCCGCAGCTGGTCCACCAGGAGCGCGAAGGCCTTCTTGAGCAACGGCAGCTTGTTGTCCGGCCGCATCGACCCCGACACGTCGAGCAGGAAGACCAGGTTGCTGGGCGGCAGGTCCGCCGTGTCGATCGAGCGGGCGTGCAGGCCGATCCGCACCAGGCGGTGCTCCCGCTGCCACGGCGCGTCCCAAACCTCGGTGGTCACCGAAAACGGGTGATCGCGCCCCACGCTGCTCCACTCGTAGGGGAAGTAGTTGATCATCTCCTCGATGCGCACCGCGTCGACGGGCGGCCGCTCGCCGTCCTGGATGAAGCGGCGGATGTTCGAATACGACGCCCGGTCCACGTCGATCGAGAAGGTGGACAGCGGGGATGCGCTGACGAGGCGGAAGTCGTTTTCGGCGATGTGGGCGTAGGACTCGGTGTTGAAGTCGGGCCCCTGAAAGTGGAGAGCCTGGACCTGGGCAACTCGCTCCGCTGCCACCTGGACCTGGCCGCGCAACATCCGCATCTCCGCCTCCACGACCGGTTGCCCCACGATGGCCGCCCGTGCAATCGAATCCGCGATCATCTGCCGTCGCCGGATTCCCTCAAGCGCAAAGTCCACCACTGTCGACCGCCCCCTCCCCACCGTCACCTCCCGACGCTCCGGCTCATACCCGAGGAACTCCGCCACCGCCACCACGCTCCCCGCCGGAACCCCTGTCAGCGTAAACCGCCCATCCTCATCCGCACGCGCACGCAAGCGGGTCCCCTCCACCGAGATCCGCGCAATCGGGATCGCCTCGCCGGTGAAGGCATCCGTGACCTGTCCCCGAATCGTCCCCGTCTGGGCCTCGGCGGGTGACGCGCCGACAAGTGTCAGCGCGAGGAGCGCGAGGAGCGAGAAGACTGTGGCGCGGGCTGCGTTGACGTATCGCATCTGGTTTTTCCCCTGTCTTGGCGCGGCGAACCGGCGGGCGTTCACCTCACGTCCGTGTGACTGCATTCATTTGACCTGATTAGACACCGCGAGTCCAGAGAGGGTTTCCTGCGCGCCCCGCGACCCCATCTCGAAGAACCCGTAGTGCTCCAGCATGAACGCGCGGATCACCCTGGCCGCCCTGGCCGCGTACTCCGCCCGGTTCTCCTCGCTGTCCCGCACGCCCCGGTAGTGATGCTCGATCTGGATCCCGTCGATGACCTCGGCGTCGTCGAGGGAGCCGTGGCGGCGGGTGTTGTATCCGCCCCGGAAATAGGGGTCGTCGCCGGGGCCGGGCGCGGCCGGACTCGGGACCGAGGGAATGTCCTCGGCCTGGAAGAGGCCTCCGAGCGAAGTGGGGCCCCGCAGGAGCTGGGAGAAGGGGATGGGGGATGTGCGCCCGAGTTCGCGGATGCTTGTGCTCGCCACCGTCTCGAGCGAGTTGAGGTTGATGTCCGGGCGGTTGAGTTCGTCCGAGGTGAGCAGGTACCCCAGCTCGAGGCGTTCGATGTCGTGGCCGTGGCCGTGGATGTCGAAGTACAACCCCTTCTCGAAGTCGCCCGAGACGATCGACCGGGCAACCGCGACCCACTCCTGAAACTCCTCCCAGGCCAGCTCGGCGTAGGGGTTGTCCTGCGCCGCCTCCTCGATTTCGCGATTGGCGTCGAGCTTGCTGCGGTGCAGGTGCGAGAGAATGACGTGGGGCGCCTGGCCGGTCAGGTCGATCAGAGCCTGGCGCATGGCGAGCGTCAGTTCCAGCGAGTTGAGGTCGTTGCGAAGGACGCCGTAGCCCCGGTCCGGGATCTCCTCCGGCGCAAGGAGGCCGCCGTGGGCGGAAGACAGGATGACGGGCAGCTCGCCCGGGATGTACTCCACGTAGTCCCGCCGCCCGTAGTAGTGCTGCCCGGGTTCGTAGTCGGTGATGACCCGCGGCACGTACACTTCCAGCTGCGCGGTGCCGCTCACCCCCCCGATCGTCGCGGTGACGGTCGTGACGCCGTTGGCGCGGCCGGTGGCGAATCCGTGGTCGGAGATCTCGGCAACTCCGGACGTGCCCACGGACCAGTCGGCCGAGGCCGTGATCGTCTTGCCGGCGGCGTCGTGCGCGAAGGCCGAGAACTGGGCTCCGCCCCCCTCTCCCACGATCAGCGCCTGGTCCGGCACCACGATGACTTCGGCGACCTGGGGCTCGGTGCCGCTTTCGCCCCCGCACGCGAACAGCAGGAGGGCGGTGACCGGCAGGCCTCTCGCCCTCATTTGCCGTGATCCGAATCGGAGAGTATGATTTTCCGCATCAGAAATTCATATGGCATTACCATGTGGAGACCAACATGCGCATTTCGCAGCGGGGCCAGATCACGATCCCCAAGCGCCTCCGGGACCGCTTCGGGATGAACCATAACGTCGAGGTCGAGATCGTTCCAACGGAAACGGGGCTCCTGATCCGCAAGCGTTCGGCGGCGGAGCACCCGGTGGACGGCGTCTACGGCGTCCTGGGCCGCGGCGGCGACACCGACCGCCATATCAAGAGGATCCGCGGCCGATGATCACCGCGGTGGACACCAGCGTCCTCCTGGACGTGTTCCTCCCGGACGAGCGCTACGGACCCAGGTCCGCCGAGTGGCTCCGCGGGGCCTACGACGCGGGCGCGATCGTGATCTGCGACATCGTGTACGCGGAACTCGCCCCCGCCTTCCCCGACGGGCACGCACTGGACGATGCGCCGCGCCGGATCAACGCCACCCGCTCCCCGATCGACGCCGCGGTCGGCCATGACGCGGGACGGAGGTGGCGGCGCTACACGCGGTCGGGCGGACGGCGCACCCGCATCCTCACCGACTTTCTGATCGGGGCGCATGCGGTGGCGGGCGCGGAGGCGTTCCTTACGCGGGACCGGCGTTTCTACAGGGCCTGGTTTCCGGAGTTGGAGGGGCGGATTCCGGGGGGGCGCTGAGCGTATGGCGCGTGCGCGAGGGTCGGTACGTGCCGGGTGAGGTGGTCGAGCTCTTCGGGTTGTGAGCGTCGGGGCGGGGGCCGAGCAGGCTTGGAGGACAATGACTGCCGAGGCCGCCGAAAGGCCCGCTTCCGCCCCCGCACAGGCTTTTTTCACCAACCCCTCAGTTCCCCTGCCCGGGCTCCCCGGCCTCCGCCTCGGGCTCGCGTCCCGGCGGGTAGAAGCAGTCCTCGCGGCGGCTGGTGTCGATCAGCTGCGTGATCTGCCAGCCGGTGTCGCTCTTGTACATCTGGAAGGACTCCTCGCCGCAGTGCGAGAAATCGTCGCCGAGGTAGAAGGCGTACTTGGTCCACATGTGGGCGAGGCGGCCGTCGATCTGCACCGTCCAGTCCCAGATGGGCTCGTCGTAGACCACGTCGCGCGGGCGCCCGATCGACTCGATGAATCCGTCGGCGGGCGAAAAGCTGATGCCGTTTTCGCCGGCGCGGCCGAGGCGGGCGTCGGGGTGGAAGACGGCCCGGGCCATCTCGCTGTCGCCGGCGCGCATGGCGTCGAAGAGCTGAGTGACGGCGGCTACGACGGCGGCCTCTTCGGGGTCGGGCTGGGGGGCGTCGGGTTCGGGGGCCTCGGGCTGGCAGGCGGCGAGGAGGAGGGTGGCGGTGGTGGCCAAGGTCTGGAGGAGGGGCGTCTTCATAGTGTTCCTCGGGGGCGTGGAGGGTGGGACTCGGGATGCCTCTACGCTACCGGGCCGCGTCGCCGCGCGCTATGCTGAGCGGTGGAGAGTCGACCCACCGCAGGCAGGAGTAATCCAATGCGCATTCTGTCCCCGGCCGTCGCCGCGCTGGCGTTCCTGGCAGCCCACCTTCCGCTCGGTGCGCAGGCGCCCGCCGCCACCCCCCTCGCCATCGTCGGCGCCACCATCATCGACGGCAACGGCGGCCCGCCCCTCGCCGATGGCACGCTCCTGATCGAGGGCAACCGCATCGCCGCCGTGGGCCCGCGCTCGTCGATCGAGGTGCCCGAGGGCGCCCATGTCATCGACGGCGCCGGCAAGTACGTCACCCCCGGCTTCATCGACAGCAACGTCCACCTCTCGCTCTACTCCGGCCACGAGACCCTGGTCCGCTACCAGGACCTCAACGCCGCGCTCACCCTCGAGGCCGCGCAGATGCAGCTCAAGCACGGCTTCACGACGGTCCGCGACAGCTACGGGTCGCTCTTGCCGCTGATGGAGATCCGCGACGCGATCGCGCGGGGTGACACGGTGGGGCCGCGCATGCTGGTGGCGGGCAACATCGTGGGGTGGGGTGGGCCCTGGTCGATCTCGTTCTCCGTGATTCGGCAGCAGGGGTTGACGCTCTTCCAGGAGCAGTTCAACGACTTCATCACGCAGGGGTCGGGCGAGGAATGGATGGAGATGGAGCCCGAGGAGCTCCGCGTCGCGGTCAACGAGTATCTGGATCTGGGGCCCGACTTCATCAAGTACGGCGGCACAGGGCACTTCTCCAACCCGGTCATGATCGGGTTCTCGCCCGAGGCCCAGCGCGTGATGGTCGAGGAGACGCACCGGCGCGGGCTGATCGCCGAGACGCACTCCACCTCGCCGGAAGGGCTGTGGATGTCGGTGCGCGCGGGGCTTGATCTGATCCAGCACCCGGAGGTGCTCACCAAGGAGATGCCGGACGCGCTTGTGGCGGAGATCGCGGAGCGGGGGATCGTGTGCGCGATGCTCTCGAATACGATTACGGGCGCGGCGTGGGAGCGGCATCTGGAGGGGCGGGAGAAGGGGGAGGGCGGGGCGGACGACGAGGGTGGGAGCCGGCGCCGGGACGGGCTGGCCAGGACCTCGGCCGAGCTGCGGGCGGAGCGGCGGGCAGAGGGGGAGGGGATGGAGATTCGGCGCCGGAACGCCGAGAAGCTGATTGCGGGAGGGTGCGTGACCACGATCGGGACGGACAACTATCTGGGCGCGGCGCCCGAGTTCCGCCGCGAGAAGAAGCGGGAGAACCAGTCGTTCGGTTTCGGGAGCGTGATCGCGACGGAAGGGCTGGTCGAGCTGGGGATGACGCCGATGGAGGCGATCGTGGCGGTGACGCGCAACGGCGCGATCGCAAGCGGGATGCTCGATGAGCTGGGGACGCTGGAGGCGGGCAAGTTCGCCGACGTGCTCGTGCTGGGCGCGAGTCCGCTGGAGGACATCCGGAACATCAGGGCGCTGGAGGTGATCATTCGGGACGGGAGGATCGTGGATCGGGACGCTTTGCCGTACGAGCGGATCTTTTCGACGCCGGGGAAGGGGCACGCCTGGGAGTGACGGGGGGGTCCTACGCTCCCACCGACATTTCGCGCACCCACTCCCGGAAGCGGCGCCGGACGCTTTCGGGTTCGCGGACCAACCCTGCCAGCGTGCACTCCGCCAGACGCACACTGGCCCGCTCCATCGTACGCCGCCGCACTCCCGACGATCGAGCGATGGTGTCCCACCCGGTCCGGGCACGCCGGCGGATTCCCCAGAAGAGCAGCGACCAGGTAAGCAACTGTTTGGGACCGCACCGAAGCGGAATCTCGTTTCTCCAATGATGGCGCAGGGTGTCGGGCTGAAGGGCGACGCCGCGGGCGAGCTCCGCAACGGAGTGGGGCGGGGGCTCGGGCGGCGGTGGAGCGAACACGTTGCAGATTGCGTCGATCACCCTGACCAGCGACCAGCGCAGGGGAAAGTCGCTGAGCAGCCGGTGGCCGAGGAGGCGCAGCGGATCGCGGTGCCAGGGCTCGACCTGGTTTAGAAGCTGGCGGAGTCTCCCATCCGCGTCTTGGGCCCAGACGAGGTGGAGCCGGCTGGACTGGATGTGCCGCAGCCGCAGGAATCGGGCGATGGAGTGAGGCGTGACCAGGATGCACGATGGCGCGCAGTGGCCGCGGTCGAAGGTCTTCCGGAGCCAGCGGATGTCGGCCGGATCACATCTCGTCAACGCCGCGATCCCCACACTCGCATCCTCGACGAGTGATTCGAAGGCGGTGCGGCTTCCCGTCGTCTCCAGGTCGGCCCCGGTCAGAAGACGCTCGACTCGCGTCCGCATCTCCGGTGTCCGGCAGTAGCACGCGATCGTGGCGGGTGGCTGCCTGGCGGGTAAAGCAGTCGTCTGCACCTCGTCGTCTTCCCTCCTCCCTTACTCCCATCGTCTCCAGCACCCGCACCAACGAATACGCTCCCGCTACGTCGTGCGCAAACCCGATGACTCAGTTCTTCGGTTTCAGCGGCTTCAACGGCGGGTCCCACTCCGTCACGCCGGGCAACGGGCGCCCCCATGTGTTTCCGTACGAGTCGTCTTTGCCCAGGAGGAAGCGGAGGATGAGACGGTGCAGCATGTTCATCTTGGGGATCAGGCCGTGGAAGCCGGCAAGGCTGCTCAGCGCGCGGTCCCGCAGTTCCCAGTAGCCGAAGTCGCCGGGGATGACGCAGACCAGCCGGGACTCGTCGAGGAACGGGGGGACGGCGCCCGCGAGGGGGACGGTGCCGTCGCCGGTTTGGCGGCGGGTTGTGGGGTCGGCGTCGTCGGAGTCCCAGTCGTTGCGCCGTTCGTCGGACCTGAGGTCGAAGCGTGGGGCTCCGTCGGGGTCGCGCTCGATGCGGAGACCGACGCGGGTCTTGCAGTCGGCGCCGGCGATGGCCAGCCAGTCGTCCCGGGCGATGTGGTGGCCGTTGGGGTCGCTGTCGCCCGGGGCGGCCAGTTGCAGCGAGGAGATGCGGGTGCGGTGCGCCTGCGCCTGGTCGAGCATGGCGCGGAAGAGGTCGCTGCCGGCGATGTCCCAGTCGCGGACCTGGTGCTCGATGGAATTGACGACGTTGGGCTGCCAGGCGGTGGGGTGGAAGAGGTCGGTGGGCAGTTTGTCGGCGGCGGCGGTGTCGAGGCCTGCGAACGAGGGGAGGAGGTGGTAGAGTGCGGGTGTGAGGCGGGCCATGCGGCGTTCGCGGGCCTTGCCGGAGTCGTCGCCGAAGTCGGCGGTGCCGGTGGCGACCTTGAGGACGGCCTCGTAGGAGCCTTGGAAGGGGGTCGCGAGGGTGACGACCTTGTCGACTTTCGCGCCGGTGTGGCGTTCGATGTATCCGGCGATGATCAGGCCTCCCATGGAGTGGCCGATCAGGGTGACTTTGGGGTGGTCGCGGAAGGTGGGGTCGTCGCGGTAGTGGTGGATGAGGAGCGTGCGGTCGATGACTTCGTCGACGAAGGCGGCCAGGCGTTCCTCGGTGTGGTCCAGCGGCATGCGCCAATCGTAGCCGAAGGGGAAGACGGGGACGGGTGCGCCGACGTCTTCGGAAAGGCCGTCGCGCAGCTCCTCGACGAGGTCCTCGTAGATGAGGGGGAAGGGACCGCGGGGGGCGACGCGGGCGGGCTCCTTGAACTCGTAGGGCGGGTGTTCGGCGTGCAGGGTGAGGGGATGCAGGGTGATGCGTTCGTAGCGGCGCTTGAGGGCCGTGGTCCACACTGCTTCGGGGGGAAGTTCGTATTCGTCGTGAAGGACCGATGCGGTGATTCCGGGGATGAGGATGACTGGTGGGATCGTGGCTGGCATTTGTGGAAACTCCTCCCGTCCGCTGTGTCCGCCCTGGTGCGCGCCGGGCCGGGGGTGGGTTGGCCGGGCGCGGATTGGTGGGTGATAGTGGGGGGGGTGGTGGCGGCGATGCAAGGTTTGGAGCAAGGGGGGAGTATTGGCGGGCGCACCGGCTCGGCTGCCTGCCAGGGGTTGAGTCGCGGTACGCGAAAGGCCGCGATGAAGTCAATAATGATCATATTTCAGCTTTCAGTATGTTTACGTCTACACACATGCGATGCCGCCGGGACGCGAGCGCTTGCAGGATCGAGCATACAGGCCAGACCAGGTGGACTACGTTGCAACCGGACGCGATGTCCAGGTGGGAGCGCCCTGCCCCGCTTTACCGGGTGCAGGGCACGCGGTGGTGGCGGTGACGGAATCTCCATCACAGAGTCAGGGAAGAATGTAAAGTATGATTTACGTTTTGTATACTCTACTTTACACATAAGGTTGGTGGAGATCGTGAGGGGGATTTGGGCTTGCCAGGGGCATGGCGGCGTACGCGCCGGTTTTAATGGAGTACTTCGAGGGTGCGGATGGGGGTCCAAAGGGGGAGTGGGGGTGGGGCGCCCCGGTCCGGTCGTTGGCTTCGCGCGCCTGGTTGAGCCGCCCCCCGGAAGGCGATGGTGGAGTCGATAATCAACATGGACTGGATTTTCGTACACTTGGTTCTCCACGCAGGCGGATGCCTCCAGGACGAAGGCGTTCCGGCCGGATCGAAACGCAGGAAAGCGTGTCCCACCAACCTCTACAACGGGAAACGCGTCTGGACTACATTGCAGCCAGATGAGTTGTCCAGGCGGCAGCGTCTGCCCACCGTGATGAAAGGAAGGAACCAAAGAAAGAGTCGCGGTGTTTGTATCCATCATTCGTGACACCCTATCCGTGAACCCCTGTGATTCTGGGGACTTCCAGCATGCCAACTCGCACTACCATCACCACCTGCCCGCCCGCCGAAGTGGAGGACATCCTCCGGCGCATTGGCAACAACCTCCGCACCGCCCGCCTCCGGCGGCGTCTCCGAATCCAGGACATCGCGGACCGTTTGGGCACCTCCCGCTTCACGGTCGCCAACGTGGAGAAGGGGAAGCCAGGCGCGTCCGGGGCCGCCTACTTCGGCGTGCTGTGGGCGCTCGGGCTGCTTGACGACGCGCACTACGTGGCCGACCCTGACCGGGACGAAGAGGGCAAGATTCGGGAGGCGGCCCGCCTCCCGACCCAGGCCCCCCGCCGCCGCAAGCTCCACGATGACTTCTGAACGTGACTGGTTCGTCCACGTCGCTCTTCCGGGACAGAGCGAGTATGTGGTCGCGGGCCGGTTTCGCGTCTCTGCCAAGTCCGGGGACGCCCCGCTCGGAGAGTTCGTGTATGGCCGCAGCTACCTGAGCCGGTCCGATGCGGTCGAGTTCGACCCGGTCCAACTCAGACTGACGGAGGGTGTCCGCAAGACGGTCGGCTTCAACGGACTGTTCGGCGCAATCCGGGACACCATACCGGCTTCATTTGGCAGGTTCATCGTAGGGAGCTCCGCGGAGAGCGTTCTGGACACGGAGGACCATCTGGTCCGGGGAGCGGACGACTTCGCGGGTGCCCTCTGTTTCGCCACGGGACTCGAACCTCCCCGTCCCAAGCGGTGCTTCCATTCGATTGAGGACCTGGCCCGGCTACAAGAATCCGTTGACGCCAAGCTAGCGCGTGAGGACGGGCGTGAGAACACGCACCGGGCCCGGGAGCCCCGTATCGAAAGCACTCACAAGGCGATAGTCGAAGACGACCGCTCGCTCTGGGTGGCCAAGTTCCCCCGGGACAACCCGATGTGGAATCAAGCCCGTGTCCGGCACGCGACACTGCAGCTTGCTCGTGACTGCGGTCTCGACGCCATCCTCAGCCGACTGGAGCGCATCGACGGCGAGGACATATTGCTGATGCAGCGAATCGATCGTGAGTGGGTGGGCGGCGGCTATTCCTGCAGACGCATGATCAGCGGCCTCACGTTGCTCGGAACGGACGACACGCCGCCTGCGAAGGATGACTGGTTCTACCTGTCTCTTGCCGACGAGGTGCGCCGCGCGAGTTCACACCCGCGGGAGGATCTCCGCGAGCTCTTTGGGCGCTTGTGTTTCAGATCGGCCATGTTGAATCTGAACGACGACCTGCGCCGTCCCGTGATGGTCGGGAAAGGAACCGGCTGGCGTCTCGCCCCTGCCTCCAGTCCGGTGCCGATGCCGTTGGCCGACGGCGCTCGCGGCGACTCCGCCATGATCTGGGGGCCGTGCGGGCGCTCGCCGAGTCGCGAGAGCATCGTGGGTGGGGCGGGGCGGTTTCTCTTGGACCGGGCAGCGGCCGAAGCCATCTTCGACAGGATCTCAACGACGGTCCAGTCGTCATGGTACACCGTGATGCGCCGGTGTGGGGTGAGTCCACAGGATTGCGAGGTGGTGGCGCGGTCGATTGTGGGTGGAGGGGATTGCGACTGAGGTTGGGTGGGGCTTTGCGGGCACCGCCATGGCGCAAGATGGGGGAGTTTCGTGCTCGGGAGCGAGCCACGGTGACGGGGTGCCGGTGCGCAATCCTGAGGTGGTGCAGACGCTTGCTCAAGGTCATGATGTTGATAATTCGATACGTATAGCGTTGTTGCACATTCTATGGCTCTCATTGCCAGGGCCGGAGGTCTCGCTCACGGCAGGTCCATCACGGATATCCAACCAACGGGATCCCTTGCGTAGCAACCGGTTGGCTTTCCACGGTTAACCTCGGGCAGCCCGCGGATGTTGTGGTAGCCCATTCCGCGTGAACCCGGCCTTGCCGGGAAGAAGGGACCGTGAAGATGAACAAGATCGACCCAACCGCCACGGTTCACTCATCGGCCAGCGTTGACCCGTCGGCAACCGTGGCAGCGGGCGCCATGATCGGCTGCGACGTTACCATCGGTCGCAACGCGCACGTCGGTGTCAACGCAATAGTCCAGAATGGTGTGTACGTGGGGGAGTACGCGACCATAAGGGATGAGGCCCTGGTTGGGCCGGGAACGCTGCTTGGCCCCGGATCGACTACGGGGCGAGGCGCCAGAATCGGGCCGAAGGTCGAACTGGGAACTCGTGCAATCCTGGGTGACCGGACCAATATCGAATTCGGATCGCGGGTTTCTGCCGGAGCTTTGGTCGAGCAGCGAACGACCCTCCGCAAAGGTGTGCTGGTAGACCGCGGCGCCAAGGTCGGCAGCCGCGTTTCGGTAGGCGCCCGCGCGTGGATCGGCGCGGGTGCCCAGATCGGTTCGCGGACCGCGCTGGGGGCTCGCGTGGTCGTCGGCTCCAATGCCCAGGTCGGGCACCGTGCCCGTTTGGAACAAGGGGTCCAGATTCCCACGAACGGGATCGTTTTGGCACGCGCGCGGCATGGTCTGGCCACGTCATGACGGTCGCCAACGGAGACGGACGGCGCGACCTGCCGCGAGATGAAGCTCGGATCGATCCTCAATTGGGGTACGGGTTCATCAAGGCCCATCAAGCCGAATTCCCTCTCGCCGCGATGTGCAGGGCGCTCGGTCTTTCGCCCAGCGGGTACTACGACTGGCTGAAGCGGCCTCCCTCGGAGCGTTCGCGACAGGACGACAAACTCCGGGACCGGATCCGGACCATCTGGAGTGACAGTGGGGGAACCTATGGACGCCCGCGGATCCATGCGGCACTGCGGGAGGAGGGCGTCCGCGTGAGCCAGAAGCGGGTTGCCCGGCTGATGAAGAGTATGGGACTGCGTGCGGGAAGACCGTGGGCACCCTAGGCCGGTATCCCCCCGAGTTCAGGGAGCGAATGGTCAAGCTCGCCAGGGCCGGCCGCAGCCCGGGATCCCTTGCCCGGGACTACGCGCCCTCGGAGCAGACGATCCGGAACTGGGTCAGGCAGGTGGACCTGGACGAGGGTAGGCGCGGCGACGGACTGACGACCGAGGCGCGGAAGGAGTTGCTTCGGCTGAAACGGGACAACAAGCGGCTCAAGATCGAGCGAGATATCCTCAGGCGAGCCGCGGCCTGGTTTGCACGGGAGGGTGGCCTGGTGGACGGAACCGGTTGTGAGGAAGCCGATGCGTGGAGAAGCGGGGCCGACCCCCGGCGGTCTGATTCTTGACTGCTGTGATGAAATCAGACCTGCGCTAACCCGCCGGTGCAGAGTGTTGTCCGTTGGTCCCGGCTTGGGCTGACCCACTACCTTGGACATTCATGACTTGGGGGTCATTCACGTGTTGCATCCGGTTCCAATTGCATCAACGCACACATCGCAATACCGAGTGTCGCCAACACTGTTGCCAACCTCTCCGACACACCCCAACAACTATCAATACGTCATAGCGGGGCAACGCGAAAACAAGCCCGAAATGCTGTGGACCTGGCACCGATCTTGCCCTTGACATGGTCGTGTGTGAGCCCCCGAGAACGGGGGCCACTTCCAACCCTTCCCAACTGGAGAAGAACGCATGAACAGACTCAAGCTCCTGGCGGCTGCCATGTTGCTTGCGGTTCCGATCGCGTGCGGAGACGAGGTGATACCTCCTCCGCCCACCGGCTCGATTGACGGGCTGGTCTCGATTGAGGGCCAGGGGATCGACGCGGTTTCGGTCACCCTTAGCAACGGCGCTTCCGCCATCACGGCGAACGGAGGCATGTACCGCTTCGACGGTGTCGAGGCCGGTGCATACACGGTCACCATCAGCAATTACCCGGACGACGCGAGCTTCAATTCGACGTCGGCCGCGGCGACGATCACCACCGACGGACAGAACGTCACCGTCAACTTCCCGGGCACGTACATCCGTACGTCGAGCATTATGGGGACGGTGACCGTGGATAATGAAGGCCTCGGCGGCGTTACCGTTACGATCTCGGGTACCGGAGATTCCGAGACCCTCACTGACGGCAACGGCCAGTACGCCTTCACCGGTCTTCGTGCCGGGAACTACACCATTGAGATCTCAGGGTTCGATGACGAGGACGTGGCCTTCGGCTCCACCTCGTCGTCCGCCGTGGTGGGAGTTGGCGAATCGAAGGTCGTTTCCTTCGAAGGCACGTACGTCCGCACCTCCGGCATCATAGGCCAGATCACGGCCGACGAGGAGCCGCAGGAAGGCATCACGGTGAGTCTGCAGGGCCGGGGCGAGAACCGGTCCATGACGACCAACAGCGCCGGCCAGTTCTCGTTCGACGAGCTGCGCCGGGGCGACTACGCGGTCGGCATTTCGGGCTACAACACCGACGAGGTGAGCTTCGACGAGACCTCGCAGACGGTAACAGTGGCATATGGCGAGACGGCGAATGTTCCCTTCGAGGGGACGCTGCTTCGCACCGCCGGCATCGCGGGTACGGTGACGGTCGAGGGCGTCGGTCCGATTGCGGGCGTGACGGTCACGATCAGCGGCGAGGGCGAGTCGAAAGACGCCACGACCGACAACATGGGCGCGTACGCGTTCGAGCGTCTGCGCGCGGGCGAGTACTCGGTCGTGATCTCCGGATTCGACGATGACGAGTACGGCTTCCCGGACGGCACCTCGGCGACCGTGACGGTGCAGCTCCAAGAGACGGAAACGGTTCCGTTCGACGGCATCATGCTGCGGACGGCTGCGATCGAAGGCACCGTGACGGTTGGTGACGACGACGCACCGCTGTCCGGCGTGATGGTGACGGTGAGCGGCGGCCCGAGGGACGAAGAGCACGGGACGACCACGAACGGCGACGGCATGTACATGGTCGAGAACCTGCACGCCGGCACCTACTCGGTCACGATCTCCGGATACGACGCCAAGGAGTACGGCTTCGACCCGACGACCAAGACCCTGACGGTGGATCTGCGCGACACGGGCGAAGCGGCCTTCCAGGGCGAACTGCTGCGCACGGCCGGCGTAAGCGGCCGCGTGCATGTGGACGGCATGGGCATTCCCGGCGTGACGGTCACGATGACCGGCGAAGAGAGCCGCCAGGGCACGACGGACGCCGACGGCCAGTACGGTTTCTCGGGCCTGGCTGCGGGCGACTACACGATCACGATCTCGGACTGGGACGAGGTGGAGTACGCGTTCGAGCCGACCATGGAGATCGCTCTGGAGCTGAACGAGTCGATGTCCGGCGTGAACTTCTCGGGCAAGGCGCTGCGCACGGCCACCGTCAAGGGTTACGTGACAGTCGAGGGCGACGCGCTTCCCGGCATCGCGGTAACCCTGATCAGGGTGGTGAGCGCGAACTCCGGCGAGATCCTGGGCGCGGCGGCCACCGGCCAAAATGGTGGCTACTCCTTCGGACCGCTGCTGGCGGGCGCGTACCAGGTCATGATCGCCGGATACACCGACGAGCACGACTTCGCGGCCGGCACCACGCAGACGACCATCGTCATGACCGACAGCACGGCCACGGTCAACTTCGCGGCGACGATCAACCGCACGGCCAGCGTGAGCGGCATGGTGACGGTTGACGGCGAGGCGATGGCGGGCGTCGAGGTGACGCTCGCCGGCGACCATGCGCCGGAAGACAACACGATGATGACGGGCGACGACGGCGGCTACAGCTTCGGCGGGCTGCGCAAGGGCGACTACACGGTTTCGATCGAGAACCCGGACGAAGACACGTACAGCTTCCCGAGCACGTCGCAGGCCCTGAATCTCTCGGTCGGGCAGGAGCAGGCCGGCATTTCGTTTGCGGGCGCGCGACTGCAGCAGGCCAGCATCAGCGGCCAGGTGCACGCCGAACACGATCCCGTCGAAGGTGTGATGGTTACGCTTTCGGGCGACGCGGACGGCGAGGACATGACCGACGCCAACGGTGAGTACAACTTCCCCAGCCTGGCGGGCGGCGACTACACGGTCACGATCACCGGCTGGGACGAGGATGCGTACGAGTTCGCCACCACGGAGGCCGCGGTAGCAGGGCTCGGCACCGACGAGTTCAAGATCGTGGACTTCGCGGGAACGCACACGCGCACCGCGTCGATCGGCGGCATGCTCTTCATTGACGAGGGCGGTGCGACAGCCCTTGCACGCGACGAAGGCGAGCCGGTGCTGGACCTCGACGATGTCCTGCATCCGGCACTTCCCGGTCTCCCGATCACCCTGCTCGGGCCTGAACTGGGAGACGTGACGCAAGGCTCCGCCAGCCGGGAAGGCATGTATGCGTTCGACAGCCTGCGGGCCGGTGCCTACGTCCTCAACATCGATGTCGAGATGGAAGTAACGTTGCCGCCGCCGATAGGTGAGGTCACGATAGCAGACCTGCTCGCACACTACGGCTACGAATACACCGGACCCAGTCTGATTACGGTCACCGTGGCAGCGGCCGAGGAGAGTGACGCCAACAACCTCCCCTTCAAGATCACCATGCAGACGATCAACGTCGGCGCGGTGATGGGGACTCCCGACGCGGCCACCGAGACGATGGTGGGTGGCGTGGAGCTGGCGCTCTACCCGACCGCCGAGGCTGCCGACGCCGGCGAACCGATGCTCGGTACGGCGACGACCGGAGCGGACCCCGAGATGCCGAGCTATGGCATAGCGACCTTCCACTTCCCGCGCGCCATGGACCTCGGTCCCGGCGGCACCGGCAACGACCACCTGGTCTTCGCCAAGGTGGTGTCCGCCGGCCACGACGATCTCGAATTCTCCGACAACAAGGACATCGAGATCCAGTACGCGGCCACGGATCGCGTTAGCAACGCCCACGCGGCGGCCCGCCTGGTCAATGTCCAGGTGAACTTCCAGTGGTGGGCGAAGAGCAACGAAACCGCCAAGGACGGCAACATGGTCCTCGGTGGCTGGGTCGCGAACAACGAAATGGCGACCGACGCCACCGGCTTGGCGACGTACTCCGGATCGATCACGGTCGACGAGGCGATCGCGGGCGCGGAATACGAGGTCATGCTCGCGGAGGAGCAGCATGACAGCGTGACCGGCAAGGAGAGGTGGATGCAGTCGGACGCTCTGACGCACGAGCACAACCATCTCGCGCTGCCGGCCGAAAACACGTCGGAGATGAACGATCTGGGCCCCATCTACGTCACCTGGACGACCCAGTCGCTGACGCTCGGCGTGTACCGCGAGGCGGACGATGTGGAAGGCTTCACCGACCGCCAGAGCGAACTTGCAGGCGGCGACCACCGGCCCCATTCCGAGGTCGGCAGCGGCATGACCGTCGACCTCATGACCCGCGACAGCCGCAACCGGCTCCGAGTGTACGACGAGTGGGATCACGACTGTGATGACGATGGTGAGAAGGAAATGCCCACCGAAGAGCGGGACGCCACGGGCAACTTCGCTGCGGGCATGATCACCTTCCGTTGCCTGCCCGCGGACGAGCAGTTCACCGTTCGCTACAACGCCGGCGACGACCGCGAGCAGATGGACTACGATTACGATGAGATCGAGACCTTTGGCAACGACCTCGACCACGGTGTGACCCTGGGCGCCTTCGGTGCCATGAGCGGCGCCGGTCCCGAGGTGCGGATGTGCTCGGCTTCGGACCCCACGAACGCCGACGCCACGAGTGACGAATGGACCGACGAGTGGTGCGCCACCTTCGCGTACCAGTGGGAGACCGGGATGGTGCACGGCAAGGTGGGCTCGGAGAGTGGCCACGACATCGCCGTCGATCCCGAGACTGGACACGGCGCGATCGGGGATTCCGACACGACCCGGGCCGGAGGCAACTACGCCTTCACCGGCCTCCAGGACGGCGTGTACACCGCGACCGCCGCTTCCACGGACGCCAAGTACCAGCTCCTCGGCCCTGCCGAAGAAGAGGGCATCGCGCTGTACCACAACGAGGCGTGCTGGGCAGCCACCAATCCGGATCCGGCTACCGGCGACGAGCGTCCAAGCGCCTGCGCGGCCAACGAGGTGATCGAGGGGGAGGATGACGACGGGAACACGACCTACACGTACGCCAACGGAGCGAACGTGAGCTGGGACACCGGCCGGCTGGGCCTGGCCATCAGGGGCTACGTCGCCAACGACGGCCAGGACGGCGAGGACCGGGACGGTCTGCTGCGGGGCGACGAGTCGATGGCCGGCATCGAGATGACGCTCTACAACTCGACAAACAAGGCTCGGGTGGCAGGAGTAGACCCCGTCGAAACCGACGCCAGCGGATTCTACCAGTTCGAGAACCTGAAGGCGGGCACCTACACCGTCCGCGCGGGTACGGCTTCCAACGCCCGGGCAATCGTCAGTATCACACAGAACTCCAAGACGAAAGTCTGGAGCTATGTGAATGCCAGGGGGAACGCGGTGGCCGAGGACTACACGCTAACCCGGGACGAGGCTGATCTGCCCAAACCCTACTGGGATCGTGCGAACACTACTGGTGGAAGCATGGGGCAGGGGACCACGACGGTCACGGGCACCGGTACGAACCCCGCGTCGGACAAGTACTACAACTTCGCCCTGGTCTACACCGACGGTGAGCTTTCGGGTAGGGTGAACAACCTGAGCGGATCCAATGCGAGCATTGACATCATCATCAGCACCCCCAGCCCGCTGGATGACGACGAAAAGGTCGAGACGGTGGGCAGCAGGGGCAACTTCGAGCTTGGCGACCTCATAGAGGCGATGGGCTACACGGCCGAGATCGAGGATGCCGGATTCACGGCGCCGTGCATGGGTGCGGACGGAATGCCTGACGATGACCTGGAAGCTGACGATGGTACGTGTGGGCCCGGCAACTCCCGGTTCCCCACCGAGCTCGAGGCCGACATCGAAGGCGAGTCCGACCACGAAAGCATGGGCACCTTGACCGTGTACAACACGCGGATGTCGAGCGCCGACGCGATGACCGCCATCGAGGTTATGGGCCAGACCGAAGTCGGTAAGGATGAGGAGGACCTGGCAGACGGCGTGACGATCGGCGCCCAGTCGACCGATGCGACGGCGGTTAGTGTCCGCACAGGTCCCATCACCTTCGCCTCGGAATCGGTGACGGTCGACGCGACCGTCTCCGGTGACGCCGATGTGGTCGTCATGATGGGCGATAAAATGTGCGCCGCCGGCGTGTGCGAGCTGGACTTCAATAAGACCGGCAGCGACGAGACCAGCAATGCGAGCACCGAGATCACCGTCATGGTCACCGCCGAGAACGGCTACGACGACCATGCGTACACCTTCAGCGTCTCGCGCACCAACCCGGTGGACAACGTCCTCGAGCGCGGCGAGATCCTGACCCAGGACGGCCGGCAGGCCGGTGGATCCGGTGGTGATGGCGAGACCGCGGGGAATCCGTGGCAGGTCACAACCGCCAGTGAAGACTCCGCCGCGATCACCCTGACCTTCAATCTGGAAGAGATTGGAACGGGCGACGACGTGATCTGCGGACAGAGCATTTCCGTGAAGATCAACGGCGGTGCCGATCAGGATGCGATCAACGACACCGACAACGACGCCTGCGACGACGAGCAGTACAGGCTGAGTGCAGCAACCAGCGGCACGGTGTACGAGATCACCATTACGTCGCAGGACGATGTGGCCAAGAAGTACTACATCAATCTCAGGAGGGCTGCCGGTAGCGTCAACGAGGCACCGGAGGTGACCACGGAGATCCCCGATCAGAGCCTCAGCGTGAACGCCACCAGAGACGTCGACGTCGCGAGCAACTTCAGTGACCCGAATGATGACGACGACCTCACCTTCACGGCCGAGAGTGACGCCACAGGCACGGTCACGGTCACGGTCAACGAATCGCTGGTCACGATCACCGGTGTAGCGGAAGGCAGCGCCGAAATCACGGTCACGGCCACCGATCCCGGAGGGTTGACCGTGACGGACGCATTCAGCGTCACGGTACAGGCGGCCTCGGCCAACGAGGCACCGGAGGTGGCCACGCCGATCGACGATCAGACCGTCAAGGTGGGCGCCACCACAAATGTCGACGTCGAGAACAACTTCAGTGACGCGGATATGGACAACCTCACCTTCACGGCCGTGAGTGACGCCACGGGCACGGCCACGGTCACAGTCAGCGGATCGCTGGTCACGATCACCGGTGTAGCGGTAGGCAACGCCGAAATCACGGTCACGGCCAACGACGGCAATGGTGGCACGGTGGACGACGCTTTCAGCGTCACGGTAGAGCCGGCCTCGGTCAACCAGGCACCGGAGGTGGCCACGGCGATCGACGATCAGACGGTCGAAGTGGGCGCCACCGAAGAGGTCGATGTCGAGAACAACTTCAGTGACGCGGATATGGACAACCTCGAATTCACGGCCGCGAGTGATGACCAAACCAAGGCCACGGTCTCGGTCACCGGGTCGCTGGTCACGATCACCGGTGTGGCGGAAGGCACCGCCAACATCACGGTCACGGCCGACGACGGCAATGGTGGCACGGTGGACGACGCTTTCGAGGTCACGGTAAGCGTGCCCAACCAGGCACCGGAGGTGGCCACGGCGATCGACGATCAGAGCCTCGAGGCGGGTGAGACCAAAGAAGTCGACGTCGAGAACAACTTCAGTGACGCGGATATGGACAACCTCACCTTCACGGCCGTGAGTGATGACGACACCAAGGCTACGGTCACAGTCACCGGGTCGATGCTCACGATCACCGGTGTGGCGGTAGGCGACGCCGAAATCACGGTGACGGCCGACGACGGCAATGGTGGCACGGTGGAGGACGCTTTCGACGTCACGGTAACCCCGACGTCGCCCGCGGTCCGCGTCTCGATTGAGGAAGCAACCGTGCTGGAGGAAACGGAAAGAGATTACACCGTGTGGCTGGCCGCTCAGCCGAGCGATGGTGATGTGACGGTGGCGATAGTAGTGGCTGCGCCTGACGGTGCGACCGACACTGACGTGAGCCATGTGACGACGACTCGGACTTCGCTCACATTCACGGAGCAGAACTGGAACCGTGCGAGGACGGTGACGATATCGGTCGCCGACGACACAGACGAAGACAGCGAAATGGCGGAAGTGACGCACACTCCATCTGGCAACGGCAACTACGCCAGTGTCGACCCCGCCGTAATCATGGTGACCGCGCAAGACGACGACGTTGTTGCGGGCGCAGGGATCAATGCCGCGACCAGCATCACCGTGGTCGAGGAGGCCACTGATGGTGCTGAGCTCATGGTGAAGCTCGACGCCGAACCCACGGGCGATGTGACCGTGAGCGCTACCCTGGATCCTGTCAGTGGTGTCGCTGGCATCGAGTCGGGGGATGAGAGTTTGACCTTTACGACGCTGAACTGGAATACCGAGCAGGGGATCACGATCACTGGCACCGCGGATGACGATCCGGTCGATGCGGAGGCCAAGCTGACGCTTGACGCGTCGGGTGGTGGTTACGGTAGTGCAGAGGACGTCGAGGTTACGGTGAACGTGGACGACGACGAAGACGCCACGATCAGCATCGCAGATGACGTGTCTGGCGCCGAGGTCCTTGAGGGAGGGACGATGACGTACAACGTGACGCTGTCGGCACCTCCGCCTACTGACGAGACGGTCCGCGTGAACCTGTCGGTGACCGGGCCGGCTTCGGTAAGCCCGGCACAGGCTGTATTCGAAAGCAACACGGCCGACAACTCCGTAACAATCACAGTTACCCCGTTCTCGGATTCCGACATGGAAGACGAGGACGTCACGATTTCACACAGCGTCGATGCCACCGATGGTTCGGGGTACGAGAGTGCGACGGCACCATCCAACGTCAGTGTGAAGATCAAGGACGATGAGGCCGCGGGGGTGGTGGTGAGCCGCACCATGCTGTCCGTCGATGAAGGCCAAACGGTGACGTACACCGTAAGGCTGACAACAGCGCCTTCGGCTGATGAAACCGTGACGATCAACCTGGCCGGCACAGGTGTGAACCTGGATGAAACGAGCCTCGAATTCACTGATGGCAACTTCTCAACGGTGCAGACCGTTACAGTGACTGGCCACGTCGACGGCGATGATCAAGACGACGATGCGTCGGTGGTTCATACCGTCACAACCACCGGAGGTGACGAGGACTATGACGGCGTGACGGCGTCGACAGTCAACATCACGGTCAAGGAGCCATCGGATGAGTAGCTGGCGACAACGCTCCAGTAGCGGCTGACCGCAGGTGAAGCTGCTGCACGCGGAACCCGCCCCCGCCCGGTTCGCCGGGCGGGGGCGATCCGTCAAAGCGGAGGGTCCGGCGACCCCATCGGCGCCGACCCCTAAAATGACACGAAGAACGAGAGATGGGAAAATGGACGAGAACGAACTAATCGAGCAGGCCTTGGAACTGGAGTGGCCGTGGTACGTGGAGAGTACGCAGCTCGACCACGAAAGCCGGGAGCTCTTGGTCTACCTCGATTTCGAGCGGGGTGCAACGTTTGCGTGCAGGTCTTGCGGCACAAACGGCTGCAAGGCCTACGACACTGCCACGAGGCGGTGGCGGCACCTGGACTTCATGGGATACCGCACCATCCTGCAGGTGCCCTCGCCGCGGGTGGAGTGCCCGACGTGCGGGGTGAAGCAGGCGGTGATCCCATGGGCGTGGGTGCATCACCGTCTGACCCGCGAGTTCGAGGAACATGTGGTGAAGCTGGCCCGGGAGATGTCGGTGCGGGCGGTGGCGCGCGTGGTGGGCGAGCACGACACGCGGCTGTCGCGGGTGATCAACAGCGACACGATGTAGCGTCGGGGGGCGGGAGGTGAAGCTGCTGACCAACGTCAGCGGTTCGAGGGGGCAAGATCGATATCCGAGTCACGACCAACACCAGCGACACGCTGTGGAAACAGCCCACGAGCAGTAGCACCAGAGCTGACGATCACGGCCGGCGGCGACGCGAATGCCGCGAACGTGACGTTGACGCTCGCCGCGTCGGGCCTTGCCTGTTCCTGTCAACCCAACATTACCAAATGTAAAGCGCGGTTTACTTTTCCCCCGCCCCCCTCACCTCTCCCCCATCCACGCATCCTCCAACACCCGCACCGTCGTCGCGAACTCCCGCCCATCCACCGACAGCGACACCCTGTACAGCCCCGCCTCCGCCATCGGCCCCTGGCGCCCACCGCCAAACCCACCCCCCGCCCCCTCCCGCCGATTCCCACGCAGATTCCACCGCACCCGATTAATCCCACTATTCCCCACCGCCTCCAGATCCCGGAACAACTCACCCGTCTCCGCGCGGCTCACCGTAATGCTCACGTCCCCCGACGCCTCCGCCAACCAGTACTGAATCGCCACTCCCGGCTCGGCATTGTCCCCCCGCAGTACCTTGCTCCCCGTCACCGACCGCGACCGCCTCGGGTCCTGCCTCCACCTCACCGCATCCCGCGGCTCGAACAGATGCGCCGGCGCCTCCGCCACCTCATTCGTAAACTGCTGCAGCGCCGTGATGTCATCCGCGATCATCACGCTGCGACCATGCGTCGCGAGCACCAGGTCCCCGTCACGTGGATGCACAACCACATCGTCCACGCGCACCACCGGCAACCCGTTCATGAACGGCCGCCACGTCCCTCCCTCGTCCAGCGACACGAAGAACCCGAACTCCGTCCCCGCATATAACAACCGCGAGTTGACCGGATCCTGCCGCACCGTGTTCACATTCCCGTACTCGGGCAGATTCGACGAAATGCTCTCCCAGCTCACCCCATAGTCGCGCGTCACGAACACGTGCGGCCGCAGGTCGTCGCTCCTGTGCCCGTCCAGCGACACGTACGCCGTCGCCGCGTCGAAGTGCGACGCCTCGACCCGCGACACGTAGTACCCCATCGTCCCACCGGGGATATGCCGGCCCACCTCGACCCAGCTCGATCCCCCGTTGCGGCTGAACTGCACGTTTCCGTCGTCCGTCCCCACCCACAGCAGCCCCGGCACGACCGGCGATTCCGCCACCGACACGATCGTGCTGTAGCGGCTGACCCCGTCGTTGCGCGACAGAATGCACTCCTCGCCGCGGTCCATGCGGTTGCAGCGGGGCAGTGAATTCGCCAGGCCCATCAACGCGACCTCATCCCGGTCGACGTTCTTCGTCAGGTCCGGGCTCATCGTCCACGTCTCGCCCCGGTTCATCGACCTGAACAGCCGGTTCCCGCCCGCGTACACCACATCCGGGTTGTGCGGCGAAAGGATGAACGGAGTATTCCAGTTTCAGCGGATCTCGGTGCCCGCCTCCGGCGTCGGCACGATGTTCGAGTTCGGGTTGTTCCGCGTCGGCGCGCGCGGCCGGATGCTGCTGGCCTGACCGGTCTCCAGACTCGTGCGCCTGATGTTCCCGTTTTGCGACTCGAGGTAGATGACGGTGTAGTCGGTCGGGTCCACGGCGGTGTAGAAGCCGTCGCCGCCGCCCACGCGGTACCAGTCCTCGCTCAGGATGTCGCCGTTACGCACCTGGCTGGGGCCGCACCAGGTGCCGTTGTCCTGCAGGCCGGTGCAGACGTAGTACGGACGCCGCATGTCCACCGACGCATGGTATGGCTGACCGACGGCCCAGCGCCGGAACGACTCCCACGTCTCGCCCCGGTCGTAGCTGACGTCGATCGCCCCGTCGTTGCCGAGGATGATGTGGTCGCTGTCGTCGGGGTTGATCCACATGGCATGCTGGTCGACGTGTCCGTAGCCGGTCAGCCTCTCGAAGTTCTGCCCGCCGTCGGTCGACAGGTGCAGGCGCTGGTCGACCACGTACACGACATCCGCGTCGTTCGGGTCGACGCGGATCTGGCTGAAGTACATGGGGCGCCCGTTCTCGTTGCTCCGGAACTCCCAGCTCGCGCCCTTGTCGTTCGAGCGCCACACCCCGTTGTACTGGGGATCGGGGGGAAGGGGCTCGTCCTCGCGGGCCATGCGCTGCAACTCGTTGCGTTCATCATCGGTGTACGGAACCTCGCGGTCGGCCGCGACCTCGATCTGCGCGTACACGACATTCGGGTCGGCCGGGGTCATGGCCAGCGCGACGCGTCCCATGGTGCCATTGGGCAGCCCGTTGCCGCTCAACCGGGTCCAGGTGTCGCCACCGTCGTCGGAGCGCCAGATCGCGCTGCCGGGCCCGCCGCCCACGAAGCAGCAAGCGGTGCGGCGCCGCTGGTAGGTCGCCGCGAAGAGCGTGTTCGGGTTCGAGGGGTCGATGACTAGATCGGTCGCACCGGTGTTCTCGTCCACCCGCAACACATGGTCCCAGGTGCCGCCGCCGTCGCTGGTCTTGTAGACGCCGCGCTCCGGGTTGGGCCCGAAGAGGTGCCCGGTGGCCGCCACCCAGGCCACGTCTGCGCTGGTGGGGTGCGCGATCACGCGCGCGATAGTCTGCGTCTCACGCAGTCCCACATGCGTGAAGGTCTCGCCGCCGTCGGTCGACTTGTACATCCCGTCGCCGAACGAGGAGCTCTGCCGGTTGTTGGCCTCGCCGGTGCCCACCCAGACGATGTCGGGGTTCGCGGGCGAGTAGGCCAGCGCGCCGATCGAGTGCGTGCCGTAGCTGTCGAAGACGGACCGGAAGGTGGTCCCGTTGTTGGTCGTCTTCCAGAGCCCGCCGGTGGCGAAGCCGACCAGGTAGGTGTGGATGTCGCCGGGGTGGACGGCGAGGTCGTCGACGCGGCCGCCCTGGCCGAACGGGCCCACGGAGCGCCAGGTGAAGGCGCGCACGAGGGGGTCGTCGGACTGGTTGACGAGGGGGGTGTCGTCGTCGTCCTGGGCTTGGGCGGGGGAGGGGGGGAGGACCGCCGTGGCGAGGAGGGCGAGGGCCAGGGTGGTGGGGCGGTTGCGGTTGCCGAACATGGGGACCTCTCGGCTGGGGAATGACGGAATGCGGATGAGAGAGGGATAGTGTAAAGACCCCGCGGGTGCCGGGCCATCCTTGGGGGTGCGTTCGTCACCGGAGGAGGGGCACCGTGCTGTCGCGAAGTCACAGCGAGAGGGTCTACGGACTGGCCCGGGTGCTCGACGCCATCGCGACGGCCCTTCACGGCGACGCGGCACGGATCGATGACTTTCTCAACCGTCCCCATCCCGCTACTCGACCGCGATGCTGGAGGCGCTGGTCTGGTGGAATGGACCTCCGCCGGACAACCAGCATTTCGTCGAAATCGAGATTCCCGCGGGAACGAGCTACGAAGTGGTCGATACCGACTCCCTGCCGGACTGGCGCCTGCAGGGCAGCCCGCTCGCCCGGCGGTTCGGCCATCGGTGGTACGCCGAGGGTCGCAGCGCCGTTCTGGTTGTGCCCTCGGTCGTCGCACGCATGGAGCGGAACATCGTCATCAATGCGGATCACCCGGAGTTTGTGCGGTTGGTTCCGGGAGCCGAGCGGCGGCTATGGTGGGACGGGTGAGGAGTTGCTGGCGCGCGCCCGCGAGGCTTGAAGCGCTCTTCTCGCAGCGAGGCGTCACCCGTCCCCCTCCCCCATCATCCCCGCCACCCCCCGCATCCGCTCCGCCAGCTCCCGCACCGCCCCGATGTACACCCTTTCCCACCCCGGCAGATCCGCCCGGTCATCCGTCTCGATCTCGTATCGAAGCCCCGGCAGCATCCACGACGCATACCCGCTGAACGGATCCGGCGACACGTAGATCGACCGGCTCCACGGCCGCCCCTGCAGCCCCCGGTCGTTCAGCCACGCCTTCTCCAGCCCGATCAGAGCCCGGTTCACCGCCTCGGCCCTCTCCGCATCCACCTCACCCGACCCCACCCACCGCTCCCGCGCCGCCACCAACTCCGCCGCCGCCGCGTCCAACTCCGCCGTCGACTCCACCAGCCGCGCAAAATCCACCTCCAGACCCCGCGACTCGGCCACCCGGTACAGCGTCTCCACATGCGTCCGCGTGTCGGTCGCATACCGCGCCACGTCGTACGGCAGCACGTCCGCGTTGGCGAAGCGCAGCGCCACCACCCCATCCACGCGCGCGATCATCGGCCCGTACACCCAGGTCGTGTCCCCAAACCGCTCGAACCACGCGAAGTTGTCATAATTCGAGTGGTACACCCCGCTCGGATTCCCGGACGACAATCCGGCAGACGGCACGCCGGCGTGCGTATAGAACCCGACGTGATCCGACCCGCCCCCCAGGTTCCCCAGCCCCGGCTCCTCCGCGTCCTCGCCCGCCCGCGCCAGCCACCAGTCATACAGCGGCTCGCCCGTGCCCGGGTACGTCACCGCCTTCGTCGCCTCGATGATCTGGCCCTTGAGCGACGGCGACGACGATCCCCCGAAGTTCGCGCCCGACACCGCGCCGTCGGCGTTGATGTACGCGATCGCGTTGGCCTCCAGCTCCTCGCGCAGGTGCTCGACCCACTCGACCGAACCGATGATTCCGTACTCCTCCGCGTCCCAGTGCGCGATCATGATCGAGCGGCGCGGGCGGCATTCCCCGTCAGCGGCCAGTTCACCGAGCGCCTCGGCCAGCGTGAGCAGCATCGCCGTCCCCCCGTTCGGGTCGATTGCGCCGAAGCCCCAGGGGTCGTAGTGCGCACCCAGGATCAACCACTCGTCGGGGAACTCGCTGCCGCGGAGCGTGCCGACCACGTTCGTCGCCCGCGTGAGGCGCTTCGGCTGGTTCACCCGCACGCGCACCGTAAGCTCCGGTCCGCCGGTCAGGCGGTATTCGAGTTCCATCGGGGCGTCCCAGCCGGGCGGCGCGTCGGGGCCGGTCATGCGCGACAGGATCTCGGTCGCGGCCTCGTAGCCTATCGGCAGCACGGGGATGGTGTGCAGGGGGACTTCGGACGGGTCGAGGCGCTCGACCTGTACGTCGCCGTCGATGGGCAGGGCGGGGACAAAGGGCGTGAGCGGGTCGCCGGTCCAGGGGAGCGTGAGGACGGAGCCGCGCTGGATCGTCTGCCCGCTCATCATGGGGCCGTCGGGGTAGGCGTCGAGTCCCGAAAAGCCGGGGTCGTTGAACATGACGACGCCCAGCGCGCCGCGCTCTTCGGCGAACTTGACCTTGTAACCGCGGAAGTTCCCCCCGTATCGCGCGATCACGACCTTGCCCTCGACCGGGATCCCCATCGAGTCCAGCACCAGGTAGTCCTCGCGGCGCCCGTAGTTGGCGTACACGACTTCGCCCGTCACGTCGCCGCTTCCCGAGAATGCATTCCACCCGTTGAGCAGGTCGGGGTGGCCCGAGAAGCGGTCTTCGGGCAACGCGGGTTCGCGGTTCGAGAGCTGCATGGCCACTGGCGTGACGATGTGCACCTCGACGTCGTCGGTGAGCTCGGGAAGGTAGACGTCGTAGGGGTAGTTGGTGACGTCCAGGCCGGCGCGCTCCATGGCCTGCGCGAGGTACTCGCCGACGCGGGCCTGGGCGGCGGAGCCGGCGGGGTGGGGATTGGCGGTGATGGTGCGCAGGTGTTCGCGGAAGGACTCGCTGCGGGGCAGTTCCAGGAAGCGGGCCTCGCAGGCCAGGTGCCACGATGCCCGCTGGGCGGTGAAGCCGGTGAGGGTGGGGTCCTGGGGGGTGGGGGACGCGAGCTGGGCGGTGGGGCCGGTGACCTCGCCGGTGGAGGAGGGATGGGGCGAAGGCATCTGGCTCAGCCCCGCCGGGGCGATGGCGGCGGCGAGGATCGCGAGGGACTTCAATGTGCGGGGGATTGAGGATCGCATAGGGGTGGAGGCCGGGGTCTGGGGTCGGAGGGCTCTTTTTCGGAACTTGAGTGTACTCATATCGCGGAATCCGGGGCTGTCGGCAAGCGAATATCCCAAATCCGTGATCGTCTTTTGCCGGGTATCGCACTAGATTGTACGCGGTGGCCGACATTCTCTACCTCCCGCACGGGTTGAAGAGGGTTCTTCGGTAGTCCATGAGTCGGCGACCACAGGAAAGGAGTCTGAAATGACGACAACTCGGTTCTATGCCCGGCCGATCCGCCAGTCCGACACCGACCGGTGGACCGTGGAGACCAACATCACGGGTTTGTTCGTCGAAGCCGCAACGGAGGCCGAGTGTATGGAAGTCGTCGCGGAGTTCGCTCCGCAACTCATCCGAGAGAACCACGGGGTGGCTGGAGGGGCACTGAGGCGCAGGGAGACCGGCGACGGCTCCAACCTCGTGTGGAGCCTGCCCGCTTCGGCCTGAGGTGGTCCGAGGCTTCTACCGGGAAGTCACCCGGGAACTTCGGAGTCTTGGATACGATAGGCTTCGCGGCCGGAGGGCGGGCAAGGGGTCACACGAGAAATGGCGGCGCTCGGATGGTGGAATCTCTCTCACGGTTCCACGCAATCTGTTCAGTCGGCATCTCGCGAATACCATTCTGAAGCAGGCTGGAAGTGAGCTGAGACTATGAAGCACTTGGAAGCTGGAACCCTCCTCGCCCTCCTCGCCCTCGCCGCCTGCGGCCAATCCGGCAGCGAGCCCGATGTCGGCCCGCCCCGCCCCACCCAGGTCATCGTCACCCCGCAGTCGGCCACCCTGACCTACGTGGGCGCCACGGCCGGGTTCAGGGCCAGAATCCTCGACCAGGACAACGAGACCTTCGACGGAACCGTGACCTGGTCGACCAGCGATCCCGCCATCTTCACCGTGGCCGCGGACGGCGAAGTGACCGCGACCGGCGGTGGCACGGGGACCGTGACCGCCTCCATCCAGGACATCAGCGGGACGGCTTCGGTCATCGTCGACCAGCTGCCTTTCGCGCTGGTTGCATTCTTGGGCGACGGCCAGGACGGCACGGCCGGGGAGTCCCTTGCGGACCCGGTGGTCGTGCGGGCCGAGGACGCCGGGGGCGCTCCGATCAGGGGCCTGTCGGTCACCTTCGCGGCGGCCGAAGGAGACGGGTCCGCGGATCCGGCGACGGCCGAGACGGACGCCGACGGGCTGGCGCAGTCGTCGTGGACGCTTGGCGCCGGGTCCGGAGTGCAGCTGCTGGCTGCGTCGCTGGAGGACGGCATCTCCGCCGAGTTCGCCGCCGCGGTGGGTCCGCTCGATCCCCCATCCGAGACCGCGACCTACCGCATCGATTTCGACGCCACCTGGAGCTCCAGCACGCACCCCACCAGCTTCCCCGGCGGCGCGCACTGGTCGCCGCTGATCGGGGCCGTGCACAGCAGCCGGGCGAGTTTCTGGGAGATGGGCGAGACCTCCAGCCCCGGCATGGAGAGCATGGCCGAAACCGGAGCCACGGGCACCCTGGTCGGCGAAATCAACGACCAGATCCCGAACAACGCGCTATCCGTCGTCAGCGGCAGCGGCAGCAGCAGCCCCGGGAGCGTGCGGATCAGGGATGTCGTGGTCCAGCTCGACCATCCGCTCGTCACCCTGGTCTCCATGATCGCGCCCAGTCCCGACTGGTTCGCCGGGGTGACGGGCCTGTCGTTGCTGAACGGGGCGGGGCAGTGGGCCGATGTGCGGCGGGTCGTGCTGTTCCCGCTCGACGCGGGGTCCGACGACGGAACCTCCTATACGGCCGGGAACGCCAACACCTCGCCCAAGCAGCCGATCCGAAGTCTCCGGGGAATCAATCCGTTCTCGACAGCCCCGGTGGCCACCCTGACCTTCACGCGCACGGACGGGCCGGGCGGAGGCGAATAGCAGCCGGTGCACGAAACACCCCGGCGCCTGGCCCCTCTCGCGGCTGGCGCGGATTCACCCACGGACTGCCGGCCACCCGCGTGAAGCCTCTCCGCAACATCGCGATCATCGCCCACGTCGACCACGGCAAGACCACGCTCGTCGACCAGATGTTCCGCCAGGCGGGCGTCTTTCGCGAAGGCCAGGTGGTCGGCGAACGCGTCCTCGATTCCAACCCGCTGGAGCGCGAGCGCGGCATCACGATCCTCTCCAAGAACACCGCCGTCGAGTGGCGCGGCACCAAGATCAACATCGTCGACACCCCCGGGCACGCCGACTTCGGCGGCGAAGTGGAGCGGATCCTGCGCATGGTCGATGGCGTGTTGCTCCTGGTCGATGCCGCCGAGGGCCCGATGCCGCAGACGCGCTTCGTGACCCGCAAGGCGCTCGCTCTGGGGCTGCTGCCGGTGGTTGTGGTGAACAAGATCGACCGTGCGGACGCGCGCGCCGACGAAATCCACGAAGAGGTGCTGGAACTGCTGATGGATCTCGAAGCCGACGACGCGCAACTCGACGCGCCGTTCCTGTACGCGGCGGGGCGGGAGGGTTGGGCGGTGACGGAGCCGGGGGAGCGGGGGACCGGACTTGCTCCGCTCTTCGAGGCGGTGGTCGAACACATTCCGGCGCCGCGCGTGGACCCCGGCGGACCGTTCCAGATGCTGGTTTCCACGCTGGACCACTCGTCGTACGTGGGACGGATCGCGATCGGGCGGGTGGAGCGGGGCGGGGTGCGGATCGGCGAGCGCGTGGTGCGCCTGGCGCCGCCGGGATCGAACGGTGGCAGACGGCGGGAGGACCGTCCCGCGCGGAAGCGGCGGTCACCCGATCGCGGTGCGGGCACGCGGGTGACCGGTCTCTACACGTTCAGCGGCCTCGACCGGGTGGACGTCGAGGAGGCGCACGCGGGCGACATCATCGGCCTCTCGGGGCCGGAGGGGATCGAGATCGGGGATACGCTGGCGGACCCCGCACGCCCGGAGCGGCTACGCGGCATCACCGTCGAGGAACCGACGATCTCCGTCGACTTCGTGGTCAACGACTCGCCTTTCTCGGGCCGCGCGGGGAAGTACGTCACCACCCGCCAGCTCCGCGACCGACTGGTCCGGGAACTGGAACGCAACGTGGCGCTCCGCGTCGAGGACACCGCGCGTCCCGACACCTTCGCGGTCAGCGGGCGGGGCGAACTGCACCTGACCATCCTCATGGAGACCATGCGCCGCGAGGGCTACGAGTTCCAGGTCTCTCGCCCCCGCGTCCTGACCCGCGCGGCCGCCGACGGTGGCCGCCTGGAGCCCTACGAAGAGGTGGTCGCCGAAGTCCCCTCCGATCTCGCCGGCACCGTCATCGACAAGCTCGCGCGCCGCCGCGGCGAAATGACCGCCATGCGGCCGGTGGGCGACTCGGACACCACGCGTATCGAGTTCCGCGTGCCCGCACGGGGCCTCTTCGGCTACCGCACCGAATTCCTGACCGACACCCGGGGCGACGGCATCCTGCACCACCGCTTCGACCGCTGGGACAAGTGGGCGGGCCACATCCGGGGGCGAGGACGCGGCACCATGGTGGCCGACCGCCCCGGCAAGGCGGTGGCCTTCGCGATATTCGGCCTGCAGGAGCGCGGCACGATGTTCGTGGAGCCGGGACTCGACTGCTACGGCGGCATGATCGTGGGCGAGTGTGCCCGTTCCGGCGACATGGACGTCAACGTGAGCCGCAGCAAGAAGCTCACCAACATGCGCGCCGCCGCCGCCGACGAGAACGTGCGCCTGGAGCCGCCCCGCCGCCTGACACTGGAGCAGGCTCTCGACTTCATTGAGGACGACGAGCTGATCGAGGTCACCCCCGACGCGATCCGGTTGCGGAAGCGGGAGCTGAACGTGAGCCGCCGGCGGAAGGCGGCGAAGGCGCGGCGGGAAGAGGTGCCCGTGAAGGGGTGATCCGGTAAGTTCACCACCATGACACCTCCCACACACCCCACCCGGCGCCCCACCACCCC
The DNA here is from genome assembly GCA_965208295.1 of Longimicrobiales bacterium. Lineage (GTDB taxonomy): Bacteria > Gemmatimonadota > Gemmatimonadetes > Longimicrobiales > Gaopeijiaceae > Bin94. The sequence continues at coordinate 1,185,277 of OZ242328.1, read as the reverse complement.
CGCCGCCGAGGAGATCCTGGGTGGCTACTTCCCCGTCCTCGACCACGGCTTCGTCGCGCTCGTCGACTACATGGGCACCGACGATTCCGTCGAACGCGCCGCCCGCGTCAGCTACGGCTACGGCACCCGCAAGGTCTCGGCCACCCGGGGCCTGATCCGCTACCTGCGCCGCCACCTCCACACCACCCCCTCGGAGATGGTCGAGTTCAAGTTCCACTGCGCCATGCCGATGTTCGTCGCGCGGCAGTGGATACGGCACCGGACGGCCTGCCTGGCCGAGGGCACCGAGGTGTACTTCGATCTTCCAGGCGCGGAGGCCCGAGGCCGTCGCCAACTCTACAAGCTGCGGATCGAAGAGATCTGGCGACGCTTCCAGCCCACCCGGAACATGCGCCCGGACAAGCAGCGGAACCCGTTTTTTCGCCGTGACCGCGTGAAGCAGATGAAACTCAGACAGGCGAACGAAGATACCCTCGCGCTGCAGCACACCCGCATCGTGGACGTGTACCGAAACGGTGCGAAGCCGGTTTTCAGGATGGTTTTGGAAGACGGCAAGTCGATCGAGGCCACGTCGGATCACCGATTTCTGTTTGCCGGGGGTTGGGATACGCTTCGAGGAGCAACCGGACTGAGGGAGACGGGTGGGCGGGCGGTGTGGAGGCAAGGGGAGTACTTCGTGTATGTGAATGGGGCGGCGGAGAAGCGACCGGAGCTTTACCGGGATCCCATCTGGCTGCAGCGCGAATACCGCGGACACAAGCGCTCGTGGGGTGATCTGGCAGAGGCGTGTGGCGTCACGAGATATACGATCCGCAAGTGGCTGCGCCACTACCGTCTCACGGAGCCGGGACGGGGAGCGTTCAAGGACGGGTCTGAGCCCTGGAACAAGGGAAGCACCTACCGGTTGGGTCCCCGCGAGACATCCTCGGACTTTTTGGATGCCGTCCGGGCGGCACGTAGCGGGCCAGCATCGAACTTCTGGCGCGGCGGCACTTCGACCGATCGAGATGCAATTGCACGCTGGACCACTCAGGTCGCACCCAGAATCCACTCAGGAAATGGCTGGACCTGCCAGCTGTGCGAAGAGCGGGCATCCGAACTGCATTGCCATCACATAGTGCCGGTCTGGGCGGATCTGGACCGGGCCCGGGATCCCACGAATCTCACAACGCTGTGCGGTGAGTGCCACCGCTCGATCGCCGGTCGCGAACTGGAATTCGTAGAACGATTCGGTGGCCCGGCGGTCAAGGCTGAGTGGGTTCCGCGGCCCCGAATCCCCTGGAACCGGCTGGACAAGGCCAAACTCGTGAGGATCTCCCACTTCGAGTACGCCGGCGAACGCGAAACCTACGACCTCGAAGTCGAAGGCCCGCACCACAACTTCGTCGCCAACGGCATCGTCACGCACAACTCCGTCAACGAGTACAGCGGCCGCTACAGCCTAATGCCGCTCCTCTTCTACAGCCCCGAGCAGGACCAGTTCTCGCTGCAGAGCGCGACCAGCAACCAGGGCCGCGCCCCGGGTTCCGTCACCCCCGAGTTCTACCGCGAGGCCATGCGCCGGTGGGAGGAGGTGCGTTCGCAGGCGGCCGGCGACTACGGCTGGCTGGTCGGCGAAAACGTGGCCCGCGAGCTCGCCCGCATTGATCTGCCGCTCTCGACCTACACGCAGTGGTACTGGAAGATCGACCTGCACAACCTGCTCCACTTCCTCACGCTGCGCGTCGACGACCACGCCCAGTGGGAGATCCAGGAATACGGCCGCGTGATGGCGGGGATGGTCAAGCGCGTCGCGCCGCTCAGCTACGAGGCGTGGGTCGACTACCAGGTCATGGGCGACAAGCTGTCGCACGGCGAGATCCAGGCGCTGTCGCGGCTGGTGGCGGTGGATGGGGAGGGGCTTGTTGCGCGGTCGGGGGCCGGGCTGTCGAATGCCGACCTGGCCGAGCTGGGGTTGTCGGGGCGGGAAATCCGCGAGTTGAAGGAGAAACTCGCGCCGCGCGAGGTGCCGGACTACGAGCTGGACCTGGCGACCATGCGGGATCCGCAGGAGGTGGCGGCGGAGATGGACAAGGCGGTGCCGGAGGTGGACAGGTAAACGGCAGTTTACATTATGGAAAGTGCAGATGACATTTTGGATGGTTGAGGCGTCCCGGGACGTCTGATCGTCAAGGAGCAAGTGTGAGGCAGAGAGATCGCATTCGGAAGCTGGAAACCGCTCTGGAAAAGGCGTCGTCCTTCCTGAACGGATTCAGGCCGGCGAAAGAGGATGCCGAACGACAGGGCGTGTTCCACCTCGGCGAAGCCGGCGGCATCGCCTTTGAAGGGAGTCTGCCCGGCATCGAGTGCGAAGCGTTCTTCCTGGATATGTCGGACGCTGTCGAAACCTGGGACATGCCGAGAGTACAGCGCTTCCACCGGCATCTCGCCTTTTTGGCCGAGTCGGTGCCCGATCCGCGCCGCGCCAGATACAACGACGACGAAGATCCCGAGCGGGGAAACTGGGAGTGTGACTGGTTGCAGTACGGAGCGGCCGCGAATGAAGCGAAAGAGGCGATGAAGGCCGGGGACTCGCACAGGGCTGCGCTGATGTGCGGGTTCGTGGTGGGGATGATGTGGTATCACCCCGGTCCGCACAGCAGTCGTCGAGACTTCGAGGAATGGATAAAGGCCGCGCTGGACTGGTCCGACAGTGATGTCGACGTGCCACCGGACACCACCTACCAGGGCGGTACCATCGTGGACATGGTGCTGGACGGATACCGCGAGAACCGGCTGGAGCTGCTGCAGTGGGCGGCCGGAAGGATGGCCGTCGGCCACCGCTTCAGTTGCTGGTATCCGAACGAAGAGGACGTGCTGATGGCGTACCTCGAACGCGAGGAACGATCCATCCAGTGCGCACGGAACTTCGGATTGAGAATGGCCCGGCGCGGCGACGACACGATACAGGTTCCGTACAGCTACGGGATTCAGCGCACGGCTGTGTTGAAGGCCGTCCAGGAGCGCAAGGAAGCGGACGACGGGATTGACGAGGTGGCGCGTTGAAGTCCACAGGCGTGGCCCTGCTCCTGGCCGCCTGGCTCACCTTCCTGTCCGGCTGCGCCGACCCCGCCCCCCCTTCCCCCGCCCAATCCTTCCTCATCCAGGGCGCCACCATCGTGGACGGTACGGGAACCCCCGGCTACATCGGTTCCCTGCGCGTGACCAATGGCGTGATCGCGGAGATCGCCCCCGCCGACGCCGACAACGCCCTCTCCCCCACCCAGGGCGAACCGGTCCACGACGCAACCGGCCTCGTCCTCGCCCCCGGCTTCATCGACACGCACAGCCACCACGACGGCGGAGTCCTCGAAGAACCCACCGCCCTCGCCGCGGTCAGCCAGGGCATCACCACCATCGTCGCCGGACAGGACGGCGGCTCCCGTTTCCCGATTGCCGATTTCTTCACGGCCCTCGACTCCACCCCGGCCGCCGTCAACGTCGCGTCCTACGCCGGGCACGGCACCCTCCGCCGCCGCGTCATGGAGGACGACTTCCGCCGGGCGGCCACGGAGGCCGAGGTCGCCGAAATGCAGACGCTCCTTGAAGACGAACTGGCAAGCGGTGCGCTGGGCCTCTCGACCGGACTCGAGTACGACCCAGGCATCTACTCGACGACGGACGAGGTTGTCGCGCTCGCAACAACCGCCGCAGCGCACGGCGGCCGCTACATCTCCCACATGCGGAGCGAGGACCGCGCCCTCCTCGCGGCCATCGAGGAGACGGTCGAGATCGCGCGCCGCGCCCGCCTGCCCGTGCAGATCTCGCACTTCAAGCTCGCCGCGCGGGGTCTCTGGGGACGCGCGCCGGAAATCCTCCAACGCCTCGACGCGGCCCGCGCCGAAGGCCTCGACATCAGCGCCGACGTCTACCCGTACGAGTACTGGCAGTCCAGCGGATTGGAGGCAGCCAGAATCCCGGCAGGAAGTCGTCTAAAGTCTTACAGGACTGCACGATCTGCGTTTCCTGCCGTTGGACTGGACCCTACTGGACCGTGCCGCGAAAGCGGGAAAACCGGGTGTGAATGGCGGGACTCCGGCGCGCTGCTCGTTGCCCGCCGCAGAGGTTCCGAAGGCCAGCCTTGCGCAGGTTATGAGAAGCCTCCAAGTCGCCCGGGCAGATCAGGCGGAATCCTGGCCCATGGGTCCTCGCCGTGCTCGCCATCGAACAGGACGGAGTGGCTGACCCGGCATCTGCGGCCCGAGCGCGAGATCCGCAGGGACGAGCGCATTCTGTTCGTCGGTACAGCTTCCCAGCGCGACGAATTCGAGCGCGCGTTCCAATGACATTACGGTTTGTCATCCGCCAGCAGGTTGGGGCGTGGACGGCCTGAACATCTCGGATCCTGGAACCCGGAGAGGCCAGTGGAGAGCGGTTGGCGGGACCGACAGCAGTGACGCAGCCTCGATGCCGGGGCTGCGGGGCCGGACTTCGCGCTGCGCCCCTGGAATCATGACGGCGGGTGCCATCGGGCGTGGGAGTTGCGCCCGCCAGGCCGACGTGCCTTCGGGTGCGATCGTCATCCTCTCTCGGCATTGCCCGACCTTGCTGAAGCCGCGGTAGGAGGAAAAGCCCAATACCGCACCGACCACGGCACCGATCCTTACGGCATTCCCATCGGAATTCGTGAGGGCGGTCACGAGGCCGCCAGCGGCCCCGGCCGCATCGATCAGCGGAATGGTTCTGTCGATCGTGCACGATCCGGGCGGCACCGGATCGTCCGGGGGGATGAAGCCGGGTGGCCCGTCAACCAGCACGAGCGAACAACCGGAGGAAAGCGCGGCCAGCGCTCCGATAACCAATAGGCGTCCCGACACGGTGGAGTCCTCCTTCGACTGGGATGGATTTTGCTTCGGCTGGATTCCAATATCGCATGACCCGACGACACCGGGCCAGCGGAGCCCGGGAGGGCTTCACTCCGTTCCTCCTTCCCGCTCCCGCATGTAGACCGTCCGTATCGGGAAGGGGATCTCGATCCCTTCGGCACCGTAGCGTTCGTTGAATCCGCTTGACCAGTTCGTGCCGGACCAAGTACTGGTCGGTGAACTCCCGGACGGGTACGCGCAGGAGGAAGTTGATGCTGAAGTCCGAGAACTCCTCGTAGCGCACGAACGGTTCTTCGTCCGTCAGCCCGCCCTCGACATCACTCATCACATTGCGGGCTACATCGAGGGTGACGGCCGGCTCGATGCTCGTGCTTGGCCTGGGGCTTCGCAAGACCGGCCTCGTGTCCGCCATCAGGGCCCGGGCGCGAACCGCGCCCCTTGGCGGGCAAGTGCGCGCGCATGTTCGCGCTCTGCCTCATCTGTGCGTTCCTGTCGCCGTTCCTGATGACCACCGCCGTCGTCCTGGTGTTTCTGCCTGTCTTCGTCGCGCTCGCCGAGTAGGCCGAGGAACCCGCTTCCAGGTATCTCATGCCGCTCTCCTTCGTCTCGATTCTCGGGGGCACCGTCACTCTGATGGGGACCACCCCTCTTCAGGCCGAGCTGAGCGAAGCCGGGATCCCCCGCTCCATCCTGCGCGGAGTCGTGTTCGAACGGCGGCGCGTCCTCCGAAACGCACCTCTCGCGCTCAGAATGACAGCGTGGTCTGCGCGAAGGTGTACGTTGCGTCCCCCTTGGCCGCGTCCCTCATCACCTCGCCCGCGGTCAGTCGCACCAGGCCCGCTTCCAGGCGGACGCGGGCCGCAGCCACTTCCCATCCGCCAATGAGCTCCCACTGGGTGCCGACGTGCCGGGCGGCCCTTCCGCCGGTGTTTGCAATGCCCGCTGTCGTCCATTCATCCGCGGAGGACGCCAGCCAGTAGCCGCGCGCGGAACCCGTCACGTCCACTCCCGGCCGAGGCGCGAGCGTCAGTCGCACGCCGGGCGTCGTCAGGTTGGCGCGGGCGAAGGCGCCGTGAATGCCGCTGGGTCCGAATTCGAACGAGCGCGACCCGTACAGGCTGCTGAACCGGTTGTTGCGGCCATCCGTCGGATCGCGGTCACCGCTGGCATGGTCGAATTGAAGCTGCAGCCGGGGGGTGCCCGGCGCGGCCAAGGTATACCCTGCGGCGATGTGCTGAAGGTGGGCGACGTGAGTCAGGTCCGCCGCAGCGGCAGGCGAGGCGCGCGATCGGCCGAACTGGAACGCGGACTCGAACTCGTAGTCGAACCCGGAGATGGTCGCGGGACGATGGAATCGGACTCCGATGGTGTGAAGATGTCGATCGGCGGTGGCCAGCCCGGGAGCGTCCGCCTCTCTCAGGCCATAGTAGTAGACCTCGCCCCAGTCGCCCCATGGGAGGTCCGGGCGCGAGAAATGAACGCCCCACAAGCGTACGTTGGTCCATTCCTTGTCCAGGCGAGGACCGTTGTCGAGGATGTTTCCGGAGACACGTCGCTCCACCGGCAGCGTGTAGAACGCGCGCGTGCGACTGTCGTTCGGACCCGTCCACCGCCACTCGACCCCGGTGAACCCGTCGGACGTGTTGCGGAATCGATTGCGCGAGATCAGGCGTCGGCTGCCGATGTCCATTGTCAAGCGGCCCGCGCGCAGGACGCTCCGGCCCCGCTGAAGAAGGCCGTCGAGCGGGATCTCGACATGGGCCTGCAGCAACTCCAGCGGGTTCACCATGCTGGTTGTCAGGGCAGCCGCGGAATCCGCCAGATGCGCCCGGGAGTCCTGCAGCTCGGCGCGCAGCCTGAAGTATCCCACGTCAAGCTCTGCCGAGACCCGGGTGCGGAGCATCAGCGCGCGCGCGACGCCGTCCAGACCGGCGCGGAACTGGTTGCTCAGGCGCTCGTAGCGAGTGCGATGGTCCCCCGACAGCGAGAACACGGGAGGCGGGCACCCCGGATCGTCCGTTTGCGGGGAAGGCGCGCTTCCCGACAACGGCCCGCTGCAACCAAAGGTGGCCACGAGGATGGGAACTGCCTGTAACAGGGGCGCCATGGACGTCATCCTGAAGAAGCGGTATCGTCGGCAGACTGCCATCGACATTGGTCCCGAACGACGTGTCCAGGGGCGATGTCGCGCGGTCGTCAATCGCGGAATCGGGCGTCTCGTGGGACTTCCCCTGACCGCTGTCGTGTTCGCGGTGGTCATGCTCGTGACCCCGGTTTTCCGGCCCTTCTGAAGCGTCGCGGATCAATTCCGCATGTAGACCGTCCGTATCGGGAAGGGGATCTCGATGCCTTCAGCCCCGTAGCGCTCGTGAAGCCGTTTCACCAGTTCGTGCCGAACCAGGTACTGGTCCGTGAACTGGCGGACGGGTACGCGCAGGAGGAAGTTGATGCTGAAGTCGGAGAACTCCTCGTAGCGCACGAAGGGTTCTTCGTCCGTCAGCCCGCCCTCGACATCACCCATCACCTTGCGGGCTACATCGAGGGTGACGGCCTCCACCTGTTCCAGGTCCGAATCGTAGGCGACGCCGACCGGAAGCGTGATCAGAAGTCTTTTGTGTGGCAGGCTGTAGTTGGTGACGACGGTCGAAGCCAGTATGGAGTTGGGGACCAGCACCCTGTTGCGCTCCGGAAACGTCCTGATCGTCGTGTTCCTGGCCTGGATGTCGGTAACGGCACCTTCCTCACCGGTGGACAGGACCACGTAGTCGCCTGGCCTTACCTGTCGGGACATGATGATCTGCATGCCCGCGAAGAGGTTGCCGAGGGTGTCCTGCAGGGCCAGGGCGACGGCGAGTCCGGAGATCCCCAGGGCCGTGACCAGGGTCGTGATGTTGATCCCCAGGTTCTGCAGAACAAGGGTTGCCCCGAGGACCAGCAGCAGCAGCCGGACGACGTTCTGCACCAGGGTGGTCGAGGTCTCGATGCCGGAGGAGCGCTTGGCGAAACCACTGATGCCCGCTGTCGCGAGGCGCATCGCGACGATCATGAGCGTCACGATCACGGTGACGCTCACCCCGGTTCCCACGAGGTCACGCCAGGGCTCGCCGTATCCCGCGATCGCGACCCCGAGATAGACCGCCCCCGCCGCAAACCAAATCATCGGCAGCCTGTGGATCGAGCCCAGCAGGACGTTGCCCCAACCCGGCATGCTCCGCTCGACCCGGCGAGCGGAGCGGGCGAGCAGCCGTTCGAACAGTCTCCCGACTGCGATCCCCACCAGCATCACGACAACAATCATCATCCAGCCGGGCAGGCCGGCCAGGAAGGTCAGTGCACGCGCCACCGTGTCCAGTCTCAGCCTCTCCTCTCGAGCTGCCGCCTCGACGGGAGCATGGGGTTAGCCGGTCGGTCTAATGACATCAGTCAATCACGATCTCTTCCACGGCGTGAACGAACACGATGTCGTTCGCGGCCTTGTGGCTCTGGAGTACCTCGGTCAGGCTACCCTCCTTCAATTGTTCCGCCGAAATGCCGGCAATCACCAGATCCGCGTCGGAGGACCGGTACTCGACCTCGCTCTCGATCCTGGCCTGCGACTCGACGGGAAGCGTCTCGACGTTCTTCCTGCCGATCGGGAGGCGCCCCTGGTCGACGAGAGCGGACAGCCGGTCGGTGTCGTGGTCGTCCCCGTCCGTGCCGATGCACGCGAAGACGCGGATCTCGGCGGTTCGCCACTCGGGGTGACCGACGATGATGTAGGCCAGCATCAGCATCATGGCCGCGTTGGGCAGGGTCTCCGGGGTCAACCACACATGGATCGAGGAGCGGTATCCGAAGCGGAAGGTGGTGGAGCGCAGGACAACCGCGTTGAACCGTGACGAGGCCGCGAGGCGCATGGCCCGCTCGAGCCTCGGGATCTCCTCGGGATGGTCCTGGTCGAACTCCAGCAGAACACTGTTGTTGGGCAGACCCGAGATTCCGGGGTACTGGAGCGCCTGGGTGACCGCGTTGTCGAAGGAAGGTGCGATCAGCGTATCGACGAACGTTCCAGCCCGGCTCAGTTCGGAGCGCTTCACCAGCTTGCTGAGCTGGGCGTGCGCCTGGCGTTCAGTCTCAAGGGAATACTCGCCCTTCATGTGCTGAACGAAGTGGCCGAACCCATGTCGATGGGAGATCCAGCGCAGCAGGTCGAACTGGGCCACGCGGCGGTCGCCGAACTGCGTGAGCGCCACGAACGACGGGCGCCACCCGCCATCCTGATGCCCGGTCTGGTTCTTCTGGAGCGTGATCTGCAGCCTGCGCACCAACTGGAACATCGCCCCCTGGAAGATCGCGGCCAGATCGCGTTCCCCCCTCCGGGACCGCTTCAGGCCCAGGTAGATCACCAGCATGATGGCCATGGCGAGGAGCGCGTACAGGGCACTCATCTGGATCATCATCAGGACGCACATGACGGCGCCGACCAGCGATATGTACCACCGCGACCGGAAGGTCGGCCGGTACGACGGATTGCCGGCGAAGTACTCCAGGAACGCCACGGAACAGAGGGTGCCGTACGTGACCATGAAGAACATGCTCAGGATCTGGGCGATGAAGTCGATATCGCCGAGCGCCACGAACACGGCGGCCAGCGCGACCGAAACGTACGTGGAGTTGATGGGTTCGCCCGCCTCGCCCCGCCCCGCGGCCAGCATCTCGTTGACCTTCGCGCCCGGGAAGACGCGGTCGCGGGCCAGCGCCTGCAGCGTGCGCGGGGCCACCATGACGGAGCCGAGCGCGGAGGAAAAGGCCGCCGCGGCAAGCCCGATATAGATGGAAGGCCCCCACACCGCGATGCGCGCCATGATGAACTGGTCCCCGGCGAGGGCATCCGGTGTCGCGCTCTGCGCCAGCTTGATGGCGACCAGCGCATAGATGGCCATGCCGGCGAAGGTGGCGCCGATCGTACCCAGCGGGATGGATCGCTTGGGGTCCTTGAGATCGCCCGACAGCCCGAGGCCGGCGATCATGCCGGTGAAGGCGGGGAAGCAGGTGGCGAAGACGACGCCGAACCCGTCGGGGTTGGCAATCGTCGAAGTCAGGTTCAACCCGTCCGGCCGGGTCTCCTCCGGTCCCGATCCGAGGAGGAAGGCCCCGATGACCAGCGCCAGGATACCGCACACGATCCACAGGACCCGCACCCCCTGTTCCGCGCCCTTGGTGAGCATGAGGGCTACCAAGGCCGCGAGGCCGGGAATGCTGACCCAGTGAAGCGTGGGGACGAGCCCGAATCTGGCGCCGACCCATTGCAGCACCGGCTGGAAGGCCTCGGCGAACGCCACCAGGTAGAAGGCAACCGAAATCGCCTGCGACAGGTACAGCGCGATCCCGATGGAGCCGCCGATCGTGGTCCCGAACGAGCGGCTGATGATGAAATACGCTCCGCCTCCGGCGACGCGCCGGTTGGTGGCGATTTCCGAGACGGCAAGCACGGTGGGGATCGTCACCATGTGGCCGACGACGATGATCATCATCGTTCCCCAAAGGCCGACGTGCCCCACGGCATAGCCGAACCTGAGGAAGAGGATGGCGCCCAGGATCGTGCTGATGGAGGCCAGGAAGACCGGGGCGGTGCCGAAGCCGTGCCCTGCGTCGGAGGACTCTTGCGGAGGATTGGGTGCGCGGGTGACGGATTTCCCAGAGTCCACTTCAACAACTCCTGTTCCAAGCCGGGTGCGCGGCGAAGGTCTTCCTGCCCAACCTCATCGCGAGGCCCGGTGAAGATGGGGTGGCAGGTATTCGACGGAAAGGGATTGGCGGACATTGCCGGCACGAGCTGTGTGGACGCCGTGCCGGGTCCGGGTCCCGGGTGGATCGTCACTCCGGGTGGAACCGGGCGGATGGCAAGCGCACTCTGGCGGCAATCGTCCCCCGTCCCGCATATTGGCTTCCCCCGTCCCGAATGATGCGCCAGGGCTGCGTTGCCGCAGGACCCGATCCCCCTCGGTGGGTCTTGGGTCAGACGGGCTGGCTGCCACGATGGGGTCCATGCGGGGATTCGCACTCTGGACGATGGAGGTCGTCGCAATGGAAATGGACTGGAACGCAATCCTGCTGGACCCGCTCCGCACCTTCATCAGTCAGTTGGCGAGCTTCTTGCCGAGCCTGGTGGCCGTGGTGGCGATTCTGGTCGTTGGCTGGATCGTCGCCAAGGTGATCCAAAGGGTGCTCGTCCGGGTTCTTGAGGCGGTAAGAGCCGACAATCTGGCAGAGAGGGTTCAACTCGCGGGAATGTTGGCCAGAGGAGGCATCCAGCGCACCTTCTCCGAGCTGGTGGCAGTCATGGCTTACTGGGTCGTCATGCTCGTCGTGCTGGTGGCCGCGCTCAACGCCCTCCAGCTTACCGCCACGGCCGAGTTGTTGCAGCGCTTCCTGACCTTCCTGCCCTCGGTTGTGACGGCGATCCTCGTCTTGATTCTGGGGATCCTGGCGGCCGGCTTTCTGGCGGCTACGGTGCGCACCGTAGCCAGCAACTCCGGCATCGGCCAGGCGCCGGTGCTGGGGCAGCTCGTGCAGTCGTTCGTCATCATCTTCGCCGTGGTAGTGGCGCTTCAGCAGCTTCAGATCCAGTTCGTGGGCGACGCCTTCCTGATCATCCTCGGAGCCATCAGCTTCGGGGCGGCCCTGGCCTTCGGTCTGGGCTGCAAGGACTTGGCGGGCCGCTGGGTGAGTGGCTTGGCCGCTCGCTTTTCGCAACACGAGTGAGCTCGGGGACACGGGGCATCGGACCGCCAGCGACCTCTCTCTCACCGTGAGGCTGCTGTATCTGTTACCGCCGGCAGGGTGCTGCTACCGCAACGGAAGTCATCGAGTTCACATCTTACTGTGACCGTTGACCTTACGGGACTCACACACCGTATTCCCGCTGTTTGATTCCCGCCAATCAACTTGGGTCAGGCGCGAACTCTCGGGCGACTCTCCAAAGCCTTCCTGAGCTGTCCAGCGTCGGCCTGCTGATAACAGCGGAGCACCGTCTGGGCCTCCTTCCAGCCGCCCAGTTCGCACAGCACCTTGAGCGGCAAGTCCATGAGATCCGAAGCGAACTTCCGCCTGAGCGAATGCCAGCCTCTCCCTCGCCGGGGTTCCAGCCTCGCAAGGCGCTCGGCCTTGTGCCACCATGCACCCGCCAGCCTGGAGCTGATGCTCGCCGAGGGGTCCCGCAGCGCGGGCAAGACCGGCGTCTGCCCGTTCCCGGGGTTCGTTTCGCGCGCCTCCTCCAACACTGCTACCGCCTCGTCCGTCATCGGCGTGACGTGCTCGTAGCCGGTCTTCTCGTGTTCAGCGCGCCACCGCACCTCGCGACCCTCGAAATCGATGTCCCTCCAACGAAGGTTACGGATGGCTCCGATTCGGTGTCCGGTCTCGTGGGCGAGCACGAACGCGACGCGGAACCGCCAATCGACCTGCCGGGATATCCCGAGCATCGCCTGGTACTCCTCCTCCGAAAGGACGACGCGGGTGGGGTTCTTCTCCTTGGGCGTCTTCAGGCCCCTCAGCGGATTCGAGTCGAGCAGGAGTCTCCCCTGCTCGTCCCTGGACTTCGCCGCCCAGTTGAGCACCGCGATCAGGAACCGCAGGTCGCACTCGACCGTCCGGTCGGATACGGGTTTGCCGCTAGGCCCGACGCGACCAGACCTCCGCGCCCGGATGAAGCGGTCCCAGTCCCTCTGTGACAGTGTCGCCGGGTCGCGGTCTTTCCCGAAGAACCGCAGGAACATCCGCATCGCGATCTTGTCGTGTCGTTGGGTGTGCTCGCCCTTGGTCGGCGTCACCTCCTCACCATAAATGTCAAACAGCTTCTCCAGAGTGAGCGGCTCGGGTTCGGCCTCGGCCTTGCCGTTGGGCTCGTACATCGCGAGGCCTGCGGCGGCCTCGTCGGCCTGCCGCTTGGCTCTCGACCAATCCCGGTGCTTCAGGGATCGGGTGAGCCTGCGGCCGTTCTCTCGCCACTCTATCTGGTAGAGACCGGTCTTGGGATCGGCAAACACCCTCACCCGGTTCCGGCCCCACTCGCCGGCGCTGTAGCTGCGCCGGTCCCGCTTCGTGCGTGCCATCATTCGATTCCTCTCGCGATGGACCGCACGATCTGCGCGAACGAAACTTCGCTGAGCGGTGTTGCCCGCGCCAGATCCAGCCCTGCCCTGAGCCATCAGCGGCTCGGACCCTGATCGCGGTCCGGTCCCGGGCGGCGCATCAGATACCGAGGCCGCGCCGTCTCGCGACGGCGGATGTCCCGGAATACTCGGCCAAGCGTGTCGCCAGCGTGTCGAGCCGCTCGATTTGCATCTGCAAGGCTTCGTACTCCGCGCTCTGCCGCTCGACGTGCTGCCGCAAGGCTTCGATCTCTCCGCCTTGCCGCTCGACGTGCCCTTGCAAGGCTTCGACCTGCTCGGAGTGCCGCTGCTGCTCCGTTTCGTACTGCGCGGCCAACTTCCGCAAGGCCCTCGTCAACTGCTCCTCTAACGCGGTCATAGACCTCCTTCACTCGTTCGACAGCTTCAACGCCGGAAGGTGCCCCGGTTCCACCCACCAGGGCGGATCGGCCAGCACCCCGTCCGGCACCACCACGAACCGCTCGCCCTCGATCTCGTGGAACACGAGCCCCCAGGTGTCCTCCTCCAGCTGGGCCAGCGTCCGCCGGGCGTCCTCGATGTCCCGGTTCAGTTCGGCGCGGGTCACGATCCGGTCCTGAATGCTGCTCGCCAACCAGCGCATCGTCGCCCAGCTTCCGCCGAAGAAACCGATCCAAAGACTCAGGCCGACGATCAGCGGCCGTTGCCACGCCTTGACCAGCAACTCGCGCATCTTGCCGGTCGCCTCCTCCGTATCGCGCTCGATGGTACGCACCGCGCTCCTCGCGACGCGCCGCGAGTGCTCGGCGAGCCTTTCGAGCTCGTTCGCGGTCAACTCCTCGATCTCCCTGCGCTCGCTCTCCAGCCGCATCCGCAGCCGTTCGGTCAAATCGTTCGCGTTGGAAATCAACTCCGTACAGTTCTCCTTTCAGTCGCCACCGGTCTCCGGTCTCCGGGTCCAGCGCGGTGACGTAATCCATACCTTGGCGCGGCACTTCAAGGCCCGCCTCACGGAGCGCGGCGACAACATCGTGGCGATCTTTGACCGCACCGTGCTCGACACGCTGGAGCAGGTAGTCCCGGATCAGGTCGCGGGGGGACGATTCGAGCCGGAGCCCGGCCCGCAGCCGGGTCGCCTCGATGTAGGCGCGGTGGCCGGGGTGTTGCACTCTGGCCCGCTCCGGGTCGTCTGGACGGCTCCAGCCGTGCTCGTGGTTGAAGGCGTCGCGGAGCGGATCGAACGTCCGCTGCCAACCCGGTGGCGCAATATTGAGGCTCCGCCCGGTCTCCAGGTCGCACCGCGCGGCGAGGACATGGACGTGCGCGCCTCCGCCCTCCTCACGGTGCAGGACGGCCGCCCATGCGTAGCGGTCGGGCTCCAGCCCCGCCCAGGCCGTCTTCTCGAACTCGTCGAGCACAGCTTCGATCTGCTCGTCGGTGGGGTGGTCGTCCGGCGCCCAGGCGATCACGCCGGAGGTGTACTTGTGCTCGAAGTCGAGCGAGTCGGCGACCGCGGCCACCATGTCCGGGTTCCCGCGCAACACCTCGACGCCCTCGCGCGGCTTCCCGGCGGCGTCCCGCTCCCCGAGGAGGTAGCCTGCCGCCTTGCCGGCCGAGCCGGTCCCGTGCGCCAAGAACTTAACGTGCATCGGAGTCCGGACTCTCGAAGCGAGCCAGCGCGCCGAGCGCGCGCTCGATGGCAACCAGCCGGGCGAGGACCTCGACGGCCTCGGCCGCCCCCTTGTGGGTATTCGCCCATTTGGCGATCTGGTTGAGGTTGTTCCCGACGCGCGACACCTGCCGGGTGCGCTCGCGCTCGACCTCGGCCGCGCGTGCAGTCCAAGTCCGCGTGCGCGCCATGGCCCGCCGGATCAGCGCGGACAGCGGCACGCCGGCGGCCTTCGCCTTGGCCCGCCAGTCGGCGGACTCGGCCGCCGACACGCGGGCGGTGACGACGGCGGTGCGGCGCTCAGGCATCACGCCGCACCGACACGGGGGAAAGGGGGCGGCGCCCCCATCCGCGACCTCCTCGGGAGCGCGAACAGCGGGGGGTTCGAAAGGGGGGCGGGAGCCAGCCCCTCGCCAGCCCCATTGTATGACAATGGGTAGGCGGACCGCCTGAGGTCAGAATCCCGGCAGGAAGTCACGTAAGTCTAATCAGGACTGCACGATCTGCGTTTTCTGCCGTTGTACTGGACCCTGCTGGACCGTGCCGCGAAAGCGGGAAAGTCGGGGGCGAATGGCGGGACTCTCCGCGCCCGTCGAGCCACCTTCGCCGAAGGTCCCGGAAGCCTCTTCGCGCGCGTCCTGGGAAGGCCATGTCGTCTGGCAGCGGCGCGGCGCGCTGGAGCGCCGCGCAGAGGTTCTCAGGGTGTGGAGCAACTGTGTCACGCGGCGATGGGCCGCCGTCCCACGGGGCTCAGAGGCCGTTTCCGTGGGTTCCGGGGCATTTCGGGCAGCCTGCGGGCCGTGGGGTCGCCTCAGATCGACGGTCTCGGGTCTCCGATGGGTAAGGGTAGGGTAGGCCGAATACGGCCAAGCGGGCAAAGGGTGCCGGGTCGCCCTCGTCGTCCGCCCGTCCGGCGGACAGTAGGACCGAGGGGCTTGTCCTCGCTGCGGCCCGGAGCCCGGTCCCAGCCACTGAATCGCGGGTCGTCGAGGGCCGATCCGTTGGAAACGTACGGGGCTGGCTCCCCTGACCGTTACGGGTCCTGAGCCAGCCGACCCGTTGGGCCTTGATCGCTGCGTGGAGGATTTCTACCGACCGCTCCGACACGATGCTGTCTTCGCACCTGCGAACGGCCAACAAGTCTTGGCGGGAGTCCTACAAAGACAAGAGTTCGTACTTGGCGATTCGCCACGGAGGGATCTCCGGATCCAGCAGCACATAGAGATACCTGCCGCCGCCCAGCACCTTCGATCCCTCCGGCAACAGCACGTTCTCAAAGAGCTTTTCCCCCGTATGGCGATCGTATGCCTCCACGGATACGTCGAGTTGTTTGAACGGAAACCAAGGCTTGGCAGGATCGTGCTTGCCCACCGTAAACACCAAATAGTCGTCGTCCACGATGTCCATGCCGGTAACGAGATCGAAGCTCTCAATCAACTCCTTGATCACTGCGCCCACCTGGATCGCCGCTCCCTCGCCGCCCGTAAAGGCCAAGGCCCCCGGCGCCAGTTCCGGCACTCGGCGGAAATCTGGCGACGGAATTCCGATGCTTCCTACCGAATCGCCTGCGGCGCTCAGAATCGTAGCGGGGTATAGGAGGCCTGCCATCACGTACACGGAATCGCCGCCTACGGCACCGTGCAAACCGCCCAAGGCATTCCAATAGGGCTTGCTTGCAGCGAGGGTGTTCCAGCTGCTCCAAGTGACGGCACCGCTGACCAGCCGATGGAAGATGCCGTCCATTTCGGCCACCATGTTCACGTCCCTCGCTCTGCCCGTGAACACGAAGTCGCGCCCGAAGGGTAGAAGCATGCTGGATGTGAAGTCCTCGACCAGCAACATGCTATGAGGGGTCAGATCCGGCGTCAGATAAGTCACTGCCCCGTTTTGCGCACCCGTCACGGCGATTCGACCGTCTGCGACTTCGGCGACGCCCCGAATCGTGCGGAATTCCCACGGCCCATCCCCAAAACGTCCGAATGCGGCTTCGAGGGATCCGTCCTTGCTGTAGGTTCGCACCCGCGGGAGCAACCGGTCCGAGATTATGAACCCACCGTCCCTCCGCTCGGAGAATTCGCCCACCTCAGCGATGGAATCGGACGGATTTTCCCCGAGTACGATAACCTCCGCAATCCGGAAGACTTCCTCGAAGGGTGGCGAAGGAACCTCGACCGGTCGCCCCTCGCACGACGCAACGGTAACGAGGATCGGAGCGGCCAGAAATGCGAATGGCCGCAGCGTGCTGATCGTTGGTTGGTACTTCGGGCTTCGCGGGCCAAAGCTCACCGAACAACGATTTCCGGGAGGCAGCACATCTGGACCATAGTGTTGCACGTTGGCGCTCCACAACTGGCCGCGACTGCGATGAGATCGCTCCCGCTCATGTCATGGCAGTATGGATCGTCGTCGCACGACTGGATCGAAGCTGCCGCCACGCCGACCGCCCAATATCCCGACACCACGGCAGCCAGCAAGGTTATCATTGCGACACCTTGAAGAAATCTGATAACTCTTTCCATCGATTCGGTCTCCTCTCTGGATCACCTAGGGTTGATTGCGGATTGTCTCGCCGGTGAGGACGCCGCGAAGGGCACCCACTTGAGCGTCGAAGCTCCAGCCGCACTCCGAACTTGCGCTTCTCGAATCGGCCATCAGAACGATGCCGTCGTCGTCAATCAACAACTTCGTATTCGGGAGCACTGCGCCCAAAGCAAGCAACGCCGAGTCCCGCGACACCCTTACCACCTCCGTGCCCCTGAGAGCACGCCTTGCCTCCTCGGGAAGTTTCCCTTCTCCCACCACAACCAGCCGGCGGCTCAGTGCGAGGTCGGCGCCCAACGCGTCCCATGCTCCGAATCCTTCCGCTACGCATCGTCCACACGAATCTGGATCAACCACCCAGAGCATTACATCCGCAGCCGGCGGCTGCGCCATCGCCCCGCCGAGCAGACCCACATCCACCCGCGCTCCCACTAGACGGTCTTGAATCGCGTTCCGAGCTGCCCCCACGTCTCGCACCTGAAGCGCGATATTCTGATCCCGGATCACTGTGGTGGACCGGAACACGAATGCCACGGCCACAACCAACAGCAGCACGTTGGCAACACGGAAGGCACGTCGCAACGGGGTGGTGTCCAAGAGCTGACGCTTGCCGGGCGCGGTCGATTGCTGTTGTCGCATGGGGCCATCATCATAGTGTCCAGCATCGGGCATTCGCAATCCCTGACTGACTTGGGTTCCACGCCGCCGCCATCCCGCTACTGAGAGGAACGAAGGCGTGAACGCTGGCTCCTGACCCGTTGGGAGTCAGGAGCCAGCACACGCGATGTTGAACATCGCGGCTGGCGAGGGGAGGCTGCGCCCCCCTTCGACCCCCCCGGCGCACCGCGCCGCTGGCGGAGCAGCGAGCGTGCGCGGGTGGCCGCGCCCCGAACCCCGCCCCCGGTGCGCCCCGTGCCTGAGCGCCGCACCGTCGCCCGTCGTCACCACCCGCATATCGGCGGCCGAGTCCGCCACGGGGTTGTCGCCGAGGCGAAGGCGTACCCCGATGGCGTCTCAACCTCCAACGTCCTCCCCGTGGTGGCGTTCGAGCCGGCTGTCGGGGAACCGTTTTGAGCGCCGAATGCGGGTGTTGGTGGCAAGTCCTGCGTGTCCGGCTCACTTTGGGGGTCGCCGGACACGAAATCGCCGTTCCGCCGGACACGGCCCCGGCCGTCCATGTCGCTGGTGCGCTTGCGGTTGCACCACGGCGAGCGGAGCGCCGACGCCAGTCCGCGCTCCTTGGACGTGGCTGGGAGTGACCCCCATCTCGGGCGTACCTCGATTGGCGCGGGGGCGGATGGAGCCGGACAGCCCCATCCCCCCCGCCGCTGCGGGGTCACTCCCAGCCAACAGTCCGTCCCGGAAGGGTGTCGAGAGTCGCTTCGAGGCGCTGGAGGACCCGGTGCCCGACCACTTGGCCATCGCGCTGTCCGGCATCGCCGACCAAGGCCGGGACGC
This sequence comes from Longimicrobiales bacterium, assembly GCA_965208295.1. Taxonomy (GTDB): domain Bacteria; phylum Gemmatimonadota; class Gemmatimonadetes; order Longimicrobiales; family Gaopeijiaceae; genus Bin94. The sequence continues at coordinate 1,166,633 of OZ242328.1, read as the reverse complement.
GCCCGTTCCGGCTCGCCGTTTGGCCTTCCCGCACGGGATTGATTGTCCGGGAGCGACCCCAGGCGAGGTCGGGATGGCCGTGCACATCCCGACCGTTGCCGTGCCGTACTAGGCACCCCGAAGGGTGGACTCCCCACCATTTGTCAACGCTGTTGAAGACGGGGCTGTAACCCCGCTTCGGGGGGCCAGTCAGGCTAGGCAGTGTGTCGCTGGGCGTGCTGGCGGATGTTGGCCGAGCGTCGCACTGTGGAGCGCGACGAGGTGCTCGGAGCCAAGGTCGGCACCGACCTTGGCCAGGGGTTCGAAGGGGAGCACAGCATCCCCTCGCCAGCCCCTGCCGGGGACGTGCGGAGCGTGGCCACGGAGGGTATGCTAGCTCCCGGCCATTAGCAGGGCGGGAGCCAGCTTCCCGAAGGCCCTTGCCGCCGCTTCAGGTCGTAGCGCGCACGCGGATGTGGACCGCCCCGTTGGCCCGCGCCGGGAGAGGAGATCAGGCCGCATTTTCCTCCGCCGGGCGTGGAGGCCGGTAGCAGGTCTGGGTTCTGAGCATGGCGCAGGCGACCGCGAGCAGGCGGTCGGCGACCGAACGGAGGGCGCGCGCGTGGCCGTGGCCGCGCCCCCGAAGTGCGGCGTACTTGGTCTTGCTGACGGGATCGTGCTGGACCGCGACCCGCGCCCAGTGGTAAACTGCGTCGCGAAGGCGGGCGTGAGCGGCCACACGGCGCATGACGAGCTTGTACTTGCCGGATTGCCGTGTGACGGGCGCGACACCCGTGAGGCACCGCAACGCCTTGTAGTCCCGGCGCGCCAGCGCTTGGGGCGCCTCGGCGAGCAGCGTGGCGAGGACGGTCTGGCCGACTCCGGGCAAGGAGGAGAGGACCGTCACGTCGCGCTGCCCGCCGGGTTGGTCGGAGCCGGAGTCCTCGCTGTCGTCCAAGGCGTCGATCAGGCGGGCGATCTCCCGCTTGGCGTCGGCCAACTGGCGCTGTACGAGGCGTAGGCGTTCGGAAGCGCTACGGATGTGGGCGACCGCAGCCTCGGTGGTTCCGGGTGCGACGGCAACGGCCGGGGCGCGGAGGATTTCGAAGAGTTGGTCGGCCGTGATCCGCCGGATCCTGTGGCGCTTGAGAAGGCCTTCGAGGGTCCGGCGCTGGATCCGCCGGGCCTTCGCGGGCGTCGGAGCCTTCGCCCAGAGGTCGAGGAACCAGGGCTCGGCAACGCTTCCGACCGCTTCGAGGATCTGCGGGTAGTAGCGCCACAGCTGGTCACGCACCCGGTTCGACAGGCGGGTGCGGTCCCGTGTGAGTTCCTCGTCGATCCGCGACCATGCCCTGAGTTCGATGACCACGGGGTCGACGGGGTCGATCTTGCGGAAGTGATGGAGATCGGTCCTCAGCGCATCGGCGAGGACTCTGGCGTCGAGGCTGTCGTCCTTGGCACCGGCGGGCGAGAAGCGGTCGCGGAACCGGTCGAGCTGCTTCGGGTTGATCGAGTAGACCGCGAACCCCCGATCCATGAGGCTCTCGACGACCGGCCCGTGCGGGACTTCGATCGCCACCGGAATGTCCGCGGCCGATCCTCCGCACATGGCGACGATCCAATCGGCCATCTCCGCCAGCCCCGCGCCCCCGTGGCGGAAGATGCGTTCCTCCCGCTTCGATCCGTCGCCGCCGACCACGCAGACGTGATGCGCTTCCGATGCCCAGTCCACGCCGGCGAACCAGGCCTTGGGTTCTACCATGCTCCCTCCCGAGTAAAGGTTATTGGACAGGCGAAGGTTGGTGGACGCCGCGATGCCCGCCGGTCCCTGTACTGGCGCTCGATGGCGCGAACTCCCCACTGGGCATCCATCGCGGCTCCGGGCCGGGGTACAAGTCCACCTTGGGTGCTCTGTCGCACTGGGTCGCTCAGGTTACTCCCGGCCTGGTCGCCTGCCGCTGTTGTTAGGATCTTTCGATCTAACGCGAAGCATGTCTGGAAGGTACAGGGTCGCTCCCGTCAACGACCGCAAGCGCCCGCGCGTCACGGCCGCCCCAGTGCACTCGCCGCAAACGCAATGAAGTCCGCAACTTGCGGAATCGGCGGCGTGTCACATCCGAGCGTGATTATCGTGCACAACGACCCCATTGTCACATGTGCACTCTGGATCGGCAACGGGCGCGTCGAAAACCGCCTCCGAACCATGGCCTCCCGCTTGAAGAACGGCAAGCTCAGGGACGGCGGACGAACGCATCGCCACGGAGACGATTCCGGCACGATCCGCCCACGCGACTGGCGGACGAACCGTGTTCCCGCCACCTTTCGAACGCGCAGATCGTGCGGTCCATCACGCGAGGAATCGAATGATGGCACGCACGAAACGAGGTCGGCGCTCGTACAGCGCTGGCGAGTGGGGCAGGAACCGCGTCCGGGTCTTTCCCGACCGGAAAACCGGCCTGCTTCAGATCGAGTGGCGGGAGAACGGGCGCAGGTTGAGCCGGTCGCTCACACACCGTGATTGGGCTCGCGCGAAGCGGCAAGCCGACGAGGCCGCCGCAGGCTTCGCGGTCCATGAGCCCAACGGCAAGGCTGAAGCCGAGCCCGAGCCGCTCACGCTGGGAAGGCTTTTTGAAATCTACGGTGAAGAGGTGACGCCCACGAAGGGCCAGAGGACTCGGCGGCGCGACAGGGTCGCGGCGAAGATGTTCCTCGACTTCTTCGGCAGGGACCGGAGGCCCGAAACCCTATCGCAGCGCGATTGGGACCGGTTCATCCAGGCACGGAGAGCGGGCAGGGCCGGACGCTCGGGCCAGCCCGTCGGCAACCGAACCATCGCATGGGACCTGACGTTCCTGATGACGGTGCTCAACTGGGCCGCGAGGTCGCGGGACGAGGAGGGGAATCTCCTCCTCGACTCCAACCCGCTGAAGGGCCTCAGGAAGCCCAGGGAGAAGAACCCGAACCGGGTTGTCCTCACCGAGGACGAGTACCGGGCGCTGCTCGGGGTCTCCCTGCAGGTGGGATGGCGGTTTCATGTCGCGCTCGTGCTCGCGCACGAAACCGGGCACAGGATCGGAGCCATCCGCAAGCTCACATGGCCGGACATCGACTTCGAGGGCAAGACCATACGATGGCGCGCGGAGCACGAGAAGACGGGTTACGAGCACGTCACGCCCTTGACCGCCGAGGCGCTCGACGCCTTGAAGGACGCGCGGAGGATGGGCCGTGGGAAGAAGAACGGCCCGGTGCTGCCTTCGTCGAGGGATGCCACGAGGTGCGCGAACCGCGTTTCCGCCTTTCTGTGGTGGAAGAAGGCCCAAAACCTCTCGGGACTGGAGGCGAAGCCGGGCCGAGGCTGGCACTCGTTGCGGCGGAAGTTCGCGACGGACCTAATGGATCTTCCGCTCAAGGTGCTCTGTGAGCTTGGCGGATGGAAGAGCCCGCAGACGGTGCTACGTTGCTATCAGCAGGCCGACGCTGGACAGCTTCGGACGGCGTTGGAAAGCCGCCCGAGGGATCGCACCTGAGATCCCAATCGGAGGGAGTCATTCGGAGGGAATCGAGCCGCAGAATCCCGTAAGCTCAACGATCACAGGAAGATGCAAACCTGTGTTAGTGTGCTGGGTAGGCTGGCTGGACGCCTTAACAGCGCCCAACGCCCCCGTGGGCCGCGTCCGTGAACGGGCTGGCTCAACGCGCGGTATCCGCCTCTTCGACGCGCTCATGCGCCCACCGGTGTCTCGGAGTTCGCGGTCCATGCACCGCGCAATCCGGGCGTGGGCGCACGCCTCTCCCCGGCGGCATGCGAGCGCAACCGACTCGGTCCCGTGTCCCGTCAAGTCGAAGGACCCGCGCGCACCTTGGCGGCCGTCACGATGGGCGATCCTATCGCCCGCTCCCTTGTTGAGCGGCTGTGCCAGCGTCTCCATACCCGAGACGTTGAACAACCGTCCTTGAGGCAGTCAACCCTTCGGAAATCTCCTTTTGTCCGGTAACGTTCGAGGATGTCCGGTAACGTACGGGAGCCTCGGGAAGCCGCCGCCAGCGGCTTGTCGAAAGCGCCTTTCTCTTCGGCTTCTGGCGAGCCTGTCCGCGCTACCGGGCATCCCCATACGGGCGACCGTGCCAAAGTGTTTCAGCAACGGGGCGAAGTCACCAAGGCGGCGCGTCGGCCGCCCTACAACGCTCCCGCGCTCAATCGGCGTTCGGCGATTCCTCCCATCCCTTGTCGGGAAGGTGGGAACGGTTCAACTCATCGGCGCGCAAGGACCAGCCCGGTATCGCCCGGTCCAATGATCTTCCCGAAAACGCTCGTTGGTGGCTCGGCTCGACGAGGTGGGCCATCTCGTGGACGACGACGTATTCGAGGCACGGCAGGGGCTTCTTCGCCAGCTCGGAAGTTGAGCCAGACGCGGCGGGCCGCCGCGGGGCTCGTCGCCAAGTGGATCGAGCACCTGCCCCACTCCGAGCCAGCCAGGGTCGTGCTCAAGCCCCTCAACCCCGAGTACGACAGCTACGAACGCCTCGCCGAGGAGATCCGCGTCGTCGGACGCGCCGTCTGGGTCTCCAGAAGGCTGTAACGCGCGCACGCCCCCGTCGCACCGATTGGATCGCCGTTTGCTCGGAGGGCGTCGGAGCGGACATCTTTCGGGCACTCAAGGCGGTCGCCGCTCCGGAAACGCGACGACACCCGCCCGCGATCCGGACAACCCAAGTCACCCAGGACGATGCGAACGCGAATCCCGCCAGCCGGCGCGAGCGGAGACGGGCCGGACCCTCGCTCGCCTCCGTGCGACATGGGCCGAGGCCGCGCGGGGCCATCGGGTTGGATGCCGGCTTGGCGGGCACTGTTCCGGGCCGGGGACGGCGACGGCCACTTCACCGGCCCGCTGGCGGTGGCGGCGTTCAACGCTGCGGGTGGAGAGGGGTATAGCGGCGGCAAGGTGCCGCTGGAAGACAAGGTACCCTTGTTGAACATCCACTGGCGAAAGCGTGTGATCCCCGGCGACATCATGACGGCGGGCGGGGGTACGCTGCTCCCGGCGATCACCATTCAGGCGCTGGCGGATCTGGGGTACGAGGTGGACGTGAGCAGGGCGGATCCGTACACGCTGCCCGGGCAGGTGCAGGGAGATGTTCGGGGCGAGGTTGCCGATGCGGAGGGAGCCGATGCGGAGTTGTTCGCCGCCGACGTGATCGAGGGTCCCGTGGTGGTGGTGGACAAGGACGGCAAGATCGTGAGAGTCATCCGGCCCTGAGCGCGTAGCCCACCGTTTCGGCGCGCGTGGGGCAGCCGTTGGTCCCCTCCATGGCGTCCGAGTCTCACGCGCCCCTTGAATGTTCAGCGGTTCCTTATACCCTTCGTGCTGCCTTTTCCGGCCGTCTCGGGCCACACCCGCGCGAACCGGAGCCCGGTTCAACGATGCCGTGCTGCGCAAGGTGGTAGGGCAACGCGGCGAGTTCCTGGTCACAGGCCGGCCACCTCACAGGGCGGATACGCAAGGTGCGCCGCATTGTCGCACCGACCCCGGCCGCCGTCGCGATGGCGCTCTGGCTGGGCGAGGCCGAGGAACTCGCTGGGCATGGCCTGATCGACTCGCGCTGGGCCGCGGTTCTGGATCTTCCCGGAGGCGCGCTCCTTCCGCACGCGCTGGAGGCGCGGCGCCTGGGCTTGATTCGGCTGAGCGCTACGGGCAACGTGGTTGACGTGTCCGCGAGAACGCTGGATCTCGGGCTTTCCGGGCTTCGACGAGAAGATCATCGCGATACACTCGTGCGGAATGAGCACTTGGAATATCCAGGCGCAGCCATTAGTATCCGTATCCCCTTGAACTTACGAATACTGGCAGGGAGTCGATCCGATGAAAATCATGACCCCCCCCCCCCCCCCGAAAAACCCGGACCGGACACGCCCTTGCTCTAACGGCGTTGGCCGTCCTGATTCATGGTTGTGGGTCGGATACCCCGACCGCACCAGCCCCGGCAGCGCCCTCCTCCGCTGCGTCTGAGGCGGAGCACCCGGCGGGCGGGGGAGGCAATGGCCTCACGGTTTACTCCGTGGGCGCGCAGGTGCTGCAGACCTGCACCCCCCGACCAGGTGGCCGATGGGGGCCGTACTCCTCGGACAACCTCGAGATCGTGGCCGTGAGCGCTACCGTGCGGGAGATTCGGATCCCCGAGAACGGCCGCTACAACGATGGCGGCCCAGCGGAGGGCCGTTGCTCGGGGATCGCCAATCCGGGCGGCAACACGGGATCGGCCAGCAACGGCTGGCAAAACCTCTTTGCCGATGTGTCTCCGCTGCGTGCAGGCGTCCCGAGCGCGCTGGCCGTGAAGTGGGACGCGGACGGCACGTTGGGGTTCAACTATGACGCCCGGTCGAACGACTCTGCTTACACCGGGAACCGCTTGTCGGTGGCGCTGCCGATCAACGGCAGCAGCGTGGAGTGGAGGGTCCTCATCCTGGAGGACGATCCGCAGCTCCCGCAGAACCCGCGGTTGCCGCAGGTGCAGAACACGCTGGCCGACCCCCAGACAGGCTTGAACACGAACGGGGAGTACCTGCGCTGCGGCTACGCCTACCGGCCGCACGCGGAGAACGGCGCCAGGGTGCCCATGAGCGCCCGGGCCGAGGACGGTGACTTCCTGGTGGACCTCTACGAAGGCTGCCATGTGGCAGAGATCTATGGCGACGATGGCGTTCTGGTCGGGACCGGCACTCCGGTCTTCGATGCCGTTCCTGACGGCTGGGCGTTCGTCGAAGATTGGGAGACGGACTCCAATGGCATCGAAATTGCGGGCACAAGGCACAAAGCAGGTATGACGCACGACAACGGGAAAAGCCACGTCCGATGGTCCGTGAATGCCGACGGCGAAATCAGGATCGACGGGTTCACCGTCACCGAGGACGACAACAGGGTCGACAAGGCGACGATGCATGGGGCCAATCCCAACGAGCAGATCGAGGCCTTCGAGAACATCCGGTTGCCGTTCAAGGTCGGGAACGCCAACGTGCACCTCCGCGTCTGGGACGACGACCTCATTCGTATTGAGGTCGAAGGCCAACCGTCGCAACCGTCCATACCGGCGAGTGTGAAGTTCAGCACGGAGGTGATACACAGCTCCGGGACCAAACTCCACACCGAGTGGATCCGGTTCACGGCGAATGGGAGTGTGACGGGGACGCCTTACCAGAACGGGGCCACTATCACTATCGTGGACGCCGGGTCGATCAACGACATGTCGGTGAGCGGCACCGCCTGGACGATTGACAAATTGCCCCAAACGTGCGCACGCGACCTTGCCGCTGCCCTCCGAAACGACCCCGATGCGACAGGCTGGGACATCGAGGCGAGTCCGTATTGCCTGCCTGAATTCGGAACCCTCGCAGGGGGCGGGCGTGTGGGGACGCTCTCCGGCGGCAGTAATTTTCAAAATTCGTATCTCCGCTTCCGCCTCTCTCGCGGCAACAACAATGTTCTGGGTTACGGAATCCGCCTCCTGATCTACAACGCGGACAGAACCTCGAAGCGCTGGACTGTCACCATCCCGACCGGGACGTCCCCGGGATGGAGCGAGCAGTTAGAGGGGATCCGTGTGGGGGTCTGCGACTATCGGTTGGAACTGTGGCCACTTGGTGGTGTCCCGATGCGGAAGTGGGTTGACAGCCACCTCCGCCTGGACTCGCGCAGGCCGAGCATCTGCCATCCTGGGGAGACATTGCCTGGATAGCCGGTGAAGAAAGTGACGTGAGCACCGGGAGCGGCGAGGCACCCGGCTGGCAAGGCGCGCGAGGGAGGAAACCCGGTTGGTTTCCGACCGAAACGCCCGCGCCGTGCGGCGCGACGGATCCCTGCGGGAAGGCTTCGAAGCCGCCCCCGGGCGGGTGGAGCCGGCGGTCGGCGACATCTCCGGTCGCCGCGTGGTCCCTTCGATGCGGACGAGGGCATCGAGCCAACGCTTGCCGAGGCCGCTGACGACCTCGCTGGCCCGCTCCCCCGACGTTTGGGGAGCCACGGGCCTCCGCCGGGCCGACGGCGGCCGTGTCGGCCGTTGGAACGCGGGTGACCACACCGGCGCGCCGCTGCGCCAGGAGCGCGCCGGTGCGAGGGTTCGGGGATGCGCCCCCGGCCGTCCGGTGCTTCCGGCAGCGGCGCGAGAGGCCGGGGGTTCAGAAGGGGGGCGCAGCATCCCCTCGCCAGTCCCATTGTGTACACGGGACAGCGGATCGCCAGAGGCCAGAATCACGGCATGAGATCACGTAAGTTCAATCAGGACTGCACGATCTGCGTTTCCTACCGTTACGCCGACTCCGTTACCGCCGCGCTGGAATGGCGAGAAAGTCGCGTCAAACTGCGGGAATCGCCTACGCTTCGCGCTCGTCGGTTTCGCGGCCATTCGATTCGGCTTGGTCCGCAGTCTGCAAATGCCTCATTCCGGCCACTCGGCGGCCCATTGCCCCCGGTTCCGCGAGCGGATCGCCTCCAACAGGGGATTCGAGGAGTGCCGTCGCATCCTCGACGGACGAGGTCATGGCCGCCGCGCTGCTCGACCGGCTCCTGCACCACTGCAACATCGTCAACATCCACAGCAACGGCTACCGCATGCGCCGCCACGCCCATCTCTCCAAGGCCATCCACCCCGGCACCGCCCGCGATGTCTCTCCGCCTGGAGCGAACGACTCACGAACGCCGCTGGACCCCAGCCCGCTCTCCGACATTTTCAAGGCCCACAAGGTGGGACATTTTCCCTGCCGATTGACACACACTGCCCAGGTCGTCCGGGCCTGGCCCCCGACGCGGGGTTACCGCCCCGCCTTCAACAACGTTGAGAAATGGTGTCCCAGCGGATAAGGTCAGATTCCGATCTTGTTGTATCCGTTGAACTTAGAAGTTCGGAAGGCCGGATTCCCGCTGTTTGATTCCCGCTGATTGGGGGTCTTCAGACCCGACCCCCCGGCGGCTGTCCAGAGCCTTCCTGAGTTGTACCTCGTTGGGCTGCTGGTAGCAGCGGAGGACCGTCTTCGCGTCCTTCCAGCCGCCAAGCTGGCACAAGACCTTGAGGGGTAGGTCCATGAGGTCGGAGGCGAACTTGCGCCTCAGCGAGTGCCAGCCCCGTCCGCGTTTCGGCTCAAGACCGGCGAGCCTCTCTGCTCTCCGCCACCTGTCGTCAAGCATCCAGCGCCTCACGCATATCGAGGGATCCTGCGTGGAGGGCAGCACCGGAGCCTTTCCGCTCGTGGGGTTCCTCTCCTGCGCCTCTTCGAGGGCGGCGATCGCCTTGTCCGTCGCTGGCGTTCGGTGCTCGTATCCGGTCTTCTCGTGCTCCGCGCGCCACCGGATGGTCCTCCCCTCGATATCGATATCGTTCCACTGGAGCTTGCGGATCGCGCCGATCCGGTGTCCCGTTTCGTGCGCGAGCACGAGCGCGACGTGGAACCGCCAGTCGACCCGGTGAGACACCTTCAGAAGCGCCTGGTATTCCTCGTCGGACAGCACGACCCGAATGGGGTTCTTCTCGACGGGCGCCTTCAGGCCTTTCAGCGGATTCGATGCCAAGAGCAAGCAGCCCTGCTCGTCCCTCGACCGGGTGGCCCAATTCAGGATCGCGATCAGAAACCTCAGGTCGCATTCGATCATGCGGTTCGACACGGGCTTCCCGCTCGGACCCACCCTGCCCGCCCTGCGCTCCCGGATGAACCGATCCCAATCGCGCTGGGAGAGTGTCTCCGGCCTTCGGTTCGGTCCCAGGAACCCGAGGAACATCCGCATCGCGACCCTGTCGCGCTCCTGCGTCCGCTTCGCCTTGGTGGGCGTCACTTCTTCGCCGTAGATTTCAAAAAGCCTTTCCAGCGTGAGCGGCTCGGGCTCGGCCTTGCCGTTGGGCTCGTACATCGCGAGGCCTGCGGCGGCCTCGTCGGCCTGCCGCTTGGCTCTCGACCAATCCCGGTGCTTCAGGGATCGGGTGAGCCTGCGCCCGTTCTCTCGCCATTCAATCTGGTAGAGACCGGTCTTGGGATCGGCGAACACCCTCACCCGGTTCCGGCCCCACTCGCCGGCGCTGTAGCTGCGCCGGTCCCGCTTCGTGCGTGCCATCATTCGATTCCTCTCGTGATGGACTGGTCGGAAGAAACCGCAACTTACCGTGACACAATAGGTTAGCGTACAGTGCACTGGGTGCTGTATCACTTCAGATACCTGATTCTGTGCTGGAATCCATGCGACGACATCGGAAGTTGCCGGACGGTTTTCGTGCGATTCGAGCGAGCCATTGTGTGCGGCCCGCCGCCGCGACAGCCGTGGCCGCTGGCTCGAAGTAGCGTCAGGTGCTCAAGCCGTTGGGGCTTGGCCCTCCTGCCGTCCGGGTGGGGAAAGGGGCTTGACCCCGGCGGGAGGGACGGGCGGAGTCCGTCCCGTAGGCCGGGGGGACCGGCGCTGAAGCGGTGGCAACGCCGACCAAGCCGCCCGCCGGTCGCGACGCAAACTCACGCGCCAACGCGATGGCCCCGACCGGCGGTGATCGGTGGTCGGCAGGGAAACCTCTGGCGACTGCGGCTGTCGGAGGCTCGGTGAGGCGGAAGCGGGCGAACTCCCAGACCGCGAATGCTGCCGGAGCGGTGATTTTCCGGGGAGATCGAAAGGGGGCGGAGACCCCTCGCCAGAGCGCGAATGGTCTACGTCGCGTAGGCCGCCTCCTCAAGCTATCGTAGATTCGGTGGAGGACTTGGCCACAATGCGGGCGAAGGAGAATGACATGACCAAAGCCGATCTCGTTGAGCGGGCCGCCAGTGTGGTCGGCCCAGGGGTCACCAAGAAGGACTGCGGCCTCGTGGTGGACGCCTTTCTCGACGCCGTGAAGGACGCGCTCGAACGGGGAGAGGGCATCGAGATCCGGGGCTTCGGCACCTTCAAGGTGCGGCACCGCAAGGCCCGCACGGCGCGCAATCCTAGAACAGGCGAGCCGGTCGAGGTTCCACCGCGTGTTGCGCCGGTCTTCAAGCCGTCGAGTCACTTCCGCAGCCGGGTGGACCGCGGCTCTGGCGTGTCGGGGGCGTAGGAGCCTTACGAAGCTGCCGCCGAGACGGTGTTGGGCGCTGGCTCGAAGCACCGTTAGGTGCTCAAGCCAGCCCACCCCTTGGGGCCACGCTCCGCGCGACCCCGACAGGGGCTGACGGGGGGCTTTGCCCCCTCGACCCCCAACAACGGCCTCGCTGACGCTCGGAGTTCGCGGGCCGCGGTCGGCCCCGTAGTGCGTATCGGCACGCCACGATGCCTGCTCGGCCGTGAACGCGGAAGACCCACGAAGCGCACTTGCCCGGCAGAGTCGCGCGACCCTTGCGCAACCCTGAGCCCATACGGAATGTCTTAACGAGTGACAGTTCTTGGACGTCCGCCTCATTCGGTTTAGGAGTGCTCCCCATGAGCGCGATCCGGCTCGGCCCCGCGACGCTCGTTGTCTTGGTCGCTCTGACCTGCGACATCACGGAGGTTGCAGGCCCCCCACAGGACAGCCCGGACGCCGAACTGGCACTGACGCCCGAGGATCGGGTCCAAGGTCTGTCCGACCAACTGGACGTCCTTTTTCTGGAGATCGTGCGGGCCAAGAAAACGCTACAACTTGCCTACCTGGACCTGCCGTTAGCCCTGTACGAGGACCGGGAACGCGACGAGGAGCGAAGAGGCGAAGAGAACCGGGAAGGTGAGAAGGCACCGGCAATCGTCGTTCCTCAAACCATCGTGGAGAGCGATTCCCCCCGCGAGGCGAATCTGGTGCTCGCCGACGAGCCGCTGGTGCGGGTGGGAATGCTCGACGGCCCCGACCCGTACCTCTTCAGCAACATCGTGGGCGCCGCGAGACTCCCCGACGGCAGTGTCGTTGTGGCAGACGAGCAGAGTCACGAGGTCCGAATGTTCGACGCGGGCGGGCGGCATGTGTGGACGAGCGGACGCGAAGGCCAGGGGCCGGGCGAGTACCGAGGGCTTCGGCTGATGCGGGGCTGCCCGGGGGCGGCGGCCACGGTTTTCGACTGGAATCAGAACCGGATCACGCGACTCGGCTCCGACGGCAGCGTGGTCGATATGCGCGTGCTCGACGCCGTCGAAGTCAACCCATACAACGACCCCACCTGCGCACCGAACGGTGATCTGGTGTTCGATGAATGGCCGGAAAGTGAGTGGGGTGCTGCGGAAGCCGTGGAACCGGGGGAGTTCTATCGTTGGAGGGTTGACCTGAGTTGGGAGGCGGACGATGGCGTGGTTACCCTCGCCACGGGCATCCCTGGAGCGGAGCGATTCAACTATGCCGGCGGCTCCGGTCCGAGAACGTGGGGGAAGGACATGGCCTTCGCGGTCATGTCCACCGGCGTCTGGTACGGATCGGCCGACGACTACGAACTCGAACATGTGGATTGGAACGGTAGAGTCACCCGCATCGCGCGATGGGCGGGACCAGAGCTGCAGGTCTCGCGCGAGCACCTGAACCGCTTCCGGGACGCTTACCTAGCCCGGTACGAAACACCTGAGGAACGCCGACGCTTCGAGAGGGAACGGTGGCCGGAGATTCGGGACGACCTTCCGGAGCGCTTTCCCGCCTACGTATCAAAGGGCCTCGTGTCACTCCCGGACGGCAGCGTGTGGGTGGTGCCCCACCCTTGGCGAGACATGGGTGGCGACGAGTTCCACTTGCTGGATCCGCACGGCGCGTGGCTCCACCGGCTCACGATCCCGTCCGGCCGAACCCTCCTCGACGCAGGTCCGGGCTGGGTCCTGCTGCTTGAAGAAGGCGAGTTCGACGAACAGAGCGTGGCCGTCTACGAGTTGGTGGAGGGCTCCTGACCAGCGCATGACTCGCGAAGAGGGGTGGCCGCTCGGTTCCGAGCCGAAGGCTTCGCATCGGGGATTCCGATGGCGATCCCGCCCCTATTTCAGGCGGCACGACAGACGGGGGTTCAAGGGGGGCAGAGCCTCCCCTTGCCAGCCGCAACGTTCAACGTTGCGTGGGCTGGCTTAGACACCGTAAGGTGCTCTTAGCCAGCCCTTGCGGACGCCTCCGAAACGCCGCTCCGGGCACCGCCCGGAACAGCCTCGCTGGGGCCGTCGCGGGCAACCTCCCCGGCCTCGTGGTCGCCAGCCTCCCGCCCGACGAGGGCGACCGACTCCCTTCACTACCTGGCGACGGCGGCACACTCTGCCGCGCGGCCGATTTCTGCCCTACCCTTACCCCTCGGGGACCGGAGATCGTCGATCTGGATCCTGCGGCCCGTATCTACCCCGAACTGTGCGTGGATGCCGGGAAAACGGCCTATGAGTTCTTCGCGGAGGCGGCCGCCTATCGCCGCGTGACGTACTCGCTCCACGCCTGCATGACCTCGGCGCGGCGCTCCAGCAGGTCCGAGCGCTGATACGCCTGAACGACCTGGCTGCGCGGGACGTGGGCGAGGCAGGCTTCGGCGACCTCGGCGGGGACGCCCGACTCGGCCATCCACGACCGCGCGCTCGACCGGAACCCGTGAACCGTCGATGCGACCCCGGCTCGCCGAAGCACGCGCCCCGGCACGTTCCTCGGCAACACCCCGCCCTTTCTCGACGGAAACACCAGCGACGAGGCGGGAGACAACGCCCGCGCCCGCTCAAGCACCTCCAGCGCGCCCGTGCTCAACGGAACGGAGAACTCGCGCCCGGCCTTCATCCTCGACACCGGGATCGTCCACCGCGCCGCCTCCATGTCGATCTCGTCCCACCGCGCCCCGCGCGCCTCTCCGGCCCGCACCGCCGTCAACACGATGATCTCGACGCACGGCACCGCCGACGGGTGGATGTACCTGACCCCGCGGATCGCCCCGAGCGCCGCCGCGACCTCCCGGTGCGGAAGCGCGCGGTGATGGGTCGGCGCGTTGCCGTTCGCCCTCGGCAGCGCCACCACCGCCCGGTCCACCGGGTTGTCCGGGCGGAGGTTCTTCCCAATGCACCAGCGGAAGACTGCGGAGATCCGGTTGCGGGCCTTCCGGGCGGCGGCAGGCTTCGAGGTCCAGATCGGCGCGAGGCACGCCAGCACGTCCGCGCTCGTGATCCGGTCCACCGGCATGTCAAGCAGGGGCGCGGCGTGCAGGCGGAACGTCGCGGCCCATTGCTCGGCCATCCCGCTCCCGGCCTTCCAGCCGTCGCGGTGCAGCTCGATGGTACGTTCGACCGCCTCGGCGAACGTCGGGACGCCGCGCCCGCGCGGGTCGCCGCCGTGGACGACGGCCCGGCTGTTGTCCAGCGCCTTGCGGCGCGCCTCGGCGAGCGTGATCTCGGGATACGGGCCGAGCCCGACCGAGGTCAGCCGTCCCTCGATCCGAAGTCGCTGGCGCCACGTCTTGCTGATGCGGCCGGTCTTCGTCCGGTGCACCCGGAGGCTCAGTCCCCGCCCGCCTCGCCCGTCGCCGTAGACGCCCGGACGGTTGGCCGTGCGCACGAAGGCGGCCGTCAGCGTCCTGGGTCGCTTCGTCATGGGTTCCTTTCCTGAGAGTGTATCACTTATTGCAACACTACACCGGAAAGAATACACCGGATGGCGCTAGACCGCAAGGGACGCGGAGATTACTGCAAATGGGAGACAAACCAATGAAATACAGGATCTTACTGGACTACTGGCGGACGGCTATGGATCGCGTTGGAAGATGATAAGGCAGTTCGTGATGGACCGCACGATCTGCGCGTCCGAAACTTCGCTGAGCAGTGTTGCTCGCGCCAGATCCAGCCCTGCCCGTAGCCATCAGCGGCTCGGACCCTGATCGCGGTCCGGTCCCGGGCGGGGTATCAGATACGGAGGCCGCGCGGTCTCGCGACGGCGGATGTCCCGGAATACTCGGCCAAGCGTGTCGCCAGCGCGTCGAGCCGCTCGATTCGCATCTGCAAGGCTTCGTACTCCGCGCTCTGCCGCTCGACGTGCTGCCGCAAGGCTTCGATCTCTCCGCCTTGCCGCTCGACGTGCCCTTGCAAGGCTTCGACCTGCTCGGAGTGCCGCTGCTGTTCCGTTTCGTACTGCGCGCACAGCCTCCGCAAGGCCCTCGTCAACTGCTCCTCTAACGCGGTCATAGACCTCCTTTACTCGTTCGACGGCTTCAACGCCGGAAGGTGCCCCGGTTCCACCCACCAGGGCGGATCGTCCAGCACCCCGTCCGGCACCACCACGAACCGCTCGCCCTTGATCTCGTGGAACACGAGCCCCCAGGTGTCCTCCTCCAGTTGGGCCAGCGTCCGCCGGGCGTCCTCGATGTCCCGGTTCAGTTCGGCGCGGGTCACGATCCGGTCCTGAATGCTGCCCGCCAACCAGCGCATCGTCGCCCAGCTTCCGCCGAAGAAACCGATCCAAAGACTCAGGCCGACGATCAGCGGCCGTTGCCACGCCTTGACCAGCAACTCGCGCATCTTGCCGGTCGCCTCCTCCGTATCGCGCTCGATGGTACGCACCGCGCTCCTCGCGACGCGCCGCGAGTGCTCGGCGAGCCGTTCGAGCTCGTTCGCGGTCAACTCCTCGATCTCCCTGCGCTCGCTCTCCAGCCGCATCCGCAGCCGTTCGGTCAAATCGTTCGCGTCGGAAATCAACTCCGTACAGTTCTCCTTTCAGTCGCCACCGGTCCCCGGTCTCCGGGTCCAGCGCGGTGATGTAATCCATGCCCTGGCGCGGCACTTCAAGGCCCGCCTCCCGGAGCGCGGCGACAACATCGTGGCGGTCTTTGACCGCACCGTGCTCGACACGCTGGAGCAGGTAATCCCGGATCAGGTCGCGGGGGGAGGATTCGAGCCGGAGCCCGGCCCGCAGCCGGGTTGCCTCGATGTAGGCGCGGTGGCCGGGGTGTTGCACTCTGGCCCGCTCCGGGTCGTCGGGTCGGCTCCAGCCGTGCTCGTGGTTGAATGCGTCGCGCAGCGGATCGAACGTCCGCTGCCATCCCGGAGGAGCGATGTTGAGGCTCCGCCCGGTCTCCAGGTCGCATCGTGCGGCGAGGACATGGACGTGAGCGCCGCCGCCCTCCTCACGGTGCAGGACGGCCGCCCATGCGTAGCGGTCGGGCTCCAGCCCCGCCCAAGCCGTCTTCTCGAACTCGTCGAGCACGGCTTCGATCTGCTCGTCGGTGGGGTGGTCGTCCGGCGCCCAGGCGATCACGCCGGACGTGTACCTGTGCTCGAAGTCGAGCGAGTCGGCCACCGCGGCCACCATGTCCGGGTTCCCGCGCAACACCTCGACGCCCTCGCGCAGCTTCCCGGCGGCGTCCCGCTCCCCGAGGAGGTAGCCTGCCGCCTTGCCGGCCGAGCCGGTCCCGTGCGCGAGAAACTTAGTGTGCATCGCGCTCTGGATTCTCAAAGCGAGCCAGCGCGCCGAGCGCACGCTCGATGGCCACAAGCCGGGCGAGGACCTCGACGGCCTCAGCCGTCCCCTTGTGGGTATTCGCCCATTTGGCGATCTGGTTGAGGTTGTTCCCGACGCGGGACACCTGCCGGGTGCGCTCGCGCTCGACCTCGGCGGCGCGGGCCGTCCAGGTCCGTGTACGGGCCATGGCCCGCCGGATCAGCGCGGACAGCGGCACGCCGGCGGCCTTCGCCTTGGCCCGCCAGTCGGCGGACTCGGCCGCCGACACGCGGGCGGTGACGACGGCGGTGCGGCGCACGGCAACCTACTAGATCATAACCCTATACAATACATAGCGTTATGCTCACAACAGGTTTCTATCGATCACCCCTGCGATCACCCTTTGCGCGGCGGGTAGTGGAATCCCACAGACTGCCCCCACCTCCCCGTTCGCCGTCCGGTCGTCCCGTGACACCCTCTCTCATCCCATGCGGTCTCCCCGAAGGACTTCGGCTCGGCCTGGGCGGCGACGCCGGAAGCCGCCTCCTCAAGCTATCATCATAGAGCGGAGGACACCTTGGCCACTGCGGGCGAAGAGAAGAGAATGACGAAAGCCGACCTCGTTAACCAGGTAGTGGACGTGATCGGACCACAGGTCACCAAGAGGGATTGCGGGCTCGTGGTCGACGCCTTCCTCGACGCCGTCAAGGACACGCTGGCGCACGGCGACCACATCGAGATCCGGGGCTTCGGCACCTTCAAGGTGCGGCACCGCAAAGCCCGCACGGCGCGCAATCCCAGAACAGGTGAGCCGGTCGAGGTTCCACCGCGTGTTGCGCCGGTCTTCAAGCCGTCGAGTCACTTCCGCAGCCGGGTGGACCGGGGCTCTGGCGTGTCCGGGGCGTAGGAGCCCTTCGAAGCCGCCGCCGAGAGGGCGTTGGGCGCTGGCTCGAAGCACTGTTAGGTGCTCAAGCCAGCCCACCCTGTGGGGCCACGCTCCGCGCGACCCCGACAGGGGCTGCCGAGGGGCTCCGCCCCTTCGAACCCCACCAGTTCCGCGCTCCACCTGATTCTCCGCGCTGCAATGCCTGCCGCCCTCCACGCCCTTCGAGTCGCTCGCGCACTTTGTCCCACTCCCTCGCCAGCCGGTTGTCCTCCCTGCCAAAGGGGACTCCACCATTGCCCGTCTGCGATCACGGTGTACGAGCGCCGTCCAAGGTGGCAGCCACGCCGAACCGTTCCGTGATACCTCTCTAGAGCGGTCCAACGGAGGGTGGCGAGAGGGCGGTTCAGCGTCCGAGCTACCGCTTGTCGCCGGACGGCGGCGGCGCGCCCAAACTCCCTACGGTGCGGCTCCCATGCAACGGGATTGGTCCGGCGAACGTCCAATAACCGTTAGGGTGTACCCGGCTCTGGAGGTTGATTCATGAGATTCCGATGCGCTGTGTTCAGTACGCTGCTGGCTGCCTGTGGCGGCGACACCGGAGGATCGTCCGGTCCACCGCCGAGCGAGGACCGTCTGCTCGCGGCCGATTTCGATGAGGTGTACCGGATCGGTGGAATCGAGGCCGAGGGGTGGGATGCGTTTACGGAGATCGCGGACATGGACTTCGACGCGCGCGGTCATCTCTACATTCGGGACGAGGCCGGGTCCTCCACCCGGATCGTAGCCATCGATGGGGCCGGTGGCTTGGTGGTGGAGTTCGGGCGCATGGGCGATGGCCCAGGCGAGTTCCGGGGAGTCGGGCACATGGTGGCCCGGCCCGAGGGTGGGGCCGTGATTGTCGACGATGGACACCGCGCCTACCTCCTTTTCGGAGCCGACGGCTCGTTCGAGCGCTCGATCCGCTTTGCAGATCCGGGTTCCTCGCAGACGGCTCCCGCTCGGACGGTGCGCCACGGTCGGGAGGGAGCGGAGTTGCTCCTGGTGCGAGGTGCGACGGCGAGCTTCTCCCAAGGGGAAGCGTCCGTGAGCTCTGGGGACCGCACGCTTTACCGAGTATCGCTCGACGAGGGGGAAGAGGCCGCTACGGTTCCGTTCGTGGAGGGTTGGGAACCACGCCCCGAGCGGCAGGTCACGACGGAGGCCGAGGATCTTTCGGACATGTTCGGTATGCTCCGAGACGCGTACGTCTACTTCTCGCCCGGCATGGTGTTCGATGTCGTCCCCGGCGGCGGAGTGGCGTATTCGGATTCCTCCGCGTATGAGATCAAGATCCGGACCGCAAGTGCGCCGCCGCGCGTGGTGAGCCGACCGCTGCACCCCCAACCCGTTACGGAACAGCTACGGGAACGCGCGCGGGCACGGGCGCTGGAGGGCTTTGAGTCGTCCGCCGAGGAGCAGTACACCGTCTCGGGGCTGGGCGACGATGTTCCAGCGGCGGCCCGTGAGCAGATGGCAGCCATAATGGAACCCATGGTGGCTGGCGTGCGTGACATGGTGGAGAACGCGAGTTTCATGCCCGAGGTGCCCCTTGTGCGGGATCTTCGCACGACCTGGGACGGCACTGTCTGGGTGGAACGCTGGGGGAGCGACCCTTTGCTGCAAATCAACCTCGCCTTCGGGGGATCGGATGACCGGAACCGGGAGGAGGAGGCTGCCGAGGGATGGATTGATGTCCTGGCGGCGAGAGGCGAGTACGTGGGCACGTTCTCGCTGGAGGAAACGCCCATGCCCGGCGCATTTGGACCCGGTGGCCTCGTCGCTTTCGTCGAAACGGACGAATTCGACGTCCCGACGATCATCGTGAAACGGCTGCCCGAGCCCGTCCGCTAGGACTACGCGGGGCTGGCGATCAGCCAAGCGCGCTTTAGCGACGACCGGGTTCGCGGGCGGCACGCTCTCAACGCCCGCTGCTGCGCCAGCGGCGCGGGAACGCTGGGGGATCAGAAGGGGGGCGCAGCATCCCCTCGCCAGCCGAAACGTTCAACGTTGCGTGGGCTGGCTGACGCCCCTTAAGAGCGTGAGCCAGCCCTCGGCGGAGCCGCCGAAACCGCCTTGCGGATCGCCGCCCGGAGAGCGCCCGCGGTTGCGGTCACCGGCAAGCTCTTCGGCCTTGGTGGCCAGCCTCAAAACGGCGACGGTGACCGGCATCTCGACGCTCTTCGGTGACGAGGGCGCTCCCTGCCGCGCACCGATTTCCACCGTACCCGTACCCCTCGGAGACCCGAGATCGTCGATCCTCGGCGACCCTACGGCCCGTAGCTTCCCCGAAATGCCCTTGGAACACCCAGAAAACGGGCTCAGAGCCCGTTTCGGCATGTGGACGGCACCGAGGGTCGGATCAGCCCTCGGTGTCTGCTCTCCGGCTCGCCAGATACTCCGCCCAGTGCTCCATCAGGACACGGCGGCGCTCGAACAGGTCCGAGCGGGCGTAGGCCGCCTCCACCTGGTTGCGGACCACGTGCGCGAGCGCGGCCTCCATGACGGCGTGCGGCGCATCCGTCCGCTCCGCCGCCCAGTCGCGGAAGCTCGAACGGAACCCGTGCGGCACGGCCGGGATCCCCAACTCCCTGAACAGATCGCTGAAGCGCAAGGCTCGCAGCTGCACCCCCCTCGCGGACGGGAACACCAACTCCGACTGGCGCGCGTGCTCCTTCGCCTGGGCGAGAATCTCCCGCGCCCTCCCCGAAAGCGGCACCCGGTGCCCACGCCGGCCCTTCATCCTCTCCGCAGGAATCGTCCACACCCCGCCCGCCACGTCGATCTCCCCCCAGCGAGCCCCGCGCACCTCACCGGACCGGCAGGCCGTCAGCGCGAGGAATTCGAGGCCCAGCTTCACGGATGCTCCTGCCCCGGACCGCCGGATCGCGTCGATCGCACCGGCCACCTCCCCATAGGGCAGCGCCTTGAGGTGCTTCTGGACATGGCCGGGCCTAGGCAACGCCGCCCGGATCGCCTCGCCCGCCGGGTTGTCGACCCGGTAGCCCTGCGCGATCGCCCACTTCATCACCGTCCCGATCCGTTCCCGCACCCGCTTGGCCGTCGTGTGCTTCGCGCTCCAGATCGGCAACAGCACGCCCATCACGTCGGCCGACGTGATCCGGTCCACCCGCTTCCCCCCGATCCTCGGATGCGCGTACATGCGAAGCGTCGACGCCCACTGGGCCGCGTGCTTGGCGCTCCACGAGGTACGATGCATGGCGAAGACCTTCGCCGCCGCCCGCTCGAACGTCGGCACCGAGCGGCGGCGTGTCGCCCTCGGGTCGCCGCCCGCTCTGGCCACTTTGCGGTTGGCCAGCGCGGCGTCCCGCGCCTCGGCCAGCGTCACGAGGCGGACGGGACCGAGTCCCAACTCCCTGCGCTTGCCGTGGATGAACAGCCGCTGGATCCACTGCTTGTAGCCGGACGGCTTGACGCGGAGCACGAGGCCGTGCTCGTCCCAGTAGAGTCCCGGCTCGTGGACGCTTCTCACGAAGGCGGCGGTGAGTTGTCTGCCGTGTTTGCCCATCTGGTCACCCTTTCGCGATCACCCCATTGGTCACCCTTTCGGTGCTGGAACACACCGAACGTCCTGAAACGGCAGTGTAACATAAGTCGCTTGATAACAACAGGTTCACTTACATTATCGGACTTCCTGAAACCCCGCTGGATCATGCAATGGCGGAGCGGCGCTCAGGCATCACGCCGCACCGGCGCGGGGGAAAGGGGGCGGCGCCCCCATCCGCGACCTCCTCGGGAGCGCGAACAGCGGGGGGTTCGAAGGGGGGGCGGGAGCCAGCCCCTCGCCAGCCCCATTGTATGACAATGGGTAGGCGGAATATCAGAGGCCTGAATCACGGCAAGAAACCACGTAAGTCGAACTGGGACTGCACGATCTGCCATTCTTGCCCTTGGGCCGTAACCGGCCCCATCGGGTCATGATAGCGGGAAGAGCGGAGCCAATCGGCGGGAGTTCACCTGGGGTTTTCGCTTTGGACGGTTGCTCTTGAGGCGGTCAACGGCGAAGCGGCACCGGCACCACCGTCAAACGTCCGCCCGGTCGAATCCAGCCGCCTTGAGCATGTCGGCCAAGTGCCCCGATTCCACGACGGCGCGCATGAGGTCCGCGCGGGTCTGGATTCCCAGCTTCGCCTTCAGCGACGTACGGTAGTTCGCTATGGTCTTCGGCGACAGGTGGACCTTGCGGGATACCTCCTCGGCGGTGTAACCGGCGGCCGTGAGGAAGAGAATCTCACGTTCCCGCTCGCTCACGGAGGCGAGGCCATCGGATTGCACCTGAGAAGCGCTCCATGCGCTCGACAGCAGCCCGACGACATGCGCGGGAAACGTCATCCTTCCCGCGGCCACCGTGTCGAGGGCGCCGACCAGATCGGAACGAGCCCTTCGCTTGCTGAGACAGCCCATCGCCCCAGCCTCAATAACGGCCTCGACATACTCCGGCTCGTCGTAAGCGGTCAGTACGAGCACGCGGACATCGGGATGGCGCTTCACGATCCTGCGGGTGGCGGCGATTCCGTCCATACCGGGCATGCGGATGTCCATGACGACCAAGTCAGGCTCCAGCGCGGCCACCCGCGCGATGGCAGCCTCGCCCGAGGATGCCTCACCCACCACCCTGTACCGTTCCGTGAGTTCGATGAGCAGCTTGATTCCGGCGCGCACAACCGCATGGTCGTCGACGAGCACGACTCGGCAGGAGTAGCTCATTCGGGATCGTCCTTCTGCGGCGCAGGGAACGTGATGGGCACTTCCAGTCTCACCGAAGTGCCGTCGCCCGGCGCGCTCGCAACGGTAAGCCGTCCTCCGACGATCCGGCTTCGCTCGCGCATGCTGGTAAGCCCCACCGACCGATGTGGCTCGAGCGCGTCGGGCGAGAAGCCGTCACCTGAATCAGTGATTTCCACCCATACCACTCGTCCCTCGCGCCAATACCTGACGGTAGCGCTTCCGGCCCCGCTGTGCCGCTTGGCGTTGTTGAGGGCCTCCTGAACGATACGAAAGACGGCCAAGCGGGTCTCGGGGCTCAGCGCACCGCCCGTTGGGCGAATATCCCGATCGACAGCGAAACCGTCGTCCCCGGCACGCCGACACAGGATGCGGAGCGCGAACCCAAGACCCCGCCGCTCAAGTTCGACGGGCATCAAAGCGCGGATGGCGCGATCCAAGGCGTCCTGGCAGCGATCCAGATCGCGCTGGACGCCGAGGACCATCTCGGCCGCGTCCTTGGGGGCGACCTCCATCTGGACCAGCGCCGCGAGGTGAAGCTGGGTGGCGGTGAGACCCTGCTTGACCTCGTCATGGAGTTCCCCGGCCATCCGTTTGCGTTCTGACTCGATCGCAAGCACCCGCGCGGCCGCCACCCGGCGCAGCACCTGGCTCTGCGTGAGGTCGCGCACGACGCACACGACCAGCAAATCACCGTAGCGGTCCCGCGACGGGCCGAGGCTGATCTCGACGGGAAAGGCAACGCCGTCCTTGCGAACCGCCTCAAGTTCCATCCCCAAGCCCATCGGCCGCGACACCGGGTTGCTGCCGTACACGGACCGATGACGACGGTGGGCGTCCCGCAGCGCTTGGGGAACCAGGATTTCCACCGGTTGGCCAACCATCTCGTCACGCAACCACCCGAACATGGCCTCGGCCCTCGGGTTCGCGTCTCGGATGCGGCCGCCGCCACCAACCAGCAGAATCGAGTCCGGTGAAGAGTGGAAGATCGCCTCGAAGTCGTTGCGGCGCTCAAGCTGGCGGATTGGAGTCTCCCCTTCCTGTGTGCCCGGACTCACGGCGCTCCCCACCCGGTGTGGCGGGTAAGCCATTCGTCGCCGGTTCCATGTTATCCCCGTGTGGCCGACGCAACCACAGCGACTTGCGGCGCGGAGCGTAGCAGATGATCTCTGGCACGCACCGCAGCCTCCGGCGGGCGCGCCGCAGCCGGGTCCTCACGGTAGCATCCGGCACGTCCAGGCGGGAGCCGATCTCCACAATGCTCAGACCATGCCAGTAGCGAAGTATCAGCAGTCGCCGCTGCTCGGGAGAAAGACGCCGCAGTGCGCTTCTGACGCGCGCCTGCATTTCACGGCACTCGATGGCGGCCAAGGGATCCTCAGCCCTGCTCCCTGCCACGGCGATGCCCCGGATATCCTCGACAAGGCGTTCCCGCTCCCGCCTCTCGGTCGCAACCGCGTCGATGCAGACACGTCGGCATACCGTCCTCGCCCATCCGAAGACCGCTTCGGGTTTGCGAATCTGCTCGCGCTTTTCGTAGATCCGGATCCGGCAGACCTGCGCGAGTTCCTCGGCGCTCGTCCGATCCCGCGCGAATCGCACGGCGACAGACCGGACCAGCGGTTCAAGGCGCCGGAGGAGTTCGTCATCCCGCTCGCACTCGTCTACACGAGCGCTTCCTTCGGCTTCGTGGTCCATAATGTGCTCCTCTCCGGTCGAGTCCGAGCGGTCTGGCTGGCTGGTGCTCCTAAAGATGCGAACGCAGGGATGTCGCGAACAGGGAAGTTTTTCCACGACTTGATGCCAAAAGGTTCCCGAGATGTTCGGGAGAAAGTTCCCGACGCTCGGGAATTAGTTCCCGGCGTTCGGGAAGAACTTCCCTTCGACAGGGCGTGAATCGGGAAGAAGTTCCTCGATTTCGACCCGACAAGTGCCAATAACTTCCCGTCGAGCCCGATTCTGCCGAAAACATGCCGAACAAACGGTCGAATCCCTGCCTTGGAGCCCACGGAACGGTTTGCGCTCTCGCGCCGTCCTTTCCCATGAGCGCAGGTTCACACAAATGGATCGCCGAGAAGGTGGATGGGCGAAACCGCAACGAACGAGCCGAGAGAAAGCGAGCCGCGTCATGAGAGATGAAACTTGTATCGTCCGCCAATCGGCGGAACCCAAGGTCGCCGAGGGAACCCGTCCCTCGGGACCACCACTTTCAATGTCACAGGAGGTGACGTATGAAAACCTGGATCTTCAGGGCCGCGCTTGGGCTGGCGGCGCTGGTCGTCACGGTCGTGCCGATCAACTACAGCCCCGACAACGGCTTGGGAGTCGCCTGCGCCTACGGCTCGGGCTGCAAGCCGCAGTGGATGTGGGTCTGCTTCGGCGAGGAGGACTACGAGGACAGGTGCCCGCTCACCGACGAGTACTGCGAGGAGGCGGATCCCACCTTCCCACCGGTGCCCGAGTAAGACCCGCTCGGGGCTGGGTGCTTGGCGGACTGGCTGTTCTTCTGAGCATGCCGGTCTCCCAAGTTGACGGGCAGACGGGTTCGGTACTGACGGTGCCCGTCGGTGCCGAGCCCGTCCTGTCCATCGGAGTGGCTCAGGGCGATCCCGCATACGAGATGTTCAAGATTGACGGTGCCGTGAGGCTCACGGATGGGAGCATCGTCGCCGTGGTCGCGGGGCACTTGGAGGTCCGCAAGTTTGACGCGGACGGCACGCATCTCTGGAGCTCGGGACGAGCTGGCCAAGGCCCTGGCGAGTTTACCCTTCCGGTCCTGCTGCCAACCTGCACGAGTGACGACGAGGTCGTCATTCACGACCGGGCAGTCCGACGGATCACCCTTCTGGATGCGGAGGACGGCAAGTTCAGGGACGACTATCGCCTTGACACCGCTGACAAGACGCCCTACAGCCGCATCCAGTGCTCACCATCAGGGAGGATGGTCTTCACCACCTATGGACGCGGCGGGAGGGAGAGAGCCGAGGGACCTTATCGGTGGAGGATGGGCCTTCACTTCATTGACGGCGAGGATTCACGTCTCGGAGAGATCCGAGACGGGTTTCTCGGGACGGAACGGGTCGTGTACTACCAAGGCGGACGGCCTTTTACTGAGGGACCACGCACCTGGGGGCGGGATCCGGTGTTTGCCGTGACAGATGATGGCGTCTGGTTTGGGACGGCGGACGAAGCCGCATTGGAACTGGTTGACTGGGATGGCACCATCCAGAACCGGATCCAATGGGAAGGGCGTGATCTGACCGTCGCGGATGAGAACTTGGAAGCCTACCGAAATGCCATCCGCCGACGGTATGAGGCCGAAGGTGGAGACTGGCGGTCAAAGTACGAACGGAGGCTTGCCCGCGACCTGCCACACCTGCCGAGCACGTTCCCCGCCTATGCGGACATCAAGCTCATCGGTGGACAGGTATGGGTGAAAGAGTACTGGCGGCCCGGAGAAACCGAGCAGCACTGGGCGGGATTCGCCGGTGACGGAACGGCACTCGGAAAGATGGTGTTGCCGGCCCACCTGAATGTCCAACAATTTGGTCTCGATGGAGATTGGCTGTTGGCAATAACAACGGATCGGCTGGGTGTGGAACGGTTGGTAGTCCACGAACTTGCGCGGGAGGAAGGATGAACAGTGGACGAGCTTGCTCGGCTACCACCACGAGAAAGTGCGCCGCGCCTTCCGCAGGCTCGTCGCCCAAGTGCGTGGCCGTCGAGGAGGATCCGTCCGGCGGCATGACCGGCATCGGACGCAATCTGCCGGATCCACTGGCGCGGGATCCTACCGGGCCATCTTCAACGAGCACGGCGTCGGCTACCGCATGCCGGGGGCGGCAGACGGGTAGAATTCGATCAGTCAGACCAGTCCATGCTCAACCAGGTAGGCTCGACCAGCGCTCGTCGTGAAATAGGTCGAAGGGGATTCCGCGCTCCGTTGCTCACGCAGGAACCCGCGGCGAACCAATTGATCGACGTAATGCCGCGTCACGACGTGGTTCTGAGAGATCGCGCGAGCAATCTCTTCCACATCCATGGGCCAATCGTCACCTGACTCCGCGACCTGTTCAAGGATCCTGTCCTCAATCGGGTGCATCGGATCGTCTGCCGCCTTGGCACCGGAAGGCTCCCCCTCCTCCGAATCATCCGCGCTACCGATATCGATACGCCATATCTCATCTTGAAGGGTCGCCCATCGACGGCGAAATCTCAGCGAGACCTGCGACTGCGGCACAGGCGTTGCCGCCACGGCGTTGAGCGCCCTGACCAGCCGTTCGACATCGAACTCAGAGAATTCCGTACACTGAAACATCGCCAAGGGCACGCCGCCAAGGTCTCCGGGAGACATGCCGATCAGGAGGGGGCTGACATGCGCCTGCCCGCCGACAGCCCTCGCCACCGCGCCAGCCTCGAAATTCACCCAAGGGCTGCGGACTGCTCCGGGCGTCAAGCAGACGATGCAGTATTCGGTCCTCCGCAATCGACCCCAAAGCTCGTCGCTCCATCGTGTTCCCTTGCGGATGTCTTCCGACGACACCCACGGTCGGACGAACGGCAGCACTTCCGGCAGCCACCGCCGAAGAACGAGAGCGACGGCGTGGCTGTCACGTCCGGCCCAACTGATGAATATGTCCATTAGCTTCCGAATCTCCGCAGTGTCCACCGCCAGCCGTCACCGAACTGACGACGCGATCGGCAAACTTAGAAGATATCACGACGAATCGGTTCGCGGCTGCCGGAGAATCGTCGAGTTGAGCGCGCCGTGGCGCACTACCGAACGTCCCTGAAGAACAAGCTGGGTGACAGGAACCCTTGGGCCGGATCTTCAAGCGCATCGTCGTGGAATCGGGACACATCGCCGACATGTTGAGGGATTCTGCGGTCGGTCTGTAGGACCCGTAGGGCGCGCGGCCAGCCCCAGACCGGCCCCGCGCCAGAGACGGAGGCCAAGCCCGAGATGTTCAGGGTCGGAGCGCCGACCTGTCGGCTTCCAACCCCTGCGGGAACAGGGCTTCATGGACGCTGGTGCGTGGTGTTCCCAGCGGCCCTTGGACATTCACGGCGGGGGATCGCCGTCGCCGCCGGATCACGTCGCCGGAAGTGCTGATGCGGCGTCTGCTCGCACTCGATTACGAGCTCGAAACTCCCCGCCTGCCTTGGCTGCCCATCGCGCTGGACACGGAGCACGCCGTCGTCCCGGACCCCGCCTCCGGGGACCGTCCCGCACGGCGGCTTAGAGGCGGCCCGCCGCGGCGGCGGCTATTCTCCAGGGGTCAGAGGGGGCACGGCCCCCCGCCAGCCTCCGCCGGGGACGCACGCAGTGTGGCCACGGAGGTAGTGGGCTGGCATCTTGGCGGAATTGCAGCGTCGGGCAACCTGGACGACAGGGAGTCCCTCCCCCGAGGCCACAAGTAACGGGTCATTCCAATGAGGAGGGCGCCACGTGCGCCGTGCTAGTCGCCCCTTGGAGCGGCGGAAGGTGACGTACTCCCTCTTCAATGGCGTCCCGGAGGCGGGGTCCGGTGTCACGGTTTCGCGTTCGGTCGCGGACCGAGGCGTCTCGGTCACCAAGGTGGCCGGATCAACCACAGCGGCGAACAGCCGGGTCGCGACGTTCGCCACGGCTGTGTTGCGCGACTCGGCGAGAAGATGGTCGGGCTCTTCATTCGGTGCACTTGATCGTCTACACCTCGCCGTCCTAGTCGATGAGCTGGACGATCGACTTGCTCTGCGCCGAGGGCGTGGCCATCGAGTTCGCGAGCGCCGGCCCGGCTTGGCCTACGAAGCCACGGCCTGACAAGTGCGGCGAACTCCCGAGTCGTGCGGGGGTGTTTTTTCGCCCCACTGGCGGCGGCATCCACCGAGGTTGAGACGTCCTTGAAACGACCTAGAACGCTCTGGAACAGTAGGAGATTCCATACTAGTTGACTTCACTGCGCACGGTTCTTCACCGTTCGAGCATGGAGAAGCCGGAATACCTGTTCAACGTGCGCGAGAGAGCGTTCCCCAATCGGGATGAAGAACCCGCGTCGTGCCTCCACTGGCGACGGCTGGCCGAACCCGGATCCGGCAACCCGTTGCCTCGCCGAGACGTGGGAAATGGCCTATTTCCCACTCCCTTGCGCGGCTTACCGACACCGTGTTCGGGTTGACGTGCATGGAGAGCGTGACGAAACAGTTCGAGGTCTCGCCGAGGAGCGTCCCGCGGTGTCGGTGCGTTCCCGGTGGCGGCGGTTCCCCGAGCGGAGAAGACTCGGTAGAGGGGAACCGATGGTGATCGCCCACCTGAAGCGACGAGAACGGGCGCTTGAGCCCTTCGGCCTGACGGGCCACCGGGCCGAGTGGATCGCGCTGGCGAGCCTGCACGGCGGCGTGTTCACCCGCGCGCAGCTTTCGGACGGGCTCGGGGCCAGCCGCTTCAAGGTGCTCCGGCTCGTGCAGGCGTGGACGGAGCGGAGGCTGGTGGCCGAGGAGACGGTCCGGGGCCTGAAAGTCTGCCGGATCTGCGCGCGTGGCATCTACCGGGCGCTCGGCGCCGAGGACATCCGCCACCGCAGGATCACCTCGACCGAGGTTGTCGTGCGCCGCCTGCTCTCGTTCGACTACGTGATCGAGCATCCGGGGCTTCCCTGGCTCCCGACCGAGTCGGAGAAGGTGGCCGCGTTCGAGGCACTCGGCATCCACCGCTCCCTGCTGCCCGTACGGGTCTACCGGGGAGCGGCTGGCGGTGCGCGGCGTTACTTCCCGCGCGGGATGCCCGTGGCGCTGGACTCCCGCCGCGCCGTGTTCGTCCACGCCGATCCCGGCTACGACACCTCGACCGCGCTCCATTCGTGGCGCGACCGGCACCGGGGGCTCTGAGAGGCGCTGCGGGAGGACGGCTTGTCGGTCGAGGCCGTCGGGGTCGCAAGCGGCCGGAGGGAACTCGACCGAGCGCGGACGATCCTCGGGAACTGGACCAATGCGGACACGGCCCCACGTCCCGTGCATCCGCCCGGGACCGTCGTCGCGGCCCGGCGCGAGGCCGCACGGGTCGAGAACGCCATTCGGGGCATGGACGACGCGACGGTCGAGGAACTGGGCGGTCTCAACGGCTGCCTTCGCCGCCTCGTCGAGATGCGGGAACTGCTCCGATCCGCCCGTCCCGAAGGCACGATCGACGGCCATTCGGTATGGGGGTCGAGCCGCCTTTCCGGAGTCCGGATTTGAGTGCCGTGGAGCGGAGCCCGTTGCCGATCCGGAGGTGTGAAAACGACATGGAGGTGCTTGTGCAGGGAAATGCCGCGAAGGTGTGCGGAACGCGGATTCCGCAAGTGGCCGTACGGATTGGGGTTGTGCCACGGCCCGCGGATCGCCGGTGCCGATCCGGGTCTCCGGGCCGTGGACGGGAGCGACCCCAGGGGCACAGGTGCCCGGTTCGGGCGCGGGACCGGGTTTGCTTGCGCACCCCCGTCCCCGCCCCCTGCTGGGGTCGCTTGTCTCTTCCATTCTTGGGGATTCCTGCTTGATTTGCAGGTCCGGGTCACGGGGATGGCCCGGTGTGCTGGATGCCCGCAGAGGCGAGCGGAGCGAGCCGGAGCGGGCATCCAGCACAGACGGTGGTCGGGCCGTTGGGGTCGCTGGCCGCAAGGGCCGTGCGGGAGTTTGGTCGCCACCGTCTTTCCCACGTCCTGAATGGATACTTGAGCATCGAGGCTCGCACGACAAGCACAGGAAAAGGGAAGAACACATGAGCACCAACCGTCGCACCGTCGGGATCGACATCTCCAAGGACTGGCTCGACGCCTTCGCGGCGCCCGAGGGGAGAGCGTCCCGGTTCTCGAACGACAGGGCCGGCTTCCGGAAGCTGATCGCCTGGATCGGCTCCGGGATCGACCGGATCGCGTACGAACCCTCCGGAGCCTTCCACCGCGACCTCGAGGACACCCTCCTGAAGGCCGGACTCCCCATGTATGCGATCAACCCCTTCCAAGTCCGGTCCTTCGCCCGGTCCCTCGGCCAGCGAGCCAAGACCGATGCCGTGGACGCCCGGATGCTGGCCATCATGGCGTCGGCCATCGAAGATCTGCGCCCGGCTCAGGCGAAGTCCGAGGGGCAGCGCGACCTTGCCGAGCTCCAGCAGATCCGCGACGCGCTGCGCAAGGACCGGACCGCCACCTCCAACCGCGGCAGGCACTTGCGCACTCCCGTGGGCAAGCGGGTCACCAGGCAGAGGCTGAGGCAGATCGAGCGCCAGCTGAAGCTCATCGACGCCGAGATCCGGCAACGGGTGGAGGAGGAGAAGGCGCTGGAGCGCCGGGCCGAGATCCTGACCTCGATCCCGGGCATCTCGGACATCACCGCCGCGGGACTGATCGTCCACTTGCCGGAGCTCGGCACCCTTACCGGCGCCCGCGCCGCCAGCCTCGCCGGACTGGCTCCGGTCACCCGGGAGTCCGGACACTGGAAGGGACGCAGCTTCGTCCAGGGCGGCAGGCGCCGGGTGCGCCAGCTGCTGTACATGCCCGCGCTGGCTGCGGTCCAGCACAATCCCGACCTCGGGCGCAAGTACGAAGCGCTCGTGGCTCGGGGCAAGCCGCCCAAGGTCGCCCTGACGGCCGTGATGCGGAAGCTCCTCATCCTCGCCAACGCCCTGGTGCAGCAGGACCGTACTTGGACGGCGCACCCGCCGCGGGAATACTCCTGCCCGGCCTTCCCGACGCCCAGCCCGGCGGGGAGCGTTCACGGATGATCGAGCCGGGCACGAACAGGCACCGCAACGGAGGCATCGCGAGGGGCGCTGCGAGACACGTCGCTCGACGAAAAACGGGCATCCGCTTGACATGGATACTCCCCCAAGAATTATCCCTGCGGGAAGGCGAAGATCTACGCCGTCGTCGTTTTCGGACGACGGAGCCGGCCGGCGACCGGCGGCGGTCGCCGCTACCCCGCCGACTGGCCGGATCGGATGGCGTCTCTGGTTGGGGAGTCGGCGCGGTGATGGTCGAGCGGATGTGGCGCGTCGGCGCGGTCGTCGTCCTCGGCACTGCCGGGCTGCTGCTGATCCTGTGGGCGTTGCGCCTCGGGGCACCAGCGGTCTCGGGCGGCGGCCCGGCGTCGGCCGCGGACGGTGAGGTTGCAGAGCGTCCTCCCGGCACCGGCGCATTGATCGAGCGGTTGCGGCGGACCCACCTGCTCAACGCGGGCGAGATCCATGACCGGCTCGGCCTGGAGGGCACATCGTCCGCCAGCGCCGGACGCGGCTTTCTGACGCACAGTCCCTACGAGCCGCCCTACCGCGAGTCCTGTCCGACCTTGGCCGACCTCCGGTATCCGCTTCCCCCGCACCCGCAGAGCTACGAGTGGGACGAGGCGTCGGGGACGTTCTCGTTCCGTGGCCAGGAACCGGTCCTCGATTGGAACTCCTCGCTCGGGTCGGACACCGAGGTGTGCGCCGTCCGGTTCGCCGACCTCCACACGCGTGGACTACCGGCTCCGCACCTTCCCCGACGCAGAAAGCGCGCTCGCCGAGGGTCACGTCGTCACCCATCGCCGCCACTGCGGCACCTGTTCGTCGCTGCGGGATCTCGCGGCCTACTTGGCGAGCCCGGATCTCGCTTCGCCCGCGAGGACGTGCGCAAGGAGGCTGACGGCCGGGGGCGTCAAGAAGTGCCTCATGGAGGAGATCGGCCTGTCGGAGCGCTGCGCCGAGACGTGGACGTACAACGTGCTGCACACGAGGCGACACTGCGCCTGGGCCTGCATCGGGCATCACGGCCTGTGGAACGTGCTGACGAACGACATGGACGGCGCGCATGTGGACGAGGACGGCGAACTGAACCCCTGTCTGGCCTGCGACGAACACACCTCCGGCCCGGGTTTCCGGTACGCGGCGGGACGCACCCGGCGCTCCTCGGGGCTGATGTCGGCGATCCCCCGGAGGCGGGCGAGATCTACGCCGTCGATCACTGGCGCTACTTGAGGTGACTAACGGAGCCGCCCGTAACGTCGGCGGCATCGGCGGCCGGCGACATTGACCCTGCCCGACCGCGCATCCAGTGTTCAAATCGAATACGATTGAAGGACCTCCCGTTCATCCGCGTCCATTGGGAGCGGACCTGCCTCCAGAAAGGGTAACGGACATGGGCAGCTTGCATGATGCCGTCATGCAGTTCGTGGAAGAGGAAATGAAGAAGGACCCCGGCGTGAAGAACGCGACCTTGTTCGCGGGTGCCTGCGAGATCGACGAGTCGATCGGGGAGCTGAGGCCGCAACAGTTTCACGCCAGGTATCGGTTGCCGGTGACGCGAAGGATGGCGGCGCACCGGCGGCCCGCAGAGCAAGAGAAGCCGGTCCCGGTGCCCGACCCCGCGCATGCGGCATCCGGCGACGGCGCCGCCGTCATGGAGTTCGTGGAGCGAACGCTCGAAGCGAACCCCGGCGTCGCGAACGCGGATCTGTTCGCGGGTGCCCGCGAGATCGACCCCTCGGTCGCGCAACTCACGGCCCGGCAGTTCCACGCGAGGTATCCCCTGCAAGTGAAGGCTCGGCTCGCAAGGGCCGCCGCACCCAAGCCCAAGACGCCGCCGGAGCCGGAGGTCCCAACGGTTGAAGAGACTGCCCCCGAGGAAGCGCCGCCGCAGGCGGGCGACCCGGTTGCGGTCCGCCGTCTTCTGCTCGATTTGGCCAAGGAACTCGCGACTGCGGAAAGCAAGGCGGAAGTGATCGAGGTGATGGCCCGATTGGATGACTATGTGGCCGAGATCATGGAGGCGGCGCGCGGCTGAGCACAACGAAACGGGTCGAGAGCACCACGCGCCCCTGACCGGCCGGCCAAACGCATTGGCGGCTTCGAGACATCCGAGGCGGGCGCGGACGACGGCTGCCCAACGCCTTCCCCGCAAGGGGACTGCTGGCTGGGAGAGACCCCGTAGCGGCGGGGGGATGGGGCTGTCCGGCCCCATCCCCCCCGGTGCCGATTGAGGCATGCCGAAGTGGGGGGTCTCTCCCAGCCACGTCCAAGGAGCGCGGATCGGCATCGGCGCTCCGCTGGACGTGACGCAACCGAAAGCGCGCCAGCGGCATATGGAACCGGAGGCATGTACATCGCAGGTGCGATTTCCTGTCCGGCGACCCCCAAAGTGCGCCGGACACTCTAGGACCGGCACCGGATACCCGCTTCCGGCGGTCTAATAGCCGGTTGCGGCCAGCGCAGGCGCTCGTCGTAAAATCTCGACACCAGGACACCAGGGACGGGCTCATGCGGCGCCTCCTGCTTGCATGGCACGCCAAATCGAGCTGGGGCGACCCCGTTCTCACGGACCACGACCGTCCGCTGAACGCGCGCGGCTACCGTGCGGCGCAGCTCGTCGGCGCGGCCCTGAGCGAATTGGGCTGCATGCCGGACGTGGTGGCTCTCGAGCACCGCGACCCGCACGCGCGAGACCTGGGTGCGATGGAACCGCACCTCGGCGGCCATCCCCGCGTCGAGTTCCATCGCGCGCTCTACCTTGCCGCGCCGCGCGATGTGCTGGCCGCGATCGCCGACGCCGCGGACGAGGCCGAAACCGTCATGGTCCTGGGTCACGCCGTCGCCATCGTGGACCTTTCGTCGGACAGCTGGACCGGCGCCGACCAGAGTGGCGAGCTCAGGCACTTCATCCTGCCGAGAAGGCTGGAGTAGCGGGTCCGACCCCTGCCCGCGCTGATCGCGCGGCCCTCGCTCCGGCGTTACTTTGCCCGTTCCGATCAAAGCTTCAGCACCGGAGGCGCCCGTGACCAGCGAGGCGAAGAAACGGAAAGAAAAACCTGGACGCGAGGTCCTCGCCCGGATCTTCCGCGAGGGCGTCTACCCCTATGAGACCAGGATGAAGCGGAGCGAGTACGAGCTGCACAAAGCGCGTCTGCAGGTCGAACTGCTCAAGGTCCAGCGCTGGGTCAAAGACTCCGGGATCAAGATCGTCGTCCTCTTCGAGGGGCGTGACGCGGCCGGCAAGGGCGGCACGATCAAGCGGTTCAGGGAGCACCTCAACCCTCGCGGCGCCCGCGTGGTGGCACTCGACAAGCCCAGCGATGTCGAGCGGGGCCAGTGGTACTTCCAGCGCTACGTCCAGCACCTGCCGACGGCCGGCGAAATGGTGCTCTTCGACCGCTCCTGGTACAATCGGGCCGGCGTCGAACGCGTCATGGGGTTCTGCACCGGGCAGGAGTACCTCGAGTTCCTCCGCCAGTGCCCCGAGCTCGAACGCATGCTGGTCAACAGCGGCATCATTCTTTTCAAGTTCTGGTTCTCGGTCTCGCAGGAGGAGCAGCTTTACCGCTTCGACCGGCGCAAGACCGACCCGCTCAAACAGTGGAAGATCTCGCCCGTGGACACCGCGTCCCTCGACAAGTGGCCCGACTACACGCGGGCCAAGGAAGCGATGTTCTTCTACACGGACACCGCCGACGCGCCCTGGATCGTCGTCAAGTCGGACGACAAGAAGCGCGCGCGGCTCGCCACCATGCAGCACTTTCTGTCCAGGCTCGATTACCCGGACAAGGACGCCGAGGTCGTGACCGGACCCGATCCCCTCATCGCCGGCCCGGCCACGCGCGTCGTCAGACGCGACGAACCCATGGCGGACGCGCCCGGTTCCGTGGTCCGTTAGAAACAGGCCTCGCGGCAGCCGTGCCGTGAAGCCATCGATCACCGCTCCAACCTACGAGGCCCGGTTCCTCTGATGCAGGCCGACGAACCCGACGATGACGCGTTCGTTGTGCTCGTCCCAGGCGAAGGCGATCCGGATCGTGTGGTGCGGGTCGTGACTGGTCCCCTTGCCGAGGTGGGAGGCCAGTTGCCATGCGGTTCCGTTGACGCGGGTCCGGTACCAATCCGGGAACCGTCCCATCGTGGAGGCCGACTGGTTCGACTTGTAGAACCAGCCGGGGCAGGTTTCCCCGATCCGGTCGGTCGGCCCATTCCGGTACGCCGTGGCGAGCCACGCCAGCGCGTCGAACACCTCCGGAGGGTTCGCGAACGGCGTGTCCTCGTTCGAGCGGGAGTTGAGCTTGATGAGCAGCCTGTCGGGGAACATCTTTCCGCGCCTGCGCGATGGCTTCGCGGACGCTCCCCACGGGCTCCGCGACCACCGGCTCACCCTCATTCGTCCGGGCCTGCCGACGCTCCTCGACGTAGGCGCGCCGCCATTGCTCCTCCATCCTCCGGCTTCGCGCAACCTCCTCCCGGAGCCGTCCGGCCTCCTCGTCTCCCAGCGCCTTCTCCTCTCGGAGCGTTCGGTTGTCCGCTTCCAGGCGCTCGCGGTCCTCGCGAAGGGCCTCGATCTCGGGCCGGGTTGAGTCGTCCTCTTTCACGGACGCTCTGGAGGCAGGCTCGGTCTCGGCCTCCGTGCCGTCCGCCGGCCCGGAGGCCGGGCGCGCCTCCCCGGCACCGGCCACCTCCGCCGAGGCATCCTCGTCCAGCGGATCGGGCTTGGCAATGCGCTCCCGCCACGCATCGACCGCAGCAAGAATGGCGTCCTCACACTCGCGGCGCTGTACGGACCGCTCAAGCTCCTCGTCGCGCGAGCGAGCTTGGGGACGAATCGGTTCGTATGCCTCGAAGCTGACTTCCAGAAAGATGAGGAGCGGTAGCGCCGAATTGGTCAGCGCGGGCCGCTC
Source organism: Longimicrobiales bacterium (assembly GCA_965208295.1). GTDB lineage: Bacteria > Gemmatimonadota > Gemmatimonadetes > Longimicrobiales > Gaopeijiaceae > Bin94. Next base: position 1,131,013 of record OZ242328.1, on the reverse strand, counting down.
CGCGACCAGTCCGGGCCAGGGTTCCGGGTCGATCCCGAGGTAGCGCAGTTCCTCGCCGAACCGCTCGCGAAGGGAGCCGCAAAGGCCCGCGATCTGCTCCCGGCACCAGCCGATGAGTTCGCGCTCCTTCTCGCGCCGGATGTCCTCCATCCACTTGATGAGGGTGTCGGCTTCCTCCCATTCGGGCGCGTAGGGCCGGAGGTCTTGCAGGATGTCGAGCCAATCCTGAAAGAGCGGCGACACCAACGGCGGTGGCGCGGGGAACCGGCGCGCGAGGAGGCAGAGCATCAGACCGGCGGAGTCGTGGTCGACGGCCTCGTCGACCGCCGCCGCCAGTGCCTGCCGTTCGCTCCGCCATTGCTCGGCCGTCCAGAAGCCATCGAAGCACGCGTCCGGTGGCTCGGGCACGGGCGTGCCCCGGGTTGCGAGGTGCCCGGCGGTTTGATCGCGAAGCGTGCCGTGCGAGTCCACCCAATGATTGAGAACGGCGCGCGCGAGGTCCCGGTCGTGATGTTTGATCGCCTCCAGCACGGGCTGGAGGAGCTTCGGCCGGGGCGCGCGGCTGGCGTCCCGGTATCCGTCCACCCGGAGACGCCGCAGGGCGGCCCCGCGTTGTCGGCGGAGCGCCTTGGACTCGGAACGGTGCTTCAGGGCGCGCTTCACCACGCGGCGGCGGAAGTCCTCGCTCAGGATGTGGAAGATCTGGTCGGGAGTTCTCGGTTTGATCACGGGCTCGTCGGTCATGGCGGGTTGCTCCTTGCGGGGATGGGTCTCTCTCCCTCCGCCTTGCGGAGGGATGCGGCAACGGTGGGAAGGGGGCGGCCTGCCGCCGCTTCCCACGTCCCACCAAGATTCGGCACCGTTCGCGTTTGTCTGCAAGATCGACCCGGCGAGGCGGGCCGGTCCACCCGCCCGATGGCACGGTGCGCACAAGGGCCGGCGGGGGCTCTGAAGGCCGCTGGCGGTGGCCTGCGAACCATCCGCGACCGCCATTAGCGGTCTCGGGCCGCCTTCCCGAAGGGATTGCTGGGCTGGAGCGACCTCCACGCGGAGGACGGCATCGGCGTGTCCGATGACGAACTCCTCGATGGCACGCCGGGCATCGAAAGTGGCGGGTCGCTCCAGCCACGGCCGCCAGCGCCCGCGTGCCGCGACCGCTCATCTAGCCGAGGCACAAACGCAAGCCGTCCAATGACATGGCGGGTCCGCAGACTGTCCGTTGGAAACACGATTTCGTGTCCGGCCGCCCCCGATGTCGAACGGACACCCGCGCTACGGCCCCGAACCGCGCAGAATCCGCCCTTCGGATCGGCTTGGGAGAGCACCTCCCCGCGCTGGTCAAGAAGCCCGCCGTGTGCGAAGTTTCCTTCGCGCAGATCGTGCAGTCCATCACGCGAGGAATCGAATGATGGCACGCACGAAACGAAGCCGCCGGAGCTACGGCGCCGGCGAATGGGGCCGGAATCGGGTGAGGGTGTTCCCTGACCCGAAGACCGGCATTTTCCAGATGGAGTGGCGGGAGAACGGTCGCAGGCGCACGAAGTCGCTCAAGCACCGTGACTGGACGCGCGCGAAGCGGCAGGCCGACGAGGCCGCCGCGGGCTTCGCGGTTCATGAGCCCAACGGCGCGGCGGAAGCCAAGCCCGAGCCGCTCAATCTGGGAACGCTTTTTGAAATCTACGGCGAAGAGGTGACGCCCACGAAGGGGAGGCGGACGCGACAGCGCGACCGGGTCACGACCAGGATGTTCCTCCGCTTCTTCGGACGGGACCGAAGACCCGAGACACTCTCGCAGCGTGATTGGGACCGCTTCATCCAAGCGCGGCGGGCGGGCAGGGCCGGACGCTCGGGCAAGCCGGTGGGCAACCGGACGATCGAATGGGATCTGACGTTCCTGATGACGGTGCTCAACTGGGCCGCAAGGTCGAGGGACGAACACGGACGGCTGCTCCTCGACTCCAACCCGCTCAAGGGCCTCAGGAAGCCCAAGGAGAAGAATCCCAACCGGGTCGTCCTCAGCGAGGACGAGTACCAAGCCCTGCTCGGGGTGTCCCGGCAGGTCGGGTGGCGGTTCCATGTCGCGCTCGTGCTGGCGCACGAAACCGGGCACCGGATCGGTGCCATCCGCGGGCTCCGCTGGGGAGACATCGACATCGAGGGCCGCGAGGTCCGGTGGCGCGCCGAGCATGAGAAGACGGGGTACGAGCACGTTACGCCACTGACCGCCGAGGCGGTCGCCGCCTTGGAGGTGGCGCGAAGGATGGGTACCGGTACGGGTGACGCGCCGGTACTGCCTTCGTCGAGCGATGCGACGCGGTGCATGAGCCGCGTTTGCGCGTTTCAGTGGTGGAAGAAGGCCGAGACCCTCGCTGGACTGGAGCCGAGGCGGGGACGGGGCTGGCACTCGCTCCGTCGCAAATTCGCGTCCGATCTCATGGACCTGCCGCTGAAGGTGCTTTGCGAGCTTGGCGGTTGGAAGAAGGCTCAGACGGTGCTGCGCTGCTATCAGCAACCCAGTGCGGTACAACTCAAGAAGGCTCTGGACAACCGCCGACGCAACGGCGGCGGCTGATCCGAATCGGCGGGAACCAATCGGCGGGAATCACGACCTCCAACCTCGTAACGCCAAACACCACAGTCAGATGCAGACTTCATAGCATTTGTTGGGTAGGCTGGCTCGACGCCCTAACAGCACCCGACGAGCCCGTGGGCCGCGCCCGTGAACGGGCTGGCTCAACGCGCGGCATCCGCCTCTCCGACGCGCTCATGCGCTGCCCGGCGTCTCGGAGTTCGCGGCCCTTGAACGGCGCCATCCGGGCGTGGGCGAACGCCTCTCCCCGGCGGCATCCAAGCGCAACCGACTCGGACCTGTGTCCCGTCAAGCCGCAGGATCCGCGCGCACCCTGGCGGCCGTCAAGATGGGCGATCCTGTCGCCCGCTTCCTTGTTGAGCGGCTGTGTCAGCGTCTCCATGCCCGAGACGTTGAACAGCCGTCCTTGAGGCAGTCAACCCTTCGGAAACCTCCTCTTGTCCGGTAACGTTCGAGGATGTCCGGTAACGTACGGGAGCCTCGGGAAGCCGCCGCCAGCGGCTTGTCGAAAACGCCTCCCCCGTCGGCATCAGGCGAGCCTGTCCGCGCTACCGGGCATCTCCATACGGGCGACCGTGCCAAAGTGTTTCAGCAACGAGGCGAAACTCTCCAAGGCGGCGCGTTGGCCGACCTACGACGCTCCCGCGCTCAATCGCCGTTCGGCAATTCCTCCCATCCCTCGTCGGGAAGGTGGGAACGGTTCAACTCATCGGCGCACAGGGGCCAGCCCGGCATCGCCCGGTCCATGATCTCCCGGAAGCGCTCGTTGTGGCTCGGCTCGACTGGGCTCATATCCGGTGGTGACGCTCAAGGACGCGAGGGAGAAGGCGCTGGAGAACAGGCGGGCGGAGCATTGGGGCCACGACCCGAGGGACGCGGGGGTTCCCACCTTCGAGGCGGCCGTCGAGAAGGTGATCGGGATTCATGAGTCGACTTGGAAGAACCCGCCCCGCATGGCCGGGCAGTGGCGGCAGACGCTGAGGGACTACGCCTATCCGCGCATCGGTCGCAAACGCGTCGGCGAGGTCTCGACGGCCGACGTGCTCGCCATCCTCAAGCCTATCTGGTCGAGCAAGCCCGCGACCGCCAAGGCCGTGCGCAACCGGATCTCGGCGGTGATGAGGTGGGCCGTCGCGAAAGGCTACCGGCCGGACAACCCGGCGGGGGACGCCATCGCCGCCGCGCTGCCGCGGAACGGCAACACCACCCGGCATCACAAGGCGCTCCCGCACGGCGAGGTGTCGGCTGCCCTGGCCAAGGTCCGCAACTCGGAGTCCTATGCCGGTGTCCGGCTGGCGCTGAAGTTCATGGTCCTGACGGCGACGCGCTCGAACGAGGTCCGTGGCGCGGCTTGGACCGAGATCGAAGGGGATGTCTGGACCATTCCCGCCAGCCGCATGAAGGCGAAGCGCGAGCACCGGGTTCCCCTGTCGAGCCGGGCGTTGCAGATCCTCGGGGAGGCCCGGAAGCTCCACGACGACGGCGGGATCGTGTTCCGGGGCGCGAGGGGCCGAGCGATCCACGCCTCGATGTTCGGCAAGTTGCTCGCGGATCTCGGCATCGGGGGAACGGCTCACGGGATGAGGTCGTCGTTCCGCGACTGGTGCGGGGAGACGGGCGTGGCGCACGAGGTGGCGGAGGCGGCGCTTGCGCACAAGGTCCGCAGTCAGGCCGAGGCCGCGTACGCCCGCTCGGACCTGCTGGAGCGTAGGCGCGGGGTCATGGAGGCGTGGGCCGCATACGTCGCGGGCGAACGGCGCGATTCGGAGGCCGGATAGGGGACCCGATAGCGCACGCCCGTGCAGCGGCAAACCGGTCGGCAAGCGCGTCAAGCTGAGGACGGATCGTGGTTCACCGACTGCTGAGGAAGCGCGGCATCGCGGCTGGAACGCCAAGGATTCCGGTAGTCGTCAGGCGAGGCGGGGGCGAGTTGACTGGCCGCTCTTGGAGTCTTGGTTGCCCGGTCACGCGGGCTCGCCCTAACTTCGGTGTCGGTTCATTTGATGATGACCGCAATGCTGGCCATGGTCCATGATCCTGCCAGCAAGCCGCTACGGGCCTTCGCTACCTACGTCTAAGACGTGAGGTGAGGTAAGCGAGAGAGGCTCGGCCTGCCGCTCCAACCTTGAACGCATTCAGAAGACAATTGGGGAAAATGACCCATCAAACCACTACTGAAGAGTTGGCTGGCAAGCTGCGCGAGATAGCCCAAGAACTGGAAGCGGCGGCGGCACTCATAGATAGGCTGCGCCGCGAAAGGTACCGGAAGTGGAACCAGCCCGAAGCCATCGTGGACGTGCTGGAACTCAGCCCGAAGCCATTGGATCGCAATGAAGTCACCAGAGAGATGCGACGTTGCGGATATCCGTTTCATCCCCATAACACCGACCCCAGCAAGTCGGTTGGAGTGAATCTCTCCAAGCTCCAAACGGCAAGCAGGGTGGTGAAGGTAGTCCCAGAGTCACCCGGACCATACGGAGAGTTGGCTAAGTGGACAGCGTCCACTCGGCCTACTCAAGCACCATAGGAGTCTCTCCATGAGGAACGGAACCGCTCCGTTGGCCGCTCTCATCATAGTGGCGTGCGGATGTTCGGAGGGCGTCACGAGCCGGATGCCCTGGCCGGGCTCCGTCGAGGCTGAACTCGACAATCTCACCGGCGCGCGCACGGGTGTGTTCCGGACGTATGGGCCGACGCATTTGCTGACCGCAGGCCGAGACTCGATTCCGGTCACCCTGGGCTATGTGTGCGCCGTGAAAGACGATACTGAACCGACGACGGCTGTGGACGGGTTGTTTTTCAGAATCGCCATGCCGGACACATCCTTGGTATCGGACGACGAGGAAGCGTTCGAGGAGCTGAGCGGCCAACTGGGACTGTTGGACGCCGCGCGCATGGCGGTGGATGGCCGGGTGTACGCTTGGCAGTATTTGCCGACGCCTACGCCGACCCATGGGGGTTGGTTCTTGGACGGGGTAACGGGGTTCCGCCCGCTCCTGGATGTCGTCGGGACCGCAGCGGAGCGCGATAGCGTTCTCAAGAGACACACACGCACCTACGAGGCCCTTGCGCGACCTGCCCGGACTATAGCTCAGAAGTCGCTCCAACGACGCATTCGTGAATCGAATGACCGAGTGGAGGCAATCCTGCGAGAAGGTTGGAGCCCGGCTCACGACTATGTCAACTCACACTACGTCGGCAGGGACACCATTGCCATCGAACTGAAGGGTGTGTTGAGGTTCTCGATGGCGGGCTTCGACGCCGCGGTCGATTCGGTGCGTTTCTGGTGTCCGGTAGAGCAGTCGCATCACGAATGGAACGCGGCCAGGGTGGATTTCTTCCGAGCCCTTGACAGTCTTCGGACGACTTCACAGGAACAAGCGGTTGGAACTCGATGAGGGTCGAGTCCCCAAGTTGTCCCTCTCCGCCGCCCCGATTTGGGGAAGGCCGTGGGAGACCGCCGTCGAACGCCCGGCGCGAGCGCCAGGGCGCGCCGCGGGCGGTGCTGGCGGTGCTGGACCGTGGAGTCGCCCGGGAAGTGGAGGCGCCGGAGTTGCGGCGGTTGGTGCGGGACGACGGCTCTCTAACTGAGCGGGCGCATCGGGCGGGACACCCCCCCTTGTGACGGACCCCCCCACACGGAGGAACAAGAATCTTCATGACGAAGGAACAAGACGTGAGCTTGATCGACCAGCTCCGGAAGATCCGCGACCGGGCGGACCAGCTAATTCGGGCCTTCCGTTACTGCGATCTCGCCAGTGACGAAGCATGCTTGGCTGTACTGGCCGATGCCGGTGAGCGGGCGTGGCGTAACGTCGACTACGTGCGCAGAGAACTGCAGCGCGGCGGGAGATCGCTGGGGAAGGGAAGAGTGAGCGACGTGTTACGTGAGCTTGAAGGAGATGGCAGGTTGGAGTGCCAGAGCGTCCCCACCGGACGGCAGGGGCCCGACGAAAAGCGGTACAGGCTGCCCCGAGGATGAAGACACGGAGGGGGTGCGACCATGCCCTTTCGCGCCGTCTGTCAATCGGCACGAAAATGTCCCGGTTATCGGCATTAGAAATGTCCCGGTTTGGCGGCTGCCCCGCTACGGTCGCTCCGCTTGTCTGTCGATAGGATGTTCAGGCTTGGGCCTGTTGGGAGGGCTCAGCCGAGGCGCTTCTGGCCAGAAGCGCCTCGTGGCGGTGGTCGGGCCGTTCGCTCCGCTGGCCGTGAGGGGCCGTAGGGAGTTTGGTCGCCACCGTCCTTTCCCGCGTCCTGAATGGATACTCGAGCATCGAGGCTCGCACGACAAGCACAGGAGAGGAAAGAACAGATGGCCATGGCGTCCCACACCATCCGGCGCGACCCTGCGGGCAATTCCGGCGATTGAAAAGCGGCATGGTAACCGGCGCATTGATGCCGCGTCTGCGGCGGTGATCACGTGCGGACTGGGGCAATGTCGGCGGCACGGAAGGCACCGGCGGCGGAGCCGGGATTCCGGGTTGTGGGCGCGGGTTGAGCCATCGGCGGGGCGGCGGCTGATCGCGTCCCGGCTCCGCTTGTCGCCGGAACTGATTGCGGATATTCTGGTTCCGGGTCAAGCTACGGTTGACCAGCTGCCCCTCGCCATTTGGACCTGTACCCCCGAATCCCCGGAGGCTCCGAAGTGAGACACTGGCTCAAGTTGGCGGCGCTGTTGCTGGCGGTTGCGTGTGCGGAGGACGCAACAACCCCGGCTGAACCGGAGAATCGGGCTCCAGAGGCAGTGGCGGATAACCCGGGCGACCGGGCGGCGCTGGAGGCCCTATACGAGGCGACGGACGGGCCGAACTGGACGAACAACGAAAACTGGCTGACCGATGCCCCGCTGTCGGAATGGCATGGGGTAGCCGTCTCCGGCGGCAGTGATCGGCGAGTAACTGGGTTGAACCTCCGCGACAACGACCTGACCGGGCCGATCCCCCCGGAGTTGGTGAACCTCGCCAGCCTACAGAGCCTGCACCTCAACAGCAACGGCCTGACGGGGCCGATCCCCCCGGAGTTGGTGAACCTCGCCAGCCTGCAGAGCCTGCACCTCGGCGGCAACGGCCTGACCGGGCCGATCCCCCCGGAGTTGGGAGGTTTCGCCCGCTTGGAATCGCTGTCCCTCGGCGGCCAGGACCTGACCGGGCCGATCCCTCCAGAGTTGGGGAACCTCGCCAGCCTGCAGCGGCTGGACCTCGCCTTCATCTACGGCCTGACCGGCCCGATTCCCTCGGAGTTGGGGAACCTCGCCAGCCTGCAAAGCCTGAACCTCGGCGGCAACGACCTGACCGGTCGGATTCCCTCGGAGTTGGGGAACCTCGCCGGCTTGTGGTTTCTGAACCTCTCCAACAACGGTCTGTCCGGGCCGATCCCCCCGGAGTTGGGGAGTCTCGCCAGCTTGGAAGCGCTGCTTCTCTCCGGCAACGACCTGACCGGGCCGATTCCTCTGGAGTTGGGGAGTCTCGCCAGCTTGCAATTGCTTGTCCTCGGCAGAAACGCTCTGACCGATCCGATCCCCCCGGAGTTGGGGAACCTCACGAGCCTGCAAGAGCTGTTGCTTGGCAACAACGGCCTGACCGGGCCGATCCCCCCGGAGTTGGGGAGTCTCGCCAGCCTGCAACGGTTGACACTTCACAAGAACGGCCTGACCGGCGCGATCCCACTGGAGTTGGGGAACCTCACCAGCCTGCATGACCTGCACCTCGGCCTCAATCCCGGCGTTTGCGCGCCCGCCGATCCGAAGTTTCGGGCGTGGCTGATCAAGTTGGGAGCCTCCCCCTACCCTTGCCGGTCGAACTCGGACGCCCGGCTGTTGCCGCTCGCGCTGATGCGTGAGGACGGCAACGGCCTGTCGCTGCTGCTGCCGGACGATCTTCACGGCGGCCCGGCTGTGAGGGTCTCCGACCCCGGCGTAGTGGCCGCCTCCGTCGCGGACGGCTGGCTGGTTCTGGAGCCCCGGAGCATCGGGCGGGCGGACGTGGAGCTTGTGCCGTCCGGCGGCGGCTCCCCCGCCGTCGCGGTCGTTGCGGTTCGGGAGGCCCTGGGAACGTTCGGGATAGACATCGTGGCGGAGCGGCCCGTTCCGCTGGCCTTCGAGGAAACCGCGGTGGCCGTTGCGGATTGGTGGTCTTCGGTGCTGAACGGAACGGACTGGAAAGACCGGCGGCTTTCGGAGTGGTGCAGCCTCGGGAATGTCACCGCGCTTGCGGATGAGCTTCTGATACAAGCCGGGAGCGACGACGACCCGGAGTCTCCTTATGGGTATGCTAGTCCGTGTCAGTGGTTTGATCCGTCCACCGGGAGCATCGAGTACGGTGGTGGCTACATCGGGGTACGCCAGGACCATTCGGGCTCTGTGAGAGTGTGGCGGCATGAGATCGGCCACATTCTCGGATTGGTTTCGTGGCCTTCGGAGACCGGCTTGACTACCGGGGATGAACGGTATTTCACCGGCCCCCGTGCCGTGGAGGCGTTCCGGGCGGGGGGAGGCGATCCCGGCCTGCCCGGAGTCCCGTTGGAGGTGGATGGGTGCGGGTGCCATTGGGACTGGGCATTTGTGGGCGGCGAACTCATGGGATCGGGCGGGGGGTACCCCGACGCCCTTTCTTTCGCGGCGCTTGCCGACGCTGGCTACACGGTGGACATGACGAAGGCGACGCCTTGGCGGAAGCAGGACAACGCGGCTGCCGCCGTGACGGGTGAGCGGTTCCCCGGCGGTTTTCGAGACTCGGTGGAAGTGCGGATCGTTCGGCGTCCGGTTCCGGGAGGGGGGAGATGAGCGCCTGGTGGGGGAAGCGGCCGCGCGTGCTGACCCATTGGACGGCGAGCCCGCCCGGCGTTGAAATGCGGGCGGTTCCGCGCGACGAAATGGACGACGAGGCGATGGCGCACCGCGTCCCGTTGTCATCGGCTTGCGGTACGGCAACCTTGAGGCCGCGCCCCTGCCCGGGAGCCGCGACGGCCCCGAAGAGTGGGTGTGCAACATGATTGCGCTGAAGGACGAGAACCGGTACGAGGACGGAGTGCAGGCGGCAGCGCCTTTCGGTGGTATTCCCATCCACGACGTGGCCGCGGTGCTGCATTTCGCCGTAGCCCGCCGGGGCGGCTCTCAGGCGCTGTTTGGGTGGCGGTGGGTGTGCGAGCAAAGCGTAGGCTGCGAACTCGACCCGCGCGGGTTGAAGGCGTGATCGAGGGTTGGTTGAAACCGCCTCCCCGCGACCGGATGGCGACAAGTGAAGCGGGGAGGGCCGCCGAACGACGCGCAACGGTAAATGGTCTGGGACGTGGCCGGTCGCCCGCCCGGAATGACGGTGAAGGATGAGGCTTTCGACGATGTGCTGCGGGAAATGGCCGAGGCGGGGGAAGGCTGGCCACCCGCGATCCGCTCATGGTCGGGGTGGTGGCTGGCCGTGCTTGTCGCGGCCCGCGAACGGCTGGCCAAAGCAATGAGAAAAGACGAGCGCAGAAAGCCGGGCGCTGGGGTGGGACCCCGGCACATGGCGCGGCTACGACGAGCAACAGCGGCCCGAAGGGAAGCTCGCACGGAAGGAGGAACGGCGGCTCGAACGGCTCGCGGGTGCAGCGGGTGCTCGTGTCGATACGGAACCCTCTTCTCCTGGTTCGGCTTTGAGCGGAGGCGAAATAGGTCTAATTCTAATTCACCATCCAGCAAGAATTTAGCCACCGGATACTCACAACCCGTTCTGACTCTAGGCGGCCAGGATCATTCGAATCGGCAGTTGCTATCCAGGGTCAGCGTAATCGCTGACGAAAGCGGAAGAGCAGCAACCGAAGCTCTGTTCATGGGTGGTCGGCTTGACAGGCGCGAGTAGTTCCGCCCCCGTCTGGACTCACTGCAGCGAATGCCTGTTCCAGATCGGCCCGACCGACCGGTTGTTCCAGCTTCGAACCTGCCGCCGCTGGCCAACGGCGGCGGCCACGGCGTCAGCTTGAGCCCGGCGTTCGCGGACGACCCCTTGGTGGATGGCCGACGACAAGGTCCGCGGATCCCACCGCCCTCTTCAACACCCCATGAGTTCCAAGAAGTCCGGTTCCGACAGTATCTGAATCTCCCTACCGGCCCTTATCACTGCTTCCGCAGCCCGGTGTTTGCTGCTCTTGTCGTACCCCCTTAGTCTGCGCCTATCCTGCGTACCGACCACCAAGATAGTCACCTTCTTCGTGAGACTCCGGGCTACGTCGCAGCCCGCTCCTGCCGCCATATCGGCAGCCTGCCACCGCAGGATTCCGAGCGCGCCCGTGAACAGGATGGTCTCTCCGTAGAGCGGTCCTTCAACGTTGCCTTCACGTCTTTCTGACACCGATCCAGGAGCTCGCGGGAAGATCGGAAGCTCGACTCGGCGCAACCAATCCCCAATGTCTGTGTCGGTATCCGCGCAGATCCGAATCACGATTTCGGCCGCTGCTCTCGCATCCTCCAACGCGTCGTGGTGGCGGAACTCGATGCCCAATTCCGAGGCGACGTTGCCGAGGCTGTAGCCCCTGCGGCCGAAGATCTCGGGCCAGGCGCGGCGGGTGATCTTGGCACTGTCCAGCCAAATAGCATGAAGCTCGGCGAGCGAATACAGAACTCTGGCCCGTTCAAGGGCAACGCGATCAAACGAGGTGTGGCTCACCAGCACGTGCTCTCGCAGACGTGACGCTAGATCGGCCCACACTGTCGGCAGCGTGGGGTTGAACGTCAGCACTTCGGGTTGTTGGCTCGGGCTGATAGAGTTTGGTTCCTAGCCGACTGGCAAGACAATTATACGCAAGTCCTCTCCCTGTTACAATGGCGTAGCGGGGATCGGATGGAGTCCATCGCCGTCTCGCGCGGGCTGGTGGGGTTCGTGGGAGTGGAAGGGCCGCCCATGTCCCCCTTGCTTCAAGTCAGCGGTCCTTGGGAGTATTCAGAGGCCCGCCGCGGAAGTTTGGTTTGAGCGGACGATTTGGGAAGTGTGGTCTTCGAGCGACACCGAGGGAACTCCCGCCGATTGAGACCGTTTTTCCCGCTCTCGCCGCACGATCCAGTAGGGTCCGGTACAAGGGCAGAAAGCGCAGATCGTGCAGTCCTGTAAGTAGTTAGACGATCTTCTGCCGTGATTCAGGCCTCTGGGGATCCGCTACCGCAGCGCTTCCGGCCACCGGAACTGACGGGACTGGCCCCATGGCCGGCGGAGAGGTGAGATGAACTGGGAAGCCTGGTTCACTCTGGCTGTCATTACCGTGGCGGTCCTGGTGCTCACACGGGACCTGATCTCGCCGGCGGTGACGTTCACGGCCGCTGTGGTCGTGCTCCTGGTGGCCGATGTGCTGACGCCCGAGGAGGCCTTCCAGGGCTTCGCGAACCCGGCGCCGATCACGGTTGCCGCGCTCTACGTGCTTGCGCGGGCGGTCGAGCGGAGCGGGGCTCTGCAGCCGATCGTCAAGGTGACCCTCGGCACGGGCCGGAGCCTGCGCCTGGCGCTCGCGCGGCTCACCATCCCCGTGGCGGCGGCGTCGGCCTTCCTCAACAACACGCCCATCATTGCGATGCTGACCCCGCAGGTGGAGGAGTGGGCGGACCAGCGCGGCGATTCGGCCTCACGCTACCTGATGCCGCTCTCGTTTGCGGCCATCCTCGGCGGCATGACTACGCTGATCGGCACGTCCACCAACCTCGTCGTGTCGGGGTTGCTGCAGGCCGACGGTTACGAGCCGTTCACCATGTTCGAACTCACCGGGATCGCGCTGCCGATCGCGGTCGTGGCGCTGGCGATCAACGTGCTGGTCGCGCCCAGCCTGTTGCCGGACAGGATACCCCCGCGCCAGGCGGCGCGTTCGGGTGGACGCAACTTCTCGGTGCGTATGATCGTAGAACCGGGCGGCCCGCTGGACGGCGTTTCCGTGGGAGATGTCCAGAAGGATCTGCCCGAGACGACCAGGATCGTCTACTTCGAGCACGGAGGCGAGGGCGCGGGCCAGATCGCCCCGGAAAAGGTGCTCCGGGGAGGTGATTTCCTGACCCTGATCGGCGACACTGATGCCGTCCTCGGCCTGCACGATGTCTCCGGGCTCGCGTCGTCGCAGCAACCGCACCTGCCGTACGAGTTCCGAAGCGGGCGTCACGCCTACTTCGAGGCGGTCGTCGCGCCGGAGTCTCGCCTGGTGGGCCAGTCGCTGGTGGATGTGCTGTTTCTGGCCCGCTACCAGGCCACGGTAGTCGCGATCCACCGCGCCGGGGAACCGATCCGAGGACGGCTGGCCCGGGAGCCGCTCAAATCCGGGGACACGCTGCTGGTGATCTCCGACCGCGGCTTCGGGGAGCGCTGGCGGGATCGCAACGACTTCCTGCTGGTGTCGCGGTTCGGCGCATCCTCCCCCGAGCCCACGCCCAAGGCCGGCCTTGTCCTGGCCATCGGGGCGGCGATCGTGCTGGGGGCGGGTCTCGGCGTTCTGCCGATTCTGCACCTCTCGCTGCTGGGTGCCCTGGCCTTGGTCGGATTGGGCATTCTGACACCCAACGAAGCGAAGGATTCGATCGATTTCGACGTGATCGTGGTGATCGGCGCAGCATTCGGACTCGCGGCGGCGGTCGAGGGTTCCGGGCTGGGGCACGCGGCGGCGGACCTCGTTGCCGATGTCCTCGGCAGGTTCGGGCCGCAGGGGGCCATGGCGGGGATCATCATCAGCACGATCGCGCTCAGTTCCATCATCACCAACAACGCGGCCGCAGCCCTGGTCCTGCCGATCGCGATTTCGACCGCGGCCGACTTCGGCATCGACGCCCGGTCTGCCGCCGTTGCGGTCGCGCTGTCGGCTTCGGCATCGTTCATGACCCCCATCGCATACCAGACCAACCTGATGGTATACGGCCCCGGGGGATACCACTTCGGCGACTACGCGCGGCTGGGCACGCCGCTTACCCTGATTGTGCTGGTGGCTCTGATCGCGGCAACGGTCGGGGGGTAGCCCGTGGAACTCGTTCTTGTCGATCGACGGCATGCCGCGATGAAGAGAGTCCCGGGATGAAGGGTTCCATCGGCGCAATCGCCAACCTCATCAGGAGCTCTCGCGATCATTCCGAACTCAAGCCCCTCACGCTCCTGCGCTTCGGTGTTCTCCTCGTCTTCGTGGTCGCGCTCTTTTCGGTGCTCTTCCATGTGCTGATGGCCCTTGAAGGCCAGCAGCACGACTGGTTCAGGGGCATCTACTGGACGCTGACAACGATGAGCACGCTGGGATACGGCGACATCGTCTTCCAGTCGAACCTCGGCCAGGCCTTCAGCATGGTGGTGCTGATTGTCGGCGTGATCCTGCTGCTCATCGTCCTGCCGTTCGCCTTCATCCGCTTTTTCTACGCTCCGTGGCTGGAAGCGCAGCTGAAGACGCGGGTCAGGACACATGTGCCTCATCACCTCCGCGGTCACGTCATTATCAGCACGTACGACGGGGTGGCCAACGAACTCATCGCGCGGCTCGCGCACGCCGGGTTCCAGAGCGTTGTGATCGAATCCGATCCAGTGCGGGCCGCCTCCATGCATGCCGACAAGGTGCCGGTCGTGCGTGGTGATCTGGGGGCGCGGGCCACCTACGAGAACTGCGCATTCGCACGCGCCAGCCTTCTGCTGGCAAATGCCGCGGATGTGATCAACAGCAACATCGTGCTGACTGCGCGGGAGGTGTCCGAGCAGGTGCCGATCGTCGCCACCGGTACGAGCCCCGAGGCCGAGGCGGTCCTCGAACTGGCCGGGGCGAACCAGGTCGTGTTGACGACCCGGCGGCTTGGCACGCAGTTGGCCGTCCGGGTACCGGTAGGATCAGCGCGGGCGCTGACCGTCGGTCGCTACAGAGAGATGGCGATCGCCGAGTTTCCCATCCGCAACACTTCACTCGCCGGGTTGACCCTGACGGAAGCCGAAGTGCGGACGCATACGGGCGTTACCGTGTTCGCTCTGGCCAAAAGGGGACACCTGGAGCCGGGGCTGCCGGACACGCTTCTGCGGGAGGACTGCATCGGGCTGGCGGTGGGAAGCGCCCACCAGGTAGAGGCCCTCAACGGGTTTCTCGGCGGTAGCGTTTCGGGCGGCGAACGCGTGCTGGTGATCGGGGGAGGCCCGGTGGGGTGCGAGGTCGCGCGGGCGCTCGACGGACGGGGAGCACCGGTTCGGATCGTGGAACGCGATCCGAAGCTGCGCGAAAGCATCGAGGAAGTCACCAGGGATGTCGTGATCGGCGACATGACGAACAACCGGGTGATCAGGCGGGCGGGGATCAGTACCGCGGCCTCCCTGGTGCTGACCACCAACGACGACGCGACGAACATCTTTCTCGCCTTGTACTGCCGAAAGCTCAATCCCGACGCCATCATCGTCAGCCGGGTGACCCATCCTGTCAACGTCGAAGCCATTCACCGGGCCGGTGCCGATTTCGCGGTGAGCGATTCCCAGATCAGGATCCAGTCGGTTCTGGCGGCCGTGAGGGGAACCGAGCCGATGATCCTCGGGGAAGGCCTCGACTTGTTCATCGCCGAAGTGCCCCGGTCTCTGGAAGACAGATTGCTGCGGGGCAGTGGCATCCTGGCGCGTACGGGCCTCGCCGTGCTTGCCGTCGAAAGGGATGGGGTAGTCGACCCCCACCCGCGGCCCGAGAACATGCTCCGCAGGGGTGAGCGCGTCCTCTTCGTCGGCACCGCTGCTCAGCGCAACGAATTCGAGCGCGTCTTCAAGTAACAGGGTCATCCCCCGGTCGGGTTGGGTTGGATGCGGCGGTGGATTCCTGTTGCCGGTTCCTGGGTCCTCCCGAGGGCGCGAAAAACGTCACGGTCGCAATCACGGCGAGCAACCTGTCTGGACTGGACGGCTCGTGTGGGAGCGACTCTCATTTGCCCAGGCTCAAGCCCGAAGATCAGCCGGTCACGCTTGAACAGATCGATTCCCTGGTGGGCGGCGTAGATGTTCACCGGGCCACCGCTGTTCCGGTCCTATAGGCCCTCGTCCGTTGGTACTGGCGGTCCCGGAGAGGAGCCGGGAGGCTTCCGCTAGAAGGAGTCAAGATCTGGGCCTGCCCCTGGTGCGATGGAGGCGCCGATGGCGGAGTCAATTCGGCCTTCGGGACGACGCTGGAATCCCTTGGACATCGCCGATTCTTGGGTAGTTGACACGGCCGAAATCGGTCCCCTGACTGTAGGGCATGGCGATTCTGATGGCGCAGGGTTCCCAACGGTGGGCAATTCGCCCGCGACGGCCGGGGCGCCGGATTGAAACATCCTGTGGATGAGATCCGTAAAATGTTGCCCCTCGGGTCACCGAGGCATGAATGGCAGCACGACCAAACGAGGCGAAACGCCGGAGGAGAAGCGTAGTCAGGTTGATCCACCCCACGGTCGAAATAGTGCCCGTGTCCATTGACGCGGGCGCTCGCGGCATCAGTCGCCGCTCCCGGCTGCCGGGGTACTTGGACGGCCCGGCATCGCTGGCCTCCGGTCTCACCGCCGACCGCGCTTCGCGAGGCTTGTTGAGCGGGTTCCCCGGATTGCTCGCGGTGGTGGTCGGCTGCCGTGGGGGCGGGGGCCATCAACGACCTTCGGATAGGTCGCCGCAGGGCTTGTCGGACGCGGCTAAGGTCGGTAAGCCAGCATACCCCTTGGGGCCACACTCCGTGAGTCCCCTGCGGAGGCTGGCGGGGGGCCTTGCCCCCTGTGACCCCCAAAATGGAAACGGCGCGCGGTGAGCGTCGGACGCGCCGTTTGGGTGAAGGTTCGCGCCAGCGAGGCGGAGCGTGCCGAGTGGCACGCCAAGGCGCGCGCCGCAGGCCTCACGCTGTCGGATCTGGTGCGCCGGTCCGTGGGCCGGACGCGCACGTGGACCGTGGCGCACGCCGAGGTCGAGCGCGAGCGCGTCCAGCAAGTCGCGCGGATCGGGAACAACCTCAACCAGATCGCCCGGTGGGCGAACACCCACCGGGGGGCCATCGAGGCGGTCGAGGTGATCGGCCACCTCGTCGCCATCAGGCGGGCGCTCGCGGCAATGTCCCCCGCCGAAGGCCCGGATTCCGATGCTGATTAAGTTCCTGGCGCACGGGACCGGATCGGCCGGCAAGGCGGCTGGGTACCTCCTCGGCGAGCGGGACGCCGCCGGGAAGCCGCGCGAGGGCGTCGAGGTCCTTCGGGGCGATCCGAACCAGGTGGCCGCCGTCGCCGACACGCTGGCGTTCGAGCACAGGTACACCTCCGGCGTGATCGCGTGGGCGCCGGAGGACGAACCGACCGAGGCCGAGATCGAGGCGGTCGTGGACGCCTTCGAGGACACGGCCTGGGCGGGACTAGAGCGCGACCGATACGCCTGGACCGCCGTGCTGCACCGCGAGCGCGGCGGAGGCGCGCACGTCCACGTCCTCGCCGCGCGGTGCGACCTGGAGACCGGCCGCAGCCTCAACATTGCCCCGCCGGGCTGGGAGAAGACGTTCGGTCCGCTCCGGGACGCCTTCAACCACGAACACGGCTGGGCTCGCCCGGACGACCCGGCGCGGGCCAGGGTGCAGCAACCCGGCCACCGCGCCTACATCGAAGCGACCCGGCTGCGGGCCGGGCTCCGGCTCGAAGCCTCCCCCCGCGACCTGATCCGGGACTACCTGCTCCAGCGCGTCGAGCACGGCACGGCGCGGAACCGGGCCGATGTCGTCGCCGCCCTTCGGGAGGCGGGCTTGGAAGTGCCGCGCCGGGGCAAGGACTACCTGACCGCGCTGGACCCCGAGACCGGCGACCGGTGGCGGCTGAAAGGAGAACTGTATGGAGAGAACTTCGACCGCGAACGATTTGACCGAGCGGCTGCGGAGGAGGCTGGAGAGCGAGAGACGGGAGATCGAGGAATTGACCGCGAACGAGCTCGAAAGGCTCGGCGAGAACTCGCGGCGCGCCGCGAGGAACGCGCTGCGTTCCATCGAGCGCGATACGGAGGAGGCGGCCGGGAGGATGCGCGAGCTGCTGGTCAAGGCGTGGCAACGGCCCCTGATCGTAGGCCTGAGCCTTTGGCTCGGTTTCTTCGGCGGAAGCTGGGTGACGATGCGCTGGTTGTCGAGGAGCATCCAGGACCGGATCGAGAGGCTGGCGACGGCGAACGTGCGAATCGAGGACGCGCACGAGACGCTGGCCGAACTGGAAGCGAACAGTTGGGGGATCGCGCTGCACGAGATCGAGGGAGAGCGGTACGTGGTGCTGCCGCCCGGGACATGGGCCGATCCGGGCTGGGAGGTGCGCGATCGTCCGGCCGTGAAGCTGTCGAGAGAGTAAAGGAGCTCTATGACCGAATTGGAACGGCAGTTGACGGAGGCCTTGAAGACGCTCTCCGCGCAGTACGAAACGGCACAGCGGCGGCACTCCGAGCAAGTCGAAGCCTTGCGGCTGCGCGTCGAAGCCTTGCAAGGGCGCGCCGAGCGGCAAAGCGCGGAAAACGAAGCCTTGAGGCAGCACGTCGAGCGGCAGAGCGGGGAGAACGCAGCCTTGCGGAGGCGAATCGAGTGGCTGGACGAGCAAGTTACACGCTTAGCCGAGTCGTACGGCACGCTCGCCGCGACCTTGTGATGATGATAGGGGCGCTGAGCCAGCGCGGGCGCGGGCCGGACCGCGACCGCGATTATGGTCCGAGCCGCTGATGAACGCGAAGACTGAATCTGGCGCGGAAGGCCTCCCGCAGCGACGTTTCAGGAGCGCAGATCGTGCGGTCCATCATCGGAGGAATCGAATGATGGCACGCACGAAACGAAGTCGGCGCTCCTACGGCGCCGGAGAATGGGGCCGGAACCGGGTCCGGGTGTTTCCCGACCCGAAGACCGGCCTCTACCAGATAGAGTGGCGAGAGAACGGGCGCAGGCTCACCCGGTCGCTGAAACACCGCGATTGGGTGAAGGCTAAGCGGCAGGCCGACGAGGCCGCCGCGGGCCTCGCTATGTACGAGCCCAACGGCAAGGCCGAACCCGAGCCCGAACCGCTCACCCTGGAAGGGCTTTTTGAAATCTACGGTGAGGAGGTGACGCCCACCAAGGCGTATACGTCCCGCATGCACGACCGGGCGGCGACGGCGATGTTCCTCGACTTCCTCGGACGGGACCGAAGGCCCGGGACGCTGTCGCGAAGGGACTGGGACCGGTTCATCCGGGCGCGGCGCGCGGGCAGAATCGGGCCGAGCGGCCAGCCCGTGTCCAACCGGACCATCCTCGGGGACCTCACGTTCCTGATGGCGGTGCTCAACTGGGCCGCGAGGTCGAGGGACGAGCACGGCCACCTGCTTCTCGACAGAAACCCGCTCAAGGGTCTCAGGAAGCCCGTCGAGAAGAACCCAGTTCGCGTCGTCGTCACGGACAAGGAATACCGGGCGCTTCTGAAGGTGTCCCTGCAGGTCGGCTGGCGGTTCCACGTCGCCCTCGTGCTGGCCCACGAGACCGGTCACCGAATCGGGGCGATCCGACACCTCAGGTGGTCTGATGTAGATTTCGACCGCGAAACCATCCGGTGGCGCAGCGAGCACGAGAAGACCGGATACGAGCACCGGACGCCGTTGTCCGCAAAGGCGCTCGCCGTGCTCAAGCAGGCGTGGAAGAGGAGCCCCGGGATCGTGGACGCGCCGGTACTGCCGTCGGCGAAGCATCCCTTGAAGCCCGTGGCCCGGTCGCAGCCGCGCGTCTGGTGGTGTCGGGCCGAGCAACTCGCGGGGATCGAGCGGAAGCACTGGAGGGGTTGGCACTCGCTGAGGCGCAAGTTCGCGAGCGACTTGATGGACCAGCCGCTGAAAGTGCTCTGCGAGCTTGGCGGCTGGAAGAACGCCAAGACGGTGCTCAACTGCTATCAGAGGCCGGACGAGGGACAGCTTCGGACGGCTCTGGAAGCCCGCCGCGGGGCGTGCGACTAAGGAATCTCATTTGGCGGGAATCAAACAGCGGGAACTCGACCTCGAAATCCCGTAAACTCAAGTGATTCCACCAGATACCAGATTCGGGGTGAATGCCAGTCCACCATGACGGTCCTCTTCCCGGAGCGCGACTTCACCGACCGCGCCGCCGCCCGCTACGCGCTGGAGGAGCTGGTCGCGCCCGACGGGATGCTCATCGCCCGTTTCGGCGCCGACACCACCCTCGAGGGGAAAACCCTGGCGCAGATCGCGACCCAACGGGGCACCGATCCCGTCACCACCTACATCGACCTGATCGCGGAGTCGAGGGCCGCCCGGGCCGAGGGCCGGGACGGCGGCGAGAGCATCGTCGCGAGCAGCATGGCCTTCGACGACATCGCCACCCTGATGTCCTGGCCGCACACCAATATCTCCTCCGACGGGGGACTGCGGGGCGCCCATCCGCGCGGCTTCGGCGCCTACCCGCGCGTCCTGCGGCGCTACGTCCGCGAGGAGGGGCGCCTGGGACTGGAAGAGGCGATCCACAAGATGACCGCGCTCGCCGCGCGCCACATGGGACTTGTCGGCCGGGGCGTGCTCGAGGTCGGGGCCGCCGCCGACATGGTCCTCTTCGACCCCGCCACGGTCCTCGACCGGTCCACCACCACCCGACCCCACCTCACCGCCACCGGGATCGCACGGGTGTGGGTGGCCGGAACCGTCGTCTACGAGAACGGTGGGGTCACCGGGGCACTGCCCGGCGTGGTGTTGCGGCGACAGTAGCTACCGGCGGCGGCCGGGCACCCCCATGACCAGCGGCACGCCCGCCAGATGCGCATCGATGGCCTTCACCACACCCTCTGGTACCCCCAGTTCCCCCTTCGCTTCGACCCAGACCTCCATGAACCGTTCGACCGTGCGCCGGGCCGCCGTCACAACCGGCACCTGGGCAACCCGCGCCGACGCGGCCAGCTGCCGCAGCACCCCCTCCGACAGATCCGCGAAACCACGCACGCCACTCATCCACTCCAGCGCCATCCGGTCGTCGTCAAGGAACGCGATCGTCGACACGAGGTCGTAGGCCGGCGCCAGAGCGGGGGTGCGCCCGTCGGGGTAGATCAGCGCCCAGTTCTTGAGGTGCGCGTCGCCGTTCCCGATCAGGGCGCAGAAGACGAGGCGGCGAATCAGCTCGCACACGGCGTCGTCGCCGACCGCACGACCGACCACTTCCGCGATGTCCCCGTATCCGGCTCCCGCGTACTTCTGCTCCGGACGGGTGCCCAGCACCTGCGCGAAGTCCTCGACGTGAACGGGGGCGCCGTCGTCCGCGCGGTCGAATCGCCGCACCGCGAGGGCCATCTTCCCGTTCGGCACCCCCATCCCGCGCGGCAGGTTCGAGATCGAGTCCACCGGCACGAGTCTCGTTTCGGACACCTCGATCCCCACGCGGGCCGCCAGCGTCATCATGGCGTGTTCCTGCTCGGGCAGTCCCGGAAACGCCGCCGAGGGCAGCTTGACGATCCAGGATCCGCCGATGCCCTGTGCCGGGATCGTCAGCCTCCCCTCGGCCGCCATGGTTGCGGACAGTTTGAGCTGGACGCCGGGCAGGGAGAAGCGGAAGGGCGGGGATGGGGCGGCAAGCGGAGCGCCGACCGAGTCCGGTGTTCCGCTTGCGTGGACCTGGCCGTCTGACCGGAGCGTACCTGCACCGGCCTCCAGCGGAACCACCGTCACCGCGCCGGGCAGGTCCTGGCCGAGCGCCGCCAGCAGCGGAAACTCCCGTCGCGGATCGATCGCGGCGCCACGGGCCAGGTAGTCGCGCAGCGGACCCTCGGGGAGGAGATTCGAGAAGAACGGCGGCACCGACGTGCGCGTGGGAGGGATGTCGGTGACCAGGTGGCCGAAGGGATCCTGGAAGGAGAGGCTGAGCGTGGCGCGAGCGGGATCGTCGATGTACCCGGGGTCGAAGGCGAAGACGATCCTGTCACGGCCGAGCCTGGTAAGGGTGCCTACCGAGTCGCCATGGAGCCGAACGTCGAGGACCTCGTAGTCAGCCATCGGCGCGCCCCCCAGGGGTCGAACCGTGGCCGGTTCCGGCAAGGCCGAGTGCCTGGACCGCCGGGACGCGTTTGCGCGGCACCAGCACGATCTCGACCCCCAGGCCGCGCCCGAGTTCCACGAGGCTCGACACTCTCAGGTCCGCCCGGCCACCCTCGAAGCGGGAGATCTGCGTCTGGGTGAGCCCGATTTGCTCACTCAGTTCCCGTTGGCTTACTCCGCGGGCCACACGGGTCTCGCGGAGGTGGCGGGCGATTTGCTGTACGGTTGGATGCATGAAACGGCCTCTGTGATATATGATCATATATGAAAAGGACCAATCAATATATCATATTATATGACACCGGCACTTCCAACGCTGAAATTCTGCCCGCCGTGTCGATGGCCGTTGGACCGGCAGGCCGGGTCTGACGAAATGAGCGACGGGTCGACCAGCGGGCCGCAGAGAGCGGGCGGGCATGCCGCATAGCCCCTACCGCTCCACCCTCACCGTCTTCACATTCACGAATTCCCTCACCCCGAAGTCCGCCAGCTCCCTCCCGAACCCGCTCTCCTTCACCCCCCCGAAGGGCAGGCGCGGGTCGGACTTCACGAAGTCGTTCACGAAACACGACCCCGCCTCGATCCCGTCGCGCGCGATCCGTTCCCCGCGCTCCAGGTCCTCCGTGAACACCGCCGCCCCCAGCCCGTACGCGGTGTCGTTCGCGATCCGCACGGCCTCCTCCTCCGACCCCGCCCGGATGATGCACGCCACCGGTCCGAACATCTCCTCGTCGTAGGCCGGCATCCCCGGCCCCACTCCCGTCAGCACCGTGCACGGGTAGTACCATCCCGGCACCTTCGGAACCTCGCCGCCCAGCCGGCACACCGCGCCGGCCGCGATGCTCCGGTCCACCTGACCGGCCAGGTGGTCGCGCAGATCCTCCCGCGCGAGCGGCCCCACATCGGTCATCGCGGCCATGGGGTCGCCCACGCGCACGCCCGCCATGCGCGCCACCACCGCCTCGGTGAACTCGTCGGCCACCGCCTCGTGCACGATGAAGCGCTTGGCCGCGACGCAGCTCTGGCCACCGTTGATGAGGCGGCCGGTCACGCACGCCTCGACGGCGCGGGAAAGGTGGGCGTCCTCGAGTACGATGTAGGGGTCGCTGCCGCCCAGCTCCAGCACGCACGTCTTGATCTGCGCGCCCGCGAGCGCGGCGACGTGGCGGCCCGCGCGGGTGCTTCCCGTCAGGGTGACGCCCTGGACGCGCGCGTCGCGGATGAGGTCGCCCGTGGCGTCGACATCGATGAAGAGATTGGCGAAGAGCCCCTCGGGCAGCCCCGATGCCGGGCCGAAGAGGCGGGCCAGCTCGAGGGCGCAGCCGGGTACGCTGGGGGCGTGCTTGAGCAGCACTCCATTGCCCGCGATGAGCGCGGGGACGGCGGCCCGCACGACCTGCCAGAGCGGGAAGTTCCACGGCATGATCGCCAGAACAAGTCCCAGTGGCTGGAAGGTGACAAAGCTCCGCCATGCCTCTGTTTCCACCACTCTGTCACCCAGGAACCCTGCGCCGTTCGCACTGTAGTACTCGCATCCACCCGCGCACTTCTCCACCTCGGCCAGGGACTCGGCCATGGGCTTCCCCATCTCCATCGAGACGATTTCGGCGAGGTTGCCCTCGTGGGCGCGGAACTGGTGCGCGACGCCGCCGACGATTCGGGCGCGGTCGTCGGCAGGTACGCGTCGCCACTCCCGCTGCGCGTCGCGGGCCGCGGCCAAAGCGGTCTCCACCTGGGCGCCGGGCATGAACGGGTACATGGCCAGTAACTCGCCGTCGGTGGGGTTTATGGTCGTGAATCCGGGTTTGATTGCGGTGGTTTCCACAGGTATTGGCGGGTCGGAGGAACGGAAGCGGACGCCTGGACCCACCTTACCCGGTTGCCGTATCGATGGCCAGATTGTCGCCTCCCCGCCCGCCTTGCCGAATCGTCCCACGGGCGGCACCTTTTTCCGATGATCGCACCAGCCCCCGCCGTCCCCCTCACCTCCCTCGATCAGCTCTGGTTCCAGGTCGCCGGGACGGTCTGCAACCTTCGTTGCACGCACTGCTTCATCTCGTGTTCTCCCGACAACCACTCCTTCTGGTTCATGACCCGGGACCAGGTGCGAGCCGCGCTGGACGAATCCGCCGACATGGGCGTGAAGGAGTACTACTTCACCGGCGGCGAACCGTTCATGAACAACGAGATGGTCGGGATCCTGGACGACACGCTGCAGTACGGCCCGGCCACGGTCCTCACCAACGCCACCCTGCTGCCGCCCCGCACGGTCGAGGAACTCAGGCGCATCTCGGAAGGCCGCTGTCATCCGCTGGAACTGCGGGTCAGCATTGACGGCCCGACCGCCGAAATCAACGACGCGATCCGCGGCGAGGGCAGCTTCGAGCGCGCCATGGAAGGGGTGGGCGCTCTCGTGGCGACGGGCTTCCGTCCGATCATCACCTCCATGCAGAGTTGGCCCTGTGAAGAGATGGCGTGCATGCTGCAGCGCTTCCGCGACGAGCTGGGCGCGGTGGGGTATGCGGACCCGCGGCTCAAGGTGCTGCCGCCGCTGCTGATCGGCGAAGAGGCCGAGCGCAACCGGGGCTACCGGCCCGACGAGCGCATCACCCACGAGATGATGCACGGCTACGACCTGGACCAGCTGCTGTGCACAAGCGCGCGGCTGGTCACGGCGGACGGGGTCTATGCCTGTCCGATCCTGCTCGACTACCCGAGCGCCCGGCTGGCCGACACGCTGACGGAAGCGGTGGGCTTGAGCGCGAGCCTGTGCGAGTCGGCGTGTTACACGTGTTATGTGAACGGTGCGATCTGCTCGAACGCGACGACGGGGACGGGGGAGCCGGATACGTGCGATGCGGGAGAACCGGTCGGCTGTCAGAGCCCCTCGGGGTCGTAGCGCAACGCCTCCAGTTCGACCCCCGGGCGATCCACGGCCAGCGCCGCCTCGGCACCTGAAGTGCACGGCACCCCGCCGACGTGCCAGCGCGCCGGGTCCTCCGGCAGCCCCTCCACCCGCAGCAACCCCTGCCCGGCCCCCTGGGTCGGATCCACCGAAAACGTCCTGAGCGGATGGGTGAGTCCCACCCCCACCGCCTTCAGAAACGCCTCCTTGCGGGTCCAGAGCCGGAAGAAGAGCTCCAGTCGCTCGTTTTCCGGGGCCGCGTGAAGGCGCGCGGCCTCGTCGCCGCCGAAGTTCTTGTCCGCGATGCCGAGCATGTACTTCACCTCCCTGACCTCCTCGATGTCGACGCCGAGCCGCCCTTCGGCCGCAACCCCGATCATGATCCGGTCCTCGGAGTGGGACTGGTTGAAGGATGGGCCTCCGGGAAGGAAGGGCTTGCCGTGCTTCCCGAACTGGAAGTCGATATCCTCCGGGCGGGTGTCGGTGAGCCCGCCGAGCACCCGGCGGAGATGGGCCTGCGCGACGGTGTGGCGGCGCCGGTGGCGGTCGTAGATGAAGCGGTCGGCCCGCTTGCGCTCGTCGTCTGACAGCAGAGACCGGGCGATGGCCGTGACGCGGTCGGGGACGTCCAGCCGGCCCTCCCAGATGTAGACGGCGCCGGGCCGCAGGTCGGCGTGTCGCGTTGTTGCCATCTGTTCCCCCGGTGACGGATTCGATACCGTGGGGAATGCTGCGGCGTTACTGCAGTCGGCAGCGAATCCCCCGTCTCTACTGAAACTGAGTCTGGAGACTGCGCCTCATGTCCGACAGGTCCAGAATCGCGTATGTGGACGGCCCGCGACTCCGGCGGGCGCTGCTCGCGGCGTGTCGGAGCGGGCGGCGGTGCAAGGCCGAACTGAACCGTATCAACGTCTTTCCGGTGGCCGATGGGGACACCGGGACCAATCTGAGCCTCACCCTGGAGGCCGTCGCGGGGGATTTGGCGGGGTCGCGGGAACGGCGGGTGGACCGGGTGGCGGCGCAGGTGGCGCGGTCCGCGTTGCTGGGTGCGCGGGGCAACTGCGGGATGATGCTGTCCCAATTCCTGCTTGGGTTCTCGGGGGGACTGGAGGGCCGTGCGCGGGCGTCGCTGGGTGAGTTCGCGGCGGCGCTGAGCGCGGGGGCACGGTCGCTGGACGGTGCGGTCGAGAACCCGGTGGAGGGGACGATCCTGACGGTGGTGCGGGACTCCGCTTCCAGGGCCGTGGACGAAAGCGGGACGGGCGACTTTGCCGAGGCGCTGGCGGCGATGCGTCAAACGGCGCGGGAGTCGCTGGCGCGCACCCCCGATCTGCTTCCCGTGCTGGCCGAGGCGGGGGTGGTGGACGCGGGGGCGCAGGGGTTCGTGGAGATGGTCGAGGGGGTGGTGGGGTTGATTGAGGAAGGGGACGGGGGGGTGGAGGTGGAGGAGGGGGACGAGGAGGATGTGCACCCGGAGTGGTCGCCGATCGGGGCGGCCGAGCATCCGTTCACGCACGGCTCGCGCCGCTACTGCACGGAGATCCTGGTCGAAGGGCCCGATATGCCCGGGGAAAAGGTGGTCCGCGCCGCGCTGGCCGAGGGGTCGGAGGAGCTGCTCGTCATTCGCAGCGAGGAGATCCTCAAGATCCACCTCCACACCGACCATCCCCGCGACGCGATCGACTACTGCGCCACGCTCGGCACCGTGGTCGCGCACAAGGCCGAGGACATGCTGGCCCAGTTCGAGGCGGCGCGGGATGCGCGCGGCAAGGCGGTCCGGCGCCCCGTGGGCATCATGGTGGACTCGGCCTCGGACCTGCCGGATGCGGTGGCGCGGGCCCACGGGATCCACATGATCCCGCTCCTGCTCATCGACGGCGACCGCACTCTCAAGGACCGGATCGACATCACCGCGGAGGAGTTCCACGCCCAGCTCGAGAGCGGCGGCCCGTTGCCGACAACCTCGCAGCCCCCCCCGGGAGACTTCATCGCGTCCTTCGAGCAGGCCTCCACGGAGTCGGAGGTGGTGGTGGCGATCCTCGTGGCCGCTTCGCTGTCGGGGATCTTCCGCTCTGCCGAGAACGCCAACCGCCTGGTCCCCCACCTGGACGTGCGGCTGGTGGACTCCAGGGCGGCCTCGATCCTGATCGGACTGCTCGCGCTCAGGGCGGCGGAACTGGCCGAAACAGGGATGCCCCCCGACGAGATCATCGCCGAGGTCGAGAGGATCCGGGGGCAATCGGGCATCCTGTTCACCGTGCGCAACCTCGATCGCCTGATCGCGTCGGGGCGGGTGAGCCAGTTCGCGGGGTGGCTGGGAGGTGTGCTGGACCTCAAGCCGGTGCTGGGGCTGGCGGGCGACGGCGAAGTGAAGGCGTATGGCAAGGCCCGTGGAGCCGCCCGCGCGAAGAGGATGATTCTGGACGCGGTGGCGGCGGCGATTCCGTTCGGCGCGAAGAGGGTGCGTTTCGGGGTGATCCACGCGGCCGCGCCCGAGATGGCGGATCAGTTGCGGGGGGAGCTCGCGGCGCGGTACGAGGGTGCGGAGATCATGGTGGCGCCGATCACGCCGGTCATCGCCACCCACTTGGGGCCCGGGGCGTGGGGCATTGCCTATACGGTGGAGGACTAGCCGCTCTCACGCCCTCCGACCCTGTACGAGCCAGTTGTAGGTGGCCATCTGCGCCGCCGACGGCTCCGGCGGCAGCCCCACCAGCACCGCCCGCCGGTTCCGCGCATCCGGGAGGTGCAGGATCATGTCCCCCGTATTTCCCGGGGGCTCGAACGGGTGCGAGCGGCCGGCGGCATCCACCGCCACCGGACGGCCCGCGGCGGTCCATTGCGCAAGCCTCAGCCCGAACGACTGCCAGGCCCGAAGCGGATCGGCGTCCTGTTCAGCAATGGACGTGACCAGCGTACTCTGGTAATATGCGACGGCGTCGGCGTACCCTTGGGGGTTGGACTGCTTCAGTTCCCGCAACTGCGAGCGGTAGAAGTCGCGGGGGTCGCGGGCGCCGGCGGCGGCAAGAGCCGCTTCGAAACGGGCGTCGGCCTTCCTATGGAGGTCGTCGGTCATGTTGGAATTCTACAGCGCGGAGAGGAGCAGACAAATGTTGAGCCGTTCCTTCGACCAGCGCGACATCAGTCCGTCCGAGGACTACCTGGAACTTTCGTGGGAGATGTTCGGAGAGCTCTGCCGGGCGCTCGCCCTCAAGGTGGCGGCCTCGTACGACCCCGAGATCATCATCGGGGTGGCCCGCGCGGGGGTGATTCCCGGCGCGGTCATCGCCTCGATCCTGCGACGCGACTTCTTCTCGCTCAAGATCACGCGGCGCGAAGGTGGCCAGGTGGTCCGCCAGCGTCCCTCGATCCTGTCCGGCGCGCCCCGCCAGGCCCGCGGCAAGCGGGTCCTGATCGTCGACGAGATCACCACCTCCGGCGAGACGCTGCGCCTCGCGCTGGCTGCGGTGCGCGACGTTGGCCCCGCGGAGGTCCGCACCGCCACCAGCTTCGCCCGCACACGCGGCTACACCCCCGACTTCCAGGCCCTGGCCACCGACGCGACCCTCATCTACCCCTGGGACCGCAAGATCTTCGAGGGGGGCGGCCTGGTGGTCAACCCGCGCTACCGCGACACCGACGCCTGACCCGTCCCGGCAGCGGCGGCTCGTTCCTTCCTACACCCCCTCCGCCATCGCCTTCAGGAACCCGGCGTTGGTGCGGTGAGCGCCCATGCGCTCCATGAGGAACTCGATCGCCTCGGGCGCCGGCATCTGCGCCAGGAAACTCCGTAGCAGATAGACGCGGTTCAGTTCCGTCTCGGTCAGGAGCAGCTCCTCCCTTCTCGTCCCCGAGCGGTTGAGGTCGATGGCCGGGAATATCCGCAGGTCGGCGATCTCGCGGCCCAGCACCAACTCCATGTTGCCCGTGCCCTTGAACTCCTCGAAGATCACCTCGTCCATGCGGCTGCCGGTCTCGACCAGTGCGGTCGCGATGATCGTCAGCGAGCCGCCCCACTGGATGTTGCGCGCCGACCCGAAGAAGCGTTTCGGCTTGGCCAGCGCGTTGGCGTCCACGCCTCCGGACAGGATCCGGCCCGAGTGCGGCGCCAGGATGTTGTACGCCCGGGCAAGGCGCGTGATCGAGTCGAGGAGGATCACCACGTCGCGCCCCTGCTCCACCAGCCGCTTCGCCTTGGCCATCACCATCTCGGCCACGTGACGGTGGTGGCCGGCCGGCTCGTCGAAGGTGGACGCAACGACCTCTCCGCGCGTGGTCTCGATCATCTCCGTCACCTCTTCCGGGCGCTCGTCGATGAGGAGCACGAACAGGTCGGCGTCGGGGTGATTGGTCGAGATTGCGTTGGCCATGTGGCGCAGGATGGTGGTCTTGCCGGCCTTCGGGGGCGACACGATCAACCCCCGCTGCCCCATCCCCACCGGCGCGATCAGGTCCATCATGCGCATTGCCACATCGCCTCCCGGGACTTCGAGCGTCAGGCGCTTGTCGGGGTAGCGCGGCCGCAGCGCACCGAAGCTGGCTCGCTGACGCGCGGCCTCCGGACGGTCCCCGTTGACCTGATCCACGCTCACCAGCGCCAGATACCGCTCGCCGCTGGCCGGAGGTCGCACCGGTCCGACCAGCACATCCCCCGTGCGCAGGCCGTAGGAATCGATCTGTGCGCGGCTCACATAGGCGTCGTCGGGTCCTGCGAGGTAGTTCCATTCCGGCGACCGCAGGAAGCCGTGGCCATCGGGCAAGACGTCGAGCACCCCCTCGACACGCAGCGTCTCGTTCCGTCCCAGGAGCCCCTGATAGATCGTGAAGATGAGGTCCTGCTTGCGGAGCCCGGCGTAGTGCGGGATGTTCAGCGCTTCCGCGTAGCTGTGCAGTTGCGCTACCGTGCTGTTCTTGAGTTCGGCGATTTCCATCGGGAAGCTGGCAGCCCGTGGACCAAGCCACCCGAGCACCGAGAGCGGCGAGGCGCCGGGCTAGGGGGTTTTTTCCACGGGCAGTGGGAGAGGCGCCGGATGGGCGGCTCGGACGAGCGCGCCCCGGCTGGCAGTCCGCGGGTTTCACCCCCTCGGGCACCGAGGGGTTTCCACGAGTTGCCAGGAGTCCGAAGCATTACGAACACTTCCACGGAGGTCAAGGTTCCCGGTTCCGATCCCGCGTGGGACGACCTTCTGGCGAACCACGCGACGGGCAACGCCGGCGGATACCGTGTGGTCCGGGGGCGGTTCAGGCCCGGGGTCTCCGAAGAAGACAGGCAAAAGATCGCGGATTGGGCCGATCAGGTCCACACCCGGGACACGGCCGAGGGGACCGAACTGGTTGCGGTGCGGCGGGACGGACCGCCTGGCCGTGACAACCTCATGCTCCACCTTGTCCTGTTCGTGGCCGCACTGGGGAGCGCGGTGGTGGCGGGGGGATTCCTCTCCGGCGCCGATGTCCTCGACACCCGTTTCACCCTGATCGGCGGGGTCTGGCTGCCGGTTCCGACCGGGTTCGATGTCGGCGGGATGGTGGTGGGACTGGCCTTCGGTCTCACCTTCATCGGCATCCTGTTCGGACACGAAATGGGACACTACCTGACCGCGCGCCGGCACGGCGTCCCCGTTTCCCTGCCCTGGTTCATCCCCTTCCCGCCGTACTTCTCCCTGGTGGGCACCCTGGGCGCCTTCATCCGCCTGAAGGGACCCATGATGCGGCGGTCCGTGCTCTTCGACATCGGGATCGCGGGGCCGCTGGCGAGCTTCGCGCTGTCGCTACCCGTGCTGTTCCTGGGACTCGGCCTGTCGGAGGTCTTGTGGACGACCGATGGAGGCATGTACCCGTTCGTCATACACTTCGCCGGCGAACCGATCCGGATCGGAAGCAACATCCTGCTGCATTTCGCCGCCCAGAGCGTCGTCCCCGGCTTCGAACAGGGCTCGGTCGTTCTCCTCCATCCCCTGGCCTTCGCGGGATGGCTGGGCATCTTCGTCACCGCGCTCAACCTGCTGCCGCTCGGACAGCTGGATGGGGGACACATCCTTTACGCGGTCGCCGGAGCCAGGCAGCGCGCCTTCACCATCGCCTTCATCGCGGTGCTTGTTCCGCTTGGCTTCCTGTGGTGGGGCTGGTGGCTGTGGGGGGGAATCGCGTTGGCGGTGAGCCGTGGGAGACTTGCGCATCCCCCTGTGCTGGTGGAGGATATCCCCGTGGGGAAGGGGCGGATGATTCTGGGATGGGTGGCCCTCGCGCTATTCGCACTCAGTTTCTCACCTACACCGCTGGAGTTGTAGGAGTGTACAAGACCCTCCGGGCATTCTGCTAGCCATGGCCAGACACAACCGGCTGGGCCACGGCGTGGATCAATTCGGGTTCAAATACAGCATCAGCTATCCGCCGGACTGGCTGGACAGGATCCGGGTCACGCGCAGGCTTCCTTCGGGCCGGCAGTCGACGCGGACGCTCTTCAGAAACCCGGCCAGGAAGCCCCTGGGTGAGATCGGAGGTTTCACGAGGACCACGATCACCAGCGGGGACCAGGATCTCGAGGTTGCAGTGTCCTTCGGCACGGGCCGCGGACGCGTGAACGAGATCGAGGTGCACTGGCACAGCTCCGCCGACCCTCCCAACGCGACGGACCGGGTCAGCTTCAGGCTCACGGGGTTCCCCGCCGTCTGACCGGACGGGCGCGAGCCGACGCCGGCCCGTAGACCGTCGCCCGGCGCTGCCGTACGCGCCTTCCGCCGGGCCTTGAGGAGTCAGCCACGAAGACCCCCGTTTCGGTTATTATTTCCAATGGTGCTCTTCCCTGTTTCCGACTATCTCCTGAGGCCCCTGGCCGCATCGGGCAGGAGCACCCTCGCGGCACTCGGTTCGGTGGGCCGCGGGTGGGCACTCTTCGCGGGATCGTTCCGGGCAATCGGCGACTTTCGCGTGTGGGGTCCCATGCTGCTGCCTCAGATGGCCCGGGTCGGCGTCGCGTCGGTGCCGATCGCGCTCTTCATCGCGACCTTCACCGGCATCGTGATGTCGCTGCAGGCGTCCTACACGCTCACCGGGGCGATTCCGGTGTACTTCGTGGGCACCCTGGTCGGCAAGACCATGATTCTGGAGCTGGGCCCCGCCCTGACGGGACTGACGCTGGCGGGCCGCGTCGGCGCCAGCATCTCGGCCGAACTGGGGACCATGCGGGTCACCGAACAGGTGGATGCGCTGGAGACGCTGGCCTACAACCCGCTCGCGTACCTGGTCGTTCCCAGGGTGCTGGCCGGTCTCGTGATGTTTCCCTTCGTCGTCCTGCTGGCCATTTCCATGGGGATCGCATCTGGGTGGCTCACCGCGCTCGAGCTGCTCGACATGTCGTCGGCCGAGTTCATCAAGGGGCTGCGGCTCTTCTTCGCGCCGTGGGATGTATGGTTCGCGGTCATCAAATCCGTATCCTTCGGGGCCGTGGTGACCGGGGTCGGGTGCTTCTGCGGACTTCAGACCGAGCAGGGGGCCGAAGGTGTGGGGAAGAGCGCGACCCGCACCGTGGTCATTTCGAGCATGCTGATCCTGTGCCTGGACGCCTTCTGGGCGGCGATGCTGCTATGAGCATCCAGCTGGCCGGTCTCAGGAAGTCGTTCGGGGAGAAGGAGGTGCTCCGCGGGTTCACGCTGACCGTCGAGGACGGGGAGACATCGGCCATCGTGGGCCCTTCGGGTTGCGGCAAGTCGGTGCTCCTGAAGCACCTGGTGGGACTGTTGCGGCCGGATGCCGGCACGGTGTTCGTGGACGGCCGGTCGGTGCCGGAACTGCCGAAGAAGGAACTGGTCAGGCTGCGGCGGCGCATCGGATACGTCTTCCAGTTCGCGGCGCTCTTCGACTCCATGACCATCGCGGCTAACATCGCGATGGGGCTGCGGCGGCTCCCTGGATGGGACCGAAAGCGCATCGCGTCACGCGTGGAGGAATGCCTGGCGCTGGTCGACCTGAACGGCCTGGGCGAGCGCTTCCCGGCCCAGTTGAGCGGAGGCCAGCGAAAGCGCGCCGGACTGGCGCGGGCGATCGCGGCTTCACCCAAGTACCTGCTCTACGACGAACCCACCACCGGGCTGGACCCGGTGACGACATCGGTGATCGACCAGCTGATATTGAGAATGCGGGACGAGCTGGGGGTCACGGCGCTGGTGGTCACCCACGACATGACCAGTGCCTTCCGTGTCGCCGACAGGATCACCCTGCTTCACGAGGGCAGGGCCAGGTTCACGGGCGCCCCGGCCGAGGTCCGCACCGCGGCCGACGACGTGCTCCGGGGATTCGTGGACGGTGATCCCGCACTTTACTATGGACGCCAGGGAGGACAGAACGATGGAGCGTAGACGAGAAATACTGGTGGGAGCGGTAGTGGTGCTGGGGATCGCGGTCGGAGTGGTCGGCACCATATGGCTGAAGGGGGGATGGGGGAGCGACCAGGTGGCGCTGCGCACGGCGTCGACCAGCGTGGGACAGCTCGTGGCGGGGGCATCGGTGAAGTTCCGCGGCGTCGCGGTGGGGCGTGTCGAATCGGTGGCCGTGGTGCCGACCGGCGAGGCCGTCATGGTCGAGATGACGGTGCGGCCCGACCTGGCCCTCCCCTCCAACGCGGCTGTGGTCATCGCGCCCGAATCGTTTTTCGGGGACTGGCAGGCGGAGATCACGACCCGGGAGGAGTACAGCTCGCTGACCTTCTACGAGCACGCTGAGGACGGTGTCCTTGCCGGAGCCGTGCTGCCCGACTTCTCCCGCCTTACCGCCACTGCCGACGAGATCGCCCGCAGGCTGAAGGTGATGTCGGACAGGTTCGAGATCGCCTTCACGGAGGAGACGGCGATGAACCTCAGGCACCTCATCGACAACCTCGGGGTTATCAGCGACGATCTCACGACCATGATCTCGCAACAGGCGGCCCGCTTCGACGAACTCGCGGTGGGCGTGACCGAGTCCGCCCGCGAATTCACCGCCGCGGCCAGGGTGGCGCGGACGACGATGGAGAAGATGGACGGAATCCTCACGGATGCGGACGTGGGCGCCATGCTGGGGGACGCAGGCGAGAGCATGGCGAACCTCAAGACCCTGTCGGGAGATATGAGGGCTGCCATGACCGAGCTGCGGACCGCCGCGCAGCAGGGCTCGGCCACGATGACCCGGCTCGAAACGCTGCTGGCAAGCGCCGAGTCGGGGGAGGGGCTGCTGGGGCGCCTGCTGGGCGACCCGGAGCTGGCGGATGGAGCCACGGCGGCGGTGGCGAACCTGAACCAGCTGCTGGCCGACATCAAGGAGAACCCGACTCGCTACCTGAGCTTTTCGATCTTCTAGATGGTGAACTCCCGGCAATCCCCACGGATCGAACGCAGCGCCGGCGGCGTGGTGGTCCGCCCGCTGGCCGGCAGCTGGCACGCGCTCCTGATCAAGGACCCCTACGGGAAGTGGTCGCTGCCCAAGGGACACATCGAGGGTGGCGAGAGCCTGCGGGAGGCGGCCGTGCGCGAAGTGGAGGAGGAGACCGGGATCAGACCGGAAGCGGTCGGCCCCAAGATCGACACCGTGGACTGGATCTTCCAAAAGGGTGACGAGACGGTGCACAAGTACTGTACCTTCTTCCTCATGCGCAGCCGCAACGGAGAAGCGGTTCCCCAGTCGGAAGAGGGGATTACGGCGTGTCAGTGGCTGCCGGTGCGGGATGCCGCGTCCCGGATCAGGTACCCCGACACGCGTGAGGTCGTGCTGCGCGCCGACGACAAGATCGCCGAGGCAGGCTGGTGAGCGCCGGGACCGGCGTCCGGAACGAGGGCTCCTGGCGGGTTGCCCAGGGGGCGGTGCTGGTGCTGGTGGCCGGCTTCTTCCTCTATACCCTGCGCGACCTCCTCAATCCCTTCCTCCTCTACTGGGTGGTCATCGCGCTGCTGGTGCCCTTCCGCGGCGTCCGCGGCCACGCGCTGGTGGTCATGGTCGCGACGCTGCTGGCCGGCGTGTGGGTATTGGACACCGCGGGCTCCCTGCTGGCCCCGTTCTTCCTGGCCTTCGTGCTCGCGTACATCCTGGATCCCGTGGCCGACCGCGTCTCAGCGCATAGGCGCATCAACCGCACGGCCGCGATCTTCCTGATCCTCGTCCCGGCGCTGGCGGCGGGGGCGGTGGCGCTGGGGTTCGGACTGCCGGAAGTGGTGCGACAGGCGGGGGACCTGATCGCGTATCTGACGGACTGGGTCAGGGAGCTGGATCCCGCCGACCTCGGATTCGACATCCCCTTCGTCAACGAGGCGGCGCTGGTGGCCAATCTCAACAACCCCGAAGTGGTAGGCGCATTCCTGGAGGAACAGAAGGCCACGATCGCACGCAAGGCGTGGGAGACCTTCCTGGGGCTGGGCCGCGGGGTCGGCGCCCTGTTCACCGTGCTCAGCTACCTCGTTCTCACGCCGGTGCTGATGTTCTACCTGCTGCGCGACTACGACCGGATCATCGCCCGGGCCGACGATCTCCTGCCGGGCAGGGTTCGGGACGGGGCGCGCGATTTCTTCCGCGAATACGACGACCTCCTCTCCCGCTACCTGCGTGGACAGGTGGCGACCGCCCTCCTGACCGGTGCCATCACCTGGATCGGCCTCCTCATCGTCGGCTTCCCCTACGCGTTCGTACTCGGCGTGACCGTCGCGGTGCTCGGCGTCGTCCCCTATCTGGGGGTGGTCGTTTCGCTCATTCCCGCGGTGATCCTCGCGCTGATCAGCGAGGACATCGGCGTGTCGCTCCTCAAGGTGGGAATCGTCTACGGCGTGGCGCAGGGGCTGGAGAGCGCCGTGCTGAGCCCGCGCATCGTGGGGGAGTCGGTGGGACTGCACCCCGTGTGGATCCTGCTGGCACTCTCGCTGGGTGGTTTCTTCTTCGGCTTCGTGGGACTGCTGATCGGAGTGCCGCTGGCGGTGGCCGTCAAGCTGCTGCTGGTGCGAACCCTGGAACGGTACCGGGAATCGGCGCTATACAAAGACGGGGCGGCTACCTAGAGGCGGGCCGAGCGACCCCGCGACGACCGCATCGTACCCAATCACGACAAACCTGACCAATCCACATGTCCGACAACCAGATCGAAGACCTCGTAATCATCGGTTCCGGCCCCGCCGGCTGGACGGCGGCCATCTACGCCGCGCGGGCGAATCTCAACCCCCTCGTCTACGAAGGCGCCGGCAGCCGCACCATGATCCCCGGCGGACAGCTCATGTTCACCACCGACGTGGAGAACTACCCGGGCTTCGCCGACGGCATCGGCGGCATCGAGATGATGATGGAGTTCAAGAAGCAGGCGGTCCGCTTCGATACGCGGGTCGTGACGGACGATATCGTTCAGGTGAACTTCAGTAGCCGTCCGTTTGAACTGATATCGTCAATGGGAACGGTGGTGCGCGCGCGGACGGTGGTGGTGGCGACTGGGGCGAATGCGAGGTGGCTGGGGGTGCCGGGGGAGGAGCGGCTGGCGCAGAGCGGGGGCGGGGTGTCGGCGTGCGCGGTGTGCGACGGGGCGCTGCCGGTCTTTCGGGGCCAGGTGCTGGCGGTGGTGGGGGGCGGCGACAGCGCCATGGAGGAAGCGCTCTACCTGACCAAGTTCGCCAGCGAGGTGCTGCTGATTCACCGGCGCGATGAACTGAGGGCTTCGCAGATCATGCAGGAGCGGGCGCTGGCCAGCGAGAAGATGACGTTTCTCTGGAACAGCGTGGTGGACGAGGTGTTGGGGGACGATGTGATTACCGGGTTGAGGCTGCGTGATACGGTGACGGGGGAGGGCAGGGAGGTGGCGGTGGGGGGGATGTTCGTGGCGATCGGGCACGATCCGAATACCGAGTTTCTGCGTGGGCAGATTGATTTGAAGGAGAACGGGTATGTGCGATTGCCGATGCCGTGGAGGACCGAGACGAACGTGCCGGGCGTCTTCGCGGCGGGGGATGTGATGGACGACTACTACCGGCAGGCGGTGTCGGCGGCGGGGACGGGGTGCATGGCGGCGTTGGAGGCGGAGAGGTTTTTGGCGCACGGGGGGTGAGGGGGGATGCGTTGTCCGCCACTTTTCGGGGGATTGTGGCGGACAAACGGGCCAGAGCCGGCTCCGGGGGCCTCAGGCGGCGGGTTTCGAGACGTCGATCACACAGACGGAGATCTTCCGGCGCTCTCGGTCTCTGAGGGTCCCTAGCAGGGCTTGGCGAATGTCGTTGGGTGACTTGGGTCTTCGTCCCGAAGCGGGCACTGGCCAACAGTCTTTGTGATTTCCGAACCAGAACACCAGGTAGATTCCGTATCCGTCGGTTCCGAGGTCACGGGTGTACTTCGCGATTAGCTGGGTCTTGATGGCGCTCCACCAGTCATCGTGGCAGCTCCTCTTGATCTCGACCGGGACGTTGAATCCTGGAACTGAGAGACGAATGTCGGCGCGCTTGTCGTCCGCGTATTGGGCCTCTGACTGGACCTCTAGGCCAAGGACGGTGACCCTCGATTCCAGCATTCGGACAAGTGTGTCCCGACAACGGTTCTCCGGCCTTGGGCGCGTGACGCGACCGTGCGAATCAACATTCCAGAAATCGCGCCAACCGGAGTTCGCGCCATCGCGGATATCACGAGCGATCGTGGCAAGGATGTCGGTGGTAAGGGCGGCAAGATCGGCTGCATTGGCGGGTCGCCCGTTGTCGAGGACCTCCGCGATCTGGTTGAGGCTCGGATGTGCGAAGGTCGCATCTCGATGAATGCCCTTTTGCCGATCGAGGCGATCGAGCAGGCGGGATCGCCAACCCACCAGTCGCTCGTCGGAGGCGAGGGACTCAAGCGCCATCGTGGTGGCCGCCGACGTATCTTCCGCGAGTCGATCGATGAAGCCGGGCAGAATCCGGGTCGCTTGAATGGGTGGGGTAACCCAGTGGGCTTCGCCCGGATCTGGCGGTTCAACCGAGTAGGGACCGATCAGGCGAATCAGCCTCTCAAGTACAGTCGTACCCCACATGTCCCTGATGGCCTGGGGAACAGCGTGAGTGTCCACGGTCATTTCTGCTAGTCGCCGGATTCGGGAAGCCTTCCCGCAAACATACGATTCCAACCGGTTGCCGTACGATTCCGGCTGCATGAAGAGGTCCGCGGCGAGCCAGTAGACCCTTTGTCTCGGGAACATGCTCTTAAACGCCAGCTTTCTCTCGATCAGTTCCAGGAATTGCGTTCTGTCCCCATGCAGACAGGCAGCCTGGAGAAGGGATCTCAGGATAGTGAGCTGTTCCTCCTTCCTGCAGCGAACGGGAAATGCCTTCAGCAGCCGTATTGCCACTGCCCGAGCCAGCGGGGCGAAATCGAGATTGTGGGCGAGTTCGTAGGTATCCGGGAACGGTGTGTCACCGTTGAGCAGCCTGAGACGGAGGCAGCGAGCCCATACCTCGGAGATCGTATCGGGATTCCGCGTCAGGATGAACTGGAGCCAGCGGGGAGGCTCCGTCTTTCTCTCAATGTGAGGCAGTCGCGGAACCGCGTAGTGAATGGCCAACGCGAGTCGTTGTTGGGCCACATTGAACCGGAAGGGGTGTCCATTGGTGGTGTGGAAGCGTTCCTCCAGACCGACCGTGAACGGATACGCCAAGAGGTGAAGGTGGTCTCGGGCAGCCAACTCCAGAATATCGTCAGCTGCGGGGAGATCTTCCCGTCGTACCGCTCCACGGAGACCCACCAGAGCGGCCTCGTGAAGATCATCGGACCCGAGCAAGGCTCGCAGTCGTTCTTCCGGCGTCTCCCCGGGGACATCCGAAAAGTCTCCCAGGTAGGCTCGCGCGAGGTGATGAAGCAAGTCACGCCGACACTGGTTGCCGTGTAGTGCCGCCATGTTGGCTCTGACCGATCCTCGCAGCTCGTTGAAGCGGTCGTCGTTGCGTAGGGGATAGGTGCTTGCGGTTCTCGGTCGTTTGTCCTGGAGTCGGCCCTGCTCTTCCAGGACCCCCAACCTTCCTTCGAATACCTGCACGAGCCGAGCGTCACTGCTCAGCTTCCCGGCGACTTCC
Source organism: Longimicrobiales bacterium (assembly GCA_965208295.1). GTDB lineage: Bacteria > Gemmatimonadota > Gemmatimonadetes > Longimicrobiales > Gaopeijiaceae > Bin94. Next base: position 1,092,523 of record OZ242328.1, on the reverse strand, counting down.
TCTCTCCGGCCTGCCCCAGATCCTACCGCGTTGTGGACAGATTCGGCTGCCTCCCAGACGAACCACAGGGCAATCCGGTCGTTAATGACATCTAACGCCCGACCGGCACACCAGACTCCGTAGTCCTCAGGCAGCGTGGCGCCGAAGAGGCGCTTTTTCGCGTGGGCCATGCACCGAAAGCCATCACGATCCTCGCGGCACCCCGCTACCCCGTTCTCGATGATCGCCTTCTGTACGTTGGGTCGGCTGGAGAGCCAATTCCGGAAGAATCGGGCGTCGCCGATCACGCCTCCAAAGCTGAAATCCAATTCCCGTCCGAGCCAACTGGCGAAGTCGAGCCAGTAGAAGAGCTGGCTCCGGGAAACACTCTCGGGTGAATCCTCCAGAAGGTGCCGCAACAGCACAATGGGAGGTCGGGCCACCAGATCGATGTCCCGTGGATTGTCCACCTCGGCTCGCACCCGCTCCATCGGAGCCCTGAGCAGATCGAGCAACTGGACCATTTGCTCAATTGAGGACTTCTCGATCAGACGGTACGTCCAGAACACCCCATAGCGGGTCCAGAGATTGCGCCGGGCCGGTTCTCTCAGGTAGCCGACGAGATCGGGTAGGGGCAAGTCATCCGGATACAGCTCCGTCAGCAATGATCCGAGAAGATCATCGTTGTGGGTTGCTACCACTCCTGCGTAGACGTCTTCAAGCAATCGCCTGAGGTTGTCAGAGTACTCCGCGCGATTCCGGCTGGCCCGAATGTAGGCTTCCAGCGCAGTGCAGCGGACGGTCATCTGCCAGGACTCATCCCGGACCAAGTCCAGGAGAGCCTGGGCAAGTCCGGGTAGGGGAGCCCCCGCTCTGACGGCCTGGAGGATCAGGTATACAAGAGACTGATGAGCCTCGTCACGCGCAGGATCGGCGAACGTCTCACGGAAGTCGTCTTCGAGATCAGCATCGACGAGGTACCCCAATGGGGAGTCCGGATTGGTCTCACCGACCAGCCACGGATTCCGGTCGGTCTCCGCCTTCAAGGCTTGTAGAATGAGCTTCTTGTCGCGGCTGGTGAATTGTTGAACGTCCCCGTAGAGAACCACACCTATAGGGTCGCGTTCGATGATTACGGCGCCGGCCTCCGTGCTCTGAACAGCCAGCCAGGCGGCGAGACCCCGGAACTCGGAGATGATGCCGCCATCGAAGCCGGTAACAAGGGAGAGCACCCGCCTCACCGGAAGCCCATCGTCAATCCTTGCAGCCAGGTGGCCCGCAGCTAGATACTCGGCGATCTGCCGGTGCGCAGGAGCCAGACGTCCTTCGCGCAGGGCGAACAGATTGGTGCCCACGATACGTCGAAGGAGTTGCTGGTTCCCACGAGGGACTTGATCCAGACGAGGGTGATTCGCGTCCGGCATGGTTCCGGGTGGGGTCACCCCGGCCTTGCCAGCCAGGAGCAGGAGAGCGCAGAGATCGCCAGCCCCGTCCAGCAGAGCATTGGTGTTGAAAGTCCCGCTGCACGCGATCTGGTGCTCGGGATTCTCCTCGGAGACGAGCTTACGACAGGCCATGTCCAACGTCTCGGTGCGCGTCCGTGGCCATTCTTCTGGCTCGGCCACGGCTTTCGCGAGCATTCGCAGGTTCTGTGGATTCCGGAGGAGGTCCTCCACTCCCCGCTCTCTAGCCTCCGACACGAATGCTCCCGGATCGTTGACGTTGTGGTTCCGCTCCAGGATCTCGAGAACCCCGTGATCCGACAGCGGATCAAGCCGTAGCACCTGCACCTCGCCATTGGGAGCGACGGCGTTCAGGCGCTCTCTGTCGTTGGCACCGAACCAGTCCGCTTCCCTGCAGGAGATACGAAACGGGGGGCTCCCCATGCTCTTCAGCTTCGCCCGAATCCTGTCGAAGGGCGTGCGCCCGCCAAAAGCACCCGCTCGCGTCTCATCCAACCCGTCGATGTAGATCGTCCTACCTTCCCACTCAGGCTCCGGATCGAAGGTCAGGAAGTCCCGCGCGGTGATGTAGTGTCCCCCTTCCTCGCCCGCCTCGCTCTTGAACGCCTCTGTCTTTCCAGCCCCGGGAGACCCCAGCAGCACGTACGCCGCCACCCCCCGAAACGCCTCAAGCGCGCGCGACTCAGCCTCGCCCCAACGACTCGATTCCGTCTCCCCCCCGCGTTCCTCCTCTCGCCCAGGAACCACCGTGCACGTCCGCTCAACGAAGTGCTTCATCATCCCTCGAACCATTCCCGAGCGGGTGTCAGCAGAAACTCCGAGACCGGGATTCCACCCCTGCCCACGATGTGGGATGCCTTGACCGGAAAGCTATTCCTGAACGCCTCCAGCCCGCGCACGTTGCCGCGCCGCCTGCCGCTCTTCACCTCGAAGATGACCAGCTTCCGCCCGTGCTCCAGGACGAAATCCACCTCTCGCCCCCGGTCCCGCCAGTAGTAGACGCGGTACTCCGTACTCCCGGTGTTGACCAGATGGGCACCAACCGCGCTTTCCACGAGATGTCCCCAGAACGTCCGGTCGGCGCGCGCCTGTACGAAGGTGTAGGCGGAGTGGACCGACATGAGCGCGGTGTTGAGGACATTGAGTTTGGGACTCGAAGCCCGGCGGCGGTGGGGACGCCCGGCATACTTGGAGAGCCCGGTAATCAGGCTGGCGCTGGACAGCAAGTCCAGATAGCGGGCCAGGGTAGTCGTATTGCCCGCCTCATCGAGTTGGCCGAGCATCTTGTTGTACGAGAGGATCTCTCCGGAATACTCGGCGCCGAGACGGAAGAGCTGCTTGAGGAGGAAGTGCTTGTCTACCCGCTCCAGAGCGAGAATGTCGCGTTCGATGTTGGGCTCGATCACCGACCGGTGAATGAAGCTTCGCCACCGGGTCTCGTCGCGAATGAGTGGCGCAGGACCCGGGTAGCCGCCGAAGTAGACGTAGCGGTCCAGATCGAAATCGAACGCCTCGGCCATCTCGGCAAACGACCAATGGGCGAGCTCCAGGACCTCGTAGCGTCCAGCCAGGCTCTCGGTCAGCCCGCGCTGCATGAGAAGCGGAGCCGAGCCCAGCAGGATGACGTGGAGAGGGAGCCCGGAAAGCCGATCCTGGTCCCAGAGGCCCTTCACCGTTTCGGACCAATTCGGGATCTTCTGAATCTCGTCGAGCGCCAGCACGAAGCCTCGCTCCGACGCCTTGGCTTCGAGCCGGGCCTCTTCCCAAGTGCGGACAAGCCAACGCGCGTCTCGTCTGTTCACGGGAGGAAGGGAGGTGCCCGTGGTCAGCGATCTCGCACCGGCCCGGAAACCGGTGGTGACGGGGACCGTGCCCGGATCGGGTGCGTCCACGGCGATGTGAGCGGAGGGCCGGCGAATCCGGCCGAGGACCTGCTTGACCAGCGTGGTCTTGCCCGTCTGACGCGGTCCGGTGATGATGACGAGCCACCGGGGCTCTTCGCGCAGGCGGGCCAGAAGGGTCTTTCCGTGTGGGCGCTCGAAGGTTTCCATGGATCTAGAATATACTACTGAGTAATTTTACTCAAGAGCGTAATGAACAAGATCTAGACGACCGGAGTGGAGGTCAGCCTGCTACCCCCACCGCGCCCCCCCATCCACCACGATCACCTCGCCCGTCACGTAGTCGGCCGCCGCCAGAAACCGCACCGCCTCCACCACATCACCCGGCGTGCCGATCCTCCCCAGCGGCACCTGCTCACCCGCCCGCTCCGCGTCCGCTTCGCTGAAATACGTCGGCAGCAGCACGTCTCCCGGGGCGATCGCGTTCACCCGCACCTCGGGCGCAAGCCGCCGCGCCATGATCCGGGTCAGGTGGAGCAGGCCCGCCTTCGCCACCGAGTGGGCCGGGTGGCTCGTCCACGGCTGCAGCGCGGAGAGGTCGACGATGTTCACGACCGATCCCCCTGCGGCGCGCAGCAGATCGGAAGTCTCCCGCACCATGAGGAAGGGGGCGCGCAGATTCACCGCCATGACCGCGTCCCACTCGTCCGCCGTGACCTCCAGAAGGTCCCCCGAGACGAAAGTCGACGCCGAGTTCACGAGCAGATCGAGCCTACCGAACCGCTCGCCCGCCGAACGGGCCAACCGCACGATATCGGCCTCCCGGGACAGGTCGGCCTGGACCGTGTGAGCCCGCCTTCCGAGTCCACGCACGGCTTCCGCGACATCCTCAGCCCCCCCCGCCGAAGTCCGGTAGTTCACCACCAGATCATAGCCGTCTTCGGCCAACCCCAGCGCGATGGCCCGGCCGACTCTGATCCCACCTCCGGTCACCAGCGCGACCGGACCGCCTGTGCCTTCCATCCGAATCGTCCCTCCTGCCGCCACCATCGCGGCGGCTCGCTAGATTAATCGACCATCCACCCCGACAATCCCACAACCACCAGAATACGACAATGTCAGGTTCCCACAGAATCGAGAAGGACTCCATGGGCGAGGTGCGGGTTCCCGCCGACGCCCTCTACGGCGCCCAGACCCAGCGGGCCGCCGAGAACTTCCCCATCAGCGGACGGCGCTTCACCCGCCGCTTCATCGAAGCCCTGGGACGGCTCAAGGAGGCGGCCGCTGCGACCAACGCCGAACTGGGGCTGGTCGACGCCCAGCTCGCCGACGCGATCGCCGCTGCCTCCCACGAGGTTGCCGAGGGCACGTGGGACGACCACTTCCCGCTCGACATCTACCAGACCGGGTCCGGCACCTCGACCAACATGAACGCCAACGAGGTGATCGCGGCGCTGGCCAACCGTGCCCTCGCCGGCGCGGCCCATGTGCACCCGAACGACCACGTCAACTACGGCCAGTCGTCGAACGACATCATCCCCACGGCGATCCACGTTTCGTGCCGGGCCGCGATCCGCGACGAACTGGTCCCCGCGCTCGGCGCCCTCCACGACGCGCTGGCCGCCAAGGCCCGCGACTTCGACAACATCGTGAAGTCCGGGCGCACCCACCTCATGGACGCGACCCCCGTGCGCCTCGGCCAGCAGTTCGGGGGATACGCCCGCCAGGTGGCCAAGGGGATCGAGCGCGTCGAACGTGCCAGCGAAGAGATGGCCGAGGTCGCGCTCGGGGGGACCGCGACCGGATCCGGCATCAACACCCACCCGGAGTTCGCTGCACGCACGATGGCTCGGGTCGCGGCGCGCTACGGCATCGACTTCCGCGAGGCCGAAGACCACTTCGAGGCGCAGGGCGCCAAGGACGCATGCGTTTCGCTGGCGGGTGCCCTCAACACCATCGCCGCGAGCCTGATGAAGGTCGCAGACGACGTGCGCTGGCTCGCGAGCGGCCCCACCTCCGGGATCTCCGAGATCCAGCTTCCGGCCGTGCAGCCCGGCAGTTCGATCATGCCGGGCAAGGTCAACCCGGTGATGTGCGAGGCGCTCATGATGGTCTGCGCCCGCGTCGCCGGAAACACCACCACCGTCACCATCGCCGGACAGCGCGGCAACTTCGAGCTGAACGTGATGATGCCGGTCATCGCCGACGCGCTGTTGGAGTCGATCACGCTGCTGGCCAACGCGTCGCAGGTCTTCACCGACCGTTGCGTGACCGGGATCACCGCACGCCCGGACCGGGCGCGGGAGCTGCTCGAGCGCAATCCTTCGATCGCGACGGCACTCAACGCCTACATCGGGTACGACAAGGCGGCAGTGGTCGCGAAGAAGGCGGCCGCCGAGGGGCGCTCGGTGCGTGAAGTGGTCGAAGAGATGGGCCTGATCACACCGGAACAGATGGACGATGCGCTGGATGTCCGCGGAATGACCGAGCCGGGCATACCGGGGAAGGATTGACGGGCGAACACATGTCGATTCGGGACCGATTTCCGACCCGCCATTGCGGCATACGCGATCCCTCCCCATATTCGGCGTGTGCTGGAGGGCTTCGTATTTGAGCCAACACTGGAAGAGCCGGGACTACCTCCCGCCGCGGACGTCACGCCTCGGAAACGGGGACTGCGAAACCGGTGGGGGAGTCACCATGAGTTGACCCCGGGCTTCAGCTTACTCCCTCCGGCACAACCGGCGGCCGCGGTCGCCGAAGGCCGGCGCTCCTTCACGGGACGCCGGCCTTTACTTTTGTAGCAATCCGCGGATCAACCAGAGAGGGGGAACACCCATGCCACGCGTCCGCATCACCCGGCGGCTGCACTTCTGTGCCGCCCACCGCCTGGCCCGGCCGGAATGGAGCGAGGAGAAGAACCGGCGCGTCTTCGGCGACTGCGCCAACCCGAACTGGCACGGCCACAACTACGACCTGGAGGTGACCGTGTCCGGCCCGGTCGACCCCGAGACCGGGTACGTTATGGACCTGGGTACGCTCAAGGACCTCGTGAACCGTCGCGTGGTGGACGAATTGGACCACAGCAACCTCAACCTCGATGTCCCCTGGCTGGAGGGGATGATCCCGTCCACCGAAAACCTGGCGGTGGCCATCTGGGAGCGGATCGCGCCGCATATTCCGACGCCGGCGAAGCTCGACAAGGTCGTTCTCTGGGAAACGCCCCGGCAGTGGGCGGAGTATCGGGGTGAGTGACGGTGGCGTGGCCCTGGTGACGGGGGCGACGGGGGGGATCGGGGCGGCGGTTGCACGGCGGCTGGCGGGCGATGGGTTCAAGGTGTATGTGGGTGGGCGCCGGCGGAGGCGGCTGGAGCGGCTGGCAGCCGAGATCGGGGGTTCCGCGTTGGCGTTCGACGTCACCGTCGAGGCGGAGCTGGCTGGCGCGCGGGAGGTGGTGGAAGCCGGGGCTGGCCGGTTGGACGTGCTGGTCAACGCCGCTGGCGTCTTCGACCTGGCCCCTGTGGTGGAGACTGGGAGCGAAGTCCTCAGTCGCAACCTGGGCGTGAATCTGACGGGTTCGTTGAACGTGACCCGGGCGTTCCTGCCGGGCATGCTGGCGGCCGGGTCCGGACTGGTCGTCAACGTGGGGTCGGTGGCGGGATGGAAGGCGTTTCCCGACAATGCCGCGTACTCCGCCTCCAAGTATGGTCTGCGCGGCTTTCACGACGTGCTGTTGGAGGAGTTGCGCGGCACCGGCGTGCGTGCGTGCCTGTTGGAACCAGGCGCCGTGGATACCGCGTTGTGGGATCCGCTTGATCCGGATTCTGCGCCCCACCTGCCCGATCGCGCCCAGATGCTGCGCCCCGAGGATGTGGCGCGCGCGGTGGGGTTCGTGGCCGGGTTGCCGAGCACTGTCGCGGTGCCGCTCCTCCGGATTGAGCGCGCGTGAACGTCACCCTCACCGATCACCTGGTCTGTCCGCGCTGCGGGCCGCCGTTCGGGCTGGTTCTGCTGGCTCGCGACGTGCGCGACCGCCGCGTGCACGACGGGGAGTTCGGGTGTCCGAATTGCAGGGACCGGTTTCCGGTGGAGGGGGGCTTTGGGGATTTGCGGCCGCCGCCGAGGGGGGCGGGGCCGGGGGAGGGGGTCGTGGAGATCGAAGAGGGTGATGGATCCGAAGGCGAACCGGATCGCCCAGGTGACCGGCAGGCTGCGGCGTTGCGTCTGGCTGCGGTGCTTGGCGTCACATCCGGGCCGGGGCTGGTGGTGGTGTCCGATGGTCACCGGGCCGAGGCGGTGCCGCTGGCGCGTCTGGTGCGCGGGATCGAGGTGGTGGTGGTGGGGTGGGGTGGGAGGGGATTGGTGGGGGAAAGCGTGAGCGCGTTCGTGACGGGGCCGAGGCTGCCGCTACGCGACGGGGTGGTGCGGGGGGTGGTGGCGGAGGGGGGGAGCGGGGAGGGGTGGTGGGGGGAATGTCTCCGTGTGGTCATGCCGGGGGGACGGGTCGTGATCACGGGGGCGACGGAGGAGGCGCGTGAATGGGTGGTGGCCGCCGGGCTGGTGACGCTGCTGGACGAGGGTGGGGTGGTGGTGGGGGGGGTGGCGGGGCCGGGGGCGGGGCCGCGGATGGGGCGGTGGGGTGGGGTGGATTCGAGCGACCGCCCTTGAAGCCCATGCCCGGTGCTTCTAGCTTTTCTGGCCCCTGGGGCCTGTAGCTCAGGTGGTTAGAGCGCACGCCTGATAATCCCCTGAGAGGGGACGTGAATCCCGGCAAGAAATCGTCTAAGTCTAACTAGGACTGCACGATCTGCCATTCTTGCCGTGAGGCCGTGATTGGGCCTGTCATGCGTGAATAGCGGGAAAACCGGGTCGAAAAGCGGGAACCTAGCGGGACCGTTGACGCCCTCGAGCTTTCGGCAAACACTTCCCAACTGGACGCCCGCCACCGTCCGGCAGACGACTGCCGAGAGGCGCTACCGTTTGGGACGGGCTTAGCTCGACCCAACCGGCGGATCTGCGAACATGGCATCCTCGCGTTGGATGCTGTCAGCTTGCTTCATCGCCGCCTTCGCCGCCAACCGGCGGACGTACGCCTGCGCGGGTAGGTGGCGGTTACCCTAGTCCCAGGCTTCGCCAGCCAGCTCGCAGGCGAGCGCGCGGAGCTTCTCGATGGCCGTCATGGATGCCCTACAGGGTTGGGGTTGCGGGTGTCCGACGATGCAACTCCTCATCATCGATCCGTTCATCGGCCGGCTCCTCAGAATACTGCGTCGCCGGGGTCTTCCATACTGAGACGGTCCGATTCCGGCCGGTGTGAACACCGTGACACGGGGCGATGTCCCGAGGGTTCCGATGCCCGTCTCCGCAGTTCGCCGTCGGCCTCCCCCAGCGACACCTCTCCTTCCGAAGAGGCTAAACGCGCGGCGGGATGTGGCGTGCCACCCGACCGCGCTTGGTGGAGAAACCGTTGGCCGATACGACCGAGGCGCTGCAAATAGGCGGGCCAACCGTCGTTGAGCGCGCGGCGCGCTCAACGATCACGCATTCGCGTATAAGTCTGAACATGTCAGCTAGAGTGTCTCTAGCGTTCGTCCCGGTGTCGGCTCGGGCCAGCCCCACTGAGTTGCGTTGGGCATGGGCACCCGCACTTCCGACTCAGCGAGGACCTTGCCTCGTGGTGAGACCGTATAGACCCAGACGTGGTGGTAGTGGTCAGCCCCGACCGCCTCCACGGTGATGGTGTGCGCTGCGTAAAGCTGCTCTAGTTCACGGCGGGATTCCCACAGTTTCGGCTCGTGAGAGACACAATCCAATCGGAGGATCCCCGAAGGGTCGACCCCGTGCCGAGCACATACCTCCGCTGCGACCAGTACTTGCAGAGCTTCCGCCGACAGTGAGATGGTCACGGGGCCCGCTCCATCCGGGGAAAGGCTTCGCAAGTGCGCGATGGCTTTACGGATTCTGGGGCTGATGGCCTTGACCGCAACTGCCCAAGTGATCACGGCAGCACCGGCATCCAGGAACTGGAGCAGGAACGCGAGTCCATTGGTTCCGGCACCCAACGTCGGATCGATGTGGCTGACGCGGACGCGCCGAGCCTGAGTCAGATCTCGCAGTTCCGCAGCGATCTGCGCGGGACGCTCGCGCTCGTAATACTCATCCTCCTCGAAGACCTGACCGTTGTGAACCAGGATCTCGATAGACAGTTCCGCCTCCGCATCGCAGTCGGACGGCGGTGTGTCAAGAGTCTCCTGCTCGGACGATCCGGCTCCTCCCAAGCCTCGTGGCTCAGCGCTAGCGCCCATCATTCTTCCCTCCCAGCTTTGGTGGTCTCGACGCTCTGAACTGCTTCAAGATACTACTCTCCACGCCGGATCGTATCTCCAGCGCTTGGTGGCACGCGGCCTCCAGATGGTCGGCGGAGTAGGGTCCGAACTGGTTCAGTTTGACTGGACCTTGTTGGATCGTGCCGCGACAGCGGGAAAGCCTGATTGAATGGCGGGACTCCCGCGCCCGCGAGAACCTTCTTCGCCTAAGATCCCGGAACCCATCCTCACCCTCGTCCAACGGCGATGGTGTCCCTCGGAACTTGGCCCGGCTCCCATGCTCCGTGGGACTGGCCAGATCCGTTGTTGCTGCTCACGATTCCGGCGGCCGGAAGGAAGTCGAAACCGCCGCCCATACCTCGGCCGCCGCGTGCGCCGCGGCCACGGCTTCCCGCGCCGCCATGGCCGCAAGCACCGTCAACTCCCGCGACTTGCTGTTATCCAGGGGCGCGTCTGCCGCGTCCAGCCTCGCAATAGCGACGTCGTTCACCCTGTCCGCGGCTTCGTACGACGCCACCAATGCGCTGTCCGCCGAGGATTCCGCCGCGTCCAGCACCGCCGCCGTCGCGGTGTTCACTGCCTGCCTCGGCAACCCCTCAAGCGTCCGTATCGCCCTCCAAATCGCTGCCGCGCGCCCTTTCCCTTGCATGGCCTGTAACGCTTCCCAATCCCCCACCAAGTCAACCAACGCGGCCCACGCGCTGTCCACCGCTTCACTTGGCAAGATTGAGGGGTACTCGATCGTGGCGGCGTATACAGCGTCATACACTGCGAGCAACGCGCTGTCTCGCGACTCCGGCACCGGCTCCCATGCAGCCCAGTACGCCTCGCCCGCCGCCGTAGCGGCTTGATACGCCGCCAGAAACTCCTCCACGGCCGCCCCCGTAGCCGACAGTGACGCTGGATCCACCGCGCCGATGTCCGAGGACAGCGCGTCCCACGCGGTCGCCGACGCCTCCGCCGCGTCCACGGTGTTCTCCCATGCGGCGTTCGCCAGTCGGAACATCTCGGCCGTCACCGCGCTGTCGACCGTGTCGCGGCCCGCCCATGCATCTTGGGCGTTCGCTTGAGCCACGACCGCCGTTCTCACGCTCGCCACGACCGCCGCCGCAAGCGAGTCCGCGTCCCAAAACGGCCCGGGTCCGAGTTCCGCCCGCTTGGTGGCCCCGATTCCCCCAGGCCCGCGTGTTGCGCTCCTTATCGCGTCTGCGTACCACGCCCCGGGGTCAATCTCCGGTTCCACCCGCACCAGAAGCGCCCTCGTCGCAATTTGGGAGGCCCTGTTGACTGCCGCCTGGGCCACGCGGGCTGCATCGTCCAACCCGTCCCACCGGGCGTTACGGTGTCGCATTTCCCCGTCGCAGGCGGCCAGCGCCAAGACGAAGATTACCAGGCGCGCGACGCTCCAGACGCGGTGCGTGCAGTCACTCATCGTGGTTCACCCATTGGGGTACCGGGCAGCTGCCCACGGCCCCATGGCTCGTCGTCCGGCAACCTGTTCGTGATTCGTCACCTCATCGCCCCCTTCTTGCTCGTGTCCTGTTCATCAATAGGACGGTACCATAAGGGGGAGCTGTGCGCCAATTGGTGTGGCGCACCTGGGGGGGCTCAGGACTTCGGCAACACGACTACGACGATGATCCGGCACTCGCAGCCCGAAGGGCCGAGCAGCGAAACCGAAGCGTGGAGCGTGATCGTGCAGCGCCTCATACACGTGTCAGAGCTTCTCGATGGTCGTCATTGGATGCCCTCCAGGTTTGAGGTTGCGGGTGGTCCGACCATGCACCTGCCTGGTCATCGATCCCATCCTCGATCCATCACCGCCGGGCCCTCCAACACCTGAGTATGGCGGAGTATCCATACCGGTACTCGCAGAAGCTCGTCATCGCTGAGACCCTGCTGGCCCTCGTCACGCGCACTGGGTAGCCGGAACCATTTGGCCGGAATCCCTCCCGAAATCCCGTAAGTCGTTATGGGCCAGAGTGGACTCGAACCACCGACCTCACGCTTATCAGTGTCCCCGAGATGGCGCGAATCCCGGTAGAGTCAGGGGCTGGCGCGGTGCCCTTAGGGTACGCGGCGTTCTCCGTACGCTTTCGCGCCGGTGCATATTTCGTCTCCCATAGGTCCGTTTCCAGCCCCTGCTCATCGAACCGGACGTGCGGATCTCCCGCATCCGGCTCTCAGTCGGGATCAAGCCTTCGCCCACGGAAGGTCTCGTGTCGTCAGCGCAAGGCGGTTGAGGCCGCATTCCTCCCACAGCCATCGGTTGGAAAACCGCACGTATTTTCCTGACTTCACCTTGTGCTTCCGGCAGAACCACTGTCGCAGCCGCAGGGCTGCGTACGCATCCACAGCCGCGTAGGCCGGACTGACCTGTCCGAGTGTGAAGTAGTTCGCCCAGCCGGACATCATCCGGTTGAGGCGCCCTACGACCTCCTCGGCCGGCCAGCCCTCGTACCTTGGCTCCGTCTGCGCCCTGATCCTGCGGCGTATGCTTTGAACGCTCGCCTTGCTTGGCCGGGTCCCGATGTACCGGCTCCCGTCCGCTGGGCGATAGTTCCAGCCGATGCGGTATCCAAGGAACTCAAGGGGCTCCTCGGGGCATCGGAGGCATTGGGTCTTCCGTGCGTTGACCGGTAGCTTCAGCCTTGCCATGAGCCGTTCGACCGCCGCCCGCATTACCGCCGCCGGGGCCTTCCCGAGCACACAGAAGTCGTCCGCATAGTTCACGATCTCCGCACCGAAGCGCCGGGCATAGCCCTGCTGTTTCCAGCTGAGGATGAACCGCCGCATGTAGATGTTGCTCAACAGCGGCGAGATCGGAGCCCCTTGCGGGGTCCCTTTCCGTTCCTTCCGCGCCCGGTTCGTGCGGCGCTTGCCGCCCTTGCCGTCCTCCTCGACCACCGGCATCTCCAACCACGCTTTGATGAGTCCGAGCATCCGCCCGTCGCTCACGCGCCGCGCAATGCTCTTCATCAACTCGGCGTGCGGTATCTCGCCGAAGTAGTTCGAGAGGTCCGCATCGACCACTTCGTTACGGCCCCTGTGCAGCAGGCGGTGGACCCGCCTGACCGCATCCTTGGCGCTTCGTCCCGGCCGGTATCCGTACTGCTCCGGCTCCAGGTCCGCCTCGAAGATCGGCATCAGCACCAGCATCGCCGACGTCTGCGCAACCCGGTCCCGCAGGCATGGGATGCCCAAGGGACGGAACTTCCCCGGCTGTTTCTTCGGGATGAGCACCTGTCTCACCGGACTCGGCTTGTAGGTGCCATCCTTCAGGTCCCGCGACAGTTCCCCGATCCAGCGCTCCGCTCCGTGCGCCTTGACATCCGCGACCGTGACACCATCCACGCCTGCCGCTCCGCCGTTGCGCCGGACCAGCGCCCATGCCGCCAGCAGGAAGTCCTCCCGCCATACCTTGTCGACAAGGGCGTGAAATCGCCGTCCGGGTTCTTCCTTCGCTTTCGCATGTAGCACAGTCTGGAGTTTCCGAACGCTCGCCGACCCTGTTAGACTCTCGCCAGTGATCATGTCCCTGCCTCCTTTCCGTACCGTTCCCAACTCAGGGCCCCTTCCCTCGGCGGGCATTACCCCGCGTCTCCGGTACTACGGACCCATCCGCCACCCTGCCGGCCCGGCCTGCCCCTCGCGGGGTCCCGGTTGCCGCGTGCACGGCACCGACAGGGCTTCCCGTGTTGCTACGCCTTCCATCTTCCACACGTGCCGACGCCACTACCCCGGCGGAAACCAGCCGGTTGTCCCGTCGCTCTCTTCCCGGCCAGTCGGCGGCCTTCCCCTTTCTTGCGGAGGGTCGGCTCCCGCGTTTGATGTTTCGAGGCCTGCTCGGCGTTCACTCGCGTTTCGGCCCGCGTGGTCGCTGAACCGCCTTCCGACTTAGCTCCTCCCTTGGCCGTGTCCACTGTTTCCGGCTTCGTGCCCGTTTAGGGTGTCGCGTATCGTGCGCGGCCCGTACCGAAGTGCTTCAACCCATGTCGTTACCTCCATGAGCCGCTCCGGTTGCTACCGGCTGGAGCGACAGTTGCCGGGCGGGATTTGCACCCGCAAGGAAGGCGCGCCTTTCCACGGCGCACGTACCCAACTGGACGCCCGCCACCCGTCCGGAAGACGACTTCCGAGAGTCGCTACCGTTTGGGACGGGCTTAGCTCAGCTCGACCCAACCGGCGGATCTGCGAACACGGCATCCTCGCGTTGGATGATGTCAGCTTGCTTCATCACCGCCTTCGCCGCCAACCGGCGGACGTACGCCTGCGCGCATAGGTGGCGGTGATCATAGTCCCAGGCTTCGCCAGCCAGTTCGCGGGCGAGGGCGCGGAGCTTCTCGATGGTCGTCATAACATGCCCTACAGGTTGGGGGTTGCGGGTGTCCAACGATGCGACCCCCTCATCATCGATCCATCATCGAACCATCACCGCTAGGCCCGCCAGAAACCTGGGTCGCCGGAGTGTCCATACCCCGTGGCCGGCACCGGGTATAGGAATACGTCACGGGCATTCGACCCCGCGAGAAGAGGCCGGTAGCGCTGGAGGGAGGGGTCCGCGCGTGTCCCTGGTGGAGCGAACGCCCGCGCGAGGCAAGCCGAAAGCTTCACCTTCATCGACAGCTTCCCCAAGGTTGCCATCCGAACATAATCGGTGTCTCTTCGAGTCGCCCGGGGAGCATCCGCGAAACGCTCACGGAGCTCGCGAAGATGACGGGGGCGGAGCCTGTCGAACCTCACAAGAACCCCAAAGACTATGTCGCAATACGGACTGGTGGAACCGGCGCTGGAAGAGCGCGGCACGCTGGTGCCGCCCGTGCCGTCCGACCAAGTACGGCTCGGTGTCGCGGTGACCCGCACGGCGAGCGAAGGGCCCTACGTCGGTCCGTGAAGCTCGAGCGCATCGTTCCCGGCAGCCGCCTCTCTGGGATCGCGGGCGAGCGCGCGGTCGAGGTCGTGGCGACACGGTCCTACGGGCCGGACGCGGTCGAGGTCACATGGAGGGGACCCGACGGCCTCGGGGATCGGATACTCTACCGCGAGGACGAGGCCAAGATCAGGGAGGTCTCGCCGGGCCGCCGGTGGGCGTTCGACGGGGACGGGGATGCGTTCCGGCTGGCCTCGGAGGCGCTCCGGATCCGGCTCGCGCACCTGTTCGATCCCTACGCGGCGGTGAACGCCTCGCACATCGAGCCACTCCCCCACCAGTTGACGGCGGTCTACGGCGCGATGCTCGGGCGCCAGCCGCTCCGGTTCCTGTTGGCCGACGATCCGGGCGCAGGCAAGACGGTGATGGCGGGGCTTCTGATCAAGGAGCTTCTGATCCGGGGAAGCCTTGAGCGGTGTCTCATCATCGCGCCCGGCAATCTGGTCGAGCAATGGCAGGACGAACTTCACGAGAAGTTCGATCTCGGGTTCGAGATCCTGACCCGCACGCAGATCGAGGCATCGCGCACGGGGAGTCCGTTCGCGGAGCATCCGCGCCTGATCGCGCGGCTCGACATGCTGGCCCGGAACGAGGAACTCCAGGCGAAGCTCGAAGCCGCGCCTGAATGGGATCTGGTCGTTGTGGACGAGGCGCACCGCATGTCGGCCAGCGTTTTCGGCCGGGAGGTGAAGTACACGAAGCGCTTCCAATTGGGGGCGCTCACGGCGCGGTTGACCCGGCACTTTCTGCTGATGACGGCGACGCCGCACAACGGCAAGGAGGAGGACTTCCAACTTTTCATGGGCCTCCTGGACGCAGACCGTTTTGAGGGCCGTTTCCGGGAGGGGGTCCACAAGGTCGATCTGTCGGACATGATGCGGCGGCTGGTCAAGGAGGAACTCTACCGCTTCGACGGCACTCCGCTCTTTCCGGAGCGCCGTGCCTACACCGTCTCCTACGGGCTGTCCGCGGGCGAATCGGTACTCTATGAGGCCGTGACGCGCTACGTCCGCGAGGAGATGAACCGGGCGGACCGGCTCGCTGAGGACGGTACGCGGCGCCGGAACAACGTAGGGTTCGCGCTACAGATCCTCCAACGGCGCCTTGCCTCTTCACCGGCGGCGATACACGAGTCGCTGAAACGGCGCATGGCGCGGCTCGGGGACCGACTCGAAGAGGAGAAGCTGGTGCGGGAAGGCCGCGTACCCGCCGGGCGGATCGCGCCGGAGCGGGTGCCGGCGCTCGACGAGGAAGACTTGGAGGAGGCGCCCGGCGATGAGGCTGAGGCGCACGAAGATGAGCTTGTGGATAGCGCCACCGCGGCGCAGACGGTCGCGGAGCTTGAGGCGGAGATCGCCGAACTCCGGGGTCTGGAACGCATGGCAGCCGCGCTCCGGCGCTCGGGCGAAGACACTAAGTGGCGCGAGCTTGACCGCATCCTGGACGATCCGCTTGTCCACGATCCCGAACGGGATGTGCAGCGCAAGATCGTCATCTTCACGGAGGCGCGCGACACGCTCGAATACCTCGCGAACCGGATCCGCGCGCGGACGGGTGAGTCGGAGAGCGTGGCGGTCATCCACGGCAGCGTTCCGCGCGACAGGCGGCGCGCGGTGATCGCCGCGTTCAACGATGACCCGGCTATCCGGTTCCTGCTTGCGAACGACGCGGCGGGCGAGGGCGTGAACCTGCAACGGGGGGCGCACCTCATGGTCAACTACGACCTGCCGTGGAACCCGAACCGGATCGAGCAGCGCTTCGGTCGCATCCACCGGATCGGACAGACCGAGGTGTGCCATCTGTGGAATCTCGTGGCCAACGAGACCCGTGAGGGCGCGGTCTACGAGCGCCTTCTCGAAAAGCTGGAGACGGCGCGCGGCACCTTGGGCGGCAAGGTCTATGACGTGCTGGGGGAACTCTTCGAGGCACGGCCCCTCAAGGATCTGTTCATGGAGGCGATTCGATACGGGGAGCGGGACGATGTGCGCGAGCGCCTGTTCCGCGCGGTCGACGGCGCGGTGGACACCGACCACATCAACCGGCTGGTCGAGCGCGGCAAGCTGACGCGCGAGGGTCTCGATCCGCTGACGATCCGGCGGGTGCGCGAGGAGATGGATCGGGCGGCGGCGCGGCGGCTTCAGCCGCACCACATCCGCTCTTTCTTCGAGGCCGCGTTCCGGGATGCGGGTGGGGTCATGCGCGCCAGGGAGCGGGGCCGGTTCGAGCTTACTAGGGTCCCGGCGATCCTCCGGGACCGCGACCGGCTGATCGGGCGGGGGGACCCGGTACTGTCACGATACCGGCGGATCTGTTTCGCCAAGGAAGGGATCGCGGGCCGCCCGCAGGCGGCGCTCGTGGCGCCGGGCCACCCGCTCCTCGACGCCTTGGTCGATCTGACGCTCGAGCGCTACCGGGATCTGCTCCTGCGCGGGACGCTGCTGGTCGACGAGTCGAATTGCCATGACGGGCCGCGCGTGCTGGTCACGCTGAGGCACCGGGTCCGCGACGGCCAGGCGACGCGGCACGGCGCGCCGCGCGCGGTCTCCGAGCGGCTCCAGTTCGTCTGGCTCGATTCGGACGGCCGGGCGACCGACGGGGGCGCAGCACCGTATCTGGACTGCCGTGGCGCGACCGAGGCCGAGCGCAATAATCTCGCGGAACTTCTGGACGCGCCCTGGCTCGGGGAACCGCTGGAGGAGCGGGCGCGGACGCACGCGATCACGGATCTCGTGCCCCGGCACCTGCGCGATGTGCGCGATGTGCGGCTCGCCCAACTCGACAGGACCGAGGCCGCCGTGAAGGAGCGCATGCGCCGCGAGATCATGCATCTCCAGCACCGTGCACTCGAGCTCGAGACGCTTGAACGGGCGGGTAGGAAGCCGAGGCTCAATTCGGAGAATGTGCGCCGGCAGGCGGAAGCGCTCCGCGACCGGCTCGAACTCAGGCTTGCCGACATCGCCCGGCAGCGCGACATCGCGCCGCTTCCACCCGAGGTATGCGGCGCGGCGCTCGTCGTTTCGGCCCGGATGCTCCGGCCAGCGGGCCGCGGGGACGCGGCCACTGCTTCCGCCCGGGCAGAGGTCGAGGCCCTGGCGATGCGGGTGGTCATGGACCGGGAGAAGAGTCTTGGAAATGAGCCTGCCGACATCTCGAAAGAGAATCGCGGCTACGACATCGAGAGCCGCGATCCCGACACCGGCCGACTCCGGTTCATCGAGGTGAAGGGCCGACGCGCGGACGCCCGTGCGATCACGATCACGCGAAACGAGATGCTCGCGGCCCTGAACACAGCCAAGTCCTACATCCTTGCCTTGGTGCTCGTGGATGGCGGGTCGGCGCGCCCACCGCTCTATTTGAGGGATCCGGCCCGCATCTTCGGATCCGAGCCCAACTTCCATGAAGTGTCGCGCCAGATCTCCACGAAGGCCATCGAGGCCGCGGCGCGACACCAAGACGAACTGACCCCAGCCCACCACGAGATCGTATCGCCATGACCGTATATCGCAAGAAGCTGATCGAGGTGTCGTTGCCGCTGAAGGCGATCAACGCGGCGTCGGCGCGCGAGAAGTCGATCCGGCACGGGCATCCCTCGACCCTTCACCTGTGGTGGGCGAGGCGGCCGCTCGCGGCGTGCCGTGCCGTACTGTTTGCTCAGCTTGTAGACGATCCGTCAGCCTGGCCGGAGGAGTTTCCCACCGAGGAAGCCCAAGCCCGCGAACGTAAGCGGCTTCACGGGATCATCGAGGAGATGGTGCCGTGGAAGGCGACGCACGATGAGCGGGTCGTTGGAAAGGCGCGCTACGAGATCGCCCGATCTCTCGCACGAGGACTCGGCGAGGCTCCGCCGGACGAGGAGGATGCGCGCGCCGTGCTCGACTATCTTGCCGAGCACGCGCCGCCGGTCTGCGATCCGTTCTGCGGTGGCGGCTCAATCCCGCTCGAAGCACAGCGCTTGGGCCTGCGGGCGCACGGCTCGGACCTGAATCCGGTGGCCGTGCTGGTCTCGAAGGCGACGTGTGAGATTCCGCCAAAGTTTGCGGGGCGCCCGCCCGTACATCCCGATGTGGACGGCACGGGAGGATGGCAAGGTGCTGCCGGGCTGGCGGAGGACATCCGCCGCTATGGAAAGTGGATGCGAGACGAGGCCGAGTCCCGGATCGGCCATCTATATCCGAAGGTCCGCATCACCGCGACGATGGCGGACCGCCGAGGCGACCTCCAGCCCTACACTGGCCAGGATCTCACGGTGATCGCGTGGCTTTGGGCGCGCACAGTGGCCTCGCCCGACCCGATGGTGCGGGGTGCACAGGTACCCTTGGTAAGCTCGTTCGTTATGTCGTCGAAAAAGCCCAAGCGGGCCATCGTCATTCCGGTCGTTGACCGCGAGAGTGGTGCCTACCGATTCAGGGTGAAGACGAGCGGAATCGCGGCCGACGAGTACGAGCGGGCTAGGAAGGGCACCAAGGTTGGACGCGGATCCAACTTTACTTGCTTGGTCTCCGGATCACCGATCTCCGGCGACCACATAAAGGCGCAGGGCATGGCTGACCATATGGGCGAACGCCTGATCGCCGTTGTAGCGCAAGGAGAGCGCACGCGTCTCTATCTTGACCCCACCGAGGACATGGAGGAGCTGGCACGCAAGACGCAGCCGAAGTGGAGGCCAACCGCAACGATTTCTGGGAGCAACCAATACTTGGGTGTCCGACCATATGGGATGGATCGGTTCGACCAGTTGTTCACCGACAGGCAGTTGGTGTCGCTAACGACGTTTTCGGATCTGGTCACGGAAACGCGAGAGAAGGTGCTGAAGGATACGCTGACAGCCCGAATGGACCCCGATGCCCCACCCTTGCCTGATGGCGGCACGGGTGCCCATGCCTACGCAGATGCCGTGGGGACCTACTTGGGGTTGTGTGTCAGCAAGCTTTCTAACGTGTGCTCCTCAGCGACCAGCTGGATGAACGATCGAGGTGCCTTTCGGGAAACCTTTGCCCGTCAAGCCATCCCCATGGTCTGGGATTTTGCAGAGAGCAATCCGTTTTCCGGCTCAGGCGGTTCGTTCGACGCCATCTTGGATAAGACGGGTCGTTACGTCGGGTCGTTGACAGGAGATTGGCGGTATCCAGCCAACATTGAACAGAATGCGGCCGAAGACACTCCGCTCACCAAGAATGCTATGGTGGCGACTGATCCACCCTACTACGACAACGTGCCATACGCGGACATTTCCGACTTTTTCTACGTCTGGCAGCGGCGCACGCTCCGCAAAATCTGGCCCGGTATCTTCCGTCGTTTGTCGACCCCTAAGCGTAGAGAGTTAGTGGCATTTGGCTATCGGCACGAGAGCAAAGTCGCTGCCGAGCAGTTTTTTGTGGACGGCATGGCGAAAGCGCTTCGCAATGCGCACGCTTCGGGCACACACGACTATCCAGTGACAGTGTTCTATGCTTTCAAGCAAGCCGAAATCGCAAAGGAAGGCTTGACCTCGCCCGGATGGGCATCATTCCTTCAGTCTGTGTGTGAGACCGGCTACGCTATTATGGGGACATGGCCCATCAAGACGGAGAGTTCGGGTCGCTCGCGCAGTCAACGGTCGAATGCACTTGCCTCGTCAATCGTGCTGGTCTGCCGCAAGCGGCTCGCCGATGCCTCGGCGCTCACGCGCCGGGAGTTCATGGCCCGGCTGCGCGCCGAGTTGCCGAACGCACTCAAGAAGATCCGCGAGGGCGGGGTGGGGCCAGTGGACATGGCTCAGGCCTCGATCGGTCCCGGTATGGGCATCTTCACGACGGCATCGAGCGTGCTGGAGCCGGACGACACCCCGATGTCTGTGCGCGCAGCGATCGCACTCATCAACCAGGTGCGCGACGAGATCTCGGGTGAGGAAGCGACCGGGTACGACAGGGAGACCCGTTTTTGCATCGACTGGTTCGATGAGTTCGGGATGGATGAGAGCGCGTCGGGTGACGCGATCAACATGGCGCAGGCCTACGACATCGGGATCGACGACCTTCGGAAGGCCGGTGTGGTCAGCGCCCATGCTGGAAAGGCAAGGTTGCTCCGTCGCGACGAGTTGCCGGCCGACTGGAGTCCAAGGGGCGACAAACGCCTCACCGACTGGGAATGTGCGCAGCATCTCGCGCGCGTGATCGATTCCTCGGACGGCGGCATGGACGCAGCGGCGCGCCTCTACTCGGAGATGGGAGCCGAGCGGGGCGAGGCGGCGCGCATGCTGGCCTACCGCCTCTACGACATCTGCGAGAGGAAGAACCGGGCCGCTGAGGCGCAGGTGTGGAACACGCTGGCACAGGAATGGCCCGCGCTGGATGCCGCCCTCATCCGCGTAGAGGAGGAGTCCCGGCGCGATCCCGCGGACAGCCAAGGCAACCTCGGCTATGGACTGGCCGGATGGGACGGATGATGCTTCGCCACATGGAGACGATGCGATGAGCCGCCGGAAACCAGAAAACGCCGCAGTTGCCGCCAAGGGGCGTGTCGAGGGCGGGCTAGAGGCACTCCGCGTCACGCTCGGTGGCTATGTCGAACGGAAAATGAAAAAGCGCTACGGTGGCCGGTGGCGGCAGTACGCGAGCCGGGCCGGGGGCGGGCGGCCAGACGGCGAATTGGATGTCTACGCGCAATTGAAGACCGTACTCGACCACTGGCGGGACGTGTTCTCGGACGACTCTCGACTGAGGAAGGCGCGCAGCTACGTCTCGCTTGCGATGGATGCGCGCAACAGCGCCGCGCACTTCGCAGGCCGGATGTCGGCCCGCGAGGCGATCCGCTACCTGGACGCGATGCGCGAGTTGGCGCTAGCGGTCGGCGGCGGCAAGAAAGTCAAGATCATTGGATCGCTCTACGACGAGCAGTTGGCCGAGGCAGGCGGCGAGAAAGCTGCCGAGCCCCGCCTGCCCGGGCTTGACGAACCGCGCGTAGCCGGTCCGCTCCGCCCTTGGCGCGAAGTCTGCCAGCCACACCCGGACGTGCTCAGCGCCCGTTTCTCCGACGCCGAGTTCGCTGCGAATCTCGCGCTGGTCGATCAGGGGGTGGGAAGTGAGGAATACGTCGATCCGGCCGCGTTCTTCCGCATCACCTACGCGACCGAAGGCCTGACGCGCGTGTTGACCTCGACGCTTGGGCGCTTGGCGGACAAGGGTGGAGATCCGGTAATCGGGCTCCAGACCAGTTTCGGCGGCGGCAAAACGCACACGATGCTGGCGCTCCACCATCTGGCTGGCGCTTCGGAAGCCGGCTACCGGCCCGAGGACCTGGCCGGTATGACACCGGTATTTGAGGCCGCGGGCGTCGGTACGCTCGGCCACGTCCGGCGCGCCGTCTTCGTCGGGACGCACAAGGGCGCCGCCGAGGCGTTGCACATCAGCGACGGCCGCGAGATCCGTACCCTCTGGGGATACCTGGCTTGGCGGCTTGGAGGGTGGGAGGCCGTGGAGAGTATCGCCGACTCCGAGGCGGCCCGCACCAACCCGGGCTCGGAGCGGATGATTCCGATCCTGCGCGGAGCCGCGCCGTGCATCATCCTGCTGGACGAGGTAGTGGCCTTCGCCCGCCAGCTTCGCGGTCTTGAGTACGATGCCTTCCACGCCTTCATCCAGTCGCTGACTGAGGCCGCTGCGGCGGTGGACGGCGCGGTCGTTGTGGGTTCGCTTCCGGAGTCGGGCGCGGAAGTGGGCGACGAGCAGGGCATGCACGCGCTTCGCCGCCTCGAGAAGATCTTCGGCCGCGTGCAGTCCGCATGGATGCCGGCAAGCGGCATCGAGACGTTCGAGATCGTTCGCCGACGGCTCTTTCAGCCCCTCGATTCGGCTGGGGAGCGGGTACGCGACCAGACCATCCGCGCCTTTCGGAAGCTCTACCGCGACAACCGGGCGGACTTCCCGGCGGAGGTCCGCGAACGGAGTTACGCTGAGGAGATGCGCCGGGCCTATCCGTTGCATCCCGATATTCTGAGACGTTTCTCGGGCGACTGGTCGGTGCTCGAGAAATTCCAGCGCACGCGCGGCATTCTGAAGATCATGGCAGATGTCGTGTACTCGCTCTGGCGCGGCGAGAGCCAGGCACCGCTCATCACACCCGCGATGCTGCCTTTCCACGACGTGAAGGTCCGCACCGCGCTCACCGAGCCGCTCGACCGCGCCTTCGGCCCGATTCTGCAATCGGAGGTTGATGGCGAGCAGGCGCAGACGGCCAGGATCGAGGCGCGCCGCCCCCGTTTCATGCGGACCCGAGCCGCGACTCGCGCCGCCCGGTCCGTGTTCTTCGCGACCGCTCCCCACGCGGGTGCCCGGCGTGGCGGCATGACCGGAGGCGAACTGCGTCTAGCTTGCGCCCAGCCCGGCGACCAGATCGCGATCTTCGGGGAAGCGCTCGAAGAACTCGCGCGGCGCTCCGCCCATCTCTACCGCGACGGCGACAGCTACTGGTACTCACCGCAGCCGACGCTGAACAAGCTCGCCGCCGACCGCGCGCGGGACGTCAGCGAAAGGGCTGCGGACGCCCGGATCATCGAAGTTCTCCGCGATGAGCAGCGCAGCCGCGCCGGATTCCCGCGCGTCCACGCGGCACCGGACAACCTGACCGACATCGAGGACCGCCGCGCCACAGCGTTGGTCATCCTTCCGTCTACGGCTTGCCACGATCCGGGTGCCGGTTCCGAATCACCGGCAGTCGTCGCTGCCCGCGAAGCGCTCGAACGACGCGGGAGCGGACAGCGAAGCTACCGGAACGCCCTGGTCTTCGTCGCCCCGGACGCGAGCAACATCGACGCGGCCCGCCAGAACGCCAGGCGCGAACGCGCTTGGCAATCGATTCTCAGCGACGCCGATCTCCGGGACAATCTGACCCGGGCGCAGACGGGCGACGCCAAAGGACAGGCTGAGCGCAGCCGGGAAGCACTGGTGCGGAGCATCCGCCAGGCATGGGTCCACGTGCTCCATCCGGGGCCGCCGGATGCGGGGGACGATGCTACCGGTACACAGCGGGGCTACGTGATCCGGTCGACCCGGCTTATCAACCGGGGCGGCGCGAAGGGCATCCCCAAAGTGGTCTGGGACAAGATCACAGGAGACGGCACCGTGGTCGCGGAGATGGGACCCCAGAACCTCGCCCGGAGCCTCGCACCCGTCTGGCCCGCTGACAGGCCGCATGTACCCATCGAGACGATCCGCGACTGGTTTGCCTCCTACGTCTACATGCCACGGCTCCGCGACGACGCGACGCTTGACCGAGCGCTCGAACGACTCGTCAAGGATCTTGCCGAGCCCTATGTGTTCGCCGCACAGTTCGACGAGGACGCCGGCACCTACGAAGGCGCGATCGAAGGTATCGTGCGTGTGACGGACGGCCTCGGAAGCGGACTGCTCGTGCGCCGCGAAGCTGTCCCGCGCACCGTGCGGGAGCCTGAGCCGGGGGAGTACGGGTCCGACGAAGAAGAGGAGACCGAGAGGGACGAAACCGATCCGGACGAACCGGCAAAGGAGCGAGCAGAGCCACCGCCGACACGGTTCTTCGCCAGCATCCCGGTCGAGCCGGACCGGGCCGGACTGGTGGTCGCCCGGATCATGGACGCGCTCCTCGTCGAACTCACCCGCTCCCCGGGCTCCAACGTCCGCGTGACCCTCGATCTCGAAGGACATGCCGGGGGAAAGGGCTACCCGCAGGATGTCGTCGACATCGTGAAAGCCAACACCCGCGACCTGAGAATCGACGAGAACACCTATGGTTTCGAGCGATGAATCCGCTTCGCCGCAGAACGCGTAAAAAGTACATTTCCTTGCGGCGTCAGCGACATATTCAGGTCTCACGACTCCATCTCCCAAGGATCGGCCCGCGGCTGCCCGACGCCCAGAGGGGATCGCCCCTTGCAGTAAGCCGGCCCGCGAGATCTCCGGGTAAGCTGCGGCAGAAGCGGAGGTCATGCAGATGTGGCTTCGTGAACTAGAGATCCGCAATTTCCGCAAGATCGACGCCCTCACAGTGCGTTTTCCGCGCGGTCTGACGGTGTTGGTTGGGGAGAATAACTCGGGTAAGACGACGATCATAGATGCACTGCGCCTCATGTTGTTCTCAAGCCGGGATTTTGATTCCCTCCGGCTTGGGGAGGATGACTTCCGGGCCGGGACCGACCGCGCACCTATCGAGATCTCCTGCAGATTCACGGGACTTGAGGATGAGGACGAGGTCCACTTTCAAGAATGCCTCGTCGATGTCGGTGGTGGCAACTTCGAAATGCAGGTCAATGCCCGTGTTGAATTCAACGAGACGACGAATCGGTGCAACGTGAAGATGTGGGGCGGCGAGACGGAAGGCGGCTCACTTCCGTCGAACCATTACGACCAACTTTCGACGATCTACTTGCAGCCGCTGCGTGATCCCGAGCGCGGCCTGCGGCCCGGCCTGCATTCCCAGTTGTCCCGCCTCATCGACTGCCTGACTGAGGAAGATCAGCGCGCAGACTTCGAAGCCATCGCCAAGGAAGCAAATGAGGAGATCCGACTTCTCAAGCCGGTCGAAGACGCAAGAGGCGACATCAATGCGCGGATGGCAGCTATCGCAGGGAGTGAACTGACCCAGAATACGGAGCTGATCTTTACCGACCCGACCTTTCGTCGCATCATCGCAGGACTCCTGCCTGAGATTGACGAACTACCGTTTGCCCTCAATGGGCTGGGCTACAACAACTTGGTCTTCACATCCGCGACTTTGGGCACGCTCCGGCGGAGCCCACAGTTCTCATTCCGTTCAATCCTGGTCGAGGAACCCGAAGCGCACTTGCATCCACAGCTACAGATGCTCCTGCTCAGGCATTTGGCTGAGGTCGCCAGGGATCACGAGGGCAATGAAGTACAGGTCATCGCGAGCAGCCACTCTCCTATTCTGGCGAGTCAGGCACCGATCGACTCGATCATATCCGTTCATGAAGTGGATGGCAAGGTCAGCACAGTCTCCGTCTTTTCCATCACGATTGACGATAAGATCAAGAAGAAACTCCAGCGGTATCTCGATGCGACCCGTGGGGAGCTGTTTTTCGCCCGACGCATCTTGATGGTGGAGGGGATCGCGGAGGCGCTCTTGCTCCCCGTGCTGGCCAAGATGTCAGGTGGCAACCTGAAGGAATCGTCCGTGACCGTTCTGAACGCGGATGGAATCAACTTCAACGCGTTCATTCCGTTGATTGGAGTGGAACGGCTTAGTGTGCCAGTCGTCATTCTCACGGACGGTGATGCGAAGGAGATCGGTGGAGGGGTGTCGGCAACCGCAGCTGGGCTGAAAAGGCTCGAGTCTGACGTTCCCAATTTGAGGGTAGAAATGTCGGAAATCACTTTTGAGCACGAACTTGCTCGTTCCGACGCCATGCTGCCGCACATGATTGCGGCGTTTAGGGAGCTTCATCCGAGGACAGGGAAAACACTCGAACGTGATCTCGCGGTACTTGAATCTGCAGATGACAAAGCGAGTGCGTTTCTAAGCGTCTTCTTGGCGTCACGAGTGTCAAAAGGCCGGTTTGCTCAGGAACTAGCAGGTGCGATGGACGGATGCGACCTAGGGCCGCAGGTCGTCCCTACCTACATACGCAATGCCCTCATGCACCTGGGAGTTGTCGGAGAAGCAGGCAAATGATGGACCCGACTGATCAGCTCCGGGAGGCGATACTTGCGGAGAACCCGACAGACCAGCAGAGCGAGGCCATCTTTGCTGAGGAGTTGGAGTATTTCTTGCGGGCAGCTCCAGGAAGCGGAAAAACCTGGACATCATGTCGACGCTTTGTCTGGAGAGCGGCCAACTGGCCTCATTCCGTCGGTGGACTGGCACTTGTGTCGTTCACCAATGCTGCCATCCGCGAGTTCAAGGCCGCCACGATCAAGTTAGGGCGAAGAGACCTTCTTTTCGATCCGAACTACGTCGGTACGTTTGACGCTTTCGTTGAACGTTACATTCTCGCGCCGTTTGGCCACCTACTCACCGGCGCAGACAAGCGGCCAACGTTATTTCCGGGCCCACGTCCAGGCGACTGGAGAAATGCCAAACTAAAGGTGTGGCGGGACGGCAAGGGCCGCAGCAAGATCCCGGTTCCGGCATGGGAAATCATACCCAATCTTCATGATGGCACCAAGCTCCGCTTCAAGGCGTCACCCGCCTTCGGCAATCACCCTCTCGCCACATCCCGTGATGCTGTCCACGCACTACTGTCGTTGGGTTTTTATACACATGACCAGCGAGTGTTCTGGGCCTGTATGCTTCTGATAGACAAACCTCACATCGCAGAGCTCCTCGCCAGGCGCTTCCCGGAGATCATCGTTGATGAAGCGCAGGACTCAAATGCATGGTTGCTCTACCTCTTGAACTTTCTGAGAGAGAAGGGTGCACGGATCACGCTCGTTGGTGACCCGGACCAGTGCATCTTCGAGTTTGGCATGGCAGATGCGACGTCGTTGCCCAATCTGAAGACAAAGTGGTCAATTCCAGAAAGGCCCCTGAGTCAGTCGTTTCGGTGCAACAACCAGATTGCGGCGGCTGTCCGTAACGTGGGCGGGAACGCAGACTTCATCGGAGTTGCTGATGGAGCGAATGAGTGGCACCGGGGGTTTGTGATTAGAGAGTCATCGGAGACACAATCCGATAGCGTGGCGGTATTCCAACATCTCGCAGACCAAGCCAGAATGCCCATCAACTCTGCTGCCGTCGTGTGTCGGGGGCACAGTCAACTGGAATCATTGCGCGGAAAGGGGAACTACACCAAGCTTCAGGGCAAGGCAAAGCGTTTGGCTAAGGCCGCGTTCCTTCGTGATGCTCGGCACGACTACCGTGGGGCGTCTCAGACCGTGGAACGTGTCGTGCGCGAACTCACGGGTGACGATCACCTTTGGGAGCGCATCGATAGCAACCCGCAGTCACGCGACCGCATGTCTGTCTCATTGGCAATCTGGAAGTTCGTCAAGAGCCCGCACCGACTAAGACCGGTATCTCAGCTTGGTGACACTTGGGTTCGTTCCATGCGAACGGAGCTCGCCAGCTTGATCGATGAAATCGGCCTGCAATGTGATGCGAAGCTCGGGCACCACATCAAGACAACCGGACTCTCCGCCGATCAGAAGGCTCTACCGCTCTTCCAATCGGTAGAGGAATTCCCGGAAGTTCGGCAGGACACGATTCACCAAGTGAAAGGCGAGAGTATCGACGCGGTACTGGTCATCGGCAGTACGAAGTTCTGGAACTCCGTGGTGGCTGCGGTTCAGGGCGGCGATGACAAGGAAGATCGGCGGCTGGCGTATGTGGCAATGACGCGGGCTCGCCACCTACTTGTCGTCGGGTTACCGAAGCGGCACTACGACAAGCACTCTGGGACCTGGTTGGAGTGGGGCTTCAGGGTGGCGCCATAGTGGAGGGTAGAGCCGAACTGGACGGACAACGATGTTGTTTCAGGATTGGAGCGTGATGACCACGGTGTCGCAGCAGGTCAAGCTAGACGGACGGCACTAGCTAGGCAGGGAAGCCCCCCATAGGGAAGAATTGGCACCGCACCATGCCGACGAAGACGACAGGTCACATCACCGTTTCGCGTTGGGAAGGAAGATCGTCGCGCTCAGCGAAGCCGTTGTTTGGGATCGCGCGCGGTTGGAATGGCGGATTGAGGACATCTACATCCAACGTAAGCCGGAGACCTGCCTGTGTGGCCACTTCCCAATAAGCGAGCTCTGCGTGTTGCGGAACAGGAAGAACCACAACAAGGCAATTGTCGGGAACGTCTGCGTCAAGAAGTTCATGAAGCTGCCTTCAGACCGGATGTTTGCTGCGATCAAGCGCGTCACCGCAGACGAGACCAAGGCACTCAACGTTCCGGTGATCGAGCATGCCATCGCCAAGCGCTGGATCAGCGGAGGATCGCTGCTGTGAAGCACGGCAAGAAATCCCCTAAGTTCAACCAGGGCTGCACGATCTGCCACTATTGCCGGCTACACCAAGTCTGATTCCACCGTACTGAAGCAGCGGAGAAACGCTGTCAAATGGCAGGAATCCGCGCCTGATGGCATGAGCGTCAAGTATCCTTCCCATGGTCGGTACTTCCGTTCCGGACCCGCAGGCTAACCAAACTGCGGCCACCGGCCGTTCCTTGATCGTAGCGATGACAAGGATGCTCTTCTTGCCGCTGGATCATGTTTGGTACTGCCGTCCCCAAAAAAGCCGGGAAACCCATGTCAAGTGGACTTCGACGGGCGTCAGTAACCGCGTCTCCCCGCTATCTTCCTCTGCGGGCATGCCTGTCTCAGAGGACCATCTTATGTCCCCGGTGTTGGGCAGCGCGACTCTGCCAGTTTGTTGGCGAGCGCTTCCTGGTCATCCAAACCGAGCGATGTCCTCAGTTCTCCGATTTGACTCAAGAGATCCAGCGCTTGCTGTCGCGTTGCAACGCTGGACGCGATCTCTCGCGCGAATTGCTCAGACGGAAAGGGTTGGGGCAACCAGCTCAGTGTTTCCACACGATTCACGGTTTCTGCGGTTTGGTCTGCAAGTCTGGATAGGTCCGCCAGATTCATATCCGTGAGCACTAGTTGGTCGTCGAGAATTGCGCGAAACAGACGCTGTAGGTGCGTGAATTCAGCCATCCTCGAAAGCACTCTCGCGGTTTCCACATCTTCCCGCGCGCGTGAGGCGATCTCGTCCATCAGTGCATTGCCGAGCGAGGTCAACTCATACGGCGTTTCGTCGTCGAACGACTCGAGTGCGGTGTTGTTCTCGGCATACCATGCGGCGTCGCTGATGAACCAGGGAGGCGACGTGAAGGCGACCTGTACCATGAAGCGAAACGGCCCGAGCGGTTGGTCCGATGATATGAACGAGAGCGCCTTGTCGACGATCCACGGTTGCTCTCGCACGCCGCTCCACCGGACGTACTGAGGAGGAGGTGCCGCCCAAGATGCGGTCGAGTCCGACACGTAGGCATCCGTAGTTGCTGTAGAACGGATGCACCTGTCATACCCCTTGACCGACTCGGACGAACCACACTGACCGAGGGCGTCCACGAGACGTTGGTCGTAGAACTCCGGACTCGATGAAAGATAATTGTAGCCGGTCTCGGCTAGTTCCGGGGCGATCCCTACGTCGGAATCCGTTATTTGGAGGGCAGTGTCACTTAGAAACTGCCTCAGGTCGTGTCCCAGTTTCGCGTAGTGCCTCCGGGTCGATCGCCGGCTAGAGAGTTCGCGCAGGCGGATGGCCCAAGCCCTTTCATAGGCGTCGTGCTCTCGTTCCACATCGGCGATCGCCGTCTTGCGGAGATCGCCGAGGGACTGATTGGATCCGCTTGCCGCATCGACAAGCAGGTCGAGTCGAATTGCGCTGCAGCCGAGGCCTGTGTCGACGAGAGCGGGATGAAGTAGGATTCGCAGATCACTCAGGGGTTCTGCCGTTACCATCGTGACGGTTGTGACCCGTCCGTCAGCGGCATACGTGAGTGCGTTGTGAACGATGGCAGGATCGTAAGGGCCAAACTCTCGATACGAGCCGTCCGTATGTATCAGCCGCAGTACCGTCCCCCGGTCTGTCAAGCGCCATTCGAGTGCTTGCGCCTCAAGTGTGCCCGATTCTGGCGGCCGCCCAAGGATCACGCCACCGATCCTCGAGAACCCACGAAGCCGCGTGTAACTGCGAGCACGTGCATATCTGGTCCGGAGGTCTGCGCCACTGGCGCTCGGTGCCAGTGTGCTTACCACCCTCCCGCGTATCGAGTTGACGGGCTCATTGGGTTGTCCCGGAAACAGATCTCCGAAGCTGATCAGGGCGTCGGCTACCGACGCACTTGGCGTTCCTCTGATCTGTGCAATTCGTTGCACCGCACTCTGTGCCGCCACTTGGTCTACACCCGAACGAGGGGTCACCGAGAGCGAGGCCGAGACGGGGATGTTCTCCGGCGCTGGTAACCTCTCGACACTAATTCGCAGCTGCCGCATCGCAGTTGATCGCATGGAGTACGGGGCGCGCGACAGGCTGCTCAGTGCCTGCGTGATATCTTGGGATTGCGTCAGCGCGACCATGAAGCGTCGTGACTCGGTCCTGTAGGTTGCTTCGACCAAATCCCCTGTGAGTTCGACTGTGCCCCGCTGTAGGAGTTGTTCTATTGGACTGTCGACATTAACGCCGCCCATCACGTGACCGAGCGCGTCGGACAACATCATCGCCCTAAGGTCGCGCGGATCCGGTGCCTGTCGAAACGATCGAACGTAGTTGCCGACATTGTTCCGAACGTCGGCCCAGACGCCTCGGTCCATCCGGGATACGGTTTCCCGCAGGTCGGCCCGAAACCGCTCGCCGTAGCTTGTGACGGGTCGGCGCAGGCCCGTGGCCTCTACATTCAGTGCGAGTACACGTTGCTCAAGTGGCTCCAGCGACTGGGGGGACCTTAGGGACTGCGATCGAGCCGTCGGATGTGATACAGACGCATCGAGGATCAGGCTCCTGACCTGCGCCCGCGCTGGAGTGTGCGCGACGTTGACCCGGAGCGCGCGAGCGCCCTGTAGGTATCTGACCTGGACGACCTCCGACTCGAAGATTGAAGCGATCTCCTCGATCGCCTGCTCGTCTTCGGGAGAGAGCGCTCCCGGCTCGGCATTCGCCACCAGCAATTCGTACTCTTCATCAACGCCATCCCCGTCCAGCTTCAGTTCGAGTTGCTCGACGGTCTCGTTCAGGGCAAGCACGCGTGCTTTGGTTGCGTCTTGGATTCCAGTCAACCCGATCGTCATCGAAGCGGGAAGCAGCAGAAGTAGCCCGACAGTTACTGTAACTCTGCCCAAGCCCTTAAGAGAACGGAGCATTCCGATGGACGAGAAGAACAGGAGAACGCGGGCGAAGCCAGATTCTTCTACTGTCTCGGGTTCGTTCAGACTGGTATCGATGCGTCTCAGCAAGTCCAGCGCGTGATATTGCTGCACGAGCTCATGTCGCTTGACGAGCAATCGGTCCCTGGCTGCATCCTTCTCGTCGATCTCAGCAAGATGGCACTCAAGCGCTTCGATCGTGGCGGCAAGTGCTCCCATCTCCTCCGTCGGTGGAAGTTCCTCAAGCTCCTTGTCCTGCAGCCGTGAGATCTCTTGACCGATGTGTTCATTCAGGACAGCCGCGAATCGCTTTCCGCCGCTTCGATAGGCGTGATAGGCGAGCGCTGCAATCAAGGCGACGGTCATCCAGATGCCAATTCCGGCATCGAAGTTGCCGAAGAAGGCATCGATTTCTTGGATCCGCCGCTGCGCGTCACGTGCGGCCTGCAGCGTGGTGCCGCCCGTTGCATTGACATAGGCTAGCACGCCCCAGGCAGTGGTTGTGCTGATCGCCACCATGAGCGAAGCTATACTCAGAAATCCCGACAGACTCGACACTGCCGCCGCACGGATGCCACCGATGTTCCTATTGGCGTCGGCCCGACGGTCGGTCTGTGGAACAACCACAAGACGCAACAGGGCAAAAGTGCCCCATGCCGCCAACGCTACGGCCATGATACTCATTCCCTACGCTCCTGTTGGGGGGATTAGGAAAGTACCGTCGATCTTCGTGCTGGCAACCCCCCTTATTCACGAATGGCCGGGCGCCGAGGCGACGTGAGGCGGCAAGTGCTTTAGATTCAATGCGTTACAGGGAATCGCGAGCACCTGCCAGCCATCACGTCGGGGGTGAAGATAATGGATGCGCCGTTCAGCTTCAACAGGTCGATCAGGATCGGGTCCGGCCGGGACCGGATCACGGGGGATTCGGGGGCTCTGACGGGGCGCGAGCTGCTGCGGCGCAGCAGGGTTGCGCGGTTCTTGGCGAACGGGCTGCCGGACAAGCGGGACGGGCGCCGGATCCGGCATTCTCAGAGGCGGCTGGCGCGGACGCTTCTGCTGCTGGCGGGGCAGGGCCGCCGGGACCATAGCGACGCGACGGAGCTGCGCGACGATCCGGCGCTGCGGCTGGCCACCGGCGACCGGGCGGGCACGGCTCCGCTGGGCAAGGGCGGGCGCCTGCCCTCGCAGCCGACGCTGTCGCGGCGGGTGGCGGCGTGGTCGGCGAAGGAGGGCGTCGAGGTGCTGTGGCCGTGCAGCCCGATCCGCCGACTAGGCCGTGGTAGTTCGCTGTCGCGGAGAAATCCTTGCACAGGGCGGGTGCGAGGCTGGATCCCCCCGCGCGATGCGGGCCACGGCAACAAGCTACCGATGAAGTTGCTTGAGGCAACGAAACGTCTAGAGTTGAACCTGGACTGCATGATCTGCCATTCCCGCCGTTGAGCGCGATCCGGTCGCGTCTTGGCAATACAGCCGGATTCGCAATCGACTTGCGGGAGTCCCGCCGGTCGCCTCAAGACGACCTGGGGCGTCGCGGCGGCGTGTTTGCGAGGGCTTCGGCAACGTGCGGTCGGTTCCAGCTTGGATCGCCCCACTATGTCGGACACGCTCCCCTTGGGACAATTCCAGAGAGAGGTGAGACGGGTTCAGGTCCGGCTCGTAACGGCTGGCCTCACGAACCGCGGCCTTCTCGCTGTCCGGGATCTCGAGTTCCGGGGACCCCGCCCCAATACTCGAACATCCGGACGTGCGACATCGTCCAGTCCGGCAGGGACCGGCTCCGGGTCACGTCCACGAACGTGTAGTTCGAGGCGCCGAGGACACCGACGAAGACCATGGCGCCCTGCACCTCGCCGGTCTCCCGGTCCACGACCTCGAACTTCGGGCCGGCGTAGTCCACGAACGCCTTCTCGCCCGCCCGGTACACCTGCCGCATGACCACGTCGATCCGTCCCCGCCACGCCCTGTAGCGCTCGCAGAACCGGCTGTAACGGTAGCCGTTCGGGTGGGCCGTGAGGTACTCCAGCCACAACAGCTGCAGCGTCACCCCCTTGTGGCGTTGAAGCTCCCGGTGGACATGTTCCCAGTTCGGCTCGGGCCGGGAAACCCGCGACGGTGGCAGGGGCGGGAACAGCGCCGGCCGCCGCCGCCCGCCTCGCGTAGTCGCTCACCGTACTGTTGGCGATGTCAAGCGACGCGGCGATCTCGCGGTGGCTGCGCCCAAGCTCGTACTTCAGACGCAGCAGTTCCCGAATCTTCCGCATGGACAACTTCTTCTTTGGCATCCTCTTGCCTTCCTCGTCTCAGGGGACCTCCGGCGAGGATGGAAGAGGGTGGCCGCTACAACAGGTTCTCCAGCGCTCCTACTCGCTCACTTCAAGGTGATCGGAATCAATCGGAATCACTGATCGGAATCCGTCGGAATGGGTGATCGAAATCCGTCGGAATCCGCACGGCGGAGCCGGCTCTGTTTCCTCATGTTCGGCGGATTGGGGTCTCAGGTCGGCGAGTGTTCCGGGGATTGGCGGTAACGGTGTCCACTCAATTGCCCGATCCAAGTTCGAATTCCGGTACTGGACCGCGGAGCCGTCATCACAGACAACGGGAACGACGCCATGCCCGTGGACACAGGCGCTTACGGGTGGCGGGGGCGCAGCAGCGGCCGAGCCGCGTTCCCACGGCCGCTCAGCCAATAGGTTCGCACGATCCAGGGCGGGTACTGCGGCGTCCGGTGGCGATCGAGTTGCAACGGGTTGGCCACTGTTGCGCGAGGACCAATGGCATCATGACCAGGCTCCTGACGGTGCCTGCGCCGGAGCGCCCGCCCGATGACGACCGCGTGACCAATGCCACCGACCCCCGGCGGGCCGCAGTATGGATCGGAAGCACTCGTGCGGAGCTGCCCCCAACTTGCAGTGGCCGGGATCGAGCCCGTACCTTTGTCGCTACACGAAGGTCCCCACGCATCGCGGCAGGGGGGGTCGTGTTGGAAGCTGTATCCCGATTGGCATGCTGTTAGTAAGGAGGCCCGGAATGGACGACTCCCGTGAGAAGCCTGATCTGCTGTCCAAGCGGTTGAACGACGCACCGGTAGACCGGGCACGCGACGCAGATGTCCCTTGGGCCAGGAGTCGGTTTCGCAGGTGGTGGGGACCCATACTCGGTTTCGGCGTCGCGGCGCTACCACTTGGCGCGCTCCAAGGGCAGGGATCAAGGCCGTGCGACCTGGAGGGCAATAGGCCGCTCTACGATCTCGTCGTCGATATTTCCGTTTCCGTCGACAATGGGGTCGGAAGCAGCGTGGCCGTGACTCGGGAGGGCCGCATCGTGGCCGGAACGGGCAGCGGAACCGTGTACTTCATTGATTCCGAGTCCGGCTTTTATAAAGAATACAAGACCAACGGGATTGTTAAAAGCTTCATTTCCGTGCTCGAGGATTCCGGCCAGGAAATGGTCGTCGCGGGATCAAATGACGGCAAAGTCCATATTCTCTCTCCGGAAGGCAAACGATTGTTGCTTCCGATCAGGACATCGGGCAACGTAGTAGCCGCTGTTGCCGCGACCAAGGACAATATCATACTGTTGGCTTCGGAGGGGGGCGGATTCCATTTCCTGATACCCGATGGCCCCATAAGGTCATTCCTGCCCAACATCGCGTTTTCATCCTCCCCTCTGGTCATCGACCGCGGGGACCGGGAGATCATCGTGATTGGGGGACACGATGGCAACGTCTACTTCTTCGACACCAGCCGCGAGCCGATCGAGGAGCCGTTTGCGGCGTTTCAGACGGGAGACCTCGTCTATTCCTCTCCCGCCCTGGCCAAGGACGGTCAGAGCATCGTCGTGGGTTCGGACGACGGCAAGCTTTACTCGCTCGACCTGAGCGGGCGTCTCAACTGGGCCTTCGAGACTGACGGGGCCAAGTATGACATGAACAGGATGTGGACGGGACAACAGGAGGATGGTGATACAGTGTACTTCGGAAGGGGCGTTACCTCGTCTCCAGCCGTGATTCCGCAAGACGGCGCGATCGTATTCGGAGGGGGCGACGGCAAGGTGTATTTCCTCCATCCCGATGGATCCGAGAGGGCTTCCTGTCAAACGAAAGGAGGGGTGATATCAAGTCCGCACGTAATGCGGGACGGGACTGTGGTGATTGGTTCAACGGATGGTCGCATCTATTTTTTCTATCCGGACGGAACATTGAAAGCGCTCTATGTGACCGAGTATTGGGATGAAACGGGAAGATGGCGTATGGGCATGGTTACTAGCACGGCCACCTCATTCATGAAGGACGGCAAGGAGTATGTCGCCATCGGCACGGGCGCGGGCCATAATCAAGTCCTCACCGTGAGTCTGAGTTCGAGGGGAGGCAGTTAGGAATCCACGTGCGGGACGCTAACCGACATGGTAACCCGGCAGAAGCCGGCCACGTTTGGTTCCCTTGCCGGTCGCGCTGGCAAGCTCCAAAGCAGTCGATCACCGGTAGAAGCGTTTCCGTGCCGATGCGAATCCCTCCCGGGCACTGTCGCCAGCGCCCGCGACTGGGCCCAGAAAACGACTTCGCCGGTTCCCGAGGGGTTACACAGGTAGGGCAGAACGCCCCGGCGCGAGAGAAAGCGCCGGATACACCCTCGTCACGCACGAGGCTGGGTGACCCAGAGATCGAGGAGGGCGGGCAAGGCATGTTCGCCGATGCCCCGGCGCTCGCGGGCTACGCCGCACCGCGGTGTGAAAACAACGAGGCGGGCCGTTTCACGAATCGGCCCTCCGGCGACTCACGCCGGGCCTTCCGTCCATCCGCTTGCCCGGTGGCGTCTTGCGGCCTCGCGGCCCGGCCGCCGGTTGGCGGACGGGCCGCGTCGGCCGTGACGGGAGCGCCCCCCCAGTCCGAGGGCTTGCTCCGGGTTCGGGCGCAGGTGTGTTTTCACATCCCTGCCCCGTCCCCTCGGGGTCGCTCCCGAACCAGCGATCCGTGCCGGAAGGCGGTTCAGCGCCCCTTCAAGGGGGCGGAGTACCCGCTCGCCCACCGCAGGGTCGTCGGAAATGGCTACTCTCGCTCGGCGGGCCGAGCCACGGTGGCCCTGGAGTCACATCCTCCCGGGCCGTGCTCCGCAGCGTCGGGAAAACGGCGTGCAATCGGTAGTACCGAACTGAAGCATCGGGAACACCGGTCGTCGTTCCGCGATTGGGCCTCCGAGGAAACGGACCAGCCCAGTGAGGTTTGTGGAGGTGGCGGTGGCGCAAGCGGTCGGCGAGCGGCGGCCCGCACTTCGGTGGACAGCGCCACCCCAGATGCCTTTTCCTCAAGGGCTGATGTGGCACAACCGAAAGGCCAAAGACATCGGAATCGCAGATGTAGCGCGACAATCAGGGTGAGAAGGCAGCGACAATCAGGGTGGTTCTTCGTGCGAACACAGGCTAAAGGACTCAGTCAGCCGGCCATCTGGAACGGCTTCAGATATTCGTTGGCGAATCCTTGTGCGTCGAGGCCACGTTCACGCAAGAGCACTACCGCC
The DNA here is from genome assembly GCA_965208295.1 of Longimicrobiales bacterium. GTDB lineage: Bacteria > Gemmatimonadota > Gemmatimonadetes > Longimicrobiales > Gaopeijiaceae > Bin94. The sequence goes on along the minus strand of OZ242328.1, from coordinate 1,055,627 downwards.
CGCGCTTCTTGGTCACGCGGCACGACTTGGAAGGCGAGTTCGCTGTAGACCGCTCTAAGGGCGGACTGGATGCGTCCCAAGGCGTCGAAGGTGAGGACCCTTGCATCGGACTCGACAGCCCCCGAGTCCGACGTCGCAAGCCCTTTGGGATGAACGACTACCGGTGTGTGCTTCCAATCCGGGTAATGCTGGTGGAACCATTGTTCTGACACCCTCAGTTGGCCGTGGTCCCCTTTGCTGATCGGACTAGTCTTCTGATGTTTGCACTCGATTACGAATCCCAATTCTCCGCCGGCGAGCCAGAGATTGTCGGGTCCAGACCGCGTGCTGTTCTCCGGTCGCTCACTTTCGAAACCGAGGAATTGACCCAGACGCTTCATCGCCTCCTCAAAGCGGTTGGTCGAAGCCTCCGCCTGCAAATCGGCCAGAGCCACGTCGATTTTCTCAAGCACTGCAGAGCGGATCGCATACTCGTCAACGATCTCAACCACCTTTGCGGCTTGCCGTGTACTCCTCACTAGTGGCTGGTACGGAACCTCGCCGCGCGGCTTTGTGAGCGCGCGATTCATACCGTGTGCCTCGACCTGAAGCCTCTCGGCACGATCACCGTCGTTGGCTAGCCAGGCTGCTCTCGACGCCAGTTGCAGCAACCAGCCCCGAAAGAGGTCATCCCACTCAGCATCTCGAGCCTGTTCCATGAGAAAGTCACACGCCTCCGTGAACCGACCATACAGCAACTTTTCGAATGCTCGCCGCTCGACCCGACCCGCTTCCACCAACCGTCGTGTATCCGCTTGTACGTCTCCTGCCTCGGCTATCCGTTCTGCGTGAATCTGTTGCCAGTGACCGTCTCGATCGAGGCACTGCTGAGCAGTTGCCAGCAGTCCCTCTGGAGACGTGATGAGACCGGCGAGTTCGCGGCCGAGGGTGACCTGAGCTCGTGTGCCAGGCGTCAATGTCTGTTGCGTGCCGCGCTGTCCAAGCCATTCGACCAGATCCCTACCAAGCAGCACCACAACGGAGAAATCCCCTGCTCCACGTGTACCCCGGCCCATGCCCTGTTCCACCCTCTGCGCCAGCGCGATGTTGATGGAACTGTGACCTTGCAGAATCGATGCCCTGTACAGGTCGTACTGATTGGATCCGCGAGGTTTGCCGTCCAGGATCAATACCCGACAAGAATCATGCGGCAGGTCAATGCCGTCATACCGGTTGACCAAAATCGGCAGTGTCCGCGCTCGCGTGTCCGGGTGTTGGAGGCGCTCTACGGCAGCTGAGACGGCATCCCCGATGCAGATTTCACCCACATCCGCCCAAGACTCCGCATCTCTCTCGCTCGGTACCAGAACGACTGCCCCGTGGCCACTAGCTCGCACCGCTTCGGCCAAGCGGCGTGCCGCGCTCACTGCAGTACTTTGGGACAAGCCCGATAGGGTCGGAGCGAGAATCATCCGTTCGCCCAAACCCGCTACCGAGCGTGTCGTTATGGGTTTCGATATGCTCTCGACAGAGGCGCGAAACGTTCGGACGAGCAGCCCGTCGTCCGAGAGCGTAGCCGACATGAAAACACGCCGTGTACACTTCGCGAACGACGGCACGATATGAACCGGTGGAAGCATCGGCGTGACAGTGAACGCATCTCTGGAAACGAGGGCGTGGCTCACCGGGAAATGGTCCCGTACGAGGGGAAGCCTGAAGCGAAACGGCTCACCGTCCACGGATTGGATTTTCTCGCGGACTGCTGCAGCTTCGTCCAGCCACGACCAATGCGGCACTTCCATCACACCCTCTTCCCGCCCAGCCAATATGTCGTCGAAACGACCGACCGCATGCACCTTGTCAAAGGCCCACCTGAATCGCCCAACGAGATCGCGGTATAGTTCCGCGTGCTCAGAGCGCTTGACGACGATCGAGAAGATGTCTCGAAGCGTCCCTGCGCTGGTGTGCGCGTCATCAAGGACGATTCCCCCAACCTGAACGGGCTCGCGCCTGCCCAGCAGGCCGAAGCGTGTGAGCCCATTGAACAGCAAGTGGTAAGAACCCACAAGGATGGCGTCAGCGTTCCGGAACGACGCTGGGAGAGGAGAACTGCGTTCATGCGCCTCCGCCTCAATGCCAAACGCGGTTGCCTTCTCGACCACCTGGCTGACCAGTTGACGAGTAGGCGCAAGATAGAGGATCGGTTGCCGGGTCTCGCGGCGCATCGACTCACCGATAAGAAGCCCCACCAGGGTCTTGCCGCTACCTGTGTTCAGCTTGATCGCCAAGTCAGGCTCACGTCGTCGCTCGTGCCACGCACGAAGAGCAGCCGCCTGCGTGTCCCACAAGTCGTTTACGTATGGCGGCTTGGGAAGAGCTTGGAAGATCTCGACGGGACCCAGGACGGGATCGCCGGTGGGCGGGCGGTGGAGCTTCCGGAAGTCAACCATTTCCGACGATAACCCCTCCTTCGCGTGCCTGAAAGGCTCCAGCCCGTAGCCGCCACGAAGCCGACCTTCCCTCGCTTTGCGAGCAAACGCAGTAAGGGAGCTTCGCAAGACGTCCGTTTCCTCAAGTCGGCTACGTCCGCCGGCCCGACCCGGGACCGATCTGGGACTCGCGAGGAGCAGGCCCGGATCATGTCCTCCAAAACCAGCTTGTCGGGAGCGCCCCGAACCCGGGACACGCTCCAAGTGTGCTTTCTGGGCTAGCAGCGCCCGCATTCACCGCTGCTTCCCGCCACTGGCGCTACCAGCCTAATCCTCCCGGTGGAACCGCGCCACGGCTCCCTTCGAGGCCAGTTCGCGACGCGCGTTGTGGGGCTGCCATCTGCGCGAGGTCCCAGCGTCCGGCAACTTGGACGGCGCCGCGTTGCTCCCCCCGACGCCACCAAGTCACGGGCCATCCCGACCCGCGATATAGGTCGGGCTGGCGGCCACGTTCATTCCTCCCCGAACGAGCACACGCTGCACAGGCACGAGCCTGACCCGCGCCCCTGGGTCGAGCGGCAGGTAGTCCGCGCGGCAGACCAACCCGGCTCCACCGGTCGGAGGAACCAACCTGGATGGCTATCCGCTGGGGCTCGTCGGGCGAGGAACGTCACACCGTGGCCGCAGATCAATGACACGCATGATCACCGCTCTGCAATGGCCGAGAGTCGCGGGCACTCCCTTGGTGAACGACATACCCTCACCGGCGTAGGTTAGTACACCTTGGTCCACGAAGTGGGGTTGGAAGAAGATGGACATCGCGCTGCTGGAGGTACGATCCCTGGCCTCCCCCACGGCCCGATCGTCAATATGCTCCAAGGCATTCCGCATCCGCCGCAACGTATCTCTGAGTGAATCGATCTCCTCCGGTATCTGGAGACCCAGGCCGAATCTCTCCTCCAAGCGATAGAGCATCTGCACGCCCCGCGACAGAGAGATCATAGTTACTTCAGCCATGGCGAGAGCCCGGAACAGGGTCGATCTCCTCTCAATCCCCACAAGCGTAGCGGACTCTTCCAGCGCGTCCATCGTGGCGGACCAAAAGACATGTGTAGCATCCAATCTCCTCGCCGCCGCCAAGAGCATCATCAGGAGGCTCTGATCCTTGGCACCCATTACCCTGTACCAAGTCCACAGGGTGTCGGCCACCGGTGCGTACCCACCACGCCCCTTTGGACTCCTCGCGTCGATTTCGGCCGAGCTGAACGACAAATCCCCGGCTCTGATCACCAACCGCTTCCCGGCCGGGACGCGCACCCCTTCCCCGGAATCCTCTTCACCGGGCCGCAGAGACCTCGCGAACACCGTATTCTCGTCACTGCCAGCCAAGACCAGCCTGCCTAAGAGCAGTAGTTCGTCATCTGGGCCCAAGTTGAGAAGCGTCATCGCCTCCTTCCTTCCGGTTATCGAAGTGACTGTGAATTCGGGCCAAGCCCCCCGTCCCTCCTCCCCCGCGCGAACGGCGCCGTGCGGGACGTTTACTTCCCCTGGCGGGTGGACGGGTCGGCGCGCGTCGAATCTTAGCCGGATCCGCGTATCTGGCCACTCGAAGATCGAACGCCGCCGGGTGGCTTAGCGCGATGTGATTCCCCATTTTCCTCGCCCCACTCAGTGTCGTGAGGCCCCGACAAATGTCAATCCGCTAACCGAAGTTAGCGGATGCCCCAAGGCGTCCCGCCCCCTCGGACCCGGCGATGCGGTAGCCGACGCCGTGCCCGTTGAAGATGTAGGTCCGGTTGGCGACCGCGTCCATGCCGTCCCCGAATGACTGCACGCTGCACATGTCGCCAAGATGGCGCGAATCCCGGCAAGAGATCGTCCAAGATCTTACAGGACTGCACGATCTGCCGTTCTTGCCGCGGAGGCCGTGACCGGGTCTTCCGTGCTCAAATGGCCGGAAAATCGGTTCAAATGGCGGGCATTTGGGCGGGCAGTGCACGCTGCCCTTCGCATGGGTGCGGGTGCGACCGCGTGAGGGAACCCCCGGCCTCCACCGGCGAGAGGCTGTCCGGTTACGAGACCCACAGCAAGGAGAACATGGAGCGGCTCGCGGACCGACCCCGCGGCCAGCCAGGGCCGGGGTTTTCTCGGCCGCCAGCGACTGGCTCATATGCGCGCCGTCCACCTCTGACGGCCGATTCTGCAGACGGCGTCTGCGGAATCGTGCTCCGCAGAACGCCCTCACCTCGTACCTCAGAAGGGAATCAATGGACACTGCTCTGCTCCATTCGTGAACACGAATGCTACGAAGCGAGCTCGCTGTAGCGACGTCGCGAGGAGTCGGCGGCTCTCCGGCTGCTCGGCCTTCTGCCGCTCACCTGGCAGAACGATACTGTCTTGATTCCTCCCGTCTACGATGATCGCAGCATCGAACTCCCGACCCTTGCACTTGTGCATCGTCATCAGGACGCGACCGGAGCCTGCATCTACATCGCCCAGTAGCCGCTCCTGCACCAAGCGGCGCGTGACGAGATCTTGCGCCCTTGGGTATCCGCCGGTCTCGCGGTGGGATTCTGCAAGCTCTGTCATCATTTCGTCAGCGTTTACCCCGAACGGGCGCAGGTCCAACATGCGGACAACGTGTCGGAGGTGGTTACCCTTGAGCCCGCGGAACGCGTTAGCAACCCGCGCCGAGTCCGCCATCGGATCGCCGCTCAACGTTCCAACGAGACCACCGATTCTCTCACGGAGCTGATGAGCCCCTTGAGCGTGTCCTGACAGGGTCCCTTCAATCATCTTGGCTGCCCAGCCCTCTAACTTTTCGGCGTGAGCGATCCGGCTGGCCGAGCCGCCGCCTTCCAAACGATCCAATCGCGCCGCGGCCTCCAGCACGCGCGCGGCCTTGGCGGTCACCCAGGGACCAAGTGTCATGACGGCCGCGACCGCTTCCCAAGCGATGGCGAGGCCCTCTTGCGGGAGCAGGATTCGATGGCGGAAAGGGTGCTTGAAGAAGCCGCTGGGGGAGGTGAGCAACTGGGATAAGGTGCCCACGAACTGGTTCCGGAAACACATTACAGCAATTGACACCCTTCGGCCCGGCTGCCGCGTGTGGCTTCTGACTTTCCGTTCCAACTGGAGGATCCGCTGCTTGAGCAGAGTGGCAAGCTGGGAATTGTTGTAATAGACCTGTTTGGCCACTGAGGCCGGCGGTTCGATCCGGCTATCGCATCTCAGGATGGACGCCGCGACTCGCTCGATGTCCGTCTCCGCACTTCGGTGATTGTGCGTTAGCGTGATTCGACGGAGACTGAAGTCCGCCTCGGCCTGGTCGATCCTATCGTCTACCGTGCCGCGACGAAAACCGTAGATGCGCTGCTTCGGGTCTCCGCAGCAGATGAGCTGACCGTGCTGTGCCAGGCGACGGACCAGCTCGTGTTCGTCGTCGGCCGTGTCCTGGTACTCGTCAACAATGACTAAGGGGTACGCCGATGCGTATGCCCTACGAAGCGTCCGCGCTCGATCGAAAAGGGCGACTACTAGCGGGGCATACCGATCAAACCCCACCCGCCCTTCCTTCTCCCGTGCCAGGATCGCAGCCTTCAGACCTTCGTCACGGGAAAGCCGGGTCTTCATTACTTCGATAGCCCCGGGCGCCAGAAGCTGGAACGGAGCTCCCAGCCCTGCTAGGCGCCAATGGGCTCCGAGAACTTCGTGGCAGAATGAGTGAAAAGTCGTAACTGCGACCTTGCGGCGTTCACCGTAGGTAAGCGTGACACCGGCAGCTTCCTGGATCCGGCGCACAGCGGTGTTTGAGAAGCTCAGGAAGAGAACCCGCTGATCCGGGGCCATTGCGTTCTGATCGGCGAAGCGGCGCGCCTTCTCCAGAGCGACGGTTGTCTTTCCCGACCCTGCGCCGCCGATGACCAGAAGGTCATCACTCGCCGTTAGGACCGCTTGCTGGGCTTCTGTGGGGATCCAGGACACGGACTCACGGCGCCGGTGCGGACGGCGACGGATTCAGGAGCGCTGCCAAAGGGTCGCCCGGTTCGAGCGCCGTCGCGTTGGTGGCGGTGCGGATACTAGCAAGAATCTGGATCAGCGTCGGAGGCAGTTCATCGTGTTGACAAAGGGACACTACCCTCGCTGCGTACCCTTCGCCCTTCCGCGTCTTGAGCACCTTGAGGAGAAACTGCCTCCAATCCACATCGGAAGCTCCAGGATCGGGCATTTTGAGGTGGTGCGGGTAGTCCGACCACGTTTGGGCTGTCTGGGCAACCCGACGAATCACGCTCGGGTCGAGTTCGTCGGTGAGCAGTCGTTCGAAACCGCTGTACGGATGCTCAAACAGATTCTGGGCGATCTGATCGAGGCGATCGCGATCATCAGCGTCAGTCAACCGATCGCAAACGATGGCTACTGGAATCCCGATGGAGTCGAAGTAACTCGCCAGGCCGAGTAGACCGCCCGTGCCCTCGGCGAGGACGAAGACGACCCCGTCCAGATCGAAGCCCTGGAAGCCAGTCCCGGGCACCGAAGTCAGTACATCGACCGCAGCGGGGAGAGCCCAGACTTCCGTGACACCCTCTACCAGAACGACCGTTCGGGCCAACAACCCTTCCGCGAAACGGGTTCGGAATGCTCGTCGGAGGGTCTTCTGTTTCACGTGCTCATCCACCTGGGGCGTATCGCACGAGACGGTTCCGTCGGTCGATCGTCGAATCGCAACTAGCCCATCGGGCAGGAACTGCTCCGCGACGTAGGGGGAGTGGCTGGTCACAATCGCTTGCTGCGAAATCCCCTTAAGGCGTTTGATCACCACCCGCTGCGTGTGTGGCGGAAGTGCGATCTCTGGCTCCTCCATCGCGAAAATCACGTTATCCTTGACGTCAGCGATCGCGCCGAGTAGGGCAAACACTAGCACGTTCGACGTGCCGCTTCCCAATCGGTCATATGGTAGCGGATGATCCGAATCGCGGCTCGCGAGGAAATACGTCATGAGTTGCCGCAGATGGCGGCGTGTCAGGCGTCCAATCTGCAAGGAGCCCGGCGGGTCGACGGATCCAGAGAGCGGCGTCAGGTTATCTATTCTGGTCCCGATCGCCTCCAGAGCCTGTCCCAACTTGCTGTCTGCCTCGATTTCCGAGCCGGCGTCGCGCAGAGCCTTGAGAACGAACTCCCAGAACTGAAGTTTCGCGTGTTTTTCCCGAAGGAGCACGTCCAGCAGGCTTCCCCGCTCCAATGTTGCTGCCCGCCGGCCGGTCCTGAGCGAACGCAAATACAGGAACCCCACAGCCTGCTTGTGGCGGCGACCGAATATCGAGCGTTCACCACCCGGACGCTCTGGGCTGAGGAAGACGGTTTCGGCCTCGAACTCATCTAGCTCTCGATCGTACCAGGCCCGAAAGGCCACTCGCAGCACGAGATCCTTCTCCTCTGGCTCGTGATTCTCTGCCTCATCAGGAGTGAGGACCCGAAACTCGGTAGCCTCCCACGGTTCGATATGGCTTCGGAACGTACGAATCTGATCCGTATTGAGATCCCCTAGCACCACCTCGATTCGGATTTCGGGCCCGTCCCCGGACCCCTCATTCTCATCCGTGTAAGGGGCGATCCCCTCTTGCTCTGCGGCGCCCGCCCCGACAGCGTCCGCATCGCCAACTTCACCAGACACCTGATCGGTCCCACCGCCTTGGGCCTCATCCGAAGTCAACCGCGTCTCACCTTCCTCAGGGTCATCGATGCCGTGATCTCGGTGTAGGTAGTCGCCCTGGAAGAAATCGTGCTCATCAACGGGGTCAGCCCCACGGATCCGATCGGGGCCGAGTGCGAAGTGGAGGGCCTCCAAGACTGTCGACTTACATGCGTTGTTCGGTCCGAGGATAAGGGCGTGGGAAGGAAACCGGATCGTGGCCCGCCGGATCCCTCGGAAGTTCTCGATCGATACCTGGAGGATGCGCATTCGTGAGTCTCGCGGGTGAGAGCACGCCCCATGCGTGCTCACGTACGATCACATGGACCCACAGCCAGAGGCAACGGCGCTGGAACACACTCCATGATCGTTGCTCGGAGCCACCCCATCCCTCCCGCAAGGTGGGATGGCCATTGACAAGCGGGATCGATTCACGCTCGTTTGATGGCGGTGCTCGAATCCTCACGCCGCGCTGGCCTAGCCGACTTCGGATCTGGCCGACGGTCCGACCACCCTGCTTTCGCCGCTCTCAGAAACCACACATAAGGAGCGTTCCCAACGTGATCGAGCGAGTCAAGACTTGGCGCCGGCTCAGGGCAAGCGGGAACTCTCTAGTCCTAGTCTGGGACCGTTGCGGACCTCACAGCCGCCCGATTCTGTCGGCTTTAGCAAAGGGAATGGTATCCCCATCAACGACCTCCATCGACATCCAAAGCTGAAAGAAGGGCGCGATTATGCCAGAACCGATGTCAATGATTGCCTTGGGGGCTGCCATAGGGGGCGGCGCAGGTAAGTTTGTCGAAAAGGCGTGGGATTCTGGCGAGAAATGGGTGGTGTCTCATTTTGCGAATCACCAAGAGAAGGCGACAGCCAAGGCCGTGGAAAACTCGATAGAGTTCCTCACGATGCTTGGCAAACGTGTAACGGACTTGGAGGAGCGAAATCAGGTATCGGAAGAGTTTTTGTCCACTGCTCAGGAACACCCGGATTTCTCTGTCGTCCTACAGAAGGCCATGCTGAGCGCCGCTCAAACCGAGAATCAGACCAAACACGACATCCTGTCTCGGCTAGTGGCAGAACGGATTCAGGCGTCACCTGAATCGTTAGTATCGATGGCAAGCAAGATGGCTTGTGATGTTGTGTCTTATACCACTCCAAACCAATTGCTAATACTAGGATTGCTTGTAAATGTGTTATACATTACACCGGCTGGATCACTGAATGAAAAACAGAAAATCGACTGGATACAGACCAGACTAACTCGCTTCATCGACGTGAAACCGAAGAACATCGACTACACACACCTGGAGTCGTTGTCGTGTATGAAGGTCACATCGATTATATCCCGAGACCTAGCCAAGGTTCTTAAGGCTAAACTCGGAGACACTTTTGATTTCGATGGTTTTGTATCAACGCCACTAGGAGAGAGGCTCGCACACATGTGGAAGGACGATGGCCTTCAAAAGTGCGACCTCACAACAGTAGGTCAAATGCTCGGCGTAATGGTCAATGACCAACGTGGGGGTGGCAAGACGGGTTTCACCGGGTGGGGTCAGTGATATGGCGTTGGTCCGTCGAACAGGTGGTTCATGCCGTCCACCAGATCTTGAATTCGCAGATGCCCCATTGTCACCGCGTTCGCCTCTTCCCCTGTGACGCTCGACCACGGGCTGAGCGTTCCTTCTCGCCATTCCGGATGCGATCCACCCTCGAACGTCTGATGGGTCATGCCCATTGTGCTCCGGCGGCCGGCCGAACGACCGCACGCGCTGCACAGGCAAGAGCCGGACGCGCGCCCGAGGAATGGGGCTGGGGGTAGTCCCGGGAGTTCGCGGCGCCTTGACGGCCGGCCGATCGGTCCTGTACGATCGGCCACGATTCGCCATTTCACGGAGGGAATGCCCGGCTCCCTTCGTCCGAAATGTCGGGTCGCCATCCGCTATCCACCCTCGGTGAGCATCTCGATCAGTTCGCGTCCGACCATGAGACGATTTCCAACTTCGTGAGGAGCAAGCTTGGGGCGCTGGGCTTGCCATGTCAGTGTGGCGGCGACCCGCCGCCTCGACCAGCCCCTTCGAGATGGCCAGCCCGAGGCCGGTGCCCCCGGCCGGTCCGGGCTTCTTGCGAAACAGGTGCGGGAGCTGGTCGGGCGCGATCCCCCGGCCCTCGTCGGAGACGGAGAGCGCGACGAAGGCGCCCCGGCGCGCGCCCTCGATCCGGATCGGAGCCGAGGGCGGGGAGTTGCGCGCGGCGTTGGCGAGCAGGTTGCCGAGCACCTGCACGATGCGCTCCGGATCGGCCATGACGGCCGGCAGGTCGGGCGGGAGGTCGATGAGGACGGGGTTGCGCGCGCCGCCGGTCACGAAGGTCGTGCGGGCCTGGTCGACGAGCGCGGCGGCGTTCGCGGGCTCCGGCTCGACGGTGAGCGTCCCCGCCTTGATGCTGCCCGCGTCGAGCAGGTTGGCGATCAGGCGCCGCATGTGGTCGGCCCGCCCGTCGATGATGCGCATGAACTGGACGATCTCGGCCCGGGGCGGGGCCGGCGAACTGAGCAGCACGGTCGTCGTCGAGCCCTTGATCGCGGCCAGCGGCGCGCGCAGCTCGTGGCTCACCATCGCGAGAAACTCCGCCCGCTGCCGTGGCCAGATCGAGACTCCGGTTGATCCGCAGGATCGCGCGCTCAGGCGCGACGCGCGGTCGCGCACGACATCGCTCCCGGGCGCGGTCCGGTCCGGATCGTTCATGGCGAACTCCACTTCCACCGAGAGGCTCAAACCACTGTCCGGCGGGCACTTCGCCGGACTTCGCGGGCAGGAGGAAAGATAACCCGCCCGGGAAACCCCCTGTCACGCAGTTGGCATGCCACTTTGCAGGGATATCACGATGTTGACATGAACGTCTGTTTAGATTATCGATAGGTCCCGATAGCTGTAGCTATCGAGAGCGAACCGAAATGAAAGCTGTGTCAGACGCCTGCCGGGGTCAAGTTGTGGGCTCGCCGGCGCTCAGGCGCGCTGTTGGAGCCGTGCGAGCTTGGCGGCGCCGCTGCGCTGCGCGAGCAGGCGCTCACCGTAACGCTGCACCATCGAGACGCTCCTCCAGCGTCCGGCCTGCATGATCGCGGGGATCCCGATCCCCGAGGCGATCATGTCCTGGGCGGCGCCCACGCGCGGGCTGTGCCCGGAGATGCGGCGCACGACCTCCGGCGCGAGGCCCGCGCGCTCGGCCATCGCGCGGTAGATGCGCGGCACCTGACTCTCGTCCAGGGCGCCGCCCGCGACACCGTCCTTCCTGACCGAACGGAACAGGCTCCCCGAGGAGATGCCGCCCGCGGCAAGCCACGCCCGCACCAGGGTCACGGTGTCGCGGTGCAGGTAGAGGGTGGCCCCGTTGCCCTCGGGATCGTTCTTCGCGCGGGCGAGGAAGATCGAGGCCGACCCCCGCGCATCCACCGACAGGTCAACGACTTGCAGCGCGACGAGCTCGGAGCGCCGGAGCATCGCGTCGTAGGCGACGGCGAGCATCGCCCGGTTCCGCAGATCGATCGGCCGGTCGCCGGCCGCGTCGATCAGGCGCCGGCGCAGCTTCCAGGTCAGCCCCTTGACCTGCCTCTGCCGGGAGCCGTTCCTGCGGCGCATCCGCCGTAGCGCCCGCTGCACGCCGGCGTGCCCGAGCGGGCTCGGCTCCCCGGCCCACCTGTGCGCGGTGGCGATGCTGTAGAGGTATCGGCGCACGGTCGCCACGGCCCTGACCTCGGCCATCGCGCCCACGTAGGCGGCCACCGTGCCCGGCCGCGCGGGCAGCGGCGAGAGCCCGCGCCCGGCGCACCAGGACGCAAACGCGTCCAGATCCGTGCGGATCGCGCGGATGGTGTGGTGGCTGAGGGAGCCGCTCGCGTCGTCGAGACACGCGGCGAGCCGCTCCCTTGCCCGTGCGGCATTTGTGTCAGCGCCTTCGGACCCCGAATCGGGGTCCGCGCCCGAAATCGGCATAACTCGCTCCTCGCCAATGGTTTAGGCCAAATCGGTTTGCTCTCGATAGCTACAGTTATCGAGAGCAAAACCGGAGGGATGCAGATGCGCGCACCCCGGCACCCGGCCGGGGACAGACGATCAGGACGGGGCTGTCGACCGGACGGCGAGAGCGAACAGAGCCCTGTTTCCACCCGCAAGGCACGGAATGAGTAGAGGAGAGCGATGGACTGCTTGGCAAGGGATCGACATCCAGCGACATCCGCCGCGGGATGTGACACGGTCGGGCACCGAACTCCGATCTCCCGCACGCGGGCGCAGAAGCTGTCGGCGCAACCCCTGACTCACGTGGACGCGACACACGACCGCGTCACCCTGACCCACACGGCATCGGGGGGCGGATACGGCTCGGGCTCCGCTGATCTGCCGGTAACCGTGACCGAACCTCACGCGCATGCGGTTTGCCGGCCGGCTTCCCGGTCGCCGGGGTGTGGGCGGCGTCCGGACGGCTCTGAACTGAACCGATTCCCGCATCTCATGCGCCACCCGACTGACGCGATGGGCCGCGCCGACCCCGCCCGGCGGAAGCGCGAGTCCCGCCGCCCGAACTTCCGCCCCCTTCGTCCGGCGGGGCGAACCGCCCCTTCCTCTCCTTCGTCCTCCTGCTGCCTGCTGCGCGCGGCGGCCGGACTGCTCCTGGTCGTCGCCGGGTTGCTTGCCCTGCCCACCGGCGGTCAGGCGCAGACAGGTACCACTGTGTACGTCAACAACGCCGCTGAGGCCGAGTCCGGTGCCGACGGTCGATTTCAGGCCCAGAGCTTCACGACGGGCCCCAAAACCTTCGGCTACGAAGTCACCCAGGTTAGGCTGGCGCTGAAGCGGGTCGATGGCAGGAGTACCGTTGTCAGGATCAGGGAGAACAACGCCAGCAATGAACCGGGCGATCTGGTGGCGACTCTGACTTACGAGGGGTCCCTGACTTGGGGTGGTGGGGCGGCTGCCTGGAACGAGTTCAACGCGCCGACCGGTACGGGGCTTGAACCGAACACGACCTACTGGATCACCGTGAACGAGGGAATCGCAAGCGCCCGGGTGCAATTTGCGCGGACCGATGGACATGGCGAGCAGAGCTTTCCGGCATCGGGCTGGACCATCGGCAATGGGCGTTTATGGAGAGTTGACGAAGCGGATGATTGGTCCAGTAGCGCAAGCCCTCTCTTGATTTCGGTCAGGGGCCCTCCCCCGGCGCCGGTCACGATCGAGCCGAATTTCCCAAGCATCGCCGCGGGACGCGAGCCTCTCGTCTTCACCCTGACGCGGCCGGGAGTATCGACCCCGCATGAGTTGTTTCCGCTGGAGGCGACGGTGGACATCGTGCAGGACCAGGCTTGGCTGGACACTTTGGACCTCGCGCACACCGTGAACTTCGAACGGGGTAGCGAGACCGCGACGCTGACGCTCGACGCGTCCAGTTTTTCGTCCGACCCCGGCACCGACGGCGACCTGACGGCCACGGTATCGGGCTACGGAATCCAGGGCAGCTCGGCGACGGTGAGGGTTACGCAGAAGGGGCTCGTGTTGTCGAAGTCGTCGCTGGGACCGGCGGAGGGGGGAAGCGAGAGCTACACGGTGGCGCTGGCGACGCAGCCGTCGGCCGAGGTGACGGTGACGATCACGGGCCATTCGGGGACGGACCTGACGCTGGACAAGACGAGCCTCGAGTTCACGACCACGGACTGGAACACGGCGCAGACGGTGCAGGTCTCGGCGGGCCAGGACGACGACGCGGTGGACGACGAGGTTACCCTCGCCCACAGCGCGTCGGGTGGCGACTACGCGTCGGTGAGCAAGGACTTGGATGTGACGGTGGACGACGACGACACCACAACGGTGCCGGCCGCCCCGACCAGCCTCACGGCCACGGCCAGCGGGACCGACACGATCGACCTCTCCTGGACCGCGCCGTCGGACAACGGCGGCTCCGCGATCACGGGCTACACGATCGAGGTGTCGCCCGACGGCACGTCGGACTGGACCGAACTCGTCGCCAACACCGCCGACACCGGCACGACCCACTCGCACACCGGGCTGACCGCCGGCACCACCCGCCACTACCGCGTCTCGGCCATCAACGCCAACGGCACCGGCACCGCCTCCAACATCGCCAACGCCACCACGGCCACCGTGCCGGGCGCGCCGACCAGCCTCACGGCCACGGCCAGCGGGACCGGCACGATCGACCTCTCCTGGACCGCGCCGTCGAGCGACGGCGGCTCCTCGATCACGGGCTACAAGATCGAGGTGTCGCCCGACGGCACGTCGGACTGGACCGACCTCGTCGCCAACACCGGCGGCACCGGCACCACCCATTCGCACACCGGGCTGTCCGCCGGCACAACCCGCCACTACCGCGTCTCGGCCATCAACGCCAGCGGCACCGGCACCGCGTCGGGCACCGCCAACGCCACCACGGCCACGACGGCGCCGGGCGCGCCGACAGACCTCACGGCCACGGCCGACGGGAGCACCGAGATCGACCTTGCGTGGACCGCGCCGTCGGACAACGGCGGCGCCGCGATCACGGGCTACAAGATCGAGGTCTCGCCCGACGGCACGTCGGACTGGACCACCCTCGTCGCCAACACCGGCGGCACCGGCACCACCCATTCGCACACCGGGCTGACCGCCGGCACCACCCGCCACTACCGCGTCTCGGCCATCAACGCCAGCGGCACCGGCGCCGCGTCGGGCACCGCGAGCGCCACCACGGCCACCACGGCGCCGGGCGCGCCGACAGACCTCACGGCCACGGCCGACGGGAGCACCGAGATCGACCTTGCGTGGACCGCGCCGTCGGACAACGGCGGCGGCGCGATCACGGGCTACAAGATCGAGGTCTCGCCCGACGGCACGTCGGACTGGACCACCCTCGTCGCCAACAACACCGGCACGACCTACTCGCACACCGGGCTGTCCGCCGGCACGACCCGCCACTACCGTGTCTCGGCCATCAACGCCAACGGCACCGGCAACGCCTCCGGCACCGCCAACGCCACCACGGCCACGACGGTGCCGGGCGCCCCGACCAGCCTCACGGCCACGGCCAGCGGGACCGGCACGATCAACCTCTCCTGGACCGCGCCGTCGAGCGACGGCGGCTCCTCGATCACGGGCTACAGGATCGAGGTTTCCTCAGACGGCGGATCGAGCTGGACCGACCGCGTCGCCAACACCAACAGCACCGGCACCACCCATTCGCACACCGGGCTGTCCGCCGGCACGACCCGCCACTACCGCGTCTCGGCCATCAACGCCAACGGGGCCGGCAACGCGTCGGGCACCGCGAGCGCCACCACGGGCACGACGGTGCCGGGCGCCCCGACCAGCCTCACGGCCACGGCCAGCGGGACCGGCACGATCAACCTCTCCTGGACCGCGCCGTCGAGCGACGGCGGCTCCTCGATCACGGGCTACAGGATCGAGGTGTCGCCCAACGGCAACTCGAGCTGGACCGACCGCGTCGCCAACACCAACAGCACCGGCACCACCCACTCGCACACCGGGCTGTCCGCCGGCACGACCCGCCACTACCGCGTCTCGGCCATCAACGCCAACGGGGCCGGCAACGCGTCGGGCACCGCGAGCGCCACCACGGGCACGACGGTGCCGGGCGCCCCGACCAGCCTCACGGCCACGGCCAGCGGGACCGGCACGATCGACCTCTCCTGGACCGCGCCGTCGAGCGACGGCGGCTCCTCGATCACGGGCTACAGGATCGAGGTGTCGCCCAACGGCAACTCGAGCTGGACCGACCGCGTCGCCAACACCAACAGCACCGGCACCACCCATTCGCACACCGGGCTGTCCGCCGGCGCCACCCGCCACTACCGCGTCTCGGCCATCAACACCAACGGCACCGGCAACGCGTCCGGCACCGCCAACGCCACCACGGCCACCACCGTGCCCGGCGCCCCGACCGGTCTCTCGGCGACGGCCAGCGGGAGCACGACGATCAACCTTGACTGGACCGCGCCGACCAACACCGGCGGCTCCGATATCACGGGCTACAGGATCGAGGTCTCGCCCAACGGCAACTCGGACTGGACCGACCTCGTCGCCAACACCAGCGGCACCGGCACGACCTACTCGCACACGAGCCTCTCCCCCGGCACCACCCGGCACTACCGCGTCTCGGCACGTAACGTCAACGGCGCCGGCGAGCCCTCGAACATCGACGACGCGACGACCGGCACGACCGTGCCCGGCAAGCCAACCGGCCTCACGGCGACGGCCGACGGGACCACCGAGATCGACCTCGCGTGGACCGCGCCGACCAACACCGGCGGCTCGACGATCCTGGGCTACAGGATCGAGGTCTCGCCCAACGGCAACTCCGGCTGGACCGACCTCGTGGTCAACACGGGCAGCACCGCCACGACCTACTCGCACAGGAGCCTCTCCCCCGGAACCACCCGGCACTACCGCGTCTCTGCGATCAACGGCAACGGCACCGGCGAGCCCTCGAACATCGATGACGCGACGACCACCGGCACGAATACGATTCTGAGCAACGCGGGCCTGGTGCTGGCGCCGGCGGCGCTGGGTTTCTCGGAGGGAGCAAGCGCGGACTACACGGTGGCGCTGGCGGCGCAGCCGACGGCGCTGGTGACGGTGACGATCACGGGCTATTCGGGGACGGACCTGACGCTCGACAAGGCGAGCCTCGAGTTCACGACAACGAACTGGGCGACGGCGCAGACGGTGACGGTGACGGCGGGCCAGGACGACGACGCGGCGAACGACGAGGCGACGCTGACGCACGCCGCGTCGGGCGGCGGCTACTCGACGGCGACCGCGTCGGTGAGCGAGGACCTGCTGGTGACGGTGTTCGACGACGACGCGGCCGGAAAGGCGGTGTTGACGATGCACGCGCTGGCTGTGTCGGTGACGGTGGAGGGGCTCGCCCGTTTCGAAATCCGGCGTAGCGGCGGAGACATGGGCTGGTTGAAGATCAGCTACCGGGTCGACGAGTCCGACGGCAACTACGGGAAAGCGTGGGGCTACTTCAAGCCGGGCGACACCAAGAAGGACGCGTACTACTACGTCGGGCAGTCGACCGGCACGGTGACGGCGCGCGTGACGGGGCCTTCGGATCCGCTGTGCACGCCGGACGACCATCCCAATGCCGCGTGCACCGACGACTACGACATCGGCGACCCGTCAAGCGCGTCGATGCAGGTGACGGCCAGTTCCGCCTCGTCGGCCGACGCGCTGGCCGCCGCGCTGGAGGAGGCTTTGGCGGTCGCGGAGGGCCTGACGCCGGACGAGGCCGCGGGCGCGTTGTTCGGGGAGGTGCGGCTCAGCGAGGCCCGGCTGGCCGCGCTCGACCTCCTGGGCAACGGAAACGGCCGCTACGACCTCGGCGACCTGGTCGCCTGGATCGACCGCTGCGAGCGGGGCGAAGCGCGGTGCGGCACAACCTCGGCGGACTCCCCGCCCCCCTCCGCCGCCGGACTCGCCGCCGCGGCCGTGGCGGCCGGACGGCCGCGGATCTCCAGACGCACGCGACGGCGGGGTTCCGGGCGGCCGGGACGAACGCCCCTCCGCACCGCGCGCCGCCGCCGGGGGCGCTTCGCCGGATACGCGCTCGCCGCGCTGCTCGCCGCGGCCACGACCCTGTCGTGCGCCGACGGCCCGGTGGGACCGGCCGCCCACGTGCCGGACCCGGGGTTCCTGACCGCCGAGTGGAGCGGGCCGGCGGCCGGTCGCGGCAGCGGCGTTCTGCTGGAACTCGAGGGCCCCGGCATCGAGACCGTGCGCGCGCCCGGGTTCGAGTTGTACGAATCCACGGCGCCCAAGCGGCACCGGATCGTCGTGGCGGGATCCCTCCGGGCGGGTCCGCTCGTGCGGTTCAGGGTGCCGGACCGCAACCAGTCCGCTCTGTACCGGGTCCGCGTCATCGAAGTCACGGGAGACGACTACCAGCTCAGGGACCCGGCGGAGTACCGGGCCGTCATCATCACGAACTGACCACCCCCGGCCAGGATGGGTCCCCCGACGTGCCCGGCAAGGTTCGAGTGCGGTGGGGGACTCTGTTCCATAGCTGCCCGTCCCACCATTCGAGGGTGGACGATCGGCAGCCCCCGGGCCAACATAGGGCCACACGGCCCCGGGCCATTCCAGGCGCATGGCCGGCACGCGGCGGCTTGCGTCGGCGCTGCCCAACCCCCACCCTCAGCCGCGCTCCATCCTTCCCGCGGTGCCCCCGACAAGATCGACGGGGGCGTGCTTGTGTCCTGGATATCTGCATACGCCACAAGCATTTAGGACATTTCCTACACGTTGACGCCCTCTCTCGACCTGCCCTCTGCACGTGATGCGCGGACCGCCGCCCGCAGACTTGACGCAAGGGTATCGCTACGGCGCAATTTTCGCTGCGGACTAGCAGACTCACCAGTCAACAGCCATTCGGGCGAGGAGAAGAGCATGACCAAGGCAGACCTCGTTGAGCAGGTCGCCGATGCGATCGGACCGCGGGTCGGCAAGAAGGACTGCGGGCTGATGGTCGACGCCTTTCTCGCCGCGGTGAAGGAAGCGCTTGCGCACGGCAACGGGATCGAGCTTCGGGGATTCGGCAGCTTCAAGGTGCGACACAGTAAGGCCCGCGGGGCACGCAACCCCCGGACCGGAGAACCGGTCGAGGTTCCGGCTCGCGCCGTGCCGGTCTTCAAACCCTCGCGACACCTCCGCAGCCTGGTGAACCGAGCGTAACGCCCTGTCACCGCTGCGGCGATCCGGTTGCTGCGTCGCCGAACGTGGGCCGGAAACGGCTCCTTACACGGAGTTCGGCCTCGCGAACCGGTAGCCGACGCCGTGCACGTTGAAGAGGTACGTGGGATCGGCCGCGGTCGTCGAGCCAGCGCTGGGCGACCTCGCGTGGGGCGTACACGCCGGAGACCTCTCCGAGCCAAGCCGCCGCGGTCACGCCTATTCCCTTCAGGCACGCCCGCATGACCGCACGCTGCACAGGCAAGAGCCAGACGCGGGTCGAAAAGAGTGGGCTGAAGGTGATTCCTGGGGGTTCGTGGCGCCTTGACGGCCGGCCGATCAGTCCTGTACGATCGGCCACGATTCGCCATTTTCAGGGAGGGAATGCCCGGCTCCCTTCGTCCGAAACGTCGGGTCGCCATCTGCTATCCACCCTCGGCGAGCATCTCGATCAGTTCGCGTCCGACCATGAGACGATTTCCAACTTCGTGAGGAGCAAGCTTGGAGCGCTGGGCTTGCCGTGTCAGTGTGGCGGCGACCCGCGGGGTGCCACGCGGATCTCCGGCCCTGGGCCGACGCGAGCGGAAGTCCGGTGAACGTCGTGACGGGTGCCACGGGCTTCATCGGGGGCGTGCTGACGCGTGCCCTGGCCGATCGTGACGGCGAGGGCTCCGTCCGCGGAGTCCTCCACCAGAGAGGGCCCTGGTTCGAGAACCCGGGGATCGAATGGGTCGAGGGCGACGTCCTGGACCGGGACTCCATGGTTGCCGCCTTCCGCGGCGCGGACGTCGTGTTTCACCTCGCGTCGCTGGTTTCGATCGACCCCCGGATGGCTCGGGCCGTTCAGGCCACGACCGTGGCCGGCACGCGGAATGTCGTCGAGGCCGCACTCGAGTGCGGCGTGCGCCGCATGGTCCACTTTTCGTCGATTCACGCTTTCGACCAACTGCCGGCCGACGAGCCGCTGGACGAGGCCCGGGGTCGCCCGGGAGGCGCGCACTACACGGTCTACGACTTGGCGAAGACGGTCGCGGAGGCAGAAGTCGAAGGCGGCATTTCACGGGGACTGGACGCCGTGATCCTGAACCCGACGGGCGTGATCGGTCCATACGACGCCGAGCCGTCCTATCTCGGGCAGTTCTTTGTCGACATCCACCGACGGAACCTCCCCCTCCTGGTGACGGGGGGCTTCGACTGGGTGGACGTGCGGGACGTGGTCGCGGCCGCCCTGGCCGCGGCAACCCGGGGTCGGCGCGGAGAGAACTACATACTCTCGGGACGCTGGCACTCGATGGTGGAACTCGCGCGGCTCTGCCAGGCGGTGACCGGCGTCCCGGTCCCCCGATTCGTGTGTCCGATCGCGGCCGCGCGAGTCTGGGCGCCCGTCCAGGTCGCATGGGACCGCGTCCGGGGCCGCCGTCCTCGATTCACGCGGGACGCGCTGACGATGCTGGAAGCCAGCAATCGCCGGACATCCAGCGCCAAGGCGCGCAGAGAACTCGGTTTCGACCCGAGACCCGTCGCGGATTCCGTGCGCGACGCCTATCGCTGGTTCGACGAGCACGGGACGCTGGCCGGCTGACATCGGGCGCCGTCCCAACCACGCCCATGCCGCATCGCTCAGCTTGCGGTGAGGCGCGCCCGCGCAAAACCCGATGGTGACAGGGATCCCAAGGCGTCCCAGACCATGGGAAGCCGGTCTTGGGCGCTGCGAGTGGGAACCCTACCCCTCGGGCACCGCCATGCTGTATCCGACGCCGTGCTTGGTGAAGATGTAGGCGGGGTTGTCGGCGTCGTCTTCGAGCTTGTGGCGGAGCCTCTTGACGGCGGAGCGGACGCGGGCGGCGTTGCCGGCCTGGAGGGTGCCCCACACCTGCCGGAGCAGGACGTGGGAGGGCACGACGTGGCCGGCGTTGAGGGACAGGACGCGGAGCAGATCGAAGTCGATGGCCGTGAGCTGCACGGCGCGGCCGCCCAGGCTGACGCGGCGGGGACCGTATTCGATGGCGAGGTCACCGACGACGAACGACTCGGGCTCGGCGCGGCCGCGGAGCGCGGCGCCGACGCGGGCGACGAGTTCGGTGGGTGAGAACGGCTTGACGATGTAGTCGACCGCCCCGGCCTCGAGCGCTCTGGCGATGGTCTCGTCGCGCCCGTAGGCGGAGATGAAGATGACGGGGATCTCGTCCAGCTGCGGCACCTGTTTCATCAGTTCGATGCCGTCGGTGCCGGGCAGCATAAGGTCGAGCAGCACGAGCGCGGGCCTGTTGGCGCGGATGAGGTGGGCCAACTCGTCCGGGTCGCCGGTGACGAGGGGGGCGTAGCCCGAGTCGGAGAGCACGGCCCTCACGTAGCGCAGCGTCTCGGGATCGTCGTCCACCACGAGGACGGGCGTCCTCTTTCGGCCATCGGCGGGCGCGCGCGCCGCGCCGCGCGCCGGCTTCGCCTCGGGCACGGCGGCTCCCCTTGCCGGGATCGTGAACGTGAACCGAGCGCCGAGGCCCTCGCCCCCGCTCTCGGCGCGGATGCGGCCGCCGTGCGCCTCGACCAGCCCCTTCGAGATGGCCAGCCCGAGGCCGGTGCCCCCGGCCGGTCCGGGCTTCTTGCGAAACAGGTGCGGGAGCTGTTCGGGCGCGATTCCCAGGCCCTCGTCGGAGACGGAGAGCGCGACGAAGGCGCCCCGGCGCGCGCCCTCGATCCGGATCGGAGCCGAGGGCGGAGAGTTGCGCGCGGCGTTCGCGAGCAGGTTGCCGAGCACCTGCACGATGCGCTCGGGGTCGGCCATGACGGCCGGCAGGTCGTGCGGGAGGTCGATGAGGACGGGGTTGCGCGCGCCGCCGGTCACGAAGGTCGTGCGGGCCTGGTCGACGAGCGCGGCGGCGTTCGCGGGCTCCGGCTCGACGGTGAGCGTCCCCGCCTTGATGCTGCCCGCGTCGAGCAGGTTGGCGATCAGGCGCCGCATGTGGTCGGCCCGCCCGTCGATGATCCGCATGAACTGGACGATCTCGGCCCGGGGCGGAGCCGGCGAACTGAGCAGCACGGTCGTCGTCGAGCCCTTGATCGCGGCCAGCGGCGCGCGGAGCTCGTGGCTCACCATCGCGAGGAACTCCGCCCGCTGCCGCTCGAGGTCGTCGAGCGGCGCCAGGTCCTGCATCGTGACCACGACCGAGACGACCTCGTCCTCGTCCGAACGGATCGGCGTGGCGTTGACGAGCATCCGGACGCTCCGCCCGTCGGGCACCGAGATCTCGATCTCCTCGGCCCGCATCTCCCTGGCGCCCTCGAGCCGCCGGCCCAGGGGCGACTCCGCCAGCGAGTACTCCCGCCCGTCGGCGTGCCGGCACGTCACCACCTCGAGCAGGTGCTCGGCCGGGCGGCCCTCGGTGCGGATCTCCTCGACGATGCGCCTCGCCTCCCGGTTGAGCGAGATCGGGCGCCCGGTCCCGGCCTCGAACACCACGACCCCGACCGGCGAGGTCTCGACGAGCGCCTCGAGGTCGGCGCGGGCCCGCTCCACCTCGCGGTGCGTGCGCGCGTTCGCGATCGCCAGCGCGGCCTGCGAGGCGAAGAGCAGGAGGATCTCCTCGTCCTCGGCCGTGAACGCCTCCCCGTCCTCCTTGTCGCCCACGAAGAAGTCGCCGAGGTGCTCGCCCCTGTGATGCATCGGGGTCCCCTGCAGCGTCGCCGCGCCCATCGGGTTCGGCGAAAACCCGAGCCCGCGAAGGTATTCCGGCAGGTCCGCCACGCGCAGCGGGGCCGCCAGGCCCCGCAGGTGATCGAAGAATCGCTGCCCGTCCGGCCACTCGACCATCGCGCGCCGCTCCCCGGGCGAGAGGCCGGAGGTGAAGAACTCCCGGAGCCGTCCCCCCTCGTCGAACGTCAGGATCACGCCGTGGCGCGCGCCGGTCAGCCCGCACGCGCTCTTCACGGCCTCCTCCAGCACCGTGGCCAGATCGAGACTCCGGTTGATCCGCAGGATCGCCGCGCTCAGGCGCGACGCGCGGTCGCGGCCGGCATCGCTCCCGGGCGCGGTCCGGTCCGGATCGTTCATGGCGAACTCCACTTCCACCGAGAGGCTCAAACAACTGTCCAGCGGGGCATTTCGCCGGACTTCGCGAGCAGGAGGAAAGATAACCCGCCACGGAAGCCCTGCAACGATGCTGGCACGCCGTTTTTGGCCTCTGCCACAATCGTGACACGAACGATCACATAGATTATTAATAGGTCTCGATAATTGTAGCTATCGAGAGCGACCCAGAATGAAAGTTGTGTCAGACGCCTGCCGGGGTCAAGTTATGGGCTCGCCGGCGCTCAGGCGCGCTCCTGGAGCCGTGCGAGCTTGGCGGCGCCGCCGCGCTCGGCGAGCAGCCGCTCGCCGTATCGCTGCACCATCGAGACGCTCCTCCAGCGTCCGGCCTGCATGATCGCGGGGATCCCGATCCCCGAGGCGATCATGTCCTGGGCGGCGCCCACGCGCGGGCTGTGCCCGGAGATGCGCCGCACGACCTCCGGCGCGAGGCCCGCGCGTTCGGCCATCGCGCGGTAGATGCGCGGCACCTGACTCTCGTCCAGGGCGCCGCCCGCGACACCGTCCTTCCTGACCGAACGGAACAGGCTCCCCGAGGAGATTCCGGCCGCGGCGAGCCAGTCCCGCAGCAGGCTCACGGTGTCGCGGTGCAGGTAGAGGGTGGCCCCTTTGCCCTCGGGATCGTTCTTCGCGCGGGCGAGGAAGATCGAGGCCGACCCGCGCGCATCCACCGACAGGTCAACGACTTGCAGCGCGACGAGCTCGGAGCGCCGGAGCATCGCGTCGTAGGCGACGGCGAGCATCGCCCGGTTCCGCAGATCGATCGGCCGGTCGCCGGCCGCGTCGATCAGGCGCCGGCGAAGCTTCCAGGTCAGCCCCTTCACCTGCCTCTGCCGGGAGCCGTTTCTGCGGCGCATCCGCCGTAGCGCCCGCTGCACGCCGGCGTGCCCGAGCGGGCTCGGCTCCCCGGCCCACCTGTGCGCGGTGGCGATGCTGTAGAGGTAGCGGCGCACGGTCGCCACGGCCCTGACCTCGGCCATCGCGCCCACGTAGGCCGCCACCGTGCCCGGCCGCGCGGGCAGCGGCGAGAGCCCGCGCCCGGCGCACCAGGACGCGAACGCGTCCAGATCCGTGCGGATCGCGCGGATGGTGTGGTGGCTGAGGGAGCCGCTCGCGTCGTCGAGACACGCGGCGAGCCGCTCCCTTGCCCGTGCGGCATTTGTGTCAGCGCCTTCGAACCCCGAATCGGGGTCCGCGCCCGAAATCGGCATAACTCACTCCTCTCCAATGGTTTAGGCCAAATCCGTTTGCTCTCGATAACTACAACTATCGAGCGCAAAAACAGGGGCCACACACCACCAAGACGGAGAATCCGGCCAATGGTAGCACGCACATCGGGTCACGAAACGGGCGGTCGCTGGCCGATGGGGCGGCCGCTGCCGACGGGCAGGTGCGGTTCGAGGACGGCGCGCGCGGCGGCGCGGCGCCTGGCGACCGGGTCGCTCCTGGTCCTGGGCGGCCTGCTTGGCGTGGCCGCGGACGCCCAGGCGCAGACGGATACCACGCTGGTCTCGAACGCGGGCGAGACCAGAAGCAGCACTAATTCCGCTCCTCGGGCAACGAGCTTCACGACGGGATCGAACTCCGGTGGCTACACGATCACCGAAATACAGCTTTGGCTTTCGAGCAACGGCCTGGCAGACCGGGATGTATCGGTGAAGCTCCTGGAAGACGACAGCGGCGAGCCCGGCACGCTCGTGGCGGCGTTCACCAAGCCGACAACCCTCACCGGGGACGCGCTGAACACCTTCACGGCTCCTGCCGGCACGACCGTTTCGGTCCTGGCGGATTCGACCTACTGGGTAGTGGCCAACGAAGGGGTCGCCAGCCGGGCGTTTCTTGGCCGCACCGCGAGCAGTGGCGAAACGGGGGTTGCAGGCTGGACGATCGGCGATGGCGCCTTATTCAGGAACAACGACACGGACGATTGGGCAACTTCGACACAGAAGCTGGCCATGGTCGTCAAGGGCACCATCGCAGGCACCACCACCACGACGGTACCGGGCGCGCCGACCGGCCTCACGGCCACGGCCGACGGGACCTCGACGATCGACCTCTCCTGGACCGCGCCGTCGAGCGACGGCGGCGAGGCGATCACGGGCTACAAGATCGAGGTTTCGCCCGACGGCACGTCGGACTGGACCGACCTCGAAGACGACACCGGCGACACCGGCACCACCTACGAGCACACCGGGCTGTCCGCCGGCACCACCCGCCACTACCGCGTCTCGGCCATCAACACCAACGGCACCGGCACCGCCTCCGCCACCGCCAGCGCCACCACGGACACCGGGAGCACCGCGACCGCGCTGGTGAGCAACATCAACCAACCCAACTATTCGCTCACTGGCCCCATAGGCACCTCTCCTACTAGTCAGCTTGCGCTAGCGCAGGAGTTCACCACGGGCGACAACGAGAACGGCTATACGCTCTCTGACGTTGTGTTCAAGGTTGCAACTGTCAACTCCGGTGCTGTTCCCAAGGTCAGCATCTACACGGAGGACGGCGACGAGCCCGACGCCGTCCTCTACACGTTGACCAACCCCGCGACGTTTTCCACCGGGGACATGACCTTCACGGCGCCGGCCAATGCGACCCTGGCGAAGGAGACCAAGTACTTCGTCGTGGCCGAGGGAACCGTCGAGCGTTGGTACGTAAGATTGACCGATTCGGATCTCGAGGGCACGGCTGAGAGCGGGTGGAGCATAAACGACCAAAGGCTCGGGAGGAATCAGGACGCCGCAGATTGGTCTACACACAATCAACCGTTGCGCATCGCCATCAACGGCACCGCCACCGGCGTCGTCACCGTCACCGTCACGATCGAGGCGGAGCACGAGAGCATAGGCGGGGGGCTTGAGGACCTCGACTTCACGCTGGAGCGCACCGGCGCGACGACGGACGCGCTGGACGCCACGGTGACCATCACGCAGGACGAGACCTGGCTGGGCGCCTCGGACCTCAGCCACGACGTGACCTTCGCAGCCGGCTCGGACACCGTGACCCTGACGATCGGGGCGTCGAGTTTCTCGTTTGACCCCACCGCCACGGGCGACCTCACCGCCGAGGTGTCGGGCACGGGCATCACGGGCGGTGAGGAAGTGGTGGAGGTCATCTCGATCTCGGATGCGCCGATCACGGTCAGCTACGAACACGCCTCATACACGTTCGCGGAGGACGCGACGAACGATTCCGTCTACGTGTTGGCGACGCAATACGGCCTATTCCCGGGCGCCGTCGCGACCCGCCCTTCGCGTCGACTTCTTGACGGAGCAAGGGACGGCCGACAGTCCCGACGACTACGAGGCGATATCTTGGGCGGCAAGCATCGGAGGACGCGCTTACACGCGCGCGGCCGCTACCGACCCGTGGGTGGCCCGCCGGGCCGTGCCGGATTTTGACGTCAAGGACGACGATGTGTACGAGGGCTCCGAAACCTTCAAAATGACCATTGAGAGTGGCCCCTCCACGGTATTGGATCTCGTGCAGTTCGCTTACCCCAACGGCACCACGTGCCAGCCGCCGTGTTCGCGAACCCCGAAATACACGATCACCATCACCGACGATGAAGACCTTCCGACCCTGTCGCTGTCGGTCGACCCGGCGTCGATCGACGAGGAGGACGACGCCGGGACGACGGACGCCGAGAACGTCTCGACCGTCACGGTGGAGACCACCAACAGCAAGACGTTCGCGAGGGACACGACGGTCACGCTGACGTTCGGCGGGACGGCCACCGGGGGCACGCACTACACGGTGAGCCCGGCGGACGCGGATGCAGTGGCAGCGAACCACCAGGTGGTTCTGACCAAGGAGACCGGCTCGGTAGAAGTGACCGTCACGGCCGCGGCGAACAGTTCGGCCGACGGGAACCGGACCGTCACCGTGGCCGGCGCTCTCGGCGGGACGTCGATCGGCAACGCGACCATCACGATCGTCGACGACGAGACCACCTCGGCCACCGTGCCGGGCGCCCCGACCGGCCTCACGGCCACGGCCGACGGAACGACCGCGATCGACCTCTCGTGGACCACGCCCAGCGACAACGGCGGCTCGGCGATCACGGGCTACAAGATCGAAGTTTCGCCCGACGGCACGTCGGACTGGACGGACCTCGAAGACGACACCGGCGGCACCGGCACGACCTACGAGCACACCGGGCTGTCCGCCGGCACCACCCGCCACTACCGCGTCTCGGCCATCAACGCCATCGGCACCGGCACCGCGTCGGGCACCGCGAGCGCCACCACGGCCACGACGGTGCCGGGCGCGCCGACCGGCCTCACGGCCACGGCCGACGGGAGCACCGGGATCGACCTCTCCTGGACCGCGCCGACCGACGACGGCGGCGAGGCGATCACGGGCTACAAGATCGAGGTTTCGCCCGACGGCACGTCGGACTGGACCGAGCTCGTCGCCAGCAACACCGGCACCACCTATTCGCACACCGGGCTGTCCGCCGGCGACACCCGCCACTACCGCGTCTCGGCCATCAACGCCAACGGCACCGGCAACGCGTCGGGCACCGCGAGCGCCACCACGGCCACGGCGGTGCCGGGCGCCCCGACCAGCCTCACGGCCACGGCCAGCGGGACTTCGACGATCGACCTCTCCTGGACCGCGCCGACCGACGACGGCGGCTCGGAGATCACGGGCTACCGGATCCAGTCCTCGCCCAACGGCACCTCGAATTGGAGCAACCTCGTCGGCAACACCGGCGGCACCGGCACCACCTACTCGCACACCGGGCTGTCCGCCGGCACGACCCGCCACTACCGCGTCAGGGCCATCAACGCCAACGGCGCCGGCGCCGCCTCCAACGTCGACGACGCCACCACGGCCACGACGGTGCCGGGCGCGCCGACCGGCCTCACGGCCACGGCCAGCGGGACCTCGACGATCAACCTCTCCTGGACCGCGCCATCGAGCGACGGCGGCTCGGAGATCACGGGCTACCGGATCGAGGTCTCGCCCAACGGCTCGTCGAACTGGAGCAACCTCGTGGGCAACACCAACAGCACCGGCACCACCTATTCGCACACGGGGCTGTCCGCTGGCACGACCCGCCACTACCGCGTGTCGGCGATCAACGCCAACGGCACCGGTAACGCCTCCGGCACCGCCAACGCCACCACGAACACCTCAACCACGACTGTGGCGGGCGCCCCGACCAACCTCACGGCCACGGCCAGCGGGACCTCGACGATCAACCTCTCCTGGACCGCGCCGTCCGACGACGGCGGCGAGGCGATCACGGGCTACAGGATCGAGGTTTCGCCCAACGGCTCGTCGAACTGGAGCAACCTCGTGGGCAACACCAACAGCACCGGCACCACCTATTCGCACACGGGGCTGTCCGCGGGCACGACCCGCCACTACCGTGTGTCGGCGATCAACGCCAACGGCACCGGTAACGCCTCCGGCACCGCCAACGCCACCACGAACACCTCAACCACGACTGTGCCGGGCGCCCCGACCAACCTCACGGCCACGGCCAGCGGTACCTCGACGATCAACCTCTCCTGGACCGCGCCGTCCGACGATGGCGGCTCATCGATCACGGGCTACAGGATCGAGGTTTCGCCCAACGGCACGTCGAACTGGAGCAACCTAGTGGGCAACACCAACAGCACCGGCACCACCTATTCGCACACCGGGCTGTCCGCGGGCACGACCCGCCACTACCGCGTCTCGGCGATCAACGCCAACGGCACCGGCACCGCCTCCGGCACCGCCAACGCCACCACCAACGCAGTTGGAAAGGCGGTGTTGA
This sequence comes from Longimicrobiales bacterium, assembly GCA_965208295.1. Taxonomy (GTDB): domain Bacteria; phylum Gemmatimonadota; class Gemmatimonadetes; order Longimicrobiales; family Gaopeijiaceae; genus Bin94. The sequence continues at coordinate 1,026,931 of OZ242328.1, read as the reverse complement.
CGATGCACGCGCTGGCTGTGTCGGTGACGGTGGAGGGGCTCGCCCGTTTCGAAATCCGGCGTAGCGGCGGAGACATGGGCTGGCTGAAGATCAGCTACCGGGTCGACGAGTCCGACGGCAACTACGGGAAAGCGTGGGGCTACTTCAAGCCGGGCGACACGCGGAAAGACGCGTACTACTACGTCGGGCAGTCGACCGGCACGGTGACGGCGCGCGTGACGGGGCCTTCGGATCCGCTGTGCACGCCGAACGACCATCCCAATGCCGCGTGCACCGACGACTACGACATCGGCGACCCGTCAAGCGCGTCGATGCAGGTGACGGCCAGTTCCGCCTCGTCGGCCGACGCGCTGGAGGAGGCTTTGGCGGTCGCGGAGGGCCTGACGCCGGACGAGGCCGCGGGCGCGTTGTTCGGGGAGGTGCGGCTCAGCGAGGCCCGGCTGGCCGCGCTCGACCTCCTGGGCAACGGAAACGGCCGCTACGACCTCGGCGACCTGCTCGCCTGGATCGACCGCTGCAAGCGGGGCGAAGCGCGGTGCGGCACAACCTCGGCGGACTCCCCGCCCCCCTCCGCCGCCGGACTCGCCGCCGCGGCCGTGGCGGCCGGACGGCCGCGGATCTCCAGGCGCACGCGACGGCGGGGTTCCGGGCGGCCGGGACGAACGCCCCTCCGCACCGCGCGCCGCCGCCGGGGGCGCTTCGCCGGATACGCGCTCGCCGCGCTGCTCGCCGCGGCCACGACCCTGTCGTGCGCCGACGGCCCGGTGGGACCGGCCGCCCACGTGCCGGACCCGGGGTTCCTGACCGTCGAGTGGAGCGGGGCGGCGGCCGGTCGCGGCAGCGGCGTTCTGCTGGAACTCGAGGGCCCCGGCATCGAGACCGTGCGCGCGCCCGGGTTCGAGTTGTACGAATCCACGGCGCCCGGACGGCACCGGATCGTGGTGGCGGGATCCCTCCGGGCGGGTCCGCTCGTGCAGTTCCGGGTGCCGGACCGTGGCCGGCTGTTTCTGTACCGGGTCCGCGTCATCGAGGTCACCGGAGAGGACTACCAGCTAAGGGACCCGGGGAAGTACCGGGCCGTCATCGCGGACCGGCAAGCTTCGAAGTGACGGGTCCCCGACGTGTGCGCCGTAGCTCGACTGCGTCGGGGGCCCCGAGGCCACAGCAACCCTGAAGCGTGCCGGTCTCGCCCGGTCCCGCCTGTTCGGGCCCTCGGCGAGGAGCGCCTCCATGACCGGCCGGGTGGCCTGCGGCACGCCGGTGCAGCGCGCGACGATTCGCACGTCGACGGCACCGGAACACCATGCAGGTCCTCCTGTCGAGGTTGGCAGGAGCCTGCGGCGGCATGAGCGGTGCCGGACTGCCGCGGTCGGCTCTCGGCGGTGGGGTGTGCCGACGAGCTCGGGGTTGTTGTTGAGCCGCGAAACCGGCGGAGGCGCGAGCGTCTCGCCCTTGAGCCGCGACTGCTCGCGGGCGGGCGGCGCGCCCGCGGGGTAGCGGCTTCCGCGCGCTTCCGGCCCCGGATTGGCGAGACGCGGCGTCCGCGCCCGCGCTCCGCATCCCAAGTCCGCCACTCCGGGCGGACGAGTCCCGACCGGGCCTGCCTTGGCCCACCTTCCGGTCGGACGCCACACCCTCGGCGGGGCTGCCGGGAAGCGTTTTGGAGGCGTTCGCCATGCCGCTGGCGGCGCCACCGCGCATGCTGCTCTCCCTACTGGCTATCTCTAGCCGTTACAACCACTTGGGAGATTTCCCAATGGTTGACCTCCCCGTTTTTCTGACGTCACCGTTATACGCATGGCGACGCTGGAGCAGCAGTTCAGGTCACAGGTCAGCGCGTTCCTCGAACGCACGGGCCTGAGGCCGACGACGTTCGGCATCAAGGCGTTGGGCGACGCGCATCTGGTACGCCAGCTCGACGCCGGACGCTCGCCGTCGCTGAGGACCGCGGACCGGATTCTGGCGTTCATCGCCGCCTACGACATGGACGCGGGCGGTGCCCGGGCTCCGCCGCGACCCAGGCGGGGCGGCAGGTCTCCGTCAAGGGCAAGGAGAACGAGGAGTAGCAGAGCGATGGCTGAACAACCGATGGAACACAGAACGAACCCTCCGATCCGCTTCCTGCGGCTGCCGGAGGTCGTGTCCCGCACGGGCCTGTCGCGGAGCACGCTCAAGGTGCTGATGCGCGAGGGGAGCTTCCCCCTCCCAATCCGGCTGGGCGCGCGCGCCGTGGGCTGGATCGAGGCCGAGGTCGAGGCGTGGATGCGCGAGCGAATCGCGGCGAGCCGGGGCGGCGCCGAGGGGCCACCCACTGACTTCCAAGAGAGAGGAAACAGACGATGAAAAGGTTGCTGAACACGATGTCGAGAACGCTGCGTGCCGCCGCGTGGGCCGCGCTGCTGATGCTGACGCCGGGCGTGCTGCTGGCGCAGGGCACGAGCCCGTGGGTCGACGCGGTGAACGAGCTACAGAAGCAGTTCACCGGACCGATCGCGCGCGGGCTGTCGCTGATCGCGATCGTGGTGGGCGGGCTGATGTTCGCGTTCGGCGAGGGTGGGAGCAAGCGCACGCTGGCCGGGATCATCTTCGGGATCGGCATGGCGGTGGGCGCGGTGAACTTCCTGGGCTGGCTGTTCTGATGCGGGGCCTGAGGCGCTGGCCGGGCTACGCCGCGCTCAACCGTCCGCTCACCGTGCTGGGCGTCGAGCGGCGGCTGTTCCTGCTGGGCGCGACGCTTGCGGTCGCGGTGTGGAACGCGACGGCCTCGCTCATTAGCGGCGGCGTGATCTTCGCCGGCTGCTACGGCGCGGGCTGGCTCGCGAGCAAGAGGGACCCTGCGATGCTCGCGGTGCTCCGCGCGGCGTCGCGCCACCCGGCGCGGTTCGATCCGGGCAAGTGGGCGGACGAGCCGTGGCACCTGAAGATTCGCGGGAGCGGCGAGTGAGGGTCGCCGAGGAGCTTCGGGCGCACGACGCGGCGGGCTCGCTGGCCGAGGAGCTGCCCTACTGGGGCTGGCTCGACGACGGGCGCACCTGCCTGACCCGTTCGGGCGAGTTGATCGCGGCGGGCCGGCTGCGGCCCGCCGCGATGGACGGCCGCACGCCCGAGCAGGTCGACCGCGTGCTGGGCCTCTGGCAGCGGCTGCTGTCGGGGCTCGACCCAAGCGCGCGCCTCTACTTCCATCTGCTCCGGCGTCCGGCGGCGATTGCCGGCGCGGCGGAGTCGAACGGTTCCGATGTGGCGGCCATCTCGGCGCGGAAGCGCGGCGCGTTTCTCGCTGGCCGCGTGCAGCGCCTTGACGCCTACGTCGTCTGGTGCCTCGGGTCCTGCCTCCGTCCGGTGGGCAAGCGCACGCAATCCGGACCGCTGGCCCGGCTCTCCCGACTGCCCAAGCGCCGCAGGAAGGGCGCGCCGACGTACCTGGCCTCCGAGATCGAGGCGGCGGCGGGCCGGTTCCGGGCGATGGTCGAGGCGGGCCGCTCGCTGGTGGCCGAGCACACGCCCGTCGAGATGCTGGGGGCCGTGGATGGGTCCCGGCTTCTCTCCGAACTCATCAACCGCCCGGGCATGGCGTGGGACGGCGCGACGGGCAGCGGCATGAACTGGCGGCTTGCGCTCTCTGAGCTGGAAGCCGAGCGCAGTCACCTGAGGCTCGATGGCGAGCCGGTGATCCTGTATTCGCTTCTGTCGCCGCCCGGACAGGCGCACGCGAACCTGCTCCGGGACCTGTACTGCCTCGACGCCACGATGACGGTCTCGCTCGAATGGCGGCCATGGACGGTGGAGGCGGCCAGGCGCCGGATCCGTGGCGCGCAGCGGCACTACTTCTCGCGGCGCTACTCGATGATGGCGCATGTGCAGGAGACCGAGGGCACGGCGTCGGCGATGGTCGATTCGGCCGCCGCCGTCGAGTCGGACCGGCTGGGCGCCGCGCTCGTCGAACTCGAGGCCGACGGCGTGGCCTACGGCGAGGCGTCGCTCACCGTGGCGCTCCACGGCGAGCTCGATGAGATCGAGCGGCTGGACGGCGACGTGCGCCGCCTGTTCGCCGCGCACGACGCAAAGGCGGTCCGGGAGGGCTACGGCCAGCTGCCCGTGTGGTTCTCGCGGCTTCCGGCCCAGCCACGCAAGCGTCAGGTGCGGACGATGTTCGTCTCGGCCGGGATCGCCGCGTGCCTCGCGCCGGTGTTCGGTCCGCCCAGGGGCTCGGCCCGGTGCGGGCACCTCGGTCGCGAGTCGCTCGCGGTGTTCGAGACGCCGTGGCGCACCGCCTACCACTACGACCTGTTCCGCGGCGACGTGGGGCACACGCTGATCCTGGGCGCGACGGGCGCGGGCAAGAGCTTTGCCCTGAACTTCCTGCTCGTCGAGGCGCTCAAGTACGGTCCGCGCGTGCTGATCCTGGACCTGGGCGGCTCGTACCGCTGGCTGACCCGTTTCCTCGGGGGCTCCTACCTCGAACTCACGCCCGGCGGCGACGCGGAGTCCGGCCTCAGGCTCCAGCCGTTCGCGCTGCCCGCGGGCACGCGCACGCTTCAGTTCCTGACCGGCTGGGTGCTGCGGCTGCTCAAGCTCGGGGGCTACGAACCGGCGGGAGCGGACACGAGCGAGATCCGGGCGCGGATCGAAGACCTGTACGCGCTCGGCGCCGAGCGCCGCACCCTGAGCGTGCTGACCGGCTCGCTTCCGGCCGCCATGTGGCCGGCCCTCAGCCGCTGGACCGGCGACGGCGTCTGGGGCCGGTTCTTCGACAACGCTCCGGCGGGCGGGGCCGACCTCGAGTTCCGCGACTGGCAGGTGATCGATCTGGCGGGCGCGGCCGAGCACGCGGACCTGTGCGAGGCTGCGCTGGCCTACCTGCTCGAACGGATGCGCCTTGAGATCGAGGACCCCCGGGAAGCCGCGCGTCTCAAGCTGATGGTCGTGGACGAGGCGTGGCGCTACCTGGCCGACCCGGCCGTGCTCGCCTACCTGGCCGAGGCGGCGAAGACGTGGCGCAAGAAGAACGCCGCGCTCGTGCTCGCGACCCAGTCGGCCGTGGACATGACCGGGACGGCGGGCGCTTCGGCGCTGCTCGAGTCGATCCCGACGAAGCTGTTCCTGGCGAACCCCGAGCTGCCCGGCGAGGTCGGCGGCCTGTTCCGGCTGAACGCGTCGGAGGTCGGGCGGATACGGGAGCTGACGCCCAAGCGCGAGCTGTACCTCCGGCGGCCGGACGAGGCGGCCGTGCTCCGCCTCGAAGTCGATCCGGAGAGCTACTGGCTCTACACGTCGTCGCCCCTGGACTCCGAGAAGCGGGCCGAGGCCGTCGAGAGACACGGACTCGCCAAGGCGCTCGAAGTCCTGGCGAACCTCAATACCCACTCCCCGAAACCCAAGGAGGACATGACGCCATGAGGCTACCGATCATGACCGCCGTACTGACGTTCCTGCTGGCGCTCCCGGCCGCCGCCCAAAAACACAAGGCCGCCGAGCAGCCCGAAGACGCATCGTTCCTGCGGGTGCCCGTGGCCGAGGACGGCCAGGACCGCATTCATACACTACGCGCACGCGTGCGCCACACGACCGTGATCGTGCTGCCCGTAGACGAGCGGATCCTCGACTTCGTGGCCGGCGACTCGGAGTACTGGCACCTGACCGGGGCGGCGAACGTTGCGTACCTCAAGCCCCTGGCCGAGGACGCGGCGACCAACGTCGCGCTCGTCTGCGAATCGGGCCGCATCTACTCGTTTCTCGTCTCGGAGCACGGCGACGAACCCCCGCACCTGGTCGTCCGCGTCGAAGCGGACGCGGAGGCCGCGGGCCTGTCCGGCGCGGGCGCGCCCGCGTTCGTCGCCCGGAGCGAGGTCGCGGCCTACCGGGAGATGGCTGGTGAGGCGGCGGCGGCGGCGCGCAGAGCGCAGGCGGCTGCGGACGCGGAGATCGAGGCGTTCCGCGCCTCCTACCCCGAACGCCTCCGGTTCGAGTACCGGCTGGACCGGGATGCATCGCGGCGTCCGTTCCTCGTCGAGGCGATGTGGCACGACGGCCAGTTCACCTATCTGCGCTCGCACGCCCAGGAAGCGCCGGCGCTCTACGAACGCAGGGACGGCGAGCCGAGCCTGGTCGCGTTCGATCTGACGGAGGACGGACTCTACGTCGCCCGCCGCGTGCTGGGCGACGGCTGGCTCCAGATCGGAGACGAGCGGACGGCTTGGCGGTTCGAGCCCAGGGACGCGCGATGAGCCGCTGGAAGGAGTTGATCAAGCAGCCGAAGGGCGCGCTGCCGGGTGGCATCGTCACGAAGGCGGGGATCGCGCTGATCGGCGTGCTCGTTGCCGGCATGCTGTTCTCGTCGTCGCTCACGGGTCCCGACGAGGACCCGATGGCTACGGCCGCGCCCGAGGCGCAGGCCGTGGACGAGCGCGCGGGCCGCGCGTTCGAGGGACGGCTGCGCGCCGAGGCGGAGCGCCAGGTCCAGCAGGCGGCGGCCGACGACGCCCGCGCCGACAGGGAGCGCCGCCAGGCCGGCGTCGAGACGGCCGGGTCCGGCGTCGACAGCGGAGCCGGAAGCGGCGAGCGTGGGGTGGGCAGCGGAGCAGATGCGGCGACCGGCATGGTCCAGGCCGAGTACGAGCTTCGCGAGGCGCTTCGGCTGGAGGAGATCGAGCGCAGGACGCGCTCGCTCCGCTCGATCCCCGTCGCACGGACCTACAGGGATCCGAACGATGCGCGGGACGCCGCCCGCCGCCCCGAGCCCGAGCCACCCGAAGCCGAGCTCGACCGGATGCTCGCGTCCTTCGGACAGTCGGTCGCCGCCCTCGAGGCGGAGATGCAGGCCGGACTTGCGAGCGAAGGACTCCTGCCCGGCTCGCCGCAGGCTGGATCGCAGGGCCATCGCACGCCCGGTACGGCGGAGCCGAGCCTGAGCGTCCGGCCGCTGGACCCGCCGGGCTGGGAACGCATCCGCGAGGGCACGTTCCTCGAAGCCGTGCTGCTCACCAAGCTCTCGGGCGAGTTCCCCGGCCCGGTGCTGGCCATGGTCTCGGTGCCGATGTATTCGGTCGACCGCCAGCGGGTTCTCATTCCGCGCGGCGCGCGCGTCGCCGGCACCGCCCGGGCCGTGCAGAACCGCGACCAGAGCCGCCTGGCGGTCGCGTTCCACCGGCTGCTCATGCCCGACGAAAGCTGGATCGACCTCGAGTTCGCGGGGCTGAACCAGGCGGGCGAGGGCGCGCTCAAGGACCGGGTCAACCGCCACTACTTCTCGACGTTCGCGGCCGCCGGCGCGGTCGGCGCGCTGAGCGGACTCACGCTGGCCGGAGCGTCGCCGTACGGCCTCCGGGCGGGTGTCGGCCAGGGGCTCGGAGGCAGCGCCACCTCCGTTCTCGACCGGTTCCTGAACCGGATGCCCGAGATCACGATCCGCGCGGGCCACCGGCTCCGCATCTGGTTCACCGCGGATGTCCTCGTTCCCACCCCCAACGCACACCGATGACACGAAAGGAATCTCCCATGCTCCACCGCATCCTCGCGCCGGCTGTTCTCCTTGCGCTGCTCACCCTTGCGAGCCCTAAGCCCGCAAGCGCCCAGTTCGACTTCGGCAGCTGGATCCAGCGGGCCACGATCATCGCGAATCAGATCAGGCAGATCACGAACCAGGTCAGCCAGATCCGGTCGATGGCCCGCCAGCTCACCGAGCTCGAGGACCAGCTCGACCACATGGAGCGCGCCGCGCGCGGCGAGATCGACGCGCTCCTCGCGCCGTTCTCCCGGCTCGCCGCCGAGCCCGTCGGGCTCGTGCGCGACGGACTCGCCTGGAGCTCCGACTTTCAGGGCGCGGCCCGTGAGACGGTCGATGCCGTGCGGGACATGGGGAGCGGCGGCCGCTCGCTGACCGGGCTTTGGCGAAGCGCGCAAGGCGCGGCCGACCGGGTGACCGAGGCCGACATCCTCGCGCTCTTCCGCGACCATCCGCCCGAAGCGGCGGCCCGGGCCACCGAGAACTACCGCCGCGCCCGCGAAGCCGCCGACCAACAGAGCGTCCTCGACTACGCGACGCTCGACGCGGCGGCCGCGCTCGCCGAGACGATCGAGAGCGCGCAGGGCTCGTTCGCCGGCCTGACCGCGAACGGCATCCTCTCCAACACCGCCCTGCAGCAGGCCGAGGTCGCCGCCGCGCTGAGCCAGGGCCGGATCAACGCGGGCGTGGCGCAGGTGCTTGCCCACCAGGCAGCCCAAGAGGCGAGCCGCGCGCAGTTGGCCGAACTCGCGCGGCTCGAACGGCTCGTCGCATGGAGCGAGAGCCGGGCGCGGGCCAACGCGATGGCCGGCACGCTGCGCGCCGCCGCTTCCCGGAACCGGAACGCGCTCCGCGACGGGCTGCTCTTCCGGATCCCGTCGTTCTATGGGGGCAACTAGGCGATGCAGCAGTCGATCGATCCCAACGTCCCCACGCAGATCCCCGACGATCAGCTCCAGGACTTCAAGGGATTTCTGGACATCGTGCTCGACAACGTCGTCGGCGGGGCCGCGCCCGACGTGCACACGCTCGGGCTTCAGCTCTGGGGCGGGCTCGCGGCCGTCATGGTCGCCTGGACGGGCCTGAAGATCGCGTTCAGCGGCACGTTCCAGCCCTGGGAGATCATCAAGCTCGTGATCGGGATCGCAATCCCCCGCACGCTGCTTCACTACTACATCGTCCCGATTCCCGGGGTCGGGCTCACGTTCCCGGCCATGGTCGCTTCCGGCGGCATCTGGCTCCAGAACCTGTTCCTGTCCGACGTGGTCTCGGCGGGCTACACGGAGATGGCTGCGCTGGTGCAGGCGTACTCCGCGCACCTGAGCGCCGCCTGGTCGAGCGGGAACCTGCTTTCGATCCTGACCTCGGGCGTGACCGTGATCTTCTCCTCGCTGATTTCGCTCGTGATGGGCGCGTCGCTCGTGGTCTGCCTGCTCGCGCTCTTCTGCATCACCTACGCGCAGGTCATCTGGGCGCAGGTCGCCATCGCGATCGCGATCCTGCTCGGTCCCGTGTTCATCGCGTTCCTGCTCTTCGAGCCGCTCTCGTTCCTGTTCTGGGGATGGTTCCGCACGCTCCTGGTCTACACGCTCTACGGCGTCGTGGCCGGGGCCGTGCTGCGCGTGTTCATGGGCGTCGGGCTCGGCTACATCACGACCTACGCCGAGGCCCTCATGGGCACCGGCACCGCCGACGCGGGCGAGCTCTGGCTCTGGGCCGTCGTCCTGCTGCCGCTCGTAGTCTCGGGTCTCTGGGCCGGGCTCAAGGTCGGCGAATTCGCCTCGACGCTTGTGTCCGGCTCCGGCTCCGCCGGGTCCGGGTTCGTCGCCCTCGTCATGCAGGGGGCCAGCAAGGCCGCCGTCCCCGCCAAGCCCGCCTGAGACCTGAGGAGATCCTGAAAATGAAACGAGACAAGAACGCCGGCCAAGAGTACGCCGAGATCTGGGGCGAGGCCGTGCAGGCCAACCGGAAGCTACGGACGATCCTGATCTTCCTCTCCGCGAGCTGCGTCCTCGGCGTGTTCATCCTGCTGCGGATCGCGGGCACCGAGCCGCCCAAACCCATCGTGGTTCGGGTCGACGAGGTCGGGCGCGCCGAGGCGCTCGCCTACGAGGCCGCCACCGCCCAGGCCGATCCGCTCGATCCCACCACCAAGTACTTTCTGAACCGGTTCGTCAACGACTTCCACTCGCGGCGCCGCGTGACCGCCGAAGAGTACTGGACCCGGAGCCTCCGGTTCCTGTCGACCGAACTCGCGAACGCGGCGTTCGCGCGCGACGGCGACGAGGTCGCAAGCGTCGCGGCCGGCACCGCCGAGACCGAACGCCAGGTCGAGCGCGTCGTGCTCCGCATCCACCCCTCGCCCGAGCCGCCGCACGGCGCCACGGCCGACTTCGAGGTCGTGCATCTCGCGGGCGGACAGGAGGTCCTGCGCGAGCGCTGGTCCGTCGCGCTCCGGTTCGAGTTCCTCGAGGACATCCCGCCCGAACTGGTCGTCCACAACCCCATGGGCATCATCATCACCTACCTCCAGGCCGACCGGGCACTGGTCACGGGGGACGAGCGATGATCGCGCACCTCAAGGAGCGCGAGAAGGCGCTGGAGCCGTTCGGCTGGAAGGGAAGGAAGGCCGAGTGGATCGCGCTCGTGTGCCTGCACAGCGGCGTGTTCACCCGTGCGCAGGCGACGCGGTTTCTGGACACGCACCACGAGCGGGCGCGGCGCCTCGTGCTGGCGCTGATCGCCGACGGCGTGGCCGCCGAGGAGACCGTGCCCGGCATCCGGGGGATCGGGCGCGTGTGCCGGATCTACGCGCGGGGCCTGTACCGCGCGCTCGGCGCGGAGCACGTTCGCCACCGCCGCAAGGCGTCCCCCGAGGTGCTGCTGCGCCGCCTGCTCTCGCTCGACTACGTGATCGAGCACTTGGGTCTCCCGTGGCTGCCGACCGAGCAGGAGAAGGTCGCCGCGTTCGAGGCCCTCGGGATCGAACGTGATGTGCTGCCCGTCCGGGTCTACCGCGGAGCCGCCCGCACGACCCGGCGCCATTTCCCCGTCAAGCTGCCCGTCGCGCTGGACTCGGCGCGTGCCCTGTTCGCCTACGCCGAGCCCGGCCACGACACCGCGACCGCGCTCCGCTCCTGGGGCAAGGCGCACGCCGGACTCTGGCGCTCGCTACGCAGCTTGGGCGTGTCGTCTGAGATCGTGGCCGTCGCACGCACCTCGCGCGAACTCGATCGTGCCCGGCGCGTCACGCGCGGCTGGGCCGAGCCCACGGGCCACGGCAAGCCGGATGCGGAGATCCGAGAGGAACTCGCCCGGATCGAGCGTGCGATCCTCCAGGGCGCGGTCCACATCCTCGAGGAATTCGGCGGCCTCCAAGCCGCGCTGAAGCGCAGCATCGCGCTCGAAAGCCAAGCGCGCCGGCAGGCCCGGCGCGGATCGATCGACCGCGCCTTCGTCTGGCAGACGGTGCGTCTCCAGGGGGCGCGATACCGATGAGCGCCCCGCGACTTACGGCCGTTCCTGAACGCGCAAACGACACAGGCGTCCGATGCGCACTTCGGCGCCTCCGCAGTGCGCACCGGGACCGGCGCTCAACCGCTGGCGCGGTCACGTCTTGCGCCGGAGCGGACTGTCCGGCCCGTGCCGCGCGGGCGGCACAGGCCGTGACGCTAGCGACCCCCCAGTCCGAGGGCCTGGTACGGGTTCGGGGCCGGGTGTGCTTGCGCACCACCCGCCCCCGACCTCCTGGGGTCGCTAGCGTGCCAGCAGTCCCTCCGGGAAGGGTGTCGGACGGATGAGGCCGTGGACGCTGATCCTCATCGGATTGGCCTATACGGCGCTCGCCGTGCGTGTATTCCTCGCGCCGTTCCCCGGTCCGGGCGGCAACCCGTATCTGGACCTGATCGCCCACCACGATCCTGGCCTGCACCGGGCGATCCACGTCTGGTACTTCCTGACGCCCGGCGTCGCCGTGCTGCTCGCCGGCAGCATCACGCTCTCCGTCTCGCGGGTCTGGCTCCAGCCGCGGAGAGGACGCGGAGCGCGAGGGCAGCTCCCCGATTGGCCCACGTCGCCCGAGGACGACGCGCCCTCGCTCGTCGTCGGCGAACTGCACCACCCGACCGTTCCGGAGGAGACCGAACGGCCGTCCTGGCTCGTCATCCCCGAGAAGGGGCTCTTCACCGGCCTGCTCGTCGTCGGGGCCGTCGGCACCGGCAAGACGACCGCGTGCATGTACCCGTTCGCGCGGCAGCTTCTCACCTGGCAGGCCGACGATGCTGGCCGCCGCGCGGGCGCGCTCGTGCTCGAAGTGAAGGGCGACTTCTGCCACAAATACAGCTAGATGATCGTCCACATCATCCCATACCGTCCGGTGACGTTCCATAAGCCATTTTATTTCAACGATATACGTCGCATACGAACCACCTTCACCGAATCCCTCTTGTGTCGAGTCGTACAGTGTGATACGATTGAATATCGGTCATAAACTGATACACCAGTAGGCTACACGACATGCGAAAACGACCCCTCACCGCCACCTTCGTGGCCCGCGTGAAGAAGCCGGGACGCTACGGCGACGGCGGACGCGGAGGCCTCGGCCTGTACCTCCGTGTCCACCGGATGAAGTCGGGGCGCGTCTCCAAGTCCTGGGGCCAGCGGATTCGAGTCGGAGGGAGGCCGACGAACCTCGGACTGGGCTCGTATCCGGTGGTGACGCTCAAGGACGCGAGGGAGAAGGCGCTGGAGAACAGGCGGGCGGTGCATTGGGGCCACGACCCGAGGGACGCGGGGGTTCCCACTTTCGAGGCGGCCGTCGAGAAGGTGATCGGGATTCATGAGCCGACTTGGAAGAACCCGCCCCGTATGGCAGGGCAGTGGCGGCAGACGCTGAGGGACTACGCCTATCCGCGCATCGGTCGCAAACGCGTCGGCGAGGTCTCGACGGCCGACGTGCTCGCCATCCTCAAGCCGATCTGGTCGAGCAAGCCCGCGACCGCCAAGGCCGTGCGCAACCGGATCTCGGCGGTGATGAGGTGGGCCGTCGCGAAGGGCTACCGGCCGGACAACCCGGCGGGGGACGCCATCGCCGCCGCGCTGCCGCGCAACGGCAACACCACCCGGCATCACAAGGCGCTCCCTCACGGCGAGGTGTCGGCTGCTCTGGCCAAGGTCCGCAACTCGGAGTCCTATGCCAGTGTCCGGCTGGCGCTGGAGTTCATGGTCCTCACGGCGACGCGCTCGAACGAGGTCCGTGGCGCGGCTTGGCCCGAGATCGAAGGGGATGTCTGGACCATTCCCGCCAGCCGCATGAAGGCGAGGCGCGAGCACCGGGTTCCCCTGTCGAGCCGGGCCTTGGAGATCCTCGGGGAGGCCCGGAAGCTCCACGACGACGGCGGGATCGTGTTCCGGGGCGCGAGGGGCCGAGCGATCCACGCCTCGATGTTCGGCAAGTTGCTCGGGGATCTCGGCATCGGGGGAACGGCTCACGGGATGCGGTCGTCGTTCCGCGACTGGTGCGGGGAGACGGGCGTGGCGCGCGAGGTGGCGGAGGCGGCGCTTGCACACAAGGTCCGCAGTCAGGCCGAGGCCGCATACGCCCGCTCGGACCTGCTGGACCGTAGGCGCGGGGTCATGGAGGCTTGGGCCGCATACGTCGCGGGCGAACGGCGCGATTCCGAGGCCGAACCGGGGACCTGATTCGGACGTTCCTCTGCCCGTGACGGGGGTCAGAGGCCTTTTCGGGCGCACGAGGGGATGTTCGGGTAATCTACGGGCCGCAGAAACGCCTAGGATCGTCGATCTCGCGTCTCCGGCGGAGCCTCCGTGGCTGGCCGACGCAACCGGGGACAACCTGAACGACCTCGTCGAACACGCACGTCCCGTTGCCCCGAGATCTCGTTGATCGCCCAAGTCGGAGCGTTCGCTGCTGTCCGTGGCTCGCATCGACGAGGGTGGCGGCGCGCGCTACGTTGCCTCCTAAAGAGAGGCGGGTCGACTATCTCGTCCCGCTTGCCCCAAGCCGTCCGCACGGGGTTTCCGCTTGGGGTTCTGAGGGGGATTTCCCGTCCGGGAGAATAAGTGAGACTCCCCCCAAAAGTTCAGGGAATCTCCCGTCACGGTGCATCGCTTCGCTTCGTATCTTTCCGGTGTCATTGCCAGAAAGGCGGGCCTGCTTCACCGCCACTTGGCTCAAATGCTCACTCCGCCAAAAGGAGACGAAGCAATGTGGAACACACACCTCCCCCGAAACGAGCAGACGATCTGGGTCCTCTCCAAGATCAAGCTCGCCGCCATCCTTCTTGTTTCCATGTTCGGCCCGACCGGGGCAGCCGGACCCATCGCCGAGGCCGACACCAATGTGATGTGGGTTCTAAACGGGAACGACATTCCGAACCCACGGTCCTTCACGGTCGGTGAATCGCCGACCCACGGGGACGGTTTGGGATTTGCTGATGCCGGTCCCACCCGGTGGGCAGAAGCACGAGGTGACGCGTACGGCGAAGACCCGGCTGTCTCCTACCTGGACGCGCTGCTGTCCGAATGGAGCCGAGCGGTTCCCGCCATGGGTTGCTACGACTGCAACATCTGTGGATTCTGGAGGAACAAGCACCGGGTGGATGGCAACCCGCCGCCCGGCGGCGGCTTTGAGGCAGCGCACGTTGAAAGCTGCAACAAGGACGGAACCTGCGCCGATCACAAGAAATGTGGCGCGGTGGAAATGGCCGAGACCCTCGGCGAGATCACGCAAGCTGTACGCTGGGCCGAATCGGAAGTCCTGGTGGCGGTCGTGGGGCGACACCCGGAATGGATGCGGATCAACCACGACCGGCAAGCGTTGCAGTTGGTCGGGTGCGAGGGATCCATCGTGGCCAGCTATCCTGTTGCCACCCTGCCGGCCTTGGCCGGGTTGCTCCAATGACCGGCGGCGACAATGCGACGAGAATGCTTGTCCCCCTACTCTTGGCGTTGGGCGTGCTGGGAGCACGAGGCGCCTCAGCGCAAGGGACATCCCCGGCCACAATCGAGCTACAGCCATGTTTGGACCGCTGTGGTCTCACTTCGGTTGTCGTGTTGGAGTACGGGGATGCCGACGGAGCGGGCATGATCGAGAGCGAACTCTCGATCGGGTTGATCGATCCCTCCGGTCGCAATTACGTCGCGGGCATGGACCATGTTCTGGTGTTCGACCGGGAAGGGAACTTCCTTCGTCGTGTTGGGCGTCGAGGCGAGGGTCCGGGCGAGATGCTGGAACTCTCCTCGGTGGCCGTTGTGGACGATGGCGTGTTTGTCGTCATCGACCGGGGAAGGGGAGTGATCATGAAGTTCGACTGGACGGGCACGCTCCTCCACGAGGTCCGCATTCGCGGTTGGATCCCCAGCGGGCTAGCGCTCATTCCGCTGGGAGGGGACATTGCCGCCTACGAGGCCAACATCCGGACCGCAGATCGAATCGGCTACCCCCTTCATCTCATCAACCTGGAGACCGGAGGGATCGGGGCATCCTTCGGCTCGCTGACCGGGGAGTATGATCCAGATCGCGAGCGGCGATTGGTGGTTGCCGCCGCCCGCGGGCCGGATGACTCCATCTGGGTGGCCCGGCTCTTTGCCTATTGGATCGAACTCTGGGATCCCGACAATCGTCTGCTCGTCTCAATTCGGCGCAATCTCGATTGGTTTCCCGACGCGTTGGTGGATCGAACCGGCGCCCATGGCAATCCGGCGTTGCCACGCGAGCCGGAGCCTACACTCATGGGGGTCTTGGCCGAAGACTCACTGCTGTGGGTGATGGTCCACAGGTCCGACGAGCGGTGGAAGCAAGCGTCGCAGTACGATGACCAACGGCGTCTCGACACGTTCATCGAGGTCATCGACTGGAAGCGCGGCCGCGTGATCGCCAGCCAGCGATTCGACGAGGTGTACTATCCGTGGCTCGGCCCCGGCTTGGTGGGTCAGGCTGTGATTGATACCGGCAAGGGATCGCTCCGAATGCGCATATCGCGGCTCGAACTTGAGGCTGACGACGACCGCGCATCTGCGGCTCGCAGCATGGCAGTCGACGCCCATCCGCCGAAGCCAGGATCCAATGAAGGAATCGACTGCTCGTAGCCGCACGCCACTGGGCGGTCGGTGGTGCTCAACGAATGACGGCAACGCGGACGAGAGACTTTTGGGGGGCTCGATGCCTCATGCGGGCATCGCGCGGGGTCGGCATTGAGATCACTCCCAATGCCACCCCTTCGCCCCCAAGTTGATCCAAACCAACATCCGCTCGCGGAGGAATGGTCGGTCCCTCGGGAAGGAAACCTGGATAAGCGTCGCAACCCGGAACTGGGGTTTGCCACGCCCGTCCCGAACCTCCGTCGAGTCCGACACGGCTCGGGGTTTCGCCAAGCGTGCTGGCGCCTCTTTGGCTGAGCATCGCACGGTGGAGCGCGAGAAGGTGCTCGGAGCCACGGTTGGTCCCCTTCGGGAGCTGGCTCCAGACCTGTTGGTGGTCAGGAGCCAGCCCACCCTTTGGGGCCACGCTTCGCGCGTCCCCGGCAGGGGCTGACGAGGGGATGCTCCGCCCCCCTTCGATCCCCCCGGAAAAATGCACGCGCCGATGCGCGCGAGGCCGCGGGCAGCGAGTGTGCCCGCGATGGCCGTGTCTGCCGGAAGCGCGGCCGCAGGGTCACTCTGCCCGTTGACCCATCGTCCCGTTGCTCCCCCCGAGGGTCCGCAGCGGGAGGCGCGGCGAAGGTTCGCGGGCTACCGGCGGCGGCGACTAAACCGGCGGCGGACGGTGGCCCGCACGTCGGTCGAGAGTCCGAAGGTGACGGCGACGGCCAGCGCTCCGAGGGCAAGGCAGAGGAGCGGGCTCAAGGCCCGACCTCCGGGAATCGATCCGACTGCTCGCCCGCAGGTATCTGGCGGAGCTTCCGCACCGCGCGCGACACGTCGCGGGCATCGGAGCTAATCAGGAGCCAATCGTCGCCGAACCGGGTCAGGCGGACCCAACACAAGCCGTCCCCGGCTTCGTCGATGGCGACCACTTCACGGGCGTGTATCTTCCGCCCGTAGGCTTGCCCGATGATTCCGCTGTCGCTCACGGTATATACCCGCCTCCAGTTTGACCCGATGCTGCACGAACGCGGTACTGGCGTAGGGACCCCAATGGCGTTCCCGAGTGGCTATGTTGGCGAGGCAGGCCTCGCTGCGCGCCGTATCCATAGAGCGGCGGCGATACAAGCAAACGAGGCGACCCATGCCCAGTAGCCGACCTGCACGATGCCCACGAACCCCCAATAGAGGTTGAGCAGAGCCGCGACCGTCAGGCCGCAGGGGAGCCAGATCGATCTGGGAGGCCGCTTACCTCGCAGCTTCAGGAAGGTTGCCAGAACCAGAACATTGGAGACCGCACTGAATTTCATCAGCCACGCGGGGCTTGCCCCCACCATCAGAAGCGCTCCCAAGAAGGCTTGCCAGCCCCACAGGGTTGTGGCCTCAGGACCCAAGGCCGTATTGAATTGACCTGGGGTGACCGGAAGCAGGAACGAAGCTGCGTAAACCACCCACCCCACCAGCAGCAACATGCTCCACCGCTGTTTCCCCATCTTGCGAACTCCGCTGAAAGCGCCCCCGACTTCCCGAGTTCGTCTCGCGCGAGCGCGAGTGCCCGCTTGGGTGTCAGCTCCGCGTTCGCTTCCCGGGTCCCAGCGTTTTGCGTCCCGCATGGCGCCTCCGGTTGCCGTAAGACATGCAATGTGCCTTACGCAACAAGGTATAGGGTGCGAGAATAGACCGCTACAGAGTAGAGTGCCGGACGCGGTGGCAGCGTTGCACGCTGCGCTGCAAGCTACCGCAACTTCTACCCTCCGGCTTGGGCTGAAGCCATGCTCCGGGAGGAGGTGTCTTCGAAGCGCTGTCGCCACCAGCGACCAGCCCCCGCTCCGGGCGCTGCTCGGTGCCTTCCTGCAAGGACCGCTGAAACCGTAGCGACCTCCCTGGGAGGGTGGGATGGCATGCACATCCCAACCCTCCTCGATGCCACACCGGGCATCGAAAAAGGGGGGTCGCTACGGTCACGGCCTCCGGTTCCAGCGCGGCGCAGCCGCCCCGGAGGCCGTGGTGCAACCGCAAGCAGGACAACGGCATCCGCAAGCGGCGGACCTGCACGTGCGAAACACGTTCGAGCGCACATCGACCCCGGTTTCACATGTGCGCCTCCAGATCGGCATCGGGCATGCCGAGAACCGCCTCCACGTCACTGCGTCCCGCCCAAAGACAGCGAAGCTCCGGCCCCGGCCCGAGCGTCCCGTGTGCCACGGCCGACCGAGCCGCATCGCCGCAAGACGGTGCTGCGTTTTCGGATGGGCGGGGCCATCCACGCGCAGCACGCGAGACCCGAAGTGCGCATCGGCACCCCACGTCGATTGCGCATTCCGGTACGGCCGTAGGCGGGAGCGCCGGGGCACCGGCGAAACGCAGCTCCGTTCTTCTCGATGGCCGGGGACCGCTGCCCAATCCAAGGTCCATGGGTTCGTGTTGGAATCCGAACGGACAACACGACTTACGATCTTTAGGCACACGACGTGATACACGCCCATACCGAGATGCCGTCAAGTCGTTGTCCCGTGGTAACTTGCGCAGACTGAGCGCGGTTTCTGCCACCAGGTGCGCCGCATCCTGGCCGAGGCCGACCGAGAGGACGACTACCTCGAGATCGGGCTCGGCGGGTCCTGGCAGTGGAACCCGCTGGACGATCCGCTGCTCGACTCCTACTCGATGGCCTACGGCGTGGCCTCACTCATCAACCAGCTCTTCGGCAAGAGTCGCGAACCGTTCTGGCAACAGGCGTACACGAACCTCGTCCGGTGGATCGTCGAGCTTCACCGGCTCCTGCCGGGGAGCTGGGTCACGCTCAGGGACGTGTACCGCTGCACCGTCGACGCCGAGCTGTTCGCCCGGAAGATCGGCGAGGCGAAGGAGCAGGCCCTGGAGGTGTGCCCCATGCGGGCCGTCATCGCCGCCAAGGATCTCACGGCGCACAAGAAGTCCCTCGGGGACTGGGAGTGGGACGTGGCGTCCGGCGCGGGAAACGTGGCGTCCAGGCTCGATCCGGAACTCGGAGCGCTGCTCGAAAAGCTGAAGGTCGAGTACCGGGCGGAGCCGGTCTCCGGCGGCGCCGGGCGCGAGTACGCCGAGCAGCTGGAGGCCATCGAGCGGTGGTACCTGCACGACTGGATGGCGCTCGACGCGAAGCTCCGCACCTCGATCGTCGAGGGGATCAGCGTGTTCCTCTCGCTGTTCGACCAGCCCGAGGTCGCGGGCGTGTTCTGTCCGCCGCCGCCGGGTGAGGATCCGCCTGCAACGCGGACGGATGACGAGGGCGACGAGGAGGCCCCGGCCGTACAACCCATGCCGGGGCTCCGCCGGAGGCTGCCGCCGCTCAGCGACCTGATCGAGGGCGGCAAGGTGCTGGCGCTCAACATGCCCGCAGGGGCGAACCCGGCCCTGGCCCGCGCCATCGGCGTGCTGCTGAAGAACGCCTGGATGCAGGCCCTGCTGCGAAGGCCCGCGGAGGCCGCGCGCCGGCCCGACCGCTACATGCGGCCCGCCGTGTTCATCTGCGACGAGTACCAGGCGTTCGCCACCGTCGGCCAGGACGACCCCTCCGGAGACGAGAAGGCGTTCGCGCTCACGCGCCAGTGCCGCTGCATCCCCATCGTGGCCACGCAGTCGATCTCGTCGCTGCGCTCCGTGCTCCCCTCGGGCGAGGCGTGGCGCACGCTCGTGCAGACGCTCCGCACCCGGATCTTCCTGTCGCTCTCCGACGAGTCGTCGTCCAAGATCGCGTCCGAAATGTGTGGCTCCGTCATGAAGACGCAGGCCTCCTACACGTTCACCGAGACCACGGGCAGGCCCGAGTTCTCGCTCCTGTCCGGGCGAGCCGGAGGCGGGCGCGGCACGATCGGCGCGAGCAAGTCGTTCCGGCAGCAGAGAGAGCCGGTGTTCACCCCGCGCGTGTTCGGGCTGCTCGCGAACTATCAGGCCGTCTGCCTCCCCTACGACGGCGTCAAGTCGCTCCCGGCCACCCGGGTCTACCTCAAGCCCCACTACCTGCCCAGGGAGTCCGGCTACTGGCGGCAACGCGAGGAGGGCCGGATATGAAGCGCGCGAGCGGCGTCGACCACCTCACTCCATTCCTTCCGGGCCTGGAGGGCCTGCTCGAAGACCCGCAAGTCTCCGAGATCATGATCAACGGACCCGGCAACGTCTGGGTCGAGCGGGCCGGGAAGCTCGAACCTCACGAAGCTCCGGGCCTCACCGCCGCCTGGCTCCACCGGGCCGCCATCCACATCGCCCGCCCGCTCGGGCTCGATCCCGCCGCGCGGCCGATCCTGGACGCACGGCTGGAGGACGGCTCGCGGGTCGCCATCTGCACCCCGCCCGCATCTCCCGAGGTCGCGATCACCATCCGCCGGTTCGGCGGCCGCGCGTTCTCGGCCGAGGATCTGGTGCGCCTGGGCTCGCTGCCCGAAGACATCCTCGAAGCCGCTCGGAGCACGCTTGCGTCCCGCCAGAACATCCTGGTCTCCGGCGGCACGGGCTCGGGCAAGACCACGCTCCTCAACGCGCTGATCGAACTGCTGCCCCAAGACGAGCGGATCGTCGCCATCGAAGACACACTCGAACTCAGGATCGACCGCGCCAACTGCCTCCGGTTCGAGGCAGGGGCCACGCTGTCGGAGACGCCGGTCGAGATCCGGGACCTGGTGCGCCACGCGCTGCGCCACCGGCCCGACCACATCGTCGTCGGCGAGGTCCGGGGCGGCGAGGCCGCCGACCTGCTGCAGGCGCTCAACACCGGACACGGCGGGTCGCTCACCACCATTCATGCCAACAACGCGCGCTCCGCGCTGTCGCGGCTCGCGAGCTGCGCCATGCAGGCCGGAGACGCGCTGCCCTGGGAGGTCACATGCCGGGGCGTGGTGGACGGAATATCGCTCGTCCTGCACGTAGCCCGCCGGGACGGCCGGCGGTTCGTCGAGGACGCGCTCGAGGTATGCGGCTACGACGCGACCACCGGCCACTGGATCACTGCGCCGTCCGGAGCGCAGCCCGGGACGCAACGGGAAAGCAGAACCCACACCCACCCACCGAAGGAGGTGAAGGCATGACCTGGAACGGCAGCAGCACCATCCCCATCGAGACGTTCGAGGACTTCGACCTCGAACTCGCGCGCGACGGCGGCGAGACGCTCGAAGTCCGGGCCTACCTGGCCGAGGAGTACGGCCTCTTCCCCGAAGATGTCGGGACCGAGGACGAGATCGCGGCCGCCTGGGACGACCCGCACGG
Organism: Longimicrobiales bacterium; assembly: GCA_965208295.1. GTDB lineage: Bacteria > Gemmatimonadota > Gemmatimonadetes > Longimicrobiales > Gaopeijiaceae > Bin94. The sequence continues at coordinate 1,006,089 of OZ242328.1, read as the reverse complement.
CGCCGCCGGGGAGGAGGACGAGCGATGAAGCACGACGAATACCACCGCAAGTTCGCGGACGCGATCATCGAGCAGATCAAGAAGGGCACCGCGCCCTGGCAGAAGCCCTGGGCGCCGGGCGAGCGCGTCATGCCCATGAACGTGGACACCGGACGCTCCTACCGGGGCGGCAACAGCCTGCACCTCGCCGCCGTCCAGCAGGAGCAGGGCTACGGCGACGTGCGCTGGGGCACCTACCGCCAGATCCAGGCCCAGGGCGGACAGGTTCGGAAGGGCGAGCAGGGAACGCGCATCCTCTCGTTCCAGGACAAGAAGAGGACCCAAGTCACCGACGCGCAGGGGAAGCCGAAGCGGAACGCCGAGGGCGAGCGCATCTACCGCTACGAGAAGCTCAAGGCGCCGTTCGTGCGCCAGTACACCGTGTTCAACGCCGAGCAGGCCGACGGGCTGCCCGAGCGCGCGAACCCGACGCCCGAGCCGCTCTGGAAGGCCCACCAGGCGGCCGAGAAGGTCATGGAGGACGCGGGGGTGGCGACGCGCCATGTCCAGGGCGACCGCGCCTACTACCACATGAAGCGTGACGAGATCGTGCTGCCCGAGCGCGGACAGTTCCCCTCGGCCAACCACTACTACCAGACCGCGCTCCACGAGCTGGGCCACAGCACCGGCCATCCGGAGCGGATGAACCGCGAGACACTCGTCCAGGGGATCAAGAGCGGGTTCGGGTCGCCCGACTACGCGAAGGAGGAACTCCGGGCCGAGATCAGCGCCATGATGACCGGCGAGCGCGTGGGAGTCGGACACGACCCGAGCCGTGGCGCCGCCTACGTCGAGGGCTGGGTCAAGGCGCTCGAGGAGGATCCGCGCGAAATCCGGCGCGCCGCCGCCGACGCGCAGAAGATCTCCGACTACGTGCTCGCGCGGCACATCGAGCGCGAGCCCGCGAGGGAGAGCGCGGGCGCCGAGCGCGAACCCATGGCCGCGGCCGCCACCCGCGTGCCCGGACCGCAGGGATTCCAGCGGATCAAGGTCCCCGTGCCGAAGGTCCCGGTCCCGCAACGCAGCGCGGGACCGAGCCGCTGAAGGACCGATGACAAGGAAGGAGACGTTCGGCCGCCCGGCCGGACCGGACCCGCGCCCCGCCGCGCCACCCAGCCGCAATCCCAACCGGATGCGGGACGGCCACCGCCGAGAATACGCTGCGGATCGGGAGCGCGGGTCCACCATCTCCTTCCGCGAACGCTGCGCCGGGGCGCTGGCCGACATCGGCGTCCACGGCGCGGTATCCTACCGCGATCTCGCCGAGGCCCGTTTCGGCGGGCACCCCTACACCACGCGCCGGGCCGTCAACGGCTGGATCGAAGACGGGCTCGTCGCCGAGACCACGGCCACCGGTCCGAAGGGCAAACCCTTCAAGGTCCTGACCCTCACCCCCCTGGGCGTGGCCAAGGCCCGGGACCACGCCGCCAAGCAGGGGATGGACCGGGGACAGGAGATCGTCATCCCCCGAATCCGGTCCGCCCAGGCCGCCCACGACACCGCCGTCTACCGCGCCTGCGCCCTGGAACGGGAGCGGCTCCGCGAGCGGGGCGCCACCGTGCGGCGCGTCCGGCTCGACGCCGAACTCAAGGGCACCGTCGCACGCGCGAGCGAGTCGGCGCGGAGGAAGGACGGCAAGCGGGCCGCCGACGCCGAGCGGCACCGGATCGCGCGCGAACTGGGCCTCCCGGTCGACGACGAGGGACGGGTTCTCCACCCCGACGCGCAGATCGAGTACGAGGACGCCGACGGGCGAACCGGACGCGTCAACATCGAGGTCGCGTCCGGCAACTACAGCCAGGAAACGATCAAGGCGAAAGCGGCGGCCGGGTTCGCGATGCACGCCAACGGACCGGCCGCTGCGGGCATGCTCCGCAAGCTCGGCCTGGGTCCGGGCGACGACGGCTCCTGGATCGGGGGACCCGCCGACCGTGATCCGGCTTCCGTCGAACTCTGACCCGCACGGAGGAACCCCGCCATGCAACCCTGGAAGATCAGCGCGGGACTGACCGCCGCGCTCGTGGGTTCCGTCCTGCTCCTCGGCGGATCCCGCCTCGAATACCTCGCGCCCCACTGGCCGCTCATCTTCGCGCGCCATGGCGTCGCCGTCGCGCTGCACGCGGCGTTCGCCGTCTTCACCCTCGCCGCCGCCATCTACGGCGTCGCCCGCGCCACGGGGCTCGCCGATCTCGGCAGCCGCGTCGATCTCGCCGAACGGTCCGTCCGGCGCGGAGAAGGGGACCACGACCTCACCGAAGCGCTCCGCAGGGACGCCGAAGGAGACTGGGAGTAATCCGTATGAAGGACCGACCGACCATCGAGGGCCTGCCCGCCAAATGGCGCAAGCAGGCCAAGTCGCTCCGCCGCTACGGCGGCGACACCCCCCCCGCCGCGCTCGAACGCTGCGCCGACGATCTCGAAGACGCCCTCGTCGAGAGGGACGAGACCACGTTCTCGCTCGTCGAGGCTTCCCGTGAAAGCGGATACTCAGCCGACCACCTCGGCCGCCTCGTCCGTGATGGCAAGATCCCCAACGCCGGACGGCCCGGCGCGCCCAGAATCGCCCTGAAGGACCTGCCCCGGAAGGCATCGGCACCGGCCGAGCCGAGACTGGCGGAGAAGCCCCGGCGTAGCGAACTTTCGAATGCGCAGATCGTGCAGTCCATCATCGAGAAAGGAATCGAATGATGGCACGCACGAAACGTGACCGGCGCGCGTACAGCGCCGGCGAATGGGGCCGGAACCGGGCAAGGGTCTTCCCCGCACTTTTGACGAGAATATCTAACTGATGATGTACCAATGAGTTACGAGAACCGTCAATCCATAGCGCCCCCGGATCCATCCCACACCGCTCACCGCGTCGGCAGCAGCTCCGGCGTGGCCAGCGTATCCCCTACGGCCGCCGGGCGTTCGTTTGTCCCATGGCGGCCCCGGTCATGCAGTAACGTCTCCCGACCGGTCACGCTTCCTACGCCTCGATGCTTCCGCGCTAGAGCCCGGAGGAGTGTCGGTCCATGCAATTCACTGGCGAATCAAGCCCCCGGCGCTGCATCCATGAACCTCCACCGACTCCACGCCGAGTGCATCCGTCACCCTCAGCACCATGTGGTCGGGGATGACCGCCATGAGAGCCTGATCCGGAGCCAACGCAACCCGGCCGGCAGGTTGCCCTTGGGCATCCACGACATCCCAAACCTGATCCTTCCCGTCCGGAGTCCGGCGCACCCACAAGACATCGCCCGGCGCGCTCAAGAGATCGAATGCCAACGGGTGGTATCGAGGAAAGTCGACGGTTCGCCGCGCTTCCCTCCTCAAGGGCTCGAACACCCGCTGTCCCATGAACTCCTGCGGGATGGCGTTCTGAAACCAGTATTCCCTGTCCTCTGCGGTGACCTCGAAACGGTCATCGAGGGCCAGCGAAACCACCGACCTCTGCTCGCCATTGAAACCCAGAATCCTGACCCCCGCGTCCGATCCATCCCAAAACGCCACGCCCCCGGAAACGGGCGTCCATTGCGGAGTCGGGGAGTACGGAGGAGAAAAGGTGTAGCTCGGTGATCCCTCTGCCGTGAGACGCAAGGTTGTCGTCCTCGCGGGGTAGACGATCACCGTGTCCTGGCGAGCCGGGTCCTCGCTGGCGGTGGCCCCGAAGGACCGGGCGATGATGGTCCTCTCGTTGCCCATCGGCACGGACAATCCGAGCAGAACGTCTCCCCCTCCGGCCCGGTCGAGGCGGCGCGGGAGATAATCAAGCAATCCAAAGTCCTGAAGGCTCACGGTGCGCACCAAATCGCCCGTGATATCGAAGATCGACAACCGTCTCTGATTGCCATCAAGCGCATACACATGCCCACCGACCAACGCAACATCCGTGCGTGACTGGAATTCGCCGGGTCCTTCCCCGCTCCGTCCCCAGCTACCCCGGAGGCTACCGTTGGCAAGCTCGAAGAGATGGATCACCGGATAGGACCCGGTAAGCACCACCAGCAGGGAATCGTCGGCGCTGACCAACCTTACATCACTCCAAACGAGGTCATCCCCGTCGAGGCGGTAAAGCGGGTCATGATCGACGCAAGCCTGCTGCCCGGCACTCACTGAGGGTGTCGCGAGTGCTGCCAACAGGAAGAACGATGCGCGCCAGAACTGAGCCATGTCTTTCGGTGTCCCTTGTTTTTCGCGTTGGCGTCGCGGCCCCATTTTGGGGCCAGCGTCTCGACCGTCTCCCCGTCCAAGCCGTCTGGACGGCTACTCCCACTGCCCAAGTTACGGCAGAATTTGCTTGACGGCGAGAAAACAGGCGGAGAGTGCGCGGTTAGGCGACCCCAGGTGAGACGCTGGCTCTCGACCGTTAGTGGTCGTCAGCCAGCCGACGCCGTGTTGAACACGGCGGACTGGCAAGGGGGCAGCTGCCCCCTTCCGAGCCCCGGCTTCTCGCGCTGAATGCGACGCGTAGCGGTCGCTGGATCGAACGATTTGTAGGGTCTTGCACCGGATCCGCCAACTTGCTCTGGGCAGGGCATCCCCAGATCAGCGTATCCCTTCCGGCAAACGCCTCACCACCACCGTCTGCACGCCCAGCTCGTCCACTTCCACGAACGCGGCCAACCCGTTGGGACCGAAGGCTCGCGGCATCGCCATCTCGTCGGCCGCGAAGGTGCCCATGTAGCGTCCGTCCGGGGTGAGCACGTCGATGGGGCCATCGCTCACCGGCTCTTCCCCGCGGCGCTGGACCCATATGCAACCCTCCCAGCTTGTGCGCAACCCGCGAACGACGGGGACCACGGGGTAGAACTCCATGGACTCTGCCCGCGCGCGCATCGCGTCGGTCATACTGCTCATCACGGCACCCCTTTCACTACCGGACCTGCCCGCTCCCAATGGATCGCCCTCCAGCCCCTTGAGGCGGCGCTCCTTCTCGTTCTGGCGGATGCGGTCGGTTACGGGTTCGGGCACAAGCGGCCTCGCCAGGACGCGCTCAAGCCTGCCGTCGGCACCCACCACCTTGATCGCATAGGCGGACGAATCGGTGTAGGCCACTCCGCCCCACGGTAGTGCGCCCGCAATCAGAGGAGGTATGAATCCCGTTGCCTCGCCCGGCGGGAGCCATGCGTACGCAACCGTGTCCAAGGAGGCTTCGTTGCCGGTCAGACTCATGCGCACGACATGGCGATACTCCGGTTGGGGCAGCGCTTCTGTCCGGCCGCTCAGCATGGCAATGTCGATGATTCGAACTTCACCGGTTGCGAGCACGCCTCCCCGCCGGTCCACGTCCAGACGCGGCATGAAGATCATCGCACGGTCCCGCAGGCGCACCGTACGCTCGAACTCGCCATCGGGTCCAAACAAGCTGAATCGCTGATCGAAGGCCGCGACACGTCGGTCGGAGAGCACGGCGATCCGAATCGAAGTGGTGTTGTGCTGATCGAACTCTCCGGGACCCTGGCCGACGCCCCCCAGCTGCCGCACGAATCCTCCCTCCGGATTCACGACCACGATCCGCGCGCCCTGGGTGTCCACAACGTACAGGTTGCCGACCCGGTCGAACGCCAAGTCGTGCACATTGCCGAAGGTCTCCCAGTCTTCACCCGCAACAGCCCCCACGCGGTACACCTCCTCGAAGTCCGCGTCGAGGAGGCGGTCCTCCGCAGGCAGCTTGACGACCTGCTGCGCGGCAAGCGGGGCCGCGATCAAGGAACGAGCCAACGTGAGAACCATCCCTGCGGCGACCGTCGTCCGACATCTCATGACACTTCTTCTCCCTTGCTGGGTGAATCTTCGAGTTGCGGAGAATCGCTCACCCGATGATTCCGATTCTCACTCACGATACAGAGGCCCTGACGACGTACGGGACCTCGAACTCGTCCACGACCCAAGTGTAGATGTTGCCGTGCTGGACCCGGATTGGACCGGCTGGCTCGAACGCGAGGCGAACGGAGCCCACGTGCTTGCCGTCTTCCGAGTAAAGGTCGTAGAAGGCGGGCACGTCCTTCGGCGTGACTCTCTCGACCCACAGTCGCCCTTCGTCGTCCACGAAGAGACCATCCAGAACAGGTTTGGTGTCCGGCATCAGAGCAGCGACCTCTTCCGCCTCCCGGCGCAGATGGGGTCTGTCTTCGACGATGCTCTCGATGTAGGCTGAACGATCCTCGTCCGTGACCGGCTGTGGGGGCAGCCCGGCCGCGATGACCACCAGCGTGTCCCCGCCCTCGCCGGTTCGGACGATCCGGTACGACGCGGTGTGCGCGCGCCAGAATCCGCCGGACGGGTTCACCACGACCATCTCGAATGCCTCGAAGGCAAGGGGGAGGAACCCCGGACGACCGTCCGGCGTTGAGTAAGCGTATATCCGAAATGCGACGTCACCGACGTAGACCGAGTCGACGGTCCCGCTCGACAGGTCGTAGGACTTGTAATAACGACGCTCGGCCCACGAACTCAGGCCCGGTGGGGGTGGGAAGCCCGGGCTCTCATCGGAATGGGACGTGTCCCTCCAGTAGCGTCCCAAGTTGTCGAACACTCCGCTCCAGTTGCCGATGATGGCCATGACCGGCTTGGTGAACCGGCGAACCTCCTCCCCCGCCGGGTCCACTCCGATGATCGCCCACTGTCGGGTGTCGTTGATCCACAGAAGGGTGTCTCCGGAGAGGAAGATCCCGTTGGCGTTCCCAATCTCGCCCGGCCCCTCCCCGCGCCTCACGATCGTCCGCAGGTACTCGCCGCCGGAATCGAAGACGCGGACCTCCGCAGCCTGTTGGTCCAGCACGTAGATGGTGCCGTCGCTGGCACCCTGAATGCCCCGGATGTCTCCGAAGGTCACGTTCGGGTCGTCCCCCTCAAGGGATCCGAACTTCACGTCCACACGCGCCTCGATGACTTCAGGGCCGACGGAGTCCGTAGCGGGGAGGGTGGGGTAGCGGACGAGGACGGCGCCATTCGAAAGCGTCTCGCGAGTCGGGTCGCCGGATCGCGATTCGGGATGGCAGGAGGTGAGCGCAGTGCCCAGCGTGAGGACGAGAAGAATGGACGGGCAGGGTTCGTGAAGTGCGACTTCTGAGCGGAACATGTCCGACCCTATCTGACCGGAGATTACAACAAACGCCCGAATCGATTCGGGCGACACCGAAGATACGATTCGCGACCTCGGACTGCCACGCCCTTCCCTGTCCCCACCCCATTGCCGCGTGCGTCAGCGGGGAGAACAAGCGGTGGTCAATGTGGGCGGGCGACCATCAGGACGCGCCGTCACCAGGGGAAGGGAAAACCCGGCCCGCGACCTGCACCGGAGCGCGTGCATTCCGGGGGATCGAAGGGGGGGCGGACGCCACCCCTCGCCAGCCCGTTTGTACCCACAACGGGTAGGCTGGCTGATCCACCTAACAGTGGCTCAAGCCAGCCCGGCGGCCCGCCCGCGAAGCCCTCCCGCACGCCGTCCGAGACGGCGGTGGCCAGGCCGTCGCGCGCAAGCTCCATCGGCCTCGTGACCGTCGGCCTTTGCGATGGCGGTGCTCCCGGCTGGGCCCGGCGTCGGCCCTACCAGTACCCTTCGGAGACCCGAGATCGTCGATCCCGGGCGATTCCGCAGCCCGTAGAATACCCGAAAAACCCACGATGCGCCCGGAAACGTCCTCTGAGCCCCGTCACGGGCTGCGACACGTCCAATCAGGCCCCGGAGCCAGCGCTCCGGCCCGCGAGATACTCGGCCCACTCCTCCATCAGCCGACGCCGCCGCTCGAACAGGTCCGTGCGCCGGTACGCGGCCTCGACCTTGTCCTTCACGACATGCGCGAGCGCCGCCTCGACGACCTCGCGGGGGTGGTCGGTCTTCTCTGCCGCCCAGTCCCGGAACGACGACCGGAACCCGTGCGCGGTCGATGGGATGGCCAACCTTCTCAGCATCTTGTAGACCGAGGTGCCGCTGTACGGCTTTCCCGTCGGTCCGGGAAAGAGCAATCCCCCGGTGCCGAACCGTTCGGCGGCCTCGCCCAGCACCTCGACAGCCCGGTGCGGGAGCGGCACCCGATGCACGCGCTTGGCCTTCATGTGGTCGGGCGGGACCGTCCAGCGCGCCGCCTCCATGTCGATCTCGTCCCACGTCGCCAGCCGAACCTCTATGGTGCGGGCGGCGGTCAGGATCATGAACTCGAAGCCCAGCTTGATCCCCAGCCACGTGCTCGACTCGCGCACCGTGGCGATCGCCTCGCCGACCCGCCCGTGTGGCAGCGCCCTGAAGTGCGTCGGGCTCCCGTTGTGCTTGGGGAGGACGGCCCCGACCGCGTCTCCCGCCGGGTTGTTCTCCCGGTAGCCTTGGGCCACCGCCCACCTCATGACCGCCCCGATGCGCTGGCGGAGACGCTTGGCGACGCCGGGCTTCCCGGTCCAGAGATGGTCGGCGAGCAGCACGCGCATCACGTCCGCGGTCGTGACCTCGTTGACCCGCTTCCGCCCGATGTGGGGGAAGGCGTAGACCGACAACTCCCTCCGCCATTGCTCCTCGGTGCGGCTTTCCGGCTTCCATGTCGTGCGCTGGATCGCGAGAACCCTCTCCAAGGCGTCCTCGAAGGTCGGCGCGGTGTTCAGCGCCTTGGGATCGGCCCCCGTCTTGGACAGCCTGCGATACTCGAAGGCCGTCTCGCGCGCTTCGGCGAGCGTGACGTAGGGATACGAGCCGATGCCGTAGTCCACGCGCTTCCCCCTGACCGTCCCGCGCCAAAACCAGTACTTGCTCCCGGTGGGGCGCACCTGGAGGATCAGCCCGTGCCGGTCCCCGTACTTCCCCGGTTTGGCCACGGACTTGACGAACACGGCCGTCAGCGGTCGTCTCACGAAGCTCCCTCCGTCTCGTGGTTGAACCCGAAGCATGGCGGCGGGGAATGCGCCCCACACGACATCCCACAATGAGTGTGGGATGATATGCGATTACGTGGGACTACGCAAGACCTCACGATGCGACACGGTCACGTCGCAAACGTACTGAACTGACGTTATCACAGTGATTTACGGGACATCATGGGACTATCTGGGACGAGCTGCAAAACGATGGTTATGCGAATTCCCCGATCCCAAGACCGGCTTGTTCCAGATCGAGTGGCGCGAGAACGGGCGCAGGCTCACCCGGTCGCTGAAGCACCGCGACTGGAGGCGCGCGAAGCGGCAGGCGGACGAGTTCGCCGCCGGGTTCGCAAATCCGGAGCTGAACGGCAAGCAGGATGCCGAGCCCGAGCCGCTCACCTTGGAGCGGCTTTTTGACATCTACACGGAAGAGGTGACGCCCACCAAGACGGCGTCCACCCAGAAGTACGACCGAGCCACCATGGCGATGTTCCTCGGGTTCTTCGGGAGCAACCGCAAGCCTGAGACGCTCTCCCAGCGCGACTGGGACCGGTTCATCCGGGCGCGCCGAGCGGGGCGAGCGGGACGTAGCGGCAGGCCTGCGGGCAACCGGACGATCCAACAAGACCTGAAGTTGTTGCTCGCCATCCTCAATTGGGCCGCGAAGTCGAGAGACGAGGAGGGGAGGCTCCTCCTGGAGTCCAATCCCTTCAGGGGCCTCAAGGCACCCGTAGAGAAAAACCCGACCCGGGTGCTCCTCACCGAGGCCGAGTACGAGGCTTTGCTCGGAGCGTCGCTGGAGATGGACTGGCGGTTCGGTGTGGCGCTGGTGCTAGCCCACGAGACGGGACACCGCATCGGAGCCATCCGCCAGCTCAGGTGGTCCGACATCGACATGGAGGCCAGGATCATACGCTGGCGCGCCGAGAACGAGAAGACCGGGTACGAGCACCGGACGCCGGTTACGGCCGAGGTGCTCGCCGTCCTGAAGGAGGCGCGGATGCGAAACCCCAGGGGCGGGGGCTCTCCCGTGTTGCCCGCACCGAGGGACCCCTCGCGGTGCTTGGACCGGTCACGGGTGCGCGTTTGGTGGGACAAGGCCCAGAAACTTGCAGGGCTGGAGCCCAAGCGCGGTCGCGGCTGGCACTCGCTACGGCGGAAGTTCGCCTCCGATCTCATGGATCAGCCCCTCAAGGTTGTCTGCCAACTCGGTGGCTGGAAGACCGCCCAGACGGTGCTCCAGTGCTACCAGAGGGCCGACGAGGGCCAGCTCAGGAAGGCCCTCGAAGAGCGCCGGAGGGTCTCCATTCCCGCCAATTAGCGGGAGTCAATTAGCTGGAACTGCACCTCGAAATCCCGTAACTTCAATAGGGGCCTGTAGCTCAGGTGGTTAGAGCGCACGCCTGATAAGCGTGAGGTCGGTAGTTCAAGTCTACCCAGGCCCATTGGACTTGCGGGATTTCTTACTCGTCCTGCGCTGGCACTGGCCCGAGTCCTGTCATCGTTTCGCTGCGGGTGCCTTCGGGTCCTTCACCCGTTGAAGTAGCAGGAGCCCGGTGATGAAGAGCCCGGTAATGAGCAGGAAGCCCGGTCGCTGGTTGCCGGCCGCCAGGTAGGTGGCTCCTCCGAACAGCAGCGGCCCGAGTACTGAGGACGACTTCCCGCAGAGCGCATAGAACCCGAACAGTTCGGCCTCCCTGCCGTCCGGGATCAGCGATGCCATCAGCGCCCTGCTGGCCGATTGCACCGAGCCAAGACCGAAGCCTGCCGCGACGGCCAGTCCGTAGAAGACCTTTGAGCTCTCGACGAAGTACACGCCCACGCACGCCGCCACCCACAGACAGAGCACGCCCGTCAGCACCTTCTTGGGTCCCAGGGTATCGGTGGGCTTCGCCAGCGCGTACGCACCGGCCAGCGCGGAAAACTGTACGATAAGGAAGAGGACGATCACCTGCTGCTGGTCAAAGCCGAACGTTCCCTGGGCGATGACCGCTGCCATCACGATGATGGTCAGGACCCCATCGATGTAGAAGAAAAAAGCGAAGAGGAAGCGCCGCAGGTTGGTGTTGCCCCACACCTCGGCCAAATTGCGCCGGAATTCTCCGATCCCCTTTACTGCGGCCTCTCCGATGCCGATCCCCGTGGGTCGGTCATTCGGCAGGAAGAGGAAGGCAGGGATGGAAAAGACCGCGAAGAAGACGATGACGGTGATCCACACGAGATCGATGTGGCCGGACCGTGCGAAGGGAAGCACGAGCAGGAGTCCCAGTGCCGAGCCCAGGTACCCCAGACCGTAGCCGTAACCCGAGGTGCGGCCCAGACGTTCGGGTGGGACGATATCCGGGAGGTATGCGTTATAGAAGACGTTGGCGCTTTCGAACCCCACGTTGCTGACGATGAAGGCGATCGCGCCCACGACGATCATCCGCGGCTCGAGCGTCGTCATCAGCGCGACACCAATCAGGCACGTGGCCACGCAGCCTGCGAGAAACCGCTTGCGGGTGCCGCCACGGTCGGCGATCGCGCCCAGAAGGGGAGAGGTACACGCAACGATGAGCGCCGACACGGCCACCGCCCAGCTCCACCAGAGGTCCCCGAGCCCATCTTCGCCACCGACGACCGTACCGCGGTAGAAGATGGGAAAGACCGCTGCTGCGACGACCGCCGGGTAGATTGAATTGGCGAAATCATACAGCACCCATGCGCGGACGGGTGCTCTCTTTCGGCTCATGAGGTTCATGCCTCTATCCCAGCCTGTCAGAAGAAGGTGAATGACCGGGGATGGAACCGCCATCCGGCTTCCGACGGACCTTTCCTGCCGCAGCCGACACCTCTCGCCACGTCGAGGCGCAGCCATCCCTTCATCAGGACAAATCCTGCTCCGACGGCGCAGTAGTCCGCGGCTTCCGCCGACGCCCAATCTCCAAACACGGACAGGCGACCGACGGGCAGGGATCGTTGCAGGTCCACACGGCCCATCCACGCGCGCGACGTCTGCGGGATATCCCTGTGTCCCCGCATCCAGTTGCCGTTGGTGGCGATCTGCCACAGATCCTGGTCCGCGGGTTCGCCCCAGACGCCGGCCATTCCCGCCTGTGCTCCGAGCGAGAACCGCCAGGCCAGCGGGATCACCAGCGCACCTTCGATGACGCTCTTGACGTGAGGATCGTCCCCGAGCGAGCCCTGGACGATCACGTTGGCGCCCCCGCCCGGCGACTCATCCCCGAAAGCCCCCCACCAGGGTTTCCATTCGAGCGCTCCGCCCACCCGCTTCCTCTCGGCACCGGTCACGACCTCCTCGTCTTGCTCGGCGAACACGGTCAGCGAGAGCCGGTTGCGCCGTCCATCGCCGGGCACAATGCGGACCATCGCGCCGTGCGACCAGTGGAGGTTCGCCGAGTCCTCTGCCTCCACGTAGTAGCCTGGTCTGCCGTCCATGGCGCCGACACCGAGGCCACCCCGCCGCAGCATCCGGTAGAGGGACAACCGGGTCGTGCGAAGCGGATGATCGTGCTGGAACGCCAACTCCATGTCCGGAAGAGCGAGCCGGTTGGTGGCAGGTCGCACCGTCAACTCGGATCGCCACCAGCCGAAGTCCCGCCGCACCGCACCGCCCACCGAAAACCCCTCCACAGGCGTGTATCGCATGAGTCCGACCGATGTGCCGGGAATGCGAAAGAACCAGGGGTTCGCGTTCTCCATCGCTTCGCGTCCCTGGCCGATGCCGATTGCGGCCAGATCCGAGGCCACGGACGAGTCCTCCCGGTCTGCGGCGAGGTCACCGGCGATCAGGGTATCCGCAACGGCAGGCATGGGGACAAGCTGTCCGGGTGCACCGACCGCTTCCAGGGCCACGGTCCAGGCTACGGTGAACGGAATTCCGGCCGGGGGACGCCGGGTTGCACTGACCGCCTCCTTCCCGAAGTGCCCCTTCCACCGCGCGGTGCGCGGCAGCCAGTGCCGTCCCTGCCAGGGTTCAAGGTCGACGACCACCGTCGAGAGATCCAATTCGACCCTGCCGATAAATCCCTGGAATGCCAGATTTACGGGCAGCTCGAGGATGTTGGGGGAACCGCGGGCGGGATCGTCGCCTGGCGCGCCGCCGCCGCTATCCATCCAGACAAGCGGCCGCCACTCTCCATGGTGCACCAGACGCCGCTTCATCTCCTGGTCGATGCGCTTGGCGGGACGGTAGGCCACCCGCACCAGAGCCATCGAAGCGGGATCGATCCACAGGATGGCGGCGACCAGGCGGACGCTCCGGTAGCGTGGAATCACGATGACGGCGACCGTCGTGATCTCACGGCCAGTACCAAACTGAACCCGGGTAGTATCACCGGAGCGGAACTGGTAGTACTGCTCCGAACCCGCCCCGAGCGGATCCCGCACACCGATGGCGTCCGCGCCCAGAGCCTCACCGAACGGGGGGCCGAGGCTGAAGAGAAAGGGATCGCCGGAGAAGTCAGCCGCAAAGCGTTGCACCCCAGGTTCCCGGAAGAAGCCGGGGAAACCGCGGCCTCCGGGACCGGGATTGTCGAATCGGGCCCCGAGCATTTCCGCCAGTTTTGGCCCATCGCGCGACCAGCGGACCCGAACTGTCCGCACTGCGCTCGCCCAGGGCCGGTCACGCTGGTGTCCCGGTATGTCGAACCCCATCTGTTCGCGGATGACCGCCGCCAAAGACCCGATGGCGAGCCGGGTCGTGTCGCGGGTGTGCCTCGCGCCGACCACGAGTCGGCGGGCGGTCTCATCCAGGAAAGCACTCTCGACGGAGTCGGGTGTGTCGATGTCGACAACCTGGGCAATGGCAATACCGGGTTGGGCAAGCGCGATCAGCAACAGGCAGTGCACGCCGCGACACGAGTGCTGGCGGGAGTTCGAATTCCTCATGGACGACGGCCTCATTTGCCTTGATCCTTCCGGTGTGACAGCCCGGTCCCTCCCAGGCAACGCACGGCCTGCGTCCGCGGGCATCGCGCCCTTGGAGCGCAACTTCGGCGACTGTGTGTCGGCCCACTCCATCGGGGTGCCAACGCATAAATGGCATCAAGCGATACTCGAAAGGACATGGGCTTGCTCTTGGCCCAACCCTGTCATTAAAGTTAACCCGATTTGTGTGTACTGATTGTGACAAATCGACAAACTATTGTGTCCTAGTCGTGAATTATTGACACAGAAAGCGCTATCGCCCTTGTCGGGCCCACCCTCCACCTACCCCACGAACGGATAGCTGAACAGCACCAGGTGGGACAGGTTGAGAAGGAAGTGCACCACGATGGCGGCTTCCACACGCCCCGTGAGGTGATAGGCCGCGCCATAGCCGATGCCCGCGATCGTGGCCAGCACGACATACGTGGTCCCGCCCGCGAAATGTGCGACGCCGAACGCCACGGCACCGACGAGTAGCGCCGCGAGCGCCGGTTCCGATACCCTCCCGCGTAGCCACCATCCCAGGTGTCGCTGCAGGACCCCGCGGAAGAACGTCTCCTCGGCGACGCATGTCAGAAGCAGGTTGGCCGGTACCCACACGGCGAGGATCGCCGGCCATTTCAGGTCCCAGGCCACGAACCCGGCCGCCGTCGCCGACACGCCCACTACGACCCCCGTCAGGACGGCGGCCGTCCCGGTAACGACGATCACGCGCTTCCAGGGCGTGCTTTCCTGTGGCTGGACACACACCGAGTAGAGCACGACACCCGCGAATCCCTTGTCGTAATTCCAATACAGCGTGTATTCGGCCGACAGGGCCGACACCGACACCCCGTCCAGGACCAGAACATTGTGGATCCCCGGCATCTGGTGCGTGGCCAGGGCCACGGCGAGGATCACGACGGCGCCCCACGACAGCGCCCGCTGAGCCTTGGAGAGCTCAGTCCGTACGGCGGCCAGGCAGGACCCCGCGAATAGCGCGAGCACCGCGACCCCAACCCAATCGACGATACCGGCGACGACCCCCGCCGCGAGCGAGAGGGCGAGGAAGATCGGCCCGGCCAGGCGAGGACCCGCGAACATTGCAAATCCCAACGCCACCCAGAGAAGCAGGTAGGGGAGGGCGTACGCAAAGTCGATCGTCATGTTCGTGGCAGCCCCTTCAGGCCATCGTGACCAGCGCCTACTCCCCGGACCACCGTCGCGGCGGCTTCTTCGGTGCACCGGGATCCGGCGGAATCACCAATTCCAGCTTCGTGTGCCGCGCAATCACCGCGAAGTCTCGGTTCCGTGCAAGTAGCGGACGGCGATTCTCGAGCGCGGCAGCGGCCACCATGCAGTTGACCGTCGATCGGATCGTGAAACCCGCCCGGCGACAGATGCGGTGGATGCGCGCGGCGCCCTGATAGTCCCTCAGCGAGTCCGGAATCAGGATCTCGAAGCGGCTGAGGAGCTGAAGGAGATTGGCGGCCTGGAGCTCGCTGCGGATGCCGAAGAGCAACTCTGTCACCACGGGTGCTGGAGTGGCTATCGGTTTGTCGGCCTGAACGCTGGTGCGGAGGGTGAGGTGGGTTGGGCTACCCGTCGCGCGCAGGTACTCCACCCAGGCGGAGGTGTCGACGATCACGGCTACTCGACCGGGTCGACCCGATCAGTCGGGTCTATCATTTCGATCGGTCGGTCGTTCCGCATCTCCTCGAGATCTCCGTCCCATCCGACACCCTGCATTGCGAGCGCTTCCTCCTTCGTCATCGGGACGATCGCCTGTCGGCAGACCGCCTCCTCCACGGCCGCCTTCCAGTCGCGGAGCTTGTAGCGCCGGCGCACGGCTTCAGCGTCGTGCTCCATGACCCGCGCCTCGATCGTGACGTAGCGTAGCGTGCCCGGCTTGAAAACGGAGTAGTCGGGGCGTGCTTCGTGCACGGCGGCCGCGCCCCCGCGCCGCTCGCGCCCCGCCACGGCGCGCAAGGTGCGGCGCACCCACGCGGACAGGGTGAGGTTGTTGCGCCTGGCCGCGTCGCGGATCTCGTCAAGATCGGCGTCGGACATGACGACCTGCAGTCGCTTACTCATGTTTTGAGTATATCATACTCATACATGAGTCGCCAGTCGCCGGTCCTTCCGTGCTCGGCCTCCTGGGCTCAGCTCAACTCGCCGGCCGCAACGCCCGCGCCATGGCCGCGACTCCGCCCACCACCGGCAGCGAGATGCTCGTGCCCGCCAGGTCGACGGTCAGCGTGGTTCCGGGGTCCGGGTGCACGGTGTATCGCTGGTCGCTCGAGAAGATCATGAGGCCGATGCGGGCGCCAGCGGGAATCACCTGATCATCCGGCTGCAGGGCGAACTCCAGTTCCACGAACTCACCGGGTGTGAGGGGAGTCCCGCCGCGCGGCGCTGCGATGTTGTCCGCGCTCGCGTTGGTCGGATCGGCCCAGCCCTTGGTGATGATGTTCTCGTTGATGTGCTCGGGATCTGCCGCCCAGGGCAGCGACACCAGCCACACGGTCAGATTGGCCGCCGCCGCGTCTGCCGACACACGCACGCGCACCGTCGCTTCGCCGGAGAGGTGCACATCCTCGCGCAACTCGGGTGTCGAATAAAGCAGGCGGTGGCTCGACCACTCGACGGCGGCGAGCTGGTTCCCGGTGAACGCGAAATTGTCGACCACGCCACCGGTGCCCCGGTCCGGTCCGCCCGCCAGCGACAGCGTCCCGGTCCAGTTGCCGTCGCCCCCGGGATGAAGTCTCGCACCCTCGGCCTCGGGGTGGGGATAGCTGTCGTACGGCGTCGGGTTCCCCCGTTCGTCCCCCTCGCGCACGATCCACGCCTCGGGGTCGTTCTCGACACCGTTCTCGACACCCATGACGTAGCGCGTGAACCAGCGATTCATGCGCTCCAGCGGCGGAGGCCCGCCGTGCCCGCCCTGGTGGTAGTAGATCTGCACCGGCACGCCCCGCTCCTTCAGCGCCATCGCGATGCGGTAGCTGTGCTCGGGCATGACGTTCCAGTCGTTGAAACCATGGCTCATGAGGGTGGCCGCGCGCACGCCGTCGATGTGGTTGAGGTAGTCGCGCTCGGCCCAGAAGTCGTTGTAGTCGCCGGTGGTGCGATCGAGGTGCTCGTTCATCTCGTCGCGCACGTTGGCCAGGCAGTAGTCGCGCACCTCGGGGAAGCTGCTGAAGATGAAGTCGAAGAGGACATCGATGTCCTCGCCCGGGTATCCGCCGGGAGACCGCACCAGCCCGTTGGAGCGGTAGTAGTGGTAGTAGGACGTGTTGGGGGCGATGGGTATGATCGCCTCGAGACCCTCGACACCTGTCGTCGCAGCGGCCAGGGGCAGGGTACCGTTGTAGGAGGTGCCGGTCATGCCGACCTTGCCGGTGGCCCAGTGGGCCTGGACCTCTTCGTTGCCGTCCAGGCTGGTGAACCCGCGTGCGCGCCCGTTCAGCCAGTCGACGACGGCCTTGGGCGCGAGTGACTCGTTGGCCCCGCCGACCGTGGGGCACCCCTGGGACTGGCCGGTTCCGGGGGACTGGGAGTGGATGACGGCGAAGCCGCGCGGCACCCAGGTCCGCACATGCGAAAGGGAGATGATCGGCTGGGTGTCGCGGTGAGGGATGTTTGCGGGGAAGGGATCGCGGGTGATGGGATCTCCACCGACCTCCTGCCGCAGATCCCAGAAGTGGTCGAAGTCGAGGCCCGCCACGCCGGAGTAGTAGGGACTGGTCTCGTAGATGACCGGCACCTTCAGCCCTTCAGAGTCGGTCTGGCCGGGGCGCGTGACGTCCACATGCACGCGGTCGGGCCTGCCGTCTCCGTCGGTGTCGAACTCGGTCTCGACCCAGAGTTCGTGGCGGATCCAGGTGGCGGTGTCCGCGAACTCGGGGACGACTTGTGCCTGGCCGTCCTCGATGACGTGGGTGGTCTGGGCGGTGGCGGTGGCGGGGAGGGCGGCGGCGAGGAAGGCGAGGAGCGTGGGCAGCGGGCTGCGGGCCGATGCGTGGCGAGGTGCGGTCATGGGTTCGAGTCCGGAATCATGGATGGTTGTGGCGGGTATCGTGGGCGCAAGATCTACCCGTTGTGGGGTGGACGCAAGTTTCGTGCGAGTGGGTCCGGGCAAGCCCGCGTCCCCTATCAGCCCGTGGACAAAATCCCCCCGGCATTCGAGCGGCGATGCATCCGCGCTGGGCGCTTCGCTCGCCCCGGCCACACTGTAAACTATATTTTACACAATGTAATGTCTACTATACTTCTTGTTCGTTCGTGGCTTCGCTCTGCGTTGCTCCTTGGACGAATAGCGGTGCTATTCGCCCTTCGTCGCGCCTTGCCAGCCCGGCGCCTCGCCACTCTCGGTGCTCGCGGGGCTTTATCCACGGGCTATGTCACGATGAAGCGGATCGCGAAGAGCGCGGCCACGACAAGCACGGCCAGGTTGACCTCTTGACGCCGCCCTCCCACCACCTTGATCAGCACATAGGCGATGAAGCCGAGCCCGATCCCGGTCGCGATCGAATAGGTGAAGGGCATGGCCAGCGCGGTCACGATGGCCGGGACGGATTCGGTCAGGTCGTCCCATTCCACGTGTCGCATCGCGCGTGCCATCACGCAGCCCACAAAGAGGATCGCGGGTGCGGTGGCGAAGGCAGGGATGGTGGTGGCGATGGGCGCGAACACGATCGAAATGAGGAACAGTCCCGCGACGACCAGCGCCGTGATTCCGGTGCGTCCCCCCGCTCGCACGCCAGCCGCGCTTTCGATGTAGGAAGTCGTGGTCGACGTGCCGAGCATGGACCCGACGATCGTGGCCGAGCTGTCGGCGACCAGTGCGCGCCTGAGCCCCGGCACGCGCCCGGTGCCGTCCGTCAGCCCCGCCTCGTTGAGAACGGCGACCAGGGTGCCGCTGGTGTCGAAGAGGTCGACCATGAGGAACGCGAAGACGATCGCGACCAGGCCGACCTCGAGCGCGGCCGCAATGTTGAGCTGGAAAGCGGTCGGGGCAAGCGACGGCGGCGCGGCGACCAGCGACTCGGGGGCGGGGGAGAGTCCCGCGACCCAGCCAATCCCCGCCACAATCAGGATGCAGAGCAGGACCGAGGCAGGTTGCTTGAGGTGTTCCATCCCCACGATCGCGATAAACCCGAGGACCGCCAGAATGACCGTCCACTCGGTGAGATTCCCGAGCGTCACCAGCGTCGCGTCGCTGCCCACCACGACCCCGGCGCTGCGCAGCCCGATGATGAACAGGAAGAACCCGATCCCGGCCGCGATTGCGTGCTTCTGCGAGCGCGGAATGGCGTTCACCACCCATTCGCGGACCGGCAGCACCGACAGGACGAGCATCAGCACGCCCGAGCAGAAGACGGCTCCCAGCGCGGCCTGCCACGGGAGCCCCATGGTGCCCACCACCACGGCCGCAAAGTACGCGTTCAACCCCATCCCCGGCGCCAGCGCGATGGGGAAGTTCGCGTAGAGTCCCATGACGATCGACCCGAAGGCCGCGGCCAGGCAGGTGGCGACGAGTACGGCCCCCGCGTCCATCCCCGTGCCGGCCAAGATCTGCGGGTTCACGAAGATGATGTACGCCATGGTGAGGAAGGTGGTGAAACCGGCCACGACTTCACGGCGGACGGTGGAGTTGCGCTGTTCGAGTTCGAAGTACCTCAGCACCGAGTCTTACTCCTTTGTGGGTGGTGGTTTAGGGCCCCAGGGCGCAGTCGAGGATGGCAAGCGCATTGCCTGCCCGCACATGACCCTACGGGTTGGAGGGGATCACCGCTAGGAGTGGGGGGAAGGGTCTGCCCGGGGGCGTGGCCGGTCGAATGCCGGGGGACCCCTTCCTCGGGTCCCGGAGTGGGGGGCTCCCCGCGGGTGGGACGGGTGATGGTCGGGATCTACGGGAGGGGCGGTCGGCCTTCCATGCCGGGGTCTTCCGCCAACTGCTCGCGTACCCACTTCACCCAGGGGTCGTCATCGCCCCGGATCTGCTCGTTGGTGGGGCCGAGGGCGATCCAGTGTGGGGTCAGGGCGCCGTCCCGGCGTTTGAGGAGGAAGAGGTACTCGCTGCCTAATCGATAGTCCCTGGCGTAGCAGTTGCCGCGCTGTCCGGAGGGCCTGACCATTCGATAGGGGACGGGAAGCGTGTTGAAATCATCCGCTTCGGCGACGATACCATGAAAGGTGAATTCGGTTGTCGGGAAAGGGCCGCGCAAGATTTCGTTTGTCCTGAACCGGATCTCCGAAAAGCCCACGACGATCTCCGAAGGGTCCCCGGTGGCGGCCTCGTAGGGCGCCATGGAGTCAAGGGGCAAACCAGGTAACCCGTCCACCGCCACGGCCCGCGCGACGACCTCGGCTTCCCGAACCATTTGCTCAATGTGCGAGACGGGGTAGAGATGGTCGGGCTGCTCTCGCAGGGTCCTAACGCTGCACAGGAAGGTCGACCGACCGGTATTTTCCGCCCAATAGGCTCCCGATTCGTCCTGGATCACACTCGCCACCCCCGTCTGCGCACCCGGCGGGAGGTAGGTGGACATGGAGACCAGTACGGCCACGGGTATCATCTTGAGAGAGCGTCTCATTCCTCGCACGGCTCCTTTCGTCAGGGCCCCAGCGCCCCGATGGGGATGACCCCCACGTCTCGACCGCCCGCGTATCCATAACCGTTCGGAAGGACCACGGCCAGCGCAGCGGGCTCTCCACGTCCCCCGCGCCTCATGCGGTGAGCGAGTCGTCTGAGGTTTCTTGCTCCATCCTCCGTCTCCCACTTCATGGTGCCTCCCTGCACGTCCGTGATCAGCGTCGAACGGAGAATATGGCACACAGTCAACGGATAATTTGCCATACATATGACGGAGAATATGGCGAACAATCAACGGATAATTCAGCCGTACTGTTCCGCTTCGCTACGGAGTTGCGACCGACTCAAACCTCCCGAGCACGCGCCAGCAGCTCCGTACCCGTCTCGCACTCGATGATCCGGTCCCCGATGCGACCGATCCGTTCCGGGTCGGAGACTCCCTCCAGCAACCGGGACAACCGCTCGGCCGTGCCCGCGCCGAACTTCAGTCTGGCTTGGCGGCACACGAGTGTGACATGTCCTTCGGCACGTCCCTGCCGGATCCCTTCGGCCAGCCCCTCGCGGTGCGCCCTCTCCTTCAGTTCCTCCACTCCTGCGTAGATCATTCCCGCCTCCTTGAGTGACTCCACCTGTTTCAGAACCTCATCTCCGATCCCCCACGACTGCGCCGCCCCCAGGACCCATTCCCGAAATGCCTCCCGCAGCCTCTTATGTTCCGGTCCCGGGTAGGCATCGAGCACCTCCCGGACGACTCGCGAGACGTTCCCGGTCGAGGGATCCCACTCCATGCAGGCAATCCACGACACGACATTCGGCTCGTCTACATGTTGCCCGGCCAGGGCCCGCAGGTCAAGCACCTTGTGGATCAGCTTGGGCTGGTGGTCGGCCAGCCACCCTCCCACCGGCTCAATGAGATCCTTCACATCGGCCGGGGCCGTCCAGGGGGCGCGCCCGTTGTAGATCGTCATCGCCAGCGTCGGAGGCAGGAGGCCACCGGGGGTCAACTGGTGATTCCGCGTTTTCCGGGCGAGCATACCGTGGAAGGCGACGGCGACGTAGTAGAGCATCCTCGCCGCCATGTATCGGTCGGTCCGGGACTGGAATTCCATCGGGAGAAGCAGGAAACGCGAGCTCCCCTTGAAGTGGATCTTCCAGATGAGGTCTGCCTGGGAGCGGACCAGTCCGGAGGTTGTCCGTTCGGTGGCCAGACTCTCCATCCTCTCGAAGTCGAGTTCGTCGGCGAGGTCGCTGTTGATGAAGCCGCGGATGAGGTGGTGGATGGCCAGAGGCAGCGAGAAGAGGAGCTTGTAGGATTGGTCGTGTCTTCGGGACAATCGCTGGCTCCGGCGTGGATGGTTCCGGGGAGACGAGCGACGGCTCCACATTCCGCCGCAGGTTGGCAGTGCGTTGCCGGCTGGTCCCCGAATGATCGCGCCGGGGGACGGGCGCTCCCATGGCGAAGCGGGACCATTTTCTCGAACGGCTTCAACCGAGCGCGCGTTTTCAGGTCATGGATGTCAATGCGAAATTACATAATGGAAAGTGTAGTTTACATATTCACGGTGCGAGCAAGCCTCATGCAGGGCACACGAGAGCCGCCCCGGACGCGTCGCAGATCGTGGGACCGGACACCGAGAGCCACGCACGATAGCGGTTCTGACATCCACTTGACTTGACGCTGCACCCCAGCCTACCGGACTCTGTCACCACTCCACAATCGTGCCCTCGTACGCCATCCCCCAAACCATCCGAGCCAATCCGAAATGCGCACCCGGCCCAACCGCACCCGTTCCACCCTCCCCCTGGCCCTCCTCCTCGCCACCGCCCTCCTCCCCCCCACCCCCGCCACCCCCCAGCAATCCCCCGACCCCTCCACCTACACCGCCCTGCGCTGGCGACACATCGGCCCCGAAGGCAACCGCTTCTCGGCGGCCGCCGGCATCCCCGGCCACGCCCACACCTACTACGTCGGCGCCGCGTCGGGCGGCATCTACAAAACGACCGACGGCGGCGTGCACTGGGACGCCATCTTCGACGATCAGCCCGTGCAGTCGATCGGGTCGCTGGGCGTCGCGGTGTCCGATCCCAACATTGTCTGGGCGGGCACCGGCGAGGGGAAGATTCGCAGCCATGTCTCGCTGGGGCAGGGGGTCTACAAGTCCACCGACGCGGGCGCGACGTGGACGCTGATGGGACTGGAGCAGACAGGGCGCATCCCGCGGCTTGTCGTTCATCCCACCGACCCCGACATCGTGTTCATCTGCGCGATGGGGCACGCGTACGGACCGCAGCCTGAGCGCGGCGTCTACCGTACCACCGACGGTGGCGCGACGTGGGAGCACGTCCTCTTTGTCGACGCGGACACGGGCTGCTCGGACATCGCCATGGATCCTTCGAACCCGCGGGTGCTGTTCGCGGGCACCTGGCAACTCGAGATCCACACCTGGGGGCGGACTTCCGGGGGACCGGGCGGCGGGCTGCACGTTTCGCGCGACGGCGGCGACACCTGGGCCAAGCTGAACGGGCCGGACAACGGGATCGGGCTGCCGGAGAAGCCGGTGGGGAAAGTGGCGGTGGCGGTCGCGCCGTCGAATCCGGACCGGGTGTACGCCATGCTCGAGACGGGGGACGGGATCCCGTGGGAGGGGCGCGAGACCGAGGACGGGCAGGTGTGGCGTTCCGAGGACGGGGGGCGCACCTGGTCGCTGATCACGCGCAACCGCAATGCGATGGGGCGGCCGCACTACTACTCGCGCGTGGTGATTTCGCCGAACGACGACGACGAGGCGTACTTCCTCACGGCCTCCTTCACGGTCTCGACCGACGGGGGGCGGACGCTGGACGTGACGCCCCGGCCCCAGGCGCCCGGCGGTGACCACCACGACATGTGGATCGATCCCACGGACCCGGACCGCATGATCGTCGCGCACGACCAGGGGCTGTCGATCTCGATCAACCGGGGGCGGACCTGGTTTCGGCAGCGCCTCACGAACGCGCAGATGTACCACGTGACCGTCGACAACGCGGTCCCGTACAACGTGCTCGGCAACAAGCAGGACGAGCCGACGTACCGGGGTCCGAGCAACAGCCGCATCATGGGACAGCGTCGCATCACCGGGATTCCGCGCGGGATGTGGCACCATGTGGGTGGCGGCGAGAGCGGGTGGGCCACGCCGGATCCGACCGATCCGAACATTGTGTGGTCGTCGGCTTCGGGGTCGGGGATGGTGGGGGGGATCGTGGTGCGCTACGAGGAGGACCGGCGCCAGTTCCGCGCCGTCGAGGTGTGGCCGGAGCAGAGCAGGGGGGCGGCGTCGGAGGTGCGCTACCGCTTCGTGTGGGACGCGCCGATCCACATCTCTCCGCACGACAACAACACGGTGTACGTGGGGAGCCAGCATGTGCACCGCACCCGCAACGGGGGGCAGAGCTGGGAGGTGATCAGCCCGGACCTGACGCTGAATGACCAGAGCCGAATGGGGCTGTCCGGTGGGCTGACGGGGGACAACATCGGGGTGGAGTACGCGGGGACGGTCTTCGGGATCGAGGAGTCGCCGGTCGAGGAGGGGCTGATCTGGGCGGGGACGAACGACGGGCTGCTGCAGGTGACCCGGGACGGCGGCGGGACGTGGACGAATGTGACCGGGAACATGCCTGGGCTGCCGGAGTGGATGGCGGTGCGGTCGGTCGCGCCGTCGCGGTACGCGGCGGGGACCGCCTATGTGGCCATTGACGGGCACCAGGTGAATGTGCGCGATCCGTATGTGTACCGGACGCGGGACTACGGAGCGTCCTTCGAGAAGATCACCGACGGGATCCCGCCGAGCATGCTGAGCTACACGAAGGTGATCGTGGAGGATCCGAAGCGGCGGGGGCTGCTGTACGTGGGCACCGAGAACGCGCTCTACGTGTCCTTCAACGACGGAGACGACTGGCAGCCGCTGCAGAACAACCTGCCGCACGCGCCGGTCTCGGGGATGGTCGTGCAGGAGCACTTCGGGGACCTGGTGGTGGGGACGTATGGGCGGGGATTCTGGATTCTGGATGACCTGACGCCGCTGCAGCAGTTGACTCCGGAGGTGACGGCGTCGGCTTCGCACCTCTTCGCGCCGCGCGACGCCTACCGCTTCCGCCCGATCACGCCGCCCTCGGTCCCCTACAGCGACCCCACCGAAGGGCGGGATCCGGAATACGGCGCGTCGATCAACTACTGGCTGGCGGAACCGGGTGACGAGGCTCCGACGGTCGAGATCGTGAACGCGTCGGGCGAAGTCGTCCGCACCCTCCAGGGTACCAACAACGTCGGCGTCAACCGCATCCACTGGAACCTGCGAGACGAGTCCAACGGTCCCATCCGGCTATTGACCCGCCCGATGTACGCAGACCACATCGAAGTCGGCGACGACGGCCGCTCCGCCCCCGGCGCCCGCCAGGTCTCGATCCTGCAACCCCCCGGCCGCTATACCGTCCGCCTGAACGCCGCCGGCGAGACCCGCGAACAACCCCTCACCGTCATCAAGGATCCCCACTCGGCGGGCACCGAGGCCGACATCGCGGCCCAGGTCGCCTTCCTGCGCGAGATCCGCGACGATGTGGTCACGGCCGGCGAGGCAGTACGGCGCGTCGAGGCCATGCGGGTCCAGCTCGCCACCATGTCACGCTTCGCCGATGACGACGCGCTCGCCGAGGCCATCGTCGCCCTGCGCCAACAGCTTACCCACCTCCAGATGAACATGGTCGACCTGCGTCTCACGGGTCAGGGGCAGGACGGCGTGCGCTTCGGCGCGACCCTGCTCCAGAAGCTGGGCTACCTGACGGGCGCGATCGCGGGCGCGGACTTCCCGCCCACCGACCAGGAGCTCGAGGTGAAGGGGCTACTGCACGGGCAGTTGCGCGAGCACCTGGAGGCCCTGGACGCGCTGGTCGCGAACGAGGTGGCGGCGCTCAACGAGATGCTGAGGGCGAGGGGGATGCTGATTATTGCGGAAGGGGGGTGAGGGCCCTCACGGCCTCCACTCATCCGCCCGACTCGACAGGATCGAACGGGTTGGTGTAATTGATTGACATTCGATCAATCAGTCACTTACATTCACCCATGCATGCCTACCAGCGCCCCCAGGTGGACCAACTGGTCTTCGAAGTCACGCAGGACGACCTGCCGCTGATCGTAGCCGTCACGGGTCCGCGTCAGACCGGCAAGACCACGATGATCGAGCAGGCACTCGCGAGGGTTGACCTGCCCAGCCGGTATCTGGCGGTCGACGAGATCCTGGCAGCCGACAGGAGTCTGTGGGACCGCCACGGTCAGCGCGTCTGGCTGCTGAACGCCTGGAGAAGAGCCCGCGAGGACGCAGAAAAGAGTGAGCGGGGCTTCGTCCTTGCCCTCGACGAAATCCAGCACATCGACGATTGGTCTCTGATCGTCAAGGGTCAATGGGACCGCGACCGGAAAGCGGGCTGTCCCCTGCGGGTGGTCGTAGCGGGATCCGCCCCCTGGTCGATGCTGACCGGTCTTCGCGAGAGCCTCGCCGGGCGGTTCATGCCGGTCAAGGTCCGTCACTGGTCCTTCTCCGAAATGGCCGAGGCCTTCGGCTACACCCTCGATCAGTATCTGTTCTTCGGGGGATACCCGGGGGCGGCTCGGCTGGTGAATGACGTCGACCGGTGGCGGGCCTACGTGTCGGACACGATTGTCTCACCCAGCATCGAGAAGGACATCATCGCCCTGACCCGCATCGAGAAACCCGCGCTCATGCGCCGCCTGATGGAGTTGGCTGGCGACTACTCCGGCCAGATCCTCTCCTACAGCAAGATGCTCGGACAGATTCAGGAATCCGGCAACACCGCCACGCTCGCGGACTACCTGAACCTGCTGTCGGAGGCGAGTCTGGTCACCGGGCTTTCGAAGTACTCCGGCGCCCGGTACGCCGCCCGCGGATCGAGCCCCAAGCTGAATGTCCTCAACACCGCGCTGATGACGGCGCCGCTGACGCGCTCCTTTGAAGAGGTCCGCGCCGACCGCACCCTCTGGGGGCGCATCGCCGAGAGTGCCGTGGGGGCTCACCTGCACAACACGGCCGGGCTCAAGGCGAAGCTGTACCACTGGCGCGAAGGCCCGCACGAAGTCGACTTCGTCCTTTCCCGTGGTCCCAATCTCATGGGCATCGAGGTGAAGAGCGGTACGGGGGCGGGCAAACGCCGTGGACGCGCGGCCTTCCGGGAACGTTTTCCGGGGGCGCGAACGCTGCTGGTTGGCGCCCGCGGGGTGCCGCTGGAGGACTTTCTGTCCCAACCGGCGGTACATTGGGCCGACTACGATGGTCCGTTTGCCCGGGAAGAGATGGGTAGCGCGAAGGCGGAAAAGGAGGGTGAAGAGATGTCGAAGGACGAGGAGGGTCCGGAAGCGGTCCGTGAGAGCGCGCCGAAGTACGCCGGCACGGCCAGACCCGACCCCTGGAGGCAGCCCATCGTCCCAGGCTGGAAGGAGTCGGAAGACTTCGTCAAGGAGGCGGAACGATTGCGGTTCATGGCGGACGCCAGGGAACAGGTGGACGCGCTCGCGCGCGGCGAGGGATCCCCGTGGCTCTGGGAACGCATCGGCGAGGCGTACATGTGCGCGATTCCGGGGCATTTCGGCGACGAGCCCGCCGACTGCCTGCGCATCCGGGTAGAGTCCGACGAGCAACTCCTGGGCGCCGCGCTGCAGGGACTCCCCCACTTCGTCCACCGCGACGATCTTCCCCCACTCGCCGAGGTCGTGCGGCTGGACCGGAAGAGAGACGGGGACCGCTACTGCTATCCCGTGCTCGCCAGCCTGGCCGCGACCGTCACGCTAGGCGGCGACCCTTTGGAAGCCCTCGACGATGAGGGTATCCGCCGCGGCGCGGGATCCTGGTACCTGGCGCACTACGTGCACGAGCCCCCCTGGTATCGTCGTGTGGCCAGCGACCACAGCGGCCTGTGCTCCGAGGCGCTCATCACGGTCTACCGGTCCCTCATCCGCCGCGGGAGCGGGCACAACCGCCACCTCTTCGACCTCTCCCACGACGACGCCAACGCCGAGGTGGCCCGTCTCGCGGTGCCGACGCTCCTCGGCGTCTTCCCGACGCGGTGCACCAGGGCGCAGATCTCGGCGCTCCACGCGCTGCTCTGGGCCGGGCTGCTATACTTGCCCAAGGAGCAACTCGCGGAACGGATCCGCCGCCGGTCGGCCGCCCGCGGCATGGACGCGGCGCAGCGGGCGCTCTGGCTCGCGGCCGGACTCTTCATTTCCGCGAAGGAATACCGCCCCGAGGTCGTCGCGTTCGTCCTGACCGGCCGTGAACCCCGGGCCTACCATATGCTCAACTTCCTCATGCCCGACTGGCCGCGCCGCCGCGACCTGCCGGAGCCCTGGGACGATTGGGAGGCGCCGGACATCGCTGCGCTGTTCAAGGTTTTCGGCCGCTGGTTCGACCCCTGGGGTGGGGACCGGGGGTGCCGCTACGAGTTGACGACGCCCGGCCTCAGAGCGGACTGGCTGCTCAGGCGCTGGATCGAGATTCTGGCGGAGCGGACCGAGCAGGAAGGGCGCGAGGCGCTCGGAAGTCTGGGCCGGAATCCGGCGCTGGACCGGTGGTACGAGAAGGTTTCAGCAGCCCAGGAGACCGTTTGTCGGCCACAAACGCCCTAAAGTGGCCGACAAACCCGTTGTGACAGGTGAAGGCATCTCTACACCCTCTCCAACACGCAGTACCGGTACAACTTCAGCGTCTCCCGCCAATCCTCCGGGTACCCAGCCACCACGTCCCCCGACCCGAACTCCTCCGCCAACCCCGCAAACGACCCCGATTCGGCCACCCTGAACGGCGCCTCCTCCTCGAAAATCGTCAGATCGGGGAACCCCGTCGGGAACGACGCCCCCATCGCCCTCTCCACCCCCTCCAGCCTGACGCGATCCTCCTCGGTCTCGAAGTCGCGGTCCTGCATGTCCACCGAGAAGTAGTCGAAGGCGATCCGGAACGACGACATCGCGCCCGCCAGCCGGTTCAGGAACGGCATAATGCTCTCGGGAGGCAGGTACATGGTGTTGCCTTCCCAGACCATGACCGTGGGCGCGTTGAGGTCGAAGCCGATGCCAGCGAGTCCGTCGGGCACATCGACCTCCAGGTAATTGCCGAAGACCGAGGGCGCCTGCTCGATCCCGTGCTCCGCCAGAATGGCTCGCTTGAATTCGAGCACCGCCTTCTGGTCGACCTCGAAGAAGGCCACATCGGGGTTGGCGAAGATGTGGGCGCGCATGTCGAAGCCGCCCCCGAGCAACACCACCTGGCGGGCCCCGTCCGCGATTCCCCGCTCGATGAACCGGTTGAAGTAGCGGGTGCGAAAACGGACCATGGTGGTCGAAGGGGGGAAGGCCGCGTCCAGCTGCCGGGCCGCGCCCCGGGCCCGCTCGTTCGAGAACCACTGGGCGTAGGGGTCGCTGAAGAGCTGGGGCGATTTCTCCGGTTCCAGGGCCCGGATGGACGCGATCACGAACGCGGTCGCGCCGATTTCGTTGATGTCGATCATGTTGTGGTGGTTTGGGTTGGAGAGGGAGGCTGGTCGTCGCGGGGACCACAAGTGGCCATCACGCGTGGTGCGGTTGCCGAACGGTAGCCTTTAAGCGGCGGGCCGGTCAACGCCGCGGCGACCTTCGCGCCACAATCACCCCCGCGAGGATCACCCCCGCGCCGATAAGCTGCTGTGGGGTAGGCATTTCCGACAGCCAGAACCACGCCGCGACCAGAGCGACCACGGGGACCAGGTTCTGGTACACGCTGGTGCGGCTCTGCCCGATGGCACGTACGCCCCGGTACCAGAGGAGGTAGGCGACCGCGATCGCGAACACACCCGCGTACACGATGCCGAGCCACGCCCCCACCGAAACCGAGGCCCAGTCGGTGCGAACAAGGTCGGGTATCCCCATCAGCATGATGAACGGCAGTCCCGCCCACAGCGTCCACGCGGTCATCTCGAGGACGCCGCGGCGCTTCGTCATGCGCCGGCTGAAGACGGTGTAGACGGACCACGAGACCGCGGCGCCCAGGACGAGCAGGTCGCCCGTTCGTACGCCGCCCATTTCGTGCGACCCCCCGGTGACGAGGATCACCATCCCCGACAGTGTGCCCAGTACGCCGATCAGAATCGAGGCATTGAAGCGCTCGCGGCCCAGCGCGGCCGAGAGGAGCAGGACCCAGACGGGTGTCGTGGAGAGGAGGATCGCGGCGTTGCCGGTGAGCGTGAGGTCGAGGCCGAGGATGAAGCAGACCTGGAAGATGACGTGGCCGGCGGTACCAAGCGCGATCACGGTCCACCAGTCCTTGCGGTACGGCATGAGGCGGCGGCCCTGGGCCTTCAGCAGGAACCACACGGCGAAGGCCGCGCACGGGAAGCGGAGCGCATTGAAGGCGAGCGGTTCCATCTCGCGCAGCACAACCTTCACCACGGGGAAGTTCATCCCCCAGATGACCGCGGTCAGGACGAGACCGAGGTCGATGGTCAAGTCGTGGCGGCGGCGGGGAGCGGGCCGTGGCCGGCCGGTCCCCCGCGGTGGAGTTCCGGGCCGGCTAGCGCTGCGTTTCGATGGCGTCAAAGGTCGCGTTCTGGAGCGCGTACTCGCGCCAGTCCTCGTGGTCGAAGTGCCACCACTCGGCCTCGTAGACCGTGAATCCCTCAGCTTCCATGACCCGGCGGAGAAGCTCGCGCTGCCAGCGCTGCCGGGACGTCCCCCCGGGGTAGTTCGGGAAGGAGCGCGGCGAGAACTCGTCGTAGGTGCCTATCATGTCGGCGGGTTGGCCGGTTTCGAGGTCGTAGAGGTTCAGGTCGATCGCGGAGCCGCGGTTGTGGCGCGAGCCGTTGGCCGGGTCGGCCACGAAGAGCTTCTGCGACTCGGGCGTGGCGTCAAAGAACATCTTCGTGACGTACCAGGGGCGGTAGCCGTCGTGCAGAAGCAGGCCGAAGCCGTGTTCGGCGAGGGCGCGGTGGGCGCGCGCGACCCCTTCGGCGGCGGGACGCTGGAGGAAGAGGCGCGGCTCGTCGTAGAAGACCGACGACATGAAGTTGTTGGTCGTCGCGTAGCGCACGTCGAGGTGGATGCCGGGTTCCAGGGTGGTGACTTCGACGAGTTCGGAATCGCGGAAGGGGCCGGGTTCGTCGGGTGGGGATGCGGCCAGCGCCTCGGCGCGCAGCTCCGCGACGGGACGCACGGGGTCGATGCGGAAGGTGCCGCCGGCTTCGGTGCCGACATCGCGCCGCTCGAAGACCACCGAGGCGGCTTCGACCGAGGTGGCACGGCCGTCGGCGTCGCGGGTGAAGATGAGTTGTTCACCGTGGTAGAGGCCGCCCTGGTCGGGGAAGGCGTAGATGTCGGGCGAGATCTCGGTGAGCGGGTACTGGAAGAACCACTCGACGAGGACGTTGAGGCGGCCGTCGCGCTCGAGGATGTAGAGGACGTTGTGGTCCCAGCCGTACTCGCCGATGAGGCCGTTGAAGTGGGGTGGGGGGAGGGGGGGGCGGGGGGCGGGGGGGTTGCGGGTGAGGGGGGTGCCGGGCTGGCTGTTGGGGTTGAGGGGGAGGAGGGCGGTGGTGGTTGACGGGGTGGCCTGGCCGGTGGGGGACGAGGTGGGTGGGGAGTCGGTTGGGGGGTCGTTGGTGGTTGGGTCGGTCTGGCGGAGGAAGCGGGGGCCGTATGCGAGGCGGTCGTCGACGATGAGGGTGTCGCCGCGGGCGCGGAGTTTGATGGTGTAGCCGCCGGCGGCGGGGGTCATGAAGAGGCGGCCGTCGCGGGCGTCGAAGGAGAGGGCGGTGTTGCCCTGGCCGTAGGTGCCCTCGAGTTCGAGTGCGAGGGTGGGGTCGAGGGGGGAGGTGGGAGGCGGGGTGGGGGGGAGGGGTTCGCCGGCGCGTGCCGCGATCATGAGTTCGAGGGCCACGTCGGAGATGCGTCCGGTGACGGTGTTGGTGATGTCGACGGCCGAGACCACGACCACGCCGAGCCGGGACTCGGGCAGGAAGGCGAGCTGCGTGGAGAAGCCGTAGATGGCGCCGCCGTGGCCGAGCCAGCGCTCGCCGAAGCGCTCCTGGACCGAGAAGCCGAGGCCGAATCCGGTGGCCGCGCCGGGGTCGGCGAACTGGGGCTGCCACATGGCCTCGAGGGTCTCGGGGGCGAGGAGGGTGGGTGCGCCGGAGGGGTCGTCCCCGGTGGCCGAGGCGTCGTCGGCCGGGTCTTCCAGTGCGCCTTGCCGGAACATGACCTCGATGAAGCGCGCGAGGTCGAGGACGGTCGAGTACATGCTGCCGGCGGGGGCCATCCCCAATTCGAAGGTGGGCGCGTCGTAGTCGGGGCGGTCGATGCCCCACATGTAGGCGTCGGCGAGGTCGTCCACGATGTCGGGTTCCGGGGCGAAGGCGCTGTTGTCCATGCCGATCGGGGCCAGCACGGCGCGCTTTACATAGTCCGCGAAGGGTTCGCCCTGGGTGACTTCGAGCGCGTACCCGACCACTGCAATGCCCGCGTTCGAGTACTTGACGCGCGCCTCGGGCGGATAGATCTGGGGGGTGCCATTGAGGGAAGCGATGGTGGCCGCGAGGTCGGTGCCCGAGTCGTCGAAGTAGTTGCCCACGGGAGGTTCGCGAATGAGGCCGGCGCGGTGCGACATGAGCTGGCGCAGGGTGATGGGCGTGGGGGAGGGGTTGTCTGGGGCGAAGTCGGGGAGGTAGTCGGTCACGGGGGCGTCGATGTCGATTTCGCCGCGCTCGTGCAGCTGCATGACGGCGATGTCGGTGAAGAGCTTCGACACCGAGCCGACGCGGAAGACGGTTGTGGGGGTGGCGGGGTGGTTGGGGGACTGTTCGCCGAATCCGGCCGCCCACGCGACGCCTTCTTCATCGACGAGCGCGATGGACATGGCCGCGAGGTCCTTGTGATCGCGCTCGCGCTCGATCATGGCCGTCAGCGCCTCCGCCACCTCGGCGTAGCCGGTCCGCGGGGCCGCCTCTGGGGCGCGTGCGTCTCCCACCTCTCCGCAACCCGAAAACGCAAGGGCCGCGACCAGTACCGCGAGTCCGGACCGGGTGGCCCGCCTTCGCAACGCGATTCCTTGCAGTCCGGCGACCCCCTCGCCCCCGCCCTCGCAGTCCGTGGACAAAGCCACCCACGCACCAGGGGTGTTTCCCACGGGCTGCCGGACCAGGCAAGTGGAATTCCTCACGGGTTGGGCCGGGATATTTCTGTGCGGATTCATCGCTTTTCTCTCCGTCAGTGCCAGCGGTGGTTCGTCTCGACCTTGTAGAGAATGTAGTCTCTCAACCGGCACGCGAGCCCGTGATCGATATAGGGCACCCTCAGGACCTCGCTCGCGAGCCCGACCTCCAGGGTCGCCAGCCCCTTCCGGCGCTGGAGCGGCGACCGGGTCACCTTGACGCTCTGCGCCTTGCGGAAGAGAAAGGCATCGACCTTGCTCTCGACGAATCCGCTCCAGACAGCCATCCCGTCGTCGTCGTGCACGTAGCCCAGGCGGCGCCAGCTCTGGAGGGCGATGAGCCCGCTCACGAGCAGGGACAGGAGAATCCAGATGACGGAGAACTCGGCCCAGCCCACCGAGGGCCCCTCCAATGCGAATGCCAAGGCGGGCAGGGCCACGGCGGGGGCGATGCCGATCTTCAGGGCGCGGGCGCGAATGTACTGCGGAGATACCCGCACCAACGCTCTGTTCCGGGGCAGGAGCGTGAGACCCCCGCCCCTGTGGCCGAACAACTCGGCCCGCAGCGCTTCCGCCATCCGCGCCCGCAGGAGAGGAACGACGAGCACATCGACGTCATCGGACGCCGCATGGATGCTAAGCCGGAAGCGGCGGAAGCACCGTGCGACCAGGTTCTGCGACAGCCTGACCTGCTGGATCTTGGCGGACTGGACCACCACTTCCTTCAGGCTGAATAGTCCCCCCCGCGTGCGATATGCGGTTCGTTCGCGGAACAGAGTGAAGCCATAGTAGTTCTTGCAGGCGCTGTAGATTCCGCCGGCCGCGATCAGAGCTACGACACCTGCGACAATACCGGCTCGGAGGCTCAGGTCGGCGAGTCCCGTCGCGTAGTCCAGGGGAACCTGCTCCCGACCGATGGGCTCCGTGATCCCGTATTGTCCGGCAACGTAACGCAGGACGCCGCGGAGGTCGGCCACGAAACCGATGGCGATCACCGGTAGAAGGGCGTCGGCGACAAGTTGCAGGCCGATCCGGACCATGTCGCCCGCTGGAAGCTTCATGATGACTTCCTGGGACGATTCGGCCGAGTCGCGCGGGCCCGTCGCCGGTGCCTCGCCTCGGGCGTCCCCGGCATCCGCTCCACCTCCCGGCACGGCCGGCCCCTCCCCCCGCGCCACACCGACCCTTGCCCGCAACTGGTCGGCGAACGCCGCTTGGACGGATGGGATGCGGGCCTCGACCCCGTCCGACCCCGCCGTGTCCACCTTCACCGTAACGAGTCCCAGCACGCGATCGGTGAGCGAACGCTCGATGTTGATCCCCTGAACCCGGTCCAGCGGCAGATCAATCGAAGTCTTCCTCAGCACCCCCTTCCGGATCAAGATCCGGTCCTCATCAAGCCGGAAGCGAAAGAACCAGTACCGGAGCACCGCGACGGCGACAGTGAGGAGAATCGCGGCCGGGAGCACCCGCCCCAGCAGGGGTCTCGCGCGGACTAGAAGTGCTGCCAGGCCGAACGTGGCCAGCAACTGTCCCCACGTGTTGATCTGGCTGATGGTGTCCCGGATGAAGAACACGATCGCGAACGGCGTCGTGCGCCGCCATCTGCCGAAATCGGGCGATTTCGCCAACCCTTGTCAGCCTCTCTGCGATAGTCGCCGCGTCAGTACCAGGGCCTCCTGCTCGACTCCACCCGGTAGAGAGCATAGTCGCGCAGGCGGCACGCCACGCCGTGGTCAATATAGGGAACGGTCACGGACCCGGTTGAAGTCCCGACATCGAGGGTCGCGAGGCCGTGTCGGCGCTGGAGCGGCGATTGCTTCACGGTGACGGCCTGGGCCTTTCGGAACAGACACGCCTCCACTTCATAGCCGATCAGTCCGCTGCGGCAGACGATGCCATCGTCGTCGTGCATGTACCCGTGCTGGCGCCAGCGCAGCCATCCGATCGGCAGGGCAGTGGCCAGGCAGACGCCACCCCAGGCGAGGGCGGCGAAGCCCAATCCACGCAACAGCCCGATGTAGTCCTCCGGGGCCAAGGCATCGGATCCGATATACACCAAGGAGATCCATGTCGACACGTACAGGACCAGTATCCCGCCCAACCAGCCCAGGATGAGGAAGCGCAGTGCGGCGGCCCGGATGTAGTACGGAGAAACGCTCTTGAAGGCCTCGTCGGTGGGCAACAGAGCGAGCTGTTCCCCTTCCCCCCGGAACATGCCCGACCGCATTTCCTCCACCAGCGCATCATCTGCCCAGGGGACCTCCAAGTCGTCCGCGTCGAGCCCCTCCGACTCGTAATCATCATCCTCCAGCGAGCCTCCGATGGTCGGGGTTTCCAACCGGTATCGCCGGAAGTAGCGTTGCACCAGATTCTGATAAAGCGTCAACATCTGAATCTTGCGGACCTTCACGACGACTTCTTTCTGCGTCATCAGCCCGGCGCGCGTGCGATACGAACGTTCTTCGCGCCACAGCGTGAACCGGTGATATTGGAGAACCGCGTCAGCCACGCCTCCCGCCCGGGACAGAACCACGCAACCGAGCACCAAGACTGTCGCGACCAACGTGGTCTCGAGAGCACCCAACCCCCCAACCGCGCTTCTCGCGACTCCAAACGCCTTGAGCGTCGTGTCCTTCACCCAGTCGCTCCGACTCCCGAGGAAGGCCAGCAACACCAGGAGGAATAGCCCGCGAGGGTGGGCGAGACCCATCCGGACCAGGTCGGCGGGGGTGAGCGTTTGCAAAACCCTCCCCTGACCCTGGAAACGGTGCCGATCAGTGACGGCCGCCGGTACATCGCCCGCGGCGGCGGGTCGCTCGACGGATTCGGGGGGTGCGTCGGTTACGGTCGGAGGGCCACCCGCCACCAGCCCGTGCCGATGCGTGGCGACCCGTTCAAGCAGCCGGTCGGCCACCTCGGGCTTGACCGTACGAAGTTGCCCCTCGGCCGCGATCGAACCCGGCGTGTCCAGGACCACCGTGACCAGCCCGAGCACCCGCTCGGTCAGCCGCCGCTGGATGTTGACGCCCTGGATGCGTTCGTAAGGCAGGTCGAGTACCGTCCTTTTCACGACACCCTCCCGAATGAGAATCCGGTCCTCGTCGATGCGGAAGCGGAAGCACCAGTAGCGCAGGAACGCGACCGTGAGGAGAGCGACGCTACCGATCGTGATGACCAGAGCCGCGTACTCGGGATTCCGCACCAGAAAAGCGGTCACGCCGACGGTGGCCGCCACCTGGCCGTATCCGTCGACGATCTTCCTTGCGGTCGTCCCCAGAAAAAAGACCATTGCGACCGGTGAAGTCCTCCTCCAGGCGCCGGAATCGGGCGAATCGGGCATGCGTCAGTGCCAGCGCCGTCGGCTCGACTCGACCGTGTACAGGATGTAGTCGCGCAGCCGCCAGGCGACCCCGTGATCGATGTAGGGGATGGTCACGGTATCGCTTGCCAATTCGACCTGAAGGGTGGCCAGTCCGTTCCGCCGCTCGATGGGCGATCGTTTCAGGGTGACGCTCTGGACTTTGCGATAGAGAAACGCGTCGACCCTGCGTCCAACGAATCCGCCACGGCTGGCCATGCCGTCCTTCCCGTACACATATCCCAGTCGGCGCCACCGTTGCAGCGCGGTGAGCCCTCCGCACACGATCCATACCGCGCACCAGATGCCGGCGACGCTCGCCCACACCTTCGTGAGCCCCGTCACGGGGATGAGGAAGAGGGCGCCGGCCACCGCCGGAACGACGCCGAGGCGAAGCGCGTGGGCCTGGATGTAGTGGGGAGACACGCGCCTGAACTGTTCGCTTTTCGGGAAGAGTATGGGGCCGTCGCGCTCTTCGCCGAACACCGATGTACGCAGTTTCCGGGCCAGTGGGGCATCCAGAAGCGGGACCTCGAGCACGCGCGGAACATCATGATGCGCTGATGCGTCCGCATCGGCCGCCGGGTGGACACGCAGCCGAAACCGCTGGAACCACCGCAACAGGAGATCCTGCGAGAGGGTAAGCTGTTGGATCTTGCTGGTTTCGACGACGACTTCATTCTGCGTGAGGAGGCCGCCGCGCGTACGATACGCGGTCCCCTCGCGCGACAGGACAAGGCGGAAGTACCGCAGAAACGCCGTCCCGACCCCGATAGCCAGAACCACGGACAGCGCGGTCAGCATGATGCCGCCGGTGAAGGTGTTCTCGCCGAGGGCGTCGGTGCGGGCGAGCGTGGCCTCGGCCGTTTCAAGAGCCGGGCGGACGAAGTCCTCGGAGAATCCGAAGGTCTCGGCGAGCCGGTAGGGGAGTTCGCGCGGCTGCCGCCAGGCCGCGGCGATCAGCATCATGGCCAGCAGGATGTTGTCGCGCCCGAGGCCAATGCGGAACATGTCGCCGGTGGAGAGCCTCAGCAGGACCTTTCGGGGAGACCGGTCACCAGTCCGCTCGTCAGCCGTGTCCCCAACCCCGGCCGGAACACCGCGAGCAGCACCCTGCGCGACCTCCGGCTGTTTACCGGGCGGACCCCGCATTCCAGCGCCGATGCGGGTCTGAAGCTCCTCCGCGAGATCGCCCTTCACACAGGGCAGTTCACCTTCGGTCGTCTCCGATCCCGCCGTGTCCAGGCTTACCGTGACCAGCCCGAGCATGCGGTCGACCGGCCTGCGCTCGACGCTGATCCCCTGAATCCGGTGGAACGGAAGCTCGACCGAGGTCTTTTCGAGGATTCCCTGCCGAATGTGGATCCGGTCCTCCTCGATCCTGAACCGGAAGAACCACCACCTGAGCACCGCGACCGCGACGACCAGCAGCAGCGCAAGGGGGATCAGCAGTGCAGCGTACGGAGTCCCCCGGATCAGAACCGCGAGCGCGCCGAAGGCGGCGACCAGCTGGACGTATCCCCGCACAAGGTTGCGGATCGTCTTTCCGACGAAGAAGACGACGGCGAAGGGAGAGATCCGTCGCCATTGGACGGAGTCGGTCGAAGGGCGCACGGGTCTGCGGGGCCGCCCGGGGTCAGTGCCAGCGCAGCCGGCTCGACTCCACACGATAGAGCATGTAGTCCCTCAGCCGGGAGGCCACCCCGAGGTCCAGGTAGGGGACCACGACCTGACCGCACGCGAGCCGCACGTGGAGCGTGGCGAGACCCTTCCGGCTCTGCAGCGGCGACTGTGTGACGTCTACGCTCTGCGCCTTGCGAAAGAGGAACGCGTCGACCTTGCGGCCGACGAAGCCGCTCCGGCTCGCCAGACCGTCGTCGTCGTGCAGATAACCCTGCCGGCGCCACCGCACCCAGGCGATCAGCGCCGCGATGGGGATTGAGGCGAGCCACCAGAGGAACAGGCCCAGGGCCACGGGCCCCGCAACCCCGTCCGCGAGCAACGGGCTCAGGAAGGTTGTCCCGGTGAAACCCAGTACCGCGTCGGCCAGGCGCGTGCCGGCGTCCGCTTGAAGCACACCGATCAGGAACGGTATCGCGATCAGCACCGACGTGAAACTTATCCGTAGCGTGAGCGCCCGAATGTAGGTCGGAGAGACCCGCTTGAATGCCGGGGTCTGGGGCAGCAGGCTGAGCGCGTCGCCCTCACGACCAAACAACCGCGTGCGCAAATCCTCCGCCTCCGGACCCTTGAGCAACGGGACTTCAAGCACCTCCGCGATCTGCAGCCCCGGCGTTTCGGCCCCCCCCTGGTTGGGCAGAAGGGCGGCCGGCAGGGCCCTGAGCCGGTGTCTGCGGAAGAGGCGCAGGACCAGGTTGTGGGACAGCGTGAGCTGCTGAATCTTGCGGCTTTCGACCACCACTTCCCTCTGCGTGAGCAGCCCGGCGCGCGTACGGTATGCGGTGCCCTCGCGCCACAGCGTGAAGCCGTGGTAGCGGAGGAAGGCTCCGAACAGCACGATGGCCAGCCCGACGAGCACGAAACCGATCACGACCAGCACCTGGATGAGAGTGCCCGCACCCGCAAACGCGTCGGTGGCCGACTCAACGATGGGGCGCAGCCTGTCTTCGGCGAAGTCCATGGATTGGCCGAAGATTCCGAGAAACGCCGCCGCCAGGACGAGGTTCCGGTTCGCGAAAGCGATGCGGACGATGTCGCCGGCCCTAAGCTTCAGCAGCACCTGACCGAGCGATTCGGCGGGCGCCGAGGTCTCCCGGGCGACTCCGTCAGCTGACACGTCAGAGACATCCCCGGCGCTGACGTCATCAGCGGCTTTCGCCGGCCGGGTGGCTCGGATTCTGCCCCGCAGGTCGTCGGCAAGCTCCGAGGTGACCGACGGCAGCTGTCCTTCGGCCGTCGCCGACCCCGCGGTGTCCAGGCTCACCGTGACCAGCCCGAGGATCCTGTCGATCAGCGAGCGCTCGACGTTGATCCCCTGGACCCGGTCGAAGGGAAGGTCGAGCGCCGTCTTCCTGACCACGCCCTGGCGAATGTGGATCCGGTCCTCTTCGATCCGGAACCGGAAGAACCAGTACTGCAGCACGCCGGCCGCGATGATGGCCACGATCCCCACCGGGATCACCAGCGCGACCTGTGGATTCCTCTCGATCAGGACGGCGAGTGCGCCAAAGGTCGCGACAAGCTGAATGAGGCTCCGCGTGAATGACTTGATCGTCCTCCCGATGAAGAAGACGATCGCGAACGGCGACGTCCGCTGCCAGGCGCCGGGATCGGAGGGACTCAACCTGCGTCCGCCGGAGGGCCGTTCTCGTGCGAGGCGTTCGCCTCGGCCGGGGGATGGGGCGGCTGCGAGTTCTGATCGTCTCCCGACTCGATGGCCTCCGTTTCGATCCTTTCCGACACGTAGACACGCAGTCGCTCGGCGGTGTCCGTACCGAGCCCGCGAATCTTGTGACCACCCGCGCCCGCGGGAAAGACGGACAGGTTGGCCAGCCCGAAACGCCGGTCCAGAAGTCCGCTGTCGATCTTGGTGTGCTGGACCCGGTTGAAGGGCACCGCCTTCACCGAGCGCCAGAGAACCCCCGTCCTGTACAGGATGTCCTTCTCGCGAACCACATAGCCCCGGCGCGGCACCGCGATCATGGGCCAGATCAGAATCGATGCGGCAAACAGCCCGAATCCGGCCAGTGCGAATGGCAGCAGCGAGTCCGCGAAGCGGCCCAGGGCTGCGGAATCCCCACCCTTCATCAGGAAGTAGGCGACGGTGCCGATGGCGCCGATCACGAGGACGCGCAGCAGGGCGCCGAGTTGCAGGCGCCGAACGAAACGCGGGTGCAGGGGGTGCCAGTCGAGGTGGTCGGCGCCAGGCAGGGATTCGAGGGGGACTTCGGGGTTTATGAACATTTGGGGGAGGGTGGGGGTGGGTCGCGAAGGCGGTGGCGTGGGGACGCTATACTAGCGCACTTGGGTGTTGGCGGGAAAGCGTCCTGGGGGACGCTCGTCAGCGGTAGCGGTGGTCGCTCAGGCGGATGTGGGCACCGCTCTCGTGCCAACTGGTGAGCCGGATTTCGGTGATGGGATTGATGCCAACAGAGCCGCGATTGCGCGGCCGATCGTCAGCACTTCGCATTCCGGCCTCATGATCGGGAGCACGCCCCCTCAACGAAAGGACAGAAGGACATCGCCTGCACCGCCAGCCAGGTCGATCAGCACGAGACTTGTGATCGGATTCGAAAACCGGGCGTACCCCAATTCATTCTCCCCGGGAACACCGTAGGCGCGCCGCAAGCGGGTCTCCACATTCGAAAAAGCATCGGGGTCGGCGTAGTGAAGCCGGATCTGCGTAACCCCCCACCGCTCCACTACGCCTACCGCAATGGAGTCCGTGGCAGCGAAAAGCCCCGTGGTCCGGCCGGTCACATTGATATAGGTGAATCGTTCGGGAGTCTTCCCCAGAGCCTCGGGAAGCGGTTCACCAAGGGTGATGGCCAGTCCACCTTCCAACTCCACGGATCGCGTGATCGGCAGCATTGCGTCGACTGAGACCGGCGGCGGCGAAGCGCAGCCTACCGGAGTGAACTCGATCGGCCCCGCGTCGTGCCGAAACGGTGGACCGTAGTCGACAAAAGTGTGGGCGGCGCCGACCCAGCGATCGCCGGTCCAACCCAGCACGGCCGTGACTCCGCCATAGCCGGTGCTGAATCCCACATTGAGCGAGTCGCCGACAATCTCACCGGACATCAAATGGTGGACGCTCGGGAGCGCTCCCTCCGGCACGACGATCTCCGTGCTTGACGTGTCGCTGGCGTCCCATCCACGAAACGGTCCCGCGAATTCGATCCTGCGTGGGATCTCGTGTTCGAGCCCCGAGCCAACCAGGTCGTCCGTCAGCAGATCCTTGGCCGTGATGTCGTAGCAGCCGGTCAGTTCGCGAGGGCGTTCCTGGGCCGAGAGGGTGGTAGTGGTGCGGCCCCAAGGGTTAACCTCCATCAAGATGATCTGGCCTGTGCCATTCGCCAGGTCGTCCACCAGGAGACTGGTGAGCGGATTCCGGAACCCGGCGTGCCCAACTTCATCTTCTCGGGGAACGCGATAGGCGCGGCCCAAGCGGGCTTTCGCGTTCGAGTAGGCACTGGGGTCGGAGTAGTGCATCCATATGTGCGTAACTCGCCTCTGCGACGCTCCTCCC
The DNA here is from genome assembly GCA_965208295.1 of Longimicrobiales bacterium. Taxonomy (GTDB): domain Bacteria; phylum Gemmatimonadota; class Gemmatimonadetes; order Longimicrobiales; family Gaopeijiaceae; genus Bin94. The sequence continues at coordinate 964,927 of OZ242328.1, read as the reverse complement.
ACTGCCACCGAATCCGCGCCAGCGAAGAGCCCGGTAGTCCGAGCGCCGGTCACGGTCAGGGTGCTTCCGAGTGCCGGAGTCGTCTCCAGAGCTTCGGGAAGCGGTTCGCCCAAGGTGATGAGCGGTCCTCCCACCAACTCGACGGATCGCGCGATCGGCAGCATTGCGTCGATCGATACGGGCGGAGGCGAATCGCAGCTTACGCGGGTGAATTTGATCGGCCCTGCGTCGGAAAAACGCGGATTGACATCGTACCGGTGACGGGCGACACCAGACCAGCGGTCTCCTGCCCAGCCCATGGTCGCGGTGACGCCGCCGAAGCCGGTGCCGAAGTCCACCTCAAGCGAGTCGCCAATAATCTGACCCCACATCAGACGGTGCACGCTCGGGAGCGCTCCCTCCGGCACGACGATCTCCGTTCGTAGAGTGTCACCGAAGAGCAATTCGGACAGCAATGCGGGAAACGGTCCCGCGAATTCGATCCTGCGTGGGATCTCGCTATCGAGCCCCGAGCCAACCTTGTCGTCCGTAAGCAGATCCGGGGCCGTGATGTCGTAGCAGCCGGTCAGTTCGCCCGGGCGCTCCTGGGCCGCCATGGTCCCCGCAGCGAGAGCAGCCAACGCCAGCCAGCCAACCGGCAACACGATGTAACGCATGGAAGTTCTCCTCAGCCGGGACCGAACCGTGGCCTTCACCGCACCTGGAACGTCAGCGTCGCCCAGTTCGATTCATAATCCACGTCCGCTTCGTCCGTCGTTTCCACCATATGTATGGTACGCACATACCACCGCCCCGCTCCACTCAGCCGAATCGTCGCCACCCCGTCCGCGTTCGTGCGCGTCGTCACCGCCTCCACATGCTCCCCCGCCGCATCGTGCCCGTGATGGTCCTCGTAGTTGGCGTAGACCAGCTGGTTCGCCACCGGCTGCCCCGCGCGCAGGAACCGCACCCGCAATTCGTCCCCCCTGCGAAGCTCGTACGGATTGCTCAGCGGCATGAACTCCACCGGGTAGCCGAGTTCGTGAGCCCACTCACCGCTCCTCGCATCCCCCACCTGCACCAGCGCCTTCACATGCTTGCTGTAGCGCTCGGTGGCGTCCTCGCCGGTCTTCCCCGCCGCCGCCCGCTGCTCGATTGCGTCGACAATCCCGTCGTGCACCAGGTACTCGTTGAACTCCTCGGCGGTCAGGTCGAACACCCGCGCCGCCGTCGACACCCCGATCAGGTAGGTGCCGGGACCGCCTGTCTCGAAGGTCAGCATGGCCGTGTCGACGCTGTCGGGGCTCCAGTGGAAGACGGCCGAGTCCCGCCACGCCGACTCCGGGGGATGAACCACCCCACCGGGCCCCACCACGCTCACGTCGAGCATGCGGTCCCGCGCGATCGCGTTCTCGCTGTTGTCGAAGTCGCCGTTGATCAGCGCGACTATCGCGGTCGAGTTCGGCTCCAGGAAGAAGCTGTCGAGCTTGAGGAACAGGGTGTGCGCGCTGACCGCGGTGACGATCACGGCGGTGAGCACGGCGAGGGTGGCCAGGGTGACGGTGATGCGGCGTCCGGTCTTCATGTGAAGTCCTTGCGATTCGGGTGGTGCTGTGGGATGTGGGGGACCCGTGACCCGCGCGAGTCTATCCACTGGCTCCAAGAGTAGCGCCGTCCGTTGAATCGGGCACATCCGGCCCCGCCTCCAGCCGCCCGAACCGCAGGAAGAGCGCAGGCACGACCACCATGTTCAGAAAGGTCGACGTCAGCAGTCCCCCGAGGACCACCACCGCGAGCGGCGCCTGGATCTCCTTGCCCGGCTCGCCGATCCCCAGCGCCAGCGGAATCAGTGCGAGACCGGCGGTGAGCGCGGTCATCAGGATCGGGGCCAGACGCTCCATCGAACCGCGACGGATGCTGGCCGCGAGCGACAGGCCGGCCGCGTGCAGGTCCCGGTACCGGCTCACCAGCAGGATTCCGTTGCGCACCGCGATCCCGAAGAGCGTGATGAAGCCGACCAGCGTCGCGACGTTGACGGTCCCGCCGATGTAGAGAACGGCAGCCACTCCCCCGGCCAGCGCGAGCGGCAGGTTCACCATGAGCAGGAACGCAGTACGGAAATTACGGAAAGTACGGAACATGATCAGGAAAATCGCCGCGATCGAGAAGAGCGACAGGATCGTGATGCGGCGCGTGGCCGCCTGGCCGCTGTCGAACTGGCCGCCGTACTGCACGAAATACTCCGGCGGCAGCGCGACCTCGCTTGCGACCCGCTCCCGCAGCTCATCCACCGCCCCCCCCACATCCCTCTCCGCCACATTCGCGCTCACCACGATCTTTCTCTGCACGTTCTCGCGGCTGATCGTGTTCGGCCCCCTTGCCGGCGCAATATCGGCCAGCTGCGACAGCGGAATCGTCGCGCCCGCCGGCGTCGTCACCAGCGTACGCCCTATCGCCTCCGGGTCGGCGCGGTAGCGTTCGTCGTACCGCACGACCAGTTCGAACGCACGCTGTCCCTCGCGAATCAGCGACACCTCCTCCCCCTGAAACGCCACATCCACCGCCTGCGCCAGCGCCCCGGGGGTGACGCCGTACCGCGCCATCGCCCGCCGGTCCGCCCGCACCTGGAGCTGCGGCACGTCGGCCTGCTGCTCGACCGCGACGTCCACCAGCCCCGCCACCCCCTGCGCCACCCCCTCGATCTGGCCCGCGATCTCACGCAACCGTTGCAATTCTGGCCCGAACAGGTTCACCGCAATCGCCGCGCGCGTCCCCGAAAGCATGTGATCGATCCGGTGCCCGATCGGCTGCCCCACCGTGACGTTCGTCCCCGGCAGACCCTGCAGCCCCGCCCTCAACTCGGCCATCACGGGAGCGAGTTCGTGCCCGGACAGGTCAAGCAGAGCATCCACCTCGGAGGCGTTGACGCCCTGGGCGTGCTCGTCCAGTTCGGCGCGCCCTGTGCGCCGTGATGTCGACACGACGGCCGGGTGCGCCAGAAGCTGCCGCTCCACCCGCGCCCCGATCGCGTCCGATTCGTCCAGAGCAGTCCCCGGCAGGCTCACCACCGAGATCGTCAGCGAGCCCTCCTGGAACTCGGGGAGAAAAGCGCGGCCCAGCCGTGGCACCAGCGCCAGCGTGCCCGCCACCAGGACCACCGTTCCCGCCAGCACCACCCCCGACCGCCTGAGCGCCCACTCCAGCACGCCCCTGTACGCGCGCTCCAGCCCGCGCAGCAACCACGGCTCGCGCTTCCGGCCGTCCTCGCGGTCCCGCCCCAGCAGCGCATGGCACAGCGCCGGCGTCACCGTCACCGCGACCAGCAGCGACGCCAGGATGCTCACGACGTACGCCAGTCCAAGCGGCCGCAGCATGCGCCCCTCAACCCCCGTCAGGAAGAAGAGCGGCACGAAGACAATCGTGATGATCACCGTCGCGCTCAGGATCGGGGCGCGGATCTCGCGGGCGGCGTCCCGGATGACCGCGGCGGTGGAGCGGCGCCAGCGTTCCGGGCGGCGGCGGTTCTCGCGCAGACGGCGGTGCGCGTTCTCGACGAAGATGATCGCGTCGTCGACGAGCGCGCCGATCGCGATCGCCATCCCCCCGAGCGTCATCGTGTTGATCGTGCCGCCCAGCGCGCGCAGCGTGATGATCGCGATGGCGAGCGAAAGCGGGATGGCCAGCACCGAGATCGCGGTGGTGCGCGCGTTCCACAGGAAGAGGAAGAGGATGATGACGACCAGCACGGCCCCGTCCCTCAGCGCCGTCGTCACGTTGTCCACCGCCAGCGAGATGAAGTCGGCCTGCCGGAAGATGCTCCGCTCGAAGGAGACGCCGGCGGGAAGCGAGGCCTCGATCCGGTCCAGTTCGGCGTCGATCCGAGTCGTCAGGTCCAGCGTATTCGCCCCGGGCTGCTTCTGAATCGAGAGGATGACGGCGGGCTCGGCGTTCACCGACGCCGTCCCGAAGCGCACCTTCGGCCCGATCCGCACCTCGGCCAGGTCCTCGATCAGAACCGGGACGCCCGCGCGCGTCGCCACCACAGTAAGACCGATCTCCTCCGGATCGCGCGCCCGCCCGAGCCCGCGAATCAGAATCTCGCCACCTCCCGACCGGTAAATCCCCCCCGACACGTTCCGGTTCGACTCCTCGGCCGCGGCCAGCACCTCGTCCAGCCCCACTCCGTACGCCAGCAGCCGCTCGGGGTCCACCAGCACCTGGTACTGCCGCACCTGGCCCCCGATCGTCACCACCTGCGCCACCCCCGGTACCGCCAGCAGCCTCGGCCTGACCACCCAGTCCGCCGCGGTCCGCGCCTCCATCAGCCGATCCTCCGGCGCGCTCATCCCGATCAGCAGGATCTCGCCCATGATCGACGCGACGGGAGCCAGCACCGGCGCGGTCACATCCTCGGGCAACTGCGCGGACACCGGCTGCAGCCTCTCGTTCACCGTCTGCCGCGCCCGGAAGATGTCCGTGCCCCAGTCGAAGTCCACCCACACGATGCTGATCCCCTGCGCCGAACTGGACCGCACCCGACGCACCCCCGCCGCCCCGTTCACCGCGGTCTCGACCGGGAAGGTCACCAGACTCTCCACCTCCTCGGGCGCGAGCCCGTGCGCATCGGTGAGCACCGTCACGGTCGGCGCGGTCAGGTCCGGAAAGACATCGACCGGCAGCGTCGCGGCCACCCACCCCCCGCCCCCCAGCAACACCACCGCCGCGCAAACCGTGAAAAAACGATGCTCCAGCGAAGCGCGGACCAGCAGATCCAACACGCCCGCCCGCCTTGCCGGCGCGGCCCGCTCCCTCCCTTCCGTTGCGCTCACCGCCATCCCCCCGCCACCCCCCCGAACCACCCCCTCAATGCGGGTGCCCGTGATCCGAGATCTCGGCGTCGCCCAGCGAAGCCAGCTTCACCTGGTACGCCCCCGTCGTCACCACCTGTTCCCCACTCTCCACCCCCGCCGCCACGATCACCCATTCCCCGTCCGAGGGCCCCAACTCGACCACGCGCCGCACAAAAGCCTCCCCGCCCACCTTCACGTACACCACCGCCAACCCGTCCTCCTCCAGCACCGCCGCCGCCGGCACGGCCACCCCCTCGACCGCCTCGCCCACGGACAGGTGCCCATTCGCCAGCATCCCCACCTTGAGCGTCCGGCCCGCGTTCGCCACCGCCAGCCGCACGGGCAGAGTGCGGCTTTCCGGGTCGATCACGCTCCCGACCGAAACCACGCGATGGGCCGTGTGCACCTCCTCCGTCCCCTCCGCGGTGAACCACCCGCCGCGCACGTCGCTCGCCGCGCCGGCGTGCCGCGCCGGAACCCGGGCCACGAACCAGAGCGTCCGCGGATTGACCACGGTGAAGGCGTGCGTTCCCGCGTCCACATGCTGGCCGGGCGCGACGTGGCGCGCCGAGATGACCCCGCCGATCGGGCTGCGCAGGCGGTAGAGGTGCGGATCCGTGCCATCTTCGTCGTCGCCGGGGTGGACCCCGCCGATCGCCTCGAAGGCGGCCAGCGCGACCTCGAGTTCGTGCCGGGCGTGCTCGAGGCGGCTCCTGGCGATGGCGCCGGCCGCGAAAAGGTGCTCGGCCCGGGCCGCCTCCCGCTCCGCGGCCACCACATCGGCCCGCATGCGCGCGTATGAGTTGTCGATGCTGGTCGGCGCGATCAGAGCCAGCGTCTGTCCGGCCTCCACCGCGTCGCCGGGAGCCAGCGGCGTCCCGCTCGCCACGATCACCCCCGCCACCAGCGTCGACACGTGCGCCAGACCGCCCTCCGGCGCGACGATCTCGCCCGCAACCGGGATCGTGCGCGGAATCCGGCGCTCCTCGGCCAGCCCCACCCCGAACGGCATCGCCCACTGCTGCTCCTTCAGCAGCGCGATCAGCCCCGGCGGCGGCTCCTCCACATCGTGCGGCAGCGCCTCCTCGCTCTCAAAGACCTCCAGTTGCCCGACCGGAATCGCGTGCTCGGTCCCCCCCGCGGCCAAAGTCATGTCCGCACGCCAGGTCCCGGTCGAGGGGAGCGCCGGGGTTGCGGTGTAGACCCCCGGCCGGTCGGGCGCGTCCATCACGATCTCCTCGCGCGCGCCGCCCGGACCCCGCAGCAGCAGCGTCAGGGCGCCCTCGCGAACCGGCTGCCAGTCCTCCAGCCAGGTCAGGTGGATCGCCCAGGGGTCGCTGGGGACATCGCGCACATGCGGCGGAAACTCCACGAAGAGCTCCAGCGCGTCCGTCCAGTGGGTGACGACACCGCCGCCCGCGTGGGAATGGTCGGCTTCGGCGGCGTCGTCGGCCGCGGGCTGACCGCAGGAGGTGGACAGGATGGCGATACAGAGGACCGCCGTGAGTCCCCCGACGCGGCTCTCGGCACGCGTCATACGATTCGCAGCAGATCGTAATACCGGGCATACCGCGTGGCGAGCGGCCTTGATCACGCTGTTTCTCCCTCCGGGGCGAGTGCCTTCGTCTTGTCCATCAAGCCTCCCTGATCGGTCAGTGGTGCATATTGGGACCGGCGACCAGCGAGAACAACCTTCCCGTCCGGCTGGTACCCACACCCCGTCGACGACCTCCGCTTGCCGTTCGACCCGCCGTCCCGCTAGCATCGGCAGCGCCCAAACCCGAAAGCCCGCCATGACCCACGACGAATACATCCGCCACGACGCCACCGCGCTGGCCGCGCTCGTGCGGGCGGGAGAAACCACCCCTCTGGAGCTGATCGAGGTGGCCATGCGGCGCCTCGAGGCCGTGAATCCGGCCGTGAACGCCGTCGTCTACCGCATGGACGACGAGGCGCGGGCGCGGACGGCGGCGGTGGACCGCGGCGCCGTATTTGCCGGAGTCCCCTTCCTGGCCAAGGACCTGCAGAGCGACTACGCCGGGCACCCCACCTCGCGGGGCAGCCGCCTGCTGGTGGACCGGGTGGCCGAGAACGACACCGAGCTGGTCCGACGTGTGCGCGCCACCGGCGTCTCCGTCGTGGGCAAGACCAATACGCCGGAATTCGGAATGCTCCCGTACACGGAGCCGGCATTGTGGGGACCGTGCCGCAACCCCTGGGCGCTGGATCGCACGCCTGGCGGTTCGAGCGGCGGGTCTGCGGCTGCGGTGGCAGCGGGGATCGTACCGATGGCAGGGGGTGGGGACGGCGCCGGTTCGATCCGCATGCCCGCTTCGTGCTGCGGGCTTTTCGGGCTCAAGCCCACCCGTGGACGGACTCCGTCGGGGCCGGAGCGGGGGGAATCGTGGCGCGGCGCGGCGATCGAACACGTGCTGGCGCGCTCGGTGAGAGACAGCGCCGCCATGCTGGACGCGACCCACGGGCCGGAGGCGGGCTCCCCGTACCGGATCGAACCGCCCGGGCGGCCATTTTCCCGTGAAGTGGGAGCCGATCCCGGGCGCATGCGGATCGCGTGGACCACGGAGCCGATCCTGGGGTCGTCGGTGCACCCCGACTGCGTGGATGCGGTTGCGGGCACGGTGAAGCTCCTGGAGGAACTCGGACACGAGGTGGTCGAAGACACGCCCCGGGTGGACGGCCCGGCCTTCGCGCGGGCGTTTGTCCGCATGATGACGGGTGAACTCGGGGCCGAAATGGAGGACTTGACGAATGTGCTTGGGCGGCGGCCGCGCCGGGGTGAGCTGGAGCCGCTGACCCTGTGCCTTGGCCTCGTGTCGAGAGCCCTCTCGTCCGGGGACTTTGCCCACGCGCTCCGTATCCTGGAGCGAACCGGCAATGCGGTGGCCGCCTTCTTCACCGACTGGGACGTTCTCGTAACGCCCACCGTGGCGACGCCCCCGCCCGCCATCGGCGGACTTCCGCCACGCCCGATCGAGCACCTCCAGCTGCGCATGCTCGGCGCGATCGGTTCCGGCCGCTTGATCCGGATGGCGGGCCTGGTTGACCGGACTGCCGACAGCGCCTTCGACTTCACCCCGTGGACCCCGGTGTTCAACATCAGCGGACAGCCGGCGATGTCGGTGCCGCTTCACTGGAACGCGGACGGGCTGCCGATCGGGGTGCACTTCGTGGCCCGTGTGGGGGACGAGGCGACGTTGCTGCGGTTGGCGGGTCAGCTGGAGCGGGCGCGTCCGTGGTTCGACCGCGTGCCGGAGATTGGGGCGTCGGACAAGTAGGGATTGGCCAATCGAACGCTATCGGGGCCGAAGCAGTGCTACAGTGATGACGGCGTGGACGAGGCCGCTGACCAGGGCTGAGCCGAAAATGCTGAAATTGCTGACTTGTTCGGTGATGTAGCCGCTCAACAGATAGGCGGCCGCACCCCCGAGCAATCCGATCCCCGACGCGCCCAGGGCTCTGCCTGGAGCAACTCCACTCGCCATCGCGGGAAGCGCGACCACGGGCAAAGGAAGGATTGGTAGCAGGTAGCATGCGTCGGATCGGCAACCATAGGCCGAGTACACGACCGCGAAATGGCTCAACTCCGCGAGCACTACCGTAGCCACAAAGCCGAACGCGTTCATGGGATGCTCGGCTTCCTGCTCGGGATGAGACAGATGGAAGGAGCCCGTCTCGCCTGTCCCGGCGTCTTCCGCTCGTGCCCTCCAAGGTGCGGCTACCGTTGCCCCGGCGTGAAACGGGCTCTGCCGGGCCTCCTTGATTGCAGCGCTCAGTGATAGTCTTTTCTGTTCCGACCCCGTCCCGGTCTGTGCCGCACATTCGGAGCGCGCGCTCGCGAACGTTGCCAACGCGGTTGCGATCAGTATCGCCGTGGTCCTGAACAATGCCGCGGTCCTCATGAAGCTCTCCATCGTTGTTGTTCGTCGTGTCGTGCCAGCCCGGCGCCTTGGTGCTCTCGCGGATTCATTCCCGGACCGCTCAGCGCTCGCGTAGCCAAGCGGTCACGATTCCAGCGTGGACGAGGCTGCTTGCCCCGGTAGCAACCAGGAGATTCGCGTTGCTGAAGGCTCCGGTAACAATCATGGCACCGATGTAGGCAGCCCCACCGTACAGCAATCCGGCCAACGATGCACCGAAGGCCCTACCCGCATGGGTGCCGGTGAGCAAGGCGGGAATTGGAGTCGCAACCAGTGGGACGATCGGTGCCAGGATACAGGACCCGGAATTCCAGAACATGTACGTCGCCGCCAAATGACTCAGCCCTGCGACGACAAAGGTCGCCGTGACGACCGGCCGGGAAGGCGGGTCCTCCTCCTGTGGTGCAAGCTGGAGTACGGAGGATGCCGGCGCGATGTCCATCCCGATCAGAGCCCAGGGCACTTCCGCGGATTCGCCGACCTCGGCGCGGGCGTGAAACGGACTCCGCAGCGCTTCCTCGATGGCGGCGCTCAGGGCCAGGCGCTTCTGATCCGGGTCGGTCCCGAGCTGTGCCTCACACGCCCCCGGCCCACCTGCGAAAGCCACCAATCCGGTCCCCAGGAGCAGTCCGGCGACCCTGTACGAGATTCTCTTCCTCATGATTCCCCCTTCTGGTGCTGTTGGCGCGGCTGGGTCCGATGGCCAGCCCCTGGTGCCGATACGATGTCCGTGGCCGCCACGGTTTCACCCGACGGATCGGAGGTCTTCCCGCCGCTACTCCGGCACCCGCAGCGCAGTCGAATCCGGCAACGCCCGATAGTCCACCGCGCCCGCCACCAACCCCCGGCTCTCGATCATATAGGCCAGAATCGCCTCGTACTCGGCGTCCGTCAGGCTGCCCGGCGTCTCGTGGGGCATGGCCACGCGGAGGTAGCGGTCGAGCGCGCCGACGGTGGAATACCCGGCCAGCACCTTGGCCGTCAGCTCCGCGCCGATCCCGTTGGGGACATCGTGGCAGTAGCTGCAGCGGACGGTGTATGCGTACTGCCCGTCGATCGGTTCTTCGTGGGATTCGCCACCACCGCCGCAGCCGGCCGGCCCGCAGAAAGCCACCAGAACAACGCCGCGCCACCCAAGCCACGCCCAGCCGCTGGCCATGCGGAGCGACCGTCCCCTCAGACCACTTCCACCGGATGCGGCAGCGCCACGTTCAGCAGATACCCCTTCGCGTTGTACATGCCCTCGAGCGGCTGCGTGTCCCCCGCGGCATCGGTGGCCCGGGTGCGGATCACATGGCTGCCCGGCGTCGCGTTCCACTCGAACTCGAAGCGACACCACGCGAGCGGCAACGCAGCCGAAGCCCCGATCAGCCTCGCCCGCCCCCACCCCGCATCCCCCACCCCCCACTCCACCCCCTCAACCGGTCCCCGCGGCGAGTAGGCAAACCCCCTCAACCGCTGCACCCCGGCCTCCAACCGCGCGGGACGCGGCAGCGCAAGCGCGCTCTTCACCATGCCCGTCGTGATCGGCGCCCCGTCGGCGGGTGCGTAACGGTCGGTGGGCCATTCGTCACCCACCAGCACGTACGAGGACGTGTTCGCCCGCACCCACACCTTCTCCGTCGCCACCTCGATCCTGCCCACCCACTTCACGCTGGACGACCCCACCCAGCCCGGCACCACCACGCGCACCGGAAACCCGTGGTCCGGCGGCAGCGGCACTCCATTCATGGTGAGGGCCAGAATCGTGTCCGGGTCGAGCGCCTTCTCCAGCGGCATCGGCCGCGCCCACTCGGCCTCGTCCAGCCCGATCACGTTCACCTCGACCGCGTCCGCGCGAATCCCCGCGAGCGCCAGCACGTCGGCCAGACGCGGCCCGGTCCACTCGGCGCAACCGATGGCCCCCGTGCCCCACTGGCTCCCCGACGCGGTGCGCCCCGTCACCGACTGGAAGAACCCGCGCCAGTTTCCCGCGCACTCGATGTACGAGATCTGCGTCTGGCTGGGCAGGGCGCGCAGGTCGTCCAGGCTGAGCCGGACTTCGCGCTCGGCACCCGAGCCGCCAACGGTGAGGGCATATGACCCCGCGTCGATCAGGGGCGTCGGCGCGTGGTTGCGGACGAAAAAGAGTTCGTTCGGGGTGATGAGGCTTTGCAGGTCTTCGAGGCGGGTCTCCAGGTTGGTGCCGTGCTGGATGAAGGGGGACGGGTCCTTGACCCAGATTGAGGTGTCACCGCCTGCGGACTCCGGGGTCTGGCCACCGGCCGCGGCCGCATCCTTGCCAGCGTCGGACGCAGCGTCTTCCCCCGGCCCGCAGGCCGCCGCGCCCACGCCCGCCGCAATGACGGCCAGGGCTTCTCGTCTGTTCATGGAGTCGCTCTTCATGCGGGTCAGATTACGCCGAAGCTGCACCAGGAGCAACGCTTGTTGCGCCGGATTTCATCCCCGATGACAACTCGACTTTCCATAATGGAAACCGCAGTTTCCATCCTGGCAGCCGGACATCAGCAAACACGAAGGGCTACTCTGCGCTCTAAAGCGTAGAGTCCGCTACTTTTTCTGTATCATGAGGTGGAGCGACCTGAGCACAACACTCGCCCGGATGATTTCAAGGGTGCCACGACGCCCGCCTTTTCGGGTCGTTCTTCTATTTGTGGTTGTCGCGGGATGTGGTGAGGAGGCACCGCCGCCTGAAGCTTCCGGCCCATGCGCGTCGGGCTGCCGGATCGAACTCGAACGCATCATGCGTATCTCCGACGCGGACGACCCCGGTATCCTGCGCCCTGAAGTCACTTGGCTCCAGGAGACCGAAGCGGGGACGTTCGTAGCTGCAAGCATGGATATGACGCAAATCGCGGAGTTCGGTCCGGATGGCGGCCTCGTCAGGGTGACCGGGCGCGCGGGCCAGGGGCCGGGGGAGTTTCTGATGGTGGGCACTCCGATCCCGGGACCTGGCGACACGTTGTTCGCAGTGGATGTGCAACAGGGACGCATCACGATGTTCGGCCCCGACCGCGCGCTGGCCGGGACAATTGTGACGCGGTTTGTTCCGGATCTTCTGATGCCTGATGGGTCCTTCCTCGTGACCTTGCAGATCGGAAGACCTGAGCCGGAGACGATCGGCTATCCCATCCACGTGGTGGATCGAGAGGGCGAGGTGGTTCGATCCTTCGGCGCCTACGAGCCGCAATATCGCCCGGATTTGAATCACCTGCTGACCCGAAAGGTCGCGCTTGGCCGGGACGGCACGGTCTGGGCGATGGCTCCCGCCCGGTATATCCTCGAGCGCTGGGATCCGTCTACTGGAGAACAGCTCCAGTCGACCCCGATTGGCTCCGACTGGTTCCATGAATCCCTCGTGCAGTACGCCGATGAGACGGTGCGCCCGCCTTCGCGAGTGGTGGGGCTGTGGGAAGATGAGGACGGGCTTGTGTGGACCATCGTCCAGGATGCGGATGTCGATTGGGAGCCTTCCCCCCGCGCCAACGAGCATCGCCCGTACGAACCGGGGGAACGAGAGCGGCTCTTCGACTGGGTGGTTGAGGTCGTGGACCCTGGCTCGGGGCGCGTGCTCGCAAGTCTGCGGTCCGATGCGCCGCTCAGGTACCGCCCTCCGTCCAGGATTCTCGTGTCTCCCGTGGACACAATCCTTACCATCGTCGCCTACGACGTGTGGAGACCCACTCTCCAGCAGGGGAGGTAGCAGACTGCACCGGCGGGACTACGAGGCTCGGCCGAGAGTGGCCGGCCCCCTCTTGCTGCCCCGTCAGTTCAGCTTGCGGACAAACGTCACCGACTGATTCGAGAAGCTCGACGGGCGCGCGGTCCCGTCCCCATCGGGATCGGCGGGTTCGAAGTCGACGACGAAGCGATCCGGCCCCTGCATCTCGACGATGCCGAACAGCGTGCGTCCCGCGAGCGGCCCGGTGGACCAGGGGCCGACATCGAGATGGATGGGACTCCGGCTGTAGTCGACCTGGTAGGCGACCGCGAAGGTGTCGGGTCCCGCCTCCAGATCGAGCACCCACCGGCTCTGCCCTTCTTCCTCGAAGATGTAGGTCATCTGCCCGGTCTCCGCCGCGACCGACACCCACTCGCCCAGCAGCGGCTCGGGCGGCTCGCCGCAGGAAAGGATGGCGGGGACGAGGGCGAGGAGCCCCAGGACAGGTCCGCGAACCCTCCGTCGGCGAGGCGCCGGGTCGGCCGGTGCCGCAACGGTCGGTGGACGAAGCCCGGTGCGCATCAGTACCGGTAGTGCTCCGGCTTGAACGGACCGTCGACCGCCACGTTGAGGTAGTCCGCCTGGTCCGCCGTCAACTCGGTCAGGCGCACCCCCAGGTGGTCCAGGTGCAGCCGCGCCACCTTCTCGTCGAGCGACTTGGGCAGCATGTGCACGCCCAGCTCGTAGTCCTCGGCGCGGCGGTGCAGCTCGATCTGCGCCAGCACCTGGTTCGAGAAGCTGGCCGACATCACGAAGCTCGGATGGCCGGTTGCGCACCCCAGGTTCATCAGGCGCCCCTCGGCGAGCACGAGGATGCTCCTGCCGTTCGGGAAGGTCCACTCGTCGAACTGGGGCTTGATCGTCTTGCGCGCGGCCTCGGATCCCTCCAGCCCGGCCATGTCGATCTCGTTGTCGAAGTGGCCGATGTTCCCCACGATCGCCTTGTCCTTCATGCGGCGCATGTCGTCGATCGTGACGACATCGCGGTTGCCCGTCGCGGTGATGAAGATGTCGGTCGTCTCGACCACGTCATCCAGACGCGCGACCTGGAACCCCTCCATGGCCGCCTGGAGCGCGCAAATCGGGTCGATCTCGGTGACGATCACGCGCGCGCCCTGACCCCGGAGCGCCTGCGCGCATCCCTTCCCGACCTCGCCGTACCCCATCACCACGGCCACCTTCGCCGAAAGCATCACGTCGGACGCGCGGTTGAGCCCGTCGATGACCGAGTGACGGCACCCGTAGATGTTGTCGAACTTGGACTTGGTGACCGAGTCGTTGACGTTGATGGCGGTGAAGAGCAGGGTGCCGTTCTTCGCCATCTCGTAGAGGCGGTGCACCCCCGTGGTGGTCTCTTCGGAGACGCCGCGAATGTCCGCCGCGATGCGCTGCCAGCGCTGGTCGTCGATGCGCTGGTGCGCGCGCAGCAGATCGAGGATCACGCCGTACTCTTCGCTGTCGGAGGCCGGGTCGAAGGCGGGGACCCTGCCGAGGCGCTCGAACTCGGCGCCCTTGTGGACGAGCAGGGTGGCGTCGCCGCCGTCGTCGACGATCAGCGTGGGGCCGAAGCCGCGCGGCCAGGTGAGCGCCTGCTCGGTGCACCACCAGTACTCCTCCAGCGTCTCGCCCTTCCACGCGAAGACGGCGGGCCCCTGAGGATCATCCGCGCTGCCGTCCGGGCCGACCACCACGGCTGCCGCTGCGCGATCCTGCGTGGAGAAGATGTTGCACGATGCCCATCGCACCGACGCGCCGAGTTCGACCAGCGTCTCGATGAGGACGGCCGTCTGCACCGTCATGTGCAGCGAGCCCATGATGCGGGCGCCGGCGAGCGGGCGGCTGTCGCGGTATTCGCGGCGGATCGCCATGAGTCCGGGCATCTCGTGCTCGGCCAGGCGGATCTCGTCGCGGCCCCATTCGGCCAGGGAAAGGTCGGCCACCTTGAAGGGGGGGCGGTCGATGTCGGTGGTGGGCCGGTGGGGGCTGGCGGTTGCGGTCTTCATGTCTAGGGTGCCTCATGTTGGTTCCGGTAGTTGGGGAACAATCTAGCTGGGCGGGGGTCGTAATCCATACCTGTGGGCGGCGATGGCACGCTTGCGTCCAGGTGTTTTGCTGATGATTCTCCAATACCTCCGGTTGGTCGGTCCGGACACGGCGCGCGTTGGGAGAAGGGTGATGGAATCATGAAGTCGGTTCACCTTCGAGGATCGTTCATCCTGCTCGGTGTGTTGTTGGTGGGGTTCGCGGGGTTCTCGATCGAGACGTCGGCCCAGTCGCGGTCCACGCCTGAGCGCCCCCTCTCGGAAGCGGTCGCCGAAGTGCTGCGCAGTCCGTTCCACGTCCACCGCACCACCGTTGGGCTGGGTGGCCAGAGTCTCCTCCTGCCGGCGGTCGGGTATGCGAATGCGGGGGAGGGTCGGGCCACGTCGCTGTCGAGAAGCGAGGCCAACGCCGAGGTCCCGCTCCAGGAGGTCGAATGGTCGGCGAACAGGTTGGTTGCGGTGACCACCTTCGGGGCTGTCGCCAGCCATATCACTACCGCCCTTTTCCTTCGGTGCCAATTAGTCCCTCCCCCCAATGATCCCGGGCGCTACACCGGGTTGGGTCGGCCGGGGGTGATCGGCCTTCCGTCCGGCGAGGGCGAAAGCCTTTGTCGCAAATTCGACGCCGGGAGTGAGTTGGTGGCAGGGGGCTTTCTCGTGCTGGTGCCGACCCTGACCACTGCTGGTGCTGCTACCCTGAGCGGAAGCGGATTCCTGAGATCCGTTGGCGGATCCGCCCTCGGATTCGTGGGAAGCCTGCTGTTCTACAAGGGGATGACCCGCTTGACGAATGAGGGGTCCGTTGAAGACCTGGCGATCCCGTTCTGGTTCATGGGTGGCTTCATGCACGGCGTCGTGACCGCCTACTTGTCCGGCTGAGGGCCACCGAGGGGACCGGAAGGAGGAACCTTCTTGATATCGGCTTACTCCATTCGATGGGCTTTTCTCTCCTGCGCCCTGCTGGTGGCGCTGGGGCCGCTCGCTGTCGAGACCTCGGCTCAATCGCGGTCCACACCCGCGCGCCAGCTCTCCGCTGCCGTCGCGGAGGTGCTCGGCAGTCCCTTCCACGATGCCGCGAACATCGCCGATGCACTGGTCACACGGCTGCCCGTGCCATCGGTCATCATGCCGATTGCATGGCACCGCGAGGTCGGCGTCACGAGAGTTTCACACGGCTTCCCGGACGACCGGACCCCGCCGGCCGAATCGACGACATCCTACGGGCAAGTGATCACGGCATCGATTTTCGGGGCGTTGTTGGGACACGCCGCGAACCTCGTGGTCTTTTCTTCCTGTGACACCGACGATCCAGGCCGCTTCACGAACGTCAGGCCCGGAGGGGCTGGCTCCCTGCCCGGCGGGTCCATGGCCCTGTGCGATCATGACGTCCTGGGGGCCCTTTTCTCGATCTCGACGCCAACCCTGACGACCGCCGGCGCCGCTTACTTGGCTGGCGGTGGCATTTGGAGGGCTCTCGGAGGGTCCGGTCTGGGGTTGCTCGGCGGCGTCCTGGTGTACGTGGGGATGTGGGTGGAGGATTCCCTCCGGTACCAGATACTGCCCATGGTCACGGGCTCAATTGTCCACGGACTCGTGGCGGGTCTCGTGGCGAAGTGAAGGATAGGAAGGAGAACACCGTCATGATTGCGGTTCATTCCATTCGATGGGCTTTTCTCCTCTGCGCCCTGCTGGTGGCGCTCGCGCCGCTTGCCGCCGACACCTCGGCCCAATCGCGGTCCACCCCGAAGCGCCCCCTCTCGGACGCAGTCGCCGAAGTGCTGCGCAGTCCGTTCCACGACTACCGCGCACCCCTTGGGCCGCCCGGCCAAGGTCTCCTTCTGCCGACGGTCGCGTTTCCAGGTGGGGCGCAGGATCGGGTGAACTTTGCCCCGTCGTGGTCAACAGGCCTGCCCAACACCGAACCCCTGCCCGCAGAGGCCGAGTCGCCGCCGAACAGACCCTTCGGACTTACCGTGTTCGCGGCTATAGGCAGCCACATTGCGACCGCTCTTTTCCTTCGGTGCCAGTCCTATGATCCCGGGCGCTACACCGGATCCGGCCGGCCGGGGGTGATTGGCTTGCCGCCGGTCGGAGGCGCAAGCCTCTGTGGACCCCTCCAGACCAGTAGTGACTGGGTGGAAGATGGCTTTCTCCTCCTGGTTCCAACCATGACCACCGCTGGCGCTGCCACTCTTTCCGGACGGGGATTCGTAAAATCCGTTGGCGGATCCGCCCTCGGCTACCTGGGAAGTCTCCTCTTCTACAAGGGGATGACTGGAGTGGTCGATAAGAGGTCCATTCATGATCTCGCAATCCCCGTGTGGATTCTGGGCGGCCTCATGCACGGCATCACGACAGCCTACCTGACCGGTTAAGGTCTCGACCGCGCTCCAGCAGCTGGGAGAAGGCACGGGTGGCTCTCCCCGAGGCCGACATCGAGGCCGCACGCCGCATACTGCGACGGGAAGGTGGCCAGGCGCCGGTTCCGGAGGACCGGGAGTAGCGTGGCCTGGCAGAATCCGCCGAATCCGGGTGGCATCGTGAAGCGACCGCGCCCCTCTTGCGGACCTTGGGGCCGAGGTGGATGGGGTGAGGCGGCTTTGCCGGGGATCGTGGGGACTCCCTCGGGAACGCTCGACCGGTGGCGAAGGTGGCTTATCGGGTCCTATCGCTCGTCGGTCAGAAGGTGTGGTCTCAAGTTTGCGTTGCCTCTTCGAGGTTGGCCTTCAGAGTGATGCCGGATTCGTCCTTCCATTCCACGAGACCGTTAGCAGCGCGACCGAGACAGACGGACGCGGCGGCCGACGGCGATCCGAAGAGCCAGTCCTTTGTGAAGCGATAGCCGTCGCTTTGCTTCTCCAACACCCTGCCGTCGATGAGCTCTTGCCGCTGACGATAGTATCCTCGTGCTTTGGCCTTCATGGAGGGTACGGTCGCTTCCCGTGCGAGCGACCCCTTCTGGACCGTGAATCCTGTATTCGTTTCAAAGCCTGTCGCTTTGCAACCCGGTCCCATCACACGATAGATCTTGCGATCCCCGGAGGGCGTTTCGTCGCGTTCGAAAAACGGAACGCCCAAGACGGGAAGGAGGGATAGCAACTCGTCCAGGTAGCCATCCATTTCAGCCTGGTCCGCTTCGGACAGCGAGGGAGGGTGGGACTTGACGGCGTTCTGCAGCTTCGCCCGCCCACAAGCTCTCGCCAATGCCAGCAGACGGGACTCAAGGTACTTGACCTGCGCTTTGTTCAGAACCGTCCCCTTGGTCGTAAAGACGATGGCCTGCTGCCAGAAGTCCTTGTTGGCGTAGTGCAGGTCAAGGCGGCTCTTCACCCTTTCCGCCTCGCCCACGTAGAGCTTGGGCAACTCCTCGCCATCCTGTCCGACCAACAGATAGACTCCACTGCGAGAGAACTCATCTCGCTTCTTGGCTTCCGAGTATCTGCCCCTTGGACACACGATCCCCTGGCCGATCCAATTGGATTTCTTGACGAGGCGCAGACCGTCCGGCAGCCCCTCGGCCACGAAGATCTCAATCTTGAACGGTCGCCGATTAGTCATTGGCAACACCCTTTCCCACCCACCCCACCACCCTCAACGGCCCCCCGCTCCCCCCCACAATCTTCATCGGCAACGCCACGATCCCCGCCCCCGTCGCCGGCAACCGCTCCAGGTTCGTCAAATTCTCAAACCCCACGATGTTCTCGCCATACAGAATCACATGCGACCGATAGTCACTCGACTGCCCATAGTCGATGCTCGGCGTATCGATCCCCACCGCCGCCACTCCCCGATTATCCACCAGCCACTGCGCCGCCTCCGGCCCAATCCCCGGAAAGTGCAGTTCCGGCACCGCCTCCGGCCCGGTGAGATCCGTGCCCAGGTAGGCCGCGCGGTCCTCCCAGCGCGACGACCACCCCGTGCGCACCAGCAGCGCCGTCCCGTCGGCCAACTCGCCATGCTCCGCCTCCCACGCGGTCAGGTCCTCGACTGTCAGCTGGTAGTCCGGGTCGGCGGCCGCCGCAACCGAGACATCGACCACCGACGCCGTCGTGATCAGGCTCGACAGCGGGATCTCGTCCGCCGTCATGCGGCCCTCGGCGAAGTGGATGGGCGCGTCGAGGTGGGTGCCGCCGTGTTCGGCCGAGGCGAAGGCGTACGAGGCGTAGAAGAACCCGGCCTCGGTGTGGCCGTACGCCAATTCCGTGAGCTGGAAGCCGGCCGTGTCGGTGGGCCAGTAGATGGTGGAGGGGCCGAAGGCGTGGGAGAGTTCGATCCATTCGCCCGCGCCGCCATCGAAGACGGCGGTGTGGTCGGGGGGCGGGGCATCACGCAGGCATCCCGTGGCCAGGAGGGGGCCGGTCAGCGCGGTCAGCACAACTGTCGCTCGGGTCATTGTCCTTGATCCCATGTCAACTCTACTTTACAAAATGTAATGTCCGGTTTACGGTCGGCTGCCGCGCGCCCCCGTTCGCGAGCCTCTACTCCGGCAGACGGAGCGCGACGAGCCCGTACTCGCGGTCCGGCAGGCGGATCGCCACGACCACGTACTGCTGGCCTTCGTGGATATAGGTCATCGGCGCCGTGAAGGTGGAACCGGGGATTTCGATGGCGCCCAGCTCCGCGCCGGTCATCTTGTCGACGGCGCGGAAGATCGGCGCGGCGCCCCGGCCCTCGCCGTACATGAGCAGGGTCTTCGTGACCAGCTTGGTCGCGTGCGACGGCGCGCCGGTGTTGTCGAGGTCGACGCCCGCGAGCGCCGGGTGGTTCCGGATTCTGTCGGGGGTGGTCCCGTTGGGGATCTGCCAGATGTGGTCGCCGGTGTTGAGGTCGATCGCCGTGATGGTGCCGTAGGGAGGCTTGACCAGAGGCAGACCCTGCGGGCCGCGCGCGCCGCCGGGGCCGTAGGTCACCCAGTCGACGTTCGCGGTCGAATCGCGCTCGACACCCGGGAAGAGCCGGGGCGCGCTGCATCCCCGCGTCGAGGCGACGTAGAGGATGCCGGTTTCGGGGTCGACGGCCGCGCCTCCGGGAATGTTGGCGCCGCCGTTGGCTCCCGGGCAGTGAATCGAGGGGATCTCGCCGGCCGCGGGGGGATTGAAGAGCGGACCGAGCCGGTATTCCTTGACGATCTCCAGCGCTTCGGCCCGCAGTTCCGGGGTGTAGTCGATCAGGTCGTCCTCGGTGATGCCCTGCATCTCGAAGGGGGCCGGGCGGGTCACGAAGGGTTGGGTGGGGGACAGCTTCTCGCCGGGCACGTCGGACTGCGGCACGGGCCGCTCCTCGATCGGCCACACGGGCTCGCCGGTCTCGCGGTCGAGCACGTATGCCCACCCCTGCTTGGTGACCTGCACCAGCGCCTTGATGTCACGTCCGTCCACCGTGATGTCGACCAGGTTGGGCGCGGTGGGGTTGTCGTAGTTCCAGACATCGTGGTGCACGGTCTGGAAGTGCCAGCGGCGCTCGCCGGTCCGCACGTCGAGGGCCAGGATGCTGGTCGCGAAGAGGTTGTCGCCCGGGTGGAAGCCGCCGAAGTAGTCGACGGGCGGCGGGTCGGTCACGACATAGACCAGGCCTAGTTCGGGATCGGCGGAGAGCGGCGCCCACGCCGACACGTTGCCGGTCCACTTCCAGGCGTCGTTCTCCCATGTGTCGTTCCCGAATTCGCCCTCCTGCGGGATCACGTTGAAGGTCCAGAGGTGCTCACCGGTCCCCGCGTCGTAGGCGAGGATGTTCCCCGGCACGTTCTCCTGCAGGTATTGGTAGTAGCCCTGCTCATGGGAGTTGCCGACCACCACCACGTCGTTGACCACGATCGGCGGCGACGAGTTGGTGATGTAGCCGACTTCGAAGGGCAGGCCGTCGGTGGGGTGGGGGTCCCAATGGCCGAGGTCGGCGAAGAGGTCAACGGAGCCGCCCTTGCCGAAGGAGGTGATCTTGCGGCCGGTCTCGGGATCGAGGGCGTGCATGTGGAAGGCGGGCGTGACCAGGTAGATGGTGGGGCGGCCGCCGACCTCCGCGTAGGCGACGCCCTTCCCGTAGTTCTTCCGCATGGAGTCTTCCCACCGCTTGGTCGTGGGCTCGCGGAACGTCCACAGTGTCTCGCCGGTCGCGGGATCGATGGCGACCGCGGTCCGCCGGCTGCCGGCCACCGAGTAGAGCGTGCCGTCCACGTAGATGGGCGTGGCCCGGAGCATCTCGCCGGGCGAAGGGCTGTAGTTGTCGGCGCGCCAGATCCAGGCGACCTCGAGCTGCTCGAAGTTGGAGGCGTCGATCTGGTCGAGGGGGGAGTAGCGGGTGCTGGCGGCGTCGGCGCCCCAGTAGCGCCACTGGGGCTGCTGGGCGGTGAGGGTCTGCGTGGCCAGCGCGGCCGCAACGGCGAGGAGGGCGGCCGCCCGAAGTGTCGGTTTCACATGGTCCTCCAGGATGGATCCGGAATGGGTGGGAGATGATGTGTCGCGGAAAGCAGGGATGAGAATACGCGGGTGCGGGGTGGCGGGGCCAGTGGTGGGAGGGCTGGTGGTCTGCAGGTGAAGGGCTGGCAAGTGGATCCGGTCCACAGGCGAAGGGCTGGCAGGTGGACCTGGCCCGCAGGCGAATGGCCGGGAGACCGAGCCCCGCGGCTTCTCACGCGGGCGGCAGCTCGCCAATCAGCTCCATGTAGACGCGGCCGATGGCGCGTGGGGCCTGGCTGGAGCGGAGGGACCAGGTTTCCAGGTCGCCGAAGTCGGCCTGCTCGATGGCTTGCTCCAGGGTGAGGCCTGCGGCGTGGAGCCGGGTGGCTTCGTCGATGACCTGGACGAGGGCCTGGCGGTAGGTCTCCAGTTCCTTGGTGAGAACCTCGGGGGAATCGACGAAGCCGTGACCGGGCACATAGGTGTCGACATCGAGGGCCTGCGCGGCCTCGATCATCGCGACCCATTCGCTCGGGTAGGCGGAGCGCATGGCGGGGAAGACGCGGTGTAGGTAGGCCTCGCTCATGAAGAGGACTTTTTCTTTCGGGAGATGAACCACGAGGTCGCCGCCGGTGTGGGCGCGGCCCAGGAAGAGGAGGCGGATCTCGCGGTTGCCGAGATGGAGGGTCTCGGTGGTTGGGACGAGGTTGGTGGGGACGATGACTGGGGGGGCGGTGGGGGGGCGGTTGGGGTTGTTGGCGGCGCCTTGGAGTACGGCGTGGGAGGTGGGGTGGGCGTAGAAGCGGGCGGTGGACGGGAATTCGGCGTTGCCGGCGGTGTGGTCGCCGTGGTCGGAGCAGATCACGACATGGGTGATGGGGTGGTCGGTGACGGTGGCGATGGTCTCGATGAGGCGGCGGGTCTCGGCGGGGCTGCCCTGGCCGTCGGCGACGAGAACGCCGTCATCGGTGACGACGAACATGCTTACGGTGGTGAAGCGTTCGTCGCCCGCGGAGCGGAGTTGTTCGTAGGAGTAGACGCCGGGGGCGAGTTCCTGGACGCGCGGGAAATCGTCGTCGGTGTAGCCGCGGGCGTAGGGGTCGGCGGTGGGGAGGGGGGCGGGGGGTGGGTCGCAGGACAGGAGGAGGGTGGGGAAGACGAGGATGAGCGCGGCGCGGGTGGTTGTAGGCATCGGTGCGTGGGGGTGCAAGTGGGCGTGGCGTCGGCGGAAAGGTCGCCTGCGCGACAGCCCCGCGCTACAATGGTGCGCGCAGGCAGGCACCCCACGCGACGGAGGAATGAACATGCAGTACCGACGATGGATTCTCGCGGCGGTCGCGATTGCACTGGTGGCCCCGATGGCGGTCAGCGCGCAGCAGGGACGACGCGGGATGAGCGCGGAACGCCGCGCCGAGATGATGGCCCAGCAGGCACAGGCCCTACTGGCCGACATGCAGACGGAGCGCCCGATCGAGGCCCTCAACTCGGTCTGGATCGAGGAGCTCACCTGGATGGAGGTCCGCGACGCGCTCCGCGACGGCAAGACCACGGCGATCATCTCGACCGGCGGGATCGAGCAGAACGGCCCCTACCTCGCCACCGGCAAGCACAACTACGTGCTCGAGGGCGCCTGCGAGGGGATCGCGCGCAAGCTGGGCGACGCGCTCTGCGCCCCCGTCATCAAACTGGTTCCGGAAGGCGGGATCGATAATCCGTCGGGGCACATGCGCTACCCGGGCACCATAAGCCTCCGCGAGGAGACCTTCCGGGCGGTGCTCGAAGACGTGGCCGGCAGCCTGCGCGCCCACGGCTTCACCAACATCGTCTTCATCGGCGACAGCGGGGGCAACCAGGGCGGGATGGCGGCGGTGGCGGCCGCGCTGAACGAGCGGTGGCGCGGCGGTGCGCGCGCACACTACGTCCCCGAGTTCTACCGCTACCGCGAAGTCTTCGAGTGGATGGAGAGCGAGCTGGGCATTACCGAGCCCACCAACGACGGACTTCACGACGACTTCGTCATCACCTCGATCATGACGGCGGTGGATCCGGAGTCGGTGCGGCACGCGCAGCGCGTGGCGGCGGGCAAGGCGACGATCAACGGGCTCAGCATCGCCGACCTGGAGGCCACGATCGAGACGGGCAGGAAGCTGCTCGCTTTCCGGGTGGACCGCACGGTCGAGGCGATTCGGGCGGCGATCGGGGTGGGGAACTGAGGAAACCTGCTCATATACTCATATACTCATGTGCACATGTTGAACCGGAACGGAGAGAACGAATGATACGGAGACTTCTGGTGGCGGCCGCGCTGGCCGCAGCGGTCGGAATGGCCGCGCCGAACCCGGGCACCGCCCAGGAAACAAGCCTCATCGAGGTCGGAGCCATGGCCCCCGACTTCGAGCTGACCGGCGCGACCCGTCACGGGGTCCTCCGCGACAAGGTCAAGCTGAGCGACTACCGCGGCGAAACGGTGGTCCTCGCATTCTTCTTCAGAGTCAGGACGCGTGGCTGAACGGTTCAAATGAGAGCGTACCGTGATCAGTACGCAGAACTGTTCAACGAAGGCCGCAACGTGGTGCTGATGGCGATCTCGAACGACTCGCCCGAAGAAGGCGCCTCATGGCTGAAGGACGAGGACTTCCCCTACCTGTTCGGCTCGGACGCCGACGGGACCAGCTTCACCGCATTCGGTGGAACGCCCAGGGACAACGGCATGGTGGGCAGCCGCGCCGTGATCGTGGTCGGGCCGGATGGCCGCGTCGCAAAGGTGATCCCGCAGTTCCGGCAGACGGATCCGACCGCCTACGAGGAGCTGGCCGCCGCGATCGACGAGGTGACACCGGAGCCGGACGAGGGGTCCTGAAGCAGCGCCTCCAGCGCCTTCACCAACTCCTGCTCCGGCCCCACGCCGGTCGACACCACCCGCCCCTCCCCGTCCACCAGCACCACGATCGAGGTCGTGAGGGCCTTGTACGCTCTCACGGCCTCGCCGCTTGCGTCATAGACGAAGTCATACACCGGCGCGTGCCGCTCCACGTGGCGGCGCACCCTGCGCCGTGACTGCGAGACGGCCACCGCCACCGCCACCACCGCGACCTCCTCCCCAAACCGCTCCTGCACACGGTCGATCTCGGGCTGGAGCGCCTCGCACTGCTCGCACCACGACGCCCAGAACTCGATCAGCGCGGGACGGCCGCCGATGACCTCGAGCAGCGAGACCTCGTTGCCCTCCATGTCCTCGACCTGCGCGTCGGGGGCCGACGTGCCGGCGGGGAGACCCAGTCCGTCCTCCGGCTCCTGGGCGACGGCGGCCAGGGGGGCCGTGAGGGTCACGGTGATGATGAAACCCGCGGTGATGGCCACGGGGGCTGCGAAGGCCATGGCGAGGTGTTCCTGGTCGGGTGGGCGAAGCGTCCCCTACAAGTTATACCACGCCCACTACTTGCCGCCACGCCGCACGGCCTTGCGGCCCGTGCCGCCCTTGCAGGAGGAGGACTTGCTCCCGCTGCTGCAGCCGGAGGTGGTGGTGGACTCGGGTTTGCGGTAGCCCTTGCCCGCGACGACCTGACCGGGCCTGCCGCTCTTCGCCGGCGGTTTGGGGTCGCCGGTGACCACGCCGGTGCTACCGGTAGGGCGGACAGGACGATGCTTCTCAATGACGACTACCGTAGGACCCGGTTGCCAATAGCCGTGGCGGTGTTGATTCCGGTGCCCGTACCAGCGGTAATCGTCGTCGCCATCCGTTTCCTCGTCCAGGGCGAAGTGCTCCGGGAACGAGAGTTCGACCACCATGTCGATCACGGCCGTCGCCACTCCGGCTTCGTCCAGCCGGATCAGGTCCTCGAGACTGAGACCCTCGAACCGCGGCGCGACCTCGGCGAGCCATCCAGTCACCGCGTCGACGGCGACGTTGCGTGAGGCGTCGATCACGTCGTCGACGGTGATGGCGGATGTCGAGTACGTGTTGGCACGCAGTCCTCGCTCCTGCGCCTGTACCGGGCTGTGGAAGGCGATGGTGACCACTGCGGTCAGGCCGGCGAGCAAACCGATTGCTGTTGTCTTCGTATCCATGATCGCTCCTTTCGTTAGTCGTTCTATCACCCTAGATCCTCATACCGACCCCGAGACTCACCTTCAGCCCGGAAAGATCCAGTTTGGGGAAACCGATGAAGTCGGAATAGCCGTTGTGGTGCACCTCGAAGGGACCCTTCGCGAAGCCATAACGTGCCTCCCCGGTCAGCATAAGGCGCTTGCCGATGCTGATGTCCATTCCCGTGAACAGGTGCACGGTCGGTGCCCTCTCTTCCGACCGGAAATCCTCCTGGAAAATCTCGTACGTCTCGTAGTCGACGAACTCGCCCCACTGGTCGAAGCTGTACCAGACCATCCCGCCCGCGACCCCCACAAACGGATTGAAGGCGCGGGGCACCCAGACGTGGCTGCCGATCGCGCGGCCCCGGGGCTTCAGGTAGGCCTTGAAGCCGGCGGTGAGCGGCGTGGTGCTGAAGTCGGTGGTCTGGGTGATGGGCAGGCCGTCGCCACCCTCCCATTCGCGGAACTCGGACACGACTGAAGTGGGACTGTGCCCGAGCGCCAGGACCAGGTCGACACGCTCCGATCCCCGGATTCCCACTTCGACCATGATGTGGGAGCCCGCGAAATCGCGGTTCTCCAACGTCAAGTGCTGTTTGGTGAAGTCCCACAGGCTTTCGGCGTCGCCGCCTCCCCCAAGCCGCGGCACGCTGTATCCCCCCCTGACCACGACGGTGATCTGCGGCGTGTGGAGAAGAAAGCCGGGCGCTTGGCCGTTGAGTTCCGCGGCGCCGACCGGTGCCAGCACGGCAAGACCGGGGATGATCCAGAGGGCCCGCATCGTCTTGAAGTTCCTGAATTGCCTGAACATGTTCGGCCTCCCTGTTGCGGTTTGCTGAACATGATGAGCAAGACCCGTGCCGTCCTGGATTTCGGTGCGGATGTGGGGGATCAGCGAGCGTTTTCGGGGCTCGGAGACCGCACAAGGGCGGTTGTCGGGGGAGTCGGAGTCACCGCAGGGTGACAGCCGCGTCACCTCTCAAGGGCAGGACGGGGCGCGTCGGTGGTGTGCCGGCAAACCGTGGGTGGATCCGTTCGGAGCGGCAAGGAGACGGGGCGTTACAGATTATACCCCGCCTGGATGAAATAATACTGCGCGACCCCCAGCATGATCACCGCGGCCACGCGCTTGACCGCCACCATCCACTTACCCGACTTCGGCAGCCGCGAAATCGTCCCCGAGAAGAGCCCCACCACCACCAACAGCGCGGTCATCCCAATGGAGAAGACGAAGAGGTAGACGAATCCCATGAAACCGGCCCGCGTGGCGGCCACCCACGCCAGCACGGCCGCAAATGCCGGCGCCCCGCACGGAGCGGCCACCACCCCGGACGTGGCCCCCAGCACGAAGACGGCCCCGTACGAACCCCCCTCGCGCCCGCCCGCCCACGCCATGAGACGCTGCGGCACCCGGATCGGGATCACGTCGAACATGGCCAGCGCGAAGACCAGGAGCAGGTTGCCGATGGCCAGCAGCGCCCAGGGGCTCGCGCTCACCGTGCCGAAGAGGGTGCCGGTCAGCCCCGCCAGCAGCCCGAGCGTGGCGTAGAGCAGCGCCATCCCCGTGACGTAGGTCATGGTGAGCGCCAGGGTGCGGCTCCACCGTTGCCCGTCGCGCGCGGTCCCCGAGATCACCGAGGCGGTGATGGGGATCATGGGGTAGACGCAGGGGGTCAGGCTGGTGGCCACGCCGGCGCCAAAGAGGACGGCCACGGCCAGCAGAGGGCTGGAGGCGAGCGTCTCGGAGAGCCCGCCCGCCGATTCCTGTACGAACGAAAGCATGGCCGGGGCGAGCGAGAGGTCGCCGGCCCCGGCCATGAATGTTGAGAACGTGGAGGTGCTACTTGCCGCCACGCCGGACCGCCTTGCGGCCGGTGCTGGTTCTGGTGGACTTGCTACCGCTGCTGCTGCTGCCGCTACTTCCGACCGACGACGAGCCGCCGGTGTAGCCGGAACTGCTGGTGGCAGACCCGGGGCGGCGATAGCCCCCGCCCGCGACGGCCTGGCCGCCGCCATCGCCCCGCCGGTGCACGGAGACCACGACCGGAGTGTAGTAGCCGGGATAGTAACGGTTATAGTAACCCCCGTAGCCGTAGCGGCTGTAGCCGTAATAGGGGTAGTAGAGCGGATCCGCCCATCCGTACATGTACCTGTTCCGGTCGGAACTGTCCAATTCCTCGTTGAGGGCGAATTGCTCCGGGAACGAGACCGCGACCACCACATCGATCACCGCAGTGGCCACGCCGGCGTCTTCCATGCGGATCAGGTCTTCGGCGCTCAGGCCCTCGAACTGCTGCTCCACCGACGCAAGCCAACCCTTGACCGCGTCGGTGTCGACGTTCCGGGAAGCGTCGATCACGTCGTCGATGGTGATGGCGGCCGTCGCGTAGGTGATGCCGCCGCGCAGCGCGAACGGGTTGGGTCGGGCGACCGGATCGGCCAGTCCCAGCTGGTTGAGCACGCTGTGGCTCGTGCGCTGGTATCGCTGCGACCAGACGGTGGTCGCACCGTTGGCCTCGATGGCCCGCACGTCGACCCATTCGTCCAGGCCGGGCATGGAGATGATTCCGGTGCTCCGCCGGGGGGGCTCGCCGTCGCAGTTCACCAGGGACGCGGTGTACAGCCGCCGCCGGTCCTCGGAGAAGCGGGCGGACTCGGTGCCCTGGCAGTCGTCCCGTTCGAATTCGTGGGTGCCGCCATCCGCCACGAGGGGCTCGCTGAACGCTACTTCCCCGTCGACGAGGGTCAGCATCTCCACGTCCTGGCCGTCGGCGACGAGGCACAGGACACCCTGATCTTCCTCGGCCTCCATCGACACCCAGCACCCCAGGTAGGGCTGCCAGCCTGCTCGGAGGTCATCCTCCTGTGCTGCCACCGGACCGTGGATTCCGGCGATCGCGACCACCGCACCCAAGCCGGCGAACAAGGCGATTCCTGCTTTCTTCATACCCATGATTGCTTCCTCCGCGTCGAAGATCGTTCTGTTTCGTCCGTGTATAGTCGTCATTGTCTATTGCCCTCAGAGCCTGAAGCTCACTCCGCAGCTCAGTGTCAGACCTGTCAGGTCCAGTTCGGGGAAGTTCACGAAATCGCCGCTACCGTCGTAAAAGCGCTGGAAAGGGGCTGTCGCGAATCCGTAGCGCGCTTCCCCGGTCAGCATCAGGCTCCTGTTGAGGCTGACGTCAAATCCCGTGAAGAGATGCAGGGTCGGCGCCTTCTCGACCGATTTGAAATTGTCGACGAAGATGTCGAGCGTCCCCTCGTCCACGAATTCGCCGTATTGCTCGAAGCGGTACCAGACCATCCCGCCCGCGATTCCGGCAAAGGCGTTGAAGTTCCGGGGCACCCAGGCGAAACTGCCGATCGACCGGCCCCGGGGCAGCAGGTAGGCCTTGATGCCCGCCGTGACCGGTGCCGTGGTGAATTCGGTGGTCTGTGCAATGGGCAGATCGTCTTCCCCCACGTAGTCGCGGAACTCGGACAGGGTCGAGGAGGCACTGTACCCGAGCCCGAATACGAAATCGAGGCGCTCCGAAGTCCGGATCCCCACCTCCGCCGAAACGTAGGGCCCGGCAAAGTCGCCGGTTTCCACCGTCAGGTGCCTGCGGGTGAAGTCCCACAGACTCTCCGTGACATCGCCGCTTCCGGCGCGCGGAACGCTGTATCCCCCTCTGATCGAGAAGGTCACCTGCGGCTTCTTGAGGAGGAAGTCGCGCTGCTGGGCGTTCAGTTGCGGGGCGCTCAACGGCGCCAACAATGCAAGGCCGGGGATGATCCAGAGTGCTCGCATCTTCCTGATTCTCCCGATGTGGCTGAACATTTCGGTCTCCTAAGCTGGGGTCTGCGGAACTTGATTGGCAAGACCCGTGCCGCTTTCGGAAAACCGTGTGGATTGAAGGGATTTCGGGGGATTTGCGGGGGATCGGGCGCCGGCAACGGTGGTTTGCGGCGGAATCGAAGTCACCGCAGGGTGACAGGTGCGTCACCCCGTTGGGACAGGCAGCGGGACGCGGCATTCCCGCTACAGCCGCGGCAACACCTCCGCGCCGGTCAGCCCAAGCCGGTGGTCCGTCGACCACGCCGTCCTGATGTCGTGTTCGTCCATCAGGACCAGACTCGATGCGTCCACGTAGGTCAGCTTCTCGTGGCGCAGCCGGTCCGACATGCGGCAGACGTGTGCGTGGTGATCCTCGTCGGCGGTGAACATGACGAGTCCCTCGAGGCTCGCGACCATCGACCCGAAGGCGCGTGCCGCCTCGTCCCCATGCTGGTCCAGAAACCAGTTGTAGGCCTCCGACCAGACCAGCACCGAGGTATGCCAATGGGGGTGCGGAGTGCCCGCGAAGAGGGCGCGGGCCTGCTTGTGATAGCGGTCGCGCCTGCTCATGGCGGCGATGAAGATGCCGGTGTCGAGGAAGACCTTGGGGCCGCTCATCGCCCGTGGTGACCGTAGACGATTTCGTCGACGGTGCGGCTGTCGCTCGCGCGTCCTTCCAGACTGCCCACGTAGGCCATCCAGGGCCTGTCCTTCGGATAGTGGCCGAGGGCATCGCTCAGAATCTGGCGACAGAGCTCGGCGACCGGGACTCCCCGCTTGCGGGAAACCATGTCGGCCCGCTCGAAGAGTTCGCGGTCCAGCGAGATCCGGATCGGGATCATGTTATCTCCTTGTTGCGGGGTAACATAACTCCGTCCGGCGGCCTCGTTCAAACGCCAGCCGCAGTCATCGCAGCGTACGCTCCAGGTACGCTTTCAGGCGCTGCCAGGCGTCGGCGGCGGGGGCGGTTCGGACCTCTGGGTCGGCGTCCACGCGCAGCCAGAAGCCGTGGTTCACGTCGTCGTAGATGTGCAGGTCGTGCTCGATGCCGGCGGCGCGCAAAGCGGTTTCGAAGGCGGCCACCGATTCCGGGGATGGACCGTTGTCGAGGGCGGCGAAGGTGCCGTAGACCTCGTGTTCCATGGCGGCCAGCACCTCCGGGTCGTCGACCAGGCGGCCGTAGAAGATGGCCGTGGCTTCGTGGTTGACGCCGTCGAGGCCGAATGAGAGGGCGACGCCGCCTCCGAAACACCACCCCATCGCTCCCACCCGCCCGGTCACGTCGGAGCGGCTCTTCAGGTAGGCCACGGCGGCGTTCAGGTTTGCGATCATCGCGGGCTGGTCGGCCTGCGCCTCGCGGACCAGGGCCATGTTCTCCTGGGGGTTGCTTCCGGTGCGGCCCTGGAAGAGGTCGGCGGCAAGGGTGACGTAGCCTTCGTCGGCGAAGTCGTCGGCGAGCTGGCGCACGCGGTCCTGGAGGCCGTTCCATTCGTGGATGATGACCAGCGCGGGGAAGGGGCCCTCGCCATCGGGGACGGCCAGATAGCCGGTGGTGAGGGTGTCGCCGTCGACGTAGCGATGGTCCCAGCCCTCGAGGGGGCCGCCGTTGCCGATGATGGCGGGGGGAAGGTCCTGGGTGGGGGAGCCGGGGTTGGCAGCGGGGTTCTGTGCGGCGGCCTCCCTCGGCGGGGCGTCGCCGCAGGCGGGCAGCAGGAGGACTGCGAGGAGTGCAGTGGCAGGCAGGCGTCTCATTTCGGTATTCTCCATGGGAGTGACGGTGACCTTATTCATATGTATGGGGCGCGCTGTTCGCCACAATTCCCCGACGGAATCGAGAGGAACCAGGAATGAGGACTTCGTACCGGAGCAGCTTCGTGCGGATCGCCGGGCCGGCTGCGGTTGTGTTGCTGGGCGCCGGCGCTGCCGTTGGCCCGCTCACCGGCCAGCAGGACATGTCCGATGTGGAGATCACCACCATCGAACTGGAGAGCGACCTCTTCATGCTGATGGGCCGGGGCGGCAACATCGGGCTGTCGGTGGGGGATGACGGGGCCTTCCTGATCGACGACCAGTTCGCGCCGCTGACGGAGAAGATCCTGGCGGCGATCGCGGCGGTGACCGACCAGCCCGTCCGCTGGGTTCTCAACACGCACTGGCACGGGGACCACACCGGGGGCAACGAGAACCTGGGCGAGGCCGGCGCCATGATCGTGGCCCACGAGAACGTGTACCGGCGCATGAATCCGGCCGAGTTCGCGGATCTGGTCGGCCGTTCGGGCCAGGCGCCGCGGGCGGCTCTGCCCGTCGTCACCTTCGACGAGGGGGTGCGCTTTCACTGGAACGGGCGCCACATCGAGGTCACCCACGTCGGATTCGCCCATACGGACGGCGACGCGATCGTGCACTTCCCGCGGGCCAACGTCTTCCACATGGGCGACACCTTCTTCCGGGGCCGCTACCCGTTCATCGACGTGGACAGCGGGGGCGGGGTGGACGGGGTGATCGCGGCGGCCAACTTCGTGCTGGAGCGCTCGAGCGAGGGGACGCGGATCATTCCCGGGCATGGCGAACTGGCATCGCCGGAGCATCTGCGGGAATACCGCGACATGCTGGAGACGGTGCGGCTGCGCGTTGCGGGGCTGGTGGCGAATGGGCGGACGGAGGACCAGGTTGTGGCTGCGGGGCCGACGGGGGATCTGGATGCGGTCTGGGGGGAGAATCCGGAGCGGTTTGTGCGGGCGGTCTATCGGAGTCTGGCGGGGTCGAATTAGGTTGTGAAAAGATTCACAATGTAATGTAAACATTCCAAATTGTAATCCACACTTTACACATCACCCAAGAATCTTCACGAACAGGGAATCATGACAGCCATCAATCGCTGGGGCCACACCTGCCGCATCCGCCGTCTCCGCAAGGCCGCCATCACCGCACTCGCCGCCTCGGTGGCGATCGCGGCCGCGGCCCCCGCACCGCCTCTCGCCGCGCAGGATACGCAGGATACGCAGATCCAAGAGGTCCTTGCCCGCGTCCAGGACTCGATCATCCGGTTGCGGGAGCACATCCACCAGTATCCCGAGCTCGGCAATCGCGAGTTCAAGACGGCCGAGCTGGTCGCGAATCACCTGCGCTCGCTCGGCTTCGACGAGGTGCACACGGGGATCGCGCACACGGGGGTGGTGGGGATTCTGCGGGGTGGGCGTCCCGGGCCGGTGGTGGCGGTGCGGGCCGACATGGACGCGCTGCCGGTCACCGAGGACACGCCGTATGCCTTCAAGTCGACGGTGCGAACCACGTATGGGGGCCAGGAGGTGGGGGTGTCGCACGCGTGCGGGCATGATATACATGTGGCCGTGCAGCTGGGGGTGGCATCGGTGCTGGCGTCGATGCGCGACGAGCTTCCCGGGACGGTCAAGTTCATCTTCCAGCCGGCCGAGGAGGGACCGCCGCCGGGTGAGGAGGGCGGTGCCGAGCTGATGGTGGCGGAGGGGGTGCTGGGGGACGACCCCGTGCCGAGCGCGATCTTCGGGCTGCACAGCTTCGCCGAGATGGAGGTGGGGAAGGTGGGTTTCACGTCGGGGCCGGCGCTGGCGGCGGTGGACCACTTCAGGATCCGCATCGTGGGGAAGCAGTCGCATGGGGCGGCGCCGCACCTGGGGATCGACCCGATCGTGATGGCGTCGCAGGCGGTGGCCGCGTTTCAGACGATCCGGTCGCGCAACCTGCCTCCGCTCGAGCCCAGCGTGGTGACGGTGGGGATCATCCGGGGCGGAAACCGCTTCAACATCATCCCCAACGAGGTCGAGCTCGAGGGGACGGTGCGCACCTACAACCCCGACGTGCGCGATGCGGTGGAGCGGCGCATGGGCGAGATCCTGGCGGGGATCACGGCGGCGGGGGGCGGGACGTACGAACTGGACTACGACCGCGGCACCCCCGCGACGATCAACGACCCGGACCTGGGCGCGCGCATGCTGCCGACGCTGGAGCGGGTTGTGGGGGCCGATAACGTGGTCGTGCTGGATCCGACGATGGGGGGGGAGGACTTTGCGTACTTCGCGAATGAGGTGCCGGGGTTCTTCTTCCGGTTGGGTCAGGTGCTGCCCGGGGGGAGTTCGGGCGGACATCATACGCCGGACTTCCAGGCGGACAACTCGGCGGTTCCGGTGGGGATTCGTGCGATGACGAACCTGTTGCTGGATTACCTGAAAGGGGCGCGGCTCAGCCCGTAAACCCGCACGTACTCGATGTCGAGGTCGTCCGTCGTCTTGCCGAGCACGTAGTCCTCGCCGATCTCCATCACCTCAAGGTCATGCGGGAGTTGCACGGTGCCGAGGTACACGCCGTCCGGACGGAAGACGTCGTGGAGACCGGAGGGGCGCAGAATCGTCCACTGTTCGCCGGTGTAGTCGGTGAATTCGCTGGTCAGGCCCGCGTCACCCTCCGATGGAGACGGGCTCCGGCGGACCCAGAGGAAACCCAGATCGTCGAGCAGGAA
This sequence comes from Longimicrobiales bacterium, assembly GCA_965208295.1. Classification (GTDB taxonomy): domain Bacteria; phylum Gemmatimonadota; class Gemmatimonadetes; order Longimicrobiales; family Gaopeijiaceae; genus Bin94. The sequence goes on along the minus strand of OZ242328.1, from coordinate 931,604 downwards.
GTCCTCGGCGATGGACACGGAATCGAGCGCCGCCCAGCGGTCGTCGGACGGATCCAGATCCGAGCGGTCGTTCCCAGGTAGCATGACCACTCCCCATTGAAGCACGCGGGTCGCTTCCTCCTCCGTCCGGGCCCTCCGGGGGGCTCGCCGCTCGACCACCATGGACAGCGCGCCGGTCAGGATGTCCCACACCTCGATCCGGTATCTGTCGTTGCGGGCGGAAAGGAGCCAGGGCCGGTCACGCACGCCGACCCGGAGAATCCCTTCGGGCCGAGCGGAGAGGAGACTCTATGGGTCCTGCGCCCCCCGCCGGCGAAAACCGCTGAATAGTCCATCTCCACCGACGCTCGGACCGCGCGGAAGAAGGTGCCCAGCGTATCGAGCCTGTCCAGCGACCAGGCGGTCCGCATGATCGTCAGCCCATCGGTTGGATTCTCGGGGACGGGCGCCTCCAGCCACGGATCCTCACAAAACACGATCTGGTCCTGCAGAAAATAGGCATCGAACGGGCAGTATTGCAGGAAGATCCGTCCCCAGCGACGGAATCGCCCGTAGTCCACCCTGACATGCTCGAGCAGGTCGCCGCCGGAGTTGAAGCGCACGCGGGCCTGGCCGTTCTGCAACTGCAGGGTATCGCCCGGGAGCCTCGTAAGCACCGCGCGTGTATCGTCGTACGGCCTTGTCTCGCCGGGGCCGTCCCCGATGCCGCCGGCGGTCCACAGCAGGGCGCCGGCGGGGTCGAAGGCACGGAGTTGCGCATCCTCGATCTCCAGCACGACGACCGTGCCGTCGCTCAGGCGCGTCACCTCGCCGAGGCGCTGGAATTGCTGCTCGACGGGGTAGTCGACGGTGCCCAGGGTTAGCACGGGGTCGGCGGTTACCTGCCATCCCTCGCCTTCGCCCCACTGCGGCGCGGAGTTCACCACGATGCGCACGCCCGCGCTGTCGGTGGCGGTGAAGGCGGGCGGAGGGGGTTCCTCCGGTGTGTCGGAGCAGCCGGCGGCGAACAGGGCCAGCAACGGCACCGGATGGAGTCTGCTGCTCCGTCTCCTGCTCCCTCGACCCCCGTGCACCGATGAGAAAGCGATTCCGGATCCCGCTCTTCGCCAAATCATCCAAAACCTCCCGCTTTTCTTGGCGCAGGCGACACCGCAGCCCGCGAGGAACCTGCCTTCAGCCTCTAATCAGTACGCCGCCCGATGCACCCCCGCCACCGCCCTCCCCGACGGATCCACCGTCCTCGACAGCTCCGCGTCCCAGGCCAGCGCCTCAGGAGTCGAGCAGGCCACGCTCGGCCCGCCCGGAACGCACCGCGCCGCGTCGGCGAGCGGAAAGTGGGACTCGAAGATCCGCCGGTACAGGTAGGCCTCCTTGTCCGCCGGCGGATTGTGGGGGAAGCGGAAGCGTGCGTTGGCCATCTGGCGGTCCGTTACGGCTGCCGCCGCGTGCGCTCTGAGCGCGTCGATCCAGGAATACCCCACGCCGTCGGAAAACTGCTCCTTCTGGCGCCACAGCACGGTGTCCGGCAGGTAGTCGGCGAAAGCCTCGCGCAGAATCCGTTTCTCGATCCCGCCGGCGGGCATCTTGGCGGCCGGGTCGATCGACATGGCCACATCCAGGAACTCCTTGTCGAGGAAGGGGACGCGGGCTTCGACGCCCCACGCGGCCGTCGCCTTGTTCGCGCGCAGGCAGTCGAACTGGTGCAGGCGGTCGAGCTTGCGCACGGTTTCCTCGTGGAAGGCGCGGGGGTCGGGGGCGCGGTGGAAGTACAGGTAGCCGCCGAAGATCTCGTCCGCCCCTTCGCCCGAGAGGACCATCTTGACGCCGAGGGTGCGGATGCGGCGCGCCATCAGGTACATGGGGGTGGCGGCGCGCACGGTGGTGACGTCGAAGGTCTCGAGGTGGTGGATGACGTCGGAGAGCGCGTCGAGTCCCTCCTGCACGGTGAAGTGGAACTGGTGGTGGACGGTGCCGATGTGGTCGGCGACAAGCTTGGCGGCGGCCAGATCGGGCGACCCCTCCAGGCCGATGCAGAAGGAGTGCAGGCGGGGCCACCATGCCTCGGTGCGGTCGTCGTCCTCGATGCGGTGGCGGGCGTAGCGCTGGGCGACGGCCGCGATGATGGACGAGTCCAGTCCCCCGGAGAGCAGGACGCCGTAGGGGACGTCGGACATGAGCTGGCGGTGGACGGCGGCTTCGAGGGCTTCGCGCAGGGTGGCGGGGTCGGGAGCGGCGGTGGCGGCGGTGTGGTCTCGCCAGGGACGCGTGTAGTAGGGGCGGGGAGTGCCGTCGGCGGAATCGAGGACGTGGCCGGGGGGGAACTCGGATACGGTGCGGCAGACGGGGGTGAGCGCCTTCATCTCCGAGGCGACGTGGAAGCGGCCCTCGTCGTCGTGGCCGGTGTAGAGGGGGACGATTCCCATGTGGTCGCGCGCGATGACGAAGCGGTCGGCGTCGGCGTCGTAGAGGACGAAGGCAAAGATTCCGTTGAGGCGGTCCAGGAAGCCGCTGCCCTGTTCGGCGTAGAGCGCCAGGATGACCTCGCAGTCGCTGCGGGTCCGGAACTCGTAGGGGCGCGTGAGGCCGGCTTCGAGATCCCGGTGGTTGTAGATCTCTCCGTTGACGGCCAGGACGTGGGATCCGTCGGGGCTGCGCAGCGGTTGGGCCCCGTTCTCCACATCCACGATGGCCAGCCGGTTGTGGGCCAGCACGGCCCGTTCGTGGGCGTAGACGCCGGACCAGTCCGGACCGCGGTGGCGCTGGAGCCGGGAAAGCGCCAGCACCCGCTCGCGCGGAATCGGTTCCGAGGGATCGAGTCCCAGGCTGGCGAGGACGGAGCACATGACGTTAAGATACCTGCGTCACCGATCGACGGTGTACCCGTACAGACGACAACCGCCCCCGCGAAACGGACGGCAACCCATGAGATCTTCGATTCAATCCCTGATGACTGCAGGCGCTCTGGCGCTGTTCGCCCTCTTCGTTGCGGTGGGGCCCGTGTCCAACGCGCAGGCGCAGGATCTTGGACCCGCGGACGGCCGTGAACTGCCCCGTGCCGACCTTGAACGGGTGGCCGTGGGCGGCGAGGCGCCGAACTTCACCCTGGCGTCGTACGGCGGTGATGCGGTGGAGCTGGCGAGCTTCCGGGGGCAGAAGTTCGTGGTGCTGGTCTTCTACCGGGGCCACTGGTGACCCTACTGCGCCAGTCAGCTCGGCGAGCTGAGAGCCCTTCTTCCTGACGAACTCAAGGAGCAGACGGAGGTCGTGACCGTTTCGGTGGACGACCAGGAGGGGATGAAGAGGATGATCGACCGCATCTCCGACGACGACGGAGTCCTGCCCGACTTCGTGATGCTTTCGGATCCGGACCACGCGGTGATCGACCGGTATGGTCTGTTCAATGAGGACTCGCCGGGCCGGCGGCCGTTCCCGCACCCCGCCACGTACGTGATCGACAAGGAGGGGGTGGTGCGGTACCGCTTCGTGGAGGTGGACTACAAGGTGCGCCCGACGAACGAGGATATTCTGGAGGTGCTGAAGGGGTTGTAGGGGGGCGGAGGGTTGGGTGGGGTGGTTTGAGCAGGGGGCCGTGAATCGGGAGCAGTGAGGTGACCGGCGGGCCCTGATGGCGGCATTGGCCTAACAGATTGGGCCTTCTTTCGCGGCCTTTGGCGCGTTGCCGCAACGCTCGACGACCCTCTCGGGAAATCTGTCCCAAAAAGACATGTATGTGCCCGTCCGGGGTGTTTAGGATGGTTCCGCGTGAGCGTGAGAACGACCCTCAAACCCCCGGAGAATCTCGATGAGCGCGTTACCAAGTGAATCCCGTCGTCCAGGGAGGACTCCCCGTACGGCTTCCACGGATCAGTGACTCCGCACCCGGAAGCACCCCGAAAGGGACTGGGTACGTGGTTGACGATGGCCACCGGTGTGGTGGCGGCGGCGATATTCGTCTGGGGTGTCGTGGAGATCGGCAGGGCTCGCATTGACACGCGGCCGGAGTCCAACAGCACGGAAGCGACGGAGGACACGCCCGTGCCTTCGTCCGGCCCGGTGCCAACAGCAACGCCGCCTGACACGCAGCCGACAGCGGCCCCGCCCGGGACGCCATTGTACGCCGAGGTATTCTCGGTCTCCGATGCCGTCTTTCACCGTGGCACGTGGTTCGTGCTGGACCGCCGGGCCGCGCAGGTCCATCGCATTAGCGAATCAGGATCCCTGCTGGGGAGCTTCGGGCGCGAGGGTGAGGGTCCGGGTGAGCTTCGGCGTCCTACTTCCATTGTTTCGCGCGAAGATACCGTGATAGTCCTGGACGGTGGAGACCTTCACCTGTTCGAACTCGACGGGTACCATTTGGCGGACCGACGAGTGGGCCTGCGCGGTTGTGCCAATGGGTCTGTGAGGGACCTCCTTTCACAGCCCACGGGCCTGCTCCTCCTTGTTAACTGCCTGGTGTCTGGCCGGATCGAATGGATCGTCATGTTCGAGGCCGTCGATGGGCGCTCCCAGACCCTGGCGGTTCGGGCCGGCGACCCGGGGGTCCTGGACATGCGCATGGCAAGCCCCGTCCTCAGCGCACACCCTCAGGGATTCGTTTTCGGGTTGGTCGGAAACGACTGTCTCGACCTCTTTGGCCCGCGCGGGGTGGGGTTGGGTGAGGTGTGTCACGACTGGATCGAGCGGCTGCCGATCCCCACGGAAGCGGAAGACCGGATGGTGGATTTACGTGCGCGCGCGCGGCAAAGCGGAATGCGGCTGGTCGAGTCCGATTTCCTGCCACCGTTCGTTCAGGTTTTTCCGGTCGGCGGAGGTCTCGCCTACCAGGTTCCTCTGCCTGAAGACCTCGAGACATTTCGGCTTGTTACGCGAGGGCCCTCGGGAGAGGCCGTCGCCCTCGCCTTGCCCGTCGCCGAAGGAATGTTTGCGGCGGGCAACTCGGTGCTCCTGTGGTGGGAGGACCTGGACGGGACTCGCATCGCAATCCAAGATCTGGGTGTGTCCTGACCTTGGCGCCGGCAAGCGTTAGAGGAGTTTCCGTGGTGGTCGAAGACCTCGTTGCGTCCTACAGAACGGGTTTCCGGCGAAACACGGTGCTCAAGGGGGTGAATCTGTCAGCCGAACCCGGCATGGTCACTGCGGTTGTGGGTCCCAACGGAGCGGGCAAGACAACGTTGTTCTCACTTGTTATGGGTCTGCTCCAGCCGGACCGCGGAAAATGCCTGGTTGGCGGGTTGCGTCCGTCGGACTACCGGTGCCGCCATGGCGTTGGCTATCTACCGGAACTCAGCGTCTTCCCCCGAGGTTGGACGGCGCGGGCCGTTCTGGCCCGAGGTGCCGACCTTTCGGCTTCGGAGGGTCGCGCTGAGGTGTTCGCGACGGCGCTTGCTCGCACCGGGTTCGATTCCGCTACGCTGTCGAAGCCGGTCGAAAAGTGTTCGAAAGGGATGCAGCGCACGGTGGGCCTGGCGTACGCGCTGGCCGGCGACCCAGCGGTCGTGGTGCTTGACGAGCCGTTTTCGGGACTTGACGTGCATGCCCGGGCGGGATTGCGGAGCGAGATGATCGCCGCCCGTGACCGGAGTGCGACGGTCCTGTTTGCCAGCCACGAACTTTCGGAGGTTGAGCGTCTGGCGGACCGGGCTTTCATTCTCCAGCACGGGAACGTGAGACCGGCCAGCGCCTGGAGCGGAAGCGCTTCCGCTGGTACCGACCTCGAAGCCGAACTGATGAGCCACGACCGATGACACGACCGCTCCTGACACTCCCAAGCCGGATCGGCATCCTCATTTCATCGCAACGCGGTCCGCTCCTGATACTGGCTCTCGCGGCCGTCGCGGCGTCGGCTCTTGAGCGGAGGGCCGGTGGCTACGAGGGTAATGCCCCAAGTCTCGTGTTGGTGCTCGGTCTTCCGCTCGTGTTGACTGCCGTTGGAACGGACCTGCGGAGAGGCATGGCGCCGCTTTGGATTCAGAAACCGGTGGATCCCGTACAGTTCTACCTGGCGAGGCTCGTCGAAGGCCTCGTGACTTCGGTAGGGCTGACGGTGGTCACGATCGCCGGGATTGTCGCGTTGGCCTTGTGGTCGGGATGGGAGCCGGCCGTGCATCCCCTTCGCCCCGTCGTAATGAACGCTCTGTTCGCGTTCGTCGTTGGCTCGGTTGCGTTCGGGTTCTGCGTCATCGTGCCGCGCGCCGGCAAACTGGCCACGCTGACCCTGATAGGCGTTGCGATTGCGAGGGAGATGCTGGGGTCGGTGGACGGATTAGGGTGGGACTGGATCGGGTCGCCTTTGGTGAGCGTGGTTCTGTTCCCGTTGAAGCCTTTCATTGAACTCCGCGCTACGGGAGGGGAGGGACCCGAATCGCTCCTTGGGCCTCTCGCCTGGGTTTGTTGCTACGCTACGGCCTGGGTAGGTATCGGGACTCTCGGGATCCGGCGTGCATTCTCGCGTGGCTCATGGGCACGGTCTTCCTGATCCCATGTCCTTGTCCACGGTCACACGTCGACTTGCCATCAAGGATCGCCGATCGGTTCCAGAAGGAATTTGTAAACTACAGTTTACGTTATGTAAGATGAACATTACTCAATTGAATCAGAACATGGTCCGGCGCGGATTGTATTGCCCCCCAATCACAGGCTCAGGGGAATCAGTCCCAAACCAACATGTATGCGCCCGAAAAAGAGGGTTAGGATGGAGTCACCCGATCGAAGCGATCCCCCCACACCCGATTCGTCCCGATGCTTTGCTCCTTTCACTACAGCCTGCGGAGCCGCGAGGAAAGCCGCCAACTCGAGATGGCAGTCGGACGGCCAGGGCGCTGCGGGCGCTCGGACGAAGAGCGCGTGGTGGGGTGGTGGACTCGGTCGGGCAAAGCGCGTCCGTGAGACGCGGACCGGTGGAGTAGTCCGCCGGGATCATCCTTCACCCCCTTTTCGGGAGGTAATACTATGATGGCTCATGGGAGAATGAGACTTGGCAGGTTTGGAATCGGGCAACGGCTGGCTTCAGCCGCGGCGATCGCTGTGCTGGCGGTGTCGCCCGCGATTGCGTCGTTTACCGATGCCCAGCTTGATGGTGTCGCGCTCGCGATCGTGGAAGCGATCTTCGGTACGCCGGCGAGCGCACAGGAGTGCACGGACATCAACGGCGATACGCGTGTGTGCACCGTTTCGGAGGAAGGCGCACGCTGCATGGCTGCTGCCCGAGACAGCGCGCAACAGTGTCTCGACGCTGCCTCCTGGTGGCAATCGCCCTTTTGTTACCTAACCCTGGTAGTGGACTCTGGCGCTTGCACTATCGACTACATCGGCGATATCGTCCTTCCCATTGGATGACGAACATCGGTCATCTCTATTGTGGAGGCAGCGACGTGTTGTCTTGATGGATTCGCGGATGTTCAGGTCACCCTCGTCATCGGGGGCCTGATGTGTGTCGCCTTCAAGGCGTCTGGATGAGCTCGGATTGCATCCGCTGCAACTACGGAAGGTCACACGACCACTGTCGATTGGCGGCAGGGTGCGGGATTGCGTCCCGGCAGCGTCGAGAGCATATGTCGAGTTGAACCCGGGTCGAACTCGGTGCCCTTTTGGTCGGCAGTGAGACAAATGCGGAGGTTCTCCTGAAGTCGGAGGGCCTCCGCTCTACGGAGGTACTGGCCCAATGGCAGTGTCGGGAAATCAGTCCCAAATCGGCATGTACGCGCCCGCCAGGGGAGCTTAAGATGGTAACGCCTGATCGATGCGCGCCCCCAACACCGGGGATTGTCCAGATGCGGTAACCGCCGCAACAGCCCGCGTGGCCACGAGGCACGCCGCCCCTCGATTCCGGCAGTGGACCTGCCGGTGCACCGGGCACCATCGAACAAGCCGGGATGTAACGGATCGGGAGCGTCGGTCGGCAAGACGCGTTCGTGAGACGCGGACCGGTGGAGCAGTTCCGCCGGGATTCACTCTTCACCCCATTCTTGGGAGGTAAGATCATGATGGACATTGGAAGAAGGACTTGGGACAGGTTCGGAATCCCTCAGCGCGTGGCTTCATTTGTCGCGATCGCAGTATTCGCGACCTCACCTGCGATTGCTTCAGTTGCCAGCTCCCACCTTGATGGTACCGGGCTTGTCGTCGCGGAGGCGGTATTCGGCGAGCCGGTGAGCGCACAGGAAGTCAATCCGTGCATTGAGGCGGCCAAGGCAAAGCGCGATGCCTGTTACAAGAATAGCCCGTGGTACGCGGACATCATCTGCTGGATGAATTGGTTGAAGGATGTGGTGGCTTGCGCTCACAGTTGACTCGCTTCTGGTTGATGAGAAGGACTTGGCCTGAAGGTTACGATGCGTCCCGATGAGGACGGGCCACCTTCGCGACAACCAGGAGGACGACAACCCCTGTGGTCTGGCGGCGGGCTCTGGAATCTGCTCGGAGCGCCATTGAGAATCCTTGTCGATGGCGAGCACGAGTCTCTTTCAGTGACTTCGGTTCACAGGAAGCAGATGCGGAGGTTCTCCAGAAGCTGGGGGGCCTCCGCCCTCGAGGTGACCCCCCGACCCCGTTTTCAGATCAGTCCCGGATCGACATGTATGCGCCCGCAAGGGGAGCTTTGGTGGCTACCAGGACTACGACCCCTGTCGATTGGCGGCGCGGTCCGACGTATTTCCGCAACCATCGGAACATGCCGACGGTGAACCGGTGTGGAACTCGGACCCTTGGTCGACAGTGAAGAAAATGCGGAGGTGTCCTGGAGCTGGGGCCTTCGCTCGGCAGTTCGCGGATGAACCCCCGCGGGCACCGAGGGGGACTCTGTCTATGGGCGCAGTCCCAAGGACCTATTGCGCCCCCCGTTATAGTAGTAGGCGCACCCTGCCTCCCCTCCTCCCCCAACCCTCATGTCAGAATCCCCCACGAACCTGGCCGAAGCCCTGCTGGCCGATGTCTCCTTCGACCTGGGCTGGAGTCTGCTCGAACGGTTCGCGGTCCTTGTCAGGGAGTCCGGGTCGGCGGATGAGCGGGCGGGCGCGCACTTCATCGTGTCGCGGCTCGAGGCCATGGAGATTCCGCACACGGTCTACGAGCCCGAACTGTACCTCTCCATTCCTCGCGGCGCCTCCGTCGAGGTGGCGGGTGCGAGCCTGACGGCAAAGCCACCGTCTTTCGCCGCCTCGACCCCGCGGAAGGGCCTCTCGGCGCAACCCATCCACATTCCCGCCGCCGAGGTCGTGGATACATCCACCCTCTTCGAGTCCACCCTCGGCACGCTGCCGGAAGAAGTGGCCGGGAAGATCGTGGTTACCGAGGGCTATCCGATGCCCGTCGCGGTGGCGCAACTTGAGGCCGCCGGCGCCGTCGGCCAGGTCTATATCAACCCGGGCAGCCGCATCCACTGGGGGATCTGCACCACCATCTGGGGCACGCCGGGGGATTCCCAGCGCCACCTGACACCAACCACGCCCGTCGCGGCGATCAACCGTCCGGACGGCGACCAGTTGATCCAGGCAATCGAGGACGGGCTGGACCGGATCACGCTTCACACGGAATTGCAGGAGGGCTGGTTCGACTGCCCCCTCCCGGTCGCCCGTATCGACGGCCGCGAAAAGGACTTCCTGCTCGCGCACGGGCACTACGATTCGTGGGACATCGGCATCGGGGACAATGCGGTCGGCGACGCGACCCTTCTGGAACTCGCCCGAATCTTCCACGGACACCGCGACGAGCTGCGCCGCTCCCTCAGAGTGGCCTGGTGGCCCGCGCACTCTACCGGCCGCTACGGCGGATCCGCCTGGTACGCGGACAACTTCGGGCTTGAGCTGTCCAGGCACTGTGTCGCGACCGTCAACATCGACTCGCCGGGCTGCCGGGGCGCCACGAACTACGACGAGGTGGCGTGGATGGCCGAGGCCGGAGAGGTTTGCCGAACCTCGATCCAGTCCGTCGCGGGCGTCGAGGCCGGACACGAGCGTCCTCCCAGGGCGGGGGACTACTCCTTCAACGAGCTGGGCATCTCGTCTTTCTTCATGCTCCTGTCGAACATGCCGCGCGAGGAGCGGGAGCGGCTCGGGTTCTACCCGGTCGGAGGGTGTGGCGGCAACATCGCCTGGCACACCGAGGCGGACCGGCTCGAGATCGCCGACCGCGACAATCTGGAGCGTGACCTGCGCGTGTATATCACCGCGATCCTGCGATTCCTGGACGAGGAGATCATCCCGCTGGATTTCCGCGAGACGATGACCGAGCTGAACGAGGCGCTCGAGGGCTACGAGGCCACCATCACCAAGGACCTCGGAAAAAGAGGGTTCAACCTCGTTCCCGTCCGTGCCGCGTTCGATGCCCTCGCGCAACGGGTAGAGTCATTCTACGAGAACCTCGAGGAGGGAACTCCGGACCCGGACGCCGCCAACGAAGCGCTTCTCAGACTCGGCCGGTTTCTCGTCCACCTGGGATACGCCGAAGGTCCCCGCTTCGAACACGATCCGGCAACGCCGCGCCCGCCCCTGCCGAAGCTGGCCAGGGTGCCGGAGCTGGAGCCCCTGCGGGAGGCGGAATCGGATCGGTTCCTCTTTGTGATGACCGAAGCCCGACGTCAGTTGAACAAGGTGGTCGAGGGCCTTTCGGAGGCCAGCCGGCTTCTGGACGATGTCGCGAGGGTGACAGCCGCTTCGAGTTGAGGTGCTACGAGGAGGATCGCCAGGACCGAAAGGGTGAGCACCCGCCAACCTTGTCCGACGGCTGGAAACGTGCCAGCCTTACTGGCGGTCCACGGTTCGCGCGGTATGGGTTCCCCATGGACCGCAACGCTTTGTCAGGTCCTTCAACAGTTCCGAGGAAACGAGCATGAAGAGAGTGTTCCGGGGCGCGTTCGCGTCCCTGGCCGGTATCGGCCTGCTGTCCGGGGCGCTGGGCGCCCAGGGCTTCGGCGAGGGTGTGGTCGTGAACGGAGACGAGATCCTCGTGGCCGCGACCCGTGGTCCGGACGGGGGTGTCCTGTATGTCTATACCCGTAGCGGCAATGGCTGGATGGAGACGGGCAGACTCATGGGTCCGGAGCCCGCCGAGGGCGACGGTTTCGGCACCGACATGGCCGTCTCGGGCGACCGCTTGCTCGTCACGTCCTTCAGCCCGTTCCCGCCGGCGAGTGGGGCCGTCCACTCCTATGTGAGAGCGGGCTCTGAGTGGCGGCGCGAGGGCATGATCGTGGCCGAGGGTCTTCCCGAGGGAATGATCGTGGGGAGTTCCGTCGTGCTCAGCGGGGACCGGGCCGCCTTGAATGCGGCCGCACCGCGCGGGGGAGATGGCCTGGTACTCGTTTTCCGGCATGAGAACGGCGCGTGGGTTCAGGAGGCTGCGCTGGAGTCCCCCGGGGGAGAGGAACGCACCGCATTCGGCGTTACTATGGCCCTGTCGGGCGACCTTCTGGTGGTTGGCGCGACCCAGGCCGATGAGGCGGCGGGCGCCGCGTACGTGTACGAGCGCGGAGCGGATGGCTGGACCATGACTGCCGAATTGACGTCCGATGACGGACCCGGGGCCTGGTTCGGCACCGAAGCCCTGGTCGTCGGGGACCGCATTCTGGTGGCGGCGGGCAACCCGTTCGGCGAGACCGCCGGCACCGTCACCGCCTTCGCCCGCCAGGACGGCGAATGGACCGAGACGGGGACATTCATGGCCTTTGACGGCGGCGTCGGAGACATGTTCGGCTCGTCCCTGGCGAGCGAAGGCAGCACACTGTGGATTGGGGCGGGGGGCTTGAACTCGCGCCGGGGAGCCATCTACGAATTCGCGCCGGATGCCGACGGTGACTGGACCTCGGTCCGCAAGATCACCACAGCGGACCCGCGGGCCGGCGACGGAGTGGGAAGGGTAGTCGCCCAGGACGGCGATGTCCTCGTGTCCGGCATGCCCGGAGCCGACTACGGCGCCGGCACGGCCCAGATCTTCGAAAGGGAGGGAGACGGCTGGAGCCCCGCCGCGTCGGTCTTCACGGAGATCGCTGAATTCGACCCGGTCGTCGGAGAGCAGCTCGACTGCTCGGAAGGCGAGGCATCCGTGTTCGGCTGCAACGACATGGATCTCGTCGCATACCTTCCGGTCAGCGCACTGGGCGGCGAGCGCGGCACCCGCCTCAACGACATCTGGGGGTGGACCGATCCCGAGACCGAGCGCGAGTACGCCCTCGTGGGGCGCATGGACGGCACCTCGTTCGTCGACGTGACGAACCCGGCCAACCCCGTCGTGGTGGGGAACCTGCCCAGGACCGAGGGGATCCGCGGAACCTCCTGGCGCGACATGAAGGTATACAGCGACCACGTGTTCGTGGTGTCGGACATCGCCGGGAATCACGGGATGCAGGTGTTTGACCTCACGCGCCTGCGCGAGTTCTCGGGAACCATGATCACCTTCGACGAGGACGCCCACTACGACCGCATCAACAGCGTCCACAACATCGTCATCAACGAAGAGTCGGGCTTCGCCTACGCCGTGGGCAGCAGCGCCGGGGGCGACACCTGCGGCGGCGGGCTCCACATGATCGACATCCGGGATCCCAAGAATCCCACCTTCGCGGGATGCTTCGCCGACGCGAACACCGGACGGTCTGGAACGGGGTACACCCATGACGCGCAGTGCGTCATCTATCGTGGGCCCGACGAGGAGCACCGCGGCAAGGAGATCTGCTTCGGCGCGAACGAGAACGCCCTCAGCATCGCCGACGTGTCCGACAAGGAGAACCCATTCGCGCTGTCGGTGGCCACCTACCCCAACATCGGCTACGCACACCAGGGTTGGCTCACCGAAGACCAGGCCTACTTCTTCATGGGCGACGAAACGGACGAGTTCCAGCTGGTCTCGAACACGCGCACCCTGATCTGGGACGTCAAGGACCTCGACGAACCCATCCTCGTCAAGCAGTTCCTCTCGGAGAACACGTCGAGCGACCACAACCTCTACATCGTCGGCGACCTGATGTTCCAGTCCAACTACAACAGCGGGCTGCGCGTCTTTGACGTCTCGGACGCGGAGAATCCCCGTGAGGTCGGCTTCTTCGACACGGTGCCGGGCCCGGACTCGCCGGCAATGCGCGGCTCCTGGTCCAACTACCCGTTCTTCAAGTCCGGCGTCGTGGTCGTGACGTCGATGGGGGAAGGACTCTTCATCGTCAAGAAGAGGGGGCGGACCCCCATCTCATGAGAGGTGACAACGTCTTGAAACGAGGCATGGCGATGCATGGCAAATGGATGGTGGGAGGACTCCTGCTGGCCGGGATTGGCGTAGGGGCGTGTACGGCCGACGAAGAGGCCCCGTCCAGCGAGCCGCCCCCGGCCGCCGAGCGCGTCTACGTCGCGAACCAGTCCTCGGCGAGCGTCTCGGTGATCGACGCGGGGTCCGGCGAGGTGGTCGCTACGATCGACGTGATGCAGTACGGGTTCGACGCCAACTCGCGTCCCCATCACACGGCGGTGGATCCCGACGGTGGCCACTGGTACGTGTCGCTGATCGGCGGGGGACATGTCCTTCGCTTCAACGCCGACAACGAGCTTGTCGGCCGCGCGCCCTTCGAGACGCCGGGGCTGCTGGCCGTCGATCCGTCGTCCGGGATGCTCTACGTGGGGCGCTCGATGATGGCGATGGACCCGCCGCAGCGCATCGGCGTGATCGACCCGGCCGACATGGGCATCGAGGAGCTGGACGTCTTCTTCCAACGCCCCCACGCCCTGGCCGTCGACCCGGAGACGGAGCGCGTCTTCGCGGCTTCCCTGGTCGAGAATCGCTTCGCGGTCCTCAGCGAGAGTTCCGGCCAACTGGACCTCGTCAACGTCGACGGTCCCCCGCACACCCTCGTGCAGTTCGCCCTGTCCCCCGACCGCAGCCACCTCGTCGCGACGGCCCAGCTGACCGGAAAACTCCTGGTGTTCGACGCCGCCGACCCCGCGGCCGGGCTCGTGGCCGAAGTGGACGTGGGCACGCAGCCGTGGCACCCCGTGTTCTCGCCGGAGGGCGACCGGGTGTACTTCGGCGCCAAGGACGACGACGCGGTGATCGTGGTCGAGACCGACGGGTGGACAGTCGTACAGCGGATCACGGCGCCGGGGATTGTGGAGCCGCACGGGAGCGCCGTCACCGCCGACGGGCGCTACCTGTTCGTGTCGAACCGCAACCTGAAAGGCACCTACACACCCAACCGTGAGGTCGAGAGCAACGCGGACGTGGGCACCGTGGTGAAGATCGATACGGAGACCTACGAGGTTGTGCAGACGATCGAAGTCGGCGCCTATCCGGCGGGCATCTCGATTGGGCCGGCAGGGTAGGACGGTGTCGGTCCGGGGTTCCGAGGCGAGGCACCGCGGCGTCAATGTGCGCCCGTGCTTCCCGGCATTCCAGGGACTCCCGCGCACGTGGCTCCTCTGCGGGCTCCTCGCCTTCGCCGCGGACGGCGCGGCCGGCCAGTCACCCCCCGTAGACCCCCAGTGGGAACGCATCATCTACGGCATCGAGGTGCGGGACGAAGCTGGCGACCTCATCGACCACCCCTTCCTGGGCGGCTTCAACCTGCCGCGCCCGCAGCTGGCCGACTCGGACGGCGACGGCGACCTCGACCTGTTCCTGCAGGAGCACTCCGACCGGATCATGTTCTTTCGCAACGAAGGTTCCGGCGCCAGCGAGTACCGCTGGATGACCGACGCCTTCGAGGGGCTCTCGGTGGGCGAATGGTACCGGTTCACCGACGTGGACCTGGACGGCGACCTCGACCTGCTGACCGAGGAGCCCTATAGCTACATCCGCTACTATCGCAACGACGGGGGAACGGGGCCTGCCGCCTATGTCCTCGCGGCCGACACCCTGAAGGACGTCGCGGGCGAACCCATCTTCTCGGACCGCCAGAACATCCCCAACGCGGCCGACATCGACTGCGACGGCCAGCTGGACCTGCTCATCGGGCGCCTCACCGGCACGATCACCCGCTACGAGGCCGAGGACACCGACGAGAACGGGGTGCCCCGCTTCCGCCACATCACCGATTCCTTCCAGGACATCGAGATCGTGGCCGCCTTCCAGGGGCTCCGCCACGGGGCGAACACCATGGCGCTGGGAGACATCGACCAGGACGGCGACCACGACCTCTTCTGGGGCGACTTCTTCGAAGCCGGCCTGCTCTTCATCGAGAACACCGGGACCTGCGGCCGCCCGGTACTGCGCGGCACCCCGCAGCCCTTCCCCCCCGGCGACCCGGTCGCCACCTCGGGCTACAACGCCCCCGCCCTCGGCGACATCGACCTGGACGGCGACCTGGACCTCATCATGGGGGTCCTCGGCGGCGCCTTCGGCCCGGCCCGCACCGCGGTCGAGAACCTCCACCAGTTCGTACAGGACGACGACGGCAAGTTCACGGCCGTCACCTCCCGCCTGATCCGCACCGTCGACCTGGGCAGCGAATCCATCCCCGCCCTGACCGACCTGGACGGCGACGGCGACTTGGACCTCCTCGTCTCCAACAAGATCGAGCCGGAGGACTCCGAAACGGGCGCGCTCTACGTCTTCGAGAACACCGGCACCGCGGCCGCTCCGGCCTTCCACGCGCGCGGCAAGGTCCCGAACCTTCCCATCGCATACCACTTCGCTCCCGCATTTGGCGACCTGGACGGCGACGGCGACGACGACATGCTGCTGGGCGAGTGGCGGGACCGGATGGCGTACTATCGGAACGACGGGCGTGGCATGTTCTCGCGCAACGATCTTCTGCCGCGCTGGACGCTGGTCGACTCCGCCGCCGCCACACTGACCCGCGGCCGCAACACGACTCCCACGCTGGGTGACCTGGACGGCGACGGCGACCTGGACCTCATCGTCGGCGAGTCGTCGGGCGCGCTCAACTACTATCGGAACGACGGCGGCCCCGGCGCCCCGGACTTCCAGCTCGTTTCGGACGAGTTCCAGGACATCGATGTTGGCCGCCGCAGCGTCCCCACCCTGGTCGACCTGGACGGTGACGGCGACCTCGATCTGGCGGTCGGGTCGGAGATTTCGGGCCTGCGGATCTATCTTAACGAGGGCACGCGTCGGGAGCCGGTCTTCGTCGAGACCGAGCCGTTCGGACCCGAGGTGCCCGCGTTTACGGCGCCGGCGTTTGCGGACATCAACGGTGATGGCGACCTTGATCTGGTGACGGGAGGGAATGGGGGCGGGCTGGTCGTTTTTCTCGGAACGAAGGGGGGTGCGCGGTGAATCTGGACGACATTCAGGCCGTGATCGACAGCGCCAAGGTGCGCGACGACGGAAAGCTGGAAGAGTTCATCCGGCGCATGTCGCCTACTTCGACCGAAGATGAGGTCGAGGATGCGGCCAAGGTCGCCGTAGAGGTGGTCGAGATGGTGCCGATCGTGCTGGCCTGCGCGGCACAGGCCGCCGAGCAGCACCGGCTGACGACGGTGGTCATGCCCATCCTGGACCATGCCGCGCGCTACTTCATCAACCCGGTGGACCTGATACCGGAGATGACCCAGGGAATGGCCGGACTTCTGGACGACACCTACCTGGCGTTCCGGATCCTGGAGAACCTGAACCGCGGGTCCCCACCGCTCATGGAGACCGATTTCGCCGTGCCGCTGCGCTTCCTGCGGAGGCTCCTGGGGGAGGAGATCAGCCGGAAGCTGGACGCGGCGTCGATCTTCGCGCTTCAGGATGTCTCGACCCAGGTGAACCGGGCATGGGCCGAGATCGAGCATCACTCATGAGGGGGGCCTGCCGTGCGAGGTGCCCGTGCCCGTTTGGCTGGCCAGCCGGGACCCGGTGGCGGGAAACGACGCACGGTCGAACGTCGTAGGCAATAGGAAACGGGGTTCGCCCCGGGAAAGGAACGAAAAATGATACTCGAGTCGATCGGACTGGGAGTGGCGGGAGCGGCGGGGTTGTTCGGACATGTGAAGACCAAGGACTTCGTGCGCCGGAAGCTGCGGTACACGAAAGTCGCGGAGAAGTCGGCCAGCGGGATGGGCCTTGCTACGGGGGCAGTCGCTACCGTGTCACTGGCTGCCTTGCCGATTATTACGTTGCTGCCGGCGGTGATTGTGGGCGCGGGCATCGGCTCGGGGGTGGCGTTCGGCATCAAGCAGGCGCGGGGGAAATAGTTGGCGTCGACCCCGCGCGGAGCTCCACCAGCCTTCGGCAACCAATCTGAAAGCAGCCCCTTGAGCCACGACAAACGGACCGTCCGGGCGTGGGTCCTCTACGACTTCGCCAACTCCATATTCCCGGCGGTCGTCACGACGGCCGTCTTCCCGATCTTCTACCGCAGCACGGTCGTTGGCAGCGAAAGTGGAGGGGCGGAACTCTGGTGGGGCGGCGCGGTGGCCGTATCGGCGATCATCGTCGCCCTGACCTCGCCGCTGCTGGGCGCGATCGCCGACCGTAGCGGTGCCCGCAAGCGTTTCCTGGGATGCTACGTAGTCATGTGCCTGATCGGCGTGGCGCTCATGATGACGCTCGAGCCCGGAATGATCGTCGCGGGCTTCCTCATCTTCATCCTGAGCAACGTGGGATTCGAGAGCGCGAACGTCTTCTACAACGCGTACCTCCCCGACATCGTCCCGCCCGAACGGCTGGGCCGCACCTCGGGATACGGCTACGGTCTGGGCTACCTGGGATCGGCGCTCGGGCTGCTGCTCGTTCTTCCCTTCGCACGGGTCGGGCGCATCGAAGTGGTCTGGATCATCGTCATCGCCTACTTCGCGATCTTCTCGATACCGGCGTTCCTGTTCCTGCCGGAGGACTCGCAGGGCAGGATGGGCATCAGGCAGGCGGCCGCGAAGGGGTTGGCCGACTTCAAGCCCATCGCCGCCGAAGTCTGGGGGCACTCGAACCTGCGGCGCTTCCTCTTCGCCTTCTTCTTCTACATCGACGGGGTTCTGACCATCATCGTGATGGCCGCCGTCATCGCGCAGGGGACCTTCGGCTTCGACCAGCAGCAGGTGATCATCCTTTTCCTGATCGTGCAGTTCTCGGCGTTGATCGGGGCGTATTCGCTGGCGAAGCCCGCCGACACGATCGGACCCAAGAAGGTGCTGTCGGGGGTGCTTTGCCTGTGGGTGGCAGCGGGGGTGGCCGCGTATTTCGTGGAGAGTCCCGATATCTTCTACGGCCTGGCGGTTGCGGCCGGGTTCGGCCTGGGATCGGTACAGTCCGCCAGCCGGGCGCTGATGGCGTCGCTGATTCCGGACGGCCGGGAGGCGCAGATGTTCGGGTTCTACGCGCTGTGCGGAAGATCCTCCTCGGTCCTCGGCCCGCTGCTCTTCGGTGGGGTCACCTACCTGGCGGGCGGCAACCAGCGCCCCGGCTTCCTCGTGCTGACGGGCTTCTTCCTGATCGGACTTATCCTCCTGCAACGGGTGCGCGACCCGAAGGCCCCCGCCGCGCAAGGAGACATGGCATGACCATCGACACCACCGAACGACGAGCCGCCGTGCGCGAACGCTACGCGAGAGCCGCGACCACGGGGGACGGCTGCTGCGGCCCATCAGATTGCGGAACCGCGTCGCCGGAAGCGGACCCCACCGCCGACGAAATCAGCTGCGCCGTCGGCTACGACGAGAGCGAAATCAGCCGCGTCCCCGAGGGGGCGAATCTGGGACTCGGGTGCGGGAACCCGGTCGCCCTTGCCTCCCTAAGCCCCGGCGAAACCGTCCTCGACCTCGGCGCCGGCGCCGGCTTCGACTGCTTCCTCGCCGCCGAGCGCGTCGGCCCGACAGGCCGCGTCATCGGGGTGGACATGACCCCGGAGATGCTCGAACGAGCCCGCGCCAACGCGGCGAAGGGCGGATTCACCAACGTCGAGTTCCGCCTGGGCGAGATCGAGGCGCTGCCGGTGCGCGACGCCGCCGTGGATGTGATCATCTCCAACTGCGTTCTCAACCTCTCGGCCGACCGCCCGCGCGTGCTGGCCGAGGCGCTTCGGGTGCTCAAGCCGGGGGGTCGCCTGATGATCTCGGACCTGCTTTCCGACCGGGCGGTTCCGGACTTCATCGGGGCCTCGAAGGAGTCGCTGGTGGGCTGCCTTCCGGTGCAGGTGGCGGAGTACGAGGCCGACCTGGTGGCCGCGGGTTTCGTGGAGGTCGCCGTGGAATTTGGGCGGCCCTATCCGGGGGAGCACATCGTGGGCGATCCGCGCGTGCAGGCCGTCATCGAGCGTGAACCGTGGCGGGAGGGGGAGGTGCGGGACTTCGTGGAATCGATCCACGGAGGGGCCATCGCGGCCGTGAAACCTGATCATCGAAAATGAGCTGAACCGAAAGGAACGATCACTTGCGACACACAGCATTCATCGCGGCCGCGGCCGCCACACTTCTCAGCGGCTGCGCATCCGGCGGACCCGCCCCCGCGGATTCTCCCGCCGACAATCCGTACCGGTACGATGTCCCGACGCCCCCTACGGCCACCTACCGGATGGCCGACACCATGACCACGATCATGACCATGCCCCAGGGCGAAATGGATGTGGCCAATTCATCCGCCACCACGATCGAGCTGACCTTTGCGGCGGATTCCGGGGGCGTGCGTGCGACCGGCACGGTGTCGGACCACTCGTCGACGATGGCCAGTAGCATGATGGGCAACATCGAGATGGGCGGGGACGGCGTATCGGGCAATCTCGAGTTCGTCATCGGTCCGCTGGGCGAGGTGGAGATGATATCCACACCCGAGGTCCCCGGGGACGGCGTTGTGCCGGCGATGCCCATCTCTTTCGACCCGCGGGCGCTGCTGCCCCGCTTCCCCGGCCGTCCGCTCGAACCTGGCGACACGTGGGCCGATACCGTGACCATTTCGGCGGACGTGGGCGGGCTCGATCTGCCGGTTCCGATTACCGGGACCTCGGAAATCACGACCGTCTACAGCTATACACTGGTCGGAGACACCCTTGTCGATGGACGGACGCTCCAGAAGATCACCGTGAGCGGCGTGATTACCGAGCGGCCCTCCATGGAGCAGGGCGGCGAACCGGTCGGCTCGGACATGATCAACACCGTGGAAGGGTACGTCCTCTGGGACGCCGAACGCGGACTGGTCGCCGCCGCGGACCTGGTCCGGACCATCGATGGATCGGTGGATATGATGGGTGCGTCGATGTCGATGACGGGGGGTGGGGTGTTGAAGCTGCGGCTGGTGAACTGACGGGGGTACGGCCACACCGCCCCCCTTCCAAGCGGAATCCCGAGCAAGATGGAGCGCGAGCAGATGAACCTGGTGAAGAACATGAAGACGGTGACCGGAGTTGCCTTCCTGAGCCTGGCCCTCGTCGGCCTGTCGTGGGCGGACGCACACGCGCAGGGCTATGGAAGAGTGGTTGCGGTCGCCGGCGGCGAGGTGGTGGTCGGGCATCCGGGCTGTAGCGGGGTGGCCGGGGGCTGTGTCTACACCTACGCGAAAAACGACGGTGAATGGACGGAGACGGGCACCATCATGAGTCCGGAAGCCGCCATCGGCGACGGGTTCGGCACGGGCCTGGCCGCTTCCGGGGGACGCCTGCTGGTGGTCGCGGCGAATGCGGACAGTGGGGAAGCCGGGCGCATCTACGTCTTCAACAGGACCGCCGACGGCTGGACCGCGGACGGCGCGATCATGCCGGAAGGCCTCCCCGAGGGTGCGCTGCTCCGCAGTGTGGTGCTCCACGGGGATCTGGCCGCGGCCGCCGTCTCCCTGCGCCCGGTGCCGCCCGCACGGCCGTCCGACGGACCGGTTCTCGTTTTTCGCGACACGGGCGACGGGTGGGTCCAGGAAGCCATGCTGGAGTCTCCCTTCGACCGGCGGTCGCGCTTCGGAAGCTCGCTCGCCCTGGGTGACGACATGCTGGTGATCGGAGCGTCCCGGGCCGGAGCGCTCGCGGGTGCCGCCTTCGTGTATGAGCCCGGTGCGGATGGCTGGAGCGTCACCGGTGAACTGATGAGCCCGGACGGACCCGCTTCGTTCTTCGGTGCCGCCGTGGCCGTCGCGGGCAACCGCCTTCTCGTCTCGGCCGGCAACCCGACGACGCAGCCCGGCCGTGTCCTCGCCTTCGAGCGGGACGGCGAAGGGTGGGTCGAGAGCGGCCGCGTGCAAGCGCCCGACGGCGCCGCCCGGGACCGGTTCGGCTCCACCCTGATCACCGACGGCGTGACGGTCTGGGCGGGTGCCCCCGGTCTGGACGAACAACGGGGCGCGATCTACGAGATCGCCCTGGACGACTCGGGTTGGGGCGCGGTCCAAAGGGTGCGCGGGGGTGCGGACGGCGGGTCGCAGCTGGGTGCCCGCCTCGCCCACGACGACGGTGTGCTGGTCGCGGGCAACCCCGGGGCCGACAACGGCCTGGGTACCGCCTTCATCATCGACGGCGGCCCGGGCAACTGGTCCGAGGGTTCAACCGTGTTCAAGGACGTGGACGAGATCGAGGCCGTGCTGGGCGGCCAGGTCGACTGCGCAGAGGGCGAAGCCACCGCGTTCGGGTGCAACGAGGTGGACCTCGTGGCCTACATGCCGGTCTCGCAGCTGGGTGGCGCGCGCGGGGTGCGCGTCAACGACATCTGGGGCTGGACCGACCCGGAGACCAACCGGGACTACGCGATCGTGGGCCGCAGCGACGGTGCATCGTTCGTGGACGTCACCGACCCGCCCAACCCCTTCCTCGTCGGCAACCTGCCCAGGACCGAAGGGGCGCCGAGTTCGAGCTGGCGGGACATGAAGGTCTACAGCGACCACGTCTTCGTAGTCTCCGACAACGCGCCCGGACACGGCGTGCAGGTCTTCGATCTCACCAGACTGAGAGAGTACGCCGGGGAGCCGCTCGCGCTCACCGAGGACGCGATCTACGGCGAGGTCGGCAGTGTGCACAACATCGTCATCAACGAGGAGACGGGTTTCGCCTACGCGGTGGGTTCCAGTGGCGGCGGGGAGAGTTGCGGCGGCGGACTCCACATGATCGACATCCGCGACCCGAAGAATCCCACCTTCGCGGGCTGCTTCGCCGACGCGAGGACGGGCCGCTCCGGCACGGGTTACTCCCACGACGCCCAGTGCGTCATCTACAGCGGCCCCGACGAGGAGCACCGCGGCAAGGAGATCTGCTTCGGCTCCAACGAGACCGCGCTGAGCATCTCCGACGTCACCGACAAGGAGAACCCGATCGCGCTGTCGATGGCCGAGTACCCCAACGTCGGGTACACGCACCAGGGATGGCTGACCGAGGACCAGGCCTGGTTCTACATGAACGACGAGACGGACGAGACCGGGGGTCTGGTGTCGAATACGCGCACCCTGATCTACGACGTCGCGGACCTCGACGACCCGATACTGGTCAAGGAGCACTTCTCCGAGAACACCTCCAGCGATCACAACCTGTACATCGTGGGCGACCTGATGTACCAGTCGAACTACAACAGCGGCCTGCGCGTCTTCGACATCGCCGACCGTGAGAACCCGCGGCCCGTGGGCTTCTTCGATACGGTCCCGGGCGAGGATTCCCCGTCGATGAACGGGTCGTGGAGCAACTATCCCTTCTTCAAGTCGGGGATCGTGGTGGTGACTTCGGGGGGCGAAGGTTTCTTCGTGGTGAAGTACCGCGGGAGGAGGCCGGTGTCGTAGGGAGTTGGCGAGCGCGCACCATTTATTGGTGCGTATAGGGGTTATGGTGGGGAACTTTGATCGCCGCGCACCGTTTTTCGTTGCGCAGACGACAAGCCGCTGATACATTCGCCGTATGACCCCTCCAGCCGCCCTCCCCGTGCAGACCCCCGATCGACGCACCGCCAGGGCCCAGAGTCATCTGAAGATGATCCGTAACGGGGTACGCTCCGACCGGGGGATCGCGACCGTCCTGGGAGTGTCGCATTCGCAGGTGTCGCGTTGGCGGGGGGGCCAGCGTCCGGACCGCGAGAACGCAGACCGCCTTGCCGGTACGGCGCTGGTGGTCGAGATGCTGCTCCGGTGGCTGGATACCGACATCGTCGAGGAGTGGCTTACCGGAGCGAACGCGCATCTCGATGGGGCCACGCCCTCCTACTTCATCCAGCGAAGCCAACTGGCCAAGGTGGTGGGGGCGGTGGAAGCGGTGAAGACCGGTGTCTTCGCCTAAGCGGTCCCGCTGACCTTGGCCCGTTTCTGGCGCGTCATCCCTTGGGATCCCGACGTCAACGAGGGAAGCCTGTTCTCGCCGTCCTACATCCCCCCGACCACGGGCCGCGGACGCTTCGACCTGCCCGTGGCCTGTTCTCCCGTACTCTACGTGGCGGAGTCACCGGAACACGCGGTCGCCGAGGCCCTTCAGCCCTGGCGCAACCGGCCCCTGCGGAAACCGCACCTGCTGCGGGCCGGACGTCCCCTGGCGCTGGTCGGGGTGGATCTGGCGCCCGACCAGGCCTCTGACCTCGCCGACCTCTGCGATCCTGGCGTGCTCGGCCGCCTGGGTGTGAGCGCCGATCGGGTGGCCTCCCGTGATCGGCGGCGGACCCGGCCGGTCGCGGCGTCGGTGTGGGACAGCGGCCACGCGGGGCTGAGGTGGTGGTCCGGCTTTCGGGGGGACTGGCACGGGGTCGTCCTTTTCACGGCCCGCGTGAAGCGGAGTCTGCGCTTCGGGAGACCGGAGGTGTTGTCGGCAGAGAGCGAGGCGTTGCGGGAGGCAGCCGCGGCCCTGGGAATGCCGCTGGCGATCTGAGGGGGACTACCCCCCCGCGCTCCTCTGCGGCGGACGGCACCGCGGCCACGTCCCCGGTGACCCATCCGTGCGTTGACCGGCAGCACGCTCGTAGTTCGCGATGAGAGCGACCGGCCCGATAGCGGTCTCTATCGAACGGGTCGCAACAAGACCTCCACCACGACCGGGTATTCACGGGCTCGGTTGCTGAGGAGAAAGACCGTGTCTCCCCTGAAGGCACCCAGGCCCCCGCGCAACGGACTTTCCGTATCCGTGATGATCTTCCTCATCTTCAAGGATCCGTCGTAGGTCCTGGCTTCAAGGACCACGGCGCCCGCCCGCCCGAAGATCATGCCTGTTGCGGTCACTTCCGCGGGGCCACCCGGCGTTGTGCCTCGAAACAGCGCCAGCGAACCGCCACACCTGACATCCGCCGACATGGTCCCCGCCTCGTCATCGTCCCTGAGGTCGGCAAGGGAGGTGAGGAAGTGGAATCTCTCGGTTCCTGAAGCGCCCGTCCCCACGCCCTCGAATACCCATTCATTCATGGTAACGATGGTCGGGTCGCTCCTCGATGGCTCGACGCACGTTGCCAAGTGCCTTATGACATTGTCGTCAAACCCCTTTGCCGACGTCTTGACCAGGGCCTCCCGGGGATCGCCCGTCGTCCGGTCAAGCAGTCCCACGGTCGCATATCCCGCAAACTCACGGGCCACGAGCAAGGTGGAGTCGTCCAGCACCTCCAGGTGAGAAATGGTCCCGATCGACTCTCCCGGGACATGCACGGGAATCCGCCTTGTTTCAACCCCTTCCGGACTCAACACGACGATCTGACCTCCCCCGTGCTCGTAGACGAAGAGCGAATCGGCCGCGGAGTCCAAAGCCCTTATCATGCCCTCGAACTCACCCGGCCCCTGCCCACACCCGCCCAGGCGGCGCTGAAGCGTCCCGGCCGGCCGGTCGATGACGGCCAGGGAGCAGTCGGACCGGTCCACAACGACAAGGCTGCCATCACTGCGTACGGTGGCACTGGCCAGGACCCCGAAAGAGACCTCTCCCGACAAGCTTCCGTATTCCCTGATAAGGACCGCTTCCCATGCGGAATCCGAAACAGCCGGTTCCGCGCGGACATCGCTCCACCCTTCGAACAGTTCGTCCAACTCGTGCTGCTGAAGCGCATCGGCGCACCCCGACACGGCCAGACAGACCACCAGTGAAGCGATTCGGGGTACTCGCGCTGAGCCGATCATCAGTCTCTTCCTCTCTCGTCAACTACGTTGCCGACTCCGGGCCCCGGCACCAGGTCCCGGCTTCTCATCTTGATTGATGCCTCGCGGTCGAGGGTGTCTCGTCTCGCCACGCGCCCTACCACCACCAAAGCGCCGGCGCGTCCATCTCCCTCGGCCAGATCTCCCTCAGCGTATCGCCCTCGTAGAGCCTGCCATTCTTCATCACGTAGCGGATGGTTAGCGTATTGAGGATGTCGTCGAGCGGGTTTCGGTCGAGCACCTGAAGGTCCGCCAGCTTCCCAACCTCGATCGATCCGATGTCCCGGCCGAACCCGATCGCCTCGGCCCCGTTGATCGTCGCGGCCCTCAGGATCTCCCATTCGGGCACGCCCCCCATCGCGTGCATCTCCAGCTCCCAGTGGAATCCGAGGCCGTCGAAGTCCCCGTGGCCGCCCATCGCGACCTTCACTCCGTCCTCGATCATCGTGCGGATCCCCTCCGCGTGCTGGACGAAGATGTACTGGCCGGAGGCGTACCAGTTCGATTGGCGCAGGGACGCCCGGTCCACATCGGCGTGCGGCATGAAGCGGCGGAGCTTGGGGTCGTCGTGGAAGTCCCTGCGGGTGAAGAAGTAGGTGCGTCCCTTCGGTCCGCCGAAGGTGGTGGTGAGGGTGGCCGTGTGCACCTGGCCCGTCAGCACCAGGAGTTGGGACAGATCCCGGTAGACGGGGTAGATGGGCCAGCCGTGCCCCATCTCCGGATACCCGTCGAGCGCATCGTTCACGTCCTTCTTCACATCGTAGTAGGGCTCGGTGACGGCGGTCACTTCCTTTTCCGCCGCCGCCTGCAGCAGCCACTGGAGCACGCGTCGTTCACCGGCCCCGTACTGCTTGATGTAGCGGGTGTTGTAGAAGTCGGCGTAGCGGGTGACCACGTCTCTCGCGTCGTCGAGGCTCGTGATGTTGTTGCCGCCGCTCAGGACGGGACCGGTGGCGTACATCCTCGAACCGATCATCTCTCCGGCCCTCAGCAGGTCGGAGTAGCCGAAGACATCCGTGCCCGTCGACGGATCCCGAATCGTCGTGACCCCGTAGGCGAGCATGATCATGAAGGTCCAATCCCGGTCTCGCATGACCTCGCCTCTCCCGAAACCGCCGGCGTGTCCGTGGCTGTCGACATAACCCGGAAGAATCGTCTTGCCGGAGACGTCGATGGAGCGGGCTCCCGCGGGGATGTCCACGCTTCCGCTGCTCCCGACGGCGACGATTCGGTTGTCGGTCACCACGATGTCGCCCCGCTCGATGACCTCGCGCCCGTTCATGGTGAGGATGCGGGCTCCGCGCAGGGCGATGGTCCCGCCGGGTTTGTCGGCCGGTACGCGCAGCACGATGTCGGTTCGCGTCGTCGCAACCGAATCTTCCGCGGTGACGTCGTGGGTGAAGAAGGACCGCCCCAGCGAGTAGTGCACGCTCCCGGAATCGTGCGACCACCCCGGGAACATGGCCCCGATCGTCGTGAGCTTCTTCACCAGGACGGGCGCTCCTGCGGGACTGGCCACCGAAACGCTGATCCCGCTGACCCCGGGAAGCGTGACGAGATAGGCCTGCGGCCCGCCGCCGCCCAGCGCGTACGCGTACTGCCGATTGGGCGAGATGAGGAGTTGCCGGACTCCGGAGACGGTCAGTTCCGTGCGCCGGTCATTCCCGTCCCACTCCATCGACTCGAGTCTGTCGCCGACGTTGACCCAGACCCGCGACGTGTCGTCGGTGAACTGCGGGGTGCCGCGACCCTTTGCGATCACCGTCGCGGACCCACCCGCGGCCGGAATCCACACGAACTCCACGTCCCCGCCGAAGCTTCCCTGCGCCCGGTCGTAGACCGAGTGCCGCACGGCCACGATGCGGCTGCCATCCGCGGAATAAACCGCCTTCTCGTAGAAGCCGGGCTCCTCGGTGAGCTGTTGCGGCGAGGCCGGCCCCGTCCCCGATGGCGCGGCGACAATCTGGATCGTCCCCTCCGGATTCGTTCCGCCCCGCCAGGTCACGTAGGCGATGTGACGACCGTCGGGCGACCAGACCGGGTCGTGCTCCACCACTCCGGTGGCATCGGTGAGACGGTGGGGCACGCCTGACGGCAGATCCATCAACCAGAGCCTGTTGAGGGCGGTGAAGACGAGTTTCGTCCCATCGGGAGAGGGGCGTGCGCCGCGGATCTGCTGGATTTCGACCGTGTCGTCTTCGATCCGGTAGTCGAAGCGGACCAGGGGTCCTGCGGGTAGCTCGACATCCGCGGTGAAGGGGATTTCGGTCATCTCGCCCGAAGGCACCGCCAGCCGCCGGATCTTCCCGCTGGCGTAGAGGATCAGCGCGTCGCCATCCGGGGTGAAGGCCGAGGCGGGCATCAGGTCGCGCGAGAAGATCCCCTCCTGCTCGTCGCGCTGCACGTCGGTGTGCAACCAGCGCTCCTCCCCGGTCTCCAGATCGCGGATGCGGAGCCCCTGCCCATGATCGTAGCGCGCGCCGAACACGAGCCACCGGCCGTCCGGACTGACCACGGGGCGGAGCGCGCCGCCCGCATTGCTCGCGACGGGCGTCGTCTCCCCGGTCTCCCGATCCAGGACGAGGATCCTCCATCCGCCGGGGCGGGGCTGACCGTCGGAGCTCACGTAGAGGTAGCGCGGGTCGGAGCCGAAGGCCGCTCCGAGGAGACTCGTCGTCTCCCCCAGGTCGAGCTTGATCCCCCTTCCACCCCGCAGATCGTAGAGCATGATGTCGTAGGCACGCTGGTCGTACTGCCGCGAAGGAAAACCGCCACCCCTCGAACTGCCCTGCCCCTTCGACACGACGATGTGTCCGTCGGGCGTCCACTCCGGCGACTGGAAGCGGTTAGTCATCCCATTAGTCAGCATCTCGGGTTCGCTGCCGTCGGCGTTGGCGAGCCAGACGTTCTCGCCGCCGTTGCGGTCGCTGACGAAGACGATCCGGTCGCCGCCGGGGGAGAAGCGCGGCTGCGCATCGTAGGCGATCCCGTTCGTGATGCGCGTGGCGCCGCCCCCGGCTACCGGGATCGTGTAGAGATCGCCCAGCAGTTCGAAGACGATCGTGCCCCCGTCCGGACTGACGTCCAGATCGATCCAGGTGCCCTCGTCGGTCGTGAACGCGATGGTTCGCGTGGTCTGGAGGGGGAGTGCGTCGGCGGTGTCCGCGGGTGCCGTGGTCGTGTCCGGGGCGGCCTCCTGGGCCGACGCCGGAGTGGGGATCAGGAGGCCAATTCCGAGACCTGCCATGAGTCGGTTGTAGTGGCGCAGCTGCATCCTTCGCTCCTCCTTGCCCGAGTGGCTGGTGACCGTCCGCGAGTCAGTGGGGAGCATAGGGATGGGGGACGGCCGGAGCAATCTCGCGAGGGCGCTGTTCCGGTCACCCCCTGCAGTCCGTGGATAAAGCCGCGCGAGCACCGAGAGTGGGGAGGCGCCGGGCTGGCAAGGCGCGACGAAGGGCGAATAGCACCGCTATTCGTCCAAGGAGCAACGCAGAGCGGAGCCGCGAACGGGCGAAACGTATAGTAAACATTACAATCTGTAAAATAAAGTTTACAGTGTGACCAAGTCGAGCGAAGCGCCCAGCGCGGATGCATCGCCGCTCGAATGCCGGGGGGATTTTGTCCACGGGCTGCCCAACGCGGTATGTTGAACCCGAGTGGCGCCAACGCGCGCTCACGCAACCCGGACACCGAACTCCAAAAGGAAGAGATGCACGAATGACCAGGAAGCGCCTGTCCCCGGTCACTATTGCCGCGATCGCGGTGCTATCCGCCGCCGCCTCCCTCGCTCCCCCGACCCCCACCCACGCCCAGACCGCCACCACGCGCTTCTCCGACGACCTCTTCGGCAGCCTCCGCTACCGCTACGTCGGCCCCTCGCGCGGCGGCCGCGTCACCGCCGTGGCGGGCCACCGCGCCCACCCCTCTACCTTCTACATGGGTGCGACCGGCGGCGGCGTCTGGAAGACGACCGACCGCGGCCACAACTGGCGCAACATCTCCGACGGCTATTTCGGGACAGGCTCGATCGGCGCGATCCGGGTGGCGGACTCGGACCCGAACATCGTGTACGTGTCGACCGGTTCGGACGGCATTCGCAGCAACGTCATCATCGGCGACGGGGTCTACAAGTCCACCGATGCGGGCGAGACCTGGCAGCACCTCGGCCTGGAGCTCACCGGCAACAGCGGCGCGGTCCTCATCCATCCCGACAACCCCGACCTCGTCTACGTCGCCGCCATCGGCAACCCCTTCGCACCCAACCCCGACCGCGGCGTCTACCGCAGCCGCGACGGCGGCGCGAACTGGGAGAACATCCTCTTCGTCTCGGACAGCACCGGCGCGGTCGACCTCGAGTTCGCCCCCGACGACCCGAACACCGTCTACGCCAGCATGTGGCGCGGCGAGCGGAAGCCCTGGACGATCATCTCGGGCGGGATGGAGGGCGGCATCTACATCTCGCGCGACGGCGGCGACACCTGGAACCAGGCCACCGACGGCCTCCCCACCGGCCTGCGCGGCAAGTCCGACCTGGCCGTCAGCCCCGCCGACCCCGACCGCGTCTACGCGCTCATCGAGGCGCCCCCCGACACCGGCGGCGTCTACCGCTCCGACGACCGGGGCGCCACCTGGCGTCAGGTCACCGATTTTCAGCCGATTCTCAACCGGCCCTTCTACTACATGAATCTGGAGGCGCACCCGACCGATCCCGACATTCTCTGGGGGATGGCCGAGGGCCACTGGATGAGCACGGACGGCGGCCGCAGCTGGCAGCCCCGCTCCACGCCCCACGGCGACAACCACGACCTGTGGATCAATCCCGACAACCCGGACATCATGGTCCAGTCGAACGACGGCGGCGCCAACGTCTCGATCGACGGCGGCCAGACCTGGTCCACCCAGCTGAACCAGCCCACCGCCGAACTTTACCAGGTGGACGTCTCGGACGACTTCCCCTACCGCCTCTACGCCGGCCAACAGGACAATTCCACCATTTCCGTGCCCAGCCTGCCGGAACGCTCGGAGCCCGGCGGCCCACAGTCCGCGTGGGAGTCGCACGGGGGGTGCGAAACCGGCCCGGTGGTCCCCAAGCCCGGCGACCCCGACATCGTCTACGCCAACTGCAAGGGCCGTTTCGGGCTCTACAATCGCAGAACGGGACAGGAGCAGCACTATTACGTGGGCATGGCCAACCTGTACGGGCACAACCCCAAGGACCTCGAATACCGCTTTCAGCGCGTCGTCCCCATCCACGTCTCGCCCCACGATCCGAACAAGGTCTACCACGGCTCGCAGTTCGTGCACGTCACCACCAACGGCGGCCAGCGCTGGGAGACCATCTCGCCCGACCTCACCGCCTTCACCCCGGAAACCCAGGTCGTTTCAGGACATCCGATCACCCTCGACGTGACCGGCGAGGAGCACTTCTCGGTCCTCTACGACATCCAGGAGTCGGTGCTCGAGCCCGGCGTGATCTGGGCGGGCGCCAACGACGGCCCCGTGCACGTGACCCGCGACGGCGGCACCAGCTGGGACGACGTGACGCCCCCCGGGATCGACCCGTACGGGCGCGTGCAGACGATCGAAGTGTCCCATCACGACCCCGCGAAGGCCTATGTAGCCATTCTCCGATACCAGCTCGGCGATTTCGCTCCGTACACCTACCGCACCGAGGACTACGGCGCAACCTGGACCCGCATTACGACCGGCGAGAACGGCGTCCCGGGCAACCATCCCGTGCGCGTCGTGCGCGAGGATCCCGACCGCGAGGGCCTGCTCTACCTGGGCACCGAGTTCGGGATGTTCATCTCCTTCGACGACGGCGGCAACTGGCAGCCCTTCCAGCTGAACCTTCCGGTAACGCCCGTCACGGACATCAAGGTCGTGCACGGGGACCTGGTTTTGTCGACGATGGGCCGGGGTTTCTGGATCGTCGACAACCTCGCGCCGCTCCACGAACTGGACGACCGTGTAGCCGGCGCTAGCGCACACTTCTACCAGGTGCGCGACGTGTACAGGCTGCGTTACGGCGGCGGTTTCGGGGGGCGCGGCGGGGCCCGGCCGAGCTATCCGCAAGCTGGCGCCCGGATCGACTACACCCTCACCGACGCCGTGACCGGTCCGCTCACTCTGGACATCGTGGACGCGGAGGGCGTCCTGGTCCGCTCCATCTCGAACGAGGGGCCCGGCGAGTACACCGTCCCCGCCGAGCCCGGCATGCGCGAGTGGCGCCTGGAACGCTTCGGGACGCCGCGGCTGCCGGACGGCGCGGGAACGCACCGCTTCACCTGGGACCTGTCGCACCCGGGTCCGTGGGCCCCCAACCCGGGACGATCGGGGCGCGGTGGCCCCATGGTTCCGCCCGGGACATATACGGCGCGTCTGTCGGCCGGGGACTGGAGCGCGAGCCACACCTTCGAGGTCATGCTCGACCCGCGTGTCGCAGCCGAGGGGATCGACGAGGGGCTGGTGCGGCGGCAGGTGGACTTCGCGCTCGAGGTGCGCGATGCGCTGAGCGAGGCCAGGCTGGCGGTGCACCGGATCAACGAGGCGCGGGAGCGGGGTGGGGGTGAGCTCGCCGCCGAGATCGAGGCGGTGGAGAAGGAAATGGTCACGGAGCCGCGGCGCTATTCGCGTCCCATGCTGGTCGACCAGCTGCAGTACCTGTACGGCAACCTCACCCGCGCCGACCAGGAGCCGGGCGAGGACGCGGTGAGGCGTTACGACCAGTTGAACACGGTGTTGCAGGGGCATATTCGGACCTTGGAGCGGCTGCTGCGGGCGAATATTTCGGATGGTGGGGGCGGGCCGGCTGCGGCGTGGGGGGCAGGTCAGGCCGGTGATCGCGGGACTTCTGCGCGGGCCGGACGCTGACTTATGAATCTCGGACTGAAGGACAGGGTTGCTGTCGTCACGGGAGGCAGTCGCGGGCTCGGCTTCTACAGTGCGCGGGCGCTCGCGGGCGAAGGCGCCCGGCTTGCGATCTGCGCGCGGGGTGCGGAGGGGCTGGAGAGCGCCGCCGCGACATTGCGGCAGGGTGGAACCGAGGTGCTGACCGTCACCTGCGACATCGCGGCGGAAGACGGCGCGGCGACGCTGATCGGCGCCGTGCGCGACCACTACGGCGCCCTCGACGTCCTCGTCAACAACGTGGGCGGCAACCGGCGCGGCCAGTTCGAGGAGACCACCGACCAGGACTGGCTCGACATCATCGAGTTGAATGTGCTGGCGGGGTTCCGGGCGAGTCGCGGGGCGATCCCGATGATGCGCGAGCGGGGTGGCGGCTCGATCGTGTTCGTTTCATCGGTCTTCGGGCGGGAGAAGGGCGGGCCGGGACTGTCGATCTACAACACGACCAAGTCGGCGCTGATTTCGGCGGCCGGGATCATGGCGCTGGAGCTAGCGAAGGACGGGATTCGCGTGAACTGCGTGGCGCCGGGGTCGATCCGGTTCCCGGGAGGCAGCTGGGACAAGCGCGTGAAGGCCGACCCGGATGGGATGCGGGCCTTCGTGCGGGCCAACCTGCCGCTCGGGCGCTTCGGGCGGGGGGAGGAGGTGGGCGACGTTGTGGCGTTCCTGTCGTCGGAGCGGGCCAGCCTGATCACGGGTGCGTGTATCGCGGTGGACGGGGCGCAGGGGAGGTCGCTGGTGTGACCATTGCGGGCCAGGTCCACCGTGGTGACATTTCTCAAGCAGTCCGTGGATAAAGCCGCCCGGCATTGAACCGGGCAGCAGGAACCGGACGCCGGACCCGCGACCCACACACGGAGCGGACCGCAAGCCATGAAGAAGAGGAGCCGGGCACCGAGCCCGTTCGGAATCGCGGCGCTGGATCTGTTCGCGTCGGCGCTGGGCGCCTTCATCCTGATTTCGGTCATCATCTTCCCGATGATCGGGGAGCCGGTGCCGGACATCCCGGCCCCGCCCGCTCCGATCGTCATGGCGGTTCCAACGCCCGATTCGGTCATATGCCCGGTGTGTCCCACGTGCCCGGTCGTTGCCGCTGTTATCGAGCCGATCGACTGCCCGGTGTGCCCCGCCTGCCCGGTTCCGGAACCCGTGCCGGAGACGATCTGTCCCGAAGTCGCCGTACCCGACCCCGTGGAGTGCCCGGTCTGTCCTCCGGTTCCTGCCCCGGTCATATGCCCGGAGCCCGCCCCCGCGCCCATCCAGGTGAACGCCCCGCACTTCCGCTTCCCCCACCTCGACATCATCATCGCGCTGGACATCACCAACAGCATGGGCGGGCAGGTCGCCGCGCTAAAGGGGGAGGTCGAGCAGCTCGCCGTCCTTCTGAACCGGATCTCGCCCAGCTTCGGTATCGGGATGGTGGCGTTCGGAGATCGCCGCTGGGAGAGCCCGCTGTTCCTGTTCCCGTTGCGGGAGCTCTCCGGTCCGACCTCGAACCGCAATGCGTTCCGCACGTTCGTGAACGGCCTTTCGGTGGGCATGGGAACCGGAAACGGCACCAACCCCGACCAGCCCGAGGCCTTCTACGATGCGCTTGCGGCGGCCTCCCGCATGACCTGGCGGCCACGATCCGAGCGAAGGGTCATCGTGCTGGTGACCGACAACCCGGCGTACAGCGAGGAGATCGATCGATCCATACAGGTCGCGACCGGTATGGGGCGATCCGAAGGGCATCGCGTCTCCACGGTCTACGTCAAGACGGGGGGCACGAACAACCCTGCCACGGAAGAGTTCCTTCGAAGCGTCGCCGAGGCTGGCGGTGGCCAGTACGTTCGGGACGTGGGAGGCTCGCTCACGGTCAACCTGCTTCTGTCCCTGTTCTGACCGACCCTGCGTGCCGTCGGCGCCGACGCGGCCTCGCTACCCCCGGTCGGGACCCCGTTCCTCGTGCAGCCTGTTGGACAGATTGCCGAGGCAGTACTGGCCGATCCTGTTCAGCGCACCCTCCTCCTTCCCCTGCATGATGTGCATCGCAAACATCAGCACCGCCGATTGCAGAAGCGCGAGCAGGGTCGTGTAGAACGCAACCCCGAGGTCTCCCGTCACCTGCTCCATCATCTCGGGTCCGATCGATCCCTCCATGATGCTGGCCCCCGCGAACATGACCCCGGCGGTGCGCATCGCGAACGCGATACCCAGTACGGTTCCGACGAAGCCGAGCGTCGGTATCAGCCAGATGACGTAGCGCAGCATGTTGTACCGCAGCTCGATTTCATGCTGGTAGAGCTCAAGCGACACGTTGATCATCGAGTTGACCTGGTCCACCGATCCACTGTTGCGAAACTGCAGAAGCGCGCCGGTTAGCAGACGTTGCAGCAGGTACCGCCTCTCCGGGTCGGACTCGACCGTCCGCTGGTAGATCGGGGTCAGGTCGCGTTTGCGCAGGATCGTCTCGTCGTCCTCGGGTAGTAGCCCGAGGTAGATCTGCTCGCCTTCCCGGCGACCGGTGAAATGGCGCACCACCAGCTCTCCGGCGGCCACGCAGAACGCGAGCCACATAACGTTCTGTATGGTGAACGGGTAGGGGAAGATCCGGGTGTTCCTGTCGACCAGCAGTTCGGCGGCCATGCTGTCGTCGCCGGCCGGGAACACCCACGACAGGGCCCCGATGAGGACGAGCCCGACCAGCAGGGAGGTGAACAGGGTCACGGCCCGGAACGGGATCCGGTCGTCCCTCTCCGCGGGTTGCTGCGAGGTGTCCGCCCACTCCGAAGGCGTGCCCGCGTCGTCGCTCATGGCCGCCCGCACGCGGGAAGGTACACGCCGCCGAGCTGCGGATTGATGCCGGACTCGAAGCGCATCAGCGGCTCCGGTATGCATCCCGACAGGCGATTGTCGCGGAGGGTCAACCGCTTCAGGTTGGTCAGGTTGGCCAACTCGGGAGGAATTTGCCCGGAAAGCTGGTTGCCGCTGAGGGCGAGGAGTTCGAGCCGCTGCAGTCTGCCCAGCTCGGGCGGGATCCGGCCGGCGATCTGTGTTCGGGACAGGCGCAGCCGCTTGAGACTCGTCAGGTTCCCGAGTTCGGGCGGGATCGTCCCGGTCAGGGGGTTGTTGTACAGGTGCAGGTCCTCGAGGCCGGCCAGCGCACCCAGCTCGGCCGGTATCTGGCCCGACAGCTGGTTGTCTTCGAGGAACAGCCCCTTGAGTTTGCGCAGCGAGCCCAGCTCGGTCGGAATCGCGCCGGACAGCCGGTTTCCACCCAGGTTGAGGAGATCCAGCTCCGTCAGGCTCGCGAGCCGCAGGGGAATCACGCCCGCCAGATTCCGCCCGTTGAGATCGAGCCCAACGACGCTCTCGCCGCGTGACCGCACACCCGTCCAGGACCGCCGGTTCAGGGTGAGGCGCCAGTTCAGGTTGCCGGTGGTCCCGGCCAGATCGTTTTTCGCGGCGAGCAGCAGCTGGTCGTCAGTGAGGAGCTCTTCGGCCCGTCGCCGCGCAGCCTCCAGAAGATCGGCCTGTCGCTGCTCCCGTTCCGCCACCCGCTGGGCCGCGGCCCGGCGGGCCTCCTCCGCCAGGCGTTCCTGCTCCGCCTGGCGGGTCTCCTCCGCGAGCCGCTCCTGCTCTGCCTGCCGGGCCTCCTCGGCCAGGCGTTCCTCCGCCTGGCGGGCTTCCTCCGCGAGCCGCTCCTGCTCCGCTCGGCGGGCCTCCTCAGCCCGGCGGGCATCCGCCGCAATCCGCTCCAACTCCCGGCGAGCTTCTTCCGCCAGCCGCTCTTCCTCGGCCAGGCGGGCCTCCTCGGCGAGCCGACGCTCCTCCTCGCGCCGGGCGGCGTCGAGGCGGGCCCGTTCCGCCAGCCGCTCCTCCCGGGCGCTCCGATTTTCCTCGGCGATCCGCTCCACCTCTGCCTCCAGCTCCTCCTTGCGCCGCGCCGCCTCCGCCTGCTCCTCCGCCACCCGGCCCGCCGCCAGCAATTCCGACAGGCTGGCGCGATC
Source organism: Longimicrobiales bacterium (assembly GCA_965208295.1). Classification (GTDB taxonomy): domain Bacteria; phylum Gemmatimonadota; class Gemmatimonadetes; order Longimicrobiales; family Gaopeijiaceae; genus Bin94. The sequence continues at coordinate 895,797 of OZ242328.1, read as the reverse complement.
CAGGTACCCGGTGGCCTCGATTCCGCGGTCGGTCTGCCATTCGCGCAGTCCCTGACGGGCTTCGGGTTCCAGCACGCCGTCGATCTTCCCGGAGTAGCGACCTTCGGCGGACAGCCCCAGTTCCACCAGCGCGAGGACATCGGCGCCAAGCTCGAGCTGCGCCTCCTGGGCGGCGGCGCGCTGCTCGGGCGTGAGGGTCCGGTTCCGCGCCAGAAAGACCATGACGGCCGCTACCGCCACGACCATGATGACGCCAAACGCATAGAAGATTCGACGACGGCCTGCCCCGGGGCGGCGCATCACCGGCTCCAGGCGAGACCGATCTCGGTGCGGCCCGCGACGCGCCTGACGAACACGTCCGGCCCGGTCCCGGCAACGGGAACCCGCCGCGGTCCCGGCGACGCGGACACCCGCGAGATCGCTTCGATCTCGGACATCTTGCTCGACCCGAGCACCCAATCGACCGCGCCCCAGACCCCGAGCACGCTTCCCACGCCGATGAACCACCGGTTCGCGGTTTCGGTGCGGTCCCGCCTGTGCACCGCGGACAGGTACTCCCACTCCGTGTCGTAGTCCTCCTGCTCGGGAACGCCCAGCCAGGGCAGCCACTTCACTGTCGCGTAGGAGCCGCCCGCCATGATGGCGCCCCAGAGGAACTTCCTCTTCCCCGACCCGCGCCTCGCGCTGGCGTCCCTGTACTGCTCCTCCATGGCGGGATTGGCCAGCGCGGGGAGCTCCCCTTCCATCGTGTCCATGTCTCGCCGTGCCAGGATATGGTCGGTGGCCCCCCAGGCGAGGAGGCCGGCACCGGCCAGCGTGAGGGCATTCCTAACGGTCCGCGCCGAGGAGTGCCTGTCAACCGCGGCTTGATGGGAGGCCGAGTCGGCATAGGCGTCCTCGTCCCCCGCCTCGAACACGACCTTGGTTGTGGCAATGGCGATGGCGGCAAGCGTCCCCCCCCAGAGCCACCTCTTCAGCCCCGACGACCGACGCGCCTTCGATCTTTCGTACTGAGCGTGGATGTCCGGGATCCCGGCCCCCGTCATCGAGGGCGGCGCGCCGGCGGACACGCCTCCCACGACCTCGACTTCGGAGGCGAGGACATATCCGATCAGGTCGTCCTCGCCCGGTTGGCCGGGTATCGACACGATATGGTACGGACCGGACTCCCCGATCCAGTCCAGCGTCGCACCCTCCGCCAGGTTGGCGATGACCGGGCTGGAATCGGACGGGTCGAGCCGCACCGCCGCCCCATTGCTGAGCGCCCTGACCTGCTGGGCCGAAGCGAACCCGTGTCCAAGAGCGGGTGCCGCGAAGGAGACTCCGATGACAAGGACGGCCGCACCGGCCAAGCCGTGCTTCAGCCTAATTCGCGTCACCATGACCAAAGCTAACCCGGGCGACGCCCTCCGTGGGAGTCCGGGCGACGCCCGCCCGCAGCTCTACACGAACTTCACCAGCTTCACATCCAGCGTCCTGGTGCTCTCCGCCGACCCTTTCCACTGCACCAGAATCGGGCTCTGGTACCTCCCCCAGCCGATCTCACCCGAACCGTCGCCGCTGCGGTCCAGCACCGGCAGGCTGAAGGCGCGCTTCATGCGCAGGAAGTGCGAGACCGGCAGCGCCACGGCCCTGTTCACCACCCGCTCGACCACCGAGTCGCGGAGCCGGACCCGGTCGAGCACCTGGTTGAGCACCTGGACCGCGTCGAACTGAGCGAAGTTGATGGCCTTGGCCGGGATCGACCGGGGATCGCGCAGGGCGTGCCGCACCTCCTTCCCGGTCCGGGCCATGAACCGGAACGGGTTTCGGAGCGCGTTGCGCAGGTCGTAGTTCATGAGTAGCGGCTCGTACTCGTTGACCGTGAGGCCGGCGTGCTCCTCACCGTCAGGGAGCGATACGTCGAAGCGGCCGAACGAGACCTGGTGTTCCTCGACCATCCGCTGCAGAACGCCGAGGAAGCCGAGGCCCGGGTCGCGCAGGTTCTGCGCATCGATCGGATGGGGCGAGGAGGGGATGCGCAGCCGTCGCTGCTCGACCTCCTCCTCGTGGTCGTAGGCGACCACCGTGGTCCGCCGGTGCCGGATTCCGCCCACGTGCACGCCGTCCAGCTCCACGAACCACACGGGTTCCTTGCCGTTCAACTCGTAGGAGGCCGAGTTGTGCAGCCCGGCGCCGATGAAGGTGAGGTGCGAGTCGGCGTTCAGCGGCTCGTGAGCCCGCTGCTCTTCGGTGAGTTCGGTCCGCAGCGGCATCGAGTCGTGCACGTAGTCCGCACCGGGGGGGAAGAGTTCCTGGAAAAGCTGGAGATAGCCCTTGATGCCGCGGCCGTCGTGCTCAAGAAGCTCGGCCAGGCGCTGGTCCAGAAACCCCGCGGTGGTGTGGTTCGAGATGTAGAACGACCGGGTGTAGCGGGTGAACTCGTCGCCGAACTCCTCGAGGAGCTTGCCGCGAACATCGATCAGTTCGACGCGCGCCGCGGGCTTGATCCGCAGGGTGGCGTGGAAGGGGCCCTTGGCGGCACGCGTGTGCCGGTCAATCAGTATCAACGTGCAGCCTTGTGGTTGAGGGCCTCGCTGTCGTGTCGCAGTCCCGGAAAAGAACCCGCCCGAATTCCGGGGGGATTCCTTCCGCGGGTAGCCAAGCTACGGACTACCAATCTGGCAAGTTGGTGTGAAGACGCCAAGTAGGACGACAGGGCGCCGCGGGGAAACGGCGGCCCCCGCCTTCAGCTCTCCAGCGCGCCGTAGAGCACGGCCCGCAGCTTCGCGTGGTCGTCGACCGGACGGAAGCTGCTGATCTGGGTGAAGTAGACGACCACCATACGCTCGGCCGGATCGACCCAGTAGGTCGTGTGGTAGGCCCCGCCCCAGCCGTAGTCGCCGACGGAGCCGGGTTGGCCGGCCGCGCCCAGATCCAGACGAACCTGGAACCCTAGGCCGAAGCCGTTTGCGCCGCCCATGAGGTCCCCCACGTGATTGGCGGTCATGAGCGCCACGCTCGCGGGCGACAGGATGTGCGCGTCGCCGAGGGTGCCGCCGTTCAGCATCATCTGGAGGAAGCGGGCGTAGTCGCGGGCGGTGGAGAGCAGGCCCGCGCCGCCGGAAAAGCTCTGCCGGGGCCCGTTCACGTACTCGCCCTGCGTGTTCATCCCGGGGCCCTCCGGGGAGAGGATCAGGTCGCCTTCGCGGTTGTGGCCGTGAACGGCGGCCAGCCGGCTCTCCTTGCCGGGAGGCAGATAGAAGTGCGTGTCGCGCATGTCGAGGGGTTCGAAGATGCGTGAGCGGAGGAAGTCGTCCAGCGTCTGTCCCGAGACCTCTTCGACGAGTGCTCCCAGGATGTCGGTGGCGTAGCCGTAGACGAAGCGCTCCCCGGGGTGGGCCTGGAAGGGCAGCGCGCCCATGCGGTCGATGGTGGCGCGCACGGGCTCGTCGCGGTGCGCAAAGTACCAGCCGGTGATGCCGGCCTCCGCCCAGCGATCGCCGCCGGGGCCGTATCCGTACCCGATGCCGGCCGTGTGGGTGAGGAGGTCGCGGATGGTGACGGGACGGTTGGCGGGCACCACGTCGTAGCCGCCGTCCTCGCGGGGCACGGCCACGGTGGTGGAATCGAAGGCGGGGAGATGGCTGCCGAGCCGGTCGCTGATCAGGAGCGCGCCATCCTCTTGCAGCATCATCACGGCCACGCTCACGATCGCCTTGGACTGCGAAGCGATGCGAAAGATGGCGTCGGTCGTGAGGGGTGTGCCCGCGACCGCGTCGCTGTGGCCGACGGCCTTCTCGTAGGCGACCGCGCCGTCGCGCAGCACCATGACCACGGCGCCGGGAAGGCTGCCGCTGGTGACGTAGCCTTCCAGCACCGTGCCGAGTTGCTCGAGGCGCTCGGGGGCAAAGCCGGCGTCGGCGGGGGCCACGCGTGGCAGCTCCCCGGTCGGGGGTGCGCCGCACGCGAGGGCGGCGGTGAGGAGGAGGGCGGCGGTCCAACGTGTGGAGGACGAGGCGAAGCGCATGAGTTTGCCCCTGGGGCTGGAGAAGCGTTGACCGCCAAGCTAGACTTGGCCGCCCCTTATCACAACGAACCCGCCCATCCCAAGGAAAACGTCCATGTCGCAAGCTGCGGATCTCGTCACCCAGTTGGAAACGTCCCACAAGTACATCAAGAGCACGATTTCGATCTTCGAGGAGGGGGACGCCGGGTTCGCCCCGCAGCCTGAACTCTACACGGTCGCCGGCCACATCGCCCACGCCGCGGATTCAGTCGAATGGTTCGTCGAGGGCGCCTTCGGGAGGGGGTGGAACATGGATTTCGAGGGTCTGATCGCCGCGGCCAGGGCGGTGGAGACGCTGGAAGAGGCCAGCGCGTGGCTCGACCGCGCGTTCGAGAAGGCCATCGCGACCTTTAGGGCGGCCTCCGCCGAAGACCTCGCCGCGACGATCGCGGACGAGCGCATCATGCGGGGCGCGCCCCGTTCCGCCATTGTCGGGCCCATCGTGGATCACACGGCGCATCATCGCGGAGCGCTCACGGTGTATGCGCGGCTTCTGGGGAAGGCGCCCAGGATGATCTACGGGTGACCTGCGGGGGCAGCCCCCTTTGGCGGCGTCGCCGGACGTTTTCGGCGCGGCCGCTGTGGAGTTGACCAAGTGGTTAGTCAAGTCAGAAGAGCAGGTGCCCGATCACCGCGCAGACCGGCACCGTGATGACCGTCCGCAGCAGGAAGACCAGGAACAGATCCAGCAAGCTGACCGGCAGCTTCGACTTGAGCAGGTACGCGCCCACCTCCGACATGTAGACCAGCTGCGTCACCGAGGCGCAGGCGATCACGAAGCGGGTGACGTCGCTCTCGATCGACTGTCCGAGAATGACGGGCAGGAACTGGTCGGCGAAGCCCACCAGGAGCGCGGGGGCCGCGGCGGTTGCTTCGGGAAGCCGTAGCACCTCGGCGAAGGGCACCAGCGGGTAGGACAGCCAGGTGAAGACGGGGGTGTGGTTGGCGATGGCCAGGGCGAAGGTTCCGATCACCATGACCAGCGGCAGCAGACCGAACCAGATGTCGAAGGTGGTGCGCAGGCCTTGCCGGGCCAGGGCGCGGGGGCCGGGTGCTCCCGCCGCCCGCTCCGTGGCCAATTCCAGGCCCTGCGACAGCACGCCGGGTTGCAGTTGCCCACGCGGCCCCGGGGCTGTGGCCGCGTGTCCGCCTGCCCGTTCAGGACCTTGCGAGAGCTGGCCGCGATCCAGGTCGATCGGTCGTTCAGGCGCGCGTCCCGTGGCCGCGAAACGGTCCGCCTTTCGCGACAGCGGCGGGATGCGCGGTATGATCACCGCCGCCACCATGCCGCTCGCGATCACGGCCCCGTACAGCGCGAGGAAGTGTTCGCCCACCCCCGCGAAGTCAGCCACCACCTTGGCGAACGCGACCGACACGACCGAGAAGTTGAGCGCGATGACCAGCGCCTCCCTCTCGGTGTAGTGGCCGCGCTCGTACTCCTCGGTGGTGATCACGAGCCCGACAATCGACGAGCCGAACCACGAGGCCGCTCCATCCACCGCCGCCCTGCCGGGAAGCCGGAACAGGGGCCGAAAAACGCGCCGCGCCAGCGTGCCGATGAACTCCATGAGCCCGTAGGCGGTGAGAAGCGGCAACAGGAACGACGCGAAGACGAAGACGACCACGATCACCGTCATGAGATCGTTCAGGATCACCCCGCCGGTGTCCCCCGAGGTGATCCACGAGGGTCCCGCGCCGAAGAGGATCATGCACGCGACGACCGCGGCGACCACGCGCACCACGACCGAGGCCGTGGATGCCGCGAGGACCGCGCCGATTCCGTCCGGCTTGCGCGACCATCGCGGCCGGGCCAGGGCGACGAACACCGAGAGTGCCGCCGAGATACACACGATGCGCACCACGTTCGTGGGCAGCGAGTCGCCCAGCAGTGACTTGGCCGCGTCCGTCAGGATCCCCAGCCCGATGTTGACGCCGTCCGCGGTGGGGTAGGGAACGAGGAAGATCGCCACGCCGAGCAGCGAGGGGAGGGCGAAACGGAGGGTGCGCATGGGCGGGAAGGTAGGCGCGAGGTCCGGGGGGTGCCATCGGAGTGCCAACGCGGGGTCGCTTCGCCGACGTGGACCGAGGTGGTCGTCCCGTGTGGTCGTTCCGCGCCTCGCCAGCCACCGTCAATCGTGCGAGGTTTTATCCGCCTGTGGACGAATCGCGGCTCGAAAGCCGGAGGATCTCCGCGGGTTGATGGGCCGGGAAAGACGGTGCGGGGGACCTTTCACTACTGCCACGGAGCCCGAACACGTTGATCTCACTTGCGGGAAAGACGGCCATCGTGTCCGGCGCGGCCAGGGGGATCGGCGCCGCGTGCGCCCGCGCCTTCGCCGATCACGGGGCCAACGTAGCAATGGGGGATATAATCGAGGACATCTGCGCGGAAACCGCCCGAAGCATCGCGGCCGACACCGGCGCGGCCACCGTGGCCGTTCGCGCCGACGTGAGCGACCCGGACGACTGCGCCGCCCTGCTCGCCGCCTGCACCGACCGCTTCGGCGGCTGCGACATTCTCATCAACAACGCCGGGATCATCGTTTCGGGCTCGATCCTGGACGTCGCCGTCGAGGATTTTGACCGCGTGCTGGCGGTCAACCTGCGCGGATCCTTCCTGCTCGGTCGGCTCGTGGCGCGGCACATGGTCGAGCGCGGGAACGGGGGGTGCATCATCAACATGTCCTCGACCAACGCCGTGGTGACGATCCCCGAACAGCTCGCCTACGCGGCCTCGAAAGGCGGCGTCGCGCAGATGACGAAGGCGATGGCGATGGCCCTCGCACCGCACGACATTCGCGTCAACGCGATCGGTCCCGGGACGATTCTGACCGACATGCTCAAGGTGGTGATCGCCAACGACGAGGCGCGCCGCTCGATCCTCTCGCGGACTCCAATGGGCCGGATCGGCGACCCGGCGGAGGTTGCGACCGTGGCCGTCTTCCTCGCTTCGGACTACGCGTCGTACATCACCGGGGACACGATCTACCCGGATGGCGGGCGGTTGTCGCTCAACTACACCGTGCCGCTGCGGGAAGATGGCGCGTAGGGCCATTGACATGCCCGCCCGCCTCGCCATCGACATCGGCGGCACCTTCACCGACGTGGCCCTTGAGACCGGGCAGCACCTTGTCGCTACCAAGGTCCTGACCACCCACGCCGCACCCGAACGGGGCGTCCTCGACGGAGTCGCCAAGGTCCTCGAAATGGCGTCGGTCCCCCCCTCCGCCGTGCGGCTCGTCATTCACGGCACCACCCTCGCCACCAACGCCATCATCGAGCGCAAGGGGGCGCGCACCGCGCTGATCGTCACCGAGGGACACCGCGACACCCTCGAGATGGCCCACGAAAACCGCTTCGAGCAGTACGACATCAGCGTCGACCGCCCACCCCCCCTCGTCCCCCGCCGCCTCCGCCTCCCCGTCCGGGAACGCGTCGACCGCCGCGGCCGCGTCCTCATCCCCCTCGACGACGACACCGTTCACGCCCGCCTCTCCGTCCTCGACGAGCACGGCGTCGAGTCCGTCGCCGTCGGCCTCATCCACGGCTACGCCAACCCCGCCCACGAACAGCGCATTGGCGAAATCCTCGCCGCCGAACGCCCCGACCTCGCCGTCACCCTCGCCTCCGCCGTCTGTCCCGAGGTGCGCGAGTACGAACGCCTCTCCACCGCGTGCGCCAACGCCTACGTCCAACCCCTCATGGCCCGCTACCTCACGGGTCTCGCGGCCTCGCTGCGGAAGCGCGGATTCGCCTGCCCCTTCTTCCTCATGACCTCAGGCGGCGGCCTCACCACCCTCGACACCGCGGTCACGGCGCCGATACGCCTCGTGGAATCGGGCCCGGCAGGAGGCGCGATCCTGGCGAGCCACCTGGCCCGCACGCTCAACCTGGGCGACGTGCTCTCCTTCGACATGGGCGGCACCACCGCCAAGCTCTGCATGATCGACGGCGGCGAACCGCTCCACTCGCGCACCTTCGAGGTAGCCCGCAGCTACCGCTTCAAGCAGGGCAGCGGGCTGCCGGTGCGGATACCCGTCATTGAGATGGTCGAGATCGGGGCGGGGGGCGGTTCAATAGCTGGAGTGGACGACATGGACCGCATCCACGTGGGGCCCGAAAGCGCGGGGTCGGAGCCGGGTCCGGCGGCGTACGGGCGGGGCGGAGAGGACCCCACCGTGACCGATGCGGACGTGGTGCTGGGCAGGATCGATCCGGAGCTGTTCGCGGGGGGCGCGATCGGGCTGGACCGGGGGAGGGCGGAGGCCGTGATCGAGCGCCGGGTGGGGACGAAGTTGGGGCTCGACGCGCGCGTGGCCGCGCTGGGGGTGAGCGAGATGGTGGACGAGAACATGTCCAACGCCGCCCGTACCCACGCCATCGAGTGGGGGAAGGGACTCGGTGGGCGCACCGTGATCGCCTTCGGGGGATCGGCGCCGATCCACGCGGCCCGCCTGGCCGACAAGCTGGAGCTGGACCGGTTCCTGGTGCCGGGCGATGCGGGGGTGGGTTCGGCGGTGGGGTTCCTGCTGGCGCCGATTTCGTACGAGGTCGTGCGGAGCCGGTACATGCGGTTGTCGCACTACGATCCCGGGCTGGTGCGCGAGGTGCTGGACGGGATGCGTGCGGAGGCGGTGGCGGTGGTGGGGGAGGGGGCTCCGGGCGCGGCTACGACCGAGCGTGCCCACGCCTACATGCGCTATGTGGGACAGGGGCACGAGATCGGCGTGGAGCTGCCGCGCGAGGTGGTGGGGGGCGGGGAGGAGGGGAACTCGGAAGCAAACTCGGAAATAGACTCTGAAGCGAGGTCTGAAGGAGACTCGGAAGCGGTCAGCGCGCTCAAGGGGGCTTTCGACCGAGCGTACGAAGCTGTGTACGGGCGCACGATACCCGGTCTGGACATCGAGGTCCTGAGCTGGACGCTGGCTGTCTCGGCACCGGCGTGGGGTAGGGAAGACTCCGCCGAGGCCGCAGGTGTCCTGGACGGCAGGTTGGCAGAGCCCGGAGGTCCTGCTGCCGCCTCCGGCGCCGGGCTCGGGGATCCCAGAGATCCTGCTGCCGCCTCTGGCCTCGGGCCCGCGGATCCCGGGGATCCAGCGAACGCGCTCGTCGGCGGCACCTCCGATCCCGGGCACACCTCGCACGCCGCCGCCGGTCCCGGCGAGCCCGCAAATCCTGCGGCCGCTCATCCGTCGGCACCCCAGGCGTCCCGTCCCCCTCCGACCGCCTGGACCCGGCTATTCGAGGGAGCGGAGGAAGGACTCGTCCGCGCCGCGGTCCACCTGCGGCCGGAACTTGCCATCGGCGACCACGTCAGCGGCCCCGCCCTGATCGCCGAGGACCAGACCACCACCGTCGTCCCCGCCGGCTGGCACGCCACCGTCCTCGCCGGCGGCCATCTCCTCGCCGAACGCCGCGCTCGCCCGACGGCCCGCACCGCAGTCTCCGCCCTCCAGGACCAGATCATGTGGAGCCGCCTCCTCTCGGTCGTCGAGGAACAGGCCCGCACCCTCGTACGCACCGCCTTCTCCACCCCCGTGCGCGAGGCAGGCGACCTCTCCGCCGGCGTCTTCGACCTCTCCGGCCGCATGCTGGCCCAGGCCGTCACGGGAACACCCGGCCACGTCAACGCCATGGCCGCCTCGGTGGGCTTCTTCCTCCGCGACCACCCCATAGAGACCCTGGCCGAAGGCGATGTCCTCGTCACCAACGACCCCTGGGAAGGCACCGGCCACCTCAACGACTTCACCGTCGTCACCCCCACCTTCCTCGACGGCCGCCCGGTCGCGCTCTTCGCCGCCACCAGCCACATCGCCGACGTGGGCGGGCGCGGCTTCGGCGCCGACGCGAACCAGGTCTTCGAGGAGGGCATCCGCATCCCCATCGGCCACCTCATCCGTGCCGGCCGCGTCGACGAGACCCTCATGCGCATGGTGCGCGCCAACGTGCGCGAACCCGACGTGGCCCAGGGCGACCTCTACTCGCTGGCGGCATGCAACAACACGGGCGGCGAGCGCCTCATCGCCATGATGAAGGAGTTCAGCCTCGACTCGCTCGGCGGGCTTGCCGAGATGATCCTCACGGCATCGCGCCGCGTCATGCTTGAGCGGATCCGAGCCCTCAAACCGGGCACCTACCGCCACCGCATGACAATCGACGGCTACGACCGCGACCTCGAGCTGGTCTGCGCCCTCACCGTGTCGCGAGACGGCATCCACATCGACTTCACCGGCACGTCCCCCATGTCGCCCTACGGCATCAACGTCCCCGAGACCTACACGCGTGCGTACGGATCCTTCGGGGTCCGCTGCGTGGTCGGCTCGGAGGTCCCCAACAACGCCGGTTCGCTCGGCACGATCGAGGTCACGGCGCCGTCCGGCTGCCTCCTCAACGCGCCCTCGCCCGCCGCCGTCTCCGCCCGCCACTCGATAGGGCAGATGCTCCCCGACGTGGTGCTCGGCTGTCTGGGCCAGGCCATGCCGCCCGGTTCGGTCCCGGCAGAGGGGGCGTCGTGTCTCTGGAACCCGGTCTTCATGGGGGGACCGGGGCTGACAGGGCGGTATCCGTACGGAGATTCGGAGCCGTTCGTGGTCAACCCGTTCCACACGGGGGGCACGGGGGCGCGGCCGGGGAAGGACGGCCTGAGCGCGACATCGTTCCCGTCGGGGGTGCGGAGCACGCCGATCGAGATCACCGAAACGGTGGCGCCGCTGATCTTCTGGCGGAAGGAGTACATTGCGGATTCGGCGGGCCCGGGAGAGTACCGGGGCGGATTGGGCCAGGTCCTGGAGGTCTCGCACGCGGACGGCGCGCCCTTTGCCGTGTCCAAGATGTTCGAGCGGGTTCGCAATGCCGCGCGGGGGCGGGAAGGGGGCCTGCCGGGCGCTCCCGGGAGGGTCTACGTGCGGGGCGCGGGAGAGCTTCGGGTGAAGGGAAGGGAGGTGGTGCCGCCGGGGCGCAGGCTCGTTCTGGAGACGCCGGGGGGCGGGGGGTTGGGGAATCCGTGCGCTCGCAGCCGCGAGAGGGTGCGCGAGGACCTATTGGATCACTATGTTACCAATGAAGGTGCCGCTCATGACTATAGACAGCCCGGATGCGCGGACAGGCAGCCGGGGAGTTGCCGCGGGCTGACAGCGAAAGGAGGGGATTCATGAGATCCTTCAAGTTGCTTCTGGTGCCCTTGGTGTTCCTGCCGTTGGCGTGCGAATCCGATCTGCCCCCAACAGTAGAACCCCCGGAGTCCATCTTCACGATCGGCGGCCTGCGTCCCGCGACCCTGATCCGCCCAACAGACTACGTCGTCGGCACGCCGATTCCGGTCGTGATCCTGTTGCACGGATACAACAGCCACTCGGGAGCCATCAATCGGTACTTCGGGATCTCGAGACGGGTCAACGACGATCAATTCGTGGCGATTCTTCCCGAGGGCTCCAAGAACCCGAACGGGCAGAGATTCTGGAATGCCACCGACTACTGTTGCGATTTCTGGAACACCGAACCCGACGACGTGGGCTACCTGAACAGCCTGTATCAGGAGGCGGCCGCCTACGTCAACACCAACGGCGTGTATCTGCTCGGCCACTCCAACGGCGGCTTCATGGCATACCGCATGATCTGCGAGTCGATGCCGGGACTGAAGGGGATCGTGAGCCTGGCCGGAACGACGTTCTACGACCCGGACCGCTGCGAGGGGGCCCTGCCGGTTCCGGTGCTGCACCTGCATGGCACGAGCGACGGCACCATCTGGTACGGGGGCGGGTTCCGCGGATCGGCCACTGGCAACATCCACTATCCCGGGGCCGCCCAGACGGTGGAACGTTGGGCCGGTCGCGCGGGGTGCGATCTGGATGCCGCCGCGGAGCTCGAGTCGCTCGAGCTGGTTCTCAACATTCCCGAGGCGGAGACGCACCCCACCCGGTACACGGCCGGTTGCGGAGACGGGGTCGCGCTGGAGCTCTGGACAATCGAGGGTGGGTCGCACGCTCCCGGTTTCAACGCCGACATCGGTCGCCGCATGACACACTGGCTGTTCAGCAACTAGCAGATAGCCGGGCATCGTCTCCGGACCGGACTTGAAAGTGCGCTCGCTGCCCGCGCAGATTTGGTCATGGCCATAAACCTGGAGGACGATGCCGTCCATGCGCTGAACCGCGCCGCCGCCGCCGCCGCGCGCGAATGCGGCGAGGCGATCGCGCCCTGCCACATCCTCGCGGGGGTGATCTCGGAGGCGACCCCCAACCTCCTCGACATCCTCGCGCAACTGGACCTCGACCCCGAGATGCTCCCCGAGTCACTGCGCGACCTCCCGGAGACGTACGAAGGTCACCTTCCCTTCACCCCCGCGGCTCACGAAGTGCTTGCGGCTGCCGTGGAAGCGGCTTCCGCGACGGAATCCGGCGCCACCAAGAGCGCCCACCTGCTCCTTGGCGTTGCACGCAAGGGCGGCCCGCGATCTTCGGCCGCGTTGCACGATTGGGGACTGAACGCCGACACGCTTGCGACTGTCCTGGCCCCGCAGCCCGCACCGGAAACGGCCGGGGACGATGACACCGTTCAAGCCGTCTCCGGTATCGCGACCGCCCTCCTCCTCGCAGCCACCCTGTCCCTCGCCTGCGCCCCCGACCCCGGCGCGGACACCCTCCCACCCCCCGCCGACCCCTTCGCCGCCACCCCCGCCGACGGCCCGGCCCCCGAGATCGGCCCTGCCCCCGCGGACTACCGTCCCACCGCCGCCGGCGCCCCCTCGACCGACATCTGGGTCGGCCGGATCGAGCGCACCCCCGGGGGCGCCCCCCACGTACGGGACCTCGTCAATGCCACCGACCGCGACGGCTACGACAACCAGCCCGCCTTCGACCACGCGCGCACGGCCCTCTACTACACCTCGGCCGTCGATTCGACGCAAACGGAGACCTTCCGCTACCCCCTGGACGCGGGGGCCCCGGAACAAGTCACCCACACCCCCGGCGCCAGCGAGTTTTCACCCTCGCCCATTCCGGCGCAGGACGCCTTCTCCGTCATCCGCGAAGAGCGCGGGCGCCAGTTCCTGTGGCGCTACGGCGCGGACGGCTCCGACCTGGGTCCCATCTTCGCCACCGTCGAGCCGGTCGGCTATCACGCGTGGGCGAACGAAACCGTCGCGGCCATGTTCGTCCTCGGCGATCCCCCAACGCTCCAGATTGGCGACGCGCTCTCCGGCGAGGTGCGCGTCGTGGCGGAGAACCCCGGCCGCTCCATCCACCGGATCCCGGGTTCGCAGCACATCTCGTTCGTGCGGAAAGTCGCCGATGACGAGTGGTGGATCGAGCGGCTCGATCCCGTGACCGGGGAGACGACGCGCCTGGTGACGACGCCACCCGGTCGCGAGGATTACGCGTGGACACCGGAGGGCGAAATCATCATCGGCGACGGTGCCAGGCTGCTGGCCTGGTCGGCGGACGCGGGGTGGTGGGAGGTGGCGCATCTCGACGAGGCGGCAGCGGGCGACATCTCCCGCATCGCGGTCAGCGCCGACGGGACGCGGATTGCGCTGGTGAGGAACCGGCAATGACGCCGGCCCGCCGCCGCGCCATCGTGACGCTGCTGATCTACTGCGCCGTGGGGGCGCTCGTGTTGGGCGTGCTCGCCGGATCGGGCATCTTCTTCCCGCCTACGATGTGGGCGACGGTCGGGGGCGGGGTGCTTGGGGCATGGACGGGCCTTGCCATCTATCGCCTTCGTGCCGATTCCTTGATGTAGGGGACCTCTCGTGCGGCGCGCGCGGACGAAACAAGCCGGAGTCGTCGCACGTAACGATTGCTGCGACCACAACTGCCCAACCGAGGACGGAAATCAATGTTCGGAGACGCACTGAGTTGGTACATGACATCCATGGCGGAGTTCTGGGGCTCCGCCTTCCGGATCGGCCTTCCCCAGATCCTGCTTGTCATCCTGATTATCTGCTGGCTGCGCAAGAAGGGGGGCGCCAAGGGGTGTCGTTGGATGTGGTCGTGCGGGTCCGGCGGCGAGGAAGATGAGAGCGCCTGCGCCGACTGGACGGGCGACTGTGGCTGCAGCTGCGGCCATTGCTGCTGCCGGCAGAGGGGCGACATGGAGGCGGAGGTCGTCGAGGACCACGACGACGAATAGTCCGGCGGGGGGCGGTCTGACGCGTCTGGCCCGCACTCTGCGGACGACCTCGCACCGGAACATCCGCGGGACCTTCCTGACCGCGCTGGCTGCGGTTCTGTCACCCGTTGTTCTGTCACCCCTTCCGGCCGGTGCGGCACATCCCTTCGCATCCGGTGTGGCCTCCCCGCCGGAGCAAGCGCATCAGGATTCGCTTACTGTCGCCGCACGCGATCCGTCTCCCGCGGAACCCACCATCCGTGCCGTCCGCGCCCCCCATCCCCCCACCATCGACGCCGTCCTCGACGAACCCTTCTGGCGCGAGATCGAGCCGGTCACCGACTTTCGCCAGCGCGTCCCCGTGGACGGGGCGCCCTCGTCGGAGCGCACCGAGTTCCGCGTGGCCTTCGACGACGACCATCTCTACTTCTCCCTAGTCCTCCACGACTCCGACCCCGAACGAATCCGGCGCAGCATCCTGCACCGCGAAGGGCGAATCGACCAGGACGACAACATCCGCATCGGCCTCGACACGTACCACGACAGGCGCAACGCATACATTTTCGAGATCAATCCCCTCGGCACCCAGGGCGACGCGCTCATCACCGACGAGTCCATGACGCTGGCGGACTGGAACTGGGAAGGGGTCTACAGGAGCCAGGGACGGATCACCGAGGACGGCTGGGTGGTCGAGGCGGCCGTCCCGTTCACGACCATCCGGTTTGCCGACACCGACGCCCCCGAGATGGGGATCCTCATTGAGCGCACCATACGCCGCAAGAACGAGATGGTGTACTTCCCGCACATCGGCCAGGAGGTCCGGAGCGCCCTCACGCAGGTCTCGCGATATGCCACCCTGACCGGTCTCGAGGGACTGCGGCGGGGCCGCTACATGGAGGTGAAGCCCTTCGCGATCACCGGGCGTTCCACGAGCGGGAGCAGGGGCACGACCGAGGGCGCCACCGAGACCCTCAACGACCTGGGCCTCGACCTCAAGTATTCGGTCACACCCAACCTCACCCTGGACGCTACCGTAAACCCCGACTTCGCGCAGGTGGAAGCGGACAACGTCCAGATCAACCTGACCCGCTTCAGCCTCTTCTTTCCCGAAAAGCGCGAGTTTTTCCTGGAAAGGGCCGGGCTGTTCGGCTTCGGCGACGCGGAGGAGACCGAAATCTTCTTCAGCCGCCGAATCGGCATCGCCAACGACATCGTCGGGGGCGGCCGGCTCACCGGGCAGGCGGGGCCCGTCTCCGTGGGTGCGCTCAGTCTCTACACGGACGATGCCGCCGCGCCGGACGGACGGGTTGTCCCCGGGGGTCTCAACTCGGTGCTGCGGCTGCGTGCCGATCCGTTTCCCCGCACGACCGTGGGGGGAATCTTCACCTCGCTGGACACGGAAGACGGGGGCAGCCGGGTGGTGGGGGGCGATATGCAGGTTCGCTTCGGCGGCTCGAGTTTCGTGCAGGGCTGGGTGGCCCGGTCGTCGGGCACGGGGTCGTTCGCCAGTGGAGGTTCGGAGGGGGGTTCCCCGGCAGGCTCGGCATCCACGGCGGCCTCGATCGAAGCCGATCTCCGCAACAGCCTCCTGTCCGCCGGGGCGGGCTTCACGCGCATTCCGGGCGACTTCGATCCCGCCCTGGGTTTCGTCCGCCGCGGCGACATGCGCCGGGTCACCGGGTCGGTGGCGGTCTTTCCGCGCTTCGAGCGGAGTCGCTGGGCGAGGCAGCTGATCGCGGCCGCCAACGGAGAGCACATTGCGGGGTTGGACGGCGTGAAGCAGGGCACGGTTCTGCTGTCCCACAGCATGCTGACATTCCAGACGGGCGACCGCGCGATGCTGAACCTCCGCCGCCGGTCCGAGGTCCTCCGGACGCCGATCCGGATCCAGGGCCGCGAGCTGGCCGTCGGCGAGTACGTCTTCGACCGGATCGAGTTCCGCTTCAACACCAACGACAGCCGCCGCTTCTCGGGACGCGGGGGGATCTCGGCGGGCGAGTTCTGGGGCGGTTCCCGCAACCAGCTGTCCGGGGGCCTGATGTGGAAGACCGGTCCCCACCTCACCATCGGCGGCGACTACACCTGGAACGACGTCAGCCTGCCCGTCGAGGATGGCGACTTCACCACGCGCCTCATCGGCGTCACCGTTCTGGGCGCGGTCAGCCGATCACTTTTCGCAAACGCCCTGATCCAGTACGACGATGTCTCGAACGTGCTCCAGGCCAACGTCCGCATCGACTGGATCCATACGCCCGGGAGCGACCTTTTCGTGGTGTTCGACACGGGTTATTTGACGGGCGACCTGCTGGATCCCCGAACGGAGCGGTGGCAACGTCGAACCGGCGTGGTGAAGCTGACGTATCTGAAGGCGTTCTGAGCGGCTGCCACCGGCGTACCCGAACGCATTCCGAGGGGCAGCCCATCGAAGAAAACCGGGTCACACAAGGAACATTGCGCCGGATTTTCTGTAGGAGATAAACGGGCGCAATATGTCTTCGAACAAGGAGTTATCGGATGTTGAATCGAAAAGCGTTGGGCTACGACAAGTGGACCCTCCTGCTCATACTCGGGACGGGCCCGATCCTCTTCACCGCCTGCGACGACTCGGTTGAGCCGGTACCGGACGCCGAGCCAGTGAGAAACGCGCTGGCTGCCCTCTACGAATCGACGAGTGGAAACTCGTGGAGGAACCGGGACAACTGGTTGACCGACGCGCCGCTCGGGCGCTGGTACGGAGTGGAGGTCGATAACTCGGGCCGCGTGATCGGATTGGACCTCTCCCGCAACGGCTTGAACGGTTCAATCCCCGCCGAGCTGGCCGACCTCACCGAACTGGAGTACCTCCTGGCTGAGGGCAACAGATTGTCGGGTCCGATCCCCCCCCAACTCGGCGAACTCGGTGCTCTTGTTATCCTGGACCTGCGCACCAACAGATTGTCGGGTGCGATTCCGCCCGAGCTCGGCGACCTCGCCCGTCTCGGCCATCTGGACCTGTACCAGAACCGACTGACGGGCCCGATCCCGGAATCGCTGGGTCGCCTGTCGGCCCTCACCCACCTGAATCTCAGCTGGAACAGGCTGACGGGCCCGATTCCGGAATCGCTGGGCCAGCTGTCGGCCCTCAGCTTCCTGAATCTCGGCTGGAATGAACTGGCGGGACAGCTCCCGCGGCGGCTGGGGGACCTTGCCAGTCTCGCCGTGCTGCATCTGTACTACAACGACCTGACCGGCCCGATCCCGGCGGAGTTGAGCAAACTGGCGAATCTCATCGAGTTGACTCTGGAGGGCAATCGGTTGACCGGCCCGATTCCGGCGGAGTTCGGCAATCTGGACAGTCTCAAGACTCTCAATCTCACCTACAACGACTTGACCGGCCCGATTCCCGCGGCACTGGGCAGTCTGAGCGGCCTGGACAATCTGTGGCTGACTGGCAATCGTCTGGCCGGCCCGATTCCGGCAGCACTTGGCAATCTGACCGGCCTGGAAGTTCTGGCGCTGAGTAACAATCGTCTGACCGGCCCGATTCCAGCGGAAATCGGCAGGCTGGCCAATCTCAAGGGTCTCGTTCTCGACGACAACAGGTTGACCGGTCCGATTCCGGCGGCGCTGGGTGGCCTCGACCAACTCCTTTCGCTGGGATTGGGAGGGAACAATCTGATCGGCCTGATCCCGGGGGAGCTCGGGAATCTCGGATCTCTCCAGTACTTGACTCTGGGGAACAACAATCTGACCGGTCCAATCCCGACCTCCTTGGGCCGTCTTGGTGCTCTCCAGACTCTGGATCTGAGGAACAACAATCTGACGGGTACCATTGCCGCGACCGTCGGCCTCGGTAGGCTCAGGCGGCTGAGGCTCCAGAACAACAGGCTGACGGGATCCATTCCGGCCGGCTTCGGCAACTTCTGGCGACTGGAACATTTGCAGCTCTCGGGGAACGAGCTGACGGGCGCCATTCCGTCCGAACTCGGAGGCTTGAGGGCAGTCGACTCGGTCAACCTCTCCGACAACTACCTGACTGGACCTATTCCTGCGAGCCTCGGACGACTGGACGCGATGGCCGTGCTCGACCTTTCGGGCAACGACCTGTCCGGGCCGCTCCCCGAGGAAATGGGCGATCTCGCCACGCTCAGACGGCTCGACCTTCGCCGCAACCCCGGGCTGTCGGCCGAGGTTCCGGGCAGGTGGACGGATCTTCGTCTGGATGCGTTCCTGGCGGGGAAAACCGGAGTTTGCGTACCCGACGAGTCGGAGATGATGCTCTGGCTGGAGACCATCACGACACGAAGGGTGCGTACATGTCAGGGGCTGGGTGCCTATCTGGTGCAGGCCGTCCAGTCACGTCGATTCCCGGTCCCGCTGGTTGCGGGCAAGGACGCCCTGCTGCGCGTATTCCCGACGGCGGTGCGCACAACCGATGTGGGCATTCCGGCTGTTCGAGCCAGCTTCTATCTGGACGGGACCGAGACGCATGTGGTCGATATTCCCGGAAAGTCGACGCGCATCCCCACGACGATCGACGAGGGTTCGCTCCTGAAGTCGGCGAATGCCGAGATCCCGGGCGAGCTGGTGCAGCCGGGGCTGGAAATGGTGATCGAGATCGACCCCGAAGGGACTCTGGACCCGGACCTGGGCGTGGCCGGACGCATCCCGGAGGAGGGCCGCCTGTTGATTCGGGCCGAGGCCATGCCCCCCCTGGACTTTCTGTTCCTCCCCTTCCTCTGGAGCGAGGATCCGGACTCGGCGATTCTGGAGGTTGTCCAGGAGATGGCCGAGGGTCCCGCGAGCCATGAATTGCTGGCTCCCACGCGCACTCTGTTGCCGGTCGCCGACGTAACCGCCGATGTCCACGAGCCCGTGTGGACGTCGTCCAACGAGGTGGAAAAGCTGTATCAGGAGACGGAGGCCATTCGAATCATGGAGCAGGGCAACGCCCTGATCTGGAACGTTCGCTACATGGGAATGATGTCGGGGTCCGTCGATGGCGGCACCGGGCAGAGCCGCCGGGGTGGTCGCCATGGCTTCGCTGTCCCCGAGGCGAGCGCAATCGTCCGGCAGGTCGGTCACCTCTTCAATCTCCGCTCCGCCCCCTGCGGCGAGGAGAACCCGGACCCGTACTATCCGCACGACAATGGAGCAATCGGCGCCTGGGGCTACGATCCGGGCGCCGGAGAGCTGGTTTCACCCGCGACCCCGGACCTCATGTCCAGCTGTGGTCCGGTGCGCTGGATCAGCGACTACCACTTCACGAATGCGTACAGCTATCGCCTGGTCGACGAGCATGTGAGGCAAACCGCCGCCGCGGCCACGGCCCGCTCGCTGCTGCTGTGGGGTGGCGTGGACGCCGGCGGGAAACCCTACCTGGAACCCGCGCTTGTGGTCGACGCGCCGCCGGCGCTGCCGCTCTCGGGTGGTGACTATGAGGTGACGGGGCGGAACGCCGACGGTGAAGAGCTGTTCTCGTTGCGCTTTGGAATGCCGGAAGTGGACGGCGGGGATGGCGGGTCGAGTTTTGTCTTTGCCATTCCGGTGCGGGCGGAGTGGGAGGTCCAGCTTGCGAGGATCACGTTGTCGGGGCCGGAGGGAACAGTCACGCTGGACCGGGAGAGCAACCGGCCCGTGGCGATTGTGCGCGATCCGCGTACGGGTCGGATCCGCGGCATTCTCCGCGGTGCGTCGGCCGCGGGGCTGGCCGGCGTGGACGGCGGGGGAGATCGGTTGGCGTTGCAGGGACTCGAAGTGATTACGAGCCAGGGGATTCCCGGTCCGGAGGCTTGGAAGCGGTAGCCGGGATTGGGGAAGTGGTGAAGAGCAAGTATGGGACCCGGGAAGAGTCGGAGACCGACATGTTAGCTTTGAGCCGGAAAAGCGTTTCGGGTGCGTCCGGTTCGAACGGAACTGGAGTTCGGGCGCCACGACCGTAGCGAAGCATGCGTCACCGCCATCTCAACCACAGCCGGCCAACCCTCGCCGCGATCGACGATATCATCGCCCGGGGACAGTGGCGCGATTGGGCCGACCTTCGCCAGGCGGCCCGGCGGGATCCGTCCGTCCTGGACAGGATCGACCGGGTGTGTGCCCGGTATGAGCGGGATCCGCGCGCACAGCGCCATCATTTCTGGAGGTTGTATGCCGGGCAATCGCGAACACCTTCCTGAATGGGAGCGACTGCTATCTTCGGCAGCGCGCCTCCAGCAGATTCTGCCCGAGGCCGTACTGGTTGGCGGGACCGCGGCCGCGATCCACGCCGAGCACCGTTTCTCACTGGACGCCGATCACGTCCTGACCGATCTCCGCTCGCGCTTCGACGAGGTACTCGAGCAACTGGAATCCGTCGCCGGCTGGAAGACCGCCCGGCTGGCGCGGCCTGTACAGATACTGGGCAGTCTGGATGGGATCCAGACGGGGGTACGGCAGCTGACCCGCACCGAACCGCTCGAGACGACCACACTCGATGTGGAGGGAGCGGCGCTGACCATCCCGACCGAAGCGGAGATACTCCGTATCAAAGGGGTCCTCATCCTCAAACGCAATGCCACCAGGGACTACCTCGACTTCGTGGCACTGGCGACCCACACGGGAGCCGAATCGACCGGCGAGGCATTGCGGTCATTCGACCGGCTGTATCCTCAGAAGAGTGGAGAGTCCGCCCTCCAACAGCTCCAGGCTCAGCTGGCCCACCCGCTTCCCTACGATCTTGACGAGTCAAATCTCTCCGAGTACAGGGACTTGGCGGCCGAATGGCAGGATTGGAGGCAGGTGAAAGCCGCTTGCGGAAGGATAGCCGTCGCGGTCTTCGACCACGTGTGCGAGGCGCCGAAATGAGACATCGGGGATTGGGGATTCAGTAAACGATGCCATCGGGTGGATCGCTGTCGACGCCCACCCAGAGCAGCCAGAGGCCCTCCTCGAGATAGTTGGCTGCCGAGTCTTCGATCCGCATGCGGAGCACGCCGTCGCAGAATTGGATAGCGAGTGATTCGCAGCCAGGGTCCGTCACATCGTCGATGCTGTAGTTTCGCCCTCCCTTTGGAGGAGCGATGCCCCGGGAGACGACCAGAAGCCAATCCGTCTTCGGCCTCAGCGACCAGGATGTGTCTCCCACGGCCACGAACCGGCCCTGCTGCGCGAGGCGCACGGACACCTGCACCTGCCCTGATTCGTCCACGTCCCATCGCGTCCTGGTGGAGGACCCGAACGCGAGGTCCTCGGCGGTGAGGGTACGTCCCATCACGCGCACTTCGAGGCCGGCCAGACCCGCCGAATCCACGAGCGAGTTGTTGCCCACCACGATGCTGTCGGGGAAGGCGGGGTGTGGGTCCCTGGTATTGTTGGCGTAGACCGCAACCTCCATCGTGGAAACGTCAACGTCGTCGCAAGAGCCCAGTGCGATGCACAGGGCGAGGATGAGCGGAATCGTACGTTGGCGGCGGTGTGCGCTGGTGGTGGTTTGGTCGTTCATAAGGGTTCGTAACCCTGCGCGTCAGTCCAGGTTCCGGTGGTTCCCACCGCGCGGCTTGCTCCAGAAGCGTCGCTGACCCAACCTCCCGATCCAGCAGGCGGCACGGAATCCGGTCGTCCCGCTTCTTGACAGGGTTCCCCCACCTCCGCACTTTGTTCGGCAGCCGAACAAAGTAGCCTGGGCCCGTCCGGAAAGATGCCACCATGAGTTCGATCCGCCACCAGACCCGCAGCCTCGCCACGGGGCATCCGACAGCGGTCACGCTGTTCCTGGTCCTGGCATCCTCCGTGTCACCCGCCCCCGCATCCGCGCAGGACGCCCCGCCCCGCGTGCCCGTCATCGAACTCGTCACCGACAACTCCGGCACGCGCCTCCGGGTGGACGGCGAGGACATGATGGTGCAGGGGGTCAACTGGGATTATTTCCCGATCGGGACCACCTACAACTACAGCTTCTGGACCGAGCCCGACCACATCATCGAGGCGGCGCTGGAGCGCGAGATGTCGCTCCTGAAGGCGATGGGCGGCAACACGATCCGCACCTACGTGGGGATCACGCCGAAATGGGTCACGCACATCTACGAGCGCTACGGGATCTACACGATCCTCAACCACGCGATGGCGCGCTACGGGATCACGGTGGACGGCGTCTTCAGCGCGAACACGGACTACTCGGACCCTGGCGCCCGGGCGCAGGTGATGGCCGAGATCGAGGAGATGGCGGACGACTTCAAGGACACGCCCGGTCTCCTGATGTGGCTGCTCGGCAACGAGAACAACTACGGGCTGGTGTGGAGTTCCGCCGAGACCGAGGATTTGCCCACCGAAGAGGCCGACGCGGTCCGCGCACGATACATGTACTCGCTCTTCGGCGAGGCGGCCACGCGCATCAAGGAGATCGACCCCACCCGCCCCGTCGCGATGGCCAACGGAGATCTCCAGTACCTCGAAATCATCGCCGAGGAGGTCCCCGACCTGGATGTCTTCGGCACCAACGTGTACCGCGGCATCTCCTTCGGGGAGCTCTTCCAGGAGGTGCACGACAAGCTCGGCCGCCCCGTCATGTTCACCGAGTTCGGCGCGGACGTGTGGAACGCGAAGGACATGCGCGAGGACCAGGTCACGCAGGCGAAGTACCTGATCGGGCAGTGGCGCGAGATCTACGAGCAGTCGGCGGGGAAGGGCCTGGTCGGCAACTCGATCGGCGGCCTCACCTTCCAGTGGTCGGACGGCTGGTGGAAGTTCGGCCAGGAGTCGCGGCTCGACATCCAGGACACGAACGCCTCGTGGGCGAACGGCGGCTACGTGGAGGATTTCGTCGAGGGCCGCAACAACATGAACGAGGAGTGGTGGGGGATCGTCGCCAAGGGTCCCCCCGACCACAACAGGCTCTACGAACTCTACCCGAGGGCCGCCTACTACGCGCTTCAGCAGGCGTACGTCCTCGATCCCTATGCTCCGGGCACCGATCTGGCCACCGTCCGTGACCACTTCGCCGCCATTCATCCGGCCGCAATGGGACTGCAGGCACTCGGCGACCGGGCCGCGCTCCTGGCCATGGCCCGCGACCGCGTCCACCTGAGCGGCGTCCGCATCGAACTGGAGACCTTCAGCACCGGCGGCTCCCTCGTCAGCACCCCCGAGGAGGCGCCCGAACGGAACCCCTCCTACCCGAGCTTCCGCGGCTTCGACAAGATGCAGTCCTTCTATGCGGATGTGACGGCGCAGCCCGTGAAGAACATGCTCGCGACCGTCTCGTTCAACATCCTGGGCGACGTCCCCACGAACCCCATCGACGAGATCTTCTACGAGAACCGGGGCCGTCCGCAGCGCGTGAGGACCGACGGCGGCGATGTCGCACTGCACGACATCGAGCGCCTCAAGGTGTACAACGCAAATGTCTCGTGGGACGACAAGTGGTTCAACCTGCAGGGCTTCTACCGCACCGGACACTACCACTGGGGCTATGAAGGCGACTTCTTCGGGCTATACCAGGAGGCCAACTACGGACCCAACATCGACATCTACAACGGACTCGCGCCGGTCGGGATGGAGTTAACCGGCAAGCTGGCCCTGGACGGGCTGAAGGTCGCGATCGGGCCGGAGCTGTGGTGGGGCGCGAATCCGGCGATGCTGGCCAAGTACCAGACCGCCCTCGGTCCCCTCGAGACCACCGCCATCTTCCAGGAGGACCTCGCGGCGGCGGGCAGCGCGGCGGCAAGCTCCTTCGCCATCCCCCTGCCCCCCACCCGCAAGGCCACGCTGCACCTCGCGGCGACGAGCGGCGGCGCGACCTTCGAAGTGGGCGGGATCTGGTCGGGGAGCACGAAGGAGGGGCAGCCCTTCCAGGTCGTGAGGGGCGAGCCGGGCAGCTACGAGGTGCTCGCCGACGAGATCAAGCCGTCCGACGCATTCGGCGCCAAGGCGAAGGTTTCCCTGACCCGGGGACGTCTGAACTGGTACCTGCAGGGCGCCGCAATGGGGCTCGTGGCCGACGGCGGCTTCACGCAGATCCAGACCTACACCGGCTGGACGCTGAAGGACACCGGCAGCGGCAACCAGCGCAACCTGATCACCGGTTTCACCTTCCTCGCGGGCAACTGGCAGATCGCGCCCAACTTCCTCTGGCGCAAGCCGCTGATCGGGCCGGTTCCCTCGGGCGTGCCCGCGCCCGGACGTCCCCGCAACATCCTGGAGGACCCCTTCGCGGTGCGCGGCAACCGCGAGACCCGCGCGGCCGAGTTCCTCGTCACCTACGACCCCACCCCGGCCACCTGGATGTACAACTGGGACAGCGACGTGCGTGAGGACGCGAGCTTCGCGGCCTCGCTCGGGTTCGTCTACTTCAACTTCCCCACCACCCAGGACGCGGCGATCGGGATCTTCGCCGACGGCCGCACCACCTTCCCCTTCCCCAATGCTCCCCCGGCGCGCGACCTGTGGGAGTTCAAGGCGCGGCTCGTCTCGAAGCGTTCGCCGGCGTCGGGAATGATCGCCAACATCTTCGCCGGGAAGGGCGAGCCGAACGGCGACGACGAGCGCGTGATCAACCGCGCCGGACTCGACCTGCGCCTCATCGGAGGCCCGGCCCGGTTCCAGGGAATGGTGCGCGTGAACGACTGGGGACCGTACGACTACCACCGCGACTTCAACCTGACCTTCCCGCTGCAACTCATGGGCGACATCTCCTATTCGCTCGGGCCGCCGGAGTGGTTCGACCTGCCCCAGACGCGCCTCGGCGTCCGCGCCTCCGTGCGCAGCCTGAACGAGCATTCGCCGCGCTACTGTCCCGCGATGAGCCCCGACGACTTCGGCCGGATGGCGTGCAACCCCAACCTCGGCAGCGAGAACGGACGGGAGTGGGAGATCCGGACGTACCTGCATATCGGGTTGTAGCGGAGACCGCGAACCCGTGAGCTTCGGAGCGCGATCCGCGAACAGAGGGCGGCTTGTGAACGGTTTCACAAGCTATGGGCAGGCCGTGGCCGAAAAAGCCCCCGACATCGAGGAGCGGGTGCGGGAACTGCTCGCCCGCATGACCCTGGACCAGAAGATCGGCCAGATGACGCAGCCGGAACGGATGCACGTCAGCCCCGCCGAGGTGAAGCGGTACCACATCGGCTCGGTGCTCAGCGGCGGCGGTTCATGCCCGGGTGACAACCGCCCGGCCGACTGGGTGGCCATGAACGACGCCTACTGGACCGCATCGATGGAGGAGGACGACGACCACCTGGCCATCCCGGTCCTCTATGGCGTGGACGCGATCCACGGAAACGCCAATGTCCTGGGCGCGACCATCTTCCCGCACAACATCGGCCTTGGCGCGGCGCGGGACCCCGAGCTGATCGAACGGATCGGGCGGATCACGGCGCGGGAGGTGCGGGCGGCGGGTGTGGACTGGACCTTCGCGCCCACGCTGGCGGTGGCGCAGGATCCGCGCTGGGGGCGGACGTACGAGAGCTACTCGGAGGATCCGGGGGTGGTGGGTGAATACGCGGCGAGGATTGTGAGGGGGTTGCAGGGTGGGGGTGTGGTGGCCTGTGCGAAGCATTGGGTGGGGGACGGCGGGACCCGCGACGGCGTGGACCAGGGCGACACGGTCGTGGACGAGGAGGAGCTGCGGCGGGTGCACATCGCGCCGTATGCGTCGGCGCTGGAGGCCGGGGCGCTGACCGTCATGGTGTCGCTGAGCAGCTGGAACGGCGAGAAGTGCCACGCACACCGCTACCTGATCCAGGATGTGCTGAAGGGGGAGATGGGGTTCCGGGGTTTCGTGGTTTCGGACTGGAACGGGCTGGATCCGCTGGCTGAGGACTACGGTGATGCGGTGGCGCTGGCGGTGAACGCGGGGATCGACATGGTGATGGTGCCGGAGACGTGGAGAGCGTTTATCGGTGGGTTGCGGGAGAGAGTGGAGCGGGGGGATGTGGCGGTGGAGCGGATTGACGATGCGGTTGGGCGGATTCTACGCGTCAAGTTTGTGAGTGGGCTGTTCGAGCGGGGGCGGCCGTGGGGTCGGCGGGGGGCGAATGGGAGCAGCTTTGGGTCGCGTGAGCACCGGGAGGTGGCCCGGGAGGCGGTAAGGAAGTCACTGGTGTTGTTGAAGAATGAGGGGGGGGTGCTGCCGTTGGATAAGGGTGCGCGGATTCTGGTGACCGGGCGTGGGGCGCATGACCGGGGGCGGTTGTGTGGGGGGTTCACGGTGGAGTGGCAGGGGGTGTTGGGGAATGATCGGATCGAGGGGGGGACTTCGGTTTGGGAGGGGATTAAGGCGGTGGCGCCTGGGGCGGTGTTGGGTGGGGTGGGGGAGAGTGGGGGTGAGGTGGAGGGTGTAGGGGGGACGCAGGGCGAGGGCGAGGAGGGGGATGTGCGTGAGGTGGATGGTGTGCGTGAGGTGGAGGGGGACTTTGATGTGGCTGTTGTGGTGATCGGGGAGCGTCCGTATGCCGAGGGGCTGGGGGATATTCGGGAGGAGAGTCCGGTGCGGCCGGGGACGAATCACTTGCCTGCGGGGGCGGGGGCGCTGAAGCCGTATGGTGACACGCTGGAGTTGGCGGCGTTGCATCCGGAGGATCTGGCGACGATTCGGGGGCTGGCCGAGCGGGGGATTCCGGTGGTGGCGGTGCTGGTTTCCGGGCGGCCGCTGGTGGTGGATGAGGAGCTGGCCGCGTCGGCGGGGTTTGTGGTGGCGTGGCTGCCGGGGTCGGAGGGGGGTGGGGTGGCGGATGTGCTGTTTGGGGACTTTGACTTTGTGGGGCGGTTGTCGGTGGGGTGGGTGGGGGGGGGTGGTGGGGGGGGTGGGGGAGCTGTTCCCGGTTGGCTACGGGGATCGAATGAGGTAAGAATCGTCACAACAACCGTGCAAATATAATATTTTGTGCGCGATTTGCATGGCTATTCCTCTCAAACTGTCTTGGGGACAATTTACCAGGTAGTGTAGGAAAGTGTACTTTCGACCGGACGGGAAACGGAATGGGACGTGCGCACTCCTGCAGACCCAAGGGAGAAGTAGGATGAATCGCTTGCTCCCATTCAAGCTACTGCTGTGGCGTCACCGGCGTCTCGGTGAGAGAGTCACGAGGCTGCGTATCCGCATCGCCTCGCATGTCGCGGACGAAAACTACGAGATGCTCTGGCGCGACGTGACGAAGGTCGAGGATCTGATCGACAAACGGAACCAGCTCGAAGCGATCCTCCGCCATGCGGACAGGTGGCCGGGATTGACGGTTCTGGCAGCCTTCGCACTGACGGCCCTCGCCACCTGCGATCAGCCTGCCCCGCCGACGGCACCTGACCCTGACCCGCCGCCGCAGCCCGCCGTGCTGCAGGTCCATCCGCAGTCCCTCTATTTCGACTCGGTGGGCGCGGTGGACACGCTGCGTGCGACGGTGCTGGACCAGTATGGCGCGGAGATGTCCGTATCGGTGGCGTGGGCGTCCGCAGACCCCACAATCGCCGGCGTCCGCGGTGGCGTCGTCACTGCGCGCGACAACGGGCGCGTGAAGATCACCGCATCGGTCGACACGCTGTCCGCCTTCGCAACCATCAGCGTCGACGATCCGGTGTTTGACGACTACGCGCCGGATCGCGCGATTCTGGAACGGTTCTTCCGCGAGGCGAACGGCGACGAGTGGGTCCAGCGCGCGGGGTGGGCGGACGACGATCTCCCCATGTCCGAATGGGCCGGCGTGACGGTCGGATTCGACTCGGCGGTGGGAAAGCTGCGGCCGGAACGTATCTCGCTCGTTGGCGCGAAGTGCGACGACTGGATCGACTGCCCGCATTCGGGCGTGACGTACGACGGCTTCCCCCTCTACCTGACCGGACTGGAGCGCCTGCGCTACCTTGACCTGCGTGGCGCGTGGTGGGGCGCGGATCCCGGACCGCCCAACGCTCTGGCGGGGATCGCGCAAGAGCGCGTGATCCCTGAAGCGATCATGGAGTGGGAGTCGTTGGATTCCGTCCACCTCAGCGGAAGTTATTGGGGGTATGGGGGCCTGTATTCGGCGCTCTGCGTGCCCCGCGCGCAGGTGGCGCTGACAGAGTGGCTTCACGCGCGCGAGAACATACCCGCCCGGGACCGGCCCGACCGGTACCAGCCGTACTGGAAGACTAGGCCGTGCATGGAAGCCGCGGATATTGACTCGG
This sequence comes from Longimicrobiales bacterium, assembly GCA_965208295.1. Taxonomy (GTDB): domain Bacteria; phylum Gemmatimonadota; class Gemmatimonadetes; order Longimicrobiales; family Gaopeijiaceae; genus Bin94. The sequence goes on along the minus strand of OZ242328.1, from coordinate 867,536 downwards.
TGCAGGTGTTTATCGTGCAGGCGTCCGAACTGAACAGCGTGCTCTTCGCAGGTCGCAGGGCGACGGTCGTAGTGAACCCAATCGCGCTCCATGTCACCGCTTTTGACGATCTCCAGATTGACGATTCGACGTGGCAGAAGAACCAGTGGCGGCACTGGCCCACCGTGAAGGCGCGCTGGTGTGTGGACGACGCGCCGTGCGTCCCGCTTGACCTGCAGCAGCGGACGGCGCTCGACACACTGAAATACCCGTTTAGCAGGGTCTACGATCTGCGGGTGTGCTCGACCGAGTACCAGCCCTGCCGGGCCGATGAGCTGACGTGGATTTCCGGCGTAGCGTCGGACACGCTCACTGGCGCGCACATTACGGACGGCGGGCGGCTGCATATCGAATTGTGGAGCAAAACGGTGGGGGATACGGTGCTGCTCTACAGCCGCGAGTTGGTGCCGGAGGTGCTGGACGAGTCCCGCCTGGAGGTAACGCTGGTGGTCCAGATTCCGTGGACTGACGAATGCTTCCACACCCACCAGACGGAGGGAAACCCGATTCCTGACGACTGCCACGAGTGGCCCGACTCGGCATGGGCGCGGTACGACAGCCTCATGGCGGACGACGACCGGGTATGGCGTGCCATGTTCCAGCAGACCGAGCACTGGTTCGGCACGAAGGTGGATGTCAAATGGCACGACGAGCCGCTGCTGAGCCCACCCCCTATCGGGATTAAGTCGGGCCTTGCATTGGTGTCCAAGGACATGCAAATACTGCGCGAGATGCAGCGGCAGGACGACGACGGCCGGTACTGGATCGGCATAGCGTGTCTGGTCGGGCACTGCAGCCATTACGGAACTGGATTTGCGCTCGGCGCCGCAGAGTTGAACGGTCGCATCGCCGTTTCGATTCCCTACGGTCCGGTGATCGCGCACGAGCTGGGGCACAATTTCGGCCTCGAGCACCCGGACCAGATGCCGAACACGCCGATGCGCACGGGACCGCTGGCGTTTGGCCTGTGGTCGAAAGGCGACCATTTTTGGGAGGAGACCTACGTGGATGCGTTCGTCGCGTGGAGGGCGTACACGTTCATGCAGTCGACGATTACTAGCGACAGCCGCATCGATGGCCAGAGCATCGCCGCGTGGCAGTTCGCGAACGTCCGCGCATGGCTGTGGGGTGAGGGGATCGCACACGAGGGGCCTCGGCGGGTGGTGGTCAACGAATGACCCACGAACGCATCGACCAAAGTACTTTTTGGTGGCCGCCCTGTCTGCGACCGGAGTTCCCTTTCATCCCAAGCGATGGAAACCCGGCCAGAGGAGGCCGCCGGACTGTGCCGCCATGCTCGCGCTTCCCATGCAGGGACGCGGCGCAGCACATCGGCCTTCACTCTTGGCGCGGCGCGCATATTCCAATCCGCTGACAGAGCCTTCGTCGGGACGTGGAGTTGATCGAACGAAATGATGACAGTTGAGGACGTTCCTCGGAAGTTGGGGGTTGCGGATCGCGCGTTCAGGGCGTCTTGGGCAGCCGAGTATGCCGGCTACCTTGCTGAAGCCGCTGAGAGTCTGCGGGATACCGCCACACAGGCGGAACAGCAATGCTATGAGTCTCTGAAGAGCCGAGGAGTTCGGCGCTTGGATTCGTCGGCCGAACTGGAGCCCGAGGAGCGTCGGCTTTTTGCTAGCGCGCGGTCAACGAGTCACGCTGGAGCGTTGCTCTCACTGTTCGCAATCGAAGTCGCGCTCAAGGCCTATCAGATCCGCGACAGGGACAAACACGAGAATGAACACGATCTCAGGAAGCTGTTTGATTCTCTGAATGAGGAGACCAAGGCCCGGCTCAAGGATCTCTGTCCCGAGGTGACGGAAGTCGTCACGAAACACCACGAGGGGTTTGTTGCTCTCCGATACCAATTCGAAGAGCTGGGTAAATCGAGAGGCGTCAAGATTCCCAAGTCAACTGATCCCCTTCATGGGGTGGCGAGGAAGATCGCGGAAGCCCTCCGCGAGGAGCCCTCGATTCAGGAGGTCGTGGCGGCTGTTGGGACTGGGAGGGAACGCTGAAACTGAGAAACCGCGATAATGCCATGACATTGAGGTACTCTACGGCAACGGTGCGTGACGTGCCGAAACAGCCCCCGGGACTGTACGATCGCCTGAGGGCGACGATCTCAGGCAGGCTCAGCGTGGGAACGAGTCTCCCAAGTGTCGGATTGGATTTGTACCACCCACCCACAGGCCGAAGGCCTTCGACAGCCGGATCGCCATCTCCACCGAGACCCCCGTTCGCCCGTTCAGCAATTCCGAAAGCGCCTGCCGCGTGACGCCCAACCCCTCGGCAGCCCGGGTCACCGTGAGGCCCAGCGGTTCCAGGCACTGCCGCCGAACGATGCCGCCCGGATTCGGCGGGTCGTGCATGGCCATGATCGGTCCTCTCCCTCAGTGATAGTCGACGTAGTCCACATCGTCCGCCTCGCCCCCTCCGGTCCCGAACTGAAATCTAACGCGGCCAGTATGCCCCGCAGCTTGCCCACATGCCCCGGCGCGACCCGCCGCGCCGTCCTGCCCTCCGAACCCCTTCGCCTTCGCCGGCTCGGCCTCGTTTGCCGTTCTGGGCCCATCCCGCCGTGAACGCGTGCGTCGCAGTATCTTGCTTGAGTCGCGGATGGCGCTGGTGCTGGTGCCGCGTCCGAATCGCTGGGAAGACGCGATGGCCGGACCGAACAAGAGGAAGCCGCAATGACCGATAAGCTCATCGACAGGAACCCCGACATCCTGGGCGGCACTCCCGTGTTCTCGGGGACCAGGGTTCCCGTGCGCATCTTGATGGAGCACCTCGAGGCGGGCGACCGACTCGACGACTTTCTGGACGACTACCCCACGGTATCGAGGGAGCAGGCCGTCGAACTGCTTGAACGGGCCACGGCGCAACTGGTGGGCGACGCCCGATGAGGGTGTTGTTGGGCGAATCCGTTCCGCGGCGGCTCGCGGCGGCGGTTCCCGAGTCGTTCGGAACGCGCACGGTGCAGCAGATGGGCTGGGCCGGTCGCCGTCAAGACACCAACTCCCCACAAATCCCCCTCAAACTCACCCCCTCCACCCCACCCCCCAGCCCGTAGCTCTCGTCCCCACCATGGACCACCAGTTTCCGGCTCGGCTTCAAATCCTCGCAAGCAATATGGAACCCACGCGATACCTTCGGAACCGAGCTCCTCTTGATCTCGATCGCCCACACCTCCCCCGCCCCCAGCTCCAGCACCAGATCGATCTCCGCGCCGCCCACCGTCCGGTAGTACGAGCACGACGTGTGTGCAGGCACGCCGCTCAGAATGTTCTCGATCACGAACCCTTCCCAACTCCCGCCCACCACCGGATGCCCGAGCAGAGCGTCGAACGACTCGATTCCCAAGAGCGCGTGGCAGATCCCGCTGTCGCGCAGGTAGCTCCTGGGGGCCTTGACCAGGCGCTTGCCCACGTTTCGTCGCCATGACACCAGGCGCCGCACGAGGAGGAGGTCGACCATCAGGTCGAGGTAGCGTCCGACGGTGCGGCCGCTGAGTCCCAGAGACCGGGCCAGGATGGCGGCGTTGAACGGTTGTCCCTGATCGTGGGCCAGCATGGTCCAGAAGCGACGGAGCGTCTCCCCCGGAATCCTTGGACCGAGGGCCGGGATGTCGCGTTCCAGGTAGGTGCGAACGAAGTCGAATCTCCATTCGAAGCTGTCGGCGTCGTTCGTCGCCAGCAGACTGTCGGGCATTCCGCCGCGATGCCAGAGATCGTCCACATCCAGGCCGGCTGCTTCCCGAATGTTCAGGGGTTGCATCTCGCAGTACGCGACTCGGCCTGCGAGCGTCTCTCCGGTCTGCCGCAGAAGATCGATCGACGCTGAACCGAGGAGCAGAAAGTGACCGGTGCGCCGACCCTCGCGGCGCCGCTGGTCGATGATCCCCCGCAAGGGCTCGAAGAGACCGGGGACTCTGTGGATCTCGTCAAGGATGACGAGCCGGTGGCAATTGTGATCGCAATACTTGTGAATGTCCGCCAGCTTCGTGCGATCCCGGGGGTCCTCCAGGTCGAGGTATGCGGCGTTCCGTTCCCGGGCGAACTCGAGGGCAAGCGTGGTCTTGCCAACCTGGCGCGGTCCGGTGAGAACCACGGCGGGCGCGCGCGACAACAGGCGATCGACGCGAGCCCTCGCCTCCCGTGGAATCACGGAACAGGGCGGTACACGATCCGGATGGGCGAGGTGGGCACTTGGCGGCGTCCTTGCCGACGTGTCTCGGGAATCAGGTGTTGAAATCGTCATAACTAGGCAAATATAACATACTGTGCGTGATTTGCATGGTTATTGACCTCGATGACGACCGTCGCCCGGGTTCTGACTGCCGTCCGGGCCTTTGGCTCCCACCTCAGCGTCTTTCTGCGCCCGAAGGCGTGTGCCACTACCCCACCACCCCCACCCCCCGCCGCCTCTCCAGCTCCGCCCTCACCTCCCCCGCACTCTCCTCCGTGATCGGATACAGATACACCGCACAGATCGCGATCGCCGACGCCACCAGCGGCACGAACGCGTCATAAATGCGCAGCCAGAAGATCGTCCCCTCCGGCTGGTTCGCGCCCAGCGCCGGATCCAGCCCCGTCGAGAAAAGCAGGAAACCGCCGACCAGGATCGCGCCGCTCTGGCCGAGCTTCACCATCCACCAGAAGACCGATCCGAACATTCCTTCGCGCCGCTCGCCGGTATGGAGTTCGTCGAGGTCGACCACGTCCGCGATCATCGATCCCATGAGCGTGAACAGACCGCCCAGCCCGAAGGCGAGGAACGGGGCGGGGAGCAGGGCCAGCATGGGCGCTTCGGGGGTGTAGCAGAACCACTTCAGCGCATAGCCCACCATCGAGATGCTCGTCGACACGAAGAAGGCGTTCTTCTTCCCGATCCGGGTCCCCAGCCAGGTCACGATGGCGATCACCAGGAAGCCGGTGACGGTGCCGAGCGTCCCGACCACTCCGGCCAGGCCCGCCCCTTCGGCCACGTTGCCGCCGGCGACGTAGTAGGCGAACACCCAGAACTGGAACTGCGAGATCATGATGAAGCTGTTGAACATCAGGAAGGTCGCCAGGCAGAGCACCAGGAAGGGGCCGGTCTTTAGCGTTTGCCAGAGACCCCGGAGGAACTCGACCGTGCTCTCGCCGAAGGTGGGGCCGTCCGCCTCCGCGTCCTCCGCACCACGGCCCTTGAGCACGCGCTCGCGCAGGAAGATCGCGGGGAGCACGCCCAGCGCGATGGTGGTCACGCAGATCGCCAGCGCGAGGAACCGGGCCCCGTCCATCTGGTTCCGGAACCAGGCCGCGTTGGTCACGATCACGAGGAACCAGGGGCCGATGACGAACACGGTGTTCGACACGAAGTTCTGCACGCCCATCAGGCGGGTGCGCTCGTTGTAGTCGGGGGTGAGTTCGTATCCGAGCGCCACCCACGGCGTCGCGAAGATGGTGTAGGCGAGGAAGAAGACGAGCGAGCCGATCAGGAAGTACCAGAAGTACGCGCTCTGGCTCCAGCCTTCGCCGGTGGGCTCCGGGGTCCAGATGTCCAGGTGGACGTGCGTCATCTCGCGGGCGTCGACGGGTGTTTCGCCGAAGTCGATCGCGGCGAAGCGGAGGTCGGTGTAGTGCTTGGCTTCGTCGCCGCCGGCCTCGGCGTCCCCCACCTCGGCCTCGTCCCAGTCGGTGGACCAGGATTGGACGGGGACGTTTTCGTAGGCGCCGCTGAAGAGCGAGATGACGTCCTCGGGGGGGACGGTGGGCGTCGGTGCGGCGGTGGTGGGCGCGTCGAGTCCCTCGGCGTCCCGTCCGGAAGGCTCCGCCGGGGTCGTGTCGTCGCTGCGGTAGAGATAGACGTTGTCGATGTAGACCTCGGTCAGGTCACCCGAAATGAGGATCTGCGCCAGGTGCTCCCGGGTGGAGAGGCCCTCGAAATCGCCGAGCGGCACGTCCACGCTTGCCCAGCCGCCGGTGAAGAGCGCCGGGGGACGGATGGCGACTTCGTCCTCGACGTCGTCGATCGCGTCGACCGTCACGATCCCCTTCAGCGATTCCCCCAAACCCTCCACCAGCCCGGCCGGCTCGCCGGTTTCTTCGCCGCTGTAGACGCCGTCGGCTCCGTAGTCGACCAGCTTGAGCCGCAGCTGCGTCGGCGCCGGCATCTGCCAGAGCAGCGCGAATATGATCCCCGCCGCGATCGCGCCCACAAACAGGAACGGCCGCCGCCGTCCCCACCGCGACTTCGTCTTGTCCGACACGAAGCCGACGAGCGGATCGGTCAGCGCGTCGAAGAAGCGCGGCAGGCTTCCCAGCAGGCCCACGGCCCGGAAGTCCATGCCCAGCGCCAGGGTCAGCACGGCCATCATGTTGCCGATGCCCTGCGCCAGCAGGTTGTTCACGAACCCGCCGATCCCGTAGACGACCTTGTGCGGGAAGGAGATGCGGTCCCGGGGGGCGGTCCGGTGGGTCACGGATCAATCGGCGCGGTAGACGCGCACCCAGTCGACAAGCATGGCCTGCGGGAATTCGGTGGAGGCGTTGGGCGGGCCCACGAAGTGTCCACCCACGGCGACGTTGAGCAGGATGAAGAAGGGGTGGTCGAAGACCCACTCACCGTTCGGTTCATCGCGGTCGACGCGGTGATATAGTTCGCCGTCCACGAACCATGCGATGCCCGCTTCGGTCCACTCGACGGCGAAGACGTGGAAGTCCGTGTCGAAACGGCCACCCGACAGGATGTAGCGGCCCGAGATGCCGCCGGCGCCGGTGTAGCCCGGTCCGTGAATCGTGCCGTGTACGATGCCCGGCTCCTGGCCGCGGTACTCCATGACGTCGATCTCGCCGCACTGCGGCCACCCGACCGTCTCGAAGTCGTTGCCCAGCATCCAGAAGGCGGGCCAGATCCCCTGCCCGACGGGCAGCTTGATGCGGGCCTCGAAGCGCCCGTACGCGTGGTCGAAGAGGCCCTGGGTCTTGATGCGTCCCGAGGTGTAGGCGCTTCCCCGGTAGGACTCGCGGCGGGCGGTGATGGCCAGGTTGCCGTTGCCGTCCAGCGACACGTTCTCGGGGCGGTCGGTGTCGTACTCCAGCTGCGCGTTGCCCCAGTCGGTGCCGATGTCGAAGGTCCAGCTGGATGCGCTCGGAAGCTGTCCGGCGGGGCCGTCGAACTCGTCGCTCCACACCTCGGTCCAGGTGTTCCCCGTGTCCTCGTTGCACGCGCACAGGAGCGTGGGGACGACGAGCAGCAGAGGAGCGGGAACGCGGAGAGCAGGGGCGGGCCGGGTGAAGTTCACGCTGCTTTCACGCCCGGAAAGAGACTCGGATCGGCCAGGGCGGCGGCAAGCACGTGCGTGGCCGCCCCCAGTGCGGTGGCTTGGGGGCCGAGTTCGCTGGTGCGGATTTCGGAGGCCGCTGCCGAAGCGACGAGCGTCCGGCTGGCTACCGCCTCGCTGAGCGGGACGAGCAGGCGGTCGCCGAGCCGGGCCAGGCTCCCGCCCACGACGACCGAGCCCGGGTTCATCAGGTTCAGGACACCCGCGATCACGATGCCCAGGTTGCGTGCGGCCTCGTCCACGACTTTGAGCGCCAGCGGGTCGTCGGCGAGCGCGGCGTCCTCGAGGGCGCGGATATCGGCTACCGTGCCGTTCAGGACGCTCTGGGGATAATCGGGAAGCAGGGCCTGAATTCGTGACAACAGGGGCGCGGTTCCCACGAACGTCGCCAGGCAGCCGCGATTGCCGCACACGCACTCGGGTCCGCGCGGGTCGATGGCCACATGGCCGATCTCACCCGCCACGCCGGTGGCGCCGCGGTAGATCTCGCCGTCGATCATCAGCCCGGCGCCGATCCCGGTTGCCACCTTGAGGTACGCGAAGTCGTCGATCCCCACCGCCTTGCCCCAATGGTGCTCCGCGAGCGCGCCCAGGTTGGCGTCGTTGTCGACGAAGACCGGCACCTCGAAGTGGTCGCGCAGCACGCCCAGCAGGTCGAAGGCGTGCCAGGCGGGCAGGATGCGTTCCAGAATCCGGTACGGCGACCCGGGGTCGACCGGACTCGGGACCGCCACGCCGATCCCCATGGGCGCCGGCACGCCGTTGCCGCGCGCGGCCAGGCATGCCTTGCCCAGTCTCACCGCGAGGTCGGCGGTGCCCTGCGGGTCGCTCTGAACCGGATGGTCCTCCTCGCGCCACTCAAGGATGCGGCCGCGCAGGTCGGTCAGCGCGACCGAAACGTGCGCCGCACCGATGTCCACCCCGAGGATCACGCTGGCGCGGTCCCGAAACTGCATGAGGATGGGCCGCCGTCCCCCCCGGCTCTCCCCGCTCCCCACCTCCTCGATCAGCCCGGTCGGCAAGAGCCGTCCCACCACCTCCGAGATCGTCGACCGGGAGCGCCCCGTGTGTCGCGCGATCTCGGCCCGGGAGACCGTTTTCCGCCGCCACACGAACTCGAGGACCTCGGTGATCGGTCCCCCCTCCCGGGCCGCACCCGGCCGGGACTGCTTCGCTCGCCGCACGGTGGTCATCGGGCTTCCGGCCACCGTACGGCCTTAGAACGAGGCATCTCCGCCCGTGCTACTTGCGCAAGTACACGTTGTCCAGGAACACCGTGTTGGGGTCGCCGGAAATGATCAGCTGTGCCAGGTGCTCCCTCGCCGTGAGGTTCGTGAACTCCGACAGCGCGATGTCGAAGCTCACCCACGCACCCGTGGCGAGCGCCGGGTCGGAGGCCGCCGTCAGTGTAATCTCGTGCTCGGTGTCGTCGCCTCCCGCAAAGGCGCCGTCGGCTCCGAAATCCACCAGCTTGACGCGGAACGCCGCCGGGTCGGCCGTGGCGTCCGGGGTCCAGAAGTCGAAGCGGAAGTGGGTCATCTCCGTTGCGTCCACCGTCGCCGAGGTGAACTCGATGCCGGCGAAGACCAGGCTGGTGTACTTCTTGGTGGCGTTCTCCGAGATCTGCACGTCCTCCACGTCGGCCTGGTCCCAGTCGGCGGACCAGGTGTCGACCGTTACGTCGGTGTAGGCGTCGCTGAAGAACGAGATCACGTTGCTGGCCGAGTCCGTCGGGGTCGGCGCCGCTTCGCTCGGCTCGGTGAGTTCCTCGTAGAAATAGATGTTGTCCAGGAAGACCGTGCTGGGATCGCCGGAGATGATCAGCTGGGCGAGGTGTTCCCGGGCCGTCAGGTTCGTCAAGTCGGCCAGCGCCAGGTCGTAGCTGACCCACCGGGCGGTAGCCAGGGCGGGGTCCGAGTTGGCGGTCAGCGCGACCTCGTGCTCCGTGTCGTCGTCGCCGCCAAAGGCGCCGTCGGCTCCGAAGTCCACCAGCTTGACCCTGAAGGCCGCCGGATCCGCCGTGGGGTCGGGGGTCCACAGATCGAAGTGGAAGTGCGTGGCGGCAGCGGCGTCGATGGTCGCAGAGGTGAACTCGATCCCCGCGAAGACCAGGTTCGTGTACTTCTTCATCGTGTCGCCCGCGATCACCACGTCCTCCACGTCGGCCTGGTCCCAATCCGCCGACCAGGTGTCCACGGTCGCGTCCGTGTAGGCCCCGCTGAAGAGCGAGGTGACCTGTTCCGCGGCATGCCCCGGCGTCGGCGCGGCGTCGGTTGGCGCATCCGGCGGCGGTGGCGCGTCGGTGCCCCGGAAATAGACGTTGTCCACGTAGAGCGTGTTCGGATCACCCGAGATGATCAGCTGCGCGAGGTGTTCCTGCGCCATGAGGTTCGTGAAGTCCGCAAACGCCAGGTCCAGCTGCACCCACTCACCGGTTTCCAGCCCGTCCGCGCGCGTGATCGTGACCTCGTGCTCGCTGTCGTCGCCGCCCCCGTCCCACACGCCGTTGGGGCCAAAGTCGACCAGCTTCACCTTGAACGCCGCGTCGATCGTCTCGTCGGGCGTCCAGATGTCCATCCGGAAATGCGTCATGTTGGCCGCGTCCACGGTCTGCGACGTGAACTCGATCCCCGCGAACGACAGGCCGGTGTACTTCTTCACCGCGTCACCCGCGACCTCCACGTCCTCCACATTCGCAACGTCCCAATCCGCCGACCAGGTGTCCACCGTCACATCGTCGTAGGCGTCGCTGAAGAGCGAGATCACCTGGTTCGCCGAGTCGGTGGGCGTTGGCGCCGGTTCGGTGGGCCCATCGGGCCGCTCGCCTTCCCGGAGGTACACGTTGTCCACGTACATCGTGTTCGGATCTCCGGAGATGATCAGCTGCGCGAGGTGTTCCTGCGTCGTGAGGTTGGTGAAGTCCGTCAGTGCCAGGTCCAGCTGCACCCACGCTTCCGTGGCCAGCCCCTCGGCGGCCGTAATCGTGACCTCGTGCTCGGTGTCGTCGCCTCCGCCGAAGACGCCGTCCGCGCCGAAGTCCACGAGCTTCACCTTGAACGCCGCGTCGATCGTCTCGTCGGGCGTCCAGATGTCCATTCGCAGGTGCGTCATGTTCATCGCGTCCACGGTTGCGGAGGTGAACTCGATCCCCGCGAAGACCAGGTTGGTGTACTTCTTGGCCGAGTCGCCCGCGATGTCCACGTCCTCCACGTCGGCCTGGTCCCAATCCGCCGACCAGGTGTCGACCGTCACGTCGTCGTAGGCGTCGCTGAAGAGCGAGATCACGTCTTCGGCCGCGTGGGTGGGCGTTGGTGGCCCCTCGGTCGGTGCGGGCTGGGCCATGACCGTCACGTTTGCGCTCGCGCTGTGGCCGCCCGCCGTCGCCGTGACCGCTGTCGAACCGTTGGCCACCGCGGTGACCAGTCCTGTCGCGTCCACCGTCGCGACCGCCTCGTCCCCCGAACTCCAGCTCACCGTGGCGTTCGCGATCACGTTCCCGTTCGCGTCGGTCACCTCGGCCGTGAGCTGCGCCGTCTCGCCGAGTTCCGTCAGGAGTACCGAATCGGGCGCGACCGTGATGGCGGCGGCTGTCTGCTCCACCGTAACCGTTGCGGTGCCGCTCGCGTTGCCGGACGTGGCGGTGATCGTGACGGTGCCGTTGCCAGCCGCGGTGACGAGACCGGTAGCGTTGACCGTCGCGACCGACACGTCCCCCGAGGACCAGGTGACCGACGCACCCGACATGACATTGCCGTTCTGGTCGCTGACGGTGGCGCTCAGTTGAACGGTCTCGCCCAGCGCCGAGAGAGTTGCCGTCGCGGGGGTGACCTCGACCGTCGTGGCCACGGGGTCCGGTGGTTCCGGGGGCATGGGATCGTCGCCACACGCCAGCAACGCACACGCAACGAATGCCGCGGACACGGCGGGCCAGGATCGCGGGAACGAGAGGCGGCGAGTGCGAGATCCCGGCGACCGCCGGACCGGAAGTGAGCGATGGCTTCGCGAATTCATGGATTCTCTCCGATAGGATTGCTGGTTGCTGGAGTCGATTGTTGCATGGATGGGGCCGCGGACGCGGGCCGCCGGAAGTACACGTTGTCCACATACACCGTGTTCGGATCCCCCGAAATGATCAGCTGCGCGAGGTGCTCGGTCGCGGTGAGTCCGGTGAAGTCGGCCAGGGGCAGATCCAGTCGCACCCACGTTCCCGTCGCCAGCCCTTCGGCGGTCGTGATCGTGACCTCGTGCTCGCTGTCGTCGCCGCCCCCGTCGTAGACGCCGTTTGCGCCGAAGTCCACGAGCTTGACCTTGAACGCCGCCGCCGCCGTTTCGTCCGGTGTCCAGATGTCCATCCGGAAGTGCGTCATTTCCGCGGCGTTCAGGGTCGACGACGTGAACTCGATGCCCGCGAAGGCGAGGTTGGTGTACTTCTTCACCGCGTCACCCGCGACGGCGATGTCCTCCACGTCGGCCACGTCCCACTCCGCCGACCAGGTGTCGACGCCGACGTCCGTGTACGCGTCGCTGAAGAGCGAAATCACGTCGGCCGCGGCGTCGGTCGGGGTTGGTGCGGGCCGGGTCGGGGCGGTCGGGTTTGCCGAGAAGAAGTACACGTTGTCGACGAACACGGTGTTCGGGTCGCCCGAGACGATCAGCTGGGCCAGGCTGCCGCGTGCCGCGAGACCGGTGAAGTCCGACAGGGGCAGGTCGAGGCGCACCCACGATGCAGTGGCCAGCCCCTCTCCGGCCGTGATCGTGACCTCGTGCTCGCTGTCGTCGCCGCCTCCGAATGCGCCGTCCGCGCCGAAGTCGACCAGCTTCACCCTGAGCGCCGCCGCCGCGGTCTCGTCCGGGGTCCAGATGTGCATCCCGAAATGGTTCATCCCGGTCGCGTCCACCGTCTCCGACGTGAACTCGATTCCCGCGAAGACGAGGTTCGTGTACTTCTTCACCGCGTCGCCCGCGATCTCCACATCCTCCACATCGGCCTGGTCCCACTCCGCCGACCAGGTGTCGACCGCGACGTCCGCGTAGGCGCCGCTGTAGAGCGAAACGACGCTGGCGGGCGGGTGCGTGGGCGCCGGGGCGGGCACCTCGGGCCCGGTGAGCCGGTTCGTGAAGAAGAAGACGTTGTCCAGGTAGACCGTGGGACTCGCCCCCGAGATGATCATCTGGGCCAGGTGACTCCGGCCGGCGAGCCGGTTGAAGGCGGAGAGCGGAATGTCCAGGACGTTCCATCTTCCGGCTTCGATCGGAGGTGTCGAGCCCGGGTCGAGCGTGACCTCGTGCTCGCTGTCGTCGCCGCCGCCGAAGACCCCGTCGGCCCCGAAGTCCACGAGCTTGATCCGAAAGGCGGACGGATCGTTCGTCCAGAGGTCGATGTGCAGATGGGTCATCCCCCGCGCGCCGATGGGCTGCGACGTGAACTCGACGCCCGCAAAGGAAAGGTTGGTGTACTTCTTGGCCGTGTTCCCCGCGATCTGAACGTCGGCGACCTCGGCCACGTCCCACTCCGCCGACCAGGTGTCCACCAGCACATCGTCGTAGGCGTCGCTGAAGAGCGAGATCGCGTCCTCGGCGGGAACCGTCGGGGTGGGTGCCGCCTCCCGCGGCGGTTCGGTCGCGACCACGGTTACGGATCCGCTCGCCTGGGTGGACCCCAGCGCCGCGGTGACCGTGGCCGTGCCCGTGCCCACGAGGGTGATTTCGCCGGTGGGACCCACCGAAGCCACGCTGTTGTCGGACGAGGTGAAGGTGAAGTAGTGGGGAGAGGCAAAGACGGTCTGGTCCTCTCCGTTCACGTCGAAGGTCACCCGGGTCCCACGGATCGCCAGCGTGCCGCCGATTTCGCCGAACACGGTCTCGGTGTCGATGGACGGCCGCGGGTTGACGATGGTCCCCAAACTCTCGAACTGCACGTCGTCGAGGTAGATCGTGTAGCCCACATCGAACTCGGTGGCGTCGGCGAGTTGAAAGAGGCCCTGCTCCTGCGACAGTTTGGAGGGTAGGGGGATGGGGATTGCGTACCTGGTCCAGCGGGTCGAGAGCGGGAGGCCATCCATGGTGACCGGGTAGCGCGACGTCCCGGTGTTGTCGTTGCCGATCCCCACCGTGTTCAGGGGGGCGGCGGTGGTGGCCTTGGCCCAGAAGGTGAGCGCGTCGAAGCCGGTGAGATCGCGGGGAGTCGTGGAAAAGAAGGCGCCGCCGGCGAACCCGCCCGACGGATCGTCCGTCGAAGGGACGGTGAACTTGAGCGCGGCCGTTCCCCGGTAGACCTCCTCGTACTCGATGTCGAGCGCGTCCACCTTGGAACCGGCGAAGGCGGCGTATTGAACCCCCGGCCCGAAGTCGTCGTAGAAGACCTCCGGATCGGCGGGGAAGGGGGCCGGCTCGAGCAGGTCGAGGTCGCGCCCGCAGGCGGCGCAGAGCAGCAGCATTGCGGCTGTCGCGGCTGTTTCACCGCAAAGGACTCTGGCAGGCCCCGCTTCCCGGCGGTGTCGGTGGACTTGCGGGTCCCCGGTTGACATGCTCGCTGTCATCCTTCCATCCCGAGTTTGTTCGGGGACCTCCGGAGCCCGGCGACCTGCGGAGCAACGGAACCCTCGCGCGACTTTGTTCGGCTACCGAACAAAGTGGGGTGGCCGACCGCTCGCTGTCAAGCAAACGTAAAGGTGACGGCTTCTACTCCAGCGTCCCTCCCGAGATCGACCGCGCCCAATCCGGCACCACCGACGGGTCGATGTCGAAGACCGCCAGCCCCACCGTAAAGACCACCGTCGCGATCACCACGACCCCAAGCAGGTTCAGAAAGATGCCCGTGCGCGCCATCTGTCCCACCGTGATCCGGTCGCTGCCGAAGACGATCGCGTTGGGCGGCGTGGCCACCGGCATCATGAAGGCGCACGAGGCCGACAGCGTGGCGGGAATCATGAGCACCAGCGGGTGCGTCCCGGTCACCACCGCCACCGAGGCCAGGATCGGCAGGATCATCTCGGTGGTGGCGGTGTTGCTCGTGAATTCGGTGAGGAAGGTCAGGGCCACGCACACCAGCAGGATCATCACGAAGACGGGCAGGTTCCCGAACGCCTCGAACTGACCGCCGATGATCTGCGCCAGTCCGGTTTCCTGGAAGCCGGCCGCCAGCGAGAAGCCGCCGCCGAAGAGCAGCACGATGTTCCAGGGAAGGCGGGGGATCACATCCGGCCCCATGACCCGGGTGAAGCCCTGTTCGCGGTTGCGCGTGGGGATGAGAAAGAGGATCGAGGCGAGGGTGATCGCCACCGTGCCGTCGTCGATCATGCCCGGGTTGGGAAGCAGGCGCGACCACCCCGGCAGCGTGAGGAATCCCAGCTGCAGGTCCACACGGAAGACCCACAGCAGCGCGGTGGCCACGAAGACCCCCAGCACGACCCGTTCCTCGAACGACACGACGCCCAGTTGCGCGCGCTCCGTGGCGACCACCTCCTGGTCGACGGCGAGCCCTTCCGGTGCCCGGTGGAAGACGTGGGTAATCATGAACCAGGCCGCCACCAGCATGATCGCCCCCACCGGCAATGCCATGATGAGCCACTGCCCGAAGGCGATGGACGGCGCGTCGGGGAAGAGGATCTCGAAGATGCGCACGAAGGAGAGGTTGGGCGGCGTGCCCACCAGGGTGGTGAGTCCCCCGACCGTGCACCCGTAGGCGATCCCGAGCATGAGTCCCACCGAAAAGTGGCGCGCGGCTTCCTTCCCGGCCTCGCCCTCGATCTGCAGCACGATGGCGAGCCCGATCGGGACCATCATCACCGCGGTTGCCGTGTTCGAGATCCACATCGACAGGAAGGCGGCCGCGACCATGAACCCCAGCACGATGCGCGCCGGCCCGCCCCCCACCGCGTGAATGATGTTCAGCGCGATGCGGCGGTGCAGGTTCCACTTCTCCATGGTCAGCGCGATCATGAACCCGCCCAGGAAGAGCACGATCGTGCTGTTGAAGTAGATCGGCGCGGTTTCGCGCCCCGACATGATGCCCAGAAGCGGGTAGAGGACCAGCGGGAGCAGCGCGGTGGCGAAGAGGGGGATGGCGTCGGTGACCCACCAGATCGCCATGAGCAGCGCGACCGCGGCGAGGTGGCTGGCCGACTCGTTCCCGGGGTCGACCGGGAAGATCATCAGGAGGAGGAAAGCGGTCAGCCCCAGCCAGAGGCCGATGGCGCGGCCCCTGGAACTGGCATGGCGCTCAACGGCCACGCGGTTCTCGTTTCACGGGTGGGTTGAGTGCCCGGGCCAGCAGATTGGCCCCGCCCATCGCGGCGGTACTCCAAAACCGTGCCAACGGACCGGATCCGCGCACATCGCCGGGTTGAAAGTGCCGCGATCCCGCGAGCGCCGGCTCCAGCACCCGCCGCCGGAAGGCATCGATGACGGAGGGCGAACGGATGACCGCGACGACCTCTGCCAGGAAGCCGTGGTAGCTCAGCAGGTCGAAGTTGGAAGAGCCGGTGACGAGCACGCTGTCGTCGATCAGCATGCTCTTCATGTGGATCATGCGGTCCTCATAGAGGTGTAGCTCGAAGCCGAAGCGTGCCGCTTCCGCGAACAGATACCTCTGAAGGTAGCCGAGGTTGTTCTCGAGTGGATTGACGACCTGCACCTTCACGCCGCGATTCACGGCGGCCGCCAGATGCCGCGTAAAAGGTGGCCCCAAATAGGGACTGATTACCTGGATCGAGTGCTCGGCGTTCTGGATGCGGTCCACGAGACCACCGAAGGCCTCACGGTTTCCCCTGCCGGGCAGTGCGTGCAGATCGAGTCCCAATGCCGTGAACCGCTGCGAAGATCTCTCGGACCGTCCCTCCCACGAGGAAAGGAAGTCCTTCCTGAGGAAGCGAGCCACCTCGCGATCCTCGATGCGCACCATGAAGTCGTGCCAGTCGAAGTTGTGCTCGGAAAAGTTGATGCCGCCCACATACGCCACGCGGTCGTCGAAGAGGATGAGTTTCTTGTGGTCGCGCCGCAGGATCCGGTGTCCCAGCAAGCCGAAGGGGCGGCCGTAGCGGACGCCGACTCCGTTGGAGCGCAGCGTGCTGACGAGGTGACGGGTATTTCGCACCTCCTCGCGCAGTTCCCGGTTGAAGAGAAAGCCGGGGGACGGGATCCACTGATCGCTCTGGTTGATGCGGGTGTAGGAGTCGATGAGCAGCCTGCGGTCGGAGGCCTTCGAGGAGAGAAATTCGGTCGTGAGGGCTTCCCCCACCGCGTCTCCCTCGAAGGAGTAGGTTTGGACGCATGCGTAGTCGCGCGCCGCGGCCAGGTCGGTCTTCAGCGCCTCCCAGAAGGCCGCCGAATCGACGAGGATCGTGATCCGCGCGTCATCGCCGGGATGGGACAACCCTGGGTCCGGCACGGTTTCGGGCCGCCGCGCCACGACCGTCCCGGATCCCGCGCGATCGACGCCGCTCACAGCGTGCCCTGGATGGCGTCGCCCGCCGCCACCGCCCCGTAGGCGATGATGGCAAACCGGATGACCCGACCCACCGTGCCCGTCACGATGAAGCCCGCGAGGTTGATCCTCATCGCGCCCGCCGCCAGCGAGATCAGGTAGAAGGGAGGCAGTCCCACGATGGCGCTGACGAGGACGAGCGTCAGTCCGGCCTGCTCCAGCTTCTTCACCTTCTCGGACGCGCGCTCAAGGCGTTTCGTCGCCTTCGCGGGCAGGCGCTCGGGTAGCCAGCGCATCCCCGAATAGAGGGCCACCTTGGCCAGCATCTGCCCGATCGAACACACGACGATCACCGGGATCATGTAGCCCGGCGGCGCGGCCACGGCCGCTCCCGCCACCACCACTTCGGCGTTCACGAACGGTATGAACCCGCTCACCACCGAGGCCACGAAGGCCGATGACAGCAGCGCGATCTCCACCTGGGCTATTCCTCTCCGTTCTTTCCCGGTTTGTGTTCGACGATGATCTGAGGTCTGGACGGGGCGCCCGCGCCGGGTTTTTGGTACGACCGTGTCACCGGTGCGCCCTGACCTGATCCAAGTCAAGGAATTCGGCCACGGAAATGACCGGCTTCCCATAGGCGCGGGCCTTTTTCGCCTTTCCCGATGCGCTGGAAGTGTCCGCTGCGACCAAGACGTCACAGTTTTTCTTCGTTACGCCCTGGACAGGTACCCAGCCGTTTTCGCGGGCGAGCTCCTGCAGATCGGGACGCCTCCATTCCCGTCCACCGACTACAGCTTGACCCGTGAAGCAGATGCGCATTCCCTGAAACGGTTTCAAAGCGGCGTTGCGGGTGTCCGGCGCGGGAACGGCTGCTGTGTCCACCCTGAGTTGGGTCGCAATCCGGATCAGGATTTCGTGCTCGGCCTCGCTCACGAATCCGTCGCGCCCGGCGGCCTCGACCATGCAGTCGAGGTACTCGCGGTGAGCCTCGTGCTGTCTTTCTGGAGAGATTCCCCAGTCCGTCGCGAGCTTCTCCATCGCTGCCCGCTCCGTCCGGTCGATCACACCGTCGTCCAAGACCCAGTCAAGCGCATCGAGGTACTGGGCTATGCCTTCGTCGCCGTGCGGATAGTGTGCCCTGCAAACGACGCGGTGCATCGGACTGGTTGCCGCATCGGCAAGGCCGCGTCTGTGTGTACGGAGGTTTCCGTCCGCGGGGACGGCCTCGACCTGCACCGGCTTCACGGGATCATGCCGATCCCCCAATCCCAGTGTTCTGGCGAGTTCCGCCGTCGCACGAGCGTCGGCCAAAGCGCGGTGAGCGCTTGTCAGACGTATTCCCCTGCCTGCGCAGGCCCGGTCCAGCTTTTCGCGCGTCGCACTAAGCGTGCACAACCCCTTTCCGAAGTCGACAGGTACCTTCTGTCGCTCGAACTCGTAGTGCATCATCCGGGTGTCGAAAGGCAGGTTGTGTGCGATGAGCATGGCTCCGCGCAGACGTTGACTGAGAGGGGCGAGAACCTCGGCGAAGACCGGGGCGAGCTCTACCATTCCGGCCGTAACCCCGTGAACGCCGGTCGGTCCCACATCCCGCTGAGGGTTTATCAGCGTGTCGTACTCGTCCTCTGTCTCCCAGGTCTCGGGATCAAGGGTAATGACCGCGATTTCGACGATCCGGTCATGCGCACCGAAGCCGGTCGTCTCGACATCGACGACGACCGGCTTCGGACGTTTCGCAAGAATGTTCTGCAGTGCTGGCACCTGCGAGTGTAGGTGGTTGGTTCCCCGGGGCGACCCTGTCTCTTACCGCTTTCCACCCTCCTTTGTTTCCTGCTCCTGCGCCAGCGCCTCGCGCCTGGCAATCTCCGCCGCGTACTGCTCCTCGGTGATGTAGGTGACGTCCACCCAGGCGTGGGCCATCTCGTCGATGGTGCGGTCTCCCCAGCCCACCCACTGCGTATGATCGGGGTTGTTGGGGTTCTCGGGGGTGTTGTCGTGCCACGCCGTGAATGCCAGGGTCGTCCCCGCCGGCAGGAGCGGTGCCGCGTGGTCGGCGTAGATGTAGTTGACGTGCCAGTTCCACTGGAAATTGCTGACCTGGCTCAGGATCTCCTTGCGGCCGTCCGGATAGATGGCCGTCATGGACATCGCCTTGCCCCTCATGTGCATGTGCGGCTGGAAGTTCTCCAGACGCGCCGGCCATCTGAGGGTGTAGAAGTCCTGGGTGACGGCGATCTTGCCCGGGGCGATGTCGAGGTCGTCTCCGGTGGCGTTGAAGTACCGCAGGCGGGTCCGGTTCTCGGGGACCTCGTCCTTCGGATAGAACCAGAGGCCGAGCTCGACGTAGCTGTCCTCGACCTCGCGGCCGATCGCGTGATAGTGCACCTCCCAGCTGATTCTGGACCCCGGGAGCATCAGTTTGCCGGCCCCATCGGGGAAGATCTCGCCGACCTTGCCGACGGCCCACTCCATGAAGAGTCCGGGGCCTCCCATTGAACGGCTGCTGGTCGCGAGCGCCGCCGTCGCTTCGCTCATCTCGTCCGGATCCTCCTGCTGGACCAGGAAGGCGAGGATGTGGTGCACGACGCGGCGCCCGTCCGGCCACGAAGGACGGATCTCGATCGCCTTGACCCATCGCTCCTCGGTCAATCCGGTCTCCGTCAGGGGACGGAACCACTTGTCCTGGGTCTTGGCGGCCAGCGTGTAGGGGTCGGACTTCACGACAAGGTCCGGCGGTCTGCCGAACTGTTCCTTGAACTGCCATTCGCTGCCGTCCGGAAAGTCGGGGGTCGGGGGAAGGTCGGCCTCGTCACCGAAGGGCATGTCTCCGTCGAGCCAGGCGACCAGCGTCTCCAGCTCCCCGTCGGTCAGACCGCGGTCGTTCTTGAACTCCTGGATCCCCACCGAACGGTCGATGTGCCACGGGGGCATGATCCGTTGCGACACCTTTTCCCGAATCCTGGGCGCATAGCGCTTCACGGCGTCGTAGGTCATGAGCGACATCGGCGCGATCGAGCCGGGCTGGTGGCACACCTGGCAGTTTTCCTGCAGGATCGGCGCCACGTGTTTGGCGTAGGTCAGCTCTTCCTGGGCGTCCGCCGGTGCCGGACGGGCCGCGATCGCGCACGCAAGCGCGAGAAACATGGTTGCCGGTCCGCGAATGAAATCGGTACAACTGAAACTCTTACCGCGCATGCGATTCCTCCTGAGCGTCAGTGAATGACGTTGACTCTCACAAATCCGTTGGTCCAACAGCACTGGGCGTGCCCCCCGCTCGAGACGCCGGACGAGTCGTTCGCACGAACGCGAACCACGTATTGGCCCGGCACTTCAAAGGTGGCCATGGTGGTCATGGCGCCCCCTTCGATCGGCACCTCGCCGCGGTCCTCGCTGAAGGTGACGTCGCCGGGTCCCTGATGCTTGAACCACCTCAAGGCTACCGCGGACTGCGGGCGTCGGCCGATACGGACGCTCCCGTCGTCGCTGCCCCACACGGTCAGCTCCACGGGCATCCCTACCCTGACTTCGATCGGTCCTCCCCAGGTTCCGGCGGGCCCGGCACCCTCCGTCGCGCCCTCGTCGAAGGACAGAACGGGTGGCGTGTTGCCCGACCCCGCTTCGCCATCGAGCGCATCGATCTGCCAGTCGATGTGGAGCGTGCCCGGGATCGCATAGCGCTCGCCGCGGAAATCGATGGTCCACACGACCGCCTGTTCACCGAAGTCGGCCGGGACCTGGACTGCGAAAACGCCCCAGTGCCGCCTCGGGTGGAAGCGCGTGGGCTGGGTGCCGTTGTAGTCCGCGGGCTCCATGTGGTTGGCGGCGCCGTGCGGGAGTTCGACAACCTCTTCGAAGTTGCGGTTGTAGTAGCCGAAGGAAAGGCTGAAGGTGCCGTCGGCGTTTTCGTACCAGCCTTCGTAGACGGGCGTGATGGTGAGCCCGCTGGCGGTGCGGATGCCGAGTGGGACCTGGGATGAGGCGGGGCCGGGGGTTGCCAAGCCTGGGGTGAAGGCGATGGCTGCGCACGCGATGAGATGATGTCTTGACATGGCGCCGAAGAGAGTTGGGTGACCCACTGACATTAAGGTGCCGGGTGCTCTGGCGCAAAGTACCGGCGAGGGACAGGTCGAGGCCCGGCGCGTTGGCCAGGGCGGGCTCGTTCGAGTGCCGCCGGGGCTCCGAAACAGTAGAAGTGCCCGGCACGTATCGGTACTGCGGAGCGAAACCTTGGAGAGGAATGGAATGTATACTGTAGGTGACATAGTGTAATGTTGTCTTTACATTACGAAGGGTTCGGCGAAGAGGCCCGGAAGCGCGGATGCATCGCCGCTCGATGTCTGGTCGTTGCGACCCTGTGTATGGCGGGATCCGGGTGCAGGGAGGCTTCTGAAGAGACGGGCCGCTCCGGCGTTGGAGTGGACTCCTCGACCGTATGGGTGACCGATTCGGCGGGCGCGGAGATTGTCCGCATCTCCGATCTGCACGCGCTGGACCTGCAGGAACTGCCCAGACGGCTGGTCTATTCCACCGCCGCCGACCTCGAGCTCCATCACGTGGCGGGCGCCGTATTCCTTCCCGATTCGTCGCTCGCGATTGCGGACAAGGGGTCGTCTCAGGTCATCCTCCTGGATCGGCAAGGGAGCGTCCGGGAGCGCCTTGGCCGGGAGGGCGAGGGGCCGGGGGAGTACGAGGACATCGAATGGATCGGGGTCGATGCGGGTGGCAACCTCTCCATATACGACTGGGACTTGGGGCGATTTACTTTCCTCGAACCTTCAGGACGGGTGACCGGGGTTCTGCGCTTCGACATGACCCACGCAATTGCCCCTTTGGTTCACCTCGCGGGAGGGGAGTTTCTTGCCGTGCTCGAGACGCGCCCCTTCCGTCCCCTGGGGTTTCAGCGGGGCCCTCTCTTTCTGGTGATCGGTGACCAGTCGGGGGCGGTTGTGGATACCCTGGGCCGGTGGGCCGGGAAGGAGCGATTTGTGACGCCCGGCTGGATGATCAGGGTCGGATTCGCCGCCACCGCGCTCTATGCGGGTCGCGGCTCCCACGCGGCCGTGGCCACGACCGATTCGCTGGACGTGACCCTGTACGAGGGGACGGAACCGTTGACCCGGATCCGTGGCGGACATTCGCCCCGCGAAGTCACCTCCCGGGAGAAGGAAGCCTGGCTCGAACTCGCTCTCGACATGTACCCGGAAGCGGTGCGTCCGGCACAGCGCGAAGTGCTGGAGCAATCGAAGGTGAGGGACACCTATCCGGCCTTCGGCGCGCTCAAGGTGGGCGCCGATGGCGGAATCTGGATCGGAGGCTACGCCAGGCTCGAGGACATGGAGCGCCGGTGGACGGTGCTTGAATCGGACGGAACTCCATTGGGGATGCTGAACCTTCCCGTCTACCGCCCGGAGTTGCTGAAGATCAGAGATGCGTCGATCACCGGGTGGGGCGTCGTCGAGCTCGAAAGCACGATTCCAAGCGCCTGGCACGAATTGCTGGACGTGGCAGGAGGCCTTCTCGCTGTCCTCCGCACGGGGGAACTCGGCGAAGAGTTCATCGAGGTGTACGAGGTCGAGGTGCCGCGGTAGCGGTCCGCAGTTGGTGGCGGGCGATGGCCTACGGCGACGGTTGCCGGGCGTCCGAATCGTGAGCGGCGTGCCCGCCGCCGCGCTCGCGAAGCCCTACCTCACCAGATGCAGCTCCGTCTGCCGCCTCAGCATCCACCGGATCTCCCCCTCGGCCGTGATCTCGGCCTCTTCCTCCTGGGCCATCCGCACCGGCTGGTCGCCCCACTCGGGCACCGGAGTGGTGACCTGCAGTTCGGTCGAGAACCACATGCTGGGGATCACCGGCGGATCGCCGCGTCCCGGCACGCCCGTCTGGTAGTCCCAAAGCCCGATCAGCGGCCCTGCACCGTGGCCGTGGTCGCCGATGGGATGCGTATACATCGTCCCGTTCAGCCCCTCGGCCCTCATCTTCTCCAGCACCGACGCGAGGATCTCGTTGCCGGTGCGGCCGACCTTCGTCTCCTCGAGCAGGATGTCCTGCAGGCGGTTCGAGTTGGCGAGCGCCTGCCGCAACCCGGCCGGTGCTTCCATCTCCCCCTCGCGGAGCACATAGGCCATATGCTGCGTATCCGTCGTGAGACCCAGCGCGACGATCCCGAAGTCGCAGTGGAGCACGTCGCCCCGCTCGATCACCGGCGCGGCCACTCCCGCCATTGACTCGCCCCGCCGCTGCAGCGACACCGACGGCTGGAACCACGAACCCAGACCCAGGTCGTGCACGCGCTGCCGCATCCACCACACCACGTCGGCCGTGGTCGTGCGGCCCGGCTCGATGACCACATCCGAGAACGCCGTGGCGATGATCTCGTGCACGATCGCCTGCATCTTGCGATAGACCGGGGTCATGGCGGGCACGCGCATGGCCAGGTAGTCGATCGCGAGCAGCGGCTCCCGCACCACGCGCCCCACCAGATCGGGCCCGAGCGCCTCCTCCATCTGTTCCCATTCACCCGCGCTCAGCCCGTCGGCGAAGTTGTGGTCGTGCGAGATGTTGACCGCGATCCGCTCCGGGTCGCGCTCCCGCACCATGTCCGCGAAGAGGTTCCACTGGTCCTTGCCCCAGAGCTCGGCCGCGCGGCCGTCGGGAGCCTGCACGGTCGCACGCACGGCCTCGTAGACACCCCCCTGCGAGGTGCCCCCCAGCGCCAGCCGCTCCACCCCCTCGTCCGGGCCGCGATCGTGGAAGATGTAGATCGTGCGGCGCCGCGCGGCGAAGGTGGTCGGCGACACGAGAGCGCGGAAGACGGGGTCCTCGTTGTACTCGCGCATCGTGACGACCCACATGTCCACGCCGTGCTTGCGCATGAGCATGGGGAGGTTCTTCTCCAGCCGTTCGCGCAGCCACGCCTGCTGGGTGCGGGCCTGTTCGCGCAGGGTGCCGAAGGGGCGCTCGGAATGGTAGTCGCGGGTTTGGGCGTGGAGGGGGGTGGTGGGGAGGACGAGCAGGGCGGCCACCCACAGGCGGACGGCCCAGCGGATGCATGAGCGGGTCGGGTTTGTCATGTCTATCTCACTAGTCTGACTAGTCATTTGCGGCTGAGCGGATCAGTTCGAGGGCTTCGGTGAGGATCGCCTTCCCCTTGTCCCGCGCGTAGAACCTGCGCGTTTCGGCGTAGCGCGGGCCGGGTTCCATCTTCATCCCCTCCTCCATCACCCACCTCTGGAGGCCGCTGGGCCTCGGACCCCACCAGCCACGCTCCCGGAAGTCCTCGTCGCAGAGGATGACCACCGGGATCGAGCGGCTGCTGCCGTTGGTCAGGTGCGCGTCCATGATGTCCAGGTTCTCGTCCCTGAGAAGGACCCGCAACTCGACGTTCGGCAGCGCCTCGGCGAAGCGGGCGACGACCGGCAGAATGTTCACGGCGTCTCCGCACCAGTCCTCGCTCAGAGCGAGCAAGTGCCAGGTGCCGGGGAGCGCGCGGGCCTCGTCGACGACCGCGTCGGGAACTCGGGCGCGCTGGTAGACGCCTCGCCAGAGTGACTCGTTCTTCCGAACGGTCTCCAGATAGTCGGGGAAGGGGAGGGCGGACTCGAAACGATCGCGCATGGGTGGGTGTGTGCCTGGTTGGAGTGTTGGGTGACGGGGGATGCGAAGCTGTCGCGGTCCGGACGGTCGTGCGCAACGACGTCACCGAAGCTTGCGACGGGGTTTGATGCCCGTGCGGAGCAACCCCTCCTGCGCCGCCGATGCGACCAGCCGCCCGTCCCGGGTATGAAAAGTTCCCCTCCCGAAGCCCCTGGCGCCATGGGTGACGGGGCTGTCGATCGAGTAGAGGAGCCAGTCGTCGGCGCGGAAGGGCCGGTGGAACCACATGGAGTGGTCGAGCGAAGCGGCCATCAGATCCTCGTCGCGCACGGTGCGCCCGTGCGGCTGCAGCGCGGCCGAGAGGATCCCGTAGTCCGACGCGTAGGCCAGCGCGGCCTGGTGATGGACGAGATTGTCGTCGAGCGGTCCCGCGCTCCGCACCCAGATGTGGCGGAAGGGGGGGCGGGTGCCGCGATCGAGAAAGGTGTAGGGTTCCACGGGCCGGGAATCCAGCGGGCGGTCCTGGGTGAGGATGTCCCGAAGATGCGCGGGGATCCGGTGGGCCTGCTCGCGCAGCATGTCGAGCTCGGAGGCGAGCTCCTCCGGCGGCGGGACATCCGGCATGGGGCTCTGGTGCGACTCGCCCGTCTCGGTGCGGTGAAACGACGCCGACAGGGTGAAGATGGCCTTCCCGTGCTGGATCGCCGTGACCCGGCGGGTGGTGAAGCTCCCCCCGTCGCGCGTGCGGTCCACGAAGTAGACCACCGGGATGTCCAGGTCGCCCTCCAGGATGAAGTAGCCGTGCAGCGAATGCGCGTCGCGGTCGGGATCGTCGATCGTGCGGCGGGCGGCGACCAGCGCCTGGGCCAGCACCTGCCCGCCGAAGATCCGCCCCGAGCCGATATCGCGGTTCTGGCCGCGGTAGATGTTCTGCTCGAGCCGTTCGAGATCGAGCAGGGCGATGAGGGCGTCGGTGGATTTGGGCATGGGGTGAGGAAGGGTGTTGTGTCCTGCGGGCTCGGCCGATCACGGAATCTCCCGTGCGTCGATCCTGGAGGCGCTCAGCGAAGTAATCAAGAGCTGGCCGCTGAATGGAGAGGGAACGCGAATCCTGCTGATCCATCAGAGATCGTGAGTGGGTTACCTTTCTGGCGTTCCGTCGTATCGGTAGCTTGCCGGATCCGGAGCATCGGACACAGGCGTCATCCCACCAGATAGCGAGGCACGATAGAGTAGTGAGCGACTCCCCCCTCCTCGACCAGAGACATCGTCCGTCCTACCCGGCGGCCGAGGCTGGCCGCCTGGTCGGCTTGAAGGCCGGGAGGGTGCGCCGATGGCTGAAGGGATATGGCTACAGCTATTGCGACACCGTCCGGTACCAGCCGCCTGTCCTGCAGCGTAGTGGGGCCCGCAGCACCTCGTACGCATCTTTCCTGGAGCTCGTGGACCTGCTCTTCGTAAAGCGTTTCCTGGATCATGGCGTTTCACTTCAAAGAGTCCGTCGTGCCCTCAACGAGGCTCACGAGATTCTCGGCACGGACCACTTCGCGAGGCAGACGTTCTTCACGGACGGAGGAAACATCTTTCTACAGATTCGCGACAGAGGAGACGCGATTCTGGAACTTCTTTCGGAGGGACAGTGGGTGATCGCGCCGCTCATTCGGCAACTCGCTGAGCAGATCGAATTCGAATCTCCGGCGGGTTTGGCGCGCCGGTGGTATCCGCTCGGGCGAAGCAGGCCAGTGGTTCTCGACCCGTTCGTGTCGTTTGGCGCGCCTTCGATAGTGGGACGTGGCGTCAAGACCGCCAATGTTCACGATCTCTTTGTTGCCGAGAACGAGAGCCTGGTCGCAGTTCGCGCCTGGTGGGATCTCACGGAGGCGGAGATAGAAGCGGCGGTGGAATTCGAAGTCGGTATGGCGGCATGAGGTTCTTCGTGGATCACAACCTTAGTCCGCAGCTTGCGAAGGGAATGAAGGCATTCGGCGAAGATGTTGTCCACCTTACGGAGTTTTTCCCTGACAGCGTCGATGACCCGAGATACCTGGCCCGCATCGGATCGGAAGGTTGGTTCCTGGTCACCCGCGACAATCGCATCCGGTTTCGGCCCGCGGAATGGACCGCACTGAAGGAACACCAGGTCGGCGCTTTCTTCATGGGCGGGAAGAACCGCAATCGATGCCAGCTCATCCAGCAGCTTGTGCGCAACTGGCCACGGATGAAAGAGCTCGCGAAGAAGACGCGAGTGCCCTTCGCGTTCCGGGTTCCGCCGTCCGGTACCAAGTTCACCACCCTATTGAAATGACGCGGCGCGAGCGTGGAGACGATGACTGACTTGCAGCGAAACAAAGCGCTTCTCCGCCACTTGGCCCTCCCCGTCCTCGCCATCGCGATCCTCGCGCAGATGGCGTCCCACCCCGGCGCGGTCCCCTCCTCCCCGCCACCCCCCGCCCCCGGCACCCACCCCGACACCCTCGACATCATCGAACTCACCGCCACCCAGGTCCACGACGACCTCCTCGCCGCACGCTACACCATCACCGAACTCACCCAGGCCTTCCTCGACCGCATCGCCCGCTACGAGGATCGTTACAACGCCTTCATCTCGATGAACCCCGATGCCCTCGCCATCGCCGCCGCCCTCGACGAGGAACTGCGCACGTCAGGCCCGCGCGGCCCGCTGCACGGTGTCCCCGTCGTCATCAAGGACAACCTGGACTACGCGGGGCTGGTCACTACGGCGGGATTCGATGGGTTCAGCGCCGCCACCGGAGGCGTGGACATGATTCCGGGGGACGACGCGGCCGCCGTGGAGCGGCTACGCCAAGCCGGCGCGGTCATCCTGGGCAAGACCAACATGCCGGACTTCGCCGGGCACGGGACCCGCACGCGCAGCTCGGTGGCGGGCGAGACCCTCAATCCCTACGCGGTCGACCGAGTGCCGGGCGGGTCCAGCGGCGGGACGGCGACAGCGGTGAATGCCAGCTTCGCGGTCCTGGGTCTCGGCACCGAGACGGGCGGGTCGATTCAGAATCCTGCCGCCGCCCAGGCGCTGGTGGGCGTCAAGCCGACCTTCGGCCTGGTGCCACTGGAGGGGGCCCTCCCCATGGATGCCACCTACCGGGACGTGGTCGGTCCGCTGGCCCGCTCCGTTCGGGACGCGGCGCTCGTCCTCGACGTCATTGCGGGTCCCACGACAGAAGACCTGGCCACCTACTCTGCCACGGAGCACATGCCGGAGGAGGGCTACGCGGCGGGGCTGAGCACGTTGGCGCTTCAGGGAAAGCGTTTTGGGCTCGTGGGCCAGGGATGGCGGGACTCCTTCCTGCCGTTGGCGTCCGAGACGCAGACGCTCTATTCCGAGGCCATCGTGGTGCTCGAGGCCGAGGGGGCCGCGGTCGTCGAAGATCCGTTTGCCGGGACCGGGTGGGTTGAACTGTACGGCGACCGCCCGTCGGTGCCCTCCGTGGGAGCGCACGACATGCTTGTCTACCTTCAGGGTCTGGGACCGGACGCGGCTTTTCGCAGCATGGAAGAGTGGGAGGAGTTGTCGGGACGGGAGTTCCGGCGGGGGCGCCCTGGTCGGTCTCCGGCCGCCCCGACCGCGACGGAGCAGGGGGATGCGTTCCAGGCATGGCGCATGGAAATACGGGCACTCTTCCGCAAGGTGCTGGAGGATCACGACCTCGATGGTCTCTTCTTCCCCCAGGCCGGCGAGCCCATCCGCCCGTTGGTGGAGGATCCGGAGCGCCCGGACTTCCGGCCCAACAACCATGCCGAGCTGCCGAGCAACATCATCAACGACATCGGCTTGCCGACCGTCACGGTTCCGTTTTCGTACTATGACGATGGGACCCCGTTTGTGCTCGCCTTCATCGGCGATCTGTGGACCGACGCGGATCTTCTGGCCTGGGCCTATGACCTGGAGCAAGCCACGCGCGCCCGCGTGCCGCCGGTGCTGTCGGTTGGGTCGGGTTCTGGTGGGTGGTGAGATGCACCGCTTAGCTTGAAGGCAGGCTGGTAGCGCCGCTGGCTCGCGCGTTGAAGTTTGGCCGGAATCGACATTCCGGTGCCCGTTTTTCGGGGCTTTATTGAATGCTCGGCTCCGGCGAAGGTCCGGAGCGGGAGCAACCGGCCCTGAATCCGGGAGACCGCGACAGGGACACTGGGAGGAGTGGACGAAGATGCAGTTGGAGAGACACAGCACTCTGGCGCGGGTTGCATGCCTGTGAGCGCCGAACTCATCGCGATCCTGGGAGTCGGGGTGGCGCTCGCGGGGCTCAACTGGCGAATGAGCAGCGTGCTGCGCCGGGAGATGGGGACTTTGCGGGCGGACACCCGAAATGACCTGTCTGGTCTGCGCGAAGAGATGCTCTCTGGCATCGCGGGTTTGCGCGAGGAGATGCGGACCGAGATCGCTGCGGTGCGCGAAGAGATAGGAGGTCTGCGTGAGGAGATGCGGACCGAGATCGCTGCGGTGCGCGAAGAGATAGGGGGTCTGCGCGAGGAGATGCGGACCGAGATCGCGGGGCTGCGCGACGAAACTGGGGCGTTGCGCGGGGATGTCGACGGTAAAGTCACTGCTCTTCGCAGTGAAATGGCTGGCCTGCGCGCCGAGTTCAAGGCTGAGATGGTCGCGTTCCGCGGGGAACTGCGGGAGGACATGGCGGAGTTTCGGGCCGAGACACGAACCAGCATCGCCGGTCTGCGGACCGAGATGATTGAAGGGTTTCGCCAGCTGGATGTGCGGCTGCGCTTCCTGGAGGAGCATCTCTTCCTGGACCAGTCCGCGAAACAGGCTTCGGCCTGACTGCGCCAACGCCAGCCACCGGAGGCTGGCTCAAGCCCGTGGAACCGGTCTCCTATGCACTCGGCCACTGATTGCGTCTGTAGTGACCGCTTCCAGTACTATGCTCTCCGGTCGCAAACCCCCCAACCGCGCCCTTGCGCCGGCCTGTCACCGCTCGCAGTCTCCCGCCTGCGATCCCCGGCCGTTCCCCTGACTTGCCAGGAGCGGCCCCCCAGCAATCTGCAGCGCCGGCAACCCCGGGGAAGGAACTCCGTTGATGTCCACACGCACATCCACCGACTTCTGTCGATTCATGCCCTCGCTCCTCCTCTCGCTGGCCCCCGCCTTCCTCGGCGTCCTCGCCCCCGTGGCCACCTCCCCGGCGGCCGCCCAGGAGCAGCCCCTCCCCACCATCACCGAAAAGACCAGCGGCACGACCGCCATGGAGGGCTTCTTCAACCTCTACTGGGACGATGACGAGGGCGCCCTCTACTGGGAACTGGACCTCACCGCCGGCGAATTCCTCTACCAGATCTCGATGGGATCGGGACTCGGATCCAACCCGGTCGGCATCGATCGCGGCCAGCTCCGCGGCACCCACGTTCTCGAGGCGAGGCAGATCGGTCCCCGCGTCCTCCTCATGCAGCCCAACTACCAGTTCCAGGCCCGCAGCGACAACGCGACCGAGGTGCAGGCGGTGCGGGACGCCTTCGCGCCGTCGGTCTACTGGGGGTTCGACATCGTGGCGCGCACGGGCGACCGGGTGCTGGTCGACGCCACCCCCTTCTTCCTGCGCGACGCGCGCAACGTGATTGGTCAGATCGCGCAGCGGGGAGAGGGCAACTTCCGCCTCGACGTGTCCCGTTCCGCCATTCATCTGCCCGCGACTCGGTCGTTTCCCGAGAACACCGAGGTCGAGGCGCTGCTGACCTTCACCAGCGACAACCCGGGCGGGCTCGTGAGCGGGGTGGCCGTCAATCCGCGCGCCGTGACGCTGCGCCAGCACCACTCCTTCATCCAGCTCCCCGACGACGGCTACCGGACCCGCGTCGCCGACCCCCGCGTCGGAGTCAACGGCCCGACCATCTTCGACTACGCCACCCCCATCGACGAAGATCTGCGACTGCGCCTCGCCGCCCGCCACCGTCTCCAGAAACGCAACCCCGGTCCGGAACCGTCCGAGCCCGTGGAGCCCATCGTCTACTACGTGGACCCCGGCACCCCGGAACCCATCCTCAGCGCCCTGATCGAAGGGGCCGCGTGGTGGGAAGACGCCTTCGAAGCCGCAGGGTTCCTCGACGCCTACCGTGTGGAGGTGCTCCCCGAGGGCATCGATCCGCAGGACATTCGCTACAACATGATCCACTGGACGCACCGGCGGACGCGCGGGTACTCCTACGGCAACACCGTCATCGATCCGCGCACCGGCGAGATCATTCGCGGGGTGGTCAACCTGGGGAGTCTGCGCCTGAGGCAGGACTACCTGCTCGGCACCGGGATGGTGTCGCCCTTCGCGGGCACGGTGGACGACGGCGGCGACGCCTCGGCCGACCCGATGTTCTGCGCTCTGTCGGCGGCCCCCGCCTTCGAGTACCTGGCCCAGGTCGCCGACAACTCCGACGCGGTCGAGATGGCGCTGGCGCGGGTCCGTCAGCTGTCCGCCCACGAGGTTGGCCACACGATCGGCTTTCCCCACAACTATCTGGCCAGCACCTACGGGCGCGAGAGCGTGATGGACTACCCGGCTCCGTACGTCGAGATCGATGCCGACGGGAACCTGGACCTCTCGAACGCCTATGTGCAGAGGATCGGGGAGTATGACAAGCTCTCGGTCAACTGGCTGTACCGGGAGTTTCCCGAGGGGACCGACGAGGTCGCCGCGCTCGAGGAGATCGCGGCGCAGGGCATGCGCGACGGCCTGATCTTCATGTCGCACACCAACAACAACTTTATCGGCGCGGGACACCCCTACGCGGGCGTCTGGGACAACGGCGAAAACCTGGTCGACCACCTCAAGCACGAGATCCGCGTCCGCAACATCGGCATGCGGGGGTTCGGCGATCACCTGATCCGGTCCGGCCGTCCCCTGTCGGACCTCGAGTACGTGCTGCTGCCGCTCTACATGCACCACCGCTTCCAGCTGCGGGCCGCCGCGCAGAGCCTTGGCGGGGCCGACTACAGCTACGCGGTGCGGGGGGACGGGCAGGTACCGGTCGCGATCGTGCCGGGCGAGGAGCAGCGCGACGCTTTGGAGACGATCCTGTCGGCGCTTACGGTGGACTTCCTGGCGCTTCCCGAGGAGGTGATCGCGATGATTCCGCCGGGGGCGTTCAGGCACCAGGAGGGCGAAGTCTTCCCGGGTCACACCGAACAGCTCTTCGACCCGCTGGGCGTGGCCGAAGGGGCGGCTGATTTCACGGTGGGCGAGATTCTGCACCCGGCGCGCATGGCGCGGCTGGTCGTGTACGGCAGCATGGACGACAACCCCGATCTGGAAGAGGTGGTCGACCGTCTCATCGAGGCTACCTGGGCTGCTCCCGCGGAACCGGACGAATACCGGACGCGCGTGCAGCACGTCATCCAGCGCGCGGTGGTGGACCGCATGATGCGGCACGCCGGCAGCGCGGGCACGATGACCGAGGCGCGGGCGGTGCTTTCGGACCGGCTGGACCGGTTGGCGGGCCAGCTGGAGGCGCTCATGGGGGCGTCGCCGCACCAGCGCCTGGTGGCGGCCGATATCCGCCGCTGGCAGGAGCGGATCGAGAACACGACGCCGTTGCCGTCGCTGCAGCTGCCCGCCGGGGATCCGATCGGGGGGAATGGGGGGAGGGGTCGGTCGAGGTAGGGGGCGGCGCCTCCTGCTCAGTCCGTCGGCTTCTGGAACCGGTACCCGAACCCTCGCACAGTCTCGATCCACTCCCCCACGGGGCCGAGTTTGCCCCTGAGCCGCCGCACATGCATGTCGACGGTCCGGGTGTGGATCCGCCGCGCCGCGACCGAGTCCACATCCCACGCCTCGGTAAGGAGCTGATGGCGGCTCTGGGTGCGGCCGCGGCGCTCCAGGAGAGTCTGCAAGAGGCGGAATTCGGTCGGAGTGAGCTGGACCTCCTCGTCGTCCAGGGTCACGATGTGCGCGCCGATGTCCACCCTGAGCGGTCCGGCCCGGAGGATGGGCCCGCCCCCGGTCGCGGCCCCGCGTTCGCCCTGGGTGCGGCGCAGGATCGCATCGACGCGAAGCACCAGTTCACGGGGACTGAAGGGCTTGGTGAGGTAGTCGTCGGCGCCAAGTTCCAGGCCCTGGATACGGTCGGCCTGGTCCTTCTTCGCAGTGACGATCAGAACAGGCACGGACGCGGTGGCGGGGTCGCTCCGAAGCGCCTTGAGCACGTCGTCTCCCGAGATCTCCGGCAACATCCGGTCCAGTACGAGCAGGTCGGGAAGATCTCGGTGGAGTGCATCCAGGGCCGCCGCGCCGTGCAGCGCTGTCTCCACCCGGTAGCCCTCGCGGGTGAGTTGGTAGGCGATCAGGGCGGCGATCTCGGGTTCGTCCTCGACGACCAGTACGCGCGGCGGGGTCTTTGTTTCGCTCGCGGAGGCCGGTGGGTTGGCCGCACCGGCGGCGGCGCTTGACCCGGGCGGGAGTGATCTCATGCTCCCTCCCTTCGAGGCGCTCCCTCTCTGTCCGGGCACTCCGTGCCGGTCACGAGTTCAGTTTCCTCGTCGTAGTAGCGAAAACCTTGAATCCGCCGTTCCTCTCCAGAACATCCTTCAATGGCTGGATCCTGTAAAGCCTTGCCCGGCTCTGGAACCGGGTTGGCAGTCCGTGCGGACCACGAAGCTCGGCGTGCCTTCGGGGGCCGGGAGGTGCCGTGATGGGCACCCCCGCGCGAGCCTCGCGTTCGAATGTTCCAGCTTGCCACCTTCGATTCTCCGTGTATGATCCGCGGTATGCGGATGAACTCACTGGTGCACGTTGCCGGCAACGTCGGCGTGAAGACCGGGTAACCGGATGACACAATACTGGTTCGGTAGCGGCTACCTGGCCCGAGGAGCCCGGCTCCCGGCCGCGCAAAGGGAGTTGTGTCCGTGACCGGCGATGTGGAACGCTCCGGGGGTTCGGAATTCGACGCCGCCGTCCAGGTCACCGAAGGGGTTCAACCGTGGCGCAGACTGTTTCATATGGGGGGTGGTGTGGGGATTGCCGCCTTTGTCCACTGGATGGGACCGGGGTCGATGGTGCCGTTTGCCACCCTGGGCGGCGGGCTGGCCACGGCGCTGTTGCTGGACTGGGTTCGTCTGCGGTCGCGGGTGGCCAACACCACCTTCTTCCGCTGGTTCTCCGCACTTGCGTCGCCGCGCGAGGCCCGCAGGCTCGCATCTTCGACCTGGTTTCTGATCGGAGCCTTGACTGTCCTGTTGGTTGCTCCCCATCCGTTGTTCGCGCCGGCCATGCTGGTGCTCGCGCTCGCCGATCCGGCCGCGAGCGTGATCGGCCGGCTGTGGGGGAAGCACAAGCTTGGGAAGGGGAGCTGGGAAGGCACCGGGGCCTTCTTCCTGGTCGCGGTGGCTGTGCTGACCCCCTTTGCGGGCCTCCCCGCCGCGCTGATATCGGCATTGGTGGTGGCCGTTGCGGAGGTCTTGCCCAGCGGCATTGACGACAATCTCACCGTCCCGTGGGCGACCGTCCTCGCGCTGTGGCTGACGGGGTTGCCGGGGTAGTCCGCTGCTCGCGGCTACGGGAGACTGGCCGCCCGTGCTGTGCTATCCATCGAAGTACCTTGAATAGTGGACGCCGGACTTCGGTGGCGTTGGTTCAGGGTGCGCGTGGTCAACTTCGAGCCGATCCACGGCGACGCGTACGCGGAGGTCGAGGAAACGACGGAGGCGAATCGCCCAGGGGGCCTGTTGCGGGGTGCCGGAAGGAGGGAAAAGCTTCAGCCAGCCATTTGTTTCATCAGCGCGCTACCAGAAACGCTTCCAGGATGACAATGGACAGCCTGTCTGGAGTCGGGCGATACCACAGGTTCCCTACAACAGGGTAGGCGGCATCCTCGAAGGAATCGAATCGAACGGATGCCACCAAGCGACCATCCGGGGTTAACGCCTCGATGACGTGGTCCGTATACCCGATTGTCTCAGCCTCGACTTCCTCATCAACAATCGGAGCATCAAGGCCTTCGGGAGGCCGTCGTGGCGCGTCAGGATCCGGCACTTGCGCCAAAACCCATATCAGTCCGTGACCATCGGCATGAAGTCCGTATATCAGCGTCTCGCTGCCTCCAGGACCCGAAAACCAATCTCGACTCAAGACCAGAGAGTCAACCATCGTCCCGCCCGGCCAGTCGTGCTTTCGAAGGACATAGCGGTCAGTGTTGGCCGACCACATACCCAAGTCCTCCGCCGCTGTCAACATCGGAAACGTTTCTGAGGAACCAAGCGGAACTCCCATTGCCTGGACTCTGTCCCCATCGATCCGATAGGCTTGCCAGTCATCCGTCGCCGCAACGGAGAGAATCACCTGGTCTCCGTACGTGACACCCGAACTCACCGAACCATGAGCCGGAAGGCGAAATGAGCGCACGAAGCCCTCGGCTCTCGAATACTCGTGAACCAGGGGCGGGGGCCCAAAGACGATGAATGCGCCATCAGGAATCAACACCATGTTCGTAACGTAGTCAAACTCTCCCGGACCATCCCCCGGACCTCTTCCGAGGACATCGAGGAGTTCGCCGTCCGGTCCCCAAAGCGCAAGCTTGCCGCGCGAATAGGTACCGGTTATGTAGGTGCCGTCCCGGAGAGCCCGTACAGGAGCGTCGGGTATCGTGCCGTCGATGCTTCCTTCGAGGCGCACAACCTCGCGGAACTCGAGGCCGCACAGGGGTGCGTCCGCGGCCATCGGCCTACTGGCGGAAAGCCACTCGCATCCTTCCTCCGATGTCGAAGACTCGGCATACCCCGCCGATGGTGCGCTGTCGGGCTGACAGCCGGTCGCAACCGCGACGAGCACCCCAAGGCCGACTCGAACTCTCATCAGTTGAGCCACGAGGGAATTTCCAACAGACTCCCTACAGCGCTATGCGTCACTCGTCCGTCGCTCCCGATCAAATAGTGGGTCGGTGTTCCCCTCAGCTGGTATGAGACGAGGGAACCTACTACGCTACCCATCGTCATCGAAATGTCCGGGGGTAGAGCGAAATAGAAATGTCCCCCCTTGGGTGAGTGTTTGCCGACGGTCGCGTTGGGTTGGGTCGAACCCTGCGTTGGCCGGTCGGTGGGGCCACGAGGCGGTGATCATACCGATCCCGCATCCGATTTCCGGCGAGGTCCCCGGCCATAGGCGCCGCTCGCGAGTCCGGCATGCGGCGGCTCGGCAAGCTTTCCATTGCTTCGCGCAGCCTGTCTTCCGAGTCGCTGGTCCCGCCGGGCCATGGCCATTCGGGCATTCGCGTGGTTTTGCTTTCGCCATGGATGGTCCAGTGCGGGCTTCGGCGGCTTCGGCGGCTTCGACTCCGGCTTTCGGGGCTTTGCGGGCTGAGCCTTCGCCGGTGTTGCCGGAGGACGGGCCCGACCCAGGGACTCGACGGCCAGGTAGCGTTGGCCGATCCGGAAGTGGATTTCCCCACTAGGTCGGCGTTCAACGACGACCTCGTCACCAGACCGAACACCTCGGGCCTTCCGCTCCGGGATCTGCCAGTACCGGTTCTTGAAGCGGATCGTGAAGTCGCCGGCCACCTTCCGGGTCTCCGTCTCGGCGAAAAGGGCCTCCAGATCGATGCCGGACGGCAGGGGCCGGTGTGCGTCGCGGGCGTCCTGGGGCTCGTCCGCGAAGCGCTCGTTCCAGAACGGAACCCAGTACTCGGCCAGGAAGCGGTTCGCCGCATCGAGGTTGGAGATCCCTGCCACCCGCATCTCCTTGATCAGGCGGTCCTGCGCCGTACCGAACGTCCGCTCGACTCGTCCCTTCGCCTGGGGAGAGCCCGCCAGGATCACGTTGACCCCCAACTCTCCCAGCGCCCGTGAGATGATCGTATCGGTCCGCTCCTCCTTCTTCGCCAGCCACCGCCCGAAGTGTCCGGCGTGGTCCGTGTAGACAGCCAGGGGGCGGCCGTGGCGCTGTAGGTATCCGATGATCGCCCGGCGGTTCTCCGCACCGTCATCGCGCTCGACGAAGCGGGCCATCATCAGCCGACACGTCGCATCGTCATGGATCGAGATCAGCACTTGGTCGCCCGCAGCCCGGTCCTCCAGCCACGCATGCACCGAGCTGTCCCACTGCTCCAGCTCGCCCAGCGCCGCCCGCCGCGGACGCCGGCTGCGGTGCTTGGCCCTTCTGCGCTGCCGCTTCCACAGGCCGGACTTCATCATCCAGCCCCGCAGCGTGTCCGGGCTCACCCGCAGGGCGAAGCTTCTCTCCAGGTGCTCGGCGAGCAGCGTCGGCCCGAAGTCCCGGTACAGCGGTTCCTTCGCGACTTCCAGCGCCCGCTCTCGAAACGCCCGCGGCAACGCCCTGTTCGACCGCCGCCCGCGCAGTCCGTGCACTACGGCCGCATCGCCCTCAGCCTCGAACTTCCGGCGCAACCTGCGAAAATGCCGCCGCGTCACCCCGAGCCGCGCTGCTGCCGCAGCTGCGGTCAGCACTCCTTCCTTCTCCTGTCTCAGCACCGAGATGCGATCATTCTCCTTTCAGACTCAAGTCCATCTGCTCCTCTCCCGGATCCGGTTCCGTCGTTGACCGAACATGATCCGAAAGAGGACATTTCTACTTCGCTAAGGGAGGACATTTTCAAATCGGACTCAAGCGACGGGCCAAACCGGCCTGTCCGAACTCGCCGGTTGCCGCTCTCCTCTGGTCAAGAGATCATCGACCACGGACCTGCCCCTTCCCTGGGCCTTTCCCCTCACTTTTCAGTTCAGTTCAGAGACCCCCGACTTCAGGCTTCGCATTGGAAAGACTGCCGCTTGACGCCGCGGCGCACGCCGTGGAGCGGACCTGCCCGCCCCCACATTGCTGTGCAACCCTCGAAACACCAACGGCAATGGCTCGGGGTCACGTGGCTCGACGCGCTCGGCGGGGGATGCCTCGGGCCCCTGACAACCCACGGACCGCAGCCCTCGGAGCCCGGCGTAGCGCCGCTCCGGCGGATTCATCCACGAACCGCTGCCACCGGAGTCAACCGCAGTCGTCGTTCAGACGGCCCTTCCCCCCCGTGATCTCGGCGATCGCGCTGTCGAGATCCGCCCTGCGGTGGCGCGGGACCAGGACCCGATAACGGACATCGGCGCCGAAAACGCGCTCCGTAACGGTGGCACCGAGAGCATCGAGCGCGCGGTCGACACGGTCGGTGCTGCGGTAGTCGACCGTGACCACCACCGGGATCCGATCGACCCTCTCCATTGTGGGGCACACCTCCAGGACGCGCTTCGCACCCGAGGCGTAGGCGCGCGCGAGTCCACCGGTACCGAGCTTCACCCCTCCGTAGTAGCGGGCGCACACCACCACCACCTCGCCCACCCCCAAGTGCAGCAGCGTGTGCAGCATGGGCTTCCCTGCGGTCCCGTGCGGCTCCCCCGCATCGCTCATGCCGACATGCGCCGTCGATCCGGGCGGACCCGCGTTGTACGCCCAGCAGTAGTGGGTCGCTCCGGGCAGCTGAGCGCGCGTCTCCTCAACGAACCGCATGGCGTCCTTCCTGCCGGTGGCCCGCCCCGCGCGGGTCACGAACCGGCTCCGCCGGATGACGTCCTCGACTTCGGCGGCTGCGGAGGGGACGCGGTAGGAATGCATGGCCGGGCACGTTCGAAGAGGTGTGAACAGGACTTTCCATTTCGGGAATACCACCTTACTCTACTATCGCGTGACTCGGATCGCGCAACGTGACCCTGCAACTTGCCTCTTTCAGGGAGACAGTGTGAAACGGACAGGCGACTCCGCCCCCCGGCGCCCCGGCGATGCCCAGAGG
The DNA here is from genome assembly GCA_965208295.1 of Longimicrobiales bacterium. Classification (GTDB taxonomy): domain Bacteria; phylum Gemmatimonadota; class Gemmatimonadetes; order Longimicrobiales; family Gaopeijiaceae; genus Bin94. The sequence continues at coordinate 829,401 of OZ242328.1, read as the reverse complement.
GAAGTGCCCCTGCGCGTCCTGGCCGATGTCCCCCTCGAAGAGGAAGTTATCCTGGTGCGGATGGACGTGGCCGGCGACGACGTGGTGCCGCTGCTTGAGCAGGGCATCGTGCCGGGGTGCAAGTTGTGTCCGGTCCGGCATGCTCCCGCGGGAGGTCCGATCGTCTATCGCGTTGACGGCGCCCTCGTCGCGCTCCGGAGAGAGACCGCGTCCTGTCTCTGCGTGCGCAGCGCACTGGAAGCCGCGGGGGTTCTCGACTCGAATTGAACCCGGGTAGCGCGTCCGCCACGCTGCCGGCGGAAGCGGCCGAGGGAACCGCGACGGACGCCGGCCACCCACTGGTCGCTCTGGTAGGTCCCCCCAACTCGGGGAAGTCGACCCTCTTCAACAACCTCACGGGACTGCGCCAGAAGGTTGCGAACTACCCTGGGGTCACGGTCGAACGCCGGTCCGGCGTGGCCGACTCGGACGCCGGTCCGGTCGAGATGATCGATCTTCCGGGTGTGCACGGCCTCTCTCCGCGCAGCGTGGATCAGATGATCACCCGCAACGCGCTGCTCGGCGAACTGGAGACTGATCGACGGCCTGACGCGGTCGTGCTGGTGCTCGACGCGACCCGCCTCCGCTCCCACCTGATGGTCGCGGAACCGGTACTGGGACTCGGACTGCCGACGCTGGTCGTCCTCACCATGGCCGACGAACTGGACCGCCGCGACGGCGCGCTGAAGAGCGCACGGCTGTCGCGGGACCTGGGCGTCGAGGTGGCGCTGGTCAACGCGCGGGACACCGGCACCCTGGAACCCGTACACCGCTTCCTCACCGCTCTCCACACGGGGGGCGAGGAGGTTCGCGCGTGTCCGATCGTGGTCGCCGCCGACCACCTCGAGGGCCATCCGTCGGGCCGCTCCCTGCCCGTGATCGATGTCTTCGCCGCCCGGCGCGAGCGCGCCCGGGAACTTGGGCGTTCGGCCGGGTTCCGTGCGCCGCGGCCGTCGCGCTTCACCAGTCGGCTCGATGGCATCGTGCTGCACCGTGTGTGGGGACCGCTCATCTTCGCGGTCGTGGTAGGACTGGTCTTCCAGGCCATCTTTGCCTGGGCGGTCCCCCTAATGGACGGCGCCGAAGCGCTGATCGGCGTATCGGGCGAATACGTGGCGGGCGTCCTGCCCGACACCTGGTTCCGCGCCCTGCTGGTTGACGGGGTCTGGGCCGGGGTGGGGTCGGTGCTCGTCTTCCTTCCCCAGATCCTCATCCTTTTCTTCTTCATCGCGATCCTGGAGGATTCCGGCTACATGGCCCGCGCGGCGGTGATTGCCGACCGCCTCATGCACAGGGTGGGACTGCAGGGCAAGTCCTTTCTGCCCCTGCTCTCCGCCTACGCCTGCGCGATCCCGGCGATCATGTCCGCGCGCACCGTCGAAGACGACCGGGACCGCATCGCGACGATCTTCATCGCGCCGTTCATGACCTGTTCGGCGCGGCTGCCCGTGTATGCGCTCCTCATCGCGGCCTTCATCCCCGCCGGGCCGCTGCTCGGACCGTTTCTGGGACGCCGCACCGCGGTCCTCATCGGTCTGTATGCGCTGGGACTGCTCGCGGCGGTCGGGACGGCGGCGCTTCTGAAAAGCACGCTGCTCCGCGGCCGGTCGATGCCGTTCGTCATGGAACTGCCGCCCTATCGGTGGCCCAGCGCCCGCTCGATCCTGGCGCGCCTGCTCGACCGCACGAAGGTCTTCCTGCGGCGGGCCGGCAAGATCATCCTGGCGGTGACCGTCGTGCTGTGGATCCTGGCCCAGTTCCCCAGGACGCCTGCCGGGGCGCCACCCGAGATCGGCGACAGCGCGCTCGGCCAATTGGGTCAGGTCATCGAACCGGCGATCGAGCCGCTGGGCTTCGATTGGAGAGTGGGGATCGGCCTGGTCACGTCGCTGGCGGCCAGAGAGGTGATCGTGGGCGCCCTGGGCACGATCTACGGAGTGGAGACGGAGGACGATCAGGACTTCGAACTGCGCGCCGCCCTGCAGCAGGATCTGGACTTCGGCGCCGCGGTGGCGCTGCTCATCTTCTTCGTCTTCGCGCTGCAGTGCATGTCCACGGTGGCCGTGATGCGGCGCGAAACGGGGGGATGGCGATGGCCGATCCTCCAGTTCTTCTACATGCTGACGCTGGCGTACTTGGGGGCATGGGCGGCGAACGCGCTCCTGTGACGCGGGGGGTCCGCGTTGTTTTGACTCCCGCCGTTTGGCGACTTCTTGAGGGCTTGAGTCGCGAGCTTGGGGCCGCTAGGCTTGCCGGGGCTTAAGGGCCACGAAGCGCTTATCGTCGCGCACGACGACACCCGCCATCCCCACGTCCACGTCATAGGACAGGAATCCCAAGATGACAAGGAATCCCAGGACGACAACGAGTAATGCGTCGTTGGCGACGATAGTCGGTAGGCGAATCGTGAGGCCGTGGTGCGGGTCGGCTGGGGTGTTTCTGTTCCTGACCGCCAGTTCAGTCTCCGGTCAGCAACTGGGCGACAGTGTGAGGGTGTCGGGCGAACTGGTCGGGGTGGTTGTTGACGCTGACAGCACCCGGCTGCTCCTGTCTTCCGCGTATCCACCGTACGCCGGGATGCGGAGGCTCGAAGTACCCTACGCCGGGATGCGGAGTCTCGAAGTATGGGGCGGTACCCGGAACCATCCCGGGCGTGGGTTCATGTTGGGGTTCGTGGCCGGGGCGATTCCGTGGGGCACGTTGTTTGGGATCTACTGTGCTAGTGTACGCCCGGTGGGGCACTGTGATGCTTCCGACCAGCTTGTTCTCGTGGCATCCAGCGTTGGGATCGGGTTGCTGGGTGGTATAATCGGAGCGCTGATCGGCCTGGCAATCGAAACCGACATCTGGAATCCGGTACCCATTCCGGGCGGGTTGTCGCTACGGTTGACCTTGGGGGGTCGATCTCCCGTTGGTGCATGGTGAATCGCGTGCACCCCACCGTCCACAACGCGCACCCTCCGCCCCATCTAGCAGCCCGTGGACAAAATCCCCCCGGCATTCGAGCGGCGATGCATCCGCGCTGGCCGCTTCGCTTCGCCTATTTGCACTGTAAAGACAACATTACATTATGTCATGTATGGTATACTTTCTTCCACCCCGAAGCTACGCTCTGCGTTGCTCCTCGGGCGAATAGCCCTGCTATTCACCTTTCGTCGCGCCTTGCCAGCCCGGCGCCTCACCGCTCTCGGTGCTTTGTCCGCGGACTGCTGGCGGCTCTGGCTTTCCTTGCAGCAATGTGGGGCTGCACGCCCGATCAACCGGCGTCGGGGGACGCTGGTGCCCTGGTGGATGATCGGGGACGGACGCATGATCCGTCCGTCCCCCGAACCCGCATTGTGTCGCTCATTCCCGCGGTGACCGAGACGCTGGTGGCGATCGGTGCGGCGGACCGACTGGTCGCCCGCACCCGCTACGACGAAGATCCCGTGCTTGCGGATCTTCCCTCGGTGGGGGGCGGAATCGATCCGAGCCTCGAGTTTCTGGCGCAGCTCGAACCCGACCTGGTCGTTCTGTGGGCCTCCGGGGCGAATGGGGTCCTGCTGGAGGACCGGCTCGAACAGATCGGGCTGGACTGGTACGCCGCCGCCATCCAGACGGTGGACGATTTTCGCCGGCACGCGCGCAACCTGGGCCGCCTGATCGGTCTGTCCGCCGCCGCCGACTCCGTGATTACCCGGGTGGAGCGCGACTTGGGGGCCGCGGCGCAGTCGTGGTCGGGACTGGACCCGGTGGAGGTTGTCTATGTCGTGCAGCAGGAGCCGCCCATGACCGTGGGACCCGGCACCTTTCTGAACTCGCTGCTCGGTGCGGCGGGAGCCGTCAACGCCTTCAGCGACATCGTGGGCTCCTGGCCGCTGGTGAGCATGGAAGAGGTGGTGAAGCGCGATCCCGCCTATGTGATCGTGCCGGTTCAGGGCTACGGAACGCCCGAGGCGCACCCAGACTACCGCGATCCTTCAATCGAGCGGTTGCAGGGACGACCGGGCTGGGCGGCAGTCCCGGCAGTGGCGGCGGGCCGCGTCATTTCGGTAGACGGATCGCTCTTCGGCCGGCCCGGCCCGCGGATGGGTGAGGCTGCGCGGTACCTGGCCATGCGGCTGCACGGCGCCCGCTGAGGGCCGGCCGGCAACTCCCCCGCTCTCGCCGCTGGCGGGGACCGTCAACCACCGCCTACGATACCGCCGGCGGCCGCTTCTTCAGAACGAAGAGCCCTTCCTTGATGCTCGAGACGATGATCATCCCGCTCTTGAAGTACGGATAGACGCTCCAGGCCCCCGCGAACCCCGCCTTGTCCTCGCCGAACGGCACGGTGTCGAAGAATCCCACCTCACGGGGCTCCTCCGGGTTCGAGATATCCAGAATCCGCAGTCCGCTCAGGTAGTTGGCCTGGTACATGAAGTCGCCGAACACGTACAGGTTGTGGTCCGATGACGTGGTCGTCCCGAGGTGCTCCGTGACCAGCACCGGGTCATCCAGTTCGGCGATATCCCACACCAGCGTGCGCGTGCGGGACACGTTCCCGGCAAGCTCGTCGGTCTCGTCGTTCATGTAGAAGTAGCGGTGGTCTTCGGACAGCCAACCCTGGTGCAGGTATCCGCTGTTGGGATAGCCGGCGCTGGAGAGCGCAACGGGCGCTTCCTTGTCGGTCACGTCCGAGATCGAGAGCGCGTTTTCGTTCGCTCCGAGACAGATCTCGCGGTCCCGGTACTTTTCGTCCGGGCCCCGGTAGCGGACGCACTGCGCGTCGTGGCTGTAGCCCGTGCGCGCGTTCCCCGTACCGGCGTCCGCGAAGCAGCCCGCGAAGACGGGACTGCGCGGGTCCCGGATGTCGACCATGTGAAGGCCTCCGCCGCAGGTCTCCCCGCCACCCGAGGCTCCAACCACGTACGCGAAGCCCGTCTCTTCGTTGATCACGATGTTGTGGGCCGAGTTGATGCCGTCGTAGTGGGCGGTCGCTTCGAAGGTCGCGGGAGGGTCCGGCACGTCGCGAAGGCGGGTGAGGTCGAAGATCTGTACGCCGTGGCGCCCGGCGTTGTCCGCCACCACGAAGGCGTGGTCGCGGTAGACCTTGATGTCGCGCCACATGTTGGGCGTTGCCCCTTCGGTGAGCGGCAGTTCACCCAGATAGACCGGGTTGGAGGGGTCGGTCAGGTCGACGAAGGTCGTCGCGTCCGACCGGCCCATTATCGCGTATTCGCGCCCCGTTTCGGGGTCGGTCCACCCCCACAGGTCGTTGGCGACCGCGCCCCGTTCGCCGCCCAGTTCATGAGTTGGCACGAAGGCGACCAGGTCGACTTCGCCGCACCCGAATCCGCCCGCCGAACCCCCCTCGCATCCAACCTCGCCGCCGACCAGCGCCTTGAGTTCTCCACCCTCGTCGAAGATCCTGCCCTCGGATTCCCACCCGTCGGGAGTGCGGCCGAAGAGGAACCCCACCCCTTCGAAGAAGTCGGCGCCGGGCGCGCCTACCACCGCCACGTCCCCTTCCAGGGCGACGGCGAGGCCGTAGAAGTTGAACGGGCCGCCGGGGCCGAACTCGGCGACCTCCCGCCACTGCCCGGAATCATCCCGGCGGAACGCGAACCCCCCGCCGATGCCGCCGCCGACCAACGGCGTCCCGGCGACGACATCGTCTCCGGAGGCGGCGATCGCCATGCCGAACCCGGACGCCGCCTCGGGCGTGACCGGCTGGATCGTGTGTGCGTGCGTCCACCCCGCACCCGTACCTTCCCCGGTCTGGATGAAGTGGTAGACGGCGCCGCTCAGCTGTCCACCGAGAGGGGCGCCCGCGAAGACCTCGCCCCGCGATACTGCCACGCTGGTTCCCATGGAGGCCGGGACAGCTTCGGGTGATTCAAGGCGCACGAGCGGCGTCCAGGTGCCCGAATCCCCGCCGAACAGGTACACGAACCCCGGTTGGAGATTGGGTACGCCCGTCCCGGGGATGAGGGAAATCGCCCCACCGGGCGCGCCGACCGCCAGCAAGTGGTCCTCGATGTCCAGCGACGTGCCGTATCCCGCGCCGTCGGGAAGGTCGGCGGGTTGGAGGGCTCCGCTCAACTCGTAACCGGTCGCCCCCGGCTGGAAGACGAACACCGCGCCCCTTCCGTCGTCGGCCCCGGGCGCACCGACCAGGATGTCGCTTCCGTTCGTGGCCACCGCAGCTCCGAAGCGGGCGTCCGCCGCGGCGTCGGCCCAGGCGAGCCGATCGCTCAGCGACCACCCGTCATCCCCCGGCCGGTACACGTACACTGCTCCGGTCCCCTCGTCGGGCGCGCCAACCGCCAACAAGTCGCCGCCCACGTCCAACCCTTCGCCGAAGCCCGTGGCGGCATCGGTCACAGGCGCCGGCAGCGACGCCGTCTCGGTCCATCCGTCATCCGTGCGGGTGAAGATGTGAACCCCCCCTGCGCGATTCCCCGGCATGGGGAAGATCGAGAGCCCGCCGGGGCGCCCCACGAAGATCTCGTTCCCCTGCACCACGACCCTGGCCGAAAACGCGGTCGCGACGGTCGCGGCCGATAAGGGCCGGGCGCTCGTCTGTCCCGCGGCCATCGACGGCGTGCAGACGAGAAGTGCCACCTGAAGGAAAGCGTAGAATCCGGCGAGACGGGCGTGCATCATGTTTCGATTCCGAGGTTGCGGGGACGTGTGCGCAGCTGACTTTCGGCCCGCGATTCCGAAAGACCCGTCACAATAGTCGGACCAGACGCGCCAGCCCACCAGACCATGACGGCGCTCAATGAGCGGCGTCCGCCCGGCCCCGCAGGAAGAAGACCCCCTCGTACATCGAGGTCACCGCGATGATCCCGCTCTCGAAGTAGGGGTAGTTGCTCCAGGATCCGAGGAGTTCCTCGGTTTCGCCGACCGGCTCCGTGTCGAAGAAGCCGACTTCATGCGGGTGCTCGCGGTTCGAGATGTCGACGATTCTCAGGCCGCTCCGGTAGTTCGACTGGTACATCAGGTCGCCCCGGATATAGAGATTATGGTCCGTCGAGCGGGTCGGGGCGCGGTAGGAGCGAGCCAGGATGGGATCGTCCAGATCCCGCAGGTCCCACACGAGGGTGCGCGTATTCCGCAAACCCGCGTCTTCGTCCATCTCGTCGTTCAGGTAGTAGTACTCGTGCGCCTCGTCCATCCAACCCTGGTGGGCGTACCCCACGCGCGGATACGTCGCGACCGCGATCGAGAAGGGCCGATCCTTGTCCGTCACGTCGACGATGGCGATGGCGGTCTCGTTGGCTCCAAGACAGATCTCCCTTCCCAGGTGGTCGCTGTCGGGCCCGCGGTAGAGAATGCACTGGGCGTCGTGAGTGTACCCGGTGCCGAACATCCCTGTTGAGGGATCGGCGTAGCAGCCGGCAAAGACAGGCTGGGCCGGGTCACGGATGTCGATCATGTGAAGACCGCCGCCACAGGTCTCGCCGCCGCTTCCGCCGCCTACCGAGTAGGCGTAGCCCGTCTCGTCGTTGATCACGATGTTGTGGGCGCTGGCGATGTGGTCGTAGAGGAAGGTGGGCTCGAAGACTGACGGATCGTCGCCGGCGTTCCTGAGCTGGGTCAGGTCGAAGACTTGCATCCCGTGCTCCCCGGCGCCATCGGAGACGATGAAGGCATGGTCGCGATACACCTTGATGTCCCGCCAAATGGTCTCGCGCGCGCCGTCTGTCAGCGGCAGCACGCCCGCGTACACCGGGTTCTGGGGATCGGTCAGGTCAATGAATGAGGTCCCGGCGGAGTGTCCGACAAGCGCCCATTCCGTTCCCGTCGCGGGGTCGGTCCATCCCCAGAGATCGTTCGTCGAACCGTTGGGCGCCGCGCCGATATCGGCCAGGGGGAGTAACGAGACCAGGTCGATGTCCTTGCAGGGGAAGCCGCGGGCCTCGCCCCACTCGCAGGCCACGGTGCCGCCGGTGATCGTCACCTGTCCCGGGGGTATCGTGTCCACCGGCACGCTGCGCACGACCGGTCCGGTGTGGTCTCCCTCCACACACGCCGACAGGAGGGCCACCAACGCCGCGACCATGCCGACGGCACGCAATCCCTGCATCCTGTATCCCATGACAATCTCCCTCCCGACGCTCGCGCCCCTCCGACGATGGATGCCTCTGCGGCTGAGGCATCGGCGGGGCCATGTGAACATTCGACTACCGAATAGTAGTCTGTGTGGCGAGCGCTGGTTCCAACGGAAGGGTGCCGGTGGTTCAGCCGAAGCACGACATCCCGGATCGTGTCATCTTGAATGGGCCATGACTCTGCTGCGCCCGAAGATCCCGATGACCCCTTCCCGCATACACCCACGCATCGCCGCCACCCTGTGCGCGCTGGCGACCGGAGCCGCCACGTCATGCGACCCGGGCCCCGAGCCCGTCCACCTCGCCACCGCCCACCAGATGGGCCCGGTGGCCTACCGGGACCCGGCGGGTGGCATCTCCCCCGATGGGCATCTCCTCGCCTACACCCAGGGCCGCGAGTTGCTTGTACGCGACCTCGCCGCAGACGAAGTCCGCAGCCTCGGCCTCGCCCCCAGCCAGCTCCGCTACATCACCTGGCATCCGGACAGCGACCGGCTGCTCGTGCACGAACGCTCCTTCAACCGGCGCCGGCAGGCGTGGTTCGTCTACGACCTCGGGGGTGGAGCCAAGCAGACGATGTGGGGCACGGGGTATTCCTCCGAGCTGCCCTCACCGTCCTCCCTGCTTGAGTTCAGCTGGGCGCCCGACGGCCAGTCGCTGGTGGGTGTCGTCAGGAACGCACAGGTCTCCCGCGTCTGGCGAATCCGCGCCGATGGCACCTACGGCGAGGTTGTGGCCGAGAGCCTGCGCCTTTCCTACCCCGTGGTCTCTCCCACCGGTGACGTGGCGTGCATCGAGCGGTACGGGGGCATGCAGCACCTCCGCTACCCGTGCGCGCAGCGGCGGGTCCACTGGCTGGACGGCCAGCAACCCTATGGACACGTCGCGTTTTCCCGTGACGGTGCCGAGATCCACTACGCCGCGCCGAATGACGAAGGGGTCCTCGAACTGTGGTCCCGGCCCGTGGGCGGCGGCGAAGCCCGGCGGCTGGCCGCCGCCGAGCGAGACGCATACGGACCCGCCGTCACCGCCGACGGAGACATCGTCTACCGCAGCCAGCACTACATGGTCTCCCTGTCCGCGGTCCCCCCCGAGGGCGGCCCGCCCCGACGCATCACCACCTTCCAGTCCGAAACCCCGACCTGGAGCCCCGACGGCACCGAGGTCTCGTTCACCTTCGGCCGCTGGCGCGTCGCCACCGACGATGTGCGGTACCCCGACATCGACCAGCACATCGGCATCGTGGACGCGACCTCGTCGTCGCCAAAGAGCGCGCCCGACCGGATCGTCCGCGGCTCCTGGTCCGAGGATCAGGGCATGCACTGGTCCCCCAACGGCCGCTGGATCACCTATCACAGCCACATCGGCGGCACCGACGACATCTACCTCATTCCCGCCGACGACCCCTCCGACCCCCACATCATCTCGGCCGAAGGCCACGAGACCGGCTGGCCCCGCTGGTCACCCGACGGCCGCTGGATCGTCTTCCCCAGCTACACCCGCGACGCCGCCGGGGCGCGCAAGAGCTTCCTCTACGTGATCCCGGTCGACCAGGAGACAGGGGAGACGCTGCCCCAGCGAGCCGTGGATCTGGGAGACTTCCGCCACGATGCGCTCCAGGCCGAGTGGACTCCGGACTCCGAGGGACTGGTGTTCGAAGCGGCGGAAGGGGCGGGCAGGAAGGCGCTCTACAGGGTCCCGCGCGACGGCGGCGCCCCCGAGCGCTTCCATGAATGGGCCTCGGACCAGGTGCATTCGGGGATCGCGGTGTCGCCGGACGGAGCGTGGGTCGCGTACATCGCGCCGGACAGTGCCGGGTTCTTCCAGGTGTACCGGGTGCCGCTGGGTGGGGGGGAGGCGGAACAGGTGACCATGGATCCCACGGGAAAGACGCAACCGGCCTACGATCCGACGGGGAGGTGGCTGGCGTATACGGTGTTCAGCTACGAGGCGCGGTTCTGGCGGTTGGGCGGCTAGCGCTTAGCCAACCCCTACCACCGCCGCACCTTCCCCGTCACCTCCACATCGACCTTCACCCCGTCCACCGACCGTGGCAACTTCGCCCGCAACCGTGGGTCATCGCGTTCCAGGTACACCTTCACGCACGCCTTCCCCCCCTTCAGCCCAATCGCCGTTCCGGCCACCCCCTCGATGCCGATCACCTTTCGGGTGACCTTCTTGCACGCGTCCTCGAACCGGTCCCGCACGGCGTCAGCTCCCGTCTATCGTGACGTCGAAGCGCTTGAGCACCGCGTCGATCGGATTGGCCAGCGTACTGCTCTGGCTCCCCGCGAAGAGCAGCCCCACGGGCCGGCGCGCGTTCGAGCCGCTGCCGCCCGCCACGATCAGCGACCCCGAGTCCCCCGGCCCCGAGAACCCGGTCCCCGAAATCATGATCTGGCCGACGAAGCGTGCGGTGCCGTCGCGGAAGCCGACATTCATGGTGGCGTTGATGCCGGTGACCTTGGCGGTGGTGTGACCCGTGGTGCGGCCGTACTTCTGGACCTCCATGCCCAGGCGGGCCGCAGTGGTCGCGCTCCGGGGGGTGCCGTAGCCGTTTGACGGGGTGCTGTTGCCGAGTTCGTCGGTGCTCGTGGCCGCGATGGCCGCGTCAATGCGGTTCTCGGGACAGGTGGGGAAGGGGGCGCAGAACCGGATGGGTTCGAAGTCGTGCAGGGTGGCGATCGCGTCGTCGGGGTTGACGCCCCCGTCGGCGGTGCCGGGCTGCAGGATGTGGTCGCCCAGGTTGGCCGCGTTCCGGTTGGCGTACACGTGATTGTTGCTCAGGGCGAAGACATCCGAGCCCGAGACGACCCGGGCGGCGATGGTGCCGGCCGTCACGTCGACCTGTCCGGTGGAGACGCCGATGGGCACGGGGCGCGGGAACGAGCGCTTGGGATCGGTCTCGTCGGTGGCGGTGGCGGCCGCGGGACCTCCGTCGGCATCCGTGGGCAACTGCATGTCGCCCAGCGCGCGGAACTCGCCGGTGACCTCGGTCACGAACGCGTGGCCATCCAGGCTCGCAGGGAGGCCGAGGACGCCGGCGTGCGCCAGGAAGACCTTGACGACCGGCAGGCCGTTGCTCCCGATCGCAACGGCGGTGCCCGCCACCCCTGGAATGCCCAGCAGATCCTGATTGTGACTCTCCTGAACCGCTATCGCAGCCGCGAAGTCGCCGTGCGCGAAGCTGAGAAAGCCGGGTTCCACCGCTGCCGGACCGCCGATCGGACGGAAGAAGAGGACATCCAGCACCACGGCGGCGGCCAGGGTCGCGAAGCGCACTCCATTTTTCTTGCTCATTGCCGAAACCTCCCTCGCCGCGCGTGTACGGTTGGGTATCGGTACTCTCCCGGCCACTGAAATGTTTCGTTCGCGGGGACATTTGCGCCAGTCCCCGGCGCGTCCGCGGTCGACCGCTTCGCGCTCCGCCACCGGTTGCCAGGCCGCTTCACTGGTCCTCTGGAAAGAGCTCACCCTGATGTTCGCCCACCTCCGGGGGATACCGGCGAAGCGCCGCCCGAGTTCCATTCCAGCGAATCGGCATCGCAACGTCGACGTAGTCTTCGATGCCGGGGTGATCGCAGCGGCGCAGCATGCCGGTGGCGGCTGTCTGAGGATCCGCCAGCGCCGAGGCCACGGTGTGGATGGGGGCGGCGGGAACCCGATGACGCCGCAGCACCCCGAGAATCCCCTCCACGGAAAACCGCCGCGTGCATTCGGCGAGAATCCCCGCCAGCCTCTCCCGGTTCTCCACCCGCGAAGCGTTCGACCCGAAGTCGGAGTCCCCCGCCAGCTCAAGGTCGAGGGCGTCGCACAGGCGCGCGAAGATGACATCGTTGCCCGCAGCGATCATGACGCTGCCGTCCGTGCAGGGAAAACCCTGGTACGGCGCGATCATCGCGAGCCCCGTCCCCATGCGCTCCGGCAACACCCCCGTGGCGAGATGGCTGGTCATGTGGTAGGACATCCACGCGAGCGCGGTGTCCAGCAGGGAGGTGGTGATATGACAGCCCTGTCCGTTCCGCTCCCGCTCCATCAACGCGCCCATCACCGCGATCGCCGTCCACATCCCCGTCCCCAGGTCGACGATCGATGTGCCCACGCGGGCCGGATCCCCGTCCGGGTCGCCCGTCACCGACATCAGCCCGGAACGCGCCTGCATGAGCGGATCGTACCCCGGGTCGTCGGCGAGCGGCCCTTCGGTGCCATGCGACGTCACGGACACGTAGATGACCCCCGGGTTGATCGTCCGCACGGCCTCGTATCCGATCCCCAGACGGTCGGCCACCCCCCTCCGCAGCGCCTGCAGCACCACGTCCGACCCGGCCGCCAGTTCCAGCGCCCTCTCACGTCCCCGCTCCGTCTTCAGGTCCACCACCACGCCGCGCTTGTTGCGGTTCACCGTCTGGAAAAGGTGGCTGTTCCCTCCGACGAACGGGGGTCCCCACCTCCGGGCCGGATCTCCCCCGGGCGGCTCCACCTTGACCACATCGGCGCCCAGGTCGCCCAGGATCTGCGTCGCGAACGGGCCCGCCAGGTTCTGCGCAAAGTCGAGGACGCGCAGCCCCGCGAGGGGCGTGACGGCGACCTCCCCGCGCGAATCCGCCGACGCGCCGCCAAGGGGATCCGAGACATCCGATCGAGCGTCGCCGGGCCGCGTCATCCCGGGTTCTTTCTGGAACACGATGGATCGCTGTCCCTTGCTGGGGTATGTAGGGTGACGCTTCTTTAGAGGCACGGCGACCCAACATGCGGTTGGACCACCGTCCACTCCGGACGGGAAACCAGCCCCCGCCCGGCGCCGTGATAGAAATATGGAGACGATTCGAATTCCGAACAGCGCGACGTACTCACCCGTCTCGCTCACCGACCTGATGTTCGCGGCGCCGCTGGCGACCCGCCTCCTCCTGGGGGCGACGCTGCCGGGACGCCTGGTGCAGGCTGCGGCCGCCGGCGCCTACGCGGGCTGCGTGCTCAGCGACTGGGCCAGCCGGCGCGGCGTGCGCAAGATCGACTTTCTGGGCACGTACGGCGCCGACGTCAAGCACATGGATGAAATGCCGGTGGCGCGGCGCGAGGAGGACATCCAGCGCTACAGCGAAGAGCTGATGAGGATCCATGAACCGATCGTGCGCAGCCGCGAGGTGGTTGCGGCCGACATCAACGAGCGCCTCACGACGTACATCGCGGGCATCACCGGCCAGCGCGTGGAGACCAGCAGCTCCGTGCGCGAGATGACGCTGGCCCGGCTCATCATGCCCTTCGCATCGGGAAGCTGCGACGTGCTTTCCGGGGACATTGCGGTGTTTCGCAATGCCGGCATCTTCGAGCCGCACATCCTGGCCCACGAGTTCTGCCACCGGAAGGGCTACCTCAAGGAGCTGGAGGCGCAGGCGCTCGCCTACCTGGCGCTGTCGCGCTCCCGAGACCCGCAGCTCCGCCAGTCGGCGCTGGCCGAACGCGTGTACCGGAACCTCCGCGTGCTCGACAACGACGATCCCGCCCGCTACGGCGAACTCCTCGCGCAGACGCCCCTCGACGGCCCGGTCCTCGACGACTTCCTTCGCCTTCGCCCCCCGGACCAGCGCGCGGGCACGTTCTCAACGGCCATGAGGCAGCTGTACGACTCGCGCATGAAGATGACCGGGCAGAACGGCCTGTCCGACTACGACCGCGGCTTCACCAACTTCCTGTACACCTACGAGAGTGCGGTGAAGGCAGGCCGCGCGGCCTGACAGCCCGTGCCTCTCGTCGCGCCTTGCCAGCCCGGCAGAGCACCTGAAGCCCCAATGACGGCGAGAAGTCACCTAAAGTCAAACAGGACTGCACGATCTGCGTTTCTCGCCGATGGACTACACTTGGTTCCGCAGTCCCGTAGAAGCGGGAAAGCCGGGACCAAACGGCGGGACTTCAATGTGGCTGTAGCGACGAGGAAGAACCACCAGATCAACCTCATGGGCCGGGAGACCGCCCGGCTTCGGGACGGGGCGCCCGCTCGCTGGCATGAGTGAGACGCTCCGCCGGGGGTCTTTCGTCTACTGGCGGCAGATCACGACGGCGCCCACGATGTCCCACAGTTCGGTGTCGGGAACCGGCGCCCAAAGCAGGCTGAGGTAGGCGTCACATTCCGGATCCGCGAACGCCGCCACTAGACATGCCTGGAACGCGTCGCGCTCCTCCCGGGTCGCCGGCTCGAGAACGTGGCACCTCGGTCCGCCGTCGGCCGCGACGTGGCCCACGGGCGTGCCCAGGAGGGGAGTGTCTAGGAGGAGGGGAGTGCCCAGCCGCTCGGCGAGCCGTTGGGCTGCGCGTTCCGCCTGCACGGTGGGAGCATCGAGGATCTGGTCGATGAGCACCGCGATGTCGTCCATGCCGGGATCAGGCGGCTCGGTGACGGTCTGCTCGCACGCGGCCAACGTGGCCACGCAGGCGATGAGCGCCGCGAATGCGGTGGTGGTAGTCCGCTTGCGTGTCTTCATTTGGTGTGCCTCTTTCTGTAGGGAAGTAGCGTGTACCGGGGGTCAGAAAGCTCGCCCCGGGCTTGGGCCGGGTCAAGACTGCTGCTGCTGCTGACAGGGCAGTCTGCCCGCCGGTAGGATAGGTCCTGACAGAAACGCAAATTCCCCCGGTGGGAGAGCACTCCACCGAGCCTCCGGCGCTTCCACTTACGACCGCGCCGGAGTGTGAAAACGACATGAAGGCGGCGTCAGCTGATGGATGAGTGGATGGAGCAGTGCGAGGCGCTGCCGCTCCCGTACGGGAAGGCGCGCCATGACCGATTCCGGGTCGTTGCCCGACCGCCCGACCACCACTAGCACGATTGCGACCACCACGACGACCATAAAGGCCCAGAATAGCATTAGAAAACCTGCGGTACGGGACTCGGAGAATGAAGAATCTGACAATCAGACAAATCTAACGGCTATGGACTTCTGTGCGCGCCTGTGATGGACAGCTCCCGTCGAAAATCGTATTGCTCTCTCGACCGCCGACTGTCGTCCCCCCGGACTTGGCCGGGACAATCGCTACGGTAGGCGAGGTGGTCGGGGGTAGCCGGAGCCGGGATGCTCAGGGTCCGCGACCGAGCCGGGGACATCGCGCTGGCACGCTCTAACGCTTCGAATCAGCGTAGCCTCCCGATGGGCGTGACTTTGGTGCTGCGGAGACCGGCGGGGGGGACGGTGGTGAAGCCCGGTGTTGGCGGGTGGGTGTCCCCGATGAATCGGGCTGACGAGCCGAGGCCGTCCCTTTGCGGAGCGAATGGTGGTACCGTGCGGTGGCTACGCAGCAGGAGCGGTTGGTCACCCCGCAGGTATCCTGACTTCGTATACCTCCACGAACTCCCGCCCCAAGTCATCCTTGCGCAGCACTGCGAGTCGGTCACCAGCGATGTCCAGCAACTCATGGACCGGGCTCGGGATGGTGATTTCCCACTCAACTGGGGATCGGCCGCTGAAGACACCATTGCTGAACTTTGACCATTCTGGATGATAGACCGGTAGACCAACGGATCCGGTCGGGATGCCGTCCACCCCGATGACCGACCACAACCGCCGTTCACCTGACAGCTTCGCATACTCACCTATCCAAATCCTGCCGCTGGCATCTACCTTGACGGCCGCAAAGGCCGGGTAGGTATCACGCACCTCAGATTGATCCAGCTTCCTCTGCCAACTCGTCTGAGCGACCTCAGGGTATGCCCCCAGGAACAGATCGGTCCACTCCTCGCGTTCTTGCTGGGTAACATCATGAATGGGACGGACACCGCCACGGACCCTAGTATGCACCGCCGATCCCCGGTACAGCGTCAAGTCCAAAGAGTCGTTCGTGCCGACGACGGAATAGACCCCCCGACCATCGTACAAAGCTGTCCGGCCAAACCCAACCGCGACCCAATTCTGCCGATCTGATGTGACGAATCGCTCCTTGCCAGGCCACTCCCCCAAGGTGTCGAATGACCCGCCGGGGCCACCGCATGCAATCAGGAACAGGGGTCCACGCCGCACGCCTGGGGGGAGGTCTGGTCGGGTTTCAAGGACGCCTGTGAATCCCTCGCTGGTCACATGGGCAAGGGGAACTACCTCTCCCATGCATCCGCTTCGCCGCACGTTGACGACATTTCCGTCCCAGTCCAGAAAGGTGAAACGTCGCAATGCCCGGTCGTACACGAACACGGATTGATCGCTGGCCAGCCCGATCCGTGCGATATCGGAGTAGTCACCCGGACCGTCTCCCTCGCGCCCGACCTGCGACCGGAACTCCCCGTCAGGGCCTAGGAACGTGAGGTTGGGAGCGACACGATCAGCGACCACCAGCGTCGAATCGGGCAACAGGACCGCTCCGACGACTTCGACCAAGTCAAGGTAGCCTTCTGTCGAGTGAAGCAGTGTGAGGTCGAATTCCGGAAGCTCTCGGGAATGCAGGTCGGCGATTTCAGCGATCTTCACCCCCCCGGAATCTGTCACTACCGCCGCCGCGGCCACCTCGACTGCTTGGCGCTCGCCGCGTTCCGGTGCGTCCAAGCAGCCTGAAGCTGAGATCCACACCAGCAGCCAGGTCGCGGGAACCTCACGGGATAGCGTCATCATCGGGGAACCGACCCTGATTCCAACGCAGCTCTAACGAACATCGAGAGAGAGTCAAGATCGGTGTAACCCAGTACCTTGAGGTCGTTGATCAGAAGTGTCGGTGTGACAATCGCCCCGAGTTTGGACGCAGCGGCCACATCGCGATCAACGGTGTCGTCTACCGTCGGATCCTCCAAGCACGTTCTGAATGCGGTGGTGTCCGCAACCCCTGCTTCGAGGGCCAGCGACATCCAGGACTTCGTTCCCAATGAGTCGATGTGATGGAACAACAGGTCGTGATATGCCTCAAAGGCATCGACTCGCCCGGCACACTCGGCCGCAATTGCGGCTCGCCGGCCCATGTCGTTCATCTGGGAGGGTTGGTGACGGAAAACCACGGCCACTTGCTCGGCAAAGCGATGGCGTATCGTCTTCAGTACCGGTGCTTGCCTCTCGCAATACGGGCACGTGAAGTCGGAGAAGTTAACGATCGTCACGGGGGCGTCCAGCGGTCCCATCCGGGTCCCCTGCAATGCGTATTCCTCCCAGTCGGCCACCGTTTCCACCCGCAGTGGTCGGTCTTCGCTTGCGGCGCTCCCCCTAATCATCCTCAACGACACCGCGCAGACGGCGCAGAGCGCGGCCACGACAACCGCCGAGTTGAGCAGCAGGTTTCTTTGGCGAGACGACGATTCGCTAGACATCCAAGGCTCCTTTCCGTTGGCTGCACTCTATCTCCAGCTCCAGACGAGCGCTTCGCGGTCGGTCCATCGCCATCAACCTCCCGCGTATCGATCCCGGAAGCTCAGGGTCGGGGGTCACCGATGCGCTAGCCCAAGGCAACAGAGAGGCCTCTGGAGATGAGGCCTCTCTGTCGCCTAGTCTGCACGCTTCCGGGTGCATGGTCCTCACCAGCGCTGAATCTAGTTCTGGCCGGAGGGATTGCACACCCCGAGCGGGGCGCAGCCGTTCAGGCAGCCGATGTCCTTGGCAGTCCTTCTTGTTGTGGCACTCGTGCTCGTAACACGGGTTGCCAGCGGCTGCCGAGGCGGGAGGCACCACCGATGCGCCGATCGCGATGACCGCCAGCACAATGGCCAAAATGGCTCTCTTCATGATTTCTGCCTCCTTGACGTTGTCGGAGCGCCGGTTCCGTGTCCGGGCAACTCCGTGGTTCGGGCGATCCCCGTGTGAGATCGTTGCCCTCGCCCTATTAGACAGCTGCGGGACGCGAATCGATTCACCGGCGATTCACCGGCCAAATCGGGCCGATCGACCGTTTTCGGCACTCGAATGGCCGAAATGGCCCCGATCGGGAAGTTTTCGGCACGTTTTCCGCCGAATCTCGGGAACTTCTTCCCGACCCGGCGGGAAGTTTTTCCCTGGGCGCCGGGAACTTTTTCCCAACAGGTCGGGAACTTTTGGGAACCAACTTCGTGAGAAACTTCCCCGTCTGGAGGTGGCTCCCGGGGACAGCTTTATTGAGACGCTTCCCCCACACCCAGCACGACCCGGCCAATGAGGAGCGGATCATGAGCCACGACAGCGGAGGCGACCGGCAATCGGCAGAGCGCGAAGGGTGGGACGACCTGCTGCTGCTGCTCGACCCGCTCATCCTGTCGGTCGTCGGGCGATTCGCACGGGACGGGGATACTGCCGACGAACTCGCCCAGGCCTGCCGGATCCGGATCTACGAAAAGCAGGCGCAGTGTCGTGATCCGGAAGCGGTCTTCGGGTGGGCGAGGACGCTGTGTCGACGCGTCTGCATCACGGCGGCCGGAACGAAGCGCCAGGATCGGGACGGCTTTGACGAGTACGAGGACGGCATCGCGCCGGGCGAGAGCTTGGTCCCGGATCCCCTGTCCACCGTCGAGGCCAGCGAGTTGCGGCTGCGTGTGAGGACAGCCGTGAAGCGCCTCCCGGCGGAGCAGCGGCGATTGCTGATGCTTCGCTACTGGCACGGCCTGAGCGCGGCCGAGATCGCCCGCCGACTGAATCTGCCCGCCGCGACGGTGCGTACGAGGCTGAGGCGCGCGCGCCTTCGGCTGCGCCGAGCTCCAGAGATCGTCTGCTACGCGCCGCGCCGCCCCTCGTTGTGGTCGCGGGAGCCGCAAGACGATATGATGTGACCGAGCACCCGGCGACGCTTCCCCCGGTGTCCGTCGGATGCCCTGACCGAGGGCCTGCGTTGAAGGAGGTTTTCATCCATCAGCTTGAGCGACGAAGCGACTTCGAGGCGGTCTTTCTCGCCTCGCCGGACGCGATTCTCCTTGTGGGCGGCGATGGTGTCATCAAGGACGCGAATCCAAAGTCAGAGATCATGTTCGGGTGGTCCCGCGACGAAATGGTCGGCGAATCGGTGGAACTGCTGGTTCCACAGGCGCTTCGGGACGCTCACCGCCATCACCGGTCGGGATACGGCCAAAACCCCGTATCGCGTCCGATGGGCCTCGGCATGGAGCTTCATGCCGTCGGCAGGGACGGCGTCGAGTTTCCCGTCGAGATCGGCCTCGGCCCGTCGAGGGATCGGTCCGGCGAACTTGTGGTAGTGTGTATCGTGCGTAGCCTCCCTCAGAGCGAAGTGCTTCGCCGGGTCGCGGCGGCGCGGGTGGCAGCGGCGGAGTCCGAGCGCAAGCGGATCGCCGGAGAGCTCCACGACAGCGTCAAGCAAGGACTCACCGCCATCCAGCTTCACCTTGCCGCCCTGGTTGCAATGCGACTCGCCCCGGAGGAAGCCGCGGTGATGGTCACGGACGTTCAGCACGAGTTGGATGTTTGCCATGACTCGCTGGACCGCGCCATCCGCGACCTGATGCCCGTGGAGCTGGAGGGACACGCGCTGGAGTTCGCGCTCAATCTGATGTGCAGACGCGCCGAGGAAGAGGGATTCGTCGTCGAACGCGACATCCGGCGGTTGGGCGACGTGCTGGGCGGGGAAGCGTGTCTGGCCGTTTTCAGGATCGTTCAGGAGAGCCTGAACAACGCCAAGCGACACAGCGGTGCCGGGAGCGCCACCGTCAGGTATTGGCGGTTGGGCCGCCGGGTCCGGGCAGAAGTCAGCGATACCGGTACGGGCTTCTCGCCGGACGACTTGGAGCCGGATCAGGCGGTTGGACTCGCGACCATGCGGGAGCGCAGCCAGATCATCGGAGCCCGGCTCACCGTTGCGAGCCAGCCGGGCACCGGGACATCCGTCCTGCTGGAGGTGCCCCTTGGCAGCGATCCGGCCTCAACGGATGAACCTGTATGAGCTACCGATGCAGGGTCGTACTCGTTGACGATCACGCGGTCGTCCGTGCCGGAGTCAAGTTGCTGATTGAACTCACCAAGCGGTACGAGGTGGTCGGGGAGGCCGACAACGGCGAGGCCGCCATCGAGCGGGTCGCGGCGCTCCAGCCGGATCTGGTCGTCATGGACATCCGCATGCCCGGCTTGGACGGGATCGCCGCCACCCGCAGGATCATGGACCGGAATCCGGATGTCCGAGTGTTGGTCTTCACCGCGTACGACGACCCCGAATACGTGGAGTCCGTAATCGAAGCCGGGGCGATGGGTTGCCTGAGCAAGCGCCGGGCTCGCTCCGACCTGGTCGCCGCGCTCGACATGCTGGCGTCGGGGAGGATGACGTTTCCAGCACACATCACCGGACTGCTGTCGAACCGGCGGCGTACCGAGCGGCGACGGCGTGACCACATGGCCTCACTCAGTGAGCGCGAACGCGAAACGCTGTTTCTCACCGCAGCCGGTTACACGGCAGACGACATCGCCCGCAAGATCTACCTGTCCCCAAAGACCATCGCGAACTACCGAACGTCCCTGAAGAACAAGCTGGGTGCCAAGACCCGAGTCGATCTCATGCGCATCGTCGTGGAATCGGGACACATCGCCGACATGCTGAGGGCCGCCGGGATTGGACAGACGGACCCGTGAGGGCGTCCCGGCGGCTCCGCGGCGGCTTTGGCGATCCGGCTGTTACGGAGCGTTCGCGGCTGCGTCGGCCGGGCTTGTCGGACGCCGCTAATGCGGGGGAGCCAGCCTACCCCCCGTGGCCACACTCCGCGTGTTCCCCGGAGGGGCTGGCGGGGGGCTGCGCCCCCTCAGACCCCCAACTGCAAACGTCGCGTCGTGAGCGACGGGAAGTGGGCCAGTCTATGGCCTGTCAATGGCCCACAAGGGTTCTCCCGTGACTGACACGCCGTAGCCTCGCTCCACCCGGCTGCGGAGGTGCCTTGACGGTTTGAACACCGGCACATCCCGGGCCGGAATCTCGACCGTCTCTCCGGTCCGGGGATTGCGACCCGTGCGGGCCTTGCGGTGCCTCACCTTGAAGGTGCCGAAGCCCCGGAGTTCGATGCCGTCGCCTCGGGCGAGCGCCTCCTTCAAGGCATCGAGGAAGGCGTCAACCATCAGCCCGCATTCCCTCTTGGTGACGCTCGGTCCGACCGCGTCGGCGACCTGCTCAACGAGTTCGGCCTTGGTCATCCTCTTCTCCTCGCGCGAAGTGCGGCCGAGTCCTGCCGCTTCAGTATGATAACCTGCGGCGCGACCCACGGCGGCTGGTCCCACCGACCGCGCCAAGGCGAAGCAGTGCCCCGATGGCGTTGGCCGCAGCAGACATCCTCCTGGCTTCAGGAACGGCGTCCGTCGCGGCTGACCGATGGCCTTCCCGCATGGGATTGCTGGCCCGGAGCGACCCCCGCGGAGGTTGGGATGGAGTGCACATCCCAACCTCCGCAGATGCCACAGCAGGCATCGAAAAAGGGGGGTCGCTCCGGCCACGGCCTCCGGTTCCCGTGCGGCACAGCCGCCCCGGAGGCCGTGGTGCAACCATAATCCGGACAACGACATACGCAGTCGCCGACATGCACGTCCGATCCGGGAATTCGCGCACATCGGGGTCTGTTTCACATGTGCGGCCCTCGCACGGCACCGGACGCGCGTCCCGATTCCGTACAACCGTCTCTCAAATTGCGTCGTGCGCGCCACGCCGTTCGCTCCGGGATGAACCGGACCTGGACGACCGGCCACTGGTCGAACAACCCTTCGCAGGCGAACTTTTCCTTCGCGCAGATCGTGCAGCCCAATCAACCAGAAATCGAACGATGGCGCGTACCGAGAAAACGTCGGCGCTTCCTACGGCGCCAGCCAATGGGGGGCCGGAACCGAGTGAGAAGTGTGATTCCTTGATCGGCAAACCGGCATTGGCGCGAAAAACGGCGGCAGGCTTCACACGGCCTCCGGGACAGCGGAACTGCGGATCCGAGTTCCGTGACGGCTCATCGGACTTGTACTTCCCCACTCCTGCCGGCACAACGGTCCAGGAGTTGCTCGGCGTTCGCCAAGCCCTCGCCGCTCGGGCCCTCGTCGCGCGGGCCGTCTTCATGCTCGACGACGCGGGACGCCGTGACGTTCAACTGGGGCTTCGACCCCTCGGAAGTAGTCTCGCTCACCATAAGGATGTCTGTGCTTCGATGGGCGCAGAAAAACCCACACCGCCGATGACGCTCGCCTCTAACAAAGCCTGTCGCGCGGTCCCCGTCCGTGATCGTATACCTCAGCTCAACAAGTGTCGCGCTAGCGCAATCGAGCCCTCCCGCCTGAACGCCAACTGGCCGATTCAGCATCCGCGGTGCACCAGCGCACCCAGCTAACGCCACCACGCCTGCCGCCACTATCATCGGCCGCCTCAACGCGGCGGCGGTCTTTTTCGTCATTTCCGTCTCCTCTCCCTACCAAGTTGTGGCTGGGAGACTGAAGGATTCCGGCACGGATGCCGCCTTGCTCGCGCAGCGCCTCGATGCTCGTCACGCAACGCTTGATTTCGCTGTGGGATCTCCATGCGCTCTATACCATCGGGGTCACTGTTGAGTTCCGCGAGATCGTTGCCCGGCGATTCTAACCCCGGACGATGACGGGGGTGAGGGACCGGGGGTTGTGCAGCTGCGTGAGCGAGCCCGACCGGGGACGGCGCTACTGGAAGCGGAACCGGGACGCCCAGACTTCGCGCACATGCTGGAGGCGGGAGGACTCCGCCGCGTCCACGTTCGCGGCCGGGGGAGATCCGAAAACGGATCCTGATTCACGCCGCCGCCTTCTCGGGCTTCTGATGCGCAGCCTGTACGGGATCGGCACCCCGCGCGGCCTCCAAGGACCTCGCCGGGCACCCGCAGCCCTCGCTCGGCACCTCGGCTCCGCCATCGGGCACCTCCTCGGCCTCGTTCGCCGCCGTCTCGGTCCTCTCAACGCGATTCCTCGGCTCTGCAACCCCCAAGACCCGCGGCAGCCACCTCTCCAGCCCGGCCCTTCAGCTACCCCTTTGTTCCACGGCCTGTTAGCGGGTTGCCCGCCACATGGACATGGCGAGGGCAATGTCGTCGGGCTCGTCCCAGAGGTCGAGCAGGTGCTGGACGACCAAACGCGGGGTCGGGTATTGCTCTTTTCGCCCAACTCGCGGCCCAATGATGATTCGGTGCGACCACATTTCGGCGAGCGCTGGACGGGAATCCGGACAATGATACACGCCGTCACGGGCATGCACGTCCGAACCGGGATTTCGCGCACATTGGGGTCCGTTTCACATGTGCGGCCCTGGCACGGCACCGGGCGCGCGTCCCGAGTCCGACCAACCGTCTCCCCCGACATTCGTGCGCGCCATGCTCCTTCCGATCCCCGATCATGCGCCTGAACCGCTCGGATCGGGACGAACCGGACCTGTTGGACGACCTGCCTCAGTCTCTGGCCAAACACCCCCTCGCAGGCGACCTTTCTTTCGCGCAGATCGTGCAGTCCATCGTCGAAAGGAATCGAATGATGGCACGCACGAAACGAAGCCGGCGCTCGTACGGCGCCGGCGAATGGGGCCGGAACCGGGTGAGGATCTTCCCCGACCCGAAGACCGGCCTTTTCCAGATTGAGTGGCGCGAGAACGGCAGAAGGCTCAGCCGGTCGCTGAAACACCGCGATTGGAGGCGCGCGAAGCGGCAAGCCGATCAGTTCGCCGCAGGCTTCATCGACGCGCCGAACGGCAAGGCCGACGCCAAGCCCGAGCCGCTCACGCTGGAAAAGCTGTTTGAAATCTACGGAGAGGAGGTGACGCCCACCAAGGGCGCGCATACTCGGGGGCACGACCGGGCCGCCATGAGGATGTTCCTCCGGCTCTTCGGACGGAACCGCGACCCGGCAACCCTGTCACAGAGGGACTGGGATCGCTTCATCCGGGAGCGGCGCGCGGGCAGGATCGGACCGAGCGGAAGGCCCGTATCCGACCGGACGGTCGAATACGACCTCAAGTTCCTGATCGCCGTCCTGAATTGGGCGGCGAAGTCGCGAGATGAGCAGGGCCGGTTGTTGCTCGACCGGAATCCGCTCAAGGGTCTCAGGACGCCCACGGAGAAGAACCCGAACCGGGTGGTGCTCGCCGAGGAGGAGTACCACGCGCTTCTCAACGCATCGCGCAAGGTGGACTGGCGGTTCCGCGTCGCGCTGGTGCTCGCGCACGAAACGGGGCACCGGATCGGCGCAATCCGCCAGCTTCGGTGGCTCGACATCGATTTCGAGGGCGGGACCATCCTCTGGCGTGCCGAGCACGACAAGTCCGGGTACGAGCACATCACGCCCGTGACCGACGAGGCGCTCGACGCGTTGAAGGAGGTTCGGGCGATGAACCCCGGAACCGGGGAGGCCCCGGTGCTGCCCGCGCCCAAGAATCCGAGGGCGGCTGTGGGTGCCGCCCGGTTGCACGCTTGGTGGCAGAAGGCCCAGATTCTTGCATCACTGGAGCCGAAGCCCGGAAGGGGCTGGCACTCGCTGCGGCGGAAGTTCGCCAGCGACCTGATGGACCAGCCGCTGAAGGTGCTCTGCCAACTCGGCGGGTGGAAGACGGCCAAGACGGTGCTTCGGTGCTATCAGAGGGCCGACGAGGGACAGCTTCGGAAGGCTCTGGAAGACCGCCGCCGGGCTCGGAGCTGAAATCGGGAACGGCGGGAGTCATTCAGCGGGAATCCGGGCTGTCGAAGATGCAACTACAAGCACCGCAAGAAGATGCGAATCTACACGGAAATGCCAGCCCGGCGCCTCACCGCTCTCGGTGCTCGGGCGGATTCATCCACGGACTGCTGAGCATCACAGATAGGGCCGCAGCCACCGGTCCACCGAGAAGACCAGCTCGAAGGCGCCCCCCGGCAGTCCCCACACGCCGTCGATCCGCAGGATGTCGTGCAGCGTTGACAGCCCGGCGCCCACGTAGCCGCGCAGTCCGTCCGTTGGGGCCACCTCCCATTCGTCGGCGAGCGCTCCGGGGGTGGCTCCGACCGCTCCGGCGCCTGCCACGAGCCTCGCCGTAAGCCACATGGGCACCACGCTCAGCGACGCCTGACCCCGGGCGAGCAGGAAACGTCGCCCGCCGTATGCGCGGAACGGGTGGCCAGGCAGCGTCCCCCGCCCACCCAGAAAGAAGTGCAGCTGGTCGGGCAGGGTGCCCCGGACCGCGCCCGCCTCCACGGCCAGGCTGGCCTTGCGCGTGATGTCCTGATTGGCCAGCCGTGCCTCCACCCGCGCAGCGACGGTGGCGCTGCCCTCTCCGTCCCAGCGCCCCACCGTTCCGGTCAGGCTGGTCTCCACGCTCCAGGCGGGCACCGAAGCCCACCGCATGGTAAGCCCGCCACCGCCGCTCGCGAACGCGCCTTCCCCCACCGGGCGCAGCGGTCGCCGGCTGTCACCCGAGCCCAGCCCCGTGGACCACGGCTCTCCGACCCCGCCGAAATCCTCCCACGCCATCTCCACATGAACGCTTGCTCCGCCATCTCCAAGCCGGCGTTCCACCCCGAAACGTCCACCCGT
Organism: Longimicrobiales bacterium; assembly: GCA_965208295.1. GTDB lineage: Bacteria > Gemmatimonadota > Gemmatimonadetes > Longimicrobiales > Gaopeijiaceae > Bin94. The sequence continues at coordinate 803,879 of OZ242328.1, read as the reverse complement.
CGCGAAGTAGGGATCGCTGTAGTCGAGGCTGCGGAAAACGGTCGAGAGCGTATTCAACGCCCCCGACGCCCCCGGCCGGGGACCGGGGTCGCGCAGCTCATAGCCGAACAGTGCCACCGTGGCGGTCGTGCCGCCGCCGTTGCTCCATCGCCCCCGCACCGTCCCCGAGGGCCTCCCGCTCGCGAACCCGTAGCCCACCAGCCCGTTGAGGTTGAGAGTCGGCCGGGGCGCGAAAGATGCCCCCATCCCGATGTGCACCCCCTCGGCCCGGTTCACCCGCAGCACCGACGACACCCGGTCCGCGAAGAGCCGCGTCTTCGGCAACCCGCTCACCAGTTGCTCCCTCGCGATCTGCCGTGCCTCTGCCTTGAGACCGGCCAGGCTCACGGGCGACAGACCCTCTTCGGCCATCCGGTCCAGAAGGCCTTCCTGAAATGCGCTGGAGTCGGCTGTGCCGTACGGAACCGTCGTTACCCGGGGCCCGGCGAAAAAGCCCGGTTCCAGTTCGGGGTCGAACTCGTAGCCGGTCACCAGCAGCTGGGCGCGGATCACGGTCCCCACCGGGAGGTCCAGTTCCGGCATCTCGCGCCGCACCTCCACCTCCTGCCGGTACGGGAGCCAGTACCTGTCTTCCTCCTGGTCCGGGGGCAACTCCGGCCGCGCCTGACCCCTGGGAAGAAACCACGGGCTGTGCTCCAGCCGGACGTTGATCCGGTCGGTGCGCGGGTCGATGTAGGAGGCCGGGGTGAAGCCGAATACCATCCGCACCAGCGCTCCCGACCCTTCCTCGACAAAGACGCTGCCCACGAAAGCCGGCACGTCGTCGCGGCGCGGCCGCACGGCCACCTCGTGCACCCGGATGGGGGCGGGCAGAGTCTGGACGGTGAGCTGCAGGGTGTTGACGATGCGGTAGTGGTAGAGCGCCTCGCCTTCGATGCCGAGCGGATGGGGGACATCCCGCACATCGCGCCCCTGGCCGATCGCAATCCGGTCGCCGAAGCCGTTCTGGACCGCCGTCAGCCGGTCGATGTAGTAGCGGAAGTCCTTGGCCGGCAGGAGTTCCTTCCGACGCAGCCCGCGCATGATCTGGCGGGTGCGCCCGTCGCCGCTCCTGTAGACGTCGACCGCCACCTGGTCCACCCGCACCGGGACGGGGTCACCGCCGTCGTCGCGCTCCAGGTAGAAGTAGATGTGCCCTTCGGCCCGGGCCTCGTAGGCGATCGTGTGGCCAAACGAGTTCCCGGAAGCCCTGACCACGCGTGCCAGACGCACCAGGGACATCGTGGCGGAGTCGTCGAACTCTGCCTCCTGGCAGAAAGCCACCTCCGCGCCTGTGAGGAGGGCGCAGGAGGCGCAAAGCGCGGCTACCCGGCGCCTCGCACGACCGGCGCCGCGCCGCGCGGGGATTTCACCGCTGACCGCTACGTAACGTCGCTCAGCGAGAGCCCGTTCTTCCGCAGAAATGCCGCCAACCCCATCTTGTCGATCGACCGCAAGGCGGAAGTGGAGACCTTGATCCGCACCCTCTTCCCCAGCTCGGGGACGAAGATCCGCTTCGTCTGCAGGTTCGGCAGCTGCCGCTTCTTGGTCTTGTTGTGAGCGTGGGAGACGTTGTTCCCGGTCAGGGGACGCTTCCCCGTGATGTCGCACTTGCGGGACATCGTGATCCTCCGTTTGTACCCCAGGATTTCGTGGATGATTCCGCGCCTATTTCTCCTCCTTGAAGAGGACGTGGCGGCGCAGCACGGGGTCGTAGCGCCTGAGTTCCAGACGCTGGGGGTGGTTTCTCTTGTTCTTCGTGGTGGTGAAGCGATGGGGACTCTCGGTGCTCGACATCTTGATCGTGACCCGAGGGCCCTTGCCGGATTTCTTCGCCATGGTTTCTCCTTCGCTGGCCCGGTGCAATTACGGGCTTCTCGACCCGGCGCTCGCCGGGTCCGCCGTGGGCCGCCAGATAAGATAGCCCGTTGACCGGATTCGTCCAGTCGGAATAGAATGTATGTTCGCTGTTACCGAACCCCGCGCACGCGTACGCCGCGGAGCGAAACCCGGAATACCCGAAGTGAAAAAGAACATTCATCCCCAATACCGGCCCGTCGTCTTCCAGGACGTCTCCACCGGCTACGCCTTCCTGACCCGCTCCACCGTCTCGACCAAGCGGAAGATCGAGTGGGAGGACGGAAACGAGTACCCGCTCGTAACCCTTGAGATCTCATCCTCGTCGCACCCGTTCTACACGGGCACCCAGCGTCTGCTCGACACCGCGGGCCGGGTGGAGCGGTTCCAGCGACGCTATGGGATCCAGGAGGAGTCCGAGGAGGAATAGCGGGCCGGTCCGCGAATTGCTCGCGGACCACCCCCGGGGCGCAAGACAGCCCCCCGCTACCCGCGCCGCATCTCCTCCACTTCGGCGTACGCGTCGTGCTCGTGGATCGACTCGAAGTTGACCACGTGCACCCTGAACCACGTCACCTGGTTCATCGCGCGGAGCCCCAGCGTCACCTCGCGCACCAGGTCCTCTACGAAACGCGGGTTGTCGTAGGCCCGTTCGGTGACCCACTTCTCGTCGGCGCGCTTGAGCACCGGGTAGAGGCCGCACGAGGCTGAATCGTCCACCAGCGCGACCACGTCCTCGATCCACAGTTCGCCATCGAAGCGCGCCTCCACCGTCACGAGGCTGCGCTGGTTGTGGGCACCCCGGGCGCTGATCTCGCGCGAGCAGGGGCATAGCGTGGTGACCGGGACCTTCACCGTGAGCACGAAGTCGTCCTCCACCCCGCTCGACGCGTCAAAGGAGCAGTCGTACGACAGCAGCCCCGCCGCGCCCGTGACCGGCGCCCGCTTCTCCATGAAGTAGGGGAAGGAGACGCGCAGGTGCGCGGTCTCGGCGTCCAGCCGTTCGCGCATGGTGCGCAGGATCTCGGGCAGCGCCTCCCCCGACACTTCACCGTCGTGGGAGTTGAGGATCTCCATGAAGCGGCTCATGTGGGTGCCCTTGAAGTGGTGGGGCAGGTCCACCGACATGTCGATCTTGGCTACGGTATGCTGCGCCACCTTCTGCCGGTCCTTCACGGCGATCGGGAAACGGATGTTCTGCACCCCCACCTTCGCGATGGGGACGCGGCGCCCGTCGGGGTTGGCCTGCACGTCGGCCAGGGTGGTGGTTTCAACGGGTCCGTTCATGTCTGGTCCGGCGCGCCGGGGGCTTCCGGCTCGGCGCGCCGTCTCCTGTCGATGTGTCGCATCTTGTGTTCCACCGCGGCGGCCAGGTCGATGCCGCGGCTGTTGGCGAAGTTCAGCAGCGCGATGCACACGTCGGCCGCTTCGTCCACGAAGTCCGCCTCGTCCACCTGTCGGCCCTTCCAGACCTTCTTCTCCAGGTTGGCGAGTTCGCCGGTCTCGCCGGCGAGTTCCAGGGCGAAGAACCGGGGTGGGCGGTGGGGGAAGGCGGCCTCCTGGTAGCGCTGGAACTCCGTCTGGAGCGTCCCGAGTCCCCGGTAGCTGGCGGGGAGAAGTGCGCTGGCGGAGTCCGCGGGGATGTCGTCGTTCATGGGCAGAGGCTGGCGAGGGTCGGGCGGCGGCTCCGCCCGTGCCGTGAAAAAATGCCACAAACGGGCCATATTGTCGAACATGAGCGACAAGGACGGCAGTTCGGGCGGGAGACCTGTGCGGGTCGGCATCGTGTCGGTGTCGGACCGCGCGTTCCGCGGCGACTATGAGGACCGCGGCGGGCCGGCGGTGCGCGAGTACCTGTCCGAGGTGCTGGTGACTCCGTGGGAGGCCGAGAGCCGGGTGATTCCGGACGAAGTGGACCTGATCAGCGCGACACTGGTGGAGTTGGTGGACGATTTGGGGTGCAGCCTGGTGATTACCACGGGGGGGACCGGGCCCGCGCCGCGTGACGTCACCCCCGAGGCGACGGCTGCCGTGCTCGAGAAGGAGCTGGCCGGGTTCGGGGAGGCCATGCGCGCCGTGTCGCGCCCGCATGTGCCGACCGCGATTCTGTCGCGGCAGGTGGCGGGGGTGAGGGGTGGAGGGCTGATCATCAACCTGCCGGGCTCGCCGAAGGCCGTGCGAGAGTGTCTGGATGCGGTGTTCGCGGCGGTGCCGGATTGCGTGGATCTGATCGGGGGGCCGTATCTGGAGACGGATCGGGCTCGAGTGGAGGCGTATCGGCCGCATTGATGGGGGGAGCTGGTGGGGGTGAGCGCGCCCGATCTTTGATCTTGATCTTGATTTCCCTCCCCGAATTTGCGACGATTAAAGGCTACGGTGCGTGTCGCTTCCCGACACCACCCCCACCCCTCCAGAGAATCACCGAATGGCCAAGAAGGGCAAACTGCAGAAGAACGACCGACGCGCGGAGCTGGTCGCCAGGTACGCCGAAAAGCGGCAGGAACTGACGAGCATCATGAAGGATCCAGAGGCCTTGCCCGACGCGAAGCGGAAGGCCATGGCGTCGCTGCAGGCTCTTCCCCGCGACTCGGCCGCCGTGCGCTACCGCAACCGCTGCCAGATGACCGGGCGGCCGCGCGGCTTCATCGGCAAGTTCGGCATCTCCCGGATCGCCTTTCGCGAGATGTCACTGCACGGGCTCATTCCGGGGGTTCGCAAGTCATCCTGGTAGGGCGGGAGGGCCAGGGTCCTCCTGCAACCCGGTCTCGTCATCGGGGCGCGCGTAGTCGGCGATCCGATCCGCCAAGGCGTCCAGTATCCGGCGGCGCCTCGCGCTGATCCACTTCATGATCCGTCGGGCCCCGAAGTAGAGACCACCGATCAGGGCGAGCGGGAACAGTACGGTAAAGAGCGTGGAACCCAGGATTTTTCCGCCCACGAAGACTCCGACGCCCAGCCCCACTGCCAGTCCCCCCGCACCGACCATGCCGCCGAAGAGATTGTCGGCCACCGAATGCAATTCCTCCGAGGCGTGAATGCGGGTTTCTCCCATCCGTGATGCGACGGCGACGTGGATGGAGCGATTCCCCTCTTCCTCCGACTTCCAGGTGAGCGTTCGGCCGGTCGTCGAAACGCTGCCGGGTCCGAGGAAAGTGTGCTTCGCATCCATTTCGGCGGGGACCTGTCGGAAATCCTCGTTGGTGATTTCACCCGGCACGACCCGTTCCGTTCGGATCGTCAGGGGTGTCCCGGCCAACCACGCCCACCACACCTCCGGTTCCGAGGTGCCGGAGTGATCGATCCTGGCCGCGGCGCGCTGGACAAACACGGGATCGATCCCCACTTCGGCCGCGGCTTCCTGAATCTGGTCCAGTGTGAGTCCGTCGTGGTGCTTGCCGCGACCGTGCCCCGCCTCCTCTTCCTGAAGCTTCGTCGCCAGTTCCAGGAGGAGGCGCACGGCGTCGTCGCCGTACCGGCGGGAAGGGGGGCGTCGGTCGTCGGATGCCATTGCGCGTGGAGAGCCCGGGGTTCAGGAATGGATATGCCCGCGACTACGAAGCTAACATGACCGCTCGCGCCACCCCGCTCACCGCGCACGCCCGAATCGAGGTGCCGCTGATCTGCGGGGCGATGTACCCGTGCAGCAATCCCGAGCTGGTCGCGGCGGTGTCGGAGGCGGGCGGGATCGGGATCGTGCAGCCGGTCAGCCTGACCTGGGTGCACGGGTACGACTTCCGCGAGGGGCTGCGCCACATCCGCCGCCTGACCGACAGGCCGATCGGCATGAATGCGCTGATCGAGAAGGCGTCCAGGAAGTACCACGAACGGATGATCGAGTGGATCGACATCGCGCTGGAGGAGGGGGTGCGCTTTTTCGTCACGTCGCTGGGCAAGCCGCGGTGGGTGGTGGAGCGGGTGGAGCCGCACGGGGGCGTGGTCTACCACGATGTTACGGAGCGCAAGTGGGCGCTGAAGGGGCTGGAATCGGGGGTGCATGGGCTGATCGCGGTGAATCGCCGGGCGGGAGGGCATGCGGGTCCCCGTGGCGTGGAAGCGCTGCTGGATGAGGTGGGGGACCTGGGGGTTCCGGTGGTGTGCGCGGGGGGGGTGGGGACGCCGCGTGAATTTGCCCGGGCGCTGGAACTCGGGTACGCGGGCGTGCAGTTGGGGACGCGGTTCATTGCCACGCACGAATGCACCGCTTCGGATGCCTACAAGCGGGCCATTCTGGAGGCGGGCGAGGACGACGTGGTGCTCTCGGAGAAGCTGACGGGGGTGCCTGTCTCCCTGCTGCACACGCCGTACGTGCGGCGCATGGGTCTCAAGGCGGGTCCTCTGGCCAGGCGGCTGCTGAGGAGCAATCGCACCAAGCATTGGATGCGCCTGGCCTACTCGGTCAAGTCCTTCTGGCAGCTGAAGCGGTCACTGCGCGACGAGGAAAAGGAACTGTGGCAGGCGGGGAAGAGCGTGGCCGGGATCTCGGCAATCGAATCGGCGGCGGACGTGGTGCGACGCTACGCCGCCGCGCTTGGGTGAGCCGGGGCGCCGCCGGGGGAACCGCGCCGAGGTGGTTGAGCGGAATGGGGACCTGAAGGGTGGACGGCCCGCAGGCCCCGCGGAATCGGTCAGCTACCGTCCGGACCGCTTCCCCACCCCGATCGTATCCGTGGCACTCGTCGTGTCCTTCACACTATCAGCCGCCGCATCCCCCTCCCCCTCCACCACCACCGTCACCGTATCGAACAGCTCGAAGCGCCTCGAAACCGGAATGATCTCGTTCGCGATCCGCACCATCGGCTCCTGGGGGAATCCCTCCGCCGGTTCCAGCGCGGCTTCCGTGTAGCGGCTGCCCGGATTCCACAGGATCCACTCCTCGATGCCCACGTCGTAGGTCGCCTGGATCTGAGCGCGCACTTCCGGTGCCTCGTAGCGGGGCGCGCCCAGGGTGAAGTCCTGGAGCCATGGACGCGTGGCGCCGGCGTCCTCCATCTCGGCCGACCGCTCGATTGCGTCCTCCAGCGCGTGACGCACGATCTCGTAGGGGTATGAATTGGGCCTCTGGTAGCCGAAGCTGCCCTTCCAGTAGTGGCTCGGATAGACCATGGGCAGCGCCACGTCTACCACATCGATGAACGATTCCCACACCTGCCCGATCCCCACGTCGCGCGTGGCCGTGGTCGTCACTCCGAAGACATCGGCGGTGACGTGCACCCCTGCGAGCTCCTCGCGGCCGTACGCCAGGAATTCCCGGATCGCTTCGGTGCGGGGACGACCGTCACGGCCCGGGAAGTCCGCGCGCCCGAGCGCCGACGCAGGCGCGTCCGGAAACCGCACATAGTCCCACTGAATCTCGGGGAAGCCCATCTCCGCCAACTCGCGCGCGATGTCGACATGATAGTCCCAGACACCGCGGTTGAACGGGTTCAGCCACACCGTCCCGTTGTTGTCCTCCCACACCCCGCCCGACGTGTCCTGCACCGCGAGCTCGGGGTGTGCCGCCGCGAGCAGCGGATCCTTCACGATGACGATGCGCGCGATGGGGTAGATTCCCGCTTCCTCAAGCTGCGTGAGCAGCCAGGTCATGCTGGGAATGCGGATCTCCCCGGTCGCGCCGATTTCGCGGGCCAGCGGCACCGCGGTGCGATGACTCACATAGCCGGTGGCGTCCTTGATGTCGATGACGAAGCTGTTGACTTCAGTGCGCGTGGCCAGGTCGATCAGGGCGGCCATGCGCCGCCGCGAGCCCGCGGACCACGCGTTCACATAGAGACCGCGCACATGCTCGGGTCGCTCGAAGAAGAAGAAAGTGCGCTCGTCGGGGGTGAGGGCGCCGTCGTCCGGTGCCGCGGTGAGGGGATCGGGATCCGGATTGGGCCTGGTGGCGGCTGTGGTGGTCTCGGCCGGAGTCCCCTCAAGCGTCAAGTCCTCGTCCGAAATCCTCTCGACCTCCCCCGTCGGAGTTCCCTGCACGTTTGTTTCCTCGCCCTGAGTCGCAGGAGACGAAGACGCGGTCTCCGGCGCGGGGTTGGCGCCCCCCTCCGGGCCCCCGGACGTGTCCGCGCCTTGGCGGGAAGCGTCCTCTCCTGCCTTGCATCCCGTAAACAGCACCGCGATGACGAGAACTGCCGCCAGATGTTTCATGGCCCAATATAACCGAAAAACCGGACCGGGAAGGATGGTGGTTGGGCATCGTCCGGAAACACTGGCCCGGAAGCCCGAAGGGGTGCCGCGAAGCGCGTCGGCGGGCGCTTGGCGCTATCTTCCTTCTGCTCCGGTTTCGGCCGGACCTTGGGGCCATAGCTCAGCTGGGAGAGCGCTGGCTTTGCAAGCCAGAGGTCACCGGTTCGATCCCGGTTGGCTCCACTTCACTTTCACGTCTGGCCCGGTTCCTGGACGAGCCGAATCGGCGGCCGCCCCTCGCGGCGACTGGGCCCTCTCAGAACCGGTAGGTGTAGTTCATCTTCACCGCGCCGCCGCGCGACAGCGTGACCAGGTCCCGGTCGTCGAGGATGTCGAGGCCCAGATTCCGCCAGTTGTGCGTGTAGACGAGGAAGATGTCGTTTCCGGGCCGCACGATCCAGCGCACGCGCGCGAACAGTCCCACGATGTCGCTGTCGTTGTCGTACTGGACCTGGTTGGTCAGGCTGACCCATTGACTGGGGTTCCACTCGCCCTCGATCTCGTACACGTCGGCAGTGAATTCGCCCCGCGGCAACGTCACCGCGTTGTGCTCGAAGTTGACCGAAATGCTCACACCCGGGTTGGGCCGAAACGACGCCCGCAGGTCGTAGCGCGCCCGGTCACCGTCCCAGAACCCGCCCCGGCTCACGCTGCCGCCCCCCGACACGCGCCTCCGCGACGCGGTGCGGCCCCGCATGCTCCACTCCCACGAGGTGTACTCGCCCGGCAGAATGTCGATCCCCTCGCTGACTTCGTATCCGCTCTCGAGGAATTCCAGCGTCCGCGTGGCCTGGACCTCGAAGTTGTCGCCGCTCTCGAAGTCGATGTCGAACAGGTCGAGCTGCCACTCCCGTTCTTCCAGGATACCCGTGCCGAGCTGGGTCAGGTTGCGGAACTGGAGCGCGAACTCCAGCTGCCGAATCCAGTCGATGCTTGCAGGCCGCGGAGCCCAGCCGATGCGCGGCTCCACCCGGCGGAACCCGTTCCTGGCGACGAATCCGAGCGTTGGCTGGTAGTCGTCGCCGAACTCGCGGTAGGACAGGTGCGCCTGCCAGACATCGTTGGGGAAGTTGAAGCGGAAGCCGCGCGCCGTCAGGTCGCCGAGCGAACGGTCCGTCGTGGGATCCGGATTGGAGTTCCAGGCGAAGAAGGCCTCCATTTCGGCCCGATTGTCGCCCAGGAAGTTACGCGTGGCGAGCTGCATGTCGAAGCCCAACGTGTGGCCCACTTCGGGAGTGAAGCCCGCCGGGTCGGCCGCCGTGGACCTGCGCGTGTAGATCGCGCCGATCGTCGACTGCTCCAGAATCGAGCGCTTGACGCGCGCGACCGTGAAATTCTCGCGGGGAACGACGGTCTCGGCATCGATCCCGGAGGGGAGGTACGTGTGCGAACTCGTCCCGATCTGGTAGAACCCCAGTTCGTACCGCCCCGCCTGTCCGGTCAGACGCGAGCCGTACTGGATGGGGATCTGTTCGCCGGACCTGAGGCCGATTCTCCGCGAGAAGAAGGGGGACGGACCGCTCCGGGGGGCGAATGTGAAGACCCCCGATCCCTCCAGAAAGAAGTCGCGCCGTTCGGGGAATCGTTGCGGGAACCGTGTGAGGTTGACGCGCCGCTGGTCGCTCTCCACCTCGGCGAAGTCCGTATTGACGCTCGCCGATGCCCGCAGGCTCGAGGTGAGGCTGTAGTTCACGTCCAGGCTGATGTCCCGGGGGAACGTGGTGGGATCGGTGTTGTCGGGCACGTTCCGCCAGCTCGCGACGGCCGAAGGCCTGGCCTCCAGTCCGAGCCCCTGCGACAGGTTCCGAAGGCCCGTGAGCCGCCCGGCGTACACCGGCCTGAACAGTCCCTCGTTGCGGTGGTAGCCCCTCCATAGGATCTCTTCGTTGCGGCGGCGGATGGTGCGCTGGAAGTTGATTCCCCAGCTGTCCAGATCCGGGTTGAAGTTGAGCGTCCGGAAGGGGATCCTGATCTCGGCCGACCAGCCATCGGGACGCTCGGCGGTGCGGGCCTCCCAGATTCCGTCCCACGCCTTGCCGCCTCCGCCTCCCCCGCCGCCCCCGCCCCCGCCCCCGCCGCCGGTCAGGATCCCATCCCCCATCAGTCCCGCGGGATTGATCTCGAAGAAGTACCCCGTGCGCCCGTCCAGGAAGGTGTCCAGGATCCACATGAAGCGGTCGTCGGTGCCCAGGCTGGCGTCGCGCTGCCGCTGGTAGGCGAGGATTCCGGCGGGGTCGTCGTACAGGATCGCGCCGATGTAGAGGTGGTCCTCGTCGAAGACCACGCGGATCTCGGTCCGCTCGGAGGGCTCCCCGCCCTCGACGGGTTCCTGCTGGGTGAAGTCGGAGATGGGGCTGGCGTTCTGCCAAAGCGGCTCGTCGAGCCGGCCGTCGAGTTGAATCGTGACGTCGTTGGCAACGGGGAACGCCACCAGTGCCACCGCCGCGCTGTCCGCGCCGTTCGACTCCTGCGAAGCGATCGGGCAGGCGGGCAGGGCAAACAGGGCGCCCAGGAAGAGCAGGGTGGATCGGGGTAGTTTGTCGTACACCTTGGACTTCGTCATTCAGGAACTCGGCTGATGGGGGGTGCTTTGGAAGCGCACCTTCCCTGTGACAGCGTATAAGACACCCCGGAGGGCGGGTTTGTTGGCGCGGGCGCACCCGCGCCTGTATTATGTCGCCTAAGGTGAAGCTCGGTATGCAGATTTGCATCCCGAAGCTCATGCAAGACACACCACTCGCCGAGAGGAGAGGAATGATGCGACACAGAACCCTGACCCTGCTGCTTGCATTCGTTCTCGTTCCCACACTCACGCTTGCCTGTGGCGGCAGTGACGCAGATTCCGCGGATGCGGACGCTCCCGCCGAAGAGGCCGAGACCATGGAGGCGACACCGCTCGAAGAAGCCTCTACCGAAGGCGACATGGACGAAGGTGCCGAGGGCGAGGCGGAGGAAGGCGAGGAGGGCGAGGAGCACGAGGATCCCGACGCCGAACAGCCCGACACTGCCGCGACCGGAAACTAGCCGGGGCAGGTCCAGCACCGCGTGACGCTGATGATCGGCACGCGGTGAGCGCACGGAGTTTCCGCGGGCGGTTTTTCACCAGCGACGACGGGGCTGAGCGGCCCTTGCGGATGGTGTGAGGGTTACGCTGTGGCGTGGCCCGACTCGTCATGGTATGTTGGCTGTCCATTTCGAATGCGCGAGCGTGCTCATGATGGAAGTGTGACCGAAGGATGTTCGGTCAAGTTCCCCATTATCCAATGGAAATAGCAACATGCACTCCAAGAGACTTTTTCTTCCCGTCGGCGTCCTCCTCCTGCCGGCCATCGCACTCGCATGCGGCGGCGCCGACACCGACTCCGGCGAGGCCGAGGAAGCTGCTCCGGTGGCGACCATGGAGGCGGCCACCATCGATCCCGCGGCCGATGCGGCCGACGGAAACATGCTGCTCAACCCCAACGAGGCCTCCGGCGAGGCCCTCGGCGCCGTGGAGGGGATGACCGAAGCAGCGGTCGAGGCCCTCATGGATGCGCGGCCGTTTGCGAACATGGTCGACGTCCACGCCGTTCTGGCCGGCGCCATCGGCGAGGAAGCGGCTCTGGCGGCCTACGAGTCGCTCTGGCTGCCCCTCAGCCTCAACGACGCCTCCACCGAGGAGATCCTGCTGGTTCCCGGCGTCGGTGACCGCATGGCGCACGAGTTCGAGGAGTACCGCCCGTACGTGGACATGGACCAGTTCCGCCGCGAAATCGGCAAGTACGTCGACGAAGAGGAAGTTGCGCGCCTGGAGCGCTACGTCAGGCTCGACTAGGCGGCACGCGGAAGAAGATCCGGCCTCGCCGCCCTCGGTGCGACGCCGCTTTCCTCTACGGCCTTCCGCGGACACTGACCGCCGGATCCCCCACGGCGTCGGCAATTGATCCGCACGGTCCTTTTCCGTCTGCACCTGTCGGTGGCCCTCGCCGCCGGCCTCTTCATCGTGACGATGGCAGTGACGGGGGTCGTGCTTGCATGCGAAGACGCCGTGATGTCGCTGGCGGAGCGGCGCCTGTCGGTGGCCGTGCGGGAGGGTGCCCCGCGCCTCTCCCCAGACGAAATCGTGCAGGCGGCGGTGGCGTGGGGGGCGGGGACGAACCGCACCTTCACGGCCACCTCCATCGAGTACCGCAGCCGCACCGGCGCGGCCGTGCAGGTCCACGCGGGGCGGGACCGGCGCGTCTTCGTGGACCCCTGGACGGGTGAGGTGCTGGGCGAGGGGTTCCCGCTGCTGGAGGGCTTCTTCGAGGGCGTGCGCGGATGGCATCGCTGGCTGGGAGCGTCGGGGGGTGGGGTGCGGACGGGGCGGGCAGTGACCGGCGCGGCCAACGTGGCGTTTCTGTTTCTGCTGCTCACCGGGCCGCTGCTGTGGATGCCGCGGCGCATCACGAAGAGGACGCTCACGGAGAACCTCGTTTTTCGGCGCGGTGTGCGCGGGGCGGCGCGGCGACTCAACTGGCACTACGTGGTGGGGATCTGGTCGATGGTCCCGCTGGTGGTGATCTCGGTTACCGGGGTGGTGATGTCGTATCCGGCGGTGGGTGACAGGGTGTATCCGGTCGTGGGGGCGGTGCTGTGGGGGGGTGGGGAGGGGGTGGACGGGGGAGGGGGGGGTGAAGGTGAGGGTCTGGCCAGCGCCTTGGCGGCCGCCGAGGCCCGGATCCCGGAGTGGCGAAGCATCGTGCTCACGCTTCCCCGCGCAGAGGCGATGGAGATTCGCGTGGACGTGCGCACCGGACGCGCCGGGCAGCCTCAGAAGGCGGCCGCGCTCACGGTCGACCGGGGGAGCGGGACGGTGACGTTGGCGGAGTCCTTCGGCGATGAAACGCCGAGTCGCCGCGCCCAGGAGTTCCTCCGCTACGCGCACACGGGGGAGTACTGGGGACTTGCCGGGCAGGTGCTGGCCGGGTTCTTTGCGCTCGGGGTCGTGATCATGGCATGGACGGGCTTCTCGGTTGCCCTGACGATGTACCGGCTGCGGCGCGGCAAACGTTCCGGATAGGGGGACCTTCCCCGGAGTGCATGCAGAATCTGCTAGCAACACCAAGCATTGCCAGCACAATCTGCTAGCAGATCGCTACTCCCAGATCAGCGGCTCCAGGCTGTACGCCCCCTCATCGAGCCGCTGGATGAACGCCTTGGTGTAGACCCGCAGCTGCGCGGTCTCCGGGATCCAGTCCATGGAGTGGATCATCTCCCTGGAGATCGCGCTCAGGTGGATCATCCCCCCCGCCATGGGGAACTCGTCCAGGTAGACTCTGATCCGGGCCGCGCCGCCGCTCTTCATGACGCAGTCGGGGGTCATCCAGTCGGTAGCGCGTCTCGGTGAAGCGGGGCAGGCACTGATGTACGAGAGCGAATTGCGCCGGAAGATGGCCGTGGGGTCGGCGTTGATTGCCTCGGCGAGCATTCGGGGCGAGATCCTCGTGACGCGGAAGGGGAACCGCTGCCGCCGCTCGGCGAGGAGACGGTCCGAACGCGTCATCACCTTGAGTCCCTCCAGCGCCACCGGGTTGGGGGTCATGCGCAGGAGCAGACCGTTCCCCTCGGTCAGCGCGACCGTGCCCTCGACCGTGTTGTAGCCCAGGTGCTCGACGATGATCTCCCAGGTGCCCTCGGGAAAGTCGGTGAAGAAGAACCGCCCGTTCACATCGGTGAAGGCGAAGCGGCGCAGCTCGGGGACCTTGATGACCGCGGCGATCACCGGTGCGTCGATAAGCCCGTCGAGGATCTGGCCGCTCAGGGTGAAGGTTGCGGTGTCGGTGGGGGGAGGGGGTTCCTGGGCGGATGCCGGGTGGGGTTGGGCGCCCGCCACAGCGAGGCCAACGCAGAGCGAAGCAATCCAGCCCGGGTGCATTGCCGGCCGAACGACACGGGGATCGTCTCCGCGGGCCGCAAGGGCGGGCGAGGGAACCGCGCAACGCATCACCACCCTATCCCCCCCCGACCGCACCCCGGATCTGCCTCACCGCCGCGCCCACCCGCAGCTGCATCCCCATCTCGCCATACTCCGCCGACGCCCGCGTCGGATCACCCGAAACGCCGCTGCCCTCGAACCCGCCCCCCGGCGCCAGCTGGTCCTGCCGGATGTGCTGCGGCGCCACGTACAGCAGCAGCGAGGTGTCGGTGATTCCCGCGTGCCGCCCGATGCTCTCGTCGGTCTCTCCCTGCTCGGCCAGCCATTCGCGGTAGCCGTTCGCGGCATAATAGTCCCCGATGAAGTGCACCCGGGCCCCCTCTCCGCCCCACTCCCCGTTCAGCATGGCCGCGACCTCCTCCATCCCACGCTGGTTCCCCCCACTGTCCCCGATCAACACGATGTCGGTGAAGCCGTGCACCCTGAAGCTGCGCGCCGCGTACTCGAGAAGCTTCATGAAGAACTCGTTTGGCAGGGTAACCGTTCCCGCGTAGCGCATGTGGCCCGACGGCGGATCCACACTGCCCTCGGGCACATAGGTCACCACCGGAGCCACCAGCGCGTTGCCCAGCTCCCGCGCGATCCGGTTGCTGGCCGCCTCGATGATGTAGCGGTGCTTGCCCGTCACCATGTGGGGTCCGTTCTGCTCGGTCCCGGCAGTGGGGATGATGACCGTGGTCGTGCCATCGGCGATCGCGTCGCGCACCTCGGTCCACGTCATCTCCTCGATGAAGACGGTGTTGACCGGCTGGGGCTCCGCGGACGGTGACGCCTGTGTGTCGCCGTCGCCCGGAGCGCCTTCATCACCCGGACCGCACGCCGTGAGCACCGCTGCCGCGGTTGCCCACGCAGCCCGCATCGTCCCCTTCACCCGCCGGTCGCGAAGCAGTAGAAGAACCCGTTGCCGCCGGTCCGCTGCAGGTTCTCCTGACCGCAGCCGCGTGATGAGTGGGCCGAGTTCCACGAGGTCGGGTTCTGGCCGCCGCCGGTGCGGTCGTGGTGCCCGACCGCAGCGCTCCCCTCGGCGCCGTTGCTGGTCCAGTTGCCGCAGTTGTCGTAGCTCTCGCCGGTGTAGGCGGTCCCGTCGATGTTCGACCCGGTCAGGATGTCGTGCATGTTGGGGCTGTCGCCACGACCGTTCACCATGTCGCCCATCTCGGTGAGGATCGTCTCCTTGGTCAGGTTGGCCGCGTCGGAGTGGAGCTCGTCGACGTTGTTGGCGATGAGCGCGCCGCCGTGGTTGTGCCACGGGCCGCTGCCGATCCGGTCGCGCGCGTTCATGGCCGCGCTCCCGTCGTCGTTGATCGTGCTCAGGTAGGCCATCCAGCCGCGGCCCCCGGCTTCCTGAGCGGCCGCGAGGGTCTCGCAGTGCGCATCGGCCCCATCGAGCCCGCCCAGGTTGGCCCCGTCACCCGGTCCCGCGCTGGTGATGAAGAAGGTCATGGTCTCCTGTGGGGTGTTGGCGGTCAAATCGCCCGCCGGCCCGCCCAGCCAAGTGGCCCCCATCACCGCGCCGATCAGCACGACGGATGCTGCAATTGCTCGAATCTTCATGGTTCTCGGTCCTCCTCGTTGGTGGCGTTCAGTCTCCAGTCCCCCTTCAGTTATTCCTCGGCCAGGGCGCCCCCTGGTTCATCGCCGTCACCGGCCCCAGCCCCTTGTAGACGAACTTCTGCACCCGCTTCCCCTCGTAGGTCTCGGTCGTGTAGATGTTGCCCTGCGAGTCGGTCGCGATGCTGTGCACGGCGAAGAAGAGCCCCGGCTGGCGTCCCCCGTCGCCGAAGCTGGTCAGCACCTCCAGGTTGAGCCGGTCCATCACGTAGACCTTCATGTTCTTGCCGTCAGCCACGTACATGTAGCGCTGCTCGGGGTCGCGCGAGAACGCGATGTCCCAGGTGGACCCGTCGCCCAGGGTGCGCGGCGCGATCCGCACCTCGTCCACGAAGGTCCCGTCCTTGCGGAAGACCTGGATGCGGTTGGCCTGGCGGTCGCAGACGTACACGAAGCCGTCGTTCGACGGGTCGGCGCAGTGGACCGGGTTGCGGAACTGCTGCGGCAGCGGTGCGTCGGGGTCGTAGGGGCCCATTCGGGTGTCGTCGGGCGTGTTGCCGTAGGCGCCCCAGAAGCGCTTCAGTTCGCCCGTGTTGATGTCCAGCACGGCCACGCGCTTGTTGACGTAGCCGTCGGCCAGGTACGCTTCGTTGGCCGCGGCGTCGAAGGAGATCTTGGCCACGCGCCCGAACGAGTTGGTGCTGTTGCTGCTGGGCATGTCGGCGCCCACCTCGCCGTACGACGCAAGGAAGTCCCCGTCGCGCGAGAACTTGAGGACGTGCGAATCCGCGCCGTTGCCCCCGATCCAGATGTTGTCCATCGGGTCGACGGTGATCCCGTGGTTGGATTGCGGCCACGTGTACCCCTCGCCGGCCCCGCCCCAGGAGTTCACCAGGTTGCCCTCCGGGTCGAACTCCAGCACATACGGAGCCGGCACGCAGCACTCGCCGGTGGGTGGATCCTGGGCCGCGCCGATCTCGGTTCGCTCGTTGAGCGGCGCCTGGCGGTGCACGATGAAGACGTGGTCGCGCGAGTCCACGCCGACCCCCACGACGGACCCCAGAACCCAGTGATTGGGAAGGGGTTGGGGCCAGAAGGGGTCGACCTCGAAGATCGGCGCATCGGCGACGCGGTCGGCCGCGGCCTGGAGGCGGTTCTGGGCGAAGTAGACGACCAGGACTGCGACGACCAGAGCCACGGCTAGAAGCTGTTTGCGCTTCATGGTGAGTTCCCTGTGTGAGGGGGGCACGGGTGACGATTCGGGGAGCAAAGTATGGCGCGGATGGCTTGTCAGCCAAGGGTTGGGGGGCCAGGGTAGCAGTTGGTGGCGGAGCGGGCCTCTTGGGCAACGGCCGGTTTCCCCCAACACTCGTCCGTTTGCGAAGGCGGCGCGGACGGCTGGACCTCAACGACGAGCCTGTTGGAGGGGTTGGATGAAAGGACGGAGATTTCGGAGCGGTGCGATTGTCGCGCTGGCGGCGGCGATGTGGATGCTCGTTGCGCCTGCGGGAGGGGTGGGCAGCGCCGGCCCGGTTTCCCCGTCGGCGCACCCGGCCACCCCGTCCGCTGCCGCCATTCCCCCGCCCGTCCCCCACGAAATACCCGCCGACGTGATCGTGCGCGCCTTCGTGAAGGCCGACGCCGACGCGCTCTACCTGGTCGTCCGCGTCCCCCTCACCTCGATGCGCGACGTGGACTTCCCGGTGCGCGGCCCCGGGTACGTCGAAATCGGGGAGGCGACGGAGCTGCTGGCCGACCAGGCGAAGGTGTGGATTGCGGACTATGTCACCCTTTACGAGGAGGCGGTGCGGTTACCCGCTCCCGTCGTGACTGGCGCCCGCATCTCGCTTCCCTCCGACCCCTCCTTCGCGGACTACGACCGCGCGGTTGCGCACATCGCCGCCCCACCCCTCCCCCCCTCCACCGAGCTGATGCTGGAACAGGCCATGCTCGACGTGGTCCTCCGCACCCCCATCACCTCGCCCGACGCGCGCTTCTCGATCGACCCCGCGTGGGCGCACCTGGGGATCCGCACGGCGACCGTGTTGCGCTTCGTCACCCCCGAGGGCGCGGAGAGGGTATTCCAGTACCAGGGCAATCCGGGGCGCGTACGGCTCGATCCGCGCTGGCACCAGGCGCTGCTGCGCTTCGTTGCGCTCGGCTTCGCGCACATCCTGGACGGGATCGACCATCTGCTGTTTCTGCTGTGCCTGGTGATCCCGCTGCGGCGGATCTGGCCGCTCGTGTCGGTGGTCACGGCCTTCACCGTGGCGCACTCGATCACCCTGGTTGCGTCGGTGCTGGGGCTGGCGCCCAAAGCGCTATGGTTTCCCCCGCTGATCGAGATGCTGATTGCTGCGTCGATCGTCTTCATGGCGCTCGAGAACATCGTGGGGAAGACGCTGGGGCGGAGGTGGGCGTGGGCCTTCGGGTTCGGGCTCGTGCACGGGTTCGGGTTTTCGTTTCAGTTGAGCGAGTCGCTTCAGTTTGCGGGGTCGCACCTGTTCACGTCGCTGCTGGGGTTCAATGTGGGCGTGGAGTTGGGGCAACTGGTGGTGCTGGCGTTCATGGTGCCGGGGCTCGCGCTGTTGTTTTCGAAGGTGGTGAAGCCGCGGATCGGGGCGATCGTGGTGTCGGCGCTGGTGGCGCACACGAGCTGGCACTGGATGGGGGAGAGGTGGGGGGTGCTGAGGGCGTACGACTTTGTGACGCCGGTGATGGATGTGGGGTTCTGGGCGGTGGTGCTGAGGTGGGTGTTGCTGGTGCTGGTGGTGGTGGGGGTGGGGTGGGGGCTGGGGGTGGTGTATGGGCAACTATCGCGGCGTTTCGGGGTAGTCAAGGAAGTGGGTGAAGAGGAGGGCAGGGGGCGGGCGTCCACCCGGGACCGGCGAGAGAGAGGCACGTCAGAATGAGCGGACGATTGCGCGGAATCGGTGGGTTGCTGTCTTGGCTGTTGGTGGTGGGCCCGGTAGGTGCCCAGGAAGTCATCGAACTTCCGGGAGTGGATCGCAGGCTGGAGCCCGACTTCGAGGAGGTCTACCGGGTCGGATCCGTGACGGGCGAGGCGTGGGAGCAGTTCGGCAATGTGCGCGCGCTGGGCTTCGATGGCATGGGGCGGCTGTGCGTGTACGACTCTCAGGCTGCCCGCATCACCGTAGTGGGCCCGGGCGGCGAGTTCCTGCGGGCGTTCGGCAGGTCGGGGGAGGGCCCGGGCGAGTTCCGCAGCGCGGACGGGCTCGCGGTCATGCGGGACGGGCGCGTGGTGATGGGGGACCTCGGGCACCGCGCATACCAGATCTTCGACGCGAACGGCGATTTCGAGCGCATGGTGCGGATGGCTCCCGAGCCGGGTTGATGTGAGGCTCACCGCTCTACTGGCCGACCCGGGCGGCGAGGCCGTGTTTAGCTTGGTGGGGGCGCGAACACTACAAGTCGGCATGGGCACAGCCGGGCGGACCACGCCGCACACTTCGAGACCGGTGGAGCGTCTCATCCTTACCGGAGACGTAGCGACGAAGGACACGGTCGCGGAGGGTTGGCTCCCTCCCGGCGGAGACCAGACCGGGCTGCCCATTGCCGGTCAGGTGAACTTCGGTCTTCCACCTCGCCAGGTATTCTGGCCACGGATGCTGGCGGGCGTGCTCCCCGATGGAGACGTGGCCTTCTCCGACTCGTCGGCGTATGCGATCAAGATCGCGCGCCCGGGGGAGGGAATCCGGCACATCCTGAAACGACCCTTCCAGCCGATCCGTGTCACGCGCCGGGTCATCGAAGCCGAAACGGAACGTCGCGTCAAGGGAATGGAGGCGCGGGGAGTGCCCCCAACTTTCATCAACGGCGTGAACGTAGCGACGGAAAGCGCCCGGGAGAACGTGGTCGATTACATCGATCTGGTGGGCGTCTTCGATGAGGTCTCGATCGTGCGTAGCCTGGGCGCTCGCTGGAACGGGGAAATCTGGGTGCAGCGGCACGGCGTGGAACCGGGCGATGACGATGGACCCATCGATGTCCTCACGACGGAGGGTCGTTACGTCGGCACCTACCCCGCCGGTGCGATCAGGATGCCGGCCGCGTTCGGGCCCGGTGGCCTGATGGCGTTCATCGAGCGCGATGAAATGGACGTGAAGATCGTGGTCGTAAGACGGCTTGCCCCGCGGAGAAGATAATGGGGCGCGACACGAATTCTCCCATGCGGACGGGGAGCGAACGGGCCCGACGGCCGCGTCGCCTTCATCGAACGGCACGAGCTGGACGTGGAAACGGTAGTAGCAAGGAGGCTGGCGGGGTCGTGAGGGCGCATCCTTTCTGAATCGAGTGTAATGTACACATTCCATTTTGGAAATCAGAGTTTACATTTCGGTTGCGGGATCCTGCTGACTTGGCTGCTGCTGGCGCCTTCGGCTTACGCTCAGGAGGTGATCGACCTACCCGCCGAGGACCGCTGGCTGGAGCCGGAGTTCGAAGAGGTCTACCGGGTCGGTTCGCTCTCCGGCGCCGACTGGGAGCAGTTCGGGTATGTGTACGAGGTGGCGTTCGATGGCGCGGGGCAACTGTACATACTGGATGTCCAGTCCTCCCTGATCACTGTGGTGGGCCCGGACGGCCAATTCCGCCGCACGTTCGGTGGGCCGGGAGAGGGACCGGGAGAGTTTCGGAGTCCGTTGGCGCTCGCAGTCTTTCGGGACGGACGGGTGGTGGTGGGGGATAGCAGGGCCTTGGCCTACCACCTTTTTGGCGCGAACGGGGGATTCGAACGCCGGGTAAGCTGGAGGCTTGAGGGCGATTTGCCGGTCTTGACGGGTTTCATGCCCGACCCGATGGGGGACGCGCTGTTTTCCGCGGTGGGATCTCAGTTTCGGAGCGTGAGTTTCCAGGGCGACAGCAGGTCGCACACGAGCCGGCCGGTTGAACGCATCAGTCTCGAAGGCGAAGTGGCAACCAAGGACACCGTGTCAGAGGGATGGCTCCCCGAGGACGGAGAATCGCTATACACGGGGCTCCCTCAGGTGAGGGTGTTCGGCTCACGCATGCTGGTGGGCGTTCTCCCGGACGGAAGCGTCGCGTTCTCCGATTCGACGGCGTACAAGATAAGGATTGCACGGCCGGGCGCGGGCGTGTGGCGGATACTGCTGCGTGCACTCCGGCCGACTCCGGTGACGGGCCGGATGATCAGTGCTGAGAAGGATCGGCTCAGAGGGAGAATCGCGGGGCGCAGTGGCGCGCTGGCGCAGTACGAGAACGAACGAATCGACAATAGGCCGTTCTCCGACGAAGTCGCGATCCTCCGCGCCTTGCGCACGAGTTGGAACGGCGAAATCTGGGTGCAGCGCCACGGCGAGGAACCCATCGACGACTTTGGCCCCATCGATGTCCTCACAATGGACGGTCGGTACCTTGGGAGCTATCGCACCGGTGCCGTCGAGATGCCGGTCGCTTTCGGCCCGGACGGGTTGATGGCGTTCATCGAAACGGATGAACTTGACGTAAGGACCGTGGTCGTGAGGAGACAGTCGGGGCCGATTAACTGAAGGCGCAAGCGACCTTGGGAGGAAAGCAAGTGAGCAGGTTTCGAGTCTGGACAAGCGTTTGCTGGGCGGTCCTGTCGTGGTCCATTGTTGCCGTTGCCGCGAACGCGCAGCAGGTCGTTGACCTCCCCGCGGAGGACCGTTGGCTGGAGTTCCGCGTCGAAGACGTGTATCGCGTCGGGACCGTGGACGGCCAGGACTGGGAGCAGTTCGGGAGCGTCGCCGACGTGGCCTTCGATGGCGCGGGCAACCTCTACGTCTTCGACGGCCAAGGCCAGCGCATCGTCGTTGTGAGTTTGGACGGGGAGTACGTTCGTGAATTCGGCCGCGCGGGCGAGGGACCCGGAGAGTTCAAGCGGGCGACGGCACTCGCAGTTGTGCGGGATGGTCGGGCGGTCGTGGCCGATGTCGGACACCGCGTCTTCCACGTCTTCGCCGCGAACAGGGAGCCCGTGCACAGGTCGCGGATGAGCGTTGTCCACGGGACGTTGAGGGGTGGGGGGATCGTGGCCTGGTCGGGTGTGGATGCCGTCATCGGCGTCCCGAGCGCGTCGCAGAGCTACTACGTCAGCGGCCCCGGCGGCCCGCCGCCGCCTGTCACATCCCACGCGATCGAGCGCACGATCCTGACGGGGGACCGGGCCGAGACGGATACGATCGCCAAGCCGCGACTGTATCCGCTCGACAACGCGGCCGTTCCCGACAACTACAATCAGGTCAGTGACTTGTTCCTGGCCTTCCCTTCGATGTTCCCGGGACTGCAGCGCGCCTTCACCCCCGGCCTGCATTGGGGCGTGCTGGCCGACGGCCGCGTAGCGTATTCGGACTCCTCCGACTACGCGGTCAAGATCGCCGAGGCGGGCCGGGGGGTAGTGCGCGTGCTGAGACGTCCGATCCAACCCGAGCCGGTGACAGACGGCACGATGCGCGCCGAGCGGGACCGGCGTCGGGAGCAACCGGACGATGTCGGGCAGGGCTGGACCATGCTCGACCCCGCCGAGCGCCTCGACAACCTCGAGTTCTTCCCCGAGATCCCGGTAATACGCGGCTTGGCAACGACCTGGGACGGGCGCATCTGGGTGCTGCGGCGCGGTGAGGATCCCCTCGGCGACGGTCCGATCGATGTGCTCACGGCCGACGGCCGCTACCTTGGCAGCCTTCGCGTGGCAGCAACCGCGATTCCGGATGCCTTCGGGCCGGATGGTCTGGTCGCCTTCATCGAGACGAACGAGCTGGATGTGCAGGCGGTGGTGGTGAAGCGCCTGCCCCGCGACGCTTGACAGGACACTTCCACATGGCCATCATGGCCAGATGAAACGAGCAAGCGTCAGCGAGGCGAAGAACGGACTCAGTGGACTGCTGAGCGAAGTACGGCGCGGGGAGGCCGTGTTGATCACGCATCGGGGGAAGCCCGTCGCGCGCATCGAACCCTGTCGCATTGACGGCCCCGGCGCAGACCGCGCCACCGCCGAGTTGCTGAGCCGGGGCGTTGCGGCACCGCCGCGCGAATCCCTCGATGTCGAGCGCTTCCTGCGTGTCCCGGTACCCCGGCTGACCGGAGGCGCTCGTGCCAGCGAGATCATCGTGGCCGAGCGGGAGGCGAGCCGTTGAAGTACTGGGATTCCTCGGCTTTGGTCGCGCTCCTCGTGGAGGAGCCGCAAAGCGCGGAGCGCCGGGCGACGATCCGAGAGGATCCGGTGGTCGTGACCTGGTGGGGAAGCCGGATCGAGTGCGCATCGGCCCTGAACCGCCTGGAGCGGGAGCGCCGCTTCGAAGGTGATGGGTTTGACCGGTCGATGGACCAGCTCGGGCTGTTGGCCGCGAGCTGGATCGAGATCGAGCCTCTGGGGCAAGTTCGCAAGCGCGCGATGAGGCTGCTTCGGCTTCACCCCCTGCGCGCTGCCGACGCCCTACAGCTGGCGGCGGCACTGGCGGCCGCCGATGAAGACCCGCAGCAACTGGATCTGGTCTGCGGCGACGATCGCCTGTCGGGGGCGGCGCACCGCGAAGGGTTCACCGTTCTTTGAGCCGAGCCTGAATCGCTGGGAGACCCATTTTTCACCCTATCCGACAACGGGGAGGGCGTGCGGGACCACCCTGAGTGAGGAGTTCAATCGTGCGACGCATCGAATCGCGGACCGTGCTGGCATGCCTTCTGGCTCCACTTCCCGCGGGCACCCAGCAAGCGATCCAGCTCCCCGCCGAGGACCGCTGGCTGGAGGCCGGAATCGAGGAGGTGTACCGGGTGGGCACCGCCGTAACCGGCGAAGAGTGGGAGCAGTTCGGCCGGGTCAGAAGCGTGGCTTTCGATGGCGCGGGCAACCTGCACATCTTCGACGAACAGGCCCAGCTCGTCTATGTCGTGGGCACTGATGGCAGGCTGATCCGGGAGCTGGGTGGATCGGGTGACGGTCCAGGCGAGTTTTCCAACTCGGGCGCCATGGCGGTCTTCGCCGACGGGCGCGTGGCGGTCGTCGACATCAGACGGCGGGGCTTCCACATCTTCGCCGCCGACGGAGAATTCGAGCGCATGGTGCGCATGCCCAATCCGACTGGCGCCATGGGAGTCGGACGTGTGGTCGCCCAGTCGGGAGCGGATGCGATCATCGGAGTGCCCACGCTGCCGACCGCATGGATGATCACGGGGGCAATGTTACGCGGACCCGTCAGATTCCCAACGTCGCATCCGTTCGAGCGCACGACGCTGTCCGGCGAGGAGGCAGACACGGATACGGTCGTGGAAGCGTGGCTACCCCCAATCGACCTCGAGGGTCTGGACCATACAGGCCTCGTGAACGCCGCGCCGATACCGACCCACCGCCTCCCCGAATTCAGCCCGGAGCTTCACTGGGGAGTGCTGCCGGACGACCGCGTGGTGTTCTCGGACTCGTCAACGTATGCGGTGAAGGTGGCCGAGGCTGGGGCGGGGGTGGTGCGGATCATGACACGCCCCTTCGCGCCCGAGCCCGTGACTGGCCGCATTGTTCGGGCAGAGAAGGACCGGCGGTTGCGTCGTCTGGAGGAATCGGCCGCGCCCGGTGCCAACCTCGAGGGGCGGCGCAGCAGGATCGAGGCGCTCGAGTTCCACACCGAACTGTCCGTGATCTGGGGCTTGGGAACGACCTGGGACGGCCGCATCTGGGTGCTGCGGCGAGGTGAGGAATCCTTCCCCGACGGACCGATCGATGTGCTGACAGCCGACGGCCGCTACCTGGGCAGCTACCGGGCGGGCGCCATGAAAATCCCGGACGCCTTTGGTCCGGACGACCTGGGGGCGTATGTGGAGAGGAACGAATTGGCGGTGCAGACGGTGGTGGTGAGGAGGGTGGTGACTGACGGTTCCGACTGAGCCCTGGGCTTGACGGGAACTTCACGTCGTCATTTATTACGAAATACATCGTAATAATGGTGAGCGTGTTCTTTGGCATCTCTCAGAAGGGAAGGGTTGGGAAACATGAAGTTCTCGACGAACCGGGCAGTTTGCATCGTGTCAGCGATCGCGGCAGGGTGGTCGGCGGCCGCGTCCCTGAACGCCCAGGAAGTGATCGAACTCCCCGCCGAGGACCGCTGGCTGGAGGCGGACTTCGAGGAGGTGTTCCGGGTGGGGTCCCTGGCGGGCCGCGAGTGGGAGCAGTTCGGCAGCGTGCGCCGGGTGGCGTTCGATGGCGCCGGCCTCCTCTACGTGTTCGACACCCAGGCCAACCGGATCATCGTCGTGGATACCGACGGGGCGCTGGCTCGCGAGATCGGGCGAGCGGGGGAAGGCCCGGGCGAGTTTCGCTTTGCCACCGAAATGGTGGCCACGGAGGACGGCGGAGTGATCGTCGCGGACATCGGGCACCGCGCCTATCACCTCTTCGATCCGAACGGCGACTTCACGCGCATGGTCCGCATGGGAGGCGATCCCTCGTCCACGACGGTGTCGGCCCACCTGGCCCAAAGGGGTGCCGATGCGCTGATCACGGTTTCGGGTGGCCGGACGATCGCCTTCTCGGGCACCATCGTCAGTGGAGGCGAGATGCCGCGACCGCCCGATCCGACCAGCCGGCCGATTCTGCGGCTTCTTCTGGCAGGCGAGGAAGTGGTCAGGGACACAATTGCCGAAGGGTGGCTACCGCCGACCGGCGAATCGGAAACGGGCTCCACGCGGAGGCTCGAATTCAGTCCGGAACTCTACTGGGGCGTCCTGCCGGACGGGACGGTGGCCTTCTCGGACTCGTCCGCCTACGACATCAGAATCGCAGCAACGGGTGCGGGTGTAACGCGCGTCCTGACCAGGCCCCTTCGCCCCGAACCCGTGACGGATCGGTTCAGCAACGCCGAAAAGGACCGCCGGTTGCGAGAACTCGAGGCCAAGCCCGATGACGAACTGGGTGGCAGCCGTCTCATCATCGAGGGACGGGTGCACACCAGAGATCCGGAGGAGGAAAGGGCGCTGGCGCGCGAGCGCATCGAGAGCCTGCAATTCTACTACGAAGTCCCCGTCATCCGCGGCCTGCGTGCCAGCTGGAACGGCAGGATCTGGGTTCAGCGGCGAGGCGACGAACCGGTCAGCGACGGGCCGGTCGATGTGCTCGACATGGCTGGCCGGTACGTGGGCAGCTATCCAACCGGCGCGACCCGGATGCCCGACGCCTTCGGCCCGGATGGTCTGGTAGCGTTTATCGAGAAGGATGAGATGGGGGTGCAGACCGTGGTCGTGAAGCGGGTGCCGTCCGAAGTGAACTGAGATAGGTTCGTGTGGGTTTTCCCAGCAATGCGCTCCAGCCGTGTCCGCCCTTTGCGCGCACGCCACGCCAATCTCCGCCAGGGACTACTGACAATGAAGCGTTGTGGAATCGGTCGAATTGAAATCTTGACCATTTCGGTCTGGCTGCTGGCGGTGGGACCCGCTGACGCCCAGCAGATCATCGACCTCCCCGCCGAGGACCGGTGGCTGGAGCCCACTATCGAGGAGGTGTACCGGGTGGGCGCTGCCGTGACGGGCGAAGAATGGGAGCAGTTCGGGCAGATCACGGATGTGGCCTTCGACGGCGCGGGCCATCTCCATGTCTTAGACCGGCAGGCCCAGCTGGTCTATGTCGTGGGTGGCGATGGTCGCCTGATCCGGGAATTGGGTGGACCGGGGGAAGGCCCGGGCGAGTTCGCCGGGTCGGCCGCCATGGCGGTTTTCGCCGACGGTCGCGTGGTTGTCGTGGATCTCAACCGCCGAGGGTACCACATCTTCGCCGCCGGTGGAGAATTCGAGCGTATGGTGCACATGGCCGAACTGGGGGTTGCCAGTGTCGGACGCGTGGTGGCCCAGCCGGGTGCGGATGCGGTCGTCGGGGTGCCCACGCAGGCAAGGAATCTGCTGTTTACGGGGGCATCGTTTGGCGTCCCGGTCCGGTTCCCGGTTTCACACCCGATCGAGCGCACCACACTGTCCGCGGAGGAGACCATCAGGGATACCATTGTCGAAGCATGGCTGCCCCCGATCGACAGCGAGGGTATGGACCAGGTGCGCATTGCCAACTACGCACCAAGGCCTACAAGCCTCCTCCCCGAATTCAGCCCGGAGCTCCATTGGGGAGTGCTTCCGGACGGCGGCGTGGCGTTTTCGGACTCGTCTACGTATGCGGTGAAGGTGGCTGCGCCGGCGGCGGGGGTCGTGCGGATTCTGACCCGCCCGTTCCGGCCCGAGCCCGTGACCGGGCGCATAATCCGCGCCGAGAAGGACCGACGGCTGCGCACATTGGAGGAGATGGCCGAGCCCGGCACGGACCTTCAAGCGCGGCGCCGGGGGATCGAGGGAACGGAGTTCCACACCGAACTGTCCGTCATTCGCGGTTTGGGGACGACCTGGGATGGGCACATCTGGGTGGTCCGGCAGGGCGAAGGGCCCCGCGATGACGGGCCCATCGATGTGCTTGCGCCGGAGGGTCGGTATCTGGGGAGCTACGCTGCGGGGACCACGGCGCTGCCGACCGCCTTCGGCCCGGGTGGCCTGGTCGCGATTGTGGAACAAAACGAATTGGGGGTGCAGATGGTGGCGGTGAAGAGGATAGTGGCAGCCAACCCCCGTCCGTGAAACCGGTGCCCTGCCAACCATTCCGCTTGAGTCGGGGGTCCAACTGTCAGCGGCTGGCCACTCGCGAGAAAACAACCACCAGACGAGGACAGGATCAACATGAGCAGGTTGGCAAAGCGTTTGTCGGTTGTGACGCTCGCCATTGTGGCGGCAGGTATGCTGATGGTGGGATCGGCTTCCACCCAGGAAACCGTCGAACTCCCCGCCGAGGACCGCTGGCTCGACGCCGACTTCGAGGAAGTGTTCCGGATCGGGTCCTTGATGGGTGA
Source organism: Longimicrobiales bacterium (assembly GCA_965208295.1). Taxonomy (GTDB): domain Bacteria; phylum Gemmatimonadota; class Gemmatimonadetes; order Longimicrobiales; family Gaopeijiaceae; genus Bin94. Next base: position 776,432 of record OZ242328.1, on the reverse strand, counting down.
GGAGTGGGAGCAGTTCGGCGATGTGCAGAGGGTGATGTTCGACGCCGCCGGCCGACTCTACGTGTTCGACAGCCAGGCCGAGCGGATCTTTGTCGTGGACACCGGCGGTTCGTTGATCCGCGAGATCGGGCGGGAGGGCGAAGGCCCGGGGGAATTTCGCCGAGCGGTCGATTTCGTGGCCCTCGAGGACGGGCGCGTCGTGGTAGCCGACCTGGAACACCGCGCCTATCACCTGTTCGATGCAAACGGCGACTTCGAGCGGATGGTCCGAATGGGAGGGGATCCGCGTGCCACAGCCATCGGGATGCACATGCCCTTGCGCGGCACGGATGCACTGGTCACGAGCAGGCGCAGCGGGCCGACGTCGATGATGTCGATCCGTGTCATCGACGGAGCCGGAGTGCCTGAAGTCCCGGATCCAACGTCGCAGCCCATCGAGCGCGTGGATCTGTCCGGTGACGAGGTCGCGTGGGACACCATCGCGAACGCGTGGCTGCCGCCCGATGGATTCATGAGGATACGCGAAACGCCGGATGGCGGAGTTTCCATCATTCCACCGCCCCAACTCGTTCCCGGGTTGGATTGGGGCGTACTCCCCGACGGGACGGTGGCGTTTTCGGACTCCTCGACCTACACCATCAAGATTGCCAAGGCAGGGACGGTCGCCCGCATACTGACACGACCTTTTCCGGTGGAACCCATGACCGATCGTTTGATCAAGGCGGACAAGGACCGTCGGCTCAAGGCAATGGCGGCCACGCCCGACGACGAACTGGGCGACCGGCAGCGAGCCAGAATCGAGAATCTGGAGTATTGGAGCGAAGTCCCGGTTATCCGCGGCCTTTACACGAGCTGGAACGGCATGATCTGGGTCCGGCGGCGCGGCGACGAACCGGTGAGTGTCGGGCCCATCGATGTTCTGGACGCGGCGGGCCGGTACGTGGGCAGCTATCGAACCGGCGAGGCCGGAATTCCCGTCGCCTTCGGCCCCGACGGCCTCGTGGCATTCATTGAAATGGACGTTTTGGGGGTGGAGGCGGTGGTGGTGAAACGGGTCCCGCGTGAGATAAACTGAGGGCGGGGGGAGACCAGGAGGAGAGACTTGATCGGAGAGGAAGCGAAGAGTGGGAAGCAACGGCTGGTTCCAGAAGGTCAACGTCCACATCGGTTGCCTGTTGGCGGCAGGTTGGCTGGCCGCGGCATCTGTGAGCGCCCAGGAGATCGTCGAACTCCCCACCGAGGACCGCTGGCTGGACGCGGACTTCCAAGAGGTGTTCCGGATCGGATCCCTGATGGGCGATGAATGGGAGCAGTTCGGCGATGTGCAAAGGGTGATGTTCGATGGTGCCGGCCGACTCTACGTGTTCGACGGTCAGGCCGAGCGGATCTTCGTCGTTGGTAGCAACGGTGCCCTGATCCGCGAGATCGGGCGAAAGGGCGAGGGCCCGGGGGAGTTTCGCAACCCGGCCGATGTCGTTGCCCTGGAGGACGGGCGGGTGGTGGTGGCCGACATGGGTCACCGCGCCTATCACATTTTCGATGCCGGCGGCGACTTCCAGCGGATGGTCCGAATTGGAGGCGATCCGACGTACACGGTCATTGGGACCCACATGGCCCTACGCGGCGCGGAGGGTCTGGTCACGAGTTCGGAGGGCGGGAGGGTATCGATTTCGGTCAGGAGCGTTGCCGGGGCTGAGCCGTCTGAACGGCCGGACCCGACGACCCGGCCCATCGAGCGCGTCGATCTGTCCGGCGAGGAGATCGTCAAGGACATAATCGTGGAAGGGTGGCTGCCTGCCAGTGCAGATCCGACATCCGGAATCACACGATCGGCTGGCGGGGCGAGCGTCAGTTTCGGCGGGAGCAGCGGCCCGCCCGAATTCAGCCCCGATCTGTACTGGGGCGTACTCCCGGACGGGACGGTGGCGTTTTCGGACTCCTCGACCTACGCCGTCAGGATCGCCGCGACCGGTGCGGGTGTTGTGCGTATCCTGACGCGGCCCTTCCCGCCGGAACCGGTGACGGATCGCTTCGTCAAGGCGGAAAAGGACCGCCGTCTGAAGAAGCTGGCCGACACGCCGGACGACGAGTTGGGCGGGCCCCGAATCGTACTCAACGGAGAGGTCATGACCTTTGATGCGGAGGAGCTGAGGAAGACCAGGCGCGAGGACATCGAAAGCCTGCGGTTCTTCGCTGAGGTCCCCGTCATCCGCGAACTCCGTACGAGCTGGAACGGCATGATTTGGGTGCGGCGGCGGGGTGAGGAACCCGACAGCGATGGCCCCATCGACGTGCTGGATATGGCTGGCCGGTATGTGGGCAGCTACCGCTTCGGCGCGACCGGAATCCCCGACGCCTTCGGCCCGGACGGCCTGGTGGCGTTTATTGAAGAGGACGAGCTGGAGGTGGAGACGGTGGTGGTGAAGCGGGTGCCGCGTGAGGTGAACTGATGGCGAGAGTTGATCGTCGCCTGCGAGAAACTTGACTGGGGGTGTGAATATGGTGAGAGGCAACGGCAGATCCCGTAGGGTCATGGTCCTCATCGGTTGCCTGTTGGCGACAGGTTGGCTGGCCACGGCAGCCCTGAATGCGCAGCAAACCATCGAACTCCCCGGCGAGGACCGCTGGCTCGACGCCGACTTCGAGGAGGTGTTCCGCGTCGGGACGCTGACGGGCGAGGAATGGGAACAGTTCGGCAATGTGCGTACCGTCGCCTTCGACGCCGCGGGACGGCTCCACATCTTCGACCGGCAGGGATGGGCCGCTGGCCGCATCGTCGTTGTGGACACGGAGGGAGCCTTGGTCCACAGCGTTGGGCGCAAGGGCGAGGGACCGGGCGAGTTCCAGGGTGCGGACCAGATGGCGGTGTTTCCGGACGGACGTGTGGTGGTTGCGGAGCTGGGTCGTCGTGCGTTCCACATCTTCGACGCGCGCGGGGACCCGGTGGGGACGGTGAAGATGGGAGGTGATCCGGGCTCCGCCATGCTTGAACCGATCGCTGCCCAGCCGGGTGCCGACGCGCTGATCACCGTGTCCACGGGGGGACTGGGTGCCTTTACCGCCCAATGGAGCCACGAGAGCGGCCGGCCGGCTCCCGCCACCTCGCGGTCGGTCGAGCGGATTCTGCTTGCGGGAAGTGAAGCGGTGAAGGACACCGTTGCCGTGGGTTGGCTCCCCCCGGTGGATTCAGTGTTCCTGGGGCGGATGCCCAACGGCTTCGAGTTCAAGCGACCGCGGCTGCGCACATTTGCGCCGCGCCTGCACTGGGGAGTCCTTCCGGATGGCAGGGTGGCGTTCTCGGACTCCACGACCTACACGGTGAAGATCGCGGAAGCGGGGGCGGGCATCGTGCGGATCGTGACGCGTCCCGTCCGGCCCGAGCCGGTCACGGCTGGCGTGATTCGAGGCGAAAAAAGACGGCGACTGGCGGAACTCGAGGAGGGGGCCGAGCCGGGGGAGGACCTGAAGGAAGACCGCGAGCGCATCGAGGAGCTGAAGTTCTTCACCGAGATCCCCGTGATCCGTCGACTCGCGGTCACTCTTGATGGTGACATATGGGTGATGCGTCGCGGCGAGGAACCAATCAGCGACGGCGCCATCGACGTGATCGCCGCCGCTGGCCGCTACCTGGGCAGCTTTCGGGCAGGAGCGACGGAGATGCCGGCCGCCTTTGGGCCCGGAGGGCTGGTCGCGTTCATCGAGACCGACGAACTGGATGTGGAGACCGTGGTGGTGAAGCGGCTGGTGGTGCGTGGCGGGGCGGGGTAGGACCGGGTTCGCATTGTCTGAAGAATGTCAATCGCACTTTCCATTATGGAAACTGCAGTTGACTTTCTGTGGTCTTACCGAGGGTTCCCCCGTGACAACTTCGGTTCCAGCAGACGGATATACGCCCCCCCCTCGTTCGGCTCATGGTACGAGACCACGTACCGCGACCCATGCGCGAACCCGAGCAGAGCATCGTCTCCCTGATAGCGAGCCAATGTCCGCCCCGTGGAGGGATCGACGAGATCCAGCCACCCGTCCAGGACCGTCTGCCACGGCACCTCGGGGATCTCTCCCCCGGGACTGATTCTCTCCGCCCACCCGGGGTCCGGCGTCTGCCATGCGATCCAGAGGCCGTCGTCGTCCAGCATGGCGCCCACATTGAGTGCCCTCGGCCAGATCTGCTCCGACGGGTTGTCCCGCTCGAACGCCTCGACCGTCCGGTCGAACACCTGCGCGACGACCGGCTCCGGCTCCAGGTCCCAGCGCACCACGCGGTTCGCCTGCTGGCGCACGGCCCAGAAGGTCTCCACGTCGCCGGCCACCACGAACCTGTGCGGCTGCGGCCCGGGCGCCACGGAGTCGTCACCGCCGAACGACGTGACCCTGCCCCGCACGTCGAGGATCCGGAGCAGGTGCCCAACCGCGGCCGGCTCGGGGACCGGGACCGCGAACGCGACCTCGTCGGGGCCAATCACCACCGACGACAGGACCTGCCCGAGTGACCGGTCCGTCCGCACCACCTCGAAGCCCAGGTCGAGCATCGTTCGCCCCCGGTGGAATTCGAAGACGTGGACGAAACGGGGACCGACGTTGACGTGCGCGATCCCGTCGTACTCGCCGGGGCGGTCCCCTTCGCGCCCCACCGTGCCGAGGAAGTCGCCGTCCAGGTCGAAGATGGAGATCTCGGGGTAGCTCAGGTGCGTGATCAGGACCCGGCCGCGGCGATCGACCGCCACCTGTGAAAACGGGGTGATCACGTGCAGGCCGAAGTCCTCGCGTCCCCCGATCGTGGCGACGGTGTCCAGGGTGATGACACAGTCGGCGCAGGTGACCTCGCCGGAGACGGGGACGGGTTGCTGGGCGGAGAGGGCGGGGGATGGGGCGGGGATCAGGGCCGCGAGGAGTCCGGCGACAACCGATCCGGGGACGCGGACCGGCGTCCGCGATTCAGGTGAGGTGCCGATGTGGTCGTCCAAAAGCGATCCTCCGGTGATTGGCTGGGCGCCGGGTGCCTTCATACATTCGCCCTCGGTCATCCCAGGCGACAGGACCCTTGCATGTCTTCAGCCCAAGTCAGGCATTCGGAGATCGTTCGATCCAGCTACGGCCGCGCGCCGGAGCGTCGCTCGTGGGGTGCCGGGATTGTGAAAGTATTCACAAGCGCGATTGCGCTCGTCCTCAAGGGTGTCCCAAGTGCCCTCCGCCGCACGCGGAAGGCGATCGTCGAAGCCCTCTTCACCGACCCGTTCCGAAACCGGAGTTCCGCCATGCCCGGCCGCTGCCCCCTCCGCCCCCCCGCCACCGCCCTCCTCGTCCTCCTCCTCGCCCCCACCACCGCCTGCGCCCAGTCCGGCGATCCCACCGTAGACCCCCGTTTTGAACAGGCCGTCGACCTCTTCGAAGCCTGGCTCGACGCCAAGATGGACTACGAGAAGATCCCGGGAATGTCGGTCGGTCTCGTCCACGATCAAGACCTCGTGTGGTCAAAGGGCTATGGACTCGCCCACCGGGAAGAAGGCGTCGCGGCCACCCCGTCCACCATGTACTCGGTCTGCTCGATCTCGAAGCTCTTCACCTCGATCGGGGTCATGCAGCAGCGCGACGAGGGCAGGCTGCGGCTGGACGACCCGGTCCCCGACCTGCTGCCCTGGTACGACCTCGAACAGGCCTTTGGCGACGGCCCCACGGTGAGCGTCGAGGGGATCCTCACGCACTCCTCCGGGCTCCCCCGCGAGTCCGCCCACCCCTACTGGACCGGCCCCGATTTCCCTTTCCCGACACGCGACGCAATCATCGAGGGACTGGCCGCGCAGGAGACCCTCTACCCCGCTGACCGCTACTTCCAGTACTCGAACCTGGGGATGGCGCTCGCGGGACAGCTCGTCGAACAGGCGTCGGGGATGTCCTTCGACGACTACGTGCGGGGCCGGATCCTCGAGCCGCTGGGCATGTCCGACACCCACACCGACATCCCCGCCGAGCATCGCGGCGACCGCTTCGCCACCGGCTACACCCGCCTGGGCCGCGACGGCCAGCGCGCCGAGGCCACCTTCTTCCAGGCGCGTGGGATCGCGCCGGCGGCCGGTTTCTCATCCACCGTGGAGGATCTGGCGCGCTTCGCCTCGTGGCAGTTCCGGCTGCTCGACAACGGGGGCGACGAGGTGCTCGGCGTCAACACGCTGCGCGAAATGCACCGGGTCCACTGGGTCGATCCCGACTTCGAGACGATGTGGGGGCTCGGGTTCGCGGTGTCGCAGCGCGATGGGCAGCGTGCGGTCGGCCACGGGGGCAGCTGCCCGGGCTTCCGGTCGACGCTGCAGTTGGTCCCGGCGAAGAAGATGGCGGGGGTGGTGATGATCAATGCGCAGGGGACGAACCCGGGAGACGTCTACTCGAAGTTGATGGAGATCGTGGGTTCGGCGCTGGAAACGGTGCGGGGCGACCCCGGTGGGGGGACGGCGCGTCCGGCCGCGCTCGCCGAGTACGAGGGGCTCTACGAGTCGACGTGGGGTGAGACGGTGATTCTGCGCTGGGACGACAGCCTGATCGCGCTGCGCGTGCCCACCAACGACCCGCTGGAGGCGATGACGAAGTTGCGCCGGGACGGGGAGGATACGTTTCGGCGCGTCCGCGACGACGGCGAGCTGGGGGAGGCGTACGTGTTCCACCGTGAAGAGGGCGAAATCGCGCGGCTCAGCGTGCACGGAAACTACTCGCGGAGGGTGCGGTAGGCGGGGCGTGCCATGGTCGGCCCGGCACCTGCGGCGTTTGGTCCGCGGACCGTCAGACAGCCGCTCCGTCCCCAGGCATGAGCTGCTCCCGGGTCCTGAAGGTGATGTCGAGGGAAACCCAGACCGGGACCGGCCTGTCGCGGTTCATGGCCGGGGAGAACTCGTACAGATGGGAGATCTTCAGCGCCGCGTCGTCGAGCGCCTTGTATCCCGAGGACGTGTGGATCTGGGTTTTCACCACCTTGCCGGTCACGTCGATGAAGAACCAGACCTTGGTGGTTCCACCGATGCCCGCGTCCCGGTAGAAGGGCGGATACTCGCGCTCCAGGGCCCGCTGCAGTTCGTCGCGGTTCTTGATGAAGGGGTAGACATCGACGTCGGTCCACCTCGGGGTGTCCTCGAAGTTCGTATCGATCTCGTCGGGTGGGGGCGGCGGGGGCGGCGGGGACTCGCTGAAGTCGAAGTCGGGGATCGTGGCATCCGTGTCAGCCAGGGCGTCGGTGATCACGGGCAGGGCCGGCCGGGTGATGGGTTCCGGGGGTGGGGGAGGCTTGACCTCCTTCGGTGGGGTGATCACCTCCGTCTCTCTCGTGTCCACGTTGGCAGCCACGACCTGCATCGACGGCCAGAACGCGAAAAGGAGGAAGTGCATCAGCGTGGCCGCGGAAATCGATCCCCAGAACCAGAGTGAGAAGGAATGCTTGAAGGCTTCGTTGGCGGAACCGCTCGACTTTGCCGTTCCGGTGGATTGGGTTTGATCGATCATGGGTCTCTTCCTTGTGATGGGGCACGGGGCTGGGGCGTGAGCCAAACCGTTCGGCGCGTTGTCGGATCCGCGCCATGGTCTTTCGTACCGGGGTGCGGGTTCCGATGTTCCGGTGTGCGTCCCGCCCACACAGGGTTTCCCGCCACTGCGGGGAGGTTTCCATGAGTAGCGCCACCATTCTTCCTTCAAAACGCCCCGCCAACCCGGCGCCCCGCCGCTCCCGCCGCTCGCGCGGGTTTATCCCCGGTATTCTGACAGTCGGCGCCCTCGCGGCCTCGGCTTGCTCCGAATCGAACCCCGCGGATGACTGGACCATCGTCCGAGACACCCTCCCCTCCGGGGTGGAGCGGGTCACCAACACGCCGCCGCCACAAACCGCTCCCACCTGGACGCTGGTCGAGGAGATCCGCGTCGGAACGGTCGAAGCAGACCGGCCCGAATCCTTCGGACAGATCAAGGGGCTGGTGGGATTCGAAGACGGTGGCTTCGCCGTGCTCGAGTCCCAGTCGCTGGAGATCCGGGTCTTCGCGGCCGACGGATCCCACCTGGCGACCCACGGTCAGCGGGGAGAGGGCCCCGGCGAGTTCATCGGCGCGAACGGACTGATGCTCGACCCCTCCGGGCGCATCTGGGTGCCGGACTCGTACGCCGCCCGGATGTCCGTGCTCGATCCCGCGGACGGGTTCGTCGAGTCGTTCCCCTTCACGAGCTACGTGCGGGGCTGGGTGTGGACGGGTGCCATGACCGCCGACGGACGCATCCTCAAGCACTCGACCAGCACGATGCGCGTCTTCGATTCCGCGATGACCGAATTGCCCTCGCTCACGCTCCCTCCCGCCGCCGAAGACGTTGGAGACGAAGACCCGAGCATTTTCCTCGTCGAGTCGGAGACCGGGTGGGAGGTGCGAGCGGTGCCGTTCTATCCCGGTGGATCCACCACCTTCGATCCGTCCGGCGCAATGTGGTCGGCCGCGTTCGGCGACCCCTCGCACCGGGTCCACAAGTGGATGCCGGGAGGGGACACGTTGCTGGTCGTGGAAACGCAGCGGCCGCCGCTGCCCGTTACCGCAGCCGAGCGTGACTCGGTGATCGCAGAGGTGCGCGCGTGGCTCCGGGAGCGGGGCGTCGAGACCGAAGCCGACTGGTCCAGAATCCCCGATGTGAAGCCCTCGGTGCTCGGCCTGGTCACCTCTGCGGAGGGGAATCTGTGGGTGCGGACCTCGTCGCCGGGCGGAGGGATCACCTACGATGTCCTGGCCCCCGATGGTGCCTACCTTGGCAGCACGGCCCCGGCGCCGCTGGCGACCGTGTTCTGGCTGAGTCCCGTCATCCGCGGCGACTACTACTGGACGGTCGTGTTCGACGAACTGGACGTGCCATACGTGGTCCGCGCGAAAATCACTCCCGTAGAATAGACAATCATGAAAACCCGTCGCTTCTTCCTCTTCGCCGCTGGCATCGCGTTGGCGCCCGCCGCCACCACCGCCCAAACCCCCCTCGAGACCGCCATCTCGCACCTGAAATACCGCGAGCTCGGCCCCGCGCTCATGGGCGGCCGCATCGCCGATCTCGCCGTCGTCGAATCGAAGCCCCAGGTCTTCTACATTGCCACCGGAACCGGCGGCGTCTGGAAGACCGAGAACCACGGCACCTCCTGGACCCCCCTTTTCGACGACCAGCCCACGAGTTCCATCGGCGATGTCACCCTCGACCAGTCGAACCCGAACCTGGTCTGGGTCGGCACCGGCGAGCCGCAGAACCGGCAGTCCTCCGGCTGGGGCAACGGCGTCTACAAGTCCACCGACGCCGGGAACACCTGGCGGCACATGGGGCTGGAGGGGACGAAGCACATCGGGCGCATTCTGATCCATCCGCGCAACCCGGACATCGTGTACGTGGCGGCGGTGGGCGACCTGTGGGGCCCGAACGAGGAACGGGGCGTCTTCCGCACGAAGGACGGCGGCGAGACCTGGGAGAAGGTCCTCTACATCGACCACCACACCGGTGCGATCGACCTCGCCATGGATCCTGGAGACCCCAACACCATCTTCGCCGGAATGTACCAGCGTCAGCGCACGGGGTGGGGCTTCAACGGCGGCGGTCCCGGGAGCGGCCTCTACCGAACCTTCGACGGCGGCGACAGCTGGACCGAGCTCACCGAGGGGTTGCCCGAGGGCGACAAGGGACGGATCGGGGTCGACATCTTCCGCCAGGACGGCAACGTGGTCTACGCCCTGATCGAAGCCGACCCGCGCACGCCTCGGCGGCCCGGTGCCGGTGGCGGAGGCGGAGGAGGAGGTGCCGGCCCACGCCAGAGCGGCCTCTACCGTTCCCTCGACCGCGGCGACACCTGGGAGCGCATGTCCAACACCAACCCCCGTCCCATGTACTACTCCCAGGTCCGCATCGACCCGAGCAACCCCGACCGCATCTACGTCCTGGGCACCCAGCTCATGGTCTCCGACGACGGCGGCCGCACCTTCCGCCGCGACGGCGCCACGCAGATCCACGTCGACCACCACGCGCTGTGGATCAACCCCGAAGACCCCGACCACCTCATCCTGGGCAGCGATGGCGGCGTCTCCGCCTCGTGGGACGGCACCGCGCACTGGCGCATGTTCGACAATTTCGCGCTGGGGCAGTTCTACGCCATCGGCTACGACATGCGCGACCCCTACTACGTCTGCGGCGGCCTCCAGGACAACGACGCCTGGTGCGGCCCGTCCAACACGCGCTCCTTCCACGGCATCCGCCACCAGGACTGGTACGAGACCGTCTACGGCGACGGCTTCTTCACCATCGTCGACCCCACCGATTCGAGCATCGTCTACTCCGAGTCCCAGGGCGGAAACATGAACCGATACGACCTGGCGACCGGCGAGAAGATCCCGATGCGCCCCATCACCGGTCCCCGCGAAGACGGCGACACCGCCAAGACCTACCGCTTCAACTGGAATGCGGCGCTCCAGCTCTCACCCCACGACCCGGCGATCGTCTACCTCGGCGCCAACTACCTCATGCGCTCACGCGACAAGGGCATGTCGTGGGAGGAAGTGGGCGGGGTCGACCTCAGCCGCCGGATCGACCGCGCCGAGCTGGAGATCATGGGCGTTCCCGGCTCGGAACCGCAGATGTCGGCCAACGACGGGATCTCCGGTTACGGCAATATCACCGCGTTCGCGGAGTCTCCGGTGACCCCCGGCCTGCTTTACGTCGGCACCGACGATGGCAATGTCCAGATGAGCCGCGACGACGGGTCGACGTGGACCAACGTGGCGGACCGCGTCCCCGGGCTCCCCGAGCGCACCTATGTGAGCCGCCTCGAACCGTCCGCGCACGCCGAGGCCCGCGTCTACGCCTCCTTCGACGGCCACCGCAACGGCGACTACGCGGCGTACGTGTACGTCAGCGAGGACTTCGGCGAGACTTGGACCCAAATCACCGAAGGCCTGCCCGACGGCTGGTCGGTCAACGTCGTCACCGAGCACCACCGCGCCCCCAACCTGCTCTTCGTCGGCAACGAAGTCGGCGTGTTCGTGTCGGTGGACGGTGGCGCGCGCTGGGTGCAGCTCAAGAACAACCTCCCGACGGTCCCGGTCGACGACATCCTCATCCACCCACGCGACAACGACCTCCTCGTGGGCACCCACGGCCGCTCGTTCTGGATCCTGGCCGACGTGACCGCGCTCGAGCACCTGTCCGAGGAGATGCTGGCGGAGGCGGGGCGCGTCTTCCCGCCCGCCCGCGAGTCGATCATGTGGGCGGAGCGCGGCGACTGGCCGTTCCAGGGCGCGACGTATTCGGCGCCGAACCCGCCTCGAGGGGCGAGGATTCGCTACTATCTGCGCGACGAGTGGGAGGCGCCGGTCGTGGCGGAGGAGGGGGGTGGGGAAGAGGGCGATGGTTCGGGCGACGGCGAGGATTCCGGCGCGGGAGACGGCGGCGAAGTGGGTGCCGTTGCGCCTGCGGGATCCGCGGCAGCCTCTTCGGGCGCGGACGGCGGGCAACCCGGCGACGGCACCAATGGACCCGGCCGGCCAACCCACGTCGGCGCCACATTCGCCTTGACGATCACCGACGGCAACGGCAACCACATCCGCACCCTGGAATCCCCCTCCGAAGCGGGCGTCAACGAGGTCATCTGGGACTGGCGCCACGACCCGCCCTACGAACCGGAGGAGGATGGGCCGGGTGGCGGCGGCGGTGCCCTCGATGGCCCCATCGTCCTGCCTGGCCTCTACGCGGTCACCATGACGGTCGCCGGCGAGATCTTCTCAGCCCAGGTTGAAATCCAGGCCGACCCGCGCCGCCCCATGACCCATGCCGATCGCCAGGCGCGCCAAACTACGCTGCTCCGCCTCCACACGCTGGCCGCGCCGCTCTACGAAGCCAACCGGGCCATCGGGAAGCTGCAGGAACAGCTGGACGCGGCCGAGGAGCTGATCGAGGCGGCCGCGGAACCGCCCGAGGGCGTCAGCGATGAGGTGGATTCGATCCGCGCCGCGCTCGAGGAGGTAGAGGACGACCTGCAGGAAGCGCGCCGCAACGCCGGGGTGGCTTGGGACATCCAGGGGTCGTCCACGCTGCCTACCGAGGACCAGTTGTGGCAGGTCGAGCGCGCGTGGGAGGTCATGGAAGAGCTGGTCGGGCCACTCAACGAGCTGATCACGTCGCGTGTGCCGTCGCTGAATGCGCGGCTGTACGCGGAGGGGGTGCGGCCGACGGTGGGTGAGGAGGTGAGGGGGCCGGGGGGGTAGGGGTCGTTCTACGCGCTCTCCCAGGGGTTGACCGCGGCAATCTCCTTCCGTCGAAATCGCGGACGTTCGCGTGACCATTGTCCCATCGCCGCTCGAACGCCGGGAGGGTCTTGTCCACGGGCTTGACACTGAATGGCCGAACGATCTACCGTAAGTTCGCATCAGCGCCGCCTCCCGAGGCCGGTGAGACAGCCTCCAGGAAAGGCAGAGCGAACCATGGCCCACTTGATCGGTCTCCGAGGACCGCAGAGTGGCGTTCGTGCGCTTGTGGGAGCCGCCATCGGCGTGTCGCTGATCCTCGGCATCACAATCGAGGGCACGCACACGCACACGGTCCCCGACCTGTCTGCCGTCTGTAGCGTTTGCAAGCTTCCTCACCAGGGTACGCCAGCGTCCGCCCCCGGCACGCCGGTCATCATTGGATCCGGTCTGGTTGCGGCCCCCGCGCTCCCCGGACACCGCCTGATTCCCGGCACCGTCCATCTCTTTCCCAACCGTAGCCGGGCTCCCCCTCTCCCCATCTCTCCGTAGCCCAACACCCCTCGGCCGACCCGCGAGTCGGCGAGACGACTTGTGCGCGGTTGCGTCAGGTGACGGCGCACCCGCGAGAGATGGAGACCCATGCAGACCAACGAATTCCGGAAGGGGCGCGTGTCCCTTCTCGAGGCCCGCGGCCTCAGCAAGCGCTACGGCGCGACGCAAGCCCTTGACGCCCTTGATCTTGCCATAGCGCCAGGCGAGGTCTACTGCCTCCTCGGACCCAACGGGGCGGGCAAGACCACCACCATCAACCTCTTCCTCGGCTTCGTGGCGCCCTCGGCCGGGCAGGCCCTCATCGGCGGCGCCGATGTGTCCACCCACGACCGCGAGACGAAGCGGCGGACCGCGTACATTCCCGAGCAGGTCATGCTGTACCGCAATCTCAGCGGACTCGAGAACCTGGAGTACTTCACGGCACTGGGTGGCAAGGGACCGCCGGTGCGGGAACGCCTCACCGAAATCCTGGTCCAGGCCGGCCTGGAACGCGAAGCGGTCGGCCGACGCGTAGCCGAGTACTCCAAGGGCATGCGGCAAAAGGTCGGCGTCGCGATCGCCATCGCCAAGGAGGCCGACGCGCTGCTGCTCGACGAGCCGACTTCGGGTCTCGACCCCAAGGCCTCGAACGAGTTTTCCGCGCTGGTCGAGCGGTTGAGGAATCGCGGCGTCGCGGTGCTCATGGCGACCCACGATCTGTTTCGCGCCAAGGAGACCGGCACCCGCGTGGGCATCATGCGATACGGACGGCTGGTCACCGAGCTGAGCACAGACGAGATCGGCCACGCCGATCTGGAGCGCATCTACCTGGAACACATGCACGATTAGGAGACATCGGATGATCAGGCACATAATTCGCAAGGAGTTCACCGATGTGACGCGGGACGGCCGGTTTCGCTGGTGTTCGGTCCTAGTCGGATCGCTGCTGCTGGTATCGCTGGGCCACGGATGGGCGCAGGTGCGCGACGCGCGGCAGGAGCACGCGGCCGCGCAGTCGACGGCCCGCGAACACTGGGTGGCCCAGGGCGAGAAGAACCCCCACTCGGCGGCGCACTACGGCATCTACGCGTTCAAGCCCCGCCTGGCGCTGTCCTTCATCGACGAGGGCGTGGACCCCTACACGGGCACGACGGTCTGGCTCGAAGCCCACCGGCAGAACGACTTTCTTCTGCGCCCGGCCCAGGACGCTACGGCGGCACAGCGGATAGGGACTCTCACGGCGGCGCGGGTGCTGCGGCACCTCGTGCCCCTCCTCATCATCCTGCTGACCTTCGGCGCTCTCGCCGGCGAGCGGGAACAGGGCACACTGCGCCAGTTGCTGGCTTCCGGCATCGGCCGGCGCGATCTGGCCGTGGGCAAGGCGCTGGGCGTCGCCGGCGCGCTGTCGCTACTCCTCGTGCCGGCGGCCGTGCTGGGAGCGGCGGCCCTGGTCGTTGGGAGTCCCGGCCCGGGGACATCGGCGCTGGCCCGGGGGGCGACCCTGACGGGAGTCTACCTGGCCTACTTCGGCGCGTTCCTCGCGCTGGCTCTGGCCGTGTCCGCGTGGGCGCGCTCGGCCCGGACGGCGCTTGTCATCCTGTTGGCCGGGTGGGTGGTGAACGGATTCGTGGCGCCGCGCGTCGCGGTGGATCTGTCGAAATGGCTCCACCCGACGCCCTCCGCCTTCGAGTTCGCTCGTACCGTGCAGCGCGAGATGGCCGACGGTGTGGGGGACATGTCGCCCCCGGACCGGCGGGAGCTGACGGAGCGCCTTCTGTCGGAACACGGAGTCGAGCGGGTAGAGGATCTGCCCGTCAACCTCACGGCTGTATACCTTCAGGAGCTTGAGGAATACGGCAACGGGGTCTTCGACCGCAACTACGGCGCGCTTTGGGACGCCTTCGAGCGCCAGAGCGCGGTGCATGAGACACTCGCGGTGGTCGCGCCGTTGCTGGCGGTGCGCGCTCTCTCCATGGGGCTCGCCGGAACCGATGTCGAGCAGCACCGCCACTTCGCCGCAGCCGCGGAGACGTACCGCAGGGATCTGGTGCGACGAATGAACGGCGACATGGCCGAAAACTCCCGCAGCGGCGACTTCTCGTACGTCGCCGGGGCCGACCTCTGGACCGCGGTGCCACCCTTGCAGTACGCCGCCCCGACACTCGGCTGGGTGCTGGGCAACCGGATCCTGTCACTCCTCGTTCTGGGGGCCTGGCTGGTCGGAGCGATCCTGTTCGCCGGGGCGCGGGTGCGGCGCGTGGAGGTGGGTTAGCATGACCGTACGCACCGTACTCCGAAACGAATGGCGTCTGTTGATGGCCGACCGGCCGCTGCGGATCGTGCTCGGGCTCTTCGCCGTCCTGCTCGTCTACGCATTGGCCAACGGCGTGGTCTGGATGCGTTTTCTGGAGCGCACCGTTGAAAACGTGCATGCCAGCAGCGTCGAACGCACCCGTGCCCTCGAGCAGCAACTGGCCGACATCGCAAATGGCGGTGAACCGGCTTCGCGCTTCGCCGATCCAAGGGCACCCGCCGTGCTGGGTGGACCCACCGGCAGCCGGACTGCGGTGCTGGAGCCGGGTCCCCTCGCGGCCCTCGCCGTCGGGCAGAGCGACCTTCTGCCCTACTACTACGACGTCAACATCTACACAAACGAGTCGTCGTTCCAGCAGAGCGGCGAGGTCGAAAACCCCCTCAACCTGATGGTCGGGCGCTTCGACCTGATCTTCGTGGTGGTCTACCTGCTGCCGCTTCTCGTCCTGGCGCTGAGCTTCAACGTGCTTTCCGAAGAGCGCGAGCAGGGTACGCTGGCGTTGACACTCTCGCAGCCTGTGTCGGCCCGCGATGTCGTGTTGGCGAAGCTGGCATTCCGGGCGGTCCTGGTGGTGGGCATGGTGCTGGCGGTCTCGTTGGCGGGCGCTGTCGCCACGGGGGGCTTCGGCTCGCCTGGCCGGGTGCTTCTGTGGTGTGCCGCGGTCGTCTCCTATGCTCTCTTCTGGTTCGTGCTGGCGGCGTGGGTGAACACCCTGCGGCGGTCCTCCGCCTGGAACGCCACGGTGCTCGTGGGCGCCTGGCTGGTCCTGGTGGTAGTGCTGCCGGCGGCCGTCAACATTGCGGCGGATGTGTTGCATCCGCTGCCGTCCCGCGTCGAGATGATCACCGCCCAGCGCGAGGCCACGAACGACGCCGTGAACCGTCGCAGCGAACTGCTCGCCCGGTACCTGGAGGACCATCCCGAAATGGCCGAGGGCGTGGTTGCCGACGAACCCGGCCTTGGCGCTTTGGCGTGGGCCGCCACGGATGCCGTGAACAGCCGCCTGGAGGAAGTGACGGGGGAACACGATGCGCGTCGCGCCGAGCAGATCGTGCTGGTGCGCCGCTACCGCTTCCTGTCGCCGGCGCTCCTGGCGCAGGAGGTGCTCATGGACGCCGCGGGGACGGGGGACGCGCGTTTCGCCCTCTTTCAGTCCCAGGTCCGGTCATTCGCCGAGCGGTGGCGGCAATTCTTCGTGCCCGCGATTTTGGCGGACGAGATGATGAGCACCGACGTGCTGGCCGACGTGCCGAAGTTCCGCCTCGTGGACGAGACGCCCGGTGATGCCGCAGGTCGTGCCGCGTTGCCGCTGACGGTTCTGGGCGGACTCGTTGGCCTGGTTGGCGTGGGGGCGGGGGTGGGGTTGGGCAGAGTGCGGGGGGCGGACTGATCCGGGGTTGGGGAATGCCGGTCCTTCGGGTGCCGCGGACCCGGGCGTCGGGGTCGGATAGGTCAAGGATAGTGGAGATCCAGTCATGTCAACTGCACATTACATAATGTCATGTGCAGTTGACTATTTCGTCCACGTCCTGCGCCGACCACCTTGGTGAGCCAGTGTCCCTACCGAATCAACCGATACACCCGGACGCTCTCGCGATGCAACTCGTCCTTGTGTAGCCCAAGGACATAGTCATCACCCACCTCAAGCAGGAAGAACCTCGGCGGCGTTCGCACTTCGGCGATGGACAGTCCGTCCGGGTCCAGCACTCTCCACTGCGCCCCTGCGTCCAAGCGGTGGGTACCAACCGGATGGACCAACTCCTGAAAAAAAACGGGCTCCTTCAACGGCGGATAGGCCATCACCCAGACCCGCTCCCCGGGAGCTGCCACAAGTCGGGCGAAGCGGGGATAGTGGTCCGGATAGTTGAAGGTCATGCGCTCTGTCCAGGATCCCTCCCGGTCGGAGACAGTCAGGTCCTCGAACAGCTTCCCCTTGGCGTCGGCGGGCACGGGAGCCGGTTCGAAGGGGACGGGAAGCGTTGCGATGGTGTCGCCGCGGAAACCGATCACCAGAATAGTGTCGGACCCCGTGTCTCCGAGATAGAGCCGGTCCTGCGCAATCCCGAAGACCAGGTCCTTCGAGTAGGCATGCAAATCGTTGGGATCGCCGGTCCGCTCGAAACCGGGAAGCACGGCGATGGTATCGATGCCCGTGGCAGTGCCGGGCATGTAGCGCCCGAACACCATCGGCGGCCGCCCCACGGTGAGTTCCGGGCATGGCTCGTCGGTATCCGTGAAGCGGCTGGTGCCCAGGTAACGCAGCAGGAGCGATCCATCGGGCAGCAGGTCGTTGCCTGCGAATTGCCAGCAACGTCCGCGCGGAGGCAACGCATACGGAATCGAACTCGCGTACCGGCCGTCTGGCCCGAATCGAATGAACCCCGAATAGAAGGACGCCACGAGGATCGAGTCTCCGGGCAGGCGGGTGAAGTGGTCGAGGGGCGGTTGCAACTCGCCCGGGCCTTCGCCCCTGCCCCCGGCGTCAAGGAGGTGGTTCCCCGCCGAATCGTAGTACCTCAGTTGCAGCGTGCTTCCGTTCGCGACGACGACTCGGCCGTCCCCAAGGCGCGCCGCTCCGGCGACCTGGAAGAGAAGATGGCTCTCGCGCTCGTCAGCCCCGCCGATGACGAGGGTGGGCTCTTCGGACAGGCTCCAGGTTGCGAAGGTGGCCGGCGGATCGAAGCCGATGTCGTCGCCGCAGGAAGTGGCGGCGAGCACCGAGCCCATCAGGGCGAGCGTCACGACGGGAAGTCGGGGCGGTGACCGGGAACCGGGGGTGTTCAGCGGTGTGGTCGCTCCGTGGGTGCTCACGGGGCCGGGTGATCTGGACAGGATGCTCTCGCGCTCCAGGTTGTTCACCGGATAACTCGATAGACTTGCACGCTTTCGCGCTCGAGTTCGTCCTTGTGCAGGCCGAGGACGTGGTCGTCACCCACTTCCAGGAGGAAGAAGCCCGGAGGCGTTTGCAGTTCGGCGATCACGTGTCCATCGCTATTGACCACCCTCCACAACGCCCCTTCAGCCAGACGGAGGGAATACTGCGGATTCACCAATACCCAGCGCATCACCGGATCCTTCAACGCGGGATAGGACATCACCCATACCCGGTCCGCGGGAGCCGCCACCAGTCGCGCGTAGGAAGGATAGTTCTCCGGATAAATGAAGGTAGTCCGTTCTGTCATGGTCTGCCCTCCCCCGGTCCACTCCCGATCCTCAAATGCCTTCTCCCTGGCGTCGGCGGGAACCGTGACCGGTTCGAAGGGAACGGGGAGGATCGCGATGGTGTCACCCCTGAAGCCCATCGCGAGGATGGTGTCCGACCCGGTGTCGCCGAGGTAGACGCGGCCGCGCGCGATCGCGTGGACCAGGTTCTTCGCGTATGCATACTGGCTCTCGATTCCGTAGACAATCTCCGCATCCGGCAACACGGCGATCGTGTCGAGGAGCCCGGTTGCGGGGTCGAATCGCGCGATCGTCGCCGGGGGCCTCGGCTCGCTGGGTTCCAGACAATCGTAGTCGTGGCCGCGACCGACAGTGACAGAGATGACCAGCAGCATCGAACCGTCGGGGAGCAGGTGTTGGCCACCCTCGAGGCTCGTGCAGCGTCCGCGCGGTGGCAATTCGTAGTCGCTTGTGCTCACGTGCCGGCCGTCGGGGCCGAATCGCGTGAGCTTCAACCATGACTCCACCAGGACCGCATCCCCGGGAAGGCGGGTGAATCCGCCGAACGTCCGGAACTCGCCCGGCCCCTCGCCCTGGCCGCCGGCGTTGTAGAGGTGCCTCCCCTCCGGATCGTAGTACTTCAGCTCGAGGCTGCTTCCGTTCGCTACGACGATCCGGCCGTCCCCGAGACGCGTCGCCCCGAAGATCCGGTGGAGGAGATACCCCTCGCGCTCGTCGGTTCCGCCGATGACGACGGTGGGCTCCTCGGACAGGCTCCAGCTCTGGATTGTGCCCTGCGCACCGGAGCCCATTGCGTCGCCGCATGAGGTGGCCCCCAGCACCGAGCTCATCAAGGCAACCGTCAGGAACGGAAGCCCGCGCCAGGACGCCATGGACGATGCGTGGTCCGTCGCAGTCATTCTCTCCTCCACAGCCAGGGTCCTCACCAGGATCGCGCCAGCGTCCGCCGACGGTGAAGACGAAGCTACGCCCCGCGTGGAAGCCGGGCCAGCGCCGCTTCCACTCCGGTCAGGTCGTTGAACCCGGTGTCCTCACTCACACTCACTCACCGAATCAACCGATAAAGCCGGACGCTCTCGCGATCGAGTTCATCCCTGTGCAGCCCAAGCACATGATCGTCCCCCACCTCAAGCAGGAAGAACCCTTCGGGCGCCCGCACCTCGGCGACCACCAGTCCATCCCGTCCCATCACCCTCCACCGCGCCCCTCCGTCCTCGGTGCGGCGAAATTGTCTTGCGATCACCACATCCGAGTGCCACACCGGTTCCTTCAACGGTGGATAGGCCATCACCCAGACCCGGTCCCCCGAACCTGCCGCGAGTCGCGCGAATCGGGGATAGTGATCCGGATAGATGATGGTGCCGCGCGCGGACCCCGTCGCCTCCCTGGCGTCGGCGGGGACGGCGACCGGATCGAAGGGCACGGGCAGCGTCGCGATGGTGTCGCCGCTCATGGTCATCGCCAGGACGGTGCCCGACCCGGTGTCGCCGAGATAGACGCCGTCGTCCGCAATCGCGTAGACGAGGTTCCGGGGATGGGCGTGCCTGGTGTCCCCATACGACTCCTCCACGCCCGGCAACTCGGCGATCGTGTCGAATGCCCCGGTCGCGGGGATGAATCGCCCGACCAGGGCCGTAGGCTGCGCCTCGTCGGGTATTGGACACCTCCAGCTGCCGTAGATGCCGACATAGACGTGGAAGACCGCCAGGATCGAACCGTCGGCAAGCGGGTGCTGGCCACCCTCGATGCTCCACCTGCACTCTCCGGGCGGCGGCGGTTCAAAGGCAATCGAACCCGCGTACCGACCATCGGGCCCGAATCGGCTGAGCCCCGTTCCCGAAAGCACCAGGACCGAGTCTCCGGGAAGGCGGGCGACACCCCAGAACCATTGAAACTCGCCCGGCCCCTCGCCCTCGCCCCCGGCGTCCAGGAGATGCAACCCCTCCGAATCGTAGTACTTCAGTTCCAGAGTGCCGCCGTTCAGGACCACGATGCGGCCATCCCCGAGGCGGATCGCGTCGACCACCTCGTGGAGCAGGTAGCCCTCGCGTTCGTCGGCGCCTCCGATGATGACGGTGGGCTCGTCGGACAGCGTCCAGCTGGCGATGGTGTCCGGCGAGCCGGAATCCGCGCGGTCGCCACATGATGCGGCGGTGAGCAAGGTCACCAGGAGTACATGCGGCATGACCGCAATCCGGCGCGCTGACGGAACCGGGGCGGCGTTCAGCCGTGCTTTCATGATCTTCTCCTCGGCGGTGTTCCCGGGAACCGATCGGGAAAACCCGGTTGGTGTTCAAGAGACACGCCGGGGTCACTGCAGGGTTGTATGACCTCTGCCTGGGTCACGGGACGCGCCGCGAGATCCAGTCATGTGAACCGCACATTGCAGTGCGCCGTGGAAAGGCGCGCTTTCCTGGTGGGTGCGAATCCCACCCGGCAACTGTCGCTCCGGCTGGTAGCGGCCAGGGCGGTTCATGGAGGTAACGACATGGGGAGAGACTGAGCTACCGGTCAACGCACAGAAGACCCAATGCCTCCGATGCCCCGAAAAGCCCATCGAGTTCCTTGGGAAACGGACCGCATGGGAGCCGGACTGAGCACCAAGCGAAAGCGAGGACAAAAGCACCGGACCCTACCCGGCACCGCACCACCCCCCCGACTCTACAAATGACAACTACAGTTGTCAGTCGGGGACGCCCCGCCTACCAGCCGTAGCGCACTCGCGTGTAGTAATATCCGCCGTTGAACCCGAATGGCGTGAACTGGCCGAACCTGTTGCCGACGCCCGCCGCCGCGCCCGGATACTCTTCAGGGTAGGTGTTGAGGGCGTTCTGAGCACCGATTGCGAGCGTCCAGCGCTCGGCGAAGGTGCGGGACGCCTCCACATCGAGGAGGATTCGGGCCGGGTAGTCGATGGTCTTCAGCTTGTCCGGATCGTTCGGGTCGTACTCGGGATCGGAAGGGCCGTAGCGGGGATCATCCGGGTCATAGTACGGCTGTTCGCCGTCGAAGTAGCCGCCCCAGTAGCTGCCGCGGACCAGCAGACGCGATCCGTTGGCGAAGAGGTGATCCCCCGTGAGGATGCCACGCATGTCGGGAAGTCCTTCCTCGAGGATCCGGATGCGGTGCTCGGTGAGCGTACCTGGATTGAAGTCCGTCACGGTCGTCCGGGTCCAGTTCCACGCGCTGCTCAGGGTCGTGGTGGAACCGCTCGCTCGGGTGATTTCATACGCGCCCACCAGGTCGATCCCGGTGGTGCGGGTCGCGAAGTCGTTGATGAAAAAGCGGAACCGCTTGAGCACGCCACCCTCGCGAATGACACCCGATGCGACCAGCCTTGTGATGTCCTCGGGACTGAGTTCGAAGTTCCTGCTGGTCGTGAGGCGGTCCGAAGCGTTGATCATGAAGAAATCGGTCGAGAAGCTGAACGATCCGCTCTCATACACCGCGCCCACGGCCAGGTTGAGGGATTTCTCCGGCTCGAGCGGCTTGCCATTGAACTCCACGGCAAGGGGATCCGTGGACGGAATGGTCCCGTTGTTCGTCAGGTCCATGATCTCGGGATCGTAGATTGTCGAAATGTTGAAAGCGTTCTGCTGCCCCGGCGTGGGCGCGCGGAAGCCGGTGCTGGCGCTGGCTCGCAGTCCCAGCTGCTCCGAAACACTGACGCGCGCCGCGAATTTCCCGTTCGCGGTCATGCCGAAGTCGGAGAACCGTTCGACGCGACCGGCCACGTCCAGCAGCCAGGCGTCGTCGGGATCTCCGAACTCGACATCGACATAGCCGGCGAAGTTGTTGCGGTTCCACTCCCCGTCCGTGAGCGGCCCGAACCCGGTGAAACCGTTCGAGCCCGGGGTAAAGCCCTGGGTGGCGAGCGGGCCCTCCGTCCACGACTCCTCGCTCCCTTCGACAATCTCGAAGCGCTCGTTACGGAACTCGGCGCCGCCCGCGATGTTGACCCTGTCGCTGTACGCGTAGGACAGGTCGACGTTGAAGTTCATCTCCTGCTGGTCGTAGACTCCGGGATTGAACCAGGGCGTGCACTTCTGGTCTTCCGGCACGACGAAGGAAATGTCCTTGTCGGAAATGTCCTCGTTGTCCTCGGCGCACGGCTGTTCCGGTCCCAGCGATGCGTTGACCGTGTTGTACATGTAGAAGTCCATGTTCGACTTGCCCCAGCTGGCGCTGGCGTCCCAGATAAGGTCGCCACTTGCGCCTTGCATCCCCGCCACCGCAGACCCATCGAGCGCGTTCGAGCCGAACTGCGGGGTGAAGCCCCCCGGGAAGAGCTTCCGGAAGTTGAAGCAGTTGGGATCGTTCATGACGTGGGCATACGCCGTCTGGTCCATTACCACGCCGTTATCGTCGACGGGAACTTCGGGGCAGCCCGCCGATCCGTCCAGCACGCGGTCCGCCGCGTCGAGCATGTCGCCTACCAGGAGGATCCGCTGGCCGTCTGCGTTCCGGGTGCCGAAGACGCCGCTGCGGGTGCCCGGGTTACGGTAGTAGAAACCCCCCTCGACCTGCTTGCTCACGAAGTTGCCGTGGGAGTAGAACTGCATGTTGCCAAAAACGTATCCCATATTCGCCCACAGCTTGATTTCATTGGAGATCTGGGGAGAGCCCCAGACCTGCGCGGGCGTCCGAACGCTCGTGTTGCCGGCGTTGATCAGCGCGCGCGCGTCAAGGCGCTGCGTGCTGCGGTCCGTTGGGTAGGTGTTGCCGTACTCCCCGGTCAGGTTCAGGAAGCCTGTCTCGCCGAGCGGCAAACCCACGTTGCCCGACAGCGTGTACATTTCGCCATCGCCGGGGATGCTGCCGTCTTCAAAGCGCTCGCTTGTCTCGCCCCTGAGGTATCCGCCCGACTTGAACTCGATCGTGCCGCCGGAGCGGTCGTTCCTGAGCACGAAATTCATGACCCCGGCGATCGCGTCGGAGCCGTACTGGGCGGACGCGCCGTCGCGCAGCACCTCGGCCTGCTCGAGGGCCAGCCCGGGGATGAGCGCGAGGTCGGGGCCCTGGGAGCCGTCGGCCAGTCCGTTGCCGTACCAGGTGATGACCGCCGCGCGGTGGCGCCGTTTGCCGTTGACGAGCACCAGGGTGTGATCGGGTGCGAGGCCGCGCAGGTTCGCGGGCCGTACGAAGGTCGCCGCGTCGCTGATCGGCTGGATGTTCACGTTGAAAGACGGCACCACATTGCGGATCACGTTCACGAGATCGACATCGCCCTGCCGTACGATCTCGCGGGGCGCGATCACGTCGACCGGAACCGGAGACTCGGTCACCGTTCGGGGCCGCGCCCGGCGGCTTCCGACAGCGATCAGGCCACCGAGTTCAAGCGTCGTCTGGGTGAGCGCCACGTTCAGTGTGGTGGGCTGGCCGTCCACGACGATCACCTCCCGCCGCTCGGTCTCGTAGCCGATCAGCGTCACCACCACTTCATGTATACCCTCCGGGATGCCCGCGACTTCGTAGGCGCCCCCGGGACCGGTGAAGCCACCGATGCCCAGGTCCGGCAAACCGACCTGTGCCCCCGAGATGGCACCACCCGTGCCCGTCGCGGTGACCGTTCCCCGCAGGCTTCCCTGCGCGGCGGCCGAACCTGCTTGCACGAGGACGAAGAATGCGGCGATGGCTGCTGCTCTCTTCAACATCTCAATTCTCTCTCCTGCTGCGAATGTTCCCTGGGGAGCGGCTGGTGCCGCGTCCTCATGACACGCCGAACCTGGCTTCCCAGTCATAGAGCATTTCAAAGTGGTTGCCATCGGCAACGGTGTAGTAGACTCGCTGCATTCCCTGCCGGCGGCTGGGCCCGAAGGACACAGGCTGGTCGATTCCCAGGTGGAAGCTGCGTACGCTGAAAACCGCCTGCTCCAGCCGGGACTTGTCCAGACGCCTGCCCAGGCGCCGGAGGATTTCCGTCATCAGTTTCGCGTTGAGAAAACCTTCCAGGCTGACGAACCCGCGGGCAAGGGGTTCATATGGCAGTTCACCCTTGGTGAGTCTGTCCAGATCCTCGGGCAGCTGGGGATCGTACTGGAACATCAACCGATGGTACTCGTGTATGGCCGGGAAGGTAGCGTCGTCGAAGGCGGGCACCACCTGTGAATTGACCAGGAACCGGGTGTAGGAATCGGCGTCCCGGCGTCTCTCGCGCAGGGTCCGCTGCAGGTTTTCGCTTCCCACGAACGACAGATTGGCCACCGGAACGTGCAGTCCCCGATCGACGGCATCGCGGGCGAAGGCGGCGCACGCGGCGTAGGCGCCGATACAGATCACGGCGTCGGGCGACGCGGCCCTCAGAATCTCCACCTGGCGCCGCATGCTCGTGGTGAACGGCGTGCCGCGCGAGTAGGTAGCCTCGCCCACGATCGTCTCGCCGTGCCGCGCCAACGCCTCTCGCACTCCGGCCCAGCCGCTGCGCCCATACGCGTCGATCTGGTAGAAGACCGCCACTCGACGGCGTCCGATTCGGACGAAATTGTCGACGAGCCCGGCAGTCTCCTGCCGGTAGGAGGCCCGCAGATTGAAGGCGAAGTCGCGGTAGGGAGGTTCGCGCTGCGGCTCCGCTCCCGTGAAGGGGAAGAAGAGGTAGACCTGCTGGTCGCGAAATCTCTTCAGCAGAGGCAGCACCCGGGTGACGGTCGGGGTGCCGACATACCCGAAGAGCAGGAAGACGTTGTCGTCCTGCATGAGCCGGAGGGTGTTCGCGACGCACGCGTCGGGCTGATATCCATCGTCGTACACCTTGAGGACGATCCGCCGGCCGTTCACTCCTCCATTGTTATTGACGTAGCTGAAATAGGCCATCGCACCGCGATACAATTCCGTGCCCAGGCCACGAGACGGGCCCGAGAAAGCGGCGGACACGCCGAGGACGATATCATCATCCTGCGTGACTGCTTCGCGGCGGTTCCGGCTGGTCGACACGGAGGTAGCGTCGAACGGCTTTGCCCGGGGAACGGCGGCCAGCACGGCCAACCCGGAGCGCAGGAGCGATCGACGTGTCAGCATGGGTCTAACGTAGGGGCCGGCATGGAGTTCGACAACAGACGGACCGACGGTGCCTCACCCCAGCAGCTTCGGCAGCACCACCCCCGCCTCCCCCCGCAGCACCACCGTGGCCGCGCCGGTCAGCTCGGTCGCTTCGGTGTTGACCTCTACTACACCGCCCCCGCGGTTTAGCGTGGCCAGCGGGATTCCCGCGGCCGGGTAGACCACCGCGCTGGTCCCGATCACCAGGCAGAGATCCGCGCGCGCGGCCAGCGATTGGGCCCGGGCCAGCAGGTCACCGTCGAGCATTTCGCCGAAGAGCACCACATCGGGCCGGCGCATCCCGCCGCATGCTGCGCAACGGGGCAGGGAGTCGCCCAACGGCTCGGCCTCTGCCCGCAGTCCACAGCGGTTGCAACGGTCGCGTGCGATCGCGCCATGGATTTCGATGGGTAGCGCGGCGTCGGGCGGACCGTCCCCCGCCTCTTCGAGCGCGGCGCGGGTGTGGAGCCCGTCCACGTTCTGGGTCACGATCCCCTCCTGGCCGCGACGCAGGAAGAACCGGGCCAGCGCACGATGCCCTTCATTCGGCACGCATTCGGCGACAAATCCGCGCCGCCACTCATACCACTCCCACACCGTCGTCGGGTCGCGTTCGAAGGCGGCGATGGTGGCGAGTTCCTCGGGCCGGTAGTTGCGCCACAGTCCTCCCGCATCGCGAAAGGTCGGTACGCCCGACTCCGCGGAGATCCCCGCGCCGGTGAGAGCCACGACTCGCAGCGCTCCGGCGACGAGTTCGCGGGCCCATTCCAGTTCAGATCCCGTCAGTTGGGCCTCCTCGGGTCAGGCGAACCGTCCAGATTGCGCGAATGCTCTGCCGCTGGAACGCCGGGTGGATTCTGGCCACGGGCTTGTCAGTCCGGCCGGTTCCGGCGCACGATCTCCGCCAGATCGCTGTCCCCGGCCGACTTCCCCCGGTCGGCCAGCGCGATGACCTCCCGGTACACCCGGTCGAGTTCGGACCGGCTCAATGGGTAGCCCAGCTCCTCGCACCGCTGTCTGACTGCGTGGCGCCCGGAGTGCTTCCCCAGCACGAGCGTCGACTGCACACCCACATCTTCGGGCCGCATGATCTCGTAGGTGCGGCGGTCCCGGAGCATGCCATGCTGGTGAATGCCCGCCTCGTGCGCGAAGGCGTTGCGGCCCACGACGGCCTTGTTCGCCTGGACGGGTTCCCCTGTCAGCTCGGTCAGGAGTTGGCTGGTGCGGAAGAGTTCGGTCGTGTCGACGTGCGTCTCGAACGGCAGCAGATCGTGCCTGACGCGCGTCGCCATCACGATCTCCTCAAGCGACGCGTTGCCCGCTCGCTCGCCGATCCCGTTGACCGTGCACTCCAGTTGCCGCACCCCGGCCAGGACCGCGGCCAGCGAATTCGCGACCGCCAGCCCCAGGTCGTCGTGGCAGTGTGCGCTGAAGACGACGCCGTCCGCGTCGCTGACCCGTCCCATCACCGTCCTGAAGAACGCCGCGATCTCGCTCGGAACCGAGTACCCCACGGTGTCGGGCAGGTTGATGGTGGTCGCTCCCGCCGCGATGGCCGTATCCACGACCTCGCACAGAAAATCCATGTCGGTGCGGATCGCGTCCTCGGCCGAGAACTCCACGTCGTCGGTGTAGTTGCGTGCCTGGGCGACGCACGACGCGACCGCGCGCAGGCACTCCTCGCGGCTCATCCGCAACTTGTGTTCGAGGTGCAGGTCGGAGGTGGCGATGAAGGTGTGGATGCGGGGCCGGGCCGCGTGCCGCACCAGTTCCCCGACCAGTTCGATGTCACCGGGGATGCAGCGACCCAACGCCGCAATCACCGGCTCCCGCACCTCCTGAGCGATCAGCCTGACCGCGCGCGCATCGTCCTCCGAGGCGACCGGAAAACCGACTTCCATGATGTCGACTCCAAGCGCCTCGAGCTGGCGGGCAAGTCGCAGCTTCTGCTCGGTATTGAGCGAGAAACCCGGGGCTTGTTCGCCATCGCGGAGCGTGGTGTCGAAGATGAACAGTCGGTCTGTGGACATCGGTTGATCCGGAGGGGGTGAAGGGTGATGTGAAGCGCGCGGATTCGCTGCTTCAGAAGCCTGTGACGTACGGAAGTCGTGACGCCACCTGTTGCACGTCCTGAAACCGGTGAAGCAGCAGGCCCGTGGCGTCCCATTGTCCGGTCAGGAGGGCGTCGCGGATTGCAGAGGAAAGTTGGAGCCTTACGATTCGGCTGTTCGCCTTGAGGGACAGGTCGCGGACGCTCACCGCCATCGGAGTGCCGGGCTCGGCTTCGGACGTGGCCATCAGCGCCTCGATGTCACGCCGCGCCGCCGTGAGGCAGGGCAGGCCGATCGTGGTCGCGTTCGCCAGGAAGATCTCCGAGAAGGACTGTCCCACGCAGGCCCCGATTCCCCACCGCATGAGCGCCTGGGGGGCGTGCTCGCGCGAGGAGCCGGAGCCGAAGTTCTGGTTGGCCAGGAGGATGGATGCGTCGGCGAAGGCCGGATTGGCGAACGGGTGCCCGGGCATGGAGCGGCGGTCGTCGGCGAAGACGTGGTCGCCGAGTCCGCTGAAGGTGATCGCCTTCAGGAAGCGGGCCGGGATGATCCGGTCGGTGTCGATGTTGTCGCCCCTGATCGGAATCGCGGTGCCCTCGACGCGGTCGATCGGTCTGACCCCGCTCACAGAATGGTCCTCACGTCGGTCACCTCGCCGGTGACAGCCGCCGCGGCCACCATCGCCGGGCTCATCAACAGCGTGCGCCCGGTCGGGCTCCCCTGGCGACCCTTGAAGTTGCGGTTCGACGACGACGCGCACACCTCGCGGCCGTTCAGGCGGTCGGGGTTCATTGCCAGGCACATCGAACACCCCGCCCCCCGCCACTCGAACCCGGCCGAGCGGAACACCTCGTCCAGCCCTTCCGCCTCGGCCGCCTGCCTCACCTTCACCGACCCGGGCACAACCAGCGCCCTCACATGCGCCGCCACCCGGGACCCCCTCACCACCCGCGCCGCCTCGCGCAGGTCCGAAAGCCGCCCGTTGGTGCACGACCCCACGAAAGCGACATCCACCCGGGTTCCGCGCAGTGGCGAACCGGCCGCGAACCCCATGAAATCGAGCGCCTCCCCGATCGCGGCGGCCTCCTCGGACGAGACGGAGGCGCCCGGATCCGGTATCGGCTCCGACACTCCCACCGACTGGCCCGGGTTGATACCCCACGTCACCCGCGGTTCGACCGCGCCGCCGTCGATCTCCACTACGTCGTCGTAGGCCGCGTCCCGGTCCGAGGCCATCGCCCGCCACCATTGCTTCGCCCGCTCGAAGGCATCGCCCTCCGGCGCGAACGGACGCCCCTCCAGGTACGCGAAGGTGGTCTCGTCGGGATTGACGTACCCGATCCGCGCGCCGCCCTCGATGGACATGTTGCAGATCGTCATGCGCTCGTCCATGGTCATGCGCGCGACCGCCTCACCGCCGTACTCGTACGCGTAGCCGACCCCTCCCCGCACACCCAGCCGCGCGATGATCTCGAGGATCACGTCCTTGGCGTAGACACCCGGCCCCAGTTCACCCGACACCGAGATCCTGCGCACCTTGAGCGGCGCGATCGCCAGGCACTGCGACGCCAGCACGTCGCGCACCTGCGAGGTTCCGATCCCGAAGGCCACCGCCCCGAACGCTCCGTGCGTGGACGTGTGGCTGTCCCCGCACGCTATGGTCATGCCCGGCTGCGTGAGGCCCAGTTCGGGCCCGATCACGTGCACGATTCCCTGTCGGTCGCTGTCCAGTCCCGCGATCCGGATCCCGAACTCGTCGCAGTTGCGCTCCAGCGCGGCCATCATCCGTTCGCCGAGGTCGTCGGCAAAGGGGCGGCGCTGGTCCAGCGTGGGGACGATGTGGTCGACCGTGGCGAAGGTGCGTTCAGGGAAGGCCACCTCCACCCCGCGCCGCCGCAGCATGTCGAATGCCTGCGGCGTGGTCACCTCGTGGATCAGGTGCAGTCCGATGAAGAGCTGCGTCTGTCCGGAGGGCAGCGTGCGGACGGTGTGAAGGTCCCAGACCTTCTGGAGGAGTGTCTGTCCCATGCGGGGGAATCAGGGGGAGCGCACGTACTTCGTCAACCCGCCCCCCGCGGCGCGGAGCGAAATCGGACCTTCCGCGGCGTAGACGTTGCCGTCCCCGTCCACAGCGACACCCTCGCCGGCGAATCCGAATGGCCGCTCCTCGGACACGGCGTGCGGCGGGATGAACGCGGTCACCCGGTCCTCGGACACGTGCCCGATACGAATCCCCGTCATCCACCCGCCGTGGGTGCGCGGGTTCGACTCCGAGTCGATCGCGTAGAGGTTGTCTTGCGCGTCGATGAAGAGCCCGCTGATGCGGCTGAACTGGTAGTACGAGTCGAGGTGATTGCCGTCCTGGTCGAAGATCTGAATGCGGTGATTCCCCCGGTCGGCCACGAACAGGCGCCCCTGCGAATCGAAGGCCATCCCGTGCGGCGTGCGGAACTCGCCCGGCCCGTCCCCGATCCGCCCCCATTCCATGATGTACTCGCCCTCGGCCGAAAACTTGATGATCCGCCCGGTCGATCCCTCGGCAGGATTCGGATTCTGTCCGCTATGCCCGTCCGAGACGAAGATGTCGCCGTTCGGCGCCGTGATCACGTCGCACGGCTCGTTCAACAGACCCGGTTCGCTGCCCCGCACTCCGGCCTGCCCCAGAGTCAGCAACACCTCGCCCCCGGGACTGAACTTGATAACCTGATGTCCTTTTGTCCCAGTCGAGTTACCCATGGAGTCGGTGATCCACACGTTGCCGTCCGCGTCGACGTGAATGCCGTGCGGCAGGACGAAGAGCCCCGCGCCGAAGCTGGCCAGGATCTCGCCGGTTTCGCGATGGAACTTGAAGACGGGATCGACCAGGTTCTCGTCGCATCCACCTGCCAGCCCCACGCCGCCGCAACGGTCGTAGGCCCAGATGTGGCCGTCGGTCGGGTCGATGTCCACGCCGGCGGTTGACCCCCATTCGCGGCCGTCGGGCAGATCGACCCAGTCCGTCACGACCTCGGTCGCGGGGTTGGGCAGGGCGCCGTTGGCTGCCGGGTCCGGGAAGGCGGTGGGGTCAGTGGGGGTTTCATCCGCGATCTGGGCTTCCTCGCCACCGGGCGCACAGGCCACGGTCCACAGCAGGCCGTGGCAAACCAGGGCCCATGAAACGATTCGCTTCTTCATGTCGTTCTTCCTGTTGGATCGACCTGACGGCGTTCCCGGACGGACGCCCGCAACTGTCATGCTGGCCCGGACGGGACCGCGAGTCAAGGCGGGGGACAGGCGCTGTCGGCTTGCCCGCTCCCGCCGTCGCAGACCAAGGTGTCAGGGCAACGCAGGCACTCCCGCTGAAAGGTGCATCCGATGACCCGCCCATACTTCCATGGGACTCCGCTTCGCCGTCCCATCTTCGCCTTCGCCCTCGCCGTCGGAACAACCGCCTGCGGCGATCAGCCGGCGACCCGCGCCCCGACGCTGGCCATCGACAGCGCCGGCGTGGAAATCGTCACCAGCGATCCGCTGAACTCGGACGCGCATTGCTCGCTCAGCGAGGAGCCGACCCTGTCGATTGGCGTGCAGGAGGGAGAAGAGCCCTACATGTTCTACTGGATCCGCGGCGCCAACCGGCTGTCCGACGGATCGATCGCGATGATGAACAACGGGAGCGGCAAGATCCGCATCTTCGATGCCGGGGGCACACACCTGCGCTCGATGGGCGGGAAGGGCGAGGGACCCGGCGAGTTCCGCATCGGCCGCTACATCTGGGTGCTCCCGGGGGACACGCTGTGGGTGGGAGACTACCGGCCGTGGCGCTATCACGTCTATGCGTCGACCGGAGAGTTCATCCGCACCGTGAAGATGGACCCGGATTACTTCAATGCGTCGCTGGGAGGGGGAGTGCTGGACAACGGCATCTCCGTCAACGCCAGGGACGACGCCATGGAGATGCTGGCCCGGGACTTCCGGCAGCCCATGCCCTGGTTCGTGGAGGCGCACGCCGCCGACGGGAGCGTGATCGGGGAGCTGGCGAAGCTGGATGCCGAACGCGAGGGCACCTGGGACGGCGCCGGAGCAATCCTGTGGACGCTCTTCGATCCGGTTCCTTCGGTACACGCCCTTGGAACCACCATCGCGATCGCGAGTGCGAGGGAGCCCGAGGTGCGCCTGTTGGATGAGGAACTTCGCCTGCGCCGGATCGTCCGGTGGACCGATGCGGACAGGGAAGTCACCGGGGCACATGTGCAGGCCTACCGCGATGGGCGCATCGAGAGTCGGGGTGGTCGTGGAAGCGAGAACTGGCGTCCGGCCGATGACGCCATGATCAGTGACCAGCGGCCGGTCGCCGATGTCTTCCCCACGGTCAGTACGGTCAGAGTCGGTCGTGACGGCCGCCTTTGGGTGTACCCGTATCGCAAGCCGGGCGCGGTGGGGGGATGGTGGGTGTTCGGCACCGACGGCCACTTCCTTTGCCACCTGCCGCCCGCCATCGGGTCGTTTACCACCTACGAATTCGGTGCCGACTACCTGCTGGGCGTGCACTCCGACGAGCTCGGAGTCGAGCGGGTCGTGATGTACGAGTTGCGTTTGCCGGATCCGGGCCCGGGCGAAGGGCTTCCGTCGCCACCCTGAGCGGGAGGCAGCTCACTGGCACATCCGCCCACCACCTCTTACCCTATACTCGCGTAGAGCTTGCGGCATCATTGACCATACCCGGAAGGCCCTGACGATGACCAGGATGCAGTTGCTTGTCGGATTGTTTCTCTCGACGGTTTTGTCGGTCCCTTTCTCCAATCCTGCCGCCGCCCAACAGGGCACGATCACCGGAATCGTTACCGACCTGGAAACCGGCGCCCCCGTCGCCGACGCCGCCATCCAGGTATTGGGACAGGAAGACCTGTCTGCGGCCACCAGTCCATCCGGCGAGTTCCGCGTCTCCGTCCCGGCCGGCACCCATTCCATCGTCGTGACCCGGATCGGCTACGAGACCTCCCGCACCGACGGCGTCTCCGTCGAAGCCGGCGCCTCGGTCCCGGTCACCATCCAGCTCCGCTCCCGCGCGCTCGCCCTCAACCAACTCGTCATCACCGTGTCGCGCCGCGAAGAGAAGGAACTCGACGCCCCGGCCTCCATCTCCACGCTCAGCGGCGAGCAGATCTCGCGGATGATCGCGCGTACCCCCGCCGACCACATCAAGGCGCTGCCGGGAGTCGACCTCGCGGCGACCGGGCTCACCCAGAGCTACGTGGTCGTGCGCGGCTTCAACAACGTGTCCTCGGGACGGCTGCTGAGCATCGTCGACAACCGCTACGCGCGCATCCCCGCGCTGAGGATCAACGCCATCAACATGATCCCCACGACCGACATGGACATCGAGCGGATCGAGCTGGCGCGGGGTCCCGGCGCGGCCCTCTACGGTCCCAACGCGGCCGAGGGCGTCATGCACATCGTCACATACTCCCCGATCGACAAGCCGGGCAGCACCGTGTCGCTGGCCGGTGGCGAGCGGTCGCTCATGCAGGTGCTTTTTCGCAGTGCGCACGCGGTGTCGGAGCGGTTCGGCCTGAAGGTCTCGGGCCAATACCTGCGCGGCAACGACTGGGAATACGAAGACCCCGCGGAAGTGGCGGCGCGCGAGGCAAACCCCGGCCACCCGCGGATCGGGGTGCGCGACCCTCTCAACGAGCGCTACTTCGCCGATCTGCGCGCCGACTACCGGTTCGCGGACGACGGCGAGTTCATCGTCTCCGGCGGGCTGAACAACTCGCTGAGCAGCATCAACCTCACGAGCGTCGGATCGGCGCAGACGCACGACTGGCAGTACCGCTACGGCCAGGTCCGGCTGCTGAAAGGCCGCTTCTTCGGGCAGTTCTTCATGAACCAGACGCATTCGGGCGACAACAGCTATCTGCTGCGTAGCGGCGGCCCCATCATTGACCGGTCACGGACCATGGCGGCCCAGGTGCAGCACGGGCGAGACGTGGGCGAACGGCAGAGCTTCACCTACGGACTCGACTGGCAGCGTATCGAACCGCGCTCCGAGGGCACCATCTACGGCCGGAACGAGGACCACGATGTACTGGTCGAGGCCGGCGTGTACCTGCACTCGGAGACGCGCCTGAACGACCGCCTCGATCTGGTGACCGCCTTCCGCGCCGACCAACACAACCGTCTGGACGGTTTGAACTTCTCACCCCGGGCCGCACTCGTCTTCCGTCCCGCCGAGGGTCACAACCTTCGCCTGACCTACAACAGGGCCTACGCCACCCCCTCCACCTCGTCGCTCTTCCTCGACATCGAGACCGGTTTCCTTCCGGTCGGACCGGGTGTGGGCTACACGCTGCGGGCGTTCGGAGTGCCGGCGGGCGGCCTGACCTTCGCGGACGAATGCCCCGGAGGGCTCATGGGGCACTGCATGTGGTCTCCGTTCATACCGGGCCAGCTCCCCGCCAACGCGGTGCTGTTCTGGGATCAGCTGGTCACGCAATTCGCACCCGAGGGACTGAGACCGTTCCTTCTCGGTCCCGGCAACGTCCCCTCCGATCCCGCGCTGGCCACGGTATTCCGGCGCTTCAACCCGGAGGCGCTGGGTCCGGCGGGGGGCGAACTGTTCCCGCTCGACAAGGGACCCACGGATCTTCCCGCCCTCGTTCCCACGGTCTTCAACTCCGTCGAAGCGGGTTACAAGGGGCTGATCCGGGACCGGGTCAGGCTGGCCGTCGACGCGTATACGGCAGATGTGGAGAACTTCGTCGGCGCCCTCAAGGTGGAGTCCCCAAACGTCTTCCTGGACCCGGCCGCCACCGTTGCCTTCCTGACCAGCCGCCTCGGCGGAACGACAAGGGGCTGAATCGGGGCAGGAAGTCACGTAAGTCTAATCAGGACTGCACGATCTGCGTTTCCTGCCGTCCTGCTGGACCCTGCTGGACCGTGCCGCGATAGCGGGAAAACCGTACCTGAATGGCGGGACTCCGTCGCCCGTTACCCCCCTCCTGAAGGTCCCGGCAACCTGCCTTGTGCAGGTGCAAGCCTCGACAGACAGTTGGTGGCGGTTGCGGAAGCACCCAGGCCTCAAATCCGGTTCGTAGCCGAGGGGCGTACATCTAGCCTCACGGTTGCGCCCCCTCACGGACGTTCTCACAAGCAGTGCGGTGGCGGCTGCACGTTCAGCTTGGCAAGCCACGCCAGGAGCCGAGGGGAGTTGGGCGTACAAAGGCCGGGGTTGCCGTCGATGCCCAACACCTTCAGCGCCGCGAGGTCTGCCATCGGCGCCGGCAGCACCGGATCGTCCCCGGTCCCGCCGCGTCGTTCTTCTGCCTCCTTGACGAAGGGCTTCACGTAGATCGGCGGAACCAGCCTCACCTCGTGGCCGAGCGCTGCGATCTCACGGCCCCAGTAGCGGGCGCTGGCGCACGCCTCCATCGCCACCGTACACCCCGGTTGCGAGGCGAGAAACTTCAGCAGCCTCCCGCGGCTCAGCTTCCGGCGGAAGGCCACCGACCCGTCCGCTCTCGCCCCGTGCACCTGAAAGCTCCGCTTTGCCAGATCGATCCCGATGATGCTAACCTCTTCCATGTGGATGTCTCCTCCCTGTGATGGTCAGACTTCTCAAGGTCGCAATCCCTTCAGTACCATCATGGCACATCGCGATGCCGCCGGGAGGGGGCGTCCACTCCATCGACGATCTCGGGTTCCTCGGGGGTAGAGGCAGGGCGAAACGCGCACAGAAGCTCCGAGATCGCACCCTCGTCGCCCATGACCACGACCGCCGCATCTCGATGGTCAGCCACATCTCAAGCCTCTTCGGGGGTTTACTCGGTTCTGTGGCTCGCATATCTGTAACTGACCAGCATCCCAACCGTTGGCCGGGAACCGGGACTATAGCTGAACCCGAGTGCGCCGGTGGCGATGTTGAAGGACACTCCCGCAGGGCCTCCGGGTGACGACTGGGGCGTGTCCCCGGCTAGATCTTCCTCGGTTCTGTGCGGGTAGCTCTTGCCGTCTGGACCCTTGAGGTAATGGGTCCACACCATCTTGCCCGTCGGCAGACGCCACTCGGTCTTTCCTCTGATGGCCGATATGTGTTCGCTCAGGGTACCGATCCGTTCCAGCGCTCGGATCTGCGATTCGACTTTCTTCGCACGATACTCCACAGAACACAGGAAGAGAACCTCCATGTAATGCCAGGAGTCGATGGTTCCGACATTCCGCACTGAGTGAAACGCGGGCAGAATAGGGAAGCGAGAACGGGCACACCTCTCCTCTACCTTCACGATGATGGTCTGAAGTTCCCGTAACACCTCCGCGCTCTTGTTCTTGAAGCGGTAGTCTTCGTCACCCGTCATGTGAAAGTCTTGGCCTGGATTGAGTTGGAATGGACTCCACGAATCTCCGGTCTCGGCGAACACGGATCTTATTCTCGGAGGTCCCGAACTTCCGAGGTGGCCCTCGGGACGCTTCCCTGATCCGGTCTACACGAGTAACACTCTCATGGCTTCGTCGCCGAGGTGGTTGATCACCTTGACGGCAATCCGCCCAGACGCGGGTTTGGAGAACGGTCGAGAGACGCTGCGGCGGAGCGTGGCCCAAGCCTCTTGGTCGATCTCGGCCTTGAGCGTTGTCTTCAGGGCTTTGTAGGGATCGTTGGCACCGAGGAAGTAGGCGTGACGCACGAAGAAACTCTCCTCGTTGTAATCCGTGTCGATGAACCAGCAGGCGATCCCATCGGTGTCGTCGGAGCGGATCTCCCCGGTGCTGGGGTGGAAGACATCGACGCCCTTGATCTCCACCCGGATCTTCCCATCGTCCGCATCGTGGATCTTGATGTCGGGTTCGCCGAAGACCACGAAGAGGTTGCCCTTACCCGTGTTCTTGAGTTCGTCCGCCATGTGGAGATCGGCGTTCATGCGAGCCTTGACGATTGGGACGCGGCCGAGCTTGGCGAAGTCTGCCGACTGGGCATCGTAGTTGAACGCGCACGCGACCAGAGTGTCGAATCCGGCCTCTGCCGCCTCTCGCGCCGCAGCCGCGAGGTCTGGGCGGGAGACCGTGCCGAACTCAGGGCCGATCAGGATGCCTGCCCGCTTCACTCGATTCCCCTCAAGGTACTGGCCCTCCGCACAAACGTGCTTGCCTGGCCACCCGGTGAGCGCCGTAAAGTCAACCCGGTCGCCCCTGTGGGCCTGCTGGACGCCCGCAGTGCGCAACTGGTCGAGAATCATCCCGGCGAAGTCCTGTCCTGCATCCTTGGTCGGCCCCGACCGCTCTGCCAAACCGACCAATTCGTCGTCGTCACCCACGGGTAGCATTCGGTGCGGCGACAGGCTCTCCACCGTGAACGGGCCAGCGACCCGGACGACCTTCCTGTCCTCGTAGGGCTTGTCGTACAGGTACTCAAACGGCGCATTGGCGGCGATGGATGCGTCTATCTCCTCTTGGCGGGAGATGCGGGCGTCCCACCATCTGCCGTGAAGTTCCCGAACGGTGGGCGTCCAAGACTCATCAGGTTCTCGTGGGATCTCCCACTCATCCCACTCGGTTCCGAGCAAGTCATTCAACTTCATGCGGAGGGGTTCCAAGGCCTGTTGGTGCTGCTCCCAGATGACGTCGATCTCGGCGTTGTTCGCGATCTGCCTCAGCGTGATGTGCGGGACCCGTTCGTAGACGAAACCCTGTCGAATGCGCCCGTATGTGGGCTGGTCGGACGCTGTCTTGTGAGTGATTTCCCCTTCCTTGCGCTGACCCTCTGGACTGTCCGCGAGTAGATAGTAGGGGTAGCGGGCGCCCATAATGCGCGCTCGTGCCAGCGCGAGAGCCACCCGGGACGTATCGATCGTGATCCAGCGTCGGCCCCACTGCTCCGCGACGTAGGCTGTGGTGCCTGAGCCGCAGGTGGGGTCGAGGACGAGGTCACCGGGATCGGTGGTCATGAGGATGCAGCGTTGGACGACCTTGGTTGCAGTTTGGACGACGTACAGCCGAGGGTCGCTGTACTGACCTGTGACCGTATCGACCCAGGTCGACGCAAGGGGTTGTACGGGATAGTCTCGAAAGAAGCGAACGTACCTAATCGATGTCCGACTCTCATGCAGTCGATTGGCGCGCATCAGTCGGCGCATACCGGCCGGTGAAGTGGTCCAGAAGCGGCGGCCCGGTTCGAAACTCCGGCCGCGAAACCGGAAGGGAGCCTTACCTAAGCTGTACTCGTGGCTGCTTGTAAGGTCGCCAACCGAATACCGGCGGGCGATTGGAACATCGTCCGCGGAGGTGATCCTCCTCCGGACACCCGCATCGTCATCCCAGTAACAGTAGAAGGAGAGATCACTCTCATAGCCCTTATCCACTAACGGGGGACGGTACTTCAGAACGCTCCGTGACTTCGCATACCACAATAGGTAATCGTAGTTGTTTGACAGAAACTCGGATGTTAGTGAGGTCGTCTTCTTGAACGATATCAACGCCACATAGTTGTCCCCAAACACCTCGTCCATCAGCGCTCGCACACGGTGTACGTTCTCGTCCCCGATCTGAACGAAAACCGATCCGCTGTCCGACAAGAGATCACGAGCGGCAGTGAGACGATCCCGCAGGTACGTGAGGTACGAGTGAATGCCATCGCGCCATGTGTCGCGGAATGCCTTGACCTGCTCCGGTTCGCGGGTGATGTGCTTGCGGTTGCCGTCCCTTACGTCGCGGCTCGTCGTGGACCACTGAAAGTTGGAGTTGAACTTGATCCCATACGGTGGATCGAGGTAGATGCACTGCACCTTACCGCGTAGATCCTCCCGCTCGGCGAGCGAGGCCATGACGTGGAGGCTGTCGCCCAGAATCATCCGGTTGGACCAGTTGGCATCG
Organism: Longimicrobiales bacterium; assembly: GCA_965208295.1. Classification (GTDB taxonomy): domain Bacteria; phylum Gemmatimonadota; class Gemmatimonadetes; order Longimicrobiales; family Gaopeijiaceae; genus Bin94. The sequence goes on along the minus strand of OZ242328.1, from coordinate 738,252 downwards.
TGCTCGTAAAAGTCCGTTTGACCCACGCCGGAAGGCAGACCGTTAAAGTCGGCGAACAGGTCGATGGCTTCGTCAGGTGGCCCGGCGTCCTTGGCATGTTGTACGAGGTCGTCGATCAGGACCTTGGGGTGCACCATTTCCTGAATGTACAGAGGCGTGGCTTGGGCGATCAGGTCGTCTTGGTCCTGCTCATCTTTGCCACGCCAGACGAGTTGGGGGTCCAGGTCGCGGTTGCGGCGCTGGTACGCAACCTCGATGGGAGTCCGTTCGTCCTCGGCCATCACGGCCCGGAACTCTGCCGTGGGGATGTTCTTTCGGCTGTCCTCAGCGTGCCTGATGGATTCAACCTTCTTGGGTGCTTTCTTGCGAGCCATGGCTGCTATGAGTCTTCTCGGGGGAACGCCGCGCCGAATCGGGCGGCAAGGGAACGAAGCGATCTGTCGCCGGTCCAAAGACGTGCGCCTCGTCGGATCACGACGGCGTGGAGTAGGTGGGCGTCGATGAATCCGATGCCGGAGCCCGCCAGTCCCTCCGCCCCGATCCAGTCGATTACCGCTCCATGATCCCGGGTCTCGATTCGGGGCAGGGAGCGCCAGGAATGCAGGTGGTCGGCCCGACTCCTGAAACGACCGCAGGCAAGTTCACCGAGGACCATCGGGTGCATCAGGACCCGGGAAGCTTCGAGAAGCTTGGTAAGCGTTGGGTGCGGGTGCCGCAGGTGATTGATCCACACGCTGGTGTCCACGAGGATCATCCCCAAGGCCGACGCCGCGGAATGAACTGCGCCTCTGGATCGGAGCCGCCCGCCCGGATCAACGCCCCTTCTGCGGACACCTCCCGGTCTTGCGTCGCGGCGCGCATCACATCGTCGAACCTCTCCGGGATCGCGGTCGCGAGATCGGACCCAAGTTCGAACACGTCCCGGAACTCGGCGAACGACCATCTTCCGTACCCGCCGTGGCGGTTGACGCCCGGCACCCAGTAGTTCGCCATGGTGGCCTTCTTGTCCTTGGCGTCCTCCCGCCGGTAGCCCTTGATCTCGACGACCAAGTGGAGTGGATCGTCCTTTCCTCCTCCGTCGTTGACGAGCACGACGAAATCGGGAATGTACGTTCGCTTCTCCGAACCGTGCCGGTAGGGCACTTCCAGTCCAAGGTTGTGGTTCTTCACGTAGGCCAGAACCTGCGGATGGGCCTCCAACACCCTGCAGAATTCGCCTTCCCAAGTGCTGTCGAGAATGGCCCAGTTGACGTGACAGAAGCGCGCGTCGGTCCTGTAGCGGTGGGTCTTCGTCGTCTCAAAACGGACGTGAGCCGTGGAGCCCTCGGGATTGTAGGGGTCGAGCAAGGCCTTGACCTGCGCCGTCCCGTTTGACTCAAGGATAGCCTCCGTGATGCGTTTGCAGGCCAGGTCCGCCAACTCGCGATAGAGAAGGTGGCCATGATGCGTGTCCCCGGAGCAGCGGAGGCACGAGTCGAGCCAGCGGCGGGCGATCTGCTTGAGTTGTCCGAACAGATAAAGCTTGGGCGCCTTCCCTTCGTCCCGCCACTCCGTATAGAGCAGGTGCTTGGCAAGGTGGTAGGTGACCGTGGCGCGCCGTCCTTCGATGTGCTCGAGCGTCAGGTCCACGCCCTCGCCCACGATACCCTCGTTCTTGGTGATGGACGGTCCCACGAGTTCGGGCGTCAGCCGGAGTTGCGATTCCTCCGTGAAGTTTGCCGTGAGCCGCTCCTCGGGCAGTTCGACGCGGTATCCGATGACTCGCGGGAAGCGGATCTCGCGCTCGTCGCGCTCCGGGCGCACCGCCCGCACCGAGATCGTCTCCTTGGGCGGTTTCGGTCGCACGACGACGGGTTTCGCCGTGAAGTCGAACGGGATGCCGAGCACGTCCGCGTACTCGACACCGAATCGTCCTTTCTTGTTCAGATCGTAGGACTGCCGTCGCAGCGCACGCCCAACGGCCTGCTCGCACAACAACTGGGTACCGAACGCCCGCAGGCCGAGTACATGCGTAACGGTGTTCGCGTCCCAGCCCTCGGTCAGCATCGAGACCGAAACGACGCAGCGGATCGAGTCGCCCAGTCGGCCCCGCTTTCCGACGGTGTTCATCACCTCGCGGAGCAGATCCTGGTCGGTGATGTTCTCACCGGCACGCCGGTCGCCCGTGCGCGCGATCCTCTCGCGGCGAAAGCGCTCGATCTCGTCGGCCGCCATCCGGCGGAACTTCAGGTCGAGCGCGTCCCCGGACTCGAGTTGCCGGCTGTCGATCAGCAACGTCCGGGGCCGCGGAAAGCGATGGTCGTTCTCGTCGAAGTTCCGGAACAGCGCCAGCCGTCCGTTCTCGATGGCGGACGTACCGTCCACGTTCGTGCGCTCGAAGCCCGAGACGTAGTCGTAGACGAGCTTCGAGGTCGAAGTGTTGTTGCACACGATGATGAAGCACGGCGGAACGCTGATGCCCGCCTTCTCCCAATCGTCGAAGATCCGCTCGTAGTGACCGTAAAGGGCGTCGAGCGCCGACTTCAGGTCAAGCGGCAGACTCAGCGGATCGAGCGCCCCGGCCTTCCCGCGCCCCTTCTTGGGCATCTTCCGCCCAATATGCTCCCACAGGTTCCGGAAGCGCGGCATGTCGTCCCCGGGAACATCGTCCGCAACCGGCACTCGGGGGAGCTTGACAATCCCGCATTCGATCGCGTCCATCAGCGAAAAGTCGCTCATCGTCCACGGAAACAGGGTGCCCTCGGCGTAGCCCGAGCCGCGCAGGAAGAAGGGGGTGGCCGAGAGGTCCAAGACTCGGCTGATCCCGATCTTGCGCTCGACTGCTTCGAGTCCGGAGACCCAGAGCCGGGCCGCCTCCGTGTTCTCCTTGGCTTCCTTCCTGTCGTCGCCCTTGAGCGCGCGCTCGTCGCGGCTGCCCGGTTTTTCGCGGTAGCAGTGGTGGGCCTCGTCGTTCAGGACCATGATCCGTTTCATGGCCATGAGCTCGGGCATGACGCGCCGGATCATCTGGCCGGTGCTCTCCGTCGTTTCTGGCGCGGTTCCCCGCCCCTGAAGGAGCGCGCGGCTACCCTTGGCCAGCTTCATTCGCTCGCGAAGCTTGAACGCGTGGTAGTTGGTGATGACGATCTTCGCGTGCGTCAGGTCCGGAAGCATGTCACCGGGAACCAGTTCCCGGTCCTTGTAGTAGCTGTCGGGATCGTTGGGTTGAAGGACCCGGAGACGGTCACGGATCGTGATCCCGGGGGTCACCACGAGGAATCCCCTCGTGTACTTCCGGCTCTGCGGCCTCCGCACGGCGTTGATGGTCTGCCAGGCGATCAGCATCGCCATGACCATGGTCTTGCCTGTACCCGTCGCCATCTTGAGCGCCAGCCGCGAAAGGCCGGGGTTGGCCTCTTCGCTGGCATCGGCCATGTGTTCGAGAAGTTCCCGCCCGGCCTTCCGCAGTGGAGCCACCTCCGTGAGCCAGATCGCGGTCTCCACCGCTTCGATCTGGCAGAAGAACGGACGGATGCCGGAGAACCGATGAGATCGCCAATGCCGGAGCAGACGCGCCGTCTCGGGGGTCACTCGCCAATCGGCTTCGTCCGGGATGCGCCGCCACTCGTCCACGCGCTCGCGCACGCGGTTGATGATCGTGGCCAGGTATTGCTGCTCCTCCGTCGAGAGCCCCTTGCCCTCGTCGAGGACCAGCCCGACCTGTTCGACCCTTGGCCCCTTCCGGGTCTTCTGCTGCTTCGGATTGGGAATCGGCGAGACGAAGGAAGCAGGCCGCCGGTAGGCCAAGACCTTCTGGGTCGGTTGCCCGGAGGCGTCCAACTGCCAGTGGCGATCCGGGCACTCGTAGGGCGAGTTCAGGATCGGGCGTTCGTAGAACCGCTCCACCGAGGACGCGGCGGCCGCCCCCGTGCTGTCGTCCTCTGTAGTGGCTTCTCCCGAAATGCTCATCCGTACCCTGAATGATCGTGGCGTTTCTGTCGCAAGGGCGGCGCGCTTCGTCCCCCCGTTCGTGCCGTCCCGAAAAGCTCGCACGGCGCGGCGGGGAACGGCAACCTCGGCGGGACAAGCTGTTACCTTCGCCGTTCAGGGCTTCGACAGGCTCTGCGCGAAAGGCCGGGCGAGGATGGCGCTAGCGCCGGGTGACTGCTAGCGTCCATGCATCATCAGCATCAAGGAGGTCAGTTGTGGACCGGCAATGCATGGCGGCGTTCTGGAAAGTTCCTGAAGGCCACAGCGCCTTCATTGAGGGGTTCTCCGGCGCCAACACCCAAGGCGCTTCCCTCGAAGAAGCCCGGACGAACCGTTGTGAAGCCATCGCACTGGTCGTCGAAGCCAACCGGGTCCTCGGCCTCGCTACCTTGGAGGAACCGCAATGACCCGACGCCTGACTGCGATCGTCGAGCGCGAGGGTGAGGGCTACGTGGCGCTCTGCCCCGAGTTGGACGTTGCGAGCCAAGGTGAGACCGTGGCCGAGGCTCGCGACAATCTCGCCGAAGCCCTCGCCCTGTTCTTCGAGGCCGCGCCTCCCGGCGAGGTCGACCGGCGCCTGCGAGGCGAAGTCTACGTAACTCAGATCGAGGTTGCGGTTGGCTAGGCTTCGCGTCCTGTCCGGCCGGGAAGCCTGCCGCATCTTGGCGGCTAACGGTTTCGTCGAGGTCCGACGACGGGGCAGCCACATCGCCATGCAGAAGGCGGATGCCGACGGAACGCTCACCGTCCCGGTTCCGGATCACCGAGAGCTCCGGATCGGTACACTGATGTCGATCATTCGCCAGTCAGGCCTGCCCCGCTCGAAATTCGAGGTGCGTGCCTGAACAACGGGGCTGGAGGCTATGGGTGCCTTCGCCAAGCGGAATCCACCCGGCCCATGCCCTTGGAGTGTCGGCGAATTCGGCGATCCTGGGCGATTTTCCACAGCCGGTAGATTCCCCGAAACCACTCCCGGATCAGTCGTTTCCGCACGATCTGCGCGCCGATGGCCGGGAAGGCAAGGCTCATCGCTCGAACCCTCCCCCGCCACGCTCGGGGCCTCTGGGCCGGGGCGGTCGCGGTACAACGATGCGGGTGATGGTCTGGCCGCGCTCCCGCTCCCGTGTCTGTTCGCGCTCCCTCATGCTCTCCCGCACTGCCCATGCGCGCCGCTCCGCTTCCACCAGCCTACTTCGATAGAACTTGTGCCAACCGCGCTCGATCTCCCGGGCTCTCTCTCCGTGTGCCTTGCCCAACCCGGCCCGCTCGTCCCTGTGATTCCGGGCGAGATCCTCGCGCCATCCCTCGACCAGGTCCTGCCGCCCCCGGATCGCCCCGGCCAACTCCCGCAACGAGCGTTCGAGCCGCCAGATCCGGAGCCGCCCGAGCACGGTGCGGCTCTCCCGGTCTAGCCGCTGCCGCATCTCTTCTTGCCGCCTGTGCAGCTCGGCCCATTCCTTCCGCGCCCGGGCCTCGATTCGACGGAGGCCCCTCTCGCGCCCGTCCGCGACCGTCTCCCAAGCCTCCGCCTCGGCATGCCGCCATGCCTCCATGTCGACTTGATCCTTGCGGCGCGGCTTCCTCGCCCGCCGCGCCCGCCCGGGCTGCATCCCCTCGCGGCGGACGCGCGCCCAGTGGCGCGGCCGATCCGACGGGCCGCGAACCACTTCCTGGCCCGCCCGCCGCCGCTCGTTGTTCCTGACCCGCCTCTCGCACCGGATCCGGCCCTGCTCCCGCTCGTAGCCCTCGGCCCAGCGCGACAGCCGGAGCTTGCTTCTGCCCAGCGTCGCCGCCTTCCCGGTCTCCGGATCGACACGGTTGGCGATGACGTGGACATGCGGGTGCCGGGTGTCCTCGTGCGCGACGATCAGCGCCTCGTGGCCCTCCAGCCCCAGCGCCTCCATACTCCCGTCCACCGCCTGGCTCATCTCCCGCTTGTCGGGCGTCTCGTCCCTCGCCCAGCTGAGCGAGTAGTGCAGGACCGGCTTCGCCAGCTTCCGGCCCCCTTGCGACCCTCCCGCCAGCCGCTTGAGGTCGGGGGCCGCCTGCGCCGTCGCGGCCATCAGCCGCGCGGCCCGCTCCGGCCGAAACGTCGCGAGGTTGCGGGTGTCGGCCCACCCGACCCGCTCCGAGGTCTCCGGACTCCGATCATGGGGCGTCGGGGCATCGTGCAGGCAGTACGCCGCGACCCCGGCGAACGAGCGCCCCAGTCCGTTGATCTTCGGGATCATCGGTCCAGCGCCTCCCCGCTCAGCAGATCGGCCGCAAGCTCGCCCATCCGCTCGACGGCCTCCAGCGTTCCGGGAGGCGCTGAAGCCCCGGAGTTCAGGGCGCGGGCGATCTGGTTGAGGTTCACGCCGATCCGGTGGAGTTCGACGCGCTCCCGGGCGCCGAGACGGTGAACGGCCGCCTCGCGGACGGGCTGCCCCAGCGCCCTGCGGCGCATGTAGCCGCCCCTCGTCATGCGGGCCGCTCCGGCCCGCTCGGCGATCTCCGCGGCTTCCGCGGCCGTGACGCGCACGCCGATCGTGCGGCTCCTGCGTTCGGCCTCGGGCTTCCGGGGACGGACCATATCGGGCGGCCTCCTTTGCTGGCGCGCGGAAGTTGTAGTTCGGGGGACCGGGGGCATCCCCCGGCCAGAGGTTAACGTGCAGCGTTAACCCATCTGGCTCCTCAACAAACCGCAGAAACCAACGCCCCCGTGGCGCGCCCGCGCCAAAGCCGGCCGGGCCGCCAACTCTGGACGACGGGCGTGCCCTGCGCGAGGTTTCAAACGCGCAGATCGTGCAGTCCGTCGAATCGGAGGTATCGAACGATGGCACGCTCCTCAACAAACCGCAGAAACCAACGCCCCCGTGGCGCGCCCGCGCCAAAGCCGGCCGGGCCGCCAACTCTGGACGACGGGCGTGCCCTGCGCGAGGTTTCAAACGCGCAGATCGTGCAGTCCGTCGAATCGGAGGTATCGAACGATGGCACGCACGAAACGAAGCCGCCGGAGCTACGGCGCCGGCGAGTGGGGCCGGAACAGGGTCCGGGTGTTCCCAGACCCGAAAACCGGCCTGTTCCAAGTCGAGTGGCGCGAGAACGGGCGAAGGCTCACCCGTTCGCTGGGGCACAGCGATTGGGTGAGAGCGAAACGGCAGGCGGACGAGTTCGCCGCCGGGTTCGCAAGCCCGGATCTGAACGGCAAGGCGGAAGCCGAGCCCGAGCCGCTCACTCTGGAGAAGCTCTTTGAAATCTACGGTGAGGAGGTGACGCCCTCCAAGACGAAGCGGGTCCGGCACCGGGACAGAATCGGGACGAGGATGTTTCTCGACTTCCTCGGGCGGGACCGAAGGCCCGAAACCCTGTCTCAGCGCGATTGGGACCGCTTCATCCGGGAGCGCCGGGCGGGCAGGATCGGACCGAGCGGGAAGCCCGTGTCCAACCGGACCATCGAGTTGGACCTGAAGTTCCTGCTCGCGGTGCTCAACTGGGCGGCGAAGTGCAGAGACGAGGAGGGCAGGCTCCTGCTCAACTCCAACCCGCTGAGGGGACTGAAGACGCCCAAGGAGAAGAACCCCGCCCGGGTCGTTCTCTCCGAGGAGGAGTACCAGGCGATGCTCGGGGTGTCCAGGCAGGTCGACTGGCGGTTTCACGTCGCGTTCGTGCTCGCCCACGAGACGGGCCACCGGATCGGGGCCATCCGCAACCTTCGTTGGGGGGACATCGATTTCGAGGGCCGAGAGGTGCGGTGGCGCGCGGAGCACGAGAAGACCGGCTACGAGCACGTCACGCCGATGACGGACGAGGCGGTCGCGGTGTTGGAAGAGGTGTGCGGGATGGGCGCCGGGACCGGCAATGCCCCGGTGCTGCCCTCGTCGCGGAACGCCACGCGGTCCGTGGACCGCTCTTCCGTCTTTCAGTGGTGGAGCAAGGCCGAGACGCTCGCGGGACTGGAGCCGAAACCGCGGCGGGGCTGGCACTCGCTGAGGCGCAAGTTCGCCAGCGACCTGATGGACCTGCCGCTCAAGGTGCTCTGCGAGCTTGGCGGCTGGCGGGATGCCCAGACGGTGCTCAGGTGCTACCAGAGGCCGCGCGCTGGACAACTCAGGACGGCACTGGAAGGCCGCCGGAGGGTTCGCGGCTGAAATCCCGACCAGCGGGAATCATTCAGCGGGAATCCGGTCCACGAAACTCCTAAGTTCCTCGGGTGCAACCAGTTGTAAATCCGTTGCATCTTGTCGCCTCGCCACGCTGATCCAGGCGGGTGTGGTGACGGCCGAACAGGTCGCCGAGCTGGCCGAGGGGCTGGTGTCCGTTCCCGTGGGCGTCGTCACCCCCGACCAAGTCCAGGCTCCCGACCTGCTTCTGAGCTCCCGCAACTTCGGTTCGGCCAGCTACTGGGGGGCCGACTTTTCCGCACAGATCCTGGCCTCCGACCGCGTGACGCTGACCGCGGGGTACTCGTTCCAGAGCAAGGAGTGCTTCGACTTCGACGAGGACGGCGACTGTCCCGGCAGTGACGATCTCTCCCTCAACGCACCGAGCCACAAGGGATCCCTGGCGGTCGCCTTCACCGACCGCGCCCGAGGCTTCCTGCTCGACGGGCGCTGGCGCTTCTCCGACGGCTTCGACATGAGGTCGGGCGTCTTCGCGGGACCGGTGGACGCCTACCACGTCCTCGATGTGACGGCAGGCTACCAGCTGCCCTTCCAGCCGAATGCGCGGCTGGAACTCACCGTGTACAACGCGCTGAACAACCTGCACCGGGAGTTCGTGGGGGCGCCGGAGCTGGGTAGGCTGGGGCTGGTGCGGGTGAAGTACGACTTCTGAGTCTGGCGGGGGTCGTGGTCTGCCATTCCGGCGCCCGGTCCTTTCCCTTGCCGCGGGAAGCTGGTCGGGCGTAGCCTGTTGTCTCTGATTGTTCAGGGACATCCCGCACCGAGCGCCCCGCCATTGTCCAAAGCTGATCGGTTTTCACGCACCAAGGTTCGGACGTGGCGAGCCATCCCGCCCGCGCTGGCGCTTGCCCTTGCAGCTCCGACCCTGGCCACGCCCCAGGAGACTCTGACAGCGGCGGGCACCAGAATCCACCGATCGATTCCGCCGCCCGGCGCCAGGACCCACCTTGTGGTTCCCGGAGAACGATTCCAGGCCGGCTCGTTCAAGCGCTGGTTCTACGGCGACAACCACCGGGACCTCTGGAACACCCCCATCGAGGTTGCGGTTCTCGACCTCGACAGCGTCGGGGGCGGTTTGACGCCGCTTCGAACCGGCGGCGACGGGCAGTCCATCTCTCTTCACTTCACCGGGGCGGACGGGATCCGCTACGCGGTTCGGTCTCTCGACAAGGACGCCACCAAGAGGCTGGCAGCCGCACTTCAGAACACGGTCGTGAGCGAAGTCCTCCACGACCTGGTCAGCGCGTTGCTGCCAACGGGGGCGCTGGTAGTCGATCCGCTCCTTGAAGCCGCCGGGATACTCCATTCGAAGCACACCCTCGTCGTGATTCCCGATGACCCAAGGCTCGGGGAATACCGCGAGGAGTTCGCCGGCCTGATCGGAACGCTGCAGCTGCATCCGTCGGAGGGCCCGGACGATACACCCGGATTCGCGGGTTCGCGGAAGGTCAGCGGGACGGAGAACATGCTGGACGACCTCGAGGACAGCTCCCGCGAGCGCGTGGACGCCAGGGCCTTTCTCAAAGCCAGGTTGATGGACTTCGTCATCGGCGACGGCGACCGTCATTTCGGACAATGGCGATGGGCGCGGTTTCCCGATGGCGACTGTTACAAGTGGCTTCCGGTACCGGAGGATCGCGATCAGGCGTTCATCCACTATGGCGGGTTTGCCATGACGCTGGTCCGCAAGGCCTTTCCGAGGGCAATCAGGTTCAGGGACGCCTATCCGAGCGTGGTCGGCCTGACGAACAACGGTTGGGAGTTGGATCGCCAGCTACTGGCCGAACTCGACTGGCCCGCGTGGGACGAAGTCGTGGGGTCTTTGCGCACGAAACTCCCCGATCCCCTGATCGAAGACGCTGTACGACGGCTTCCCGCACCATACTATGAACTCGTCGGCCAAGTCCTCGAAGAGGCGCTGAAGGCGAGGCGCGACGCATTGCCGGGATTTGCCGCGCAATACTACGAACTGATCTCGCGCGAAGTCGAAATCCAGGCGACCGACGAGGACGAATTCGCCCGTTTCGAGCACTTGTCGAACGGAGACCTCGTGGTCCGTATCGGTGTCGGGGAAGATTCCGGGGAAGAGGCGAGGCCCCCCTGGTTCGAGCGGACCTTCCGACACGAGGAAACCAGCGAGGTCCGCCTCTACCTCCGGGGTGGAGCCGACCGTGCGGAGATTTCCGGCGCGGAGGGCCGGATCACCGTCCGCATCGACGGCGGCGGCGGAAGCGACACATTCACCAACGCATCGCAAGCCGGCGCCTCGAAGACCCGCTTTTACGATTATCGCGGGGACAACGTGTTCGTGACGGGCGCGGGCGCGAGCATCGATGAGCGCCCGTACCGGCATCCCCCGGCCAGCACGCAACCGCGGCGTCCCAGCACGGCCAGGTACGCACTCGACTGGGGTCAGGTAGCGTTCACCTCCCCGACCGTTTGGGTAGACCCCGATCTGGGTGCGTTCGTGCAGCTGCGCCACAACCGCACGAACTACGGATTCCGCAAGGGCCCGTTCGCCTCCCGGCATTCCCTGGCCGTCGGCATGGCCAGCCGGGACTACAAGCCGTTTGCGTCGTACGAAGGCACCTTTCACCAGGTATGGCCCAGTGTCGACGCCAGACTGGCATTCGAGTACTCGGGACTCGAGGTGACGCGATTCACGGGCTTGGGCAACGACTTCCGGCTCGAAAACCCGTCCTCCTTCTACAAGGTGCGGCAGGGGACTTTCGTCCTCGCGCCGGCCCTCGAGTATCACACCAGTGCGCAGGACGGGGAAGCAACCGAAGATGGGGAGGAACCGCTGCGCTCGGAACTCACCGTCAGCCTGGGGCCGGTCATCAAGTGGTCGAACACATCCGAGGATGCGAACGCAGACTATTTCATCGGTTCCCTGGAGCAGCCGCTATACGGCGCGGGATCCTTCGGCCAGGTGGGAGCACGGGGCGAAATCGAGTACGACCGCCGTGACAATCCGGCCTACCCGACGCACGGATTCTTCGCCAGGCTTGCCGTTGCGGGATATGCGGGAGCATGGGACGTGGAGTCGGCCTTCGGAAGCGTGGATGGCGAAGCACGCACCTACCTGACCGCTTCCATACCGACCCAACCGACGCTCGCCCTCAGGGTGGGTGGCAAGAAGATATGGGGGAAGTATCCCTTTCTCGAGAGCGCATTTGTGGGCGGACCCGGCCGGGTCGGCCTGCGCCAGGGGGAAGGCCCCGTACGCGGTCTGCACAAGAACCGTTTTGCGGGCGATGCCTCGCTCTATGCGAATGTCGAGCTGAGACTGGCGGTGGCGGAAGTCAACATACTGGTGCCCGGAGAGTTCGGTCTGTTCGGAGCCGCCGATGTGGGCCGGGTGTTTCATCCTGGTGATCCGGACGACGCCGACGACTGGCACAACGGCACTGGGGGCGGGCTCTGGCTGTCGTTTCTTGAGCGCCGGACGACCATGAACGTTGCCTTGATGAAGGGCCGCGACATGACGGGTGTCTATTTTCGCGCTGGCTACATGTTCTAAGGGAGAAGGGTAAACCATGCTGAAAAACATCATCGTCCGTCTCGTCATCTACTATGTATCGTGGCTCGCGTTCCTTGCCGGGGCGTTCCATTTCTTTCCGCGCGCGCTTTCCTACGTCTCCGAGGAACGGGACCGCTTCCTGATGGGAACGCTCTACAGCACCGGGGAGGAAGTGACCGACATGCTCGACAACATCCAGCTGGGGATCGACCGGCTCGGCAGTCAGGAAGGCGTGAGCCAGTTGGCCGATCCGGCACTCGCGGTTCCCGTCGTGCTCGCGCTGGTCCTCGCTTTCGGCGTCACTCTGCCCGTTACCTGGGTATATCGGTGGACCCGTCCGAGAAAGAAATACAGCCAATCGTTCATTCACGCGCTACTGGTGACACCGATCGGAATTGCGCTGGTCGTGTTCCTGGTCAAGGGCAGCCTCCCGCTGGCCTTCGGTCTCGCCGGAATCGTGGCCGCCGTTCGTTTTCGGGCCACGATCAAGGAACCCATGGACGCCGTCTACATGTTGATGGCTATCGGGATCGGACTCGCGGCCGGCACCCAGCTTACCACGGTGGCCTACCTTGCGTCGCTGATCTTCGTGACGATCACGCTGGCCGTGTGGAAGAGCAACTACGGAGCGAAGCCCGCCGTATTGTCCGGGTGGAGAATCGTGTCGCCTGACGCACAGGCGCAGTCCGCAGAAGCGACGCAAGGAGACTGAGGATGCGTGGCGAACGGCTATGGCGGTAGAATCGCGGAGGCGTCTCGCATCGGGGCTGCTCTTCGGCGGAATCGCCCTTCTTCTGTTGTCGACCGCGATCCGTTCCGGGGGAATGACGGATCCAGTCCCTTCAGAGATCCCCGCCGGGATCGGTGAGGCCCTCAGTGCGCCAGACGACAGCGAGGCGGCGCGAATTCGGCAGGGCGGCGTCTCCCTGGAGGACTACGAATTGCGGGCCGGGAGCGCGACCCACTCCGACCTTCCCCGGCGACTCCGGGAGATTTCCGGTCTGGCAACAACCGACGACCACCGGTTGTTGGCGCACGACGACGAAGTCGGGATCGTATTCGAGATCGACGATCGCGACGGGTCGATTGTGAAGGAATTCCAGCTGGCGGACGGCCGGGTTCCGGTCGCCGAAGACTTCGAGGGCATTGCGGTAGCCGACGGCCGAGTCTACCTGGTTACCAGTTCAGGCAGGCTCTACGAGTTCCAGGAGGGGGCCGACGGCGAGTCCGTACCCTACCGTATGTACGCCACCGGTGTCGGCCGTGTTTGCGAAATCGAGGGCCTGGCGTACGATCCAGACGGGCGGGAACTCCTGCTGATGTGCAAGGAAGCGCGCAGCGAGCTCCTCAGGGGCCGGTTGGCCATGTACCGCTGGTCCCTCGACGAAAAGCGGCTGAGCGCCGATTCGCCGACCATTGTCCCTGTCGGTGACTTTGCGCGGCGGATCGGGTCAAACCGGTACCGTCCATCGGGAATCGAGCGACACCCCGTGTCCGGGAACTACTTCGTGGTCGCGGCCGGCCAGGGCGCCATCGCCGAGGTAACGCCGGCTGGCGAGGTTCTGGCCGCGAAGCGGTTTACCGCCGGGTGGCATCGTCAGATCGAGGGGATTGCCTTCGCCGCGGACGGGGCCTTGATCGTTGCCGATGAGGGGGGCAGCGGAAGGGCCATCCTGACGGTCTATCCGAGGCGGGCGAGGGGCGGCTAGCGGCACTGTGCCCGGTATGATCCCGACCCCCGTGCGGATGCCCCCGATCTCGAAAGCGCTCCGGTGGAGTGGTGGCGCTGTCGGAGTTCCCGGGGCCATCCTGGTAGTGGCCATCATGGCTGGCGCGTGCGGTACCGGCATCCGGGTCCTGGCCGGCCCTCCGGGCGGCGCGGCCTTCGGCACGCAGCTCCAGGATACGGCACGAGCAGCCCGGTTCATCTTCGTCGGAGACACCGGCACCGGAAATGACCGCGCCCGGGAGGTCGCGTCGCAGATCCGCCGCCAGGCCGAGGCCGTGCCCGTTTCTCACGTCTTCATGTTGGGGGACAACGTCTACGAACACGGCCACGCGGAATCCATCGGCGTCAAGTTCCTTGATGTCTACCGAGACGCTTTTTCCCTTGGAGTGAGGATTCACGCGGCGCTTGGCAACCACGACGTGGTGCACTGCAACGACTCGGGACTGAGGCCTGTTCCCAGGGATGAAACCGCCTACGAGCTGTCGTCCGGCTGCGAAGTGGGATCCCACCTGACGACACCCGAATTCGGCTATCTCGACGGCCTCCGCTACTACTCGATCGAGATCCCGGCAGAGCTTCCCGATTGGCCCCGAAACGGGCGCGGTGGTCAGGAACTTCCGCGGTCGCAGAAGCCGCCCCTCGTAGAGGTGTTCGTGCTCGACTCCAATACGCTCGGCAGTGAGCAGACGAAGCTCGCGCAGGGAACCGATCAAGCTCAACTCCGTTGGCTGACCGAGGCTCTGCAACGTTCCAGCGCGCGCTGGAAGGTCGTCGCGATGCACCATCCGGTCTACGCTCCAAAGCGATGTCAGTGGTTTCGTTTCGGATGTCGCCGTGAAGATGAGGCGTTACGGGCCGAACTTGAGCCGATCCTGCGCGAAAACGGGGTGGATGTCGTGTTTCAGGCCCATCAGCACCTGTACGCGCGGCTCCGTCCCCAGCACGGCATCCGGTATTTCGTGACGGGCGGGGGAGGAAAGGCGCCGGATGCCTTTCATGAAGATGAACGCACGGTACTGCGCGAAGACCGGGGATCCTTCAATCACTTCGTGTACGTGCGCGCGACCGAGGATCAGTTCGGCTACTGCGTCATTGACGCGAATGGGAATCTGCGTGACGGCGGGAGCTTCGTGCGTGGTGACGCGGCGGATGCCCCCGTCAATCCCTGCTCGGCCCGGGGGAGCGTCGGCCGACCTTCCGGCAGTGGGCTGTCCGGCCGGTATTGAGGGAAAGGCGGAGTCGGCGGAGCGCCGCGGCTAAGCCCATATGTACACTGTACATTATATAATGTAAAGTAAAGTTTACTCCAGCCCAACCAGCCGCAGACGGTACATCCGGTACTTCGGGACGATGTCCTCCTCGTCGTAGACGGCCAGCCAGCCGGGGGCGAAGAACTGCGCCCGTGGCGCCGGTACCACGTCCACAACCTGCGACGCGATCACCTTGCCCGCCTCCATGTCCACGGCTTCGATCACCCACTCGGTCGCTCCGGGTCCATAGTCCCAGGAACCCATGTGCTCCGGCAAACCGGTGCTCTCCACGTGGTCCCGCCAGTCCGGCGTGGGACGTTGGATGTACACCCACAGCCGCCCGGATTCGTCAACATGCATCCAGTTTACGGCAGTCATGGGCGGCAGGTGGGGCCGGGGAGGATGCAGAAGATTGTCGTCCGGCCACCAGTCGGCGTTGCGCACGAAGGTCTCAAGGAGCTCTGCCGTTGCCGGATCCCAGCGCTCGATCCGGTACCTGTAGGGCTCGGCGACTACCAGGGACCCGTCGGGCGCAATGTCAAGATGGCGAATAAAACCGACATGGCTAACATCCGCCGCTCCCGGGATTGAAACCCGAGGCTGTCCATCCTCTCCCAGGATATGGACGACGAAGCCCGACTGCGCCGGCGGGCGTTGCTCCCAGCCACCCTCGGGCACGTAGAAGTTCAGCGCGGCCGAGCCGTCCGTGAGTATGGCCATGTCCATTCCGTTGCAGCCAACGCACCCCACCGGCGTCGTGCCCACCACTTCGAAGTCGCGGTCCAGCAAGCTGATGCGCCCTCTTCTTCTGTCGAACACATGGAGCTTGTCCTCATGCTCCCTGACGAACCCCACATGCCCGTATTCCCCCGGTCCCTCGCCCGCCCGGCCCACGCGGCGGAACTCCGAGCCGTCCGCCGAGAAGACGGTGAACTCATACATCACGTCGACGAACGCCATCACGAAGCGACCATCGGACAGCCGCGCGATGTCAAAGGCGCGCCCGATCACCGATTCGCCGTCGGCGCCCAGCACGACATCGGGGGTGAGCTCGATCGAGCAGGAAGTGCAGAGGTCCTCGGTGAGGACGGTGGTCTTCTGGGCGCGGACGGACGAAGGAAGGGCAAGGATCGCCAGGGCGGCGAAAAGGGTGATTCTCCCGGTGGTATTCATCGGTCCTCCCGGCTTGGTTCCGCAGAGTAGGACGGCCTGCCTCGGCGAACGGTATCGATTCCTATTAGACTACGTCCCCCAGCGAAGGCTGTCACCGCTGTCGTCGCACGGCTCCCAACCGGATTCCCACACCAGGTCCATGCCACGCGAAGACCACGATCCAACCGCCGCCCTGGCTGCCGCCCCACCCCCGGCGGAGCCCCCCCCGGCCCAGCCCCCCCCGGCCCAGCCCCCCCACCTCGGGCCGGACACCGACCCCCCGGACACCGACCCCTCCCCCACCGACCGCCCCCCCGCCCCCATCCGCCACGCCGAGCGCCTCGACCCGGCCATCTTCGACTTCCCTGTCGAGAAGATGCGTGGCGGCTACTACTCCGACAAATATTTCGTGCGCGCCCGCGACCTGCTGCTCTCGCGGGGACGCGGCCCCACCGTCACCATGCAGGCCTTCCAGAAGCGCGAGGCCATCGTGGCCGGCACCGACGAGGCCATCGCGATGTTCAAGCTGTGCCTCACCGAGGGCTACGATTTCGGCGACCTCGAGGTTCGCTCCCTGCGCGACGGCGACCGGGCAGGCCCGTGGGAAACGGTCATGCTCATCACCGGACCGTACCCGGCCTTCGTGCACCTGGAGACGCTCTGCGCGGGAGTGCTGGGGCGCCGCACCCGTATCGCGACCAACACGCGGGCGGTCGTCGAGGCCGCGTGGCCCAAGCCGATCATGTTCTTCCCGGCGCGCCACGATCACTGGCGGGTGCAGACGGGGGACGGCTGGGCGGCGCACGTGGCGGGCGCGATCGGGGTGTCCACCGACGCACAGGCCTCGTGGTGGGGCTCGTCGGGGATCGGCACCGTTCCGCACGGTCTGATCGCGGCCTTCGGGGGGGACACGGTGGCCGCGACGGCGGCGTTGGCGGACTCCCTGGCCGAAGAGGTGCGGATCGTGTCGCTGGTCGACTTCGACAACGACAGCGTGACCACTTCTCTCGCAGTGGCCCGATCGCTCGGAGAACGGCTGTGGGGCGTCCGCCTCGACACGTCGGGCACCATGGTGGACCGTTCCCTGCAGGGCGAGATGGGCGACTTCGACCCCCGGGGCGTGAACTCGCGGCTGGTGCACAAGGTGAGGGACGCGCTGGACGGGGAGGGGTTCGGACATGTGCGGATCGTGGCGTCGGGCGGGTTCGGCGCCGCCAAGATCCGCGCCTTCGAGGAGGCGGGCGTGCCCGTGGATCTGTACGGCGTGGGCTCGTCGCTCATGGGCGGGTCCTACGACTACACGGCCGACGTGGTGCTCCTTGAAGGTGAACCGTTGGCCAAGGCCGGCCGCTGGCACCGGCCCAACGACAGACTGGAGCGCGTGGAATGAGCGACGGGGCGAGCGGAGGACGCGCGGGCGGCCCGGCCCGCATCGGCTGGATCGTCGATGTGCAGGAAGACTTCATGAACCCGGACGGCCGGCTCTACGTCCGCGACCTCTTCGACGACTCCGACCCGGGCGCGATCCAGGTGGTCCCCGCGCTGGAGGCCGGCGCGAAGTGGATGCGCGAGCACTGCGACCTCATCGTCTACACGGGCGACTGGCACGGCCTCGACGACGCCGAGATCGACCCGGTCGCGCCGGATCCGGCCCGGGATACCTACCCGCCGCACTGCATGGGGCGGTCGCAGGACCCGGTGGAGCGCGCGGGGGCGGAAGTGATCGAGGAGATCCGCCCGGAGGACCCGCTGGTGCTGGCCCACGACGCGGGGGACGAGGAGGCCGTCCTCGTGGCCCGCCTGGCCGTGAAGCAGTGCCGACCCGTCTTCGTGCGGAAGACCCGCTTCAACGTCTTCGAGGGCAACCCCGCCTGCGAGACCTTCGTGCGGTCGCTGGGCGATGCGCTGGGCCGCGCGCTTGAGTTCGTGGTCATCGGGGTGGCGCGCGATGTGTGCATGACCCAGGCGGTCGACGGGCTGCAAGCGCGCGGCTATGCGGTCACGGCCGCGCGGGACGCGACGTGGGGGCTCGGGCTGGAGCCGGAAGCCGAGACGCTGGCGCGCTGGGCGGGGAAGGGGAGGGTGGTGACGCTGGCCGAACTGGAGTGCTAGCAAAATGCTAGCAAAGTGCTAGCAGACTGACGCGCGCAGCGGGGAGTCAGTCCCGCTTCCACCTCTCCAGCAACCCCACCGCCCGCCGGTTCCGCAGCCGCGTTCCCTCGAACTCCCGCGCGTGGGCCCACGCGATCATCGACTCGAAGGTGCACGTCTCGCGGCGTTTGGGCGGGGTTCTCTGCTCGTAGCTGCCATCCGCCGCCATCTCCCAGGCGCAGCGGCTGTCCGAAAGCTGGATGTCCAGCACTTGGCGCAACTCGGCCCGTAGCGCCGGATCCTCCACGGGCACCAAAGCCTCCACGCGGGCACCCAGATTGCGCCCCATGCAGTCCGCCGACCCGATGTAGTACTCCTCGTCGCCGCCGTTGCGGAAGTAGTAGATCCGGGAGTGCTGCAGAAAGCGCCCCACGATGCTGATCACGCGGATGTTCTCCGAGAGCCCCGGAATGCCCGGCCGTATCCGGCAGCCGTCGCGCACGATCAGGTCCACCGAGACGCCCTTCGCCGAAGCGGCGTAAAGCGCCCGGGTCACCTCCGGGTCCTCCAGCGCGTTCATCTGGAACTGGATCTTCCCGGGCGAATCCTCGGAGTGCAGCTTGATCTCGCGCTCGATTCGCCCAAGGATGCCTCCGCGCAGGTGTTTGGGCGCCACCAGCAGCTTCCAGTATCTGCGCTTGGGGCGGTAACCGGTGGTCAGGTAGTTGAACAGCTCCGTCAGATCCGCCCCGATCGAGGGGTCGCAGGTCAGGATGCCGTGGTCGCAGTAGAGACGGGCGGTCCCCACATGGTAGTTGCCGGTTCCGACGTGGGCGTACCGGCGCAGCCCGTCGTGGTCCTGGCGCACCACCAGAATCAGCTTGCAGTGCGTCTTCAACCCCAGCACGCCGTACGTCACGTGAATGCCGTGCGCCGACAGCGCGTTCGCCCACCGGATGTTGGCGGCTTCGTCGAAGCGCGCCCGCAGCTCGATCACGACCGCCACCTGCTTGCCCTGCCGGGCCGCGTGCACCAGGTGGTCGATGATGCTGCTGTGCGGGGCCATGCGGTAGAAGGTCATCTTGATGGCGCGCACCTTGGGGTCCCGCGAGGCCTCGCGCAGGAAACGGAGCACCGAGGTGTCGAAGGCCTGGTACGGATGATGGAGCAGTACCGGCCCCTCTTCCCGGATGACGTGGAAGATGGGACGGTTGGTCAGCAGATCCGGATGCTCGGCGGGGTGGTGCGCGGAATCCTTGAGGCCTGGCCTGGGCAGATCGTGCAGAGCCAGCAGATCGGCCCAGCCCAGCAGTCCGTCCCCCTCGAAGATGTCGGTCTCCTTCAGCCCGAGTTCGTTGGCAAGCATGGTGCGCCGGCCGGGATCGAATCCCTCTTCGACCTGAAGTCGCACGATCGGGGCCAGGTGCCGCTTCCTGAGTCCCGCCTCGATGAGTTCGAGGAGGTCGTCGGCCATGTCCTCGTCCACATCGTAGATGGCGTTGCGGGTGACGCGGAAGATCTCGCAGTCCACGATCTGCATGCCGGGGAAGAGCAGGTCGAGGTTGTTGGCCATGACGCTCTCGAGCGGTACCCAGTCCCCCGATTCGGCGACCTGGACGAAACGCGGAATCCCGGCGCCCACGGGTACCTTGACGCGCGCCTGCGAGGTGTGCTCGTCGCCCTTGTAGCGCAGGGTCACGAGCAGGTTGAGCGACAGGTTCGAGATGAAGGGGAAGGGATGGGCGGGATCGGTCGCCTGGGGCGTGACCAGGGGGTAGATGTTGCGCACGTAGTGCTTGCGCAACCACTTGCGGTGCGCGGGCTTCAATTCCTGCCACGACGTGACGCGGATGCCCTCGGCGGCCAGCGAGGTCAGAATCCCGGCTCCGGTTTCCCTTTGGCGCGCCTCGAGCTCCCGCACCACCGTGTAGCACTGCTCGATCTGTTCGCCGGGCGTGCGTCCGTCCACGGTGCGCTCGGTGATCCCCGCCTCGACCTGCTGCTTGAGTCCCCCGATCCGCTTCATGAAGAACTCGTCCAGGTTCGACCCCACGATCGACAGGAACTTCAGACGCTCCAGCAGCGGCGTGCGCGCGTCCTGGGCCTCGTGCAGCACGCGGAAGTTGAAGTTGAGCCAGGTCAGCTCACGGTTCAGGTAGTACTCGGGTCTGCCAAGGTCGTGCTTGTCGCGCGCCTCCGGGACGGGAGTGGGGTCGGGGGGCGTGCGTACCGGGGCCGGTTCGGCGTGATCCGGGGAACGCGCTGGTTCGGCGCGGGTAATAGACGTGGCCCGGGCCCGGCCCGTCTCGGCGGCCACTGCATCGTCCTTGTGGAGTCGGGTCTCGGACATGTGTAAACATATGGTGCCACGGCGAGTTGGACCAGCACCGTACCGCCCCCCCTTTTTCGGTTGACGGACCGGGCTTTGGCGGCCAACTTGCATCCGTGGGCCCAACTGTCCCCCACAATCAGGAAAGATTGGCCAGACATGTCGATCACGAGAAAACCCATCGTCTTCATCGCCCTGTTGGCGGCCGCCTGTTCGGCCGCTCCCGTTCAGTACTACGGGGTGGCGCCTCCGGGCCTGGAGACCGCGTACAAGTGCGCGGTGGCCCAGCTCAACATCCTGGGCTACACGATCGAGGATGCGACCGAGGGCATTGTCGTCAGGGGCCGCAAGCAGACCTCCGGACTCGGCTTGCAGCTTTTCACGGGCAACACGCACCACGACGTGCTGACCGCCACCGCCTACGACAACCCCCAATCCGGTGAGACGAACCTGCGGGTTACGGTCACCCGGATTGCGGACCAGGACGCTTCCGCGGGCTTCACCGCCAACGAGGGGCCGGAGGAGGGGGAAGATGTGCTGGCGCCGTCCGACACCGGCAAGGCCGACGCCCAGGCGCTCCTGCAGAACTGTGGAGTAGGCAGCGTGATGGGCCCTCCCCCGGAGCAGGATGATTTTGCTCTGGCGGGCGTGAGGACGCAGAGCGGCATTCTGTCGCGCGTTGACCGCGGGTTCGCGGGCGACCGCTAGCGCTTTCGACCTTGGCGCGACCCGTTTCGCCGGAGATGCGGCCGCGCCTGTATCAGATCCGGCGTGATCTGACGGCGGTTGCACCTGCCGCCTTTCTCGCCGTGGCCCATGGCGGACCGCGCGGATTCTGGGCTTCCGGCAGTCGCTGGGTGGCTCACGCGGGGGCGGTCGCCGAGGTTGCGGTGGAGGCCGACCGTGCGGAGCCCGGTCTGTCGGGTCGGCGTTCCCGCTTCGCAGTGGTCCAGGATCGCTCGGCGCGGTTGTTCGCGAAGATCGGCGGAGGGGGCGGCGCCCGTCTCTTCGGAGGGTTCGCCTTCGCGGCAGGGCCCAGCGATGATCCCGTGTGGTCTTCCTTTCCCCCGGCGCGTTTCCAGCTGCCCGAGGCCGAGCTCGAACACGATCCGCGAGCGGGGACATGTTCATTGCTGGTTCGCGGCGAGAATCGAGCCGAGGCCGAACAGTTGTGGGCACGCTGGGCCGACAGGCTGGCGCGAGGCGGTGCTTCCGGACGACTTGGCCCACCCCGCCGCAGCGGGTCCGGCGTGCTGGCGGCAAAGAAACTCCGGGCCGCCGAAAGAGCTGCCTGGAGCCGTATGGTGTGGCGGACCCTGCGCCGAATCCAGGCCGGAGACGCGGAGAAGGTGGTGCTGGCCCGCACTCTGGATGTGACGCCAGCCCGGTCGGTGTCGCCGCTCGACCTGGTCCTCGCGCTCTGGCAGGAGAGCCACGGGAGCCATGCGTTCCTCTTCGAACCCGCGCCCGGGAAGGCGATGGTGGGGTCGGCGCCGGAGACGATCGCGACGGTGGTGAACGGGGTGGTGCGCGCGACGGCGGTGGCCGGGAGCGTCGGGGTCGGCGCCGATTCGGTCGAGACCGCGCAGCTGGCGCGCCGACTCTTCAACAGCGACAAGGACCGGGCCGAACACGATTTCGTGGTCCAGGACGTGGTGGCCAGATTGTCCGCTCTCGGGTGCACCGTGGAACGGGACGTGGAACCGCACGTGCTCACGCTGGCCCGCATCCAGCACCTCGAGACCAAGATCGCCGCCGGGATCCCCGAGGGCGTCACACTGCTCGACATCCTGGCATCGCTCCACCCGACACCGGCGGTGTGCGGAATGCCCCGCAACGTCGCCCTTTCAATCCTGACCGAGAGCGAAGTCTTCGACCGCGGCTGGTATGCCGGTCCGGTGGGCTGGCTGGGATCGGATAGCAAGGGGATGTTCGTGCCCGCGCTGCGTTCGGCGGTGTTGTCGGGGAGGCGGTGGTGCCTCTTTGCAGGGGCGGGGATCGTGCCAGGGTCGGATCCGGCGCTGGAGTGGGAAGAGACCGAGCTCAAGTTCGACCCGGTGTTCAGGGCGATGGCCCGCGCCGAGTTTTCCGCGCACGCGGCGACCGGTTCGGGGTGACTGCCAAGCAGCCCGTGGACAGAATCCCCCCGGCATTCGAGCGGCGATGCATCCGGGCTGGGCGCTTCGCTTCACCTGTTCGCGATGTAAAGAGAATATTACATTATGTCATGCGCAGTATACATGTCGTCACGGACTGCTAGTTGACCAGCGGCGAGTTCAACCTCGAGTGGGCCCGGGCCATCCTGGAAGCTCTGGCGGAGTGTGGGGTGGAAGAGGTGGAGATTGCACCCGGGTCGCGCTCCGCACCCCTGGTGCTGGCCGCGCAGACGCTGCCCGCGATGAATGTCCGGGTTCACCTCGACGAGCGGTGCGCCGGGTTCTTCTCGGTGGGCTACGGACGCAGCCATCTCGGCCCGGCCGCGATCGTCACGACCTCGGGCACCGCGGTGGCCAACCTGCTGCCTGCGGTGGTCGAGGCGGATCTGTCGGACGTGCCGCTGATCGTGGTCAGCGCCGATCGGCCGCCGGCAATGCGCGGTGCCGACGCCAACCAGACGATCGTGCAGCCGGGCATCTTCGGGGAGCGCGTGCGCTTCGAGGCCGACCTGCCGTTGCCGTCAGTGCAGGGACTGAGGGCGGCGGGGCCTCGTTCGGTGATCGAAGTCGTCCGGCGCGCCGCCCGCCAGGCGACGGGACCGCCGGGCGGACCCGTGCACCTCAACGTGCCCTTCGACAAGCCGTTGCAGCCGGAGTCCCCGGAAGCCCTCGAACCGGGCGGCACCGACGCCGGTGTGCCTCCGAATCTGACCGCGGCCGCCGAGGCGATCGAACGGGGTGACGCTGACGTGCCGGGAAGCTGGGAGGGCGGCCGGCGAGCGCGGGGGCGCGACCAGGATACGCTGCTCGCACTCCGCCTGGAGTCCGCGCGTCGGCCGCTCCTGGTTGCGGGTCCGGTCACCGATCCCGGTCTGGACGGGCCGGCCGCAGTCCGCTTCGCCGCCCGCACGGGCGTCCCAACGTTGGCCGATCCCCTCTCTGGCGCCCGCTTCGACCGCGGCCTCGGCGACCCCGTCGCGGCGCCGGTCCTGGGCGCGTACGATCACTATCTGCGCGACCCCGAACTCCTTCGCAGACTGCGCCCCGACCTGATCGTGCGGATCGGCCGCACGCCCACCTCGGAGGCGCTGGAAGTCGCCCTCGCAACCTGGCACCAGGCCACGCAAGTCGTGATCGACGACGGCGCCCACCGCAAGGACTACCAGGGTCTCGCCCAACACTACCTTCACGCTTCGGCCGGCGGGGTGCTCGCGCGGCTGGCCGATGACGCCGACGCCGACCCACCCCCCCACCCCCCCTGGACGCGCACCTGGATGGAGATCGAAGCGGCCGCCTGGTCCGCCATCGCAGACGACCACGCCAACGCGGACCACGAAGGCGCCTACGCGGCCGCCACGCTGCGCGCCCTCCCGCCCGGCGCGACCCTCTTCGTGTCCTCCTCCATGCCGGTCCGGGACGTCGACGGCTACGGCCGCCCGGTCGCCCGGGACGTCCAGGTCCTCGGCAACCGGGGCGCTAGCGGTATCGACGGGATCGTTTCGACGGCGATGGGGTGCGCGGGGGGTGGGGCCGGCCCGGTGGTGGGCCTGATCGGCGACATCGCCTTCTACCACGACATGAACGGCCTCCTGGCCGCGCGCGACAAGGAACTCAACGTCGTCTTCGTCTTGGTGGACAACGACGGCGGCGGCATCTTTCACATGCTCCCCATCCGCGACTTCGAGCCCGCGTTCACGCCCTGCTTCGCAACACCGCACGGGCTCGACTTCCGGCACGCGGCGCGGCTGTTCGGACTGCGCTTCACCGACGCGGCCACCCCGGCCGAACTGGAGAAAGCCGTCGGGGCGGCCGTTGGGCGCGCCGGCACGGAGATCATCCGGGTCCGCACCGACCGCGAGCGCAACCGGGAGAGCCACGAACGCACCCGCGCGCGGGTGGTACGCCGCGTGCACGAACTCATGAACCGGGAAGAGACATGACCGCCACCGAATGGCAGACCGTCAAACCGTACGACGACATCACCTACAGGAAGCGCGACGGGGTTGCCCGCATCGCCATCAACCGTCCCGAAGTGCGCAACGCCTTCCGTCCGGAGACCCTCTTCGAGCTCCTCGACGCCTTCAACGACGCCAACGAGGATCCGTCGATCGGTGTGGTGCTGCTCACCGGCGAAGGCCCCTCGAAGGACGGCAAGTACGCGTTCTGCTCGGGCGGGGACCAGCGCGTGCGCGGCGACGCCGGCTACGTGGGGGGTGACGGTGTACCGCGTCTCAACGTGCTCGTCCTGCAGCGGCTGATCCGGACCATGCCCAAGCCCGTGATCGCGCTAGTGGCAGGCTACGCCATTGGCGGTGGCCATGTACTGCACGTCGTGTGCGACCTCACCCTCGCCGCGGACAACGCCGTCTTCGGCCAGACCGGTCCCAGGGTGGGCAGCTTCGACGGCGGCTTCGGTTCTTCGTACCTGGCCCGGATCGTGGGACAGAAGAAGGCGCGCGAGATCTGGTACCTGTGCCGCCAGTACAATGCTGCCGAGGCGTTCGAGATGGGACTGGTCAACAGGGTGGTGCCGGTGGACGAGCTCGAGGACGAGGGTTTCAGGTGGGCACAGCAGATACTGGAGCACAGCCCGCTGGCGATCCGGCTGCTCAAGTCCGCCATGAACGCCGACGTGGATGGACAGGCCGGACTGCAGGAGCTGGCCGGCAACGCCACGCTCCTCTTCTACATGACCGAGCAGGGCCAGGAGGGACGGGACGCCTACCTGCAGAAGCGCAAGCCGGACTTCCGCAAGTACCCGTGGCTGCCGTGGTGAACCCCCCCTCCACCGCAGGGCGGACGCACGTGGCCACCCGGAACCGCACGGTTGCCGGAGCGGCTGAACGCGCCGGGCGACCATGAGGGTGACCCGGACGCAGGCCTGGATCCTTGCCACCCGTCCGCGCACCCTTTCCGCCGCCGCCGCCCCCGTCATCGCCGGTTCGGGCTTCGCGGTCGCCGACGGCGTCTTCGCCCAGCTCCCGGCCGTGGCCGCCCTGCTCGGCGCGCTCTTCATCCAGATCGCCACCAACCTGGCGAACGACTACTACGATTTCATGAAGGGCGGCGACACGGGCGACCGACTCGGTCCGGTCCGGGTGACCCAGGCCGGCATCCTCCCGCCCTCGGCGGTGTTGCGCGGCATGGCGATCACCCTGGGTCTCGCCACCCTCACCGGAGTCTACCTTGCTTCGGTCGCCGGCTGGCCCGTCATCGCGATCGGTCTCGTCTCGATGCTGATGGGGGTCTGCTACACGGGCGGTCCCTACCCGCTTTCCTACCACGGCCTCGGCGATGTCTTCGTCTTCGTCTTCTTCGGCCCGGTCGCCACGGCCACCACCTACTACGTGCAGGCCCAGGCCTGGTCCCCGGGGGCGATCGTGGCCGGCGCGGGACTCGGCGCCTTCAGCACGGCCATGCTGGTGGTGAACAACCTGCGCGACCGCGAGACCGACGGCGCCGCGGGCAAGCGCACCCTGGCCGTGCGGTTCGGGGACGCCTTCTCGGTCTTGCAGTACTTCGCCTCCCTCACGGCGGCGGCCGTCGTGCCCGTTGTCGGGGTTGTCATGATGGACTGTTCCCCCTGGACTCTTCTCGCGCTGGCCGGGTGGCTGCCGTGCATTCCGGCGGGATTCCGCGTCGTGGCGGTGCTCCGGGCTCCCGAGGCCGTGGACCGGCGCAACCTCAATCCGGCGTTGGGGATGACCGCGCGGGGCGTCGCGCTATACGGCGCGGGTCTGGGTGTCGGCGCACTTGTCGGCGCGACGGGCCCCTTCGGCTGACCGTTGCCCGCGGATCCCGGCTTGACTCGTCCGGAAGCAGGGGCCGGCCATTCCAGGCGACGGCCGGTCGGCGCAAATCTCCGCCCACCAACCCCCGCCAACGACCTTGCCCGGCGAGCCGCCGAAACCCCATCGGCCACCGCTCTCGCCTGGGGCAGCGGCCACATGACATACCGGCAACTGGACACGCACGCCGCAAAGCTTGCGGACCGCCTCCTTCCGCTCGGCGCGACCCCCGGCACCGCCGCGACCCTCTGCGTCACCCCCACCACCGACGCCATCGCCGCCCTCTTCGCCCTCTGGAAAGCCCGGTACGTCGCCGTTCCCCTGCACGAGCGACTGACACCCTCGGAGATCCGACACGCACGCCAGACAGTAAACTCCAGTTTACATATTGACAATCAGAGTTTACACAATGTACTCCGCGA
Organism: Longimicrobiales bacterium; assembly: GCA_965208295.1. Taxonomy (GTDB): domain Bacteria; phylum Gemmatimonadota; class Gemmatimonadetes; order Longimicrobiales; family Gaopeijiaceae; genus Bin94. Next base: position 711,680 of record OZ242328.1, on the reverse strand, counting down.
TCCTGCAGAACCCCTCGCCGAAGGCGGCGGTGGAGAACCACTTCGTGGAGACTACGACCCTGCGGAGTCCCTCGGCGAGAGTCAGGCCGAATTGGCCCGGGCCGCGCGTCTCCCCTCGCACGGCCCCGACGTCATCGCCTACATCCTCACCTCCGGCTCCTCCGGCCCCCCCAAGGCCCTCGGCTTCACCAACGACACCCTCGCCGCCTCGGCGTCCGCCGTCGCGCACCGCCTCGACCTCGGACCCCGCGACCGCTGGGGCCTGTGCCTCTCCGCGGGACACATCGGCGGGCTCTCGCTCGTCGTGCGGGCGGTCATGACGGGGGCCTCCGTACGGCTCTGGCCATCATTCGATGCCGACGCCGTGGCCCATGCGATCCTGGCCGGGGAGGTGACCCATCTGGCCATTGTGCCGACCATGCTCCGGCGAATCCTCGCCAGCCTCGCAGGCAAGCCCATTCCCGAGTCCCTGCGCTGCGTCCTGGTCGGCGGCGCGGCCGCCCCCCGCGCGCTCCTGGACCAGGCATCGGACGCGGGACTGCCTCTCGCCACCACCTGGGGCATGACCGAAACCGCGTCCCAGGTCGCCACCGCCCCCCCCGCCCTTGCCCGGCAACACCCCGGAACGGCCGGACGCCCCCTGCCCGGCGTCGAAGTCCGCCAGGGCCCCGGCGGCACCCTCCACGTCCGCGGCCCGACCCTCGCCACGGTCGTGATCCACGGCCCCGGCGCGACCCCCCAACCACTCCCCACCGACCCCGGCGGCTGGTTCGCCACCCGCGACCTCGGCCGCATCGACCCCGACGGCCTCGTCTGGATCGAGGGGCGCGCCGACGCGATCATTGTGAGTGGCGGTCTCAACGTGAGCCCCGCCGAAGTCGAGCGGGTGATCGAGGCGCTCCCCGGAGTGCGCGAAGCGGTGGTCCTGGGCCTCCCCGACGAGGAGTGGGGCCAGATCGTCGCCGCGGTGGTCGAAGCCGACCCTGCGACCGTCACCGCCGCCGGCGTAGATCGCCACTGCCGGAAGCACCTGGTGCGCGGCCGCTGCCCGACGCGCACCCTGGTGGTGGACGCACTGCCCCGCACCTGGACGGGCAAGGCGATGCGGTCCCGGGTGCGCGAACACTTCGCAACCAGGCTACAGCCAAGGAAGACGACATGATCGAGGAACTGCGCTGGCGCGGCCTCCTCGCCGACGCGAGCGAACACGCGGCGGCGGCCTTCGCGGCCGGCCAGGTGACGGGCTACATCGGCTTCGATCCGACGGCCTCGTCGCTGCACGTGGGGTCGCTGGTCCCCATCATGGGGCTCGTGCACCTGCAGCGCGCCGGCCACTGCCCCATCGCGCTGGTGGGTGGGGGCACCGGGCTCATCGGCGACCCGTCGGGGAAGGCCTCGGAACGCTCGCTCCTCACCCGGGCGCAGGCCGAGGAGAACGCCGCGGGGATCCACCGGCAGCTGTCGTCGTTCCTGGACTTCGAGTCGCGCGCGGCACCGGCCCGCATGGCGAACAACCTTGACTGGCTGGACGGGCTGGGGCTGGTGGACTTCCTGCGCGACGTCGGCAAGCACTTCTCCGTCAACGCGATGCTCCGCAAGGAGTCGGTGCGCCGCCGACTGGCCGACGACGAGTCCGGCATCTCCTTCACCGAGTTCAGCTACCAGTTGCTGCAGGCGTACGACTTCCACGAACTGAACCGCCGCTACGGCTGCACCCTGCAGATGGGCGGCTCCGACCAGTGGGGCAACATCACCGCAGGGATCGACCTGGTGCGGCGCATGGGCGGACCCCGGTGCCACGCGGTGGTCTTCCCCCTCGTCGAATCGGCGAGCGGGGTCAAGTTCGGCAAGACGGAAGAGGGGACGGTGTGGCTGGACCCGGAGCGCACCTCTCCGTACCGCTTCTACCAGTTCTGGGTGAACACCGGCGATGGCGACGTGGTCCGCTATCTGAAGCAGTTCACACTGCTGGACCGGGCCGCGGTGGACGAGCTTGCCGACGCCGTGGCGGAGCGGCCCTACCGGCGCGAGGCCCAGAGGCGGCTGGCCGCCGAGATGACCCGCACCGTGCACGGCGCCGACGGGCTGGAGCGTGCCGAACGGGCTTCGCGGGTGCTCTTCGGGGGCAGCCTGGAAGGGCTCGGGGCGGCGGACATCGCCGAGATCTTTGCCGATGTGCCCTCGACCGTGCTGGCAAGGCCGGAGCTGGAAGGGGAGGGGATCGAGCTGGCCGTGTTGATGGCCGACCACGGGATGACCGCGTCCCGGAGTGAGGCGCGGCGGCTGATGAAGGGTGGGGGGGTTTATCTCAACGGTGAGAGGGTGACGGGGAGGGGGGCGGTGGTGGGGATGGGGGACCCGATCGAGGGACGATTTCTGGTGGTGCGCGCGGGGAAGAAGCGGTATTTCGTGGTCGAGGTGAAGTAGGGGGAATCAACCCGCCCGCGGATACGCCCCCAGAATCTTGAACATCGTTGCGCGGGCGCGAATCCCCTCCAGTGCATCGTGGACGACCGTGTCCGTGCGGTGGCCCTCCAGGTCGATCAGGAAGATGTAGCGCCCCAGGCTGCGCCGGTCCGGACGCGACTCGATCCTGATCATGTTGATGCCGCGGGCCGCGAGTTCGCCCAGCGCACCGTGCAGCGTGCCCGCCTCGTCCTCGCTGAAATCGAAGCAGATCGAGGTCTTGTCGCGGCCGGTGGGCACGGCGTCGCGGCCGGCGAGGACCACGAACCGGGTCTTGTTGCTGGCCACGTCCTCGATGTCGCGGTCGGCCACCGTCGCGCCGAACAGCTCTGCGGCACGCAGACTCGAGATGGCGGCCGCGGGACGGTCGCTTTCCTGCATGTCGCGGACAGCACCCGCCGTGCTGAGCGATGCCACCGGTTCCGCACCTTGCAAATTGCGGTCGAGGTAGCCGCGGCACTGCGCCAGCGCCTGGGGGTGTGAGTACACGACCCGCACGTCGCCGCGGCCTACCCCGTGCTGAAGCACCAGACAATGGTGGATTGGCAGCACGATCTCCCTCCTGATCTTCAGCGGCGTGTGGTGGATGAGAAGGTCGGCGGTGTGGGTCACGATTCCCTCGAGGCTGTTTTCGACCGGAACGACGGCCTCGTCCGCCGCCCCCTCCTCGACGGCCCGCACCGCGGCCGGGATGCTGGTGAAGGGCACGAGGCGGGCGGAAGCGCCAGGGCGTCCGGCAGCCTGGACCGCGCGCGGTGGGCCCGTGCGCGCATGTGCCGCCAAGCGGGCGTGCGCAAGGGCGGCCTCTTCGCTGTAGGTCCCCTCGGGCCCGAGGTAGGCGAGCTTGATCATAGTCAACTACAGCTTACATTGTGACAAGTAAACTTCACATTCCACCTCCCCCCGCCACCCCGCCCAGTCACGCGCCGTGCGCCCCTCCGGATCCGTAGCCGACACGTGCACCCCCCGCCCCACGAGCATCTCCACCATTTCAAGATGCCCATGCACCGCCGCCATGTGCAGCGGCAAACCGAAGGTCCCACACTCCAGGTCGAAGCCCAGGTCCGCCATGAGCGTTACCGCGTCCAGCCGGTTGGCGCCCGCGGCGTCCGCGACGAGGCCTGGATGGCGGGCCTGGACCTGCTGCGGAAGCCCCGCATCACGCCGGACCGCCTCCCGCGCCGCCACCGCATCACACGCCATGCATACGCTCGCGAACCGGTCGACCCGGTCCAGCCGCGGCGGCTTCGCTCCGTGCGCAACCAGGAAATCGGCGAGGCCGGGGTGGCCCGCGAGCATGGCGGCCCGGGAAAGACTCTTGCCGTCGCTCGTCCGCCCGGTGGGGTCGGCCCCGTGCTCGACCAGCAGCTTCGCGCGGGCCACATGATGATTCCGCACCGCCCAATCGAGCTGGTAGTCGAGCACCCGCCCCTTGCCGGATCGCCAGTTGATCCGGTGCCGGCGATTCAATCCGTACTCGAGCAGGATCTCCAGGCAGCGGTTGCACGAGCCGAACATGCGGTTGTAGAGCGCCTGTCCGTCGTTGGGGTTCGCGCCCGCGTCGAGGAGCAGCCGGGCCAGCGCCTCCCACTCCGGGTGCGCGGGCTGATTGACCGGGCCCTGCTCCCCTTCGCCGAAAGCACCGGTCAGCGCGGTGAACCGATAGTCGCCGCCCCACAGGTAGAAGGCGACCGGGTTGGCACCGCGCTCGATGAGAAGCCTCGCCGTTTCCAACGTCGAACCGCCGGAAACCTGCACGCGCGAATAGGCCGCGTACAGCAGCGGTTCCCAGTGGAAGAACCCGCCCCGCGCGTCGACCAGTGCGGGATCGTCGTCCAGCATCGCTGCCACCGTTCCGGTGTCGCCCACGCAGGCCGCCGACCAGATGTCCCCAACGGCCAGCGCAGGGTCCCGCTCAAGCAGGTCGCGGGCGCGCTGGCGGAAGTCGGGGCGATCGTGCCGGTAGTTGAGGCAGGCGAGGTGCAGGAAGTCGGCGTCCGCGCCGGGGACAAGCTGGTCGACATGGAGGGGCCGGGTGGTTCTTGCCATGCCGGGAAGCTAAATCCAGCGGCCCGGCGGACAAAACCCTGCGGCACTATCCGCGGACCGCGGCCCCCACCGGGTCCACCCGCACGCTCACGATATCCGTGTCATGATACTTCTGGTGCCGCACCGACGTGGCCAGGTGCTGCAGCAGCCGCAGTGATAAGTCGTGCTCGACGGGGACCTCGGCCGCGCGTCCACCGACGAGGGCCATGCGGTCCTCGATATTGCCTTCCCCCGTCGCGGCGAGGAACTCAAGCTCGGCCCCTCCGGACTCCGCACGCGCCGTAACCCGCAGCCGCCGCTCCCCGAGCGCTTCATCCCGGTCCGCCTGGTCCAGCAGCACCAGCAGCGTCTCTTCTGCCGCCAGCGCCATCCGCCCCGCCATCTCCTCCCCCAGTCCGGCGCGCGACGCGAACTTCTCCAGGAATTCCCGAATCTTCGGCTGCGCTCCGACGTTCAGGCTCGTCTCGATGCGCCGCCGCCGGGGCCCCGACAGCTCCATGAACGCCGACAGCAGGATCGCGGCGAGTCCCCCGGAGGTCATCCCGTTTTCCAGCAGGGACCCGGCCCAGGTGCCGAAATACTCCGCCGGGATCTGGCCACTCTGGAAGCCCGCTCCGACCCAGAACGAGACCCCGATGATGGTGGCCTTGCGGTAGTCGATCCCGTCCTGCGCGACCATTTCCACGCCCAGCACGAAGAGAATCGCGATGAGCACGATGATGTAGGCGCCCACCACCGGGTCGGGGATCGCGAGCAGCACGGCCGCGGCCTTGGGGAAAAAGGCCAGCACAATGAAGATGACTCCGATGCAGACGCCCACCCGGCGCGCGGCGATCCCGGTGATGTCCACGATCGACACGCTGTTGGAGTAGGTCGTGTTCGGAACTGTCGCGAAGAGCCCCGAGAGGAGATTGCCGACCCCGTCCGCCGCGACCGCCCCCTGCACGGCACGGAAATCCGTCGCCCGCCGCTTGCGCCACGACACCCGCTGGATGGCCATCCCGTCGCCGATCGTCTCGATCGCCCCGACCAGAGTGACGAAGATGAAGGCCGGAAGCATGGCCCAGAACTCGGCGCCCAGGCGCAGGTCGAAGCCGGGCCATCCGCCCGCAGGCACCCCGAACCAGGCCGCGTCGCCCACCAGTTCCATGTTGTAGATCCCGTACCAGCTCGCGACCAGGCAGCCTCCCACCGCCCCGATCACCGACCCCCACAGCCGCAGCCCCCCTCTGGCCCGCAACACGATCACGATGGTGATCAGCATGGTGGCCAGCGCGGTGAGTGGCGCGGCCGCCCGCGTCGCCCCCTCCGCGGCCTGAAAGCTGAGGTCGAACCCGATCGGCATGACCGTAACCGCGATGAGCATGATCACGGTCCCGGCCACGGTCGGCGTGATCACCCGCCTCAACAGCGACAGACGCGTGGAAATCAGGAACTGGAAGAGCGACGAGACCACGATCAGGGTGGCCAGCAGCGCGGGTCCACCGAGTTGCAGCGCCGCCACCGACACCGCGATAAAGACCCCCGAAGTCCCCATCAGCAGGATGTACCCCGCCCCGATCCTCCCCGCGAGCGGCTTCGCCTGGAGCATGGTCGTGATGCCGCACACGATAAGGGCCGCGAACGCCGCCCAGGTCAGGTATTCCTCGCTGCCGCCGCCTGCGCGCACCACGATCGCCACCGTAATGACGATCCCCGCGATGTTGAGCAGGATGTACTGGAAGGCCAGCCCGAAGGAGACCGGGTAGCTGGGCGTCTCGTCGGCCTGGTAGCGGAGATCCTGGCGGGTGTCGGAAGAGGGTGACATCGGGTGACTACGCCGTCGGTCCAGAAGGGTCCACCCGCACGGTCACCACATCGGTGTCCGCGTACTTGTGGTGCTGCACCGAGGTGGCGAGGTGGCGGAGCAGACGCAGCGAAAACTCGTGCTCCGCGGGCGTTTCGGCCACGTGCGCACCGATCACAGCCAGGTGGTCCTCGATATTGCCCTCGCCGCTCGCGGACAGGAACTCCAGTTCGGCCCCGCCCGCGTCGGTCCGGGCGGTGAGCCGCAACCGCCGCTGTCCACCCGCCTCATCCTCTTCGGCCAGCAACAGCAGCGTCTCCTCCGCCGCGTGCGCGAGCCGCCCCGCCAGCTCGTCCCCAAGCCGCCTGCGCTTCGCAAAATCCTCCAGGAAGCGCTGGATCTTCGGGAGCGATTCCACCTCCAGCATGGTCTGCATGCGCATCCGGCGGGGACCGGTCAGCTCCATGAACGCGGTCAGCGCCAGCGCGGTCAGTCCCCCCGAGGTCATCCCGTTGGCGAGCATCTGCTCCAGGAAGGGTGGCAGCCCCGCCGTCGGGATCTGGCCGCTCTGAAAGCCGACTCCGACCCAGAAGGAGAAGCCGATGACCGTGGCCTTGCGGTAGTCCATGCCGTCCTGCAGAGCGATCCGGGCTCCCAGAACGAAGAGCACGGCAATGATCACCATCGCGTAGGCGCCGATCACCGGGTCGGGGATGATGAGAAGCAGCTGCGTCACCTTCGGCAGGAAGGCCAGCACGCAGAAGATCGCCCCGATGCAGATCCCCACCCGGCGCGCCGCGATCCCCGTGATCTCGACGACCGACACGCTGCTCGAGTAGGTGGTGTTCGGCACCGTGGCGAAGATCCCGGAGAGCAGGTTGCCCAGACCGTCGGCGGCCACCGCTCCCTGCACGGCGCGATAGTCCGTGGCCCGCGGCTTGCGCCACGAAACGCGCTGAATCCCCACCGCGTCGCCGATTGTCTCGATTGCGCCCACCAGCGTCACGAAGGTGTACGCCGGCAGGATCGCCCAGAAGGCGGGACCGAAGTCGAAGCCGAAACCCGGCCACCCCGCCACCGGCACCCCGACCCACCCCGCATCCCCCACGGGGCCTCCATCGATGAGGCCGAAAAACGACCCCGCGACGCACCCGGCCACGATCCCGATCAGCGGTCCCCATAGCCGTGCCGCACCCGTGAAACGCAGCATGACCACCAGCGTCACCACGAGCGTCGTGAGCACCGTGACCGGAGCGGCGACGGACGCGCTTCCCTCCGGCACGTTGTCCAGAAAGTCGAAGAGGAAGGGCATCACGTTGACCGCGATCAGCATGATCACGGTTCCGGCCACCGTCGGAGTGAGGATACGCCGCAGCAGCGACAAACGTCCCGCGAGGAGGAACTGGAAGAGCGACGAAATGATCACGAGCGTGGCCAGCAGGGCCGGACCCCCCTGCTGAATCGCCGCCACCGACACCGCCATGAAAGCCCCCGAGGTCCCCATCGTGAGCACGTACCCCGATCCCAGCCACCCGAACCGCCTGACCTGCACGATGGTCGCCAGTCCGCACACCAGGAGCGTCGCGAAGGCTCCCCAGGCCAGGTAGGTCTCGCTGGTTCCAGCGCTGCGGAAGACGATCGCGACCGTGAGAACGACGCCGCCGAGCGCGAGAATGCTGTATTGCAGCGCGAGCCCCGAAGCGATCGGCCAGGGCGGCTTTTCGTCGGGTTCGAAGCGGACGCCGGGGCCGGCCGCGGTTGGGGGGGATGCCATTCGGGGTTCCTTGGAGTGAGTTGCCCACCCGCGGGAGACAGGTGTGGACGGTTGTGGGGCAGGTGCCGTTGAGGGCGAGAGACCTGCCGGGGGCATTATCGGGGCGGGTCCGGCGAACCGCAAGGAAGAATTGGCGTTAGCGATCCGTGGGTACCTCCCCCACCACGGGCCGTGCCGCGCGTCGGGGCGGTCGAACGCCGCTGGCCGGAATCACCCGGGAGCGGGTTCCCCCGAACTATCGCGCCGAATCGTAGCCCGGCCCCTCCGGGCGCTTCTCGCCGGCCCTGATCGCAAGTGCCAGCCGGTTCTCCCGCGGCGGAAAACTGCACACCGAAAACGGCGTGAAGGCGCACGGAGGATTGTACGCGCGGTTGAAATCGATCACCGTCCAGCCATCTTCGTCCGGGAAGGGCACGTGCATGTAGCGGCCGAGCGGGTAGGTGTCGGCGAAGGCCGTCGAATCGCGCAGCATGACCAGGTAGTCGCGGCTCCTTTCGGTGGCGAAGGCGATCAGGCGGTGCTCGCGGCCGTTGGCGCGGAAGACGAGTTCGCCCGGCGCGATGTTCTCGACCGTGCCGCCCTTCACGTCGGCCATGGGGACGCCGCGGGGTTCAGGATAGGGATCGAATCGCGCCGACAGCCGCCATTCGTTGGTGATAGGGAAGTAGGGCGGCAGTTCGAAGGCGGCGGCCCGCGGGGAGTCGCGGTCCCACGGGCGGAGCCAGAGGCGGTCGGTACCCCGTTCGGCGTGGATGCGCAGGCTGAGGGAGCCCAGGTCGAGGATCGTCGTGCTGTCGCTGCTGTCGTCTCGCAGGTCGATGGGTTGGGTGATCGGGTCGCCGTCGCGCACGCCGATCGCGCCGCCGGATTCGGGCACGAGACGCACCTGCCCGTCGGCAAGGTGGAGCGTTCCCGCGACCGGAGGGGAGTCCTCGGCTGGGAGCACGATCGCGAGGGAGGAATCGGAGCCGAAGCGGTTTGGTCCTTCCGCAAGTTCCCACAGTCCGATCCAGCTCACGACCCCGCCTTCCGGGTTGGCCAGGCTGTTTCGGCGGCCGATGCGCCACTCTTCGTGTTCCGCGGCCAGGGTCTCGGGGGGGATGGGTGGGGGAGGGGGGGCGGGGGCGTCGGCGCAGGTGATGGCGGCCGCGACGGCGAACGGGAGCACGAGGGCGGGGACGGGTGGGGGGCGAAGCGGAAGGATCATCGTATTGCCGCCGGGTTCATGGAGATCTGGAAGACGGAATATGCAATTGATGTAATCTGGACATGACAAAATGACAAGTGTAGTTGACATCATACGAACTGGTCATGGACTGCCGGGCCCGGGAAGCATGCATGTAGTCGCTCGTCGCGGTTTTCCGCCGCCGGCATTCGTTCGCATCTTCAATCGGTGTCCTCAAGGTCCGCCGCGGATCTTCCGTCCACAACCCTTCCGCGAGAATCCACCCCCCATGAACGTCGACCAACTGAACCACTACAAGACCAAACTCGCCTTCGAAACGGATTCGTGGGACCTCTACGAGGCCATGACCCGCAACGAGCCCGTCGTCGTGATCGACGGACGCAGCGCCGAAGCGTACGCCCGCGAACGCATACCGGGGTCGATCAACCTGCCGCACCGCGAGATCGACGAGAACTCCACCCGGTCGCTCGACCGATCGAAGCTCTACGTGTGCTACTGCGACGGAATCGGCTGCAATGCCTCGACGAAGACCGCGCTCAAGTTGCTCACCCTGGGATTCCAGGTCCGTGAGCTGATGGGGGGACTCGACTGGTGGAAGCGAGACGGCTACGCCACCGAGGGGGAGGTCTGCCAGGTGGGTACCGAAGTCAACTGCGGGTGCTGAGCCCCCCTACGACTCCACCACGTACGTGGCCAGCATCTTGTCGTGCCAGCCCTGGTTTTCCTTGTCGATGAGGATCCAGACGTAACCCAGTGAGAAGATCAGGCCGGAGATCCATTTGCCGATCCACTCGCGGCCCAGCATGGTCCAGAACCCGGCGCCGGCGCCGTTCTCCTTGATGATGCGCATGTGGAGCAGGTGCTTGCCCGGGGTAGTCCCCCTGGTGAAGAGCACGAGGGCCACGATGCAGTAGGCGACCAGGACGCCCAGGGCGATCAGGGTGCCGATCCCGCCGACGGTGGGTTCGTCCCCGGTGACCACGCTGTCGAAGACGAAGCCCATCAGCATGAACCAGACAACGCCAATGGGGATCAGGGCGTCGAGCACGTAGGCCCCGAGTCGCTTGCCGGGGGTGGCCAGGCGCCCGAGTGCGGGGTTGTTGACGTTCTTGCGGCAGAGCGCGCACCACTGGGTGCCGGCCACGCGGTCCGCGCCGCACGAGGGACAGGAAGTCACATAGTCCATTGAGTCATTCTCCTTTGCGACGATAGGTCATCCGATTGAATCGCGGTTTGCCGCCGGTTCGGTTCCGCCTCCCCGCGCTCCGCGCACAGCCCCGAATACGATGGAAAGCCGGGGATTGTTCACAGCCCTCCCGCGCACCGCTCCAGGTCATCCAGCAACCGGACCAGCGGTGCTTTGGCAGTCTCCCCGACCTCGCTCAGCGTATCCCGGAGCTGCCGAACGGCTTCCGCCCCCCGCGCCTCCCACCGCACCCCTTCCAGCCATCGGCATGGCTGGGCCTCATCGTAGGGGTTGTGTACACCCATTGCCAGATCCGTGCCAAAGCGGCAAGAACAAGCCGTGACAGATTCCCGGACAGATTCCATATAGAATCTGTCACGAAAACGGATGCTGGGGAGGCGGACCCATGCCGGAAAGCCCGAAGAATCGACCTCTTGGCCAGATTCCCGATAGAATCTGTCACAGGGACGCTGTCGCTAGTTGTAATCGACCGCCTGTAGATCGCAGTCCACCAGACCGGTATCCTCCTCGGCGTCCCGCGACTCCATCGTCGCCGTCCACCGTACGGCGGTCCCGAACATGCCCGTGCCGTCGCCGAACACCGAGGGCACCGGAACCTCGCCATCAACGTTGATCTGGCCGGGACGGATCCAGTTGGCCCAGTTCTCGTCGATCGCCGCGACCGCCAGGCGGACCGTCACCCCCCAGGGCAGGCCGGTCTCCAGCCTGCGGGCCGCCTTGCGCGCATCGAACGGGACGTCGCCTTCGATCAGCTTGCGGGGAAATCCCATTTGTTGGGACCGGGAGGAGGGGGTGGCCATCCAGGCGGCCGTGAGATACAGCGGACCGGGCTCGTCCCAGAGGTTGTCCCTGAGTCCCATGAACTCCGCTTCCGCGATGTGGGCCCAGCTGCTTCGAATGGATCTCCAGTCGATTCTGTAGTTGGTTTCCGGATTCACGCGGCAGCGCCCGTCCTGAAGCGTTAGTCGTGATGGCGTGAAGAGGCCGGGAATCCTGCTGGAGCCGTACAGTTCCTTTCCGTCGGGCGTGTTGACCAGCAGCTTCAACTCTTCGAGCGGCGCGAAATAGGCCGATGGGACCGTGGCGATGTAGCAGGTCCCCGCCGCCGGCGCCTCCCAGTCGGTGAGACAGCTTTCCGACGTATCGGGAAGTTCCTCGAGGGTCAGCGTCCGGTCCGACCGGTTGGTTACGCGGACCGAGGCTCCCGGAACCCGGCCGTCGACGGAGTCGCGAACGAGGAACGCCAGGATGTCGGTGCTCAGGATCGTCGAGTCCACCGGGTCGACGGTCAGGACCACGGTCACGCTCGCGGCCACCAGTGCCTCTTCTTCGACTGCCGTCCAGTCCAGCTGGCAGGCGGCGAACAGGGGCAGCAGCGCCGGGATCGCCCAGCGGAACCCACGAAATGATGTGCGCATCAGAACGACACCTCCACTCCGAGCGTGGGAAGGATCGGCACGAGCGACACCCCCCGGCGCTGGCGTCCGGGTTGCCCGAAATAGTCGGTGTACTCGTAGAACACCACGTTCTTGCGGTTGTACACGTTGAGCACGCTGAGCCAGGGAGTCACCAGGCCCCAGCGCTTCCGGATCACCTTGCGCAGGCTGATGTCGAGCCGATGGTGAACCGGGAACCGTTCGCCGTTCCTCGGTCCCAGCCACACCACGGTCTCCCGGCCGCCCGGTCGCAGATCGATCATCCTCCTGGGATTGACGGAGTAGGTTGCATGACGGGTGTGCGGGAGCCCGGTGCCGAGACTCCATCGCAGCCCGCCGTCCAGGTTCCAGGGCAGCCGCCGCTGAACGACCAGGTCCAGCGCGAGGCGGCGGTCGAAGGCGGGCGGGTACTCGACGACCGGCACGTTGTTGTCGACGCCCGCGCCCGCCTGGTGGGGGAATCTCCGCGTCGCCTTCAGCAGGGAGACCGACACCCACCCGGTCGTCGCGCCCCTGTTCCGCCGCAACAGGAACTCCGCTCCGAAGGATCTTCCCGTGCCCGTTTTGAAGTCGTCCGACCGAACGCCGGGGTCGTCGGCCCAGTTTCTCGCGGCGAGACCCTCGTAGCCGCGATGGTATCCCGCCGCCGAGGCGAACCACTCGTCGTCCGCGCCGAAGAAGCCTTCCAGTCCCCCCTGGAACTGGCGCGAGACCACCGGCGACACCTCGTTGCCCGCGAGCACCCACGAATCCAGGGCGATCGGCAGGGATTCGTCCCGTACCGACTGCAGGAACTGGACGTAGCGTCCGGCATCCAGCCGCACCGCCCAGCGCCCGTCCCCAAGGAAGCGCTTGATGGCGATGCGGGGCGAGGTGCTGGTCCCGCTGTCGAACCAGTGGTCCAGGCGAAGGCCGCCCTCCATGAGCCATTTCGGGTTGGGAGACCAGTTGAACTGTGAATAGGCGGATGCCCCCTGGCCGGTCGAATGGCCGTTTCTCACCAACGACTCGACCTCGCCTCTGCTGACGTCCGAATGTTCCAGAGCCTCGAGGGCCAGGCCCGATTTCCAACGGAGCGTCGAGGTGGGCCTGCGCTCCATGTCCGCGCCAAGCGACAGCCGGTGGATCGCGGTCTCCAGCATCGGCGACCCGAACTCGGACAGGTTGAAGTCGCCCTCGAAGCGCGAGTACGACCCGTGGACGTCGAGCGAGCCTCCGTTGGAGCCGGGACGGGTCCAAGAGAAGCCCAGGGCCCTGTTTCCCCAACGCCAGGTGACGTCCTGATCGGGATGGAGTTGCTCGTCGGTCCAATAGGAGCGGTCGAGGCGCTCGTAGGCCGTCAGGTTGAAGGCATCCGAGCCCGAATAGTAGGTGATCCCGAGTCGGCTTCCGCCCTTGGTCCAGGCTTCGAAACCGAACTGCCGGTCCCGCAGATAGTAGGGAAAGTCGGCCCGCAGGAACGGGTTGGCCAGGACGTCGGCGTAGCTGCGTCGCCCGGAGATCCGCCACCGCGCGCCGGCCAGTCCGAAGCCGTCCCTGACTTCTTCCGGCAGTCCCCCGGAAACCGAGAGCCGCGCCGTGAGGAGACTGAGTCCCGCGTCGACCCCGAACCTCCCGTCGCCCAGGTCGCTCTCGACGAGAAGCACCGACGACGCCCGGCCTCCGTACTCGGGCGCGAAGCCCCCCGAACGCAGCTGCGTCCGCTTGACCATGTCGGCGTTGAAGACCGAGATGATCCCGAGCATGTGGAAGGGATTGAAGATGGGGACGCCTTCCAGCAGGACCAGATTCTGGTCCGCCGAGCCGCCCCGCACATTGAAGGAGGCTCCGATCTCGGACACCCGGGTGACGCCCGGGAGCGCGTCCACCGTTCGGACCGGATCGGCCTCGGCCGCGCCGGGTATGGACCGGACTCTGGCGCGGTCCATCTCCATGGGTGCACCCGCTGCCGACTCCCGGAAGCGCGCCCGGTCGCGCCCGCTGAGACCGTCCACCTGGATCCCCTCCACGGGAACCGCCTCCTCGGCCAGCGCGATCCCGACCTCGACGACGCCACCGGGCGTAACGGTCACCGCTTCGTCGTGGCCCGCGTAGCCGAGGCGGCCGACCGTGAGTTCGTAGGCGCCGGCGGGCAGGTCGTGGAAGGCGAAGAAGCCCATCCCGTCGGTGAAGGCCATCCGCGCGCCGGTGGGGTCGCCCGCCGGGCGGAGGATGGCGGTTGCGTCCTCGAGGGGAATCGCGACCTCGGTGCGAACCCGGCCCCTGATGGTCGCGTCGAAGCGGGGCACCTCGGGCGGCGCCCGGGGGACGACGATCACCTGGGTGCCGAGTTCGACGTACCCAAGCTCGGTGCCCTCCAGCATGTGGTCGAGGGCGCGGGCGATGTTCAGCGTGGTGCAGGCGCAGGCGACGAGGTGGCCGGGGGGTAGAAGGGTGGGGCTGAAGGCGATCTGGACGCTCGATCGCTCGGAGAGCCGGGCGAGAGCGTCGGCCAGGGGCACCTGCTCGACGGTGAGGCGGGCGGGGGTGGCGAGGAGGGAGCCGGGTTCGGGTTCGATGCCGGTCCGGCCGCGGAGCAGGGCGACCTCTTGTGGTTGTTGCGCGGCAAGGGGGGCCGTGATGAGGGGGGTGATGAGGACGAGGGCGGTTGCCGCGAGCGCTACCCGGTACGCTCCCCGGCCCCTCACGACTGCGCTCCGGTCGTCCGGGCCTCGATCCGGACCGTGGTCTCGCCGATGGTGCAATGCGCGTCGATCACGCTGCACACGACGGTCATGACCTCTTCGAGGGACTTCCCGTTGAACCACATCGTCAGAGTCCTTTCCGTCAGAATGGGATCGCTGATCTCGACCTCTCTGCCGTACCGCAGTCCGACTTCCCGCATCGCCACCGCCAGCGGCGTGTCCTGGAAGATCAGGAAGTCGCCGAGCCAGTCCGCCACCTGTTCGATTTGGGGGGCGTCCTCAACCGGTTCGGCGCTTCCTCCCACCAAACGCGTTGCCTGTCCCGCACCGACCTCCACCTCCTGGTCGCGGCCGGCCAGCGCGACCCGCCCCTCCACGACCACGATGGCCAGCCGGTCGGCCTGAGCCGCCAGGTGGAAGCGCGTCCCGAGCACCCGTGCCGAGCCGGCGGCGGTGGTGACCACGAACGGCCGGGCGTGGTCCTCCGCGATGGAGAAGAACGCCTCGCCTTCGAGGGTCACCTGCCGCGCGGGCAGCCCCGGCGAGTGGGTCTGGTGCGTGGTCAGCCGGCTTTCTGGTCCCAGCCGGATGACACTGCCGTCGTCGAGCCGGACCATGGCGGTCTCGCCGGTGGTCGTGAGGAAATCCTGGGCGGCGACGGCGTTGTCCCTCGTGGGGTCGGTGGGACGGGACACGTTCCAGAGGGTGAAGCCGATGGTTACGGCCGCCGCCGCGGTGATCCACGCCCCGTATCGCCGGAGTCGCGGGCGCGCATGCCCGGGAGGGCTCCCCAACTGCGTCCTCCGGGCCTCCGCCCTCCAGATCAGCTGCTCGGCGGCGGGCGGGTCGCCAGGATCGATTGCCAGGTCGGCTGCCTCGCCGGCCCGGACAAGGCGGCTCAGGTCGGCAAGAGCACCTTCCGCGTCCGCCGTGCGGCCGAGCCAGGCCCCGACCGACCGGTTTTCGTCTTCCGTCGTCCGGCCGCGCAGATAACGGAGCAGCAATTCGTCCATCTTCTCACAATCCTGTCTGTGTTTTCCCGTCGCATTCCGGGTTCTGCCCAGGAAGCGCATGAGCCCTGCCACGACTACCATTCTCATCCCTCCAACGTCCCCGAATCGGTCACCGCCGTCCGCACGGCGCGGAGCGCGGTACTCATCTGGTTCGCCACCGTCTGCACCGACAGGCCCATCACGGCTGCCGCGTCGGCGTGCGACAGTCCCCGCTGGAAGACGAGTTCGAAGACCTCGCGGCGACGTTCGGGCAGCGCCGCGACGGCGGTCTCGAACACCTCGGTCAGCAGCTTCTCGTCCAGAACTTCGTCCGGCGTTACGGGCCGCGGGGAAAGCGCGAATTCCTGGCGTTGCGCCCAGCGCCGCCGCACCCCCTGCCTGCGCTTCTCGTCGATCACCAGATTGCGAACGATGCGGTACAGGTAGGCCCGCACGGACCCCCGCGGTTCCCAGGCGCGTCTGCGCTCCCAGACCTGGATGAGCGTCTCCTGCACGATGTCGCGGGCAAGATCCACCTCGCCGACCTGGCGCGCGGCGTAGCGCACGAGTTCCGGCCAGCAGCGGTCCATGAGCTGCCCCAGCGCCGATTGGGAGCCGCCGCGGATGGCGGCCATCAGCGGCGCCAGAGGGTCGGTTTCGGACGGTGTCGAAGATTCGTCTCGAGTGGGCACGGTGCGGGGTGAGTTCGCGAGTTGGGCGGTCCTACCCAGGGAGCGGGTGAGCCGCGAGCTGCTACTACTATCGCTCCGTTCGCGCCATTCGGCACCGGAACCGGGTCGTTGGTTCCCGGGTGGGCCGGCCGCAAGCGGGACGGCCGAGGGGTAACTTGCGTCTCCGTCGTGTTTTACACATGGTAAGCGATGTATTCGATCGACGACCGCTCCCGGCATCGCCTGGCGTTGGGCCCCACGATGGCGGCTCTGGTGCTCGCGGCTATTCTTGCGTGCGGGGAAGAGCCGGTGGAGCCGCCCCCGCCCGCCCCGGTGCCGACGACGATCACGGTCAGGCCGGCGGCGGTTGAGTTGTCGTCCCTGGGCGAGTCCACCCAGCTGACGGCCGAAGTACTGGACCAGTTTGGCAACGTGATGTTGGCAACGGTGGCCTGGTCCAGCTCCTCCGCCACAGTCGCGACGGTGAATTCGGTCGGTGTTGTCACGGCGGAAAGCGACGGGGTCGCGACGATTGCTGCGACAGCGGGGCAGGCGTCGGGTAGCGCGACGGTGACGGTAGCGCAACGGTTGGCCACCATCGCCGTGATACCCGCCGCATTCAGCCTGATCACGGCGGGCTCGGTGCAGATGGCCGCAAGCGGTGCGGACGCCAACGGCAACCCGATGACCGGAGTGACCTTCTCGTGGGAGTCGAGCGATACGTCCGTGGTGCGGCTGACCGGGTCGGTGGTTGTGGAAGCCGTCGGTGTGGGAGACGCGTTCGTGACCGCGGCTTCGGGAGATGTCGAGACAGCGGCCGGGATTTCCGTTGTGGTTCCGCCGCCGGTCAGGTCGTTGGGGGCCGCGTCCGGGCCGACCAATGGCGGGCAAGTAGAGGGAACGGGGTCCTGGGAACTTGCGCAGGATGAGGTCTTCGCGACGACGCTCCGCGCCCGGGGCAATCCCGGTTACGACTTCGACCGGTGGACCGAGGGCGATGCGACGCTGTCCACCGATTCCGTCTACGCGATGCAATTGGCCGGCAACCACACGATTGGGGCGCATTTCTCGGTCAATCGGGAGCGGGGGAAGTGGGGCCCCGGCAATACCTACACCGACTACCTGTTCCCGGACACCGCATACGACATCCTGGCGTGGACGTTCCTTCCCGCCGTCGACCCGCCGGAGAGCCTCAGGAGCAAGGATCTGCTCCACTACTACGCCTACAACTTCGCGCTGTTGAACCACGAACCCGGGACGATCGGCTACGGGTATGCCGGTTTCCAGTCCGACGGACACATGCCCGTTGGCAACCGCAGCCGGTGGGGGAAGGTCGTGAACTTCGCCATCTGGGGTTCCGACAGCGCTCGCACGGACGGTCTTGTGGATTCGGAAAACCAGGAGTGCGGCTGCTACCAGATCATGTTGCAGTACGAGTGGGTGGAGGGGCGCAAGTACCGTTTCGAGCTGCGGGAAGGGCCGAGTGGGGTGGAGAGCGAGGGGAAGTGGTGGGGTCTGTGGGTGAAAGACCTGGTCTCCGACTCGGTGTCGTTCGTGGGTGAAACGCGGCTACCCACCGTGATCAACGGCCGTCCCGCGACCATGTGGCAGCCGCGCACATCCGTGTTTGGCGAGGACCTGTACTGGTGGCGATCGCGAAACGGTGCCGAGAAGTTCATCTGTAGCGACTTCGAGGCGTCGTCGCTGGCGATCCTGGATGTCACGGCCGGTCCGGAAGAACACGGGCCGATCGGGGCGAGCTCCTGGACGAACAGCGGCTGGGTGGATGTTGCCGAGAATGGGTACGAGACAACAATCTGCCATGTCACCGTGTTCATGAACGAGGAAGGGGATGCTCAGCACAACGTGGGGTTCTGGCCGGAACCGCCGGATAGTGTTCTTGTGAACGAAAGCGCGCGGATTCGCCGGTAGGAATCCGCAGGCTAACTCGGCAGCTTGACCAACGCTCACGGAAAGCGGCGCATGGAGGTCCCCCTCAGCACTGGTTGCTTGCGTCGGTCTGGCGGGTGCCGGGGCTTTGCGCGTTCGGCTCCGGCGCCAGGGATCGGCGTGCGCCTTCTGGCGGCGCTGTGCCTGCTGGGAATCCTGACCTGCGACTGGCTTGCGCCGGCCAACCAGGCGCCGCAGGCGGCGGGCAGGATCGCGGACCAGGAAGTACAGGTGGACAGTATTGTAGCGGTGGACGTGGCGGGATACTTCACGGACCCGGACGGAGACTCGCTACGCTACGCCGCACGGTCGTCGGATCTGACCCTGGCCACGGTCGTGGTGGCAGGGAGCACGGTCACGGTGACGGGGGTGGCGGCGGGGAGCGCGACGGTGACGGTAACCGCGACGGATCCGGAGGGATTGTCGGCGCAGCAGAGCTTCGGGGTGACAGTGCCCAACCGGATGCCGGTGGCGGTTGGGACGATCGCGGACCTCGAAGTGGAGGTGGACAGTGCGGTGGTCGTGGGGATCGCGGGGTATTTCACGGACCCGGATGGGGACGAGTTGGCCTACGCGGCCGTGTCGTCGGACTCGACCCGGGCGACTGTGGCGGTGGCGGGCGACACGGTGACGGTGGCGGGGGTGGCGAAGGGGAGCGTAACGGTGACGGTGACGGCCACCGATGTGGGAGGGCTGTCGGTCGAGCAGGGTTTCCGGGTGACGGTGCCGAATCGGGCGCCGGTGGTGGTGGGGATGGTGCCGGACCTGGAAGTGGAGGTGGACAGTGCGGTGGCGGTGGAGCTTGCGGGATACTTCGCGGATCCGGACGGGGACGAGCTGGAGTACGTGGCGGTGTCGTCGGACACGATGCGTGCCCGCGTGGCGGTGGTGGGTAACACGGTGACGGTGACGGGGGTGGCGAAGGGGGGCGCGACAGTGACGGTGACGGTTACAGACAGGACGATCTAGAGTCGATTGTCGCAGGAGGTGTCAGACGGTATCATGGCAAATCGGGACATGTCATAACTCGCTGTGGTGTCGTGAGTTACGAGTTATCGAGCCGACCGCTTCTGGTGCTTGGGGCGATTGAGTCATTGTGTCATAGGCCCTCATACGGTATCATTCAATATCACTTGTGAACTGGTAACCGGGAGAGTACCGATGAAACGACCGAAGACACTCAGCGCGGCCTTCGTGAAGACCGTCAACCGGCCTGGCCGGTACGGCGATGGACGGGGCGGCCACGGGCTATCCCTGCTCGTGAAGCCGACGACCACGGGACGCCTGTCGAAGACCTGGGCCCAGAGACTACGGGTCCACGATCGGCAGGTCAACCTCGGGCTCGGCGCCTACCCGCTCGTGACGTTGGGCGAAGCCCGCAAGGCGGCGCTGGAGAACCGCCGTGAGGTGCTTCAGGGCCGGGATCCGCGGTCTGGCGGGATCCCCACGTTCGCCGAGGCCGTCGAGAAGGTGATCGCGATGCACCGGGGCACGTGGCGACCTGGCGGTCGGAGCGAGGAGATCTGGCGGGCGAGCATGCGCGGCTACGCCTTTCCGCGCATCGGGAGGAAGCCAGTCAGCAAGATCACGACGGCGGACGTGATGGGCGTCCTGCTCGCCGACGATCTTTGGAACCAGAAGCGGCACACGGCCGAGCGGGTGCGCCAGCGCATCGGGGCCGTGATGAAGTGGGCGGTGGCGCAGGGGTTCCGCGAGGACAATCCCGCCGGCGACGCCATCAGCGCGGCGCTGCCGAAGAACGGGAAGCAGGTGCGGCACCAGAAGGCACTGCCGCACGGCGAGGTCGCGGCGGCGCTCGAGGCGGCGCGATCGTCGACCGCGCAGCCGAAAGTCAAGCTGCTCTTCGAGATGGTGGTCCTGACGGCCTGCCGTAGCGGCGAAGCCAGGCTGTCGCGGTGGTCCGAGTTCGACCTGCAGGAGCGGCTGTGGACGATTCCGGGAGAGCGGACCAAGACGGGGCGGCCGCACCGGGTGCCGCTTTCCTCCAGAGCCATGACGGTGTTGAAAGAGGCGAAGGCAGCCGGTCGCGGGACGGGCTTGGTGTTCCCCGGGATCCGCGGCGACCGGCCGTTCTCGGACAAGGTGCTGTCGCGGCTCGTCCGGAAGCTCGAGATCAACGCGGTCCCGCACGGCTTCCGGTCGTCGTTTCGCGACTGGTGCTCGGAGACAGGCGTCGCGCGCGAGGTTGCCGAGGCGTGCCTGGCGCACATCGTCAAGAACAAGGTCGAGGCAGCGTACGCGCGTTCGGACCTGCTGGAGCGGCGCCGGAATGTGATGGAGAACTGGGGGCGTTACGTTTCAATTCAAGACCGGCGGTAAAAGCGTAAACACGGAATCACGGCAGAGTGGACCACGAGAGGCGGGGACAAGGAGCGAAGACTTTGAACGACCGGAGGCTCGACGACCCAACCGCCCAGCTGATGGCGGAGATGTACCGCTACGACCTCGACCCCAAGACGATCATATGGGACGGCCGCAAGCATCGATTCCCCGGGGCCGGAAAGAAACGGGGCACCAACGCCTGGTATTTCGCCTATCCCGATCGCCGAGGGGCGCACTTCGGCGACTTCTCCTCCGGGGTCAAGGTCCACTGGAGGTTCCACCGCGACACGCCGTTCTCGGACCGGGAAAAGAAGCTCTTTGCCAAACAGAAGGCGGAGCGGGAGCGGGAACTGGCGAAGAAGCGTGAGATCGCACTGGAGAACGTCAAGAAGGTGTGGAACGCGGCAGAGGGGCTGGGGCCGGAGACGTCACACCCCTACCTGTACGACAAGGGCATCGAGGAGCCGCCGTCGCCGCTGCGGATCTCGACCCTGACGTCGTTCACCAACGTCAGCATCAAGACGAAACGGGAGGAGAAGATTCCGGCTGGCCTCCTGCTCGTCCCGATGTACCGCCGCGGCAAGCTGGTCAACCTCCAGCGCATCTATTCGAAAGGCGAGAAGCTCTTCTTTCCCGGTGCGGACCCCGTCGCGGCCCGGCACTCGATCGGGACCTTCCAGGACACCGAATGGGATCTCTGCTTCGTCTGCGAGGGATGGGCGACGGGGTACGCGATCAACCGGCTGACGAACCGGCCCGTCATCGTCGCCTTCACAGCCAGCAACCTCCTGGCCGTCGCGACGGCGATCCGGAAGCGGTTCGACCCCGGCGAGATGCGCATTGCCGCCGACAACGATCGCTGGACCAAGATCACACAGGGCGAGAAGGGTGAGGACCTCTGGAACGTCGGAGTCCAGTACGCACGGGAAGCGGCCGCGGCGACGGGATCGAAGCTGGTGATCCCCGACTTCAAAGACCTCGAGGGGAAGCCGACCGACTTCCACGACCTCTGGAAGCGCGAGGGCGAGAACGCCGCACGGCACTGGCTCGATCCGGAGAACACCGACCAGGCCATATGGCAGCTACCCGTCGACGATCCCTCCGCCGCCCCAGCCGAAGAGCCGAAGGAGAAGAAGCAGAAGACCTGGGAGGACGAGGCGCCCTTCCGGCCGCTCGGCCACAACGACGGCACGTACTACGTCGCGTCCGAGAAGACGGGCCAGGTGCGGGCCCTGTCGGAAGCCTCCCTGGGCAGAGTGCTCACCTACAACAGTATCGCGGATGCGTGGTTCTGGCGGAAATGGTTCAAGGGGAAGGGGCCGGCCGGGTTCAGCATTCCCCACGCCGGGGTCGCGCTGACCGATGCATGCATGGCGCAGGGCGTGTTCCGTGAGGGCCGATACCGCGGGCGGGGCAGCTGGCGCACCGAAAAGGGCGATGCCGTGTTCCATTGGGGGGACCGGCTACTCGCCCCCGGGGCGTCGGACCCCTCCCCTCCGGAGCGATTCAAAGACGGCGACCGCATCTATCCGCAGCTCGAGCGGCTGGCCGGGCCGGCGATGAAGAACCCCATGACGCTCGACGAGTGCCTGGAACTCCACGGCCTATTCGAGACCCTGGCCTGGGAATCCGAAGGCGATGCGGCACTGCTGGCAGGGTTCATTGTGAACGCTCCCCTTTCCGGCTGGCTCGACCTGCGGCCGCACGTATGGATCAACGGCCCGACGCAATCCGGCAAATCGACGATCGTCAATCACATCATCGTCCCGCTGCTCCAGTGCGCCGGCGTGATCCACCGGGAAGCCCCCCTAACCACTGAACCGGCGGTGCGCCAGATGCTCAAGGGCGACGCCCTGCCGGTGATCCTCGACGAAGCGGACATGGGGCGCCAGAAGTCCGCCTCGAACCTGCGGGGGTTGTTCGACCTGTCCCGGTCGGCGTCAACCGGAGGCACCGTGAGCAAGGGATCGGCCAAGGGCGACTCGTCCGACTTCACCGTGCGGTCGATGTTCCTGTTCTGCTCAATCGTCGTCGGATTGAAGCTCGTCCAGGACAAGAACCGGGTGGCCGTCCTATCGCTGAAAAACCCGAGGGCTATGGATCCGGAGAAGCGCCGGAAACACTGGGCCTGGTTCCAGCGCCAGATGGTCGACCGGATCAATCCGCAGCAGGGACGCCGGTTGCTGGCGAGAACCGTCGAATGGGTACGCGACGGCCGCTACGAGGAGCTGCTGAAGGTGACGACCAAGGCGTGCTACACCACGATGCGCACCGCCCGGGCTGGCGACCTGTACGGAACGCTCGTCGCCGGATCGTACCTTATGCGCTCTGACGAGATCCCCTCCGAGGGTGAAGTGGTCGTTTGGCTGAAGGATGCCGGGATCGGGATAGATCAGCTGGAGGAGGGAGCCGTTCGGGTCGCCAGGGGACTTCTGGCGCTTCTGCTGCCAGCGCGGATCCCGGTGATGTGCAACGGGGTGATCCAGCGCGTTGCCGTGGGTGAACTCGTCGACATTGTTGCCGGACGCCAGGGGGACATCGGGGTGAAGAAGGATGCTGCGCACGAGGGGCTGCGAAAGCGAGGGCTGTGGGTCCAAGGTCTGATGGATGACGCCGAGTTGCTGGTGGCGAATCAGAGCGAGTGGATCAAGAAGCGAACCGAGCGCACACCCTTCGAGGGGGGATGGTATCGGGTACTGCGGGCACTGCCCGGTGCCGAGGCGGGGAAGACTACTAAACGCTTCTATCCCGGTTTCCGGAGCCGGGTGACGAAGATTCCGCTGAGCAGCCTGTCGGAATAGACCGCGACTTGGAGGACGACCGACGTGCGCACGGCCTCCCGCCACGGGTGAATCGGGGCAGTGGGGGGCGCGGCGGGGGACTGGGGAGAGGCATGCGGGCGACACTTGACAGAAGGGCAACTTGCCCCCGTTGTGGACGGCGGGATCGGCGCGCCAGAACCCCACGATTTGTCCAAAAGTGGCGTTTTGTCCATTTTGTGACATCGCGACGATATTAGAGTGACATCGCGACGATATTAGAGTGACATCGCGACGATACCAAAATGTGCATTGCTGTGACTTGACAACGTTCGGTGTGATCAGATATGAGGCCTTCGTATAGGTCCATCTGACCCCTGAACAGTCTTGCGGGCTTGTAATAATCTCGCCCATCTTTCGGGACCGTAACCATCATTGGTGCACGCCCCATCCCATAACTCGGAGGGAACCTCTCATGGAAGCTCGGATCATTCGACTGCCTGAAGTTGTCGCGCGAACTGGTCTCTCGCAAGCCACCATCTATCGGGCGATGCAAGCCGGCACGTTTCCACGTTCGGTAAAGCTCGGCAAGCGGGCTCGAGGATGGCGGTCGGACGACGTGCAGCAGTGGATTGACGACTGCGAAACGAACTGACGTGGCGGAGAAGCGCTGGCCGACACGCAGCCGAACGGTCGAGGAGTGGGTCGAGGCCTGCGCAGCGCGTGGGATCGAACTCAAGAAGGTGGGGAAGGAATACTCCGGACCCTGTCCTCTATGCGGCGGAGAGGATCGATTCCACGTGGCGCCGGGAAGCAAGCGCGCCGTCGTTGCGAGCTGCCGGCACGGGCACGGTTTCGAGGAACTGGCGGCAGCGCTCTTTCCGACCCATTCCCCCCAGCGTGCCACGCCCAGGGCCGCGAGTCGCGCGACCTCGGCCGCAACAGTGCAATCGAGGCCGCCGGGGGCCGACAACGTCCAGAAGCGGTCTCCGCACGAGTCGATCTGGAAGCGCAGCGAACCGATTCCGCTGGATGAGGACTCGCCCCCTCGGCGGTGGGCGGCCCAACGCGACCTATGGAGGCCGGATGTCGCGTTCCCACCTGCACTGCGTTGGCATGAGGTATGGTGGGGGCGTGACGGCACCATTCGCCCTGCTTTCATCGCGGCGTGCTTTGCACCGCTCGGCGAATGGCCCGACACTGGTGCTATCCCCCCGGCGCCCAGAAAAGTTGAGATGATCTTCATCTCGCTCTACGGGGATCCAGCGTCGGATGCCGGCGGCGTCAAGAAGCGCAGCTTTGGCAGCTGCCCGGGGGCCGTGCTGGTCCTCAACGTCGAGTCGCTCGGCAGCGAGTGGCCTGTGCACGTCGCGGAGGGTGTCGCGGACGGCTTAGCGATAGCTGCTCGCAAGAGAGGCGCGGTCATCGTGGCTGGTGGAACGTCGGGGATCCGGAATCTCGCGAACGACCCAGCGGACCTGTTGCGAGTCATTGGACCGGCTATGGTGTGGATGTGGCCAGACGGAGATGAAGCCGGTCAGGACGCTGGCCGTGCCCTCGTCGAGGCTGTCCAGACACGGGGCGGCCGAGCGCGTCTCATGCCGATGCCGAAGGGACATGACCCCGCCAGCGTCGCTCCACCCTTCCAACCACAGTAGATCGCCGTGAACGACTCGGCGCACCGGGAACGGCGCGAGCCCGCCCTGAACCCCTTTGACGTACCCGAGGAGCCGACGGTCGCCCAGCCCGACCACGCTGACCCGGATGACACCACGACGGATCCGGTGGCGGCC
Organism: Longimicrobiales bacterium; assembly: GCA_965208295.1. Classification (GTDB taxonomy): domain Bacteria; phylum Gemmatimonadota; class Gemmatimonadetes; order Longimicrobiales; family Gaopeijiaceae; genus Bin94. Next base: position 686,584 of record OZ242328.1, on the reverse strand, counting down.
CAGGCACGGGCACTGTTAACGGAGCGTAGAGCGGGCGCACCTTGGAATATCGCCCGCCGGGAGACGCTGGAGGGCTTGGAAAGCGAGCTGGACCAGGCCTCACCGGCTTCCGTGGACTCTCTGGCAGATTTGGACGGGGAGCCCGCTATCAAGGTGCTGACGGCTCTCAGAGCGGATCTGGAGGCCAACGACCCCCAGGCCAAGATGGGCCGGTTGCGAGGAGTGCTGAAGGCATCGACGGACTGGACTGGCGAGGTCCCCCCAAGAGATTGGCTTTCCCCATACTGGTTGCCCGCCGGCCGCGTGACGATGCTGAGTGGCCAGGGCGGGAGTGGTAAGTCTGTCCTCGCGCTCCAACTTGCAGCTGCGGTCGCGACGGGCAGCGGTCGCGGGCACTCCGGTTCCTCCGGAGTCCGAATCATGGGGAGTACACAGGGAAGCAAAGGGACAGCGCCGAAAGTGCTGCGCGATGCCAGCCCGGTCGTGTTCGCCACCTGGGAGGACGAGCAAAGCGAGACGCTACGGCGCCTTGCGCGGCTACCGCCTACCTTTGAGCAGCGACCGCTCCGCAAGGAGTTGGGCGGCCGACTCCACGTGCTCGACCTCGCGGGCAGCGGAGCCCTGTGGGGGCCGGAGGAAAGGCTGCATCGCGACACCGTAGCGACGTTGACCGGCCTCGGCCGCAATCTCGAGGACTACGTCCGGACGATCAAGCCGCGTCTTCTCGTGATCGATCCCGTTGCCGGAGCGTATGGAGCCAACGAGAACGATCGGGCGGCCGTGAGGGCGTGGCTGGCCCACCTCAATGCCCTGGCGGCGGCGGTGGGATGCGCTGTGCTGCTTGTGGCCCATCCGCCGAAGGGAGCGCACGCGGATGTCTACTCCGGCTCCACCGATTGGCGAAACGGCGTGCGCGCGATGTGGACGCTCGCACCGATGAATGTGCGCAACTACGCGCGTGGGTATAAGCCAAATAGCAAGAAGCCGTCCCCGAAGGCGGCCGAGGGCATCGCACTGCGATTGGAGAAGGCAAACTACGCGAAGGCAGGCCGCACAGCTTGGCTGAAATTCCGCGTGGAACCTGGAAGGCAGCCTCGTACGATCCGTTTGATGGCGTGGGAAGAATGCGGGCCTCTCGAAGCTGCGGAAGCCTACCACGACTTTCGAGGGTGGCCGAAGCCGATCGCCCACAGCGACGAATCCAACGGCGAGACCCCGAAGAGTTCTCCGGCGCAGACGAATCCCGCGTTGTGACCCCCGGTCACCGCGTGGACTTCCAAGACAAGCCCTCTGACGGTTACCTTCGTGGAATCAAGGCCACAAGACGGCGGGTGCCCCCGGTAGCGGCCGGAGACACCCGCCTACTCGACACCGAAAGGTGAGTTCAATGTCGAGCGACTCGCAGAAGTCCAAGGATTACGTCCTAAAGGAAGTCAGCCCAGGCGTCTTCGCGCTGGAGTATCAAGGAGAACCAAAGCACTACGCCTGCCCCAACTGTGCGCAGAAACCAGGCAATCCGCACTACCCGATGGTGGAAATCGACGACGGCTACCTTCAGTGCCAACAGCAGTGTCGCTTGACCATCCAGGGACCTCGCTTCGTTTGGTAACTAAACAGCCCTCGCTAGACCGGGCGAATCGTAAGCCTGCTCTTCCAGAACAACTCGCACTCTGTAGGGCAGTCCGCTCGGCTTGTGGATGGCGCGTGTAGCGTAGACCCCAGGGTTACCCGGCACGGCGCGCAGTTCAAGGTCTCCCTTGGCTGTTCCGGGTGGAGGTTCGACGGTTCTCGGATACTTGCTCACTCGCTTTCCTCCTCTGATTCTGATTTGGGCGGATTGCCACGCCACCCCACCCATTCGGGACCGGGTCGAATCCTGCGTTTGCCCCGGCGCTCTTCGAGCACTTCTGCGAAACCCAACCGTACCAGGTACTCCAAGGCTTCCTTGGTTCGCTGCACCCGTGATCGGTAACCCGAGTTCGAGATTCCAGCCGGCTCTTGCGGGAATGCCATGGCCACCAGCTGTCGTTCAGTCAGGACGTCGTACTGCTCCCATTTCTTTCGTTGAGCCCAGCCGGTGCCGCCAGGTATTGGGGCACGGAGTGGCCCAGGCCAATTCCAGAAGGCCGAGAGCATGAGGACGAGCCGCCAAGCTGGTGCCGACTTCCTACCTGCGATCTGGAGTATCGAGCGGTCAACCAGCGAGCCCTTGAGCGTCTTGAGGGGTGGAAGACAGACCATGAACCGAACGTAGTCGCGGAGCGAGCCCGTGCGTGGAATGTCCACCGGAACAACGACTCGCCGAGCTCCGCCGTCTCCGGTTTCTGGGTCTTCCCAAGGGATTCGCGTTTCCATGTCTTCCAACACGGCGAACGCACGCAGTAGCGGCCCGACACGACTCTTGTCCCACCGCTTCACCGAGTTGAGTGTGTAGAACCTCCGAAGATATTCGCCGAGGGGTTGCGGTGGGAGAAGGATGCCTTCCGTCGCAGAAAGGTCCCAGTGTTCCTTCCTCACATCCAGGATCGCCTCCGAGAACATCCGACCGTGCAACGGTGCTCCGCGGGTGCTCCTGCCCGGCTCGGCAGCAGTCCAGTCCAAGAGTTTCAGCGGCAAAGAGTAATTCTCGACATACTCGCCGTCGACTTGCCCCGGTGCGAGTCTGGGAAGATACACGTGCGCCTGGTCGATCGAGTGCGACGCAACTGAGGCTTCTTCAAGGTGTTGAGCCGACGCCCTTCTGGTGAGCACTATCGCTCCATGGCAGAGCGGGTCGGGTCGGCCATTGCGCTTCACCTCCTGCGCGCCCAGCACCAACCACTTACACAGAGGTGCGAGGGGAAATGCCGGGAGCTCGCGTTCATTCTCCCACGCCTCCCTGAGAGCGTCTTGGTACTCCCTTACGAAGTCCCATAGAGAAAGAACCCGTGAACCGTCCGGAGTACCATTTCCGGGCGGAATCACAGCTATGAGCAGCTCGCGGCGCGATCGGAGCTCACTGCTAGAGCCATGGTTTGGGTCGTCCCTGGCGAGCTGCACGGCGAATCGAGCTACGCCCTTTCCGTGGTACAGAACATCCAACCGAGACTGGGCCTGCTCGGTGACGCCGTGTGGCATGTGGTTGAACTTCTTGGCCAGGTCCCGGCAAATCTGCGCGGGATCTTTGTCGGGCGCCTCGGTCCCATCCGCATCAAGGGTATTGACGACCACGCGAATGCAGTCCTCGATGCTGGACGCCCCGAGCAGCTCTTCGACCGCTCGCTTCGTGCTGCTCTCTTGCTCCATGCCCGGAAATATGCGTCTTCTATCCGTGGCGGGGGCGGACTGGAACGCCATACGCAACAGGGTAGCTCATTATCATAAGGGCGTAGCACGTCACAGGCCGCCGCAGGGGGTCGCAAAGCCGTGGCGACACGGCAAGCCTCGATCACTGATGGTGTCCGCCCGAACACCCCCGTTTGACATTCGGCGTGCCGGGGGACCGGGGGGACCTCGGAAAACCCACCACTAGGGGACGCAAGACCCACCACTAGGGGACGCGCCAACCCACAACTAGGGGACGCTCATCATCGATTTTCCCAATAATGACGCCATTTCCGCTCATCTCCGATGTGGGGTCCGTCCCGACTCCCGACCCCGACCTCGACAGAGGGAGGGGGGGGGGGGAGGGGGACGGTGAGGTGCCGCTTTTCCTGCGGGCGGCACTCACCGCCCCCCTTCGTTTCTTCATGATCCCTGACTCGCCGGGCAGTCGTCTGACGCTCCCCTTCCCCCCGTGATGCGGCCGTCTTCGACCTCTTCGTGGCACCCGCCGTGAGGGGCCGAATGACGCCAGGGGTGTAGTGGGGCAGCAGCGTAGCCCGAATCGCTGACAACTGCACCCACAACGCCAATAGCCGCAACAACTTGCCTCACACACCGGGTCCTGCCCCACTCACATGGCGAAAACGCAAGAACGATGTATCCCCCCAGCGCGACCGAACCCCCCCACCTCCCTCCCTCCCTTTATTCTCTCTCTTACCTCTTTTCAGTGGGACAGTGGGACAGTGACAGGCCAACCCGTTGCCCCCCCTCGCCTTACCTGGTGTCCCACTACTGTCCCACTGCGTCCCATTGTCCCGCATTTAAGTGGGACAGGGCCGTTTTGCTGGTCATGCGTGACGCGCGCGGGCGCACGCGAGAGCCTCCCGAGCTGGTGGAGGCTGTACGGAACGACGAAAATCCTCATCCTTGGCGGCCCTCGCCCCTGCCCGGAACCGCTCGGGGATCGACGGGGCGGGATCGCTCCGACCCCTGGTGGTGGCGGCAGGATGATGTCAAAGATGATGTCAAGATGATGTCGGCATTGATAGCGGGCCACCCGCCCACCCATTTCTCGCTAGTGGGCCGGGTCTAAACCCCTGCAACACAACATCTTATGCAATCACCCTTCCAGTGGCCCACTTAACCTCCGAGCAACTGGCAAAGGGGTAAGACCAACAGTAGTTCATGGCCTCCCCACCTCCCTCCCTTCCCTTTTAACCTCTCTTACCCTGTTTAACTGGGCCACTGGGCCACCCCTGACCCAACCCGGTGCCCCCCATCGCCTTACATGGTGGCCCACTTCCGGCCCACTCGCGTTTGCCGGCCCGCGATTTACTGGGCCACCCCCCCGTTTGCTGGTCATGCGTAGCAGGCGAGCGCGCGCGCGCGAGCCCCGAGCTTGTTGGAGTGTTGTACGGAACGACGAGAAATCCTTCATCCTTGGCGGCCCTCGTAGAAGCGGGCGACCGCGCCCCGAGCGGCGGCTTGTTCCCGGATGTAGTGCGCCGGCATCCGAGATGAGACCCAGCGGCCCACCACCATCAACTCGGTCGTGGACGCTCCCTTCTCTGCGAGGTCCTGGGCCATGCCGACGCGTGGCGAGTGGCCGGAGAAGTTCCCCGTGAGCTTTGCCTCCTTGGCGGCGGCTTTGATCCTGTTGGCGATCGTTCTGGTGGTCATCCGGAACACGGGTGTGGTGGTGTCGTCGTCGTCGCCCCGCATCGCCTCCAGCGCCTCGACAGCGTCCGGCCCGAGGTACTGCACGGCGCCCTCGCCCTCCTGATCGGTTTTGGATCGGCGGATGGTGAGCCTGCCGGAGCCGTCAGCCTTGAAGGTGATGTCGGCCCAGGTCAGCGCGACCGCTTCCGAGCGCCTGAGCAACGCGTCCCGCATGACTGAGATCAGAGCGATGTCGACCGCGCCCCGCTTCTGTGCCGCCTCCTCGGATTCGGTTCTGCCCGTCGGCCCGCTCCTGAGCCTGAAAGCGGTGGCCTTGATCGCGGCCAGGTGGACGGCCGTCAGTCCGGTGGCCTGCTTTGTGGGCGTGTCCGCGGCTCGTCGCGTGAGGCCGCGGAGGACCTTGGCGACGCCTTCAGAGGTCGTTGGGCTGTCGCGGCCATCGGTCACGTGCTTGTACCGAATGGCCGCGCGGTCGAGCTTCAGGGCTGAGACGGACACCACGTCGGCGCGCGCGGTGAGGTACGCTGCGACGGTCTCCGGGGCGGCAGGGAAGGACTGGTAGCCTTCGACCCTACACCACGTCTCGAACGCCGTCCAGGCCACGCGATAGTGTTCCCGCGTCGTTGGGGCGTGCGCTTCTTCGGCTGCGGCCAAGATGGCCTCCACGTGGTTCGGCTTGAGGATCTCTATGACAGGTGCAGTATCGGGGGGGGTTCGCTTCGTTGGCAACATTCTGGTCTTCTCCTCTTGGAATCGTGGCGGTAGGGGCGCTCCCCTACCAATGGGGCCGGGAAGCTTTCGACACTCCGCCGGCCCGTCTGTCTGCCTAGTTTCTCCGCCAACGCGGTCCTTCGGGCAACCGCAATGCTGCTGTCCATGTCGGCAGGAGGCACGGACAGCGCCTCGCCAGCGGCCACGCGCGCCCGACGGCGTCGTCGGCGACCGAGAGGTCACCGTTGGTGAAGACGCGCACGATGGTGTTGGTATCGACCCGTTGATGCCGCGTCGCGGCGAAGAAGCCGTCGATGACCCTCACGTCGCGCTTCTTGATCCAACGTCCTTTCCACGTGCCGCCGACCAGTTCGACGCGCTCGCGGCCGCAGATCGCGACCGTGAGCAGTCTACCCTTCTCGGCGCCCTGGTACGTCGCCTCTGGATCTTCGGGTCGAAAGTGCACCCTCGGCTTTGCGTGCTCGATCCCCCCGCCCACCGCGAGTAGTGCCCGGAGAATATTCCTCCTCGGCACACAGAGCCTCAGCGTCTCCTGCGGTCTTTTCGCTCTCGGTCGTGCGCTCATCCGCAATCTCGCGTGCCCATGAGCACGACCCGTAGCGTCCGCGTGCTGTCCGAGCTGCTCCCCTGCATGGTGAAAATCGGGCACCACGCGCCCTGCTTCCCGTTGGTGACCTTTTCGCGGCGCCGGCGCAGCTTGATCCCCACGTTGCGGCTCGGCTTGTCGGAGAACAGGCCGCCGATCTTGCCCATGTCTTCGAGATAGGCCGCATCGAGGCTCACGCGGTCCTTCGCGATCGCGTACCGCTCGTACTTCCGGAAGACTCGATCCACGTCCGGGAACGTGAGGAGGCGCACCTTCTCGCGGGTGTCGCGCGCCGTGGCCAGGTCGAGAATCCGTACCGTGCCGTCTTCCATGAGCGTCACCTCGAGCTCGGTGTCGAGGATCCGCTTTGCCCGCTTCTTCGAGAACATCGACGGCAGGAGCGTCACTTCCCCTTCGCGGGGCCAGTCGCCCTGCCACGAGCCGCCCCTCAAGCTGACGAGCTTGTGGCCGTTCGTGGCGATGGTCAACAGCGAGCCGCTGCGCTTGCCGTTGTGCGCCTCGCCGTCCGGCCGGAAGCAGATGTGATTGAGGATGGGCCGCTGTTCGCCGGTGAACACGGTCGCGGCCGCGACGAGCACGTGCCGCCTGGGCACGGTGAGCCGCAGTCGGTCCTTCTGGTCGTTCGCCATGGAAATCCCCCTTGGATGGCGTGAATGGGGGATCGTAGCTCGACCCCCCAGAGGCCGAGCGGAGTGTGACCCCCGCCCGCCCTTTCCTACAGCGCCGCTTCCACGCGGCCCACCAAGTCCTGGACGCTCTGGCCGACGTCGATCCCTCGCAGCTCCGGGTACTTCTCCGCAGCCGTCAGGGTGGGCACGAAGTCGTACGGCGCCGGCCGTGCACCGTCGTCGAAGTAGATCAGCCCGATCCGCTCCTTGCCGCGATACACCTTCGTCACCCGGTGCCCCTTCCAGCTTGCCTTCCAGCCCTGTTCGGTGCGGATCATGTGCTCTCCTTCCTGAAGTCGCCGACCTCGCGCCAGTCGCCGTCGCAGCTGATGCACCGGATCGGCGAGTTGCTGTCCCAGTCCGGCTCGGTCATCGAGTCGACCCCGTTGTCGTAGACGACGGCACACGCGGACTTCAGCATGATGTAGAACGGCTCGCGTGCCTTGCACTTCGGGCACCGCAGCCCTTCCAGGCAGTTCGTGTTGCCGCTCATCGCCTGCCTCCCTTCTTCGGCCAGGCCTCGACCTGAACCGTTCGATCGAACCAGTTCCGCCGACACGCGTTGCAGACGTAGGTCCAGAGATCCATGACGCCCGCGCGCCGTACCCGGCACTGCGCCGGATCGCTGCAACCCGCGATGTCACACACGCGGCCGCTCATGATGCCCTCCGGGCTGGCGTCTTCGATCTCCGAGCGCGATGCAGCGTCGGCGAGTCCAGCGACCCTGTGGCCCGGTCGACCTTCGTAGTCCAGCGGCCACGGTCCTTCGTCCGCCTCGCCTCTCGGCGCGGGCGTCTCCTGCCTCTGTTCCGCTTCATGGAATCCTCCTTGGAACGGCGAAAGGGATCGCGTCTCGATCCCACAAGGCGATGCCGGGCTGTGACACCCGACACCGCCTTCCCTGCCCCCATCCTTGGTCAGTGGATCTCGAAGCCGCCCGAATGGCGGCAGAAATCCGCAAACCTCTTCACGCTCTCGACGGTCAGCGTGTAGCCGCACTCGTCCGGCCGACTGTGGCCTCTGCCGTCGCACCCGTTGCACCACCCCTTCCGGCCGCGCCTCGGGTGCGGTTCCTCGCCCAGTTCGTCCATGGCGTCCTCGGGGATCATGCGGTCCCGATGCCGGAGGCCTCCGCTGGGCGGGTCGTCGCCGACCGCGTCCGTTCGGACTCCGGTGCCACGGCACAGCCTGCAGTCCTCGTCCGGCAGCGCCCGCAGCTTCGCGTCGCGCAGTTCGATGAAGTCTGCCGCGCGGCCGTCCTCGATCATGGCGTCGAGTCCGTCGGCGAGTTGTTCCGCGTGGAACGCACTCAGACCGTCGCCATCGTTCGATTGCCAGTGCTCACAGTGGAGCGCGATGTCCGGGAAGTGATCGCAGATGAAGTCGGCCAGCGCCCGCCAGCTCCAGTAGCTGTTCTGGTAGTAGGCGCCCGGCTTCGACGCCTGCCAGGGCCGTTTCTCCGGCGGCAGGTTCAGCCATTCCGCGATGCCGATCTCGTCGCACAGTTCGGAATCCGCTTCATAGTCGGCGTTGAAGCGTTTCCCGTAGATGTCTACGCCCATTGGTCTTTCCCTCCGTTGGGGCAGGACAGGAACGGCGGGTCCGTTCCACATGGGCCGGGAGCCGATGAAGGCTCCCCGGCCTACCTACAGCGTGATCCCCTCGTCTTGGCGGAGGTTCAGCTCGATGTGGCCGGCGATCACGTGCGCCGCCTCATCCATGTCCGCGACCTGCCCGGCGAACGCGGCTTTGTCCTCGATCCACGCATCCACCGCTTTCCGGTCCAGCTCGATGTAGCTGACCTGGTCGAGATAGTGGACCTCGACCCTCACCGGCGCGGCCATCAGCCTGCGACCTTGAACCGGCGCGGCCCGCCGTCCCCACCCGCCGACACGTCCACGAACGTCAACCCGCCGAAGACGGTGACGCCAACGCCACGGTTGGACGCGAACCCGAGCACGTTGTCGGCCACCTTCGAGCGTCCGTTGGCCGTCTTCGCGAGCACGCCCCGCTCGTGGCCGTGTTCGAGCACGCGCACATGCTCCTCGGTCCAGTCCTGCGGGATCTCGTCCCGCTTCACCTCGATCACCTTCATGGCTCCCTCTCCTTTGGTCGGGAGTGAATGGCCGGGGACTCTCCCCAGCCGGAAGGGACCGGAAGCCCGATGAAAGGCTCCCGGCCCGCATGGTGCGTCAGGCGTGGCGTGGCACCAGCATGACCATTTCCCGAGCACGGATTTCCGCCGTCGGGATCGTCACACCGTCACGCTCGTAGCTGTCGTACTGCAGGTAGCCCTCGACGTACAGTTGATCGCCCTTGGACACGTAGTCCTCGGCCACCTGGGCCAGCCGGCCCCACAGCGTGATGCGATGCCAGTCGGTCCGCTCCTCCGGCTCGTCGCCGCCCGTGCGCCAGTTCGTCGCCAGCGTCACGCGGGCGATCTTCACACCGGCGCTGGTGACGTGCACATCGGGATCGCTGCCGACGAAGCCGATCAGGATGATCTTGTTCACACTTCTCATTGGGTCTGCCTCCGGTCTCGGAGTGAATGCCGGGGACGATCCCCAGCCAAGGGACCGCAAGCCTGTGACAGCCTGCGATCCTTCTCCTGCCCGTCATCCGTTGCGGTAGACGGCATTGAGGTGCCGCCGGATCCGCTCGGCGAGCCGTCGCGCAACCCATGCGCTCGGCCACGATGCCGGCGTGTCGCGCAACTGCGCGTTGACCAGCACTTTCAGCCACGTCCAACACATCGCCGACGGGCCGGGCGTCGTGTCTCGTGCAGCAAACACCGGCCGCCAGCGCCGTTTCGACGTGAGACCGGCCACCCGGTCCGTCACCATCCCGTGGCGCATCCCCTCGGCGGAAGCGCAACTCCCGGCAAGAGTCGCCGCGACCCACACGCGGTCACGGCCGGTTACGATGGTCACGGCGATGCTCCCCGCTCTGATCTCCCGGTACACGGTCATGACGCCACCCTCGCGATCCGCACCAGCTTGGCGCGCAGCTTCGGGCAGTAGAGGCGCACCTCTTCGCCGTCCACGTCGGTAATCGTGTCCGCGTCAGCAGCCTGCGTGATGTCCTTCACGTCGCACTCCGCCATGCCCAGCGCCTCGGCCATGTTGCGGGGCGAATCCTCGACGTCGATGTCCGAGTCCGGGTCGCGATGCCGAATCACCGTCACCACCGGGCAGAGGCTCCGGCAGGTCGCGTGGCCCTTTGCGTCCTCGAACGGTTCGACGGCCCGGAGCACTCCGGACATGTTGCCGCTTACCGTCCAGTCGAACCCGGCAGCCGCCTGGGCCGCCTCGAACGCGTCGAAAAACTCACTCACTGTCATGTTGATCCCTCCATGGAATCGGGTCGTAGGGGCACGCTCTGCGCCCCACACAGCGGGCCGGAGATGTGACTCCCCGGCCCGCTTGGCCCTTGGCTACTCGCCCCGATCCAGCGACCGGCGAGCCACCCGGTACGCGTGATTCATCTTCAGGACGATCTTGTGATCCGGCTTGAACCCCACAGCGCCCAACGCCCGGTGTGTGTCCTCGATCTCGGCGATGTAGCCGTGCGGCTTCGTCGAGTAGATCACATCGTCGTACAGCGTCCGGGCGTAGTCGGCGACGACCGTCTGCGCGCAGAGCGTGGTGCGTGGCTCCTTACCCTCGGCCGCATTGACCGCCCGCACCTTGGCCGCCTCGAAGATGTCGTACACCTTCTGCGCCTTGGGGAGCATCGGGCGCTCCGGGTCGCTCTCGTCGCAGTACTCGTGCCGGAACACCTCGATGCGCTCATCCACTTCGTCGGCGAGCATCCGCACCTCTTCGACGAAGTCTGTCACCCGCTTGCCTCCGCCACCCTCGTACCATGCGGCCCGGATCAACCGCAACACTTCATTACGGGCCGCGTAGTAGCCGCTCCGGCGCTCCACAGTCCCCGGATCCGTCTCGTCGATGATCCGCGTGTCGGCAGGACCGTAGACGTTGAGACTGAACCGCCGATCCGTCGATGGATGCTCCGGTGTCCGGGCAACGATCACAGCAACCTCGTCGCTGCTCTCCTCGCTCTCCCACCGGATCGGCCCCGGCTGCGTGTACCCCTCTTGCTGCTCGGTCATGCTCTCATCTCCCGTTCTCGGGTATCAGGGACGCCACCCGCGTCCCACACAGCGCCGGGGAGGTGTGACCCTCGCCCGGCGCTTTCCCCTGCTACGTCAGGACGACCGGCTTGCTCCTGGGTAGCGTCTCGTAGTGGACGGCGATGGCCATGGCGCCGAACAGGTCCCGCGCCTTCCAGTCGCCCCGTGGCGTCTCGACCTCGTAGGGCCATTCCCTGTCGCTGGTCTCATAGGTCCGGCACTCGACGTCGGTGTCGCCGTTCTGGATGTGCACGAGCTTTCTCATTCGTACCGTGGCCTCTCTCGCGGGAAGTCGCGTCCGATGCGGTCCTCGATGAACAACTCCGGCCAGTCACCCGACGAGAGCACCGAGCTGGGGCTGTAGAGGCCTTTGCGTGCCTTCGGCAGGTAACCGGCGCGCAGGGCATCCAGCAGCGCCTCTGCCTCCTCACGGCACGGCACCATGCCGACGCACCGGACGAATCGGCCCGTGTCGAACCACCAACCGCCTTCCTCGGAGCCGCCGTAGTGCCGGTCGATCTCGTACTCGTTCACGTAGACGGCATCGCGCCACGGCCGCCGGAGCACCGTGTTCATGGTGAACAGGTCGATTACCCTGACGCCTTCGACGAACTGCCACCGCTCGTTGACGGCTTCGCGGTACACGCGGATGGGCCGTTGGGCGCACTCGCGCGTGTAGCGTGCAACGAGCATCCCTTCCGGCCCGGCCAGCCAGCCGGTTGCGGGACGCTCGTCGGGGCAAAGTCCGCCCCGGCACTCGCACAACGTCCCCTCGGGGAAGTCGTGCTTGGTCCTGCGGGTCGTCTCGATCATGGGTCTCTCCCTCCCTGATCGGGGACAGGGCCGGTCGTTCCGGCCCACAGACGGGCGAGAGGCTTGCGATTCCTCCCGCCCGTGGTCCCTACACGGATGCGCGGTTGCGCTCGTACTGCTCCTCGAACTCCGGCGCTTCCTTGATCGCCGTGTCGAGCACGGCCAGCACGTCGCCGTGTGTCGTCTCCTCCGCGTCGTTGAACGTCGCCGGGCCAGCGTAGCGGGGCAGAGACCGGCCCGGCTCCGTCGTCTTGCGCCTGATGATCGCGTGGACGGCGGTACAGGCGACCGTGTGCGCCCTCTGGATGTCCGCCCGCCCCTCCGGTGTGGCTGCGCGATCCATCGCACCGTACAGGCAGAACTTCACGGCCCGGTTCGCGTGTGGATGGCAGGGCTTGCCGTCGCGGTCACGGGCGTTGCTCTCCCGGTTCCACCTCGACGGCTTCTCGATGATGCTGCGCGCCCTACGCAGCAAGCCTTGGGTCGTCATGGGTCTCTCTCCCCTCTGACGTGGCAGGGCGCGCGTCTCGCGCCCACAGACGGCCAGAGAGGCTGTGAACCCCTCCGGCCGTGCCTTCACCCCTCGATGATCCTCACCCGCTCGGTCAGCAGGTCGGTAACGTGGCGTCCCGCACCCGTGGCCCGCGGCACGCTCGCCATCCACGCCTCGAAACACGGGTTGCAGATCAACCGCCACGCTCGCGCGAACGGCTTCTTCTTCGGGTCCGTGTCGTCGACGGCGCGGGCGCACCCTCCCGCGTGGCACCTCATGCGTAGTCCCTCGCCAGCACGAACGCATCCCGCTCCCGGCGCACCTTTCGGAACGCAGCCGCGATGCCGCTCGCGTCCGTGTTGAACGACGGCCCGATGTCCAACGCAACGTCGTGCGTCACGAACCCGTCCATCTGCCGCTCGCGTTCCGCAATCAGGTAGGTCAGGCCAGCGATCACGGCTTCCCGCGTCGGCGGATGCGCCTCGCCGTCGATGACGCAGCGTTCGAGATCGCACTCGTCGAGCTTGGCGCGCACCACCCGGGCCGCAAGCGGTCCGGTCGGCGACACGCCAATCGCCCGCAGGATCATGTGCAGCGACAAGGCCACGTCGTACTTGACGTCGAGTCCGTGCCTGCGCGTCCACGGCCGCAGGTCCTCGACGTTCGCGTCGTCCAAGGCTTCGTTGTACCTCTGGAACGCCTCGAACGCCCGCATCATGGCGAGCGATGCCGTCTCGAACTCCGTGTCGATCTCCCGCTCGGCAGCTTCGGCCAACTCCAGCAACTTCGTGTCCCGCATGATGTCCCCCCTTGGTCGGGAGTGGATGCCGGGGCAGATCCCCAGCCAAGCGCCCGGTTGGGTTGTGAACCCGACCGGACGGCAGTCCTACGCCTTCGCGGCTACCCGCATCGCCAGCCACTTCCCGCCACCGACCCTGCGCCACCACCACCGGCGCAGCCGCTTCGTCAGGCTGCACGCGCACCGCTTGCACACGACGGTGGGCAGATCGTCGGCCGTGTGCTCGACCACCTCCCCGACCTTCACGGGGCGCGCCCGAGCGACTTGGAGGCGCGGTGTCCATGTCCGCCCGCAGTAGGTTCGGCTCCCATGCCCGTCCCACAGATGCAGTCTCATGCTCGTCTCTCCCGTCTCGGGTCAACGGGCGCGCCTCTCGCGCCCACAAGCGCCCGGCAGGGTGGTGAACCCCACCGGGCGCATCCCTCAGTCCTCGAACAGCTCGGGATCCGGCCCCATCTGCGACCGGAGCATCGCCAGCTCCTCACGCTCATCCGCCCGGTCCTCATCCGCGACCAGCTCCCGCCACTGTGCCTGGAACCGCGTCACGTACAGCCGGATCCGCTTCGGGAAGGCGTTCGGCGACCTCGTCGCCAGCGCCAAGGCCAGCGCATCCGGGTCCGTCTCGCCCGTCGCCCGGATCATGATGCCGATGTAGAGGAGCGTTCCCGGCTCGAATCCCTTCGCCAACAGCCGGTCCAGCGTCGCCCCGTTCGCCCGGTGGTCGTTCTCCGCATTCTTCGCCCGGAGATCCATCGCCAAGTCCCTCACGATCACCTGCTCGTTGCGCGACAGCCGTACAGCCGTCCCCGCGTCGATCCGTGTCACTGGTCCGATCCCGTCCCAGTCCTCCATGCTCATCTCGGTCATCGGTTCCCCCTGTGCCGAGTTGAATAGGGCTGGCATCTCCAACCCACACAGCCAAGCAGGGGTCTGATCCCCCGCCCGGCTCGATCCCCTCTACAGCGACAGCGTGCCCACCTCCCGCACCACCACCGTCCTCTGGTGCCACCCGATCGCCGTGCCCACCGCCTCCACCGCCCGCATCACCGCCGACGCCCCGGCCATCAACGCCTCGCGTACGGTCCCGATCTCCGCCATGTCGTCCAACGGCACCCCGTTGTCCGCATCCACCATCTCCACCGCCATCAGCACGTCGCGCGCCAGCTCCTCCACCGTGTCCGACTCCACTCGCACCTCCACCGTCGCGGCCGGAAAGTGCATCGTCAGCTCGTCACCCTGCGCTACCATCGTCACCTGCGTCTGCTCGGTCATGTCTCCATCTCCCCGTTCTCGGGTCTCAGGGCGCGACTCTCGCACCCACACAGCCAGCCGGGGGTCTGATCCCCCGACCGGCTCGCCCTTCACGCTGCCGCCTGCATCTCCCGCGCCAGCCTCCGCACCTTCGCCAGCGCCCCGGCCGCTCCCGTCGGCGTCTTCTCCGGGATCGGCTGGCCCGTCAGCGTCGTCGCCGCGCGCCACGCCAGCCGCCGAATCACCTCGCGAACGTCCGACTCGATGGCGTCCGGCCCGATCCCCATGTGCGCCAGTCCCTCCGCCAGATCGCCGCGCGGGTCGTCGCCGTATCCGAGCACCTCCGCCAGCGACTCGGCCACCTGATCCGCCAGCGCCTCCGCCTCACAGCCCAGCGTCAACTGGTCGAGCATCGCCTCCTGAATCGTGTCGGTCACCGCCATCCGCTTCTCAAACTCGGTCATCATCTCACTGCTCCCGTTCTCGGGTCTCAGGGCGACGATCTGCCGCCCACAAGGCACCCGGCAGGCTGTGACCCCTGCTTACGACGGGGCCGCTTGCGGCTCCGTCCGGGCGCTTCCGGTCGGTCGTGGCCTTGCCGGGCGGGTTGGGACGGTCCTGCGTGTCCCCCTCGCCCTTCGCCACTCCTTTCCGGTGGGTTGGCTGTCCCCCTCTCGCCAGCGACGGTCTAGCTTGGTGCGACCGATGACGCGATCCCGGTGGCTCACCCGGTCTTGCCGAGTCTGGAGTCCGGTGGGTGGGCTGTCTCCGGGTCAGCCGGGGGTTGTCCCCTTGGCCCGGTATCCCTGTCTGCTTCCCCTAACGGAAGTTAGGGGAAACAGAGAAGAGAGTCAAGGACTGCCTTTCGTGGCCGCCCCATTCCGCCCCGAATCGACGCCTGCCGGGCACCTCGCCGACCCCCTTTCCGCCCGGCTCACCTCCGTCCGGTGGGCTGGCGGGCCGCTCGCCCCCCCTTGCCGGGCGGAATCCGGGCCGGTTCGGGCCGGATGCCGGGCCGGATGCCGTCCGATTCACCGAGCTGGGGCGGTTCCGGCACCTCTGGCGGGTCGTCGAGGGTCGATCCGGGGGCCGAGATCGCTCCGAAGTGCCCAGCACGGCGCCCGACCGGGCCGGTTCGGGGCCGACCGGGCCGGGTCAACCCCCCTTCGATGGCGTCTCCGGGCCGGTTCGGGCGGTTCGGGGCACCGATCGCACCCGGTGGGACGCTCGGGGCGGGCCGGATCGAGGGTCAGGAGGGTGTCGAGGCGTGTGCTCGGTGCCTGCCGGGCGGGTTGGCGGGCCGGATCGGGCGCTCGATGGCGGGCCGAGGTGGTGCAGGACGGTCGGGGCGGGCCGGGCGCTGGCGTCGGCGGGCGGGCCGGGGGGGGGTGGGCACCCCCGGGGGAGCGTGGAAAAGTCGGAGTCCCGCCCGGGCGGGCGGGGGGCCCCCGCCCCCCATTCTCATTGGGTGTGTAGGAAACACCCGCACGGAAGCGCCCTGCGACCAGTTGGCGGGTGTCAACGATGCCGACGAGAGGGGAACCCAGGAGAACGGGGGCTTGTCGTATCGGTACTTGCGGACTGGCCAGCGCGGCCCTTCCATTGGTTGGCGAGACCATTTCCTCCACTTCGGGCGGGCCGACGAGCGGCTCGTCCCAATACCGGGGAACGAGGCGGGGGTCGTCACCCCGCTTCGGTCCCACTTCCGAAAGGAACAGTACCATGAACCGGAAACACACGATGCTCGCCATGCTGGCGGTGATGGCGTGCAGTCCCGACGCCCCGCTCGGGGAGTTGGAGACCGCACCGGAGGCGTTCGGCCCGCCGGCGCCCGGCGCCCAGGTGATCGACTTCAAGACGGCCCCGATGGCCGAGGTCGAGAGGGCCGCAAAGGAGGTTGAGGCGGGTGGGCTCGCGTCGGTTGACGAGGTCGTGTATGCGCGTGCCCATTTGGACTCGCTCCAAGGGCCGCACGGCCCCGCCTTGGCCGCCCGTTGGGGGATACCCTTGGAAGAGGCCATCGCCATCGAGGCGGGATTCCTTGATTTTGTGACCGACTTCCTTACGCCGACGCTGACGACCGCTCAACACCTCGAGCAATTGGGAGAGATACGAGCCGAGCGGCTGGAGGAACTGGACCGGCTCATTGAAGCGGGAGACGAGGATGGGGTGGAGCATGCGAGAGAGCGGCTTGAGACCCTCGACAAGATCATTTCCCACTACAGCAAAGCCGGAGGGGATCTCGGGTCGCTGTCCTATTCGGGGTATGACTGTCCGGGAACGCCCCGCATTGAATCCATGAAGAACGGCCTCCGCCACTATACACGGCAGAACCAGGACGGCGAAGATAGGCTATACGTCGCTGTCCATTCCATGCATTACGTTTATCCGGCCGCCCAAACCACGGTCAGCCAGACGTTCTTGCGTGCGTACGGCGAGGCCAGGGGCTCGACAGTAAAGCTATCGAGGAGTGTCTAAGTTCCACTGTGACATCTCGTCGGGGGTGAACAAGGCTGGGTTGGGCTTCACGTATGTCGTGCCGATAAGGCTCTGTTTCGTCGGTGGTTCGAGGAACCACGCTGCGCGAGGCATTGGAGGCGAAGTCACCGACAGGAGCAGTAAGGAATTTCCCTGCGAGATGTTTCCCAATGAGAATACCGGTGGCGGCGGCATCATGCTTCCGAGGCTCACCCAATGACCGAGACCACGGAACGGGCCGCACGCCCCGACGAGCCGGAAAGGGCGGTATCCGAGGGGACATCCCCGGAGGATGTCGCAGCCGCCCTCGGGAGCAGCCAGCCAGGGAGGACGGGGGGTAGGTAGGTGATCCGCGCGTGTTCGGCGGGTTCCAGGTCTTCGTTCAGGTACACGCTTTTTGCCGGGGCGGGGGAGTGGAGCGCATCGGAGAGCCGTAGGGGCCAGCGGGTAGCGTGCGCCCTCGTGGCGTTGCTCTCGGGACTGATTCCGGCCCCCCTCCCCATCATGGGACGGGTTTGGGCCTGACCCGGAAGAGGAGAAAGGAACAGCCACAATGGATATTTGGCTCCTACTCGAGTTCGCGAAGACCGTGTTCGTGATCGGCTGGGCCATTTGGTTGCTGTCGCTGGTCAGAGACGAGCCATGCTCCCATGAGGAGGAAGAGCTATGAGCAAACTGAAATTCCCGGCTCATTCCCCGTGGAGCGCATCGGACAGCCGTGTCCGGACAACCCCCATGCCGGGGTGCCATTTGATGTCCGAACACCGTGTGTATATCGTTGCAACGGATGCCGCAATCAGTTGGCTTCTGCCAGACAAGGAGAAAGACCTGTGAAAAACCGATTCATCCCCCTGTTTCTGTTGGCCGCAACCGGGTGTATCACGGTAGCGCACCAGCCATTGCCGGGTTACCAAGAGGACTGGAAATTGAACCCGTTCCCGCCCGATAGCGTGAACGTTTTCCTCGCTGGGGACGAGGTGCCCGAGGAATGCGCGCGCATCGCGATCATGAACGCGAGCGGGAACGACGCCTGGACGACCGAGAACCAGATGCTGTGGGAGCTTCGCGAGAAGGCTGGCCTGATGGGCGGCAACGCCATCGCCATGCCGAAGACCGAAGAGCCGTCCTCGGGCGAGAAGATCGTGGGCGCAATCACCGGAGGAGGCTCGACCCGTAAGGCCGAGTCGGTTCTTGTGTACAGGTGCCGAACGAGAAGGGGAGACAGATGAACTTGCTGAAACGGATTGTTGCCGCAATCCGTTGGCTTCTGCCAGACAAGGAGAAAGACCTGTGAGAACCGATTCAAGATGTCGATGCGCGTGTATCCCCGGACTGCTCGGAGTTCTCGCGTTTGCGGGTTGTGACTGGGCAGGTACCGGCACTCCAGAAGTTGAGAACCCGATCGCCAGCGAAGTGCACGACAGCGCCGGCATCCCGATCGTCGAAAACCGGGCACCGGCGCCCGGCTCGCGGCTGGGATGGGTGATCGGAGACGAGCCCGTCGTGTCCATTGGCACTCGCGACGCCTCGGACGCCTTCCAGTTCTACCGGGTCGGTAGCGCGACCAGGCTCGCCGACGGAAGGATCGTGGTCGCCAACGGCGGTTCGAACGAGCTGCTGGTCTTCGATGCGGACGGCAACCACCTCGACGCCTGGGCGGGCCAGGGCGATGGGCCCGGTGAGTTCCAGGGCCTTGCCAGCGTGAGCCCGTGGCCCGGGGATTCCCTGATTGCCGGGGACTCGCAGCAGGGCAGAGCCTCCATCTTCGACCTGGCCGGCGCTCACGGCCGGACGATGTCGTTGCGCGGCCCACCCGATCCTGCCACGCGGGAGGTGGCAGCGACGGGTGGGGCGGCGGGCGCCGGGCCCGTCGACATCGAGCCCCACGTCGTGCTCCGCGTGTTGCCCGACGGCACCTTGCTCACACGGACCCCCAGGGGCTACGCCCAGGGATTCCACCGGTGGGAGTCCTCGTATGCGCTGATCGGCGCCGATGGATCCACCCTCGCGTCGCTCGGCAACTACCTCGGCACCGAGACCTTCTCCGCGTTCTACGAGCAGGATGACGGGAACTATGCCGTCATTCCGCTGCGGCACCTCTTCGGCAAGACGACTGTCACCACAGCATGGGGGGATCTGGCCGCGATCGGCGACACCGAGACCTACGAGATCAGGGCCTACCGCGGCGACGGATCGCTGGCCCGGATCGTCCGCCGCGACCACGAGACGAGGATTCCGACACAGGCCGAACAGGACGAGGCCTTTCGCGACCGGTTCGCCGGACTCTCGGAGGAAGACCGCGAACCCAGGATGGCGGTCGCCGCCGATGTCCCGCTGGTGGAGAGCTTTCCGGCCTACTCCAGACTCCGCGGCGACGCGCTGGGCTACCTCTGGGTCGCCGAGTTCAAGCTGCCCGGCGCCGCATACGAGGGGACGCTGTGGACCGTCTTCGACAGGGAGGGGCGTGCGCTAGGGTTTGTGGAGACGCCCGCCGGGCTGAGCATCTTCGAGATCGGCGAGGACTACATCCTGGGTTCGACCACGGACGAACTGGGGGTGGAGTACGTGCAGCTTCGGGAGCTGGTGCGGTCAGGCTCCGCCGAGTGATTTCGGCGCCTTGGGTTTTCATGGGAAAGCGCACCAAGAACACTGCGGCGGGTACATGCAGGTTCCCGCGAACCCAGGTCCGTCCGGGGCTAGGAGCTTGGGGGGGGTGACCGCTAACGGGACCGTGGCGAGAGAGAGTTCAAGCCGCCGAGGTGACACGCTGGCGACTGTTGCGGAGGGGGCGATGGCCCTCGCCATGGTGGGCTCCGTCATCGGGCTGGTGGGCAGGCTTGCCGATACGCGGGTACTGTCGGCGACCGCCGGAATCTCATTCGCAGCGTGGCTGTGGCTCTTCCTGCGCCGGGTGTCCCAGCGGAACCGGAAACGGATCGATCGGTGCGGTGTCGGCGTATCGTTGCTTACCGCTTGGCTCTGGACCGAGGCTCCGGTGTGGATCGCCGATCGCGTGATGCGGGATCCGCCAACGGCGGGGGCGGGCTACCGCCATCGACGCAGCCGCGCGCGAGGCAGTTTTCGCGGCCATCCTCACACTTGTGGTGGTGATCCTCTGCGCATGGCTGGTCTTCGGTCGTACGAGCGGTTCGAGCGACACCACCTCGTGACAATCCTCGGGCGGGTGTCATCGCTTCCGAACCCACCGTTCAGTCTGCACCCTTCGTGTCCCCAACCGCCCCCCCTTTCTCCCTGGAAGCTCCGCCGTTGTCGTGGCATTAGGTCAGGATCGGAGGGCTCTGTACGGACAGCCCCATTCCGGGCGGTATTGCTGTCCGTACACCGGGCGGCTACTATTGCATTGGGACCCGTTTTCGGAGAAGGGATCGAGCACCATGAAGTCCAACGACGGTGAAGTGTCCGTACAAAAAGGAGGTCCGCCTGGAGAGGATTCGGGCGGTGTCCGGACAGAACCGAAGTCGGACGAAAAGGAGAGTCAACGATGACGAAATCGGCCCGGCCGCGCCGACTTGAGCTACGAATGTCCGATGAGCTTCACGACGAACTCCGGACGATGGCCGCGGAAGCGGACTGCTCGGTTTCCCTCCTGGCCCGGGAACTACTCCGACATGGCCTCGGGATGCCGTCGACGGACGGTGGCCTGACGCTCGAGGCGTTGGGGTGGGAGTGGGAAGACCCGGAGGTCACGGAAGGTGATGCGGAGCCGGAACCGCAGGCGGAGGCGACCGAAGCACAGCCACCGGCGCCGGCCGCGGAGACCGCGGCAGAGCCGAATGGGGAGCCGGAACCGGTTCAGGAGGCACCGGCGACGCCGGCACCAGCCTTCGACACTGCCCGCCAGGAACAGATGACCTTTCCTAGCGAGCCGGTCCCCGGTGGGCCGGTGACGTGCCGCAACTGCGGGTCGGCGTTCATCATGAACGACGTCGAGGACGTGAAGCGGGCCGCGCGGCAGCTGATGCAGCACGATCCAGACTTCATCAAGGAACTCGTGACCGGCATCGGGCGCAGGACGACGAGACGTGAGGGAGCCTTCTCCTGATTGATGGCCCCGTTGTACGAGCTCGTCGAGGCCGAGAACCCGCGCACAGCGACGAGACACAGCTCTCCCGCCTGAGCCCGTGTACCACGGTGGGAGGGCGTCAAGCCCTCCCATTGCGGTCCCGCCCTGATCGCGGCATCTTGGAACCGTCCACCGAGTCAGGGTAAGCCCAACTTTCTGAAGGACCATGGCGTGACTAGCCGGGTCGCTCCCGCTGTCGTGCGCCGTTTCCGCCTTCTGCCGAAATCACGGCGGGGGTTCTCTCGTCGGGTTGGTTTCCCTTTCCCTGCGATTGGGTTGGCAGCCCAGGGGATCAATCGAAGGGGGGGCCGAAGGGTCGCCGGGGCGGCGCAGCCAGCAAGTCCTCCAATGAGCAGTATGGCGATGCCCCCTGATTCCATCGGTATCTCAACCGGACCCGACGAGCAACGCACTTGGAATTGGTGCATGCACTTCGTGCTACGCAGGGCCGCCGAGAAGCGAGCTTGGGGAGAGCGCCCCGATCTCTACGACCCGGGGGACTTATTCGAGGAGGTGCTATTCTCGTACCGGAAGGTCGTCACGGTATTGGAAGACAGCGACGACTTGGGGCGGGCGGGTGTTCGAGACGTGGAGAAATACGAGGAGGAGCTTTGGGAGGGGGGTGTCGGCGATTGGATTGAGGCACTGTTGGCGGATTACGAAAAGGCCATCGGCGCGATGACGCACCCGGCACCCTTACTCGGGGAACTCTTGCGCGCCTGCGCGGATGCGGTGGAAGTGAGGCGCTCGGTCTGGCTTCCCTCCCGTGCCAACGTAGCTCGTGTCTGCCGAGACACATTGATTGGCCTGCGGGGCCCCGCCGCGATGGCCGAGATACTGGTCTCCGGCTTCGAGAAAGCGTTCTCTTGGACGGATGATCCGTGGGCAGTGCGCGACGAACTGCTCCGGGCCCTCAAAGGGGCCATGAGAGATGACCGTGACGCGACGAACCGCATGCTCCTCCAATCCCTCGAGGCAACGGATCCAAGGAAGGAGGTATTTCGAGCACTGCTCCAGGCGTTCCAGGACCCCTTGGAAAACGAACCGGAAGGGACATGCTATGCGTTGTTCAACGCCTATATGATGACCGTCGACTTGGATCTCGTACACTACCCCGCGCTGCTGTTCAAGGACCTGCTCGGTGCCACGAAACGGGCCATTCGGGAAGCGGACGACCCTAACCACGCGACGGAGCGGATGTTGCAGTTACTCTGCACAATGCCGATCTATGGGCCTGCCATACCGTCTTGGATGCGCGTCGCTGACGACGATCCCGAAAGGATGGGTGCAGTGAGGGCCTGAACAGGGGGACCGAGCGGCCTGCTCGCCACCGGGTTCGCTTGCCGGTGCCGTGCTCTAAAGGTCATGTCCCGGATTGACCGCCTCCGGCGGACACCTCATCGTCTTCCATAGCGTACGCCCAACCAGTGATTTCCAGTGTACACTCGCTCGCTCCCGTCGTCCGTGTCTGCCCGGAACCGAACCGTTGGTAGGTGCCCTCCTTCACATCCACATCAAGCGGGTAGTAGTCAAACGACTCGCCGTTATCCAGGGTGAGTCGACCATGAAGCTCGGCGAGATCCACATGGGCCGTGTAGTTCCCCTCATCACTGTGGTAAGTCCACTCATCGACGACCGAATCGATCTGGCAGGTGAAGCTACCGACCGCGGCGTCCATCGTCACAATCGGGAAGATGGCCGTAGCGGAGCCGCCAGAGCCCGTGGCCGTGACCGACGCCTCGGCGCTGCCGTTCTCACCACCCGTCACCACGATCATGCGCCCTTTCACAGCCGTGGTAGCGACGACGGGATCGGAGGACTCGACCGAGTAGGCGGCCCCTTCGCCGATCTCATTGAAGCAGATGTGGTTGGACACGTCCCGTTCCGAGGGGTAGTCGCGGAAAGTCCGAATGGCAGCGGTGCCGTCGCACACGGCGATGGCGGTGGGTTCGTCGCAGGTGACGGCCAACAGAACGAGGAACAACGTTGCGAAGAGGCGTTTCATGGCAGGATCCTTTCCTGGCTGGGGGGAGGGGGGCTTATTTCGTACTCTATACCCGAAGCCCTGCCGGTGGGTTCCGCTTCCCGGCGGCCCAAGGGCACCACGTCCGGCGACCGGGGCTACTCACTCACTCAAAATCCAAGCCCGGAGGACGCACTCCATGCGACACCACCGCACCCTCCTTTTCTGTATCGCCGTGTTTGCGGCCTGCGAAAGTGAACCCCCCACAGTTCCGAACCGCGCGCCGACTGCGGGCCAGATTCCGTTGCAGACCGTGCATGTGGGGGAGCGGCGGTCCCTCGACCTGTCGGGCTACTTCACCGACCCGGACGGGGATGCGCTGACGTTCACGGCGGAGAGCGGGCACCCGGACCTGGTGTCGGTGTCGGTGTCGGGTTCCACGCTGGAGCTCGCGGCCGATCGGACTGCAGGCCCGCGGTCGCCGGGTCCTCCTGGGGGCCGAAAGCGGTGCGGCGGAGGACAGCGCCAGGGAGAGAGCGGCACTGGACTTCCTGGGGTCCCTGTTGGAGCGTGGCCTTTGCCCGGATCGGCCACGGCTGTTCGTGATCGGAGCCGCGCGGCCGGACTGCGACGTGCGGTGCGGGCGGTCTTCGGGCCGACCTGCTTCCTCCAGCGCTGCCGTGCCACGGCGAGGCGTGCGGTCCTCGAGGAGCTACGCCGCGAGCGGCGCGCCGGGAAGAATACCGGCGACCAGGACAAGGAGCTACCCGAAGCGGATGAGGTTCGCGAGCGAATCCGGTTGGCCTACGAAGCCGGTGCGGATTCGGGAATGCGAGAGCTGCATGACCTTGCCAGCCAGCTTGACGGACAGGGCGCCGGGGCCGCGGCGAGGGCCCTGCGCACATCGCCTGCGAATCTGTTCACGGTGGACAGGCTGGGACTGCGGCCGCCACTGAGCCGTGCGCTGAGCACGACGCATGTGGTCATGCGAGCCCCGTGGCACCTTCCGCAGCGGATCTGCAACCCCCCGTCGTGGCGAGACGCCGAGATGGCGTTGCAATGGACCGTGGCGTCGTTTCTGGAATCGGAGAAGGTGAGCCCGTCAATCCAGGGGGTCCGTCAGCTTCCCGCCCTCACCGCCCGCCTGGATGGAGGACCCTCGCCGGGGTGAGCCGCCCGGCCACAGCGCCCCTGCCCCGTTCGTCGACCGCCACGCCTTCCGTCGGCCCCCTTGACGCCGCCGAGCCCGCTTGCGTACCGTGAAGGTGTCATACCGGGTGGGCCTCGACGGTGGATCCAGGTGGAACTTGCGTGGATATGCCGGGTCGCTCGCCAAATACAAGAACCGGCGACATGGGCCGAGCGGGTCGCTCCCGCTCGCGCCCCGTCGGTGAATAGGCGGGACATTATGGGCTTCCCTGCCCGGTGTGACAACGGCCCGGCTTCGGATGTCTAGGGCTACGTCATTCTTGGATCAGGAGTTGCTTTCCTTGGCTGACCTTACGAAACACGCCATACCGCTCGGAGACTCCCATGCACCTATCCGTGAAGCAGTCCCGATTCGTCGTCCTCGCGTTCGTCGCCCTTGCGGCCTGCGAGACCGACCGGATGGCCGTGCCGCGTGTGCCGCTGCCTGCGGACTCGGCGGAGCTGTTGGCGGCCGGTTCGTCCTCTGATCGCGCCGCCCTCACGGCTCTGTATCTTGCCACCGATGGACCGAATTGGACCCATGATGAGAGCTGGCTAACGGCTGGTCCGCTGGATGATTGGTACGGGGTGAAGGCGGACTCGCTGGACCAGGTGGAACGGCTGCGGCTCCGCGGTAACGGCCTGACCGGCCCGCTCCCTTCAGAGCTTGGCAACCTGTCGGCGCTGAAAAGGCTGGACCTCTACGACGACGGCCTCACCGGCCCGATCCCCCCGGAGTTGGGCGACCTGGCCGCGCTGGAATGGCTGTGGCTCGGTAGCAACGCCCTCACCGGTCCGATTCCTCCAGAGTTGGGCGACCTGGCCGCGCTGGAACGGCTGGGCCTCTACGGCAACGGCCTGACCGGCCCGATCCCGCCGGAGCTGGGCGACCTGGCCGCGCTGAAATACCTGTCTCTCTCCGGCACCGCCCTGACCGGCCCGATTCCCCCGGAGCTGGGCAACCTGACCGCACTGGAATCGCTGACCCTTGCCGACAACGCTTTGACCGGTCCGATTCCACCGGAGTTGGGGAATCTGACTACCCTGGAAACACTGTACCTCTCCTACAACGCCCTGACCGGCCCGATCCCCCCGGAGTTGGGCGACCTGGCCGCGCTGGAATCGCTGTACCTCGGCAACAACAGCCTGACCGGTCCGATTCCACCGGAGTTGGGGAATCTGACTACCCTGGAAACACTGTACCTCTCCTACAACGCCCTGACCGGCCCGATCCCCCCGGAGTTGGGCGACCTGGCCGCCCTGGAATGGCTGTGG
Organism: Longimicrobiales bacterium; assembly: GCA_965208295.1. Classification (GTDB taxonomy): domain Bacteria; phylum Gemmatimonadota; class Gemmatimonadetes; order Longimicrobiales; family Gaopeijiaceae; genus Bin94. The sequence goes on along the minus strand of OZ242328.1, from coordinate 661,115 downwards.
CTCGGTAGCAACGGCCTCACCGGTCCGATCCCGCCGGAGCTGGGCGACCTGGCCTCGCTGAAATACCTGTCTCTCTCCGTCAACGACCTGACCGGCCCAATTCCTTTGGAGTTGGGCAACCTGACCGCGCTGGAATGGCTGGGCCTCCACTACAACGCTCTGACTGGCCCGATCCCGCCGGAGCTGGGCGACCTGGCCTCGCTGGAAGTGCTGCAACTCCACGACAACGACCTGACCGGCCCGATCCCTGCGGAGCTGGGCAACCTGACCGCACTGCGGTCGCTGTGGCTCGCCGAGAATGCCCTGACCGGCGCGATTCCGCCGGAGTTGGGGAACTTGGCCGCGCTGGAAGGGCTGTACCTTTGGCACACCGACCTCGTGGGGGCGTTGCCAGGTAGTCTCACGAATCTGCACCGGCTGCGGTTCCTCGACGCGGACGGGACCGGCCTGTGCGCTCCATCCGATCCGGCGTTCGTGGCGTGGCTGGAGGGCATACAAAGTCGGGGGATTTCCCAGTGCGAATATGATGCGGTCTATCTGACGCAGGCGGTCCAGTCGCTCGACATGCCCGTACCGCTGGTGGCTGGCGAGGAGGCGTTGTTGCGGGTGTTCGTGACCGCATCGGCCAATCCGGACAGCGTGACACTTCCGCCCGTCCTGGCGCGGTTCTACGTGGACGGCGCGGAGGTGCGCGTTGAGGAGATACCCGCCGCATCGCATCCGGTCCCGACGCAGGTTGACGAAAGCGACCTGGCTGCATCGGCCAATGCGCAGGTTTCCGGTGACCTGGTGCGGCCCGGCCTCGAGTTGGTGATCGAGATCGACCCGGATTCGACGCTGGACCCGTCGTTGGGGGTGGAAAGGCGGATTCCAGAGGAGGGCCGCTTGGCGGTCGATGTGCGTGAGATGCCGGTCTTTGACCTGACCATCATCCCGTTTTTGTGGACCGAAAACCCCGACTCGTCGCTGGTGGACCTGGTGGAAGGCATGAGCACCAATCCACAGGACCACGAGCAACTCCGAATGACCGCCGACCTGCTGCCTGTAGGGGAGATGCGGGTGACCGCTCACGCGCCCGTCGAAACCTCCTCGAACAGTGCGATAGACGTGCTAGACGCAACTTATGCCATTCGGGCTATGGAGGGCGGAACCGGCTACTGGATGGGAATGCTACCTCGGTTCTCCGACGGGGGAGGCGTGGCTTACGTTAGCGGAACGACCAGTGCCTCGGTCCCAAGAGGAACTGTGATCGCCCACGAGTTGGGCCACAATTTCAGCCTGTGGCACGCGCCCTGCGGCGGTCCCCGGAACATCGACCCCAACTTCCCCGACCCCGACGGCAGAATCGGCGCATGGGGGTACGACTTCGCCACCGGCCAGCTCGTGCCGCCCGACAAGCCGGACCTGATGTCCTACTGTGGTCCCAAATGGATCAGCGACTACCACTTCACGAAGGCCCTTCAACACCGCCTCCGGCGGGGAAGCGTGCAGAGGAAGGCCGCGGAGTTCCCCGTACGGAGCCTCTTGCTGTGGGGTGGCGTGGACTCGACGGGCGTGCCGTACCTCGAACCCGCGGTCGTCGTCGACGCGCCGCCGTCGCTTCCCGAATCGGGCGGGACGTGGACCATCGAGGGCCGGTCGGCCGACGGGGCCGAACTGTTCTCGCTCCCGTTCGACATGCCGGAGATCGCCGACGCCGGCGAGGGCGCCGGGGGGTTCACCTTCGTGCTTCCGGCCGGACCTGGCTGGGAGGCACTGGCGAGCGTCACGCTGTCCGGACCGGGCGGGACGGCCACCCTCGATGCCGACACGGACCGGCCGTTGTCGATCTGGCGCGACGGGGACGGGCAGGTGCGGGCGATTCTGCGACGCGCTCCGGCCTTGGCCCCGGACGGCACGCCATCGGCACCGCCAGGCCTGTCTGGACTCTCGCTCACGTTCAGCCGTGGGATCCCGTCTCTGGACGCTTGGCGGCGGTAAGGGCATTTGTCACCGTCCGGGTTGCCGGCGTACCTTCATCGCTTTGGCGTTTACGCAAAAAATCCGCTCGGAGGCCCCATTTTGCACCTGTCCGCGAAGCAGTCCCGATTCGTCGTTCTCGCGTCCCTTGTCCTCGTGGCGTGCGAGGGTGAACCCCCCACGATTCCGAACCGGGCACCGGTGGTGTCGGGGACGCTGGCGGATCAGAGGTTGCCGGGCCCAGGGCGGACGGTGGAGGTGGACGTTTCCGGTGTGTTCAGCGATCCGGACGGCGACCCGCTCACCTTTGCGGCGTCCAGTTCGGACACGTCGGTTGTCGCGGTCGCGGTGTCGGGAAGCGTGGTGACGCTGACGGGTGGAGAGACGGGAACGGGCCGGGTTACGGTCACGGCGACCGATCCGGACGGGCTGGAGGCCTCGACGGGCATCGCGGTGACGGTGAACCGGGCTCCCGTGTGGGTGGAGATTCCGGCGCAGACGGTGGTGGCGGAGACGCCCGGGCTTGAGCTCGACCTAGCGCCGTACGCGACCGATCCGGACGGCGACGCGTTGGCGTTCGAGGCGTCCAGCTTGGACACGGCGGCCGTCACGGTATCGGTGTCGGCGGCCGTGCTCACCGTGTCCGGGGGTGTGGGGGTGCGCGATTTGGAGACGGAAGTGACGGTGACGGCAAGCGATCCGGACGGCCTGGAGGCTTCGGTGAGCTTCGCGGTGACGGTGGTCGAGAATCCGGACCGGGCACCACTGGAGGCGCTGTACGACGCGACGGATGGGCCGAACTGGTACGACAACCACAACTGGCTAACCGCCGCGCCGTTCGAGGAATGGTACGGGGTCTCGGTGAATGCAGAGGGGCGGGTGGTAAGGCTGGACCTCGGCTTCAACGCCCTGACCGGCCCGATTCCCCCGGAGCTGGGTAACTTGGCCGCGCTGGAACGGCTGGACCTCGGCTTCAACGCCCTGACCGGCCCGATCCCGCCGGAGCTGGGCGACCTGGCCGCGCTGGAAGTGCTGCAGCTCCGCTCCAACACTCTGACCGGCCCGATCCCTGCGGAGTTGGGCAACCTGACCGCACTGCGGTCGCTGTGGCTCGCCGAGAATGCCCTGACCGGCGCGATTCCGCCGGAGTTGGGGACCCTGGCCGCGCTGGAAGTACTGGGCCTCTCCTCCAACGCTCTAGCCGGCCCGATCCCCCCGGAGCTGGGTAACTTGGCCGAGCTGGAATGGCTGATACTCGATTCCAACGGCCTGACCGGCCCAATCCCTCCAGAGTTGGGCAACCTGGCCGCGTTGAAATCGCCGTCAGTTTCTTCTGGATCCCGGGCGCCGTCAAAACTGCTGTACCTCCACGGCAATGCTCTGTCCGGCCCAATCCCGCCGGAGTTGGGCAACCTGGCCGGGCTGGAAGTGCTGGACCTCGGCTTCAACGCCCTGACCGGCGCGATTCCCCCGGAGTTGGGCAACATGGCCGCGCTGGAACGGCTGTGGCTCGGCAACAACGCCCTGACCGGCCCGATTCCCCCGGAGCTGGGCAACCTGGCCTCGCTGGGAGGGCTGTGGCTCGGCAACAACGCCCTGACCGGCCCGATCCCGCCGGAGTTGGGGAACCTGTCCGTGCTACGGCAGCTGCGCCTCCACTCCAACACCTTAACCGGCCCGATCCCTCCAGAGTTGGGCGACCTAACCGCACTACACGGGCTGTCCCTCTCCTCCAACGCCCTAACCGGGCCGATCCCGCAGCAGCTGGCAGCAAATTTGACCGCGCTGGTACGGCTGTGGCTCTCCGACAACGCTGGCTTGTGCGTGCCGGGCACTGTGGATTTCTGGCGTTTGGTTTCAGAGCAACTGACAACCTTCGATGGCACCTTCTGCAACCAAGCTGACCGGGTAGTCTTGGAGGCTCTGTACGACGCAACCGACGGGCGCGGCTGGACTCGTTCCGATAGCTGGCTGGCGGAGGGGCCGGTGCTTGCGGAGTGGCACGGGATCACGACGGACTCGCTGGGGCGGGTGGCGAGCCTGACCCTGCCGGGGAACAATCTGGTGGGGCGATTGCCTGCCGCACCGTGGGAGTTTCTGGAAGGACTGAAGGTCTTCGATGTTGCGAACAACCCGCGTCTTGAGGGTCCGTTGCCGCTGTCGTTGGGCCGCGTCTCGCTGGATACTCTGCGCTTTTCGGGGACGGGGCTGTGCAGCCTCCAGGAATCCCGCGAATGGCTGGAGTCAATCCCGGTTGTGGAGGGGACGGGCGAGACGTGCGCGTCCCTGTCGGATCGTGACATTCTCGTCGCGCTGTACGACGCGACGGATGGGCCGAACTGGGACCGCAACGACAACTGGCTGACCGGCGCGCCGCTCGGGGAATGGTACGGGGTCTCGGTGAATGCAGAGGGGCGGGTGGTAAGGCTGGACCTCGGCTTCAACGCCCTGACCGGCCCGATCCCCCCGGAGTTGGGCAACTTGGCCGCGCTGGAAGAGCTGGACCTCGGCTCCAACGCCCTGACCGGCGCGATTCCGCCGGAGCTGGGCAACCTGGCCGCGCTGGAATCGCTGTACCTCGGCGGCAACGCCCTGACCGGTCCGATCCCCCCGGAGCTGGGCAACCTAGCCGCGCTGGAATCGCTGGTCCTCAGCTCCAACGATCTGACCGGCCCGATTCCCCCGGAGCTGGGCAACTTGGCCGAGCTGGAATGGCTGATACTCGATTCCAACGGCCTGACCGGCCCAATCCCTCCAGAGTTGGGCAACCTGGCCGCGTTGAAATCGCCGTCAGTTTCTTCTGGATCCCGGTCGCCGTCAAAACTGCTGTCCCTCCACGGCAATGCTCTGTCCGGCCCAATCCCGCCGGAGTTGGGCAACCTCGCCGCGCTGCGATCGCTGTGGCTCGGCTACAACCATCTGACCGGTCCGATCCCCCCGGAGTTGGGCAACCTGGCCTCGCTGGGAGGGCTGGACCTCGGCTTCAACGCCCTAACCGGCCCGATTCCCCCGGAGTTGGGCAACATGGCCGCGCTGGAAGAGCTGGACCTCGGCTCCAACGCCCTGACCGGCCCGATTCCCCCGGAGCTGGGCAACCTGGCCTCGCTGGGAGGGCTGTGGCTCGGCAACAACGCCCTGACCGGCCCGATTCCCCCGGAGCTGGGTAACTTGGCCGAGCTGGAATACCTGGCCCTCGATAGCAACGAAGGTTTGTCGGGAGCGATGCCGATGACTCTGACTGCGTTGCAGAGGCTTCAATACTTGTTCGCTCAGAACACCGGGCTGTGCGCTCCGCCGGACCCCGGTTTCCAACAGTGGGCGCGCACGCTTCGGGTGTATCGGTTGCGTCAGTGTTCGACCGTCGCAGCCTACTTGGTCCAATCGGTTCAGAGCCGGGACCATCCGGTGCCGCTAGTGGCCGGACGGGAGGCGCTGTTGCGGGTGTTCCTGACGGTGGCACCGGGACGCGAGGCGCCGGTCCCGGAGGTGCGGGCCACCTTCCATGTTGGCGGCGAGGAAGTGTACTCGGTGGAGATTCCGGGCAAGCCGGGACCGCTGCCGGCGGAGATCGACGAGGGTGATTTGCGCATCTCCGCGAATGTTCGGATACCGGGTGACGTGGTGCGGCCCGGGCTGGAGATGGTGGTCGAGATCGACCCGGACAACACCTTGGACCCATCGCTCGGGGTTGCCCGCAGAATCCCGGCCGAAGGGCGTGCGCCCCTTGGTGTCGACGCCTTGCCGGTCATGGAGCTGACCGTTGTACCGTTCCTATGGACGGAGGACCCGGATTCCTCGATCATCGCGACGGTCGAGGACTGGGCCGCCGATCCGGAGGGTCACGAGCTAATGCGCCTTCCCGGCGCGCTTCTGCCCGCGCACGACTGGACCGTGACGGCGCACCCCGCCGTCTGGACCGACATCCGGCCCGACTTCGGCAACGGCAATGCGATCCTGGACTTGACGGGAGCCATTCGGACCTCGGAAAGCGGCCGCGGATACTGGATGGGCGCCCTGGTTGGAGGTGGCGGTCGCGCTTGGCGGCCCGGCTGGACCAGTGTTTCAGGTCTCGGAAGTGCAGTGATCGCCCACGAGCTGGGGCACAACATGAATCTCGGGCATGCGCCCTGTAGCGTCTCCACACACGTCGATCCGCACTTTCCCTATCCCACCGGGCGGATCAGTGTCTGGGGGTACGACTTCGCCAACGGCCGGCTCGTGGGTCCCGGCTGGCCGGACGTGATGTCCTACTGCGGGCCGGAATGGATCAGCGACTACCACTTCGGCAGGGCCTTTCGACACCGTCTCCAGGCCGAAGGTAGCGGACAAGCCCGCGCGGTCGCCGGGGCTCCCGTACGGAGCCTCTTGCTGTGGGGTGGCGTGGACTCGACGGGCGTGCCGTACCTCGAACCCGCGGTCGTCGTCGACGCGCCGCCGTCGCTTCCCGAATCGGGCGGGACGTGGACGATCGAAGGACGGTCGGCTGACGGTGCCGAACTGTTCTCACTTCCGTTCGACATGCCGGAGATCGCCGACGCCGGCGCTGGTGCTGGGGGGTTCACCTTCGTGCTTCCGGCTGAACCGGGCTGGGAGGCGCTGGCGAGCGTCACGCTGTCCGGACCGGGCGGGACGGTCACGCTCGACCCCGACACGGACCGGCCGTTGTCCATCTGGCGCGACGGGGACGGACAGGTGCGGGCGATTCTGCGACGTGCTCCGGCCCTTGCCCCGGACGGCACGCCATCGGCCCTGCCGGGCCTGTCCGGGCTTTCGCTCACGTTCAGCCGTGGGATTCCCTCACCAGACGCCTGGCGACGGTAGGATGGTGGTAGCTCGGGGAATCCCCCCGGCGACCCAGGGGGGGTGATCCCGACGAGTGGTTGGGTTGCGCTCGGGCGCAAGCGGCGTGGCCCCTTGACGCTGCTACGGCCGCTCCCGTAACTGTGCGGGCGTCATACCGCGCGGGCCTCGAACGGTGAATCCGTAAGCGCGCAAGGATATTGCCGGGTCGCCCGCCGAATAGAAGAACCGGCGACATGGGCCGGGTGGGTCGCTCCCGCTCGCGCCCGCCGGTGAATAAGCGGGACAGATGGGCTTCCCTGCCCGGTGTGACAACGGCCCGGCTCTGCCGACTGGATCGTCCGTGCTTTTCCCCTCGCCGGGTCGTTTCCTTCTCCCACCCCGGAGTTGCCGGGGGACCTCAAGCCCCGCTACGTTGGGGGCGTCACACGTCTCTTGCAGGAGCCTGAGTCGGGCTACCTGCTGAATAACACAGCCCATTTTCAACGGGTCACAGCGGGTCGCTCCCGCGACTTCCCGGGGCGAATAGGCAGGGCTTTCCGCATACTCCTGCGAGACGGTGACGATGGCCCGGCATCCGTCCGGGTTCACCGTCACGCAACCGGGCAGTGCGCCTCCGGGGGTGCTCCTCCGGGGGCTCCGGTTGGTCCGGCGGACCTCCGTTTTTCCCCAATCCTTGCCGCTGCGGTCTTCCAAAGGCGTTGCGGCACCTCCACTTGCGTTCCGCGGGGTTGTTGGAGAGCTTCCATGCCACCGCGAATTGGTCAAGGGAGAGAACGATGACCAAGATGGGACTGATTGAGCGTGTTTGGCGAGAACTCGAACCGGGCACGAGCAAGTTGGAGTGCGAGCTGGCAGTCAACGGCCTCTTCGGCGCCCTCAAGGAGGCGCTGGCGCGAGGCGAGAACATTGAGATCCGGGGCTTTGGGTGCTTCAAGGTGCTACACAGAGCGGCTCGCAAGGCCCGCAATCCACGGACGGGTGAGCCCGTGGATGTCCCGCACCGCACCGTGGCGGTCTTCAAGCCGTCCAAGGAGCTGAAGCGGCTCGTGACGGGTGAACTCAAGCCGAACAGACCCCTCGTTGAAATGGGGAGCTCGAAACAGCATTCGGTGGTGTTGGCCCGACGACTGGCAAGGTCCAGGCAGGGTGGATTATCGTGAGCCGGACAGAAGTTCAGTTTTCGGTGTGCCGGGCGGCAGTCGGATCGCGTTCCTTCGGGAATGCTCCTTTTGGATCCACTGCTGTCCGGTGCACCTCTCATTCCCCAACGGTAGGCACGGGAGGGCGCTTGTGAATTCATCAATCGAGCTGTTCGCCGATGCACTGGAGCTGAAGCCCCCGTGGTACGTCGCGAGTATCGAGCCCGACGCCGGCGAGAAGCCTGCTGTGCTCGCACGCCTGGCGTTCACGCCCGGCAGCGTGTTTCCGTGTGGCAGCTGCGGCACCGCAGGGTGCAAGGCGTACGACACCCACCCCAAGGAATATCGGCACCTGGACTTCCTCCACCATCAGACGATCCTCGTTGTGTCGGTCCCGCGGGTGACCTGTCCCTCTTGTGGGGTCCGGCAAGCGGAGCTTCCATGGGCGCGCCCGAGGACGAAGTTCACTTATCCCTTTGAGCATCGGATTGCGGAACTGGCCGCACGGATGCCCTTGAGAGACTTGGCGGAGATCGTGGACGTAGACACCGACAGCCTGCTGCGAGTCGTCAGGCACTATGTGAACTCCCCGTAGGCAGACGACCGACGACGGCTGGTCACCCACAGTCACCCGGGATTCAACCCACAGTCGCCTCGGTTGCATCCCACCCAATTGTGGGTAGATCGCCACTCTTGTCGCGCGCGCGCGCGTTGGAGCGCTCCAAAACGGCTGTGAGGCTTCCGGCACAGATGTTGCAGTAAATCCCGAGTGGAGGGCCTGTGTCCATGCAGGGCACGCTCTCGAAAGCGGGGGAGAGGCGAACCCCCGACACTACCACCCTCCCAAGGGAGAAGACACACCATGAGTAGACTCACCAGGTTCATGGCGGCTGCGGCGTTGCTCGCGGTCCCCCTCATCAACGCGTGCGGAGACGACCTACCGCCTCCGCCGCCCACCGGCTCGATTGACGGGCTGGTGTCGGTTGAGAGCCAGGGGGTTGACGGCGTATCCGTCACCCTGAGCAACGGTGCTTCCGCCACCACGGCGAACGGAGGCATGTACCGCTTCGACGGCATCGAGGCCGGTACGTACACACTCACCATCAGCAATTATCCGGACGATGCGAGCTTCGACCAGACATCGCTACCGGCAACGATTGCTACTGACGGCGAGACCATCACAGTCAACTTCTCCGGCACCTATATCCGGACCTCGAGCATCATGGGGACGGTGACGGTGGAGGACGACGGTCTCGCCGGCATCACCGTCACCCTCTCAGGAGTAAGCGACTCCGAGACCCTGACGGATGCCAACGGGCAGTACGCATTCGCCGGACTGCGCGCGGGCAACTACACCGTCGAGATCACCGGTTTCGACGACGAAGACGTGGCCTTCGGCTCCACCTCCTCAGCCGCTACGGTGGCGGTGGGCGAATCGAAGGTCGTCACCTTCGAGGGCACCTATCTGCGTGCCTCCGAAATCAGGGGACAGGTGACCGCTGACGGCCAGCCGCAAGAGGGCATCACAGTCAGCCTGCAGGGCCGCGGTGAGAACCAGGCCGCGCAGACCAACAGCGCCGGTCAGTTCTCGTTCGACCAGCTGCGCCGCGGCAACTACTCTGTCGGCATTTCGGGCTACGACACCGACGAGATGAGCTTCGACGAGACCACACAGTCCGTGACGGTGGCATACGGCGAGACGGCGAGCGTTCCCTTCGAGGGTACCCTACTTCGCACCGCCGGCATCGAAGGTACGGTGTCAGTCGAAGGTGTAGGCCCGATTTCGGGCGTGACCGTCAACATCAGTGGCGAGGGCGAATCGGACACCGGCATCACCGATAATGTCGGCGTCTACTCGTTCGAGGGCCTGCCTGCGGGCAACTACTCGGTCGTGATCTCGGGATTCGACGACGACGAATACGGATTCCCCGATGGCACCACAGCGACCGTCACGGTCGCACTCCAGCAGACAGGGACCGTTCCGTTCAACGGCCTCATGCTGCGGACGGCAGCGATCGAAGGCACCGTGACAGTCGGCGACAACGACGCACCGCTAGCCGGCGTAACCGTCACAATCGAAGGTGGCCCGAAGGACGAAGACCACGAAGCCACCACCAACAGCAGTGGTCAGTACATGATTGACCGCCTGCACGCCGGCGAATACTCCGTGTCGATCTCAGGATACGACGCCAATGAGTACGGATTCGAGCCCACCACCGAGTCGGTAACAGTCGGACTGCGTGAGACAGGTGAAGTGGCCTTCCAGGGCCAGCTGCTGCGCACGGCTGGCGTGACCGGCAGGGTCCATGTGGGCGGCGCTGGAATGGCCGGAATCACAGTGAAGCTCACTGGTCCCGAAACCCGAGAGGGCAACACGAACGCTGACGGCCAGTATGGCTTCGCTGGCCTCGCGGCAGGCGACTACACTGCGACCATCTCCGGTTGGGACGACGTAGAGTACGCATTCGCCGAACCCGCCCAAGGCTTCTCGCTTGAGCTGGACGAGTCGAAGACCGGTGTGAACTTCGAGGGTAAATCCCTCCGAACTGCAGCAGTCATGGGGACCGTGAAGGTAGAGGGAACAGGACTCTCCGGTGTCACCGTGACCTTGTTAAAGATTACGGGAACCACCTCGGGCACCCTCGTGGGCTCCATGCCCACCGGTTCCGATGGCACGTATGCCTTCGGCGATCTGCTGACCAGCACCTACCGTGTCAGCATCACCGACAACACCGACGAGCATGACTACTCGGGGGGCGACTACGCCAAGGAATGGACCGGCATCGTAGCTACGGACCAGACCATGACGGTCGACTTCAACGCAACGATCATCCGGACCGCCAGCATTGGCGGCATGGTAACACTCGACAATGAAGCCAAGCCGGGCGTCACAGTGACACTGACCGGCGGTGAACAGACGGAAGACGGCACTGCGATGACGACGGGTGCAGATGGCATGTACGGGTTCACCGGGCTTCGTAAAGGCAACTACACGGTCACGATGACCAATCCGGACGAGGACAAGTACAGCTACCCGACAACTTCACGATCGATGAACCTTTCGGTCGGACAGAAGCAGACGGGTATATCGTTCGCAGGAGCATCATTGCGCCAGGCCAGCATCAGTGGCCAAGTACACGCCGAGCGTGACGGAGTGCCAGACGTGACAGTCACGCTTTCGGGCAAGGAGGATGGGACGGCTACGACTGACGACAACGGAGAGTACAACTTCTCCGGTCTTGCGGGTGGCACGTATACCATCGAGATCTCGGGTTGGGACACAGCCGCATACGAATTCCCATCCGCCTCAACCACTCAGGTAGTCAAGCTAGGCGACGATGAGGCGGCGATCGAGGACTTTGCCGGGATGCATACGCGTACTGCCGGCATTTCAGGAATGCTGTTCCTAGACGAGGTCAACAGCGATGATGAGCACACCACCGGTGAGCCGATGCTGGACCTGTCAGCCGAAATCGCGGCACTCGTGAAAGCCAAAGTGATTCCAGCAACGGTGACCGGAATTCCTCTCATACTGAGGGGACCGAAACTTGATGACGAGCATCTTGGAATGGCGAATGCCGATGGTACCTACTCGTTCACCGGACTCCGGGCAGGCGACTACAGGGTTGGTGTGGCAATCGATCGCAAGGTCAACGATTCTGGCCTGACGGTCGGCGACCTTCTAAGCCGAGCAGGATACCGCTTCTCCGGCGAAGACTCGGAAGTGTCAGTGAATGTAGCTGCAGCAGCCACTACCACAGTTGACTTCCCATTCGAGATCACCATGCAGACGATCACGGTGACTGCGGCGATGGGCAACGACAGCGTCACCGGCGACATGGTCGGGGGCGTGACGCTTGCATTGTACGCAACCGGCGACGACGCCGACGATGGCATCAACCCGCTTGGCACGTCAATCACCGACTCGACCGGCATGGCGAAGTTCGACTTCGCGCGGGATAAGAATCTCGGACCCGGCGGCCACGGAACCGACCACCTGGTCTTCGCCAAGGTGACCAAGACGGGTCATGACGATCTCCGGGTCTCGGACAACGCCAACATCGAAATCCTGTACCCGCGGATCGAACGCCGCAGCCGTGCCACCATCGGGGCAAGACTTCTAAACCGCCGCGTGAACTTCCAGTGGTGGGTGAAGAGCGTCGCCGGCAAGAAGGACGGCGACCAGTTCCTTCCACATTGGAAGGTGGTCATCGGTGCGGACACCATAGCCACCGATGCGAAGGGCAAGGGCATGCACAGCGACACTGTCGACGTGACCAAATTGCCCCTGAAGTACACGATTGCGGTGGACTCGACCCAGGTGGACAGCCTGACCACCATGGGCGAGATGTGGACGCAGTCCAAGGCGCTGACCCATGAGCATGACGGCATGGCGCTCCCGGCCGACAACATGGCGGCCGACAACGACCTCGGTCCCATCCACATCACCTACAAGACGCAGTCGCTCGTGATCGGCGTGTACCGCGAGACCGACGGTGTGCCGGGCTTCACCAACTACCAGAGCGGCGTGGTGGGCGGCGACCACCGGCCCGTTGCGGCGGTGGCCGGCAAGATGTCGGTGGAGTTGCTGGCGCGTGACGACAGGAACAGGTTGAAGCGCTATAAGTGGGACCCCGACCAGGATCCGAAGACCGATAACGACCGGGACGGCATCGGCACCGTGGGAGCCGATGGTCTGAAAACGTTCACCCGGATACCGGCCGGTGCCGAGCTTACCGTTCGCTTCCATGTCGGCGACTATCGTACTGCGGTCGGCGTGGACTACGACGACGAAATCGAAACGTTCGGTCGCGATCTCGACCTCGGCATGACCGTGGGGTCCTTCGGCGAGATGTCCGGCGCCGTCCCCGAGGTCCGCATGTGCACGGCCTCGACGAAGACGACCGACGATGAATGCTCCACCTTCGCGTATCAGTGGACGACCGGCCGGCTGAGCGGCAACATTGACGATGTGAACGGCCTCTGGGTCAAACTCACCCCGGGTACCGAAGATTTCGAAGTGCTCCCCGACTCCATGCGTACGAGGACGATGAGCGAAATCGCCGGCAGGTACAGCTTCAGCGGTGTCCAGGACGGTGCCTACACGGCCACGGCCAGAGGCAACGCGGACTACAGCATTGTCGGCAAAGCCGACAAGCCGGTGTCGGTGTTCCACGACGAGCGCGACGCCGAAGACGAGACCGGCGTGGACACGCTCTATGTCGGCACGTCGAAACAGGCCACCGCGACGTGGACAACCACCAGGCAGGGACTCGCCATCATGGGTTATGTCGCCAACGACAGCGACGACAACGGTCTGGTCCGTAAGGACGAAGCAGTGGCCGGCATGACGGTCAAGCTCCTGACGAATGCCAGATTCGTCAGGACTGGCCCCAACGCGGGCAAACTCTCCAGCGCCAAGACGGTCAAGACCACCGAGACCGAGTCCGACGGACTCTACTCGTTCGACGACCTGAATGACGCCACGGACTATTGGGTTCAGGTCGTGGCTAGCGCCGACCATGGCGGCTACCGGGGCCTGAGTTTGAAGAACCCGAACCTCTCGGACAAGCTCGCCGCAGCCAGGTACCCGGCCATCGCCGACGTGGACACCCCAGACAACTTCCTGCCCCGGTGGGACCGTACGAGCGACAAGATCGTGGCTGGTACCGACAAGGTGCTAATCACGGACAACAAGGGCACCACTACCGTGGATGACGACGTGTCGGCCACCCTGCAAAACTTCGCCCTCGTGTACCGCGACGGTACGCTGGCGGGTTCGGTGGACAACCTGAGTGGCTCGAACGCCGGCATCAACCTCCGGGTCTATGGCCCGACCGCCACCGACGAGCGGGAAACGACGACGACAGGAGTGAGGACAGGCAGCTTCGAGGTTCCCAATATCCTGGAAGGCGAATACACGGTAGAGATCGACCAGGCCAGATATGAGGCTCCGTGTCTGGATGAAGAGGGCGGCAAGCCCGACGATGACGGGCCCATGACCGACGATGAATGTGACTTCCAGGCCGTAACCGAACTCTCCGCAACCGTCGAGGGTCGGGGCGACTATGCGAGCATGGGTACGCTGGTCATCTACAGCACCAGGCCTGGGCTTGTCGACGACGAACTTGCAGAGCTTGAGATCGAGGGTGTCCAGACGGTAGGCGATACGGCCGTGGACTTGGCTAGTGGAGTGACACTCCCAACAGAACAGGACAACGACGACGGTGAGGACGAACTAACCGGAGGTACGCTAGCAGAACCGGTCATATACACCCCCGGCACCATCACGATTGATGCGGAGGTATCCGACGGTGCAAGGACCGACCTGGAAGCAGAATCCGATGGTACTGGTGAAAAGTGTTCTGGAAGCACGTGTACTCTGGGCTTCCACAAAACCGGCACCAGCAGCGCTGGCACTGCGGTGTCAACGACCATCACAATGACGGTCACTGCTGCGAACGGCTACAACGACCATGAATTCACCTTCGATGTGACTCGCGCTGCTCCTGTGGGCAACGTGCTTGACGGCCTTGCTGTAGACGATGGGGTTGCAGGTAACAGTGACGACGTAGCCGATTCTGACGGTGAGACAACCTCGTGGACTCACAGTATAGACTCCACCGCTACCTCTGTGGAACTCGTCTTCGACTTCGCAACGGTGGACAACACAGCAGGTCCTAACGACGGCGACGCGGCGTGGTGCCAGACGGCCACGGTGACGGATGGCGGAACAAAAGTGAAGCCGGAGAACCGGGGAAGAGGTGACGAGTGTGACGGGATGCGGTTCGACGTGGATGCTCCAGCAGCTGGACAGTCCAAGACCCTGACCCTAAAGGTCAAGTCCCAAGACAATGTGGAAAGGACGATCAGCCTAACGATCACCCGGCCATCACCCGCGTAACCATATCACCTTCTCGTACATCCTGACGAGAAACCCATGGATCGCCCCCGTCCGGTTCGCCGGGCGGGGGCGGTTTCTTCCCCATCACCCCAGCACTCGGACAGGGGGTTTGGAAACTGGCACATGGGAAACGAAGCGATTCATCCTCTTGCGACCGTGCACCACACAGCCCGTGTGTGCGCGATGGCGGTAGTGGAGGCGGAGGCGATGATCGGGCCGGGCGTGACGGTTGGGCGATATGCGACCATCGGTGCCCGGGCGATTCTGTGGCGGGGTGTGGTGGTGGGCGAGTATGCGGCGGTGGGTGAGGGAGCGGAGGTGGGGAGGGGGACGCAAGTGGGAGGAGGCGCCGAGGTTGGCGCGGGGACGCGAGTGGGCACGAAGTGCGTGCTGGGTACGCGGGTGCGCATCGGGGACAAGGCGTGGTTGAGCGACGGCGTTCATGCGGGGGACCACGTGGAGGTGGGTAGCCGGGCGACGGTGCGGCGGGCGGTGATGATCCGGCAGGGTGCGGAGGTGGGAGCCCGTGTGGTGATTGGAGTGTTTGCGCGGGTGGAGCCGAAAGCGCGCATCGGACTGCGGTCGCGGATCGGGTCGAAGGCGGTGGTGGGCCCGGGAGCGGAGGTAGGGAACCGGGTGGAGATCGGCCGGCGCGCGACGATCGGGCCTGGGGCGAGCGTTCCGCCACGCGCAGTGGTACGGGACGGCGAGGCGGTGGAAGTTGCGCAGGGCGGGCGAAGCGAGTAGGGAGTGTCAGGAAAATTCGAGAGATACCAATTCCCCGCGCGGCACGGGTTGCCGTCCCGGCTGTTGATTGGCAGGTTTTGGGCGTTGGGTGTCCACGAAGACGCGGAGCCCCCCCGGCTGGAGGCTCCGTGCAATCCCAAGGAGGACCTGAATCATGCGGAGCGACAGACTCAGAGGCCATCGGAAGAGACGACCCGCCTACGGGCTGGCCGGAACGTTATCATTGCTGCTCGCGGCACTGCTGGCGCTGGTCGTCGGCTGGCTGCTGTTGCAGTAACTTCTGGCCTGATTCAAGCCGGTTGGACGTAATGACCCGCCATTGCTGTGACTGCCCGGCCGACATCAGCGACCGGGGCAACACCGCGCTACGCCGGTACATGCAGAGGAGGAGACGCCGGGAGCGGACCGTTGCCGCGCCGGAATCTCCGAAGAGACAAGCACGGAAAAGATCCGGTTCCACGGGTGGAACCCAAGTGGGAAGCGGAATACAGGCGCACCCTGCATGCGCGGTATGCCGAAGCCATGGAGAAGCGTTGGTGGACCGCTTCGTAGACGCCCTCGCCTCGGTGGAACGACCTATACCCATCCAGATCCAATGGAAGGAGTTTCCTTGATGGAATTCTCAGGAGAAGAAACGACTGCGGTGTTCGAGCAGGTATTGGCCCTCGACCCGCCCTGGTACGTCCACCAGGTCAACTTCGACGAAACCGTACCGAACACCGTCTTCGTGACCCTCGAATTCCCGCGCGGAAGCCGGTTCGCCTGCGGCGCTTGCGGCATGGACGGCTGCCCGAGCTACGACAGCACGCTGAAACCCTGGCGGCATCTCGACTTCTTTCAGTACCGATGCTTCCTGCAAGCCTACTCGCCCCGTGTCTCGTGCCCGAATTGCGGGGTGCGCCAGGCCGCGGTTCCGTGGGCACGTCCGCGCCAGCGGTGCACGCACGGGTTCGAGTCATACGTGGTGGCCCTCGCCAACGAACTGCCGTCGCACCGGGCCGTGTCCAGAATCGTCGGCGAGCAGGACACGAGGGTGCGGCGCATCGTCATGAGCGCGACGCAAGCGCGCGGAGAACGCAAGCCTTGAAATGGAACCGGAAGCAGCGGAAACGGCGCAAGCGCAACCGGAAGATGATCTCGCCCCACGGCGCCTGCCGGAAGGCGCAGAAGAAGGGCCATCGCAAGTTCCGCAAGGAGGCCAGGAAGGAACGGCGCGCCGGAAAACGGTCCGGTAAACGCTTGACGCCTCATGGCACGCTCTGCTACGTTGTTGGCGTCACACCGGGTCCGGGCAAATGAGCGGGGCAACCAGCCAAAAACGGCTGAAATGCCCCCTTGGGGCGGGGTCGCTCCCCCCCTAAGTTCGGTCGGCGCAACACAGGTGAGAACCAACGCCTGCCCGGCGTGATAGCCTGCCCCGCACATCGCCGGGGACAGGGCGCTCCTGCACCACCATGAAAGCCGGGCCCCTTGAAGACCATGCTTCCGCCGCGCCGAAGTAGCCGCGGCCCGTTGCGCCCCCTCCCGCCCCCCGTGCGGCCTACTTCCGAGCAGCTTCGGCTGCTCCCGCCCACGCGAGCCCGTGCGTCTCGTACACTCACGTCCCCCCGGATAATCAGGGAGCATCCAATGAATCCGATCCAATCCATGTGGCCCCTCGCGATCGCCGCGGTGTTGTTCGCGGCCGCACCCGAAGTCGCGGCCCAGGTCACGGTGACCACTTCGCCCTATGCCGGTCTCATGTTCAATGAACGCGAATCCCACCTACCCGGCTCGCCCGTCGCCGGCGGCCATGCGCTCGTCGAGTTCAGTCCGCTCGGAAGGAGACACCGCGACGGCATCCGGACATTCGTCGGGGCGGATGTCGCCGTTGCCGCCGTCGACGAGATTATGGCCGGCAGCGAAAACTCCGAACTCCATCTGGACCTCTACCTCTCCGGCCGGGCCGGAATCACCTTGGCATCTTCGCCGGGCCATCCCCGCGTGTTCGGCACAGTCGGGGCGGCCTTTCCGGGTCCCGAGCCGGTGTGGAACAGCGAACGGCGGCAGTACGAAGGCACGGGTTCCACGCTGACGGTGGGTGGCGGGCTCAGCTTCACCGCAGTCGGCTTGATGCTCGAGGGCCGCGTCGTGATGGACCAGCGATTCAAGAACCAGAGCCCCTCCGTGATGGTCGTGATCGGCTACGGCCGATGAGACCGGGGGGTAACCCCGGCCCTTCCGACCTTCACGACGAGTCCTATTTCGACACACCCCACCTCGTTGATCTGGATTCACCGTTCCAGCGCTACCGGGCACGCATGGTGATGGGGCTCCATCCCCTCCGGCCGACGGACCGCGTGCTCGACATCGGGTGCGGGTGGGGTACGATCTCCTTCGCGGTGGCCCAAATGGGTGTCCGGCATGTCGTCGGAATCGACCTGTCGGAGCACGCGATCGCGCTCTGCGAGAAGCAGAACAGCCGGGGCGGCCCTTCGTTCGTCATCGGGGACGCGACGGATATGGTGTTCCCCCAAGGCGAGTTCACCCTGGTCTACGCGGCCGACCTCTTTGAACACCTGTATCCGGACGATTCCATCCGCGTGGCGAAGGAGTCGTACCGCGTCCTCGAACCGGGCGGCAGGTTCGTCGTATGGCTACCGTGCCGGTCGCATATTCTCGAGGTGCTGAAGAACCGGAACATCATCCTGAAGGCGGATCCCCAGCATGTCGACTACAAGTCCATGCGCAGGATGAAGGCGATTCTGGTGAATGAGGGATTCGAGATCGAAACGGCCCGCTACGCCGAGTCCCACCTCCCCGGACTCCGCATCCTGGAACGCGCGTTCCTGCGGTGGATTCCGCTACTGCGCCGCCGGATCGGCATTGTGGCCAGGAAACCGGCGCAGGATTAGCCAGTACGCCATGCCTTGGGGGCGCCCTGGCGGTATCTCCGTTGGGGCCGTGTCCTTTTCGTCCCTGGGGGGCGGACTGCGTTAGAGGGCGATTCTGGGCGTTTTGCGGGCGGCGGCCCTCTTGATTCCCCGAAATCGAGCGGTCCGGCCGAAACCGACCCCGTAGGATCGGCTCTAACGCGATTTCTCGACCCCCCGAAGGGTAGGGGTACGTACCCCCGGTCATGGACCGAAAACGACCTTGGCCCGTCGATTCTGGCGGCAGGGACGGCCCATACCGAGCGATCCAGACCATTCAGCGCGGCGGTGGGCGGCTCGTCAGCACCTCTGGCGGCCTTCCGATCCCTTCCCCCCGGCGCTCCTGTGGTCGCCGTGGAAGCGGGGGGGCGGATCGGTGGTCGCGTGTTTCGCTCCGGTGAGGAACTGGGCGGCTTCCCAGGGGCGGGTGCCGTTCCCCACCGGCGTCCAGTTGATCCAGGATCGATCACCGCGGGAGGCCGCAAAAGGACCGGGGCGGGGAAGGCGGGCTAGATTTCAGCCGGGGCTGGTCTACCGGCCCCAAAGGAAAGGAAAAGACAGAGCCGGTCCGTACTGGCTCCAAGGGGAAGGTAGGCGCGTCAATGAGGAAGCAGTTGATGATTGCGGGGCTGAAATTCTCGAAAGTCACGCGAGACACCCTCGGCCGGAAGGTTTTCGCTATCACGCAGTACGGCCACCGGGTCGCCCAAGCTGTCGCCGACGATAGCTCCGAGGTCTACATTCTCGATGCTCCCCAGGATGCAACCAAGAGCGCGGCCCTGCGAGGGGGCGAGGCGCAGTGAGCCGCCTATCAGACTGGTCGGCGGCGGACGACCGGATGATGGCAGCGGAGGAACGGGTCGCGGCAGCGCGCGAGGAGTCGGACGAAGAGTTGGAGGCAGCGTTGGAAGAGTTGAAGGCGGCGAGCGAAGAGTTGCAAGATCTGTACGAACTCTTTGCGGACCCGCTGCAGGCGGCGGGGGCGGTGGAGGCAGCGAACGAAGAGTTCTGGGATGAGATCGAGGCCACGCGGAAAGAGATGACGCCGATGGACGAAAGGGAGGACGAATGAGCGGGGGAGCCTTCCGCAACGCGGACGGGCGGGTCATGCGCGGTCCGCGCTGCGCTCGTCCTGCGGGGATTCTCCCCACGCGCCGTAGCAATGATTTCCCTACGCGATTGGGGGGATTTCCCGCTAGGGCCGGTAGTATCCGCGAGAGCAGTATTGAAGGGTCCCACCGGGAGGACACGCTTCTCTCGTTGGGCGATCCCATTTCAGACTGCTCGGAAGGAGCATCGCATGAAACCCGATCAACGATTCCCCAGGGGCGGTGCCCCCAGGCGGTGGATGCGTTGGGCACCGTTGCTGGCCGTCCTGTTCGCTCTCGTGGCACCTTCTCGCGATGATGAGAGCCCGCACATTCGCGCAGGCGAAATCATCCGAGGGAACGACCTCCCCGACCTCTTCAGGCGGAGCGGCCTCCTCTGAGCTGCGAATCCCGTGCGAATCGAATGACACCCGGTCCGATTTCCCCATTGACATCCCCGGCCAGCGGACGCCTTGTAGATGGAAGCGAGTGCCGGGATGATCCCGGCACCCGGCCGGGTTCGGGATCCCGAGAGGGGGACAAAGTGGGTTTGCTTGGCGTTGGCGACTACCGCGTCGTCTTTGAGGCATCGCCTGACGCAATGCTGGTCGTGGACGCGGACGGCATGATCCGGGACCTCAACCCGCAGGCCCTCTCACTGTTCGGTTGGAGCCGCGACGAGATGGAAGGCTTCACGGTGGAGCGGCTGATTCCGGCCCCGGTGCGCCAGCAGCACCAGGAACACCGCCGCCGGTATGCCGAGGCACCACGCCCGAGGCCGATGGGTCAGGGGATGGAGTTGCTGGCACTGCACAAGGACGGTGCGACCATCCCGGTCGAGATCAGTCTGAGCCCCACGACGCTGGCGACGGGCCAGGACCTCGTAATCTGCACGATCCGCGACATCACAGCTTGGAAGCGGATGCAGCGGGTTTCCAAATTGGTCATCCAGGCAGCCGAGAATGAACGAAAGCACCTGTCCCGCGAGCTGCACGACGAGCTCCTTCAGTACCTCGTGGCCTTGAAGGTCAGGGTCATGCTCCTGGCGGAGGAACCGGACAAAGAGGAAAGGGGCCGGTCGCGGGCCCAAATCGCCGATGAGATCCTCGACACCATGCGGACCGTGAAGCGGATGATTCGGGGGCTTCTGCCACCCGAGCTTGAGGACCACCGGCTGTCCTCGGCGCTACGCTCCACGTTTCGCGACATCCATGAAGTGTTCGGCTTCACGGTCCACGCACACTTCGAGCCGGTGGAGGACCGGTTGAACTCGCATTCCCTGCTGGCACTGTACCGAATCGTCCAGGAGGCCGTGGCCAACGCCGTCCGGCACGCCACGGTCACGGAGGCGACGGTCACGCTCAAGTCAGACGGCAACCAGGTGGTTGCGGAGATCCGCGACGAGGGCTGCGGATTCGCGTTTCCAGATTCATACGATCCACCGCCCGGCGATGCCCACCTCGGCCTCGTCGGGATGCGCGAGCGAGCCACGCTCGTCGGTGGCAGTCTGACCGTCCAAAGCTCACCGGGCAAAGGAACCACAGTGCGTGCCGTGATGCCGTTCTCGGATGATGACCGGCCCGCTGCGGTGGTGACCGATCAATGGTGAGCGTCCTCCTGGTCGACGACCATAGCGTTGTACGTGCCGGACTGAGGGCGCTGCTGGAATTCGAGCGGTGTGGAAGTCGTCGGCGAAGCGTCGTCCGGTGAGGAGGGGGTACGAAAGGCCCGAATGCTCGAACCCGACATCGTAGTCATGGACTTGGCGATGCCCGGCATGGACGGTGTCGAGGCCACCCGTCGCATTGCCGCCCTCGAGCTCGACACGAAGGTTCTGGTTCTCACGATCCACGAAGAGGACCAGTTTCTCGCCCAGGTACTCGACGCCGGCGCCGAGGGCTTTCTGAACAAATCGGCGGCCGATACCGATCTGATCGGCGCCATCGAGGCCCTGGCGCGTGGCCACTCCTATCTGCCCCGCCGCGTGGCTGCTCTGCTCTCCAAGCAGAAGAGCCGCAAAGAGAAGCCCGACGTGCTGTCGGCGCGCGAGCGTAGTGCGCTCGAGTACTACGCTCAGGGGTATTCCGCCAAGGAGACGGGGAAAGAGATGTGCCTCAGTCCCAAGACCATCGAGAGCTACCTCGCCCGCGCCAAGTCGAAACTGGGCCTGCATTCCCGCCGCGATGTCGTGCACTACGCTCTGGAGTCCGGCCTCCTCAAAGCGGAAGGTGACGGGTAGGCCCGACCCCCTTTTTCTGCCTCGGTCGTGCTGCTCCTCTCCCCCCAGGGCACGCCGTAATACACGTCGTCGACCCGCTCGTCCCGCAACCTCCGGTGGCTACGCAACATTCCCTTCGCGGGTCCATGCCCAGCTTCTCCATCCTCTCGCGTCTCCAGCGAAAACGAGGAACCCCCCGGCGGGTGGCTTCCCGCCGGGGGGCCAAGGTAACTCGCGTGGCCGGGTCTCGGTCACCCGTCCGGCTTGGGGTCATTCAGCCGACTTGTCCATGGAGACGTTGAGGTCGAGCGTCGCAATCGCGCGGCACCCGTCTGCTTCCTTCAGGACGTACTGGCCGGACAGCGTGAAGTGCCCGTCCGCGTAGGTTCCGGAGAAACCCGTGGTCCCCCCGCAAACGGGATCGGCAAGCCGAAGCCAGATGGTATGGGGGGTTCGTCCTCGGTCCACCTCGCCGGTGTAGGTCCCGTGAACCGAGATCGTTTCGTCTTCACTGAACTGCGCCTCGAGAACCATGTCCCCGGCGATGCCGTTGTCATCGGTCAGATTGACGACCAGTTCGGCAGTGCCCGCCTGCGTGAGGGAGATCCCGGCCTTCTGGACCGTTCCTTCGTAGGACCCGGCGATTTCCGAGAAAGCCACCAAGGTGGGGGTGGCGGCCGGCGGTCCGGTGACCGGGTCGTCGCAGGCGACGACTCCGGCGACTCCGGCGATCAGGATGAACAAGCGCAGGAACGTAGTGGCGATGGAGCTTCTCATTGGACTGGATTCCTTTCCAGTTGGTGGTACCTGGTCTCGGCTACTCCCCGTTGAGCTTGCCGGACCGATGTACCTGCATCACCAATTTCGGCCAATCCGGATCGGCCACCTACCGGGAAACTCCCAGACTTTTGACGGGAGAAGCACCTGAATCGTGTGCCGGGAAAACCCCCGCACGCCTTCGGGGGGAGAAAGGGTGGGGCCGCCGCCCCCCCCCGCGCGCTCTCGGTCCTACCCGTCGAGTCGGCGAATCGCACTGATCGCTTGCCGCAGGTCATCGAATCCTACAGGCCGCTTGCCCCCCTTCCGAGCCAGCAGGCGCATGAGCCTTCCGAGGGCGATTGACTTCTGGCTACCGAACTCCTCGTCAAGTGCGAAAGTGGGAACCACGAAGAACCGCCATTGGTCAAGATCAAGAGGGTCGGGCCGCGGATCGCGCTCCCTGCCCAAAAGGCAGAATACGTAGACATCCGCCGCGCGCCGGGGCGGGTCAAGCTTCAGCCATTCGGACCGAACCGGATCCCAGGCCCACTTGCGTGGCCCAATCCGAAAGGTGATCGAAGAAGGCTTCTCCTGCGACCAACTCTGCCAGTAGGCGGCACTCTTCACCTCGATTCGGATGCCGTCGGGACCCAGAATGTCCCAGCCAGCCCATTGGCTCGTCTGGTGTTTGTCCGTCACGCCAAGTGCGCGAGCCACCAGGTACTCCGCCACAACCCCACGTTGCGTGTTCATCAGGAGATCGGAGGCCGACCACCGCCAGAAATCCAGGACACCGAACCCGGCTTCCCGCCCCGCCGAATGGAAACGCTCGGTTCCACCGAGGGTCATCCCGGAAGCGAGTTGAGACCGCATCAATCTCGAAAATGGGAAAGTCAATTGTCGCCTCCGCCAGTCGTGTAGGCAAAGCCCACCAGTGCGAGCGAGAGTCTTCTCATCGTCGGGTTCCTCATTTTATTCTGTCCACCGGCAGCCCGCTCGGGACGGCGGGCGGGATCGCGTGAATGAGGCTCCGCGCGGCATCGTCAGTCAGTGCCCGCAGGAACGCCACCAAGTTGGCTTGCGTTTCCTCGTCAAACCGGAGCGCGAGCAGCAGAGTATCCTGATTGGCCAGAATCTCGTCGACGTTGTCCAGGAGAGTCGGCCAGAGCGCTTCATCCGGAACGTGCCTGGTAATGTCGTAGCTGCGTAGCTGTAACGCGGCGTTGTTGTAGTGGCCCACGAAGGTCATGAGGGTGGGGAACTGGCCCAGGTGACCGAAGGGAGCCGTGAGTTCCACATTCCGCAGGGGCCGGGTCTTGAAGCGCCTCCGGTCGCTGGCGAGACCCGTGACCGCCTCGCGTCCGAAGTCCTCCCTGCCGTCGGTCTTGCCAGGACCGAACTGGGGAAGCGCGGCATTGTGGAAGTCGCCCGCGAAGCTCGACTTCTCGTGGCAGTTGGTGCAACCGACCGTCATGAAGTCCCTCGCGCCGGCCAGCGCCGAGTCGCCCAGCGCCTCGTCGTCTCCCCGCAGGAATCGATCCCAGGGGGTGTCGTTGAAGGTGAACGTGGCGACGTAGAACCCGGCTATGGCGTTGGACGCGTGGGCAAAGCTCATGCTGTCGAACGGAGTACCGGCGTACGCCCTCTCGAAGAGACCGACGTACACGGGGATGTCGCCCAGCCGGTCCATGAGAAGCGCCCAGAGGCCCTGGAAATCGTCGTCAGCAAGGTCAGCAAGGTCATTGCTCCCCGGTTGGCCCCGCATCTCTTCCCTGGACTGCACCGGGAACATGCCCTGCGCCGAAATCGCCCCGAACTCGAAGACGGCGGCCATCTCCGAAGTGAGCTGGTCCTTCGCCGGGGTGTCGATGGACCCGTCCGGCATCTTCTGGACACGTCCGTCCCAGAAGACCCGCGATCCCCCCAGGAGGTTGAGGGTCGCCGGAGAGTTCCTCGGAATCACGACGCCATCCGGGTGCGAGCGGTGGGTCGCCAGGCCGACGCCACCCTCGCCGATCGAAAGGGCTCTGCCGTCTCCCGTGGCCATTCCTGGAAGATGGCAGGTCATGCACCCGATGTTTCGATTCCCGCTGAGGATCTTGTCGAATGCCAGTGCCTGCCCAAGCCTGACTAGGTCCGTGCGCACCGGCGGCGGGTTGGGATGGGGCGCGAAGCCGTGCTCGGCGGCCAGCGCCCGAACCTCGAGGACGAGATTGTCACGGCCAAGGATCGGCGGGATGTCTGATTCACAAGCAGCCACGGCGACCATGGCGACCAGCCCCACCACGAAGACGGGGACGGCGCGTTGCTGGTCACGGCGGTCCGCAAGCAGGTCGGTGGAGGGAATCAATTCAAGCCTCCAGTGTTTCGGGGTAGTTCTCCTGCGACTCGGACCGTCTCGAACGCTCAGGTACACGACTCGCTGGATGGTCGTCACCAAGTCGCGGGGTTCGGCGAACCACTCAATTGCGACGGGCTTCCGGGCGATCTTGGCCGGGGGGCTTGGATGCGCAGGCGCGGAATCGAAAGTCGCGGCGTCCCAGGCACTCGTCGCTGATCCCCCGGCACGTTGAGGCGCCAACCCTCGTTCCCGCGTTCGCGCAGATCGTCCCGAAGATCCGTGCGCAGCTTCAAGAACCGCGCTGCTCCGGTCACCGTCTCGCCTTCCACCTCGATCCAGTCGAACAGCGCGGTGCTACCCGATTTGCGAAACGCTACAAGCCCCACGGATCCAACAATGCCGAGCGAACGCGCCACTTCGCCGGATGCTTCTAGATCAAAGAGCACGGTACTCCCGGCGACGGCTTTGATTCGGCTGTTCTTGAAGCTCACGGCGACCGTCGTGAGTTCCCTCGTTCCTTCGTTGACGGCAGCCGAGACTCCCGAGAGTTCGTCGCTCACCTGCCAGGCTTCCTCCACGGCATCGAAAGGGGCCAGGAAGTAGTTGACATCGCCGAAGCCGCGCCCGATGAAGAAGCCCCAAATGGGGTAGCGCTCGTGCAGAGTGGCCCACAAGACCGCTACATGGAAGCCCGTCGTCTCGACTCTGCCCATCCTCGTACTCACCGTCCACGAAGCGATGGGCGCGCTCAATTCGCGCTCAGCGAGGCCGATGTCCTCCGTGTTCGTGAGTTCGAGCACGCCGTTCTTCACCATGACCCTGGCTTCGGCGAGCTCCCAGTCGTCGAGACTGGCAGAGGAATCGAAGTCGTCCCGAAACCCGCTCTCCTCCACTCTCGTCCATACCTCGTAGGTCTGGGTGGCCGAGAGGCCGCCCGGATCGGTCGCCGTGACCGTAACCGTGGCTGTGCCCGTGGCCATGGCCGCGACCTCCACCGTGGTGCCCGCCACGAAAACCGTAGCTACCGCGGGAGCTGACGATGTGGCACTGTAGGTCAACGCCTGTCCGTCCGGCTCGGTGAAGTAGGAGGAAACATCCACCGACCCCGTCCGGCCGACGGTGATCGCCATCGCGGGGATGGTGCCTCTCGGCGCGGGCGGGCGGTTCGGCACCGTGACCTGGAAGCTCTGTTCGCCCTGCAGGCCGCCCGGATCGGTGGCCGCGACCGTGACGGATGCGGTTCCGGGTGCGACGGCACTGATGGTGATGGTTGTGCCCGATATGGACACCGTAGCCACGCCGGGATTTCCGGACGTGGCCGAGTACGTCAGCACATCGCCGTTCGGATCCTCGAAACAGGCCGTGGCCGTCGCAGTTTCCTTGGCGTGCACCGTCACCTCGGGCATTGCCCCGCAAGCGGCCGGCGGTTGCGGATTCTCGCACGCGGCGGCCCCAAGGGCGATCAAGGTCGCTGTGGTGGCACCGAGGCGTCGAAGACGGGTTGTTGATCTCGATTGGAACATTGCAAATCCCTCCTGTGTTCAGTTGGGCAGAGTCAGTCTGCCGTGTGGGTGTTGGTCGGGGTGAGTCCTTGGTCTGTGGTCCGGTCACGTACGATCCACGGACGCGTCGTCGGCCTTGCGGGGCCGGCATCCGGCGCGGTTCGGCCCCATCCGCCCGCGATCGATTCGACCTTCTTCCCTAAACGTGGACCTACCGTCCCATCCGCCGCTGCTGCGCGTTACGCAACGCTTCCATCGTCTTCATGTTCTTCAGTGCCTCTTTTCGGTCGCCGGAGGCGGCCGCGCATCGCGGACCGACCCAAGAGATTCCCGCCAGCGGCCGGTTGGGTTTAGGTTCGGGCTCGGTCCCGCCGTCCCCGCAGGCGGCGGCCAGAAGCGCGGCCGCCGCAACAATGGCCGATCTCCAAGCGAGTGCCGGAGTGTTTCGGTGGAAGCATGCGGGTGCTCCGGAGATCCGCCGGAGGCGTGGAAGCTTATTCATGGTGTCGTTCCCTTGGGAGTGGGCTGTGGAGGCGGTTCCGGGACCGTCCGGGAGCGTCCCGAGGATCGTCGGGCTCGATGAGAGACCCTAGAGTATGCGCCCGATAGTACGGGTCGCAGCCCGACTGTGCAAAACCCCTGTGGAGATGTGGAAATACTCGGCCGGGCGGGTCACGACAGCACCACGCAACGTTCCATCGCTGGGAGCCAGACATCCTTCAAAAAGTCCTCGTCACGCGGCAGCCCCCCCGCCGCAACCCGTGCTCGAAGTGTTGGGGAACGCTGGACCCGACCCGAATCCACCGGGAGTAGGCATCGGCGTACCGCGAGCCAGAGAGGCCACGCAGAACCAGCGTGTCGCCACTCATGACAGCCACCCGCTTCGCGTCAACTCCGCTGGCGGTCAGGAGCAGAGTGTCCGCCGCGGTGTAGAGGGCCTGGGTCCGCTCGGTCCACTGGCCGACATCGACCGTGTCTCTGACGGTCCGCCCGACCCAGTACCGGCCCCAAGCGGGAGTCGCGGACTCAAGCATGAGAAACGTGCAGTGTGGAACGATCTCCAGTGTTTTCGGCCGCCCGCTTGAACCAGTCGTCGGCGATTGAGTCGCCGACAAAGAGATCGTCCCACGGCTCCTGGCACACAACCCGGCCACCTGCCACCATGACTGCCACCAGGGCGGCTCCTGCGATCCATCTCATTTGTCCTAACCCCCTTTTTTCCCTCATGAGCTCCGGTTCCGCTGGTGCAGGCCGATGAATCCGACAATGACGCGGTCGTTCGCCTCATCCCACGCAAAGGCGATCCGAATCGTGTGGCGTGGATCGTGGTTCTTCCCCTTGGCGAGGCGGGGCTTCAACTCCCAAGCGGTCCCGTTGACGTGAGTCCGATACCAGTCCGGATACTGTCCCATCGTGGTGGCGGACTGGTGCTCTTTGCATTGCCAGCCCGGGCACGTGTCCGCGATCGACTCGGCCGGTCCTTTGCGGTACGCCGTGGCGAGCCACGCCAGCGCGTCGAGCACCTCCTGGGGGTTTTCAAAGGGCGTGTCCTCTTTCGAGCGGGAGTTAAGCTGGATGAGCAGTCTGTCGGGGAACATCTTGCGCGCTTGGGCGATGGCCTCGCGGACACTCCCCACGGGCGCTACGGCCGCCGATTTCCCGTCGAGCACCGAGGCCTGTCTACGCTCTTCGATAAACGCGAGCCTCCAGTGCTTCTCCATCCTCCCGCTACGCGACGCCTCCTCGCGGAGCCGCCCGGCCTCCTCGTCTCTGTGGGCCTTCTCTGCCCGGAGCGCCTGGTTGTCCTCTTCGAGGCGCGAGCGGTCCCTGCGAAGGGCCTCCAATTCGCGCCGGATAGAACCGTCCTCGTCCTTGGGCATACCGGAGGCGGGTTCCGTCCCCGCATCGGCACCGTTCGCCGGCCGAGGCGTCGCCACCGCGTCAGCTTCAACTCCGGAAGGGTCCTCGTCCGACGGGTCGGGCTGGTCGACGCGACCCTGCCACGCATCGACCGTTGCGAGTATGGATTCCTCGCACTCCCCACGCTTCACGGACCGCTTGAGTTCCTTGGCGCGCGAGGAGGCTTGAGGACGAATGGGCCGATACGTCTCCATGCAAGCTGTCAGAGAGTCGAGCAACTCGAGGGCCGCCTCGGTCAGCGGGGGCCGGTTCTCGACCAGCTCTGGCCATGGATCCGGGTCGATCCCGAGGTAGCGCAGTTCTTCGTCGAACCGTTGTCTAAGGGAGCTGGAACGGTCCGTGATCTGCTCCATGTCGAAGCGCAGGCGTTCGCGCGTCTTCTCGCACCGGAAGTCCATCATCCACTTGATGAATGCATCGGCCTCCCTCCACTCGGGCGCATTGGGCGGGAGATCTCGCAAGGAGTCGAGCCAACCCTTGAAGAGGGTGGAAGCCAGTGGCGGCGGTGCCGGGAACCGCCGCGCGAGAAGACTGAGCATCAGCCCGACTGAATCGTCGTCGAGAATGCCGTTCCCCGCTACCAGTGCCTTGCGCTCGTCCCGCCACTCCTCGACCGTCCAGAAGGAATCGAAACTCGCGTCCGGTGGCTCGCGCACGAGCATCCCCCGGCCTTCGAGGTACTCCGCAACTCGATCACGAAGCCCGCCGTGCGAGTCCACCCAAGCGGTGAGAACGGCGCGTCCGAGGTCGTCTTGATCGGGGCCAATGATCGCCTCCGACACCGCCGGGAGGAGTATTGCAGGGGGGACCGCACGGCCGGCGTCCCGGTATCCCTTCACCGTGAGACCCCGAAGCGCATCGCGAAGCACCTTGGATTCGGAGCGATGTTCGAGGGCCCGACGCACCACACGCTGGCGAAACTCTTCGTCGAAGAAGCGCAAGATCTCTTTGGGAGTCCTCGGTTGGGTCGCAGGTTCGGCAGTCATTCTACTCGGGGCGTTTCCCCCTGGCATCAAGCATCGCGGAGGTCTACGAAGGTTGGGGGGGGCGCCACCAAGGGTTCACGGATTCCACTCCCGGATGTGTCAACACCCTGAAACCCCCGCCCAGCACCCCCCCCATTGAAGGGCGCGGGTGAGACTCCTACCCTTTGGGGTGGCCGCACTTTAGAAAGCACTTGGCCACGCATTCCGAGTATCTCGGGTTGCCGCGGGGATCGCCACACCCCCGGGCACACATAACTTCGCACGTGCCTTCCGCTGAGAAGACACATTTCGCACACCGGTAGCAGGCGATTATCGTTTTGGCGCAGTCGCGGATGGTTTTGCAAAGCCCACAGTCCAAACAGCTTTCACAGTCGCCCGCTTCCAGATTAGCCGGAGGTGATGGCAAGACCTCCCCTAACTCCCCCACCGCACCATACGCTGCGAGCGAAGCGGACAGGGCTGCCGGTTCCGCCATTGGAGCCGGGGGCGATGTATCCCACCCGAACACGTTCGAGTACGCAGCACAGAGGCTTCCGCCATCGGAAACCGCGATCGCGGTCACCGCGAGTAGGGGAACAACGGACATCGCCAAGGTGCGGGGGGCCACCGTCCATGCCAAGGCGCGCCGGGCCACCAGCAGGCCCGCGAACACAACCGCCCCGAGCACGACAGCCACCCCGACCAAGGGGAGCCAGACAAACAACAGCTTTGGCAACGCTGCCGCTTCGAGTTGCAACCACGCGGCCGGTTCCGCTACGGCCGCCATGCCACGCTTGATGTACTGGAGGGATGCAATCCACGCTACAGCGGTAACCGCCGTTGCGCTGCCTCCCCACAGCCACACCCGTTTCGTGATTCGCTTCGTCTTCATTGGTTTGATACCTCCGTTCGGGAGAGTGGTGAGATGGTGGGGAAGCAACCGTATGCCGTCCCCGGAAAT
Organism: Longimicrobiales bacterium; assembly: GCA_965208295.1. Taxonomy (GTDB): domain Bacteria; phylum Gemmatimonadota; class Gemmatimonadetes; order Longimicrobiales; family Gaopeijiaceae; genus Bin94. Next base: position 630,897 of record OZ242328.1, on the reverse strand, counting down.
GGGTCTTGTGACGGGTCCGACGGACCATTCATCGGCTCTAGTGGTACCCCGGCCTTCCGGGAACGCCCTGGGTCCTGAATCTGGAGAACTTGGGTGAGTGGTCCGGCAGGCCGATGTGGTTGAACAGGGACCGCAGCCGGTTTTCGATGTTGGCCTTCTGAAACTGCTTCGTATCGAGCCAGACGCCTGATATGATTCTGGTGGCGGAGTCGATTTTCCTTCGGCCTGTTGCGCGGGGGAAGATGGGCGAGGCGCCGAGCCACGTGAAATGCGGGATGGCGTCGCGGACCAGGGCAGGGCGGAGCTGGCAGGCTTCGGACACCATGTTCCGGGCAGCGGCTCGGACGGAGGGAGCTTGGTAGCGCTGCCCGAGGTATGTGTAGACGGTGGTGGTGATGGGCATTGGGGAAGTTCTCCAGTATCGATCGATTGCGTAGCGTTTGGCGCGCTTGGCGGTTCCCGCCGTCTGCGGCCGGCGTCTCGATAACGGTGGTCATGGCTCAATCAGACTCCCCGACTCAATCTGCCTGTCCACCCACTTCCTTACTTCAGGAATGGAGCGCGGCTGTCCCAGCGAATACTGGGTGTTGGGCTTCAGGATTCGTGGCTCCGGATCCGGCATATAGCCCTCGAAAGTACTCGCCCTGCCGCTCAGTGTCTGCGTCACCGTCTCGACGCTTACGATGTCGCACCCGCGATAGCACTCGACCCATTTCGTCTTTCTCACCGAGCGGCCCCCGCAGTCTTCGGATGCATGGTGATTTCAGCCCTTTCTTTCCTGCTGCCCGCGGCGTGTTCCGCCTGCCTCCACTTGTCCCATAGGGAACCCACGATGCCAGCCAGTTCGTCTCCGTCGCCAAAGCTCTCGCCAACGAGGATCTTCACCACGTCGCGTACCGAATGGAGGGGTGAGTAGTCCTTTGTCTTAAGTGCCGGGGCGGCCACCTCGCAAGCCCATGAACAGTAAGTCCAACGCCCATCGGCCTTCTCTTTGGAACACCCGGGTCGGAAGCAGATATGCGCCATTGGTGAGAACTCCTATCGTTCCGTGAGGGTGATGAGGCGGAACACGGATTCATTGAAGGGCACGATGGGATTCGGTGGTCCGCAACTTGTTGAGCGTCATTTGTGGTTGGTCCTTCGGGGCCGACGGGCCAGCGACCGGGGCCTCATTCTATCGGCCCCTGTTCCTCGCGCACCGCGATCTTGTTTCCGGGACCGTTCCAGGCGTTGGGGCGACCAAGCTGGATGATCCCCGGCACGCCCTGGCCCGCCCTTTCCGTTGCACCGACAAGTCCGTCGCGACACTTCTCGCATGTGACGCCGGGGTCAGGCGCGTGGCCAGCCACCGACCACGCCCGCCACGGGCGAAAACCGAAGCCGCAAACTGTGTTCATCATGCCCTGCCGAACGAAGTGGGTTTTGGTGTCGCTCATTCTCGTCTTCTCCGTCGGAGTGAATGGAGCTTGGCCCCGCAAGATTCTCGACTCAACCACCCATCCTACAGGCCAACAGGGGTGGGGCGCAACCTCGGAGATCTTTCGCAACCGTGGTCAGACGGGCGCAGGAAGGATCAGTTAGGGTCACCCCCCTTGTGGTACTCCGAATGGTATGTGACCGGGACAAAACGTCGAAAACGCCCATGTTTACTGGCGTTTCGCGCTATCTGGCCGTGCAGGTGACGGCAACGGACACGGAGGGACTGTCCGCCGAGCAGGGCTTCGCAGTGACGATGCCGAACCGGGCGCCGGTGACGGTGGGGACAATCGCGGACTTGGAGGTGGAGGTGGACAGCGCGGCGGTGGTGGTGATCGCGAGGCATTTCGCAGACCCCGATGGGGATGCACTTGCATACACGGTGGTGTCCTCGGACCCGTCCCGGGCCGTGGCCGGGGTGGTGGGCGACACGCTGACGGTAACGGGGGTGGCGAAGGGAAACGCCGAGGTGACGGTGACGGCAACGGACTCCGAAGGGCTGTCTGCCGAGCAGGTTTTCGGGGTGACGGTGCCGAACCGGCCCCCGGCGGGGGTGGGGACGATCGCGGATCTGGAGGTGGAGGTGGACAGCGTGGCGGTGGTCGGGATCGCGGCGTACTTCACGGATCCGGACGGAGACTCGCTGGCGTATTCGGCGTCGTCGTCGGACGCGGCGAAGGCGAACATCGAGGTGGCGGGGAGCACGCTGACGGTGACGGGGGTGGCGAAGGGGAGTGCCACGGTCACGCTTGTGGCGATGGACCCGGAGGGGCTGACGGCCGAGCAGCGCCTCGGGGTGACTGTGCCGAACCGGGCCCCGGAGGTGGTGGGGACGATCGCGGATCTGGAGATAAGCGTGGACAGCGCGGCGGCGGTGGAGGTCTCGGGGTACTTTGCGGATCCGGATGGGGATCCGCTGGAGTACTCGGTGGTATCGTCGGACCCCGCACGGGCGACGGTCGCGCTGACGGGGAGCGTGGCTACCGTGGCCGGGGTGGCGAAGGGGCGCGTGACGGTCACCGTTGCGGCCGAGGACCCGGAGGGACTTGCCGCGGAGCAGAGCTTCGAGGTGACGGTTCCAAACAGGGCACCGCAGGCGCTGGGAACTATCGCGGACCTGGACGTGCAGGTCGACAGCGCGGTAGCCGCGGATGTCGCGATCTACTTCCGGGACCCGGATGGGGACATGCTGGAGTACGCGGCCGCATCGTCGGACCCGACCCGGGTCGCGGCGGTCGTGGCGGGGAGCACCGTCACGGTGACGGGCGTGGCAAAGGGAAACGTGATGGTGACGGTGACGGCGCGGGATTCGGAGGGGCTGTCAGCGGAGCAGCATTTCAGTGTGAGGGTACCGAACCGGGCGCCGCGACCGGTGGGCATGATCGCGGACCTGGAGGTGCAGGTGGACAGTGCGGTGGTGGTCGAGGCGGCGGCGTACTTCACGGACCCGGACGGGGACTCGCTGGCGTATTCGGCGTCGTCGTCGGACGCGACGAGGGTGGGCATCGAGGTGACGGGGAGCAGGGTCACGGTGACGGGAGTGGCGAAGGGAAACGCGGCGATCACGCTTGTGGCACAGGACACGGAGGGGCTTTCGGCGGAGCAGAGCTTCGGAGTGACGGTGCCGAACCGGGCGCCGGGTGCGGTGGGTACGATCGCGGACCTCGAAGTGGAGGTGGACAGCGCGACGGCGGTGGACGTCGCGGGGTACTTCACGGATCCGGACGGAGACATGCTCGAGTACTCGGTGGAATCGTCGGATCCCGCGCGGGTGACGGTCGCGCTGAACGGAAGTATGGTGACGGTGGCCGGAGTGGCGAAGGGGCACGTGACGGTCACCGTTTCGGCGCTGGATCCGGAGGGGCTCACGGCGGAGCAGCAATTCGGGGTGACGGTGCCGAACCGGGCGCCGGGGGCGGTGGGGACCGTCGCGGACCTGGTGGTTTGGGCGGACGGCGAGGTGGCGTTGGATGTCGCGGAATACTTCACGGATCCCGATGGGGATGTGCTGGAGTACACGGCCGAATCGTCGGACACGACCCGGGTTAGGGTGGCTGTGGCCGGGAGCGTCGTGGCGGTAATGGGGGTGGGGAAGGGGAGCGCGCAGGTGACGGTGACGGCCACCGACCCCGAAGGGCTGTCGGCACAACAGATTTTCGCCGTGACGGTTCCGAATCAGGCACCTGAGACTGTCGGGTCGATCCGGAACCGCGTTGTGGCAAGAGGCAACACCATCTCGGTCAACGTCTCGTCCTACTTTGCCGATCCGGACGGCGATGAACTGGACTACTCGGCCGCATCTTCGAGAACACGAATCGCGACTGTGACGGTGTCCGGGAGCGCGGTGGTGGTGAGGGGTCGGGCTGTGGGAACGACGACGATCACCGTCACGGCGCGGGACTCCGCGGGCCTCTCGGCCGAGCAGCGCTTTGACGTCACGGTGCCGCAGCCGAACCGTCCCCCCCGAGCGAGGGGCACGATTTCAGACCGGTCCGCCGCGGTAGACACCGAGATCTCGGTCGACGTGTCGTCGAACTTCACCGATCCCGACAACGATCCTCTCACCTACTCCGCGACCTCGTCGAACACGTCGGTGGCCACGGTCAGTACGTCGAACAGCACGGTCACCGTCACGGCCGAATCCACGGGAACAGCCACCATCACCGTGACAGCGAGCGACCCGGACGGCCTCCAGGCGACGCAGCGCTTCAGTTTCACCGTACGGGGGTCGAATCGGGCGCCGCGGGCGGTCGGCACGATCCCGGACCGGGTGGCGACGGTGGGTGGTACGGTCTCGGTCGATGTGTCGACGTACTTCACCGATCCCGACAACGATGATCTGGAGTACTCCGCGGCCTCGTCGAACACGTCGGTAGCCACCGTTGGCACGTCTGGCACCACGGTCACCGTCGCGGGCGAAGCCGTGGGGGCGGCCACGATCACCGTGACCGCGCGGGATCCCAGCGATCGCACGGCGACTCAACGCTTCGCCGTCACGGTCCGGACGACCAACCTGGCGCCGGAGGCAGTCCGCACGATCCCGGACCAGACCGTCGACGAGGGCGACGAGATCGAAATTAACGTGGAGCCATTCTTTGACGACCCGGACGGCGACGACCTGGAGTACTCGGCCACCTCGTCCAGGGATGACATCGCATCGGTCGACGTGTTGGAGGGAAGCACGATCCAGGTGACGGGCCACCAGGATGGCAAGGCGACCATTACGGTCACCGCCGAAGACCCCGGCGGCCTTACGGCCACTCAGCGATTCGAGGTGACGGTCGAGGACCTGCCTAACCGCGCCCCGATCGTATCGGGCCCGATCATCGACCTTGTCGACGCCGCGCCGGGGGAGGAGTACGCGGCGGCCCTTACGAATGTCTTCACGGACCCCGACGGCGATCCGCTCGACTATACGGCCTCGTCCACCAACGCCGCCGTGGCCGAACCCGAGATCAGGAACGATTCGATCTTCGTGGCCACCTTGGCCGTCGGCTCGGCGACGATCACCCTCACGGCCACGGACCCCCACGGCCTCTCCGCCACCGACGAGTTCGACGTGACGGTGGCGGTGCAGCCGGAGCAGTTCGACATCGTGCTGGGCTGGACCGACAGGGTCACGGAGACGCAGAGGGAGTGGATCAGGTTGGCGGACCGGGATTGGGAGTCGGTTCTGCGGGACACGGAGCTGGCCGACATCGACTTGCCGGAGGTGTTTTCGTGTCTAAGCATTAGCAGTACTGCCGAAAATGTCGGAGTACCCGTGGACGATCACCTTGTGATGTTTGATGTCCGCGCCGTCGACGGTGTCGGCGGTACCCTGGCCTTTGCCGGGTACTGCTATACCCGCATTTCGGATGGTACTCCGGTCGTCTCCGCGGTGGTCTTCGACGAGGCGGATATCAACAGGGTGGTCAATCTCGGCAGTCTGGGCATGCTGGCTTTCCATGAGATGGCCCACGGGCTGGGCTTCCTCGACGGCTACTGGGAAGATCTCGGCCTGGTCGATACCGGCTCCGATCCCCACTTCACCGGCGCACTGGCGATCGCAGCCTTCGATGCGGCGGGCGGCACGAGCCATCCGGGGGCCAAGGTCCCCATCTCGTCGCCCGACTACAGTCATTGGCGGGAGGACATCTTCGAGCTCGAGGGCATGACGCCCTTATTGAGGCTGGGCGCCACAAACCCTTTCAGCGCCATCACCCTTCAGGCGATGGCCGATGTCGGCTACGTGGTGGATGTCTCGCTGGCCGACGACTATCAACTTCCCAATTCCGTGCCGCCGGATCTGGCCGCCGACGCGGCCGGGCAGGTTCTCGATCTGAGGAACGATGTCGTGAGGGGACCGGTGATGGTGCTCGACGCCGACGGCAATATCGTGCGCGTGATTCCGCCGCCGCCGGGGGCAATCGTGCCGTCGTGGCCGGGGCGCGAAGTGGATAAGATCGAGCGTTTTGAAGTGCGCAGCGGGTCGGCGGAGGAAGCCGGGCGGGTTGTCGCGGGGCAGGAAACCGTGTGGGAGAGGGTGATCAAACCCGTCCCGAGTGGCCCGCCGAGGTGAAAAACAGGGCGAAATCGGCACCGTGACAGATTCCCGGACAGATTCTGGGTAGAATCTGTCCCCAAAATGATCTCCGTCAGATTCCTATGCGAATCTGTCATTGGTGGTCTCTCCTCCTCGAGGGGTTTAGAGGACATCTGACGACAATGTGCCAGATTCCTATGAGAATCTGTCCGCTGGGCGGCGCCCCCCTCACCACCGTCGAGGAACAGACCACGAACCGTGCTGGACGCCCTCGGCGAGCAACTGCGTGCCGGGTTGCCCCGTTTCGCCCTTGGCGCTAACGTGGCGCGCTGAAGCGAGGGGGCCACCGGAAGTTCGGTCCAAAGCCGACGCGGCCCCGCCACTGTAGGAGGCACGGTTCCCAACAGGAGTCCTCGGACTCCCGGGGTTCCGCTCGACTCGCTCGATTGCCACCGGGTTTTGGGACCACTCGCCAGGCGGCGATAGTGGTGACCCTCGGCACGAACACCGCCCCGGGAAGGCGAGCGATGTCGCCTCGAGCCAGGAGACGCGGCTCCCCTCGTCCCTTGCACCATCCTTCGAGGGAGGGAAACCGGTGTCCGTACATGCCCGAACGTGGCGCGCCTCCAGCAGGGTCGCCGCTCTTGCCCTCGCGGTCCTGGTTGCAGGGGGCATCAGCCTCTCCCTGGGAGCCTCGGGCCTCGGACCCGCCGACCTCTGGCGCACCCTGACGGGCGACGCCGACGCCTCCACACAGACCATCCTGCTCGGGCTGCGTTTGCCGCGGGCGGTCCTGGCCGCGCTCGTCGGCGGGGCGCTCGGGCTCAGCGGCTGCACGTTTCAGGCGCTTCTGCGCAATCCCCTGGCGGAACCGTATGTGCTCGGCGTCTCGGGGGGCGCGGCGGTTGGAGCGGTGTGCGTGTTCGTGACCGGCCTCGCCGGGGCGCTTCCGTGGACGCTGTCGCTGGGCGCCTTTCTGGGTGCGGTGGGCGCGATGGTGCTGGTACTCGAGATCGCACGGCGGGCCTCGCCCGCGGGCATGGACACCCGTGTTTTGATCCTGTCGGGGGTGATCGCCGGCGCGTTCTTCAACGCGATCATCCTGCTTCTGCTCTCGCTCGCGGACCTGGAGTCCTTCCGCTCGGCGATCTTCTGGATGATGGGGAACCTGTCCGCCGCGAACTGGGGATCGGCGGGGCTCCTGGCCCTGTTCCTCGTCCCCGCTTCGGCGGCGGTGCTCTCCCTGGCGCGCGCCTTCAACGTGCTCTCGCGCGGGGAGGAGGTGGCGTACTGCCTGGGTGCCTCGGTGCAGCGGGTGAAGCTCACGGCGTACCTGGCCGCGTCGCTCATGGTGGCGGCGTCGGTCGCCGCGGTGGGGGTGATCGGGTTCGTGGGGCTGATCGTGCCGCATGCGGTGCGGCTGGTCTGGGGGAACGACCATCGGCTGCTTCTTCCCGCGTCGTTCCTGGCCGGGAGCGCGTTCCTGCTGCTTGCGGACACGTTGGCGCGTGTGGTGGTGGCGCCGGCGGAACTGCCGACGGGGGTCGTGACCGCGGTGGCGGGGGTGCCGTTCTTCGTGGTGCTGCTGATGCGCGGGGGGCGGCGGTGAGGGGGGTGGTGGGGGGGCGGGTGCCGCCTGCGGACTGGCGTCCCGTGCTTGCCGGACGCGATCTGACCTTTGCGCACCCACGCGCGGAGAAGGCGGCTGTGCGGGGGGTCTCGCTGTCGGTGGCTCCGGGGAGTATGCTCGCGGTGGCGGGGCCGAATGGGGCGGGGAAGACGACGCTGCTCCGGCTCCTGTCGGGGTCGCTGGCGCCGCGGGAGGGCGAGGTGCGTCTCGACGACCGGCTGCTGGGTGACCTGGACGACCGGGAGCGTGCCAGGGCGGTCGCCGTGGTGCCTCAGTCCGAGTCTTCCCCCTTTCCGGTGACCGTGCGCGAGATGGTGGGGATGGGGCGTTACGCGCACCTCGGCCCGTGGGAGAGCGTCGGCAACCGGGACCGGGTGGTCGTGGACGAGGCGTTGGAGCGGTGTTCGGTCGCCCCTCTTGCCCGCCGCCAACTCGGTGAGCTGTCGGGGGGAGAGCGCCAGCGCGCCCGAATCGCCCGCGCGCTTGCCCAGGAGGCGCCGGTCCTCCTCCTCGACGAGCCCACCGCTGGCCTGGACCTGCGCTATCGCATGGAACTCTTCCACCTTCTGCAGGAACTCCGCGCCGACGGGCTCGCGCTGCTCGTGGTCACCCACGACCTCAACCTCGCCGCCCGGTTCGCCGACCGGCTGCTCCTGCTCGACCGCGGTCGCGAGCGCGCGGGTGGCACCCCGGACGAGGTCTTGATGCGTGGGACGCTCGAGGAGGTGTACGAGTGGCCCCTCAGGCTCGTGCCGCACCCGGGGCCCGGAGACGACACGGGGGCACCTCAGACCGTCCCGTTGCGGCGGGACGACCCGTGAGATTCCTTCGCGGGAGCGTACATTGATCCCGCACATCCGCACGGTGCGGATATTCCACCAAACCGACCGATCCCATGATGAATCCCTCTCTGGACTTCCCCCGCGCCGGCACGGCCGCCCTGGTCGCACTCGCGGCCTCGTGCACCGCCCCCGCCCCCATCCCCGTCGTCGAGGCCACCATTGCAGGCGTCCAGCAGGCCATCTTCTCGGGCGCGACCACCTGCCGCCTGGTCGTGCAGGCCCACCTGGACCGCATCGAGGCCTACGAGGACCGCATCAACGCGATCACCGTGGTCAACCCGGCCGCCCTCGACCGCGCCGACGAACTCGACGCCGCGCTGGCCGCCGGCGAGGAGCCCAGTCCCCTCTTCTGCGTCCCCATGCTCGTCAAGGACAACTTCGATACCCACGACATGGTCACGACCGGGGGCTCGGTGGCGCTCGCGGCCAGTGTCCCCCCCGACGACGCCTTCATGGTGCGCCGCATTCGCGAGGCGGGGGCGGTGGTGGTGGCGAAGACCAACATGGCCGAGTGGGCCTTCAGCCCCCGCCAATCGGTCAGTTCGTCCTTCGACACGACGCGCAATGCGTACGCGCCGGACCGGGTGCCGGCGGGGTCGAGCGGGGGCACGGCGTCGGGGGTCGCGGCGGCCTTCGGCCTGATCGGGCTCGGGAGCGACACGGGCAACTCGATTCGGGGCCCGTCCTCGCGGCTGGCGCTGGTGGGGATCCGCTCGACGATCGGGCTCACCAGCCGGGACGGCGTCATTCCGCTCTTCTTCGACCGCGACATCGCGGGGCCGATGGGGCGGACGGTGGAAGATGTGGCCAGGGTCTTCGACGTGGTGGCGGGGTACGACCCGGCCGACCCGTACACCGAGGCGGGGCGCGGCCGCAGGGAGGGCGACTATACGAGCTTCCTCGACACGGACGGGCTGGAGGGGGCGCGAATCGGGGTGTTGCGCGCGCTGGTGGACACCGAGGATGCCGATTCGGGGGTGGTTGCCGTCTTCGAGGAGGCGCTGCGGGACCTCGAACGGCTGGGCGCGGAAGTCGTCGATCCGTTCGACTTCGACGTGGGTGAGCAGCTTCAGCGCGAGAACATGTCCTGCTCGCGCTTCCGTTACGACATGTGGGTGTACCTGAATTCGCTGGGGGACGCGGCGCCTTTCACCGATGTGTTGACCGTGCTCGAGACGGGGGAGCATTCCGATCACGTGGAGCGGTCGCTCCGGTCCTTCGCGGACTCGCCGCTCGACGTGCACCCCTCCGAATGGGACCCGCCGTGTCCCGACTATCTGCAGAACGAGGGGCGGCAGGGGTACCTGGGTGACTTGGTCGCGGCGATGGACGCGGCGGAAGTGGACGCGCTCGTCTACCCCACCTGGCTGAGCCCGCCTGCCCACATCGACCGGGCCCGCGAAGAATACCGCGGTGACAACTCCCAGCGCGTGGCGCCCGCCACCGGAATGCCCGCGATCACCGTGCCGATGGGGTTCACGGAAGGCGCGCACCCGGCCGGGCTGCAGATCCTGGCGCGACCCTGGGCCGAAGGGCTGCTCTTTCGATATGCGTACGCCTACGAGCGGGGGACGGGGCACCGGCGGCCGCCGGATGGGTTTGCGGAGTTGGGGAGGTAGGGTTCATGGTCGGACTCAAGTCGGCAAGCTCAACCCAATGTAAACTCGACATAACATTTTGTAATGTACAGTTTACAGTCTGCCTGTCTCCTCGGCGGTCGGCGAAGGGGTTCCGGAGTTGAGGAGACAGAAAGCACGAAGGGCCTACCAGCGTGCGTTGCCCTGCAGGCCAAGTCTGATCTCTCCGGCGACGTCCCGACCAGCCTGAAGGGTGAGGTCGAAGAGCGGACGGGGCCGGTAACCCGCGTTCAGCAGTAGCGTGCCGCGACCGTCCCGCTCCATGCGCTCGAGTGCCACCTCGATGGTTGAGCCCGCCCTCATGCGCAAGCCCATGCGCCTCGTATCGTTCATTGTTCCCGCGTACGGCGTGGCCACGAAGCGCTCGGACAGCGCCACGCCGTATCCCAGATCCAGCGCCAATCGGCCGCCGCCGTCCCGTGCCGCGCTTCCGTCCCCGGTCGAGATGCCGGTCATGTCGCGCCTCGACCACAGAGCACGTGCGCCGCCATGGGCCGTGCCGCCCCAGGAGGGCGACAGGTCGAGGTTCAACCCCCGCCCCGACGGGTCCGGTGAGATGCGCACCGAGCCGGACGCGCCCCACTCCTCGTAGGCGCCGTCCTGGTGGGCGATCAGGCCTCGTGCACGCGCTTCAACGTTGATTCGCAGCCTCGGGTGCGCGTACCCGAATCCCCCGTCAAGCGCGATGCCCTTGCCGCGTTCGGCGTCTCCGCCGTCCTGGCGGAACCCGACTTCGAGGGCGGGCCGTAAGGTGCCGGCGGCGACTCGAAGCGACATCGAGCCCTCGATCACTACCCGAACCCGGCTGACCTCGGCCGTCACGTCCTCCGATGCGTTCGCGCCATCCAGGGAAGTGCGGGTCAGCGCGGCGGCCGAGGACAGGGCAAGGGTCAGGGCTCGCGTTGAGATGAGGTTTCCGGTCGCTCCCGCCGCACCCATGCGCATGGCTACATCCCCACCGGTGTCCCCGCCACCCGGCGTACCGGGGATGGACCCGATTCCGTATCCTCCCATGCCCCAGACCGCGATGCGGTCGGTCAACGCGACGCGCAACCAGGGATAGGCGGCACTGAGGGTGGTCTCCACGCGTCCACTCGGACCATCGCCGGGGGTCAGCGTTCCGTCGGCCAGGTAGCGCGAGAGGACCACGCCTACGAGCGCCCGCCCGGTCCCGTAGTCCGCGCCCAGGGTGAAGGTGGTCATGTCACCGCTCAGCGAGAGGACGCCGTCCCGGCCGCCGAATCCGGAGACACCTCCACGGCCCCAGACGCTCCACTGGTTGGCGGCGTCCAGATTGGTGGTGAACGCCGCGCCCCGCAACGCGCCGGGATCGTGGGCGCCGACCGTAAAGCGCGAACCCGCGGACGAGCGCTGCGCAGCGGTCATTCGCTCGCGCACCGCGCCTGCGGCTTCGTCCGTCGCGGCACGCCCGAACCGAGCGAGCCATCCGCGCGTCTCCCGCGTGCCCATGCGGAAGTGGTCGTTGTCGTCGATGGTGACGATCGTCTGCCGCGGATCCTGGGCCACATATCCCCGGGGCAACATTCCGACGCTCAGCGCGAACGACTCGCCTGGATCCGGTTCGTCGTCATCCACCGCCGCCACCTCCACCGTTCCCTCCAATTCACCCGCCTCGATCAACACCTCCGAGGGGACGTCCCAATCGCCTTCACCGGCACCGCCGATTCCTCGCACAACAAGCGGGATCGTCACAGCGCCATCCGCCGGCCGGGTCAGCCGCACCGTCACCGGCACTCCCTCGCCCCCCTCCTCCGCCACCTGCGGCATTGCGTCGAGAGAGACGCCGATTCCGGCGCCCTCATCACCCGCGGTCGCGTCGATGACGTTGATCTCCACCTCCGAGGGAGACCCCACCTCGTACCCGTCCAGGTAGGGGTTGATCGCCGCTCGAAGCGTGCGGTCGGTCGTCACCAGGGTGTCGATCTTGACGCTGTAGCCGACCGTGTCTTTCTCCTCCCCCTCGCGAAAGTACACGGCGACCCAGTCGTCGGCCTCGTACTCGAACAGATCCCACACGATGATCCCGGCCAGCAGCGTCCGGTCGAGCGGCCCCGTGCGAGTCACTTCGAAGATGGCGAAATCCCCCTCCTTCACGGAGTCGGTGAGTGCCCGCAGCGAGAGCCTCGGCGTGGGAACATCGTCGTCCGCGACGGTGATCTCCACGGTCGCGCCCGCGTCGGCATCGCCGTCTCCCACGCGGTGCGTCAGCGTCACCTCGTCATTGTCCGTCTCTTCGTCCTGTTCGGCAGTCACCGTCACCGTCCGCTCGACGTTCCAGTTCGACGGCGTGAAGTCCAGGCTGGCGGGTGCGACCGTGACGTCCGTGCCGGACCAGCCGCCGACCGTCACCGTGACGGTGTCCAGCGGCTGGCTCCTCAGCGCCACCCGGTAGCGCTCCGATTCACCCTCGTTCATGAAGAGCAGGATCGGTGTAACCCTGATACCCGGATTCTCGGCATCGTCGTTGTCGACGATCGTGACGACGTGCGGGTCGGCGGGCAGCGTAACCCTGTCCCCGATTACGTAGCTGCGGGTCAATTCCAGCTCGAAGGCCTCGTCCTCCTCCTCGATCCCGTCGTTGTGGATCGTGACCGGATGTTCCCGGGTCGCGACATATCGGGCCACCCCGTCGGTCACGACACGCCTGTAGTCGTCCGGCAGGAACCGGATGACCTCGTCCACCGCGGCGAAGTCCCCCCCGGATCCCGAGGTCGCCGTCCCATCCGCCGAGCCGAGGCGCACCGACAGGCCGCCGTGCGGTTCCTCGTCGGAGACGGTGGAAGCCTCGACCCTGACGGTGAATCGGCCGACGTTTTCCCCCACGCTGTCTGGAGCAGCCAGCGTTACGAACATCTCCGGCAGGTCGTTGTCGGAGACCGTTACGCTCGCCCTGCCGTGCGTCTCGGAGACGGCGTAGTTGCCGCCCTCCACCACCGTCGCAGTCACCGTGGCGTGGGGCTCGTAGCCGTGGTCGTCATGGGTCTCGAGCGTCAGGAACGCGGTCGAATGCCCGGCCGCGAAGCTGACCCTTTTCGACCCTTCGGTGCCGAGGAGCACGTCGCCGTCGTCCTCGACGTCAACGGTCACCTGCAGGGACCTGTCGGCCGGACCGTTTCGGAAGAGCCTGAAGTCGATGTCCTCGCCCTCGTAGACTGCCGGGTCGATGGCCTCGATTCTCACCCCGGGATCGCTGTAGTTGGTCACGGACTCGCTGGTGAACGATTCCGCCGCCAGCCCGGCCCTGTCGCGAATCGGGTCGTCGGCGGGCGCGGTGTAACTGGCCGTCACCTCCTCACCGGGCTCCACCGCCGATGCGAGCGTCAGGGTTACGAGCTTGTCGTCGATTCCGACGGTGGACACGGTGCGGCCGACGCCGTCGACCTGGACCCCGAAGGCGGATGCGGCGGGCACCGACCCTTCGTCCAGGGGCTCGGTGTAGCGTACTGTCAACTCGGGGCCGTTCACGAAGGCTTCGCTCAGTTCCGGGGGCAGCGCGTCGACCTTGTGGCCGGGTTGCGCCTCCATCCCGTCGTGCACGAGCAGCGCGTCCATGCCGTCGCCGACCTGGATGGCGCCGCCGTTGAGCAGAAGGCTGCCGGCCTTGGCGCTCACGCCGTCGGGGTCGCTGTCACCGTCCGTGACCCGGTAGGCGAAGACGAGGTTCTCGGTACCCGATCCACTGTCGTACCCGGCGTTCCTTGCCGCCTGGCCGAGCAGTTCCGTGATGTGGGTGCCCACGCTCAGAATCAACTGCGGCTGGCCCGACACCGTGACCGTGTCTTCGAAGGTTGCAGTCACCTCGATGACGTCGCCGGTTTTGTATGTGGCGTCGTCGCCCGGATCCGAGGTGACGGCGAGGTCGGTGATCGACACGCCCTCCGGATCGTCGTTGTCCTCGAGCGCGACATCGATCGTCGCAGGAGTTCCAGCGGTGACCGCGATCGGAAGAGGCGACCCGAATTGGAGCGTGAGGCCCTCCCCGTCGTCGTCCACATCGTCGTCGGTCGCGGTCACGGTCACGTACTTCACCTTGTCCGCGAACCCGAAGGTGACCTTCTTCGGAACCGTGTAGTCTCCGGCATCCGCCCCGTCCGCCGGAATCGCCTTCAGCGGAATCGACACCGTGCGTTTCGGGATCTTGTTGAGACGGATCCCGACCGTTGCCACGGTCCCGCCCTCGGTCGCCGTGTGGCTTCGGGAGACGAAACTGACGATCACCGGTTCGGCGGGTCCCACGAAGACGTAGGCCGTGTCCAATCCCGTGTCGCCTGCGGTCGTGGTGCCCGGAGGAGCGCCGCTGCCGGGATTGACCGCCGTGACCGCCAACTGGAACCCCAGACGGATTTCTTCTTCCACGGCCGGCGCGGTCAGGATCGGGGTCGCGGTGTTGGAGTCCTCGAGAGGGACGGTTACGCCGGTTTCGTCGGACTGTGTCCAGGCGAAGGTCACCTCTCGTCCCCACGGGTCGCCGACCCGCCTGCCCTGGAGCGTCACGCGAGCGTCCGTTCCAACGTTGTAAGTCGGTCCCGCGTGGCCAGTCGGACCGAAGGGATGCCCGACGTTATCCCCGAGTCCGAGGGTCACGAGCGAGGTCAACCCGGCGAAGACGCTATCGGGCAGCCGTATCAGATCGTTGCCCCCCAGCTGGAGAAACTCCAGACTCGTGAGGTCGTCGAAGATACCCGATGGAAGCGTCCGCAAGTGGTTGAACGCCAGGTTCAGGCTGTCGAGCGCGGACAGACCCGCGAAGTCGCCCGCCTGCAGGGTCCTTATGTTGTCGGCGTAGAGGGAGAGACCGGTGACCTGCGCCAGGTGTGTCCCGGTGATGTCGGCGCAGTCGTCCACATCGGCAACTGCGGCGACTATGGCGTCTTGCACTTGCTGCGTGCGGTCGCAGATGCCGTCTTCCGCGGCGAGGGCTTCGACCTGTTTGGGGAGTACGCTTGTCAGTGCGAGCACAATGGCGAGCCGCGCCCGAACCAGTCGCCTTCCACCTGACAGTGGTACACACCTCGCCCTACCGGATCTATTCGAAAAAAGCACGACGCCCATCCTCCCGATCTTCGATGCGCGGGGACGGCGAGGCAGACGCCGGGGACTGAAACGCCGGTGTCAGGGTAGCGAACCGGCCTCCCGGGCGAACCACCCGTACGCCACCGGCCCGCACGCGTTCACCTTGTTGTCGAGAAGCGGGGTACCCTCATTTGGCGTCCGGGTTCCACGATTGCCCTGGGGAGCCCGTGGGAGAGAATCCACAAGTGCCTAGCGGCTCTCAGGGCGCGCCGTTGTTTCCGCAGGCTCTCCGCTGTTGGCACGGCGACCCGGGAGGAGGTTGGACTACCGTCCGGTCATCACCCTCCCGGCGGCCACCTCGGCAGCGCGCGACCCGTCGTCCACGGCACACCCGCCTCCTCGAGCCGCCCCTCCAGCGCCGGCAGATCCGTCTCGACGAGCGCCTGCAACTCCGGATAGATCGCCTCGAAGGCCTCGCGCGCCACGCGGTACTGCTCCTGGTGCGTCCCGGTGGGTCCGTGCATCCCGTTCCAGTGCCCGCCAACGATCTGGTTCACCCGTCTCGAGATCCCCGGCAGGTCAGGTTCGCTGCGTGAGGTGCGGGTGGATGAGCCGTTCAATGCCTCGGAGATGTCCATCAGCCGCAACTCCAGCGCACGCGCTTCGGTCATCAGTGTGCCCGGTGCTGCGGGCCACCGCCCCAGCGCCTGCTTGATGGCGCCGACGCTCGCCTGGGCCTCCGCCACCACGCGCTGCGAACCGGCCACCGCGCGCAGCAACTCCCCCGTCTCGCGCTGGAACGCCAGCACGGCCGCCCGATCCTGCGCGGCGATCGCGGGTTCGTTGATCGGCGCGATCCGGAACGGCACCGGCCCCGCCAGCTCCGTCACGACCCCGTCCACCCGCTGCGCCAGCGACACCGTGTAGCTTCCCGGCATCGCCATCGGCCCGTTCCCGCCGCCGAATCCCCCAAATCCGCCGAACCCGCCCCCACCCCCCGTCACCGGATTGTACCCCGGATACCGATAGTTCCACACCGCCCGGTGCACGCCCTGCGACGCCGCCCCCCGCACCACGTTCACCACCTCGCCCCCCTCGTCCCGCACCGTGAGGAAGACCTGCGGCGCCTCCTCCCGGTCCTCCTCGCGCAGCGCCTCCCACGACGGATACGGCGTGTCCTCTCCCGCGCGCTGCGCCCTCCGCTCGGCCGCCCGTCGCTCCGCCTCCCGGGTGCGCAGACTCTCACCCACCCAATACGTGAACGTCACCCCGAACGGTGGGTTGTCCGCTGCGTAGAAGTCGTCGCCGTTCGCGCCGCCCGGGTTCCACTGCACGTACATGTCCCCGTCCGCCACCTCGAAGATGTGACCGCCCGACGCCAGGATCGCCTCCGAACCGCGCGCCAGTTCGCGCAGCGGCGTGTAGTCGTCCACCACGTAGAAGCTGCGCCCGAAGGTCGCCGCCGCCAGATCCCCTTCGCGCGTCTGGATCTCCAGGTCGCGCACCGAAATCGTCGGCAGGCCGCTCGAGAAATCCATCCACGACTCACCCCCGTCCACCGACACGAACGCCCCGAACTCCGCCCCCAGGAAGAGCAGCCCAGGCTCAACCGGGTCCTGCACGACCGAGAATGACGGACTGTTCTCCGGCAGCCCCCCGGTGATCATCGTCCAGCTCCGCCCCCGGTCATCGGACCTGAGCACGTACGGCCGGAAGTCGTTCCGCTTGAAGTTGTTCACCACCACGAACACGCCGTCCGGGTCGTGCACCGAAGCCTCCACATCGTGCACGAAGCTGGTGTCCGGCACGCCCGGCAGGCTCTCGATCATCCGCCACGTCTCGCCCCCGTCCTCTGTCACCTGCACCAGCCCGTCGTCGGTCCCCACGTAGATCAGCCCCTCGACGAACGGCGACTCGGAGACCGACACGATATGCCCGAACGACGAGGTCGACCGGTTCTTTGCCACCGCGTCCACGCTCCACACGCGCCCCATCACCTCGAGCTGGTTGCGGTCCAGATTGCGCGACAGATCCCCCGAGACCGCGCGCCAGCTCGACCCCTGGTCGTCGCTCCGGAAGAGAATCTGCGCCCCGAAGTAGAGCCGGTGATTGTCGTGCGGCGACATGATCAGCCCGGCGTCCCAGTACCAGCGGAGCGGCGGCCCGTCGGGGTCCGGCTGCGGCTGGATGTCGAGCCGCTCCTTGCTGCCCCGGTCGAAGCGCGAAATCACCCCGTACTGCAGCTGCGAGTAGATGATGTCGGGGTTCTCGGGGTCGACCACCGGATCGAAGCCGTCGCCCCCCAGCGTGACGTACCAGTCGGAGTTGCGGATCCCGCCCCCCAGAGTCTGCGAGGGCCCACCCAGCGTGTTGTTGTCCTGGGTGCCGCCATAGACGTAGTAGAAGGGCTCGTCGTTCGAGGTGGTGACCTTGTAGAACTGGGTGAGCGGCAGGTTGGAGAAGTGACGCCAGGTGCCGCCGAAGTCGAAGGTCTCGTAGAGCCCGCCGTCGTTGCCGACGATGAGGTGCTCGGAGTCGTCGGGGTCGAACCACATGGCGTGGAAGTCGACGTGCACCCCCTGCGTGGGGAGCCGGCCCCAGGTGTTGCCGCCGTCGGTTGACATCTCCATGAAGGTGTCGAGCGAGTAGATGCGGTCGAAGCGGTGCGGGTCGGCGTAGAGTTCGTGGTAGTACATGGCCGCGCCCGACTGGTAGTTCGAGGTGCGGCTCCAGCTCTCGCCCATGTTCACCGAGCGGAAGGTCCCGCCCTGGCCCATCGACGACTCGACGATCGCGTAGAGCACGTCCGGGTCGATCGGCGAGATCGCCATCCCGATCCGCCCCTTGTCACCCGAGGGCAGCCCGCGATTAATCTCGCGCCAGGTGTTGCCGCCGTCGGTGGATTTGTGGATTCCCGATCCCGGCCCGCCGTCGATCATCGTCCACTGGTGGCGCCGCCGCTGCCAGGACGACGCGTACATGACCTCAGTGTTGCGCGGGTCGAAGTAGACCTCGTTCACGCCGGTGTGCTCGTCGATCTCGAGGACGAGTTCCCAGGTGTCGCCTCCGTCGGTGGTGCGGTATAGCCCGCGCTCCCCGCCCGCCGCCCAGAGCGGGCCCTGCGCGGCCACGTAAACCGTGCGCGAATCGTCCGGATGGACCGCGATCATCCCGATGTGGCGCGAAGTCTCCAGCCCCATGTTGGCAAACGACAGTCCCCCGTCGACCGATTTGTAGACGCCGTCGCCGTACCCTACCGAACGCTGGCCGTTGTTCTCGCCGGTCCCGACCCACAGGGTGAGGTGGTCGTTCGGGTCGAGCGCGATCGCGCCGATCGAGTAGGAGCCGTAGTTGTCGAAGATCGGCGTCCAGGTGGTGCCCGCGTTGGTGGTCTTCCACACGTTGCCCGAGGAGGCCGCGACGTACCAGGTGCTGTGGTCGGTGGGATCGACGGCGATGTCGGCGATGCGTCCCGAGGCGACCGCCGGGCCGATGCTCCGCCAGCGCAGGGAGGAGATGAGGCCGGAGGTGAGTTCGGGGGGGCCGTCGTCGTCGTCCTGGGCGTGGAGGGGGGTGGGGGAGGGGAGGAGAAGCGCGGTGAGGGTGAAGAGCGCGAAGGGGTTGGGCAGGCGAAGGGCGTGCATGGTGGGTCCTCGGCAGGGATGGGTGATGGGGCGAGGGGAGTCTACGGCGGTTTGCGCGCGCGGTAAAGCGTGAGCGTGTCCCTGGTGGACCCGTCGCTCGACCTTACCTCAACGTTGGCGGCAACCGCTTCACCACCACCGTCTGCACATCCAGTTCGTCCCGCTCCACGAAAGCAACCAGGCCACCGGGACCGAAGGCGGAGGGCATCGCCGTGGCGTCGGCGGCGAAGGTGCCTAGGTAGCGGCCGTCCGCACCCAGCACGTCGATCGGTCGGTCGCTGGCCCGGTCCTCGCCGCGGCGCTGCACCCAGATGGTACCCTCCCAGCTGGTGCGCAGGGTGCGAACGACGGGGATCTCGTGGTAATACTCCTCTGTCCTGGCCGACTCGCACATGGCTCTGGCCATCTGGCCCGACATGGCTCCTCGCAGGCCACCGGCCCTACCGGTCCCCAACGGGTCGCCTACCTCGCATCCGACCAAACGCCTCTCCCTCTCCTCCTCGACCATACGGTCCGTCACGGGTTCGGGCTGGAAGGGCCGCGTCAGGATACGTTCCAGCTCCCCTTCGGCTGTCGTCACCTTGATCGCGTACGCGGACGAATCGGTGTAGGCCACGCCACCGCCCGGCAGTGCGCCGACCGACAGTGGGGGCACGAAGACGCTCGCCTCTCCAGACGGCTTCCATGCGTACGCCACGGTGTCCTGGCCAACCTGGTCGCCGGCCAGATCAAGACGCAGGATGTGGCGAAACTCCGTTTCGGGGAGACGGTCCCCGCTGTTCGCGTTGCGCAGCCAATCCAGTTCGATCGACCGTATGACTCCCGTGGCGAGGACCCCTCTACCGCGCCGATCGACATCGAGGGGCGGCATGAAGGTCATCGCCGGTTTCGGCATCCGGACCTCTCGCTCGAACTCGCCGTCCGCTCCGAAGAGGATGAAGCCCTGGTTGAAGGCCACCGTGCGTCCGTCCCGCAGCACCGCGATTTCCATCGTGGAGGCGTTGTCGGCATCGAACTCTCCGGGACCTTCGCCCGCTCCCCCGTACTGCCGGACGAATGTCCCCTCCGAGTCCACCACCACAATCCGGGCGGCCTGCGAATCGAGCACGTGCAGATTGCCCGACGGGTCGAAGGCCACCCCCCCTACACGACCGAAGGTTTCCCACTCCTCACCCGTCAGCGCCCCGACGCGGCAGACCTCCTCGAAGTCCGCATCGAGGAGACGGTCCTCCGCCGGCAACTCGATCACCGCCTGCGCGGCCAGCGGGATGGTGCTCCCCCCGAACACCAGTGCAAACACGATTAGCCTGATTGCCGCCATCCTCTTCCTCAATCCTTTTTGCTTCCTGCGAAGTCGTCCTCGCGACCCTACCGCAGCCGCGGCACCAACCGCTTCACCACCACCGTCGGCACGTCCAGCTCGTCCATCTCCACCAACGCGATCAACCCATCGGGCCCGAACGCCGCCGGCATGGCGGTGGCGGCCGCCGGATAGGTGCCCAGGTAGCGGCCATCAGGGGTGAGAATGTCGATGTCTCCGACACCGGCCAACTCGTTGCTGCGGCGCTGGACCCAGATGTTCCCGCTCCAGCTGGTCTTCAGGTCTCGCACCACCGGAATCTCGTGGTAGAACACCATCGATTCAGCCCGCCGACGGTTTCGGTCGGACATCTCCTTCGCGATATCCGCATAGTCCCCGCCGAGGCGGACGAGGTCACTCTCGAAAGCCCGCTCGAGTTCGAACCGCCACTCGATGAAGAGGGCCTTGTCCCTTTCGGTTACCGGGTCGGGTCGGATCGGCCGAGTCAGTATCCGCACCGGGTCCCCGGAGCTTGAGACGATCTTGATCGCATAGGCGGACGAGTCCGAATAGGCGATGCCCCCATCCGGTAGCGCGCCGGCGACCAGCTGCGGGGCGAATCCCGCGGGCTCGCCCGGAGGGTTCCACGCGTCGACCACGGTGTCGACCGTTGCCAGGAAGCCGTCGAGGCCAAAGCGTTCGATCGCGCGAACAGTCCGGCTGTTCCCGGCACGTCTGCGTACGTTCGGCGGAGTGGTCATCGAGGGCCGGAGGACCGGGCCTGTGGCGAGCACGGCGTCGGTGCCGAGGAGTCCCTGCAGTCCCATGAACGTGGTCCTGGACCCGCCCTCGATGCGGACCGTTCGCTCGTACTCGCGGTTGGTCCCGAACACGACAAAAGCACCGCGGTTCCAGGTGTAGATCACGGCGCGCCCGTCCGGCAGGACGGCCATGCGAAGCATCTCTCCGAAATCGGGTGCGAACTCACCGGGCCCTTCGCCCGGACCGCCGAACTGCCGTACCAGTTCGCCCGTCGGGTCCACGACCGATACTGTCAGCGCCTGGATGTCGAAGATGTACAGATTGCCAGCCGCGTCGAAGGCGACATCGCCGATTTCGCCAAAGGTGTCCCAGCTGTCACCCGTGCTGGACCCCACGCGGTATCCGGGCAGGAAGGCCCCCACCATGAAGCTGTCCAGAGCCGGCAGCTCGATCACTTCCTGCGCGCACAGGGGGCCGGCCAGCGCGAAGGCCGGCAGCAACCCCGGCAATCCGCGGGCTTTCACCCTCCAGCTCATGAGCGACTCCCTGAGAGTTGGCTTTTCCCCCCCGTGCCCGGCCATGAAATCACCGAAATCCCATACCACCCCATGTTCGACACCCCCCCAGCCGCAAATGGTTGTCGCCGAAACCGGCCGCCTACACCAGGAACACCCGCGCCACGGTCACCGGTCAGCCATCTTCACCCCGATCGGCGCCCCCACCAGCTCGTCGGGAATCCCGAAGGCGTCCACCAGCTCCACCGCCCTCGGCGCCAACTCCCGGCAATACCGGTTCACCTCGTTCCGAATCGCCTCGCTCTTGGGCGCCTCAAAGTAGCCCTTCTCCAGATACCACGCACGGTGGTCCTCCAGCGTGGCCAGACCGCATAGCGTCACCACGCGCTGCACCAGCGCCTTCGCCTCCCCCACCCGCATCGCGTCGAGGGCGTCGTGGGCGGCCTCCAGCACGATCCGGTCCACATGCGCCCGCGCGAGCGCAATCAGGTGGTCCTGGCAGGCGTTCACCGCATCGAAGCTGTCCATGCCCTGGTCCAGGCGGGCCTTCAGGCGGCGGGCCGCCGAGCGCAGAAGCCGTTCCTCCCGGTACAACGTGGCGGCGTGCTGAAAGTCGCGGCCGGCGAGGTGATCGGGGTCTGTCCTGCGCGTCACGACCGGGTTCATGTCGGCCAGGCGGGTTCCGGCCAGCTCGGCCAGGTAGCGGGCCATACCCCACATCGAAAGGTCGCCCATTTCGCGTCGGTATCGCGACAGGAGACCCTTGGCGGCCAGTTGCAACAGAACGGGGTTGGCGCCCTCGAAGGTAGCGAAGACGTCGGTATCGGCCTTGAGGCGGCCGAACTGGTTTTCGGCCAGGTAGCCCTGTCCGCCGCAGGCTTCACGGCAGGCCTGCAGCGTGTCGAGCGCGTGGCGCGACGCGGCGGCCTTGAGCGCGGCCGCCCGGACCTCGAGTTCGCGGCGGTCAGGTTCCGGGTTCGCGTAGCGGCGGATCAGGTCGCGCACGGCGAAGGCCATCGCGTAGGTACGCGCGACCCGCGGCAGGAGCTCCCTTTGCAGGGCCAGGTAGTCCAGGACGGGGACTTCGGGCCCGGCTGCGGGGCCAAACTGGCGCCGTTCGGAGGTGTATCGCACGGCGATCACGAGCGCCTTCTTCGCCACGGCCTGCGACGCTGCCGCGATGCTGATCCGCCCCGCGATCAGCGTGCCCAGCATGGTGAAGAAGCGGCGGCCCGGGCTCGGGATGGGGCTGTGGTATTCACCCTCCGGGCTGACCTGGGCGAAGCGGTCCAGCAACGCGTCGCGGGGAACGCGCACGCCGTCGAACCGGATGCGCCCGTTGTCGACCCCGTTCAGCCCTTCCTTCGCCCCGCAATCCTCGATATGCACGCCGGCGAAGACCTTGCCGCGTTCGTCACGGATGGGGACGAGGAAGGCGTGGACGCCGTGGTCGTCGAGGGGGGTGGTGTCCTCGCCGACGCACGGCACGCGCAGCCGAGCGAAGACGGTGGCCATGTGCCCGTGCAGCGCGGCGTTGCCGATGTAGTCCTTGCGCGCGTCGTCGTCCGGGGTGGCGATCACGAATTCGGCGGCCGCGGGGTCGTAGGTGGCGGTGGTGCGCAGGTCGCGGACATTTGAGCCGTGGCCAGTCTCGGTCATCGCATAGCACCCGGGAAGTTCCAGCGCGGCGACCCGCGACAGGTAGCGGCGGTGGTGCTTCTCCGTCCCCAGCTGCGCGATGCTGCCGCCGAAAAGCCCGAACTGCACACCGTACTTGACCAGCACACTCAGGTCGCCCAGCGCGAGCTCCTCGAAGACGGCCACCGCCCCACACGGGTCGCCCTCTCCGCCGAAGTCGCGCGGGTAGGCCACCGCCCCCAGCCCCGCATCGGCCAGCACCTTCACGGCCACGAGGGTCCGCTCCCGATACTCGTCACGCGAAATCTCGTCCGGGATGCGGAGTTCGGGACGGGCGAGCACAGCCCGGGCACGTGCGCGCAAGTCGGGATGGTCGCCGTGGATGAGCGGCGCGACCTCTTCGGCCAAGCCACGCGCACGCGGCCCCACCACCACAGCCTCGTGCCCCTCCCCAGTGATGTCCCGAAGAGCTTCCGCGCCCGCCACACCCAGCTCCAACTCCACCCGGCCCAACGTCGCGATGGCCTCGTCGCGCCACGCCAGCGCGTCCCCTCCGGCCCGCGCCGGGTCGGCCTCGACGACTGCCAGACCGGCCCGGGTCAGGGTCAATGTTCCTTTCCGGGCGGTCGCGCGGATGGCGGCGGTGGCCGCCCCAAAGACCGCCGGAGAAGGGGGATTGCAGGGGTCCAGCCAGTCGCGCACGCGGGCCCGCCCCTCGGGGGTCATCCACGCCGCGCCGTCGAGAGCGCGGCTGACCGCGTCGAGTTCCTCGTCCTCCATGAGGCCGTCGGCCCACACCGCGCAGAGGACGGGGAGGAAGGCGAGGAAGGTGGGCTCTTGGGAGAGGGTGGGGATGGGTGTGGGGGACATGCGGTGATTGTGCTTTCGGTGGTCGCGGGGATTCATCCACGGACGGGTGTCATGTCACGACACTAAAAGATACGCCGTTTCGGAGGGCGTAGTTCCAGGGGCGATAAAGTCAACTGTGATGTACATTATGTAAACTACACATGACTACTGAGCGTCGGGGACGCCCGCCGCTGCTGCTCGCACCCCTTGAAATCCCCCGCCCGCCAAGGCAGAATCGTTTCTTCCCCCTCCCACCCCTCACCCGACCCCCGCCGATGAGCCGACCATTAGTAGGCGTGATCATGGGATCCCGCAGCGACTGGACCACGATGCAGCACGCGTGCGACACGCTCGACGCCCTCGGAGTCCCCTACGAAGCCCGCGTCGTTTCCGCGCACCGGACCCCGGACCTGCTCTTCGAATATGCCTCGGCGGCCGAGGAACGCGGCATCCGCGTGATCATCGCCGGAGCCGGCGGAGCCGCGCACCTGCCCGGGATGGTCGCCTCGAAGACCATCCTTCCGGTCATCGGCGTGCCGGTACAGTCGCGCGCGCTCAAGGGGATGGACTCGCTGTTGTCGATCGTGCAGATGCCCGGGGGCGTACCGGTGGGGACGATGGCGATCGGCGACGCGGGGGCCACCAACGCCGGGCTGCTGGCGGGGCGCATCCTGGGCGGGGAACACCCCGCCATCCGGGAGGCGGTCCGAGTCTGGGCCCGCGCCCGCACCGAAGCGGTCCTCGCCGACCCCGACCCGCGCGAACCCCCGCCCGTCACGGGAAGGTGAAGCCGAACCGTCCGCGGGTGGGCTGCGTCCCGCCGACCGGTGCCCCACGCCGGTGAAGGTCGCCGTCCTCGGTGGTGGCCAACTCGGCCGCATGCTGGCCCTGGAAGGGATTCCGCTGGGCCATCGCTTCACCTTTCTCGAGCCGTCACCCGATCCACCCGCAGCCGCCGCCGGCACGGTGATCCCCGCCGCTTACGACGACCCGGGAGCGTTGGCGCGGATCGCCAGGGAAGCCGATGTGGTCACCTACGAGTTCGAGAATGTCCCGGCCGCGAGCGCCGCCTACCTCGCCGAGCGTCTCCCGGTTCTGCCTTCACCCCGGGCGCTGGGCGCGACACAGGACCGCCTCGCCGAGAAACAAATGTTCAAAAGCCTCGGCATCCCCACCGCCCCCTTCCACCCCCTCGATACTCCCGCCGACCTGGACACCGCCCTCGCCACCACCCACCTCCCCGCCGTCATCAAGACTCGCCGTTTCGGCTACGACGGCAAAGGTCAGTTCGTGGCGCGGTCACCCGCCGAAGCCGCCGCGGCCCTCGACACCCTCGGCCCGGGCCTGATCTCCGAGCAATTCATCCAATTCGAACGCGAACTGAGCATCCTCGCCGTACGTGGCCGCGACGGAGCTCGCGTCTCCTACCCCCTCACCGAAAATCACCACCGCGACGGAATTCTGCGCGCCAGCTACGCGCCCGCCCCTGGAATCACGCCCGCGCTGCAAGCCGCCGCCGAGGACTTCGCCGCACGCATCATGGACCAGCTCGACTACGTGGGGGTGCTCGCCATCGAACTCTTCCAGAAGAACGACCGTCTTCTCGCCAACGAGATGGCCCCCAGGGTGCACAACTCGGGGCACTGGACGCTGGACGGCGCGCACACCAGCCAGTTCGAAAACCACATCCGCGCGGTTACCGGTCTTCCCCTGTCGGCTCCCCGGGTGCCCGGCCCGGCCACCATGCTCAACATCATCGGCGAGCTGCCGGACCCCTCCGCCGTCACCGCAGTCCCGGGCGCTCGCCTGCACCTCTACGACAAGGCGCCGCGGCCCGATCGGAAGCTCGGTCACGTGAACATCACCGGCCCCGACGAGGCTACGGTTCGCGCGAGCGCCGAGCAGGTCTGGGCCCTGCTTCCGGGCGAGCCTCCCGTCCTCCCGGTGGGACACCGACACGGTTAGCTTACCTTCACTTCCCCAACCGGCTGGCCGTCGCTCCGCTGGACCTTCATCAACCAACTCGCGGCCGTCAGTTCATTCCTGCTTTGCCACCGACCGACGCACCGGCCCATGCTCGACGAAATCAAGACCAGGATCTCGGAAGAGGTCGACACCCTTACCCACGAGCTCAACGTGATCCTCCCGGAACGCATCCGGAAGGCGGTCGAACTCGGAGACCTGCGCGAGAACTCCGAGTACAAGAGCGCACTCGAGCGCCAGCAGTTCGTGCAGGCGCGGATCGGGCACCTTGCGGGGCGCATGGCCGAGATCTCGAAGATCGACGTCACGGACCTGCCCGCCGACCGGGTCGGTTACGGCTCGCGGATCGAGGTGCGGGATCTGGCCCTGGGAGAGGTCGTCACCTTCACGATCGTGGCGGGTGACTTCATCGACTTCGAGAAGGGCCACATCTCCCTGGACTCGCCCCTTGGACGGGGATTCACGGGGGCGCGCGAAGGGGACGAGGTCACGATCCGGCTGCCCGCGGGCGAGCGCCGTTTCGAGGTGGTCGAGGTGACTACGCTTCCGGAGCAGCTGGCGGGGAGCGGGTAGCGGCTAGGCTAGAACCCCCGCGGCCTCGGCACCCGCGCAACGATCACCCGGACCCCGAATCCACCCAGCACACGGAAGACCGCCGCGGCCCCCCCGCTCATGGCCTCGAAGTCGTACGCGCGCACGCCGCTGCCGCCGACCTGCCCCACGAAGCTCCTGGACTCCGCGAGGTCCACCGCCGATACCGCGTTGCTGTCGTCACCGCCGGTGATCGTAACCGGCCAGGGATAGCGCCCCGGCGGGTCCGGGTTCGAGAAGATTTCGGTAGCGGTCGGGAAATCATACAGGCGGAACCGCCAGACCGCGTCGTCGGTGACAAGGCTCTCCGCCCCTGCAACCGTCATCGCGGTCGCGTGCGCGACGAAAAGGTCGGCGATGCGCTCACCCGTCACCGCCGCAATCCCGTCGATGCCGGGCTCCGTGAGCGAGTCGTTCAGCGTCGTCACGAATGCCTCGTCGGCACCCGTTGCATCTCCGGCCGCGACCATCGCACGATCGCGCAGAAGCCGGTGGAAGTGCCAGCCGCTGCCGTATACGTTGCCGCCTACCTGGGGCTCGAAGGTGACCGCGTTGGGGTTCGGCGAGAAAGCCCGCACGACGCGGGCCATGATCTGGAAGGTGCCGTACACCTCGTCCCGGGTGTTGCGCAGCCCGTCGCGCATCATGTCGCCGGTGACTCGGGTGTTGACCGCCGGTCCGCCCACGCGTTCCCACGCGAGCCGCGAACTCATCTCCTTGGCGATCTCCGCCCGGCCCTCCTCGACCCATATGGGGTTGAAGGTTCTCTCGCCGGAGGGGCGGCCCCGGATGTTGTAGTTTCGCACGCGCTTGTAGAGCGAACTCACATGCGCCGCTTCGTGGACCATTCCCGCGAAGGCCCACTCGGATTCCTGCAACTGGAAGGCGCCCGCGCTGATGTGGATGAGCTCCATCTCGTTCGAGGACGCACACTCGGTGGTCGTGAAGACCATGTCTCCCGACCACACGAAGGCGCGCACGCCGGTCAGCGTGGGGTCGATCAACACGGTGATCCTGCCGTCGTTGTTCACGTCGCTCACGCCGCCGAAATACCCCTCGATCACCTCCGCACCGTGATCCGCGTAGAAGTCGAGGATCCTGTTGGCGTTCGCAACGGAGACTGGAGAGGTCGTGCCCACCTCTTCGTACACCACGAGGTGGTCGTTTTCGGCGATGATGTCCGCGACCACCGTCCTGGCCACGGTGCAGTTGTTGCCGGCGCCGCGCGCGTAGAGCCGGAAGGTGTGGGGCGAGGCGCTCCGGGCCCGGATGCCGCGCCGCGCCGCCTGGGCCTCGATTCCCCGGTCCAGCATGGACCCCAGTCGGCCTTCGTCGGCGAGTCGGCGGAACAGCTCCGTTTCTTCCTGCCGGATCTGGCCGTGGAGAGCTTCGTTGACGGCCTGGATCTCCAGGGCCCGGGTCCAGTTCACCTCCTGCGCCGGCACCGGGCCCGCCGGAGCAGACTCACGGTCCGCGACGACGGGACGCAACCCGGCGGCCTCACCCGGCGAAGTCCCCTCCACGACAAGCTGCACGCTGAAGAAACGCTCCTCCGCGGCGTCCCGCCCGGCGAAGGCGACCCGGTAGTAGGCCGACGCTTCGGGGGCCCGCACGAAGAGTCCGCACGGTCCCAGCTGCGCGGGCTCGAAGGAGCGCGCATCGCCGACCGCCAGTCCCAGGGGGCCGTCGCACACGAACATTCCAAGATCCGCGCCGGCCTCCTCGCCGCCCGAGTCGACGACCCGCACGGTGAACTCGAAGTCGCCGGACTCGGCCGGTGTGCCCCGAATGATCCCGGTGGGCGACAGCTCAAGGCCCGACGGCAACGCCCCGCCATCGCCCAGACTCCAGACATAGCCCTCGTTGGTGCCTCCCCGCGCTTCGAGGACGAAGTCGTACGCCAACGTGGCCCGGCCCCAATCCAGGGAATCGACAAAGATCGTCACGGGGAGCCGGACGGCGGTTACAGTGAATTCGGCCGTCATTCCGGCGGCGGTGGCGGACAGCGTCTGCACCGGGTCGGTGCCCAGCGTCCACACGGTCGTGGCGATCCCGTCGGATCCGGTGACGTCGGAGACCTCCGATACAGCGCCTCCCCCCGAGGTCACCTCGAACGAAACGGTGATGTCCCCCGCCGGATTCCCGTTGGCATCCAGCACCCGTGCCGCGGGCGACACCGGAAGCGGCTCGTTGAAGAAGCCTTCCTGGCCGTCGCCGCGCGCCGCCTCGATCCCGGTGGGCACCTGCTCGACACTGGCCGACGCCTGGCCGGCGACCCCTCCCGCCCGCGCGGTGATCGTGGTGCTCCCGTTTCCCGCCGACGTGACCAGTCCCGACCCGAGTTCCACCCAGGCAACCGTCGGGTTGAGGCTCGACCACTGCACTCTCACGTTGGACATCGCGCTGCCGTGCTGGTCGAACACACGCGCCGAGAGCTGCTCGGTGTCGCCGACGGATGCAAAGGAGACCGCCGACGGAGTTACAGTGATCGTGGTGGGGACCGGGGGATCGACCGGGGTGTCCCCGCCGCCGCACGCAAGCAGCCCGGCGGTGAAGAGAAGGAGGAGGTGTCGTGAAGCAGCCATCGCAAGAGTCCTGTCCGAATCAGTTTTCGTCCATGATTGCCCGGGAAATGAAGGGTCTGAGGATGCGGTCCACCGGCGCGGCGCCGAAAGGCTGCAACTGCGTCCACGCAAACGCGACGATCTCCTCCGCCGGGTCGATCCAGAAGTAGGTGTTCGCTACCCCGGACCACCAGTATGTTCCGTCCTCCGCGCCCGCCGGCACCGCGAATCCCAGCCCGAAACCCATGCCGGGGAATCCCATCACGGGAAGCAGGTCGTCGGCAAGGTGGTTGCGGGTCATGAGTTGAACCGTCTCGGACTCGAGGACCCTCACGCCGTCCACTTCGCCGCCGCCCATCAGCATGAGACAGAAGCGCAGGTAGTCGCTGGCCGTCGAGACGAGGCCGCCGCCGCCCGACAGCCAGGAGGGTGTCCGGGCGTAGGAGCCTTCGGTCGGGGAATCGCCCATTGTCAGCCCTTCGGGGCCGCGCGAGTACATGGCCGTGAAGCGATCCTGCTTGTCGCCGGGGACCTCGAATCCCGTGTCGTGCATGCCCAGGGGGTCGAAGATGCGGTCCCGGAAGAACCGGTCGAGGGTCTGGCCCGACACCACCTCGACCACATGGCCCAGAAGGTCGGTGGACAGGCTGTAGTTCCAGCGGTCGCCGGGGTCGTCGACCATGGGGAGCGAGGCGAGGATCTCGACGCGCCTTGCCAGGTCGAACCCGCCCATCGCGGCCGGTCCGTTCAGGTCGGCGTTGTACATGGAATCGACGGCGCTGGTGCCGAAGTAGCCGTAGGAGAGCCCCGAAGTGTGCGTCAGGAGGTGCCGGATCAGCATGGGGCGGTCGGGGGTGCGGTGGCGGCCGTTGTCCTGGTAGACCCTGACGTCGGCGAAGGCGGGTATCACGCTGCTCACCTCATCGTCCAGCGACAGCTTGCCTTCCTCGACGAGCATCATGACGGCGACGCTCGTCACCGGCTTGGTCATCGAATAGATCCGGAAGATGTCGTCGGGCTCGAGGGGATCCTCGTCCTGCACCCGCCATCCCCGCGCGTCCCAGTGCACGATCTCGCCGCGCCGCGCCACCATCGTCATGATCCCGGCCGTCACGCCCCGGTCGATCGCCTGCTGCATGGCCGGTCCGATACTGTCGAGGACATCGCCATCGAGGCCGACCTCCTCGGGCGCCGCGGTAACGAGGACCTCCTGGACCTCCTGGCCGGCTGCCCCGCCCCCCGCGTCCAGCGCGAAGGCCGACACCCGCGGCGCGCCCCCGCCAACGGTCAGCCCGGCGGCCACGGAAACGTACTGGCGCCCGTCCACCTCGTATGCGACCGGCGAGCCCGCCCCCCGTCCCACCTCCGCCGACCACAATTCCTGCCCCGTGCGCGCGTCCAGCCCGGCCATCCGGGTCCCCGTCCCCCAGAAGACCAGGTTGCCCGCGGTGGTCATGGTGCCGCCGTGGCCCCCGGCCCCCGGTACCCGCCATGCCTCCCGGTTCTCCGCCGGATCCCACGCCAGCAGCACGTTGGCCGGCCCCTTCAGCGCCGGTCGTTCGGGCCGATTGGCGTCGCTTCCGCGCGTAGTGCCGGTATTCCACCGTCCGGCCTGGTAGTCGTACTCGCCGGACTTCTCCCAGTAGTAGTTGTTGTTCGTAGCCGGGAGGTAGACGAGGCCGGTCCGCGGGCTGTAGGACATGGGGTGCCAGTTGTGGGCGCCCCGTGGGCCGGGCGACAGATACACGCCCTTTCCGGTCATTCCGTAGCGCGCCTCGGGCGTCTCGACCGGACGACCCGACTCGAGGTCGACCGAGGTGGCCCAGGTGAGGTCGTCGGCGAACGGCTCCGCCGAGATCAGCTCGCCGGTGATCCGGTCCACGACATAGAAGAACCCGTTCTTGGGCGCCTGCACGATCACCTGCCGCTCGCGCCCGCCGATCTCCAGGTCGAGCAGCATGAGCGGTTGGGTGGCGGTGAAGTCCCAGTCGTCGCCGGGCGTGGTCTGGTAGTGCCACGCCATCGAGCCGTCCCCGGGGTCGAGCGCCATGATGGACGACAGGTAGAGGTTGTCGCCGCCCTCGGGGCTCCGGTAGTCGCGGTTCCAGGGCGACCCGTTGCCGGTGCCGATGTAGAGCAGCCCGGCCGCCTCGTCGACCGCCATGGCGTCCCACACCGTCCCGCCCCCGCCCGCCGTCCACCACTCGCCGGTCCAGGTCTCGGCGGCCGCGCGCATGGCCTCGTTCTCGAACCCGTCGGCCGGGTTGCCGGGGACCGTGTAGGTGCGCCAGAGCTGCTTGCCGGTCCCGGCGTCGTAGGCGGTCACGTAGCCGCGCACGCCGTATTCCGCGCCGCCGTTGCCGATCACGACCGCGTCGCCGACGACACGGGGCGCCCCGGTGATCGTGTAGTCGGTGCCCGCGGGGGTCGTCTGCACCGTCCAGCGCACCGAGCCGTCCGCGCGGTCCAGCGCGACCAGGCGGCCGTCCAGAAGGCCCGCGTAGACCAGGTCGCCGTGCATGGCGACGCCCCGGTTAACGTCGCCGCAGCAGGTGCGCGGGCCGCCCTGTTCCTCGTGGGGGATGGCCGGGTCCCAGCGCCAGATCTCCTCGCCGGTGGCCGCGTCGAGCGCGAAGACGAAGGAGAAGGCGGCGGTGCCGTAGAGGACGCCGTCGACGACCAGGGGGGTGGTTTCCAGGCGGGCGCCGGTCTTGGGGATCTCCCAGCTCCACGCGAGGCCGAGCCGGTCGACGTTTTCGGCGTTGATCCCGTCGAGGGGGCTGTGGCGCGTCTCGGCGGCGTCGCGACCGTGGTGGGGCCAGTGCGCGGGGGGATGATCCGCGTGGAGTGCGGCGGCCGGGGCGGTCTGGGGGGCGGTGGCGGCGGGGAGGGTGGCCAGGGCCGCCAGGGTGAGGAGGGAGGCCGCCGGGGTGAGGATGCGGTTGACGCTGTGCGCGAGTCTCATGCAGGGTGGTCCGGTCGAGGGTGGTGGGGGGTTGCGGGGTGGTCGCCCCTGCCGACAAGATGGCCGCGCACAGGCTTTTTCGCGACCGTGCCGAGCGTGGACGGGGTCGCTGGCTTAGCTTGTGACCGATTCGGGGGCGCACCGGCCCGGTCCGGCGGACCCCCTGCGATGGTCTGCGGAGTCACTCGAACCGAGAGAGATGGGAGCCACGACGGGAATGAGCTGGCAAGCGACGGAAGAATCCCTGCCAGGGGATGGGCGGTTCGCCGCGCGGCCTGGTCCGGCAACCCATGGGGGATGTGCCGGTCGGGCACGTCGCCGCTCCCGTTGTTCCCGCGGATTTACCCACGGTCTCCATGCGGTTCTACGCTGGACGTTCCTGTTGGCCCTGCCCGCCGTCCTCCCCGCCTGCGCCCCCGACGCCTCCGAATCCCTCCCCTTCGACGCCGTGGCCGACGGGCGGCAGCTCATGGTCTCGGTGATCGAGCCCGCCGCCGAGGTATACTGGGACGCGGTGGGCGTGATCATGGACCTGGAGGGCACGCATGAGATCGAGCCGCAGAGCGACGAGGAGTGGGAGGCGGTCGAGAACGCGGCCTGGGTGCTCGCCGAATCGGGCAACCTGCTGTTGATGGAGGACCGCGCGCAGGGCAGGGAACACTGGATCCAGATGTCCCGGGCGATGATCGAGGTGGGGCGGCGGGCGGTGGACGCGGCCGTGGCGAAGGACCCTGAAGCCGTGTTCGACGTAGGAGCCGAAGTCTACTTCGTGTGCGTGGGATGCCACGCCGCGTACGCCACCGAGACCATCCGCCCGAGCGACGTGTCCGACTCCGCCGCCGAGGCCAACGCCAACCGGGGCCCGGGCCACCCGTGATCGAGCGGTTCCTGGGGTGGCTGGGCGAAACGCCGTGGAGCGTCGCGCTCCTCGAATCGCTCTACGCGTGGCCGCTCGTGGAATCCACCCACGTCCTCACCCTGGGTCTCTTCGTGGGCGCCACCATCGTGATGGACCTGCGACTCACCGGCCTCGCCTTCCGCGATGTTCCCGTGCAGGCCTTCACGGGGCGCCTCCTGCCCTGGACCCACGCGGGTTTCATCATCATGACCGTAACGGGCCTCCTCCTCTTCTACTCCCAGCCGCTTCGCTACTACCACAACGTCTTCTTCCGCGTGAAGGTCCTCGTAATGATCGTGGCCGGCATCAACGCCTTCGTCTTCCACCGGGGCGCACACCGCCACGCGGCCGCATGGGGCGCCGATGCCATACCGCCGCGCGCCGCGCGCATCGCGGGGACCGTGTCGCTGACCGCCTGGGCCCTGGTCGTGGTGACCGGCCGCCTCATCGCCTACAACTGGTTCGACTGCGACATTCAGCCCCAGCCGGGCTGGGTCAACTGGCTGGCCGGCTGCGCGGCCGTCACGGAATAGGGGACGCTCCATGCTCGAACCGTTCTTCCGCTGGTGCGAATCGACGCTGATCGGCCAGGCCGTCGCCAACTCGGTGTGGGCTTTCCCCATCCTGGAAGCGGTCCACCTGCTCGGCCTGTGCCTCCTGGGCGGCGCGCTGCTCGTCGTCGACCTGCGCATGCTCGGCGTGGGACTCACCGGCCAGTCGGTCTCGCGGCTGGCGCGCCACGCACGTCCCTGGCTCATCGCGGCCCTCGTCGTGATGGTCGCGACCGGCGTCCCCCTCTTCCTCTCGGAGTCGATCAAGGCGTATTACAACACCTCGTTCTGGGTGAAGATGTCGACCCTGCCGGTCGCGCTGGGCTTCACATTCGGGGTGCGCGAACGGGTAGCCCGCAACGAGGGAATGGAGCCCGGTCCGCGCTGCAAGGTGATTGGCGCGGTGTCGCTGGCGCTCTGGTTTACCGTGGCGGCGGCGGGGCGGTGGATCGGGTTTTCGTGAGGATTTCTGGCCGACTTCGGGCCAATTCTGGCCAGAAAAGCTAGCCTGATTCCAAGCCAAAACCCGACCAATCTGGCCAGAAAAGCTAGCCAGAACAGGCGGTCCACATCGTGCCAGCAAGACCTGCTAGCACCGCCCCCTCTCCTTCCGAGCCTTCAACAACTCCTCCTCGTACGGCGCCCCCGTCCCCGACGACCCCAGAAAAATCTTCGACCCGTCCGTAAACGTCACATCGCGCCCGTTGGCCCGCTTCAGCGAGTGGTCCTTGGCCTGGTACCCGTCCACGATGATCTCCGTCCCGGGCTCCAGACAGTCCCTCCGCAACCCCCGCCTGAGCAACACGTTCGGCGTCCCCCCCTCCACCGCCCACACCTCCTTTGCGCCGTCCTCCTTCTCGATCTCCAGGTGGATCCAGGTGTGCGGGTTCACCCACTCCAGCTTCACGACCTTGCCCTGGAGCTTGATCGGCATGTTGCGGTCGAACTCCGCCCCGAAGGCGTGGTGCGCGACCACGGGCACGGCGACCACCGCCAGCAGCGCGATCCCCCCCAGCAGCAATGCGAAGTGCTTCTTGCGCATGATCATTTGTTCCTCCGTTCTTCCGCCCGGGCCCCACGCAGCACGTTCTCCAGCGCGTAGTTGCCCTCGTGGCAGGCGTATTCGTAGACGAGCCCGTCGAGCCGGTTGAAGGGCACCTCGCCGCTCCACGGCCGCTCCCACCTGAGCGGGTCCTCGACGGTAAATTCGTAGTGGATCCTGTCTTCGCCGGCCCGGGTGAAGCGCTCGATCACGCGCATCTCCTCCGACGGCGGAATCCCCTGCAGCGACTGGCTCGGATGAATGTTGGTCGTCTCGACCACCAGCGTGTCGCCCTCCCACCGCCCCCAGGAGTCCCCCATCCAGGGGCGGATGTGCTTCGGCAACCGCTTCGGTTCACCCATCCGGATGACCCGCACGTCGTGCACCATCTCGGTCATGATCATGATGTGATCGGGGGTCTGCACGATCGTGTAGTTGTTGTTGTAGAAATAGTTCGGCAGCATCGGCGGCCCCCCGTTCGACCCGAACGACATGATGCAGCGCTCCGCCAGCGGCCGGTTCTCCGGGTTGTCGAAGGCACCCATCTCACCCCGGTTGCGCCGCCATTCCGCGCGGGCCTCCTCGGTCAGCCGAGGCAGCCGCCCGTTCTCCGGCTTGACGACGAGCGATGTCCGCGGCTCCCAGTTGAAGATCGCAATGCGGTCGCCGGAATCGATGAAGAAGGCGTTGTAGCCGCCGGTGCCCCCCGAAGCGGCGTCGAGCAGCGGGTCGCCGGTGAACTCTCCGCCCACCGGAGGCGGTCCGCGGTCGGGATCGCTGTCGGCGTTGGCGGCTTCGCGGGCGCTCATCGCCCCGCTCTCGATCGCTCTGACCTGCTCCCAGGTGAAG
Organism: Longimicrobiales bacterium; assembly: GCA_965208295.1. Lineage (GTDB taxonomy): Bacteria > Gemmatimonadota > Gemmatimonadetes > Longimicrobiales > Gaopeijiaceae > Bin94. Next base: position 595,602 of record OZ242328.1, on the reverse strand, counting down.
ACGGGACCCATCTCTTCCGACCAGCGCTGGATGGGCGTAATCGTCGCGTTCGACCAGTTGCCCTGAAGGTCGGGGTGGCCGGCGGGGGTGCGGGGCACGACCCAGTCGGGATCGGCCTTCTCCTGGGCGTTGGCGGGGTGGGCCGGCCAGGGGACGAGCACGACGGCCAGCAGAGCCGCCGTGGCCAGGCGAACGCTACCGGATCGGATTCTTGCGCAAATGTCCATACATCAGCTCCTCGACGAATTCGACGCACTTGAACTGTCCCAGCCGTGCGTTCGGGTCGATGTTGCGGTAAAGCGGCATCCGGATCGTCCACGGACGGGAGAACGTTGCCGGATCTTCGATCGTGGCCTCGTACATGATGTGGTCGGGGCCGGTCATGGTGTAGCGCTCGGTGACTTGAAGGCCCGCACTGTGGTGATTGCCGGCCCGGTCGAACCAGGTCTGCCCGTTGAAGCCGTTCACCTCCACCACAAAGGTGTCGCCCTCCCAGCGGCCCACCGACTGTCCCATCCACGCATCGACCTGCGGCGGACCCGGGTCCTCCAGGTAGACCTCGCGCATGGCGCTCGCGTACTCGTACGCCATGAAGACCTTTGTCTCACTCTGGAAGATGCGGAAAGGGAAGGGCATGTACGTCGCGCGGGGCACCCCCGGCAGATAGCACTTGATCTCGGGGTCGCGCTCCAGCCAGTGCTCGCGGTTCTCGTCGCGTAGCGCCAGCGCCTCGGGCAGATAGGGGATCTTACCTCCCTCGACGACGCCATAGCCGGGTGGGACGGACCCCACCGCCCCGAGCGCGAGAACCTCGTTGGCGGGCACGGGGACGACCGGGCCCGGCTGCATGGCCAGCGCGGGACGGGCCGCGTGCGGCTCAATGTCCCAGTGGGCGTTGCCGAGCGCCTGCCAGAGTCCGTTCATGTCCGGTTTGCCGGAGGCGGTGCGGGGGACTTCTCCGCTCTGTGCGCTCACGCCGAGTGGAAGGGCGATGGCGAGGAGCGCGAACATCACGGAACGCGCCGCGGCTGCGAAGGGGGCTTCAGTACTCATGCGTGACAATCTGTTGCGGCCACGCGCCCGAGGCCAGCCGAACTCAATCAATTCCCCGTCCTCCCCGAATCCCCGGCCCCGAAGGCAAGCAGCAGGTTGCCGGGCATCTGGAAAAACGTCCCGTACCCGCTGTTCACGAAGAGCATGCCGCCAGCCACCACAGGCCCGGGCCCGTCAATGGCGCCCCCCCTGCCCGGCACGCCCCCCACCGTCTCGACCGGCCGGGTCGTGTCGAATTCCCAGATCACCGTCCCGTCCATGGTCGAATGGGCCCGGATCACGCCGTCCAGCCCCCCTGCAAACACGACACCGTCGATCACCGTAGCACCGGCCGAGATGGAGGAGTAGCAACCCTTCTTTCCCTCACAGGCCTCCGCGGGCGGAACCGCTCTCCAAACCTCCTCCCCGGTCATGAGGTCGAGCGCGTAGAGCCCCGGCGACAGCGCCTTCTCGGGATGAACGTCGACGACCACGGCGTCCCGGTCGGCGACGGGCGCATACGCGTAGCGGCCGTCGGTGGCCATCCCCCAGTGGATCCCCCCCAGCGCGCTCCCCTTGCCCACCAGCGCGGACCACAGGAGGGCCCCGTCGTCGTCCGGGTCCAGCGCCCATACCATGCCGGACTTCTGTCCCGCGACCAGGATCTCCTTCCCGTCCGGGCGCGTGACCAGCATCGGCGCCATCCCGAAGTCCAGATCGGGTCCCGCCGGGTCAGGGCAGTTCTCGCGGTAGGCCAGTTGCGTGCACGCCATGTTGAAGGCGTCGTCCGCCGTCCCCTGGAAGGACCACGCCAGATCCCCCGTCTCCAGGTCCAGCGCGAGGATCGCGTCGCTGGTTTCGGTGGTTGGGTGGGTGAGGTTCTCCCCGGTCCCCGCGTAGACCAGCCCGCGCGCAGGGTCCACCGTGGGACTGGACCACACCGCCGCGCCGGACGGGCCCCACATCGTGGTCCCGATCCCGTTCTTCCCGGTCTCCTCCGGGTAACCGGGGATCACACGGTGGTACCACAGCACCTCACCCGTGGCCGCGTCCAGCGCCGCGACCGCGCCGGAAGAGGTGCAACACTCGTAGCGGGGGTCCCCCGACACGGCGACTTCGAGCGAGGACACGGGGACAAAGAGCCGGCCGTCGTGCAGCGCCGGACTGCCCGTTCCGTACGCCGCCGCGTGCCAGCCGACCCGGTGTTTCCACAACAGCGACCCGCTCGCCAGATCCACCGCGTAGGTGTTCGTCCGCGAATCCACGAACCAGGCGGTGGAACGGCCCTCGGGCCCCTCGCCCACCACGATGGCGCCTCGGATCATCGCGTCGGCGTCGAAGCTCCAGCGCACGCACCCGGTCGCCATATCCAGCGCGACCACCTCGCCGAACGGCCCGGCCACCAGTGCCGCGTCTCCGGCCACGGCGGGCGAGGTGCGCATGTTGCTGCCGCCCGGAAAGGCGAAGGCCCACTTGAGTTGCAGGTTCGGCACATCGGCGGCGTCGAGCCCGGCGCGTTCGGGGGGCTGGTAGCCGGTGCCCGCGAGGTTCCCCGCGAAGCCCATCCAGGAAACTGCCGCTGGGTCCATACCCGTCCAGGCGGGATCGGCACAGAGAGCGGCCTCCGGGAGCGCCTCCGCCACGTAGCTCCGCTTGGTAAGGTATTCGGCCACCTGGATCCGCTGTTCCGCGGTCAGGTCCGCGCCCTCCACGCGCATGACCCCGTCTTCCAGAACCCCGACGATGGCCCGTGGGGAAAGCTGGGCGAGCAGGGAAAGCCCGGCGGCCCGCCCGGTCCCCGCGGGCGTGTGACAGCTGGCGCACCTCTCGGCAAACAGCTCTTCCCCTTCCTGGGCGGGGGAAGGGGTGCATGCGACGAGAGATGCGACGGCCACGGCGGCTGACGCGACAACGATACGGCGAGGACTCATGGGGTGGATTCCTGCGGGAGGTGGGTGGTCGGGGCTCGGAGCGCAAACGATAAGCCCCCGGAGGCTCTGGACGCTACACAGAACCCTCCGGGGGCTTTTTTGAAACCGGCCGCAACCCGGCGCGAAGACCGCTTACGGCGCGAACGATTCGATCGTGTTTCGGCTTAGTGGCCGAAGCGGCGATCGCTTGCCCTTGCCGGGTTGGGCTGGGTACTGGGACTAGACAAGTGATCACCTCCTTGTTTCAGGGTTTGACATCGGGCGGGACACCAGGTCCTGCGCGAAACCGGGGCTGCCACCATGGCGGCACCGGGCTTGGCTTTGTGGGCCAAACTGAATGTATAATGGCGGGTGCCGGGCGGGCAAGGCTGCCCGGGATCGTGCTGCCGGCATGCCCTGCGGAGTCGTCCGGCCCGCTGGCTGGGCCGACAACCCTTTCAACCTCGGAGAGACCCATGAAATCGACCACGACCCCCCCGGCGGGCCGCGGCACCAGCCGATTCCCGGGGGCGTTTAGTCCAGGGACCGGCGGCGCGGGCTGGGCGGTCTTGATGGGCTGCGCCGCGTTGGCGGGTTGCGCCGACAGCGCGGGCCCCCCGGCCGATCTCGTGCTCGTCGGCGGGCGCGTGATCACCCTCGACGCGGAGAGCAGGGTGGCCGAAGCGGTCGCGGTGCGGGGCGAGCGGGTGGCGGCGGTCGGCACGGCGGCCGAAATCGAAGCGCTGGCCAGGCCGGAAACGCGCCGCGTCGATCTGGCAGGCCGCGCGGTCACCCCCGGGCTCATCGACGCGCACGTGCACTTCGCGAGTGGCGGCGCGAACCGTCTCTACAACCTCGACATGAGCTACCCGAACGTCGAGAACATCGCCGACGTGCAGGCCATGGTGGCCGAACAGGCCGGCCGCGTGGGCGAGGGGGAATGGGTGCGGGGTGGTGGCTGGGACGAGGGCAAGCTGGAGGAGCTGCGCTACATCTTCGCCGCCGATCTGGACGCGGTCGACGAGGGCCGGCCCGTCTGGCTCATGCACACCATGGGACACTACGGCGTGGCCAACTCGGTCGCGCTCGAAATGGCGAACATCACGGCCGACACCCCCGACCCCCCCGGCGGCACCATCGACCGGGACGCTGACGGCGCCCCCACCGGCGTCCTCAAGGAATCCGCCATGGGCCTCGTCACCCGTCTCATCCCGCGCCTCGGTCCCGACGAGCGGCGCGAAGGCATCCGCGCCCTGGCCGACGCCTTCAACGCCGAATGCATGACCGGCGCCAAGGACCCGGGGATCGTGCAGGCCACCTGGGACGCCTACGCCGATGTCCTCGCCGCCGGCGACCTCAGCGTGCGCGTCTTCGCGCTCTGGAGCGAGCTGGACGGCGCCATCGAGGAGGTGCGCGACTACGCCGAGGGCCTCGCCACCTTCACCCGCCCCTACGAATCCACCGGCGACGACCGCCTCATCGCGGGCGGCGTGAAGCTCTACATCGACGGCAGCGGCGGCGCCCGCACGGCCTGGCTCTACGACGACTGGAACCGCGAATTCACCGGCACCGACACCGGCAACCGCGGCTATCCCACCATGGATCCCGACGAACTCCGCCAACGTTTCCGCGCCTACCACGACGCCGGCCTCCACGTCAGCATCCACTCCATAGGCGACCGCGCCATCGACTGGACGGTCGAGAGCTTTCAGGAGGCGCTCGAGGCCACGCCCACCAGGGGCCTCCGCCACGGCATCATCCACTCCAACATCCCCACCGACCGCGCCCTGGACGCCATGGCCGAACTTCAGCGCGACTGGCAGGCCGGCTACCCGGAGCCGTCCCCGACCTTCACCTGGTGGATCGGCGACACCTACGCGGGGAACTTCGGCCCCGAGCGCGCCCTGCGCCTCAACCCATTCCGGTCGTACCGGGAGCGCGGCATGATCTGGGCGAGCGGCTCGGACTTCTACGTGACTCCCTATCCGGCGCGGTACGGTGTCTGGGCTTCGGTCGCGCGCCGGCCGCTGCTGGGCGTGTACGGCAGCGAGCCCTACGGCACCGCGCAGTCGGTGGATGTGGAGACCGCGCTGCGATCATTCACAATCTGGGCCGCCCACCAGATGTTCCTCGATGACAAGGTGGGGACGATCGAGCCCGGGAAGTACGCGGATCTGGCCGTGTGGGACCGCGACCCTCTTACCGTGCCGACCGACGAACTGCGCGACATGGCCTGCGAAATGACCGTCTTCAACGGCCAGGTGGTGTTCAAACGGGAGGGGTAGGGGACATGGCCGCCTCCCGGGACCACAGCAGAATGAGGCCGCACGGACCCGGGCCGAATCGGCCGGGCACCCGCCCCTTCTGGTAGACCTCGGCCATTTCCAGGTACTCTGCCGGAATGTCGTTGAGGGCCAACCCCCCGACACTGGTCCCGACACTCATTCCGTCCAGCAACACCGGTATCGGACAGCCACCGTACGTCGTGAGGATGACAATGGGCCCCCGGAAGCTCACCATGACCCCGGGCAGTCTGCGGAAGGCGTCCGCCAGGTTCGGTTTGCCCTCCTCGATGAGTGTCTCCCGGGTAAGGAGCGAGTCCGGCCAGCCCCGCTCGACCCTCCAGTTCACGCCCATTCTTTCCAGGTAGCTGGATCCCGCCTCCACCTCGATGGGATCGAGGACCAGGGCATTGATCGCCATCGCAACCTCGACGACGGTCGCGCCTTCTTCGTTCAGCGTCACCGGCCCGGTGTGCGTTTCGTAGCCGAAGCCTTCCACGCTGACCTCCACGACCGGCCCTTCCAGGCCTCCGAACTCGGCCGACCCCTGCCCGTCCGACAACCGGCCCCCGTCGCCGTTGACCGAAACGGACGCCCCCTGGATCAGGCGTCCCGATCCGAATTCGGAGACCCGTACCACCAGCCTTCCGGCAACGCTGGTGTCCACGTCGACCAGTTCGCGCATCAGAACCTGCAGATCTCCTTCGCCCACCACCCGGAATGCCCCGTGCAGCGTCGTGTATCCCCCCTTGTTCGCCGTGAGAACGTAGCGTCCCGCCGGGATCTCCAGGGAGACCGTTCCGTTCATCCCGGTGACGTACGGCTCGGGGTGGTCCGGCAGTTCGATCAGCGCGCCCAGCAGCGGCGCGTTGTCTTCCACGTCGCGGAGGTGCAGGGTCACTCGGTAGGCTGTCGTGTCCGGGCCGGGCTCGAGGGTAGCCAGCGCGGGGGCATCCAGCGCGGGTTCCGCTACGGTATCCGCAGCCGGATGGTCAACTGCGCTTTCCATCTTGGCAACCACAGTTGACATTCGTTCTTCCGCAGTCGGAAGGACCAGGCTCTCGACAACGACGGGAGCCCCCAGCGGCACGAAGAACGTTTCCCTCAGCACCGGATCCTCCTCCTCCGGCCCGCTCACGCTCACCCGCAGGCGCGAGCCTGCCGGAACGTCGCAGAGCATGAAGAGCCCCCGCCAGTCGGTGATGGTCGTGGCGGTCGCGAAGACGCCGTCCCGGCCCATCGTCCACACACGGTCCTCCATACCTTCCGGCCCGACCGGCGCGGCGATGGCTTGCGCCGAGTACCCCGACGCCCGCAGCCATCGCACATCCACCGTCATCTCCGCCCTTGGGGCGCCGTCCACCGTGGTGATGCGGCCCAGAAACGCGACCGTTTCCCCGGGCCGTGGCGCTCCCCCGCACGAAGCGGCCAGCGCACCGGTCACCGACGGAGCGCGCAAGCGGACATGCGTGACCTCGCCCAGCCTGCCCTCGACAACCACTTCCTCCGGCGACGCCATGCCCTGGTTGGAAAGAAGCGGCCGCTCGACCCGGAGCACATGCCGGCCCTCGGACAGCCTGGTCAGCAGGAAGGAACCGTCCTCTTCCGCGATCGCCTGGCGACGTGTCCCCGCCAGCACCACGACGACGGGCTCCAACGGCGGCCCGGTCCCCAAGGAGTCGGTGACCACCCCCGAGATGCTGGCCGACTCGGCGTGCAGGACGGTTCTGCCGCGCGCATCCGTAATTGCCCAGGTAACCCCGCCCTCTTCCGAATAACCGGTGCGCCGGACGCGGCCGCGGCGAGCATCTTCGAGGTTCGGCATCCTGATCCGCCAATCGCGAACGATCCAGGCGCCGTCCGGGAGCCGTGTGAAGGCGACCTCGCCGCCCGGCTCGCCGATTTCGCGCGAGCGGAGCAGGTTCACATAGACGAACTCCAGCCGTTCGAGCTCCGAAGTCGCCGCGTTCACCCACAGAACGCCGCCGATGTCGGGCACCTCGCGACCCTCCAGCGGCCGGAAGATGAGGCCAATCCGGCCTTCCTCCCCTTCGCGCAGCCCGAAACAGTGCGAATCGAGGAAGGGGTCCGAGAGGAGCGCCCCCGCATCCGGGGCGAAGTAGATCGTGTTGTTGTCCGCGGTCGCCTGGACGAATCCCCGGCTCGCGAGGTACCCGATCGGGAACGAACGGAAGGCCGCCGCCAGATTCTCCGAGAACGTGGTGTCCTCCTCGATGGTCTCCTCGGCGTCGCGGTCCAGCTTTCGCTCGTAGCGGAGCAGCGTGTACCGGTAGAGGGACGCTTCGCGCGTGTACTCCTCCGCCGCCAGCGCCTTGCGCACCTCTTCCCACACACGTGCGGTCGCGCGCCCTTCCTCCGGTCTGACCTCGCACCGCCGCCCGCCCGCCACGTCCAGCCCCTCGAGGGGGATCGCCTGCACCGGGACCTGGATCGTGAGCAGCCCGGCGCCGGGCTCCGGTTGGAAGCGATCCGTGGTCCAGTTGGCGTATCCGATCCGCTCTACCGTGATGTAGTGGGGACCGGGGTCGGCGGCATGCACCAGGAACCTGCCGGCTCCGTTGCTGAGGACGCGCGCCACCGGGGTGCTCGTGCTGTCGTAGAGAATGACCATCGCGCCCGGCACCGGCGTGCCCGTGCCTTCCTCGATGACGACGCCGATGACGGGTTGGGCGGCGGTCTGGAGGGGGACGAGGGCCGTCAGGAGGAGGAGAAGGCGGGCGATGCGCATGGATGTAGGATCGCTGGAGAGGGGGCGGTGGCACCAGAGGTGCGGCGGACTGTTCCCCAGCGGACCACGGACGACGCTACAGGCTCGTCGCCGTATCCGGTTCGCCACCGCCGTAGCCACTCCTTGATTGTAAACCCGGACGTACAAACCGTTCCCGGTGGTTGGTCCGCCGTCACAGGGACTTCGTCTACCTGAGCTCCGGTGGGAGCCGCTCTACGACGACGGTGTTGACCCCGAGCTCGTCGCTTTCCACGAACACAGTCACGGCCGGCTGGACATGGCGTTCCGATTCGGCGACAACGTCTACCTGTTCGAGTTCCTCAAGCCGCCCTGTACGCCCTCACAAACACCACCCCGCTCACAATCACCGCCACCCCGATCCACACCACACCCCACGCCGTCGTCGACAGCGGCGTGATCTCCGCCAGCATGGCCGCGTCCGACTGCAGATGCGGCCGGTCCAGCACGTCGCTCTTGATGTCCAGAATCGCGTAAAGACAGCTGGTCAGCCCCAGCGCAGTCAGAACCACCTTGCTCGCCCCCGCCCCCAGCTTCCGCCCCGCCAGCACCAGAACAGTCCCGAAGCCCAGCCCGAACAGCAGCCCGAAACCATTCCTCACGTACAGCGCCGTGAGCAGCACCACCAGACCCCCGACCACGGTGAGCAACACATGGTTCGAGACCCGTCGCGTACCGGCGAGCGCCAGCAGGGCCACGCCCCATAGCAAGCTGCCCAGGTACCCCGCCGACAGCGTCAGGAAGGCGTTGCCCCCGCCGCAGTGGCAGGCGCCGCCCTGTTGGGGGTCCAGCACGATCTTCTCGATCGTCCCCCCGGTGGCCAGGGACGCGATGCCGTGACTGATCTCGTGCAGCATGACCACGAAGATCTTGAGGGGATAGATGGCGGGGGTGTCCCAGAGGAGCCACACGGTGGCGAAGTATACGGCGAAACCGGCGAGGAAGGTCAGCTTCCGGCGCGCGGCGGATGGGTCATGGGGAGTGGTCATGGTTCGTATTCCCGGCTGTGGAGACTCTTACAGTCCCTATACGTGTGGAGGCGATGAACGGTTCCGGTTCCGGTCCCTGGACCATTGGCTCGCCCGGGCCCCTTCGGTAGGTTGTGGCTAAGTCGTTCGAAAGTCCAGACGGGAGGATTCCGGTGAAGAGAACATTGGCGGTGCTGGTTGTAACGCTGGCGTGGGCGGCGTGCGCGATGCCGGACTTCAAGCCTCTGGAAGTCGGTGACGTGGTTCCCGCCTTCACCGCGACAACTCTGGACGGGGAAGAGTTCAACGGGGCCGACCTGGTCGGTTCCCCCTACATGCTCAACATCTGGGCCACCTGGTGCGCACCCTGCCGCCACGAAATGCCCGAACTGCAGCAGCTCCACGAGACCTTCGCGGACCAGGGCTTCCAGGTCGTCGGCGTCAGCGTGGACGACCGCGGGGCGCGTCCGACGATCCGGGAGTTCCTCGCCGAGGTCGGGGTGACCTTCCCCATCTACCACGATCCGTCCTGGGAGATCCAGGATCTGTACGGGCTGCTCGGCCTGCCGGGGTCGTTCCTGATGGACGCGGAGGGACGCCTCGTGCGGAGGTGGACGGGTGCCTTCAAGCCGATGGCCGAGGACGTGCAGGAAGACGTGCGGAAGCTGCTTGGCCCGGCGGCGCCGGAACAGCTGTAAACGCCCGCTGGTGAACCCCTGCGTCGCACCGACAGAGGACGGAGTCGGCACCGGGCTGCGAAGGACGCGACAAGGGTGACCTGTGACATCTGAACGGCCCTCCGCGGACACACCCGGCTCGGAGGACAGCGGTCACGTCGTAGTGGCGGGACTCAGCCGCGACCTGGGCCTGGTCTCGGCGCTGGCGATCGGGACCGGCACCATGATCGCGGCCGGCATCTTCACGCTGTCGGGGCTGGCGGTCGGGTACGTGGGCAGCGCGGCGATCGTCTCCTTCCTGCTGGCGGCCGTCGTGGCGGCCTTCACCGCGCTCACCTACTGCGAATTCACCTCGATCTACCCGTTTTCGGGCGAAGGCTACCTGTACGCGCGCAAGACCTTCCCCCCGCTGCTCGCGTACCTGGTGGGCTGGTGCATCCTGCTGGGCTACTCGTCCTCCTGCGCCTTCTACATCGCCAGCCTGTCCAGCTACTTCAACGAGTTCATCTGGCACGTGCCCCTGGCCGCGCTGCCGGGGCTCGTGTTCCTGGCCGCACTCACGCTCCTCAACATCAAGGGGACCAAGGAGAGCGGCACCTTCCAGATCGTGGTCACGGTCGCCAAGATCGCGCTGCTGATCTGGTTCATCGCGGGAGGACTGGGCAGCCTCGACACGGCCGCCATCACCGAACGCTTCAGCCGGGACCTCCCCCAGATCGCGTCCACCGCGGCGCTGGTCTTCATCACCTTCTTCGGGTTCTCGGCGATCGCGGCCTCGGCGGGCGAGGTGATCAACCCCACGAAGACGATCCCGCGCGCGATCTTCATCTCGATGCTGGTGGTGACGGTGCTGTACGCGCTGGTGGTGGTGGTGGTGGTCGTGGCCGACCTGAACGAGTACACCGAAGCCGCGATGGGGGTGGCCGCGCGGGCCTTCCTGGGACCGATCGGGGGCGCGGTGATCGTGGGCGGCGCGATTTTCTCCATGATCTCCGCCTCGAACGCCTCGATCCTGGCGGGGTCCCGCGTGGCCCTGTCGATGAGCCACCGGCGCCACCTGCCGCGCTTCTTCGGCCGTATCGGCGCAAGCTCGCATACGCCCTTCGTGGCGGTGCTGGCGGCGGGCGCCTCGATCGGCCTCTTCGCCCTCGTTCTGCCGCTCGAGGACCTCGCCCACTTCGCGAACCTCGTCCTCCTCCTGGCGCTCTGCTTCGTTAACGCGGCGCTGATCGTCCACCGCCGCCGCTTCCCCGACATCGAGCGCCCCTTTCGGGTCCCCCTCGTCCCGCTTGTGCCCGCGCTGGGAATCCTGGCCAACATCTACCTCATCCTGCAGATCCCGATTCAAGGGCAGCTTCAGCCGGTCCTGCTGGCCATGCTCGCGCTCCTTGTGGGGCTGTTCTGGTACGCCGCGTGGCGCGGGACGCGGTTCGAGGTTCCCGATCCGGCGGGGCCCGGCTCGCGAATCGTCGCGCTGCACGCTTCTCCGCGCACCGCGCCCTTCCGCATCCTGCTCCCGGTCTACAATCCCCACACCGCCGAGCCCCTGATGCGAATCGCCGCCACCCTGGCCCGGCACCGCGACGGCGAAATCACCCTGCTGCGCGTGGTCCAGGTCCCCGATCAGCTGCCGCCCGAACTCGCGCGCAATGCGATCGAGACCGAGGACGACATGCTGGAGCGCCTGCAGACGCTGGAGGGCGAGCTTGGCGTCCCGATCACCACCGAGGTACGGGTGGGACGGAACGTGGCTCGCGCGGTCCTGGAGGCGGCGCGCGAGGACCGCTCGCACCTGATCGTGCTCGGGTGGAAGGGCTTCACGACCACGGCGCGGAAGATCCTCGGAGAGGTGACCGACGACGTGGTGCGCCTGGCGCGCGCGGACATCATGCTGGTCCGGTTCGGGCCCGAGCGGGCGGTGCCTCGGCGCATACTGCTGCCCACGGCGGGGAGCGCTCATGCGCGCAAGGCGGGGGGTTACGCGCTCGGCCTGACGGAGGGGGGCGAGGGCGCGTTGACGCTGGCCGGGATCGTGCCCGCGGACGCTTCGGAGCGGAAACGCGGGGACAAGGAAAGGTGGCTTGCCGAAGAGCGGGCCGGCATGCCGGAGGGGGCCTCGGTGGAGACGCGGATCCTGGACGAGCCGGGGGTGGTCGAATCGATCGTGGCGGCGGCCGGCGAATTCGACGCGGTGATGGTGGGCGCCTCGGGCGACAGCTTCTCGAGCCGCATCGTGTTCGGGACGATCCCGGAAAGGGTCGCGCGCGAGGCGCCCGGCACGGTGATGGTGCTCAAGAGCCACGACCGGGTGAGGGCGTTCATGGGGAGGGTGGCGGCGGATTGAAGAAGATGTCATCCGCAGTTTACATATTGGAAAGTAAAATTGACATATTGACCTCGGTCCACTGACCTCGGAGGCGAATGCACACATCGTCGACCGCCCCACTGGCCCGCGACGGCATGCTCGACCGCGCCATGGAGATCCGCCCCTGGCACGTGATCGTGGTAGGCGGAGGCTGCACCGGAATCGCAACCGCACTGGACGCGGCCGCGCGCGGGTACCGCACCCTCCTGATCGAGCGCGGGGACTTCACGGGGGGGACCTCGAGCCGCAGCACCAAGCTGGTCCACGGCGGCGTTCGCTACCTCAGGCAGGGCCAGGTGCAGATGGTGTACCGGGCGCTCGGGGAACGGCGGCGGCTTTGGCGCAACGCGCCGCATCTGGTGGACCGCCTGGCGCTGATCGTGCCGGCGTACCGGTGGTGGGAGCAGCTTTGGTACGGCGCGGGGCTCAAGGTCTACGATGCGCTGGCGGCGGGACGGGGGCTGGGGCGTTCGCGGCTGTTGTCCCGGCGGAAGTGTCTGAACCGGCTCTCCACCCTGCAGGAGCGGGGACTGTGGGGCGGCGTGCTCTTCCACGACGGTCAATTCGACGACGCGCGGCTGGGGTGGGCGCTGGTCCGCACCGCCGCCAACCTGAACTGCGTGGCCCTCAACTACGCGGAGGCGACGGGGCTGGTCGAATCGCGGGGCGCTATCAAGGGAGTGAGGGTGCGTGATCGTGTCGGCGGCGGCGAGTGGGTTGCTCGCGGGGCGGTCGTGGTGAACGCCACCGGCCCGTTCGCGGACACCCTGCGCGCGATGGACGAACCCGGCCCGGGTCCGGGTGTGGTGCTCAGCAGGGGCGCGCACATCGTGGTGAGCAGCACCTTTCTTCCCGGCGCGGCCGCGCTGCTGGTCCCCTCCACCGACGATGGACGGGTGCTTTTCGCCATCCCCTGGCACGGCCATGTCGTGATCGGGACGACCGACGTGCCGGTCCAGAACCCGTCGCGCGAACCCTTGCCGAGCGACGAGGAGGTGGACTACCTGCTCGACCACGCGGGCCGGTATCTGCTGCGGCCGCTCGGGCGGGCAGACATCCTGTCGGCGTGGGCGGGGCTTCGCGCGCTCGTGCCCGAGGGAAGCGGAGGCAGTACGGCCGCCCTCTCTCGCGATCACAGGGTGAGCGTTTCGCGGCGAGGCATGGTCACCGTGGCCGGTGGCAAGTGGACCACCTGCCGCAGGGTCGGCCAGGACGCCGTGGACATGGCGGCCGACGCGGGCGGGCTGTCGCCGGCTCCATCGGTCACCGCCAACCTGAGGCTGTACGGCTACACCACGCGCCGCGACCTGCTTGCTCCGTGGCGCGTCTACGGCGCCCAGGCCGACGACGTTGCCGCGATGGAGGACGAGGACCCGCGCCTTGGCCGCCTCATGCATCCCGGCCTGCCGTACCGGCTGAGTCAGGCCGCGTGGGCCGCCCGCCACGAGATGGCCGTGCGCGTCGAGGACGTGCTGGCGCGGCGGACCCGGGCGCTCTTCCTGAACGCGAAGGCGGCGGTTGCGGCGGCGCCCGAGGTGGCGCGCGTCATGGCGGCGGAGTTGGGCCGCGGCGACGACTGGATCGAGGCGGAGGTGCGGTCGTTCGGGGGGTTGGCGGAGGGGTATGTGGTTGGTTGAATGGGGAACGGATTGCCAGAGTAGGAGTTGGGGAACGGGGCGCGTGGGTTTGACAACGGGCTGCGAGCGTCCGGGATGATGAACCGCTGATCCGCCTGGATTGGTTCAGTTCGTGCGAGGCGGTATCTTTGGACTTGAACGCCCCCCGGGGGACGAAATGGAGAGAGGTTGATGAACCAGACGGCGTGGGTGGGAGTTGGCGGCGTAGCGACGATCGTTCTCAGTATCGTTGCGTTCTGGCGGTTGCTGAAGAACGAAATCGCAAAGGAGGTGGGCGCGCTGCGACGCGAGTTCACGACGCTCCGTGAGAACGACTTTGCGCACCTCGAGAAGAAGGTTGCGGACCTCGATGCCCGGATGGACCGGATGGGCGACCGGATGGACCGGATAGGCGACCGGATGAACCGGATGGACGAACGGATCAAGGAAGTCAGGACGGAGGTTCGGGACACGCGCAGGGAGCTGAAGGCCGACATCCTTGCGACGGAGGGACGGCTTTTGGCGGCGATCAAAGGCTTGAGTCTGTCGGTCGGGTGATACCTTGGTTGGTGCGGCCCACTTGACGCACACGGCCACCGACCACCGACCAGGACCCGACGCACCGATGCCGCACTCGCCCGCCAGACCCCAACCCGACGAATACGCCGACTTCTACGGCACCTACATCGACGCCGTCGACGGCCCGCTGCTGGAGACGCTGGAGCGCGACTCCCGAGAGTGGCGGACCCTTCTGGCTGCCGTGCCCCCCGGCCGGGAAACCCACCGCTACGCGCCCGGAAAGTGGTCCATCCGCGAGGTCGTGGGACACGTCATCGACGGCGAGCGAATGTTCAGCATGCGCGCGATGGCCTTCGCCCGCGGGGACCGGTCGCACTTCCCCTCCTTCGACGAGAACGCCTACGCGGCCGCTTCCGGGGCCGACCGCCGCGCGCTGGCCGACCTGGCCGAGGAGCTGTCGGCGGTACGAAGGTCCACGCTGCTGTTGCTGGGGAGCTTCGAAGAGGAGACCTGGGACCGGCGGGGCAGGGCCAGCGGGTACGAGTTCACGGTGCGAAGCCTGGCCTGGATCATGGCGGGGCACTCGCGGCATCATCGAGGGGTGCTGGCGGAGTTGTACCTGGCGTCATGAACGTCCGTATCATCTCGCGTGCGGAGATCCTGTCGCTGATCACCATGAACGACGCCATCGACGCCATGGCGCGGGCTTTCGGGCAGCTGTCGGCGGGGTCGGCCGAGATGCCGGTCCGAGGGGCGCTGACGACCGGCGGCGGCATCTCCCTCTTCATGCCGGCGCGGCTGGGCGGGGCGGGGGAGCGTGGCGCGAAGGTGGTGTCGGTCTTCGGGGACAACGGCGCGCGGGGGCTGCCGAGGATCAACGGCGTCATCCTCATGCTCGACGACGAAACCGGTCTTCCCACCGCCCTGATGGACGCGGGTGAACTCACCGCCATCCGCACCGCCGCTGCCGCCGGCCTCGCGGCCAGGCTCCTGAGCCGCCCGGATTCGAGGGTGCTGGCCATCTTCGGGGCGGGGGTACAGGCGCCCCGTCAGATCGAGGCCATGCGCGCGGTGCGGCCGATCGAGGAGGTGCGGGTGGTTTCGCACGGTGGGGATTCCGCGGTGCGGCTGGCGGCGTCGCTGGCGGGGGTCGATGCGCGGGCGGTCTCCGACCCGGCCGCGGCGGTGGACGGCGCCGACATCATTGTGGCGGTCACGACCGCGGGCAGCCCCGTCTTCGATGGCTCCGCGCTTCCCGCCGGCACCCACGTGAGCGGCAGCGGGACCTTCCAGCCTCACATGCGCGAGGTGGGGAGCGAGGTGGTGACCCGGGCGCGGATCGTGGTCGAGGAGCGGGAGGCCGCGCTCGAGGAGGCGGGCGACCTGGTCATCCCGATTCGGGAAGAACTGGTGACTGCCGACGTGATCGACGCCGACCTGGGTGAGATCGTCAACGGGGAGGCGCCCGAGGGGAATGCGGGACGGGAGCTGACCTTCTTCAAGTCGGTGGGGACTGCGGTGCAGGATGTCGCGATCGGGGCGGAGGTGCTGCGCCGCGCCGGGGCGGAGGGGGTGGGGAGGGTGGTGGAGGTTTAGGCTACCGCAAAGCGTCCGCGGCCGCCCTCAACGCCCGGTCGAAGGTCTGGATCCGGGTGACGCCGCGCCGCTGGCAGCTGGCAAGGTGGCACAGGTCACGGGCCCCGAGCGCCGGGTGCCGGACGGCGAGTTCGGTGCCGAGGATCACGTCGTCGCGTTCCGATAATGTGTATATGACATGCTCAGTCACTGAAGAGTGCGGTTGCGGTTTACTGCGGCGCAGACTCCTAGCCGAGGTCTCCGCGCCCATGCCTCCTCTGCACACTCGCCTACTACGTCGGGTGGCACGCGTAACGCGCTGGCGCCCAAAGCTCTTCGACGAAGAAACGAACCCGGCCGCAGCCGAAGCCGCAGCGGGCCCCGAATCCGGTCGACGCCAAATGACCCGGTCTACGGGCTGTTCAACTGAGGGTTCAGCGGCCAAGCGTGGCGACTCAGGGTCTGCAGGTCCACATCGTCCGTATGCACGACGTAAAGCGACGAGGGCCCAACACCTACGACGGTCTGATCCGTGGGCAGGACGAAAACTCCTCGCAACGCCCCGCTACGGTCGATCAAGTCGTAGCGATTCTCGGGAGCTTCGAGCGTCGGGATGCGAAGAACCAGCAACATTCCGCCTGGTGCGGGGCGGAGTGCCGTGCCGCCGGGAGTAACCGTCCGTAACCGGCCCCTCACGAACGGAGGCACGCGCTTCGGCCACGCCACCGGAAACTGGTCCAGCCGACACCCCGTGTACAGGGTGACCCTTGACAGCCTGAAGCACTTCTCATCATAGGTCACCTCCACAGGGGTGAATGGAAGGGGGGCTCCGCGTATCCACTCGCCATCGGGCCTGCGCCAATCCACGCTGTAGGGCTCTGGGTGGGCCACGGCGATCCAGCCATCCCGGAAGAGCCACGCCTGCCCATCGGTCGCCAACTGGCTAATTCCCTGCAAAGGTGTGAGTCCCCGTCCTACCAAGACTCCACCCAGCCCCTGTCCACCGAGTTCGGCTATGGTATCGAACAGGTTCGCATTGATCGCCGCGCTTGACCCATAGTCGCCAACGACTCTGCCTCTGGACAGGAGATACCGCACCGAGTCAGCCCCTGAGATCCAATAGGACGGCACGTCCGGCTTGTGCGCGAACCCCTCAACGCCCAGGACCCTGCCTGCTTGGTCCACGCCCCGGAAATCGGTTCCGACCCGATCAAAAATCGGTCGAGTTACGCCAGAGTGATCTAGATTCTCCACAATACTGTCACCCACCAGTAGGAACCACCTGTGGGTAGATACGTCCGTGAAGAGGGTTGAGTCCGCGCCGAGTGCGTACAGAAACCCCGGCCACTGATACTCCCTAGGACCATCACCCGTCGCCCCAACCTTGCGTATGCTGTCCGACCTAAAATCGACGACGTATAGAGTGCGCTCCACCTGGTCGGACACCAACAGCCGACCGTCCGACAGTTCCCTGACCGACTTGATCCACGAAAAACGCTTCTCCCGGATCGCTGCCTCTGCCGGAGGAAGGTCGATCGTGGGGAGTTCCTCAGGTGCCGGGTCTGGCGAGCACGCCACACCGAGCACCAAGGTGAATCCGGCGTAACCCACGCACGAGCCTATTCGCGACATCCTATTCACATGCGACATCAGCAGCTTGCTTCCTTTCCAAAGTCACATATAGTATACACACTCCGGGCCTGCCCCCCCGCAAACTTGGTCCCATGGTCTCCTCCTCCGCTGTTTCAGTTCAATGCACCGCCGACCCTGTCGCCGCAAGGGACAATGCGAATCAACTCGCTTCGGCCGCCGATGTCCACCCGATACTCGCTCCGGGTCAGCATCCGGGAGACGTAGGGCTGAATCGAGCGGCAACCGAGGACCGGTCGTAGGCTGGCTCCGTCTGCGCCGGCCGCTGACATCAGTTTGCGGGCGACATCGGCTCCACACTGGACCTGCTCGCGAATCCCCTGCAGATCCGCTGCCTTGACGGTGCCGCTCTTGAGCTCAATCGGGACTGCCCAGCGCCGAGAACGGCGTTGCGTGCTTCTACCGGACTCGAAGAACAGGAGGAAGTCGTAGCGCTTCCGGTTTGGCGGTGCCAGCGCGTCGCAACCGTCCACGCGAATGAGTACGCGCCTCCCCAGGCTCGGGGGCGGCAGCTTCAGGTGACACCCGCGATCCTGGCACGCGTCCGCCAGACAGTCGCGGCAGCAGGACTCAAACTCGGCTCGGATCCCTGTAGTCCAGCTCGCCAGCGATCAGTCCCCCTGAAGCCGGCTGTAAATCGCCGCCCAGTCGTTGTAGAGCGCTCGGGAGACATCGGGAAACCCCGCGTCGTACATGCCGCTTTCGGAATCGAGCGGGATCTCGCTCGTCGTGCTGCCTTCCTCGCCGCAGTTGAAGAGCCAGGCGCCGACGCTCGCCCGCGGCAGCACCGCACCTGCGGCAAGATCCTCTTGTCGTCGGTCGGACAGCTCCGATGCTCGCACGATGTTTGCCAGCGCCGACAGGATCCACTCGCTGTGCGTTGTCATAAGCACGCGAACGCCGGCCGCGACGATCTGGGCGATCGCGGTCATGAACCGGACCTGCATGGCCGGGTGCATGTGCGCCTCGGGCTCTTCGATGATGATGGTTGCACCCGGCGTCGCGTAGTGACGGAGGTAGAGCACGAGCGGGATCATCTGGGTAGTCAGAGACGACGCCTGACCCAGGGGCAGGTCCCGGTCCCACCCGACAGGCCGGAAGGCGATCACGGAGGGGGCGGTTTTGGCCGGGGCTTCCGCGCGCACCGTGCCACTGAGGATCTCCTCCTCAAACCGCCGGGCAAGGGTCTTGATGTCGCTTGATCCCACGGTTCGCCGGGGAAGATCCACGATGATGTCTCTAAGAAACTCCCGCAGGGCGCCGGGCACGGGACCTTGGTTGCGAGGCCCGTTGGCGCCCATGCGATCGATTGCCGAGCCGAGGATCGTGGCCTGGGCCTCGATGATGCCCGAGCGGCCCGCGGGCAGGTACCAGGCCGGACGCGATAGCGATCCCACGGTGCCGGGCTGCGCCAGGCTGAGGAGGGTGATCAGCAGTCCGCCGTGGCTTAACGAGAACTCGTCGTCGTCATCGGCGGGCCAAAAGTGGAGGCCGGAGCCTCGGCCGACTCGCCGGAACAATCGACCCTTCTCCAACGGAAGCGATGCGTCCGAGGGAATCGTCACGGTGCAGTCAAGCTCGCCGTCGGCGATGTTGAAGGCGTACTGGAACGCCTCGGCAAGGGAGGCGCCGGCAGCCGCGTAGCTCAGCGTGAAACTGCAGTCAGGTGCCCCTCGCAGGATCAGATCTTCTATCGACACAGTGCCGAACACGTCCAGCAGAGGACCCGCCGTGTCCGCACCGACATCCGGTACTTGGAGGGCCAAGCGGGTCAGGGCGGCAACCTCCTCGCCAAGGGTGGAGGAGTCCACACTCTCTTCGACGGGACTCAGGACGAATTTCTCCAGGCTCCGTACGACGCCCGGCATATCCCCCATGCGACGTGCCGCTCGGTTGAAGTCCGACAGCCGGTAGGTCCGGGTACGAGCGACCGGATGCCGCGAGAAGTACCGATGGAGCGCGTAGACCAGCTTGGCAAGGCAGGACTTCCCCGCATTGCTCGGTCCCGCGAACACCGTCAACGGGCGCAGTTCCAACTCCGCCTTCGAGACGGGCCCGAAGTTCGCGACCTCCAGCCGGTGAGATTCGGCGCCGTGCGGCAATCTGGCGTTCATGCGCCAAAGCTGACCGTCCGGCGGCTGGTCGGCAAGCAGCGATTCCTGTCCAATGACAGACAGGCCCGAGCGGGGAGGCGGTTTCGGACGAGAGATGAGCCCGAAGCGCGGGGCGAAGAGGTCATCGAGAGGTTCGCACCCCATCGCTTGACGGATTCGATGGCGATAGGCGTGGCCACGGAATGGAGCTACGGCGGGTTGCTGTCGTGGGCCTGGGCGGCGTTGACATTACTGGTTCATCACCTCCCCCGCCTCCCCGCTCAGCACCTCGATCATCTCCATGTAGAAGTCCCGGCGTGACCGCTGGTCCTGGGTCATCGGCGCGACTACCCCCTCGATTTCGCCGCTGAGTCGGCCAATCCGGCTGAGGAGCTCCCCGAACTCGCGGGCAAGATCGCGCAACTTGGTGGCCCGCGGCCCGGTGTCGTCCTCGGCCACCCCCTCCAGCACCTCTTCGATCCGTTCCGCTTCGGCGGCGATCCGCGCCCGCGCCTCCGCCAACTCCAGCAACGTGTTCGTCCAGGCCGCGCGCACCCCCGACGATACGTTGAGGCGGGGATCCTCGCGCACCACAAACTCCTGCCGCGACTCGCTCCCGGCGGCGCCGAGGCGGGCGATGTGGGTTCCCGGCACAACCAGCGGCCCGCGGCCTGCGCTCCCTGGCCCGCGTCCCCCGCCCCCCGGCCCCGCCGCGTCTCCGACCTGGTGCCGCATGTCCCACACGACCCGGTTCATCCCTCGCCGGGTGGTGCCTTCCACCTGGGCCACACGGCGGCCGTCCACCTCGACCGAGATCGTCACCGCGCCCTCTTCCTGCTCCTCCGCGAGCCAATAGTCGAGAATCGCGCCGTTCGGGGGGTTCTCGCCTCGGTAGAAGATGTCTCCCGTGTGCGCCCAGCGCCCCGCGCGGCGGATCTGCACGGCGGGCTCGATGGTGAAGAGGTGGGCGGGACGCGCCATGACCTCCGGGGTGAGCTCCTGGAGCGCGTTGATCTGGTCGAGGATCCAGACGCCGCGCCCGTGGGTCCCCAGCACGAGGTCGTTCTCGCGCGGGTGGATGACGAGGTCGTTGAAGGCGGCCGTGGGCATCCCGCCGCGCAGCTCGGTCCAGTGTTCGCCTCCGTCCATGGTGTAGAAAAGGCCGATTTCGGCGCCCAGGAAGAGGACGGATTCGTTGCGGAGGTCTTCGCGGACGGTGCGCAGGACGCGGTCGGGGGGAAGATTGGCGGCGATGGAGACCCAGGTCTCGCCGTAGTCCTCCGACTTGTACAAGTAGTTGGCGTAGTCGTCGTTGCGGTAGTTGTTCCAGACGGCGTAGACCCGGGCTTCGTCGTAGCGGGAGGGTTCGATGCCGCTGACCCAGGCCCCGGGGGGAAGGCCGGGGAACCCGCTGGGCTCGTCCGAGTCCGTGGCGTCGCGGGCGGACACGTCGGTCCAGCGCTCGCCGCCGTCCCGCGAGATATGGAAGCGTCCGTCGTCGGTGCCGGCGTAGATCAGTCCTTCGCGCAGGGGACTCTCGGCGACGGCCGAGATGGTGGGCCAGTAGGGGATTCCATCGTCCAGCGACGGGGTCAGCTCGTGCGAATCCTCGCCCATGAGCCCGAGCGTGCGCCGGTCCTCACCCGTCGTAAGGTCGCCCAGCGCCTGCCACGAGTCACCCCGGTCGGTGGTCTTCCAGAGGATGTTTGTCCCCGCGTACAGGGTGGACGCATCGTGCGGGGAGATGATGAAGGGGCCGTCCCAGTTGGCGGGCGCCATCGCGTTGCCGAGCCGCTGCTCCTCGTTGGCGCCGACTTCCTTCCATGTCTCCCAGTTGCGCCGTCCCCCGATGTGGCCGGTCGGGTCGCCGGGACGGATGGAGGTGCGCTCGCCGGTACGCAAGTTGACCCGGGACAGGTTCAGGTACTGCGACTCGGTATACACGATGAAGTTGTTGGTCGTGTCCACCAGGTTGATGAAGCCGTCGCCCCCTCCCAGCCGCGTCCAGTCGCTGTTGAAGATTCCGGCCTGCCGGTACGTCTCGCTCGGCCCCATCCAGGAGCCGTTGTCCTGCAGTCCCCCGTAGACGTTGTACGGCTGCGCCATGTCCACCGACACGCGGTAGTACTGGCTGACCGGCAGGTCGGAGATGTAGAGCCAGTTCAGCCCGCGGTCGTAGGAGATGCCGAGCCCGCCGTCGTCGGCCTTCATGACATGGCGGGAGTCCGCCGGGTTGACCCAGACCATGCGGTCGTCGCCGTGCAGGCTCTGCGGGGGAACGGTGAAGGTGCGCCCCCCGTCGTCCGAGAAGGAGTAGCTGTTCATCATGTAGACGCGCTGGTCGTCGCTCGGGTCGACGAGGATCTGGCTCGCGTACATGGGGCGGGGATTCCAGTCGCTCATGTGCTCCCACGTCTCGCCGCGGTCGTCGGAGCGATAGATGCCGGCGCGGCGCTCGGTGTAGGCGGTGGAGGCGTTGTAGCGGTATCCCTGCTCGACGCTGGCGTAGACGATCCGGGGATCGCCGCGGTAGATGGAGATGCCGATCCGTCCCAGGACCCCCTCGGGGAGGCCGCGGGTGACGCCCGGGCCGGAGAGGCGGTTCCAGCTGTCGCCGCCGTCGGTGCTGCGGTAGAGCGCGCTGCCGGGGCCGCCGCCGTGGAAGCCCCAGGGACGGCGCTGCCGCTGATAGGTGGCTGCGTAGACGATGGTGGGTTCTTCCGGGTCCAGCGCCACGTCGACGACGCCGGTGTTCTCGTCCACCTGCAGGATGGGTTGCCAGGTCTCGCCACCGTCGGCGCTGCGGTAGAGGCCGCGCTCGTCGTTGGGGCCCCAAAGGTGGCCCATGGCGGCCACGTACACGAGGTCCGGATCTTCGGGATGAAGCGCGATGCGTCCGATGTGGCGGCTGTCGCGCAACCCCATGTTCGTCCAGGTGGCGCCGCCGTCGGTGCTCCTGTACACACCGTCGCCCCACGAGGAACTCTGCCGGTTGGCGCGCTCGCCGGTCCCGACCCACACGATCGAGGTGTCGCGCTGGTGGAGCGCGATCGCGCCGACCGAGTGGGTGCCCTCGTGCTCGAAGACGGGGATGAGCGTGATGCCGTTGTCGGTGGTCTTGAAGACGCCGCCGGTTGCGGAGGCGACGTAGAAGGTGACCGGGTCGGCTTCGTGGACGGCGAGGTCGACGATGCGGCCGCTCATGGCCGCCGGGCCGATGTTGCGGGGGCTGAGCCCGTCGAGTTGGGCCGTGGTGACCTGGGCGGGGAGGGGGGTGGGGGCCGAGGCCGCGACGAGCAGGGTGGCGAGCCAGGGGAGGGGCCGGGTGGGGCGGGGGTCAGGGCGCATCGGACTGGGAGTGGCCAGGGGAAGAGTGGGAATCGTGACGGCTCTGAAATTCGGGTCCGGCGCGGAGGGGATCAAGCTCGCCGCTGGATCGGACCTTCGCCAGCCCTCAGTTCCGGGCCGGCTCCCGCTGCGGAGGCATCGAGGCGACGACCACCCGTTGCGTCTCCTCGTCCCAGAAGTAGTAGATGCAGAGACAGTGGCGTGGATCGTGCCCGTCCGCACCGCATTGGAGGTGCCATTTGACGGGATGGTGCTGGCCTCCCCACTTGCAAACGACGCAGTCTGCGTCGCAGGGGAGGTTGTAGACGCTTTCGTCAATCTGGTGAATGCACCCGTGCACGTGTGGATTGCCCCCGCGGAGGCATTCATCCCGATAGTCGTAGGCGAGCCAGTGGATGCACCTTGCGGCCAGCGCCACATCCTCGAACTCGGCGCCTCTCAGTTCCCGGCGCACTTCGCCCGCCAGTGACACACACTCTCCAAGATTCTCGTCGCACCAAGGTGCGAATTGCTCCCACGCGGTCGGGAAAGGGGTCGCGGCATCGGGGTTTCCACCCAACGCGCGAACCAGTCCGGTCAACTGGGCAACCCGACTCCGGGCTTCGTCGCGTTCGCGCTCGGCCTGTTCGGCCCGGCGGAGTGCCTCGTTGTACCGGTGCGCCCAGGTTCCGGCTTTTTCGGTCGCAGTGCGCTTCCTCGGTCCGACCGGCGCGGCCTGTTCACCGACGGCGGTGTCAGTCTCCGATATTCCCGGAACGGGTTCGCGAACGCTGGCCTGGGCGGCCCCGAACCGCCCGTAAGGGGCATCGCCGAGCATCTGCACCCTGTCTCCCGCGGAGTCCGAGGCGTCCTCCGCGCGGGCCGGCTCGGCGGAACCGCTCCGGAGGGAGTCGCGGAGTCGCGCGACCAACCGGGCCGGAACCCGCCCCGCAGCCGATTCGTCCCGGGCCAGGTCATCATAGCCGACGGAAAGGAGGCCATCGGGGCCGGCTCGCACTCGCTCTTCAATGGCCATCCTCAGGAACTGACGAGCAGTTTCCTCTGCTCCGCGCTCGTCTTCCATCCTGTTGTTCAGGAACAGCGGATGGTGGGTGCGATCGGCAAGATGATTGAAACCGGGACGGTAGAATCTCCACGCCCCGAGAAAGACCGATAGCGACTTGGACACCTGGTCGCTGAGGCGGTAGGTCATTTTCGGGGGCAGCACCCAAACGATCGCGAGGCCGGTCAGTATTTGGGCCAGCGATTCCCACCGTCGCCGCAACAGACCAGGGCTTTCGGCGTCGGGGGGCACGGAGACCACCGCAAACGGCATCCCGCGCCCCGGATCAACAAGCATGCGGTGGAACCCCTGCATCGTCTCGGGCGAGTCCACGACTATGGGCGTGTGGCTCAGCGTCCGCCCACCAAGCAGCAGCGGTATCCGTTCCGCCATCCGGGCGAGCATTTCGGCGGGGTAGTGACAGGCGGGATCGGTGGGCACCACAGACCGGTCGGACACCCTGATGCAGACGAGAGGTGAACGACCTTCCGGATGTGCCACAACGACCTCGGTGACGGTGGCCTGGCCCTTGTCAGGGGTCCGCTCCAACTGGGCGGCCCAGTAGTCGCCCCGCCCGTCCCGGGTCCGGATGGCCCGGCACACCGAATCGTCGCCGATATGGCTAAACGACCGATGGGTTTGGGCCTTACGGGGTAGCGCGGTGCCCATTTCGTCCTGAAGCCAATCGATGGCGATCCTGCGACATTCACGGGCTGCGGAGGGGTCGGCATGTGGTGCAACCTCGACCTCGACGCTCAGCTGTGATCCACCGATCGGTGCGTGGTGCTGCGACGACCAGACATCACCCCGCCCTGACCGTTCCTCCCGAAACCCATCGCGTCCATTGGGTTCTTCTCGCATAGTGCCCCCAATACCCATTGCTCATAGAATTGATACCAAAGGTTCAACGGGAGCGTTCGAGGCAGCAAGACTCGTTGTATACAGTCGGTATACAGTCGGTGCGAGGGATTCATCCGTATTGCAGGGCCATCATCTCCTTCAGCCCGGTGAAAAACCGAATGGACTCGCGGGTTTTTGAGGTGATTGTCCCGGACTCACGAGAGTGGGCGAAGAGGCTCGTGATGGTGGCGGAGACATCGGCCCGCTTCTGGAGAAGGCGCACCAGCGCCAGGGTCTCCGTGAAGGGGATGAGGTGGTCGCGGCGACCGTGCAGGAGACGAACGGGGGGAGGGCGGGTGTCACCGAAATCCGCGGGCGGCGCCAGCGCCGGATGGATCCGGTGGGCGGTATCGGCCAGCAGGTGGGTCATTTCGCGGGCGGCACCCGGGGTCGGCTCCCGGTCGGCGGGGGGTGCAAAGAGGCGGAAGAGGAGTCGGTGCGTTTCCGGGATCGACCTCGCCAGGTCTTCCTTGGCGACATCGTAGCTCGGATCCCACGACAGGATCCGGCGTTCGCCGGCCAGGACGGCCAGACGGTGAAGAGCGCGGGATACGCACTCGGCATCTTCGCAGCCGGGGACTCGGTGGAGATAGTTGGCGGCGACGACCCACCTCCCGTAGGGATCGGGCCGAAGATAGTGGGTCCTTCCACGCCACCTGAATTGTCCTGTCAGGCCGAATCGGAGGGTGCTGGCGAGACGGCAATAGCTGCCGAAGCCGCCCAGCCCCCGGACCAGCCCCTTCTCCATCAGCTGGGCGCCCACGTGCAGGACCTGCGGAAAGCCGAAGGAAAGTCCCACCAGGACGACCCCCCCGGGCCGAACACGCGGGTCGCCGGACAGGTGTTTGGCAGCGCGACTCAGAGCTGTCTGAGCGGGGAGTGGATCAAGGTCCAGCCGTCGCCAGGAGGGAATATCGGGGACCAGCACGACCGCTCCGGACCGGGCAAGCGCCGCTGCGAAGCGCACAATGGCCGGGTGGTCGGGTCCCGGAATGGTCGCGCCGTGAAGCAGCACCCAGCCGGGGGCCGGGGACCTCTGGGACCGGGGGCCGTACCTTCGGGCGTAGATTGCTGAGGTGCCGCTGCCGATCACGACCTCCCGGGTGCGGACTCCCGGAACCTCGATCTCCAGGGGACTGCCGGAGGTAACGGGGGAGCCGTCGCGCTCGGACAGGTGCCGCCCGCTGATCCATCCCCGGATGTAGCGGACGGTATCACGGGTTGGACTGGACATGGCTGCTTTCCCGGCTCTTGAGTCGAGCGAAAGGACGACCCCTCCAGGGTCCGGCACCTTGCCAATCTACCGCGACTCGTCATGATCAAGTACATGACAGCGAAACCCGGACACCCCGATGGCAGCCTGGCGAAACCGCCATATCTGGCCGCCGCCTGTGCCGCGGCGGGCGTTTTTCTCCTCTACGTCCTGACCCTGGCCCCGGCGACCTCCTGGTGGGATACCAGCGAGTACATCGCCACGGCCCACACGCTGGGCCTGCCGCATCCGCCGGGCAATCCGCTTTTCGTGGCGGTCGGGCGGACCTGGTCCGTTCTGCTGGCGCCGCTGGGGCTCTCGCCCGCCGTTCGGATCAACCTCATGGCGGCGGCGACTTCGGCGGGGGCGTCGTTTTTCTTCTTTCTGATCGTGCACCGCACCCTGGTGCAGCTGCGGGGGGCCGGCCGGGAAGCGCTGATCGGTGCGGGGGTGGCGGTGGTGGTGTCGGCCACGGCCTTCACGGTGTGGAGCCAGAGCAACACCAACGAGAAGGTCTACACGCTCTCGCTGCTGATCGCCGCCGCGGTGAGCTGGCTGATGCTGCGCTGGTACGACCGCAGGAACGACCCTCGGAGCGTGACGCTGGTGGTCCTTGCGATCTACCTGATGGCCCTGGGCGCGACCAATCACCTCATGTCGGTGCTCCCGGCGGGTGCGGTGCTCGTCTTCATCTGTCTGGCCCGACCGCGGCTGCTGGCCAACTCGAGGTTCCTGTCGTGGGGTGTGGCGGCCGTCGTCGTGGGACTTTCGTTCAACTTCTTCCTGCCGATACGCGCGGCGCAGCGCCCCGTGATCAACGAGGGAGATCCGGTGTGCGACGGGGTGGTGGAAACCGCCGTGGCGATCTACACGAACGGGGCCGCCGGATGTCCGGCGCTGGCCGCCTCGCTCAGGCGCGACCAGTATGCGAAACCGCCGGTCACGACCCGCATGGCGCCCTTCTCCCACCAGTTGCTCAACTTCTTCCAGTACTTCGATTGGCAGTGGTCGCGCGGGTTGGACCCGGATGAGCCACCCAGTCGCAGCCGGCTCCCCTTCAGTCTGCTGTTCCTTGCCCTGGGAGGGGTCGGCTTCTTCACCGTGTGGAAGGGCGACAGGAGGACGGGCGCCTACTTCGTGGTCTTCGCGGCCACGCTGTCGGTCGCGCTCGTCTTCTATCTGAACTTCCGCTATGGGTACTCGCTTGCGCCGGAAATCACCGGCGAACGTACCCACGAGGTGCGTGAGCGCGACTACTTCTTCCTGCTCTTCTTCGCGCTGTGGGGCGCGATGGCGGGGCTGGGGGTGGCGCGGTGCTGGCTGTGGCTGGGGGACCGCATGGGGAGCCTCCGCAATGCGTCGCCGGTGTTGGCCGTGGCGGCGATCCCCTTCTTCCTGAATCTGAGCTGGGCCAACCGGTCCGGAGACTGGGCCGCCCGCGACTGGGCCCACGACCTGCTGAACAGCATGGAGCCGTACGCGGTGCTTTTCACCAATGGCGACAACGACACCTTCCCAATGTGGTACCTCCAGGAGGTCGAAGGAATCCGTCAGGACGTAACCGTGGTGGTGGTCCAGTACCTGTTCACCGAGTGGTACGCCAAGCAGCTGCGCGAGCTGACCGAACCGGGACGGCAACGGCTCTTTGTGCCGGTCGAGGGGTTGCCGTATGCGGGACGCGAACCGCCGAGCGGGCCGGTTGTCGCGCTCACGGACGAGGAGATCGAGACGGTGGAGGACGGGCCGCTTCGCGACAACCTGGCCGTGCGAATGGGAAGCATGACGGTCCAGTACCCGAGAGGGATGGACGTCCGCAGCGGCCATCGGCTCGCGCTCGCGATCATCGATGCCTCGTCCGCCGAGAGGCCCGTCTACTTCGCGTCCCGGGACGGGGAGATGCGGGAGATGGGGCTCAGCGACTGGGGTGTCTCCGAGGGACTCGCGGTCCGGCTCCACATGAGGGATCTGGGCGGCGAGCAGCCTGAAGCGTATCGCCGGACGGGCCCGGGGCTGGGAGAAGAATGGTTCCACTACCCGCGATCACGGCATCTCGTGGACGAGGTGTACAGCTACCGGGGATTGCGTGGGCGAGAGATCTGGCAGGACTACTCGACGAAGAGCATCGTCTACGGCTACTACCGGCTGACGGCGCTGCTGGCGGCGCTCGCGGAGGTCGATGGTGAGGAGGAGACGAGCCTCCGCTACCAGGAGATGGCCAAGGAATTCCTGTACGGGTATCTGGGGGGATCGGAGGCGAGGCGGGAGCGCGCGCCGAATATCGCGATCGATTGACTTCGGGGTGATTGGGCTGCCTTGTGTTGGTCCCGTGGCTACCTGGTTCCTTCTTACTGGGACTTCCAGAGAGCCGACAGATCCTCGACCAGTTCGGACTCCGAGCTTGGGACTGCGATACCCAGGCGGTTGAACAGGAAAAGCCTTCCGGACCACATACCGTCCTGTTCACTCCCCCCGGTGACGCTCAGGAGTACCCAGTCCCTCGGTTCGTCATCCTCCTCCGCACTGCTGACCTTGACGATGCCGCCCCTCACCACCAGCCGGCTACCTTCGACCCGGATCCGATCCGCATTGACTTCGATGGTCTCCGCCCGGAGGTCGGGATCGTATTTGCGATGCACGGGGGGGAACACTCGCGCCATCAGCTTGTTCGCGAATTCCACGGGAGTCTCGTTTCGGAAGGCGAGGCCCGGCCGTGCTTCACGATCGGACGATTCCGATTCCGTTACGTAAAGCTCCACAAGCCGCGTTTGGCCCCACTCGATGACGGGAGGGTCCTCCCAGTAGATTCCGGCGATTCCAACGTCCCCGCTGCCGTTGTCGGCGCGTTCCACTGATTGAGCCTCCACCGCCGCTCCGTTCGCGACCTCCGCAACCTGCGTCGGCGCGGGCGCATCGCACGCGATGGCCAGCGCGACCAGCGCCACACCCGACAGCAACGCGGCCTGACTCCTGTTCAACTTCCTCTTTCTCTCGCTCATCGTCTTCAACCTCCGTTCGAGCAGACTTTTCGGTTGACCCATTGCCAGGGCGAGTCCCCAGCGGGTTTGAGACAGCGACCCCGCCTCCAGGAGGACGGTGCCGTAGTCGGCAACGCCGATTCCCGACGCGATGACCCGCTGGTCGCAGTCGATTTCCACGGCGGCGCGCAGCCGCCGGCACATCCACCAGATGGCCGGGCTCCAGGGGAACGCCGCCAGCACGAGCCCGGCGTACAGCAGCGCGAGATGGTCTCGGGCGCGGGCGTGTTCGGCTTCGTGGCGAATGATCGCGGACCGGGCGGCCGGTTGGAGCGCGAGTACCCACCCCGGGAGGACGATTTCGGGTCTGGTGATGCCGACGAGGGCGGGGCCGAAGCGGCGCGATACGCGGACGTGGGTGCCGTCGACCTGTTGGCGTTGCCAGCGGCGGCGCGCGCGCGCGACTACGAGTAGCAGGGTTCCCAGGACGGCCAAAGTGGCGGCGGATCCGGCCGCCCACGCAACGTTGGCGGTTCTGGTCGTGTCGCGGCTGGTGGACAGGGGCAGTTGCGGAACGATCGTCCTGCGCGCTACCGGCACGGGTTGGGTGATCTCGGGTACTTTGTCCACGGTCATCACCACGGGTGCCGTCGGCCTGCGCACTCCTCCCGCGAGCGGGATCAGGACCGCGAGGGAGAGCGCGACCAGCCAGGCGATACGGCGGGGTCGTCCCGCTGCCGCGGCCAACCGTTCGAGGACCAGGGCGGCGGCCGCGATGATGGCTCCGACCAGGGCCGCGTAGGTCATCCAGGCGAGCATTGGTCCGTCCCCCTTTGCTATTTGGGGCGGCGGGTCGCCGGCTTGTCCGAGGACGCCTTCTTCATGAAGACCAGGATTACCCCGTTGGCCCCTTCTTCACCGTATTTGTCCCGCGCGGCCTCTCCCTTGATCACCTCGATGTGGTCGATGTGCTCGGGGCTCAGCTCGTTCAGGCCGGAAAACCCCCCATCCAGGCGGACGCCATCGACATAGATGACCGGTTCCGTCCCGGTGGTCCCATCCCGACGTGGTCGGATAACCAGTTCCCTCGACTGTCCCGTCGCGTTCGCCGTTCCCGTCACGACGATACTCCTGACGGATGGCACATCGATGAGCTCGGCTTCGAGTTCCACCTTGATTGCCTGTCCCGTTACCACGAAATCCCCGTCGGGTGAGAAGCCCGCCTCGACTGGATCGAGGATCAGGTCGGGCCCGGGCGGCACCATGATGACCTCGGGCACGGGCTCCCTCTCCTCCGTGAAGACCTGGATCACCCCGCTTGCCGCCTCGTCGCCGTAGTGCAGTCTGGCCGCCGGTCCCTTCAGTATCTCGATACGGGAAATATTGGAAGCCCCGCCGAAGTAGCAGCAACTCCGCCTGGCTTCGGCGGTCGTGTCCGGGTTCTCGAACCACCCCCGCGCCGACTCCGGCAGGTCTTCCGTCTTCCGGATCCGGACTCCATCCACGTACAGGAGCGGCGCCGGTTGCGACCCGAACGCCTTGGCCTGCAGGAACCTCGCGACCCAGTCCTCCCGCTGCGCATCGGCGCCCTGGGTCCCCTCATCCGCCATCACCTCCTCGAACGCCTCCCGCACCTCAGTCGGCACCGGAGTATCACACGCCACCACCAACGCCCCCACCGCCACCGCCACGAGCATCGCCCCGTAGCCCCCACTCAGTTTCTTTCGCTTCTCGCTCATCGTCTTCAATCTCCGTTCAAGCAGACTTTCGGGTTGGCCCATGGCCGGGGCGAATCCCCAGCAGTCACGGGAACGGGACCCCGCGTCCAGGAGGACATCGCCGTAGTCGGCGACGCCGATCCCGGACGCCAGGACCCGCTGGTCACAGTCCAGTTCCACGGCAGCGCGGAGCCGCCGGTACATCCACCAGATCGCGGGGCTCCAAGGGAACGCGGCCGCCACCAGGCCTCCGTAGAGCAGGACGAGGTGGTCCCTCGCGCGTGCGTGCTCGGTCTCGTGCCGGATGATCGCGTCCCGGGCGCCCGGCTCCAGCTCCATCACCCAGGAGGGGATGACCACGTCGGGCCGGGTTACTCCGACCAGGGCGGGGCCGAAGCGGCGGGACACGTATACATCGGCACCGTGTACCCTCGTTCGCTGCCAGCGGCGGCGTCCACGCGCCACCAGAACGAGCACACTGGCTAGAACGGCCAGAGAGGCAAGGGAGCCCGCGCCCCACGCGAGCAGCGCGATCCTGCCGGTGGGCATGTCGTCAGGAACCGGCAGGGCAGGGATGGCACCCCAGAAATCCTCGGTGGAGGTGCTGACATTGACCCCGGGTGCGGGTGTTCCGCCCACCACCACCGGCACCGGCGCCGGTTTGCTCCATCCCCCCGTCAGCGGGATCACGACCGCCAACGTCAACGCCGCGACCCAAGCAATCCGCCGCGGCTGCCCCAGCGAAGCAGCCAGCCGCTCCATCGCCAGACCGCCCACCGCGACGATGCCGCCGACCACCGCTGCATACACCATCCACGCGATCACTCTTCGCCCCCCCTGCGCTCCACGCGATCGAGGATCGAACGCATCCGTGCGATCTCCTCCGCGCTGAACTCCCGGTCCTCCACCAGGGTGGCCAGAAGTCGCTCGGCGGAACCGTGGAAGATCTTGTTCACGATGCGCGTGAGCGCCCGCCCGCCCGCCCGCACCGATTCCACCAGCGGGAAGTAGCGATAGGCGCGTCCCTCCTGCTCGTGGCTCACCGCGCCTTTTTCCTCGAGGATCTGCAGCATCTTGAGGACGGTCGTGTAGCCGACCTCCTCGCCGAGGGCCTCCCGGACTTCGGTGACGGTGCCCGATCCCTCGCGCCACAGCACGCTCATGATGTCGAGCTCGCGGTCGGTGAAGCCCTTGGGTTCACGCTTCTCTCGCTTTCCGGTCATCCGTTGTACGCTCCCGTTTCTCATCGTGGCGGTGATTTCCCCGCACGTTCACGAAGGATCTCGTAATTCCTTAACCACGTTATCGAGCGAGGACCCGAATGTCAACGACAATCTTCGTAAAGATGCCGGAGCCGGGTCGGTCACTGCGGTCCGTCCTGCGTCACCGGGCCGGCCTCCGGTGTCGGGTCCCCGCTCGCAACTCCCAGCCAGCCGGGAAAGCTCCCAAGGCGAACACAATGACAACTGTGGTTTACATCATGTCAATTGTGGTTGACACGTTCATCGCGAACCGGCCCCAATCGCGGGGGCCTCCCGGGCCGAGCGTCCGCCGCTTCCGGCCCAGGTTGTCACTCACTCCAAGAGTCCTCCGCAACCGTCCACGGCTCGAATGCGCCGCACCTCCTCCTTCGTGAACCCCCGGTCCTCCCCCAGCAGTGCCTCCGCCGTGCTGAGGTCTGGCGCGCCCTTGGTGAAAACCAGGATGATGGCGGGGGCCTCTTCGCCGTAGTACAGGTGGGCCATACACCGACCCTTGATCACCTCGATCCGCTCGATGTCGGTCGAGTGGCGGACAAACTCGAAGATTTCCGGTCGGCCCGGGTCTACGCGCACGCCGTCGATGCTGACGATCGGCGGATACGCCAGGATCTCCGCGCGAGCGAGCACCGTCCGGCGCTCCTCCAGCGTCCGGGCCGCCCGCGACACCAACACCAGGGTGTCGGTCGCCGTCTCGCGCAGCCACGGGGCCGTCGTCGGCACGTCGCGCTGCTCCTTGATCGCGTCCGGGTCCTTCGTGAAGACGTGGATGACTCCGCCGGCCGCCACGGGTCCGTACAGCTTTGCCGCATCCGCTCGCTTCAGGACCTCTACGCGCTCGATCAGGGGGTCCCAGATGGGGTCCGCGAGGAAGCTTCGCACGGACTGCGGCATGTCTTCGAGACGTTCCAGAACGATGCGGACGCCGTCCAGGTAGACGAGCGGCGCGCCTTCGTACCCCAGGTAGCCCCCCCAGCCTTCGAGACTGACACCCTCCCTCGCCACATGGGCGCCCCGGTGGCCCTGGTCGACCATCACCTCCTCGACCGCGTCCCTCATCTCCGTCGGCATCGGGGTAGCACACGCCCCCACCGCCACCGCCACCAGCAACGCCCCATAGCCGCCCCTCACCTTCCTTCGCTTCTCATTCATCGTCTTCAACCTCCGTTGCCGCAGACTGTTCGGTCCGACCCATCACCGGGACGAAACCCGGATCGCATTCCATTTCGCGGATCACTTCTTCAGGAAGATCAGGATCACCCCACCGGCGGCCTCGTTTCCGTGGAGCATTGCGGCCGCTGCGCCCTTGATCACCTCGATTCTGTCGATGTCTTTGGGACCCGGCCAGGGCATTGCATCCGGCCAGGAGGGCGCTAACCTGACGTCCGTAGCGAAGGCGTCCGCCCGGACCACCACCCGGACGCCGTCGATATAGACGAGGGGAAAGGGTCGCGAACCGGCCATCCCCGAGAACTTGGCCCCCCAGAGATTGTTTCGGTAGGATTCCGCCGGACCTCCGGCCACGGTTTCGACGATCCCCGCGGGCCGGTCCTTCGTGAAGATCCGGATGGCGCCGTTGGCACCCTCCTCACCGAAGAGTTCGTGGGACCTCGCACCATTGATCACTTCGACGCGGTCGACCAGTCCGTCCGTCCTGAGGCCGCTCTCCGACCAGAGCCGGACCGATTCGGGCAGGTCCACGTAGCGCCCGATCCGGACATCGTCCACAAAGACGAGCGGAGCCGGGTCCGAGAGGAACCACTTGGCCAGATAGGTGTCGTGGGAGCCCCGGGTCCAGTCGGCAGGTGTGCCGTCTTGGGCCTCCCGGGCTTGAATGTCGATTGCCTCGTCGATCGCATCGCCCAGTTCCGTCGGCAACGGCACGTCGCACGCCGCCAACAGGGCGCCCGCCGCCACGCAGGCGAGCACGGCCCCGCGGCCCGTACCCAGCTTCTCCTGTCTCTCGCTCATCGCCTTCAATCTCCTTTCGAGCAGACTCCCGGGGTGCCCCATCGCGGGGGCGAATCCCCACCAGCCACGCGACCGGGTTCCCGCGTTCAGAAGAACGGCGCCGTATTCGGCGACTCCGATCCCCGACGCCAGGACCCGTTCATCGCAGTCCATTTCCACCGCGGCGCGAAGCCGCCGGCACATCCACCAGATCGCCGGGCTCCACGGGAACACCGCCGCGGCGAGGCCGCCGTAGAGCAGCACGAGGTGGTCCCGCGCACGCGCATGTTCTTCCTCGTGCCGGATGATCGCGTCCCGGGCACCCGGCTCCAGCTCCGGCACCCAGGCGGGGACGACCACCTTCGCTCCGGCGACCCCGACTACGGCCGGGCCGAAGCGGCGGGCGACGTAGACCGGCGCTCCGGCCACCCTTCCGTGCGCCCAGCGGCGTCGCCTCCAGGCCACGCCCAGAAGCACGCAGCCGAGAACGACCAGGGCCGTCGCGGACGCGGTGCCCCACGCCAGAGCCGCGATCCTGGCCGAATTCGCGCCCCCGGGGACGGAAAGGGCCGGGGTCGCGCTCCAGCCGTCCGCCACAGGTGCCCCGCCGACCAGCGACGAGACGGCCGATGTGGCCTCCTGCACCGCGGGCGCGACCGGGGCGTCAGTGCTCCGCACCAGGGGGATTGCCACTGCCAGGGTCAACGCCGCGAGCCAGACAAACCGGCGCGGCCACCCTGCCGAGGCTGCCAGTCGCTCGAGCGCAAGCCCGGCAGCCGCCATCAGCAGCGCTACCAGAGCCGCGTACAGCATCCAGGCGATCATCTTCGATCTCTCCCGGGTCGCGTCCGGCGGATCCTCATGCGTTCCTCAAGATGTTGAGTTCGCGGTCGGTGAAGCCCCTCGGCTCACGCTTCCCTCGCTGGCCGTTCATCCGTCCTGCCTCTCCCTTTGTCGTCGCGCCGGGTAACCCCTGGGAGTTTCCCCACGAAGAATCTCGTAATGCCCATGATACCCACGTTAGGGACGGGGGATCCGAATGTCAACGACAATCTTCGTACCATGCGTCGGCGGCGGGTGGTCCCTCCTGACCGGACGGAACCCCCAGCGAATCGGACCAGCGTGGTGCAATGACAACTCCAGTTTACAAAATGTCAATCACAGTTGACATTTCTACCACGAATCAGCCCTGTACAGCGGATCCCCACGGGATGAAAGCCGCGAGATCCACCTCCCCCCTCACCCCCCCTCCCTCCCCCCCGCCACCTCCTCCATCACCTCCCGCACCCGCTCCCCGAACCCCCGCGCCCGCTCCATCACCTCTTCCTCGTCCACCGTGAGGATCTCACCGTCCTGCACCACCAGCCGCCCATTCACGATCACGGTGGACACGTCGCTGCCACGCGCCGCGTACACCAGGTGCGAATAGACGCTATACAGCGGCGTCAGGCCCGGCCGCCGCACGTCCACCAGCACGATGTCGGCGCGCTTTCCCGGTTCCAGCGACCCGATCTCGTCGTGCAGGTTGAGCACGCGCGCGCCCCCCATCGTGGCCATGCGGAAGACCGTCTCCGCCGGGAGCGCAGCCGGATCGCCCAGCATGAACTTCTGCACCTTGGCCGCGGCGTCCATCTCGTCGAACATGTCGAGGTCGTTGTTGCTGGCGGGCCCGTCCGTCCCGATCCCCACCGGGATCCCCGCCGCCAGCGCCGCCGCCACCGGGGCCGCCCGCGCGACGCCCAGCTTCATGTTGCTCTGCGGGTTGTGCGCGATTCCGGCGCCCCCGGCCGCGACTCGCGCCAGGTCCTCGTCGGACATGTAGATGGAGTGCGCGAGCACCGTTCCGGGCCGCAGTGCCCCGATCGATTCCAGCGCCTCGACCACCCCCATGCCGGTCTGTTCTCGCGCGGTCACGTCTTCGGAGGGGTCCTCCACCGTGTGGATCTGGAAGGGGGCGTCGTACTGCTCGGCGAGACGGAAGGCTGCTTCGACGGCCTCCAGCGGCGTGGTGTAGAGGGCGTGGGCGGCGACGGCGGGGACGATGGTGGGGTGGTCCTGGTAGCGCTCCATGAACTCGCCCGCGTCGGCGAGCGAGGCCTCGGGGGTGGCGAAGTCGGGGGTGGGGAAGCCGATGACGTGCGGGCCGGTGACCGCGCGGATGCCGGCGTCGATGGTCGCCCGGGCCATGTCGTCGCGGAAGTAATACATATCGGCGAAAGTCGTAGTACCGCCCTTCAGCATCTCGACCGACGAGAGCAGGGTGCCCCAGTAGACGAAGTCGGGGGCCACGAGCGCGGCCTCGGCGGGGAAGATGTAGTCGTTCAGCCAGGTCATGAGGGGGAGGTCGTCGGCGAGGCCGCGCAGCAGCGACATGGCGGCGTGGCCGTGCGTGTTGACCAGGCCGGGGATGACGAGGTGGCCGGTGGCGTCGATGACGCGGGCGTCGGTGGGGCGGGGGCCGCCCGCGGCGATGATGGCCGAGATGCGATCGCCCTCGACGAGAACCGCGCCGCCCTCCAGGATCAGCCCGGTCTCGTCCATGACGACGACGGTGCCGCCGTCGATGAGGAGGGGGGCGTTGGGCTGGGGCAGGGTGGGGGCCGAGTCGCCGCCGCATCCGGCAAACAGCAGGAGGAGCGGGAGCGCCAGTCGGGTTCGCGGGGCCGCGGCGAGGGACCGGGAGTGGTCGCGAAGAGCGTGAATGACCATTGAGACGCCTTGAATGGCAGCGGGTTGTGTGTTGACGACCGTCAATGGTACGCGGTTGCGGCGGTCCGTTTCAATATCGATTGGTCCCTTTGGGCCGTCGCGGGGTCGATCAAGCCGGATCCGCGGGCTAGACGGGGGTCGGGGAATATCGGACATTTGTTTATGCCGACTCCGTCATCATCGACGAACCGTATCTGTGACACCAAGTGACAACAAAAACCGCGAAGATCGGGTCCACGAACGCCGGTCGCGACGACCTCCGCAGCACCCTTCGCCGCCGTGACCGCGGAAAGAACGACGCATGGGTGGCCGCCTTCCTGGAGCGGGCCGCGTACGGTTTTCTGGCGACCGTGGGCCATGAGCGACAGCCCTTCCTGAATTCGAACCTGTTCGTTTTCGACGACACGGGCGGGGGGCGACGGATCTACCTCCACACGCACCGCACCGGTCGTACGCGCAACAACCTGCAAGCCGCCGATAGGGTCGCGTTCAGCACCGTGGCGATGGGCCGGCTGCTTCCCGCGCCCGAGGCCTTGGAGTTCTCGGTCGAGTACGCGGGGGTGGTGGCCTTCGGCAGGGGACGTGTCGTCGAGGATCGCGAAGAAGCCCGGACCGCCCTGCAGATGCTCCTGGACAAGTACGCCCCTCACCTCAAGCCGGGCATCGACTACCGTCCCACCACCGACGACGAACTGCGGCGGACTGCCGTGTACCGAATCGACATCGAGACCTGGAGCGGGAAGCAGAAGGAGGTCGCCGAGGACTTTCCGGGCGCGTTCAGCCTCGAGGTTCCGCCAGTGCCGTTTCCGACGCGCGCCGTGGGGTCCGCCGAAGACTGACGGCAGCACTGGAGCCGATTGGGGCCGGGCCGGTTTCCTTGCATGCGACGGCGGATTCCTGGCCGAAAAACCGGTATCCCCGTACGGCTGTGAGACTTGCAGATTGAGGCCCCCAGCCTGTTCGGCTCGGCAAAAAGCACCATGGGTACATCGATTGGAAAGAGGTGGCCCGTGGTGGCGTATCCAATGGGTGCCGGGGTGATCCGGTCAAGTGGCCACGTGTAGACATTCGAGGGTGCGCTGGAGGGGCTGTGTCTGGCCGATCCGGTGTTCTCGTGGTCGAAAGCGACATCCAGAACCACAAGCAACAAAGGAGCATGTAATGCCGAACCCAACCTCCTCCTCTGACGATCGCACTACCTCGACGACACGCAAGGGTTTTCGCCGCCTGATCGCGGTGGCCGTTACGATTCTCGCCGCCAACTCCGCCTGCGAGGATCCGGTGCCGCCGCCCGAGCCCACGTTGATCACCTTTGATCTGACCCGGGTGACATTCACGTCCGCGGGAGAAACCGCCCAGATCACGGCCCAGGTGTACGACCAGAACGGGCAGCTGATGGAAGGCCAGGCCGTTTCGTGGTCGACGAACGCCGGCGCGGTTGCGTCGGTCAGCCAGACCGGGCTCGTGCGAGCCGAGGGTGCCGGGACGGCAAGAATCACCGCAACGGCGGGGTCGGCAGTGTCCTCGGCCACGGTTACGGTGATCCTTGACCCGGACAGGCTGGCGCTGATGGCCATCTACAATTCCACGGACGGGGAAAACTGGCACAATGCCGATGGATGGCTGTCGGAGGCTCCACTGGGGAGCTGGTTCGGGGTCGAAACCGATGTTGAGGGGCGTGTAACGGGTCTGAATCTCAGGTTCAACGACCTTTACGGCACCCTCCCCCCCGAGATCGGAGACCTGACGGAGTTGCGGGTTCTGCACCTTCACTACAACGGCCTTTCCGGGACGATCCCGCCCGAGATCGGCAACCTCACACGGTTGCGTGATCTGCAACTCTACCAGAACGACTTTTCCGGAACCATCCCGCCCGTGCTCGGTGACCTCACGGAGCTGACCGACCTGGACCTTTCCTACAATGAACTTACGGGTTCCATTCTACCCGAGTTCGGGGCGCTCGTGCAACTGCGTACCCTGTACCTCGAATTCAACAGCCTCTCCGGGGCCATTCCGCCCGAGATCGGCAACCTGACGTTCTTGACCCTGTTGTGGTTACAGGGCAACGAGTTGAGCGGGTCCATTCCCCCGGAACTGGGGAACCTGACAAGACTTGAGAGACTGGCGCTCTACGACAACGGGCTCACCGGTTCCATTCCTGGTGAAATGGGCGGCTTGACGAATCTTGTTCAGATGCACATACACAACAACCAGCTCTCGGGCGATATCCCCGATGAGTTCGGCAACCTTGTGAACCTGACTGACCTCTGGATGGGCGGCAACGACTTCAGCGGTCCGTTTCCGGTGGCGCTCACGCGCCTGCCACGCATCGACAGACTCGCGCTGGTGGGGAGCGGGTACACCGGTAAACTGCCCGAAGAGATTGGCGACATGGCGAGCCTCAGCCGACTCCTTCTGACCGACTCCGATCTCTCCGGTCTGCTCCCGCTGGGGATGACCCGGCTTCAGGAACTCTCCGAACTCATGCTGGGTGGGACAGGTCTGTGTGCTCCCGACGACGACGAGTTTCAGGCGTGGCTGGACGGCGTGACCAAGAGGCGGGTCCCTTCTTGTGAGGGTCCTGGGGAGCGGTCGGTAGCCTATCTCACGCAGGCGGTGCAGTCCGTGGAATACC
Organism: Longimicrobiales bacterium; assembly: GCA_965208295.1. GTDB lineage: Bacteria > Gemmatimonadota > Gemmatimonadetes > Longimicrobiales > Gaopeijiaceae > Bin94. Next base: position 556,360 of record OZ242328.1, on the reverse strand, counting down.
CCGTGCCGCTGGTTGCCGGGGAGGAGGCGCTGCTGCGGGTGTTCGTGGTGGCTCCGGCGGCTGTCGGCGACACGATTCCGATGGTTCGCGCCACCTTCTTCGTGGATGGAGAAGAGGCGGAGGTGGTGGAGATCCAGCGCGGGACGTCGATCATCGGCAACCAGATGAACGAAGGGTCGCTGAATTCGTCGGCCAACGTGCGGATTCCCGCGTCGGTGATCCAGCCCGGTCTGGAGATGGTTGTGGAGATCGATCCCGACCAGACGGTGGCCCCGGAGCTGGGCGTGACGCAGCGCATCCCCGAGACGGGGCGGATGGTGGTGAACGTGCGTGCGATGCCGGACCTGGAGCTCACGCTGATTCCGTTCCTGTGGAGCGAGAACCCGGACTCCGCGATCCTTGACATCACCGGGGATCTGTCTACCGGCGACCCGCTGCTTCGCGACATTCGGGATCTCCTCCCCGTGGCCGAGATCGACTTGAACATCCACGAGCCCGTGATGACGAACTCGAACAACGCCTTCTCGATGCTGGAGCAGACCGGGGCCATCCGGACCGCCGAGGGTGGAACGGGATACTTCATGGGCACGCTGACCGGATCGGTCAGCGGCGCCCTCGGCGTCGCGTACGTGCCCGGCTGGACAAGCTTCGCGGTCGCGGACTCCTTCGTCATGGCCCACGAACTCGGACACAACCTGAGCCTCTCTCACGCGCCCTGCGGCGGTGCGGGCGGCCCGGACATATCGTTCCCGCAGTCCGACGGGACCATCGGAGCGTGGGGATACAACTTCACTTCTGGCTTGCTGGTGGATCCCTCCGTACGCGACCTCATGTCGTACTGTGACCCGACCTGGATCAGCGACTTCTATTTCACCAACTCGCTGCGCCACCGGCTGGTTTGGGAGGCTACGGGGCTTTCGGCGTCCCCTGCCGTACCGACCTTGTCGCTCCTGATCTCCGGCGGGGTCGGCCAGGATGGCAGCCCCTACCTGGGGCCGGCGTTCGTGATCGACGCGCCGCCGTCTCTGCCTCGCTCTACCGGTGCATATCGCCTGAGGGGGGTCACGGCCAACGGCGCCGAACTCTTCAGTCTCGCGTTCGAGATGCCGGTCATCGCCGGGGAGGAGGATCGCAGTTCATTCGCGTTCGCGGTGCCGGCACAGGCCGACTGGGCGAATGACCTTGCCCGGATCACCCTATCCGGCCCGAACGGATCCTTCACCCTGGACGCGGACACGGATCGCCCCGCCGCGATTGTGCGTGACCCACGTACCGGGCGAGTGCGGGGCTTCTTCACCGATCTGCCCGCGGGGGTGACCGTGGCGGACGTGCGGGGCGGCCTGGTTCCCGTCGAGCCTGGCCTGGAGGTTCTCTTCAGCCGGGGCATCCCCGACGCGGCGGCCTGGCGGCGCTGACCGCGCGCCAACGAAGGGGAGTCCGTGGGAGAATCGGAGCCCGATTGGCCGGGCGCGCGTCTCCCACGGGCTCCTTTTTCGGCCGGTACTACCCGGAGTGCTTCGCCGCCAGCGCCTCCAGCCCGGCATCGATCTCCTCGCGGCTCACCCACCGCCCCCCCACCATCACCCCCACGCGGTCGAAAAGGTTGGCCAGGCCGTCGAGGGGATTCGACCCCAGGAGCACCAGATCGGCCCGCTGTCCCTCCGCGATCGTCCCGAAGTTGCCGTCGAGACCCAGGTGCGAAGCCACGTATTCACCCACGGCCACCGTCCCGCTCTTCAGGATCTCGTAGTTGGACATCCCCGCGTCGACCATCACCTGCAGCTCCCGGTGAAGCGCGAACCCGGGCACGTTGAACAGCTGCGGTGAATCGGTACCCATGAGAATGCCGGCCCCGGCGTCCGACAGCGCCTTGAGGACCCGCTTGCGCAGTGCCAGGTACACATCGGCCCCCTCCCGCCCCGAGCCGGCGCGCAACCGCCACCCCTCGCGGGTCCGGGGCGACACGTACTTCATCTCGGGCTGCTGGAGGATGCGGTCCGCGTCCGGCGCTGCGTACAGATTCTCCCACAGGTACATCGTCGGCACCACGTAGACGTCGTGATCGATGGTGAGCTGGATGATGTCGGCGAGCTTCCCCTCGTCCACCCCGCGCGCGAGGCCTCCGAGGCTGATGGTGCCGGCGTTCACCTGGGCCTGCACGTCGTCGGACGCAATCGCCTGGATGTAGCCGTCCAGGTGGTCGACGGTCGACATGCCGGTCTCCATCGCATGCACGAGACCCACGTCGGCCGGGACGTGGCCCCCGAAGGTGATGCCCACCTCTTCGGCGACCTCCGCCATCCGGTCCCACGCCGCGCGCGGCACCCCCGGGTGGATCTTCTGCAGGTGGTAACCGGCTTCCGCATGAGCGCGAATCAGGGTCTCCGCCTCTTCGGGCGTGCGCGCGGTTCCACCGTTGAGCGAGGGCGCGCCGACGTAGAAGTTTGGCCCCAGCACCTCGCCGCGTTCGATTTCGCCGGCGAGTGGGATCTGGTAGGCGGAGCCGAGCATGCCCCGGATCGTGGTGATGCCGTTGGCAACGTAGAGGAAGAGGATGTCCTCGACCTCTTCGCGGGGCGGGTTGGCGCCGGGAGGGACATGGGCGTGCATCTCGGCCAGTCCGGGCATGAGATAGCCACCCCTGCCATTGATGACCGAGGCTCCCCGTGGCACGTCGACTTCGTCCGCCGGCCCGACGGCGGTGATCACTCCCCCTGAGACGACCACGTACTGGTTGGGCACCACCTCGTCCGAAGTCATCGGCAGGATGTTCACGTTGGTGAACACGACCGGGCCGGGAGGCTCCTGCGCCCGTGCCTGGCCCGGTGACAGGGCGGCCGTCGCGATGGTGGCGGCGAATGACAAGCGTAGAAACGATCTCATGAGATTCATTCCCTCAAGTGGATGCGTGGCGACGTCGGTGAGCGACGTTTGGCCCTGGTATCCATCATACGGGATTCGCCGCCTTGCGACAGAGCCGGGAAGGTGCTTGACTACCACATGCCCATGGGAGTCATCTTCCTTACGGAGTGGAGAGCAATGCGACGCAATTGGAGATTGACGGCGTGGAGATTGACGGCGTGTGGAGATTGACGGCGTGGAGATTGCTGGCGGTGGTCGCCGGGCTGCTACTGCTTGTCGCGGGAGGTAGCGCCACACTGGGCGGCACGGACTCTGGTCCCCGGCCGGCCGTGGCGTCGCCTCCGGTGGTCGCGGCGGTCGAGGTCGACCGTATTCGGCTTCACCTGGGCAAAGTCGAATTCGCCTTGCGGGCCAGGGAGACAGATGGGTTGAGCGCCGACCAGCGGGCGCGCCGCGTCGTCGCTCTGGACTGGCTGCGCGAGTACCGGCAGCGGGGACTGTTTCCGCACAACCACACGCATCCAGGCGCACGAGTGCCCGTGTTCGTCGATGAGCACGGGACTCATTGCGCGGTCGGCTATCTGCTCAAGCGGTCCGGGGAGGCCGCGCTCGTGAACGATGTGGTCGCAACCGACAACAACATCCGTGTGCGGGAGCTCGCGGGCAACGAGCGCTTCGGGAACTGGCTGGAGGAAACCGGGCTGACACTGGGAGAGGCGGCGTGGATTCAACCTGTGTACGATGGCAGGGATCCCGACACAACGGCGGAAGACGTGGCCCTGATATTCTACCCGGGAATCGCATCCGGAGGTCTGGCGCTCTATTCGCACCTGACCGAGCCGGGCCCCCGCGGATTGCAGGTGGCCGGTTCGCTCAACGCGGCCCTTGGCGTTCTTCACCTGGGCGTCGCGGCGATGATTGCGGGTAGAGACGGGACCGACGGTGCCGGAAGGATCGCCATAAGCGGTGTGCTGTCCGCCGTTTCCCTGACTGCGGCGATCCACCGGTTTTTGCGAAGCCGCGACCACGGGGTTGCCCTTCGGGCGGCGGCTCGGAATGAGGACCTGAAGGGACCAACCGCGGGTCGCCCACGCTTCCAGGTCTCCCTGCCGGAGCCGGCGTGGATCCATGGCCGGCCGGGACTACGATTCCGGGCGGCCCACTAATCCTCCGAATCCCCGGAGCCGCCATGGGCCCCGCCACCGTTCCCGCTTCCCCCGCATCCAAATCCGAACGCATCGTCGCGATCGACGTGCTGCGCGGCTTTGCCGTCCTCGGCATCCTGATCGTGAACATCCAAGGGTTTGCGCGCGTCGCGTCCGCGTACATGAACCCCGCCTCGGGCCGGGTGCTCGAGGCCGCCGACCTGTGGACCTGGGCCGGGATCTACCTCTTCGCCGACACCAAGTTCATCTCGATCTTCTCGCTCCTGTTCGGCGCGGGGATCGCCATGATGAGCGAACGCATGGCCCGGCGGGGCGTCTCCGGCACGGGGCTCCACTACCGGCGCCAGCTCTGGCTGCTCGTCTTCGGGCTGGTACACGCCTACCTGATCTGGCACGGCGACATCCTGGTGACCTACGCGCTGTGCGGGTTCCTGCTCTATCCGCTACGGAATCTGGAGCCGCGCAAGCTGCTCTGGATCGGGGGATGCATGGTGGGGTTCGTGGTCCTGTTGTGGGGCATGGCCGCGCTCTCGATTCCCTACTGGCCGGAGGCGGACCGCGTTGCGGCGGCGGCGGAATGGGCGCCGCCTCGTGAGGACCTCGGCGCCGAGATCGCCGCCTTCCGGGGCGGTTTCGGGGACCAGGTCGCGGTCCGGGCCCCCATCGCGCTCGCTCTGCAGACCACCGCGCTTCTGGGCATGCTGCTATGGCGCGCGGGAGGGATGATGTTGGTGGGGATGGCGCTTTACAAGCTGGGTGTGCTGGCGGCCGAGCGCTCCACGGCTTTCTACCGCCGCATGGTGCTTGTCGGGCTCGCCGCCGGGTTGCCGCTGGCGGCCGCCGGCACCGCCTACAAGATCCACGTGGACTTCGCGTGGGATCGCGCGATGTTCCAGGGGGGGCTGTTCAACTACGTGGGTTCGGTTGGTGTTGCGCTGGGGTATGTCGGCCTGGTCATGCTGATGGTGAAGGGCGGCCGGCCCACCGGATTGCAAAGGCGCCTGGCGGCCACCGGGCGGATGGCTTTCACCAACTACATTACGCAAAGCCTGATCTGCGCCTTCGTGTTCTACGGGCACGGTTTGGGGCTGTTCGAGCGGGTCGGCGGTCCGGGCCAGGTGGCGATCGTGGCGGGAATATGGGCGCTGCAACTGGCGTGGTCGCCATGGTGGCTGGCGCGGTTCCGCTTCGGTCCGCTGGAATGGTTGTGGCGCTCGGCCGCGTATAGAAAACGACAGCCCATGAGGATTTGAGGCACCTACACCCCCCAGAGACGACCAGCCGTGAACAAGCCCGGCCGACCCTTGGCCCCTGAAGAAGTACTCCGCGTCATGGACGCCGCCCAGGTCATCCACGAGCGGCAGGCGGCGCTGCGCGAGCACGAGGAGCTCGACCGCGACGCCACGATCCGCGACATCCAGATCATGTACGAGGAGTTGGGGGGACCTGGTCGACGCCGAGGTCATCGAAAGGGCCCTCGACGAGTACCTGGCCCAGCGGTACGCGTTCAGCCCGTCGCCGTCCCGTTTCGGCAAGCGGCTGGCGCTCCTCTACATCCGGCGCGGCTGGGTGACGAAGCGGGTGCTGCTTCCGGCCGCGGGGATCGCCGCGGTCGTGTGGGTCGGGTTCTCAAGCGTTGGCATGATGGAGCAACGGGCGCTCAAGGCTGACGCCGATCGCCTCCGGGTCGAGGTCGCGGGGCTCACGGAGTCCAGCCTCCGGACTGACCGAGATCGAGGCTCTCCTGTCCCGCGGCACCCCGCCGGAGCTGCCGCTGGCCGATGTCGAGGCGTTCAGGAGCGGCCTCGAGTCTGCCGAACGAGGGCTGGAAGGGGTCGTCGCCACACTTGCCCCCCTCGCGGACGAAGCATCCCACGACGGTCTCACGCGCGCCGCCATCGACGAACTCCGCCGCAGGACGACGTTCGTGCAAAGCGACCTGGGCGCGGCCCGCAGCCGGATCTCCGAAGCCGGGGCGGTGGTTGATCGCCATGCCCGCCTGCTCGCCCTCGAACCCGAGATCGCCGGCCTGCACGCGGCCGTTCTCGCTGAGGTGGTCGAGGATCTGGCGCTGGAACGGGCTGCCGGGCTGCGCAGGAGCGCCGATGCCCAACTCGCCGCGCGCGATGTCGCGGGACTGGAGGAGACCCTGCAGGACTACCGCCAGCTCCAGCGCCAGGTCGGCGCGGAATACGAAATCGTGATCGTCGGGGGCGTTTGGCGATTCCACACCGAGTTGGACGGCGTGCGCAACTACTACCTCCGGGTCCAGGCGATCGCCCCGGACGGGGCCCGCGTGCCCGTGGTAATACGAAATGAGGAAAATGGTAATACCAGCGAGGTGACCGAGTGGGCGGAACGGGTGCCCAAGGAGGTGTACGACCGGGTCGGCGCCGACAAGCAGGACAACGGCATCATCGACGACGACGATTTCGGCTTCAAACGGAAAGGCTTCGTAACCGCCGAACGGAACTACGAGGACCTCGGCCAGATCACGGAGTGGTAGCCATGCATACGGGAAGAGACGTCCACCGCGACCTGGTCAGGCGCATCCGAAAAGTGCGGAAACAGGTGGCCCGGGAGGAGCGGGAGATCGACGAACTCCAGCGACAGGTGGCCGGGGCGGCCGAGCGCAGGAGCGCGACCGTGCGTGCCCTGAGCGAGTTCCACCTGCCGGGCATGGACGAGGAATCGGTGGCGGGCACGCTTGCCGGGATGGAAGCGGGCATCCGCGCGATCTACGAGAAGAAGAAGGACCGGCTGGACGAGGTCGAGCGGTCGATTCCCGGGCAGCGCGAGGTGGTGGACACGGCCGAGGCCGCCCTGGCTACCATCACGGAGGCACTGGACGAGACCGGCCGGGAGCGGGCCCGTCTGGCGCAAATCGTCTTCGAGGAACTACAGGGCATGCCCGCGTGGCGAAGCGCGTTCGAGCAGGTGCGCAAGCTGGAGGCGCGGGTCGCGGCATCCGAAAAGCGTCACGAGGCGGCGCTGCGCGAGCAGAAGGAACAGACTCCCGCCTACGAGCGCGACCCCTTCTTCGCGTACCTTTCGCGGCGTCGCCACGGGACCGCGGTCGCGGCGGGCAACCCCCTGACACGCCGCCTCGACCGTTGGGTGGCCTCGGTGGCCGACTACGAGGCCGTGCGGTCCAGGTATGACGTCCTCAACGCGCTTCCGGGCCACGCGGCCTCGGTGCTGGAGGAGGACGGGAAGGCGCTCGCGATAGCCATTCCACCGCTGGCGCAGCTGGAAGCAGGGGTCATTGACCGCAACGGCATGACACTGGTGCTCGAACGGGGCGAACGGCTGTACGCGGAGCGCGAGGGAGCGCGCAAGGCGCTACGGGATTCGGAGGCCGCGCTGCGGGCGCTCACCGACGAGCTGGCGGCGCTCCACAACGAGCGCGGGTCCTACTACGAGACGGCGATCGACGGCATCGAGACATACCTGGAGGGACACTCACTGGACGAACTGGTCGCCATGGCGCGGGAGACCGGCGACCAGCGCGACGATGTTCTGGTGGCGGAGCTGGGTGAACTCGACGCGCGGCTGGCGGAACTGCGTGCACAGTTGGCCGAACACAACGAGGAGCGCACCCGGTTGTCGTCGCGGCTCGCGGAGCTGGAGGATCTTCGCAACCGCTTCGAGAAGGAAGACTGGAACGGACATCGGTCCCGCTTTGACGACGGACTCGACATGAACGCGCTGCTCCTCGGATTCCTGGCGGGAAGGCACTCGTCGAGACAGTTGCACCGGGTGCTGCGCCGCAATCAGAGCTTCACCCCGGTGGGCGGAAGCGGGTTCGGGGGCGGCGGGTTCTCGTCGGGAGGCGGGTTCGGCGGGGGTGGCGGGTTCAGCTCGGGTGGCGGGTTCGGGGGTGGTGGGGGATTCAGTACGGGGGGCGGGTTTTAGAGCCCAGGCGCTCCGCCCACCTCGAGCCTGTACCGCACTACTCGTTCGACGCCCAGCTCGTCCCGGCTCACCGCCCACACTTGATCGCCGTCGAAGATCGGCTCGGGCCACACGCGGAACCCGTCCGGCGCCGCAAGCGCTCCCAGATAGGTGCCGTCGGGTTCAAACGCGTCGTAGCGCACCGGCGACTCCCAGACTACCGGGTCCGAGAACGGGTTGTCCGGGTTGTGATTCACGTTGTCGACCGGGTGCGCTTCGGTCCAGAGCTGCACCCAGATGCGCCCGTCGCGGCCCGCCACGATCCCGCGGAAGGGGCCCTTGGTCTGCGGAATCGGGGGCCCGTTCCAGCTCCAGTCGGACTGTGTGCGGCGCAGGCTCCGCGTGGTGCGTTCGCGATGGTACTCGCGCTCGGCGTCGGACACGGCAACCGGCTCGTATACTCGCTCCATGTGCAGCACCCCGTCGTCGCGCCCCAGTTCGATGCGATAGTCGCTGGAGATACCGGTCACGAAATGGCCGCTCGGATGCACGGTCCAGTAGTGGCGGGCCGTGAGGGGGACGGCGGAAGACGCCGTGGACCGGCCGCCCACGGGGGCGCGAAGCCGGACTTCCAGGGAGGGGCGCTCGAAACCGATTCCGGGAGGAGAGAGCGAGTCGAGGAGTTCACCGTTCGCGCCCATGACGACGACGTACGGGAAGAAGTCGCCGCCGGAGTAGCTCGCAGCCGGCACAAAGGTGCGGTCGTCGCGGTCGACGCGCAGCGGCTTCACGGGGATGATGATGGCACCCCCGGGGTACGTCCATTGCTCGCGATTTTCGGGTGCGGGACCCACCACCTTGACGAGCATATCACCCGCCTCGTGCGCGAGCACGCGGCCGTCGCGAAGGACCGCGACCGACGAGGCGTTGCTCAACTCGCCTGGCCCCTCGCCGCGCCTGGCCACCGTCTCGACGTAGGTCCCCTCCGAGTCGAAGACCCGGATGTCCCCCGCCTGTCCGTCCATGACGAACACCCGTCCGACCGCGTCCACCGCGATCGAGGAGATGCTGCCGAAGAGGTACTCCTCCGCACCCTCCAGCTCGCCAATCGACAGCTCGGGAACCAGGGTGGCTTCGGTGCCCCAGACGCTTCCCGACAAGGTGCGCACAACGGTGGTGTCGCCGATGGTTTCAACCACCACCTCGGGACCATCGACCGAAGAGTCCGCGTCGGTGCCGCAGGCGGCGAGGATGGCCGCCGTGGCTGCTGCAAGCAGAATCGGATGGTCAGCATTCCGTGTCATCTGAGCGTCCTCCCACCCTGGGTCGTGTGGGGTGTCGGATCGGCTCCCTGTCCGCTCCGGCGACCACCACCCGGGAAATCCACCATACAATCCCAATGGGAAATATGTCAACGACGATATTCGTACATCCACCTTGTCCGCCATTTGTTTACTACCGTTACCTTCACGACGTCGGATGTTTCCATTTCATTGCCCCCAACCTCCGCACGAGTTGTGTTGGCGATCAGCCCGGTCGATCTCCGCAGCGGTGCGCAGCCTGACTCTGCCAGCCGCGCCGGGCCTACCCCGAAGGGACTGGCACAGGCGCGAGGAGCGTCCGCGGTCCCGGGGCGTTACAGTAGTTGAAGGGCATGAAACGGCACGCGCGTTTACCATCGGGGTACAGAAGCTCGTTCCACCCCGTCAGCAAACACCCGTCCCCGCCAAAGGAGTTCACCATGAGACAAGCCCTGCTGGCGCTGGCCCTCGCGCTGCCACTCACCGCCGCGGCCCCTCCCGCCCTGGCCATGCAGGCCATCATGGTGGGGGGACGCGCGGGAACGCTGGGAATCGGCCCCGAGGTCGCGGTTGCGCTCACTGAACAGGTCACGCTGCGCGGCGGAGCCGGCCTCCTCGGCTTCGACATGAACCTGACCGGCCGCTTCGGCCTGGCCGACGAACGGACCGCCAAGCTGAACTTCCCGAAGGCGTTCTACACGCTGGGCGCCGACTTCCAACTCACCAGCCTGCGCGTCGGCGCTGGCTTGCTCTTCAAGTCGAAGGACCCCATCTACCGGGTCACGCTGGACGAGGGCGCATCCATCGACATCGGCGACGGGATGTACAAGGAACCCGACGTCAAGACCCTCACCACGACCCTCTCCTCGGGAGACCGCGCGCCGTACCTGCTCCTGGGGTTCGGATCCCAATCCTCTTCGGGACTTTCCATCACGGCGGATATCGGCGTGGTGCGCCTCAGCGACGCCGCACTCACGATGGCCGCCACCGGTGACGAAGAACTGCTGAAGTCGAACGGGTTCCGCCTCAACCTCGCATTGGAGGAAGAAGAGACCCGCGACGACTTCGGCAATTTCGTGAACTACTGGCCGATCATCAGCATCAGTGTGCGCTACGGACTCTCGGGAGGTGGAGGGGGCCGGTGACTATGGACGCCCCCGACTCCGGTCTGACCCCACGCGAGGCGGCTCGCTACGCCCGGCACCTGGTCCTCCCCGAGGTCGGCAGGGCGGGGCAGGAGCGACTCAAGGCCGCGCGTGTCCTGCTGGTCGGCGCAGGCGGACTCGGTTCTCCGGCGGCGCTCTACCTCGCCGCGGCTGGCGTGGGAACGCTGGGCATCGTGGATCCGGACTCGGTCGACGTGACCAACCTGCAGCGGCAGATCCTGCACGGCACCGCCGGCCTGGGCGCGCCCAAGGTCGACTCCGCGCGGGCCCGGCTGCACGACGTCAACCCGCACGTCACCGTCGAGACGGGCGCGGTGCGTCTCACGTCGGCCAACGCGCTGGAGATCGTGGCCGCCTACGATGTGGTCGTCGACGGCAGCGACAACTTCCCCACCCGCTACCTGGTCAACGACGCATGCGTGCTCACGGGCCGTCCGAACGTGTACGGATCAGTCTATCGCTGGGAGGGGCAGCTCTCGGTCTTCGCCACGGAGGGGGGGCCGTGCTACCGCTGTCTCTTCCGGGAGCCGCCGCCGCCGGGGCTGATTCCCAACTGTGCCGAAGCCGGGGTTTTCGGGGCGCTGCCCGGCGTGATCGGGGCCGCCCAGGCGATGGAGACGATCAAGCTGCTCCTGGGTGTGGGCGAGACGCTGGTGGGCCGGCTGCAGATCTTCGACGCGCTCTCCTACCGATGGCGGGAGCTGGAGATTCGCCGCGATCCCGGCTGCGCGGTCTGCGGGGAGGAGCCTACCCAGACGGAGCTGATCGACTACGAGGTCTTCTGCGGGGTGGAGGCGGAGCCGGAGGGGGAGGGGATGACGGTTGGCCGGGTGGAGCCGGCCGAGCTCGACGCGGTGCTGGAAGGGGAGCCGCCCCCGTTCCTGCTGGATGTGCGCGAGGTCATGGAGTGGCACAACGTGAACCTGGCGCACCTGGGGGCCGTGCTGGTGCCGATGCGCGAGGTTCCCGGGCGCATGGACGAGATCCCGCGCGACCGTCCCGTGGTGGTGTACTGTCACACCGGGGTGAGGAGCCTGGAGGTGGCGAAGCTGCTGGCGGCGGAGGGGTATGAGGACGTGCGCAACCTGGAGGGCGGAATCGCGGGGGTGGTGGGGTGAAGGGGGAGGGTGGTGGGGAGGGGTTGCACTTGACCGAATCCCTCGACGACATCGCGCGGCGTTGTTTCGAGTTTGAACAGAGTCGGTTTGCGGGGGCCCGACGGGTTGGAGTCTTCGTCCAGGTCATGGTCCTGACGATTGTCGTCGCCTTCGTCCTGAATCTGCCGACCGCGTCGCCAGGCATTTTGGCCGGGCTTGTGGCGGTCGCCGCCGCGATCCTTGCCGGTAGCCGACTGTTTCTGCGCACGCGCATCTCCCGCGCCCTCGCCGCCTTCCGGGCCGGCGAGGCGACCGCCGTCGGGAAGGTGCACCGATTCGCCGCACGCGAATTCCGCCTGCAGATCGGAAGGCATCGCGCGCGCACGCTCGGCGCGGATTCCGAATGGGGGATGGCGCGGTCGGCGCTCGCAGAGGCCGCCGACGAGGCCCAGCGATCCGTCGCCTACTGGAAGGCCCGCGTGCGACAGGAGCCGGACAACCAGCTGGCCGCCGGTCAATCGCAGACCGCCGCGGACCTGGACGACAAGCTCCGCTCCGCCCTGGCCAAGCTGGACGCGCGGGCCGACACGCTGCTGAAGTTCTACAACGACTGCGATGCCAGACTGTCGCTCATGGACCGCTACAACCAGGACAGGGAGGAGACCCGCCGCCTGGAAGAACTGTCCGGAAGAACCGATGTCGCGATCGCCGGCGCCGAGGACACCCTGCTGGCCATCGGTGAGCAGTTCGTCCGCGAGGCGCAGGCGGTGGGCCGGGCGCTGGGCGGACTGGCGCGCGTCCAGATCAAGTCGCTGGCCGGCGACGCCCCGCTCGACAACATCGAGTACCTGGCCGACCGGATCATCGAGAGTTCGGATGCCGAGCGCAGGGCCGTGGAGGACCTCGACCGGGTGTTACAGGAACGGTGAATGTAATTTCAACTTTACAAAATGTCATGTAAAGTTTACAATTCTTCAGTGTGATGGGTTCCGCGAATCGGAACAGACTCCCCGAGCTTCAAGCAGTACCGGCGAAACCTTCGGACCCCGTCCGGAGTAGATCACCCCATGAACACATCAATTCTGCTCCGAGGCCTGCTCTTCCTGGCCCTCTGCGCCGCGGCCCTGTCCGCCCCCCGCCCCGCCTCCGCCCAGCTCACGCGCGCCGACTCGGCCGCCGTCCTGCTGGCCACCGCCGAGAACTTCGCGAACCGGGGCGCGGACGACATCGCCGAAGCGCTGTACCGGCACATCGTGGAACGCTTCCCGGGGACGGCCGCCGCCGAGACCGCGCAAACCCGGCTCGAAGGCGTCACGGACCAGTCGTCCCGGACGGGCGGCGAAGTCGAGATGAAGGTCTGGTCGACCATCTACGGCCTTTACAACGGGGGTGCCCTTCTGCCTATGGCGCTGGGCTCGACCGAGCCGGAGGCGGTGGGGCTCGGGTTGCTGCTGGGTGGGCCGGTCGGGTTTCTGGTAGGTCACAAACTGGCCGGATCGCGCCCCATTTCGCCGGGTCAGGCGCGGGCCATCACCTGGGGCGGGACGTGGGGCACCATCCAGGGGGCGATGGTCGCGGAGGCGCTGGACCTGGGCGATGACATGTACGGGAACACCAGCAGCGAAGCCCTGGGGGGGGCCATGATCGTCGGCGGGGCCCTGGGGATCGTCGGAGGTGCGATCGCCGCACGCCGCCCAATCACGCCCGGCACCGGGACTTCAGCCATGCTGGGGAGCCTGTGGGGTACGTGGTTCGGTGCTGCTTCGTCGGTCCTGATGGATATCGAAGGGGACGGCATTCTGGCGACGATGATGCTCGCGGGCAACGCGGGTCTGATCGGAGGCGCGATCGCGGGAAGCCGCGTGCCGATCAGCCGCGGACGCTCCCGCCTGATCAGTGTCGGGGGCCTGATCGGTGGCTTTGGCGGAGTGGGAGTCGCCTTGATCGGTGATGTCGACAGCGACAAGGTGGCGATCGGCATCCCGCTGGTGACCAGCATCGCCGGCCTCGCGCTGGGCGCGGTGGCCACACGCAACCGGGACTGGGACGATGGCAGCGACGACGCCGAAGCCGCGACCTCCCTGCCCGCGCCCGGCTCGCTCCTCAACTGGTCGGACGGAAACTGGGCGTTTTCGACGCCGCTCCCCACCCCGTTACTGGAGCCCTCCCTGCGGAACGAGGGTCATGACGGCCTCGTCTGGAAGGTCCCCCTGCTGAAGGTGCGGTTCTAGCAGACCGCATCCCCTCAGTACCCCGCCAGCCCCAGAATCCCCTCCAGCACATCGTCCTTCTGCGGAAGAATCGCCTCCTCGAGCCGCGGCGAATACGCCACCCACGTATCCAGCGCCGCCACCCGCCGCACCGGCCCGTCCAGCCACGGGAACAGCTCGTCCGCGATCCGCGCCGCCACCTCGGACCCGATCCCCCACGACAGCGCGTCCTCGTGCGCGACCATCACCTTGTTGGTGCGCCGCACCGAGTCCCCGATCGTCTCCATGTCGAGCGGTGACAGGGAGCGCAGATCGATCACCTCGGTGCTGATGCCGTGCCGCTGCTCGGCCACGCGGGCGGCGTCCATCGTGCGCTTCACCATGGCCCCGCACGTCACCACCGTCAGATCGCGCCCCGGCCGCACCACCTTCGCCTTGCCCAGCGGGATCATGTAGCCGGGACCGGGATCGGCGCCCTTGTTGTGCACCTGGCGGTAGAGGTGCTTGTGCTCGAGGAAGATGACCGGGTCGTCGCAGCGGATTGCCGTGCGCAGCAGGCCGTTGGCGTCCAGCGCGCTGGAAGGCAGCACGACCCGCAGCCCCGCCGTGTGCGTGAAGAGCGTCGCCCCCGTCTGCGAATGGTAGATCCCGCCCTTGATGTAGCCGCCGTACGTCACCCGCACGACCACCGGCGCCGCCCAGGCCCCAGCGGAACGGTACCGCATGGTGGCCAGCTCGTTCCTGATCTGCATGAAGCCCGGCCAGATGTAGTCGATGAACTGGATCTCCACCACGGGACGCAGCCCGCGTGCCGCCATCCCCACCGCCCGCCCGATGATGTTGGCTTCGGCAAGCGGAGAGTTGTACACGCGGTTGCTGCCGAACCGCCCCTGCAGCCCGTGGGTCACCTTGAAGACGCCCCCCTTGCCCTTCACCTCGCTCAGCGCATCCTCGCGCGACGCATCGGCCACGTCCTGCCCGAAGACCACGATCCGGGGGTCGCGCGCCATCTCCTCGCGCAGGCAGCGGTTGAGGAGGTCCACCATGGTGAGCGGCTTGTCGTCCTTCACGACGGGGCGGTCCTCGGTGTCGAAATCGGGTCCCGTGGGGTCCACGGTCTCGGAGTAGAGCCACTTCATGGCGGTATCGGGAGCCGGCTGGGGATGTTCCAGCGCCTGGTCGCTGGCGGCCGCCACCGCTGCCCCAACGTCGGCTTCCAGACGGTCCAATTCCGCCGCGGTCGCCATCCCCTTTTCGATCAGCAGCCGGCGCGCCTTGCGGATCGGATCCCGGCGGTCCTGGGCCGCGCGTTCGGCGGGGGACCGGTAGGCGGACTCGTCATCGGAGCCGGAATGGGAGTAGGGACGGGTGGTGTGCGCGTGCAGGAGCGCCGGCCCGCGCCGCTCGCGGCACCAGCGCACCACCTCGCGCGCGGCTCGGTGGCTTTCGAGGAGGTCGGTGCCGTCGCATTCCACGATCTTGAGGTCCGGGAATCCGGTCAGGAGCCGCGAGACGTTCCCACCCGCGGTCTGGACCTCGACCGGGACCGAGATGGCGTACTCGTTGTCCTCGATGACGAACAACACCGGCAGCTTCAGGTTGCACGCCGAGTTGAGCGCCTCCCAGAACTCGCCCTGGGAGGTGGTGCCGTCGCCCGCGGTGCACACCACGATCTCGTCCTCGGCAAAGGACCTGACGTGGCGCTGCAGCTCCGGTGCGATCGTGGCGCGGAGTCCGGCCTCGGCGGTTCCCACGGCGTGCAGAAACTGGGTCCCCGTCGGCGACGAGGCCGACACGATATTGAAGCGGGTGTCCCCGTAGTGGGCGGGCATCTGGCGGCCGCCGCTCGCGGGGTCGGCCTCGGCGCCCATCCCCTGCAGGAGCTGCTCCATGGGCGACACGCCCAGGGACAGGGCCAGCGCGCGGTCGCGATAGTAGAGGTAGAACCAGTCCGATCCGGGGCGAAGGAAGTCGGCCAGCGCCACCTGGACCGCCTCGTGGCCGGCCCCCGCAATCAGGAAGAAGACCTTCCCCTGTCTGAATAGCTTGACCTCGCGATCGTCGATGGCGCGTGCCGTGACCATCGTCCGGTACCACGACAGGAGCTTGTTCCGGTCTGGAAGGTCGGATTCGAGGTCCGTGCCGAGTTCGTCTTCGCGTGTTGCCATGTGCTCCCTGAGGTGGAGTGTCCGGCCAGTCAGCCCGAAGGACTATCAGTGTGGGCCCGCCCGAGCGCCGCGTCCAGAGCCGCCGCGGTCGACACCGGTTCCTGGCACGTCTTGCCGAAGCAGACGAAGGCCTGTCCGGCGTGGTCCAGCCGCCCCTCCATGACGGGCAGGGCGGCGATCGTCGCGTCCGCGGGGTCGCCGCCGCAGATCATCCGGTTGGGGTGAACGTGTCGGTGGGCCACGTCGAGCATACCCGAAAGCTCCGGCGGAGATCCCACCAGCGTAACCTCAAGGCGGGGTGTAGCGTGTGCGATGGCCGCGGTGAGGAGCCTCCCCACCGCCGACGGGTAGCGCTCCATGGTGCCGCGTTCGCGCTCGAAGACGGCGTCGGCGATCTCGCCGTGCCCGGCCGCCCCCGTCAGCGCCGCCAGCCGGACCAGCAGCTCCACCGCGAGTGAGTTCCCGGACGGAGTTGCGTTGTCCATGATGTCGCGGGGGCGCACCAGCAACGGCTTCCCGTCTGAGGGGGCGTCGTGGAAGACCCGCTCCTCGGGGGACCAGAAGTGGGCGACGACGGCGTCCGCGATCCACGACGCCTCAGTGAGCCAGCGCGCGTCCAGGGTGGCTTCGTAGAGGGACAGACAGGCGTTGCCGAGCGCGCCGTAGTCCTCAAGGAAGCCGTCGATGTGGGCGCGTCCGGCCGCGTAGACGCGCATCAGGCGGTCGCCGCGCCGCATGGTGTCGAGCAGGAACGCTGCCGCACGCGCCGCTGCCACCGTGTAATCGGGCCGCCCCAGCGCGGGCCCCGCTTCGGCCAGCGCCCGGATGGTGAAGCCATTCCACGAGGTGAGCACCTTCTCGTCGCGGAGAGGCTCCGGCCGCCCGCTGCGGCGGGCCTTCAGCGCGTCCAGCGAGCCCCGCAGCCGCCGGTCCAGCTCCCCCCGCCCGATCCCCTCCTGCCGGGCCACCGCGTCGAGGTCGTGGGGCAGGTGGAGGATGTTCTTCCCCTCGAAGTTCCCCGCCTCGCTCACGTCGTAGACGCGCGACAGCAGGCGCGCCTCCTCGCGGCCCAGCACGTCGCGCACCTCGGCCGGCGTCCACAGGTAAAACACCCCCTCCTCCCCCTCCGAATCCGCGTCGCGTGCCGAGTAGAACACCCCCTCGGGCGATGTCAGGTCCTCCAGCACGTAGTCCAGCGTCTCCTCCGCGACCGGCCCCAGGTGCCGCGCTCCCAGCAGGTGCGCCCGGGTCAGCGCCCGCGCGAGCAGCGCGTTGTCGTAGAGCATCTTCTCGAAGTGGGGGACCAGCCAGCGTGCGTCCACGGAGTACCGGTGGAAGCCTCCGCCAGCGTGGTCGCGGATGCCGCCGGCCGCCATGCGCGACAGCGTGTGCACCACCATGGCGACGCCGTGCGACTCCGGCCCACCCGTCCGCAGCAGGAAGTCGAGGAAGTCCGGCTGCGGGAACTTGGGTGCGCCCCCGAAGCCGCCGTTGGTGGGGTCGAAGGTGCGTCCGGCGGCGGAGACGGCGTGGGCGAAGAGTCTGCCGTCGGCCAGGTCGAAGCGGCCGCTGGCGGGCTGGGGCTCGGTGGCGCTTCGCTGCAGCATGCCGGTCAACTGGGCGCCGGCCCGCGCCACCTCGTCCCGTCGCGTGTTGTAGGCGTTGGCCGCGGCGGCGAGCACCTGCCGGAAGGAGGGCATGCCGTGACGGGGCTCGGGCGGGAAGTAGGTGCCGCCGTAGTACGGTACCCCCGCCGGCGTGAGGAAGGCGGTCAGCGGCCATCCCCCGTGCCCGGTCATCGCCTGAATCGCGCGCATGTAGATCGAGTCCACATCGGGCCGCTCCTCGCGGTCCACCTTGATGTTCACGAAGGACCGGTTCATGAGGTGCGCGGTCTCGTCGTCCTCGAAGGACTCGTGCTCCATGACGTGGCACCAGTGGCACGCCGAGTAGCCGATCGAGAGGAGGATGGGACGGTCCCGCTCGCGGGCCAGCGCCAAAGCCTCGTCGCCCCAGGGGTACCAGTCGACGGGGTTGTGCGCGTGCTGCAGCAGGTAGGGACTGGTCTCGGAGGCGAGGCGGTTGGGCATGGGGGAGGGTGTGAGGCTACGGGGGAGTTTGCGAAGATCGGAACGGAACGGAAGGATACAGCTTCCCGGATGGCCCCGCACCGACTGGACGCCGAGGTAGTGGACCGCGCTGACCTCCAGGGCGTGTGGAGAAGGAGCAGTTGGTTGACGAGCGCTGGTCGCTGTGATAATATTTCGCAAGATTCGTTATCTGTGAATCTAAATCACGATTTGTGACGCCCTCTCCAGTCCATCGGCTATCTGTGAATGTCCTCCACACCCGGTGAGAGATTCTCGCGGCGGCTCCGCTGGTCCCTTCCCGAGCCCGGGAGCCCGGCCGGATACGCGGCTCTGGCGGCCCGCTACGACCTCCGGGTCCCCCTGCCTTTCCGCCTGACCGCGATCGCCCGGCGACACCACCCCGCGTCCACGACCGAATGGCGGATGCTCCCGCCGGGTCACGCTCCCGACGACAACCTTCAGGAACAACTTGAGTTCGCGCTCAAGTGGGAGGGCGTGAGCCCGGGCGTGCTCGCGGCTCTGTTCCGGGAGATCGATCCGGGGGAGATCGCGCACATTGTTCGCGACAAGCCCACGGGAGCCTACGCCCGGCGAATCTGGTTCCTCTACGAGTGGCTGACGGACATCCGCGTCGATGTTCCGGACGCGGGCAAGGTGACCGCCGTGCCGGTCGTCGACCCGAGGCGGCAATACGCGGCCCGCACCGGTCCGCTGTCGCGGCGGCACCGTGTTCGCGACAACCTGCCGGGAACCCGCCGCTTCTGCCCCCTCGTCCGGCGGACCCCCGAGCTCGACCGCTTCGTGGCCATGAAACTGGACCAGCGGGCCCGAGAGGTGATCGGGCGGACGCACCCCGACATCGTTCGGCGGGCGGCAGCCTTTCTCCTCCTCGAGGACAGCCGGGCTTCATTCGGTCTGGAGGGAGAGCGGCCTCCGCACAACCGGGCCTTGCGATGGGGCTGGGCGATCGGCGATGCCGGGCGCGGCGGCCTCGACATCGAGAGACTTCTGCGCCTGCAGGAGGCCCTGATCGGAGACACAAGGTTCACCCGGCTTGGCCTGCGCACCGAAGGAGGGTGGGTAGGGAGACGGGACCGGGCGACACGGGCACCCATTCCGGAGCACGTGAGTGCGCGCCACGGCGACCTCCCCGAGTTGATGCGGGGCGTTGTGGAGTACGGTGAACGTGCCGCGCGGACCGGCGTGGATCCCGTCGTGACGGCGGCCGCGCTGTCGTTCGGATTCGTGTACATCCATCCCTTCGAAGACGGAAACGGACGCATCCACCGCTGGCTGGTCCACCATGTGCTGGCCCGGGCGGGGTTCAATCCGCCGGGACTGGTCTTCCCGGTCAGCGTCCCGATGCTGGAGCGGGTCACCGAGTACCGCGACGTTCTCGCCGGCCACTCCGCGCAGGTGTTGCCCCTGGTTGAGTGGCGGCCCACGGAGCGGGGCAACGTGGAGGTGCTGAACGAGACTGCCGACTGCTATCGCTACCTCGACGCCACCCCCCACGCGGTGTTCCTCTACCGGTGCGTGGAGCGAACGATCCGCGAGGATCTCCCCCGCGAAGTCGATTACCTTGAGAGATATGACGATTTCTCGGCGCGCGTACAGGAGGAGATCGCGGACATGCCCGATGGGACAATTGATCTCCTGACCCGATTCCTTGCGCAGAACCGGGGCAGGCTTTCCAGGCGGGCCCGCCGTGGCGAATTCCGCTTGCTGACGGCGCCCGAAGTGGAGCGCGTGGAGGTGTTGTACGCCAAGTGCTTCGCGGACACGGAGTTCCGCTGAGCGGGCATGTATCGCCCATTCCTGCTCCTGGCGCTCCGGCGCCCCCGGCTGTGGCCCGCGCTGCTGTCCTCCGCGTGGGCTTTCCGCCCCAGGGACTGGTACCGCAAGGCCCCGTTCCTGCCGCTGCCGTCGCAGGCGTACATGCGGTGGCGGCTGGAGACGGCCTACGGCGAACCGGACGCGGTCCCTCCCGCCGACGAGATCGCGCGTTTCGTGACCTGGTCGGGGGAGATGCGGCGGCGGATGCGGCCGCGTGGACGGGTGCCGCTCGTGGTCAAGGTGCTGGGGGTTGCCGGGCTCATCGCGTTCATGGTGTGGGTGAACCTGCGGGCTGGCGACATGGAGGGGGTGCGGGACGTGGCGGCGGCCGCGGGGTATCCGGGGCTGCTGCTGGCGTCGGTGGTCAGCGGGTTCAACCTTGTGTGGCCGGCCCCGATCGTGGCCGCCTATCCCTTCTTCATCGAGTCGGGCTTCGAGCCGGTGCCCACCCTGGCGACGATCGCGTTGGGCATGACAGGGGGCGACCTGCTGGGTTACCTGATCGGTAATACGACCCGCGACATGTCGTCATACCGGCTGGCGCGCTTCCGGGCCCGCGCCGAGGCGCTCCACGAACGTCACCGGTTTCTTCCCCTGGGGCTCCTCTTCCTGTACGCGGCCTTTGTGCCGCTGCCCAACGAGCTCCTGGTGATCCCGATGGCGTACATGCGGTACTCGATGCCCGCGGTCATGACGGCGGTGCTCTTCGGCAACGTGATCTTCAACACGATGTGGGCCCTCGGCTTGTCGTTGATCTTCGGGGCGGGAGGGTGAGATGCTGATCGTTGGGCTGACCGGGAACGTGGCGGCGGGGAAGTCGGCCGTCGCGGAGCTATGGAGCGAGGCCGGGGTACCGGTGGTGTCGGCGGACCGGCTGGCGCGCACCGCGGTGGAGCCCGGGACCGAGGCGCTTGCCCGAATCGAGGAGCTCTTTGGGCCGGGGGTGATCCAGGGGGACGGGACGCTGGACCGGGGCGCGGTGCGGCGGATCGTCTTCCGCGACGAGGATGCGCTGCGTCACCTGGAGGCGATCGTGCACCCGGCGGTGAGGCGGCTGCGGGACGAGTGGACGCGGCGGCAGCGCGAGGGTGGGGCCGAGATGGTCGTGTGGGAAGTTCCGCTGCTCTTCGAAACGGGAATCGAGGGCGAGGCGGATGTGGTGGTGGTGGTGGATGCGCCGGAGAAGGTGAGGCGGCGGCGGATCGTGGAGACGCGGGGGATCGGAGACGAGGAGGCGGGGGCGATCATGGGGGCGCAGATGGCGGCGGAAGAGAAGCGGCGGCGAGCCGATGTGGTGGTGGAGAACGCGGGGACGCGTGAGGAGCTGGCGGCGCGGGCGGGTGCGGTGCTGCGGGAGTTGAGGGCGTGGGGGGCGTGACGGTGCCCGGTGGGGGACGCGCGCGCGAGCTGGACGCGGTGCTGGAGTTGCTGGCCGGGGCCAGGTCGGTGGTCATCACGACGCACGCCAACGCGGACGGGGACGGGGCGGGGTCGGAGGTGGCGCTCGCGGCCTTTCTGCGCGCGCGCGGGGTCGAGGCGTGGATCGTCAACCCCACCCCTTTCCCCGAGAGCTATGCCTTCCTGCTGCCCGATCCGGCGTGGGCGATCTTTGCGAAGGATAGGGTGGCGGCGCGCCGCTGCCGCGAGGCCGACCTGGCGGTGGTGCTGGACACGGCCGAGGTGCCGCGCATCGGGCGTGTGAAGGGTCTGATCCGTGACCTGCCGAAGGTGGTGATCGATCATCATCCGGCCGGCAAGCGCCCCATCGAGGGGGTGGTCTTCCGCGACACGACGGCCTGCGCGACCGGTGCGCTCGTCTTCGCGCTGATCGCGCGGGCGGGGGGGCCGTGGAGCGAGGCGATCGCGCGGGCTCTCTATATTGCCGTGCTCACCGACACCGGCGGCTTCCGCTTCACGAACACGAACCCGGCGTGCCTGCGTGTGGCGGCGCGGCTGGTGGAGCTGGGGGCCGCTCCGGAAGAGCTCTACCGGGCGGCGTATGGCCGCTTTCGCCCGCGCCGGTTCGAGCTGCTGCGCGAGTCGCTGGCCACTCTGACAGTGCACGAGAGCGGCCGCCTGGCGTGGATGATCGTGCCGAAGGAGGCGTACGATCGCCTGGAGGCCACGGTGGACGATCTGGAGGGGTTCGTCGATGTGCCGCGGGAGGTCGCGGGCGTGGAAGTGGCGGTGCTCTTCCGCACGACGGCCGACGGGCGGATCAAGGTGTCGCTGAGGTCGCTGGCGCCGGTGGACGTGAACGTGATCGCGGTGGAGCTGGGGGGTGGGGGGCACGTGCGGGCGGCGGCGGCGGTGGTGAGGGGGCCGCTGGACGAGGCGGTCGAGCGCGTGGTGAGGCGGGTGGAGGAGGGGTTGGGGGGGTGTTAGCAGCCGGGGGTGGTCCACCGGGGAAGCCAGCGACGGCCTGTGTGCGCCTGCCCTCGCTACTCGCGCCGATTTTTCGGGGCCTGCTAGATTTGGGGTCGTCACTGTCCCATTGGCGGGCCCCTCCGCACGCCCGGCCCGCACCCCGATCGAAGCTGGAGCATGCAGCGAGCGCCCAATAGACCACCTGTCGCCTCCGAAGTGGACGATGGCCCGGGAGTCCCGGAAGCCCTCGCCCGAACCCTGCGTGAAGTCGGCACGCGGCTGGGCCCCGCCGCCATCGACTGTCTCTGGATCTTCCCGCCGCTGGTGCGGGGCCGACGGGAATGGGGTCTGGTGGCGGTCGGGTGCTTTGACGGCGGCGGTGCGCGTCGACTGGTCACCGCACGCTACTCCGCAGAGCGCACCGGCAAGGGGCTCTTCCTGGACACGCAGTTGCTCGACGAAGGCGTGGCCCCACCAGACCGGCTTCCCCGGGTGATGGAAGGGGTTGTGCGACGCGGGCCTCAACCGCTCGGGAGTCCGCGCGTGGTGGAGTTGGACGGCAAGGCGGAGGCCTTCGAGTCGCTCATTGGCGAGTATCCCGGTGAGCTTTTCAAGGAGGATGTCGTCGGTCCCCCGTCGCCTGGCTGACCCGCGCGGGTGTCCAACCCCGCTGACCCGCAACCACCCCATGCCCAACCGCCCCGACCCCACCACCCCCGCCCGCGCCGGCGACCACACCATCCACGCGCTCCCCGCCGGACTGGAAGCGCTGCCCTGGGAGCTGCCGCGCGTCTTCCTGGGACTGGACGGCGCTCCGGCCACCCCCGAGGGCGCCGCCACCTGGATCCTCCCGGTCCCCTACGAGGCCACCACCAGCTGGCGCGCGGGCACGCGCCGGGGACCCCGTGCCATCATCGACGCCTCGCGCTACATCGAGCTCCACGACCACGAACTCGGCGGCGACCCGTCGCGCGAAGGCGTGTACACCTTCCCCGCGCTGGAGCTCACGCGCGGCGACGCGGCACGCGCCATGGCCGAGCTCGAGGACGCTTTCACGAAGGTGCTCGACGCGGCCGCCGGCCGCCGCCTCATCATGCTCGGCGGCGAACACTCGGTTTCGGCCCCCGCCGTGCTCGCCCACGCCCGGCGCCACACCGAACGGCTGAGCGTCCTGCAATTCGACGCACACCTCGACCTGCGCGAGAGTCTGGACGGCAGCCCGTACTCGCACGCCTGCGCCATGGGCCGCGTCATCGACCGGGTCGACCTGGTCACGGTCGGGGCCCGGGGAATCAGCCGCGAGGAATGGCAGACTGCCGAACAGCGCGACAACGTCACGGTCATCACCGGCGAGGAGGTCGGGCGGGGTGGGGACTGGGTGGAACGGGCCGTGGCGGCGCTGGGCAATCCCGTGTACATCACCTTCGATGTGGACTTCTTCGACCCCGCGCTGATGCCCTCGACGGGGACGCCCGAGCCGGGTGGCGGGGACTGGCACGACGTGCTGGCGTTGCTGGCGCGGGTCTTCGCGGAGCGGAGGGTCGTGGGCGCCGATGTGGTCGAGCTCGCGCCGGTGCCGGGGCTGCACGCGCCGGATTTCGCGGTGGCGAAGCTGGTCTACAGGATGATAGGGTACTGGAGCGGCGGGGGCGCGCGCCCCTGACTTCGCGGCCGGCAACGCGGCTCCCTTCCCGGGTGTCCACGAGGCTGTCGGCACCCACACGTTCCAGGAGGACCCATGATCCGCGCTTCACGCTCCTTCGTCCACTCCGCCGTCCGCCGCGGGGTGTTCCCGCTCGCCGCCGTGACACTCGCGCTGGCCGCTCTGGCCGGCCCGCCCCCGGCCACCGCCCAGCTCACCGAACAGGTCCCCGACGACATCTGGGAGACCTTCCGCTGGCGCTCGATCGGACCGGTCAACATGGGCGGCCGCATCACCGACGTCGAAGGTCTCCCCAGTCCCTCCAAGACCTTCTACGCGGCGGGTGCCGCGGGCGGGATCTGGAAGACCACCAACAACGGGATCACCTTTCGCTCGATCTTCAACGAGCCGAGGGTCGCGGCGATGGGCGACATCGCGATCGCGCCGAGCGACCCCAGCCAGATCTGGGCGGGCACCGGCGAGGAGGACTCGCGGAACTCGATTTCGGCCGGGGGCGGCATCTACAAGTCGACCGACGGCGGCGACAGCTGGGAGTTCAAGGGGCTGAAGGAGACCCAGGTCATCGGGCGGATCGTGGTCCACCCGCTGGATCCGGACATTGTCTTCGTGGCGGCGCTGGGTCATATCTGGGGATCGAACCCGGAGCGGGGCCTCTACCGCACCACCGACGGCGGCGACAGCTGGGAGCTGGTCAAGTTCATCAGCGACAAGGCGGGGTTCGTGGACGTGGCGTTTCGTCCGGGTGACCCGAATACCCTGTTCGCGGCCAGCTGGGAGCGGGTGCGCGGCCCGTGGTTCCTGAACAGCGGCGGCCCGGGGAGCGCGCTCTGGAAGTCGTCCGATGGCGGCGACACCTGGACCGAGGTCGTCGGAAACGGCTTCCCGACCGCGATGAAAGGCCGGATCGGGATCTCGATCAGCCAGAGCAACCCCGATGTGATGTACGCGATGGTGGAGGCCGAGGAGGAGGAGAACGAGGCCGGTGAGGAAGCGGAGGCCGGTGAAGGAGCCGAGGCCGGCGACGAAGCCGAAGCCGGTGATGAAGCCGAAGCCGGTGAGGAGGACGAGGCTGGCGAGGAAGACGAGGCCGGCGGCAGGCAACGCGCTTCCGGCGGCAACGGCCTCTACCGCTCCGAGGACGGCGGCGCCACCTGGGAGAAAGTCAACGATGCCAACACCCGCCCCTTCTACTACTCGCAGGTGCGGGTCGACCCGCAGGATCCCGACCGCGTCTACTTCTCGTCCACGCCCGTGCTGTTCTCCAACGACGGCGGGCGCACGACCGGAACCACGACCGTCAACATCCACGTCGACCACCATGCCATGTGGATCGACCCGGTGGACCCGGAACGGATCGTGGTCGGCAACGACGGGGGCGTCGCGATCACGTACGACAAGGGCGGCAACTGGCGTTACCTGAACACGATGGCGCTGGGCCAGTTCTACGACATCTCGTACAACATGGAGAAGCCGTACCGGGTGTGCGGCGGGCTTCAGGACAACGGCACATGGTGTGGTCCTAGTCGCTTGTCAAGGGGCGACATTTCCAAGTACCACTGGGCCTCGATCAGCGGAGGAGATGGCTTCGTCACGGCGCAGGATACGGAGGACCCGAACCTGGTGTGGGCCGAGTCGCAGGGCGGCAACATGCGGCGCCTCAACATGGCCACGCGTGAAAGCAACTCGCTCCGAAAGCCAACGTGGGAGGACGGTTGGCGTCCGCTGCAGGACAGCATCGTGTTGCTGCTGGAGGCGGGTGCGGCCGAGGACGACCCGAGGATCGCGGCGCTGCGGGAGCAGGCGACCGCGGACTCCGCCAGCCACATTATGCGCTGGAACTGGAATACCCCTTTCTTCCAGTCGGTTCACGACCGGGCCAGCTTCTACGCTGCCGGAAGCAGCGTTGTCAAGAGTACGGAATTTGGAGATAAACTTAAGATTATCTCGCCCGACCTCTCCTACGCCGACCCCGAAAAGATCGAGGTGAGCACGCGCACGACCGGTGGCATCACCCCGGACGTGACCGGTGCCGAGACGTACGCCACGATCACCGCGCTGGCCGAGTCGCCGCTGGTGCAGGGGCTGCTCTACGCCGGGACCGACGACGGCCGCGTCTGGATGTCGCCGGACGATGGTGGCGAGTGGGTAGAGCTGACCGACCGCTTCGAAGGGGTTCCCGAGGGCACGTATGTGAGCCGCGTGGAGCCGTCCCGGCACGATGCGGAGCGCCTCTACGTCTCCTTCGACGGTCATCGCACCAACGACTTCACACCGTACGTGTACGTGTCCGACGATGGCGCCGCCTCCTTCCGCTCGATCGCCGCCGGGCTCCCCACCGGGGCCCCCGACTTCGTGCACGTCGTGCGCGAGGACCCGCGCAACGAGAACCTGCTCTTCGTGGGGACGGACGTGGGCGTCTACGCGTCGCTGGACCGGGGCGCGACGTGGCGGCGCTTCATGGAGACCCTGCCGGCGGTGCCGGTGCATGACCTGCGCATCCACCCGCGCGACCGCGAACTGATCGCGGGGACGCATGGGCGGTCGATCTGGATCGTGGACATCGCGCCGCTCCAGGAGCTGACTGGGCAGGTTCTGGTGGACGGGATGGGGGCCTTCGAGCCTGCTCCGGCGTTCCAGTTCGGGGAGGAGGCGCGGGGCGGGGAGTCGTACGGGCAGGCGTGGTTTTCGCGGCCGACGCCGGGGGCGAACGGGCGGGTCAGCTACTACATCGGGGAAGAGGTGGCCGAGGCGATTGCGGCCGCGGCGGAGGAGGAGAGGGCGGCCGGTGACGAGGCTGCAGGCGAGGACGAGGCGGGGCCGGGGGGGCCGGGGGCTGGTGCGGGTGGACCGCGGGGTCGGGGCGCGGCGCGGGTCGAGATCACCGTCTCTGACGCCGACGGCGAAGTGGTGCAGACGCTGAGCGGTTCGGCCGGGGCGGGGCTCCACACGGTGACGTGGAACATGCGCGGGCCGGCTCCGGCGGCCGAACCGCTGTCGCCGTCCGAGCGGCGCGACAGCATCCAGATCGCTGAGCGCGCTCGGGTGGTGGCCGATTCGCTGGTTGAGGCGGGGTGGGAGGAGGAGCCGCTGCGGCGGATGCTTGGGGTGTTCACGGGCGAGAGCAGCCCGCAGGCGGTGTTCGGGGGATTCGGGGGCGGTTTCGGTGGGGGTGGTGGCCAGGGCAGGGATCCCGAGGCGTTCCAGGAGCGTCCGGGGGAGAATATGCGTGGGGGAGGTCGGCGTGGCGGTGGCCGGGGAGGGAACTTCGGTCAGTTGCGGGAACTCGCCGAGCTGATCCGGCCCGGGGTGGGCATGGGGGGATTGTTCGGGGGGCGGCGGGGTGGAGGGGGGCAGGGTGAACTGGTGGAGGCGGGGAGCTATACTGTCACGATCAGTATCGGCGACCGTGAACTGACCCGCACCCTGGTGGTGGAACGGGTGGGAGAAACAGGAGAATCATGACCGACACCGTCAGCTTCCCCATCGCCTTCATGGCGGGAGTGCTGTCCTTCCTGTCCCCCTGCGTCCTTCCTCTCGTCCCCAGCTACCTGTCCTTCGTGACGGGGATGTCGCTCGAGGACATGCAGCAGGGCATCGAGCGTCGCCGGATCCTGATCCACTCGGCCCTCTTCGTGACCGGCTTTACGCTGATCTTCGTGCTGCTGGGCGCGGGCGCGAGCTTCATCGGCAGCTTCCTGCTCTACAACAGCGACTGGATCGCGCGGATCGGGGGGGTGATCATCATCCTCTTCGGGCTGCATCTCATGGGGGTCTTCCAGCTGATGCCCCTGCTGAGCGAAAAGCGCGTCCACCTCGCCGACAAGCCGGCCGGATACGCCGGCACGCTCATGGTGGGCGTCGCCTTCGGCGCGGGCTGGACCCCGTGCATCGGCCCGGTCCTGGGCGCGATCATGACCATGGCGGCGTCGCAGGAGCACCTCGGCGCCGGGATGCTGCTTCTCTTCGTCTACTCGATGGGGCTTGCGGTGCCGTTCATGGTTGCCGCTCTCGCGCTCGAGCGCTTTCTACGCGGGTTCACGCGTTTCCGGCGCTTCCTCCCGGCCGTGCAGAAGTTCGCCGGGGCGCTGCTCATCGCGCTCGGCCTGCTGCTGGTTACGGGCTCGTTCGTGCTGCTGGCGGCTTGGCTGAACCGCTTCACTCCGGAGTTCCTGCTGGAAAGGCTGTAGCGGACCACCCGCCGGCCTCCCGCCACCGCCTCGCACCAAGGAGACTCTCCGCAAGTGGCCCTCGTCCCGTCGACCATGCTTCCGCTGGGCACCCCCGCCCCCGACTTCACGCTCCCCGAGCCCTACACCGGCCGCGCCGTGTCGCTCTCGGACTTCGACGGCGCCCCCGCGCTGCTCGTCGCCTTCCTCTGCAACCATTGTCCATACGTGAAGCACATTGCCGACCACTTCGCGGCGGTGGCGGGCGGGTTCCAGATGGATGGTGCGGCGGTGGTGGGGATCAACTCGAACGACGTGACGACCCACCCCGCCGACTGCCCCGACGAGATGAAGGGCGAGGTGCAGTGGCGCGGCTACACCTTTCCGTACCTGTTCGACGAGACGCAGGAGGTTGCGAAGGCCTACCGGGCGGCTTGCACGCCGGACTTTTTCCTCTTCGATGCGGATCGCCGGCTGGCATACCGCGGGCAGTTTGATGCTACGCGGCCGGGGTCGAAGGAGATCGTGACGGGGCGGGATTTGCGGTTGGCGATGAGGGCGGTGCTGGCGGGGGGGAGGCCGTCGGAGGATCAGGTGCCAAGCATCGGGTGCAACGTGAAGTGGCGTGCGGGTAACGCGCCGGATTGGTGGGGATGAAGGTACTAATGTAAAGTCTGCTTTACATAATGTCATCTACAGATGACATCGTGCGAAGGGCCCGGAGTTGAAGGGCTGGGGAGCGCGGCCCCGATTCAGGCGGACACGAACCATCATGCCGAGTGCGACGAAAAGGCCGGGTGGCTTCTTGTGTTTCATCAGTGCCACGCTGGTCACAGCGGCGGTGTGACCCCAGATTTGAGGTTAGGGTAGAGCCGCTGCTGCCCCGCGGTTTCCGGCAAGAATCGGGAGGAGACATGAAGAACGCCGTATCCATCGGTCCCCTCGTCCTCCTGTTTGCGGTCCTGGCGACCGCGCCGCCCCCGGCCGCGGCCGCCCAGCCCCCGCCCGACCCCGGCCCGGTGACCTGCCGCGATTGGGGCTCGTACGACTTTTTCCGTACGGCTCCTGCGGATACCGTCGCGGCCTGCCTGGGCGCGGGCGCGGATCCCGTCGCCCCTGTGGACGAAGGCGGCGGCACTCCCTTGCACCACGCCGCGCGCGCGGCCCCGGACGCGACCGTCATCGACATCCTCGTGCGGGGCGGCGCCGACGTCAGCGCGCAGGACTTCAGCGGCCTCAAGCCGCTTCACGTCGCGGCCCGCTGGAATCTGAACCCGGGCATCATCGCCGCGCTGCTGGAGGCTGGTGCCGGCGTGAACGCCCGCGACTCGCGCGGCAACACGCCTCTGCACCACGCCTGGAGCAATCCGGGCGTCGACATGCCCTGGCAACCTCCCCGGATCAACACGGAAGCGGTCGAGGCACTGCTGCGTTCGGGCGCCGATCCGCTTGCGCGCAACGACGACGGGTTGATCGCGAATCCGGCCGACTGTGAGCTCTGGCAGACGCCGGTCTTTCCGCTCGCAGCCGACTTCGCCGGGTACAGCTTCTGCATGGAGATGGGCGACGATATCGAGACGACGGACGACTATGGCAACACCGTCCTGCACTATGCGGCCGCCAACCCGGATCCGGCCATCACCACGCTGCTGCTGGGGGCCGGCGTGGCGGCTGGTGGGGCGAATGATGGCGGCACCACGCCGCTCCACATCGCGGCGAGCCACGAAAACACGGTCGTTGTGACCGCCCTGCTGGAAGCGGGGGCAGACGCGAACGCGGGGGGTGACGGGGTGAGCGCCCCGTTGCACGCGGCGGCGCGGAACGAGACCGCCACGGTGGTGGAGGCGTTGCTGGAGGCGGGTGCGGATGTGAATGCACGTGGCGGCGACGGAGTCACTCCGCTGGTTCTGGCGGTGGGCATCATGGGCCGGCGCCCGAACATGGTCGTCATCGATGCCCTGCTGAAGGCGGGTGCGGATGTGGACATTGCGGAGTCGTTCTTTCAGAGGACTCCCCTGCACCTGTCGCTGGACGGGTACGAGGCCGATACGGTGAGCGAACTCACCCGGAAGCTGCTGGCGCATGGGGCGGATCCGAACATTCAGAGCCGGTACGGCGGCAACGCACTGCAGGCGGCGGCCTGGGAAGCGGGACCGGGCGTGATCCGCGCGCTCGTGGAGGCGGGCGCGGATCCGAATCTGCCGGGCTATGAGCGACGGTCGGCCCTCCATGTGGCGGCCGAGAATGGTCAACCCCGTACCATCACCGCTCTGGTAGACGTCGGCGCGGACCCTGACGCCGTGAACGACGACGGCGAGACCCCGCTGCACTGGGCGGTCCGGAAGGGTCGCGTGGATAACGTGGTGGCGCTGATCGAGGCGGGTGCGAACGTTGACGTGCGTGCCGCTGAGGGCGACACGCCCCTCCACCTGGCGGGCGGCCAACTCGACGCGACCATCGTGTCCGCTCTCGTGGATGCCGGGGCGGATGTGAACGCACGCAACGAGGCGGGCGATACGCCCCTCCACCTGGCCTGGAAGCACGACAGCCCCGTGGTGATCGACCGGCTCCTCGCGCTGGGTGCCGACGCGCGGGCCCCCAACGACCTCGGGATGGTTCCCGGCCCGGTCTGCGACTGGAGCGACTACAGTTTCTTTGACCGTGCCACCTTGGAGAGTGTGCGAGGTTGCATCGCAGTGGGCACCCCCCTGGATTCGCGGAACGAATACGGTGATACGCCGTTGGGTCGACTGGGCTCGAGTTTCCGCGGTGACGTGACCATCGCCATGGCCCTCCTCCTTCTGGAGGCCGGCGCGGACGTGAACGAGCGTGCCGAGCGTGGCTCGACCCCGCTCCATTCCGCTGCGACCATGCCCGCCGCGGGTAACGCCATCGCGTCCGCCCTGCTGGAACGGGGAGCCGACGTCAACGCGCGCAGCGACTTCGGCCACACGCCGCTCCACAGCGCCGCGGCCAACTGGTCCAACGACAACGACGCCATGATTTCGCTGCTCGTTGGGGCCGGCGCGGAGATCGACGCGCGAACCGGGCGCGGGGAGACGCCGCTGCACTTCGCCGTAAGGGTAGGGAGTCCCGCCATCGTCACCCGGCTGCTGGAGTTGGGGGCGGACCCGGCCGCGCGCACCGATTCCGGCATGGTGGCCGACCCGTTCAGCTGCGAGCACTGGAACACCCCGGTCTTCTTCGCGCTCACCGACGCGCAACAGGTTGCCGGCTGCCTCGCGTCCGGGTCGGATATCCACGCCGGGACGGAGAGATCCCGCGCCGTTCCGGGTGGCTCCACTCCCCTCCACACGGCCTACGCGTTGACCCGCGACACTGCGGTCATTTCCGTACTGCTGCGGGCGGGCGCGGATATCCATGCGCGGGACAGCGACGACTACCAGCCCATCCACCGGGCCGCCGAGCACGGTACCCCGGCCATGGTCAGGGCCCTGCTGCAGGCCGGGGCCGGGGTGGACGCGCGGGCGAAGGGGTATCACATCCACTACGGGTGGGACTGGACGCCGCTGCACATGGCGGCGTTGTACAACGAGGACCCGGAGGTCGCCGCGGCCCTTCTCGAAGCGGGTGCCGACCTGCACGCCAGGGGCTATGAGGGAGAGACCCCGCTCTACCTGGCGGCGGGCAACGACAACCCTGCGGTTGCCACCCTGCTGCTCCAGGCCGGCGCCGACGTACAAGCCCGCGGATCGACCGGATGGACGGTGTTGCACGCGGCCGTCGGCAACTCGAACCCGGCGGTGATCGCCGTCCTGCTGGACGCTGGAGCAGATCTGGAGGCACGCGCTGAGTTCCCGGACTCGCACTGGGCTTACGGGAACAGGACGCCACTGCTGGAAGCGGCCGGGGTGAGCCGCAACCCGGCGATCGTGACGGCGCTCATCGAAGCGGGCGCCGATGTCCGCGCGCGGATCACCAGCGCGTCGCTTCCCTTCGTGATGGAGGGGGCGGCCACGATGACGATCCCGGAAGAGCGGGGCGCGACCGTGCTGCACATGGCGGCTCTCCGCAGCGGAAACCCGGAGGTCATCGAGGCGCTGGTGCGCGCGGGTGCGGATCTGGAGGCGCGCAACCGGCGTGGCCAGACAGCGCTGCACGTGGCGGCGATGCGCAACGGTGCCGCCTTCGAGAAACTGCTCGAACTGGGCGCCGATCCCGCCGCGCTCGACGACGAAGGCAGAACCCCGATGGATTACGCGAGGGAGAATGACGGGCTGCAGGGACTGGAAGAGGTGATGCGACTGCGGGGAACGCCCGTGCGCAATCGGTAAGTAGTCAAGGCGGGCAGCATTTGTTGCCGAATGGTTGCATGGAGTGGATATCGGGCCTGGCTGGACTTGCCCCTCAGGCCGCCCCCGCCAGATCCTGCTCCAGCAACTGCCGCCTGAGCAGCGACGCGTACGTTCCGCCCCCGGTCACCAGGTCGTCGTGCCTTCCCCGCTCCACGATCCGCCCCTCGTCCAGCACCAGAATCAGGTCCGCGTCCTTCACGGCCGTCACACGGTGCGAGATGATGAAGGCCGTGCGGCCCTCGAGCTCGTCGCGGAGACCCTGGAGGATGCGTGACTCGGTGGCGGTGTCGACCGCGCTGAGCACGTCGTCGAGGATCAGCACGGGGGGATCGGTCGCGAGGGCGCGTGCCAGGGTGGCCCGCTGCTTCTGCCCGCCCGACAGGTTGATGCCGCGCTCGCCGAGGCGGGTGCGGTAGCCCTCGGGGAAGGCCTCGATGGTCTCGTGGAGGTCGGCGGCCGCGGCGGCGTCCAGGATGCGCTGGTGGAGTGCCGTTTCGGCCATGGAAGGATCGAGGCCCAGCGCGATGTTGCGGCCGAGCCGTGCGGAGAAGAGGAAGGTGTCCTGGGGGGCGAAGCCGATCCGGGCGCGGATGTCGGCGGGGTCGTAGTCCGTGAGGGGGACTCCGTCGAGCAGCACAGCGCCGGAGGTGGGGTCGTGGACGCGTGCGATGAGGGAGACGAGTGTGCTCTTGCCGGAGCCGGTGGGGCCCACGATTGCGACAGTGTGGCCGGGTTCGGTGGTGAAGGAGACGTCGTCGAGGACGAGGCGGTCCGGCTCCGGCGGGGAGGTTGTCGTGCCATCAAACCCCCTCTCTTCCCCCTCCTCCCCCCTCTCCGGGTCCACCCCCCTCCCCGGGTAACGGAAACAAACGTTGCGAAACTCGATGGCCGCGGCGCCCGTCGGCGGCGGATGCGGGTCCGCGGGCGGCGCAATGGCGGGATCGGTCGCGAAGACGCGGTTGATGCGCCCCATCGACGCCGCGCCGCGCTGGAAGAGGTTGACGACCCACCCCAGCGCGATGATCGGCCAGGCGAGCAGCACGAGGTAATAGGAGAAGGCCACGAAGTCGCCCGTCGTGATCGCGCCGGTCGTGACCAGGCGGCCGCCGTACCAGAGGACGACCACCATGGCCCCGCCGGTCAGCAGTCCCATGACCGGGTGGAAGGCGCCCGACACGTACGCGAGGTTCATGTTGCGTTTGAGGTAGCCGCGGTTGAATGCGTCGAACTCGTGCGCCTGCGCGGCCTCCTGGGTGTACGCCCGCACGATCCGTACGCCGGTGAGGTTCTCCTGCACGATCGTCGAGAGCGCCGCGAACTGCTCCTGGATGCGTTCGAAGCGGTTGTGGATGGCGCGGCCGAACCATAGCACGATGGGCGGCAGCAGCGTCATGGGCACGAGCGCGGCCAGCGTCAGGCTGGGGCTGATCCAGATCATGACTCCCAGGCCGAGGACGAAGTTGACGATGGTGTTGGCGGAATACATGACCGCCGGGCCCGCCGCCTGGCGGACGGCGAGGGTGTCGTTGGTGGCGAGGCTCATGAGGTCGCCGGTGCGGGTGCGGTTGTAGAAGCCGGCGTCGAGGCGGAGCAGGTGGCGGAGGAAGTCGTTGCGCAGATCCACCTCGATGCGGCGGCTGAGGCTGTTGAGGATCTCGCGCATGCCGTAGCGGGCGGCGTTGCCCAGGAGTCCGATGACGACGATGAGGAGAGCGTAGTTGAGGACGGTTCGGCGGGTGGAGTCGGGGTCGGTGCCGCCCTGCGCCGTGAGGGCGTCGATGGGCAGCTTGAGGAGGTAGGGGTTGGCCAGCGCGAAGCCGTTGGCGAAAATGACCAGTACCAGGCCCCAGAGCATCGGCGTGCGGTAGGGGCGGAAGTAGGGGAGAACGGTCCGGAGTTCGCGCATGGGGTGGGGTCGCGGGGTCGGTGGGTGGTTGCGAGGGGGTGGGTGAGCGCGGGGTTTGCGCGGGGACCTGTATATTAGTGCGGTCGGGGTTGGATCCGGGGGTTCCGGGCGTGGCAATCTTCAGGGGGCGTGGCAATGGCGACAACCTACACACGGTGCCGGGAGCTAGTCTTGCTGGCGGCCGCGCTGGCGTATGTGATGGTGTCGGGTGCCTGTGGTGGGGACGGGGGATCGTCGGCGGAGGGGGACGAAGGTGGTCTCCCGGCGGATTCCGGTGCGGTGGGGCAGACGGTCGGAGCCGAGGACATCCTCCCCCGCGCGGACGAGGTCGATCCCGGGGTGGACGAGGGGTTGGAGGGGATTGGGGCAGGCTTGGCGGAGGATGTCGCCGGGTTGGAAGATGTAGAACCCGTCGAGGACGACACGCCGGAACCGCTGCGCCCGATTCGTATCCCCGCCGGCACCCGGATCAAAGCCGCCCCTGACGAGGACATCTCGACGGCCGCATACCGGGTCGATGATCCCGTGATCGTCACGGTCACGCATGATGTCCTGGGACAGAACGGAGAGTTCCTGCTTCCCCAGGGGGTGCGGTTGCTGGGTCGCGTGCGCGCCGCGATGGGGTCGGGGGGACCGGGTGAAGCCGCCGTGCTGGAGATCGACTTCGAAACCCTCTCGACCGACCGCTACGAGCGGCCGATCGAGGGCGCGGTCGTCAACCGCCCGGTGATCCCGGACCCGGTGGCGGCGCGGCGGCGCAACTCCGCGTCCCGCCGGGTGGCGGCGGTGACGGTGGTGCCGGGAATGATCATGGCCGGGACGATCATCATGGTCGAGTTGCGTGCGCCGGTGTTCGTGCCGCCGTTTGTGGCGCTGGACGGTCCACGGCTGTGGGGCGACTCGCTCTTGCTGCGGGGTGACTCGGTTGTGCGGCCTGACACGACATCCGTCCGGCGCCCAGGTTGACCGCTACTCCCGGAACCCCAACGCCAGACCCCCCCGCCGCGGATCCGACCACCCCTCCAGCGACCCGTCCGGCATGACCATGATCAATTGCACATCGCCCGACATCCCCCCGGTGAAATAGGCCTCCGCCGGGCCCGGATCCCGCTCCACGACGGTGTGGCCCAGCGCCCTGAGCGTGTGCACGGTGGACTCGGGAAGCCCGCCGTACTCGAAGAAGACCTGGTCGGGCAGGTGCTGGTGGTGCACGCGGGGGGCGTGAACCGCCTGGACCACGTTCATGCCGTGGTCGACCACGTTGAAGATGGTCTGCAACACGGTGGTGATGATGGTGGCGCCGCCTGGCGTCCCGCTCACCAGGAAGAGCGCGCCGTCCGCGTCCTCGACGATCGTGGGACTCATCGCCGACAGCATGCGCTTGCCCGCCGCAACGGCGTTCCGCTCGCCCTGCACGAGGCCGAACTGGTTCGGGGTGCCGGGCTTCGCCGAGAAGTCGTCCATGGTGTTGTTGAGGAAGAACCCCGCCCCCTCCACCACCACCTTCCCGCCGTACCACGAGTTCAGGCTGGTCGTCACCGCTACCGCGTTGCCCGCCGCGTCCACGACCGCGTAGTGCGTGGTGTGGCTCTCGTCGATGACCGCGTCCAACCCCGGTTTGACCTCGGCCGAGAGGGTCGCGCGATCGAGTGAAATCGTCGCGGCGCGCTCGGCCGCGTACTCCTCCGAGGTCAGTTCCGCGATCGGCATCTCCACGAAGTCGGGGTCGGCCAGGTATTCGTTGCGGTCCGCATACGCGCGCCGGAAGGACTCGGCCATGAGGTGGATGGTTTCGGGGGTGTTCCAGCCCAGTTCGGCCAGGTTCCAGCGTTCCACCATTCCCGCGATGGCCGCCATCGTGACCCCGCCCGACGAGGGAGGCGGCATGGAGTAGGCCGTGTAGCCGCGGTAGCCGAAGGCGACGGGTTCGCGCCAGATGGCGTCGTATTGCGCGAGGTCCTCCCGCGTCATGATGCCGCCGCCCCGCACCATCTCCGCCTCGATGAGGCGCGCGGTCTCGCCCCGGTAGAAGTCGTCCGGCCCCTGGTCGCGGAGGCGTGTGAGCACCGCGGCCAGGTCGGGCTGCGCGAAGGTGGCCCCGATCGGCGGAACCTCGCCGCCGGGCAGAAAGATGCCGGCGCTCACCGGGAAGGGGAGGATGCGGTCGCGGGCCGCCGTGAGAGTGGAGACCAGCCGTCCCGTCACCTCGAACCCCCCGGCCAGCCGAATGGACGGCTCCACCAGGTCGGCCCAGTCCATGGTGCCGAAACGGCGATGCGCCTCCCACAGCCCGGCCACGGTCCCCGGCACCCCCGCCGAGAGGTGTCCCACGATAGACTTGTCTGTGACGTTGCCGTCCTCGTCCAGGTACATGTCGTGCGTGGCCGCGAGCGGGGCCTTCTCGCGGTGGTCGAGCGCGTGGATGCTGCCGTCGGCGAGGCGCACCATCATGAAGCCGCCGCCGCCCAGGTTGCCCGCCTCGGGGTTGACCACGGCCAGCGCCAGCCCGGTGGCGATGGCGGCGTCGATCGCGTTGCCGCCGGCCTCGAGAATGTCGAGGCCGACCCGCGTGGCGAACTCGTCGGTGGTCGAGACCATGCCGCCGCGCGCGGTGATCGGCGGGGTGGCGGCGGGGAAGGGCCAGCCGTCGGGGAAGGTGGCGCCCGACTGGGTGAGGGGGGTGGGGGGGATGGGGGCGTCGCAGCCGGGAAGGGCGAGGAGGAGGATGGCGGGGGCCGCGCCGCGGAGCGGGATGGCGCGGCTACGGATTCGGTGGGTCAGCGGCATGTCGGACTCCGAGAATCCAGGTGGTGGGTGGTTGGGTTTGGTGGACGACATGGAAGGCGTCGGGTTCATGCTCCAGCGCCGGAACCAGATACCTCGACGTTGTGGGGTGTATGGCATCGATCAACACGTAGTCGGTTTCCCGGACGACCCGAAGCACGCTGTCGGGTTCGGAGCTGAACGGATAGACCAGTGACCTGCGGTTCGCCAGCACGTTGAATAGGCGAGG
This sequence comes from Longimicrobiales bacterium, assembly GCA_965208295.1. Lineage (GTDB taxonomy): Bacteria > Gemmatimonadota > Gemmatimonadetes > Longimicrobiales > Gaopeijiaceae > Bin94. The sequence continues at coordinate 519,139 of OZ242328.1, read as the reverse complement.
CTTGCGCACGGTGACTACCGCGTCGGGTGGCGTGTTCGTCTTCGCCCACTCGGCGGCTTCGAAAAAGCGCCGCCACGCCGAATGATAGCCCGCGTAGGGGTCGCCGGCGGCGTAACGCGTGATCATGTCCAGGTTTGCCGGGATCCGGGCGGTTTGGGCCCCAAGGGCGAGGGTGGCTAGCGCGCCCGCGACGAGGATCGGGGCGAACGACGCCGGGAATCTCCGCAACGCTCCCGCCAGGATGCCGGCGCCATCGGTCGCGTAGATCAGAATCAGCGGAATGAGCGGCACCAGATACCGCACGTCATTCACACTCGTCTGAAAGAGCATGATGGCCACGCAGGTCAGCACGAAATACAGCTCCGGCGCCCCCGGCCTCCGCCGGAGGGCACTCGCCAGGCCGATCAGGACCAGGCCGGAGACGACAACCGCGAGGGCGACCACCGGGAGAGCGCCGGCCCAGGTGCTGTCGGACCCCGCCAGGGCCCGGGGCAGCTCACGCGAGGCGTACAGCCAACCGTTCTCGAAGAAGCGCTCCACCATTCCAGAGAGGCCGAGGTGTCCAGCCTCGGGGTTGTACACGTTGTTCAGCAGGAACTCTTCCAGGTAGGGTGTCGCTGCCCCCTCTGCGAGGCGGTTGCGGACAAGCCAGGGGACGGTCAAGCCTGCGCCGACCACCCCGTGCACCAGGAACTTCCGCCACTCGCGCCGCGTCAGGTAGGAGATCGAACCCGCGGCCAGCAGCAGCGCCCCGATCGACCGTACGTAGAAGCAGATGACCGCGGCCAGCAGGGCCAGCCAGAAGGCCCTGCCCATGCCTTCCTCGTCGCGGTCCCGTTCGAGTTGCCACAGCGCGAACAGAGTGAAGAGAAGAAACGGGGCTTCGCTGAGCATCCAGCGCGAGTAGTCGATGACACCGGGGCTGAGCGCGAAGGCCAGCGCCAGAAAGAACCAGGGCGTCGGCTCCCGCCGGCGCCGCGCATACCGGCAGAACAGGAACACCGACGCGGCCGTGAAGACGACCGAAAGCAGCTTGAGCACAACGAAATTCCGCCCGAAGATCGCGACCAGCGGCGCGAGAAAGGCGGGGTAGACCGGAGGGTACTTGGTGTGCGCCTGTGGCGGCCCGGGCTCCCACGACACCGAGTAGCCATCGCCCGGCGTGAGGATGCTCTCCGCCAGCAGGACATAGGTCGCGCTGTCGCCGCCCGTATGGATCTTCGGTTCGAAGAGCGCCGCGCAGAGCACGATGTGAAGGGCGACCAGGCCTGCGGTTACGTGCGGGACCCGTCCCTTCAGCCACTCGGAAAACGCGGCCGGCGGGTGCAGTGATGGGTCCACGCGGGCGCTCCGAGACTTGCGGGCTCGGCGTGTGCGCTTCTTCTTCGCTTTGCGCTGGCTCACGAATCCGCCGGCCTGCGCGCGTATACGATCATCTTGGTGCGTGGATCGAAGTGCAGCTTCCGTTTCGACAGGCGCAGCCACTCCACGAGCCGTTCCAGCGCCGCGCCGGCACGAGGATACGCCAGCCTGGCCCGTCTGGTCAAAAAGTCCATCTGGATGGTGAGGCCAAAGGAATCGATCCGGATGACTTCGAAACCCGCACGCTCGAGCGCCCGCCGGATCGTCGCACGGTTGAAGAAGAACAAGTGCTCTCGTGTGCGCCGAAAGTCCTCCAGCCGCTTGCCGACCAAGCGCGATACCAGCGAGTCCGAGTCCATGGTGGACAGCGCGAACACGCCGCCGGGTCTAGTCAGGGAACGGACCTTGTCCAGGGCTCCGAGCGGCTGCGGCAGGTGCTCGATGACGTCCAGCATCGTCACGGCGTCGCACGGCTCGCCCTCGTAGTTCATGAAGTCGCCGCAGGATACCGGGAATCCGTGCGTGTCGGCGACCCAGTCGGTGGCTGCACGATTGTAGTCTATGCCCTCGACCCGGAAGCCGCGTGCGCTGGCGGCGCTCATCAGGTAGCCGAGCCCGCACCCGATGTCCAGGAAGCTGCGGTCCTGGGTGTCGGGAGGATCGAGGAATCCGGCCAGACGGTCGAGGATGCGTTGATTGTCCTGTTCCTTGGTCGGGTGCTCGGAGAAGCAGTCGAAGTAGCCGTAGATCTTGTCGTCGCCGTCGAAGAACTGTCGGTTGCGGTAGTAGTCCTCGCCGTAGACTTCGTGGAGTTCGGCCTGCGATGGCGGTGGGTGCAGCCACATGAAGGTGCACTCCTTGCAACGGAGGATCTCGTGGGTTCCGAGGTCGTACCTGGTGAAGACCGACCTGCCGCCGCAAAAGTCGCAGGCGTGTCGTTTCGAAGCAGTCGGCATGCGCGCCGCCCTCCCTTCGGTTCCCGTGAAGATGGTTAGCTTCCGTGTGGTCCTCCCCCCGTACCCGGCAGCTCCGGCACCTCACCGATCTCGACGCGGCGCCGGGTTTCACCATGGACTGCCAGATGGCTAAAGATGCTGGATGACAGGCTGACTGAGCAACGGAACCCCCGAAGCGAGGCCATCGACCGGCTCTCGTCGCTTGAGGTCGTTCGGGTGATCAACGGCGAGGACGCCTCGGTGGCGGAGGCGGTGGCGCGGGAGGCCGAAACGATCGCGCGGGCGGTGGATCTGGTGGTGGCGGCGTTCCGGTCGGGGGGACGACTGATCTACGTCGGGGCGGGGACTTCGGGGCGGTTGGGCGTGCTCGACGCGGCCGAGATGCCCCCCACCTACGGGACCGATCCGGCGATGGTGCAGGGAGTCATCGCCGGTGGCTTCGGAGCGCTGGTGCGGTCGCAGGAGGGAGCGGAAGACCACCCGGAAGACGGGGCAGCGGCGATGGACGAGAAAGAGGTGGGGGCGGCCGACTTCGTGCTTGGGATCGCGACCTCGGGGACCACGCCGTATGTGCACGGGGCGCTGGCCCGCGCCCGCCAACGGGGTGCCCCCACAGGGTTTCTTCTGTGCACTCGCCCAAGCCGGGAACTCCTCCGCACGCACGATGTGGTCATCGCACCGCTGACGGGGCCCGAGGTCGTCACCGGGTCCACGCGCATGAAGGCGGGGACCGCCACCAAGATGGTGCTGAACACGATCACAACGGCCGCGATGGTGCGCTTCGGCAAGGTGCACGGGAACCTCATGGTCGACCTGCGGGTAACGTGCCGGAAGCTGCAGGACCGGGGCGAGCGCATCCTGATGGCGACGCTCGGGCTGGGGCGCGAGGAGGCGCGGGGGCTGCTGGGGGATGCGGGCGGCCACGTGAAGACCGCGCTGGCCATGGGGCGGTTGGGGGTGGGGGCGGACGAGGCAAGGGCGGCACTGGAACGCGTCCACGGACTGATCAGCGCGCTTCCTTGCACCGACACCCCCGGCACCCGGACTGGCGGCGAGAGCGACGGCGTCCGATAATCCGGGCAGGCGGCGCGAAGCACATCAATCCAGACCGGCGACCATGAGACCAACAGTCTTCCTTCTCACCCTCCTCCTCCTCCTCCTCGCCCCTGTCCGCCCCGCCGCCGCCCAGGCCGTCCCTCCCAACGCGGACTGGCGCCAGATCGGCACCGAACACTTCGTGATCACCTATCCCGGCGGGCTCCGGGATCTGGGCGCGCGCGCCGCCGCCAGCGCCGAGCGGGCCTACGCGCTCCTCGCGGATCGTTTCGTCGACCCCCCCGGGGGCCGGATCCAGCTCCTCCTCTCCGACCACACCGATCTGGCCAACGGCTGGGCCACCCCGTTCCCCTACAACCAGGTCACCATCCTCGTGCGGCCACCCATGGACGGGGCAGCGATCTCGTACTTCGACGAATGGCTGGACATGGTCATCGTCCACGAGCTGGTGCACACCTTCCACCTCGACATGCAGGGGCTCGTCGGCAAGGTGATCCGCACCATCTTCGGCAGGGTGCCGGGGACCTGGCCCGTCTTCCCTTCCGGCGCCGCGCCCACCTGGGTGCTCGAAGGGCTGGCCACCTACTACGAATCGGCGTTCACGGGGGCGGGGCGCGTCAAGGGGACCTGGCAGGAGATGGTGCTCCGTACCGCCGCGCTGGAGGGCGGTCTCGACAAGCTGGACCAGGCGTCGGGCGACTCGCCGGTGTGGCCGGGCGGCAATCGCGCCTATGTGTACGGCGCCCGCTACTTCGATCACGTGGCCGAGACCTACGGCGAGGAGGCGCTGGGGGACTTCGCCCGCTCCGTGGCCGGACTCTGGGCGCCGTACTTCATGAACATGGCCGCGCGCGACGCCTTCGGGACCAGCGTGTCGGAGAGCTGGGATGAGTGGAGCCGGCAGACCACCGAAGCGTACCGGGAAATCGCCGCCGATCTGGCCGGGTCGGCCACCGTCACCGTCGGCGAGAGCGTGGAGACCTCGGGCCGGCAGGCCCAGCAGGCCATGGTGTCGCCCGACGGCGCGACCCTTGTCCTGGCCCGCTCGGACGGCGTCAACGCGACCCAGATCCGCGTGTCGGCGCCGGACGGCAGCGGATCCCGGCGCCTCACTCGTCTCAACGGCGCCAATGGCACCCTGTCATGGGCTTCGGACGGGACGCTGCTCTTCACCCAGCTCGACTTCACCGACCGCTACCACCTCACGAGCGACCTCTACCGCGCCTCGCTGGACGGATCGGTCCGGCGCGTCACCCGCGGCCATCGCCTCACCTACGCCGACGTGTCCGGCAACGGCAGACTGGCCATCGCGGTGAAGGAGGGCGGCGGCACCAACACGCTCGTCCTGGTCGAGGTGGGCACGGGTGCGGTGACGGCCCTCACCGACCCCGATCCGAACGTCCACTGGGCCCACCCGCGCTGGTCCCCCGGAGATGACCGCATTGCCGTGACGCGCTGGTCGCGGGGCGCGATGGACATCGTCATCCTCGACCCCGACGGCACCGTGACGACCGAGGTGACGAGCGACCGCGCCATCGATATGACCCCCTTCTGGACCCCGGACGGCTCCACCGTGGTGTGGTCGTCGGACCGGACGGGGATTCCGAATCTCTACGCCGCCACCCTGGGGGACGGGTCCGCCCCCGAGATCCGCCAGATCACCAACATCCTCGGAGGCGCCACCCACCCCTCCGTGGACCCCCAGAGCCGCTGGATCCACTTCTCCTCGTATCACGCCGACGGGTGGCACATCGAGCGCATCCCCTTCGCTCCGGGGGAGTGGTTCACGCCGCAGCCGGCCAGCGACCGGTTTGCCGAGGTGCCCGTCGCTACCGGCGAACGGGCCGAGTCCGCGGACGCCAGCCGCGGCTACCGCCCCTGGTCCACGCTGCGACCCTACCACTGGAGGCCGCTGTACCGTGCCGCGGAGAAGAGTCTCAGCCAGGATACCACCTGGTACGAAGTCTTCAAGCCGTTCGTCGGACTGGCGACCGAGGGCCAGGACATGGTCGGGCGACACCGCTACACCTTCTCGGGTCGCGTTTCACTCGACGGCGAGCGCTTCACCGGCTCGCTCGGGTACAGCTACTACGGCTTCGGCAACCCGGTGCTGGGGCTCTCCACCGGGCAGAGCCACGATGCGTACCCGCGTTCGACACCAGTTCTCGTTTCCGAGGACGAGATCCGGGAGTACTTCCTCCTGGAGAGAGAGCGCTGGGCCAGGCTGTCGGCGTCGTTTCTGAGGCGCCGCTACCGCAGCGTCGTGGGTTTTTCCCTGAGCGGCAGCCTGGTGCGCGAGCGTTTCACCATCCAGGATCTGCAGGGTAATCCGGGGCCCGAACTCGCACCACGCTCCCGTCCCGCGCCCCGGACCACGTTCCTGCAGGCGCGCACCACGCTCTCGGCCTCCAACGTCCAGCGCCGGGCCTTCTCCGTCTCCCGCGAAGACGGGGTGAGTGTCTGGATGAGCGTGCGGGCCCGGCGGGAAACGGGTCTCCAGCGCGCGCAGCGCGGGTTGGTCTACGAGGACCAGGGGTTCAACGAAATCACGGGAGAGCTGGCGGCCTACAAGGGGCTGCGCGCGTGGGGGTTCTCCAACCATGTGCTGGCTCTGCGCGCGTCGGGCGGCATCGGTTTCGGGGCCGGCGCGGACCAGTACCATTTCGGTGTCGGCGGGGCGGAGGGCACGCCCGAGGGCATCAGCGGTTTCGGCCTCTTCGGGGGGTCCGGCAAGCTCCTCCCGGTTCGAGGCTACTCCGAAAGCGCGCGTTTCGGCCGAATCGCCTGGTCCGCCAGCGCCGAGTACCGCTTCCCGGTCGCGCTCATCGACCGCGGCGTGGGCCCGCTACCCCTCTTCTTCGACCGCATCCACGGCTCCGTCTTCTTCGACGCGGGCAACGCCTGGGGTCCGGTTCTGGCCGAGGACGTCACCAACTTCTACAACCCGCGGCGGTCCATGCTCATGAGCGTCGGGGCCGAGGTGTCGATGGTCGTCGTGCCGGTCTACCAGGGTGGTCTCACGGTTCGCTTCGGCGCCGGACTGCCGCTGGAGAGCGGGGGGCGTCCCGCATACCACATTCGAGTCGGCAACGCTTTCTAGAAACGGTCCGTGGAGACACCCTCCCGGCATCGGAGCGGTGGTGCAGCAGCGGAGATTCACCGCTCTCTCAAATCGCCAATATGTAAAGACAACATTACAAAATGTAAAGTGTGATATACATTGCTGTCTACCCCACCCGCGCCACCGGTCACCCACCCTTGACCACAAGCGATGGGGGCAGTAAAGTACGGACCCCACAACATCTGGTATCCTCCTCCAAATCGTAAGGGAATCCCCGCATGAATCCGCCAGCCAAGGACCCGAGTGTCTTCGACGACCACGTCCCCCAGGATCTCCCCCCCGCCACGCTTTCGGAGAACGCCCGCATCGTCCTTGCCAAGCGCTACCTCAAGAAGGACGAGGCCGGCCAGCCCACCGAGGATCCGGAGACCATGTTCTGGCGCATCGCGCGGGTCATCGCCGAGGAGGACGGCAACTACGGAGCCTCCAAGGCGGCCGTCGAGGAGGTCGCGCGGAGCTTCTACGAACTCATGACCACCGGCCGGTTCGAGCCCAACTCCCCGACCCTCATGAACGCGGGCCGCCCGCTGGGCCAGCTGTCCGCGTGCTTCGTGCTGCCCGTCGAGGACGCGCTCTCCAACGGGGCCAGCGGCATCTACGACACCCTGCGCGCGATGGCCCTCGTGCACCAGTCCGGGGGCGGCACCGGGTTCTCCTTCTCGCGCCTGCGCCCCGAGGGCGACACCGTGCGCTCCACCATGGGGGTGGCCTCGGGTCCGGTGTCGTTCATGCGCCTCTACGACGCGTCGACCGAGGTGGTGAAGCAGGGCGGCACGCGGCGCGGCGCCAACATGGGAATCCTGCGCGTCGACCACCCCGACATCCGCGAGTTCATCACCTGCAAGAACGACACCTCCCAGGTCACCAACTTCAACATCTCCGTCGCGATCACCGACGAGTTCATGCGCGCGGTGCGCGAGGGCGAGGAGTACGACCTGATCAGCCCCCGCTCCGGCCAGGTCGCCGGCCGCGAGAAGGCCCACGAGATCTTCGACATGATCGTCGAGGGGGCGTGGAAGACCGGCGAGCCCGGCGTCTTCTTCGTCGACCGCGCCAACGAGCACAACCCCGTCCCGCAACTCGGCTCCTACGAGGCCACCAACCCCTGCGGCGAGCAGCCGCTGCTGGCGTACGATGTCTGCAACCTGGGCAGCATCAACGTGGGGGACTTCGCCCGCGAGGGGCATTTCGAGCGCCCCGAGGACGGCATCGACTGGAACGCCTTCCGCCGCGTCGTGCACCTGTCCACCCACTTCCTCGACAACGTGATCGACGCCAACCGCTACCCCCTCGGCGAAATCGACGACCTGGCCAAAAAGATCCGCCGCGTAGGGCTCGGCATCATGGGCTGGGCCGACCTGCTGGCGCGCCTCGGCGTGCGCTACGACTCGGACGAGGGCGTGGCGCTCGGCCGCACCGTCATGGCCTTCATCGAAGAGGAGACCAGGGTCGCGTCGGAGAAGCTGGCCGAGACGCGCGGCGTCTTCCCCGCGTGGGAGGAGTCGATCTGGGGCCCCGACGACACCTGCGCCCGCGACGCCGACGGCAACCGCATCCGCGACCACCGCCGGCTCCGCAACTGCAACCTCACCACCGTCGCCCCCACCGGCACCATCTCGATCATCGCCGGGTGCAGCGGCGGCATCGAGCCGCTCTTCGCGGTGGCCTTCATGCGCAACCAGGCCGGCGTCATGATGCCCGACGTCAACGAGGACTTCGTCGCCCGCGCCAAGGCCGAAGGCTGGCACTCCGACGACCTCATGAAGCGCATCGCCGAAGAGGGCCACATCCACTTCGACGAGGTCCCCCCGGAGGTCCAAAACACCTTCCGCACCGCCCACGACATCACCCCCGAGTGGCACGTGCGCATGCAGGGAGCCTTCCAGGGCCACGTCGACTCCGCCATCTCCAAGACCACCAACTTCGCCTTCGAGGCCACCCGCGAGGACGTGCGCAAAATCTACGAGATGGCCTTCGAGCTGGGCTGCAAGGGGGTGACCGTGTACCGCGACGGATCGCGGCCCATGCAAGTGTTGTCGACCGGCAAGACCGGCCAGGAGGAGGACGACGGCGCCTTCCCCGAACTCGAGGAGCTGAAGGCGCAACTGGCGGACGCCCGTGCCGAGAAGCACAAGGTGGAGGGCGTGCTGGACGAGGTTCGACTCCAGCTCAAGGAGCACGACCGGGAGGCCGCGGCCTCGCGCCACAAGCGCCGCCGTCCCTCGATGCTGAGAGGCCGCACGATCAAGGTCGAGTCCCCCCTGGGCGACCTCTACGTCACCATCAACGAGGACGACAAGGGCAAGCCCTTCGAGGTCTTTTGCACGGTGGGCAAGGCGGGGGGCGCCGCGATGGCCGACTCGGAGGCGATCGGGCGGCTGATTTCGCTGTCGCTGCGTTCAGGGATTCCGATTACGGCGGTGCGGGACCAGCTGCGGGGGATCTCGTGTGACCGGGCAGTGGGCGTGGGGCCGCAGAAGGTGCTGTCGGCGCCGGACGCGATTGCGCAGGCGATCGAGCGGTACCTGGCCGAGAAGGAGGGGGTGCAGGAGATGCTGCCGATCGAGGTGCCGGTGACGGTGAAGGGGGGGGCGGGGGTGGCGGGGCGGGGGGTGGCGGGGCAGGGGGAGTATGTGGTGGATCATACTGCGCAGACGTTGGGGGCTTGTCCGGATTGTGGAGCGGGGCAGTTGGCGTTTGAGGAGGGGTGCAAGAGGTGTTACGTGTGTGGGTTTTCGGAGTGTGGGTGAGGACCTCGCATGGGAAAGAAGGCAGACCGCGAGCGCAGACTCAGCCTATTCCACATGGGCAACACCCAGTGCCCGATTTGCCTCACTCCCTTTCCGGAAGCGCAAGTGACGTCCGGAAGAGAGGTGACGTTAGAGCATGCCCCGCCCAAGACTCTCGGCGGGAAGATTGTATGTCTCACATGTGCGGATTGCAACAACAAAGGCAGTCGGCTTGACAAGCTAGCAATGATGGACAGAAAAGCGAGAGATGATCACGCGTCTGGACGTGGCACGAGAGGGGAGATGGATTTTTTCGGATGGGGCATCACATCCGGATACATCCGTCAAAAGGATAGTGCAGCGGCGACGAAGTTTGCAAAACAATCAGTACCAACGTCAATAAGCGAGTTACCCGGCGGTAGTACAATGCACCTGCCTTATCTCCCAATCGGCTCCGATACCAACGTGACTGATACGGACGTGAGGAAAGGAATCCGTTTTCGAATCAGAAAACCCAACCCGCACAAGGTGTCCGTAAGTTGGCTACGTTCAGCCTACCTGTTGCTTTTCTCCCTGCTAGGCAGTGAGGGGTATCGGTATGCCAAGAGCGGCGCCCTACGACCAGTGCGTAGACAAATCATGAATCCCGACAAGGTTACCATTAGTGGTTGCCTCAGCATGGAGTTTTCAGATTTGGACCTTCCGGTAGACCCACTGATCATGATCAACCACGGACACAAATCTGCGTTCTGGATAGTGATAATGGGTGATAGGTGTGTATCCCTTCCACTTGGCGGACCGATTGATCGTTTTCGGGAGTTGACTCGAAAGCCACTCAATCTATCACTCTCTCTCGATCAACTTGCATACTGGGCGTCAGTACGATTCGTAAACTACTACGCTATAACGATTCACTTTGAGAGCGAAGAAGATTTTCGTGGAGTTGATTTCGTTGGTGGGCTAGTTGACGTCAAGACAGCCGACGACATATGGGAGTGGATTGTCGTTGACCACCAGTCGGACGACGTGATTGTCCTGCCATTCCGTCGTAAAGGAGACAAACAACCATCTGGCGTGCAGCTGATAACTGGTGATGAAGCCAAGTATATGAGCCCGACCGACCGCGGGAGGCTCAAGTCAGCGGTGCCGGTAGGCATGAGATGTATCAGAGTCGGCGACAAGGTATACCCGTTCCTCTAAGCTGAACGAATCGCAGCCCATACGGCCATATGCGCAATATGGTCGTATGGCCCAGTGTGGCCAAGAGACGTCCGTAGCCGCGCACGACCGAGGCGGCGGCACCGCCGTCCAGCCGTCCGCCCCCTCAAGAGGGTGGCCCCGGACACCCGACCGACCTCCACTCTAGGCCCGCGAACTCCTCTACAGCGGCTCCAGCTGCCGCCCGTCGCGCGAGAAAGGGCAGAAAATGTGCTCCGTGCGAGAGTCAGCCGGGCTGGCGAAGACTCCGCGGGTCTCCGGATACGACGATCACTCCGCCGTCCCATCCCCGCGAGCCCGTTTGACCAGCTCCCCGGCCGTCTCGCATGTGAACGCGTCGGCGGCGATCGCGGCCAGGCGATCCGAGTCCGAGATGCCCGCAAGCACCGGAACGAAGTCCTTCGCGGCCCTCTCGCCGAATCTGCGTGCGACGAGTCGGCGGACCAGCTCCCGCTCCCCCTCCAGACGCCCCTTCTCGAGCCCCCTCTCGGGCCCTTCCTGATTGAGTTCCTCGCCCCAATCGCGCGCCCGCTCGATCAACGTCGTCATTCGTGCCTCCTCCTGGTTCCTGATTCTGAGTTCCAGCGCCCGGCCCTCGGGACCGTGCCGCTGCGCCAGCACCTGCAAGATCCACTCCCTGAAGCTGTCCAGCAGCTCCCGAGCCCGGGCGTGCTCGACCCAGTCCCTCAGCGACAGCGCCAGTTGCTCGAGCCGCTGCGGCGACCGGGCCCGCTCCAGCGCCGCGATCATCGAGAGTACGTTCTCCTCCGGCAGCGACCCCGGACCGAGCCGCTGCAGCGCGATAAGAAGATACGGATGTCGCGGCCGGGATCCAAGGAGCCCGTGGGGCGCCGGGGCCAGGATGTCGCGGACGTCCCTGGGCGCGGTCGAACGCCGCCGGCCGCGCCCGTACAGCGCCTCGAGGGCGGTCTGCCGGTCTGGCCCGTCAACAGCGCCCTGTTCCCTTTCGGGAGCTTCGCGCGCTCTCGCAGCTTGAACGCGTGGTAGTTCGTGATCACGATCCTGGCTTGGTTCAGGTCCCGGAGCATCTCGCTAGGAATCAGCTCGCGTTTCCCGTAGTAGGCGTCCGGGTCGTTGGGCTGGCGCACCCGCAGCCGGTCGCGGATTGTGATCCTAGGCGTCACGACCAGGAACCCGCGCGTGAACCGCGGGCTGTTGGGGTGCCGCACGGCGTTGATCGTCTGCCCTGCGATCAGCCCATGACCGTCGTCTTCCCGGCACCTGTGGCCATCTTGAGGGCGAGGCGCGAAAGACCCGGATTCGCCGCGTGACTGACCTCCTCCAGGCTCCGAAGCAGGCTCACGATCGCCTTCGCACGACTCCTCGGGGCCACCTCGGTCAGCCAGATCGCGGTCTCGGCCGCCTCCACCTGGCAGAAGAACGGGCGGATGCCGCTGAACTTGTGGGACCGCCAGTGCCGAAGCAGCCGCGCGGTGGTCGGGGTCACTCCCCAAATCGTTCGGGTTGGGAATGTCGCGCCACCGGTCCACGTGGACCGTCTTAGCGAAGCGATCCAGCCCAAAGCGGATCCCTGAACGAACCCCTGGCCCATACCAAGGGCCAAGGGCCAGCCGTCACCCGCTCCCCCGCACCCTCTCCAGAAAGTCGTCCGCCGCCTCGCAATCCACGATGGCTGCCGCCACACGTCCAATCTGTTCGCCATCCGGAGTCCGTCCGAGCAGCCGCGCCAGCTCCTCGGCGGTCTCACGCCCGAACTTGCGGTCGGCCTGGTGGCGCAGGATCCTGACCTGTCCCACTCCGATCCCTCGCTCGATCCCTCGTTCGATCCCCCGCTCAATCCCTCGTTCGATCCCCTGCTGTCTGACGGCGTCCCAGCCGCGCCGAAACTCAGTCTCCACAGTTGCCATCGTCATCGCCTCCTCCAATCGGTCGCTGTCGAATCCCTTCGAACGTAACATCGCTTTCACGCCCCGGGCCACGAACCGGTCGAAGTCCCCGTCGTCGCACTCCTCGACCACACGGCGCAGTTCCGGAAACTGCTCCATCATGCCGGTCTCGGAAGCCACGCCGGCAATCCCCAGCATCTGCGGCAGATCCAGCGGCCCCGGCTGCGGAGCGTCGGATGGCAGGCGCTCCACAACCCGGTGGGTGTCCGGGGCGGAGTCCCGGAACAGATCGCGCAACCGGGTCGGAGCGCTCCACCGCCTGTCCCCGTGGTGGAGGACGAGCGACTCCACGGCGAGTTGCCGCCCGCCCCGGCCCAGTTCCCTGTCGTGCTCGATCAGCTCCTGGACCGCAAGAACAGTATAGGCCGTGGTGCGGAGGACCATGTGGCGCTCCGGCCTGCCTTGGAGCTCCAGCAGCAGGATCATGTCCGTCGTCCGGTCGATCGAGCGCGCGCGCCACATCATGTCGGGATAGCGCCGCCGCAGACGTTCGTCGATGAGTTCCGCGGGCAGCCGTTCGAGTGTCGAATAGTCGATCTTCCCGTCCCACCGCGGGACGTGGCGGCGGATCAGGAGCTCGATCATCCGCGGGTGCGAGAACAGTTTCTTGAGGGCGGCGTCGTCCACCGATGGGCCGGGCGGGTTGGAATGGATGGGCCGAGAAAGGGCCCGGTGCCTCCAATCTCCGGCCGGATTCGGGGCGCATACATGGTGGAACGGGCCTGTCTTCAGCCATTGGCGGTCTGGTGGGGGTTGGGATCAGAACCGTCCCGCCGACTCACCCAAGGCGGAGTCCCGAGAACCGGCAGCGGTCGAGGGGGCGTCTCGTCCCAGACCTCTCGGTCAGCGGCTCGCGCCCTCTCCGGTGCCGGCGGAATCTCCCATCCTGTGCCGCACGTAGCTCTCGAGCACGCGGTTCATTCGCGTCTGGTAGCCCTTTCCCGAAGCCTTGAAATAGGCCAGCACGGAGCGTTTGACCCGTATGGTGATCTGGTCGGTGCGATCGGGCTCGACGAGCTCCGCCCGCTTCCAGAAGTCTTTGTCCAGTTCGGGGATGTCGCTGAAGTCGATGTCCTCGTCCTTCACCGTCGCGATCTGCTCGGGAGCGAGCGGGTTATCGTAGCGTCCGCTCATGGTAGGCCTTCCTTTCCTTGCGCGATGCGGGGCGGGCGGAGATCAGACGGATACGCCCATGGCGCTCGGTGTGAGCGACCACGATCAGCGCCCCGGGCTCCACCCGGCCGATGCTGATGTTGCGGTCCTCCCCGTAGTCCCGGCGACGATCGGGTGACGTCGCGACTGGCCCCTCGAAGATTCGCTTGGCGGTGTCGAACCCGATGCCGTGCTTGCGGATGTTGGTCTGATTCTTGGCCTGGTCCCACTCGAATTCCATCGGTCAAGAATACCTACGTATTGTAGGGACGACAACCTCAACAGGACCAGTGGCGTGATGACCTTGACCGCGATTCTCCCGGTCCGGGTATCGTCCGGCGCGTCGTGGAACCGGATGTGAGGCCCGCCCGACGAGGTCTAGACTAGCCCCTACCCCCCCGCCGGCTTCCGATAGTCCAGCGGCGGATCCCGGTCCCCCACCAGCGACACATACTCGAACCCCGGCCCGACCCTCTCCTCGTACTCCGCCGTCGCCGCGGCCAACAACTCCGCATCCATAAACAGATCCACCATCGTCATCGCCAGCGTCTTCGCCGCCACGATCATCCCCTTGTTCCCGATCGACATCCCCCCCGCCGCGATCGCCTGCCACGAATGCGCCGGCGTCCCCGGAACCCACGTCGCCGTCCCTATCCCCACCGTCGGCACCACCCAGCTCACGTCAGCCACATCCGTCGACCCGCCCCCTTTGCGCGGCATGTACGGCTGTACCTCGCCCGCGCTCTCGATCGGCATCGCGTTTACCAGCGTCCCCTGGATCATCTCCGCAAACGCCGTCTCGGCCTCGTCGTAGACCACCCCGCCAACCCGCTCCAGGTTCGCCTGCGCCCGCCGCTGCAGCACGTCGTTGCTCAGCATCGCGTACAGCCCGTGGATGACCTCGTACTCCATGCGCGTCCCCGTCCCCATCGCCGCCCCCTCGGCCGCCTTCACCACGCGTTCGAAGATCGACCGCGCCAGCTCGACCTCCGGGTTGCGCACGTAGTAGTAGACCTCGGCGAAGTCCGGTATCACGTTCGGCGCGTGCCCCCCCGCCGTGATCACGTAGTGAATGCGCGTCTCCTGGGGGACGTGTTCGCGCAGCATGTTGACCATGTTGTTCATGGCCTCGACCCCGTCCAGCGCCGACCTTCCCTCCTCGGGCGCGCCCGCCGCGTGCGCGGAGATCCCGTGGAAGCGAAACTTGGCCGACTTGTTGGCCAGCGAGGTCGAGGGGCTGGCGTTGTTGGTGCCGCTCGGGTGCCAGTGGACGACCGCGTCGACATCGCTGAAGAGGCCGCCCCGCACCATGTAGACCTTGCCCGCGCCGCCCTCCTCGGCGGGTGTACCATAGAGCCGGACCGTGCCGGGTGTGCCCGACGCCGCGAGCCAGTCCTTCACCGCCAGCGCCGCCGCCACCGATCCCGCGCCGAAGAGGTGATGCCCGCAGGCGTGACCAGCGCCCATCTCGGGTCGGGGCGTCCGCTCGGGGCTCCGGTCCTGGGTGATTCCGGGCAGCGCGTCGAACTCGGCCAGGATGCCGATCACCGGCGAGCCGGATCCCCAGCTGGCGACGAAGGCGGTGGGCATGCCGGCGACGCCCGGCTTGATGTCGAAGCCGGCGTCGGATAGGTGGGCCTGGAGGAGGGCCGAACTCTCGACCTCCTGGTAGCCGACTTCAGCCAGGTCCCAGATCTGCTGGGCAGTGGTGGCGTACGCGGCAGCGTTGGCCTCGACGTGGGCGAGGACGGCGTCGTGTGGGGACTGGGCGGTGGTGGGGAGGGGGAGGAGGAGGGGGAGGAGAAGGAGGGTAGGGCGAGGGAAGCGTGTCTTCATGGAGATTCTCTGGACGTGGTGTACGCGGTGGGTGGGGACCCTCCGCGGGGGATGGACTGGTGGGTGAGGATAATCCCAACCGGTCCCGGGGGTCCAGTAGGCTGACTTGCCATATATATGGTCAATATAGTATGGTTCTCCCATACCACGTCTCCCGCGATCGCTCTGAACCGAACCCGAATGAAGACCACGCTCAACTTGAACGACCTGCTCCTGACGAGAGCCAAGCGGTGCGCGGCCCGTGGCGGAGTCACCCTGACCCGTTTCGTCGAGGACGCCCTGCGTGCCAGGCTGGCGGAGGACGACCGGCCGAAACCGCCCTTCGAACTGACGCTCGTAACCGTCCGCGGGCTCGCTCCCCCCAGCGTGGACATCTCGGACCGCGAGGAGCTTCACGACGTCATGGACGGGACATGATCGCGGTCGACACGAATGTCCTGATCTACGCACACCGGGCCGAAACCGACCTTCACGCGGCGGCGGTCAGGGAGCTGGTTGTCCTTGCGGAGGGGACGGCGGCCTGGGGCCTGCCGGTGTTCTGCGTCGGCGAGTTCATCCGCGTTGTCACCCACCGGCGGATATTGAAGCCGCCATCGACCTTGCGGCAGGCGGTCTCGTTTCTCGAACGGCTCCTCGCGTCCCCTTCCTGCCGGATCGTGCGACCGGGGCCCGACTTCGTCAGTCTGCTTACCGCGGCCTCCCTCGCCGCCGGCGCGCGCGGCAACCTGGTCTTCGACGCGCAGATCGTCGCCCTGTGCCGGGAGCACGGCATCGCGACCATCCTCACCAACGACCGGGACTTCCACCGGTTCGAGAACCCGCGGGTAAGGCTTTTGGGAGAACTGGCCTAAACGGACCACTTGCCGCCGGGCCGCTTCAGTCGCCGAAACGTACCTTGAACCGGATGACTTCCACCGCGCCGCGCTCCTCCTGCCCCGCGAGTTCGGCCAGACCCTGGTCCAGCGTGACAAGAGCGCCGCCGCGGCGCAGCGCCAGCGCCAGCAGGTGCGCATCGGTGACCTGGCGGTAGCCGGCGACCCGAGCGAAAGGCTTCGCGGCAGGTCCGGCGGGCGAGACGTCGTCGGCCCAGAAGACGTGGCCCTCAAGTCGGCGCATCCGTCGCAGCAGCGCGATGGCCTCGGCCGGCGTGGACGCTCCGGGAATGACGCGGCGGTTGCTCGACACCCTCACGAAGCCCGACTCGGTGAGCGGACAGGTGGCCCACCCGTCCCGCTGATGCTTTCGGAACCACCGGTGCGCGAGACCGTGATGAACGTGATTCGGCCACGCGAGCGCGACGAGAACGTTCACGTCCAGGAGCCTGGTCAGACGTCCTCCAGCGCGTCGCGGACCATGTCGGGCGTCAACGGCGGCGCGTCGGGACCCACGGCGAAGACGGGGAAGCCATCGGCACGAGTCGTGTGCTCGCGGGGCTGGAGGGCAGCTCGCGCCAGCGAAGACACCACGGTGCCCAGGCTTTCTCCGCGCTCCCTGGCGATGCTCCTGACCGCGTGATGGATGTCGGGGTCGAGTGTCAGCGTGGTTCTCATGGTGTGACATCATGACATCATCGCATCATGATGTCAACGCATCACTGCGTGGGGAGGTACCCGCGTGGCTCTGGCCGGGGGAAGGAGAGCCCATCGGCGGACTCGCCGGACGGCCCGTTTGTCCCTGCGTTCGGTTACGCCCAGTTTTCAGTGAAGGAAGGAGCCGTCGCCCAGCCATCCAGAGAGGTCCAATGCGCGGAAGCGCACTCTTTTCGCTGATCCTGCCCGCAATCGCGGCACCTGCCGCCGGCCAGATCGCCCTTGAGATCCTGGATCCCCGGGCGGGTACATGAGCGGTACGACCCCCATCCTCGTCCGCCCCCACCCGCTCGACCGGTGAGTTGGCGCGTCGCCGTGGGCCTGGTCGTCTCTGCCGCGACCGGCTGTCAACCCGATGCGGGAACGACATCGGCGTCCTCCGGGGAAACACCACCCGCAGAAGAATGCAACTGGCTCACCGCGCCCGAGCCCACGAACGCCGACGAGCCCTTCTGTGACCTGGAGTTCCGCGAAGTCACCCGCCTGCAAGATTTGGACAGTATCACCCCCCATCCCCCGGTCATGGTTCTCCACGATGGACGGTACGCTACTGCCACCTACTCACCCGGGAAGGTCGCGCTATGGTCACCGGATGGTGTACTCGCGGATGTGATCGGCAATGGCGCGGGCGAGGGTCCGGGCGAGTTCGACTACGCAATGGGTCTCACACAGGTCGCGGAGGATGAGCTGCTCGTGTTGACGGGGCTGCCAATCGTCCACAGGTACACGACCGGTGGGCGGTTTGTTCGGTCTTCGCGGCTGCCAACGAATGGCGGGGCCGGCTCGGCCGTCACGTACGGCGGTATTGCGATCACGACGGCCTACAGGGGTGGTGTTGAACGAGGCTATTTACTAGCGGACGATAGTGTCCGTGCATTCGGGCTTCGCGCACGACGAGGGTCGATGCTGCTCTTGGCCGCGGCTGAAGATGTCGGTATCTGGTCTGCTGAGCGTTACCGCTATGTCCTGAGGAGACATGCGTTTCCCAGCGGTTCCGTTGAGGATTCCCTGGTGGTGGCCCGCGACTGGTTCCCCGGTCCCAGCGGTAACCCGGGGCACCTCTCTCGGCTCCACGCAGACGGACGTGGCCTGATCTGGACGTCTGCCAGTGCCGCGGATCCCGATGCGCCCTCGGACAACTGGATGACAACTGGAGCGGAAGAGCCTATCGTGGATTGGGAAGAGGAGGAGGCGAAAGCTGTCGAATTCAGAGACCACTTAATCGAGGCGTTCACGCCGGCCGGCCGGCTGGTCGTGTCCGCCCGATTCGATTCCTACCGGGAGGCGGGCACGCCGATGCATGGCAACCTCTGGTATCGCCAGACCGAGGACATGCTGGCCATTGTCGTTCTCGAAGCGGTCTTGACGAAGCGTGACTGACGGGAATCCCACCATGCCCAACCCCTCCCACCTCCGCGTCGCCGCCATCCAACCGCGCGGCTACCCCTTCAACCCCGCCGCCGCCGTCGACCACCTCTGCGCCGCCACCGCCGACGCCGCCAACCAGGGCGCCCAACTCGTCCTCTTCCCCGAGGCCTTCATCGGCGGCTACCCCTGGGGTCTTGCCTTCGGCACGGCAGTCGGAGGCCGCAAACCCGCGGGCCGCCGCACCTTCGGCCGCTACCACGAAGCCGCCATCCGCGTGCCCGGCCCCGAAACGGAACGGATCGGCCGGGCAGCGGCAGCCGCGAAAGGAGGTTCCATGGCGGCACGCCACGACGGCGACGAACCGGATTCGGGTCGTTTCCGGGCGCAAGGAGTCCGGCGCAGAGGCGAGGGTGGAGGAATGGGTAGGGAGTCCGTGGGAAGAGATGACGACGGCGGCGGCGCGCGTTCTTGCGGATCGCGACACCGCGAAGGACATCGTGCAGCGGGCGTTCATGAAGGCGCTCTCCATCGCCCGCTCGGACCCGGACGAGGTGGATGGCATCCGGAAACCGTCGGCGTGGTTGGTTGAGATCACCCGCAAGCTGGCATTCGGCGTGTTGAGAACGAGAAGCGCCGGCGTCGGCTCCGCCGGGAGGCGGAATTGAACGGATCGGGGCGTTCGTGGCACTCTGACGATAGAGAGCACTTCTGCGGAGCGGCGGGTGCGCGAGACCGAACACCTCCACGAAAGGGGGAGAAAACAATGGACGCACGAACCCGAAACTCCTGCAGGAAGAACCTGATCGTCCGATTCGCACTGCTTGTGGCGATCGGCGTGCTGAGCTACGCCCAACCCAGGACGGGGCTTGGTCAAGAGCCTTGCGAGGTCACCACCCCGTTACCCGGTATCACCTGTGCCGTATGTGACTTGGATGGCGATGATTGTTGGGGAGCCGCTTGTTGCATCAGAACCGCGGAGGAGGAGGATGAAGACTTCACGGTAGGGGGGGTAATGTACAAGTGCGCCACGGGCTGTGGTTGCGGGGACGAGGTGCACGACACGTGTGAGGAGACAGATCCGTAACTGAGGGTCGGTATGCTCCGACATTCGTCACCGAGCGGGGTATCTATCGCGGGGCGAGAGGATTTGACGCTGCCCTTCACGACGCATCTAACGGGAACTAGTTCTTGTCCGTTTTCTAGCCTTGCACAGTTCTGGCTTTCTCGTGTCCTGGGACGAGTTCGACGACTGGCCGGACGTGCTCTCGCGTGGGGGAATGTCGATCTACAAGTCCGCTGGACGAGACGGTGGCGGGGCCGCTGCGGGACGCACTCGTGATGTTGCTTCCGGCCGACTGGATGCCGACTCATCGACCCGCGGCGAAGGGAAAGGTGACACTGTGTCACCCCTAGTCCAAACGACGCGCCGACTGTTCAGGCGGGCAGCAGACGGCCAATTCAGTGCGCGTGAAGGCACAGATTCAGGCTGGGGCGTCAAAGATTGGAAAGCCGTCGCCACGAGTCGCGGGCTCGCCGGGCAAGATGTAATCTCCGCGCTGGACACCGCGCTGGAAACTCCCCTTGCGGCGCGCGGCAGCGGCAGTTAGCGTGGTCGTTGCGGCAAACGTAGTGAACGGATGGCCTGTCCGACCACGAAACTTGTCCCGCATAGGGTACGATTGGTTGGCGGAGAGCGAAAGGGGAGGTTCCATGGTGGTGCGGCACGACGGCGACGACTCGGATTCGGGTCGTTCCGGGGGCAAGGCGTCAGGCTCGGAGGAGAAGGTGGTCGAATGGGTGGGGAGGTGGTGGGGAATGATGATCTGGGTGGCGGCGCGCCTTCTTGAGGATCGCGACGCTGCCGAGGACATCGGGCAGCGGGTGTTCATGAAGGCGCTGTCCATCGCTCGATCCGACCCGGACGAGGTGGATGGGATCCGGAAACCGTCGGCGTGGCTGGTCGAGATCACCCGCAAGCAGGCATCCGGCGTGTTGAGAAAGGAGAAGCGCCGGCGTCGCCTCCGCCGGGAGAACGGAGAGGAGATTCGGGACAACCTCTTCCCGGATCGGGACAAGGGAAGTGAGGGGGATCCGCGAGCCGAGCGCGTTCTCGAGGCCGCGCCGTTGTTGCTCACGGAGAGGCAGCTTGAGGTCGTTCGATTGGTGCGGGAGGGTATGGAGGATGACGAGGTCGCGCGGGCGCTGGGGCTGAAGCGCGGGACGGTGCGGCGGCATCGGACGGATGCGATTCGGAAGCTTCGGGAACATATGTCGCAAGAGGGGGGGGGGAAATCCGCCATGAGTTATCCGCCTGTGGTGCGGAAGGCGGGGTGAGCGGCCTGCGGGAGGCGGAATTGAACGGATCGGGGCGTTCGTGGCACTCTGACGATAGAGGGCGCTTCTGCGGAGCGGCGGGTGCCCGAGATCGAACACTTCCACGGAAAGCGGAGATAACGATGGACGCACGGACCCGAAACTCCTA
Organism: Longimicrobiales bacterium; assembly: GCA_965208295.1. Lineage (GTDB taxonomy): Bacteria > Gemmatimonadota > Gemmatimonadetes > Longimicrobiales > Gaopeijiaceae > Bin94. Next base: position 498,342 of record OZ242328.1, on the reverse strand, counting down.
CAGGAAGAACCTGATCGTCCGATTCGCACTGCTTGTGGTGATCGGCGTGCCGAGCTACGCGCAACCCAGGACGGGGCTTGGCCAGGAGCCTTGCGAGGTCTCCACCCCGGCACCCGGTATCACCTGTGCCCAGTGTGACTTCGATGGCGATGGTTGTTGGGGAGCCGCTTGTTGCTCCAGAGTCGAGGAGGATGAAGACTACGTGGTAGGGGGGGGTAAAGTGGAAGTGCGCCACGTCCTGTGGTTGCGGGGACGAGGCGGGCGACACGTGTGAGCAGTAACGAGCGATCACGTGCCTTGTAGCGCGACCACCGGGCTTCAGTTGCTTGTCCGGCAGACCATGCGATCGGAGTTGCTGCTGCTTCTCCTTATCGGTGCCGCTCCGGCGTGCCTCTGTGGGCAGGTTAGGACTGCACCCGAGCTTCGGTTGGCCGATACCGAACTTTTTGAGTCCGCTGGTCACCCCCAAGTACGCGTCTCGCAGATTGGGGAACTCACCGGCGCCATGCTCATGAGCGCCGACAGGTTTGTCTTTGTTGATGGCACGTCTCAAGAACTGGTCTTCGTGACTGTCGCAGGTAACGCCGTCGAGTGGACTGGTCGCAAAGGCGATGGACCGCGAGAATTCAGATCGGTTCGGCTCTTGACACAAACGGCGACTGGTGGACTGGTCGTTTGGGATGCCGACCATCGTCGCCTGAGCGCCGTCGACTACTTGAACGAGAAATGGGTAGTCGGGGACCTCCGCGGATACGACAGATCCGTACTGAGGGGCGGTATGCTGACGGAACCGGCTGCTGTCTACGAGGATGGCGCATTGGTGTTCCGTGCGAGTGTCTCGCCCCGAAGTAGCGTCTTCGAAATGGCTGCCCGAGAAACGGGCTTCTACCGGGACACGCTGCAGTATTGGCTTGCCGTTCCTGGCGAAGTAAGGCAATTGGTTGCTCAGGGGTTGGGCTCGGAGGGTTTCAGTTCGGTATCGCCGACGGGTACGGGTGCTACGATGGGCGTGATCTTCGGGCACTCTTTGCTGCATACGCAAGTAGGCCAGCAGCTTGCGGTGTCGCAGACGGATCTGGGAACCGTCCGTGTGTTTGACCGGAGAGGAAAGATGACAGCAGAGATACCATTGCCGCTTGGGGAGGTGGTCTCGCAAGACCAGATCGACGCCGTTCGAGCTCGTCACATCGAGGCCGATGACGCTATCGCAAGGAAGATATCGGAAGGTCAGCGGAAGGATGGCTTCGACTTTGCGAGTATGTGGAGGAACCGTAGTGAGCACGTTCGTCAAGCACCAGCCAACGAAACCGCACCGCCGATCAGTCGCATGAAGGGCGATCTGGATGGGCGCCTATGGCTGCGCCTGTTGCGCCCCGGTGACACGAGGCAGCATTGGCAGGTTTGGAACCTGACGGGGCCAGACTTGGAATTCACCCTCGTTCTGGCCGAAGGCGAGACGTTTTTCGACGCAACCGGAGATCGCGTGTTGGTCGGGGCCCGGGACGAGTTCGATGTCGATTACCTGCTCGTCAAGGAAATTGTGAGGTAGTGGCTCAAGGAGAGGCACCGGTGTCTGAGGAATCGGGGACGGATGGAGCACGTAGCAGCAGGCTAGACAAAGCCACGAATGTCGCGATCATCGTGACGCTTCTGTTTCTCCTCCTGAATCCGTCGGGCGTGATCGGAAATTGGTTGGGTGGTCAGATCGGTGAAGCCCGGGAACGGCGAGCCCTTTCTGGCCTTTGGACCCAGCTGGCAGGTCTTGCCGAAGGCTTTGGCACGATGAACCGAAGTGATACCCGGCCGATTGTGGTAGAGTTCCTCGACTACCAGTGCCCGGCCTGCAGGGCGGTGGCACCCGTAGTGGCGAGCGCTTGGGAAAACGGCACCGCGAACATCGTCATTCGCCACCTGCCACTTGAGCAGATTCACCCCCTTGCCAGGGAAGCGGCTAAGGCGGCTGTGTGTGCCGAGTGGCAGGGTCGTCTGCGCGAGGCGCACGACGCACTGCTGAGCGAGGATGACTGGATGTCACGGCAGGATTGGCTTGGCTTGGCAGAAGCGATAGGTATCGGAGATCTGGCGCAGTTCGCGGATTGTCTGGACGGAGAAGGAGCTGAGGCACGGATCGATGCCGACTTGCGTGTGGCGGCCAGTCTGGGCATATCATCCACCCCGACGTTCGTCACCGAGCGGGGTGTCTATCCCGGTGCGAGAGGACTTGACGCTGCCCTTCACGACGCATCTAACGGGAAGGACTAGGGGCTAGGCGGACCGTTCCACCGGGCTCTTCGACCGGGTTGCCGCGGGCTTCACGGACCACCGCGATCCCCGCCTTCCCGCGCCGAAGAGGTGGTGCCCGCAGGCGTGACCCGCGCCCCATCTCGGGCCGGGTTCGCGGCAGTGCAGGTGGGTTTCGCGTACAAGGTTGGCTGAGCCAGGGTTGACTCGAACGGACATTTCGCCAGCCACGCACCGCGGTACCCCCGACGGGTGGGTCGATTTACCTTCGTCCCCATGCCCAACCCCCCCCACCTCCGCGTCGCCGCCATCCAACCCCGCGGCTACCCCTTCAACCCCGCCGCCGCCCTCGACCGCCTCTGCGCCGCCACCGCCGAAGCCGCTCACCAGGGCGCCCAACTCGTCCTCTTCCCCGAGGCCTTCATCGGCGGCTACCCCTGGGGTCTCGCTTTCGGCACCTCGGTCGGTGGCCGCAAACCCGCGGGCCGCCGCACCTTCGGCCGCTACCACGCCGCCGCCATCCGCGTGCCCGGCCCCGAAACGGAACGAATCGGCCGGGCAGCGGCAGCCGCGAACGCATACCTGGCCGTCGGCGTGATCGAAAGAGACGCCCGCCGCGCCCCGGGCACCCTCTTCTGTACCCTCCTCTACTTCGCCCCCGACGGCACCCTGGCGGGCCTGCATCGAAAGCTCAAGCCCACCGCCGCCGAGCGTCTCATCTGGGGCGAGGGGGACGGGAGCACGCTGCCGGTGCTGGACACGCCCTTCGGCAAGGTCGGGGGCCTGATCTGCTGGGAGAACTACATGCCGCTCGCGCGCATGGCCATGTACGGCAAGGGCGTCGAGATCTACCTGGCGCCCACCGCCGACTCGCGCGACCGCTGGCAGGCCACGCTCAGGCACATCGCGCTCGAGGGGCGCTGTTTCGTGATCGGGTGCAACCAGTTCGTCACCAAGGAGCACTACCCGGCCGACATCGAGATCCTGGACGAGTTCGAGGACTGGCCGGACGTGCTGTCGCGCGGCGGGACCTCGATCTACAGCCCGCTGGGCGAGACGGTGGCGGGGCCGCTGCTGGACGAGGAGGGGATGCTGGTCGCGGATCTGGATCTGGGCGACATCGCGCGCGGCAAGTTCGACTTCGACGTGATCGGGCACTATGCGCGGCCGGATGTGTTTCAGTTGCGGGTGAATGAGAGGGCGCAGAGGGCGGTTGGGGGGGCGGAGTGATGACAGAAGGGTGATCGCGGCTATTATTGTTGGGGCGTTCCCGGGCGAACCCGGTATAACGTGGCGAGGAGGTGTTGAATGGGCAGGAACCCGAAGTGGTGGAAGGATCCGGTGCTGGTGACGGTTCTGGCTGCCGTCGTGACGGGCGCATGGGTGGTGAGCAGCCGAATGAGTTCGATGGAGGTGGCAATGATCGATCGCTTCGGAGCCCTTGAGGCGAGGATGGTGGGGCTTGAGGCCAGGATGGATCTGCTGCTGGAAGGCCTCGACATCACGGTGACGCCGCGGAAATAGGCTTTCGGGACCCTCCCTCGCCAGCCCGCGCTCGCGGGGATTCAACTGGAGACCTCCAGAGACTAGATTCCCGTCCCTGTCGCGTCCGCATGTCCTCCGCCAATCACGGAGTCGCCGAATCAACGGTTGGCCGAGGAGTCACGAATCCAGAGGAACATCCATGACCACCACCATGACCGCCCCCCCGGCCACCTCCCGCACCGACCGCTACCTGGAAGAGGCCGAACGCTACTCCGCCCACAACTACCACCCCCTTCCCGTCGTGCTCGACCGCGGCGAGGGCTCGTGGGTCTGGGACGTGGAGGGCAACCGCTACCTGGACATGCTGAGCTCCTACTCGGCCGTCAACCAGGGCCACCGGCACCCCGACATCATCGCCGCGGCCCGCGCCCAGCTCGACCGCCTCACGCTCACTTCGCGCGCTTTCCACAACGACCAGATGGGGCCGTTCCTGCGCGAACTCTGCGAGGCGTCCGGATTCGACGCGGCGCTGCCGATGAACACCGGCGCCGAGGCCGTCGAGACCGCGATCAAGATGGTGCGGAAGTGGGGGTACGAGGTGCGGGGCGTCCCCGAGGGGAAGGCCGAGATCATCGTCTGCGAGGACAACTTCCATGGGCGCACCACCACGATCGTGGGCTTCTCGTCCGAGGACCAGTACCGCGAGGGCTTCGGGCCGTTCACGCCGGGGTTCACCCTGATCCCGTACGGGGACATCGGTGCGCTACGCGCCGCGATCGGGCCGAACACGGTCGGCTTCCTGGTCGAGCCCATCCAGGGCGAGGCGGGGGTGATCGTGCCGCCCGATGGGTACATGCGCGAGGCGGCGGAGGTGTGCCGCGCGAACGGCGTGGCCTTGGTGGCCGACGAGATCCAGACGGGGCTGGGCCGCACCGGCCGCATGTTCTGCTGCGACTGGGAGGGGGTGCGCCCCGACATCCTGATCGTGGGGAAGGCGCTGGGCGGGGGCGTTTATCCGGTCTCGGCCGCGATCGCGGACGCCGAGTTCATGGACGTCTTCCGGCCGGGCGACCACGGGTCGACCTTCGGCGGCAATCCCCTGGGCGCGGCCGTCGGGATGGCCTCGCTGCGCGTGATCATCGACGAGGACCTGTCGCGCCGCTCCGACGAGCTGGGGAGCTGGTTCATGGATCGCTTGCGCGCGATTCCGTCGCCGCACGTGGAGGAGGTGCGGGGGAAGGGGCTCATGATCGGCGTGGTGATCAGGGAGTCGTCGGGGACCGCGCGGCCGTTCTGCGAGGCGTTGCAGGAGCGCGGCATCCTGGCCAAGGAGACGCACCGCCAGGTCGTACGGTTCGCGCCGCCATTGACGGTGGCCCGCGAGGACCTGGAGGCCGCGCTTGTGGAGATCGAGGCCGTGCTGATGGGGTAGGACGGCCCCGGGTCAGCCGCCGGGAGGCCCGATGGTCCCCTGTTTGGAGGTGTCGATCTCGGCCACCTCCCCGTCGTCGAAGAGCACCGCATTGATCTGCCCGTAGAGGAACTCCCGCGACTCGGCCTTGCGGGGGTCGAGCCCGTAGTGGTTGATCAGCAGGGTCTGGTGCTGCAGCCAGTCGCGCCAGCAGTCCGCGCAGATCTCGCGCTGGATCCGTTCGCCCAGGGGCGACCGGAAGGGAGAGCGCGCCAGGGGTGGTCCGGGCGTGCCGGGATGTCTGCGGCAGTCGATGGATTCCAAGACGTTTCTCGTTGGTGGGGTTAGGTTTGCGGTGGGGTGGCGCTCCGGCGCAACGGGAAGATAACATTGGCTGGGGAATTGGACGGCGGTGCGGGGTTCTATACATTTGCTGCATAACGTCCGACCGCAGGAGAGGGAGGCAACGATGTCGCTACAGGACTCGACCGGGATGGATGGCGCGATGAACGGCGCCGGTTCCCTTCTTTCCAGGGAGCAGCTGGAGCACCTGGAAGAGAGGCTTCTCCACGAGCGAAAAAAGGCGCTGCGCGCACTCGGCCGTTTCGACCTGGTCGCCAAGGCGGACCCGGCTGAGGGCGACTCGGATCTCGCCGCCTACACGGATCACATGGCGGACCAGGGAACCGAGGCGATGGAGCGGGAGAAGGCCGCCCTCTTCGCGACCAAGGAGGGCCGCTACCTCTACCGGCTGCAGGAGGCGCTCCGCCGGCTCTACCGCGACCCGGACAACTTCGGACGCTGCCACGGCACGGGGAAGGCGATCAGCTTCCAGCGGCTGGACGCGCTGCCGCACGCCCGCTACTGCATCGAGTACAAGCGGGAACTGGAGGCGAAGGGGGGCTGAAGCGGGCTAACCCAGCGCGTTCAGCAGTTTTCGTCCCAGAATCCCCACCTGCCACCCCCGCACCCCGGGCATCGCCTCGAGCTCGGCCAGTGAAGCCGGCATCACGGCCACCACCTCACGCAACAGATGGTTCGCCATCACCCGGCCGCGGTCCAGCCCCAATTCGCCCGCCACCGTGTTGCGCACCGCCGTGAGCCTGTCCAGCGTCGCCTCTTCCTCGGGAGTCGGACGGCCGCGCCCCCTGCGCAAGACGGGGTAGGGCCGCAGGTCGCGACGGGACATCCGCCGCACTCTGCCGAGCGCCTCCAGCAGCGACCGGCCCCTCTTCGCGGCCAGCCGCGGCGAAAACCCCTTCACGTCCCCCAGTTGGCCCACGGAGGCCGGCTGGGCCGCCACCGCCCCCAGCAACGCGGCGTCGGTGGCCACCCGGAACGGGGCCCGGTCGAGCGAACGGGCGATCCGGTCGCGCCACGCGATCGCCTCCCTGAGCGCGGTGACGGTGCGCGCGTCCAGGCGCCGGGCTCCCTTGACGCGCGTCACGGGGTCGGGCGGGCTTGCGGGCTCCGCTGCCTCCGCCGCGGACGCCACCAGCCAGCGGCACTCGTCGTCGGCCCAGTGCAGCCGTCCCATGCCGCGAAGCAAGTTCTCGAGCACAGCGGTCAGGCGATGCAGGTGACAGGTGTCGCCCGCCGCATAGTCGATCATGTCGCGCGACAGCGGGCGCCTGGCCCAGTCGGCCTTCTGGTACTTCTTCGCGATTTGAACGCCGAGGTGCTTGTGGAGGAGCGTCTGAAGTCCGGTCGCCGACTCCCCGAGAAAGCTGGCGGCCACCTGCGTGTCGGCCAGGCGGGCCACCGCGATGCCCAGGTCGCGGCGCAGCAGCCGCAGGTCGTAGCTGCCCCCGTGCATGAGCACCCGCCGCGCGGGGTCCTCCAGATGCGGCTTGAGATGAGGGGTGAGATCGACGGCCAGCGGGTCCATTACGAAGGTCTCCGACGCGGTGGAGAGCTGCACCAGGCAGAGGCGGTCGGAGTAGCGGTGGTATCCCGCGGCTTCGCAATCCACGGCGAGGTCGCCGCCGGACGCGAGTGACCGGGCGACCTGCTCCAGGCCGTCGGTGGTGTGGATGTATCGGATGCGATGATTCAAATGGACTCCATGGTTTTTCTCTACCGTTACCCGACCGATCGCTGTCCGTGCGACGGCCGGGAGACCTTTGGGGAATATGGTTCCGAGCCGACAGCTTCGGTAGCTTCACCGTTGCTCCGGCCAACGGCGGGATCGCCGCGCGAGGCGGCAAGCACTCCAGGAGGTGTCCGAAGACGATGATGAGAACGAAGGTGGTCGCGACGATGGGTCCCGCCGCCTCCACGCTGGAGGTCGTGACCGATCTGGTGCGCGCCGGGATGGACATCGCTCGGATCAACATGTCCCACGGACACCACGAGCACCACGAGCGAGGGGTCCGCCTGGTCCGCGAGGCCTCGCGCCGGGTGGGCCGCCCCGTGGCCATCCTGACGGACCTCCAGGGCCCCAAGCTCCGCATCGGCCAACTCGCCGATCCGGTGCGTCTCGAGGACGGGGAAATGGTCACAATCGCTCCCGAAGGGGAGCACACAGGCAAGGAACTGCCCACCTCCTACACCCGTCTGGCCGAAGAGGTCACCGGGGGAACCCAGCTCCTGCTCGACGACGGGCAGATCGAGCTCGAGTGCGTGAACACCGATGGGAACCGCGCGGTCTTCCGAGTGGTGCGCGGCGGGATCCTGCGGTCCCGCAAGGGGATGAATCTTCCGGGGATCAGCGTGAACACCCCGGCGCTTACCGAGAAGGACGAGCGCGACTTGGACTTCGTGCTGGGGATGGACGTGGAGTACATCGGCCTCTCCTTCGTGCGCAACGTGAACGACGTGCTGGGGCTGAAGGACCGGATCAAGGGGCGGGCGTGGCTGGTCAGCAAGATCGAGAAGGCCCAGGCGCTCGACGACCTGGACGGGATCCTGTCCTTCAGCGACGCGGTGATGGTGGCGCGCGGCGACCTCGGCGTGGAACTCCCCTTCGCCTCGGTGCCGCTGGCCCAGAAGCGCATCATTCAGGCGGCGAACGGGTACGGCTGCCCCGTCATCACCGCCACCCAGATGCTCGAGTCGATGACCATGTACGCCAGCCCCACGCGCGCGGAGACTTCGGACGTGGCCAACGCGATCCTCGACGGCACCGACGCGGTCATGCTTTCGGGCGAGACCGCGGTGGGGAAGCACCCGGTGCGCACGCTCGAAGTCATGGTTCGGATCGCCGCCGAGATCGAGGACAGCGGCGTCCTGCAGGGGGGGCCCCACTACCTGGACCAGATGGGACCGGTGCAGCGGCGGGGCGCCTCGCCGCGCGAACACGCGGTCGCCGCCTCGTCGGTCCGCTCCGCTCAGGACCTGGACGCGCCCGCGATCATCGTGATCACCCGCAGCGGCTTCTCGGCGCGCCTGGTGGCTTCGTACCGCGCACCGATCCCGATCTTCTCCGTCTGCACCGAGCCCAAGGTACACCGGCAGCTGTGCGGGGTGTGGGGGGTTCGCCCCGTCTTGGCCGACAAGGGCGAAATCACCTACCAGAACCTGACCGACTTCGGGAAGCGGGTGGTGCTGGGTTCCGGTATCGGGAAGACGGGCGACCCGGTCATCGTCACCTCGGGCCTTCCGTTTCACAGCCCGGGCTCGACGAACACCATGCGCGTGGAGCAGCTGTAGCTTGCGACTCACTTTCCTGGGAACGGGGACATCGATCGGCGTGCCGGTGATCGGCTGCGACTGCGCCAACTGCACCTCCGACGATCCCCGGGACCACCGAACCCGTCACGGCGCGCTGCTCGGCCTGGAGGGCGGGAATCTTCTCATCGACACTCCGCCGGAGCTGCGGCTGCAGCTGTTGGCCGCGGGCGTCGACCAGGTGGGCGCGGTATGGTACACGCACCTGCACGCGGACCATGTGCACGGCATCGACGATGTGCGGGTGTTCTCCACCCGGAACCGCGGACCCGTTCCCGCCTACCTTCCCGAGGAGCTCCTGGGTCAGATGAGGCGCCGCTTTTCGTACATCTTCGACCCCGCGTGCCAGCCGCCGAAAGGGACCACGAGGCCGCAGATCAGGCTGCACGGCTATACGGAGGGTGTGCCGGTAGAGGTGATGGGCGCCGAGGTCACCCCGTTCCGGGTGCCGCACGGTCCGATCGACGCCTTCGGGCTGCGGGTAGGGCGGCTGGGGTATGTGACCGACGCGAAGCGGATTCCGCGGGCGGCGCGCGAGATCCTGGCCGGCGTGGAAGTGCTGGTGCTGAACGCGCTCTGGCGGGGGCGTGCGCACCCGACGCACTTCAATGTCGAGGAAGCGGTGGAGGTGGCGCGCGAAATCGGGGCGCGCCGCACCTTCCTGACGCACCTGACCCATTTCGTGGGCTACCGCGAGCTGGCCGAATCGCTGCCGGACGGGATCGCGCCGGCGTACGACGGGCTCCGCGTGGAGGTGTAGGGGGATGGGGGACAGGTCGCGTCTTCCCGTGATCGATTTCGGGAACATGGTTGCGGGGGTGCTGGAGGGGGTGGGGATGGATCCGGGAAGGCTGCGCGGGGATCTCGCCGCGCGGTTCCGGGACGCCCACGCGGAGGTGGAGGCGCGGAGGGAGGCCGGAGAGATGGGGTTCTTCGATCTGCCCGGCGACCGCGTTCTCGCGGCCGAGACCCGACGCGTGGCCAACACCTCCATACGGGAATGCGACGCCCTCGTGGTGATCGGCATCGGCGGCTCGGCCCTGGGCGCGGCCGCGCTCCGCGACGCCCTCCTACCCCCCTCCTGGAACGAACTGGACGACGAGGCCCGCGGCCACGCCCCCCGTCTCCACATCCTCGACAACCCCGATCCCGACACGGTCTCCGCCCTGCTCGCCCGCCTGAACCCGGCGCGCACCCTCTTCAACGTCGTCAGCAAGTCGGGCACCACCGCCGAGACGATGGCTCAGTTCCTGGTGGTCTGGGACTGGCTCGAAACCGCGTTGGGGACGGATACCGCCAGAACCCGCTGCCTGTTCACCACGTCCCCGGAGCGTGGCACTCTGCACGAAATCGCCACCCGCCACAAAATCCCCACCCTCCCCATCCCCGATGCCGTGGGCGGACGCTTCTCGGTCCTCTCACCCGTCGGCCTGCTCCCCGCCGCCGCCACTGGCATCGACATCGAAGCACTGCTGGCCGGCGCCGCCGCGATGGCCGACCGCTGCTCCACACCCGACCTGGCCGCCAACCCCGCCGGCACCCTGGCCACCCTGCTCCACGCCGCCGACACCGAAATGGGGGCGCCCGTGCAGGTGTTCATGCCCTACGCCGACCGTCTCGCCAGCCTGGCGTACTGGGTCCAGCAGCTCTGGGCCGAGTCGCTCGGCAAGGCCCTGGACCGCGCCGGGCGCCGCGTCGAGACGGGGCCCACCCCGGTGCCCGCCTTCGGGCCGGCGGACCAGCACTCGATCCTTCAACTGCTCATGGAGGGTCCCCGCGACAAGGTGGTCGTCTTCCTGGGCCGTGAAGTGCCCGGCAAGGACATCACGATCCCCACCCCCTTCCCGGAAACGCCCGACCTCGCCTACCTGGGCGGCCACACCCTCTTCGACCTGCTCGACCGCGAGCGCCGCGCGACCGCCGAAGCCCTGCGGCGCGAAGGCCGCATGAACATGACCGTCATGGTCGACCGGGTGGACGCGCATTCTCTCGGCGCGCTCTTCATGCTCTTCCAGATCGCCGTCGTGTACGCCGGGGAGCTCTACGGCGTCGATCCCCTGGACCAGCCGGGTGTGGAGCTGGGCAAGGTGCTAACCTGCGGTCTCATGGGCAGGAGCGGCTACGAAATCCCCTCGATTCCCCCGCCGGACCCCCGTTGGCGCGTGTGAGTCCGCGTGTTTAACTTACTCCCGCACCGATGGCCCAACCGCCCGGCAGATCACCACGAAAGCGGTGGCGCAAGGGCGTGCCCCGGTGCGCCCGGAATCACTCCAAAACCAACAGGGAGGCGAGGATGAGCACGGGGGAAGATCAACATACCGTCATCATAGAAAAGGGCCACGGAACCGAGGTCGGGGCTTTCCTCCTCGGGGCGCTGGTCGGAGCGGGAATCGCGCTGCTCTTCGCTCCCGCGACCGGCGCGGACACCCAGAAGCGGATCCGCGAGCAGGCCCGGAAGCTGAAGGACATCACCGGGGAACGGGTGCGCGGCCTCCGCGACGACCTGGGGACCCGGATGGCGCCGGCCCGGGGCGTGGTCGAGCAGAGCCGCCAGATTGCGTCGGATGCGCGGTCGGAGCTGGAGGACAAGCTGGAGCGCTCCAAGGCGGTGTACCGGGCCGGGATCGACGCGGCCCGCGAGGAAAGCAGGCGGCAGCTCGACGAAGGCGGAGGAAACGGATCCTCGACCGACGGTTCGTAGGACAGGGACTCTCAACAAAGGAGAATCAGGGCCCGCATGAAGATCTACCTGGACACGGCGAACCTGGCCGAGATCCGCGAGGCGGCCCGCTGGGGCATCCTGAGCGGCGTGACGACCAACCCCAGCCTCATGGCGCGCGAAGAGGGCGCCGACTTCGAGGACACCATCCGCACGATCGCGGGGCTGGTCGACGGTCCCATCAGCGCCGAGACGGTGTCCGAGGACGCCGACGGCATGGTCCGCGAAGGCGTCGAATACGCGGCTTGGCACTCCAACGTGATCATCAAGGTGCCCGCCACGCCCGCCGGCCTGGAAGCGGTGTCGCGCCTCGGGCGCCGGGGCATCCAGTGCAACGTCACCCTGGTCTTCAACACCAACCAGGCGCTCATGGCCGCGCTGGCGGGCGCCTTCGTCGTGTCGCCCTTCATCGGACGGCTGGACGACATCTCCCAGGACGGCATGGAGCTGATCCGCGAGATCGCCGCCGTCTTCGAGCAGGATCCCGATATCCGCACGCAGATCCTGGCCGCGTCGATCCGCCACCCCCGCCACGTCATCGAGTCGGCGCTGGCCGGGGCGCACATCGCCACCTGCCCCTTCGGCGTGCTCAAGAAGGGGATGCGGCACCCGCTCACCGACAGCGGCAACGCCGCCTTCCTCGCCGACTGGCGGGCCCGGGAAGCCGCTATGGCGCTGGCGGTCGCCGGAGACTGACAGCCCTGGGCGCGCCGCCCCCCGGTGACGCGCGCAAGATCGTCGCCCGCAACAGGAAGGCCCGCCACGAGTACAAGGTCCTGGACAGCGTCGAGGCCGGGCTCGTTCTGGTGGGCACCGAGGTGAAATCGCTCCGCGCGGGAAAGGTGGCCTTCAGGGACGCCCACGCCCGCGCCCAATCCGGCGAAATGTGGCTGCACAACCTCCACATCGCCCCCTACGAGGCCGGAAACCGCTGGAACCACGACGAGATGCGGCCGCGCAAGCTGCTCCTGCACCGAGACCAGATCCGCCGCATCACCTCCCGTTCGGAGGAGAAGGGGCTCACCATCGTTCCGCTGGACCTTTATTTTCGCAAGGGCAGGGCCAAGGTCACCCTGGGCCTCTGCCGCGGGAAGAAGCACCGGGACCGGAGAGAGGAACTGAAGCGCAGAACGATGGATCGCGAGGCCGAGCGGGCCATGAAGGACCGGGGGGGACGGTAGCGGGTGGCATCGCCCCCCCGGCATTCGAGCGGCGCCACCGCGCTGGACCTCTTCGGCACGCGCTTCTCGAGCCCCGTCCTGATGGCCTCGGGCACCTGCGGCTTCGGGGAACCGGTGGTCGACGTGATGTCGCCGTCGGAGATCGGGGGACTGGTGACCAAGTCGGTGACGGTGGAGCCGCGCTGGGGGAATCCGGCTCCGCGCGTGGCCGAGTTCGAGGGCGGCATGCTGAACTCGGTCGGGCTGGCCAACCCGGGGGTGGAGGCGGTGCGTGACGAAAAGCTGCCGTGGATGCGGCAGAGTCTCGACGGGCTTCCGGTGTTCGTCTCGGTCGCGGGGGCGGCTGTTGGCGAATACGCGGCCGTCGTGTCGGGGCTGGATGGGGAGGACGGCTTCGTCGGCTTCGAGCTCAACCTGTCCTGCCCCAACGACGCGCACCTGGGAGGCCGTCCCTTCTGCCTGGATCCGGATGCCTTGCGCCAGGTCCTCGACGCGGTGCGGCCCCTCACCGACCGCGCGCTGCTCGTCAAGCTCGCGCCCAACGACCCGGACATCGCGGCGACTGCGGTGGTGGCGGCCGAACACGGCGCGGACGGGATCACCGCGATCAACACCGTGCCCGGATTTCTGACGGGACGCGGTGGCGAGAAACGGGTGGGGGCGGGGACGGGGGGGACGAGTGGCCCGGCACTGTTGCCGGTCGGGTTGGCCGCGGTGCGGGAGGTGGCGGGCGCGGTCAAGGTGCCGGTGATCGGGGTGGGGGGGATCCTTTCGGGCCGCGACGCACGGGCGTATCTGCGGGCAGGGGCGTCGCTGGTGCAGGTCGGCACGGGTTCGTTCGCGGATCCGCGGTGCGCGGCCCGGGTGGCGAGGGATCTGGCGGTGCATACGGCCGCGGGCATGGACCGAGGGGCAGCACCGCACGAGGCCCCGCAGTGAGAAAATGTAAACTGTACATGACAAAATGTAACGTTGCGATTACATTGTGAACGATTTCACAAGCGGAATTGGCAACCTGAGGACCTCATGAACGAACGCATCATCGTCGCCCTGGATGCGCCCGACGCGGCGACCGCGCTGGCACTCGTGGACCGTATCGGCCCGGCGTGCGGGTTTTTCAAGGTGGGGCTCGAGCTGTTTGCGGCGGAGGGTCCGGGAGTGGTGGAGGCGCTTGCGGAGAGGGGGAAACGTGTGTTTCTGGATCTCAAGCTGCACGACATCCCGAACACGGTGGCGGGGGCGGTGGCCCGCGTGGGCGAACTCGGGGTGACCTTCGCGACCGTGCACGCCATGGGGGGGCGCGACATGCTGGCGGCGGCGGCGCGGGCGGCGCCCGACTCGCTGACACTGCTGGGCGTGACGGTGCTGACGTCGCTGGACGGCCCGGGGCTCGAGGAGGTCTTCGGGCGCCGGGTGGACGATGCGGGGGTGGAGGCCGACCGTTTGGCGCGTTTGGTGCGCGAGGTGGGGCTGGGGGGGGTGGTGTGCTCGGCGGCCGAGGCGGCCCGGGTGCGGGAAACCATGGGGCCCGAACCGTGTATCGTCACCCCCGGCATCCGTCTCGCCGGCGACCCGGTCCACGACCAGAGGCGCGTGCGCACGGCGCGCGAGGCCTTCGCCGCGGGAGCCACCCACATCGTCGTCGGCCGCCCCGTCATCCGTGCCAAGGACCCTGCCGCCGCCTTCGCGCGCATGGCCGCCGAGGCCCGGGGCGAGCGTTGACCCGGTGGTGATTCCCGTCCCCTATTCTCCGTCTCCGCCCCGCAGAGCGCGGATCGGGCCACGCGAATGCCGGAGAGAATCTCTGCCCCTCGGCGCGTGGAGCGGACCGCGCAAAGACCGGAGGAAGTCTCCACCGCCCCGAGACCCGGACGCCGCATGAACCTCCACGACTCGCTGACGCGCCAAACCCGCCGCTTCGAACCGCTGCAACCCGACAGGGTCGCCGTCTACGGCTGCGGCCCGACCGTCTACGACTTCGCGCACATCGGCAACTTCCGCACCTTCGCCGTCTACGACCTCCTGCACCGTCACCTGCGCTGGCGCGGCCACGAGGTCGAGTTCGTGGTGAACTTCACCGATGTCGACGACAAGACCATCACGGGAGCGGCAAACGCGGGACGACTCCTGGGCGAGCACACGGAGACCTTCGTACGCGCCTTCCTGGACGACGCCGAAACCCTCGGCTTCCTCCCCTTCTCCAGTCACCCGCGGGCCACCGCCTATATCCCCGCCATGGTCGCGTTCGTCAAAGGCCTCGTGGAGCAGGGCAGCGCCTACCTCGCCAACGACGGTTCCGTCTACTACGCGGTACCCTCCTTCACCGACTACGGACGCCTTTCCGGCAAGGGCGACGACGACGACGCGGGCCGCGCCCGGATCGACGCGGAGCACCTCGACAAGCGGGATCCGCGCGACTTCGCGCTCTGGAAGCCGGCCCAGCCCGTCGACCGGGAGGTCGGCGCGGTATGGGACTCGCCGTGGGGTCCGGGACGCCCCGGATGGCACCTGGAGTGCTCGGTCATGGCCACCTCCCTGCTCGGCGACACGATCGACATCCACCTGGGCGGCGAGGACCTCCTCTTCCCCCACCACGAGAACGAGATCGCGCAGTCGGAGGCGGCCACCGGGCAGCCCTTCGTCCGCTTCTGGCTCCACGTCAAGCACCTCAAGGTCGACGCCCGCAAGATGTCCAAGTCGCTGGGCAACTTCCACACGGTGCGCGAACTCCTCGACGAGGGCTACGACCCCGCCGCGATCCGCTGGACCCTGCTCTCGGCCCACTACCGCAGCGAACTCAACTTCACCCGCGACGGCCTCGACGACGCCACCGCCTCGGTGCAGCGCCTGCTGGACTTCCGCCGCCGGGTCCGCGACGCAACCGAGGCGCCCGGTGACGCGACGGCGCTGGCCGCACGCGCCGGCGATCACCTTGCAGCCTTCGGCCGGGCGCTGGATGACGACCTCAACGCCCCCCGCGCCCTGGCCGCGCTCTGGACGCTGGTCAGGGAGGCGAACACCGCCCTTGACGGCGCTGGAGGCGCCATGGCCCGCGCGGACCGCGAAGCCGTACTCGACGCCCTGGCGCAGATGGAAGCCGTGCTGGGCGTTGTCGACCTGGCCGAGTCCGCGCGGAAGGTCGCGGATACCGACGAGGAGCGGGTGCAGGCCCTGGTAGACGCCCGTGAACAGGCCCGCGCCTCCCGCGATTTCGCCACCGCCGACCGGATCCGCGACGAACTGGCGGCCGAGGGAATCAGACTGGAGGACACGCCCGGGGGCACCCGCTGGACCCGCGTGCGCACCGGGCCGTAGCACCCCCCCGGGCTGTCACGGACCGTCGGGGTCGCAGCGAGGGGCCGCCAGGGACTTCCGCCCGCCTCCCCCAGGCGCCAGCTTTCGGGGTGCGCTGACGTAGCTCAGTTGGTAGAGCAGCTGATTTGTAATCAGCAGGTCCGGGGTTCGAGTCCCCGCGTCAGCTTGCGGCCGCGATTGCCTTTGGACGGGCGTCCGCCGCGTTGTCCACCACCGTCCGCAACGCCCATCCGCCAGCTCCACCTTCGCCGCCTCTTCGCTCTTGTTGATCCCCCCCGACGGAATAGTTACCTTTCTTTGCTCGTTTCCATCCGAGCCCGAGAGACGCGCGGCCAGCCTGGCGGGCGGGGTGGGAGCGTGTTTTTTGGTGGGGTACCGAAGTGGCCAACCGGGGCAGACTGTAAATCTGCTGGCAAACGCCTACGGAGGTTCGAATCCTCCCCCCACCATGGGCAGGCCAGACGGGGGAGATCGACAGCCCCCGAAAGATCGCGGGAGTAGCTCAGTTGGCTAGAGCATCAGCCTTCCAAGCTGAGGGTCGCCGGTTCGAGTCCGGTCTCCCGCTCTGGTCCGGTCGCGGGAGGCGTCCCGGGACCGAACCGAACAGAAAAGAGGTGCTCTGGTAGCTCAGTGGTAGAGCGCTTCCTTGGTAAGGAAGAGGTCGCGGGTTCAATCCCCGCCCAGAGCTTGGCGGGGCGGGAACGGCCCCGCCGGCAACACTTTGGCAGCAACGGGAACTCAAACACGAACCACGGAGACCGCCGAGGCGGGCTCCTGAAATCAGGACGGGAGAAGAATGGCGAAGGAGACTTTCGAGCGAACGAAGCCGCACGTGAACGTGGGAACGATCGGCCATGTCGACCACGGGAAGACGACGCTGACGGCGGCGATCACGATGGCGCAGGCGAAGAAGTTCGGCGGAGACGCGGTGGAGTTCGACGAGATCGACAAGGCGCCGGAGGAGCGCGAGCGCGGGATCACGATCGCGACGGCGCACGTGGAGTACGAGACGGCGAACCGTCACTACGCGCACGTGGACTGTCCGGGGCACGCGGACTACGTGAAGAACATGATCACGGGCGCGGCGCAGATGGACGGCGCGATTCTGGTGGTGAGCGCGGCGGACGGCCCGATGCCGCAGACGCGGGAGCACATTCTGCTGGCGCGGCAGGTGAACGTGCCGCACATCGTGGTGTTCCTGAACAAGGTGGACATGGTGGACGACGAGGAGCTCCTGGAGCTGGTGGAGCTGGAGGTTCGGGAGCTTTTGAGCGAGTTCGACTTCCCGGGCGACGACCTGCCGGTGGTGATGGGGAGCGCACTGCACGCGCTGGAGGCGGCGGGGGAGGGCGAGGCGGGCGAGTGCATCGACGAGCTGATGGATGCGATCGACACGTACATTCCGCAGCCGGAGCGCGACATCGACAAGCCGTTCCTGATGCCTGTGGAGGACGTGTTCTCGATCACGGGCCGCGGCACGGTGGCGACGGGCCGGGTCGAGCGCGGGGTGATCCACAAGGGCGACACGGTGGAGATCGTGGGGATGGGAGAGGACCGCAAGACGGTGGTGACGGGGGTGGAGATGTTCCGCAAGATCCTGGATCAGGGCCAGGCTGGAGACAACGCGGGTCTGCTGCTGCGGGGGGTGGGCAAGACGGAGATCAGCCGGGGCCAGGTGCTGGCAATTCCGGGCTCGATCACGCCGCACACGAAGTTCAAGGCGGAGGTGTACGTGCTGACGAAGGAGGAGGGCGGCCGCCACACGCCGTTCTTCAACGGTTATCGTCCGCAGTTCTACTTCCGCACGACGGACGTGACGGGTTCGGCGATGCTGCCGGACGGAGTGGAGATGGTGATGCCGGGGGACAACGTGCAGATGGAGGTGGAGTTGATCACGCCGATCGCGATGGACGAGGAACTGCGCTTCGCGATCCGGGAAGGTGGCCGGACCGTGGGCGCCGGCGTCGTCACCGCCATCATCGAGTAGAGGAATAGTAGAGGAATCATGTCAAGAATAGCCGGCGCCAGGAACTTCGTTCAGGAGTGCATTACCGAGATGGAGCGGGTCACGTGGCCCGATCGCGAACAGCTCCGCAACGCCACCTGGGTGGTGATCATTTTCACGATACTGCTCACCCTGGTCATCTGGGCGATGGACCTGGTTTCCAGCCTGATTCTCGTCGACTTCATCATGGGGGTGTTCGGCAGTTGAGCGGCGACGAACGCTGGTACGCGGTTCAGACGCAGGCCCGGCACGAGAACCGGGTGCGGGGCCTGATTCAGCAGGAGATCGACAGGAGTCCGGTCTCCGCGCGGGAGATCCGCGAGGTCCTGGTGCCCACGCAGGAGGTGACCGAGATCCGGCGCGGCAAGCGGGTGGCGGTCGTGAAGCCGCTCTACCCGGGGTACGTGCTGGTGCGGATGATCCTCAACGAGCGTACCGAGCACGCCATCTCCGCCATGAAGGGGGTTCGTTTCGTGAGTCAGGGCGGAGATCCCCAGCCGGTCCGGGAAGAGGACATGAACCGGATCATGGGCATCGAGGTCGAGGAAGAGACCGGCACCCGGGACGAAATCCCCTTCCGTTCCGGCCAGGTCGTCGAAGTCATACAGGGACCGTTCACGGATTTCTCGGGAACGGTGCAGGAGGTCTACCCCGAAAAGGGGAAGGTCAAGGTCGAGGTTTCCCTCTTCGGCCGTCCGACTTCGGTCGAGTTGGACTTCACCCAGTTGAGGGGTTTCTAGGAAATGGCGAAAGCAACGAAGAAGAGAGTCCTCGGGTTCATCAAGCTGCAGATCATCGCCGGACAGGCGAATCCGGCGCCGCCGGTAGGGCCGGCGCTCGGCCAGCACGGCGTGAACATCATGGACTTCTGCAAGCAGTTCAACTCGAGGACCCAGCAGCAGGCGGGGACGCTGATCCCCGTCGAGATCACGGTCTACGCGGACCGCTCGTTCTCCTTCATCACCAAGACGCCCCCCGCGTCCTTCCTCATCAAGAAGGCGCTGGGGCTGGAGAAAGCCTCGTCGGAGCCCCAACTCGACAAGGTGGCCACGCTGTCGGTGGCCCAGGTGAAGGAGATCGCGGAAGCGAAGATGCAGGACCTCAATACGGAGGACATCGTGTCGGCCATGCGAATGATCAAGGGCACGGCACGGGCGATGGGGATCGAGGTGGACGGGGAGCTTACGGCCTGACGGAGGAAAGCGTGCCAAAACGCAGCAAGAAATACGCAGGAGCGCGGGAGTCGTACGACCGGCTCGTTCGGCAGTCTCCGCACGAGGCGCTCGGACAGGTCAAGGAGATGGCCTACGCGCGCTTCGACGAGAGCATCGATGTCGCCGCTCACCTGGGCGTCGACCCGAGAAGGGCCGACCAGATAGTCCGCGGCACGGTCGTTCTGCCTCACGGGACCGGCAAGTCCCCCAGGGTGCTGGCGATCTGCCAGGGCGACAAGGAGGCCGAGGCCGAGGAAGCCGGGGCGGACTACGTCGGCACCGAGTACGTGGACCGGATCAAGGGCGGCTGGCTGGACTTCGACGTCTGCGTGGCCACCCCGGACCTGATGCGCATGGTCGGGCCGCTGGGCCGCATTCTCGGTCCGCGCGGGCTCATGCCCACGCCCAAGGCGGGCACGGTCACCTTCGACGTGGGCCGCGCGGTCGGCGAAATCAAGGGCGGCAAGATCGAATACCGGGTGGACAAGACCGGCAACCTGCATGCGCCCATCGGCAGGGTGTCGTTCGAGGTCGATCTGCTCACCGAGAACCTCGGCGCTTTCATGGCTTCGGTGCTCCGGGCCAAGCCCGCCGCGGCGAAAGGCACCTACGTGAAGAGCGTCACGGTGTCGAGCACGATGGGGCCCGGTGTGCACGTCGACCCCAACAGCTTCACGCGGAGCGGGATATGACAAGGGAACAGAAAGAGGCGTTCGTCGCCGAGTTCCAGGAGCGCCTTGGCCGGTCCGAGGCCATCTTCCTCACGGACTTCACCGGGCTCAACGTGCAGGCCATGACCAGCCTTCGCAGCCAGTTGAAGAAGGCGGGCGGAGAATACCTGGTGGTAAAGAACCGCCTGGTGAGGCGTGCGCTGGCGGAGACCGAAATCCCCGACATCTCGCGGTTCCTGGAGGGGCCCACCGGTGTCGTATTCGGCGACGACGACGTGGTGGCCGCAGCCAGGACGGTCACCGACTTCGCGAAGGAAAACGGGGACAGGCCGGTCTTCAAGGTCGGCGTCCTCGAAACCAGCGTCCTCGATGCCACGCAGATCGATCGCGTCGCCAGCCTGCCGCCGCGGGAAGAGCTGCTGTCGCAGGTGGCGGGTGTTTTGAGCGCACCGATGTCGGCGCTCGTGGGCGCAATGTCGGGCAAGCTTCAGGAGATGGCGGGCCTCGTGGATGCGCTGCGCGAGGAACGCGACTCGGAATAAGAGCGGCAACAGACCCAGAACGCCCGGCGAACCGGGCGAATCCAAGGAGGGATACAGAGAATGGCTGTGAACCAGGAAGAACTTCTCGAGACTTTTGGCAACATGACGGTGATCGAACTCTCGGAGTTCGTCGAAGCCTTCAAGACCAAGTTCAACGTGACCGCGGCCGCGGCGCCCGTCATGGCGATGCCCGGAGCGGCCGGGGCCGAAGAGGCCGCCGCCGAGGAGCAGGACGAATTCGATGTGGTGCTCGAATCCTTCGGGTCCAAGAAGATCCAGGTCATCAAGGTGATCCGGCAGATCACGAGCCTGGGCCTCAAGGAGGCCAAGGAGCTGGTCGACAAGGCACCGAGTCCGGTGAGGGAAGCGGTCAGCAAGAACGAGGCGGAAGACATCAAGAGCAAGCTCGAGGAAGTCGGCGCTACCGTCATCGTCAAATAGGTGCGCCCCGCCGAAAAACGGCTCCGGTTCCCGAAGGCGGCTGGGACCGGACCGATCGGGGTGTTGGTCCCGGGTTTGCGGGCGGCGTGCATCCGCGCGCCGGATCCGCGTGCGCACTCATGCCGCGACTCCTGTCCAGCCCGGCGCCTGACCGCTCTCGCGCGGGCGGGTTTATCCACGGACTGCTAACCACCAAGGGGGATTGGTCCATTGGCTAGTCAGAACGGAATCATCGAGGCGGCCGGCCGGTCGTGAGCTTCGCGAAGCTCCACGCGGCCATGCCCATGCCCAACCTGCTGGACGTCCAGACCCGCTCCTTCGGGAAGCTGGTGGACACGGCAGCATCCGAGGTCGAGACGTGGGATTTCTGCCTCGAACGGGTTTTTCAGGACATCTTTCCCGTCACGGCCGTGAACGGGGATCTTGAACTGGAGTTTGTCTCCTGCGCCCTGGGTGAGCCCAAGTACTCCGTCGAGGAGTGCATCGAGCGCGACATGACCTTCGCGGCGCCGCTGAAGGCGACGCTTCGCCTGGTCATCTATGAGAAGACCGGACGGAAGAAGCAGGTCGACACGATCATCGAGAAGGAGGTCTACCTCGGGGACCTTCCGCTGCTGACCAGCCTGGGAACCTTCATCATCAACGGGGCCGAGCGCGTGGTGGTCAGCCAGCTGCACCGCTCTCCCGGCGTGGTGTTCGAAGAGGACATCCATCCCAACGGCACCAGGCTCAACAAGGCGCGGATCATTCCCTTCCGGGGCTCCTGGGTCGAGTTCACCATCGACATCAACGACATCTGCTACGTCCATATCGACAAGAAGAAGAAGTTCCCGGCCACGGCCCTGCTGCGTGCCTTCGGGTACGGAGAGGACGCCGAGATCTACCGGCTCTTCTTCGAGGCGCGCTCCACCCCCGTGCCGGGTCCGGACGACGACGCCCGCGAACTCCTGGGACTGGTCATCGCGGAAGAGGTGGTCGATCCCGAAACGGGCGAGATCCTGATCGAAGAGGGGACCGAACTGCAGGAGGACGAGGTACTCTTGCTGCAGCGTGCCGACATCGCGGAAGTCATGGTCTACAAGGCCGCCCGTGAAGGGCAGGGCGGCCGCCCCGGCGAGAGTCCCATCGTCAAGAACACGATCAGGAAGGACCCCACCGGCAGCGAAGAAGAGGCGCTCAACGCGATCTATTCCCTGCTGCGGCCCGGCGAGGCGCCCAACATCGCTACCGCCCGCGCCGCTCTGGAGCGCGTCTTTTTCGACCCGCGGCGCTACGACCTGGGCCGTGTGGGCCGCTACAAGATCAACCAGCGCCTGGGCCTCGATGTGGCACCGGCGGAATCGGTGCTCACGAAGGAGGACTTCGTCGCGATTCTCCAGTACCTGATCGAGCTCAGCGAGGGCAGGGGACGGATCGACGACATCGACCACCTCGGAAACCGGCGCGTGCGGACGGTCGGCGAGCTGATCGCCAACCAGTTCTCCGTCGGCCTCTCGCGCATGGCGCGACTGGTGAAGGAGCGCATGTCGATCAACACCGACCCCAAGAAGATCAACATTGACGACCTGGTGAACGCCCGTACCGTTTCGGCGGTGATCCAGGCGTTCTTCGGGTCGTCCCAGCTCAGCCAGTTCATGGACCAGACGAACCCGCTTGCGGAGCTGACCCACAAGCGGCGTCTCTCGGCTCTGGGACCGGGCGGACTGACCCGCGAGCGCGCGGGCTTCGAGGTCCGCGACGTGCACTATTCGCACTACGGCCGCATGTGCCCCATCGAGACGCCGGAGGGACCCAACATAGGCCTGATCACTTCGCTCACCACCTATAGCCGGGTCAACGATCTGGGGTTCGTGGAAACACCCTACCGCAAGGTCGTCGACGGCAGGGTGACCGAAGAGATCGCATGGCTGTCCGCGAACGAGGAACAGGAGGCAACGATCGCGCAGGCCAACGCGCCGCTCACGCCAGACGGCCATTTCCGCAACGAATACGTTCTTTGCCGCCGGCGCGGCGATTTCCCGCTCGAACAACCGGAGCGGATCGACTACATCGACGTGGCGCCCGACCAGCTCGTATCGGTGGCGGCGGCCATGATCCCCTTCCTGGAACACGACGACGCGAACCGGGCCCTGATGGGCTCGAACATGCAGAGGCAGGCGGTGCCGCTCCTGTACACCGATTCGCCCGTGGTGGGCACGGGCCTCGAGGAGAAGGTGGCCAAGGACTCGGGCGCGGTGATCACCGCCCGTCGCGACGGGAAGATCGTGCGCGCCACCGCCGACGAGATCGTGGTGGACACCGGCATGAAGAAGGGCGCGTCGCGGGAGCCCCTGGCCAAGCTGGCCCAGTTCGACCGCTACCGGCTCAAGAAGTTCTGGCGTACCAACCAGGACACTGCCATCAATCAGCGGCCGCTGGTCACCCCGGGCACAAAGGTGAGCGAGGGCGACATCGTTGCCGACGGTCCGTCGACCGACCGGGGCGAACTGGCGCTGGGACGCAATGTCCGGGTGGCCTTCATGCCGTGGTACGGGTACAACTTCGAGGATGCCATCGTGATTTCGGAGCGCCTGGTCCGCGACGACCTCTTTACGTCCATCCACATCCAGGAACTGGAACTCCACGTCCGCGACACCAAGCGCGGCATGGAGGAGATCACCCGCGAGATCCCGAATGTCGCCGAAGAGAACCTGCTGGACCTCGACGAACGCGGCATCGTGCGCATCGGCGCCCGGGTGAAGAGCGGCGACATCCTCTGCGGCAAGATTACGCCCAAAGGCGAGACCGAGCTGTCCCCCGAGGAGAAGCTCCTGACCGCGATCTTCGGCGAGAAGGCGAAAGACGTGAAGGACTCTTCGCTGCGCATGTCTCCCGGGATGATCGGGACGGTGATCGACGTGAAGATCTTCTCGCGCCGCATCGACGATCCGCTCCTGGAGCGGGAGCACGGCGCGCGCATCGGCGAATTGCGCCGCGAGGAACGGGAGGAGATCCAGCGGATCATCGGAGCCCGGGACGAGGAGCTGCGAACCCTCCTGATCCGTCCCCGGAACCAGACCATCGCGCTGTGCCTCAAGAAGGGCACTGTCGAGCCCTTCCTCGAGGAGGGAACGAAGGTGAACGCGGCGCTGCTCAGGAACGTGCGGCTGGCCGAGGTGGATCTGACGACCCTGAAGGTTCGCAATCAGGCCGTGAACGAGAAGATCCGCCGGCTGATCGACGAAGCCAAGAGGCGGATCGAACGGGTTCGCGAGCGCACCGAGGAGCAGATCGACAAGGTGTTCCAGCCCGACGAGCTGCCGCCCGGTGTCGTTCAGCTGGTGAAGGTCTACATCGCCGAGAAACGGAAGATCTCGGTGGGCGACAAGATGGCAGGACGGCACGGGAACAAGGGGATCATCGCCAGGATCGCGCCCCAGGAGGACATGCCCTACCTGCCCGACGGGTCCTCGGTGGACATCGTCCTCAATCCCCTGGGCGTGCCGTCGCGCATGAACGTCGGACAGATCCTGGAGACACATCTGGGCTGGGCCGCGGAAAACCTGGGCTTCGAAGCCAAGACCCCCGTCTTCCAGGGAGCGTCCGAGGACGAAATCTCGGTGCTGCTCAAGCTGGCGGGGTTGAAGTGGGCGGTGTCCAGCCTGAACGCAGGCCTGGAGTGGCCGCTCGAGACGCGCCACTACCAGCAGCTGCTCGAAGCAGTGCAGTCACACCCCGACACGGGCCGTATCAAGAGCGGCGGCAACGGTGCCAACGGCGATGGAGCCTCCTCCCCCGCCGGGATCGGCATGAGCCTCGACGCCTACCTCGGAGACAATACCGGTCCGGAAGCCCTCGAGGTGTTGGGGAAGATCCGCGACTTCGTGGTTCTGGCAGGCGCCGGTGTCGCCGGAAAGCGGAACCGTCAACTCAGGGAGATGTTCCCGGCCATCGGAGCGCTGGCACTCGGGGAGCTGAGCGAGACCGGCCTCGAGGCGGCGGTCCAGGAACTGCTGTCCGCCGGCGAGATCCTCGCCAACGGGAAGGTCTGGCTCCGCGACGGTCGCAGCGGCGAACGGTTCAGGTTCCCGATCACGGTGGGCGTTATCTACATGCTCAAGCTGTCCCACCTGGTCGACGACAAGATCCACGCCCGCAGCATCGGTCCGTATTCCCTGGTGACCCAGCAGCCCCTGGCCGGCAAGGCGCAATTCGGCGGCCAGCGCTTCGGCGAGATGGAGGTGTGGGCGCTCGAGGCGTACGGAGCCGCGCACACGCTGCAGGAAATCCTGACCGTCAAGTCCGACGACGTGATGGGACGGTCCAGGGTCTACGAGGCGGTGGTGAAGGGGGACAACCTTCCGAAGCCGGGAATTCCCGAGTCCTTCAACGTGCTTGTGAAGGAACTGCAGGCGCTGGGGCTGACCGTGGAACTGGGCGAGGAGGAATGATGGCGATGCACGGTAACGCACACCTCGTGAACGAACGCAGTCTTCGAGAAATGGCGGTAAGCACAACATGATCGACTTTCCCCGCGCCAAGGAACCCCGTCTGACGGACTTCGACTACATCCGCATCCGGATCGCGTCGCCCGAGGACATCCGCGAGTGGTCGCACGGCGAGGTAACCAAGCCGGAAACCATCAACTACCGCTCGTTCAAGCCCGAGCCGATGGGCCTGTTCTGCCAGCGCACCTTCGGTCCGGTCAAGGACTGGGAGTGCTCGTGCGGCAAATACAAGCGCATCCGCTTTCGCGGCATCGTGTGCGACCGGTGCGGCGTCGAGGTCACGCTGTCGAAGGTGCGCCGCGAGCGCATGGGCCACATCGAGCTGGCCGTCCCCGTCTGCCACATCTGGTTCTTCAAGACTCTTCCGAGCCAGCTCGGGTACCTGCTCGGCATGACCCTGAAGGATCTGGAGAAGGTGATCTACTACGCCGCGTACGTCGTCACCCATCCGGGCAACCAGGATGTGGAATTCCTGGAGCTGCTGGACGAGGACGAATACTACGATCTCCGCGTCAAGGCCCGTGCCGAAGAGGACGAGGACTTCAAGGCCGAGATCGGGGCGGAGGCCGTCAGGACCCTGCTCAAGCGGCTGGACACACCGGAGGCGCCCGTCGCAGAGCAGAACCGCGACGGCAAGGGACTCGACCGCTTGGCCGCGTGGCTGCGCCACGAGATCAGAACCGAGACCTCGCAGCACCGCAAGAAGAAGAAGCTGCGGCGGTTGAAGGTGGTGGACGCGATCCGCAACTCGGGTGACACGGCGGACAAGCGCAACAGGCCCGAATGGATGGTGCTGGACGTCATCCCCGTCATCCCTCCCGACCTGCGGCCGCTGGTTCCCCTGGACGGAGGACGGTTTGCCACCTCCGACCTGAACGACCTCTACCGGCGCGTCATCAACCGCAACAACCGGCTCAAGAAGCTGATCGACATGCGCGCCCCCGAGGTGATTCTGAGGAACGAGAAGCGGATGCTGCAGGAGTCGGTGGACGCGCTCTTCGACAACGGACGGCGGTCCAAGGCGATTCGCGGCCGGGGCAAGCGGCCGCTCAAGTCGCTCTCCGACATGCTCAAGGGGAAGCAGGGCCGGTTCCGGCAGAACCTGCTCGGCAAGCGCGTGGACTACTCGGGGCGTTCGGTCATCGTGGTCGGGCCCGAGCTGAAGCTGCACCAGTGCGGGCTGCCGAAGGCCATGGCGGTCGAGCTCTTCAAGCCCTTCATCATCCACGAGCTGGAGAAGCGGGGCGAAGCCGAGACCGTGAAGCGCGCCAAGAAGATCGTCGAGCAGGACGATCCGAAGGTCTACGAGGTGCTCGAGGACATCATTCGGGACCACCCGGTCCTGCTCAACCGGGCCCCGACCCTTCACCGGATCGGGATCCAGGCCTTCGAGCCGGTGCTGGTCGAGGGGAAGGCGATCCGCATCCACCCCCTCGTGTGCGCGGCCTTCAACGCGGACTTCGACGGAGACCAGATGGCGGTTCACCTGCCCCTGTCCTTCGAGGCCCAGCTGGAAGCCCGCGTGCTCATGCTCTCCAGCAACAACGTGCTCCTGCCCTCGAACGGCCGTCCGGTGGCGTCCCCGACCCAGGACATGGTCATCGGCTCGTACTTCCTCACCAAGCCGCCGCTCGAGATCTCCGACCTGGAACCACAGGCGAAAGACACGAGTGTGCCGCAACAGGTCCGCGACGAGGCCAACGCGCGACTCGACGAACTCTACGAGGATGCCCCCCGCTTTTCGAGCCACGGACAGGTCGAGATGGCACAGGCCGTCGACCGCGTCGAGTTCTCGACGCCCTGCTGGTACTGGGTTCCGGCGCACGGGGCCCCGCGCGACGCAACGTACGAGCCGGCCCGATGGGTGCGTACCACGGCCGGTCGCGTACTCTTCAACTCGATCATTCCCGAGCCGATCGGCTTTCTGAACCGGACCTTCGGCAAGAAGCAGCTCGGCGATCTGGTCTTCCAGTGCTTCACCGAGGCCGGGCTCTCGGCCACGACGGAGTTCCTCGATTACCTCAAGGACTTCGGCTTCCGCTACGCGACCATGGGTGGGGTCTCCGTCGGAGTCGACGACCTCGAGGTCCCGCCCGAGAAGTCCGAGCTTCTGACGGCGGCGACCAACGAGGTCGCCCGGTTCCAGAACGCGTACGCCGCCGGGTACATCTCCAACGGCGAGCGCTACAACAAGATCATCGACACGTGGACCCACGCCAACAACGACGTGGCCGATGCGATGGTCCAGCACCTGGAGCGCTCCAAGGGAGGCTTCAACCCAGTGTACATGATGATGACCTCGGGCGCCCGCGGAAACCGGGACCAAATGCGCCAGCTGGCGGGCATGCGCGGCCTGATGGCCAAGCCCCAGAAGAAGCTGACCGGCGGCATCGGGGAGATCATCGAGAGCCCCATCCGCTCCAACTTCCGCGAGGGGCTCAGCGTGGTGGAGTACTTCATCTCCACGCACGGCGCGCGCAAGGGACTGGCCGACACCGCCCTGAAGACCGCGGACGCCGGATACCTAACGCGTCGCCTCGTGGACGTCGCCCAGGACGTGACGATCGCCGAGGACGACTGCGGCACCTTCCAGGGATTGGAGATGAGCGCGCTCAAGGAGGGCGAGGACATCGTCGAGCCCCTGGCCGACCGCATCGCGGGGAATGTGGCGCTGGACAGCGTCTACGATCCCATCGACGGCCTGTTGATCCTCAAGGCCGGCGAGATGATCAGCGAGGAGGCGGCCGAGGCCATCGAGAACGCCGGGATTCAGTCGGTCAAGATCCGCTCCGTCCTGACCTGCGACACCGAGCGGGGGATCTGCCGGATGTGCTACGGACGCAACCTGGCCACCATGGGTCCCGTCGACATCGGCGAGGCCGTGGGAATCCTCGCAGCCCAGTCGATCGGCGAACCGGGGACGCAGCTCACGTTGCGGACGTTCCACATCGGTGGTACCGCGGCGCGCATTGCCGCGCAGAACCAGCGCAAGTCCAAGATCGCCGGCGTGATCGGCCTGGAGCGGGTCTCACTGGTCGAGGACCGGGAGGGGAACAGGATCATCACCTCGCGGGAGGGGAAGATTGTGATCCAGACGCGCGAAGGACAGGTGCGCAGTCGGCTCGCGGTGCCCTACGGCGCCGAGATCCACGTTTCGGAGGGAGACTCGATCAAGGCGGGTGATCTGC
Organism: Longimicrobiales bacterium; assembly: GCA_965208295.1. Classification (GTDB taxonomy): domain Bacteria; phylum Gemmatimonadota; class Gemmatimonadetes; order Longimicrobiales; family Gaopeijiaceae; genus Bin94. The sequence continues at coordinate 469,773 of OZ242328.1, read as the reverse complement.
TCTTCAGCTGGGACCCGTACTCGGAGCCCATCGTCGGCGACTCCGAGGGCTTCCTGCACTTCGAGGACATCGTCGAGGAGCAGACCGTTCGCGAGGAGCTCGACGAGTCGACGGGCCGCCGCCAGATGATGGTCATCGAGGACCGGGACAAGAAGCTGCATCCGGCCATCCAGATCCGAAGCGGCGAGTCCCCTACCAGCGATGTCGTGAAGGAGTTCATCATTCCGGTGGGGGCCCAGCTCATGTGCGCCCACGGCGATCCGATCCATCCGGGCGACAAGATCGCCAAGATCGGTCGCGAGGTCTACAAGACGCGCGACATCACGGGCGGGTTGCCGCGGGTCGCCGAACTCTTCGAGGCCCGGCGTCCCAAGGACCCGGCCATCATCACCGAGATCGACGGCGTGGTGTCCTTCGGCCCCATCAAGCGGGGCAAGCGGCGCGTCATCGTGTCGCCGAAGCAGGGACAGCGGCGGGAGTACGACGTGCCCGTCGGGAAGCACATGCGCGTTCACCAGGGCGATCAGGTGCGTGCGGGCGACCGCCTCTCGGAAGGGCCGATCAATCCGCACGACATCTTGAAGATCAAGGGCCCGCGCGCGGTGCAGGAGTACCTTCTCAACGAGATCCAGGAGGTGTACCGCCTGCAGGGCGTCAAGATCAACGACAAGCACATCGGCGTGATCGTGCGCCAGATGCTGCAGAAGGTCCGCGTTGTCGATCCCGGCGATACGGGTCTGCTGGAGGGCGAACATGTCGACCGGGTGGCCTTCCGCACGGTGAATGACGAGGTGCGGATCGAGAACGCCAAGCGTGCGAAGGAGGAGGACAGGCCGCTCCTGAATCCCGCCCGCCAGGAGCCATTGCTCCTCGGGATCACCAAGGCGAGCCTCACCACCAGCTCGTTCATCTCGGCCGCCTCCTTCCAGGAGACCACCCGGGTCCTCACCGACGCGGCCGTGCGCGGCGCCAGGGACGACCTGAGGGGGCTCAAGGAGAACATCATCATCGGGCATCTGATCCCCGCTGGAACGGGGGTCCACCGATGGCACGAGGTCGAGTTCACGGTCGAGCGGGAGTACTACGACGAGGAGATCCTGCCACTCACGGCCCCGGGCGAGAGCTTGCCGGGGCTGGGGGAGTTGCTGGAAGAGGAGGTCTCGGCGGAGTAGGGGGGAAGGTATCCCGCTCCGTTGGACAAGACTACGATTTGACATTCCCCGATATTTTGCTACCTTTTCCAGGCTGTCCAGGAAATTCCTGGAGGGTCGGCCTCCGGGACGGCTCGGGCGCGCTTGAGCAAACAAGCATAGCGCGCCCTTGTTCCGCCCGGAGGCTGGTTTCGACTGACCCCGATTCGGATATTCACGAGGAACGAGTTCGGCTCCGATGCCCACTCTGAATCAGCTGGTGCGGAAGGGTCGCGCGCGACTCAAGAAGAAGAACAAGTCGCCCGCGCTCCAGAAGAACCCCCAGAAGCGGGGGGTCTGCACCCGTGTGTACACCACCACCCCCAAGAAGCCCAACTCCGCCCTGCGGAAGGTGGCCCGTGTGCGGCTGACCAACGGCTACGAGGTCACCGCGTACATCGGGGGCGAGGGTCACAACCTCCAGGAGCACTCCATCGTGCTGATTCGGGGGGGACGGGTCCGCGATCTGCCGGGTGTTCGGTACCACATCGTCCGCGGAACGCTCGACACCTCGGGCGTGTCGGTCCGCAAGCAGGGACGGTCCAAGTACGGAGCCAAACGGCCCCGGTAGGGCCACGGGAAAGGAACTGACGCGATGAGCCGCCGAACCCGAGCCCTGCGCCGCGAGATTCCGGGCGACCCCCGCTTCGGATCGCCGATCTGCCAGAAGTTCATCAACGGACTGATGCTGGACGGGAACAAGTCGCTGGCCGAAGGAATCTTCTACGAGGCGATGGACATCGTCGAGTCGAAGGCGGGCCAGCCCTCCATCAATGTCTTCCAAACGGCGCTCACCAACGCGAAGCCGGCCCTTGAGGTCAAGAGCCGGCGCGTCGGCGGCGCCACATATCAGGTCCCCATCGAAGTGAGGCCCGAGCGGCGCCAGGCGCTGGCCATCAAGTGGCTCATCGGGTTTTCTCGGCAACGGGGGGAACGGACCATGGCCCAGCGGTTGGCCGGCGAGTTGCTGGCCGCCAGCCGCGGGGAAGGCACGACCGTAAAGAAGAAGGACGATACGCATCGGATGGCCGAAGCCAACAAAGCCTTTTCGCACTACCGCTGGTAGGCCTTCCGCCCGCCGCCGGCCCCTGCGGGTGCCGGCCGAAGGGAGGGACGCTCCGGCGGGATAGCTGTTTGACAGGCGCAGAACGACGAGAGTTGACGAAATAGATATGCCCAGGCTCACACCACTCCAAAAGCTCCGAAATATCGGCATCATGGCGCACATTGATGCCGGTAAGACGACTACGACGGAGCGCATCCTGTTCTATACGGGCAGGCTTCACCGCATGGGCGAGGTCCATGAGGGGGCCGCCGCCATGGACTGGATGGAGCAGGAGCAGGAACGCGGCATCACGATCACCTCCGCGGCCACCACCGCGTTCTGGCTTCGCAACGATTCGGAATACCGAATCAACATCATCGACACGCCCGGCCATGTCGACTTCACGGCCGAGGTCGAGCGATCGCTCCGGGTACTGGACGGGGCGGTCGCTGTTTTTTGCGGGGTCGGCGGCGTGGAGCCGCAGTCGGAGACTGTGTGGCGCCAGGCCGACCGCTACGGCGTGCCGCGGATCGCCTTCGTCAACAAGATGGACCGGACCGGCGCCGACTTCGACAATGTCGTCCGGATGATGCGTAAGCGGCTCGGGGCGAACGCCTTCGCGGTGCAATACCCGCTCGGCGAGGCCGACCTCTTTACGGGGGTGATCGACCTGGTGGCCATGCAGGCCTACGTCTGGGACGACGAGCTCGGTGCCACCATCACCGAAGTCGGGATCCCCGAAACGCTCAAGGAAAAGGCCGAGGCGCTCCGGCACGAGCTCATCGAGGCCGCGCTTGAGCACCACGACGAGTACCTGGAGAAATACCTTCTCGGGGAACCGCTCACCGAAGACGAGACACGTCAGGTGATCCGCGCGGCCACCGCGTCGGGCGCCTTCTTCCCGGTCTTCTGCGGCTCCGCCTTCAAGAACAAGGGTGTCCAGCGACTGCTCGACGGGGTGATCGACTACCTCCCCTCGCCGCTCGACGTGCAGGCCATCGAGGGCCGCCCGCCGCACAGCGATGCAATCCGGCAGTCTCGCGAGGCTGCCGACGACGCGCCCCTCTCGGCGCTGGCCTTCAAGATCATGACCGACCCCTTCGTGGGGAAGCTGACCTACCTGCGCATCTATTCCGGATCGCTGCCCAGGGGAAGCCGGGTCTACAACGCCACCCAGTCGCGCAAGGAACGGGCGGGACGTCTCCTGCAGATGCACGCCAACAAGCGCGAGGAGCGCGACGAGGTGTATGCGGGCGACATCGCCGCCGTGATCGGGCTCAAGACCGTGCGCACGGGCGACACGATCTGCGATCCCGCCCACCCCATCATCCTCGAGGCGATGGACTTCCCGGAGCCGGTCATCTCGGTCGCGATCGAGCCCCGGACCAAGGCCGACCAGGACAAGCTGGGCACGGGCCTCGGGAAACTCGCCGAGGAGGATCCCACCTTCCGCGTCCACACCGACGCCGAGACCGGACAGACGATCATCAGCGGCATGGGCGAGCTTCATTTGGAGATCATCGTCGACCGCCTGCGCCGGGAGTTTTCGGTGGACGCGAACGTCGGCCGTCCCCAGGTCGCCTACCGCGAGACGATCCGGAACGCCTCGACCGGGGTGGTGGGACGCTTCGTGCGGCAGACGGGGGGACGGGGCCAGTACGGTCACGTGGTCATCGACATCGAGCCCACCGAATCCGGGTCCGGGTTTGTCTTCGAGGACAGGATCAAGGGCGGGAGGGTCCCGCGCGACTACATCCCGGCGGTGGAGCGCGGCGTGCGGGACGCCCTCCAGTCCGGGGTGGTCGCGGGCTATCCGGTTGTCGATATCCGGGTCTCGCTCATGGATGGCTCCTATCACGATGTGGACTCGAGCGAGATGGCCTTCCGGATCGCCGGCTCGCTCGCGCTGAAGGAGGGGCTCAGGAAGTCCGCTCCCGTGATGCTGGAACCGGTCATGGATGTCGAGGTGGTCACGCCTCATGAGTACATGGGCGACCTGATCGGTGACCTTTCGGCCCGCCGCGGCAAGGTGGGCGGGATGACCGACCGCGGCGATGCGCAGGTCATCGGCGCCAGCGTCCCGCTCGGTGAGATGTTCGGATATTCGACGCGGCTGCGGTCCCTGAGCCAGGGGCGGGCCGTGTTCACCATGCAGTTCTCGCACTACGACGAAATCGCCCCGGAGAAGAAGTCCGGGAAGCCCCGGCGCAGGAATGCCGGGCAGGGAGTCCTGGCGGGTGTCTGACGGCCCCGTCCCAACACACAGCTAACCCAGATACGGGGGAAGAATGGCGAAGGAGACCTTCGAGCGAACGAAGCCGCACGTGAACGTGGGAACGATCGGCCATGTCGACCACGGGAAGACGACGCTGACGGCGGCGATCACGATGGCGCAGGCGAAGAAGTTCGGCGGAGACGCGGTGGAGTTCGACGAGATCGACAAGGCGCCGGAGGAGCGCGAGCGGGGGATCACGATCGCGACGGCGCACGTGGAGTACGAGACGGCGAACCGTCACTACGCGCACGTGGACTGTCCGGGGCACGCGGACTACGTGAAGAACATGATCACGGGCGCGGCGCAGATGGACGGCGCGATTCTGGTGGTGAGCGCGGCGGACGGCCCGATGCCGCAGACGCGGGAGCACATTCTGCTGGCGCGTCAGGTGAACGTGCCGCACATCGTGGTGTTCCTGAACAAGGTGGACATGGTGGACGACGAGGAGCTCCTGGAGCTGGTGGAGCTGGAGGTTCGGGAGCTGCTGAGCGAGTTCGACTTCCCGGGAGACGACCTGCCGGTGGTGATGGGGAGCGCGCTGCACGCGCTGGAGGCGGCGGGCGAGGGCGAGGCGGGCGAGTGCATCGACGAGCTGATGGATGCGATCGACACGTACATTCCGCAGCCGGAGCGCGACATCGACAAGCCGTTCCTGATGCCTGTGGAGGACGTGTTCTCGATCACGGGCCGCGGCACGGTGGCGACGGGCCGGGTCGAGCGCGGGGTGATCCACAAGGGCGACACGGTGGAGATCGTGGGGATGGGAGAGGACCGCAAGACGGTGGTGACGGGGGTGGAGATGTTCCGCAAGATCCTGGATCAGGGCCAGGCGGGAGACAACGCGGGTCTGCTGCTGCGGGGTGTGGGCAAGACGGAGATCAGCCGGGGCCAGGTGCTGGCGATTCCGGGCTCGATCACGCCGCACACGAAGTTCAAGGCGGAGGTGTACGTGCTGACGAAGGAGGAGGGCGGCCGCCACACGCCGTTCTTCAACGGTTATCGTCCGCAGTTCTACTTCCGCACGACGGACGTGACGGGTTCGGCGATGCTGCCGGACGGAGTGGAGATGGTGATGCCGGGGGACAACGTGCAGATGGAGGTGGAGTTGATCACGCCGATCGCGATGGACGAGGAACTGCGCTTCGCGATCCGGGAAGGTGGCCGGACCGTGGGCGCCGGCGTCGTCACCGCCATCATCGAATAGAGGAATCATGTCACCGACACGCGGCACGGGCCCTCCGCCGGCAAAGACGAAGCAGGGGACGGCAACCAAGGGTATGAGCAACCGGATCCGAATCCGCCTCAAGGCCTTCGACCACTGGGTGGTGGATCAGACGGCCGCCGACATCGTGCGTACCGCTCAGAAGACCGGCGCCACGATCCGCGGACCCATCCCCCTGCCCACGCGGCGCCAGCGGTGGACCGTGCTGCGTTCGCCCCACATCGACAAGAAGAGCCGGGAGCAGTTCGAGCTCAGGACGCACAAGCGCCTGATCGACATCGTTGAGAGCCGCCCCCAGACCATCGACGCGCTGACCAAGCTCGATCTTCCGGCAGGCGTGGACGTCGAGATCAAGGTGGACTGACGATGCCCGGATTGATTGGCAGGAAGATCGGGATGACACGGGTCTTCACGGACGAAGGCCGGTCGGTTCCCTGTACCGTGCTCAAGGCGGGACCCTGTACCGTGGTCCAGGTCAAGAACCAGGATTCCGACGGCTACGAAGCGGTCCAGGTCGGGTTCGGCGAGCGGAAGCACAAGCGTTCCGCCAGGGCCGAACTCGGACACGCCGCCAAGGCGGGTCTGGACGCGGCACCCCGTCTCCTGCGCGAATTTGCGCCCGAGCGGGGAGGCGCATACGAACCCGGCCAGGAGTTGACGGTCGAGCTGTTCGAGGCCGGACAGAGGGTGAGGGTGACCGGGGTCTCCAAAGGCCGCGGATTCCAGGGTGTGGTGAAGCGGCACGGATTCGCCGGAAGGCCCGCCTCGCACGGACACCCCATGTCCCGCACTCCGGGCTCCATGGGCCCGGGCACCGACCCGTCCCGGGTGATCAAGGGCAAGAAGCTTCCCGGTCGCATGGGCGGGAAGAGAAGGACGATCCGCAACGTGGAGGTCGTTCGGATCGACTCGGAGCGGAACCTGCTCTTCATCAGGGGAGGGGTTCCAGGCAGCAGGAACAGCTACGTCCTGATCCGGCAATAGGCAGCCCATGAACAGAATCCCCCCGGCATTCGAGCGGCGATGCATCCGCGCTGGACCGCTCCGCTCTGCGTTGCTCCTCGGGCGAATAGCGCTGCTATTCACCTCTCGTCGCGCCTTGCCAGCCCGGCGCCTCGCCGCTCTCGGTGCTCGGAGGGCTCTGTCCACGGACTGCTAGACCATGTACCAGGCTCACTACTTCAAGACAGACGGTTCCGCGGGGTCGGAAGTGACGCTTCCGAGTTCCCTCTTCAACGGCGTGATCCACGAAGGCGCGCTGCACCAGGCGGTCACTGCCTTCCTGGCGAACCAGCGCCAGGGCAGCGCCTCGAAGAAGAACCGCAGCGCGGTCGCCGGCGGCAGCCGCAAGCCGTGGCGCCAGAAGGGCACCGGACGAGCCCGGCAGGGCACCATCCGCGCGGTCCAGTGGAGAGGCGGGGGCAGGGCGTTCCCCCCCCGGCCCCGCTCCTGGACCCAGCGGCTCCCGAAGCGAATCCGCGCCCTGGCACGCACCTCGGCCTTCAACAGCCGGGCGGCCGCGGGACGGGTGGCCGTCATCGAGGGCTTCAACTTCGAGGCTCCCAGGACACGCGAACTGACGGAACTGCTCGGCAAACTCGATCAGCCCGGAAAGATTCTCTTTCTGACCCACGGCGTGAACCGCGAACTGTACCTCTCGGGGCGCAATCTGCCCGGAGTGCGGGTCCTGCCCTTCGGCACCGAGTCGCCCTACGACGTGGTGTGGTCCGGGACGCTGGTCATCGAGGAAGCCGCGCTGGAACGCCTGCCCGACGCCCCCGAGTACGAAGACGAGCGAGCCAGGCGCCGGCCGGTGCAGCGAGAGACCGTGGACGTCCCCGAAACCATCGGGGAGGACGCCTGATGCGTGAAGCCTACGACGTGATCGTGGCACCGGTCGTCACCGAGAAGACCACCGGGCAGATGGAAGCGAGCCTCTACACCTTCATCGTGAACGAGCGCGCCAACAAGCACGAGATCGCACGGGCGGTCGAGGCGCTCTGGGACGTCAAGGTGACGGATGTCCGCACCATGCGGTATCCGGGGAAAGCCAAACGCGCGCTGCTGGGCCGGATGGTTAAGAACTGGGAGCTGGGCCGCACGTCGTCCTACAAGAAGGCGGTGGTGCAGCTGGTCCAGGGCGATGAAATCGAACTGTACGAGATGGGTTGATCCGATGGCGCTCAAGAAATTCAAACCCGTAACGCCCGGAAACCGCTTCCGGTCGATTACCGCCCGGGACGCGGTGACGCGCAAGGGCCCCGAGAAGTCGCTGACCGAGTCGTTGAAGCGCTCCGGCGGGCGCAACCACCATGGCCGGATTACCGTGCGCAGGCGGGGAGGCGGCAACAAGCGCCGGTACCGCAAGGTGGATTTCAGGCGCGAAAAGCTCGGCGTGAAGGGACGGATCGCCGAGATCGAATACGACCCCAACCGTTCGGCGCTCATTGCGCTGGTCCACTACGAGGACGGCGAGAAGCGCTACATCCTGTATGTGCGGGGAATGGGAGTCGGAGACGTGATTTCGTCGGGACCCGACGCGGACATCCTGCCGGGCAACGCGCTGCCGCTCGAGCGGATTCCCCTCGGCACCACCGTGCATAACGTGGAGATGAAGCCGGGCAAGGGCGGACAGATGGCCCGTAGCGCCGGAGCGGGTGTGCAGATCGTCGCCAAGGAGGGCCAATACGTCACGCTGCGCCTTCCCTCTACCGAGGTTCGCAGAATCCACCGGCGATGCCTCGCCACGGTGGGCCAGGTCGGCAACGTGGACCACAGCCTCCAGTCGCTGGGCAAGGCGGGCGCGAGCCGTTGGCGGGGACGGCGTCCCAAGGTGAGGGGCGTGGCCATGAACCCGGTCGACCATCCGCTGGGCGGGGGTGAGGGGAAGGCGTCGGGTGGACGTCCGCCGGTAACGCCCTGGGGGAAGCCCGAGGGCAAGAAGACGCGCAAGAAGAAGAAACTGTCGAACAAGTTCATCGTCCGTGGACGCAAGCGCGGCAAGGCGACGCGCTGACCATGGGCCACACGGAGACCGGATAGACCATGCCGCGAAGTGTCAAGAAGGGGCCGTTCATCGACGAGAAGCTCCTCCGCAAGGTGGAGCTGATGAACGCGCGCAACGAGAGAACGGTGATCAGGACCTGGTCCCGCGCCTCAACCATTTCGCCGGATTTCGTTGGGCACACCATCGCGGTCCACAACGGCAACAAGTTCATCCCCGTGTACATCAGCGAGAACATGGTGGGTCACAAGCTCGGCGAGTTCTCCCCCACGAGGCTCTTCCGCGGACACGGCGGCAAGCTGGCCGACAAGCGGGCGAGGAGTTAATGGAGTTCGCCATGGAAGCACGCGCGATCGCAAAGGAAATCAGGATGAGCCCCCGCAAGGTTCGGCTGGTTGCCGACCAGATCCGGGGACGATCCGTAAACGAGGCCATTTCCGTGTTGCAGTTTTCCAAGAAGGCGGCCGCCATCCCCATGGGCAAGACGCTGCGGTCGGCTGTGGCCAACGCCCGGGAGAAGGCCGACGTGGAAGGAGATTCCGTGGACATCGACGACCTCGTGGTCAGCCGCGTCTTCGTCGACGAAGGACAAACCCTGAAGCGGTGGAGAGCGGGCGCGATGGGTCGGGCGGCCCCTCGGCGCCGGAGAACGAGCCACATCACCGTGGTTGTTTCAGCGGAGGAGAACTAGCGGATGGGCCAGAAAACCCACCCCCACGGATTCCGGCTCGGAATCGTCACGGACTGGCATTCCAGATGGTACGCGGAGCGGGATCTGCCCAAGCTCCTGAAGGAAGACCACGTCATACGCACCTACCTCCACCGGCGACTGCACCATGCTGCGCTGGCTACCGTCGAGATCGCGCGCAAGCCGTCCAAGCTGGTCGTCACGCTGCACACCGCACGCCCCGGCGTCGTGATCGGCAAGCGCGGCGCCGAGGTGGACAAGCTCCGCGACGAGCTGGCCGTGCTTACGAACAGCGAAGTGTCCGTGAATGTCGAGGAGATCAAGCGCCCCGAGATGAACGCGCGCCTGGTAGCCGACAACGTCGCCCACCAGATCCGGCAGCGCATCTCGTACCGGCGTGCCATGAAGCGCGCGGTCCAGTCGGCCATGCGCGCCGGCGCCGAGGGCATCCGCATCCAGTGCGCGGGCCGGCTGGGCGGCGCCGAGATCGCCCGCAGGGAGGGATACAACGAGGGCCGCGTGCCCCTGCACACCCTGCGCGCCCGGATCGACTACGCACATGTGGATGCCCGCACGACCTACGGGGTCGTCGGGGTGAAGTGCTGGATCTTCAAGGGTGAAGTGATCGAAGACCGCTTCGGCCGCACGTACTCGGCCGGGCCGGGTGCCTAAGGGAGGAATAGAGAAGAATGCTCGCACCGAAACGGATACGGCGCAGGAAGACCCACAAGGGGAAGATGCGCGGCAAGGCGTACCGGGGAAACAAGGTCTCCTTCGGCGACTACGGCCTGCAGGCGCTCGAGGCGAGCTGGATCACCAACCGGCAGATCGAGTCGGCCCGTGTGGCGATCACCCGGCATGTGAGGAGGGGCGGGAAGGTGTGGATCCGGATATTTCCCGACAAGCCCGTCACGAAAAAGCCGGCCGAGACCCGCATGGGAAAGGGGAAGGGTAACCCCGAAGAGTGGGTCGCGGTGGTGAAGCCCGGCCGCATCATGTTCGAGCTGGAGGGCGTTTCGGCCGAGAGAGCTCGAAGAGCCATGCAGCTGGCCTCCTTCAAACTGCCCGTGAAGACCCGTTTCGTAGAGCGGGAAACCCAGCTCTAGGCGAGAAATCAAGGACCACCAGGAGAGCGATACAGTGAAGGCAGAGGAAGTCAGGGAGCTGGAAAACGCGGAGCTGGAGCACCGCTTGGGCGAGCTCAAGCTGGAGCAGTTCCGTCTCCGCTTCCGCAGCGCGGTCATGCAGCTCGAGAACCCGCGTCTGCGGCGGGAGATCAGGCGCGACATCGCGCGCATCAAGACGATTCTGCACGAGCGGCAGGCCGCTCAGCCGGATGGTAAATCATGAGCGACGGCGCAAAGGAGACGGTGGTGACAGCGAGGAGCGATCGCAGGCGGCGCAAGGTGCGCACAGGTGTCGTGGTGGGAGACCGGGCCGACAAGACGGTCACCGTCATGGTGGAGCGCCGTTTCGCCCACCCCCTCTATGGGAAGCAGGTCAAGCGCACGAAGAAGTACCACGCGCACGACGAAGCGAACGAATACTGCGTGGGTGACTCGGTCTCGATCATGGAGACGCGTCCGCTTTCGAAGACGAAGCGGTGGCGCGTGGTCGAACTGATCGAACGGCCGGACTGACGCCCGCCCGGAAGAAGACGAGAAGATCCGATGATCCAACAGGAATCGATGCTGAAGATCGCCGACAACACGGGCGCCAAGCGGGCGCTCTGCATCCGTGTGCTTGGCGGGTCGCGGCGGCGCTACGCCCGGATCGGGGACCGGGTCATAGTTACGATCAAGGACGCGGTTCCCAACGCGCCGGTGAAACGGGGCGAGGTCATGGAGGCGGTGGTCGTGCGCACGGCCAAGGAGATCCGGCGTCGTGACGGCACCTACATACGCTTCGACGACAACGCGGCCGTCCTCATCAACGCGCAGAAGGAGCCCCGGGGAACGCGCATCTTCGGACCGGTGGGCCGCGAGCTCCGCGAGAAGCGCTATATGAGAATCGTCTCCCTTGCTCCGGAGGTATTGTAAGTCATGGCTAGGGCCATCAGCAGAATCGCCAGGGGCGACCGGGTTCGTGTCATCCGCGGGAACCATCGCGACGCCGAGGGCACCGTGCTGAGGGTGCTCCGCACGGCGGACCAGGTGGTGATCCAGGGGGTCAACATGCGGAAGCGCCACTCGCGTCCGACACAGGCCAACCCCGAGGGCGGCATCATCACCTTCGAGGCTCCGATCCACATCTCCAACGTGATGCTGATTGATCCCGCCAGCGACGAGGCAAGCCGGATCCGCATTCGGATCGAGCCGGACGGACTCAAGGAGCGAATCGCGGTCAAGAGTGGCAACCCCATTCCGAGGAACCAGCCATGACGCCCCGAAAGTCGGCGAAGCGCAACGGTGGGCCGGCCGGGGGCAGGTCGCCCGTCGCGATCGAACCGCGCCTTCTCACCCACTACAAGGATGTCGCGCGCCCCACGCTCCAGGAGCAGTTCGGCTTCGCGAACCCGCACCAGATTCCGCAGGTCGTCAAGGTGACGCTGAACTGTGGGGTCGGAGAGGCAAGCCGCGATCGGAAGCTCATAGAGTCGGTCGTCGGCGAGCTGGCGGTGATCACGGGCCAGAAGGCCGTCATCACGCGCGCTCGGCAGTCCATCTCCAACTTCCGACTCCGCGAGGGCATGCCGGTCGGGGCGACGGTCACGCTGCGGCGCCGCGGCATGTGGGAGTTCCTCGACCGCTTCGTGTCGGTCGCGGTGCCCCGCATCCGCGACTTCCGGGGTCTCAACACGCGCTCCTTCGACGGACGGGGCAACTACACGGTTGGCATCAGGGAGCAGATCATCTTCCCCGAAGTCGACTACGACAAGGTCAGGCAGATCCACGGCATGGATGTGACCGTGGTCACGTCCACCGACAAGGACGATCAGGCGTACGCCCTCCTCCGCCAGCTCGGGTTCCCCTTCCGGGGCGAAGTGCCGGTGATCGTCGGGGCCACCAAATCATGAACCAGCGGGAAGACGGCGACACGCCAGGATCGAAAGAGGACACGAACCAACCATGATGACCGATCCCATCGCGGACATGCTCACCCGGATCCGGAACGCCGGCAGCGCGGGACACCGCTGGGCCGATGTGCCGCTCTCCAAGCTGAAGGTCGAGGTGGCGCGCCTCCTCTCCGAGAACGCGTACATCCACGACTACAAGGTGCTGAACGATGGCAAACACGGCATCGTCCGCGTGTATCTCAAGTATCACGAAGGCAGACATGTCATCCGCCGCCTTGAGCGCGTTTCGCGTCCTGGGTGGCGCCGGTACGTCGGAGTCGAAGAGATCCCGCGCATCCGCAACGGACTCGGAATGGCCATGCTCTCCACCTCGCGGGGCCTCCTTTCCGACCGCGGCGCCCGTGAGGCGCGGGTCGGCGGCGAAGTCCTCGCGGTGGTCTGGTAGGAGGACTCCATGTCACGCATTGGCAAACAGCCGGTCGAGATCCCCAACGGGGTGACCGTTACCCTGGATGGTCAGCGGGTCGCGGCGAAGGGTCCAAGGGGCGCATTGGAACTGCGGGTACGCGCACCCATCGCCGTGCACTGGGACGCCGACGACGGGAAGACGCTCGTCGTCACCCGCCCCGACGATCAGAAGGAAAACCGGGCCCTGCATGGCCTTACGCGTTCGCTTGTGGCCAACATCGTCGAGGGTGTCAACCAGGGCTTCAGCAAGACCCTCGAGATCGTCGGCGTGGGCTACCGGGCCCAGCCACAGGGCACCGGGCTCCGTCTGAGCCTCGGATTCTCGCACCCGATCGAGTTCCCGGCGCCGAAAGGGATTAGCTTCGAGGTGCCGAATCAGACGACCATCGTCGTCAGCGGCGCCGACAAGCAGCAGGTAGGCCACACGGCCGCGGTGATCCGCGCGTTTCGTCCCCCGGAGCCATACAAGGGCAAAGGTGTGAGATACAAAGGTGAGCACGTCCGGCGGAAAGCCGGCAAGACGGCCGCATCATGACCAGGATCAAACCCAGCAAACTGAGGAAGAGTCGCCAGCTTCAGCGACGGCGGCGCCACACACGTATCCGCAAGAGGGTGCACGGCACCTCCGAACGGCCGCGCCTGGTCGTGTACCGGTCGCTCAGGAACATCGAAGGCCAGCTGGTCGACGATGTCGCCCGCCGGACCCTGGTCGGCCTTTCGACGCTGGCCCCCGAGTTGAAGGGCAACGGGCCGGATGAGGGGAGCCGCAAGGTGGAAGCCGCCAGGGCGGCCGGCAAACTGCTCGCGGAGCGGGCGATTGACAGGGGAGTCACCACGGTCGTCTTCGACCGTGGCGGCTTCCGTTATCACGGACGAGTCAAGGCGTTCGCGGAGGGTGCGCGGGCGGGAGGGTTGGTCTTCTGATGGCCAGGGACAAGAGACCGCAGGAGGGCGCGGAACAGGTAGAGAACCTGATCCACATCAATCGTGTGGCGAAGGTGGTCAAGGGTGGCCGCCGGTTCTCCTTCACCGCCCTGGTCGCCGTCGGCAACCAGTCCGGACGGGTAGGCATCGCGCACGCCAAGGCGAACGAGGTCGCGGAGGCGATCCGCAAGGCGTTCGAGCAGGCGCGCCAAAACATGGTCGACATCCCCGTCCTGCGCGGCACCATCCCGCACGAGATCGTCGGGCGCTGGGGTGCGGGGCGGGTGCTCATGCGGCCGGCCGCGCCGGGAACGGGCGTTATCGCCGGCGGCCCGGTGCGCGCGGTCATGGAGGCCGCGGGCATCACCGACGTGCTGACCAAAAGCCTGGGAACCAACAACCCGATCAACGTGGTCCGCGCGACCGTGCAGGGACTGGAGAACCTGGTTACGGCTTACGACGTGGCGGCCGAGCGGGGGATCAGCGTTGAGGAACTCGGAGTGGGAAGCCGTGGCTGACAGGATCAGGATTACCCAGGTGCGCAGCGGTGCGGGACGCCAGAAGATTCAGCGTCGCACTCTGAGGGCGCTCGGGTTGCGGCGCCACCAGCAGTCCGTGGAGCACGACGACACGCCCGCGATCCGCGGAATGATCGCCAAGGTGGACTATCTCGTAGAAGTCACGGAGGTGGACTGAGCAATGATCGAACTGCACAACCTGCGCGCCCCCAAGGGCTCCCGCCGCAACCGGAAACGGGTCGGCCGGGGCCCCGGCTCGGGCAAGGGCAAGACGTCCGGCCGTGGTGAAAAGGGCCAGAACTCGCGCTCCGGCGGCGGAGTGCCCGCATGGTTCGAGGGCGGGCAGATGCCGCTGCAGCGCCGCATCCCCAAGCGCGGCTTCAAGAATCGCAACCGGGTGGAGTACCAGGTGGTGAATGTGGGCGACCTGCACATCGTGGATGGCGACGCCACGCCCGAATCGCTAAGGGCGGCCGGACTGATCCGGTCACTCCGGCGCCCGGTCAAGATCCTGGGCACGGGAGAGGTCGAAGGGCCCGTCAACTGCACGGTCCACGGCATGTCCGCGACCGCGCGGCGGAAGATCGAGGCCGCGGGGGGCTCGGTAACCGTTCTTCCCCTGCGCGGGGACGACGAATAGTGCGATTGAACGGGGGGGTGTCCGAAGATGGCTAATCCGATCCCGAATCTCTTCCGGGCTCCGGAGCTGAAGAAGAAGATCCTCTTCACGCTCCTCATGATGTTCATCTACCGGATCGGGTCGCACATTACCGTTCCGGGCATCGACGTGGGGGCGCTGCAGGCGTTCACGGCACAGTTCGACAACACGTTCCTCGGCGTCTACGACATGTTCGTGGGCCAGGGGCTCAGCCGGGCGACGATCTTCGCGCTCGGGATCATGCCCTATATCTCCGCCAGCATCATGTTCCAGCTGCTGGCCGCGGTCTTCCCCACCGTCGAAAAGCTCCAGAAGGAAGGTGAGGAAGGCCGGAAGAAGCTGACCCAGTGGACGCGCTACACGACCGTCCTGCTCTGCGTCATCCAGGCCTACGCCTACGCCTCCTTCCTGCAGAACCTGGGGGGCGCGGTCAACAGCCCGGGACTGACCTTCACCTTCACGACCGTGGTGGTACTCACTGTCGGCGGCGTGTTCATCATGTGGATGGGTGAGCAGATCACGGAGCGCGGCCTCGGCAACGGCATGTCGCTCATGATCTTCTTCTCGATCATCCAGGGATTCCCGGCCGCGGCGGGCCGCACCTGGGAAAGCGTTGCCGCGGGGGAAATCGGCCTTCCCGCGCTCATCGCGCTCCTCGCGGTGATCGTCGGAATCACGGCCGGTGTCGTCGCCATGACGATGGCCGCACGCAAGATCCCCATTCAGATTCCCAGGAAGGTCGTGGGGCGGGGCCGGATCAGAGAGGGTCAGAAGAGCTTCATCCCGCTGCGCGTGAACTCCGCGGGAGTGATGCCTATCATCTTCGCCCAGTCCTTCATCGTGGTGCCCGGTACGATCGCCGCCTTCAGCTCGATCGGGTTCGTCACGGAGCTGTCGGACATCTTCCAGCAGGGAACCTGGCCCTACACCATCACCTATGGCGCCCTCATCATCTTCTTCGCGTATTTCTACACGGCCATCATCTTCAATCCTGTGGACCTGGCTGAGAATCTCAAGAAGCAGGGCGCCTTCATCCCGGGCGTAAAGCCCGGTGCGCGCACCGCAGAGTACATCGACCGAATCCTCACCCGCGTCACCCTCCCGGGCTCCGTCTACCTCGCGATCATTGCGCTGCTGCCCTTCTGGATCCTGGACATCTTCAACGTCCAGACCTTCCTCTTCGGCGGCACCAGTCTCCTGATCGTGGTCGGGGTGGGACTCGACACCGTGCAGCAGGCCCAGCAGGACCTTCTCCTGCGCCGCTATGACGGCTTCATGAAGAAGGGGCGGGTGAAGATGCGCGGACGCGGGCGCTACATGTAGGTTGCCGGTGAACGAAGCGAATGGCGGGGGCAGGGTCGTCGTCCTGCTCGGATCGCCGGGGGTTGGCAAGGGCACGCAGGGCATCCGGCTCGGCCGGGACCTCGGCTGGGCGCATGTCTCGACGGGAGATCTGTTGCGGGCGGCGCTCGCGGCGGGCACGCCGCTCGGACTCGAAGCCCGGAGGTACATGGATGCGGGAGAACTGGTTCCCGACGACGTAATCGTCGACCTCGTGCGAGAGCATCTCGCGGCGATGCCGGCGGACCGGGGGGTCGTTTTCGACGGGTTTCCGCGCACCGTCCCCCAAGCCGAGGCGCTGGATGACGTTTTGGCCGGAGCGGGTCGCGGGGTCGACCGCGTCTGCCTCCTCGAAGCGCCCGAGGAAGTCCTGGTCAAGCGTATATCCGGAAGGCGTTCGTCCCCCGGCGGCCGGGTCTACAACATCTACTTCGATCCTCCGCGCAGGGATGGACTGTGCGACGAAACCGGCGAACCCCTCATCCACCGCGCCGACGATCACCCCGATACCGTGCGCACCAGGCTCGCCGTGTACCAGGAGGTCACCGCCCCGTTGATCGGGTACTACGGCGCGAAGGGACTTCTGGCCCGGGTGGACGGCGAGGGCGATATCGAACAGGTGTACGCGTCCCTGCGCGCGGCGGTCGGGGAACCCGCAACGCCCTCTCGCGCGAGCGGCTGATGGTCGGAAAACGGCGTCCCCTGATCCAACTCAAGTCCCCGGACGAGATCGATGCGATGGAACGGTGCGGCCGCATCATCGCCACCCTCTTCGCCGAAATCGAACCCCGGGTCCGTCCCGGAGTCTCGACAGCATCGCTGGACCGCTTCGTCGACGACTTCGTACGCTCCCACGACGGGGCCGTGCCCGCCTTCAAGGGGCTGTACGGGTTTCCGGGGAGCGCCTGCATCAGCATCAACGAAGAGGTGGTGCACGGCATCCCCTCCGCGCGGAGGCTGCGCGCCCGCGACATCGTGTCCATCGATGTGGGAGTGAAGCAGGGCGGGTGGTGTGCGGATTCGGCCTACACTTTTCCGGTGGGCGAGATCGGGGCGGAAGCGGCCAGCCTCATGGGGGTAACCTACCGGGCGCTGGACGCGGCAGTGGCGGCCACCCGGCCGAGCCGCCACGTCGGGGACATCGGCGCGGCGGTGGTTGAGACTGTGCGCCCGAGCGGCTACGCGATCATCCGCGATCTGGTGGGTCACGGGATCGGGCGGGCGATCCACGAGGAGCCCCAGGTCTCGAATATCGGCAAGGCGGGCTTCGGTGTCCCGCTGCAGGTGGGGATGGTCCTCGCGATCGAGCCCATGCTGGCGGTGGGCACGGACGAGATCCGGACGCTTAGCGACCGATGGACCGTCACCAGCCTCGACGGGTCGCTTTCGGCCCACTTCGAACACACCGTCGCCGTGACGGAAACGGGGCCGCGGATCCTGACGGGCGGCGGCATCTGGGACGGCGCGGCGATGGCGGTGGGGCGGGGGGCGCCGGAGGGCCTTCCGGAGGGGGCTACCGCCCCGCAAGCGTAAGCGTTATCCTTTTAAGCTGTGCCCCGAAGGAAGGGGTTGGGCCCGATCAGGCAGAGACATGAACGAAAGGGGAGCTTCGGCGTGAAGGTTCGAACCAGCGTCAAGCCGATGTGCGAGTATTGTCGCGTCGTCCGTCGCAAGGGCGTCGTGCGGATCATCTGCAGCCGGAATCCCCGGCACAAGCAGCGCCAGGGCTGAGGCGGCAATGGCACGCATCGCGGGGATCGACCTCCCCAGGGCCAAGCGGATCGAGGTGGCGCTCACCTACGTGTACGGCGTCGGCCGCACCTCGTCCAGGAAGATCCTCGAGGCAACCGGGATCAGCCCGGACCTCCGCACCCACGAACTGACCGACGAGGACGCCAGCCGTCTGCGCCGCGAGATCGAGCAGAACTACAAGGTCGAGGGTGCCCTGCGCACGGAGATGTCCATGAACATCAAGCGGCTCATGGACATCGGCTGTTACCGGGGTCTCCGGCACCGCCGGGGGCTGCCGGTCCGGGGCCAGCGGACCCACACGAACGCCCGCACCAAGAAGGGCCCGCGGCGGGCCATCGCGGGCAAGAAGAAGGCGCCCAAGAAGTAGCGCCAGGCGAACGAGGCTTCTCGCAACGGATCCACGCAACGGGGACTTGTGCCCGAAGGAAGGCAGCGGTTGGCAACGCCCAGATCTGGCAGGACGAAAAAGACGAAGAAGGTGGTCGCGGCCGAGGGGGTCGCTCACATCAAGGCCACCTTCAACAATACGCTCATCACCATCGCCGACCAGGCCGGCAACGTCCTGGTCTGGGCTTCCGCCGGAACGGCTGGCTTCAAGGGTTCCAAGAAGTCCACGCCCTTCGCCGCCACCATGGCCGCCGAACAGGCCGGGCGTGACGCCGTAGCGATGGGCGTCCGCAAGGTGGTCGTCCGCGTGCAGGGCCCAGGGTCGGGTCGCGAATCCGCCATCCAGGCGCTGGCCGCGGCCGGGCTCACGATCGAGTCGATCCACGACGTGACCCCCCTGCCGCACAACGGCTGCCGCCCACCCAAGAAACGCCGCGTCTGAGGGAGCTGGAATCCACTTATGGCTCGATATACCGGTCCGGTCTGCAAACGTTGCCGCAGGGAAGGGCAGAAGCTCTTCCTGAAGGGCGCGAAGTGCTACACCGAGAAATGTCCCGTCGAGAGACGGCAGTACCCGCCCGGCCACCACGGCCCGGCCTCCGTCCGCCGCCGCAAGCAGTCCGACTATGCCGTGCAGCTGCGGGAGAAGCAGAAGGTCAAGCGCATCTACGGGCTGCACGAGAAGCAGTTCCGCAACCTCTTCAAGTACGCCGCCGGACGCCCCGGCGTCACCGGCGAGAACCTCATCATCGCGCTGGAGAGTCGGCTGGACAACGTGGTCTTCCGCATGGGTCTCGCGGTCAGCCGCCGCCAGGCCCGCCAGCTGATCCGGCACCGGCACGTTGAGGTGAATGGTTCCGTGGTCGATGTCCCGAGCTACAGGTTGTCGGCCGGAGATGAAGTCGCTCTGCGCGAAGGTTCGCGGGACCTGGAACTGGTCGAGGTGAGCCTGGGTGCACGTACCCGGCCCCAGTTGCTGGACTGGCTGGCCCTCGACGAGGGCAAGCGGGTAGGCAGGGTTATCAGGCAGCCGGTGCGGGGAGACATCCCGCTGGCTGCCCAGGAACAGTTGATCGTCGAACTATACTCCAAGTGATCCGATATCGGAGGCCGTTGGCACAGCCAGCCTCGCGGATCCCGAAGGATGCAAGCAAAAAGGGGGAATACCGAGCGTGAATCTGGAGATTGATCTTACCGGTCTCGTGCTTCCCGAACGTGTCGAGATCGCCGAGGAGTCGGCAGACGGCCACTCCGCAGATTTCGTCCTCGAGCCGCTGGAGCGAGGCTACGGCCACACATTGGGCAACGCGGTGCGACGGGTCCTCCTGTCGTCGCTTCAGGGGGCTGCCGTGCGGGCCTTCCGCATCGAGGGGGTGGTGCATGAGCACCAGACCATTTCGTCGGTAGTCGAAGATGTTCACCAGGTGATTCAGAACCTGAAATCGCTGGTGGTCTCTCTCGACGACGACATCGACGAAGCGGTTCTGGAAGTCCAGGTGAAGAAGAAGGGTCCGGTCACGGCCAGGAGGATCCGTGGCCCTGCTTCGGTGACGATCCACGACCCGGACCATCATCTGCTGACCCTTGCGGACGATCGCGAGGTTCACATGGAGCTTCATGTGAACAAGGGGCGCGGCTTCGTGCTGGCCGACCAGCAGCCGCTGCCGCCGGGCGCACCGGTGGACCTGGTGCGGATCGACGCGATCTACAATCCGGTCCTGCGTGCCAACTTCACCGTCGAGGAAACGAGGGTGGGACAGCGCACCGACTTCGACCGGCTCACCATCCGGGTCGAGACCGACGGCTCGGTTGCTCCCGCCGACGCGGTCCGCTACGCCGCCGAACTCGTGCGCTGCCACCTGCGTTACATGCTCTATTTCGCCGAGGGCGGCCTTCCCGAGGCGCAGGTTCGCGAGCTGGCTCCGGTGCCCGAAGAAGCCCTGGCGCTCATGGAAAAGCCGATCGACGACCTGGCCGAAATCAGCGTGCGTTCCCGCAACGCGCTTCAGCTGAAGTCGATCCACACCCTGGGGGATCTCATCGAGAGGACCGAGGAGGATCTGCTGGGGATCAACAACTTCGGCAAGAAGTCGCTTGCGGAACTCTATGACATCCTGGACGAGCACGGACTCCGCTTCGGCATGAAGATGGAGCGGGACGAGGACGGCCAGCTGTTTTACGTCAAGGAGGGGGCTGCCGCCGAGGTGGAGCAATAGGCGGAGAAACCGAGGAACGAGAACCATGCGTCACCGCAAGAAGGGGAGAGGCCTCTCGCGCTCTCCGAGTCACCGGAAAGCCACGCTCCGGAACATGGCCACGTCGCTCTTCCGTCACGAACGGATCACCACGACGACGGCCCGGGCCAAGGAGTTGCGACCGTACGCCGAACGCCTGATCACGCTGGCCAGGCGCGGGGATCTGCACGCCCGCCGCCTCGCCGGGCGGCGCATCGCGGACCGGGAAATCCTGGGCAAGCTGTTCGACGACATCGGACCCCGGTACGCGGAACGGCCGGGGGGATACACGCGCATCCTGAAGCTTGGCAGCCGCCAGGGCGACGCCGCCGACATGGCGCTCATCGAGTTGGTGTGATAGAATCCGGCTCTGTGAGCGAGGCTGTGCGGGCCTCGGAGTGCAAACTCGACAAAGGACAGGGGTAAGGCAGAATGGCAACGTTGAAGTCCCGGGCGGGGGCCGCCAAGCTCGGCGCACCGCTGATGGTATTGAGCTTCCTGATGGTTGCGGGCTTCATGTACTGGCTTTCCGTGACGGCCGAGCCTACGGAAGTCGTGGTGGAGGAGCCCGAGGCCGCGCTGGTGAACGTGGTCTCGTTCGAGGCTTTCTCGGCGGGGCCGGTCGAACACCTGGGAGAGGTGGTCAGTCTGGAAGATGTCCAGATCACCGACCCACTCGGCTATCACTCGTTCTGGACGAACCTGAAGGACGCCAACCGGACGGCCTATCTGCTGCATCTGTCCGACTCCCTGGTCGCCGATTCCCTGGTTTCGGTTTCCAAGGATATGGTTGTCACGGTTACCGGAACCGTCACCCCGATGAACGATTCGATTCTGGACGCGTGGGAAGCCGCGGGCGCATTCGAGGCTGCGGTCGACAGGACCCTGGCCGAATTCGCCGAGAACTTCATCGAAGTCACCTTGATCGAAATGCCGGAGCCCTCCGAGCCCGGCGAGGCCGATGAGTCCGGCTCCGACGGTGGCGACGGAGGCTAGCCGGTGCCGGGAAACGCAGGCGCCTCTGGCAGTCCCTGGACAGAATCCCCCCGGCGCCTCGCGGCTCTCGGTGCTGGGGTGGCTTTATCCACGGACTGCTGAGTCGTCGGTCTGACCACCCGACACCCTCGTCCCGGCCAAGCGCCGTGAAGACCCCGTGGATGTAACGGCGTGACGGAGTCGCGACTGTCCAGGATCCGTTCCGGGGACGCCACGCTGGGCGTGATCGGGTTGGGCTACGTCGGGTTGCCGCTCGCGGTCGAGGCCGCCCGGAACTCAATCGGAGTGCTCGGCTTCGACGTCGACTCCCGCGTGGTGGACGGCGTCAACGGAGGCTGCAGCCACATCCAGGACCTGCCCGGCGACGCGGTGGCCGGCCTCGTAAGGAGGACCCTCCTGGCGGCCACGACCGACATGTCGCGCCTGGAGGACTGCGACGTGGTCGCGATCTGTGTGCCCACACCGCTCTCCAAGACCCGCGATCCGGACATCTCCCACGTCCTGGCCGCCGCGGAGGCGGTGGGTGCCGCTCTCGCCAGGGGACAGCTCGTGGTGCTGGAGTCGACGACCTACCCGGGCACGACGCGCGAGGTGGTGCTCCCGATTCTGGCCCGGAGTGGTCTGGAGGTCGGGAAGGACTTCTATCTCTGCTTTTCGCCGGAGCGTGTGGATCCCGGCAACGAAGTCTGGAAGACGGGGAACACGCCGAAGATCATCGGGGGGGTGACACCCGCATGCACGGAAGCCGGAACCGCCTTCTACTCGCGTTTCGTCGACCGCATGGTCCCCGTCTCTTCGGCGGAGGCCGCGGAACTGACGAAGATCCTCGAGAACGCCTTCCGCGCGGTC
Organism: Longimicrobiales bacterium; assembly: GCA_965208295.1. Lineage (GTDB taxonomy): Bacteria > Gemmatimonadota > Gemmatimonadetes > Longimicrobiales > Gaopeijiaceae > Bin94. Next base: position 447,206 of record OZ242328.1, on the reverse strand, counting down.
AACATCGGCCTGGCCAACGAAATGGCCCTGATCGCCGACCGGCTCGGACTGAACATCTGGGAAGTGATCGCCGCTGCGTCCACCAAGCCTTTCGGGTTCATGAAGTTCACGCCGGGTCCGGGGCTCGGCGGGCACTGTCTACCCGTGGATCCCCACTACCTGTCCTGGAAGATGCGGAAGATGGACTACCGCACCCGCCTGATCGACATGGCCTCGGAGATCAACGCCGAGATGCCGACTTTCGTGGCGGGCAAGGTCAGGGAGGCGCTCAACGGGGTTGGGAAGCCGGTCAAAGGATCCAGGATCGTGCTCCTCGGCGTGGCCTACAAGAAGGATGTGGGGGACGTGCGGGAATCTCCCGCCATGGACATCCTGGACCACCTGGAGCGCGACGGCGCCGAAGTCATCTATCACGATCCGCATGTGCCCGCCTGGAGTACGAGGGACGGTCGCACGCTCGCTTCCGCTCCACTCACCGACGAGTTGCTGGAGCGAATCGACGCGGCGGTCATCGTCACCGACCACAGTTGCTTCGATGTGACCCGGATCCTGTTTCTCGCGCCCGTGGTGGTCGACGCGCGCAACGCGACGGCATCGGTGCCCGACGCGGACTGCGCCGCCCAACCGCAGCGATGGATCGTGAAGGGGTGAGCAGGCGCCGATGAAAATCGCGGTACTCGGGAGCGGCTACGTGGGGCTCACGACCGGGGCCTGTCTGGCGGAGACGGGCAACGACGTGATCTGCGTGGACATCCTGGAAGAGCGGGTCGAGGCCCTCAAGCGGGGCGAAATCCCGATCTTCGAGCCTGGGCTGGACGGGCTCGTGTCGCGGAATCTCGCCGAGGGGCGGCTGAATTTCACGAGCGGCGTGGCGCGGGCCGTGCGAGCGTCCCGTATCGTCTTCATCGCGGTGGGAACTCCGCCGGACGGCGACGGATCCGCCGACCTGCAGTATGTGCTGGCCGCGGCCCGCGACATCGGGCGCGCCATGGACGGCGAGCGCATCGTGATCACGAAGAGCACGGTGCCCGTGGGGACCGCGCACCGGGTACGCGCGGCGATCGAGGCCGAGACGGCTCACCCGGTCCACGTCTGCTCCAATCCCGAGTTCCTCAGGGAGGGCGCCGCGGTCAGCGACTTCCAGAAGCCCGACCGTGTCGTGCTGGGCGTCGACCACCCGAGGCCGGCCCGGGTGCTGCGGGACCTCTACGCACCCTTCGTGCGAACCGGGAACGAGATTCAGGTGATGGATGTCGCCTCCGCCGAGATCACCAAGTACGCCGCGAACGCGATGCTCGCCACACGCATCAGCTTCATGAACGCGATCGGGCGGCTGTGCGAACGGACGGGTGCCGACGTGGACCAGGTGCGCCGCGGCATCGGATCGGACCGGCGCATCGGTCCGACCTACCTGTTTCCCGGTATCGGATACGGGGGCTCGTGCTTCCCCAAGGACGTCAAGGCCCTGGCCTCGACCTTGAAGGAACTGGAACTGGACGCGTCCATCCTGGATGCCGTGGAGCAGGTCAACGAGCGTCAGAAGCGATTCCTGGTGGAGTTGGCGGTTGAGCGGTTCGGCGAGGACCTGCGGGGGCGGACCTTCGCCGTGTGGGGCCTCGCCTTCAAGCCGAACACGGACGACATGCGCGAGGCGCCCAGCCTGGTCACGATTCGCGCCCTGCTCGAGCGGGGCGCCAGGGTCGTAGCGCACGATCCGGCGGCAACCGGCGAGGCCCGGCGCATTCTCGGGGACGCCATCGAGTACCGGGAGCACAACTACGACGCGCTTGAAGGCGCCGATGCCCTCTTCATCCACACGGAATGGCATCCGTACCGCCACCCCGACTTCGCGCGGATGAGTTCGCTGCTCGCACACGCGGTCATCCTGGACGGCCGCAACCTCTATTCGCCCCGGGTCATGCGCGCGCACGGGTTCGAGTATTATTCGGTCGGCCGCCGTCCGGTGACCCCGGAGGCCGCGTAATGCCCGCGCGGATCCTCATCACCGGGGCGGCGGGGTTTCTCGGCTCCCACCTCGTGGACCGCTTTCTGGCGGACGGATGCGAGGTGATCGGGGTCGACAACTTCGTCACCGGTTCCCGGAGCAATCTGGAGCACCTCGAACGGGAGCCCCGTTTCGACCTGATCGAGCACGACATCTCCAGGCCGTGCTTTGTGGAGCCCAGGGTGGACGGTGTGCTGCACTTTGCGTCTCCCGCCAGCCCCGTCGACTACACCGCGCTCCCGATCCAGACGCTCAAGGTGGGGGGACTCGGGACGCATAACGCCCTGGGCATCGCGCTCCGTTACCGCGCCCGCTTCCTGCTCGCCTCGACCTCCGAGGTCTACGGAGACCCCAAGGTCCACCCTCAGACGGAAGACTACTGGGGGAACGTGAATCCCGTGGGACCCAGAGGTGTATACGACGAAGCGAAGCGGTACGCCGAGGCGATGACCATGGCCTACCACACGGCCCACTCACTGGACACTCGCATTGTCAGAATCTTCAACACCTACGGAGCCCGCATGCGTCCCGCGGACGGACGGGTCGTCTCGAACTTCATCGTGCAGGGGCTGCGCGGCGAGGCCATGACGATCTACGGAACCGGTGAGCAGACCCGATCCTTCTGCCATGTGGATGACCAGGTCGAAGGCATCTTCCGGCTCTTCCACTCGGGACGCGTCGAGCCGACCAATATCGGCAACCCGGACGAATTCACGATCATCGACCTGGCCATCATCGTCGGCCGGGAGACGGGTAGCACCACCGCTCCCATCTTCCGGCCGCTGCCCCCCGACGATCCCGCGGTGCGCTGCCCGGACATCTCCGCCGCGCGCCGGGAACTCGGGTGGGGGCCAACCATCGGGTTGCGCGAGGGCGTCAGAAAGACGATCCCTTACTTCAGAGGGATGGTCGACAGACATGAAGACTGAGCGGGGAATGAAGATCGGGCATAGATCAATACGGCTGCGAGCGTTGCTCGCGGTGAGCCTTCCGCTGTACGCCGCCGCATGCGGCAGCGATCCGGCGGAAGAGACCGCGCGACTGCGCGGAGACCGTGCCTTTGCACGCGGCGACTACGAAGAGGCGCTGGCCGAATACCGCCTCTCGCTGTTGCGCGAGGATCCGGGCACGGAGGGACTCGTGCGTGCGGCGCATGCGTACGTGGTGCTGGGCCGTGTCGACGAAGCTCGGGCCCTGTACGACGAGGCGGCCCGGGAGGACAGCGTCCACACGGATCAGGCCGTCTCCGACTTCGTGGCCCTGGCCAGGCGTGAGCACGAAAACGGGGACAGCTACGGCGCGGCTTCCGCGATGGAGGCGGCGCTCCACTTCCGTCCGGGCATCCTCGTGGAGGAGCTGGCCTTGCCCCTGGCGCGGCACTACAGCCGGGCGGGCGAGTACGGTCGTGCGGGAGCGTTCTTCCTGCGGGCCCTCCAGCGAAATCGCAACGATCCGGAAGTCGTCCTGGAGACGGCGGAGGCGCACGAGGAGATCGGGGACTGTGAAAGTGCCCTCGTGTACTACGACGAGTTCAGGGAGCTGGCGCCGCGCCGCGAGGCCGAGATCCGGCTGAAGCTGGGCAACTGTTCCTTCCGCCTTGCCGGCGAACGCAGGGCCCAGGGCGCGGACGAGGAGGCCATCGAATACCTCGATGCGGTGCTGGAATTGAACGAGCCGAGGGCGCTGATCGCGCAGGCCCACTTCGAAAAGGCCGAGATCATGGCCGGGATGGGGGACTGTTTGGCCGCGCTGGAGTCGTATCGGGCGGTGGCCGATGCGGGGGCCGCGGGACCACGGGCTCTGGTCCGGCGGGCCCGCGACCGCATCGACGAGATCAGGTTCGGACGGGTGGAGGACGGACAGTGCTGAGCCGTTGGGCGGACGCGGGCGCACAGACAGCCCGAGGGAAGGATGCCCACTCCCTGTGCACTCGGGGACTGGTCCTCGTAGGACTCCTGGGAGCCGCCTGCTCTTCAGCCCCTCCGTACTCGGGCTGGACGGAGGATCAACTCTACGAGCACGGACAGAGAGCCTTCGTCGCGGGTGACTGGGGCGAGGCGCGGCGCGCGTTCGAGCGACTCGTTCTCGCATTCCCGCTCTTTGATCAGGCCGTGGAGGCGCGCTACTACCTGGCGCAGGCCTTCTACGAGGACGAGCAGTATGTGAGCGCCGTCTCCGAATTCACCCGCATCGTGCAGGTGTATCCGGACCACGAGCGGGCGCGTGACGCGTGGATGGGATTGTGCCGCTCTCATGCGGCGCTGTCTCCCCACCCGCAGAGGGATCAGCAGTCCACGATCAGCGCCCACAACACCTGCCGGAACGTGGCCAGCGACTTCCAGGGGACCCCGGTTGGGGATTCCGCGTTGATGGTGACCCTGGAAATGAGGAACAAACTGGGCGAGAAGGCGTTCGGCATCGGCCAGTACTACTTCCGGAACGATCTTTACGAGTCGGCCGATCTCGTCTTCAGCCAGCTGTTGGAAGAGTATCCGGACACCGACGCCGCGCCGCGGGCTCTGGCCCTGCTTATCAGGATATACGAGGACTGGGGGTGGGACGACCAGCGTGAAGATGCCCGGACCCGGCTCCTGGAGAGCTATCCGGATTCTCCCGAGGCCAGGGCGCTCGATGTATCCGCCCGCAGCGACACGGTCTCGATCGTCATGAGCCGTGCGCCGCCCCGTCAGCGGTCGCCGCCGGCATGGTCGACAGGCGGCGGGTAGGGGTCTTCGGCGGCACCTTCGATCCACCGCACCGGGGTCACTTGATCGTGGCGGCGGAGGTCATGGAGGCGCTCAAGCTGGATCGTCTGCTTTGGGTGCCCGCCGGGATCCCGCCCCACAAGCAGGGCCACCGGGTGACTCCCGCCGGATTGCGGCGACGGATGGTGGCCGCCGCGATCGCGAATCGCCCCGGCTTCGAGTTGTGTGACCTGGAGCTGAAGCGGGACGGGGTGTCGTACACGGTGGACACCCTGCGCCGGCTCAGGTCGGCGCACCCGGGGTGGTCGCTGTTCCTGATCCTCGGCGCGGATCTGCTGGAAGGGTTCGCCCGCTGGAAGGAGCCCGACGCAATCAGGCGCATGGCGCAGCTGGTGGCGATCACAAGGGACGCCACGTCGATGCCGCTCGAAGGCGCCGTTCGCGCCGGAGTTCGCATCGTCCCGGTGACGCCGGTCGACATCTCGTCGTCGGAGGTTCGGAGGCGGGTTGCCGGCGGAAAGGCCGTTTCTGCCATGGTGGCGGCCCACGTTATGTCCATTATTGAAAGTGAACGACTGTACCGGACCTCCCGCCCGCAGGGGCAGGGGCGGCGAGGACGGTAGGCACGCAGAGGCGGACGTCCCCCGGCAGGGGGGTCCGAACGGTAGCATGATCAAGGGAATCATCAAGAAGATCGTCGGTTCCAGGCACGCGCGCGACGTAAAGCGACTCAACCCGCTCGTCGAGGAGATCAACGAGATCTACGCGGAACTGGAGGAACTCTCCACGGAAGAGCTGGCGGGCAAGACGGCCGGCTTCCAGGAGACCATCGCCGCGCACACCAGGGAGACCCTGGACGAGATCGAGTCGATTCGCAGGCGCAAGCAAGTGGCGACCGACCCCGACGAGCGGGAAGAACTCAGCCTGGAGATCAGCAAGCTCGAGGAGCAGGTGCAGGAGGAACTGGCGGAGATTCTGGAGGAGATCCTGCCCGAGGCATTCGCGGTGGTGAAGGAGGCGTGCCGCCGCCTGGTGGGCCAGGAGGTGAAGGTCACGGGGCACCAGCTCGTGTGGGACATGATCCCGTACGACGTGCAGCTGATCGGTGCCGCCCAGCTCCACCGGGGCCGCGCCGCCGAGATGGCCACAGGCGAAGGGAAGACGCTGGTGGCCACGATGCCCCTCTACCTGAACGCGCTGGCTGGCCGGGGCGCCCACCTGGTCACCGTCAATTCCTACCTGGCCCAGCGCGACGCCGAGTGGATGGGGGCCATCTACAAGCTCCTGGGCCTGACCGTGGACTGCATCGACCTGCACGAGCCCGGGTCCCCCGAACGGCACGCCGCCTACAACGCCGACATCACCTACGGGACCAACAACGAATTCGGCTTCGACTACCTGCGCGACAACATGGTCCATACGCTGGAGCAGCGTGTCCAGCGGGGGCACCACTACGCGATCATCGACGAGGTCGACTCGATCCTGATCGACGAGGCGCGCACGCCGCTCATCATCTCGGGGCCGGTCAGCCGCGACACTTCGACGCCCTTCAAGCAGATGGCGCCGACGGTGGGTGCGCTTTTCCGGAAGCAGACCCGCATGGTCAACCGGCTGGTGGCCGAGGCCATGACGGAGCTGGGGTCGGAGGACGGGGACGAATACATCGCCGGCGAGAAGCTGCTGGCCGCCAAGCGCGGAGGTCCCAAGAACAAGCGCCTGATGAAGCTCTTCGCCGACCAGCCGGGAGTCGTGAGGATCGTGGAGAAGGTCGAAGCGGACCATATGCGCGAGAAGCGACTCCACGAGGTGGACGAAATGCTGCTCTTCGCCATGGACGAGAAGGGAAGCAACGTCCACCTGTCGGACGCGGGGCTCGACGAGCTGTCGCCGGGCGACCCCCAGGCCTTCGTGGTCCCGGACCTGTCGGAGGTCATGGGCGAAGTGCAGCAGGACGAGACCCTCTCGGTGCAGGAGAAGCGGGACCGGGTCGCCGAGCTGGAGGCGCAGTACGCCGACAAGTCGCAGCGGATCCATGTGATCCACCAGCTGCTCAAGGCGTACACCCTTTTCCACAAGGACGAGCGCTACATCATCGGCGAGAACGGCGCCATCGTCATCGTGGACGAGTTCACCGGGCGCCAGATGCCGGGACGGCGCTGGAGCGACGGGCTGCACCAGGCGGTCGAGGCCAAGGAAGGGGTGGAGATCCGGGGCGAGACGCAGACCCTGGCCACCATCACCATCCAGAACTACTTCCGCATGTACGAGAAGCTGGCCGGAATGACGGGTACGGCGGAGACGGAGGAGACCGAGTTCCACCAGATCTACAACCTGGACGTCACGGTGATTCCCACCAACCGCCCCATCGCGCGGGACGATCACGACGATCTCATCTTCCGCACCAAGCGGGAGAAGTACACCGCCATCATGGACGAGATCGAGCGCCTCAACCGGCTCGAGCTCCCTGTGCTGGTGGGGACCACGAACGTCGAGGTGTCGGAGACGCTGTCCCGCATGCTGAGGCGGCGGCGGATCGGTCACAACGTGCTGAACGCCAAGCAGCACAAGCGGGAATCGGAGATCGTGACCGAGGCGGGGCGCCCCGGCGCGGTCACGATCGCGACGAACATGGCGGGCCGCGGCACCGACATCAAACTCGGCCCCGGGGTGACCGATGCGCGCACCGTCGAATGGGCGAAGGAGCGGGAACTGGAGCTGCCTTCGCTCGCCAGCACCGACCCCACGCGCTACGAGGAGCTGGAAGACAAGCCCGATGACCACCTGATCGAAGTCGGCGGCCTCCACATCCTGGGGTCGGAGCGGCACGAGGCCCGCAGGATCGACCGGCAGCTTCGCGGGCGGGCGGGCCGGCAGGGGGATCCCGGCGCGTCGCAGTTCTTCCTGTCGCTCGAAGACGACCTGATGCGTCTCTTCGGGGGCATGGAGCGGATCGCAAACGCGATGGACAAGATGGGCGCCGAGGAGGGCGAGGTCATCACGCACGCCCTGGTCACCCGTTCCATCGGCAGGGCCCAGAAGCGGGTCGAAGGCAACAACTTCGAGGCGCGCAAGCGGCTGCTGGACTACGACGACGTCATGAACCAGCAGCGCGAGGTGATCTACGACCTGCGCCTCTTCGCGCTGGAGGGCGGCGAAGGCCTCAAGGGCGAGATCTGGGAGACGATCCACCACACGATGGAGGCCGTCTTCGAGGACCACATTCCCGAGTCCGAACTGGAGGAGGGCATCGAGGTCGCGGGGCTGAGGCAGCGGATGCTGCTCGACCTGCACACCGTGCTCCCCGCCGTCAAGGACGAGGGCGATCCGGAGGAGGTGGACCGTGCCGAGGTGCTCCGCGTGGCGGAAGAGTCGGTGCGGGAAGCCTTCGAACGCAAGATCGAGTCCTTCGGCGAGCACGGCGAGCGCGTGATGAGCTTCGTGCTGCTGTCTACGATCGACGGCAAGTGGAAGGACCATCTGTACGATCTCGACCACCTCAAGGCGTCGATCGGGTTTCGGGGCTGGGGACAGAAGGACCCGCTGGTCGAGTACAAGAAGGAGGCCTTCGAAATGTTCGTGGGCCTCATGGACGATCTGCGCCGGAGCGTGACGCAGCAGTTCTTCCGGGTGCGGCTGGAGCAGAGTCCGTCCATGCGCCTGCAACAGCAGCGCCGGCTCTCCTACTCCGGGCCGACCGACACGCCGGGTGGGGGTCTGCGGGCCCCGGGCCGGCCGGATCCGCGTGCGGCCGCGGCACGCCAGTCGGTCGACGAGATGGGGGTCGCGGCAGGTGCGAGGAGAGCCCCGGCCACGGCTGCTGCGGGGGCAGGTCCGATGGGGGCGGGAACCGACGTCAGCCGGCTTGCGACCAACCGTGGCGAAGCGCGGGCGAAGGTGCCGGTGACCGCCACCAAGGCGCCGGGGCGCAACGCTCCGTGCCCCTGCGGGAGTGGGCGGAAGTACAAGAAGTGCCACGGGCGGGCGGGGTAGGCCGTGGTCAGATTCCGCGTGAATCCGGGGACCGGCGAGGTGGCGCTTCCCGCCCATCCGCCGGAGGCCCGTCCCCGGGAGAGGCTCCAGCGTTTCGGGCCCGGCCCGCTTTCGGAGCACGAACTGCTGGCCCTCGTGATCGGCTCGGGCAGCGGGTCGATCTCGGCGCGCGCGCTCGCCGAGAAGGTACTCGGCCTATCGGGGGGCAACCTTCACGATCTCGCACGGATGGACCCGGGACGCCTGGTGGAGATTCCGGGGATCGGGGCGGCGGTGGCGTCGAGGATCGTGGCCGCGATCGAGCTGGGCCGAAGGGTGGGGTCGGCGCGCCCGAGCCGCCAGGATCCCATCGCCGGTCCCGCCGATGTCCACGACATATTCGCTCCCACCCTGGGCCACCTCGCCCACGAGGAGTTCCACATTCTCCTGCTCAACTCCCAGAACGTCCCCATCTGCCAGCGCCAGGTCACCCGTGGAATCCTGGACGCTTCGCTGATCCACCCGCGCGAGGTCTTCCGCGACGCGATCGTCCTGCGGGCCGCGGCGCTGATCCTGGTGCACAACCACCCCTCCGGAAACCCCGAACCCTCGGCAGAGGACCTGAAGGTGACCCGTCAATTGTGCGAGGCGGGGGACCGGATCGGCATCCCGGTACTGGACCACATTATCGTGGCGGGGGGGAGTTTTTCTTCGCTGGCGGGACGTGGGTGTCTGCGGGGGGCGGGGGGCTGACGCGCAAGGCGTGTGGCTGCAAGGAAATAGCCCCGGGCTGCAGGAACGCCGGCAACGCTCGGGGCGGGGATACGGGGTGCAAATGCACCGGGGGTGAAGTTATGATCACCATGCTCGTAATGAAGGGGATGCTGGCGCGTAACTGAACAATCTGAAGTGCGCGCTCCCCGGCCGCGGTTCGTCCCGTGGCGCACCGACGTATCAGTCGCAGAAAGGACACTCATGTTTGACACGCGTTTTCAGGCCCCCTCGACTCCCATGCGCGGAGCCTGCCGAGACAAAGCGGACGGTCCTGCAAAGACCGGGCTGGCAGCCTTGGCCGTAGCCGCCACGCTGGTTTGCGCCACCGGTGCCGCGGCCCAGGGGCCGCCTCTGGACACCCCCATCCCCCCCGACCCCGCCGTCGTCACCGGCACGCTGGCGAACGGACTCACCTATTTCGTGCACGTGAACGACGAGCCGGAGAACCGCGCCGAGCTACGCCTGGTCGTCAACGCCGGCTCGATCCTCGAGGACGAGGACCAGCTCGGACTGGCCCACTTCGTCGAGCACATGGCCTTCAACGGCACGGAGAACTTCGAGAAGCAGGCGCTGGTGAACTACCTCGAGTCGATCGGCATGCAGTTCGGCCCCGACGTCAACGCCTACACCAGCTTCGACGAGACGGTGTACATGCTGCAGGTCCCGATGGACGATCCCGAGGTACTCGCGACGGCCTTCCAGATCCTGGTGGACTGGGCGGGCGGCGTACTCTTCGATCCTGAGGAGGTCGACAAGGAGCGCGGCGTCGTGATCGAGGAGTGGCGGGGACGGCGGGGAGGCGCGGCCCGGATCCAGGATGAGCAGTTCCCTGTGATCTTCCACGGGTCGCGCTACGCGGAGCGGCTTCCGATCGGGGACACGGACATCCTGGCGAACGCCCCCGCCGAACGGCTGCGCAGCTTCTACGAGGACTGGTACCGGCCGGACCTCATGGCGGTCATCGCGGTCGGCGACTTCGACGGAGACGCGATCGAAGCGATGATCCGCGAGCATTTCGGCGGTCTTCAGGGCCCGGACAACCCGCGCCCCAGGACCGATACCGAGGTCCCGATCGACCATCCCCCGCTGATCTCGATCGCCACCGACCCGGAGATGCCCCTTGCGCAGGTTTCGGTCCTCTACAAGCAACCGCCCAGCCCGCGCGGCTCCATCGCCGATTTCCGCCGCGCCCGGGTTCGGTCGCTCTATTCGGGGATGCTCAACGAACGGCTCAACGAGCTGACGCTTCAGGCCGACCCGCCGTTCCTTTTCGCGAGCGTGGGTGGCGGCGGTTTCGTGCGTGGGGTGGACGCGTCGGAGTTCAGCGCCGCAGTCCCCGAGGACGGGATCGTAAAGGGGCTCGACGCGCTCCTTACCGAGGCCGAGCGGGTGGCGCGACACGGTTTCACCGCGAGCGAACTCGAGAGGGAAAAGGCGTCGCTCAGCAGGAGCTACGAGAGTCGGCTCGCGGAGGCGGAGAACCGGGTGTCGGGGTCGCTTGCGAGCCGCTACATCAACGTGTTCCTGAACGACAATCCCTACCCGAGCGTCGAGACTGAAGTGGCGCTGGCCGCTGCCGTCCTGCCCGGGATCACCCTGGAGGAGACCAACGCCTTCGCGCAGGGATGGCTGACCGAGCTGGGGCGGGTGATCACGGTCGCCGGACCGGAAAAGGAAGAACTCGAAGTTCCGACCGAGGAGGACGTGACCTCCGTCTTCGCGGCGGTTGCCGCCAAGGAGATCGAACCGTACGAGACCGACGATGTCGAAGTCCCGCTGCTCGCCGAGACACCCATGGGCTCGGCCGTCGTCTCCGAGGAATCGGTGGACGAGATCGGCGTCACCATCTGGGAGCTCGCGAACGGGGTGCGCGTCGTGCTCAAGCCGACCGACTTCCGGGACGACCAGATCATCTTCCGGGCGACGAGCCCGGGCGGTACGTCGCTGGCGCCCGTCGAGATCCTGGGCCATGCCCGGCTGGCCTCGGCGCTGGTCTACCAGGGCGGCGTCGGGGGCTTCGATCCGATCGCGCTTGGCCGGAAGCTGTCCGACAAGCGGGCCAGCGCCGGCGTCTCTATCGGGACGCTGACGGAGGGCATCAGCGGCTCGGCGTCTCCGCAGGACCTGGAGACGGCATTCCAGCTCATCTACCTGCGCTTCACGGCGCCCCGGAAGGACGAGACGGTCTTCCAGGCATTCCAGTCGCAGATCGACATGATGGCCAACATGGGGTTGCAGCCCTCGACGGCGCTGGGGGACACGATGGCGGTCTACAGAGGGCAGGGGCACCCGCGCGGGGCACAGACCTTCGACGAACAGATCCAGGACATGCGGGATGCGGACCTGGACGTGGCCATGGACTTCTACCGCGACCGCTTCGCGGACGCGTCCGACTTCACCTTCTACTTCGTGGGCACCTTCGAACTCGATGGTATCCGTCCGCTCGTCGAGACCTACCTGGGCGGGCTGCCGAACCTGGGACGAGTGGAGAACTGGGTCGATCACGGGGTGGATCCGCCGGCGGGGGTGATCGAGAAGGTCGTGCACAAGGGAATCGAGCCCCAGAGCAGCACGACGATCGTCTTTGCGGGTGATGCGGAGTACTCACGCGAGGAGTGGACGGCGATCAACGCCATGGGTGAGATTCTCCAGATTCGCCTGCGAGAGCTGCTGCGCGAGGATCTGGGCGGCACCTACGGCGTCGGCGTTTCGGGGTCGATCAGCTACCGCCCCGACGAGGAGTACGCAGTCTCGATCCAGTTCGGTTCGGACCCGGAGCGGGCCGAGGAGCTGGCGGCGGTCGTCTTCGAGGAGATCGAGCGGCTGAAGGCCGAGGGGCCGGACGCCGAGACCGTCGACAAGGTGCGCGAGACCCAGCGGCGCTCCAAGGAGACCAGCCTGGAGCAGAACGGGTACTGGCTGAACCAGCTCTCCGCCTTCGAGAGCGGGGGGCTCGACATTCGCATGATCCCGTCGTACCACTGGGTCGAGGGCTGGACCGCGGAACAGGTGCATCAGGCCGCGATGCGCTACCTGCGCACCGACCAGTACATGAAGTTCGTGCTGCTGCCCGAAAACAAGGTGGGGTAGGACCCCACCGGGCCGACCATGTCCCAGTCCGTGTACGCGCGCCGGGAGCGCATCCCGGTGCGCGTGATGGAGCATGATGAGATCGCCACCGAGGTGGCAGGACGCATCGCGTCCCTCATCCGCGCGCGCGCGGATGAGGGACGCGATGCCGTTCTCGGCCTCGCCACCGGCTCCACTCCGGTCGGTGTCTACCGGGAGCTGATCCGCCTCCACCGCGAAGAGGGGCTCGACTTCGCGAACGTCGTCACCTTCAACCTCGACGAGTACTTCCCCATGCGGCCCGGCAGCATCCACAGCTACCACCGCTACATGCGCGAGAACCTCTTCGACCGCGTCAACATCCGGCCCGGGCGGTGCCACATTCCCCGGGGCGACCTCGCCGAGGACGAGGTGGAGGCGCACTGCGCGGACTTCGAGCGCCGCATCCGCGAGGCGGGCGGGATCGATCTGCTGCTCCTGGGGATCGGCCGCAGCGGGCACATCGGCTTCAACGAGCCGGGTTCGGTGCGGGATTCGCGCACCCGGCGGCTCTACCTCGACACGGTGACGCGCGCCGACGCGGCCGGCGACTTCTTCGGCGAGGAGAACGTGCCGCCCCAGGCCGATCACGATGGGGGTGGGCGACGATCCTGGAGGCGCGCGAGGTCGTGCTGCTGGCGACCGGCGAGCACAAGGCGGAAATCGTGCTGCGCTCGGTGGAGGGGGAGGTGCACGCCGACGTGGCCGCGACCTTCCTGCAGCAGCACCGGGCGGCGACGGTGTACCTCGACCCGGCCGCGGCCGCGGATCTCACCCGCTTCCGCACCCCGTGGCTGGTCGGCGATGTGGAGTGGACGCCCTGCCTCGAGATCGAAGCCGTGATCTGGCTCAGCCAGCAGACCGGCAAGCCCATCCTGCACCTCGCGAACGAGGACTACCGGGCCCACCACCTGGGCTCGCTGGTGTCGGGGCACCGGTCGGCGGAACCGCTTAACGGGCAGGTCTTCAACGCGCTCATCTCGAAGATCCGGGGCAAGAGCCGGCTCCCGCGCGGCCAGGAGATCGTGGTCTTTTCTCCGCACCCGGACGACGACGTGATCTCCATGGGCGGGCTGCTGCGCAAGCTGGCCGAGAACGGCAACCGGGTGACGGTCGCCTACCAGACCTCCGGCAACATCGCGGTCTTCGACCATGAGGTGCGCCGCTACCTGGACGTCATGCGGCGTGCGTCCTGCGTGATTGAACTGGGCGGCCCGGAGGCGGTGGAGGCGGCCGTGGCGTCGATAGAGGAGTGGCTGGCACGCAAGGAGCCGGGCGATGTCGACGCCCCGGTCGTGCGGGACCTGAAGCGGATCATCCGCGAGAGCGAGGCGTCGGCGGCGATCGAGGCGCTGGGGCTGGCCAAGGACCGGGCCCGCTTCCTCGACCTCCCGTTCTACCAGACGGGCAAGGTCCGGAAGAACCCGATCTCGGACGCGGATGTGGCGATCGTCGCGGAACTGCTTGAAGAGGTCCGGCCCTCCATGGTCTTCGCCGCGGGAGATCTCTCGGATCCGCACGGCACGCACCGCATGTGCCTGGAGACGGTGGAACGTGCCCTGGAGCGCTACAGCGGGGACCCCCCGTGGCTGTGGCTGTACCGGGGCGCCTGGCAGGAGTGGAGCGTGAACGACGCGACCGTTCTGGTGCCACTCTCGGAGCACGAGATGCGCGGCAAGGTGCAGGCAATCTTCAAGCACGAGTCGCAGAAGGATTCGGCGCCCTTCCCGGGGCCGGACGCGCGCGAATTCTGGCAGCGCGTGGTCGACCGCAACCGTGGGACGGCCGACTTCCTGGCGTCGCTGGGGTTGCCGGCCTACCGCGCCATGGAGGCGTACGTCACGCTGCGCGCGGGGCAGCGGGTCGAGGCGCGCGAAATCCCCACCTCGTCGCTGGCGGAGGAGTCGGCCTGAGGCAGTAATCTCCCGGTGGCTCGCACGGATACAACCACGGGCCGGGAGAGCAGGGAACATCCGGCACGAATCGCCCGGACCCCGGTAACAACCAAGAACAGGAGGAACTGATATGTGTGAATGTCCGGTATGCGGCGGCGAGGTCGAGATCTCGCCCGACCCCGTCGAGGGAGAGCTGCTCGAGTGCGCCGAGTGCGGTGTCGAGCTGGAGATCCTGGCGCTGGATCCGCTGACGCTCGGGGAGGCCCCCGACGCGGAAGAGGACTGGGGTGAATGAGGGTCGGGTTTCTTCATTCGCTGATCAGGAGGGACGAAAAGCTCCTGATTGCGGAGCTGCGCGGGCGCGCCGGCATCGATCTGGTCTTTCTGGACGATCGCCGGCTCGTCTTCGACTTCCATGCGCGTCCCGAGGTGGACGTGGTGCTGGAACGCTCCATCAACCACTCGCGCGCCATGCACGCGCTGCGGCTCTTCGAGGGGGCGGGGACTCCGTGCGTCAACACGTACGAGGTGTCGCGCCGCTGCGGCGACAAGATCCTCACGGCGGCCTCGCTGGCCGAACAGGGAGTGCCGCAGCCCGAGGCGCGGGTCGCCTTCACCCCCGATGCCGCGCTGGACGCGATCGAGGAGCTGGGCTATCCGGTGGTGCTCAAGCCGGCGGTGGGCTCGTGGGGACGCCTGCTCTCGAAGATCAACGACCGCGACGCGGCCGAAACCGTGCTCGAACACAAGTCCATCCTGGGGAGCTACCATCACTCCATCTTCTTTGTGCAGAAGTACGTGGCGAAGGGGGGGCGCGACATCCGCAGCTTCGTGGTGGGGGACGAATGCGTGGCCGCCATATACCGCACCTCCGAGCACTGGATCACCAACACGGCCCGGGGCGGCCTCGCCACCAACTGCCCCGTCACCCCCGAACTCGCCGACCTGTCGCTGCACGCGGCCGATGCTGTCGGCGGCGGTGTCCTCGCGGTGGACCTCTTCGAGAGCTCCGACGGCCTTGTGGTCAACGAGGTCAACTACACGATGGAGTTCCGCAACAGCATCGATGTGACGGGCGTGAACATCCCGGAGCGGATCGTGTCGTACCTGGAGGCGGTGGCGTCGTGAACAGAGCGCGCACAGCGGCCGGAGCGGGGATGGCGATCCGTGGGCCGCATTTGCCGGGGGACCGGCCATGATCCGCGCCTCCATCGCGGGCGCCTCCGGTTACGCCGGCGGCGAACTCCTGCGCCTCCTGCTCGCCCACCCCGACGCCCAGGTCCACCAGATCACCTCGGAGCGCCTGGCGGGCAAGTACGCGCACCGCGCCCACCCCAACCTCCGCACCGCCACCCGCCTCCGCTTCCACGCCCTCGACGAACTCGCCGAGTGCGATGTCCTCTTCCTCTGCCTCCCGCACGGCGAGTCCTCACGCCGCTTCGACCACCTCAGGCGCATCGCCCCCCGCATCATCGACCTCGGCGCCGACTTCCGCCTGAACGACCCCGCCGAATACGAACGCTTCTACGGCCAACACCACCCCCGCCCCGACCTCCTCGACCGTTTCGTCTACGGAATCGCCGAACTCAACCGGGACGCACTCCGCACAGCGCACCTGGTCGCCTGCGCGGGCTGCAACGCCACCGCCTCCATCCTCGCGCTCCGCCCCCTCTACCTGGCGGGCGCGGCCGACTCGGCCGTGATCGAGGTCAAGGTCGGATCGAGCGAAGCCGGCAACCGTTCGACCCCCGGCAGCCATCACCCCGAGCGGAGCGGCGCGATGCGGTCCTACAAGCCCACCGGGCACCGCCACCTGGCCGAGATCCAGGCCGTGCTCGGCGCCCCGGTCCACTTCTCGGCCACCTCGGTCGAGATGGTGCGCGGCGTCCTCGCCACCTGCCACGTCTTCCTCAACCGCGACCTGGACGACAAGGACCTCTGGCGCATCTACCGGAGCGCTTACGCATCCGAGCCCTTCGTTCGCATCGTCAAGGAGCGCACGGGGATCCACCGCTACCCGGACCCCAATTTGCTGGCCGGCTCCAACTTCTGCGACATCGGGTTCGAACGTGACCCCCTCGCGCGCCGCGTGGTGGTCATGAGCGCCATCGACAACCTGATGAAGGGCGCGGCGGGGCAGGCGGTGCAGGCCTTCAACGTCATGCACGGACTGCCCGAGACTCGCGGGCTCGGATTCCCCGGCCTGCATCCGGCCTGAGCCGATGGGGTGTCGGAGACTCTGCCGCCCTGCGCCGCCAGCCAACCGCCGTTTCCCAGCCCGCCGAAGCTGACCCATGTGCCGCCTCCTCTGCGTCCGCAGCCGCGAGGACTTCCCGATCCGCGAACACCTCGCCCCCTTCGCGCGCATCGCCCGCGACAGCCGCGAGTACCAGGGCCACGGCTGGGGCTGCGCCTGGCTCGAGGACGGCCGCTGGCGCCTCTACCACGACATCCGGCCCATCTGGGAGGACGATTGGCGGCCGCCGGGCCGCACCACCCTCCTCCTGGCCCACGCCCGCAGCGCCTTCCGCGACGAAGGAATCCGCGTCGAGAACAACATGCCGTTCCACGACGGCGAGCGCGTCTTCATCTTCAACGGCGAGCTTCGCGGCGTGCGCATCAAGGAGCGGGGACGAATCGGGGCCGAGAAGGTCTTCAACTTCGTCAAGCGCTTTGACCGTGGTGACTTCCGCGTGGCGCTGGAACGGGGTCTGGAGGTCATCCGCCGCCGGACCCGCCATCTGCGCGCCATGAACCTCGTCGTGGCCGATACCTCGCGGCGCGTCCACCTTGCAACCAATTTCAGTGAAGATCCGGACTACTTTCAGATGCACACCACTGAGCTGGGCGACACCCGCGTGATCAGCTCCGAGCCCTATCCGGGCCACTCCGGCCAAGGGGCCCGCCTGGTCCCCCATCCCCAACGACACCGTGGCTACCATCTGATACCGAAATCTGCGGACAAAGGCGGACCATATGCTGGTAATCAAGATCGGCGGCGGCGACGCGATCAACCTCGAAGGAATCGCGCGCGACCTGTCCACCGTCGAGGGACCGAAGGTGATCGTGCACGGCGCCAACGCGCTCCGTGACCGGCTGGCCGAGCGGCTCGGCGTCGAGAAGCGGATCCTCACCTCGGTCTCCGGCTACGCGAGCGTCTTCTCCGACGAGGAGCTGATCGACGTCATGCTCATGGCGTACGCGGGGCTTCGCAACAAGCGCATCGTGGAGTCGTTTCAGGCGCACGGAGTCAACGCGGTCGGGCTTACCGGGCTGGACGGCGCCCTGGTGCGGGGCATGCGCAACCGGGGGATCCGCGTGCGCGAGGGCGGCAAGACGCTCATCAAGCGCGACCTGTCGGGCAAGCCGGTCGCGGTGAACCGCAAGCTGCTGGGGTTGCTGCTGGACAACGAGTTCGTTCCGGTGATGACGGTGCCGATCATCGACGAGCGCAACGTGGCCATCAACTCGGAGAACGACGACATCGTGGCATTGCTGAGCGCGGCCTTCGAACCCGAGCTGGTGGTGCAGCTCATCGAGGCGCCGGGGTTTCTGGAGGACGAGAACGACCCCGGCTCGGTGGTGGCCGACATCCCGCGCGCGGATCTGGCGCGACGCGAAAAGGAGGCGGCCGGACGCATGAAGCGCAAGCTGATGGCGATTCGCCGGCTGGTCGAGTCCGGGTCGACCAGGGTGGTGATCGCGGACGGGCGCAGCGAACATCCCGTGGCGGATGTGTTGGTGGGGAAGGGGACCGTGATCGGGTGAGTATGGAAAAACATGAGTATATGAGTATATGAGCAGGTTAGTATGAGTAGCCGCAAGACGAAGGGCGGGGGACCGCGGCCGAACCGCGAGCGCGGGGCCGCCGAATGGTCCGCCCGCGATGTGGAGCTCCGCTACGGACTCGAGGTCTACCCCAAGCGCGACATCACGATCGTGAAGGGGCGCGGCGCGGAGGTGTGGGACGACCGGGGCCGCCGCTACATCGACTGCGTGGCCGGGATCGGGGTCGCGAGCGTCGGTCACGCCAACCCTGCCGTGGCCGATGCGCTGGCCGAGCAGGCGCGAACGCTCGTGACCTGTCCCGGGATCTTCTACAACGACGTGCGCGCGCGCCTTCTGGAGAAGCTGGCCGCGATCGCACCGGGCGGCCTGTCGCGCGGATTCCTCTGCAACTCGGGTGCCGAGTCTGTCGAAGCGGCGATCAAGTTCGCGCGCCTCACAACCGGTCGCACCGGCATCGTGTCCGCCATGCGCGGTTTCCACGGCCGCACCCTGGGCGCGCTCTCCGCCACCTGGAAGAAGGAGTACCGGGACGTCTTCAAACCCCTCGTCCCCGGTTTCTCCTTTGTCCCCTTCAACAATCCCGGCAAGCTCCGCGACGCGGTCGGCGACGATACCGCCGCCGTCTTGATCGAGCCCGTTCAGGGCGAAGGCGGGATCCGCCCCGCCACCGTCGAGTTCCTCCAGGTGGCGCGCGAAGCCTGCGACGAGACGGGCGCGCTCCTGATCTTCGACGAGATCCAGACGGGGTTCTGCCGCACCGGCCGCATGTTTGCCTGCGAGTACTACGGGGTCGTCCCCGACATGCTCTGCCTGGCCAAGGCGATCGCCGGTGGGGTGCCGCTGGGGGCCGTCATGGCGAACGACCGCGTTCAGGTTCCTCCGGGCAAACACGGCACCACCTACGGCGGCAACCCGCTGGCCTGTGCCGCGGCGCTGGCCGCAATCGGATTCATGCAGGAGGAAGGGCTGGCCGAGCGCGCGGAGGTGCTGGGCGCGCGCTTCCGCGAACGCTTCGAGGCGGTGATGCCGGATCGCGTCCGCGCGCTGCGCCAGGTCGGGCTGATGATCGGGGTGGAGTTGAAGGAGCGGTGCCGTCCGTACATCATGGCCCTTGGCGCGGAGGGGGTGCTCACTCTGCCGGCGGGAACGACGGTGATCCGGGTGCTGCCGCCGCTGGTGATCACGGAGGACGAAATCGACGAGGTGGTGGAGGCGATGGTGCGGGTGCTGAACCGGGACGTCACCGAGATGGTGGACGCGGTCCACGCCGATCCGCCAAGCGGGCTTGATCCCGCGCTCCGCCGGGTCCAGGCCCGATCGGTTGGGGAAGAGTGGTAGTCGTGCGCTGTGTGTAGATTCCTATTGCACCCGAGCAACCATTCCAGAAAGGTCAATCACATGAGAAGCACTTTCCCGATACCGGTCATGTCGATCATCCTCTCGTTCGCCCTCGTCGGGGTGACGGGATGCGGGGGTCAGCCCGAAGGGGGTGGGGACTCCCAGGGCGGTGAACAGGGCGAGCAACTTGAAGTCGGCGAAGGTGCCGGCGGCGAGGCCAACGAGCGTGCCGAAGGTGGCGAGAGCGGTGAACATGCCGAGGGCGCTGAAGGCGGGGAGCACGGCGAAGGCGGTGGGGAGGGTGAGCACTCCGAGGGTGGCGAGCACGCTGAAGGTGACGAGCACGGTGAAGGGGGTGAGGAGGGAGAGGAATCCGGCGAATACGTGGACCGCGGCGACGAATGGGACGCGACGCGGCGCGGCATCCGGCTGAGGCTCGCGTTCGATGACGAACGCGACGCCTTCGTCGGCACCGCCGAGAACACGACGGAGGGAACCGTGTGCGCGGTCAGGGTGGAAGTCCACCTTGCGGGCGGCCCCGAACTCGGCCCCACGGAACGCCAGGATCTCGGTCCGGGAGAGTCGGCCGACGTGGAGCTTCCGGCGCAGGGCGAGGATTTCGACAGCTGGACGGCCCACCCCGAGACTTCCGCCTGCGACGCTGTTTGAGCGCGGGTCAACCCGCCATGCCCGAGGTCCCTTCGGCGAGCTCTTCCAGCGCCCCCAGCGCGAAGAGCGGCGCCCAGCTCTGGAAGCGCTGACCACACCCTTCACCCGTGCGGGCATCGAAGTTCTCGCGGCACATGCCCGTGCGGCGACGGTCGGCGAGGAACATGCGTGCGCCCTTCCAGGCCAGGTCCCCGGCAAGGTCGTCGAATCCGTAGCGGCGGAGACCCTGCAGGACGAGGTAGTTCATCGGCGGCCAGATCGCGCCGCGCCAGTACTGCTGGTCGGCGAAGGCGGGGTCGTCGCGTGAGATGGTGGGGAGCATGTGGTCGCCCCGGAAGCGGGCGGGGTCGCGCAGGGTCTCGATCATGCGACGGGCGCGGTGGGGCGACGGAACGCCTGCAATGAGGGGGAGGAAGTTCGATGCGGCGACTCGCGTGGAGAGGCCGGACGGGAGTTCGTCCAGGTAGAGACCGGCCCGCTCGGACCAGAGGACCCGGTTCATGGTGGCTGCGAGTCGGCGGTAGTCGCGTTTCAGACGCCGGGCGGTGCCGTCGTCTCCGAGGATGTGGGCGATCCGCGACAGGCATTCGAGGTCGAGGGCGCGGTAGCTGCACAGGTCGACGGCCGACATGGCGAGGACCTGCCGGTCCGGGTCCCACTCGGCCTCCTCCCAGAGCGGGAGGTCGTCCTGGCCCGACTCCCAGGCTGCGCGCTGGTGGCCGCTGGCGCCGTGCTCCCAGGGGGGGATGAGGTCGGGAGCGGGAACGAGATGGGTGTCGGAACCCCAGGCGAGGAGTCCCGGGGTGAGGCCTTCGCGGCGCGGCCGTCCGTCCTTGTCGGCAACCCACCAGTCGCACCAGTCGAGGAGGCCGTTGTACGCCGTGGCCAGGGCGGTGGGGTCGGGGTGGAGACGGTGCAGCCTCAGTGCCGCGAAGGAGCCGATGGGGGGCTGGGAGCGGTCGGGGGTGCCGCCGTGGCGGCTGCGCCAGTTGGGAACGTTACCGTTTGGGTAACGGGATTCGGTGCCGGCGAGGAGGGTGGACCAGGCCAGGTCGCCGGAGGCGGTGGCCAGGAGGAGGGCGTTGAAGAAGGTGTCCCAGCCGAAGACGGTCCAGTCGTCGGGGTTGGGGGGTGGGGGGGACGGGGTGGGGGGAACTCCGGGTGTGTCGGCCGCTCGGCTGTCCGCCGCCGGTTTCGGAAAGATCCAGCGGCGGCCCGCGGGGGTGTAGAGCCTGCCGGTTTCGGGTTGCAGCAGGACCATCCATATCAGGTTGTCGGCGATGCTCTCCACGAGGTCGGGAGGGGCTCCCGCGACGCTCGGCCGCCGCCGCCTCCACTCGGCGCGGGCTTCGTCGATCCAGCGGTCGGCTTCGTCGACGAGTCCGGCGGCTTCGCCCCCCACCCCATCCCCGCCCCACGCGGCCACCATCACCACACGTCGCTCCACCCCCTCCTCCACATCCAGACACCTCGCCACCTCACCCCCCGGCGACCCCGGCACGCAACACGACTCCGTCCCCCCGGAGAACACGGCCACGATCTCCACGCCGCCCTTCAGACTGCCCCTCCACCCCGCGCCCCCACCCCCGGTCACCACCTCCACGCCCCCCGCCTCCGAGTCCCCCACCTCCACCACTATTCCCCCCACCCCCCCCTCCTCCACCCACCGCCCCTCCCACCCCCACGGCGCGTCCCCGATCACCTCCAGACGCCCCGGTGCCCTGACCGTCGCGCGCAACGCCACCGCGTCCCCCCGGCGCGACCACTCCAGGATCAGCGTGCCGGTCGACGGTGCCGAAGACGGCGACGGCTCCGCGTCCAGGTCGAACTCGACGCGCGCGTACGAGCCGTCGGGCGCATGGGGACCGGCCCGCGACACCATCCAGTACCAGTCGTCCCGGTCGCGGCGGCGTCCCCTCGGGCCGGTAAAGGCGAGCCGCACCCCGATCCCGTCGTCCGGTCCCGCGGCGAAGACCAGGCCGGCCCAGCGGTTGGCTTCCAGGGCGCCGACGAGCATCAGGGGCGGCCGGGGGCAATAGGCGCGGGAGAGCGGGCCGGGCCGCTTCGCTTTGCCTGTTGAAGATGTAATGAGAACATTACAATATGTTAACTACAGTGTACATTCATGGTCAGCCTAGGCTGAGGCAACCCGAACATGTCGCAGCAAGCTAACGCTATCGGCCCGGTGTCACCCCCTGAGGGCGAGGTCGTCAACTTCGGCAGAAACATTTGTTTTTCGCCGCGCCGGCAGTACGCACCCCGGACCGAAGACGAAGTCCTCCGGATCCTGCAACAACACCGCGGCGGTACCGTCCGCGCGGTCGGCGCCCGCCACTCCTGGAACCCCGGCATCGAGACCCCGGACGCCCTCGTCGACCTCCGCCGGATTCGGCACGTGCGCATCCACGACGACCGCACGCGTGTGACCGTGGGCGCCGGGTGCCGGATCGGCGCCCTCCTCCGGAACCTCACCAAACGCGGACTGACCCTGCCGTCGATCGGACTCATCGACCGCCAGAGCGTGGCGGGGGCCGTCGCGACCGGGACCCACGGCTCGGGGCGCCACAGCATGTCCCACTACGTCGAGGCGATGCGCATCGCGTGCTACGGCGGGGACGGGCAGCCGAGGATCCGCACGGTGGATGCCGGCCCCGAGCTGCGCGCCGCCCGCTGCTCCGTCGGGGCCATGGGCATTGTGCTCGAGGTCACGCTGCGGTGCGTGCCCCAGTACTACGTGCGCGAGCGCTGCGTCTGGCGCCACGGGCTCGAGGCCGTGCTGAGCGGTGAGGCGGACGCGCCGCTGCAGCAGTTCTACATCCTTCCCCACGCCTGGACGTACCTGGTCCAACAGCGAAGCGTGGCCGCCGAGAACCGGCGCGCGGGGGCGGCGGCGCTCTACCGCGTGTATTGGCTGCTCGTGATCGACGTTGCGCTTCATTTGGGTGTGAAGCTGACCGCGTCGTGGGTTCGGAGCCGTCGCCTGGTGCGGGTGCTCTACGAGCGCATTCTTCCGGCGTTCATCTTTTCGAAGTGGCGGGTGACCGACCGTAGCGACCGCCAACTCCTCATGCGCCACGACCTCTTCCGTCACCTGGAGATGGAGGTCTTCGTTCCGCGGGAACATCTGGGCGCGGCGCTCGAGCTCGTGACCGAGGTGCTGCGCGCGGCGGACGATGGGGGCCATGCACCGTCAGCCGGGGTGCGCGAGATCCTCGAGGCGCTCGGCGAATGGGAGGCCTTTGAGCGGATTCGCGGTTCGTGGAGTCACCACTACCCGATCTGCGTCCGCCGCCTGCGGCCCGACGACACGCTGATCTCGATGGCGTCCTGCCACGGGATCGAGGAACAGGACTGGTATGCGATCAGTCTGATCACCCTCAGGGAGCCACGCACGGAGTTTCAGGAGGTGGCCAGGTTGCTGGCGGTTGTCATGGCGGCGCGGTTCGGGGCGCGGCTGCACTGGGGCAAGTGGTTTCCGCTCGGTGGGCCGCAGGTAGAGGGGGTCTATCCGGGGGTGGATGAGTTCAGGGTGATCTGCGAGGAAGGCGACCCGGGTGGGGTGTTTCGGAATGCGTTTGTGGGGAGGGTGCTGTTCGAGGGCTCGGCGGCGGACGAAGCCGGGGGGTGACGGGGCCCGCCGAGTGGCGGTTCAGCTGCCGCGAGGACCGTCGCCTGCGAGTCGATCGAGTTGGCGGATCCGGCCACAAGAATCTCGCCCACCAACGGGTTCGTCAGTACGATGCGCGCAGCCGAACCACGTACTGAACGCCGAGTTCATCCTCAGCGACGGCAGTCACCGTTCCCGCACCGAAAACGGGGAAAGGGCGGTTCTTGATGGGTACGGGCGACACGATGGGACCGATGTAGCGACCCATCTCGTCGAACACGTCCCACACGTATTTGGGGGTTACCTCCCGCGTGACCCAGATCCAACCGTTCGCGTCCACCCGGAACCCACCAAACAGCCGCTTGTATCTTGGCAGCGCGCTGGCCGCAACGTCGGCGTCGGCGGCGATGCTGTCTCGTTCCCGGCCCTCCAGCCTGGACGGCGAGCGCTGCAGGCGCACAGTGCGAACGGTGTCTCCGTCATACGTCGTCTCGTGCAGTTCGAATACCGACGTGTTGGCAAGCCACAGGTGTCCTTCGCGGTCTACAGCCCATGTAATCGAGGGGGACTCGGGTACGGAAAAGAGCATCGTAAGACTCCCGTCCGTCTGCGTCGCCATTTCAACCTGCAGCTCCGGTACCCATGCGGTGTCGAGCGGGACAAGCTGTTGTCCCATGCCGAACTTCACGATCTGACGCTCTGCGGGGTCCCACCAGTGCAGCGCACCGTCTGCGTCCACCGTTAGCGGCCAAGGCAGGGTGGCAGCCATGGAGGGCCCTACCGAGTGGGTCGCCCGAACGCTCCCCGCCGAATCGAACGCTGTCAGCTGGTAACTGAGTGCATCCATGGCCCACAGGAGTCCTGGGGGCTGCCAGGCGATACCGGCCAACATTCTGAACTCTCCCGGTCCTTCCCCTTCCCGTCCGAACGTCCGGATGCACTCTCCCTGTGCGTCGAACACGCGGATCTCTCTTGCCTGAAAGTCCGCCACGTAGATTCGTCCCGCGTCATCGACGGTGACGGAAAACACCTGGCCAAAGGCGTCGCAGGTCCCGTTCATGGACCCGATACGCAGTTCCTCCACAAGAAGGGGAAGCTCGCCATTCATGGGATTCGGCACGTCGGGGCTGGTCACGACGATTCTCCCCCCGGCCAGGGTGTCCACCTGTACGACCTCGACGGAGAAGTCATCGGCGCAGGCCGCCGACCAGGCAATGATGGCAAGGAGCGCCGCCATGCCAGCTGTCCCCGTCGCAGCGACGCCGAGAGCCTCCCGGTTAGAGCGCCGGAGACACATGACCCCGTACCCTCGACCAGCATCGTCCGCGTGCGTGCGATCTCCGAAACGAGGAAATCCTCGTCGGGCAGCGTGGTCCGGAGTCGAGCAGGCATTCTGCAGACGGTGTCCGCATAATCTGCCCGTCTCCCGATTCCGCAGACGGGTCTGCACAATCGGCGGTCATCATTTACCGACTCCCCGGCGTCAGATGCACCCGCACCATCACCCGCCCCGCATCCCCCGAAAACCTTACCCTCACCCCCCCATCCCCCACCCCCACCACCTCCGCCCCACCCCCCACCACCTCCGCCTCCACCGCAGTCCCGAACAGCCCAAAGTCATACTCCCGCCCCGCGTCCCCCTCGACCGTCAGCATCCACCCATCCCCCTCGGCCACCAGATCGATCACACGCGCCCCGCCACTCCGCTGCCCGGGCTCGAGATCGATACGTGGCGGCGCCACCGTCAACCCACCCTCCCAGCTCGCCACCAGCTCCACCACCTGACCCTCCATCACCCGGACACCGAGCGGAGCAGGTCCGGGCCGCCTGCGCGCCCCCGCCCCCACCTGCCTCGCCCCCTCCACATTCACCCTCAACCCCCCCGCCCCCACCGGAACATCCGGCACGAAGTCCACCTCGACCGGCGGTCCCTCGCTGCGGATCACCACCTTCTGCTCCCCACCCTCCTCCCCCCACACCTGCACGATCTCCACGTCCAGGGTTGTCCCGCCCACGCGCAACCCCCGCACCGCCGCCTCCGGCCAGTCCGCCGGCAGCTGCGGCGCCAGCCTTGCACGGCCGTTCGGCGCGTCCGGCTCCCACCCGAAGACGCCCCTGAGCAGCGGCGTCACCAGCATCGAGGTGGCGAAGAACTGGTGCGGGACGGTCTGGTCGAGCGGCTGGTAGAAGGTCCCCGAAAAGAGCTCGCCGTGACGGCCCAGGGTGAAGTCGAAGGTCATCTGCTTGATCGCGTCCATGAGGTGGAACCCCGCCCAGGGGCGGCGGTAGCGGTACTGTCCCCACGACGCGAACCCGGTCACGAAGGGCCACACGGTGCCCATGTTGTACTGGAGCGGGTGGTAGAGCGGGCTCTCGGTCGAGAGCATGTGGGCGCCCCAGTCGGACGAGATGCGGTCGCCGGCGATTTGGGCCAGGGTCCTGCGGCCCCGCGCCTCTTCGAAGAGGCCGAAGGCGGCGGCCGCGGCGGGCCACACGGTGAGGTTGTCGTTGGTGCCGCCGCCGGCGAGGATGCCGAATGCGTGGTGTCCGTCCTGCTCGCGCCAGTAGGCGTTGTTGAGCGTCTCCCGGGCCGTCGGCGCGATGCGGGTAGCGGCGTCCAGCACCTCGCTGTCCTCCATGCGCTCGGCCATCTCCAGCGTCCCCTCCAGCGCCCCGACCCACACCCCGGCCAGGTAGATGTCCTGATGCAGCGCCTCGCCCAGCCCGCCCACCTCCACCGCCCCCAGCCCCCCCACCGTGTTCTCGATGATGCCGTCGCCGTCGGTCTCGGCGCTCAGGCACCACGCCCACGCGCGCCGGTACGCCGGCCACAGCTCGCGCAGCAGGTCGTCGTCGCCGCTGGCGAGCCAGTACAGGTAGAGCGCGTACATCCAGTGGGGGGTCGTGTCGGCGTGGTAGTAGGCGTAGGGGTAGGTGTCGAACCAGGGGATGTGCGCGGCGGCCTGCGAGATCTCGTGGGTGATCTTGCCGTCGTCGCGCTGGTACTTTGCCAGGAAAGCGAGCTCCTCGGCGACCAGCCCCCACTGGCCCAGCGCGTCCATGGCGTAGGTGTTGATCATCGCGTCGCCACCGAAGAACCAGCCGAAGCCGGGGCGCGTGCCGTTACGTGACAGACCCCACCCGGCCACGAATCCGCATCCCAGGTCGGGATTGCAGACGCGCTGCTCCTCCAGGTTGATCTTGGCCCATTCGAGGGCCAGGTCGAGCGACGGGTCGGGGGTCTCGACGGAGGCGGTGGAGGCGAGCGCGGAATCGGCCCAGGCGCGGGTGCCGCGGTAGAGGGTCTCGGCGTTGGCGATCAGGCGGGCGTAGCGGGCGAAGACGGTGTCGCGCGGGACGGTTCCCGCCGCAACCGCGATCGGGATGTACTCGCGCCGGGCGCGCTCCGGATCGACCGGAATGACCATCGTGCGGGGCGCGTCGCCGAGCTGGTGCGCGGGGTGCTCGACGGAGTTGGTGGCCCACGGCGAACCCACCACCGCGTTGCGCGTCTGCAGGCTCTCGGAGAGGACGAAGGTGCGCCGTCCCCCGTCCCAGTACGCGTACTGCCCGCCCAGCGACCCGGGCCACATGTAGTTGAGGACCGGGTGGAACTCGGCCACGATCTCCATCGAATCGGGGCTGTCGACCTCGAGGAGGATGAGGATCCCGGAGGCGGCCGTGTCCCGGGGCGCAAGGATGTGCTGGCGCACCTGGAAGGCCGCGTGGCTGTAGGTGATGGTGGCGAGTTCGGGGCGGATGTGGACCGTGCGCGCGACTCGATCGCCGGGGATGGGGGCGCCGTAGCGGGGGGTCGAGAAGGATAGCCGGAAGCCGTTGCCGACCTTGAGGGGGTGGACCCAGAGCTCGGCCTGGCCGGTCTCGAGGCCGAGCCATGCGGCGCGCGGGCCGGTGACGCCGAGGTATTCGCCGGGACGCACCGGGCCGGTGAGCTCGATGGGGGAGGGGGGGATGGGGAAGCGGGGGACCGACAGCGTGGTGAGGTCGGCGGAGGGGGGGTCGGGGAGGCGCTGGGGGTGGGCGGGGAGCGCGAGCAGCGAGAGGGGCGCCAACCAGGCAAGAAACGAGAGATGGGGACGTGCGCGGGTCAAGGCTGTCATCGGGGCAAGCTGGTTTGCCGGTAGCCCGCCGTCAACCGTCGGCGGCGAGGGCTGACACATGCTGTGCATGATACTATTATGATATTGAAATGATATCACTCACGACGAAGGGAGCCCGGGAATGCCCGATCTGTTGATCCGGGGGATCCCCCGACGACTTGCACCAGGAGCTCAAGGCGGCGGCGGAGAGGGACCAGCGACGGGGGAACGGGCGATTCTGACGGGGGCGCGGGATGTGGCGGTCTGGGTGGGCGAGTGAGGCGACACTAGAACACCGGGCGGATCGAGGGGTATGATCAAGGGTTGGCCGGCGCGGCCGTTATTCGGGTGGCCGAGCGCGAGGCCCGTTTTTCCCCGACACGGAGATGTGCCATGTCCCACCGCTACTGCCACCTTGTAGTCGCCGCTCTTCTGGTAGCCCCCTGCGTGAGCGGAACGGCGGCGCTCGCCGCGCAGAAGACAGGCACGGTGATCGGAACCGTCACGGACGCGGCCTCGGGGCAGCCGATCGGCGACGCTTCCGTCAGCCTGGCGGGCGCCGTGGTGAGCGCGACGACCGACCTTGCCGGGCGATACCGGCTCACGGGCGTGCCTGCGGGCGAGTACACCGTCAGGGTTCGAGCCGTTGGATACGGTACCCGCGAGGAGGAGGTAACGGTTGCCGCGGGCGGTAGCCACGTGGCCGACTTCCGGTTGGCCACTGCCGTCATCGACCTGGGCGAAGTCATCGCCGGGGGGCTCGGAGGTCCGGTCGAGCGCAGGAAGTCCGGCGCCTCGCTGGCAACCCTCGACATCGGCGGGATTGCGGAGACGACGCCGGTCGCCCGATTCGGCCAGGCGCTGGAAGGACGCATTCCCGGCGTGCGCTCGGTCGGGACCAGCGGTGGCGTCGGGTCGGGGCGGACACTGGTCATCCGCGGGATCGACTCCTTCGCCTACACCAGCCAGCGCCCGGTGGTGTATATCGACGGAGTCCGGGCCGACGCGGAGAAGCAGGAGTGGGGCGGTCTGGTGAATGTCGGGTGCTGCCTCTTTTCCGGGGGGGCGGGCGAGGACCGCCTGTCGGATCTGAACCCCGAGGAGATCGACCGCGTGCAGGTGCTCAAGGGACCGGCGGCGGCGACACTCTACGGCGCCGAGGCGTCCGCGGGCGTGATCCAGGTGTTCACGAAACGCGGACAGCGGAACACGCCGGCCACCTTCACTCTGAATGCCGGAGTGGGTTTGAACAGGCTCCGGGCCAACCTTCCCACCACGCTGCGCTCCAACTTTGCCGGGCCCGGGGGATTCCGCGCGTGGGATCCGAACGAGACGCTTATCGAGAGCGGCATCGTCAACAGCTACGATCTGACCGCGAGCGGCGGGTGGGAAGACCTGGCGTATTTCTTCTCCGGCGGGCTCAACTACGAGCAGGGGTCGGTGAAGCCCAACGACCAGACCCGCCGGAACCTCCGGCTGAACCTCGATTGGACGGCGACCGACAAACTGGCGGTCAGCCTGGCCAGCGCGTTCGTGCGCAACCGGATCGGATCGCTTCAAGCGGGCAACAACTGGTTCGGCGTTTACACGAACGCACTGCTGAGCGATCCCCGAAATGCCACCGAGGAGGAGCCCTACGGCGGCGGTCTGGGTGTGAACGTGCCCGACGCCCAGGCGATCGAAACGACCTCGGAAACCGACCGCTGGACCGGGCGAGTCCAGATCGACGCCACCCCGCTGCCGCACTTCAGGCAGCAGCTCACCATCGGCCTCGACCGCGCGGTGGAGGAGAAGACCCGGCTTCTGCCGGTGGGTCGCGACTATCTGTTCGTGGGCGACGCGGGCGAGTCCAACCACGGGTTCCGAAGGCCCCGGAGACTTACGGTGGACTTCCGCGTGGAGTCCGACTACGAGAATGCGTGGGGACTGGACCTGCTTACCGGTTCACTCGTGTTGGGAGCACAGGGGTACTGGGACAAGGGTTCCGTGTCGATGACCACCCGGCGCGCCGAGGGCGTCTGCACGGACGATTGTCCCGATCCCGTTTCCGCCGACAGCACCTGGCATACGATCAGCCGCGGCGTCTTCGCCCTGAACCGCTTCGATGTCTCGGACGACTTCTTTGTTACCTTCGCCGTCCGCGCGGACGGGCACTCCAACTTCGGTGCGAGCCACACGGTAGCGGTCTACCCCAAGGCGGACTTCAGCTACAGCCTGCCGTCCTCGCGGCTGCCCGCCGCCGTGTCGGGCATCAGGGTGCGCGGGGCTCTGGGGCGGGCCGGGAAGCCACCGCCCAGAACTCTGAAATTCGACAGGTGGCTGGGGGCGTACAACGAGGTGGTCGCACGCTTTCCAAACGAGGACATTGAGCCCGAGAACAAGCGGGAATTCGAGACCGGAGTCGATATCGGCCTCTGGAACGACCGTGTCGGACTCGAGTTGACCTATTACGACGCGCGGACCGAAAACGCTCTTCTGGACTTCCTGGTGTCGGACGGCCTGTTCCGGGCGTGGCTGGCCGACCCCTGCTGCCAGATCGTGAACCGCGGGGTGGAGGCGGGTCTGGCCGCGACCGTGATCGACCGGCCCTCCTTCCGCTGGAGCACGAACCTTGCCTACGAATGGAACCGGAACCGGATCGCCGACCTCGGCCCCACCGCCCGGCCCGACTCCGTGCCCGTCTACGAGCAGCGCGACGACGGCACCTGGGAACTGAGCCATTGGCGCCGTACGAGGAGCCTGAACGGATGGTTCGAGGGTGAATCCCTGGGGGAACTCGTCGGGTACGGAATCGCCAGCTACGATCCCGCGGCCAACCGGCACACGCGAACCGACCACACGTTCAGCCATGGGGCAGCCCGGCCTGCGCACCTGGCCTCGCTCTTCAACAGCTTCCAGATCGGCGGCCACCTCCGGTTTTCGTTTCAACTGCGGGGCGAGACGGGGGCGGTCATGTCCAACTCCGGGCGCTCTCTCGGGATCAGGCAGCTCGCCCACGACGAGATTCTGAGACACATGCAATCGGATGGTTCCCTGACGCCCTTCGGCGACTCGGTACTCAACCGGCACCGGGTGGCGGCCACGATCGACAAACGCGACCATGTCCGCCTTCAGCAGGCATCGCTCACCTACAGCCTGCCGGAGCGGATGAGCGGCATGCTGGGCCTGCAGCGCACGACGGTCACCCTTTCGGGGTACAACCTGCACTGGTGGGACGACTGCAACTGCCCGGACCCGAGCCGGGAGTACCACGCCAGCGACTTCAGCACCGCGCCGTTCATGGCGCTGCCGCAGCCAAGGAGGTTCCTGCTGTCGGTGAGGACGCGCTTCTGACGAAGGTCAGCCGTCCCCGCCCACCCCTCCCCGCGTCAACCTGAACACCAGCGGGTGCTGCTGCCCCAATTCGTCGATCCAGGACCCCATCACTTCGTCCATCCCGATGTCCCAGATCCGGACGTTGGTCGGCACCGTAACGCCGCCGAGCCATGTGCCGTCGGCGTCGATCACCTGCCAGTCCAGAGGCGTGCCCCCCTCGCTCGAACCGTCGAAGGGGCGCAGCCAGATCGCACCGGTCGGATCCACGAGCATGTCGCGGTACGCGGGCCGGGTCGCGGGCGCCGGCATGGCCTCGATGGCCTCGCGGAGCATGGGCGGCACGCTGCCGAAGCGCGCCTCCCTCTCGGCCTGGATCTGATCCTTGCTGAGCTCGAGCGGATAGTCGGGAATGCGCAGCACGCGCCGGAGGGCGCCGTCGGGTCCCAGCTCCCGCACCTCCATCAGGTCCGCGGAACCGTAGTAGATGCGGCCGCCGTGCGCCGCGACGAGGGATCGCCGGGGAAAGAGTGGCGTCCCGCTGAAGGACACGTTGTCGGTGTACTCTTCGAACCCGGCGGTCGTACCGATGCTGTCCAGCAAGGCGCCCTCCAGGTCCAGGCGCAGGAGCGCGTTCGGTGTGCGTACGATGCCGGGGGCGGCAGGCGGCGGGATCGACATGATCGCCTCGACGACAACGGTCCCGTCGCCCAGGGAATGAAGGCTCTGAATGCTGGCCTGTTGCAGCCTCACGGTGCGGACCAGGGTCGGATCGGGGACCGGGCCGAAGACAGCTACGTCGCCGTCGTAGTCCAGCGCGAGGATCGAGTCGCCGACGAGCTCGATCCGCTGGAGGTTGTCGAATTCCCCCGGTCCCTCGCCCTGGCCGCCGACGGTCGTGATGTGGTCGCCGAGCGAGGAGAAGAGGCGGATTTGGTGGGTGCCCGAGTTGACGACGGCGATGCTGCCGTCGGGAAGCCTTCGCATGCCCCGGATGCGGGAGAAGGTGTGGGCGTCGGTGGGTCCGAGCGCATGGAGATCCAGGAGCGGCTCGGGGTCGAGGCGCCACGCGGTCGAGTCGGTCCACATGGGGATGTGGGCTTCGACGATCTGCACGCCGGCGCTGTCTTGCTCGGTGACGGGGGGACCGTCGTAGGGGCGGTCGCAGGTGGGGAGGAGGGGAAGCGCCAGGAGCGCGAAGAGGGCGCGCGGGGGGATGGGGCGGGGGATGGAATGGGGAGTGTTCATGCGGTGAAATATCACCCGTTCAGCGCCTCCAGTACACGTTCGGGGGTAAAGGGCATGTGGCGAAGGGGCCGTCCCGTGAGCGCCGCGAAGGCGTTGGCGACGGCGCCGGCCGCGACCGGCACGCCCGGTTCGCCGAGTCCCATGGGCGGTTCGTTGGAGGGAAGGAAGCGTACGTCGATTTCGGGCATGTCGGACATGCGCAGGATCTCGTAGTCGTGGAAGTTGGACTGTTCGACCCGGCCGTCCCGGAGGGTGAGCCGCTCGTGGAGCGCCGTGCTAAGTCCGTTGACGATGCCGCCTTCGATCTGCGCGCGGGCGTTGCGCGGCTGCACGACGATCCCGCCGTCGGCGGCGCACCAGAAGCGGTGCACGCGAATCCTGCCGGTCGCCTCGTTGAGTGAAATCTCGGCCACTCCGGCCGCCAGCGTGCCGCTCCGTTCCACGAAGGCTGCGCCCCGCGCACGACCGCTCGGCGGCGCGCGGCCCCAATCAGCCATCTCGGCGACCTCGTCGAGGACCGCGACGGCGCGGGGCGAACCCCTGAGCAGCGTCCGCCGCAACTCGACGGGGTCGATGCCTTCGCCCCGGGCGATGTCGTCGATGAAGGCCTCGATCGCGAACTTGTTGGGGCCGTGCCCGACGGCCCGCCAGTGCTTCGTGCGCACGCCGTGGCTGGTCCCCCGCATCTCGATCCGCTGATTCGGGATGTCGTAGTACTGGATGGAGATTCCCGACGCGAGCAGGCCGCGGCCGTCGCCGACCACGGTGTGCGTCCACGCGTTGAGGTCGCCGTTCGCGTCCACGCCGCCGGTCAGCCGCTGCAGCGACATCGGGCGAAACGCCCCGTACTGGAGGTCGTCCTCGCGGGTCCAGATCAGCTTCACGGGACGGCGGGCCGACCTGGACAACTGCACCGCCTCGATGATGTAGTCCGCCATCGTGCGGCGGCCGAGTCCACCGCCCAGGTAGCAGGGGTGGAAGGTGACCTGCTCCACGGGCACGCCGAGTTCGCGCGCGACCGCCGCCCGGGCCATGTCGGGCGCCTGCGTCCCGGCCCAGACCTCGGCGCCGTCACCCGCCGTGTTCACCGAGGCTACCGCGCCCAGCGGTTCCATCTGCGCGTGGTAGACGTAGTCGTTGAAGTAGTCGGCCTCGTAGCGCGTGGCCGCGCCCGCCATCGCGACCGCCACGTCCCCACTCTCGGAGATCGGCCGTCCCCCGCTCTCCCCGTCCGCGATTTCGGTGTATGCCGCGAGCGCCGCCACGCTGTCGAATCCTTCCGCGCGCGCGCCCCTGGCCCATTCGATCTCCATCGCGTCGCGCGCCGCGAACGCCTCCTCGACCGTCTCGGCGATCACGCCGACGCCGTAGGCCAGCGTCAACGTCCCGGCCACTCCCGGCATCGCCCCCACCTCGGCCTCGTTGAACGACGCCGGGCTCGCCTCGTGAACGGGGGCCCGCGCGATCACCCCGTAGAGCATGTCCGGGACCTGCACGTCCAGCGCGTAGACGGCGCTGCCGTCCGTCTTGGCGGGGACATCGTGGCGCGGTACCGAGTGCCCGATCAGCCGGAAGTCCTCGGGCGATTTCAGCTCCGCGTCGGTGACTTCGGGCAGTTCGTCCGGCACCTCGGCGAAGGCCGCGACCTCGCCATACGAGATGCGGCGGCCGCTCGCCGCGTGCACGACCACGCCCGGCTCGGTCGCCAGTTCACCCACGGGCACGCCCCACTCGCGGGCGACGTTGTCGAGGAGCACGCGCCGGATCTGCGCGCCTGCCACCCGCAGGTTCGTGTAGTAGCCGCGCACGGCCATGCTGCCGGCCGTCATCATCGAGCCGCCGCGTCCGCGTCCTCCGCCCCAGCCGCGTCCGTACACCCCGGGCTCGACCGGCGAATGCTCGATCCGGACCCGGTCCCAGTCGGCGTCCATCTCCTCGGCGAGGATGACGGGAAGCGCGGTCATGGATCCCTGGCCCATCTCGGCGGCCGGGCTGTAGATGAGGACCTGGCCGTCGGTTGCGATCCGGACCCAGGCGCCGAAGGGGTGCTCCGACGGGGCGCCCGGGGTCATGAGCGCGTCCAGGGTGTCGGGCGAGCTCCGGCGCTGGGCGGCGAGGCCGGCCGGGCCGAAGACGAGGGCGAAGGAGAGGCCGCCGCCGGCGTGCTTGAGGAAGGTTCTGCGGGAAGGGGAGGTCTCGGGAGGCGGGGACTGCGTGCGCGGGTTCATCGTGTCCTCCCGGCTGGCGCGGCGCTCACGGCCGAGGCGCGTTCGATGGCGCGGATGATCCGGCCGTAGGTTCCGCAGCGGCAAAGGACGCCGTCCATGTGGCTGACGATCTCGTCGCGCGTCGGCGACGGGTTGGCCGCCAGCAGGCTCGCGGCCTGCATGAGCTGGCCCGACTGGCAATACCCGCACTGCGGCACCTCCTCCTCGATCCAGGCTTGCTGGAGTGCGTGGGACCGGTCCGGCGAGAGGCCTTCGATGGTGGTGATCTCCCTCCCCTCGACCCGTGACAGGCGGAGGCGGCAGGAGTGCACCGCGTCGCCGTCGAGGTGGACCGTGCAGGCGCCGCACTCGCCGGCTCCGCAGCCGAACCTGGTCCCGGTCAAGCCGAGGCGTTCGCGCAGGACCCAGAGGAGCATCGAGTTGGGGGGAGCGTCGCTGGTGACGGGGGCTCCGTTGAGGGTGAAGGTGGTGGCCATGAGCGGTTCCCGGGCGTGAGGAGTTGGGTGGGCTGGTTCGAAGCTATTGGGGGGGTGGGGGTGGCGACAACGGGGTGGGGGTGGTGGGACGCGTGACACCATGCTCAACACTGCGACGTTGTCGCTAGCAATATTGCAAACGTGATGACATAAGCGTTGCAATCGTGTGGATCAGTGGCTACCATGGATGGATCGACCCACGCCCACCCCACACACCGAGACCACACAGGTGACCCTCCAACCCGACATCCCGTCGCGTCACTTCGTCCGCGAACCCGCGCGCCAGGTGCCGTACGGGCCGATGCCACGGAAGTACTGGCCCCGCGTGGCGGACGGCGAGCTCAAGCGGCGCCTCGTCCGATCGGGGGCGGTGCTGATCGAGGGGCCGCGGGCCTGCGGAAAGACGGTCTCGGCCAGGCAGATTGCCGCGAGCAGCGTCATGCTCGACGCCGATCCGTCCGCGCGTCAGGCGGCGTCGGTCGATCCCGGGTTTCTGCTGCGGGGTGAGACGCCGCGTCTGATCGACGAGTGGCAGCTCGTACCCCACATCTGGAACCATGTGCGCCACGCGGTCGACGACCGTCCCGGCCGGGGCCATTTCATCCTGACGGGTTCGGCGGTCCCGCCCGACGACATCACGCGACATACCGGGGCGGGGCGGATCGGTCGGTTGCGCCTGCGGCCGATGTCGCTCTTCGAACTGGAGCGCTCGACGGGAGAGGTTTCGCTCCGGCGCCTGCTGGCGGGTGACCCGGTCCCGAGCTGCGCGGCGGAGCTGTCCGTGCGCGAACTCGCGGAACTCCTGTGCGTTGGCGGCTGGCCCAGGCATCTGGGATCTTCGGAAGGGGACGCGCCACTCTCTGCCGAGGATGCGATGGCCGAGAACCGGGACTACCTGGGAGAGGTCTGCCGAACGGACATCCGGCGGGTGGACGGGTCCGGAAGGGATCCGGCGCGAGTCGGGCGGTTTCTGCAGTCACTGGGCCGCAACGTCGCCACCTGTGCGAGCATGGCCACGCTGGCCCGGGATACCGGCGGGCGCGACCGGCACCTCACCAACCACACGGCCAGCTCCTACATGACCGCCCTTGAACGGCTCATGATCGTGGAGGACCAGCCGCCCTGGGCCCCGCATCTGCGGTCCCGGTCGCGGCTTCGGACTGCTCCGAAACGGCACTTCGTGGATCCGTCGCTTGCCGTGGCGGCGTTGAGCGCCGGCCCCGGGCACCTGCTTCACGACTTCGAGTGGTTCGGGTTCCTCTTCGAGTCGATGGTTGTCCGGGACCTCCGTGTCCATGCCCAGGCCATCGGGGCCACCGTGTACCACTACCGCGACAACACGGGACTGGAGGTGGATGCCGTCGTGGACGCTGGGCCGGGCCGGTGGGCGGCGTTCGAGATCAAGCTCGGGGCGAGCCGGGTCGACGAAGCCGCCCGCACGCTCAGGAAGTTCGCCGATCGGGTGGACACGAGACGGTGCGGAGAACCGGCGGCGCTGGGCGTGATCGTGGGGAGCGGGTACGGGTATGCACGGCCGGATGGGGTGGGGGTGATTCCGGTGGGGGGATTGGGGGTGTGAGGAAGTGCGCTGCTGGGTCAGGTTGTAGCGTCATATACGATGTATAGAATCTAATTTGGATTATTACACGTTATATATGACGTTATGGACAATTCCATGAATCGCGATTACCTTCGATGGGCAAAGGAGGTAGCCGAGCCATGCCAGCCATCGTCGCCACGAGCCGCACCCCGGATGTGCTGCGTGAACTGGGCGCGCGGCTCAAGGCGCTGCGTCTCCAGCAGAATCTGCGGGTGAAGGACCTGGCCGCCCGCGCCGGAGTCAGTCCGCGCACCATCGACCGACTGGAGGCCGGAGGGAACATCGGCACCGAGAATCTGGTCCGGGTGATGCGGGGGCTTGGCCGGCTGCAGGCTTTCGAGGCGTTCCTCCCGGTGCCCGAGGTGTCGCCGTACGATGTCGAGCGGTTGAAGGGAAGGGTCCGGAGGCGGGCGTCGAGGGGGAATCGTGACGGGTGACGTGAGGGCGCGGGTGGGGATCTGGGGTCGTGAGATCGGCATGCTGCGGGAGGACGCCGGGGGGAAGATCACCTTCGAGTACAACCCGGCTTTCCGATCGTCCGGCCTCGAGATCTCGCCGATCCATCTCCCTGCCGGGCGGCGGGGGCCGGTCACCTTTCCGGAGCTTGCCCGAAAGCCCGCCTTTCTGGGCCTTCCCGGCGTCTTTGCGGACGCCCTGCCGGATCAGTTCGGCAACGCCGTCATCCGCCGCTATTTCGAGGAGCGGGGACGGCCCGGTGACGCCCTGTCGCCGTTGCACCGCCTCCTCTACATCGGCGACCGCGCAATGGGAGCGCTGCAGTTCCATCCCCCGCTGGACCCGGAACCGGGCACCGGGGAAGCACTCGAAGTCCGCGAACTGGTCGACCAGGCCCGACGGGTCATCGAAGGGGACGTATCGGTTGCGGTGCCGGAGATCATGCAGGTCGGCGGCAGCGCGGGAGGGGCCCGGCCGAAGGCGCTGATTCTATGGGATCGTTGCGCGAACCGGGTGCGGTCGGGGTTCGCGCGTCCCGAGCCCGGCGAGGAGCCGTGGCTTATCAAATTCGACGGGGTGACCGGGGACGCGGCGGGGCAGGGGATGCGTAGCGCCTGCAGTCCGGGCCCGTGGGGGCGCATCGAGTACGCGTATTCGTGCATGGCGAGGGATGCCGGCATCGATATGCCCGACACGCACCTTCTGCGCGACGGACGGTTCGCGCACTTCATGATCCGGCGCTTCGACCGGGTGCTCGACGACGTCACCGGCACCTTCCGCAGGCTTCACTTCCACAGCCTGGGCGGACTCCAGCACATCGACTTCAACGACCAGTACGTCTTCAGCTACGAGGGGTACTTCGACACGATCCGCGCGATCGGGCTCGGCCAGCGCTCGGTGAACGAGGCGTTCCGGCGCATGGTCTTCAGCGTGGCGACCGTCAACTTCGACGACCATGTGAAGAACTTCGGCTTCCTCATGAATCGGGCGGGGCGCTGGCGCCTGGCGCCCGCGTACGACGTGACCTACGCCGAGAGCGATGCGTGGACGCGGCAGCACCAGATGTCGGTGCGGGGGAAGTTTCGGGGGATCACGCCGGGTGATCTGCTGGAGGTGGGGGAGATGTTCGATGTGCCGGGGGGTGGGCGCGAGATCGTGGGCGCGGTGGGGGAGGCGGTGGGGGGGTGGGGGGAGCGGGCGCGTGTGGCGGGGGTGCCGCGTGAGATGGTGGAGGGGGTGGGGGGGCGGATCTGGGGGTGAGGGTGGTCGGGGCCTCTTTCTACAGTTCCCCCGGCTCAGCCGTGCACAACCCCGACAGCCACTCGGCGGTCGATCGCCTCTGCGGTCTTCAGACCCGCCCGCTCAGCCGCAGCCACCTCAGGTGATTGCGCACATTGTCGTGCTCGAAGTACGCGTCCTGCAGGTGGCGCCGGCCGTCTGACTGTCGCGCCGTGCGGCCGTGCAGAACCCGGTGCCCGTCACAGAGCAGAATCTGCCCGCCCTCCAGCCGGAAGGTGACCTGGGAGCCGGGGGAATTGACGCGCGTGGACAGCTCGTGGTAGGCGGCGTAGAAGTCGCCCAGCCGGGGCTCCGACAGGGGAACGGCCTGCATCTGCGCGGTATTGAAGCGCAATAGCCTGACTTCTCCGTCGCTGTCCAGCCCGACCATCGGTCTGACCGAATAGCACTCGTATTCCCCGCTGAAGATCCGGAACGGCACCGGCACCGCGCACAGCGCGTCGAACTTGTCGGGGTGATCGCCACGCAGCTGGTTGAGCAGGCCGAACCCGTCCACGACCACGGATTCGCCCCCTTCGCACTCGTTCACCAGCATGTGCAGCGCCTGGACGTTCGGGGGCCAGGTGTAGCTGGTGAAGTCGTTGTGCGGGGCGACGGCCAGACCCGTGTGCGCGATGTTGTACCCCTTCGGATCGACCTTGACGTTGTGGATGCGCTCGAACAGGAGCTCGCGGATCGGGCCGAGGCGGGCGGCAAGCTGCTCCGACGAATCGGGTTCGGTGGGGGCGTCGGCCAGCACGAAGACCCCGGTGCGCAGGAATTCCTCGATCAGCTCCGCCGCTGCGTGGTCGCTTGCCAGGAATTGCCGATAGTCGAATCGGCAGGGCTGGAATTCGCCGTCCCAGTAGTGGAGGTCGAGGCGGGGCCGGCTCAGGTGGCCGTGGATCTCGCTCGAGCGGTAGCGGGTGTGGTGCCCGTCCGGCCAGTCGATGGAGATCGTTTCGTCGTCGGATCCGGGGTGGTCGATGTTGAGTTGCCGCGGTTTCAGGTCGCCGGGGACGCTGTAGAGGTGGAATCGCTTCTCGGTGGTCTGCACGACGCGGCATTCGCTGCAACCGCAGTTGTCGCGCAGCCAGAGGTAGGGGAGATCGGTGCGCTCGCCGGTGTTCCAGAGTGCGGTCAGGGTGTCGGCATTCGGGGTGATGCTGCTGATCGAGTGGTGCATGGTCGATTCTCTCAGTCCGCTTTGACCGGCCCGGGCGCTTGACGCAGGGCTCCGGGCATCCGGGCCAACGCGTGCGCACGGTGATGAGTATCTGAGTGCGCGCATTGGGCGTATGTCAAGCCATCGAGTCGGCCGCAGGGCTCAGTTGAAGGAGAGGGGTCCCAGCCGCATCCTGTTGTTGACGACGTTGTTGTAGATCGAGCCGAAGTTGACGGTGAGGGTGATCCCGAGGCTGTAGTTGAAGCTCTGGGCCCGCTCCTTGATGTTGAGGAGGGCTTCGGCTTCGGTGAGGCCCTTGGCGGAAAGGTAGATCTGGTCCTGGACCCAGGCGATGCGTCCATCGGCGCGGACCTCCAGCCCCCGGGCGATCCTGAGGGCGGCTTCCCCGCTCAGGGAGAGCCGGTAGAGATCCCTGTCGTGAAGGTAGCTGGATCCGGACAGCGTCACGGAGGTGTTCCCCCAGGGCTGCCTCTGGGCGAGTTCGACTTCCATCACCTGCTTCCACCGGACCTCGGAATTTTTTTCGTAGATGGTCTCCTCGATGTAGCGTTGGTACGAGGGACCGACCTGGTACAGGACGGTGAGGGCGCGCCGCGTCGCCTCTTCGTAGGGGAAGACGCTGTACTCCAGGGCGGGGGAGAATTGGGCCCGCACCTTCTGGTTCAGGCGCCGGTGCGTGCGAACCTGGCTCTGTACCCCGACGGACCAGTGGTCCGCGAGCGAATACCCCACGAAATGATCGGTCCCGTATGCGCGGAAGTCGTCAAGGTAGATGTCGCCGTCGGGAAGGTCGATCTCCGTTCGGATCGCGACCATCCAGATGCCGAAGGTGCTCTTCCAGTCCGGCGTCACCCGGGAGGCGTTGGCGTTCAGGTTCACGCGCCTGACGCGGCGGGTCTTCTCGCCGGTGATGCGCGGAGTACCGCGGAGGCTGAAGACCCAGAAGTTCCACGGATCGTCCACCTCCGTCCCGGAGACGACACGCTCCGCGGGATCCGCCTCCGGGTCGCCCTTTTCCACGAACTCGACCAGTTGTGCAAAACCGCTGTCGCTGGCGAAGCGCAACAACCCGATGCCGATCGTGTGCGCGATCCCGTCCAGCGTCTCGCGATCCGTGTCCGTGGACCGGGCTGTATGAAGGAGCTGGTCCTGGTAGCCGGAGTCCGCCGTGCCCAGGAGGTCGATCCGGTAGACCCGGCCTCCCCCGCCCGTCTCCTCGCTGGTTATGATCAGGTGAACGTCGGCGTCCTGGCGTTGCCGCACCCAGTTCACCCAGGAGATCTCCGTGCGGAAGTAGTCCGGGTCGCAGTGGTCGCCCTCGCAATCGAAGAAGATGTTGGGACGGGCGTCCGGGGGGGGTTGCTGGGCAAGGAGAGGGGCGTGGCCGAGGCCGAGAAGAAGGAATGCCGCGGCCAGAAGTGAGTGGATAAGGCGCCGATTCGGGAGTAGCTCCAGTTGGACGGTCGCGTACTGCGCGTTGGGCAGGGGGAGCACCGTTTTCGGGTCCTTGGGTTTCAGGTTCGGAAGTCCGGGATGATGACACGACAACTTATCGTAACGACGCGGTGTCGTGGATGTCAACTTTCGCCAGCAAGCCGCCCTTCGTTGCGCTCTGGCCGCCCCAGGTGCCTCGCGGGGAGTGTCCATGACCGGCTGTCAGCTGGGCCAGAACAGGGGAATGAGAAGACTGGCCGTGACGAGGAGGATGAGGTTGAGCAGGCCGCCCACCTTCACGAAGTCCGAGAAGCGATATCCGCCCGGCGCGTAGATCATGACGTTGGTCTGATAGCCGAAGGGCGTGACGAAGGAGGCCGATGCCCCGAACATGACGGCGACGAGCAGGGCGTACGGGTTCACGCCGGCTTGCGTGGCCGCGAAGATCGCGACGGGGGTCAGCATCACGGCGGTCGCCGCGTTGGACACGATGGCGGTCATGATGGCGGTCACCAGGTAGAAGGCCGCGATGAGTCCGGCCTCTCCAAGCGGCGCCGTCAGCGTCACGACCCACCCCGCGAGCAACTCCGCCGCCCCGGTGGTCTCGAGCGCCACCCCGAGCGGAATCAGCCCGGCCAGCACGAAGATGACCAGCCACTCCACCTCCGCGTAGATCTCCTCCACGTGCACGCAGCGTGTGAAGACCATCAGGCCGACGCCGGTGAGCGCGGCCGTCATGATGTCGAGGATCCCGAGACTGGCGCTCAGCACGACGCCGGCCAGGATCGCCGCGGCAACGCCCGCCCGTGGTCTGCTCCCGGTCGGCGTCTTCACCTCGGCCATGGGGACGAACCCGGGATCGTCGGCGAGGCGTTCGAGCGCGTTCGTGGTTCCGTGCACCAGGAGCAGGTCGCCGACGCGCAGCGTGAGCTCCGCCAACCTTTCCGTCACGGTGACACCGTGCTGCTGGACTGCGAGCACCCTCGTATCGTGGCGCTGCCCGAAATTCGAGTCGCGCAGCGTGCGGCCCACGAGAATCGAGCCGGGCGCCACGAGCACCTCGACCAGCTGCCCCCGCCCGGCGGTCAGGTCGAGGTCGTGCTCGTCCCCTTCCCGTGGGGTCTTGAGCCGCTGTCGGCGGGCGAGATCGAGGAGTCGCTCGGCGGATCCCTGAACGAAGAGGATGTCGCCCGGGCGGATGTGCCGGTCCCCGTGCGGCGCGGTGATCTCCCGTTCATCCCGTTCAATGTCCAGCACGGTGACGTCATACCGTTCGCCCCATCCCAGCTCGGCCAGCGAGCGGCCGTTGGCGGGCGAATCCTCGGGGACGTGCAGCTCCGTGATGAAGCGGCGGACGTCGTACTTGCCGGACAGATCCGGCGGCCGGATGCGCCGCGGCAGAAGTACCCGGCCGACCGTGAAGAGATACAGCAGACCCACGGCGAGACAGATCAGGCCCAGCGGGGTGATCGAGAACATATTGAGCTCGTCGAACCCCCGGCTCACCGCTTCGCCATGCACGACCAGGTTGGTGGAGGTCCCCATCAGGGTGACGGTGCCCCCGAGGATCGAGACGAAGGAGAGCGGCATGAGATACCTCGAAGCCGGCTCTTCGGCCTGCTCGGCGAGCGCGATGAAGACGGGTATGAACACCATCACGACGGCGGTGGTCATGAGGAACGGCGAGAGGAACGCGCAGATCAGGCAGAGTGCGAACAGACGCGTGTACTTGCCGCCGAGGGGAGCGGTTCGCGCCCAGACCCCGATGGCGGACACGAGACCGGTCTTGCGGAGCCCCAGCCCGAGCACGAGCATCGAGCCGACCGTCACGGTCGCGCGGCTCGACAGCCCCGATACCGCTTCGGCCGGCGTGAGGATGCCGCTGAGGAGGAGCACGACCGGAACCGCCATGGCGACCTGGTCCAGCCGCAGCCGGTCGAGGGCGAACAGGACCAGAGCCGCCAGGGTCAGGCCGAGCACGAATATGATGTCGAAGGTCATGTGGAGATCTTCGTCTCCTGCCGGTGCCTGCGCCAGTCCGGCCCCGGGGCACCCGCCTTGACACACCCATCCGCTGCGACGCACGCTGCGTGGCGGGAACCCCTCATCTGCGAGAGCGACGAACATGGACGACAAGCCAAAGCCGAGCGGCCCTACGGTGAGCTTCACCCGCATGGAGGACGGCACCCGCGAGGACTACGAACTGCTCGACCGCCTCGAGGAGGAGTTCGTGGCCGGCACCGCCGACCGCGTTCTGTCGCACCTGAGTGAGCTGTCCGGTTCGATGGGCGGCTACCAGGTCGACCGTCTGGAGCACTCCCTGCAGACCGCGACGCGCGCGTATCGGGACGGCGCGGACGAGGAGCTGGTGGTGGCGGCGCTGTTGCACGACATCGACGACCTGCTGGCCCCGCACAGCCACGGCGAACTGGCCGCGCTGCTGTTACGACCCTTCGTGAGCGAGCGAACGTACTGGATCGTCAAGCACCACGGCCTTTTCCAGTACTACTACTACGGGCATCACGTGGGCGGCGACCGCAACGCGCGCGACAAATATCGTGATCATCCCTGGTATCAGGATGCGGTGGATTTCTGTCACAAGTGGGATCAGTGCGCGTTCGATCCGGAGTATGAGTCGCTGCCGCTGGAGTTTTTCGAGCCTATGGTGAAGAGGGTGTTTGGGAGGGAGGGTGGGGAGGACCGGAACCCGGACTAAGGCTCGATCGTTTCGACTCCCGCAGCGTTGGCGGACCGGGCAAGCTTGCGGTCGAGGGTCGCGAGTGGGCGTCGTTCGCGCAGTGTGAGTTC
This sequence comes from Longimicrobiales bacterium, assembly GCA_965208295.1. Classification (GTDB taxonomy): domain Bacteria; phylum Gemmatimonadota; class Gemmatimonadetes; order Longimicrobiales; family Gaopeijiaceae; genus Bin94. The sequence goes on along the minus strand of OZ242328.1, from coordinate 403,221 downwards.
CAGGTAGCCCGCGTCGCAGGCGGTCAGGCCGTGGGTCCGGGCAAGGCGCATCACCTCTTCTCCACGTGGCGCATGATCCAGGCGGATGCGCAGATCTTCGAACAACGAGAGCGCCAATTCGGCATCGCCCGCTTCGATTCGGCCGAGACGCTCCGCCCTCAGGAGTACGTCGCGGATCTCGAACCACAGCAAAGCGGGAGCAACGGCGCCGTGTGCAACCACCGCGTCCAGTGCGGCATCGGCGGACTCCGAGTGCTCGTCGGCGAGCACCCAGGCGGCCGCGACCGAGCAATCCACAACCGGTGCGCTCACCGTCTGCCTTCGTCGCGCATCGACAGTATCTCGCAGACGGTGGCCCCACGGATCCGGGTGCGTAGCGCACGCAGGCTCTTCGCGGCCTGAACCGCCGCCTTTCGGTCAGTCCAGTCCGCCGGGACGAGCATTGCGGTCGGGCGGCCGCGCTTGGTGATGAGTACGGTTTCTCCAGCCGCGACCTGGTCCAGCAGCCTGGAGAGGTGGGTCTTGGCTTCGAAAGCACCGATTTCGCGCATGGCGGATCGCTCGCTTGGGGGTGAATAAACCAGTTTATAATCTAGTTGGATATAGGGTGGGGTCAAGGTGACGCGGTTCTCTGCCTGTCGCGCCGATTTAGAAATGTCCTCCCTTAGCGAAGTAGAAATGTCCTCTTTCGGATCATGGTCGGTCAACGACGAAACCGGATCCGGGAGAGGAGCACATGGACTTGAGTCTGAAGGAGAGGGATCGCATCTCGGTGTTGAGACAGGTGAAGGAGGGAGTGCTTAGCGTGGCTGTGGGGGCGGCGCGGCTCGGGGTGACGCGACGGCATTTTCGCAGGTTGCGCCGGAAGTTCGAGGCTGAGGGCGATGCGGCCGTAGTGCACGGACTGCGCGGGCGGCGGTCGAACAGGGCGTTGCCGCGGGGGTTTCGAGAGCGGGCGCTGGAAGTCGCGAGGGAACCGCTGTACCGAGACTTCGGGCCTACGCTGCTCGCCGAGCACCTGGAGAGAAGCTTCGCGCTGCGGGTGAGCCCGGACACGCTGCGGGGCTGGATGATGGAGGCCGGCCTGTGGAAGCGGCAGCGCAGACGGGCCAAGCACCGCAGCCGGCGTCCGCGGCGGGCGGCGCTGGGCGAGCTGGAGCAGTGGGACAGCTCGGTGCATGCGTGGCTGGAGGACCGGGCTGCGGGCGACCAGGTGCTGATCTCGATCCATGACGATGCGACGAGCCGGCTGATGATGACCCGCTTTGTCGAGCGCGACGACGGTGCGGAGAACCGCCGGGCGATCATCGGATACTTACAGCGCCACGGCCGCCCCCTGGCTGTCTACACGGACCACGCCGGACACTTCGGGCAGTGGCTGGCGAAGAAGGAGGAGCGGACCGATACGATCATCTCACGAGCGCTGGGCGAGTTGGGGGTCGAGGTGATCCTGGCGGGCTCTCCCCAGGCGAAGGGACGAGTCGAGCGGACCTTCGGTACGGCGCAGGACCGCCTGATCAAGGAGATGCGGGTGGCAGGGATCTCCACCCTTGACGCAGCGAACCGCTTCCTGGCCGACTCCTGGGTTCCGTTCTGGAACAAGCGCTTCGTGGTCGAGCCCGAGAATGCCCTCGACGCGCACCGGCCCTTGCCGGCCGGCATCGACCTGGAGGCCCTGTTTGCCGAGACGGAGACTCGGAAGGTGGCCCGTGACTTCATCATCCGCTTCAAGAACCGGTACTGGCAGATCCCGGAGCAGGAGGCCCGCGGTGTTCGGCCGGGTGACGAGGTCGTCGTTGAGCGCCGACTATGCGGGGACATCCACTTCCGGATCGGCCAACGCTACCTGGCCGTCGAGTCCCTGGGTCGGGCCGGTCCTCCGACAACACCGACGAAGACTCAGCGCGCGAAGCCCCGCAAGCCGGGGTCCAAGCCGCCGAAGCCCGCACCGGACCATCCATGGCGAAAGCAAAACCACGCGAATGCCCAGATGGCCACGGCCCGGCGGGACCAGCGGCTCGCGGAAGAGGCTGCGCGAAGCAATGGAAAGCCTGCCGAGCCGCCGCATGCCGGACTCGCGAGCGGCGCTGATGGCCGGGGACCTCGCCGGAAATCGGATGCGGGATCGGTATGATCACCGCCTCATGGCCCCACCGACCGGCCAACACAGGGTCGACCCAACCCAACGCGACCGCCGGCAACCCCCCGATCTCCGGGCCGGGCAAGCCCGTCCCTCCGATCGGGGGGTCCCACTACCCACCCCACCCCCAACCCGCTCAGGCTGGCCGGGGGTGGCAAACACTCACCCAGGGGGGGACATTTCTATTTCGCTCTACCCCCGGACATTTCTATTCCGGTTTGACATGACGCGGTTCTCTGCCACTTCGACGACCGCGAGGCGCCCAAGGTGATCCGCCTGCACTTCGTGAGGGAAGAGGCCATCGCCGTATGAGACTGCCGCGAGATCTCTCGGGGCGGGATCTCGCCAGACGGCTTGAGCGCCACTATGGCTACCGCGTCACACGCTCGAAAGGAGCCATATGACCGCCACGCGGACCACCGATGCAGGCCGGCCCGTCTACCGCGCGAACACCACCGCCAGCCGCCTCCGCAGCTCGTCCCGCACCTCACGAAAAGCGTCCAGTCGCGCCCCGGGACGTCCCCGAGCTGCGGCCGGGTCGGGCAGCCCCCAGTGCACCCGGTGCGCGTCCCCGAGCCAGACCGGGCACACCTCCTCCGCGCACAGCGTGACCACGGCGTCCACCGGGCGGACTACGTCGTCCACCCCCTTGGAGTCATGCCCCGAGATGTCGATCCCGACCTCGGCCAGGACCGCCACCGCCTGCGGGCGCACCGGCGACGGCTCAGAGCCCGCGGAAGAGACCCTGACGCCGGCGGGCGCGAGATAGCGGGCGATCCCCTCGGCCATCTGACTGCGTGCCGAGTTGGCCACGCACAGGAAGAGGATGTGCCGGAATCCCAGGTCGCGCAGCGCGTCCGCGTCCGAGCGCCAGCTCTCGCCCAACACTGCCATCAGCCCCGTTTCCTCCTGTCCCGGCCGGGATCGTAAAAGTAGGATTGAACGCGTCTGCCCGGACAACCTCGCATGGGTCCCATGCCGGCGCGAGTCGTTCCTCCCACGCGTCGCACTCGCGAATGGTTGGGGGAGGTGCCAGCTGGGATGAGGTCGTCTGGTGGTTGGGTGGTCATGGGGTCGGGGATTGGGGAAGCGTGTCGCCGGGTGTCGGCGGGCACGAGGGGGGGCCCTTGCAGGATAACATGGGCTGGGCCGGGCGCGTTCGGCCTGCTTGCCGGGGGTCTGCGGAACCGCGATGGTGTTGGCACGCGAAGCGTTGCCATGATCGGTGACCGAATTGCGCCTCTGGCACGTCACTTCAACCCCTCCCCAAGCGAGTCAGCCGATGATGCCGACGACGAGAATTCTGGCCTGGGGCGCTCTACTCGTTTCGGGATGCGCGGAGGCCGATCGATCATCGGATCTGGAGGAGCACCGGGCGGAAATCGCGGCCACGGGTGCGCAGGTGATGCCCTTCGATCTCGATGCGACCACCCATGTCTTCGAAAAGACGGAGTTCGGCGGCATTCAGGAGGTTGTGGCGGACTCCGTGGACCCGCATCAGGTCGCGCTCATCCGGGAGCATCTCGAAGAGGAGGCCGAGCGCTTTGCGACGGGCGACTTTCACGACCCCGCGATGATTCACGGCGAGGACATGGCCGGACTTCACGCGCTGGTCATGGGGCATGAGCGGCTTGCGATCGAGTACGTCGAGATCGAGCTCGGTGGCCGAATTGTCTACAGGGCCGAGGAGCCGGAGCTGGTATCGGCGATTCATGACTGGTTCGACGCCCAGCTCCGGGACCACGGGGATCATGCCAGGGGGCGGCGGTGATGGGGTCCGCCGGAGCCTGACGTAACGTAAGAGTCCTTGATCTCCGTTCCTCTTGCCGGAGCCCTTCAACCATGGCCAGATACGTCACCGAGTTCATCGGTGCCTTCTTCCTTGTCCTCACCATCGGCCTCGCCACGCTGCAGGATGTCGTCCCCGTTCCCCTCGCCATCGGCGGCGCGCTGATGGTCATGGTCTACATGGGCGGCCACATCTCCGGCGCCCACTACAATCCGGCCATCAGCATCGCCGTCACGATCCTCGGCAAGCTCGAGCGGACGGAGCTGCTGCCCTACATCGTCGCACAGATCGCGGGGACGCTTGCAGCCGCGCTCGTCGTCCAGAAGCTGACCGGAGATTTCCTGGCGGTGGCCCCGGGTGCAGGGGTGCCGACCACCACCGCGCTGCTGGCCGAAGTCCTTTATACCTTCGCGCTCGCGCTGGTGATCCTGAACGTGGCGATCTCGCCCCGCACGGAAGGCAATTCCCACTACGGTCTGACCATCGGGTTCACGGTGATGACGGGCGCCTTCGCGGTCGGGGGCATTTCCGGCGGCGTCTTCAACCCGGCGGTCGGTACCGGTCCGATCCTCGTCTCCCTGGCCGGCGGAGGCTCGCTCGACTCGCTATGGCTCTACTGGGCGGGACCCGTGGCCGGTGCCGTGCTGGCCGTACCCGTCTACCGGCTGCAGCACCGGCACGGCGACTGAGCGGCAGAAGCCGTTCCGCCGAATGGGCGGCCTGCCAAGTCCCTGGGAAGCTGCAGGCATCTGGAGAGGCATCTGGTACCGGGAGACCCGAGGGACGGAAGGTGTTCTGAACAGGTCGGTTGTCGCCCACGATGCGGTCAAAAGTGATCGACAAATTGGTTTGATGCGCAGGTGTGATCGACAAGCGTCGGCCTTTTGGCGGTTCTCGCTGACCTACAGGTAAGGTCGGCTTTACGTTATGTAAAGTGGAGTTGTCATTCTTGCGCCGCTTGTCCCGCCGCCCCCAACCACCTCAAGCATCTCCTCGTGGATCATCCGCCAATCCTGATCGAGATCAACCGTCCGGGCCTGGATCCGGAATCCCTCAAGCCAGACCTCGGCCCTCAGCGGTTCCCCGCCAACCTGCGGGTACAGCAGAATGCCTTCATGCCGTGCCCCGTCCGGCCGGGTAGCCTGGCGGTTTCGAAGATACGCGAGCAGCTGGTAGAGGTTGTTGGAGTGCAGCTTGCCAGTGCCGGAGCCGCGTCCGCGGGCGAGTGCGTCGCGGTAGAACTTCGTGTCCAGGATGATGCGGCGCTCGGGTGATTCGAGGATGACGTCCGCTTCCATGACGGGGATCCGTGCGCGATTGGCGGCGTCCTCGGCGTGGGGGTCTGCCCAGGCGATCCGGCGGCCTCCCGGATTGACGCGGTAGACTTGGTGCTCCCGCTCGTAGAATCCCGTGACGAAGTCCTCGAAGAGCCTCCACATGGTGGCCTTGTCGCGGCGGAAGTCGCGGAAGGCGGTACGGCCGGTCGTGTCGTCGACCACCGAGCTGCGGTAGAGGAGCCGGCATACCGAGAGCAGGTGATGGTAGACTCGGCGCTGGCCTCCCAGCTGGACCTGGCCGAAGGTGTTCCTCTTCAGGCGAACGCGCGATATGCCGTCGAGCCTCCTGTACGCGGAGCGCACCTCGCCGCGGACGGATCGGTCGAGTGTGATCCGGGGGCTGAGCAGGCCACGGAGCGATGTGCGCAGGATGCGGTTGGGGAGGATGTCCACCGACAGCTCCTCGAAGTCGCACGCGGCACGGGCGCGTGAGCGCAGTGCCCGTTTCGCCGTCTCGCTGACCGCCAGCTTGCCGCGAATGCCCGCGAGATCCTCGCGCCGTTCCACGTACCCGCGGTCGATGCCGCGGCGGACGAGGTGGTTGACGCCGCTGGCCAGCACCTTGCCCAGCAGGTCCTGCACCGTCGAGAGGTCGGCCAGGCTGGCGAACCGCTTCGTGTCCCGCTCCTGGACATGCCTCCACGCGTAGCAGAGGAGGTAGTAGACGTTGAGGATCGGGATCCGGTGCAAGGTCAAGTGTCGGCTGTGAGTCCGGCGACGGCCTTCTCGACATCTTCCGGCGAATCGAACCAGTACTCGCGGAGAAGCGGGGCGATCTGGGTGTCCACGATGTGCCGGTACCAGTCTTCGGAGGGCTCGTCGCCGTCGTCGGGGACGAAGTAGCCGTGTCCGACCTCAAAGCTGCGGCCGAGTTCCCGGTCGCCGCGAATCGTCTCGTTGAGCTTGCCCATTCGCTCACAGATGCGGCGGGTCAGACCGGGGTCCGTGCCCTCTGTCGTGAGGTACTTCTCGAAGGCGCTACGGCCGTAGTCCGTCCCGTAGGCCGGCTCCAGGGTCTCGAAGGCGAAGCGGCGGCGCAGCGCGTAGTCGACCAGGGCCAGCGACCGGTCGGCGGTGTTCATCATGCCGAGGATGTGGACGTTCGCGGGGACGTGGAATCTCATTCCCGAATAGGTCAGCGCAACGGCGTAGTCCTGGCTGCGCTTGTCGCGCTCGATGAGCATGAGGAGCTCGCCGAAGATGCGCGACAGGTTGCCGCGGTTGACTTCGTCGATGATTAGGACGTATGGGGTGTCCGGGTCATCCGCCGCGCGTTCGCAGAAGGTGCGGAACAGACCGTCCCTGAGTTCGAATCCCCCCATTCTCGTGGGCCTGTAGCCCTGCACAAAGTCCTCGTAAGCGTAGGATTGGTGGAACTGAACCATCTCGATCGGGCCATCGTCCTGGCGACCGATGAGACACCAGCCGATTCGGCGGGCGATAAACGTCTTCCCGGTTCCGGGTGGCCCTTGGAGGATGAGGTTCTTGCGGGACCTGATGGAGGTGATCAAGCGGGTGAAGCGGTCGGGGGGGAGAAAGAGGTCTTGGTGAGCGTCTTCAATGGAGTAGGCTTCGGGCGCGCCTACGCGTTTACGAATCGCCTTGGCCACCCGATGTAGCCTCTCGAGGTTGCAGCTGAACTCGTTCCACACTTCCTCCTCAAGCTTGCTGCCTTGTTTCAACCCGGCACCCTTGTACTCGGGATCGAAGCGGAGGAAATTGCTGAGCTTCATCGCGATCCCACTCGGATTCCGAAGATATGTCTCATCTTGATGTGCCGGGTGAATGGGATGCTTCTTCAGAAAAGCGCTGAGGCTCTGCACCATACGGTGTGACCGATTGCCGCGGGCCCGGGGTTCGCGGAAATACAAGTCCAATGCCAGGATCAGTTCCTCACGATTCCAGTTGGGGCTTCTTGGCATGGGAGACACCTCCTGACGATCGAAATGCTGGAGGAGTGAGTGGCGAGGTGCCGCAAGCTCAGTCGGGACACCGAATCACGTAACCGTGATTCTAACGGAATCTCCCGCGCGTGGCCATCTGGCCCCACCCAACGGAAGTGTTTGGCCAATAACGACTTCAGCCAATCGTGAGCACCAACCGATAAGACAGCAAAGTAATGTTTGCTTTACATTAAGTGATGTGGACTTGTCAGTGCGCCGTGGAAGGGCGCGCTTTCCTGGTGGGTGCGAATCCCACCCAGCTATCGCTCCGGCTGGTAGCGGCCAGAGCGGTTCATGGAGGGAAGGAAACTGTGTGACACTCCTCTCGGGACTGGCGGTTCCGATGTTGCTGGCCACCTGGAATCCCGCCAATATGTAATGTAAACATGACACAATGAAAACTGTAGTTGTCATTGGAGTGACGGCCATTGCCGAGCGGCGGACGCAGTTTCCCCGAAGACCTGACGGGGATCAGGCACTCGCCAGGATGACGAAGCATGCCTGGGGCGGTATACTGTCCCGGCCTCTGAATCGAACCCCCCACCCCCCACCCATGACCCCCCCAACCTCAACTGGATCGCCAACTACATCTGGGGCATCGCGGACGATGTCCTCCGCGACGTCCACGTGCGCGGCAAGTACCGCGACGTCCATCCTCCCCATGACCGTCCTCCGCCGCCTCAACGCCGTCCTCGAGCCCACCAAGCAGGCCGTCCTCGACACGAAGGCATGGCTTGACGAGCAGGGGATCGTCGAACAGAAACAGACGCTCCGCGACGCGGCCGGCCCGGCCTTCTACAACACCTGCAAGCTCACCCTGGAGGACCTCCGCGCCCGGGCCAGCCGCAGCCAACTCAAGGCCGACTTCGAGGACTACTTCGACGGCTCCTCGCCAAGTGTCCAGGACATCCTCGAGAACTTCGAATTCAGCAACCAGATCCCGCGGCTCTCCAAGGCCGACACCCTCGGCTCGCTGATCGAGAAGCTGACCGCGTCCGACGTCAATCTGAGCCCGGATCCGGTGTTGGACACCGACGGCACGGTACGGCATCCCGGCCTCGACAACACTACCTGCTCACCAATCAAGGAGCGTTCCGATGGACGAACCCAAACCACTCGATAGCCTCTTCAAGGCGAAGCTGTTTCGAATTCCCGATTACCAGCGTGGTTACGCTTGGAGACGCGAGCAGTGGGACGCCTTCTGGGATGATCTCATCAACCTGCCCGACGGTCGATCGCACTACACCGGCGTACTGACCCTGAACGAGATTCCGTCCGCCAATGTTCAGCAGGATGACAAGGAATTCTGGCTGGTCGATGACCACTCGTACAAGCTGTACCACATCGTCGACGGCCAGCAGCGGCTGACGACGTTCATGCTGTTTCTGCAAGCCTTCATCGAGTTGCTTCGCAGTTTGCCAGATAACGAGGGCCAAAGGGATGACGCGATCTATCTGACCGACACGCTCAGCATTGCGGACGTCGAAAGCAAGTTTCTGTTCAAGGTGAAACCGGCCGGGGAGGCATTTCGCACTTACAAGTTCGGCTACACCGTAGACAACCCCAGCTACGAGTACATGCGGTACCGGATTCTGGGTGAGCAGGGTGGTGGCACGGTGTCCGAGACATTCTATACGCTCAACCTCAGCAATGGGAAGCGCTACTTCAAAGAGCGACTGCGGGCATGCCACACGGAGGAAGGGATTTCAGGGCTCCAACGCATGTACCGCACGCTGACCAAGCGGTTCCTGTTCAACGAGTACATCATCAGGGACGAGTTCGACGTTTTCGTCGCCTTCGAGACGATGAACAACCGCGGCAAGACGCTGTCAGATCTGGAATTGCTCAAGAATCGTTTGATCTATCTGACGACCCTCTATACCGATGTGGAGTTGGATCCTGCAGAGCGCAGAGATCTCCGTGACTTGATCAACGATGCTTGGAAGGAGGTTTATTTCCAGTTAGGGCGTAACAAGTTGAAGCCGCTGAAAGACGACGAATTTCTGCGGGCCCACTGGATGATGTACTTCAAGTACTCGCGGCAGACGGGGCGAGACTACATCAAGTTTCTGTTGGAGGAGCAGTTCAAACCGCAGCGTGTTCATCGGAAGATGTTGCATCCGGTGGCACTGGAGGAAGCCGAGGAGCAGACATTTGACGCGGACCTGGACACGGACTACGATAGCGAACCGACGGAGATCGAAAGCAGCGAGTCGATCATGACGGCTGAATTGCGGCCGAACGAGATTCGGGACTACGTCAAGAGCCTCAAGGTGTCTTCAGTTCACTGGTTTCACACCTTCCATCCTGAGATGTCTAACGATTTGCCGGAAGACGAAGTTGAATGGATTCAACGCCTAAATCGGCTAGGCCCGTCCTATTTTCGCCCGTTGCTGATGGCGATTCTGAAGAAGTGTGATGATCCCGACGAGCGTATCGGTGCCTTTAGGGAGATCGAACGGTTTCTCTTCGTCATGTTCCGGCTGACCCAATCCCGTTCGAATTATCGCAGCTCGGAGTTCAGCAATGCCGTCCGTGCGATCGACCGCGGCGACATGGATTTGGCGAAACTAAAGGAGCGACTTCGGAGCCGGGTGAGCTTCACGTTCACGGATTTCTATCTGTTGCTTCAGAAGAAGTTCGAGAACGGTCGAGGCTACTACGACTGGCCCGGCTTGCGGTATTTTCTCTACGAGTACGAGTTGGAGCTGCTGTCCAGCAGTCGCTCGAAGAAGGTCGATTGGGCGGATCTGCTCAAGACGCGGAGAGACAGCATTTCTATTGAGCACATCTATCCGCAATTCGAGACTGCGGCGTGGAAGCATACTTTCAAGAGTATTCGCAAGGACGGGCGGGCGGCGTACCGCAATAGCCTCGGGAACCTGTTGCTCCTTTCTTCCGCGATCAATTCGTCGCTACAGAACGACGCCTTCGCCGACAAAAGGAACCCCAAGTACAATCGCGATGGCAGGAAGCTCCGAAACGGCTATGCAGATGGATCACACTCGGAAATCGAGGTCTCCCGTTACAAGGAGTGGGGGCCCGATGAAATTCGCGAGCGAGGCATTCGGTTGATTAGATTTATGGAGAAGCGCTGGGACATCCGTTTCGCGGATGACCAGGCACGGGAGAAGCTGCTGTTTATCGGAAGCGTCGAAGGCGAAGAGCCAGTTGGAGAAGATTCGGAATGAGCTCCCCCAGGCAGAACGCGGATTCCGATGGATGTGATCAGTGCTTCCGATTGATTCTCGATCGCTTTGAAGCGAGTAGCTATGGACGTCCGCTCTCCTCCAAGGTGATCGGAATCCTCTGGAATCTGCGATCAGCTTGCCGGAATCGGTGGTCGGCATCGCTGGAATGGACAATCGAGAAGCTCACCTCGCCCGACGTCAACCTGAGCCCGGATCCGGTGATGGACATTGACGGCGCGGTCCGGCATTCCGGCCTCGACAACCACGGCATGGGGACGGTCTTTGAGGAGCTGATCGGGCGCTTCAACGAGGAGAACAACGAGGAGGCGGGCGAGCACTTCACTCCGCGCGACGCCGTGAAGCTCATGGCGAACCTGGTCTTCCTGCCCGTCGCCGACCAGATTGAGTCCGGCACCTACCTGCTCTACGACGGCGCCTGCGGGACCGGCGGCATGCTGACCGTGGCCGAGGACGTGCTGCAGCAGATCGCGAAGGAGCGGGGCAAGCAGGTGTCCACCCACCTCTTCGGACAGGAGATCAACGCCGATATAGTGCCCCCGATTTCTCTGGACAGTAGTTTAGCAACCCTTCCGGGGTCCAAGAGAGAGGAGGCACGGGATGTCTCGGAGTACGAAAGAGCAGGATTTGGCGAAGAGCCGCGGCCGGCCGGAGGGCCTGCCGAAGCGGTGGAGCGCGCAGCGGAAGGCCGAGGTGGTGTTGCGGCTGCTGCGGGGCGAGGACATCGGCGAGGTGAGCCGGGAGATTCGGGTTGCGCCGCCGGAGCTGGAGCGGTGGCGGCGCGAGTTCCTGGAAGGGGGCCAGCAGGGTCTCAAGAAGAAGAGCCGGCCGGGAGGCGAGCTGATGCGGACCCGGGCGAAGCTGGGAGAGATGACGATGCGGGTCGAGCTGCAGGCGGAGCTTCTCGAAAAAAGGGGGTACGGGGACGAGCTGCGGAAGCTCTTGAGGCGCTTGGACGGGTGAGTCCGGCGACGAACCGGCCGTACCCGCTGACGATGGTGTGCGAGACCTGGCGGGTCGCACGCTCAAGCGTGTATGCGCTGCGAGCGCAACAGGGCGGGCCACTGACGTCCGATCGCCAGCAGCTGGGGAAGCGGGGCCCGAAGACGGCACTGAGCGACGAGGAGTTGCTGCAGGAGATCCGGACGGTGCTGAAGGCGAGTCCGTTCCTCGGCGAAGGCCACCGGAAGGTGAAGGCGCGGCTTGCGGCCAAGGGGATCCGGGTGGGCAAGAACCGGGTGCTGAGGCTGATGCGGGAGCACGGGCTGCTGGCGCCGGTGCGGCGGGGGCATCCCCGCGGAGACCGGAGCCACAGCGGCCGGATCCGCACCGAGCGGCCGGATGAGTTGTGGGGCACGGACGCGTCACGGTTCTGGACGAAGGCGGAGGGCTGGTGCTGGTTCTTCGCGGCCGTCGACCACTGCGCCTCGGATGTTGTCGGCTGGCACGTTGCGAAGAAGGGCGACCGCTGGGCGGCGCTGGAGCCGGTCCGCCAGGGCGTCCGGGCCCACATGGGCGGCTTCGACAAGGCCATCGCTCTGGGCCTCGGTCTGAGGCACGACTGGGGCTCGCAGTACCGGGCAAAGCAGTTCCAGGCCGAGATCAAATGGCTCGGCATCCGCTCCACGCCCGCCTACGTGGGCGAGCCGGAGTGCAACGGCGTCGCGGAGCGCTTCATCCGCACGCTCAAGGAGGAGTGCATCTATCTGCACGACTTCGAAACCCTCGAGGAGGCCAGAGAGGTGATCGGGGCCTTCATCGAGCGCTACAACAACAGCTGGCTACTCCAGCGGCACGGGTACATGACCCCGGCCCGTGCCCGCGAGAAGTTCAGCCGGAGGGCGGCCTGATGTTTAAGCCGTCCACTTGTCCAGGAAACCGGAACCGGTACACCGAGACCTACGCCATCTGCAAGGCCGACCTCCTGCTGAAGGGGGAGGGGGAAGCCGCCGACAACATCGTGGGCGGCCCGGAGCATTCCACGCTGTCCAACGACGCTTTCCCGTCGCGCGAGTTCGACTTCATGCTTTCCCCCGTTCCGAAGGAGAGACATAGATGAAGCGCAACGTGACAATTGCCATCCTGGTGGTATTAGTACTGATACTGACTGTAGCGAACTGGGCTAATTGGCGCCCAGGAATGGAAGAAGGACAGGACTATGACCCCGACTGTCATATCCTTACAGAAGCACTGGCAAGGCATGGACAGACCATAGCGGCCCTTGGCGGCGCGAGTGGAGATAGCGTAGCTGCGCTAAACCGACGGGTGAAGATTGGGTCGGAAGTGGTTGCCAGTGTACTATCCCGTATGGTGGTTCATCACTGTCCCGCACGACTGCAATGCGAGGCCTTTAGTGTAGCAATTACGAACGTCGCGTCCTTTCAGCCGTTGGCAGCGAACGATTCAGCAATTGATTGGTCTCGTTTCGGAGAATTGAGAAACATTGCAAACACGGTTCGGCGGTCGATTGAATGGGGGGCGGGTTGTTCGTGTCTACCTTGGGATGAAGCGGAAACGGCGCTCCTACAAGACAGCATAGACGCGTCATTTTATCGAGAGAAGTTGCGTGAGGCGGGTCGGAGTTGCGATAACCTAAATCCCTCAAGGCGGTGAACTGTTGGCTAGACGGTAGTACGACCGAGTAAAGCGGAGTTGTCACAATGGAAACTGTAGCTTACATTCGTCCTCGTCCGGCCCCGTCGTTCACAGCACAACACGCAACGGCGTTGGCCCAATACGAAAATCCGCACGAAACTCGTCCGGCCATTGGTGTAGGCTCGCGCTTAGGTCGGCATCCGAATGGCCAAGGTGCTTCCTATGATGTGCGAGGATGGTCTGCAGCAAACGCGGTTGTTCCTTGGAAGTGGCGACCGGTTCATCCTGGCCGTAGGACTTGAGTCGGACCCAAAGTTGGCGTGCTTGCCACCGGGAAATGTACCGGCGGTCTTCGGCACGCTTCAGCAGCGCCGCCATTGAGATTCCCCAATGTGCCTTCAGCGCTGCTAGGCGCTGCATGCTCACACTGCGTAGATGGGTTGCAGATTCCTGGCGCGGCGCTAAGAACTCGGTCGCAAAATCATAGGCCTCGCGTTCGAGTTCGTGGTGCTCAGGTAGCATACGCTGATGGTGATGAAGGACGATATGCCCCAACTCGTGCGCCAGTGTGAGGCGCCATCGGTCGCCGGGCACGTCTGGATTCAAAAAGATCATTGGCGGAAGGATGTCCCCGGGCTCGTAGATACTCAATCCGTCGAAGTCCTTGTGATCGATGTGTAGCGGGATTACAAGAACGCCGTGCGATTCTACGATCTGAGTAAGGTTGCGGATCGGGCCCGGGGGCACATTCCAGTAGACACGGAGTTCCTGCGCCGCCTTTTCGGCCGGAATGCGGTGACGCTTGGTGTCGACCAAGACGATCCGGGGGTCCTCCATTTCGTATGAACGCAGAAGAATCTCGAGGCGAAGCCGATATAGGTTCACCTGACCGCGAACCGCCTTGACCTCCTTCATACTCATGCGGGCCTTCTTCCGAAAGAAGGTCAGCGGCAATTGGTGAAACCGCAGGGGGGTGTGTAGCAAAGAGGGAGGGCACCGAAGAACCACAGCCAATCTATCCACGAGCCGAGCAGACGGCCTGACCTTGCCAGCCTCGATTTGGGAGATCATAGACTGCCTTACCCCGGTAGCACTTGCCAACGCGGTCTGGGACAGCTTCCGACTCTCCCTAACTATGGTCATCATGAGCGGGTCAACAGGGAGAGTTGGAGGATGCGGGTGGCCTTGATCGCCTCGTCTCACGACGCTTCCACGGAGGCTCTGTGGTGACCGGTTTGGCGTCGGCGCTGTTCGTCTCGCGCTTCTCTCTCGGCCGCTCCCTCGGTTGGCATGGGGAAGCGTAGGGCCATAGACCGTTCCCCTGAGACCAGATTGTACCACCAGACGTTGGATCGTTTTCCCGCGCCTACATTGAAGGCGAGGTATATTCCCTCGATGCCCGTCCAGAACTGGTTCGGCTGGTATCCGGCGATTACCCGCGGAAGGGTGATGCCCGGTAGTTCGAGCTGAGAATCAAAGTCTAGGGAGGTTCGTGTCGGATTGTTGGACGTCGTAAAGTCCGGACCGAGCTTCCTGAACTGTAGCAAGATGGTCTCGCGGATCTCCAAGAGGAAACGGTCGAACGGCTCACTAACGACGACCCCGGATTGGCTGGCGATCCGGGTTCGCACCTCCTCGAGAACCATTTCCCGGTAGAAATTGGCGATCGACTTTGGAAGCGCGGCAGGAGCGAGAGGTCTGACGATGGTGTCAAATTTCTTCCAGGCCACTTCAAAGCAGGTCACGAGATCTCGACGCATCCGGGGACCAACGACCCGCAGAGCGGTTTTCTGATCCACGAATGCTCGTCCGTGTATCGATCGTAAGGCGTTGATAGGCATTATGTTAGCGTGCTCCTGCGTAGCATGGATCCTCAAATCGACAGCTGAATTATAAGCGATTCTTCGCTCGAATGGAATCCCTTCGGCAACGGCGGATCAAGGATTGTGGCACTCTCACCGCTTGCCCGAAGCCCCATGGGAGCGCCCGGTAGGACACGGGGCGTCACCTGAACCTGACAAAATGTAAAGCCGGCCTTACAGTCGCCCCCCCTCCCCCCGAAACACCTCCCCTCGATGCCACTCCACAACCTCCCGATCCGGCGCGTCCGCCACCCTGCGCGGCAACCGAATCCCCTTTCCTCGCAACCCCCACCAACCGCCTCGCCGCCGGACTCCTCCCCCCACCCTCCCAGACACGAGAACCACCGGATGCGCGCGGCCGCCAGTCCGAGCAATCGGTCCCCGAACCGGATGTCGTACTCACCTCACACACGGCGCATCATTCGTCGTACTCCTTGAGGACACGCTTGCGGAACCCACGATCCCGCCTGACCTTCCTCTCTCGTCCTGGCTTCGGTTCGGCAAGTCCCGGGGACGGCGCGTCCGCCGCGATTCCCACGGTCTCGGCATGTCCTGATGGATCTGATGGCGAAAGTGCCCGGCGGGCAGTCGCGACACGAGTTCCGAGTGGCGGCATAGCAGATCATGAACATCCTGCCGGAACCCACCCGTGATCCCAAGGCGCTTCGCTTCGCTGACGCGGAGGTCGTCCCCTCGTCCCGCCCCAACCCGACACGGGCGAGCGCCAGCAGGAGCATCAGCGGCTTGTGCGGCGCCCGCCCGCCATGGCTTCGATCGATCCTGACGGCGGCCAGGCGTCGAGGAATCGTTCGGGAGTCACGATGACTTCTGGTTCTCGCGTCTACGTGGCAGGAGACCCGTCCGCCCTACACGCGCTCGCCATGTTTTCCACCCTCCTCACCACCTCATCTTCCCCAGCAACATGTCGACCGCCTGAGCACTGAACACCTCGGGATCGAAGTGCCCGCCGACCCACTCCTTCATGTGCTCGTGGTCCCGCGCTCTCGGATCCTCAAGGGCTTCGAGCATCTCGTAGTAGCCCCAGACTCCTCCGCAGTCCTCCGGCGGACACCGCCGCCGGCCGCTGATGCAGGCGGGCAGCCGGACGGCGGGGTCGTAGGGGAGGATCTTCTGCAGCGTGACCTTGTGCTCCCAGTCGTCGCCGAAGTCGTACATGTAGGTCATCCAGTCCTTTTCGCGCTTCAGGAGCTGGTTGATCCGGTATTTCCTCTCGTCGAGATGCCGGGACGTTGCCGACCCCCTCCAGTCGTTGTCCCACGGATTGGGCCGGCTGTAGCACTGGTCATCCTTGCGGCACATGTGGAGATGGCAGTCCTCCCACCCCATGACCACCTGGATGAGATGGTGCAGGGTGTCGAGGTACATCGACGGCGGAACGAGGACGCGGCGCCAGATCGGGGGCTTCGTTCGCCGCAGGACGATTCGGAGCTGGTAGGTGACTCGTGCGGGCATGATGGAGGGTGGGGGAGGGGGGTGCTGGTGGGGGTGGGTTGCAGGAAGGTATTCGGGGTGGGGGCGGGCGTCCAACAACCGGGTTCCGAGGGTATCCCTACCCCTTCGCTTGCGAGACCGGCGGCTCACGACCGACTTTCCGATGGCCTCTGTCGAAAGACGCTCTCTGCACACTCGACTCGGAGGAGGAACGGACGCATGGAAAGCGACCTGCGGAACCTGATCGACGACCCCCGGTTCCGGGCATACCATCGCGATCTCGTAGAGCCAAGAGAATTCAACACGTTCGATGTTCTCCGTTACGCGGATTACGAAATACGCCACAGCAACGTGCTGGCGTGGCTGCTCCGGCCCGCCGACACCCACGGTATCGGCCCACAGTTCCTGAAATGGTTCGTCAACCACGTCAATGCGAGACTCGCGTCGGGGGATATGGAGCGTCTTCCAGAAACCAGCTTCGAGGTGGCGAATGTCGATGTCTGGAGAGAGCGGGACAACGTCGACATCACGATCCGCTTCACGAGGGAGAAGTGTTTGATCGCCGTCGAGAACAAGACGGAATCCGCGTCTTCCGGCCATCTTGACCAGGTCATGGGCTACGACGAGAAGCTACGAAAAAAACACAAGAGTCACACGGTGAAAAGCGTCCTGTTGACCGCCTCGCCGGACGGAAGCGTGAAGTTCCCGCGCATCGCCCATGTTGGTTGGGACTCCGTCGGCGAGGCCATCGGTTCACTCCTCGCGGATGGGGAGTTTTCGTCTCCCAGCGTGCAGGCCTTCATCCAGCAGTACGTCTACATGGTCAAGAGGTGGTTCCATCCCGGCGGCGAGGGATTCAAGGCACTTCTCGACGACCATCGCTCCATCCTGAAGGAGATGCGCCGGGTCCTGGAGAAGGACGGCGACGACGGTGTGTGTGGGATGGTGTCGGCAGACCGGACAGAATACCGCGACTCGCTCGTCAAGCTGGTGAGGGAGTCCAGACACGATCCGAAGCAACTGCGGGCTGCTGTTGCAGACTATTTGAAGGGCCGGCGCGTTAGCCCCAGCCCATCCCACAACCCCTCGCGGACCTGGTACTGGCTGGGGTGGACGGACGCAACCCTCGGTGATGCCACGCAGAGCATGGTGCCCATTCCAGCGATGCCGACCACCGATTCCGGCAAGCCGATCGCAGATTCCAGGTCATGCCGATCATCTTGGAGGAGCGGAGGTCCATAGGGGCGCTGGGCGAGGGGGTTGAGGGTTGGAGTCTAGGGTGTGGAGTTGGTCTTTGTCGAGTCGTAGAGCCTTCTCATCGAGGCGCCCTTGAGGGTGATGCGGTGGGCGTTGTTGAGAAGTCGGTCGAGGATGGCGTCGCCGAAGGTGGGATCGCCGACGACATCGTGCCAGTGGTCGACGGGGACCTGGCTGGCGAGGAGCGTGCCACGGCGGGCATAGCGATCGTCGAGGACCTCGAGGAGGTCGTGTCGTCCCTGGCCTGAGAGCGAAGCGAGTCCCCAGTCGTCGAGGATGAGGAGCCACGTCCTGGCGAGCCGCTGGATGAGTTTGGGATACGACCCGTCGCCCCGGGCTAGCGTGAGCTCGTCGAGGAGCCGGGAGACGCGGTAGTAGCGGGTCGAGATGCCAGCGCGGCAGGCCTGGTGGCCAAGGGCACAGGCAAGGTACGACTTCCCCGACCCGGTTGCGCCGCTGACGAGGACGGTCTGGCCGTCGCGGATCCACTGCCCGGAGGCGAGGCGCAACACGAGGGAGCGGTCGAGACCACGCGGGGCCTTGAAGTTGAGATCTTCGATGGTGGCGTCGAGGTGGAGCTTGGCGAGGCCCTTGAGGCGCACGTAGCGGCGCTGTTCCCGTTCGGTCTTCTCGCGTTCGAGGAGCAGGGAGAGGCGGTCGTCGAAGGAGAGTTCGGCGATGTCGGGCATGGCGGTCTGGTCCTCGAAGGCCTGGGCCATGCCCGTGAGCCGGAGTTCGTGGAGCAGGTCGAGGGTGGGTTGGCGAAGCATCTTCGTCAGGACTCCTTTCCGTTCTGGCGAGTGGTGGTGTAGTACTGCGGCCCACGGATGTGGGCGTGCTCTGCGGGCAGGGAGAGTTCGTGTTGCTCGGCGGCTGCGGTCTGGTCGCGGCCGGTAGCGAGGATGGACTTGACGGACCGGTAGCTCAGCGTGCCGATCTCCAGCGCGTGGCGGCAGGCGGCCTCCAGACGTTCGGCAGAGTAGGCGCGCAGCAGACTCATGAGCCCGAGGCAGCTGCGGTAGCCCTGTTCGGGGTGGGGCCGGCTCTCAAGGAGTCGTTCGATGAACGCGACCGTGTGCGGTCCGGCTTTGCGGCCCCAGGCGATGAGCCGCGACGGCGTCCACTCAGCGTGGGCGCGGTGGGCAGCCGGCATATGCGACGGTTCGGTCGCGTATCCGCCCTTCCTGTGGACCCGGAGGTGCGCGGCGACCCGGCGGTACTTGTGGAAGATCTCGACGGTCTGGGCCGTGAGCCGAACGTCGACCTCGCAACGGCCCAGCTGGTGGGGCACGCTGTAGAGCGCGTGCTCGACCTGGATGTGGTAGTCGATGTTGACCCGCGCCTTGCGCCACTGGGCGTACTCGTAGCGCTCGGCCGGAAGCGGCCTGAGCGCCGGCCGGTCCAGATCCTCGAACCAGCTGCGGCGGCTGCCTTCGGTCTTATCGAACGGTCGTTCGTTTAGCGCGGCCAGCAGCGGCGCGATGGCCTCGCGGAGTTCGCCGAGCGAGAAGAACGTATGGTTGCGCAGCGGCGCCATGATCCAGCGCTCGACGTGCTGGACCGCGGCTTCGGCCTTGGCCTTGTCCCGCGGTGCCCGGGGCCGCGCCGGCAGCACCGTGGTTCCGTAGTGGGTGGCCAGTTCCTGGTACGTCGGGTTCAGGTCCGGCTCGTAGCGGCTGGCCTCACGGACCGCCGCCTTCTCGTTGTCCGGGATCACGAGTTCGGGCACCCCGCCCCAGAACTCGAACATCCGGACGTGGGACATCGTCCAGTCCGGTAGCGACCGGGTCCGGGTCACGTCCACGAACGTGTAGTTCGAGGCGCCGAGGACGCCGACGAAGACCATGGCATCGCGCACCTCCCCGGTGCTTCTGTCCACAACCGGGAACTTCGGGCCCGCGTAGTCGACGAACGCCTTCTCTCCCGCCCGGTAGACCTGCCGCATGACCACGTCGAGCTGCTTCCGCCACGCCCTGTAGCGCTCGCAGTACCAGCTGTACTGATAGCCGTCCGGATGAGCCGCGCGGTACTCCAGCCACAACAGCTGCAACGTCACGCCCTTGTGGCGGTGTAGCTCCTGGTGGACGCGTCCCCAGTCCGGCTCTGGCCGGCGAACCCGCGACGGCGGTGGGGCCGGGAACAGCGCCGCCTCAAGCGCAGCGTCGTCCAGCCCCGCTGGCAACGGCCACGAGAAGCCCGCCGCCCTTGCCCGCCGCAGGTAATCGCTCACCGTGCTGTTGGCGATGCCGACCGACGCGGCAATCTCTCGGTGGCTGCGCCCGAGCTCGTACTTCAGGCGCAGAAGCTCTCGAATCTTCCGCATGGACAACCTCTTCTGTGACACCCTCTCTCTCCTCGTCTCAAGGAACCTCGGCGAGGATGGAAGAAGGCGTCGCTACAACAGGTTCTCCAGCGCTCCTACTCGCTCACTCCAGGGTGATCGGCATGCACCGGAATCCGTGATCGGCATGCACCGGAATGGGTGATCGGCATGGAATGGAATCACTGATCGGCATGCGCCGGAATCAGCACATGGCCGGCCACCGAGGCTCCCTTTCCTGGTACCTGGCATTCTCACATCACAATGTCGAGATGGACTTCGCCCTCTACAGCCAGAGTAGCGAGGAGCGTTCCTTCGTGAATCGGCTAAAGAGTTTCATGGAGAAGACCCCGATCAACAGACAGAAGCCGGACGGGTACTCCGTCAGCGACGCGGGCTACGGCACGGAAATCGTCTATCGCAAGGAGATTCTCTCCAACGAAGAGCTCGTCGAAATGTCGGCACCCGAAGTCAGGGACGAAGTGATCCGAAGATTGGAAGATTTCATGGATTCGGACGATTCGGAGTACAGACGCATTGACGACTACTTCCAGTGCCTCGCTTTTGGACCGGAACAGTTGGCATCCACCGGGGAGGACGCGCCGTAGAGCAGGGCCGTTGTTCCCACAGTGGCACAAATGCTTGCTTGCGCACCCCAAAGGGCGTCGGCAAGCACGCCGGAATAGGAGTCATCGGTCCCGCTGCGGAATCATTCCCGATGCGCTGCGGGAGGCGACGGCCAGCAAGGCGCGAGAGCAGTCAAGACCGGTAGGAGGATCAGCCCCAGAATTGTCAACTCCACTTGTCAATATGTCACCTGGAGTTGACATCTCATCTCTCCCCACATTGTGGTCTCCCCAGCGGCCGAAAATGCCCGTCAACCCTCCCGCACGTGCGCCAGGAACTTCTCGGGCGTGTCGCAGTCGAGGATCGCAGCGGCGACCCAGACAGTTCGATCCCGGCCAGGTCTTCCCACGATCAACCGCCGCACTTCCTCCGCGGTCCCCTGTCCGAACTTCCGCTCGACCAGCTGAATCAACACCGCCACTTGCCCCTGCTCGATCCCCTGCTCACGCCCTTGCTCGATCCCCTGCTCACGCCCCTGCTCCATCCCTTGCTCACGCCCCTGCTCACGCCCTTGCGCGACTCCCTCCTGCCTGATCTCGTCCAGGCTGCGCTGGAACTCGGTCACCACGGTGCCCATCGTCATCGCCTCCTCCAATTGTTGGTTGGAAAATCCCTTCGAACGTAACATCGCCGTGTGCAAGACTACTGTAGATGGTCGTCCGAAGCGCCATGTGACGCTCCGGCCGACCCTGGAATTCCAGCAGGAGTACCAGATCCGTCGATCCATCCGTCGTGCGGACCCGCCAGATCATGTCGGGGTAGCGCCGCCGCAGCTGTTCGTCAATGAGCCCAGTCGGCAGTGGATGGAGGGTCGTGTAGTCGATCCTGTCGGCCCGTTCGGGGACGTGTCGGCGGATGAGGAGCGTGACCATCCGCGGGTGGGAGAAGAGCTTCTTGAACGCGGCGTCGTCCATCGATGCGGCTGGCCCGGGTCGTGTTAAGATGGCCCTTGCGTGGGGTGGGGCCATATCCTCGCGGAGGAAACGGGGCGGTGGAATGGCTGGATGGGCCTTAGGTTGTGGAGCCGAGGTACTTGAGCAAGCCCGGAGTAAACAGCAGTGGGGATTACATACCTGCCTAACCATGCGCTAACTGGTTGACAGGACACGACTTACAGTGACTCTCATGATTTGCCGCTTCGCCGAACACAAGATCCCCAACACCGCAGGATTGGCGGCAATGCACTCCAGACCCCCCGCCCGGACTCGAACCGGGAACCTCTGACTGCGACGCCAGCGCTCTATCCAATTGAGCTACGGGACCCGTTGGGGTCCTATAGTCACACCGGAAGACGCCTTGCTGGAGTGCATTGCCGCCACCTCTGATTCTCGGGCAGACCCCCTAGTCTGTCAAGTGCTACGCGCCTCCTTGCGGATCGGACCCGCCCCCCGTCTGCGCGCCTTGCGGCACTCGAAGCTTGGCTATCAGGTGTGGGCCATTGCGATCTACCTGATGACGACCGGACTCAAGGGCCAGTCGAGCATGAAGCTACACCGGGACCTGGGTGTGACTCAGAAGACGGCGTGGCATCTGGCGCACCGGATTCGGGAGACTTGGGCCACTCAGGCCGACACCAGCTTCGACGGACCCGTGGAGGTGGACGAAGCCTACATGGGCGGCAAGGAAGGCAACAAGCACGCCAGCAAGAAGCTTGGGGTCAAGGGTGGAGTCGGCGGCAAGACCGCCGTACTCGGCATGAAGGATCGGGACACGAAGCAGGTTGCCGCTAAGGTAGTCAACCGGGTCGATTCCGCTACGGTGGAAGGCTTCGTTGAGCCGAAGGTGGACGAAGCCACGATGGTCTACACGGACGGTGCCACGTCCCTGAAAGGCCGGGAGAAGCATGAGGTCGTCAAGCATAACGTCGGCGAATTCGTGCGGGGGATGGCCCACACGAATGGTGTGGAGAGCTTCTGGTCCATGCTCAAGCGGGGCCATACGGGCATCTACCACAGAATGTCCCCGAAGCACCTCCAGCGGTACGTGAACGAGTTTGCCGGACGGAACAACCTGCGGGAGATGGACACCGTGGACCAGATGGCCGTGATCGCGCGGGGACTGGACGGGAAGACGTTGGAGTACGCCAGTCTCAAGGCTGAGACGGGGCATTCTCCGCTGGCCGTTTGAATGGATGGCCGTCCACGTCCCTAGCGCGCTAGGGACGTGGACCACGGGCCGTTCGTTTCCCACTTGACACAGAAAGAGATTTCCGTAACCTTGACGTGTGAGGCGCGCGAAGCGTGACTCGCCGGTGCCCCCCCTTACCCTCCCAACCACTAAGGAGTAGAAAATGAGCGACTTGACGATGGACGAAATGGAGGCTCAGCGTCACGCCATCGAGGGGTTCAGTGACGATCTTATTGCCTTCGGTGTTGGGCTCGCTGATTTTCCGGTAGAGGGTGGATTCCGTGAATAAGCATATCATACCCAAGGATCAATGAACATGTCTGTATACTACGAAGCCGCCGTCGCTTTTGTCGCCTTCGCTGGCCTTATACTCACGATCATGAAGTTCGTTACCGGAAGGTTCGACAGAATATCTGATAAACTGAACAAGAAGATCGATGACTACGTGACAGAGTCGCGCGAAGCTTACGCAGGAATAGGCAAACGAATCGACAGGCTTGTTACCGATGTTTCATCCGTCAACGTAACAGTAGCGCATATCTCGGGCCAAATGGATCGGGAAGCTAGTCATCGACAAGAACAAGCATTGGCCAACCTTGCTGGAGTGACTAGCCTATACGGGAAAGGCACGCAACAATGACAGATCGTCCCTATGAACGACTGAATGGCTATGATGTCGGTTTCCATTCTGCTACAAACTATATCTTTCGGCAAATCTTAGATACAATGCCGTCAGAGGACTCCGAGGAGATACTAAAATTCCTAGCCGAGTTTGCCGATGATATTGAGGCAGACCTAGAGGGCGAGGTAGTGGACGGAGTAGTTGACAGACTGAGGTTGTTTCTAGAGACCTATGAAGATGAAGACGACGTGGACAACGAATGAGCAAATTAGCTCCGCCGATGACCTAAGCGTAACTCTAAACTGCTACTGGGTTGACCAACGTTGTACAATTTAGTTATTATACTTCTGTCGTATGTTTCTTCTATGGACGGAGGTAAACCAAATGGCTGAGAATCCTACCGGGAAGCGCGACTACAGCGACCTTCCCGAACCGATATCGGATACGCCAGAGAATGTGGCGCGTGCCATTCTAGGCACCCCGCCAAAAACGGACTGGCGCTATCTCCGGGAAGATCAAGAAGAGGAGTGCGACAATGAAGAGAGCGAAACCGGACTACAGCATCGCGAAGGTGTGGATCATCTGCCCTGACTGCGGAAACAACTACCCAAGCCGGGGTGACGCTCCGCTCTGCAATATCTGCGGATACGACGATTTTGCCGAGTACCGGAACATGGCCGACCAACCGCCCGCGTGGCTCACCGGGAAGATCGCCGAAGCGTAGTGGAATCCGTCAACCGAACACCAATCAGCCCCCTTCCCAATTTCCGAATTTGGTTAGGCAGGTATGTAATCCCCACAGCAGTTGACATTCTGTACACTGCACTTTACAACCACCCCCACCCACCCACCCCCTTGCACGACCACGTCGATCCCCGCACCGTGGTCCCACCCAT
The DNA here is from genome assembly GCA_965208295.1 of Longimicrobiales bacterium. Taxonomy (GTDB): domain Bacteria; phylum Gemmatimonadota; class Gemmatimonadetes; order Longimicrobiales; family Gaopeijiaceae; genus Bin94. Next base: position 379,045 of record OZ242328.1, on the reverse strand, counting down.
TCCCCCGCCAAACAAACCCGCGCCACAACCCGCCACCCTCCATGCCCCACCCCCCCTCCATCCCCCACGAGATCGAGCGCTCACGCCGTGACGTCCTCGACCTCTCCCTCCGCAACCCCCTCCTCAACTTCCGCCCTACAAAACGGCGCGGCGTCCCGGTCACCGACGAACTCTCCCGCGAGCTCTTCCGGCTCCTCGTCCAAAACGAACGCGTCATGTACTTCCTTCCCGCCCCGGAAGGCCAGACGCCCACGGAGCACGCAGTATCCGCGGACCCATCGAAACCCGAAGGCCCACCACCGCTCGCGGACCCCGACCCCCACCAAATCCCCCCCGAACTCCTCGCCCTCCTCGCCGAACCCCCCATCACCCCCGACGAACCCCGGGCCCGCCACACCGACAACAAGCTCCAGACCCCACTCACCCTCCCCCAACTCAACCTCCGCCTCCGCGAGTCCTTCCGGCAGGCCCGCCTCTCGATCGAGGAACAGGGCGTCAACATCCTCTACCTCGCGCTCGGCATCCTCAAGTGGTACGAGTCCGACACGAGCACCACCGAACGCCGCGCCCCACTGATCCTCATCCCCGTCCGGCTCGCCCAGTCCAGCGTCCGCGAGAACTTCAAGCTGACGTGGACCAAGGACGAAATCGAGGCGAACCTCTCGCTCGAAGCGAAACTCAAGCAGGACTTTGCCGTCCGCCTTCCGGAAATGCCGGCCGAGGACGACCTGGACGTGGAAGACTATCTGGCCCGCGTCGAGAAGGCGGTCGCGAAGAAGGGCCGCTGGGCGGTCGAGCGCAACGAGGTCCACCTGAACTTCTTCTCCTTCAGCAAGCTGCTCATCTACAAGGACCTGGACCCCGAGACCTGGCCGGAGGGAAGCCGGCCAGCCGACCATCCGCTGGTCCGGCAGCTCTTCGGCAGCGACGGGTTCACCCATGGTCCGCCCGACATCGGCGAAAACGAGCACATCGACGATGACAAGACGGTGGCGGGTCTGCATCCGGTCGTGGACGCCGACAGTTCCCAGACGCTCGCGGTTGTGGACGTCGTCAACGGCCGCAATCTGGTCATCCAGGGGCCGCCGGGGACCGGGAAGTCGCAGACCATCACCAACCTGATCGGCGAGGCGCTGGCCCGCGACCTGAAGGTCCTCTTCGTGGCCGAGAAGATGGCCGCGCTGGAGGTCGTGAAGCGCCGACTCGACACAGTCCACCTGGGCGATGCGTGCCTCGAGCTGCACAGCCACAAGACGAACAAGCGCGCCGTCCTGGACGAATTGAAGCGCACGCTGGCGATGGGCCGGCCGCAAGCCGACGGGGGGACCGGGGACGGAGTGCTGCTGCACGAAACCCGCGGCCGCCTGAACGACTACGCGCGGGCGGTCAACTCGCCGGTCGGGCGGGGCGAACTGACGCCCCACGAGCTGGTGGGCCGGCTCGCGCGGCTGAGGGAGGAGGGGCTGGCTGTCGACGACGTGGGTCTGCCGATCCGGGACTCGGTGTCGTGGAGTGGGGAAGAGTTCATCAGGCGGCGCGAGATCGTCCGCGAGATCCAGGAGCTGGTTCGGGCGATCGGCGTCCCGCGTGAGCATGCGTGGTGGCCGTGTGGCCGGCTGCACTTCGTTCCCACCGACGTGCATTCCGTGCGCGAAGTGATCGGGGAGGCGTCTGCCGCGTTGCGGCGGTTGGGAGGGGCGGTGGAGGTGTTTGGGAAGGGGCTTGGCGCCTTGATGCCGTTCGGGGAACTCAAGACCGCGGTGGTCGAAAGGATGATTCGAACCGCCCGGCGGGCCGCGACAGCTCCGCCACTGTCCGGGGCCGACCACCGGAACCCGGATTGGATTGCCCGCGCGCAGCAGATTGCGGAGGTGGCGGAAGCCGCTCGCGCGTACGCCGAGATCCGGTCCAGCCACGATGCCGTCCTGATCCCCGAGGCGTGGGACCAGGACTTGCTGGCGGAGCGCCAGGCGTTGCGTGCCTACGGTGACAAGTGGTGGGGATTCCTGTCCGGACCGCTTCGCCGGGCGCGGGGGAGGCTGGGGGGACTCTGTCGTGGGGCGCTGCCCAAGGCTGCCGTAGAGCAGCTCGAACTGGTGGACGCGATTCTGGAGGCCCGTCGCCTGCGCCAGAGGATCGAAGAATCGGGTGACCTGGTCGCCGTGCTGTTTCCGGGCCTGGTTCTTGGCGATCGCGTGGAGACCTACCGCGCGTTTGCGGAGGCCGCGACGTGGCTCGTGCAATTGCGCCGCGACGTGGCGGAGGGGCGGGTGGGGGACGAGATCCACCACCTGCTCGACAGGACGCCGGATCGCGCCGAACTGGAGGTCGCTGCCGACGCTTGCGAGCGCTCGCTGGAAGCCCTGGCGGACGGTTTGGCGGCCTTGGGCGATGCAATGGCGCTACGGGCGGACCGCTTCGGGGCGGGGAACGCGTTGAACGAACGAACCTGCGGCGACCTCGACGCCTGGCTCCAAACCGCCCGCGACAGCATCCCCTCCATCCACGACATCGTCCGCTTCAACCAGCTCGAAAAGCGCGCCGCCGAAGCGAAGATCCCCGAAGTGCCGGATGCCGCCGCCTCCCGCCCCGACGCCGCCCAACACCTCGCCGCCCTCTTCGAACACGCCTGCTACGCCGCCTGGCTGGACTCCGCCTTCCGCGAACGACCGGTCCTCGCCGAGTTCGACGGCGCCACGCACGCCGGCATCATCGACCGCTTCCGCGAGCTCGACCGTGCCCAATTCCGCCGAAACCAGATCCGGATCGCCGAACTGCACTGGGAACAGCTCCCCCGCTACCAGGGCGGCGGCCAGCTGGGCATCCTGAAGCGCGAGTTCCAGAAAAAGACCCGCCACATGCCCGTCCGGCGGCTCATGGAGAAGGCGGGCCGCGCCATCCAGAGCATCAAACCGGTCTTCATGATGAGCCCGCTCTCGATCGCCAAGTATGTTCCACCGGGCTCGGTCGAGTTCGACCTGGTGGTCTTCGACGAGGCCAGCCAGGTCCGTCCCGTCGAGGCCCTGGGCGCTCTCATGCGGGGCCGGCAGGCGATCGTCGTGGGGGACAGCAAGCAGCTCCCGCCGACGAGCTTCTTCGACCGAATGTCGGACGACGGGGACGAGGAGGCGAGCCAAACGGCCGACCTGGAGAGTATCCTGGGCATGTTCTGCGCGCAGGGAGCGCCGGAGAGGATGCTGCGCTGGCACTACCGCAGCCGCCACGAGTCGCTGATCACCGTATCGAACCACGAGTTCTACGACAATCGCCTGGTGGTCTTCCCGAGCCCCGATGCCGGCAAGGTCGACACCGGACTCGTCTTCCGTCACGACCCGGAGGCCGATTACCAGCGAAGGGGCATCAACACCGCCGAGGCGAAGACGGTGGCGCTCGCGGCCATGGAGCACGCCCGCGCGACCCCCGGCCTGACCCTGGGCGTCGCGGCCTTCAGCAACGTTCAGGCCCGCCGCATCGAGGACGAGGTCGACATCCTGCGCCGCCGCGATCCATCGTGCGAGGAGTTCTTTGCCGGACACCCCGAGGAGCCCTTCTTCGTGAAAAACCTGGAGAACGTCCAGGGGGACGAACGGGACGTGATCCTGATCAGCATCGGCTACGGCAAGATCGACGGCTCGTACCTGCCCATGAACTTCGGCCCGCTCAACCGGGACGGTGGCGAGCGCCGCCTGAATGTGCTCATCACGCGGGCCCGCCGGCGCTGCGTGGTCTACTGCAACTTCGTCGGCGCGGACCTGGACCTGAGGCGTTCGCGGGCCAGGGGCGTCGAGGCGCTGAAAACGTTCCTGGAGTATGCGCAGACGGGGAACATCGACTTGCCCGAAATCACGGGGCGCGCGGCCGACTCACCGTTCGAGGAGGCGGTCGCCGACAGGTTGAGGGCGCGGGGACACGATGTCACGCACCAGGTGGGATCGGCCGGGTTCTTCATCGACCTGGCGGTGGTGGATCCGGGGCAGCGGGGGCGTTATCTGCTGGGGATCGAGTGTGATGGGGCGAGTTATCACAGCGCGCGGTCGGCCAGGGACCGGGACCGGCTGAGACAACAGGTGTTGGAGGGATTGGGCTGGAAGATCCACCGCATCTGGAGCACCGACTGGTTCCGTGATCCGGAGCGGGAGTTGGGGAGGGTCGAGGAAGCGCTGCAGGCGGCGCTCACGGTCCCGGCCACGCCACCGCCCGCACCGACGCGCGAGGCTCCGCAACCGCTGGAACGGGCCCCGGAGCCCGAGCCCGAAATCGCCCCTCCCACCCGTCCCTACACGGTCGCTGAACTCGATATCGCTCCCATCTCGAATCCCCTTCACGAAACGCTGCCCAACCTGCTGGCTCGCTGGATCGCCGATGTGGTCGAAGTGGAGAGCCCCGTGCACCTTGACGAAGTCACCCTGCGAATTCGCGAGGCCGCGGGTGTCGGCCGCTCTGGCTCCCGCATCCGCGCGCAGATGCGGTTGGGCGCAAGCGTGGGAGCGAACCAGGGGCTCTATCGCATCGACGCGCATCAATTCCTCTGGCGACCGGACCATGAATCCGCCGAAGTCCGCCGCCGGGACGATGACCTGCCAACCTCACTGCGCAATCCATCGCGCATCGCACCCGAGGAGATCGGCGCCGCCCTGGTCCACGCCGTCCGTGCCAGCTACGGCATCGAGCCAGCCGACGCGGTCACCGAAGCAACACGCCTCTTCGCATTCAAGCGAGCTGGCCCGAAGATCAAGAAGCGCTTCCGGCAAGTGCTCGACCAGCTTGTGGCCGACGGCACGCTTGCGCGGGAGGGATCGCTGGTGCAGTTGCCGGACGCGACGGGTCGGTAGCCACGCCTCTTGGAGCCAACCCTGACGTAACGTGAGGGTTTGCACCCCCATCCCAATTCATGGAGACCAACTATGACGCGGAATCCTCCATTCTCCGAGCGAACCGAACGCGTGATCCTCGCCATCATCGTTGCGGACCTGCTCCTCCAAGGGTCCGAGACCGTACCCGCACTTGCCGATGCCGGGACCATCTTCTTCTGGGCGGGGGTGGGCACCTGGCTGGTCTTCACGGTCGAGTGGTGCCTACGCATCCGCCGCGCCGACAACTGGAAGAAGTATGCCTTCAGCTTCTTCGGAATCATGGACTTCCTGGCCATTCTGCCGCTCTGGTTGCTCACTGGGTTCGACCTGAAGGCGCTTCGCGCGTTCCGTCTGTTTCGCCTCGTGCGAGCGACGGGCAAGCTCGCCGGGCGCGGCGACGCCGTGGCCAAGCTCGCAAGAGCGTTCGGTTTTGCGAAGGACGAGGCCGGAGCGCTGTTCTCAGGCACGGCGGTGATCATCGTCACGGTCGGACTCGGCATGTACCACCTCGAACACGGAGCACAACCACAGGTCTTCGGGTCGGTGCTGGATGGCTTGTGGTGGTCCGTCATCACCCTGACCACGGTGGGGTACGGTGACGTCTACCCTATAACCGCTGGCGGGAAAACCCTGGCGGCGGTCGCCATGTTCGCCGGAATTGGAGTCATCGGCGCCGCATGCGGAATCATGGCTGATGCGCTGCGGGAGGCGACGGCCAGTGAGGCGCGAGAGTAGTCACTGTCACGTCACACTCGCCAGCCAAACCACCGGCGCGATCGCCGACTTGCCCGGAAGAGTGGATTCGCGAATTGGGGCAGGCATCACCCCTTCCTTCTCCGTCACCCGCGCTTTCGGTTTCGCCAACGGTCGAAAACGCCCGTCAACCCTCCCGTACGCGGGCCAGGAATTCCTCGGGTGTGTCGCAGTCGAGGATCGCAGCGGCGACCCAGACAGTTCGATCCCGGTCAGGTCTTCCCACGATCAACCGCCGCACCTCCTCTGCGGTTCTTTGTCCGAACTTTCGCTCGATCAGCTGAACCAGCACCGCCACCTGTCCCTTCTCGATCCCCTGTTCACGGCCCTGTGCGATCCCCTGCTCACGGCCCAGCTCGATCCCCTGCTCACGACCTTCCGCGACTCCCTGCTGCCTGATCTCGTCCAGGCTGCGCTGGAACTCGGTCACCACGGTGCCCATCGTCATCGCCTCCTCCAATTGTTGGTTGGAAAATCCCTTCGAACGTAACATCGCCCTCACCCACCCGGCCACGAACCGGTCGAAGTCTCCGTCTTCGCAAGCCTCGACCAGTTCTCGCAGAACCGTGAGTGCCGGCCGCATCTGCACGGCTGTGGTCACCCCGGAGAACCCCAAACCGACCTGTGGCAGGTCCTCGGGACCCGTTGGCTGCGCGTGACGTGGCATCCGGGCCACGACCCGGTAGGCGTCCGGTGCGGAGTCCCGGAACAGTTCGCTCAGGCGGGTCGCAGCGTTCCAGCGCCTATCTCCGTGGTGAAGAACAAGGGCCACGACAGCCAGCTCCCGGTCCCCACGCCGGAGTTCCTTGTCGTGCTGAATCAAACTCTGCGCTGCAAGACAACTGTAGATGGTCGTCCGAAGCGCCATATGCCGCTCCGGCCGGCCCTGGAATTCCAGCAGGAGTACCAGATCGGTTGATCCATCAGTTGTGCGGACCCGCCAGATCATGTCGGGGTACCGCCGCCGCAACTGCTCGTCTATGAGCTCCGTGGGCAGCGGCTGGAGGGTCGCGTAGTCGATCCTGTCGGCCCATTCGGGGACGTGTCGGCGGATGAGGAGAGTGACCATCCGCGGATGGGAGAAGAGCTTCTTGAACGCGGCGTCGTCCATCGATGCGGTTGGCCCGGGTCGTGTTAAGATGGCCCCTGCGTGGGGTGGGGCCATATCCTCGCGGAGGAAACGGGGCGGTGGCATGGCTGGATGGGCCTATTGCAAACTCCCATCTTTCACACATGCCCATCCTCACCCTCCACTACAACGCCTCGTGCCCCGACTGCGTCCGCCAGGCATCCCGCACCGCCCGCCTGGACTGGCTCGGCCGCATCACCCTATCCACGCAGCCCTCCCCGCTCGGCGAAGTCCCCGCCGGCGAGATCGTAGTGGTTGACCGCCGTCGGAAACGGCTGTTCACCGGCGTGTTTGCCACGCGGAGAGTCTGCATGGAGGTGCCCCTGCTCCTTCCCTTGGGCCTGCTGCTCTACCTGCCCCCGGTCCGCCGCATCGTCGGCAGCCGGAACCCGGGGTGCAACGGGGAAGCGTGCGAACTTTGAGGCGTGCCGCTTAGGCGAGCGACCCTACCGCGGAACCGAAACCTCCACCGATCCGACGGACGTTGTCGGTTCGGGGATCGCATCGCCGTCCGCTCGGAGGGCCTCCAGGTGGAAGACGACCGCTTCGTGGATCAGCTGCTCCGCGGTCTCTTACGACTCTGCCGCGGCGACGCACCCCGGCAAGTCCGTGACATAGGCCGAGTAGCCGCCCGGGGTCCGCTCGATCACGATTGCGTATTTCATGGAGTGCCCAAAATCCCCCCCACCCCCCCCAACACCCCCTTCACCGGATACCGCGCAAACACCTCCCCACCCGTAGTCCCCGACAGCACCGCCACAAACCCCATCCCCGCCCCCCGCGCCGCCATCGCATCCACCTCCGAATCCCCCACAAACACACAATCCCCGACAGGCACCCCCAGCACCCCCGCCGCCCTCCGCAATCCATCCGGCGCCGGCTTCGGCCGCGGCACATCGTCGACCCCGACAACCACATCCACAACCCCCCGTAGCCCGTCCCGCTCCAGCACATCCTCGACCCGGTGCCGGTACTTGGTCGTCACCACACCGACCCGGTACCCGGCATCGTGAAGTGTCCGGAGCACCCGGGTCGCGCCCGGCAGGAATGAGGTGCTGGCGACCATCACCTCGTCCGCTTTCCTGACGAAATGCTCGAAGAACTCCTCCTCCCGGGACCTCCACTCCTCGCCCGCCAGTATCCGGAGCGCCGTGGGGAGATCGAGCCCGATGGTCCTGTGGATGGCGTCCGCCCGGGCCGGAGGGAGCCCCAGGCGGCCCAGCGCGTGATTCATGCAGACCACGACGCCTTCGGAAGAATCGGCCAGGGTGAAGTCGAAATCGAAGAGTACGGCGCGTGCATCGACGACGGCGGGGTGCAGGTGGACTCGTTCGGGCACTCGGGAGCCGGACTTGCTACTCATTTCACACTCCTCGCCCGCGAGCCTTCCTTGCGAGGTCAAGAATCCCCCACCCCATTACCCCCTCCCAGCGCCCCCCGCAACCCCTTCCACACACTGACACACATCACCACCACCAATAGCGCGAACGGAAACCCCGTAATCAGCGCGGCCGTCTGGAGCGCCACCAGTCCGCCGCTCACCAGGAGCGTGATGGCGACGAGCCCCTCGAAGGTGCACCAGAAGACGCGCAGCCCCACCGGGGTGTCGATCTTGCCGCCGGCGGTGATCGTGTCGATCACCAGCGAGCCGGAATCGGAGGAGGTGACGAAGAAGACGGCCACGAGGACGATGGCGATCCCCGAGGTGATGGCTCCGAGCGGGAGCGCCTCGAGCAGCCCGAAGAGGCCCAGTTCAAGCCGGCCGGCCGCGACCGCGTCGACCACGGCGGTCTGGCCTCCGTCGATGTGCATGGACAGCGCGGTCGCCCCGAAGGCGTTGAACCAGAGCGAGGAGAGGAGCACCGGGACGACGAGCATGCAGCCGACGAGTTGGCGCACCGTGCGGCCGCGCGAGACCCGCGCGATGAAGAGGCCGACGAAAGGTGCCCAGGAGATCCACCACGCCCAGAAGAAGGTGGTCCACCCGTGCATGAAGTCGAGGTCATCGCGTCCGACCCAGTTGCTGAGCGGGCCGATTTCGGCGAGATAGTGGCCGATGCTGCCGACGAATCCCGACAACACGTCGAGGGTCGGTCCGGCCGCCAGCACGAACGCGAGCAAGAGCAGCGCCAGGACCAGGTTGGCCTGGCTGAGGCGCTTGATCCCCTTGTCCATTCCGGACACGACCGAGACCGTGGCGATGGATGTGACCACTGCGATGACCAGCACCCTGGTCGTGGTGGTGTCCGGCACACCGAAGAGATGAGCCAGCCCCGCGGCCAGCTGTTGGGAACCCAGCCCGAGCGAGGTCGCCAGTCCAAAGAGCGTGGCGAAGACGGCCATGATGTCGATGACGTGGCCGAACCGGCCCCACACCGCGTTGCCCAGGAGAGGATGGAACGCGGCGCGTATGGTCAGCGGCAACCGGAGATTGTAGGCGGAGAAGGCGAGCGCGAGCGCGACGACCGCGTAGAGCGCCCAGGGTTGCACGCCCCAGTGGAAGATCGTCGCCGCCATGGCCACGTTGCGCGCGGCGGCGGTGTCCGCGGGGTCGATGCCGAGCGGTGGACTGAGAAAGTGCTGGACCGGTTCCGCCACCCCGTAGAACATGAGCCCGATTCCGATTCCGGCCGCGAAGAGCATCGCGAACCACGACCAGATGGAGTAGTCCGGCCTGGCGTCCGGGCCCCCGAGGCGGACGCGTCCGACGGGCGTCACCAGGAGCAGAAGGCAGAACAGGAAGAAGATGTTCACCGTGCCCATGAACACCCAGTCGAACGTCGAGACGAGCCAGTCGTACAGCGAGTCGAAGACGCCTCCGGCGGCATCCCGGAACGCCAGTACGCCGACGACGAACGCGATGATGGTGAGGCTGGAGACGAAGAAGACCGGCTTGTGGACCTCGAGGCCCAGAAACCGCACGTTATCCCGGCCGGCCTCGTAGCCGGTCTGTTTGTTCCCCCCTACCATCGGAACCAGAACCTCCGCCACAACGCCCGCTGCCGCTCCTGGAACACCTCTTTCCGATCCCCCGTCGCATCCACCGGCCGGATCCAGAACCGGCACCCCATCGCCCCGAACGCCTCGGTCCTCGATACGCCCATCGCATAGAACGGCTGGGTCACCCGCAGAAACTCCGCCGGCGAATACTCCCGCCCCTGCTCGATCGCTTCCGAGTGCCTCGCCGCCTCGGGGTCACCCGTGGTCCGGTGCCGGGGCGCGATCTTGAAGATGCGCATTCCCCGGTCGGTCAGCTCGATGCGAAAGATGTACTCGGGATTGCCCTCCCCGTCGAGCCAGCAGGGCGGGGGATCGACGCCGCTGCCGCGGGTCAGTTGGTCGAGCTGCGTTTCGCGGTACTCGGCCCTTCCGACGGCGTCGTCCCGCTCGCGCTCGGCGTCCCATATCCGGCCCCGCAGCGTGTCCTCGCGGAAGCGGCTCTCGTCGAGACCGGCGCGCAATGAATCGATCAGGGAGTCCTGGTCCATGAACAGCTGCTCCCGTGTGCTCCTGAGCTCCCGGTCCAGGGTCCCGATGGTCGCGCGGGCGGCTTCCAGCGAGTCGCGCAGCCCCGCCGCCCGAGCCGCCCGCTCGACGATCTCCTCGGCCTCATCCGCGGTCAGTCCATCGCTGGTGGCCACCCCATCCGCCAGCTGCTCGGCCACCTGTTCCACCTCGGCAAGCCGCTCCGCCAGCGAGTCCTTGAGCGCAGCCGCCTCGTGCATGCGCCGCTCGCTCTCGGTCGCCGCGCGCTGGAGCGAATCGCGCTCCGCCGCCAGCCGCGCGGCCCGGTCCACCACGTCGTCGCCCACCCCGTTGCCGGCAAGCAGCGAGTCCGCCTCCGCCGCGTGCAGCATGGCCCGGTCGCGCTCCCTCTCGGCCTCCGCGGCACGGGTCGACAGCGCCGTCACGGTGTCGCGCAGCTGCCGGGCGTACTCGTACCAGGCGTCGGCATTGCCCCAGGAGACGGTTTCGGTGTTCAGCATCTCCCGGGTGATTCGCAGGTCGACCCTGGCGGTATCGCGCTGCGCCTCGGCCGTGTCGCGCTGGAATTGCTCGAAGCGCAGCAAAACCGCGCACGCCAGCAACAGAATGAAGACGACGATGCTGAAGGTTTCGGCCAGTGTGAGGCCGAGCGTCAGTCCCCTGCGGTAGTGCTTCTTTTCGGCGGGCAGCATGGGTACGGCCCCCGGCTATGGCTTGCGCCGCCGTGTGCCCAGCCGCGCCATCCCCCGCCCTAGTCCGGCCACCCCTCGCCCCAATCCTGCCATCCCCCGCCGCACTCCCGCCACCGCCTGCCGCATCCGTCCGTTCGCCGCCGCCGCCCGTTCAGCCGCGCTATCCACACCGGCGGCCGACCGCGTGTCCGCCGACAGTCTCCGCGCCAGCTCCCTGGTATCCTCGAGTGCGGCGGCGACTTCGGCGGATTGTCTCCCGGCCGCCTCGAGCTCGGCGTTCAGGTCTCGCGCCAGCCCGCGGACGGGCTCGACGCTGTCAGTCAGTCCCGCGCCCACCGCACCCAGCTGCTCGCCGATCCCCCGCACCGCGCCGGGGACCGACGCAAGTCCCTCCCGCGCAGCCTTCACCGACGCCCGCAGCCCATCGAACTCGGCGTTCATTCCCGCAGCATGCTCGCCGATTCCGCGGATGCCCCTCGTCCCCGCGTGCAGCTGTTCCACGGCCTCGTCCCAGCGGGGAAGCACCTCGTGGCGGTCCACGGCATCGGCAATCCCCACCAGTGCCTCCTTCGCCCTCTCGGCGCTCCCCCGCACGCCGGAAAGCGTCTCGCGGAGCGCGGACACGGCGGACTCGGTCTCCTGCACACTCCGCAAGGTCGCGCTGATTCCTTCCGCGGCGGGTCCCGCCACCCGGTTGATCCCGTCGAAGGTGCTCTCCGTTTCGACGAGCCGGGTCTGCATCGCTTCGAAACGCTGCCCGATGCCATCCGCGCGTTCCTGCAGCGCGGCCAGAACGGCGGTGCTCGTGTCACAAACCGCGTTCATCCGGTCCATCTCGCGGGCCAGCGAGCGGGCCGCGCCGGTGATCTGCACCGAGTAGGCGTCCAGTGCATCGTAGGTGTCGGCGGTTCTGCGCGTCCCCTCCGCGATCATATCGGCGGTCTGCTGCGTCCCTTGTGCGATGATCTCGGCCGTATTCCTGGTCCCCTCGGCGATGATCTCGGCCATCTCTCCCAGGCCGGCGGACGAGTCCCGGAACTTGTGCGCCATGATGTCGAGGTCGTCGCGGGCCCGGTCGAGGCTCTCCTTCATCAGCGTCACCGTCTCTTCGAGCCGCGACCTGGTGGTGTCCGCGATGTCCCCGGGAGACTCGTCCGACATGGTGAACCAGACGCGTCCCGCGAGGCCGACGATGGTCGTCAGGAGCGCGATCCCGAAGTTGCGGATGGTCCCTGCCGTGCCGCTCCCGTCGCTGCCCGGCGTGCCCCAGTCGAAGGTGATGAGGGCCGCGACCAGGGCCGTGAAGGTGAAGAGGAGGCCGAGGTAGTAGATCGACTCGCCCTTGGTGTCGCTGGGGATGTCGGCGTCGTCCACCATCCGCTCGATGAAGTAGCCGTAGCCGATCATCCACACCGCGACCGTCGAAGCGAGCCACCACGGCCCGATCCCGATGAGATTCCCGAAGCCGATGATCGCACAGCCGACAAACAGCGCGATCATCCATGCGTCGCGGTATTCTCGTTGCGCTTCTTCGTATTGTGAGGCGGAGCGCTCCTCGTACCGGGGGCTCATCCCTCCACCATGATCCACCTGGGCCGGGCCAGGGGCGACGCTCCCTGATCCAGGAAATAGTCCTCCCAGAAGCTGCGCAGCGTCCCGCCCTGAATGCGGCCGGCCCCGCCACGCCGCGCCAGCAGAAACACCGACACTTCGACGCCGGACAGGTCCACCCGCAGCGTCCCATAGTCCGGGTGGCGCGAGAGCGGGCCGAACTCCACGGATTCACGGTAGAAGGAGAGGCTGCGCGAGTTCTGGATCATGTCGGAGACGATGAGGAGCTGGCGCGGGATGTCGGCGTCGCGGGGCTGGAACGCGCTCACGGCGGCGACCTGTACGCCCTCGATGATGGGTGAAATCGAATCGCCCTCGACGCTCAAGAGCGCGGAGAGGGCCTGTTCGAGGGGGGCCAGGAAGTCCTCCCGGTAGCGTCGCTCGGCCATCGCCGGATTGCCCGTGAGCGAACCCACTTCGTCGGGGTGTACGGGCTTGCAGACCCTGAATACCGCACGCGTGTTGCCTCTGCCGGCCTGGCCGACGGTGTAGATCCGGATCTCGGCGGTGGCGGGCGCACCGTTCTCGATGGCCTCGAGGACGCGGGGTGCTCCGGAACCCTCCTGTACGCTGGTCAGTGTGTCGGAAGGGTCCACCAGGATCGCGATCTGGGCGGCGTAGTCGCCGTCTTCGGGGCAGTTGGCGGCGTCGAAGGCGCGGCTGCCGCGCTGGCCGCGGACGAAGAGTGCGATCAGGATCGCCAGGGCGAGTAGGCCGATCACCGCTCCCAGTACGTTCTTTCGCTTCGTCGCCTGGTTCCGTCCCGTCGCCCGCGTCCGGCCCGGCCCCCGCGTGCGGCCCGCTCCCCGCCTTCCCCTCGATCCCCGTCCGCGCCTGCGGTCCCGCCTCACGCCGGCACGGCCTTGTCGTGGGGATCGAGCCTTGTGAATTCGTTCACAAGCTCGCAGCACTCGTCGTGGACGTCCCTCAGCCGCCGCTCGCGCTCTTCCAGCACCGCGTGCATGTGGCGACTGCGTTCCTCGGCCTCCGCCTCGCTCATCAGGCCTGAACTGTCGGGCGGCTCCGGCAGATCCCAGTCGGCAAGCCACGGCGTGTGCCAGACCTGCGGCTCCGGCGTGGAGCGGGCTTCCCGGTTGGCGTTCCGGTAGATGTCGAGCGCTCCGCTGCAACTCTTCGCGAGGTCGCGCGCGAAGCCCCAGAGGTCGGTGTGCCGTGCGTGAAGCTTGGTGTAGTCGCTGAGCGCGAGTTGCCGGGCCTGGACCGGATCGCGGAAATCGGTGCGCAGCCTGCGCGCGGCGTCGTCGTGGAGTTCGTTGAGGTCCGCGAGCAGCTCGCGGCGATCCTCCATGAGCCCTTCCTCCGTCTTCTTCCGGTGCCGCTCCCGCCTGCCGTATCCGGGATATGGATCGTCGGTCTTGAACCAGTCCATGGCGGCCGCCGCGCACATGGCAAGACCGATCAGAAGCAGCATGTAGGAGTAGAAGCCGTTGAGTCCGAAGGGACTGGCGCGGAAGAGGCAGAGCGCTTCCTGGTCGGCGTCGTTTTCGTCGGGGCCACGCCAGCAGGTCTCGGGCAGGGAATCGGTCTGTACGGGCTGGGGTGCCAGGGACTCTGTGGCCGCCGACTGCGCAACCAGGGTCGTATCGGGCGCCGGGGGATAGTCGTGCGGCAGCGCCTCCCGGTAGTGGGCCACGAACAGATTCCAGAACACCGCGACTACCATGACTGCGCCCAGTCCGGCCATCCCCCCGATCCTGCGCCGGAAATCGCGATGGTGGATCTGGCGCACCACGGCGGCGAGGACCCACCCGAGTACCGCCACGTTGACGACGCTGATCAGGACCGCGTAACTCGTGCCGGCCAACAGTCCCCCCTCGACGTTGGCGCCGAAGAAGAGACCGTTGACGAGGCTTTCGAGGACCACCAGGGCAACCAGGATTCCCCAGTGCCACATGCGGCTCTCCGGGTAGTCGGCGTCGGCGTTGCGTCCCTGTTCAAGCCTGAAGCGATTGACCTCGCCGATCGCGCGCTGCGCCTCCCTCGTGCCCCGCGACAGATCGGGCCGCTCCTCCGCGACGGCGTCCCTCATCTCCTTGCAGGTGTTTTCCACCAGCGGATCGGCTCCGTGGTCGGCGGGAGGCGGCTGCAGGCGTTCCTCGAGAGCGGACCGGTGGCGGTGGTATTCGTTGCGCCGTTTCGCGTACAGGTCGTCGCAGTAGCCCACCACCTCCATCTCCACATTGTCGAGCGTCGGCTGGCCGGTTTGCGGCTGACCGTCCTGGCCGCGCTCGCGACCGCGTTCCTTGAGCTTGAATCGCTCGACGAGAGATGAAGCGGTCGGGGCTGGCGTCATCGATGTCCTTGGGGGAAACGGAGGGACACGGGGTTATCTAGCCTACAAAGGAATGGGTGTTTCCGCGACTGTCGGGCGGGGAGGCACTTGAGGCGGATGACCCCCATACGGATCCCCGTGCGTTGGGGTTGCGCGCCCGCGCCTTCCCGGACGGAGGGCAGCAGGTCAGTCGGGACGCCGAAGTTGCTCGTGCAGACGCTTTTCCTCGAGCTGATCCTCCAGATCCCGCACACTGGCTTCCAGCTGCTCTTCGCGCGCGGAGCGGCGGAGCGAGTGCCTGAACGTCCTGGCGACCACCGCCGAGATCGTGCCCAGGACCGCAACGATGATGACCAATTCCATGATTCCCAGACCGAACGGCATTTGCTTGCCCCCCTTAGCTCAGGTTCCCCTACCTCCGGTCCACCTCGAACCGCCGCACCGATGTCCCCCTCTCTCCGTACAGATCCCCCACGACGATGTTCAAGTCATAAACCCCGTCCTCCAGCGCCCCGATATCGATGCCGACCGCCATCGGATGGGTGCGTCCGACCGCTCGTTCCGACCACGTCAACACCGGCGCGGGCGTTCGCGGCCGGACCCCGAGCGCGCGCCGGATCCGGGTTATCAACCCCTCGGCCTGTCCCGCGATCGAGATCGAGATCTCCATGGTACTTCCGGGGGTCAACCCGTAGACCTCCCAGAAGACGACCATCTCGTCGCCGCGCTCAATGGTGGTCTTGCCGAGCATCGTGGCCACCGCCTCTTCCCGGTTCTCCGGCAGATCCGCGCCGCCAGGCTCGACGAGGAGCAGGTCCGAGAGGGTGACGGTCCCCTCTTCGAGCGGCTGGAGCCCCAGGCGGACCCGTGCGACGGTGCCGCGTTCGTCCATCGCCTCGATGCCCATGAGCAGGGGTATGGACGGGATTTGGGTGCTGAAGGACGGACGTGTCTCGCCCTCGACCGGGCCCAGGATCGTGGATAGTCCGCGGGGACCCGGGCTCGCGAAGAACCGGGCGCCAGACGGGTCGAGGGGGGCGTCGTCCAGCTGGGCGGCGGCGGCTACGACTGCCGAGTTCCCGTCCTTGAAACGCGCGAACTGCGCGGGCAGATCCCAGAACGGTCCGTAGTCGGTGGGCGTGTACCCCTCGGTGTGCTCGGTGGCGTTGATCTCGTAGCGGAGCGAATCGAATCCCCAGCTCATGGCCGCCACCGGCGTGAAGCGGAAGCGGGCCGCTTCCATGCTGGTCCAGCCCTTGAACATGCCGCGCGCGATCGACCAGGAGTCCTCGAACCCGCGCCGCACCACGTGGGTCTCGTGATAGTCGCGGTGCAGGTTGGTGAAGGCCCCCCGGGAACCTTCGATGTCGGTCCCGGTTTCCTGCACGAGGCGAGTATGGAGCAGCAGTTCGAAGCGGCGGTTGATGTGTTCCGCCCAGCGGTCGTTGCCGGGAATGGAGAGCATCGGATCGGAAACCCACCAGAAGGCCTCGGCAAATTCCATTCGCTGTGCACAGGTCAGACCGTCGTAGATGCGCTTGTCGAACTCGTCGAGCAGCTCGTCTACGGCGGTCAGCTTGCATGCCAGCTTCTCGTCGGCCCCCTCCAGCCCGGCCCGGAAGTGAACCTCGGCCTGGTCCTCGCGGCCCGCCCGCTGATGGGCCATGCCGAGCACCAGCTCGCACCACCACCGCGCCGCCTCGCAGCTTTGCGCGATCTCCAGGGCGGACGGATGGCGCCCGAGCCGCGCGAACGCGTACACCGCCTGTGAGATCGTGTGGGGGTCGTTGGGGAGGCCCGCGGCCGCCTCTTTCACATCCTTCAGGAAGTCCTCGACGATGAACTCGGGCCGGCAGTCGGAAATCATGCGGCAACGGCGGTCCTCGTGATCGCCGCCGAAGCACTTGTCGCCGGTGTCGGGCGAACAGTGGGTCATCGAAATGGTGCCGTGCAGATCCCGGTTGTAGTAGAAGTCGAGGACATGCCGGATACCGCGCGAGATCGGCCGTTCCCACTCGACCTCCTGCGCGGCCGTGGGGCCGGTCAGGGCGACGGGCAGCGCCAGCAGGACCAGGGCGGCGGACCTCAGGCTCAAGGCCGGGCCACCGTGAAGCTCCGGGTGCTGGTCACCGTCGATCCGTCCAGGAGGGCGACCCCGATGTTGAGCACATAGTCCCCGTCATCTAGGCCGCCGATGTCCAGCCCGATGGCCATCGGATGTATCGGTGCGGCGGCGGCTTCCGACCACGACACCACGGGCCCCTGGGCGTCCCCCCTTATCCGCAGTGCCCGCAGGACCCGGGTGAAGAACCCGTCCTCCACCCCCTGGATGGAGATGGAAAACTCAAGCGGTTGTCCCCTGACCACCCCGTAGACCTCCCAGTAGATCGCCAGCTCGGCGCCGGTTTCGATGGTTGTCGTTCCCATCATCGTGGCCACCGCTTCATCGCGGTTTTGCGGGAGTCTGAGGCTGTCCGGGATCACCAGAAGCGGGTCGGAGAGCGCAAGGCCCTCCGTGGCCAGAGGTGGAAGCCCGACGCGTGCGCGCCCAATGGCTCCAGCCATATCGGTGAATTCGAGGCTCGCCACCACCGGCACCGGCGCCACGACCGTTTCGACGACCGGACGCGGCCCGCTCACCCGGGGCTCGAGGCCCACCGGGTAGCTCCCGGGCCCATCGCTCACCATAAAGACGGCGCTGGTCCGGCGGAGCGGCACCCTGTCCAGCCGCGCGGCCACGACCACCGCCACCGAGTCCCGCTCAAGGAACCGCGCGAACTGGTTGGGCACATGGTGGACGGGGCCGTAGGTGTCGGGGGTGTAGCGCTCGTCCTCCCGGCGCGCCGTGAATTCATAGCGAAGCTCGCCGATCTCCCCGGTGACCCCCGAGACGGGGGAGAACCGGTACGTCGCCGCCTGGATACTCGTCCAGCGACGGGCCGGCAGTGCGATCTTCGACCAGGAGTCCTCGTGTCCCCGGCGGACCACCGCAACCTCGTGACTGTACGGATGCTCATTGCCGGTCGACGCATCCAGGACCTGCTCGTGGAGGATGAGCTCGAACCGGCGCCGGATGTGCCGCGTCCAACGGTCGTTGCCGGGGATGGACCACATGGGGTTGGTCAGCCACCAGAAACGCCGCTCGAAGTCACTACGTTCGCGGCCGCGGAGTTTCACGTACTCCGATCGGTCGTCCCCGTCCAGCAGTTCGGCGACCGCGGTCAGCCGGGACAGGAGCGCCGGATCCGCGGCGGGCAGCGCGGAATTGAAGCTCGCCTGGGCCTCGAGGATTCGTCCCGCGCGATCGTGGACCATGCCCGCGAGCAGGTCGCACCACCACCGCGCGAAGGTACATTCGCCCGCCATTTCCCCGGCCTCCTCCAAAAGGCCGAGACGCGCGAAGGCGTATACGGCCTGCGCGAATGCGAGCGGGTCGTCGGGTGCGCTGTCGGCAGCCTCGGCAATCCTGTCCAGGAACTTCTCGGTGTCTCCCGGCTGGTGGCATTGGGAACTCTCGCACTGCTGGTCCTCGTGATCGCCGCCGTTGTAGCAGGAGTCGCCCTTGTCCGCCCGGCAGTGCTGCATTACGTCGGAGTGCTTGATCGCCGGGTCGTAGTACCGCTTGAGGACCTTCCTCACCTCGCCTTCGAGCTTGCCCTGCCAGTCGATCTCCGGCGCGCGCGAAGTGTCGGCCTGCTGGGCGCGCGAAGGGTGGGGATGGACCAGGCCGAAGGCGACAAGCGCGACGGCAAGCGGGGCGATGGGGAGCTTCATGGTCATGGTAAGCTAATACCTGTGTCAGAGTCTGTCCGGCGATCCGGTGGGGCTGCGGGGGCACGTTTTCTACCCCCAACCGCCCTACCTGATCCCCTCCAGCTGGATCCCCCGCACGAAGTACCGCTGCGTGAAGAGGAAGAGGAGCGCGATCGGCAGCACCGCCACGACACCGGCCGCCATCTGGTACGGCCAGTTGATATCGTACGTCGAGTGGAAGGCCGCGATCCCGACTTCGACCACGCGCATCTCCATGGAGCGGGTGACCAGAAGCGGCCACAGGAAGTTCTTCCACGCGTCGATGAAGGCGAAGAGCGCCAGGGTGGCCACGGCGGGCTTCGCCAGCGGCAGGGCGACGTTCCAGAAGATCCGCACGGGACCCGCGCCGTCGACCCGCGCGGCATCCTCCAACTCGCGCGGCAAGGTCCGAAAGTACTGCCGCATGAGGAAGATGCCCCAGACGGAGACGAGCTCGGTGGATACAAGGCCCTGGTAGCTGTCAATCCAGCCCAGCGCGTCGATCATGAGGAAGCGGGGGATGAGGACGATCACCACGGGGACCATCATGGTGGCCAGGAAGAGCATGAAGACCCGGTCGCGGCCGGGGAAATCGAGGCGGGCGAAGGCGTAGCCGGCGGTTGTGGCCGTGGCGACCTGTCCCGCGACTACCACGGCCGCGAAGACCAGCGAGTTGAGGAAGTAGCGCGCGAAGGGCTGGGCGGTCAGCGCGTCGGGGTAGTTGGACCAGAGCGGCGTCTCGGGAAGGAGGCGGCCCGACGAAAAGACCTCCAGCTGGCCCATGAGGCTGGTGGCCGCCATCCACAGGAAGGGCCCCGCCATGGCCAGACAGGCCAGGAGGAGGAGGGCGGTGCGGACGGTAGCCCCGAATGCGCTCGCGGTCGGCTGGCGGCCGGACGGGGGACGGCTGACGGACCTGCCGTCTCCTGCCCGGCCCGAGGTTGCGCTCCCAGCCTGGCGGCTCATGGGTGCGCCCACCGCCTTTCCAGCAGCCGGAAGTGCAGCCACGTCGCCACGAACACCACCGCGAAGAGGACCCAGCTCATCGCGGCCGCGTTGCCGAAGCGCAGGAACTCCCACGCCTCCCGGTAGATGTGGTACACGGCCACGTCCGTCGCGCCCAGCGGCCCGCCCTCGGTCATGACGTAGACCAGCCCGAAGACCTGGAACGACCCGATCACCGAGGTGACCAGCACGAAGAAAAGGGTGTGCCGCAGACCCGGCAGGGTGATGTGGCGAAATCGCTGCAGCGGCCCCGCGCCGTCCACCCGGGCCGCGTCGTACCAGTCGCGCGGGATCGCCGCGAGTCCCGCCTGGAAGACCACCATCTGGTAGCCGACGACCATCCACACGCTGATCGCCATCAGGGTGACCAGCGCCGTGTCCGGCGAGGTCAGCCACGCCACCGAACCGAGCCCCACCCCTTCCAGGGCCCGGTTGACGAGACCGTACCCGTCGTTGAGCAGCCACTTCCACACCACGGCGATGGCGACCACACTGGTGATGCCCGGCAAGAAGAGTGCGAGACGGGCCCACCGCACCGCCCGCCGCGACCCCCGGGTGAGCAGCGCCAGGCCGAGCGCGACGGCCATGGCGAAGGGAACGTGCAGGGTGAAGACCGCGGTGTTGCGGATGGCGGACCACCACTGGCCATCTAGGAACAGAGCACCATAATTGTCAAGACCAGTGAAGGGGTGCACGGGGTCGACAAGGTGCCACTCGTGCAGGGAGATCCAGAGGGAGAAGAGTAGGGGGCCGAAGGTGAAGAGGAGGAGGAGAATCGTGGCCGGAGCGAGAAATCCCCAGGCCGTGACCGTGCGCCGCAGGGCGCGGGGACGGGCGGAGAGGGGGAGGAGGAAGAGGAGGAGGGCGGTGGCGAGGGCCGGGGCGGCGGCCGCGGCGGCCAGCGAGATGGTGGGCGAGCGGGTGTCTTCGTAGCCGAGGAGGACGAGGTGCAGGTGGCTCGGCGGGGTGGGATCGGTGGTGGTGGGGTCCTGGGGGATGGGTGGAGGAGGGCTGGCGGGGGTGGGGAAAGCAGTGCGGGCGACGTGGTAGGTGGCGCCGTCGGTCGTGACGGTGTAGGCGGGGGCGGATGGGGGGGCGGCGGCGACGGCCTCGGCGACTTCGCGCGGCAGGGTCCAGAGTTCGTCGGGGGTTGCCAGTCCTTCGGTGGTGGCCCAGGGGAGGCCGGCGACGCGGGGGGCGTGGCCGGGGTCGGCGCCGTGGGCGAGTGCGACCTCGATCGCGCGGGCGCCGTGGGCGGCGCGCCCGGCGCCGAGGTCCCCGAGTGCGCGATGGGCCCAGTTGGTGGACGCGCCGGCCGTGGCGGCCAGGAGAAGGGTGGCCGTCAGCGCGGGCAGGATGGGGTAGCGGGAGGGTGGGGGGGATCGGCGCCGCGCGAACGCCCATGCCGACAAGAGCGAGAGTCCCAGCAGGGCCAGGGCGGTGGGGGGGAGGGGCCACCCCGGTCCCGGTTCTTCCGGCGCGACCGCGATCCAGGCCGCGGGCTGGAGGGTTCCCGCGCGATAGGCGTGGGCACCGGGTCCGTCCTTCTCGCCGTCCCCCGTCGCGGGCCTGATGGTGGCGCGTTCTCCCAGGAAGGCGGTCACGGCCGCGTCTCCTCCGCCGGGCAGCTCCCACAGGGCGGCAGCCATGTGCGCCACATGGGTAGCGTTGTCTTGACGGGTGCGATTCACCGTGGTGACAGCCACGCCGAGGATCAGCGCCAGGCCGAGTGCGGTGGCGGCAGTGGCGGCGGTGCGGAGGGCTCCCGGACTCGGTCGGCTCCCTAGTCCCCCATCCCCCCCGCCCCTCACCGCCCCAGCTCCTCGTCCACGCGCCGCGCCACGTCCCCCGCGCTCCCGGCCAGCGCCTCCCCGTTCAGCAACCGCCGCTCCATGATCTCGACCGCCAGCGCCTCGATGCGCGAAAAGTCCCGCACGTACGCGCCCCACGTCATCCGCGCCCCCTCCGCCAGCGCGATAAACGCCCGCTCCACCCCGGTCTCGTCCGCCGCGGCGATATCGGCCGCCACATCCATGCGCGATGCAATGGCCAGACCGGACCGCACCCGTATCCTCTGCGCCTCCGGCGACGCCAGGAACCCGGCAAGGTCGATGGCCCGGCGCAGGTTGGCCGCGTTCGGCGGCACGGCCCACCCCGACGCATAGAGTACACTGGTCGCTCGGTCAAGGGCCGGATGGTGCGGAATCGGCAGGATCGCGAGGTCCAGGGTGCCGTCGGCCACGAGGTCGCGGAAGACACGCAGCGTCCAGTGCCCCGAGAGCAGGAAGGCCTGTCCACCCGAGGCGAAGCGTGCCTCGCGGGCGGGGTCCCCCTGTTGCACGAACTGCGCGCCCGGCGTGAACCCGTCCTCGGCCAGACCTGTCAGAAAAGCGTAGGCCTCCAAAGCGGCCGGGCCGTCCATGTACCCCGTCGCGGCATCGCCCCCCGGCGCCAGGATGTCCCCCCCGGCCGACCACACGAACGGCACCCACTGGTAGAGGTTGCGCGGAAAGTCGAACCCGAACACGTCGGGCCGTCCGTCGCCGTCGATGTCCCGCGTGACGGCCTCCGCGGCCGCGCGGAATTCGTCCCACGTCCACCCGGCTAGCGACGGCGTCTCCACGCCCGCGGCCTCCAGCACCGCGCGGTTGGCATAGATCACCATCGGCGTGAAGTCCTTCGGCAGCGCGAAGATGGCATCGCCGCGCCGGAACGCATCCAGCACCTGCGGGAAGACGCTGTCCGCGGCAAACCCAAGCGCCTCCTGGTACGGCGCCAGGTCCGTCGCGAGGCCGCGGTCGACGAAGGTGGGGATATCGGGCGAGTCGAGCAGGTACACATCGGGCGGATGCCCGGCCGCGATCGAGGTCAGGAGGCGTTCCTCGTAGCCGTTGGGCGCCGATTCGAGGAGGACGCGCACGCCGGGGTGGAGGGCCTCGTAGCGGTCGGCCACCTGCTGCTCGATCTCGAGTTCGTGGCCGCCGGCCCAGAGGGCGACGCGCAGCGTGGTGGCGGAGGGGGACGGGGTGCAGGTGGTGGTGAAGAGGGCAGCCGCGAGGAGGGTGGCCGCTTGCTTGCCGGGCTCAGGCATGGTCGGCGGTCACGGCGGGCGTGGGCGGCGTGCCGGTGCGCTGCCCTTCCGGGCCGAAGAGGTGAGTGCGGTCCCAGGCGACCGAAACGTGGACGGTGTCGCCGGGGGTGGTGGGGTGGGCGGGGGAGGTGCGTGCGATCCAGGCCGCGCCGGCGGGGCCGTCGAGGTGGATGCGCTGCTCGGCTCCCAGGGACTCGACGCGCAGGACGGTGGCGGGGAAGGGGGGTGGGTGGGGTGGGGGGGCGGAGTCGGGTGGGGGAGGGATGGAGTCCGGTGGGGGCGCCGGAGGGTCTGGTGGGATGCCGGTGTATGCTGGTGGGTGGGTGGGGGTGCCTGGTGGGGATTCGGATGTACCGTGTGGGTGGGCAGGGGTGGGCAGTGATCCCACCGTGATTGTGAGGTCTTCGGGGCGCACGGCGAGGGTGGCGGTGGGGTGGGGGGACTCTCCGGGGAAGACGAACGGCCCTCCCGCGAGGCGATCCTCCCGGTCGCGCGCGAGTGCGAGCTGGTTGATCGGCGGCGAGCCCACGAAGCCCGCGACGAAGAGGTTCCCCGGCCTGCGGTAGATCTCGCGGGGCGTCCCCACCTGCTGAATCCTGCCCCGGTCCATGACCGCGACGCGCTGGCCGAGCGACAGCGCCTCGACCTGGTCGTGCGTGACGAAGATCATGGTGGTGCCGAGGCGGCTGTGCAGCGCGGCGATCTCGTCGCGGGTCCGCAGACGCAGTCCCGCGTCCAGGTTCGAGAGCGGCTCGTCGAAGAGGAACACACCCGGATCGCGCACCATCGCGCGTCCCAGCGCCACCCGCTGCTGCTGTCCCCCCGACAGCTGCCCGGGACGGCGGTCGAGCAGTTCGGTCAGTCCCAGCACCTCCGCTGTCCGCCCCACCCGCTTTGCCACCTCATCCCCCCCCACCCCCCGCACCCGAAGCCCGAAGCCCAGGTTCCGCGCGACCGTCATGTGCGGATACAGCGCGTAGCTCTGGAAGACCATCGCCACGTCGCGGTCGCCCGGCGCCTCGTCGTCCACCGCCCGTCCCCCGATCCACACCTCACCCGCCGTCGCCTCCTCCAGCCCCGCGATCAAACGGAGCAGCGTACTCTTCCCGCACCCCGACGGCCCCACCAGCACCAGCAACTCCCCGGCCCTCACCTCGAGGTCGACGGCGTCCACGGCGATCACATCGCCAAAGCGCTTCTCGACGCCCTTCAGGACGACGTCCCGCGGCATCTTCGTCACAAGTCGCCCACCTCCCGCCCCGACCCCCCATCGGATGCCCCCCCGCGCGTAGCCGGACGTCTCATATCCCCTCTCCCCAACCCACCCTCAGCGGCTCCCCACGCGGCCCATCGTGCCATTCCCCGTCCACCTCCACCGCCACCCGCCCCTCGTCCACCTCGACCGCCACCGTACGCCCCCGCGCCCGCACCGGCCCCAGCCGCACCCGCGGCAGCTCATGCGGCAGCGGCCACACCTCGACGCCCTCCTCGTCGATGTGCAGCCCCGCGATCCCCCGCGCCAGCAGATCGAGCACCCACGAGTGCTGGTAGTCGTCGATGCCGCGAAAATGGCAGGCGCGCCCGGTGTACGGGTTGTAGTGCTCGAAGCAGTTGGGACGGCCGGGATCGCCGTCGGTGAACATCATGCGAACGAAGCGGACGAGCATGTCCGCCGCGAGCGCACCCGCCCGCTCGTTGCCCCGGCGCCGGCAGCGCAGCAGCCCTTCGATCACGTGGCTCGTCGTCATCGGCCAGACGCGGCCGTTCCAGGGGCAATTGCGGCGCTTCCCGCGCCAAATCCCCTCGGCGGAGAAGCGGGGGTCGTCGACGCTGGAGGAGGGGAGGGGGAAGGGGGTGCCGAAGGTGCGCGGGTCCTCGAGGTGGTCCATCATGGCGTCGAGGCGGGCGTTGTCAACGAGGTCGGTCAGCATGGGGTAGAAGCCGACGGCGGCCTTGACGTTGGTGCGGCAGCATGCGAAGCCACCTTCACCACCACTCGTCGAGGCGATTCCGTCCGCCCCCGTGATGCCAGCCGCTCCGCTGCTCCCGGGACTGCTCGCCGGCGCGTCGCCGGGCGCCAGGGTTCTGCCGTCCACATCGGTAAAGAGGCGCGCCTCGGGGGACCACATGTGATCGTTGATCGCGTTCCCGCTGCGAGTGGCAAGCGTTCGCCACTCCGCTTCGTCCCCCCCGTGCCCCAGCCTCCGCGCGATAGTCGCCAGCGCCCGAAACAGCTGGTGCGCATACACCGTCACATCGATCCCCTTCAGGCGCAGCCGCGGCTGCCACCCGCGCGTGTCGGCCTCCGCGTCCACCGCCATGTAGCGCGACATGTATTCCTGCCCTGTCTCGAAGTGGTTCACGACGGTGAACATGCCGGAGCCCTCGGGATCGCGCGACCGGTTCAGCCATTGCGCGTACCGGGATAGTCCCGCGTAACAGCGGGCAAGCGCCGCCGGGTCGGGGTGCATGGCGTGCACCGCCAGAAGCGCGTCCCCCCAGTTGGCGTGGTAGAAATCGGTGTGCTCGAGATGGTTGGGGTAGAGGCGGCCGTGCAGCGATCCGTCCTCCTTCTGGTTGTCGAGGAAGTTGAGGAGCGACCCCCAGGCCTCGCGCCCGCTCGCGCGCCAGCGCATCTCCATCATGTGACACTGGGCGCTGTAGGTGATGGGGACGTGGAAGTACTCGGGGCCCTCGGCGATGCACGGGTGGCGGATGTTCCCCCAGTTGCCCTCGATGCGGTTGAGGCCGAGGCCGTGGATGCGGTAGTCGAAGTAGCGGTCGAGATAGGGGTCGCCGGAGGAGAAGGAGGGGAAGGAGGCGAAGAAGGAGGGCCAGGTGGGGGGGGTGGGCGAAGTGTCCGCGGATGGGTTTTCCGGGCGTGGAAGCCGGGGACTGAGGCGCATCCGGAGCGCCACCGGGCGTTCGGAACCGGGGGACAGGGGGAAGGCCACCGCGATCCAGATCCAGCCGATGTGGTCGCCTGGGGGGGTGCCGGTGATCCCCTCGGCGTCGGGGTCGCCGCTGGCAGCTCCCTCCGCGAACGGCGTCAGCGGCCAGTCTGGAGACGCCCCGCCCTCCGACGGGAGAACGCGCCGCCAGGCGGGGTCTCGGGATCCGTGCAACTCGATCTCGACCGCCAGCTCCCGGCCCGCGCGGTCGGTCACGGTGCGCAGCCATTTCACGCCCCGGTCGGTGGGCCGCAGGTCCGACACCGAGGCCGCGGGCTGGGCGGTGAACGCGACGAGGTGGCCGGAGTCCAGTTCGGGGAGGATCCACGAGGATTCGATGAGGCCGCCCGGCAGGACGCGTCTGTTTTCCACCGCCATCGAACCGACCGGGGTCGTCCAGTGGGTGGTGAGCCTGCCGGGGCGCCAAGTGGTATCGCGATGCCGGCGTGACGAATGCGGCTCACTTCGGGAGATTTCAAGAGGGGTGTCGCGGCCTTCGACATCCAGCAGGGCCACGGCGAAACACGGCCCCAACTCGTGGTGCAGAAGGTGAACGGGGTCCCAGAAGCCCGGGTAGTCCGGCCAGCGGGGGAAGGGTGGGGCCCAGGCGAAGCCGTCCAGTCCACCCAGATACCATTTGCCCGATACGGCCAGGGCGTCGATGCGGTCGTGGGAGGAGGGGGATCCGAGCGATTCCGACCGTTGCCGCGTTGCTTGAGCCCCGGGTTCCGGGATGTGGTCCACGCCTGTACGCCTCCGGTTCATGCAGCTTCACGAGCTTGATTGAATGGACCGATGATATTGTCCGATTGTCGCCAAGGCACGTGCTGGGCTCTGTTTTCTTCGCCGGCACTCGCTCGGCCGCGACTCCCTTCATGCAGCAAATTGTATGAAGCCGCCCCACGCCGATGCTCGCCGGGCCGTCGCTCGACTCGAAGAGGAGCACGTCCACCGCCGAAGCTGGGTGTGGTCCGGGGCAACGTCCCCGGCTGGGACTTCCCGTGGTCCCTTGCCCCTCAGCGCCCCACCCCCCCCAATTGTCCCTGTAGTACTGGGCAACATCAGCGCGACCACGCGACCACCATTGCGCCCGCACACACTACATCTTCCAGGGGGGAGACACCCATGAGACCACTTCTCGCCGCACCGGCAGCCCGCGGTTTCGGGCTGCTTGGCCTCACCCTTGCACTGGCCTCCGGCGCCAGCGCCCAGCAGGCGTCGCGCACCGAGCCGGTCACCGGCATTCGGGACAACGGGACGGGGTACCACGCCCTGGTCGGCGCCCAGGTGGTGACGGGGCCGGGCCAGGTCATGGAAAACGCAACGATCGTGATCCGCGACGGGCTCATCCAGCGGGTGGGCCGGGGCGAGGACGCACCCGCGGGAGCCCGGGTCTGGGACATGACGGGCCTCACGGTCTATCCGGGCTTCATCGACGCCCACGCCGACCTCGGGATGGACAGCGTGCCCGAGGGGGGCGACGTGGGGCCGACCCACTGGAATCCCCAGGTCCGGGCATGGTTCAGCACGACTTCCAACCTGCAGGACGATGAGGACCGCCGCTCCGCGCTGCGCTCGCAGGGCTTCGGCACGGCGCTCGCGGTTCCGAGGCAGGGGATCTTCCGGGGGACCGCTTCGGTGGTGAACCTCGGGGAGGAGGGGGTCCGCGAGCGGGTTCTGCGCCCCGACATCGCGCAGTCGGTCGGATTCCAGCGCTCCTTCCAGCTCGGCGGGGGCTACCCGAACTCCGCCATGGGGGTGATCGCCCTCATGAAGCAGACGTGGATGGACACCGAGTGGTACGCTCGGGCGTGGGACGCGTACGAATCGAGCGGCCGTGCCTTCCTTCCGCCCGAGACGAGCGAGGCGCTCGGCGCGCTGCAGGACGCCGCGCAGGGTGCCCAGCCGGTCCTCTTCGAGGCCAACAGCGAGGAGGACTACCTGCGGGCCCACAAGCTGTCCACCGAGTTCGGGCTCGACCCCTGGTTCCGGGGCAGCGGCCTGGAATACCGCGTGATCGACGTGCTGCGCGGCCGTACCCAGCCTCTCATCATTCCCCTCGACTTCCCGGATGCACCCGATGTGGGTACGCCGGCGGAGGCGCTCGACGCCTCGCTTGCACAGCTTCGCCACTGGTATCTGGCGCCGACCAGCCCGGCCCAGCTGGCCGAGGCCGGAGTCTCCTTCGCCATCACCGCGGACGGGCTCTCGTCGCTGAACGAATTCCTGCCCAATCTACGGGTCGCGGTGGCGCGGGGGCTGTCGGCGGACGACGCCCTGGCGGCGCTGACCACGACGCCCGCGTCCTGGCTGGGGATCGACCGCACCCACGGGACAATCGCCGAAGGCAAGGTCGCCAATCTGGTGGTCACCGAGGGCGACCTGTTCACCGAAGAGGCCACGGTTCGCGACGTGTGGGTGCAAGGAAGGGTGTACGGGATTACCCGCCCGACCCAGATCGATGTCCGGGGAAGCTGGGAGATCGCCTCGGGGGACGAGTGGGGATTCGACGCCATGCTCGTCCTGGAGGGATCGATGAACGGGTTGCGCGGCTACCTCGACGTGGCCAGCACCGGGCCCGACCTTCCCGGCGGTGCGCGGATCGATCTCGTGTCGGCCTCGGCGGTCGCGGAGACGGGCCGGATCGACGCGCGCTTCGACGGCAACGCGCTCGGCTACCAGGGAACGGCGCTCCTCTCGGGTTCGGTCCGCGGGGACGAGTTCTACGGCTGGGCGTCGCTTCCGAACGGGGCGGATCCATCCTTCCGGGGCACGCGCGTTGAGCCCTTCGAGGGGTCGGAACCCGGCACGGCGGCGATGGAGGTCCCCGAGATCGATCTCCCCTTCATCCGGCCGATGATGGACTACGGCCGGTCCTCGCTGCCGGAGCAGCCGGCGGCGGTGGTCGTGCGCAACGCCACCGTGTGGACGCAGGGCGCGCAAGGGCGCATGGAGAACGCCGACCTCCTCGTCGAGGCCGGGAAGGTGGTCGCGGTGGGGCAGGACCTTGACGCTCCCCGGGGCGCGGTGGAGATCGACGCCACGGGCAAGCACGTGACGGCGGGGCTCATCGACCCGCACATCCACTCGGGGGTCAGCTCCGTGAACGAGAGCGGATTCGCGATCGTCCCCGAGGTGCAGATGGGCGACGTGGTCACCCACAACAACATCTGGATGTACCGCCAGCTCGCCGGCGGGCTTACGAGCGCCCACATCAAGCACGGTTCCGCCAACCCGATCGGGGGCGAGAACGTGATCGTGAAGATGCGCTGGGGCGGGCTGCCCGAGGATCTGAAGCTCGAGAACTCGCCGCGCACGGTTAAGTTCGCGCTCGGCGAGAATCCGAAGCGGCGCCAGAACCGGTATCCCGACACGCGCATGGGGACGCAGGAGATCATCCGCGACCACTTCATGGCGGCCCGCGACTACGAACGCGAGTGGCAGCGCTGGGAGGCGGACGGAGAGGGGATCCCCCCGCGCCGCGATCTTCGCATGGAGGCGATCCTCGACATACTGGGCCAGGAGCTCCTGATCTCGTCGCACGGCTACCGCGCGGACGAGTTTCTCGCCCTGGTTCGGCTCGCCGAGGAGTTCGGCTTCAGGGTGCAGACGCTGCAGCACGGCGTCGAGGCGTACAAGATCGCCTCGGAGCTGGCCGAATCCGGCGTCGCGGCGGTGGTGTGGAGCGACTGGGGAGCCTTCAAGCTGGAAGCCTACGACGCTACCGTGTACAACGCCCGCATCCTCATCGAGGCCGGGGTGACGACATCGCTGCACTCCGACAACAGCCAGATCGCCAGCCGCATGAACTGGGAGGCGGGCAAGCTGCTTCGCACCGGACTGACCGAGGAACAGGCCCTGTCGACGGTGACCAACCAGGCGGCGAAGGCCATCGCCATCGATGACCGCGTGGGCTCGCTGGCGCCGGGGAAGGACGGCGACTTCGTCATCTGGAACGGCAATCCGCTGTCGCAGTTCACCCGCGCCGAGCAGACCTGGGTCGACGGGCGGCGCTACTTCTCGCTGGAAGAGGACGCCGCCATGCGGGACCAGATCGAAGCTGAACGCAATGAGCTCATTCAGGCCGTCCTCGCGGCCGAAGGGAGAAACTGATCATGACAACGACGAAGCGAGGAGCCATGACGAACGGCATCCTGTCCCGGTTCGGCGGCGCGGCCGCCAACGCCGCGGCGCCCCTGCTCCCGGCTGCGCCTGCCCTCATTCTGGCCGTGCTCTTCGGCGGCGCGCTCACGCCCGCCACGGCGGACGCCCAGGTACGCATGACCGTACCCCCCCAGACCCAGGCCGTGGCGCTGCAGGGCGCGACAATCCACACCGTCACCCAGGGCGTCATCGAGAATGGCACGATCGTCTTCGAGAACGGGGTGATCACCGCGATCGGGACCGATGTCGAGATCCCGGCGGGGGCCCGGGTGGTGGACGCCACAGGCAAGCACATCTACCCCGGCCTGATCGACGCGTACAGCTCGGTCGGCATCGCCGAGATCGGCGCGGTCGACGTCTCCAACGACGTCAACGAGCTGGGAGACTTCAACCCCAACGTGCACGCCGACGTCGCGGTGAACGCCGAGAGCCGACACATCGGGACGACGCGATCCGCCGGTGTGCTCGTGACGCTCACCACCCCGGGCGGAGGCCTCGTCTCGGGGATGTCTTCGGCGATGAACATGGAGGGTTGGAGCTGGGAGGAGATGTCGATGGAGTCGGCCGCGGCCTTGAACGTGAACTGGCCCAGCCCGGGTGGCGGCAGGTTCCGCGGCTTCGGGGGGCGCAGGCCGGCCAACCTCCCCCCCGGGTTCGAGATGCCGGAAAGGCCGACCTACGAGGGTCAGGTGCAGGAGCTGAAGGACTTCTTCGCCGAGGCCCGCGCCTACCGCGACGCCGTTGCGGCCGGTGAGGAGGTGCGCAGCGACTCCCGCTACCTGGCCATGATTCCGGCGCTCAACCGGGAGATCCCCGTGGTCGTTTCGGCCGCGAGCGCGGCCCAGATCAACGACGCGATCACCTGGGGCCAGGAGGAGGGACTCAGGATCGTGATTCGCGGCGGCCGTGATGCCATCCACGTCGCCGACCGCCTGGTCGCCGACGACATCCCGGTCATCCTGACCTCCACCATGTCCGGCCCGAGCCGGCAGTACGAGGGGTACGACGGTGCCTACACGATGCCCGCGCGGTTGCACGAGGCGGGGGTGCGCTTCGCCATCTCCGGCGGCTCGGGTTCGCTCTACTCCAACCGGCTTCCCTGGGAGGCGGGCGTCGCGGTGGCCTTCGGACTGCCCGAGGAGGAAGCGCTCAAGGCGGTGACCATCAACGCAGCCGAGTTCATGGGGATCGACGACCGGGTCGGGTCTCTGGAGCCCGGCAAGCAGGCCACCCTGCTCATCACCACCGGAACCCCCCTGGACATGACCAGCGAGATCGAACAGGCCTACATCCAGGGCCGCGAACTCGACATGATGGACATCCAGAAGTGGTTCTTCGAGAAGTACATGACGAAGCTGAGGCAAATGCTGAGGGTGATCAGCTAAGGGTAGGGCAGCCGGACGGCCGATCACCGCGAGATCGCCCTCCCCGTCCTCCGCAAACCCCGGGCGGGAGATGGACAACGCCAGTTGCCTGGGGGTTGGGGATTCGTTCCGGGGCGCGGACGGCCGTCAGCCTGTGGATATCGCCGCTCGAAAGCGGGCGAATCCAGTCCGCGGACTGCTACATTACCCCATGCCCACCACCGCGACCGCCCAACGCACCGAGACCATCCGGGGCCTCCCTCGCCCCCTGGCCCGCGCCCTCGAGGTGTACGCCAGCCGTCTCGACGTCGACGCGATCCGGTCCGCCTACGAACTCGCCGCCGAGGCGCACTCCGAACAACGCCGCGCCTCGGGCGAGCCCTTCATCAACCACGCCGTCGAAGTCGCCACGATCGTCGCCGAGCTCCAACTCGACACCGCCTCGGTGGTTTCCGCGCTCCTCCACGATGTCCCCGAGGACACCGTCGTCTCCCTGCAGGGCATCCGCGAACTCTTCGGCCACGAAGTGGGCGCGATCGTGGACGGGGTCACGAAGATCGGGCGGGTGCGCTTCCGCTCGAACACCGAGCGCCAGGTCGAGAACTACCGCAAGCTGCTGCTCTCGATGGCGCACGACGCGCGGGTCATCCTGATCAAGCTGGCCGACCGTCTCCACAACATGCGCACGCTCGAGTTTCTGCCGGCCGCCAAGCAGAATCCGATCGCGCGCGAGACCCGGGAGATCTACGCGCCGCTGGCGCACCGCCTGGGGATGGCGGCGATCAAGTGGGAGTTGGAGGATCTGGCCTTCAAGTTCCTGGACCCGGAGGCATACGCCCACCTGCGCAAGCTGGTGCGGCAGCGGCGCCGGGCCCGCGAGCGCCACATCCTGGAGATGCAGCGGCCGCTGACCGACGCACTGGACGGGGCGGGCGTCCCCGCCGAGGTCACGGGCCGCCCCAAGCACCTGTGGTCGATTCACCGCAAGATGATCAACCAGGACCGCAGCTACGACGAGATCTACGACCTCATGGCGCTGCGCGTCATCACCGATTCGGTGCAGCACTGCTACGCGGCGCTTGGCATCATCCACAGCCGCTGGACACCGATCCAGGAGCGCTTTCACGACTACGTCGCCACGCCCAAGTCGAACATGTACCAGTCGATCCACACGACCGTATACGGGCCGGGCGGGCGCAGGTACGAGGTCCAGATCCGCACCCGGGACATGCACCGCACCGCCGAGTTCGGGATCGCCGCGCACTGGCGCTACAAGGGCGAGGGGAAGGAGAGCGGGGTCGACGACGCGCTCACCTGGTTCCGGCAGGTGCTCGAGTGGCAGAAGGATGCCAGCGAGCCGGAGGAGTTCATGGAGTTCCTCCGCATGGACCTCTTCCAGGGGGAGATTTTCGTCTTCACGCCCAGGGGGGACGTCAAGCAGCTCCCGGTCGGCGCCACGCCCATCGACTTCGCCTTCTCGGTCCACACGGAGGTGGGACTCCACTGCGCGGGGGCGAAGGTGAACGGCCGGATCGCGCCGCTTTCGCGTGAGCTGACCAGCGGCGACTCGGTCGAGATCATCACCAACCCGCGCCAGTGGCCCAACCGGGACTGGCTGGGGTTCGTGAAGACATCGCGCGCGCGGCAAAGGACTCGCCAGTGGATCCGCCGCCAGGAGTTCGACACCGCCCTCAGGCTCGGGCAGGAGCTCTTCGCGCGGGCGCTGCGCAAGGGGCGCCTTTCCAAACCGGACGACGACGAGGCGCAGCGGGTGGCGCGCAAGCTTGGCTACAGGAGCTTCGACCTGGCCCTGGCCGCGTTGGCCCGGGGCGACATCGGTCCGACGGCGGTCATTCGGGGTTTCTACCCGGACGACGATCCGGCGGAGGTGGTGAAACGGTCGCCGTCGGCGCTGGAACGCATCGCCGACAAGATCCGCAAGTCGAACCGGGGCGTGACGATTCAGGGGATGGACAACCTGATGATTCGCTACTCGCAGTGCTGCGAACCCGTCCCGGGGGACAAGGTGATCGGGTACATCACACGGGGGCGGGGCATCTCGATCCATCGCACCGACTGCACGAACGTCCTGAACCTCGAGAAGGATCCCGCGCGCCGCGTCGAGATCGAGTGGAGGGCCGAGCGGGGGGATCGATTCTTCGTGCACATCCACATGGAGGGGACCGACCGGCGCGGCCTTCTGGGCGACGTGGCCCGCACGATCAGCGAGACCGCCACCGACATCCAGCACGCCGACATGCGCGCCAGCGACGGCGGCATGACCGCGGCGTTCGTGATCGAGGTGCAGGATCTGAGCCACCTCAAGCGCGTCATGCAGGCGGTGCAGAGGGTCAAGGGCGTGCTCTCGGTGGTGCGCCGCGAGAGCTTCCGGGAGAGCGACCTCCTGAAATGATGCGATGTGGTGATGCGGTGATGTTGCGATGTCGTGATGCGCCCGCCGGAGCCCGCGAGGGAGCCGGCCATGCCTGATTTCGAGATCCGCGCCCCCTTCGAGCCCCACGGCGACCAGCCCCCCGCCATCGCCGAACTCGCGGCGGGGGTGCGCGACGGCACCCGCTTCCAGACCCTGCTGGGCGCGACGGGGACCGGCAAGACCCTCACCATGGCCCACGTCATCGCGCAGTCGAAGCGCCCCGCGCTGGTCATGTCCCACAACAAGACGCTCGCCGCGCAGCTCTACGGCGAACTGAAGTCCCTGCTCCCGGGCAACTCGGTCGAGTACTTCGTCTCCTACTACGACTACTACCAGCCCGAGGCGTACATCCCCGCCACCGATACCTACATCGAGAAGGACGCCTCCATCAACGAGGACATCGAGCGGCTGCGCCTGCGGGCCACCTCGTCGCTGATCGAGCGGCGGGACGTGGTCGTGGTCGCGTCGGTGTCGTGCATCTACGGCCTGGGCAATCCGGTCGACTACCGCGGCCTGATGCTGCACCTCGAGGTCGGCGAGGAGGTTCCCCGCCAGCAGATCCTGCGCGGTCTGGTCGACATTCTCTACAAGCGCAACGACATCGCCTTCGAGCGGGGCACCTTCCGCGTGCGCGGCGACACGGTGGAGGTGTTCCCCGCGTACGAGGAGCAAGCCATCCGGATCGAGCTGTGGGGGGACGAGGTGGAGCGCATCACCCGCTTCGATCCGCTCACGGGCGGGACGATCGCGGTGCTGGACCGGACCTCGATCTACCCCGCGTCCCACTACGTCACGCGCCGCCGCACGATCGAGGAGATGGCCCCGATGATCCGCGAGGAGATGGGGGAACAGGTGGCGAAGTTCCGCGAGGCGGGACGGCTCCTGGAGGCGCAGCGGATCGAGACCCGCACCAACTTCGACCTCGAGATGATGCTCGAGATGGGAACCTGCCCGGGCATCGAGAACTACAGCCGCTACACCAGCGGACGCCGCCCCGGGGAACGGCCGGCGTGCCTGCTGGACTACTTCCCGGAAGACTTCCTGCTCATCGTCGACGAGTCCCATGTCACCATTCCCCAGATCCACGGCATGTACAAGGGCGACCGGTCGCGCAAGCTCACACTGGTGGACCACGGTTTCCGCCTGCCGTCGGCGATCGACAACCGCCCGCTCACCTTCGACGAGTGGTACTCGGTGCTGAACCAGGTCCTCTTCGTGTCGGCCACGCCGGGGGACTACGAGCTGGAGACATGCGGCGGAGTCGTGACCGAGCAGATCATCCGTCCCACCGGGCTGGTGGACCCGCCGATCGACGTGCGCCCGGTGCGCGGCCAGGTCGACGACCTCCTCGCCGAGATCCGCGAACGCGCCGCCCGCGACGAACGCGTCCTCGTCACCACCCTCACCAAGCGCATGGCCGAGGATCTTGCCGAGTACTTCCAGTCGGTGGGGGTGCGGGTGCGGTACATGCACGCCGACATCGACACGATTGAGCGCATGGAGATACTGCGCACGCTGCGCCTGGGCCGGATCGACGTGCTGGTGGGGATCAACCTGCTGCGCGAGGGGCTCGACCTGCCCGAGGTGTCGCTGGTGGCGATCCTGGACGCGGACAAGGAGGGCTTCCTGCGCAACGCCCGCTCCCTGATCCAGACTGTGGGGCGTGCGGCGCGCAACGCGAACGGCAGGGCGATCCTGTATGCGGACACCATCACGGGCTCGATGCGGGTGTGCCTCGACGAAACGGAGCGGCGGCGGCGGGTGCAGCTTGCGCACAATGCAAAGCACGGGATCATTCCGAAGACGATTCGCAAGAGCGTCGCGGAGATCGAGTTCGCGACCCGGGTCGCGGACGCGCGGCAGAAGCCGCTGGCCAAGGTGGCCGAGCCCGCGCGCGGATACACGGACGAGGTCGATGCGGAGGCGTACATGAAGATCATCGAGGAGGAGATGGCGAAGGCGGCCGAGGCGCTCGACTTCGAGCGGGCGGCGGCGCTGAGGGACCAGCTGTTCGACCTTAGGGCGGCGGGGTGAGGGAGGGGGCGCGATGAGGGAGTGGGCGAACAGGATGGCGGGCGTGGAGTCGGTGGCATGAGGGTGACGGAGGGGGAGCTGGTCGCCTGGGGACGGCGCGTGGGTGCCGAGGTGGTGCCGCCGGTCTTCATCGGGCTGAGGGGGCCGCTGGGTGCGGGGAAGTCGGTGTTCGCGAGGGCGGTGGCGCGGGGGGCGGGGGTGGAGGGGACGCTGCCGTCGCCGACCTTCAACATCGTCTTCCGGTACGCGCTGCCGGGTGGCCGCGCGGTGATCCATGCGGATCTGTTTCGGCTGCGTACGGAGGCCGAGTTGGTGGGGATCGGTTGGGAGGATATGGTCGACGACGAGGGGGCGATTGTGCTGGTGGAGTGGTGCGAGAGGGCGGGGGATGCGCTGCCGCGGGACCGGTGGGACATCGGGCTGGGGTTCGTGCCGGGTGAGGTGGGGGTGCGGGGGGTGGAGGTGGCACGGTTTGGGGAGCCGGTCGCGCTGCCGCGGCCGCGGGTGGCGGTGGGGTGAGGGTGGGGGAGAGTGGGGGGCGGCCCGTGGGCTGGATTCTCGGGATCGAGACTTCGTGGCGTGTGGGCTCGGTCGCGCTGGCCCGGGGCGGGGTGGTGGCGGGGCGGCGCTTTCTCACGACGCCGTCCGCGCATGCGTCGGGGCTGATCCCGGCGGTCGGGGAGTTGGTTGGGGAATCGGGGATCGGTGTGCGCGAGCTTGCGGGTGTCGTGGTCGGGGCCGGGCCGGGATCGTTCACGGGCGTGCGCATCGGCGGTGCTGCGGCCAAAGGGCTGGCGAACAGCCTGGAGATACCGCTCTACGCAACGTCGAGCCTGCGCGCCGCGTCCTTCACGTTGGAGGCGTTGGGGCCCGGGGTCGACGTTCCCGCCGAAATGGTAGAGGGAGACGGGCCGCCCGGCTGGCGCACGCCGCCCCCGGCGCTGAGCGGCGACGAGCGCGAACACCGGCACGTGCTCCTGGACGCCCGGCGGGGCAGAGTTTACGGCGCCGCCTACGATGTGGGCACCGACGGCCCGGTGGAGGCGGCCGCGCCGTACCCCGGCACCATCCTGGACGTCATGAACGCCCGGCCACCCCTCGACACGGTCTTCGTGGGCGACGGCGCCATCGCCCACGGCGCCCTGATCCGGGCCGCGGGCTACACCGTGCAACCCTTCCCCGCCGGCATCCCCGTCGCCGACGCCGTCATACAATGCTGTTCGTGGCTCCCCGTCGACGCGGCCGCCTGGGAGCCCCACTACGTAAGAGAATGGCGACCGGGGTGACGGCTCCCATCGCGCTGCGGCGCGCACAACCCGTCGACCTGGCCGCGATCATGCCCATCGAGGCCGCCAGCTTCCACCGCCCCTGGCGCGAGGAGACCTTCGCCTCCCTGCTTGACCGGCCGAACACCGATGTGCTCGTGGCGACCCTCGAAGAAACCGTCGTCGGCTACGCGGTCCTGACCGCCCTCGCCGGCGACGCCGAACTGGCCAACCTGGCCGTCGATCCCGGCCACCGCAGACGGGGCATCGCCTCGGCCCTGCTGCGAGGGTGCCTGGGAATCCTGCGCGACCGGGGCGAGCGCTGGGTGTTCCTGGCGGTGCGCGCCTCGAACGATGGGGCGTCCCGGCTGTACGAGGCCTTCGGCTTTGACGAGATCGGCCGTCACGCGGACTACTACCGGGACCCCACGGAGGACGCCGTCGTCTTCGGACAGGAGGTTGCCCGCGCGGATCGCGGTGACTAGCCGCCCGTGGGTCTGCTGCCGGGACTACACGTTTTCGCCTGAGCGGCTACCTTTCGAATTGAAGCTCAGCCCAAGCTATGGAGAACATGCCCCATAAGAGCAGGAAGATCCTGGTCACCGGCGGCGCCGGTTTCATAGGGAGCCATGTCGCCGGAGCCCACGTCGACCGGGGCGACCGGGTCTGGATCGTCGACGACCTCTCATCCGGGCGGCTCGAAAACATCCCCGCGGGCGCCGAATTCCACCAGCTGGACATCGCCGACCCACGGGTGGGGGACCTCATCCGCGGCGTCGGCTTTGACGTCATCAACCATCACGCCGCGCAGATCGACGTGCGTGTCTCGGTGGCCGACCCGGCCCTGGATGCCCGCGTCAATGTCACGGGCCTACTCAACATCCTCGAGGCGGCACGGGAAAGCGGGACCGGCCGCATCGTCTTCGTCTCCAGCGGCGGCGTCGTCTACGGCGAGCCACAAGACATCCCGACCCCGGAAAACGCTCCCAGGGAACCCCTGTCTCCCTACGGCGTCACGAAGCTGGCCGGCGAGCACTACCTCAACTACTACCGGGAAGTCCACGGCATGGACTACGTCGCCCTGCGCTACAGCAACGTCTACGGCCCCCGCCAGGACCCGCACGGAGAGGCGGGCGTGGTGGCGATCTTCTCCCAGCGCCTCCTGCGCGGCGAACCCCTGACCATCTACGGCAACGGCGAACAGACCCGCGACTACGTCTACGTGGGCGACGTGGTGCGCGCCAACCTGATGGCCGCCCGCATGGTTCTGTGCGCCGCCCCGGGACTGGACGCCCGCGCCTACAACGTGGGAACGGGGATCGAGACAACCGTGAACCGACTTGCCGATGTCCTGGAAGAAGCGGTGGGGATCCACACCGGCCGGGTCTTCGAGGGCGCCCGTCCCGGCGAACTCCGCCGCAGTGCCCTCGCAGCCACCAGGTTCCATGAACGAGGCTGGTCCCCCGCGCTGAGCCTGCGCGAGGGTCTGGCCGCAACCTTCGAGCACATCGCCTCCCGCGCGGAAGCGGTCACGATCGCATGAACGAACTCCTTCCCCAGGCCCAGCCCATGCGGGGCCCCCTGGACATGATCATGGGGGCCAGCCCCGCCACCCATATCGTACTCGGGGTGCTGGTTCTCTTTTCGGTCCTCTCCCTCTGGGTGATCATCTCGAAGGTCCGGCACTTCCGGGCCGTGCGGCAGGAGGGGGACCGGTTCCTGGGCCGGATGGAGGAAGCCGGCAACCTGACCGAGGCTTCCGAGGCGCTGATCGGACTTCCCGAGTCCCCGTACACGCGACTCTTCCGCGGCGGCCTCTCATTCTTCGCCGAACTCAGTCCCGGGGCGCTCTTCGGGTCGAGCAAGGCGAGCGGGTTGTCGCTGACCCAGCTGGAAGCGCTCCGGCTGGTGATGGACAAGGTGGAGGCCGAGGAGATCGACGAACTCGCGCACGGCCTCAACTGGCTCGCGATCATCGGGTCGGTGTCACCCCTGCTGGGGCTGATGGGGACGGTGATCGGAATCATGAACACCTTCCTCGGCATCGCGGCCGAGCGGTCCACCAACATCAGCGCGGTGGCGCCCGGGGTGGCCGAGGCGCTCATCACCACGGTGGCCGGTCTGTCGGTGGCCATCCCGTCGGTTATTGCGTACAACCACTTCGTCTCGCGCCTGAACCTGGTGCGCGGCGAATTCGAGGGCTTTGCGAGCGAGTTTATCGGCACGCTGGCCAAGGAGCGGCACGTGTGAGGAGGCGCGACCGGCAGCGCGTCGGGCTTCCCGTCCGCGCGGAGATCAATGTCACCAGCCTGGTCGACGTCGCCTTCACCCTGCTGATCATCTTCATCATCACCGCGCCGGTCCTGCAGGGGGGGATCCAGGTGAATGTGCCGGAGGGGCCGGTACGGGTCATCGAAGCGACGGACGAGATGATCGTTGTCGCGGTCGATGCCGCGGGAGTTCTCCACATCGGAGAGGCGCCCGTCGCGGACGACCTGTTCGATGTCGCTCTCCAGGAGCTGATCCGCGAGCGCGGCGCCGACATGATCTACCTGAAGGGTGATTCGGCGGCCGTGTATGCGCGCGTGACACGCGCCATCGCCGGGATCGGCGACCAGGAAGTGGGTCTGGCCCTCATCATGCGGGAGATGCAGCGATGACCCCGATCGTGTCCAGCGGCGAAGGGGTAGGGCGCGTGCGGCGGCGGCCCCTTGGGAGAGATGCCCTGGGCGTGTCGCTCGGGGTCCACCTGACCGTGCTGGCAATCATCTTCTGGGGGATTCCGGCGCTCGAAGATCCCCCGATCCTCTACGAGGTGGTTCAGGTCGACATGGTCGCCATGGCCCCCGAACCCCCGGACGAACTGGTCGTCGAAACACCCGACGATCCACCGCCTGCCCCGGAGGAGGAAACCCCGCTGCCGGAACCCGAGCCCGAGCCGGAACCGGACACCACCGAAACGCCCCCCGTCGTCGAGGAAACGCCGCCCGTCGAGTCGGAGAGGTCCGCCGAAACGGAGACACCGGACGAAGGCACGGACGAGATCACGCAACAGGTCGAGGCGGTGAGGCGGGACTACCCGGAATACTACCAGAACATCATCAACTGGATCCGGCGCTGTTTGCGCTGGGAGGGTTCCGGCCGGCTCGAAGTGGTGATGACCTTCCGGATTCTCCGTGACGGTAGCATCCCGGATTTCGATGTGGCCAGATCTTCCCGGGACGACGCCTTCGACATCGCGGCCATGGCGGCGATCGAATGTGCCGGCAAGGCGGGCCGCCTGGGTCCGCTGCCCGATGACTACCCGTACGAGTTTCTTCCCGTCAACTACACGATCACGTCCAGGGTCGGATCGGAAGTGCCGGAGGTCCAGCCGATGGAGGGAGTGCGATGAAGCGACAGGTTCATGGTGGATTCGGCGTGGCTCGAAAGATGAAGGGCTGTTGTCCGCGGGCTGCCGGCGACGCAAGCGTGTTCCTGCTGCTCTTGCTGGGCATCGGTGGCGGACCCGTCGCGGCCGCGGGCCAGGAGACCGAGGCAGCCATCCCGGGCGTTGAACTGCACGACGTCATCGTGGACCGCTATGTGCCCCCCATCGCCATCCGGCCCTTCACCGTCTTCGCCGGGGACGCCGGCCTCGCCCGCGAGATCGAAGGGATCATGGCCCGGGACCTGCGCTACAGCGACCGCTTTCAGGTCCGCGACTCGCTTCCCGCCGAATTCGCGGGCGAAGGTGTGCAGTATGCCCTCTGGGAGCAGTTCGCCGTGGACTGGCTCGTGACGGGCGCCATCGAACCCGCCGGCACGGGTGGAGAGCTCGCCTTCGCGGTGGAAGTCCACGACATCGTCTTCGGAAGTCTCAAGGCGAAGGCCACCTTTCCGCTCCCGCCGCGGGACCACCCGGACTTCCGGCTGGCGGTGCACAGCGTGTCGGATGCCGTGGTCGAGTGGGTGACGGGCGACCGGGGCGTCGCGGCGACCCGGATCGTCTTCCGCATGCTGGCCTTCGGCTCGAGGACCGCCAAGGAGATCTACATCGTCGATTTCGACGGCGAGAACCTGCGGCGGCTGACCTGGGACGACGACATCGCCACCTCTCCGGTGTGGTCGCCGGACGGCAAGCGAATCGCCTACAGTTCGTTCAAGGCGGGATCCCCCCGCATCTACGAACTGAATCTGGAAGACGGCCAGGACAGGCTCCTCGTGCCGGAGGGGCACGGACAGCATGACATGCCCTCCTATCATCCGGACGGGCACTCCATCGCCTTCACGATTATCGGACACGCGCCCGCGGGCCTCTTCACCTACAACATCCGGGACGGCTGCTGCCTGAAGTACCTGGGCGGCGGCCGCTACAATGACCTGCAGCCGGTCTATTCCGCGGATGGCGAGCGGCTGATCTTCGTGTCCAACCGCCTGGGCAGCGCGACGCCGCAGGTATACACGCAACCCTCGGTCGGCGGCGATGCCGTACTCCTGTCGCCGTTCCGTTACGGCGAGGCCGGCTACTTTACCGATCCGGACTGGTCGCCCTGTGGGGACAAGGCGGTGTTTGCCGGCGGCATCGGCAGCAGGAGACAGGCCAACCGCTTCCACATCCTGGTGGCGGATATCGAGGGTGGCGGCAACCGTGTGCTACAGCTTACCCAGGAAGGGAACAACGAGGACCCCAGCTGGGCCCCGAACTGTCGCCACATCGTCTTTCAGGGGGAACGCAGCTACGGGTCCGGGGTGTTCATCGTCGACTCGG
Organism: Longimicrobiales bacterium; assembly: GCA_965208295.1. Classification (GTDB taxonomy): domain Bacteria; phylum Gemmatimonadota; class Gemmatimonadetes; order Longimicrobiales; family Gaopeijiaceae; genus Bin94. The sequence continues at coordinate 337,378 of OZ242328.1, read as the reverse complement.
TGACGGGTCGCACCCGCCTCCTGGTGCCCAATGTCGATGCGGAAGATCCGGATTGGTCCCCCGTGCTGGCCGAAGACGGGGTTCCGGTCCCTCTACCGGCATCTCCAAATTCGCCTATATTCTGATTGTGTCGAGTCCGGGCTCCTCAGCCGACAACACGTACCTCCACTTACCGGGAGAAGGGATGTTCAACCCACGGTTGGTCCTTGCCGCCTTCGCCACTGTCGTTCTCGCCACCGCATGCCGCCCGGAACCGCCTCCGCCGGCTACTCCCGAACCCACCGGCCCCACGCCGGAACAGATCGAAGCGCAGCGGATTGCCGACTCGATTGCCGCGGCGCAGGCTGCGGAAGCCGCCAAGCTGGAGGCCGAAAGACAAGCCCAGCTCGAGATGGACCGCAGGGCTCGAGAGGCCCGCGAGACCCTCGTCGGCATGGTCTTCTTCGACTACGACGAATCCGTCCTCACCGCCGCAACAACCGCAACGCTGCGCGCGAAGCTGGCGATCCTCCGCAGTTGCTCCGGCGTGCACCTTCGAATGGAAGGCCATGCCGACGAGCGGGGAACCTCCGAGTACAACATCACGCTCGGCAGCGAACGCGCCATGTCCGTCTCCGAGTTCTTTACCGGCTTCGGACTCGACGACACCCGCTTCACAACCCTCTCCTACGGCGAGGAATCGCCCATCGCACAGGGATCCAATGAAGCGGCGTGGGCCCGCAACCGGAGGGTCGAGTTCGTCATAACGGCCGGGGGCAACGACCTCGGCAGTTGCCAGGGCTGACAGCCTCGGCCGCCCAGCCGGTGAGACGCGCGGTCCCGTCAAAGCGCCTTGCCAGCCCGGCGCCTCGCCGCTCCCGGCGCCTGCCGGGAATCATCCCCGGACTCGTCATCCTGCTGATTCCGCTCGGCGGCTGCGCGACAAGGGGAGCCCACGAAGACCTTCAGAGCGAGGTGTGGGCCCTCTCGGCGCGTCAGGACTCGGCCTACGCGGAGCTGCAGGGATCGATCGACGAAGGCCGCCGCGCGATGATCGATTCGGTGCAGGCCCTTTCGGAACGCATGTTCAACCTCCGGGGAGACGCCAGCGGAAACCAGCGCGAGATCCAGAAGGAGCTGGCCAGTCTCAGTGAACTCGTAGGCCAGTTCCAGCACACCGTGGATCAGCTGGGCAGCCGGATGGACGTCCAGAAACAGGAGTTCGAGCAACGGATCGCGCAGCTGGCGGAGCAGGGGGACTCGGCAGTCGAGGGTGGTGAAGCCGAAGTTGCGGATCCCGCCGAACCGGCCGGTACGCCGGCACAGGCGCAGGCGCTCTTCGATGTCGCGGTCTCGAATGCCGAGCGGGATCTGCGAACGACCGCCCTCCGGGGATTCCAGCAGTTCCTCGATCAGTATCCGCGCGACCCGAACGCACCCGCCGCCTACCTCCATCGGGGTGAACTGCTGACGCTCGAAGGCAGGCTCGAGGAGGCGATCGACGACTACCTCGAAATCCCCAGGATGTTCCCGACCTCGGACCGGATACCCGCGGCCCTCTACCGCGCCGGGGTGCTCTGCATCGAGCTGGAGGACTACGACCGGGCCCGCGAATACCTGGAGCGCGTGATCAACACCTATCCCGACGACAGGTTCGCCGAGCAGGCGCTGGAAAAGCTCGACGAAATCCCCTGACAGGGCTCCTGGTCTTCCAAGGGGCCGCCCGCCATGCTCTGTCCCGTCTGTAGCTCCGGCTCGGTGAAGGTCGTGGATTCGCGCGCGGCCCGTGCCGGACGTGCGATTCGCAGGCGCCGTGAGTGTCTCGATTGCACTCGGCGCTTCACCACGTACGAGCACATCGAGAAGCGGCCGCTGCAGGTCGTGAAGCAGGACGGCAGCGCCGAGGACTTTCAGCGCAACAAGCTGGCGGCGAGCGTGGCCGTCGCGTGCGCGAAGCGGCCGGTCTCGCCGGGCGACATCGAGGCGCTGGTGGACACGGTCGAGGACACGGTATCGGGATCGGCCCGCGTGGAGGTGTCTTCGGCCGAGATCGGCGAAGAGGTCATGGAGGGGCTGAAGCCGCTCGACCGCGTGGCGTACATCCGCTATGCGTCGGTGTACCGGAACTTCCAGGACATCGACGAGTTCCAGGAAGCCGTGGACGAGCTGATCGTCAGGGAGCAGCGCGAGGGACGGCGGCGCTTCCAGGGCGAACTTCCGCTGCCGCTGGGCGACGGGAGCAGTGAGGACCGATGAAGAGGCTGCGTGAAGGTTTGCTGGCCGCGGCGAAGAACAACCCCAAGGCCGAGATGCCCTTCCTGGAGCACCTGGAGGAGATGCGTTGGCGGATCCTGTGGAGTCTGCTCGCGCTGATCCTGGGGCTGGGGGCGGGCATCTTTCTCGTCCTCTACTTCGATGCGATGCTGATCCTGCTCTCTCCGGGAAGGGAGATCCTCGGAGAGGACTGGATGCCGCAGGCGTTGGGGCCCAACGAGAACTTCTTCTTCCTGCTGAGGGTCGCGATCTGGATCGGCCTCGTCCTGGCTTCGCCCACCCTGGTGTACCATGGGTGGCAGTTTCTGTCACCCGCGCTGGAGAAACACGAGAAGCGCGCGATCGTCCCCTCCCTCTACCTGGGCCTCGTGCTCTTCATCGCGGGGGTGGCGATGGCGTACTTCATCGTACTGCCCTTCTATCTGAGGTTCATGGTCGGGATCGGGTCCGAGTTCATGACGCAGGGCTGGACAGGCAACCTGTATTTCGGTGAAGTCATCAAACTGTTGTTGGCCGTTGGGTTCATCTTCGAACTGCCGGTGGTGATTCTGGTACTGAGTGCCCTGGGCATCGTCACGCCCCGGTTTCTCAGATCCAAGAGGCGCCACGCGATCGTTGGGAGCACGATCCTGGCCAGCCTGATTTCACCCGGCGACGCGATCACACTGACACTTTTCATGGTGGCTCCAATATTCCTGCTCTACGAATTCAGCATTCTGCTTTCGGTGCTGGTGTGGCGGAAACGCGACGCGCGTGATGGCCGGGCAGAGACTGCGCCCGCCCCCGCGGATGCCGTGGCGGCCGAAGACACCCGCGCCCCCGAGGACACCGTCGCGGCCCCCACCCCCTACGACCACGGCGACCCCGCGCGGCAGGGAGAGCCCGGCGAGCCGGCCACCCCCGATCCGGACACCCCCGAATCCCTGGACCCGGACGGAGAGGAGTAGCGTGCGGATGACGAGCCGACCGATCGCGTCCCGCATACCCCCGAGTCTCCCTGGCCGGACGCCGGGATCTGGCGCGAGCATGGCGGACCGGCTGCGCCTGCGGGCCTTCCCGGCGGTCGCGGGACTGATCGCGCTCGCACTGGCCGGAGGGCCGCCAGCACCGCTGTCCGCGCAGGAGCTGCCCGATTCGCTCCAGGAGGTCGTCAAGGAGCGCCTGGAACTCCTTACCCGCGCGCTCGGCGACTCGACCGGCCTGCTGCCCGACTCGTTGCGGCCGGAAGCGGAAATGGACGAAATGACCGAAATGGTCGACGACTCCACGCTCATGCAGCTGCTGAACCTCACCGGCTACAACCTCATCCGGTACCAGTCCGACGACGCCGTCTTCGAGACCGAGTCGAAGGTGCTCACCCTGCTGAGCGCGAGCGAGGGGGGGACGGTCATGAACCGTGACGGCATGGAGCTGTCCGGCGACACCCTGGTCTTCGACGACAACACGGGACGCCTGGTGTCCTTCGGCCGCCAGGCCACCTTCACCCCCGACGAGGGCAACCCGGTCCTCACGCGACAGATCATCTTCGACCTGAACGAGCGCCGGGGCACCGCGCTTGATGCCCAGACCTCGACCGAGGTCCGCGCGGGGAGCTGGAACGTGCGGGGCGACTGCCCCTGGGTCGACGGCGACGTCTCCTACTGCCACCGAATGATGTTCACGAGCTGCGAGCAAGACGAGCCGCACTATCACTTCCAGGCGGGCGAGATGAAGATGTACCCCGGCGGCACGATGGTCGCGCGCAACGTTACCCTCTACTTCGCGGACGTGGGGGTCTTCTGGCTCCCCTTCATCGCGCAGAGCACGGCGACCGAGCGCCGGTCGGGCCTTCTCCCCCTCCAGTTCTCGGTCAACGACATCGTGCGCACCTCGGGGGGGTACGCGCGGCGGATCTCCAACATCGGGTACTACTGGGCGATCAACGACTACGCCGACGCCCAGTTGGCGCTGGACTGGTGGAGTGGGAACTACACGGGCATCAACGGTGCGCTTCGCTATACCTGGCTGCGACAGTTCCTGGACGGCAGCGTGAACCTCCGCCAGTTCTGGCGCGTCGAAGGAGGCTCCGAGCTGGCCGTCAACACCCGTCACAGGTGGGAGCTGTCGGAGCGGACCCGCATGCAGGCCTCGTTCGCCTATGCGTCCAGCAGTGATTTCGTGCGCCGCAACTCCTTCGACCCCCGCGAGGTCACGCAGTCGATCGACTCGGAAGGCGGGTTTCAACGGCGCTTCGACTGGGGGAACCTGTCGGTGAACGCCGACCGTCGGCAATTCCTCTCCGATGACCGCGTCGAGATGACCTTCCCCAGAGCCAGCCTCTCCCTCTCGACCATCACCCTGTTCAGCGCCCCGGCCAACCGGGCCCGCTTCTACAACAACATGACGTGGTCGGCCTCCGGGAGTCTGGCGCGGTCGCTTCGGGATCTCCCCGCGCAGAACGCCGACTCCGCCTTCAACCTCCGGTCGGCGGACACCGAGGCGTGGCGCGGCGGCCTCTCGACGAGCCTCTCGCTCGGCGCCCTGTCCGTCTCGCAGAGCGTCAACCTGAACCGCAACACCACCCGCGACCTGCCGCTCGACTTCTTCGCACCCGATACCGCGGTCGGCGTCGGGGTGGGAAGCGTCGGAGACCTCAACCGGCCGTCGTTCTTTCCGCGCGGCGCCGAAGACGCAATGGACTTCACGGCCGAGGAGCTCACCTGGTCGACCGGTGTCAACTACCAGGTGACGCTGGTGGGCTCCACTTCCCTCACCCCGAACCTGTCCATTGGGGGCCGGTCGATCCGTTCCGACACCGCCACGGCGGGAGGGGAAGGGTTCATTGCCGCACCGCGGCGGCTTTCCTTCGGCGCTTCGCTCAAGGCGGATGTCTACGGCTTCTACTACGGCGACCGGTTCCGCCACAAGCTGTCCCCGACCTTCGACTACGCCTATTCGCCGGAAACGAATCCAACCGAGCTTCAACGGGCGACCTTCGGAGACCGCGCCATCCAGCCGCGCAACGAGATCCGCCTGGGGATGAACAATACCTTCGAGATGAAGATGGAGGATCCGGCTACCGATTCCGTTGCCGAGCAGGCCGCGGAGTCGCAGCCGCGCGACCGTTCCGAAGGCCCGCGACGCCTTCCGCGGGCACAGACGGTCACCGTCCTGGCGGTGCGCACGAGCGCCTTGGCCTACGACTTCGTTCAGGCCAGCGAGCTGGGTCACTTCACCCGTGGCTTCGCCGACAACCTGCGCGTTGCCAATCAGATCAGCTCCGACTACATGCGCGGGCTCTCCTTCTCGGTGGAGCACGACATCTTTGACGACGCGGTGGGGGGCGCGGGAGGGGGGCGCGGTTTCGCGCCCTTCCTGTCCAGCGCGAACCTCTCCTTTTCGGTAAGCAGCGAGTCCACGGCTTTCCGCTGGCTCAGGCGTTTGACCGGCGGGGAAGAGGAGGAGGACACCACCACCACGACAACCCGGGTCGCGGAGGAGGATGAGGAAGAGTCGGTGGACCCCACCGGCCTGGAGACCGAGGATTTGGGGAAATCATCGGTCGTGCCCCGCTCCGACGATCGCCGGACGACGCGCCGAAGCAACCAGCGGGGCGGCGTGGGCGAGTGGTCGGCGTCGTTCTCCTATTCGCTCGCCCGCAACCGGGGGGCGGAGATGGCCGGCAACCAGATGATTCAGGCGAACGTGCGGTTTGAGCCCACGGAGCTGTGGTCGGTGGACTGGCGCACCTCATACGACGTGGTGTCGGGTGCTTTCAACGACCATGTGGTCCGCCTCACTCGCCAGATGCATCGCTGGGAGGCCGAGTTCGCCTTCCAACAGACGGCCACCGGCAACTGGACCTTTCTCTTCGAGGTGGCGCTGACGGACAACCGGGACCTGCACTTCGACTACGAGCAGCGGACCGGTGGGGAGCAGGGCAGGCAGCGGCAAAGGGGAGGACTCCGCTAAGCGGTTCCAGGCCGTGGGAGGTTCGAGCGGTGGCGCCCCGAGTGTCCAGATTAGGGTACCTCGTCGTCCTTGGGCGAGGACATGACGAGGCCGCGCCTTCGATGCCAAGTAATGTTCTGGCATAATCTTACGATGATGGTACGGAAAATGCTGGAAGGAGTTGCGGCGGCTGGTCCGTGATTGGTCTTCGGGTGCCACGGTTGGTGAACGATGGGGTTGTCCGGGATGGTTCCGGCGAATGTCGAGGACGCGCCGCCAGTCCTTTTCCAATGAACAAAGCGAGGCGACGAATGCGATATCGGCGACTGGTTCCGGCAGTACTGGTGATGAGTGTGGGAGGCTGCGAGGTGACGGTGTCGGTGAACGGCTACCCACCCGATCCACCCGAAAACCTGGAGGCGGCCTACTACGACCGCGGCGTGGACCTGTACTGGGCAATGGGGTCCGGGTGGGACGGTGAAGCATTCCGCGTCTACGGAAGACGGACCACCGACACCGACTACTTCTTCATCGCGGAGGTGACCAGTTGCGCCGAAGGGGAATGCCTCTACCGCGACATCAACGTGAGTCCCGACCGCACCTACGAGTACTACGTGGCCGCCGCGGATCCGGATACGGGCGAGGAGAGTGCCAGCGATTATTCCGTCGAGGTCTTCGTGCCGTTCCCCGTTCCTCCGCCGGTCCCCGATGGCGTCGAAGCCGTCGCGCTCGACAACGCCGTGTACCTCCGGTGGGGCGAGAACTCGGCCTCCGATGAAGAGTTCGTCGCATGGCGGGTTTACTACTCCGGCAACGACGGCGACCAGTACCTTGGCGACACGGACTCGCCGGGATACATCGATCTGCTTGCCGAAAACGGAAGTACGGCGACCTACTATGTGACCTCCGTCGACCACTACGGCCACGAAAGCGACGCGAGCGAATTCGTCGAGACCACGCCGCGGCCCGACTACACGAGCGAGATCATGTACCCCTATGAGTCGGTTCCGGAGTCCTCCGGTTTTCGCTTTCAGGACACGGACGCTGTGGAAGCCGTGATGGACGGCGACGATCCCGACCGCCACTTCAGCATCGAGGTCGACTCCGACGGGCTGTGGTTCGTCCCCGGCCCGGGAGCCTACATCCACCCAACCCGCCGAGCTACCTCGGCGCTGAAATGCGGACCCGGAGCGGATCCGGACTGCACGTCGTGGGAGCAGGCGCCAACCTCGGGGTACGGCTCAGCGGATGTTCGCCTGGAGGGCGGCTACACCTATATGTTTTACGTCCCCGGCGACGACGGAAAGATGCGGTACGGCGCGGTGCGAACCTCCCACTCCGGTGGCTGCCAGGAGGGATACATCATCATCTTCGACTGGGCCTATCAGACGCAGGCGGGCAATCCCCAACTGTCGCTCGCGGGCGGATCGGAGGGCCTGTAGAGGCACCTGCGAGGGGCGGCGCCACGCCGCTGGTGGAGGCCGTTCCGAATTTCAGTGAGGGCCGGGATCCGGGATTCGTGTCTGCGGTGGCCGGGGCGTTCGCCCGGACGGGGTGCGATGTGCTGCACACCACCCGTGATCCGGATCACAACCGATGCGTGGTGACGGTCCTCGGCGGCCCCGATGAGGTGGAAGACGGCGCGGTGGCGGCAGCGCAGATCGCCCTGGAGCGGATCGACATGCGCGGCCACCGGGGCGTGCATCCACGCGTGGGCGCGCTGGATGTGCTGCCGTTCGTCCCTCTGCGGGGAATGGAGATGTTCGGGGCGGTGGCGCTGGCTCGGCGCGCGGCCGCCCGGATCGGCCGTCTGGGGATTCCCGTCTACTACTACGGTCGCGCCTCCGAACCCGCCGGCCGGACCCTGGCCTCCATCCGGCGGGGTGGCTTCGAGCGGCTCGCGCCGAAGGCCGCGGCGGGCCGTGCCCGGGCCGATATCTCGGGATATGCCGGCGACGGGACACCTGTGCACCACTTTGCGCACCCCACGGCGGGGGCGGCGTGTGTCGGGGCGAGGGAGGTGCTTCTGGCGTGGAACGTGGATGTCGAGGGCGTGTCTCTCGTGGACGCCAAGGGGATCGCGGCGGGTATCCGTGAATCGGGCGGGGGGTTCCGGGGACTGCGGGCCATGGCGGTCTTCCTTCCGGAGCAGGGCCGTACACAGGTGTCCATGAACCTCGAGGCGCCGGAGACTACGGACCCGATGGAGGTGTTCGAAGCGATCGGGAAGGATGTGACAACCCGGGGTGGACGTGTGGTTGGCACCGAGGTGATCGGACTGGCGCCCGACGCCGTTACGGACTCGGTGGCGAGGTGCATGGGAATACGGGACTGGTCGCGCGACCGGATCCTGAGTTGCCGGGTTGACGCGCGGGTCACGACCGACGGCGCGCGGTAGGGGAGGGAGCCCCGCGAGTGGAGGCCGTGCCGACGGCCGCCTCCGGCCCGAATGTGGCCTTTCCGCCTCCAGATGCTAACTTCCCTCTTGGAAAACGTCCCCCAACCCCGCACATGACGAAGACAACCACGGCTCCCCGGCCAGCCATCCATGGGCTTCCCGGGATACAGGCGCCGGTAAGAGACCGGCTGGAACTCGTGCTGGAGGAACTGCGCGGTATCGCAGTGTCGGACTTCTCGATGATCGAGGAAGTCAATGACTACCTCCTCAACGTCCCCGGCAAGCTCTTCCGCCCCACGCTCCTGCTCCTGGCCAGCGACGTGGGCGACGAGTCCTCCGAAGAGGCGGTGACCCTTGCCGCCGTGGTTGAACTGGTCCACATGGCGACGCTCGTGCACGACGACGCCGTGGATCACTCGGTGCTGCGGCGCGGGATGCCGACGGTGAACTCGATCTGGACGCACCAGATTGCCATTATCATGGGCGACTATCTGTACAGCCGCGCCGTGACCGAGCTGGCGCGGCTCGGCGATCTGGACGCCATGCGCGTTCTGGCCTCGGCCGCCAACACAATGAGCGTGGGCGAGATGCGACAGCTCCTCTCCTACGACGACATCTCCTTCTCCGAGGCCGAATACTACCGCCTCATCGCAGCCAAGACCGCGTCGCTCATGTCGGCGGCCTGCGAGATGGGGGCGCTGGCCGGCGTTGCCGTGAACCGGGTCGCCTTCCGGCGCTTCGGGCACTTTCTCGGCATGGCCTTCCAGATCGCCGACGACATGCTCGACTATGCGGGTAGCGAGGACGTCACAGGAAAGCCGGCCGGCCTGGACCTGCGCGAGAGGAAGGTCACGCTGCCTCTGGTGGGGGCGCTCCGGGAGATGTCCCCCTCCGAAGTCGACCAGATTCGACACCTCTTCACGCTCGTCGAGCCGGGCGACGACGAGGTCAGGGACGCAATCGAGCTGGTCTGTCGCAACGGCGGACTCGAGTACGCAAGAACGAAGGCGATGGAATACGCGGATTCGGCGCAGACGGAGATCGCCCGCCTGACGCCCGGGCCGGCGCTGGACGCCCTCGCCGAGTCCGTCGTCTACGTGGTCGACCGATCCAGGTAAACGACATGGAATCGAACAACTACCGGCGAAACATCACGCGAGGGTTGTGGACCCTGGTGTGCGGGCTGTTTCTTGGGGGACTGCTCACCCTTCTGGCGGAAAACTTTCTCCCGGGGAGCGCGGCGCGTTCCTTCCTGACCGCCTCCGTCAGGGCATCGTTCGGTCCGTTCTCCGTCGATCTGATCGCCGTGGCATTCACGGTCGGGCCGGTGTCCTTCGTGTTGAACGTGCTCACGCTGGTCGGAATCGCCATCGTGGCGCTCGTGATCCGGTCCTGGCTGTAACCGCGCCGGCTACCCGCCCCGCGGCTTCCGGTTTCGTTGGCGAGAGGTGCGTAAACGGTTAGGTTGTTGATCCAACCGTTCGCGGGCGGTTCCGAAGAGCGTTTCTCCGGGACCTCCCGGACAGAAGGAGCTTGCGGATATGCCTTTCAATCTCGGTATCTTGGAGATGGTCGTCATCTTCCTCGTCGTGTTGCTCCTCTTCGGGGCCAAGCGGCTCCCCGAGATCGGGACTTCGCTGGGGAAGGGAATCCGGGAATTCAAATCTTCCGTCCGGGAGATCGAGTCTTCGGTCCGGAAGGAAGCCGAGTTGCAGCCGCCCCGGGAAGACGCATCGGCGGCTCAAACCTCCGAGGCGGGGGAAAAGGGTACGCCGCGCCGGCTTACTCCGGGCTGATTCCCGGAACCCCCCAGCGACTGGCGGGAAGAGCTTGGCCGCACGAGTCCGCAAGCGGGTAGCCGGGTAGTTCCGTCGCGCCGGTGGCCCGCCCGGGCCGGCAGGTTCTAGAAGATTCCGGGCATCTGAATCTGATTGGCGTCGTCGGGCGGGTTGAGCACCTCTTCTCGCCGGTCGACGATGTCGGCGGTCGCCCGCAACGCTTCGATCCACTCCACGAGCCGCTGTTCACGGATCGCGCCCAGAAACTGCATGCGCTGAACGTCGATCTGGCTCACCCAGTCCAGGCTGTCGGCGGCCTCCGAGCCGGTGCGTTCGATGACGAACACGTTCTGGTTCGCCCGAACCGCGTCCGAGACCTCGCCGATCTCCAGCCCGAATGCGGTTCCCACGGCGGCGTTGTACTGTCCCAGCCCAGACACGAATTCGGTCCGGGCGAACGGACCCGCGTCGCGCACCTCGAGCCCCAGTTCGCGTGCGACTCCGGCGAAGGGGCGGCCGCCATGGACCTGTTCGGCCAGATCCCGCGCCTCGTCCATGGCTAACTCGACCTTCTTCAGAATGCCGATCTCGGCCCGGATCGCGACCTCCGCCTCCTCCGCGGTGAGGTAGTGCGACTCGTCGACCGAGACCAGCTCCAGGGCGTAGAACGCCACCTGGTTCTCGAAAACCGGACTGACCTCGCCGAGCAACGTCTCGGGGTCGAAGGCCCACTCGCCTCCGTCCGCAACGTCCCCGGCCCTCGGCACGAACGTGAAGTTCTCCAGGAATTCGACGGTGTCGGGCTCAAGCCCCAGCAGGACCGCGGCTTCGGTGAGAGCCATGGATTCGCCCAGCTCCTCCAGGGAGTCGGCCGCGGTGTAGAGTTCGATCTCGGAGTCTTCGGAGCGCTCGAAGGGCAGCAGGATGTGACGCGCCTGGGCGGAATCGCGGCCCCAGCGTTGCAGGACCTCGACCAGGTGAACGCCATAGGTGGTCCGCACCGGCTCGGCGACCCGGTTCAGGCGCGCCGCGAACACCACGGAATCGAAGTCGGGCACCATCCTGTCCTTTTCGAAAACCCCCAGGTCTCCACCTTCGCCCGCGGTCGTCTCGTCCGACGACTCGGCCTGTGCCAGCTCGGCGAAGTCCGCACCGTCGAGGATCTCCTGCCGGAGCTCTTCGGCCCTTGCCAGCACGGACGCGGTGTCGGCCGCGGTCGGGGTCTTGGAGATGGCCACCGCGACGACGCGCGCGGTGGCGGGGACGAAGTAGTCCTCCCGGTTCTCGTCGTAGTAGTCGCGAACCTCGTCGTCCGTGATCTCGAACCGGTCGTCGGATACGCGCACCAGCGGGTCGAAGGCGACAAATCGCACGGTGGCCGTTTCGTTCTGGATCCTGTACGTGTGCCAGAGGTCGTTCTCGGAGACGTAGAGACCCGATCCTACCTGCCGGAGCAGCTTGGCGCGCGGAATGAGCCGCCGGTAGTAGTTCTCGAGCCCTTGCAGTTGGTCGCTGTTGAGCGTCGTGAGGAACTGCTGGTACTTGGTGAGGTCGAACTGGCCGTCGGTCTGAAGTTCGGGGTTGCTCATCACCTCCGGCGGCGGACTGAAACGCGCCGCGCTCATGATCTCCTCGTCGGTGACGACGATCCCGCGCCGCTCCAATTCCTGCTGGATGAGGACGTTGTCGACCATCTCGTTCCAGGCCAGGTCCTCCAACTCCGAATTCTGGGCTCCGGTGACCGGTTCCTCCTGGCTCTCCGCCGCCTGGTTGTAGAGGTTCTGGTAGGCGCTGAAGTAGTCCTCGTACTGGACCGGCGTGCCGTTGACCCGCCCGATCTCGCCGTAGGATCCCGTCGACTGGCCCGTAATGTCCATCCCCCACTCGAAGAACATGAGTCCCCCGAAGGCGATCGCCACGAGGATCATGATCCACTTCGTGCTCTTGCGCAGTTGCTGCATCATCGCTGGTGTATTCTCCTTGTCACGGAAGCTAACAGCCCGCTAACCTACCGCGAACCGCGGTTTCACGGAACAGGGGAGCGTCCGCGGGCAGTACGGCGCCGGCTCCCCCGGGGTCTGCGAAACCGCAGGCAGCCGAATCATCTCTCGGAAAGGACCGATCGTGAGGATCGCCGTTGTCCACGGCCCCAATCTCAATCTTCTCGGCGTGCGCGAGCCCGAAGTCTACGGTACGGCGACGCTGGATGACGTGAACCGGGCGCTGGAGGGCCTCGCCTCCGAACTCGGCGTCGAGGTGGAGTGCTTTCAATCGAACTGCGAGGGCGCGATCCTGGACTTCCTGGCCGATGTCCGCAACCGCGCGGAGGGCGTGCTGATCAATCCGGCCGGGCTGGGCCACACCTCCGTGGCGCTCCTCGACGGGCTGCTGGCGATCGCCCGGCCCTTCGCGGAAGTGCACCTGAGCAACCCGGCGGCGCGGGAATCGTTCCGCCGCCGCTCGCTTCTGACGCCGGCCGCGGTGGGGGTGGTCGCCGGTTTCGGGGTTGACAGCTATCTTTCGGGGCTTCGTTGCCTGCACAACCATCTGTGCCGGCTCCGGGCGCCGGGATCGTAGACCCGCCTTCGGCTTCGCGCCGGGGCCGCCCCGGGCCCGCCACCTTTCCCAAAGAGGAGATCGATCGCAAGCCGATGGCGAGCACCGCTGACTTCCGCAACGGCATGGTCCTCGAGATCGACGGGGCGCTCTGGACCATTACCTACTTCCAGCACGTCAAGCCCGGCAAGGGCGGCGCCTTCGTGCGCACCAAGCTCAAGAACGTCCTTTCGGGCGCGGTTGTGGACCGCACCTATCGCGCCGGCGAACGGGTGACGAGCGTAAGACTGGAGCGACGCCCCGTCGACTATTCGTACACCGATGGCGACCTGTTCTACTTCATGGACCAGGAGACCTACGACCTGATCCCCATCAGCGGGGACATGCTCGGCAAGGGCCAGCTGAGGTACCTGAAGGAGAACATGGAGTGTGAGGGCTTGGTCCACGACGGCAACGTGATCAGCGTGGAACTGCCGGCATTTGTGGAACTGGAAGTCACCGAGACGGACCCCGGCTTCAAGGGCGACACTGCCCAGGGCGCGACCAAGCCGGCCACGCTGGAGACCGGCGCGGTCGTCAACGTGCCCCTCTTCATCGAGACCGGCGACACCCTGAAGATCGACCGGCGCGAGGACAAATACCTGACCCGGGTGAGCGGATGATCGATATCGAGTTTGTGGAGTCCCTGATCCGGATGCTGGACGAATCCTCCCTCGACAACCTGGAGATCAGGCGGGGAGGCACGCGCATCCGGCTTTCCAAGTCCGCGGGCGGCAACGCGGTCGCCGCCGTGACGCCGGCGAACAACGCCGTATCCGATGCGGCTCCGGCGGTGGCACCGCCAGTGGAGGAAGCGGCGACACCCCCGCCGGCCAAGGCCGCCTCCGCCAACCTGGTGGAGATCACCTCGCCCATGGTGGGGACCTTCTACCGGGCGCCCTCGCCTGAGGCGGCCCCGTACGTGGATGTGGGAAGCACGGTGGCGGCGGGCGACGTGCTCTGCGTCATCGAGGCCATGAAGCTCATGAACGAGCTCGAGTGCGAGACCTCCGGCCGCATCGTCGAGATCTGCGTCGACAACGCGGAGCCGGTCGACTTCGGACAGGTCCTCTTCCGGGTCGACCCCGCGTAAGTCTGCCGTCTTACCCGACCCGTGTTCTCCAAACTCCTGATCGCGAACCGGGGCGAGATCGCCCTGCGGATCGTGCGCGCCTGCCGGGAGCTGGATGTCGCCACGGTGGCCGTCTACTCGGAAGCCGACCAGGAGTCTCTGCACGTCCGCTTCGCCGACGAGGCCGTGTGCATCGGGCCGGCGCAGGCGGGGGATTCCTACCTGAAGGTGTCGCGGATCGTGGCCGCCGCCGAGATCACGGGGGCGGAGGCGGTGCACCCCGGATATGGGTTCCTGGCCGAAAACGCGGAGTTCGCCGAGATCTGCCAGCGCTCGGACCTGGTCTTCGTGGGGCCGACCCCGGACCAGATCCGCGCGATGGGCGACAAGGCGGTGGCGCGGGAGACGATGCACGCGGCCGGGGTGCCGGTGGTGCCTGGTTCGGACGGGATCGTGGACGACGAGGAGGAGGCGCTGGAGAGGGCGCGCGAAATAGGGTTCCCGGTCATGATCAAGGCGACTGCGGGGGGCGGGGGAAAGGGGATGCGCATCGCGGAAGACGAGGGATCGTTCCGGCGGCACTTCACGGCGGCCCGCAACGAGGCGGGGGCGGCCTTCGGCGAGGCCGGCGTGTACCTGGAACGGTGTCTGATCCGGCCGCGCCACATCGAGTTCCAGGTCTTCGGAGACCAGCACGGGCGGGTGGTGCACGTGGGTGAACGGGACTGCTCCATCCAGCGCCGCCATCAAAAGCTCGTCGAGGAAGCGCCTTCTCCCGGTCTGTCCCCGGAGCTTCGCGAGCAAATGGGTGAGGCGGCGGTCGCGGCGGCGCGCGCCATCGCCTATGTCGGCTCCGGCACGGTGGAGTTCCTGCTCGACGAATCGGGCGAGTTCTACTTCATCGAGATGAACACGCGCATCCAGGTCGAGCACACGGTCACCGAGGTGGTCACCGGCCTGGACCTTGTGAAGGAGCAGATCCGGGTGGCGGCGGGCGAACCGCTGTCCTTCCCGCCGGGCCCCCACGATCCGCGCGGCCACGCCATCGAGTTCCGCATCAACGCCGAGGATCCGTCGCGCGGGTTCGCCCCCGCCCCGGGAACGATCACCACCTTTCATCAGCCCGGCGGCCCCGGGGTGCGCGTGGACACGCACGTCTACTCCGGGTACCGGGTCCCGCCGTACTACGATTCGCTGATCGCCAAGCTGATCGTGTGGGGCAACACGCGGGCGGAGGCGGTGGTGCGGGGCCGCGAGGCGCTGGAGTCGTTCGTCGTCGAGGGCATCCCGACCACGATCGGCTACCTGTCTCGGATCACGCGCGACGAACACTTCCGCGCGGGCAGGGTCGATACCGGGTTTGTGAACCGTTTCACAAGCGACCCGGAGTCTTGAGGCGGAGCATGCGGGTCGAAGTCTACTTCACCCCTGAGGAGGTGCGCGCGGCCGACCTGGCTGGTGCCACGGCGGTGGTCATCGATGTGGTGCGCGCCACTTCGTGCATTGTGGAAGCGATCGCCAACGGGGCCCGGGCCGTGCATCCCGCGGTCTCGGTGGAGGAGGCGACAGCGCTCCGGGCCACCCTGAACGGCCAGGGTCATCGGCCCCTCCTGTGTGGCGAACGCGGCGGACTCCGCATCGAGGGCTTCGATCTGGGCAACTCCCCCGCCGAGTTCACGGCGGCGGTGGTGGGCGGGCGGCGCCTGGTGATGACCACCACAAACGGCACGCGTGCCTTTGCGGCCGCCCGTCCCGCCGACCGCGTCCTCGCGGCCTCCTTCTTCAACCAGACCGCGGTGGCCGACGCGGTGCGGGAAGACGCCGCCGTCGCGATCGTGTGCGCGGGCAAGGAAGGCCGGTTCTCGCTGGACGACGCGGTATGCGCGGGGCATATCGTGCGCGCGCTGCTGGACCGGTCGGCCACCCCGGCAACCCTGGCCGACGGCGCGGCGGCGGCGCGCGATCTGGCCGCCGTGCACCACGTCTCGGCCGACATGCTGGCGAACACGGCCGCCGGACAGGCGCTGGTCGAGGTGGGGCTCGGCGCCGACCTGGCCCTGTGCGCAAGGGCCGACAGGCATCAGATTATACCCATGATGTATGATCGCGTGATTACGGCCCCGCGGCGGTAGAGTTCGTGGCAGCCCCGCGCGGCGGACGGAGGGTGGCGAAGCGGAAGGCGCCCCGGAAGCGCGCCGCGGCGAAGAAGCGCCCGCGCGGGCCGAAGAAGTCGGCGGAGCAGCAGATGCGGCAGCGGCGCGCGCTGGCCGGCGTGACGGCGGTGCTCGCCTTTCTGGTGGCCGCGGCGCTTTTTCCTTTGCAGTGGCTGGGGCCGGGGGCGGTGGGACTCTTCCCGGAGGGCAACCCGGTGGGAAGCGTGGGCGACGCCGTGAACGCCCGGCTCCTGGCGGCGCTGGGGATCGGGGTGGCCGCGGTTCCGCTGGGGATTCTGGCGGCGGCAGCTTCGGTGGGCGAGTGGTGGGCATCCGCTCGCCGGAAGAGCCTCTGGATCGTGTCGGCGGCGCTGTTGGTGCTGCTTCCCGTTTCGGCGTTTCTGGCGGGGGCGGGAGACACTCCGAGCGGCTTTCTCGGGACCTTCCTGGGGACGCCGCTGCGCGGTATGGCCGGGTGGCTGGGCGGTTGGGTGGTCGTCGGGGCGGCGGCGGTGGGAGCGTGGGCGGCGGCCTTCAGCTTCAACCCGCTGGCTGCGCCGGGGATGGTGGCCGCGAAGGCGCTCCGGGGTGCGGGACGCGGTGTTCGGACGACCGGGGTGGCTGTGGGGCGGTGGGGTGGCAGGCGGCGGGAGCGATGGGCGGCGAAGCGGAAGTCCCGTTTGGCCCAGGCCGCCGCCGGACAGTCTCCTGAAACGGCCGATCCCGCTACGACCGTCCCCGCGACGGATTCCGTCACGCCGGACACAGACCCGACGCTTTCCCCCCCACCCCCCATCCCCGATGCTCCCACCACCCCCGATCTCCTCCCCGCGGACCACCTCCCGCCCCCCGACTACCCGCTCCCCGCGCTCGAACTCCTGCGCGCCCCCGAGCGCGGCAACCGGCTGGGCATGAAGCGCGAACTGGACCGGCTCGGCGAAGTCCTTGTCGACACGCTCCGGACCTTCAAGATCAGCGGCGAGATTTCCGGGCGCACCACCGGCCCCGCGGTCACACGCTACGAGGTCGTTCCCGCGGCGGGGGTGAAGGTCAACCGCATCGCGAACCTGGATGCGGACCTGGCGCTGGCCATGAAGGCGAGGAGCGTCCGCATCGTCGCCCCGATCCCGGGGAAGGGCGCGGTGGGTGTGGAGATACCGAACCCGCAGCCCGAGATCGTGCGGCTGCGCGAGATCCTCGAGGCGCCGCTCTTCGCCCGGTCGCGCGGCCTGCTTCCGCTGGCGCTCGGCAAGGATCTGACCGGTAAGCCCTTCGTCGCCGACCTGACGAAGATGCCCCACGCGCTCATCGCCGGGGCCACCGGTTCGGGCAAGTCGGTGTGCCTGAACACGGTCATCACCAGCCTGGTGTACCGGCACGCGCCCGACCGTCTCCGCCTCCTGCTCATCGATCCCAAGATGGTGGAGCTCTCCGCCTACGCCGACCTTCCCCACCTGCGCCACCCGGTGGTGACGGACCCCAGGGACGCGGCCGTGGTCCTCAAGTGGGCCGTCATGGAGATGGAGCGCCGTTACGGGCTGCTGAGCGCCAACGGCGTCCGGTCGGTGCAGGAGTTCAACGAGCGCCTCGAGCAGGGGAAGGAGATGAAGCTGGCCACGCCGGACGGTCCCGAGGAGGACGAGGACCGGTGGCGCTACAAGGAGGGGCCGCTTCCATGGATCGTGGTTGTGGTGGACGAGCTGGCCGACCTGATGATGACGGTGCAGGCCGAGGTGGAGAAGCCGCTCACGCAGCTGGCGCAGAAGGCGCGCGCGATCGGCATTCATCTCCTGGTGGCGACCCAGCGTCCCAGCGTTAATGTGATTACTGGACTAATCAAGGCCAACTTCCCGTGCCGCATAGCTTTTCGCGTCGCGTCTAAGACAGATTCTCGTACCATTCTGGACCAGAACGGCGCCGATTCGCTCCTCGGTTCGGGGGACATGCTCTTCCTGCCGCCGGGGCAGAGCGAGCCGGTGCGCATGCAGGGCGCCTTCATCTCCACCGACGAGACGGAGGAGCTGATGGGGTGGTACCGGGAGCAGGCGGACACCCTGGAGGCGCTGAAGGCGCGGGTGAAGAGCGACGAGGGCGATATTCTGGAGGTGGTGAAGGCCATGGAGGGGGAAGACGGTGCGACGGACGACGGGGCCATCCGGGGCGACTGGGACCCGCTCTTCCGCCAGGCCGCCGAGGCGTGCATCCATCAGAAGGCCGGCTCGACATCTCTCTTGCAGCGTCGGCTTCGTATAGGATACGGACGGGCCGCGAGGATCGTGGACCAACTGCACGACGCGGGGGTGCTCGGTCCCCCCGACGGTTCCAAACCCAGGGAGGTGCTGGTCATGATGGCGGAGCTGGACGAGATATGTCCGGTATGACTGGCCGACGAGGAGTGTTTCCCCACCAGGCTGCGGGGGTGTCGAATGTATACTGTGATTTACATAATGTAATGTTGAGATTACATATTGGGCGGCGATTCCGCCGGCGGTCTCGTGGGTTCGTGGCCCCCGTCGCGGTCGTGTGGCTCCTCGCACCCGCGCCCGCCGTTGCCCAGGAGCCGGATCCCGCGCTGCGAGCCCTGGAGGGCGCAGCGGAGCGCTACCGCGAAGTGAACGCCATGTGCGCGGACTTCGAGCAGGTCGTCGAGGTGCGGCTCGCGCGGCGAAGGATCGAGAGCGCGGGTCGCGTCTGCCAGCAGCGGCCCAACCTCTTCTCCATGCGGTTCACCGATCCGCGGGGCGACATGGTCATCTCGGACGGTGAGCACTTCTGGGTCTACTACCCGAGCATCGACGAGGACCAGGTCATGCGCCATCCGGCGGCGGAAACCCCAGGGCGTCACGACTTCTTCCGCGAGTTTCTGGAGGACCCCGCGAGCAAGTATGGGGCCGAGGACGGGGGCACCGAGCAGGTGAATGGTCGTGAGTGCCGGGTCGTGTCCCTTACGCCGCAGGCGGGGGCGTCCTATCGGGCCGCTCGCCTCTGGCTGGACACGGAGAGCCACCTCATCCGGCGGCTGGAGCTGCACGAGGAGAGTGGCAACGTACGCACGGTGACGCTGGGCAACGTGGACCTCTCGTCGGTGCCGGACCCGGGTCTATTCACCTTCGAAGTGCCGGAGGGGGCGCGGGTCAGGGGGCCGACGCCCTCTGCCATCGAGCCGCCGGCGTCGCCCGCGGCCCCCGGTCATCCATGAGGCTGCGCACGCGCGAACTGCCGGTCTTCCCGGTGGCGGCGGGACCCGTCCGGCCGGATGTGGACCCCGGTGTGCGCGCCGTCGATCCACGCTCCTTCGACATTGGCCCCGAGGACGGGCCGCGCCTGGGTCTCGTCACCCTGGGGTGCGACAAGAACACGGTCGACTCGGAGCACATGATGGCCGCGCTGGTGGCGTCCGGCGCCCGGGTCGTCAGCGACGTGGAGAACGCGGACGTGGTGGTGGTCAACACCTGCGGCTTCATCGACGCGGCGAAGGAGCAGTCCATCGACACGATCCTGAACGCCTGCGCGCTGAAGGAGCGCGGCCGGGTGAAGGCGGTGGCCGCCGTGGGGTGCATGGTGCAGCGGTACCGTGACGATCTGGAGCGCGAGATCCCGGAGGTGGATCTCTTCCTTGGGATCGCCGAGATGTCGCGCCTGGTCCCGGAGTTGCGGGCCCGAGGGCACATCCACGACGGGTTCGTGCACAACATGGAGCGGCCGCTGCGGATTCTGGCCACGGAGACGCCCCACGTCTCCTTCCTCAAGATCAGCGAGGGGTGCGACCACCGCTGCGCCTTCTGCGCGATCCCGCACATGCGCGGCCTCCACCGCTCGGCCGATCTCGACGCGCTCGTTGCCGAGGCCCGCGGGCTGGGGGAGCAGGGGGTGCGCGAACTCAACATCGTCTCGCAGGACACCACCTGGTACGGCCGCGACCTGTGGCGCCACGACCGTTCCGCCCCGCTGCTGAAGGACCTTCTGGAGGCGCTGTTGGACGGGACCGGGGTCGACTGGTACCGGCTGCTGTACATGTACCCTTCGGGAATCACGCCAGCACTCGTCTCCCTCCTCGCGCGCGAGCCCCGCCTGCTGCCCTACCTGGACATGCCGCTGCAGCACGGAAGCGACCACGTCCTCGCTCGTATGCGGCGCCCCGAGCGCCAGGAGACGGTGCGCGAACGTGTGCGCTGGCTCCGCGACGAAATCGAGGACCTGACGTTGCGCACCACCGTCATCGTCGGCTTCCCGGGCGAGACCGACGAGGACGTGCGCATCATGCTGGACTTCCTGGAGGAGATCCGCTTCGATCGCCTGGGCGCATTCGCCTACTCGACCGAGGAAGGGACGGCCGCGGCCGCCATGCCCGACCAGGTCCCCGACGAGGTGAAGGCCGAGCGTCTGGAGATGGTGATGGAGCGCCAGCGCGAAATCTCCTGGCAGTCGAACCGGGACTGGGTGGGGCGCCGCGCCGAGGTCCTGGTGGACTCGCTGACCCCGGGCGAAAGCGGCCACGATGCGGTGGGTCGTACCGGTGGCCAGGCCCCCGAGGTGGACGGCCGGACCTTCCTGACCGGTGCCCCTTCGGCCCGGCCCGGTGATATCGTAGAGGTGGAGATTGTGGACGCCGACGACTATGACCTGACAGGGAGACTGACGGCATGAGCCAGGGAGACCGCGACAAGGTTCGGATCGGGGTGATCGGCACCGGGGCGATCTGCCAGCTCATGCACCTCCCGATCCTCTCCGAGCGGCGCGACGTGGAGGTGGCCGCCGTCGCCGATCTGGACGACCTGAAGGCCCGCAACGTCGCGCGCCGTTTCGGGGTGGGCCGCGTTTTGGACGACGACGCCCTGGTGGCCGACGACGAGATTCAGGGGGTGGTGATCAGCGCCCCCAGTTTCGTTCACGAGAGCCTGACCAGGGCCTGTCTGGAAGCCGGCAAGCATGTGCTGGTGGAGAGGCCTCTGGCGCTGTCGGCGGGTGGGGTGCGCTGGATCATGAAGGCGGCCCGGGAGGCGGGCCGGGGTGTGATTCTGGGGATGGCGCACCGGTATCAGCCAAATGTGCGTGCGCTGCGGTCCGCGATCGCCGGCGGGGTGCTGGGCAGACTCAGCTCGATTCAGGTCACCTGGCTCAATCGTGCCGTGCGGCGTCCCCGTGGGGGATGGCGCCGGCGCGCGCTGGAATCGGGGGGCGGAGCGCTGATGGACCTCGGCGTGCCGGCGCTCGATCTGGCGCTCTGGGCGATGGGATATCCGGAGGTGGCGCGGGTGTCGGCAGTGACCCCCGGCGACGGTTTCGACGTCGAGGAGGAGGCGCACGTGTACGCGGTGACCCGGGACGGTGTCGCGCTGTCGCTGGCGGCCAGCTGGCGCCTCCACGCCCCCGACGACCGCCACCAGCTCGAAGCGCTCGGCTCGGAGGGCTCGGCGGTGCTGTTGCCGTTGTCGATCCACCGTGAACAGTCTGGGCGCACCGTCGACGTGACTCCCCGCTACCCCTCCCCGCGCGGCGGCGAGACCCTCTTCACCAACGGGTTCCGGCGCCTGCTGGACCACTTCGTGGCAGTCGTCGCGGGAAGGACCGAGGCCTCGCCCCCGGCCGAGCAGACCGCGCTGATGGATCTCGTCGAGGCCGCCTACGAATCGGCGCGGAAAGGCCGCGAGGTCGAACTGTCGTCCTGATGCGGGCGGACGGGCGCGCGGCGGGGCTGGCAGTCCACGGACTGCTGGCGATCGCCACGGGTGTCGCCCTGGGCGGCACCTTCTCCCCGTTGGGGGGACCGGTCCTGCCCTTCCTGGCATTCGCCCCGCTGGCGATGGCGCTCCAGCGCGGCCAATCCCGCTCCGAGTCCGCGAGCTCCGCCGCGCCGCTCGTGCACGGGTTCCTGGCCGCCGCAACCGCCCACGCGATCGGCCTCTACTGGATGGTGCCCGCCCTGTCGTGGAGGACGCGGCTGGCGGTGCCGGTGTATCTGCTCGTGGTGGCGATGCTGGGGGTACTGGGGGGCGCGGCGTGTTCCGGCGCGGTGGCGCTCCACCGGGTGAGGAGGTGGCCGCTCCCGGTGGCACTGGCGGCGTGCTGGACGGGGTTCGAGTGGGCGGCCGCGCATGTGCCGGGCGTGTCGTATGCGTGGCTGAACGCGGGGGGATCGCTGGGGTGGTATCCGGCGGCGGCCGGGGGGGTGGAGGTGTTGGGTGCACGATTCCTGACGTTCTGGACGGTGGCGGTGGGGGGTGGGGTGGGGGTGGTCGTGTTGCGGTTGGGGAGGGGTGGGGGTTCCGCGGTGCTGCGTCCGGTGGTGTTGTTGCTGGGTGTGGTCGGGGTGCCGCTGGTGGCGGGTCAGCTGCGCCAGCGGGCGTTCCAGGAGGGTGAAGTGGCCGCGACGGTGGCGGCGGTGCAGGCCGGGCACGGGGAGGGCGGGGCGGAGGGGGCGGCCGCGCTGGAGGGATGGCTCGAACCGCTCCGTGAACTCGGGTCGGCGCGTCCCTTCGATGTGGCCGTCTTTCCGGAGCGGTACCTGGCGGCCCCGCTGCGGCACCCGGACAACGGAGCCGCCACGGCGACCGGGCTCCAGCTCGCGAACTTCGCCGGGGCGCTGGGGACGTCCACGCTGGTGGGCGCGCTCGACGCCGAACTCCCGGTGAACGGCCGCGACACCGTCTGGTACAACGCCGCCTTCGTCCAGCCGGCGGCGGGCGCGCTTTCGCCGGCGTACCGCAAGTCCCGTCTGGTGCCGGGCCTGGAGGGAACGGGGGTGCCGGGTGGCGCCTTCGGGCTCGCCAGCCGGGGGTACGGGCGGGGCCGGGATCAGCGGCCGCTCCCTCTGGGCGACGGCGCGGTGGGAGCGATGGTGTGCTACGACTCGGCGTACGGCCCGGCGGCGCGGGCCCTGGTGCGCGGCGGCGCGGAGTGGCTGGCCGTGCTGTCCAATGACGACTGGCTGGATCCGGAGCGGCCCTTCCGGACTACATGGGCCTACTGGCAGCACGCGACTCACGCGCGGCTCAGGGCGATCGAGAACCGGGTCTCGGTGATCCAGGTGGCCACGACCGGGCATACCTTTGCCGTGTCGCCCGGGGGTCGGGCATCTGCATTGGCACTGGAGGCCGGTGAAGAGGGCATCGCGGTCCTGTCCGTGCGGCGCCGGGGTGTGCTGACCCTTTACACCCGGCTGGGAGACGTGTTGGGACTGGCCTGTTTCGTGGTGTTCGCGCTAGGTGTGGTGCTGGACCGGATGCCCAAAGTCCGGGACCGGCATTCCTGACGGGGCCGGGCAGAGTCTATCTTCAGAGTCGGCCTCGACCCGGCCCGGCCGAGGCCACCCACCACCCCCCTTCCACCCGGACCCACGGAGACTGTCATCGACCCCCGCCTGGCGCAACGCGTCGCCGAAACCGAAGAACGCTACCGAGCGGTGGAGCGGCAGCTGTCGGATCCGGATGTGATCCGCAACCTGGATCGTCTGCGTGAACTCGGACAGGAACGTGCGGTGCTGGCCGGAGCCGTGAAGGCCGGCCGGGAGGTTCACGCGGTCGAGGCTGAACTCGACGACGCCCGTGAACTTCTCGCCGAATCCACCGACCCGGAAATGACGGAGCTGGCCGAGGAGGAGATCGTCACCCTGGACGAGCGTCTGGCGGGCGCGGTTGCGCGGCTGCGCGAAGCACTCATCCCCCCGGACCCCATGGAGGACCGGCCCGCCGTCGTCGAGATCCGCGCCGGGACGGGCGGGGACGAGGCGGCGCTCTTCGGGGCCGACCTGGTACGCATGTACCGCAGGCTCGCCGAGCGGTGCGGTTGGACGGTGGAGCTGATGAGCCTCTCGGAGGGGATCCCGGGCGCGGTCAAGGAGGCGATCTTCACCGTGCGCGGGAAGGGCGCGTACGGACAACTTCGCTACGAGTCGGGCGTCCACCGCGTCCAGCGGGTCCCGGAGACCGAGAGCCAGGGGCGCATCCACACCTCGGCCGCCTCGGTCGCCGTCCTGCCGGAGGCCGAAGAGGTGGACATCGAGATCGATGCGGCCGACCTGCGCGTCGACGTCTTCCGTTCCTCGGGCCCCGGCGGACAGTCGGTCAACACCACCGATTCGGCGGTGCGCATCACCCACCTGCCCACCGAACTGGTGGTCACCTGCCAGGACGAGAAGTCGCAGCACAAGAACAAGGCCAAGGCCATGAAGGTGCTGCGTTCACGGCTGCTGGACCGCGAGGTCACCGCCCGCGAGGCGAAGCGGGCGGCCGAGCGGAGGTCGCAGATCGGCAGCGGCGACCGCTCGGCCAAGATCCGCACCTACAACTTCCCGCAGAACCGGGTAACCGACCACCGCATCGGGCTGACGCTCTATCGTCTGGGTGACGTGCTGGACGGCGACCTGGAAGAAGTGGTGGCGGCGTTGCGGCTCGCGCGCGAGGAGGAGCGGCTTCGGGGGGGTGGTGGGGACTGATGGGACGGGTTGGACGCGTGGTGGGGTGCGCGGGGAGGAGATCCGGCTGATGGCCGCAGGCGTGACCGCGCCGGATCAGCGCGTGTGGACGGTCATGGACGTGATCCGCGCCAGCGGCGAATACCTGGACGGCAAGGGACTCGAACACGGCCGCCTCGACGCCGAACACCTGCTCGCCCACGTTCTCGGCATGGGGCGACTTCACCTCTACCTGCACTTCGACCGCCCCCTCAGCGTGGCCGAACGGGGGCGTCTCAAGCCTTTGCTGAGGCGCAGGGCCGCGCGGGAACCGCTGCAGTACGTGCTCGGGTCGGCCCCTTTCCGCAACCTCACCCTGGATGTCGACCGCCGGGTTGCCATCCCGCGTCCCGAGACCGAGTACCTGATCGATGTCCTCCAGCGCGTCGCCGGCGGGGACCGGGTGTTCGAGTCGGCGCTGGATGTGGGGACCGGTTCGGGGGCCATCGCGCTGGCGCTGGCCGCGGAGGGGCTGGCCCGCTCGGTAACCGCAACGGACGTGTCGGCTTCCTCCCTCGCCGCGGCAGAGAACAACGCCGCTGCCGCAGGTGTCACGACAATCGACTTCAGGGAGGGGAGCTTGCTGGAACCCGTCGCGGGCCGGACCTTCGACTTGGTGCTTTCCAACCCGCCCTACCTCACCGAGGAGGAATGGCGGAGTGCGCAGCCCGAGGTGAGACGCTGGGAGCCCCGTCTGGCCATGGTGGGTGGCGCGGACGGGCTCGGGGTGATCCGCGATCTCGTGAGCGGTGTGGATGACGTTCTGCGCCCCGGGGGCTGGGTGGGGCTGGAGTTGGGAAACTCCCAGGCGGAAGCGGTCGTAGGCATGCTGGAGGCGGTTTCCGGCCTGGATTCGGTGGGTGCGCATGACGACCTGACCGGCCGACAGCGCTATGTTCTTGCACGGAAAAACTGAGGAATCACGGGCACAACCGGTTGTCTGACGGGAGCGAAACAATGGCGGAAATTCAGGAGATGGCGGAGTCGCTGGGCCAGGCCCTGGGGCGTACTGCGGAATACCGTACGCTGGCCCGGGCCATCGAGAGCGCCGACAACGATCGCGAGATCGTGGCTCTGACGCGCGAGGTGCAGGGGCTGCAGGAGGTGCTTCGGGCTACGGCGCAGAGGGGCGAGGAGCTGCCAACGGCCGAGATGGAACAGCTTGAGGCCGCAATGGCGAAGCTGCAGGCCACTTCGGTCTACCAGAGCGTGGTGGCCGCTCAGGCCAACTTCGACCGGATCATGCAGCGGGTGGATATCGCCATCCAGGACGGCATGCAAAAGGGCGCCGCATCCCCCATCATCCTGGCCACGTGAGCGGCGCCGTGTCCGAGACCCGCGCCACCCCCGCACCACCTTCCCCTCGGATATCGGTTTCCAGCCTTCGCGAGCCGGTCCACCGCATCATCATACCCGTCACCCGGTGGCTCATCCGGCGAAGGGTACACCCGAACGCGATCACGGTCCTGGGATTCGTCGTGACCGTGGCCGGCGCGGTGATGTTCTCGCAGGACCACGTGCACATCGGGGGAATGCTGATTCTTCTGGGCGGTCTCTGCGATGTCTTCGACGGCAGCGTGGCCAGGGAGTCCGGACTCGCATCCAAGTTCGGCGCCTTCTTCGACGCGACCCTCGACCGAATCTCCGAGATCGCGATGTATATCGGGCTCATGACGCTCTACAACGCCTACCAGCTCGAGTTCATCGACATCTGGATGATCTACATCATCACCCTGGCGCTGGGCGGGTCCCTCATGGTGAGCTACACGAGGGCCAAGGCCGAGTCGCTGGGTTTCGACTGCTCCGTGGGACTCATGGAGCGCGGTGAGCGCATCCTTGTGCTGGGCCTTGGGGCGGCCATCTTCGGTCTGGCCTGGGACGGCATGGTTCTGAGTTCGATCATCGTGATCGTGGCGCTGCTGACCAACGCCACCGCCATACAGCGCATGTTCTGGGTCTACAAGCGCGGCACGGGCGTACCTCTCGACGATGGCGGCGACGCCGCCGGAAAGGCATAGAAGTTCGTGAACGACACTCCCCGCATCACCCCCGCCCAGGGCCCGGTCGGTGTTCTGCTACCCGGGCTCGGAGCCGTGGCGACCACGGTTGTCGCCGGTGTCGAGGCGGTCCGGCAGGGACTCGCCAGGCCAATAGGCAGCCTCACCCAGATGAACACGGTGCGTCTGGGCAAGCGCACGGAGGAACGCACGCCGCTCATCCGCGACCTGGTCGACATCGCCGGCCTCGACCAGCTCGTGTTCGGTGCGTGGGACCCGATCCCCGACGACGCCTACGACAGCGCAGTGAACGCGGGCGTGCTCGACCGGACCACCCACCTTGATCCCATCCGCGGCTTCCTGCAGTCGGTAAAGCCCATGCCGGCGGTCTTCGACAGGGCCTACGTGAAGCGGCTCGACGGCCCCAACCGGAAGACCGGCAGGAACCGCATGGAGTTGGCCGAAGCGTTGCGCGACGACATCCGCCGCTTCAAGGCCGACCACGGCTGCGCCCGCGCGGTGATGATCTGGTGCGGTTCCACCGAGGTCTTCCAACGCTCGGGAGCCCCCCATGCCACCGTCGAGTCCTTCGAGAAGGCCATGCGCGACGACGACCCCGCCATCGCGCCCAGCATGATCTACGCCTACGCAGCGATCATGGAGGGTGTGCCGTACGCGAACGGAGCCCCGAACCTGTCGGCGGACGTCCCCGCGCTGGAGGCGCTGGCCCGGGAACGCGGCGTCCCCATCGCCGGCAAGGACTTCAAGACCGGCCAGACGCTCATGAAGACGATCCTCGCCCCCGGGTTGAAGGCCCGGATGCTCGGAATCAGCGGCTGGTTCAGCACCAACATCCTGGGCAACCGCGACGGCGAGGTCCTCGACGACCCCGAGTCCTTCAAGACCAAGGAGGAGTCGAAGCTGGGCGTGCTGGACTACATCCTGCAGCCGAAGATGTACCCCGAGCTGTACGGGGACATCTACCACAAGGTGCGGATCAACTACTATCCGCCCCGGGGCGACGACAAGGAGGGGTGGGACAACCTCGACATCTTCGGGTGGCTGGGATATCCCATGCAGATCAAGGTCGACTTCCTGTGCCGCGACTCGATCCTGGCCGCGCCCATCGTCCTCGACCTGGCACTCTTCCTGGATCTGGCGGGCCGCGCGGGAATGGGCGGAATCCAGGAGTGGCTGTCCTTCTACTTTAAGAGCCCGCATACCCCCGAGGGACTCTACCCCGAGCACGACCTTTTCATCCAGCACAAGAAGCTGAAGAACACATTGCGCTGGCTCGCGGGCGAGGAGCAGATCACCCACCTGGGCCGGGAGTACTACGAATAGCGGGCGCCGCCAGCCGTCCGGAGACACCCGGGGGCGCACCCGCCTTTCTGCCGGGGCCGATGCCGTGAACCGGGGCACGTTGATCGTGGTCGAGGGGGCCGAAGGCGTGGGAAAGTCGACCCAGGTGCGCCGGCTGGCCGCGTTTCTCGAGCGGTCGGGGCTGCCGGTTGTGCGTGGCCGCGAACCGGGACAGACCAGCGTTGGCGAGGGCATTCGCGAACTGCTGCTGCACGGGAACCGCTCGCCGTTGCCGCCCCAGACGGAGCTTCACCTCATTCTGGCGGCGCGGGCGGCGTACGTTGCCGAAATTGTCGAGCCCGCGCTCGCGGCGGGCAATTGGGTGGTTTCCGACCGGTTCGACCTGAGCACGTTCGCGTATCAGGGCTATGGCACGGGGATCGACGGCGAGCGAATCGCCGCGATGAACCATGACGTTACGTCAGGGTTGACGCCCGATCTATACCTTGTTCTGGACCTGGCCGTGGAGGAGGCCATGGCCCGGCGGGCGGGCGAGGAAAGGAACTGGGATCGCTTCGAGTCGGCGGGACTTGCCTTTCTTCGCAGGGTGCGGCGCGGGTATCTTGAGTTGACCGAATCCCGGGAGAACGCGGTTCTGGTGCCCGCGGCTGGAACCCCCGGTGAGGTCGAGGAGCGGATCCGCGGCGAAATCGTGGGCGCGTTCCCGGAAACATTCCGCGACGGCGGCGTCTAGCAGGACTGCGAGGCCGGCGCGGTCCAGGTGAACGGCGATGGAGATTCCATGAGCAAAGGGAAGGCAGTGGCGGTGCCTGCGTTGATCGCCGTCCTGGCGGTTGCGAGCGGGGGCTGGTTCCTGCAGCGGGACGTCGGCCTGGGCGCCAACCTGTACGTACAGGCAAGGGTGCTGGAAGAGGTGATGAACCGTATCGAGCGCCACTTCGTGGATGAAGTCGACGTGGAGGAGCTCTACGACGCCGCCCTCGAGAGAGTGGTCGAGTCGCTGGGCGACCCCAACTCCGCACTGTTGCAGGCGCCGGACTGGGAAGACATGCAGATCCGGACGCGGGGCGAGTACGGCGGCGTGGGGCTCGAAGTCGTCAGGCAGGACAGTTTCGTCACGATCGTGGCCCCGGTTCCGGGCACGCCGGGGTCGAGGGCGGGACTTCGGCCCGGGGATCGCATCGTCGAGGTCGAGGACCGGTCGGTTGTGGGATGGAGCACCGACCAGGTCGCGGAGATCCTGAGGGGCGAGCCCGGGACGAGCGTGCGGATGGGGGTGCGGCGCCATGGGGTGGAGCGGGTGATACCCTTCGAGCTCACCCGCGCGGTGATCCAGCTGAGCGCGGTGCCCTTCGCGGTGCTGCTGGAGGGCGGGGTGGGGTACGTCCCGGTCGAGATCTTCAACGGGACGACAACCTTGGAGGTCAGGTCCAAGGTCGACTCGCTGGTGGACGAAGGAATGGAGTCGCTCATCCTCGACCTGCGCCGCAACCGGGGCGGACTCCTCCTCGAAGGGGTGGGTCTGTCCGACATGTTCCTGGATGAGGGCTCGTCCATCGTCGAAGTGCGCGGACGCACCTCGCCGATCGAGCACTACCGCGCCGGGGCCGACCAGGAAAACGCCGCGATGCCGGTGGTCGTTCTGGTGGGCTACGGGAGCGCGTCGGCCTCCGAAATCGTCGCGGGGGCGTTGCAGGACCATGACAGGGCCCTCCTGATCGGTGCCCCGACCTTCGGCAAGGGATCCGTGCAATCCCTCTTCCCTGTCACGGGGGGGCGCGTGCTCAAACTCACTACGGCGCGGTGGTTCACACCCTCGGGCCGTTCCATCCAGAAGGATCCGGAGGAGCAGCTGGTGATCACCAGGAACGGGGTCTTGACCCTGTGGGGTGAGGCGGTCCAGTACCCCGACCTGGCGGACCGGCCCCGCTTTGCTTCGGCCGAGGGACGGGTCCTGCACGGTGGAGGCGGAATCGTTCCGGATCTGTGGGTCCTCCCGGACACCCTCACCGCCGAGGAGGACGAGGCGGTGAGGAAGCTCTTCGAGTTCGGCGGCCAGTACGTGCTGGCCAGGCGGAACTGGGCCGTGCGCTATCTCCAGGCAAATCCCGCGCTGGAGCCCGGATTCGTCATCACGGATGCGGATCTCGCCGATTTCCACGCATTGCTGGTCGAGCGCGAGGTGGAGATGACATTCGAGGAGCTGCTCCGGGCACGCCGTCTGGTGGAGTACCATCTGGGAAGCGAGGTGGCACTGCAGGCGTGGGAGGACCGTGGCCGGTTCGAGCGCGAGGCCACCTTCGATACCCAGTTGCAGAGGGCGCACGAGCTTCTGCTCGCGGCCCGAAGCCCGCAGGATCTCTTCAGGCTGGCAGGTGCTTCGGCCGAAAGTGCGGCGCGGATCGGGGACGGGGTCGGCGGCCCGGATCGCTCTCCACGCTGAGCGGTCCCGGCAAAGTGTTCCCATTACGCCATGTCGGCGCCCGCCGGGGTCCCCCACCATGCGAACCCGGTGGGCCGATCGTGGCGTCGGAGGCTGGCCGGGGCGGCCGGTAGCCGCGGCGCGCCCATGTCTCGCATGGAACCCGGCAGACCGGCCCTGGAGGTGCGGTTCCGCCGCGGGCACGTCGTCGAGTCGAGACACCGGGTCCACGCTGTTGTCGCCGAAGGGTCCGGAGGGCTCATCGGCAGCTGGGGAGACGGGGCGTGGGTCACGGTACTCCGGTCGGTGGCCAAGCCCTACCAGGCTCTGCCGCTGGTCGCCGACGGCGCCGCACAACGCTTTGGCTTTTCGGGGGAGGAGATTGCTCTTTGCTGTGGATCGCACAATTCGGAGGAAGTCCACATGGCGGCGGCGTCCTCCATTCTCGCGAAGGCGGGCGTTCCCGCGGAACTCCTGGTCTGTGGCGCGCACGCACCCCTCCTTGCGGCTCGCCGCGACGAGCTGTCGGCCGCGGGAACCCCGTGGACGCCCCTGATGTGCAACTGTTCGGGCAAGCACGCCGGAATGCTTGCGCTCGCGGCCTTCCACGACTGGCCGCTCCGGGGCTACGAACGGGCGGACCATCCACTGCAGCGCCGGATGGGCCGCGAACTGGCGAACTGGACCGGGGTGGCGCCTGCCGATATGGTCTGGGAGACCGACGGGTGCGGTGTCCCGACCTTCGCGATACCGCTGGCAAGTTTGGCCCGCGGCGTGGCCCGCCTGTCTGTGGCCGCCCGCGACGAAGGCCCGCCGCGACGGATCGTGGAGGCCATGACGCGACACCCCTTCATGGTGGCGGGCACGGGCCGGCTGTGCACCCGGCTCATGGAGGAGGAAGGCGGCCGGGTTTTCGCCAAGGTGGGTGCGGAGGGAGTCTATGTAGCCGGCGATCCGGAACGCGGACTGGGTGTGGCGCTCAAGGTGGAGGACGGGGCCGGGCGCGCGTCTCCGCCCGCGCTCATGGAGGTGCTGGACCGCGCCGACGTCCTGTCTCCCGAAGCGAAGCGGGCCTTGCGCGACTTCGCCGAACCGGTCATCCGCAATACGCTGGGCGACGAGGTGGGCCGGGTGTCGGTGGAGGAGGCGCGGTGTTCATAGACTCTGTCCGCATCGAGGTGGAGGGTGGACGGGGCGGTTCGGGGGCGGAGGCGTTCCGTCGCGAGAAGGGCGTGCCGCGTGGCGGGCCCGCGGGGGGGGACGGGGGGAAGGGGGGCGACGTGATCCTGGTGGGCGACGCCGGGCTGACCACCCTCAGCGACTACCGGTACAGGCGGCACCATCGGGCGGAGCGCGGCCAGCACGGCCAGGGCTCGAACCGGACGGGCCGCGGCGGCCGCGATCTGGAGTTGCGGGTGCCGCCGGGCACGATCGCGGTGGACGACGACAGTGGTGAAGTGCTGGGTGAGTTGCTCGCCGCGACGGAGCGGCTGGTGGTGGCGCGGGGGGGGCGGGGAGGGCGGGGGAACGCGCGCTTTGCGTCGTCGACACATCAGGCGCCGCGCCGCTGGGAGCCGGGCGAAGAGGGACAGCATCGGCTGGTGCGCCTGGAACTCAAGCTCATCGCCGATATCGGACTGGTAGGGGAGCCCAACGCAGGCAAGTCCACGCTCCTCTCCCGCATCAGCCGGGCGCGCCCGAAGATCGCGGACTATCCCTTCACGACGCTCACACCGAATCTCGGCGTGGTGGAGTTGCCCGACTTCCGGTCCTTCGTGGTGGCCGACATCCCCGGGATCATCGAGGGCGCCCACGACGGCAAGGGCCTCGGCCACCGCTTCCTGCGCCATATCGAAAGGACCCGGGCGCTGGCGATCCTGCTTCCGGTGGACGACGAGGATCCGGCCGCGGTGCTGGCTGGCCTGCGCGACGAGCTGGCCCAGTACTCCGCGCGGCTGGCCGAACTGCCCTTCGCGGTGGTCTTCTCCAAGATGGACCTGCACCCTCGGGAGGCCGGGGAGCCGGTGGTGGATGCGCCCGAGGCGTGGGGGACCTACCGCCTCAGCGCGGTCACGGGGAAGGGGCTGGACGCTTTCCTCGAGGGTTGCTGGCGTCAGCTGCGGGCGGCGCGGCCGGACGAAGAAAGCGCGGAGGACCCATGGTAGCCCCGGGAGACTTCGCCGGCCGGTACCGGCACGGTCGGGGTGTCGCCCCGGAAACCGCGTCGGAAGCGGCGGCCGCCCTCACCCTGCGCGGTCTTCCCGGCGTGGGCCCCGTGCGGTTCCGGGAACTGGTCGATCGTTTCGGCAGTGCCCGCGCGGCGCTGGGGGCGAATTCCGCGGCCTTCGCCGATGTGGCGGGACAGCGGGCAGGAGAAAGGCGCCGGCGCGGAGTGCCTGCCCGCCATGCCTTGAAGATGGTCGAGCGGTGCGCCGGCGAGGGCATCGAGCTGCTGGTCTACGGCACCACCGGGTATCCGCCCGCGCTCGGAGACCTGAATGCACCCCCATCCTTACTCTACGCGCTGGGAAGGACGGACCTTCTGCGTGACCCGGGCGTCGCGGTCGTCGGGTCGCGGCGGGCGACCGCATACGGCCGCCGTATCGCGCGGCAACTGGGAGCGAGCCTGGCCGGACAGGGTCGATGCGTGGTGTCGGGAATGGCCATGGGCGTCGACGCGGCGGCCCATCGCGGTGCGCTTCCCGGGCCCACGGCCGCGGTTCTGGGGTCGGGGGTGGATGTGGTGTCGCCGCCCCGCAACGCGGTGCTCCACCGCGAGATCCGCGAGAACGGGGTCGTCGTCTCGGAGTACGCCCCCGGCGTGCAGGCGGAGCCCCACCATTTCCCGGTTCGCAACCGCATCATTGCGGCCCTTGCCAGCGATGTCGTGATCGTGGAGGCGTCGCAGCGGAGCGGTGCGCTCATCACGGCGGGGCTCGCCCTCGACCTGGGGCGCGACGTGCACGCCGTGCCCGGCCCCATCGATCGTCCCACCAGCGAGGGCACGAACCGCCTCATCGCGGACGGCGCGGGCGTGGTCGTCGACGCGGGGCTGCACGACACCGTCGAGCACGGTGCGCGGCAACCGGCCGAACCGGAACTGTGCGAGCTCCTCGCCGTCATGCCGGCGGCGCCGGTCACGGTCGAAGAGGTCGCCCTGGCCGCGGACCGCCCGGTGGAGGAGGTGGCGACCTCGTTGACCGTGCTGGAAGTCCGCGGCTACCTGACTCCGACGCGGGACGGGCGGGTCATGAAGACGCCGGGCCGAGCGGGGATGGCGGTTTGGTGATGGCGTCTCCTTCCTCCCGCCGGATCACGAACGTGTACGTTCACGCTCCGTTCTGCGCGCGCCGTTGCTGCTACTGCGACTTTGCGGTGGAGGTGGACCGCAGTCCCGCCGGCTCGCGCTGGCTCGCGACGATCGGGGCGGAGCTGGACACGCTGCGCGCGTCGGGCGAGGCGCCCATGGCTCCGTCGCTCGATACGCTGTACGTGGGCGGCGGCACGCCCTCTCTTCTGGAGCCCCGCTTCATCGCCGGGCTGGCCGGAGCGATCGGACCGCACCGGCTGGCGAACCCCGCACTGGAGTGGACCGTCGAGGCGAATCCCGAGTCGTTCAGCGAAGGGGTGGCGGGGGTGTGGGCGGCCGGGGGAGTGAACCGGATCTCGTTCGGTGTGCAGAGCTTCGACCCGGATGCGCTCAGGTGGATGGGACGGCTGCATTCGGCCGCCGACGCCAGGGCGGCCGTGGAGCGGGCACGGGCGGCTGGGGTGGCCAACCTGTCAGTCGACCTCATCTTCGGACTGCCGGACAACGTGCCCCGCTCATGGGAGGAGGACCTGACCCGCGGCCTCGATCTGGAGGTGCCGCACATCTCCCTGTACGGCCTCACGGTGGAGAAGGGGACGCCGCTGTACCGCGCCGTCGGCCAGGGCCGCGCCCAGATGCCCGCCCACGAACGCTACCGGGAGGAATACCTGTACGCGGCCGAGACGCTGACGCAGGCGGGGTACCGCCACTACGAGGTTTCGAACTTCGCCCTTCCCGGATTCGACTCGCGTCACAACCGCGCCTGCTGGGAGGGCGCGCCGTACCTGGGTCTGGGAAACGGCGCCCACAGCTATCACGGAGGGCGGCGCTGGTGGAACGAGCGCGACTGGGCCGTGTACACCGAGGGGATCAGAAGGTCGGGCCGGGCCCGCGCGGGCGACGAGGTGCCGAGCGCGGAGCAGTCCCGCCTGGAGGCCCTGTGGCTGGCGTTGCGCACGGCGGAGGGGCTGAAGGAGGAGCAGCTGGGAACAGCGGCCCGGCCGGTTCTCCGCCGCTGGGAGGCCGCGGGCCGGGCCCTGCGATCCGCCGGACGCACCCGTCTGACGCCTCGCGGATGGCTCCTTCTGGACGAACTGACCGTCGAACTGGAATCGGCCCTTGGAGACTCTGGTACCTGGAGTTGCGGTTCACGCGGTGGTCCGGTTTCTCCGGACGGCCGCGCCGTGCGTGCGCGGCTGCCCGTCCACGGAGGTGCTTGACGTGATGGCGTGGAATGGGATTTTCAACGTGTGATGGCTTTGCGAAGGCGTACAAAGGGCAGTCCGCTCACCCGGCGCGAGCGCGGGGTGCTTGAGGCGGTCGTGCGCACCTACGTGGAGACGGCCGAGCCGGCTGGCAGCCGTACCCTGGCCAGGAGGTACAACTTCGGCGTATCGGCGGCCACGATCCGCAACACGATGGCGGACCTTGAGGACGAGGGGTACCTGTCGCACCCCCACACCTCCGCCGGCCGGGTCCCCACCGATATGGCCTACCGCTTCTTCGTGGACAGGGTGGTGCAGCCCGAGTCGCTGACGGAAGCGGAGAAATCGCTGATCGAACGGGAGCTCACCGCCGGAGACTCGACGCTGGAGCGAATCCTCCGCAGCGCCACGCGTGCGCTGGGAATCCTGGTCAACGAGCTGGGCGTCGGTTCCGTACCCCGGCTCGATGCCGCGTGCCTGGAGAAAATCGACCTGATCCGGGTATCGTCGAGCAAGGTGCTCATGATCGTCACCGTGCGGAGCGGGATGGTGCGCACCGTCTACGTGGACCTGCCGGGCGACGTCCCCGTCGATGTCCTCAACGGGCTGCAACGCGTACTTAACGAACGCCTTGCCGGCCTGACCTTCGTGGAGATCCGGCGTTCCTTCGGGGAACGTCTGAGGGATGCCGTGGAGGACCCCGCGGCCCGCGACATCCTGAACATCTTCGTGGAGTCGAGCGACGAATTCTTCGGGCCCGGCCCGGCGCCGCAGGACCGGGTGGTGCTTGGCCGGACCTCGGCGATTGCCGAACAGCCCGAATTCGCGAGCAGCGAGCGGCTGAAGGACCTGATCGCGCTGACCGAGCAGAAGGAGCTGCTCGCCAGGGTTCTGGGGAAACGAGTCGCGGGGGGTGGCCCGTATGTTACCATAGGTGGGGAACATGCACCGGAACTCGCCGGGTTCACGCTCGTCACCTCCGGGTATCGGCTCGGCGGCCTCCGGGGTGTGGTGGGCGTCATCGGTCCGACGCGGATGCCCTACGAGAAGGTGATCGCGATCGTGGACTACACGTCCTCACTCGTTACGAGCATGCTGGAGCCCTGACCGGGCGCCGATGAGAAGATAGATGGCCGACTACTATGAACTGCTCCGGGTTGCGCGCGACGCGGGCCAGGAAGACATCAAGAAGGCGTACCGCAAGGTTGCGCTCGAATTCCATCCGGATCGAAACGACGGGTCCAGCGAGTCCGAGGAACGCTTCAAGGAGGTGACGGAGGCGTACGAAGTCCTGAGGGATCCGGCCAAGCGGGCCCGCTACGACCGCTACGGCAAGGAGGGGCTGCGGGGTCCGGGCGGTGTCGCGGGCGGCTTCGATTTTTCCGACGCGCTGGAGGTCTTCATGCGCGACTTCGGCGGCTTCGGGGGATTCGAGAGCCTGTTCGGGGGACGGCGCGGGGGCAACCGGCCCATGCGTGGCAAGTCGTTGCGTCTGAAACTTCCCCTCACCCTCCGGGATGTCCGCACGGGCGTCTCGAAGAAGGTGCGGGTGGCGGTTCTGGAGACCTGCGACTCCTGCGGGGGAACCGGTGTGAAGGATGGCGCCCGCCCGCTGCCGTGCGCGACCTGCCAGGGGTCCGGCGAGGAGCGCCGAGTCGAACGCTCCGTATTCGGGCAGTTCGTAAGCGTGGCGCCGTGCCGCAGCTGTCGTGGGGAGGGGACGGTCATCACCGATCACTGCCAGGGCTGCCACGGCGAGGGCCGCGTCCGGGTCGACCGCCGGATCCAGGTGAACGTCCCGGCGGGCGTGTCGTCGGAGAACTACATCACGTTGAGGGGCGAGGGCAACGTGGGTCCCCGCGGCGGCCCCCGCGGCGACATCATCGTGCTGCTCGAAGTGGCCGAGGACGACCGCTTCACGCGGGACGGCATCGACCTGATCGTGGAAACCCCGATCACCTTCAGCCAGGCCGCACTCGGAGCCGACCTGTCGGTTCCTACAGTGGACGGCGGCACCACCGAGGTCGAGGTCCCCGCGGGCGTACAGAGCGGCGAAGTCATCCGGATCCGGGACGAGGGACTGCCCGAACTCAACGGCCGCCGCCACGGCGACCTCCTCGTCCGCCTTGCGGTGTGGGTGCCGGATCGTCTCGACGCGGAACAGGCGCGGCTCGTCCGCGAGCTCCGCGAGGTGGAGGATCCCGCTCCCGGGAAGATCGACCGGGACAGGCCAAGGGGTTTCTGGTCCCGGGTGAAGGAAGCGCTGGGGTAGCATCCCCCGCGGGACCTTCAAGGCATTAGGGAGCAGTGAGGCGGCGCGCCTCCTCGGCCTTGATTGCCCATCGGCACAGTTCGACCCGGGACGCCGTGTCGACCTCCCTTGCCAGCGCCGACAGGCTCTGCCACAGGGCAACCGCGAGACCGGAACCGACGGGTGCGTCCTCCGGAGCCATCAGGACGACCCAGCTTTCGACCGGCTCGCCGCCCCGGCCGGCGACGAGCGGGTCGAGTTCCACTTCCACGAGCCGCAGGCGCTCCCCCGACTGTTCAACCACGCGTCTGAGCTTGTCAGGGTGCAGCGCCATCGCGGGACGGTGCCGGAGGAGTTCAGCTCTGAGTTTGCGTGCCGGCAGGACCCCCGGTCCACACCGCCGCAGAATGTCCACCAAGCACTCGGTCAAACGCACCATGATCGCTCCGGGTTTCTTCGCTGGTCGGATGGGTGACACTACTCTACCCGCACACCGTGGCGTTGGATATGGTAGGATGGGACATTCTCGCTGATGCGTGGGCGGTGCGGGTGACACGATGGTGATCCACGCGGGCCGGTCTTTGCCCATATTCGAGTGCGTGGGGACATCCGGTGGTCTCCGGCGCTTCCGCATCCACTAGGACCTTGGGCTGTCCGGCGCGTACCGCCGGCAGCCGCAACTTACGGAGGACAGGGTGATGGCTTCGCTCAAGGACACGTTGCGGTCGGACCTCAACGATTCCAGGCGCGGGAGGGACCGGGAGCGCACCCTGGTGCTGTCCACCGCACTGGCCGAAGTCCGCAACCGGGAGATTGCAACGGGTGCGGACCTGGATGACGAGGGGGTCCGGGGCGTGTTGGCGCGGGCGGTCAAGCAGCGCCTGGACGCCGCCGCCCAGATGAGGGATGGAGGCCGCCCAGAACTCGCGACGAGGGAGGAGGAGCAGGCGAAGATGCTGCGCGCCTACCTTCCCGCGGAACTCGATGCGGAACGGGTGCGCGAGATCGTGCGGGAACTCATCGCGGGCGGGGCCGGCCACATGGGCGCGGTCATGTCCGGGCTGATGCCGCAGATTCGTGGACGCTTCGACGGCAAGACAGCTTCGGCGATCGTCCGGGAGGAGCTGGCCGGCCGGTGAGGGGCAGGTAGAAGGTGTCCGCGAGCGCCCTTCGGGTCCTCGACTTCGGGAAGGTGCTGGAGTACGTCGCCGGCTTTGCCGCGACCCGGGGAGGGAGGGAGGCGGTGCTCGCGCTGCGGCCTTCGTCGGAGCCCGACAGGGTGCGTGGCCGGCTTGCGGCGGTGGACGAGACGCGGCGGTTCCTTTCGACTCGCGACGACTGGGTGTTCCCGGGCGTTCCGGAGGCCGGAACCGCGATCGGCCGCCTGGGCGTGGACGGGTCGGTCCTGGCGCCGGCGGAGTTGGCTGCGCTGGGCGGCCTGCTGCGGGCCGGCGCCGCGCTGCGGGGCCGGCTTGCCGGCGGGGCCGGAGACCTGCCGACGCTGGGGGCGCTCGAGGACCGCCTTCTCGCCGTGCCGAAGCTCGAGACCGCGATCCGCCGCACCGTTGACCCGGAGGGCGCCGTTCTGGACACCGCGAGCAGGGACCTTGCCCGCATTCGCGGCCAGTTGACCGGCGCCCACAACCGCGTCGTGGCCCACCTGGAGAAGGTGCTGGAGGGGTTGACGGAACCGCACCGGGTCGCGGGGGCGTCCGTCACTATTCGCGAGGGGCGCTACGTGATTCCGCTGCGCCGGGAGGGGCGCCGCTCGGTGGGCGGTTACGTTCATGACGAGTCGTCCTCCGGGGCCACCCTGTTCGTGGAACCGCCGTCGGCCATCGAGATGATGAACGGGGTGCGCGCGCTCGAGCGGGCCGAGGCGCGGGAGGTTCAAAGGGTGCTGCGCGAACTGAGCGACCGTTGCCGTCCTTTCGCCGAGGCCATGGAGGACTCGCTGGCGGCGCTGACCGAGATGGACCGCCGGGTGGCGCTGTCCCGCGCGGCAAACAGCTGGGACGGGAGCCTTCCCGCGATCGGCGACGGGCCGCTCTGCATTCGGAGCGGGCGTCACCCGCTGCTGGTGGCCGCGGGGTCCGGGGCGGTTCCCTTCGATCTCGACCTCCGTGCCGACGAGGGGGTGGTGGTCGTGACCGGTCCGAACACCGGCGGCAAGACGGTCTTCCTGCGCTCGGTCGGGCTGGTGTCGGCGCTGGCCCAGTCGGGGGTGATTCCGCCGGCGGGGCCGGGGACCCGGTTGCCGGTCTTCGATTCCTTCCTGGCCGAGTCGGGTGACGGACAGTCCATCGCCGACAGCCTGTCGACCTTTTCCGCCCACCTGCGGGGCCTGGCCGCGATAATGGAAGATGCGGGTCCCCGTTCTCTCGTTCTCATCGACGAACCCGGCGCGGGCACGGATCCCGGGGAAGGCGAGGCCCTGGCGCGCTCCCTGGTGGAGACGCTCGCCGAACGGGGATGCACCGCCGTGGTGACCTCGCACCTGGGCGGGCTCAAGCGCCTCGCCGCGCCCGGAAGCCGCATCGTGAACGCCTCGCTGAACTTCGACGGCGAACGCCTCCGGCCCACCTACCGTTTCAGCAAGGGTCGTCCCGGTCGCAGCTACGGCCTCGCGATCGCACGCGGCCTGGGCTTCCCGGATGAGGTGCTCGACCGCGCCGAAGCCTACCGCGACACGGCCGATGCCCGCCTGGACGACCTCCTGGAGAGCCTTGAGCGCAAGGAACACCGGGTGACGAAGATGCTGGCCGAGCTGGAGGCCGAGAGGGATCGTACCGCTACCCTGCGCTCGGAGATGGAGACGCGCGAGGAACAGTTGCGCCGGGCCGAGAGGGAGTCCGCCTCGAAGGCCCGGACCGAAGCCCGCCGCATGCTCCTGCGGGCCCGTGCGGAAGTCGACGAGGCGATCACCGGCCTGGAGGAGCGGGTGCGCGAGGGGGACGCGCTTCGCGAAGCATCCCGCAAGGCGAGGCGCATGGTGGAGGATGCGGCCAGGTCGCTGGAGGAGCCGACCGCGCCACGGCGGCGCGGGGGTATGGCCCCCGAGCTGACCCTGGAGGAGGGCGCGAAGGTCCGCATGGTGGACTCGGGCGCCCGTGGAACGGTGGTGGGCCTGGACGGAAAGCACGTGGTCGTGAATGTGGGGGGGGTGAGGTTGCGGGTGGGGCGCGAGTGGCTTGCGCCGGATGGCGACGGGGAGGATGCAACGCGGCGGGGTTGGGGCGGGGCCACGAGCGGAAGCCGACCGTCACAGTGGACTGCCCTGGACGACGAGGCGACCACCGAAGTCGACCTGCGTGGGCAGCGCGCAGACGAGGCGGAGGTCGCCCTCTCCCGCGCCCTGGACGCGGCCACCGTGGCCGACCTGCGCGAACTGAGGGTCATTCACGGCAAGGGGACGGGAGCCCTGCGCGAGCGGGTGGCCGTGGTGCTCGGACGGGACGCCCGCGTGGAGCGCTTCCGCGCCGGCAAGCCCGGCGAAGGCGGGTTCGGGGTGACCGTGGCGAGGATACGGTAGAGTGATTCCGGACGACGTGGTCGAGGAGGTTCGCGCCCGGGCCGACATCGTCGGGGTCATCGGCGAGTTCGTCCAGCTCAAGAAGGCGGGCAAGGAGTTCCGGGGGCTGAGCCCCTTCAAGAAGGAGAAGACGCCTTCCTTCTACGTGATCCCCGCCAAGGCGTTCTTCCACGATTTCTCGTCGGGCGAATCGGGCGACGTCTTCTCGTTCCTGATGAAGCACCAGGGGATGAGCTTCGTCGACGCGGTCAAGTACGTGGGGGCGCGCAGCGGTGTGGATGTGCGCGAGGTCAAGCGGGGCAAGGGTCGGGGGGACGATCCCTGGCGCCCCTACTACGAAGCGTCCGCGCACGCCAACGCCTTCTTCCAGGAACGCCTGTGGGAGTGGGAGGGCGGAGAGGCCGCGCGGAGCTACCTGGAGGGCCGCGGGATCGACCGGGAGGCGGGCGAACGCTTCGGGCTCGGGTACGCGCCCGACGAGTGGGGCGCCTTCCGCGAGGCCGTGTCGGTGCACGGTCTGGACGAAGGCATCCTCCTCGAGCTGGGGCTCCTGAAGAAGAGCGAGAAGGGCAGGGATCCCTACGACGCCTTCCGCAACCGCATCGTATTCCCGATCGAGTCGGTCGCCGGGCGCGTGCTGGCCTTCGGCGGCCGGCTCCTGGGCAAGGAGGGCAAGGGCGCGCCCAAGTACCTCAATTCGCCCGAGAGCCCGATCTTCCACAAGGGCGAGGTCCTGTACGGCCTGAGCTGGGCCCGCAACCACATCCGCCGCGACGCCTCGGTGATGGTGGTCGAGGGCTTCATGGATGTGATCTCGCTGGCGGCGGTCGGCATCCGCAACGTGGTGGCGCCGCTGGGCACGTCCCTCACCGAATCGCACGCCCGTCTCCTGAAACGCTACACGACCCAGGTGCGGATTCTCTTCGATAGCGATCCCGCCGGACTGCGCGCCACCTTCCGCGCCGCCGACACGCTGCTGGGACAGGGACTGCACGCGTCCGTGGTGACGCTTCCCGACGGCGAGGATCCCGATTCGGTGGCGCGCTCCGGCGGAGCGGAGGCGGTACGCGGCTTCGTGGCCCAGGCCGTCGATGTGCTGGACCGCAAGATCGCCATCCTGGAGGAGCGTGGTTATTTCGATTCGATCGAGAAGACGCGCCGGGCCCTGGATCGCCTGCTGCCGACCCTCCGGGTGGCAAGGGACGCCCGGCTGCGCGACATCTACGTGACGCGGGTGGCGGAGCGTACCGGAGTGCAGCGGGAGACGCTCACGCAGGAGTTGCTCGAGGCTCCGGTGCGGCCCCGCCGAGTGGGCACCGCGCCGCCGCGGAGGCGCCCTGCTCCCCGCTTTCGCGGGCTCGGGGCGGAGCGAACCCTGGTGCTCCTGCTGATTAATCACCGTGAATGGATCGAGAAATCGGCGGAACGCGTCGGCCCCTCGGATTTGGAGGACGACGCGAACCGTGTGATCTTCGAGGCGTTGATCGCCGATCCGGAGCTCGTGGCCCTGCCGGAGGGGACGAAGCCCGAGGCCGTCGATCGCTTCGAGGAGCTCAACGCCGATCCGGAGACGCTTGCCGATCCGGCCCGGGTCTTCGACGATACGGTGGCGAAGATCGAGGGCAACCGGATCAGCCGGCGGCTCGACGCGCTCGAAGCGGAAATCCGCGGCTCCGGAACCGGGGAACAGCGCAGATTGATCAGGGATAAGGAGAACTTGATGAAGGAAAGACAGGCCTTGCCCGTCGACTGGCGCAGGTCAGGGAAGGCGTTGTCAAACCTGGGAAGAACTCGACAGGGGGGAGAAGACAGAAAGTGACGCTCGACAATGGCCCCATCTCCAGCCGGCTGCTGGAGCTCCAGACCATGGACCGAAGAATCCGGGAGACCCGGGACCGAATCGAATCCTACGATCCGTTGCTGGAGGAGGTCGAAGCACCGGCCGCGCGCCTGGCCGAGGATGTCGGCGTGACCGAAAAGCGGGTGCGCGACTTGAAGCTCGAGGAACGGCGCCTGCGGCTCGCGGCCGAGGAGAAGGAGGCCCGAGTCCACCGGCTGGAGGACAGGCTGAACCTGGTGCGAACCGTTCGCGAGGAGGCTGCCGTACAGGCCGAACTGGGGCTGTTGCGACGAGCCCTGGACCAGGAGGAACAGGAGGTGGTCAATCTCCTGGACCAGATCTCCAGGTTCGAGGAACGCCTCGAGAACCAGCAGTCGGAGATGGAGGAGGCGCGGTCCGCCGTGGGCCCCCGCCGGGACGAGCTCCTGGCCGAGCGGGAGGTGGCACTGGCGGAGGTCACCTCGCTGGAGGCCCGGCGAGGGGAGTTTGCGGCTGGCATCGACACGCGGTATCTGCGCGCCTACGACCATCTGGCGCAGGGAGGACGCCGGGTGGCGGTTGCTCCCATGACCGAGGACGGGGCGTGCGGCGCGTGCTTTTCGGTGATTCCACTCCAATTGCAGAACGAGGTTCGCACCCGGGCGCCGCTGATTCGGTGCGAAGCGTGCGGCATCATCGTGACCTCGCCGGCGGCGCCTGCCGAATCCGGATCCCCGTCGCTCCGTGGGGCCGACGCGCCCGCGTGACGCGCAGCCGAATCCCGGCCGGGTGAATCCGGCGACCGCCGCCAACCATGCCGCGTTCGTCGCGCGGCCCGTCTGGAAGCTCCGTCCTCCCCCCGATCCCGACACCGTCTGCGACCTCGAGCGCAACCTGAAGCTGCCGCCGCCCCTGTGCCGGCTGCTCGCCGTACGGGGGCGCACCTCGCCCGCTCAGGCCAGGTCCTTTCTGCGCCCTCTCCTCACGTCGCTGCACGATCCCGCCCTCCTGCGGGGCGCCGACGCGGCCGCGCGCAGGATCGCCCAAGCGATCGAACGGGACGAGATGGTGGTCGTTCACGGCGACTACGATGTGGACGGCATCACGGGGGCGGTGCTCCTCGCCCATTGGATCCGCGCGCTCGGAGGCAGCGCCGAACCGATCGTCCCGGACAGATCCCTGCACGGCTACGACCTCTCCCCCCCCGGCGTCGAACGCGCCGCCGCCTGTGGAGCGTCGGTACTGGTCACCGTGGATTGCGGCATCACCGCGCTGAAACCGGTGCGTCTTGCCGCGGACGCGGGGATGGACGTCATCGTCACCGATCATCACACGCCCGGCCCGAGCCTTCCGGACGCGCTGGCGGTAGTCAACCCCAACCAGCCGGAGTGCTCCTACCCCAACAAGGACCTGTGCGGCGCGGGGGTCGCTTTCAAGGTCGGCCAGCTCGTGGCGCGCTGCCTGGGACGGCCTGCCGATGAAGCGTGGGACTACCTCGACCTGGTGGCCATGGCGACGATTGCCGATATGATGAAGCTGCGGGGAGAGAACCGGATCCTGACGCGCTACGGGCTGCGGGTGCTCTCGCGGACGGGCCGGACGGGCCTGGTGGCGCTGAAGAGGATTGCCGACCTGACCCCGGGAGATCCGGTGGAAGCCGACGCGGTGGCCTTCCGGATCGGCCCGCGGATCAACGCGGCGGGACGGGTCGGCGACGCGGGGAAGGCGCTCCGGCTGCTACTCACCGAGGATCGCGGCGAGGCGAATGGTCTGGCGGAGGTGCTGGAACGGAACAACAGGGAGCGCCGCGAACTGGAACGGCAGACCGCCGAGGAGGCTCTGGCCGCGCTCAGGGAAGTCAACGACCCGGTGCGGGACCGGGCGGTCGTGGTTGCGGGAGAAGGGTGGCACCCGGGGGTGATCGGGATCGTGGCGTCGCGGGTGGTGGAGCGCATCCACCGGCCGACGGTGGTGATCGCCCTGGACGGGGAGAAGGGGCGGGGGAGCGCGCGATCGATTCCGCCCTTCGACCTTCACGGCGCCATCTCGGCCTGCGCGGAGCACCTGGACCGTTTCGGGGGCCATCACCAGGCGGCCGGGATGGACATCCGCCGCGACCGGGTCGCCGCCTTCCGGGAGGCATTGCAGGCCGTTGCCCGCGAGCGTCTGGGGAGCGCGGAGCCGCGGCCGGTGCTGCACGTGGACGCCGAGATCGGCCTGGACGAAGTCGATCTTGAGCTGAGCCGATACATGCGCTACGCGGGCCCCTTCGGCCGCGGCAACCCGGAACCGGTGTTCATGGCGCGCCGCGTCCGTTTCGCCGCACCTCCCAGAGTGCTCAAGGGGGCGCACCTCAAGTTCCGCATGGTCAAGAACGGCGCCGGGCTGGGGGCGATCGGCTTCCGCCTCGTGGAACGCGTGT
Source organism: Longimicrobiales bacterium (assembly GCA_965208295.1). Taxonomy (GTDB): domain Bacteria; phylum Gemmatimonadota; class Gemmatimonadetes; order Longimicrobiales; family Gaopeijiaceae; genus Bin94. The sequence continues at coordinate 292,466 of OZ242328.1, read as the reverse complement.
CCCTGGAGGCGATTGCCAACCGCCCGGTGGATGTGGCCTTCACGCTCCTGGAGAATACCTTCAGAGGCGTGACCAGGATCCAGGCGAGGGTTGTGGACATCCGCCCGGCCGAGTGACCCCGGTCCGGCGACGATGAACGGGCCGATCGCCCGTCTCCCAACCCAACCGGCGTGCGCGGAGGAGCATTTGCGGATCATAGCCGGCAAGTGGAAGAGCCGCAGGCTGGCTCCGGTACGCGGCCGGGGCGTGCGTCCCACGACCGACCGCGTGCGCGAGGCATGGATGTCGATCTTGGGACGGCGGATCGGTGGCGCCGACGTCGCCGACCTGTTCGCGGGATCGGGGGCGCTCGGGCTCGAGGCGCTGAGCCGGGGCGCGGCCCACGTCACCTTCGTCGAACGGAGCCGCCGCGCGATCGGAGTGCTGGAGCGCAACATCCGCTCCCTCGAAGCGGACGGGATCGCCACCGTGGTTCGCGGTGACGCCCTTGCCCATCTGCACAGGCTCGACCCGGCCCGCTGCGATCTCGCCCTGGCCGATCCCCCCTACGGAAGAGGCCACGCCCACCGCCTCGTCACCCTCTTCGCGCGCCGGCCCTTCGCACGCGAACTGTGGGTCGAGCACCGCTCGGACGAGGCGCTTCCCGCGGACGTCCCCGTGCGGCAGCGCCGATACGGCGATACCGTGCTGACTGCGATCGCGCTCCCGCCCGTGGCAAACCGGCGCGCAACCGGCTCCCGGAAGGAGATGGACCCATGAAGAAATGCGATTTCCGCCAGTCCGGGCGGGATTCCTCCGAAGAGGAGTCCGGGGCCTCGAAGGCCAGCCGTCCCATCATCGCGGTGTATCCCGGATCCTTCGACCCCGTCACCCTGGGCCACGAGGATATCGTCCGGCGCACGCTGCGCTTCTGCGACCACCTGGTCGTGGGAGTGGCCGAGACCGCCACGCAGGCGAAGGGGAGTCTGTTCCCCGTCGCGGAGCGGCTGGAGATTATGCGGGAGGTCTTCGGGAACGAATCCCGGGTCGATTGCGTTTCCTTCTCGGGGCTCCTGGTCGACTTTGCCCGCGACGAGGGGGCGCGCTTCATCATCCGGGGGCTCAGGGCCGTGTCGGACTTCGACTACGAGTTCCAGATGGCGCAGATGAACCGTGAACTGTGGGACGAGGTGGAGACGATCTTCCTGACGCCCGATGTGCACTACTCCTTCCTGTCCGCCACGCTGGTCAGGGAGGTGGCGGCTCTGGGAGGCGACGTCAGCACCTTTGTGTCGCCACTTGTGCTGGAACGGTTGCAGCGGCGCTTTTCGTGACGTTTACCGGGCGCCTGGAAGCCCGGGCGCGACGTTTCGGGTGCAGGATCGCCTTCCCGGAGGGAGACGATGCCCGCGTAGCCGAGGCTGTGGATGTGTTGCGACGCCGCGAGGTGGTCGACCCGGTGGTGGTGGAGGGGGGGAGCGATGCCCTGCTCCGGGCGGTCGGGATGCTCACCGAGGGGGCCGTGGACGGTGTGGTCGCGGGCGCGGTGCATCCCAGCGCCGAGGTGATTCGGGCGGGGCTGAGGGGGGTGGGGCTGAGGCCGGGCGTGCGCACGCTGTCGTCGTCGTTCTTCATGGAGGTGGGCGACTTCAGGGGCGGGGGATCCGAGGTGCTGAGCTTTACCGATGCGGGTGTGGTCCCCGATCCCGGCCCGCGTGCCCTCGTCGAGATCGCGGGCGAGGCGGTGCGTCTGCGGCGGCAGGTGGTGGGGGACGAGCCGCGCGTCGCCTTCCTGTCGTATTCAACGCTGGGGAGCGCGGAGGGACGTACGGTCCAACGGGTCCGCCAGGCCGCGGAGCGCTTCCGCGAGTTGTTCCCGGAGGTGCCCGCGGACGGCGAACTCCAGGCGGACGCCGCTCTGATCCCCGCGGTCGCCCGGGCCAAGGCGCCGGAATCCCCGGCCGGGGGGAGGGCCAATATCCTGGTCTTCCCGTCCCTGGACGCGGGCAACATCGCGTACAAGCTGGTGGAGAGGCTGGCCGGGGCGACGGCTCTCGGCCCCATCCTGCAGGGGCTGAGGTTGCCGCTGAACGACCTGTCGCGGGGGGCGTCGGTGTCGGACATCGTGCGCGTGGCGGCGATCACGGCGCTGATGGCTGGTGGGGGTCGCCGGCGGGCTGCCCGGGACTCGTGAGGACCTCGCTGAGCCGCCTCGCCCCGGACCCTACCATTGGACGTTTTGAGGTCGAGGTCCGTCAATATGGGTAGAGGCGGCGATGTCGAGCGGGCCTGGTCCGCTCTCGGCCGCGATACCGTCCAACCGAGGAAAGCGGAGGGATTCGTGAAGGAACGTGCGACGCGCCGCCCGAAACCCGTGAGGTGAGACAAATGAAGAGATTCCTGTCCGTTTGCGCCGCTGTCCTGGTGATGGCTCTCCCATCGGTTCTCCGTGCGCAGCAACGGCTCGAGATCGATCATTCATCCGGCCGGGAGATCGTCAACGAATGGACGTATGGATTCCGCGAATTCGTCGCCGTCGACCGCGACCGGGGGCTCGTGTACGTGGTTGATGCGTCCGACCCGCTGGCCGTCATGGCCTTCGCCATCGCCGACGGGACCCTGGTGGGGACCTTCGGGGGTGGCGAGGGCGAAGGGCCTGGAGAGTTACAGGCGATGGTCGCGGCGAGCGTGGCTGCCGACGGAATACTGGTGTCGGACTTTCAACGGGTGAATCATTGGAGCTCGGGCGGCGACCTGGTCGGTGTCTGGTCCCCTCACGTTCCAGGAGTCACCGAGGTGTGCGCGCTCGGGAATCACATGGTTGTACCACTACCCGGAGGTGCCTTGGTGCGCACTCCCCAGGGTCGCGAGATTGTCCTGGGCGAGGGGCGGACAGGGCGCGTACTGATGCCGGACGGCCGATCGTCGCTAGAGCAGCAGGCTATCGATTTCATGGGAACCCAAGTGGTTTGCATGTCTGACTGGGTGTATGTTCTTGTCCGTGACCGGCTTGTGGGATACTCGTTGTCGGGCGCTCGCAAGGAAGTGGCTCTGCCAGGGGAGCTGCTGGAAGCTGGAAAGCGGCGCCGAGGTCGGCCCTACACTCTCTTCTCCAACGGCGCGGGCAGCCTCGTGGTTGCGATGTGGGTGTCCTCGCTCGCAGCGGCGGTGATCGATCCGGAGACCGGGTGCTATTCGATTCTGGTCGACCCGAAACCGGCGACCAGCCACCGACTGGCGGCCATATACCAAGACAGTGCCCTGGTGCTCGAAAGTCCGCCCGTCCCGACGATGATCGATGGCAAGCCAACACGCGTAGTCCACGCTGGCGAATCGTCGATCATATCTCTCAGACCACTGGTACCGACAGGGGGCGAGCCATGCGGGTCGGCTGCTTCACGAGAACTCTCCCTTGGCCATATCCACCCCGAGGATGACGGACCAGCGAGGCGTCGAACGTCGAGATCCGTGACCCGCGCCGGGTCCAACGGGAAGGAGGAGAAGTAGGCGGGATTGGCGGGATGAGCGCGGTCTTGTCCGCGGACCGCCGCCGGCCCACGCCTGCACGAAACCGCCCGCTTCCGTATTTTTCGGTTCCCCCCTGCCAGACCTCTCGTCAACCACAACCCACCTCACCCGAAAGAGCCTCCATGTCCTTCAGAGAACGAACCATCGGGCGCGTCACCGTCTACGACGTCGACGGGCAGCTGATCGTCGGGAACCGCCACGAACTGAAACGCATGGTGCTCGACGCGCTCGAAGGGGGGGCGCGCCGCTTTGTCATCGACTTCTCGCGCACCGGCTACATCGACTCGTCGGGGCTGGGTGTCCTCATAACCCTCTCGAAGGAGGTTCGGGCGCAGGGCGGGGACTTGCGGCTGGCCTCGCTCAACGCCGACCTGCAACGACTCTTCGAGCTGACCAGGCTCGACACCTTCTTCCGGATCTGCGACGGCCTGGATGAAGCGCTGAAGGAGTAGGAGGCGTGACCAGGAGGCCGGGCGCGCCGACTCCCCCGCCGGGTGGCCTGGTGTCGGACCCGGCCCGCGAACCCTCGCTCGACGCCCCGGGAACCGTGGTCTTCCACCTCCCCAACGACGTCGGCGCCATCGAGGATGCGGTGGACCACGCGGTCGAATGCTGCGCGCCCGCCGGGCTCGACAGGGAGCGCCTCCTCTTCCACTTCCGGGTGGGACTCACGGAGGCGATCTCCAACGCGATTCTGTTCGGCAACGTGAACGACCCCGCAGAGCGCGTCAGGGTCGAACTGCGGGTGCGGCCCGGCGAGGTGCGGGTGTGCGTGAGCGACGAGGGTCGCGGCTTCGATCCCGGTGCGGTCCCCGATCCGCGGCTGCCCGAGAACATCGCCAAGGACAGCGGACGGGGCATCTTCCTGATGCGGGCGCTCATGGACGAAGTGCACTTCAGCGACGCGGGCAACGCGGTCACCCTCGTCTTGCGGGACGCTCCCGGCACCGCGGCCTCCGGTCCACCGCCGTTCCCGGACGGGGCTGTCGGCGAGGCGGTAACGCCCGGAGCGGGGCGGCGAACCCGTGAGGAACAGGAGCTGGACAGCCTGTCACACGAGATGAAGCTTGCCCACGACCTGCAGATGAAGCTTCTCCCCCCGATCCCGCGCGTCCGGGGCGTGGAGGCGGCCGCGCGCGTCGTGCCCGCCGAGTCGGTGGGCGGCGACTTCTACCAGGTGCTGCAGCTGCCGGGCGGACGGACGGGGGTCATGATCGGCGATGTCTCCGGGCACGGCTTCCCGGCGGCGTTGATCATGGCGCTGGTCATGAGCGCGGCGGCGATCTCCGCGCAGCAGGGCGGGGCCCCCGGGACCGTGCTGGAACACTTGGACCAGGCGATCGGGGACGAGCTGGAATCAACAGAGATGTACCTCTCGCTCTGCTACTGCGTGCTGTCGCCCGGAGTGCCGGAAGTGGCGTACGCGAACGCCGGCCATCCGCACGCCTTCATCGTGGAACCCGGGGGGACCGCGCGGCGACTTCTGGCCACCGACCCGCCCATGGGGATCGGAGGGGCGCCCTTCCGCGAAGCACGGGCGAAGTGGGCGCCGGGCGAGGACCTTCTGCTTCTCTTCACCGACGGGCTCTCCGACACAGTGGCCCGGCGTGGGCGAAAGAGCGGCGAAGACCTGGTGCTGAAGACTGTCGCCCGGAATCACCGGGAGTCGGCCGTCGAGATCCTGGACCGCCTCTTCGAGATGTCCGCCCAGTCGGTGCCGCTCATTCCGGCCGACGATCGCACGGCGGTCGTGGTGCGCGCGGAGTAGGGGGCGGTGGACGGAACACCAGCCCGGCGCCTCGCCGCACGGGCGGCTTTGTCCACGGACTGCTGACCGTGCCGCCGCGCCGCCGCCCCAAGCGCTCGCTGGGACAGAACTTCCTGGTGGATCCGAATCTTCAGCGCAAGATCGCGGGGGCGGTACGGGGCGAGGAGGGCGACCCGGTTCTGGAAATCGGACCAGGGCGAGGCGCGCTGACGGGGCACCTGGTCGAGCGCGGCGTCCGGCTGACCGTCGTGGAGCTGGACGACGAACTGGCGGCTGAATTGGCGTCCCGCTACGAGGAGGATCCCCGGGTGAGGTTGATCCACGGAGACATCCTGTCGCTGGACCCCGCCTCGCTGGGCGGCGATTGGGAGCGCACCACGGTGGTCGGCAACATCCCGTATAACATCACCACCCCCATCATCTTCCGCCTGTTGCGGCTGCCCTACCCGCGCGACATCGTGCTGACCGTGCAGGCGGAGGTGGCCGGGCGCATCCTCGCCGCCCCTGGGACACGGACTTACGGTGCACTTACCGTAGGCGTGGGACTGCACGCGGCCGCGGCGCGGATCTGCAAGGTGCCGCGCTCCGCCTTTCGGCCGGTTCCCCGCGTGGATTCCGCGGCTGTCCGCATCACACCGCGTTCCCCCCCTCGGCTCACGCGCACCGCCGCCGCACGCGTCCGTACCCTGACCAGGGCGGCCTTCATGTGGCGCCGCAAGCAGTTGGGGACCATCCTGACACGCCACCCCGACCTGCGATGCCCGCGCGATCGGATCGATACCGTGCTGGCGGACCTTGGATTGTCGCCGACCCTTCGTCCCGAGCGGTTGTCGCCTGAGGACTTTATCAAGCTCGCGGCGGCCCTGCTCCCGAAGGACGGCCCGGCACCCTGATCCCCGCCCCGGACGCCCCGGACATGGCCCTCCAACCTCCCTTTTCGCTAACTTCAGCTTGTGAACGAATTCACAAGCCGAATCCCGGACGCGACAGTCCGTCGCCTTTCGCTCTACCTCCGGTTCCTGGAGGACTTTGAACGCCTAGGCGTGACCAGCGTAGCCAGCGTGGCGCTCGCCGAGCGCGGGGGAACCACGGCCGCCCAGGTGCGCAAGGATCTGTCCCACCTGGGTTCGTACGGCAAACGCGGGCTGGGGTACTCCGTGGCCGAGCTCACCGGGGTCCTCAGGGGCGTGCTCGGACTCGACTGCACCTGGCGCGTGGCGTTGCTGGGCGCGGGACGGATCGGCACCGCCCTCGTCGAATACGAGCCCTTCCGCCGGCGTGGCTTCCACATCACGACCGTGATCGACAACGACCCGTGCAAGGTGGGCACCAGGCTCGGCAAGATCTGGATCCGGGGTCAGGATGAGCTTGAAAGCGCGCTGCGCGAGGACCGGATCGATCTCGTGATCGTGGCGGTCCCCGCACCCGTGGCACAGGGTATGGTGGACCGCGTGGTGGCCGCCGGAATCAAGGCCGTGCTGAACTACGCACCGGTGCAGCTGCGGCTGCCCGAGGATGTCGCGCTCCGCAATGTGAGCATGCTGGTGGAGCTGGAAAGCCTGTCGTACGCGCTGGCACGCCACCGGCAATGACCTCGCGGGCGGGCCGCCGCTCTCTCCTGCAGGGTGCCTGGGAGGTGCTGCAGGACGGGCCGCTCGCCACCCCCGAACTGGCGCGGCGCGTACTGGGCCTGAACGGCCATCCGGGCGCCGCCTCCGCGGCCGTCTTCGCGCTGCTGGGGGGCGACGACCGTTTCGAGGTGGACGGCGAAGGCGTATGGAGTCTTCGCGGGGGCGCCCGCCGCCCGGGAGCGCTGTTGTCGCGGCTTTCGTACGCGGTGGTGGACGTGGAGACGACGGGTGGCCGCCACGAGGGCGGGCACCGCATGACCGAGGTGGCCGTGGTGGAGGTGCGGGGGGGTGCGGTCCACGACGTGTTCGAGACGCTGTTGCACCCGGGGCGCCGGGTCCCGCGCCGGACCGTCGAGCTCACCGGGATCACCGACCGCATGCTCGCCGGGGCGCCCACCTTCGACGAGGTCGCGGAGGAGGTGTTCCGGCGCATCGCCGGCCGGGTCTTCGTCGCCCACAACGCGAGCTTCGACTGGGGATGGCTGCGGGCGCAACTCGGCGACGCGCTCGGCGACGTTCCCGAAGTGGAGCGGCTCTGTACGATCAGCCTGGCCCGGCGCCTGGTGCCGGAGTTGCGCCAACGCAACCTGGACGCGCTGTCGGAGTTCTTCGACATCCCGATCCACGGCCGGCACCGCGCCCGCGGCGACGCGCTGGCCACGGCCCGTGTGCTGCTGCGCCTGCTCGACCGGGCGGAGTCGCTGGGGATTGGCGATCTGCGTTCCCTGAAGCGGTATCGGCCGCCGCGCGGGGCGCGCTATCAGCGGGATCTCTTCGTGCAGGGCGGCGGGCTGGGGCGTCGTGGGTAAGACATAAGTAAGACGCCTGCGCTGGTGCCGTGAAAGGGGGCCTCTTCGCGCGGCGCGGGTTGGGGTGCCGCGAGTAGATTGGTATACTGTTGGGTGCCTTTTTCCTGTACGTGATCCACCCGAAACCCGTGAACATCCCTCCGTGCCCGACCCTGCCCGCACACCCGTAATCCTCGACGGCGTCCGCACCCCCATCGGACGCTTCCTGGGAGGTCTCAGCCCCCTTTCCGGCCCCGAGTTGGGCGCGGTCGTGGTGCGCGAAGTCGTGTCGCGTGCCGGCATCGATGTCACCGAGGTCGACGAGGTGATCATGGGCAACGTGGTGAGCGCCGGTGCCGGACAGGCCCCTGCCCGCCAGGCCGCCGTGAACGGAGGCGTGCCGGCGAGCGTGCCCGCGGTGACCGTGAACAAGGTGTGCGGCTCCGGGCTGAAGGCGGTCATGCTGGCGGCCCAGGCGGTCAAGGCGGGCGACGCGCGTCTGGTGGTGGCGGGCGGTTTCGAGTCGATGTCGAATGTGCCGTACTACCTGCGGGGGATGCGGGGTGGGGTGAAGTTCGGGGACCGCACGGTTCAGGACGGGCTGGTCCACGACGGTCTCTGGTGCTCCTTCGGGAACTGCCACATGGGCGGGCACGCCGAGTACACCGCCGCGAAGGCAGGCGTTACGCGCTCCGAGGCCGACGCATTCGCCTTCGCGTCCCACAGCAAGGCCGTCGCGGCCATCGACGAGGGCCGCTTCGGGCCGGAGATCGTGCCGGTCACGGTCAAGAACCGGCGCGGCGCAGCCACGGTGGACACGGACGAAGGTCCCCGCCGGGACACCTCGGTGGAGGCGCTGGGCCGTCTGCGCCCTGCCTTCCCCCGCGACGCTCCCCCGGGCCTCGATGAACTGGTCGTGACCGCCGGTAACGCGCCCGGACTGAACGACGGCGCGTCGGCGCTGGTCGTGGCCAGCCAGGAGTACGCCGTGGCGCACGGTCTGGCATTCCGGGCGGTCATCACGGGGTACGCAGCGGGAGGTACCGAGCCGCGCGACCTCTTCTTTGCGCCTGTCCAGGCCGTTCGCAACCTGATGCGGCGGGAAGGGACCGGGATAGAGGACTACGGACTGGTGGAGATGAACGAAGCGTTCGCGGTGCAGGCCATCGCGGACATGCGGGAGCTGAAAATGGATCCCGAGCGCGTGAACGTGCGGGGGGGTGCGGTGGCGCTGGGGCATCCCATCGGGGCGTCGGGCGCGCGGATCCTTGTTACCCTGCTGGGCGCGATGGCCGCGCGGGACGTCGAGACCGGGATGGCCACCCTTTGTCTCGGTGGCGGCAACGCGGTTGCCCTTGCGGTACGCACGAACTGAACCGAGGATGGCGGAATGATCCACTCTCACACAACCACGGACCTCGCCCTGGCCGAGGCGGAGAAACCCGGAGCGGCACCCTTCTCGCGCGTGTTGGCGGCGCACCGCCCCGTCGCGCTGCCGTTGGCCGTACTCGTCTTCGCGGCCCTCACGGCGCTGGGGGCGCATATCGCCGTACCACTCGGCTTCACACCGGTCCCCATGACGCTGCAGACGCTCTTCGTGCTCCTCGCGGGCGTGCTGCTCGGACCGGTCGCGGGCGCGGCCTCGCAGCTCGTGTACCTGGGACTGGGTCTGGCCGGCGTCCCCGTCTTCGCGATGGGCGGAGCGGGCCTGCCCTGGCTGTTGAGCCCGACCGGCGGGTACCTGCTGGCCTTCCCGGCGGCGGCGGCGCTCGCGGGCTGGATCGCCGGCCGGGACAAGCATCGCGTGCGGACGGCGGTCGCGCTCATCGTGGCGACGGCGGTGATCTTTGCCTCGGGGGCAAGCTGGCTGTCGGTGGTGACGGAGCTGGGCGCGCGCGAATTGTTCGCCTCCGGTGTGCAGCCTTTCCTGCCGGGGGCGCTGATCAAGGCCGCCATCGTGTACGTCGTGGCCCGGCACCGGTTCTCGTGGCGGTCCCCGGAGGGTCCACCAAGCTGAATCCCGCCGTGCGGCTCCTTCCGGAGAGGAGCGAGGTCGTTCCCATCCTGGTTCGGCTGGGCGGTTTCGCCGTTCTCCTCGTGGCGCTTCTCGTCGCGCTGTTCGGACTTGCGGGGTTGCCCGAAAGCCTGGCCGCGCAGGGATCGCTCCAACTCGTGGCCGCGGTGGTGGCGAGCGCGATTGTGTTGCGCATGGACGGCAGGAGGCCGCTATCGGCCATCGGGCTGCCGCGGTCGGGGGCGGGGCGGGGATTGCTGTGGGGCACCATGCTCGGGGTCGCCCTCGTGCTCCCGGCCCTGGCCATCGCGGTTGGTGTGGGGGGGCTGCGGTACGGGCTGGAAGGAGGCACAGTCATCGAGTATGTCGCGACGGGAGGCTGGACCGTGCTGATCCTGCTCCCAGCGGCCGCGGGGGAGGAGATTGCCCTGCGGGGATACCCGCTGCGCGTGGTGCTGGACCGATGGGGGCGCTGGCCCGCCCTCGCGTTCACTTCGGCGACCTTTTCGCTCCTCCACGGAGCCAACCCGAATGTCGGGCGACTGGCGTTCCTGAACATCGCGCTGGCGGGTGTTCTTCTCGGACTGGTCTGCCTCAGGACGGGGGATCTGTGGTGGGCGACCGGCGTACACACCGGGTGGAATCTGGCGACGGGATTCCTGGCCGACCTGCCCGTGAGCGGCCTCGAGCTGGTGGACGCTCCGCTGATCGATGTGTCGGGCGCGGGGACGGCGCTGGTTACCGGCGGAGACTTCGGACTGGAAGGGGGACTGGCCGCCACCGTCGCGCTGGTGCTGGCCATCCTGATCGTGGCGCGAACCCGAATCGTGCCCTCACGTTGGCTGCTGGGACCGGACGAAACCGAAGAGGAGACTGAATGACGATCGAACGAGTGGCTGTCGTGGGCGCCGGCACCATGGGGAACGGCATCGCCCATGTGTGTGCGCTGGCGGGCCTGGAGGTGATGCTGGTGGATTCCGACCGGGGCGCGCTCGACCGCGGGGCCGCCACCATCGGCCGCAACCTGGAACGGCAGCGGTCGAAGGGGAGGATCAGCGCGGCGGAGCGGAGCGCGGCCCTGGACCGCATCGAATCCGCAACCGCGCTGGAGCGGGTGAGCCGGGCCGGACTGGTGGTCGAAGCCGTCCCCGAAATCGCGAACCTCAAGTACGAGATCTTCAGTCAACTCGACCGCTTCGCGCCGCACGACGCCATCCTCGCCTCAAACACCTCGTCGATCTCGATCACGGCGATCGCGTCCCGCACGCAGCGCCCCGGGCAGGTCATCGGGATGCACTTCATGAACCCCGTCCCGGTCATGAAGCTGGTCGAGGTCATCCGCGGACTGCGCACCGACGACGCCACCACGGAGACGGTGATGGCGCTCTCCCGGGCCCTCGGCAAGGTCCCCGTGGAGGTGCGCGACTTCCCCGGCTTCGTCTCCAACCGGATCCTGGCCCCGATGATCAACGAGGCCGTCTTCGCGCTCATGGAAGGGGTGGCGGAGGCGGAGGCCATCGACACGGTCATGAAGCTGGGCATGAACCACCCCATGGGGCCGCTGGCCCTGGCCGACCTGATCGGCCTCGACACCTGCCTGAACATCCTGGAGGTGCTGCACAGGGAGCTGGGCGACGATCGCTACCGTCCCTGTCCGCTGCTGCGCCAGTACGTGGCGGCGGGGTGGCTGGGGCGCAAGACGGGGCGGGGCTTCCACGATTACGACGGAGGCCGCTGACCGTGCTCACCGCCGAACAGCGCGAAATCCGCGACCTGGCGCGCGACTTCGTCGAGGGCGAGATCGTGCCGCGCGCGGCCGCGTGGGACCGGAACCGGGCCTTCGCGCCGGAGGTGCTGGCCAAGCTCGCCGAACTGGGTTTCCTGGGAATGCTCACGCCCCCGGAGTACGGCGGGCTGGGCTTCGACGCCCCCACCTACCTCGTCGCGCTGGAGGAGATCGCGCGCGGCGACGCGGCCCTCGCCCTGACCGTGGCCATCCAGAACGGGCCCGTCCCCCACATCCTGCTGGCGCACGGCAGCGAGGCGCAGAAGTCCCACTGGCTCCCCGCGCTTGCCTCGGGGGAGAAGATCGCCGGGTTCGCCCTTTCCGAAGCGGAGGCCGGGAGCGATCCCTCGGGGATGAGCACGCAGGCGTGTGCGGAGAAAGGGGAAGGGGTGTGGACCATCTCGGGATCGAAGAAGTGGGTTACCAACGGTTCCCGGGCCGATGTGGTCATCGTCTTCGCGCGCACCGGACCGGCCGGGTCGCGGCCTCCGATCGGGGCGTTCCTGGTCGACACGGACGCCGGGGGATACCGGGTGGGAAGGCGGGAGAAGACCATGGGTCTGCGCGCCTCGGAGACCGTCTCGGTGGACCTCGAGGGGGTCCGTGTGGGTACTGAAAGGCTGGTGGGAGATCCGGGCCGGGGACTCGGCTACGCCCTGGGCGCCCTGGACCTGGGTCGGCTGGGAATCGGGGCGCAGGCGGTGGGGATTGCGCAGGCCGCGATGGAACACGCCGCCAGGTACGCGCGGGAACGGCGCCAGTTCGGCCGTCCCATCGCGGACTTCGGGGCCATCCGCAGCAACCTCGCGACCATGGCCACCAGGATCGCCGCCTCCCGGGCGCTGGTCATGGGGGGCGCGGCGGCGTGGGAGGTGCGGGGCTCGGACGACCGGGAGGGGTTCCCGGTGACGGCGCGCTCGGCGATGGCGAAACTGCTGGCCAGCGAGACGGCCATGTGGGTCACCGAAGAGGCGGTTCGCATCTTCGGCGGTTATGGTTTCATGCGCGAATTTCCGGTCGAGAAACTCATGCGGGATGCCAAGGGGACCGAGATCTACGAAGGGACCAGTGAAATCCTGAGGCTGGTGATCGGCCGCGCGGTTACGCGGTCGCAGTGAGTCCCCCGGGGGGGGTCGCGCCGGCCGGCCGGACAGGCGCGGAAGCAACAAGAGAAAACACGGAACGCCCGATGCAACACCTCGAAAAGACGGACGAGCGGGTCTACCGCGCGGTGCTGGGAGAAGAATCCCGGCAGCGGAGCCAGCTCGAGATGATCGCGAGTGAGAACTTCGTGTCCCCCGCGGTCCGGGAAGCCCTCGGCACGGTCTTCACCCACAAGTACGCGGAGGGATTGCCCGGGAGGCGCTACTACGGCGGCTGCGAGTACGCCGACCAGGTCGAGGAGTTGGCCCGCACCCGGGCCACGGAGATCTTCGGCGCGGACCACGCGAACGTCCAGCCCCACTCGGGGGCGCAGGCCAACATGGCCGGCTACTTCGCCTTCCTCGAGCCGGGCGACCGCATCCTCGGCATGAATCTGAGCCACGGCGGCCACCTCACGCACGGTTCCCCCGTCAACTTCAGCGGGCGCTTCTTCGAGGTTGCGGCGTACGGGGTGCGCGAGTCGGACGGGCGCATCGACTACGATGCGGTGCGCGCGACCGCCCTCCGTACGCGCCCGAAGATGATCGTGACGGGGGCGTCCGCCTATCCCCGCACCATCGACTTCGAGGCCTTCGGCGCAATCGCCAGGGAGGTCGGCGCGGTTCACATGTGCGATCTGGCGCACATTGCGGGACTCGTCGCGGGTGGCCACCACCCCAGCCCCGTCCCCCACGCCGACGTGGTGACCACGACTACCCACAAGACCCTGCGCGGTCCCCGCGGGGGCCTGATCATGTGCCGGGAGGAGCACGCCAAAGCGATCGACCGCATGGTCTTCCCCTTCATCCAGGGAGGCCCCCTCGTCCACGTCATTGCCTCGAAGGCGGTTGCCCTGGGAGAGGCCCTCCTGCCGGGATTCGGGGAGTATGGCCGACGGGTCGTGGAGAATGCTCGCGTGCTCGCTGACACCATCATGGAGCGCGGCGTGAACCTGGTGTCAGGGGGAACGGACAATCACCTCATCCTGGTCGATCTCCGGGATCGCGACCTCACCGGAAAGGACGCCGAGCAGGCGCTGGAGCGTGCCGGAATCACCGTCAACAAGAATACGGTCCCCGGCGAGACCCGGTCCCCGTTCGTGACTTCCGGGCTGCGCATCGGCACCCCCGCGATCACCACGCGTGGCATGGGCCCCCCGGAGATTCGCGAGATAGGCGGCTGGATCGCCGACATCCTCGAACGCCCGCGGGACGAAGAGGCCATCCACGGGGTTCGCCGGGAGGTAGGCGAAATGTGTGCCGCCTACCCGCTCTACGACGAACTGGCGCCCTCCACCTGACAGTGTGAAATTGCGTCATGAGCACCTTGGACCACTTCGAAGCTCCGGCCGCGGTTCAGTTGAAGGATGTGCGGTTCCACCGTGACGCGTACGATTTCGTCCTGGATGCGCTCCACGGGGTGATTTCGGGGTTGAGCGAACGGCGCCACATCTCCGGCCGGGAGTTGGCGGAGGGGGTGCGCGGGCTGGCCATGGAGCGGTTCGGACCGATGGCGCGCACGGTGCTCGGGCACTGGGGCATCCACTCGACGAGTGATCTGGGCGAGATGGTCTTCGACCTCGTAGAGATGGGAGTTCTGGTGAAGCACACCGGCGACCGCCCAGAGGACTTCGCGGATGTCTTCGACTTCGAGGAGGTCTTCGACCACGACTATCCGTGGACCGTCTATCCGTGGAAGGTGGCGACCGTGTGTCCCTGGACGGTGGTCACAAGGGCGGATTGAGGGCCCGAAGGGTGGTTTTCGGACGAAAATCTCGCCCATGTCTGGCAAACGGACGGGTTTTCTGATAGCTTCCGCCCCCAAGCAACTTGCGGGGACCGATGGCGCGAAGAAGGGTCGCGGGACCGCAAACCACCCCTGGAAGCGGCCTTACGCGGGTCGTTGGATCGGCTAATGACGAGGGTTCGATGAACACGTTGGATGACAACAGTTTTGCCAGCTGCAGGAAATGCAACGACGGTGTCTTGCTTCCCATGTCCGACTATGGACGCGATGGAGCTCCGATCCGTTACAAGGCCTGGGTATGTTCGAACCCGGACTGCGGGTTCAATATCCGTATCGATAACGGCGAGATCACCTTCGGGCGGTCGATCGGACAGAGCTACAAGTAGGCCGTGAACCCGGGCCGCCTGACAGGGCCGTTCGGGAAAACCGAGGTACGAGCGCCGACCGCCGATCAGGCGGCCCTCTTCGATCACACCGCGATCGTGGAGCGTGGAGTCCCTGAGGCGGCTCTCATGGAGAACGCCGGCCAACGGGCGGCGCTCATCATCGAGCACCTGTTCCCCAAGGGGCGGGTTGTTGCGCTGGTCGGTTCGGGTAACAACGGGGGTGACGCGCTCGTTTGCCTGAGGGCCTTGTCCGCGTGGGGGCGTAACGTCCTTGCCGTGACTGTTGGCGGGCGCCCTCGATCCGACCCTGTCCTGCACGGCTGGGAGCTTCCCCGCACGGAATTCGATCATGAGCGGGCCGGCGCGGCCGAAGAGCTGTCGGGGGTCCTCGCGGGCGCGAACGTGGTGGTCGACGGATTGCTGGGCACCGGGATCCGGGGAGCGCCGCGCCCACCGCATGCGGCGGCCATCAGGCTGGCGAACGAGGCTGGGGGCGCGGTGGTCGCGCTTGACGCTCCGTCCGGTGTGGACAGCAACACCGGCGGGGTGCCCGGCGACGCGGTTCGCGCGGACATCACCGTCTCCTTCGGGTGGCCGAAACTCGGGACGCTCCTGTACCCGGGACGCGAATGGTGCGGAAGGGTCGTGGCCGTCGAGATCGGGTTTCCCCCGCCCGAAGCGGATGACTGGGCGCGCCTGGTCACACCGGGGTGGGCGCGCGAGGCCCTCCCCCGCCGACCTTCCGTAACGCACAAGTACGACGTGGGCGCCCTGGCCATCGTGGCCGGATCGGCCATGCCGGGCGCGGCGATCCTGTCCACCCGGGCCGCGTTCCGTTGCGGGGTGGGGCTGGTGCGGGTCTGCGCCTCCGGCCCGGCCGCGGAGGTGCTCGGTGAAGTTCCGGAGGCGCTCTTCGTGGACTCTTCCGACGAGGCCGCGTTGCGGAGTGCCGTGGAACGGAGCGACGCGCTGGCCATCGGGCCGGGACTGGGCACGGGGGCGACGGCGCGGCGCCAGTTGGGGGTGGCGCTGGAGGCGCGCGAATCGCAGCCCGCGGTCATCGATGCCGATGCGCTGACCCTTCTGGCGCGGGGTGAACAGGGGGACCTCGCGGAGCGTCTCGGGGCGAATACTGTCGTCACGCCTCACCCCGGCGAGATGGCCGGCCTGACCGGACGCGCCGTTGCGGACATCCAGCGCGACCGCGTGGCCACGGCCCGGAACTTCGCCGCCTCGCACGGTGTGGTGACGCTGCTCAAGGGTACGCCGTCGCTTGTGGCCGATCCGGAGGGGGGACTGCTGGTGAGCACGCAGGAAGGGGGATCGGACCTGGCGGTGGCGGGGATGGGGGACGTGCTGACCGGCACGATCGGTGCGTTCCTGGCCCAGGGGGTGAGCGCTTCGCACGCCGCGGGCCTTGCCCTTCATGTGACAGGCCGCGCGGCGTCACATGACGGACTGGGGGCCGCGCTCATGCCCTCGGATGTGGTGGAAGCGATCCCCGCGGCCCTGAGCGAGGAGGGCCGCGGCGACGCCGGCCTGCCGTTCCCCTTTGTGACATTCGACCAGCGGCGCCCCAGGTAGCCCGTGGACGGAACCTCCCCGGCCCTGGACGAGAACGAGCTGGTTCGCCGCCTCGTCTCCATCGGCTGGAGGGGAAGCCGGGCCGTACGGCTGGGCCCGGGGGACGACGCGGCCTTCCTGCGCGGAGGCCTGGTCATTTCGACCGATATGGCCGTCGAGGGAGTCCATTTCCGCTTCGACTGGATTTCTCCCGAGGAGGCGGGCTTCAGGGCCGGAGCCGCCGCGCTGAGCGACCTGGCGGCCATGGGGGCGGTGCCGGAGGCGCTGCTGGTGTCGCTGGCCGTGCATGGGGACCCGTCGGTCGCCGTGGAGTTGCAGCGGGGTGTACGCGCTGCCGGAGACCGGGTAGGGGTGGCGATCATCGGGGGGGATGTGAGCCGGTCTCCGGGGCCGGCCGTGGTGGATGTGGTGGCTGTGGGGCGGGCGCGGACGGTGGTGACGCGGGGTGGGGGGGAGGTGGGGCAGGGGGTCTGGGTATCGGGCAGTCTGGGTGGGGCGGCTGCGGCGGTGACCGCCTGGTCGGCGGGGGCGGAACCGGATGCGCGGGCCCGCAAGCGGTTCGCCGCTCCCCCCGACAGGGTGCCGCTGGGGCTTGCGCTGTCCACCGCAGGGCTGGCCCGCGCAATGATCGACATTTCGGACGGGCTCGTCGCCGACGCTAGGCGTGTGGCGGACGCATCCGGGGTGAGGATCCGTGTCGATGCCGGCGCCGTCCCCGTCGATCCGGGCGCCGGGGACTTGAACCTCGCCCTTGAAGGGGGCGAAGATTATGAACTGATGTTTACGGCCCCGGCCGGGGCTGGATCGCGCATCAGGGCCCTCGGACAGGAGATGGCGGTGGCGTTGAATCGCATCGGCAGGGTGGAGGAAGGGAAGGGGGTCGTCCTCGCGGACGATCGGGGTCGCCGCAGCGCCCCCGGACGGGGGGGCTACGACCACTTCGCAGGCGGCACCCCGTGATCCGGACCGTTTGGGCCTACGCCGTGATCGTCGGGGCGACGCTCTACTCCGGCGGACGCGCGGTCTTGTACTACTTCCTGTGGCCGCGCCACTTCCGCCGCCGCGCGGACCGTCTGACCGGGGAATGGACCTCGATCATCCTGCGGGGCGCCGGCACCCGGCTCGTCGTCAAGAACCGCGACCGGCTGGGAAACGAGCGCGGCCAAATCCTGGTTTCGAACCACCAGAGCTGGTTCGACATCTTCGCCCTGGGCACGGCGCTCAGGGAGAAGTTCAGCTTCGTCGGCAAGAAGGAGCTCTCTCGCATACCCGTCGTCGGCGCCGCCTGGGAAAAGGTCGGCAACATCGCCATCGACCGCTCCGACCAGCAGGCCGCGATCGACTCGCTCAAGAGAGCGGATGAGCTGATGAGGGAAGGGAGGACGATCATCATGTTCCCGGAGGGCACCCGGTCGCCGACCGGAGAGATGGGGCGTTTCAAGAAGGGGGCCTTCGTCATGGCCATCAAGTCGCAGGTGCCCGTGGTGCCGGTCGCGATTGTGGGTACGCGCGGGATCATGGAGAAGGGCAGCTGGAAGATGTCCCCCGGGACCGCCACCGTTGTCGTGGGGCACCCAATCGAGACCGAGGGCTTCACCCTGAAGGACCGAAACCGTCTTGCCAGGGAGTGCCGGGAGGCGATCCTGGGACTCGCGAACGGGGAAGGGAAGGCCTGATGTCGGCGATCGTGGAGGTGCGCGGACGCGAAATCCTGGATTCGCGCGGGAATCCGACCGTCGAGGCGGAGGTGGTCCTCGAGAGCGGGCACAGTGGCCGCGCGGCCGTCCCGAGCGGGGCGTCCACCGGCGAGTATGAAGCCGTGGAGCTGCGCGACGGCGATCCCGGGCGCTACCTGGGCCGGGGCGTGCTCAACGCGGTTCGCAACATCGGGACCGGAATCCGGAGCGCGGTTCTCGACCGTGAAGCGAGC
This sequence comes from Longimicrobiales bacterium, assembly GCA_965208295.1. Lineage (GTDB taxonomy): Bacteria > Gemmatimonadota > Gemmatimonadetes > Longimicrobiales > Gaopeijiaceae > Bin94. Next base: position 274,183 of record OZ242328.1, on the reverse strand, counting down.
GACCAGCGAGGCATCGATCGCACGATGATCGAGCTGGACGGAACGTCGGGGAAGGGCCGTCTGGGCGCCAACGCGATCTTGGCCGTGTCCCTGGCGGTGGCCCGGGCGGCGGCGGCCGAGCAGGGTCTCCCGCTGTACCGATACCTCGGCGGGAACGATGCCCGCACCCTGCCCGTTCCCATGATGAACATCGTGAATGGCGGCGCGCACGCGTCGAACAACGTGGACATCCAGGAGTTCATGATTATGCCGGTGAGCGCCGGATCCTTCTCCGAGGGGTTGCGGATGGGGGTGGAGGTGTTCCACGCCCTGAAGAAGGTGCTGACGGAGGCGGGCAAAAGCACGGCCGTGGGCGATGAAGGGGGATTCGCTCCCGACCTGGGTTCCGACATCGAAGCCGCCGAGGTGGTCATGCGAGCGATCGAGGCGGCCGGCTATCGCCCCGGCGAGGACATCCTTCTCTCCGTCGACGCCGCCGCGTCCGAGTTCTTCGCGGACGGTGCGTACACCTTCCACAAATCCTCCGGAGCGTCTCTGGGGACCGAGGAAATGATCGCCTTCTGGGAAGAGATGATCGCGCGCTTCCCGCTTGTCAGCCTCGAGGATCCCCTGGACGAGGATGACTGGTCCGGCTGGGCGACGCTCACCTCGCGGGTGGGCGATCGCTGCCAGATCGTGGGCGACGACCTCTTCGCCACCAACCTGACCCGCCTGGAGCGCGGCATGCACGAACGCACCGCCAACGCCATCCTGGTGAAAGTCAACCAGATCGGCACCCTCACCGAGTCGATCGACGCGGTGCGCGCGGCGCAGGAGGCCGGGTTCGGGACGGTCATCTCCCACCGCTCGGGCGAAACCGAGGACACCTTCATCGCCGACCTCGCGGTCGCCACCGGCGCCGGCCAGATCAAGACGGGCGCGCCCAGCCGCACCGACCGGGTCGCCAAGTACAACCAGTTGCTGCGGATCGAGGAACGGCTCGGCGCGCGGGCCGGCTACGCCTCGGAAAGGTGGCGGTCATGAGGGGGTGGAAGGGGCTCTTCTTCCCCGTCCTGGTGGCGGTCGCCTTCTACGTCGCGGTCGCCGGAGGGGAGCACTCGCTGATGGATGCTCGGCGGGCCGAAATGGGGCTGGAGGGCAAGCGCGCCGAACTGCTGGCCGCCAGGCACCAGATCGATTCCCTGCGCGCATGGGTCGACTCGCTGCGCCATCACGATGACGCGCTGGAGCGCCTGGCGCGCGAGCGGTACGGGCTCATCCGCGATGGAGAGTACCTTTACCGGGTGTCCGAGGGAGCGGAGGAGGAAGTGCCGGACGGGCACTAACCAATAACACCTGTAGCCCGTGGACAAGTCCTTCCGGGCCGCCCAATCCACTGACTGCAGTCCAGGCGCCTCTCAGTCCTCGTCCCCCTCCCCGGAGACATCCGCCCCTCCCGTCTCCTCCCCGCCGGTCCCAACCGCCAGCCCCAGCGCCTTCTTCGCGCCCTCCAGAACCTGTTCCGCATCCCCCGACTCCAGCGCCGCCGTCACCTCGTCGGACCCCGCCCCCAGACTCTCGACGGCCGCCGCCGCCAGCGCCTGCGCCTCATCCTTGCTGAGCTGACTCGGGAACCCGCCCCCCTTCACCCCCGTCGCCTTCTCCACGAAGGGTGCGAAGAGGTCGATCGGGATCGGGAAGAGCGTCGTGGAGTTGTTCTCCGCGGCCACCTCGACCACGGTCTGCAGGAACCGCAGCTGCAGCGCCACCGGGTGCTGCGAGATGATCTTCGCGGCCGCCGACAGCTTCTGCGAAGCCTGGAACTCGCCCTCGGCGGCGATCACCTTGCCCCGCCGCTCGCGTTCGGCCTCCGCCTGCTTGGCCATCGCGCGCTTCATCTCCTTGGGCAGGTCGATGTCCTTGACCTCGACGGACGTCACCTCGATCCCCCACGGATCGGTCTCCAGGTCGATGATCCGCCGCACGATCTCGTTGATCCGCTCCCGCTGAGCCAGCAGTTCGTCCAGCTCCGACTGTCCAACTACGCTTCGCAGCGTGGTTTGCGCGATCTGACTTGTAGCGAAGTAGTAGTCCTCTACCTCGACCACCGCCTTGGACGGGTCCACGACCCGGAAGTAGACCACGGCGTTCACCGTGCAGCTCACGTTGTCCTTGGTGATGGTGTCCTGGGGCGCGATGTCGAGGGCGATGATGCGCAGGTCCATCTTCTTCATGCGCTCGATCCCGTACGGTACCAGGAACACGATCCCCGGCCCCTTGGCGCGGGTCAGCTTCCCGAGGCGGAAGACGACACCGCGTTCGTACTCCCAGAGGATTCGAAGCGAGCTGAGCACGCCGATTACTCCGAAGGCGGTGATGGTGGGAATCAGAAAGAAACCGAAATCCATGGAATGTCCCTCCTTAGGTCGTTTGATGTAGTGCCCCGGAATAAGCGGTTGCGGCCGATGGTTGACAAGGGTCGGGACGCTCGTGGGTATCGCGCCGGGCAATTGCCGGCGGGGCTTTCCGCGGACTCCCGGGCAGTCGTCCCCTGCACGACAGGCCGATGGGCCACAGGTTGACAACGGCCCCGAACCCAAGGAGCTTTCCTGCTCCTCGCCGGAGTAGCTCAGTTGGTCAGAGCAGCGGAATCATAATCCGCGTGTCGGGGGTTCAAGTCCCTCCTCCGGCATTGGTGCCGCGGGGCTCCGCCACGGACCGGGCAGCCCGTGGCGGAGCCGCCGCATCCTTCGACCGGCGATGCGAGTCCCCGGCTGCCGGCTGAACGACATGCACCCAACGCCTGCGAAGAAGTCGCTTCACCGCCGCGTCGCGGTGGACACTCCCGAGCACGTCCGCCTCGACTATGTGCTCGCCGACATCGGATCTCGCGCGGCCGCCTTGGCCATCGACCTCGGCGTGCTCGTCGTGGGACTGCTGTTGCTCGGTCTGGCGTCCTTCTACATCGGTCTCCTGGGCAGCTTCTTCGGGTCCGTGAGCGGTACCCTGCTGATCTTTGCCGTCTTCTTCGTCCAGTGGGGGTACTTCCTGCTCTTCGAGGCGCTCTGGGGCGGGCGTACGCCGGGCAAGCGGGCGATCGGGTTGCGCGTGGTGCATGTGGGCGGTGAGCCCCTGTCCTTCCAGGGCTCCGTGCTTCGGAATCTCATCCGGATTGTGGACCTGCAGCCAGGCATAAGCGGGATGGCGGGTGCGGTCTGCATCTGGACCAACAAGCGGGCCCAGCGGCTGGGCGACATGGTGGCCGGAACCATGGTGGTGCGCGACGCGGGCGGGGGAGAGCTTCTCGCCACCGATGCGCTGCCGCCGGGACGCGTGGGGCGCCCCCTTCTCTCGGTGGAGCAGTTCGAGTTGCTGGCAGGCTACATGGCCCGGCGCGAGGGATTGGAGCCGCGAGTGAGGCGCCGCGTGACCGAATCGGTCCTGGCGGCCCTTGGTTCGGCGGTCGACCTTGCGCCGCCGGCCACCGATGCCACCCCCGAACAGGCGCTGGCCCGGCTTCACGAAGAGGAGGCGCCCCGCCACGCCGCCCGCCGCGGGGGCGCCAGCCTTCAGGCCGCGACCATGGCCCGCGAACAGCGCGAGGAATGGGCGGCGTACTCGGGACTGGTGGACAAGGGCCGGAAGCGGGGTCTGAAGAGCTTTACGGAGGGAGAGGCGCGGCGGTTCGGACAGCTCTACCGCGGAATGGCGGCCGACCTGGAGCGCGCCCGCACATATGGCGCGTCGCCGGGGCTGCTGGGGACGGTGCAGCGCTGGGCCGGGGCAGGGCACAACCTCCTCTACCGGGCACGGGGCCGGGTCACGGTCTCGCTGGGGCATTGGGCGTGGGCCGGATTCCCGCGTTCGGTGCGCCGCTTCCACCGCCCGATCCTGTTGTCCGCGCTCCTCTTCTTCGGTCCCATGGTGGCCACCTACGCCGCGGTCGACGGCCAGCCGCAACTGGCGCGGTCGCTCATGGGATCCGGAATGTTCACCCGGGCGGAGAACACGGTGAAGGACGACATCGACACGCCGTACCTGGGGCAGGAGATCGGCGCGGCCTCCATGCCCCTCTTGTCCTCATCCGTGATCACCAACAACATCGGCGTGACCTTCATGACCTTCGCGGGGGGCTTCCTGGCGGGCGCGGGAACCCTGGCCATTCTCGTCTTCAACGGCATCGTAATCGGCGCGGCCCTGGGGGCGTATGCCAACGAAGGAGTGTTCGGGGTGATCCTCGCCTTCGTCTTCTCGCACGGCTTCCTGGAACTCGGCGCCATCTGCATCGCGGGTGGGGCGGGATTCGGGCTGGGTTCGGCGCTGCTCATGCCGGGACGGCGCACCCGGGCGGAGGCGCTGCGGGAACGGGGCCGCACCTTCGTCTCCCTCCTTGCGGGAACGTCGCTCATGCTCGTAGTCGCGGGACTGATCGAAGGCTTCTACTCGCCCTCCACACTGCCAGCGGTGGCGAAGTTCACCTTCGGCAGCGCGACCGGGGTGCTCATGCTGCTGTATTTCGGGTTCGCCGGCAGGAAGTCCGGCGCTCCTACAGCAGCCCCCGCTCCTTGATCTCCACGTACTTGTCCAGCGTGCGGACCAGGGTGTCGCCCGGAGGCGTGTCCACCACCAGAATCCCGGACTGGCGCATCACCTGCAGCGTCGTCGCGCGAGCCTGCACCAGCTCCTCGGCCGCGGCGCGGTAGTAGCCGTCCTCTGGCTTCGCCACCGCCTGCGTGGCCGCCCCCTCCAGAGCCGGGTTGCGGATCGCGATCGCCAGCGGAAGGTGCGCGCGCCCGATCCGGCTCAGCGAACTCACCAGCGCCCGCGACACCGACCCGTCGATCACGTCGCAGAATAGGATCACGAGCGAACGCTTGCGGAAGGTCCGGCCGAGCGTGGCGAGCGCCAGCGGGTAGTTGGGTTCGACCAGCCGCGTCTCCACACCCGCAAGCACCTTGGCCAGCGCGGGTGGATCGGCACGGCGAGGCGGCGACACGTGCCGGATCCGGTCGTCGAAGACCACCACCCCGATCCGGTCGCCGAAGTTCTGCGCCCGGCTGGCGAGCATCATGCACGCCCCGAGCGCGTAGTCGATCCGTTCGCGCAGCGGCGACAGCCGTTCCCGCATGTGCCGCCCCGCGTCGATCGCCAGCACGATGTTCTGGCTCCGTTCCGCCTCGTAGTTGCGCACCACGTACTTGCGCCGCTTCGCCGACGCCTTCCAGTCGATGGCGCGGGGATCGTCGCCCTGGGCGTAGTCGCGCAGGCTCTCGAACTCGCGTCCATCGCCCCACTGGCGGTTGCGGCGCTGCCCGGGGGTGCGCAGCGGGCGCCGGATGGCGTGGGCGCTGCGGTTGCGGAGCAGATCCCGCACTCCCGGCTGAACCAGCAGGGTGTCGGAGACCTCCACGCTGGAACGGCGCCAGGCGAGCCCCGAGGGAGACAGCGTTCGCAGGTGAACCGTGCCGAGCGCGAGGAAGCCCCTGGTGCGCGGCATCACGCGATAGAGGCACTCCAGCGACGTACGCGCCGGAATCTCGACCTGGAGCCCGTCTTCCCACGGGTCCGCGCCATCGGCGCCGCCGACGCGCCGCAGACAGGGGTCGAGGTCGTCCGTCAACTTGACGGTCACGGCGCTTTCGGCGGGGTTCGTGACAGTCAGCGCCACGTCGGTCACGGCCGCCATCGCCGAGATCCTCGGCACCTCGCGTTCAGCCGAGGGCGCCCGCGTACGCCTCCCGTCGACGAACGCCAGCAGCAGGATCAGGGCGTCGGCCGCCACCGCCAGCCCCACATCCACAAGCAACAGGAACGACGCGAGCAGCAGCAGCCAGAGCGTGCGCGCGCTCGGGATCAGCGTGAGCCGCACTACCGCGGAGCCTCCAGCGTCTCCAACAGCGACTGCAGCTCTTCATCCGACGAGCGGCCCTCGACCTCCGCCTCGGCGGTCAGCACCACCCGGTGCCTCAAAACCGGGAAGGACAGCGACTTCACGTCGTCGGGAGTCACGAAATCGCGCCCGCTCAGGTACGCCTCGGCCCGTGCGGCCTGGAAGAGCGCGACCCCGGCCCGCGGACTCGCCCCCAGCACGAAGGCCGCATCGTCGCGGGTGGCCCTCACGATGTCGGTCACGTAGCGCCGCACCCGTTCGTCCATATGCACGCCGTTCACCGCGGTGCGCATCTCCAGCAGCTCCTCGCGGGTGGTGGGGTCGCCCATGGGGTAGGTGACCTCGTCGTCGGCCCTGAACCCGCCCTCGTGCCGGTCGAGGATCTCCCGTTCGGCCTCCTCCGGGGGATAGTCCACCACGATCTTCATGAGAAACCGGTCGACCTGCGCCTCGGGAAGAGGGTAGGTGCCCTCGTACTCGACCGGGTTCTGGGTGGCGAAGACGGTGAAGGGGAGTGGCAGCGGCCTCGTCTTCCCGTCCACCGTCACCTGCCGCTCCTCCATCGCTTCCAGGAGCGCGGCCTGCGTCTTCGGCGGCGCGCGGTTGATCTCGTCGGCCAGCAGCAGATCGGCGAAGACGGGTCCGGCCCGGTAGGTGAACCCGGTGTCGGCGAGGATGTTGACGCCGACCAGGTCCGTTGGCATCAGGTCGGGGGTGAACTGCACCCTGCCGAAGTCGAGCCCCAGCCCCCTGGCCAGCGCCCGTACCGCGAGCGTCTTGGCGGTTCCCGGAACGCCCTCGACCAGGGCGTGCCCGCGGGCGAGCAGGGTGATCATGAGCTGGCGCAGGACGGCCTGCTGGCCGAGGACGACGTTGTCGAGGTCGCCGAGGAGGCGCAGCGCGGCGTCGGGTGGTGTCATGGGTGGTTCTCCTTATGGGGTTTCATCCGCGCGCCGCCAGGTATTCGTCGATGCCGGCGGCCATCGCGACGAGGTCGGGTGGATTGGCGCCGAGACCCCTGCGGGCCCGGCCAAGCGGAGCGTTCGCGCCCGCGCCCACATCCAGCTTCCGCAGCAGGGCGTCGGCTTCGGCGGTGGTGTGGGGTGGGACATGTCGCGTGGTTCTCGCCAGCCGCGCCACGAGGAGGAGCGCGGCCGTGTTGGCGGCCCCCGCCTTGCGGTAGAGGTCTCCCAGCGCCGAGACGTGTTCCAGCGGGGACCGGCGCTCCAGGTCGGGTGGCGCCACGGCTGGGGACGGCGCCCCGAAACGCAGCCCAAGGCAGGCGAGGATGACGAAGGCGACGGCGACCAGGTGGAGCAGCGTTCGCCCACCCGGGCTTCCCAGGAAGAAATCCCTCAACACCTCGGCCCGGGTTCGATCGCCACGGATCCCCTGGTGGAACTCGTCGAAGAACACCGTGTCGGCCTCGCTCGTGTAGGCCAGCGCGGCCCGCACCGCGAGCACGGCCAGGGGATGGTTGCCCGCACGCTCATTGGAGACGGGGCCTCCCTCGGAGAAGATCACCACGCGTCCCTCCCCGAAGGCGAACTCCGCGGCGAGGATCCACTCCCAGTCACTGGTCCCCGGATCCGTGGCGGTCAACAGACGCCGGACATCGTGGATACCGGTCGAATCGGGATAGTCTTCCCCCTCGATGCGCAGTCCGTGGACGAAGGAGCCGGGCGGGCCCAGTCCCGCCGTGAGCGGGTGCTCGCCCCACTCAGGCTTTTCCAGGGTCACCTCCAGTACCTGGTCCGGCAGCGAGCGCAGGCGGAAGCTGACACCCAGCGAGTCCATGAGCGGCGACTCCCACCTCACTCCCTCAGGGCCATAGGAAGGGATGTACAGCAGCGTCCCGCCTTCCCGGAGCCGGTCCAGAAGCCCCCGGATCTCGCGCGGGCTCAGGAAGACCGGGGGTTCAAGCAGCGCGATGGTCCCGCGCACGGGATCCGCGTCCGCGAGCGGTGTCAAGCGAGGGGCCGTCGTGCGTCCCAGCTGCTCAATGCCCCGGGCCAGTGCCGCCACCCCGTCCGGCGTCGTGCGGAAGAAGCTGCGGCGAACGTCCTGGTTCGCCTGGCCCCGTGGGCGATACAGAAACCCCACGCCAAGCGCGATGACCACAAGCACCGTGATCCAGAAGAGCGGCCGCCCCGCCCATCCCCCGGCCCCGGTTGACCCGCTCACCTTGAACCGGTCTCCGTCTCGCCTTGCCCTTCCCCGTCCCCGTCCTCATCGTCCGCCGCCGCCCCCTCTGTCGAACAACCCGCTTCCCGCGCCAGCCTTGCCAGCCCGTCGTAGCCCGCTGCCGTCGGCCTCTCCTGCCCGAAGGAGAAGTCCTGGAAGGAATCGAGGAACCGCGACCCGGCCGCCACACCCCCGCCGCCCCGCCCCATTTCCAGCGCGTAGTCGCCCGGCGTCTTCGAGTTGTGGAAGGAGAGCGCGCCCTGTCTGTCGAGGGTCAGGAGGAAGCCCTGGTAGAGCGCCGTCGCCGCGGGACGAAGCTCGCCCTGGCCGGCCCGGTCGGTTGCCAGCTTCAACCACTCCCGCGCCGTGGCCGGCGTCTCCGTCGCCACCTCGATCCGGTCCCCGTCGCCGCCCCGCAGCAATCCGGGCGCGTACCGGCGGGTCAGGAGTACCAAGACCAGCGCCACCACGACCACGACCAGCACCGTCACGATTTCGGCTGCGAGCCCCTGGTCCCCCAGTGTGTCCCGCAGCCAGTACCACAACTGCTGCACCCTTTGCCAGACCCACGCCAACAGCCTTGCCAGGGGGTCTTCCTGGAAGGTGGCGAATTCGGGTCCGGCCAGGATCTCGCGCAGGACCTCCGAAACCTCGCCCGCGTCAGGAAGCTGCTCCGCCCCCGGCTCCTGCCTCACGGGGCGTCCATCGTGCCCGCGAGCGTCTCCAGGTCATAGGCTTCGCTGCGTACCCTGCGGTCGTGGAAGAGCATCATGATGCTTCCGACCATGAAGGGAACGGTCAGGGGTCCGATCAGAAGGGTGGCCGTATTCATCAGCCACTGTGTCTCCGCATCGACCGTACCCAGTGCTTCGGGCGACGTGAACATGTCCTGCATGCCGAAGAGGACCATTATCGCGATCGAGGGTGCCGTGCGGATGATCATCGCGACAACCATGATCCCGATCACCCGGAGCCAACCGCCCCGGCACAGGCCCAGCGAACGTTGCAGGGCGCCGAGCACTCCCCGTCCCTCGATGATCACCGCCGGGAGAATCCCGAAGGTGGCGGCGAGCCAGAACATCGTGAGCGCCGCTCCCACGACGAACAAGCCGAGTCCGCCGACCAGGGTGAGCGCGATGCTCCCGGACAGGACGAGAGAGGCCATGACGGTTACGGCGACGAGCATCAGCACCCCGGCAACGAATCCGAACAGCACAAAGGCGAGTATGCTCGCGCCGGCTGCGCGCGGAAGATGGCGAAGCGTTTCCCGATACGACCGTCCCACCGACACCGGCCGCTCCTCGATCCGTTCCGCCATCGCCACTGCGACCGCCACCGTTCCCACCCAGGTCATCACCCATGCGAACACAACCACAACCAGCGCGACGCCCATCTCTCCCAACATGGCTGCGGGGTCGGTTGCGGGGTCGGCGGCCAGCATGGTGGCATCCGCGCCCGTGACGAGCATCAGGATGTAGCCCGGGACGGCCGCCAGGAGCGCGATCAGGTAGTACAGGCCGAAATCGCGCCGGTAGAGCTGGAGCGCCCCGTCCACGACTTCACCGAAGCCGAGGGGCCTGAGGGGGATGGTCGACATGCCGGGAAGGTAGCCAACAGTCGTGTCGCCGCGCCAGATTGCCCCGTCGGCCGTGACCATACACTCCACAACCGCGGGAGAAGGAACCAAATGAGACGGATAGCCGGAATCACCGTGTTTTCCCTGGTCCTGGCGGGACTCGCCGCAGGGTCTGTCCACCATCCGACCCTCGCGCAGCAAACTCCGCCCTGGCCTCCAGTCGGCACCTTCTCGATTGTCGGCTACGACCCGGAAACGGGCGAAGTCGGAGTCGCCGTGCAGTCCCGCGTATTCTCCGTGGGCAACGGTGTGATCTGGGGCGAGGCCGGGGTCGGGGTGGTGGCCACGCAGGCCATCGTGGACGTGAGCTACGGCCCGCAGGGGCTCCAGCTGCTGCGCGAGGGCTATTCCCCCGCCGACGCGGTGCGCGAAATCCTTGCCCGCGACCCGGATCCCGACCCCGACAGATGGACCCGGGAGGGGCGCCAGTTCTCGATCATGAACGCGCGCGGCGAGGTGGCCACCCACACCGGTCCCCGAGCCAGCGACTGGGCGGGCCACCGCATCGGCGAGTACTGCTCGGCCCAGGGCAACATTCTGGCGGGCCCCGCCGTGGTCGACGACATGGTCGAGGCCTTCGAGTCCACCGACGGGCACCTCTCGCTCAGGCTTCAGGCGGCGCTGGAAGCGGGGCAGGCGGCCGGGGGCGACACCCGGGGCATGCAGTCGGCGGCGATGCTGATCGTGAAGGAGGACGGGGGCGTCTGGCTCAACAACGACGTGGTGCTCCGCTTGCATGTGGACGACGACCCCGAGCCCATCGCCGAGCTGCGGCGCCTGGTGGAGAAGGCGGCGGCGCAGCGGGAGCGCAGGCGGCGGCGCTGAGTTTGCCTACAGCTCTCTCAGCCCCCTCAGCACCGCCAGATTCTCGCGATCCGCGCTCACCCCGTCGTCGCCCTTCGGCGTCTCCAGCACCTTGGGCACCGCCCGGAACCGAGCCGAGTTCATGAGACGCCTGAAGGGTTCGATCCCGATCGTCCCCTTGCCGATGTTCTCGTGACGATCGAGGTGTGAGCCGAAGGCCGACTCCGCGTCGTTGAGGTGGAAGAGTTCGATGCGATGCGTTCCGAAGGTGTCGTCGGCACGCATCCAGACGCCGTCGAAATCGCCGCGCAGGTCCATCCCCGCCGCCCACGCGTGGCAGGTGTCGAAGCAGACGCCAACGCTCCCCCGGTGCGGTGCGGGGACCAGTCGAATGATCCGCGCCAGTTCCTCGAATGTCCCGCCGACCGAGGTCCCCGCTCCGGCGGTCAGCTCCAGCAGGATCCGCGGCCCGTCCGGCACCGCCTGCAGCGCCTCCGCAACCCCCGCCGCGTTCCGTTCGATTCCGCTCGCCCGGTCCCCGTCCGTGGCGTTCCCGGGGTGGGTGACCACCGCGTCCAGACCCAGAAGCGCGGCCCGCTCCAGTTCCCGCCGAAACGAGTCCGCCGAGCGTCGCCAAAGGGCGGGCCGGGGACTGGAAAGGTTGATGAGGTACGAGTCGTGGGCCGCCGTGTAGGCGATCTCGCGACCGGCCGCCTCCGCGCGAAACCGGGCGGCCGCGTCCTCGCCCAGGACGGGATCGGCCCACCGGTTCGGCTGCTTGGTGAACATCTGAAGGACGACCGCATCGATTTCGGCCGCGCGTCCCGGCGCGCGGTCCACGCCGCCGGCCACCGATACGTGCGCCCCCAGTTCGTCAACGGTCGACATGGCGTTCCAACTTCCACTTCCGTGGCCGGTCGGCAAGGGACTGCGGGCCGCCCGGCAGGGGACCCCGGCCCGCGCGTCAAGGTGACTCCGGCCCTCCCGCCAGGGCTCGCGGCCCCTCCCGCCAAGGGGACTCAGCCCCTCGCTCAAGGGCTCCCCGCCCACTCCCAGGAGGCGCGGATCCAATCCTGTACAGAATCTTGTACATAAATCTGTACATCTTCCTGTACAGAATCCCCGATTCCGCCGTCCCTTGCCCACCCCCGCGTCGCGGTTCGACCTTATCCTCCCCCCAGCCTCAAGCGGAGGCACCGCGCCAACCCGCCCACTACACGAGGACTCTGCCCCGATGCGCCTCTCCCAGACAATCACAGCAGCCCGCGGACGAATCCACACATGGCCGGCAGCCCGCCGACAGATCCAAGGACGCCTGGCAGCCCCAGCACTTGATCTCCCCGGCAAACCCCACACCCTGCTCGCCCTCGCCCTGTCCACCGTCCTCGCGGCCTGCGCCACCGCCCTACCGCCCCCACCCACCACCGACCGCGACGCTCCCACCGCGAACATCGAGTCCCCCGTCCGCACCGTGACCCCCGTCCCGGTCGCCGCCTTGACCCCCACCCCCCCGTCCCCCTCCCCCTTCGACACCGTGCAGGCCGGCGCCTTCGACAACGGCAAGATGTGGACCTTCGACGCGCCGCCCATCGAGTACCTGCGGTCGACCTACGACTTCGCGCCCGACGAAGCGTGGTACGCCCGCGCCCGCCTCGGCGCCCTCAGAATCCCCAACTGCTCGGCCTCCCTCGTCTCGCCCAACGGCCTGGTCCTCACCAACCACCACTGCGCCCGCGACTTCGTCACGCAGGTCTCCGCCGACGGCGAGAACCTCCTCGACGACGGCTTCTACGCGGCCACCCTTGCCGAAGAGCGCCCGCTCGAGGACTTCGAGGCCGACCAGCTCGTCGAGATCGTGGACGTGACCGCCGAAATCCGCGCGGCGGTCGACGCGGCGCGCGGCGCGCAGGCCCGGAGTGAGCTGCGCGACAGCCTGACCGAGGCCGTGGCCGAGCGCATCGCGGGGGAACGGGGCGGCGAGGAGGCCGGGATCGAGGTCGAGGTGATCTCGCTCTACAACGGCGGCCTGTACTCGGCGTACATCTTCCGCCGCTACCCGCACGCAAGACTGGTCATGGCCCCGGAGCTGCAACTCGGCTACTTCGGCGGCGATCCCGACAACTTCACTTATCCCCGTTACTCGCTCGACTTTGCCTTCCTGCGCCTCTACGACGAGACCGGCCAGCCGCTCGAGACCGACGACCATTTCCGCTGGAGCGAGTCCGGCGCCGCGGCCGGCGACCTCATCTTCATCATCGGCAATCCGGGAAGCACGTCGCGCCTCCAGACCGTAACCGAGCTGGAGTTCCGCCGCGATGTCGAGATGCCGGCGCTGCTGGGCTTCCTCGGCTCCCGGATCGAGGTTATTCGAGGCTACATGGGGGGCCGCGAGGACGAGCCCGGCATCGACGAGGTGCGCAACTCGCTCTTCGGCCTTCTCAACTCGCAGAAGGCGTTCACGGGGATGCTGCGGGGGCTTGAGGATCCGTATGTGCTCGCGCGCCGGGCAGCCGCCGAGGCGGACTTCCGCGGCGCGCTGCAGGCCGATCCCGCGCTTGCCGCCGACTACCTGCCGCTCTTCGACCAGATGGCTGAGCTGCAGTCCCGCAAGGCCGCCATGGCCGCCGAATTCAACGCCTTCGCGGCCTTCGGCAACTCCGCCTACGAGTCGCCGCTCATCCTGCGTACACTGGCCACCTTCCAATACCTCAACGCGCGGGCGCAGGGTGCCTCGCCGGAGGAACTCGACGAGATCGCCGACCAACTGAGGGGCGTCACCAACCGGCCCCGCGAGCTCGACGAGGCGCTTCTGGCCGCCCGCTACCGGGACCTGGTGGGCGCATTCGGCGAAAACGACCCCTCGGTGCACGCGCTCCTGGGCGGCCGCAGCGTGGAAGAGGCGGCCTCCGCACTAGTGACCACCTCGGCCATGGGCGATTCCGCGAGCGCCGTTGACGCTGTCGTGGGGGGCATGCTGAACCCCGCCACCGAGCCCGCCTTCGCCTTCGTGCAGTCGCTCCTGGGGCGTTTCGGCCCCTATCAGAACGTCATGTCCAGCGTGATCCCCGAAGAGGAGGCGATCGCCGCCCGCCTGGGCCGGGCCCGCTTCGAGGTCGACGGCACGCGCGTCCCGCCGGACGCCACCTTCTCGCTGCGCCTCGCCGACGGCGTGGTCAAGGGGTACCCCTACAACGGCACCGCCGCCCCCACCCACACCACCTACTTCGGCCTCTACGACCGGCACCACTCCAACCCGGGAGCCGAAGAGTGGGCGCTGCCGCAACGCTGGCTGAACCCCTCTTCCGATTTCGATCTTTCCACGCCCCTCAACTTCGTGAGCACCGCCGACATCATCGGGGGCAACTCGGGTTCGCCGGTGGTCAACCGCGATCTGGAGGTCGTGGGTCTGGTCTTCGACGGCAACATCCAGAGCCTGCCGGGCGACTACATCTACATGCCGGCGCTGAACCGGTCGGTCGCGGTGGACGCGCGCGGGATTCTGGAGGCGCTGGAGGAAATCTATGGAGCGGAGAGAATCGTCGAGGAGCTCACCGGCGGGCGGAGTCGCTGAAGTACGCGGGATGTCCATCCTGTGATGCCTGGCCGACCCCGCCCGGGCCACCCGTTTCTGGCGGGTGCTCCCGTACTGGCAGCCCACCGGGGCGGCGCGGGCCTGGCTCCGGAGAACACCATGACCGCGTTCCGGCAGGCTGTCGACGAGTGGGACGCCGACATGCTCGAGACAGACGTGCGTCTGACCGCTGACGGCCGGGTCGTGGTCCTCCACGACGAGACGGTCGACCGCACCACCGACGGCACCGGACCCGTGCGCGACATGACCTGGGACGAGGTCCGCCGCCTCGATGCCGGCTACCGCTTCCGCGATGCGGCGGGGGAGTTTCCGTGGCGAGGTCGGGGCGTGCGGATCCCGCTCTTTGACGAGGTGCTGGAGGAGCTGCCGCAGATGCGCATCATGGTGGAACCCAAGGCCGCGGAGGCCGCAGGGCCGCTCGCCGAGGTGATCCGGGCCCGGGAGGCGGAGCATCGGGTCCTGATCGGGGCCGGGTTCGAGCGCACCCGCGACGGCGCGCGGGGCTACGGGGGACCGTGGGGGGCGTCGCGCAGTCAGGTGATGCCCTTCTGGCTGCTGCACCGGATCCCCGTGATCGGGCGCTGGTACGTTCCCGCGGTGGACGCGTTCCAGGTGCCGGAGACATCGGGGCGTTACAGGGTGGTCACGCCGGCCTTCGTACGGGCCGCGCACCGGGCCAACATTCCCGTGCACGTGTGGACGGTGGACGACCCGGACGACATGCGGCGGCTTCTGGAGTGGGGTGTCGACGGCATCCAGACCGACCGTCCGGATCTGCTCGCCGATGTGCTGGCGGAGGTGGCGGGACGCGCACCGGCCCCGGCCCGCGAAAGGGATGCCGGACGATGAGCGGCAAGGGGGACGAGAGCGGCCTGGCCACCCGTTTTCGCGACCACCTGGCGGCGTCCGGTTGCCTGGACGGCGCGCAGCAGGCTGTCGTCGCCGTTTCGGGCGGAATCGACTCGATGACGCTCCTTCACCTGCTGCGCTTCAGCGACGCGGCCCCGTCGCTGACGCTCCACGCCGCTCACCTCGACCACCGGATGCGGCCGGAGAGCGCCGCCGACGCCGCGTGGCTCGGCGAGGTGTGCGCCGCGTGGGGGGTGGCGTATCACCTCCGCGCCGCGGCCACCCCGGTCCGCACCGAGGCGGAGGGAAGGGAGCTGCGCTACCGCTTCTTCGCGAAGGTGGCAGAGGGCCTCGGCACCGGGACGGCGATCCTCACGGGCCACACCGCCGACGACCAGGCCGAGACGGTGCTCTTCCGTATGGCGCGGGGGAGCGGGCCGCGCGGTCTGGGCGGGATCCACCCGGGCCGGTCTCCGTCGCCGGTGCGCCCGCTGCTCCCTTTCCGGCGCGCCGAGGTGGGGGCGTACGCGGCCGCGTACGATGTCCCCCACCGCGAGGACCCCACCAACCGGGACCCGCGCTGGACACGCAACCGGCTCCGCCACCAGGTCCTCCCCGCGCTCGAGGCCGCGGTCCCCGGGGCGGCGGCCTCGCTCGCCGCGCTGGCCGACACGAGCCGCCTCGAGTCGGCCGCCCTGGACCAGCTCCTCGACGACCGCATCGCGGCGCTCGCTTCCGCTCGGTCCGACGCGCAGTCACGGCCGGGACTGTCCTTCGGCCGGGAGGCGATCGCCGCACTCCCCGACCCCCTCCTCACCGTGCTGCTCCGCCGCGTGGCCACACGACTCGGCGGATCCCCCGGGCGGGGTGCAACCGCGTCGCTGCTGCGCTTCGTGCGCGAGGCTCCCAGCGACCGGCGCGTCGAACTGGCCGGAGGGGTCACGGTCGAGCACCAACTCGGCGTGCTCCGTTTCGGCGGTGCGGTGGACGGGGGCGCCGACACCCGACTGCCGCCCGATCCGCCACCGGTGACCCCACCCCCCTCCGGTCCCCGGCCCACGCCCCCGTCTCCCCATATCCGCATCGATCCGCCGAGCGGCGAAGATGCCTTCACCCACGGCGCATGCAGTGTCACCGTGTCCTGGCAACCCGCGGACGAAATCCCCCCCGACCCGGGCGAAGGATCGCGGTCCCTCTTCGTTGCGCACTTCCCCCCCGGCAGCGTACGGTTTCCACTCGATGTGCGTCCCTGGGCGCCGGGCGATCGGATGACCCTGCCGTACGGAAAGAAGAAGGTGAAGAAGATCCTTTTGGAGGCGCGGGTTCCGGCAAACTGCCGGGAAGGGTGGCCGGTGGTTGCCGACGCCGGCGGGTCCATCGTGTGGGTACCGGGGTCCGCCCGGCCGTCCCCCGGCCCCGGGTCGGCGCTGAAACGGGAATCTCTCCGCCTGGAGGTCACGATTCGATCATGAACGACATGGACAACCCTCTGGTGGAGAATGGTCGCCTGCGGCACATCGTGTACTCAACGGACGACATCCGCCGCCGCGTCGCCGAGCTGGGACGCGAGATCGGAGATGCCTACAGCGCCGAGGACGATGTCCTGGTTCTTGGCATGCTCAAGGGATCCTTCATATTCGTCGCCGATCTGGTGCGGGAGATCCCCATCCCCATTCACGTCGACTTTCTTGTCGCCGGCAGCTACGGCAAGCAGATGACGAGCAGCGGCGAAGTCCGTCTCTTCTACAATCCCCGGACTTCCCTTGCCGGACGCAACGTCATCCTCGTCGAGGACATCATCGACAGCGGCAACACGCTTCTCCGCGTCATCCCCCTGCTGCTTCAGGGCGAACCCGCGAGCCTCGAGATCTGTACGCTTCTCCACAAGCGCCTCACCAGGCTCCCGAAGGACGCCCGCTGGGTCGGTTTCGAGGCCCCGGAGGAGTTCCTGGTGGGGTACGGGTTGGATTTTGGCGAGGATTTTCGGCACCTTCCTTATATCGGGGCCATGTAGTCCCGCCCCGGAAACGACAAGAAGGCAGGCATGTCCGACAAGAATCCAACGCCCTCCGAACCGCCCAAGAAGCTGAAGCGGGTGTCCCGCACGGCATCGTTCTGGCTATTGCTGGCGCTGACGTCGATGATCGCCTTCCAGTTCATGCGGGGCGGCGAGCGCTCGGTGGGCCGGATCAGCCCGTCGGAACTCTACCGGCAGCTCGACAACGGCAACATCCTCGAGGTCACCTTCTTCGGTGAATCGGAGGTCCGCGGCGAGTTCAAGAGCACGATCGAGATCGACGAGGCGAACGTAAACGAGTTCGTCACCAACATCGTGCCCGGAGCGGCGCCCGATCTGGCCGAGCAGCTGCGGGCCCAGGAGGTCGAGGTGGACGCCCGGCCCAAGCCGCCGGGATGGCTGCCCATGGTCGGGACCTTCCTGCCCTGGCTCCTCATCATCGTCTTCTGGATCTGGATTCTGCGCTCCATGCAGGCGGGCGGGAACCGGGCCTTTCAGTTCGGCCGCTCGAAGGCGAGGCTCATCAGCCCGGACACGCCGCAGGTCACCTTTGCCGACGTGGCCGGCGCGGAGGAGGCCAAAGATGAACTCGAGGAGATCATCGAGTTCCTGAAGGATCCGCCCCGGTTCTCGCGGCTGGGGGGCCGTCTCCCCAAGGGGGTCCTCCTGGTTGGCCCCCCCGGCACCGGGAAGACGCTGCTGGCCCGCGCGGTGGCCGGCGAGGCGGCTCGTCCCTTCTTCCAGATGTCCGGCTCCGATTTCGTCGAGATGTTCGTCGGCGTGGGGGCTTCGCGGGTTCGCGACCTGTTTGAACAGGGGAAGGCGCACGCCCCGTGCATCATCTTCGTGGACGAGATCGACGCCGTGGGGAGGCACCGGGGGGCCGGTCTGGGCGGTGGCCACGACGAGCGTGAGCAGACGCTGAACGCGCTGCTCGTGGAGATGGACGGGTTCGAGGCCAACGAGGGGGTCATCCTGCTGGCCGCGACCAATCGTCCCGACGTGCTCGATCCCGCGCTGCTGCGCCCCGGGCGTTTCGACCGCCAGGTGGTTGTGGACCTGCCCGACGTGAAGGGCCGGGAGGGGATCCTGCGGGTGCACGCCCGGAAGCTGCCGCTCGAGGAGGACGTGGAGCTGTCGCTCATCGCGCGCGGCACCCCCGGGCTGAGCGGGGCCGACCTGTCCAACATCTGCAACGAGGCCGCGCTTTTCGCCGCCCGCCGCGGCGTGGACCAGGTGGCCATGGAGGACTTCGAGCAGGCCAAGGACAAGGTCATGCTCGGCACCGAGCGGCGGAGCATGGTGCTCACCGACGCCGAGCGGAAGCTGACCGCGTACCACGAGGCGGGGCATGTGGTGATCGGGGTGAAGATCCCCGGCCTCGATCCCGTCCACAAGGTCACCATCGTGCCTCGCGGGCGGGCCATGGGACTGACCGCCTCGCTGCCGGAAGAGGATCGCCACTCGTACACCCGTGACTGGATGGCCGGGCAGCTGGCCATGCTCTTCGGGGGACGCGTGGCAGAGGAGCTGGTGTTCGGCGCGGAAAAGGTCACGACGGGGGCGGGGAACGACATCGAGCGCGCCACGAGCATGGCAAGGCGCATGGTGACGCGCTTCGGCATGTCGGACCGGATCGGCCTCATGGCCGTGGGCGACTCCGACCAGGAGGTCTTCCTGGGCCGCGAACTGGTTCAGCGCCGCGAGGTGTCGGAGTACACGGCGCAGCAGGTGGACGAGGAGGTCAAGGTGCTCCTCGACGCCGCGCACTCGCGCGCGCGAGAGGTCATGGAGGCGAATCGCAGCCTGCTGGATGACCTGGCGGAAGCGCTGCTGGAGCGGGAGACGCTCGACGGCGACGAGATCCGGCTGCTCTTGGCCGGGAAGTCGCTGCCGCCCATGGCCGAGGAGTTCGAATCCGAGCAGCCGCAGCTCCCCCTTCCGGGCGCCGAAGCCACGGTGGCGCCGAAACCCAAGCCGGGGTTGGGGAGCCCCGACCCGCTGCCGTCACCCAGCTGACCGGGACAGTCCTGGGCGGGCTACGCCGGCTCCAGCGGAGGCGTCGCGAGTCCTCCTGCCGCGGACCGGGGCAGCGACGCCTCAAGCATCTCGCGCAGGCGATCGCCGGTTACGCCCGACTCGATCCTCCCCCGGTAGGCGACCGAGATCCGCGACGTCTCCTCGCTGACCACGATCACGATGGCGTCGGTCTCCTCGCTGAGGCCGATGGCAGCCCGGTGGCGCGTCCCCAACCTGCGGTCGCCGATGGGATTCTGGGTCAGCGGAAGGATGGCGCCGGCGGCCTGTATGCTGTCCCCCACGATGATCACCGCACCATCGTGAAGGGGGGAGTTGGTGGCGAATATCGTGCCGAGCAGCTCGGGGGAGAGAACGGCCTCGATAGTCCTTCCGGTCTGCGCGTACTCGCGCAGTCCCGTCTCCCGCTGAACAGCCAGGATCGCGCCCACGCCCGACCTGGACAGCTGCTCCGCACCTTCCACCAGCCGGTCCACGATTCTTGCCTCCCGGCTCGATCCCAGCATGCTCACCAGCCTGCTCTGCCCCAGCCGGGCGAGGGCCGCGCGCATCTCGGGCTGGAAGACCACAAGCGCCGCGATCGCCCCGTACTGGAAGAGCGCCTCGATCAGGCGGCGGATCAGCGAGAGATCCAGAATGACCGAGATGAGGTACAGCCCGGCCAGCAGGAGCACGCCCAGCAGCATCTGCATGGCCCGAGTTTCCCGAATGAGCAGCAAAAGCCGGTATACCAGGAGGAAGACGATGACGATCTCGACGAAGTCGTTCCACCCCGGCCTCAGAAACTGGAGCTGCTGCAGGAAGCCGTTCATGACTCCTGTACGATAACAGGAGCCGGAAGGATGCACCGCGCGGATCCCGCCCAGGTGGCGCCGGTTTGGCGGGAGCCGCATATTGTCGTTGACGCTTGCGGTCCGGCCTCCTACATTGCGGCCGGGTTCCGCTTCCATCCACCGCAGTCCATTCACGGAGCAACCGTTGAACAGAAACTATGAGCTTCTGACGCTCTTCGCCGACGGCGGCGTCATGATGTATCCGCTCGTCATCTGCTCGCTGATCGGCCTTGGCGTCATCCTGGCGAAGTTCTGGTCCCTGTGGGTGGCGGGCCGGCAGACCACTTCCGTGATCGAACAGGTGGAGGAAGCCGCCTCCGCTGGCCGTCTCGACGAGGCGGCGGCGATCGCCGCGTCGACTCCGGGGCCCGCTGCCGCCATCCTGGTGGCGGGGCTCCGAAGGATGCGGAGCCTCAGGGTTCAGGAGGGTGAACTGGAGCAGGTCGTATCCACCACCGGCACGATCGAACTCAGCTTTCTCGAGCGCGGGCTGGTGATCCTGGCCACGATCGCAAACGTCGCGCCACTCATGGGTTTCCTGGGCACGGTGGCGGGGATGATCCTCGCCTTCGACTCGATCGCGACAGCGGGGGACGTGGATCCCACCACGGTTGCCGGGGGCATCAAGGTGGCGCTCCTGACCACGGCGGCGGGGCTCACCATCGCGATCCCCATCAACATCGGGTACAATTTCTTCGTGAGCCGGATCGACAAGCTCATCGTGGATATGGAGGAAAGCACCCAGAAGGTGCTGAACATCGCGTGGGACCTGGAGCGCGAGGGCAAGCTGCGGGTCGTGTCGTGAGTTCTCGCAGGGCGTGGGACTGGAGGAACCTTCGGCAACCCGTTACGGTATTAGAAACGTAAGAGAAGACCCCGAACCCGGGAGATCCATCAATGGCGGTTCTCGGTAGCAAGAAATCCAAGGTCTCCGACGAGATTCCCTCGTCGTCCATGGCCGACATCGCATTCCTGCTGCTCATCTTCTTCCTGGTCACCACGACCTTCCCCAAGGACAAGGGGTTGAGAATCGTGCTGCCGGAGCAGTCCGAGGAGCAGGAGGTCAGCCAGAAGAACGTGCTGCACATCATCATCAATCCGACCGGGACGGTGATCATCAAGCGCGGCGAGCAGCAGCAGGAGCAGCAGGTGCGCCCGAACGATGTGGAGGCCATCTGGCGCCAGGGCTTCGCGGAGAACGAGAACCTCATCGCGGCGGTCAAAACCCACCGCGACGCGCCGTACCGCTTCATGGTCGATGTCCTGGACGCCCTCCAGTCGGCCGGGGCCGCCAAAATCTCACTGCAACTGCTGGAGGAGTAGCGCAAAATGGGTCTCAAATCCGGTGGGCTGCAGAGAAAGTCCAAGGCCTCGCAGGAGATCCCGTCGTCTTCGATGGCGGACATCGCCTTCCTCCTCCTCATCTTCTTCATGGTCTCCACGGTCTTCCAGAAGGACAAGAAGCGGGAGATCCTGTGGCCCGAGGCCGAGGCCAGCGAGAAGATCGACGCGAAACAGAAGGAAATCCTCAATATCTGGGTGGAGCCGAACGGGGACGTGTACATCAACGACTTGCAGTGGGAGATGGAGGAAGTCAGATCGGTGGTCAGACCGCTCTACGTGGAGACGCAGCAGCTGGTCGTTTCCATCCGCTCCGACCAGAACGTCCCCTACTTCCATGTCGACCTGCTGCAGAAGGAGCTGCAGGCGGCGGGAGCATTGCGCGTGGTGTTCGCGGCCGAACTTGAACAGGACCTCATCATGGAGAGACGATGACCGACCAGACCCCACACGATGTATCGGCGGAGATCAACGCGACCGCCAACGACGACTACAAGCGTTCCTTCTCAACCTGGTTCTGGGGCTCGATGTGCGCGGCCACTGCCATACACTTCCTGGTGTTCGCGCTGATGCCGGCCATGCAGGCCGACGATGTTGCCGTGAACCAGGACGTCATCGAGATGGTCCAGCCGCCGGAGGAGATCGACATTCCGCCTCCGCCGGAGGCCATCGCGCGGCCGGCCATGCCGGTCATTACCGATACGCCGATCGAAGAGGACATCACGATCGCGGACGTCACCTTCGACGCCAACCCCGCCGACAACATGCCGCCGCCCCCCGACGAGGTAGAGACCGACATTTCCGCCGCGCCGGTGTGGACGGATGTCGACATCCTGCCGGCACTCAAGAACAAGGACGAGGTGCAGCGTGCATTGACGCGCGAGTATCCGCCGCTGCTGCGGGATGCGGGCATCGGAGGCACCACCACGATGTGGTTCTTCATTGACGAGACCGGCAAGGTGGTCAAGACCCAGGTGCATGTCTCTTCCGGGCACAAGGCTCTCGACGACGCCGCCAAAAAGATCTCGCACCTGTACGAGTTCTCGCCCGCCATCAACCGCGACAAGCCGGTCCCGGTCTGGGTTTCACTGGGTATTGCCTTCGAGACCCGGTAACACTTTTGGCGGCGCTTGCGCGCGAAACGCCCCGCCGGCCGCGTGGCCGGCGGGGCGTTCGCTCGTTCGGCCGCCATGCCTCGCGGATGGAGGGAAATGCACGACAAGGACACTTACGCCCGCACCCTGCGCGATCGCCTCCCGCGCGTCCGGGACACGATCGCGGCCGCGGCGGAACGGAGCGGCCGCGACGCGTCGTCGGTGCGCATCGTCGCGGTGACCAAGGGCCACCATTTGGGGGCGGTGCAGGCGGCGGCCGGGGCCGGGTTGCGCGACCTTGGCGAGAATCGGGTCGAGGAGCTCGGCGAAAAGGTGCCCCTCGTGGACGCTCCCGGCATCAGGTGGCATATGATCGGTCATGTGCAGCGCCGCAAGGCGGTCCTGGCGGCCCGACTTTCGTCGCTCATTCACAGCGTGGATTCGCTCCGCCTCGCCGAAAAGCTGTCGCGTTTCGCCAAGGCGGAGGGTCGGCGCGTGCCGGTACTGGTCCAGATCAACGCGTCGGGTGAGACGACCAAGACGGGCATTGCGGTGGCGGGGGCGGTTGAGGCGGTAGGCAGGATTGCCGAGCTGCCGGGACTGCGCGTCATGGGCCTCATGACCATGGCGCCATTCACCGACGACGAGGCCGTGCTGAGATCAACATTCGGGAAGGTGCGTGCGGTCATGGGGGCCGCGGCGGTTCTGCCCGGGGTCGAAGGGTGCGAACTTTCGATGGGAATGTCCAACGACTACGGCGTGGCCGTCGAGGAGGGAAGCACGATGGTGCGACTGGGTACGACACTGCTGGGACCGCGACCGTGACCGCACGGGGCGAGATGGAGCGCCTGCGCGAGGCGGTGGCGGCGGTGCGGGGGGCGGGAGAGACGCGTCCCCGGGTCGGGATCGTGCTGGGCACCGGGCTTGGCGGACTGGCCGATGCGATCGAGGTCGAGGCCGCGCTGGCGTACGAGGACCTGCCGCACTTCCCGGTCTCCACGGTCGAGAGCCATCAAGGCAAACTGCTGCTCGGCAGGCTCGAAGGTGTGCCGGTGGTGGCCATGCAGGGCCGTTTTCACCGCTACGAGGGGTACTCGCTGCGGCAGATCGCCTTTCCGATCCGCGTCATGAAGCTCCTCGGCGCGGACACCCTGGTCGTCTCGGCGGCGTGCGGTGGCATGAACCCGCTGTGGGGACCGGGCGACCTGGTCCTCCTCGACGACCACATCAACTTCATGGGGGACGGCCCGCTCACCGGGCCCAACCTGGACGGACTGGGGCCGCGCTTTCCGGACATGTCGGTTCCGTACGACGTTGAGCTGCAGGAAGCGGCGGCCGCGGTCGCCATGGCCGAGGGGATTCCGCTGCGGCGTGGCGTGTACGTGGCCGTGGTGGGGCCCCAGCTCGAGACGCGGGCCGAGTACCGCATGCTGCGGGCCATGGGCGCCGACGTGGTCGGGATGTCGACCGTGCCCGAGGTGATCGCGGCGCGGCACATGGGCATGCGCGTGCTGGCCGTCGCGATCATCACGGACCAGTGTCTGCCCGACGCGCTTGATGAGGCCGACGTGCCCACGATCATCGCGACGGCGCGGGCGGCCGAACCGAAGCTGGCGCGGGTGGTGAGGGGGGTGCTCGGCGGCCTGCCCCCCCATCCCGCCTAGGCCCCCCGGAAATCCCGCCCGTGCGCTACCCTTCACTCCCCGCCTCGCGCGTCGCGCTGGAGGAGTCGGTCCTCGAGACCTGGCGCGAGGAGGACACCTTCCGCCGCACCCTCGAAATCACCCGCGACGGCGAGCAATTCGTCTTCTTCGAGGGTCCGCCCACCGCGAACGGCCGCCCCGGACTGCACCACATCATCAGCCGCGCGATCAAGGATCTGGTGTGCCGCTACCAGACCATGCTCGGCAAGCACGTCACCCGCATCGCGGGCTGGGACACGCACGGCCTCCCGGTCGAGATCGAGGCGCAGAAACGGCTCGGCATCGAGGACAAGCGGGAGATCGAGGAGCGGGGGATCGCCTGGTTCAACGAGCGCTGCAGGGAGTCGGTCTTCACCTACAAGGACGAGTGGGAGCGCTTTTCGGAGCGGATCGGCTACTGGCTGGACTATTCGCGGCCGTATGTGACCTTCCACGCCGAGTACGTGGAGTCGGTGTGGTGGTTGCTGAAGCAGATGGCGGACCGGGGGTTGCTTTACCGTGGCCACAAGGTGGTTCCGTGGTGCCCGCGGGATCAGACGGTGCTGTCCTCGCACGAGCTCTCGCTGGGGTACATGGATGTGGAGGACCCGTCGCTGTGGGTGACGCTTGAATTGCTGGACGGGTCGGGGCGGCAACTGCTCGTGTGGACCACGACGCCGTGGACGCTGGTGTCGAATGTGGCGCTGGCGGTGAATCCGGCGATCGAGTACGTGGAGGTGGAGCACGAGGGCAGGGTGCTGATCCTGGCGCGCAGCCGCGCGGTGGCGCTCTTCGGGGAGGAGCGGATCGGGGGACGGGTGGAGGTCTCCGAACTGGTGGACACGAAGTACCGCCGTCCCTTCGACCTGATCCCCGCCGCCGAGGCGCGCGGACGGGCGTGGGAGATCATTCCGGGCGGCTTCGTATCGGACGAGGAGGGGTCGGGGATCGTGCACATGGCGCCCGCGTACGGCGCCGACGACTACCAGGCGGGGAAGGACTTCGGCCTGGCCATACTGGAACCGGTCCAGACCGACGGCACCTTCGCGGCGCACCTGCCTCTGGTGGGCGGGATGTTCTTCAAGGACGCCGACGTGCCCCTTGTCAAGGACCTGGAGGCGCGCGGCCTCGTCTTCCGCGCCACGCGCGAGGTCCACTCGTATCCCCACTGCTGGCGCTGCGACACCCCGCTCGTGTACATGGCGCGGCATAGCTGGTTCGCGCGCACCTCGTCGCTGCGCCAGGAGCTGCTGGACAACAACGCGCAGGTTGCGTGGCATCCGCCCGAGGTGGGCGCGGGGCGGTTCGGCGAGTGGCTCAAGGGCAACGTGGACTGGGCGCTGTCGCGCGACCGCTACTGGGGCACGCCGCTTCCCGTGTGGGTGTCCGAAGACGACCCGGAGAACGTCGAATGGATCGGGAGCTTCGCCCAACTGGCCGAGCGCGTGGGTGACCTGGGGGAAGACTTCGACCCGCACCGCCCCTTCATCGACGAGGTGACGTGGCGCTGCCCCGAAACGGGGTCGCTCATGCGCCGCGCGCCCGAGGTGATCGATGTCTGGTTCGACTCGGGGGCCATGCCGTGGGCCCAGTGGCACTACCCGTTCGAGAACCGGGAGATGTACGAGCGCCACTTCCCCGCGGACTTCATCTGCGAGGCGGTGGACCAGACGCGCGGCTGGTTCTACTCGCTGCACGCCATCTCGACGATGCTCGGCCTGGGCCCCGTATTCCGCAACGTGATCGTCAACGACATGATCCTGGACGCGGCGGGGCGCAAGATGTCCAAGTCGCGGGGCAACGTGGTGGACCCGTGGGACGCGGTGGCCGACCACGGCGCCGACGGCGTGCGCTGGTACATGATCACGGTCAGCAACCCGTGGCTGCCCACCCGCTTCGACCCCGACGGCGTGAAGGAGAGCGCGGCGCGGTTTTTCGACACGCTGCAGAACATTTATCGCTTCTTTGCGCTGTATGCGAATGTGGAGGAGTGGGGGGTGGGGAAATCCGGTTCCGCAGCCCACACCCCCCTCGACCGCTGGCTGCTGTCGCGGCTCAACACGCTCGTCACACGGGTGCGCGGCGAGCTGGACGGCTACAACCCCACCCGCGCCTACCGGGCCGTGGCCGCGTTCGTCGACGGCGAGCTCTCGAACTGGTACGTGCGGCGCGCCCGTCCCCGCTTCTGGGGCAACACCGACCCGCGCGACGCCGACGCAGCCTTCTCCACACTGCACGAAGCGCTTCGCACCGTCGCCCTCCTGATCGCGCCGGTCACGCCCTTCATTTCGGACTGGCTGCACCGGGCCCTCACCGGGCGCTCCAGCCACACCGAGCCCTTCCCCGAGGCCGATTCCGCACTCATTGACGAGGAGCTCGAGCTGCACATGACTCATGTGCGCAGCCTCAGTACGCTGGCCCGGGCCGCGCGCGAGGAGGTCAGGATCCGGGTGCGGCAGCCGCTCGGGCGCTTGCTGGCGGTGGTGCCGGGCGCGGCGCCCGCCGACGATGTACTCGCGCTGCTGATCGACGAGATCAACGTGAAGAAGGTGGAGTTCGCGGCTTCGTCGGAGGGGCTGGTCACGCTGACGGCGCGGCCGGCGTTCCGGGCGCTGGGGCGGCGTTTCGGGAAGCGCACTCCTGAGGCGGCGGCCCGGATCCGGGAGCTGGGCGAGGATGAGCTGGGGGTGATGCGGGGTGGTGGGGTCGCGCGGATCGAGGTGGGGGGCGAGGCGGTGGAGGTCGGCGGGGACGAGATGGAGGTGGTCGAGGAAGCGCGGGGGGGATGGGTGGTGCGGTCGGAAGGGCGCTATACGGTGGCGTTGGATCCGACCCTGGACGAGGCGCTGCGGCGCGAAGGGCTCGCGCGGGAACTGGTCAACCGCATCCAGCGGCTGAGGCGGGACTCGGGGCTCGAGATTACCGACCGGATCCGTCTGGCGGTGGGGGGTTCGGAGGCGGTGTGCGTAGCGGCGCGGGAGCACGAGGCCGCGATCGCGCGGGAGACTCTGGCGGCGGTGGTGGAGGTGGGGGCGCGGGCGGGTGAGGGGTTGGCCGCGCGCAAGGAGGTGGTGGTGGATGGGGAGGCGGCGGTCCTCGGGCTTGCCCGGCAGGCGTGAGCAGGGGGGCGGGGACGGGGGAAGCCCGGGACGAGGGCGTTGATCATCGGTGGATTGTGGGGAGTGGGGTGCGGGGACGGCTGGACAGCCATGTGGCGGACCGTACGGGCCTGTCGCGAAGTCGGGTGGCGGCGCTGATCGCAGAGGGGCGTGTACTCGTGGATGGTCGGCCCGGGAAGAAGTCGGAGGCGGTGGGGGTGGGTCGGGTGGTCGAGGTGTGGGTCCCGCCGCCGGCCCCGAGCGATGCGGTGGCCGAGGACATCCCGTTGGAGATTGTCTTTGAGGACCGCGAGCTGGTGGTCGTCAACAAGCAGGCGGGGCTCGTGGTGCACGCCGGGCCGGGACATCCGACAGGGACGCTGGTCAACGCACTGCTGCACCACGTCGGCGACCTGTCGGGGATTGGGGGGACGCTGCGGCCGGGGATCGTGCACCGGCTGGACCGCGACACTTCCGGGCTCATGGTGGTGGCCAAGTCCGACCGCGCCCACCAGGGGCTTTCCGAAGCGCTCAAGGGCCGCCGGGTGAAGCGCGTCTACCTGGCGGCACTGTGGGGTACGCTGCCGGAGGAGCGCGTGGTGGTGGACCGGCCGATCGGGCGGCATCCGCGAGACCGCACGCGGATGGCTGTGGTGGCGGGGGGCAGGCCGTCGAGGACGCGTCTGCGGCATCTGGAGGAGTGGCCGGCTGCGTCGCTCTGCGAGGCCACGCTCGATACGGGGCGTACGCACCAGATCCGGGTGCACGCGGCGTCGGTCGGGCATGCGGTGGTGGGGGACGAGGTGTACGGGGCCGGGAGGGAGCGGGGGTTTGGGGGTTCGGCGCGCAGGTGGGCGGTGGAGCTGGCGGCGCGGACGCCGAGGCAGTTTCTGCATGCGCACCGTCTGGAGTTCAGCCATCCCGTGACGGGGGAGGGGTTGGCGTTCAGGGCGCCGCTGCCGGGTGATTTGGCGGCGGTGCGGGGGTGGGCGGTGGGGGAAGGAGGGGTGGGAAAGGATGATATCAATGCGATATCATAGTGATATCAGGGGGGTGAGGGGGACCGGTGGGCTCGTTGTGGGAAGGCAGGGCCGTTGTCGGTGTGGTGTGCGTTGCGGGGGTTGTGGGGGGCGGGGGGCTGCTCCGTGCTCGGGGCCGCGCGGGCCATCGGGCCGATGACTGCGCGGATCACCTTGGCTGTGGCGGCCGGGGCCTTCGTGCTGACGGCGGCGGTACCATCTCCAGAATCCCCCCAGACCCCGCCCAACCCCGCCGCCTGGCAGACCCTGCACGGCACCACGATCACCGCCAGGTACCAGGGAACCGATTCCCTGCGGGCCTCACGCGCCCTCGCGCTGCTCGAATCGACTCCCCTGCTCCCCGGCCTCTCCGACCCCCGCCCCCGCCTCACGCTGACCATCGCCCCGACCCGGGCCGTCATGGACTCCCTCGTCGGCGGGCGGGTCCCGGAATGGGCGGGGGCCGTCGCGATCTCCGAGCGCATGGAGATGATCATTCCTGGCGGCCGTTTCTGGCCGCGGACGCCCATGGAAGAGGTGCGTATCCTTCGCCACGAGTGGGCGCACCTGGCCCTGGCCCACGAGATGGGGCCGCTGCGCATTCCCCGCTGGTTCAACGAAGGCTACGCGGAGTGGGCGTCCGGAGGCTGGGCCGGCGGCAACGGATGGAAACTCCGGGTGGCCCTGGCCTTCGGAGACGCCCCTCCACTCGATTCGATCGCGCTGCGCTGGCCTCGCGACCGCGTTCCCGCCGAGGTGGCCTATCTCCTCTCGGCCTCGGTCATCCAGTATCTGGTGGAGGAGAGCGGGACGCGGGGTCTCGAGACCTTCCTGGCGGAGTGGAAGCGGCGGCGGTCCTTCGAAGCGGCGCTGCGAGGCGTGTACGGCGCGACCCTCGGCCAACTGGAGACGGACTGGCGCAAATGGGTGAAGCGGCGCTACGGCTGGCTCACAGTGCTGGCGGATACGGCGGTCCTATGGGCGCTACTGTCGGTTGCGCTGGTGGCGATGTTCTGGGTAAGGCGCCGGTACCGGCGTGAACAGATGGCGCGGCTGAGGGCCGGCGAGCCGCCTGATGCCCCCGAGTACTGGAAGGCGGATGGGGATGGTCCGGTTGACCCCGCCCCACCGTCTCGATAGCATCCGAGCATGGCTAGAAGGAAGAAGAAGGCAGCGCAGGAACCGTCGCTGAGTTTCTCGAAGGTCAACCTCTGGTTCGCTCTGGGGGGACTGGCCACGATAGCGCTCGGCTACTACCTGCTCGGACAGGGATCGATCACGATGGCGCCGGTGCTTCTGGTCATCGGTTACGTCGTCCTGCTGCCCGTGGCCATCATCCTGCAAAGGTCGTGACCCGGGTCACCTCCGTGCGGGGTTGTCCGGCTGGTCCGACCCGCCGCCGCGTCACCCTTCTCATCCCCGCGGCCTTCACCCTGTTGGTCATCGCCGCTCCCGTTTCAGCCGTGGCCCAGGAATCCCCCTGGTCCTGCCCGGACCCGCCGTCGCTCGTCGGTGGCCTCGAAGGCGAACTCGCCCACGTCCGCTACCTGGCCGACGACCTGCTCGAAGGGCGGGCGGTGGCGACCCGCGGCGAGCGGTGCGCGGGTGACTACATCGCGGCCCGGTTCCGTGCATTGGGCCTCCGTCCGGCGGGTGACGGGGACAGCTACTTCCAGGCCTGGATGGTGCGGACGGGCAGCGCCGCCGGCGAAGGGAACTCGTTCTCGGTGGCGGGCGGCGATCCTGCCGGGTTCACCCTCGGCGACGACTGGGTCCCGTACGGGTTCTCGGCCTCGGTCCGGGTCGAGGCGCGAATGACGATGGTCCCGGTGGAGGGCGACGCGCAGCTTGGCGAGGCTTCGCACGACGGGGTGGCCGGCGGGGCCATGGTGATCGAGGGGACGGCGCCCCATCCCCACGCGGCCGCCCCGGACGCGCACCGGGTCGCTTCGAGCGCGGCCGCGATGGGCGCTGCCGCCCTGATCGTGCTGCTGGGCGATTCCGACCCGCTGCCGTCGCTGGAGGCGGAACGACGCGCGGCCCTTGCCATTCCCGTGATCGCCGTGCGGGGCGCCGCGGCGGAACGTGTTCGCGCGACTGGCGCGTCGGGCGCCATGGCCAACATCGCTGCCGCCGTCGAGCCCGTGCGGCGCGAGGCGCGGAACGTGGCGGCCATCCTGCCCGGGACAGACCCACAGGGCCACCAGATCCTCGTCATAGGCGCCCACTACGATCACCTCGGGCTGGGTGGCGCGGGTTCCCTTTCCCCCAACGCCGTCGGCGAGGTCCACAACGGCGCCGACGACAACGCCTCGGGCACGGCGGTCCTCCTGGAGGCGGCCCGGCAGCTCGCCGGGGGTCCGCCACTGGCTCAGGCCATCCTCTTCATTGCGTTCACGGGGGAGGAACGGGGCCTCTGGGGGTCGGCGCACTACGTCGAGTCGCCCCTGCTGCCGCTCGAAGGGACCGTCGCCATGCTCAACCTGGACATGGTCGGCCGGGTCAGCGACGACCTGCTGACGGTCTTCGGAACCGGCACCGCCGAGGAGTGGACAGACGTTCTCGAGCGTGCCAACGGCCGTACCCGGGCGCCCCTCGACCTCCGCTTCAACAGCGACGGGTTCGGCGCCTCGGACCACAGTTCATTCTATGCGCGGGGCATCCCTGTCCTGCATTTCTTCTCCAACACCCACGCCGAGTATCACCGGGTGGAGGACGATTGGGAACTCGTCAACGCCGACGGAATGGCGCGGGTGACGGATCTCGTTACGGCGGTGGTGCGCGAAGTGGTGCCCGGCGCGGGTGTGGCTTCTCTCACGCCCGTGGAAGGGGCCGGGAATCCGCACGGGGTGGAAGGGCCCGCCGACGGAAGTACGGTGCGAAGTGGATTCGCGGTACGCCTGGGAACGATCCCCGACTACTCGCGCGAGTCGGGCGGGATGGCGATTACCGGCGTGCGCGACGGGAGTCCGGCGGCGAAGGCGGGCATCAAGGGCGGGGACGTCATTGTGAAGTTCGGCTCGCACGACATCGAGGATGTGTACGGGTACATGTACGCGCTGGGCGAGTTCGAGCCGGGCGACGAGGTGGAGATCGTGGTGCTGCGGGGGGACGAGCGGCTGGTGTTCGAGGTGGTGCTGGAGGCGGGTGGGGGCTGAGGGGAACTGCGTTCCCGCCACCTTGCCAAACCCCCCTCACGACGGCAATATCCTCTAATATGTATACAATTCCCGGAACACCTTCGCGGCCATGACCAGACTCGCTTCCGTCCTCGTCCTCGCGGCGGTTCTGGAAGTGACCCTGGCCGCCGGGACCGGCTCCCCGCCACGCGCGAACGTCCCATCGGTGCGTAACTTCGCGGCCCTCGCATCCACCGCCGCCAGCCCCGCCGAGGACATTGTCCAGCGGTACTGCGTCCGCTGCCACAACGGAAGGCGCCTGCTCGGGAACCTCACCCTGGAGGAATTCGACGCGGCGGACCCGGCTACGAACGCGCCCATCGCCGAGAAGATGATCCGCAAACTGCGGGCCGGGATGATGCCGCCGCCCGGGGTCCCGCGGCCGCCGGACGACGAGGTCACCGTTTTCGTGACGGCCCTTGAGGAGAAGCTGGACGCGGCTGCAGCGCGGAACCCCAACCCGGGTAGCCGCACCTTCCAGCGACTCAACCGGGCCGAGTACGCGCGGGCCATCGAGGACCTCCTGGGGCTGCAGATCGATGCGTCGGCGTTTCTGCCGGGTGAGACGGTGAGCGCGGGCTTCGACAACATCGCCGATGTGCAGAATCTCTCCGCGACCCTGCTCGAGGCGTACCTGACCGCGGCCTCCGAAGTCAGCCGGCTGGCGCTGGGCGACGCCAACGCCACCCCGTCCGAGGCCACCTACGAGGTGTCGCGCTATGCGGAGCAGCGTGAGCACGTTCCCGGCGCGCCCTTCGGCACCCGGGGCGGGATCTCGGTCGTGCACAACTTCGTCGCGGACGGGGAGTACTACTTCCGGCTCGCCTTCCAGCACGAGTCGACGGGGAACTTCTTCGGGCAGACGGCGCCCTTCGACGAACAGGTCGAGGTGTCGGTGGACGGGGTGCGGGTCGCGTTGATTCCGTTGGACCGGTGGATGCACAGGCAGGATCCGAACGGGGTCGAGTTGGTGACCGATCGCATTGCGGTGACGGCGGGGCCGCATCGGATTTCGGCGGCGTTTCTGAAGGTGGCCGAGGGGCCGGTCGAGGACCTGACTTCGCCCCACGAGTGGTCGCTGGCGGACAAGAAGATCGGGTATTCGTACGGGATCACCGGGGTGGCGCACCTCAGAGATCTGACGATCGGGGGGCCGTACAATGTCACCGGCGTGGCGCGGACGCCCGCGTGGGAGCGGGTGATGAGCTGCCGGCCCGCCACGGCGGCGGAGGAGACGGCGTGCGCGCGGGCGATTATCACGCAGCTCGGGACCCGTGCCTTTCGCCGACCGGTCACCGACGTCGAGGTAGAGGGGCTGATGGGTCTCTACGGCGAAGGCGCCGGGGCGGACGGATTCGAGATCGGGGTGCGGACGGCGCTGCAGGGGATTCTGGCCAGTCCGGACTTCGTTTTCCGGTTCGAGGAGCAGGGGAAGGGCGACGGCACCGGAATGTATCGGGTCAGCGATGCCGCGCTGGCCTCGCGGCTTTCGTTCTTCCTGTGGGGACGGCTTCCCGACGAGGAGTTGATCGAGGCCGCGTCGGAGGGATGGCTGTCCGATCCCGCGACCCTGGAGCACCAGGTCGACCGCATGCTCGCCGATCCGCGGGCCGAAGCGCTGGGTACCCGCTTCGCCGCCCAGTGGCTGCGCCTGCAGGACTTGGGCCAGGTGCACCCCGACGCGCTCCGCTACCCGGACTTCTACCAGCAGCTTGCGCGCGACATGCGCCGTGAGACGGAGACCTTCTTCAACGCGCTGGTCCAGCAGGGCGGCTCGCTGATGGACTTCCTCACCGCTGACTTCTCGTACATGAACGAGCGCCTGGCCCGCCATTACGGGATTCAGGGAGTCGCGGGCGAGCACTTCCGCCGTGTCGCTTACGCCAACGAGGCGCGTCGCGGGATCCTCGGCCACGGCAGCTTCCTCACCCTCACATCGCACGCCAACCGCACATCGCCCGTTCTGCGCGGCAAGTGGGTCATGGAGGTCCTCCTGGGCACGCCTCCCCCACCCCCGCCCCCCGACATCCCCGACCTCGACGTCACAGCCGAGGCCACCGACGGCCGTTTCCGCACGGTGCGCGAGCGGCTCGAGGAGCACCGCGACAACCCCCAATGCGTCTCCTGCCACCGCTTCATCGACCCCATCGGGCTCGCGCTCGAGAACTTCGACGTGACCGGCACCTGGCGGGTCCGCGACAGCAACACCCCGGTCGAGACGATCGGCGAACTCTACGACGGCACCCCGATCCACGGTCCCGCCGACCTGCGCGCGGCGCTGCTCCGCCGTCCAGAGTCGCTCGTGCGGACCTTCACCGAGAATTTGATGGCCTACGCGCTGGGGCGTCGGATCGAATATTATGACATGCCCGCCGTGCGGCAGATCGCCCGGGAGGCGGGCGCGGAGGACCACCGGCTTACCGCGTTCATCCAGGGCGTGGTGAGGAGCCAGCCGTTCAGAATGGCAAAGACCGCCGCTGTCGTGGAGGAACCGATGGGCGGCGGCGGCCCGAAGTGAGGAGCTTGAACGCATGCAATACCTGACCGGAGCGACGATCCCCCGCCGGACCTTCCTGCGGGGCCTCGGGGCCACCGTTTCGCTGCCCTTCCTCGACGCCATGGTCCCGGCCGGGCGCGGGCTCGGCGCGGCGGCCGACGGTCCCACCCGCCTGGTCGCCATCGAGATGGTGCACGGTGCCGCGGGCAGCAACGCGTGGGGCAGGACGAAGAACTACTGGTCCCCCGCGCAGACCGGCCGCGACTTCGACCTTTCGCCGAGCGCTCTCAGTCCCCTGGATCCCTTCCGCAAGTACCTCACGATCGTCAGCGACACCGACATCGAACCCGCCGAGGCGACCAAGCCCAAGGAGATCGGCGGCGACCACTTCCGTTCCAGCGCGACCTTCCTCACCCAGTCGCATCCGCGTCAGACCGAGGGGTCGGACATCTTCGTGGGGGAGTCGCTCGACCAGATGTTCGCGAAGCGCTTCGGGCAGGAGACGCCGATCCCCTCCATGCAGCTCTGCATCGAGAATGTGGACCAGTCGGGCGGCTGCGCGTACGGGTACGCCTGCGTCTACACCGACACGATCAGCTGGGCCTCGCCCACCGATCCGCTGCCCATGGTGCGCGACCCGCGCGTCGCCTTCGACCAGCTCTTCGGCGCGGGCGGCAGTCCCGGGGAGCGGGCCTCGCGGCGGCAGGTCAACAAGAGCATCCTGGACTTCATCACCGGAAGGGTGTCGCAGTTGAAGCGGCAGCTCGGCCCCGCCGACCTGATCCGCCTGGACCGCTACCTGGAGCACGTGCGGGAACTGGAACGGCGCATCGAGCGGGTGGAGGTGCAGAATCGGAGCGGTGAGGGCCGGGAACTGCCTGAGGCCCCCGCCGGGGTGCCCGATTCCTTCCAGGAACACGTGCAGCTCATGTTCGACCTGCAGGCGCTGGCCTTCGCGTCGGACGTGACCCGCGTCTTCTCCTTCAAGATGGGCCGCGACTCGTCGGCGCGCGTCTTTCCCGGGAGCGGCGTGAACAAGCCCTTCCACCCCGCCTCGCACCACGGCGGCAACGAGAAGAACATCACCGATTTCGCCGAGATCAACCGGTATCACGTCGGCATGCTGCCCTACTTCCTCGAGCGGCTCGAGAGCACGATGGAGGGCGACACGCACCTGCTGGACCGCACCATGGTCATCTACGGGTCGCCGATGGGGGACCCGAACGTGCACAACCACAAGCGCTGCCCGCTCTTTGTCGCCGGGGGGGCGAATGGCCGGCTGGACGGGAACCTGCATCTGCGCGCGGATCCGGGGACGCCGATGGCGAACGTCATGCTGAGTCTGGCGCACAGGCTGGGGCTGGATGACATGGAGCGGTTGGGGAACAGCACGGGCGACTTTTCGCTGGCGCCATGAAGCCGGGACGGGGCACTCCGCGCGGTCTCTTCGCCAAAGCCTTGAAGTTGGCGCAAGGCCCCCTCATGGATTGTCCGCGCATTGGTGTCGGCGCCGTGAAGTCCGCACAAATCCCCTCGCGCGGCGCCCGGCGACTGGGAATGCTGCTGGGCGGGCTCGTGCTGGCCGGAGCGCTCCTTGGGGCCAAAATCGAACCCTTGGACAGATTCGCGGACAGATTCCGGGTAGAATCTGTCACATACGATGTCGCGGAATGGCGTTTGAGCGACTCCCCCATCGCCGACGCGGCAATGCGGGGGGATGTGGCGGCCGTGCAGGCGCTGCTGGCCGAGGGCGCCGACGTCAACCAGCCGCAGGGAGACGGTATGACCGCGCTCCACTGGGCCGCCCACAACGAAGACGCGTCGTTGGCGCGGGTCCTCCTCGACGCTGAAGCGGACGTTGCCGCCGGAACCCGGATCGGCTTCTACACGCCGCTGCACCTGGCCGCGCAGTCCGGTGCGGGGGAGGTGGTGGAGATGTTGCTCGACGCTGAAGCCGACCCATCGGCGCCCACCGAGGGAGCCGGAGCTGCCACCCCGCTCCACTTCGCCGCCGCCTCCGGGAACGTGCGCTCCGTCGAGGCGCTGGTCGCCGCCGGCGCCGACGCAAATGCCGCCGAGGAGGCGTGGGGTCAGACGCCTCTGGTCTTCGCCGCATCGAAGGGCCGGACCGAGGCCGTTCGCGCGCTGCTGACCGCCGGTGCCGACCCCTCCATCCACACCCGGGTGATGGACGTGGCCGCTCGTGCCGTTTCGGACCGGATCGAACGCGCCGAACGCAACCGCCGGATCAGGGCCGGCGAGCGGTGGGGGCCCGACGTGGCGGAACAGGTGCGCCGGGAGCAGGAGGAGGAGACCCGTCGCGCCCGGGCCGAGGAGGCGTCGCGCAAGGAGTCCGAGACCCGGATGATCGAGGAACCGGAACCCCTCTCCTACGGCGAGCTCGTTGGAGGACACGGCGGCCTCACCGCACTCCTGCACGCGGTCCGCGAGGGTCACACCGGGACCGCCCTCGCCCTGCTGGCCGGCGGCGCCGACATCGACCAGGCGAGCACCGGCGACGGCACCAGCCCCATCCTCATGGCCACCATCAACGGCCACTACGACCTGGCCATGCTCCTCCTCGAGCGCGGCGCCGACCCCAACCTGACCAGCCACGCCGGCGCGGCGCCCCTCTTCGCCGCCATCAACACGCACTGGGCCCCCAAGTCGCGCTACCCGCAGCAGCACATCTACATGCAGCAGGACCACACCTACCTGGAGGTCATGCGGAAGCTGCTCGACGCGGGCGCCGACCCCAACGCGCGCCTGAACCGCCACCTCTGGTTCATGTCGTACAACTTCGACCTCCTGCAGATCGACGTTCGCGGCGCGACGCCCTTCTGGCGCGCGGCGCACGCGCTGGACGTCGAGGCGATGAGAATTCTGGTGGCGTCCGGCGCCGACCCCGCGATCCCAACCAGCAAGGGCCCCTCGCGCAGATCGCGGGGCGGCGGCGACAGGCCCGATCCTTCAGGACTGCCGCCCGTCCCCGTCGACGGCCCGGCGGTCCATCCCATCCACGCGGCCTCCGGAGTCGGCTACGGGCAGGGCTACGCGGGCAACGCCCACCGCCACGTCCCCGACGGCTGGATCCCCGCCGTGCGCTACCTGGTCGAGGAGCTGGGCGCCGACGTGAACGCGCGCGATCACGAGGGCTATGCCCCGCTGCACCACGCCGCCGCCCGCGGCGACAACGAGCTGATCCGCTACCTGGTGTCGCGGGGTGCGGACGTGATGGTCGTGAGCCGCAGGGGGCAGACCACGGTCGACATGGCCAACGGACCGGTACAGCGCATCCAGCCGTTCCCCGAGACGATCGCGTTGCTGGAGGGCCTGGGGGCGGTGAACAACCACAGATGCGTGTCCTGCTGACTGTGCCATGCTGAAGCTCGCGACCTCCCTGGCAGCGGTCGGCGTGATCGTTACTGGCCTGGGGGTTTCGCGCGCCGCGGGTCCGGCGGCTTGCGACGTTCCATCGCCCGGCGGACCTCCGGCACCCTGCTTCGAGCACGTGCCCACCGGGGATCCGCACGCCATCGCCCCTCCCCCCGACAACGAAGTCATCGAGCAGTACTGCCTCCGCTGCCACAACGATACCCGCCTGCAGGGCAACATGTCGCTGGAGCGCTTCGACGCCGCCGATGCTCCCGCCGACGCGGAACTCGCCGAGCGCATGATCCGCAAGCTGCGCGCAGGCCTGATGCCGCCCCCCGGCACCCGCCGCCCGACCGAAGAAGCCCTGACCGCCCTCGCCGTCTCTCTCGAGGAGCAACTGGATCGCGCCGCCGCCGCCGACCCCACCCCCGGCCGCCGCTCCTTCCAGCGCCTCAACCGGGCCGAGTACCGCGCCTCAATCCGCGACCTCCTCGACCTCGAGATCGATCCGGGCGCGTATCTCCCGCTCGACACCAGGAGCGCCAACTTCGACAACATCGCCGACGCGCAGCTTCTCTCGGCCACCCTCACCGACGGCTACCTGCGCGCCGCCGCCGAGATCAGCCGTCTTGCCATCGGCGACCCCCACATCACCCCCAGCGAGTCCACCTACCGGGTGTCGCGCTGGGACTCGCAGACCGAGCGCGTCGAGGGGGCGCCCTACGGCACTCGGGGCGGCGTTTCCGTCCGGCACAACTTCCCGGCGGACGGCTACTACGGCTTCCGCGTCTCCTTCCACCACGAGACAACCGGCGCCCTCTTCGGCAATGGACGCAACGCGCTTCACACCCGCGAGGGCGAGCCGGAGCTGCTCGAGATCTCGATCGACGGGGAACCGGTGGCGGTCCTCGAGGTCAACCGCTGGATGCACGCGTCGGATCCGGACGGGGTGAACATCCGTTCCGAGCGCGTCTTCGTGCGGGCGGGGCCGCGGCAGGTGTCGGCGGCGTTCATCCGGCGGTCGGAGGGGCCGCTGCAGGATCTGATCTCGCCGCATGACTGGTCGCTGGCGAGTACCAGCATTGCGGGGTCGTACGGGTTTACGGCGCTGCCGCACCTGAGGGATCTGGCGGTGGGGGGGCCGTATGAGGCGGCGGGGGTGTCGGAGACGCCGAGTCGGGTGCGCGTTTTCTCGTGTCGTCCGGGGGAGGGGGAGGATGCCCGCTCATGCGCACGCAAGATCATCGTCCGCCTCGGCACCCAGGCCTACCGCAGACCCCTCACCGACGACGACCTCGCCGGCCTGCTCGGCCTCTACGACGCGGGCGCGACGGCCGGCGGCTTCGAAGACGGCGTCCGCACGGCCCTGGAAGGAATCCTCGCCAGCCCGCACTTCGTCTTCCGCTTCGAGGAGCCGGCGGAGGGTGGGGCAGGGGACGGCGCCTACCGCGTCGGCGGCACCGACCTGGCCACGCGCCTGTCCTTCTTCCTCTGGGGTTCCGGGCCCGACTCGGCACTGCTCGAGGCCGCCACGGCCGGTCGCCTCTCCAACCCAACCGGCATCGAAGACCAGGTCCGCAGAATGCTCGCCGACGAACGCGCCCGCGCCCTGTCGACCCGTTTCGCCGCCCAGTGGCTGCGCCTCCAGGATCTGGAGAAGATCCAGCCGGACGTGCGCGTCGCCCCCGACTTCGACGAGTCCCTCAAGCGCGCCATGCTCCGGGAGACCGAGGCCTTCTTCGACAACCTTGTGCGCGCCGACCGTCCCGTCCTCGAACTGCTGACCGCCGACTACACCTTCGTCAACGAGCGACTGGCGCGGCACTACGGCATCCCGGGCGTGGCGGGGGACCGCTTCCGGCGCGTCGACTACCGCCACGACGAGCGCCGGGGCCTGCTCGGGCACGGCAGCATCCTCACCCTGACATCGCACGCGGGCCGCACATCGCCCGTCTTGAGGGGCAAGTGGGTGATGGAGGTGCTGATGGGCACGCCACCGCCCCCCCCTCCCCCCGACATCCCCGAAATCGAGGACGACGCGGTCGAGGACGGACGCTTCCTCACCGTGCGCGAGAAGCTGGAGATGCACAGGGACGATCCACGGTGCATTTCCTGTCACCGCATGATCGACCCCATCGGACTCGCGCTCGAGAACTTCGACGTGAGCGGCGCGTGGCGCATCCGCGACCGCGGCACGCCCATCGACGCCGCGAGCGACTTCTACGACGGCACCCCCATCGCATCCCCCTCGGAGCTCAGGGCGGCGCTGCTCAAGCGCCCCGAACCGCTGCTGCGCACCTTCACCGAAAACCTGATGGCCTATGCGCTGGGGCGCCGCCTGGAGTACTATGACATGCCGGCCGTGCGGGAGATCGTTCGCGAGGCCTCGGCGCACGACTACCGCGTCTCGGCGTTCATCGTGGGGGTGGCCACGAGCGACGCCTTCCGCATGAAGGCCGGTCCCCTGCGGGTGGACGGGTCCCCGGACCCGAGAGAAGGAGCGAATCCATGAACCTGATCACCGGCAGGCACCTTCCCCGGCGCACCTTCCTGCGGGGCCTGGGCGCCACCGTCGCGCTTCCGTTCCTGGACGCGATGGTGCCGGCGCGGGAGCTGTGGGCCGTCACCCGGTCCCGTACGGCCATGGACAGGACCCGCCTGGTCGCGATCGAAATGGTCCACGGCGCGGCGGGCAGCAACGCCTGGGGCGCGAGCGAGCACCTCTGGTCCCCACCCACCACCGGACGCGGCTTCGACTTCGGCCCCAGCGTCCTGAGCTCACTGGAGCCGTACCGCGATCAGCTCACGATCATCAGCGACACCGATGTCGAGGGCGCCGAGGCCACCAGGCCGAAGGAGATCGGCGGCGACCACTTCCGCTCCAGCGCGACCTTCCTGACCCAGGCGCACCCGAAGCAGACCGAGAGCTCGGACGTCTACGTCGGCACCTCGCTCGACCAGATCTACGCGCAGCGCTTCGGCCAGGAGACGCCGATCCCGTCCATGCAGCTCTGCATCGAGAATGTGGACCAGGCCGGGGGGTGTGCGTACGGGTACGCCTGCGTGTACACCGACACCATCTCGTGGGCGGCCCCGGACCAGCCTCTGCCGATGGTCCGCGATCCGCGCATCGCCTTCGACCAGCTCTTCGGCGCCGGCGGCACCCCGGAGGCCCGCGAGGCCCGCCGCCGGTCCGGGAGCAGCGTGCTGGATTTCATCGTGGGCGAGGTGAACGCGCTGAAGCGGTCGCTGGACTCCGAGGACACCCGCCGCCTGGACCGCTACCTGACCGATGTGCGCGAGATCGAGCGGCGGATTCAGCGAGTGGTGGCGCGCAACGAGAGCGGGGTGGAGCGGGCGCTGCCAGGTGCGCCGGCCGGGGTGCCCGATTCCTTCGACGAGCACGTCAAGCTCATGTTCGACCTGCAGGCGCTGGCCTTCGAGGCGGACGCGACCCGCGTGTTTTCCTTCAAGATGGGGCGCGACGCGTCGAGCCGGGTGTATCCGGAGAGCGGCGTGGACAAGGGCTTCCATCCGTCGTCGCACCACGGGGGTCGACCCGACAACGTGCTGGAGTTCGCGGAGATCAATCGGTATCACGTCAGTCTGGTTCCCTACTTTCTGGAGAAGCTGGCGAGCATTCAGGAGGGGGACGCGAGCCTGCTGGACAAGACGATGGTGATCTACGGTTCGCCGATGGGGGACTCGAATGTGCACAACCACAAGCGGTGTCCGCTGTTCGTGGTCGGGGGGGCGAATGGACAGCTCGATGGGGACGTGCACCTGAGGGCCGCGCCGGGGACGCCGATGGCGAACGTCATGCTCAGCCTGATGCACAAGCTGGGGCTGGATGACGTGGAGAGCTTCGGGGACAGTACCGGGGCGTTTTCGCTGTCGCCATGAGGGGGTTTGGGGGATTTCGGGCTGTTTGGGGCCGTGGGGTGCGTTTCTCGAAAGACGGGCCGGTATCGTCTCGTGTGGACAGATTCGGGGTAGAATCTGACAAAATGGGGGTGTTTTTGTTCGTGGGGCTTGTCCTGTGGCCTGGGAATGACGGGTTTGTGGACAGATTCTTGGTGGAATCTGTCACGGAGGGTGAAGGGCTCTCCGATGCGGCCACCGAATCTTCCATCGCGGACGCCGCCAGGGGGGACGACATCGAGGCTGTGCGGGCGCTGATCGCGGACGGGGCCGACGTGAACGCGGCCCACGGGGACGGGATGACGGGGCTTCACTGGGCGGCACTGAACGGAAACGGGGAGATGGCGCGGCTGTTGATTGATGCGGGGGCGATGCTCGAAGCGGCCACCCGCCTTGGTGCACACACACCCCTGCACGTGGCCGCGAAGGAGGGGCACGGGGAGGTTGTCGCGATTCTGGCCGAGGCTGGGGCCGACCCGGCTGCGGCCACCGAAACCGGCGCCACGCCCCTCCATTTCGCCGCCGCCTCCGGCGACGCGCGCGCTGTGACCGTCCTGC
This sequence comes from Longimicrobiales bacterium, assembly GCA_965208295.1. Taxonomy (GTDB): domain Bacteria; phylum Gemmatimonadota; class Gemmatimonadetes; order Longimicrobiales; family Gaopeijiaceae; genus Bin94. Next base: position 232,598 of record OZ242328.1, on the reverse strand, counting down.
TCGACCACGACGCCGCAGTCGACGCCCGCGAACCGGAGTGGGGACAGACTCCCCTCATGTTCGCGGCGGCGCTCGGCCGCACAGACGCGGTCGCGGCACTCCTCGCAGCCGGGGCGGACGGCACCGCGACCGCCCGCGTCATGGACCTGGTCGAGCGCGACATCGTCGACCGTGCGTCGCAGCGGCGGCGCAGCAGGGAGGTCGCGGCGCTACGTGAGGGCAGGGAGCCCCCTCCGGATCCCCCACCCCCCCCGCCCGAACCCGACACCCCCGACACCTCACGCGCCGCCCAGGCCCGCGACGCCGCCCGGGAAGCCCTCGAAACCCAGCTTCGCACCGGTGAACCCATCCCCCTCAACTACGCCGGCCTGGTCGGCAAGCACGGCGGCCTCTCCGCCATCCACCTCGCGGCACGGGAAGGCCACAGCGCCACCGTCGGCGCCCTCCTCGACGGCGGCGTCCCCATCGACCTCCCCAGCGCGGCCGACAACACCACGCCGATGCTGATCGCCGCGATCAACGGCTACTTCGACCTCGTGGCGGAACTCCTCGCGCGCGGCGCCGACCCCAACGCGGCCAGCGACGCGGGGGCCACGCCGCTCTACGCGGTCCTCAACGTGCACTGGGCGCCCAAGGCCCGTCACCCGCAACCGCTCGAGCACGAGCAGCAGGAGGTCGGCTACTTGGAGCTGATGCGCGCCCTGCTCGACGCCGGTGCGAACGTCAACGCCCGCCTCAGGCACACCCTCTGGTTCACCACCTACAACCGCGACCTGCTCGGCGTCGACCGCGCCGGCGCCACCCCATTCTGGCGCGCGGCCCACGCCACCGACGTGCCCGCGATGAAGCTCCTGCTGGAATACGGCGCCGACCCAGGTCTCCCCACGATCAAGGCGTCGCAGCGCGGTGGCGGCAGGGCCGACCGACCCGACCCGTCAGGACTGCCGCCCGTCCCCATCGGCGGTCCCGCGGTCTACCCCATCCACGCGGCTGCCGGGGTCGGCTACGGGCAGGGCTACGCGGGCAACTCGCACCGCCACGCCCCCGAGGGCTGGATGCCCACCATGAGGTTCCTCGTCGAGGAGCTGGGGGCCGACGTCAACGCCCGCGACATCAACGGCTACACCCCGGTGCACCACGCTGCCGCACGCGGCGACAACGAGATGATCCTGTATTTGGTGGAGCAGGGCGCGGATGTGACGGCGGTGGCGCGCAACGGACGGACCACGGCGGACATGGCCAACGGGCCGGTGCAGCGGATTCAGCCGTTTCCGGCTACGGTGGCGTTGCTGGAGAGGCTGGGGGCGAAGAACAATCATCGGTGTGTGAGTTGTTGAGAGGGATCTCGGAGTAGGCGAGTCGACCGACCTGACGGTTTCCGGAGTCAGTCCCATTCCGTCATGTATCCGCCCACCAGCGGGGTGCATCGTTGGATTCACGAAGAGGATCGACGCGATAGCTCGCATTGACGGTGCCAGTGCGGCTTTTTCAGGCGGACACAGATGGCCGAGAGACCGAAACACGATGAAGCATACAAACACCTGTTCACTCACCGCCGAATCGTCGAGGATCTGCTGCGCGGCTACGCGGGAGATTGGACTCGCATGCTCGATTTCTCGACCATGGAGCAGCTGTCTGGTGAATTCGTGCCTCCCGGTCTCATCCGCCGCAGTGCCGACATGCTATGGCGGGTACGCTTCCGCGATCCGCTAATTCCGAGCCTGTTCCTGCAGATCGAGTTTCAGGCGATGCCGGACATCACGATGGGCAAGCGCGCCGACGAATATGCCAACCTCACCATCCTTGCCGCAGACGAGAAAGACCGAGGGCCCAACGGTGAGCCACCGTTCGTGTTCTCCCTGGTGGTCTACAATGGCAGACCCGCATGGAAGGCACCGACTGGCGTTGCGGATCTGATCGGTCCCGGCTCGGCGCATGCGTTGCGGGAACTGCTTGGCTTTCGGGGGCACCGTTGGTACCTTCTGCTTGGAGTGAGGATCGGTAGGGGTCCTGGGATCGTCCCCGGCAACTTGGTTTCCGCCGCGTTCGCGCTGGAACGTGCCGGTTCGCCAACGGAAGCGGCACGGACGGTCGGGGAGCTGGAGGAACTGCTGGACAACGCTGGTGACGAAGACCTGAGAGCGAGGTTTGCCGAGTGGATCGCGTATGTGATGCGACTCCGGGGATTCCCGGGGCTGGAGACGCAACGTTCGAAGAGGGAGGTGATGACCTTGGGTGAAATCCGCACCGCTTTTGCGGACCAGGTAAAGGAGTGGACGGACCGCTGGCATAGGGAAGGATTCGAGGAGGGAATCGAACGAGGAAGGGAAGAATACCGGGCCCTTGCACGGCAGTTGGCCGAGCGGAAGTTCGGTCCTGAGACTGTCGCGGCACTCGGTCCGCTACTCGACCGGCTATCCGACCCGGATCGTATTGCCAATGTGGTCGGCGCCGTCATTGAATCCCGGACCGGCCACGAGTTCATTGCGCGCGTCCGGACCCTCTGATCACCCCACCCCCGCGTACCTCACCCCCGTCAGATCCGCCATATCCCGCTTCCAGGTGGTCAGATCCCGCACGCTGAACCGGCTCAGGTCATCATGCCCGCACGCCCGCGCCAGGATCTTCATCAGCTCCACCGTGGCGTTCAGGTAGTTGGCGAGCTGTTGCGCTGACGCGTGCACCTGCAGGCGCGCCCGCAGATCCTCCTTCTGCGTGGCGATCCCGACGGGACAGTTGTTGGTGTGGCAGGCGCGCATGCCCAGGCAGCCGATCGCCTGGATGGCCGAGTTCGCGATGGCCACGCCGTCCGCGCCGAGCGCCATCGCCTTGATGAAGTCGGACTCGGTGCGGAGGCCGCCCGTGATGATGAGGGTGACGTCGCGGCCGGTCCCGCGCGCGTCCAGGTGGCGGCGGGCGCGGGCCAGGGCGGCCATGGTCGGCACGGAGATGTTGTTCTTGAAGATCTCGGGGGCCGCGCCGGTGGCGCCGCCGCGCCCGTCCAGGATGATGTAGTCGACACCCACGCCGAGTGCGAAGTCGAGGTCGTCCTCGATGTGCTGGGCCGACATCTTGAAGCCGATGGGGATGCCGCCGGTCTGTTCGCGCACTTCGTGGGCGAAGGAGCGGAAGTCGTCGGCGGTCACGAGGTTCGGGAACCGTGACGGGCTGATCGCGGGGGTTCCGGGCTCGAGGCCGCGAACCTGGGCGATCTTTCCGATGACCTTGGTGCCGGGCAGGTGTCCCCCCGTGCCCGTCTTCGCTCCCTGTCCCCCCTTGAAGTGGAAGGCCTGCGAGAGGCGCGCCTTCTCCATCGACCACCCGAACCTGGCGGACGCCAGTTCGTAGAAGTAGCGCGAGTTGCTCTGCTGCTCCTCCGGCAGCATGCCCCCTTCGCCCGAGCAGATGCCGGTACCGGCCATCTCGGCTCCCTTGGCGAGCGCCAGCTTGGCCTCTTCGCTCAGGGCGCCGAAACTCATGTCGCTCACGAAGAGGGGGATCTTCAGGCGCAGCGGCCGCCTGGCCCGGGGACCGATGACCAGTTCGGTCGCCACGGGGTCGTCGTCCGCGAGAGGCCGGGTGGCGAGTTGCGCGGTCAGGATCTGCAGGTCGCTCCAACCGGGAAGTTCGGTGAGCGGCACGCCCATGGCGGTCACGACCCCGTGATGCCCGACCTTCTCCAGCCCGTTGCGCGCGAGTTCCTGGATGTAGTGGTTGTGGGGCTCCTCGGGGGTGCCGTGGACATCGGCGTAGAGGCCGAGGTACTCGTCGCGGTTGTAGGCCTGGGGGAATTCGTCGTGCCAGGCCGCCACCTCGGCTTCGTCCACGAAGACGGCGTCGGCGTCGGGGTCGATCCAGGCGCCGAACTTGTGCAGGGCTTCCTCGGGGTTGTAGGAGCTGACGCCGGTGTCGTAGCGGTAGTCCCAGTTGTGGACGCCGCAGATGAGGTCGTCGCCACGGACATGGCCGTCGGAGAGGAGGGCGCCGCGGTGGAGGCAGCGGCCGAAGAGGACGGAGACCTGGTCGTCGTAACGGATGACGACGAGGTCGACGTTGGCGACGAGGGCGTAGGTGGGGCGGCGGTCTTCGAGCTGGCTCCAGGTGGCGACTTTGGTGGCGGTCGCGGTGGTGGATTGCATGATGATGGGGGGCTGGGGGGCGTGGGGTGTGTGTCACCCATTGGTAGTATGGGGTGGGGCGATCGTTCCAGGTTCCCGGGCTGGACGAGGTGCGGTGCGTGGAGGATCCCGGTCAAAATAACCCGGCGACGGGGTGGTTGTCCCAGGGAATGTCAAGTCGGGTTTACACAATGGAAACCGGAGATGACATTGAAACCCGCTCCGACCCTTCCGACCGTGGCGCGTCTACACCTCCGCCTGCCGCTCCCGACTCTCCCGGTAGCGGGCGTGTAGCGCCGCCATTTTTCACCCCGTTAGCCCGTCGATGTGGTACTTGCGGACCTTGTAGAAGAGCTGGCTCTTGCTGATCCGGAGGAGTCGCGCGGCCGCCGACTTGTTGCCGCCCGTCCGCGCCAGGACCTGGCGGATCACGTTCTCCTCCAGGTCGTCGATCACACGGGCCAGGTCGATTCCGTCCCCGGTGGCGTCGCCGGGTGCGCCGGAGGGGTCCGGCCTGGACCCGTTGACGTTGACCAGCAGGGGAAGGTCGCTGGCTTCGAGCACATCACCTTCGGCCAGCACGAGCGCCCGTTCGATGACGTTCTCCAGCTGTCGCACGTTCCCGGGCCAGTCGTAGTCCACGAGCCGCTCCATCGCGGCCGGGGCGACGGCGGTGGCCCGGGAGCGGGTGCGGCTCCTCAATTTCGCGACGAAGTGCTCCGCGAGCAGCGGTATGTCGTCTCTGCGCGCCCTGAGGGGAGGCAGCGTGACGGGCACGACGTGAAGACGGTAGTACAGGTCTTCGCGAAAGCCCTCGGTTGCCAGGAGGTCCGCGGCCGGGGTGTTCGTCGCCGCCACGATTCGCACATCGACGGATATGGTGTCTTCGCCACCGACGCGTTCCAGTTCGCGTTCCTGAAGGACACGCAGGAGGCGTACCTGGGTAGCGGGGTTGATGGTAGCGATCTCGTCCAGGAAGAGGGTCCCGCCATCGGCCAGCTCGAAACGGCCCCGGTGCCGCTTCGCCGCGCCCGTAAAGGCCCCGCGTTCGTGGCCGAACAGCTCGGAATCGAGCAGCCCCTCCGGCAGAGCACCGCAGTTGACCCGGATGAACGGCCCCGCGTGGCGGGCCGACGCGGCGTGAATCGCCCGGGCGACCAGCTCCTTCCCCGTGCCGGACTCGCCATAGACGATTACGGTCGAGTCGGAGCGCGCAACCCGCTCCACGAATCGCTTGACCCTCCGGATGCCGCTCGAGTGCCCCACCATCTTCCCGCAGGGTGTGCCGCCGTCATCCGGGTCGCTCCGCGCCGAGGTCTTCTCGATTCGAAGCGTGAGCTTCTCCTGCAGGTCCTCCTCCCCCTCCTTCCCGGACGGGGTCTTGCGACCGCGGCGGCGCATCAGGAGTTCGAGGCCATCCCGCTCGCCGTCGGGGTCGTCAACGGTGAGGACCCGCCTGGATCCGCTCATGTCATGGCATCCTCCTGCTGGTAGCTGGGGTCGTACCATGAACGGTTGGGGCGGCCTTAACCACATGTCAAGAAGTGAGCATTTCTGAATGGGATGGTTTATCGTCCTCAAACCGTGGATGAATGCACTATTGTGTACATGTGTGCACACCATATGCACGCGCTTTGTATACACGGATTGACCGTCTATGTGGCGGTGTCACATGGACTTATGGGATTGACGTTTAAGCGGCTGTTTCGGCTCTCGCGACCGATGGACTCAGGTCCGGCGGGGCGGTTTTGTGGACTTGCACCTGCCGACCAGGGGTCCTTCGCGACTTAACCCTCCAGATCGACCAACGGCGCCGAATACTCCCCCGAGAAGCACGCCGCGCAGCACGGCCCCCCTCCGCCATCCCATCCAGCGACAGATGTCGTCCCCCGCACGATAGCGTCGCCCACCACCGAGACCTCTACCCCGCGGCCAAGACCCCCCGGGACTCCTTGCGATCGCGATGCCTGGTGTACAGCGCGGCCACGATCCCCGTCACGACCGCACCGATCGCGGCAGTGCCGGTTGGCAGTGCGGTTTCGGCATTCCCCCCGGCGATGAAGAATGCGAAGGTGCCGATCGCGACCAGGGCGCCCAGGATCGGAAAGTCCCACCAACGTTCCGTTTCTTCCAGCCGCCTGGCTTCCTGTTCAATCCGGGCCATTGCCCGCTCGTTGAGGCCGGGGGGGAGTTCGGCTTCGGGATTCAGTGCATAGCGGGCTCCGTGCTGGATCTGCCAGTCCAGCCAGCACGAAGAGCAACTCTTGAGGTGCTCCAACACATCGGGGTCGGCTTGGGGCGAGCTCGCGCGCGTGAGCGCGGTGGGGTCGGGGCAGGTCATGGTCTGTAGTCTTTCATCAGGTGGCGGAGTTTTTTCGCTGCGTGGCGGAGGTTGGAATGCACCGTCGCGCGGCTGACCCCCAGGGCCAGGGCCGTCTCCGCGATGTCGCGTCCCTCAACGTGGACGAGGGTGAAGGTCTCCTGTTGCCTGGCGGGCAATTGGGCGAGCGCATCACGCAGGCGAACCATGAACTCCTTGTTTGCCACGAGCTTCGATGGATCCTCCAGTCTCGTGCGGGCCTCGTCGAGCGCGAGCGTGCCGGCGGCATGCCGTTCCGCGGCCGCCGCCCGCGAAGTCCGTGAGCGATGCCAGTCCTTGCAGTGATTGTGTGCAATCCGGTTGATCCACGCCGCCAGCGGCCCCCGGCCCGAATACCGAGCCCGGTGTTTCCACAGGCGAACGCAGATCTCCTGGTACAGTTCCTGACGGTCATGGTGGTTGGGAGTGTACGGGGCGACGATGCTCATGATCAGTGGGCCGAAGTGTTGCAATACGGTCCGAAACGTCCCGGAGGCACCACGGTGGAAGTCGTCGACGCCAACTCCTGGTGCCAGCTCGTCGTCTCTGTCCACCCCGGCCTCGCGTAATGTGGGTCGGTACGGCAACCGGACCGTGACCGCTCGGGCGGCGACCCGGCTGGAATCCCCCAACGGGTACTGTAACGCTTTGCTGGCTGTGGGAGTCATCCGCGTTTCCTGCGAATCAGGTAACACAGCAGCAGCGCTTCCGTCAACGGAAACGCCAGCGGGATCCAGGCGCTCAGGACCCCGGAGCGCAGAGTGCCGTCCCGCAGAAAGGGCTGGATTGGGGAGGCGAGTCCCACACACACGAAAAACGCAATGCCTCCTAGGACACCGATGGCGATTCGCGCGTTGCGGCGGGATTGTCGGCGGAGGTGCGCGGTTAGCCGGGCGGCCAGCACGCCGAGCAGTAGGTTGATCAAGCCGAAGACGGCCCAGGCCGCGGGCCGATGAAGGACCCACCGGAGCACGTTTGGCGGCCGCCGGTGCGGAGCGTCGACGCTCGTGGAGTACTCTTCCGGCGGGTTGGCCTCCACGAAACGCAGGTTTCGGAGGATTCCGGTGGGAGTATCCGGCCCGAACCGGGTTCGCTCGGCGGTCGCCGCCGGCAGGGTCGTCAGGTATGCGTGGTGAAGCTCCGGTTCCACCCATGCGTTGAGGACGTAGGACAGTGAGCCGAATGCGATTCCGGCGGCCAGGGCCATTCGTGCCAGGTGGCGCGAGTGCACCCGTACGCGCTCCAGCGCCACGCCTGCCGCGAACAACGCGAACGGAATGAAGCCGGTCCAGCCAACGACGAACCACGTCCACCAGTGCACGGATCCCATTCCTCCCCGCCACTGCGCGAGCTGCAGCACCAAAAGGGAACCGAGCAGCAGAAGGCACCATGGAGCCAAAGCGTTCAAAGTCACGCCGAACCACCCGACAGACCGGCGCCTCTCCGGGCGGATCCTCCTGGGGCTTCCGAGTGTGAACATTATTGCGGCGCGGGCCCCCGGCAGTCGAGGTCGGTGTCGCAATTGTGGGTCAGCAAGCAGCAGTCTTCGCAGCAATCGGCGTTCGGGCCCTCGCCTTGGCAGCAGTCGCGGAGCCCGGTCGCGGAACGATCGCCTGCGGGTGTCGCGATCGGAATTGCCGCCATCACCAGATTCATCAGGTTCTCCCTCCTCGTCGGGTTCGGTGCGGGCCGCCGGTTGAACGGCCCTCATACCCATACAGACGGATGCCGACCCCAAAACTTGCAATCACGGCATTCTGAAGGTAACGCCCGGCGGCTGGACGGCCTCTCTCTCCGCCGACCTACTCTCGCTCCGCGGACCTCCGTTATGGACTCCGCGGGAACGAACGGGTTCCTGGATCCACGACGAAGCCCCTGGTCCAGATTCCGATCGCGCTGTCCGGCTTTGCAAGATTCGGCACCGAGATCCGTCATGCTCATGTAGGAAGGCGGTATCAAGGACCTGAGCACCGCAAAGAACTCCCCAACGAGGAGGGAGCGAATGGCTGGCAGCGACGGACGACATCATCGGCCGACGGGCCTCAGGCATGTCAGAATATGAGATTGCCGCCGGTAGTCGCCTCCTTGTTCGATTCCAACATACGGCGGTATGGTGCCATCGGTCGATGGCCATGGAAGCGAGTTGTTCTGGCCTTCTTCTGCGCCGCCGTCCCCTTCCCGGCCTCGGGACAGCTGGAGCGGTGGACGCTCGAGCGTACCATTACCATCGGTAAAGCGTTGGGCTCGGAAGCGGGACTCACTTGGGTGGGAGGGGTGATCGTCCGGGACAACCGGCTGATCGTGGCTCAACCGCAGGAGCGGCGGCTCCGGGTCTTCTCCCTCACCGGAGATTCCCTCGGATTCATCGGTCGCGCCGGAGAAGGGCCGGGGGAGTTCAGGGAGGTTGGTGGTATGGGCCTGCTGGCAGACGGCCGGTTGTGGGTCCACGATCCCCTGTTGCGACGCATCCAGTACTTTGACTTCGAGGGCCGCGTCGTGTCGACGGAGCGGGTCAGGGGTCACCCGGCGTTGCGCGGACAAGTGAGCGTGCGAGGACTTCTCGAGGATGGGTCCCAGCTCATCAAGTACTCGGCATCGACGGGCGAGCTGGCCGAGTCTCCGCAGCTGCCGGAGGCATTGGTCCGGTTCGAAGAGGACGGACAGCCACCGGACACGGTGGCCATGATCGTCGGGCGCAGCAACATCTTGCAGCTGTCCGACGGCAGGGGGAGCGGTTGGAGGAGTCTCACGGCTCATCCGCTGTCGTACCGCTCGGGTCTTTCGGTCGCCGCGGACGGGTCGGGGTTCGTCGTCGTTCACCGGACCGGTGCCACGAGTGCCGAACGACACACCTTTAGCGTGATCGCGTTCGATGCCCGGGCGGACACCGCGTGGGTGCGGGAGGTTCCGTACGATCCAATCCGTATTCCCGAAGGGTGGCGGGAAAGGCGTGTGGAGGAGAGGGTTCGCAACTCCAACGGCCTCCCCCCCGGTGTTTCCGAACGACACTTTCGGAATGTGTTGGAGAATGCCTATGGCAGCGTGGGTTTCTTCCCCCCCGTTGGCGGCACCGTGCGGGCCGCGGCGGAAGGCACGACCTGGGTTCAGTTGCGTACGGGCGTTGAGTCGTCAGTGTGGGAAGTGCTGGACGAATCCGGCCGTTCGGTTGCGCGCGTCGATCGTCCGAGAGGCAGCATAAGGTGGGTCGGCACGGAGTCGGTGTGGGCCGCCGAGCGAGACGAATTCGACATCCCGTACCTGGTTCGATATGTCATCCGCCGTCCCTGACCGGTCGCCCGAGGGCACGGTAATTCCTCCGGCTGGCCTTTATGACCATCGCTTTGCCGGGGTCGCCAAGGGCATCAGGTTGTACCTGCTTCCGACGGCGGCCGCAGTGGCTGGCTGGAACTTGGCCGGACCCGTGGCTCTTCTTTGGACCTCATTGGTGTTGGCGGCCCTTTCCGGATGGCTTGCCACGTATTCGCCATTAGGGACGAATTCGATCTATAGCGATGCGTCGAGTCATGAACTGAACTGAAGGAGGGAAAGATGCTCTCCAGTCTGTACCGCTCCTTGAACAGGGTGACGGAAAAGATCCACGATCCGATGCGGCCCCGTGCCCGCGTGCTCAGTCGGCGCGCCTTCACGCGTGCTATGGCGCTGGTAGCCTTCGGCGGTGTCGCGCGACCGGCATCTCCCGGAGAGATTGGGATTAGATCAAGATTGACTCCGGGTATTGATGTGCGTTCACCGCTAGTGGCCGGCCAGGAGCCCCTCCTGCGCGGAGAAGTCGATTGGGTCATCGGTGGAGTTCTGGACGGTGATCCGGCATATCTGTTCGACGATGTGGAGGCGCTTGCGCAGGACGCTGAAGGCCGTGTTTACGTCGCCGACTCAGGATCCCGCACGGTGCGTGTCTTTGAGCACCGCGGCAGCCACCTCTACAGTATCGGGGGACCGGGGGAGGGCCCTGGCGAGTTCAGGATATCGCGCCTTTGCGGATTGGCGTTCGATCTGGACGGCCGCCTCTGGGTGAATCAGCTGATTTCCTTCGAAATCTTTGACGTGGGGGCCGATGGCGCGGCCTACTTCGGATCTTTCGCCGTCCGCGACGGCGCTACGGCGGCGCTTTGCGGCAATCCGATGTTTGCCGGACCGACGGGCGTTACGGTTCCGCGCAGGGGGATGAGCATCTTCGGAGGGAAGAACGAGCACGTTCAGGTGACAATGGACGGCAGAGTACGGGGTCGAGTTGCGAACTTTCGCACTCCTCCGGATTTCGGAGAATGGGAATGGCCCACCTTGGTGGTACGGTCTCCGGGTGAGGGGACTCGGCCGAACATCTTCCCCCCGCCGTTTGCGGCAAGAATCCTTGTGGCCAACGCTCCGGACGGGGGTTTCGCCACGGCCTTTTCGCCGGTCTACGACATTGGCGTTCATGGGCCGGATGGCACCGAAACGACCAGGTTGCGGCGCGAACAGCTCGGGCCCGTGATCACCGACGCGGAAGCACGGGAAGGGTACGAAGAGCTCGCGAGGCGCCGCAACGGGTATGGGGACGGGGTTACGACCTGGCCCGAGCTGGTGGAATTCCCGGACGACTACCGAATTCCGGAGAGGAAGCCCGTAGTTTACCGAATGTGGTACGACGACGACGGTCGCCTGTGGGTCTGCTTGTGGCCGACGGAAGGCGACACCATGCATCGGGCCCATGTGTACGATGGGGATGGCGTGTTCCTCCATGAAGCCGAGTGGCCGCGGGGGATCACCATCTGGTATGGTGGGTTGCGGGGCGACGTGGCCGTGGGAGTGCGGAGAGTGGAATTCGACGTGGAGCAGATAGTCCGGCTGCGATTCCGGCCCCATCCCGTCCCCTCCCAACCCGGCGACCGTTGAACCCGCGCCTTTCACTACCTTGAACCCCCTTATTCACTACCAATCCGTCCCAGCCGGGAATCCACGGCCACATTCCGTAGCCTGGCAGGATCACCAACAATCCCACGGCCTTGCTCGGTCATCTCACATGACCCCCTTCCTTATGCCCCGCGTCCCCGTGGCGGCGATCGCGTGGCTCGCGGCAACCGTAGTGGGTTTGGAGGCGATCTTGGCCGCCTTGCTGGTGTCGTGCTTCCACGCGGCCACTGCAACCTGGGCCACGGTGGCTCTTCTCGGCGCCGCCACGGCCGCGCTTCTCCTGTTGCACCGACGCGGCTACCAAGGGGGCTGCGCCCGGGCGGGCCGGGCACGTCGCAGCCCCTGAACGATCGCGCGACGAAGCCGGAGGCCGTGCAGCGTGACTTGGCTGTTCTGGACCAGCTACGGCACCCAGTGGGTGGTGGTGCTCGTTCTGGGGGGCGGCATGATCGTGATGCTGAGGGAGCACGCCGATTTGCTGCTCGGCTCCCACGAGGGCCGATCTCGCCTGCACGGGCTTCCGGAGGGCACGACCGCTCCCCGTCTCGAGGGAGAGGAAGTGTGGCCCGCCGCTACAGCGCCGGATCGCCCGAGGGTGGTCCTGTTCATGGCGGTCACGTGCGATCCGTGCTGGCGTCGCCGCGACCAAGTCTCGCATTTCGCGGCCGACCAGGCGGAGGCGGTCCAGACCGTCGTATGTTGTTCCGGGCCCGTCGAGCGCGTGCGCGAATTCGCCGGGGAGCTGGGTCCGGAGGTGTCCGTCATCGCGGATCCCGCCGGAGACACGTCCGCATCGTGGCGCGTATACATGACGCCATTTGCGGTCGGCGTGGATCGATATGGGGTTGTGCGCGGGAAGGTCGCAAACCCGGCCTACGACAACCTCACGCTCCTGTCGCGCCTTCTCGTGGCCGGGGCGGCGGAAGAGCCCACGCGGGCCGAGTAAGTATCCGGGTTACCGCGAGCCGGCGGTCTCGGTTCGCTTACCGCGTGGACTCGGACCCCTCCAGATCCACCAGCGGCGCCGAATACTCCCCCGAGAAGCAAGCCGCGCAGAACGGCCCCCCCTCCGCCACCGCCTCCTCCATGCCATCCAGCGACAGATACCCCAGCGAGTCCACCCCCAGATCGGCCGCGATCTCGTCCACGGTCATCCGCGACCCCATGAGCTCCTCCTTGGACGGCATGTCGATCCCGTAGTAGCAGGGGAAGCGCACGGGCGGGCTGGCCACGCGGAAGTGCACCTCCGCCGCCCCCGCGCCCCGGATGAACTTGACCAGACTGGTGGACGTGGTCCCCCGCACGATCGAGTCGTCCACCACCACCACACGCTGGCCCGCCAGGACCTCCCGCACCGGGTTGTACTTGATGCGGGCGCCGAAGTCCCGGTCCGCCTGCGACGGGCGGATGAAGGTGCGCCCCACGTAGTGGTTGCGCAGCAGCCCCAGCTCGTACGGAATCCCGCTCTGTTCGCTGTAGCCCAGCGCCGCCGAGTTGGCGCTGTCGGGCACCGCGATCACGCAGTCGCCGTCCACCGGGTGCTCGCGCGCCAGCTGCCGCCCGAACGACCGCCGTGCCCGGTCGACGCTCATCCCCCACAGATTCGAGTCGGGCCGCGCGAAGTAGACCAGCTCGAAGATGCAGGGCGCCGGGGTCTCCGGGTGCATGCCGTGGAGACTGTCGGCGCGGCCCCCCTTGAGGCGCACGAGTTCGCCCGGTTTGATGTCGCGCACGTACCGCGCCCCCATGATGTCAAGGGCGCAGGTCTCGCTGGCGACGACATGTCCCCCGTCCAGCTCCCCGAGCACGAGGGGACGGAATCCGCGCGGGTCGCGCACCGCGTACATGGTCTCGCCGACGGTCACGACGAGCGCGTAGGCGCCTTCGATGAAGCTGAGCGCGTCGCGCAGCTGGGCCTCGATCGACCGGTGCCGGGACCGCGCGACCAGGTGCACGATGACCTCCGAGTCGGACGAACTCTGGAAGATCGCGCCCTCGGCCACGAGCTGGCGTTTCATGTAGTTCGCGTTGGTCAGGTTGCCGTTGTGCGCGATGGCCAGGTCGCCCTCGGCGTAGCGCACCACGATCGGCTGGGCGTTGACGCGCTGTCCGCCGCCCGCGGTCGAGTACCTGACGTGGCCGAGCGAGGTCCGTCCGGGCAGCGACGCGATGCGGTCGGCGTCGAAGACGTCCGAGACGAGGCCGAGTTCCTTGTGGAGCTTGGTGTGGCCGTTGTTCGCGGTGCAGATGCCCGCGGCTTCCTGGCCCCGGTGCTGCAGGGCGTAGAGTCCCAGGAAGGCGAGCTCGGAGGCCTTGTCGACGTTGCTGATGCCGATGATCCCGCACTCCTCGCGGGGACGGTCGTCGAGAAGGGGGAGATGGATGTCTGTGGGGTGGTTCATCCAGCCTCGCTCATGATGCCTGGTATGGTGCCGAAGTAGCGGTCGCGCAGCGCGCCGAGGGCGAGCCGCAGAGCAGCTGACCGCGTGTTGATTTCGAGGGGCGACTCTTCGCCGGTGACCGTGCCGATCCTCGTGCACGGGACTTCGTAGTCCGATGTCATCCGGCGTACGTTCTCCTCCTCGTCCGGTCCGCAGCTGACGATCACCCGCCCGTGGTCCTCGCCGAAGAGAAGTGCGGTGTCGGAGAGTTCGTCCTCGAGGCGGATCGAGGCTCCCACGGCGCGGCCGGTCCGCGGGCGGCCCAGGCAGCTCTCGACCAATGTAGCCGCCAGGCCGCCGCTCGCCACGTCGTGGGCCGACTTGAGCATCCGGCGCCCGGCCATGGCCAGGAGGCAGCGCTGCAACGCGCGCTCGGCGGGCAGGTCCACCTCCGGAGGCTCGCCGGCCACCACGTCGTGGACCGCGTAAAGGTACTCCGATCCGCCCAGTTCGCCCCTGTTCGTGCCGAGGAGGAGGATCGCGTCGCCGGGGTCGCGGAAGGCGTGCCGGACCACGTTGCCGACATCGTCGATGACGCCGACCATGCCGATGACGGGGGTGGGGTAGACGGCCTGGCCGTCGGTCTCGTTGTAGAAGGAGACGTTGCCGCCGGTGACGGGGGTCTCCAGGTAGGCGCAGGCGTCGCGCATCCCCATCACCGCCTCCCGGAACTGGTGGCGGATGTGGGGTTTGAGGGGACTGCCGAAGTTGAGGCAGTTGGTGATCGCCATCGGGACGGCGCCCGTGCAGGCCACGTTGCGGGCAGCCTCGGCGACGGCGCCCATTGCGCCCGTGCGGGGATTCAGGTAGGTGTGGCGGCCGTTGCAGTCGGTGGTGGCGGCGACGCCGCGGTTGGTGCCGGGCACGCGGATGACGCCGGCGTCTCCGCCCGGCCGCTCGATGGAGTTAGCGCGGACCGAGGTGTCGTACTGCTCGTAGACCCATTGCTTGGAGGACGTGTTGGGCGAGCCCACGACGGCCAGGAAGGCGCTCTCCAGGCCGTTAGGGGGCGACATATAGTGTAAGACATCCGTCTTACGCAAGGCCCGTATCTTCGGCGACTCCTCCCCCGGCCGTTCGTAGGTGGGGCAGCCCTCGGTGAGCGGCAGGGCTGGGATGTCCGCCACGGCCACCCCGTCCTCCAGCACCCGGAAGGTCCCGGTCCCGGTGACATGTCCGATCGTCTCGGCCTCCAGTTCCCACTTCTCCAGGATCTCCCGCACGCCGTCCTCGCGCCCCGCCTCCGCCACCACCAGCATCCGCTCCTGCGACTCCGAGAGCAGGATCTCGTACGGCGTCATCCCCTGCTCGCGCACGGGCACCCGCGCGGTGTCCATCACGACCCCGGTGCCGGACCGCCCCGCCATCTCCGCCCCGCTCGAGGTCAGCCCCGCGGCCCCCATGTCCTGGATGCCCACGATGTGGCCGCTCGCGATCAGCTCCAGCGAGGCCTCGAGGAGCAGCTTCTCGGTGAACGGGTCGCCCACCTGCACCTGCGGACGGCTCGCCTCGTCGTCCCCCTCCGAGAGTTCCTCCGACGCGAAGGTCGCGCCGTGGATCCCGTCGCGTCCGGTCCGGGCCCCCACCGCCATCAGCGTGTTGCCGACGCCTTCGGCGGTGCCCCGGATCAGGTCCTCGCGGCGCATGAGCCCCAGGCACATGGCGTTGACGATCGGGTTGTCCTCGTAGCCTCGGTCGAAGTACACCTCGCCGCCGGTCGACGGGATGCCGACGCAGTTGCCGTAGTCGCCGATCCCCTTGACCACGCCCGAGAAGAGGTAGCGGACGCGGGGGCTGTCGAGGTCGCCGAAGTGGAGCGAGTTGAGGGTGGCGACGGGGCGCGCGCCCATGGTGAAGACGTCGCGCAGGATGCCGCCGATTCCGGTCGCGGCGCCCTGGTAGGGTTCGACGGCCGAGGGGTGGTTGTGGGACTCGATCTTGAAGGCCAGCGCCCAGCCGCCGCCCACGTCGATCACGCCGGCGTTCTCGCCGGGGCCCTGGATGACCCAGGGAGCCTGCGTGGGGAGCAGTCGCAGCAGACGCTTGGAGTTCTTGTAGCCGCAGTGCTCGGACCACATGGCCGAGAAGACGCCCAGTTCGGTGAAGGTGGGCTCGCGGCCCATGATGCGGAGGATCCGGTCGTACTCGTCGGGGGAGATGCCGTGATCGTCGACGAGTTCGGGCGTGATGGGGGGGTCGCCCGGGCGGGGGCGGGGGTCGCGGTGGTTATCCGACATCAGGCCACCTCCGACCGCGCGGTGGCGGTGGCGGTGACCTCGGTCCCCACGAGCGACTCGAAGAACGGCAGCCCGTCCACCGAGCCCAGCACCACCTCGATGGCGCGGTCGGGGTGGGGCATCATGCCGAGGACGTTGCCGCGCCGGTTCACGATGCCGGCGACGTGATTCAGCGAACCGTTGGGGTTGGCTTCGGGGGATGAGTTGCCTTGGGCGTCGCAATAGCGGAACGCGACGCGTCCCTCCGCCTCCAGCTCCGCCAGAGTACCCGCGTCGGCGTAGTAGTTGCCGTCCGCGTGCGAGAGCGGCATGCGGATGACCTGGCCCTCGCGGTACTCGCGGGTGTAGGGCGTGCCCGGCCGTTCCACGCGCAGCCAGCAGTCGTGGGACTGGAAGCGGAGCGACCGGTTGCGCAGCAGTGCGCCCGGCAGAAGTCCCGCCTCGCAGAGCACCTGGAAGCCGTTGCAGATGCCGACCACCAGTCCCCCCCCGCGGGCGAAGTCGATGATCGCGTCCATGATCGGGCTGAAGCGGGCGATGGCGCCGGGGCGCAGGTAGTCGCCATGCGCGAACCCGCCGGGCACAATGACCGCCTCCGCGTCGCCAAGCGACTTCTCGCGATGCCAGACGTATTGCGGCGACCCGCCGGCCAGCTCCACCGACCGGTGGCAATCCTGATCGCAGTTCGACCCGGGAAAGGTGACGACGGCGACGTTCATCGGTGCGTCTCCGCGGTCACGCGAAAGTCCTCGGTCACGGGGTTGGCGAGCAGCTTGCGGCACGCCTCCTCCACCCGCTCCGTCGCCTCCTCCGCCGAAGCGGCCGCGACTTCCAGGTAGATCGCCTTGCCGACGCGGACATCCTCGACGGCGTCGTAGCCCAGCGACGCGAGCGCGTGGTGGATCGCCTTGCCCTGTGGGTCCAGGAGGCCCGGCCGGGGGGTGACCAGGACCTCGACGGTGAATCGGCTCAAGAAGTGTTCTCCTTCCAGTCGTTCAAGTTGGGTTCGTGGGTGAGTTCGTGGTAGTCCAGATCGCGGGGCTCGACATCGGCGTCGGTCGACTCGGGGGCGTCGACCAGGGGGTCGCGCTCGGGAAGACGTTCAAGCAGGCCCAGGAAGACCGACCGGAGCAGTCCCCAGAGCGTGTAGCCGACCAGGACGGGGAAGAAGGCGTACGCGGGGAAGAGGAGCAGCACGACGATGAGCGCCGCGACCGACGACGTTCTCAGCACCCCCCTGCGGCTGCGCAGATCGATCCGCGGGAACTTGGCGTACGGGACATGGCTCAGCATCAGGATCGAGGTCAGCACCATCGTGATGACCATGATGCGGGGCCAGGGCACGTCTCCCAGGTACTGCTGGAAGAAGACCGTCTGCGAGAACGGGTAGTGGGTCGCCAGGATCATGCCGGCGGTGGGGGTCGGCAGGCCGTGAAAGTGACGCCTCGCCTCGCCGCCCTGCTCGACGTTGAAGCGCGCCAGCCGCACCACGACCGCCGAAACGTACACGAACCCGATCACCCAGCTCCAGTCCGTTCCCGTGAAGTAGAGCAGGATCATGATGAGCGCCGGCGCGACCCCGAAGGAGATCGCATCGGTGAGCGAATCCAGTTCGGCTCCGAAGGCGGAACCGGTGCGCGTGAAGCGAGCGACCCGGCCGTCGAGCACATCGAGCGTGGCAGCGAAGACGATGAACCAACCGGCCCACGCGAAGTCCCCCCGGAGCGCCGCGACGACGGCGTAGAGGCCGAAGAAGAGGTTGCCGAGGGTGAAGGCCGACGGGAGGATGATGACGCCGCGCCGCAGGCGGCCGCGGGAGGCGTTGCGGCGGCGGGGGCGTCTCATTGGGGGCCTCCGGGGTTGGGTGGCGCACCGCGTCCATCGGGAATCCTTGCCACCGGCGTCTCGCCGCCGTGCACCTTGTCGCCGGGCTCCACGGTCACCGGCCAGTCCGGCGGCAGGAACAGATCCACGCGCGAGCCGAAGCGGATGAGGCCGATGCGGTCGCCGCGCGAGACGGTGTCGCCCTCGCGTGGATAGGTGGCGATGCGGCGGGCCACGAGGCCGGCGATCTGGCGTACCAGGAGGGGCCCGGCGTCCGTATCGATGCCGAGCGACGCGCGTTCGTTCTCGCGGCTGGCCTCCTCGCGCCAGGCGGCGACGAAGGTGCCCGGCTGGTAGTCGTAGTGCGCGACGCGGCCCCCAAGCGGCGCCCGCTGGACGTGCACGTTGAAGATGTTCAGGAAGATCGTGACGCGGGTGGCGGGGCCGTTCATGAAGTCCTCGTCGGTCGTCGCGGTCACGCTCATGACTCTGCCGTCGGCGGGGGAGACGACCAGCAGGGGATCCTGCGGGATGTGGCGCTCGGGGTCGCGGAAGAAGTACGCGGTGAAGAGGGTGAGGGCGAGGAAGAGGGCGGGGGCGGTGGAACGGATGCCCCAGCCGCCGCTTCGGGCCCAGAGGGCGGCGAGTGCGGTGAGGGCCAGGAGGGTGAGGATGAAGGGGAGGCCTTCCCGGGCGACTGGGAGGGTCATGGGGCGGTGCCGCCGGGGTCGAATCGAGGCGGTTCGTACGCGTCGAGGTCCGTGCCGGTTAGCCGTTGGAATACGTTCCGGTAGCGTTCGGAGGTGGCCGCGACGACGTCGGGGGGGAGGGGTGGGGGCGGGTACTGCTTGTTCCAGTCGGGCAGGGTCTCCAGGTAGTCGCGTACCGGCTGTTTGTCGAGGGACGGTTGGCCGCGGCCCGGGGCATAGTCTTCCCGAGGCCAGAACCGGGACGAATCTGGAGTAAGCACCTCGTCGATCAGGAGAAGGTCGCCATCGGGCGTGGTCCCGAACTCGAACTTGGTGTCGGCGAGGATGATGCCCGCCGCGGCGGCCGCGGCGCGTCCCCGTTCGTAGATATCGAGGGAGCGTGCGCGGAGGCGACTCGCCAGGTCGCCGGCCAGAAGGTCCGCCACCTGCTCGAAGGTGATGTTCTCATCGTGGCCCTCCTGGGCCTTCGTCGCGGGTGAGAAGATCGCGGGGACGAGGGGGTCGCTCTCGGTGAGTCCCGGCAGCAGCGGCTCCCCCGCCAGCGTCCCACACTTACGATACTCCTTCCAGGCGGAGCCGGACAGGTAGCCGCGCACGACGCACTCGACGGGGAGAGGGTGGGTGCGGCGGACCAGGGTCGCGCGGCCCTCCCAGGCCTCCGGGCATGGGGCCAGCGCCGGGATAGCGCGCCGGATCTCGTCGGGGCGGACGGAGACGAGATGGTTGGGGATGTCGGAGAGGTGGATGCTCAGCCACCAGGCGGTGATCTGGGTGAGGACGCGGCCCTTGTCGGGGACGGGTTCGCGCATGACGACGTCGAAGGCGCTGACGCGGTCGGTGGCGACAAGGAGGAGGTGGGGGGTGGGGGGGGAATCGGTGTCGCCAGCGTCATCGTCGGGCACCGCGTAGACATCCCTGACCTTGCCGCGGAAGAGGAGGGGGAGGGGGAGCGTGCCGTCACCTCGCCGGGTTCGCGGGTTGTGTCGTGTCAGAGTGGGTCTCCCGTGCTCTCCGTGTTGTGGCGATCGCGGGCCGATACATCGGGCGGAGCTGCGCCACGCCGGTCGTTACGGGCAGGAATATAGCGGAGGTGGGGGGTCAGGTGCGGACCGCCCGGAGTGCCACGATGGGATCCCAGGCGGTAGCACGGTCACCGGCCTTGGGACCGCCCGGATCGAAAGAGGCGCTTGTTCACGACCCATGCCCCAGCTTCTCCGCGACCTCTTGGAACTCCTCAAAGCTTCGCCCGCCGAAAAGACGACCATTCACATAGAGGGTGGGCGTCCCGGTGACATTCCGGCGCAACCCAAGATCACGGCCTGCGTCGATTCTGGGAGAGGAGTCCACGGGCTGCTTCATACAAGCTTCGAAGGCCGCGAGATCCGGGACCCCGGCCTCCTCGGCAAAAGCCACCCAATCCTTGCTCCCGAGCAATTCCTGTTGCGCAAAGAGGAGCTGGTACATCGCCTTGAACTTGCCTTGGCGGTCGGCGCATTCCGTAGCCACTGCGCTGGGCAAGGAAAGGGGCCGACCCAGCGGTAAGTGCTGAAAGACCAAGGCGACGTCAGCAGGGTAGTGGGAGAGAAGCGAGTCGATGGAGGGGACCACCATCGCACAGAAGGGGCAGGTGAAATCCATGAACTCGGTGACCACCATGCGCGCGTCAGCCGGACCGATCCGGATGCCGAGGGCGTTGTCCTCCTGCCAGTTGTCGACCTCACCATCCTCCATTGCTTCCCCCCGTGCCCCCGAACCGCCCGCCTGGCCGTAGATGTAGAACTGCGGCCACGGCAACGGCAGCAACGGTCAGCAACACTGTGGACGCCGTCTCCAGCGTGGTTCGGGATTTGCTCAAGTCATAGTCCTCCGGTTCGGGGCCGCCGTGGGTATTTCGGGAAGCCATCGTGAAGTCGCTACCTCCGCCCGGTGAGGGCGTGGCGTCGCACGTACTCCACTTCGAGCTCGTCTTGCCACACCCCCAGTACAAAGTCGTGGCCGATCTGCCACACTTGCAGGTCCAGCGGCATGTCCACGCTTCCGAGACCCTCGCCGTTGGGCCCGAAGACCAGCCATCTTGCCGGTGCAAGGACATCGAACCGGTAAAGTTCCGCCCACAGCAAACCAGTGTCATCGAGCAGAAGCCGCGAGAAGAAGGGGATGATTCTCGGCAGCGGCATCTCCTGGTATCGGGATCTCTCAACTTTGAAGTACCTCTCGCGGTAGTCGTGCGGCACCTTCCGGCGATCAATCTGAAACTCGGTATACTTGTCCAGATCTTCCGGGGAGGGCGGCAACACCGGCTCGTCGAGACGAATGACTCTGCGCAGTCGACCCGAGGTGTCATACTCCAGAATCTCTGGTCCCACTTCCTCGCCCAGCGTCAGAAAAAAGCCGTCCATGCCGATCGCCGCGCTCGGCAGGATGTCGAAAGGAACGAAGTAAGTGACCGGATACTCAGGCAACACGAAGGTGTATTGTTGTGCCCCAAGGAAGAAGCCCTCCCATATCACCTGCCAGCTTTCGAACCCCAGCAGTGCGAACTTGCTGGTGGACGGCTCTCGGGCCAAGCCCCCACCAGGTGATGTGACAAACATTCGAGTTTCCGCCAACACGCTCTCGCTGGCGACGCCAACGACGCTGGCCACGCGGTGGCCTTGCCACAATACCGGCAAGCGATGGCTGAACCGCCCGCGGTCGTCGAAAAAACTCAGTCTGGCACCGTCATAGGCGCGAAGCGAATCGGTGCCGGGCGAGGGGACCAGAGTGCACAAGCTCTTGGTGAACTCCCCAGGACCCTCGCCCCTTCCCCCGGTACGCTCCAGGAAGACGCCTTCCCCGTCGAAGAAGCGTAACTCGCAACTCTCTCTGTCCAGGACGACAACCCGCCCGTCCAAGAGGCGCCGGGCACCGGTGACTCTCGTAAAGAGATACGGCCCCTCACCCTCCATCTCCCCTATCTGGTATTCCGGGACGGTATCCACCACCCATCCGATCGGGGCCCTCGCCCGGGCGCCCAACGTCGTGGCCACCAGCATGCCGGCGCTGTCCCGTTCCAGGAAGGGTGCGCGAGCGGGCAATCCGTGGTTGTCTTGCTGCTCACACGCCGCTGTGACTACGAACAAGACTAGGCTGGGTAGCTTGGACCTGAGGCCCGAGCTACCAGCTTGGCGCATCAGGCTCCAACACGCACAAGACGCGTTGACCGTCGACCGGCCCCTCGTCGGGATCCTGAGTTCGACATCCGTTGTTTCTACCACTCGTGCACTTCCATTCCTAGCAACCGGTGCATCGCGGAAGGACGTTCGTGGGCAGGCAATCGTGTCCTTCGCAAAACTGGCAGTCATGCAGACAATCCGAGTGAGACCACGAGTGACAGCCCCCGCAGTCCGGGACACTGGCACTACTCGCCGTGGCGGTCGTCATGGCCATGAGCGTGATCGCCAGGACGCCAAGTGAGCGGATCACCAGCGGGGAAAGCCGATTCCTTCTCTTCTGATTCGGTTGCATTGTCGTGCTGTCTCCTCTTTCAGTTCAGGGTTCGCGAGACCGATGTATGCGAGGTCAGCCGACCACAGGACACGAGTATCGCATCCACGAAGTCGTCGAAAAAGGGGGAAAAACCCCTCAATTCTCATGGGAAAAACCCACAAAATCCCTCGAACACCATTTTTTCGGCACCAAGAGCCCAACCTGCCCCTCATACTCTTACATCGGCTGTCCCGACCCCCGCCCCCACCCCATACCGCCCCAACACCGGCCCCACCACCTCACCCAGGAACCCATCCACCTGCTCCACCGCCCTCCCCACCAACCCCTCCGCCCTCGCCATCGCCTCCAACTCCTCGGCACTCACCCCCAGCCCCTCATCCCCCGCGACCCTCTCGAACAGCCCGCCCTCTTCACCCTCCGCCATCCGCCGCGCCGCCTCCAGCGCATACCGCCGGATCCTCTCATGCGCCTCCTGCCGGTCCCCGCCTCCCCCCGCCGCCCCCATCATCACGCCCTCCATCACCATGAACGGCAGGTGCACCGCCAGATTCGCCGCCACCACGCCCTCGTTCACCCGCAACCCTCCCGCCACGTTCGCCGCCAGCACCAGGATCGCGTCGGTCGCCATGTACGCATCCGGCACCGCCAGCCGCTTGTTCGCCGAGTCGTCCAGCGTCCGTTCCAGCCATTGTGTCGCCGCCGTGTGCGCGGGATCGGCGGCCAGCGCGATCACGTGGCGGGCTACCGCGCAGATTCGCTCCGAGCGCATGGGATTGCGCTTGTACGGCATCGCCGATGAGCCGACCTGGTCCTTCTCGAAGGGTTCCTCGAGCTCGCGCAGATGCGAGAGAAGGCGGATGTCGTGCGCCATCTTGGAGGCCGAGGCCGCGACCCCGGCAAGGGTTGCCAGCAGCGCCTGGTCCACCTTGCGCGGATAGGTCTGTCCGGTGACCGCGTAGCACTCCTCGAAGCCGAGACGACGGCAGACCGCCTGCTCCAGTGCGTCTACCTTCCCATGATCACCATCGAACAATTGCAGGAACGACGCCTGCGTGCCCGTCGTCCCGCGCACGCCCCTCAACCTCAGCGTCGCCAGTCGGTGCTCGATCTCCTCCAGGTCGAGAAGGAAATCCTGGATCCACAGCGTGGCCCGCTTCCCGACGGTCGTGGGCTGGGCCGGCTGGAAGTGCGTGTAGGCCAGCGTCGGCAACGCCCGATGCTCCTCGGCGAAGCGGGCGAGGGCACGCACCGTCGCGACCACCCGGTCCCGCACCAGCGTCATCGCCTCCCGGTGCTGGATCAGGTCGGTGTTGTCGCCGACGAAGGCGCTGGTGGCGCCGAGGTGCAGAATGCCCCGCGCGGCCGGCGCCACGTCGCCGAAGAGGTGGATGTGCGCCATGACGTCGTGGCGGAAACGGCGCTCGTAGCGGGCGGCCGAGTCGAGGTCGATGTCGTCCAGGTGGTCGCGCATCTGGGCGATCGCATCGTCGGAAATGTCCAGTCCGAGGTCGCGCTGGGCCTCCGCGAGGGCGAGCCAGAGTCGTCGCCAGGTTCCGAAGCGGAACGCCGGGGCGAAGATGCGCTCCATCTCGCGGGAGACGTAACGCGCCGAGAGGGGGTGCGTGTACCGGTCGGGAGCGTTGGCGGCCACGGGAATTATCTCCAGCTCAGCATTCCCGTGCGCACAAGGCGTCCGTTGCGCTCGAATGCGAGGACGAAGGACCGGTTGGCCTGTTGCGTCCGCCGGAGCTCTTCCGCCGCCTCGCGGGCCGAGCCCACTCGCCGGTTGTTGACGCCCAGCAGCACGTCGCCGGTGGCCAGCCCCGTGGTCTCGGAAAGCCTGTCCGATATCTCCACGACCAGCGCGCCCTCCGACGACGCCAGGCCTCGTTCCGCCTGAATGGCTGCCGTCACCGTGACCACCTGCAGGTCCCGCAGCAGTTCGACCCGTTCCGCGGTCACCGACGGAAGAGGGGCGGCCTGAACCACCACGGGGCTCATCCCCTCCACCGCCAGCTCGATCCGGTCGCCGGCACGCAGGTCCAGCATCGCGGCCTCGTAGTCGAGCGGCGTGGCCATGCGGATGGGACCGACCCGCAGGAGCTGCGCACCCGGCCGCACGCCCGCCTCGGCCGCCGGCGAACCGGCAGTCACCCGCGCGATTCTCACCCCGCGCGAGCGCCCGAAGTTGTCCGCCTCCACCGCATCCACCTGGAACCCCAGCCAGGCGCGCCTGATCTCGCCATAGTCGGCGAGGTCGCGGGCCACCTTGAGCGCGCGGTCGATCGGGATGGCGAAGCCGAGCCCCTCGCTTCCGCCCGAGCGCGACAGGATGGAGGCGTTGATGCCGATGACCTCGCCGAGCGCGTTGACGAGCGGCCCGCCCGAGTTGCCCGGATTGATCGACGCGTCGGTCTGGATCATGCCGAGGTGGAAGCCCTCGTCGTCGTCGCCGGGGACGAGGTGCCGGCCCAGGCCGCTGACCACCCCGGCCGTCACCGAGGGTTCGGGGTTCGAGAGCAACCCACCGAAGGGGTTGCCGATCGCGACCGTCCACTCGCCGATCATCAGGTCGGACGCCGTGCCGAGGGGGGCGACGGGGAGGTCCGCGGCGTTCTGCAGGACGAGGACCGCGATGTCGGTGGCGGGGTCGGATCCGGCCAGTTGGGCGTCGAAGTCGCGCCCGTCGGGGAGGGTGACGAGGATCTCGGTCGCTCCGTCTACTACGTGGTGATTGGTGATGACCGTCCCGAGCGGGTCGATGACGAAGCCGGAGCCGAGCCCCTGGGTTTCGCGGAAGGGCAGGTAGTAGGGGTCGAAAAAGGTGCGGCGCCGGGAACGCTCGCGGCGTCGTACGGCGATGGTGACGACCGCGGGCGCCACGGTGCGGGCGGCGCGCACGATGGCGGTGGTGCGACTGGCGGTGAGTTGGGAGGTGGGGTCGGGGTCCTGGGTTGGCGGGAGGGCGGTGGGGAGTGACGATCCGCCCGAGAGCGGCATGCCGAAGCTGCTTGCGCTGTTCCGGACGGCCTCGGCGGCGACGGGGGCGTCGGCGGAGCTCGTCGCGTCGGCTGGGCGGGACGCCCCCTCGCACCCGGTGAGCGACAGGACTACGGCCGTGGCGAAAGGCAGAAATGTCAAGCGCAGTTTACACATTGGAAACT
This sequence comes from Longimicrobiales bacterium, assembly GCA_965208295.1. Taxonomy (GTDB): domain Bacteria; phylum Gemmatimonadota; class Gemmatimonadetes; order Longimicrobiales; family Gaopeijiaceae; genus Bin94. The sequence continues at coordinate 207,342 of OZ242328.1, read as the reverse complement.
GTGGTTTACATGTGATGGCGATTGGGTTCATGGCGGATCGTCAGACGCTCGCCGCGGGGCCGTCGACGGGATCCGCGGGGTACTCGACCCGGGTCAGGAAAAGCCCCTGCGGGGGCGCCGGACGCGAAGTCCTCAGTTCGGTGTTTCCGCTCAGCAACAGGGCCATCTCCTCCTCTCTGCGGCGCGCACGCGCAACGTCCACCATGGTTCCTACCAAATATCGCACCATTCGGTGGAGAAAGCGGTTGGCTGTGATCTCGAAGGCCACGCCCAGGTCGTTCCAGGGGCGCCAGCGGGCGTTGGAGACGTGGCAGATGTACCCCCGTTGCGGCTGGCCGGACTTGGCGAAGGCGCGGAATTCGTGTGTGCCGGTGAGGAGATGTGCGGCCCGGTTGGCGGCGTCGAGGTCGAGGGAGCGGCAGAGCGGCCAGCACCAGCGACGGTGAAAGGGGGATGCGGCGAGCGGTGCCGTGCCGATTCGGTACTCGTAGCTGCGCGCCACCGCGTGGTAGCGGGGGTGGAAACCGTCGGGGACCGGCTCGATGTCGCGGACCCAGATCGAGCCGCGAAGGAGCGCGTTGAGCGACCGCGCCAGCTCGGTGGCCGTCCAGCTTGCGGGCATCGTCAGGGTGGCGACCTGTCCCGTGGCGTGCACGCCGGTGTCGGTGCGGCCGGAACCGAGGACGGTGCGGTGCTCCCCGGTGAGCCGCAACAGGGCATCCTCGATGGCGCCCTGAACAGTGGGCGCGCCGGGTTGGAGCTGCCATCCGCAAAAGGCGGCGCCGTCGTAGTGGAGGGTGAGCTTGAAGCGGGTTTCGGGGTGGGTCATGCCCCGCAAGCTACGGTGAGTTGCGGGGTGGCGCATTCACGATCAAGAGCGAGGCGGCAACAAGCGCAACCCCTGGACGATCCAAGAACCCTGGGACTCGTTCGACAACCCCCACACATGGTCTTCAAACGCATCCATCAGGCGAAAGGAGGACGGTATCAACACGCGGCGCGGCGGGGAGTCACGCTCGTCTAGCCGAAGTGAATACCACACGGCCAACTCGCCTTCTACTCCACCGGTCTTGAGCCATACCTCACCCGAGGTGGTCGCGACGACGCGCGTAGCGGCAGGAAGGTGGCTGGGAACATGAACTGCGGCTTCCGCGATATCGCGCACTTCGACGGTTGCAAGATCATGTCCGTTGTCCTCCGCAACGCTGCGGAAATGCTCGAAATTGTCCTCGACAGCCTGTCTTGCATCCTCGTCCGACACGGGTATTGCGGGCAGTGAGAGCCGACGCATGCCACGTGGTATCTCCAGTTGCGACGACCTGAAAGACCTCCGCTTCCCCCGGAGGACCGCTTCTGCGCACCACGCCGACGCTTCCGGTCTTCGTGTCAAACCACGTCAAATCATGATCTACGAAGGGCTGGGTGACGGAGATAACGGAAAAATCGGAGGGATTGGGGCTCGCCCGATCACCAAGTCCGGTATACCAGTTGGCGTGTCCCAAATCGATCAGGGCCACGGTGTCGACCTGCACTCCGCCGTTCGCAGACGTGGTGTGCACTACTGCTTGCCTTCGCGAAGACGGGTCCAAAGCGAAGTCTTCCCAGTGAGGGAGACTTCCCAGTCCGAAGAAACCTCCCTGCGATGTCGGAGTGAAAGCCTCGTACCCAGCCGGCGCGTCAAACGTGTCGGTGGCTTCTTTTCCATCGAAGCCGTAAGCCGTGGTGCGCCCGGTCGCAGGGTCGTTCACCCAAAAACCGTGCGTGTCCGCCCAGACTCTGAGCACGGAACCGCGAAGTTCGTGACCGATCGACTGGAGAAGTGTGCCGTCTGCCGCCCCCACACGAACTCGACCAGACCGGATGCCATCGGTCGTGACGATTCGAGTTCCTCTCGCGCCAACCCGAAGGCTCGTGAACCGGTCGAATCCATCGCTGTCGTCCGGGAAGTCCTTGATCCGGTAGTCGACCCGGGTGGTCCAGGCATCCGCTCCATCCGCATCCCGGCTTGAATCCCCGCTCACCGGACCGGACGGGACAAGAGGAGGATGACCCGAGCCATCGCTTGTCCCCAACTCGTTCCCCGGTACGCCCGGAAGCGGGTCTACGTTCCGCTGGTTCATGCGGGTGATACCGGACTCCTCGCCGACCGCACCTTCGTACGAAGCCTCCCTCGTCTGGTCGGTAGCCCTGACCAGGCGACGACCCAGGACGTGGTCCACCCCCAACTCGTCCTTCCAGACACCCCACACATGTGTGTCCGATGCGTCCTTTACGTCGAAGTTCCTGGGCAGCAGCACCCGACGGGCCTGGTGAGCATCCTGGCTTCTACGCACGGCGTACCAGGTGACGAGTGTGTCGATATCTTCAAAAGTTCGTAGCCAGATCTCTCCCGAAGCCGCTCCGCGAACAACCCAGGCACCGGGGAGTGGGTTGGGAACGTAAAGGGCCTTCTTGACCTGGTCTTGAACCCGGCGTCGGAGATTGGCATCCACAGTCCCGCCTGTCCGGGATAGCACCACGTTGGCGAGCGCATCGGTGAGATGTGTGGTCGATTCGGGAGTGGGTTCCACGGTGGGCAAAGTCAGGCGCCGCTGCCAAACAGTGTCACCATCCGCCTTGACTTCCACCAACTCCAATGTCCCGTCTCCGGTGGCCCTTCCAACCACGACGACGCTCGCCGTAACGGGGTCAAAGTAGGTCAGGTCGTAGTCCCCATAAAACTGTTGCATCGGAATGCCAACCGGGAGGAACGATTCCCCGATGATCAGAGAACGGTTGCGAGAGTTGAGCGTCGCAACCGGGTCCAGGTTCCACCGTTCACCTCGTTCCGAAAGGCGAAGAACCGGCAGCGAATGAATCGGGTCGTCTCCCCTTGCACCCACCATGATCTCTTCCGGAACAGCCGGCATGGCAAGAACCGAGCTGTCGGGCAACAACGCTTCCGGCGTAAGGCCGAACCCCCGGAAACTCAGCGACATTGGCGGGAATCGAGTCGTCTCGATAAACGTCCCGTCGGCAGAGAAAGACGTGAATCGTCGGGCGTCTCTAACGTGGAAACCGTGGGGTGGGGCTGGACGAAGAACATACCAGTGAACTGACCCGGCCCCTCGCCGTGCCCGCCCACCTCCTTGATAAAGGACCCGCTCGGCGTCCAGATCGTGGCCCTGCTGACCGCTGCCTCAGCCACCAGAATACGCGTGCCGTCTGACAGGATCCGCACATCACTAACGGGCGCAAAACCGCCACTCGGGTCTTCGCCAACTCCCGTGCCGATCCGGAGATCATCCTCGGTGATCCAAGCATCCCGAGGCTGGTCCGCAGTGGAGGTCATGTCGTTACCGCAGGCCGGCAACAGTGTCAGTACAGCTGCGACTCCGACGTGGTGGCGAAGCTTGGTGGAGAGGTGGAGCATGTCAGTCAGGAAGTCCTCGGCCGTGCGATGTGCCTGCGCGGCGCGTGGGTTCCGGCGCGCAGGAGCACCCTCATACCCCTAAAAAGGGGAGGCCAGGTGCCGATATGGGGGGTAAAAATCCGCCATTTGCCCGATTTTCCTGCTTTTTGCCCCCAAAGGTGCCCTTCGACCGACGAATCCGACTCGAAAACTCCTCCATTGGGCCTGAGGGAAGGTTCTGCCAATACAGCCGAATTCGAGCGGCCCGTGGACAAGTCCGTGCTAGATTTCTGCATCCGCCCCGCACGACCGCAGCATCCCCTCAGCCGCCCACCTTCCCCTTGACCGACGCCACCCCCACCCTCGTCCCCCTTCTCGCCAAGGCGGTGAGTGGGGGCGACCTCACCTCCGCCGAAGCCCGCGCCGCCTTCGCTCACATCGTCTCCGGCCAGGCCTCGCAGGTCCAGACCGGCGCCCTCCTGGCCGCCCTCCAGACCAAGGGCCTCGCCCCCTCTGAGGTGGCGGGCGGCGTCGAGGCGCTCCAAGCGGCCATGATCCCCGTCCCGGCCGCGAATCGGTCCACCCTGGTCGACACCTGCGGCACCGGCGGCGGCACCGTCTCCACCTTCAACATCTCCACCGCGGCGGCCATCGTGGCGGCGGCGGGCGGGGTGCGCGTCGCGAAGCACGGCAACCGGTCCTTCACATCGAAGTGCGGTAGCGCCGACGTGCTGGAGTCGCTGGGCGTCGCCATCGAGCTTTCGCCCGAAGGGGCGGCCGAGGTGCTTGCCGAAACGGGGATCGTCTTCATGTTTGCGCCGCTCCATCACCCGGCGGTGCGCCATGTGGCGCCGGTGCGCAAGGCTTTGGGAATCACGACGATCATGAACCTGCTGGGGCCGCTGGCGAATCCGGCGGGGGCGCGGCGGCAAGTGGTGGGCGTCGCGGATCCGGCGTTCCTGGATCTAGTGGTGCGGGGCCTTGCGGCGCTGGGGCACGAGCGGGCGATGGTGGTGCACGGGGCGCCGGGAATGGACGAGATCAGTCCGTGCGGGCCGACAAGGGTGGCGGAGTTACGGGGTGGACGGGTGTCCGCCTACGAGGTGACGCCGGAGGATTTCGGGATTGACGCGGTGGATCCGGAGATGTTGGCCGGAGGGGAGCCGGAGGAGAACGCGGCGGTGGTGCGGGCTGTGGTGGAGGGGACCGAACGGGGGCCGGCCCGCTCCGCGGTGTTAGTGAACGCGGCTGCGGCCTTCGTGGTCGCGGATCGTGCCGATTCGCTGGGGGGTGGTGCAGTTGCCGCCGCCAACGTCATCGACTCCGGGGCGGCCGCCACCGTCCTGGACAACCTGGTCCGGTCCAGCCAGCGGGTTGCGCTTCGGGGCTGACGGCGAGACCACCTCCGACTCCCGCAGGCGCCCCGCGACGACGATCTTCGAGCGCACCCGGTTCAGGCTTCCAACGGCGAACATCATCCTCATCTTCTCCTCCTAATACTGCCGAATCAGCCCCACCACCACCCCCTGCACCCGCACGTCGGCCGCGTCCTCGACGATCGGCTCCACGTTCTCGTTGGCGGGCTGCAGGCGGATGCGGTTGCCACTCTCGCGGTAGAGCTTCTTAACCGTGGCGGCTTCTTCGCGGACCAGCGCGATCACCATTTCACCGTCGTCGGCGGTCTGGCGGGAGTTGACGACGATGTGGTCGCCGTCGCGGATCTGTTCGTCGATCATGGAGTCGCCGGAGACGCGCAGGACATAGTGATCGGCTGCCTTGCGGATCATCTCGCCGGGAATCGCCAGGGTCTCGTTGTCCTGGACGGCCTCGATGGGCATGCCCGCGGCAACGGTGCCGAGGAGCGGGAGGGGGATGGAAGGCTCGACATCGGGGGGAAACTCGACGGAGCGGCTCTCGCGGGGCGAGCGGCGGATGTAACCCTTGCGCTCCAGGTTGCTCAGGTGCTCGTGGACGGTTGCCAGCGAGGTGTAGCCGAACGCTTGACAGATTTCTTCGAAGCTCGGCGCGTAGCCGTTCTCGTCGATGAAGCCCTTGAGATAGTCGAGGATCTGCTTCTGGCGTTTTGTGAGAGGCATCGCGCTTTTCCTTATCTTTGGGCGGCCGGGCCCGCACGGAGCGGGATGCGGGACCGTGCCGCGGCTCACCGAACAGGCTCCGAACAAGGTAACCGAAACTTGACCGAAGTGCAAGCTGAAGGAATTCTCGACCGGATCGTGGCGGCGAAGCGGGCCGAGGTGAAGGCGCTCAGGACGAAGCGCCGGGATCTCGCCCGGTTTGCCGACGACGCCCCTCCTCCGCGTCCGGTTTTGGCGCAACTGCGCGGCAGCGCCCACGTCGGGGTGTTCGCCGAGATGAAGCGGCGGTCGCCGGGGGCGGGGCCGATCGATCCGGCGCTGGACCCGCTGCGACTCTCCGCCGAGTACGAGGCGGGGGGAGCGTTCGCGATCAGCGTCCTCACCGACGCGATCTGGTTCGCCGGATCGCTGGGAGATCTTCGCTCCGTGCGGGAAGCGCGCGCGGTTCCCGTCCTCCGCAAGGACTTCGTGATCGACGAAATCCAGGTCACCGAGGCGCGCTCCGCCGGGGCCGACCTGGTCCTCCTGATCGTGCGGATCCTGGAACCGGCGCTGCTCGGCGACCTGCGCGCCATGATTCACGACCTGGGCATGACCGCGCTCGTCGAGGCGCACGACGAGTGGGAGGTGGAGGCCGCGCTGGAGGCCGGCGCGGGGCTGATCGGCGTCAACAACCGGGATCTCGCCTCCTTCCAGACCGACCTCGCGGTCACGGAACGGCTGGCGCGGTACGTTCCGGGCGACGTGCTGCTGGTATCGGAGAGCGGGATTCGGGATGCGGATGACGTGGCGCGGGTGGCCGCTGCCGGGGCGGATGCGGTGCTGGTGGGCGAGGCGCTGGTGCGCAGCGGGTCGCCGGGTGTGGCGGTGGCGGAGATGGCGGCGGTGGGGCGGGAGGGGCGGGGGTGAACGTAGGGGTGAAGGTGTGCGGGGTGAGGACGCCCCGGGACGCGTCAGTGGTGGATGCTGCGGGGGCCGATTTCATGGGGGTGATCCTGTCGCCGGGGTACTTTCGCAGTGTTGAGGTCGAGGACGCTCTCGCGGTGTACGAGGCCGCGCGGGCGCGCCGAGTGGCGGTCTTCGTGGATGCGCCTGCCGAGGTCGTCGTGGGGACGGCGCGCGATCTAGCGCTGGACGTCGTGCAGTTGGGTGGCAGCGAGACGATCTCGACGGTGGCGGAGGTGGGGGGGGCGGGGGATTGGGCGGTGTGGAAGACGATTCACGCGAAGCCGGGCGTGTCCATGGCCGAAGCGGCCGCCCCCTATGCAGATGTCGCCGACGGCATCCTCGTCGACGCCTGGAACCCCTCTCTGCCCGGCGGAACCGGCCACACCTTCGTCTGGGACGGGGTGGGCGCGGAGGTGCGCCGCGCCATCGGTTCCGCGAGCTTCATTGCCGCCGGCGGCATGACCCCCGAGAACGCCGGCGCGGCCGTCGCGGCGCTGGGCCCCGACGTGCTGGACGTCAGCTCGGGGGTGGAATCGGTGCCCGGCACCAAGGATCCGGCCCGGACGCGTGCCTTCGTCGAGGCGGTTCGGCGCGCGGGCGCTGGAGGACAACAGTGACAGCCACTCCCGCCGCGACCGGACGCTTCGGCCCCTACGGCGGCCGCTACGTGCCCGAAACCCTCATCCCGGCACTCGACGAACTCGCCGCCGCCTACGCCGAAGCGACCGCCGACCCCGCCTTCCTCGCCGAAGCGGACGACCTGGCAGCCCACTACGTCGGCCGCCCCACCCCCCTCTACCGCGCCCGCCGCTTCGAGGCCGCGGCCGGGGTCGCCCCCATCTACCTCAAGCGCGAGGACCTCAACCACACCGGCGCCCACAAGATCAACAACACGGTCGGGCAGGCGCTGCTGGCCAGACGCATGGGGAAACCGCGCATCATCGCCGAGACGGGCGCGGGGCAGCACGGCGTCGCGACCGCCACCGCGTGCGCGCTCTTCGACCTGGAGTGCGTCGTGTACATGGGTACGGAGGATGTGCGGCGGCAGTCGCTCAACGTCTACCGCATGGAGCTGCTCGGCGCCGAGGTGCGGCCGGTCGAGTCCGGGACGCGCACCCTAAAGGACGCCACCAACGAGGCGCTGCGCGACTGGGTGACCAACGTGGCCGGCACCCACTACATCATCGGTTCGGTGGTAGGGCCGCACCCGTTCCCGCTCATCGTGCGCGACTTCCAGGCGGTGATCGGGCGCGAGGCACGCCACCAGATCCTCGAGGCCGAGGGGCGGCTCCCGGCGTCGGTGGTCGCGTGCGTGGGCGGCGGTTCGAACGCAATGGGGATGTTCCACGCCTTCGCCGGCGACGAAGAAGTGGAGCTGATCGGGGTGGAGGCGGCGGGGGAGGGGCTCGGGAGCGGGCGTTCGTCGGCGTCGCTGAGCGAGGGACGTCCCGGGGTGCTGCACGGGTCGCTGAGCTACCTGCTGCAGGACGCCGACGGGCAGATCGCGCCGGCGCACTCGGTGGCGGCGGGGCTGGACTATCCGGGCGTGGGTCCCGAGCACTCGCATCTGCACGATTCGGGGCGTGCGCGGTATGTGAGTGTGGGGGACGGGGCGGCCGAGCGCGCGTTCAGGGCGCTTCCCGCGCTGGAGGGCATTATTCCCGCGCTCGAGACGGCGCACGCGCTGGCCTGGGTGGAGGAAGCGGGGCGGCGGGGGGAGATCGAGGCCCCCGTGGCAATCTGTCTGAGTGGGCGCGGGGACAAGGATGTGGTCCATGTGTCCTCGCTGGGTCAGTAGGATACCCGAAAATGTCGCATAGCCGAATCGAGCTACGCTTCGCGAAGCTGGCGGCGGAGGGGAGGGCGGGATTCATCCCCTACGTCACCGCCGGATACCCCACCCTGGACCATACGCGCGACCTGCTTTCCGGGCTCGCCGAACTCGGATCCGACGTGATCGAACTCGGCATCCCCTTCAGCGACCCGATGGCCGACGGTCCCACCATTCAGCGCTCCAGCCAGGGAGCCCTCGACAACGGCACCACGGTGGACGATGTCTTCCGAGTCCTGGCGGAGCTGCGCCGGACCAGCGACGTGCCGGTCGTCGTCTTCTCCTACCTGAACCCGCTGTACGCGCGCGGAGTCGAGACTTTCGTGCGCGAGGCGGCCGAGGCGGGTGCGGACGGCATCTTGCCCACGGATCTGCCTCTGGGCGCCGATCCGGAGCTCGAAACGCGGCTGCTGGAGTCCCCGCTGGACTTTGTACGCCTCATCGCGCCCACTACCGACCCGGCGCGGGTGCGCGAAATTGCCCGTTCCAGCCAGGGTTTCGTCTACTACATCGCCCGCACGGGGGTGACTGGCGCGCGGGTAGAACTGCGGAGCGAGCTGGCCCGGGAGGCCGGTGCGGTGCGCTCGGTTTCACCGGTGCCCGTCGCGGTGGGATTCGGGGTGTCGACGGCGGAGCACGCACGCGCGGTAGGCGCGGCGGCCGACGCGGCGGTGGTCGGCAGCGCGCTGGTCAACCGGCTGGACGAAGCGGGGGTGGACGGGGCGCTGGCCCTGGCCGCCGAACTGCGCGGCGCGTTGAACAGGACAGGCTGAACATGGGCAAGCGAGGCAGAAGCGGGCGGCGAAAGAAGTCTGTCGGCGGAGACAAGAAGCCCAAAAACATTACCAAATCAGTAATGAACAAGAACGACAAGAGAAAAGACGGTCGCGCACGGAAATCGCGCCCGGCGCGGTCCCTGGTCGAATGGATCAAGTCGATGGCACTCGCGGTGGGCATCGTCCTGGTGTTGCGCCTCTTCGTCTTCCAGACCTTCTTCATCGACTCGGGTTCCATGCAGAACACGCTGCTGGTCGGCGATTTCGTCTTCGTCAACCGGCTGGCCATGGGGTCCCCCGTCCCCTTCACCAATATCCGAATTCCCGGTTACTCCGAGCCCCGCCGCGGCGATGTCCTGGTCTTCGATCCCCCGCACGACGACACCCTGACCGTCATCAAGCGCCTCATCGGAATGCCCGGCGACACCTTGGAGATGCGCGCGGGCCAGCTCTACCTCAACGGCGAGCCCCGGGACGAGCCCTATGCCGTCACCGACACGACATCCGACGGCTTCGACCCCGGCATGCTCTGGCAGCGGGAGGTCCTTCTCGGGGGCCCGCGCGACGACTACTGGCCCACGCGCGACACCTGGGGTCCGCTCGTGATCCCCGCAGGCCGCTATTTCATGCTGGGCGACTACCGCTGGGATAGCCTGGATTCGCGGTACTGGGGGCTCCTGGAGCGGTGGCGGTTCCGGGGGCGGGCCGTCCTCATCTACTACTCCTACGACCGTGGCGCGATGCGGCCGTTTCCGTGGCTGACTGAGGTGCGCGGCAGCCGGATCGGGGACCGGATTCGCTGAAGGGGACGGGTCGGTTGCGAGGTCGACTCGTAGTCGGGCAGCGGGCTGCCGGGTTACTTGCCCAACCGCTCCGCCAAAGAGGCATCCGGTGTCACGAACACCGTCTGAACCCGGTCCGGGACCACCGCGCCGGGTGGGGCCCCCCGGGGTTTCCGCACCCATTTGCGGCGGGTCCAGTCCACCGGGACGGTGCCCGAGGACCTGGCGCCGGAGTGGTTGGCCGCGAGGACGGCGGCTTCTTCCAGGTCGGCAGCCGGGGGGCGCTCGGGGCGCGTCCAGCGAAGGATCACGTGTGCGCCGGCAGCGTGGCGGGCGTGGAGCCAGACGTCCATGGGGCGGGAGTGGTGGAAGGTGAGGTCGTCGTTGTGCCGGGCGCCGCGGCCGACGCGGATCTCGAGGCCGCCGGAGCTGGTGTGGGAGCGGTAGGGGAGGGTGGGGGATTCGTGGCCGGATCGTGACCGGGGGGACGGCGGGGGGGTGAGGGCGTCGAGTTCTCCGGGGGACAGGTCGCCGCGCCGGTGGCGATCGCGCAGGGTGGTGATGCGCGCGAGCTCTTCCTCGGTTGCGTGGATGCGGTGGGGAAGCGTGGCCGCTCCCCGTTCGAGGCGGGTGGCCCGCCGGAAGAGCGCGTTGGCGTGCTCCTGTGGCCTCTGCCGCGGATCCATCTGAATGACTTGCCGGGCCCCGTCGAAGCCGGTGAGGGTGACTTCCGTCGCGCCGCGCTCAATGAGGTGGAGGGAGGAGAGGATGAGGGCGCCTTCCGCGCGCAGCCCGTCGGCCGCCGTGGTCTTCTCCAGCTGGGTGCGGAGGCGCTTCAGCTTTCGTTTCAGGCGGCGAGATTCCGCAGTGAGCAGGCGGGAAGCCGGTCCGGTTGCGGGTGCCCTCGCAACGTCCCCCGCGGCCCTGACCCTGGCCATCGCTTCAAGCAGACTCTCCACCTCCTCGGCCCGGCTGCCACCCAGGCGCCACGGATACGGCTGCAACCCGGAACCCCGCCGGAGCAGGTGCGGAGACACTTCAGCGCCGGACGCCATGCGGCGCCACAACCGGAATCCCTCCTCCCGGCTTGGCGCCTCCAGCAGCGCCCCCACGTTGAGCCCCGACGTGTGCGCCACATTCCCCAGCAGCGCCGCGCACGCATCCCCCTCCCCCAACCCCTCCACCAGCCCCCGCCACCCTTCCCCGTCCACCTCGCGCCTCGCCCGTCCCGACGCCCCCGGCGGCACCCACGGCTGCCCGATTCGCAACACCTGCCCCTTCACGCTCCGCAACCGCTTCCGCACGCGGAGGTCCGGCCCATCGGCGAAGACCGCATTCCAGCGGTTCGTCGCGAGCTCCAGGATGAGCGACGGGTTCGGCTTCCTGCCCCGCACCCGCCGGAAACGCATCACCAGGACGCGCTCGTCCCACAGGGCCTCCACCCCGGCCAGGACGGCCGGCAGCGGTTCGGCGTCCCCCTCCGGCTCCATCGCCGGTTCCAACACCACCACTCCCCGGTTCGCCGACAGATCCGCCACCAGCGTCGCGTCGCGAAAGTACACGACCACCTCCCGTTCCTCCCGGCGAAACGACACGGCCCGGGCCCGCGTCCCCCGCAGCCGCCCGCGCACCTCGTCCGCGACCGCGCGGGTAAGACAGGAGTCCCAGATCATGTTGCCGTTGCCTTGCTGTGAGCCGTGTGCACCCTCCGAACGCCCGGTGGGTTGCGCAGACAGAAGAAGAAGCGTCGCGGGCGGATCTGTCCACGGGCTGCCGGCTTTGACTCCAATCGACACTCACCGGATTGATTACCTTTCTGTCGCCGGACCAGTGGTCCGTACGCGGACTCCCGGCTCCATTGATTTCACTCGCCAACGGTCAGTAGCGGATTCGCGATGCGCCGTTTCTTCAAACCAGTTCTCCTAGTCTCCGTCACGGCGGTGATGCTTCTCTTCCTCGCGTCCGGTCTGGGGCAGTGGATACCCGACGATACCACGCCCGTCGGCGACGTCATACTCTCACCCGGCACATCTACCGGCACGGCACGCATCACGGTGGAGGTGCGCAACGCCGGCGGGGTCGACGGTATGGCGCGCACGGCGACCGATCATCTCCGCGGTGCGGGCTTCGACGTGGTGGGCTTCGGCAACGCAGACCGCTTCGATCAGGAGGAATCGGTGGTGATCGACCGCGTGGGCAGGCCGGAAACCGCGGCCGACGTGGCGCGCACGCTGGGTATCGACAGCGTGAGGAGCGAGCCGAATCCAAACCTTTTCGTCGACGTGACCGTACGGCTCGGTTCGGATTGGGCGGCTCCGCGGCCCGCGCCGATGACGGAGGGCCCAGTCTTCGAACGGGGGCGACGGCCGGGAACAGACACGGGAGACGAACGCTAGCGATGGGCAGAAGGCGAACCGGAGAGAAGAGAGGGGGCTACGCCGCGAAAGGGCGGAAGGCCAGGGATCGCAAGGCCGGCAAGGGGACCGGAAGCACGGCCGGCAACGACAAGAACGCGAAGCGCGGGGGCGACGGAGAACGTGCCAGGGGCGGGGAATGGATGAGGGCGATCATGCTCGCCGTCGTCCTCTTCTTCATCCTCCGTCTCTTCATCATCCAGACCTTCGTCATCACCTCCGGGTCGATGGAGAACACCCTTCTGGTGGGCGACTTCCTGGTGGTCAACCGAGCCGCGATCGGTTCGCGCGTACCCTTTACCGACATCCGCATCCCCGGGTACTCCGAGCCCCGGCGCGGCGACGTTCTGGTCTTCGACCCCCATCACGAAGAGAACATGACGCTGGTCAAGAGGCTCGTCGGGATGCCGGGCGACACGCTGGAAATGCGGGACAAGGTCCTCTACCGGAACGGCAAGCCTCAGGACGAGCCGTACGTGGTGACGACCGAGGCCCGCGACGGCCCCGACCCGATGATGATGTGGCAGCGTGAACACCTGGTCGGCGGCCCCCGCGACGACTACCGCCCGTCGCGCGACAACTGGGGCCCGATCGCCATTCCGTCCGGCTACTACTTCATGCTCGGGGACAACCGGGACTCAAGTCTCGATTCGCGCTATTGGGGGCTGCTTGAAGGATGGCGCTTCGAGGGACGTGCGGTGGCGATCTACTTCTCCTACAACCGGGGGTCGGCGCGGCCGTTTCCGTGGGTTCGGGAGATTCGCGGGAGCCGGATCGGGGACCGGATCCGGTAGTTTCGGGAAGCTGTCGTATCGAGCGCTGGTAGTAGGAGATGTGCGGCGGGACGCTCTTGGGGTGTCGGCAGCCCTTATTCGGGCACACACCGTGAGGGGTGGTTCCGAGTTTCCGGGCCAGGATCCGTGATCTTGTACGAAAGGGGGAAGGATCATGTGGACACGCGTTGTCACGATCTCGTTACCGTTGGCTCTCATGCTCGCCAGCCCGACATCCCTCGCGGCACAGGCCACCGTTGACCTGCGCTTCGGGGTAACCAGGGGGACCGTCGCCGCCGGGAGCCTGAACGAACTCGGCCAGGTGCCGCGCACGGGCTTCACGGCGGGAATGGCCGTGACGGTTCCGATGGCCGCACGGTTCGGCCTGCGGGTGGGTCTGACCTACACGGGCAGGGGCACCACCTACGGCATGAACAGAGACCAGTTGCCACACTTTGGCGACGAGCCGGAGCCGGTCCAAGGGACGCTCACCTACCGGCGCGACTACATGGAAGTCTCGGCGTTGGCGCGGGCGATGCTCCTGGGGGGCGGCCGGGCTTCGCTGTATACGGTCGCAGGGCCGGCGCTGGCCTTCTCCAGGAAGTGCAACGTGAATTTCCGGGCCCCTATCGGGCCGAATACAAGCTGGGGCTCGAGCTGGGGCCGATGCGATCTTCCCGTTGGCCCCGACAGCCTCATTCAACTGGAGGAGGGAGCCGACTTCGGAGCCCTCGCCGGAATCGGAGGCGATGTCGAGCTCTGGGACGTGCGGTTCTCACTGGAGGCGCTCTACTACTTCGGTCTCACCTCCGACAACCATGGCGGCGGCGAGGCCGTGCGGCATCGCGTAAGGACCGCTCAGTTCGGCTTGTCGCTGCCCTTCGGGTAGCGGCCAGCGGACGACCCTCCTCCGGCACTCGAGCGACCACGCATGCGCGCCGGTTCGCGCTGCTCACCCGAGGCGGGGGCCCGTTCCAGCCGCTTGGCCCGCAGCTGGCCGCACGCCGCGTCGATGTCGCGCCCCCTCGGTTCCCGCACCGCCGCGGGCACGCCCGCCGCCTCCAGCCGGTCGCCGAATTCCCGCACCCGTGACGGGCGGCTCGGCTTCCACTCCACGTACGGGATGGGGTTGAAGGGGATGAGGTTCACGAAGGCCTGCACGCGTTGGGCAAGTTCCGCCAGCGGCGCGATCAGGGCCGGATCGTCGTTTACGTCCCGGATCATGGTGTACTCGAAGGTGATGCGGCGGCCGCCCTTCCGGTTGAACGCCTCCAGCGCCTCGATGAGCTGGTCGAGCGGGTAGCGCTTCTCGAGGGGGATCAACTCGGCCCTGAGCTCGGTGACGGGCGCGTGCAGCGACAGCGCCAGGCGGAACTGTTCGGGCCGTTCGGCTAGCGCGGCGATTCCCGGTATTACCCCAACGGTCGAAACGGTAATACGACGTGCTCCCAGCCCGTACCCGGCGTTGAGGATGGTCAGGGCGGGGAAGACTGCCTTGCGGTTGGCCAGCGGTTCCCCCATGCCCATGAACACCACGTTGGTGACGGGGCCGCGGTCGTGCTCGGCGGCCCAGCGCGCCGAGGCCCGGTACTGCCCGGCGATCTCGGCGGGCGAGAGCTGGCGGCCGAAGCCCGACCAGCCGGTGGCGCAGAAGCGACACTTGAGCGCGCAGCCGGCCTGCGACGAGATGCAGAGAGTCAGGCGGTGCCGCGTGGGGATGAGGACGCTCTCGACGACTTCGCCACCCGCCAGGGCCCACAAGTGCTTGACGGTGCCGTCGGCGGACTCCGAGACGGTGTCGGCGGCGGGTTCTTCGAGGCGGAATGAGTCGCCCAGTCGGTCCCGTTCGCTCACCGGCAGGTTGGTCATATCGCCGAAGGAGCGGGCGTCGCCGCGGAAGAGCCACTCCTCGATCTGGCGGGCGCGGTAGCCGGGCTGGCCGCGTTGCCGGAAGTGCGCCGTCAGCGCCTCGCGCAACTTGGGCGGGGTCATTCCCAGGAGGTTCGGGCGATCGGATGGTGTCATGGTGCGGGAGATGGCCATCTCTTTTGGAGGGAGAATCGGAGCCGTCGACGTGCAAGCGGTTGAGGGACGGCGCAGCGCAGGTGGCTCCGCCTGCTTGAAAGCCCCTTGAAGCGTGGCTTAAGTTTAGCTTGAGAACACGTCCGGCGCCGTTGCGACCGCCGTCGGCCGGTATCCCCCATGGCCCACCGGAGACGGATAGTTGCCGACAACAGAGACAACTGCGACCACGATGCGCACCGCCGGCGCCGGTCGCGTCACGCTGGATGCGGCGGGCCGGGAGGTCCAGGTCACGGGGTGGGTGCACCGCAGGCGTGACCTCGGCGGACTGATGTTCATCGATCTGCGCGACCGGTCGGGTATCCTGCAGGTGTCGGTGGGGCCGGGCTGGTCTTCGCCGAGTGTGCTGGAGACGGTTCGCACACTAAGTCCCGAAGACGTGATCGCGGTGCGCGGCGTCGTCACCCCGCGGCCGGAGGCGGCGCGCAACCCCGACATGGCCACCGGGGACGTGGAGGTTCAGGCCACCGGGCTGGAAGTCCTCAACAAGGCTCGCACCCCGGAGATCCCCGTCTACCGTCCCCCCGAGGAGGAGCTGCCCTCGGAGAAGCTGCGCCTGCGCCACCGCGTCCTCGACCTGCGCCGCCGCGACCTTCAGTCCAGGCTGGCGCTGCGCCACCGCCTCATGCTGGCGGTGCGGAACTACTTCGACCGGCAGGGCTTCCTTGAGATCGAGACTCCGATCCTCACCAAGCCCACTCCCGAGGGCGCGCGCGATTTCCTGGTCCCCAGCCGGATGCACAGGGGCGAGTTCTTCGCGCTGCCCCAGAGTCCCCAGATCTACAAGCAGCTGCTCATGATTGCCGGCTTCGACCGCTACATGCAGATCGCGCGCTGCTTTCGCGACGAGGATCTGCGCGCGGACCGCCAGCCCGAGTTCACCCAGATCGACGTTGAGGCGTCGTTCGTGGAGCCGGAGGACATCTACGGGTGGTGCGAGGGGCTCATGGCCGAGCTGGCAGAGGTGGCGGGGATCGAGGCGCGGACGCCCTTCGCCCGGCTGCCCTACCGCGAGGCCATGGAGCGTTTCGGGTGCGACCGGCCCGACCTGCGCTACGAACTCGAAATCCGCGACTTCACGCCGGTGCTCGGGGAGCTGGAGTCGAACATTCTGCGTGGTGCGGTGGCGAGTGGGGGACGGATCCGGGGGTTTGGCCTCGAAGGGGGTGCGCGCCTTTCCCGGAAGCAGATCGTCGCGATCGAGGACGCGGCAAAGGCGGCCGGCGCGCCCGGCCTCCTCTGGGCGAAGATCACCGAGGACGGCGCCACCGGTCCCCTGGGCCGGTTCTTCCGGGACGACACCCGCGCAAGGCTCGGTCTTGCCGCGGGCGATCTCCTCGTCACGGCCGCCGGACCCGACCGCACCACCTCTCCCGCCCTGGACGCCACCCGCAGTGCGGCCATCGAGGCCCTGGCACTGCCCCGCACCACCGAGCACGCGTGGCTGTGGGTGACCGGCTTCCCTGTCTTCGAAGAGACCGACGACGGGTCGCTGGCGGCCAACCACCACCCCTTCGTGCAACCTCATCCCTCAGACGCGCATCTCCTTGATTCGAAACCGCTTGCGGTGCGTGGTCTCGCGTACGATCTCGTCTACAACGGCACCGAGTTGGGTTCTGGCAGCGTCCGTATTCACGACGCGTCCCTGCAGACGCGCATCTTGACGCTGCTCGGGCTGGAGCCGGACGAGATCACGGCCAAGTTCGGCTTCCTCATCCGCGCGCTCGGTTCGGGCGCTCCGCCGCACGGGGGGATCGCGCTGGGTGTGGACCGGCTTGTGTCCTGCTTCTCGGGGGGCGGGAGTCTGCGCGATGTGATCGCCTTTCCCAAGACCACGGCGGCGCGGGCCAGCTTCGAGGGTGCGCCTTCCCCGGTTGTGGCGGCTGAGCTGGCGGCACTGGGCATCTCCGTGGAGGACAAGGAATGACGGGCGCCACAATGGTCGAACACCACCTCAACGCCGAAGGGGCCGACCAGTTCATTCTGGCTGGGGTGGGGGACGCGAACTTTCGCGAGCTGGAGTCGCTCTTCGGCGTGAAGGTCGTGTTGCGCGGCGACAGCGTCCGGCTCGCGGGCGAGCTCGAACCGGTGTCGGATTCGGCCCGGGTGGTGGAGCACATGATCGAGCTGGCCCGCCTGGGGAGGCCGTTCCGCGCTCCGGATGTGGCCCGTTTCGCCGCCAGCCTCGAGACGCGCGAGGGACCGGACATCCGCAGCGACGACGAACGGCTGCGCATCACTGTGCCGGGATCCGGCCGCACGATCGTGCCGCGCTCCGAGGGGCAGCGGAGCTACATGCGGGCCATGGAGGACTCCGACATCGTGATCTCGATCGGGCCGGCGGGGACGGGGAAGACGTACCTTGCCGTGGCCCACGCGGTGGACGAGCTGTTCCGGAAGCGGGTGCGGCGGATCATCCTGGCCCGGCCGGCGGTCGAGGCGGGCGAGAACCTGGGGTTCCTGCCGGGCGACCTGCAGGAAAAGGTCGACCCCTACCTGCGCCCCCTCTACGACGCACTCGAGGACATGATGCCGCCATCGCGGGTGCGGCGGGGGATCGCCGAGCGCACCATCGAGATCGCGCCGCTGGCGTACATGCGCGGCCGCACGCTCTCCGACGCTTTTGTGATCCTTGACGAGGCGCAGAATGCCACCGCGGCCCAGATGAAGATGTTCCTGACGCGTATCGGGGTGAACTCGCGGGTCGTGATCACGGGGGACAAGACGCAGATCGATCTCCCCCGCTCCCAGGTATCGGGGCTCATCCAGGTGGAGGAGATCCTCAAGGAGGTGGACGGGATCGAATTCGTCTACCTGGACGAGCGTGACGTCACCCGTCACCGCCTCGTGAAGCAGATCGTCCTCGCCTACGCGGCGGCGGACGAGCGCCAGGATGGTGGCCACGACCATGAGGCGCGGTAGCCGCAAGCCCGGCCTGCTCTCGCGGGCCCCGGAGAAGACCTGGCCGGACGGGATGGTCCATCACGGCGCGAGGTGGCTGCTTCTCCTGGCCGTCGCGACGGGACTGGTAGTGATGTATCCCTCGGACCCGGGTGTCGGAATCGGGCGCCACCGCGTGGGGACGGTGGCCGCGCGGGACATCATTGCCCAGGTGGATTTCCAGGTGCCCAAGGATTCGGCGGAGCTGCGGCGTGAGCGGGAAGAGGCCGAGGCCGCGGTCATCCCCACCTTCGTCTTCCAGGAGAACGCACGCGACTCGTCGCTTTCGGCGCTGGACGGTCTCTTTGCCCGGGTGGATTCCGCGAGCGCGGCCGACGGTGTGGCCGGGATCAGCGCGGTGATGGCTGCGTCGGCCATCGATGCGACGGCGGAGCAGATCCAGATTCTTGCCGACCGGCGCAAGGCGGCCACACTGAGTGATCTGGCGTCGTCGGCGATCCGCATGCTCACCCCCGACGGTGTCATGTCGCCCAACGCCGCCTATCAGCTTGCGACCGACTCGATTCGGGTGATCCGGGGCGGACCGGCCACCGTGGTGGCGCGCTCTTCCGTGCTGTCCGGCCGCGAGTTCTACGAGAGTGCCCTCGCCGGAAGGGAGCCCGGCGCGGAAACCGGGCTGCTCCGCCTGATTCTTGCACGCTACCTTGCGCCCAGTCTCGTCCCCGACACGCAACGCACCGAACGGGATCGGTCGCTGGCCCGCAACGCCGTGCCGATTGTGGAAGCGCGGGTACTTGACGGAGAGGCCATCGTGCGGGCGAACCAGCAGGTGGGCGAGGCAGAGTTGCGCAAGCTGGACGCCTACCGCAACCAGCTGCGGGCCGACGGGATCAGCGTGGACAGCTCGAACGTCGCGGGGAATCTGGGCGGCCTGGTCCTGAACACGCTGCTGCTGGTCGTCTTCGGGGTTCTGCTCTTCTTTTTCCGCCCCGAGATCTACCTCTCCTTCCGGGCGGTTGCGGCCATCGCCGGGATCTTCGCCATCTACTTCGCCTCCGGCTTGCTGGTGACGGGGCTGGACGTGCCCTCGGCCGCCATGCCCATCGTCTTCGTGGCCGTGTCGCTTTCCATCCTCTGGGGTGGTCGGCTGGCCCTCCTGGCCACTCTGGTGGTTTGTTCACTCACCGTGGTCCAGGCGCCCTTCGAGGCCGTGCACCTGTTCGTCATTCTGCTGGCTGGCGGGTCGGCGGCGGCGCTGTCGGTTCGTACGTTGCGGAGGCTGGCCCAGACGTGGGTCTTCATCGCCATCACCGCGGGCTCATTCGCCGCGGTGATCCTGGGGTTCCTGCTGAAAGGGGCGGACTTCACCTTCCTGCCCACTCTGGGCTGGGCGCTCGGCAGCACCATCGCCGGGACCTTCATGGCGATCGGCTTCATTCCGGTCTTCGAATGGGTCACCGGGATCACGACGGAGCAGACGCTCATCGGCTGGGCGGACGCCAACCGTCCCCTTCTGCGCCGAATGGCCGTCGAGGCGCCGGGCACCTTCGCGCATACCATTCAGGCGGCCAACCTCGCCGAGGCGGGGGCCGGTGCCATCGGCGCCAACGCGCTGCTCTGCCGGGCCGGTGTCTACTACCACGATGTCGGCAAGATCGAGCGTCCGGGGCACTTCATCGAGAACCAGCAGGGCGGCAATCCGCACGATCGCCTCGATCCCCGTGAGTCCGCGGCGATCGTGCGGGGTCATGTCACCGAGGGCATCCGGCTCGCGCGACGCGAACGGGTACCCGAGGCGTTGCTCGACTTCATCCGCGAACACCACGGCGACCAGACCATCGGCTTCTTCCTGCGCCGCGCTCGCGAGCAGGCGGAGGCGGAGGAGCTCGAGCCTCCCGACCCGGCCGCCTTCCGGTATCCGGGCCCCCGCCCCCGCAGCCGCGAAACGGCGATCGCCATGCTGGCCGACTCGACCGAGTCCGCCGCGCGGGTGCTGGCGGATCCCACCGAGGAACGCCTCGCGGAGCTGATCGAAGGGATCTTCGAGGGGAAGGCGCGGCAGGGCCAGCTGGACGACTGTGCTCTGACCTTCCGGGACATCACGATGCTGAAACGGCGGTTTCTGCGCTTTCTGCTCGGCACCTACCACCGTCGCATCAGCTATCCGGAGACGCGGGATCTCACGGCCGGGGAGGTCGAAGAGGGGAAGGGGGACGCGCGTTGATCACGATTCACGTCAACGCGCCGGAGGGGACCCGGGTGCCGCGCGGCCTCATCGACCGGGCGTTGCACGCCACGCTGCGGCGCGAGGAGGTATCCCGCGCCGAGCTGTCCGTCACCTTCGTTGGCGACCCGGAGATCGCGGAATTGCACGGCCGTTACCTGGGACGCGCCGAAGTTACCGATGTGCTGTCCTTCGCACTGCACAAGGAGGGCGAAGACCCCCTGGGCGACGTGTACGTAGGATATGCGCAGGCCCTGCGGCAGTCGGCCCAGGCCGGTGCTGGAGCCGACCGGGAGTTGACCCGGCTGGCGGTACACGGCGCCCTTCACGTGCTGGGGTACGACCACCCGGAAGGGCCGGAGCGGGTCCGTTGCAAGATGTACCAGGTGCAGGAAGAGGTGCTGAGGGGGCTGGTCCCGGAGCCGGCCCCCCGGCTGCTGGCCGCGCCGTTGGCAGGGGAGGGGCCGTGAGCACCGAAACGCCCCCGATTGTGGCCAGCCGGGCCGTACTGGAGGAGCTGCTGGAGCTTGTCGAAGGCGGTGATCTGACCCGGCTGCCCGTGCTGGTTGGCGAAATGCACCCCTCGGACATCGCCGACCTGCTTGCTTCGGTGCCCTCCGAGGACCAGCGCGTCGAGGTTCTGAAGGCTCTTCCCACCGAGGTGGCGTCCGAGACGCTGGCCGAAATGGAGGAGGACGAGGACCGGGCGGAGCTGCTGGCCGAATTGGGTGTGCGCCGTGGCGCCGAGCTGCTGCAGGAGCTGGCCGACGACGACGCGGTCGACCTGCTGGGCGAACTCGAGCCCGGCGACCGCGACCGGATGCTGGCCGCGCTGCCCTCCGACGAGGCCGGCGACATTCGCGAGCTGCTGCGCTACGACGAGGAGACGGCCGGCGGCCTGATGACCACTTCGCTGGTCTCGGTTGCCACCACGGCGACCGCCGCCGAGGCCATCGGCGAGATTCGCGAAAAAGGGCGCGAGGTGGAGGAGCTGTACACGGTCTTCGTGGTCGACCGGCGGGGGAAGCTCGAGGGGACCGTGCCGCTGGACGACCTCATCCTGGCCGACCCGGGCGACACGGTGCGGTCGCTGGTGGTTCCCGTGCCGGCCACCGTGTTGCCCGACACGGATCAGGAGGAGGTGGGGCGGGTGATGGGGCGCTACAACCTGGTCAACATTCCGGTAGTCAACGACGAGGGTTCGCTGCTGGGCCGCATCACCTTCGACGACGTCATCGACGTGATCGAGGCCGAGACGACCGAGGACATCCTCAGGCTGGCCGGCGTGTCCGACGAGGAGGAGCTGAAGGGCGGATGGCTCGACTCGGTCCGGTCGCGGCTGCCGTGGCTGGTGCTCAACCTGGTGACGGCGGGGGTGGCGGCTTCGGTGATCCTCAGGTTTGAGGAGGTGATCGGGCAGGTCGTTTTCCTGGCCTTCCTGATGCCGGTGATCGCGGCCCTCGGCGGGAACAGCGGAACGCAGGCGCTGGCGGTGACGATACGCCGCATCGCCGTGGGGGACGAGCTGTCCGGCGGCCGATTCAAGGTCGTGGGGAAGGAGGTGCTGGTGGGCCTATTGAACGGGTTCGTCCTCGGGCTCCTCTTCGCCCTCTTTGCCTATGTGCGCGAATCCGACCCGCGCATCGGGGTGGTGGTCCTGCTGGCCATGTGGGCGAATATCGTGGTTGCGGGTTTCGCCGGCGCGCTGATCCCGACCGTGCTCAAGCGGCTGGGGGTCGATCCCGCCGTTGCGTCGTCCGTCTTCGTGCACACCCTGACCGACCTGGTGGGGTTCATCATGGTGCTCAGCCTGGCGGCGGGGCTCCTCGTCTAGGAGCGAAGTCCCGGAGAGACAATATGTATACCGTACATGACATAATGTAATGTCTACTTTACATCGTGAGTCGGCCGAGCGTGGCGTCCGGAGCCTTTCGAGGGGTGCTTCGCGGCGTAAACGGTTGGTGGAAGATTTCCGCGCCGGCAGGCGACCGGCGCTGGCGCGGGCCATTTCGATGGTCGAAGGGGGGCGTCCCGGGGTCGGAGCGCTCCTCCAGGAACTGCTGCTGGCACAGCCGCGGGCCTGCCGGCTGGGGGTGACGGGTCCTCCCGGGGCGGGGAAGTCGAGCCTGATCGCCACGCTGGCCACGTTGATGCGGGCACGCGGCGAGGAGGTGGCGATCGTCGCCGTCGATCCCACATCCCCCTTCTCCGGGGGGGCACTGCTGGGAGACCGCATCCGGATGAACGACCTGGCCACAGACCCGGGCGTCTTTATCCGCTCGATGGCGACCCGCGGATCGCTCGGGGGACTGGCCGCCACGACCCGCGAGGTGATCGACCTGCTGGACGCCTTCGGCTTCCCCAACATTCTCATCGAGACGGTCGGGGTGGGGCAGACGGAACTCGAGATCGCTTCGACCGCGGATTCGGTGGCGGTGGTGCTGGTGCCCGAGTCGGGGGACGGCATCCAGGCCATGAAGGCGGGACTCATGGAGATTGCGGACCTGTTCGTGGTCAACAAGTCCGACCGGATCGGCGCGGACCGGATGGTGCGCGCCATACAACAGGCCCTTCTCCTCAAGACCGGCCACGGCGGCCACGACGTCCCGGCCCACCACGGTGTGGACCTTTCGCGCGCCGCGGCCGGAACCGGCTCTCCGTCGGACACGGATACCCCACCCCCCACCCCCCACTGGAACATCCCCGTGCTCAAGACCTCGGCCGGGCGGGGAGAGGGCATCGACGAGTTCCTGGAACATTTTCATGCCCACCAGCACTATCTCAAGGCGTCGGGTGTGCTGGAGCAGCGCCGCCAGTCCCGGGCTCGTCGCCGCATTCGCGATGTGGTCGAGGGACGTCTGCGGCGCCGGGCGGGGGAGTTTCTCGAGCGGCACCCGGATCTTTCGCGCTGGGTTGCCGAGGTTGCGGCCGGCCGCGCGACGGCGTACGGGGTGGCCGAAGCGGTGATTCCCGCCATATTGAGGGAAGCACCCGAGTCAGGGACGACGTAGGAGAAGCCAAGACATGTCAACGACCGAGAACCGGTTGCGCGACGGGGCCGCACTGCGGGCCGAGATCGAAGCCCGCCGGCGCGAAATCGAGCGGCTCAGCGCGGAACTCGCCGCCTGGGAGGCCACCTGCGAGGGGCTCCCCCGGCGTCTGCCCTACTTCACGACCGTCTCCGGAAACGAAGTCGAACCGCTCTACACGCCCAACCACGCCCAGGGTAGCTATCTGGAGAAGCTCGGCGTACCCGGCGGCTTCCCCTTCACCCGCGGCCCGTATGCGACCATGTATCGCACCCGGCTGTGGACCATGCGCCAGTTCGCGGGTTTCGCCACGGCCGAGGAGACGAACCGGCGCTACAAGTACCTGCTGGACAAGGGACAGACCGGCCTCTCGGTGGCCTTCGACTTCCCCACGCTCATGGGGTACGACGGCGACCATCCGCGGTCGCTGGGAGAAGTGGGGGTGTGCGGCGTGGCGATTTCGTCGCTCGCCGACATGGAGACGCTCTTCCAGGACATCCCCCTGGACCAGGTCTCGGTCTCGATGACCATCAACGGGCCCGCCATCATCCTGTTCTGCTTCTATGTGGCCGCGGCCGAGCGGCAGGGCGTCTCTCCCGACAAGCTGCGCGGGACGGCCCAGAACGACATCCTCAAGGAATACCAGGCGCAGCACGCGTGGGTATTCCCGCCCGAGCCCGCGCTCCGGCTCATCCTTGACATGTTCGAGTGGTGCGGCGGGAACGCCCCGAAGTACAATCCGATATCCATTTCGGGCTACCACATCCGCGAAGCCGGCGCCACCGCGGGGCAGGAGCTGGCCTTCACCCTCGCGAACGGTTTCGACTACGTGCGCCGGGGCATCGAGCGCGGCCTCGACGTGGACACCTTCGCTCCGCGGCTCTCCTTCTTCTTCGATGTGCACAACGACTTCTTCGAAGAGGTGGCCAAGCTGAGGGCCGCGCGGCGCATCTGGGCCCGGCGCATGCGGGACGAGTTCGGGGCCCGCAAACCGCAGTCGTGGCGGCTTCGCACCCACGCCCAGACCGCGGGTGTGACGCTTACAGCACAGCAGCCCGAAAACAACATCGTGCGGGTCGCCTACCAGGCGCTTGCCGCCGTGCTGGGCGGCACCCAGTCGCTTCACACCAACTCGATGGACGAGACGCTGGCGCTCCCGACCGAAAAGGCCGTGACGATCGCGCTGAGAACACAGCAGATTCTGGCGTACGAGAGCGGCGTGGCCAACACCATCGATCCGTTGGCAGGTTCATATTTTGTGGAGGCCTTGACCGACCGGCTCGAGGCCGAGGCAGAGGAAATCTTCGCCCGTATTGAAGAGGAAGGGGGGGTCGTGCAGGGAATCGAGAACGGGTGGTTTCAGAGGGAAATCGCCAATTCGGCGGCCAGGCAGCAGGCCGAGATCGAGGCGGGCGTGCGCACCGTCGTCGGTGTCAACGAATTCGTCGAGGGCTCGGATGAGGTGGACATCGAGACGCTGCGGGTTGATGCCGGCGCCGAGGAGCGACAACGCGAGCGTCTGGCCCGGCTGCGCGCCGGGCGCGACAGCGAGCGGGTTGAGGCGGCATTGAGGCGTTTGAGGACCGCGGCAGCCGAACGGGAGAACACCGTGCCGCACATCCTCGAGTGCGCCCGGTCGTACTGCACCCTGTACGAGATCCGGGCGGCTATGGAGGAAGTCTTCGGAGCCTACCGGGAGCCGGTCTTCTTCTGACCTCCCGCCGCTCAGTCGCACAACTCCCGCCGTATCGAACTGTCCCGACCGAACCATGCGTCCCCGCATACTGATTGCCGACGACCAGCCCGATGTCGTTAAAGCGCTCCGGCTGCTCCTCGTGTCCGCGGGCTTCGGCCTCGAGACGGCGCGCGGGCCGCGTGAGGCCGTGGCACGGGTGAGGCAGGGGGAATTCGATGCGGCCCTCATCGACCTGAACTACACGCGCGACACCACATCGGGGCGTGAAGGCCTGGATCTGCTGGCGAAGCTCCGCGACCTCGATGCGACTCTGCCGGTGGTTGTCATGACGGCCTGGGGCAGCGTTGAAGGCGCGGTTCGGGCAATGCAGCGCGGAGCCCGGGATTACATCGAGAAGCCCTGGGACAACAACCGCCTGCTCGCGACGCTCAAGACGCAGATCGAGTTCGGGCGGGCACTTCGGCGTTCGCAGAAGCTGGAGACCGAGAATGAAAGGCTTCGCCGGCGCCGCGGGCTCCCACGGCTCATCGCCCGCTCACCCGCGATGGAGCCGGTGCTCAAGATGATGGAACGGGTTGCCCCGTCGGATGCCAACATCCTGCTTACGGGCGAGCACGGAACGGGGAAGGAGGTGGCGGCGCAGTGGCTGCACGCCGCGTCCAGGCGCCGGGAAGCGCCCCTCGTCACCGTCAACATGGGAGGGTTCGCCGAAGGGGTGTTCGAGAGCGAACTCTTCGGGCACGTCAAGGGAGCGTTTACGGATGCCAGGACCGACAGGGTAGGGTGCTTCGAACTCGCCCACCGCGGCACGCTGTTCCTGGACGAGATCGCGAACACGAGCCTCAAGGTGCAGGCGAACCTGCTGCGTGTCCTCGAAACCGGCGAGATCCGGCGCGTGGGGTCGTCGGTGGTTCGCCGCTGCGATGTCCGCGTACTCTCGGCCACCAACGCCAAGCTGGAAGAAGCGGTCGAGGAAGGCCGTTTCCGGGAGGACCTCCTCTATCGCTTGAACACGGTGGAGATCAGGCTCCCTCCCCTGCGCGACCGCAAGGAGGACATACCGCTCCTCGCGGCCTACTTCCTCAAGCGCCATTCAACTCGTTATGGCCGACCGGGCATGTCCTTTGCCGCGGAGGCGTCGCGTGCCCTCCTGCGCCACCGCTGGCCCGGCAACGTCCGTGAGCTCCTGCAATCGGTGGAGCGCGCGGTGGTCCTGTCGCGGGGGCCGGAGATTGGGGTCGCGCATCTGGGACTGAGGCGGTCCCCGACGGAACAGCGGATCCTCGAGGAACTGACGCTGCGCGAAGTCGAAAGAACCCTCATCAAGCGGGCGCTGGAACAGTTCGGAGGGAACGTCACCCGGGCTGCCGAAAAGCTCGGCCTCAGCCGCAGTGCGCTCTACCGGCGCATCGAGCGCCACCGGATCGGAGTGGACTCGTGAGTCGCGGAGCGACCAGGGCCCGTCTACGAAACGCCCGCGCATCACATCCGGTTCCCCCGTGGCGTCCGTTTCGGAGCCCGTGGCCCCACCTCGAATTCGACCGCCAGATCGTACTTCTCTCCGTCCTGGCAGGACTGCCCGCCTTCAGTCTGGCCATGTACCTGCTGTGGACCGGAGCCTTCGATCCCGATACCCGCTGGTTGACCACCGCCGCCCTGGTCTTTCTGTGGACATCGCTCACCGCGGTGCTGTGGGCATGCCTGGTGAAGCCAATCCGGGCCCTGTCCACGGTTCTTTCGGCGTTGCGCCTGGGAGACTTTTCTCTTCATACCCGCGTGCGCAAGAGCCTGAGGGGTCCGCTCGCCGCCGCCTTCCAGGAGGCGAATCAACTCAGGACCATACTCCGCGAGCAACGGCTTGGCGCGGTCGAAGCGACTGCCCTGCTCAGGAGGGTCCTGGAGGAGATCGATGTGGCGGTTTTCGCATTTGACGCGAACGAGGAGCTACGCCTCCTGAATCGAGCCGGCGAGCGGCTTCTGGGTGAGCCTGCCGACAGCCTCATTGGGATGCGGGCCGGGCAGCTCAACCTGGCTGCAGCCCTTTCCGGCACGGCGCCGCGCACCCTGAAGGTACGGTTGCCGGGGGGACACGGACGCTGGGAGCTAAAGCGTACCACCATCCGCCAGGACGGCGCCCCGCTAAGACTGATCGTGCTCTCGGATCTGGCCCGCGCGCTGCGCGAAGAGGAACGCCAGGCGTGGAAGCGGATCATCCGGGTGCTCGGCCACGAGATCAACAATAGCCTGGCCCCGATCAAGTCCATCGCCGGCAGCCTGCGTGCGCTCATGCGACGGCACCCTGCGCCCGCCGGGCTCGAAACCGAGTTGGCGGGCGGCCTCAAGGTGATCGCCGGCCGGGCCGAGTCGCTCGGCCGCTTCATGACGGCGTATGCCCGGCTGACCAGACTGCCTGAGCCTGTGCTGGTTCCGGCCCGCGTCGAGTTGCTCGTACGCCGGAGCGCCGCGCTGGAGACCCGTTTGTCCGTTGAGGTCAGGAAGGGTCCGCCGGTCCGCATCATGGCGGACCCGGATCAGTTCGACCAGCTCCTGATAAACCTGGTGCAAAACGCTGCCGACGCCGCACTCGAATCCGGCGGCGGGGTTACCGTGCGCTGGACGGTCCCGGATGGGCAGACGCTTGAACTGCTCGTCGAGGACGAAGGGCCCGGATTGGAGGACCCATCGAACCTCTTCGTCCCCTTCTTCACCACGAAGCCCGGTGGCTCGGGTATCGGTCTCGCGCTCTGTAGGGAAATCGCCGAAGGTCACGGCGGACAGATTGTTCTGCGCAACCGAAAGCCAATGGGAGCGGTGGCGGTGCTCTCTCTCCCTCTGGCACCCGGCGGAAGCGCGTAGTCGGCTTGCCTAACGCCCCAGATCGCCCTCGCCGGCGGTGATGATGAACTCGGCCCGGCGGTTTTGTGCCCAGGCGTCCTCGGTTTCGCCCTGCACCAGCGGGTTCTGCTCGCCGAACGACTCCACGGTAAAACGGTCCGCATCCAGTCCCGCTTCGACGAAGAATGCGACGACCGCATCACCCCGATTCTGGCCGAGTATCAGGTTGTACTCCGGCGATCCCCTCTCGTCGGCATGCGCCTCGATACGCAGGTGTACGCCCGGCCGTGCCAGCAGTATCTCGATCTTCCCGTGCAGCGCGGCTGCCGCATCCTCCCGAATGGAGAACTCGTTGTAGTCGAAGAAGATCTTCTCTTCAAGTGTCCGCCGCTCCTCGGCCGCGCGCACCGCACGTTCACGCTCCGCCCGCTCACGCTCGGCGGCGAGCCGGCGCTCTTCTTCCGCCTGGGCACGAGCGATCGAGTCGAGCCGCCGCTTCTCCAGTTCCTCGGGGGTGGGACCTGGAGGTGGTGGTGGAGGTGGTGGTGGCGGCGGTTCGGTCTTGTCGGCACAGAGGCCGAGTTGGGCCCCGCAGAATGCCACCGAGCCCATGATCCCGAACTTGCGGGACCGGTAGGTCGAGTGATCGTCGTGCAGTACCCCCAGCGAAAAGGCCCCTACCCGGATTCCTCCCGCGTCGACCTGAACCCCCGCGTTGACGTCGAACCCGTTGAACTCCGCCATCGCGTGGAGCACTCGGCCGCTTCCCACACTGAAGTGCAGCGCGGCTCCCCCGAAGAGACCGCCCGACGCCGCATCGGCGTAGAAGTCGCGGTCACTGCCGTCCGAGAACATGCCCATGCCCCAACCCGCCGTCAGGGTCATGTCCAGGCTCTCGGAGCGCACGGCGTGGGCCGTCGCCACCGCGTAGGGACTCAGGTTCGTGCTGAAGTCCTCGTACGCGGGGACATCGCCGACCAGCCGGTAGTCGGGGTGTCCGAGGCGGCCCGGCTGCAAGGCGCCCAGGCGATACCGGTCACCGTAGGAAGGTGACGAGACGTATCTCGCGCCCACGGCGAGGTCGACCCGGTCGATGGTAGCCGGCAGAAGGGAGGCCCGGGCGAAACCGCCGAGCATGTTGCCCCCGTTTTCTTCCGAGTCGTAGTGCTGAATGGTAGCACCCAGTTCGATACGGTCGAAGAGGCCGATGGCGAAGGAGCCGTCCGAGTTCCACCTGTGGTGCCGATCCCCTCTGTAGACCTCCGTCCCATCGCGGTCGAGGACGATGACCCGATCGAACGAGAGCCTGAAGCCGGAGTAGGAACCCACGACAGTCAGGTGGGGCAACACCGACGCGACGGGAATGTCCAGGAGTCCCGAACCGTACCGAAGCGAACTCGGCATTCGGAGCTCCTGGCCGCTGGCCAACTGGACCGACGCCAGCACAAGCAACGCGACGGCGGTCGCACGACCGAACATGAGTCGCGTCACGCCAATGGTTGGCCAGGTTCTCACTACGGCAAACGCACAGCGGTCAACCAGTCATCTTAGCGCGCCCGCCGTGCCCAGTTGAAGCCTCGCACGCGAACCAGCACATCCTGACGCACCCGGATCCGGTCGCCCGCCTCCAGGCTGGAGGTGCTCTGCTGGGCAGCATCGTCGCCCCTCTCGACGCCGACCGTTTCGGTCGTGACGCTGACCGTGTCGGTCCGCGTGCCGATCGTCCGGGTTTCCGAGCTCACCGTATCCGTCGCGCCGATCAGGCGCGTGGTCAGAACCGTTTCGGTCTCCGTGAAGGTGTACGTCCGGGTGATCGTCGTGGTCGCGTTGGTGGTGCGAATCGGGGTGATGGTGGTTTCGGTGCGCTCGTCATAGCCGGTCACGTTGAAGTCGACCCTGCGGTTGCGCGAGCGTGAGCGGATGGGCGTGGGTGCCGGATCCAGCGGCGCCTCCTCGCCCCGCGAAGCCACGGTAAAGCGGCCCGCGTTCAAGCCGGCGCCCGTGAAGAACTCCAGTACCGCGTCGGCGCGCCGCTGTCCCAGCCGGACGTTGTAGCCGTCGTCTCCACGCTCGTCCGCGTGACCGTCGATGTTCAGTGTGATACTCGGGTCGGCACGCAGAATGCGCGCCTTCGTCTGCAGCGCGGCCGTGGCGTCCTCCGTGATGTCCGACTTGTCGAAGTCAAAGAGGATCATTTCCTCCAGCGCGGTCATGTCGGATGCGGGGAAGGGAACGTCCGTGACCGAGGTGTCGGCCGTGACAACCGTGTTCCGGACGACGGAGGTGTCGGTCGCAACGGTGGTGTCCCCGGTCATCGCCGTTTCCTGCTTGTTCGGGAAGGAGAGCGCCGCCTGCAGTCCGAACTTCCGCGAGCGATAGGTGGAATGGCCATCGGCGTTCACCCCGTGCGAGAACGCGCCCACCATGACGTTGCCCAGGTCCACCTGCAGGCCGGCGTTGATCTCGAACCCATTGTACTCGCTGATCAGGTGCATGAGACGGCCGCCACCCAGCGCGAAGTGCAGGCCGGCACCCCCGAAAATCCCCCCTGCGCCGCCCGCACTGTAGAAGTCGAGGTCGCTGCCCGCCGAGAACATGCCCATGCCCCAGCCAGCCGTGAGCGTCATGTCCATCGACCCCGAACTGACGGCGTTGGCCGTTGCCACCACATAGGGAGACAGGTTGCTGCTGAATTCATCACCCCCGTCCGGGCTCTGCAAAACCCGGTAGTCGGGGTGGCCGAGGCGTCCCGGCTGCACGTCCCGGAAACCGGCCCCGTAGGCGGGAGACGTCACGAAGCGCGCCCCCGCGGCCAGGGCAAAGCGCTGCATCGAAGCGGGCAGCAGCGACACGCGCGCGAAGCCGCCGAACATGTTGCCGCCGTTATCTTCGTCATCGAAATGCTGGATGCTGGCCCCGAGTTCGACGCGGTTGAACAGCCCGATGGCCAGAGCGCCGTCGGAAAGCCACTTGTCGATACCTTCCTTGTGACCCGCCTCCCTCCCGGCCCGGTCCAGCAGGATGGTCCGGTCGGTGGAGAGCTTGAACCCCGAATACGAGAGCGTGAGGGCCCCGTGGGCGAGCACGGATGCGACAGGAATGTCGAGGAGGCCCGAGCCGTAGCGAAGCGTGCTCGGCATTCTGAGGCTCTGGGCGGTCACGGCCTGGACGGACACCAGAAGCGCCAGCGCCAGGGAGGTACCGATTCCAACCCTCTTGGGTGTCAGCAAGTCGCGTATCAGCCTTGGGTTGTCCCGCATCCTTTCCTCCATGTTGCAGTTGACGGTCAAGTGGAAAGGATAGGGCCGGATTTGATGCTCCGCAATGGGGTGACGAGCGTCATGGTGGGATACGGACCGTCGGGCCGAGTATCGTAGGCCGAATACGGCTTGCGAAGGCCCGACGATCCGTCCCCGTCTCAGGACGCTGGCGAGCCTCAGGCCCGCCCGCCCTCCGGTTCGCGGACTGCTACCGTGTCTCGTCATCAACGCGTCGGATCTCCGTGTCGCCGCCGCCGAATCAGCCCCGTGAACCGGCCTCCCTCAGCCCCTCAATGTCGATCTTCCCCATGGTAAGCAGTTTCTCCATCACCCGCTTCGGGTCGGCGCTCATCAACTCGCCCATCTTTGCGGGGATTACCTGCCAGGACACGCCGAAGCGGTCGTTGAGCCAGCCGCAGTATCCCTCATGGCCACCCTCCGACAGCGCGTCCCAGTACCGGTCGATCTCTTCCTGGGAGTCGCAGTTGACCACGAAGGAGATCGCGGGCGTGAACTTGAACATCGGTCCCCCGTCGATGCTCTGGAATGTCCGCCCCGACAACTCGAAGACCACGAATGCGTTCCCCTTGGCCGGGCCCGCGCCCACCGTCGAAACATGCACGATCCGGGAATCGGGGAAAAGCGAAACGTAGAACTCCGCCGCCTCGACGGCGTGCCCCTCGAACCACAGGCAGGTCCCGATCAGGTCAGGCGTCGCCATCGTCTGCTCCTTCGGCAGGCATCCGGTTCACATCCATGTGGAAGACCTCTGATCCCCCGTCCGACACCGCCTTCTCCCCCTCTTCCCCGAAGTGCTCGGCGAACCAGTCGAACATTCGCCGCCAGTGGTCCACGAAGTCTGCCGCCGTCCCCGCGCGCCCCGCCCCGTGTCCCCCCGCCGTGTAGTGCACCCACACAACCTCCTTCCCCAGACGCCTCAGCGCGTAGTACATCTCGCGCTGGTTCGTCGCCGGCACATTCCAGTCGCCCTCGCCCGAGAGCATCAGCAGCGGCGTCTCGATGCGGTCCGCGAACATCACCGCCGAATGCTCGATGTACTTGTGCGGCTGCTCCCACAGCGTCGCCCCGATCCGGTCCTGCCCGACCTCGGCGGCCGCGTAGTTGCGCGTCGTGATCTTTGGCGAGTCGCCCAGGAACGAGATGATGTTCACCTTGCCGGAGACGTTCGCCGCCGCCGCGAAGCGGTCGGTCTGCGTGATCAGCAGGTTGGTCGCGTAGCCCCCGTAGCTCTGCCCGTAGACGCCCACCCTGTCCGGGTCGACCAGCCCCCGCTCGATGATCTTGTTGATCGCGTTCGGCACCGCCTTCAGCCACGCCTCGCCGGGAAACCCTTCCTCGAAACGCACCGACGGCCGGAACCCGAACCACCCCTGCGCGGTGACCAGGTTCATGTTCTCGTTGAAGCCGTTGTCGAAGTACTGCTCGTAGATCTCGGCCACGAGGGGGTACTTGCGTCCGGGCTCGTAGCCGACGGGGTAATACAGAATGCCGTAAAGTGTATTACCGTCCACGTCCAGGTACTCGACGAGTTCGCTGCGGGTCAGCGCGATGTCGTCGAGCTGGGGGTTGGAGGTGGTCAGCTGCCGGGTCACCGAGAAATCGCCGGACGCGACGTGGATCTCGTTGGGGCGGTCGCCGTCGGACCGGGTGTAGACGATCATGCCGCCGTCATCGGAGATGTTCCAGGAGCGGTAGAGGTTGTCGTCGAGGAGCAGGGTCTCGATGCCGCCGGTGGCCGTGTCGAGGCGCTTGAGGCCGCGCTGCCAGCGGTCCCGGGCGGAGTAGCTGAAGTAGAGATGGCGGCCGTCATTGCTCCAGCCCTGGACCTGGCGGCGGGGCCGGGTGTCGTCGTCGTCTTCGAATTCGAGCAGGGTTCGCAGATCGTTGCTGGCGAGGTCGAGGAGGTGCCAGGCGTCCTGCGAGTTGAGCAGGAGCTGGTCGCCGGAGGGACTCCAGCGCTGGATGGAGAAGCGAATGCGGGTGGAGTCGGCATCGGGGTCGGCGTCCGGCTCGTCGCCACCCTCAGCATCGCCCCCGGTTTCGGTCGAACCCCCCCGATGATCCGCCGTGACATCCACCGCCTCTTCCTCGTCGAGCCGCCGCACGAAAACGGAGCCCCGCTCGCCGTAGGCAAACGCATCCCGCGCATCGTTCCAGGTCACGCTCATCCGCTGCTCGCCCGCGTCCCGCAGCGACTCCGGCATGCTCCCCTCCGCAAGCGCAAGCCGGAACAGCCCGTACTCCGTCCCGTCCCGCCTGGTGTATGAGGTCTTCGTCCGCGTGGCCGTCGAGTACGTGATGTACGACCCGTCCGCCGAAAAGCGCGCCCCCGATGGCGTCGCGTCGCTCAGGATCTCGCGCACGCTTCCGTTTTCGGGGGAAACAAGCGCGGTGATCTGCTTCGCGGCGATGTTCCTCACGCGGTCCCAGGCCAGGAAATCGTTACGTGAATCCTGCACGATGACCGGCGCCTCGGTCAGGGCGACGAAGGCCGCGCGAGCCTCCCCGGCCCACCCGTCGGGACGCAGCCCCACCAGCACCTCCGCCCCGTCGGGCGACCACACCAGCGGCGACGACGACGCGATCTGTCTGTCGGTTTGCAGCGCCACCGTCCTGTCCGACCCAGCCGCCGCATCGAAGATCCGCAGCCGGTACTCGCCGCCCGCGACGGCGAAGTAAGCCAACCGTTCCCCGTCGGGCGACCACGCGAAGCCGCGCAGCTGTGCCGGTTCCGCGTGCACCCATGTGCGGTCTCCGGTACGCGTGTCGATCACCATCAGCCGCGTGGTGGTGGGCGAGATGTACGTGGGGTCGCCGTAGCGCTGGTGGTCGACGCCGGTGCGGTCGCGGCGGGTGCGCACGGTCGCGGCGACGCGGCGGCCGTCGTCGGTCACGGCCGCGATGGACACGCCGCGCACATCGAGGGCGATCTCGGGGGTGAAGAGGCGCTGCTGGGGATGGGCGGGGAGGGGGGTGAGGGTGAGGGCGGCGGCGCAGGCGAGGAGGATGGGGATCGCGGTGTGGTGTCGGGAGATGCGCATGGGTCGGGGGGTGGGGTGGGGTGGTGGATGGGGGCGCAGTGCAACGTAGGTTCCGGCGGGGCCTGGGCGAAAGCGGGCGGGTTGGGAGCGGAGACCTCGCCATTGTCAACAAGATCGCTGACAACAGATCCGTTGATGCGGGTGTGTCAACTGCAGTCGACCAAATGTCAACTCCAGTTTACACCCCGGCTACGCTCACCCTCTCCACTCTGGCCGACGACCATCCGTGGTTGCGGAGCCACAAAGCGGTCGTGACGCAGGCGAACGACGCCACCCACGCGTAATACCCGACGTGGAGATCTTCGAAGAATACCGGCATCCACATGACGAGGTTCATCCCCGTTGCACCGATCACAGGAGATAGACCATCCAGCGTGAGCTCAGCTCCCATCTTCCGAGCAAGCCCAGATCCGCAAGCGGGATCAACACATTGGACAGTACACTGACCACGCCCAAGGGCCCCAGGAATCCGGACAGAGTCTCCACGAACACTTCCCATCCAGGCATGTGGTCGGGAGCGGTGCTTATGCTGGGCACCGGTGCGGTGGTTCCCGGAGCGGGAGGGGGTGGTCCGAAGAGGTGGGGCTCGTCCAAGGTCGGCATCATGAAGGACGCGGCGAACAGCGCACATCCCGCTACCAGAAGCACCTTCCATCTCGGCCTGCCTGCCCTTGCGAACTCGCTTGAAAGCGCCTGCGGGCCGCCCATTTCCTGACCTGCAGCCGCGAACGCCTGGGCCCGCGTCAGTTCCGGATTCAATTCCAGCTCCAGATGGAAGCACGCCCGCAGGTGGTCCCCCAACTCATCCAGCTCGCACGGCGACAGCGACGATTCACGTTCCTGGCGCCCTCGCCACCGCGCCAATGCCTTCTCCAGCTCGAACATAGGGCTCTCCCGCTTCATGCCGAGGTCGGTACCACCTTCACCTTGGCTGACTCCCCCTCCCGGTCACGCTTGCGGAACGCTACCGCCGCGCACATGAACGCCACTGCCCACGCATAGAGGCCGGGCCCCAACACCACGCCCCTCACGAGGGCATAGAGCCCGAATCCCAACCCTACCGTAGACACGCCGGCCATGAGACGGGCCAGCCACCGGGATAACGGCGATCTGGGTTTCCGGAGTGCCATGAAGGTCAGCAGCATGAGCGCATTGGGGACCATGAACACCGGGAAATCCCAGACGAGTTTCCAGCCGCTAATGGTCCCGAGCCAGCCCATGTCGGCCACCGGCAGGAAGAACGAACCGATGAACAACATCCACCCTGCCGCCATCAGCCGCTTCCACCGTGTCCTGCCCGCCCTCGCGAACTCCTTCGAGAGCGTCGCCGCCTCACCCAGTTCGCGGCGCGCAATCGCGAACGCCGTCGCCGGCGCCAGCGCCGCGTCCAGCTCCAATTCCAGATCGAAGCGCGCCCGCAGGTGATCCTCCAGTTCATCCAGCTCGCACGGAGCCAGCGACTTCTCCCGCTCCTGGCGCTCCCGCCACTGCAATACCGCCTTCTCCAGTTCAAACATGACGACCTCCTCCCCATGACATCTCCAATGCTCCGTGCACCGCCCGCCACCCCGCCCGGTCCCGCGCCAACTGGCCCTTCCCGCGATCGGTGAGCCGGTAATACTTCCGACGACGTCCCTCCTCGGTGAGTTGCCAGCGCCCGGTGATCATCCCGTCGCGCTCCAGCCGGTGAAGGACGGGGTAGAGCATCCCGTCGGACCATTCCACTTCGCCGCCGGAGAGCAGCTTGACCTGTTTGAGGATCTCGTAGCCGTAGTTCTCGCCGCCCGTCAGGATGGAGAGCACCATCGGGCGCGACGAGGCGGCCACGAGTTCCTTGTAGACCGACTTCTTCATCGAACCTCTCCTGTACCTTTCAGTGCCATGTACCTTGTCATGTAAGGTATGGGATGCAACCGGGAAGCGCAAGGTTGCCCGCGCGACCCTCCGTCCCCTACCATCCGGCAGGACCCCGGTGCAGTCCCGGGACACCTCCGCCACATGCCGAAGGGCAGCCCAAAGCGATGACCAAGACCAGAAAAAGCCGAACGATCGATGCGCCCGCCGAGGCGGTCTTCGATGCCGTTGCCGACATCTCCAACTTCTCGAAGGCCGTGCCGCACATTGCGCGGGTCGAGTTCCTGACGGAGCGGAGGGTCGGCGTGGGAACCCGCTTCCGCGAAACGCGCCTGATGCGGGGAAGGGAGGCCACGGCGGAACTGGAGGTCACCGAGTATGTGAAGAACGAGCGCGTCCGTCTGGTTTCGGACGCCGGGGGGACGGTGTGGGACTCGCTTTTCACGGTGACGCTGGAGGGTGACGGCCGGAGCACGCGGCTCGATCTGGTCATGGAGGCGCGGCCGTATCGAGTGCGGGCGCGGCTGATGGTGCCGCTGATGAAGGGTGTCGTTGCCAAGGCGTTGGCGGCGGATATGGATGCGGTGAAGGCCTGGCTGGAGGGTGGGGACTAGGCACCCGTCGCCCGGCCACGGTCGCGAAGCCACAGCGCAACGGCCACGCACACGAAGGACAGGAACCACGCCCAGTAGCCGAAGCCCAGATGACGATAGTACGCGGGACCGTCGTCCACCGTGATCGGCGCCCCGCCCATGACGGTGACGACCACTCCGAAGACGATCCCGCCCAGACCCATCGACCCTCAGAGCACACCGGGGATCAGTGCTCTGCGCCGGGCCGGATACTCCTCGAACCGCTCCTGGTACCACCGGTGATGGCTGAGCGCCCGCGGCAGCAGGTTGGCCACCGCATAGGCGAGGAACGCCAGCCCGGCCAGGGACCAGGTCGCCACCGCCCAGCCGACCCACTCGAGGAGTTCTCCGAGATAGTTGGGGCATGACACGTATCGGAATGCACCGCCCCGGGGGATGGAATAGCCGGATCCGCCGGGCTTGCGCAGCCGCAGAAGGATGTTGTCGGAGTGCACGTTGAGGGCGAATCCGCCCAGGAACACCGTCAGTCCGGCCAGAAACCGCGGGTCCCCCAGCCAGTCCACGCCGTACGCGCCGAGGTGCGAGATGAAGCGCGCGTTCACGTACGCGTTGATCAGGTTGAAGACGAACCCGCTCGCCGCGACAAGCACCGGCATCTTCCGGTTCCCGCTGCGGATGCGAAGGGGGTAGATGAAATTTCGGTTCAGATAGTGGCACTGCCACATTCCCAGCAGGATGAGCGGAACCGGTTCGGCGGCGGCGTCGCCCAGCGCGTAGACGCCCGCGAACACCAGCGTCGCCGGCAATTCCATGACGATCCAGCCGGTCCGGTTCGGGATCTCGCGCCCCCAGCCTGTTCCCGGGTAGTGCCGGCCGTAGGGGGCATTCAGGCGAAACAGGCTTGCGAAGGTGACGGCCGCGAGGGCGAAGACGGCCCACACGAGCGCGGCGTGTACGGTGGTCTCGGTCATTGCGGTGGTTCCGGTCGGGGTGGCCGGTGTGCCCGAACCCGCGGCTCGGACATCAGAGGGTGATGTCTCCTCCGGGGTCGCGGCGGCGGAGGCGGTCCAGCGCGGCTTCGGCCTCGTTCAGACGGGCCTGGTGCAGCTCGTCGTCCACCTCTGCCCCGTCCCATTGTGGCTCACCATCCGAGTGGGGAACCCGCAGCACGCTGCCTTCCCGGACTCCGGCCGGCAGTCGCGCCAGAGGCACATCCGCGCCGCGTCCGTCGTCGTCGGCCACCAGGACCGCGAGTGGCTTGTCGACGCGGTCGACTACCCATATGCGCGTCTCCCCGCCGTCGCCGTCGCTGGCCCCGCGTCCCTCGCCCGGGCGAGTCAATAGCTGAATGCGAGCACGGTCGCACCCTTCGAGTCGTACAGCGTTGCGGTGTCTCCGTTGTTGTTCCAGATGGCCTGACGCCGGCCCATGTAGAATCGTTGACCGTCCGCCTGGCCGGATCCGGTGTGAACCACGACCCGGCCTCCGCCCTCGATCGTGGCTCCCGCGGGGAACCGGAAGCAATGGTTCGCGAGGTCGCAGAGGCGCCACCCCCCGATCGCGATCGCCTCGGCGGACGAGTTCTCCAAAGTGG
Organism: Longimicrobiales bacterium; assembly: GCA_965208295.1. Lineage (GTDB taxonomy): Bacteria > Gemmatimonadota > Gemmatimonadetes > Longimicrobiales > Gaopeijiaceae > Bin94. Next base: position 169,201 of record OZ242328.1, on the reverse strand, counting down.
CGTACTCCCCGTTGGGATTCTGGTGATCATTCCCCGGCGCGTCGGCCTGGACCGTGATCCGCAGTTGGGCGTGCGAAGTGGGTGCGGATGCCACGGATCCCGCGGTTGCCGTCGCCGCCACCCGTGCCTCCGTCCCCCTCCTCCATCCCCCGGCCCGGGCCGAAGCCACCTGATCCCCCTGCACGACCACGTAGTTGCCGTCCCCGAACCCGCGCACCTGCAAGTGTCCGTGAAGATCGGTGCGAAATGTCTCCCGGGCGGTTGCGGCGTACGCGTCCAGCGCCGCCCGCCGCGGATGCCCATAGCTGTTGTTGCGTCCCACCGAAATCACGACGACCCGCGGCCGGGCCGCCTGCAGAAAACCCCATGTGAACCCGTTATCGCTGCCGTGGTGTGCCGCCTTCAGCAGCGTGAGTTCGGGCACGACGCCCAGTCCGACAAGATGCGTGAGTTGGCGCACCTCGGAGTCGCCGCTCAGCAACGCGGTGAAGTCGCCGAAGCGCAGCACGAGGGTGATCGATCGGTCGTTGTGCCCCGTCGTGCCGCGCGGCAGGAGCGGAAGCACCTCGAGCGTCGCAGAGCCCAGGGAAATCGTTCGCGGCGTGGCTTCCAGATAGGTGATTTCGGGCCTTGCCTCGAGGGCGGCGATCAGGCCACGGTAGGTGGCCGTCGTGTGAGGCTCCCCGTTGTCCATGAAGAACCGCACGGGGATCGACTCGATCACGCCGCGCATGCCTCCGATGTGATCCGCGTGGGGGTGGGTCGCGACCATCAGGTCGATCTGTTCCACTCCCATCTCGCGCAGCAGCGGGAGGATGTCGCCGCGACCGGCGTCGATCAGCGCGGTCTGGCCCTCGGGTGCCTGGAGGAGCACGGCGTCTCCCTGGCCGACATCGAGGAAGGTGACGCGAAGGACGGTGTCGGGTGGGGTGGGGGTGGGGAGGGTGAGATGGGGTTGGGTGAGGGCGCGAGGGGGGAGGAGAGCCGTGGCCGCGTTGGGGGACGTGCAGAGAGTGACTGCCAAGGCCGTGAGGGCACCGACCGTGAAGAAGGGATAGGCGATCCGCCGGAATGCGAGTGCCGACTTCCTGACACCGGGCGTTGCCATGGTCGATTGGGACATGCGGGGTAGTGTAGGGGAGTCGGAGTGAGGCGACCAGACTGGAAGCAGGCCTGACAAGCCTCTTCGAACAAGTGCATCTCGGGTTCGCCCGGCGACCTCGTGTTATGAATGGGAAAAGGCACGCAGATGATCTTCCAGCTCGTCCACCTCGCGCGGCGACAGAGACGACGTGCGCTCCACCCGTTGCCGCCAGGCCGGGAAGGATACGGACCGCGTGTACGTATGGGCCACCATCCACAACAATGATTGACACCCCCTTCCGCCCGGGCGAACTTGCAAGGCTGTCATTTGGCGCCGGAGTTCCCAGATGGGCGCCAGGGGTTCAAGAGGGGGTCAGATACGCACCATGCTCAAATCATTCCGGGGCCGGATCGTCATCATCGTGCTGGCGGTCGGCCTGTCCGGCTACTACCTGTGGGACCGGGATCTCAAGCTGGGACTCGATCTTCAGGGCGGGATGCATCTCGTCCTCGAGATCGACGACCCGAACGGCACATTCACGGCGGAGCGCCGCGATTCCCTGACCGAACAGGCGCTGAGAATCCTCCGCACCCGGATCGACGAATTCGGCGTGGAGGAGCCGATCATCCAGAAGCGGGGCAGCGACCGCATCATCGTGGAGCTTGCCGGGCTGGACGACGATGAACGGGCCAAGGCGATCATCAATCGGCAGGCCTTTCTCGAGTGGAAGCTGGTGCTGCCCGTGACCGAAGTCCAGGATGCGCTGTCCCGGCTGGACCGCGCCATCGTGACGGCCCTGGGAGAGGACTCTCTGCGGGCTCTGGGCGCCGAGCCGCAGGTGCAGCAGACCGAAGAGGTTTCGCCGGAGCTGCTCCTCTTCCCCGAAACCGGCGACTCGGCCCAGGCCGGCGACAGCGCCGGGACCGAAGCAGCTCCGGAAACGGAGGCCGCGGGCGACTCCGCGTCACAGGACGAGGAGGAGGACGAGAACCTGCTCCGTCCCTTCACGAACCTCCTCCTGACCGGAGGTTACGACCAAAAGGGAAGGATGGTCAGCTACAACATCGACCAGGCCAACGTCGAGAAGGCCATGATCTACCTGGGCCTCGACGAGTTTCAGCGCGCGCTCCCGCGCAACGTCAGCCTGCAGTGGGCAATGGACGAGCTGCCGCAGGAGGGGCGTTTCTATCGCGAGCTCTACGTGCTCCAGGAGGATGCCTACCTGACCGGCGAGCAGCTGGAGGACGCCAGCGCCACCCGGGACCCGCAGTTCAACCAGCCCGAGGTGCTCTTCGAACTCAACCGCCGCGGCGGCCGCATCTTCGAGCAGGTCACCACGGCGGCCATCGACGAGCGAATCGCGATCGTACTGGACGAAGAGGTGGTGAGCGCCCCCGTGGTGGAAGGCCGGATCCGTAACCGGGGGTCCATCAAAATGACGGGGTCACAGCTGTCGGAAGCCGCGGACCTCGCGCTCGTCCTCCGGGCGGGGGCCCTGCCGGCGCCGCTTCGGATCATGGAGGAGCGTACCGTGGGTCCGTCGCTCGGCCAGGACTCGATCGACCAGGGACGGATCGCGGGGATCGTGGGCATCGTTCTGGTTATCGCGATCATGATGTTGTACTACCGCGCGGCGGGAATACTCGCTGTCGTGGCGCTGGGCATCTACCTGCTCCTGGTGCTCGGGGGGCTGTCTGCGATGAACGCGACCCTGACCCTTCCCGGGATCGCCGGACTGATCCTCTCGATCGGAATGGCGGTCGACGCCAACGTGCTCATCTTCGAGCGAATACGGGAGGAGCTCGAGGCCCGTCGCGCGCCCCGCACCGCGGTCGAAGAGGGCTTCGGCAACGCCGTGTCCGCCATCGTCGACGCCAACATCACCACCCTCATCACGGGTCTGATCCTCTTCCAGTTCGGCACCGGACCCGTACGAGGATTCGCGGTCACGCTCTGTATCGGGATCGTGGCCTCCTTCTTCTCCGCCATGTATGTGACCCGCACCCTCTTCCTGCTGTACCTGTCGGGGAAGCGCGGTTCGGATCCCATCAGCGTCTAGCGGCGCTCAAGAGGACATCCCAGGGACTGTTTCAGCCATGTGGCTCTTTCACAAGTCGAAGTACGAATTCATCAAGCTGCGCCGGAAGGCGTACGTCATTTCGGCCATCATTATGGCCCTCGGGGTGACGGGCATAGCGCTCAACCTGGTCCGCACCGGAACCTGGCAGAACTACGGCGTGGACTTCACCGGCGGCGTGCTGGTCCAGGTCCGCTTCCACCAGGAGACGGACGACAGCGAGTTGCGCCAGGCGCTGGGCGGGGTGAACGCTCCCCCGATCACCCGCTTCGGCCAGGACAACGAGTTCGTCGTGCGGGCTCCGATCACCGAGGGTGCGGATCTGGATGCGGTGTCCGCCGACATCGCCGCGCAGGTTGCGGCCAGCTACGGCAGTGACGCCTTTGAAATCGTGCGGCGGGAGTCGGTGGGCGCCAAGGTCGGCGAGGAGCTTCAGGGCCAGGCGGCCATGGCGATCCTGTTCTCCTTCCTCCTGACTCTGCTCTATGTCGCCATCCGCTTCGAGATTCGCTTCGGCGTGGCCGCGATCATCGCGACCGCGCACGACATCCTCATCACGCTCGGCCTTCTCGCCCTCTTCCGGGTCGAGATCTCGCTTCCCACCGTGGCCGCCATCCTGACCATCCTGGGCTACTCCCTGAACGACACCATCGTGGTCTTCGACCGGATCCGCGAGAACCTGAACAAGCGCGGCGGACGGCGCGAGGACCCGTACCGGCTGGTCAACCGCTCGATCAACGAGACGCTCCCCCGCACGGTGCTCACCTCGGGCACCACCCTGGCGGTACTCCTCTCGCTCCTGATCCTCGGCGGCGCGGTGATCCGTCCCTTCACGATGGTCCTCATTCTGGGTGTGCTGATCGGAACCTATTCCTCGATCTTCATCGCCTCTCCGGCGCTGCTCGAGATCCAGAAGCGCTACGGCACGGCGGACCCCCGCGAGAAAGAGAAGAAGCGGGCCGCACGGAGGGCCGCCGCGGTGTGAGGTTCGCGGACTCCCACTGCCACCTCACGGATCGCGCCTTTCACGGGGACCGGGCTGCCGTTCTCACGCGGGCGCAGGAAGCTGGAGTTCGCCGCATCGTGACCATTGCCTCGGACGCCGCCGATTCCCGCGCCGCCCTCGCGCTGGCCCGCGTCCACGACCAGGTGTGGTGCACGGCGGGAATCCACCCGCATTCGGTCAACGATTCGCCAAACGGGGGCGACCTCGGCAACGTCCGCACCCTCGCCGCCCACCCGCTTTGCGCCGCCATCGGCGAGACCGGGCTCGACTACTACTACGACAACGCTCCCCGCGACGCGCAGCGCCGGAGCTTCGCCCGCCACATGGAGCTGGCCTCCGAGCTGGACCTTCCCGTCGTCGTGCACTCGCGCGAGGCGGTAGCCGACACCATGGCCGTCATCCGCGAGAGCGCCGGCCGCGTGACCGGCGTGCTCCATTGCTTCACCGGTCCCGCCGAACTGCTCGCGCTGGCTCTGGACGCCGGGTGGTACGTCTCCTTCACCGGGATCGCCACCTTCAAGAGTTTCGACGCAACCCTGGCCCGCGACGTGCCCCGCGACCGCTACATGATCGAAACCGACGCGCCCTACCTCGCCCCCGTGCCGAAGCGGGGCCGCCGCAACGAACCCGCCTTCGTGCCCCACGTGGCCGCCGCCCTGGCCCGCATCCGTGGCGAGACGCTGGAGCAGGTGGCCGCGGACTGCTGGGCCAACATGGGCCGATTTTATGGGTTGAACAAGCGTAGCCGCGCGTCAGAACCCCGGCCCGGCGAACACCTCCAGGAGCGCGGCCCCCGGCCATGAAGACCCAGCCCGACGCCCCCCGCCCCCGCATCCGCGTCCTGCCCGACCACGTCGCCAACCAGATTGCGGCCGGCGAAGTCGTCGAACGGCCCGCCTCGGTCGTGAAGGAGCTGGTCGAAAACGCGCTCGACGCGGGGGCCGGCGCGGTGACGGTGTCGATCGAACAGGGCGGCAAGGGCCGCATTCGCGTCGCCGACGACGGCTGCGGGATGATTCGCGAGGACCTCCTGGTGTGCCTGGACCGCCACGCAACCAGCAAGATCCGGCGCGCCGAGGACCTGCGCGAAATCCACACCCTCGGCTTTCGAGGCGAGGCGCTCCCTTCGATCGCGGCCGTGTCGCGCATGGTCATCGAGACCGCGCCCGCGAACCAGGCCACCGGCAGCCGCCTGCGCGTCCTGGCGGGCCGCATGCAGGGCGTGGACGAGGCACCGCGCCGGCCCGGCACCACCGTCGACGTGCGCAACCTCTTCCTCAACACCCCCGTGCGGGCCCGCTTCCTGCGCGCCGCCGGCGTCGAGACGCGCGCCGTCTCCGAGGTGCTGCACGCCCTTGCGCTCGCCAACCTCGACACCCGTTTCGTCTTCGAGTCGAATGGCCGCACCGTCTTCGATCTCCCCGCGGGACGCGAGCTGGCGGCGCGCATTGGCGCGATCTGGAAAGACGCCGACGCGGCCGGGCTCATCCCGGTGGCGACCCAGCGGGGCGGCACGCACCTCTTCGGTGTGGTGCAGCGCCCCGACCGGGCCCGGCCCGGGTTCCGCCGCGCCCACCTCTTCGTGAACGGGCGGCCCTTCCGCGACGCGGGCGTCCTGGCGGCGGCCGACCGCGGCTACCGCACCACGGTGCCCGAAAACACTCGCCCGTGGCTGTTCCTGTTCCTGACCGTGCCGGGCGGGCAGGTGGACGTGAACGTGCACCCCGGGAAGGCCGAGGTGCGCTTCCGGCAGCGCGACCGGATCGAGGACTTCGTGGAGTCGTCCGTACGGGAGACGCTGGAGGGGATCGAGTCGGCCGCGACGTGGGGGGAGCCGCGGCCGCTGCACGTGGTGCGCGAGGGCGAGGGGGCGGGGCAGGAGGCCAGGGCCGCGGGGGATCCGGGGACCGCCCCGGACGAAGACACCGACGACGATATCGCCCAGATCAACATCTTCCGGGCGCGCGCCGCCCAGGCCGAGGACGCCGCGGCCTCCGAAGAGGTCTATATGCCGCGAGCGCCGCGGCCGGCGCTGCTACAGATCCACAACAGCTTCATCCTGGCCGAAACCCGCGACGGGATCATCATCCTCGACCAGCACGCGGCCCACGAGCGCATCCTCTACGAGGAGATCATGGCCGGGTTCGAGGGTGCCGGAAGCGAGGGACAGCGGCTCCTCTTCCCCTTCACCATCCGCCTCACCAAACCGGAAATGGAGATCATCGAGTCGGTCTCGGAGCCTCTGGCCCGGCTCGGCTTCGAGCTTGCTCCCTTCGGCCACGAGGCGCTCCTCGTGCAGGCGGTCCCGAGCCCGCACCGCTACTTCGACGCCGAGCAGTGCATTCGCGAGATGGTCCAGGAACTGCTGCACGGCTCGGACCTCACCCGCTCGGCCAACAACCAGAACGAGCGGGTGGCCATGAGCTTCGCCTGCCAGGGCGCGATCAAGGCCGGCCAGAAGCTGGCCCAGGAGGAGATGCACGAGCTCTTCGACCAGCTTTTCGCCACCGAGCTTCCCTATCACGACATCCACGGCCGCCCCACCGTGGTGCGCCTCGGACTGGGAGAGCTGCGGCGGAAGTTCGGACGGTCGTGAACCCGCCCGAGTTTCTTGCCATCGTCGGATGCACCGGCGCCGGCAAGACCGCGCTCTCGCTCCTGGCCGCACGCGCCCTGGACGCCGAGATCATCTCGATGGACTCGCGGCAGGTGTACCGCGGCATGGACATCGGCACCGCCAAGGCCACCCCGCGCGAGCAGGCGCTCGTGCCCCACCACGGCCTCGACATCCGCGACCCCGGCGAGCGTTACAGCGCCGGCGACTTCGGCCGCGACGCCCGCCGCTGGATCGCCGCCATCCGGTCGCGGGGACGTGTGCCGCTGCTGGTGGGTGGCACCGGATTCTTCCTCCGCGTCCTGACCGACCCGATCTTCCGCGAACCGCCGCTGGACCCCGGGCGCCGCGCGGCTCTGGAGGCGGCGCTCGAGTCGCTGCCGCGGCCGGAACTGGAGCGCTGGGTCCGCGCGTTGGACCCCGAACGGGCCCCTGTCGCGATCGCGGGGGGATGCCAGCGCATGCTCAGAACACTCTCGGTGACCCTTCTGACGGGTCAAAAGCTATCCTGGTGGCATGTCCGTCATCCCACCGAGGGAAAACCGCTCTCGGGCGTGGTGTGCCGTCTGCGACTGCCCGCCGAGGCGCTCGGGCAGCGAATCGAACGCCGGATTCGCGACATGTTGGCAGCCGGGTTCCTCGACGAAGTGGCGGGGCTGCTGCGTGCCGGTTACGCCCCGGACGACCCCGGCATGAACGGTGTCGGCTACCGCGAGATGGCCGACCACCTGGCCGGCGGCATAACCTTGGACGACGCGGTCGAACGCACCTGCCGGGCCACGCGCCGGTACGCGAAACGACAGCGCACCTGGTTTCGCCACCAGCTCGGCCGCGATGTCGTGAAGGTGGACGGTGAGGTGCCGCTTGAGGCGCAGGCGGCCACGGTCGTGAACGCCTGGCGGGAGCGGTGCAGCGTGACAGAGGTGGCCGAGTGGACCGCCGCCCGCGCAGGCGCTGGCGCCTCGACCACGCCGGCGCGGACGGAGCCTGCCCACCCATGAAGATCGGCATCACCTGCTACCCGACCTACGGCGGCTCCGGCGCGGTCGCCACCGAGCTGGGGATCGGCCTGGCCGATCGCGGGCACGAGGTCCACTTCATCTCCTATGCGCAGCCCTTCCGCCTCTCGGGGTTCCGCAAGCGGGTGTACTTCCACGAGGTGGAGATGGAGCGCTACCCCCTCTTCGAGCACCCGCACTACACGCTGGCGCTCGCCGCGGCCATCCACGACACGGCCGTGCAGGAGTCCCTCGACCTCATCCACGTCCACTACGCCATCCCCCACGCCACCTCCGCCTGGATCGCGCGCGAGATGCTCGAGGAAAACGGCGGCCCGCCCCTGGTCACCACCCTGCACGGCACCGACGTCACGCTGGTGGGACTGCACCCCTCGTTCCATCCCATCACGCGCTTCTCGATCATGCGCTCCCAGGGGATCACCGCGGTCTCGGACTTCCTGAAGGAGGTCACGGTGCGCGACTTCGGCGTCCCGGAGGAACGGATCGAGGTCATCCCCAATTTCGTGGATACCGAGCTCTTCCGGCGCGGCCGCGACCCCTGCCACCGCGAGGTCTTCGCCTCCGAGGACGAGAAGATCGTCATGCACGTCTCCAACTTCCGCCCGGTCAAGCGGGTGGTCGACGTGGTCGAGGTCTTCGCGGGGATCCGGCGCGAGACTCCGGCCAAACTGGTCATGGCGGGCGACGGCCCGGACCGCCCCCGGGCAGCCGAGCGGGCGCGCGAACTCGGTGTGGCCCGCGACGTGATCTTCCTGGGCAAGCACGCCGCCATCGAGGAACTGCTCTCCTGCGCCGACCTCTTCCTCATGACAAGCGACCGGGAGTCGTTCGGGCTGGCGGCGCTCGAGGCGCTTTCGTGCGGGGTTCCCGTGGTGGGCTACGGCGTGGGCGGCCTGCCCGAAGTTGTGCCGCACGGCGAAGCGGGGGTGCTGGTCGGAGTCGGGGAGGTCGGTGAAGCCACCGCGGCCGCGAACGACCTGCTGGGCGATCCGCGGCGCTGGGAGCGCTTCAGCGAGGCGGCGCGGGCGGTGGCGGTGGAACGCTTCGGCCGGTCCTGCGTGCTGCCGCGCTACGAGGCGTACTACGGGGCCGTCCTGGCGGGAGCCGCGCGGTGACCTGGTACGAAGGCGTTCTCCTGGGGTTCCTCCAGGGGGCCACCGAGTTCCTGCCGGTCTCCAGCTCGGGCCATCTGGTGATGGGGCAGACCCTGCTGGGGCTGCACCTGCCGGGGATGGCCTTCGAGGTCGCGCTGCACTTCGCGACCCTGCTCTCGGTGCTGGTGGTCTACCGGGAGCGGATCGGGGCATTGCTGGCCGGAGTGGCGCGGGGCGACCGCGACCAGCTGCGCTATGCAGGGCTGCTCGTTCTCGCTTCGGTCCCGGCCGCGATTGTCGGAATCGGGTTCGGGGACTTCTTCGCGTCACTCTTCGACAGCGCGGTGGTGACGGGGGTGGCGCTGCTGGTTACCGGCTGCGTGGTGTGGTCGGCGCGCGGGGCGCTGGCCAGGGATTCTGCGGGGAAAGCCGGGGCGGGGACGGCGATCGTGATGGGGCTGGCGCAGGCCGCCGCGATCGTGCCGGGGATCTCCCGTTCGGGGGCGACGGTGGTGGCCGCGCTGTGGCGGGGCGTGGACCCGCGCGAGGCGGCGGCGTTCTCGTTCCTGATGTCGGTGCCGGCGGTGGGGGGCGCGGCGCTGCTGAAGGTGCCGGAGCTGGTTGCGGGGCAGGGGGGTGGGGCGGTGGGGGTGGTGGTGGACGGCGTGGCTGCGGGGGTGGACGCTGTGTCGATGGCGGTGCTCGGGGTGGCGGCGGTAGTCGCATGCGTGACGGGGGTGGCGGCGATCCGGATGTTCCGCGCGATGCTCGCGAGCCGGTCGCTACACCGGTTCGGGCCTTACCTGTGGGTGGTGGGCGCGATCTTCCTGTGGTTTGTGAGCGGGCCGTGAGGGGCGGAGGGGGGATGGGTGAGGGCGGTCCCGCCTTGCTGGCCGCGTGGGAGGGACGCTCGGCCGAGGCGTGGGCTGGACGGCTCTCGGTGGAGACGGCGGAGTTTCACGCGACGGTCTCGTCCACGAACGACCGCGCCAGGGCGCTGGTCGGCGACGGGTGGCCGGTGCCTGCGGTGGTCGTGGCCGACCGGCAGAGCGCGGGGCGGGGGCGGCGGGGGCGGCGCTGGGAGTCGGACGCGCCGCTCGGGCTGTGGTTCACCGTGGCGTGGGAGGTGGGCGAAGGCGTCGTGGGGGGGTTGCCGCTCAGGGTGGGGCTGGGGGTGGCGCGCGGGGTCGAGTCCGTCGTCTCGGGGCTGCGCGTGGCGGTCAAGTGGCCGAACGACCTGGTCGTCGATGGGCGAAAACTGGGAGGCATCCTCTGCGAGCGGTGCGGCGACCATGTGCTCGCCGGCGTCGGCCTGAACCTTGACCACGAGCGTGGTGATTTCCCCGCCGCTCTTGCGAGCACCGCGACCTCGGTCCGGCTCGCGACTGGCCGGGGCGCCGCCCGCGGCCGTGTGCTGGCGGAGGTCATGGACGCGCTCGCCGAGCTTCGGGCGGGCCCTCAATCCGGGATCCCCGCCTCCGAACTGGCGGAGCTGGCGGCGCGCTCCCCCCTTGCCGGGCGCAGTTTGTGGATCGACGGAATTGTGAGACATTCTTCGGAGCACCCGCGCACCGTCGAGGGACTCCCGGTAACCGCCGGAACCGTTCTCTCCGACGGATCGCTGGAGGTGCGGGACGACGCCGGTCGGAGGCTCCGGTTCATCGCCGGGACCATCCGGCAAAAGGCAACTTCCAGGAGTTGATCATGGCCTGCCAGCTGGTCGCCGACGTGGGAAACACCGATACCGTCTTCGGGCTCCTGACCCTTTCGGGGCGTGAGGTCCTCGCCCATTGGCGGGTCAGCACGGGGGGGCATCGGACGGAGGACGAGTACCGGGTCCTGCTGCGCGCGCTTCTGGACTTGGGCCCGGTGGAGGCCGGCCCCATCCGGCGGGGCGTCGTCGGGTCGGTGGTGCCCGGTGGCGACCGAATACTGCGCCGGGTGCTCTCGTCCATCGTGGACGGGCCAGTCATCCAGGTGACCGCCAGATCCGACCTGCCCATCACGATCGACGTGGAAGAGCCGCTCACGGTGGGCGCGGACAGAATCGTGAACACCCTTGCGGCCCGGGTTCGTTTCGGCTGCGACACCATCGTCGTCGACCTGGGCACCGCGACCACCTTCGACTGCATCACGTCCGAAGGTGTCTTCCTGGGGGGAGTCATCGCACCGGGAGTCAGCGCGGGACTCGACTGGCTGGCGCGCAGTACCGCCAAGCTGCCGCGCGTGGAGCTGGCGCCGCCCGCCGAAGTCATCGGACGTCGCACCGAGGCCTGTATCCGCAGTGGTGTGTTCTACTCCGCGCTGGGCGCGGTCGACATGATCGTCGAACGGATCCGGGAGAGCTGGGATTCGGACAGGGTGCTGGTGGTCGCGACGGGCGGTTTCGCGCCGGTGATCGGGCCGCACGTCTCGTCGGTGGACCGGGTGGAACCGTTCCTCACGCTCGAGGGGCTCGGAATCGCGGGGGCGCACCTGGACCGCTGAGGGGTTGACGCACATCCATCCTGTTGCGAGACTCAATCGCTGGTATTAGCACTCGCACACGGTGAGTGCTAACAGCGCGGGCGCATCGCCCGGAAACCCCAACCGCAACACACACATCCAAGGAGGAGCGCATGTCTGCCGCAGACAGGATCAAGCCCCTGGCGGACCGGGTGGTAGTCAAAGCCCTGGAAGAGGGCGAGCAGATGCGGGGAGGCCTGTACATCCCCGACACCGCCAAGGAGAAGCCGCAGGAAGGTGAAATCGTCGCCGTGGGACCTGGCAAGGTGAACGACGACGGAAACCGGAGTCCGATGGAGGTCAAGCCCGGCGACCGCGTCCTGTACGGGAAGTACAGCGGTACCGAGGTCACCGTGGATGGGGACGAGTACCTGATTCTCCGCGAATCGGACGTTCTGGCCATCGTCAACTAACACCCGCCGGAAGCGCCGCCCTGGCGCTCACCGAGCACATAACAGGAGACAAGCGAAATGGCAGCGAAGGAACTGGATTTCGACATGGAGGCACGCGGGCGGCTGAAGTCCGGCGTGGACCAGCTTACCCGGGCAGTCAAGGTCACCCTCGGGCCCAAGGGCCGAAACGTGGTCATCGACCGAAAGTTCGGTTCACCGACGGTCACCAAGGACGGCGTGTCCGTGGCCAAGGAGATCGAGCTGGAGGACCCGGTCGAGAACATGGGCGCCCAGATGGTCAAGGAGGTCGCCACCAAGACGTCCGACGTGGCGGGTGACGGCACCACCACCGCCACCGTGCTCGCCCACGCCATCTACGCCGAGGGGCTCAAGAACGTGACCGCGGGGACGAACCCGATGGGCATCCGCCGCGGCATCGACCGGGGCGTGGATGCGGTCGTGAACGCGCTCGCCGACACATCCACCGAGACCAAGGGCAAGCGCGAGATCGCCCAGGTCGGCGCCATCTCTGCCAACAACAACATGGAGATCGGCGAGCTGATCGCCGAGGCCATGGAGAAGGTCGGCAAGGACGGCGTCATCACCGTCGAGGAGGCCCGCGGCCTCGAGACCGAACTGGACACGGTCGAGGGCATGCAGTTCGACCGCGGCTACCTCTCCCCCTACTTCGTCACCGATCCGGAGCGGATGGAGGCGGAGCTCGAAGAGCCGATGATCCTCATCCACGACAAGAAGGTGTCGTCGATGAAGGACCTTCTGCCGATCCTGGAAAAGGTCGCGCAGATGGGCCGCCCCCTCCTGATCATCGCCGAGGACATCGAGGGCGAGGCGCTCGCGACGCTGGTGGTGAACAAGCTCCGCGGCACGCTCAAGGTCGCGGCCGTCAAGGCGCCGGGCTTCGGTGACCGCCGCAAGGCCATGCTGCAGGACATCTCGGTCCTGACCGGCGGACAGGTGATCTCGGAAGAGGTCGGCTTCAAGCTGGAGAACGCGGTGGCCAGCGATCTCGGGACCGCGAAGCGCGTCGTGATCGACAAGGACAACACCACGATCATCGACGGGGCGGGCGGCGAGGACAACATCCATGGGCGCATCGAGGAGATCAAGGTCGCGATCGACAAGTCCACCTCGGACTACGACCGCGAGAAGCTCCAGGAGCGCCTGGCCAAACTGGCCGGTGGCGTGGCCGTCATCAATGTGGGCGCGGCCACCGAGACCGAGATGAAGGAGAAGAAGGCCCTGGTCGAGGACGCCCTGCACGCGACCCGCGCGGCCGTCGAGGAGGGCATCGTTCCGGGCGGTGGCGTGGCGCTGCTGCGCGCCCAGGCCGCGCTGGACGCCCTCGAGTTCGACCGTGAGGACGAACAGGTCGGCGCGAGCATCCTGCGCCGCGCGCTCGAGTCGCCGATTCGGCAGATCGCGGACAACGCGGGCGCCGAGGCGTCGATCGTGGTCGCCAAGGTGCGCGAGGGCGAGGGCGGGTTCGGCTACAACGCCCAGACCGACTGCTACGAGAACCTGGTCAAGGCCGGCGTGATCGATCCCACCAAGGTCGTGCGCAGTGCCCTGCAGAACGCCGCGTCCATCGCGAGCCTGTTGCTGACCACCGAGGCGGTCGTCGTCGAGCGCCCCGAGGATGAGAAGCCGCCGATGCCGGGCGGTGGGGGCGACATGGGCGGGATGTACTAGCCGCGTCGTCAATCCCTGCCGCGGCAACGCGGCGAATGGAAGCCGTTTGGACCAAGCGGGGTCCGGGTGCGAAAGCGTCCGGGCCCCGTTTTCCTCTATCTGGCCAGCAGCGTTACCTCGATGATCTCGACCACGGGCAGGCCGTCGGTTTCTTCGTCGCGGCGATACCCGAATCTCCCCCCACGGAAAAACCGGGTCGGGACGCCCAGGGCCTGTCTTTTTTCCGACGGAAAGGCTTCGGAGGCGAGCAGCGCTCCAGACAGCGCGTCGATCACCTCGAAAACCGTTTCCCCCCCGCGTCGAAGCAGGACGTAGAGGAGGCCGTCAGGGTCGGCGTGCAAAAGACGCATGGATGACGATTCCTCCCGGTCCTCATGCCACCGGTACCCGGACAGGGTGCGTCGGACGGTGCGCCGAAGCTCGCCGTCGGTCCCCCACTCCTCAAGGACATACCCCTCCGGCTCATCGGCCAACGGGACCTTGTAACCGGCCCAGAAGCTATTGCCGCCGCCGTAGCCGACGAGGGGGTTCAGGCCGCTCAACGCGTCGCTCGCTGTCCGGTCCATCTCGTAGGATCGAAAGTAGGCGTCCCGGCCCTTGGTCCACTCCTCCTGCACGGGGCCGAAGGTCCGCAACGCGGTGCCATCGGGGTTCACGACTACGAAATGGTCCGTTCCGCTGTTACGGGCCGCGCCTCCCTTCAGCCCCCTTCCATCGTCGAGAATGACGCTGTTCTCTCCCAGGAATGCGCCCGCCAGGGCGGGGGCGAGGACGCGCCGCTGGACCTCGTGCTCTGGCGAGAAGACCGACCAGGCGCCGACATCGCGGACATGGAGGCTGTCTCCGGCGCCGATGGCGAGATGAAGCCACTCGCCTCCGTTGAATTCCCCGGGGCCGCCCCCTTCCCGGCCGAACGACGTCACAAAAACTCCCGCCGAATCCCATACGCCGATGATGTAGTGCCATCCCGGTGCGTTGGTCGAGTAGTAGCGTCCACGGCTGTCCCTCACGACATGCGGTCCCGGGTCCGGCCAGGATCCGTCCGGGGACGTCGCAAGCCGGATGCCGATCCTGCGAAAACCCGCTCGGCAGGGAACCCTTCCGTCAGTGATTTGCGTGGTTGAACCCGGAGCGAAGGTGCGGGCGGGCTCTCGGGGACAACGATCCGCCGTGTCATCCAAATCCTGACCTGACGCGCCCAGCCCTCCCAGCGAAAAGAGCGCGAGCGCCGTCACGAGACTTCTTCGAATCTTCATTTCCTCTCCTCCGCAGCCGCGGGAACCCCGTTCGATCGACCCTCCGCCTCGCCGTACTCTAATATCTTCCTCCTCTCGCGTCTCCACCTCCCGGCTCCAAACGAGGCTCCCATGCGTATTCTCGCCCTGCTCCCGATAGCACTTCTGTCCATTGCGCCGCCCACCGCCGCCCAAACGACCGATCTCCCCCCGGTCGTCAAGGTGCGCAACTACCTGCCCCACATGACCCGCCCCGAGGTGGAGGACCTTCTGACCCGGAGCGATATGGTCATCATTCCGGTCGCCGCGTTGGAGCAGCACGGGACCCATCTGCCCATTGGGACCGACTATCTGAACGGGGTGGAGCGGGCGAAGCTGATCGGACTCCGCGCCGATGTCCTGGTCGCGCCGATTCTCCTTCCCGGACAGTCCCCCTACCACATGGGGTTCGCCGGAACGGTTACGCTCCCGTCAACGCTGGTTCAGGAAGTGTATGTGGAGGCTGCCAAGAGCCTTATTCATCACGGTTTCAAGCGATTCCTGATATTGAATGCCCACGGCGGCAACCGGGCGATCACGACCTTCATCGTAGACCGGATCAATCAGGAGACGCCGGGAATCGCGGTCGACCTGGGCGCGGTCGCGCGTCCCCTGACCGCTGCCACACCCGTTCCCACGGCCCCAAACGCGCCGGCGCCCCAACTCGACCGTCATGGCGGCACCGGCGAAACGTCGCGATCGCTCTTCCTGATCCCGCAACTGGTCGACCTGGAAGCGGCCCATCCCGCGGAGGTAACCATGCCGTCCCACCTGGAGGCCATGCTGGACGAAGTCCTCGCGGGAGACCCGACGGCGCTCGCGCTGTTCCTTGCCGAGGGTCTCAAGGCGGCGGAAACCGGCAAGGGCACCTCGTCGGCGGAGATGTCGAGCACCGGGGTATGGGGCGTTCGCGATCCCGCCGAGGCCACCGCCGAACGCGGCCGGGCAATGACCGAGGCGTTCGTCGACGCGGCAGTCGCCTTCATTGAGCGCTGGAACCGGCTCCGGCCTCCGGGGGACGGGTGACTGAAACTGAACGCGCACCATTTTTCGGTGCGCGGCCGTGGACCTCGGCGCGCGGCCCACTGCCCCCGCCCCACCCTTTCACCCGGGCGGCCGACGGGGCACTTTGGGCCTGCGGTCCCCGCGCTCCCAGATCACCTCACCCCCACCGGAGGCATCCCCGTGAGAATCTCCCGTGCCACCCCCCTCTGCCTATTCATACTCCTCGCCGCCGTCCCCCTCGCCGCCCAGCAGGTCGGCCCCGCGAACGGCACCCTGATCGTCGCCGGCGGCTCCCTCTCCGACCCCGCGGTCTTCGCCCAGTTCGTCGAACTCGCAGGTGGCCCGTCCGCGCCCATCGTCATCATTCCCACAGCCGGCGGGGGCGACGACTACGATCAGTTCTTCGGCGGCCGCCGCCCCTTCGAGCGCGCGGGCGCCCGCCACATCACCATCCTGCACACCAACGACCCCGAGGTCGCCAACACCGATGCCTTCGTCGCTCCCCTGCTCGAGGCCCGGGGCGTGTGGTTCACCGGCGGGCGCCAGTGGCGGCTGGCCGACGCCTACCTGGACACGAAGGCTCACGACGCGCTCTGGGGGGTGCTGGAACGTGGCGGCGTCATCGGGGGGTCGTCGGCGGGAGCATCGATCCAGGGATCCTACCTGGTACGGGGAGACACCCGCACCAACACGGTCATGATGGGGGATCACGAGGTGGGACTCGGCTTCCTGAAGGGTGTGGGGATCGACCAGCACCTGCTCCGGCGCAACCGCCACTTCGACATGGTCGAGGTGATTCGCGCGAAACCGGAGCTTCTGGGGATCGGGCTGGACGAGAACACCGCGATCATCGTGCGGGGCGATCGCTTCGAAGTCGTAGGCCAAAGCTACGCCGTCATCTACGACCACAACGCCACGCTCGACGGTGGCGGACTGTTCTACTTTCTCGCGCCGGGTGACCGGTATGACATGGCGGCGCGGCAGGCGTTCCGCCCAGCCCGCGACGAGCGACCGCTGGGGCGGGTGACGGGGACGCCGTGGCCGCCGGGGCGGTAGGCGCCGACAGTGGCCGCTATCCCCCAATAGTGGCCTGCGCACCAGTTCGCGCGAAAAACCCCAACCCGGCGAAGCACCCAAGCCCCTACACTTGCGCGGTCGGCGCGAGCGTGCTCCAATTCCCCGCCATACTGCTTTGCGACGGGCTGCGTCCTTCACGGCGGAATGCAGGCCACGGCGCAACAACCCCCCCCCCGAAGAGGGGAGGAAGGGAATTCCCAATGAAGAAGGTCGCGTTCTTCCTCGCGCTTGGACTGTGGGCCTGTGAGTCGACACAGCCACCCGAACCGAGGGTCATGCGATGGGAGGGCGTCGTCGTTCCCACCAACGCCGCCATGATGGCGGACAGCGCCGAAGCGGACACCACCCTCATTCGCGTGGAGTACGAGCACACCTCCACGACGGACCGGATTCTGGCAACGTACACGATTTGGGAGACGGACCACGATCCTTGTGAGCTGGAGTGGTTGCCGGAGGGCGACCCCGCTTGCTGGTACATGACGGAAGCCGAGGGAGTACAGACACCCTTCGAGATGCCGACGAGCAGGGTTATCCGGATGGTCCTACCGAAGCTGGGCCGATGCACGCTGGGCGGTTGGATTCGGTATCCCGGCGCGGACGACGAGGAGCAGCACATCGTGTGGAGCGCGCTCATGCGGTGCGGTGACGATGCCACCTCCTTGTTCTCCATCGACCTCAAGTACGTGCCGGAATACCGGTGAATCCCGGCGGGTGCCGGTGCGGGTAACACCCGTGCCGGTTGCCCACCCCTACCACCCGGACGCCCACCTCCCGTGACCACCGAGGACGCCACGGCCCGGTCGGTTTGAACCGAGTCTTGTGGAGCGTGCGGGAAGGCGTCGACCGAACCCCCTTAGCTATTCTCTGGGGTTGACTCAGCTACCACATTGTAGGGTGACCGGCGGGCCGCTCGGACTCGCCGGGGAGACAGCAGGAAGGAGACGGGAGATGTTCAACCATGTCACACAATGGGGTCTCCGCCGGATGTAAAGGGGCTCCGGGGGTGCCGAAGCGCCGCTTCGGTGATCCCGCACGATACCGCCAATGAAAGACCAAACCATCCACATCACCCTCCCCGACGGCCGCGCCCTGACGCTGCCCCACGGCGCCACCTCCGCCACCCTTGCCGCCCAGATCGGCCCTGGCCTGGCCCGCGCTGCGCTGGCCGCTGTCGTCAACGACGAGATCGTCGACCTCGACCACCCCCTCGCCGACGGCGCCACGGTCCGCCTCCTCACCGACCGCGACCCTGAGGCCCTCGGCGTGCTCCGCCATTCCGCCGCCCACGTCCTCGCCACCGCGGTGCGCGAACTGGTCCCCAGCGCCGGCATCGGTTTCGGTCCCGCCATCGACGACGGCTTCTACTACGACTTTGACGTACCCGAGCCCTTCACGCCGGACCAGGTCGAGGCCATCGAGAAGCTCATGGCCGAAGTCGTGCAGTCCGACCACCCCTTCGAGCGCCAGGTAGTCACCAAGGCAGAAGCCCGCGATCTCTTCGCCGACGACCCCCTCAAGCTCGAACGCCTCGACGAGTTCGACGACGACGAAGTCATCACCGTCTACCGCGACGGCCCCTTCCTCGACCTCTGCCGCGGCCCCCACATCCCCAGCACCGGCCGGCTCAAGCACTTTAAGCTCCTCAGCGTGGCCGGCGCCTACTGGCGGGGCGACGAACGCCGCCAGATGCTCCAGCGCATCTACGGCACCGCCTTCTTCCACAAGAAACACCTGCGCACCCACCTGCACCGCCTGGAGGAGGCGAAGAAGCGCGACCACCGCGTGCTCGGCAAGCGCCTGGACCTCTTCTCCATCCAGGAAGAGGTCGGCCCGGGCTTCGTGCTGTGGCACCCGAACGGCGGCCGCGTTCGGCGCATCATCGAGGACTTCCTGCGCGAGACCCTGGTCGAGCACGGCTACGAGATCGTCTACACGCCGCACGTCGCCAGCGAGGAACTCTACCGCATCTCCGGCCACCTGGACGTCTTCGCCGACGACATGTTCCCGGCCATGGACGACGACGGGACGCGGTTCCGCATGAAGCCGATGAACTGTCCCCACCACTTCATGATCTACCGGTCCCAGGTCCGTTCCTACCGCGACCTGCCGCTCCGCTTCGCCGAACTGGGGACCTGCTACCGCTACGAACGCTCAGGCACGCTGCACGGTATGCTCAGGGTCCGCTCCTTCACCCAGGACGACGCGCACATCTTCATCCGCGAGGACCAGATCGCCGACGAATACAACCGTCTCCTCGACCTGGGCGACTACCTGCTCAAGGTGTTCGGCTACGAGTACCGAGCCGCCCTCTCTACGCGTCCCGAAAAGGCGATCGGTGACGCGGCGGTGTACGACGCGGCCTCGGACCGGCTGGCAGAAGTGCTGCGCGACCGCGGCCTGGACTATGAACTCGACGAGGGCGGCGGCGCCTTCTACGGCCCCAAGGTCGACATCCTCGTCACCGACGCGCTGGGGCGGGAGTGGCAGGGCGGGACCTTCCAGCTCGACTTCCTGATGCCGGAGCGCTTCGGGCTCGAATATGTGGGTGCGGACAACCACCGCCACCGCGCCGTCGTGATCCACCGCACCCTGCTCGGCTCGATGGAGCGGTTCATCGGCGGGCTGATCGAGCACTACGGGGGGGCGTTCCCGCTCTGGCTGGCTCCCGTGCAGGTGCGTGTGTTGCCGGTGTCGGAACAGTGGGCGCCGTCGGCGAAGGAGCTGGCCGCGAAGTTGCAGGAAGAGGGGATCCGCGTGGAAACGGAGGAGCGTGACACCCTCGGGTACCGGATCCGGGCCGCGGAGACTCAGAAGGTGCCATATATGGGGATCGTGGGGGAGCGGGAGGCGGAGGCCGGGACGGTGTCGGTGAGGATGCGGGGGGCGGGGCGGAAGCAGGTGGCCATGGAGCGGGGGGACTTCGTGCGGCGCCTCAGGGACGAGGTCGCGAGCCGCGCGCTGAACGCTCGCAAATAGGCGGTTGCCGGAAGGGCTCACCCCGGACTTCGGGCTCACCTCTCGCCGGAAAACGACCTCGAGTTCAGGCTCGTCCGCCGGTGGACACGACCGGTCATTGACTTCCCCCGGAACCTCGCTACCTTTCATAGCTGTTCGCTTCCCGCCGGCCCCACCCCGGTTCCGTTCGCGGAACCGTCAGGTGCGGATCCCGGCAGAGCGGACACACCGCTTCTTGAAAATCAGGGTAGAAGGAAGGAAAGTGCCTTAGGTCGCTCCAGCCGACCACGACGGCAGGCAACCCCTCGCGGGGCCCGGCCGCGGTGGACCCGGCGGAGCGTACGTGTTGGAAAGGCGAGACGGTGATGGACCGGTCCAAACGAATCTGCGCCGGCACGGATGGAAGCATCACGACCATTCGCGTCCGGACGAGGGATGAGGGCTGGTCAAGCGAGTAAGTGCGCACGGTGGATGCCTTGGCACAGACCGGCGAAGAAGGACGTGGCAAGCTGCGAAAAGCCTCGGGGAGCTGCAAGCAAGCATGGATCCGGGGGTGTCCGAATGGGGGAACCCGGCGGGAGCAATCCCGTCACCCCGAAAGGGGAGCCAACCCAGGGAACTGAAACATCTAAGTACCTGGAGGAAAAGAAATCAATCGAGATTCCCAGAGTAGCGGCGAGCGAAAAGGGAAAAGCCCAAACCCGGACGGGGTGACCCGGCCGGGGGTTGTGGGGCCGTATCATCAGGTGAACCGAAGCATAGCGGAACGGTACTGGAACGTACGACCGCAGAGGGTGAGAGTCCCGTATGCGAAATGCGAGTAGGTGAGCTGATGCGGACCCCGAGTAGGCCGGGACACGTGGAACCCTGGCTGAATCCGGGAGGACCATCTTCCAAGGCTAAATACGAGTCTGTGACCGATAGTGAAGAGTACCGTGAGGGAAAGGTGAAAAGAACGCCTGACGGCGAGTGAAATAGACCCTGAAACCGTGTGCATACAAGCGGTCGGAGCCCGACCCGGATCTTCGGATACCCGGGGGTGGGTGACGGCGTGCCTTTTGCATTATGATCCGGCGAGTTACTCCTCATGCGCGAGGTTAAGGGCCTCTGGTCCGGAGCCGAAGCGAAAGCGAGTCTGAATAGGGCGTCGAGTGCATGGGGGTAGACCCGAAACCGAAGCGATCTATCCATGGCCAGGGTGAAGCCGGGGTAACACCTGGTGGAGGCCCGAACCGTTGTGGGTTGAAAACTGCTCGGATGAGCTGTGGATAGGGGTGAAAGGCCAATCAAGCTCGGAGATAGCTGGTTCTCCCCGAAATATATTTAGGTATAGCCTCAGGAAATTGTCTGGAGGAGGTAGAGCACTGGATGGGCTAGGGACCTTACCAGGTTACCGAACTCAACCAAACTCCGAATGCCTCACAGATGTATCCTGGGAGTCAGTGTACGGGCGATAATGTCCGTTCGCGAGAGGGAAAGAGCCCAGACCGTCAGCTAAGGCCCCAAAGTTCGTGCTAAGTGAGAAAGGATGTGGATGTGCACAGACAGCTAGGAGGTTGGCTTAGAAGCAGCAATTCCTTTAAAGAGTGCGTAATAGCTCACTAGTCAAGTGGATCCGCGCCGATAATGGTCGGGACTCAAGCATGACGCCGAAGCTACGGATGACGAAAGTCATGGTAGGGGAGCATTCCCTGGTCAGTGAAGCGGACCCGGAAGGGCATCCGTGGAGAGCAGGGAAGAGAGTATGCCGGAATGAGTACGCGATAAACAGAGTGAGAATCTCTGTCACCGAAAGCCTAAGGGTTCCGGAGCCAGGCTTATCCGCTCCGGGTTAGTCGGTCCCTAAGCCGAGGCCGAAGGGCGTAGGCGATGGGAAACAGGTTAATATTCCTGTACCGTTCAGGTAGCGTTCGACCATGAGGGGGGACGCGGAAGTGACAGGACCGTCGGGTGGTGGAATATCCGATGTAAGGTGGTAGGCGATGAGAGGGGATAAAAGACCTCTTTAGCCGAGCGCCGATGCCGAAGGGAAATTGCTCCCTACAAAGGGTCCGTAATCATGCCGCCGAGAAAAGCCTCGCATGGGAGGTGCCTGGACGACCGTACCGTAAACGGACACACGTAGGCGAGGCGAGTAGCCTAAGGTGCTCGAGTGATCCGCGGAGAAGGAACTCGGCAAAATGTCCCCGTAACTTCGGGAGAAGGGGAGCCTGTAGTAGGTGAACCACGACGCGTGGGGAGCCGAATCAGGCCGCAGAGAATCGGCCCAAGCGACTGTTTATTAAAAACACAGGTGTCTGCAAAGTCGGCTAAGACGACGTATAGGCACTGACGCCTGCCCGGTGCCGGAAGGTAAAAGGGAGGGGTTAGGGGTAACCCGAAGCTCTGAACTGAAGCCCCGGTAAACGGCGGCCGTAACTATAACGGTCCTAAGGTAGCGAAATTCCTTGTCGGGTAAGTTCCGACCTGCACGAATGGCGTAACGACTTGGGCGCTGTCTCCTCCGCGAGCTCGGCGAAATTGGAGTATCGGTGAGGATACCGATTACCCGCGACAGGACAAAAAGACCCCGTGCACCTTTACTGCAACCTGTCATTGGGTCTTGGCTTTGCATGTGTAGGATAGGTGGGAGACTGTGAACCGTTCTCGTCAGGGGACGGGGAGTCACTGGTGAAATACCACCCTTACAATGTTGAGGCTCTAACCCTGGGGAGTGAATCCTCCTCGGGAACAGTGGCAGGTGGGTAGTTTGACTGGGGCGGTCGCCTCCCAAAATGTAACGGAGGCGCGCAAAGGTTCCCTCAGCGCGGTCGGCA
This sequence comes from Longimicrobiales bacterium, assembly GCA_965208295.1. Taxonomy (GTDB): domain Bacteria; phylum Gemmatimonadota; class Gemmatimonadetes; order Longimicrobiales; family Gaopeijiaceae; genus Bin94. The sequence goes on along the minus strand of OZ242328.1, from coordinate 146,573 downwards.
ATCGCGCGAAGAGTGCAAAGGCATAAGGGAGCTTGACTGCGAGACCGACGGGTCGAGCAGGAACGAAAGTTGGCCTTAGTGATCCGGCGGTTCCGAATGGAAGGGCCGTCGCTCAACGGATAAAAGGTACGCCGGGGATAACAGGCTTATCGCCCCCGAGAGTTCACATCGACGGGGCGGTTTGGCACCTCGATGTCGGCTTATCGCATCCTGGGGCTGAAGAAGGTCCCAAGGGTCGGGCTGTTCGCCCGTTAAAGCGGTACATGAGCTGGGTTTAGAACGTCGTGAGACAGTTCGGTCTGTATCCGTCGTGGGCGTTGGAGTATTGAGGGGAGCTGCTCCTAGTACGAGAGGACCGGAGTGGACTGACCACTCGTGTACCGGCTGTTCCGCCAGGGGCATCGCCGGGTAGCGACGTCGGGAAGGGATAACCGCTGAAAGCATCTAAGTGGGAAGCCCCCCCCAAGATGAGTACTCCCAGGACCCCTCGGGGTCCGCGAAGGGCCGTGCGAGACTAGCACGTTGATAGGCGGCAAGTGGAAGCGTGGCGACACGTGTAGCTGAGCCGTACTAATGGCCCGACAGGCTTGACCAGCCATCCTCATCCGCATTTCCAGCACGAAAATGAGGCACGTTCCTTCCTTCGCCCTGTAGTTATTGGTTGGTGGCCACAGCGCAGGGGTCACACCCGATCCCATCCCGAACTCGGAAGTTAAGTCCTGCCGCGCGAATGGTACTGCTGGGGCAACCCGGTGGGAGAGTACGTCGCTGCCAGCCATTCTGTTGACGCCCCGTCCGGCCCTTGGTGCCGGGCGGGGCGTTTCTTTTTTGGGGGTGGGCTAAAGCGTGGCTGCGGCCCGCAGAAACGTGCGAACGGTTTGGCCGGGTTCCGGTGCCGCCATCACCGCGCTCACCACCGCGCAGCCGGCGGCGCCCGCGTGGAAGATCTCCCCGGCCCGCTCCGGGGTGATTCCACCGATCGCCACAACGGGCGCGTCAACGGCCCTCACCACCGAGGCCAGTGCGTCCAACCCGACCGCCTCACCCGCGTCGCTCTTGGTGTTCGTCGGGAAGACCGTGCCGCAACCGATGTAGTCGGCGCCATCCGCGATCGCGGCGCGGGCCGCGTCAGGCTTGTCGGCCGAGTAGCCGATCAGGAATCCGGAAGGCGCGATCCGGCGGGTGGCGGCGACCGGGAGGTCGTTGGGGCCGAGATGGACGCCATCCGCGTGGAGCGCCAGCGCCAGGTCGAGCCGGTCGTTGACGAAGAAGAGGGCGCCGGCGGCTTCGGTGTCCGCGCGCAGACGGCGGGCAAGGGGAAGCGTGTCGCGTGGCGGGAGGGCCTTCTCGCGCAGCTGCACGGCCGGCGCTCCAGCACGCAACGCGGCCGCGACAACCTCGGTGACTTCCCGGGGACGGGCGAGGTCCCGGTCGGAAATAACGATCAGGCGGAGACGGGCGGCCAGTTCGTCGCGCAATGGGTTGGCCGGGGTCACGGGGATCCGAACGGGGGAAGAACGGACCTACCCACCGCTGGATGCGCCGCGGATCCTGCGGATTGCGGCGTTGTGATCGTCCAGCGAACGGGAGAAGATGTGCTTGTTGCCGCCTCCCGCGACGAAGTACAAGTAGTTGGTGTCGGCGGGGTTCAGGGCCGCATCCAGGGCGTCGGCACCGGGCGCGCAGATCGGGCCGGGGGGAAGCCCGTCGCGTTCGTAGGTGTTATAGGGGTGGTCCTTGACCGAGTCCATGGCTGCGTAGAGCAGGCGTGGGCGGTGGCCGGGGGGAAGCGCGTAGTGGATGGTCGGGTCGGCTTGCAGGCGCATGCCGATGCGGAGCCGGTTGTGGAAGACGCTGGAAATCGTGTGCATTTCGGCCACGTTCCCGGCTTCGGCCTGGATGATCGACGCCAGGGTGACCGCTTCCCGCTCCGACATGCCCGTCTCCGCGAGGCGTTCCAGGCGCTCGGGCGTCCAGTAGGCGTGGTATTGGGCGATCATGGCCGAAACGACACGCTCCGTACCCACCCCCTGCGCGAAGCGGTAGGTGTCGGGGAAGAGGTAGCCCTCGAGTCCCGGGCCGGGTACCTCCCAGCGGAGGTGCAGATCCTCGCCCTCCAGGTAGCGAGCCACCGAGGCGGAATCAGCGCCCGCGGCGTCCGCGATCCGCCCGACCATCCTCCTGATCGTGAGGCCTTCCGGAAACAGTACCGGGAAGGTCACCACCCGGCCCTCGGACAGTACGGCGCGGACTTCGCCGAAGCGCGCCCCGCGAGGCAGGCGATAGGTACCCGCCTTCACGGACCGGTCCAGCCCGCGGACGCGCCCGTAGATCCTGAAAAGGAAGGGCCGGGTTATGACCTCGCGCGCGGCCAAGGTGTCCACCACGGCCTGAAACGAGGTGCCCGGAGGGATTTCGAGCATGACTTCGCCGGCTGGCGGAGTGGGGGCGCGTCCATGGACGGCGACGACGACCAGCACGGTGGCGAGCACACCGAGCCCGGTACCGAGGGTCTGTCTACGATTCGCCGTCGTCCAGATTCTCCGGCGTGTCCAGGGAACGGGCGTCGAGCCAGTCCTGGAGGATGATTGCGGCTGCTCCAGCATCGATCCTCGCCTTGTCTTCCTTCTTCTTCCTGGTCAAACCAATGGAGCGAATCCTCGCCTCGGCCTCCGCCGACGAGTAGCTCTCGTCGATGAAGTGAACGGGCAGGCCGCTCCGGCTACCCAGTCGCCCGCCAAAATCCCTGACTTCGGCGGTCCATGAATTTTCGCGTCCCTCTGCATCGAGTGGAAGCCCCACGACCAGGCACTCTGCTTCGTGGTCGGATGCGAGTTTCAGGATCCGGGTGATGGGGGGGCGCTTGCCCGCGCGGCGCGTGAGGGTGGTCAGGGGCGTGGCGAGGGTGCCGGACGCGTCGCTCAGGGCGAGACCGATGCGGCGGGTGCCGTAGTCGACGGCGAGGACGCGGCGGGGGAGTGGGGGCATGGCTGGAAGATGCGCTGTTAGCTTTCGACCGAACAAGCGGCCAACTCCCCCCAACCCCCCCACCCAATGCAACTCGGCGCCTTCTCCATCAGCCTCGCCGTCAAGGATCTCGACGCCTCCCGGTCGTTCTACGAGAAGCTCGGCTTCACCGTGACCGGCGGCGACGGCGCGAAGTACCTCATCATGATCAACGGGACCACCATCATCGGCCTCTTCCAGGGGCTCTTCGACAAGAACATCCTGACCTTCAATCCCGGCCTGGCGCAGGATACTTCACGGGTCGAGGACTTCACCGATGTCAGGGATATCCGCGCGTCGCTGGTGGCCGACGGCCTGGAGATGTCCACCGATACGGACCCGGACGCCACGGGTCCCGCGAGTATCGTGCTCCTGGATCCGGACGGGAACCCGATCCTGGTGGACCAGTTCTTTCCGAGGCCGGGCAGTTAGGATCCTTCGCCGGAGTCCTTCTTCCTTCCCGTTTTCGTCGTGACCAGGATGACCCCGCGTTCCTTGGCCTCCGTACCGTACTCGAGCGCCTTGTCGCCCTTGACGACATCGATCTTGGCGATGTCTTCCGGACTCAAGTCGTCAAGCTTGCTCGGTTCTGCCCCATGCAGTCCGGGGCCATTGACGCGCACCCCGTCGATGTACACGACCGGGGACAGGTCGAGCGACGATCCGACGATCCGGATGCTCTTCGTGGCCGCGGGGGCTGTCCGTATCACCTGCACCTGCGTCCTGCCACGATCCTCCTCAACCGACTGGACGTGCTCCGGATGATACCGCACATGCGGCCCCTCCGCGGCGTCGATGATGAACCCCGTGGCAACCAGCCCCGCGGCTCCAGCGGCACCGATAATGGCGAGAAGCTTGATGTCGTGACGTCCGATCTTCATGTCGTCCCTCTTTCGCGGTGGGTTCTGTCCCGGGTGGTGGTCCCGCAGGCACGACGCGCGTCGGCCGGCCCAACTACTACTATATTGTATCCGCCTGCGCCGGACCCACGCAAATCGGCCTGAGCAGCCCCACATTGGCCGAAAACGCCTCCTCCGCCCCGGTCAGCAGCCCCGTCCCCACCAGGAACCGCAGGTCGCGCCGCAGCGTCCGCCGCGACAGTCCCCCGTAGCGCTGGGCGGTCTCGGCATCGAGGGCCGCCACCTCGTCGAGGTCCAGCGACCCCTCCAGCGGTATCGCCAGCATGAGTTCGGTGCGGCGCTCCAGGACCGACCGCTTGCGGAGATCGAGGTCCGCCAGGCGGGACCGCACGAAATTGCGCCAGGCGACGGCGAAGCTGGCCTCGCCCACCGCTCCGTGCAGGCGCTCCAGACCATCGCGCAGCCCCTCCACCGCGTAGGCGATGAACGAGGTCAGCGAGCGGTCGCGCGAGGACTGTTCGAGGTGGCGGAAGTACTCGCGCCGGGTCTCGTTGTAGAAATCTGTCAGCAGGTGTGACGCGATCGCCGGGGTGCCGGCGGCGGCGAGGATGTACGCTTCGAGCAGCCGCGCGGTGCGCCCGTTGCCGTCGCCGAAGGGGCGGATCCAGAGGACGTACACGTGCGTGACCAGGGCGCGAACAACCGCCTGGCTGAGTTCTCCGTCCGGGCCCGAGCGGGGGAACTCGCGGTGGAGCCACTCGAAGACGCCGGCGATCAGTTCGGGGACGTCGCTGGCGCGCGGGGCGGTGTAGCGTCCGGCCTGTGCTCCGGTGCGGAAATGGCCGGGCTCGGCGTCCAGGCGGTCGCCCAGGTCCGCGCCGACCAGGCCGTGGATGCGCAGCAGGAGGTCGGGGGTTACGGGGGCGGCGGTCCCGGCGGCGAGTTCGTCGAGGAGGGTGCGCGTCGCCGCCACCACGTTCATGACCTCGGTGGCCTGGGGGTCGCGGCTGGGGGGAAGGCGGCGGCCCGCCATGAGCGCGCCGACCTCGGTCTCGTCCAGGGGGCCGCCTTCGACGGCGGTGGTGGCCACGGCGGCCTTCGCCAGAGCGGCGTCCAGGAACCGGCGGTGGTCGTCGGGGTGGACGGGCGTGGTGCGGATTGCCGAGACCAGGGCGTCGCACTGGCCGAGCTGGAAGCGCGTCCGGGGAGAGATTCCCCAGTGGCGCCTGTATTGTTGCCGGGTCGGCTGAGATTCCACGTGTCGCAGGCCTTGCTGGGGGGTCCGTGACAGATTCCGTGACAGATTCAAGGTAGTATCTGTCCACGGTCCTGTCACCGGGGGGGCTCTGTGTGGTGGTGGGGAAGCCCGTGGACCGCGTTCGTGACAGATTCTGGGTAGTATCTGTCCACGAGTCTGTCGGCGACGGTCGGGAAGAGGAGGCGGGGGGCTCTGGTGTCGATTGGCCTGCGGCGGCGATTGTGGGCAACCGGCGCTGGCGAGGTTGCCGGTTGCGGACGGTGATGTGGCAAGCCGCTGGTTCCGCACATCGACCGCCCCGGGTCCGCCCCCCTTCTAATGCGTCCCGGCAAGCGTCAGATTAGCGGGTAGCCTCTTGTTCCCCCGCAAATCCGGAGTTCGCGCGTGTCCGCCTATCAGTACGCGTCCGTCCCCGCCGACGGCGAGAAGATCACCGGTGGTACCGGCCAGCCCGTCGTCCCCGACCGGCCGATCGTCCCCTTTATCGAGGGAGACGGGATCGGGCCCGACATCTGGGCGGCTACGCGGCACGTGGTGGACGCCGCCGTGGCGAAGTCCTACGGCGGCTCGCGCGCGGTCGCGTGGATGGAGGTGTTCGCGGGGGAGAAGGCCAACGAGGTCGCGGGCGAGTGGCTGCCGCAGGAGACCCTGGACGCCCTGACCGAGTTCAAGGCCGCGATCAAGGGGCCGTTGACGACGCCGGTCGGCGGCGGCATCCGCTCGCTGAATGTGACGCTGCGACAGGTTCTGGACCTGTACTCGTGCATCCGTCCGGTGCGCTGGATTCCCGGCGTACCGTCGCCGGTGAAGGAGCCGCAGAAGGTGGACATGGTCGTCTTCCGCGAGAACACGGAGGACGTCTACGCGGGGATCGAGTGGGCGTCGGGCACGCCGGAGGCGGAAGCCGTGCGCGACTTCCTCGGCGACCGGATGGGGGCGTCGATCCGGGAGGCGAGCGGGATCGGGATCAAGCCGATCAGCCCCTTCGGCACCAAGCGGCACGTCGCGGCCGCGATCCGGTACGCGCTGGCCCGCGGGCGCGACTCGGTGACGCTGATGCACAAGGGCAACATCATGAAGTTCACCGAGGGGTCGTTCCGCGACTGGGGGTACGAGGTCGCGGCGGAGCAGTTCGCCGATGCCACCGTGCCGGAGTCGCGTCTGTGGGAGGGCGAGGAGGCGAACGGACGCGTGGTGATCAAGGACCGGATCGCCGACTCGATGTTCCAACAGGTGCTGCTGCGTCCGGCCGAGTACTCGGTCGTGGCGACTCCCAATCTGAACGGCGACTATCTTTCGGACGCCTGCGCGGCCCAGGTGGGCGGGCTGGGGATGGCGCCGGGGGCGAATGTGGGCGACTCGGTGGCCCTCTTCGAGGCGACCCACGGAACCGCGCCCAAGTACGCGGGGTTGAACCGCGTGAACCCAGGGTCGCTGATCCTGTCGGCGGCGATGATGCTGGAGCACCTGGGCTGGGACGAGGCGGCACGCGCGATCGACCGGGGGCTGGAGGGGGCGGTGGCTGCGGGACGAGTCACCTACGACCTGGAGCGGCAGATGGAAGGCGCCACCCGGGTGTCCACCTTCGAGTTCGCGGAGACGATCGTCGAGCACATGTAGCGGTCCGTGGATAGGGCCCGTTCGCAAAGCGTGAGGAAGATGCGACTGGAAATCAGCACGACAGCGCCGGAGGAGGTCGCGACTCCGCTGATGGTTGTGGCGGTGGCGTCGGACCGGGCGTTCGGGGAGCTGGATGGGCTGGACCGTGTGGTGGGGGGCGTATTGTCGCGGGCGGTTGTGGTGGGAGATTTTCGGGGGCGCGAGGGTGAAAGGGTGACGGGGTATGGGGGGGGTGGTGGTGACGGGCCGGAGCGGGTGGTGTTTCTGGGGGTGGGGGATTCGGAGTCGGTTTCCGCGGAGGATCTCCGCAGGGTGGGGGGCAGGGCGGTGCGGGTTGCGGAGCGCCACAGGGTGGAGTCGCTGGCGCTCCGTCTTGGGCATCTGGGCGAGAACGTTGGGGGGCGGTGGGTGCAGGCTGCCGCCGAGGGGCTGGTGCTGGGGTCGTGGCGGTTCGAGGGGCCGGGGGGTGGTTCTGCCGACGATGCCGACGCGGGGGGACGGCGAGTTCAGACGGAGTCGGGGACCCGGGTCGGTGAATCGGCGACCCCGGTTGACGAGTCCGCGAGCGAGCGGCGGAAGGTTCAGGTTGCGTCGGCGACGCTGGTTGGCGCACACGCGCGCGGGTGGGAAGAGCCGGTCCGTGTCGGTCACGCATTCGCCGAGGGCGAGAACCTTGCCCGCACCCTGCAGGCGCGGCCGGGCAATGTGGCGACGCCCTCGCATCTGGCCGCCGAGGCCGCGCGGATCGCCAAAGAGGGAGGACTTGAGTGCGAGATCCTCGGCCCCGCCGAGATGGAGGCCGAGCGAATGGACGCCCTCCTCTCGGTGGCGCGGGGATCGGAGGAAGAGCCGCGCCTCATCGTGCTGCGTCATCGCGGTGGTGAGACCGGGGACGCGCCCTTGGTGCTGGTGGGGAAGGGGCTCACCTTCGACGCAGGGGGAATCTCGCTCAAGCCGGCGCGGGGAATGGAGAAGATGAAATACGACATGTCCGGGGGCGCCGCCGTCCTGGGGGCCATGCTGGCGATCGGGCGCCTGGGGCTGCCCGTGAACGCCACGGGGGTCGTCCCCAGCTCCGAGAACCTGCCGAGCGGGACGGCGACGAAGCCGGGTGATGTGATCTCCAGCCGGGCCGGCAAGTCGATCGAGGTGATCAACACCGACGCCGAGGGCCGCCTGATTCTGGCCGACGCGCTCCACTATGCGTCGGAGTGGGGGCCCGCCGCGATCGTCGACTGCGCCACCCTTACCGGCGCCTGCGTCGTCGCGTTGGGGCACCACCGCTCGGCGCTGCTGGGCAACGACGAGGGACTGCTGGGCGAGTTGCGCGAAGCGGGAGACCACGCCGACGAGCCCTGCTGGCCGCTGCCCCTCGACGCCGAGTACCGCAGACAACTCAGGAGCGACTTCGCCGATCTCAAGAACATCGGCGGGCGACCGGCAGGCACGATCACGGCCGCCTGCTTCCTCTCGGAATTCGTCGAAGGCGCACCATGGGCCCACCTGGACATCGCCGGCACCGCGTACGGGAAAACGCGGAAACCATACCTGCGCAACGGCCCGGCGGGGATCCCCTGCCGGCTGCTGCTCGAGTGGGTGCGGGCGAGGGCGGGCGGCTGAGCGTGAAGGCGTCGGGCGTCGTGGTGCGCGGGCAGCGGCGGGGAGGACGTGGAAAACCCCCTCGCGGCATTCGACCGGCGATCCATGCGGGCTGGACCGCTACGGTGGCCGGCCTCCTGGCGGCGGGCCTCATAGGGACGTTGCCTGCGCACGTAAAGGCCCAGGAGCCCCCGGACAGCCTGCAGGAGGTTGCGGACTCCCTTCAGGACTCGACGATGGTTGCGGACAGCATCCCGGCGGATTCCGTCGCTGCCGACAGCGCCGAAGCCGACAGCGTGCCTCCGCCACCGATGTTCCCCACCCTCCCCGACCCCGCGCCCGCCCTTGAAGGCAACGGGATCCGGGAGTGGGACCGCACGGAATTGATGGCGGCACGCGGACAGACCCTGTGGGAGCTGCTGGCGGATATTCCCGGCCTGCTCGGCGTTCGGAGCGGCGACTTCGGATCGGCGGCCACGGTCTTCCCGACCGGCTATTCGGGGGGAGGTCTGCGCCTGTACTACGACGGCATCGAGCATCTGCCGCTGGAAGGGTCGGTGCCGGATCTGACACGCATCCCCCTCTCGGGGCTGGAGCGGGTGCGCGTGATCCTGCGGCCCGGGGGGGTCGAAGTGCGTCTCTACCGCTTGGCGCACACCGACAAGCGGCCCCGGTCGCTGGTGGAGGCGGGCACCGGCGACCAGGATACCAACATGCTGCGGGGGACCGTCTCGGTGCCCAGGATGTTGGGTGGAAAGGGGGCGCTGGCCATCGAGCGGCTGGACACCCGGGGACGCGACAACCCCGGTGCCATAACGGGCGGATGGTTCCGCTACAGCCTGCACAGGGGCGACCAGGCGGGGGTCCGCTACGAGATACGGCGGATGGGGACGGAGCGGACGGTGATCAACGATGCGCCCGCGTCGGTGAGCAGAACGGACTGGAGCCTTCAGGGAAGATGGGCGCCGGTCGAGCGTCTGGTTGCGGAAGGCTGGGTGGCCGGCGCGTCGGTGTCGACCGGAGACACGACTCAGGTCTTCCCCTTTGCGGCGGAGTCGCGCAGGCAGTACGGGATGGGCCTCTCGGGCACCCGGGGCCCGGTTTGGGGGCGTGCGACGGCGCGCTTCAACCGCGGGGACGGCGTCGCGGACCGTGAGCTCGCGGCCGAGTTTTCGGCCCTTGCCGGCCTGTGGGGCGGCGTGAGCGGGCGCACCTGGAAGGAGACCTGGGACGAAGAGGAGGGCTCGGGGTACGACATCCGGGTCTGGGCCACGCCGGTCCCCTACGCCGCCTTCTTCGCGGAGCGCGGAAACGGAAGCCGCTCGGTGCCCTACCTGAATCCGCTCCCGCCGGAGGAGCCCGCCGACACCACCGATTCCATGGAGGATCCGGACTCCATGGAGGCGGACCCGGGGCCCACCAGCCGCTTCACCACCCGCGCCGGCACACGTTTCGGCGCGCGCGCGAGCTGGCGGCTGAACGAGGTTTCGGTGGCGCGGCTCTCGGTCGAGGCGGACTCGGTGTGGCCGACGCAGCTCCTCTTCGACCGGGGCGGAGTCGTGCTTTCCCAGCCCCTCAGAAAGGGTTGGGAGGTGACCGGGAGGATCCCGATTCGTCCGCAGGGGCTCTTTCTGACGGCCGAGGTGCAGCTCTGGGAGGAGGCGGACTCGGCGACGCTCTACTTCCCGGATCACACCTATCGCGCCAGCTTCTCCTTCCACAGGGTCTTCCGGGCCACCGGGAACTTCGAGATGTGGGCGGATCTCGGAGTGCACGGACGCTCCGAAATGTATGTGCCGCAGCCGGACGAGGAAGCGATGGTGCCGGCGGAGGACGACGAGGAGGAGATTCGGGTGCCGTCGACGGTGCCGTTCTACCAGAACTGGTACTTCCGCCTGCAGTTGCGCTTCCTGACGCTCAACATCTTCGCCACGGTCGAGAACGTGTCGTTCAGAGACAACAACCAGGATGTGCCGGGGGTGCTGTTGCCCGTCACCCGGGGTGTCTACGGGGTACGTTGGACATTCTGGAACTGACGGCGGTGTGGGCGCGTCGCGGTGCGGCCGAAGAGCGGGGGCGTGCATGATTCGTAGCATGACGGGGTACGGAGCCGGCGAGAGCAAACTGCCGGACGGCAGGGTCCTGAGGGCCGAGGTGCGGACCGTCAACCACCGGCACCTGAGCACCAGCGTACGGTTGCCTCGGGGCTGGGAGGGACTGGAGCGGGGTGTGTTGGAGCGGGTCCGCGCGGCGTTGTCACGGGGCAGCGTGTCGCTCGCCGTGCGGTGTGAGAGCCCTGGCAGGGATGAAGACGGCGTGCCGGCGCTGGATCTGGAGCGCGCGCGCAGGTACGTGGACCTGCTGAACGAGGCCGGGTTGGAGTTGAGCCTGGAGGGGCGTCTCGACGTCGAGGCGCTGGCGCGCTTGCCGGGCGTGTTGCGCATGGAGGGTCCGCCGGCCGCGGAGCCCGACGAGAAGGCGCTGGGGGTGTGCGTGGAGGGCGCGCTGCGCGAGGTGGTGGCGATGCGGGAGGCGGAGGGACGGCGGCTCGAGGTGGAGTTGCGGGCCGGCCTCGGGCGGATTCTGGCGGAGGTGGAGGCGATCGAGGGGGCCGCGCCCGAGCGGCTGCTGCGGGAACGGGACCGTTTGCGTGAGAGGGTGGCGTCGCTCTCCGAAGGTGTCGAGGTGGATGAGGACCGTCTGGCGCGTGAGATCGCGTATCTGGCCGAACGGTGGGACATCGCCGAGGAGATCGTGCGGCTGCGGTCGCATGTGGCGCTCTTTGAGGAGGGGTTGGGGGGTGGAGGGGCGGGGGGCAAGGCAGGGAAGCGCCTCGGATTTGTCGTTCAGGAGATGCACCGGGAGGCGAACACGGTGGGTTCGAAGGCCAACGATGCTGCGATCTCGGCGTCCGCGATCGGCATCAAGGAGGAGCTGGAACGGATCAGGGAGCAGCTGGAGAACGTGGAGTGAACGCGCCGCGGCGGCCGCTGGTCCTGGTGGGGCCGTCGGGGGTGGGGAAGACCACGATCGCGGACCGCCTGGTGCGGATGCGTCCAGACCTCTTCGCGTTCTCCGTGTCCGCGACTACGCGGCCGCCGAGGGCGGGTGAGCTCCCGGATCGCGAATATGCCTTCGTGTCGCGCGCCGCTTTCGAGCAGATGATCGCCGACGGGCGGCTGGCCGAATGGGCCGAGGTCCACGGCGAGTACTACGGGACGCCGGCCGGGAACCTGGAGGGCCTGTCCGAGGACGGACCGGTCCCGGTGCTGGACATCGACGTGCAGGGTGCCGGGCAGATCCTGAAGCGCGGGACCGGTGCCTTCGTTATCTTCATCCTCCCTCCCGGCCCGGCGGAGTGGATCGATCGCCTGGCCGGACGGGGTACGGAGTCGCCACGGGCGATCGCGCGCCGCCTCGATACGGCGCTCGACGAGCTGCGCACGGCTCCGTCATTCGAACATTTTGTCGTGAACACGGATCTGGACCGGACGGTACGCCGGGTTCTGGCCGCCGCGGAGGGACAGCCGGGGCGCCTCAAGGGGGCGCCGGAGGTTGCCGCGCTGTGCAGCGGGCTGGAGGCCGGAGCGCGGTCGGAGATCCGGCGCCTCGAGGGCGCCCGCAAGGAGAAAACATGAGGGTCTTCACACCCGGCGAGATCGCCGAGCACAACCAGAGCAAGTACCAGGGGGTGCTGGTGGCCGCCAAGTACGCACGGGAGCTCAATGTGCTCCCCAAGGAAACCCAGCTGGCGGACCAGAAGAAGCTCTCGACCCGCGCCCTGGAGGCGATCACCTCGGGACAGGTCGACTACCGCCTGGTGAAGCGGCGCCGGCCAGAGGTGGAATAGCCGGCCATGTCGTGGGGCGGCCCCGTGCGTGACGCCCGGGTGCCGTGCGCCCCCTGGAAAGGACGCCGTATCGTGCTGGGCGTCTGCGGTGGGATTGCTGCGTACAAGTCGGTCCAGCTCGCCCGCGACCTTACGCTCCTCGGCGCCACGGTCGATGTCGTGCTTACCGGGGCGGCCCGGAACTTCGTCGCGCCACTGTCCTTCGAGGGGGTCACCGGGCGGGGAGCCCTGACCGAACTGTTTTCCGTCGAGGGAGCCGCGCTGCACGTCAGCCTGGGCAGAGAGGCGGACTGTGTTTGCATCGCGCCCGCCACCGCTGACTTCATCGCGAGGGCCGCCTCGGGGCGCGCCAGCGACCTCCTCACCACGGCGGTCGTCGCTAGCGGGGCCCCGGTGGTGGTGGCGCCCGCCATGAACGATGCGATGTTCGCGCATCCGCGTACGAAGGCGAACCTTGCCCGCCTTGATGCGTCGCCACGGTGCCATCGGGTGGGGCCCACGATGGGGTTGCTCGCCGCGGGGGAGGGAAGTGGGCCGGGGCGGATGGCCGAACCGTGCGAAATCGTCGACGCGGTGGGGAGGGTGCTGGGTGGGGGAGGCGGGTTGTCGGGCGCCAGGGTGGTGGTGACCGGTGGCCCGACACGGGAGCCGATCGATGCCGTACGCTATCTGGGCAACCGTTCTTCCGGGAAGATGGGGGTGGCGCTGGCCCGCGCGGCCTGGCTGCGCGGGGCTGAAGTCACGCTGGTCACCGGGCCGACGACGGTCGCCGCGCCGGACGGCGTGGAGGTCGTGCGCGTCGAGACCGCCTGCCAGATGCGGGACGCAGTCATTGCGGTGGCCGGGGAGGCAGACGCGGCCGTCTTCTCGGCGGCGGTGGCCGACTATCGTCCCCGCGAGGTGATGTCCGGCAAGATCAAGCGTAGCGAGGCCGGGAACTCGTTGACGGTGGGGCTCACGGCCAACCCGGACATCGCGACCGGGGCGGTCGCGCGGATGAAGGCTGGCAGCGTGTCGGTGGGATTCGCGCTCGAGACTTCCGACCTGGTGGCCCGGGCGGAGAAGAAGCTGGCCGCGAAGGGGCTCGATATGATCATTGCGAACCGGGCGGGCGAAGACGGCGCCGGATTCGAGACCGACACCAACCGCGTGACTATTCTGGGGCGCGGTGTGGCGCCGCGGGAGTTGCCATTGATGAGCAAGTTCGGTGTTGCGTGGGAGATTATGGACCTCGTCGAGGAGCGCCTGGGGGAGGGGGTGGGGGGGTGAGGGTATTCGGGCTGCCAGGGCGTCGGGAATGAGCGGGCGCGGCACCCGGCTGGCGGCCTACCTGGACCAGCGGCGGCGCATGGGGGAGCCGGGGATCGTGCCGGGCGGGCTGGCGCCGGGCGAATTGCTGGGGCTCCTTGCGACGGAGGTGGAGAGGAAGGTGGGGGCGAAGAAGAGGGCCGAGGGGGGTGTGAAGGCGGTGGCGCGGGCTGCGACTCGGTCGCGTGCGGGCTCGGAGGCCAGACCGGCCCCTCCCCAACTCGGCACCGCCGACTACGAGGAACTGCGGGAAACCGCGCTGGCGTGCACGCGCTGCCGCCTTGCCGAGGGCCGCAAGACCGTCGTCTTCTCCGACGGCAACCCGGCCGGACGGCTCATGGTGGTGGGTGAGGCGCCGGGGGCTCACGAGGATGCCACCGGGCTTCCCTTCGTAGGCCAGGCCGGCAAGCTGCTGGACCTCATGCTGGCCTCCGTGGCCCTGTCGCGGCAGGAGTCGGTCTACATCTGCAACGTGTTGAAATGCCGTCCCCCGGGGAACCGCAATCCGCGGCCCGACGAGATCGAGGCATGTGCCCCTCTGCTCAAGCGCCAGATCGAACTGGTGGCTCCGGAGGTCCTGCTGGCAGTAGGTTCATTCGCGGCGCAGTGGCTAACCGGATCGACGAAGGCGCTGGGCAAGCTGCGGGGTGAGGTGTACAGTTACCAGGGCGTCCCGCTGGTCGTCACCTACCACCCCGCCGCGCTCCTGCGAAACCCGGGGTGGAGCCGCCTTGTTTGGGAAGACCTTCAACTTCTGTGTAAGATAATGGATAGTAAATGATTACAATACAATATCTTGACGGATCGACACGGAAGTATCCTGTGATGATCGGTGTTCTTGCGGGGAGGGCGGTCCAATGAGCGATCCCATTCCCATCCAGGTGCCGGTGGAGGGGGCGGAGTACGATCGTCAGCCGCCGTTCTCGCCCGAGGCGGAGGCGTCGGTGCTGGGAGGCATGCTCATCGACGGAAGCGCGGTCGCGATCGTCGTGGAGTTCGTGGACGACACCATGTTCTACCGGGAGGCGCACCGGCGCATCTTCCGGGCGATGGTGCGGCTCTTCGAACGCGGCAGCGTGCTGGACGTGGTCACCGTATCGGAGGCGCTCAAGGAGGGCGCGGAACTGGAGAACGCGGGAGGGCTGGAGTACCTCGCTTCGCTCCTGGATGCCGTCCCCACCGCCGCAAACATCGAGTACCACGCACGCATCGTGCACGACAAGGCGATGCTGCGCAGGCTCATCGACGCGGCCCAGTCGATCGTGCGCGATGTCCACGAGCCGGGCAACCGTCCCGTCGACGAAGTGCTCGACCAGGCCGAGCAGACCGTCTTTCGGGTCTCGGAGTCGCGCAACCGGGAGGGTTTCGTCTGGATCAAGGAGGTGCTCTGGCCGACTTTCGAGCACATCGAGAAGCTGCAGGAGTCGCAGGGGGGCATCTCCGGGGTCGCGACGGGATTCGCGGACCTGGACCGCATGACGACGGGTCTGCAGGCGGGAGACCTGGTGATCGTCGCGGGGCGTCCGTCGATGGGGAAGACCTCGTGGGCCCTCAACGTGGCCCAGACTGCGGCGATCGAGCACGGGGTGCCCGTTGCCATCTTCAGCCTCGAGATGTCGAAGGAGCAGCTGGTGCAGCGTTTTCTGTGCGCGGAGGGCCGCGTGGATGCCTTGAAGCTGCGTCGGGGCAGGCTGGCGGCGGACGAATACCAGCGTCTGGCCCGTGCGGCCGCCCACCTGAACGCCGCGCCGATCTGGATCGACGACTCCGCGACCGGCAACGTGCTCGAGATGAAGGCCAAGTCCCGGCGCCTCAAGGCCGACGCGAACCTGGGGCTGATCGTCGTCGACTACATCCAGCTCATGTCCGGGTCCACCCGCACGGACAGCCGCGTGCAGGAGGTCTCCGAGATCTCCCGGGGACTGAAGGCGCTGGCGCGGGAGTTGGAGGTGCCGGTGATCGCGCTGAGCCAGCTCAGCCGGGCGCCCGAGCAGCGTCCCGACCGGCGGCCCCAGCTGTCCGACCTGAGGGAGAGCGGAGCGATCGAACAGGACGCCGACCTGGTCATGTTCCTCTACCGGCCAGAGTACTACTACGGACCCACCGACAAGGACGGCAAGTCGCTGGAGGGCGTGGCGGAGCTGCTTGTGGCGAAGCAGAGAAACGGTCCCACGGGCAAGCTCGACCTGTACTTCCACAAGGTCTACACCCGCTTCGACTCGGTCGCGCGGGACCCGGAGCCGTCCGAAGCGGCGGTGTGAGTGGGGAGGTCCTCGGCGTTGCTGAGCTACATGACGTGGCCCGCGCTCCGGGAAGCCGGGGTGTGAGCATGGAGGTCGCGGTGCTCGTGCCGGCGGCGGGGGTGGGGCGTCGCATGGGGGAGGTGCACAAGCCCTTCGTCGAGGTGGCGGGACGATCGATCCTGGATTGGGCCCTCGCGCGCTTTCTCGACCGGGACGATGTGGTCGAGGTGGTGGTGGCGCTGGGGGGTGGTGGCGATGCGGAGGGAATCGCGGGCGAGGATCGGCGCGTTCGCGTGGTCGAGGGTGGCGACAGCCGTTTCGGTTCGGTGGCAAACGCCTTCGACCGGGTCGAGTCGCCGGCCGCGGTGATCGCGGTGCACGACGGCGCCCGCCCGTTCCCCCCGGCGGCCGTGATCGACGCGTGTATCCGGGTGGCCGCGTCGGGATGCGGGGCGGTGGCGGGGATCCGGGCCGTGGATACCGTCAAGCGGACCGACACCGCGGGACGAATCGTGGCGACGCCGCCGCGTGACGTCCTCTGGTACGCGCAGACCCCGCAGGCCTTCCCGCGGGGAGTCTTCGCGCGCGCCGTCGCGCACTGTCGCGCCGCCGGAGTCGCGCCCACCGACGATGCCGCCATGGTGGAGGAACTGGGCGAAGAAGTCCGGATGGTGCCCTCGTCCGCGACCAACCTGAAGATCACGCGCCCCGAAGACCTCGTCGTGGCCGAGGCGTATTTGGCGCAGGGACTTGTGTGACTTCGTACGAGGGACCGCTGCGGGAGGCGCGCCGACGCCTGGAGGCGGGGGAACTCGTCATTCACCCGACCGAGGCTGTGTACGGACTCGGCGGATTTCTCGAAGACGGTCCGCTGGCGCGGCTGCGCGGCCTTAAGAACCGGTCGACCGGCGGGTTCGTCGTGCTGATACCCTCCGCGCGGAGCGTCGCGGACCTCCTCGATTCGGAGGGGAGGGCCCTCGTGCGGGCTTTCTGGCCCGGCCCCCTCACCCTGGTCCTCGACGACCCAGGGGACCGCTTTCATCCGGGTGCGAAGGCCCCCGACGGATCTGTTGCGGTGCGTGTTCCCGGACACCCTGTCACCCTGCGGCTGCTGCGCGATACGGGGCGTCCCATCACCTCCACCTCGGCGAACCGGCCGGGTGAGCCTCCGGCCGTTACCGCGCCGGGCGCCCGCGAAGCGGCGGTCTCCCTCGGAACGGAGCCGTTCGCGCTCGACGCAGGACCCCTTCCGGGGGGCTCCGCATCCACTCTGGTACGTCTGGATGAAAGTTGTCCCATTTTGATACGCCAGGGCCCGCTCGACCTGCTAGAATTGAACGAAGTCCTGCGCCTGCCGCTCTCCGTGTCGCCCGGCGGCGGAAGGGGCGGTGAGGGCGACTAGCAACTAACGGCTCCGCCAGAGCGCCGGAAGGCGTCCGCCGGGGTCGGCGAGGGCAACCAGCGGTCCCCGTCGCGAGCACCGGGAGCACGCGCCGAGGCCGGCCAACCGATTCGAGAGGCCGCTTGCACATTCTGTTCGTTTGCACGGGCAACACCTGCCGTTCGCCGATGGCCGAGGCGATTGCGCGGCGGGCCATCGCCGAACGAGCGATCACGGGGGTGACCGTGGGCTCGGCGGGGGTGGCCGCGCACGGCGGGGCGCCCGCCAGCGAGGGGGCGCGGAGGGTGGCGGCCGAGGCGGGGCTGGATCTGGAGCCGCACCGGAGCACGGCGCTCACGGAAGCGGTCGTGGCCGCCGCGGACCTGGTTCTCTGCATGGACGAATTCCACCTGTGGCGAGCCCTGGAGCTTGGGGGTGGCGACGAATGCCACCTGCTGACCGAGATGGCGGGTGAGAGCGGCGGGGTCTGGGACCCATTCGGGGGTTCGGACGATGTCTATCGGGAGACGTTCAGCGAGCTGGGGAGGCTGGTCGAGGCGGTGGTGAAGCGGGCCGTCGTGGGGGAGCAAGCAGGATGAAGACGGGCGTAAACAGAATGTGGAGAGGGGTAAGACGGTCATCTTACGTCCACGCGTGCGCGCCGTGATCGCGCGCGAACCGAACCGTCCCGCGATGTACGCGGTACTGGGAGATCCGGTGGCACACAGCCTGTCGCCGGCAATCCACAACGCGGTGTTCCGGGCCACGGGCCGGGATGCGTCCTACATTGCCCGCCGGGTGACCGCCGAAGAGTGCGGGCGGGTGCTTCGCGGCCTGGCGCTGAACGGGGGAGGAGGCAACGTCACCGTGCCGTACAAGGAGCACGTCCTGCCCTTCCTGGACCGTTGCACGCAGGCCGTCCAGGCGACCGGAGCGTGCAACACCTTCTGGGCACGGGGCGGAGAGGTCTGGGGAGACAACACGGATGTGGAGGGATTCCGGGGGGTGTGGGAGGGGATGGTGGCGGGACTCGGGGAAGACCTGAGGGTACTGGTGCTCGGTGCGGGGGGGGCGGCGAGGGCGGTGTTGTTTGCCCTGGCGGGTGCGCCGGAGGTGGCCCGGGTGCGGTTGTGGAACCGGAGTGGAGACAGGGCGCGGAACTTGGTGCGGCGGTTCGGAGACTCGCGACTCTCGCGGATCGAGGATTGGCGCGGAGAGACGCCCGACGTGGTGGTCAACGCCACTTCGGTCGGGCTCGATGGGCGCGCAGCCCCTGTCGATTTGCGCGAACTCGCCGCCCTTCCACAAGGTGTGATCGACCTGGTGTACGGAAGGGAGCCGACGCCGCTCTGCCGTCAGGCGACCCAACTGGACATACCGGCCCGCGACGGGCGCGAGATGCTGGTGCTTCAGGCGGAGGCGTCCTATGCGCGATGGTTCGGGAGGGCGCCGCCGCGGGGGGTGATGGCAGGAGCACTCGAATGACTGCGACGGGGCGTTCCGGTACGAGGTGGGGCGGGGTGGTGGCGGGGTGGGTGAACTTCCTGCTCCCGCCGGCGTGCGCCGGTTGCGGCGGGTCGGCCGGCGAGGAGGTTCGGACCGGGGAAGGGCCGGTGTGCCGCAACTGCCGCCTGAGGCTGCCGCGCGTGCCGCTTCCGGTGTGTACCCGTTGCGGGGCGCCGCTGGGGACCGGAATGGCTCCGTCCTGCCTGGAGTGCGCGGACTGGCCCGAAGTGCTGGCCGGCGCCCACGCGGCCAGCCTCCTGGAGTCTCCGGCACGGGAGCTGGTACACGCGCTCAAGTACCAGGGGTGGCGGGGCGCCGGCGACTTCATGGGGGTGGAGATGGCGCGCCGGGCCGGGATGGAGGTACGGAAGGCGGACTGCGTCGTCCCGGTTCCCACCTCCCGGCACAACCTTCGCCGCCGTGGCTACAACCAGGCCGAGGTGATTGCGGCCGCCCTGGCCGCCGAGCTGGGCACGCCGCTCCTGGACTGTCTGGAGCGGCCCACCCAGATGGGCACCCAGACTGCCTTGAATCCCATGCAGCGGCGGGCTAACGTCAGTGGCGCGTTCGCGGTGGCGGAGGGTTTCGCGGACAGGCTGTCGGGTCGCCGGCTGCTCCTGGTGGACGATGTGATCACCACGGGTGCCACGATCGTCGCAGCGGCCCTGGCCCTCGGCTCCGGCGGTCCGCGGTCCGTCATTGCGTACGCATTTTCACGTACAGTCCCGATTTCCCTCGATTCCACCTGAAGTGGCGCGGACGCGCTGCGGGAGTTCCACCCCACATGTCCATCAGAGTCGCGATCAACGGCTTCGGCCGCATCGGCAGGAACGTCCTGAGATCCGCGAAGGAGTCGGGGAAGACCAGTCTCGATTTCGTTGCCGTCAATGACCTTGCGGACTGCGGGACGCTCGCGCACCTGCTGAAGTACGACTCCGTCCACGGGCCCTACCCGGGTACGGTTGAGACCTCCGACGACGGGCTGATTGTCGACGGTGACGAAATCCTGGTGCTCTCGGAGCGCGATCCCGCCAAGCTGCCCTGGAAGGAGTTGGGGGTCGACGTGGTGGTCGAATCCACGGGGATCTTCAGGAGCCGTGAACTCGCCTCGAAGCATCTGGAGGCGGGGGCCCGGAAGGTGGTCATTTCGGCGCCGGCCAAGGACGAGGACATCACGGTGGTGCTGGGGGTCAATCACGAACTCTACGACCCCGAAAACCATCACCTGATCTCGAACGCCAGTTGCACGACGAATTGCCTGGCGCCCGTGGCCAAGGTGCTGCTGGAGGAGTTCGGCATCGTGCGCG
The DNA here is from genome assembly GCA_965208295.1 of Longimicrobiales bacterium. Lineage (GTDB taxonomy): Bacteria > Gemmatimonadota > Gemmatimonadetes > Longimicrobiales > Gaopeijiaceae > Bin94. The sequence continues at coordinate 126,635 of OZ242328.1, read as the reverse complement.
GCCTCATGACCACGATCCACGCCTACACGGTGGGGCAGGCGGTGCTGGACGGGCCTCACAAGGACCTCCGCCGGGCCCGCGCGGCCGCGGTCAGCATGATTCCCACCACCACGGGGGCGGCCCGGGCGATTTCCCTGGTCCTACCCGAACTGGAGGGCAAACTGGACGGCATGGCCATCCGGGTGCCGACCCCCGACGTATCGCTTGTGGACCTGGTCGTGGAACTCGGGGAGGACGTGAGCGAACAGGAGGTCAACGACGCCCTGCGCGCCGCGGCCTCCACCCGCCTGTCGGGTATCCTCAGGGTCGAGGAGGCGCCGCTGGTATCGGTGGACTTCACCGGCGAGTCCGCCAGCTCGGTAGTGGACGCGCCCAGCACCGCGGTCATGGGCCGGCGCCTGGTGAAGGTGCTGGCGTGGTATGACAACGAGTGGGGATATTCATCCAGGGTGGTCGACCTTGTCGAGTACGTGGGGGAACGACTGAGGTGACGAGTCCCATGCCAGCCGGGGCAGGTTGGCCCTGTAAGCCGCGCGCGGCGGCAACGTATTGGGGATAACGATGATGAGCCCCACAGAGACGAGCATTCAGCGACGGTCCGAGCGCCGCCGCCCCCGGTCCCGTGAACGTCAAACGGTCGCCCGGCAAGCAGATCTCCCTCCCGATTTCGAGGCCTGGTTCCGGGACTACCGCGAGTCGGTCTATCGATACGTACGCTTCCGGGTCCCCACCCGCGAAGTGGCCGAAGACGTCACCTCCGAGGTCTTTCTGAAGGCGTTGCGCGCGCTCGGGCGGTACGACCCCAGGCGGTCGGCGCCCCGTACCTGGCTGCTCCGGATCGCGCGCAACGCGGTCACCGACTACCTCCGCTCGCTGCGACGCAGAGGATCCCTGCACATCTCCCTGGACCGGGTCCCCGACCTGGTCTCGCGCGGGCCGTCCCAGGAAGAACGGCTTATCCGGGAGGAACAGTTGCGAAGGCTCTTCAACGCGGCCGCGACCCTGCGGCCCGCCGACCAGGAAATCCTGTCGCTCCGCTACGGGGCCGGGCTGGGCAACACGGAGATCGCCGAGGCGTTGAAGATCACCTCCAACGCGGTTGCGGTGCGGATGCATCGTGCGCTTACCAGGCTGAAGGCGGTCGTCGCCGAAGACGGTGCCGGGGGCGACCGATGAAGCGCCGTCGCGACGACACCCGAAGCGGCGTGGAATCGCCGGAATCCCGACAGGCGTTTGCGGCCGAGTTGGCCGGGCTGGATCGTGACCTTCGGGCCCTGTCGATCGAGGAGCGGTCCTCGTTCGAGCCCGAGTTGCGGGCCGAGCTGGCAGCCGAGTACGCACGCATGCAGTCCGCAGGCCCGTCACGCTCCAGAGGCTCCCACCGGGGGTTGCTCGCGGCCGCTGCCGTGGTTGTGCTGATGCTTGGCGCATGGCTGGTCCCGCCGGCCCGGGCTTCCCTTGCGCGGTTGCTCCTGTCGGCGCCGGAGGTGGAGCCCGCTGCCGTCGAACCCCTGCCCGAAGTGTTGCCGCCGGTACCCGCGGCGATGCCGGTGGTGGAGGAGCTGCCCGTGCTGGAAGATCTGCGCATGGAACCCGAGCCGGATCCTGTGCCGCCGCCGCCGACCGATTTCGCGCTGGACAGCGCCCCACCTCCAATCCCCCCGACGCTGCCGTCCCTCCTGGACCGCGACCTTGCTCGTCACATCGTAACCGATGAGTACCCGGTGGGACTACAAGAGAAGGGTATCGGCGGCGTGGTGCGCGTGCTGCTCTGGGTGCGTCCCGACGGAATTCCGGAGACGCCCGCCGTGCGGATTTCGTCCGGCAGACCCGAACTCGATGCGGCCGCGCTGAGGGCGACTCTCTCCTTCCGGTTCCTGGCGGCGACCCGCGCGGGACGAGAAGTCGGGACCTGGGTCGAGTTTTCGATCCGGTTCGAGCCTGATTCGGAGGGGTCCCAACCCGATCCCGAGTATCAGGCCGTTGAGATCTCCCTGGGAAACTAGCGTCCCGCACACCGCGAGGCCGCGCATCCCCTGTAACCTCGGCGACCTGGAAGACCGGCTGGTCGAAGGCGCGGTCGTCGCGCTGAGGGCCGATTACAACGTCCCCCTGAGCCGCTCCGGCAACGGTGCAGGCCGCGGGGAAGATGGGGTGGCCCGGGTGACGGATGCTTCCCGGATCGAGCGCACCGTGACCACCATCGACCGACTCGTCGCCGCGGGCGCGAAGGTCGTTATCCTCTCGCATCTGGGTCGGCCGGGAGGGCGCCGCGACAGGGCGTTCACACTGGCGCCGGTGGCCCGCTGCCTGGAGGACCTGCTTGCCGCGCCGGTGGAGTTCGTGCCGCACACGGCGGGCCCGCAGGTCCGGGACGCGGTGGTGGCCGCGGAGCCGGGTTCGGTCACGCTGCTCGAGAACACCCGTTTTCTCGCGGGGGAGACGGCCAACGAATCGGCGCTGGCAAGTGACTGGGCGACATGGGCGGACCATTTCGTGCTGGATGCCTTCGGGACCGCGCACCGCGCGCACGCTTCCACCGACGGGCTGCCCCGTGCGGTGAGGGAGAAGGGGGGGATGGCGGTGGCGGGCGGGCTGGTGGAACGGGAGCTTGCGGCGTTCGCAAGGGCACTCGAGAAACCGCGCCGCCCGTTCGTGGCGATCCTTGGAGGTGCCAAGATCTCCGGCAAGATCGACGTGATCGAGGCGCTGCTGCCGCGGGTGGACGCACTGCTCGTGGGAGGCGCCATGGCCAACACATTCTTTCGCGCCATGGGAATGGAAACGGGAACATCGCTGGCCGAAGCGGAGAAGGCGGAGGTCGCGTCGAGGGTGCTGGAGGCCGCCGCCTCCCGTCTGGTGCTCCCGGTGGACTGCGTCACCGCGCCCGCTATCCGGGCCGGAGCCGCCACAGGGATTGTCGATCGTGCGGAAATCCCCGCGGACGAAGCAGTGGGCGATGTCGGCCCGGTCACGGTTCGTCTCTTTGGCGAATACCTGGCGGAAGCGGCGACGGTCGTGTGGAACGGGCCGATGGGGGTGTTCGAAATCGATGATTTTGCGCGCGGCACCGTCGGGGTAGCCCGGATGGCGGCCGATGCTGCGGACCGGGGAGCCACGGTGATCGTCGGGGGTGGGGATTCGGCCGCGGCCGCCCGCGCGGCTGGCGTCGCGTCGCGGATCGGTCACATTTCTACGGGTGGCGGCGCGTCGCTGGACCTGCTCGCCGGCAGGGAATTGCCCGGAGTGGCGGCGCTTTCGGAGTGGCGCGCCGCTGGGGACGGCTGAAAACCCGGGGACCGCTGTCTCCCGGCAAACTCTGGAGGACATGAAAATGGTCAAGGTGGTGGCCGGCAACTGGAAGATGCATCACGGACCCGACGCGGCCGAGCGGTTCTTTTCCCACTTCCGCCCCGAGGTGGGAGACGGTTCGGTTCGGCTCGTCTTCTTCCCCCCCGACCTGTCGCTCGGGACCGCGATCGCGAGCGCCCGCGTTCCGGCGGACTTCGGCGTCCAGAACATCCACTGGGAGGCCGCGGGAGCCCGCACCGGAGAGACATCGGCCGAGATGGCGAGGGAAGCCGGGGCCACGCTGGCGCTGATCGGCCACTCCGAGCGGCGGCACATCTTCGGAGAGACCGATGCCGAAGTGGACCAAAAAGTTGGCGCGGCGGCCCGGGCCGGTCTGGTGCCGGTCGTGTGCGTGGGTGAGCTCCTGGAGGAGCGCAGGGCGGGCCGGCTGGAAGAGGTGTTGCGCAGACAGGTCGGCGCCTTCGCGGGGTCGCTCGCGGGCGTTCCCGAGTTCATGGTCGCCTATGAGCCGGTCTGGGCGATCGGGACCGGAGAGACGGCCACGCCCGACGACGCGGCCGAGGCACACGGTATCGTGCGGAATGCGCTGGGCGAGCTGGGGCGGGCTCCCGTGCTCTATGGAGGCAGCGTCAAGCCCGGGAACGCGGCCGCGCTGGTGTCGGCGCCCGATGTGGACGGGGTGCTGGTGGGTGGGGCGAGCCTCGATCCGGATGTCTTTGCGCGGATTGCGGAGGCCTGTGGAGGCGCGGGGTGTGGAGGCGCCGGGAGTTGACACCGGACACCTCCCGGGGCAGCTTCCGGGGCGCAACAGCTGTATGCCTATGGGAAACACGGTGACATGTACGGAATTCTTCTGACTCTTCTGGTTCTCGATGGTCTGGTTCTGGGTGTGGTCATCCTGCTCCAGGCGGGAAAGGGGGGTGGGCTGGCCGCGATGGGTGGTGGGGCCGCCGCGACAGAGGTGCTGGGCGGCCGCCAGGCGACTTCCTTTCTGACTCGCACGACTTGGATCGCCGGATCCGCGTTCATGGGCCTGTCCCTGATCCTGGCCATTATGTCCACCCGTGCGACGGGGCCCACATCGGTCCTCCAGGGACTGGACGCGCCGAGCGCGCCGACGCCGTTGCTGCAGCAGGACGATGCTTCGCCGATTCTGGTACCGGGTGTCGAGGAGGACCCGCCCGGTGCGGAGGAGACGACCGGCGAAGAGGTTCCGCCTCCCCCTGACGGGAACGAGCCCTCCGGCCTTCCCGACAAGTAGGGACTCCGGCCTCTTGACCCCCGAACCGGCGGGTCACACGCCCACCAACGACCAGGCTCCCCTTGGGGCGGAGGTCGCCAGGGATCTGTTGTACCTGGGGTTTCAGGCGCGTTTCCTGGAGGCAGGCGTACGGGACCTGGCCCGCTCCGAAGGGCTCCGCCCCGGTCTTGCCGATTTCCGCATGGACCCGCGGTCCACCGTCATTGCCCGGGCCATGCGGTGCGCCACGGACGGCAAGGGTGACCTGTGCCACCCGGGTCCCCTGGCTCCCGGGCCCGCACTGGCCTTCGGCGCCACTCCCCTGGAATTTCTGCGCCACCTCGCGGCGAAGGGCACCAGTCCGGCCTCGGCGCGGGAGGGGGGGCTGAGCTGGACCGACCTGCGGCGGGGGATGATCGGCTGGGGAGGCCCTCGGGGCGGCACCGCGACGCAGGTGCTGGCGGGTGCGGCGCTCGCCTTCCGCCAACGGGGGGAGGACCGGGCCGCCCTGGTCTTCGAACGCCACTCGGCGCTCCAATCCGGTGGTTGGCACGAGGGGATGAACCTTGCGGGCGCGGTGAGTGCGCCGCTGATCGTGGTGATCGCGGTACCGAAGGCCGCGGACCGGGTCGGCCATTCCGATATCGAAGCGGCGGCAGAGAGCTACGGAGTCGCCTTCGCGAGGGTGGGGACGGAGCCGCCCGGGCACCTGTTCCAAACGGTCGCCGCGGCAAGGCGGCGTGCCGTGCGCGGAGTGGGACCGACATTGATCGAACTACTCCACCTCGACGACGCAGACTGGTGGGTGGCTCACGACGCTTTCGCGGGGCGTGCGATGGCTGTGGAGGGCCTCTCGAAACATGATCTGGACGCGATCCGAAGGGCCGCCGCCGCGGGTGTGGAGCACGCGGTGGCACGGCTGGAGATGGAGCCCGAACCCTCTGCCCGCGACGCCCTGGCTCCAGTATGCACCGACGGATCGCCGCCACCCCCCTGGACGCGACGGGATCCCCCCGCCCCCGACACCCCCGCGCCGGACGACCTGACGGAACAGCCCAATGCCAGGTGAAACGCCCGCACATGTCGCCCGGACGCGTTCCGGCAAGCCGGCCACCTTCCTCGAAGCCGTCAGCGAAGCGCTCTGGGAGGAGATGGAGCGGGACGAGCGCGTCTTCCTCATGGGCGAGGACATCGGCGCTTACGGGGGAGCCTTCAAGGTCACGCGGGGGTTCCTGGAACGCTTCGGCCCGTCCCGCGTCATCGACACGCCCATCTCCGAGGGGGGCTTCACCGGCGCGGCGGCCGGAGCGGCGCACATGGGCCTCCGTCCCGTCGTGGAGATGCAGTTCATGGACTTCATCTCGCCCGCCTACGATGTGCTGACGAACTACATCGCCACTTCGCTCTACCGGGGCGCCGGGCCGATGCCGCTGGTGGTGCGGGGACCGGTGGGGGGCGGAAACCGCGGCGGCCCCTTCCACTCGCAGAACGTGGAGATGGCCTTCTTCCACACACCCGGCCTGAAGATCGTCTACCCGTCCAATCCACGGGATGCGAAGGGATTGCTCAAGAGCGCGATCCGCGACGACAACCCGGTGATCTTCGAGGAACACAAGAGACTGTACCGTGCTCCCCACTGCCGCGAAGTGCTCCCGGCCGAGGACTATGCGATTCCGCTGGGCAGCGCTCGCACTGCCCTGGAGGGCGAGGACCTAACAATCGTGACGTACGGGCTGATGGTTCACCGCAGCCTCGAGGCGGCCGGTGAACTTGCACGGGATGGAATCCGCGCCGAGGTGATCGACCTGAGGACGCTTCTGCCCCTTGATGAAGAGGCGATCGCGGTGTCGCTGAAGAAGACCGGCAAGCTTCTCATCGTGCACGAGGACACCCGCACCGGCGGCATCGCGGGCGAGATCGCGATCCGCATGAACGAGCGGGCCTTCGAATGGCTGGATGGGCCGATTCTCCGTGTTACGGCCATCGACTCGCCAGTGCCCTTCAGCGGTGAGCTGGAGGACTATTTCCTTCCCGGGGTTCGCGATGTGGTGACCGCGGCACGTTATCTTGTAGAATACTGACGGCTGTATTGGCCCGTGGCCCCGCCTGATGCGCCACCAGCCCGTCCCCCAACCCGCGCATGGAGTAGTGCCCGTGTCCCGAATCGAAGTACCGATGCCCCAGATGGGCGAGTCGATCGCCGAGGGCACGGTGTCCAAGTGGCTGAAGGAGGTCGGCGACGCCGTCGAGCGCGACGAGCCGATCCTGGAGATCTCCACCGACAAGGTGGATGCCGAGATCCCGTCGCCGTCGGCGGGAGCCCTGACCGAGATCCTGGTGGCCGAGGGTGAGACCGTCGAGGTCGGCACCGTTGTGGCATACATCGACCCCAACGGAGTGGGTGGGGCCCAGGCCGCGCCCGCCGTGCGTGCCGAACCGGAGCCGCCGGCGGAAGAGCCGGCCGCCACGCCATCCCCATCCCTGCCACCCCCCGACCCCGAAGACGTCACCTGCACGGCCACCAGCGAGGAGCGACTCCGCACCCGGTCGACCCCCGTCGTTCGGCGAATCGCCGCGGAGGCCGGCGTGGACATCTCGCGGGTGACCGGGACCGGCCACCAGGGGCGCGTGACCAAGCAGGACATACTGGCGTACATCGAGAGCGTCCAGGACCAGGCTGCGGCCCCGACGCCAGTTCCCACAGGTGCCCCGCCCCCCACCCCCTCGGTAGCTCCTCCCCTTCCGGAACCCCCTCCCCCCGAACCCCGCTCCACCCCCGAACCCCGCCCAACCCCCGCCCCCCGTCCCCCCGCCCCTTCCGCCGACGACCTGTGGCGCCGCTTCGCCCGCGAGGTCGACCACCCGGTCTTCCCGGTGCGCGAAGAGGACCGGGTCGAGACGATGGACAAGGTGCGCCGCCTCACCGCGGAGCACATGGTGCTGTCCAAGCGGATCCATTCACACGTCCACTCGATCATCGAGATCGACTTCACCGTGGTGGACCGGATCCGGCGGGAGAACAAGGCACGATGGGCAAGACGCGGGGCGCGCGTCTCCTACACCGCGTTCGTGGCGTGGGCCTGTTCCCGAATTCTGAGGGACTTCCCGTCGGTCAACGGCGTCCTTTCAGGGGACAACATCATCTACCGGGGCGCGGTTAACCTCGGGATGGCGGTGGACCTGAACCCGGGCCTCATCGTGCCGGTCATCCACGACGCGGACGACCTGAGTCTGGTGGGGACCGCCCGGAAGATCATCGACCTCGCCACGCGCGCGAAGGACAGGCAGCTGTCTCCCTCGGAGATCCAGGGCGCCACCTTCACGATCACCAACCCCGGCGTCCTGGGCACCATGGTGGGCATGCCCATCATCCCCAAGGGAACGTCGGCGATCCTGGGGACCGGATCGATCGAGAAGCGGGTGGTGGTGCTGACCGACCCCGGGTCCGGCCAGGATTCCATGGCCATCCGCAAGCGGTCCTTCTTCTCCCTCGGGTACGATCACCGGCTGGTTGACGGGGCCGATTCGGCGCGTTTCCTGTCCGCGCTCAAGGAACTGCTCGAGGACTTCCCCGAGGACGCCTGACGCCCGGACCGCTCACACAGAGGAGGATGCCGTGCCGACGACGCGGGCCGCGCAGGAAACAGCGACTCGCCGGTCCGGTGGAATCACGGGCGCATCGTGGAAGAACCGCACCCTAGCGGTACGACACCTGCCCCCGACCGGTTACGCGGAGGCGATCGAGTTGCAAGCCACCCTCGTCGAGCGGCGAAGAAAGGGGGAGATCCCCGACACCCTGCTGCTCCTCGAACACCCCCACGTCATCACGCTGGGGTCCGCGGGCGGCCACGACCACATCCTCCTGCCTCCCCGCGAGCTCGGCGCCCGGGGCGTCGACGTCCACGAAGCGGGACGCGGCGGCGACGTGACCTATCATGGACCCGGACAGCTGGTCGGCTACCCGATCCTGGACCTCAAACCGGATCGCCAGGACCTCCACGCGTACCTGCGCAGCCTGGAGCAGGTGCTCATGGAGGCGCTCCGTTCCTTCGGCGTGGAGGGCGAGCGCGACGAAAGTGCGACGGGGGTGTGGACGGGGGACGCCAAGGTTGCGGCCATCGGAATCCGCGTGTCGTCGGGGTGGATCACGTCGCACGGATTCGCCGTCAACGCCAACACCGATCTCTCGTACTTCGACGCCATCGTGCCGTGCGGTCTGCACGGCCGCCCCGTCACGAGCCTCACCCGCCTGCTGCGGCGCGAGGTCACTCCGGCGGCGGTTGCGCCAGCCATCGTTGCGGCAATGGTGGCCGAGTTCGGCTACGGCTCCGTCCGGACACGGCAGACAACCGCTAGCACTTTCTGCTAGCACTCCATCCCTGGAACTTTTTGCGCCCCGTCCCCCTATTCTTCCCCCTCCGGCGGCGCGAACTCGAAGTAGTCGAGATAGAGCTCCTTCTCGTCGCGCTGCTCTTCGAGCCAGTCACCGAAGCCAGTGGGAACGGGCGCGGGCGCCGCCGACAGTTCGCGGGCCGCCGTCTGCGCCAGGTCGTTCACGTATTCGTTCCTGGGATCGCCCGCGTGCCCGCGAATCCACTCCCAGGTCACCTCGTGGCGCGCGGCGATCCGGTCCAGCCGCCGCCACAGGTCAAGATTCTCGATGGGGCCGCCTTTGCGCTTCCATCCCTTGCGCTTCCACCCCGGCATCCACTCCGAAGCGCCTTTGACCAGGTACTGGGAGTCGGAGACGAACCGGACCCGGCAACGCCCCTTCAGGGACCCGAGGCCCAATATGGCGCTGGTAATCGCCATGCGGTTGTTGGTGGTGGACGGATCGGAGGTCCACAGATCGCGGCGCTCCCAGGCCCCGTCCTTCCAATGTTCCAGCAGAACGGCCGCGCCGCCGGGGCGGTTGCGGCCCTTGAACTGGTTGCCCAGACACGACTCGTCGGCGTGGACAAGGACCAGCGGCGGAGTTGTCGCCATGCGCTTCCCTCCGAGTTCCGCACGGGTTAGGGCGACGCCCGGCCGGGCGCCACGTCCCCTATCGGGAAGATAGCGAGTCGCGGAGGTTGCCGTTGACGTCCGCACGCCCCCTTCTAGATTGAGCACGATGACCCCGAACAACCCATCCGCCCGCCTCCTGCTGGAGGACGGCCGCCGCTTCGACGGACTTCCCCTCGGCGCCCGTGGCGTCGCACTCGGCGAGGTGGTTTTCAACACCTCGATGACCGGCTACCAGGAGGTGCTCACCGACCCCTCCTACGCGGGCCAGCTGGTCACCATGACCTATCCCCTGATCGGCAACTACGGGACCAACGGCGAAGATGTGGAGTCGAGTCGGCCCCAGGTCGCCGGATTCATCGTGCGGGAGGCGGCGCGCGCGCCCAGCTCCTGGCGTAGCCGGGACACGCTGGAAGGCTACCTGCGGCATCACGGGGTGGTGGGAATCCGGGACGTGGACACACGGGCGCTCACCCGCCACATCCGCGACGGGGGTGCCATGCGCGCCTCGATCGCATCGGGCGACATGCCGGACGGAGAGCTCCTCGATCGCGTGCTTGCCCACCCGAAGATGGAGGGCCTGGAGCTGGCGTGCGGTGTCTCCACGGACTGCCGCTACGTGATCCCGGCGGTGGGCAGGGAGGAGTACCACGTGGCTGCGTTGGACTTCGGGGTCAAGGCGAGTTCGCCGCGGCTGCTCTCCGAGCGTGGCTGTCGCGTCACCGTGCTGCCCTCGGAAGCGGATACGGCAGAGGTGCTCGCGCTCGAACCGGACGGCCTCTTTCTCTCCAACGGACCGGGTGACCCGGCGGCGGTCGGGCGGGTCGCGGAGACTATTCTCGAGGTGGCCGGCAGGGGGATCCCCGTTTTCGGGATCTGCCTGGGACACCAACTCATCGCCAGGGCATTCGGGGCCGAGACCTTCAAGATGCCCTTCGGCCACCATGGCGGGAACCATCCGGTCATGAACCACGACTTGAAGACTGTAGAGATCACCTCGCAGAATCACGGCTTCGCGGTGAGGGGCGGGGAAGGGGACGAAGTGCCCGGCGCGCCCGGCCTGAGGGTCACGCACAGCAACCTGTTCGACGGCACAGTGGCGGGCGTCTCCCACGCGAAGCTCCCCGTCATGGCGGTCCAATACCACCCGGAAGCGGCGCCCGGACCCCACGATAGCCGTTATCTTTTCAAGGATTTCCTGGCCTTGATGAAGGCGCACGCGGAGCCCCGCCGAACAGCTTGATTCCACTGCGACTTGACGTTGAACGCTCGACTCTATTACTTACCGACCCTAAGCAGCCAACTCGTTCCAGCGAGAGGGGCGGAGCAGCCAACTGGGCGCCCGTAGGCGCCGGCTCGGAGGAGGGGCAATGACGAAAGCGGATCTCGTTGAGCAGGTGGCCGATGCGATCGGCCCGGGTCTCACCAAGAAGGAGTGTGCTCTGGTGGTCGATGGATTCCTGAATGCGGTCAAGCAGGCGCTTGCCCAGGGCAACGGTATTGAAATACGCGGCTTCGGCACCTTCAAGGTGCGTCACCGCAAGGCGCGCGTAGCAAGAAACCCCAGAACGGGGGAGCCGGTACAGGTCCCCGCCCGCGTATCACCGGTCTTCAAGCCGTCCAAACACCTGCGCTCCCGGGTCGCCCGCCTGGAGGTGTCCGACGGGCCGTCGACCGGGGCCGATTAGGGCCCCGAATCCCCGCGGTTCCCAAGTGGAGGTCACGGTCCTTCTCTTTGCCGCTCACCGGGAGCGGGTTGGCACTGCGAATGCCGTCGTCTCCTTGCCGGATCGCGCCACCGTGGGCACACTTCTTTCTGAGTTGCGGGCCCGTGGCGGTGGCTGGGAAGACCTTCCGTCCGCCCCTGCCGTCGCGGTCAACCGCAGCTACGCCAACGTCGACAGCGAATTGTCCGACGGAGACGAAGTGGCCCTTATTCCCCCCGTTGCAGGGGGGTGAGACGGTGTAGACTCGACATGCTTTGGAGTGACATAACCATCGAACCCATCGACCCTTCCACCGTTGTGGAGCGGGTTGGCGCACCGGAGGATGGAGCCGTGGCACTCTTCCTGGGTACTGTCCGGAACCGCAACGACGGGCGTCCGGTCGGGGGGATGGAGTACGAGGGATACGCCGAGATGGCACGGGAGCAGCTGGCCGCGATCGTGGCCGAGGCCGCGGTGCGCGCCGGGACCGACCGTATGGCCGCGGTACACCGGTTGGGGGAGCTGGCGGTCGGCGAGGTGAGCGTGGCCATCGCGGTTTCCACGCCCCACCGGGCGGAGGCATTCGACGCCGCGCGGTACGTGATCGAGGAGATCAAGAAGCGGCTGCCGGTCTGGAAGCGCGAGCGGTACCTGGACGGCCGCGCCGAGTGGCTGGATGGGGAGGTGCCGGTGGCGGTGGTGGGCGGCATTGCGGACCGGGGCGACGCTGAATCGCGCCGTCTGCACCCCGGGGGAATCGACGGATGAGCTACACCATGCCCCGGACCCGGTTGTCCGCGAACGGAACGTCCCGCGACATGGTGGACGGCTTCGGTCGCCGCATCGAGTACCTGCGCATCTCGGTGACGGACAAGTGCAATCTGCGTTGCGTGTACTGCATGCCGGAGGAAGGTCTCCCCTGGCTGCGCCGCGGTGAGATCCTCGACTACGAGGAGATCGCCGAGATCGTCACGGTCATGGCCGATATGGGGCTCAGACGCCTTCGCCTGACGGGCGGCGAGCCGCTGGTGCGGAAGGATCTGCCGCGACTGGTGGACCTGCTCGCGGCGGTCCCCGGGATCGAGGACATCGCGCTCTCCACGAACGCGGTGCTGCTTGCGCCGGTCGCGAAACGTCTCCGCAGCGCGGGCGTCAGCCGGGTGAACATCTCGCTGGACTCGCTGCGGCCCGAGCGCGCCGACGCCATCGCACGCCGTCCCGGCACGCTGGCCCGCGTCCTGGAAGGGCTTGACGCGGCCCACGCGGTCGGCTTCGACCCCATCAAGCTCAACGTGGTGCTCATGCGCGGGGAGAACGACGACGAGGTGGCCGACTTCGCCGAAATGTCCCGCGACCGCCCTCTCCATGTGCGCTTCATCGAGGTCATGCCGACGGAGTCGAATCTGGAGCTGAGCGCGTCCAACTTCCTCTCGTGTGACGAGGCCCTGGCGCGCGTCGCCGAAGTGGACGCCCTCGAACCCGTCCCCGGTCCTCCCGGCAACGGCCCGGCGACGTACTTCAGCTTCCCCGGCGCGCAGGGCACCATCGGGGTCATCACGCCGATGAGCCACAACTTCTGCAGCCGCTGCAACCGGATGCGACTCACCGCCGACGGACAGCTGCGCCCCTGCCTCTTCGGCACCATCCAGACCCCGCTGCGGGACGCGCTGAGGGGCGGGGAGCCGCTCGAACCCCTGATCAACGAAACACTCCGCATCAAGCCCGAGAAGCACCTGCTGGTCCAGGGCTCGACGGAGGGCTCGGGCGGATTGATCGCCCTGTCGCAGACGGGCGGATGAAGCCGGTCTCGATCCCCGGGAACCATACCCTTTCACACTCGTACCGTTGGAGAAGCCGTAAATGGCCAGGAAAATCACCGTAGTGGGTGCGGGGCACGTGGGCGAAGTCTGCGCCCAGCGCCTCGCCGAGAAGGAGCTGTGCCAGGAGGTCGTGCTCATCGACATCGTCGAGGGGATTCCCCAGGGGAAGGGCCTCGACCAGTGGGAGAGCGCTCCCGTGGAGGGCTTCGACACGCGCGTGGTCGGCGCCAACGACTACGGCCCCGCTGAGGGGTCGGACCTCTTTATCGTGACGGCGGGAATCGCGCGCAAGCCGGGCATGAGCCGCGACGACCTGTTGCGCACCAACGCCGGGATCGTGCGCTCGGTGAGCGAGCAGATCGCACGGGTGGCGCCCGACTCGGTGGTGATCGTGGTGTCGAACCCGCTCGACGTGATGGCGTACGTGGCCAAGGAGGCGACCGGCTTCCCACGCGAGAGGGTGGTCGGCATGGCGGGGGTGCTCGATACCGCCCGCTTCCGCTCCTTCATCGCGATGGAGCTGGACGTGAGCGTCGAGGATATCCAGGCGATGGTGCTGGGCGGCCACGGCGATACGATGGTGCCGCTTGTGTCCTACACGGCGGTGAGCGGGATTCCGGTCTCGCGCCTGATTGCGCCGGAGCGCCTTGAAGCGCTGATCGAGCGCACGCGCAACGGCGGGGCCGAAATCGTGGGCTACCTGAAGACGGGAAGCGCCTACTATGCTCCCTCGGCCGCGGCCGTGCAGATGGCCGAGTCGATCATCAGGAACAAGCGTAGGATTCTGCCTGCGGCGGCATACCTGGAGGGCGAATACGGGCAAGAAGGGATCTACCTGGGCGTGCCCTGCAAGCTGGGCGAGGGCGGGCTGCAGGAGATCGTCGAGGTGGAACTGACCGAGGATGAAGCAGCGGCGCTGGCGAGGAGCGCGGACCATGTGCGGGGGACGATGGCCAATCTGTAGTCGGCCGGACGGCCGCGGCAGTCCCGGGGTCCTCCGGGTTCTACCCTTTGCGGTCACCGCCGCGTGGGTTGTCGCCTGCGAGAATCCCCAGCCACCGCTGTCCTGCGGCGCGATGCCCCGGCAGGCCGTCTTCTCGGGCGAGACGATCACGGTTGAAGCGTGCTTCGACGATCCGAACGGTGACGTGCTGGCCTATGCCGCGGCGACTTCGGACCCTGGCGTGGCTGTGGCCGGGATTTCCGGCAGCACCGTCACGATCGACGGAGTGGCGCCCGGCATCGCATTCGTGACGGTGACCGCCACCGATCCGGGAGGGCTCGAGGCCGACGAACGGTTTCCGGTAGCGGTGCCCAACCGGGCGCCGGTGGCGTTGGGGGTGATTCCGGCGCTGGAACTGGAGGTCGGGGATTCGGCGGTGGCGGACGTGTCGGGCTATTTCAGCGATCCGGACGGGCAGGGATTGAGCTACATGGCTGCGGTCTCCAACACGGGGATCGCGACCGTGACGGCGAAGGGCAGCGTGCTGACGGTCGGTGCGAGCGCAAAGGGGCAGGCTACGGTGACGGTTACGGCCACCGATCCGGGGGGACTGGAAGCGGTACAGAGCTTTTCCGTGATCGTTCCGAACCGTGCGCCCGAGGCGGTTGGGGCGATGCCGGCGCAGACGGTAGCAGCGGGGGAGACGGTGATGCGGGAGTTGGTCTCGTACTTCCGCGACCCCGATGGGGACGCGCTCGCCTACGCGGCCATGTCTTCCGACGCGAGGGTGGCTCGTGTATCGGTGGAGGACGGTGCCGTGGCGGTTGCCGCGCTCCTCAGGGGCGAAACGAGCGTGACCGTCACGGCCACCGACCCGGAAGGCCTCGCGGCTTCGCAGACGTTCCCCGTGACCGTTCCCAACCGGGCTCCCCTGGCCATCGGCTCGGTGCCGGCCGACACCGTTGCAGTCGGAGCGACTGCGACCCTGGACCCGTCCGCCTACTTCCGCGATCCCGACGGGGACTCGCTGGTCTTTGCGGCCACCGCCTCGGACACGGCGGTGTTGGAGGTCTCGGTCTCCCCGGGCGCTGTCACGGTTGCCGCGATCGCGGAAGGTGGCGCGACGGTAACGGTCACGGCCACCGACACCGAAGGCCTGGCGGCCACCCAGGAGTTCACCGTGACCGTGCCCGCCCGCCCGGAGCCGGTGGAGCTGGAGTACGAACTGGTGCGTACCCTTCCCCACGACCCCGGAGCCTACACCCAGGGGCTGCTCATCCACGACGGGATCTTCTTCGAGAGCACCGGCCGGTACGGCAAGTCGGGGTTGCGCCAGGTGGAAATCGTTACCGGTCGGGTACTGCTGAGCGACAGCCTGCCGGAGCACCGCTTCGGAGAGGGACTGGCCCGGGTCGGCGACAGGCTGATCCAGCTCACCTGGAAGTCCGGACTGGCCTTCGTCTACGAAGCCGCGACGCTTGAGCCGCTGGACACCTTCGAGTACCAGGGCGAGGGATGGGGACTGTGCCACGATGGCGAGTCGCTCTACATGTCCAACGGGAGCGACACGCTACAGCGCCGCGATCCGGACACCTTCGAACTTCTCGAGAGGATCGGAGTCACGCGCAATGAATCTCCGGTGCATAGACTTAACGAACTCGAGTGCGTCGGAAACCACGTCTACGCAAACATTTACAGGTCGGACGAGATCGTGCGCATCGACAAGGTGACGGGCTCGATAACCGGCGAGCTCGACGGCTCCTCCCTGACTCTGGCGAGTGGGCGGCCGACGCATCCGGGGGCGGTTCTCAACGGCATTGCCCACGACACGCGGACCGACAGCTTTTACGTGACCGGGAAGCTGTGGCCGGTGATCTTCGAGATCGAGATTACAGAGAAGTAGGCGTGGCGAGACCCGTGGCCGGATGTCCCGCTACGGCCCCCGAAACACCTCCGGATCCACCTCCGGATTGAGCACGAAGTTACTCGTCACCAGCACCTTCCAGATCCTGTCCTCGGCATTGACGTGCACGCGCTTCCCCGCGAAGACGTAACCGTCCACCTCGCGGATATCCTCCCAATACGTGCGGCTGATGTTCTCGCGTCCCTCCTCCCGGTAGCCGATCGAGACCGGCATCGCGCGGCCCTCCTCGAAGGTGTAGAACCAGGTGTCCTCGTGGTCGCCGACGCCCTCGCCGAAGGTGACGCGGACCAGGTGGCGCCCCTGGTCGTCGGTACCGTCGTAGTGCAGCAGGACACCGGGGTCCTTGAGCTTGAAGGGCAGCCCGATCCAGTAGTGGACATCGCCTGACACGTAGCGCGCCTCGTCGTAATCCTTGTCGCCGGGGCCGAGGGTCTCGCCGTTCATAACGGCCCATTCGGTCACGCCGTCGAAGCCGTGCTGGATGAAGTCGTTGCCCTCCCAGCGCTCGATCCGGGCGGCCTCGCCGGTCTCCAAACGCGCGATGGTGACGTAACGGGGCCGGGTGCGGCGGAGGCGGCCGCTGGCCGGGTCCCAGATCTCGGTGGCGAGCGTGTATGAGGCGCTGCGGAGCTTCGAGTACGTCTCCATGCCGCCCAGCGCCTCGATCCAGCCGTCCACCAAGGCCTGGGCCATGTCGTCGCCGTCCGGCGACACCGGGTTCCCGCGCGGTCCGGCGTCCGGCGGCCACGCCGGAGCCGCCCAGGCGGCCGTCACGAGAATCACCGCCACCGCGCCGATCGCAAACCGTTTCGTCATCACCTCTCTCCTTCTCCTGTCATAAAGGGGTCCCCTCTCGTCGCTTTCGATCCTCGCGGGGGATTCGCCGGCGGACCGCTACAACTTCGGCAGCGTCACCCCCACCTGCCCCTGGTACTTCCCCTTCCTGTCGGCATACGCCACCTCGGGCGCTTCGTCCCCCTGGAAGAAGACCAGCTGGGCGATCCCCTCACCCCCGTAGATTCGGGCGGGCAGGGGGGTGGTGTTGGAAATCTCCAGCGTCAGGAACCCCTCCCAGGTGGGCTCCAGCGGGGTCACGTTGACGATGATCCCGCAGCGCGCGTAGGTGCTCTTTCCCACGCACAGCACGAGTATGTCGCGCGGAACCCGGAAGTGTTCGACCGTGCGCGCCAGCGCGAAGGAGTTGGGCGGGATGATGCACTCGCTGCCGTTGACGTTGACGAAGGAGCGCTCGTCGAAGTCCTTCGGATCCACCACCAGGTTGTGGACGTTGGTGAACACCTTGAACTCGGGGGCCACCCGGATGTCGTAGCCGAAGGACGAGAGTCCGTAGGAGATGCTGCCGTTTCTGACCTGGCCGCTCTCGAAGGGTTCGATCATTCCGTGTTCGAGGGCCATCTTGCGGATCCAGCGGTCGCTCTTGACGGGCATGGAGGGTTTGGGGGGGAGAAGGTGGGGGAGTGGGGACTGAATCTGTCGTGGCGGAAGGTGGAGTCGAAGCTGCCGGAGGTGACGGGAAGATAGGGGTAGCCGGGCGAAGCCGCCAAGCGGGCGAGGGGTGCCGGGCCACGGTTGACGGCCTCGATGCGCTGGCGTCGGCCGGGAAGGCCGTCCCGGTGCCGACATTTCCCGCTGGACTGTACTCAAACTTGAATCCCGTGGACTCCCCCCGTATCTTTCAGCCTTGATTCAAGAGTTCGTGAAAAATTTCACAAGCTCGTGTGGATCGGCGAGAGCCTCCTTCGGCGGGTGCGCCTTGACGAGCGCAGACCGCCAGGGCGGGGAACCCAGCACGGAGGACCTTCAGTCAACATGGCGAAGTCCTACATACCGCTCCTGATCATCCTCGGCGTGACGGTTCTGAACGCCGTCGGGATGGCCGTCGCCTCCCACATCCTCAATCCCCGCCGCCCCACTCCCGAAAAGGCGATGCCCTACGAGTCGGGAATGATCCCGCTCGGCGACACCAGGCAGCGCTTCTCGATCAAGTTCTACATGGTGGCGATCAGCTTCATCGTCTTCGATCTGGAGACGATCTTCCTGGTTCCCTGGGCCGTGCGGGTGCGCGAGCTCGGATGGGGGCCGTTCGTGGCGGTGTTCTTCTTCGTGGTGGTCCTCGCCGTGGGGCTGGTCTACGAGTGGAAGAAAGGTGGTCTGGAATGGGAGTAGACAAACCCGGCATCCTGGGCTCCGGTTCGCCCGCCTTCCTCACAACCAAGCTCGACTTCGTGGTGAATTGGGCGCGGCGTAACTCGCTGTGGCCCATGCCCTTCGGCACCGCCTGCTGCGCCATCGAGATGATGGCCTCGGCGGCGAGCAACTACGACCTGGCGCGCTTCGGCATGGAGCGCATGTCCTTCAGTCCGCGGCAGGCCGACGTGCTGATCTGCGCGGGACGGGTGCCGTACAAGCTGGCCCCCGTGCTGCGCCGCATCTGGGACCAGATGATGCAGCCCAAATGGTGCATCTCGATGGGGGCGTGCGCGTCGTCGGGGGGCGTTTTCGACGCGTACTCGATGGTGCAGGGGATCGACACGATCGTCCCCGTCGACGTGTATATCCCAGGGTGCCCGCCCCGTCCCGAGGGGCTGATCTACGGGCTGATGATGGTGCAGGAGAAGATCCGCGGGGAGAGCCTGGCCAACCACGCTGCCCTGCGGGCGGAGGATCCGCTGGCTGTGGGCAGGCCGAGGGCCGACGACGAGGAAGTCGCCGACCTGACCGGGCCCTTCGGCAATTCGACCCACCAGAACCGGGTGAGCGGCCTCGTCGAGACCGATGCCATCGGCCGGGCAGAGGACCGACTCCCCTGAAGACCTTCGCGCAACCGCCCCGCGACCTCCGCCGGGAGCACGGCAAATGACGAGCGAACCGTCGTCCGGCCCGTTTTCCAGCTTCGACCTCGTCGCGGCCGGGCCTGGCGCCGCGCGGGAAGACTCCGGCAAGGCGTCGGCGCAGGACAGCGTGGCGCCCGGCAACCCTTCGGTCACCGCGCTCCGCGACCAGTTCCCCGGCGCGGTGGTCCGCAACGAGATCTGCGCCGGCGACGAGGACGTGGTCTACGTCGACGCCGCGCGCATCGCCGAGATGCTCGGCTGGCTGCACAACGACCCGGAGCAGCACTACGACCACCTGGCCGACATCACCGCGGTGGACTACGGCGGCGGCCGTCCCCTCGAGGTCGTCTACCAGCTGTGGTCGATCCCGCACCGGGCCGCGCTGCGCGTCAAGTGCGAATTGCCCCTGGACGCGCTCGAGATCGAGAGCGTCACGGGGATCTGGGTGGGCGCCGACTGGCTGGAGCGCGAGGTGTACGACCTCTTCGGGATCACCTTCACGGGGCACCCCGATCTGCGCCGCATCCTGATGCCCGAGAACTACGCCGAGGGGCACCCGCTCAGGAAGGACTTCCCGCTGAGGGGCCGTTTCTCGCGTGCCGAGCAGACCCGTCGCGCGCTGACCCAGGACCCGGAGGACTACTACGTCCCGGGCGAGATCGCTGAGCGGGTGCCGCAGGTGGTCGAGCCGGCGGGCGCCGAGGAGGAAACCGGCTGATGGCCTCGAGCACGACCGAATACGCCGTCCGCCGCAACCCCGAGATGGGACCCGGCGGAACCCCGGTTCCCAGTCCCATCGACCCCTTCGACGCCCCGGAGCCCGAACTCGGTTCCGAGACCATGCTTGTCAACGTGGGACCCCAGCACCCGGCTACCCACGGAGTCCTCCGCCTGGTCGTCGAACTCGACGGCGAGACCGTGGTCAGCGTGGTGCCGCGGCTCGGCTACCTCCACTCCTCCTTCGAGAAGCTCGGCGAATACCGCACCTGGAACCAGATCGTCACCCTCACCGACCGCATGGACTACCTTGCCCCGCTGATCTACAACTGCGCCTACGTGATGGCGGTCGAAAAGCTGATGGGGATCGAGGTGACGGACCGCTGCCGCGTCGCGCGCGTGATCTGCATGGAGATGGACCGTATCTTCTCCCACCTGCTGTGGCTGGGGACGTGGTCGATCGACGTGGGGGCCTTCACGCCGTTCCTATACGCCTTCCAGCAGCGCGAGAAGGTGTACACGCTGCACGAGGCGCTCACCGGGGCGCGCATCACGACCTCGGCCACGCGCATCGGCGGCATGATGGCCGATCTGCCCGAGGGATGGACGAAGGGGGTGCGGGAGTTCGTCGACAACCTGCCCGCCACCCTGGACGAGATCGACAGTCTGCTGACCTGCAACGCAATCCACATCGGCCGCACGCAGGGCATCGGGGCGATTTCGGCGGAAGAGGCGGTGAACCACGGACTTACGGGGGCCAACCTGCGGGCCAGCGGCGTCCCCTACGACGTGCGCAAGGACCGCCCCTACTACGACTACGAGAGCTACGACTTCGAGGTCCCGATCGGCTGCCACGGCGACTGCTACGACCGCTACCTGGTGCGCATGGAGGAGATGCGGCAGAGCATCCACATTCTGCACCAGGCGCTGGACCGGCTCCCGGGCGGGCCCATGGACATCGACGATCCCCGCATCAGCCTGCCGTCCAAGACCGACTGCATGTCCGACATGGAGTCGATGATCCACCACTTCAAGCTCATCACCGAGGGGATCCCGGCGCCTGCCGAGGACTGCTGGTTCTCGGTGGAGGGGTCGAAGGGGGAACTGGGGATGTACGTGGTGGGGGACGGGGGACCCAAGCCGGTGCGCTGGCGCATCCGGCCGCCGTCGTTCGTGAACCTGTCGGCGATTCCGAGGCTGTCCGAGGGCCACCTTATGGCCGACCTGATCATGATCAACGCGAGCCTGGATATCGTGCTGGGGGAGATCGATCGGTGAGCGAGGCGCGTTTCCAGAACCCCGGCTGGGCGGGCAACACCGGCGAGTTCGACCTGACCGAGGCGGACGTGCGGGGGAGCGACTTCGCGGGCGATCTGCCGCTGGACGGGGGACACCCGAGCGTCGCGCCGAGCCTGCCGTACATGCTGGTGAAGAAGGATCCGGAGGCGCCCCTGTTCGAGGGACCGTACCTGGAGCGCTTCGAAAAGATCCGCAGCCGCTACCCGACCGCCCGTGCCGCGCTGATCCCCGCGCTCAACCTGGCCCAGGAGCTCCGCGGCCATATTTCGCCCGGGACGATGGACGAGGTGGCCGGGATGCTCGGACTCAGCGACGCCTTCGTGCGGGGCGTCGCGACCTTCTACACGATGTACAACAAGCGTCCGGTGGGGCGCTTTCTCATACAGGTCTGCACCAACATCTCCTGCAACCTCTGCGGCGCCGACGAGGTCCTGGCGGCCTTTCTGGAGCACACGGGCACGGAGCTGGGCCAGACCTCGAGCGACGGAAACTTCACGGTGGCGGAGGCCGAGTGCCTGGCGGCGTGCGGCTTTCCCACCTGCGTGCAGATCAACTCGCGCTACTTCGAGGACGTGTCGGTGGATGACGTGCCGGACGTGCTGGAGCGGTTGAAGCGCGAAGTGAACGACGGCTTCTAAGACCCTGTAAGGAAAGATCTTGGCCTACCCGTACCGACACGAGAAGGAGACCCGGATCCTGAGTGAGGGGTTCGGGGATCCTGCCGCGCGTACGGTGGCCGGGTGGAAGGCGCTGGGGGGCTATCAGGGGATTGCGCGGGCGCTGGAGATCGGGCGCGAGGCCACGATCGACGAGGTGAAGGCGTCGGGGCTGCGGGGGCGGGGCGGGGCGGGATTCCCGACCGGGCTCAAGTGGTCGTTCATGCCGAAGGATGCGCGGCGGCCGCACTACCTGCTCTGCAACGCCGACGAGTCGGAGCCGGGCACCTTCAAGGACCGCGAGATCATCCGCTGGACGCCGCACCAGCTTATCGAGGGGTGCCTGGTGGGATCGTACGCGATCGGTGCCGCCCACTGCTATATCTACCTGCGGGGGGAGTTTTTCGAGAGTACGCTGGTGCTGGCGCGGGCGCTGGAGGAGGCGTACGAGGCGGGACTGGTCGGCAAGGACATCATGGGTTCGGGCGTGGACATCGACATGACGCTGCACGTCGGGGCCGGCGCCTATATCTGCGGTGAGGAGACCGGCCTGATGAGTTCGCTCGAGGGGCGGCGCGGGGAACCCCGCATCAAGCCGCCCTTCCCGGCGGCGGTCGGTGCCTTCGGGATGCCCTCGACGATCAACAACGTGGAGACACTGGCCGCGACCCCCCACATACTCCGGCACGGTGGGGAGTGGTACCGCCAGTGGGGCACCGAGAAGAGCCCCGGAACCAAGCTGTTCTGCGTGTCGGGGCATGTGCGGAAACCCGGCAACTACGAGTTCCCCCTGGGCTTCCCGATGATGGAGTTGATCGAGGACGTGTGCGGGGGCATTCGGGACGGTCGTGCGCTGAAGGCGGTCATCCCGGGTGGCAGTTCGGTGCCGATCATGAGCGCCGAGGACTGCCGCGAGTGCTCGCTCTGCTACGAGGGGGTCGAGGCCGCCGGCTCGATGCTCGGCTGTGCGTCGGTGATCGTGATGGACGACACGACCGACATCGTGAAGCAGGTAAGACGCATGGCTTACTTCTATGCCCACGAGTCCTGCGGGCAGTGCACGCCGTGCCGCGAGGGCACCACCTGGGCCACCCGGATCCTGCAGCGCATCGAGGATGGCCGCGGCACCGAGGACGACCTGGACACGCTGATCGAGATCTCCGAGCAGATGACGGGGACCACCATCTGCGTGCTGTCGGACTCTCTGGCGATGCCGATCATCTCCTCGATCGAGAAGTTCCGTGACGACTACCTGGCCCTCATTCGTCGTGGGGAACGGGTGGGAGCGGCCTGATGCAAGCGAGGAGCCCCCATGCCCGATAACGGTCGCAAAGCCGACACCGTCACCCTGACCATCGACGGCCGGGAGGTCACCGTCCCCAAGGGGACTTCGCTGCTCCACGCCGCGGAGACGCTGGGGACCGAGGTGCCGCACTACTGCTACCATCCCGGGCTCACGGCGCCGGCGCAGTGCCGCATCTGCCTGGTCGAGGTGGAGGGGGCGCCCAAGCTGCAGCCGTCGTGCGTGACGATGGCCCAGGACGGGCAGGTGGTCCACACGGAGAGCCCCGCGGCGAAGCGGATGCGGCAGGGGGTCCTCGAGTTCTACCTGGTCAACCACCCGCTCGACTGTCCCATCTGCGACATGTCGGGCGAGTGCAAGCTCCAGGACTATGTCTTCGAGGAGGGTCGGGAGAAGGGGCGCGGCCGCGAGCCCAAGCGCGTCTTCGGGCGCGACGACTTCGGCGGCGACGTGCTCTACTACGGCGACCGCTGCGTGATGTGCACCCGCTGCGTGCGCTTCATGGACGAGGTGGCGCGGGATTCCAGGCTCACTGTGGTGGACCGGGGGAGCCGCGCGGTGATCGACACCTTCTTCGACCGCGGGCTCGAGGGGGCGTCGTTCGCGGGCAACGTGGTGGACATCTGTCCGGTGGGCGCGCTTGTCTCGAAGGACTTCCTGCACAAGGCGCGCGCCTGGGACCTGGACCACACGGAGTCGGTGTGCCCGAACTGCAGCCAGGGGTGCAACATCGAGCTGCACACGCGCGATAACCTGGTGCAGCGGCTCAAGCCGCGTGAGAACCAGGAAGTGAACGGGCACTGGATGTGCGACTACGGGCGGGCCAACTACGAGTGGATGAACCGGCCGGGACGGCTGGAGGAGCCGGCGGCGGGGCGGGGGGCGAAGCGGCGTGCGGTGGACTGGAAACGGGCGCTGGAGCATCTGTTCGTGCAGTTGCGGGAGGGGTCGGGGGCGGAGGTGAAGGTGGTGGGTTCGGCGTCGGCGTCGAATGAAGCGCTGGCGGCGCTGGCGGCGGTGGCCGGGGCGGCTGGGGATGTGTCGGCGCGGGTTTTCCGCTCCGTGCGGGCCGCCGACGAGGTTCCGCTGCCGGGATTCCCGTCCCTGGTTCGACGCCGCGATCTGGTTCCGAATGTGGACGGGGCGGGGCTGCTGGGCTTCGAGCGTTGTGGGGATGACGCTGCCGGTGGGGGCCTGGAGGACGTGGCCGGGCACGACGGGGTGCTGCTGGTGCTGGGGGACGAGCTTGCCGACCAGGGTGAGGACTTCGGTGCCGGGGCCAGCCTGTACGTGTACCTGGGTACCCACGACTCGCCGGCCGCGCGGAATGCCGACTTCGTGCTGCCCGTCACGACCTTTGCCGAGGAGGAGGGGTCGTTCGTGAACGCGCAGGGCAGGGTGCAGCGCTACTGGCAGGGCATGCAGGCGCCGGGGTCGGCGCGGCCCGCGTGGCTGGTGCTGGGTGCCCTGGCGGCGGCGTTGGGTGGGGATGGCACTCCGGCGAGTGCCGAGGATGTCTTCGCGGGGCTGGTTGCCGCGCATCCCGCCTTCGCGGGGCTGACGTACGACGGGCTTGGCGACCAGGGTGCCGCGCTGCAGACGGAGGCCGCCCATGGGTGAGATGCAGGAACTCTCCACCTTCTGGTTCGTGACCATCGGGGCGATCAAGGTGTTGGCCGTCTTCACGGTGGTGATGGCGGTCGTCGCGTACATGACGCTCGCCGAGCGCCGGGTGTCGGCCTTCATCCAGGACCGCCTGGGCCCCAACCGCGTGGGTCCCTTCGGACTCCTGCAACCCATCGCCGACGGCCTCAAGAACATCATCAAGGAAGAGACGATGCCGGGGACGGCGGCGAAGTTCTACTTCGTGCTCGGTCCCGCGCTGGCGATCATGCCGGCGGTCGTGACGATGGCCGTGATCCCGTTCGCGGCGCCGCTGCCCACGCCGGTAGGCACCGTGGACATGGTGGTGGCGGATGTCCCGATCGGGATCCTGTATATCCTGGCGCTGTCTTCGCTGGCCGTGTACGGGATCGTGCTGTCGGGGTGGGCGTCGAACAACAAGTACGCGTTTCTGGGGGGCCTGCGCGCCTCGGCCCAGATGATCTCGTACGAGGTGGCGCTGGGGCTCAGCGTGATTGCGGTGTTGCTGCTCGTCGGCAACGTCACGCTGACCGAAACGGTCTGGCGGCAGCAGCAGCTGGGGCTCTGGTTCGTGTTCCCGCTGTCGCTGGCCTTCATCTTCTTCCTGATTTCGGCGCTGGCGGAGACCAACCGGCTCCCCTTCGACATGCCCGAGGCCGAATCGGAGCTGATCACCGGGTACCACACCGAATACTCGGCCATGAAGTTCTCGATGTTCTTCATCGCCGAGTACGCGCACGTGGTGACGGCTTCCGCGCTGCTGGCGACGCTCTTCTTCGGCGGGTGGGACATCCCCTTCTGGACCGGCGACGACATGTTCCGCCACGAGTCGGGGTGGATCAAGGGTTTCGACGAGGCCGGCGCGCCGATCGCCGCGACGCCGAGCGTGCTGATCACGCTGCTCACCCTGGGGGCGTTCTGCACCAAGACGGGCTTCTTCCTGCTGCTGTACATCTGGATCCGCTGGACGCTACCACGCTTCCGCTACGACCAGGTCATGCACCTCGGGTGGAAGGTCATGCTGCCGGGCGCACTCGGGTACATCATGCTGGTGGCCGGGACCATGCTCGTGCTGGACCAGCTGGAAGTGCCCTTCGGGATGATGTATGGAGGGGTACTGACCGGGGTGAGCGGGATCACGACCCTCGCGTTCCTCTTCTTCGTGGATCGCGACCGGGTCATCTCGGGGGCCCACCGGAAACGCAACCTGCCCCGCCGGCGCGCCCCCGTGGCGCCGAAGCCGAGCGGACCGGCCGCGTCGAACTGAACGGGAGCGGAGAACAATGGCTATATCAGTCAAGGTGATGAGGCGCCCCGAGGCGGGCCGCACATCGTACATGCGAGCCACGCTGAAGGGCATGAGCCTCACCTTCAAGCACATGGTGCGCCCAACCAAGGTCACCCTGGAGTACCCCGAGGAACAGCCCGACCTGCACCCGCGCTGGCGCGGCACCCACCGCATGGAGGTGCACGCGGACGGCCGTCCCAAGTGCGTGGCCTGCGGGCTCTGCCCCACGGTCTGTCCCGCCAACTGCATCCGGCTGGTGGGTGGCGAGGACGACCAGGGGAACCGCTACCCGATCGTCTACGAGATCGACGAGTTCCGCTGCATCTTCTGCGGCATGTGCCAGGAGGTGTGCCCGGTCGAGGCGATCCACGTGGGGCGGCACTTCGAGAACGCGGAGTACACGCGCGACCGCTTCGTCTACGACCTGGACCGGCTGATGGAGCAGGATCACCCCGTCACGCTCCTCTGGGACCCCTCGGATCCGCGCTCCGAATGATCGACGTGCTCTTCATCCTGTTCGCGGTGGTTGCCACCGGCGGCGCCATCGGCGTCGTGACAGGGAGGAGTCCCGTCGCGAGCCTGCTCTTCATGGTGGCCACGCTGGCCAGCCTGGCCGGGATCTACGTGCTCTTCGAGGCGCACTTCCTGGCGGCGATCCAGGTGCTGGTGTATGCCGGCGCGATCATGGTCCTGTTTCTGTTCGTAATCATGCTGCTGAACCTGGGCCACGACTACCGGGCCGACCTGAAGTATGGGTCGTGGACGCTGTTGTCGCTGGTGGTGGTGGGGCTGACGGCGGGGGTGCTGGTGCAGGGGCTGATGAGCACGGAGGAGACGGGGTTGCGCGCGGGCGGCGCCGAAGTGGCGGCCGCGATCGATGCGGCGGTGGTGGAGAAGGGGGCGGTGGGGGTGATCGCCGACCCGCTCTTCACGGACTGGGTGGTCGCCTTCGAACTCATGGGACTGCTGCTGCTGGTGGCGATCGTGGCCGCGGTCGTCCTGGCCAAGCCCCGCGACCGAGAGGAAGGGAAGTGACGTGCTGACTCACGCCCTCCTGCTCAGCGCGCTGCTCTTCGTGATCGGGACGCTGGGGGTGATCGTGCGCAAGAACGCGATCATCATCTTCCTCTGCATCGAGCTGCAGCTGAACGCGGTCAACCTGGCCTTCGTGGCGCTGTCCCGGTACACGGGGATCGAGGGGCAGATCTACGTCTTCTTCGTGATGACGGTCGCGGCGGCCGAGGCGGCGGTGGGGCTCGCGATCATCATCTCGATCTTCCGTCACTACGAGACGGTCAGCGTGGACAAGTTCAACCTGCTGAAATGGTGACCGGGGTGAGCGCCGCTTCTCTCGCGAGCGTCCTGGGCTCGGTCGGCGGTCCGGTGACGGCCGCGGCAGCCGCTCCCGGCGCGCAAGCGGCCGCCGCCGAGTGGGAGCCGGTCCTCCCGGGACTGATCGTCCTGCTACCGTTGCTGGGGTTCGTACTCAACGGCATCCTGGCGCTGCGGTCCGCCCGATACTCTTCCGCGGCGCTGCGGGAAGGCCGGGACTGGGACCCCTTTGCCGGGTCAAGGCCGCCGGCCACCCACCGGCTGCCGACCTGGATCGGCCCCGGGGTGATGGGCCTCGCTTTCGCTCTGGCCGTGCTGAACTTCCTGCGCATGCCGGCCGATCTGCACGATCCCGTCATCCGCTCCTACTGGGGCTGGATCGTCACCGGGGACCTGCGCATCGCCGCCGCCATCCAGCTCGACCAGCTCTCCATGGTCATGACTCTGGTCGTGACCGGTGTCGGCTTTCTCATCCACGTCTTCAGCGTGGGCTACATGGGCAGGGACCCGGGCTATCCCCGTTATTTCGCCTACCTGAACCTCTTCGTCTTCTTCATGCTGGTGCTGGTGCTGGGCTCCGGCTTCGCCACCATGTTCGTGGGCTGGGAAGGGGTTGGGCTCTGCAGCTATCTGCTGATCGGCTACTGGTTCAGCGACCGTGAAAAGTCGGACGCGGGGAAGAAGGCGTTCATCGTCAACCGGATCGGCGACGTGGGCTTCCTGCTCGCCATGTTCCTTCTCTTCAACGGCTTCGGGACGCTCGACTTCATCCCGATCTTCGCGGGAGCGGAGAACCACTTCGCGGCCGGCGGGGTCACAATCACCGCCATCACGCTGCTGCTCATGCTCGGCGCGGCCGGGAAGAGCGCGCAGATTCCGCTCCACATCTGGCTCCCCGACGCCATGGCAGGCCCCACCCCCGTCTCCGCCCTCATCCACGCGGCCACCATGGTCACCGCGGGCGTGTACATGGTGGCGCGGTCGTCGGTCCTGTTCGCCCTCGCGCCCACGAGCCAGGCGATCGTGGCCGGGGTCGGGGTGCTGACCGCCCTCGTCGCGGCCACCATCGCGCTCCAGCAGTACGACATCAAGAAGGTGCTGGCCTACTCGACCGTCTCGCAGCTGGGCTTCATGTTCCTGGCGGTCGGGGTGGGCGCCTTCACCGCGGGCATCTTCCACCTGGTCACGCACGCATTCTTCAAGGCGCTGCTCTTCCTGGGCGCGGGCGCGGTCATCCATTCCATGCACGCCGCCGCGCACCACGGCGACGGCCACCTCGACGAGCAGGACATGCGCAACATGGGGGGTTTGCGCAAGTACATGCCGGTCACCTGCGCGGTCATGTGGGTCGCGACCCTGGCCATCGCGGGGATCTGGCCCTTCGCCGGCTTCTTCTCGAAGGACGAGATCATCTGGTACACGGCGGCCTGGGCGGGCGCGGAGTCGAACCCGTTCGGGCAGCTGTATGCGGTCTATTGGGGGCTGGCGCTCGTCACAGCGCTCCTCACCGCCTTCTACATGACCCGCCTGATGGTCATGACCTTCCACGGCGCCAACCGGACCGGCAAGGCGGCGAGTTCCCACCTGCACGAGGCCCCGAACGTCATGACGGTGCCGCTGATCGTGCTCGCGGTGCTGTCGGTGTTCGGGGGGTGGATCAATGTGCCCGATGCGCTAAGCGACTCGTTTGCCGGGCTGTGGGGCGCGCTGCCTATGAGCGAATGGCTGCACCACTGGCTTGAGCCGGTGACGCATACGGCGGTCGAGATCCAGGTGGCGGGGTTCGGCGAGGCGGCGCATGCGGCGCCGGCGGGGGGTGGGGAGGTGGCGTGGGCGCTGATCTCGACGGCGGCAGCCGCGGTGATCGTGGCAGCGGCCGTGATGGTCGTGGGCCGCCGGAAGTACGTGCCGGCCGCCGAGCATCCAGGCCCGCAGTCGGCACTGCCGCGGTTCGTCTACAACAAGTGGTACTTCGACGAGCTCTACGATGCCGTCATCGTGCGGCCGGTGCTCGCTCTGTCCCGCTGGTGCTGGAAGGCGATCGACACGGTGGTCATCGACGGGTTCGTGAACTTCACGGGCAACTTCGCCCGCCTGGCCGGATGGGCGACCAGCCTGTTCCAGACCGGCCAGGTGAACATGTACGCATTCGTGCTGACCTTGGGCGCGCTGTTCGTCCTGGGCGCGGCGGTTTTCCTGTGATGACGCCATGACCGACCTTCTCGCTTCGATCCTGTACGAGGACTGGATCCTCCACGCGCTGATCTGGCTGCCGCTGGTGGGAACGGCGCATGTGCTGCTGACGTCGGCCGAGAGGGCCAAGGACATCGCGTTCCGGTGGTCGGCGCTGGTATTCGTGCTGAGTCTGGGACTGTGGTGGAGCTTCGATCCGGGTGACGGCGGCTTCACGATGGTGTCCACCGCGCCGTGGATCGAGTCCTGGGGCGTGAGCTATTCGCTGGGGATCGACGGCATCTCAGTCTTCATGGTCCTGCTCACGACCTTCACGAGCGCGATCGCCATCCTGGGGTCGTTCGAATACGTGAAGACGCGCCGCAAGGCCTTCTACGCCCTCATGCTGCTGCTGGAGATGGGGGTGGTCGGCTTCTTCCTGGCGACCGACATCTTCCTCTTCTACGTCTTCTTCGAGCTCACCCTGGTGCCCATGTACTTCATCGTGGGCATATGGGGGGGACAGCGCAGGATCTACGCGGCCATCAAGTTCTTCCTGTACACGGCCGTGGGATCGCTGCTGATGCTGGTGGCCATCCTCTACGTGTACTTCAGCAGCGGCACCGGTTCCTTCGGGTACGAAGCGTTCATGAACGCGGGACTGAGCCTGCGCGAGCAGTTATGGCTCTTCGCGGCCTTCGCTCTGGCCTTCGGCATCAAGGTGCCGATCTTCCCCTTCCACACCTGGCTGCCCGACGCCCACGTCGAGGCCCCGACACCCGGATCGGTCATTCTGGCGTCGGTGCTCCTGAAGATGGGGACGTACGGCTTCCTGCGGTTCCTCCTCCCGTTCTTCCCGGAGGCTGCCCGGCACCCGGTCGTGGTCATGGTCATGCTGGTGCTGGGGGTCGTGGGGATCATCTACGCGGCGTGGGTGGCGGCGGTCCAGCCCGACGCCAAGAAGCTCGTCGCGTACACCTCCGTGGCCCACATGGGCTTCGTGGTGATCGGCGTCTTCGCGCTCACGCTGAACGGCCTCCAGGGCGGCATGGTGGTCATGATCAGCCACGGCATCTCGACGGGCGCCCTCTTCCTGCTGCTGGGCATGATGTACGAGCGGCGCCACACCCGGCTCATCGAGGACTACGGCGGAATCGGCCGCGTGGCCCCCTGGTTCGCCACTGCCTTCGTGATCACCGCGCTGGCCTCGATCGGGCTGCCCGGCACGAGCGGGTTCGTCGGCGAGTTCCTGGCGCTGCTCGGCACCTTCGAGACGCACATGGTCGTGGCCGCGATCGCCGCGACCGGGGTCATCTTCGCGGCCTACTACATGCTGCCAATGGTGCAGCGGGTCCTCTTCAACAAGCTCGACAAGCCCGAGAACCGGAAGTTCGCCGACCTGTCGCGGCGCGAGATGGCGATCATGGCCCCCCTGGTCGCGCTGATGATCTGGATCGGCGTGCACCCCACCCCCTTCCTGGAGCGCATGGAACCGAGCATCGAGGTTGTGCTGGAACGGGTGGAGGGGGCGCCGCGTGCGGCGGTGGAGATGATCGAAGGGGCCACGATGGTCGAGGCCGCAGTCATTCCGGTCGAAGATCTCTCCGACGACCCCGCTGTCGTGTTGGCCCCCGCTAACGTGCCAGCCCGGGAGGACTGACTCCATGCTCCTCGACTACTCCTCCAGCTTCCACTACGTGATGGCCCTGCTCCCCGAGCTGGTCCTCACGGTGTGGGGCATGGTGGTGCTGATCGCGGGCGTGTCCCGCAAGCAGAGAGCGGGGTCGGGACAGGAACTCGGCTGGCTCGCTCTCGCCGGACTCGCGCTGGCGGCCGTGGCCAACGGCTGGCTCTATTCGGGCGTGAGCGAAGCCGGCACCGGGGCGATGATCGCCCTGGACCGCTTCCGCCTCTTCGCGAACTGGGTCTTCATCCTGGGCGCGGGGATGGCCATCGTCATCTCGCTGTCGTACGTGGCGCGCCAGAGGCTCCAGGCGGGCGAGTACTACTCGCTCATCCTCTTCGCCGTGGTCGGGATGATGTTCATGGGCTCGGCCCGGGACCTGATGATGATCTTCCTGGGGCTGGAGCTCATGTCGATCGGGATCTACGCGCTGGCGGGGTTCAATCGGCGCGACCGGCGGTCGGCGGAGGCAGGGCTCAAGTACTTCCTCCTGGGCGCCTTCGCCAGCGGCTTCCTGCTCTTCGGCATCGCGCTGGTGTACGGCGCGGCCGGCAGCACCAACATCACCGCCGTGGCCGCGGCCGTGCAGGATGGGACGACGGTGGCCGGGCTGATGGTTCCGGGCGTGGCGTTGCTGGCGATCGGCTTCGCCTTCAAGGTATCGGCGGTGCCCTTCCACATGTGGGTGCCCGATGTCTACGAGGGCGCGCCCACGCCGGTGACGGCCTTCATGGCCGCATCGGTCAAGACGGCGGCGTTCGTGGCGTTCCTGCGGGTCTTCCTGGTGGGCCTGGACGGTCTCTACGCGGAATGGGCGAATATCCTGTGGTGGATCGCGGCCGTCACCATGGTCGCCGGGAATGTGATCGCGCTGGTCCAGTCGAGCGTGAAGCGCATGCTGGCGTACTCGTCGATCGCGCACGGGGGTTACCTGCTGGTGGCCATCGTTGCCGCCAACGACACGGCGACATCGGGTCTCCTCTTCTACCTGCTGGTCTACACGATCATGACCATCGGCGCCTTCGCGGTGGTGGTCACCGTCGGCAACCAGAGCGAGGCCAACGCCCGCATCGAGGACTACGGCGGGTTCGGGTGGCGGAAGCCGGTGCTGGGCGTGCTGATGACCGTGCTATTGCTCTCGCTCGCGGGGTTTCCGGGCACTGCCGGGTTCATCGCCAAGTATCACCTGCTCCTGGGGGCGGCGGAGTCGCGACTCTGGTACCTCATCGTCATCCTCGTCCTGACGACGGTCGTCTCGTACTGGTACTACCTGCGCGTAGCCTGGTACATGTGGATGAAGGAGGCGCCGGAGGGCGCGGATTCGGCCGACTCGGCGATCACCCCCTTCGCTACCCGAATCGTGCTCGTCGTGAGTGTGGCGATCATCATTCTGGCGGGGATCTTCCCTGACGCGGCGCTCGATCTTGCCCGGGGCTCGGCGGAGAGCCTGCGGCAGATTGCGACGGACGCGGGGTCCGCGGCGGGTCCCTGAGCGGGCCGAACGGCGCGATGCAAATCCCCAAGCACATTTTTCGCGAGTACGACATCAGGGGAGTCGTCGGCGAGGACCTGGACCCCGGGGTGGCGGAGGCGGTGGGGCGCGCGTACGGGTCGGAGCTGAGCGCGCGGCTGGCGGGTCCGGCGCCCCGCGTCGTGGTCGGCGAGGACAATCGCCCTTCCTCGCCGGAGTTGCGGGACGGGCTCGCGCGCGGCCTGCGGGCGGCCGGGTGCGATGTGGTCCAGCTCGGCACGGTCCCCACCCCCGTCGCCTACTTCAGCGAGTACGAATTCGGCGCCGACGGCGCGGTGCAGATCACGGGCTCCCACAATCCGCCCGAGTACAACGGTATCAAGATGACCATGGGGAAGGGTTCCGTGTATGGGGAGGCGGTCCAGGGACTGCTTCGGCGCATCCGTACCGGCGACCTGGCGGTGGGCGACGGTGGACTTGAGATCGTCGATCCGCTGCCCGCGTACGTGGCCGACGTTTCGGGACGGTTCCGGATCGAACGCCCGGTGAAGGCGGTCGTGGACTGTGGCAACGGGACAGGCGCGGTGGTCGCGGTCGAGTTGCTTGAGGCGGTGGGCTTCGAGGTGATTCCTCTCTACTGCGAGTCGGACGGCACTTTCCCCAACCATCACCCCGACCCGACCGTGGACGAGTACGTGCGGGACATGATCGCGGCCGTACGGAGTCATGGAGCCGACGTGGGGATCGGTTTCGACGGCGACGCGGACCGCATCGGGGTGGTGGACGACCGGGGCCGGATCGTCCGGGGCGACATTCTCCTGCTCCTCTTCGGCCTGGATCTCCTGCGGCAAAGGGGACCGGACCAGACGCTGGTCTTCGACGTGAAGTGCTCGCAGGTGCTGGCCGAGGAGTTCGAGCGGGCGGGTGGCGTGCCGGTCATGTGGAAGACCGGGCATTCCCTGATCAAGGAGAGGATGAAGGAGACGGGGGCGCCCCTGGCCGGGGAGCTATCGGGGCATATCTGCTTTGCCGATGGCTACTACGGGTTCGACGACGCCCTCTACGCGGCCTGCCGCCTCGGCGAATTGCTCGCGGCCTCCGATCGTCCGCTCTCGGCGCTGACCGGCGCCCTGCCGGAGTACGCGTCGACCCCCGAACTGCGCATCGAGGTGGCGGAGGAGGACAAGTTCGGGATTGTGGAGCGTGCCGTCGAGCACTTCCGGGGCCGGCACGACGTCATCGCGGTGGACGGGGTGCGCGTTCTCTTCGGCGACGGGTGGGGGTTGATCCGCGCTTCGAACACGCAGCCGGTGATCGTGGCGCGGTATGAGGCGAGGACGCCGGCCCGGCTGGCGGAGATTCAGGAGACCATGGGGGGCTGGCTGCGGGGACAGGGAGTCGCGGTCTGACCTGAGCGGGTCCGCGAAGCGCGGAGATCGCGCCGAGCGTGTGGCGAATGGACTTCGGACCGAATGCCGCGCTCGATCCATCCGCTGAGCACGGTTGTCCCATCCTGCTATGTAGGCGTCCCGGCCGACACCCCATCTTCGTGCGTACCGGCCGGGGGTCCGGTTTCCACCGGATCCTCCACGGTCCCGCGCAGACCCTTGAGAGGGTCCCGGCGCAACCCGGCACATGCACGGAGGCAGCCACCGGATGGCGACAAGAAAAATCGGGCGGGAACACCAGAGACCTGAAACAGGACGCGACACCCGGATGGGGCGCGGATCATTGGAAATCCCTGGCAGCGTTCTCGTCCTGCTCATGTCCATCCCTCTTCCAGCCTGCGACACGGCAGACAGGGAGGTGCCGGAGGCTGCCCTCGTTGCCTTTGCCGATCCAACGGGAAACAACGGCTCGGATGACACGACGCTCGTCGACCTGGAAGCCTTCGAGGACGCATTCGAAGTCTCGCACAACGTGGTGTTGGAGGAGAGCGACGAGGCCATGACGGTACTTCCGATGGTATCGCCCGGTCTCCCCGGCGAGTTCCTGCTCGCCGAGCCCCAGGAGGGTCAGGTCAATGTGTACGACACGGCCGGACGACTCCGGCGGGTACTCGGTCGCAGGGGTGAGGGCCCGGGTGAGTTCCGGATGCCGATTGCGGCCCGGAGGCTTCTGGACGGCGGCATCGTCGTGGCCGACGCCATGCGCTCGCGGCTGACATTCTTCCCCGCGGGCGAGAGCGGGGAGCCGGAGGTGGTGGCGTCGCCGCTGCCCCTCGTCCTGGACGCCCAGGATTTGGGAGGCGGTCGCTATCTGCTGTCGGGGCAGGTTATTTCCGAGCAGCCGCCTCGCCTCCTGCACATCTGGGATCGCCGTACCGACGAGGTCGAACGCAGTTTCCTGCCCATTGGGGTTCCCGAGGAATCGCGCGCCTACGCGGCCTCATACACATCCGTCGGCGCGGTTCTGGAGGGTGACACCATCTGGGCCGTCTGGGCTCTGTCGGACACGCTGTACAAGTTCGACCGCGGTGGTGGGATTCTGGAGAAACTCCCGCTGTCGCTGCCGAGGCCCATGGGTGCGCTGCCGGGGACGGAAGCCGGGGTGATCACGGATCCGAGGGCCATTCGGGCCGCGGCGGAGACGCTCACGCAGGTCAACGGCGTGTTCATCCTCGAAGATGGAGCGCTGGTTGTTCAAACCATGCAGGCGCGGGGCTTTGATGCCGTGAGGGATCTGCTCGTCGTGGACCGGCGCGGTGGCGAAACGGTCTGGCGCGCGGCCAGGATGCCACGGCTCCACGCGGTCACGGGGGACCTCTTCCATTTCGACGATCCGGCCTCCCTGTTGCCCAATCACTGGATTGCGGCGCGGTGGCGGGGGGAGGGGGCAAGGTGAGGAGACTCGATCTGGCTGCGTCGGTCCGGGTTGTCGTGGTGGTGGGGTGGTGCGTCTGGCTCGTGTGTGCCTGTTCCGCGGCCGAAGCACCCGGGGTGGCCGAACTCGGTGTCGGAGAACGGATGCCGGCCATCGGTCTGTCGGGAGAGCGCCCGGCTCTGGTGTGGGTGTTCGCCGCCGAGCAGTGCCTCGGATGCGAGCTGGGCGATCGGGCCAGGGTGGTCAGGGGGCTTCAGCGTCGGCTTGGTGGGCGCATCGAGATCGTGGTCGTGGCGGTCGGGGAGGGGCGGGAGGGGGAAGAAGGACTCGTCACCGGCTTCCTGGCGTCTCAACGGATCTCGGCCCGCGTGGAAACGCGAACGCCGGAGCAGTACACGCGGGACTTCGGGTCCGCGCCGCTCTCGGTCCTGTACGTCGTGAACCGGAAGGCGGTGGTCGAGGCGATGGTTGCGGCTGACTCGGTGGAGACGTGGCGTTCAGCGGGCGGTCGGCGGGACCTGCTCGGCTTGCTGCAAGATGTTGCGAACGAAGGAGTTGCATCGACGGGGGAGGGATCCGGTATGCATTAGTGAGGCGTATTACACACCGATTACACACCAAACTACTCTCAAGAAAGAGGAGGGAAATCATGAAGAATGGAATCCAGTCAATCAAGGTTCGTACCGTCACCGCAGTGAAAGTAGCTGCGATCGTGGTGGCGATGTCGTTCACAATTCCAGCATTTGCCGGGACGTCAGTTGCGTCCGCTCAGGCGAAGGGCATCCCGGAATGGACGGTCTGGGTCGGGCCGTGGAAGCTCTGCCTGTGGATCTGTCTGACCCCCGGATTCTGCTGCGAAGTGGAAGGCCAGTTGTAACCTGTCGGTCGGAATGCCGGGCTGTCCGTGGGTCAAGCCGCGCGAGCACCGAAAGCGCTGAGGCGCCGGGCTGGCATTTCGGTGTAGATTCGCATCTTCTTGCGGTGCTTGTAGTTGCATCTTCGACAGCCCGGATTCCCGCTGAATGACTCCCGCCGTTCCCGATTTCAGCTCCGAGCCCGGCGGCGGTCTTCCAGAGCCTTCCGAAGCTGTCCCTCGTCGGCCCTCTGATAGCACCGAAGCACCGTCTTGGCCGTCTTCCACCCGCCGAGTTGGCAGAGCACCTTCAACGGCTGGTCCATCAGGTCGCTGGCGAACTTCCGCCGAAGCGAGTGCCAGCCCCTACCAGGCTTCGGCTCCAGTCCTGCAAGAATCTGGGCCTTCTGCCACCAAGCGTGCAACCGGGCGGCACCCACAGCCGCCCTCGGATTCTTGGGCGCGGGCAGCATCGGGGCATCCCCGGTTCCGGGGTTCATCGCCCGAACCTCCTTCAACGCGTCGAGAGCCTCGTCGGTCACGGGCGTGATGTGCTCGTAGCCGGACTTGTCGTACTCGGCGCGCCAGAGGATGGTCCCACCCTCGAAATCGATGTCAAGCCACCGAAGCTGGCGGATTGCGCCGATCCGGTGCCCCGTTTCGTGCGCGAGCACCAGCGCGACGCGGAACCGCCAGTCCACCCGCCGCGACACCTTCAGGAGCGCCAAGTACTCCTCCTCACCGAGCACCACCCGGTTCGGATTCTTCTCCGTGGGCGTCTTGAGACCCTTGAGCGGATTCCGGTCGAGCAACAACCGGCCCCGTTCGTCTCGCGACTTCGCCGCCCAATTCAGGACGGCGATCAGGAACTTGAGGTCGTATTCGACCGTCCGGTCGGATACGGGCCTTCCGCTCGGTCCGATCCTGCCCGCGCGCCGCTCCCGGATGAAGCGGTCCCAGTCCCTCTGTGACAGGGTTGCCGGGTCGCGGTTCCGTCCGAAGAGCCGGAGGAACATCCTCATGGCGGCCCGGTCGTGCCCCCGAGTATGCGCGCCCTTGGTGGGCGTCACCTCCTCACCGTAGATTTCAAAGAGCTTCTCCAGTGCGAGCGGCTCGGGCTTGGCTTCCGCCTTGGCGTTCGGCGCGTCGATGAAGCCTGCGGCGAACTGATCCGCTTGCCGCTTTGCGCGCCTCCAATCGCGGTGTTTCAGCGACCGGGTGAGCCTTCTGCCGTTCTCGCGCCACTCAATCTGGAAGAGGCCGGTCTTCGGGTCGGGAAAGATCCTCACCCGGTTCCGGCCCCACTCGCCGGTGCCGTACGAGCGCCGGCTTCGTTTCGTGCGTGCCATCATTCGATTCCTTTCGACGATGGACTGCACGATCTGCGCAACGCAAGTATCGCGGAGGAGCGGCGTCTGCGCCAGATGCGTTCTCGACCGCGCCGACCGGCGACGCCAGCTCTCAAGCGTTCGGAACGGGTGAAGGTGTCGGCCTGCCGCGCCCGAGCAGCAGCCAATCTGTCTGTTCCAGCTCGCCAGTGACCCGAACGCGGTGCGATTGGAGAGAGGACTGCTTTCCGGGAGTGGCGCTCGGACGCAAGGTCCGCAGATCTACCTGCCTGCAGGGTTCCGGGAACTTTCCTCCCGGGTCGTTGTACCATGTTGCGTAAATCGTACATGGCTCGAAGGTGGAGCCGATCACCCATTAGCGAATGGAGAAAACGAAATGGCCAGGAACGACAGGATCACCGCAAGCTTCATCGGGGTTGGCATGCTCGCTGGCTTTCTGGCGGGTTGCGACAGCACCATGGCACCGGACCCGATGACCAAGGAGGATGCCGTCGCCGTCGCTGAACTCATTGGTGGTGTGTCCGCTGAACCTCTCTACGATGAGGCGGTCGCGATTGCCGCAGGAGCTCAGGAGACTCTCGATCTTGAAGAGGAGTGCCCGGCAGGCGGCTCGGTAAAGCTGTCGGGGACGATCGATGCTGACGACAGCGTCACCACGATCGATGCGACCGCAACGTATGACAGTTGCGACGATGGACGTATCGCCATTACAGGCAGCGTTGACGAGCTGCACCACATAGGGTATGGTGTTTCGGACGGCACCGTCGATCTTGAGGGAAGCGTCGATTGGACGGGAAGTGTCGATTGGGTGAAGGCTGACGGGAGCAGCGGTTCCTGCGAAGTGGAGGTCAGGCTCGAAGCGACCGCCGAGATCGACATCGAGACTGGGGTATGGGAAAACGTCGATGGTGGCATGTCGGGGACGGTCTGCGGGATTTCGGTCGAAGGCGATGTGGGCAGTTGGTGGCTGGATGCTCTATAGAGGCTCAACTGTGCCCTTTGAAGAACTTCGCTTTCAGGTGCGCCGGTTGGTGGAGTTGTGGGCGACGGTGGGTTTCCCGCTCCACCAGTTGGCGCGCCAACCCCAGCCTCCACCGGCAGCCCAGAAGGATCCACAATCTCCCGGTGGTCCACGGTGGCAGAGATCCGTCGATCAGGGGATCCCTGGAGTTGCCCCGCCATGACGGACACCTTTCCATTGGGTCCAACCAAGGAGGTGAGTCATTTGGCTGGAAGAAGACGAGGGCGGTATCCGCCCGAGTACAAGGAGCGGATCGTCGAGCTCGCGAGAGCCGGTCGTAGTCCGGGGTCTTTGGCCCGGGAGTTCGAGCCGTCCGAACAGACGATCCGGAACTGGGTCAGGCAGGCGGACCTGGACGAGGGTCTCGCTGTGGGTGGCGGACATCACGTACGTGCCCACCTGGACCGGCTGGCTGTACCTCTCCGTGGTACTCGATGCCTGGAGCCGGCGGATCGTCGGCTGGGCGATGGCGCCCCACATGAAGGCCGAGCTGGTCCGGGCCGCGCTGGAGATGGCGGTCCGCCGCCGCCAGCCGAGGGGTGGAGTCGTCCATCACTCCGACCAAGGCTCGCAGTACACGTCGCTGGCGTTCGGAGAGCTTTGCCTCGAGGCGGGCATCGCACAGTCGATGGGCTCGGTGGGCGACGCCTACGACAATGCGATGTGCGAGAGCTTCTTCGCGACGCTCGAGTGTGAACTCCTCGACCGGCGTAGCTTTCCTACGGTGGCCGGGGCACGCCGCGAAGTCTTCCAATTCATCGAAGGTTTCTACAACACCCGGCGGCTCCACTCCGCGCTCGGCTACAAATCGCCGGCGAACTTCGAGAGACTCAACCATGCGGCTTGAAGCGAACCTGCAGCGCCGGGGCGGCCGAAGCTCTCCGGGCTTCTCCGGCCTGCTCGCTTCGTCGGGGTCGCTCGTTACCCCTCTCCACCGTGGGAAGAGCGGGAAAAGAAACCATATCAGACACCATCAACCCCAAGAACTAACAGTCCGTGAAAGCGGGGTAGGTCCACCCGACGGACCAAACTGGGAGGCCAGTTGGCGAGCGCACATGTGAAACAGACCCCGATGTGCGCGAATTCCCGGATCGGACGTGCATGTCGGCGACTGCGCATGTCGTTGTCCGGATTATGGTTGCATCACGGCCTCCGGGGCGGCTGTGCCGCACGGGAACCGGAGGCCGTGACCGGAGCGACCCCCCTTTTTCGATGCCCGGCGTGGCATCTGGGAGGGTTGGGATGTGCACGCCATCCCAACCCTCCGCGGGGTCGCTCCGGGCCAGCAGTCCCTTTGCGGGAAGGCCAAACGGCGAGCCGTGACGGGGCGCGTCCCGGTCTTGGCCGGCGATGCCGGACAGCCCGGCGGCCAACCGGTCGGCCGACACGTCCTCCGCCGCCTCGAAGCGGCGCTCGACACCCTTCCGGGAACGGATTGCGCGCCTCCATCCGTTTCTCGGGCGCGATCCTCCAGCGCCAAGACATCGCTGTTTGTCCTGCGGAAGCCGAAAATCGGGGGTACTCCTCCCCTCCGGGGGTCGAGTTCGTGCGTCACAGGCGATTCTGCGGCCTCGGATTCCGCCCGATCACCCCAAAGAACGCCGAGAATCGCTGTGAGAGCGGTTTTCCGGGATCTACCAGGGCAAAGGGCCACCCAGTCGGCCAGAGACTCCTACGGGCGGATCCTCGCGCCCCCGCCCGTCACGACCAAGCTCCCGGCTGGCCGGTCCATCGAGGATCGCGTCGGCCGGAGCGTCGGGCACGACGGGGCAGCGCTCGGTCGCGGCGACGGGGTTAGGGGGGGTGGACCACACCGCCGCCCGTCGCTCCTGCGGCCGGGGCGGAAAACCGGGGGTCAGAGGGGGCACGGCCCCCCGCCAGCCTCGCTCGGGAACGCACGCAGTGTGGCCACGGGGAGTATGCTGGCCTTAGCTTAGACCCTTAGCGTTGGCTCAAGCCCAGCCAGACGCCCGCGACGCACTTTCGCCCGCCGCCCGGAACCGGCTGGCATCGGGCCGCCCCGGCAAGCTTCTCGGCCTCGCGATCGGCGGACCTCGCGAACAAGAGACCGCCACCCCATCACGCTTCGGTGACGGTGGCGGCTCTCTGCCGGGCAGCCCGGGTTTCCCGCCCTATACCCCCCTTCGGAGACCCGAAGATTCGTCGTTCCTAGTGCGCCGGTACGCCGCCTCGACCTTTTCTGGTCAGTGCATAATAACCTGCTTGCACTTGCCGTCGCAAACGCGAAGCCAGAGCGTCCCGCAGAAGAGCACCCGGCGGCATCCACCCCCGAAGCAGATGCTGGTTCCCCCACTGGAGAGCGGACACCAGTCACTTCGTGTGCTGCATGAACAGTCCGTCACGGCGGGGGTGGCTTCCGGGACCGGACCCAGCATTCCGATGGCACGTAACGCCAAGTCGCCTCCAAGGATCGCCCTCGCTTCCTCCGTCAAGGCGTCAAGCTCAGAACGGGGCGTCGAGTCCCGTAGGTAGCCATCGAGCCTTCCCGACAGTTCTTGTAGGTAGAGACGCCGTTCGGGCGAAATGGTTGCCCCATCGGCCACCGCTACGAGGTTCTGCCGCCAGAGTGACACGCGAGCCTCAGTATCAAGTTCCCCGTAGATGGCGCGGCGGAAGGTGACAGAATGCTCGCTGAACGCTCCAAGCGTCTTCGGAAGTGCGTCGAGGTTGGCTTCCACCCATTCCTTCGCCAACTCGCACTCCGAGACCCCTACACGGGCATCCCGGAATGCATCGGCACTTGATTCGGGCACGGACCAGATGGCCGTACTCGCAAGCACGATCCCAAGAAACAGCTTGCTCATAGAATGCTCTCCTCGATTGACAGGTGCTTCGATTGGACCCCGGCGAACTGGCCGGAGTCTCTCGACCGGGACCAACTCCCACGGGGAATAATTACCCTCCATGCTAACGGCAGCTCCCCGGCCGAGTCAAATGGCGTCGCTTCGGCGAACCTACGGCGAGTGGCTCGCGCGGCACGAAACTGCGGGGGGCAGCAGCCTGTCACTCGCGCGGCCCCACCCGGACAAGGGTGACGGTCCTTGCCGTCCTCAGCCACCGGGGCCTGTGAAGCGCAGTCGCCCGACGCGAACCCGTCGGTCTCCCCCTGGCGTGTCGACCATATCGAACGCCAAGTCCCCATCACGTAACGGACGCACCAAAGTGTCGAACCGATCCGTTCCCACAAGACTGAGGCCCTCCGAGTCCAACGCGACCGAGTAGACGAAACTGTCGAACAACTGTTCGATGGCTGGGAAGGCGGACTGCTGGTTCCGAAGCTCATTCGGGCTAACCACTGGCGCGAGCGCGAAAACCCAAACGCCCGCACCGTCGGGGGCGAGATGGACGTCAGTGACCATTGCTGGCGGAGCGGCAGGTCCCGTGCTGGGGTCCCAAGCGTCCATTCCGGGCAGTTCCAGTTGGAGGGTACCCAGGAGTCCTAGGTCTTGGTCGAAGGCTTCGAGCGTCCCCATCACTGATACGATCCATATCGTGCCATCCGCGTCACGGATCATGTCCCCCGTAGGGCCGCTCAGGCTGGATGATTCCGCACCGGGCTTCATCGTACGGATGACATCTCCGCTTTGGTCAAGGAGGAGGATGCCCGGATCGGCCCCAGCACCACCGAAGGAGTAGCTCACGAGCCAACCCCCAGTAACTGGATCCCCCCGGACCGATCCGCCAGCGCCAGGTAACCTGATTGTCTTCCTGAAGTCAAGGTTGCTCGAAAACAGGTGCAAATCGGCGGCGAATCTCTCCTGAAGCGCGATTCCGCCAGTACCCAACGCGAACCTCGGTGGTCCTCGAAGTTCTCCCGGTCCGTCACCGAGCCGGGTCAACTCCCGTTTGTAGCTCCCCGCCGTATCGTAGACGATCACCACACCGCCTAAGGCTTCGGAACTCACGAGGTAGCCTTGATTCCCAATCCTCAGGACATCCGCGATCATTCCGACACCTGCGGGATCGTCCGACGCCCCTAGCGTATCCAAGGCCTCGAAGGACACGTCGCAGCCCGTACATAATTGAGCGACAGCAGCAGCGGTCAGCAACAGGCTCATGTGAGTCATCTCCCGATTGCATGTGAACCGCCGAACGACGGCCCGAGTACGGCATGCTCCCGGAACCGTACTTGAATGGTAATTCGAAGCTTAAAGCGCGAGTGGCCTCCGGTCAAGCCTCCGCAACCCCAGCCAAGCGATTATCGTCCAGAGGGCAAAGTGAGCCAAGACCGTTGCGGCGGCAGGCCAATCCCACGTGACGCCCGACTCGATGCCGGAAACGAAGGCTCGGACCGCAGGTACGGGGAACAGCGCAAACAGCACCACGTCGAGTCCGGTTGCAAGTGAGCCCGGTGTGTCCGCCACCCCGGCCCTCAGCACCAAGCCATGAATCCAATTCGACGCCACGTAATAGGCCAGTACCCAAAAAGCTGCTCGCCGGACACCGAGGGAGGTAACGGCGAAGCTAATCGCGCAACCCAAGAGTGCTTGGACGCAGAATTCCGGGAAACGGTCCGTCAGCGTGACGAGGTCGGGCGGCAGAGTAAGGGCGATGCCCACGGGAATGCCGATCAGGGCCTGCGCGCCCATGTTCGCGATCTGAGTGCCCAAGTAGCGTTGCATGTAGAAGCGACTGAGCGGCATCGTATGCTGGGCCCAGAGCATGATTGCACCGCTCTGCCGCTCATTTGCCACGACGCCACCCGGCAGGAGCAGGCCGACCAAGACAGGACCCACTAGGAAAAACGTATCTAACACCCCAAAGAAGGTCAGCACTCCCCGACCGCGACTCACCGCCGCAATCTGCTCGGATGACGGCGGGTCCGTGCTCTCGCGCATCGCCGCGAAGGCCGCGTCCCGTTGGTCGAGGATTCCCGCCACGTCGAACAAATGGGCCAACATCACCAGCCCGAGACCGCTCAGAAACACGGTCGCAGGGAGCTTCCACTTACGGCGGATTAGGTGCTTGAGAGTTTCCTTGGCGATCGTCATGACGCCGCCACGCCAAGCCCGAGGAACTCCCGTTCCAAGAAGTCGCGAGTGAACCCGCCTTCGGGGTGCTCAACAAGCCTTCCGCATCCTTGGTCGACCAGAAGGACGTGGTCGCTCATCAAGGCGAGTTCGCCGAGATCGTGACTGGCTACCAAGATGGTCATGCTGGCACGAAGCGCTCGGATCCGCCGCCGCAGACGGTGTCGTTGGCGCGGGTCAAGCCCCGATTCTGGCTCGTCGAGAATGAGCAGTCTGGTCGGCCCCAATAGTGCCACGGCCAGCGCCAGACGGCGTCGCATCCCCTTGGAGAGAGTGCTGACCGGGACGTTGGTCGCGTAGTCGACGCCAGCAAGCCTGAGGGCCTTCGCGACATCGGAACCCGGTCCGGCAGCGGTCGCCGCCACAGTGAGAATCCCGTCACAGCGCCAACCGTCGGGCATGTGGGTGTCTTCGGCGAGGTAACCAACGCCATGACGCCGTCTGTAGTGCGAAGGGGGTAGCCCGGCGATCGAGACCTTGCCGCCGAGAGGCCCCAGAATCCCCATTAGCGTTAGCATGAGGGTCGTCTTGCCGGACCCGTTGGGGCCGATTATCGCGAGCACATCGCCAGGCACGATATCGAGGTTGAGCCCTCTGAGGACGGGCCGGTCACAGCGGTATCCAATCGACAAATCGCGGCACTGAACCCGGGTCGGGCTGGAGTCGGTCATTGGTGCTGCTGTGTGGATTCAGGATCAACGAAGAAGCTGTCCAACGTCGGCTCCGAGGTTTGAGGGATTCCAAAACACGTCAGTCATACTAAGACGGAACCTCCTCTCTGGCCACCGTCCGGGTGCTGCCTTGACACTCGGAGGTGGGGTCATCGCATACTCAGCTCAACTTAGCTGATGCCTCGTGTCTGCGTCGCACCCGTCCCCCAGGGGCACCAGAGCGCGGCCGACGCCCGACGGCCAGTTGC
The DNA here is from genome assembly GCA_965208295.1 of Longimicrobiales bacterium. Classification (GTDB taxonomy): domain Bacteria; phylum Gemmatimonadota; class Gemmatimonadetes; order Longimicrobiales; family Gaopeijiaceae; genus Bin94. The sequence continues at coordinate 82,249 of OZ242328.1, read as the reverse complement.
TTTCCGAGAACGGCTGACAGGCTGAAGTTGACTTTGCGGGCATTCCCGCCAATCGATTCCGGTTTTCCCGCTATCGGGGCACGGTCCAGCAGGGTCCAGCCCAACGGCAGGAAAGGCAGATCGTGCAGTCCTGATTGACTTTAGACGATTTCCTGCCGTGATTCGGACCTCAGGTGCACTGCCGGGCTGGCAGGTTCCTTGACACGGGCTTCCAGGGCTATTCCTTCCCCCTAATCCGGCGGGCCCTCGTTTCGGGTCCGCCGCCGCCCTCCGCGGGTGAGAGTGCCCCTATAGCTATAGCCGTCCGTGGATCGAGCCGCGAGAGCAGCCAGGCGCCCAACGGGTGAGCGAAGCGGAGCCGCCGGTCGAATGCCGGGAGGGTTTGCCCACGGGCTTCTTGAACCGCTGATTCAGAAGGTCGCGACGGTGAGGCTGCCCAACGTTGTCGCCCTGGTCGTCTCCTCCGTCCAGTATGGCTCGGCGCAGGCGCAACGGATCAGCGAGCCGTAACTCGCGTGCACGTGTCGGATCTGCTCCAGCACGGGACGGTCGCCGGCCGGGAAGACCTCGCCTATCCCGCTCGTGCCGTGAAACTGCGTGCCGTAGGCGGACAGCGCCTCGATCTTGCGATCCATCTGCGAGGTGATGTCGATGACGAAGGTCGGCTTAATCGGCTCCTGCGTGAAGGCGAGCGCGTGGACCACCTTTTCGGGGCGATGCGGCGGGCCCTGCGCAGGGAAGTTCCGAAGACCGGCCATGAACGACGCGTCCCTGGCGAGCGCGGCGGCCGCTCGATGGTCGGGATGGCGTCCCCCGGTCCAGTGCGTCACGATGACTCGGGGCCGGAGGGTGCGGATCAGACCCGCGACGATACCCCGCGAGTGCCGGTCGTTGATGAGGCCGGCGTCCTTCAGTCCGGCACAGCGGCGGTCCGCCAAGCCCAGCACTTGCGCAGCGGCCGCGGCTTCCCGGGCCCGCGACTCGATCGTGCCGCGCGACCCCGCTTCACCCGCCGTCAGGTCCAGAACGCCGGTGCGCTCGCCGCCCTCCGCCGACTTGATCAGGGCGCCCCCGCAGAAGATCTCGGCGTCGTCCGGATGGGCCATGACCGCCAGGACATCGAGGGGCTCGGTCATTCCTGTCTGAGCGCGTCCACGGGTGGGAGCTTCGATGCCCGGACCGCGGGCAGCATGCCGAAGACGATGCCGGTCAGAGCGGCGATGGTCAGCGAGGCAAAGACGGACCAGAGAGGGATGCGGGCGGGCAGGGGCGAAATCGAAGCGATGCCCTCCGAGGCCCCCCAGCCCACGAGGAGCCCCACCCCCGCCCCCGCCGCCGTCATGAGCGAGGCCTCGATGAGGAACTGCCACTTGATCTCCCGGCGGGTGGCGCCCACCGACTTGCGGACGCCGATCTCGCGCGTCCGTTCCGTCACGGAGATAAGCATGATTCCTATCACCCCGATCCCGCCCACGAGCATGCCGACCGACGAGAGTCCCACCATCACCACGAGGAACATCCCGGTGAACTGGTTGAACATCTCCATCACCTGTTCGCCGGCGATGATGGCGAAGTTGTTGTCCTCGCGGGGGCCGAGTTCGCGCATGGATCTGAGCGCCGCCACGACTTGGTTCTGGGCCTCGTCGGGGCCCGCGGCCGGCCTCGGCACGACCTGGATGTTCATGAAGGTCCAGCGCGTGCGAGCCTTGAGGCGCTTGTCGGCAGCCGTAAACGGAATGTGCGCGAAGTTTTCCGCCAGCTCCCCCAGGAGGTTGGGGAGTGGTTCGAAAACGCCAACGACGGTGAAGAGCTCGTTCGACGCCCGCCGTCCCGCGCTTACGCGCACGCGTTTGCCCACGGGATCCAGCTCGCCGAAAAGGTTTTCCGCAAGCTTCGAAGACAGGACGATCACGCTCCGCGCCTGGCTCACCTCGGCGGCGGTAAAGTCCCTCCCCGCCACGAAGTCCCCGCCGAAAAAGCCGGCCCATCCGCTGGAATACGCCCGGAAGACCACGCCCCACGCCCACTGCGACTCGAAACGCAACGCCGCCTCAAATTCGTATTGCGCGACCGCTTCGGACACGGCAGGCAGCGACTGCACCCGGCGCACTTCCTCGTTGGTGATTTCCGGTCGGTCCCACCACGGCGGTCTCCCAGCGTTGAAGGAGGCGCGCGCGTCGGAGAAGTCGAAGGGCATGACCGTGAAGTTCTGGGGTCCCGAGGCTTCGAAGGCGGTCATTACCTCGCTGCGAATGCCGGTGATCACGGCGGACACGGTGACGACGACCCCGACGCCTATGCCAACACCGAGCGCGGCGAGGACGGTCCGCATCCAGTTTGCCCGCAGGGCGTCGAACGCGACCCGCAGGCTCTCGGTCATAATCCGGCTTATGGGCGCGTGCCGGAATTGGGCCTCGGTGGAGGCGCGGTCGTGCGTCCTGTTGCTCATTCGTACCTCAGCGCGTCGACGGGATCGAGTCTGGCGGCACGCGACGCGGGATAGACCCCCGATAACACGCCCACGATGACCCCCAGAGCCATGCCGAGCGCAATCCACTTGGGTGCCACAACGGCCGGCAGGGGCGAAATTCCCCCCACCACGAGAGTCATGCCGGCACCCACGCCCACCCCCAGCAGCGCCCCCACCCCGGACAGCGTGGCACTCTCGATGAGCACCTGCACCAGGATATCCGATCGCCGCGCCCCGATCGCCTTGCGAACGCCGATCTCACGGGTGCGCTCCATGACCGACACCAGCATGATGTTCATGATCACGATCCCCCCGACGACCAGCGAGATCCCGACCAGTCCCGGCAGCGCGACAAAGAGGATGCGGCTGATCGTATCCCAGAAACTCAGAGAGGCATCGGTGGTCTCGGCGGCGAAGTTGTCGAGTTCGTCAGGTCTCAGACTGCGGCGCAGCCGCATGATTTCCACCGTCTGCTCCCAGACGGGCAGCACCAGCTCCGGGTCGCGCGTCTTGAGAATGATCTCCTCGACGACGTTCCCGCGGCGGACGAGGCTGCGTATCGGCGACTTGGCGGGTGCCACCACCAGGTTGTCCAGCGAGAAGATCAGGAAGGACCCCTGCTCCTCGAGGACGCCGACCACCCGGTAGGGGAATCCCCGGATCCGGACGGTCTTTCCGACCGGATCCACCGTGCCGAAGAGAACCTCCGCCGTGGAAGTCCCCAGCACCGCCACGGGAATCCCCTGCGCTGCTTCCTGGCGGGTGAAGGCGCGGCCCCGTTCCACATTCCAGTTTCGGATCTCGAAGATCTCGGCCGACGCGGCTACGATCTGGATATTCTCCGCCTTGACGCCCCCCTCCGCCTCCAGCTCGCCGCCCGTGTCGGACTGCGCACCGATGAGCACGGGGTAGGTTACTTCGCGGCGAAGGTGTTCGAGATCGTCAAACGTCAGTTCGGGAGCCCTGGCCCAAGCGCGCCTCTGCTCGGGCGACGTGTTCATGTCCTCCCGCGGCTCCTTGCCCAGCCTGACCGTGTTGACGCCCATGATCCTGTCGGTGAGCGTGCCTCGGATGTACTGGTCCATCCCCTCGACGATGCTGACCACGACAATCAGGAACATGACGCCGACGATCACCCCGAGAAGGGTGAAGAAGCTCTTGAGCCTCTGGGTCCGGATCTGGTCCCAGGCGAGGCGAACCCCTTCGAGCAGCCGCACTCAACTACCCGTCGCGTTCGTCGTCCGAGTCCTCGACCGGGCGCACGTCCGCCCCCTCCTCGAGCGTGCGCACCACCTGGTACGGCCCGCTCACCACGCTGTCACCCGCCGAGAGCCCCGCAGTCACCTCGAAATACTCCTGCCCCGCGATCCCGACCTGAACCGGCGTGAAGTATGCGCGGCCCTCCGTGATCACGAACACGCCCTCGATGGGATCGCTGTCATCGCTCTCGTCCTCCTCACGAAGCGTAAGCGCGATGATCGGAATGCTGAGCTGGTTCATCCGTGTCTCGGTGACGACCTCGGCCGTCGCGGAGAGATCGGGGCGCAGTTCGGCCTGCGGATTCTGAAGCGTGACCACCACCTCGAAGTCGATGGTGGGGGTCTGTCCGGTGCCGGCCACCTGCGAGGGCGGCCGGATGGCGCTGTTGCCGATCTCGGTCACCACCCCCGGAAACTCCAGATCCGGGAATGCGTCGAGGTCGACCGTGGCCCTGTCGCCCAGGTTGATCTCGGGCACGTCCGTCTCGTCCACCTCGAGCACCACCTCCATCACCGACAGGTCCGAAACCGTCAGGACCAGGCTGCCGGGGTTGTTCATCGTACCCACGACCACCGTCTCCCCCTCTTCCACGTTCAGCCGGGTCACCCTTCCCGACATCGGCGCCACGATGACCGTCTTGGACAGCTGGTCCCGCGCCTCGTCGAGTGCCGCCCGGGCCTGGTTCACGCCGAACTCGGAAGATCGGAAGAGCGATTCCTGCACCTCCAGATCGGTGCGGGCGTTCTCGACCTCCTGGCGGCTCACGAGCAGCGAGTCCCGCGCCCACAGCGATTCCTTCCGGTCCGCGTCCCGTTCGGCCCTGACGAAGTTGGCCTGGGCCTGCGCCACCGCCGCCTGCGACTGCATCAGATTGGCGCGGCTGCGGTTGACGGCGGCCTCGTAGCGGCTGGGATCGAGACGCAGCAGCTCCTGGCCTTCTTCGACGTCCTCGCCTTCGTCGATCAGCAGCTCCGTGACCCTCGCCGAGATGTCCGAGCTGATGTCGACCTTTCGCCGCGCCCGCACGTTGCCGCTGGCGATGACCGTGGCGGTCAGATCGCGCCTCTCGACGACTGCGGCCCGGACTTCGACGCCGTTTGCCCGCCGCTGGGCAATGCTGAAGTAGGTGGCGGTTCCCAGGGCCAGAACGCCCAGCACCACGATCAGGATTTTCATTGCTTGTCTATGGATTCCTCAGCGGAGTGCCGACCACCGCCTCGAGGTCGGCGATCGCATCGTGATAGGTGAAGATCGAGAAGAGCCGCTCCCGGTCCGCCCGCGCCTTGACCGTCTCGGCCTCGACCAGGTCGATGAAGTTGGACAGGCCTTCGCGGTAGCGTTCCTGTGCCAGGCGCAGCTGCACATCGGCCAGGGCCTGGTTGCGCTCTTCGATAAGCGCGGTTTCGTAGGCCGTGCGCAGAATCGCCAGGCGCGACTCGATATCGGCCCGCAACGCCAGTTCCTGCTCGCGAACCTGGTACCTGTTGTCGTGCAGCAGCGCGCGAGCGCTCTCGACTTCACGCTGCCGGCCCAGACCCTGGAAGATGGGTATGGAGACGGAGAGCGAGGCCGAGGGCGGCTGGGTGGTGAAGTTGAAGGGAAACGCCTTGTTCCCTTCGCGGATCGCCTCCAGCGCCGACTCGGGGGTCGCGAGGAGCGAACAGTTCTGCAGGGGAGGGGGATCCGGGAGGCGGGAGATCAGGCCGTTCAGGAATTCACACTGCGCGATAGCCGCGAGCCCGGCGTTGATGGCCGCCCGCTCCTGTCCGGCGGTGCTGCTCGCCTGTCGCGTGAAGCCGCTGAAACCGGCGGACACCGACACATTCGGCAAATACGACGACCAGGCCATCCTGACCCCGTAGCGGGCCGATTCCTCGCCCGCGCGCATCGCCTGCAGATCCGGGTTCTGCATGATTGCCGTCCCGTAGAGCGCTTCCACCGTCCAGGTTGGCTCGGTCACGGCGAAACTCGTCGCAAGCGCCGGCTCGGCATTCAGATCGACCCCCAGGTTCTGCTGGAGCCTCACCCTCGCGTTCCGAACCCCGGTGCCGGACTGGAGGAGGGTGATCTCGGCCCGTCCCACGCCGACCTCGGCTTGCTGCACATCGATCGCGCTGCCCGATCCGACCTCCTGCCGCCCCCGCGCGAGGCGCAGGTTGAGCTCGGCCCGGGCCAGCTCCTGTTCGGCCAGCGACAGCCCTTCGATCTGGCGCAGCACCTCCAGGTAGGCCTTCGTCACGTTCAGACGAAGGCTGGCCTCCGCGGTCCGGACCTGGGCACGTGTCGCATCGCGGTTGCGCCGGGCCTGCCCCGGGGCCATCAGCGTGCGGCCGCTCAGCGAGAAGTTGACGCCGGCGTTGTACGAACTGAACAGGAACGACGGCTGGTCCCCGAACCCCAGCTGGTCGGCTGTAATGCTGCCGAATCGCTGCTCTCCCGCGCCCTGCCACGAGACGCTGGAATTCAGCGATGCCGAGGGCAGCAAAGCGCCGTACGCCGAGTTGAGGTTCCAGTCCGCCACGCCGACATCGTTGCGTGCCGCCTGCACCCTCGGGTTGTTCCGGAGTGCGATCTCCAGAGCCTCCTGGAGGGTCAGGGAGGGAGGAACGGTTTCCTGGCCCGCAGCCGCTACCGGCGCCAGACTTGGCCACACCAAGCCCGCAAGCAGCGCCGCGGCGGAGGTCGTCAGCGATTTCTTCACGAGGGTCTCCTTGCTATTTCGGTCTCCCGGAGGAGCCTCCAATACCAGTTGCGACAGCGTTGGCCGCACCGCGCTTCGGTGTTGGTGGCCAATCCACTAGTACGGAGACACGCACGGCAGGCTTCACGTTCAACGAAGCCGCACGGCCCGAAAGTCTCCCCGTGTGGTTGCCACCTGCACGAGGCGCCCGCTTCCGTCGAACCATGCCGTCCTTGTATCTCCATCCGACGACAGGCGAATGCGCGTGGTTTCGATCCGCTCGCCGGCGACCTCGATTGTCTCCACGCCGATATCCGGTTGCGCCGGCAGTTCTTCCATCTCAACGAGCGGCGCCACCGCGTGGATCCGGGCCTCCGCGCCGTAGGCCTCGACCAGGGCAGCGAGCAGGAAATACTGGTGGGCCACCCCATCGTCCAGGATGACGGTCGAGGCGCGCGCCGGATACTCCCGGGCCTCCTCGCCCCAGGGAGCCACCGTTCGGGTGCGGAGTCGGTTGCCGTCCCGCGCGACCCTCACAGCCAGGGTGTCCGAACCGGATACGGACACCTGGTACTCGTTGAGAACCATCGCCGTGCCGACGAGCCGCAGGATGGTCTTCACGATCCGGCCGTCCCGCAGCCGCAGGGTGCCCGTGGCCGCGGTGACCTGAGCTTCTCCCGTCCCCTGTCGCTGGATCGTGAACTCCTCCGTACCCACTTCCTCGCCACCGGCATACAGCACGAAGGTGCCGCGGTCCACCAGTTGGCCGGAAGTCCGGTTCGGTGCCGCCGCGGCCAATATGGCCAAAAGGACCCAGCCCACCTGGGTCCTGGACGGCCAGGTACCTGACCGTAACGAAGAGAGTGTGCGATCCATTACCTTGAATCATAATGTCGCCAGCAAGTGCGGGGGGATTGGCGAGCCGGCTCGAACCACGTTGGAGGACCATGACGCTACCAGACGACCGATGCTCGCGCTGCCCCCCATGACGGACCGGAAACTCGTTCGCGGGCTGCCGTCCGGACCCGGATTCATGATCTGGATGGGGTTCCTGTCGCTGATTCTGTGGGCCCGGCTGGAGACGTCGTGGACGCTTGCCGCCGCGGCGGTCTTCGCCTGTGCCTCCGCCGTCAAGGGTCGGGGCAGTCGGCGCCACGTCATCTCCGCCCTCCTCCTGGCGGCCGGCATTGCTGTGGGTCTCCACGCGGATGTGGTCGACCGGCGGCTCACGGAAGATTGGCAGTCGTACTGGGACGGCCGGCGCGCCGAGGTGGGCGTGGAACTTGAGCGCGTGCTGAACGAACTGGTCGCCCGGGGGGACTCGTCGGTGGCGAGGGTGGTCAAGGCCGCCTCAACCGCCGGGGAGCGCGCCATCCTTCAGGACTCGCTGCAGGCGGTGGTGGACGAGTCGGGGATGGCCGGGGCGGCTGTGTACGGACCCGATGGCCGTCTGGTGGCGTGGGCGGGCGGGCACCGCGGCCGTGTCCCGGAAGGGGTGCTGGGAGGCACCAGCCACTACTCCTATTTCGGGACGCCGCTCTTCTCCTACCTGTACTTCACCGCGGAGATCCCCGGCGGACTCGGCGTTGCGGTGGTGTCGAGCCTCATGCGTTCCGACCTGCCCGAGGCCTTCGCGTCCGGTCTGGGTGACTTCGTTTCGCAATTCCGGGAGGAGACGGGCGAAGGAATACGAATTGCGCGTTCCGACAGGGTGGCGGGTCCCGGGGTCTTCGATTTCGGCTGGGAGGACGAGCCCCTGCTCAGCTTCACCGTACAGGAGCCCGACCCGCTGACGCGCCGGTCCGAACGCCGGGGCAGGGGCATCCACATCGTCATTGCCCTCGCCGCGCTGGTGTGGCTGCTCGAGTCCTTCGGCAGCCCCAAACGAGATCTGCCCTATTCGGTAGCTGCTCTGTCCGCCGCCGTGGCGCTGCTTCCGCTGGAGAGGATGCTGACGACGCCGGCCCTGGTCGACCCGGACTTCTTCCGACTCGCAGGACCCTTGCCCCTCCCCTTGGGGCGCGTTCTCCTGCTGTTTGTCGCGGCCGTGCCTCTGGCCGTGCTCGTGGCGCCGCGCTGGAAACGGGTAGGCAGCTGGCTCGCTCCCCCGATCGTGGCGCTTATCTTCCCCCTGGTCCTGCATTTCATGGGACAGAGCGCCTCTCTGGAACTCCTGGGCACCAGCGACGCACGCTGGATCGTTTTCCAGGGCGCGATCACATTGATCCTGACGCTCATCGCCGGGGTGGCACTGGCGTGTCGTGTCCCCGGGAGCACCCGAAGTACACCGAGCCTGGTCTTCCTGGGTATCGCCGTTGCCGCCATGCTGAGCATCGGCGTGGCCGTGGGCGTCAGGGTCGGTCCGCAGGTGTCAATACCGCTTTCAGCCCTGTGGATGCTGCCCGCAGTTCTCATGGTGCGCGGACTCGACGGGGCGCGGCACCTGTCGTACGTGCGCTGGTTCTGCGCATTCTGGCTGGCGGGCTCGGCGGCGCTTCCCTTCTCGTGGTCCATGCGCACGGAGGCCCGTCTGGAGATCGCGGAGACCCAGATGGCGCGTTTGGGGGTGACTCCCGAGCCATATCCCGATTCACTGTTGGAACGATTCGTCCTTCACGCGAACTCCCTTGAGCAGACGGGGGCCGGCGATGTCGAGCTGATGTACCAGGCGTGGGTGACCAGCGGACTTGCGGCGCAGGGATCTCCGATCTTTCTCACCCTCTGGTCCGAGGACGATGTCCCCCTTCAGGAATTGAGGCTGGGCGTCAAGGGAGACCGGTCGCCGGCCGTGGACGCAGCGCTTCCGGATCTCCGTGCAAGTGGCTCGCGCGAGTACCGGCGTCCGGGTGAAACAGATGTTCACCATCTCTTCGGGGTGCCGCTGGATGGTGGCCGCTTCCTGACGGGTGCCATCCCCCCCCGCAGAACCATCGACGTTCCGACGGGGCTGGGACCGCTCTTCGCCTCCGTCGAGGAAGGAGGTGACGAAGAATTCCTGACGCTGGTCAGAAACGCCGATGGAGCTGTCCCCGCAGAAGGGAGCCCGGTTGTCTGGGACCGCAACGACGAGGGATGGGGGGGCAGGGGACTGGCCCGCTATCCGGACGGTCCCTATTCGGTCTTCTATACGCTCAGCATCCCCAACATGCAGGTCATGCTGGCCCGGGCCACGCTGGTCCTTGCCATCGACCTCGCGGCGTTCGCGGTGCTGTGGCTTCTCGGCGTGGGCATCCTGGGACTGCGTTTCCCGGGGCCCGTCGACTGGAGGGGTCTGTACTACTCCTTCCGTGCCCGGGTCACCTGGACGCTTTTCGGCTTCTTCATTCTGTCCAGCGCGCTCTTCGGCGCATTGGCCTATCGAACCCTGGCGGGGGCGTCGGAGCGTACCGCAACGGCGCTCGCGGAGCGGGTGGTCGATCAGATCGGTGCAGCCTATCTGGAGGAGGGGGGCTCGATGGAATCGCTGGCGCGCCGCGTGGGCGCCGATCTGCTCGAATACCGCGACGGCGAGCTCGTGGGAGGCTCGGTGGACGAACTCATCGAGCTGGGCCTGTACGAAGGCTGGGTCGACCCGCGCATCTACGACGACCTGGAGACGCGGCAGAGCCTGAGGGCCTCGAAGGTGGAGAACCTGGGCGGCTGGCAGTACGTCATGGCCCATCGACGGCTTCCCGATGGCGATATCGTGGCCTCTCCGGTTCCGTTGCGGGCAGGGGCGGCTGCGCTGCGCAGACGCGATGTCGCGGACCTGCTCGGATTCGCCATCGTGCTCGGTCCGGTGCTGTCGCTCGGTCTGGCGCTCCTGGTGGGACAGGCCCTGACCCGCCCCATTCAGACGCTTCAGGTGGCCTCGGAACGCGTGGGAAGCGGGAACCTGGCCGTGCACCTCCCGGAAGACCGCGTGGACGAGTTCGGATCGGTCTTCGCGGCGTTCAACCGCATGGTGCTCCGGCTCGACAATGCCCGGCGCGAACTGCTGCGCACCACACGCCGCACGGAGGCGATCGTCGAGGAGGTGGCGACCGGAGTGATCGCCGTGGACACCGGTGGACGGATTACGGTGGCGAATCCCAGAGCCGAACTGCTCCTGGAGACGTCGCTGGAGGCCGGGCGTGCCATTCCCGGCACGGGTCCGCACGCCGCGGAGCTCGCCGCATGGGTGGCCGAATTCTACGAGGAAGGAGGAGCCGTTGAGTCGGATGCCGACTTCCAGTGGGGCGAACGGAGGATTCGGGCTCGTGCCAGGCGGATCGCGCACGAAGGGCATCTGGGGGGCGTTGTAGTGAACCTCGAAGATGTTACCGACGAGCTCCGCAGCGAGCGAATCCTCGCGTGGGGCGAGATGGCCAACCAGGTGGCGCACGAGGTCAAGAACCCGCTGACGCCCATGAAACTGTCCGTGCAGCACCTCCGCCGCGCCTGGAGCGACCGGAAGAGCGATTTCGGCCGGATTCTCGAACGGAATGTGGGCGCGATCCTGACGGAGATCGACCGGCTTGCGTCGATTGCGCGCAGCTTCGCGCGGCTGGCTTCGCCCGGAGCCGCGGAGCAGGGGCCGCTCGTATCGGTGGAACTGGCCGGGGTGCTCCGGGAAGTCGTGGATCTGTACCGGGGGGGAGGCGAGTCGGCCATACGTATCGAGAGCGATCTGTCGGATGCGCTGCCGCTGGTCCTCTGCCGCCCGGACGAGTTGAAGGAGGTACTCCTGAACCTGCTGGAAAACGCACGCGCGGCCATGCCGGGCGGAGGAGTCGTCAGGATCGGTGCGACGGTACCGGACAGCCCCGATTCCATGGTGCGGGTTACGGTGGCGGACGAAGGCACGGGGATTCCGGCGGAGCTGTTGCCGCGCATTTTCGAACCCCGCTTCTCCACGCGCTCGACGGGGAGCGGGCTCGGACTTCCCATCGCCAAGCGGCTGGTGGACTCGTGGGGGGGTGTGATGGAGGTGGAGAGCGTCGTGGACGAAGGGACTCGGGTGAGCGTGCGACTCCGCGCCGGAAGGGCCCGAGCGGGGAGGAAACTCCCGGCGGGTGAAGATCTTGGCGACCGGGATGCGGGCAGGGTAGAATGAACCCGTGCAACATATGAACTTTGGACGGACCGGCGATGCGGGTCTGCGGCCCGGGGGGCGTTCCGTGGCGGCCTCGACGAATCTCGCCGAGTGGGTGCAGGAGCACGCTGCCCTGATCGCCGAGCGATGGGCCGATGGGCTTCTCACCGCGCGAAACTCGTGGTCCCGGGCCGGCGAGTCCCTGGTGCACCTGTTCTGCCGCGGACTCGTGTCCTTCCTGCCAGGAATGCTGGGTCCCTATCGCACCCAGATCCTGCCCCTCTGGTCGGAGTGCGCGGAACTCTTCGGCTCGGTGGCCGCGCGGCGCGGACTGTCGGCGGGCGAGGTGATCGAGGAGTTCCAGATTCTGCGCGAAGTCTTGGTGAAGCTGATGTTCGAGCGCCCCCCCCCCCACGGTCCGGGGACTTGAGATGCGTGATGTGCTGCAGCTCAATCGGGCGGTGGACATCGGGGTGACTCAGGCGAGTGTCGGGCATACCGACCTCCTCTTCTTCAACCTGGTTCACGGGTCGGGCGGGCCTGCGCCTCTCGGGCGGGACGACCATGACGAGGTCCGCGAGCAGATCCGGACCCTTCAGGAAGAAGGCAGCCGGACCATGCGGCACATGGCCCGGATCGGGCGCGAATGACGCGGCATGGCGGCGGATCCGAGCCGGAAGACGAGTCGGGACCCGACAACCGGATGATCACTCCGGCTCCCGGCGGGATGGCACCCGGTGAGTTTCGCGAGTGGGGTCACCGCTTCGTGGACTGGGTGGGCGACTACCTGGAGGGGATCGGCGACTACCCCGTGCTGGCCAGGACGAAACCGGGCGATGTGCGGGGTGCGCTCCCCGTGGAGGCTCCCGTGACGGGCGAGCCGTTCGAGGCACTCTTCGAGGACTTCCGGTCGGTGGTCGTTCCGGGCATGACCCATTGGAACCATCCGGCCCTCTTCGGCTACTTCGCGATCTCGGGATCGGGACCGGGAATCCTGGGTGAGCTTCTGGCCGCGGCGCTCAACGTGAACGCCATGGTCTGGAAGAGTTCGCCCGCCGCCACCGAGCTGGAGGAGGTGACGCTCGGCTGGTTGCGCGGTTTTGTCGGCCTGCCTTCGACGTTTACGGGGACCATCAACGACACGGCTTCGACCTCCACCTTTCTGGCGCTGGCGGCGGCACGGGAACGTCACCTTCCCGAGGCGCGGGAGGACGGCCTGGCGGGAGCTCCCGCCGGACGCATCTACACCTCGACCGAGGCCCACTCGTCGGTGCTGAAATCGGTCCACGCTCTCGGTTTCGGCCGCCGGGGCGTACGCGCCATCGCCACCGGCCGGGATCGTGCGATGGACCCGGCCGCGCTGGCCGAAGCCATCAACCATGACGTAACGGCGGAGCACACGAGGCCAGAATCACGGCAGAGAATCGTCTAACTACTTACAGGGCTGCACGATCTGCGTTTTCTGCCGTTGGACTGGACACTACTGGACCGTGCCGCGAAAGCGGGAAAAGCGGACCTGAATGGCGGGAATCGGCCCGCACGGAGGCGGTCCTGTTTCATCAAGCTCTCGACGAATGTCTCTTGAGATCCGGTGGCCCATTAGGAACATAACCTCCGCCTTCCCGTCGGGACCGGCTCCCGACGGGAAGGCGGGGGGAACCGCCGAGGCTTCGGCGGTTGCAAGCGCAAGGTGCGCGCCCTACGCCTCCTTGGCAATGACCCGTCGGATCGTCCTCACCACGTTCCCGCACCTACGCGATAGGCTTCGTGCCAGCAGTCCGGCCAGCCACTATCTGTGATCTCGGGGCGTCGGCCTGCCGGCGGGCTGCCGTGATCTCGGGGCGTCGGCCTGCCGGCGGGCTGCCGCGCTTCGCTTGCCCACCCTCGTTCGGACGCCGGGAGACCCGCCATCCGAACGAGGGTCCGATCCTGCCGTCCCTCTCCGCAAGGGAGAGGCAAACCGCATCAGACCACCATCAACCCCAAGAACCAACCGTTCGCGAAAGCGGGGCAGATCCAGCCAGCAGCGAGTGTCTCCCTTCCTGGTAAGGGGCCGAGCGCATCACGGTCGCGAGAGCGGTGGTTCACGCTCATCTTATCCAGCAACCTCGAATCCGCGGGAAAACCAAGCCGCCTCATGATGTTTGACTCGAACTCCCAGAAGGTCCGCAATCACGGGGATGCCTGGCACAATTCGGCGGTCCTCAACCCAAGTCGCGGGAATCCAAGCTGTGAAGCTCTCTTGCTGGTCCGATTCTTCGGACTGCATGTGGACGGTGATCTTCCCGACAGGTTGCTTACCAATGATGCCGAGGAACAGCTGGGCCATCACGTTGCCTTCTAGCCGGAACGCCCTGAGCGGATCTGCCGTGCGCTGTAGTTCGCGCAGGACACCCACTACATGCCTCTCCGCTCCCTTCTCCGGATCAATTCTGACGATAGGGTCCGGCCGATCGCGTCTGGCTCTCGCTCGTGCAATGAGTGACTCGTCGATGCCTGAAAAGTCGCCACGCCTAACAACTGTGATGCTGGAACTCAGGTGGACGGTGATCTTCCCGGTCGAATCAATCGTCCGTTTCAGGTTGCGTGCCCACGATGTATCGCAGTCATGACGAGGCCACGATCCGCCCAGTTCGTCGAAGAAGACCTTGCTTCCACAGCCACAGGAGAAGTAGTAGACCCGCGCACGGCATGTCGGGCAACTGGTTGGAAAGGTTCGGCTGCCACACCAAGGACCGTGGACGCCACCATACATCATAACTTTGACTCCTTGTCCGCATTTGCTAACACGGGATCGAGAGGCCAAATCGTTAGCGGATGGGCTCGCGCCGTCAAGAGCCTGCGCCCCCTCAAACCCAGAGGAGACACCCACACGAACCCGGAACCCTTGGCTAGTGCTCGCCACACAGGACCAGGGAATCCGAACGACAGAAGCGGCGTACCTGGCGGGGTCCGGAAGAGCAGACATGGGGACCTGACCATACCCCGCGACCGGGCTCAAAGGCCGTTTCTGCGAGTTCCGGCGCGTTTTCGGGTAACCTACGGGCCGCACGAATCGCCCAGGATCGACGATCTCGGGTTCCCGAGGGGTAGAGGCAGGGCGGAACGCGACCGCGGGCAGAAGCGCCGGGATCGGCGCCCTCGCCGCCGAGGAGTTGCTCGCGACGCCCCGGTGAGCACTGTTCCCGGCGGTGCCCAGAGAAGCGTTTTCAGGTGGCACCGCCGGGCTGGCTTGAGACCACTGTTAGGTGGTCAAGCCAGCCTACCCAGTGTAATACACCGGGGCTGGCGAGGGACTCCGCCCCTTCGAACCCTGGAAGCCCCGCGCTCCAAGTGGATTGCGCGGGCGGGGGCGTCGCCCCCCGTCCCCCCGTGGCGGCCCATCCCGATCGGGTAGCCGCCCGAACGACCATGCTTGCCGTCCGCTTGACGGGAACCGGGTTCGCCGCCGGTCGCGTGCCGGCCCGACGCTCGATTTGCCGGGCGCTGTCGGCGCGCGGCTTGCCCAGCGCGCGGCCCGCTCGCCCTTCTAGTACCGGTCGAGATCCCCGCGCCGGCCCTCGACCAGAACCTCCCGGCCCGCACCCGCAGCACCCGCTTCATCTTGCCCACCCTCGTTCGGTGGCCCGTAGGGTGACCGCTTCGGGTCCGACCCTCTTGGGCTGGGTCACGACCGTTACGGGCCAGAATCTTCATTCCTCCGTCCGCAGCAACCCGTTTTCGAGCGCAAAGCGCACGATGTCGCGCCGGTTGTCGAGGCTCAGCTTGGACTTGGCTCGGGCGATGTAGCCCTCGACCGTCTTAGGACTGACGAGCATCTCGCGGGCCGCCTCCCTTGCCGAGAATCCTCTGGCGTACAACTCGATGGCGGTGCGTTCGCGCTCCGACAGTGCCTCGATTCCGAGGCTGCTGCCGGATGTGTTCGTTGGCTGGCGGCGGGCGATCAGGGCGGCAGCGCGGCGGGGCAGGTACGAATGGCCGCGCGCGACCGCCTCCAGCGCGCCCAAGAGGTCGGTATCGGCTGCCGACTTGTTCACGAAGCCCGCCGCCCCGGCCTCCATGGCGGGCACGAGGAACTCGTCCTCGTCGTGGATCGTGAGCACCAGCACCTTCGTGTCAAGGTGGAGCGCGGCGATGCGCCGGGTCGCCTGGACCCCGTCCATTCCGGGCATCGCCAAGTCCATGACCACGATATCCGGCCCAAGGGACCGGGTCTTCCTCACCCCCTCCTCGCCCGACGAGGCCTCGCCCACGACCTCGACCCGTCCACTCGCTTCGAGCAGCGCCCGGAGCCCGGCCCGCACTACGGCGTGGTCGTCCACGAGGAGCACTCTGGTCAACGCTCGTTCCCTTCTTTGCCGTCCAAGTTCGCACCGCTCGCAGGCACGGAGGCCCGAATGGTTGTTCCCTTGCCGGGAGCGCTTCGTATGGCGACGGTTCCGCCCACGAGCGCGGCGCGCTCGCGCATACCGGTCAGGCCGATGTGGCCGTCGTCGTCCGGTGCTTTCGCTTCCGTCCATGCGAATCCGCGTCCCTCGTCGTGGATGGTGGCGCTCACCCGCCCGTTCGCGGCTCCGAGCGTCACCACGGCTTCACTCGCTGCCGAGTGCTGCACCGCGTTGTTCACGGCCTCCTGCACGATGCGGAAGAGCGTCAACGCGGCAACCGCGTCCAGTTCGCCGTCCACCGGTTCCAGGTTGGCGTCGATCCTGAACCCGTACAGGTCCTCGACATCGCGGAACATCGAGCTCAAGGCGGAAGCGAGACCACGATGGTCGAGCGCCGGGGGAAGGAGGCCGCGGATCATCCGCTTCACCCCGCCGATCGCGTCGCCGATCTCCTTGGCGATCTGCTCGCGAGCCCGCTCCCGCTCGCCATCGTCCCGCTCGTCGGCGAGCAGCTTCACCCGGATCTTCAGCGCGACCAGCGTCTGAAGGAATTCGTCGTGCAGTTCGTGCGACAAGTGCTTCCGCTCGTTCTCGGCCGCCGCAATCATCATGTTGGACAGCTTACGCATCCGCCGCCAAGCGGTAATGTCGCGGACCGCGCAGATCACGTGTCCCGGTCCCGCTGCCAGATCCGAAGGGGCCAGACTGATCTCGACCGGGATCGTCGTGCCGTCCTTTCGCACGGCTTCGAGGTCCAGTCCCCGGCCCATCGGACGGGGACGCGGGGCCACGGCGTAGCTGCGCCGGTGGCGCCGGTGCGTGTCCCGGCTGGCGGGAGGAACCAAGCGTTCGACTGGAGTGCCCTCGATCTCCTCGCGGCTCCACCCGAACAGCGCGATGGCCTGCCGGTTGAGGTCCCGGATCACCCCCTCCGAGTCCACGACCAACATCGCGTCCGGCGATGCCTCGAACACCGCAGTGTAGTCGCCTTGCTTGAGCAGATTCGGCTCCGTTTCGTCGGTCGGGTCGACCGGGATCGCGTGGGCACGCGAGTATCCCGATGTCGGCCTGTGCTCCCTCACGAGATGCGCGTCGTCCGAAGCTGTCAAGGGATTCCGCCAAGTCAAGTCGAAGTCCTGAATCCGTCAGCGTCCGGGTCCGGAACCTTCTCGCGATGTCCCAATGGCCAAGCGCGCTTCCGGAGCGTTGGCACGCCCGGCTGGGCGGCGGTTGGTCGTCATGGGCGACCGAAGAGACCGCGGGAGCGGAATGCTCGCGACCCGCTGCAAGTCCATGTCGTCCGTCACGACGCCCAGGAGCTGCGAGTCCGACACCCTGAAGAGTTGGAACGCGGGAGGCAGAATCACTTCCGAGTAAGGGGACGTGGTGCCCGCGAGGGCGACCGTGCGCCACGTCCGGGAGAATCCGAGCGGATGGGCGGTGCCATCGTATTCCTGCATCCACACCCGGCCCTCGGAGCACTTGATGTCAACGGCGAGCGGAGCCGACGCCGGGAATTGATCCCTGCCTCCTGCCTCGGCACGGGCCAGCATCGCTTCCATCTCGCTGGACTCGACAAGTCGCCCCTGCAGCTCGGCCCTCATCTGGCCCTTCAGGTAATTGATCCGCTCGGCGCGGCTGAGCGGTGGGACATCCCAAGGCACGAAGACTGAATCGCGTTCTTCCCAACTGGACTTGACGAGGTAGAGAAACCGGGCCATCGGATCTAGCACCACGACGGAGCCGTCCGGACAGGCGTCCCAAAGGGGCACGGGCACGAGGACGCTCTTCGTCCTTACGTCCTCATGGGATGCGCCACGCAGGTCCCCGAAGTCGACCAAACGCTCAACGTTGCCGTCAGCACCGGTGCGAACCAGCGTAGCCGTCCACAGGTCACTGCCCCACTTGACGGCACTTGGAAACTCCGCCTTCACGGTGCCGCCCTTCGCCGTCGCCGCCACACGCAGCGGGTCTCCGAAGGTCACAACGTCGATGTCTCCCCGCACCGTTCCGACCTCGCCCGCGTCTCTGGTGGCGACGGGCAGGCCATCGGCGGTGAACGTTCGATAAAGCCGTGACGCGGCGTCCCAAATGGTGATATGGCCAACGTCGCCCAAGGACAGTAACGCCCGTGCCGACCGAAACTCGCCCGGCCCGTCGCCCTGGGTTCCGAAGGCGGCCACCTCGGTACCGGATCGCAGGCCGTGGACGAAGGGATCGATAGGGGACAGGACCCAGATGAAGCCGTCCCTCTCAAGAACATCCGCAATCCCCCAGAACGCGCCATCAAAGGACTGCCACGTCATCTGGCCGGAGTCGATGCTGATCAACGTAGGGTCGGTGCTGCGCCCCTCGGCGCAACCCGCGACTAGCAGCGCGAGGGTGACACTCAGAAATCGGCGCGGGATTCTAGAACTGCTGGAGTTGGCCATCATGAACCTCCAATCTCGCTTGTGGGGGCTTTTCGGGAACGGGTGGTTGGATGACCAAGCCTCGACGCTGCCTCATCCATTCGGTCGAGCGAGCTTCCGTGGCCTTGGAACCGAAGCGCTCCGTCACGATCAAAGACGTATAACCACGGCGTGCGGGAAAGCAGGAATGATCGCCGGTCCGTAGCGGCCAAGTCCGGTATGCTCAGGATCGGGACTTCCCAGCCGAAGCGTTCAGCGTAACTCGCAGCTGTCTGGGGAGGATCCCGCGTAATGGCCACCCGTCGAATGCCCTCGCCGCCCTGTTTCCCGAAATGGGATGCCCACTCGGGAGCGACGTCCTCGCAATACGCGCACTCGGAACTGAACGCATAGACGACCGTCGCGGCCCCCGTCAGCATCGGAATCGCGAGGACTGCCTCGGTTCCGTCAACCTTCAAGCCGTCCAGGCGGACCAGTGTGTCGCCTACGAGATAAGGCGCGAGGGCTGGCGGCCCTGCCGCCCGGTAGCGGCCAACCAGTATCGTGACCTGAGCAACTGCGCAGAAGACGAGCAGGGAAGCAATGATTTTTGTCTTCATTTCGGCACCTCCGGGGCTGATGGGGAACAGACGCCGGCTGGCGTCCTAGCGCGGTCGCGCGCTCTGAGGCGACAGCCGAACAGGCCGGTGGCCCTCGGGCGGCATCGGCCGCCCGAGGGCACGGCGAGACAGCGGGTCGTCACTAGGGCTCCCCGCCGCAGTCGCCGGAACCGTTGCAGTTGTTCGTGAACCAGCAACAGTTGTCGCAGCAGAACTCCTGCTCCTCCACCGACTCCTGGCAGCAGTCGCCCCACGGCCAGACGAGGGTGTTGGCCTTCACCTCCTCGGGCGTGGCGAAGAGGAGCGGAAGCAGGAGCAGGTTGGTCGCGAGCGCCGTCACGATCCAGATGCGGGTCTTCCTCATGGTCCTTCCTCCTTTGGGGTGTGAATGGGTCTTCCCGGCCTGCACCTTCAGTATCGGCTTCGGATGGAACCGGCCCTAGAGGGAAAACCCTGAAGTTTTGACGGGAGAAACCCGCAGCGTCAGTGACGGGAAATTCCCCCCAAGCGGGGTTGGACGTTCCAAGCGCTCGCCTTGACGCGCTTCACCGCCTCGACGTTTCTTCTTCTGACGGGCAGACCACCAGACGGTGGGAACCCCGGCCAGTTCCACCGAAGAGAAAGGCGGGCGCCGAGGCTGCGCGCTCCCTTTCAGACGCACGCGCTCGACCAAGATCCTTGTGGGATGCACCCAATCCAGACCTTCGACCTGACCAAGCGCTACGGGACGCGCGCCGCGAAGTCGGTTCTGGCCGTGGACCGCATCGCCTTCGCCGTTGCAGAGGGCCAGGTCTTCGGCTTCCTCGGTCCCAACGGCAGCGGCAAGACGACCACCATCGGTATGCTCGTGGGCACCATCAAGCCGACAAGTGGCCGCTTTAGGCTCTTCGGCGCTTCCGGCCCCAAGGGCCTCATGGCCGCCCGCGCCCGCGTCGGCGCCACGCTCGAAACGCCCAACTTCTACCCGTACATGAGCGGCCGCGACAACCTGCGCGTTGCTGCCGCGGTGAAGGGAGTGGGCCGCCCCCGCATCGATGAGTGCCTGGAACTAGTCGGCCTGTCCGACCGCGCGAAGCACCGCTTCAACACCTACTCGCTCGGCATGAAGCAGCGGTTGGCGCTCGCGGCCACCATGCTGAACGACCCCGAACTGATCATCTTGGACGAGCCCGCCAACGGGCTCGACCCGCAGGGAATCAGGGAGATACGCGAGATCATCCGCATCCTTGCGGAGCGCGGCAAGACGATCTTCCTGTCGAGCCACCTGCTCGCGGAAGTCGAGCGCACCTGCTCCCATGTCGCCATCATTCGCAAGGGGCGGATCGTCACATGGGGCGCGGTGGCGGAGGTGGTGGGAGAAGGGAGCGCTGTGTTGCTGCGCGCGGCGGACACCGAAGCCCTCGCGGGCGCGATGGAAGCCTATCCGGACTCGACATCGGTGCGCCGGACCGACGACGGCATCGTCGCCACGCTGGACTCGGGTGACTTGGCCAGCGTGACACGCTACTTGTCGGGGCAGGGAGTCCACCTGTCCCATCTGGCACCCTATCGGCCGAGCTTGGAAGAGGTCTTCATCGATGTCACCCAAGGTGCCGTGGATTCAATGACCGAGATCGCATCTTGAAGATCCTGAGCGTGCTTCTGCGGATCGAATGGCTCAAGGCGGTCAAACGGCGGTCCTTCTGGGTAGCCGTGGCCGCATTCGCCGTCTTCACCGCGTTGCCCGCCGTCGAACGGGTCCGCAACGCCCACAGTGATCCGAACGCGGTCTTTGCTCTGCCGGAGAGCTGGCCGGACATTCTGGGCACCGCAGCTGGGATCGGACCCCTCTTCGTCGGTGTTCTGATGATCCTGCTCGTCGCACCCGAGTTCTCGTGGCGAACGGCCCGCCAGAACGTGATCGACGGACTCAGCAAGGAGCGGTTCTACGCGGGGAAGGTCATGTTGCTCGCCGGCCTCGTCCTTTTCTTCATGGCAACTACGGTCCTGATCGGCGTCGGTGGGGCGTTGCTCAGCCCCGGTGCGGGCGGCCCCGGTTTCGTCCGGTCGAGCGATTTCGGCTACATGAGCGGTCTAGCGCTGGCCATGCTGGTCTTCGGGAGCGCCGGGCTGTTCCTCTCGGCGCTCGTGCGCTCTTCGGGATCCGCGTTGGGTATCCTGTTCCTGTATCTCTTCGTCGAAGAGGGCGTCGCAAGGTTGATGTCGGGGGCTGGCCGTGAGGCTCTACGCAGCGCGGCGGAGTTCCTTCCGTTCAACGTGGTCGAAGACCTCGGGGACGACCTGGCCCACTATCCGGAGGTGCTCGCCCAGGTGAACGAGGATCGGGCGGAGCGGGGTCTCGCACTCTTGGAGTTCCCCGATGTCGAGGTGCTCGCCGTCGCGGCGCTGGCCTACAGCGCGTTCCTTCTCGGGCTCTCGCTTCTGAACATGCGCAAGCGCGACCTGTAGGTTCTCTCTGGACGCGGTCGCCGACGGAGCCTTGGCGAATGGTTGTCGCAGGCCGGTTCCGGGCTGCCGAGGCTGGCCACATCGGTGGCTTGGACGCGCCCCGCCCCATTCTGCCCTTGAAGGCCTTCCTGCCAAGGACTGATGGATCGGGAGCGACCCCAGGCGAGGTTGGGATGGCCGTGCACATCCCGACCTTCGCCGTGCCGTACCGGGCACCCGAACGCCGGGGTCGCTTGTCTCTTCCATTCTTGGGGATCACCGCTTGATTTTCGGTACCGGGTCGCGGGGAGGCCCGGACTGTTGGGCACCCGTGGAGGCGAGCGTAGCGAGCCGGAGCGGGTGCCCAACAGGGACGGTGGTCGGACCGAGGGGTCGCATGGCCGTAAGGGGCCGCACGGGAGTTTTGGTCGCCACCGTCCTTCCCAATGTCCTGAATGGATACTCGAGCATCAAGGCTCGCACGACAAGCACAGGAGAAGGGAAGAACACATGAGCACCAACCTCCGTACCGTCGGAATCGACATCTCCAAGGACTGGCTCGACGCCTTCGCCGCGCCCGAGGGGAAGGCAGCCCGGTTCTCGAACGACAGCGCCGGCTTCCAGAAGCTGATCGTCTGGGTCGGCTCCGAAGTCGAACGGATCGCGTACGAACCCTCCGGAGCCTTCCACCGCGACCTGGAGGACACCCTCCTGAAGGCCGGACTCCCCCTCTACGCGATCAACCCCTTCCAGGTCCGGTCCTTTGCCCGCTCCCTTGGCCGACGCGCCAAGACCGACGCGGTGGACGCCCGAATGCTGGCCACCATGGCGGCCGCCGTCGAAGACCTGCGCCCGACCGAGGCGAAATCGGAGGAGCAGCGCGACCTGTCCGAACTCCAGCAGATCCGCGATGCCCTGCGCAAGGATCGGGTTGCCACCCTCAACCGCGGCAAGAACTTGCGCACTCCAGTGGGCAAGCGGCTCAACAAGCAGAGGCTGAGGCAGATCGACCGGCAACTCAAGCTGATCGACGCCGAGATCCGGCGACGGCTCGAAGAGGAGAAGACCTTGGAGCGCCGCGCCGAGATCCTGACCTCCATCCCCGGCATCTCGGACATCACCGCCGCCGGACTGATCGTCCTGATGCCCGAGCTGGGCACGCTCACCGGCGCCCGTGCCGCCAGCCTTGCCGGACTCGCTCCGATCACCCGGGAGTCCGGACACTGGAAGGGGCGCAGCTTCATCCAGGGCGGCAGGCACCGGGTTCGCAGGCTGCTCTTCATGCCCGCGCTGGTCGCGGCCCAGCACAATCCCGACCTGAAGCGGAAGTACGAGGCGCTCGTCGCCAAGGGGAAGCCGCGAAAGGTCGCTCTGACGGCCGTGATGCGGAAGCTCCTCATCCTCGCCAACGCGCTCGTCCAGCAGGACCGCATCTGGACGGCGCATCCGCCGAGAGAGTACACCACCCCCGGCTTCCCCACCCCCTGCCACGAGGGGAGCGCTCACGGATGATCGCACCGAGGAAAAGCGGGCACCGCAACCGAGCCGTCGCGAGAGACGCCGCGAGGCCGGTATCTGCCAGAAAAAACGGCATCCGCTTGACATGGATACTCCCGCCACGACCGCACACTCTGGAACGGCACCGCCGTTCGTGCGGTCGTGGTACAACCGCAACGCGGGCAGCGACATACGGAGCCCCTGCCCGCGCACATGGACGCGGTGATTCCATGCACATGCCCCCCGATGTCGATGTGCGCGTGCGGTACGCCACCGACCCCGGCCGATCGGAGGTCAAGATCTCAAGCGCATGGAGGCTTGCTCCTCGCGCACGCCGACCGTGCGGGTCCTGCGTTCGGCCTCGGACTTCCGGGGACGGACCATGACTGGCGGCCTTCCTTTGGGTGGCGCGCGGAATGTCGTTCGGGGGTCCGGGGGATGCTCCCCCGGCCAGAGGTTTTCGTGAAACGTAAACACATCTGGCTCCACGGAAACCCGCAGAAACAAACGGCCCGTGTCGCGCTCGCCGCGAAAGCCGACCGGGCCGCAACTCTGGACGACGCGCCCGCCCGGCGCGAAGTTTCAAACGCGCAGATCGTGCAGTCCATCGAATCGAGGGAGGTATCGAACGATGGCACGCACGAAACGAAGCCGCCGGAGCTACGGCGCCGGCGAGTGGGGCCGGAACCGGGTCCGGGTCTTTCCGGATCCGAAAACCGGCCTCTTCCAGATTGAGTGGCGCGAGAACGGGCGAAGGCTCACCCGGTCGCTCGGGCACCGGGACTGGACCCGAGCGAAGAAGCAGGCGGACGAGTTCGCCGCCGGGTTCATCGACGCGCCCGACGGCAACGCGGAGGCCGAGCCGCTCACGCTGGACAAGCTGTTTGAAATCTACGGTGAAGAGGTTACGCCCGCCAAGGCGGAGGCGTCCCAGCGGGCCGACCGGGCCGCGACGAGGATGTTCCTCGGGTTCTTCGGACGAGGCCGCAAGCCTTCAACGCTCTCCCGGCGCGACTGGGACCGGTTCATCCGGGCGCGGCGCGCGGGCAAGGTCGGAGCGAGCGGCAAACCGGTGTCCGACTCGACGATCGAACACGATCTGAAGTTCCTGATCGCCGTGTTCAACTGGGCCGCCAAGTCGAAGGACGAGGATGGTCGGCTGCTCCTCGGCTCGAACCCCCTGAAGGGTCTGAAGACGCCCACGGAGAAGAACCCCACGCGGGTGGTGTTGGCCGAGGAGGAATACCAGGCGCTTCTCGGGGTGTCCCGGGAGGTGGACTGGCGCTTCCACGTCGCGCTCGTGCTGGCGCACGAGACCGGACACCGAATCGGGGCCATCCGCCACCTCAGGTGGTCGGATATCGACCTTGAAGCCCGAGCCATCCGGTGGAGGGCCGAACACGAGAAGACCGGTTACGAACACCGGACTCCGATGACGGCCGAGGCGGTCGCCGTCCTTGAGCAGGCGCGAGAGCGGAGCGCCGGGATCGAGGTTGCTCCGGTGCTGCCCGCACCACGAGATCCGTCGCGGTGCGCGGGCCGGACGCTGGTGCGCTTCTGGTGGAACCGAGCCCAGAAGCTCGCGGGACTCGAACCCAGGCGTGGGCGGGGCTGGCACTCGTTGAGGCGCAAGTTCGCCAGCGACCTCATGGACCAGCCGCTCAAGGTCCTCTGCGACCTCGGAGGCTGGAAGACCGCCAAGACGGTGCTCCAATGCTATCAGCGAGCCGACGAGGGACAGCTTCGGAAGGCACTGGAAGCCCGCCCGAGACCTCGCGGCTGAGGTTCGCAATTCGGCGGGAGTCAAACAGCGGGAATCCGGCCTGACAATCCTGTAACTCTAACGACCGCAGAAAGATACAAACATGATGCCGCATGACGTAACGTCAGGGTTTCGCCCCCTTGCGATCGTGGCCACCATCGGGACCACCTCCACCACCGCGATCGATCCGGTGGCGCGGATCGCCGAGATCGCCCGGTCACGCAACCTGTGGCTCCACATCGATGCCGCCTACGCGGGCGTCGCGGCCGCGCTTCCCGGCATGCGCCATCACTTCACGGGCTGGGAGCACGCGGATTCGATCGTCGTCAACCCGCACAAGTGGCTGTTCACCCCCGTCGACTGTTCGGTCCTCTACGTGCGCGACCCCGCGCAACTGAGGGCGGCGTTCTCCCTCGTCCCCGCCTACCTCGAGACCCCCGAGACCGATGTCACGCACCTCATGGACCACGGCCTGGCGCTGGGACGGCGCTTCCGCGCGCTCAAGCTCTGGTTCGTGATGCGGTACTTCGGACAGGAGGGGCTGCGGGCGATCCTGAACGATCACGTCGTGCTGGCCCGTCGCCTCGCCGACCGGGTCGACGCCGCCGCCGGGTGGGAGCGCTGGCGGCCTTCACCGTTCTCCCTGGTGGTGCTGCGCTGCTCGCCCGCGGGGGTGCGCGGACGCGAGCGGGATGCGCTGAACACGTCGATCATGGATCATGTCAACGCAAGCGGCGCCGCCTTCCTGTCCCCCACGGAGATCGACGGCGAAACCTGGCTGCGCTTCGCCATCGGCAACATCCATACGGCCGCACGCCACGTGGATGCGGCGTGGGAGGCGCTGCGGGCGGCGGCGGATGGTCGCGGAACTCGCGGGGGGGCGGACGGGTAGTACGGTTACCACCATGATTGCAGGGTGAGCGGAGCGGTCGCATCGCGCGGCCCAATCGGCCAGCCGCCGAGGAAGGGAAACGACCATGCGCTTGAGATTGTTCGTCCCGGTTGCTCTCGTGCTCGTTCAAGGGTGCGTCGTCTGCACGGACGTAGGGATATTTGCCGTCCGAATCGAAGTGCGGGATGCGGTCACGGGTGGAAAGATTACGTCAACGCCGATCGGGATTGTGGCGTACGGAGAGAAGCGGGACACGTTGTACGCCTCTCCGGCCCACGTCCTGCACGGCGGCCCCATCGAGCCCGGCACCTACGATGTCGAGGTTCGGGCGGAGGGATACGACGTTTGGAGACGGGAGAGGGTGACGGTCGTTGAGGCCGGTCCGTGCTCGGAAGTGCAAACTGTCGAATTGACCGCCGAAATGATCCGTTCGGCGGCCGGTGGATAGATCCGCGCGAGCCCCGGGAGTGGCGCCGCCCCGGGTCCCGGAGGGCTCCGCCACGGCCGCTTATGTCCCCTACGCCTCCCGCACCTCCTTCACCAGCTCCGACATCTGCTCCCTGGCGTCGCCGAAGAACATCAGCGTGTTCTCCATGTAGAACAGGTCGTTGTCGATGCCGGCGAATCCGGCACTCAGCGAGCGCTTCATCACGATGACGGTGCGCGCCCGGTCCACGTCCAGGATCGGCATCCCCGCGATCACCGAATCCGGATCGCGGGCCGCGGGATTCACCACGTCGTTCGCGCCAACGATGAGCACCACATCGGTCGTGTCGAACTCGGCGTTGATGTCGTCCAGGTCGAGCAGCTTGTCGTAGGAGACATCGGCCTCGGCGAGGAGGACGTTCATGTGCCCCGGCATCCGCCCCGCGACCGGGTGGACCCCGAAGCGCACGCGCACCCCGCGTTCCTCGAGCAAATCGCACACCTTCTTGAGCTCGTGCTGCGCCTGGGCGACGGCGAGTCCGTACCCCGGCACGACCGCGACCGACCCCGCATAGGCGAGGACCATGGCAGCCTGCTCCGCGTCCACGTCCCGCACCGGACGCTCGCCCGTCTTGGCCTTCGTCGTCGGACCGTCGGTCCCGAAGGCACCGAAGGCCACGTTGCCGAGTGAGCGGTTCATGGCCTTGCACATGAGCTGGGTGAGAATCAGTCCCGCGGCCCCGACCAGCGACCCCGCGATGATCAGCATCATGTTGCCCAGCACGAAGCCCGTGGCCGCCGCCGCCAGCCCCGAATAGGAGTTGAGCAGCGAAACCACCACCGGCATGTCGGCGCCGCCGATCGGGATGACCAGCAGGACGCCCAGAATCAGCGCGCCCGCTACCAAAGCCAGGAAGAAGGCCACGCTCATCTCGACCCCGCTGGATCCGAAGATCGAGGCCACTGCGTCGCCGACACCGACATCGGCAATCCCCGCCCCCACCACCAGCACCGCCAGGAAGAGCAGCGCGTTGAAACTCTTCTGCAGCGGGAAGGTGACGGGCTTGCCGGTCACGACACCCCGCAGCTTGCCGAAGGCGATGAGGCTTCCGGAAAAGGTCACCGCGCCGATGAGGGTACTCAACACGATGGTCACCCCGGCGCCGAGGGCGACTCCCCCGCCACTCCCCTCCACGCGGACGAACTCGGCCGCCGCGACCGCCGCCGAAGCGCCGCCCCCGAAGCCGTTGAAGATCGCCACCAGCTCCGGCATGGCGGTCATCTCGATCTTGCGGGCCAGAACTCCCCCGATCACCGCCCCCGCGATGACCGCGCCGGCAACGGTGGTCCAGTCCAGGATCTGGTTGTCGATGAGTGTGACCACGATGGCCAGCAGCATGGCCACCGACGCGCGGATGTTCCCGGATCGGGCCGTCGCCGGCGAAGAGAGCTGCTTGATCCCGGAGACGAAGAGGATCGCAGAGACCAGATATGCGATTTGAGCGATGATGGAAGTGTCCACGACGGCCTCAGCGTTTCTTGAACATCTGGAGCATGCGGTCCGTCACCATGAAGCCGCCCACCACGTTGATGGTGGCCATGACGATTCCCGCGATGCCGAGGACCTTCACCCAGGTCGAGTCCGCGACCCCCGTGACGACCAGCGCCCCGATGATCGCGATCCCGGAGATCGCATTGGCGCCGGACATGAGGGGCGTGTGAAGGGTGGGGGGGACCTTCGAGATCACCTCCCTCCCCGCGAGGGTGGCCAGCACGAAGACGTACAGGCCGATCAGGAGTTCACCCATGGGCTCTCTACTCCGTGGCGGCAGCCAGGTTGTCCCTGACGCGCTCGTTGGTGATTTCGCCGCCGTGGGTCACGCAGGTGGCGGCCGTGATTTCGTCGTCGTAGTCGACCTCGCCCTCTTCGTCGAAGAGGTGGTCGACGAGGCTGGCCAGGTTGCGGGCGTACATCTGGCTGGCGTGGAAGGGGAGCTCGGCCGGTAGGTTGGTCGGTCCCATGACGGTGACTCCACCGTGGTCGACGCTGTCGCCCGCGGAGGTAAGTTCGCAGTTGCCACCGGTCTCCGAGGCCAGATCGACGATCACGCTGCCCGGCCGCATGGACGACACCATCTCCTCCGTGATCAACACGGGTGCGGCTCTTCCGGGGATCTGCGCCGTGGTGATGACCAGGTCGTGGTCGCGGATGTGCGTGGCGATCAACTCCAGCTCCGCCTCGTGCTGCTCCTCCGACAACTCCTTGGCGTAGCCCCCCTCGTCCTCGCTGGCCTCGTCCAGCGTCGCTTCCAGGAACTTTGCGCCCAGGCTCTCGACCTGCTCCTTCACCGCGGGCCGGATGTCGAAGGCCGACACCACCGCGCCCAGCCGCCTCGCGGTCGCGATCGCCTGCAGTCCCGCCACTCCGGCGCCCAGAATCATCGCCTTCGCGGGCCGGACCGTTCCGGCCGCGGTGGTGAGCATGGGCAGGAAGCGGGTCATCGCCCCGGCGCCGTTCAGGACCGCCTTGTACCCCGCGACGGTAGCCTGCGAGGAGAGGACATCCATCTTCTGCGCGCGCGTGATCCTCGGAATCATCTCCACCGCGAACGCGCTCACCTCCCGCGCCGCCAGCGCCTCGATGATCCCGGGCGGACCCAGCGGATTGAGGTGGCACACGAGCATGCAGCCCCGTGGCAGGGCCGCCACCTCCTCGCGGTTGGGCGGCTGAACCTTCAGCACCACCCCGGCCCCGTCGAGCAGCGCATCACGCCCCGCGACGACGGAGACTTCCGCCTCCTCGAAATCCCGGTCCGGAAAGGAGGCGGCCACCCCCGCGCCGGCCTCGACGCGCAGATTCCAGCCTCGTTTGCGGTAGTGCCGCACAGCGTCGGGAACGAGTGCGACGCGACGTTCGCCCGGCCGGCTCTCGGCCATGATCGCGATGGTCATCAATGTCATCTCCCGGTCAAAAGCGCGTCCAACTTGCATCGGCAGGGCCGGTTCCGCCAGCCCTCGCCCCGGAACCGGGCTCGCCTCGCGCAACCGCCTCCCCCACCGATTGGCCGATTTCGACATTCCAGCGCCCGGGGGGCCACGTTAAACTGCGGGCCGGCAACTCAATTCTTGCAGGGGGCGCCATGCTCGCAGTCGTGCATTCCTACTGGGTCCACGGGGTGGAGGGACAGCCGGTCACGGTCGAGGTCAAGGTCCAGACCGGGCTTCCCATCTTCACCGTGGTCGGACTTCCGGCCGGCGCCGTGCGCGAAGGCAAGGAGAGGGTCTTCGCCGCGCTGGCGCAGAGCGGAATGGCCCTGCCACCGCGCCGCATCACCGTCAACCTGGCGCCCGCGGACATGCCCAAGTCCGGGTCGGGCTTCGATCTGCCCATCGCGGTCGCGCTCCTCACGGCCTTCGGCCATGTGCCCGCAGACCCGCTCGGAAACTGCGCCTTCGTGGGAGAGCTGGGTCTCGACGCCTCCGTGCGTCCGATCCGGGGGGTGATCGCGCTGTCCATGAGCTGTCGTGCGCAACGGATGAGGCGCCTGTTCGTTCCACTGGACAATGCTCGAGAAGCGGCCGCGGTACCCGGGGTGGAGGTGGTGGGGGTCGAATCGCTGGACCAGGTCGTCGGGCTGCTGCGAGGTGACCTGGAGCCTGCATACATACCCACACACCCATTCGCCCGGGCTCCGCGGCCCCATCCGGATCTCGGAGACGTCCGCGGACAACCCCTCGCGAAGCGTGCACTGGTCATCGCTGCCGCCGGAGGGCACAGCCTTCTCATGTCGGGCCCGCCCGGTGCCGGCAAGACCATGCTCGCGCGGCGCCTCCCCGGGCTCCTGCCCCCGCTGGCCGAGGCGGAGTCCCTGGAGGTGACGCGGGTCCACTCGGTCGCCGGCCTCCTCGACGATGACGACCCCGTCAAGACCGATCGCCCCTTCCGCGCCCCCCACCACACGATCTCCGCCGGCGGACTCATTGGAGGGGGCAATCCGCCGCGGCCGGGTGAAATCAGCCTGGCCCACCTGGGGGTGCTCTTCCTGGACGAACTCCCCGAATTCAACCGGAGCGTTCTCGAGACCCTGCGCCAACCCGTGGAGTCGGGCCACGTGCGCATCGCCCGCGTCCGCCACACGGTCACCTTTCCGGCGGGGTTCCAGCTGATCGCGGCCATGAACCCCTGTCCGTGCGGGCAGGGAGGAGAGGACTGCGTCTGCGCGGACCGCGATATCGCGCGCTACCGGTCCCGGCTCTCCGGGCCGCTCCTGGACCGGATCGACCTTCAGGTTCACGTCGGACCCGTCACTTGGCACGAGTTGACGGGGGCCGCGGGGGAGTCGGGCGGGGACTCGGCGGCGGCCAGGGACCGCGTGGCCGGGGCAAGGCGGCTGCAGTCGCGGCGCTACTCCCGTGACGGGGCGCTGAACGCGCTGGTGCCCGCGCGCAAAGTCATGAGGGTCTGCAGCCTGTCCGACTCCGGAAGTCGGCTTCTTGAGGACGGAATCGCCCGATACGGGTTGTCCGCCCGCTCGGTGCACCGGACCCTGCGGGTCGCGCGGACCATATCCGATCTCGCACGGAAGGAGCATCCGGGTACACGCGAAGTCGCCGAGGCGCTCCGCCTCCGCGTGGGCCTGGCGAGGGGATCCGGAATGCCCGCGGGCCGGCCCCGGACGGCGCCCGCCACGCGCGGCGCGGGGGTCGCGCCCTTGTTTCCCGGCGCCTCCACCGATTAGGCTGGCCAATGAGATACCGTACCCCGCACGACCGTTGGCCGGAGGAGCCCTGTCATGGGACACTACATGGACTACGCCGCCACCTCGGCGGTGCGCCCGCCCGAGGTGGCCGAAGCCGTCGCCAGGTTTCTGCAGGGCGTGGGGTGCTCGCCCGGGCGCGGTGGACACTCCGGTGCGATGGAGGCGGCACGTCTTGCCTTCCGTTGTCGCCGCGCACTCACCCGCGTCATGGGCCTGCCGGGCGATCCCGGACGGATCGCCTTCATGCAGAACGCAACCCACGCCCTCAACACCGCGCTCTGGGGCCTGCTCGACCCCGGCAACACCCTGGTCATCTCCCAGTACGACCACAATGCGGTGCTGCGGCCGGCCCACTACCTGTCCGAACACCGTGGTGTGGATCTGCGAATGCTGTCGGGCAGCCCGGACGGCTCGGTCGACCTGGACGAGGCAGAGCGGCTGCTGGACGGCGCCCGCGTGCTCGTCGTCAACATCGCATCGAACGTTCTGGGCACGCTCATGCCGTTGCAGCCGCTGGCACACATGGCGCACGAAGCCGGAGCGGTGGTGGTGGTCGACGCCGCCCAGTCGGCCGGACATTGGAATCGCAGTCTGGCTACCGACGGGGCCGACGTGGTGGCATTCACCGGTCACAAGGGGCTTCTGGGCCCCCAGGGCACCGGTGGTCTGTGGGTAAGGGAGGGGCTGGAGGTCGATTCGCTGCTGGTGGGAGGCACCGGAGGCGACTCCCGCAACAGACTCATGCCCCCGGCCATGCCGGACCGACTGGAAGCGGGAACCGGGAATCCTCCCGGCATGGCGGGCCTCCTGGCCGGCTGCCGATTCCTGGCGGGGCAGGGGGTGGACGCCATCCACGCGCACGAGATGTCGCTCAAGGCCGAACTCGTCGATGGCCTGTCGTCGGTGCCGGGACTCGACATGCTCTCGCCGCCCGCGCCGGACGGCGTTCCCGTCGTCACCGTCAGGGCCCGGGAAATGGATGCCGCGTCCCTCGCCGAGCATCTCGACCGGGAACACGGGGTCCAGACGCGCGCCGGGCTCCACTGCGCGCCCGAAGTGCACAGGATCCTGGGCACATCCGAAGAGGGTGCCGTTCGCTTCTCGCTGGGCTGGGCCTCGTCGCGACGCGATGTGGAGGCCGCGGTTCACGGCGTTGCCGCCGCCCTCCGACCGGTGGCGGTTCCGGTGGCTTGAAACCGCTGCGCCTGTTTTTTGCGATCTGGCCGCCGGACGCGGTTCGCGAGACGCTGTGGCGCTCTCTCGCCCCCATGCGCGAGGCCCTGCCTTCCGTACGCTGGGTGCCACCGGACCGCCTGCACATCACCTTGCGTTTCATGGGCGACGTGCCGGCGGGGCTTCTGCCTCGGCTCGTCGCCGCGTCGGAGGCGCTCCCCCAGGTGGCTCCGTTCGATGTCGAACTGGCCGGAACGGGCACCTTTCCGCGGGGCGGCCCGCCCCGCATCTACTGGGTTGGGGTGCGGAGCCGGCCGCTTCCCGGCCTCCGGGCAAGCCTGGACCGGGCACTTGCCCGCGAGGGTCTGGACCACGAAGGCCGGATCTTTAGGCCCCACCTGACGGTAGGAAGATCCAACAGAGGTCGCTCCGGAAGGGGTGGTCCCATGCGCGGCAAGGCAGTGACCACTCCGGATCTGGCATTCACGGTCGCGGCGATTCACCTTGTGCGGAGTGACCTGCGTCCCGGTGGACCCCGCTACACGAATGTCCATCGGGCGATTCTCGGAACGGGGGATCCGCGGACCAGCCCCGCGCCGCCTGCCGAGCGCGACGCGGATTCTCTTCACGGGCTGCGACAGGAGAATGGCCGAGCAGATGGGTAAGACGCTCAAGAGATTCGTTACCAGCACCGTTGTGTTGCTGGTGGCAATCCTGGCGGCATATGTGGGTTGGAAGTGGGGCGATGAGGTATTCCCGCGGGTGGAGGCCGGACTCGGTATCGGCCAGGCCGGGGAGAGCAGGGAGACGGAGTATCCGGTGACGCCGGAGACCGCGGCCAGCGCCGAGGGCAGGATCGACGCATTCATTGTTTCCGATGACGTGGAACTGCGCCTCGAGGCCTCCGAGGTTTCGTCTCTCTTGCGATTCTCGGCTCCGGGAATCGTGCCGGCCGGTGTCCTGGACCCGAGCGTCTCCTTCAACGAGGACAGGATGGAGATTCGGGCCCGTGTGGTCCCCGCGCTGATCCCCGATCTGCCCCGATTGGGCGGGATCACGGGTATCCTGCCGGATACGCTGCAGGTCGTCGTGGAGAATTCACTCGATCTCTTCGGCGACCGGGGATCGATGCTCGTGGTCGAGGGCATCGAGGTGCAGGGATGGCCGGTTCCGGCGCAGACGGTCCCCGAGATCCTGGAGGCGTTGGGCCTGGAGCGGCGGCCGGGTACGCCCGCGTCGGCTGTGGTCGTCCCCGCGCTCGGAGGGCTCAAGGGAGCGTACATCGAAGACGGCAAACTGGTTCTGGTTCGAGCTTAGCCCGTGAATGGAGTCCCCCCGGCATTCGCCGCGCCTGGTGCCGAGCCGGCTTCATCCACGGACAGGTAGACACTAACGGACGGCGGAAGACCCGATTTCATGGCAAGAATTCTGATCATCGACGACGAAGAGTCGGTCGGCGAGGCCCTTCGGCAGGTCTTCGAGTACGAGGGCCACCGGGTACACCTGTGCAGCAACGGTCCCGCCGGACTGATCGACTATCCGGACTTCGGGCCCGATGTGACGTTCCTCGATGTGAAGCTCCCGAAGATGGATGGCATCGAGGTCCTCGAGCGCATCCGGCAGGCCGACGCCGGGGCGGTCGTGGTCATGATTTCGGGGCACGGAACGATCGGGACCGCGGTGAAGGCGACGCGGAACGGGGCCTTCGATTTTCTCGAAAAGCCGCTCGACACCAACAGGCTGCTGGTCACCCTCAGGAACGCTCTCCTGGTGCGCGGCCTGTCGGACAGCGTCGAGCGTCTGACCCACGAAATCGAAATCCATCACGGCATCGTCGGCGGTTCACGCGCGATCAAGCAGGTTCTCCAGGACATCGAAAAGGTGGGAGGCACCGACGCGCCCGTGCTGATCACCGGAGAGAATGGAACCGGGAAGGAACTCACCGCCCGGGCCCTGCACCGGCGCTCGACCCGCGCGGAACAGCTGTTCGTCGAGGTGAACTGCGCCGCCATCCCCTCCGAACTGATCGAATCCGAACTCTTCGGCCACGTGAAGGGCTCCTTTACCGGGGCAGTGGCCGACCGGATGGGGAAGTTCGTGCAGGCGCACCAGGGGACGCTCTTCCTGGACGAAGTCGGAGACATGTCACTCGCGGCGCAGGCCAAGGTCTTGAGGGCGCTCCAGGGGGGCGACATCACCCCGGTCGGAGGGGCGCGGCCGGCTTCCGTGGATGTGAGGGTCATCGCCGCGACCAACAAGGACCTCTATGAGCTGATCGACAGGGGCGAGTTCCGCGAAGACCTTCTCCACCGGCTCAACATGGTCACGATCCGTGTTCCGCCGCTCCGGGAACGTACCGAGGACATCCCCATGCTGGTCAGGCACTTCGCAGAATTGACGCCCGGGACGTACGGGGTGCCGCACAAGCACTTCAGCGACGGGGCCCTGGAAGCTCTCGCGCAGCCCGATTGGCCCGGCAACGTCCGTCAGCTCAAGAATGCGGTGGCGCGCCTGATGATTCTCAGCCCGGGAGACGCGGTGGAGCGGCGCGATGTGACCCAGCTCGCGACGACCGGAGCCGCCGAAACCGGCGTTCCGGAAAGCATGATGTCGCTGGAGACTCTGAACGAGTTCAAGGAGGCAGCCGAGAAGGCTTTCATCGCGGAGAAGCTGCGCGACTACGACTGGAATGTCTCGGAGGCCGCGAGGAGGATGGGGATGCCCCGCTCGAACCTGTACAAGAAGATCGAACGTCATGGTCTGGAACGGGAGTAGGGACGTGCCGACCTTGCCGATCCCGTTGAGCCGCGGGCGTCGCCCCCGTACTGCAAGCGGGTTGTCACAGTGGGCCGCCGGCAGCAGGATGGGAAGATGAGTCTCTCACCACGTCCGGGTCCCTCCGCCGGATCTCTCGACCAGTATCTCCAGGAGATCAGCCGCTATCCGCTCCTTGACCGGGACGAGGAGGTGCGTCTGGCCCAGCGCATCAAGCGCGGCGAGGAGGAGGCACTGGACAAGCTGGTGCGTTCCAACCTTCGTTTCGTCGTCACGGTCTCGAAGAAGTACCAGAACCAGGGCGTGCCCCTTCCCGACCTGATCAACGAGGGGAATCTCGGCCTGATCAAGGCCGCCCGGAAGTTCGACGAGACGAGGGGGATCAAGTTCATCAGCTACGCCGTCTGGTGGATCAGGCAGGCGATTCTGCAGGCGCTGGCCGAGCAGAGCAGGATCGTGAGGGTCCCGCTGAACAGGGCGGGGGTGCTTCATCGCATCGCAAAACGCAAGGCCATGCTGGTTCAGGAGCTGGGTCGGGAGCCCACCGCCACCGAGATCGCGGAGGAGGTGGACCTCCCGCGCGAAGAGGTGGAGAAGACGCTCGCCATCGCGCGCGCCCACATCTCCCTCGATGCGCCCGTGGCCCCGGGCGAAGACGGCCGCCTGCTCGACTACCTGCCCGACCGGGTGTCCCCAAGCCCCGACGAGCCGATCCTCGAAAGGGCGCTCACGGAGGCCCTCGAAACCGCCCTCGGGACCCTGCACGCCCGGGAGGCCAAGGTCCTGCGCCTCTACTTCGGTCTCGGTGACGAGGACCCCATGTCTCTGGAAGGCATCGGTTCCAGGCTGGGCGTGACGCGCGAGCGGGTCAGGCAGATCAAGGAACAGGCTCTCAAGCGTCTGCGCCATGCCTCCAGGGCCAAAGTGCTGCAACCCTTCACCGACTGAGGGCGCCCACTACCCCTTGCTCCCGACCGCTCGCGGGAGTTACGCGAGACTTGCTGTTGACCTCGGAAACGCCTTGGCTACCTTTAAAGGCTGTCCGGCCTTGCTGGGCAGTCGTTACCACGAACGGAAACCAAACTGGCACTCTGGCGGAGCACTCATGTTCGCTGTATTCAGGACCGGCGGGAAGCAGTTTCGGGCCGAACCCGGGAGAACTCTCCTGATTCCATCTCTGGATGTCGAAGCGGGGGAGTTGGTGACCTTCGACGATGTCCTGTTGGCGGGATCGGGGGAGGAGGTCTCGGTGGGGGAGCCCGTGTTGGAGGGGGTGAAGGTCACGGCGGAGGTGCTGGCCCACGACCGCACGAAGAAGATCACGGTCTTCAAGCGCAAGCGTCGGAAGGGCTACCGTCGCAAGCAGGGACATCGCCAGAACTTCACCGTCGTGCGTGTCGCCGACATCAAGATCTAGGAGGATCCGATGGCTCACAAGAAAGGCGTAGGGTCGTCCAGGAACGGACGCGACAGCAATCCAAATCGTTTGGGCGTAAAGCGTTACGCAGGTGAAAAGGTGCTGGCGGGGAACATCCTGGTGCGTCAGCGGGGCACCCGTTTCCATGCCGGGAACAACGTTGGCCGGGGGCGCGACGATACCCTGTTCGCCAAGGCACCCGGGGTCGTGAAGTTCGAGAATCTGCGCCGGCGCCGGGTCGTTTCGGTCTACGCGGAATAGGAATCGCCGCGCCTTCCAGGTCGGCCGAAGGACCGGATCCGACACTCATCCGAAAAAAAAGCTTGCGGTTTCGGAGTTGGTGTGTTAACATGGTTTCCCCGAAGCGGAGGAGGCGGCCCGAAAGGGACGCAGCCGAAGCGGAAGGGGTCGGGTTTCGGAGAGGACTCCGAAGGGGGAAACCCTGGAAGGGCAGCCAGCCGAAGGTCGACACGCCGAGGGGCGCCGGAGACGGCAAGCCGAGGCGGGCGCGGAACCGGATTCGGTCGGGACCGCGACGGCTGCAAGGGTCGCTGGAAGCAGCCGAAGTCCCCGGGAACGGGGGACGGCCTGAACGGTGGAGACACCGGACGGGAGCAAGAGACGGGAGACCGGTCGCAGCACATGGCGGCGCCGAAACGGAGACTTCCGACTCGCCAGCGAGACGAAGCCCCCGAGCGGGTGGTGTGCTGCCCGCCGGGGGCTTTCTCTGTTAACCCCTCCCGGGACGTGACGGGCCCGGTGCGGACCGAGCGGAAGCCGGGGATTGTTGCTTCCGGGCCGAAGCCATGATCTGCCAGATCAGGTTCCGTACCAGTTCCTCGTCCACGCCGGCACTCCTGGCCAGTGTGGCCGCCCTGCGCGCCACCACCGCCTCTCGCCTGGGGTCGGTCACCTGCCGCCCGAGCCGCGCCTTGAGAGCCCCGACTTCCCGCACCAGGTCCTTGCGTCGGGCCAGGATACGAACCAACTCATGATCACAGTCCAGAATCTCCTTCCGCAGGCGCTCGAGATCGACGGTGCCGGAGGGCGTACCTCCGCCCGGGGGCGAAGCTCCCTGTAACCTCTGGTCGTTGTCAGACATGTAGATAGCCCTCCACGTGCTCGTCATCCTGGGGCTTGCCACGCAGGCTGACGACCAGAAGAACCGGGATGTGGACGATCAGCCCCAGAATGCCTTCGTGCATGCCCAGCGGTTTCAGCTCCGGCATCAGGAAGAAGAAGACCGATACGGCCGAACCCACGAGCAACCCGGAGACGACACCGGCGGTCGTGGCCCGTCTCCAGTACAGCGCCGCGAGCATGGCCGGCATGTACTGGCAGATGATCCCGTACGACGCCAGCAGCAGGTCCACCAGCGAGAAACCCTCGACCAGCGCGAAGAGGTAGGCGACGGCGCCGACCAGGACCACCAGGATCCGCATCAGCAGCCTCTGTCCCTTGTCCGAGAGCTTCCAGAACGGCTGCACGCCGTCCTCCACGACCACCGACGCCGCCCCGTGGAGCAGCGCGTCGCCCGTGGACATCGACGCGGACAGCGCCCCGGCGCAGAAGAGGCCCACGACCAGCGTGGGCAGTTCGGAACGAAGGACCAGGAAGGGAAGGATGAAATCGGCCTGGTCGGGCGATTCCGGAAAGAGAACGCCCGCGAAGCCGATCAGGAACACCGGAATCAGAAAGAGCTGGAAGGTGGGGAAGAGGATGACGGTGCGGCGGATGATCTTGTCGCTCCGGGCCGTGTACGCCTTCATGAAGAGGTGGGGCCACATGGTGACTCCGATGGCGCTCGCGAGGATCGCGGTGGAATATCCCCCCCAGCTCCACGGCTCGCCGCTTCCGGTCAGGCCCGGCAGCGACAGAAGCTCGGGGCGTTCCGCCATGATCTGCTCGAACATCGGACCCACGCCGCCGTAGAGGTGATAGGGCAGATAGATGCCCAGCGCCCACGCGATGATCAGCATGACGACGCCCTGGAAGGTGTTGGTCCATCCGACCGCTGAAACGCCGCTCGAGAGCACGTACACGAGCACGATCGCATAACGCCACC
The DNA here is from genome assembly GCA_965208295.1 of Longimicrobiales bacterium. Classification (GTDB taxonomy): domain Bacteria; phylum Gemmatimonadota; class Gemmatimonadetes; order Longimicrobiales; family Gaopeijiaceae; genus Bin94. Next base: position 44,194 of record OZ242328.1, on the reverse strand, counting down.
GCCGCCCCCGCCGCCAACGGAATCCGCCCGTCGGTCACCGCTTCGATCACGATGCCCGCCCCGCGCATCTGGATGGTGATGTAAGGGACGAAGGCGGCCAGGGTCAGCACGGCCAGCATGGCGGAGAGGCCCCGCGAAGGGAAGCGTCCCACCAGCAACTGCGCCTGGGTCACAAACCCGAAGCGGCGTCCCAGCGCGGCGACCTTGGGGCCCATCGCGTACCACGGGGCCATGCCCAGGACCCCGTAGGTGAGGATGTAGAAGGCGGCCGCCCCGCGAGAGTAGGCCCACCCTGGTCCGCCCAGGAAGGCGAAGGCCGAAAAGACGGTGGCCCCGGTGATGAAGTACATGACCAGGAGGCCGAAATCGCGGTCGCCGGCCACGTACCCCTGGACGCTCCGCGACGCGCGCCGACCGGCCAACAGACCGACCGCGAGGGTGACCGCCAGGTAAACGAAGATGATGACGGTGATCAGGGATGACTTGTCCATTATTCGTCACCCCCGGAAGAAGTGGCCCCGATGTGCCGGGTCCGCGCCGCGTCGAGGCGCCACAGCACCAGCAAACTCCCCACGATCCAGGTGGCGGGCCAGACCATCTGGAAGGGGAGGCCGAGGACGAAAGGTTTCGGGGTGTTGAGCAGGCTCTGGATCGGCCAGATCACGGCAATGGCGAAGGTCAGGTGGTATGCCCAGGTAATACGGCGCCAGGTGTGGAAGCGCATGAGAGGTACTCTCTGGTCAGGTGGAAGGAAGGGCTGGGATTGTAGGGCGGTGGGGAATCAGTCGCGAGACCGGGTCCTCACCGCTCCATAAATCGCGGCCGGCGCTTCTCCACGAACGCCCTCACGCCCTCGCGCCCGTCCTCGGAAGCGAAGGCCTCCAGAAAAAGCTCCTTCTCGGCGGCGAGGCCGTCCGACAGGTGCCGTTCGCAGGCCTCCCGCACGGCCTTCTTCACCAGCTTCAGGGTGACCACGCTCCACCGGGTCATGCGTGCCGCGAGTTCACGGGCCTTGGCCAGGTGGCGGCCCTCTTCGGTGAGAAATTCGACCAGCCCGATCCGATACGCCTCGGCGGCGTCGATCAGGTCGCCGCAGAGCCCGATCCGGAGCGCCTGCCCCGGGCCGACCAGACGTGCGAGCCGCTGCGTGCCGCCGGCACCCGGGATGAGGCCCAGACGGACCTCGAACTGCCCGAAGCGCGCCGTGGCGTCGGCGACCCGGATGTCGCACGCCAGCGCGAGCTCGTTGCCGCCGCCAAGACAGAATCCGTGGATGGCGCAGATCACCGGCTTCGGGAACTCTGCGAGGGCGTCGTATACTCGCCGATGGCGATACACCTCCCGCTGCTCCTCGGGCGTGCGCGCCGCGAACTCGCTCACGTCAGCCCCCGCAACGAAGGCCTTGTCGCCCGCGCCATGCAGGACAACGACCTTGATGTCGTCCCGGCCGGCCAGATCGTCGAAGACTTCCGTGAGTTCACTGCGTACAGCCTCGTTCAGGGCGTTGAGCTTCTCGGGCCGGCTGATGGCGACTTCGGCAATGTGGTCGTCAACGGAAAGAAGAACGTTTCGGGTCGTCATGGTCCGCTGTCCCAATCGTAGAACCCACGGCCCGTCTTCTTGCCGAGCCTTCCTTCCTCCACCATCCGCTCCAGCAGGGCGGGGGGCCGGAACGCCTCCGAGCCGAGTGACTCGTGGAGGTAGCGCGCGATGCCCAGGCGCACATCCAGACCCACCAGATCGGTAAGGCGGAGCGGCCCCATCGGGTGACGGTAGCCGAGCACCATGGCCTTGTCAATGTCCTCCGCGGAGGCGACCCCGGACTCGACCATGCGGATGGCTTCGAGGCCCAGCACGATGCCCAGCCGGGAGGACGCGAACCCGGGGGAGTCGTTCACCAGGATGGGCTCCTTGCCGATGCCCTCGACGAAGTGGGAACAGCTGTTCAGGGTTCGGATGTTGGTGCGATCCCCCCGCACAATCTCGACCAGGGCCATGATGTGGACCGGGTTGAAGAAGTGGAGTCCCACGAAGCGTCCCGGCGACTCCAACCCGGCGGCCATCTCGGTGATCGACAGCGACGAGGTATTCGTGGCCAGGATCGTCCCCGCCCCGGCCGCCGCCTCCACGTCGCCAAAGATGCGCCGTTTCAGCCCCATCACCTCCGGCACGGCCTCGATCACCAGATCCGCGCCCTCCACCGCCTCACCCAGCCCCCCGGTTCCCGCGAGGCGCGCCAGCGCCCCGTCCCGGGCCGACTCCGCCACCTTGCCCAGGCGGACGCCCTTGTCGAGGGTGGCCTCAATCCGGGCAAGGGCGCGCTCCAGCTGCGCCGCGTCCACATCGCACAGGACGGTGTCGTGGCCCGCCATGGCTGCCACCTGCGCGATGCCGTGGCCCATAGTCCCGGCGCCGATCACGGCCACCTTCCCGATTCCGCGGTAGGCCACCGTTCAGCCCCGCTCCACCACGGCCGCGATTCCCTGGCCGACCCCGATGCACATGGTGGCGAGGCCCAGACCCGCGCCGCGGCGCTGCATTTCGTGCACCAGCGTGGCCAGGATGCGCGCCCCGGAGCACCCCACCGGGTGGCCCAGCGCGATGGCGCCGCCGTTCACATTGACGCGCGCCGGGTCCAGATCCAGTTCACGGATGCAGGGGATTGCCTGCGCGGCGAAGGCCTCGTTCAACTCGACCAGGCCGAAGTCGCGCGCGGCCGCCCCGATCCGTGCCAGGCAGCGCCGCGTCGCCGGAACGGGGCCGATGCCCATGCGGTGCGGCTCCACCCCCGCCACCGCCGCGCCCCGAATCACCGCCATCGGTTCGAGGCCGTGGGCGCGCGCCGTCTCCCCCTCGACCACGAGCAGGGCGGCCGCCCCGTCGTTGATCCCGGACGAATTGCCGGCCGTGACGGTCCCGTCCCGCGCGAAGACGGGGCGCAGGCGGGCCAGGGCTTCCGCAGTGGTGCCCGGCCGGGGGTGTTCGTCGCGCGTGACCACCACGGCGTCGCCGCGCCGCTGCGGGATGGTGACAGGCACGATCTCGGCGTCGAAGCGCCCGGCCTCGATCGCCACCACGGCCTTCGCCTGGCTCTCGGCCGCGAAGATGTCCTGCTCCTCCCGCGACACGCCGAACTCCCGCGCGACAACCTCGGCAGTCTGCCCGAGCCCGATCGTCCATTCGTCGGGAAGCCGCGGGTTGGTGAAGCGCCAGCCGAGTACGGTGTCGGCCACCTCGGGCGCGCCGCGCGTGTAGCCGCGCTCGGGCTTGAGCATGACGAAGGGGGCGCGGCTCATCGATTCGACGCCGCCCGCGATGAATGCGTCGCCTTCGCCCGCGCGGATTGCGTGCAGGGCACTGGTCACGGCCTGGAGGCCGGAGCCGCACAGCCGGTTGACCGTCTGGCCGGGGATCTCGACGGGGAGGCCGGCCCGCAGCAGCGCCATCCGGGCCACGTTGCGGTTGTCTTCGCCGGCCTGGTTGGTGCAGCCCAGGATCACGTCGTCGAGGCGGTCGGCGGGGAGGGGGTTGCGATCGAGCAGCGCGCGGATGGTGACCGCCGCCACGTCGTCCGGCCGAACCGGTGCCAGCGCCCCCCCGTGACGTCCGATCGGGGTGCGGACCGCGTCGATGATCCACGCTTCACGCACGGCAGGCCTTCCCCGCTACCGGTCCAGCGCCACCCAGACGCTCTTCAGCTGGGTGTACTTCTCCAGCGCCGACTGGAAGCCCAGATCCCTCCCGAAGCCGCTCTCCTTGTAGCCGCCGAAGGGGGACGCGGGCGAGTACTGGTTATAGGTGTTGACCCAGACCGTTCCCGCGTCGATCTCGGCGGCCATGCGGTGGGCCTTGCCGATGTCGCGCGTCCACACGCCGGCCGCGAGCCCGTACAGCGAGTCGTTCGCCTTGGCGACCGCGTCGGCCGCGTCGTCGAAGGGGATCACCGCCGCCACCGGGCCGAAGATCTCCTCGCGGGCGATGGTCATTGTGGAATCCACCTCGCTGAAGACGGAGGCGGTCACGAAGTTGCCGCGTCCGTTCACCTTCACCCGGTCGCCCCCGGCCACCAGGTTCGCGCCGTCGCGCCGGCCGCTCTCGATGTACCCCATCACACGGTCGAGCTGCTCCTTGCTCACGATCGCCCCCAGGCGCGTCGTGGGGGCCATCGGGTCGCCCACCGTCGCCTTCCCGGCGAGCCCCTTCAACCCGTCCACGAATTCGTCGTGCACCGCGCTCTCGACCAGGATGCGGCTCCCCGCCGCGCACACCTCGCCCTTGCCGTAGAACACCCCCATCGAGGCGCCCTTCACGGCCACCCCCAGATCCGCGTCGGCGAAGACGATGTTGGGCGACTTGCCGCCCAGCTCCAGCGAGACCTTCTTGAGCGTCCCCGCCGCCTCGCGCATGATGGTCCGGCCCACCTCGGTCGAACCGGTGAACGAGATCGCGTCCACGCCGGGGTGCCGCACCAGCGCCGCCCCCGCTGTCTCCCCGAACCCGGGCACCACATTCAACACACCCGCCGGGAAGCCCGCCTCCGCCGCCAGCTCCCCGAAGCGAAGCGCGGTAAGCGGCGTCTGCTCGGCCGGCTTGAGCACGACAGTGTTCCCGCAGGCGAGCGCCGGCGCCACCTTCCACGCCGCCATCGACAAGGGAAAATTCCACGGGATGATGGCGCCCACCACCCCCACCGGCTCGCGCAACGTGTAGTTGAGGAAGGGGCCCGGGACGGGGACGGTATCGCCCTGCACCTTGTCGGCCAACCCGGCGTAGTAGCGGAGCGTCTGGGCCACGCTCGGGACATCGATCCGGCGCGCCTCGAAGTACGGCTTGCCGTTGTCCCGCGTCTCCAGCAGCCCGAGCTCGTCGGCGTTGGCCTCGACCAGATCGGCCAGATTCCACAGCAGGCGCGACCGCTTGTGCGGGTTCATGCGCCGCCATTTGCTGTCGGCGAAGGCTGCGCGCGCCGCCCGAACCGCGCGGTCGACATCCGCCGCGCGCGCCTCGGCCACCTCGGCGATCACCTCGTCGGTGGCCGGATTCACCGTCGCGAACCTGCCGCCGCCCTCCGCGTCGGCCCACTCGTTGCCGATCCAGAGCCGGGTGCGGATCTCGTCCTTCATCTGTGTCTTCGACACCGGCCGTCAGCTGCCCGAGAAATCGGGTCTGCGCTTCTCGACGTACGCGTTCAGTCCCTCGCGCGCGTCATCGCTGGCGAAGAGCTGCTGCTGCAACTCCCGCTCCAGCGCGAGTGCCGTCTCGAAGGGAATCTCGGCGCCAGTCTGCACCGAGCGCTTGATGAGGCCGACTGCCTTGGAGGCCCGGTTCGGGGGACAGAAGCCGCGCGCGTAGTCGATTGCCTTCTCCATGAATTCGTCGAGCGAGTCTGTTTCCCACACGTCGTTGACGATGCCCATATCCTTCGCGTCGTCGAACCCGAATGTCTTGCCGGTCGCCATGAGCTCGATCGCGCGCGACTTGCCCACGAGGCGGGTCATGCGCTGGGTCCCCCCGGTGCCGGGGAGCACGCCCAGGTTGACTTCGGGGAGGCCGCACATGCTGCGACCCGCCCGCGCGATGCGGATGTCGGCCGCCATGGCGATCTCGAGGCCGCCGCCCACCGTGTGCCCGTTGAGCGCGGCGATGGTGAGCTTGGGGGTGTGTTCCAGACGGTTGAGGGTCTCGTTGGCGTGGAGGCAGAAGCAGTACTTGAAGCCGGTGGTCACCGTTGCGAGCATCCCGATGTTGGCGCCGGCGGAAAAGAACTTCTCGCCGTTCCCGGTGAGGACGATCACGTGGATGTCGTCGGCGAAGCGCGCCTTCAGGATGGCGTCGTCCAGCTGGCGCATCATCTCGTGGGTGTAGGTGTTCGCGGGTGGGTCGACGAGGGTGATCAGGGCGACGCCGCCGCCGGCGTCGGAGTAGCGAACGAGGGTCTTGTCGGACATGAAGGTATGGATCCTGTAGGTGGTTCGATTCCGCGGGCGATTGGGCCCGCGGATGTGGCGGAGGAGGCCCGCGGCAGAGGGTGCCGCCGCGTTCGGGACCGGTGACAAAGATAACATGGGACCTGCCCGGTGCTGGACGCGACCGGCGGTGGGGTTGGACGCGTTACATTACACGTATGCAGATACGCCTACAAGCGCCGCCGTGGGCCGGGGGATCCCTCCCGCGCCGGGGGTGTGCCGCCGTGATCGCCGTGGCGCTGTTGGCCGGGTGCAGAGAAACGCTTACCGAGGTGGAATCCGGGATCGTCGAGTCCGGGACCTGGCCGGCGCTCAAGATCGAACAGGCGCTGCCGAGCATTGCGGACCTGATCGGGACCGGCCACCCCGGTGCCGAGGCGATTGCGGTCGTGGAGCGTTGGGAGTCCAGTTGGGACCACGGTGTGGCCGTCGGGGGAGACCTGCGGGAAAAGATCTACGTCGAAGCCGGCGCGCTGTCGTTGGTCGTCGACTCGGCCGCCGCAAGGGTCGCCACGGAGTCGGTGCGGGGTGCTCTGGGCGAGGTTTTCCAGTTCGGCGGGTCCCTGCCGCCACATCTGGCACGGCGAATTCAAGAGGCCGAGCTTTTGGTGGAAAAAGCCGAGAAGTCGAGTACGATGGAAGACTGGCGGGTTGCGGGATTGAAAGCCCTGCGAGCCGCCGACGCCCTGCGTGAGACGTCCCCGCGCACCGCGGCCCTCACGCTCGTTGAGGCGGCCGAAGACGCACTGGGTCCTGCTCCACCGGAGGTCGGCGGCGAGCCCGCGGGCGCGGCGCGCGCACGTCGTCTGGCGTGGTGGAGTCGGATCGCCATCCAGCAGGATCGTTACTCTCTGGCCATCCAGCGGGGGTATTACGCCTGCCTTCTGCTTGGCGTGAGACCGTCTTGACCCCAAACGGAGCCGGCGCCCGACAGGTGGGCGCGCCTTGCCAGCCCGGTGCCTCACCGCTCTCGGTGCTCGGGCGGCTTTCTCCACGGACTGCTAGATTATTCAGGCCCTGCCGAACGTACTCCATCAAGAGGCTGCCACAGTCGCCGTTGCGACGAGCAGCCGGGTTGCGCCCGAACCGGCGCGACACCCTTCCAATGGAGTCCCGGCACGGTAGACACTGGGGAAACACGATGAACAGCATCCAATCGGCGGTCGCGAACCGGCTTGGCCCGGGACCCCTGGCGTTTCTGACCCTGTCCATGCTGGCCGCTCCGGTCGCGGGACAGAAGCAGGTCGTGCGCGTGCCCGTGACGGGTACGGTGGAGATGGGGCTTGCTCCCTTCATCGAGCGGGTGATCGAGGAGGCCGAGGCCGGGGGCGCCGCCGCGGTGGTCCTGGACATCGAGACGCAGGGGGGACGGGTGGACGCGGCGTTGCGTATAACGAGCGCGGTCAGCAGGTCGCGGGTGCCGGTCTACGCCTTCGTGAACATGTACGCGTATTCGGCCGGGGCGATGATCGCGCTCTCCACCCGGCGCGTGCTTATGCGCGAGGGCGCGGTGATGGGGGCCGCGACACCGGTGGACGGGAGCGGGACCAAGGCGTCCGAGAAGATGGTATCCGCCATGCGGGCCCAGATGCGCGCCATGACCGAGGCCCAGGGTCTCGACCCGGCGGTCGCCGAAGCGATGGTGGACGAGGAGCTGGCCATCGCCGGGGTGGTCGAGGAGGGCAAGCTGCTGACGCTCACCACGCAGGAAGCCGTCGATCTGGGCTATGCGACGGCGGTGGCCGACTGGGAGGGGGTGCTGGCCGCCCTGGAGCTCCCGGCGACGGACGTCAACGAGGCGTCCGTCAACTGGGCGGAGCGCATCGTGCGCTTCTTCACCAATCCGGTGATTGCGCCCTTCCTGCTGTCGCTCGGCTTCCTGGGGCTCCTCGTCGAGGTCAAGACGGCGGGGTTCGGGCTGGCGGGCGCGGCCGGGCTCATCTCGCTGGCCCTGTTTTTCGGGGCGCACCTGCTGATCGGACTGGCCGGGGCCGAGGACATCATCCTTGTGGGCGTGGGGGTCGTCCTGGTTCTCATTGAAATCCTGGTGGTTCCGGGTTTCGGCATCTTCGGGATCGCCGGGATCGCGGCACTCCTGGGCGGCCTCTTCATGGCGCAGATCGGTAGTTTTCCTACCCGGGCGGACCTGGCGCAGGCCGGCTCAGTGCTCCTGGCCGCGATGGCCCTGATCAGCATGGCCGCATGGTCGCTGCTGCGCCACCTTCCGGGCAGCTGGCGGTTGCGGCGCAGCGGCGTCATCCTGGGAGAGTCCACCGACCGCGACGAGGGCTACACCTCGGCGGAGGTGCGTTCCGAGCTGGTGGGGTCCGTGGGAGCCGCGATCACCGACCTGCGCCCGGCTGGCGTGGGGCTGTTCGGGGACGAGAGGGTGGACGTGGTCTCGGAGAGCGAGTGGATCGAGGAAGGCACCCGGATCCGCGTGATGAGCGCCGAGGGATACCGCCACGTCGTACGTGCCGTGAATTCCGGACGGGCGGCCGGTTCCGAGTGAACCGCTTCCCCGCCGGCATGATGTCAAATCAACTGTAAAGGACGAAACTCCGCATGGACCCGACCCTGATCACCACATTCGCCCTGCTCTTCGCGGGCTTCCTCGCCATCATGGTGCTCCTGTGGGCCGTGCCGGTCCGCCTGTGGATCGAGGCGATTTCCTCTCGCGCCAGCGTCGGCCTGGGGAGTCTGATCGGAATGCGACTGCGCAAGGTGAGCCCCCCGGCCGTGGTGCGGCCGCTGATCGCCGCGACCAAGGCCGGGTTGCCGCTCGATGTGTCGCACCTGGAGGCGCACTACCTGGCCGGAGGGAACGTCGACCGTGTCGTGCGCGCCCTGATCAGCGCGGACAAGGCCACGATCGAACTCCCCTTCCAGCAGGCCGCGGCGATCGACCTGGCGGGCCGCGACGTCTTCGAGGCCGTGCAGGTATCGGTCAACCCCAAGGTGGTGCAGACGCCGCGGGTGGCCGCGATGGCCAAGGACGGGATCCAGCTGATCGCCATCGCGCGGGTCACGGTGCGGGCGAACATCAACCGCCTCGTGGGCGGCGCCGGCGAGGAGACCATCCTGGCGCGCGTGGGCGAGGGAATCGTCTCGACGATCGGTTCCGCCGACACCCATAAGAAGGTGCTGGAGAACCCCGACGCGATCTCCAAGACCGTGTTGCACAAGGGCCTGGACTCGGGAACCGCCTTCGAGATCCTCTCCATCGACATCGCCGATGTGGATGTGGGCAAGAACATCGGTGCCGAACTGCAGACGGACCAGGCGGAGGCCGACAAGCGCATCGCGCAGGCCCGCGCCGAAGAACGCCGTGCCATGGCGATGGCCGCGGAGCAGGAGATGAAGGCGCGCGTGGAGGAGATGCGCGCCGAGGTGATCGCGGCCGAAGCGCAGATCCCGCTCGCGATGGCCGATGCCTTCCGCAGCGGCAACATGGGCATCATGGACTACGCCAGGTACCGCAACGTCGAGTCGGACACCCACATGCGGAGGGCCATCGCCGAGGGTGATCCGGACGAGTCGCCGCCGACCAACTGAGGCCGTTCCGTGGATATCCGGTTCATCGCAATCATCTTCGTGGTCGCGGCGCTTATGGAGATGATCTCCAAGGCGTTGAAGAAGTCGAGGGAGGCCGGGCTCGAGGAAGAGGAGGCGCCCCGCAGGCCGGCGGACCCGCTGGCCGGAGTGCTCGAGGAGATGCAACGGCTGCCGCGGGGTGATGAGAGCGGATCTGAGGTGTTGCAGGAGGCGGACGACTACGGAATCAGCGACAGGCGGACCCGTGAGCCTGAAGTGATTCCGCGTGTGCGGGAGCCGCGAGGCGAACCGGTCGCGCCGACTCGATCAACGCCGTCGCCTGGGAGGCCGGGTGCGGATACAATGGTGCCGCTTCCGCCTCGCAGACGGGTTCCCGATCCGGTGACCCTGCGCGGCCAGGTTGAGCGGTTGTTCGAGCCGCCGCCTGCCGTGCCGGTTGTCGAGCCGGACCCGCCTGCGCAAGCGGCCCCGGTGGTTCCGTATCGTGACAGGTCGGCCAGGCCGATCGAAGTGCGCTCCCGCGAGGCCCGGGATCTGGCGGAGCGCGCCTGGACCGGGGAGCGGGCCGCCACCGACGCCGCGCCGAAGCCGGGAGGCGACACGAAACGCCAGCGCGCGGAGACGCAGCGGGGAGGGGAAGGGGGAGTCCTGGATCTGGGTTCGGTACGAGGCCTGCGCCGGCTCGTGGTGGCACGCGAGGTGCTCGGTCCGCCGCTGGCGCTCCGCGACTCAGACCTTTTCGGGGACCGGTAGGGGGGAGCCGTCAAGGCGGATCCGGTCACCAGCTACTCCGCGGCCAGCCTCCTCAGCACCGTGTGCAGGATGCCACCGTTGCGGTAGTACTCGACCTCGACGTCGGAGTCCAGCCGCACCGTGGCCGTAAAGTCGACTGTCGACCCATCACGCCGCGTCGCGCGCACTGCCACCTCCCCACCCGGCTCCAGCCCCCCCGCAATCCCGGTCACGTCGTAGACCTCGAACCCCGTCAGGCCGAGCGGCTCCGCGCCCTCCCCCTCCGCGAACTCCAGCGGCAACACGCCCATCCCCACCAGGTTCGAGCGGTGGATCCTCTCGTAGCTCTCCGCGATCACCGCCTTGACCCCCAGCAGGTACGTCCCCTTCGCCGCCCAGTCCCTGGAACTCCCCGTCCCGTACTCGCGCCCCGCGACCACGACCAGCGGCGTCCCGGCGGCGCGGTACCGCTCCGACGCCTCGAAGATCGTGGTCATCTCGCCGCTCGGGACGTGCACCGTGTAGCCGCCCTCCTTGTCCTCGAGCATCAGGTTGCGGAGGCGCACGTTGCCGAAGGTCCCCCGCATCATCACCTCGTGGTTTCCGCGCCGGGACCCGAAGGTGTTGAAGCGGATGGGGGGCACGCCCTGGTCCTGCAGGTAGCGGCCGGCCGGTTCGTCGCGGGGGATCGCGCCCGCCGGGGAGATGTGGTCGGTGGTGGTGGTGTGGCCCACGAGCGCCAATGCGTGGGCGCCGTTCACGTCGGCGAGCGGCGGCGGCTCCGGGCCCATGTCCTGGAAGAAGGGGGGATTGCGGATGTAGGTGGATTCGGGGTCCCACTCGTAGAGGTTGCCCTCTTCGGGGAGCGGCAGTGCCTGCCAGTGCTCGTCGCCGTCGAAGACGCTTGCGTAGCGTTCGCGGAACATCTCCGGCTTGAGCGAGGAGGCTACGGTGTCGCGCACCTCTTCCGGGGTGGGCCAGATATCGGCCATGAAGACCGGGCGGCCATCGGCGGAGCGGCCGAGCGGCTCGTTGTAGAGGTCGATATCGATGCGGCCGGCGAGCGCGAAGGCCACGACCAGCATTGGCGAGGCCAGGTAGTTGGCGCGCACCAGCATGTGGATGCGGGCCTCGTAGTTCCGGTTGCCGGAGAGGATGGACGCCACGACCAGTCCGTGCTCGGAGACCGCCTCGGCAATCGGACCGGGAAGGGGGCCGCTGTTGCCGATACAGGTGGTGCACCCGTACCCCACCAGGTTGAAGCGCAGTTCCTCCAGGTACTGCATGAGCCCGGCGGCCTCGAGGTAGTCGGTGACGACCTGGGAGCCGGGCGCCATGCTGGTCTTCACCCAGGGCATGACCTCCATCCCCAACGCGCGTGCCTTCTTCGCCATGAGGCCCGCGCCGACCATCACCGACGGGTTCGAGGTGTTGGTGCAACTCGTGATCGCGGCCACCACGATCGTGCCGTCGCCGATCTCCACCGTGCGGCCGTCCATCTCGATCTCGACGGCGCGGCGGCGCGTGGTGGCCACGGCGGTGCCGCCATCGCTTCCGTTCGCGCGGTCGCCGTCCAGCGAGAAACCGGAGGGGACCAGCGCGGGGAGGTCGCGCGCGAAGGCGGGCCGGATGTCGGTCAGGTCGATCCGGTCCTGGGGGCGCTTCGGCCCGGCCACGCTCGGCTCGATGGTGGAGAGGTCCAGTTCCAGCGTGGAGGTGTACTCGGGATCGGGGGTGTCGTCGGTGCGGAAGAGTCCCTGTTCGCGGCTTATCCGTTCGACCCGCTCGACCATCTCGGCGCTGCGGCCCGTGCCGCGCAGATACGTCAGCGTCTCGGCGTCAACGGGGAAGAAGCCCACCGTCGCCCCGTACTCGGGTGACATGTTGGCCAGGGTGGCCTTGTCGGGCAGGGTGAGCCCGGAGAGCCCTGCGCCGTAGTACTCGACGAAGCGGCCCACGACTCCGTGCGCGCGCAGGACTTCGGTTACGCGCAACACAAGGTCGGTCGCGGTGGCCCCCTCGGGCAGGGCGCCCGTCAGCTTCACGCCCACCACCTCGGGCAGCAGCATGTAGTACGGCTGCCCCAGCAGCACCGCCTCGGCCTCGATCCCCCCGACGCCCCAACCCACCACGCCCAGTCCGTTGACCATCGTGGTGTGCGAGTCCGTCCCCACCACCGTGTCCGGGTAGGCCAGGAAGGCTCCGCCATGCTCACGCCGGTGGATCACCGACGCCAGGTACTCCAGGTTGACCTGGTGCACGATCCCGGTTCCCGGGGGCACCACGCTGTAGTTCTCGAAGGCCTCCTGGGCCCAGCGCAGCAGGGCGTAACGCTCTCGGTTGCGCTCGTATTCGCGTGCCACATTCTTCTCGAAGGCGTAGCCGGTGCCGAAGAAGTCGACCTGCACCGAGTGGTCGATGACGAGGTCGGCGGGCACCAGCGGGTTGATGCGCGCGGGGTCGCCGCCCATCTCGCGGATGCCGTCGCGCATGGAGGCGAGGTCCACGATCGCGGGTACGCCGGTGAAGTCCTGCAGGACGACCCGGGTGGGCATGAAGGGGAAGTCCGCGCCTGCGTTGGACGGGCTCCAGGCGGCGACAGCCTCGACATGTTCCGGGGAGACGTAGCCGTCGCCCGCGTTGCGCAGCACGTTCTCGAGGAGGACGCGGATGGAGAAGGGGAGGCGGTCGAGCGTGGCGAGTCCCTCGTCTTCGAGGCGGCTCAGGCGGTAGAAGGAGGTGGGGCCTTCGGCGAGGTCGACGGTGGCGAGGGCGCCGAAGGGGTCGGTGGGTCGGGAGGGCATCGGCTACTGCTCCAGTTTTCGGTCGGACAGTGGAGGCTGGTGTTTCTCGAAGGATAGCGGAGGTGGGCAAGGGCTGACAGCCACCGCGCCCCTTCACCCGAATCGCCAACCAGTCTAGAATGGTTGTCCCGACTCCTGGCCGAGGTGGCGGAACCGGTAGACGCGAAGGTCTCAAAAACCTTTGCCCTTGCGGGCGTGAGGGTTCGAGTCCCTCCCTCGGCATTTGTGAGGCCCAGGCGGGCCGCGCGGTCGAAGTCGGTGGGCGTCCTGTCCACCGGAACCGGACCGCAGGGCCCCGGCCGGAGAACCTTTCTGGGTGGGTCCCGGCCCGGTTATCTTCTGCCCCTGGACATGTGAAGTGCGCCGCGCCGCCGGGAACGCGGGCCACGCGCTTGAAGATCCCAACCGTGGAGGATAAAGCATGAATATCAAGAAACTCGCGGCGGTCGGCCTGATGGTTGCCGGCGCCCTTGCGGTCGTGTCGTTCCGGTCGATGGATGCGGACATCGGAGCCGACCCTGAGCTCCACGTCTACAAGACGCCCACCTGCGGATGCTGCGGCAAGTGGGTGGATCACATGAAGGAGGCCGGCTTCAAGGTGCGCGTGGAAGATGTGGATGTCGAGGAATTGTGGGGGGGCGTGAAGGTCCGCCATGGAGTCCCGCGGGAGCTTTCAACCTGTCACACCACCGTGGTCGGCGACTACGTGATCGAGGGCCATGTGCCCGCGAGCGTAGTGAAGCGGTTCCTGGAAGAGGCCCCCGAGGTGAAGGGCATCAGCGTTCCGGGGATGCCGATGGGCTCTCCCGGGATGGAGGGGCCCAATCCGCAGCCTTACGTGGTCATCGCCTTTGACGGCGAGGGCAACCGGACCGTATACGAAGAGGTCGATCCCCGCGCATCGCGGTAGCTGCCGAGGGAGATTCTTCGCAGGGGGTCCCGCCGACCCCCCACCCCTTCTCCGGGACCCTCGTTCTCTAGTAGAATAAGGGCTGAACTTCACCTGCCAGCCCCCTTCGCCCGGCACTCCGCCGCCCCTCGGAGACCCAATGTCCGACCACGATACCAGAAACACCCTCAGCATCACCGACAACCGCACCGGACGGCAGTACGAGGTCGACGTCCTGGACGGCGATGTCATCCGCGCCCTGGATCTGCGCCAGATAAAGGTCAATGACGGCGATTTCGGGATGATGGCGTACGACCCCGGCTTCACCAACACGGCCTTCACCACGAGCCGGATTACCGATGTCAAGGGTAGCAAGGGGATTCTCGAGTACCGCGGATATCCGATCGAGCAGCTGGCGGAGCGGTCGACCTTCCTCGAGGTGTGCTACCTGATCCTGAACGGAGAACTGCCCACCCAGGCTGAACTGGACGACTTCGTGCACCAGGTCACCTACCACACGTACGTGCACGAGAACGTCACGACCATCCTCCAGGGGTTCCGCTACAACGCGCACTCCATGGGGATGATGATCTCGACCGTGGCGGCGCTGTCCACCTTCTACCCCGAATCCAAGCAGATCGACGACCCCGCCAACAGGCGCGCGCAGATCGTGCGTCTCCTGGCCAAGATGCCCACGCTGGCCGCGTACACCTACCGGCACCACAAGGGGCTGCCCTACGTGTACCCGGAGAACGAGCTCTCCTACACGGCCAATTTCCTCAACATGCTCTTCCGGATCGGCGGCAGCGAGTACCAGCCGCCCCCGGCTCTGGTGCGCGCGCTGGACATCCTCTTCATCCTGCACGCGGACCACGAACAAAACTGTTCCACCACCGCCATGCGGGTGATCGGGAGCTCGCGCCCGGACCCCTATTGCGCCATGGCCGGGGCGATGGCGGCGCTGTACGGACCGCTGCACGGGGGCGCGAACGAGGCCGTGCTGCGGATGCTGGTCGAGATCGGTACGACGGACAACATTCCGGCCTTCATGGAGAGTGTCCGGCGCGGCGAGCGGCGCCTCATGGGGTTCGGCCACCGCGTCTACAAGGCGTACGACCCGCGCGCCACGATCATCAAGAAGGCGGCCGACGATGTCTTCGAGGTCACCGGCCGCAACCCGCTCCTCGACATCGCCCTGGAGCTGGAGAAGATCGCGCTGCAGGAAGAGTACTTCGTGAAGCGCAACCTGTATCCCAACGTCGACTTCTACTCGGGGCTCATCTACCAGGCGCTGGGCTTCCCCGTCGAGCTCTTCCCGGTGCTGTTCGCGATCCCGCGCACGGTTGGGTGGCTCGCGCAGTGGGAGGAGATGGTGGTGGACCGGGAGCAGAAGATTGCACGGCCGCGCCAGGTGTTCAAAGGCCCCGCGAAGCGGGACTACGTGCCGATGGGGGAGCGCGGCTGAGCGCGCAGTCCGCGGAGGGGCCGAGCGTAAGCGTGGTCGCGTCGGCGTGTCCCCAAACGCCAAGGCAAGTGGAGCTTTTGCGCACCTGAGGGGTAGAGGAGACAAGGTCACAATCAAGGGAGGGAGCCCCGTCATGTCCGGTCTTCAATCAAGTGTTCGGAGCCTTTCGAGCCGTCAGCTCCTTCTCTCCGCGTCGTTTCTGACCGTCGCCCTGGCCGGTTGCATGGGGACCGGGGCGAGAGCGGACAACCCCTTGGAGGAGGGACGAGCGGACGCCGAGGAGGTCGAACTGCTGGTTCGGAACCAGAACTTCAGCCAAGCGACCATCTACATTTCCCCCGAACACGGCTCGAGGCGGCTGGGCATCGTGAACGGCAAGAGCGACGCCACCTTCAAGTTCCCGTGGCACCTTCCCCACATCCAGCTCCGGGTCAAGTTCCTGGGCGGGGGCGAGTTCCTCACCGAGACGCTGGCCGTCAGTCCGGACGACCTTCTCGAACTGCAGCTTCCCGCCAGCCGGCAGTAGGCCCGCTCCGGGGAGCCTCCCCCATTCATCCACGCACTGCGTGAGCGGGGCTGTCGGACAACCTCCCGGGCCCCGATATTCGAGGTCTCGGTAGCGGAAGCACATCTTTTCCGGGAGGATCCTCATGAGTAGCCGCGGCCTCCACCGCATTCGTCCCGCAGTCGCCACACCCGCCGTCGCGCTTCTGGCGGCAATCGCCGCCGCGCCGCTCGCCGGACAGCAGAACGGCGGTCAGGGGGATGCCAACCCCGCCTTCACGGTCGACGACGCGCTCGACATGGTGCGCGTCTCGGCGCCGAGGCTCTCGCCGGACGGGTCGCGGGTCCTCTTCGTGAGGAACGAGCTCGACTGGGAGAAGAACAAGCGGGTCAGCCGCATCTGGGTGGTCGGCGCCGATGGACAGAACGCGCGGCCCTTCACGGGCTCGCCCGACGACCGCTCCGCCGAGTGGTCGCCCGATGGCCGCTGGGTGTCGTTCACGCGTCCCGCGGGGGAGGGGGACAGCAAGGTGCGGCAGCTCTTCCTCCTGCCGGTAGACGGAGGCGAGGCCGCCCAGTTGACGAAGCACTCGACGGCGGTGGGCAGCTACCGCTGGTCGGCGGACGGGGCGTCGATCTTCTTCCTGGCCAGCGATTCTCTTCCGGACGACCTGGAGAAGGAACGCAAGAACGGGGATGACGCGATCTTCATCGACGAGGGGCCCAACGGCCAGACGCGGGGATCGTGGAACGGGGTGTGGCAGGTGGAAGCGGGGATTGCCGATGCGCCGCGCGACGCGAAGCGGCTCACGGAGGAGGGACGCATCGTAGGCAACTTCGCGCCCGCGCCGAACGGGAATTTCCTGGCGTACACCTACCGCGGCGAAAACCGCCGCAACGCGGGACACCTGGCCGAGGTGGTGCTCCTGACCATCGAGAGCGGCGAGGAGGTGCGGATCACCGAAAACGACGCCCCGGAGTCGCAGCTGGCGTGGTCGCCGGACGGCCGCGCGATCACCTTCGTGGCGCCGGACCTGGAGACGTGGGAGCTGGACCAGGGAAACCTGTACCACCACTACATCCCCACCGGCGAGACCCGCCAACTGATGCCCGACACCGACATCGACATGCGGAACTACCGCTGGAACCCGGGCGGCCGCTCCATCGACATCGTCGCCCTCGCCCGCACCGTGGCCAACATCTACCGGGTGGGCTTGCGGTCGGACGAGATCGAGCAGCTCACGCACGAGACGGGCATGGTTTCGGGCGCGTCCTTCGATGCGCTGCACCGGATGGCCGCGTTCCAGTTCGCCGGCCCAACCGACCCGGGAGACCTGTGGCTGGCCGACCTCGAAAACGGCACGAAGGTGCGGTTGACCGAGGCAAACCCGGGCATGGCCGGGAAGGACCTGGTGGAGCCGGAGGTCGTGCGCTGGACGAGTTCCGACGGGCTGGAGATCGAAGGGCTGCTCTACCAGCCGGCCGACCGGAGTTCGCCGGGGGCGACGATTCTCCAAATCCATGGAGGCCCGGCCGGGGTCTTCACCCGTGGCTTCGACGCCGATGCGCAGATTCTGGTGACGCAGGGGTACGCGGTCCTGCAGCCGAATGTGCGGGGTTCCTCCGGCTACGGAGACGCGCTGCTCAGGGGCAACATGAACGACATCGGGGGTGGGGACTACGAGGACCTCATGGCGGGCGTGGACGCGATCATCGAGCGGGGCGTGGCCCACCCGGACTCGCTGGCCGTGAAGGGGTGGAGCTACGGGGGCATTTTGGGCGGGTGGACGATCACCCGCACCGACCGTTTCAAGGCGGCGAGCCTGGGAGCCATGGTCGCGGACTGGCGGAGCGAATTCGGCAGCGGGTTCAACTTCGACGTGGTGCGCTGGTACCTGGGCGGCGACCCCTGGTCCAACCCCGCCCAATGGACCGAACGCTCGGCGTACAGCCACCTGGACCGCGTGAAGACGCCGACCATCCTCTTCCACGGAGCCAACGACCGGACCGACACCATGGAGCAGTCCATGAACTTCTTCGCGGGACTGCGCCACCTGGGCGTCGAGGCGCGCTTCATTCTCTTCCCGCGGGAGGGGCACGGGATCGGCGAGCCGCGTCACCGCCGCACTCTGATGATGGAGGAGATGCGGTGGCTGCACCGGTACGTGAAGGGCATGACGGACTGGGAGCCGCCGCCGCGGGAAGTGGCGGATGAGAAGAGCGATATCAAAGTGATATCATAACGATACTGCAGTGAGCGAGGCGATCATGCTCTATCCGGTAGCACCATGAAGCTGCCTTCGCTGGACCACCTGATTGCGTCGGCGGTCTCCGTGCTGCGGCGATTCCCCGAGGTTGTTATCTGCGCGGTCGTGGCGGGGTGCGCGGCGGTGACGGCGGTGGGCGAGGAGACGATCGGTTTCGCGGCTCGGCTGGCGTTCACCTCCACCCTGGGACTGCCGCTCTTCATCACCCTCACGCTTGTGAGCGAGCGGCGGGAGTGGGCGTCGCGGCTGCGCTGGGTTGCCGCCGCCCTGGGCGCGGCTCTGCTTGTCTTCGTCTACTACCGCCTCCGCCCCTGGGACAACGAGGCGCTGGGCCAGCGCTGGGGCCACCTGGTCCTCACCTTCCACCTGGCGGTAAGCGTGGTGCCTTACCTGGGGTTCACCGCATCCCACGGGTTCTGGCAGTACAACCGGGTCCTCTTCTTCCGGTTCCTCCTGGCCACGCTCTATTCGCTGGTGCTCTTCGTGGGGCTCTCGCTGGCCCTGGTCGCCGTCGACAACCTGCTCGGCGTCGAGGTCCCCGACCTGCACTACCCGCGTCTTTTCTTCCTGATCGCCTTCTTCTTCCATCCGGTCCATTTCCTGGCCGGCGTTCCGGCCGACTTCGAGGAGCTGGAGCGGAGCCGCTACTACCCGGGAGCGCTGAGGGTGCTCTGCCAGTTCGTCATGCTCCCGCTGGTGGCGGTCTACGTGACGATCCTTATGCTCTACCTGGGCAGGATCGTGGTGACGGGAACCTGGCCAAGCGGCTGGACGGGCTACCTGGTCTCCTGCCTCGCCGTCGCGGGAATCTTCTCGTTGCTCGTCGCCTACCCGGAGCGCATCGGGGGGAAGAAGGCGTGGATCGACCGGTATGCGCTGGCCTTCTGGATCGCGATCGTGCCGGCGTCCGTGATGGCGCTGCTTGCGCTGTGGCAGCGGATCGAGCAGTACGGGATGACGGAGAGGCGGTATCTGCTCGGGGTCCTGGCGGTGTGGCTGGGAGCGATGGCGCTGCACCGCGTGCTTACCCGCAGCCGCGACATCAAGGCCATTCCCATGACGCTCACGATCATCGGCGTGGTCACCTTCGTGGGGCCGTGGTCGGCCTACGCGGCGGCCGAGCGGAGCCAGGCGGCGCGCGTGGAGGAGATCCTGGCCGCGCACGGGGGGCTGGTGGAGGGGCGGGTGGGGGCCGAGGCGGTCGAGATTCCGTACGACGAATGGGAGCAGGTCGAGGAGGCGGTGGGCTACCTGATCGACAATCACGGCACCGGGGCGGTGGAGGGGTGGATCGGGGATGACGAACTCGTGCTCACGGACGCGGCCGGCGCGCCGCTCGACCGGGACGAGCGGATCGAGCGGGTCGTGGAGGCGCTGCGCGTGCTTCCGGAGCCGCGGGAGCAACCGGTGGAGATCGAGGTCGAGGACCGGGGGGCGCCGCTGCCGGTCGACGGGTTCGACCTGGCGATCGTGGCCAACGAAACGGGGGCGGCTCGGGTGGGGAACGAGGACCTGCGCTTCCAGCTCTCGGAAGACGGTACCGAAGTGGTGATGCGGCTGGGTGGTGGGGAGCAGGGGCGTGCCTCGCTCCTTGCGCTGATCGAAATGGCCGGGCGGCGGTCGCGGTTCCTGGAACGGTTCGAGGAACTGGAGGTCGCCAGGGCGTCGATGACCCTCGAAGTGGACGGCGAACGGCTCTCGGCGCGGCTGGTGCTCCGGAGCCTGCGGCTGCGGCGTCGCGAAGGCCGCCTGGTGGCCACCGACTTCGACCTCGACGCCGTGCTGTTGCGGTGGGAAGCGGGGGTACCCTGAGCGGGGGTGGCGGGGGGGCGGGGGGCGCGGTGGGTCGGAGCGGAGAGGGGCCTTGAGGACGCGGGTCATTCCGCAACAGGTGATCGCCCGCAAGCGCGACGGGCACACGCTGTCCGCGCAGGAGCTGGAAGGTCTCCTGAAGGACTACCTCGACGGACACGTCGGCGACGATCAGATGGCCGCGTTCCTCATGGCGGTGTACTTCAAGGGGCTCGACGACGAGGAACTGCACGTCCTGGTCGAGGTCATGCTGCACTCGGGCGAGGTGCTGGAGCGGGGTGGGGCGGGGCCGCCCCGCGTGGACAAGCACTCGACGGGCGGGGTGGGGGACAAGGTCTCTCTGGCGCTTGCCCCCGTTGCGGCCGAGCTGGGGCTGGTTGTGCCGATGATGTCGGGCAGGGGACTGGGCCACACGGGAGGTACCCTCGACAAGCTCGAGTCGATCCCCGGTTTTCGGACCCGCATTTCGCTGGACCGCTTCGACCGGATTCTGCGCGAGGTGGGGTGCGCGATGATCGGCCAGACGGAGGAGATCGCGCCACTCGACCGCAAGCTCTATGCACTGCGCGACGTCACCGGAACGGTGCCCTCGCTGCCCCTGATCACGGCGTCGATCATGTCGAAGAAGCTGGCCGAAAGCCTCGACGGACTAGTGCTCGACGTGAAGGTGGGCGAAGGCGCGTTCCTGTCGCGGATCGAGGAGGCGCGCGCGCTGGCCCGGGCCATGGTCGGCGTCGGGGCGGCGCGGGGACTGGCGGTGACCGCGGTGCTGACGGCGATGGACCGGCCTTTGGGCAGGACGGTCGGCAACGCGCTGGAGGTCCGCGAGGCGGTGGATTGTCTGGCGGGAGGGGGACCGGGGGACTTTCGCGAGGTCGTGACGGAACTGGCCGCCGAGATGGCGCTGGCGGGCGGCGTGGTCCCCGATCTGGACGAGGGTCGCCGGCGTGCGGCGGAGGTGTTGGTGGGGGGAGGGGCGCTCGTGCGCTTTGAAAGGCTGGTGGCGGCGCAGGGCGGCGCGCTGGCGCTGTCCGAGGACGGGTATGGCCTGCCCACCGCCCCCGTGACCAGGGTTGTCGCCGCTAACCGGGCGGGGGTGATCGCGGGTATCGATCCCCATGCGCTGGGGTATGGGGTCATTCCCATGGGTGGGGGAAGGACGCGCCAGGATCAGGACATCGACCCGCGGGTCGGGTTTGAACTGAAGGTCCGGGTCGGCGACCGGGTCTCGCGCGGCGATCCGCTGGCCGTCGTCCACGGCGCCTCCAGGGACGACCTGTTCATCGGGGCGCGGGTGATCCACGAGGCGGTCACGGTGGCGGACGGTTCTGGAACGGCTCCGCTGCCGCTGGTGCTGGAGCGGATCACCGCCTGATCGCGGGACGCAGGCCGGCGGATGCTCCCCGGCAGGACCCGCGTTGGGCCCCAAATGGCCTTCAGGTCTTCAGTACCCGGTACAGAATCTTCTCCTCGTCGAGCGCCTGGGCGAGTTCGTCGGCACGGTGCACCGGCGTCCGCAGGGCGACCCCACAACGAGCCCCTCCGTCCGGCGGCGCGGGGACCACCTCGGCGGGAATCGCCTGATCGAGGGCGACATCCTCGGCCCACATGGCGTGGTGCGTAGTCTCGAAGACGAAGGTGCGGGTGGGGGATTCGTCGGTCATGGCTTCCACGACTGTTGCGGGTTACGGGATACGGCGGGGTGTGGTGCTTCGGCGCCTGGCGGCGTCGCAGTGTTCGGTTGGCTCGGTTCCAGGCAGATAGAGCTCGTCGTAGGCGTCCTCGGCCGGACACCACCTGGATGCCAGCAGGCCGGTGATGCTGTCAACGCGGAGGGTGATGAGGCCGTTGGGGATCGGCCATGGCTCGGGGATGGGGAGGAGGGGAATCGGCCATTCACCCTCGCCGGTCCCATTCGTCGCGACATCCGTTGCGGGGAGATCGCCGTAATACACGCGCTTCATGAATTCGCCCCAGACCGGGGACGCGAGACCTCCGCCCGAGGCCCGCGGAGCGATCGACTCCGGGAGGTCCATACCGAACCAGACCGCGGCGGCAAGGTTGGGGGTGAACCCGAGGAACCACACGTCGCGGAATTCGTCGGTCGTGCCGGTCTTGCCGGCGGCCGGAACTTCCTTGGGCAGCCCGGCGGTAATCCGGATCCCGTTGTAGCCGGTTCCCCGCGCCACCACGTCTTCCATGAGCGAAACGGTGAGCCGGGCCGTGAGCGAGTCCAGCACCCGGGTACGCTCCGGCTGGGGCTCCCATAGCACTTCTCCATCGGCGCTCTCGACCCTGAGAATCGGGAAGGGGCGCACCCTCGTTCCCAGCGTGGCAAAGGCGGAATACGCCTCCAGCATCTGGAGGGGAATCACCTCGGCCGCCCCGATCGCGCTCGACTCATACGGCTCAACCTCCGTCCGGAGCCCGAGTTGGCGGGCGACCTGGGCCACCGATTCCATACCGACAGTCATCCCCAGCCTGATCGCCACCGTGTTGATCGACTTGCGAAATGCACGGCGAATGATGATGGGCCCCAGGAACTCCTCTTCGTAGTTGCGGGGCTTCCACAGCGTGCCGTCGGGCTGCTCCAGAACGATCGGCGCGTCCACGATGATCTCGGAAGCCGGAATCCCGCTTTCCAGCGCCGTCGCGTACACGAACGGCTTGAAGGACGACCCGGCCGGCCGCAAGGCGTCGGTTGCCCGGTTGAACTTGGAGTGCACGTAGTCGCGCCCCCCGATCATGGCCCGCACGTGGCCCGTCGCCGGGTCGATCGCGACGAACATCCCTTGCACGTAGGGGATGTCGGTGATGTTGAACGTGTCGTTCTCTTCGGTAAACTCCTGATAGGTGGGGTGCCGGAATCCGGGCCGCTCCTCGATCCGGGCCCACCCCGCCTCCATGGCCGCCTGGGCCGCCGCCTGCATCTCCAGATCGAGCGTCGTGTAGATCCTCAGCCCAGCAGTATACAGCTTGCTGCCGAAGCGGTCGTCCAGGATCTTCCGCACCCACTCCACGAAATAGGGCGCCTGAACCGTGACACTCCTGGCCCGCTCCAGTGGCACCGGTTCCGCCTTCCACCGCTCCGCTTCTTCGCCGGTCAGGTATCCCTCCTGTGCCATGAGGTCGAGCACCAGGTTTCTGCGCCCCGTCGCCGCGTCCGGATCGTTGAGGGGACTGTACCGCTCGGGCCGGTTCGCAATCGCTGCCAGGAGTGCGGCCTCGGCGGGGTTCATGTCGATCGCGTTCTTACCAAAATAGTTCCGAGACGCCGTCTGAAGTCCGTACCAGCCATGAGCATACCCGATTTGATTCATGTATGCCTCGATGATCTGGTCCTTTGAATACGCTTCCTCCAGGGCCAGCGAAACCTGCCATTCCCTTAGCTTCCGGACGACCCGCTTCTCGAAGCCGATCCGCTCGGTGAACATGTTGCGGGCGAGCTGCTGGGTGATGGTGCTGCCGCCCGCGCCGGAGAGTGAGCGGGTTTGGACCACCTCCAGCCCGGCGCGCGCGATGCCCTTCCAGTCGAGTCCGCCGTGCGAGTAGAAGCGCCGGTCCTCGATGGCGATGAAGGCCTGGGGGACGTGGGGCGGAAGGCTGGCGAGCGCGACCGGGGTGCGGCGTTCCAGGCCGACCTCGCTGACCAGGGTGGAGTCGCGCGCGTAGATCTTGCTGGTCTGCTGCGGCTCGTAGGTGTAGATCTGGGCAATGGAGGGGCAATCGGCGCACAGGTTCCTCCAGGCACCCACGGCGAGTCCGGTGCCGCCCGCCACCAGGAACAGCAGCGCGAACCAGACCCAGCGGGGGATCCGTACCTTTCGCAATTTGTCCAGCGTTGCTCTCAACACCGTCGGGTCGTCTCCCGATTGCGGATTCTTGTTCCGGGGCCGCGTACCCGCGACGGCCAGCGCGCCGGAGCGCGGTCGCGGACCGGAGCCACGCGGTGTCCCGCGCGGACCACGGCGCCCGTTTCAATTTATCACCATTCCGGTCGGCAGAGCGGGGCCCTACGCCCGGTCGGCACTCGGGCGGCTGGCCCTCGGGACCCCACGGCGCTCGGCCGCGCGCACCCGGCTCCAGCTTGACAACGACCCCGCGGCGGTGCCTGCTTCGTTACTGTGCGAAATCCACGCTACAGCGAAGTGCTCGTCGCTTCCCTCTCCGGCGACTATCCGGTTCGGGTGGGAAGTGGGGTGCGCGCCCTCCTCCCCGAAACCGTGGCCGGCGCGGCACCTTCGGGACGCTGCGCCCTGATCACCGACAAGAACGTCGACGCGCTCTGGGGCCGCGAGGTCGCGGGGTCGCTGACCGCCGCGGGCATTGATGTGGTGACGGCATCCTTCCCGGCCGGGGAAGCGCACAAGACGCGCGCGACCTGGGCCGAGCTGACCGATGCGCTGATGGAGGCCGGGCTGGGACGCGACAGCTGCGTGGTGTCGCTGGGGGGAGGGGTTGTGGGGGATGTGGCCGGGTTCGTCGCGGCGACGTTTCTGCGCGGTGTCCCCTTCGTCCAGGTGCCCACGACGACCCTTGCCATGATCGACGCGTCGGTGGGGGGAAAGACGGGGGTCGATCACCCCGCCGGGAAGAATCTGGTGGGGGCCTTTCATGCCCCGGTTGCCGTTTTGGCGGATCCGGACTTTCTCGGCACCCTGGAGGCCGGTGTCCGTGCCGAGGGGTTCGCCGAGGCGGTCAAGCACGGGGTGATCGTGGACGCCGGATACGCGGATTGGCTCGCAGCGCACGCGGCGTCACTTCTCGCCGGTGACTCGGAAAGGGTGGAACGAGCCGTCCGGCGTTCCGTAGAGATCAAGGCCACCGTCGTGTCCGCGGACGAGTTCGAAGCGGGCCGGCGCCTGATCCTGAACCTCGGGCATACCGTGGGCCACGCCGTCGAGTTGAATTCGGGATACACGCTGCCCCACGGGCACGCGGTTGCGGTGGGGATGGTGGCCGAGGCCAGAATCGGCGAGGCGCTGGGCGTGTCGGCCCCGGGCACCGCCGAAGAGGTCCGGAGACTGGTGCAGGCCTTCGATCTGCCCGACTTTGATGCGGGGCTCCTGCGGCCCGGGCACCTGACCGGTCTGATGGCGCGGGACAAAAAGACGCGGTCCGGGGTAGTGCATATCGTGCGCCTGCTCGAAGTTGGGCGCGTAGGTGAAGGGGACGGGACGACCATCCCGGTCCCGGACGAAGATCTTGTCCGTATCATGAAGGGTTGGTCCTGATGGATTCTGAAGGAGGCGTCACGCCCCGGACGATCAACGCGATCCTGGCCTACCGGGCGGCCGGTGATCCCGCCGCGCCGTACCTGC
This sequence comes from Longimicrobiales bacterium, assembly GCA_965208295.1. GTDB lineage: Bacteria > Gemmatimonadota > Gemmatimonadetes > Longimicrobiales > Gaopeijiaceae > Bin94. Next base: position 18,879 of record OZ242328.1, on the reverse strand, counting down.
GTACCGACGACGCCGTTCTGTCGTTCGGCGAAGTGGACGACCAGGCCGAGGCGCTGGCCGCATCGCTGGCAAATCTCGGGATCGGCCCGGGGGACAGGATTGCCCTGGTACTTCCGGCGTGGCCCGAATTCGCGATATCGGTGTACGCCGCGGCCAGGATCGGAGCGCTCGTCGTTCCGGTGGATCCGCGTCTCCGGCTCCCCGAACTCCGGTACGCGCTCAGGCACTCGGGGGCGGCGTGCGCGGTTTCGGCTGAGAACGCCTACGGTATCGATTATCTCCAGATCTTCGAGGATTTCCTGGTCGAACTGCCGGCGCTCCGACACCTGGTTACAGTGGGTGAAGAGGACCTCTGGTACGACGACCGTATCTTCCAGTGGGAGGATTGCCTGTCGGCCGGGGTGGGCCGCGATTTCGACGCGCCCGCGGCGGCCCCCGAAGACCCTTTCGCCATCCTGTACACCTCGGGCACCTCCGGCAAACCGCGCGGAGTCGAACTCACGCACGCCAATCTCCTGCACGCCGCCACCGAAACCGCTCGCGCCATCGGCCTCGCTCCCGGCGATGTGGTGGCGGGGGTGAGCGCACTGCACCACGTCTTCGGGCTGGGCCCCGGGCTGCTGGGGACGGCGCTGAGCGGCGCCGCTCTCGTGCTTCGTGACCACGACGATCCCGGCGACACCCTCAGGGCCGCCAGGCGTCACGGTGCCACCGTCCAGTTCGGTGTGCCCACCGACTTCGCCACCCTGCTGCGGCAGGTTGAAGCGGAGGGCGAAGCCCCACCGGAGCTGCGCCTCTGCCTGTCGTCCGGTGCCCCGATGAGCGACCACCTCGCACGCCGAATCGAGGCGTCGCTGGGCGTGCCGCTCATGATCGCCTACTCCCTGACCGAGGCTGCGTCCACCTTGTCCATGTCACGGCCCGGCGACCCGGATGGGAAACGACTCTTCACCGTGGGCCGTCCCATCGGCGGCACCGAGGTGCGGGTGAGGGAGCGCGATGGCACGACCCTGCCGCGGGAGAGCGTGGGCGAGATCGCGGTTCGGGGTCCCGGCCTCATGCGCGGCTACTACCGACAGCCCCTCGATACGGCCGCCGCGACCGACCCGGACGGATATCTGCGCACCGGCGACCTGGGTATGGTCGACGAGGACGGATACCTGCACCTGGTGGGGCGGCGCGAGGACGTGGTCAATCGAGGCGGCTTCAAGGTGCACCCCAGGGAGGTGGAAGACCGGATCATGGCGCATCCGGCCGTGGACAGGGCCGCGGTGGTGGGCGTTCCCGACGAGATTCTCGGGGAGGCGATCTGCGCCTGCGTGGTCCGGGTGGAAGGAGGCGTGGTGACCGAACCGGAGATCCAGGTGTGGAGTGCGGCGACTCTTGCCGGATACAAAGTCCCCGATCTTGTTAGCTTCATGGATGAACTTCCCCTTACCGATACTGGCACGGTAAGGCGGCGCGAGCTGGCCCGCCTCGTTTCGGCGACGCCCCCGCATGCTCCCGCCGAGCGTAGCCAGGCGACGATTGAAGACTGAACACACATGCAGAATCCATACACCAAGGCACTCCACACCGACCCTGGCGTGGCCCAAGCGCCCAACGCGGCCCTCCTCATCGATTTCGACAACGTCACGATGGGCATGCGCAGCGATCTGGCCAAGGAGCTGAAACACCTCCTCGAGTCCGACATCATCAAGGGCAAGGTGACGGTGCAGCGGGCCTACGCCGACTGGCGCCGCTATCCCCAGTATATCGTACCGCTTTCCGAGGCCTCCATCGACCTCATCTTCGCCCCCGCCTACGGCAGCTCGAAGAAAAACGCCACCGACATCCGCATGGCGATCGACGGGATGGAGCTGGTCTTCATCCGGCCCGAGATCGGCACCTACATCCTGCTGACCGGCGATTCCGACTTCTCGAGCCTGGTGCTCAAGCTTAAGGAATACGGCAAGTACGTCATCGGCATCGGGATCCAGGAATCCAGCTCGGACATCCTCGTCCAGAACTGCGACGAATACTACTCCTATACGGCGCTGACGGGGCTCAGCAAGACCTCCGATCTCGAATCCGGCCTGCCCGACGCCTGGCAGTGCGTCGAGGAAGCCGTTTCCCGGATGGTCTCGCGCGGTGACGTCATGCGCTCGGACCGGCTCAAGCAGGTCATCATGGAGCTGTCGCCCGGATTCAACGAGCGCGACCTCGGATTCAAGAAGTTCTCGAAGTTTCTCGTCGAGGCGTCGAACAAGGGGCTCCTGAATATCGAACGGGCCTCGAACGGACAGTACCTGATCGCGCCGCCCTCGCGGGGGGGCAGGGCAGCCGGTTCGCGTGCGCGTGGTGCCGTGCCCGCCCCAAACGGTGACGACCAGCGCGGCAGAGGCCGCCGCGGCCCGCCGGGTCGCCGGTCACCCGCGGGCAAGGAGGGCCGCGGTGCCGCCGCCGCCCGTCCGGCGCGCGACTCGAAGCAGGCGCAGGCGCAACCCGCGCGCGACCGCGGACCCGCGCTCGACCTCCTCAGGAAGGCCCTGCAGGAGGTGGCTGGAAGGAACCACGGGCCAGCGCGCGATTCGGAGATCAAGCGCAAGATGATGGCGATCGACCGGCGCTTCAGCGAGAGCGCGCTCGGATTCGGCAAGTTCAGCAAGTTCCTCCAGTTTGCGGCGAGCGAGGGAGTCGTCTCCGTGGACCGCGCGCGCGACGGCAGTTTTCGGGTCCGGCTGGTGGAGGCCGCCGGACCGGCCGCGTCGCCGGAGTTCGACGTGAAGGCTCTGGGGCTGCCTACGACCGTCGCCTCCATCAAGCGATACCTGGCGCACCGCTACAAGGGCGTCGGCGTCAAGACGGCGGAGCGGCTGGTGGAACAATTCGCCGCCGATGTCTTCCAGGTTCTTCACAACGAACCCGAGCGCATCCGCAAGGCGCTTCCGCGGTCGCGCGCGGACAGCGTTCTGACGAGTTGGGCCGCCGACTACGAACGCAAGAAGCACGCGTTGGCGAAGACGGCTCCCGCCCCGGACGGCCCGCCTTCGCGCCAGAACCGGGACACGAGGGATCGCCCGGTCGCCAGGACGACGAGACACCGGGGCGCGGCGCGGGACGACCAGGCGCGCGCCGTGCCGGCCAACGCCACGGCCTCGCGTGATTCCACCGGGCCAGGGCCCGCCTCGCCCGCCGGCTCCGACGAGTCCCCTGCCGAGACCGGAAAGCCGGCCCGGTCCGGTCTGTTCGGCCTGTTCCGCCAGGGCCGCCGCTCCCGCTAGCCCTGCGCGAGCTGGTAGACGGGCAAACCGTCGAGGTCGCGCGGCGCCTTCCGGGTTGCCTTGTCGTCTCCACCGTGGGTGGCCGCGAAACGAGCGGCCGCATAGTGGAAACCGAGGCCTATCTGGGCCGCGAAGACCCCGCCTCGCACGCCTTCAACGGACGGACCCCCCGCAACGACGCGATGTTCGGGGCGCGGGGCACCCTGTACGTCTACGTCTCCTACGGGATCCACCACTGCATCAACGTGGTCACGGGGGAGGAGGGGGATCCGGGGGCGGTGCTCATCCGGGCCCTCGAACCCGTGGCGGGGCTCGATGTCATGGCCGGGCGGCGTGGCCGGGACACGGAGCTGTGCAGCGGTCCGGGCCGGCTGGCCCAGGCGCTGGGGATCACGATGCGCCACAACGCCCACCACCTGTCCCTTCCTCCGGTCCGCCTCGTAGCGCGGCCGGCGCGCCCTGCCGCGGAGGTGGGGACCTCGGGCCGCATCGGCGTGTCCCGCGCCGCGGACCGCCCTCTGCGCTTCTTCCTGAAGGGGCATCCGGCGGTGAAGCCGCCGAGGTGGTAAGTTGTACGCCATGAACGATCCGACGTGGGTTTCCATACTTCCGCCGCTCCTGGCGATCGGGCTCGCCATCGCCTCGCGCCAGGTCTACCTGTCCCTCGCCGGAGGCCTCTGGCTGGGCTGGTCGATCCTCAACAACTGGAACTTCGGCACCGGGCTCATGAGGACGGTGGAATCCACCGCCGAGGTTTTCGCGAACACCGGCAACGCGATGGTCATCATGTTCACCCTGGTCATGGGCGCGCTCATCGCGACCGTCAGCGCTTCGGGGGGCGTGTCGGGTTTCGTGGCGGCGCTGGAACGCCGGAAGTGGGTGACCGGCGGCCGCGGCGCACAGCTGCTGGCGTGGGTGCTCGGGGTCGTCATCTTCATCGAATCCAACCTGACGGTGCTGGTCGCCGGGTCGGTATCGCGCCCTCTCTTCGACCGCTACCGGAGCTCGCGCGAAAAGCTGGCCTACCTGATCGACTCGACCAGCGCGCCGATCTGCATCCTGATCCCGCTCAATGCGTGGGGCGCCTACAATCTGGCCCTGCTGAGCGAGTCGGGCGTACCGGAGGGAGACACCCTGGGCATCTTCGCCCGCTCGATCATGTTCAACTTCTACTCTTTCGCGGCGGTCCTGCTGGCTCTGGCCGTCATCCTCTTCAAGCTGGACTGGGGACCGATGAGGAAGGCCGAGGAACGGGCCGCCAAGGGCGAGGTGCTCTGGCCCGACGCCACCCCGATGATGGACGAGGGCGTCCTGGAACAGACCGAAGAGCCGCCGATCCCGGCCCGCGCCGCCAACATGATCGTCCCGATCGTGGTGCTGGTCGCGATGATGCCGGTCATGCTCTGGCTGACACGTACGGAAGGGAGCCCGTTCGGAAACGGCTCGATGGCAGTGCTCTGCGCCTCGCTGGCCGGACTGGTGTCCGCCTGGATACTGATGCTCGTTCAGAAGGCCTACAAGATCGACGAGCTGGTGCGGATCGCGCTCCGCGGGGCCGGGGGCCTCGTGCCGCTGGCGGTGATCCTGATCCTCGCTCTGGCGCTGGGCGGCGTGACCCGGGAACTGGGCACGGGTGTATACGTGGCCGGAATCGCCCGCGACGTGCTGTCTCCAGCGGTCTTCCTGCCCCTGGTCTTCGTGGTGTCGTCGGCAATCGCCTTCTCGATCGGATCGAGCTGGGGCACCTTCGCCATCATGATCCCGATCGTGGTGCCGGCCGCCGCCGCCCTCGGCCTCGACCTGTCGCCCTTCCTCGCGGCGGCGCTGGCGGGCGGCATCTTCGGCGACCACTGCTCTCCGATCAGCGACACGACCATCATCTCGTCGATGGCCGCCGCCACCGACCACGTGGACCACGTCCGCACCCAGTTGCCGTATGCGCTGGCGGCCGGCGCGGTCGCCACCGTCTGTTTCGCCGTCGTGGGCGTCTTCCTGTAGCGGCCCCGGGGAAAGCGAAATGAACATCACCGTGTGCGTGAAGCGCGTCCCCGATACGGAGACCCGCATCCGAATCGCCGGCGATGGCCGCGAAATCGTGCCCGACGGCGTCAAGTACGTGCTCAGCCCATACGACGAGTTTGCGGTCGAAGGCGCCCTGCAGTTGGTCGAAGAGGCGGGCGCGGGCGAGGTGACCCTTCTGAGTTTCGGGCCCGAGGCCACGAAGGAGTCGTTGCGGTCCGGGCTGGCGCTGGGCGCGCACCGGGCCGTGCTGCTCAAGGGCGAGCCGACAATGGACGGATGGGCCACGGCGCGCGTGCTGGCGTCCGAGCTGGGCGGGGGCGACGCGGGGCTGGTGCTTTTCGGGGTGAAGGCGGTCGATGACGATCAGCAGCAGGTGGGCCCCATGGTGGCGGAGTTGCTGGGGCGGCCCTGCGCGACTTCGGTGACGGAAATGGAGGTGGGGGACGGCGTGGTCACCTGTCGCCGGGCGGTCGAGGGGGGCCAGGAGGTGGTCGAGATGGATCTTCCCGCGGTGGCAACGCTGACCAAGGGGAAGTACGAGCCCCGCTATGCCTCGCTGAGGGGGATCATGATGGCGAAGCGGAAGCCGATGATCGAGAAGGACGCACCCAATGTGGAGCCGGGGCTGGTGGTCGAGGGTCTGGAGTATCCGCCGCCGCGCCCCGAGGGACGGATCGTGGGGGAGGGGGGGGAGGCGGTGGGGGAGTTGGTGCGGCTGCTGCGTGAAGAAGCGAAGGTGCTGTAGGGGAATGCGCATGTCCTACGAGGGACGTCGGACAGGGCGCCCGCAGCCACCGGAGGGTGCCGAATCATGACGGACGTCCTCGCGGTCGCCGAATCGAAGCGCGGCGCGGTCGCGGGCGTGTCCCGCGAAGTGGTGACGGTCGCGCGCACGCTGGCGGATTCGCTGGGCGGCTCGGCCGATGTCGCCGTGTCGGGAGCGCCAGGAGGTGATATGGGATCATGGGGTGCCGACAGAGTCCTCCAGTTCGACCCGGGAGGCGACGCGCCGGTTGGACAGGACCCCTTTGCGGCAGCGCTGGCCGATCACATCCGTGCGGGCGGCTACGCTGCCGTCGTCTTCGCGGCCACCGCTACCGGCAGGGACCTTGCCCCCCGGGTCGCGGCCAGGCTGGGCGTGTCGCTGCTCACCGACTGCACCGAAGTGGAGGTGTCCGACGGCGGCATCGTGGTCACGCGGCCGGTTTTCGCGGGCAAGGCCCTCGCGCGCGTTCGGGCCCTCTCGACCCCCGCGCTGCTCTCGATCCGGCCGAACGTCTTTCCGCCCCGGGAGGCACCCCGCGAAGCTAACGTGGAGGTGTTGGCCGATGCGCCCGAGACCCCCGCCGGCTACCGGGTGGTGGGCTTCGAAGCCTCCCGGGGCGCCGCGCTGGACGTGTCCGAAGCGACCATCGTGGTGTCAGGCGGCAGGGGCATGAAGGGACCCGAAAACTGGCACCTCCTGGCGGATCTACGGGACGCGATCGGCGAGACGGCGGCGCTCGGCGCCTCCAGGGCCGTGGTCGACGCGGGCTGGCGCCCGCACGCCGAGCAGGTGGGCCAGACCGGCAAGACAGTCACCCCGAAGCTGTACTTCGCGATCGCCATCTCCGGCGCGATCCAGCACCTGGCCGGGATGCGCACCTCGGGGGTGATCGTGGCGGTCAACCGCGATGCGGACGCCCCGATCTTCGGCGTGGCCGACTACGGGATCGTCGGAGACGCCTTCGAGGTTGTGCCGAAGCTGGCCGAAGCCATTCGGGAGCTTCGGCAAGGCTGACCCGCGTCATTTCTCCGGGGGCTTTCCCAGAACCTTCACCGGATCCACCTCGCGTCCCCAGCGCCAGAACTCGAAGTGAAGGTGCGGCCCCGTGGCGTTGCCCGATTGCCCCGTGCGGCCGATCACCGTCCTCTTGGTGACTTCCTGCCCCTCCCTTACCGAAATCTCCGAGAGGTGGGCGTACACCGAGAGCGCGTCCTTCCCGTGGTCGATCCGGATTACCTTGCCGTAACCGCTCATCGTGCCGGCATAGCGCACCCGGCCACTCAGAACCGGCCGCACCGGCGTCCCCATATCGGCCGCGAGATCGATCCCGCGGTGCATGTCCCCAAAGATGCCGCCTCCGCGCACACCAAAGGGGGATCGAACCGGGCCACGGACGGGCCACTGGGGTGTCTGGCAGGCCTGGAGCGCGATCAGGGAGCAGATCAGACCCAGGCGTTTCATCATCTCCCCGGCAGCAACATGACCGAAACAGGGTCGCCCGCCTCGACGCGCGCCACCCCCTCCGGAATCACCGCCAAACCATCGGCGTCGCGCAGCGAGCGAACGAGCCCGCTTCCCTGAGGCCCCGTGAGGGAGCAGCGCAGTCCCACGTCTCCGGTGAACGTCCCCGCGTCTCCAGGGGCTTCCGGTACGGTCCCATCACTGGAGGGTTCCTCCCCGACATCGCCGTACAGCCTGACACGGTAGAAGTGGGTCAGGCCGGGCGGCGAGGAGAGAGCGGTGTCGGTGCGCGCCTCGACGGTCGTGCCGCGCGGGCGCAACGACCCCAACCGAGCCCTGAGGTACGGTGCAACGAAGACGTGAAAGGTGACGAACGCCGAAGCCGGATTGCCCGGGAGCCCGAAGACGGGCAGGGGGATGCCGTCCCGAGGCAGGTGTCCGAAGGAGAGCGGGCTCCCCGGGCGCACCCGGGCCCGCCAGAAGTCGAGTTGAAACCCAAGCCGCAGAAGGACCCTCTTCAGCAAGTCCTTGTCGCCCATGGACGCCCCCCCCGTGGTCACCAGTACGTCGACCTCTCCCACCGACTCCAACTTTTCGAGCAGCGCCCCCGGACTGTCCGCGACAACCCCCAGGTCGACCGGTACCGCACCCGCCTCCACCACCCCCGCGGCCATCATGGCCCGGTTGGTGTCGGGAACCCCCCGGCCCGCGGCCACGCGGTCGAAACGGTCCATCCCCACAAGCTCGTCGCCGCTCGACAGCACGCCCACGCGTGGCCGCCGGTACACGGGAACGGGGTCGCACCCGCTGGCCAAAAGCACCGGCAGCGACCCGGAGTGCACGACGGTGCCCACCGGAACCGTCTCGGCGCCTACGAGCATGTCCTTGCCGGCCGCGCGGATGTGCTTGCCCAAGTCATCGGTGCGGTGAATCACCACGAATCCGGTCTCCGCTCCGCCGTCGGTGTGCTCGACCCGGATCACCGAGTCGAAGCCGTCGGGTATGGAGCCACCCGTCATCACGCGCACGGCTGCTCCCTCCGGCACGCCCGCCAGGGGAATCGCCCCCGGGTACGATTCGCCCGCGACCGGCAGCCGCAGCGTCCCGTCCGCCAACCCGTCCCCGAACCCGTCGAGGTCGCCGCTGCGAACCGCGAAGCCGTCCATGGCGCTGTTTCGCCACGCCGGGAGGGTTGCGCGCGCCCGAATCGTCTCCGCGACGGTGCGGCCCAGCGCCCGCGACGCGGACACCGAGGTCGCCGACATGGGACGCGCATGGGCCAGGATGCGGGCCAGCGCCTCGTCGCAGGAGAGCCAGTCGGCCTTGAGGTCGTGGGAACCGGCCACGGGCCGCTCGTCCGTCAGAAACGCCAGGCGAGACTCAGCATGAAGCCGTACGCGCCGATCCACTCGCTCTGCTCCGGGGCGTGCAGCGGATCCATCTCGTCGCCGGGGCGCTTGGTGGAGTCGCCGAAGCCGGTGGGGGTGCCGAGCTGCCAGAGTTTCAGGCTCGCATCGGTCCTCACCACGACATTGGATCCGAGAACGAACCGCACGCCGGTTCCGGCATTGGCCGTGAAGGCCATCCCGAACTGGAAGACATCTTCCGGCAGGAGAACCGCCTCGATTTCGCTCGCGGGAGCGGCGTCGTAGGCCACCCCCGCCCCAACGAAGAGATGGGGAGAGAGCCGGTTCCACGTCCGGCGTCCCGTAAGACTGAATGCAAGCCGCGCATCGAGCATGAGCATGTGGACATCGGCCTCACCGAGCGACCGGTCCCCCAGCTGCCGGCGTGGGTCGATCACGTCGCGCGTGGTGGGCAGATAGCTGAGCAGTCCCTCGAAGAAGACGGGTCCCCCGGTCTCGATCGCGTACCGCCCACCGACGAACGTCCCCGACTTGGGCCCCAGATCCAGGGATCCGGTGGCGAGCATGGTGTAGCCTCCAAAGATCGACCCCGTCTGGCGGTGCTCGATCGGGCGATACGGGGAGGAGATCGTCTGGGCGGCGGCGAACTCTCCGCCGAATGCCAGGAGCAGGACACAGACTGCCGGCAGTCGCCGGCGAAGGCCGGGATGAAGGCGGCCCGGCGTGCCGGAGCCGACGGTCGAAACGTTCCTGGAACGGCTTGGGGTCATCGATCAGTTTCGGGGGCGGTGTTTGCGGAAGGCTCCAGTGAATGTAATGTCATTGGTCCGTGTGTACGGTCGTGGGGCCGGAAGGGTCCGGGCGTTGCGGGCGCCGGAATGAATCCCGGCAACGGGTCTCTCGTAAGAAAGAGTTGGGTCCATGAAGCCAAAAGGTTGCCGGAGGTGCCGGTGAAAGAACCCCGAAAGCGATGAGGTGTTCCACCTGCGGTGAGACCCTTTTCGATGGTGAGGACCGCTGTCCCACCTGTGGAGCGGCAGTGGCCCGCCGCCGCACGTCGCTGGTCGAGGACAGGGTGCGGCAGTGTCCCCGCTGCGGCCACCGGGGCGAGCCGATTCCGTACTTTCAGAAGCCGGGACACATGGCGCTGCTGATCGGCCTCAGCATTCCCACCTACGGTATCGGCGGCCTCATCTACTACGCTTCCCGGCGAGCGTACCGCGTGTGTCCGGGTTGCGGATTCGGCTGGGAGCATTCCCGCAAGCCCGAGCGGGACAGCGGCGATTGGGGATCTCCGGCGCGTGTCCCGGCGAGGCGCAAGCCGGCGCCTCCCCCGCCGGACACGCCCCTGCCCCCGAGCGGCATCGGCCGGCGCATCTTCGGCGGGGCACTGGCCGCCCTGGGCACGATCATGATCACCGTCGGCCTCACCACGCAGGTGTTCGAGCCCATCATGGCGGGTTCGCTCTTCGGCATGGCGGGATCCGCCACCTTCCTCTGGGGCTGGAAGTCGCTGCAGGAGCGTCGCCAGTCGGTCATCCAGTCGCTGAATCGCAAGGTGCTGAGGCTGGCGACCGAGCGCGCCGGCGTGCTGACGGTTACGGATGTGGCCGCCGCCCTGAACCTGACCCTGCCTGCCGCCGAGAAGATCATGATCGGAATGGACGACGGTTTCCGGGTCCGGTCAGATATCAGCAAGGAGGGGGTCCTCTACTACGAGTTCCCCGAAGTGATGCACCAGAAGAAGCTTCGAGCCGGTGACAGGGAGTAGCTGCGCCGGCCTTCACGCCAACAACAGAGAGGTTTTCCGTGCGACGATTCCGTGACCACGAAGGGAATGCCTGGGTTGCGATGGTGGCGCGCGAAGAGGGCGGCGACTACAAGGGACGCTTCTACTTCGTCGTGGACGGCGAGGGTGAGCGCGAGGGCCGCCGCGTCTCCCTGACCGACGTGCGCTGGAACTCGTCGCGCACGGCCCAGCGCACGCTGTCGACCATGTCGGAGGTGGAGTTGCGCCGCCGTCTGCGCTCGGCACTCGGGCGGGCGAGCCGGGCGGCCGCCGTCTGAATCGGCGGCCGGGGGACTTTTCTCCGCGGGAGATTCTTCAGGTGCAGGCGGAGCAGACGCCGGTAAGTTCCAGCCGGTAGCCGGTGACCTGGAAGCTGGGGCAGGATTCCAGCTCCGAGACCACCTCCGCAGGCAGGTTACCCGGCACGTCACGCACCGTTCCGCACTGCTCACAACGGGCGTGGTGGTGCGGGTCGGTGCGTCCGTCGTAGCGCGAGGAACCGTCCGAATAGGTGAGCTTGAGCGCCATGCCGCAGGCGACCAGGGTCTCCAGGTTCTTGTAGACCGTGGCGAGCGAGATTGCGGGCAACTTTCCGCGAACGCCGGTGAAGACCTCTTCGGCGGTGGGATGAGAGTCCGTGCCGGCCAGGAAGCGGTGCACGGCGCCCCGCTGCTCGGTGAAACGGTGGCCGTGGGTCTCCAGGGCCTCCCTCAGGCGGTCCTGAATGACGGGTTGTGGGGAAGTAGGCAACGTTTGCGCTCCTCGTTCGGGCAACCCGGGGTACGGCGGGCCGCACGCCAACAACTTGCCAACGCGGCGAAACCGTGTCAATCGAGTTGCAGGCGGCGCCCGCCCGGTTCATACTCGGAAGCCCGCAGGACAAACGCCGGCCCGTTGCCCCCAAGGAGTCCCATGAATGACGCATGACCGAGATGCCCTCGACGCGCTCCTCACCGAGAAGCGCAGGTTTGCACCGCCGCCGGAATTCGCGGCGGCTGCCGTCGTCTCCGACCCGGAAGTGTACGAGCGGGCCGAGGACTTCGAGGCCTTCTGGGCCGGATGGGCGGAGGAGCTGGACTGGTTCCGGAAGTGGGACACGGTGCTCGAATGGAACCCGCCCCACGCGCGCTGGTTCGACGGGGGAAAGCTCAATGTGTGCCACAACTGCATCGACCGGCATCTGGACGGGCCGCGGCGCGACAAGGCTGCCCTGCTTTGGGAGGGAGAGCCGGGGGACAGGCGGACCTTTACCTACACCGAGCTGGCGCAGCAGGTGGGGCGCTTCGCCAACGTGCTACGGGGCCTGGGGGTGAAGAAGGGCGACCGCGTCGCCATCTACCTGCCGATGATTCCGGAGGCGGCCTTCGCCATGCTGGCGTGCGCGAGGATCGGGGCCCCGCATTCGGTAGTGTTCGGCGGTTTCAGCCCGGACTCGCTCGCGGACCGGATCAACGACGCCGACGCCCGGGTGCTGATTACCGCCGACGGGGGACACCGGCGCGGGACGATCGTGCCGCTGAAGGCCAACGCGGACCGCGCGGTGGAGCGCTGTCCCGGCATCGAGCACGTGGTGGTGGTTTCGCGCGGCGGCCTCGACCCGGTGGACATGGTGGCCGGCCGCGACCACTGGTACCACGACCTCGCCGACGGCGTGGACGCCGACTGTCCCGCCGAGGTGATGGACGCCGAGGACATCCTCTACATCCTGTACACCTCGGGCACCACCGGAAAGCCCAAGGGCGTGGTCCACACGACCGGCGGCTACCTCACCCAGGTCCACGCCACCACGAAGGTCGTTTTCGACCTGAAGGACGACGACATCTACTGGTGCACGGCCGATGTGGGCTGGGTGACCGGCCACAGCTACATCGTCTACGGCCCCCTCGCCGCCGGCGCCACCGTGGTCATGTACGAGGGTGCGCCGGACTGGCCCGACAAGGGGCGCTTCTGGAAGATGTGCCAGGACTACGGGGTGACCGTTTTCTACACGGCGCCCACCGCGATCCGGGCCTTCATGCAGTGGGGCGAGGAGTGGCCGGGGGGGTACGACCTGGGTCGTTTGCGCCTCCTTGGGACGGTGGGCGAGCCCATCAACCCCGAGGCGTGGATGTGGTACCATCGCGTCATCGGGGGGGAGCGCTGCCCGATCATCGATACCTGGTGGCAGACCGAAACGGGCGGGATCATGATCACGCCGCTCCCCGGCGTCACCCACACCCGTCCCGGCAGCGGGTGCCGGGCCTTTCCGGGGATCGCGGCGACGCTCCTCAACGACGAGGGAGAGACCGTGGACGCGGGCTACCTGGCCATCACCCGTCCCTGGCCCGCCATGCTGCGCACCATCTGGGGGGACGACCAGCGCTACCGCGACACCTACTGGTCGAAGTGGGACGGGGTGTACTTCCCCGGCGACGGCGCCAAGATCGACGAGGACGGCTACCTGTGGATCCTGGGGAGGGTGGACGACGTGCTGAACGTGGCGGGCCACCGTATCGGCACCATGGAGGTGGAGAGCGCCCTGGTGGAGCATCCGGCCGTCGCCGAGGCGGCGGTGGTGGGGAAGACGCATGCGGTGAAGGGGCAGGCGATTGCCGCCTTCGTGACGCTGATGGGGGGGCGGGAGGGGGACGAGGCCCTGAACGCCGAGTTGAAGAAGCACGTCGCGAGCGCGATCGGCCCCATCGCCCGTCCCGAAGCGATCCTCTTCGCGGCCGACCTGCCCAAGACTCGGTCGGGCAAGATCATGCGGCGGTTGCTGGGCGACATCGCGGCGGGGAGGGCGCTGGGCGATACCACCACGCTGGCCGATCCGGCGGTGGTGCGGAGCCTCAAGGACAGGTACGAGGCGAAGGAGGGGTAGGGGGCGTGGGCAAACCCTAACGTTACGTCAGGGTTTGGGGGATGAGCGCGCACTGCAACCCTAACGTTACGTCAGGCGGTGCCCAGCTCATGCGGCATCCCGGGGCTGTGCGATTGCCCTGAGCCGTCATGATAATGTATTATCGTTTGTGACGCGACCTGACTGCGGGTGATCGAGCCTCTCGATTCCCGGGACCCAGGAGGAGATGGCGGAGACGGCGAGAACGGACCACTGACGTGCTCTCGCATAGCCGGAAGGAGATCAGATGAGCTTCACCCTCGGTGGGCCCCGTTTGCGGCCAATCTGTGCTTGCCGCGGCCTCGTAGCAGTACCGCTCCTGATGGCGGCGGCGTGCGGAAGCAATGTCGAAGAGGTCTCGGACGTCGTGCTCGCACGACACGTCCACACAGACTTCTACGACGCCTACCCGGGCATCCCGTCGCCTGCCGGCGATCGAGTCGTATTCGCCGATTATGCCGCGGACAGCAGATCGCTCGCGGTCTACGACGTAGCGACCGGGGTCGGCCGCGTGGTGACGAGGACGCCAGCGGGACGGTCGCGGGTGACCTGGTCGCCCGACGGTTCGCGCGTCGTGTACGTCGACCGCTGGCCCGAAAGTCACGGGGTCTGGACCTTAGACCCGACCACCGGCCAGGAGTCGCGCATCGTGGATCCCGGGGACGCACGCATCGACTATCCGCGATTGCTGCCCGACGGGACCGTGACCGCGCTTCGACACGCGGGCGCCGATACCGCGTGGGTCGCGTATGCACCGGGGCTCGACGACGCGACCGTGCTGGTCGACGACGCCGGGGGATGGACGGCACCTGTGCGATCGCCCGACGGGCGCGCGGTCGCGTACCTTCGCGCCGCGGGCGGACGCGCGGCCCTGGCCATGACGGAGATCGCGACGGGCGAGACGCGCACGCTCGCCGCCGACCTCCAGCTCGGATGGGACCGCCGCGTGGAGTGGTCCTCCACGGGCAGAGCGCTCCATCTCGCGGCAGCGGGGCTCGACGACTCGCTCTTTGTCGCCTGGCGCGTGCCGGTGGAGGGCGGCCCGGCCGGAAGACTGGAGCGCAGCGGCCGTGACGTGCTCGCGGTCACGCCGCTCGCCGACGGTCGCGTCGCTCTCAGCGTGTACCATACGCGGACCACGGTGGGCCTCGTCCCGGCAACCGGAGGGGAACCCACCGATGTGACAACGGCAGGCTCCACCAGCGCCTTCCTGCCTTCCTGGCACCCCGCCGGGGGGGCGCTGGGTTTCATCACCCTCTCCTGGCGACGCGTCCGCATGCCCATCGACTTCGACCTGGGCGTCCTCGACCTCGATGCGGGGGGCGCCCCGAACGGCACGATCCGGGCTCTCCTCTCGGAGGAGGGCGAAGACTACGGCGCCGCGTGGTCGCCTGACGGCCGGTGGCTCGCCTTCCACGGGCACCTGCAGCAGAGCGACGACATATGGCTGGTCCGCGTTGGCGGGAGCGAGCGACCCATACGACTCACGCAGTTCGGACCGGGCGCGGACACCGGCGAGCCCGATTGGAGTCCGGACGGGCGGTCGCTCGCCTTCAGCAGTCACGGCCCGCCGCTCGAGGGGAACCCGGGGTCCGTCTACTCGATCGCCGTCGATCCCGCTACAGGCCGCGCGGCCTCCGACCCTGTCCGGGTCCCGCTCGACGGGTTCCAGGGCTCTGCCATGGGAGCTCGCTTCTCGCCGGACGGCGCGCGGCTGGCTTTCTACGGACGCTCGCGCGAGGACGGACGCGTCACCGTTTACACAGTGCCGACAGCGGGTGGAACCCCCACCGCTGTTGTCTCCTTTGCCAATGGCGAACCCTACAGCGCGCCCGAGTGGAGCGCCGACGGTGCGTCGCTCTTCTACTCGCGCAACGACGGTTTCGGGCCCTTCCAGGTGTGGCGGGTGGACATCCCCACCGGCGCGACGGAACAGGTTACGACCGGCGTGTTCGGCGCACTCCAGCCGAGCTTGAGCCCCGACGGACGCACCCTCGCGGTTACGCTACGCGAGGCTGCCATCGAGGTCGTCGCGCTCGCCGCCGGGAGCACAGGCGCCGAAGATGGGTCCAGCGGTTGGTGATGCGCGCCGCCGCCCCCGCCGTTTCGCCGCCTCTCGCAGCGTCTTGCGATCAGGTGCAGGCCGGGCAACGCCCGAAGAGGATCACCTCGTGGTCATCGACCTCGAAGCCTTCCGGAGCCAGATCCTCCACTGCTTCGGGGCAACGGTGGATATCGAACGCCTTTTCGCAGGCGCGGCACACGAAATGGTGATGGTGAGGCCGAGCCGCCAGTTCGTAACGCATGCCACTCCCAGGGAGTTCCACTTCAGTGAGCCAACCCTTCTCAGCCAGCATCTTGACGTTTCGGTACACCGTGGCCAGCCCGAGCGTGGGCGCGAGCGCCTGAGCGCGTTCGAGAACGTCGTCTGGTGTCAGTGGGCCCGCAACGTCGAGGAAGACGGCACGGATGGCCCGTCGCTGCCGGGTGTCTCGTTGGGAGTGCATGGTGTCCTTCGTCGGGGGCGAAGCCTCGCAATCACCCAGGACGATAACCCCCGTGGCCTGCATGTCGATACCCCGATCGTCGACAGGCCATGGCACGACAGAGCCGGGCGCTCCACAGCAAGCCTCCGGCAATCAGAAGGCTCCCCACGGGAGACGTGACGATTTCTGGAGCAGGCTCGAACCAACCGGCCAGAGAGGCAGCCCAGATGGCGGCCCCTGCGAGAACAAGCCCGGCAATCGCCCGTCGACGCCGACCCGGCCCGATCGCCAGCATCACGACAGCCAGGAACACCGTCCCTCCCCACATCCACCATTCCGCGCCTTCGGCCAGGACCATGAACGGGGCGACCGTGGCCAGGAGGGGAGTCATGAGACAATGCACGGAACAGGCCGTTGCGACACCGGCCACCCATCCAGAGGCCACTCCATCACCCCCGCGCGCGATGGGTACGCCCGGGATGGCCGCAGGGTCTCGGCTCGTCACCATTCGTAGGGCGTGATCGAGTTGCCAGCCATCTTGAAGGACACCGATCCGTACAGGTTCGTCGTCTCGTCCACGGTCAGGGTGCCGTGAATCCATACGGGATCCCAGAAGGAGACCGGCACGCGTTGACCCTTCTCCATCTGGACGTAGACCAATTGGTTGGGTGGCGGCGGCGGGGTGTGCACGCAGGCCCCGACGTACGGCACCAGGAGGAACTCCGAGACCTCGCCGGCCCAGTCCTCCAGGGGGACCATGTATCCGGGCACCTTCACCGCTCGTCCCACGATCGAATCGAGTTCCTCGGACATCTCGCCCGTGCGGTAATTCAGGGAGGCCAGCAATTGCCAGTCCACCTCGGTGGAGTCCACCGGGACACTGACCGCGCGGACCATCGCTCTGTCGCTCGGATCCGCCAGGACGGAGCGGGGCCCCGATGTGAGCGCAAGCCAGCCGCCGATGATGACCAGGGCGAACTGGAGGGGTGTCCAGGGAATCGGGAATCGGCGGGGCGGCTTCGGCATGAACGGGACCCTCGTCCTTTCGGAAAACCAAACGATGATAACGCGAATACATTATCATTAGATACCTGTACGCACGCAACCCCCACCGGTTCCCTTACGATGACCTGCCCCAGACTCGATCGACCCCGGGTCCGCTCCCGTTTCGTCGGGTGGACGATCCCGTGTCTCCTGCTGCTCGTCGCATGCGGCGATTCACCCCCCCCGCGTCCTCCCCTGGTCGAAGGCGAACGCCTGGGGACGGCCGGGGCCCACGAACATGGCATCGCTCGACTGGGTCTGGCGGTGGACGGCGCCCGCGTCACCGTCGACCTGCAACTCCCCGCAGAATCCGTGTTCGGCTTCGAGCACGCCCCCCGCTCGGCGCAGGAGCGGGCCACCGCAGCAGAGGCTCTCGACAGACTCCGAAGCGGTGGCGCGCGTCTCCTCGCGTTTCCGGACGGGGCGACCTGTGCGCTGGACTCGGCGGACGTGCAGGCGCCCGAAGGTGTAGAAGACGACCATGCCGGCGAGGACCAGCACACACACGAGGACGAGGGCATCCAACACGAAGAGGTACACCTCCTCGCCTCCCTCACCTGTACCCGTGAGCCCATCGGACCGGCGAGCCTTCGGTTCGCGGACCTCCTGCCCGCCGTGGTGCGGGTGGACCTGACGGTGTTCACCGCGGCAGGTGAGGCGGCCGGCCGCGTCGCGCCCGATGCCTCGTTCCGGTTCTGAGCTGGCGGGAAGCTCCCTGGGACCAACCCTAACGTTACGTCATGCGGCATCAGGTTGGTATCTTCCTGTGAGCGTTAGAGTTATGGAATTGTAAGGCCGGGTTCCCGCTATTTGACTCCCGCCGAATTGCGGAGCCTCAGCCGCGAGGTCTCGGGCGGGCTTCCAGTGCCTTCCGAAGCTGTCCCTCGTCGGCTCGCTGATAGCACTGGAGCACCGTCTTGGCGGTCTTCCAGCCTCCGAGGTCGCAGAGGACCTTGAGCGGCTGGTCCATGAGGTCGCTGGCGAACTTGCGCCTCAACGAGTGCCAGCCCCGCCCACGCTTGGGTTCGAGTCCCGCGAGCTTCTGGGCTCGGTTCCACCAGAAGCGCGCCAGCGTCCGGCCCGCGCACCGCGACGGATCTCGTGGTGCGGGGAGCACCGGAGCAACCTCGATCCCGGGGCTCCGCTCTCGCGCCTCCTCAAGGACGGAGACTGCCTCGACCGTCATCGGAGTCCGGTGTTCGTAGCCGGTCTTCTCGTGTTCGGCCCTCCACCGGATGGCTCGGGCTTCAAGGTCGATATCCGACCACCTGAGGTGGCGGATGGCCCCGATTCGGTGTCCGGTCTCGTGCGCGAGCACCAGCGCGACGTGGAAGCGCCAGTCCACCTCCCGGGACACCCCGAGAAGCGCCTGGTATTCCTCCTCGGCCAACACCACCCGCGTGGGGTTCTTCTCCGTTGGCGTCTTCAGACCCTTCAGCGGGTTCGAGCCGAGGAGCAGCCGACCCTCCTCGTCCTTCGACTTGGCGGCCCAGTTGAACACGGCGATCAGGAACTTCAGATCGTGTTCGATCGTCGCGTCGGACACCGGTTTGCCGCTCGCTCCGACCTTGCCCGCGCGCCGCGCCCGGATGAACCGGTCCCAGTCGCGCCGGGAGAGCGTTGAAGGCTTGCGGCCTCGTCCGAAGAACCCGAGGAACATCCTCGTCGCGGCCCTGTCGGCCCGCTGGGACGCCTCCGCCTTGGTGGGCGTCACCTCTTCGCCGTAGATTTCAAAAAGCGTTTCCAGCGTGAGCGGCTCGGGCTCGGCTTCCGCCTTGCCGTTGGGCGCGTCGATGAAGCCTG